>NZ_JACXBP010000010.1 GCF_014773485.1 Erwinia aphidicola | reverse complement strand
AACGTCATAATGAATTTCATTATGTGTTCACTCGTGAGGCTTGATATTTTTTACGTCCGGAGACGTTGATATCAATCCTGCGAGTGCCCACACAGATTGTCTGATAAATTGTTAAAGAGCGTTGCGAGCAGTGCCGGGGCTTCCTGTCGCGAGGTGGCGTATAATACGCTTTCCTCCTTCGGAGTCAACTTCTTTTTGAGAAGTTTTTCCGGCGGTTCAGAACTTCCTGAACCTCTTAACACGCTGGCCTGTAAGCCGTTGTTCCGTGTCAGTGGAGGCGCAGTATAGGGATTTTCTGGCAGGTGACAAGTATTTATTGCAAAAAAATGACCGAGCGTAGAATTTTTCATCAAGAGGGTTAAAAACAGACGTTTTCGGGGCAATTAATCAGCGTTTTCTGACGAGGAAAGGCGAAACAACTCCGTTACTGATAAAAAGGAGATGCTATTCTTTCTGCATCACAGGGATTTCCTCCCCGCTCAAGTCAAAAGAAAGGACCACCAATGATAAAATCCGCGCGCAGTATGGCCGGACTCCCGTGGATTGCCGCCATGGCTTTCTTTATGCAGGCGCTGGATGCCACCATTCTTAACACCGCCCTGCCCGCTATCGCCCACAGCCTTGAACGCTCCCCGCTGGCAATGCAGTCTGCCGTTATCAGCTATACCTTAACCGTTGCCATGCTCATCCCGGTTAGCGGCTGGCTGGCTGACCGTTTTGGCACGCGCAAGGTTTTCATCAGCGCGGTATTCCTGTTCTCACTGGGTTCACTGGCGTGCGCGCTTTCCGGTTCACTGTCAATGCTGGTTGTCTCACGCGTGATACAGGGCATAGGCGGTGCGATGATGATGCCGGTGGCACGCCTTGCGCTGCTGCGTGCCTACCCGCGCAGCGAGCTGCTGCCCGTGCTTAATTTTGTCACCATGCCTGGATTGATTGGTCCGGTGCTTGGCCCACTGCTGGGCGGTGTGCTGGTCACCTGGGCGACCTGGCACTGGATTTTCCTGATCAACATCCCCATCGGCATTCTCGGCATTATCTATGCGCGCAAATACATGCCTGACTTCACCACGCCCAAGCGCCGCTTTGACCTGTTAGGCTTTCTGCTGTTTGGTCTGGGCCTGGTCGGTATTTCCAGCGGTATTGAGCTGTTTGGCGAGCGGGTGGTCTCCAGCCTGATTGCGCTGGGGGTGTTGGTCGCCGGGATCGTGCTGCTTCTTCTCTATATAGTCCACGCGCGCCGCCACCCTTCTCCGCTGCTGCCGCTGCCGATGTTTAAGACGCGCACCTTCTCGGTCGGCATCATTGGCAATATCGCCTCGCGCCTCGGCACCGGCTGCATCCCCTTCCTGATGCCACTGATGTTACAGGTCGGTTTTGGTTACACTGCGCTGCTGGCCGGTTGTATGGTGGCGCCAACGGCACTGGGTTCCATACTGGCGAAGTCGACGGTGACGGGCGTGCTGCGCTGGTTTGGCTACCGTAAAACGCTGGTTGGCATCAGCATCATTATTGGCGTGCTGATTGCGACCTTTGCCCTGCAGCTGCCGGGCTGGAATATGCTGGCGCTGCTCATTCCACTGTTTATTCTCGGCATGGCGATGTCGACGCAGTTCACCGCGATGAACACCATCACGCTGGCTGACTTGACGGATGCCAACGCCAGCAGCGGTAACAGTATGCTGGCGGTGACGCAGCAGCTGGCGATCGGTTTTGGCGTGGCGGTTAGCGCGGCGGTGCTGCGCTTTTATGAAAACTTTGACGGCACCACGCTGCAGCACTTCCACGCCACCTTCCTGACGATGGGTGCGATAACCGTGCTGTCGTCTGCGGTGTTCCTGCTGCTGAAGCCCGGGGATGGCCGCAACCTGATCAGCGACCGCGATAAAAAGAAGAAGAGAGCTTAAATCTCAGCGACCGAAGCCCGCTCCATTAATTCCGGTGTCAGTACCAGCAGCTGCTGGCTGCCACCGGGTGCGGCAAGGCGATGCAGCAGCGTGTCGATCGCCAGCTCGCCCAGCTCATCTTTCGGCTGATGAATGGTGCTGAGCGGCGGCGTCATATAGCGCGCCAGTTCAATATCATCGTAACCCATCACCGCCATATCCCCGGGAATGCTCATCCCCGCCTGATAAAGCGCATGATAAACCCCGACCGCCATTGCATCGTTACAGGTAAACACCGCCTGCGGCAGCGGGTTAAGGCTGAGCAAGGTGTTCATGGCGTTAAACCCGCCCTGAAACTCAAAGTCACTGCTAACGATATAGCCTTCCGGCACCGGCAGCCCGGCGCTGGCCATTGCCTGCCGATAGCCCTCAAGGCGCAGTCGAGCCGGGGTTTTATCCTGCGGGCCAGCGATACAGGCAATGCGCGTGTAGCCGCGGGCGATCAGATGCCGCGTGGCCATCTCCCCACCCAGCAGCGAGTTATCCTGAATGATATCGCTGCTGCCTTCAAACGGTGCCCAGTCCATCATGACTGAGGGAATAGAAGGATAGCGATTGAGCAGCTCGGCGGAAGGGAGGTGGCTTTCGGTACACATGATCAGCAGGCCATCAACGCGCTTTTGCAGCAGGGTTTCCAGGCTGCGGTTCATGCGATCCTCATCCCCTTCGGTATTACACAGCACCAGGCTGTAGCCGCGTTCGTAACAGCTGCGTTCTACGCCGCGCACCACCTCTGAATAGAAGGGGTTGCTGCTGGCGGTCAGCAGCATGCCGATGGTGCGCGTCTGGTTGAGCTTGAGGCTGCGCGCCAGGGCGGAAGGGGCGTAGTTCAGCTGGTTAACCGCTGAGGTCACCTTTTCACGCACCGCTTCACTGACGAAGCGGTTGTTATTGATAACGTGTGACACGGTAGAGGTTGAGACACCCGCCAGGCGGGCGACATCTTTCATGGTCGCCACGTTTACCCCTGCTGTTGCAAGAAGCTGTCGATCTCTTCACGCCAGGGTACGGAAGGCTGCGCGCCGCGTCGCGTTACGGCAATCGCCGCGGCCGCATGGGCGAATCGCACCGCGTCCGCCATCGGGCGCTGTTCCAGCAGCGCGGCGATCAGCGCACCGTTAAAGGTATCGCCCGCCGCGATGGTATCTACCGCCTCCACACGGAAACCGGCCACGCGCTGGCCGCTGCCCTGCTCGCTCAGCCACACGCCGCGGCTGCCCAGGGTGATCAGCACGCTGGCAATACCTTTGTCGTGCAGTACAGCTGCCGCTTGCGCCGCGTCTTCATCGCTGTTGACCGCCACGCCGGTAAGGATCTGCGCTTCGGTTTCATTCGGGGTGATCATATCCACCAGCGACAGCAGCTCGTCGGAAAGCTCGGTAGCCGGTGCCGGGTTAAGGATCACTTTGGTCTGGTTTTGATGCGCAATTCGCGCGGCGGCCAGCACGCTCTCCAGCGGAGATTCAAGCTGCATCAGCAGCGCGTCCGCCCCGGCAATCACCTGCCGGTGTTTCTCCACCCGCTCAGGCGTCACGGCGGCATTCGCCCCGGCGTGGATGCCGATGGTGTTTTCACCTTCGCCGTTGACAAAGATCAGCGCCACGCCGGTCGACTCACCCGCCACCGCTTCCACCGGCGCGATATCGATACGGTCGGTGGCCAGCTGCTGGCGAATACGTTCGCCGATGTCGTCGTCACCCACGCAGGCAATAAAGGCAATATCCGCGCCGCTGCGTCCGGCGGCAACGGCCTGGTTTGCACCCTTCCCACCAAATGCGACCTGATACTGCTTCCCGATCACCGTTTCGCCAGGGCGCGGAAAGTGCGCCAGGTTAAGGATGTGATCTGCATTAATGCTGCCAAGGACAGCCAGTTTACCGGTTTTCATCATAAGGGGTTCGTCCAGATAAGTGCGCCACCCGGAGGTGGCGCGTGCCATGCTTTTCTTTGATTTATTTGGTGACCAGCTTCAGGTCAACCGGGTTGATAGCCTGTACTTTCTGGCCTTTCAACACTTTATCCGCAGTCTGGACGCCAATCACGCCAATCTGCTCCGGCAGCTGAGCCACGGTCGCAGCCAGTTTGCCGCCTTCAACAGCCTTAATCCCGTCTGGGGTGCCGTCGAAGCCCACAACGACCACATCAGATTTACCTGCGGTTTGCAATGCGCGCAGCGCGCCCAGCGCCATTTCATCGTTCTGCGCGAACACCGCCTGCACGTCCGGGTGAGCGGTCAGCAGGTTCTGCATCACGTTCAGGCCCTTAGTACGGTCAAAGTCCGCCGGCTGGCTGGCGAGGATATTGAACTTGTGGGCATCGGCAGCCTGCTTAAAGCCTTCACCACGCTCACGCGCGGCCGACGTTCCGGCAATACCCTGCAGCTCGATGATTTTCGCACCTTCGCCAACTTTCTTCGCCATAAAGTCACCGGCCATTTTGCCACCGAAGCGGTTATCAGAGGCAACGTGGCTAACCACTTCGCCCTGTGACGCCACGCGGTCCAGCGTGATCACCGGGATTTTGGCCTGGTTTGCCATTTTCACTGCGTTACCCACCGCGTCAGAATCGGTCGGGTTAATCAGCAGCAGCTTGGTGCCACGCACGGTCAGGTCCTGCACGTTTGCCAGCTCTTTCGCCGGGTTGTTCTGCGAATCCAGCACCACCAGGTTGTAGCCCAGCTTGTCCGCTTCTTTCTGCGCGCCATCTTTCAACGAGACGAAGAACGGGTTATTCAGGGTTGAGACCACCAGCGCAATGGTATCTTTTGCCAGCGCGTTAGCGCTCAGGGTGGCGCCTAACAGTACGGCGAGTGCAGTCAGTTTTCTCATCTTCATTTTTTATATCCTGTAAGGGTAAAGAGTTATTTACTGCTTTTGTTATCCACCAGAACCGCCAGCAAAATCACCACAGCTTTGACGATCATTTGGTAGTAAGAGGAGACGCCGAGCAGGTTCAGGCCGTTATTCAGGAAGCCTAAGATCAGGGCGCCAATCAGCGTGCCCATAATCCGGCCTTTACCGCCTGCCAGGCTGGTACCGCCCAGCACCACGGCCGCAATGGCATCCAGCTCGTAACCGGTACCCGCCGTGGGCTGTGCCGAGGAGAGGCGCGCCACTTCAATGGTGCCCGCCAGCGCCGCCAGCATGCCGCACAGCGCATAGACGATAATTTTGACGCGGTTAACGCTGATACCGGACAGGCGCGTTGCCGCTTCATTGCCGCCCAGTGCATAGATATAGCGGCCCAGCCGGGTGTGATGCAGCATGTACCAGGCCGCAAGGAACACGATAGCCATAATCCAGACCGGCGTCGGGATGCCCAGCGGGCGGCCAATGCCAAACCAGCCAAACAGATCCGCGTTGTCATTAAAGCCGGTATTGATCGGGCTGCCGTTGGTGTAAACCATGGTCACCCCGCGCAGCAGCAGCATCATCACCAGCGTGGCGATAAACGCCTGCACTTTGCCCCTGGCCACAATGGTGCCGGTGATCGCGCCAATAAAGGCACCGAGCGCCAGCGAAGCCGCCACCGCCACCAGCGCATTGACCTCCAGCCCGACAATCGAAGCCGCCACCGCCCCGGTCAGCGCCAGCAGCGAACCCACGGAAAGGTCGATGCCGGAGGTGAGGATCACCAGCGTCATCCCGACCGCCATAATGGCATTTACCGAGGTCTGTTGCAGAATGTTGAACAGGTTTGCCACGGTGAAAAAGTTCGGGCTCATGCTGGAAACGATGGCAATCAGCACCACCAGCGCAATCAGCGATTTCTGCTCAAGCAGGAATGCCTTAACGTTCAGGCGGCGTGAAGGGATTGTTTGCGTACTCATAGTGTTGCCAGCTCCGCGCTGTGTTGCTTGCCTACCGCCGCCGCCATCAAAATTTCCTGCGAGGCTTGTTCAATCGGGAAGTCACCGCTCAGACGCCCTTCGTGCATCACCAGCACGCGGTCGCTCATGCCCAGTACTTCCGGCATTTCAGAAGAGACGAGAATGATGCTCAGCCCCTCCTGCTTAAACTGGTTGATCAGCTGATAGATCTCTTTTTTCGCCCCAACGTCGACGCCGCGCGTTGGCTCATCGAGGATCAGCACTTTAGGCCGGGTCATCAGCCCGCGGGCAATCGCCACTTTTTGCTGATTGCCGCCGGACAGCAGGCCGATAGGCTGGTCCATCGACGGAGTTTTGACATTGAACAGTTTGATAAAGTCGCCGACCGCCATCTCTTCTTCGGCATGCTTCAGGCGGCCTCCGCCATAGCTGAAGTAGTTAAGCGCGGTGAGCGACATGTTCTCTTTCACCGACATGCCCAGCACCAGGCCATCACGCTTGCGGTCTTCAGAGATATAGACGATGCCGTTGGCCAGCCCCTCTTCCGGCGAGCGCGATACCACGGTTTTGCCATCCAGCGTCACGGTGCCACCGCTGCGCGCCAGCGCGCCGTACAGCACTTTCATCAGCTCGGTACGACCTGCGCCCATCAGCCCGGCCACGCCGAGGATTTCACCCTTGCGCAGCGTGAAGCTGACATCCTCCACGCCGGAACCGCTGAGATGCTCGACCGTCAGGCGCACCGCGCCCGGCGCTTTATCCAGGCGTGGATACTGCTCTTCCAGCTTGCGGCCAACCATCATTTCAATCAGCGACTCTTCGGTCAGCGTCGCCACTTCGCGCTCGGCAATAAACTGCCCGTCGCGGAAAATGGTGACGTCATCGCAGATCTCGAAAATCTCTTTCATGCGGTGGGAGATATACACGATGCCGCAGCCCTGGGCTTTCAGCTCGTTAATCACCCGGAACAGCGAGACGGTTTCGGTATCGGTCAGCGCATCGGTGGGTTCATCCATCACGATCACTTTCGACTCGAAGCTCAGCACTTTGGCGATCTCCACCATCTGCTGATCGCCAATCGACAGGTCGCCCACCAGCTTATGGCTGCTGAAGCGCAGATTGAGACGCTTTAACAGCGCATCCGCCTCGGTGTGCATCTTTTTCCACTGGATGCGGCCGAAGCGATTAACGAATTCGCGGCCAAGAAAGATGTTCTCGGCGATGCTCAACTGTGGGATCAGGTTCAGCTCCTGGTGGATAATGCCGATCCCCGCTTCCTGCGACTCTTTCGGCCCGCTGAAGGTGGTCTCTTTGCCCAGCCAGGTAAAGGTTCCGGCATCACGGGCATAAATCCCGGTCAGCACTTTCATCATGGTGGACTTGCCCGCGCCGTTTTCGCCGACCAGCGCCATCACGCGGCCCGGATAGACCGACAGCGCCGCCCCCGACAGCGCTTTCACGCCGGGGAAGGATTTATCAATGCCTTTCAGTTGCAGTAAAGGTTGCATAACAGCCTCAGAAGGTCACGCCAGCGCCGAGGATGACATTCGCATACGGGGAACACTCCCCGCTGCGAATCACCGCCTGGCTGCACTGGGTTTGTTGTTTGAACTGTTCGTGACGGACATAACGGATACTGATGGTGTTTCCCTGGAGTTGTTGCAAGGATTCGAGCAGGGCGACCAGTTCGCTATGGAGCTGCGGATTATGCTGCTTAATCTCCTCCGCGATGATGGCACTCTCGACCTGCATCTCACGCGTGACCACATCGACCACCTGCAAAAAGCCAGGGGTGCCGTGGGTTAACGCCAGGTCAATGCGCTGCGGCCCTTGCGGGATTGGCAGGCCGGCATCACCAATGACGATGCTGTCGGTATGACCCAGACGGGAGATCACGGATGAGATATCAGAATTCAGTAAGGTGCCTTTTTTCATTTTCCACTCCAGAGCGAAACGTTTCGCTGACAGGCAGTTTATGAGAAGGCGAAGGGAAAACAATCATCAGATGCTGGAAATGTGATCGCCATCGAAACGTTTCGCTGACGCCGTGAAAGGATTTGGTTTAAGGCAAAAAATGGCCCTTTATGTCTGCGATAAAGGGCCACGCGCTGCCGGAGAACTACAGGATCTGACTGAGGTGCAGCTGGCCCATCAGCAGAGGGTTATCGGCATAATCCACCGGAATGGCGACCACCGCCGGGCCATTAACATCCATGGCCTTGCGCAGCGTCGGCTCCAGCATCGCTGCGCTCTCCACCGCGAATCCGGCGGCGCCAAACGACTCAGCATAGGCTTTAAAATCAATCGGACCGAATTTCACCCCTGAAACGCGCTGGTATTTCTTCTCTTCCTGCATCGCGACCATATTGTACTCCTGGTCGACCCAGATAATATGCAGCAGGTTGGCGCCCAGCCGCACGGCGGTTTCCAGCTCCATGCTTGACTGCAGGAAGCCACCGTCGCCGGAAACGGACACCACTTTGCGGCTCGGGTCCACCAGCCAGGCACCGATCGCCCACGGCAGCGCCACGCCCATCGTTTGCTGACCGTTGGAGATCATGATCTGGCGGGCGCGGAAGCTGTAAAGATAGCGGGCAATCCAGATATGGAAACTGCCCATATCCACCGTCAGGGTGACGTCGCTATTAATAATGTCCTGCATGGCGCGCACGATGCGCAGCGGGTGCAGGGCAAACTGATCCAGCTGATGGCCGCGCAGCGACAGCAGTTCGCGCTGCTGCTGGCGATCCTGCAGGATCGCCGCCGCCTGCGGGCTGAGGGTGAGCGGGTGGCTAATCTGCGCCGTCAGCTTGTTCAGCGTGGCGGCAATATCCCCCACCAGCTCGGCGTCCGGCAGATAGCAGCTGTCGCTGTCGGCTGGCAGCACATCAATATGCACCAGCGTCGCCGTGCCGCTGTTCCACATCGCCGGTTCGTACTCAACCGGGCTGTAGCCAATGGTGATAATCAGATCCGCCTCTTTCAGCAGGCGATCTCCGGCCTGATTGTTAAACAGCCCGACGCGGCCGGCAAAGCGTGAGAAGTGATCCTGATGCACCGCGCCCGCGGCCTGATATGTGCTGGTGACCGGAATATGGCTACGCGTCAGCAGATGATGCAGCGCTGCACTGTTCTCCGGCTGGCTGGCCATCAGGCCAAGCAGCAGCACCGGATTTTTCGCCTGAGCAATCTGGCGCGCTACGGCAGCGATAGCCGCATCCGGCGCCGGTCCCATTAACAGCTGGCCGTTTGCCGTCAGCAAATTGGCCCGCACCGGTTCGTTGACGATATCCTGCGGCAGGCTGACAAATGCCCCGCCGGGCCGCCCCTGTTCCGCGCTGCGAAAGGCGTTTGACAGCACTTCGGCAATTGCATTACCGGAGCTCACCTCAACGGCAAATTTACTCACCGGACGGAACATCGCTACGGTATCCATGCTCTGATGCACCTGCTTGGCGCTGTCGGCGCGTTTTACTGCGCCACCTAACGCCACCAGCGGGTCGCCTTCACTGGTGGCCGTGGCCATGCCGGTGATCAGGTTCGAGCAGCCGGGGCCAGAGGTCACCAGCGCCACGCCCGCTTTGCCCGTCAGCCTGCCGACCGCCGCCGCCATAAACGCCGCATTGGCCTCGTGGCGGACTGGAATGGTCTGAATGGTGGTATCCAGCAGCGAATCAAACACCTTATCAATTTTCGCGCCTGGGATGCCAAACACCTGCTTCACACCCTGCGCCTCCAGCTGCGCCACCACTAAATCGGCGCCGTGCGCCCACTGCTGAACCTCGGTTACATTTTTCATCTATTGGCCTCTTATCAGCTTTCGACTGCGCGAATGGCAGAATCCAGATTTTCCGGGTTGAGATTGGCGTGCAGAAAGTCACTGTCGCCAGGCAGGTCGATCACCAGCTTGCTGATCTCACCAAAGCTCAGCGTGCCGTGCTCCAGCTGGTAGTCGAGCAGATGGCCGCCGCCCTGGCGATCGTCGGTAATAAAGTGTTCGTGATATCCCGCTACGTTAATACCCTGCATATATTGCGGGGTACGAAAACCGATCAACACGCCGCTTCGCTGATGAAAATGGAAGGTAGGCTGCTTGCCAAGCACCTCCGGCATCGATTTGTACGGGCGGTGCTGGCAGGGCACGGTGCGGGTTTCCGCCAGGCTGAACTGCCCGTCGATACGCAGCGCGCAGAACTGGTTATCGGATGTGACGTACTGGTCGATGATGTGATGCACTTCGGCACGGGTCGCCGGGCCGCGGAATTGGTGCTGATACTGCGGGCGGAAGAAGGTCATCACCGCAAACGGCGATTGCTGCTGCGGGCTGGCGGTGCGGGCGCTGCCGTCCGAACGCAGCTGATACACCTCGCTGTTAAAAGCGATCAGTTCACCATCCAGCTGGTTAAAGGTTCCAAGGCCAAAATCGCCCTTCTTGAGCAGATCGGCCACGGTGGTGGTGCCGTCGTAGACGCCGCTTAGCAGTGCGCTCATCAGTGAGGTCTGATAGATAACACTTTCTGGCCTTTCCTTTTGCAGCTCCCTCACGGTGCTGGTGAGCTGTTCTTCACATGAACAACCAGTTACAGAATCTGTCATAGCCGTCTTCCCGATTAAACTGTTAAGAAGTATTGAATCAATGTTGACTCGATTCAGTCGGCGGCTCCAATATAAAGCTCCCCCCTCTTTGAGACGTTTTCGATATGGAACTCCGGTATCTTCGCTATTTCGTGGCCGTTGCCGAAACCCGGCACTTCACTAAAGCGGCAGAGCTGCTGAACATCTCGCAGCCGCCGCTCAGCCAGCAGATCAAAAAGCTGGAAGAGGAGATCGGCACGCCTTTATTGAAACGGCTAACGCGTGGCGTGGAGCTGACCGATGCCGGGGAAGCGTTTTATCAGGATGCCCGTCAGATCCTCGAACTGTCGGCCAACGCGCTGGAGAAAGCGAAAGGCATCGCGCGCGGCATCAGCGGCCAGCTGTCGATTGGCTTTGCCAGCTCCATCGCCTTTCATCCGCAGATATTCCGCCTGCTGCGCCGCTTTCAGGACAGTTTTCCAGCCATCACGCTGCTGCCGCGCGAAGAAAATATGGCCACGCTGATGCATGAGTTACAGGAAGGGCTGCTGGATGCGGCGTTCGTGCGCCTGCCCTGTGAGAGCAGCAAAGCCTTTAATCTGAAGATGATTGCCAGTGAGAAGATGGCGCTGGTACTGCCGCAGGGGCATCGGCTGGCGGACACGCCGCGCCTGTCGCTGGCTGCACTACGCGAGGAGCCGCTGGTGCTGTTCCCGCGTGAAGTGGCACCGAGCCTGTATGAAGTGATTATCAGTGCCTGCCTGCGCGCCGGGTTTCAGCCGGATAGCGTGCAGCAGTCGCCGCAGATTTCATCGGCGATTAACATGGTAGCCGCCGGGTTTGGCATCACCATCATTCCTGACTCCCTGCGCAGTATCCAGCTGCCCGGCGTCAGCTTCCATCAGATTGAGGATGCTGCGCTGAGCAGTGATATTGCGCTCGCCTGGCGGCGCTGGGATCGCTCTCCAGCCGTCCATCATCTGGCGGAGAGCCTGAGCGGATGATCAGTTAGCGATTTTACGCACCTGCTTCACGTCCAGCTCCATGGAGTTGAAGTCTTTATCCAGTTTGCCCTGCAGCTCAACCTTATCGTTCGGACCGACGGTTTGCCCTTCCCAGCGCTTGTGGTCGATCTCCACCGTCATGGTGCCGGTGGCGTCACGGAACTGGTAGTCTTCATCACCGATGCGCTTTTCAATATTGCCGCGCATCGTGACCCAGGCATCATCCTTCATATCCTGCGCCTGCTTGACGGTAGCAACCGTGCCGTTCGGGCCGCTAAAACCGCCTTTCTGTACTTGCGCGGTGGGTGCATTCGGGTCAACAAATCCGCCAGTCTGTGCAGCCAGTACCGGAGTCGACATCAGGGCGCTAATCGCCAGTAATGCAGCTGTCTTCTTCATCATTTTCGCTTTTCCTTATGAAAGTGAGCAGTCAACACTGCCCGGTCATCTCTGTTCGGTAAGTATTACAGCAAAAAGTTCTTAACGAGATCTTAAGGAGATCAGCGAAACGACTTTATTGTTTTAAATTGACGAAAAGTCGCGAAATTCGCCGATCTCAGCTGTACAACCCCTATCCTCTTTCCGTATAAATCGCTAAAACTGCGAGGAAACAGTGATGAGAATTTTACTAATTGAAGATGACCGTCTGATTGGCGACGGCATCAAGGCCGGGCTGGGCAAGCTGGGTTTCAGCGTGGACTGGTTTAGTCAAGGCAGTGAAGGCCTGCACGCATTAGCAGCGGCACCCTATGATGCGGTGGTGCTGGATCTCAGCCTGCCGGAGATCGACGGGCTGGAGATCCTGCGCCAGTGGCGGCAGCAGGGACGCGATGAGCCGGTGCTGATCCTCACGGCCCGCGATGCGCTGGAGCAGCGCGTCAGCGGGCTACAGCAGGGCGCGGATGACTATCTGTGCAAACCCTTCGCCCTGACGGAAGTCGCCGCGCGCTTGCAGGCGCTGATCCGCCGCCGCCACGGCCAGCTGCAGCCAACCCTGCAACATGCGGGTGTGGTGATGGAGCCGGGTTCGCACACCGTGACCCTCAACGGCGAGCCGCTGGTGCTGAAAGCGCGCGAACTGGCGCTGCTGGAGCTGTTCCTGCTCAACGCCGGGCGGGTGCTGACGCGCGCACAGCTGGAAGAGAAGCTGTATGGCTGGGACGATGATGTCTCCAGCAATGCCGTTGAGGTGCATATTCACCACCTGCGTAAAAAGCTCGGCAGCGAGTTTATTCGTACCGTGCACGGCGTCGGCTACACCCTGGGGGCGAAGTCGTGATGCAGCGCAGCCTGCGCATGCGCCTGATGCTGGGCTTCCTGCTGCTCAGCCTGCTGTGCTGGGGCGCAGCGGCGCTGGGGTCCTGGTGGCAGACGCGCCACAACATCAATGAGCTGTTTGATACCCAGCAGATGCTGTTCGCTAAGCGCCTGCTGCGCCTCAATCCCGAACAGTTCAGCGCCGATTTAGCCGCCCTGCCCAAAAGCAAAAAACTGCTGCGCCACCACCGCGGCGAACAGGACGATGACGCGCTGGCCTTCGCCGTCTTTACCCGCGACGGCAAAATGGTGCTGAATGATGGCGATAAGGGTAAAGATTTTATCTTCGACTATCAGCGAGATGGCTTTCGCGATGCACGGATGAAGGATGACGACGACCGCTGGCGCATGGTGTGGCTGCGCACTCAGGATGACAAATACGTGGTGGTGGTCGGCCAGGAGTGGGAATACCGCGATGACCTCACGCGTGACCTGGTGCAGACCAACCTGACGCCGTGGCTGGTGGCACTGCCGGTGATGCTGCTGCTGATGCTGTGGCTGGTGACGTGGGAGCTGCGCCCGCTGAAGCATATCGCCCACCAGCTGCGCCAGCGTAAAGCCGATGACACCGCCCCGGTCGAGGTAAAACGCCTGCCGCAGGAGGTGCACCCGCTGCTGAGCGAGCTGAACCAGCTGTTCAGCCGTATCGGGGAGATGCTGCAGCGTGAACGGCGCTTTACCTCCGATGCCGCCCACGAACTGCGCAGCCCGCTGGCGGCGCTGAAGGTGCAGACCGAGGTTGCCCAGCTGGCGCACGACGACAGCGCCATGCGCCACCATGCGCTTACCAGCCTGGATGCGGGTATCGACCGCGCCACCCGGCTGGTGGATCAGCTGCTAACCCTTTCAAGGCTGGACTCGGGCCAGCAGCTGGAAAAACAGCGTCTAGACTGGCAGAGCATCATCCAGCAGGCGGTGGTTGAGCACTATTCCCGCGCCCAGGCTGCCGGCGTGGAGCTGGCGCTTGATGCCCCAACAGAACCGGTTATCCAGCTGGGCAACCCGCTACTGCTGGCGCTGCTGGTGCGCAACCTGCTGGATAACGCCATTCGCTACAGCCCGGCGGGCAGCGACGTGCGCATCACGCTGACTGCGGGACAGTTGCAGGTGCTGGATAACGGGCCGGGCGTCAGCCCTGAAGTGCTGACGCGTATCGGTGAACGCTTCTATCGCCCGCCGGGTCAGGAACAGTCCGGCAGCGGATTAGGCTTGTCGATCGTTCATCAAATTGCCCAGCTGCACGGCATGAAGGTCACGATGAGCAATCGTCAGGAAGGCGGGTTTGCGGTGACGGTCAACTTACATGGATAACCCGGGCGAGGCATGCCTCGCCCTTACGCGATCCCGCAGGAGTCGGGCATGCCCGATCCTGTCAAATCTCGACCTGGGTGCCCAGCTCGATCACGCGGTTCGGCGGGATTTCAAACTGGTCCGGCGCACGCAGCGCATTCTTCTGCAGCATCAGGAACAGTTTGCCGCGCAGGCGCAGATACCACGGACGTTTGCCGATGATCAGCGACTCGTGCGACATAAAGAATGACGTCTCCATCATGCGGCAGCTCAACCCTTCCAGGCCGCAGCGGTGGAAGATCTCCTCAACGTTCGGCGTTTCGCGCCAGCCGTAGCTTGCCACCACGCGCCAGAAGGTTGGCGACAGCTGTTCAATGGTCACACGCTTAACGTTGTGCACATAGGGCGCGTCTTCAGTACGCAGCGTCAGCAGCACCACGCGTTCGTGCAGCACCTTGTTGTGCTTGAGGTTATGCAGCATGGCAAACGGAATGACGTTGAGCGCACGCGACATATAGACCGCGGTGCCCGGCACGCGTACCGGCGGGGATTTCTCCAGCGAGGCGATCATCGCCTCCAGCGAATTACCGTGCTCGTGCATACGGCGCAGCAGGCGGAAGCGCTCGCTTTTCCAGGTGGTCATCACGATAAACATCACCAGCGCCAGCGTCAGCGGCAGCCAGCCACCGGCAAACACTTTCACCAGGTTGGCAGAGAACAGCGACACGTCGATGCACAGCATGCCAATCAGGATGGCGATCACCAGATAGCGGTTCCAGTGCCAGTTCTTAATTGCCACGGTGCTACACAGGATCGCGGTCAGCACCATGGTGCCGGTTACCGCAATGCCGTAAGCCGCCGCAAGGTTGCTGGAGTGCTCGAAGCCGACGATGACAATGACCACGGCAAAGTAGAGCAGCCAGTTGATCACCGGAATATAGATCTGGCCAAATTCCTGCTCCGAGGTGTGCACAATACGCATTGGTGGCAGATAGCCGAGGCGCACGGCCTGGCGCGTCAAAGAGAAGACGCCCGAGATCACCGCCTGAGAGGCAATCACCGTCGCCAGGGTAGCCAGAATCAGCATCGGGATCAGCGCCCAGTCCGGGGCCAGCAGGAAGAACGGGTTTTTAATCGCCTCCGGGTTTTTCAGCAGCAGCGCGCCCTGGCCGAAATAGTTCAGCACCAGCGACGGCAGCACCACGCTAAACCATGCGAGGCGGATCGGGAATTTGCCAAAGTGGCCCATATCCGCGTACAGCGCTTCCACGCCGGTAATCGCCAGCACCACGGCGCCCAGCGCAAAGAAGGAGACGGTTTTGTACTCAATAAAGAAGTGCACGGCCCAGTACGGGTTCATGGCATGCAGCACGTCAGGATTGGCGATAATCCCGCGCGCGCCCAGCACCGCCAGCACGATAAACCACAGCAGCATCACCGGCGCGAACAGCTTGCCGACGATGCCGGTGCCGTGTTTCTGAATCACAAACAGCAGCGTCAACACGGCAATCGCCATCGGCACGATGTAGCTGTCGAGGGAAGGTGCGGCGATCTCCAGGCCTTCGATCGCCGAAAGGACCGAAACCGCAGGGGTGATCACCACCTCACCATAAAAGAAGCTGCCGCCAATCAGGCCCATAATCACCAGCACGGCGGTGGACCTTGCCCCGGTGTTTCTCCCGGCCAGCGACATCAGCGTCAGGATACCGCCTTCACCGGCGTTATCCGCGCGCATCACGTAGCTGATATATTTCAGCGATACGGTCAGCACCAGCAGCCAGAAAATGAGCGATAAAAAGCCGAAAACGGCATCGCGTTCAACACCAAAACCAAACTGACCGGAGAGACATTCGCGCAGGGTATAGAGTGGGCTGGTACCAATGTCGCCATACACCACACCAATTGCTGCCAGCGTAACGGCACCAAGGGACTGCTTCTTTTCAGAACTCATAGAGATATCTTTTGTTGGAGCCGACCTACGCGGGATTGCGCACAGCTCATCAAACCATCAAAACGCGCACAGTATGCATGATTCATAGTGAATGCCTACCCCTAATTACCCGTTTAACGACAACTCTTAAAGGCAAGACATCGCCTGATGTCACCGTTTGATAATAAAAAAGCTGACTGCTATCAACTCTTTCAAGCATCATAGCCAGTAGTGTTTGCGCTCGCCAGCAACAAGCTGGCCTGTCCGTAGAAAAAGGATGACTGTTTGATTATGGCCCACTCTCAATTACTGGCGGAGCGCATAGCCCGCCTCAGCAATGCATTAGAGAAAGGACTTTACGAACGCCATCATGCGATTCGCCTTTGCCTGCTCGCTGCCCTGTGCGGCGAAAGCGTGTTTTTACTCGGCCCTCCCGGCATTGCTAAAAGCCTGATTGCCCGCCGATTGAAGTTCGCCTTCCAGCATGCCCGCGCCTTTGAATATCTGATGACGCGCTTCTCCACCCCCGAGGAAGTTTTCGGCCCGCTATCGATTCAGGCGCTGAAGGATGAGGGGCGTTATCAGCGCCTGATCAAAGGCTATCTGCCCGATGCCGAGATCGTATTTCTGGATGAGATCTGGAAAGCCGGTCCGGCCATCCTCAATACCCTGCTGACGGCGATCAACGAGCGCCGCTTCCGCAATGGCGACAGCGAAGAAAAAATCCCGATGCGCCTGCTGGTCACCGCCTCCAACGAACTGCCGGAAGCGGACAGCGGGCTGGAAGCACTATATGACCGTATGCTGATTCGCCTGTGGCTGGATAACGTGCATGAAAAGCAGAACTTCCGCAGCCTGCTGACCCACCAGCAGGACGAGAACCAGAACCCGGTGGCGGAGTCGCTGTGCATCACCGATGAGGAGTATCTGGAGTGGCAGCAGGGTATCAGCAAAGTCAGCCTGCCCGATGATGTTTTCGAGCTGATTTTCCAGCTGCGTCAGCAGTTAGAAAACCAGCCTGAAGCGCCCTATATTTCTGACCGCCGCTGGAAAAAGGCCATTCATCTGCTGCAGGCCAGCGCCTTTTACAGCGGGCGTAACGCCATTGCGCCGATTGACCTGATCCTGCTGAAAGACTGCCTGTGGCATGACGTTGGCTCGATGAAGCTGCTGGACCACGAGCTGGATAACCTGATCACTCAGCAGGCCTGGCAGCAGCAGCCGATGCTGTTCAAACTTCAGCAGATCAACGCCCGCCGCCTGGCGTTACAGCAGCAGCAGAGCGTTGAGCAGGCGATCCGGCTGGAGAAGCACGGTGGCATGTTCAGCCGCAAGCCGCACTACGAGCTGCCCGAGTCGCTGGCTAACGATGCTCTGACGCTGATGCTGCAAAAGCCGCTGACGCTGCACGAAATGCAGGTCACCCACATCACCCTTGCGCGCGAAGCGCTGCACCACTGGCTGCAAAAAGGCGGCGACGTGCGCGGCAAGCTGAACGGCATCGGCTTTGCCCAGACGCTCGACCTGCACGTGGACGGCAATGACTGCCTGACGCTGCGCGACGTCAGCCTGCAGGCCACGCGCCTGATGCTGCCGGGCAAACCGCAGCAGGGGCTGCCGGAAGAGATCGTGCTGGCGCTCGACGAGCTGGAGACCCAGCTGCGCGGCCAGCGCACGCTGTTCAGCCAGCACCACCGCTGCCTGTTTATCAGCGATGACTGGCTGGCGCGCGTGGAGGAGAGCCTGCAACAGGTGGCCGATCAGCTGAAACAGGCTCGCCAGTGATCTCGCTTGATACCCTGAGCCTGTTCCTGGCGGTCAATGAAAACGATCTCATTGAAGAGCTGGTGATCACGCTACTCGCCTCCCCGCAGCTTGCCGCCTTTTTTGAAAAATTCCCCAGGCTGAAGAACGCCCTGACGCGCGATCTCCCGCACTGGAAAGCAGAGATCGCGCAGCAGCTGAAAAATACCCCGGTGCCGGAAGATCTGGCGGCCGAGTTTAGCCGCTTCCAGCAGAGCCAGCTGATGAGCCAGCACGACTTCAGCGCACAGCTGCCGGAACTGCTGAGCTGGCTGGCGCAGCAGCACTCACCGTTTGCCGAAAAAGCCCAGGCGCTGGTGGCGAATAATGATGCGCTGCAGCTCAGCAATGCCCAGCAGACGCTGTTTCTGCAGCGCTGGCGGCTGAGCCTGACGCTGCAAACCCTGACGCTGAACCAGCAGCTGCTGGAGCGGGAACGCGACAAGCTGCTGGCGGAGCTGCAGCAACGGCTGGCGATGAGCGGCCAGCTGGCTCCGGTGCTGGCCGGTGACGATGACGCTGCTGCCGGCCGGCTGTGGGACCTGACGCGCAGTTCATTGCAGCGCGGCGACTATCAGCTAATGGTGCAGTACGGGGATTTCCTCGCCAGTCAGCCGGAGCTGCTGAAGCTGGCAGAGCAGCTGGGGCGCAGCCGTGAGGCTAAAGCGGTGCTGTCGGACGATGCGCCGCTGGAAACTTTTCACCAGCTGGTGCGCGAGCCGGAAAGCGTGCCGGAAGAGGTCAGCGGCCTGCACCAGAGCGATGATATTCTGCGCCTGCTGCCGCCGGAGCTGGCCACGCTTGGCATCAGCGAGCTGGAGATGGAGTTTTACCGCCGGCTGGTGGAGAAACGCCTGCTCACCTACCGCCTTCAGGGCGAAAGCTGGCACGATAAGGTATCGCTGCGCCCGGTCAGCCACCAGCAGCATGACGAACAGCCACGCGGGCCGTTTATCGTCTGCGTGGATACCTCCGGCTCGATGGGCGGCTTTAACGAACGCTGCGCTAAGGCTTTCTGCCTCGCCCTGTTAAAGGTGGCGCTGGCCGATAACCGCCGCTGCTACATTATGCTGTTCGCCCATGAGGTGATCGGCTACGAGCTAACCGCCGCCGACGGCATCAGCCAGGCGATCCGCTTTCTCAGCCAGCGTTTTCGCGGCGGTACCGACCTGGCCGCCTGCCTCGATGCCGTGCTGCAAAAGATGTCCGGCCCGCTGTGGGCCGATGCCGATGCGGTGATCCTCTCTGACTTTATCGCCCAGCGCCTGCCCGACCCCATTGTTAAGCGCGTGCGCGACCACCAGCAGCAGCAGCTGCAACGTTTTCATGCGGTTGCCATGTCCGATCATGGAAAACCCGGCATCATGCGCATCTTTGACCATATCTGGCGCTTCGATACCGGGCTGAAAAGCCGCCTGCTGCGCCGCTGGCAGCGTTAACGCCCCACCCTAAGAAACATTCCGTCTATGCTTATTTGCTATAGTGATATCTACGCTTTAGCCATTTGGCATATCAGGCAAGACGGGAGCATGACGTGACTTCGCAACAACACCAGACAGGATTACCTGCACCGACCCGCACGCTGACCTTAAGCGGCAACGACCCCGAACAGAAACGTCAGCAGCTGCTCAGCTACTTCCGTCAGACGTGGGAGCTGTACGAAAGCCTGTTCGACTGCCTCGCTGACGAGCGCGCTTACTACACCAAAGCCATTTCGCTGCGCCATCCGCTGATCTTCTATTATGGCCACACCGCCACTTTCTATATTAATAAGCTGATGGCGGGCCGTCTGATCGATAGCCGTATCGACGATAAGATCGAAGCGATGCTGGCGATCGGCGTTGATGAAATGAGCTGGGACGATCTGGATAACAGCCACTACAGCTGGCCATCAGTGGCCGAGCTGCGCGACTATCGCGGCAAAGTGCGCGCGCGCGTCGAAAAGTTTATCCGCGAGATGCCGCTAACCCTGCCGATTGGCTGGGAGAGCCCGGCGTGGGTGATACTGATGGGCATTGAGCACGAACGCATCCACCTGGAAACCTCCAGCGTGCTGATGCGTCAGCTGCCGCTGGCGTGGGTCAAACCTCAGCCGCACTGGCCCGCCTGCCCGGACGCGCGCCACGATCGCCTGTCCGTGCCGCAAAACAGTCTGGTCGACGTCGCCGCCGGGCGCATCACCCAGGGCAAAACCGATGATACCTACGGCTGGGACAATGAGTACGGCTCGCTGACCAGCAGCGTGCAGCCATTCCAGGCCAGCAAAATGCTGGTCAGCAACGCCGAGTTCTTCGCGTTTATTGCCGATGGCGGCTACCAGACCCAAAGCTGGTGGGATGATGAAGGCTGGGGCTGGCGCGAGTTCGCCGAAGCAACCATGCCGACCTTCTGGGTTGGCAGCGCTGACCAGCCGGATGCGCTGAAGCTGCGCCTGCTGGCTGAAGAGATCGCTATGCCATGGGACTGGCCGGCGGAGGTCAATCAGCTGGAAGCCGCCGCCTTCTGCCGCTGGAAAGCCGATCGAACCGGGCAGTCGGTACAGCTACCAGCAGAGAGCGAGTGGATGCTGCTGCGCGAGCAGGTGCCAGGCGATCAGCCAGACTGGCAGGAAGCGCCGGGCAATATTAACCTCGCTTACTGGGCTTCTTCCTGCCCGGTGGATCAGTTTGCACAGGGCGATTTCTTCGATCTGATCGGCAACGTCTGGCAGTGGACCACCACGCCGATCAACGGCTTCGAAGGCTTCCGCGTGCATCCGCTGTATGACGATTTCTCGACGCCAACCTTTGACGGCAAACACGCGATTATTAAAGGCGGAAGCTGGATCTCAACCGGCAATGAAGCACTGAAATCATCACGTTACGCATTTCGCCGCCACTTCTTCCAGCACGCCGGTTTCCGCTACGTCGTCTCTGAGCATCAGGAAACCATGGTGCAGAATCCGTATGAAACCGACAGCATGGTGTCACAGTATCTCGACTTCCAGTACGGCCCGGAATACTTCGGCGTGGCGAACTACGGTAAAGCGCTGGCGGAGATCGCCTGCACCCTTACCGATAAACGCCAGCGCGCGTTGGATATCGGCTGCGCCACCGGGCGCGCCAGCTTTGAACTGGCGCGCCACTTTGAGCAGGTCGTCGGCATGGACTACTCGGCGCGCTTTATCGACGTGGCACTTCAGCTGACCAGCGGCGAAGACTTCCGCTATGTCACCCAGGAAGAGGGTGACCTGGTTGAATACCGTCAGGTGCGGCTGAAAGACGTTGGTTTGGGCGCAGAGCAGGCGCAGCGCATCCAGTTTGTGCAGGGCGATGCCTGTAACCTCAAGCCGCAGCCGGAAGGTTTTGACCTGGTGCTGGCCTCCAACCTGATTGATCGCCTGCGCCAGCCGCAGCGCTTCCTGCACGATATCACCCGCATGATCCGCTCCGGCGGCGTGCTGATGCTCTCCTCGCCTTATACCTGGCTGGAAGAGTTTACGCCGAAGGAGAACTGGCTGGGCGGTATCCGTGAAAACGGCGAGGCGCTGTCAACCTATCAGGCGCTGCAACGCCTGCTGGCGGCCGATTTTGAAGAGATCGCCCCGGCGCAGGATGTGCCATTTGTTATTCGCGAGACGGCGCGCAAATATCAGCATACCGTGGCGCAGCTCACCCTGTGGCGTAAACGCTAATCCCACCCGCGGGCGCCACTCCGGCGCCCGCTGTCATATCATCACTCCGATTGCCATTCTGTTCACGATCGCGCACATTATCGTCTGTTCAACTTATTATTCGATAATTCCGGAGCCCCCATGGCAGATAATATGCAGCCAGATAATCTCGATCGCGGCATCCTGAATGCCCTGATGGATAACGCCCGTGTCGCCTACGCCGAACTGGCAAAGCAGTTCAACGTCAGCCCGGGGACCATTCACGTACGCGTTGAGAAGATGAAGCAGGCGGGGATTATTAAAGGCACGCGGGTAGAAATTGACCCGAAGATGCTGGGCTATGACGTCTGCTGCTTTATCGGCATCATCCTGAAAAGCGCCAGGGACTATCCTGCCGCCGTAGCGAAACTGGAGCAGCTTGAAGAGGTGGTGGAAGCCTGGTACACCACCGGCCACTACAGCATCTTTATTAAGGTGATGTGCCGCTCGATCGACGCCCTGCAGCAGGTGTTGATCAACAAGATCCAGACCATTGATGAAATCCAGTCGACCGAAACCCTGATCTCGTTGCAGAACCCGATCATGCGCACCATTACGCCCTGATCTGTGCACAAAATTATCCACAACCTGTACTGCTTGCGGATCTTGCAACAATGCGTACCGTCGGCGGCGCAGTCAGTTGTGATTCGGCCAGCGCACAGCGCCCGCAGCGTACTGTAGTACGTGAGGACCGCGAGCACTGCCCGGATCGTAAATGACAAGCGAGCCAGGTACCTTTCATAAAAACCCTGGTTTTCCACAGGTAGATCCCAGCCTGATCACAGCGTACAATGCCCGCCATTATCATTCAGGGATCCCATCATGGCCGACATTACTTTAATCAGTGGCAGCACTTTAGGCAGCGCAGAATATGTTGCCGATCATCTGGCAGAAAAGCTGGATGAGGCCGGGCACACCACCGAGACGCTGCACGGACCTGAGCTTGAAGAGCTGAAAACGTCTGGCATCTGGATTGTGGTCTCATCGACCCACGGTGCCGGTGAGCTGCCGGATAATATCCAGCCGCTGTTTGACGCTATAAAGGAAGAGCAGCCCGATCTCAGCAACCTGCGCTATGGCGCGGTCGGTATTGGCAACCGCGAATACGATCTGTTCTGTGGCGCGATCGTGCAGTTTGATGAGCTGCTGACCTCGCTCGGCGCTCAGCGCATTGGCGATCGTCTCGATATTGACGTGCTGGAACATGAGATTCCGGAAGATCCTGCCGGTGTCTGGGTAGAAAGCTGGAAAGAACTGATCTAAATCCGCTGTGGATCGGGCCGCGATCGTCGGTTCGATCCGTATAAAAACGGGTTTTCGATCCCGAGTTTTGTAAATGTTGCTCTTTTTTGCCTGGTTTTACCGCGTTTATCTGTGGATAACCATGCTCAATTCCGTCTGATAACCGGTGTTTATCCCAAGAACAACTCGGGTACCTGCCGGAGCCTGTGCATAACATGCCATTTAGATCCCA
The DNA here is from genome assembly GCF_014773485.1 of Erwinia aphidicola. Taxonomy (GTDB): domain Bacteria; phylum Pseudomonadota; class Gammaproteobacteria; order Enterobacterales; family Enterobacteriaceae; genus Erwinia; species Erwinia aphidicola. Next base: position 113,267 of record NZ_JACXBP010000010.1, on the reverse strand, counting down.
GCTTATACGGCGTGGGATCACCGATCATTCACAGTTAATGATCCTGCCTAATTGCCTGATCCTTATCAGCAAAAATGGCTTATCCACAGAGATCGTCGATCCTAATAGAAGATCTAATAAAGAGATCTCTAAATAAAAAAGATCTTCTTTTTAATACACGAAGATCCCGGCGCTTTCGCCATCGTCTAAAGTTGAGTAGAATCCACGCCCTCAGCAACACTCTCTTCAATCGCACAAGCCGCGAGGTGCAGTACCATGTTTTATCCAGATCCTTTTGACGTCATCGTAATCGGTGGTGGTCATGCAGGGACAGAAGCCGCTATGGCCGCTGCCCGTATGGGTCAACAAACCCTGTTATTAACCCATAACATCGACACGCTGGGACAGATGTCCTGCAACCCGGCGATTGGCGGTATCGGGAAAGGACATCTGGTTAAAGAAGTGGACGCACTGGGTGGGTTGATGGCTCACGCAATAGACCAGTCCGGTATCCAGTTTAGGATACTAAACGCCAGCAAAGGTCCGGCGGTACGCGCCACCCGTGCTCAGGCTGACCGCGTGCTGTATCGTCAGGCGGTACGCACCGCGCTGGAGAACCAGCCAAACCTGATGATCTTCCAGCAGGCGGTTGAAGATCTGATCGTCGAGAACGATCGCGTCGTCGGTGCTGTGACCCAGATGGGCCTCAAGTTCCGCGCAAAAGCCGTGGTGCTGACCGTGGGGACTTTCCTCGATGGCAAAATTCACATCGGCATGGATAACTACAGCGGTGGCCGTGCTGGCGATCCGCCATCCATTCCGCTGTCACGCCGCCTGCGTGAACTGCCGCTGCGCGTGGGCCGCCTGAAAACCGGTACCCCACCGCGCATTGATGCACGCACCATCGACTTCAGCGTGCTGGCTCCGCAGCATGGTGATACGCCAATGCCGGTATTCTCGTTCATGGGCAATGTCAGCCAGCACCCTCAGCAGGTGCCGTGCTACATCACCTACACCAATGAGAAAACCCATGAGGTGATCCGCAATAACCTCGATCGCAGCCCGATGTATGCCGGGGTGATTGAAGGCATTGGTCCACGCTACTGCCCGTCGATTGAAGACAAGGTGATGCGTTTTGCCGACCGCAATGCGCACCAGATCTTCCTCGAACCGGAAGGGCTGACCAGCAATGAAATTTATCCGAACGGCATCTCCACCAGCCTGCCGTTTGATGTGCAGATGCAGATCGTGCGCTCGATGCACGGGATGGAAAATGCCAAAATCGTTCGTCCTGGCTACGCCATCGAGTACGATTTCTTCGATCCACGCGATCTGAAACCGACGCTGGAGAGTAAATATATTCAGGGTCTGTTCTTTGCCGGACAGATCAACGGCACCACCGGCTACGAAGAAGCGGCGGCCCAGGGTCTGCTGGCGGGTCTGAATGCTGGTCGCCAGTCTGCTGACAAAGAGAGCTGGGCACCCCGTCGTGACCAGGCTTACCTTGGCGTGCTGGTCGACGATCTCTGCACCCTCGGCACCAAAGAGCCGTACCGCATGTTCACCTCGCGCGCGGAATATCGCCTGATGCTGCGTGAAGATAACGCCGACCTGCGTCTGACCGCTGCCGGCCGTGAACTGGGGCTGGTCGATGATGCCCGCTGGGCGCGCTTCAACGAGAAGCTGGAAAGCATCGAGCTGGAACGTCAGCGTCTGCGTGATATCTGGGTGCATCCGAAATCAGAAAACGTTAGCGAAGTGAACACGCTGCTGAGCGCTGCCCTGACCAAGGAAGCCAGCGGTGAAGATCTGCTGCGCCGCCCGGAAATGACTTACCCTCAGCTGATGACCCTCAGCACCTTCGGCCCGTCGCTTAGCGACCCGCAGGCTGCCGAGCAGGTTGAGATCCAGGTGAAGTACGAAGGCTACATTGCTCGCCAGCAGGAAGAGATCGATCGCCAGCTGCGCAATGAAAACACCGTGCTGCCAGTCGATCTGAACTACCAGCAGGTGAGTGGCCTCTCCAATGAGGTCATTGCCAAGCTGAACGATCACAAACCGGGATCGATTGGCCAGGCCTCACGTATCTCCGGGATCACCCCGGCGGCGATCTCAATTCTCCTTATTTACCTTAAAAAACAGGGCCTGCTGCGCAAAAGCGCCTGACCTGAAATACGGGTCGGGCTTGCCCCGACCCTACAGGACCTCTTCGTGATTAATAAACTCTCCGCCCTGCTGAAAAGCGCCCAAATTTCCCTGTCCGATCAGCAGAAACATCAGCTGGTGGGCTATGTGGAGCTGCTCCACAAATGGAACAAAGCCTATAACCTGACCTCGGTGCGTGACCCGGAACAGATGCTGGTGCGTCATATTCTCGACAGCATCGTGGTGGAACCCCACCTGGTGGGTGAACGCTTTATCGATGTTGGCACCGGGCCCGGCTTGCCGGGCATCCCGCTGGCGATTGTGCGCCCGCAGGCGCATTTCACCCTGTTAGACAGCCTCGGCAAGCGCGTGCGCTTCCTGAAGCAGGTACAGCATGAACTGAAGCTGGAGAACGTCACCCCCGTGCAGAGCCGCGTTGAAGACTTCCCTGCCGAGCCTCCGTTTGACGGGGTGATCAGCCGGGCATTCGCTTCACTGACGGATATGGTCAGCTGGTGCCACCATCTGCCTGGCGGGAATGGCCGTTTCTATGCCCTGAAAGGCATCCTTCCGCACGATGAAATCGCCGCTTTACCGGCCGGTTTTAACGTGGAGAAGGTGTGTCCGCTGTCGGTGCCAACGCTGACCGGCGAGCGTCATTTGGTGATTATTTCGCCATCTGTCTGACCGATTGAGCCAAAAAACAGGCCCGTTAGTGTGTTTAACCCGCATAAACGGGCTTTTTTTTAGCCAGGAAAACCCTTATTTTTATCCGCATTCGGGGTTTTTAAGAAATAGTTAGCCACTGAAATTATATGACTTTTTTATCTCCAGGTCCGGCCTTAAGCCTGAATCGTGGTGAGCGGGGAGAGGGGAGGGCTTTTTTTTGCGAAAATTTGCCTGGACGGAGCTGTTACCATCAGGTTAAATCAGCCGACGGAAATGATCTGACAATCTCAGTTACATTTAACCTTGAGTTCACATTTGATTATCACTTTGATCACCTTTAGCCCGATATTTAAGGGTGCCGATAGTCACGCATGAAAATATATCCACGCAATAAATCGGCGTGAGTAATGGCTTGAGCAATGTTAAATAATTGCTACAGATGTCAATAAGACCTTTTAATCGAAGCAACAGGGCGTTTTTAAAAAACTAATATCTAATATATTGATATTAAACAATTAAATTTCATACTGTTGCGTATTATTAGGATAAAGCCAGCTTGTTTGTCCGGTATTACATTGCTGAATTGTGATCTGTCGCACGCTTTGTGAGCAAGCAATGTCGTGTATTGCAGAAAAAAACCAGCCAATTGCCGCCGCCAGCAGTTTGGGAAAACGGAGCGCTGGAAAGAAATTTAAATAATTGTTCACCTTTTCTCTACTTATCGATTGAAATCACAGGTGCGCACCGTATAATTTGCACGTTTTTTGCTGCTTGACTCAAAAGAGCAAAGGCAGTTTTATACGACACGCGACATACCCCCATCGGGGCAGGAGAGTTTCAGCGTCATGTCAGTGTCCCTTTACAGAGTAAAATTTGCCCGGACCGTGTTGCTTTTGCAGCTGGTGACCTTTGTCGTAATCGGCGCACTGTTTTTTGCCCTGAAAGATCTGACGTGGGGCGTGTCCGCCTTAGCGGGTGGACTGGCAGCCTGGCTGCCGAACGTGTTGTTTATGATTTTTGCCTGGCGCCACCGGGCGGGGCATGAAGTAACAGGGCGGCTCGCCTGGACTTTTGCGTTAGGCGAAGTGCTAAAGGTGTTCGTTACTGTTCTCGTGATTATCGTGGCGCTGGGAGTGTTTAAGGCGGTGTTTACGCCGCTGGGACTGGCCTGGTTATCGGTGCTGATTGTGCAAATTGTCGCACCGGCTGTAATTAACAACAAAGGGTAAGAGGCATCATGGCTGCAGGAGAAATCTCTACGCCGCAAGAATACATAGGTCATCATCTGAATAACCTTCAGCTTGACCTGCGTACCTTCGAGCTAGTGAATCCGCACGACGCTCCGGCGACGTTCTGGGTACTAAATATCGACTCCATGTTTTTCTCTGTGGTGCTGGGACTGGTGTTCCTGGTGCTGTTTCGCAAAGTCGCGAAATCAGCGACCAGCGGCGTGCCGGGTAAATTACAGGCCGCTGTTGAGCTAGTTGTTGGCTTCGTTGACGACAACGTGCGCGACATGTACCACGGTAAAAGCAAACTCATCGCTCCACTGGCCCTGACGATTTTCGTCTGGGTGTTCCTGATGAACTTCATGGACCTGCTGCCAATCGATCTGCTGCCGTACATCGGCGAGCATGTCTTTGGTCTGCCAGCGTTGCGTGTGGTGCCTTCTGCTGACGTGAACGTCACGCTGTCGATGGCCCTTGGCGTATTTATTTTGATTCTGTTCTACAGCATCAAGATGAAAGGCATTGGCGGCTTTACTAAAGAGCTGACTCTGCAACCCTTCAACCACCCTGTATTCATTCCGATCAACCTGATTCTGGAAGGTGTGAGCCTGCTGTCCAAACCGGTATCTCTGGGTCTGCGACTGTTCGGAAACATGTATGCGGGGGAATTGATTTTTATCCTGATTGCCGGTCTGTTGCCGTGGTGGTCACAGTGGATTCTGAATGTGCCATGGGCCATTTTCCACATCCTGATCATTTCGCTGCAGGCTTTCATTTTCATGGTCTTAACGATTGTCTATCTGTCGATGGCATCTGAAGAACATTGATTTTTTCTCAACACTACTGCGTTTTAACTGAAACAAACTGGAGACTGTCATGGAAAACCTGAATATGGATCTGCTGTACATGGCTGCCGCTGTGATGATGGGCCTGGCGGCAATCGGTGCTGCGATCGGTATCGGCATCCTCGGAGGCAAATTCCTGGAAGGCGCCGCACGCCAACCGGATCTGATTCCTCTGCTGCGTACGCAGTTCTTTGTTGTAATGGGTCTGGTGGATGCAATCCCAATGATCGCTGTTGGTCTGGGTCTGTACGTGATGTTTGCTGTCGCGTAAAAACCGATAGTTCATCGCCAGCGTTTGTGGGCGATGAACGGCTTCTGGCCGCTGCTTCGGCAGCGGCAGAAAAAGTTAACTTAACAAGAGGCATTGTGCTGTGAACATTAACGCAACAATCCTCGGCCAGGCTATCGCGTTCATCCTGTTTGTCCTGTTCTGCATGAAGTACGTGTGGCCGCCGCTTATGGCTGCTATCGAAAAGCGCCAGAAAGAAGTTGCCGAAGGCCTTGCTTCCGCTGAACGTGCCAAGAAAGATTTGGATCTCGCGCAGGCTAATGCGACCGACCAGCTGAAGAAAGCGAAAGAAGACGCTCAGGTAATCATCGAGCAGGCGAACAAACGCCGCGCGCAGATCCTGGACGAAGCGAAAGCTGAGGCTGAGCAGGAACGTAGCAAGATCGTCACCCAAGCGCAGGCAGAAATTGATGCCGAACGCAAACGTGCACGTGAAGAGCTGCGCAAGCAGGTCGCGATGCTGGCTGTTGCCGGCGCCGAGAAAATCATTGAACGTTCCGTGGATGAAGCTGCTAACAGCGACATCGTTGATAAACTGGTCGCTGAACTGTAAGGGAGGGGCTGATGTCTGAATTTACTACCGTAGCTCGCCCCTACGCTAAAGCCGCTTTTGACTTTGCGGTTGAACATCAAAGTATCGATCGCTGGCAGCAGATGCTGGCGTTTGCCGCCGAAGTGGCTGGCAATGAACAGGTATCAGAACTTCTTTCCGGCGCTCTGGCGCCGGAAGCGTTGTCTGGAGCGTTCATCGCGATCTGTGGTGACCAACTCGACGAAGCCGGTCAGAACCTGATTAAGGTGATGGCTGAAAACAAACGTTTGCCAGCGCTTACCGCTGTTCTGGAACAGTTCATCCAACTGCGTGCCGCACATGATGCGACCGCTGAGGTTGAAGTTATCTCTTCCACGACATTGAGCGATGAACAGCTGACCAAAATCAGCAGCGCGATGGAAAAACGTCTGTCACGCAAAGTTAAGCTGAATTGCAAAATTGATAAGTCTGTAATGGCAGGCGTAATCATCCGTGCGGGTGATATGGTCATTGACGGAAGCGTACGCGGTCGTCTCGAACGCCTCGCAGACGTCTTGCAGTCTTAAGGGGACTGGAGCATATATGCAACTGAATTCCACCGAAATCAGCGAACTGATCAAGCAGCGCATTGCTCAGTTCAATGTAGTGAGCGAAGCTCACAACGAAGGTACTATTGTTTCTGTAAGTGACGGTATCATCCGCGTCAACGGCCTGGCCGATGTGATGCAGGGTGAGATGATTGCCCTGCCGGGTAACCGTTACGCTATCGCACTGAACCTGGAGCGCGACTCTGTTGGTGCCGTAGTCATGGGCCCATACGCTGACCTCGCCGAAGGCATGAAGGTTAAGTGTACTGGCCGTATCTTAGAAGTTCCGGTCGGCCGTGGCCTGCTGGGCCGCGTAGTGAACACCCTGGGTGCTCCTATCGATGGTAAAGGCGCTATCGACAACGACGGTTTCTCACCGATCGAAGTGATTGCACCAGGCGTTATCGACCGTCAGTCCGTTGACCAGCCTGTACAGACTGGTTACAAGTCTGTCGATGCGATGATTCCAATCGGTCGTGGCCAGCGTGAGCTGATCATCGGTGACCGTCAGACCGGTAAAACCGCAATGGCGATCGATGCGATCATCAACCAGCGCGATTCCGGCATCAAATGTGTGTACGTAGCTATCGGCCAGAAAGCCTCTACCATCGCTAACGTGGTACGTAAACTGGAAGAGCACAACGCGCTGGCTAACACCATCGTTGTGGTTGCAACCGCATCTGAGTCTGCTGCTCTGCAATACCTGGCACCGTATGCCGGTTGTGCGATGGGCGAATACTTCCGTGACCGCGGTGAAGATGCACTGATCGTGTACGATGACCTGTCTAAACAGGCTGTTGCTTACCGTCAGGTTTCTCTGCTGCTGCGCCGTCCACCAGGCCGCGAAGCGTTCCCTGGCGACGTGTTCTACCTCCACTCCCGTCTGCTGGAGCGTTCTTCCCGCGTGAGCGCCGACTATGTTGAGCGTTTCACCAACGGTGAAGTGAAAGGTAAAACCGGTTCACTGACTGCGCTGCCAATCATCGAAACCCAGGCGGGTGACGTTTCTGCGTTCGTTCCAACCAACGTAATCTCGATTACCGATGGTCAGATCTTCCTGGAAACCAACCTGTTTAACTCCGGTATTCGTCCGGCAGTTAACCCGGGTATCTCAGTATCTCGTGTAGGTGGTGCTGCTCAGACCAAGATCATCAAGAAACTGTCCGGTGGTATTCGTACCGCGCTGGCACAGTATCGTGAACTGGCTGCGTTCTCTCAGTTCGCCTCCGATCTGGATGAAGCAACCCGCAAACAGCTGAGCCACGGTCAGAAAGTGACCGAGCTCCTGAAACAGAAACAGTATGCGCCGATGTCTGTCGCGCAGCAGGGTCTGGTGCTGTTTGCCGCCGAGCGTGGCTTCCTGAATGACGTCGAACTGGCGAAAATCGGTAGCTTCGAAGCGGCACTGCTGGCTTACGCGGATCGCGATCACGCAGAGCTGATGGCTGATATCAACCAGTCTGGTAACTATAACGGCGAAATCGAAGAGAAGCTGAAAGGCCTCCTCGAAACGTTTAAAGCAACCCAGTCCTGGTAATGTCTGGCGGCTTGTTCCTTCGGGGGCAGGCCGCAAGGCTTTGAGGAGAAGCTTATGGCCGGCGCAAAAGAGATACGTAGTAAGATCGGCAGCGTGCAAAACACGCAGAAGATCACCAAAGCGATGGAAATGGTCGCCGCCTCCAAAATGCGTAAATCGCAGGAACGCATGGCGGCCAGCCGTCCTTATGCAGAGACCATGCGCAAAGTGATTGGTCACATTGCGTTAGGTAATCTGGAATACAAGCACCCTTACCTGGAAGAGCGTGACGTTAAACGCGTCGGCTATCTGGTCGTGTCTACCGACCGCGGGCTTTGTGGTGGTTTGAACATTAACCTGTTCAAACGAGTGCTGGCTGATATGAAGGCCTGGGCTGATAAAGGCGTCGAAAGTGATATGGCGATTATCGGTTCCAAAGGTCTGTCATTCTTCAGCTCTGTTGGCGGCAACGTGGTTGCTCAGGTTACCGGGATGGGTGATAAACCTGCCCTGTCCGACCTGATTGGCCCGGTCAAAGTGATGCTTCAGGCATACGATGAAGGCCGTCTCGACAAGCTGTTTATCGTCAGCAACAAATTTATCAACACCATGTCTCAGACTCCACAGATCGTACAGCTGCTGCCATTACCGCCAGCAGATGATGCGGAAGGCGTTGTGAAGAAGAGTACCTGGGACTATCTGTATGAACCGGATCCGAAAGCGCTGCTGGACACGTTACTGCGCCGCTATGTCGAGTCTCAGGTTTACCAGGGTGTTGTTGAAAACCTGGCCAGCGAGCAGGCCGCGCGAATGGTGGCGATGAAAGCCGCAACCGATAACGGCGGAAACCTGATCAAAGAGCTGCAGTTGGTATACAACAAAGCTCGTCAGGCCAGCATCACCCAGGAACTTACCGAGATTGTCGGTGGGGCCTCCGCGGTTTAACCAGGTTTAATGAATTAGGTAGAGGATTCAAGATGGCTACTGGAAAGATTGTCCAGGTAATCGGCGCCGTGGTTGACGTCGAGTTCCCTCAGGACGCAGTACCACAAGTGTACAGCGCCCTTGAGGTTAAAAATGGTGATGCTCGTCTGGTGCTGGAAGTTCAGCAGCAGCTGGGTGGCGGCGTGGTTCGTACCATCGCCATGGGTTCTTCAGACGGCCTGAAGCGCGGTCTGGAAACTGTCGACCTTGAGCACCCGATCGAAGTACCTGTTGGTGTTGCAACGCTTGGCCGTATCATGAACGTGCTGGGTGAGCCAATCGATATGAAAGGCGACATCGGCGAAGAAGAGCGTTGGGCGATTCACCGTTCAGCACCTTCTTACGAAGATCAGTCAAACTCGCAGGAACTGCTGGAAACCGGCATCAAGGTTATCGACCTGATGTGTCCGTTCGCTAAGGGCGGTAAAGTCGGTCTGTTCGGTGGTGCGGGTGTAGGTAAAACCGTAAACATGATGGAGCTGATCCGTAACATCGCGGCTGAGCACTCAGGTTTCTCGGTATTTGCCGGTGTGGGCGAGCGTACTCGTGAGGGTAACGACTTCTACCACGAGATGACCGACTCTAACGTTATCGACAAAGTGTCCCTGGTTTATGGCCAGATGAACGAGCCACCAGGAAACCGTCTGCGCGTCGCGCTGACCGGTCTGACCATGGCTGAGAAGTTCCGTGACGAAGGTCGTGACGTACTGCTGTTCATCGATAACATCTACCGTTACACCCTGGCCGGTACTGAAGTATCAGCACTGCTGGGTCGTATGCCTTCTGCGGTAGGTTATCAGCCAACGCTGGCGGAAGAGATGGGCGTTCTGCAGGAACGTATCACCTCGACCAAAACCGGTTCAATCACTTCCGTTCAGGCCGTTTACGTCCCTGCGGATGACTTGACTGACCCGTCACCAGCCACCACCTTTGCGCACTTAGACGCAACCGTGGTACTGAGCCGTCAGATCGCTTCACTGGGTATCTACCCGGCGGTTGACCCACTGGATTCTACCAGCCGTCAGCTGGATCCACTGGTTGTTGGTCAGGAACACTATGACACTGCGCGTGGCGTTCAGTCACTGCTGCAGCGTTATCAGGAACTGAAAGACATCATCGCCATCCTGGGTATGGACGAACTGTCAGAAGAAGACAAACTGGTGGTAGCACGCTCGCGTAAGATGCAGCGCTTCCTGTCCCAGCCGTTCTTCGTGGCAGAAGTATTCACCGGTTCTCCGGGTAAATACGTGTCCCTGAAAGATACCATCCGTGGCTTTAAAGGCATCATGGAAGGCGAGTTCGACCATATGCCAGAGCAGGCTTTCTACATGGTAGGTTCCATCGAAGAAGCCGTGGAAAAAGCGAAGAAACTGTAATTATTTCCCCTAAACAACTCGGGCTGCAGCCAACGCGTATGCAGTCTGAAGTATGAAGGGGAAAGTTTCTCAGGAGGTTAACAATGGCTATGACTTTTCACCTGGACGTTGTCAGCGCGGAGCAGCAGATGTTCTCCGGTACTGTACAGAGCATCCAGGTATCAGGTAGCGAAGGTGAGCTGGGTATTCGCCCAAACCACGCCCCGCTCCTGACCGCCATTAAGCCTGGTATGGTTCGCATCGTTAAGCAGCACGGCGAAGAAGAGGTGATTTACCTCTCCGGCGGCGTGCTGGAAGTGCAGCCTGGCGCGGTTACCGTGCTGGCTGACACGGCGATCCGCGGCAGCGATCTTGATGAAGCTCGCGCGCTGGAAGCGAAACGCAAAGCCGAAGAGCATATGAACAGCTCGCACGGTGATGTTGACTTCGCCATGGCGTCTGCGGAACTGGCTAAAGCGATCGCCAAACTGCGCGTGATCGAGTTGACCAAGAACGCGATGTAACTCAGGTTTAAGTTGTTCGAGTGCCAGTCAGGAAACTGACTGGCATTTTTTTTGCCCCAATCCCGCCACCCGCTGCGCTTCAGGCTAATTTCGGGCTGAGAAAAATGTAGTATTCTTAGTGTTAAACCGTTTTACTTTCAACATCAAATAAAGAGTCAGGATGTCTATGTCTGAGAGCCCGATGAGCGTCGTTATCCTTGCCGCCGGTAAAGGTACGCGCATGTACTCCGAACTGCCGAAAGTGCTGCACTTACTGGCAGGAAAACCGATGGTTCAGCATGTGATTGATGCGGCAAAAGCGCTGAACGCGCAGCGCGTCAATCTGGTTTATGGCCACGGTGGTGACCTGCTGAAAAGCACCCTAAACGATGCCTCACTGAACTGGGTGCTGCAGGCGGAGCAGCTGGGCACTGGCCACGCGATGCAGCAGGCCGCCCCCTGCTTTGCTGATGATGAAGACATTCTGATGCTGTACGGCGATGTGCCGCTGATCTCGGTCGAGACGCTGCGCCGCCTGCAGTCGGCTAAACCGGCGGGCGGCATTGGCTTGCTGACGGTGATGCTCGATAACCCAACCGGTTACGGGCGCATCATTCGTGAAAACGGCCAGGTGGTCGGCATTATCGAACAGAAAGATGCCGCCCCTGAGCAGCTGCTGATCAATGAGATCAATACCGGCATCCTGCTGGCGAACGGCGCGGATCTGAAGCGCTGGCTCGGCAAGCTGACCAACAACAACGCGCAGGGCGAGTATTACATTACCGATATCATTGCCCTCGCTCATCAGGAAGGCCGCCAGATTGCGGCGGTACATCCGTCCCGCTCCACCGAAACCGACGGCGTGAACAACCGTTTACAGCTGGCGACGCTGGAGCGCGTTTACCAGGCGGAGCAGGCAGAAAAACTGCTGCTGGCCGGGGTGATGCTGCTGGATCCGGCACGTTTCGATCTGCGCGGCACGCTGGAGCACGGTCGCGATGTGGTGATCGATACCAATGTGATCATTGAGGGTCACGTTACCCTGGGTAACCGGGTGAAAATCGGCAGCGGCTGCGTGATTAAAAACAGCGTGATTGCCGACGACAGCGTCATCAGCCCGTACAGCGTGATTGATGACGCACGGCTGGACACCGGCTGCAGCGTCGGGCCTTTCGCCCGCCTGCGTCCCGGTAGCGAACTGGCCGAAGGCGCGCACGTCGGTAATTTTGTCGAGATGAAAAAGGCACGGTTGGGCAAAGGCTCGAAAGCCGGGCATCTCAGCTACCTGGGCGATGCCGAGATTGGTAGTCACGTCAATATCGGCGCGGGCACCATCACCTGCAACTACGACGGCGTGAATAAATCGAAGACCATCATCGGCGACGACGTGTTTGTGGGTTCCGATACCCAGCTGATCGCCCCGGTGAGCGTTGCGGCGGGGGCCACCATCGCGGCCGGCACCACCATTATGAAAAACGTTTCGGCGGCGGGCCTGGTGTATAACCGCAAAGAGCAGCAGCTGAACGCCAGCTGGCAGCGCCCGGAAAAGAAAAAATAATCCATTCCAGGGGCCAGGCTCGCCTGGCCCTGTGTTTTGTTTTAAAAGCAGTAAACATAAAAATAATCCCCAACACTACAAGGCTCGGGGAACCGAAAAATACTCTTCATTCTTCACATTGCAGGTGCGTTGGCTGCACCCGTTCACCCCGGTCACATAGTTGTCTATGCTCCCGGGGACTCACGGGCTTGCCGCCTTCCTGCAACGTGAATTATTTAGAGTATGCACCGGAATAATCAGGTCAGAAGACAACGCAGATGACGCTGAACGTCATCCTGTCAGGAAAATTTACTATGTGTGGAATTGTTGGAGCTGTAGCGCAGCGTGATATTGCAGAGATCCTGCTCGAAGGGCTGCGCCGTCTGGAGTACCGTGGCTATGACTCTGCGGGTCTGGCCGTGGTCGATCAGCAGGGAAATGCCACCCGCCTGCGCCGCCTGGGTAAGGTTCAGAACCTTGCTGAAGCGGCAGAGAGCACCGCGCTGATTGGCGGAACCGGTATCGCGCACACGCGCTGGGCAACCCACGGCGAGCCGTCGGAAGCCAATGCGCACCCGCATATCTCTGAACATATCATCATTGTTCACAACGGTATTATTGAGAACCACGAACCGCTGCGCGAGCAGCTGATCGCCCGTGGCTACACCTTTGCGTCAGAAACCGACACCGAAGTGGTGGCGCATCTGGTGCATTGGGAGCAGAAACAGGCTGGCGGCTCGCTGCGTGAAGTGGTGCAGCGCGTCATCCCTCAGCTGCGCGGCGCCTACGGCATGGTGATCGTCGACAGCCGTGACCCGTCCGTGCTGGTGGCCGCCCGTTCCGGCAGCCCGCTGGTGATTGGCCGTGGCGTGGGCGAAAACTTTATCGCCTCCGACCAGCTGGCCCTGCTGCCGGTGACGCGCCGCTTTGTTTACCTGGAAGAGGGTGACATCGCGGAAATTACCCGTCGTGACGTCACGATTTTCGATCGCAGCGGCGCTCAGGTGAAGCGCGCAGAGATCGAATCCACCGCGCAGTACGACGCCGGTGATAAAGGCGTTTACCGTCACTATATGCAGAAAGAGATTTACGAGCAGCCGGTTGCGATCAAAAACACCCTCAGCGGGCGTTTCAGCCATGGCGAAGTCGACCTCTCCGAGCTGGGCCCGAACGCGGATGCGCTGCTGGCCAACGTTGAGCATATCCAGATCGTGGCCTGCGGTACCTCCTATAACTCCGGGATGGTTTCGCGCTACTGGTTCGAGTCGCTGGCGAACGTGCCGTGCGACGTGGAGATCGCCTCTGAGTTCCGCTATCGCAAATCCGCGGTGCGCAATAACAGCCTGCTGATCACCCTGTCCCAGTCCGGTGAAACCGCCGACACCCTGGCAGCGCTGCGCCTGTCAAAAGAGCTGGGCTACCTCGGCTCGCTGGCAATCTGCAACGTGGCGGGTTCCTCACTGGTGCGTGAATCTGACCTGGCGCTGATGACCAAAGCCGGAACCGAAATTGGCGTGGCCTCGACCAAAGCCTTCACCACCCAGCTGACCGTGCTGCTGATGCTGGTGGCGAAAATTGGCCGGCTGAAAGGGGTGAACCCGCAGGTAGAACACGACATCGTGCACTCTCTGCAGGCCCTGCCGAGCCGCATTGAGCAGATGCTGTCGCAGGATGAGAAGATCGCCGCGCTGGCGGAAGACTTCTCCGACAAGCATCATGCGCTATTCCTTGGCCGTGGCGATCAGTACCCTATCGCGATGGAAGGGGCGCTGAAGCTGAAAGAGATCTCCTACATTCACGCAGAAGCCTACGCCGCCGGCGAGCTGAAGCATGGCCCGCTGGCGCTAATCGATGCTGATATGCCGGTGATTGTGGTCGCGCCGAACAATGAACTGCTGGAGAAGCTGAAGTCGAACATCGAAGAAGTGCGCGCCCGCGGCGGCCTGCTGTATGTCTTCGCCGATGTTGATGCCGGTTTCGCCGACAGCGAAGGGATGCGCATTATCCCACTGCCGCACGTTGAAGAGGTGATTGCGCCAATCTTCTACACCGTGCCGCTGCAGCTGCTCTCGTACCACGTCGCCCTGATTAAAGGCACCGATGTGGATCAGCCGCGTAACCTGGCGAAGTCCGTTACGGTGGAATAAGCCTTCACGCCGTTGCTTAACAGTCCGGTATGCCTTTGGCTGCCGGACTTTTTTTGTATAAAAAAAGGCCAGCGCTGTTCCTAGAATGGTTCTCCGTCTACGGTAAAAAGGAGAACACCATGAGGAGAATGAATCGCAGAGTGGGCTTTTTGGCACTCTGTTTCAGCCTCGCAGCGCAGGCCAGCAGCGGATGCCCGCTCCCGCTCACCACCTGCCCGGCACCGCTGGATAAACAGCTGCCCGATGTCAAAGATATGCTCACCTGGAGCCCGCAGCAGCGGACGATCGGTTTTCGCAACGACTACCGCTCATATCCGGGTGATATCTTCCATGCCGCGAAACCCGTGCCGATCCCGAAAGCCTACCGGGAGTTGTCGACCGTCAGCTATCAGTATCAGGGGCACCGCTACCGGCTGGATGATTATCTGCGGCGCAATAACGTCACCGGCATGATGGTGATTAAGGATGGTAAGGACGTCTGGGACTATTACGCGCACGGCAATATGCCGACTACCCTGTGGACCTCGCGCTCGGTGGGTAAGTCGGTGGTCTCCACGCTGGTGGGTATTGCGCTGCGCGAAGGGAAAATCACCTCGCTGGATGATGAACTGGTGAAATACAATCCGGCGGTGCGCGGCAGCGCGTGGGAAAAGGTGACGCTGCGTAATCTGCTACAGCACACTTCCGGCATTCGCTGGAATGAAGACTACACCGACCCAAACTCTGACTTCAGCAAGCTGACCCAGTGTGAGGCAGGTAAGGATACCTATGCCTGCGTCAGCCAGCTGGTGCTCAACCCGCAGCGCCAGGCGCTGGCCAAACCGGGAGAGGTTTGGTCATACGACTCCGGGGGCGCGTGGCTGTTGGGGGACACGCTGGAAAAAGCCACGGGTAAAACCCTGGCTCAGTATCTGCAGGAGCATATCTGGCAGCCGTTTGGCATGGTGCACGACGGTGTCTGGCACAGCTATCAGCCGGGTCAACACGACGTTGGCGCGCACGGTTTTAACGCCACGCTGGAGGACTGGGGCAAGTTTGGCCTGTTTGTCATGAACAACGGCGTGCTGCCTGACGGTACGAAAACCCTGCCTGACGACTGGCTACAGCAGGCCACCGATTGGACCAAAGCCAGCAACTCGGTCAGCGCGGACAATCCAGACGGCGTTTACGGACTGCAGTGGTGGAATATCGCAGTACCTGCCAGCAGTGAGGATGGGCCAAAAGAGGGGCTTACCCGCGGCAAAACGCTGTCGGCAGAGGGGATCTTCGGCCAGATGATAGTGGTTGATCCGCTGCATAAGCTGGTGATTGTGCAGTGGTCGAGCTGGCCGCTGGCGGAACCCGCAGCGGGCGCTCAGCCGCGCGAAGCCTCGCTGATGTTTAATGCGATAGCCAATAAGCTGGATCGCTAACGCAATGCTCCGCCGGAGAAAAACACGCCGGCGGAGTTAACTTTATTTTCTCACGCGCAGCGACTTCGGATGCGTAAAGGCCTGATAAGAAAACTCGCCATGATAGCAGCCCATCCCTGACGAGCCGACCCCGCCAAACGGCAGGTAGTGCGAAGCCGCGTGCAGCATCAGCGCGTTGATCCCGGCATCCCCGGCGGGAATAGCATCAATGAGGGTGCGCGCCCGCTGCAGGCTGCGTGAGAAAACATACGCCGCCAGCGGTTGGGGGTGGTGCAGATTGACGTTCATCGCCACCTCCTGCTCGCTGTCGAAGGTCAGGACCGGAAAAATGGGGCCGAATAGCTCACTCTGCATGGTGCTGTCATCAAATCTGACGTTGTCCACGATCGCTGGGGCAAAAAACCGCTGCGCCGGGTCAGACTCACCGCGCCAGATAATCTCCCCCTGGCTGGTGGCGAGGATCTGCTCCAGTCTGGCGTAAGCGGCATGGGAGACTATTTTACCGTTGCTGCCCGCCCGCTGAAAATGTTCGCTCAGCGCGGCGCTGAGCTTTGCCAGCACCACGGCTTTAATGCGCCGATCGATATAAAGGTAATCTGCAGCCACGCAGGTCTGCCCGCTGTTGATCATTTTGCTGGCAAGCAGCTCCTCTACCACGACGTCAGGATCGGCATCATCCAGAATAATCGCCGGGCATTTACCGCCCAGCTCCAGCAGCACCGGGGTGAGGTTTTTCGCCGCAGCGGCCATCACAATTTTCCCCACCTGCGGGCTGCCGGTGAAGAAAATCAGGTTGAACGGCAGGGTGAGCAGGTACGCATTCTCCTCTTTTGCCCCCTGACAGACGTGGATGTAGTCAGAGTCAAAGGTGCTGTTGATGATCTTTTCTATGACGGCAGAGGTGGCTGGCGTGGCCTCCGAGGGTTTAATGATGGCGGTGTTGCCGCCAATAATTGCGCCGATCAGCGGGCAGCAGCTCAGGTAGAGCGGGTAGTTAAACGGCCCGATAATGTAGTTAACCCCGTAGCCCTCACGCGTGATGTAACTTTCGCTGTTGCCGAGCAGGGGCGGGGTCGGCGCTTTTTTCTCTATCGACCATTCATCGAGATGCTCGAGTGCGAAGCTGATTTCATTCAGCAGCGGCGCGAGCTCAGCCTGTTCTACTGCGTGATGACTGCGGCCAAGATCGGACCACATCGCCTCGCAGACGGCTTCCTTATGCAACAACAGCGCATGGCGCAGTTTAGTGAGCTGGGCCTTTTTGAACGGGTTATCGCGGGTGATGCCGGATAAAAACACTTTTTTCTGGCTGTGGAAAATATCCAGCAGCCGACCTTGCCATGTTGCGTCCATCGCACAGTCTCCTTTTTAAAACTGGTAGGTTTTATCAATGATCAGCACCGGCTTGATAGTGACGCCGCTGGCGGAGTCTTCTCTGGCCTGATTGATATCGGCAAAGTCGTAGAACTTCACCAGTTTCTCGTACGGAAACAGGCCGCGCTGGTGCCAGTCAATGAGCTGGGGAATGGCGATTTGCGGAATGGCATCGCCCATCAGTACGCCGATCACCTTCTTGCTGGAGGCCACCAGGCTGCGCATGGGGTTGAAGGTCAGGTCGTGGCGCGTCACGGCAACCGGAGCCAGCGTGCCGCCGGTTGCCAGCGCCTCTAGCGCGCTTTTCATCACCTCCGACAGGCCGGTGGTGTCGATCGCATAATTCACCCCAAGGCCCTGCGTATGGCTGGCAATCGTTGCCGCCACGTTTTCTCTGCCGCTGTTGATCGCATCCGTCGCGCCAAGCTCGCGCGCCAGCGCCAGGCGTGAATCGTGGATATCAATGGCGATCACTTTCCGGCAGCCGGCAATTTTTGCCGCCATCATCGCGGCCAGCCCGACCGCGCCGGTGCCATAAATCGCCATGGTCGAACCGGGTTGAGGCTTCAGTCCGTTGAGCACCGTGCTTGCCCCGGTCAGCAGACCACAGCCGAGCGGCGCGACCAGACGCAGATCGGTGCGCTTATCCACCACGATCAGATTGTTGAAGGAAGTGTGGCTGTAGGTAGCGAAAGAGGACTGGAAAAACATATTGGAGACTTTACTGCCGTCAGGCTTAAGGTGGATGGCGCTGCCATCGGCGCGAAATCCTGAGTTATTCATCATCCCCCAGTCGTGGCAGTGAGAGGGATGTCCCTGGCGGCACTGAGCACAGTGGCCGCAGTATGTGTAGGACATCACCACGTGATCGCCGGGCTGAATGCCTTTGACCGCTTTGCCCACCTCTTCAACGATACCTGCGCCCTCGTGACCGAGCACGCCGGGGAAAAAATGCTGCTCATCACCGACGCGCAGCGCTTCATCAGAGTGGCAGATACCGGAGGCAACGAGTTTCACCCGCACCTCATCTTCGCGTAATGGCGCCAGCTCCAGCGTTTCCAGCTGATAGGGGGCATTGACCTGATTAACCACTGCGGCGGTAATTTTCATGATGTTTATCTCCTGTCCAATGGAGAGTCAAAAATAGCACCGTGAAAAAGCAGCGCAGCGGCAGGGAGAGCGATCGCACTTAAAGCGGGTTTTAGCATCAAGGTGCTGATGAATACAGCACGGCAGGATTTCGAAGGTCGTCACAAAAGTGTCATATAACGTACATTTTACTGTCACCAAACTGTCCTATTTTGCCTCCAGCAGCAATCATTAATTAGACAAACACGGCAACTGACCTGACTTTTCAATCCCGTGGAGGGAACATGACACTGATGCACAAAACCCTGGCTAAATTCGTCGCAGTAACCCTTTCTCTGAGCGCTGTTTCTGCCATGGCAGCGACGAATCTGACCGGTGCTGGCGGGACTTTCCCTGCCCCTGTGTATAACAAATGGGCTGCGGAGTACAACAAAGAAACGGGCAGCCAGGTTAACTATCAGGGGATTGGTTCATCCGGCGGCGTGAAGCAGATCATTGCGAAAACCGTCGATTTCGGTGCGTCAGATGCGCCGATGAAAGACGAAGATTTAGCCAAAAATGGCCTGTTCCAGTTTCCGACAGTTATTGGCGGCGTGGTACTGGCGGTTAATATTCCTGGTATCAAATCTGGCCAGCTGACGCTGGACGGCAAAACCGTTGGCGACATCTACCTTGGCACCATCAAAAAGTGGAACGACCCGGCTATCACCAAGCTGAACCCGGGCGTGAAGCTGCCAGACTCCAACATCAACGTGGTGCGCCGCGCTGACGGTTCAGGCACCTCATTCGTCTTCACCAGCTACCTGTCAAAAGTGAACAGCGACTGGAAAGGCAAAATTGGCGCAGGCAGCACCGTTAACTGGCCAGTCGGTCTGGGCGGCAAGGGCAACGACGGCGTGGCCGCGTTTGTTCAGCGTCTGCCAGGCTCAATCGGTTACGTTGAGTATGCCTACGCCAAGCAGAATAGCCTGGCGTACACCAAGCTGATGGATGCCGATGGTAAAGCGGTTGAGCCAAGCGAGCAGAGCTTCAGCGATGCGGCTAAAGGCGCTGACTGGAGCAAATCGTTTGCTCAGGATCTGACTTTCCAGAAGGGCGACAACGCCTGGCCAATCACCTCAACCACTTTCATTCTGGTTCACAAAGAGCAGGCTAACGCTGAGAAAGGCGCAACCGTGCTGAAGTTCTTTGACTGGGCCTACAAAAACGGTGGCAAAACCACGACCAGCCTGGACTACGCCACGCTGCCGGATTCCGTGGTTGAGCAGATCCGTGCTGCCTGGAAAGCCAACGTAAAAGACAGCTCAGGTAAAGCACTGTACTAAGCGAAGTCAGTATTTGTAGGGGCCGGGAACCCCCGGCCTGTACTCCGGGCGGCAGCGATGCCGCCCCGACAATTTCACTATCGAGACTGCTATGGCTGCAACCAAGCCGACATTCAAAGCTCCCGGCAAGCAAGGTGACATCATCTTCGGCGCACTGGTCAAACTGGCTGCGCTGATTGTGCTGTTGCTGCTTGGCGGTATTATCGTTTCCCTGCTGTTCTCCTCATGGCCGAGCATCCAGAAATTTGGTTTCTCCTTCCTGTGGACCAAAGAGTGGGATGCGCCAAACGAACAATTTGGTGCGCTGGTGCCGATTTACGGTACCGTCGTGACCTCGATTATCGCCCTGCTGATCGCTGTCCCGGTCAGTTTCGGCATCGCCCTGTTCCTGACTGAACTGGCACCCGCCTGGCTGCGTCGCCCGTTAGGCGTGGCGATTGAACTGCTGGCAGCGATCCCCAGCATTGTCTACGGCATGTGGGGGCTGTTTATCTTCGCCCCGCTGTTCGCCACTTATTTCCAGCAGCCGGTGGGCGATGTGATGGCGAACATCCCGATCGTCGGTGCGCTGTTCTCCGGTCCGGCATTTGGTATCGGTATCCTGGCCGCCGGAATTATCCTCGCGATCATGATCATTCCTTACATTGCCTCGGTAATGCGTGACGTATTCGAGCAGACGCCGGTGATGATGAAAGAGTCCGCTTATGGCATCGGCTGTACCACCTGGGAAGTGATCTGGCGCGTGGTGCTGCCGTTCACCAAGAACGGGGTGATCGGCGGCGTGATGCTCGGCCTTGGGCGCGCACTGGGTGAAACCATGGCGGTGACCTTTATCATCGGTAACACCTACCAGCTCGACAGCGCGTCGCTGTTTATGCCGGGCAACAGCATTACCTCCGCGCTGGCCAACGAGTTTGCTGAAGCCGAATCCGGCGTGCACACCGCTGCGCTGATGGAGCTGGGCCTGATCCTGTTTGTGATTACCTTTATCGTGCTGGCCTGTTCAAAACTGATGATTATGCGCCTGGCGAAAAGTGAAGGAGCGCGCTCATGACCACCATGGAAATGCAGGCTCGCGCCGAGCTGTTAGCCTCACGCCGCAAAATGCAGGCGTGGCGCCGCATGAAGAACCGCATTGCCCTCACCCTGTCGCTGCTGACCATGGCCTTTGGCCTGTTCTGGCTGGTGTGGATCCTGTTCGCTACGGTGACACGCGGTATCGACGGCATGTCGCTGTCGCTGTTTACTGAAAACACCCCACCGCCGAACACGGCGGGTGGCGGGCTGGCTAACGCCCTCGCGGGCAGCGGCCTGCTGATCCTCTGGTCCACGGTATTTGGCACGCCGCTGGGCATTATGGCGGGTATCTACCTTGCCGAGTACGGGCGTAAATCCTGGCTGGCAGAGATCACCCGTTTCATTAACGACATTCTGCTCTCCGCACCGTCTATCGTCGTCGGTCTGTTTGTTTACACCATCGTGGTGGCGCAGATGCAGCACTTCTCCGGCTGGGCTGGCGTGGTCGCGCTGGCGCTGTTGCAGATCCCGATTGTGATCCGCACCACCGAGAACATGCTGAAACTGGTGCCGGACAGCCTGCGTGAAGCGGCCTACGCGCTGGGCACCCCGAAATGGAAGATGATTTCGGCAATCACCCTGAAAGCGTCGGTTTCCGGCATCCTCACCGGCGTGCTGCTGGCGATTGCCCGCATTGCCGGAGAGACCGCCCCGCTGCTGTTTACCTCATTGTCGAACCAGTTCTGGAGCACCGATATGATGCAGCCGCTGGCGAACCTGCCGGTCACTATCTTTAAGTTCGCCATGAGCCCGTTTGCCGACTGGCAGAGCCTGGCATGGGCGGGCGTGCTGATTATTACGCTGTGCGTACTGTTACTGAACATCCTGGCCCGCGTGATTTTCGCCAAGAGCAAACATTAATACTGTGCCGCACGGCTTAAGCGGTGCGGACTAAGTGAGATAAAAATGATGAGTAATTCCGCCAAGATGATTCAGGTTCGTGATTTGAACTTCTATTACGGAAAATTCCATGCGCTGAAAAATATCAATCTGGATATCGCGAAAAACCAGGTGACGGCGTTTATCGGCCCGTCAGGCTGCGGCAAATCCACCCTGCTGCGCACCTTCAACAAGATGTTTTCGCTCTATCCTGAGCAGCGTGCTGAAGGCGAGATCCTGCTGGATGGTGAAAACATTCTCACCGCAAACCAGGATATCGCCCTGCTGCGCGCGCGCGTTGGCATGGTGTTTCAGAAGCCAACCCCGTTCCCGATGTCGATCTACGACAACATCGCGTTTGGCGTGCGCCTGTTCGAAAAGCTGTCGCGTGCCGATATGGACGAGCGCGTGCAGTGGGCGCTGACTAAAGCCGCGCTGTGGACAGAAACCAAAGACAAGCTGCATCAGAGCGGCTACAGTCTCTCCGGCGGGCAGCAGCAGCGTCTGTGCATTGCGCGCGGCATCGCTATCCGCCCGGAAGTGCTGCTGCTGGATGAGCCATGTTCGGCGCTCGACCCGATCTCGACCGGGCGCATCGAAGAGCTGATTACCGAACTGAAACAGGATTACACCGTGGTGATCGTGACCCACAACATGCAGCAGGCTGCGCGTTGCTCCGACCACACGGCATTTATGTACCTCGGCGAACTGATCGAGTTCAGCGACACGGATACGCTGTTCACCAAGCCGCATCAGAAGCAGACTGAAGATTACATTACCGGCCGTTACGGTTGATTTGACTGGAGAACACAATGGATAGCCTGAACCTGAACAAACACATCTCCGGCCAGTTCAACGCCGAGCTGGAGCACATCCGCACCCAGGTGATGACCATGGGCGGCATGGTTGAACAGCAGCTGACCGACGCGATCACCGCGATGCACAATCAGGACGGTGAGTTGGCGAATAAGGTGATCGAAGGCGATCACAAGGTCAACATGATGGAAGTGGAGATTGATGAAGCCTGCGTGCGCATCATCGCCAAACGTCAGCCGACCGCCAGCGACCTGCGTCTGGTGATGGCGATCATCAAAACCATCTCCGAGCTGGAACGTATCGGTGACGTGGCCGAGAAGATCTGCCGCACCGCGCTGGAAAAATTTACCCAGCAGCATCAGCCGCTGCTGGTGAGCCTGGAGTCGATGGGGCACCACACCATTGAGATGCTGCACGACGTGCTGGATGCTTTCGCGCGTATGGACCTGAACGCGGCGATTGAGATCTACCGCGAAGATAAGAAAGTGGACCAGGAGTATGAGGGCATCGTGCGTCAGCTGATGACCTATATGATGGAAGACCCGCGCACCATCCCCAGCGTGCTGACCGCGTTGTTCTGCGCCCGCGCCATCGAGCGTATCGGTGACCGCTGCCAGAACATCTGCGAAATTATCTTCTACTTCGTCAAAGGCCAGGATTTCCGCCACGTGGGTGGCGACCAGCTGGATAAGCTGCTGACCGGCGACGACAGCGGCGAAAACAGTCCGGGCTAAGCAGCCGGAGAAAAATAGAGGCCAGCACGTCTGGCCTTTTTTTTGTCTATAAATTGTGCAAAATATGTTCAGAATTTCTGTTTTGCACAAGCATTTTATTATTCTGAACGATGCTTGTTGTAATTTCGGGTAACCAGCATGGAAAGCTATCAGCCAATGAATAATAAAAGCAGTACGCCTACCCCCCATGATGCAACATTTCGCCAGTTTCTGACGCATCCGGAGGTTGCACGCGACTTCCTGGATATCCATCTTCCGGCAGAACTGCACGCTATCTGTGACCTCAGTACGCTGAAGCTTGAGTCAGGTTCCTTTGTTGAGGATAACCTCCGCCAGTATTTTAGCGACGTGCTCTACAGCCTGAAGACTACGGATGAAGATGATGGTTATATCCACGTGCTCATTGAACACCAGTCGACCCCAGATAAACATATGGCATTCAGGTTGTTGCGGTATGCAGTAGCATCAATGCAGCGGCATCTTGATGCGGGCCATAAAAAGCTGCCATTGGTAATACCCGTGCTGTTCTATATGGGGAAGCGTACCCCGTATCCCTATTCAACCTGCTGGTTGGATGAATTTTGTAATCCGGCGCTAGCGGCGAAGCTTTACAGTAGTCATTTTCCCCTGGTTGATGTCACCGTTATATCTGACGATGTAATCGCAGACCATCGCAGTTTGGCGGCACTGACCCTGCTGCAGAAACACATTCATCTCAGAGATCTGGCAGAACTGATGGACAAGCTTGTTCCCATCCTGCTGGCCGGATATCTTTCTTCATCACAGGTAGTATCGCTGGTACACTACATTGTACAGGCTGGCGAAACGTTGGACGCTGAAGCCTTTGTTCGTGAGCTGGCACAACGCGTGCCGCAACATGGGGACGAACTGATGACTATTGCACAACAGCTTGAGCAGAAGGGTATTGAGAAGGGTATTGAACAGGGTATTGAGAAGGGTATTGAACAGGGTATCCAGCTCGGTGAAAAGCGTGGTTTTGCCAAAGGCCTTAATCAGGCCCGGATAGAATTAGCGCGCAGCATGCTGCAAAACGGCATCGATCGCAGCACCGTGATAAAAATTACCGGTCTGTCTGAAGCCGAGATGGCGCATATCTGCCACTGAACATCATTGCTTCTTTCTCTCTCCCTCAGGCCGTCAGCTCCAGACGGCCGGCTGACTCTCTATCCACTCCGTTTTTCCTTTGGCTTGTCGCCGCGTTGAAACTTATACTTGCGGCAAAATTCAAACCAGAAGGTTAAAAGCATGTCAGTCTCCCCACCGGACAAGCGCGGCGTCACGCCGGGTAAAGCGATGATCGCCGCCGTAAGCGGCTATGCAATGGACGGCTTCGATCTGCTGATCCTCGGGTTTATGCTGCCGGCGATTAGCGCGGCGCTGGTGCTGACCTCCTCCCAGGCGGGTTCACTGGTGACCTGGACGCTGATCGGCGCGGTGCTGGGCGGGATTATCTTCGGCCACCTTAGCGATCGCCTTGGGCGCATTCGCGTGCTGACCTTTACTATCCTGATGTTTTCTCTGTTCACCGGGCTGTGCGCCGTGGCGCAGGGCTACTGGGATCTGCTGGCCTACCGTACTCTGGCGGGAATGGGGCTGGGCGGTGAATTTGGCATCGGCATGGCGCTGATCGCTGAAGCCTGGCCTGCTAACAAGCGCAATCGCGCCTCGGCGTGGGTCGGCATGGGCTGGCAGCTGGGCGTCCTGCTGGCGGCGTTTATTACCCCTTTCCTGCTGGATATTATCGGCTGGCGCGGCATGTTCCTCGTTGGACTTCTGCCCGCGCTGGCATCGTTTGCTATTCGCCGCGGCATGGGCGAGCCGGAAGCGTTCACCCGTCATGTGGATGTCAATCAGGGGCTGTCTTTCCCGGCGCGCATCAGGCTGCTGTTTGCCGATGCCGCCACCACCAAAGCCAGCATCGGCATCTTTATTCTCTGCTCGGTGCAGAACTTCGGCTATTACGGCCTGATGATCTGGATGCCCAGCTACCTCTCCACGCAGTTTGGCTTCTCGCTGACCAAATCCGGCCTGTGGACGGCGGTAACGGTGGTCGGCATGACCTTCGGCATCTGGCTGTTTGGCCTGCTGGCGGATCGCTTCGCGCGCTGGAAAATCTTCCTGATTTATCAGGTTGGTGCGGTAGTGATGGTGGTGGTTTATGCGCAGCTGCGTGACCCGACGGTGATGCTGTTTACCGGCGCGCTGATGGGGATGTTCGTCAACGGCATGATTGGCGGCTACGGTGCGCTCATCTCCGATATCTATCCGGTGAAAGTGCGTGCTACCGCGCAGAACGTGTTGTTTAACCTGGGTCGTGGCGTGGGCGGCTTTGGTCCGCTGGTGATTGGCCTGCTGGTCAGCCAGTGGTCATTTACCGCCGCTATTACCCTGCTGGCGCTGATCTACCTGCTGGATATCTTCGCCACGCTGTTCCTGCTGCCGAAAAAGCAGGGGCAGGATGAGGATACGCTGGGGGCGATTGGTTGAGAAATTAGCGGATAGGGCACGCAGGCCTGATGACGATGATTTATCTGCCGGCGGTCGCGTAGGGGCCGACCGCTTCTCCTGGTCGGCCCGCGTGTGACCCATGCGCACCAATCAGCAGAAGGACGGACCGATCAAGAAGGTCCGCCCCGACAGCGTTGCTGTTTTTTATCCGCGTGTGAGCTGCCAGCCCCTGGCGCGCCACAGATCGGGCAGCTGGGCCATATCGTCAAATACCGTCACCAGCGGATGATCGAGCGGCGGATTGTGCGCATCCACGCAGTAGTAGAATACCGGGATCCCGGCGGCGATGCCCGCTCTGGCACCCGCTTCTGAGTCATCCACCAGAATGCAGCGCTCAACCGGCACGCCCATCTGCCTGGCCGCGTGGTACATCAGTTCCGGTTCCGGTTTCCAGTGCTGGATATCGTAGCCGCTGTACAGTCGGTCAGCAAAAAATGGCAGCATCTGCGTCAGGCCGAGCGAGTGCTGCATTTTGGGCACTGTGCCGTTGGACACCACGCACATCGGCACGCCGATCTGTTCCAGCAGCGCTTTTGCCCCGCGAATGGGCTGCAGCTCAAGATCAAACAGCCGCGCAACCTCCTGGCGATAGGCGGGTTCCAGTATCTCAACCGGGGTATCCAGACCGTGCTGCTGGCAGACATCGGCGATAATGTCGTACAGCTTCACGCCTTTGTATTTCTCAAACATCTCCTGCAGTGACAGCTGCGCGCCGAACCTGGCAAATGTGTTCACATAGGCCTGGGTACAGAGCATTTCACTGTCCACCAGCGTGCCGTCGCAATCAAAAAAAATACACTCCACCGTCATACCGCTTCCTTCATTTTTGCTGGGCTAAGGTCAGATAGTAGCGTGAATATTGGCTGATTTACGATGTGCGATCGTATAAACCGTGCTCGCCGCTGCTGTAAGCGGGCATGATGCGTGAGGCGCCGAGGCGTTTCACCGAGTCGCGCAGCGCCAGCTTTCCCTGCAGCAGCATGGTGCAGGGCGGCGAGTCAGGCTGCAGGATGCGGCGCTGTAGCAGCTGCAGCGCCTCAAAGCCCAGCTCGTCGCGCGGCACCTGCACCGAGGTTAGCGGCACATCTTCGATCTCCGCCAGGTTAAAGCCGTCGGTACTCATCACCGAGATCTCCCCCGGCACCGCAATCTGCTGTTTTTGCAGCGCCCTGAGCGCGCCAGCGGCCATATAGTCGCCACCGGCGAGGATGGCGGTGGGCCGTTCGCTGGCGGGCAGCCCACGCAGCCAGGCACCCAGCGCCTGCTCCGCCTCTTCGCTGCCAAAGCCGGCGGTGGTGATCAGATGCTGCTGCTCGTCAAACGCCATATGATGCCGCGCCCAGGCCTGGCGAATACCGTTCAGGCGCAGCTCCATGGTGGCGCGACGCAGGCACTGCAGGTTGAGAATGCGGGTGTGGCCCTGCTCGATCAGGTAGCTGGCGGCGAACTCGCCGATGCGCTGATGATCGGGAGAAACGCTGTCGAGGCGCATCTGGCGATCGCTGCAGTTGATCAGCACGCAGGGTTTATGCAGCTCGGCGGCCAGCTGGTGGATCACGTCATCATCAATACCAATAATCAGCGCCGCTTCGCTTTCCGGCTCGCTCATCTTGCTGAGAAACAGGCTGCGGTCGCTGTCAGTCTCCTCCAGCCCGCAGTAGCGCAGGCGCACTTCATGGCTGGCCAGCGCTGCGGTAATTCCCTGAATCACCTTGTAGTAGAAGATATCGCTGCGCACGTCGAACGCACGCTGCGGGGCAAACACCACAATATTGTTCAGCATCAGCCGCCCGCAGGAGATCGCCTGCAAAATGCCGTTGCTGCGGGCGCAGGCCATGACCTGCTGGCGTGCCGCCGGGCTGGTATTCATCTTGCCCGCCAGCACGCGTGAAACCGTGCTGATCGACAGCCCGGTTTGTCGGGCAATTTCGGCGATTTTCAGCTTTCCGTTCAATCTGTGATCTCCTTCAAATTGCGTCATGAGAATTTTTTCATGGCCGGATAGCCGCACTGTGCCTGAGATTAATCGCGATTATTGTGAGTAGTGCGCCATTCCATGCAAATCCTTGCAAAAATGCCGGTTTCGCTGAAGTCGTGCGCTGGCTAGTTTCGATTCAGGCACTTTTCGTCGCCAGGAGAAATTAATGAGCGTGGAAATCAACCGCACTGCGGTACAAAGCAACCGACGTAAAATTAAGTCCCTGCGCTGGTGGATGCTGGCGCTGTTTTTACTGGGAATTACCGTCAACTATCTGACGCGTAACTCGCTGGGGATCCTGGCGCCGGAGCTGAAAACCAGCCTGAACATGAGCACCGAACAGTACTCCTGGGTGGTGGCGGCGTTCCAGCTGGCCTACACCCTGTTTCAGCCGATCTGCGGCTGGCTGATCGACGTGGTTGGCCTGAAGCTCGGTTTCCTGCTGTGCGCCAGCGTCTGGGCGATTGTCTGCATGCTGCATGCCGGGGCCGGAAGCTGGCTGCATCTGGCTATTCTGCGCTTCTTTATGGGCGGTGCCGAAGCGGCAGCTACCCCGGCGAATGCCAAAGCGATCGGTGACTGGTTCCCGAAAAAAGAGCGCCCGGTTGCGGCGGGCTGGGCGGGCGTCGGCTTCTCCATCGGCGCGATGCTGGCCCCGCCGGTGATCGTGCTGGCGCACGCCACCATGGGCTGGCAGGGGGCGTTTCTGTTCTCGGGCGGGCTGGCGCTGGTGTGGGTGCTGCTGTGGTGGCGCTTCTACCACTCGCCGCAGCAGCACCCCAATCTCAGCCAGCAGGAATATGCTCTGATCCACCAGGATAATGAGCCGATGTTGCCCGCGCTGCCATTTTGGACATCACTGAAAATCCTCAGTAAAAACCGCAAGTTCTACGGCATCGCTATTCCGGCCTTTCTCGCGGAACCGGCGTGGGCGGTGTTCAGCTTCTGGGTGCCGCTCTACCTCGCGACCGAACGCGGGATGGACCTCAAGCAGATCGCGATGTTCGCCTGGCTGCCATTCCTCGCAGCCGACCTGGGCAGTGTTGCCAGCGGCTACCTCACCCGTCTGTACCGCAAGTGGTTTGGCTGCACGCTGGTTAACTCGGTGGTCGCCAGCTCGGTTACTGGGGCATTTCTGATGGTGTCGCTGGCGCTGGTGGCGCTGACCAAAGATCCGCTGGTGGCGATCGCGCTGATCTCCGTTGGCGGCTTCGGTCACCAGGTGATCTCCTGCATGCTCAGCGCGCTGGTGGTCGAATCCTTCGATAAAAATCAGATGGCTACGGTCAACGGCCTGCGCGGCAGCTGCGCGTGGGTCGCCAGCTTCCTGTTTACCTTACTGATCGGTGCGATATCCGACACCGTTGGTTTTAACCCACTGTTTGTCGCCATGGGCTTTTTTGACCTGATCGGCGCGCTGTTCCTGATTGCGTTGGTCGCCGAGCGCAGCAGGAAAAAAATCCCCCAGGCTGGAGAATAAGTTTTTATGAAAACCTTAAAAAACTGGACGCTGGCTGGCCAGCATCCTGACCGCATCGAGCTCACGGTGGATGAGCAGCACAGTTTCTGCCTTTACGTGCTGGAGCCGCACCTGTGCCGCGTGCTGATCAAGCAGCATCATGCGCTGCGCCTGGAGCGTAGCTGGAGCATCGCGCCGGATCAGGATGTGCCGTGGCAGGGGCGCGATCGCCTGAGTACGCAAGGCTTCAGCCTACCGGGCTACCGGCTGGACCATAATGATGACCGGCTGGTGCTGAGCACCGATAAGCTGCGCGTCACCGTACATCAGCCGCTGTGCCTGACGTGGGAGTACCGTGATGCAGCGGGCGAGTGGCAGCCGCTGGCCGCCGACCGGCCGACCGGTGCCTATCTGCTGAATGCGCACGGCGACGGCGTGGCGCACTATCAGCGCCGTTTCCCGGACGATCGCTACTACGGGCTGGGGGAGAAGTCCGGCGATTTGGAGCGTACCGGCCGCCGCTTTGAGATGCGCAACCTCGACGCGATGGGCTACAACGCCGCCAGCACCGATCCGCTGTATAAACATATCCCGTTTACTATCACCCGCCGCCCCGGCGTCAGCTTCGGGCTGTTTTACGACAACCTCAGCAGCTGCTGGCTTGATCTGGGCAACGAGCTGGATAACTACCATCTGGCCTATCGCCGCTGGCAGGCAGAAGCGGGGGACGTGGATTACTATCTGATGCTCGGGCCGCAGGTGATCGACGTGACCAAAGCCTTTGTGCGCCTGACCGGCAGAACGCTGTTCGGGCCAAAATGGAGCCTCGGCTACAGCGGTTCCACCATGCACTACACCGATGCGGATGACGCGCAGGAGCAGCTCCAGCAGTTTATCCGCCTGTGCCGCGAGCAGGCGATCCCCTGTGACTCATTCCAGCTGTCATCGGGTTATACCTCGATCAACAACAAGCGCTACGTGTTCAACTGGAACTACGACAAGGTGCCGCAGCCGGAGCAGCTGAGCGCCGCGTTCCACGACGCCGGGCTGAAGCTGGCCGCCAATATCAAGCCCTGCCTGCTGCATGACCATCCGCAGTATCAGCAGGTCGCGCAGCAGGGGCTGTTTATCCGCGACTCGGAAAGCGACAGGCCGGAACGCTCCAGCTTCTGGGACGACGAAGGTTCGCACCTCGACTTCACTAACCCGGCGACCGTGCGCTGGTGGCAGGAGGGCGTCACTACCCAGCTGCTGGCAAAGGGCATTGACGCGACCTGGAACGATAACAACGAATATGAGGTGTGGGACGGCGAAGCGCGCTGTCACGGCTTCGGCCAGCCGATAGCCATCAAGCATATCCGTCCGGTGATGCCGCTGCTGATGATGCGTGCCTCGCTGGAAGCGCAGCAGCGCTTTGCTCCGGATCTGCGCCCGTATCTGATCTCGCGCTCCGGCTGTGCCGGGATGCAGCGCTACGTACAGACCTGGAGCGGCGATAACCGCACCAGCTGGCAGACCCTGCGCTATAACACGCGCATGGGGCTGGGGATGAGCCTGTCCGGGTTGTATAACATTGGTCACGACGTCGGCGGCTTCTCTGGCGACCGGCCCGATCCCGAGCTGCTGGTGCGCTGGGTGCAGAACGGCGTCATGCATCCGCGCTTTACCATTCATTCGTGGAACGATGACGGCACGGTCAATGAACCCTGGATGTATCCGCAGGTGAC
The DNA here is from genome assembly GCF_014773485.1 of Erwinia aphidicola. Taxonomy (GTDB): domain Bacteria; phylum Pseudomonadota; class Gammaproteobacteria; order Enterobacterales; family Enterobacteriaceae; genus Erwinia; species Erwinia aphidicola. The sequence continues at coordinate 82,551 of NZ_JACXBP010000010.1, read as the reverse complement.
CCCGATGATCCGCGAAGCCATCCAGCTGCGTTACCGGCTGCTGCCCTACTTTTACAACCTGCTGTGGCAGGCCAGCAGCGAAGATGAGCCGATGCTGCGCCCGACCTTCCTCGACCACGAGCATGACGCCAATACCTGGCGTGAAAACGACGACTTTATGATTGGCCGCGATCTGCTGGTAGCCAGCGTGGTGGAACAGGGCCAGCGTCAGCGCGAGGTGTGGCTGCCGGACAACGGTGAAGGCTGGTACTGCTTCTGGAGCGGCGTCTGGTTCGGCGGCGGGCAGACCATTACCCTGAACGCCCCGCTGGAGCGCCTGCCGCTGCTGGTGCGCGCCGGTGCCGGTTTACCGCTCTCCTCACGTCTTGCCTATGCCGACAGCGCACAGGACCAGAGCCGGGAGTTAAAACTGTTCCCGCTGCGCGGTGACGGGCAGTCAGAAGGGATGATTTTCGAGGATGATGGCGTCAGCCACGGCTGGCAGCGCGATGATGCCCTGTGGCTGAACTGGCAGATGAAAACCAGCGCGCAGCGCATCGACGTTACCCTCACCACCCGCGGTCAGTTCCGCCCGGCGTGGCGGTCGCTGACGCTGAGCTTACCGGCGGGTGAGCAGCGAGAAATCTGGCTCAACGGCGAGCGCACGCAGCGCTTCGAGCTGGAATGATTTATTCTGGTTAACCGACAGCTTGTGGAATATCCCCCGCGTTTGCGCGGGTAGAGATACCCTAAATAATTCGAGCTGCAGGAAGGCGGCAAATGAGTGAGTCCCGATGAGCTTACGCTGGTAAGTGATTCGGGTGAACGAATGTAGCCAACGCACCTGCAGCTTGAAGTATGACGGGTATAGTCAATTACTGTTAATGGCGGTGATTAGCCGGTGAAAACAGCGCAATCGGTTGCGAAAAAACCCGCCTCCCCGCATCCCAAATGCGGAATTATGGGGTAGGATAGCCACCGACAATTTTTTCTCCGCTCTGGAATCACATAATGACTACTCCCGGCCTGTTACAACGGATTTTTAAACTGCAGGAGCATGGCACCACTGTCCGTACCGAGGTGATTGCCGGTTTCACCACTTTCCTGACGATGGTGTATATCGTTTTCGTTAATCCACAGATTCTGGGCGTTGCCGGGATGGATACCCAGGCGGTATTTGTCACTACCTGCCTGATTGCCGCCTTCGGCAGTATCCTGATGGGCCTGGTGGCTAACCTGCCGGTGGCGCTGGCTCCGGCGATGGGCCTTAATGCCTTCTTTGCCTTTGTCGTGGTGGGCGCGATGGGGATCTCCTGGCAGGTCGGGATGGGGGCCATCTTCTGGGGCGCGGTGGGCCTGCTGCTGCTGACCATCTTCCGCGTGCGTTACTGGATGATTGCCAATATTCCGTTGAGCCTGCGCGTGGGGATCACCGCCGGCATCGGGCTGTTTATCGCGCTGATGGGGCTGAAAAATGCCGGCATTATCGTTGCCAATGAAGCGACCCTGGTAACCGTCGGTAATCTGACCTCGCACAGCGTGCTGCTGGGGGCGCTGGGCTTCTTTATTATTGCCATTCTCGCCTCGCGCAATATTCACGCGGCGGTGCTGGTCTCGATTGTGGTCACCACGGCGATTGGCCTGGCGATTGGCGATGTGAAATTCACCGGGGTGTTCTCAGCCCCCCGCCGGTGACTTCCGTTCTGGGTCAGGTCAACCTGAAGGACTCGCTCAACGTGGGCATGGCCGGGATCATCTTCTCCTTTATGCTGGTTAACCTGTTTGACTCCTCCGGCACGCTGATTGGCGTGACCGACAAGGCCGGGCTGACCGATGAGAAAGGCAAGTTCCCGCGCATGAAGCAGGCGCTGTACGTTGACAGTATCAGCTCCGTGGCGGGCTCTTTTATCGGCACCTCTTCGGTCACTGCCTACATCGAAAGCTCTTCCGGGGTCTCTGTCGGAGGCCGCACCGGCCTGATGGCGGTGGTAACGGGCGTACTGTTCCTGCTGGTGATGTTCCTGTCACCGCTGGCGGGCATGGTTCCGGCTTATGCCGCTGCCGGCGCGCTGATTTACGTGGGGGTGTTGATGACCTCCAGCCTGGCCCGCGTAAAGTGGGACGACCTGACCGAAGCGGTACCGGCGTTTGTCACCGCGGCGATGATGCCGTTCAGTTTCTCGATTACCGAAGGGATTGCGCTGGGCTTTATCTCCTACTGCGTGATGAAGCTGGGCACCAGCCGCTGGCGTGAAATCAGCCCGTGCGTGGTGGTGGTGGCGCTGCTGTTCGTGCTGAAAATCGCCTTTATCGACGCGCATTAATCGACCGACGGGTGGTGGCAGGCGCTGCCACCCGCTTTATCAGTAGTGAGGCTGGAGTTTTTCAGTCGGCAGACTGGTCAGACGCAGCGTGCTGGTTGCCAAATTTTGCGCATAGAGATTAATATCACGCAGAGACTCCCAACCCTTTTCCCCATCATACTCCCACAGATGCAGCCGATCGGTGCCGGGTGACAGCGCACAGGACCAGACCAGCAGCGGTTCGACGTCGCACAGTGCATGAATATCCGGCCAGCTCGCCGAACGCAGACGTCCGGATGCCGGGTGCAGGCGCAGCGAATCCATCCCCTTTTCCCCTTCTCCCGTCAGCTTAAGAATGCTCTGGCGCAGCGTCCACAGCTGGGTTGAGGCCTCCATAACGTCATTCTGCGCGTTGATCCACGCCTTCTCCCCGGAGGAGAGGCACTCAAAGTGGTGTTCCAGCGTCTGTCGGCTGTGGGCACGGACAATCTCCATATCCAGCCCGGCGTGGCCGCCTTCTTCCGCCAGCAGCACGCCGACCATATTACCGGCGTAGGCGAAGCTGAAATCGGGCAGATCGGGGTTGCTGAAGCAGGGGCGTCCGCTACTGCTGAGGGTGATCTCTGGCAGCGACGGCAAGCCGTAGACGCGCAGCATCAGCTCGGCCAGCAGCGTGCGGGCGGCCAGATAGCGGCTGCGGCGTTTCTCGCTAAAGCGAGCGGCGCGCTCAACCAGCTGGAGTGGGAGTCGGTGTACCGGGGTTCGGGTCTGGGCGAGTGCCCAACGTGCAAAATGACTTGCCATCTGTCGCTCCGTGAAAATGGTCGGATAATCATCATCTCCTATTGTAAGAATTTTCTTAGCTCTTTGCATCAGTCAAACGCAATTCGCGACATAAATCAGATTTATGGCAGGCCAGAGGCTGGCAATACGGGTCAGACAGGTCGTCGACCCGGAGAGGATAAATGACAGGGAGCGCGGGCAGGTGTGAACAGCAGAAGTTCAGTCCCAGGTCGTTTCGAATACCACGGAGGCTTGCTTATAGCCTGCTGTCACACCGGTATCTTTTAGGGTAAAAGTCAGCGTGAAATTCTCTTTTTCATACTTTGTTGCGTTAAACGCCTGCTCGCTCTTACCTTTATCGAATGCGTAATGCACGGTTGCATCACCGACTGCAACGCTGCCTTTAACCGGCGTTATCAGGCGTAACTGACCGGAGGAGTCACTGTTGCACATCACATAACCCTTGAGGTCAGTTTTCAGGCCGGAACTGCCCCACGAAACCGAGCCGAAATCCACCTTTCCCGGCAAGTTTACCTGACACTCTGGCGCAGGAATGGGCAGCGGACGTGTTATCACCCTATACTCCTGCCCGGCGTCAAATTCTGGGCAAATTATGAGGATTGTATCCATACTTGTTGTGAGATCAGGTGCTGAACCTAAGGTTACCCCTGAAGATAATGCCTGATTTATTTTTTTTGCAGCATCCCACACTGAGTGACATTCAAAATTATCTTCCCTATATGCCATCTTACCAAATTTTTTATTGTTATATACGATTTCGAGAGAGTGGTTTCTCTGCAAATAAGCGATATAAATATCGCTTTCCTCTACTCTCCCATTGAGGGATACATGACTACCCTCCTCTTTTACCCACAGATTATAGCCATAAGATCTATGAGATACTGAAAATAGCAGTAGGGTGGTTAAGCTGAGAAGTGTAATTTTTTTCATCATTTCCGCTGTGATAAATAACAATCCTGATTAATTTTTCGATTCGCCGTTGAAGCTTCATCAGATTCAACGGTGCCGTGGGGATGAAATTTTTTTGCAGCCGTTTTCTGCCTTTTATGGCAAAGAGATAGCCTGAAATTGCACAAACCAGGCGTCAGCCAATAGTGTATTTACGTTCCTTTCAACGCCGCTAACGGTAATCCAGCCGGAATGTCGCCACGGCGCTAAATTCACCGCGCGCAATGGTATGTTCCTTAATCGCCTGCGGCTCGCCCTGGATCCAGGCGGCGAACTTCAGGGTCATATCGCCCTTTTCCAGCGTGACCTCTTTGCTGCCGCTGTTAAGCGCAATCGCTTTTCCCGCGGCATCTTCAATACCGACAGCAATACCGCTGTTAGTTTGCTGTACCGCCAGCAGCCCCGGTAATACGCTGCTCTCATTCCCGCTGAAGGAAACGTTGAGCTGCTTTCCAATACTGAGATCGCACCCCTGCAGATGTAGATGAAAAGCCTGTGACGGGCTACGGCCGTTAATATAGAGGTATTTATCGACAATTCCGCCGAAGTCCACGCGAATATTCTCGTCGCCGGGCCGCAGTGCGCAGGGTTCGGCCACCAGCGTGCCGGAAAGATGAACATTATCACCATAGGGTATTGCGCTGGATGTCGGTGAAACCATATAGAGAGTGAAAAATACTGCCAGCGTGGGCGACTTCAGGTGTTCTATCGGCATAATTTTCCTATTGATAGTCAGCCAGCAGGGTTGCGGTGGACTCGAACGGGCCCTCTTTCAGGGTGACACCGCTCTGTTTAACCAGCACCGCCTCCAGCGCGGGTAGCGCTGTCGAGATTACCTTGATCGGCTGATTAATCACCATCGGGCTGCCGTTCTGCAGAATGCGGATCGCCAGCCCTTTTACGCTGGTCTGCAGTGCGGCTTTGCTGGGATCAAAGCTGGCAATATCCCCTTTCAGCGTCAGCACAAGCCCCGTTCCGGCTGGCTTACTGTTGTCACAGCTGATGTGGTAATTGAGCGGCTGACGGTATCGCATGCCTTCCACTTGGTTAATGCCAACGCTGTCGCCAAAACTGACCTCTATGCGGCGGCTGTCGGCAGAGGTTACCTTGCAGGCAGGAGACCAGATTACTTGCCCCTTTATAGAGATTCCGACAACGCTCGCGCTGACATTGACGGTTGTCAACATCACTGCCAGCGACAGGAGTGCTGCTGGCGAAAGCCTGGAGTGCGTCATTACTGATACTCCACGCGCAGGGTAGCGCTGGCGCTAAAAGAGTCACCGTCCTTAATTAGCCAATTTGGTTTACGAAAAGTGGCAACACGCAGTTCAGGAGCATCCGGCCAGCTAAAGTTCAGCCAGCTATTAATCGGTAATACCTGACCATTGCTGGTAAATTTTATTGCTATTGGAGAATAGCTTGCCAAAAGATAGCCTGGATAATCCTTATCTGGCGTGCCCTGAATCTGTAACCGCATCTGGTTTTTACTCATGCTACACGACAGGTTAAGGTTAATAGGGCGACTAATCGCATTATTCTGCAGGTCCGAAGTAACTATTTCCCCAAAATCCACCTCAATCGTCCTGCCATCGTTAATGGTGCAGGGCGGCGGATTCAGCACGGTCATGGATATCTGGATGGTGCTTTGCGCGGTACCGGCCACGGCAAGCGAAATCCAGCCTGCTGACAGTCCCGTCAGCAGCCAGCGTAGTGCATTACCGCTAGTCATAGATCATCCTGAAATTAAGGCTGGCATTCCATGCGCCTGCACGCAGTGGCGCAGGCGTGCGTACCGGCGTTACGGTGTAGGTTAACGTGTTTTGGCCGGGTAAGAGATAGAGCGGCGCGGCACGCTGGTTGAGCGGCAGAGGCTCTCCCTCGCTGTCGGCCAGCGCCAGCGCCAGCCCGCTGGTGCCGTTTATTTTCAGATAATCGGGCATATCGCCATCGCTGGTACCATAAAACCAGACCGACACTGCGGGCTGCATTGTGCTCCAGCTGACATTGCCGCTTTTGCTGTCGCGTAAGGATGTCGGGCCACGCCCACAGTCCTCCAGCTTCAGCTGAAAGCTGACTGGCGCAGCGCGGTCCCCCGGCCGCCGCAGCGAGGCCGTATCAGTATTGCCGAGCCAGACGACCTGGTGCAGGCTGGTCATCTCCAGCCGGCAGGCGCTTTCGGTCAATGAGCCGGAGAGGGTCAGGCTACCTTCACCGAAGGTGACGGAGCGATGTTCCCCGGCCAGTGCGGTCGCCGCGAACAGCCCGCTGGCGCAGACCAGCAGCGCAGCGCAGCGGTTTTTCTGCACCGGTGTTATCCGCTTATCCCCTGTTTTCTTCTGCCTCATATCAGTGCTCCCTGCGTGGTGGTTTTCCATTTTAGTCAGTCAGGTTTTGGCTATTACCTGGCACCACCCGGCACTGATTGCCGGAACAGCTAAAGCTGAGCGACGGGCGGCCGCCGTAATCATCAATGTATTTCAGTACCGGGCTGGTGCCGAGCTGGGCTGCCGTCACGTTCAGTTCGCCGCTACTTTTCGGTGCGACCATCAGCGGCTTAAAGTCTTCCAGCGAGCTGCCCTGCTTGCTGGCACCCCCGTCGATCAGCGTGATGTAGTAGCCTGTGGGATTATTAACCAGATAGCGGTCGCCCTTACGCGTCAGCGTCAGCTGCTCCTGCGGAGGGACGCTATTTTGCGCAATGTGCAGCGCGGCAGGGCGGTATAACAGCTTGATACGGGTCTGTAGGGCAATCTGTAACGTATTGGCCTTATCACTCTTAGGCGGGATCTCGCGCAGGTTAAAGTAGTAAAGCGTCTCGCGATCCTGCGCCAGCGCGTTGACTGCCGGTAGCGCCTGCACTTTCACCTGGCTTTTTTTCCCCGGCTCTACGCGCTGCAAAGGCGGCAGCGCCGTCAGCGGTGAGTTAATTTTGTTACCCTTCTCATCTTCAATCCACGTCTGCGCCAGATAGGGCAGCTGTGTATTCTGATTACTGATGCTAAGACTGGCTGATTTTGCCTTGCCGTCAAAAATAACCCGGGTGCGGTCGAGTGAAATGGCGGCAGAAGCCTGCTGTGTTGCCAGCGCAGAGCTCAGCAGCAAAAAAGGAATAATTTTTTTTGAAAACATGTAGTTACCTTAAGATAAGTCGAGTTGATAATGAAATATCCGTTTTCAGCTGCGCGCGTCAGAGACGTTGCACGGCAGCAGTAGCGAATGACTGATCATGTCTGCGGGTAGCGGTGTGGGCAGGCGCACTTCACACTGCGCCTTATCGTCCCACTCGACGCTCATGGTTTCGCCCGCCCGGATACCACTCAGATAGAGAGTGCCATCATCGTTAACCAGTCCGGTTACCTGCTTACGTGAGTTGATCACTTTGGCACCAAACGGGGGTGTGCTGCCGTCTGCCAGCTTGATAATCGCCATCGCTTTCGCACCGGAAATGACATTAAACCGACGGTAGCCAATCGCCCCTTCGGTCAGCGTGGCCTGTACCACCGAGGTCAGTGCTTCCGCATCGTCGCCAAGCTTATCCAGGTCGATACGGGCGCTGTTGCGGTAGTAGTTGCTAACATCGGCAATCACCGCTTTACCAAAGTAGTTGGTATGGAGGTTGCTGCCGTAGCCCTTCACGGGCACATTCGGCACGCCATCGGTATCGACTAACAGTCGGGTACCGCCGTTGGTATTGTTGCGATGCAGGGCTCCACCTTCCGCTGTCAGCGTCATGCCACCCTGAGCATTCAATCCCAGGGAGTGATAACGCCCCTGGTCGTAGCTGGCGTTGGCGCTGACGCGGGCAATATCACCGTCATGGTTGTAGTAGCCGCTCAGCCTGCCGCCGCTGCGGCTGTTACCGGCGCTGATCGAGTAGTTATCATTGGCGTTAATACGATCGTTCCATGTCAGGTTATGGCTACGCTCTTTTCCTGCCGCAGACAGGTTGTAGCCGATGCTGCCACGATCGCCCCACGGGATTGAGAAAGAGAGATACATACCATCGTCATTACGCTGGTCGATGCGGTTACGGTAGGCGGACAGCGATACGCTGGCTGAGCGGATCTTCCACCAGTCGAAGTAGCGCGACAGCATCAGGCTGTAGCGGTCATTGGTCGGTCGGTTCCAGTAAGTCTGATGCGTGTAGGTCAGGTACGTTGACAGACCGATATCGCGGAACTGTTTATTAAAGGTCACGGTATACATCTGCTTACTTTTACCCATACGGCTGCTATCTTCTTTGGCATCCAGATACTCTGACATGCTCATGAAGTTCTCCTGCGAGAAGCGGTAGCCGGCGAAGGTAATCTGACTGTCGTAGGTCTCAAAATCTTTCGCATAGCTCACCCGATAAGAGCCGCCGCTCAGGGTGTTATCATCACTCGTCAAACGCGCACGTGACTGCGTGGCATCCAGCGAGATGGCGCCCAGCGCCAGCAGATCGCGGCCAATGCCGATGGAGAGCGCCTGATACTTATCCCCCCCGATAGCGCCCCCGTACATTGACCAGCCGTTGCTGATCCCCCATGTGAGTTCTCCGGCGCTGAACAGCGCGCCATTGGTGCGGTGTTTCCAGTCAGAGGGCTTCCCCGATGAGACCTTAAAACGAATAGTGCCCGGGCGGGTCAGATAGGGAATACTGGCGGTATTAATGGTAAAGGTCTGCACGCTGCCGTCCTGCTCTTCAACGCGCACGTCAAGCTGGCCGGTGACCGCATCGCTCAGATCCTGAATACGGAACGGGCCCGCGGCGACCTGGGTTTCATACAGTACCCGCCCCTGCTGGCTGACGGTCACTTTTGCATCTGTTCTGGCGATACCCGTCACTTCCGGCGCATAGCCGCGCAGGTTTGGCGGCAGCATACTGTCATCCGATGTCAGGCTGGCTCCGGTAAAACGGAAGCTGTCGAAGAGGGAGGAGTCGAGATAGTTCTCACCGATCATCAGTTTGGCGCCAAGCCAACTGAGCGCACGCCAGGCGTAGAAGCGGCTCCAGTCAAACTCTCGGCTGGTCTGCGCGTGCTCACCGCTCTGGCGTTCTGCACGGCCCTGCCAGTCAGCGCGCAGCCGCCATGCGCCGAGGTTTACGCCTGCGGTACCGTTACCGCTAAGGTTGAGCCTGTCGCCGCTATTATGGCTGCGCTGCTGCTGGGCATTTAGGCTGTAGTCGAGCAAAATCCCGGGGATGCCGTTGTCCCAGCGCGAAGGTGGGTCCCAGTCGTCGGCGGTGTATTCCAGCCAGGCCTGCGGAATAGTGATATAGAGCGAGGAAGTGGACAGGTCGCCACGGGCCTGTAGCCCTGTAAGGCTACTGATATCGAGGCACTTCCCCTGCTGATGCCATTTAAGAGCGGCTAAATACTGCTGTTTGAGGCCGAATTGCTTAACCAGGTCGGGGGTAAGGCAGGGCACGCTCGATTTCGCATCGTTTTCATCGGCCCGAAAGGTGATTGTGCGCTCGGAGAGTTCGGTTCTGTTAATACGCACCGTCAGGCTGTAATCACCCGGCATAATATATCCCTGGCGGGAGAACTGGCTGAGATCAACATGTTTACGGTCGTTAACGTCCAGCACATCCATATTGAACTGGATATCGTCAGAGGAAAAACCCCGCCCGGAATGCCCAAGCGTCAGCACAATCAAGGCTGATAATAATTTTAAGTTGAACAGCTTCCGTGCTGCGTAATGTCTCATGGCTAATCCGCTTTTCCGTTAATTTATTATTTCTGACGTTTAATAATCAGAAATAGTCCAGCCTGAAGCGGACAGTGATAAAACAGGCTCCGGCCATTAGCGGTTTTTGATCACTAACCAGGGTGAGAAAGTCATCCAGACGCATATCACCAGGGGTGATATCCAGCGGAGGGAACGCGACACCGGATTTGGCTATACGCCCGGCGGCTGGTTTCTGTTACTGGCATCTCCGACTCTTGCTGCATGGAAAAAACGTGCGGCTATGCGCCGCACGTTGACGGCATGCGCTAAAGTTTACTGGTAGGCCAGCTGGAAATTAGCTACAGCGGTAAAGTCACCAGGCACGATGGATGGCGTGGCTTTAGTCTGCTGAACGTAGGCGCTGAAGCTCAGAGTAGAGTCGCTACCGACCAGTTTGGTTGGCTGGCTTGCTTCACCCAGTTTGATTTTCTGGCCCTTGTTATCAACAAAGACAATTCCGGCATCAGAAGCATTACCGGCCAGACCCAGCATGCTGTCGTCGGTATCGTTAGCCGCACCGCTGAAGGTAATCGTTACGCCATTCTTGTCTTTCGCCAGCTCGCAGTTTTCCAGCTTGATGTTCACCTGCGCAGGCGTTGAGTGCCCGTCTGCCTTAGCCAGCAGAGCTTTAGAGATAGCACCCAGGTTGATATCCTGCCTGGTGGACTCACTTTTGATGGAACAAGGTGCATCAACGATAGAGCCGCTGAACGATAACTGCCCGCTACCCTGGCTGCCAGCAGCTGCCCCTGGCGTTGCGTCTTCAGCATGTGCCAGAGAGACCGTGGCAAAAGTCATGGCCGCAGCCAGCATAAACTTATTCATTTTCATTCAAATGTATCCTTACGGTGATTAATAATAACTTCCGACTTAACTTAATCCGGGCGGGATTAAAAAACAGGGCTAGTGGCTTGCGAATAAAAGATGTCTTCAGGTTTTTTATATAGGCGTAACGAAGCCTGATTATGGGGTTAATAAAGGCGGTTTGTCGATATTAAGTTCCAGTAATAACGAGAAGGTAAAAGCAAAATGCCTTAGGGAGCATCCTTATTTAAGTTGCATATTGCCCTGTCTGACAACGATGTGAATTCTTACATAGGTAACTTTTCAATACAATAACCGGGCATTCGCGAAATGCCTCTTTATAATAAATGCGATATTAAAAATTTAATATTATTGCCTGTAATATTATTTATGTCGCAAGTTTTACTTTTCAGTTAATTACCAGCAATAAATATCGCGTAAATCCATGATAAGAAGATTAATATCCACTGCAGCACAATGCAGCATCATTCTGCCAGGGAGGTTTTTATTTTCAAATTCAAGGGGTTATTTTTTATCTCGATCGGAAAGGCATTGTTAACCAGCATCCCGCCATACCTTTGTACAGCGGGACGGGAAGTGAGTAAGGAAGGGCGAAAAGACTTATTTGCCAATACAGAAGCTGGAGAAGATCCGTCCCAGCAGATCGTCGGAGCTGAATTCCCCGGTGATCTCACTCAGTGCCTGCTGCGCCAGACGCAGCTCCTCCGCCAGCAGTTCCCCAGCCCAGGCCCCCAGCAGCTGATGTTTGCCCTGCTGCAGGTGAGTGGCTGCTAACTCCAGCGCCTGAAGATGGCGGCGGCGAGCGAGGAAGCCGCCCTCCATATTGCCGGCAAAGCCCATACTGGCTTTCAGATGGTCGCGCAGGATATCGATGCCGTCCCCGGTGCGCGCCGACAGGCGAATAAGTGAGTGACCGTTCACTTCGCTTAGACCTTCTGCTTCGCCAGTGATATCCGCTTTATTTCGTACCACGGTGATCGGCAGAGTTTGCGGCAGGCGGGCAATAAAGTCCGGCCAGATCTCAGCGGGTTCGGTGGCGCCGGTGGTGGTGCCATCCACCATAAACAGCACGCGATCGGCCTGTTCTATCTCTTTCCATGCGCGTTCAATACCGATGCGTTCCACTTCATCACTGGCTTCACGCAGGCCAGCGGTATCGATGATGTGCAGCGGCATGCCGTCAATATGGATATGTTCGCGCAGCACGTCGCGCGTGGTGCCGGCAATATCGGTGACAATCGCCGCTTCGCGCCCGGCCAGCGCGTTGAGCAGGCTGGATTTTCCGGCATTAGGGCGGCCAGCGATCACCACCTTCATCCCTTCACGTAGCAGGCTGCCCTGACGGGCTTCAGCGCGCACGCCATCCAGATCGCCGATAACCTGATTTAGCTGGGCCTCGATTTTACCGTCGGAGAGGAAGTCGATCTCCTCGTCAGGGAAATCGATCGCTGCCTCCACGTAGATGCGCAGGTGAGTGAGTGCTTCCACCAGAGCATTAACGCGGGTGGAGAAAACACCCTGTAGTGAGTTGACCGCCGAACGGGCGGCCTGCTCGGAGCTGGCGTCGATCAGGTCGGCTATCGCCTCGGCCTGTGCGAGGTCGAACTTGTCATTGAGGAAGGCGCGCTCGGAGAACTCCCCCGGATTGGCAATGCGCAGCCCCGGCAGCGCGACAATGCGCTTCAGCAGCAGGTCGAGGATCACCGGGCCGCCGTGGCCCTGCAGCTCCAGCACATCTTCGCCGGTAAAGGAGTTCGGGCCGGGGAACCACAGCGCAATGCCCTGGTCGAGCGTGCTGCCATCCGCATCCGTAAAGGGCAGATAGTCGGCGTAGCGCGGCTTTGGCAGTTTGCCCAGCAGCAGCTGCGCCACGTCGCGGGCTTTGCTGCCGGAAATGCGCAGGATGCCGACGCCGCCGCGGCCAGGAGGGGTCGCCTGGGCGACGATAGTATCGCTATGGCTCATGTTGAACTCTCTTTTTAAGATAAAAAAAGGCGGTCATGATGACCGCCTTAGTGTAAGCATTGTGCCGAAATTTAGCACGGGCGAGGCATGCCTCGCCCCTACGGACAAATTACGCTTTTTTCTTGTCGCGGCTGTGCAGACCACGTTTTTCCAGCCCGCGATAAATCAGCTGCTGCTGGAGAATGGTCACCAGGTTACTGACGATGTAGTACAGCACCAGACCAGACGGGAACCACAGGAAGAACACGGTGAAGATGACCGGCATAAAGGTCATGATCTTCTGCTGCATCGGGTCGGTCACGGTGGTTGGCGACATCTTCTGAATGAAGAACATCGTGATACCCATCAGGATCGGCAGGATGTAGTACGGGTCCTGTGCGGACAGGTCATGGATCCACAGTGCAAACGGCGCATGGCGCAGTTCCACCGAGCCCATCAGCATGTAGTACAGTGCCAGGAAGATAGGCATCTGGATAACCAGTGGCAGACAGCCGCCAAGCGGGTTCACTTTCTCCGCTTTGTACAGCGCCATCATCTCCTGGCTCATCTTCTGCTTGTCTTCACCTAAACGCTCACGCATTGCCTGAATCTTCGGCTGCAGCATGCGCATTTTGGCCATCGAGGTGTACTGCGCTTTGGTCAGCGGGTACATGATGCCGCGCACGATGAAGGTGATAACGATAATTGAGAAGCCCCAGTTACCGATAAAGCTGTGCAGGAACTTCAGCAGCTTAAACAGCGGCTGGGAGATAAACCACAGCCAGCCATAATCCACGGTCAGATCCAGGTGTGGGGCAACCGCCGCCATTTTGTCCTGAATTTCCGGGCCAACCCACAGGGTCGCAGCCAGCTGCTGCTGAGAACCCGGCGCAATGGTCACTGGCGCAGATTTGTAGCCGATTGCGGCAATACCATTACCCAGGTTACTGGTGTAAAGCGTGTTGCTGCCCGCAGTCTGCGGAACCCATGCGGTGGCGAAATACTGCTGCATCATCGCCACCCAACCGTTGGTGGTGGTGGTGCTCAGGTTTTCGTTATCGCTGATCTTGTCGAATTTGTACTTCTCGTAGTTGGTCTCACTGCTGGAGTAAGCCGCACCGCGGAAAGTATGCAACGCAAAGTTGTTGCTGCCGGTATCGCGATGCTTCGGCAGATCAATGGTCTGCTTCAGCTGACCAAACATCGACACTTCCAGCGGCTGCTGGGTGGCGTTGTTGACCTGATAATCGACGGTGATCGCGTACTCGCCGCGCTTCAGGACGAAGGTCTTGGTGTAGGTCGCGCCGTTTTCAGCGGTAAAGGTCAGCGGGATACGCAGTTCGCTCTGGCCTTCTGCCAGTTCGAAGTGATCCTGGCTGCTGGTGTACAGAGGGCGCGCACCATTGGCCGGGTTATCCGGGCCATTACGACCGGTCAGGCCACTTTGTGCCTGATACAGGAAGCCTGGTGTGGTTTCCAGCAGCTGGAAAGGCTGGTCTGAACCCAGTTTGTCCGGGTAAGTCAGCAGCTGTGCCTGATCAATATCGCCACCGCGGGTATTGATGTTTAAAGACAGGACATCGGTCTTAACGGTGATCGTTTTGCCCTGTCCGCTGGCAGGTACACCCTGATTAGCGGCATCACCGGCAGCGCTGGTCGTGTTCTGCGTGGTCTGGGTCTGCAATGGCTGCGGAGCGTGGTCCGTCTGCCAGGCTTGCCAGATCATAAAGGACACGAACAGAAAAGCGATGAGAAAAAGATTGCGTTGCGAATCCATCGTTAATGTTCTCTGAGATCAATGGTTATGTGGCGGCACCGGGTCGTCGCCACCCTGGTTTAAAGGGTGGCATTTTAATATGCGTCTTAGCGTCAACCAACACCCTTTTACCAATCCGAACCTGCGCAATGCCTCAATACCGTATTGAGAACAGGTGGGATGGAAACGGCAATGGGGACCTAAAAGCGGGCTGATCACGCGCTGATAAACGCGAATCAGCCCGATTAAGAGCCGCGAGCCAGGCGACAGTGACGACGCCATAGTTTCTCCAACGCTTCCGTCAGTGCCTGGTTATCCAGATCCGCGACACCCTTTTTCGCCACAATCACAAAATCCATTGCCGGTAATTCATGCTGACGCAGACGAAAGCTTTCGCGGGTCAATCGCTTGATCCGGTTGCGTTCATGCGCACGTTTAACATGTTTTTTGGCGACGGTGAGACCGATGCGGGGATGCCCCAGCGTGTTCAGGCGGCCGAGTATGGTGATTTGCGGCGTGCCAGCCCGTTGTGGCTGCTGGAAGACGAAAGTGAAATGAGTGGGAGTTAACAAACGTAACTCCCTGGGAAATGCGAGCTTAACCACTCAGCGGTTAGCTTTTATTACTTAGAAACGGTCAGACGAGAACGGCCTTTAGCACGACGACGTGCCAGAACCTGACGACCATTTTTATTTGCCATACGAGCACGGAAACCGTGTGAACGGTTGCGCTTCAGTACGGACGGTTGAAAAGTGCGTTTCATGGCGATTTCTACCTAAACTTGAAAAATTTCACTTGGTGACGCGTTATCTGGCCCGAAAAAACGACCGACGCCTCAGTGTGTCTTTAATAAAGAGGCGGGATTGTAATAATTGTACAGTCCAGAGTCAATTTACTTCGCGTGAAAAGCGCATCCTGATTGCCCGTAGTGACCGAAAAACAGCCAAAACGGCCATGGCGCACACGCCGGGGCACAAATTATACGGTGTCCAGTAAAAAGCGCAAGGATCGCGCAGGATCTTCTCGCGATCCTGTTACATCACATTTGCGGCAATAACGTGACGGCACCATTAAATTTCAACGAATGCAGACGATCCTGAATGCCTTTTGTGCAGGGTGGCGTAAACTTATCCCCGCTATCCGCCCCTGTGGATAAATTGGATCAAAACTGTGTAGAAAGTGAAGATCTCTGCTGCGCTTTACGCTATGATCCGCCCTTCCGCTAACGATCCCCGGGTCGGATCCTAACCCGAAAGTAGTATCAATGTCGGGGACGGGCGGAGTAACCGCGGATAGCGGTTCGCATGCGTATCATCGGCATGCGTCAACAATGATGAAATTATCGCTTCAGCGCCTTTATTTCTTATCGAACTTTTTCGAGTGGAGTCCGCCGTGTCACTAACGCTTTGGCAACAGTGTCTTGCCCGTTTACAGGATGAGCTACCTGCCACAGAATTCAGCATGTGGATACGCCCCTTGCAGGCCGAACTGAATGACAATACGCTGGCCTTGTATGCACCAAACCGTTTTGTACTCGACTGGGTTCGGGATAAATACCTGAATAATATTAATGCCTTGCTGAATGACTTCTGCGGCAGCAATGTGCCATTGCTGCGTTTTGAAGTCGGCAGTAAGCCGGTGGCGCAGGCCATCAGCCAGCCCGTGTTAGCCAGCGCCAATGCCAGCTCTCCAGGCATTATCAGCCGCCCGGCGCCGATGCGGCCAAGCTGGGACAATATGCCGGCTCCGGCAGAGCTTTCCTACCGCTCCAACGTCAATACTAAACACAACTTTGACAACTTCGTTGAGGGTAAATCGAACCAGCTGGCACGTGCGGCGGCACGTCAGGTGGCGGATAACCCTGGCGGAGCCTACAACCCGCTGTTCCTTTATGGCGGCACCGGTCTGGGTAAAACGCACCTGCTGCACGCGGTGGGTAACGGCATTATGGCGCGCAAGCCGAATGCCAAAGTGGTGTACATGCACTCCGAGCGTTTTGTGCAGGACATGGTCAAAGCGCTGCAGAACAACGCCATTGAAGAGTTTAAGCGCTACTACCGTTCGGTTGATGCGCTGCTGATCGATGACATTCAGTTCTTTGCGAATAAAGAGCGATCGCAGGAAGAGTTTTTCCACACCTTTAATGCCCTGCTGGAAGGTAATCAGCAGATCATTCTGACCTCAGACCGTTATCCGAAAGAGATCAACGGCGTTGAGGATCGACTGAAATCCCGCTTCGGCTGGGGGCTGACGGTCGCGATCGAACCGCCAGAACTGGAAACCCGCGTGGCAATCCTGATGAAAAAGGCTGACGAAAACGACATTCGTCTGCCGGGCGAAGTGGCCTTCTTTATTGCCAAGCGCCTGCGCTCTAACGTGCGCGAGCTGGAAGGGGCGCTGAACCGCGTGATCGCTAATGCCAACTTTACCGGCCGGGCCATTACCATCGATTTCGTGCGCGAAGCGCTGCGCGATCTGCTGGCCTTGCAGGAGAAGCTGGTCACCATTGATAATATTCAGAAGACCGTCGCTGAGTATTATAAAATCAAAGTGGCCGATTTATTGTCGAAGCGCCGTTCGCGCTCGGTAGCCCGCCCGCGCCAGATGGCGATGGCGATGGCAAAAGAACTGACCAACCACAGTCTGCCGGAAATCGGTGATGCTTTCGGGGGTCGTGACCATACCACCGTGCTACATGCCTGCCGAAAAATTGAGCAGCTGCGCGAAGAGAGTCACGACATTAAAGAAGATTTCTCAAATCTCATCAGAACATTATCTTCCTGACTATGAAATTTATTGTAGAACGCGAGCATTTACTCAAGCCATTACAGCAGGTCAGCAGCCCGTTAGGCGGCCGCCCGACGCTGCCTATCCTCGGAAACCTGCTGCTGCAGGTTAATGAAGGCACCCTACTGCTGACCGGCACCGATTTAGAAATGGAGATGGTGGCCCGCGTTGCGCTGACGCAGGACCACGAGCCGGGCGCGACTACCGTTCCGGCGCGCAAATTCTTTGATATCTGCCGTGGCCTGCCGGAAGGTGCGGAGATCACGGTGATTCTGGACGGCGAAAGAATGCTGGTGCGCTCCGGCCGCAGCCGCTTCTCGCTCTCCACCCTGCCCGCCAGCGACTTCCCGAACCTCGACGACTGGCAGAGTGAGGTTGAATTCACTCTGCCGCAGGCGACGATGAAGCGCCTGATCGAAGCCACGCAGTTCTCTATGGCTCATCAGGACGTGCGCTACTACCTCAACGGGATGCTGTTTGAAACCGAAGGTGAAGAGCTGCGCACCGTGGCAACCGACGGGCACCGTCTGGCAGTCTGCTCGATGCCGGTCGGCCAGGCGCTGCCGAGCCATTCGGTGATCGTGCCGCGTAAAGGGGTGATTGAGCTGGTGCGTCTGCTGGACGGTGGCGACACGCCACTGCAGGTGCAGATCGGCAGCAACAATATTCGTGCGCACGTGGGTGACTTTATCTTTACCTCGAAGCTGGTTGATGGCCGTTTCCCGGACTATCGCCGCGTATTGCCGAAGAATCCGGACAAAACGCTGGATGCCAGCTGCGATCTGCTGAAGCAGGCCTTCTCGCGTGCCGCCATTCTCTCCAACGAGAAGTTCCGCGGCGTTCGCCTGTATATCAGCGAAAATCAGCTGAAAATTACCGCGAATAACCCGGAGCAGGAAGAAGCGGAAGAGATGCTGGATGTCACCTACGGCGGCAGCGATCTCGAAATCGGCTTTAACGTCAGCTACGTGCTGGATGTGCTCAACGCGCTGAAGTGCGAGAACGTGCGTCTGCTGCTGACCGACTCCGTTTCCAGCGTGCAGATCGAAGATGCGGCCAGTCAGTCCGCGGCCTATGTTGTCATGCCGATGAGATTGTAATTGCTGATTTAATCCCCATATTTCGTAGGGGTCAGGCATGCCTGACCCAGGGCCGCACATGTGCGGCCCCTACATCCCGCTGCTCTGGATCGGTGTCATGGCTTTAACCCGCCTTCTTATCAAAGACTTCCGTAATATCGAAAACGCGGACCTGGCGCTGGCCCCGGGATTTAATTTCCTGGTGGGGCCAAACGGCAGCGGTAAAACCAGCGTGCTGGAAGCGATTTACACCCTGGGGCATGGCCGGGCGTTTCGCAGCCTGCAGGCGGGCCGCGTGATCCGCCACGAGCAGGATGCGTTTGTTCTGCACGGGCGTATTGCCGGTAACGAGCGTGAAGTTTCCGTTGGCTTGACGAAAAACCGCGCCGGTGACAGCAAGGTGCGCATTGACGGCAGCGACGGGCATAAAGTGGCCGAGCTGGCGCAGATGCTGCCCATGCAGCTGATCACCCCGGAGGGCTTTACGCTGCTGAACGGCGGCCCAAAGTACCGCCGTGCTTATATCGACTGGGGATGTTTTCATAACGAGCCGGGATTTTTCAACGCCTGGAGCAACCTGCGTCGCCTGCTGAAGCAGCGCAACGCCGCGCTGCGCCAGGTGTCGCGCTACCAGCAGATCCGCGCCTGGGACCAGGAGCTGGCACCGCTGGCAGAGCAGATAAGCGCCTGGCGTGCCGCCTACAGCGAAGCGATAGCGGCGGATATCAACGCCACCTGCGCGCAGTTTCTGCCGGAGTTTCAGCTGAGCTTCTCCTTTCAGCGCGGCTGGGACAAAGAGAGTGATTACGCCGACCTGCTCGAACGCAATTTTGAGCGCGATCGGGCATTGACCTACACGGCCAGCGGCCCCCATAAGGCGGATTTTCGTATTCGCGCTGAGGGGACGCCGGTGGAAGATTTACTGTCTCGCGGCCAGTTAAAGCTGCTGATGTGCGCCCTGAGACTGGCGCAGGGTGAGTTTCTCACCCGACAGAACGGGCGACGTTGCCTGTATCTGATAGATGATTTTGCCTCTGAGCTGGACGAAACGCGCCGCCACCTGCTGGCAGCGCGCTTAAAAGCCACTCAGGCCCAGGTTTTTGTCAGTGCCATTGCGGCCGAGCATGTCTTCGATATGACTGATGAAAAGGGCAAGATGTTCAACGTAGAACAGGGTAAAATAGCGGTTCAACCTGAAGATTAAACGAGCGAGAAAAGTTGATGTCGAATTCTTATGACTCCTCCAGTATCAAAGTTCTAAAAGGGCTCGATGCGGTACGCAAGCGCCCGGGTATGTATATCGGCGATACGGATGACGGCACCGGTCTGCATCACATGGTATTTGAGGTCGTGGATAACGCCATTGACGAAGCGCTCGCCGGTCACTGTAAAGACATTCTGGTTACCATTCATGCGGATAACTCTGTCTCCGTTGTCGATGATGGCCGTGGTATTCCAACCGGCATCCACGAAGAAGAGGGTATCTCTGCCGCTGAAGTGATCATGACCGTGCTGCACGCGGGCGGTAAGTTCGATGATAACTCATACAAAGTTTCCGGCGGCCTGCACGGCGTAGGGGTTTCCGTGGTTAACGCCCTGTCGGAAAAACTGGAGCTGACCATCCGCCGTGAAGGCAAAGTCCATCAGCAGATTTACGTGCACGGCGTGCCGCAGGCCCCGCTGAGCGTGACCGGTGAAACCGATCTGACCGGGACGCGCGTGCGTTTCTGGCCAAGCCATCAGACCTTTACCAACGTGGTCGAGTTCGAATACGAAATTCTGGCTAAGCGTCTGCGTGAGCTGTCGTTCCTGAACTCCGGCGTATCAATCAAGCTGGAAGACAAGCGTGACGGCAAGAACGACCATTACCACTACGAAGGTGGTATCAAGGCGTTCGTTGAGTATCTGAATAAGAACAAAACCCCGATCCACCCGAATGTGTTCTATTTCTCAACCGAGAAAGACGGCATTGGTGTGGAAGTGGCGCTGCAGTGGAACGACGGTTTCCAGGAAAACATCTACTGCTTTACCAACAACATCCCGCAGCGCGACGGCGGTACGCACCTGGCTGGCTTCCGCGCCGCCATGACCCGTACCCTGAACGCCTACATGGATAAAGAAGGCTACAGCAAGAAGGCCAAAGTGAGCGCCACCGGTGACGATGCGCGTGAAGGGCTGATTGCCGTGGTTTCGGTGAAAGTGCCGGACCCGAAATTCTCCTCTCAGACCAAAGATAAACTGGTCTCTTCCGAGGTGAAATCGGCGGTTGAGCAGCAGATGAACGAACTGCTGTCTGAATACCTGCTGGAAAACCCGGGCGATGCCAAAATCGTCGTGGGTAAAATTATTGACGCCGCGCGCGCGCGTGAAGCTGCACGCCGCGCGCGTGAGATGACCCGCCGTAAAGGCGCGCTCGACCTGGCAGGCCTGCCGGGCAAACTGGCCGACTGCCAGGAGCGTGACCCGGCGCTGTCCGAAATCTACCTGGTGGAAGGGGACTCTGCGGGCGGCTCTGCCAAGCAGGGGCGTAACCGTAAGAACCAGGCAATCCTGCCGCTGAAGGGTAAAATCCTCAACGTTGAGAAAGCCCGCTTCGACAAGATGCTGGCTTCTCAGGAAGTGGCAACGCTGATCACCGCGCTGGGCTGCGGCATTGGCCGTGACGAATACAACCCGGACAAGCTGCGCTATCACAGCATCATCATCATGACCGATGCGGACGTCGATGGTTCTCACATCCGTACGCTGCTGCTGACCTTCTTCTACCGCCAGATGCCGGAAATCATCGAGCGTGGCCACGTGTATATCGCTCAGCCACCGCTGTACAAGGTGAAGAAAGGCAAGCAGGAACAGTACATTAAAGACGATGAGGCGATGGACCAGTATCAGATCGCTATCGCGCTGGACGGGGCGACGCTGCACGCTAACGCCAGTGCGCCAGCGCTGGGCGGCAAGCCGCTGGAAGACCTGGTGTCTGAGTTCAACAGCACGCGCAAGATGATCAAACGTATGGAGCGCCGCTATCCGGTTGCCCTGCTTAATGCGCTGATCTACCACGCGACGCTGAGCGACCTGGCGGCGGAAGCGCCGGTGCAGGGCTGGCTGGATGGGCTGGTGAAGTATCTCAACGATAACGACCAGCACGGCAGCACCTTTAGCGGCCTGGTACGCGAAAACCGTGAGCTGCATATCTTCGAGCCGGTGCTGCGTATTAAAACGCACGGGGTTGATACCGATTATCCATTGGATACTGAGTTTATGCTCGGCGGCGAATACCGTAAAATCTGCGCCCTCGGTGAGAAACTGCGCGGCCTGATCGAAGAAGATGCCTTTATCGAGCGCGGCGAGCGCCGTCAGCCCATTGCCAGCTTCGAGCAGGCGATGGACTGGCTGGTGAAAGAGTCGCGCCGTGGCCTGTCGGTACAGCGTTATAAAGGTCTGGGCGAAATGAACCCGGATCAGCTGTGGGAAACCACCATGGATCCGGACAGCCGCCGTATGCTGCGCGTGACCATCAAAGACGCCGTGGCGGCCGACCAGCTGTTCACCACCCTGATGGGCGACGCGGTAGAACCACGCCGCGCCTTTATCGAAGAGAACGCCCTGCGCGCGGCGAACATCGATATCTGACAGAACAGGCCCGTCGTAGGGGGCGACCTTCTTTTCCGGTCGCCCCGCATTCGGTCACCTCGCAGCAAACAGCAGACTTTCGGGTCTGCTTTTTTTTCGTCTGCACTCTGCCTGTTATTTTTCTCATGTCGAAAAAAGAGGATAATTTCGACACGTTTGCTCTTCATGTTAAGCGCATCGACATATCGCATAAACGTGTCGAAAAAACAGAAGAATTTCGACACGTTCAGTTTTCATGTTAAGCGCAGCGACATATACTCAACACGTGTCGAAAAAAATGGATAATTTAAACATGATCTGGCAAGCCGACCGGCCTTTTAACCAACTTCCCCTTCTGCCGCCTGATGGTGAAGTGTTAGAAAACAGGGTGATCCTTAAAGCCTGTATTCGGGCGCGTGCTGCTTTGGCTGAGCTGAAGCAGGCTGGTGAGCTTTTGCCTAATCAGGGACTGCTGATTAATTTGCTGCCGCTGCTGGAAGCCAAAGACAGCTCGGAGATAGAGAATATTGTCACAACATCGGACAAGCTGTTTCAGTTTGCCGAAGAAGATGCGCGGGCAGATGCTGCTACGAAAGAGGCGCTTCGTTACCGCACCGCTCTCTACCAAGGGTTCATTGAATTAAAGCACCGGCCTCTCTGTATCAGTACCATGGTTCAGGTCTGTAGCACTATCAAGTCGGTGCAGATGGATATACGAAAAGTCCCGGGAACGATGCTGCGCAATTCTGCTACTCAGGAAATTATCTATACGCCGCCCGAAGGTGAGCAAATCATCCGCGCGTTACTGGCAAACTGGGAAACCTTTTTGCATCAGGAAGACGATATTGACCCCTTGATTAAAATGGCGGCGGCGCACTATCAGTTTGAGGCGATCCATCCCTTTGGAGATGGCAATGGCCGTACCGGGCGTATCATCAATATCCTGTACCTGATCGAGCAGGGGCTGTTGAGCTTACCGATTCTTTACCTTAGCCACTACATCGTCCGTAATAAGCAGGATTATTATCGCCTGCTGACTGGCGTTACTCAGCAGGGTGACTGGCAGCCATGGATCCTGTATATGCTGAAAGCAGTCGAATTAACAGCAATTTGGACGACGCAAAAAATTGCGGCAGCCAGATCGCTGATCGAGCATACGACCGACTATGTCCGTCAGCAGTTACCGAAAGTCTACAGCCATGAATTGGTGCAGATTATCTTTGAGCAGCCTTACTGCCGCATCAGTAATCTGGTTGAAAAAGAGATCGCTGGACGCCAGACGGCCTCAAGTTATCTGAAACAGTTGTGTGATATTGGTGTGTTAAGCGAAATCAGTGCAGGAAAGGAGAAGTTATTTGTTCATCCAAAGCTGGTGAAGTTAATGACCCAGGAAAGTAATCGTTTTAGCCATTATTAATGTCACTAAGCTGCCTGTCCGGGAGTGACATCGTCTCCGCTCTCGGATAGCGCTACCATTTCACCCTTTGGTTTCCCTTCCGTTTGCTTCCGTTTTTCCCCGCGCGCTATGACCGCTATCACTTTTAAACGTTTCGTGCTCCCTTAGTCTCTTAATGACAAAGAGGTGACTATGTATCTGGAACAGCGGCGTAACCACATTCTTGAGTATCTCGATCGTCATGAAACGCTGAGCGTCGCCTGGCTCGCCGGGACCTTTGCCGTATCGAAAGAGACGATTCGCAGCGATCTGGCCGCGCTGGCGGGGCTGGGATTGATTCAGCGCTGCCACGGCGGGGCGATGGTGTTACGCCGCAATCTGCAGGCCAGGTTGATTTCTGAGACCGGCGGCAACTTTGAAGTGCTGCTGCAGCGGCTGGAAAGCCAGCGCCTGAACGGGCAGCGCGGCAAGCGTAAAACCCAGGGGCGGGTGTGTATTCTCGGCTCGTTTAACGTCGATATCGTGGCGAAGGTCGCGCGCTTTCCCAGAGGCGGAGAATCGCTGCTGGCGCTTGGCAGTACGCTGGGTCCGGGTGGCAAAGGGGCCAATCAGGCGATGGCCGCCAGCCGTACCGGGGCGCGGGTGCACTTTGTCTCTAAAGTGGGTAAAGACCAGTTCAGCCAGTTTGCTTTCGATCACCTTTCGGCATCGGATATTCACTCCTTCAAGCTCTATCAGAGTGAAAGCGAGCCGACCGGCAATGCGATTATCTATGTGTCGCAGCAGGATGGCGAAAACATGATCGCCATCTACTCCGGCGCCAATCAGACGCTCACCGATGCCGAAGTGGCGGAGATGACGCACGAGCTGTCCGGCGCTGACGTATTGCTGCTACAGCTGGAGAACAACTTCTCCGCCACGCTCAACGCCATGAAGCTGGCCAATACGCTGGGCGTGCGGGTGATTATGAATCCGGCGCCGTTCTCGGACGATGTACTCAAATGCCTGCAGTATGTCGACGTGATCACCCCTAATGAAACTGAGGCATCGCTGCTCTCGGGGGTTGAGGTGACGGATCTGGAGAGCGCCAGAGAAGCGGCGCAGGCCATCGTGCGCCAGGGCGCGAAGCGGGTGATTATCACTATGAGCTCGCGCGGCGCGCTGATCCTCGATAACGGGCAGTTCCAGCATATTCCGGCATTTCCGGCGCTCAGCGTTGATACCACTGGCGCGGGCGATGCCTTTAACGGCGCCTTCGCCGCCGCGCTGGCAAGCGGACAGACCATTGCGCAGGCGGCCACTTACGCCGCGGCGTTTGCTTCACTGGCGGTGGAGCGTGAAGGGGCCAGCAATATGCCCGATCACCCCCAGGTGGTTGCGCGACTGGCGCAGCGCTGAACCGCCCTATTTTCAGGCAGTACGCTGCCATCAGGAGAACAAGATGAAGAAGATTGAAGGTATTGTCCCGGTGATGTTGACGCCGTTTACCCCTGATAAC
The DNA here is from genome assembly GCF_014773485.1 of Erwinia aphidicola. Lineage (GTDB taxonomy): Bacteria > Pseudomonadota > Gammaproteobacteria > Enterobacterales > Enterobacteriaceae > Erwinia > Erwinia aphidicola. Next base: position 57,908 of record NZ_JACXBP010000010.1, on the reverse strand, counting down.
CAGATCGACTATCCGGGCCTCGAACGTTTAATTGACTGGTATCTGACGCAGGGCGTTGATGCGCTGTTTGCCGTCTGCCAGTCGAGCGAAATGCAGTTCCTGTCGCTGCAGGAGCGCGTATCCCTTGCGGAATTTGTGGTCGGCAAAGTGCAGGGCCGCGTACCGGTGATTGCCTCCGGCCATATCAGCGATGCGCTTGACGCGCAGATCGAAGAGCTGAACGCGATGGCCGCCACCGGCATCGATGCGCTGGTGCTGGTGACCAACCATCTTGACCCGAAAAACGAGGGCAGCGAGGTATTCTTCTCCACGCTGAACGCGCTGCTGGAAGCCCTGCCAGCCAGCATGCCGCTTGGCCTTTACGAGTGCCCGGCCCCGTATCGCCGCCTGCTGAGCGACGAAGAGTTCAGCTTCTGCGCCAACAGCGGCCGCTTCGTGGTGCTGAAAGATGTCAGCTGCGACCTGCCGACCGTGCAGCGCCGCGTGAAGCTGGCAGAGGGCACGCCGTTCAATATCATCAACGCCAACGCGGCGATCGCCTGGCCCGCTATCCAGGCAGGCTCGAAAGGCTTTAGCGGTGTGTTTACCAACTTCCACCCGGAGCTATATCACTGGCTGTATCACCACGGGGCAGAGCAGCCGGAAAAAGCCCAGGAGCTGTCGCTGTTCCTGTCGCTGTCCGCGGTCACGGAGACGCTGGGCTACCCGAAAAATGCCAAAATTTATCATCAGCATCTGGGCACTTTCAGCAGCGAGTTCTGCCGCGTGAACAAAGATAACGTGCTGGAAAAATTCTGGGGCCTCGGCGTGCTGCTGGATCAAATCCAGCAGGGCACCACGCTGTGGCAGAAGAAAATCGCGGGCTAGCTGTTCGCGCCGGGCAGCGCTACCAGGGGCTGCCCGCTGTACCCACACCCGCCAAACAAATAACAATACGGGACAACGACCATGATTTTTTGCGATCGCAACGACTGGGCGAGGGAACGTCATACCCTGCACCCGGTGATTAACCAGGCTTTGGAATGGATTGCCGCCACGGATTTTGCCGCGCTGGAACCGGGAAAATTCGACATCCTGCCGGATAATAAGATGTTCTGCCTCTATCAGACCATGGCAACCGAACCGGCCAGCGCCCGCCGCGCCGAGTCACATTTTAACTATGTTGATATTCAGTATCTGCTGTCCGGTGAAGAGAGCATCGGCGTGGCGCGCGCGCACCCAAGCCATGTGGTCGTCGAAGACGACGCCGAACAGCGCGATATCGTGTTCTACCATCAGACCCACAATGAATCGATGATTGCGCTGGAAGCGGATACCTTTGTGGTGCTGTTTCCCCATGATGTTCATCGCCCCTGTTGCCAGACCCACGGTGTTTCCCGCATCCGCAAAGCGGTAATCAAAATTCACCTGAGCCTGTTTACTGACGAGACATCATCATGAAAGAGACCTCTGTAGCCGCAACCTCCTCCGTGCAGCCGCTGGCCGCCAACCCGCCGCAGATCTCTCGCCTGCGCTGGGGCATTATCCTTATTCTGCTGCTGGCAGCGGTGGTTAACTATCTGGATCGCGCCAACCTCAGCATCGCCAACACCACCATTGCCGCCGAGTTTGGCTTCTCGCAGACCGAAATGGGGCTGCTGCTGTCGGCCTTCCTCTGGCCGTATGCGCTGGCCAACCTGCCGGCGGGCTGGCTGGTGGATAAGTTCGGCCCGAAACGCATGTTCTCCTGGGCGCTGGGGCTGTGGTCCGGCTTCACTTTCCTCGCCGCTTTTGTCAACAGCTACTCGGTGTTTTATGGCCTGCGTATGCTGCTGGGGATTTCCGAATCGCCGTTCTTTACCTCCGGCATTAAAATCACCCACCGCTGGTTTGGCGACAAAGAGCGCGGCCTGCCAACCTCAATCATCAATACCGGTTCGCAGATCGCGAACGCCATCGCCCCGCCAATCCTGACCGTGCTGCTGCTGAGCTTTGGCTGGCGCGGGATGTTTATGGCAATCGGCCTGATGGGGCTCCCACTGCTGCTGGCGTGGTGGAAGTTTTACCGCGATCCGGATGCGCGTGAAGATGCGCTGATCCATGCCGGGCACCGCAGCGTCACGGCCGCCGGGGAAAAAGTGGTTAAAACCAGCTGGGGCGCGCTGTTTAAGCACCGCACCACGTGGTTTATGGTGATCGGTAACTTCTCCATCATGTTTACCATCTGGGTGTATCTCACCTGGCTGCCAAGCTATCTGGAAAAATCGCTCGGCTTCAGCCTGAAGCAGACCGGCTGGATTGCCTCGATTCCCTTCTTTGCCGGGATCCTCGGCGTGCTGGTGGGCGGAATGCTGTCCGATAAGCTGGTGCGAGGCGGCATGAAAGCCATCCACGCGCGTAAGATCCCCATCGTTGCGGGTGCGGCGCTGGCAGCCTGCTTTGTCGCCCCGATCCCGTTCGTCGACAGTACCCCGCTGGCGATTACCCTGCTGTCGCTGGGCTACTTCTGCTCGCAGATGCCACAGGGGGCTATCTGGACGCTGGCGACCGACATCGCGCCGAAGGATCAGGTGGCGTCACTCGGGGCGATTCAGAACTTTGGCGGCTTCCTTGGCGCCGCAATGGCACCGATTGTCACCGGGGTGATTCTGGATATGACCGGAAAATTCACCAACGTGTTCCTGCTCGGGGCCGGGCTGCTGATGCTGGGTGCGATCAGCTACGGTTTCTTTGTTAATAAACCGCTGGCAGCGCAGCGCTGATGGATGCGTGCCGTTCAGCGCGTAATCAGGCTGGTGATCATTAGCTGAATCGCGCTAGCATGGGAACAAACTGTTGGCTAACGAGGATGGTATGGCGATAAAACTGATTGCGATTGATATGGACGGCACGTTACTGAATCCACAGCACCAGATCACCCCTGGCGTGAAGCAGGCCATTCAGGCGGCGCGCGATAACGGCGTGGCGATTGTCCTGGCGACCGGGCGCCCGTTTGTTGGCGTGCAGAATTACCTGACGGAGCTGGATTTACAGCAGCCCGGGCAGTACTGCATCACCAACAACGGCGCACTGGTTCAAAAGGCGGAAAGCGGTGAATGCGTGGCGGAAGTGGCGCTGCATTTCGATGATTATCTCTACTTCGAAAAGCTGGCGCGCGAGCTGGGCGTGCATTTCCAGGCGCTGACCAAAACCGAGCTGTTCACGCCAAATAAGGATATCAGCGAGTATACCGTTCATGAGGCGTGGCTGACCGGAATCCCGCTGCGCCAGCGCGACGTCGCTGAAATGGACCGCAGCCTGAGCTTCCCGAAAGTGATGATGATCGACCCGCCAGAACTGCTGGATGCGGCGATTAAGAAGATCCCGCAGGAAGCGTACGATCGCTACACCATCATGAAAAGCTCGCCTTACTACCTCGAAATCCTTGATAAAAGCGTCAATAAAGGGTCGGGCGTTAAAGCGCTGGCGGAGCTGCTGGGGCTGAAGCGTGAAGAGGTGATGGCCATCGGCGACCAGGAGAATGACCTGGCGATGCTGGAATATGCCGGCACCGGCGTGGCGATGGGCAACGGCATTGAGAAAGTGAAGGCGATGGCGCAGTTTGTCACCCGGCCTAACTTTGAAGATGGCGTGGCCCACGCGATTGAGAAGTTCGTACTGTAGCCTGCCTGACCCCGTCAGACGGCGGATATTCTTCATCCGCCGTATCCACTATCCTTAGTTATCGGTGGCGGGGATCCTCCCCGCCCCCCTATCAGCGGCCCCCTATGAAAGAAATACAACTCACCTTCGCTGCGCGCCACCACCAGCTGACCAATATCAATGTCTGGACCGCGGACAGCCAGTGGCTGGTGTACGACGTGCGCCCTTCCGGTGCGTCATTTACCGGCCTGACCATTGAGCGGGTTAACGTCAGCAGCGGTGAGACCGAGGTGCTATATCAGGCGCGCGACGGTGCGCACGTTGGCGTGGTAACCGCCAGCCCGGATCTGCCCCCGCGCTATGTCTGCATTCACGGCCCCGAGCACCCGGACAGCCAGTGGAAGTATGATTTTCATCATCGGCGCGGGGTGATCGTTCAGCACGGGGTGGCGGAAAATCTTGATGCCTGCGATATCACCCCGCCGTTTACCGCCGGGGCGCTGCGCGGCGGCTCGCACGTGCACGTGTTCAGCCCGGATGGTTCACGCCTGAGCTTTACCTATAACGACCACGTGATGCATGAGCTGGACGTGAAGCAGGACCTGCGCAATGTGGGCGTGGCGGTGCCGCTGCATGCGGTCTGCCCGCCAAAAAACCATCCGCGTGAATATGACGGCAGCCACTACTGCGTGCTGGTGAGCCGCACCACCGTTCAGCCGCTGCCGGGCAGTGATGAAATCAACCGCGCCTATGAAGAGGGCTGGGTGGGGAACCTGGGGTATCAGCGCGCCGACGGTAGCCGTCAGCGCTGGGCGCTGGCCTTTATTGGCGATACCGTCGCGCCAGGCGGCGAGAAAGTGGCCGAGGTGTTTATTGTCGATCTGCCGGAAAACAGTACCGACTATGCGCTGGCCGGGGACGCGCCGCTGGAAGGCACCGCATACAGCCTGCCAGCGCCACCACGCGGCGTAAAACAGCGGCGCCTGACCTTTACCCGCCGTGGCCTGGCCAGCACCCCGCGCCACTGGCTGCGTAGCTCGCCGGACGGCAGCGCGATTGCTTTTCTGATGGCGGACGAGGCGGATGTGGTGCAGCTGTGGACCGTTTCCCCACTGGGGGGCGAGCCGCGGCAGGTGACGCACGGTCATCACAGCATTCAGTCGGCGTTCAGCTGGCACCCAAATGGGCAGCAGCTGGCATTTGTCTGCGATAACAGCGTGATGATTTGCCAGCTTGCCAGCGGAGCAGTGCGGCGCATTACCGCACGCAGCGAAATCCCGCCGGTAGCCGATGCGGTGGTGTTCTCGCCGGACGGTGAGTCAGTCGCCTATTTACGGGACGGCAACCCGTGGCGGCAGATATTTATCGCGCGGGTGCGTGGCTAGCGCCGCTGGCGGGTGACGGTGCGGCATCGTGGGAGGACGACATGGGGGCCATGGTTTCGTTCATGATGGCATCGGTATGATTGGCCTGCTCGCTGCGCAGCACGCGCGCGCGCGGGGAGTCATCTTCCCCTTTGTCGCCGGAGCGGTAATAGTCCATCGGCAGCAGCAGCGTATCCAGCACCGCCGAGAATGGCAGATCGATAGCGGCCAGCGGTTTCATCACCCAGCCGCTGTTTTTATCGACGATTGTCTCTGCGCTGGCGCGCGTACCGGGGTAGTAACCCTCGTAAGGCGCGGAGTGCATCATCACGCTGGAGCAGCCGCTGGTATTCACCAGCGAAACGCAGGCAACAAAACCGGCAATATGGCACTTCTTCAATGCATTCATCATTAATATCCCTTGTTATGGCAAGCCTGCTGAGACTTGTCGCCGGCGTGCGTCAAAGCATTGTCCACTCTGTGGTGGCTGGCACCGTGGTCCGGCAAACTCATCCCTGAGTGTATGACATTCACTGCTTTCCGGTTAAAAAAATCGCATTTTCCCCTTGAAAGCATCGCGTCTGTCACCATTTTACTCTTACGGTCAGTGAAGCCTGCGCCGACAGGGCAGCGTTTTCTGAACCGGCGGTCCGTCCAATGTGGAGGATCGACTTTGTTAATCACATCTCGCTGACTATCAGGAGCTGCAACATGCGTAATTTTGACCTTGCCCCACTGTACCGTTCATCCATTGGCTTTGACCGTCTGATCAACCTGCTGGAATCCAGCCAGGGTCAGAGCAACAACAATGGCGGCTACCCTCCGTACAATGTGGAGCTGGTGGCAGAAAACAACTACCGAATTACCATTGCCGTGGCGGGCTTCGCGGAAAGCGAACTGGAGATCACCTCCCACGACAACCTGCTCAGCGTGCGCGGTTCGCACCCGGAAGAGCAGCAGGAACGCACCTATCTCTATCAGGGCATTGCCGAGCGCAACTTCGAGCGTAAATTCCAGCTGGCCGAGCACGTACACGTGCGTGATGCCAAACTGGAAAATGGCCTGCTGTATATCGACCTTGAGCGCGTGGTGCCAGAAGCCAATAAACCGCGCCGTATCGAAATCATGAAATAAAATGCTGACGGGCCGCCAGCTGGCGGCCCTTGTTTTATCCTCTTTTCCGGCGTTAGCCTTCGCGGTGCGCCCGCTCGACCTCTTCCGTCAGAATCGCAATTCCGCGCTCAATCTTCTCGCTGTCCGGCACATAGTTCATGCGCATGCACTGATGCGTATGCGGCCACGCCTGCTCCAGCCCCGGGAAGAAGAAGTGCCCCGGCACCATCAGCACGCCGCGCTGTTTTAAACGCTGGTACAGCACTTCGGTGGTGATCGGCAGGTCTTTGAACCACAGCCAGAGGAAAATCGCCCCCTCCGGTTTATGGATCAGGCAGCGATCGGGGGATAAATAGCGGCGAATAACGGCGATTGTCTGGTTAACCCGCTGCTGGTAGAACGGCTTAATCACCTCTTCTGACAGCCGCAGCAGATCGCCGCGCTGGATCATCTCATTAGCGATCGCCGGGCCAATGCTGCCGGGTGCCAGGCTGATAATGCCGTTCATATTGCTGATGGCGGAGATCACTTTCTCATCGGCAATAATGATGCCGCAGCGCGACCCCGGCAGGCCGAGCTTGGACAGGCTCATGCACAGAATAATGTTCGGGTTCCACAGCGGGCGCGCCTCGCTGAAGATAATACCCGGGAACGGCACGCCATAAGCGTTATCGATCAGCAGCGGGATCTGATGCTGCTGCGCCAGCGCATCCAGCTTCAGCAGCTCCTCATCGGTGATGACATTGCCGGTCGGGTTGGTCGGGCGCGATACGCAGATCAGCCCGGTATCGTCGCCGATATGCAGGTGTTCAAAATCGACGTGATACTTAAACTGCCCTTCCGGCAGCAGTTCGATATTCGGGCGCGTGGAGACAAACAGGTCTTCATCCAGTCCGGCATCGGCATAGCCAAGGTATTCAGGGGCCAGAGGGAACAGCACGCGTTTCTTACTGCCGTCGGCGCGGCGGCCAGCGTACAGGTTAAACAGATAGAAGAAGGCGCTCTGGCTACCGTTGGTCAGGGCGATATTTTCGGGGGCGATCTGCCAGCCCAGCTCATCGCGCAGCAGCCGGGAGAGTGAATCCAGCAGGGTGCTTTTACCGCGTGGGCCGTCGTAGTTACACAGCGCTTCCGCCAGCTTGCCTTCGTCGTGCATCTGCTGCAGCAGCTGCTGGAAATAGTCGTTCATCGCCGGGATCTGCGCGGGATTACCGCCGCCGAGCATCACCGTCCCCGGCGTGCGTAAACCTTCGCCCATATCTTCCATCAGACGAGAGATGCCCGAATGACGCGTAAATTTGTCACCAAATGCCGAAAAGCTCATACCCTGTTAATCACTTGTTAGTCCTCAGGAGGACCACCTTAACGTCAGCAGCCGGATGAATGCAATGCTGCGGCGGCAGAATCGCATTTGTCTGATTGTGCCAGCCTGCCTGGCCCCTAATCAGGAGGGCGAGCGGTGTAGGGTCGGGGCAGACCCCACTTGCAGAGGGCGAGCAGCACCCCATAGCTGAATCGTTTTTTACATCCCGCTCAATCTTCCGCTAAACATCACATTTATTTATGTAATTAATCATGAGTCATCATTTTTACGTGACCACTATCGCGTTTAGTGGAGCAAAAACAGCTTAAAAGTCAGTCGGTGATGGTTGTCACGTTTTTATCTGCCGGTGATTTGTAGTCTGGACCCGCATAAAGCTAAATCAATTCAGCTAAAGGGATAAAGAGATGAAAAAAAGCGTTCTGGCAGGGTGTGTGTTGGCGATTCTTAGCGGTCAGGCTGCGGCGCAAAGCTGGCTGCTGACGGATGCTGAAAGCGGGACAGAAAAGGGCAACTGGCAAATCAGCAGCCAGCAGCTGAAGCTGGCAGGCGAGAGTTTCAGCATCGAGCAAAAGGTGTTGCACGGCGGCAAGCAGGAGGGCTCCAAAGTGCTGACGCTGACCAGTAAAAACGGGCTGACCATTGCACTCAGCCCGACGCGCGGTATGGATCTGCTGCACGTCAGCGGCCACGGCGTGCGCCTGGGCTGGGACTCTCCGGTGCAGGAAGTGGTCAACCCGGCCTATATCAACCTGGAGAGCCGTAACGGGCTGGGCTGGCTGGAAGGATTCAACGAGATGATGGTGCGCTGCGGCTTTGAGTGGACCGGGCACCCGGTAACCAAAGACGGGGTGATCTACACGCTGCACGGCAAGGCAGGCAACACCCCAGCGTCGAAAGTTGAAGTGATGGTTGATGATAAAGCCCCGCATGAAATTCGCATTCGCGGGCTGCTGAAAGAGGTCACCTTCAAGAAGGCGAAACTCGAAACCTGGACCGAGCTGCGTTACGTGCCGGGCTCGGACTCATTCACCGTGCATGATGTGCTGACCAATGAGGCAGACTATCCGCACGACTATCAGATTATCTACCACAGTAACTTCGGCACGCCGATCCTGGAAAAAGACGCGCGCTTTATCGCCCCGCTGAAATCAGTATCGCCTTTTAACGACTACGCCAAAAAAGGGCTGGATGGCTGGAACGTTTATGGCGCGCCGACCAAAGATTTCGACGAGATGGTGTTTAACCTGCAGCCCAAAGCGGACAGCAATGGCAAAACCGTGGCGGCGGTGATTAACAGCAAGGGCGACAAGGGGGCCGCGATTGAGTTTGATACCCGCCAGCTGCCGCTGCTGACCATGTGGAAGAACACCGACACCCTGAAGCAGGGTTATGTCACCGGGATTGAGCCGGGCACCAACTATGCTTATCCGGTAACAATCGAGAAAGAGCAGGGAAGAGTGAAACAGCTGCAGCCGGGGCAGAGCACCGAATTTACGCTGACCTATTCCCTACTGAAGGACGCCAGCGCGGTGCAGAAGGTTGAACAGCGCGTGAAGCAGATCCAGGGGGATGACACAGTAGAGATTAACCAAACGCCGATCGCGACGGAGTAACCCTCCCCGTGGTAGGGGCGGGGCATGCCCCGCCCGTTTTGGCGTGCCTCAGCCCAGGGACAATATCTGTGGATTAACGCAGTTCTTCTCCACCTTGCCGGTTAACGCGGCAATCAGGTTATCTACCGCGTCCTTCGCCATACCGTAGCGGGTCTCATGGGTCGCGGAGCCGATATGCGGCAGCGCCACCACGTTGCGCAGCTGCAGCAGCTCTGAGCTGACCGGCAGCGGCTCCCGCTCAAACACGTCCAGCCCGGCAGCGTGGATCGTGCCATCTTTCAATGCGTCGATCAGCGCCTGCTCATCGACCACCGGGCCGCGCCCGGCGTTAATCAACACCGCGCTTTTCTTCATCTTCGCCAGCTGCTCACGCCCGATCAGGTGATGGGTCTGCCCGGTCAGCGGCAGGCTGATGCAGAGGAAGTCTGACTCGGCCAGCAGCGTATCCAGGTCGCAGTACTGCGCGTCAAAGCGCTGCTCGGCTTCTTCATGATGCTTACGCGCGTTATACAGGATCGGCATGCCGAAACCGAGGTGCGCACGCTGCGCCAGCGCCAGACCGATGCGGCCCATGCCCAGAATGCCGAGCTTTTTGTGGTGGACATCAATGCCGAACCACTCAGGGCCGAAACTGCCCTGCCATTCGCCCGCCTTCACGCGTTCCGCCATTTCGACCACGCGGCGTGCGGAGCTGAGCACCAGCGCCATCATGGTATCGGCCACCGTTTCGGTCAGCACCGTCGGGGTGTGCATCAGCAGCACTTTGCGGTCGTTGAGCGCGGCGACGTCAAAGTTGTCATAACCGACCGAGACGCTGGAGGCGGCACGCAGCTTCGGCGCGTGCTGTAGAAACTCCGCATCCACTTTGCCGCCGGAGCCGAGGATCCCCTCGGCGTGACGGAAGGCGTCGGCATGTTGCGCGAGGGTTTCCGGGGTTAAGCCGTTGATTTCGGTCACGCTGAAATGTTCATCCAGCTTTGCACGCAGGTCTTCAGGCAACGATTTATACAGCACCACAGAAGGTTTCATTCATTTCTCCAAAAGCATTAAGCGTGTTTAGCGCCGTCGGGCAGCGGCTGTTGCTTGTTGCGCGCCGGTTTTACGGCCAGCGTCAGCCAGACGGAAATCAGTAATGCCGCGCCCATAAAGATATAGGACGCGGACGGGCTGCCGGTGGCACCGTTCAGGTAACCGACCACCCACGAGCCGAGGAACGAGCCCAGGGCGCCCATCGCATTGATCAGGGCCATCGCGCCGCCGGCGACATTACGCGGCAGCATTTCCGGGATAATGGCAAAGAACGGGCCATAAGGCGCATACATCGCCGCCCCGGCGATCACTAGCAGGGCATAAGAGAGCCAGAAGTTGCCAGGCCCCACCAAATATGAACCTAAAAACGCCAGCGCACCAATCAGCAGCAACGGCCAGACAAACAGTTTGCGGTTTTGTAACTTATCGGAGGCCCAGGAGACGACGATCATCGCAATGGTTGCGGCCAGATAGGGAACCGCCGACAGCCAGCCCGCTTCGACCATGCCCATGCCGGTGCCGTTACGCAAAATAGATGGCAGCCACAGCACGAAGCCGTAAACGCCGATGCTCCAGGTAAAGTACTGCGCGCAGAGGAGAATAACGTTGCGCGACTTAAAGGCTTCAGCATAGTTGCGTACCGCCTTCAGGTTCTCCTGCTCTTTCTGCAGCTGCGCCTGGAGCGCGGCTTTCTCCGCGTCGCTCAGCCATTTGGCCTGCGCGGGTTTATCCTGCACCAGGAACCACCAGGCGACTGCCCAGATCACCGCCGGGAAGCCTTCAATAATAAACATTTCACGCCAGCCGAAGGCGTCGATCAGATAGCCGGAGACCACCGACATCCACAGTACGGTGACCGGATTACCGAGGATCAGGAAGGTATTGGCGCGCGAGCGTTCGGATTTGGTAAACCAGTTACTGATGTAAATCAGCATCGCCGGCATCACCGCCGCCTCTACCACACCCAGCGTAAAGCGGATCGCCGCCAGCATCGGGATATTGCTCACCAGCCCGGTCAGCGTGGCGCAGATGCCCCACAGGATCAGGCACCAGAACACCAGCTTTTTCACGCTGCGCCGCTCGGCATAGATGGCGCCGGGGATCTGGAAGAAGAAGTAGCCGAGGAAGAACAGCGCACCCAGCAGGGATGATACCCCCTTGGTGATGCCGAGGTCTTCGTTGATCCCCGCTGCGGAAGCAAAACTGAAGTTTGCACGGTCCAGATACGCCAGGCTGTAGGTGATAAACACGATGGGCATGATGTACCACCAGCGTTTTGGCGCGATTGTCTGATTGCTCATAGTTCTGTCCTCGGTGTCCGCATTCTGTTGTAGGGCGATGCGGTTTTGTTATGTTTCGGTCAGTGGCAACAGCTAGAAATCACCCAGCGTGGCGCGCGTGGGTAACCCTTCGCTGTCGCCCGATACCTGGATTGCCAGAGAACCGATTTTATTACCGCGCAGGATCGCGGCGGGTAACGATTTTCCTTCCAGCAGGGCGCTGATCACTCCGACGGCAAAACCGTCGCCAGCGCCGACGGTATCCACCACGTTATCCGTCAGCACCGCCGCAATCTGGCCCTTTTCACCTGCTGCCGTTTTATACCAGGCGCCATCGCTGCCGGTTTTGATCACCACCGCCTGCACGCCCATTGCCAGATAGAAATCGGCAATCGCTTCCGGCTGCTGATAGCCGGTCAGGATCTGTCCCTCTTTAATACCGGGCAGTACCCAGTCGGCGTACTGCGCCAGGCCGTTCAGCTGCTTAATCATCTCGGCTTCGCTCGACCACAGCACCGGGCGCAGGTTCGGGTCGAAGGAGATGGTTTTACCCAGCGCCTTCATTTCGCGTGCCGCATGCTGTGACAGCGCCAGCGAGCTGTCGGAAATGGCCGCCGCCACGCCGCTCAGATGCAGATGGCGTGCGCTGGCAAAGTAGTCGCGATCAAAATCGGCGGGCGAGAGATGGCTGGCCGCCGAGCCTTTACGAAAGTATTCAACCAGCGGATCGGAGCCATCGTCCACGCGGGATTTCATCTGGAAACCGGTAGGATAACGCGGGTCGCAGGTGACCTGACGGCGGTCGACGCCCTCCAGATCGAGCTGCTGACAGGTGAAGCGGCCAAACGAGTCGTCACCAATGCGGCTGACCCAGCCTACGTTCAGACCGAGGCGCGCCAGGCCAATCGCCACGTTAAGTTCGGCGCCGGCAATGCGTTTGCTGAACTGCGTCACGCCTGCCAGATCGCCGCATTCGCTGGCGACAAACATCGCCATGGCCTCACCGATGGTCACGGCATCCAGCGTGGGGTGGGTTTGAGCGGTCATCATTTACTCCTCGCGCAGCAGGTCAACATAGTGGCGGGTAACGGCCACCAGGTCGGCCCCTTCCAGCGGAAACTCAATGGCCCGCGGCACGTCGGCAGGTAAAAGAGCCAGCGTCTCGCGCCACAGATTATCGGCATCATCCAGCGCCACCGCGCGCCAGCTGTCTCCGTCGGGCACGGCGGCCTTAACGTGGATATAGCTGACATAGCGGCTCAGGCGTTCGGCTGCCTGCAGCGGCTGGTCGCCAACCCACAGCCAGTTGCCCATATCGAAAGTCATGCCGTTGCAGGTGCGGCTCTCGCCGCAGGCGTGAAAGAATTGGTCCAGCGCGTGCAGTTTACCGCAGGCGGTTTGGTCGTTCTCCACCACCAGATGGACCTTTTTTCCCGCCAGCTTGCCGCGCAGGACGCTGCAGTCAAAGCCGGTCTGATAGTGGCCCAGAGAATATTTTAGTAGCTGCGCGTTAAGCTGTTCCGCCTCGTTGAAATGACCATCGAGGTTGGGGTTAAGCGAACCGTCCGCCATAAACAGCGCTTCCGGCACCGAGTAGGTCGCCATCAGGCGGCTGGCCGCGATCGCGTCGGCTAACTCAGGCAGCGCTGACAGCTGCTGCGCGTTGAACAGCTCGCGGCGGATCTCCACGCCATCGGCCCCGGCGGCGGCAATAATCGGCAGCAGCGCCTGCTGCCCGCCCAGCTCATCTATTTTCTCTCGGCCGTAGGCGGCGGTCACTACAATCACTTCTCTTTTCATCTTTCCTCCGGCATTACTGCGGACCTTTGCGCCCGACTTGATAAAAAAACGTTAGTTGGAACCGGTTCCAAAAGATAGCGGCAGAAGTGGAATTTATGATCGCGCTCACGATGTGAACAATTTCTGGCGGGGAAAGCTCTTAAAAATGGCAGGTGGCGGGAAGGGCAAGCAATGAACAAAAAATCCTGTTCCCGCTATAGGGAACAGGCAAGCCTGTAACGCTGTTTATCCTGAAACGGCCAGCTTCTGCGTCGACCCGCGCACAATCAGTTCACCGCTAAATACCTGCTCGTGCATCGGTGCTTCATCGCCCTCAATGCGTTTCAGCACCTGCTCCAGCGCGGCGTAGCCCATTTGCCAGGTGGGCTGCTTGAGGGTAGTGATGCCGACGCCGGCCAGCTCTGCCCACTCCAGTTCGTCAAAGCCCAACAGGCCAAGCTGCTGACCCCAGTTGAGATTGAGCCGGCGCAGGGCGCGGGCAACCTGCAGCGTCAGTGCGCCATTGACCACCATCACTGCGCACGGGGCGTGCTGATGGCGCTGGTAAAAGTCGCTCAGCACCTGCTCCAGCTTTTCACCGTCGCCAAGCGGCACCTCGGCATGTTCAGCGACCCGCTCCGGCTGCTGCGCCATGCGCTGATGGAATGCATGCACGCGCTCGAGGCGGGTATTCACCAGCCCCAGCGGTTCGCTGATAAACAGCAGGGCGCGATAGCCCTGCGTCAGCAAGTGGTCGGTGGCCTGAAGTGCCGCCGCCGGGTTATCCAGCCCGATCACATCGCAGTCGAAATCGGGGATTTTACGGTCAATCAGTACCATGGGCAGCAGCGACTGCTGCAGCTGATTGAGCGCCTCTTCGCGCATGCCGACGGCGTTCACCACCACCCCCTCTACCTGATAGCTGCTGAGCAGGTTGAGGTAGTGCTGCTCCAGGTCCACTTCGTTGTTGGTATTACACATCAGCAGGGTAAAACCGTGCGCGCGGCAGGCGGCTTCGATGCCGCTCAGCACGTTAACCGAGTAGGGGTTGGTGATATCCGCAATGATCAGGCCAATCAGCCGCGTGCGCCCGCGCTTCAGGCCGCGTGCCATCTGGCTGGGGCGATAGTTAAGCTCGGCGATGGCCGTTTCGATACGGGTTTTCAGCTCGGCGGACAGCGCGTTTAGCTCGCCGTTGAGATAGCGGGAAACGCTGGTTTTGCCGACGTTCGCGGCTTTGGCGACATCGCTGATGGTGGCTTTGGCGGCCTTACGGTTCATGATGGTCCCTGGCGGTGAATATTGCGCGAGACTATCACACCTGCTGCGTTACGCCAGCATCAGGGCAATTTCAGTTCGGGCTGCCACAGCACCTGAAGCGTTGTCACCTCTTCGCCCTGCATCAGCCGCAGCACCATTTCCGCCACCTGCTGACCGACGTCGAGGCGTGTAGCCTGCGCAATGCTGGCAACCGGTTCGGCAATCACCGAATCGCCGGGCAGCCCGTCATACACCATCAGCTCAATGCGCTGCGGGCCGGTCAGCCGCCCGGCTTCACGCAGTGCAATCGCCGCGCCGTCGCCCAGCATATTACAGTCGGCGACGATCGCCTGCGGCGGCTCTGACTGTGCCAGCAGCGTTTGAGTCAGGCGATAGCCTTCACGGCGGTTAGGCTCGGCCTGCCAGCAGCTATCGCGCGCCAGCCCGTGCTGCTCCAGCGCGTCGAGAAACCCCTGGCGGCGCTGGCTGACGAAGGTTTGATCGTGGTGGCTGCCGAGCCATGCAAGCCGCTGCAGCCCCTGCGCGGCATAGTGCGCCACGGCCAGCTGCGGGCCGGCGTAATTATCAAAATCGAACCAGGCATAGGGGGTGTCGAGCTGGCTGCGGCCAAGCGCAAGAAAGGGAAAGTGCAGCTGCTGTAGCTTCACCAGACGGCTGTCATGGCGGGTGGTGTGCGCGACAATCAGGGCGTCAACGCAGTGCGTGCGCAGCATACGCTGCATGCCGCGATGGTCGTCATGGGTATCATCGGCGATGATTAACAGGTCGATATCGGCGCGGGCCAGCGACTGGGCTATCGCCCCCATCATCTCGACAAAGCTGGCATCGTTAAACGGCAGCGGAGCGACGGGAAACAGCAAACCGACCGCGTTGCTGCGCCCGGTTTTCAGGCGCCGCGCGACGGCATTGGGGCGATATCCGCGCCGTCTGGCTTCCTGTTGAATGCGCAGCCGGGTCTCTTCCGCGACGTCGTCATAGCCGTTGAGGGCACGGCTGACGGTGGTGACGGAGAGGCCCAGCGCGTGAGCGATCGCTTTCAGGGACATGTTTGCAGGCGTGATCAATTTTTGCGCAGGGTAGCACAATTTGCTGTAGCTCACTATCGCACGGCGTAATAATTGCGGGTGAGACTTGATCGCCCCGCCAGGGTCAGGCGGGGCCAGGAAGATTACTGCAGCGGGCTGAGGGTGATCTCAACGCGGCGGTTTTGCGCTTTCCCTTCTGCGCTGCTGTTTGAGGCAATCGGGTTGTCCGGCCCCATTCCGCTGGTGCGCACGCGGTTAGCGGCGACGCCCTGGGTGATCAGGGCGCTGCCCACGCCGTCGGCGCGCTGCTGAGACAGGGTCATGTTCAGCTGGCGGCTGCCGCTGCTGTCGGTATAACCGATCACATTAACCGCCGTTTTTGGATACTCTTTCAGCACCATCGCCACGCCGCTCAGGGTATTGGCCCCGGCCGGTTTCAGCGTGCTGCTGCTGGAGTCAAAGGTAACGTTATTCGGCATGTTCAGCACGATATTGTCACCGTTGCGCGTCACGCTGACCCCCGTGCCCTTCATCTTGTCGCGCAGTTTGGCTTCCTGCACGTCCATGTAGTAACCGGCTCCGCCACCCAGCGCCGCACCGGCTGCCGCGCCAATCAGCGCGCCCTTACCGCGATCTTTCTTCGAAGAGGAGATCATGCCAACACCGGCACCCAGAGCCGCACCAAGGCCTGCGCCGATACCGGATTTACCTGCTTCGCGCTCGCCAGTGTAAGGATTGGTGGTACAGCCGGCCAGGGCAAGAGTGCCGCTCAGCACCAGGGCGATAGTGACTACACTTTTCTTATTCATGGGGGTTCCCTCTCATTGCAGCGCTCAGACAAAATCTTGCCTGAAATGAATAACTAAACAGGGCGATTATGCCGCTGAAATGTGAGGGAAATACGTAGGCTTATTCTCAATTTGTAACGCAAGGCGACTTTTTGTGGTCAGGGTGACAGAAACAGTCGGTCATATGTTCATTAATCAGCCCACAGGCCTGCATAAATGAGTAACAGGTGGTCGTACCAACGAATTTAAAGCCGCGTTTTTTTAGCGCTTTTGACATGGCATCTGAGGTCGGGCTGGTGGTGGGGGCACTGCGGTAGTCACTGAAACGCGTTATTTGCGGCTGATGTTCGACGAAGTTCCAGATAAACGTATTAAACGGCTCGCCGTTGGCTTCCATCGCCAGTACGGCGCGGGCGTTAGCGATAATTGCGTTGATTTTACCGCGATGGCGGATAATGCCGCTCTCCTGCATCAGCCGTTCAATATCGTCCTCATCCATCTGCGCCACGCGCTCAACATCAAAATGGTGAAACAGGCGGCGATAGTTTTCGCGTTTTTTCAGGACGGTAAACCACGACAGCCCGGCGACCTGGCCCTCTAGACAGATCATCTCGAACAGCTCCCGGGTTTGCGTCAGCGGCACGCCCCATTCACTGTCGTGATAGGCGATGTATAACGGATCCTCAGATACCCAGCCACAGCGTTGCATAACCCTCATCCCTTTTACTGTTTATATAACCAGCATATTAGCGAAACATCTGGCCGTCGCGCAACAGGTGTTCGTTGCCTTTGCGCCGGGTAAAACCGCAGCGGTCAAAAAACTCCAGAATCTGCACTGCCAGCTTACGCCCCACGCCGAGCCTGTCGCGGAAGTCCGCGGCGCTGGTGCTCAGAGCGGATGCCGCACGTTCGCGGATGATATCGGCAAAGCGCACAATCTGCGGCTGGGCGAAGTAGCGGTCTTTAACAATGGCGACGATCTCCCCGCCCTGTGCGGCCTTGCGCAGCAGCTGGCGCATTGGCGCTTCCTCACAGCCAGCCTGGGCCGCAAGGTCGCGCACCCACCAGGCCTGGTCGCCAAACAGTGGCCGCACCTGCTGCCAGAGCGCGTCCTCCCGGTCATCAAAACCTATCTCAAAATCAGGCAGGTGCAGCCAGCCATGATTGTTGCGCAGCGCCTGCTTATCCAGCAGCGTAGCAATAAGCGCCAGCACCAGCGATTCCGGCAGGTTGGGTAGCGCAATGCGCCGCAGGCGGTCGCGGCCGATACCGGGGCGGTCGTCGTGCTCGTTATGGTAGTTTTCCAGCGCGACCAGCAGCTCGGTCTGCCATTGGCGCGCATCTTTTTGCGGCAGCAGATAGTCCCCGGCAATGTCAGGCGCCACAGCAGTCAGCACCTCAGAGAGGGCGCCGGGGGAGAGCTGCAGCAGCCATTCAAGCTCTTCCGCCGTGCGCGGGCGCTGCTCCAGCAGCAGGGTGACTTTTTCCACCGCGCTATCGGCGTTTTCCAGCTGTTTTAGCCAGCGGATAAACGCCGGCTGTTGTTTACCGCGTTTTGGCGGCGTCAGCAGCAGCACTCTTGCTGCCCCAAGGGTTTCGCGGGCGCTGATATCGCGCAGGATAAGCCGGTCTTTGTCGGTCAGCCACAGCGGCTTGTCGAGCAGCAGCTCGGCGAGGTTATCCTGCAGCAGCGAGATGCGGCCGGTGATGTGGCTGGCAGCGTGATGCAGGTGCAGCGGCTGTCCCTGACGCAGAGCATGATGCAGCGTCAGGGCGACCAGTAGCCGATCGCACGGCTGCGCGGGCGCGTCGCTCAGCAGCCAGTCGCCGCGGGTGACGCGCTCTTTTTCAACGCCGCCGCTGAGATTGAGCGCGATGCGCTGGCCCGCCTGCGCCCGCTCGGTTGGCTGGTTCTGAGCGTGCAGCCCGCGCACCCGCACCGCTTTGTTCATCCCGCTTAGCCACAGGGCATCACCGACGCTGACGCTGCCGCAGAGGGCGGTGCCGGTCACCACCACGCCCGCGCCTTTGACGTTGAAAACCCGGTCGATGGCGAGGCGGAAGCGGCGGCCTGTTTCCAGCGTGCGTGCCGGTAGCTGGCGCAGATGGTCGCTGAGTTCGCTTATCCCAGCCTGGCTGTGAATGCTGGTGCTGAACAGCGCGATCTGCTGCCAGCCAAGCTGCTGCGTCAGCTGGCGGATCTGCTGCTCCACCCCGGCGCGCCGGGCATCATCAACGCTGTCACACTTGGTGATGGCGACGGTCAGCGCAGGCTGACCGCTGAGCTGTAAAATAGCCAGATGCTCGCGGGTTTGCGGCATCACGCCATCGTCGGCGGCGACCACCAGCAGGGCGCGATCGATACCGCCAATGCCGCTCAGCATATTGGCGAGGAATTTTTCATGGCCCGGTACGTCAATAAAACCGATAACCTGCCCGTCGGGCTGCGGCCAGTAGGCGTAGCCGAGGTCGATCGTCATGCCGCGCACTTTCTCTTCCGGCAGGCGGTCAGCGTTGATGCCGGTGATCGCCTGTAACAGCGACGTTTTGCCGTGATCGACGTGGCCAGCGGTGGCAATAATCATGCGGATACCATCCTGATAAACAGTGCCTCATCTTCCAGCGCGCGCAGGTCAAACCACAGGCGCCCCTGATAAATCCGCCCAATAAGCGGCACCTCGCCCGCACGTAAGCGCGCCGCCAGCGCCAGCAGGGTGCTACCGCTGCCATCGCGCGGGGTCAGCGTCAGCGCGCTGCTCGGCAGGCGCTCCACCGGCAGTGAACCGCTGCCGGGCTGCGAATGGCACGGCTCGGCCGCCACGACAAAATGTGCCCCGAGCGCGCGGGTCACGGCGGGCAGCAGGCGTGCGGCCTGGGCGGCAATCTCCCGCGCCGTGCGCGTCAGCAGCCGCAGCGTCGGTAGCTCGCGCGTCAGCATTTCGGGATGCAGGTAGAGCTGCAGCGTGGCTTCCAGCGCTGCCAGGGTCATTTTATCAACGCGTAAAGCGCGCTTCAGCGGGTGCTGCTGCAGGCGTGCAATCAGCGCTTTTTTTCCGACGATAATTCCGGCCTGCGGGCCGCCCAGCAGCTTGTCACCGGAGAAGCTCACCAGGCTGACGCCCGCGGCAATCAGCTGCTGAGGCATCGGCTCGGGCGGCAGCCCATAGGCGTCGAGGTCGATCAGCGAGCCGCTGCCGAGATCGCTGATGACCGGCAGGCCCAGCTCATTGCCCAGCTGCACCAGTTCGGCTTCGCTGACCGCTTTGGTGAACCCCTGCACCTGATAGTTGCTGGTGTGCACCTTCATCAGCAGGGCGCTCTCTGCGCTGACGGCCTGGCGGTAGTCTTTCAGATGGGTGCGGTTGGTGGTGCCGACTTCATGCAGCGTGCAGCCTGCCTGAGTCATCACATCGGGAATGCGAAACGATCCGCCAATCTCCACCAGCTCACCGCGCGATACCACCACCTCTTTGTCGGCGGCCAGCGCGGCCAGCATCAGCAGTACCGCTGCCGCATTGTTATTCACAATGCAGGCGTCTTCCGCCCCGGTCAGGCGGCACAGCAGGTCGGCTACTGCCCGATCGCGATGGCCGCGCTGCGCCTCATCCAGCGCGTACTCCAGCGTGACCGGGGAGCGCATCGCCCGGCAGACGGCACTCACTGCCGCTTCTGCCAGCTGGGCACGCCCGAGGTTGGTATGCAGGAGAGTGCCGCTAAGATTCAACACCGGCTGCAGGCCGCTGGCGTGCGTCTGCTGCAGCTGCTGTGCGGCATGCTGCGCCCAGTCGCTGCACCAGGCGGGCAAGTGTTGATGTTGCTGGATCGCATCGCGGGCCTGCTGTTGCAGCTGGCGCAGCAGATCGACCAGCTGACGGTGACCCCATCTGTCACTGAGTGCCTGAAACGCCGGCTGGCGCAACAGGCTGTCGATGGCGGGAAGTTGACTGAACAATTTTTTCATCGGCTAGTTTGCTGGCGGCTCCGTGCGGGCAAAGCTGTCGCGTTTGAACAGCGTTTCGGCCAGCTTCACCAGCTGCGGGCGGTTGACGCACCAGTCTGGCGCCACGCGGCGAAAGTTGAGGTAGCCGAGCGTACAGGCGGTAGCGATATCGGCCAGCGTGATGTCCGGGCCGTTCAGCCACTTACCCTCTGCGGCGGCGGCTTCCAGCGCGTCCAGCCCGCGGCGGATCTTATCGCGCTGGCGCAGCATTTCGCTTTCCGACTGCTGCGCCGGATCTTTTTGCAGCTCGCGCACGATCAGCAGGCCGGCATCGCAGATGCCATCGGCCAGCGTTTCCAGCAGGCGCACTTCGAGCTGGTCGCGCGGGTCGACCGGCAGAAAAGCGGGCGCCTGATGCTGAAGTTCCAGAAAGGCAGCAATAATCGACGAGTTGTACCAGGTTTCATGCTCATCGACGATCAGCGCCGGGACTTTACCCAGCGGCGTGTAGTCTTTGACGCGGCTGCTGTCGTGCCACGGCGACTCGTTAATAAATTCGAAGGTGATGCCTTTCTCCAGCAGCATCACCGAAATTTTACGCACAAACGGGCTGGTGTAATTGCCGATCAGCTTCATGGCTACTCCCCGGGAAATAAAAATGGATTCAGACTGCTGCGGGCAAAGCCCTCTTGCTCCATACGCGCGTCGAGGATAAGCGAAGCCAGGTCATCGGCCACCGGCTCCACCGCCGGGTCTTTTTCCTGATACAGCATCTTCATGTAGGTTCCGCAGTCGCCGCAGCTCTCCGCTTTAATCGCGGCCACTTCGCTGTCGAGCGACCAGTAGTGCAGGTCCCCCGTCTGTTCGCAGTTGCTGCATTTGGCACGCACCACGTACCACTCGCTTTCACACAGGTTGCAGTGCAGATAGCGCAGGCCGCTTTTACCGCTGCCCATATGAACCACGCTGGCGACCGGTACGCTAGCACACACCGGGCAGAACTGGCGCTGCTCGCCCGCTTCGGCGCGCGCCTTGCCGGGTATCAGCGCCGCCATCTGCGCCCAGTAGACCGACAGGGCCGCCCAGATAAACGGCGACTTGTCGCTGCTTACCTGGGCAAAATCGTTGGCAAACAGCGCGCTGGCCATCGCTTCAAGCTCACTGGATGAAGCCTTTTCCAGATTCTCCAGCACCGACAGTGCCTGACCGCTCATCTCCGGCTTAAGCTCGGCGATCAGCGAGTGCAGCAGGCGCTGCCAGTGGGGATCGCGCGGCAGCGTGCTGATATCCAGCGGCGGCTTGCCGAGGCGGGCACTCTCTTCCAGACGAGTGCGCAGATCCCTCTCCAGCGGATGGTCGTACAGCACGATCTCCTGAGCGGTGGCAATCACCGCGGCAAAGCGCAAATAATCACCCAGCGGGTTTTTCTCCGCCAGCTGCCGCAAACGGGCAGCACGACGGCTGTATAACTGCTTCAGTCGGGGGAAAAGTAACGGCGGGATGGTCGCTGCCGTTATCGGGTCGCTCTTCTCCAACTGGTCCTGGGGGATAATGCGAATTGTCATCAGGGACCTTTTTCCTGTTGTTTTGAACTGGCCTGCTGCTGGCGCAGGTTACGATACCAGCGCGGGTGATGCTTTTTAGCCCAGGCGGGCGTGACCCAGCCCTCCACCATCGCGGTGATGGTGCCTTTGACCCACAGGGCAGCGTAGATATGCACCATAATCACCACGATCAGCACCACCGCAGAGACCGAATGCACCAGCAGCGCAATGCGGATCAGCGGAATGCTAAACAGCGCCGCGAGATAGGGCCGCCAGATCACCATCCCGCTGGCCAGCAGCAGAAGTAAACTGATTATTGCAGCCCAGAATACGCACTTCTGACCAAAATTATAGCGCCCGGTATCGCCCACCTCCTCGTTTAGCGCAATTTTATGGATATTTTTTGCCCAGATCAGGTCTTCCCGCTCAATCAGGTTGTGGCGCCAGTAGCGGAAAAACATCAGCAGGAAGCAGGCAAACATCACCACGCCAACGAACGGATGCAGGATGCGCGCCAGCTGCGGCGTACCGAGGATTTGCATCAGCCAGTTAAAAGAGGGGAAGAAAAAACCCAGCCCGCTGACGGCGGCGAGAATAAAGCAGAACGCCACCAGCCAGTGGTTGATACGCTCAGGCGCGCTGTAGCGCTGAATGCGTGGACGTGACTTCATGGGCGTTCCTCCTTCTCTTTTTCATCCTCTTCCTCCACCCGGTTCGGACCGACGCCGACATAGTGAAATACTGACGCGGCGAAGGTGGCCGCGAAGCCAATCGCGGCAAGCGGTTTCCATATTCCTTTCCAGAAGGTCACTGCCGGGCTAATGGCCGGTGCATCCGGCAGTCCGTGATACAGCGTGGGCCGGTCGGCATGGTGCAGCACGTACATCACGTGCGTACCGCCTACGCCAGGCGGATCGTACAGACCGGCATGGCTGTAACCGCGGCTGTTCAGCTCGCTGACGCGCCCGGCGGCGACCTCTTTCATCGCCTCTTTGCTGCCGAAGTGAATGGCACCGGTTGGGCAGGTTTTCACGCAGGCAGGTTCCTGACCCACGGTTACCCGATCGACGCACAGGGTGCATTTGTACACTTTATTGTCTTCGGGGTTCAGGCGCGGAACGTCGAACGGGCAGCCCGCGATGCAGTAACCGCAGCCGATGCACTGCTCGGACTGGAAGTCGACAATGCCGTTAGCGTACTGGATGATCGCCCCTTCCGACGGGCAGGCCTTCAGGCAGCCCGGATCGGCGCAGTGCATACAGCCATCCTTGCGGATCAGCCACTCCAGCTTGCCGTGCTCTTCCACTTCGGAAAAACGCATCACCGTCCATGATTTGGCGGTCAGATCCGCCGGATTATCGTACACCCCGACGTTGTGACCGACCTCATCACGGATGTCGTTCCACTCGGAGCAGGCCACCTGGCAGGCTTTACAGCCAATACAGGTGGTGACGTCGATCAGCTTCGCCACCTCCTGCTGGTGGTCGCGCGCGCGCGGAGCCGGGGTCGCGGCGTTAGTGGCCGAGCGACGGATGATGTCCTGAGATTGATAAGCCATCGTTTACACCTTCTCCACGTTAACCAGGAACGCCTTGAACTCCGGCGTTTGCGTATTGGCATCGCCAACGAACGGCGTCAGGTTGTTGGCGAGGAAGCCTTTCTTCGCCACGCCCATAAAGCCCCAGTGAATCGGAATGCCGATGGTATCGACCTCCTTACCGTCTACCGCCAGCGTGCGCAGGCGTTTGGTCACCACTGCCACCGCTTTGATGTAGCCACGGCTGGAGCTGACTTTCACCGTGTCGCCCTGCTTAATGCCCAGCTGGCCCGCCAGCCGCTCGCCGATTTCGACAAACTGCTGCGGCTGTGCAATGGCGTTGAGCAGCGCGTGCTTGGTCCAGAAGTGGAAGTGCTCCGTCAGGCGATAGGTGGTGCCGACATAGGGGAACTGCGCCGCGTTACCCATCGCTTTCAGGTCAGCCGGGAACACGCGTGCCGCCGGGTTGGAGATCACCTTCGGGTGCAGCGGGTTGGTGCTAATCGGCGTTTCAAACGGCTCATAGTGTTCCGGGAACGGGCCTTCGGCCATTTTATCCAGCGCGAACAGGCGCCCCATGCCTTCCTGCTGCATGATGAACGGCCCGACATCGCTACCCGGCGGCGCGGTGCTGTAGTCAGGAATATCATCCCCGGCCCATTTCGCACCGTCCCACTTGATAAGCTGGCGTTTCGGATCCCACGGATTGCCCATCGGGTCGGCAGAGGCGCGGTTATACAGGATGCGGCGGTTCAGCGGCCAGGCCCAGCTCCAGCCAGGCGTATTGCCTAAACCGTGCGCATCGCTGTTGTCGCGCCGTGCCATCTGGTTACCGTCTGCGGTCCAGCTACCGGCGAAGATCCAGCAGCCGCTGGAGGTTGAGCCGTCGGCGCGCAGCTGGGCAAAGCTGCCGAGCTGCTGCCCTTTTTTCACCAGCAGCGTGCCCTTATCGTCGAGTAGATCGGCCAGCGCGCGCCCGTTGCTCTCCATGGCAACTTCTTCCGAGGCCGGTGAATCCGGCGTCAGATAGTTCCAGCTCATATTCAGCACCGGTTCCGGCTGTGCGCCACCCTCTTCGGCATACATCTGGCGCAGGCGTTGATAAATACCGGCCAGAATTTCGCCATCGTTGCGCGCTTCGCCCGGGCCATCGGCACCCTTCCAGTGCCACTGCAGCCAGCGCGCAGAGTTAACGATCGAGCCGTTCTCTTCCGCAAAGCAGGTAGAAGGCAGGCGGAACACTTCGGTCTGGATCTGCGATGGATCGGCGTCGTTATACTCGCCGTGGTTCTGCCAGAAGTTGGCGGTCTCGGTATCGAGCGGGTCGATGGTGACAAGGAACTTCAGCTTCGCCAGCGACTCGCCCACCTTCTGCTTATTCGGGAAGGAGGCCAGCGGGTTAAAGCCCTGGCAGAGATAGCCGTTCACTTCGCCGCGATGCATCATGTCGAAATACTGCAGCACGTCGTAGCCTTTGTCCCACTTCGGCAGCCAGTCGAAGCCCCAGCTGTTTTCCGCCTGGGCTTTGTCGCCGTAAAACGCTTTCATCATGCTGATGAAGAACTTCGGATAGTTGCCCCAGTAGTTCACCTGCTCCGGCAGCAGCGGTTTTGGCGTGTTGGCAGTAAGGTAAGTTTGCAGATCTGCCTGTTTCTCCGACGGCAGCGTCATATAGCCCGGCAGGCTCTGAGAGAGCAGGCCAAGGTCGGTCAGCCCCTGAATATTTGAGTGGCCGCGCAGGGCGTTAATGCCGCCGCCTGCCATGCCCATATTGCCGAGCAGCAGCTGGATCATCGCCATGGTGCGGATGTTCTGCGCCCCCACCGAGTGCTGGGTCCAGCCCAGCGCATACAGGAAGGAGGTGGTGAGGTTTGGCGCACTGGTTTCAGCCAGCATTTCACACACTTTCAGGAAGTCGCCTTTTGGCGTGCCGCAGATGTTTTCAACCACTTCCGGCGTGTAGCGGCTGACGTGTTTTAACAGCAGATTGTAGACGCAGCGCGGGTGAGCGAGCGTTGGGTCGCGTTTGGCGAAGCCCTGATCGTCCAGCTCGTAGTACCAGCTGGTTTTGTCATAGCTGCGCGTCTGCGGATCGTAGCCGCTGAACAGGCCGTCGTCGAAGCGGTAATCTTCACGCACTATCAGGCTGGCATTGGTGTAAGCCGAGACATATTGGTGCTGAATGCGATCTTCTTCCAGCAGATAGCGCAGTACGCCCGACAGGAAAGTAATGTCGGTGCCGGAGCGGATCGGCGTATAGAAGTCAGCCACCGATGCGGTACGCGTGAAGCGCGGATCGATGACAATCAGTTTGGCGTTGTTATGGATTTTGGCTTCCATCGCCCAGCGGAATCCTACCGGATGCGCTTCAGCGGCGTTGCCACCCATAACCACAATCAGATTCGCATTGCGGATGTCGACCCAGTGATTGGTCATCGCACCGCGACCGAACGTTGGAGCAAGACTTGCTACCGTAGGTCCGTGTCAAACGCGCGCCTGGTTGTCGACGGCAAGCATGCCGAGCGAACGGGTCATTTTCTGGGTGAGATAGCCGGTTTCATTGCTGGCCGCCGAGGCGCACAGCATGCCGGTGCTCAGCCAGCGGTTAACCGTCACGCCCTGATTATTTTTGGCAATAAAGTTGGCGTCACGGTCGGCCTTCATCAGTCTGGCGATACGGGTCAGTGCCTCGTCCCAGCTGATGGGCTGCCATGTGTCGGAGCCTGGGGCACGATACGACGGGCTTTTCAGGCGGCTTTCGCTGTGAATAAAGTCGAGCAGGCCCGCGCCTTTAGGGCAGAGCGCGCCGCGGCTTACCGGATGGTCCGGATCCCCTTCGATATGGAAAATATTCTCTCTGGCGTTTTTCGCGCCGTCACCCATGCTGTACATCAACAGCCCGCAGCCGACGGAACAGTAGGTGCAGGTGTTGCGCGTCTCGCGCGCGCGCAGCAGCTTGTACTGGCGGGTTTCCGCCAGTGCGGTAGCGGGCATAAAGCCCAGAGCAGCCGCGGTGGTTCCCGCCATGCCCCCCGCACAGATTTTGAAGAAACGTCTTCTGCTGACATTCATAGTGTCATTCCTGTTTTGACCGGGTGCAAAACCCTTTACGGCACTGAATTAACAAGCTCACAATGGGCGCTGATGTTTTTTAGCGCACAGACTGACAATATTACCACAATAAAAATGTGGATGAACGGGGCGAGAAACGCGCAGTGAATGACCAACAGCACAAAAATGAAATTAAATCACCGGGGCCGATTGGTGCCGGTCAGGTAACGGTGTGGCAGCGCGATGCGCTGGATCAGCCTGAGCCCGACTGGCTGGCGGAGGAAGTGCCGGTGGCGCTGGTGTATAACGGCATCTCGCACGTGGTGATGATGGCCACGCCAAAAGACCTGGAAGCTTTCGCCGTGGGTTTCTCTTTGTCGGAAGGGATAATTGCTGGCCCGGCTGATATTTACGGCATCGATATTGTCGCGGGCTGCAACGGCATTGAGGTGCAGGTTGAGCTTTCCAGTCGCCGCTTTATGGCGCTGAAAGCGCAGCGCCGCGCGATGGCCGGGCGCACCGGCTGCGGGGTGTGTGGCGTGGAGCAGTTGAGCGAGATCGGCAAACCGATTCAGCCGCTGCCGTTTACCCAGCGTTTTGAACTGGCGCGCCTGGACGGCGCACTGCGCCAGCTGAAAGCGTTCCAGCCGGTCGGCCAGCTGACCGGCTGCACCCACGCCGCAGCATGGATTACCCCTGATGGGCAGCTGAGTGCCGGATGTGAAGACGTTGGCCGTCACGTGGCGCTGGATAAGCTGCTGGGGCAGCGCAGCCAGGCGGAGTGGGCTGCGGCCGGCGGCGCGGTGCTGGTCTCCAGCCGCGCCAGCTATGAGATGGTGCAGAAATCAGCAATGTGCGGCGTCGAGATCCTGTTTGCCGTCTCCGCCGCTACGCAGCTGGCGGTCGAGGTCGCGCAGCGCAGTAATCTGACGCTGGTGGGCTTCAGCAAACCGGGCAGGGCGACGGTGTATACCTATCCGCAGCGACTGGTGTAATATTGAGCAAGTTTCATAGGGAGGATGTGACTTATGGGGCAACCTTATCGTCTCGAGAGCATAACGCTCAAAGACATCGGTATTTTTGAGCATACGCATTTTGATTTTCCGCCGATCATTAGCGAACAGAAGGATGCTGAGAAGGCCGAAATCCATATTTTTACCGGGCCAAATGGCTGCGGAAAAAGTACGATTTTATACGCGCTGGCGGCAATATTTGAGCTGGCTCCGGATGATGCGCTGATTTGCAAAAGATTCCGCAGTAGCCACAGTGTTGTCGAGTTTAAATTTTATGATGAAGCGGGATATTACGCCCGCAGAAAAAATGATGAAGATCCCTTTAGCGGGTTAAAGTTTGGTGGCATAAATGAGTTTATTTCAACAAAAGAAGCTCAGAGCCTTTTCAACCACAGAACCGCGGGTTTTGATAAAAACGATTCTGTCAGCCGCTCAACTTTCCCCTTTGCCGCATTTGCCTATTCCGGCAATCGTTCGCCCCAGGGCGTGTTTAGCGTTCAGGCCATTCAAAATATCAAGAACTCGCCGTTTGAAGACGCTTTATCTTTTGAGCGCACGGTGCGGCCTGGCGTACTGGCACAGTGGATTGCCAATAACCGTACCAAAGCCGCGCTGGCAAGAGATGATGGCGATAATGCCGAAGCATTACAATATGATGCTGCACTGAAGGCCATCAGCGATTTTATTTATGAAATCTGCCAGTTAAAACTCAACTTCCGCCTTAAGCGTTCCCCGCTCGATGTGGTCATTGAGGTTGATGGTCTGGCAGTGACGTTTGATGTGTTACCTGAAGGATTGAAATCAATTATCTCCTGGGTCGCTGACCTCGCTCTCCGTCTGGAAGATATCCCATTCACAGAACGGCGGGAAATCTTCTCCCAGCCGATAATCCTGTTCCTTGATGAAGTGGATATCCATCTTCACCCGAAATGGCAGCGCCGTATCCTACCTGCGGTGCAGAAATTGTTGCCGAATGCTCAGGTCTTTGTTTCCACCCACTCGCCTTTTGTGGTCGGATCGGTCGAGGATGCCTGGGTTTATCGCCTGCCCGATGCGCAGCGTAAAGTGTTACGCGACCCTTCAATTGCTGAAACCATCATTCCAGTTGCTTCGGCAGCGGGCAAAAGCTATCAGCTGATCCTTGAAGAGGTGTTCAACGTCAGCGAGCAGTTTGATGTAGAAACCGAAGCACTGCTCGATGACTTCTATTGCCAGCGTGATGCTTATCTGAAAAATCCCGCTAATGACCGCGCCCTGATGATGCTAGCCGATAGCATTCGTGAGCGTAGCGACGAGCTGGAATTAATTATTGAGATGGAACTGCGCCAGATTGCGCGTCGTGTTAAAGGATAGGGCTTACAGGGATGAACAAATTGATTCGTGGCGCTCAGCCACTCTGTCTGGCTGCGGGGTGTCAGGAGTGGACCGATCGTTATCTGACGGCGCATTTTTCAGATCCGGCAGCCTCTTTTAGCTGGTACTCCCGAAACTGTTATCAGCATATACGCATGGCGTTACTGGAGATGACACAGGATCATTGTGCATTCTGTGATGGTTTTCTCGGCACGGAAGCGCGTGAAACGGTTGAACATTTCCGCCCTAAGAGCCGCTATCCGCAACAGGCTTTTCAATGGATCAATCTGTTTCCCTGCTGTGATAAATGTCAGAGTGCCAAGCAGGAAAAATATGATGAGCTGTTACTGAAACCTGACGACGCAGACTATCAGTTTGCCCGTTACTTCATCTGCAACTACGCCAGTGGAGAACTGCATCCTGCACCAGATATTAGCGTCTTCGATCGGCAGCGGGCAGAAAAAACCATTGAGCTTTATGGCCTCAATCTTACCCTGCGCAAGCAGGCCAGAGCGCGGGAGCTGATTAAATTCCGTGGCTCTCGCGAAGAGCTACAGCTTGATGATTTTCCCTACCGTTACTTCCTCAGCTAGGCCAGAATCACCTGCGGCAGCACGGCTTTTAGCGCGTTTAGCGCCGGGAGACTCTCCGCGCCGCCGTCGGTGACCAGCGTGGCGATCTGCGCAATGCTGGCATAGTTCATCCGACTGCTGAGGCCGAGCTTGCTGCGATCGGCCAGCAGAATCAGCCGCCCGGCCTGCTCGGTCATGGCGCGGGCGATGGCAGCCTCGTGCGGATGGAAGCTGCTCGCCCCCTGCTTCGCATCCAGCGCCACCGGGGAGAGCAGCGCCACATCGGCACGGTAGCGATAAATCTCGCCGACTGTCAGTTCCCCCCGCGTCTCCTGCGCGCCGGCCAGCATGCTGCCACCCAGCAGGATCACCTGATTATTCAATGCCTCATGCTCTTCCGCCGCGCACAGCTTCAGGGCGGCATTAAGGCTGTTAGTGATAATCGTCAGGCCCGACATCGAGCGCAGCTCCTCCGCCAACATCGTGGTGGTGCTGCCGGCATCCAGAAATACCGTCTGGCCGGGCTGCAGCAGTTGGGCAGCGGTGTTGGCAATCGCCCGCTTCTCTTTCGCCATCACCGAACTGCGCACCGTCAACGGCGGCTCCGGCGTGGCATCCAGCGCCACCAGACCACCGTGGACGCGGCGTGCCAGCCCCTGCGCTTCCAGTTCGATAATGTCGCGGCGGGCGGTTTCGCGAGAAATCCCCAGCTCTTTAACGATCCGTTCAGTGCTCACCTGGCCCAGCGTACTGAGCAGGGCGCGGATGCGGTGGTGGCGTGTTTCCTGCAGCATAATTTTGACTCCCTGGCTTTCTCTCTGCGACATAGCCTAACCGACAATTTGCCACGCTGCATGTGTATTTTATTGTATTTGTGTATTTGATTGCATTTTACAAAAAAGTTGCCATGATGAGAGGCAGAAACCGCTGACTGCCTGCGCCAGGCAAACCTTAATTTTGCAACGGGAGTGATCATGGCTACACGTTCAACCATTATGGATACCAACAGCTTTCGTGCCGAGCATGCCGATGGCCTGAGCGCGGATGTGCGCAAGCTGACCGATAAACGCAGCAGGGTTCTGGGCGAGTCTTACCGCCTGTTCTACCGTAAGCCGGTGCATCTGGTGCGCGGTCAGGGCCAGTATCTGTGGGATGCCGCCGGGGATAAATATCTCGACGTGTATAACAACGTTGCCAGCATCGGCCATTGCCATCCGGCGGTAATTGATGCGGTGTATCAGCAGATGCAGCAGCTGAACACCCACACCCGCTACCTGCACGAAGCCATTCTCGACTACTCTGAACAGCTGCTCGCTACTGCCCCGGCGGAGATCGACCGCGCCATGTACATGTGCACCGGGTCCGAGGCCAACGACCTGGCGATCCGCGTGGCGCGCGCCTACAGCGGCGGCAGTGGCATTATTGTGACTCAGGAGTCCTATCACGGCACCAGCGACCTCACCTCCGGCGTCTCCCCGGCATTGGGCAGCGGGCAGCCGCTGGCCGCGACCACGCGGCTGGTACTACCGCCAGATCGCTACCGCGTTGATGCCCCTGATCTAGGCGCCTGGTTTGCCGCTGAGATTCAGAAGCAGATTGACGACATGGCCGCCCACGGCATTAAGTTCGCCGGCTTCCTTGCCGATTCGATCTTCTCCTCTGACGGCGTGCTGCCAGGGCCGAAAGGCTTCCTCAGGCAGGCTATCGACGTGGTGCATAAAAACGGTGGGATCTTTATTGCGGATGAGGTGCAGCCCGGCTTTGCCCGCACCGGTGAGGCATTCTGGGGCTTTGCCCGCCATGACGTGGTGCCGGATGTGATCACCACCGGCAAGCCGATGGGTAATGGCATTCCGGTTTCCGGCCTGCTGGCGAAAAGCGAGGTACTGGCAGCTTTCAGCGACGATATCCCGTACTTCAACACCTTTGGCGGCAACCCGGTAGCGATGGCTGCGGCGCAGGCGGTGCTGAACGTGATTAAAGAAGAGGGGCTGCAGGAGCACAGCCGCGTGGTGGGCGCGAAGCTGCTGGCGGAGCTGTCCACGCTGAAAGAGAAGTATGAGTGCGTCGGTGACGTGCGCGGCGCGGGTCTGTTTATCGGCTTTGAGCTGGTAAAAGATAAAGCCAGCAAAACGCCGGATAAGCAGTTGGCGCTGGATATTACCGAAATGCTGCGCGATAACCGCGTGCTGACGTCGGTCGCCGGCCCTTATGGCAACGTACTGAAACTTCGCCCGCCGCTAGCTTTCCAGGAGAGCGATATCGACTGGCTGGTCGGCGCGCTGGATAAGTCGCTGGCTGCACTGGGGCATTGATATCGCGGGTCGGGCAGGCCCGCCCCGGAGGGCCGATCGGAAAAGATGATCGGCCCTTACAGGCAGTTTTACCGGACGTTTAGAGAAATAATCCGTTAGATCATTTGGTTGTAACCTGGTCGCGATTAGCTATAACTGCGCCGCCCCGCCTGCTGTTAACGATACCCTTACCAACGTCGGGGCATTGATAACCCTTTTCCCAATGGTTTATTTAACTATAATGATCCCACTGCTTACGTGGTGCTGAACAGTGACTTGCAGCGCCGACTACCATTAATGGAGACGATGAATATGAGCTATACACTGCCATCCCTGCCTTACGCATACGATGCACTGGAACCACACTTTGACAAGCAGACGATGGAAATCCATCACACTAAACACCACCAGGCCTACGTGAATAACGCGAACGCGGCGCTGGAAGGCACCGAGTTCGCTAACCTGCCGGTTGAAGAGCTGATTGCCAAACTGGACCAGCTGCCAGCCGACAAAAAAGGCCCACTGCGTAACAACGCGGGTGGCCACGCTAACCACAGCTTCTTCTGGAAAGGTCTGAAAACCGGTACCACTCTGGGCGGCGATCTGAAAGCAGCCATCGAGAAAGATTTCGGCAGCGTTGACGCGTTCAAAGCGGAATTCGAAAAAGCGGCCACCACCCGTTTCGGTTCTGGCTGGGCGTGGCTGGTTAAGAAAGGCGATAAGCTGGCAGTGGTTTCTACTGCTAACCAGGATAGCCCGCTGATGGGCGAAGCGATTTCTGGCGCATCCGGCACCCCAATCATTGGCCTGGATGTGTGGGAACACGCCTACTACCTGAAGTACCAGAACAAACGCCCTGACTATATCAAGGCGTTCTGGGACGTGGTTAACTGGGATGTGGCTGCAGAGAACTTCAAAGCGGCTAAGTAATATTCAGGAGTTGTCGACCTGACGGGCGGAGCGAAAAAGAGGTCCGCCCCTACAAATATCCCTGTATAAAAAAACCGGCGCTACGTTCGCCGGTTTTTTTGTGCCTGCTTTTCACCTTCGAACATCTCTCTGCAGTCATCCACCGTCAGCGACGCAACAGGTCAGCAATGTCAGGCAGCATAACTGCGCTGTAACTGGCAATCATTCCAATTATTTCCACTAATTAGCACTCTTGCACCAGCGTTTAGCGCTGTAGTGTCTGGACATCTGGATGGCTAATAATATTTTGTGTTAGCTTATGCTCTTTCGTTCGTTGCCTGCCGTGACAATCCAATAAAAAATGCGGCACGCCTCAACATTTATAGCCAGAGAAAACACGCCCATGACCGCGATAAATCGCCTTGAAATGCGCCAGATCTCCATCGCTTTTGGCGGTTTTGCGGCGCTTAAATCCGTGGACCTCACGCTGGAAGGGCACTCCATCCACGCGCTGACGGGGGCTAACGGCGCCGGGAAATCGACGCTGATGGCGGTGCTGTCGGGCGCATACGATCGCTACAGCGGCGAAATCCTGCTGGACGGGCAGCCGGTGACGATTCGTACCCCGCGCGACGCCAGGCAGCTGGGTATTCACCTGGTGCAGCAGGAAGTCGACGTGGCGCTGGTGGCCGGGCTGAGCGTGGCGGAAAACATTATGTTGGACCGCCTGGCAGAAGGCGGGCAGCTGTACCGCTGGGGCGAAATGCGCCGCCAGGCGCGGGCGCTGCTGGCAAGGCTGGATGTCAGCATCGATGTGACGCGCAAAGTGGAGCAGTGCTCGCTGGCGGAAAAGCAGCAAATCCTGCTGGCGCGCGCGCTGTCGCATCACTGCCGCTTCCTGATCCTTGACGAGCCCACCGCCCCGCTGGACCAGCACGAAAGCGCAAAGCTGTTCGCAGTGGTGCGTCAGCTGCAAGGCCAGGGCATCGGCGTGGTATTTATCTCGCACCGTATCAATGAGCTGAAGGCGATTTGCGACCGGCTGACGGTGCTGCGCGACGGTGAGCTGATTGAAAGCGGCCCGATGCAGGGGCTGAGCGGCGAGCAGATCGTTGAGAAGATGCTCGGTCACCAGCTGGATGATATCTACCCACCTAAGCGCCCGCCATTCAGTGATGAAACGCTGCTGCATATCAGCGGGCTGCACGACGAACAGCTGCTGAAGGATATCAGCCTGACGCTGCGCAAAGGCGAAATCCTCGGCATCGCCGGGCTGGCCGGGGCGGGTAAAACCGAACTGTGCAAGGCGCTGTTTGGTGCCAGCCGCAGCCGGGTTGAGCGCGGCGAGCTGCACGGTAAAGCGTGGAAACCCTCTTCCCCGCATGCGGCAGTCGAGAATCGCATGGCGCTGATCCCGGAAGAGCGACGCAAAGAGGGCATCTTCATTGATGAATCGGTGGTGATGAACCTCAGTATCAGCGCCGATAACAGCTTCTCACGCTGGAGTTTGTTCGGCCACCGTCAGGCCTGGCGCTGGGCGGAAGAGGTGATCGCGCGACTCGGGGTGCGCACCACCGGGCCGAAGCAGACGCTGCGCCGCCTGTCAGGCGGCAATCAGCAGAAGGTGGCGATCGGCAAGTGGCTGCGCAATGACGCCGATGTGCTGATTTTTGACGAACCGACCAAAGGCGTGGATATCAAAGCCAAAACCGATCTGTTCACCCTGATCGATGGGCTGGCGCGCCAGGGAAAAGGGGTGATTTATGCCTCGGGCGAATTTTCCGAACTGGTTGGCCTGTGTGACCGTATCTGCGTGCTGTGGGACGGGCGCATCGTCGCTGAAATGGCGGCGGATGAGGTCGACGAAGAGACACTTTTACTTTACTCCACCGGAGGAACGCCTGCGTGAGCAGCAAAGAACTTTCCCTGAAGGCGGCACCGTCCGCACGACACCAGCTGTTCGATTTTCTCTATAAGTGGGGAATGTTGCTAACCGTGGTAGCGCTGATCGCCGGCTTTGGCGTGGCGTCGGACAGCTTCCTTGAACCGACCAATATCATCAACATCCTGCGCTCGATCGCCATTGTGACGGTTATCGCCATCGGGGTGTCTGTTTCTCTGACGATTGGCGGCTTCGACCTTTCCGTCGGCGCCACGGCCTCGCTGGCCAACTCGCTGGTGATCTCGATGTTCGTCTGGTACGGCTTCGGCCCGACCCAGGCCATCGCCCTGACCCTGCTGCTGTGTACGCTGGTCGGCCTGTTTAACGCCTTTATGATCGTGGTGCTGAAAATTCCCGACATGCTGGCGACGCTGGCCAGCCTGTTTGTGGTACAGGGTGTGGCAATGACCTACAGCTTTGGTGGGTCGATTACCGAGAATATGGTGCTGCCGAGCGGTGACATGGCGGAAGGCACTATTCCGGCCGTGTTTTCGCTGCTGGGTCAGGTACCGATTATTGTGATTGTCATGATCGCCGTGACGGTGGTGGCGCAGCTGCTGCTGTCGCTGACTAAACACGGCCGCCGCATGTATGCGATTGGCGGTAATCCGGAAGCGGCGCGCCTGTCCGGCATTCGCACCACGCGCTATCGCGTGCTGGCTTATGTTATCTCGTCACTGCTGGCGGGGCTGGGCGGTATTCTGCTGGCGTCGCGTATTGGCTCTTCGCAGGTCAACGCCGGTGGCGGTTATCTGATGGATGCGGTGGCTGCTGCGTGGATCGGCCTTTCACTGGCTGGTGCAGGCAAGCCCAACGCGCTCGGTACGCTGCTGGGGGCGGTGATCCTCGGTGTATTACAAAATGGCCTGGTGATGCTTTCCGTACCCTATTACGCGATGGACATTATCAAAGGCCTGGTGCTGGCGGTAGCGCTGGCGATCACTTACGTGCAGCGCCGTTAAGGCGCATGACTCTCAGACAGGGATTACTATAATGAAAAAATTCACGGGTTCACTGCTGGCTATCAGCCTGCTCAGCGCACTGCCCGCGTTCGCCGCCGATACGGCGGTACCCGCTGCTATCGCTAACCATGAAGGTCCGGTACGCATTGCGGTGATCCGCAACCTCGGCTCCGACGATAACACCACGCAGTTTGTGGCCGGTGCGATTCAGGAAGGGCGCAAGCTGGGCTTTAAAGTCAGCACCTTCCTCAGTAACGGCGACGATGCGCGCTTCCAGGATTTCGTCAACCAGGCTATCAGCCAGAAATATGACGGCATTATTCTGTCCCACGGTAAAGACCCGTACTCCACCGATCTGGTGAAACGCATTACTGACGCCGGGATTAAAGTCTCGGTGTTTGATACTCCGGTGAATAAGCCGATCGACGGCGTAACGGTTACCGCGCAGGATGATGCGTCACTGGCGCAGCTCTCCCTCGACCAGCTGCTGAAAGACACCAATGGCAAAGCGAATATCGTCAAGCTGTGGGTGGCGGGCTTCCCGGCAATGGAACGTCGCCAGGTAGTGTATGAAAAAGTGCTGAAAGCCAACCCAGGCATTCATCAGCTGGAGTCGATTGGTGCCGTATCGTCAGATGTGCAGGGCGACACGGCGAACAAAATTGGTGCGATCCTGGCGAAGTACCCGAAAGGACAAATTGACGCTATCTGGGGATCGTGGGACGCCTTCGCTCAGGGTGCCTATAAAGCCCTGCAGGAGAATGGCCGTAGCGAAATCAAACTCTACAGCATTGACGTATCCAACCAGGATCTGCAGCTGATGAGTGAGAAAAACAGCCCCTGGAAGCAGACGGTGGCCGTCGACAGCAAGCTGATTGGTGCGACAAATATGCGCCTGGTGGCAAATAAAATTGGCGGGGAAGCGACTCCGGCCAGCTACCAGTTTAAGGCTTCCGCTATTTCACAGTCACAGCTAAGCGGCGGTGCGGTGAACGTGGCGAATCTGAACAAAATTATCCCAGGCTGGGGAACCTCTCAGGACTTCGTTGCGCCCTGGTTCGCCACGCTCGAAGCGAAATACGCCAAGAAGTAATTATCTCTGAATTCAGGGCTTATTCACTCAGGTGAGTAAGCCCTTTTTTTTATCTTTTTACTGGTCGATGCAAACGTACAGCGGGATGCCCGGCAGTGAAACAAGGCGCGCATTGTTGGCAATTTGCTTCAGGGTGAGGATAAAAGCATCTTTCTTTAGCAATGCACGATAGAAGACATCATCTGGCGTGGTATCCACGTCGCTGACGTGACTACGGATATATTCCAGCTCAAGGGCATGATTTTCTGGATAATAGCGATAGTGCATTATCAGCGTCCTGCTAAGCGTGGTGTGCTGTTGATTAGCGATTAGCTGCCCTGAATATTGCAGCGCCAAACGCTCTCTACCCAGCGTTGTCAGGCTCAGGCTGCCGTTCATCAGGGTGGTTGAGGCCGGCAGTTGAATGTCGAACTGGACCTCAGCCCGGCATGACAAAACCAGCGGATGTCGATCATCATCAGGTCTGGCACAAAGGAAGTAGATACTCTGGCCGATGATAACCAGGGCGGTAAACCCGATGGCCAGCATAATATTTCTCATGGTTTTTTTAGTAAAATTGAAAAATAATTCTCACAGTGAGAAAGGGTGTCATTTTCAGTTATTTCGCACTGGGATATAAAGGTAAGATCCGGGGCTTTAGTATTAGTGGTTTTGGTATTAGAAAATTTATAAAAAATAACGCTATCCCTGCTTTCGCAGTCAATGCTGTATTTCCTGATGAATCTTTTTAACGTTTTTATGTTGTTTTTTCTGAATTCATGACTTTCATGTGATATCTCTTTGATTTGGCATTTTTCTACGTTGATTGATGCCGAGCGGCAGTAGTGAAGTAACAAAAGAATCACCACGATCGAGACAGCGATGATTAAAAAAACTGATAAATATAATTTATCTGTTTTGCTGTGTTGGTTTATTTTGGTTTTATCTTCATTGTTTTTTATATCGTGCGTATGCTCTGATTCTTTACAAGTGACGTTTGCCTCAATTTTAAATCCCTCCTTTGGTACGGTAATAATGGTTCTTTCATGCTCGCCTAGCTGAGAGAATACCTTTCTTAAGAAGCTAATATGGTTGCTTAGATTGCTGGTAGAGGGGGTTAATCCATGATTTTCCCATACGGTTTGTAACAGTTCTTCCCGGGAGAGAGTGATACCAGGTTGAGTTAACAGTTCCTCTAATAATCGGCTGCTGGGTTTGGAGAGTTTAATCAGTGGCGTGTCGCGGCCGATGGGTTTGATCGTTTCATTTATGCCATCAAAATGAAACTTTTGATTAATAAAATATTCCATTGTTTTATCAATATAATCCGTCATTAGCGTGGTGATTATCCGGATAACCGTTTGAGATGTCAATGAAACTCACTTTTCCGGGTTTTTACTTATGATTGAAAAATATTTTCTTGTCTGATTATTAATTTTAAGTTGAGATTAATTGTGTCAGTTATTCCTTTTAATGAATCAGCGTATTTTGGACTATTTAGTGATTTGTACTGCAAAATTAATTATTAAAGGTGATATATTTTAATATTTATTAATAATTGATATTAAGTTTTGTTTGGGTTGTGCTCGTACTATCATTGTTCACCTGCGATTAAGCAGGTTTTTTATCATTTTTCATTATGCGGCAGGAGCCGGAATAGAGAAAAGGAGAGGTATAATGAGCACTCAAAGAAAAACAGCAGTAGATAAAGTTATTCATGCTTTGAAAGCATTTTTTGAGGAGAATGGCCATGATGGAACCTCCTCCGTTTACGCAACCACCAGAGACATTGCTAACCGTTCCGAACTAAGCATTTATAACACACGTCATGTTCTTATAAAGCTGGAGCAGGAAGGGGTTGTCACTTCAGTGAAGAGAGAAAACCGTAAAAGTTTATTTTGGGATAAGACAGATCTTTTCAGGGCTTAAGGCTCTGATGGCGCAACCGCACAGGTTGCGTTTTTTTTGCCAAACCGTTTATGCTTGATGGTTTTTAATCATCCATTCCCGTTTTTCACTTCATTTTTTTTCTGATTTTCTGGATACATATCTGAAATGCGAAGTTGATATACCATGGTCGCATTGGGCGGAATCTTGGGAGGATAGCCCTTACTGCCATAGGCCAGCTCAGGCGGTACTACCAATATGGCAGAGCCGTGGTTTCTGAGTTTAATTAACGCTTCACGAAAAACGGGTGGGAATGCAGAGACAGGTTGTGTCAGCATCGTCCCGCTGGCATCCATATCCGTAATGACGGTACCATTAGTCAGGCTCTCTTTCACCACGACATCAAGAGTGGCATTTTTAGGAATGGCTGAATCACCAGGATAATCTATATTGTACCAAAAACCGGCCGCAGATTTGATGGTGCCTTTCCGTTTAGTAAACTTAGCCAGGTAGCTTTTCGTTGCCATATCCAGGTTGTTATGGATTTTGTCGCGTTGCTTTTTTAATCGGCCGTTAAGTTCAGTTAGCGTTGTACGTAATACATCGGAAGAGAGTTTTGCCTGGTTCTGAAAAGCATCAATGATCCCGCCTAAAACAATATGCTGATCCTTTGGTAAGTCATTAATCGCATTTTCAGCCTGCATCTGTAAGATCTCCGCTCCAAGAGACATACCAATGGCATAGGCTTCTCGTGACGCTTTTTGTTTTAACTGCTCTTTAGTCACTTCTAATGGGTTAGTAACCATCGCTACCGGTTTGTTGGCCAATGCTGCATCCAGTTTCGTCTGTAGTTCTTTGGCTTTTTCGTCGCTGGCCTGCTTGTCGGCCGTCAGGGCCGCAATGCGGGCATCACTACTTTTCGTTGAGGTCAGCTTGAGGCTGTCTAACTGAGCTTGCAGAGATTTAACCTGAAGCTGGCTGGCAGCTAGCTGTTCGCCTGAGTTAGGGCCAGCAGAAACTTGCTCCAGCAGCAGCTGCTTCTCTGCGGCAAACTTCTGTCGCTCAGCCTCCATTTTAGCTGACAACATTTTCATCTGTTGCTCAATCTTCTGCTGCTGTGCTCTGGCCTGATCTACCTGCTGGCGGCTTTGTGCTAAATCGATTTTTGACTGCGTCTGTGACTGCGTGAGTGCGTCAATCTGCTGAGCCATGGCGTCATTTTTTTGCCCGCTCTCCCTCTGCCGGTCGGCTGTCGCTGCCTGAGACCGGACTTTACTACGCAGTTCAACCAGTTCCAGGTTTAGCAATTTAAGCTTGCTCTGCAAGCTGCTTTCACTCTGGCGTGCTTCGTTCAGCTGCTGGTTAGCCTGCCTCAGTTTTTCTGCCAGGGTTTCAGGCGTGGGTAACAGCGATGCCGCATTTTTAAGTGACAGCAACGCCTGGCTGGCGGCCTGCTGAGCTAATTTTTTCTGTCCGGCTTCGATCGTTTTTTGCAGTTCAGCGCGACTCTGCTGCAGCTGATTGATGGTCGAGCTTTTCGCTGAAAGCTGCTGATCTTTTAACTTTAGCTCCTGCTGTAGCTGCTTTAACTTAAGGTTATCGACAGGCAGGGTGACTTGCTCAGCGCGTTTTTTTGCCACATGTTCAACCACCTGAGGTTTGTTCCTGGGGGGATAAACCGGTGGTTTTAACTGCTGCTGTTGCTGCTGATACTTTCGCGCAAATTGCAGGATGGCGGGGGCTTCACCCTCTGCGGCACAGGCATACTGGCTAGCGGCGGTCAAACAGCAGATAAGCAGTGCAATGCGAGAAAAAGCGAAAGGAACGATGCGTTTGCCGATCATGGACGCGCCTCACCCCTACTGGTCAGACTATCCAGCAGCGCTTGCGCAATCTGAGAACATAACAAGTTTGCCCGGTAGCGATACAGTGCATCAACCGTATCCTGGGTATCCACATTGGTGTTCTGACGTATCACGGTATATTGCGCAGCCCCGTTCATCAGGTAATCAAACGAGGTATGCAAACGCTTATACTTATCGGGATTCATCGTTTTAAGGGCTTCAAGCTGAGACTGGCACTGCTTTAGCTTTTCACTTTCCGCATCATATTTTTCATTGTGCAGCGGAGCTGGCCTGTTCTGACTCATTGCAGTTGGATTCTGCGATATTTCAGACTGGATAGGCGGTATTACCGGCACCGAAGAGGCGGCTGGTTTATCACGATGGTGCAGAATCTGGCAGCCTGAAAGAAAAAAAGCTAATAATAGAGTGATTCTGGTTATATTTTTACTGAATGAAAATCGGCGAATAGTTATCATGAAAAAACTCTGTTTTGAATCATTTACAGCGCGAAAATAACCCCATGCTGTACAGAAGAATTGCATCCGCTTATTGAATGCTACTCATTAACTCACCCGAAAAGCGGGCTTCACACCACCCTTCCTGAATGAGCCAATAGTTAAGTTCAGCCGGGCGGATCATATTGAGCTTCGACATAATATTTCTTTTATGAGCGCTCACTGTTTTCTCACTAATTTGAAGAAAACGCGCTACGCCACCGTTACTGATGCCTCGCGCCAGGTAGCGCAGAATCTCGGTTTCCCTTCGGGTCAAATTATTTTCACTGCGTATAGAACATGTAGGGATGAAAATATTGCGGATATCTTGTTGTTGATCGAGCTTTTCGCTCACCACGGCAAGAATGCTTTCGACGGACCAGTCACGATAAATGGGCACATAATTAGTAATGTCGCTCTTCATTGTCTCTGATGTTGCCTGTTGCGTACCATCGCCATCACGAATAATAAACACGCTGGAAGGGCGTGTTTGCAGGCGGTGATTAAGATAGTGGATATTGGCGATAGACAAGGCATCTTCAGCAAGAAAGACCATTTTTGCCCGCGTATTAAAGATGCAATCGGTAAACTCAGCATGTGTTTCGGCGGTGGCTAATTTCGCAGAGAGAGAGAGCTTCAATCCTTCCTGGAAAAAGCGATTGGGATCGTTTACCACAATGGTTATTGTACTTTGTCTCATATGGCCACTCACCTGTATTGTCCTTAACAGAAGACGCTTACCTGAGTCGAAACAAGCATCCTTACGAATCTTAATTTAATCCTGAGTAGGCTATTATATCGTCGTGTTTATTTTGTCGGTAGTTAGTTTTTTCTCATTTGATAATTGCGATATTTAATTCTGTTTATAAAAAAATAGCGAGTAGTAAAGTCGCGACTATCGCGTTATTGATGTTTTTCGATATTTATTCTGGAGGGGGGAGTAAGACGAACGAGTACAAGAGGGCTGGGGAACAGCAGCAATCTGCTCCCCGTACAGCTTTGGGCACTTAGAATGGGGTTTTAGCGTAGCCAGTCATGACTTTCAGGCCCATTTCTCGACCCAGGGCAGTCGTTGGGTGAACCACGATCAGGCCGCGCACGCTCTTCTTCAGCGCGCCCATGTTAGCCTGCTCTTTCTTGGTGATTTCACGGCTAAACGGCAGCTGCTGCAGCTGCTGAGCTTCTTTACTCAGGTTTTCCGCACGCACGCCGCGCAGACGTTCGATTTCCGCTTCCAGCTTGTCTTTCTCTTTCAGCAGTTCGCCGAGCTTTTCGCTCTCGCCAGAGGCCAGCAGCCCGGGTTCTTTGTGATTAAGGGCATCCAGCTTGTCGCTGAGCTCTTTGATTTCTGCCTTAACTTGTTCTTTCATCGCGATTGACCGTTAAATTGATTCATTGCTGCAAAGGATACACGAAAGCGGGGCAAAGGGGGAAAGGGCGGGTTACTTTTTAAAAGCCTGCTTAAGACTGATCACTGAGATTAATGTCGTCAGGGACAGCACCATCGTCGAGCGCACCACCTGCTGATAACGCTGCTGCTGCATGGCGCGCAGCTCGCTATCGTCACTGGCAAAATCAGGGCGCGGCGGCAGCGCGCTAACGCAGTGCAGCTCGCCAAAGGGCCCGAGAATTTCATCATCGGTAAAGCGATACTCGCTGCCGTCATGATTCAGCTCTTCACGCAGCGCCATCAGCAGCTCGCAGTCTTCATACTCGTTGCGGTTAATCATCCCGAGGCCATAAATCAGCTTCAGGCGCACCGAGAGTTCCCCCAGCGGGCCATCGCCGAGCAGCAGCGGTTCTACGGCATACTTAACGGCGTAATCATCCTTACGGAACACCTGCACCACCAGAATGTTCACGGCCTCAGCCAGCAGTTCAACGGCGGCGATCAGAAAACTTCTTACCGATCGTCCGGCGTTCAGGCGTTCGAGCACCCGATTTTCAAAAGCCTGTGGTTGTTCCATGAGTGCCTGCATATCTTTCATATGGCGTAAGGACGCCTGCGCGGGCACAGCAGTGCTGTGCCCTGGTTGTTCGTCCGTGAGGAGCGCTTGCACCATTATGCCATAGCGTTCCAGGCCTTCACTACCGCCTTGACGACATCGCTGTCGGCAGGCAGGCCGGAGATCTGCGCCAGCACGCTGTCAACATCCTGCTGCGCCAGCAGCCCGGCCAGTTCCTGCGCCTGCGGGTCCTGATCGCTGCGGTAGTGCAGAGCAGCGGCGATACCGGTCACCAGATTATCGTGCGGCAGGTTATATTCGAGCGTGCCGAGCGTTGGCTTGATCAGACGGTCGCCCGCGCTCAGTTTACGCAGCGGCTGGCGGCCGACGCGTTCCACATCATCTTTCAGGTAGGGATTCTCGAAACGACCGAGGATTTTCTGGATGTACGCCGCGTGTTTTGCCGCGTCAAAGCCATAGCGCTTAATCAGCACTGCACCGCTCTCTTCCATCGCGCCCTGCACCACTTTCCGCACTTTCTCATCGAGAATCGCTTCGCGGATGGTGTTATGCCCGGCCAGCTGGCCAAGGTAAGCGGTGATGGCATGGCCAGTGTTCAGC
Organism: Erwinia aphidicola; assembly: GCF_014773485.1. Lineage (GTDB taxonomy): Bacteria > Pseudomonadota > Gammaproteobacteria > Enterobacterales > Enterobacteriaceae > Erwinia > Erwinia aphidicola. Next base: position 14,710 of record NZ_JACXBP010000010.1, on the reverse strand, counting down.
GTGAACAGCTTACGTTCGACGAACGCCATCAGATTGTCGGTCAGCTCCATGCCGGGAATATCAGGCAGCGCGCCTTTGAACTGGGTCTTATCGACAATCCACTCGCTGAAGGTCTCCACGGTGACTTCCAGCGGGTCGCTGTTGCCTGCTTCAGACGGCGGCACGATGCGGTCAACGGCAGAGTCAACAAAGCCGACATGCTCTTCAACCCAGGCGTGATACTGCTCTGGCAGCGCCTTCAGCACGTGGCCTTTCAGCTGCGTGGTGCCGCGCACCATATTTTCACAGGCGATGATATTGAGCGGACGGGAATTAGCGCTATCACTGCGTTTGGCCAGCCCTTTGGCAATGCCAGCGGCAATGCGCTCAAGGATCTGTGGGCCAACTGCCGTGGTAACGATATCAACCTCTGCGACCAGCGTGATAATGTCATCGCTGGTGCTGTTAACCGCGTTTACCCCTTTAACGATCTCAACCTGCGCCTGCTCACCGACGACGTGAACCGGATATTCTCCGCGCGCGTTGAGGGCATCCAGTACCACCTGATTCACATCCGCGAAGGTGAGCTGTATACCGGCATCCGCCAGCAGTTTACCGATAAAGCCACGGCCGATATTTCCGGCGCCAAAATGTAATGCTTTCATAATTATTCCCGTATCAAAAATGGAAAGGTCGGGCATGCCCAAAGCAAAAAAGGGCCGGGCATGCCCAGCCCCCAGGGAGGTATTAACTTCAACCGGCTCAGGCGCTGGTTTTACCTGACAGCAGGTCGAGAACTTCCTGCACGTCGGTGGTGCTGGCCAGGCGGGCAATCACGCTGTCATCGTCGAGCGCGTTAGTCAGGCTGGTAATCACCTGGATGTGTTCGTTATTGCGCGCGGCAATACCGATCACCAGGCGGGCAATATCTTCCGGCTCTTCACCGAAGTGAACGCCCTGCGGATACTGACAGAACACGACGCCGGTTTTCAGCACGCGGTCTTTCGCTTCCACGGTGCCGTGCGGCACGGCAATGGATTCGCCGAGGTAGGTTGGCGTCAGTTTTTCACGCGCCAGCATCGCCTCCACATATTCCGGCTCAACGTAGCCGCCTTTCACCAGCTGCTCACCGGCAAAGCGGATCGCCTGCTCTTTATCCGTCGCAACGTTGCCGAGGAAGATGTTGCTGGCGCTCAGTTTGAACAGGTGGTCCTGGCCATCATCGAAACTGTCGTTCAGCGTCGCGCTGACTTTCTCACGATGGTCGGCGCTGCGTCCGGCTTCCACCAGGCGTGCCGTCAGGTCGGTATACAGGCCGCTGTCGAGGAAGTTAGTCAGCGAGATGTGCTGGGCATGAGGGGCCTGGCGCATCGCACGTTCGGTCAGGTCGCGGTGGGTGATCACCAGGTCAACGTCGCCCGGCAGGCTGTTAATCGCCATGTTGGTAACGGAAACCGCAGTCAGACCAGCATCGTTCACTTTCTTACGCAGCACACCTGCACCCATGGCGCTGGAGCCCATACCGGCATCACAGGCTACGATGATTTTGCGCACGTGGCTCAGGTCACCGTGCAGGCCATCAGCAGCAGCAACGCCGGCCGCACTCTGACCTTTAGACTGGGCTTTCATCTCCTGCACACGGCGAGCCGCGGCTTCAATATCGTCATCTTCTTTCACTTTGCTGGTTTTCAGCAGGATGGCAGAGACCACGAAGGAGACCGCAAAAGCAGCGACAATCGCGGCGATGTTCGCGAAGTAGGCGCCTTTTGGCGTCATTGCCAGCACCGCCAGGATAGAGCCCGGAGAAGCCGGGGACACCAGGCCGCCGTTCAGCAGAGTCAGCGTGAACACGCCGGTCATACCACCGAGGATAACCGCCAGAATCAGGCGCGGGTTCATCAGCACGTACGGGAAGTAGATTTCGTGGATACCACCGAAGAAGTGGATGATTGCCGCGCCACCGGCGGACTGTTTGGCATTGCCGCGGCCGAAGAACATATACGCCATCAGCACGCCCATACCCGGGCCTGGGTTCGCTTCAATCAGGAAGAAGATCGACTTACCGGCTTCGCTGGCCTGCTGGATACCCAGCGGCGAGAAGATACCGTGGTTGATGGCGTTATTCAGGAACAGAATTTTAGCTGGCTCAACGAAGATAGAGGTCAGCGGCAGCAGGTTGTTCTGCACCATCAGATTCACGCCCGCGGCGAGAATATGCGACAGACCTTCAACCAGTGGACCAATCGCCAGGAAAGCGAGGATGGCCAGCAGCATGCCAATGATACCGGCAGAGAAGTTGTTCACCAGCATCTCGAAGCCAGATTTGATCTTGCCATCAATCTGACGGTCGAAGGTTTTAATTGCCCAGCCGCCCAGTGGACCGGCAATCATCGAGCCGAGGAACATTGGCATGTCGGCACCGACAATCACACCCATGGTGGTAATCGCACCGACCACGCCACCGCGATCGCCACCAACCAGGCGGCCACCGGTATAACCGATCAGCAGCGGCAGCAGATAGGTAATCATCGGACCAACCAGCTTCGCCATGGTTTCGTTTGGCAGCCATCCGGTTGGAATAAACAGCGCGGTGATAATACCCCAGGCGATAAACGCCCCGATATTCGGCATTACCATGTTGCTCAGAAAGCGACCAAAGTTCTGAACCTTGATCTTGATATCTGATGAGGACATAAACAAACACCCCTTATTGGTACGCGCTGACAATAAGAGAGCGCGTTGATTTTTGTTTTAGACGTGACAGCGGGTTAAACCGTCAGTATCACTGTATGCAGGCGGACTTTATCACGCGGATATGGTGCTGCGTAGCGGCGGGCTAAAGTGTGATGCAGATCACTATGAAGGGTGGGGTAGATGGGGTTTTTCAGTGATGAAGATCACATTTATTCACTGTAGCAAAAGGACTTAGCCTGAAATTTAATCGATTGTAGCGTATTGATGTGACATGAATCACAAATTAACGTTGTGGCTTTGTAGCTTTTTTGTGATTCAAGTCACAAAATATTTTGAGGCAAAACGCGCCAGATCACACTTCATTGGCCGATCAATCTGCCGGCCGACTCTGATGTAATAAAATTACGGCAGGAAATTAATTATTGACGCGAAAGAGAGAGAAAGGGCCGAAGATCTCCGGCCCTGACGAATGACTTACTGGAAACCACCCTGCAATGCACTTTGTGCCTGCGGCAGCGCCTGAGCATTCGCGCTCAGGTTGCTCATCAACGTGTTGTACTGCGTGGCCTGCTCCTGCGTCGGGAACTGTACCGTCGAGCCGTTGAAGCTGACGCGAGTCCCCTGCTGCTGCAGGAAATCACCCGTCTGTACCGCGTCCTGGCTCAGCGTCTGCAGCGCCGGTAACAGCGGGGCCAGCGAAGCAGCAGGCTGAGTCACCACTTTGTTATAGACGTTGTCATACACCGTCTTCAGCTCTTCCGGCTGCTTAAGGGCACCCTTGCTGCTGTCGGCCTGCGTCTTCGCGGCCTGGATCTGCTGGGCCAGCACGCCCAGTGAACCGCTCGCCTGGCGCAGCGAGTCGCGGCGCGTCAGGTAATCTTGCGGAGTACGGATAGCAGACAGTTCGTCCACCACCGGCTTCAGGCCGGAATCGACCGCTTTATTCACCTGCTGGGAGAAGCCGTAAATAATCGCGTAGTCGCTGACGTAAGCGCCAAATTTCTGCTTCTGATCTTCACTCAGGCTCGGCAGGTGTTCACCGCTGCGCATTGCGGTATTTTGCAGAAAATCGATGAAGGCTTTACGCTGATCGGCTTCTTTGTCGCCACAGCCGGTTAGCTGCAACACCAGAAACAGTGCCATAAATGGCACCAGCAGACGCGTCCAGATGCGTGATGTTCCTGTAGTCATAAAAAATTAACTCCTGTTAACAAGTACTTACCGAATTGGCTGACAGATAAATTCTGGGTAAAGAATAGTCCAATTCACTTTTGATGGATAGCGGATAGCGCGATTCTTCTGATTGTTGTGACCCCAGTTAGCTGATTTTAAGCAAGTTTGAAAAATAAGCATAAAATATGGCTCCGCTTCACAGAATTGATCCCATACTTAAGTCTCTGGCATTTCCCTGTGCTGCCTTAAAAGCTCCCCAGCGGCTGTTGTATGCCAGCATTCAGAACCTGAGACTCAGGTTCTCCCCCCTCTGGTTGTTCACGTGATGTGAGTTTTTGAGGAGTGCTTATGGAGTTGAAAGATCCTATGTCGGAGCTGCTGTCCAGTCTGGAGCAGATAGTGTTAACGCGTGAAGTGATGATGCAGGCCGCACCCGTAGCGAAAAGCGAGGTGAATCTCCCCGAGCCTAAGCGCGTTCGGGAAATTACCGGCATGCAGATAGGTGAGTTTGCCCAGGCATTAGGCGTGAGCGTTTCGTCGGTGAAAAGCTGGGAGGCAAACCGCACCAGGCCATCAGGCAGTGCACAGAAATTAATGAAGTTATTACATTCGAATCCTTGCCTTGGCAGACAGCTGCTGGGCTAGCAGAAGAAACCCGCCCCGAGGCGGGTTTTTGGTTTTTAAGGCTTATTTCCCGGCTTTCATATCAATGACAAAACGGTACTTCACATCGCCCTTCAGCATGCGCTCAAACGCCTGCTCGACCTGATCAAGACGGATCACTTCCACCTCGGACACGATATTGTGCTGGCCGCAAAAATCGAGCATCTCCTGCGTCTCTTTGATGCTGCCGATTGAAGTGCCGGAAATGCTCAGGCGCTTAAACACCACAGGGGTGACGTTCGGCGATTTGTGCGGCGCGTCAGGAATGCCGACCAGCACCAGATGACCGTTGGTTCTCAGCGCATTGAGGTAAGGGTCGAGGTCGTGCGGGGCGGCCACGCAGTCGAGGATCATATCCAGGCTGTTCGCCACGCTCGCCATCTGCTCCGCGTCTTTGGAGACCACAACCTGCGTCGCCCCGAGGCGCAGCGCATCTGCCCCCTTCGCGGGGGAGGTGGTAAACAGCACCACTTCCGCGCCCAGCGCATGCGCCAGCTTGACCGCCATATGCCCCAGGCCACCCAGGCCGATCACCCCAACACGCTGGCCCGGCTGGATGTTCCAGTGCTTCAGCGGCGACCAGGTGGTCACGCCCGCGCACAGCAGCGGCGCCACGGCGCTCAGCTCGAGGTTTTCCGGCACGCTGACCACGAATTTGCCGTCGACGACGATGTTATCGGCATAGCCGCCGAAGGTTTTGCCGCCGATGATTTTCTCTTCGCCGTTATAGGTCGCGGTAAAGCCCGCTTCGCAATACTGCTCCTCACCGCTATGGCACTGCGCACAGTGGCCGCAGGAGTCGACCATGACGCCGACGCCGACCAGATCGCCCGCTTTCACGTGGCTGACCGCGTGGCCGGTGCTGATGACGCGCCCGACAATTTCATGGCCAGGCACCAGCGGGAACTGGCTGACGCCCCACTCGTTACGCGCCATATGCAGGTCAGAATGGCAGACGCCGCAGTAGTGAATGTCGATCAGCACATCGCCAGGCTGTACATCGCGGCGGATAAATTCGAAAGGTTCCAGCGGGGTGTTAGCTGCTTTGGCAGCGAATCCAGAGGAGTGCATAGTGTCTACCTGGTTGGCAAAAACCGCACAGGGTAGGGAAATGAGGCGCCAGGGGCAAGGAGGAATTGTAAAACAGGATGAACGGAATACGGGGCGACCGGAAAAAATGGTCTTCATGACGGCGGGTGCAAACCCTCAACGCGGGGCGACCGTAAAAGAAGGTCGCCCCGTACGGTTCGGGGCAATCTCAATCATGTAGGGGCGGACCCTCTTTTCCGGTCCGCCCGCAAAGGTTACTGCAGCAGCGAGATATCCGCGACCTGCAGGAACAGTTCGCGCAGCTTTGCCAGCAGCGTCAGACGGTTGATACGCACTTCTTTCTCTTCGGCATTCACCATCACCTTATCAAAGAAGTTATCCACCGCTTCACGCAGCTGGGCCAGCTCGATCAGCGCATCCTGGTAACGGCCTTCGGCGAAGAACGGTGCCAGTTTGCTGCTCAGCGCGGAGACGTAGGTCGCCAGCTTAATCTCTTCATTCTCTTTCAGCAGCGACGCCTGCACGCTGTCGTTCAGCGGCTCGGTTGCCTTCGCCAGAATGTTGGAGACGCGCTTGTTGGCGGCCGCCAGGCTGGCTGCTTCATCCAGCGTGCGGAAGTGAGACACTGCTCGCATGCGGGCATTAAAGTCAGCAGGGCGGGTCGGGCGACGAGCCAGCACGGCCTGGATAGTATCCACGCTGTGGCCCTCTTCCTGATACCAGGTGCGGAAACGACCGAGCATAAAGTCGATCACTTCATCCACCGCTTTGGCGTTCGACAGCTTGCTGCCATACAGGCGCACGGCTTCTTCCGTCAGGGTCTGCAGGTCGAGAGGCAGGTTCTTCTCAACGATAATACGCAGCACGCCCAGCGCGGCGCGGCGCAGTGCGAACGGGTCTTTATCGCCTTTCGGATGCTGACCAATACCAAAGATGCCCGCCAGGGTATCCATCTTATCGGCAATCGCCAGCGCACAGGCTACCGGGTTAGACGGCAGATCGTCACCGGCAAAGCGCGGCTGATACTGCTCGTTCAGCGCCACCGCCACGTCTTCGGCTTCGCCGTCGTGACGCGCGTAGTGCATGCCCATCACGCCCTGAGTGTCGGTGAACTCAAACACCATGTTGGTCATCAGGTCGCACTTGGAGAGCAGGCCAGCACGGGTGGCGTGATTCACATCTGCACCAATCTGTGCGGCAATCCAGCCCGCCAGCGCCTGAATACGGTCGGTCTTATCGCGCAGCGTACCCAGCTCTTTCTGGAACAGCACGGTCTCCAGACGCGGCAGGTTATCCTCCAGGCGGCGCTTACGGTCGCTGTTGAAGAAGAACTCGGCGTCGGCGAGGCGCGGGCGCACCACTTTCTCGTTACCGGAGATAATCTGCTGCGGGTCTTTCGACTCGATGTTGGTGACGAAGATAAAGTTCGGCAGCAGCTTGCCCGCATTGTCGTACACCGGGAAGTATTTCTGGTCGCCCTTCATGGTGTAGACCAGCGCTTCCGCCGGAACCGCGAGGAACTTCTCTTCAAACTTCGCCGTCAGCACGACCGGCCACTCAACCAGCGAGGTCACCTCTTCCAGCAGGCTTTCGCTCAGGTCGGCGACGCCGCCAATCTGCGCGGCGGCTTGTTCCGCACCGGCTTTGATCATTGCTTTACGCGCTTCGAAGTCCGGCTGGACCTTGCCGCGCTCGACCAGGATCTGCGGATACTGGTCGGCATTATCGATGGTGAACTCCGGCTCGCCCATAAAGCGGTGGCCGCGAATAGTGCGGGCAGAGTCGATACCGAGGATTTTCGCCGGGATCAGCTCATCGCCCAGCAGCAGCGTGACGGTGTGGACCGGGCGCACGAACTGCACCTCGGAAGCACCCCAGCGCATCAGTTTCGGGATCGGCAGCTTAGCGAGGGAGGTGGCAATCATCGCCGGCAGCAGAGCCTGGGCGCTTTCGCCCGTCACCTGTGCGCGGTACATCAGCCACTCGCCTTTATCGGTGCTCAGGCGCTCGGCCTGGTCAACGGTGATGCCGCAACCGCGCGCCCAGCCTTCGGCCGCTTTGGTTGCCACGCCGTTGGCGTCGAATGCCGCCTGGATTGCCGGGCCACGTTTTTCAACTTCGCGATCCGGCTGTGCGGCGCTCAGCCTGGCGACTTTCAGCGCCAGACGGCGCGGGGCCGCGAACCAGCTCACTTCACCGTGGGCCAGGCCCGCAGCATCCAGCTCGGCGGTCACGTTGGCAGCGAAGGACTCGGCAAGGCTGCGCAGCGCTTTCGGAGGCAGTTCTTCGGTGCCAATTTCCACCAGAAAAGTTTTATCAGTCATGGCTGCCTCTTATTTCTTGTTATTGCACATCGGGAAGCCGAGTGCCTCGCGGGAGGCATAATAGGCTTCAGCCACGGCTTTCGTCAGGGTGCGGATGCGCAGAATATAGCGCTGGCGCTCGGTGACGGAGATCGCTTTACGCGCATCCAGCAGGTTAAAGCTGTGTGCGGCTTTCAGAATACGTTCGTAGGCCGGCAGCGGCAGCGGTTTTTCCAGCGCCAGCAGGCTCTGCGCCTCTTTCTCGTACTGCTCGAAGCAGGTAAACAGGAAGTCGACATCGGCGTATTCGAAGTTGTAAGTGGACTGCTCCACTTCATTCTGATGGAACACGTCGCCGTAGGTGGTTTTACCCAGCGGGCCGTCGCTCCATACCAGATCGTACACGCTGTCGACGCCCTGGATATACATCGCCAGGCGCTCCAGACCGTAAGTGATCTCGCCGGTTACCGGCTTACACTCCAGGCCGCCAACCTGCTGGAAGTAGGTGAACTGCGTCACTTCCATGCCGTTCAGCCACACTTCCCAGCCCAGACCCCAGGCGCCCAGGGTAGGGTTTTCCCAGTTATCTTCCACGAAGCGAATATCGTGAATGGTCGGATCCATACCCAGCTCTTTTAACGAACCGAGGTACAGCTCCTGAATGTTATCCGGCGATGGCTTGATGATCACCTGGAACTGGTAATAGTGCTGCAGGCGGTTCGGGTTTTCACCGTAGCGGCCATCGGTCGGGCGGCGCGAAGGCTGCACGTAGGCAACCGCCGTCGGCTCGGGACCGAGCGCACGCAGGCAGGTCATGGGGTGAGAGGTGCCCGCGCCCACTTCCATATCCAGCGGCTGGATGATGGTGCAGCCCTGGCGCGCCCAGTAATCCTGTAAGGTCAGGATCAGGCCCTGAAAGGTCTTGGTATCAAACTTTTGCATGATGATTTCGCACGCGATACGAGTGGTGATAAAAAGTGGGCGCCAGTATACCCTTTGACCGGGCCTATTACCAAAAGGCACAGAAGGATTCATTCAGGGATATTTCACCGCCGCGCCATAAATCGGTTCATCCTGTTCTGAATTTTCCTTTGGCCGGGTTGTTGAAGCGCAGCCACCTGGCTACCCTCAATCTCGCATTGATGCAGACTTTGCCGGGAAATGAGGACGAAATGTCGCAAAAGATTGGCTGGATAGATAATTTACGCGCGGTTGCCTGCCTGATGGTGATTATGATCCACACCACCACCTGGTACGTCACCACCGGCATGTCGGTAGGAGAACACAGCTGGGACCTCTCCAACCTGCTTAACTCCGCGTCGCGCGTGTGCGTGCCGATCTTCTTTATGATCTCCGGCTACCTGTTCTTCGGCGAGCGCAGCGCCGAGCGGCGCCACTTTCTGCGCATTGTGCTGTGCCTGCTGTTTTACAGCGCGGTGGCGCTGGTTTATGTCACGCTGCTGACGCCGATCAATGAGGCGATGTCGGTGAAACATCTGCTGCAGAAGCCGGTGTTCTACCACCTGTGGTTCTTCTTCGCGATCATCGCTATCTACCTGTTTTCCCCTCTGATTCAGGTTAAAGCGGTCAGCGCCCGCTATCTGGCTATCGCCACGCTGGTGCTGGCGCTGCTGGCGAACCCGAACACCGTTGACAGCTCGATCGCCCGCTTCCACTGGCTGCCGATCAATCTGTATATCAATGGCGATACGATTTATTACCTGCTGTACGCGCTGCTTGGCCGGGCGATCGGCACCATGGACACGCAAAAGCGCGGCGTCAGCTGGCTGGCGGGGGGGAGTTTTATCGCCTGCGTGGCGCTGATTGCCTTCGGCACTAAACGGCAGTTCGCGATTAACGGCGCCTTTGCCGATACCTGGTATCTCTACTGCGGCCCGGCGGTGTTTATTGCCGCCGTCAGCCTGCTGGTGCTGTTTAAAAACACCATGAACCATCGCGTCAATCCGTTCTTTGCGCTGATTGCGCGTAACTCGCTACCGATCTACGGCTTCCATGCGCTGTTTATCCACTTTATGCGCACCCATCATCTCGATAACACCGACCACCCGCTGATCGACATTCCGCTGGTGTTCGGTGTTACCCTGGCCGGTAGCCTGCTGCTGGCTATCGGCCTGCGGCGCATCGATCAGCGTCACTTGGTGAGCTGACCTTTTTTGCGCTCGCTGCGCGCCACTTTTAACGGGCGCAGGCGGCGGATACGCGGGTTGAGGATCACCCCCGGCATGCGCACCAGCCTGCGGCGGTTAGGGTTGGGCATCGGGCGCTCGTGCCACAGCTTGAGCAGGATCACCGTCAGCGCCAGCAGGGCGGTAATGCCGTTGGCGGCCATCACCGGCACATCGTGCATACGGTGACCGTACCAGGTCCAGCAGGAGACGCCGAAGAACAGGGCCGCCCACATCCCCAGCGACAGGCCGCTGGTGTCTTTATTTTTGACGATATGCATCACCTGCAGGCAGAACGAGCCGGTCGTCACCCACGCGGCCAGCGTGCCGAGCCAGACCGGCCACGGCGACAGAAAGATGATGGATAACAGCGCCAGCGCAATAGTGGCGGCAACAATTAACAGATTTTTCATGACTGACCTCGTGTCTGCTGTAAGCCACTGTCGACCCGCTCCAGCGCCCGGCGCATATCCTGCGCGAACTGTGGGATAGCGGCCAGTGAACCAAACAGCGTTTTCTCCTGGATAAATGCTTGTAGCGGATCGTCGCTGGCGAAGATCGCATCAAACGGCACCTCATTAAGGGCGCGATCCTGATACTCAAACGGCAGCTCGCCGCGCTGGCGCAGCTGCATAAAGCGGAACAGCAGCGCCGGCAGGATCAGCGCGGCGTGCGGCGAGCTCTGCTGCTGATAGCGGGCTTTCAGCGTCGGCACGATAAACTGCTGCAGTTTAGCGATGCTGTCCGACGAAACGCGCTGGGTCGTATCGCGCACCCACTGGTTGCTAAAGCGGTTTAGCGTGGTATCACAATAAAGCGCCAGATCGACCTGAGTCTCGCCCAGCGCGGCGGCGACATCCTGCTGCACATAATCGCGCATCCACTGGCTGATAACCGGCTGCAGGCTCTGATCAATATACTGTTTACCCAACAGCGCCCCTGCCCAGGCAATGCCGCTATGGCTGGCATTGAGCACGCGGATTTTTGCCTCTTCATACGGCGTGACGCAGCTGACAAACTCCACCCCTGCACGCTCCAGCGCGGGGCGCCCGGCAATAAAGTTATCTTCCAGCACCCACTGGCTAAAGGACTCGCAGGAGAGCGGCGCACGGTCGTCAGTAATACCCTGCTGTGCCAGCCGCGCGAAGATCGCCTCATCAAATTTTGGCGTAATGCGGTCCACCATGCCATTGGGTGCGGAGGTATTGCGCTCAATCCACGCCAGCAGCGCTTGATTACCCTGTGCGGCGACGAATTCGCGCAGTCCACGCGCCACGCTGTCGCCGTTATTGCGCAGGTTATCGCAGTTTAGCAGGGTGACGGCACCGCTGTTATCGTCCATACGCTGCTGCAGGATTTTGACTAACGCACCATACAGCGTGCTGGTCTCTTGCTGCTGCGCGAGATCGGCGGCAATCGCCGGGTGTGTCAGGTCAAGATGACCGTCCTCATTGAGGAAATAGCCGCCCTCGGTGACGGTGAAAGAGATGATTCTGGTGCGGGGGTCGGCACCGCGGGCAACCAGCGACTTAAGCTCGTTATCCCATAAAATCACCTCGCCGATCGCCTCTATCGGCTGATACTGTTTTTCCCCATCCGGTGAGATAATTTCCAGCGTGTAACGCCCCTGCTGGCGGGAAAGCTGTTGCAGGGTTTGCTGAGTGCTGCTGTTGCGAATATTGGCGAGGGAGAGGGCCCAGCTGCGGTCGCCCTGCTGGTGAAGTTGATTAAGATACCAGCTCTGATGTGCGCGGTGAAAAGCCCCCGCCCCGAGGTGCAGCCAGTATAATTGTTCATCGTTTTTTATAGGCAAACCTTATCCTTAATCTGAAACAGACTGTGACAATGTTACAGGTAACACTAGCACAGTAATTCAGCAAATTGAAATCGCGGGGGGTGACTTCACTCCTGCCAGCGCTGCAAAGCGCGGCGCAGCTGGCGTGACGAGGAGAAGCCAGCGGAGAGGGCGGCGCGTTCGCTGTTTTCCCCACTGTGCAGCCGCTGCCGGGCAATCGTCAGGCGCAGCTGCTCGTGGTAGTCGCGCACGCTAATGCCAAGATGCTGGCGGAACAGGCGCGTCAGGTGGCGCGAGCTGACGTGGACCCGGGCGGCAATCTCCTCCAGCGGCCACTCCTGCTCCGGCTGCAGCGTCAGCAGATCCTGCACGCGGTGGATCGCCGGGTGGATATGGTTGCGGTGGCGCAGCCACGGTGACAGCTGCGGATCCTCGCCCGAACGACGAAAATAGACCACCATTTCCCGCGCCACATCCAGCGCCACCTGCGAACCGCACAGATGACCGATCAGATGCAGGCATAAATCGATGCCCGCGGTAATGCCCGCGCTGGTCCAGATGCCGCGATCTTCAACGAAAATACGGTTTTCTTTCACCAATGCAGCGGGTTCTGCCGCTTTCAGACGCTCAATCACTTCGTGATGCGTGGTGCAGCTCACCCCTTTCATCAACCCGGCTTTCGCCGCCAGCAGCGCCCCGGAACAGACGCACACCAGGGTGATTTTACGCGCGTGGATCGCGGGCTGCATGCGCATCAGCCAGTTGCGCACCGCCATCGCCTGTGGCGTATCAAACCACACCTTTGAGTCGCTAACGCCGGGCAGCACCAGCAGGCTGCCGTCCGGCAGCGACGCCGGCAGCGGTTCAATACGGCTGACCAGCATATCCGTCGACATCAGCACGCTTTCATCGGGGCCGATATAGCGCAGGGAAAAGGCATCTCGCGCCAGCTTCAGCGTCTCCGCCGGGCCGGTGAGATCCAGCGCCATCACGCCGGGCAGGGTGATAAACCACACCGGGATAGTCATGTTATGCAAGCTCCTGCAGGCAGCCCTCAACGGTGCGGATTTGCGCAAAGCGGTTGATCAGCACGCTTTCGGTGCGGTGGCGTAAATCTGCAATGCTCAGAGTAATGCCGTCATGGGTAATGGGGAAAGTCAGCGTTGCTTCGGTGACGAAGGTGACGCGATAGCCGAAGTCCGAGGCGACGCGCGCCGTGGTTTCACAGCACTGCTCGGTGCGCAGGCCGCTGATAATTACGTGCTTTACCTGGTTCTGCACCAGCCAGGTCATCAGGCCGGAGTCGGTCAGGGCGTTATGGATACGCTTCTGCACGGTGCCCGTCGCTTCATGGGTGATAAATGGCAGGCGCGTCACCAGGCCCGAATCCAACGAGAACGGGCCCTCGTCTTCGACATGGAACACATCCACCACCGGAATGCCTTTCGCCTGACAGCCGGCAATCAGCGTGCTTAGCGCCTGCTCAAACGCTGGCGTTTCTGCTGCCTCGTTGTAGCCACGATGATAGAAGGATTGCTGCGCGTCAATCACTAACAGTACGGTATCAGTCATTTCTGGACTCCTGCTAAAGGGGATTAACGCTATGATGAATGGGGATTAGCAAGGAAAGAAGGCCAAAAAAGGACAGGAAACTATCGTAAAGGGACAAGCGGATTAACTGTGAAAGAACGTCATTGCCATGGTAAAAGGGCACAGAATAAATTGTGCCCTGCAATAATTCATTTTACATAGGAAGGGCTTTATCTTTTAAAAGATCAAAATGACACATAAGAGATTCCAGGCAGAGACGTTAGTTTTATCAGGTGCCAAGATCTAAATAGGTCTAACATTCGATTGAAAACTGTAACAAAGAATACGTAACCCTACTGTATATCTAAATACAACACTGAAGCGTTATTGAAAACCCCAGTTAAAGAATCATTACCCGTATAATGAAGAGTTGAAGTGAAATCAATTTTTTTGGTGTTATCAATAACCATGGTTGCCTCTCCATCGTTTCCATCAATCGAAATGACTGAATACAGGGACCCATCTGTATTTAATTTTATTTTTCCATCATTTTGAATTCTTATTCTAACTGTCGATTTTTGCGTACATTCTACCGTTTGTTGTAAGCTAGAATTCTTACCATTAAGCTCACCACTGATAACCGAACCATGATCAAAGAAAATATTTTCAATTGAACAACTGGCTGGTTTAATCGGTGGTTCGACTCCACCACCACCTGAGCCAGAATTACATGGATATGAATCCCCATAAAAAGGGATGCCCAGTGAATAATAAGTGCTACCATCCCGCCAGACTCCACTAGCGCTACTGTAAATACATATTTTCTCATTGCCGTTGACTTGGAAGTTAGAAAGTGTACATTTTACGCCAATAGTTTTACTTTGCATATTAGACAGGGCTGAACCATAACTGCTTCCCTTAGAGAATTCTAAAGTTGGGCTACAAACTTTATAAGTACTCCCCGCCCCGCCATTAACAGATATTATCCATCGCCCTATACACTTACCGCCGAGACCAGGATCGTAACATGTAGCACTTTTTGATATTAATGCATCAAAAGTTCCACTCGGAGTGATACTAAGTGACCACAGGCCGTTCGTATTTTGAGTCCATTTCTCATTGAGATTGACATAAGCTTTACAATGGGCTGCCAGTGCAAACCATATAACCACTGCAAAGGTAAAATTTGTTAAACTTGTTGATTTAAAATAAAAGTTAGCCATTTATAATAATCTCAATAAAATCTTGAAAATCACATAGTATTATAACTGAGTGAGTAGGTGTCTTCACATAATATTTTGGGGTGTATATAATAGTAGGGCTTTATCAGGATGTTT
>NZ_JACXBP010000009.1 GCF_014773485.1 Erwinia aphidicola | reverse complement strand
TCGCAGCAACAACCAGGATCGCGCCGTCCATCTGAGCAGCACCGGTGATCATGTTTTTCACATAGTCGGCGTGGCCTGGGCAGTCAACGTGCGCGTAGTGGCGAGTTGGGGTGTCATATTCAACGTGAGAAGTGTTGATGGTGATACCACGTGCTTTTTCTTCTGGCGCGTTATCGATCTGGTCGAACGCACGAGCAGAACCGCCGTAGGTTTTCGCCAGAACGGTGGTGATAGCAGCAGTCAGGGTAGTTTTACCGTGGTCAACGTGGCCGATAGTACCAACGTTGACGTGCGGTTTGGAACGTTCAAATTTCTCTTTAGACACGACGATATTCCTTACTTTAATGCTCTCACCCTTTGGTGAGAGCATAGGATCAATATTTAAACTGTAGCTTATTTGCTACGAGCTTCAATTACGGCCTGAGCGACGTTGTTCGGCGCATCATCATACTTCAGGAACTCCATGGAGTACGAAGCACGGCCTTTCGTCAGAGAACGCAACTGAGTCGCGTATCCGAACATTTCAGACAGCGGAACCTCAGCGTGAATCTGAACGCCAGTAGCGTTAGATTCTTGTCCTTTGAGCATACCACGACGACGGCTAAGGTCACCGATAACGTCACCGGTATTCTCTTCAGGAGTCTCTACTTCAACCTTCATGATTGGTTCAAGCAGTACCGGCGTTGCTTTCTTAAAGCCGTCTTTGAACGCAATAGAAGCCGCCAGTTTAAACGCCAGTTCTGAGGAGTCAACATCATGGTATGAACCAAAGTGCAGACGAACGCCCAGATCTACTACAGGGTAACCAGCCAGTGGGCCTGATTTCAGCTGTTCCTGAATGCCTTTGTCAACCGCAGGGATGTATTCACCAGGAATCACACCGCCTTTAATATCGTTGACGAATTCGTAACCTTTAGGATTAACGCCCGGCTCCAGTGGGTACATGTCGATAACAACATGACCGTACTGACCACGACCACCAGACTGCTTGGCGTGTTTACCTTCGATATCGGTAACTTTCGCACGAATCGCTTCGCGGTAAGCAACCTGAGGTTTACCGACGTTGGCTTCAACGTTGAATTCACGCTTCATGCGGTCAACGATGATGTCCAGGTGCAGCTCACCCATACCAGCGATGATAGTCTGGTTAGTTTCTTCGTCAGTCCATACGCGGAATGACGGGTCCTCTTTAGCCAGACGACCCAGAGCCAGACCCATTTTTTCCTGGTCAGCTTTGGTTTTCGGCTCTACAGCAATGGAGATTACCGGCTCAGGGAATTCCATACGCTCCAGAATGATGACGTTGTCCGGGTCACACAGGGTGTCACCAGTGGTCACGTCTTTCAGACCGATCGCTGCGGCGATATCGCCTGCACGAACTTCTTTGATCTCTTCACGCTTGTTGGCGTGCATCTGTACGATACGGCCCAGACGCTCACGAGCAGATTTAACCGGGTTGAACACGGTATCACCTGAGTTTACTACACCAGAGTAAACGCGGAAGAAGGTCAGGTTACCCACGAATGGGTCGGTAGCAATTTTGAACGCCAGAGCAGCAAACGGCTCTTTGTCGTCTGAGTGACGAACAGCTGGAGTGTCTTTACCATCGTCCAACATACCGTTAATCGCGGTAACGTCGGTCGGTGCTGGCAGATACTCAACAACCGCATCCAGCATCGCCTGAACACCTTTGTTCTTAAATGCAGAACCACAGGTAACCAGGATGATTTCGCTGTTCAGAACGCGCTTACGCAGAGAAGTTTTGATCTCTTCTTCAGTCAGCTCTTCGCCGCCAAAGAACTTCTCCATCAGCTCATCAGAGCCTTCAGCTGCGGCTTCAACCAGCTTGCCACGCCATTCTTCGGCCAGTTCCTGCATATCAGCTGGAATATCTTCGTATTCGAAGGTGACGCCCTGATCGGCTTCGTTCCAGTTGATCGCTTTCATTTTCACCAGGTCAACAACACCGGTGAATTTCTCTTCTGCGCCGATAGCCAGCTGCAATGGCACCGGGTTTGCACCCAGGCGCTTTTCCATCTGGTCAACAACTTTCAGGAAGTTTGCACCCATGCGGTCCATTTTGTTAACGAACGCAATGCGTGGAACTTTGTATTTGTTAGCCTGACGCCATACGGTCTCAGACTGCGGCTGAACGCCACCAACTGCACAGTAAACCATTACCGCGCCATCAAGCACACGCATAGAACGCTCAACTTCGATGGTGAAGTCAACGTGTCCTGGGGTGTCGATGATGTTTACGTGGTGTGGTTCAAACTGCTTAGCCATACCAGACCAGTAACAGGTGGTCGCAGCGGAAGTGATGGTAATACCACGTTCCTGTTCCTGCTCCATCCAGTCCATGGTTGCTGCGCCGTCATGTACTTCACCGATTTTGTGGTTTACACCGGTGTAGAACAGAACACGTTCGGTAGTTGTAGTCTTACCGGCGTCGATGTGCGCACTGATACCGATGTTACGGTAGCGTTCAATGGGTGTTTTACGAGCCATTTGATTCCTCTGATTCTTAGACGTTCTAAGTTAAAAAAGCCCAGCAGGTAAGTCACTGGGACGCCCGCTGGGTTTATAACAACTACAGAGCTGTTACCAGCGGTAGTGAGCGAACGCCTTGTTGGCTTCGGCCATACGGTGAACGTCTTCACGTTTCTTAACTGCAGTACCTTTGTTTTCTGCAGCATCAGAAAGTTCGTTCGCCAGGCGCAGAGCCATAGATTTATCACCGCGTTTACGAGCAGCTTCTACGATCCAACGCATTGCCAGAGCATTACGACGAACCGGACGGACTTCAACTGGTACCTGATAAGTAGAACCACCAACGCGACGGGATTTAACTTCCACGGTTGGGCGGACGTTGTCCAGGGCTACTTCAAATGCTTCCAGCTCGTTTTTACCAGAACGCTGAGCCAGGGTCTCCAGCGCGTTATAAACGATAGTTTCAGCAGTAGATTTTTTACCATCTACCATCAGGATATTTACAAATTTGGCCAGCAATTCTGATCCGAACTTAGGATCTGGCAGGATTTTACGCTGACCAATGACGCGACGACGTGGCATGGAAATACTCCGTTGTTAATTCAGGATTGTCCAAAACTCTACGAGTTTATTATGACATTTAAGATAAAACGTTTGGCCTTACTTAACGGAGAACCATTAAGCCTTTGGCTTCTTCACGCCGTACTTGGAGCGAGCCTGCTTACGGTCTTTAACACCTGAGCAGTCCAGCGCGCCACGAACGGTGTGGTAACGCACACCTGGCAAGTCTTTTACACGACCGCCACGGATCAGGATCACGGAGTGTTCCTGCAGGTTATGACCTTCACCGCCGATGTAGGAGGTAACTTCAAAACCGTTGGTTAAACGAACACGACATACTTTACGCAGTGCGGAGTTCGGTTTTTTAGGGGTAGTAGTGTATACACGAGTACATACACCACGTTTCTGCGGGCAGGCTTCCAGCGCAGGCACGTTGCTCTTTGCAACTTTGCGTACGCGTGGTTTGCGAACCAGCTGGTTAACTGTTGCCATTAAATAGCTCCTGGGATTTAGCTTTTGCTTCGTAAACACGTAATAAATCGCCTCGCGGAATCACGAGGCCGCAGAATTTTAAGGCTGAGACCAAAAGGTGTCAAGAAATAACCAGGATTACTACTGTCACCAGGTCATTTGCTGCGGGTTCTTTACAACCAGCGCAACGAAGTCAGTATAGCCTACCGTCGTCACATTGGTTGAAATTTGAGCAGATAAGCCACGCGCCTCGACATCTTCCTGCAGCACGTAGAGTGAGATGGGGGCATTAAGCAAGGCTTCAAGGGCAGGGCTGCCTTCCAGAGCCGCAATCACCCCATCCTGAAGTAGCAGCACATCATCGCCGTCAGCCAGCAGGCGCAGCAACGCAGCGACATCGCAGCGAAAAGGTGAAGTCATCAGGGTATGCAGCATGGTTTCCTCAGAAGGTAATCACCCGGTCGTAGTTATCCAGGGTCTGACGCAGGTCAGCAGGCGTTAAAATCTCAGCAGGCAGCACGCGGGCCGCGTCGGCAGCAATGCCTCGTTCTGCTAACGCCGCAGCGCACAGATAGCAGCGCTCGACGTCATACATCGGCAGCACGCCAAAGGTCGCGATATAGTTGCGCGCCAGAATCTGCTGCGGCTGCTGGCCCGCGGTGAGCTGCAGTACGCCATCGCTGACAAAGAACAGCGCGATATCCTCGCTGAGTGCCGACGTCGCCAGCACTGCATCCAGCCCTTCCCGCCCGGCACTGCTGCCATGGGGCGCCTGAGTAAACACGAAAGCGATACGATTCATCAGAACTGCACCATGCGGTCACAGCTGAGGGCGGCTTCCGCCAGTGCACCCAACCCGCTGAGTTGAAAACCTGTGGCGAGATTCGCCACAGGCAGGCCAAGGCTGGCGGCTTCGTGCTCATCGGCCACGCCACGGCGCAGCGCTGCCGCCACACAGATATTCAGCGCCACGCCGTGCTCTGTGTGCAGCTGCTGCCAGTGACGGGTCAGATCGGTTTCATCGCTGGCCGGGGCATTCAGCAGGCTGGCATTCAGCACCCCTTCACGATAGAAAAACACGCTTTCCAGTTCATGGCCCTGCGCCAGCAGCTCGCGGGCAAACAGCCAGGCGCTACTGGCCTGCTGTGTGCCATAGGCCGGGCCGGTCACCATCAGGCAGAAACGCATTACTTATCCTGGCCGTGGAAATCGCCATTTTTGAACTGGCGAATGTAAAGATAGACCGTGTGCTTGGAGATATTCAGGCGATCCGCCACCTGGTTAATCGCATCTTTGATATCAAAGATGCCTTTCTCATACAGATTGAGCACGATTTGGCGATTCTTGGCGTTGTTGGACACATTGCGATCGGCGCTGACTTCTTCAATCGAGAATTCCAGCGTCTGCATCACCAGGTCTTCCACCGAGGAGGCGAAATTGACTGAGGAGGCCACCTCCTGCGTTTCAGGCGGCATGAAAGTCGCCATAATCTGCGAGAACGGGACATCAAGGTTCATATTGATGCACAGCAGGCCGATCACCCGCTGTTCGCGATTGCGGATAGCAATGGTCACCGACTTCATCAGCACGCCGCTTTTGGCACGGGTAAAGTAGGCTTTCGAGACATTACTGTCAGCACCCGTCATATCGTGCAGCATGCGCAGCGCGAGATCGGTGATTGGCGAGCCTATTTTGCGCCCGGTATGTTCACCGTTGGCAATACGCACCGCCGAGCACTTCAGGTCTTCCAGCGAGTGCAGCACGATCTCGCAGTGCGAACCGATAAGCATCGCCAGGCCATCAACAACAGCTTCGTAAGATTTGAGAATTTCGAAATCCCCGGCGGTGAATGGGTGCTGTTCAAGCAGCTCCAAATCCGCGACGTCACCGGAGAACAGTGAATTAGACATTGACGACACCACCCTTTGACCAGAGCCTGTCACACGGCGCAAGGGCAGACTCATTCTTATTAAATGCGCGCCGGATAGTCTAGCAAATATGGGAAAGGCGTGTCCCAACCTTTGTCGTGAAATGCAATCTAACGCAAAAAGCAGGGGAATAGCTGTGCAGGTGGTGGAAACAAAACCGCCACCCGAAGGTGGCGGTGGCAGGCATTACTGCTTAGCTTTGGCATCACCAGCGGCTGGTGCAGCCGGGGCTGGTGCGGCATCGGCTTTCGCCGCCGCTTTGATGTCCAGCAGCTCAACGTCGAATACCAGCGTGGAGTTAGCCGGAATACCCGGAACGCCATTTTTGCCGTAAGCCAGGTTCGGTGGGATCACCAGCTTAATTTTGCCGCCTTTCTTCACGTGCTTCAGGCCTTCAGTCCAGCCAGGGATAACACCATCCAGACGGAATGACAGCGGCTCGCCGCGGGTGTAAGAGTTATCGAACTCGGTGCCGTCGATCAGCGTCCCTTTGTAGTTCACTACAACGGTATCGCTGTCAGTCGGCGCGCTGCCGGTTCCTTCTTTCTCTACCTGGTAGAGCAGACCGGATTCGGTTTTCTTCACGCCTTTCTCTTTAGCGAATTTAGCCGCGTAAGCGTCACCTTTGCTGGCGTTTTCTGTCGCATCTTTTTCCATCTTCGCCTGAGCGGCACCCTTCACACGGCCTTCGAAGGACTGCAGCGTCTGCTCGATCTCCTGGTCAGAGAGTTTGCTCTTACCAGCAAACGCATCCTGAACGCCGGCGATCAGCTGAGTTTTATCCAGGGTGATGCCCAGTTTTTCCTGTTCCTTCAGGGAGTTCTCCATGTAGCGGCCCAAAGATGCACCCAGCGCATATGCAGACTGCTGGTCGTCATTTTTGAAGGCGGCATTTTTAGGAGCCTGCTGCGGTGCTGCTGCTGGCTTAGCCTGAGCGGCGTCGGCAGCCATTGCCAGCGGGGCATTCAGCGCAACGGCCATCGTGGTAGCTAACAATGTGACTTTAAACAGTGATTTCATCCATTTCTCCAAAACCGAAGCATCTCACCTCGGGAATCGTTTGCAGGCCTGCGGCCTGAAATATAACTGGGGGCGAGCTGAAAAAATAGTCTCGCCATGACAAAGTGAAGTTAACTTCCGACCACGTGTTCGCCCGAAAGTTTCACCACAGGAATGGAGTCAGTTAAAAGACTTTTCAACCTCTGGCGGCTAATTTACGCCGTTTCGCCTACTTCTGCCCGCATTTTACCGTTAGAATCGGGCAATTCGCCAGGAGTGGGCCTGGCCCGGTAGTAACAAGAGGAAACAGAATGCAACAATCACTGCTGGAGCAGCGGCTGGAGATGCTGGAGAGCAAACTGGCGTTTCAGGAAATGACCATTGATGAGCTGAACCATACGGTGGTACAGCACGAACTGGAGATGGCGCGCGTGCGTGAACAGATGCGCCTGCTGACCGACAAACTTAAGGCTGCCGCGCCGTCATTAATGGCCGATCAGTCCGAAGAAACCCCGCCTCCGCACTACTGATCCCCGGTCGAGGTATGCCTCGACCCTACATGCCCGACTCGCGGTCGCTTAACCCGCAGCAACCGTAAAAAACAAAAAGGCCACCCGCAGGTGGCCTCTGACTCGTAGGGGGCGACCTTTATTCCGGTCGCCCCTGCACGGTTATCGATCAGTGGCTGCAGCCGCAACCGCCAGTACCACAACCGCCCTGACCGTGGTCATGGCCGTGATCGTGGTCATGGTGATGACCGTCTTCGCCGTGAACGTGGCCGTGGGCCAGCTCTTCTTCGGTCGCAGCACGGATCGCCACAACTTCAACATTGAAGTTCAGGTTCTGGCCGGCCAGCATGTGGTTACCATCAACCACGACGTGGTCGCCGTCTACTTCGGTGATTTCAACCGGTACCGGGCCCTGATCGGTTTCTGCCAGGAAGCGCATGCCAACCTGCAGTTCGTCAACGCCCATAAATACGTCTTTCGGTACGCGCTGCACCAGGTTCTCATCGTATTCGCCGTAGGCATCGTTTGATGCGATATTCACATCAAACTTGTCGCCAGCTTCACGATTTTCCAGCGCCTTCTCCAGCCCGGAAATCAGGGAACCATGACCGTGCAGGTAGTCCAGCGGTGCGCTCACCGGGGATTCATCAACCAACACACCATCTTCTGTACGGACCTGGTATGCCAGGCTGACCACGAGGTCTTTTGCTACTTTCATGATTACTCCTAACCGTTGAGAGCGTTGAGCCCTTAATTCGCTGGCTGTTTTACCAACGCTAAGGGCTCTAAGTGGCGCCGATTGTATCGAATTTCAACCCGGCTGTACTGTACAGCTTAAAAAAAGCTGTGCAATTACGCTACTCGGGATGAAAAATTCCGATCACCTGCTCATTGCTGCGCACCTGTTCGCGCGCCTTTTTGTCGGCTTCACGCATCTGATGACCGCATTTCACACACTCGACCACATCGATATTATTTTCCCGCCACAGGGCGAGCGTGTCGCGAGCCTGGCATTTCGGGCAGGTCGCGCCAGCGATAAAACGTTTACGCATCATAATCACCATTAAATTCCGCAGGAGCTGCCGTTACATTTCGGTCAGCCCATTGTGCCGGAAGCAGGGCGACCGGAAAAAAAAGTCGCCCCCAACGGGCAGATTGATTGCATTAATCTGCCTCATCCCAGCCGTCGTACTGCCGCTTCTCGTGCTGCATTTCAGCCTGGAAGATATCTTCCAGCTCGCGCCGCGCCTCTTTCACTCTGGAGATCTGCTGGCTGTCGCTGTGATTCGGCATCAGCTCACGCAGCATGCGCATATCCAGACGGCGGAAGTGCTGCTGCGCGCGGAACGCCTGATGCGGGTGCATCCCCAGCGTCATCAAGGTTTTGCGCCCCAGCTCCAGCGCACTGCTGAAGGTTTCACGGGAAAACTGCGAGACGCCAGCCTGCAGCAGCTCGTGCGCCTCAACGCGGCCCCGGGCGCGCGCAAGAATTTGCAGATGCGGGAAATGGTGCTGGCAGAGGTGAACAATCTCCATCGCATCTTCCGGGCCGTTACAGGTTATCACGATCGACTGCGCGGTTTCTGCTCCGGCGGCACGCAATAGCTCCAGTTCGGTAGCATCACCGTAATACACCTTGTAACCATATTTGCGCATCAGGCTGACCGCACTGATATCGCGTTCCAGCACCGTAATGCGCTTTTGGTTAGCCATCAGCAGGCGCGCCACTACCTGACCGAATCGACCGAAGCCGACCACGATCACCTGCGGTTTATCATCTTCAACAAACGGCTTCTCGGCGGAGTCATCCACTTCATTGAAGCGGCGTTCAAGGATTTTATCCACGCCCTGCATCAGCAGCGGCGTGGTCATCATCGACAGCGTCACCGTCACCAGCAGCAGCGGCATCTGATCCCCGCTAAACAGCTTCGCAGAAGAAGCGGCAGAGAACAGCACGAAGGCAAACTCACCGCCCTGGCTAAGCACCGTGGAGAACTGCAGCCGTTCGGAGCTGCGCAGGCCGTAGATGCGCGACAGCAGATACAGCACCGCCACCTTCACCGCGACCAGAATCACCACTCCGGCGAGGATCTCAACAATATGGGTATAGAGCACGCCGAGGTTAAGCGCCATGCCGACCGAAATAAAGAACAGCCCCAGCAGCAAGCCTTTAAACGGATCAATCGCGATTTCCAGCTCGTGGCGATATTCACTTTCCGCCAGCAGGATACCGGCAATAAAGGTACCGAGCGCCATCGACAGCCCGAGCGCATCCATGAACAGTGCCGAGCCAAGCACCAGCAGCAGCGCCGCGGCGGTAAACACTTCGCGCACGCCGGAAGCGGCAATAAAGCGGAAAATCGGCCGCAGCAGATAGCGCCCGCCGATCAGCATGCCGCCAAAGGCCAGCACCTTCATGCCCACCTTCATCCAGTCGGTATGACCACTGTCGCCGCCGGCCAGTAACGGCACCAGCGCCAGCGCCGGGATCACCGCCAGGTCCTGGAACAGCAGCACCGAGAAGCCGAGCTGCCCGGATTCATTGTGGTTCATGCCTTTATCGCGCATTAGCTGTAAGGCCATCGCGGTGGATGACATCGCCAGCCCGATGCCGCCGATAGCGGCCGCCTGCCAGGAGAAGTCGGTCAGCAGCAGCAGGCCGCCGAGCACCGCGGCGCTCAGGATCACCTGCGCCGCACCGACGCCAAATATTGAGCGCCGCAGCTCCCACAGTTTCGACGGTTTCAGCTCCAGCCCGATGATAAACATCAGGAACACCACGCCAAGCTCGGAGAAGTGCAGGATCTCGTCTACGTCGCTGATAAAGCCCAGTCCCCAGGGACCAATGGCAATCCCCGCGAGCAGATACCCCAACACCGCACCGATGCCAAGACGGGCCGCAATCGGCACCGCAATCACCGCCGCAAACAGGTAAACAACACCGGCGGTCAGGAGGCTTTGTCCTTCCATCTAAACTCCTCCATGGGGCAGCGGATTGGCCAGCCAGTCGCCATAGGCGCGGGCATAATTGTTCATCACGTCGGCAGACTGGCGGCGCGCCCAGTAGATAATCATCGGCGTCAGCCAGTGCATGCTGCACATCTGCGCCGTCAGTTCGAACGGGCGCATAATGTCCGACATCGGATAACGGTTCAGCCCCTCCTGATGGTAGGCGGCCTCCGGTTCACCGGTGGTGATCACGCTGCGCCAGTATTTTCCTTCCAGCACGTTACCGCCCACGCCGCTGGCAAAGCCGCGCGACAGCACGCGATCCAGCCACTCTTTCAGCAGCGCCGGGCAGCTATAAGTGTAAAGCGGGTGCTGGAAAACAATGATTTGATGTTCACGCAGCAGCTGTTGCTCGTGATGAATATCGATAAAAAAATCCGGATAGTGTGCATACAGGTCGTGGACCGTCACATTGTCCAGATTTCTGGCCGGCTGAAGCAAAACGCGATTGGCAATCGAATCCTGAGACTCCGGGTGGGCGTACAACAGCAGGACTTTAGGCGGCTGCGACATCATTCCCCTCCAAATCGTCGTCATGGCGGGTGATTTCCGCTACCATGCTCGACGCAACGGAACTGTTTGATTCCGAAAACTGATTATGATGGCTTAATTTAACATACTCTGAACTTACGGCGCTTATGATTGTATTCTCTGCATTACAAATCCGTCGCGGTGTCCACGTCCTGCTCGACAACGCGACCGCAACCATTAACCCCGGCCAAAAAGTGGGCCTGGTGGGTAAGAATGGCTGCGGCAAATCGACCCTGCTGGCGCTGCTGAAAAACGAGATAAGCGCCGACGCGGGCAGTTTCAACTATCCGGGAAACTGGTCACTGGCGTGGGTCAATCAAGAGACCCCGGCACTGGATATTCCCGCCATTGAGTATGTTATCGACGGCGACCGCGAATTTCGTCAGCTTGAGTCTGAATTAGCGCACGCGAATGAGATAGACGATGGTCACGCCATCGCTACGCTGCACGGCAAGCTCGATGCGGTGCAGGCATGGACCATTCAGTCACGCGCTGCCAGCCTGCTGGACGGCCTTGGATTCACCCAGGAACAGCTGCAGCGCCCGGTCAGCGACTTCTCGGGCGGCTGGCGCATGCGCCTTAACCTCGCCCAGGCGCTGATTTGCCGTTCCGACCTGCTGCTGCTCGATGAGCCAACTAACCACCTCGATCTTGATGCGGTGATCTGGCTGGAGCGCTGGCTGAAAAGCTATACCGGCACGCTGATCCTGATCTCCCACGACCGCGACTTCCTCGATCCGGTGGTGGATAAAATTCTGCATATCGAACAGCAGTCAATTTTTGAGTACACCGGCAACTACAGCTCGTTCGAGATCCAGCGCGCCACTAAACTCTCGCAGCAGCAGTCGATGTTTGAAAACCAGCAGCTGAAAGTCGCGCACCTGCAAAGTTTCATTGAGCGCTTTAAGGCCAAAGCCACCAAGGCAAAACAGGCTCAGAGCCGTATTAAAATGCTGGAGCGCATGGAGCTGATCGCCCCGGCGCACGTCGACAACCCCTTTACCTTTAGCTTCCGCGCACCTGAAAACCTGCCGAACCCACTGCTGAAGATGGAAAAAGTCAGCGCCGGTTATGGCGATCGTAAAATCCTTAACTCGATCAAGCTCAACCTGGTTCCCGGCTCGCGCATTGGCCTGCTGGGGCGCAACGGCGCGGGTAAATCCACGCTGATCAAACTACTGGCGGGCGAGCTGGCGCCATTACAGGGCGACATTGGCTTAGCGAAAGGCATCAAGCTCGGCTACTTCGCTCAGCATCAGCTGGAGTTCCTGCGCGCTGACGAATCGCCGATCCAGCATCTGGTGCGCCTCGCACCGAAAGTGCTGGAGCAGCAGCTGCGCGACTACCTCGGCGGCTTTGGCTTCCAGGGCGATAAAGTCAGCGAAGAGACCCGCCGTTTTTCCGGCGGCGAGAAAGCCCGGCTGGTGCTGGCGCTGATCGTCTGGCAGCGCCCGAACCTGCTGCTGCTGGATGAACCCACCAACCACCTTGACCTTGATATGCGCCAGGCGCTGACTGAGGCGCTGATTGACTTCGAAGGCGCGCTGGTTGTTGTCTCGCACGACCGCCACCTGCTGCGTTCGACCACCGACGATCTCTACCTGGTACACGACGGGAAAGTGGAAGCATTTGAAGGCGACCTGGAAGATTATCAGCAGTGGCTGAGCGACCTGCAGAAGCAGACAGTGGCCGATGCCGCGCCAAAAGCCGACAGCGCCAATAGCGCTCAGGCGCGCAAGGACCAAAAGCGCCGGGAAGCGGAGCTGCGCACCCAGACTCAGCCGCTGCGCAAGCAGATTGAGAAGCTGGAAAAGCAGATGGAGAAGCATAACGCCGAGCTGAGCGCGGCCGAAGGGAAGCTCTCCGACAGCGCCATCTACGAGCAAGCACGCAAAGCCGACCTCACTGCGGCGCTGCAGCAGCAGGCAACGGCGAAATCGGCCTTAGAAGAGTGTGAGATGGAATGGCTGGCAGCGCAGGAAGAGTTAGAGTCGATCATCAACGCCTGATGCAGCAGTTCGGGCGCGGCATGCCACGCCCCTGGGACACTGATTTGCCGGAATAGCGCATTCGTAGGGGTCGGGCATGCCCGACCCGAATCCCGCATCCCGCTACTGCGCTGCCAGACGCTGACGCAGCGTGGTCAGATCCTCCACGTTATACAGTTTTCCATCCAGGAAACGGATTTTCAGTTCCCCGCCCTGCTCCTGCTGCCAGCTCTGACCGTCCAGCAGCCGGTATTTCCCTTCATCATCTTTTTCCACCCGTAACAGACCGCGCGCAGAGTTTTTCATGCCGTTGTCGGTTTTCGGCTGTTTGAAGATCTCACGCCCCTCTCCGTGCACTTCGCCATACGTCGCTTTCATGGCGAAACCAAAGGTGTCACGCGTGTTGTACTGGTACGTATAAGACCCGACGCCGAACACCACATTGCTGCTGGCAAAGCCTTTGGCCTCCAGACGACTCAGGATCTGATTGGCACGCTCGAGGGTAATCGAGTCGCCGTAGATCAGACCCACGTGCGGGTCCAGCACCTTGTAGCCCCTGGCATTGACCGTGCCGCCGAAGATCTCCCACAGCACTTCGACCGACCCTTTCTGCTGTGCGCTGCGAGCCGGATCGCGGTCGGCATCGTCGCCGCTGCCGCACAGTATTTCCACCGGGTCACCGCTGTCAGGGCGGAACACCAGACGGCCTTCACGCGCCACGATCTCGGGTTTGAGCTCACGGCTGTATTCGGTCAGCACCTTCCAGTAATCCCAGGTATCCGACACCACCGACACAAACCCGGTCGGATAAAGCTCCGTCAGCAGACGACGGAAGGTAGCGATCTCACCCTGCTGCTCCCCCATGCACATCACGCTGTGCTCGGTGGCGGGAATACTCCCGGCAATAAACGTCCCTTCTGCCGGGCGGTAATATTGTTGTGCATAGAGGACAGAAGGCAGGCTGTCAGTTCCGGTAAAACTCAGCAGGTGGCCAACCCCCGACTGTGCAGCATCGTGCAGGCCTGACATGCCGCGGAATGAGAAGTCATGACACTGAAAATCGACATGTGTCATATCGTCACAGGTACGTTCCGCCCACAGCTGACAAATCTGGCGATAGTGGTGCGCCACGGTCGCATTGGTGGAGGACTTCCACAGCTCTGCCGACATCACGCTCTCAAGGTAGTTAACCAGCCAGAAAAACTCATCCACGGTATTGGTGATGGTCAGTACCGGAATTTTCATCGACACTTTACTGCCCTCGTCCAGGCTTTTGATCGCCAGCGGCAAATAGCCTAGGCGATGCAGTGCGCGGATATGCTCCACGCTGACGCTATTTTTACCCAGGTAGCTGTCCATCAGCTGCTGATACTCACACACTACCTGCTCTTCCGGCTGAGCAAAAAATTTGTCATTAAACAAATCGACCATAAACCACTGTAAAAAACCCTGCAGGCCGAAAAACACCAGGGCATCATCCGCCAGCGGCGAGTGGAAATACCGGTTCCCACGCGGGGTAAAGTTGCTGTACACGCGGTTGGTTCCCGCCGGGTACTGTTCGCGATGTGAGGTTTTGTAGCCGTCGATAGCCAGAATCGGATTAATTTGCATGGGATGCTCCTTCACTGCGGTAAATGGTGTCGATATCAATCAGCTCTACACGCTCCTGCGCTAATTCTTCCCCGGCCAGTGAGGTGGTGGTCCAGATACGGTCGATACCCTGGCTCAACAGGTGATCTACCCCTTTACTGAACAGGCCATGCGTGACGTACAGGCTGACCGAACGCGCACCGGCTGCACGTAGCACCGCAGCTGAACCGATAAAGGTGCCGCCGGCATCGCAGAGGTCGTCAGCGATCAGCACATCCCTGTTGGCTACGTCACCTTTCAGCAGTTCGAATCCGCTCAGGGCGCCAGTAGCAATATCGCGATGCTTGCCGAGAATGCCGTATTCGGCGGCGTTGACCTGCTGCGCCAGCGCATGCACCTTCTTCAACGCGCCGGCATCGGGCGCAACCAGCATCATGCCCTGCACCAGTTCATCCCTCAGCGTTCGGCTGTGGATCAGAGCGCGATGCTGTGGGATCGTCACCAGACGGTCAACAACGCCTGCGGCCACATCGCTGTGCGGGTCAACGACCACCACCCGGTCAAAGCGCAGTTGATTGAGAAAACCGGCAAACACCTTCAGCGCAAAGCTCTCGCCGTCACGCAGGGTACGGTCCTGGCGGGCATAGGGCAGCCACGGCAGCTCAAGCGTGGTCTGGCGCAGCAGGCAGCGCTGGCGCACCGCATCCAGTATCTGCGCGACCAGCATCAGGTCATCCAGAGTCTGCATCGCGCTGGCACGCAGCGTCAGGGTGGTGGCCTGCGGATCAAGCGGCGACAGCACACGTCCCCAGATCGCACCGTCAGGAAAACGGCCGCTTTCCAGCGCGGCATCCTGACCATCAAGGGTTAATTGCAGTTTCATCATCGCAGACTCCTTTTGATTTATTAATGTCCCAAGGACACTTATATAATTGTCCAAGAGACACTTATTCACAAGCAAAAAATAACCCACGAAAAGAAAATCTTTTAACACTATGATTTTAAATAAAATAAATATCATGAAAAGTGGTGGCGTTATTGAATCATGACGCCGGGGCTGGTAGTGTGTCCCAGCGACACTTCCTGCAGGAACCCTATGATGTCATCTGAACAAGCGTATCTGGACCAGTACGATGCCTCGCGCTATGCATCGCCGATTGTCACCGTGGACAGCGTGCTGTTTACCCTGTGGCAGGGGCAGCTGTGCGTGTTAATGGTACAACGTGCTAATCATCCGCAGCGCGGATGGTGGGGGCTACCGGGAGGGTTTATTGATATGCAACAGGATGAATCCACGCGCGACACGGCGCTGCGTAAACTGCGTGAGAAGACCACCGTCAATCCGCCCTGGCTGGAACAGCTGGCAACTTTCTCAGGGGCGCACCGTGACCCGCGAGGCTGGAGTCTGACCAGCGCGTGGTATGCCCTGATTGCCGCAGAAAACTGTCAGGCAGAAAGTGATGACGTCAGCGATGCCCAGTGGCAGCCGCTCGACGGTCTGGCACAGCGCAGCGATATCGCTTTTGACCATCAGCAGATTATTGCTGAAGCGCTGCAACGGCTGCGACAGAAGACGCTCTATTCTCTGCTACCGGTCTACTGCCTGCCCGCCGCCTTCACTCTGACCCAGTTGCAGGAAGTCACTGAGACGATACTGGACCGACCGGTGCAGCGCAAAAGCTTGATCCGCCGCTTTGAGGCTTCAGCGATGTTTGAAGAGACCGGCGACAGCGTTGCCACCGGCGCCCGCAAGGCAAAGCTGTATCGCCTGAAACCTGGCGCGGATATCCATCATTTTTCACGTAACCTGATGAGTGACGATTAAAACGGCTTATCCCCTAAGATCGTCGCCCGGTGCATAATCCGTCGCGCGGGCAGATAATCTGCATTGGCGTAATGCTGCGTCACACGGTTATCCCAGATCGCCACATCGCCCACCTGCCAGCGCCAGCGTACCTGGAATTCCGGCTTAGTGATGTGGGCAAACAGGAAGTTCAGCAGCGCCTCACTCTCCTTCTCTTTCAGCCCGACAATGCGCGTGGTGAAACCTTCGTTAACGAATAGCGCCTTTTTGCCACTCACCGGATGGGTGCGGATAACCGGATGCAACAGCGGCGGATTCTTCGCTACCGCCTGCTGCCAGCGCTGGTGATCCTCTTCACTGCCGCGGTATTTGAACTCCTGGAACGATTTCTTGAAGTCATGCTCGGCCTGCAGGCCGCTCAGCAGTACTTTTAGCGGCTCCGACAGCGCCTCATAAGCCGCAATGCCGCTGGCCCACAGCGTGTCACCGCCGCTTTCCGGCAGCTGCTTCGCCGCGAGGATCGCGCCCGCAGGCGGCGTTTCGATAAAGGTCACATCGGTGTGCCAGTTGTCGTTATCAGGCGGATTATCGTTATGGGTATCCAACACGATAACCTCCTCCACCCCCGGCGCATGCGGATACACCGGGTGGATATGCAGGTCGCCAAAGCGCGCGGCCAGCTGGCGCTGCTGATGAGGCGTTAGCGGCTGATTACGCAGGAACAGCACCTGATGGCGGATCAACCCGTGATAAAGCTGCTCAAACTGCGCGTCGCTCAGCGGGCGGCTGAGGTCAAGCTCGCTCACCTCGGCGCCGATATACGGTCCCAGCGCCTGAATTTTTATGCGTTCGTTCATTGTTGTACTCCATGCCAGGGGGTTAAGCGGCGCTGTAAGGCGCGTAGCCCCAGCTCCAGCGCAAAGGCGATCAGGGCGATAACGGCAATGCCTGCCAGTACCACGTCAGTCGCCAGGAATTCACCGGCCGACTGCACCATAAAACCCAGACCGCGCGTGGCAGCGATCAGCTCAGCGGCCACCAGCGTGGACCAGCCAACGCCAAGACCAATGCGCAAACCGGTCAGAATTTCCGGCAACGCGCCGGGCAGCACCACAAACCACAGCACCTGCCAGCGGCTGGCGCCGAGCGAACGGGCGGCACGCAGCCGCACCTGCTGGGCACTCTTCACGCCCGCCAGCGCCGACATCGCCACCGGGGCAAAAATGGCCAGGTAGATCAGCAGAATCTTCGAGGTCTCGCCGATGCCAAACCAGATCACCATCAGCGGCAAATAGGCCAGCGGCGGCACCGGGCGGTAGAGCTCAATCAACGGATCGAGGATGCCGCGCACGGTATCATTCAGCCCCATAAAAATGCCGACCGGCACGCCGATAATCACCGCTGCCGCTAGCGCAATCACAATGCGCGTCAGGCTGGCGGCCAGATGCTGCCACAGCGTGGCATCCATAAACCCGGCCGGGCTGGCGATGGTCAGCAGCTGGTGCAGCACCTGCTGCGGCGGCGGCAGAAACAGCGGCGCAATCAGTTTAAGCGCCGTCACGGCCCACCAGACGGCCAGCAGCACCAGCAGCGTGCTGAGGCTGAGCGTCAGATGGCGCGACAGTGGCCAGCGCAGACGCAGTTTGCGCGTGCGGCTCTTCTCATTCACCAGGGAACTCATGCAAACACCTCACGCTGCTGGAACACCCGGCTGAGCACATATTCGCGGCGTTCAATAAAGTCCGGGTCGGATTTTATCGCCCGACAGCCTTCTCCGGCCGCATAGCGGCGACCGAAGTCGAGCGCCAGCCGTTCGACGATACGCCCCGGCCCCGGCGACAGCAGGATAAGTTCGCTGGCAAGAAACACCGCCTCTTCAATATCGTGGGTAATCAGCAGAATCTGTTTGCCGCTGTCGCGCCATAGGGTCAGCAGCAGCTCCTGCATCTGTTCACGGGTAAAGGCATCGAGCGCGCCGAAAGGCTCATCAAGCAGCAGCAGGCGTGGATCGGCCGCCAGCGCGCGCGCAATACCCACGCGCTGACGCATGCCACCGGAGAGCTGCCAGATAAAGCGTTTCTCGGCCCCCTCCAGCCCCACCTGCTTCAGCACGCGTCTGGCGACGGCGCGGCGCTCGTTTTTCTCCACGCCGGCCAGCTGCAGGCCAAACGCCACGTTATCCAGCACGTTGCGCCACGGCAGCAGCCCCTCATGCTGGAACACCACGCCGCGATCCGCCCCCGGTCCATTCACCGGCTTGCCGTCCAGCGTGATGCTGCCGCTGTCCGCCGGAATAAACCCGGCAATCAGGTTGAGCAGCGTAGTTTTGCCACAGCCGGACGGACCTAAAACCACCACCAGCTCTCCGTTGCCGATCGACAGGTTGATGTCCTGTAATGCCAGCTGGCCTGCATAGCTGGCGCGAAGATGAGACACGGAAAGCATTGGCGATCTCCTACTGGGCGAGAGGTTTAACAAAGCGATCGGTGACAAAGCTGCTGTAGTCATGAGTGACCTGCGGCACTTTGCCCTGCTCCTTGAGGAACGTCGCGGTGTCGACAATCGCCTGATTCACCGGCCCGTTAAGCTGCGTCACCTGCTGCTGCGCGGTCAGATAGGTATTGCCCTCCACCAGCCCCGGTACCTGCGCCGTAGGCACGCCGCTCAGGCGCGACAGCTTGCTGAGATAGTCGTCCTGCTTCAGCCACTGCTGCGGGTTATCGAGGTAAGCTTTCTGCGCATCCAGCGCGCTGCGGGCAAACGCCGTCACCACTTCCGGGTGCTGCTGCGCAAAGTCTTTGCGCACTACCCAGACATCGAGCGTTGGCGATCCCCATTTTCCGACCTCGGCGGAGTCGGTCAGCACCTTGCCGTCCTGCTCCAGCTGATTGACGGCGGGCGCCCAGACGTAGGCACCGTCGATATCCCCGCGCTGCCAGGCGGCAATAATCGCCGGCGGCTGTAAGTTAATGATTTGTACCTGGCCCGGCTTAATGCCCCAGTGCTTCAGCGCGGCGAGCAGGCTGTAGTGGGTGGTGGAGATAAACGGCACCGCAATGCGTTTGCCGATCAGGTCTTGCGGATCCTTAATACTTTTCTTCACCACCAGCGCTTCAGAATTACCGAGCTGGGAAGCGAGCAGGAATACCTCAATCGGCACCTGCTGGCTGGCCGCAACCGCCAGCGGGCTGGAGCCGATATTGCCGATCTGCACGTCGCCAGAGGCCAGCGCGCGCACCACGCTGGAGCCGCTGTCAAACTTACGCCAGTCGACTTTCGCCCCGCTCTCTTTTGCAAAGGTGTTGTCGGCCTGCGCGACCTTCGCCGGTTCCGCCGAGGTTTGATAAGCGATGGTGACATCCACCGCCTGTGCGCCGAGTGCCGTCAGCGACAGTGCTGCCGCCAGAAGTGAAAGTGTGAATTTTGCCGCCATAGCCCGCTCCAGAGAGTATTGTTATTGGGTGTACCCCCCCTTTGTAACCGGGCGCGACTATCGTTATAAAGTAATTAAAAATTATCTTTTATAGCAAAAGCTGCTTAGGAGAAATTGCGGATTCGTTAGCTGAAAAATGGGTTTAGGCAGGATGTTAAGGCCGGGCCGGGCATGCCGCGGCCCCTACGGCCGCCATATGCGCAGGGGTCGCCATCTGTGTAGGGGCGAGGCACGCCTCGCCGCCGTTGATTGAGGAGGTCAGTGCCAAATCAGCAGCACGCACGCCGCCGTCAGCAACCCCATAAATACGTTGAAGATAGTCCAGGCGCGGCGGCTGCGCAGGATGCGGCCAATCAGCGTGCCGAAGCCTAACCAGATCACTCCTGACACCAGATTCACCAACGCCATGGCGAAGCTAATCGCGATCACTGAACTTTTATAAGCTTCACCCGCCAGGCTAAAACTGGCGACCGCGCCAAGCGCCATCAGCCAGGCTTTCGGGTTGATCAGCTGCAGCAGGCCGCCCTGCCAGAACGGCATCGGCGCGGCCGGACCCGCGCCGGTTTCCAGCTTCTCATACTCGGCGGTACCGATTTTCCATGCCAGCCACAGCAGATAGAGGCTGCCGGCAATTTTCAGGAACAGGTGCAGCGAGGGATAAAGCAGGATCAAACCGCCAACGCCAAAGGCCACCATCAGCAGCATCACCTGCATGCCGATCATGATACCGATCAGCAACATCAGAGAGCGCAGGAAACCAAAATTAGCACCGGAGGCGGTGAGTAACATATTATTAGGGCCTGGCGTGATAGCAGCGACCCAGAGAAAGCCCAACATTGACAAAAACAGACTCAGTTCCATAGAAAGGGTGCTCCTCACCCACGGCAAATAGACAACCCGACGAAGCTAACAGCGAGCCATGGATCCTACAAGCTCTGACCACATGAATTTTAGTCACCTGACCGATACGGCTTTTCGCCCGCTGGCCGGTGGCAGCAATCCGCATCTGCAAACCATTCTGCCGCGTCTGGTGCGCCGCCGCATAACGCTACAACCACACTGGCAGCGGCTCACCCTGCCAGATACTGATTTTGTCGATCTGGCGTGGAGCGAAGACCCGGCGGGTGCCCGGCATAAACCGCGCGTGGTGCTGTTTCACGGTTTAGAGGGCAGCTTTAACAGCCCCTACGCGCACGGTCTGCTACAGGCGTGGAAGGATCGCGGCTGGCTCGGCGTGGTGATGCACTTTCGCGGCTGCAGCGGTGAACCAAACCGTCTCAACCGCATTTACCACTCGGGCGAGACGGAAGACGCCAGCTACCTTTTACAGTGGCTGCGCGACGAATGGGGCAACGTCCCCACCGCGGCAGTGGGGATCTCGCTCGGCGGCAATATGCTGGCCTGCCTGATGGGCAAACAGGGCGATGAGTGCCTGCTGGATGCGGGGGTCGTGGTCTCCGCACCGCTGATGCTGGAGCCGTGCAGCCTGCGGCTGGAGCAGGGTTTTTCCCGCGTCTACCAGCGCTATCTGCTGGGCCTGCTGAAACAGAACGCCGCCCGCAAACTGCAGGCCTGGCCGGGCACGCTGCCGGTCGATCTGGCACAGCTGAAATCCCTGCGCCTGCTGCGCGACTTTGACGATGCGATCACCGCTCGCGCCCACGGCTTCAACGATGCCACCGACTACTACCGCCGCTGCAGCGCCATGCCGCTGTTACCCGGCGTGCGTAAACCGCTGCTGATTATTCACGCCCAAGACGACCCGTTTATGACCCCGGAAGTGATCCCCGATGCTGCCCTGCTGCCCTCCTGCGTGGAGTATCAGCTGACGCAGCACGGCGGGCACGTGGGATTTGTAGGTGGAACGCTGCGTAAGCCACAAATGTGGCTGGAACAGCGCATTCCGCAATGGCTTTCAACCTGGCTGGACAACTGATGATTATTCCCTGGAAAGACCTGGATAGTGAAACCCTCGACAACCTGATCGAGTCTTTTGTGCTGCGCGAAGGTACTGACTATGGCGAGCATGAGCGCTCGCTGACGCAAAAAGTGGCCGACGTGCACCGCCAGCTGACCAGCGGCGAGGTGGTGCTGGTGTGGTCCGAGCTGCATGAATCGGTCAATATCATGCCGCGCGGGCAGTTCCGCGCCGGTGCGGAAGAGCAGTAGCGCTGAAGCTGCAAATTGTGGCGGGGCGTTGCTTTTTTGGCATCAATACGCGGCGGAGATGACTTTTCCCGGCGAAACATGATACCTATGATCAGCTTGTCAGACCTTTCTTCAGGGAGTTGTACGCCATGTCAGCCAAATTTCCGGTTATCGCCGTCACCGGTTCCAGCGGGGCGGGAACCACCACCACCAGCCTGGCCTTCAGGAAGATCTTCCAGCAGCTTGACCTGCGCGCTGCCGAAGTTGAAGGCGACAGTTTCCACCGTTTTACCCGTCCGGAAATGGACATGGCGATCCGCAAAGCGCGCGATATGGGCAAACACGTCAGCTATTTTGGCCCGGAGGCCAACGACTTTGGCCTGCTGGAGCAGACGTTTACCGAGTATGGCCTCAGCGGTACAGGTCAGTCGCGCAAGTATCTGCACACCTACGATGAAGCCGTGCCGTGGAACCAGGTTCCGGGCACCTTCACCCCCTGGCAGCCGCTGCCTGGCCCAACCGATGTGCTGTTCTATGAAGGATTGCACGGCGGCGTCGTCACTCCGCAGCACAACGTGGCGGATAAAGTGGACCTGCTGGTCGGCGTGGTGCCGATCGTCAACCTGGAGTGGATCCAGAAACTGGTGCGCGACACCGGCGAACGCGGCCACTCGCGCGAAGCGGTGATGGACTCGGTGGTACGCTCGATGGAGGACTACATCAACTTCATCACGCCGCAGTTCTCCCGCACCCATATTAACTTCCAGCGCGTGCCGACGGTGGATACTTCAAACCCGTTTGCCGCACGCGGCATCCCCTCGCTTGACGAGAGCTTTGTGGTGATCCACTTTCAGGGTCTGGAAGATATCGACTTCCCCTACCTGCTGAGCATGTTACAGGGGTCGTTTATCTCACACATTAAGACTCTGGTGGTGCCGGGCGGCAAAATGGGGCTGGCGATGGAGCTGATAATGGGGCCGCTGGTTAAACGTTTGATGGAAGGTAAAAAGATCGTTTGAGCGGCCCCGGCAGGCGTTACTGCATTAATATTTGATGGATAAAGCCAACGTGCAGGCGCACGCCTATTGCCAGCACGTCCTCATCGAGGCGGAAGTGCGGGTTATGCAGATTCCATATCGCCCCTTTTGCCTTATTACCGCTACCGACCCAGACAAAACAGCCCGGCACCACCTTCTGATACGCGGAAAAATCCTCACAGCCGAACATCGGATGCGGCAGGATTTTTAACGCCTCATCGCCCAGCGTGCCGACCACCGTATCGCGGGCAATGCGCGTGGCCTCCGGATGATTGACGCCAATGGCGTAGCCCGGCGTCCATTTCAGCGCAAAGCTTCCTCCGGCTGCGGCGGTGATGCCCTCGATCATTTTCTCCATCATCTGCGGGATTTCACTACGCGCACGGTTGCTTAGCGTGCGCAGCGTGCCGCGCAGGTGGGCGCTGTCGGGAATGACGTTATAGCCACCATCAGCGATAAAGCTCGCCACGCTCAGCACCGCCCGATCGTTGGGATCCAGCCTGCGCGATACGATCTGCTGTAGCGCCTGTACCACGCCGGATGCCAGCACCACCGGGTCGACGCTCTCCTGCGGCAGCGCGGCATGTGAACCTTTCCCCTGAATCATCAAATCGAAATTATCGCTGGCGGCGCTGAAAACGCCTTCGGTCAGTCCGGCCGTCCCGGTGGGGAAATTCGGCATGACGTGCAGCCCGAAGATCTTCTCAACGCCGTTGAGCACGCCGTGTTTGATCAGCTCCTGCGCGCCACCCGGCGGCACTTCTTCCGCGTGTTGGAAGATAAAGCGCACGGTGCCGCTTAGCTGCGCCTGCTGATGGCACAGCACCCAGGCCGCACCGAGCAGCATGGCGGTATGCGCATCGTGCCCGCAGGCGTGCATCACCCCGTTGTTGTGCGAGGTAAAGGGTTCATTGTTGAGTTCGGTAATCGGCAGCGCATCCATATCGGCACGCAGCGCGACGCATGGGCCGCTGCGCGCACCCGGCAGTTCCGCCACCACGCTGGTTGGCGTTGGCCGTTTAATTTTTAACGGGCCAAACTTCGCCAGTTCAGCAGCGACATAATCTGCGGTGCCATGCTCATGGAATGAGAGTTCGGCATTGGCATGAATATGACGCCGCCACACCAGCACTTTGTCGGTGATTTCCTTGTTTAACGTTTCAGTGTTCATGATAACTCCGGGTTTAAGGAAGAGAGGTAAGCACGCCGGCTGCCCGGCAGAAGAGCCAGTCCCGCCAGCAGTATCGCTATCATCAGAAACAGAAAGGCACCAAGGTAAGTGCCATGGCCAGCGGCCACTAAATAGCCCATCGCAATCGGCCCGACGAAGCCGCCCAGTACTCCACCGGCATTCAGTAAACCGATAATCGAGCCGGTCACCGCGAGCGGAAAACGCTTCATCGGCAGCGTAAAGGTGGTGATAAAGGTGCCGATAAGGGCCGCATTGGTAATACAGAGGCCGATTGTGCTCATCAGCACGCTGGAGGAGAGGTAAATCATCAGCATCCCCGCCGCCGCAATCAGCGACGCCAGGCAGATTACCCAGGGTTCACGCCCGGCCAGATAACGCCCCACCAGCCAGCCGCCAGCCACCGATGTCAGTGCGCTACCAACCCCGGAAATGCTCATCATCTGCCCGACAGCGGAGAGCGGCAGTCCGCGATGAGTGAGAAAGCTGGGCAGCCAGCTCACCAGGCCGTAAACCGGCACATTCAGCAGAAAGTTAGTGCAGAACAGCTGCCATAAAAGCGGCTGGCGTAGCGCACTGTGCAGGCCGACTTCGCCAGCTGGAATGAGGATCCCCCGCGGCGAGCGCGGCAACAGCAGCACCATGCTCGCGGCTACCATCAGCACCAGCACGGCCAGGATCATATAGGCGTGATGCCAGTTCATTTTATCCAGCGCCCATACCGCCAGCAGCGGCCCGATGGCCATCGCCAGCCCGGAGGAGGAGAGCAGCAGCGACTGGGCGAAGGTGCGGTGATGCAGCGCAAAATTGGCACTTACGGCTTTCGCGCTGGCGCTTGGATAACCCGAGTGGCCGATCCCCGCCATAAAGCGGAAGCTCAGCAGCAGAGCAAAGGTGACACCGAGCCAGCCAAACAGCAGCGCACACAGCCCAAGCAACGACAGCGAGAGCACCAGCATGCTCCGGTAACCTATGCGATCGTTTAACCAGCCGGCGGGAAACTGAAACAGCGCATAAGCGAGGAAGAAGATGCCACCGATATATCCCACCTGCTGCGGCGCGAGATGGAACTCCTGGCGAAGGGGTAATAGCACAAAGCCCATCACTGTTTTATCCAGATAGACAAGGACATAGCCCATAAACAGCAGGTAGAGCATTAATGCATGCGAAGTCACTTTCATAACGCGATCCTGTAATAAATCTGAAGAATCAATCTGTTAGATTTGAATTCCACAATCGGTTATAAATTGAACCATAGCAATTCATCCATCGTTGCACTTAACATGCTGATAACATTTTTTTCACGCACACACCGGCATAAATTCTGAAAATTAATCTTTTCTTTATGATTAATATCAATAATTTATTGGTATATTGCCGCATGCTGTTGCGCAGCCAGGTCCCCTTTCAGGACTTTTTCCCACTATGCTGAAGCGAGACAACAGAAGACAGTGCGTGCAAGCTGTGCTACAAACAAAGCTGTAATATTTCGTCGGCACTTCGATGCACGAGAAATACGGGACGACAAAACGAGCCAAGCTCTGCTCAGAGGCCCGGAAAAATTTTCCTATGGGAACGCTTGAATATTTCTACGCCTGACAGGGAATACCCCCCTGTGCACCCTAAGCATTGCAAAATGACGGGTGACATTAGGCTCGATTACAACAGAGGATAATAGCGAATGGTTCTCGGCAAACCGCAAACAGACCCGACTCTCGAATGGTTCCTGTCACATTGCCATATTCACAAATATCCATCCAAAAGCACGCTGATCCATCAAGGTGAAAAAGCGGAAACCCTCTACTACATCGTCAAAGGCGCGGTAGCGGTGCTGATCAAGGATGAAGAAGGCAAAGAGATGATCCTCTCTTACCTCAATCAGGGTGATTTCATCGGTGAACTGGGCCTCTTTGAAGAGGGTCAGGAGCGTAGCGCGTGGGTACGTGCGAAGAGCGCCTGTGAAGTGGCTGAAATATCTTATAAAAAATTCCGTCAGCTGATTCAGGTGAATCCTGACATCCTGATGCGCCTCTCATCACAGATGGCGCGTCGCCTGCAGGTGACGTCTGAGAAAGTGGGCAACTTAGCTTTCCTCGACGTGACGGGCCGCATTGCACAGACGCTGCTGAACCTGGCGAAACAGCCGGATGCCATGACCCACCCGGATGGCATGCAGATTAAGATTACCCGCCAGGAGATTGGCCAGATTGTCGGCTGCTCTCGTGAGACCGTCGGCCGTATTCTGAAAATGCTGGAAGATCAAAACCTG
Organism: Erwinia aphidicola; assembly: GCF_014773485.1. Taxonomy (GTDB): domain Bacteria; phylum Pseudomonadota; class Gammaproteobacteria; order Enterobacterales; family Enterobacteriaceae; genus Erwinia; species Erwinia aphidicola. Next base: position 313,184 of record NZ_JACXBP010000009.1, on the reverse strand, counting down.
ATCTCTGCACACGGTAAGACTATCGTCGTTTACGGCACACGCTAACCGGCTCTGAACTCACGGCGCGACATCCCTGTCGCGCCTTTTTTATTTGGTGCAGCGCATGTGGCGGAGAATCATCTATCACCCCGAAGTAAACTATGCCCTGAGACAGACGCTGGTGCTGTGTCTGCCGGTGGCGATTGGCTGGCTGCTGGGCGACCTGCAACGCGGCCTGCTGTTCTCTTTAGTGCCCGCCTGCTGCAACAACGCCGGTCTCGATACCCCCCATAAACGCTTCTTCAAACGCCTGATCGTTGGCGGCAGCCTGTTTGCCTTCAGCAGTTTCCTGATCCAGTTTGCGGGCGCTGAAGGCGTTCCGCTGCCGGCGATCCTGCTGGTGATGGCGCTGCTGCTTGGCGTCACCGGTGAGATCAGCCCGCTGCACGCCCGCCTGCTGCCTGCTTCGCTGATTGCCGCCATCTTCACCCTCAGCCTCGCCGGGCGCATGCCGATGTGGGAACCCCCGCTGCTGTATATCCTCGGCACCGTCTGGTACGGCGCGTTTAACTGGTTCTGGTTCTGGCTGTGGAAAGAGCAGCCGATGCGTGAAACGCTCAGCCTGCTGTATCGCGAGCTGGCTGACTACTGCGAAGCAAAATATACGCTGCTGACCAAACTCACCGATCCACAAACCGCCCTGCCTCCCCTGCTGGCACGTCAGCAAAAAGCGGTCGATCTGATCAACACCTGCTACCAGCAGATGCATATGCTTTCTGCCAACCGCGACAGCCATTATCAGCGCCTGACGCGGGCTTTTCAGGTGGCGCTGGATTTACAGGAGCACATTGCCGTCAGCCTGCATCAGCCGGAAGAGGTGCAGAAACTGGTGGAGAAAAGCCACGCCGAGGCGGTGATCCGCTGGAATGCGCAGACCATTGCTGCGCGGCTGCGGGTACTGGCCGATGATATTCTCTACCATCGCTTCGCCGAGCGCTTCACCATGGATAAACAGCTGCAGGCGCTGGAGAAGATCGCCCGCCAGCACCCGGATAACCCGGTCGGTAACTTCTGCTACTACCACTTCAGCCGCATTGGCCGCGTACTGCGCACTCAGCACCCGCTCTATCGCCGCGACCTGATGGCCGACCGTCAGCGCCGCCTGCCGCTGCTGCGGGCGCTGAAGAGCTATCTGTCGCTGAAATCGTCGGCGCTGCGCACCGCTGCGCGCTTCGCGGTGATGCTGACCTTTGCCAGTTCGCTGGCGCTGTTCTTCAACCTGCCGAAACCGTACTGGATCCTGATGACCGTGATGTTCGTCAGCCTGAACGGCTATAGCGCCACCCGCGTGCGCATTCAGCACCGAGCGCTCGGCACGCTGGCCGGGCTGGCGATTGCCGCCGGGACGCTGGGCATGCACGTGCCGGAGCCGTGGATACTGAGCATCATGCTGGTGATTACCCTGGTGAGCTATCTGTTTATCCGCAAGTTTTATGGCTGGGCCACGGTAGGCTTTACCGTCACGGCGGTGTACACGCTGCAGCTGCTGTCGCTGAACGGCGCGCAGTTCCTGCTGCCGCGCCTGATGGATACGCTGATGGGCTGCCTGATTGCCTTTGGCGGCATGATCTGGCTGTGGCCGCAGTGGCAGAGCGGGCTGCTGCGCCAGAATGCGCACGATGCGCTGGAGACCTACCAGAGCGCGTTACAGCTACTGCTGGGCAACGAACAGGATGCGGTGAAGCTGGCGTATCAGCGCATGGAGGTAAACCAGGCGCACAATGCGCTGTTTAACTCGCTGCATCAGGCGATGCAGGAGCCGGGCTTTAACTCCAGCTATCTGTCCGATATGCAGCTGTGGGTGACGCACAGCCAGTTTATTGTCGAACATATCAACGCCATGACTATCCTGGCACGCGAACACACCATGCTGACGCCGACGCTGGCGGAGCGCTATTTACAGTCGTGTGAGATTGCGCTGCAGCGCTGTCAGCAGCGGCTGGAGTATGACGGGCCGAGTTCAGAGACTAACGTGCTGGAGGTACCGGAAGATTTTCATCAGGGGCCGGTGACCATTATGGAGCGCCATGTGAAGCGCATTCTGGGGCATCTTGGCGTGATGTATACCATTTCATCACTGACCTGGAGCCAGCGCCCGCATCATGGCCGCTGGCTGTCACGCCGCCTGAGGAAATCCTCAAAATAACGTAGGAGCGGACCCTTTGTTTCGGTCCGCCCGCCAGCAGCATGCCCATCATCAGCAAGGGGCGACCGGAAAAAAAGGTCGCCCCCTACGATCAAGCGATCACCTCAGCACCTTTTCTATCGCCGTGGCAAACCGCGCCATGCCTTCGGCGATATCGGCCGGTTCAATGACCAACGACGGCGCAAAACGCATCACGTCGGTGCCGGCAACCAGTACCATCACCCCTTCTGCTGCGGCGGCATTGAGGATATCGCGCGCTTTGCCCGCATGCTGCGGCTTGAGCGCGGCACCAATTAACAGCCCCTGCCCGCGGATATCGCTAAACAGATCGAAGCGGGCATCCAGCGCTTTTAACTGCTCGACAAACAGCTGGCGGCGTTCGGCGACCCCGGTGAGCACTTCCGGCGTATTGATAATATCCAGCGCCGCTTCCGCCACCGCACAGGCCAGCGGGTTGCCACCATAGGTGGTGCCGTGTACGCCTGGCGCCATCACCGAAGCAATCTCGTTGGTGGTCAGCATTGCGCTCACCGGGAAACCGCCGCCCAGCGCCTTGGCTGTGGTGACGATATCCGGCTTCACGCCGTAGTGCTCATGGGCAAACAGCTTGCCACTGCGCCCCATGCCGCTCTGCACTTCATCCAGCACCAGCAGTGCCTGATGCTCGTCACACAGCTGACGCAGCCCCTGTAGAAACTCCTGGGTCGCAGGCATCACGCCACCCTCACCCTGGATTGGCTCAACGACAATCGCGCAGGTATGATCGTCGATCACCGCTTTCACCGCCGCCAGATCGTTGAACGGCACATGGACGATATCCGCCGGTTTCGGCCCGAAGCCATCGGAATATTTCGGCTGCCCACCGACCGATACGGTGAATAGCGTGCGGCCGTGGAAGGCGTTATGGAAGGCGATGATTTTGCTTTTGAACGGGCTATGGCGCTTGGTGGCGTAGTAGCGCGCCAGTTTGAATGCCGCTTCGTTGGCTTCCGCACCGGAGTTGGCAAAGAACACGCGCTCGGCAAAGGTGGCGTTGATCAGCTTAGAGGCCAGGCGCAGCGCCGGCTCGTTGGTAAACACGTTGCTGGTGTGCCACAGGGTTTCCCCCTGGGATTTTAATGCTTCCACCAGCGCAGGATGACAGTGGCCCAGCGCGGTCACCGCGATGCCGCCGGAGAAGTCGATATACTCTTTGCCCTGCTGGTCCCAGACGCGGCTGCCTTTGCCTTTCACCGGCACAAACTGCGCTGGTGCATAAACAGGCAAAATCACCTCATCAAATGTCGCCCGCGTTACCGCTAATTTTTCCGCTGCCATTCACTACCTCGCCATTGAGTCATTTCAGGAATGTGAAATTATAGTCATAAAATATGCATAAAAAATCACAACAAGGCAACCATTAATCAGCCTTTGAGGAAATTAGCCAGTAGCTGATGCCCCTGCTCGCTGAGGATGCTCTCCGGGTGAAACTGTACGCCTTCCAGCGGCAGGGTACGGTGACGAAAGCCCATGATCTCATCCGGCTGGCCGTCGCGCAGCGTCCACGCGGTCAGTTCAAACTGCGCGGGCAGGCTCTCAACGATCAGCGAATGGTAGCGGGTAACGGTCAGCGGATGATTAAGCCCGGCAAACACGCCGCCATCGTTATGCTCAATCGCGCAGGTTTTGCCGTGCATCACCTGGCGGGCGCGCACCACGCGAGCACCAAATGCCTGGGCAATGGCCTGATGCCCCAGGCACACCCCGAGTATCGGCAGCTGGCCCGCAAAGTGGCGAATAGCCTCAAGGGAGATCCCGGCATCATCCGGTGTGCAGGGTCCGGGGGAGATGACCAGCCGTTGCGGTGACAGCGCGCTGATTTCAGCCAGGGTGATGTCGTCATTGCGCCGCACCAGCACCTCCGCCCCCAGTTCTGAAAAATATTGGTAAAGGTTCCAGGTAAAGGAGTCGTAGTTGTCGATTAGCAGCAGCATGGGGGATCCCCAGGAGAAAATAGCAGAAGGAAAATAGCTGGGCCGCCAGCAGGCGGCCCGGGCAAAGCTGACCGTCAGATAATTATGGCAGCACTTTGGCAGAGAGGATGACGACCGGTTTTTCCGGCACATTCTGGTATGGACCGAAGGTTTTGGTCGGTACCTGAGCAATCTTATCGGCAACGTCCATACCTTTAACCACTTTACCAAATACTGCGTAGCCAAAATCGCGCTGGCCGTGGTCGAGGAAAGCGTTATCCGCCACGTTGATAAAGAACTGGCTGGTGGCGCTGTCTTTATCCGCAGTGCGGGCCATAGAGATAGTGCCGCGCTTGTTTAGCAGGCCGTTGTCCGCCTCATTCTTGATGGGCGGTTTTGGCTGTTTCTGCTGCATATCGGCAGTGAAACCGCCGCCCTGCAGCATGAAGCCTGGGATCACGCGGTGAAAGATGGTGTTGTTATAAAAACCACTGTTCACGTAATCCACAAAATTAGCCACCGATACCGGTGCTTTCTGGTTATTCAGTTCCAGTTCAATACTGCCTGCTGAAGTGGTCAGCAGCACATGCGTGTCCCCCTTCGCGGCAACAGCGGCGGCAGAGACAGTAGACAGTGCGAGAACTGTCGCCAGCGCGGTCAAAGTACGTTTCAACATGAAAAATTCCTTACTGAGGGCAACAAACCAAAAAAACTCTGCTGATTGTAAAGAGGCACTTACCAACGCGCCAGCGTTTTACCTTTATTTACTCATTAATCTTATGACGCAACCGCTTCCGCAGAGGGAAAATTAGTGATTAAGATCACGTTATGAATGAAATATGAAAATATTTGTTTCAGTAAAGATTTAAGCAGATCACGAATCTGGTTAAACTTCTCCCGTTTATCACGGGCACTCCGCCGGTGACCTTCTTTATCAACAGGTTTCCACTATGACAAATCGCGATCGAATTGGGCTTACCTGGATCAGCTTCTTCTCTTACGCGCTGACCGGTGCAGTGGTTATCGTTACCGGTATGGTGCTGGAGAATATCGCTGCTTACTTCCAGCTGCCCGTGGCTCAGATGAGCAACACCTTCACCTTCCTTAACGCCGGGATCTTGCTGGCGGTATTCCTGAATGCCTGGCTGATGGAGATCGTGCCGCTGAAGCGCCAGCTGATCTTCGGCTTCGTGTTGATGGTACTGGCGGTGCTGGGCCTGATGACCAGCCACAGCCTCACCGTCTTCTCGCTGTGTATGTTCGTGCTGGGCGTGGTAAGCGGGATTACCATGTCGATTGGTACTTTCCTGATCACTCACCTGTATGAAGGGCGCCAGCGCGGTTCACGCCTGCTGTTTACCGACTCCTTCTTTAGCATGGCCGGGACGATTTTCCCGATCATTGCCGCGGCTATCCTTGCCCGCTCCCTGCCGTGGTACTGGGTTTATGCCTGCATCGGCGTAATCTACGTGGCGATCTTCGTTCTGGCGCTGTGCTTTGAATTCCCGGTTCTCGGAAAGAAAACCGCCAGCGGCGCGCCAGTCAACAAAGAGAAATGGGGCGTCGGCGTGGGTTTCCTCGCCATTGCAGCCCTGTGCTACATCCTCGGCCAGCTGGGCTTTATCGGCTGGGTGCCGCTGTACGCTACCAAAAATATGGGCATGGATATCGGCCAGGCCGGTAGCCTGGTAGGCAACTTCTGGACCGCCTATATGATCGGCATGTGGGCCTTCAGCGCCATTCTGCGCTTCTTCGACCCGCAGCGTATCCTGACCGTTCTGGCGCTGGCAGCGACCGCACTGATGTACTGGTTTATCAGCGAAACTGACGCCTCAATGCTGAAGTGGATCATGATGAGCCTGGGCTTCTTCTCCAGCGCTATCTACACCACCATCATTACCCTCGGCTCGCTGCAGACCAAAGTGGCCTCGCCTAAGCTGGTCAACTTTATCCTCACCTGCGGTACCGTTGGCACAATGCTGACCTTCGTGGTTACCGGCCCTATCGTAGACAGCCACGGCCCGCACGCCGCGCTGGCAACCGCAAACGGCCTGTACGCCGTGGTGTTTGTTATGTGTCTGCTGCTCGGCTTCGTCAGCAAGCACAAGCTGCACGGACATATGGGTTCGCATTAATCCCGTGCCCCGGGCGAGGCATGCCTCGCCCCTGGCGGAAAGGGTATTAAACGCTGGGGAGGAACTTGTTCCTCCCCTTTTTATGCCGCGCTATCACCGACTATCAGGGCACTATCGATACGGATCTCGAACTCCGTATATAAAGCCTGTGGTCTGATCTTATTCCCATGCTTTTCCAGATGAACAAATCCATAGCCACTAAGCGTTTTTAGGGTGGTAGAAAGATTACTCACCTGCCTTCCTGCCATACGCGCAAGCTCGCTCATCGTCTGTGGTTTTTGTTCTGCCATCATGCGCAGCAGGGCAATGTTCTCATTACTAAGTATCTGCCCTATCGCATTGACTGAAGCAAACCACACTTTGGGTTCATCAGGCCGTGGCTGATACTGACCCGCGGCTATCGCCAGCACCCTTTTGCGCAGAGCCTGCTCAGGGATAACACCGATTAACGCTTTCATCGTTTTCTTTCCGCCTCACTGACAACACGATCTACCGCAGCAAAAAAATCATCCAGCAGCTGTGCGGCAGAGTGAAAATAATAGGGATATCCAGGATCGATTGAGGTGCGGTGGATATGGTCATAGACCACCAGCCTTGAAGAGAATCCGCCTTTTTTGGGCGGCTCAATGGCATGCGCGTTATCCATACCAAGCACACGGTGGTTGTATGCATTGTGCAACGTCAGATTGTAGCGAATGCCATGTGGACGGAACCGCGATTTCTCAATTCCCCAAGCTTCTATCTTCCACCAGTAGCCGTTATCCAGTGTAAATTGGTAGCCATGCATATCCAGCAGGGTACGTAACCCATAATCTTCGCCATCCATTTATAACCTCTCACATCCTTATGATCGGAGCATAACATAGTTTTAAACAAGGCGACTAAAAAGTCACCTTGTGAGGAATTAACGCCTGAAATCCACCTTCTCGCTCTCAGCAAGATGAATGGTGCTGGCGGCAGGCACGGTCTCGGCGATGACCTTGCCGTGACGGATAGAGTAGCGCACCGGCACCTGACGGCGCAGGGCATCGAAGCCACTGTCGGCAGGCAGGATCACCAGGTTAGCGCTGTTACCGCTCTGAATGCCGTAATCCGGCAGCTGTAGCGCTCTGGCGCTGTTAGTGGTGATAAGCTTGATGCCGGAGTCCAGCTGGTCATAACCCATCAGCTGGCAGACGTGCAGCCCCATATGCAGCACCTGCAGCATGCTGGCTGTACCCAGCGGATACCAGGGGTCATACACATCGTCATGGCCAAAACAGACGTTGATACCGGCTTCCAGCATCTCCTTCACCCGCGTAATCCCCCGGCGCTTTGGATAGCTGTCAAAGCGCCCCTGCAGATGGATATTCACCAGCGGATTAGCCACAAAGTTGATCCCGGAGAGCTTCAACAGGCGAAACAGCCGTGAAGTGTAAGCTCCGTTATAGGAGTGCATGGCGGTGGTATGGCTGGCAGTGACGCGCGCGCCCATCTTCTCGCGGTGGGCCAGGGCCGCCACGGTTTCAACAAAGCGCGACTGCTCGTCGTCGATTTCATCACAGTGTACGTCCACCATGCGCTGATACTTCTGCGCCAGCGCAAAGGTCTTATGCAGCGATTCGACGCCGTATTCGCGGGTAAACTCAAAATGCGGGATGGCACCAACCACGTCCGCGCCCAGCTGCAGTGCCTGTTCCAGCAGAGCTTCACCATCAGGATAAGAGAGGATCCCCTCCTGCGGGAACGCAACCAGCTGAATCTCTACCCACGGCGCCATCTCCTGCTTAACTTCCAGCATCGCTTTCAGCGCGGTCAGCGTCGGGTCGGAAACATCGATATGGGTACGCACGTGCTGAATGCCATTAGCAATCTGCCACTTCAGCGTCTGACGGGCGCGCTGTTTAACATCCTCATGGGTCAACAGTGCCTTACGCTCCGCCCAGCGCTCAATTCCTTCAAACAGGGTGCCGGACTGGTTCCACGCCGGTTCTCCCGCCGTCTGGGTGGTATCAAGATGGATATGCGGTTCAATAAAGGGGGGAATGGCCAGGCCACCTTCGGCATCCAGCGCGGCCCCACCTGCGATGTTTTGTGGCTGCGGCGCAACGCGGGCGATTTTGCCCTGCTGGATCTCAATCTGCCACAGCCCTTCACGCCACGGCAGGCGCACGTTGTTAATCCACTGTAATTCGGCTTGCATGGAAACCCTCCGTTATCAACGATATGCTTTTAACCATATCACTGTTCACGGCGGGAGCAGGAAATCTTCGGAAAAGGAATTTATCGGGGGCGGGATCTGGCGTAGGGGTCGGGCATGCCCGACCCACGGGACGATATTACGGCTGTGCCACGAAGCCGACGGCCTCATACACTTTCTTCAGCGTTTCCTGCGCCTGAGCACGGGCTTTTGCCGCACCGTCACGCATCACCTGGTCGAGGAACGCTTCATCGTTGCGGAAGCGGTGATAGCGCTCCTGCAGCTCGCCCAGCATCTGCGATACCGCATCCGCCACGGCCCCCTTCAGGTGACCATACATCTGGCCCGCGAATTCAGCTTCCAGCTCGGCAACCGGCTTACCGGTCACGCCTGACAGGATATCCAGCAGGTTTGACACGCCCGGCTTCTCTTTCACATCGTAGCGCACCACCGGTGGCTCATCGCCGTCGGTCATCGCACGTTTAATCTTCTTCACCACCGACTTCGGATCTTCCAGCAGGCCGATAACGTTATTGCGGTTATCGTCAGACTTGGACATCTTCTTAGTCGGCTCCAGCAGCGACATCACGCGCGCGCCGGATTTCGGAATAAACGGCTCAGGCACTTTGAAGATTTCACCGTACAGCGCATTGAAGCGCGAAGCGACATCGCGGCTTAGCTCCAGATGCTGCTTCTGGTCTTCACCGACCGGTACCTGCGTGGTCTGGTACAGCAGGATATCAGCCGCCATCAGCACCGGGTAATCAAACAGGCCGGCGTTGATATTCTCTTCATAGCGCGCGGACTTGTCCTTGAACTGAGTCATGCGGCTCAGCTCACCGAAGTAGGTGTAGCAGTTGAGGATCCAACCCAGCTGGGTGTGTTCCGGCACATGCGACTGAACGAAGATGGTGCTCTTCTGCGGGTCAATCCCGCAGGCGAGGTAGAGTGCCAGCGTATCCAGCGTCGCTTTGCGCAGCGCGACCGGATCCTGGCGCACGGTAATGGCATGCAAATCAACGATGCAGTAGATACAGTGATAGTCATCCTGCATCTGGACCCACTGACGCAGCGCACCCATATAGTTACCGATGGTCAGTTCACCTGAAGGCTGTGCGCCGCTAAATACGATGGGTTTGCTCATGTTTCCGTCCTGAATAATTACAGCCCGAGTGCGGGCAACAAATCGTTAAAGTGATCGAGCGTGACGTCAGGCTGGCTGGTGGCGATGGGCTCGCCATAGTTGTAGCCGTAGGTCAGGCCGATGCAGGGACATCCTGCCGCCTGCGCCGCCAGAATATCATTGCGCGAGTCACCGACAAACACTAACTCGCCCGGCAGCAGGCCAAACGTGCCCAGCACCAGGAACAGCGGTGCCGGATGCGGCTTCTTAGCCACGACATCGTCGCCGCCGATAATCAGCGAAAAATAGTCAGCAATGCCTAGTGAAGCCAGCAGCGGCGCGACAAACGGGGTCGGCTTGTTGGTCACCAGCGCCATAGGCAGATTGTGTTTAGCCAGAGCGGCCAGCGTCTCTTTAACCTGCGGATAGAGCAGGCTGCCGCCGTCAACGTGCGAGGCGTAGTGCTGGTCCAGCAGCACGCGTGCGTCACCGATCAGCGCTGGCGAAGGCGCGTGGCCCAGCGCCCAGGTCAACGCCCGCTCAATCAGAATATCGGCACCGTTGCCAATCCAGGTCGAAACGCGCGCAATCCCGGCTGCCGGCAGGTTCAGTGCGCTGAGCGCCCCATCCACCGCGCTGGTCAGCCCCGGTGCGCTGTCGGTCAGCGTGCCATCGAGATCGAAGGCCAGCGCCCGGATATTAGTGAAATGCCCCATGACGAGATTTCTCCAGTTCTGTCCGCATATCGTCGATCACTTTTTTGTAATCGGGATGACCAAAAATCGCCGAACCGGCGACAAACATATCGGCGCCCGCTTCTGCGATCGCGCCAATGTTGTCGACTTTGACGCCGCCGTCCACTTCCAGACGAATGTCGTAGCCGCTCTGGTCGATAAGTTTACGCACCTGACGCAGTTTGTTCAGCGTGCCGGGAATAAACGACTGGCCGCCAAACCCGGGGTTAACCGACATCAGCAGGATCACATCAAGCTTATCCATCACATAATCCAGAATGCTGAGCGGCGTGGCCGGATTCAGCACCAGGCCCGCTTTACAGCCGTGTTCTTTGATCAGCTGTAACGTGCGGTCAACGTGTTCGGAGGCTTCAGGATGGAAGGTGATATAGCTGGCACCGGCTTTAGCAAAGTCAGGCACCAGGCGATCGACGGGTTTCACCATCAGATGCACGTCAATAGGGGCAGTCACGCCATAATCGCGCAGGGCTTTCAGGACCATCGGGCCCATCGTAAGGTTCGGAACGTAATGATTATCCATCACATCGAAATGCACCACATCACCACCGGCAGCCAGTGCTTTAGCGGTGTCTTCGCCCAGGCGGGCAAAGTCTGCGGAAAGAATTGATGGGGCAATTAAAAACTGTTTCATCCGTTTCTCCCTGGTTGTGCCTGACGTCAGGCTCTCATCACCGGCCAGTATACAGCGCCAGCAGTTCATTAACCTTTAGGCGACTTCCGCCAATACTGCTGATTGAGCGGCGCACTTTGATTTCGTGCAGCTTGGTCGCCGCCTGATACCACTCGCGCGTTAGCGGAGTGTCATGGTTGGAGATCAGCACGGTAATGCTGTTCTCCTGCGCCAGCATAGTGGCCAGTTCGGCCAGATGCTGCTGCTCGCGCATGGTGAAACTGTTGGTGTGGTACGCGGTAAAGTTGGCCGTGGCCGACAGAGGCGCATAGGGTGGGTCGCAATACACCACCGCCCCCTGCCGCGCTTTCCCCAGCGTAACATCGTAAGATTCGCAGACAAAGGTCGCATGTTGTGCACGCTCGGCAAACCAGTAAAGCTCATCTTCCGGGAAGTAGGGCTTGCGGTAGCGGCCAAACGGCACGTTGAACTCACCGCTCAGGTTGTAGCGGCACAGCCCGTTATAGCAGTGGCGGTTGAGGTAGAGAAACAGCACCGCGCGGCGATAGGCATCAGTACACTGATTGAACTCCTGGCGACAGGCATAATAGACCTCGGAGTCATTCCCCTGCGGCGTAAACAGCACGCGCGCATCGGCAACGAACTCATCCGCACGCTCTTTAACGATGTTATAGAGGTTGATCAGGTCGCTGTTAATGTCAGCCAGAATGTAGCGGGAATATTGGGTATTGAGGAAGACTGAGCCGGCACCGACAAACGGCTCGATCAGGCAATCCCCCTCCGGGAGATGGCGTCGAATATCATCGAGTAACGGGTACTTGCCACCAGCCCACTTCAAAAAAGCGCGATTTTTTTTCATGCCGTCGTTTATTACTTTACTCATCAGGCTGTGGTTACACCGACAGCATATCTGCGCTTTAAATGATCGACGTGCTTTTGGCACGCTCACACACTTGAGGAAATGCCGGGTTACCCCGGCAAAATATTACTTACCGGCTTCTTTTTTAACCTGACTGACCGGTTTCACCCATGGATTCTGGGCGCGAACTTCAGCGGGCAGCGAAGCAACAGCACGCTTAGCCTCGGCCGAGGTGCCATAAGAGCCACTGACCAGCACGTACCACGGCTGACCGTTGCGCGTTGTCTGGTACACATGGTAGCCGGATAAATTCTGTTTTTTCGCCCACGCATTCAGCGTGTCTGAGCGTGAAGCACTGCTCAGCTGCAGCGTGAAGTTGCCGCCTGGCGTGCCGCCACTGTGGCTGGCCGTTGCCGCTGGCTTGTTCTCTTTCACTGCAGGCTTGCTGGCGGTCGGTTTGTGCGCCGTTGCCGCTTTGCTGTCATGGGCCGCGGCGGCATGCGTTGTCTGGCGTGCAGGCTGATGGCTCGCCGCTGACGGTTTGTTGGTTACCTGGCGCGGGGTTTCACCACCGGGTGCCACCGTTGCAGCACCGGTAGGCAGAGACGAACCGCCCTGCCCGGCCTGCGCCGCTGCATCGACCTGACCCTGCTGATTGCTCAGCGCGTTGTTCAGATCGCCAGGCAATTCGACACGCTGCTGGTTGGCAGGCGTCTGCATCTGCGGCGCATCGGTTGGCGTTGGGGAGATAGGTGGCACGCTGACGTCCTGCGGTGCAGCAGGCTGGCCCGCGGCTGACGCACTGTTCTCCGTCGTGGCCGGCTGACCGGATTGCCCGCTCATGGAAGAGGAGCCAGACAGATCGATATTTTTCTCGCCGCCGCTGGTGGCCGAAGCCGCAGGCTGCTGCGCACTCTTCTCACTGCCGCTGTCCGGTGATTTCAGCGCCGAGCCGATGCCCAGCACTAACAGCAGCAGCACCAGGATCCCGATGCCCATCATCATATGCTGGCGGGAAACTGGCACTTTAGGCGCAGAAGACGCTTTGCGCGGCCGCGTCGGGCGGCGGTCGCTGGTGTCAGGTTTTAACTCGTCTTCCGGTTTAAACTCGTCCATTTAACCTCCTCCCATAGAGCGGCGTTGCCGTCCAAACCCTGTGGACGGTGATACATCTGTCAGTGTTGCCAGTGGCTGGCTTGCACATTGTTATCAGGACTTTTGGCAATCCTGAATGGATGCCAGCACCATATCATGTGGCACACCGCTACGCACTTCGGCTTTGCCGATTGCCAGTGGCAGTACCAGGCGCAGTTTTCCAGCCAGCACCTTTTTATCGCGCATCATGTGCGGCAGATAATCTTCCGCCGCCATGCTTTCTGGTCCGTTCACCGGTAAACCGGCACGCTGCAGCAGCGCGATAATACGGTCGGTATCCTGTGAGCTGAACTGCCCAAGACGCTCGGCGTTGCGTGCTGCCATCACCATCCCGGCGGCAACCGCTTCACCGTGCAGCCAGTTACCGTAGCCCATGTGTGCTTCAATCGCATGGCCGTAAGTATGGCCAAGATTGAGCAGCGCACGCAGACCCTGTTCATGTTCATCGGCAGCCACGACTTCGGCTTTCAGTTCGCAGCAGCGGCGAATACAGTACGCCATCGCTGCGCCGTCCAGCGCCAGCAGAGCATCAAGATTCTGCTCCAGCCAGTTGAAGAACTCACCGTCAAGAATAATGCCGTATTTGATCACTTCCGCCAGGCCTGAAGAGAGTTCGCGTGCAGGCAGCGTATTGAGGCAGTCGAGATCGACCACCACCGACGCTGGCTGATAAAACGCGCCAATCATATTTTTGCCGAGCGGATGGTTGACGGCAGTTTTGCCACCAACGGAAGAGTCGACCTGCGACAGCAGCGTAGTGGGCACCTGAATAAAGCGTACGCCACGCTGGTAGCTGGCCGCGGCAAAGCCGGTTAAATCGCCGATCACACCGCCACCTAAAGCAATCAGGGTGGTATCACGGCCGTGTGGCTTTGCCAGAAGTGCAGTAAATACCTGGTCCATTACCGCCAGCGTCTTAAACTGCTCGCCGTCCGGTAAAATCACCTGGTCTACCACCACGCCCACGCTTTCGAGGCGGGAACGCAGCGCGTCAAGATAGAGAGGAGCCAGCGTCTGGTTGGTCACCAGCATGGCCTGATCGCCCGCTTTAAGCGGCCAAAAAGAAGCCGGATCTGCAAACAACCCGGCGGCGATAGTAATGGGGTAACTGCGCTCCCCAAGAGTTACGGTAATCCTCTCCATGACGCTGTATCACCTTTTTTGCTGCGCCCACGCGGGGCCATCAGAGCGTTACTCAGCTCTTTTCCAACATATTGATAATCTGATTAGCGACCACTTTCGCACTCTGATCGTCAGTGCGAATGGTGACGTCGGCAATCTCTTCATACATCGGATTGCGTTCATCAGCTAATGCTTCCAGCACTTCGCGTGGTGGAGAATCCACCTGCAGCAGCGGACGTTTTTTGTCGCGCTGGGTACGTGCCAGTTGCTTTTCGATAGTCGTTTCAAGATACACCACTACGCCACGGGCGGAGAGACGATTGCGCGTTTCGCGCGACTTGACGGAACCGCCACCAGTCGCCAGCACAATGCCCTGCTTTTCAGTGAGTTCATTGATGATTTTTTCTTCGCGATCGCGGAAGCCTTCTTCGCCTTCGACGTCAAAAACCCAGCCCACATCCGCTCCGGTACGTCGCTCAATTTCTTGATCGGAATCGAAAAATTCCATATTGAGTTGTTGAGCTAACTGACGCCCAATAGTGCTTTTGCCGGCACCCATAGGCCCAACCAGAAAGATATTGCGTTTCTCTGCCATTTTTTCGGTATTACTAAGACAATTCGTTGATGATACCCCGCCTTAAACCAGGCAGGACATGAACTGAAACCTCATGAGCGATAGTGCGAGAGTCAGACTAAAAATTATCTCAACACTGAAGGTGTTTTGGCAACCGATTAAATTTACCTTGCCCATTGCACGCAATATTTTGGCGCGTTTCAGTCCGCTTCATTTATCAGCCGGATGTGGTTGCATCGGCTACGCCGCTTGCGCACGATAAAAAACGGTTAAAAAGCATTCGCTGCTGCGGGCACCTGGCCCATAATTCAAAATCGCTAAACCTTGTAAGCTAATTCCGCCCTTGCGTCAAACGCAACTGTGACCAATTCGGGAAAAAACATGCAGGTTCTGTCGTTTGCCGCCAAAAGCGCATTAGTCACTACGCACTAATCTCGGCGTGATAAAGATCACCAGTTCGCGCCTTTTTTGCTCACGCACGTCATGGCGAAAAAGGCCACCGAGCAGCGGAATATCGCCAAGTACCGGCACTTTACTGCGCCCTGTCGCGCTCTGCTGCTGGAATATGCCGCCCAGCGCCAGCGTCTGACCATCCTTCAGGATCACCTGCGTGTCGATCTCCTGTTTATCG
Organism: Erwinia aphidicola; assembly: GCF_014773485.1. GTDB lineage: Bacteria > Pseudomonadota > Gammaproteobacteria > Enterobacterales > Enterobacteriaceae > Erwinia > Erwinia aphidicola. Next base: position 297,883 of record NZ_JACXBP010000009.1, on the reverse strand, counting down.
ATGGTGAGCACCTCATTAACGCCGCTGCGCATGTTGCGCCCCGGCATATTTTGCGAAATGTGCAGTTTCAGCAAAATCCGACCATTGGCCTGCACCACCGGCGTCACTTCCATTCCCAGCATCGCTTCTTTAAATTCCATGGTGGTAGAGCCGCTGTTGCCGGTCGCCACCTCATAGGGGATCTCCGTGCCCTGCTTAATGCTGGCCGTCTGCTGATGCGAAGTAAATAAGCGCGGGCTGGCAATAATATCCGCCTGATGTTCACTCTCCAGCGCGCTCAGCTCAAGATCCAGCAGGCGACCGTCGAGCCTGGCCAGCGTGAAGCCCACGCGCCCGGCCGGATGAGGCACCCCGAGATCGACCCGCAGCTGGCTGGTGCGCAGCGCGCTCGCTACCTGCTCTTCACCGCTCAGCCCCCAGTTCACGCCCAGCTCGCGCAGGTTCTCTTCGCTGATGGTGACAATCTGCGCCGCCAGCTCAATCTGCTCCAGCGGCACATCCAGCTGGCGCACCCAGCGTTCAGCCTCTTGCAGTGCGCGATCGGTATCGCGCAGCAGCAGGCTGTTGGTGCGGCTATCCAGCGTAATGCTGCCGCGCGCCGTCATCAGCCGGGCGCGCTCATTTTGCAGGCTGGCGTTGACCGCTGCCGCATCCGCGTGCTGCAACGTCAGCGTCAGGTTGTGCAGCGGCAGATTTTGCTGTTGTTCCTCACGGCGGGCATCGGCTTTGCGCTGCTCCTCCTGCTGCCAGCTTTCGGGAAACACCAGCAGCACGTTGCCCTGCTGCTGCGTGGTCAGCCGCCCCATTTTCATCACCAGAGAGAGCGCCTGCTGCCACGGCACCCCTTTCAACCGCAGCGAGAGGTTGCCCTCCACGCCGGGAGCCACCACCAGATTCAGCTGCTGATAGTCCGCCAACGCCTGTAACACCTGGCCGATGGGCGCGTCATCGAACGCCAGTGACAGCGGCGCCTGCGCCAGTGAGAGCGGGCTGATCAGCACCAGCCAGAGGAAGAGCATCCTGTGCATTTTGTTGTCCTTTTAACGTCAGCTTTATGACGGGCGGGCAATCCTGTGAGGGGGAAAGCGAGGCGCTGAGCCAGTCGATAGCGGCAAACTGCCACGCGGTCGCTGGCAGCGCGTCGCCGATTTGGCCGTGCAGCGTGCTGCCCAGCGGTGAACGCAGCCAGGCGTGGTAGTGGCCCGGTCGGCCAACGATGCCGAGCAGACGCCAGCCCGCGAGCGCATCACCGGTCGCTGGCTGGCAGCGGCTCTCCTGCAAAAAGAAAGGGTCGCGCGCGTGGCTGCCGCTCGCCAGCAGTAACAGCAGCAGCGCTAGCTTAGGAAGCATCGTTTAGCTCCAGCACCAGATGCAGCTGCGCCCCCGCCCGCTTCAGGCGAAAGCGGGGTATTTCTACGCTCGGTTGCAGGGTGGTGAGATAGTCCAGCAGAGCGCCAAACTGCGCCCAGCTTAGCGTCAGGGCCAGCTCTCCGCCGTGCGGCGTGGGGTGCCAGTGCTCAAGCGCCGCCCCGCTGTGCGCCAGCAGCCTGGGGAGTGAAAAGAGATGCGCCTTAGCGGGTTCGCTCTGCTGCTGGAGTTGGGCAATCTGCTGCTGCACTGTGCGCAACGCGGGTTGCAAACGCAGCGCGGAGATCTGACTGGAGTAACGCCGCGCCTGCAGACGCTGCTGCTGCTCCAGCGTCTGCAGCTGCCGCTGCGCCGGATGCAGCCAGCACAGCCACAGCAGGCCTGCCAGCAGCAGTGCCGCGAGCGTAAAGCTCACCACCCGCAGCCAGGGCTCAGCCTGCAGCCAGCCGGTCAGCCAGCGGTTAGTCATCCGCGCGTTCCTTAGCGCCAGGAAGCTGCGCCTGCAGGGTGAATTCCAGTGCACGATCGCGGCTACGCTTTATCTGCCCCAGCGTCACCTGGCGAAAGATCGGCATATTCTCCAGCTGCTGGCGCAGCTGATGCAGGCTTTCGATGCGGCGACCGAAGCCGTTAATCTCAAGGCTATGCTCGCCTTTCACCATCTGCTGCAGCCAGAGATCGGCAGGGAATGCCGCGCCGAGCGCATTGGCAAACTGCTGCCAGCGCGCCAGCCGCTGCAGACGCTGCTGCCGCTCAGCCTGCCGACTTTGTAGCAGGGCAAGCTGCTGCTGTGCCGCCACGCTGCGGGCCTTCAGCTGCGTTGCCAGATTAAGCCCGGTTCGCCATATCGCCAGCCCCTCCATCTGCTGCTGGTTGAGGCGGCGCTGCGCCACTCCGCCCAGCAGTAACCCCACCAGCATCAGCACGGCCCCCAGGGCAAGCAGGCCCCACAACCGCTTGCGCTGCCGCAGCGCCGCCTGTCGCCAGGGCAACAGATTTACCCATACCATCAGCAATCCTCCGGGCGCAGCGCCAGCCCGGTCGCCAGAGCAAACGCGCCTTCACACGCCGGCATCGGGGGCTGATAGCTCTGCAGCACGCTTAAAGGGGTAAGTAGCTGAGTGCCGGGCGGGCAGCTCTCCGCCAGCGCCGAGCTGTACCACAGCGTGCTGCTCTCCTGCAGATAACGCTGCTGCAGGGTGGCGAAGTCCGGGGCATCGTCCAGCGGGCACCAGCCCCAGGGCTGCTCGCGATGCTGCGGTGCGAACCACAGCCAGTGGTCGCTGAGGCGATGTACCAGCGCGGCGGCAGGATCGAGCCGTAAATTGTCCGCCAAGGCGAACAGGGCGGCCGGGGTCAGCTCCAGCACCTGCGGAGTCAGGCCCGCCAGCTGCAGGCAGTTTTGCCAGCTGTGCAGCGCCTCCTGGCGCGCTGCCGTCAGGTAGACAGGCGCATCGGTTCCCCACCCGCGGCGGTAATCGAGCGCCAGCGCCTCCGGTGCAATTGGGAAAAATCGCCTCGCCGCCGCCGTGATGTAGCTGCTACGCTCTGGCTCGCGTAATTGCGTGGTGGGAAGAGCCAGCTGGCGCTGCATCACCAGCTGTGGCGGGAAACCGACGCGCAGTGAGATACGGGAAGGGAGTTGCCTGCGCCAGCGCTGCAGCAGTGCGACCAGAATGTCCTGCCGTTGCACCAGGCCATGACTTAACGTATCTTGCGGCAACGTATGCTGCCACCAGTGGCGCAGCTGCCAGCCGTTTCGACGGCGCTGGATGCCGAGGGCGCACAACTGCCCGTTTTGAATATCCAACCCAACTTGCCATGTCTGAAAAGCCATTGACGCGATCTCCTTATCGTCAGTTACAAAAGGACGTATCCAAGGTACTGGCTTGCCTTTATACTACCGCGCGATTGTTTATAAACTGCCCAATCGACTTTAAATGGGAAATATCAGGTGAAGTTCGTAAAGTATTTATTGATCCTTGCAGTGTGTTGCATTTTGCTGGGAGCAGGCTCGATCTATGGTTTATACAAATATATAGAGCCGCAGCTGCCCGATGTCGCCACGCTGAAAGATGTGCGTCTGCAGACGCCTATGCAGGTTTACAGTGCCGATAACGAGCTTATCGCGCAGTACGGTGAGAAACGCCGTATTCCCCTGACCCTGCAGGAAATCCCGCCGCAGATGGTGAAAGCCTTCATCGCGACCGAAGATAGCCGCTTCTACGAGCATCACGGCGTCGATCCGATCGGCATCTTCCGTGCCGCCAGTATTGCACTGGTTTCCGGCCATGCTTCGCAGGGTGCCAGTACCATCACTCAGCAGCTGGCGCGTAACTTCTTCCTCAGCCCCGAACGCACGCTGATGCGTAAGATCAAGGAGGCTTTCCTCGCCATCCGCATTGAGCAGATGATGAGTAAAGACGAGATCCTTGAGCTGTATCTGAACAAAATCTACCTCGGCTATCGCGCTTACGGCGTGGGGGCTGCAGCACAGGTTTACTTTGGTAAGAATGTTGATCAGCTGTCGTTGAGTGAAATGGCGATGATCGCCGGCCTGCCTAAAGCGCCGTCGACCTTTAACCCACTTTACTCGCACGATCGTGCCGTACAGCGCCGCAACACCGTGCTGGCGCGCATGCTTGACCAGCATTACATCAGCCAGGCGCAGTACACAGAAGCGCGCAACACGCCGCTGGTGGCGAACTATCACGCGCCGGAAATCGCTTTCTCCGCACCGTACCTGACCGAAATGGTGCGCCAGGAGATGATTAAACGTTATGGCGAAAACGCCTATAACGACGGCTACAAGGTTTACACCACCGTGACCCGCAAGCTGCAACTGGCGGCGCAGGACTCGGTGCAGGACAACGTCATTGCCTATGATATGCGCCACGGCTATCGCGGCCCGTCCAGCGAACTGTGGAAAGCCGGCCAGCCAGCGTGGGATCACGCTCAAATCCTGAAAACGCTGAAAGCGCTGCCGGTTTACGGCCCGCTGTTCCCGGCGGTAGTGACCGCCAGCAGCAGTGATGAAGCTACCGTGGCGATGCGTGACGGCAGCAACATCGCGCTCAATCTGGCTGCGGTGCGCTGGGCGCGTCCATACAAGTCCGACACCTTACAGGGCGCCACTCCGCGCTCGGTTAGCCAGGTATTGCAGCCGGGCCAGCAGATCTGGGTACGCAAGGTCGACAACGACTGGCAGCTGGCTCAGGTGCCGGACGTCAACTCTTCGCTGGTATCGCTCGACCCACATGACGGCGCAGTACGCGCACTGGTTGGCGGTTTCGACTTCAACCTGAGCAAGTTCAACCGCGCAACCCAGGCGCTGCGCCAGGTCGGTTCAAATATCAAACCGTTCCTCTACACCGCCGCCATGGATCGTGGCCTGACGCTGGCGTCGATCCTCAACGATGTGCCGATTTCCCGCTGGGATGCCGGTGCCGGTGCCGACTGGCGCCCAAAAAACTCGCCTAACAGCTACGCCGGCCCGATTCGCCTGCGTCAGGGGCTGGGTGAGTCGAAGAACGTGGTGATGGTGCGCGCCATGCGCGCCATGGGCGTCGACTACGCCGCGGAGTATTTACAGCGCTTTGGCTTCCCGGCTCAGAACATCGTGCACACCGAATCGCTGGCGCTCGGCTCGGCGGCCTTTACGCCGCTGCAGATGGTGCGCGGGTACTCGGTGATGGCTAACGGCGGCTTCCTGGTAGACCCGTACTTTATTACCCGCATCGAGGATGAAGAGGGGAATAAAGTCTTTGAAGCGAAGCCAAAAGTGGCCTGCCCGGAGTGCAATTTGCCGGTGATCTACGGCGAAACCAAAAAAGCGGTGGCGCTGAGTGAAGACAGCGTGGAAAACGTCGCAGTTTCGCAGGAAGGCACTAACCCTGTCGTGCCGAAACCGGAGCTGGAGCAGGTTCCTCAGCATAAGCAGGACGAACAGCCGGAGTATGCGCCGCACGTGATTAACACGCCGCTGTCGTTCCTGATCAAGAGCGCGATGAACTCCAACATCTTCGGCGAACCGGGCTGGATGGGTACCGGCTGGCGCGCCGGGCGTGACCTTAAGCGTAATGATATCGGCGGTAAAACCGGTACCACTAACAGCTCGAAGGATGCCTGGTTCTCCGGATACGGTCCTGGGGTGGTGACATCCGTGTGGATCGGCTTTGACGACCACCGCCGCGATCTGGGGCGCACCACGGCTTCCGGAGCGATTAAAGATCAGATCTCCGGCTATGAAGGCGGCGCCAAGAGCGCACAGCCAGCCTGGGATGATTACATGAAAGCGGCGCTGGACGGCGTTCCGCTGCAGCCGCTGACGCCGCCGGAAGGGGTGGTGACGGTGAAGATTGATCGCAGCACCGGCAAGCTGGCGAACGGCGGCGGCAATACCCGCGACGAATACTTTATCAACGGCACCCAGCCGACGGAGTATTCAGTGCATGACGTCGGCACCACGCTGATGGATAACGGCGAAAGCCACGAGCTGTTCTGATACAAAAATGCCGGGCAATCGCCCGGCATTTTTTTAATACGTTACCCTGCCCTGCTTCACCAGCCACTCGCGCACCAGGAACAGCGCGCTGACGTTGCGCGCCTCGCGGAAATCCGGCTCCTCCAGCAGCGCCAGCAAATTGTTCAGCGGCCAGCGCATCTGCGGCAGCGGTTCAGGCTCGTCACCCTCCAGCTTTTCCGGATAAAGCCCTTCCGCCACCACGATATTCATCTGACTGGAGAAATAAGACGGCGCCATAGTCAGTTTACCCAGCTGCTCCAGCTGATGCGCGCCAAAGCCCGCCTCCTCTTTCAGCTCGCGGTTAGCGGCGTCAAACGGTGTTTCACCCGGGTCGATCAACCCTTTCGGGAAGCCCAGTTCGTAGCTCTCCAGCCCGACCGCGTACTCCTGGATCAGGATCAGATGATCATCAATGATCGGCACGATGAGCACCGCTTCCCGGCCTGAAGATCGCATGCGCTCATAGACCCGGCGCTGGCCGTTGCTGAACTCAAGGTCGACCGATTCCACCGTGAACAGTTTCGATCGCGCTGCGACCTCAACATTAAGGATGGCAGGTTTTTGTAATTGTCTGGTCATAAGGGCCCCAGCGAAAAGCCAAAAAGTGAGCGTCATCCACCCGGCGAATTCAGGTGCTGACCGTGTTATTGTCCATTGTGCGGTAGCCGCCGCAGGAAACCAATCATCGCATGAATCATTTTACTTATTTATAACAAATCATTGTAAACATGAGAAAAATCTTTTAAAGAATGTCAATTATCAGACTAATAAATAGGAATATGCCGATACTTAAGTGGCCAAATGCCTGGTAACATCTACATCGGCCATGGTATACAATTATTCTAATTTTATGATTTTTAGCGCTATTTTTAATCACACAGCTGACAGCCAGCACTGTTTAAACTCGCCACAATTGGGTTAGATATGACACAGTCTTACGCGAGAACGTCGACAGGAGCATTGTGGCAGGAATGAGGGAAGCATGAGCACAATAGTCATCATATTGGCTGTAATGCTGGCCTGCTCGGTAACGGCAGGTTGTTTCTTTTGGTACGCTATGCGGCATCGCCCGCCGTTGGCGAAACCACTGCCATTTATCAGTCCCCCCTATCGCAAGCTGAGCAACGAAGAGCGCGCGGCGGTTGAACGCTACGTGGCGCAGTTGGGCAGCCAAAATCAGACTCTGCCCAGCGGAGCCAGCAGTTCGCCCGATCAGCTGGTGCTCACCTCGCAAAGCAACAATGTCTACCCCGTCACCCGCTCGATTACCCGCTACGGCCTCTCTACCGATGAACCCCACAAATGGCGCTACTACCTTGATGCCGTCGAAGTGCATTTGCCGCCGCTGTGGGAACAACATATCGCGGAAGAGAACTACGTTGAGCTGATCAAAACGCAAACCATTCCGCTGGTGATCTCACTTAATGGTCACTCGCTGACGCAGTACAGCTGGGAAGCGCCCGCGCTGACGCCAATGGTGCGCGCCACCGGGCAGAATGCCTCTATCCGTAAGGAAGAGGGCGAAAATATTGAGCTGCTGAGCGTGCGCAAAGAGAGTGCAGAAGAGTACGCGCTGAGCCGACCTGACGGCACGCGTGAAGCGATCGCTATCTGTATCGCGCTGCTGCTGTTCTTTATCAGCCTGGTCGGGCCGATAGTGTTGATGCCCTGGCTGATCCTGGCGGGCGTTGCCATCATCGCGGTCAGTGCCTGGTTTATCTATCGCCGCCCTGGCGAAAATGATCTGCGCGAAATTCACTGCCTGCGCGGCGCGCCGAAGCGCTGGGGACTGTTTGGCGAATCTAATCAGGGGCAGGCCAGCAATATCTCGCTCGGCATTATCGACTTAATCTACCCGCCGCACTGGCAACCCTATGTCGCCCAGGATCTTGGCCAGACCACCGAAATTGATATCTACCTCAACCGTCAGGTGGTGCGCCAGGGGCGCTTCCTCTCGCTACAGGATGAGGTGCGCAACTTCCCTGTCCAGCGCTGGCGTAAAAATGTCGTGCTGGCGGTGGGTTCGCTGATCCTGCTGGCGCTGCTGATAAGCTGGATCCCGCTCAGCATGCCGCTGAAACTTAGCCTGGCGTGGATCAAAGGCACGGAAAGTTTGCAGGTTACCCAGGTCAGCGAGTTGGAAAAAGCCCCGCTGCACGTCGGTGACAGCCTGAAGGTAAACGGCAGCGGAATGTGTTCGATCCCGGCGACCTACCAGGGCAACCGCAGCTATGCGTTTATGCCGTTCGACTGTTCGGCCATGTACTGGAACAATGCGGAACCGCTGCCGCTGCCGCAGTCCGATATTATCGATAAGGCAACGGCGCTGCTGGACACCACCAGCATGCAGCTGCACCCGCAGTCCAGTACCGACCCGAAACTTAACCCGCAGCTGGCGACTGCCATTCAGAAGTCGGGCATGATCCTGCTGGATGACTTCTCCGATATCGTGCAGAAAACCCAGGATCTGTGCAGCCAGGAGCAGGACTGTGTGCGCCTGAAAAATGCGCTGGTCAACCTGGGGAACGCGAAAGACTGGCAAACGCTGGTGCACCGCGCTAACTCCGGCGCGCTGAACGGCATGAACGTGCTGCTGCGCCCGGTCAGTGCAGAAGCGCTGGAAAATCTGGTCAATACCGCCACCTCTTCCTTCTTCTACCGCGAAACGCGCCGTGCGGCAGAAGCGCTGAACAGCCCTCCCCCGGGTGGCTTCCTGATCCTCAGCGATGAGGGCCGTCAGTTCGTCAATCAGCCAGCACCGGCGGTCTCACTGTTTGATTACAACGCGCCGGACCAGTGGCCGGAACTGCAGCGGCTCTCCGGCATGCTGCTGCACACTCCGTTTAGCGCCAGCGGCATTATTACCAGCATCACCACCGATGCCAACGGCACGCGCCACATCGCTCTGCACAGTGAACCGGATAGCCTCACCCTGTGGCGCTATCTTGCCAGCAGTCTGTTACTGCTGGTGCTGGCGCTGAGCCTGGTGATTAACAGCCTGCTGGCGCTGCGCCGCATGCATCGCCACCGCGTACGCCTGATGGAAATTCATCAGTATTATGAGAAGTGCTTTAACCACTCGCTAAGCGACATCCAGACCGTGCGGCCGATGTTCTAAGCATCGCCGCATCTGTGCTATTTTTAAGGCTGAGACTCTCCGCTTTACCTGCCTGAACACGTTGCGCGTGAGTATCCGCCGCAGCGCGCCTTGATTTATGGCGTTAGCCCCATATATAAGGTGAATCCAAAAAGGAACCCAGCGATGAAAGAGAAACCCACAGAAGGGGTGCGGCTTGATAAATGGCTCTGGGCCGCCCGCTTTTATAAAACCCGTGCTGCGGCACGCGAGATGATTGAAGGCGGCAAGGTGCATTACAACGGCCAGCGCAGCAAACCCAGCAAGCTGGTTGAAGTCGATGCTGAGCTGGTGCTGCGCCAGGGTAATGACCAGCGCACCGTGGTGATCGAAGGCGTCAGTGATAAGCGCGGTCCGGCAGCGATTGCCCAGCAGCTGTATCGCGAGACGGCAGAAAGTATTGAAAAACGGGAAAAGGTCGCGCAGGCACGCAAGATGAATGCGCTCAGTATGCCGCACCCGGACCGACGCCCGGATAAAAAGGAGCGTCGCGACCTGATGAAATTTAAAAATTCTGGCGACGAATAACGCGCCATTAAAGAGAGAAAAACTTATGTCCCAGCAAGACCAGATGCACCGCTTCCTGTTTGAAAATCACGCCGTGCGTGGCGAACTGGTAGGTATTTCCCAGACCTGGCGCGAGATTATCGACGGCCACGACTACCCACAGCCGGTGCAGCAGGTGCTTGGCGAACTGCTGGTAGCGACCAGCCTGTTGACCGCCACCCTGAAGTTTGACGGCGACATCACGGTCCAGCTGCAGGGTGATGGCGCACTGAATATGGCGGTTATTAACGGTAATAATCAGCAGGAGATGCGCGGCGTGGCGCGTATGCAGGGCGAGATTGCTGACGGCAGCAGCCTGAAAGAGATGGTTGGTAACGGCTACCTGGTGATCACCATCTCGCCAAAAGAGGGTGAGCGCTATCAGGGCGTGGTTGGGCTGGAAGGCGAAACGCTGGCAGAGTGTCTTGAGGACTACTTCATGCGCTCTGAGCAGCTGCCAACCCGTCTGTTTATCCGCACCGGCGAAAGTGAAGGCAAAGCGGGCGCAGGCGGCATTCTGCTGCAGGTGCTGCCCGCGCAGGATGCCAGCCTGGATGAGTTCAACCATCTGGCGACGCTGACGGAAACCATCAAGACCGAAGAGCTGCTGGACCTGCCGGCGAACGAGGTGCTGTGGCGCCTGTTCCACGAGGAAGAAGTCACGCTGTTCGAGCCGCAAAACGTCTGCTTTAAATGCACCTGCTCGCGCGAGCGCTGTGGTGATGTGCTGAGCACGCTGCCGCCGGAAGAAGTGGATCAGATCCTGCAGGAAGACGGTGAGATCGACATGCACTGTGACTACTGCGGCAACCACTACGTCTTTGACAGCGTAGACATCGCGGCCATCCGTAATGATTCAGCTGCCGGTGACCAACAGGTTCACTAATCCCTTCGGGCCAGGTCTTCCTGGCCCTGCACTCTCCTGCTGTGCATAACAAACTTCTCGTAGCAAAAAAATGCGATACTTTCTATCGCCAATATGCCGAGTTTTCAACCATTTCATGCGCAATTCCACGATATTTATCACTGGCTTATCGCACTTACTTTAGTTAATAAATGAAACAAATCACGCCGCTTTACAGCGAATCGCGTGTCGCCTCTCATTTCTTCCTTTTGCCTCTTTCTCTGTCGTCTGACAGGTGTAAACTGCGCGCGATCGTCACGGTGCCAGCCGCCCGAATGTGCCAGGCATTACGGCAAAATCGTCGAAACACCCCTACATCTGCAGCAGTACAAAAAACCGACAAAGGAGCAGTAACATGCGCGCTAACGACCTGACCAAGCAGGACCTCGTTGCTTATGGCATCACTGATACGGTTGAGGTAGTTCATAACCCCGATTATGACACGCTGTTTAAGGAAGAAACCCAGCCCGGTTTACAGGGTTTTGAACGCGGAATAGTGACCCAATCAGGCGCGGTTGCCGTCGATACCGGTATTTTTACCGGCCGCTCGCCAAAAGATAAATATATCGTGCGCGATGACGTCACGCGCGACACGCTGTGGTGGAATGACCAGGGTAAAGGCAAGAATGACAATCAGCCGCTGTCGCAGGAGAACTGGCAGTCGCTGAAAAACCTCGTCACCGCCCAGCTCTCTGGTAAGCGCTTATTTGTGGTCGATACCTGGTGCGGCGCCAACCCGGACAGCCGCCTGAGCGTGCGCTTTATTACCGAAGTCGCCTGGCAGGCCCACTTCGTCAAAAACATGTTTATCCGCCCGGATGCGCAGGGTCTGGCTGACTTTAAGCCTGACTTTGTGGTGATGAACGGGGCGAAATGCACTAACCCGGACTGGCAGGCTCAGGGGCTGCATTCAGAGAACTTTGTGGCGTTTAACCTGACGGAGAAAATCCAGCTTATTGGCGGTACCTGGTACGGCGGCGAGATGAAAAAGGGGCTGTTCGCCATCATGAACTACCTGCTGCCGCTTAAGGGCATTGCCGCGATGCACTGTTCGGCCAACGTCGGTGAAAAAGGCGATGTGGCGGTGTTCTTTGGCCTGTCCGGCACTGGCAAAACCACCCTGTCGACCGACCCGCAGCGCCAGCTGATTGGTGATGACGAGCATGGCTGGGACGACGACGGCGTGTTTAACTTTGAAGGCGGCTGCTACGCCAAAACCATCAAACTGTCCGAGCAGGCTGAACCCGAGATCTATCACGCTATCCGCCGCGACGCGCTGCTGGAAAATGTGGTGGTGCGCGCCGATGGAACGGTGGATTACGACGACGGCAGCAAAACCGAAAACACCCGCGTTTCCTACCCGATCTACCACATCGACAACATTGTTAAACCGGTATCAAAAGCAGGCCATGCGAAGAAAGTGATCTTCCTGACCGCCGATGCCTTTGGCGTGCTGCCGCCGGTGTCGCGCCTGACGCCAGAACAGACGCAGTATCACTTCCTGTCCGGCTTTACCGCCAAACTGGCGGGCACCGAGCGCGGCGTGACCGAGCCCACCCCCACCTTCTCCGCCTGCTTTGGCGCCGCGTTCCTGACGCTGCACCCTACCCGCTACGCTGAAGTGCTGGTGAAGCGCATGCAGGCCGCGGGAGCGGAAGCCTGGCTGGTGAATACCGGCTGGAACGGCAGCGGCAAGCGCATCTCGCTGAAGGATACCCGCGCCATCATCAACGCGATCCTCAGCGGTGAAATCGCCCATTCGGAGACGGCAACGTTGCCGATTTTCAACCTTGAGATACCGCTGGCGCTACCGGGCGTCGACAGCCACCTGCTCGATCCGCGCAACACCTACGCCAGCGCCGCCGACTGGGAAGTGAAAGCCCGCGACCTGGCGCAACGCTTTATCAGCAACTTCGATAAGTTCACCGACACGCATGCCGGTGAGGCGCTGGTGAAGGCCGGACCTGCTCTCTGAAAATAATCACGGGGCGACCAAAAAACAGGTCTGCCCCTACAACTGCAAGAATGCCGTAGGGGTCGACCCTTTTTTCCGGTCGACCCATTTTGACTTAAGCCCAGCAGCCTCCTACCGCACATTACTCATTATCCGACCTGACAAACTGCTAAAATAGGATCCCGACCTGGCTCTGGAAACACAGTGACGTGAAACGCCTGCTGCACCACACGCTTTATCTGTTTAACCCCGTTCACCTGCTGGCCTGCCTGGTGACGATAAATGGCTATCTTTTTCTGCACCCTTCCCTGCACCATGCATGGCACTCCGTGCCCGGTGTGATTGACGGTTTTACCACCTGGAAAAATGCCCTGCTGGTGTTTGGCCTGCTGGAGATCCCGCGCTTTATGCTCGGCCTGAGCCTGATGATTATCGGCTGTGGTTTACTGCTGCGCGCGCGCATCGCCTGGGCTTTCTCACTGCTGCTGCTGCTGGCGATGATGCTGTTTGAACTTAACAACCCGCATACGCGGCACCTGCTGCTGTACGCCACGCTCGGCAACACCCTGCTGCTGCTGTGGTTCTGGCGGCGCTTTCATCATGCCAGCCTGGCCGCAGGCAGCCTGTTTGCCCTGCTCAGCATCACCTCGCTGCTGCTGTATGGCGTACTAGGCTCGCTGTACCTCGGCGAAGAGTTCCGGCCACACATCAGCGATCTCACCATGGCGTTCTACTATTCAATCGTCAGTATGTCGACGGCAGGCTTTGGCGATATCGTGCCGCTCACCCCCCATGCGCGCCTGTTTACCGTCTCCATTATTCTGCTGGGCATCACCGTGTTTGCCACGTCGGTCAGCGTAATTATCGGCCCGGTGCTGGGCGGCAATATGAAAAGAATTATCAAAGGGAGGTTTACCCGCGTGATGCGTAAAAATCATTTTATTATCGCCGGTGCCACGCCGCTGGCGCACAGCGTCTATCTCGGCCTGAAGCAGCGCGGGGAAGCGTTAACGGTGATTGTACCGGAAGGGCTGGCGCACCAGTATCCGCCGGAAACTGACCTGGTCATCGGCGATCCTTCCAGCTCGGAAGTGTTAACGGAGGCGGGATCGGCGCACGCGAAGTTTATCCTCGCTCTGCGCAACGATGATTCGGAGAATGCGTTTATTGTGCTGGCGGCAAAAGAGGCGGGCGGTAGCGCAACGCGCACCATCTGCCTGGTGAACGACAGTCAGCATCTGCAGAAGATTAAGCGCGTGCAGCCCGATATTGTGATCTCCTTGCAGCTGCTGGGCAGTGAGTTCCTGGTGCGGACGTTAAGCGGGGAGACGATCGACAATGCGAAGATTGCCGAGCTGTTTTTTGGTCACGTTAACGAACAATAGCGGGTCGTTCGGAGTAAAGGATCGCCCCCTACACCCGCCATGATGCAGGGGTCGACCTTCCTTTCCGGTCGACCCGTTTTACGCCACCGGGCCGGGCAGGCTGGCCGGAGGCAGCGGCAGGTAAGCACGAATGCGCAGACCGCCTTTATCGCTCTTGCCGATCTCCAGCGTTCCCTGATGCGCATCGATAATACGTTGCACAATCGCCAGGCCGAGGCCGGTGCCGCTGGTACTGCGCGCGCTATCGCCGCGCACAAACGGCTGGAACAGATGCTTCAGCTGGTCCGGCTCAATGCCCGGGCCGTCATCTTCCACCTGGAACCAACCGCGCTGCAACTCGCGTCCGGAGCTGACTTTAATCCAGCCGTTACCATAACGGGCAGCGTTAACCACCATATTCGCCACGGCACGTTTGATGGCCAGCGGGTTGATATCCAGCATCAGCTCGGCGGACATCACCGCATTTTCAATTTCACGCTCATAGCCGCTCTCTGCGGCCACCACTTCGCCCAGCACGCTGTTGAGGTCGGCACGCTCAAACTGCATCTCCTGGCCGGTGCGCAGATAGTCGATAAACTGTTCGATAATCGCATTACACTCTTCGATATCTTTGTTAATCGACTCCGCAAGGTAGCCGTCCTGCTCCGACATCATCTCGGTCGCCAGACGGATACGCGTCAGCGGCGTGCGCAGATCGTGACTGACCCCGGCCATCAGCAGGGTACGGTCATCGGCCAGCTGCTTAACGCCGGAAGCCATCTGGTTAAAAGCCCGGGTAACTGAACGCACCTCGGACGCGCCATACTCGCGCAGCGGCGGCGGAATAATCCCTTTACCCACCTGCAGCGCAGCGTGCTCCAGCTCCACAAGGGGTCGGTTCTGGATGCGGATAAACAGCCACGCACCGCCAATCGCCAGCAGCATGATCGCCAGCGTGTAGCGGAACAGCGGCGAGAAGTCGCCCTGATGGATTTCGGTCAGCGGCACGCGCACCCAAATATCGGGCGACAGCCAGGTTTTCAGCCAGACCACCGGTGAGTTTTTATTCACCTCGACGCGCACATCGGTCGGGCCACCGAGCTGCTGCGCCATCTGCTGGCTGAGGAATTCGTAGTGTTGCGCCCAGCGTAATCCGCTCTCTTCCGCCGCCGCATTGGTATACAGCGAAATGCCCAACTCGCGGTATATCTCACGGCGAAATGCCGGCGGCACTTCCAGCTGCGTGCCATCTTCCAGCTGCAGCCGGTCGGTCATCAACATGCGCACTTCATACGCCAGCACTTTGTTAAACTGCTGCAGGCTGGGCAGTATGGCAAAGTTAAGCACCACCAGATAGGTCGTTACCAGGCTGACAAACAGCAAGGTAACGATCAACAGTAGCGTGCGGGCAAATGAACTGCGGGGAGAGAAGCGGAGTCGCCTCATGCCTTACTGCCGTCCGGCACGAAGACATAACCCAGGCCCCAGACGGTCTGGATGTAGCGCGGATGGGCCGGATCTTCTTCCACCATGCGGCGCAGGCGGGAGATCTGCACGTCGATAGAACGCTCCATCGCACTGTACTCGCGGCCACGCGCCAGGTTCATCAGCTTGTCACGCGACAGCGGTTCACGCGGGTGGCTGACCAGCGCTTTCAGTACCGCAAACTCACCGCTGGTCAGTGGCATAGGCTCATCTTCACGGAACATCTCACGCGTGCCGAGGTTCAGCTTGAACTTACCAAAGGCAATCACCGCCTCTTCCTGCGAAGGGGCACCCGGCAGCTCATTGGCCTGACGGCGCAGCACGGCACGGATACGCGCCAGCAGCTCACGCGGGTTGAAAGGCTTCGGAATGTAGTCATCCGCGCCGATTTCCAGCCCGACGATACGGTCCACTTCTTCACCTTTCGCGGTCACCATAATGATCGGCATCGGGTTACTCTGGCTGCGCAGACGGCGGCAAATCGACAGGCCATCTTCGCCCGGCAACATCAGGTCTAGCACCATCAGATGGAAGGATTCACGCGTCAGCAGACGGTCCATCTGCTCGGCATTTGCCACGCTACGCACCTGGAAACCCTGTTCGGTCAGATAGCGTTCCAGTAGCGCACGTAAACGCATGTCATCATCGACCACCAGGATTTTGTAATTTTCTTGCATTGAGTGACTCCCAAAGGCGCTATTGCCTGAGCTGGTATTTTCAAAAAAGATGCCTGAATGTAACAGTCAATAATGGTTTATATTGTAGCCGAAATTGTTACAAAGCATATTAAACAGCAGCTTATCTTGAAATTCTGGCAAAAAACCACGGCTGAAGCACAAAGTTCACGCGCGGTATTTGTCAGAACAAACAAGCAGTAACGTTCGGGGATAATTCGCAATGCGTGATTTGCATCCGCACGCCGGGCATCACAAAATAGCGGGCAAACCGCGACGATGATGGCTGAACGATGAAAACAAAACTGATTACCCGTGAAGGCTACAATCTGCTGAAGAAAGAGCTGGATTTTCTCTGGCGCGAAGAGCGCCCGGAAGTGACGAAGAAGGTGACCTGGGCGGCCAGCCTTGGCGACCGCAGTGAAAACGCCGATTATCAGTACAACAAGAAGCGCCTGCGGGAAATTGACCGCCGCGTGCGCTACCTGACCAAGTGCCTGGAGCAGCTGCGCATCGTCGATTACAGTCCGCAGCAGGATGGCAAAGTGTTCTTTGGCGCCTGGGTGGAAGTGGAGAATGACGACGGAGAGATCAAGCGTTTTCGCATCGTCGGCTATGATGAAATTTTTGGCCGTAACGATTACATCTCCATCGACTCACCGATGGCGCGCGCCCTGCTGAAGAAGGAGGTCGGCGATGCCGCCACCGTGCAAACGCCGGTCGGTGAAGCGCTGTGGTACGTCAACGACATCCGCTACGTTAAAGAATCCTAATCCGCACCGCGGCGGCCTGTTTAGTAGCATTCTGCCGCTGCAATCCGTATAACTGTTGCCAATTTCTTAAGCCATTAAAGTATCCCAATGATGAAAGATTCGCTGAGCCGCCTGATTGCAAGTGAACTGCAGGCCCGAGCTGAACAGGTTGAAGCCGCTGTTCGCCTGCTGGACGAAGGTAATACCGTGCCGTTTATCGCACGTTATCGTAAGGAAGTGACCGGCGGGCTGGACGACACCCAGCTGCGCCAGCTGGAAACCCGCCTTGGCTACCTGCGCGAACTCGCTGACCGCCGCCAGTCCATTCTGAAATCCATCGCCGATCAGGGCAAACTGACCGACGAGCTGGCCGCGGCGATTAACGCCACGCTGAGCAAAACCGAGCTCGAAGATCTCTACCTGCCGTATAAACAGAAGCGCCGCACGCGCGGGCAGATCGCCATTGAAGCCGGTCTGGAACCGCTGGCCAACACGCTGTGGCAGGAGCCAAAACACGATCCTGAGCAGCTGGCTGCGGGCTATGTTGACGCCGATAAAGGCGTTGCCGACAGCAAAGCGGCGCTGGATGGCGCGCGCTATATCCTGATGGAGCGCTTTGCCGAAGACGCCAGCCTGCTGGCAAAAGTGCGTGAATACCTGTGGAAAAATGCTCACCTCGTCTCCCGCGTGGTTGACGGCAAGCAGGAAGAAGGCGCGAAATTCCGCGACTACTTTGACCATCACGAAGCCCTGTCCGGCGTGCCTTCCCACCGCGCACTGGCCATGTTCCGTGGCCGCAACGAAGGCATCCTGCAGCTGTCGCTGAATGCCGACCCGCAGTTTGACGAGCCGCCGCGTGAAAGCCACGGCGAACAGATTATTACCGAGCACCTCAACCTGCGTCTCAACAACGCTCCGGCCGATGCCTGGCGTAAAGCCGTGGTGAGCTGGACCTGGCGCATCAAAGTGCTACTGCACCTCGAAACCGAGCTGATGGGCACGGTGCGCGAGCGGGCGGAAGACGAAGCGATTAACGTGTTTGCCCGCAACCTGCATGACCTGCTGATGGCGGCCCCGGCCGGGATGCGCGCCACTATGGGTCTCGATCCGGGCCTGCGTACCGGCGTGAAAGTAGCGGTAGTGGATGCGACCGGCAAGCTGGTTGCCACCGATACCATCTACCCGCACACCGGGCAGACCGCCAAAGCGGCGGCGACAGTGGCCGCGCTGTGCACCAAACATAACGTTGAGCTGGTGGCTATCGGTAACGGCACCGCCTCACGCGAAACCGAGCGTTTCTACATTGAGGTGCAGAAGCAGTTCCCGCAGGTGAAAGGCGAGAAAGTGATCGTCAGCGAGGCGGGCGCATCGGTTTATTCCGCCTCTGAACTGGCGGCGCTGGAGTTCCCGGACCTGGACGTTTCGATTCGTGGTGCGGTATCCATCGCCCGCCGTCTGCAGGACCCGCTCTCCGAGCTGGTGAAGATCGACCCTAAATCCATCGGCGTGGGCCAGTACCAGCATGACGTGAGTCAGAGCCAGCTGGCGAAGAAGCTGGATGCGGTGGTGGAAGACTGCGTAAACGGCGTAGGCGTGGATCTGAACACCGCTTCAGTGCCGCTGCTGACCCGCGTGGCCGGCCTGAGCAAAATGATCGCCCAGAATATTGTCAGCTGGCGTGATGAGAACGGCCGCTTCCAGAACCGCCAGCAGCTGCTGAAAGTGGGCCGCCTTGGACCGAAAGCCTTTGAGCAGTGCGCGGGCTTCCTGCGCATCTCACAGGGCGATAACCCGCTGGATGCCTCCACGGTGCACCCGGAAGCGTACCCGGTGGTGGAGCGCATTCTCGCCGCCACCGAACAGGCGCTGAATGAGCTGATGGGAAACCCGTCCGTGCTGCGCGACCTGCGCGCGGTCGATTTCACCGACGAGCGTTTCGGCGTGCCAACCGTCAGCGATATCATCAAAGAGCTGGAAAAACCGGGGCGCGATCCGCGTCCAGAGTTTAAAACTGCCCAGTTTGCCGACGGCATTGATACCATGAACGATCTGCTGCCGGGCATGGTGCTGGAAGGCTCCGTCACCAACGTCACCAACTTCGGCGCGTTCGTCGATGTCGGCGTGCATCAGGACGGCCTGGTACATATCTCCTCTCTCTCCGACAAGTTTGTTGATGATCCGCATAAAGTGGTGAAAGCCGGGGATATCGTCAAAGTGAAGGTGATGGAAGTGGATCTGCAGCGCAAGCGTATCGCCCTGACCATGCGCCTGGACGAGCAGCCTGGTGAAACCAACGCGCGTCGTGGCGGCGGTAGCAGCGCGGCTAACGGCCGTGACAATGCGCGCCCGGCAAAAGGCAGCAAGCCGCGCCCAGCCGCGCAGCCCGCCGGTAACAGCGCGATGGGCGATGCCCTCGCCGCCGCGTTTGGTAAAAAGAGCTAAACCTCAGGGCGGGCTGCCAGGCCCGCCCTTTTTTGCAAAAAACCGCTCCCGTTCTCCGCTATAACCTTGCTCAATATCAATGTGAGCAATAATCATTCTCATTAAAATTCATTGTCTCACTCTCGCGTCCAACATGTCAGCAGGCCAGGACAATGCAACTGATCCCCCAGCACAGCTACCGGATTACCGGTTTTTCTCCCACGCTCAGCGCGGCTTTTCGTCAGAAACTGATGGCGCAGGGCCTGCTGCCCGGCACCTGCTTTACCCTGGTGCGCGTAGCGCCGCTCGGCGACCCGCTGCATATCGAAACCCGCCGTACCAGCCTGATGCTGCGCCGCAAAGAGCTTTCCCTGCTGCTGCTTGAAGCCATTGAAGCCGGGGAGGGAGCTTAATGAAAAACACGACTCTCGCCCTGACCGGTAACCCAAACGTTGGCAAAACCACCCTGTTTAATCAGCTGACCGGCGCTCGCCAGCGCGTCGGCAACTGGGCGGGCGTCACGGTTGAGCGTAAAGAGGGGCGCTTTACCACCGCACAGCATCAGGTGAAGCTGGTCGATCTGCCCGGCTGTTACTCGCTGACCACCCTCTCGGAGCAGGCCTCGCTGGATGAGCAGATCGCCTGTCAGTACCTGCTGAGCATGGAGGCTTCGCTGGTGATCAACGTGGTGGATGCCAGCAATCTGGAGCGCAACCTCTACCTTACGCTGCAGCTGCTGGAGATGGGGCTACCTTGCATCATCGCGCTCAACATGCTGGACATGGCCGAAAGCCAGCAGCTCAGAATAGACATTGCAGCGCTGGAGCAGGCGCTGGGATGCCCGGTAGTACCGCTGGTCTCCACACGCGGGCGCGGGATTGATCGGCTGAAACAGGCCATTGACCATTACCCACCTCGCTGCGCGCAGATCGCTGTCGCCTACCCTGCTGCGGTGCAACAGGCGGTAGCACAGCTGGCTGCGGCCATGGCGGCCCCCCTCTCGCCGGCGCAAAAAAAGTGGCTGGCGCTGCAAATGCTGGAAGGGGATATCTGGAGCCAGCAGCAGGCCGTGGATGCCGCCCGGCTGCTGCCCGCCGTATCCCGGCAGGCAGGAGCAGACGTGGCGCAAAGCATCATCAGCAGCCGCTATCAGACGATTGAAACCCTGTGCTGCCAGGCCATTCAGCAGCAGGGAACGCGCAAGGGGGTGTCACAGCATCTCGACCGCCTGACGATGAACCGCTGGCTTGGCCTGCCCTTCTTCCTGCTGGTGATGTACCTGATGTTTTTCCTCGCCATTAATCTCGGCGGTGCGCTACAGCCGCTGTTCGACCTCGGGTCGGCGGCGCTGTTTATTCAGGGTACGCAGTGGCTGGGCATCACGCTGCACCTGCCAGAATGGCTGACGCTGTTTCTGGCGCAGGGGATTGGCGGTGGTATCAATACGGTGATGCCGCTTATCCCCCAGATCGGCATGATGTACCTGTTTCTCTCACTGCTGGAAGATTCTGGCTATATGGCGCGTGCCGCCTTTGTGATGGACCGCTTGATGCAGGCGCTCGGCCTGCCGGGGAAATCTTTCGTGCCGCTGATTGTCGGCTTTGGCTGCAATGTCCCGTCAGTCATGGGTGCGCGCACGCTTGATGCCCCGCGTGAGCGCCTGATTACCGTGCTGATGGCGCCGTTTATCTCCTGCGGTGCACGCCTGGCTATCTTCGCGGTGTTTGCGGCAGCGTTCTTTGGTCAGCGCGGGGCGCTGGTTGTATTCAGCCTTTATCTGCTCGGCTTGGGTGCCGCTATCGCGACCGGCCTGCTGCTCAAGCATACGCTGATGCGCGGCGCGGCCAGCCCGTTTGTGATGGAGCTGCCCACATGGCACGTTCCGCACCTTAAAAGTCTGCTGTTACAGACGTGGCAGCGTCTGCGCGGCTTTGCGCTGCGCGCGGGCAAAGTGATTGTGCTGGTCAGCGTCGTGATTGGCGGGCTGAACAGTTTTACCTTCAGCGGTCAGCCGGTCAGTAACCTCAACGACTCGGCCCTCGCCAGCGTCAGCCGCACGCTTACGCCGCTGCTGTCGCCGATTGGCGTGCAACGCGATAACTGGCAGGCGACCGTCGGGCTGCTGACCGGGGCAATGGCGAAGGAGGTGGTGGTCGGCACGCTCAACACGCTCTACACCGCAGAAGCGCTGCAGCGGCAGCCGTTTGACGCGGCGCAGTTTAGCCTGATCGATCAGCTCAAGGACGCCGCCGAGCAAACCTGGCAGAGCGTGCGGGCGACGTTCAGCCTCAGCGTGCTGGCGAACCCGATTGAAGCCAGTAAAGGTGATGCCGAAATGGCCAGCGGTGCGATGGGTACCATGCACAGTAAATTTGCCAGCGATGCCGCCGCCTACAGCTACCTGATCTTTGTGCTGCTGTATGTCCCTTGCGTCTCGGTGATGGGAGCCATCGCGCGCGAAAGCAGCGCCCGCTGGATGCTCTTCTCTGTCGTGTGGGGCATCGATCTGGCGTACTCACTCTCTGCCCTGTTCTATCAACTTGCCCGTTTTGACCAGCATCCGCGCAGCAGCCTGCTGATCATCGCCAGCGTGATACTGATTAATGCGTTACTGCTGCTAGTCCTGCGACGCATCCGCATCCGGCCGGGGCTAATTCCGGTAAAAAATGTGGTGAGCGGCTGCTCTGGTTGCGCAAAAAGCGACAATTGCCACTGATGTAAGTTGCGATTTTGTGACCAGCGTCTACAGTGAAAAATAACGCCTGATTTTTCACCTGCGGTGGCAGCCGAAATAAAAATGGATATTATCAATAACTTAATAGATAAGATCTACGAATACGCATTTCCGCCATCGTACCTGCAGCGCCTGCATACGCTGATTGACGAGGCGCGGGCGCAGATTCATCAGCAGCGAAAAGCCCACTGGGATGAAAACGATGTGGTGCTGATCGCCTATGCCGACCAGTTTCATCAGGACGATACCCCTACCCTGACCACCTTCTCGCGCTTCTATCAGCAGCATTTACAGTCCAGTTTTAACCTGGTTCACCTGCTGCCCTTTTTCCCGTATTCATCCGACGACGGCTTCTCGGTGATAGATTATCACCAGGTTAATCCCCGGTGCGGCAGCTGGCAGGAGATCGCCGAGCTGCACCAGCACACGCGCCTGATGTTCGATTTTGTCTGCAATCATATGTCCGCGCACAGCGCCTGGTTCGCGCACTATCTGGCGCAGGATCCCGGCTGGGATGACTTCTTTATCAGCATGCCCCCCGCCACCGATTTAACTGCCGTGACCCGCCCACGCACCTCGCCGCTGCTGACGCCGTTTACCATGGCCGACGGCGAAACGCGCTATATCTGGACCACCTTTAGCGCGGACCAGATCGACCTGAACTTCGCCAATCCGCAAGTGCTGATCGCTATGGTTAACGTGCTGCTCGACTACCTGAAAAAAGGTGCCGACTATGTGCGGCTGGATGCCGTCGGCTATATGTGGAAAACCCCCGGCACCTCCTGCATCCATCTGGAGAAAACCCACCAGCTGGTGAAACTGTTCCGCGCCATTGCCAACGAAGTCGCCCCAGGCACCGTGGTGGTAACGGAAACCAACGTGCCGCACAAAGACAACATCAGCTACTTCGGCAACGGCCGCGATGAAGCGCAGATGGTGTACCAGTTTTCCCTGCCGCCGCTGGTGCTGCACGCTATTCACTACGGCTCCGCGCGCGCACTGCGCCAGTGGGCGGCCTCGCTCGACAGCAGCGGTGGCAGCACCACCTTTTTCAACTTCCTCGCTTCGCACGACGGCATCGGTTTGAACCCGCTGCGCGGCATCCTGCCGGAAACCGAAATTGTCTCGCTGGTGCGCGATCTGGCGATGGAAGGCGCGCTGATCTCCTATAAAAATAATCCTGACGGCAGCACCAGCCCGTATGAAATCAACGTCACCTATATGGATGCGCTGAACCAACGGGATGAGGATGACGATACCCGCCTGCAGCGCTTTCTGCTGGCGCATGCCCTGCTGCTGGCCTTCCCCGGCGTGCCGGCGATTTATATCCAGAGCATTCTCGGCTCGCGCAATGACATGGAGGGGGTAAAAGCAGCAGGGCATAACCGGGCGATTAACCGGCAGAAATACGCCGTCAGCGACATTGAGCAGGCGCTGAGCGAGACTGATTCCCTGCGCTACCGGGTGTGGTATGCGCTCAGCCAGCTGGTGCAGGTGCGTAAACGCCAGCCCGCGTTCCATCCGGATAACCCGATGCATATCGCCGACAGCGATAATTCACTGCTGGTGATGCAGCGCCAGGCGCGGGACGAAAAAGAGAGCCTGTGGTGTGTCTACAACCTGAGTGGCAAAACGGTAAGCTATACCCTGCCGGAAGCGCGCTGGTATCGCGATGTGGCGAATGATGAGCGGGTGGATGGGCATCAGGGGCTGGAACTGGCGCCGTGGAGCTTTCGCTGGCTGAAAATCTAAAATACTGCCCACCCGCGGTGGGCAGGAGATCGATTACTTGTACACTTCAGCCAGGGCGTGAGTATGGTCGCCTTCATCTGCGGCGATAATCACGAAATACTTGCCGCCCTTCTCATCGGCCTTTTTTGACAGGTGTTTTTTCGCATCCATCGGATCGAGCGTTGAGTTGGTGGTCACGGTGCCGACTTTTTCCAGCTTCATCTCAGCCGCTTTTTCGCGCGAAATCTCTTGCGCAGCGCTGGCGTTGAAGGTGAATGCGGCGGTGACGAGCAGAGTGGTGACAGCAATAATCTTTTTCATCCTGGATCCTCTCCTTAGGCCAAAACTTCGGTTTGTCTGACAGCGCCGTGCGCTGCCGTTAAACAGTATTGTTGCTGTCGCGAAGTGCGGCAACTGACAAAATTGTTGCAAGTAGTAACTATTGCAACGTTTATCAACGTATTGGCGACGCAAACTCCAGCACTTCACGACAAAAATCATCCGGATGGGAGATAAAGGGTGCATGGGCAGCTTTGGTGATAATGTGACTGCGGCTGTGCGGCCAGCGCTCATCCAGCAGCGCGGCAATCTTACGCGGCACCAGCCCATCGAGTGCGCCGTACAGCCTGAGCAGCGGCATTTGCAGCACGCTCATCGCTGCGCGCAGATCGGCGGTACGCAGGATCTCCAGCCCGCCGTTTAACACCTGCGGCGTCGGCATCGGCTGTTCCAGCACCACGCCTTTCAGCAGGCGTGCATCCTGGCGCGCGCTCTCGGTGCCCAGGGTTTGCAGCGCCAGAAAACGCTCCACGGTGCGCTGGAAATCTTCGCTGAGCTGCTGCTGGAAGCCGCTCAGGGTTTCCGGCCTGATGCCCGGCCACTGCGGCTGTGCGCTGAAGCAGGGGGAGGAAGCCACGCTAATCAATCCGCTGACGCGCTCAGGGTGGCTCAGCGCCAGCTGGCTCGCCACCAGTCCACCCAGTGACCAGCCGAGCCACATAGCGCGTTCAGGTGCCTGCGGCAGAATCGTTGCGACCATCTCATCCAGCGTCATCGCCGGAAAATCCCGGCTGCGTCCATAGCCCGGCAGGTCAACGAGGTGCAGGCAAAAATGTGCGCTGAGCCGCTCGCTGATGCAATGCCACACGCCCGCATTCAGCCCCCATCCGTGCAGCAGCACAAGATGGCGATCTCCCTGTCCAATTGTCTCCCAGTGCAGTGCCGTCATGAGTTAGGGTCCTGTTTTTGCTTATGAGGTCGCTATGCTACCAATGCCGGCTGTCTGTTGGCTATGCCAGATGCCGCTCGCTGTAGCCGCCCACGGGATCTGCAGCATCTGTCTGCGGGGGTTACCGCTGCGCCGTCACTGCTGCCCGCGCTGCGGATTAGGCCACCATGGCGGCCTGCGCGAGTGTGGCCGCTGCCTGCGCCGCCCGCCGCCCTGGGGAGCGCTGCTTGCGGTCACGCCCTGGCAACCGCCACTCAGCCAGCTGGTGAATCGCCTGAAGTTTTATCACGGCACCGCACAGGCGGTAATGCTGGCGCGGCTAATACTGCTAAGCTGGTTAATGCGGCGGCGGGACCACGGGCTGATGCGCCCCTCCCTGCTGCTGAGCGTGCCGCTGCATCATCACCGGGCATGGCGGCGTGGCTATAATCAGTTAGAGGATATCGCCCGCGCGCTGGCGCGCTGGACGCCGTGCCAATATCTGCCGCATGCGCTAACGCGGGTGCGCGCTGGAAAAGTGCAGCATCGCCTGGGGGCTCTCGCCCGGCGAAAAAACCTGCGCGGTGCGTTTCGGCTTGAAACACAGGTGCGCGGTCACCATATCGCCTTACTGGACGATGTGGTCACCACCGGCAGTACCGTGGCTGAGATCAGCCGCATTTTGCTGGCCCAGGGCGCGGCCAGCATACAGATATGGTGCCTGTGCCGAACCTTGTAGAGCGTCGGTGATGGGCGTATTATAACCAACGAAATTAGTCAACTATTGAGCAATCGCCATGATCCTAATTACCGACTCTGCACAAGAGCACTTCGCAAAATTGCTGTCAAAGCAGGAAGATGGCACCCAAATTCGCGTATTCGTGATTAATCCGGGTACGCCGACCGCAGAGTGCGGCGTCTCCTATTGCCCGCCCGATGCAGTCGAAGCGACGGATACCGAACTAAAGTTCGAGAAGCTATCCGCCTTCGTTGACGCGCTCAGCGCCCCTTATCTGGAAGACGCGGAAATCGACTTCGTCACCGATAACCTGGGTTCACAGCTGACGCTGAAAGCGCCAAACGCCAAAATGCGTAAAGTGAACGACGACGCGCCGTTGGTCGAGCGCGTTGAGTACCTGCTGCAGGCCCAGATTAACCCGCAGCTCGCCAGCCACGGCGGCAAAGTCTCGCTGATGGAAATCACCGATGAAGGCTTCGCCATCCTGCAGTTTGGCGGCGGCTGTAACGGCTGTTCCATGGTCGACGTGACCCTGAAAGAGGGCATCGAAAAAGAGATGTTGGCCGCCTTCCCTGAGCTGAAGGGCGTGCGTGACCTCACCGAGCACCAGCGCGGCGAGCACTCCTTCTACTGATTGACCTCGTTATCTAGCGGGATGGGCCTGCCCATCCCCTACACTCCATTCCCCTCATCCTGACCCTTTTCCCGTCTTACCGCGCCTATCCCCGCTGCGATTGAGTGTGGATCTTTCAGCTTACACGTGTACACTGAAATCAGTTTCCCTAACCTACAGGTCATCATGTTGAATAATACTGGCAGAAGAGTTGTTATCACCGGCATGGGTCTGATTGGCCCATTGGGCAACGGCGTGGCAGGCAGCTGGCAGCGGCTGATCGCCGGGCAGTCCGGCATTCGTCATCTCGATGAAGACGCGCACGGTGACACCGCCATTCGCGTGGGCGGGCAGGTTCAGTCTGTCGCTCAGGACCCCGAGTACGGCTTTGATATCGATGCGTTAATTCCCCCAAAGGAGCAGCGTAAAGCTGACCGCTTTATCCATCTGGCGCTGGCCGCCGCTGAAGAAGCGATAAGCCAGGCGGGGCTGCACACTCTGGCGGAAGCGGCAAAACTGCGCACCGCGACGATTATTGCCACCGGCATTGGTGGCTTTCACGCCATCAATAATGCGGTGAAAACCGTGGCGGAGAAAGGCAGTCGCAGGCTGTCACCGTTTACAATTCCCTCATTTATCGCCAACCTTGCCTCGTCGCATGTGGCGATCAAATACGGCTTTAAAGGCATCTTAGGCACGCCAGTTTCTGCCTGTGCGGCCAGCATTCAGAGCATCGGCGATGGTTTCCGCGCTATTCGCTATGATGAGGCGGATATCGCCGTGGTTGGCGGCAGTGAGTCCTGCATTAACCCGGTATCGCTCGGCGGCTTCCAGGCGGCACGCGCCCTCTCAACCGCCTTTAACCACCATCCAGAGCAGGCCTCGCGACCGTTCGATCAGCGCCGCGACGGTTTTGTGATGGGTGAAGGCGCCGGCATGCTGGTGCTGGAAGAGCTGAGCAGCGCACAGCAGCGCGGCGCCACTATTCTGGCGGAAGTGGTCGGCTACGGCACCACGTCGGATGCATACCACATCACTGCCGGGCCGGAAGATGGTGAAGGCGCAGCCAGGGCAATGAGCATTGCGCTGCAGCAGGCGGGGATGACGGGCAGCGATATCGATTATATCAATGCGCACTCGACCTCCACCCCGGTCGGCGACCTCGCGGAGATGAATGCGTTACGCCGCGTGCTCGGTGACGGGGCGAAAACCGCTATCTCCTCCACCAAATCCGCCACCGGTCACCTGCTGGGTGCGGCGGGTGCTGTGGGCGCCATCTTCTCACTGCTGGCAATGCGCGACGGTATTGCCCCGCCATCGCTGAATATTTCCCAGCTCGACAGCGGTGCTGAAGGGTTAAACGTGGTGCAGAATGAGGCGCGCCGGATGCCGATCGGCAGCACGCTGGTGAACGGATTTGGCTTCGGCGGGGTGAATGGCTCGGTAATATTTAAAGCCTTTACGCCTTAAACCAGGGCGGACCGAAACAGCGGTAGGGGACGACCTTCTGTTTCGGTCGTCCCGTGTTGAGGGTTTGCAACGGTCAGGATGAAGACCTTCTGTTCCGGTCGTCCCGTGTTGAGGGTTTGCAACGGTCAGGATGAAGACCTTCTGTTCCGGTCGTCCCGTATTCAGCTTTTACGCCGCTTATCCAAATCCTTAATCAAGCGGTTGACTCTCGGGTCGGCAAACATCGCCTCCTGCGTCACGCTCAACTTGCGCCGCCAGTTCGGGTATTGATCGGTGGTGCCCGGCACATTGACCGGTTTTTCCATATCCAGCCAGTCCTCCGGCTGTAACCCCAGTAAGGCGCTATTGCTGTCGGCGATAAAGCGCTGCATGCCGCGATTAAGCGTTGCCGTCATCGCCATTTTCGCCGCCTGGCTACCGCAGCTTTTCGGCACGCAGCCGTAGCGGTGCAGCGCGTTTAACAACGCCTGCTTCTGCCGCGTACGGTCAGCGAACAGCTTGCTCAGCACCACCTTATCCGGATAGAGGCCCAGGGTTTCGCCGAGAGTGAGATCCCCGGCGCTCCAGAAGCCGCGCAGCGTCGGCAGGTCGTGCGTGGTCGCACTCGCCATCGACTGACGTGGCCACGCCGCTGGAGAACGGTAGCGGTCCATCCCCTCCTGCTCGAAATAGAGCACCTTCCACGAATAAACCCCGTTATCGCGCAGCTTGCTGACAATTTCCACCGGCACCGTGCCGAGATCTTCGCCGATCACCATGCACTGATGGCGCTCGCTTTCCAGCGCGAGGATCGCCATCAGATCGTCAACCGGATAGTAGACGTAGGCGCCGAAGTTAGCGGTCTCGCCGTAGGGGATCCACCACAGGCGCAGCAGCGACATCACATGATCGATACGCAGCGCGCCGCAGCTTGCCATATTGGCGCGCAGCAGATCGATAAACGGCTGATAGCCGCGTGCCGTCATCACGTGCGGATCCATCGGCGGCAAGCCCCAGTTCTGACCCAGCGGACCGAGGATATCCGGCGGTGCACCGACCGAAGCCTTCAGGCGATAGAGCTCGCGATCGCTCCAGGTCTCCGCGCCCCCCTCCGCCACGCCGACCGCTAAATCGCGATACAGGCCAATCGGCATTTGCTGCTGCTGGCACTGCTGCCAGCACTCATCAAACTGGCGATTCGCCAGCCACTGCAGCCATAGCCAGAACTGCACCTCATCAGGGTTATCGCGGCTGAACTGCTGCACCGCCTCACTCTGGCCGTGCTGATAGTCGGCGGGCCACACCGGCCAGCCCCAGCGGCTGGCATCTTCCTTCAGCATCGCCGCGTGCAAAGCATCGTAGGTCGCCTGCGAAAACAGGCTCTCGCCGCCGTCGGCAACAAACTGCGCGAAGTGCTGGCGGGTGGCATCCTGCTCATCGCGCTGGCGGAAAGATTGCCAGGCGTGACGCAGCCCTTGCAGCTTCAGCTCGCCCACCGTGGCGTAATCCACCCACTCGGTGTCGCGCGCCTTTTTTAACGCCTGCTGGGTATTTTTCTGCTGCCACCAGCGCTGGGCGGCAGCGCTGTGCTGGAAATCAGGCACTGCCGCGACGTCGATATACATCACGTTAAGCCAGCGGCGTGATGACGGGCTGTAAGGGCTGGCGTTTTCCGGCATCGCCGGATAGAGCGCATGCACCGGGTTGAGGCCGATAAATGCCCCCCCGCGCTGCGCAATATCAGTCACCATGCGTTTCAGATCGCTGAAATCCCCCATCCCCCAGTTGTGCTGCGAGCGCAGGGTGTAGAGCTGCACGGTGGCGCCCCACAGTTTCTGCCCGCGCTTGAGTTCTGCCGGCTCATAACAGCGCCTGGGCGCGATAATAATCCGGCACGGCCACTGTTTTTTGCCCTGACGCAGCAGCAGCTGATGGTAGCCGTTGGGCAGATTCTGCGGCAGGCGAATCTGCTCGCCGCCGTTCACCTCGCCGTAAAACTCGCGTCCTTTTTCACTGGTAAAACACCACTGAAAGCGCCCTTTGCCGCCAATCTCCAGCCGCTGCTCGCGCTTTTTCAACAAAACTTTGCAGGGCGGCAGCGGCGCATCCTCACTCTTCAGCGGCTCACTCATCGCCGCCAGCAGCTTCTCACGCGTCTCCCGGCTGACCGCTTCCGGCTGGCCGAAGGCGTTAATATATTTGGCTGAAATACCGGCCGCCGCAGCGGCCTGCTCAAACTTCTTTGCATCCATAAGCCGCTCCTTAGCGTTTTGCCTGCCAGATACGCTGCTGGTAGTCGCGTACCGAACGGTCCGAGCTGAACATCCCGGTGCGGGCTGTGTTAAGAATGGCCGCACGCGTCCAGGCTTCCTGGTCACGATACAGCGCTTCCACCTGCAGCTGCGCCGCGCAGTATTCAGCAAAATCGGCCAGCACCAGCCAGGGATCGCCCCCCTTGCCGAGGCTGTGCAGCATCATATCGAAGGCGTGCTTGTCGCCATCGCTAAAGAAGCCTTTCTCCAGCTCTTTCAGCAGGCTGTCGAGGTGCTTATCTTTTTTACGCAGCTTGATCGGGTCATAGCCGCCCGCTTTCAGCGCCTTCACCTCATCGACGGTGTTGCCGAAGATAAAGATATTCTCTTCACCCACCTGCTCGGCGATCTCGACGTTGGCGCCGTCCAGCGTTCCCACGGTCAGCGCACCGTTCAGCGCCAGCTTCATATTGCCGGTACCGGAGGCTTCATAACCGGCGGTCGAGATCTGCTCTGACAGGTCCGCTGCCGGGATCATCAGCTCCGCGGCGGTGATGCGGTAATCGGGGATAAACACCACTTTCAGCTTGTCGCCGATCAGCGGATCCTGGTTAATCTTCTCCGCCACTTTGTTGATGGCGTAGATAATATTTTTCGCCAGGTAGTAGCCCGGCGCAGCTTTGGCACCGAACAGGAACACGCGCGGCACCACGTCGAGCTGGGGATTGTCGCGCAGCCGCTTATACAGCGAGAGGATATGCATCAGCCCGAGGTGCTGGCGTTTGTACTCATGCAGGCGCTTGATCTGCACATCAAACAGCGCGCTGGGATTGACCACAATGCCGGTGCGCTGCTCGATGTAAGCCGCCAGCCGCAGCTTGTTATCGTGTTTAATCTGACGATATTTTTTCCGAAATGCCTTATCGTCGGCAAACTTCTCCAGCCCCTGCAGGGCAGCAAGATCGTTGGCCCACTCTACCTTCAGCGTGTCGTCAATCAGCCCGGCCAGCGCCGGATTACACTGCTTCAGCCAGCGGCGCGGCGTGATGCCGTTGGTGACGTTGTGGAATTTTTCCGGCCACAGCTGGTGATATTCCGGGAACAGATCCTTCACCACCAGCTGCGAGTGCAGCGCCGCCACGCCGTTAACGGCAAAGCCGCTGACCACGCAGAGGTTGGCCATGCGCACCTGTTTGTGATGCACAATCGCCAGCTTCGCCCACACTTTCTCATCGCCCGGCCACTGCTTATCGACCAACTTTTTAAAGCGGCGGTCGATCTCTTTGATCAGCGTAAAGTGGCGCGGCAGCAGGCTGCGTACCAGCTTCTCATCCCAGCGCTCCAGCGCTTCCGGCATCAGCGTGTGGTTAGTGTAAGCGAAGGTGCGGCTGGTGATGGCCCAGGCGTCATCCCAGCTTAGCTGATGCTCATCCAGCAGCACGCGCAGCATTTCCGGGATGGCGATGGTCGGGTGAGTATCATTCAGCTGGATAACTTCAAAGTCGGGCAGCTGATGGATGCTGCGCCCGGCCAGGTGGTGACGGCGCAGAATATCCGCCACTGAGCAGGCGCACTGGAAATACTGCTGCATCAGGCGCAGGCGCTTGCCTTCCTGATGGTTGTCGTTGGGATACAGCACTTTAGTCAGCTTCGCCGCATCAATGCCCTGCTGCTCCGCCTTCAGGAATTTCCCCTCGTTAAACAGCGTCAGGTCGAAAGGATGAGCATGCACCGCCTGCCACAGACGCAGCGGCTGCACCACGCCGTTGCGATAGCCGGTAACCGGCAGATCCCAGGCTTCACCGCGCAGGGTGAAGTCCGGCTCCCAGCGCAAGCCGCCATTGCCGGTTTTCACCACTTTACCGCCGATACCGACGTTCACATCCAGCGCCGCGTTATGGCGGAACCACGGATAGCTGGCACGATGCCAGTCATCGGGGGCTTCAATCTGCTTGCCGTCGTTGAACGACTGGCGGAACAGACCGTACTGATAGTTAAGACCGTAGCCGGTTGCCGACTGGCCGACGGTTGCCATCGAGTCGAGATAGCAGGCGGCAAGGCGCCCCAGACCGCCATTGCCCAGCGCCGGATCCACTTCCTCTTCCAGCAATTCGCTCAGGTCGCGCTGATGCTCTGCCAGTGCCGCCTTCACTTCGTCATACCAGCCGAGGTTCAGCAGGTTATTACCGGTCAGGCGGCCAATCAGAAACTCCATGGAGATGTAGTTCACATGGCGCTGTGTCCTGGCGCTTTTCACCACCGGCTGCGCGGCCAGCAGTTCCGCCAGCGCCCCGCTTATCGCCTGCCACCACTGGTGGGAGGTCATCTCATTGGCAGAGGAGTACCCTAAATGCTGCCATTGACGCGTCAAGGCAGCGTCGAAACGTGCCTTACTGAATTTCTGTTGCGACATACCGTCCCTCTTAAATTAGTTACTTATGCGCACATGCTAACGTTGCGGAATGACAGAACATCCTCCTCCGGCATTTTTTATCAGGGAGGAGTGACAGGGCGTAGCTGAAAATTTGGCCCCAGAATAGAGTTAAGACGGCAAACCGAAAAAAAGCTCACCGCATCATGCGATGAGCCAAAAATAAATCAAAAAAAGCAACTAGAGGGACTCAACCTGCCGGGCGGGCAGCCCGGAAAAGCGCACGGTCAGGGGGTGCAGGTGTGACTGCACGCCCGGATAGCAAGATGGGGGAGGAAGCGTGCTGCTGATGTAATTATGGGTGATTCAATTGATCGCGCCAGCGTCGCGCGCAGTAAAAATTACGTCAGGAAATGTGATGAGGTGCAACTTACCGAGCATCCGCGATCGCTCTGTCTTGCAATAACCGGGTTGATGGTCAATGGTGTCTTAATTACGCGCTGTAAAATAATTCCCTTTATTTCACGATGTATCATCACACAATGAAGTGTAACTCATGTTGATACCAGCAAAACTAAGCAGACCCCTGAGGTTAGAGAACACGCTGCTGCGCGATCGCCTGATCGCCCGGCTGTCCAACAGCAACCTTTATCGGCTGGTACTGGTGACCAGCCCGGCTGGCTATGGCAAAACCACACTCATCGCCCAGTGGGCGGCAGAAAAGAGTGGCCTGGGCTGGTACTCCCTTGACGACAGCGACAACTATCCTGAGCGCTTCGCCAGCTATTTTATGGCCGCGGTACAGCAGGCAACGGACGGCCACTGCGTGCGCAGCGAAGCGCTGGCGCAAAAACGTCAGTACGCCAGCCTCAACGGGCTGTTCGCTCAGCTGTTTATTGAGCTGTCCGAATGGCAGCGCCCGCTGTCGATCGTGATTGACGACTACCATCTGCTGACCAATGACGCCATTCACCAGGCGATGCGCTTCTTTATCCGTCATCAGCCCGAGAACCTGACGCTGGTGATCCTGTCGCGCAACCTGCCCTCACTGGGTATTGCCAACCTGCGCGTGCGCGATCAGCTGCTGGAGATCAACAGCCAGTCGCTGGCGTTTACGCATCAGGAAACCGGCGCCTTTTTTGCCGCTCGCCTGCAGCAGCCCATTGCTGAAGTTGATTCGCAGCGCCTGTGCGATGAAGTGGCTGGCTGGGCGACCGCCCTGCAGCTGATTGCGCTGTCGGCACGCCAGTCAAACACCCCGGCGCATCAGTCGGCACAGCGGCTGGCCGGGATTAACGCCAGCCACCTTTCCGACTATCTGGTCGACGAGGTGCTGGACTGCGTTGACGAAGGCACGCGTAATTTCCTGCTGCGCAGCTCGGTGCTGCGCTCAATGAACGATGCGCTGATTGCCCGCCTGACCGGCGAAGAGAACGGCCAGCGGCGGCTGGAAGAGACGGAGCGCCAGGGGCTATTTTTACAGCGCATGGATGAGAGCGGCGAGTGGTTTAACTTCCACCCGCTGTTTGCCTCCTTCCTGCGTCAGCGCTGCCAGTGGGAGTTGGGCAGCGAACTGCACACCATTCACCGCGCCGCCGCCGAGGGCTGGATGGCGCTGGGCTATGCCGGCGAAGCGATTCACCACGCGCTGGCGGCGGAAGATACCGCCCTGCTGCGCGATATCCTACTGCGTCACGCCTGGACGCTGTTCAACCACAGCGAACTGACGCTGCTGGAAAAAGGGCTGAAGGCGCTGCCGTGGCGTCAGCTGGTCGACCATCCGCGCCTGATCCTGCTGCAGGCATGGCTGGCGCAAAGCCAGCATCGCTACGATGAAGTTGACCTGCTGCTGGCGCGCGCCGAACAGGAGATGGCGCTGGAAAAGGTGACGGTCGATGCGCTGCTCAGCGCCGAGTTCAATGCGCTGCGCGCCCAGGTGGCGATCAACGCCGGGCGCCCGGATGAGGCCGACCGCCTCGCCACGCTGGCGCTCGATACGCTGCCGCTCTCCTGCGACTTCAGCCGCATAGTGGCGACCTCGGTGCGCGGCGAAGTGCTGCACTGCCGCGGCGAGCTGGCGCAGGCGCTGGCGATGATGCAGCAGACCGCGCAGATGGCCCGTCAGCAGGGCGTCTGCCATTATGCTTTGTGGGCACTGCTGCAGCAGAGCGAAATCCTTATTGCTCAGGGCTATCTGCAAACCGCCTGGGATACCCAGGAGCAGGCTTTCCGGCTGATCGCCGAGGAAGGTCTGGAGCAGCTGCCGATGCACGAGTTTTTGCTGCGCATCCGCGCCCAGCTGCTGCTGTCGTGGGCCAATCTTGACGAGGCGGAGAAATCCGCGCGCGCCGGGCTGAAGGTGCTGGAAAACTTCCACCCGCAGCAGCAGCTGCAGTGCCTTTCGGTGCTGGCGAAATGCGCGCTGGCACGTGGCGATCTCGATAATGCCCGCCGCTACCTGACGCGCTGTGAAAATCTGCTCAGCAACGGCCACTATCACAGCGACTGGGTAACCAACGCCGATGAAGCGCGGGTGATTTACTGGCAGATGAACGAGGACCGCAGCGCCGCCGCCAACTGGCTGCGGCTGACGCAGAAACCGGCGGACGCCGATAACCATTTCCTGCAGGGGCAGTGGCGCAATATCGCCCGCGCCCAGATTATGCTGGGGCAGCTTGACGAGGCGGAAGTGGTGCTGGACGAGCTGAATGACAATGCGCGCCGCCTTCAGCTTACCAGCGACCTCAACCGCAACCTGCTGCTGGCCAATGCGCTTTACTGGCAGGCCGGGCGCAAAGGCGAGGCTCAGCAGGCGCTGATTGAGGCGCTGACGCTGGCGAACCGCACCGGCTTTATCAGCCATTTTGTGGTGGAGGGCGAAGCGATG
This sequence comes from Erwinia aphidicola, assembly GCF_014773485.1. Lineage (GTDB taxonomy): Bacteria > Pseudomonadota > Gammaproteobacteria > Enterobacterales > Enterobacteriaceae > Erwinia > Erwinia aphidicola. The sequence continues at coordinate 262,771 of NZ_JACXBP010000009.1, read as the reverse complement.
GCGCAGCAGCTGCGTCAGCTTATCCAGCTGCACACGCTGCCGGAGATGGAACAGCGCCGGGCGCAGCGCATCCTGCGCGACATCAATCAGCATCATCGCCACAAGTTTGCCCATTTTGACGAAACCTTTGTCACCCGCCTGCTGACGCATCCGCAGGTGCCGGAGCTGATCCGTACCAGCCCGCTGACGCTGCGCGAGTGGCAGGTGCTGGGGCTGATTTATTCCGGCTACAGCAACGATCAGATCGCTGGCGAGCTGGATGTGGCGGCCACCACGATCAAAACGCATATTCGTAATCTGTATCAGAAGCTCGGCGTGGTTCACCGTCAGGAAGCGGTACAGCAGGCGCAGCAGCTGCTGCATTTGATGGGGATGGGTGTGAATTGAGCGGTCGACCACGTTTGTAGGGGTCGACCGCTTTTCTGGTCGCCCCGTCGGGCTGACCTAAACAGAGGGTCAGCCCCTACGCGTAATAACGGGTTAACACAGCTCCAGATGCACTTCGTGCTGCTCGATGGTTTTCATCACGCTTGGCGGCGGAGCTTCATCGGTAAACAGATAGTCGATCAGGCTCATATTCCCGAGGTTAACCATGGCATTGCGGCCAAACTTTGAATGGTCGGCGACCAGCATCACGCAGCGCGAGTTTTCAATAATGGCGCGCTTGGTGCGCACTTCATGATAGTCGAAGTCGAGCAGCGAGCCGTCAAGGTCGATGCCGCTGATGCCAAGAATGCCGTAGTCGAGGCGGAACTGAGAAATATAGTCGAGCGTTGCTTCCCCCATAATTCCCCCGTCGCGGGTGCGCACTTCTCCACCCGCGAGGATCAGCCGGAAATCCGGCTTCGCCATCAGCAGTACCGCCACGTTGAGATTATTGGTCACAATGCGCAGATTGTTGTGGTTCATCAGCGCGTGCGCCACGGCTTCCGGCGTGGTGCCGATATCGATAAACAGCGAGGCACCGTCCGGGATCTGGCTGGCAACGCGCTGGGCAATGCGCGCTTTTTCCGCTGACCACATCATCTTACGATCCTGCCACGCGCTGTTTTCCGAGCTGGAAGGCAGCGCCGCGCCGCCGTGATGGCGCTGGATCTTATTCTGCTCCGCCAGGTCGTTCAGGTCGCGGCGAATAGTCTGCGGGCTGACTTCAAAATGCTCCACCAGCTCTTCGGTACTGACATAGCCCTGACGACGCACCAGTTCGATGATGGCGTCATGTCGTTGTGTCTGCTTCACTCGCGTCCCCTCTTTTTTAACTGTCGCGTATCGACAAACGCCATTGCCAGCCCGACCAGCAGGCCGGTCACGTGCGCGGCATTGGCAATCGACAGGCCAAACCAGCCGAAATAACCCACCAGCAGCCAGAGGACGGCGAACGCCATCAGGCCGCGCTGCAGTTCAATCCCACTTTCCGGGTCACGTTCCCCGCGCAGCCAGCTGTAGCCCATCAGTGCATACACCACGCCGGAAAGGCCGCCAAACAGCACGCCGCTGAACTTCGCCTGCATCCAGCCGCTCAGCAGCGCCGAAATCAGGGCGATCACCAACAGCTTACCGCTGCCGAGGCGTTTTTCCACCGCGCCACCGAGATACCAGAACCACATCAGGTTAAACAGGATATGCAGCATCGAGAAGTGCAGCAGCGCGTGGCTGAACCAGCGCCACAGCTCCAGATGCTGATCGACATCCGGCCACGACAGCACCCGCATCACCGCCTCGTCGCCAAAAATCTGCATCAGGATAAACACCAGAATCGAGGCGCCCATGATCAGCAGGGTTAACGGCCCGGCGCAGTCGCGCACGTTGGCCATCAGGGAGGTATGCTGATACTGAATGCCGCTGTCGGTGGTGCCGCTCTGCCAGCTCGCCGCCTGGTAGCGCACATGGTTAGGGTCGCGGATAAACAGGTTAAGTTCGTTTTCGACCACATTCAGCTGCGATTCGTCATCCAGCCACAGCGTATAGCCGCTGTCGTGCTCGATGCGCAGCGTAACGCCGCGCGTGGCCATATAGTCAACGAACGCCTGGGCCGGGCGCAGATGCGTAAAGTGAGTAATGCGCATAGTTAGGACGGCTTCCTTTAATCCTGAGCAAACAAAGGCGGCAGTATAGCTTTTTCACCCGACAAGTTGCAGGGGTAACGCCGCGAGCCAAAATGCGCGTTATTGCGCGTCTACCTGCTGGGGGAAGGCGCTGCGCCAGGCATCGAAACCGCCATCAATGCTGTAAGCCTCGGCAAAACCCTGGGTCAGCAGGTACTGCGCGGCCCCTTTGCTGCTGTTGCCGTGGTAGCACATCACCAGCACTGCCGGGACAGATTCAGCCCGGGCAAGGAAGGCGGGCAGGGAGTCATTCGTCAGGTGAAATGCGCCACTGGCATGCCCGGCTGCGTAACTTTGTGGGTCACGAATATCGACCAGCAGCGCGCTGCCGTCTGCCAGTTTCTGCTGTGCCTGCTGCACGCTGATGCACTCAAATTGTTCCATGGTGGGTTCTCGTCACAAGCTAAAAAAGGGAGCGAATAAGTTCCCATTGTAGCCCGAAGGCGGCGCACAATAACCCGGCAGTGATCGGGGAGAAAGCCTTTTTCTTGGGTTAATAATGTTACCTGCATCACGCATAAATGTTTTTATTAGGTTAACGCTGGCATCAATGTTGGTTTCCGACTAATATAATGCTCGAAAACGAACATTATTGAAAGATTCCGAACATCGGAGGAGATGACGTGGAAACCAAAGATCTGATCGTAATCGGCGGCGGTATTAACGGTGCCGGTATTGCGGCTGATGCTGCCGGGCGCGGACTGTCGGTGCTGATGCTGGAGGCGCAAGACCTCGCCTGCGCCACCTCTTCTGCCAGTTCTAAACTGATCCACGGTGGCCTGCGCTATCTGGAACATTACGAATTCCGTCTGGTGAGCGAAGCGCTGGCCGAACGTGAAGTACTGCTGAAAATGGCGCCGCATATTGCCTTCCCGATGCGATTCCGCCTGCCGCACCGCCCGCACCTGCGCCCGGCGTGGATGATCCGCGTGGGTCTGTTTATGTACGATCATCTGGGCAAACGCACCAGCCTGCCGGGCAGTAAAAGTTTGCGCTTTGGCTCAGATTCGGTATTAAAACCGGAAATTGTGCGCGGTTTCGAATATTCCGACTGCTGGGTGGATGATGCGCGCCTGGTGGTGCTCAACGCGCAGGAAATTGAAAAGCGCGGCGGCGAAGTACGTACCCGCACCCGCGTGACGCGCGCATGGCGTGAAAACGGCCTGTGGAAGGTGGAAGCTGAAGACGTCGACAGCGGCAAAACCTTCACCTGGCAGGCAAAAGGCCTGGTGAATGCCGCCGGCCCGTGGGTGAAGCAGCTGTTTGATGACAGCCTGAAGCTGAAATCCCCTTACGGTATCCGCCTGATCAAAGGCAGCCACATTGTGGTGCCGCGCGTGCATACCCAGAAGCAGGCGTACATTCTGCAAAATGAAGATAACCGTATTGTGTTTGTTATCCCGTGGATGGACGAGTTCTCGATTATCGGCACCACCGACGTTGAATACCAGGGCGACCCGCAGAGCGTGAAGATTGACGATAACGAGATCGACTATCTGCTCAAGGTGTTTAACGCGCACTTCAAACAGGACCTGGTGAAAGACGATATCGTCTGGACTTACTCCGGCGTGCGTCCGCTGTGTGATGATGAATCCGATTCTCCGCAGGCCATTACCCGTGACTACACGCTCGACGTGCACGACGATGCCGGTCAGGCGCCGCTGCTCTCGGTATTTGGCGGCAAGCTGACCACCTATCGTAAGCTGGCCGAGCATGCGATGGAAAAACTCAGCAAGTATTATCCGAATATCGGAGCAGCCTGGACCAAAAGCTGCGTGCTGCCGGGCGGAAACTTTGCCGGTACGCGTGAAGATTACGCCGCCAGCCTGCGTCGCCGCTTCCCGTTCATTACGGAAGCGATGGCACGTCACTATGCGCGCACCTACGGCAGCAATAGCGAAGTGTTGCTGAAGGATGCCACCAGCCTGGAAGATCTCGGCGAGCTGTTTGGTCACCACTTTTACGAGGCGGAGCTGCGTTACCTGGTGGATCATGAGTGGGTGCGTGCCACCGATGATGCCATCTGGCGCCGTACCAAAGAGGGGATGTGGCTGACCGATGAACAGCAGGCGCGCGTCACCGAATGGCTGGCGCAGCACGGTAAAAAACCCACTGTACTGTCGTTAGCGTCGTAATAGAAAATTGGGTCGGGCATGCCCGACCCCTGCGTCATTGCAGCGGTGACATTACGTAGGGGCGAGGCAAGCCCGAGCCCTGCGTCATTACAGCGGTGACATTACGTAGGGGCGAGGCATGCCTCGCCCTTACCCGTTCAGCTACAGCCGCACCGGCTTAATCGCCCAGATCTCATCCGCATACTCCTGGATGGTACGATCCGACGAGAAGTAGCCCATATTGGCGATGTTGTGCACCGCACGACGCGTCCACTCCTCCTGATTACGATACAGCTTATCCACCTCATCCTGCATATCTACATAGCTACGGTAGTCGGCCAGCAGCTGATAGTGGTCGCCAAGACTGACCAGCGAATCAAAGATATTGTGATAGCGCCCCGGCTCCTGCGGGCTGAATAGCCCGGTAGCGATCTGCGTCAGCGCCTGATGCAGCTCGGCATCTTTCTCATAAAAATCACGCCCGTTGTAGCCGCTGGCGCGCAGCGCCTCCACCTGCGGCGTGGTGTTACCAAAGATAAAGATATTCTCCTCACCGACGTGCTCCTGCATTTCGACATTAGCCCCGTCCAGCGTACCGATAGTGAGCGCGCCGTTAAGCGCAAACTTCATGTTACTGGTGCCGGAAGCCTCGGTGCCCGCCAGCGAAATCTGCTCAGAGAGATCGGCCGCCGGAATAATGATCTGCGCGATACTGACGCCATAGTTGGGAATAAACACCACCTTCAGCTTGTTCTTCACCTGCGGATCGTTGTTGATCACCTGCGCCACATCGTTGATCAGATGAATAATATGCTTCGCCATAAAATAAGCCGAGGCGGCTTTCCCGGCGAAGATGTTCACGCGCGGCACCCAGTCGGCGGTCGGGTCCGCTTTGATGCGGTTATAGCGGGTGATGACATGCAGCACGTTGAGCAACTGGCGCTTGTACTCGTGGATACGCTTGATCTGCACATCGAACATCGCGCGCGGATCGATAACGATATCCATCTTCTGGCTCACCCAGGCGGCAAGGCGCTTTTTATTCGCCAGCTTGGCGGCGCTGACCTGCTGAATAAATTCCGGGTAGTCGATGTGCTGCTCCAGCTCGGCGAGCTGGCTCAGCTCGGTACGCCAGTTGCGGCCAATGGTGTCATCCAGCACGTCGGAGAGCGCCGGGTTGGCCAGCGCCAGCCAGCGGCGCGGCGTCACGCCGTTGGTTTTGTTGCAGAAGCGGCCGGGGAACAGGGTGGCGAAGTCGGCAAACAGTGACTGCACCATCAGGTTGGAGTGCAGCTCGGAGACGCCGTTGACCTTGTGGCTGACCACCACCGCCAGCCACGCCATGCGAATGCGCCGGCCGTTGTTCTCGTCGATGATCGAGATCCGCGACAGCAGCGCCCAGTCATCCGGGTAATACTCCTGAATGGTCTTCAGGAAGTAGTCGTTAATATCAAAGATGATTTGCAGATGGCGGGGCAGGATCTTGCCGATCATATCTACCGGCCAGGTTTCCAGCGCTTCCTGCATCAGCGTGTGGTTGGTGTAAGAGAACACCTGGCAGGTGACTTCGAACGCGTCATCCCAGGTAAATTTGTTCTCGTCGATCAGTAAGCGCATCAGCTCGGGGATCGCCAGCACCGGGTGAGTATCGTTGAGGTGCAGCGCGATTTTGTCCGCGAGGTTGTCAAAGGTCTGGTGCATCGCCCAGTGGCGGTGGAGGATATCCTGCACCGTGGCAGACACCAGGAAATACTCCTGGCGCAGGCGCAGCTCGCGGCCTGAGTAGGTGGAGTCATCCGGGTAGAGCACGCGCGACACGTTCTCCGAGTGGTTTTTATCTTCCACCGCCGCGAAGTAATCCCCCTGGTTAAACTTACCGAGGTTAATTTCATTACTCGCCTGCGCGCCCCACAGCCGCAGCGTGTTGGTAGCATCGGTGTCGTATCCGGGGATAATCTGGTCATACGCGGTCGCCAGCACCTCTTCGGTTTCCACCCAGCGGGCGCGGCTGCCCTCCTGCTGGATACGCCCGCCGAAGCGCACTTTGTAGCGGGTGTTAAAGCGCTCGAACTCCCACGGATTACCGTACTCCAGCCAGTAGTCCGGCGACTCGGCCTGGCGGCCGTCGACGATATTCTGCTTAAACATGCCGTATTCGTAGCGGATGCCGTAGCCGCGCCCCGGCAGGCCGAGGGTTGCCAGCGAGTCGAGGAAGCAGGCCGCCAGACGGCCCAAACCGCCGTTGCCCAGGCCGGGGTCGCTCTCTTCTTCAATCAGCTCTTCGAGGTCAAAGCCCATCTCATCAAGCGCCGCTTTGGCATCGTCATAGATACCCATCGCCAGCAGCGCATTCGACAGCGTGCGCCCGACCAGAAACTCCATCGACAGGTAGTATACCTGGCGCACGTCCTGCGACAGCTGCGCACGGTTTGATCGCAGCCAGCGCTCCACCATGCGGTCACGCACCGCCAGCAGCGTGGCGTTAAGCCACTCATGCTTGTTGGCGATTGAGGGATCTTTACCGATGGTGAACATCAGTTTATAGGCAATCGAATGCTTAAGTGCATCTACGCTGAGCGTCGGGGAGGCGTAGGAGAAAGGTGCGTTCATATCAATTTTCCCATTTACTGGTTACAACAAACGTTGATAGAGATCGCGGTAGGCCACCGCAGCCACCTGCCAGCTAAAATCCATCCCCATCGCCTGACGCTGAACGTAGCGCCACAATGAAGGACGGGACCAGAGTACAAAAGCACGTCGGATAGCACGCAGTAATGACCAGGCGTTACTGTCTTCAAATACAAAGCCGCTGGCGATGCCATCGGCTAAATTTTCCAGCGAACTGTCATTGACCGTATCGGCCAGCCCCCCGGTGCGCCGCACCAGCGGAAGCGTGCCGTATTTCAGGCCATAGAGCTGCGTTAGCCCGCACGGCTCAAAACGGCTCGGCACCATTATCACATCGGCACCGCCCATGATGCGGTGCGAGAACGCTTCGTGATAGCCAATCTGCACCCCCACCTGGCCGGGATACTCGGCGGCAGCGGCGAGGAATCCCTGCTGGATATCCGCATCCCCCGCCCCCAGCAGCACCAGTTGTCCACCCTGCTCCAGCAGTCCGGGCAGCGCTTCCAGCACCAGGTCGAGACCTTTCTGCTTGGTCAGGCGGCTGACCACGGCGAAGACCGGCACTTTATCGTCGGTCTTCAACCCCATCGTCACCTGCAGCTGGCGCTTATTCTCCTGCTTCGCTTCCAGTACGTCACGGTTATAACGTGCGCTTAACAGTAAATCCTGCTGCGGGTCCCAGATTGCCGGGTCGACACCGTTCAGGATCCCCGTCAGCCTGCCCTCCAGCTGACGCTGTTTGAGCAGATCTTCCATGCCGTAACCGAACTCCGGCAGGGTTATCTCGCGCGCGTAGGTCGGGCTGACGGCGGTAATGTGATCGGCGTAAAACAGCCCGGCTTTCAGGTAGGAGATCTGACCAAAGAACTCCAGCCCGTGCATATTGAAGAACGACTGCGGCAGCTGAATTTCTTCCAGGTGGTGCGCTTTAAACAGCCCCTGATAGGCGAGGTTGTGCACGGTAAACACCGACTTCGCCGGGCGCCCGCGAGCGGCCAGATAGGCACAGGTCAGGCCGGCATGCCAGTCATGCGCATGCACCACATCGGGCCGCCAGTGGCTATCCAGCCCGCAGCCCAGTTCACACCCCACCCACCCTAACAGCGCAAAGCGCAGGTAGTTATCGGTATAGGCAAACTGCGACTCATCGTGATACGGGCTGCCGGGCCGCTCGTACAGGCCCGGCGCATCGATCAGGTAGATCCCCACCCCATTGAAGTGCCCAAACAGCAGCTCAACTTCGCCCGCAAAAGTTTGCATCTTCGCCACCACCTCGGTGTTGGGGATGCCTTTTTTCAGCGCCGGAAACGCTGGAATTAATACCCGGGTATCGGTGCCTTCCGCAATTTGCGCCGCCGGTAATGCCCCAACAACATCAGCAAGCCCGCCGGTTTTCAGCAGCGGGAAAATTTCTGAACAGACATGTAACACCTGCATTATCGGCTCCTTTATTCAAGCACATACCTGACTAACGCCATCCGAGCTTCGCCAGCATCGTCCGGGTGACCAGCACTATTCCTTCTTCAGACCGGTGGAAACGTCGGGCATCATCGTCCGGGTTTTCGCCAATCACCGTCCCTTCTGGCAGCTCGCAGGCGCGGTCAATCACGCAGCGGCGCAGGCGGCAGGAGCGACCTACCACCACGTCCGGCAGTAATACCGACGACTCAATATTGCAGAAGGAGTTAATCCGAACCCGTGAGAACAGCACCGAGTTCACTACCACCGAACCGGAGATAATGCAGCCCCCCGATACCAGTGAATTCATCGTCATACCGTGACTGCCCGAGCGGTCCTGCACAAACTTGGCCGGCGGCAGCGGCTCCATATGGGTACGGATAGGCCAGCTGCTGTCGTACATGTCCAGCTCAGGCATTACCGAGGCAAGATCGAGGTTAGCTTTCCAGTAGGCCTCCAGCGTGCCGACGTCGCGCCAGTAAGGTTCTGCCGTCTCATCCTGCTGCACGCAGGAGATGCTGAAGGAGTGTGCGAACGCCTCACCGCTGGCAACGATTTTCGGCAGCAGATCTTTGCCAAAATCGTGATTCGACTCCGGCAGCTCCATGTCATCTTCCAGCAGCCCGTACAGGTAGTCGGCATCAAAGACGTAGATGCCCATGCTGGCTAAGGCTTTGCTGTCATCGCCGGGCATCGACGGCGGGCTGTCCGGTTTCTCAAGGAATTCGACCACTTTGTTGTCGTCATCCACCTTCATCACGCCAAAGGCGCTGGCCTCATGCAGCGGCACCGGCAGGCAGGCGATGGTGCAGCGCGCGCCGCTATCGACGTGGTCGATCAGCATGCGCGAGTAGTCCATCTTGTAGATGTGGTCCCCGGCGAGGATCACGATGTACTTGGCGCGATAGCGGCGGATAATATCGAGGTTCTGCGTCACCGCATCCGCCGTGCCGCGATACCAGTGTTCCGTCGACAGGCGCTGCTGGGCGGGCAGCAGGTCGACAAACTCATTCATCTCTTCATTGAGGAAAGACCAGCCGCGCTGGATATGCTGCACCAGCGTATGCGACTGATATTGGGTGATCACCGCGATGCGCCGGATGCCGGAGTTCAGGCAGTTGGAGAGCGCAAAGTCGATGATGCGGAATTTACCGCCGAAGTGAACGGCGGGCTTAGCGCGTTTGGCAGTCAGGTCTCTTAAGCGCGTTCCGCGACCGCCAGCGAGGATCAGGGCGACAGTTTGGGTTGGCAATTGTCTTGCCAGCATGACAGGGTCGTTCTTATCTAATTTGCTCATGTCTGACTCCTATTTATGATTGTTTCTGGAACACGCACACACCGTGCGCGGCTCCATGCCAGACAGTTAACAGAATCGGGTTATCATCCCCGGCGAAGGGAGGAATGGCATGCCATTGCCCCTGAGGTAACACCAGGTCGCACACTTCTTCGGTGGCGTTGCAGGTTATCAACCAATGCTGTGAAAGCTGGATCTGCAAACGATGCACACCCTGCTCCCACTCCGCAGCGCTGAGCGGCAGCCCCTGGCTGTTCAGCCACTCAACGTTGCCATCTCCCTCCTGCCACCAGCTATCCTGCTGCAGCGCCGGGATGCGGCGACGCAGATGGATCAAAGCGGCAGTGAAGGCAAATAAACCGCGGTCTTGCCGCTGCCAGTCCAGCCACGTCAGTGGGTTGTCCTGGCAATAGGCATTATTATTTCCGTGCTGGCTGTGGCCGTGTTCATCCCCGGCCAGCAGCATCGGCGTTCCCTGCGCCAGCAGCAGCGTGGTCAGCAGCGCATGCACGCTGCGCCGCCGATGCTCGGTAACCAGCAACGGTGCCTGCAAGCCTTCCACGCCGTGGTTGTGGCTGAAATTGCTGTTACTGCCGTCGCGGTTATCCTCGCCGTTGGCCTCGTTATGCTTTTGCCCGTAGCTGACCACATCACGCAGCGTAAAGCCGTCGTGCGCGGTGATCAGATTGATGCTGCTGGAGGGCTGGCGCTGGGCGCGCTGGAACACATCGCTGGATCCGGCAAAACGGCGGGCGAAATCGCCGTTGCTGAGCTCGCCGTGCAGCCAGTAGCGCCGCGCCGCATCGCGAAAATGGTCGTTCCACTCGGCAAACGGTGGCGGGAAATTACCCACCTGGTAGCCGCCGGGGCCGATGTCCCACGGTTCGGCAATCAGCTTGCAGGCCGAGAGCAGCGGATCGGCGACGATCGCCTGGAACAGCGGCGCCTCCGCCCGGTAGTCCGGCGTGCGCCCCAGCACGGTGGCGAGGTCGAACCGAAAACCGTCGATATGGCACTCCTCCACCCAATAGCGCAGGCAGTCGAGCGCCCACGCCATCACCGCAGGGTGGCTGAGGTTCTGCGTGTTGCCGCAGCCGGTCCAGTTGCGGTACGCGCCCTGCTCGTCCAGCCAGTAATAGCTCTGGTTATCGATGCCGCGCATCGACAGGGTCGGGCCGGTCTCTTCCAGCTCGGCGGTATGGTTGAACACCACGTCGAGGATCACTTCAATCCCCGCTTTGTGCAGCGCCTTTACCGCCTGCTGAAATTCACGCCTGGGGTGCAGCTCATTACGCCCGGAAGCGTAGCGCGCCTCCAGCGCATAGCAGGCCAGCGGGTTGTAGCCCCAGTAGTTGCTTAAGCCCTGGCGCAGCAGGCGCGGCTCGCTGGCGAAGCTGGCGACGGGCAGCAGTTCGAGGGTGGTAATGCCGAGGCGCTTGAAATAGTCAATCATCACCGGATGACCCAGCGCAGCGTAGGTGCCGCGGATCGCTTCCGGCAGCTCAGGATGGAGTTTAGTCAGCCCACGCACGTGCGCCTCATAAATCACCGTGCTGCCCCAGGGTATGCGTGGCGCGACATCATCTTCCCAGTCGAAATCATTCGCCAGCACCACGCTTTTCGGTGCCAGCGGCCCGCTGTCAGTCGGGTCTGGCTGCTGCACGCCACACTGGAAACACGGGTGGTCAGTCACCTCGCCCACCACTTCGCACGCTCGTGGATCGAGCAGCAGCTTAGCCGGGTTAAAGCGCTGGCCGATCTGCGGCTGCCAGGGGCCGTGTACCCGGTAGCCGTAGCGCTGACCGGGGCGCACGGCGGGCAGATAGCCGTGCCAGATATCCCCGCTGCGCGCCGGCAGATCAACGCGGGTTTCGCTACCGGCAGCATCAAACAGGCACAGCTCCACGCGCTCGGCGTGCTGCGAAAACAGGGTAAAGTTCACCCCTCTGCCATCATAGCTGGCCCCCTGCGGAAAGGGTTCACCGCTGCGGATGGGCGTCATTCAGCCTCCCGCACCAGCCACAGCGTAGCGAGCGGCGGCAGCGTTATGCTCAGCGAGTGGCTGCGGTTATGGCTGCCCCAGTCGTCGGTGCTGAGGGTGCCAAGATTGCCATTGTTACTGCCGTGATAGTGGCCAGAATCGGTATTCAGCACTTCACGCCAGCGCCCGGCACCAGACACCCCAAAGCGGTAGTTGTAGCGCGGTACGGGAGTAAAGTTGCTGGCGACGATCAGCTCATTGCCGTCGCGGTCGCGGCGCACAAAAATAAATACCGAGTTATCGAAATCATCCACCACCAGCCACTCAAAACCGGCCGGATCAAAATCCTGCTGATAGAGCGGCGGGTTGGCCTGATAAGTGTGGTTAAGATCGCGCACCAGCCGCTGCACGCCGTTGTGCCAGCCGTCTTCGCCCTCCAGCAGATGCCAGTCCAGGCTGGTATCGTGGTTCCACTCTTTCCCCTGGGCAAACTCGTTGCCCATAAACAGCAGCTTTTTGCCGGGGAAGCCGAACATCCAGCCGTAATAGGCGCGCAGGTTAGCGAACTTCTGCCAGGCATCGCCCGGCATGCGGTCGAGGATCGAGCGCTTGCCGTGGACCACTTCATCGTGCGACAGCGGCAGCACAAAGTTTTCGGTGTAGTTGTAGAGCATGCCGAAGGTCATCAGGTCGTGATGATGGCGGCGATAAATCGGGTCGAGCGACATATAGTCGAGAGTGTCGTGCATCCAGCCGAGGTTCCACTTAAACCAGAAGCCCAGCCCACCCATCTCCTGCGGACGCGACACGCCGCCAAAATCGGTCGACTCCTCCGCCACGGTAATTGAGCCGGGCGCGGCGTGGCCCAGCGTGCGGTTGGTGTAGCGCAGGAAAGAGATTGCTTCAAGATTCTCGCGCCCGCCAAGGTGGTTTGGCACCCACTCACCTTCGGCGCGGCTGTAGTCGCGATAGATCATCGATGCCACGGCATCCACGCGCAGCCCGTCGATGCCAAAGCGCTCCACCCAGTAGAGCGCATTGCCCGCCAGATAGTTGCTGACCTCGCGGCGCCCAAAGTTATAGATCAGCGTGTTCCAGTCCTGGTGAAAGCCTTCACGCGGGTCGCCGTGCTCGTACAGCTCGGTGCCGTCAAACTTCGCCAGGCCAAAATCATCGGATGGAAAGTGGCCCGGCACCCAGTCGAGCAGCACGTTCAGCCCGGCCTGGTGCGCGGCGGTGATAAATTCCCGGAACTCGTCGCGGGTGCCAAAGCGGCGCGTCGGCGCATACATTCCCAGCGGCTGGTAGCCCCAGCTGCCGTCGAACGGATGCTCATTAATCGGCAGCAGTTCAAGGTGGGTGAAGCCCATCTCTTTAACATAGGGCACCAGCTGCTCCGCCAGCTCTTTGTAGCTGAGCCAGAAGTGGTTATCGGTGTGGCGGCGCCAGGAGCCGAGGTGAACCTCGTAAATCGAGATCGGGGCATCAAAGCCGTTGGCGCGCTGGCGCTCCGGCGAGAGCGTGGTTTTTTCCGGGATACCGCAGATCATTGAGGCCGTTTGCGGGCGCATCTGCGCTTCAAAGGCATACGGGTCAGCCTTCAGCCGCAGCTGGCCGTCTTTATCGATGATCTCAAATTTATACAGCTGCCCGGTGCGGGCGGCGGGGACAAACAGTTCCCAGACGCCAATTTCCCGCCGCAGGCGCATCGGATGGCGGCGGCCGTCCCAAAAGTTAAACTCGCCGACCACCGAGACGCGCTGCGCGTTCGGCGCCCACACCGCAAAGCGCGTGCCGATCACCCCATCAATGACGTCGGCATGCGCCCCCATGGTTTCGTAGGGACGCAGGTGCGTGCCTTCCGCCAGCAGCCAGCTGTCCATTTCCGGCAGCAGTGGGCCAAAGCGGTAGGCATCATCAATCAGGTTTTGCTCGCCGTGCCAGGTGACGGCCAGCTGATAGCGAAAGGGATTTTTCCGGCGCGGTACCACGCCATGAAAGAAACCGCGTGAGTCCTGGCACTCCAGCTGCACGCACTTTTGCCCGGTACGGGTATCGATCACCCAAACTTCAGTGGCATCCGGCAACAGGGCGCGCACTTCAAGACCGCTTGCGGTCTGGTGCATACCCAGCAGGGAAAAGGGGTCAGCAAAATGACCAGAAACTAATGCATTGATAACATTGCGATCTACAAGCTCTGACATGACTTTCTTCCCGTGATGGTCGGCAGGCGAAAATTAAGCCAGGGAAGGCATAACCCATGCACTGCTCTTCATTGAGCCTAAATCACGCTGGCAGGACCGGACCTTCCCTTGGAAAAAACCGCCGCCGCGCGCAACAAACTAACCGTTCATAAAGCAAAATTATTCTGGGAGAGTGACGTTTTAAGCATAGCCAGGGCACAACAATAACCCTGCCTGAAAGCGTAAATATATTTCTTTCAGATCCACGTTTGTTGTTGTAGAGGCGAGAAGCAGGAAGCTAAGTGCATTCTTAAAAAGGCCGGAGGGCAGCGCCCGTGGCACGGTTAAGATGCTGAAATCTGACGCAGAGGATCGTCAGAAAAGAGATTACGGGTGGATCTGGTTTTAATGAAAACGCTGGAGCACTAAGATACAGGGTGACATCTTCCCCCGCGTCAAAACGGGGGAAGCGTCACAACTTTTAACCGACCAACAGGCGTAACATGCGGCGCAGCGGCTCGGCCGCGCCCCACAGCAGCTGATCGCCCACGGTGAAGGCAGAGAGATACTCCGGCCCCATGTTCAGCTTACGCAAGCGGCCAACCGGGGTGTTCAGCGTGCCGGTCACGGCGGCTGGGGTCAGTTCACGCATGGAGATCTCACGGTCGTTCGGCACCACTTTCACCCATTCGTTGTGCGAAGCCAGCATCTGCTCAATTTCGCCCAGCGGCACATCTTTTTTCAGCTTCAGCGTAAAGGCCTGGCTGTGGCAGCGCAGCGCACCGACGCGGACGCACAGGCCATCCACTGGGATCACGCTGCTGGTACGCAGAATTTTGTTGGTTTCCGCCTGCCCTTTCCACTCTTCACGCGTCTGGCCGTTATCCAGCTGCTTGTCGATCCATGGGATCAGGCTGCCCGCCAGCGGCACGCCGAAGTTATCGGTTGGCAGCACGCCGGTGCGGCTCAGCTCGGTGACTTTGCGTTCAATATCGAGGATGGCAGAAGCCGGGTCCTGCAGCTCTTTCGCCACGTGATTGTGCAGCATGCCCATCTGGGTCAACAGCTCGCGCATATGGCGCGCGCCGCCGCCGGAAGCCGCCTGGTAGGTCGCCACTGACGCCCACTCAATCAGATTGTTTTCAAACAGGCCGCCCAGCGACATCAGCATCAGGCTGACGGTGCAGTTGCCGCCGACGAAGGTTTTAATCCCTTTATCGAGGCCGTCGTGGATCACCTTATGGTTGACCGGATCGAGAATGATAATGGCATCATCTTTCATGCGCAGAGTGGAAGCCGCATCAATCCAGTAGCCATTCCAGCCCGCCGCGCGCAGCTTAGGATAGATGTCACTGGTGTAATCGCCACCCTGACAGGTGATGATGATATCCAGCGCCTTCAGCGCTTCAATATCAAACGCATCCTGCAGCGTGCCTGCCGAGCGGCCGCCAAACTCCGGCGCGGCCTGGCCGTGCTGAGAAGTAGAAAAGAATACCGGGCGGATCACATCAAAATCGCGCTCTTCACTCATGCGCTGCATCAGCACCGAGCCAACCATGCCGCGCCAACCTACCAGTCCAACTGTCTTCATCATGCACCTGCTTCAGGCTACTTTACTTGCCATTTTGCCTCCCGGCAGTGCGCGCAATCCTCACGTACTACAGTACGCTGCGGTTGCTGTGCGCTGGCGGTAAGCAAACTGGCTGCGCCAGTAACGCCTGACCTGTTAGAGTTAATAAAAGAAATAGGGTTAAACCTTACAAGGTGCAGCAAAAGTGGCAAGTGAATTAAATCGATTAGCGCGGTTTTTTTAGCAGCTACGCTTATAACGCGTGGACATTGATAATTAAAGAGAACAACGACGATGACCGAAATGATCTCGGCGACGATATTATTGTTGCTGATTATGGACCCGCTGGGCAATTTGCCGATTTTTATGTCGGTATTGAAGCATCTGGAGCCGAAACGTCGACGCATGGTGCTGATGCGCGAAATGCTGATTGCGCTGCTGATTATGCTGCTGTTCCTGTTCGCCGGGGAAAAAATACTTAGCTTCCTCAACCTGCGTACGGAAACGGTGTCGATCTCCGGGGGGATAATTCTGTTTCTGATTGCGATTAAGATGATCTTCCCCGGTCAGGAGAGCAGCAGCAGCGGATTATCCGCAGGTGAAGAGCCGTTCCTGGTACCGCTGGCGATCCCGCTGGTGGCCGGGCCGTCGCTGCTGGCGACGCTGATGCTGCTGTCGCACCAGTATCCGCATCAGATGGGTCATCTGGTGGGCGCGCTGCTGATCGCCTGGGGCGCTACGGTGGCGATCCTGCTGCTGTCGGGGCTGTTCCTGCGCCTGCTGGGGGATAAAGGCGTGAATGCGCTGGAGAGGCTGATGGGGTTGATTTTGATTATGCTGGCGACGCAGATGTTTCTGGATGGGATACGCGCGTACCTGAAACTGTGACGATCGCGGGCGAGGCATGCCTCGCCCCTGCGGTTTCGTAGGGGTCGGGCATGCCCGACCCGCAACATCAATTACGACAACAGTTCAAAGGCAATCATGCCGATAATCGCGCCGACGGTACCGAGGATAGTTTCCATCAGCGTCCAGGTTTTCAGCGTCTGTGCTTCGGTGGCGCCGGTAAAGCGGCCAAACAGCCAGAAACCGGCATCGTTGACGTGGCTACAGATAATCGAGCCCCCGGCAATACAGATCGACAGCGCGGCAAGCTGCGCGCCCGAGTAGTGCAGCGGTTCGATCACCGGCATAATCAGGCCCACGGCGGTCAGGCAGGCTACGGTCGCCGAGCCCTGAATAATGCGCACCGCACCGGACAGCACAAAGCACGCCAGCGCTACCGGCAAACCGGCTCCGGTCAGCGCATTCCCCAGCGCCGGACCCACGCCGGAATCCACCAGCACCTGCTTGAACACGCCACCCGCACCGATCACCAGCAGGATAATGCCCGCCGGCTGCAGCGCCGCGCCGCAAATCTGCATCACGCGCTCTTTATCCATACCCTGACGATAAGCCAGGCCATAAATCGCCACCAGGCAGGCCAGCAGGATCGCCGTAAACGGGTGGCCGATAAACTCCAGCCACTCGTACAGGCTGGTGCCCGGCGCGGTAAAGCGCGCACCGATGGTTTTCAGCCCGACCAGGATCAGCGGGAACAGGATCAGCGACAGGCTGAAGCCAAATGAGGGCAGCTTGCTCTCGTCAAACTCAGGGTGCTCGCCCTCTTCGGGCACGCCGAACTCAACGTGCTGGCTGATAAAGCGACCAAACAGCGGCCCGGCAATCAGCATCCCCGGAATAGCGGCGCACAGCCCCAGCAGGATCATCCAGCCAAAGTCCGCGTGCATCTGGGAAGCCAGCAGCATCGGCGCAGGCCCCGGCAGCAGAAATGCCGCGGCGGCAGCCACCCCGGCGAACAGCGGAATCACCAGCTTCACCAGGTTATCCCCGGTGCGGCGCGCCACGGCAAACGCGATGCTGATCAGCAGCACCACCGCCACTTCGAAGAACAGCGGCAGTGCGCAGATCAGACCGGCAATGCCCATGGCGTAGTGCGCCCGGCTTTCGCCAAAGGTTTTCAGCATGCGGATGGCGATCTGATCGACCGCGCCGGTTTCGTGCAGGATTTTACCGAACATCGCGCCCAGCGCGACGACAATAGCGAGGAATCCGAGCGTGCCGCCCATGCCTTTCTGCATGGTATCGGCGATTTTATCCAGCGGCATCCCGGAGAACAGCCCGGCGCCGATCGAGACCAGCATCAGCGCCACAAAGGCGTGCATTCGCGCCTTCATCACTAAAAACAGCAGCAGCAGGACCGATCCGGCTGCGGTTAACACCAGCGTTGCAGTACTCATGACACCCTACTTAGTTTTGGCGATCGCACCATCAATGGTTTTGAGCGTTGCCGCAACAACCTCATCCAGCGTCTGATTAATATCGACGACCAGCACGTCATGCTCATCACTGCCCGGCTCTTCCAGGGTGGCGAACTGCGTCACCAGCATCTGTGGCTTGAAGAAGTGGCCTTTGCGCGCGCGCAGGCGGGATTCAATGGTATCGAAATCGCCCTGCAGATAGACGAAGGAGAGGTTCTGATTCCCTTTGCGCAGGATGTCGCGATAACTTTTTTTCAACGCCGAGCAGACAATCAGCGACACGCTGTTGGTGCGCTGCATGGCAAAGGCCGCATCGTTAATCGACTGCAGCCACGGGCGGCGGTCATCATCATTCAGCGGATGGCCTTCGGACATTTTTTCGATATTGGCGCGCGGATGCAGGAAATCGCCATCGAGGAATGCCGCTTGCAGCTGGTACGCGACCGCATTGGCAACGGCGGACTTGCCGCTGCCGGATACGCCCATCAGGACAAATACGTGATTTGGCGTTGAAGTTGTGTTCATTTTTATCGCTCCGGCAGAGAAGGTGCAGGTGTGTTCGTCCAGTTGTTATCGGTAACATTGTCTGGATGTGCATTGATTATGGCAACAGCTGGCCAGGAAAAAGCTGGTAAATGTGAGGGGGGTCATAAAAACGGAAGAATCAGAGTCGGGGTCGGACATATCCGCCCCGAATAGCTAAACAAGTTATTAAATGCTGCCCCCGGCTGAGATGGTAAAGCCGACATCCACCGGGCGCATATCAACATTCTCGCCACGAATGCGCGCCAGCAGCAGCGCCGCGGACTCGTGCCCCATGCGTTCACGCGGGGTCTGCACCGTCGCCAGCGTCGGGTTGACCACATCAGCAATATCGTGGCCGTGGAAACCGGCAATCGCCATCTGCTGCGGGATCTGCAGCCCCTGGCGCTGGCACTCAAACATCGCCCCGACCGCCAGGTCATCATTGGTACAGAACAGGCTGTCGGTCAGCGGATAGCGCTGTTGCGCCTCGCGCATCAGCATCGCCCCGGCGGAGAACGACGAGGCCGCCTCCATCATCACCGTTTGCGGCTCCAGCCCTGCTTCACGCATCGCCAGCGCATAGCCCTGCTCTTTCTGCAAGGTACGCTCATCCAGCCGCGCCCCGAGGTAAACCGGGTGACGATGGCCTTTTTGCAGAATGGCGTGGGTCATCTGGCGCGCCGCCTCAACGTTGTCAAAACCGACCGCCATATCCAGGCATGGCGATACGCTGTCCATCATCTCAATCACCGGAATGCCTGCGGTTTCGATCATGCGCAAGCTGGCGGCGGTGTGGGTGCGCTCGGTGAGGATCAGGCCGTCGATATTCCAGCCAAGCAGGGAGCGCAGCTGCAACTCTTCCTTTTCGGCGCTGTAGCCAAAGTGCCCGAGCAGCGTCTGGTAGCCTGCGGCGTCGGTCACCGCTTCAATGCCGCGCAGCACGTCGGCAAACACCTGGTTGGTCAGTGAGGGCAGCAGTACGCCAATGGCGCGGCTGGTGGCGTTGGAAAGCATATCGGGGGCGCGATTGGGGATATAACCCAGCTCATCCAGCGCGGCGGCGATCTTGCCCTGCAGCGCGGCAGAAACCTGATCGGGGTTACGCAGATAGCGGCTAACGGTCATTTTGGTGATGCCTACGCGATCGGCAACGTCCTGTAGTACCGGTCTTTTTTTCTTCATTGGGCTTCAGCTATGCGGACAGAATTATGCTGAGTGTAACAAAAGCGTGGGCAAAAACGACAAAGGGGCGAGGGTCTCGCCCCTTAAAGTGTGACACAGGTTGTAGTTAAACCGGCGGCAGGTCGAACAGCAGGATCTCTGCATCGCTGCTGGCGTTAATCGCCAGGGATTTTTCATCCCAGATAGCGAAGGCGTCAGAGGTGGTTGCCGCTTCGCCGTTGACGGTCACATCGCCTTTCACCACCTGGATCCAGATGCGGCGGCCCTCTTCGACCTCAACCACGCCCTCTTCCGCCGCTTTCAGCGCCCAGCGCGACAGGGTCATATCCTGGAACACCTTGAGTGAACCGTCACGCGCATCCGGCGACAGCACCAGCTGGCGGCCCTGCACATCGTCAAAACGGCGCTGTGCATAGCGCGGTTCAATACCGGTGCTTTCCGGGATAATCCAGATCTGGTACAGGTGCAGCGGCACCTCTTTGCTGGCGTTGTACTCAGAGTGACGCACGCCGGTTCCGGCGCTCATAATCTGGAACTCACCCGCCGGGATCTGCTCCTTGTTGCCCATGCTGTCCTGGTGCTCAACGGTCCCGGACAGGACATAGGTGAGGATCTCCATATCTTTATGCGGATGGGTACCGAAACCCTGGCCGCCGTCGATCACATCTTCATTAATCACCCGCAGCGCGGAGAAGCCCATAAAGTTGGCATCGTAGTAATCAGCGAAAGAGAAGGTGTGGTAGCTGTCCAGCCAGCCATGGTTAGCATGACCGCGATCTTGTGCTTTGCGTAAGTAAATCATATTCAATTCTCCTCAACGTTTTGACACAGTCTGAACCTGAAAGGAGGGGGATGATAGCGGAGAAAATTGTCTTCTCTGTTCAAAATATTCGATGGGGTAGGAGGGAGAACTTCAAAGAAACTGCCGGAGCAGATGGCAAATCGCAGGCAAAAAAAAGCCAGCACCCGAGCTGGCTAAATAATACTTGGAAGCAATGTGAGCAATGTCGTGCCTTCCCAGCGAGCACCGTAGGCTCTCCTGAAAACGCATGACAATAATAATCATTATCATTCGCACTTGTAAAGTGCTTTGCCGATTATTTTTCACTTGATCTTGCTGGTAAAAACCCTGAATTTAAAGGGGATTCCCGCAAACAAGGAGAGGTAAGATGAGTGAGATTGTCGTCCGTCATGTGGTTGCCGAAGATGCTGTTGCCATCCATCAGCTGTACAGCCAGCCTGAAACCTATGCCGATACGCTACAGCTCCCCCATCCCTCTCTCAAAAAGTGGCAGGAGCGGATTGCGTCGGTGCCTGACGGCGTGCAGATGCTGGTGGCCTCTATCGATAATGAGATTGCAGGCCAGCTGACGCTGGAGGTCAACGGGCGTGCCCGCCGCCGTCATACGGCAACCTTTGGCATCGCGGTGGATGCTCACCAGCGCGGAAAAGGCGTGGGCAAAGCGATGATGCGCACGCTGATCGACCTGTGTGACAACTGGCTCAGCGTCGAACGTATTGAGCTGACGGTGTTTGCCGATAATCAGCATGCCATCGCACTGTATGAACAGTTTGGTTTTGAAACCGAGGGACGCGCCCGCCGCTTTGCGCTGCGCAACGGTCAGCTGGTAGATGCGCTCTACATGGCGCGCTTTCGCGCGTAACCCGTTTTCGTAACGGTATTCGGGCCATTGAAAGGGGAGCGCAGCCGCCCTCCCCTTACTCACAGCGTGACGTTCCTGACCTTTCCCCGCCGCTCAATGCGCAGATTTAGTTCCCCGAGCGGCGTATCAGCCAGCGTGCCACGGATCCACTCCATCTTTTCAGGCAACACTTTGCTGCCGTTAATCTGCAGCAGGACGTCGCCGTTGTGCAGCACGGACGAGGAGAGTGCCCCGGGGGAGTTGGCATAAATTTCCACTCGCCTGGCAAAGTACCGAACGGCCAGGGTGCGCAGCGGGGCCGCCTCATCACGGGTAAAGTGCTGCTGGTTATAGCACAACAGCATTTTTTCCGGGGCCAACAGATAGTCATCAAAGCGCTGCAGAAAGTTCATGCCCAGCCCGTAGTTGCCCCGTTTATCTTCAATCGCCAGCAGCTTCCCCAGCGGCAGCCGATCAAACTGAATCCCGCCCAGCAGATAAGCATCGCTGCGTTCTATTCCGTTCAGCGTGATAACCGGCTGGGTAATGCCGGTCAGGATCGCGCTGCCGAAATGGCCGCGGCTGGCGTGGACGATCTCCTCACCAATCGTGCTCCAGGCCGCCCCCGTGTTCAACGCCATATACAGTGGGCGATCGTGATAGTCCAGCATCAGTTCGGGGCCAAAATCCCAGGCATCGCGATAGGGTACGCAGGCCTGGTAATTGCGGATAGTGAGCGGGTGCTTCCAGACCGTCAGCTGATGATTTCGGTTATCCACTGCCCAGTTGAACTGGCGGTAGAGGTCCTGCCCAATGATGCCATCAATCTGCATCCCGCTGTTCTGGGTGAACGCGCTGAGATCGGCACCCACCCAAGGATCGCTGGCGGGCACCACCTCATTGCCAATCGCCAGCGCCAGCGGCTGCCAGAAACGTATTAACTCGCCTTTCAGCATGCCGCCTGAAGTATTGATGCCGGTGCTCAGGATTTTTTTAGCCAGCGCCGGCAGGAGGTCGTCCGGCGTTTTGCTGGTGATATCGCTGGCAAGACGGTTATCAATCACCATCATCGCGGCGCCGGTATCCAGTAAAAAAGAGTACTGCTTGCCAGCAATAGTCACGGGCACGATCAGCGCATCAGATCGAACGCTCACCGTCAGCAGAGGAACGGGCGACGGTGCATAAATGCTGTCAGCCGATACGGATGAAGCCTGCAACAGCAGCGCGGCTGCAATGCCCCAGAAGTGTGAGAGATATTTCATTACGATCCTTGTCGCGATAAGTCTCTCTGCACATCCATCGTGCAGGATCAGAAGGGTTTCTGAATGCTGTAATTTACGTGAAAAACGGGAAG
This sequence comes from Erwinia aphidicola, assembly GCF_014773485.1. GTDB lineage: Bacteria > Pseudomonadota > Gammaproteobacteria > Enterobacterales > Enterobacteriaceae > Erwinia > Erwinia aphidicola. Next base: position 240,413 of record NZ_JACXBP010000009.1, on the reverse strand, counting down.
TTACGAAATTCAATCGTGCTAATGGCGGTGATATGTCGGGAAAATCGCAAAGGGGCACAGGCGGTTGGCCAAACATCTGAACGGCCCTTTTTTGAGGTCTTTTTGAGGTCACCTGCGCGTATTGTTAACAAAATGTTGGTGCTAAGGTGGGGGTGAGTCAAGGCAATTCACACTTACCCTACACCCTTAAACAGACCAGCAAGGCATCATCATGAGCATAAAATTCAACGAGCAGTTTCGTGACAAGGTTTTCGTGGTCACCGGCGGTAATCAGGGGCTGGGCGCAGCCGTCTCTTTATTACTGGCCGAGCGCGGCGCACGCGGTCTGGTGATCTGCGGGCGCAACCAGCAGGCCGGTGCCGCGCAGGTCGATAAGCTGCGCGCTGCGGGCTGTGAAGCCTGGTTTGTCGCCGCCGATTTTAGCGACCCGGCCTCCTGTGAACGGGTGATCGCCGAAGCGGAGAGCCGTTTTGGCACGCTGCACGGGCTGGTTAACTGCGCGGGGATGTCCGACCGCGGCACCATACTCGACACCACGCCGCAGCTTTTTGACGCCATCTTCGCCGTTAACGTACGCGCGCCGTTCTTTCTGATGCAGGCGGCCATCAGGTTGATGATTGCCAACCACGTTGCAGGCAGCATCGTCAATATCATCACTATGAGCTCCCACGGTGGGCAGAGCTTCCTCACGCCTTATGCGGCCTCCAAAGGTGCGCTGGTTACCCTGACGAAAAACGTCGCCTTCAGCGCGATGCGCAACCGCATTCGCGTCAACGGCCTGAACATCGGCTGGATGGATACGCCGCACGAAGATCAGATCCAGAAGCAGTATCACAACGCCAGCGAGGACTGGCTGGAGAAAGCCGAGCGTGAGCAGCCGTTTGGTCGCCTTCTCAAACCGCAGGAGGTGGCGCGCAGCGTGGCATTCCTGCTGTCCGAAGAGTCGGGAATGATGACCGGAGCGATCGTCGACTTCGATCAAAACGTCGTCGGCTGTAGCGATGACGGCGCGGCAAAACCCCAGAATAAACTGGCCCTGTGAGGAACCCGTGATGAACAGTCTCTATCTGACTAAAGAACAGTTATCGGTCGATGATTTCGCCATTGTCTGCGAGCAGACCACCCCGCTGAAAGATTTCCCGCTGGCGCGGAAGGCCGAGCTGGATGTGCTGATCTACCAGCGCGAGGATTTGACCAAAGCCGCCGCCGAGCACCGGCAAACGGTGCTGAGCGAACTGCACCGCGCCCTGTCCTCCGGGCCGGGCGTCTTCGTGGTTAAAGGGCTGTTCAGCGATCTCCCGACGGTGGATCGCAACAGCGCGCTGTTCGAGCAGATCCTGCTCAGTGAGTCTGAAAGCGGCAGCGGCGGGGACCATTTTGCGGCGGCAGGCAATAACGGGCGCATCTGGAATGCTCTGCAGAAAGTCGCCGAGCGCGATGCCGATGCGTTTATTGACTACTACTGTAACCCGCTGCTGGCGCTGATCTGCGAAAGCTGGGTCGGCCCGGGTTATGAGATGACCGCGCAGGTCAATCAGGTGCGCCCCGGCGGCAAAGCCCAGCAGCCGCACCGTGATTATCATCTCGGCTTTCAAAGCAATGAGGTGGTGGAACGCTTCCCACTGCCGCTGCAGATCCTCTCGCAGTACCTGACGCTTCAGGGCGCGGTGGCACACAGCGATATGCCGGTGGAGTCCGGCCCGACGCAGCTGCTGCCGTGGTCGCATCAGTATCAGGCGGGCTATCTGGCCTGGCGCGATGAGAAGTTTATCGACTATTTCCAGCGCAATGCCATCCAGCTGCCGCTGGAGAAGGGGGACGGGCTGTTCTTCAATCCGGCGCTGTTCCATGCGGCGGGCAGTAACCATACCCACGACCATATCCGCACCGCAAACCTGCTGCAGGTCTCTTCATCCTTTGGCAAAACGATGGAGAAAGTGAACCATATTAAGGTGTTACAGCATATTTACCCGGCGCTGCGCCTGCGCAGAATGTCTGAGGAGCGGATCAATGCGGTGATTGCCGCGGCGGCGGAGGGCTATTCGTTCCCAACCAATCTGGATACCGACCCGCCGGTGGGGGGGCTGGTACCTCAGACTCAGCAGTCGCTGCTGCTGCAGGCACTGCGCGAGAGTTGGGCTCCGAAGCTGTTTAATCAACGGCTGCAAGAGCACCAGCAGAAACGGGAAGCGTAATGCTCTTGTGGGACATCACCGGCACGGGGCGACTGGAAAAAAGGGTCGCCCCCTACCTCAGATCGGCCTCGCCCGCATCGCATCAATACCCGGCGGTTAGATCATCGATGGTGCGCGGATCGGACGCACCGTAACGCATACCGTCCGGCCCCAGCATAATGCTCTGTGTGCTACCCATCGCAGGCATCACCTTCACATTCTGCCCCTTCTCACCCAGCAGCTTCAGCGTATCCGGGCTGAAGCCCTTCTCGACGCGCAGCTGGTCGGGCAGCCACTGATGGTGGAAGCGCGGCGCGTTAGTGGCTTCAGCCACGTTCATCCCGAAATCAACGCTGTTCACCACCATTTGCAGTACGGTAGTGATAATACGGCTGCCGCCCGGGCTACCCGTCACCAGCCAGGTTTTACCGTCTTTCGCAACGATAGTCGGCGACATTGACGACAGTGGGCGCTTATACGGCTGCACCGCATTCGCTTCCCCGCCGACCAGACCGTAAACGTTGGGCGTGCCCGGCTTGGCGGAGAAGTCATCCATCTCGTTATTCATCAGAATGCCGCTGTTGCCGGCCACAATACCGCTGCCAAAGGTGGTGTTCAGCGTGTAGGTCACCGCGACCGCATTGCCGTCTTTATCCACCACCGAGAAATGCGTGGTTTGATTACTTTCATAGGGCGCCAGCTTGCCCGGTTTGATCTCGGATGACGGCCGCGCTTTGGCCACATCGATCTGTTCGGCCAGTGATTTGGCGTAGGCTTTGCTGGTCAGCGCCTGCCACGGCACCTTAACGAAATCTGGATCGCCGAGATATTCCGAGCGGTCGGCATAGGCATATTTCTCCGCCTCGGCCGTCACCTGCATGGCATCAGCGCTGCCAAAGCCCATTTTTGCCAGATCGAAGTTTTCCAGGATATTGAGGATCTGCACGATATGAATACCGCCGGAGGATGGCGGTGGCATGGAGAAGACCTCATAGCCGCGGTAGCTGCCGCTCACCGGCTTGCGCTCAATTGCCCGATAGTTGGCGAGGTCGCGCTTGTCGATCAGCCCGCCGTGCTGCGCCATCTCAGAGGCGATCTCATCGGCAATCTGCCCTTTGTAGAACGCATCCGGCCCCTGCTTCGCAATCAGCTCCAGGCTGTGTGCCAGGTTGCGCTGCACCAGCTTATCGCCCTGCTGGTACGGCTTGCCGTCGGCTTTGTAGAAGATCGCTTTACTGTTCGGGTGGGCTGGCAGAACCTCACTGCCGTAGATCTTCAGGTCATCGGCCAGCGCTTCGTTAACCACAATGCCCTTGCGCGCCAGCTCCAGCGCCGGTTGGATCAGCGTGCTGAGCGGCAGCGTGCCGTACTTTTTATTCGCCAGCGCAAAGCCCGCCACGGTTCCGGGAACGCCGGACGCCAGGTGGGAGATCAGCGATTTTTTGCTGTCGGCATTACCTGCAGCGTCAAGGAACATATCGCGGCTGGCGCGCACCGGGGCCATTTCGCGAAAATCAATCGAGGTAGTCTGGCCGGAGGCGGTGCGCAACAGCATAAAGCCGCCGCCACCGAGATTACCGGCCTGTGGATGCGTCACCGCCAGCGCATAACCCACGGCGACCGCGGCATCCACCGCGTTACCGCCCTGCTGAAGAATTTTCACCCCCACTTCCGTTGCGGTGGCATCCACCGAGGCGACCATGCCGTGCTGAGCCGTGACCGGATGGAAAGTATCCGCGCCTACGCCATAGGAGACCGGCGGTGCGGCTGGAGCGGCACCCGCCCCCTGCCACACCAGTAAAGCGGCTAACAGCGACCACGACAGGCGCTGCACAGTACCTTTTGTTATCATTGTTACATCCTTTAAGTTTATTTACGTTGTGTTTGCCATTGATAAATATGCACAAAATTGCGCAAAAGGCGAACGATAGCGCAATTCAGGAGCACTCCTGGGGTACAGGCCTGGCAGATAACATAGACTTATGGCAGGAACACGGAGGACGTAACATGAAAATGAAAACCAAATGGCTGGTTGTTTTTGCTGCCCTGCTGCCGCTGAGCGGCATGGCGAACATGTTGAATAACAGCAACAACAATAATCCGAATAACCCGCAGTCTTCAAACTACAATCCGAGCACGCAGCGCTTACAGCAAAACATGCAGAATCAGCAGTCGCAGCAGAAGCTGAAGCTGCAACAGGATCAGCAGCGTCAGCAGCAGGATTTACAGCGAAAAATTCAGGAGCAGCGCGACAGTGCCACGCAGCGCACCAATAACAACGGTCAGCTGCAGCAGACCCAGCAGAATTAATCCGGCCAACCTAAGGGCCGACCGGGAAAAAAGGTCGGCCCCTACAGTAGGGGCGGACCGCAGTTTGGGTCCGCCCGTTATCACCAGGCGATCGCGGTTTAATTAACGAAAATCCGGCCCGATAATATCAATGCGGTCGGTGCAGACCGCATCCACGCCCCACTGTAGTAACTCCCGCGCACGCTCTGGCTTATTCACCGTATACACCAGAATACGCAGCCCGGCCTGCTTCAGCAGCGCCACGCGCTCCGGGTCGAGCACTTTGTGATTCAGATGGATCGACACGCAGCCTAACGCGCGCGTCATCGCCTGCCAGTTCTCATCCCAGCTGTCGAGCAGCAGCCCGCGCGGCAGCTCCGGGGCCGCCTGCTGTGCCGCTTCCAGCGCAGAGTACGAGAACGACGACAGCAGCGGCGCGACCTGGCCCTGCCACATCACGCGGGCGGCCAGCGCGATAGCGCGCCCGGTTGCCACCTCCGCTCCGTGAGTCGGCTTAATTTCGATATTGGCCATCAGGCGATGCTGGCGACAGCGGGCGGCGACTTCCGCCAGCAGCGGCAGGCGTTCATCGCTGAAGGCGCTGCCAAACCAGCCGCCGGCATCCAGCGTTACCAGCTTGTCCCACGGCTGATCGCCCGCCACGCCCCAGCCGTTGCTGGTGCGGTCCAGAGTGTCATCGTGCAGCAGGAAGATGGCGCCGTCCTGCGACAGTTTGGCGTCAAACTCAATCATGCGATGCCCGTGCTGCGCGCCAACATCAATGGCGGCAAGGGTATTTTCCGGTGCCAGTTTCCCGCCGCCGCGATGGGCGACGATCGGCGGATATGGCCAGCTGTGGGTCATTATTCGGTCCGTTGTCCGTTATGGTCAAAAAAGTGTAGCGCGGCAGCGGGAAGCTGCAACCACAGCGTGCTGCCCATCTGCGGGCGCACCGAGTGCGGCAGGCGCACCACCAGCTTATTTTTTCCCCAGTGCCCGTGGGCGAGATTGTCGGCCCCCAGCATCTCCAGCGTCTCCACCACCAGCGGAATGCCGCCGTCCTGCTGAGAGGAGAGCTCAATATGCTCCGGACGGATGCCCAGCGTCAACGTGCGCGCGGCCCATTTTGCCTTCGGCGCCCTCAGCGGCAGCGCCAGGGTATCCGCGAGGATAAAGCGCGAGCCGTCATCATTGAGCTGGCCGTCCAGCAGGTTCATCGCCGGGGCGCCAATAAAGCTGGCGACGAAACGCGTGGCCGGGCGCTGGTAAATCTCCTCCGGGGTGCCGAGCTGCTCCAGCACGCCTTTGTTCATCACCATCACGCGCTGCGCCAGCGTCATCGCCTCGACCTGATCGTGCGTCACGTACAGGCTGGTGGTGTTCAGGCGGCGGTGTAACTGCTGCAGCTCAAGGCGCATCTGCACGCGCAGGCGGGCATCAAGGTTCGACAGCGGCTCATCGAACAGGAACAGCGCGGGCTCACGCACAATGGCGCGCCCCATCGCCACGCGCTGCCGCTGGCCGCCGGACAGTTCACGCGGGCGGCGCTTAAGCAGCGCTTCCAGTTCCAGGCTGCGCGCCGCCTCCAGCACCCGCTGGCGGATCTGCTCTTTGCCCATGCCGCGAATTTTCAGGCCCCACGCCATGTTCTCCTCCACGCTCATATGCGGGTAGAGAGCATAGTTCTGGAACACCATGGCAATGCCGCGATCCTTCGGCTCCTCTTCGGTCACGCGCCGCGTATCAATCCAGATATCGCCGCTGGTGACCCGCTCCAGCCCGGCCACCATGCGCAGCAGCGTGGATTTTCCACAGCCGGATGGCCCGACCATTACCATAAACTCACCATCGCGGATCGACACGTCCAGCGGCTGAATAATCTGGTTTTTACCGTCGTAGGATTTGGTTACTGCCTGAAGTCGTACACCTGCCATCACTATTTCTCGCTCTCAACCAGACCGCGCACAAAGGCGCGCTGCATCACTAAAACAATCACCACCGGCGGGATCAGCGTCAGCAGCATCGCCGCCATCACTTCATTCCACTGGGTGGGGGATCCGCTGGTGGAGATCATGCTTTTGATCCCCGCGACCGCCGTACCGAGCGAAGCATCATTGATGATGAGCAGCGGCCACAGGTACTGGTTCCAGCCATAGATAAAGGTAATCACGAACAGCGCCGCCAGATTGGTTTTCGACAGCGGCAGCACGATATCGCGGAAGAAGCGCATTGGGCTGGCACCGTCAATGCGCGCCGCCTCCATCAGCTCATCCGGCAGCGACATAAAGAACTGGCGAAACAGGAAGGTGGCGGTGGCGGAAGCCATCAGCGGCAGGGTTAACCCGCTGTAGCTGTCGAGCAGGTTCAGGTCGGCAATCACCTGCACCGTGGGGAAAATACGCACCTCAACCGGCAGCATCAGAGTGATAAAGATCATCCAGAAGAACAGATTGCGCAGCGGGAAGCGGTACCAAACCAGCGCAAACGCCGACAGCATCGACACGCTGATTTTCCCCACCGTAATGCACAGCGCCATAATCAGGCTGTTGAGCATCATCAGGCTGAAGGCCGGGCCGCTGCCGTTCACTCCGTTGAGCCAGATATTGCGCACGTTCTCCCACAGATGGCTGCCGGGGATTAGCGTCATCGGCACCTGATACACCGCCTTGTTATCCAGCGTCGCGGCGACAAACGCCACGTACAGCGGGAACAGAATGGTCAGGATGCCGAGGATCAGTAGCGTATGGCTGAAGATATCCAGCCCGCGTCGGTTTTCAATCATTGGTAGCGCACCTTGCGTTCGACGAAGCGGAACTGGATCACGGTCAGGCCAATCACCAGCAGCATCAGTACCACCGACTGTGCAGCCGAGGAGGAGAGATCCAGACCGGCAAAGCCTTCGCGATAGATTTTATAGATAAGCGTCGTGGTGGCCTGCACCGGGCCGCCGCCGGTGGCAGCGTCGATCACCGGGAAGGTATCGAAGAAGGCATACACCAGGTTCACCACCAGCAGGAAGAAGCTGACCGGGGTGATCAGCGGCAGCGCCAGGCTGAAGAAGCGGCGCACCGGACCGGCCCCGTCAATGGCGGCGGCTTCCACCAGCGATTTCGGGATCGACTGTAGCGCGGCAAAGAAGAACAGGAAGTTGTAGCTCATCTGCTGCCAGATTGAGGCCAGTACGATGAGAAACATCGCCTGGCCGCTGTTCTGCGCGTAGTTCCAGCTGTAGCCCCACTGGTTCAGCAGGTGGCTGAACAGGCCAAGGCCCGGGTTAAACAGGAACATCCACAGCACGGCAGCCACCACCGGGGCGACTGCGTAGGGCAGCAGCAGCAGCGTCTGATAGAGCTTTTTCAGGCGGACAACGTAGTCCACCAGCGCCGCCAGCAGCAGCGAGAACGTCATGCCAAAAACGGTGACCAGACCGCTGAACTTCAGCGTGGTCCAGAAAGAGTCGAGGTAGTAGCTATCGGCAAACAGCCGTTTAAAGTTATCCAGCCCGACGAAAGTGCTGGAGATGCCAAACGGGTCGATACTCTGCAACGAGTACCAGAGCGCTTCGCCAGCGGGCCAGATAAAGAAGATGGCGGTGATCAGCAGCTGCGGCAGCATGAGCAGATAGGGCAGCGCGCTGGTGCGGAATACGGGGCGGGGTTGGGACATGGCAACCATCTCATCTCAATGCGTAGCGGCCAACGGTGGTTCTGGTCGGCCCGGGCGGGCGCATCGTCGATCCGCCCCTCCTCACTTTTCTCATGGCGAGCGGATTGTTAATCCGCCCCTACGGCTTACCCTAACGGGTTTGCTGTTCGAAACGGCGCAGCAGTTCGTTACCGCGCTTCACGGCGCTATCCAGTGCCGCCTGCGGTGACTGCTTCCCGGTCCATACGCCTTCCAGCTCTTCGTCGACGATGGTACGGATCTGCGGCATATTGCCGAGGCGCATTCCTTTGGTAAACGGCAGCGGATCTTTGTTCAGCATCTGGCGGGTGGCGATATCCGCGCCGGGATTTTTGTCGTAGAAGCCCTGCTGTTTGGTGAGCTGATAAGCGGCAGTGGTGATAGGCAGGTAGCCGGTTTTCTGGTGCCATTCGGCGGCAATTTCTGGTTTTGCCAGGAACTGCATAAACTCGGCCACGCCCTTGTAGGTATCGGCATCTTTGCCTTTCATTACCCACAGGCTGGCACCGCCGATGATGGCGTTCTGCGGCGCGTTCGGCACGGTCTCGTCATACGGCATCATGCCAACGCCGAAGTTGAATTTGGCGTATTTGCGAATGTCGGCCAGCGAGCCGGAAGAGGCGGTGGTGATGCCACAGTCGCCGTTATAGAACTTGGCGGTGGGTTCATCTTTACGCCCGAAGTAGGTGAAATCGCCTTTTTTGTTGAGATCTTCCAGCATCTGGATGTGGCGCACCTGCACCGGCTTGTTGAACTCCAGTACCGCATCGGTGCCGTCGAAGCCGTTGTTTTTGCTGGCGACCGGCAGACCGTGCCAGGCGCTGAAGTTCTCAATCTGGATCCAGCCCTGCCAGCCGCTGGCATAGCCGCAGCTCATGCCCGCTTTACGCAGGGCGGCGGTATCTTTCGCCAGTTCCTGCCAGGTTTTTGGCGGCTGCTCCGGGTCCAATCCGGCTTTTTTAAACGCGTCTTTGTTGTAGTACAGCACCGGGGTGGAGCTGTTAAACGGCTGGGAGATCAGCTGACCTTTTGCGTCGCTGTAGTAACCTGCCACCGCCGGAACGAACTGCTGGGCATCCATCGCGATCCCGGCCGTTTTAAACACTTCATTCACCGGCACGATCGCCTTTGACGACATCATGGTTGCCGTACCGACTTCATACACCTGCAAAATCGCCGGCGCTTTACCGGTGCGCACCGCAGCAATCCCGGCGGCCAGGCTCTGCTCGTAGTTGCCTTTATAGGTCGGCACGATTTTGTAATCGGGGTGTTCAGCGTTGAAGCGCGTCGCCAGCGAGTTCACTTCCACGCCCAGCTCGCCTTCCATTGAGTGCCAGAAAGGGATTTCGGTGGCGGCCAGCGCATTCGCGCTCAGAGTCAGTCCCAGTACCACGCTTACTGCGTTACGGCGAAATGCGAATGATGACATGTCGATTACCTGTGCCCGGTGTTGTAAAGCGCGCTATCGCGCATTGTTGTAGTCGGGAGGTAACATGACACGCAAAAATGACAGAAAAATAACGGCGTTATGACGGAGGGGTGACAGCAAGGTGACAGAGGGTTCGAAACGGGCGAGGCATGCCTCGCCCCTACGTTATTCGTAGGGATCGGGCATGCCCGATCCGGATTTAACCGCCCAGATAGGCGCTTCTTACCGCTTCATTCGCCAGCAGCGCAGCACCGCTATCTTCCAGCACCACGTGACCGTTTTCGAGCACATAGCCACGGTCGGCCAGCTTGAGCGCCTGGTTGGCATTCTGCTCGACGAGGAAAATCGTCATGCCTTCCTGACGCAGCTGCTCAATGGTGTCGAAGATCTGCTGGATGATAATCGGGGCCAGGCCGAGCGACGGCTCATCCAGCAGCAGCAGGCGCGGCTGGCTCATCAGCGCACGGCCAATCGCCAGCATCTGCTGCTCGCCACCGGACATGGTGCCGGCGCGCTGCACGCGGCGCTCATACAGGCGCGGGAACAGCTCGTACACGCGCTTGATACGCTGCTGATACTGCTGGCGCTCGGCAAAGAAGCCGCCCATCGCCAGGTTCTCCTCTACCGACATGCGTGAGAAGACGCGGCGGCCCTCCGGCACGATGGCAATCGCTTCACGCATAATACGCGCCGTCTGCCAGTCGGTGATCGCCTTGCCGTCGAAGACAATCGAGCCTTCGCTGGCGCGAGGTTCCCCGCACAGCGTGCCGAGGATGGTGGTTTTACCCGCCCCGTTGGCGCCAATCAGGGTAACGATTTCGCCCTGATTGATGTGCAGACTGACGTTGTGCAGCGCCTGGATTTTACCGTAGTGCGCACTGACGTTATTCAGGGATAGCATAGCCTGAGTCATCTTAGGCCTCCCCAAGGTAAGCGCGGATCACATCCGGGTTGTTGCGGATCTCGTCTGGCGTGCCGTTTGCCAACGGCGTACCCTGATTGACCACGTAAATGCGGTCGGAAATGCCCATTACCAGTTTCATATCATGCTCAATCAACAGTACCGAGACGTTGTGCTGACTGCGTAGCTCGGCGATCAGTTCATCCAGCTCGTGCGTCTCTTTCGGGTTCAGACCGGCCGCCGGTTCATCCAGCATCAGGATTTCCGGGCGGGTCACCATGCAGCGGGCGATCTCCAGGCGGCGCTGCTGGCCATAGGCAAGATTACCCGCCTGGCGATTGGCCAGGGAGAGCAGGCCGACGCGTTCCAGCCAGGTTGCCGCACGATCCAGCGCTTCGCTTTCCGCTTTACGGAAGGCCGGGGTTTTCAGCAGGCCGGAGAAGACGCCGCTTTTCAGGTGCTGATGCTGGGCCACCAGCAGGTTCTCAATCACCGTCATTTCGCGGAACAGGCGCACGTGCTGGAAAGTACGCACAATGCCCATGCGCGCAATCTTCTGCCCCGGCAGGCCCGCCAGCTGCTGGTCACCCAGCTTGATCGAACCGCCCGTCGGGCGGTAGAAGCCGGTCAGGCAGTTAAACACCGTGGTTTTCCCGGCACCGTTAGGGCCAATCAGGGAGACAATCTCCTGCGGGCGCAGCTCCAGTTCAACATTGTTGACCGCCAGCAGGCCGCCGAAGCGCATCATCAGGCCATTGACTGCTAACAAAGGCTGAGTCATGCCTGCTCTCCTTTTTCTACGCTTTTCAACTTCAGATGCGGGCGCTTCATCGGCAGTAAGCCCTGCGGGCGCCAGATCATCATCAATACCATTAAGCCACCGAGCACCAGCATGCTGTATTCGTTCAGATCGCGCATCAGCTCACGCGACACCACCAGCAGGATAGCGGCGAGGATCACTGCAAACTGCGACCCCATTCCGCCCAGCACCACAATCGCCAGCACAAACGCCGATTCGGCAAAGGTGAAGGATTCCGGGCTGACAAAGCCCTGGCGCGCGGCGAACAGGCAGCCGGCAAAACCGGCAAACGCGGCGCTGATGGTGAAAGCGGTCAGCTTGATGCGCGTCGGGCTGAGGCCCAGCGAGCGGCAGGCGATCTCATCTTCACGCAGCGCTTCCCACGCGCGGCCCAGCGGCATGCGCAGCAGGCGGTTAATCACAAACAGGGTGATCACCACCAGCAGCAGCGCCACCAGGTAGAGGAAAATAATACGGTCGCTTGGGTCATACTTCAGCCCGAAGAAGTCGTGGAAGGTGCCCCAGCCGCCGTCGCGCACGCTGCGGCCAAACTCCAGGCCAAAGAAGGTCGGTTTTGGGATCTGGCTGATACCGTTCGGGCCACCGGTGATTTCGGTGTTGTTCAGCAGCAGGATACGCACGATCTCGCCGAAGCCGAGCGTGACAATCGCCAGGTAGTCTCCGCGCAGCCGCAGCACCGGGAAGCCGAGCAGCAGGCCAAACGCCGCCGCCACCAGGCCCGCCAGCGGCAGGCTCTGCCAGAAGCCGAGGCCGTAATAGTGGTTGAGCAGCGCGAAGGTATAGGCGCCGATGGCGTAGAAGCCGCCGTAACCCAGCACCAGCAGGCCGGACAGGCCGACGACCACGTTGAGGCCGAGGCCCAGCATCACGTAGATCAGCGTCAGGGTAGCGATATCCACCGTGCCGCGTGAAACCAGAAATGGCCACACCGCCGCCGCGACGATCAGCACCAGCAGGAACAGCTTCTGCTTAACGGTTGAGCCATCAATGCCCGGCAGCACAAATGCCGGGCCGGAGACTTTTTTCAGGCCGCTGGTCAGCAGCGGGCGCAGCAGCTGGAACAGGAACACCACGCCGCAGCCGAGCGCAATCCAGTTCCAGCGCACGCTTCCGGCATTGTTCACCACCAGATGCGTGCCGTCGAGATTCAGGCGCATCCCCATAAAGAACGCCGCCAGCACCAGCAACATCAGCGAGGAAACGAGGGCGTTAAGCAGGTTGAGCTTCTTCATACTTTCTCAACCTCCGGGCGGCCGAGAATGCCGGTTGGCATCACCAGCAGCACCACAATCAGCAGCGCAAACGACACCACGTCTTTGTATTCGGTGCTGAGATACGCCGAGGTCAGCGCTTCAGCAATACCGAGGATCAGACCGCCCAGCATTGCACCCGGAATACTGCCGATACCGCCGAGAACGGCCGCGGTGAAGGCTTTCATCCCGGCCATAAAGCCGATGTACGGGTTGATCACGCCGTAGAACTGGCCCAGCAGCACGCCTGCCACTGCCGCCATCGCTGCACCAATGACGAAAGTCAGCGAGATCACGCGGTCGGTGTTAATCCCCAGCAGGCTGGCCATTTTCAGATCTTCCGCGCAGGCGCGGCAGGCGCGGCCCATGCGTGAATAGCGGATAAACAGCGTCAGGGCCAGCATCGACAGGAACGTCACGACCCAGATCACAATCTGCATGGTGGATATGGTCGCCGCGAAGCCATTGCTGACGCCCAGCGTCCACTGGCCGGTGACCAGGTTTGGCAGCGCCACGTCACGCGATCCCTGGGTCAGGCTGACGTAGTTTTGCAGGAATATCGACATGCCGATCGCCGAGATCAGGGCAATCAGCCGTTTAGAGGAACGCACGGGCTTATACGCCACGCGTTCAATGCTCCAGCCGTAGCAGGAGGCGATCACCACCGCGACCACGAAGCCGCAGCCAATCAGCAGCCAGCTGGTATCAATGCCCATCATCATCAGCGCCGCAATAACGATAAACGAGACGTAGCTGCCGATCATATACACTTCACCGTGGGCGAAGTTGATCATGCCGATGATGCCGTACACCATGGTGTAACCGATGGCGATCAGCGCATAAGTACTGCCCAACGTGACGCCGTTGAACATTTGCTGCAGGAAGTAGAGAAACTGCTCGGACATACCTTAATACCTTACGAATCAACCCACACTGAAGACAATGACGCCTGGCATACATCACCAGGCGTCATTATCCCAAAAGCCCGATTTATTTAACGGCGGTTGATGAACCATCAGCGTGCCATTTAAATACGCCGAACTCGAAGCCTTTCAGGTCGCCCTTCTGATCCCAGCTCAGGTCACCCATCACGGTTGGCACCGGCGCACCCTCTTTCAGGTTTTTAACGATAGCGTCTGGCTCTTCACTCTTGCTGCGCTCCATGCCCGCGGCCAGGGATTGCAGTGCGGCATAGGTAGTCCAGACGAAGGGACCGGTTGCATCCTGTTTTTTCGCTTTCAGCGCGTCAACCACCGGTTTGTTAGCCGGAACCTGGTCGTAGCGTTTTGGCAGCGTCACCAGCATGCCTTCAGAGGCTGCACCGGCAATATTAGACAGAGAAGCGTTGCCTACGCCTTCAGGACCCATGAACTGCGTTTTCAGACCGGCCGCACGCGCCTGCCGCAGGATCTGGCCCATTTCCGGGTGGTAACCACCGAAGTAGACAAAGTCGACGTTCTCTTTCTTCAGGCGAGCCACCAGGGTAGAGAAGTCTTTATCACCCGCGGTGATCCCTTCAAACATCACCACGTTGCCGCCGCCTTTTTTCAGGCTCTCCTGCACGGAGCGCGCCAGGCCTTCACCGTACTGCTGCTTGTCGTGGATCACGGCGATGCGCTGGGGTTTCACTTCATTCAGAATGTATTTTGCCGCAGTCGGGCCCTGGTCAGAGTCGAGGCCAGTGGTGCGCATAATCAGCTTGTAGCCGCGGGAAGTCAGGTCAGGAGCCGTTGCTGCTGGCGTAATCATCAGCACGCCTTCATCTTCATAGATGTCGGAAGCGGGCTGAGTCGAAGAGGAGCACAGGTGGCCGATCACGTAACGGATGCCGTCGTTGATCACTTTGTTAGCAACCGCAACCGCCTGTTTTGGATCGCACACGTCGTCATATTTCACCGCGACCAGCTTGTCACCGTTAATGCCGCCTTTGGCGTTAATGTCTGCGATCGCCTGCTGAGCGCCGGTCCACTGCATATCACCGTACTGGGCAACCGGGCCGGACATGGCGCCAACTACCGCGACTTTAATATCTTTTGCTACTGCTGCACCGCTCATTGCCAGAGCCATACAGCCAGCTAACAGCGCTTTACCTTTACTGATCTTCATCCTGACTACCCCATCTGTTGTGATTGCTTGCTATTTATTTGTCGGTGAATAGCGATAAACGCTTTGCCTTTGAACGAGTTAGCATAATTCCCGACAGTTTTTATCAATAAGGCTTTAATTTTCAGGTTATTAAACAGGAATATTCTGCTGTAAATCAACTGACAGATTCAGTAAATAGCGGGTACCGCAGGACAATCCACTAACAGCAACGGTGGCAAATTCGCCAACTAGCCAGCGCATTATGCTGGCTTTCTGCGCAGAGAATAACGGTTTACTCGGTAAACCATTTGAAACGCCCGCACATCGCCTCGTTTTCGTACAGAAAAACTAACACGCTATAGTATGGTCAACTTCGCTACAATATGCCTTTCTCATGACCGGGTTATTCTGATGAAACTGACTATCATCCGCCTGCAACAGTTGTCTGAGCAGGATCGCAGCGACATAAAAAAAATCTGGCCGCAGGCGAATATCGCGGCGCTGGAAAGCGAACTGAATGAGGCAAAGCAGCTGTACGCGGCACGTTTTAACGATCGTCTGCTGGCGGCAGTGCGCGTGACCCTCAGCGGCAGCGCAGGAGAGATGCAGCAGCTTGAGGTACGCGAGGTGACGCGGCGGCGCGGGGTGGGTCTCTATCTGGTGCAGGAAGTGATGGCGCAAAACCCGCAGGTTGCGCAGTGGGTAATGAGTCAGGATGGCAGTTCAGCGCAGCAGGTGATAGCCGCGTTTATGCAGGCAGCGGGATTTGAGCAGCAGGATGGCGGATGGATAAAGAATGAATAACAAAAAACCGCCCGAAGGCGGTTTTTTTCGCGGTAGCCAGGTTGCCCTGAGCGCGTAAGGGTCGGGCATGCCCGACCCTGAATCAGGCTTCGATAGCCAGACGCAGTTTCTTCATCGCGTTCTTTTCCAACTGGCGCACGCGCTCGGCGGAAACGCCATACTGGTCAGCCAGCTCCTGCAGCGTGGTTTTGTTATCATCGTCCAGCCAGCGAGCGCGGATGATGTGCTGGCTACGTTCATCCAGCCCCTGCATCGCATCGCTCAGCTTATCGGCGGCGTGATCTTCCCAGTTATCCTCTTCAATGCCGTTAGCAAAGTCAGAAGATTTATCTTGCAGATAAAGCATTGGCGCCATGGAGCGGCCTTCGCCTTCGTCATCCGGCGTTGGGTCAAAGGTCATGTCCTGGGCCGCCATACGCGACTCCATTTCACGCACGTCTTTACTGCTGACGCCCAGCTCACGCGCCACCATTTCCACTTCGTCCTGGTTAAACCAGCCTAAACGCTGCTTGGTTTTACGCAGGTTAAAGAACAGCTTACGCTGTGCTTTGGTGGTGGCGACTTTCACGATGCGCCAGTTACGCAGCACGTATTCGTGAATTTCGGCTTTGATCCAGTGAACGGCGAATGACACCAGGCGCACACCCACTTCCGGGTTGAAACGGCGCACGGCTTTCATCAGGCCGATGTTACCTTCCTGAATAAGGTCTGCCTGCGGCAGTCCGTAACCGGAATAGTTACGAGCGACATGAACAACAAAGCGCAGGTGAGACAGGATCAGCGTTTTTGCTGCTTCCAGATCGCCCTGGTAATGCAGCCGTTCAGCCAACGCTTTTTCCTCTTCTGCCGTCAGCATAGGCCAGGCATTAGCCGCCCGGATGTAAGAATCCAGGTTGCCTAAAGGAGCAATAGCTAAAGTTTGCATATCTTTGGTCATTCAAACCCTCTCTGTGTTAAGCAAATTACCGCGTCATTCCGTGAACCGCCCATAAGACTACGTGAACGGACAGCAGAAGCAAACGCAATCTGTGCTAACGATGTTACCGATTACTTATTAAGACGCTAAAGTTATCCACAAGTTCAATTCAGGCAGTGGATATTTTACAAACAGCATGCTGTGCGGACAAGAGGCCAGGATTGCAGGGGGAAGTGACAGTTTGATGAACTTCCTCTGCGGCTAACGTTCACGCAGCAGAGGAAGATTATATCAAAAAAACGTGTACATGGGTTACTGCGGCGTAAATCGACGTAAATGTTGCACCGTGGCCAGCCACGCGGCTATCCAGCCAATCATCGCGGCAATCAACAGCAGCAGCAGGCTCTCATCCCACGCCAGGCCATGCAGCGCGAAGGTGGTGCCAAACACCGAAGCCACCTGCGTCACCACCGATTCAAGACGCAGCACCAGCACCTGCGACAGCACCAGCGACAGCAGCGCACCGGCAAAGCCGAGCATCGCGCCGCCGTACAGGAACGGCCGCAGGATAAAGCCGTCGGTGGCGCCGATCAGCTTCTGCACGTTGATAGTGTCGCGCCGCGCAAAGATGCTCAGGCGCACGCTGTTACCGATCACCAGGAACACCGCGATAATCATCAGGACGCCAATCATCGCTGCCACCTGGCCCACCAGCCCGGTCAGCGCCGCAAGGCGGGCAAACCAGCTGTCATCCATCTTCACTTCATCAATGCCCTGCACTTTCGACACGCGGTCGCGCAGGCTGTTCATGGTGTCGGAATTCTGGAAATTGAGCTTCGGTGTGATAATCGCCACCGCCGGCAGCGGGTTCTGCTCCAGCATATCCATCGCGCCGCCAAAGCCGGACCAGTTACGGAACTCGCCCTGCGCCTCTTCACGCGACAGATAGTTAACTTTTTCCACGCCCTCTTCTTTCTTCAGCTGCGCGACCACGCTTTCGGCGGCGTCGTCATCCAGCGTTTTGCTGAGGTAAACCGTCAGCTGCGGGGCCGGGTACCACTGCTCTGCGGCCTGGCTAACGTTCTTCCAGACCATGTAGCAGACGCTCGGCAGCGTCAGAGAGATAGCGATAACCATCACCGTCAGCAGCGTCGCCAGCGGCTGGCGCCACATATCAGACAGCGAACCGTGCATCGCATAGCGCCACTGCTCCTGCCAGCCGCCCTTCAGCGCTTTGCTTTTTGACGGCTGCTTCTGCTTCACCGCTTTGGCTGCCGCCGGGCGCGGATTACGTTTATTCACCACGATGACCTCCGTGCAGACGTCCCTGGTTGAGCGTCATCAGTCGATAGTTACGGCTGCCGATCAGCCCCATATCATGGGTCGCCATCAGCACGGTAACGCCGACGCGGTTAAACTCTTCGAACAGGCGCAGAATGCCTGCCGACAGCGCTTCATCAAGGTTACCGGTCGGTTCATCCGCCAGCAGCACCGCCGGTTTGTTCACCACCGCACGGGCAATGCCCACGCGCTGCTGCTCACCGCCGGACAGCTGGATAGGAAAACTTTTCGCTTTGTCGAGCAGGCCCACTTTATCCAGCGCGGCCGACACGCGGCGGCGGATATCTTCCCCGCTCGCCCCGGCGATGATCAGCGGGATAGCCACATTGTCATACACTGAACGGTCCATCAGCAGATGGTGATCCTGGAAGATCATCCCGATCTGGCGGCGCAAAAACGGCACTTCACGGCTTTTCAGACGGCTGATGTCGTGGCCGCCAAACCAGATATGCCCGGCGCTCGGGCGCTCAATGCCACAGATCAGCTTCAGCAAGGTACTTTTACCTGCCCCGGAATGTCCGGTCAGAAACGCCATTTCACCGGGACGCAGATGAAAATCTACCCCCTGCAGCGCTTGCCGACCGCCGAGATAAGCCTTACTGACTTGTTCAAAGCGAATCATCCTAATTAGTCCTCTCGGGCAAAAAGTGCCTCAATAAAATCGTCAGCCTTAAACGATCGCAAATCTTCAATACCTTCGCCAACGCCGATATAGCGAATAGGAATGTTGAACTGGTCCGCCACCGAGAAGATCACGCCACCTTTCGCCGTACCGTCCAGCTTGGTAAGGGTGATCCCGGTCAGGCCCACGGCCTCGTGGAACAGTTTAGTCTGGCTGATAGCATTCTGGCCGGTGCTGGCATCAATCGTCAGCATCACCTCGTGCGGCGCCTGGTCGTCGAGCTTCTTCATCACGCGGGTGATTTTTTTCAGCTCTTCCATCAGGTGTGATTTATTTTGCAGACGCCCGGCGGTATCGGCGATCAGCACGTCAACGTGGCGCGCTTTAGCCGCCTGGATGGCATCAAAAATCACCGACGCGGAATCCGCACCGGTATGCTGCGCGACCACCGG
Source organism: Erwinia aphidicola (assembly GCF_014773485.1). Classification (GTDB taxonomy): domain Bacteria; phylum Pseudomonadota; class Gammaproteobacteria; order Enterobacterales; family Enterobacteriaceae; genus Erwinia; species Erwinia aphidicola. The sequence goes on along the minus strand of NZ_JACXBP010000009.1, from coordinate 221,646 downwards.
AATATTGTTGCGCTGGCCCCACACCTGCAGCTGTTCAACCGCTGCGGCGCGGAAAGTATCGCCCGCCGCCAGCATCACCGACTTCCCTTCGGCCTGGAACTGACGCGCCAGCTTGCCGATGGTGGTGGTTTTGCCCACGCCGTTCACGCCAACCATCAGGATAACAAACGGGGTTTTACCGCTCACATCCAGTGGCTGTTCCACTTTAGAGAGGATGGCGGCCATATCGGTTTTCAGCAGGCCGTACAGCGCTTCGGCATCGCGCAGCTCTTTGCGGCTGGCCTGAGCGGTGAGGTTGCTGATAATACGGCGGGTGGTTTCCATCCCGACGTCGGCAATCAGCAGCTGCTCTTCCAGCTCTTCAAACAGGTCGTCGTCAATTTTCTTACCGCGGAACAGGCTGATAAAGCCGGAACCGAGGTTTTGACGAGTCTTCACCAGGCTGCGCTTCAGGCGGGCAAAGAAGCCCTCTTTACCTGGGCGCTCCTGCTCGACCACCGCCGCTGCAACCACTTCAGCTTCTTCAGGCTCTTCAGCGCTCTCTTCGATGATTTCGGCGGCCAGCGCTGCGTCAACCGGCTCCGCTGCCAGCGCGGCGGCTTCAAGCGACGCGTCGTCAATCACCTCTTCTTCTTCAGCGGCAATCTCTTCCGGCAGGATCTCTTCTTCTACAGCGGTAATCACCTCGGGTTCTGGGGTCACCACGACAGGCTCAGGTTCAGCCGCTACCGGTGCTGCAACCACACGCGCTTCTTCCGCCTGCTGTTCCGCCACGCTCTGCGTGACCGCCACAATCTCTTCTGCCACTTTTTCAGGGGCAGGTTCCGGCTCGGCTAGCGATGTTGATGGCGCGTCAGAGGCAGGGGTTGCTTCAGCAGCCGGTGTGTCTTCAGCAACGGGGGTATCGGCAGAGGGCTGCTGTTCTAACGTTTCTTTTACCTCTTCCTCAGGCGCTTTCTCGTCACGCCCCAGGCCCAGCCAGGAAAAAAAGCCACGTTTTTTATTCTTTGCCATGTTGCAACCACACTCCTCGTGGGGAAAACCATTCTGGTGTATAAAGAGACTGATAATTAATCCCTTAGTCTAACACTTTCTGCAGAGAGCATCACAGCACCCTTTTTACGTTTCCTCCGCCCGGTTAGCCCGTTAAACTGTGCAACAAATTATTAAGAGTTCAGTGAGATGACAAAGAAACCCCGCAGCGGCGCAGCCGGGCAAATACGTATCATTGGCGGCCTTTGGCGCGGCCGTAAGCTGCCGGTCCCGGACAGCGAAGGGCTGCGCCCGACCACCGACCGCGTGCGCGAAACCCTGTTTAACTGGCTGGCGGCCGATATTCAGCAGGCCAAGTGCCTCGACTGCTTCGCCGGAAGCGGTGCTCTCGGGCTGGAAGCGCTGTCGCGTCATGCAGGCAGCGCCACCCTGCTGGAGCTGGAGCGCCCGGTGGCGCAGCAGCTGGAAAAAAATCTCGCTACGCTGGGGGCAAAGAACGCGCGCGTCGTGAACACTAACACGTTGCAGTTCCTTGCTCAGAAAGGGGAGCCACATCAGCTGGTGTTTATCGACCCGCCGTTTCGCAAGGGATTACTGGAGCAGACCAGCACGCTGCTGGAAAGCAACGGCTGGCTGAGCGATGATGCGCTGGTGTATGTTGAGAGCGAAGTGGAACACGGCCTGCCGCCAGTGCCGGTAAACTGGCAGCTGCACCGGGAAAAAATTGCCGGGCAGGTGGCTTACCGCCTGTATATTCGCCACGCTAATGATAAGGAAACGTCAAATGTTGATTAATGCTGGCCGCGTGTTGATGCTGTTCGTCTGGGCTTTTTTACTGCTCAACCTGGTTCACCCTTTTCCCAAACCGCTGACGTATTTCGTCAACGTCGCGCTGTTTTTCATGGTGATCATGCACGGGCTACAGCTGGTGCTGATGCGCTCTACCCAGCCACCCGGCGCGGAAAAGCTCAGCGGCGTAACCCAGGCCAAAGTGTTTTTCTTTGGCGTGTTCGAACTGCTGGCGTGGCAAAAGAAGAATTATCCGAAGCAGTAAGTGCTGCCCCCGGCTTAAAAGCATCAACGCACGACGCTGAGACAAGCCGAAAAAGCGGAGTTTACGCAACGTAAATGAGCATTTTCGGCGCAGTTTCAACGCTGTATCAGCGAGAGGCGTTGGTGCTGAACGAAACGAACCTTGTGCCTTTGACCTTCAACTCTCCCTTCACGCCCTTATCAATCTGATGATAATCGCCAGGGTTCAGCTCCAGCTTGAAATCCCCTGCGCCATTAAGCGGATGAAACCACGCCTCGTAGCGCATATCCTCCACCGGAATATTCTCGCGCTGGCGCGAGCGGCGGTTCGGCGCCGGAAATTCCCGTTTGGTTTTCACTTCCACAATCAGGCTGCGCACCGGCGAAGCGTCGTTAACCGCGACTTCACGCCGCTGTTTGATAAACTGACGCGTGGCTAAGATGGCAATAATGGCCAGCACGATAAAAAAGATGAGAGGTGGCTTCATGTTTCTTCCTCCTCCTGGAGGCAAAGTCAGCAGTGCGGCTAAGCATACAACCGGAGCCCTCTCATTGTCACATCGCGCCCGCTTAACCTAAACTGATTGTCAGTTGTGGAGTTTTTAATCTAAGGATAACAATATGATTTGGTCTTTCCTTGCGGTTCTTTTTTCCGGCTGGCTGTATGTCGACGCCTCTTACCGCGGCCCGCAGTGGCAGCGCTGGGTGTTTAAGCCCGTTACCCTGCTGCTGCTGCTGGCATGGGCGTGGCAGGCGCCGGTACTGAAAACCACGGACTATCTGATCCTGTTTGGCCTGCTGGCAACGCTGGTTGGGGATGCCCTGACGCTGCTGCCCAATAAGCGCATGCTGTACGCCATTGGCGCATTTTTCCTCTCGCACCTGCTGTATACCCTGTGCTTCGCCAGCCAGATGACGCTGAGCTTCTTCTGGCCGATCCCGCTCACTTTGCTGATTATCGGTGCGGCGCTGATCGCCACCGTATGGAGCAGGCTGGAGGAGCTGCGCTGGCCAATCTGCACCTTTATCGGCATGACGATACTGATGGTGTGGCTGGCCGCAGAGCAATATTTCTTCCGCCCGACCGACTACAGCTTTACCCTGGTCGCCGGTGCCGGATTGCTGCTATTAGCCAATATTGTCTGGTTAATCAGCCACTACCGTCGCCGCTTTAACGCCGACCGGGCGATTATTGCCGCCTGCTACTTTGCCGGTCACTTTATGATCGTGCGCTCCCTGTGGCTGTAAGCTGAGTTGACGCTTGACTCTGGAGTGGACTCCAGAGTGTAAGATGGGTGACTGGCGGGCACTGAAGCCCGCCGTCACCGGTCAGGAGGCGTTATGCACCAGCACTCTTCTTGCGGTTGTGGTCACTGCCACGCCAGCAAACAACACGGATGCAGCAGCCGCCCGCGTCCCGTTATCAGCAAAATCACTTCCGTCAGCGCGGCCAGCGTTGAGGCGCCCTGCTGCGCCGAATCATCCTGCAGTCCCACCGGGGCTGACCCGCTTGATGAGGGCGACAGGCCCGGCTCCGGCACGCGTTTCAGCTGGCAGGTCAGCGGGATGGACTGCCCAAGCTGCGCGCGTAAAGTGGAAACCGCCGTCAGGCAGCTGCCCGGGATTCACCAGGCACGCGTCGTGTTCGCCAGTGAGAAGCTGCTGGTCGACTGCGCAGACGACAGGCGCAGCGATGTCGAGCAGGCCGTGTCACGTGCAGGGTTCCAGCTGCAGCGCAGCGACGCGGCCCCAGCGGCGAAAGCCGAAGTCAGCTTCTGGCGGGAGAATCTCAGCCTTATAGCCCTGGTCGTACTGATGGCCATCAGCTGGCTGCTTAACAGCTTCAACCATCCGGCCGGCAACCTCGCCTTTATCGCCACCACGCTGGTGGGCGTCTGGCCAATTGCCCGCAGCGCGCTGCGCCTGATGCGCAGCGGGTCACCGTTCTCGATTGAAACCCTGATGAGCGTGGCCGCTATTGGTGCGCTGTTTATCGGTGCCACCGCAGAAGCGGCGATGGTGCTGCTGCTGTTTATGCTCGGCGAGCGGCTGGAATCCTTCGCTGCCGGTCGCGCGCGCAAAGGGGTCACGGCGCTGATGGCGCTGAAGCCGGACGTTGCCCTGCGCGTCAGCAACGGCCAGCGCGCCAGCGTGGCGGTCAGCGCGCTGCGCCCGGGCGATGTAATTGAAGTGGCCGCCGGAGCGCGCCTGCCCGCCGATGCCAGCCTGCTTAGCCCCTTTGCCAGCTTCGACGAAAGCGCCCTGACCGGCGAGTCGATCCCGGTTGAGCGCCAGCAGGGCGAGAAAATCAGCGCCGGTTGCCTGAGCGTTGACCGTCTGGTGCAGCTGCAGGTGGTTTCCGAGCCGGGCAACAGCGCGATTGACCGCATTCTGCATCTGATTGAAGAGGCCGAAGAGCGCCGTGCGCCGATTGAGCGCTTCCTTGACCGCTTCAGCCGCATCTACACCCCGGTGATTATGCTGATGGCGCTGCTGGTCGCCATCGTGCCGCCGCTGCTGTTTGCCGCCGCGTGGCAGCCGTGGATCTATAAAGGGCTGACCCTGCTGCTGATCGGCTGCCCTTGCGCGCTGGTGATCTCCACCCCCGCCGCGATCACTTCCGGGCTGGCCGCTGCTGCGCGCCGTGGTGCGCTGATTAAAGGCGGCGCCGCGCTGGAAAGCCTCGGCAGCGTGCGCACCATCGCTTTTGATAAAACCGGCACGCTGACCGAGGGCAAGCCGCAGGTCACCGCGCTGCTGCCGCTGGCGGGCAGTGATGAGGACCAGCTGCTGGCCACCGCCGCCGCGATTGAACAGGGTTCTTCGCACCCGCTGGCGCAGGCGATTGTTGCCGCCGCCGCCGGGCGCTCGCTGATATTGCCTGAAGCCACCGATCAGCGCGCTCTGGCCGGCAGCGGCGTGGAGGCAAAAGTTAGCGGGCGCTTACTTTCTATCAGCTCCCCGACTAAACTGCCTTCTACGCTGCTCGCTTCCCAGCAGCAGGTGGTGGAAGAGCTGGAAAGCGCCGGCAATACCGTGGTGCTGCTGCATGACGCCGCGCAGCTGCTGGGGATTATCGCCCTGCGCGATACGCTGCGCGCCGATGCCCGGGGCGCGCTGGCAGAGCTGCAAGCGCTGGGGATTAATGGCGTGATGCTGACCGGGGACAACCCGCGTGCTGCCGCCGCGATTGCCGCCGAGCTGGGGATTGACTACCGCGCCGGGCTGCTGCCGGCAGACAAGGTGGCGGCGGTCAGCGCGCTGAACGCTAAGCAGCCGGTGGCGATGGTCGGTGACGGCATTAACGATGCGCCAGCGATGAAGGCCGCGACCATCGGCATTGCGATGGGCAGCGGCAGCGATGTGGCGCTGGAGACCGCCGACGCGGCGCTGACCCATAACCGCCTTAGCGGGCTGGCGGCGATGATCCGCCTGTCGCGCGCCACCCACGCCAATATCCGCCAGAATGTGGCGCTGGCGCTGGGGCTTAAGGGGATTTTTCTGCTGACCACGCTGCTGGGGATCACCGGCCTGTGGCTGGCGGTTCTGGCAGATTCAGGGGCTACCGCGTTAGTAACCGCTAACGCATTGCGACTGTTGCGCAAGAAATAACAGGCTGTCAACTTCACTATCCTGGAGGGGCTGCCCGCCATGGGTAGAGCGGAAAATGGTCGCCCCCTGCGGAGATCGGCATACGGGTCGGGCATGCCCGCGCCCTGCGGAGATCGGCATGCCCGACCCTGGTTTTATACGGGCTATAACCCTTTCTTCAACAAAAACTGATACGGCATCGCCTCGGTGTTCTCGGCCACCAGCGTGTGTTCCATAAAACGGCAGAAGCCGGGGATATCGCGTTTAGTGGCCGGGTCATCGGCGATGATCAGCAGGGTTTCACCCTCCTGCATATGACGCACGGTTTTGCGCACCATCATTACCGGTTCCGGGCAGCGCAGGCCCAGCGCATCAAGGGTCTGGTCGGGATTAGCGAAGAGGTCGCTCATGATATTCTCAATCTGGGATGACAAACTGCCGCCTATTTTAGCGCCAGCCGCACCGCGTGCAAGGGATCAATCCAACGATAACGTTTGCGCTAAAATTAACCATTGCAATAGCAGGCTAAAACGGTAAGATGCCGCGAAATCGTACCGACGATTAAAATTATTCTTATGGGTTCCCTCACCCCATTTCTACATAAAAAGGCTGATAACGATGATCGCTTTTACTGCGCGTCAGCGCACCCACGCGCTGGTCTGGCTCTCCCTGTTTCACCTGCTGGTGATCACCTCCAGTAACTACCTGGTCCAGCTGCCGGTGGCCATTTTTGGCCTGCACACCACCTGGGGTGCCTTCAGCTTCCCGTTTATCTTCCTCGCTACCGACCTGACAGTGCGTATTTTTGGCGCTCCGCTGGCACGCCGCATTATTCTGGCGGTGATGATCCCAGCGCTGGCGATCTCTTACGTTATCTCCGCACTGTTCTATCAGGGCGAATGGCAGGGCTTAGCCGCGCTGTCTCAGATGAACCTGTTTGTTGCCCGCATCGCCTGCGCCAGCTTTATGGCTTACGCGCTGGGCCAGATCTTAGACGTGCACGTCTTTAACCGCCTGCGCCAGAAAGCAGCATGGTGGATGGCCCCGGCGGCCGCGATGTTCCTCGGCAATATCAGCGACACGCTGGCATTCTTCTTTATCGCCTTCTATAAAAGCCCGGACCCGTTTATGGCCACGCACTGGGTGGAGATCGCACTGGTGGATTACAGCTTCAAAGTGCTGATCTGCATGGTGTTCTTCCTGCCTGCCTACGGGGTGCTGCTTAACACCGCGCTCAAGCGTCTGGCCAGGACGCCCGCGCGTACCCATGTAAACTTTGGTTAGGACGCGATCTGCAATAGTTGTTAAGTTGCTTTTAGCCGCTGAATACGCTTGTATAAGTGCCTGATAAAGACGCGACTACTGTAGAAAAGGGACCCTGATGCGTAACTTACTAAAATATGCCGGAATAGCAGTTCTGGTGGCTGGCCTGGCCGCCTGCGATGGCAAAAAAGACAAAGACGCTGCCGATGACAATGGCACCAGCAGCAGCCAGTCTACCCAGAACGTCACTCTGATGGACGGTAAGCTGAGCTTTACCCTGCCGCCGGGCATGTCAGATAAGAGCGGCAAGCTCGGCACTCAGGCCAATAATATGCACGTCTACGCCGATGAATCCGGCCAGAGAGCGATTATTGTGATTGATGGTGAGAGCACCAATGAAGGGTTGGACGTGCTGGCAGGCCGCCTGGAAGCGCAGCAGCGCAACCGCGATGCCCAACTGCAGGTGGTGACTAACAAAGCGATCACCGTCAAGGGTCAGCCGCTACAGCAGCTGGATACCGTAATCTCTGCCAACAACCAGTCTTCATGGTCTTCCGTGGTGCTGGGCAAAGTTGATGGCAAACTGTTGACGCTGCAAATCACCCTGCCTGCGGATAATCAGCAGCAGGCGCAGACCGAAGCGGAAAGCATTATCAATACCATTACGTTGAAATAGATAATGTTCTATAGGGGCTGACCCTCTTTTACGGTCAGCCCGCTAAAGGTCGACCAGAAAAGCGGTCGGCCCCTACAGATTACCGGGGTTAATTTTACAAACCGGTATTTTCGCGGATATATTTGCGCGCTTTCACTGCATATTCAAACGGGTTCGCCAGCGCCGGGTCCTGCTCTGCTTCCACCACCATCCAGCCTTTGTAGCCGAAATCGTCGAGGATTTTAAACACCGGTTTAAAATCAATGACGCCATCACCCGGTACGGTAAAGGTGCCTTTCTTCACGCCATCCAAAAACGACAGCTTCTGGCTCTTCACCTGCGCCACCACCTCATCACGCACGTCTTTCAGATGCACATGGTTAATGCGCGGCAGATATTTCGTCAGGATATCCAGCATCGCCTGCTGGCTGCCTTCCGAGTAGTACGCATGGCCGGTGTCAAACAGCAGATAGACGTCATCATTGGTTGCCGCCATAAAGCGATCAATTTCTGCCGTGGTCTGGATGCCGGTGCCCATATGATGATGCAGGCCAACCGTCATGCCTTTCTCCGCCGCCAGCTTAGCCAGTTCGTTATAACCTTCTGCGGTCAGGCGCCACTGCTCGTCGCTAAACAGCGGCTTCTCTTCCAGCACCGCTTTAGTGGTGCCCTGAATGCTCAGGCTCTGCTCTGAACAACCGATCACCCTGGCGCCCATTGCGTGCAGGAAATCGCGGTGGTTGATGAACTCATCAATGGTTTTCGCTTTGTCACCGTTGGCAAAAAAGGTACTGAACCAGGCGTTAACAATCTGCACGCCGCGAATATCCAGCATCGGCTTCAGCACCGCCGGATCGCGCGGATATTTGCTGCCCACTTCGCTGCCGGTAAAGCCTGCCAGCGCCATTTCACTGACGATCTGCTGGAAGGTGTTCTCGCTACCCAGCTCCGGCATATCATCGTTGGTCCAGCCAATCGGGGCGATCGCCAGCTTCACGTTCTCTTTATTCATTTGCATGTTAATACCTCAAAAGACGGCCGCAGCCGCCTGGTTCATTTGCTCAGCAGTTCACGCTCGATAAGCTCGCGCGTGGCGACCGCCTGAACAGGCATTTTTTCCGGGTAACCAAACAGGGAAGAGGCAATAATCGACTCGCCACCGACTTTATAAGTGCGGTTAGCAAAGTCCATATCGCGCAGCGTCTGGAACAGCGTCGGGAAGTCCACTTCCCCTTCGCCCACGCCCACGTGCTGGTGAATCGTGGCGTCAACGCCAGGCGGGTTCACAATATAGCGGCAGTGTTTGGTGTGGTTCATGGTGTCAGCGATCAGCACGTGCGACAGGTCACCGCCTGCGTACTCCAGCATGCTCTTCACGTCGCCTTTTCCTTTGTCGTAGAAGAAGGTGTGCGGCACGCTGTACAGGTATTTGACGTTCTCACTGCGAAACGATTTCACCAGATCGGCGGTTTCGTTGTTCTCTTCGCAAAAATCCCACGGGTGCGACTGGATTTCGATGCGGATGCCTTCACGTTCGACGATCGGCAGAATTTCTTCCATCGAGCGATAGAACATCTCTTCACAAATTTCAGGTTCGTTCGGGGTTCCCGACAGCTCGGTGTTGATCACCTGCACGCCGGTTTCCACCGCAATTTCAATCATCCGCTTCCAGTTGCGTACGGCGGCCTGACGCCGCGCTTCGTCCGGGCCGGACCAGCGATACACCACGATGTACGAGGAGATTTCTAACCCGGTCTCGCGCAGCGCGTTTTTGTACTCGGTAATGATTTCGCGGCTGGCTTTTGGATGCTTATAGAACGGGTTGATCTGCGGATGCGGGGACTGTTCAATATATTGATAGCCCCAGTCAGCCACCTGGTGAACCATTTTTGTGATGCCTAAATCTCGAATGACATCCACATCAAAGGCAATTTTCATCAGACTCTCCGTGCTAAATCAGTACGCTGTTTAACGATGTTCCCCCGCCGCAATCGGCGGGGTAAGGCGCAGCCATTAAAGATAAAAAGAGGGGCGCTGCGGCAGTTCCACCGCCTCAATCGCGCCGCTTTCCTGCGCCTTCAGGCAGGCATCGGCAGCCACGGAAGCGGCATAGCCGTCCCAGGCGGATGGCCCGGTCAGCTTGCCCGCAGTGGCATCATTAATAAATGCCTGCAGCTCAACGTCATAGGCATCGATAAAGCGGTCTTTCCAGTCGGTCAGGATCGCGGTTGAGAGATTGGCACTTTTGCGCATCTGCACGGCGGATGGCTCAGGCAGCTTAGCGATCCCCTCTTCCCCCACCACTTCACACTGGATGTCGTAGCCGTAAGCGCAGTTAACGAAGATCTCCACGTCAATGCGGATACCTTTACGGGTTTCAAACAGCACTACCTGCGGGTCGCGCAGCTTGCCGTGGGTTTTTGACGTGGAGCGCGGGAACACCACCTGCACCGATTTGTAATCGTCTTCGGTCAGCCAGCGCAGCACGTCCAGCTCGTGGATCAGCGTGTTGGTGATCGCCATATCGGTGGTGTAGTTTTCCGGCACGGTCGGGTTGCGGTGTGCGCAGTGCAGCATCAGCGGCTCGCCGATCTCCCCCTGCTGAATCACCTTTTTCAGCGCACGATAGCCGCTGTCGTACGGGCGCATAAAGCCTACCTGCACCAGGCGCTTACCAAATTTGATTTCGGCATCGACGATACGGCGGCAACCCTCAGCGCTCATTGCCAGCGGCTTCTCGCAGAACACCGGCTTACCGGCTGCAATCGCGGCCAGGGTAAACTCTTCGTGCGTGGGGTCCCAGGAGGTCACCAGCAGCGCATCCACGTTCGGGGAGTTCACCACGTCGTGACCGTTAGCAAACACCTCGGCTTCAATACCGATGCGCGTCAGAGCGGCTTTCGCACCGTCAACGTTGATATCAGAAACGGCCACCACCTGGGCACCCTGCAGCACTTTGCTACAGCGGCGAATGTGTTCCTGGCCAATGGCGCCCGTTCCGATTACACCTAATTTCAATGTCATAACAGGTCCTTACTTGTAGGGTTTATCCCCGTCATACTTCAAGCTGCATGTGCGTTGGCTGCAACTCGAATTATTTTGGGTATAGAGCGGGCGCGTTAACGCCCGCAAGGTAAAAGCACAGCAAAAAGTAAAATTAGTATTCCCGAGCCTGGTCGATATGTTGGTTCAGCATGCGGGCCACGGCGTCTACGCGCTCTGAGTTGGATACCTGGGCGCCGCCTACGCGCCACCAGCTGAAGTATTTGTGGATCATGGTTTTCGGCAGCACTTTAATGTCGATCAGGGTGGATACCGTCTGCTTCTGCGCATCCGCCAGCGCCGCTTCCAGCTGCTCCAGCGTGGTCACACGATAGGTCTTACAGCCGTAACCGGCCGCAATCGCCGCGAAGTCGACCGGCACAAAGCCACCGTCCAGCTTGCCCCCTTCGCCATTACGAAAGCGGAACTCGGTGGTAAAGCTGTCCATGCCGTGCTCCATCTGCAGGTTGTTGATGCAGCCGTTGGTCATGTTGTCGAACAGGATCACGTTGATCTTGGCGCGCTCCTGGATCGAGGTCACCAGCTCGGAGTGCAGCATCATAAATGAGCCGTCGCCGACGAAGGTGTAAACCTCGCGATGTGGCTCAGCCAGCTTTACGCCCAGTGAAGCGTTGACCTCGTAGCCCATGCAGGAGTAGCCATACTCGACGTGATAGCTGTTGTAATCTTTGTTGCGCCACATGCGCTGCAGGTCGCCCGGCAGGCTGCCTGCAGCCGCGACAATCACTGCATCCTTTGGGAGATGCTCATTGAGCGTGCCCAGCACGCTGCTCTGAGTCAGGTAAGAACCGGTCAGGCGGTTAAACTCGGCCCACACCGCGTCACGGTCCATATGGTCATCGATCTCCGGCACGTAGTCGGCACCGCTGTAAACGGAGGAGTAAACGCGCTGGGTCTCTTTCAGCAGTTTGCTCTGCGCCTGGGACACTTTTTCACCCCAGCCGCTGCTGAAGCCGGTCGTCGCCAGGCGGCTCTTCAGCGCGATCAGCGCTTCCCGGGCATCGGCCACCACCTGAACGGCATCGAGCTTATAGGCGTCAAAATTACTGACGTTAATGTTGATGTAGTTGACGTCGGGGTTCTGGAAAATCCATTTCGAGGCGGTGGTAAAGTCGGTGTAACGCGTCCCGATACCTATCACCAGATCGGCCTCTTTCGCCAGCAGGTTGGCCGCCAGGCAGCCGGTTTCACCCACGCCGCCCACATTCAGCGGGTGGTCGGAAACCACGGTGCCTTTCCCGGCCTGAGTTTCGGCAAATGGAATATTGTAGCGCTCGGCGAACGCCACCAGCGCCTCGCCCGCGCCGGAGTATTTCACCCCACCGCCGCAGACAATCATCGGCTTCTTCTTACCGGCAATCAGCGCTAACGCATCGGCCAGCTGGCCTTCGGTCGGCAGGCGGCGCTCCAGGCGATGTACGCGCTTCTGGAAGAAGTAATCAGGGAAATCATAGGCTTCACCCTGCACGTCCTGCGGCAGTGATATCGTCACCGCGCCGGTTTCCGCCGGGTCAGTCAGCACGCGCATGGCGTTAATGCAGGCGGTCATCAGCTGCTCAGGGCGGCTGACGCGGTCCCAGTATTTACTCACGGCGCGGAAGGCATCGTTGGTGCTGATGCTGAGGTCGTGGCTCTGCTCAATCTGTTGCAGCACCGGGTCCGGCTGGCGCGTGGCGAACACGTCGCCCGGCAGCAGCAGCAGCGGAATGCGGTTAGCGGTGGCGGTGGCCGCTGCGGTGACCATGTTGGCCGCGCCCGGGCCAACGGAAGAGGTACAGGCGATGATTTCGCGGCGCAGTTTCTGCTTGGCAAAACCGATAGCCGCATGCGCCATACCCTGCTCGTTTCGGCCCTGATGCACCACAAGGTCACCGCTGTCCTGCTCCAGCGCCTGGCCTAAGCCCAGCACGTTGCCGTGACCAAAGATAGCGAAAATGCCCTTCACAAACTTGGTTTCAACGCCGTCTACCGACAGATACTGATTATCCAGGAATCTGACCAGAGCCTGTGCCGTGGTTAATCTCGTCTTGCCCATTTGCTCTTCCTTTGTGGTTCGACGGCCGCATCTTTAGGTCGGCCGGGGTTCGCATTTATGGTCGCCTTATGCGCAAAACGGCGACAGCTGTAAGTGAAACGTGGGACGATTATAAACAAATATTTTTTTCACCAAACACAATTACAGAAGAAACATTTCATTTTGCGAGAGAGATCAAATTCTGCGGTGAAACGGGGATGCAAGGGGGGATCGCCAGAGAGTAAATGAAACGATAACAGGATCTTCAGTCATAAATGAGAAAAACCGTTTCACTTCAATATGTTCGCCGATCGGTCAGGACAAAGTTGCGAGGCTGCTCACATCTCTGTCATAGCGCGGAATACTCCCTGCCAGCCGCACGGTGAAATCAGCGATACAAGAGTTTTAACCACCTCACACTTTTGGGGTAATAATTTCATTTCATATTGAATTTGAAATTTTTATTCCTCATACTTTGCTCATGTAAGATCCGGAATCGATCGGGCATTCAAGCCACTGATCTGCTGGAGAAGCTCAACAGGGTCAGCTAAAGAGGAAAAAACAGGTATGACTACACAACAGAAGCGGCTTGATGTGATTTGTATCGGACGCATCGCCGTCGACCTTTATGGCCAGCAGATCGGTGCGCGCCTTGAAGATGAAACCACCTTTGCCAAGTATCTTGGCGGTTCCTCCGGCAATGTGGCTTACGGCACGGCGATTCAGGGTCTGAAATCAGCGATGCTGGCCCGCGTGGGCGACGAACATATGGGCCGCTTCCTGCGTGAAGAGCTGCAGCGCGTCGGCTGTGATACCCAGAGCCTGATTACCGATAAAACCCGCCTGACCGGGCTGGTGATCTTAGGGATCAAAGATCAGGAAACCTTCCCGCTGGTGTTCTACCGCGACAACTGCGCTGATATGGGCCTGGTGCCGGACGATATTCAGGAAGATTACATCGCCTCTGCCCGCGCCGTGGCCGTGACCGGGACGCATCTGTCACATCCCGATACCCGCGCCGCCGTGCTGAAAGCGCTGGAAATTGCGCGTAAAAATGGCCTGCGCACCGCGCTCGACATCGACTACCGCCCGGTATTATGGGGCCTGACCTCGCTGGGCGATGGCGAAACCCGCTTTGTCGAATCCGAACGCGTCACCCAGCAGTTACAGGAAGTGCTGCACTACTTTGATCTGGTGGTGGGCACCGAAGAGGAGTTCCACATCGCGGGCGGCAGCACCGACAGCCTGACCGCGCTAAAAAACGTGCGCAAAGCAACCAAAGCGACGCTGGTGTGCAAACGCGGCCCGCTGGGCTGTGTGGTATTTGAAGGCGAAATCCCGGACAGCTGGCAGCAGACTAAACTGCACACCGGCGTGCGCGTGGAAGTGCTTAATGTGCTCGGCGCGGGTGATGCCTTTATGTCCGGCCTGCTGCGCGGCTGGCTGAACGATGAAAGCTGGGAACAGGCCTGCCGCTATGCCAATGCCTGCGGTGCGCTGGTGGTTTCGCGCCACGGCTGCGCCCCGGCGATGCCCACGAAAGAGGAGCTGGACGACTTCCTCAGCCGCGACCAGGAGGTCACCCGTCCGGATCTCGACCCGCGTCTCAACCACCTGCACCGCGTCACCACCCGCAAACAGCAGTGGCAGGAGCTGAACGTCTTCGCCTTCGACCACCGCAAGCAGCTGGCCGATATGGCCAGTGAGGCGGGAGTGGATGATTCACGCATCCCCGAGCTCAAGCTGCTGCTGCTGCAGGGTGCACAGCAAGCGGCGAAAGAGGCGGGCCTTGACGATGGCCGCAGCGGGATTCTGGCCGACACCACCTATGGCCAGCCGGCCCTGAACGCAATCACCGGCAAGGGCTGGTGGATTGGGCGCCCGATCGAGCTGCCAGGCTCGCGCCCGCTGCGCCTGGAGCATGGCAACATCGGCTCGCAGCTGGTCGACTGGCCGCAGGAGCACGTGGTCAAGTGCCTGACCTTTTACCATCCGCATGACAGCGCCGAAATGCGCCAGCAGCAGGATGAGCTGATCCTTGACGTGTGGAACGGCTGTAACAAATCTGGCCACGAGCTACTGCTGGAAGTGATCCTGCCCGACAGCAACCCGGATAAAGATGAGAAGCACTATCAGGATATTCTCAGCCACTTCTACAGCTTAGGGATCCAGCCGGACTGGTGGAAGCTGCCGCCGCTGTCCCATGACTCCTGGCAGGCGATCGGCAAACTGATTGAGCAGCACGATGCTCACTGCCGCGGCATCCTGCTGCTGGGTCTGGACGCGCCGGAGGCCGAGTTGAAAGCCGGATTCGCCGCCGCCGCGAAATCGCCGTGGGTGAAGGGTTTCGCCGTCGGCCGCACCATCTTCGGCCAGCCGTCACGCCAGTGGCTGCAGGGCGAGCTGGATAACGCTGCGCTGATTGAGAAAGTGAAAAGTAATTATCTGACGCTGATTGGCTACTGGCGGGAAGCGCGCCCGGCGCAGTAAGCCGCGCGGCATCACACAGAGGGCGATCCGACACGGTCGCCCTTTTTTGGTCGTTTAGAATTTATATATCGCAGAAGTCCCATAGCTTGCGATTTTGTGAACCAATTCCCAACCCTGATGAAATAAAAGCCGCTGCTTTGACTATAAAGTGAAATTTTTTGTTCATCTGGTAGAATAACGCACAGAAGAACAACATTTTCCTTAGCGAGCCGAGCAATGAATAACAATCCCACCCAGCTTTCCCTGTTACAGGACGATATCCGTCGCCGTTACGACACCCTGAGTAAACGCCTGAAGCAGGTGGCTCGCTATATTCTGGATAACAGCAACAGCATCGCCTTTGATACCGTTGCCTCTATCGCCCAGCAGGCCGACGTGCCGCCTTCCACCCTGATCCGCTTCTCTAACGCCTTTGGTTTTAGTGGTTTCAATGAAATGAAGCAGGTGTTTCGTCAGCACCTGATGGAAGAGACCGTTAACTATACCGAGCGAGCACGTCTGTTCCGCCAGACCGCTACCGATGAGGCGCAGGGCGCGCCGGAAAGCCCGGCAGAAATCCTGAACGTCTTCACCATGGTCAATTCGCAGGCGCTGCAGCAGCTGGCGATGCAGGTTAATCCGGAACAGCTGGATAAAGCCGTGAAGCTGCTGGACGAGGCCGATAACATCTACGTGATTGGCCTGCGCCGCTCCTTTAGCGTCGCCTCTTATCTGACCTACGCGCTGCGCCACCTTGAGCGCCGCGCCTTCCTGATTGACGGCCTCGGCGGGATGTTTGCCGAACAGCTGAGCATGGTCAATCCGAAAGATGTGGTGATCGCCATCAGCTACTCGCCGTATGCGCGTGAAGCGGTGGAGCTGGTGGAGCTGGGTGCCAAACGCGGTGCACATCAGATTGCGATCACCGACAGTCAGGTCAGTCCGCTGGCGGCGTTTAGCGACGTCTGCTTTGTCGTGCGTGAAGCGCAGGTGGATGGCTTCCGTTCCCAGGTCGCTTCACTCTGCCTGGCGCAGACGCTGGCGGTATCACTGGCGCTGACCAACGCCGACCCGAATAAACCGCGCCCATAAAAAAGGGCGACCGGAAAAAAGATCGCCCCCTACCGCACAGGTTCACTGAATTGGTGTAGGGGCTGACCCTCTTTTTCGCTCAGCCCGCAGTCAATCATCCCAACCGGTTATTTTTTACGCGGATAGTCGTCGCTGTTCACCCAGGCGTGGTCTTTCTCCCAGGTAAATTTCCACAGGCGCACCGGCCCGGCCATCACATTGAGGTAGTAGTTGTCGTACCCGGCAACGGTCGACATCGGGTGATAGCCGCGCGGCACGGTAACGACGTCATGATTGTACGGCGCCATACAGACGTCCAGCGAACGGTCGTCGGTATAAACACGCTGCATCGCGAAGCCGCGATCCGGGTTAAAGCGGTGGTAATAGGTCTCTTCCAGGTAGGTTTCATCCGGTGAATCTTCCTGGTCATGCTTATGGCTTGGGTAAGAGCTGGTGTTACCCTCGTCGGTATATACCTCCACCACCAGCAGACTGTCGGCAGGCTTATCGTCCGGCAGAATATTGTGCACCAGGCGCTTGTTATTGCCCTTGCCGCGCTGCTCGACGCCGACATCTTGCGGCGCAATCAGGCGGGCTGGCAGCTTGCCTTCCGTCGCTGGCGCACTGCATACCGCCAGCTCAAGATCGGACTCTGCTACAACTTCAACCTGCTCGTTGTGCGGCACGTAAACCGAATAGGGCGGCGTGCGTTCAAACGGCGACATGCGCTTACCGATGTTCGGGAACTCCGCATGACGGGTTTTCACCGAAGCCAGCCCGGCAACCAGCACCAGGCACAGCTCTTTACTGCCGCTCTCAAGCGTCAGCATCTGTCCTTTTTTCAACTGATAAGCGTCGAAACCGACATAGCGCCAGCCTGCACTTTCCGGGGTAACGTGCTGGATACGGCCCTGCGCATCCGGCTGTTTTACTTTGGATAGCAATGACATTCTGTCTCCTTGTTCTGTGGGCAAGCGTAGGGGCGAGGCACGCCTCGCCCGTTTTATCAGCCCAGAGTCGGCATACTGAATTCAGACACGGTTTTCTGGCCGCTCGGCCAGCGCACGGTGGCGGTTTTCATACGGGTGTAGAAGCGCACGCCGTCCGGCCCGTGTACGTTCAGCGCACCAAACACCGAACGCTTCCAGCCGCCGAAGCTGTGGAACGCCATCGGCACCGGCACCGGCACGTTAACGCCAACCATCCCCGCCTGTACTTCACGCACAAAGTCGCGGCCGGTGTGGCCATTGCTGGTAAAGATAGCGCTGCCGTTGCCGAACTCATGGCTGTTAACCAGATCCAGCGCGGTTTTGTAGTCTGGCGCGCGCATAATGCTTAGCACTGGCCCGAAGATCTCTTCACGCCAGATCACCATCTCATTGGTGACGTTATCGAACAGCGTACCGCCAACGTAGTAGCCTTCCGGGTTGCCTTCCACCTGGATACCGCGGCCATCAACCACCAGCTTCGCGCCTTCCGCCACGCCTTTGTCGATGTAGCCCAGCACTTTTTTCTGGTGCGCAGCGGAAACCACCGGCCCCATTTCATTCTCATCTTTACCTTTGTGAATGCCAGGGCCAACGCGCAGGGCTTTGACCAGCGGCGTCAATGCCGCAATCAGCTTGTCGGCGGTGTCATCACCCACGGCCACCACCACCGGCAGCGCCATGCAGCGCTCACCGGCAGAGCCGAACGCGCCGCCCATAATGGCGTTTACGGTGGCATCGAGGTCGGCATCCGGCATCACGATAGCGTGGTTCTTCGCCGCACCAAATGCCTGCACGCGCTTGCCGTGGGCACTGGCGGTGGTGTAAATATGCTCGGCCACGCCGGAAGAGCCGACGAAGCTTACCGCCTGCACGCGCGGATCTTTATACAGCTGCTCGGCGTTTTCATTTGAACTGTGTACCACGTTAAACACGCCGTCCGGCAGACCGGCTTCAGTCAGCAGCTCCGCCATACGCACAGAGGCAGACGGGTCAAGGGCCGGTGGCTTCAGCACAAAGGTGTTACCGCACGCCAGCGCAATGGGGAACATCCACAGCGGCACCATCGCCGGGAAGTTGAACGGAGTGATGCCCGCGACCACGCCGAGCGGCTGCATCAGCGAGTAGCTGTCAACGCCACTCGCCACATCCGCCGAGTTCTCACCTTTGATCAGGTGCGGGATGCCGCAGGCAAACTCCACCACTTCCAGGCCACGGGTCAGTTCACCCAGCGCATCTGACCACACTTTGCCGAGCTCGCTGACAATCAGCTCGGCCAGCTCATCGCGGTGCTGTTCCATCAGGGCTTTGAAGTTAAACATCACGCGGGCACGACGCAGCGGTGAAGTGCGGGACCAGCTATCGAACGCTTCATGAGCAACAGCAATGGCATGCGCCACTTCGTCGCTGGTGCTCTGCGTCAGTTCACGCACCGCTTTGCCGGTGGCGGGGTCGTAAATCGGGATAGTTTCATTGCTGGCGCTCAGAGAAGTTTTACCGCCAATAAAGTTTCCTACGATAGTCATGTGCTGGCCTCTTTGATGAAGTAAGTTCCCTTGCTGGCAGTCTGACGTCTTTCCGCTGCCGCGCCGGGCAAAACCCTGATTCGTGTTGAGACAGTATAATATTGAAATAAATTTTTCAAATATTTCACTTTAGAAAATTCGTTTTTAGCGGCCTGGATCGCATTTTTTACGCCCAACCGATGTGCATCGATCGCCCACTTCATTGCCCTGAGTAAAAAACGCCGCAGCGCACGCCCGGTGCGGAACCGCCGTTTTTCGAACCGCCCGGTTAGCCCGGGATAATTGTGCGCTAAAACAGCTGCACTCCCCTGGGTTACAGGCTGCTGAACACCGCTATTATTGAAATTTTGCGAGACGGATCTAAAAATTTAAATTTCATTATTAACTAAACATGAAATAAATGTTCTCTTGTAGGCCATGCAGCACCTGCGACTGGCTCCGGCATGACAATAGCGCTGGCGCGGTAACCTTTTGAATACGCCCTACTTAACAGGAGCCATCTCATGGCTATTGATCCAACCCGCTTTTGCATTAACCGTAAAATCGCCCCCGCGCTCAGCATTGAAGCGTTTTTCCAGCTGGTGCAAAAACTCGGCCTGCATAAGGTTGAGCTGCGCAATGATATGAAGGGCGGCAGCGTTACCGACAATATGAGACATCAGCAGGTGCGCGACCTGGCCGAAAAATATGGCATAGAGATCGTCACCATCAACGCGCTGTATCCGTTTAACCAAATCAGCGCTGACCTGCTGACGCGGGCGGAATCGCTGCTGAAAGATGCCAGCGGGATTGGTGCTAAAGCGCTGGTAATGTGCCCGCTCAACGACGGGACGCGAATTTCGGCCGAGGATACCGCAGCCGCGCTGCGCGAGCTGGCGCCGCTGTTTGCACGCTACGGCGTCAATGGCCTGGTTGAGCCGCTGGGGTTCCCGGTCAGTTCACTGCGCTCTGCCGGCCAGGCTATTAGCCTGATCCAACAGGCCGAGGTGCCGTTTAAAATCGTGCTGGATACCTTCCATCACCATCTGTTTGAGGGTGCGGAGCAGGATTTCGCCGCCGGTATTGCTGTGTCGCAGATTGGCCTGGTGCACCTCTCCGGAGTGATTGATGGCCGCCCGGTGAATGAGCTGACCGATGAAGAGCGCCTGATGCTGAGTGAAGACGACCTGCTGAAAAGCGCGTGGCAGGTGCAGCGCCTGGAAGCGCTGGGTTACCAGGGGGTTTACGCCTTCGAGCCGTTTGCCTCGGTGATGGACAGCTGGAGCGCGGCGGACATTGAGCGCGAGATCCGCCAGAGCATTGCGTTACTGCAGGATTAATGATCGCCCGGGCCGATCGGAAAAAAGATCGGCCCCTACGGGTCATCCAGGGCGGGCCGCTGTTCTGGTCCGCCCGCTAACGCGACATCGAAGCCTTCAACCTTATCGTCGCCACCATCGCTACGCACACCAGCAACCCGCTCAGCAGATAAATTACCGGCACCCCGTACCAGCTCATAATCAACCCGGCCAGCGGCCCGGTAATGCCGAGCGCCAGGTCCATAAACGCCGTATAGGTTGCCAGCGCGCTACCCTGATTCTGCGGCGGCACCACCTTCACCGCCACCACGCCAATCGCCGGGAACACCAGCGAGAAGCCTGCCCCGGTCAGCAGCGCACCGACCTTCGCCAGCCACGGCTCCCACGCGCCCCACACCATAAACAGCCCGAGCGCCTCCACCGCGAAGCACACCAGCGCCACGTTCAGCCCGCCGTGGCGGGTAATCGCATCAGGAAACAGCAGGCGGGTACCCACAAACGCGGCGCTAAACAGCGTCAGGGCAAAGGCCGCCCCCTCCCAGCCTTTCGCCTGGTAAAACAGGGTGATAAAGGTGGCGATCACACCAAATCCCGCCGACCCCATCGCCAGCAGCATGCCGAAGCCCCAGATGCGCCCCAGTACTGCGCGAAACGGCAGATGCTTGCCCTTGCTGTTTTTCACTTTCGCTCGCGGCAGCGCAAGAGAGATCGCCAGTAGCGCAATGGCGATAATGATCCCTGCCAGCAGCAGCAGGCCGCCCCAGTGGTAAATCGCCACGCCGAGCGGCGCACCCAGCGCCATCGCGCCGTAAGTGCAGATCCCGTTCCACGAAATCACCCGGCCAATGTGCAGCGACCCCACCACCCCAACCCCCCACAGCGTGGAGCCGGTGCCGGCAAAACTTTGGCCCACGCCAAGCACTACGCGCCCCAGGCACAGCAGCAGCAGGCTAAGCAGCGGAACCCCCGTGCCCAGCGCCGCCAGCAGGTAGCACAGCCCGCTGATCAGGCAGCCGCAAAGGCCGAGGATCACCACCTTCTTTGGCCCCCACAGATCGGCGTAGCGTCCGGCATGTGGGCGGCTCAGCAGGGTGGCGAAATATTGCAGGCTGATCACCAGCCCGGCCCAGAAGGCGCTGTAGCCCATCACATCGTGGACATAACCCGGCAGCACCGCCAGCGGCAGGCCGATGGTCATATAGCTGGCAAAGTTGAACATCACGACGGAAATAATGCGCAGATTTAAACGAAAGCCACTTAATGCCGGGGCCTCGGCTGGCTGCTCAGACATGAAAATCACTGCTCGCAGGGTAAAAATGGATGAAATACCATCATACCTGAACCACTAAAAGCCCTGGACGTTTTTATCAAAGATGAGAATTCCCCTCATCACCCGCCATAAATCCGTCATATAGCCGCCCTATACTCGCCCGCAAAGTCCCAAAGAGGATAGAAAATGTCACGTTCCCCCACTTCCGTCACGCTGGAAGGCATTGGCTATGCCTTCGGGGCGCACACGGTGCTCAACCAGTACGATCTGCGGATTGAAGCAGGCAGCATTGTTGCCCTGCTCGGCCCCTCGGGCTGCGGCAAAAGTACCCTTCTGAAACTGCTGGCCGGGCTGCTACAGCCTCAGCAGGGCACGCTGCATTTTGGCGAGCGCCTGATTGCCAGTGCCCGGCTCAGTACGCCTCCCGAACAGCGCGATATCGGCATGGTTTTTCAGGATTACGCCCTGTGGCCGCATATGAGCGTGGCGCATAACGTCGCGTTTCCGCTGCTGATGCGCAAGGTTCCCCCCCGTGAACGTGAAGCGCGCGTGCTGGCGGCGCTGCAGCGCGTTGGCCTGGCGGACTTCGCCCGGCGTAAACCCTCTGACCTGTCCGGCGGGCAGCAGCAGCGCGTGGCGCTGGCGCGGGCGATTATCGCCGAGCCAAAAATTCTGCTGTTCGACGAGCCGCTCTCTAACCTCGACCGTGACCTGCGCGAGTCGCTGTGCCTGGAGATGGCCAGCCTGCTGCGCCAGCTCGGCACCACCGCCGTGTACGTCACCCACGATCGCGGCGAGGCAGAGATGCTTGCCGACCGCATCGTCTGGCTGTCAGCGGGCAGCGTTTCAGCCATTCAAACCGTTACGTCACTCTCTGGGGAACTTGCATGACATTGTTTAAACTGAAGAAAACAGGAGCACTTTTCGCGATGATGCTGACTTCTGGCATGATGATCACCGATGCTAACGCCCTGACGGTGTATACCGCCGGGCCGGGCTCACTGGCGAAAAGCCTCGCCGCCGGGTATGAAAAGCAGACCGGGGTGAAGGTGAATATTTTCCAGGCCACCACAGGTAAAGTCATGGCACGGCTGGAAGCCGAACAGGCTAACCCACAGGCCGACATTCTGATCTCCGCCTCGTGGGATACCGCCGAAGAGCTGCAGCAGCGCGACTGGCTGCTGCCGTATCAGAGCGCCAACGCAGAGAAGGTGCCAGCGGCATTTAAATCCGGCAGCTATGTGGCGCAGGGGATCTCGGCGCTCGGCATCGTCTGGAATACCAAAAGCGGCACCCCGGAGCCGAAAGAGTGGCAGGATCTCACCCGCCCCGCCTTTAAAGAGCGCGTCACCACCCCAGATCCGTCACTGTCAGGGGCCTCCCTCGACCTGCTTATCGGCCTGCAAAACAGCATGGGCGACAAAGCCTGGGATCTGTTCAGCCAGCTTAAAGCCAACAGTATGGTCATTGCCGGGCCCAACGCCCAGGCGCTGACCCCGGTGCTACAGGGTGCGAAAGCGGCAGTGTTCGGCGCGGTGGATTACGTCTCCTATAACAGCATTCAGGACGGTGAAGCGATTAAAGTGATCTTCCCGGCCAGCGGCACCGTGGTGGCCCCGCGCCCGATGATGATCCTGAAAAGCAGCCAGCACGCGGCCGATGCCAAAGCCTTTATCGACTACGTGCTGTCGCCAGAAGGCCAGCAGAAGGTGGCGGATGCCTGGCTGATGCCGGCGCGATCGGACGTTGGCGCTAAGCGTCCGCTGCTCAGCGACCTGAAAATCCTGCCCGCGCAGCGCGGCGGCAACGCCGACCGTGCTGGAGTCCTGCAACGTTTTGGCACGCTGTTCAGCCAACCTTAAGCCGTGCGGTGGCGCGCCTGCGCCACCACTCAGGATCTGCATAATGAATTCTCGTCTGTTGCCGCTACTCACCGTGGCGCTGCTGGTGGTGCTGGTCGCTCTGCCGCTGCTGTTTATCCTGTTGCAGGCGCTGTTTCCGGCGCTGGCACAAGGCTCGTTCGCCGGGGCCTTCAGCCCAATCCCCACACTGCTGGCCGATCCGCAGCTGCCCGCACTGCTCGGTGGAACCCTGAAAACCGGGCTGGCGGTGGCGCTGCTCAGTGCGCTGGTCGGCATTCCGCTCGGCACGCTGCGCGGGCTGTTTAACCTACCGCTGGCGCGCCTGTGGGATTTGCTGCTGCTGATCCCGTTTCTGACGCCGCCCTATATCGCTGCTCTGAGCTGGATGCTGGCTTTGCAATATAACGGCTATCTGGCTCAGCTGATCGGCGTCGATCTCAACGATCTGCTGTTCAGCCAGAGCGGCATTGCGCTGGTGATGACGCTGAACATTTTCCCGGTGGTCTACTTTGCCGTGTCGCGCAGCCTGCTGGCGAGCGGACAGCAGCTGGCGATTGTCGCCCGCGTACACGGGGCCAGCGCCCGGCGCGCCTTCTGGCACGTCACCCTGCCGATGATGCTGCCCGCGCTGGCCGCCGGGGTACTGCTGGCCTTTACTCTCGCCATCGAGGAGTACGGCGTCCCCGCCGCGCTTGGATCGCGTGCCGGAGTGGTGATGCTGACGGTCGGCATTGAGGAGCGGCTGGCGGACTGGCCGATCGACCTGCCCGGCTCGTCGCTGCTGTCGCTACTGCTGGTGCTGGTGGCGCTGGCGGCTTTTGCCCTGCAGAAGAAGCTGGTGGGCAGTAAAGAGGTCACCAGCATTACCGGAAAACCGGCACAGAATAGCGGTGTACCTCTCGGCGGCTGGTGCTGGCCAGTGCTCGCGCTGTTCAGCCTGGTGGCGCTACTGGTGGTAGTGGTGCCGATGAGTTCGATGCTACTGACCGCTCTGCTCTCCACGCTGTCCGGCGGCATGCAGCGGGATAACCTGACCCTGCGGCACTTCAGCGCGCTGTTTGCCCAGCATGGCGATGCGCTGGCAGCGCTCTCCACCAGCTTCGGGCTGGCGCTTGGCGCAGCGCTGATTACCGGGCTGCTCGGTTTTCTCGCCGCGTGGCTGGTGGTGGTCAGGCGTATTCGCGGCGCGGCAGTGATTGATGCGCTGTCGCTGCTGCCCGCCGCGCTGCCCGGCGTCGTGGTGGGCGTCGGGCTGATCCTGTTGTGGAACCAGCCGTTCTGGCCAGTCACGCCCTATAACAGCTGGGCGATTCTGCTGATCTCTTACTGCTGCCTGCTGCTGCCGTGGCCAGTGCGCTACGTTGGCAGCGCGCTGAAACAGCTTGGCGGCAACCTCGAACCCGCCGCCCGGGTTCACGGTGCCAGTTCACTGCAGGCGCTGCGCCATATCGTGCTGCCACTGGTATTCCCCAGCCTGCTGGCGGCGATGCTGATGGTATTTGCTATCGCCTCACGCGAGCTGGTGACGTCGCTGCTGCTGGCCCCGGCGGGGATGCAGACGGTGTCGATATTTATCTGGCGTCAGTTCGAGCAGGGTTCCGTCGGTCAGGGAATGGCGATGGCCAGCATCGCCATTTTCAGCGGGCTGCTGCTGATGCTGAGCGCGCTGGCGATGATGCAGCACCGCGAACGCGGTTAGCCAGCGCGGTCGGGAAAAACACGGGGCGGGCATGCCCGCCCCCCACGGAGTAGCCGCGTACCCCCCAAACCCGGAGGGGCGTGGCATGCCGCGCCCGCCAGGGGTGATCATTCCGAAAGTCGTCAGAGGCGCAGTTTCAGGGGCTACAATGGCTGGCGCATACGCTTAAAACGGAGAACCAATGAAACCCTTACTTCAGGAGAAGATCGGCCAGAATATCCTGCTGAAGCTGGCCACGCTGATGGTGATCCTCGGCGCGATTAAGCTGTCCGCAGAGATCGTCGTGCCGTTTTTACTGGCGTTGTTCTTTGCCATCGTGCTTAACCCAATGGTCAGCTGGCTGATGCGGCGCGGCGTGCGGCGCGGGCTGGCGATCGGCCTGGTGACGGTGGCGATTATTATTGTGCTGGGGCTGCTCGGTCTGATGATTGCCGGGTCGGCGCAGGAGTTCAGCGAGGTTTACCCGCAGCTCCAGGCGCAGGCGGAACAGAAGCTGGCCGTGGTGCAGCATCTGGCCGGGCGCTTCCACATTAATATTTCGGCGCAGTCGCTGGCGCAGCGGCTGGATCCAAACGCCATCGTCGACGTCGCCACGACCATGCTTGGGCAGTTCTCCGGGGCGATGGCGCAGGTTATTCTGGTGGTGATGACGGTGATTTTCATGCTGTTTGAGGTGCACCACCTGCCGTACAAGCTGCGCTATGCTCTGGTCAATCCGCAGATCCGCATCGCCGGGCTGCACAAGGCGCTAAAAGGCGTGACGCACTATCTGGCGTTGAAAACCCTGATCAGCCTGTTTACCGGGGTGCTGGTGTGGCTGGCGCTGCTGGCGCTCGGCGTAAAGTTTGCGCTGCTGTGGGGCGTGGTGGCCTTTGTGCTCAACTTCATTCCTAATATCGGCCCGGTGATAGCCGGAGTTCCGCCGGTGCTTCAGGCGCTGCTGCTCAATACGCCGCTGGATGCCGGGCTGGTGGCGGGGCTGTTTATCGCCATTCATATGCTGCTGGGGAATCTGCTGGAGCCGCGCGTGATGGGGCGCGGGCTGGGGTTGTCGAGCCTGATTGTGTTTCTATCGCTGATCTTCTGGGGCTGGCTGCTTGGCCCCATCGGCATGCTGCTGTCGGTGCCGCTAACCAGCGTGTGTAAGATCCTGATGGAGACCACGCCGGGCGGCGGAAGGCTGGCGATTTTACTGGGTAACGGACGAAAAGCGCTGTAATCAACGCGGGTCGGGCATGCCCGACCCCTACCACGATCTATTCAATAAACAGCCGGTCATACACGTGCTGTAAATGGCGCTCCATGCAGGCGCGCGCCTGCGGGGCATCGCGGGCGATAATCGCCGCGGCAATATCGGCGTGATCCTGATTCATCTCGCGCGGGAAATCACTTTCGGCGTAGTGGCTCTCCAGGCGCACAAAGCGCGAGCTTTTACGCTTGTTCCACAGGTATTCCATCATATCGCGCAGCACCTCGTTGCCGGTCATCTCGGCAATCAGCAGGTGGAAACGCTTATCTTCGCGCAGAAACTTGTCGTCATTCACGTGCAGCTGGATGAGATCCTGGGTGATCTCCTGCAACTCTGCGCGCTGGTCATCACTGCCGTTGCGCGCCGCCAGTTCCGCGGTCATCGCTTCATACACCTGGCGCGCCTGTATCAGCGCCTTGAGGCTGAACTCCTCCTCTGCCGGGGCGCTCTCGCTCTGCGGCAGCGGGTTCATGACGTAAACCCCGTTACCGGTGCGGATCTCCACCCAGCCGGTAATTTCCAGCGCAATCAGCGCTTCGCGGATCGACGAGCGGCTGACGCCGAGCTGCTTCGCCAGCTCCCGCTCCGGCGGCAGGATAGCGCCCGCCGGAAACTGTCCCTGCTTAATGCAGTTAATCAGCAGGTTAGAAATCTGCCGGTATAAGCGCTCTACTTTTAGTGTCGGTAAATCCATACCTGTTCCTGGCGGGGAAAGTGATGCGCTGAGCTTATCACAGCCGGGCGAGGCATGCCTCGCCCCGTCAAACGCACGCGACGCACGAAGGGGTCTGCCCTACCCAACCCACGCCAAATTTACCGTGCTGAGATCGCCATCACGGAACCGTAAGGTGATTAGCGTTTATCCTCTGGTCCAGCGGCCTGACCACTGGGCCGGAAAATCCTATAACGACACCGATAAACGGCCGCTGAGCCGGCAAGGATTACCGATGACGGTTTCTACCTTTGCAACACCTCTACAAAAAACCAGCCGTATCAAACGGATACAAACCGTATCGCTGATACTGCTGTTCACCGCCGGGATCATTAACTTTCTCGATCGCGGATCGCTGTCGATCGCCAACGCGGCGATCCGCAACGATCTCGGGCTGTCCGCCACCGAATTCGGCGTGCTGCTCTCCGCCTTCTCGCTCTCTTACGGCATCTCGCAGTTGCCGAGCGGCCTGCTGCTGGACCGCTTTGGTCCGCGCATCGTGCTGGGCGGCGGCCTGCTGTTCTGGTCGGTGATGCAGGCGATGGCCGGGGCAGTGAACAGCTTCAGCCACTTTATTATGCTGC
This sequence comes from Erwinia aphidicola, assembly GCF_014773485.1. Classification (GTDB taxonomy): domain Bacteria; phylum Pseudomonadota; class Gammaproteobacteria; order Enterobacterales; family Enterobacteriaceae; genus Erwinia; species Erwinia aphidicola. The sequence continues at coordinate 194,309 of NZ_JACXBP010000009.1, read as the reverse complement.
GTATTGGCCTCGGCATCGGCGAAGCGCCGTTTATGCCGAGCGGCGTTAAAGTGGTCAACGACTGGTTCAGCGCCCGCGAGCGCGGCCTGCCGATGGGCATTTTTAACTCCTCCACCACCTTCGGCCAGGCCTTTGCCCCGCCGATCCTCGTGGCGCTGATGCTGGCATTCGGCTGGCGCATGATGTTTGTGATTATCGGCGTGGCGGGCGTGGCGGTAGCGCTGTGCTGGGTGGCCTGGTATCGCAACCGCGACCGCTTTGCCCTGACCAGCGAAGAGCAGCAGTATCTTGACCAGGACACGCAGCCGTCGCAGAAAACCCGCGTGTCGCTAAAGGAGTGGGGGGCGCTATTTAAGAAGCGCACGGTGTGGGGGATGATCCTCGGCTTCAGCGGGGTCAACTATACCGGCTGGCTCTATCTCTCGTGGCTGCCGGGCTATCTGCAGGCGGAGCGCGGGCTGAGCCTGGCGAGCACCGGCTGGGTGGCGGCAATCCCATTCCTGTTTGGCTCCATCGGCATGCTGGTCAACGGCACCGTCGCCGACCGCCTGGCGCGACGCGGCTATGCGCTGGCAAAAACCCGTAAAGCGCTGATCTGCTTCGGCCTGGTCTGCTCCGCCGCCTGTACCCTGCTGGTAGTGCAGTCCACCTCCACCGCCATGGCCGTGGGCTTTATCAGCCTGGCGCTGTTCTTTGTCCACTTTGCCGGCACCTCAGCCTGGGGGCTGGTGCAGGTGATGGCGCCGTCGCGCATGGTGGCCTCGGTCAGCAGTATTCAGAACTTCGGCAGCTTTATCTGCGCCTCATTCGCGCCAATTGTCACCGGCTGGGTGGTCGACACCACCGGCTCGTTCAATATGGCGCTGGTGATCTGCTCCTGCGTGACCTTTGCCGGGGCGCTGGCCTATTTCTTTATCGTAAAAGATCCGATTACAGACTAATTAAGGAGAACTCATGGAACATACATGGCGCTGGTACGGCCCTAAAGACCCGGTATCGCTGGATGATGCCCGCCAGGCGGGAGCCACGGGCATCGTCACCGCTCTGCACCATATCCCTAACGGCGAAGTGTGGCCAGTGGAGGAGATCAAAGCGCGTCAGGCGCTGCTGGCGGAGAAGGGCCTGGTGTGGTCCGTGGTCGAGAGCGTGCCGATCCACGAGTCGATCAAAACCCAGCGCGGCGACTACAAACAGTACATCGCCAACTATCAGCAGTCGCTGCGCAACCTTGGCGCCTGCGGCATCGACACCGTGTGCTACAACTTTATGCCGGTGCTGGACTGGACGCGCACCGACCTCGGCTGGGCGCTGCCGGATGGGGCGAAAGCGCTGCGCTTCGACCATATCGCCTTTGCCGCCTTCGAGCTGCATATCCTGCAGCGCCCGAACGCGGCGCAGGATTACAGCGCGGACGAGCAGCAGCAGGCCGCAGCGTACTTTAAGGCGATGAGCGCGCAGCAGGTCGAGACCCTGACGCGCAACATTATTGCCGGGCTGCCGGGTGCCGAAGAGGGTTACACGCTGGAGCAGTTCCAGGCGCAGCTGTCGCAGTATGACGGTATCGACCACGCCAAACTGCGCGAGCATATGGCGGAGTTTTTACGCGCTATCGTGCCGGTAGCGACGGAAGCGGGCATTGTCCTGGCGGTGCACCCGGACGATCCACCGCGCCCCATTCTCGGCCTGCCGCGCATTGTCTCCACCATTGAGGATATGCAGTGGCTGAAAGAGACCGTTGACAGCGTAAACAACGGCTTTACCTTCTGCACCGGCTCTTACGGCGTTCGCGCGGATAACGACCTGGTGAAGATGGCGGAGACCTTTGCCGACCGCATCCACTTTGCTCATCTGCGCTCGACCAAACGCGAAGAGAACCCCAACAGTTTCCATGAGGCCGCGCACCTGGCGGGGGATGTCGATATGGTGGGGGTGATCAAGGTGATTCTGGCCGAGGAGCAGAGGCGCCGCCGCAGCGGTAATCAGCGTGCTATTCCGCTGCGCCCGGACCACGGCCACCAGATGCTCGACGACCTGCATAAAAAAACCAACCCGGGCTATTCGGCGATTGGTCGTCTGAAAGGGCTGGCGGAAATTCGCGGCGTCGAGCTGGCGCTGAAGCAGATCTTCTTTAATTCTGACGCGAAATAGTTTGGGCGGCAGGAGGGCGGCAAATTCACGCATCCCCGCACTGTAAGCGGGGTAGGTGAACGCAGCCAACGCATCTGCGGCTTGTAGTATGGCGGGTCAGTCGACGATAAACAGATGCGCACCGTTGTCAGTCCACGAGCGGTGCGCTTCCGCATTATCCGCCACCTGGTAACTCATGCCCGCCGTCAGGGTAAAAACGCGCCCATCTTTCAGCTCGGTATGCAGCTCGCCGGAGAGGCACAGCAGGATATGGCCTTTACTGCACCAGTGGTCGGCCAGGTAACCTGCGGTGTACTCCACCATCCTCACCCGCACCGCGCCAAACTGCTGCGTGCGCCACCATGCCGTGCCCTTCTCACCCGGATGTTCCGTCGCTTCCAATGCTGACCAGGCCGTGGTGCCAAAAGGAATGTCGCTCATCTTCATTATCTTGCCCTTTCATCTCGCGAAAAAACCAAACTACGCCTGCCTGTCGGCGGCGACAAGGCTTCTCGCCTCTTTCTGGCATTTACTGGCAGTATTCATATTTGTTATGCAAATTTTTTAATTGTTTAATGCAGGGTGTCGATAATTACTTGATAACATGCGGTGTAAAACCGACCATTTTCCGCCATTGCGGACTATTCGTGCGCCCTTCCGCGCCCACAGGGGATCAGCTTGCAAGCAATCATAAAGCCAAAGTATGAGCGTTTATGGCTGGTCATCGCCGGGCTGCTGCCGCTGATCCTGTGCCTGATCTTCACCTTTATTGAGGCGCGCCAGGCGGTGAAACGTCAGCAGGAGGTCACCGCCTCCATGCTGCTAAGCCAGGCGGAACATATCAGCGATATGGCGTGGAATATGTCTGACCGCCTGCGCCAGTTCAATAACCGCAGCTGTAACGAGATTAAGTTCAAGCTTCAGCAATTTGGCACGCTGTACCCCTATTTCCGTTCCGTCGGCGTAACGCAGGATGACACCGTATTCTGCTCCTCGGCCTTCGGCGATACCCAGGGCACGCTGGAAACCATGATGCGTCAACCGATGCCGGCCCTGCGTAAAGCCTGGTGGAGCCTGTCGGTGGCGGGGACTTTCGGCGTCCAGGACCGTCCGGCAGTGGTGTTTATGCGTGAAATCCCCAACGGCTTCGGTACTTATGCCGTGGTGGATGGTCAGTATCTGATAGATGTTATGCAGGCTGCCGGTACCCGCCACGGCTACCATATCGCCATGCGTTTTGGCGGTGGCTACCGCATTATTAGCGGTGAAATGCAGAACGATCGGCCCGGTATCCTCGGTAACAGCATCTACCGCCGTAGCTCTGAGCGTTACCCGATTGCCATCAGCATTACCGCCCCGCGCTCTGAAGCGCTGCTAAGCTGGCGGCAGGTGTTGTTCACCTTCCTGCCGATGGCAATTATCCTCTCGCTGCTGTTTATGGCCCTGACCAGCAGCTGGCTGAAGCGGAAAAGCTCGTGGGGTGATGAAATTCGCCGCGCCATTAGCCGCGGTGAGTTCTCGGTAAATTATCAGCCGGTGATGAATCTGCAAACTGAATCGCTGGCCGGAGCCGAAGCGCTGATGCGCTGGCAGCGCTCCGACGGCAGCTGGGTGCGCCCGGATATCTTTATCGCCGCCGCCGAACAGGAAGGCATGATCGTTCCGCTCACCCGCCATCTGTTGGCGTTAGTGAGTAAAGACTGCGCCAGCTGGCAAGTGTCGCCAGGATTTCATATCGGTATTAACGTGGCGGCAGAGCATTTACAGCATGAGGCGTTCGTTAGCGACATTCGCCAGTTCGCTGCCAGCGTCGCGCATCTGCAACTGGCGATTACGCTGGAGTTGACCGAGCGCAGCCTGATCGTCGACGGCGCCGAGGTGGCGCGCAAGCTGGCCGAGCTGCGTCAGGAAGGGATGCACGTGGCAATCGACGATTTCGGCACCGGTCACTGCTCGCTGAGCTATCTGCAAACCTTCCCGATCGACTATCTGAAGATTGATAAAGGGTTCGTCAATGCGATTGAAGCGGTTGATGGCGAAACGCCGGTGCTGGACGCCATTATTCAGCTGTCGCACCGTCTGGCGCTGGAGGTGGTGGCAGAAGGCGTGGAAAATGCGATGCAGCTTGAATACCTGAAAAAACAGGGGGTGGCGTTTATCCAGGGCTTTTACTACGCCCGCCCGCTGGACAATGCCGCGCTGCTCAACTGGGTTAAGCAGCAGGAGAATAAGCCGCGATAACCTCTACTGACGCCAGCCGCGGAAGGTTCACCCCAGTTCCCGGGGGGAAAATGCCGTTAGTCGTCATCCCTCCCCCCGCTGTTTCTGAGCGAAATTATGTGACCTCGCCAGGAACAGATATACTGTATGCGGGCAAAGTGCGCGGACGTGCTACATGCAACGTTTCTGCATGGCTGACGATGGCGCATTTTGCTGTAGGTTTTTCACCCGTGACCGGTCAGGCAGACAGCGCGGGCCTGACCTTTGTCGTGTGAATTTTTATTTGTGAAACAGATAATTACAGGGTGTTTTATATGAAGCTACGTAGGAAGCGTGTTAAGCCTATTGGGATTAAAGACGTCACCATTATTGATGACACCAAATTACGTAAAGCCATTACCGCGGCCTCACTCGGCAACGCGATGGAGTGGTTTGATTTCGGCGTTTACGGCTTTGTGGCCTATGCATTGGGCCAGGTATTCTTCCCGGGAGCTGACCCGGGCACACAGATGATTGCCGCCCTGGCGACCTTCTCCGTTCCCTTCCTGATCCGTCCATTAGGCGGCCTGTTCTTTGGCGCTCTGGGCGATAAGTATGGTCGTCAGAAAATCCTGTCGATCACCATCATCATTATGTCAGTCAGTACCTTCTGTATCGGGCTGATCCCGTCCTATGCCTCCATTGGCATCTGGGCACCGATCCTGCTGCTGCTGTGCAAAATGGCACAGGGCTTCTCGGTCGGCGGTGAATACACCGGGGCTTCAATCTTCGTTGCCGAATACTCACCGGACCGTAAGCGTGGATTTATGGGCAGCTGGCTGGACTTCGGTTCAATTGCCGGTTTCGTGCTCGGTGCCGGACTGGTGGTGCTGATTTCAGCCGTTATCGGTGAAGCGAACTTCCTCGACTGGGGCTGGCGTATTCCGTTCTTCGTTGCGCTGCCGCTGGGCATCATCGGCCTTTACCTGCGCCATGCGCTGGAAGAGACCCCGGCGTTCCAGCAGCACGTGGATAAACTGGAGCAGGGCGACCGTGAAGGCCTGGCCGACGGCCCGAAAGTCTCGTTCAAAGAGATTGCCACCAAACACTGGAAAAGCCTGCTGGCCTGTATCGGTCTGGTGATTGCCACCAACGTCACCTACTACATGCTGCTGACCTACATGCCGAGCTACCTGTCGCATAATCTGCACTACTCGGAAGACCATGGCGTGATGATCATCATCGCCATCATGCTGGGTATGCTGTTTGTCCAGCCCGTTATGGGCCTGATGAGCGATAAGTTTGGCCGTCGTCCGTTCGTGATTATCGGCAGTGTCGCGCTGCTGCTGCTGGCAGTGCCTTGCTTTATGCTGATTAACAGCGGCGTGATGGGGCTGATTTTTGCCGGTCTGCTGATTCTGGCGGTGATCCTCAACTGCTTCACCGGCGTGATGGCTTCCTCACTGCCGGCGATGTTCCCAACGCATATCCGCTACAGCGCGCTGGCCAGCGCCTTCAACATCTCGGTGCTGATTGCCGGCCTGACGCCAACTGCCGCCGCATGGCTGGTAGAAGCGACCAGCAATCTGTATATGCCGGCTTACTACCTGATGGTGGTGGCGGTGATTGGTTTAATCACCGGCATCATGATGAAGGAAACGGCCAATATGCCGCTGCGCGGTGCCACTCCGGCAGCCTCTGATATGGCAGAAGCCAAAGAGATCCTGCAGGAACACCACGACAACATCGAGCACAAAATCGAAGATATCAGCGAGCAGATCGCCGAGCTGGAAGCCAAGCGCTCCCGCCTGGTGGATCAGCATCCGCGTATCAACGAGTAATCGTTACGGGCCGGGCATGCCCGGCTGCTACCACGATCGTGCGAAGTGGTAGGGGTGAGGCATGCCTCGCCCCTTTTTTATCCTGCATTTGCCCACTTTCCCCGCAGTCAGCCCTTCAGATAAACCTTACGTGCGGCGAAACGCTCACTTTTACCGCCCGAGCAGCTACACTTCTCCCCTGATGGAAAACTGAATCTGAGGTAATAACGTGAAAATCAAAAGCTACGCGGCAATGAAAGCAGGCCAGGCTCTGGAACTGTATGAGTACGACGCGGCTGCGCTGAGCGCAGAGGAAGTTGAAGTCGAAGTGGAATACTGCGGCGTCTGCCATTCTGACCTGTCGATGATCGACAACGAATGGGGTATTTCCCAGTACCCAACCATTGCCGGCCACGAAGTGATCGGCCGCGTTTCCGCGCTTGGTGAAGCGGCACAAGACAAAGGCCTGAAGGTTGGCCAGCGCGTCGGCATTGGCTGGACGGCAAAAAGCTGCCAGCACTGCGATGCCTGCATCAACGGCGAGCAGGTCAACTGCCAGAACGGCAGCACGCCAACTATCCTCAACCACGGCGGTTTTGCCGAGAAGCTGCGTGCCGACTGGCAGTGGGTGATCCCATTACCGGAAAGCCTGGATGCGGCCAGCGCCGGTCCGCTGCTGTGCGGTGGCATCACCGTATTTAAACCGCTGCTGATGAGCAACATCACCGCTACCAGCCGCGTCGGTGTTATTGGCATTGGTGGCCTGGGCCACATCGCGATTAAGATCCTGCGCGCCATGGGTGCCGAAGTGGTGGCGTTCAGCTCCACACCGAACAAAAAGCAGTCGATTCTCGATATGGGCGCCGACGAAGTGGTCAACAGCCGCGATCCGGAAGCGCTGAAGTCTCAGGCAGGCCGTTTCGACCTGATCCTCAGCACCGTTGCCGTCGATCTCGACTGGAAGCCGTACTTCACCGCGCTGGCGCCAAAAGGCAAGTTCCACACCGTCGGTGCCGTGATGAAGCCGATCGAAGTAGGCGCGTTTGACCTGATCATGGGCGACAAAGCCGTGACCGGTTCTTCCACCGGCTCCCCGGGCCAGCTGCGTTCGCTGCTGAAGCTGGCGGCACGCCGCGATATCGCGCCGCACGTGGAGTTCTTCCCGATGTCGAAAATCAACGATGCGCTGGACCACGTCCGCGCCGGGAAAGCCAATTTCCGCGTGGTGTTGAAAGCCGATTTTTAATCGGTTTCACCGTCAGGTGAATCGTCGGGGCCGACCTTTTTTTCGGTCGGCCCGTTTTATCCCCCTAACTCCCTCCCCCCGATAGCATTCCCGTCCCCCTGTAATATTTATTTACATCGCAATGCTAAATACATATAGTTCTCATTTGCTTTAACATTACAGGCCAACAGTGGTCTGGATTGCACGCCAGTGGACCTCACCGCGTCATCAGGGATTCAGTTCAGAGACTCTACCGCTCAGGGATATTCGGTAAATTTTTCATGTCCGGTGCAGGAAATTAATTAAAACTATCGAGTTATCCGAGGAATTACCGTGCTGTTTTCTCGTCCTGAATTCACGAATAAAACACCCGCTACGTCATTATCCGCTCAGCGCATTTTCACCCCCTCCGTCGCCGCGTTACTGGTGATTTCTGCACTGCATCCGGCACTGGCAGCGGAAACCGCGCAGAGTGAAACGCTGACCGTGGAAGCTAACACCGCCAGCAGCCCGGCAGCACAGGCCGCAGCGGACTACAGCGTGCCGGTAACGACCGCCGGCACCAAAATGACGCTGGCGCTGCGCGATATCCCGCAGTCGGTCAGCATCATCAGCAAACAGCGAATTCAGGACCAGGCCCTGCACAGCATCGGCGAAGTGCTGAACAATACCACCGGCGTGTCCGCCTCGAATATCGACTCCGACCGCGCGAACTACTATTCACGCGGCTTTCTGATCAACAACTATCTGTTCGACGGCGTTCCGACCGTGGTGCAGGATGTGTGGGACCTCGGCGACGCCCAATCCGACACCGCCATTTACGACCGTATTGAGATCGTGCGCGGCGCTAACGCCCTGTCGCTCGGCTCCGGCAACCCTTCCGCCTCGGTTAACATGGTGCGCAAGCACGCCGACAGCAAAGTGGTCAGCGGCAGCCTGTCTGCAGAAACCGGCAGCTGGGACAAGCAGCGCTATGTTGGCGATGTCACCGTGCCGTTGAACGAGTCCGGCAGCGTGCGCGGCCGCGTCATCGGCGGCTATCAGGAAAATGACACCTGGCTGGATCGCTACCATGCCCGTAAGAAATTCCTCTCCACGCTGATCGACGCCGACCTGAGCGACGCCACCACCCTGTCGCTGGGCTGGGATTACCAGGACACCAGCAGCGAAGACCCAAGCTGGGGCGGTATCCCGACCTTCTACAGCAACGGCGAGCGCACTCGCTTCGACCGCAGCTTTAATTCCGGTGCGGACTGGGCGTATAGCGATAAACAGTCAAATAAGATCTTTGCCACGCTGAAGCAGAGGTTTGATAGCGGCTGGCAGGCGCAGGCCACCGGCAGCCACAGTAAAACCACCTTTGACACCCGCCTGATGTACCCGGACGGTTACCCGGATAAAGCCACCGGCCAGGGCATTGCCCTGTACAGCGGCTGGAACAAAGGCCGCCGCACCACCGACAGCGTAGACCTCTACGCTAACGGTCCGTTTGAGCTGCTGGGCCGCAGCCATGAGCTGATGATTGGCGGCAGCTACAGCAAACAGGACAACACCTTCTTCAACAGCTTTGCAGACCTGTCCGGCGTCAATATTGGTGACTACAGCAGCTGGAACGGCTCTACCGGCGCGACCGACTGGTCAGCCTTTAGCCCCTATCTGGAAGACACCATTCGCCAGAAATCGGTGTATACCGCCGCACGCTTCTCGCTGGCTGACCCGCTGTCACTGCTGGTCGGCGCTCGCTATACCGACTGGAGCGCCAACGGCACCTCCGGCACCAACGACAGCGATAAAATCGCGCCGTATGCGGGCCTGACGTACGATCTCAACGACACCTACTCCGTCTACGCCAGCTATACCAGCATCTTCCAGCCGCAGACGTCACGTAACAGCGAAGCGAAGTACCTCGATCCGGTCAGCGGAAAAAGCTATGAAACCGGCATCAAAGGCGACTGGGCCAACAGCCGTCTGACCGCCACGCTGTCGCTGTTCCGCACCGAGCAGAACGGCCTGGGCGTCAACAGCTACACCTACATCCCGGGCAGCACCGAATACGCTTACGACGCTGTCGATGCGGTCAGCCGCGGCGTGGAATTTGAAGTTAATGGTGCCCTGACCGACAACTGGCAGATGACTTTCGGCGCCTCGCGCTATATTGCCGAGCAGCGCGATGGCACCGCCGTGATGCCGGAGATCCCGCGCACTACCGCCAAACTGTTCACCAGCTATCGCCTGCCGATGCTGCAGGACCTGACCGTGGGCGGCGGCGTCAACTGGCAGAACAAGACCTTTAATAACGTCGCCGGTGGCCCGGCTGGCAGCGACTACATCGATCAAAGCCCGGTGACGCTGGTCAATCTGTTTGGTCGCTACCAGGTGACGAAACAGGTTTCCGTACAGGCCAACGTCAACAACCTGTTCGACAAAGAGTACTACGACTATATGGGCACGTATGTGGTGTATGGCGCGCCGCGTAACTTCTCCGTTTCCGCTAATTACGCGTTTTAATCTGCGTTAAAAATCGGCCAGCCGCGCCCCTGCGGCTGGTTTTTTTTCACATATTAAGAAAAGTCCGATACGTTCTGATAATTTCCGATACACTGCTTTATCGACCCGCCCACATTGCTGATTCATGCACTACTACTCACCCGATGACAGCCAGTTAAAACTGCGCTCAACGCGTTTTATTCGTCGCATGTTCGCCATGCGTCAGCTGGGCACCTTTTTGTGTTTTTTCCCCTTTCAGTCGGTGCTTTCGGAACTGGATCGCAGCACGTGGTTCACTATTTTGCTGTTTATTAATGCCTTTATCTGGCCGTCGGTCGCCTGGCTACTGGCGCACTCCTCACCCGACCCGACCAACACCGAGCGCCGCAACTTAACCATTGATGCCGCGTTTGGTGGCGCATGGGTGGCGCTAATGGCCATCAGCCCGATGCCTTCGCTGATTATCATCGCTGTGCTGGCCTCTGACCGCTATGCCGCCGGCGGCTGGCCGCAGCTGAAACCGGCGATCCAGGCGTTTACGCTGACCTTTATTCCCGTCTGGGCGGTGCTCGGCCTGCCACTGCAGCCGACCTTCAGCACGCGCACGGTGTGGCTGACGCTGCCGCTGGCAACCTGTTATATGCTGGTGCTCAGCGCGGTGTCGTATCAGCTCACGCTTAGCCTGCGGCGTAAAAACCGCGAGCTGGAGCGCATCTCGCTGATGGACCCGAGCCTGAAGATCCCCAACCGCCGCCTGTTTGACCGCCGTCTGGAGAGCGAATACCTGCGCACCCAGCGTGGCGCAGGCCGCGCTTGGCTGATGCTGATCGACGTGGATAATTTCAAGCAGGTCAATGACCGTTTTGGCCACGAAGCGGGGGATTATCTGCTGGCGGAGATCTCACGCCTGCTGCGCAGCGAAGTGGGCACCCGCGATATTCCGGCACGCTTCGGTGGCGATGAGTTAGGGGTGATTGTGCGCGATGCCGACGATATCACTATCGTGATGCTGGCAGCGGCGCTGAAAGAGAAAATCGCCCAGATCCGCCTGCCCGCCTCTGCTGAATTCCAGTTCTCCGTCAGCATCGGCATTGCCCCGGCCAGTAACGCCGACTCCATCCACCAGTGGCTGCGCCATGCAGACCAGGCGCTGTACAGCGTCAAACGCACCGGCCGAGACGGCATTCACCTGTGGCAGGCTGCGGAAGCGTGAGCTGATAGATGATTCACATCACAACTTGAGACGCTTCTCCGCGATCAAATCACATTATTGCGTCGCGCAAAATCGAGCAGATCGACGGTTTTTTCCAGGCCGAGCTTGGTCATGATCCGCCGTTTGTAGGTGCTGATTGACTTGTTGCTAACGTGCAGCTTTTCGGCGATGTCGATCAGCGCCTCTCCTTTTGCCAGGTAGCCGAGCACTTCCAGCTCGCGATTAGATAACATGCTGAGTGCGCCTTCTTCAGAAACTTTATCGGCTGGGGCTGCTCCTTCGAGTGCTCTTCTAGGGAAAAAATCATAGCCGTTGTAGATCGCTTTGAACGCATCCACCAGCTGGTCGAGATCGTTATCTTTACTGATGTAGCCATTTGCTCCGGCGCTGCGGGCGCGGTCGATAAAGTGCTGCTCACCGTGCGTTGAAAGCACCAGAATGCCGCCCGTGAACCCATCCGCCCGCAGCCGTTTGATCACCTCCAATCCGTTAGGTGGTGGGATATCGATATCGATAACCACCAGCTCCGCCTGATTGGATTGCAAAGCGCGTAGCGCATCACGGCCATTATCACACACGCCAACGACCTCATGACCGTTCGCCGTCGCCGTCACCTTCACGGCCAGCTGTGAAACAGGATGATCATCTACAATAAAAATCTTCGCCATATCATCAGCACCCAGAAATTAAATGGAATCAGTGGAAAACTTGTCGCGCAGCCTTTTCAGGGTGCGGACGCTATGCTTTGCGTTCGCCCAGCGCCCGTTGCAGCTCATCCTTTAGCGTATCAATCTGCACCCTACACTCGGCCACCAGCGCTGACAGGCGCTGATACTGCCCTGCATCGACGGCCAGTTCCAGCTGCCGCGACGCATCGGCCAGCGCCAGCGCATTGATGGTCCGTGCGCCACCCAGCAGACTGTGCGCAACCTGCTTTAACTGCGGCATATTTTGCTGGGCCAGCGCGCTAGTCAGACGCTCACCATCGCGCTGGTTTTGCGCCAGTACCGAACCGATGAGTTGATTAAAGATCTCCGGCTGCGACTGCGCCAGCTTATCCAGCGTCAGGACGATATTCGGGTCAACTCCCCCTTCCTCATTCGCCTGCAATCCGTTGATGCGGGCGAGCAGGCTGCCGAGCTCAACAGGTTTGAACAGACAGTCGGTCATTCCCGCCTGCTTCGCCTGCGCCATCACCTCCTGCTCCGCCATCGCGGTCAGCCCAAACATCGGCTGCGGCGCCAGGCCGCGTTCAGTTTCCAGCTGGCGCAGGGCCCGCACCAGCTCAAAGCCGTTCATGACCGGCATATTACAATCGGTGATCACCAAGTCAAATGGCGGTTGCGCCTGCTGCCAGGCATGCAGGGCGGCCTGACCATCTTCGACCGCGAGGCTGCGATGTCCGGCAAAGGCCAGCTGCTGACTCAGCAGCAGCCGGTTCGGCGGATGATCATCAACAATCAGGATGTTGCGTGCCACAGGTGCCACCTGCGGCAGCGATACGCTCTTGTCCACCAGCGGCCCCTGCCAGACCGGAGCGGAAAAACGGAAAATAAACGTGGTGCCTTCATCGGGGGTGCTCTCCACTTCCAGCGTGCCGCCCAGCAGATCGGCTAACTGGCGGCAGATACTCAGCCCCAGCCCGGTGCCGTGGTGCGCGGCGCGGCTGCTCTCCACCTGCACAAACGGCTCGAATATCGCCTGCTGTTGCTCCGCACTCAAGCCCACTCCAGTATCACACACCTCAAGCACGAAGTGCGCATGCTCATCTGGCGCTTTTGCCGCCTGATAAATAACCACTTCCACCTCCCCCTCGGCGGTGAATTTAATGGCGTTACTTAACAGGTTAGAGATGATCTGCTTCAGCATCACCGGATCGAAAAGGATCCGGTCATCCCGCACTTCAACACGGGTCACCAGCGTAATATCTTTCTCGTCCGCGCTGTAGCGAAACAGCGTGCTGATGCTGTTAAGCGTCTCCGTCAGGGAGAGCGGGATGCTGCGCACCTTAAATGTGCCCGACTCAATTTTCGCCATGTCGAGAATGTCGCCGAGCAGCATCAGCAGCGAACGCGCCGACTCGTAGGCCACGGCAATATTATTTTTACGCTGCTGCGGGCTGGATCGCCCCTGATTCTCCAGCTCCAGTAGGCCGATTAACGCGTTCATCGGCGTGCGGATTTCGTGGCTCATCTGCGAGAGAAACATACTTTTCGATTCGCTGATTTTGTCGACCCGGGACTTAGCGATTTGCAGCCTGCGCCGCAGGTTTTGCTGCACGGCGAGGTTGCTCTTCAGTAGCCGGTTGCGCCAGAAAAAGAAGCCCAGCATCAGGCCGATGACAATCAGCGCAGCAATCGAGCTGACGATAATGTTCTGATAACGGCCCCAAACGTCGAGCCGCTCAAGAGTAAAGCGCAGCTGCCATCCGCTGAGCTGTGCATCCATCGCCTGTGGCGAGATATCGATCAGCGCGCTGTCGATAATCGTGAGCAGTGTGCGGTTCTGTTCGGTCGTCGCCATCGCCATTTTCAACGGCGGGATCGGCAGAATCATTGCCATTTTAAAGCGATCGGCAAGGTAGCTTTTCAGGAAGAATCCCGCTGCCGTTTGCGGTAGCACGGCCCCGTCCAGGCTGCGGGTCCACAGTGAAAACACCGTTTCTAACGAGAAGTTTTCCTCAACGAATTTTACCTGCGGGAACTGCGCGCGCAGGGCAGGCAGGTAGTAACTACCGGGATACACCGCCACAGTGCGGCCATTCATATCCGCCAGCGACTGCACCGCCGCACTCTCTTTGCGCGTGACCAGTACCCAGCTTGAGATCAGATAAGGGCGCGAGTAGATAACGCCATCACCACCGCCAGCGGAAGCATCTGCCAGCGCGATCAGCGATTCAGGATGTTGGCGCAGGTGGGCGCGCATCGCCGCCAGATTATCGAAGTTTTGCCAGCGAAATGTTATGCCGCTTTGCTGGCCGATTCGCTTCAACAGCGAGATAGTAAAACCACTCTCTTCACCCTTATCGTTAATAAAGGTCATCGGTTCGTGGGTATTGGTGATCAGTACCGGCACTACCGGATGCTGCTGCACCCAGGCACGCTGTTCCGGGCTGAGGGTGATGGCGCTGTTGATACTGAGCGGCGTCGCCAACCGCCAGGCCTCTGCCATGCGGGCAAAAGTGCGGGTAGGCACCGCACTGCGCACCTCATTGATGGCGGTAATCAGCGGTGCGAATTCCTGACGAGCGACAAAAATCAGGCTCTGATCCTCCAGCAGCGAACTTTTTTCACTGGTCAGCCGATTCTCATAAATGCGTGCATTGATTTCGCTGGCGGTAACGTCATTGCTCCACATCACCACGTTTTCATCATTGGCGACGGCGGCCATTGCCGAGTAGTAATCGTCCCTGGCCACCAGCCGGGCCTGCGGATAAGCCCGCTGCAGTGACCGACGCAGGCTGTCATCACCGACATAAACCAGCGTTTTGCCCGCCAGCCCTCCGGCACCGTTCAGCTCAATAATCGGCTGATGAACCAGCACCGCGTGGTCGGCCAGCCAGGCGTCGGACAGCGCCAGCCCGGGCTGCTGCGCCAACTGTGGCGTAGCGGGCAGCAGATCGATGTCGCCGGCATTTAACGCCTGCAGCGCCGAATGATGGTCGGGGTAGCGGATAATATTGAACGACAGCGGCAGGGCGCGCTGCAGCAGTGAGAGATAGTCGGCCATCAGGCCTTCAAAACTTTGCGGATCGGTGTCAACGACGTAAGGTGGATGGGCCGGCAACCAGACGCCAACGCGTATCTCCCGATGCTGTTGCAGCCAGGCAAGCTGGCTGGCTGGCAGCGTGAGCTGCGGAACATCAACGCGCGCACGCGGCAGTAACGTCTGGGAAACCGGGGCGGCTGCCAGCAGCAGCGGCGCGGAGAAAATGACCCCGACCAGCAGACGGCGAAACGCGGCGGTCAAAAGCACGTGGCAATACCTGAGTTCAGCTAAACATACTTTGATAATAGCAGGCAAACCCTCGCCTGCTGTTACACTGCCTGACGTTTATTTCCTCTCGTGTAGCCAGCGCTCTATGGCGCTATTCAGCTCAGTCACCGCGTCGATCACCGACTGCCACAGGCGGCTGATTTTCACTTCATCTGCGGGGACTTCCCGGCAAGCTAACTCCATGCTACGGGAGACAGTTTTCACCCCCTCTGCGCCAAAAATCTGTGCGGCCCCGGAAATACTGTGTATAGATTTCGCCAGCTCAGGCCAGTCCTGCAGCTGGAATAGGTCGGCTGCCTGCGCCAGATCCTGCTGGTTGGTTTGCAGGGTAATGCTCATCAGTTCACGCAGAATCTCATCGTCATAGTCGCTGAGCGACTGTAGCTTGTCGTAGTTGACCAGTTCCTGCAAAGCCCGGGCATCAGTCGACTCCTGCGGCATATTTTTCATCACGATATCGAGGATAGACTGCAGCTGCGGCAGCTGTAAGGGTTTAAACATGCAGTCGTTCATCCCTGCGGCCAGGCAGCGGACGCGCTCCTCCGGCCATGCATTCGCCGTTAGCCCGAGGATGGTCACGTCCGCTTTCTGATGTTCACGGATCAGGCGCGTCAGCTCTAACCCATCCATTCCAGGCATGCTGCAGTCGGTAATCACTACGTCAAATGCCTCCTGTTGCCAGCAAACCCAGGCCTCTTCACCGTCTTTTGCCTCTTTCACCCGATGCCCGAGGTGTACCAGCTGGCGCCGCAGCAGCATACGGTTAGCTGGATGGTCATCAACCGCCAGAATACGCAGTGCCTGATGCTGAACCCGGCTTTCACCTGCGGTGCTTTGCCCATGTTCCGGGCGTTTATGGCTAAGGGCCACTGGCACGGTAAAACTGACCTGCGTTCCCTGGCCGGGATGGCTTTTCATGGAAATTTCACCGCTCATCATATGCACCAGCTGTGCGCAGATAGCGAGGCCGAGGCCGGAGCCAATCTGGGTGCAGCCGTTGTGCGCCTGCACCCACGGGTCGAAGATATCCTGCTGCTCCTCCTGCGAGATGCCTTTGCCGGTGTCCGTCACGCTGATGCGTAACATAGCCGAGCCGGCGATCTCATCGTTTTCCAATGCCATATCCACATTAATGCTCCCCTGATCGGTGAATTTAATCGCATTACTGACCAGGTTAGAGAGCACCTGACGAAAGCGCAGCGGGTCGATAAATAACTGGTACGGCAGCTGTGGCGGCAGCGTACAGCGCAGCCGTAAGCTCTTCTGGCGCGCCAGACCTTCAAATACCCGCACCACCGGCGGCAGCAGATCGGTAGATCGCACCCACTCCGGCGCCAGCTCCAGACGGCCTGACTCGATGCGTGCCATATCCAGGATATCGCCGATTAACCCCATCAACGTGCGTGCCGACTCCCAGGCAACGCGTACCGGATCTTCCTCATCTGGCCGCGTCTCGCTGGTTTTTACCGACAGCTCCAGCAGCCCGATGATCGCGCTGACCGGCGTGCGGATCTCATGGCTCATGGTGGCGAGGAAGGTGCTTTTGGCGCGGTTGGCCTGCTCGGCCCGCTCGCGTGCTTCAGACAGGGCCTGCGTCAGCGTTTCGTTATGCTCCAGCTGCGATTGCAGATCCTGCTGAGCCACGCGCCTGGCGCGAACTTCACGGCGCAGATAGTAGATCCACAGCACGGTGGTGAGGATGATCACGCCCGCCACGCTGAATACCAGCCAGAACTGGGTTTTGTAAAGCTCCCAGGTATCAAGCCGCACATCCGGCCGCGTCTGCCACTTATCAATGACGCTGTTGATGTCAGCCGGGGAGATATTTGCCAGCGACTTGTTGAGAATGCTTTGCAGCTCAGGCTGATCGCGGGCGACCGCAAAGGCAATAGCTGCCGCCTGGCTACCGACCTGCCCCCCTATTTTCAGCCGATCGCGGAAATAGCGTTCAATCATATAGCTGGCGCCAAACAGCGTATGCACCGCCACATCCGCATCACCGTTATCCACCATCTGCAGCGCAATGCTGGCATTCGCGGTTTCAATAAGATGGATGCCCGGATTGAGCCGTGCCAGTTCTGAGATCAGGCTGTTTTTGCTGACTATTGCTACGCGCGTCCCTGGCGGTAACGGCGTGGAAAAACTGCTCTCTTTGCGCTCAATCAGTACAAACGGCGAGTTAAAATAGGGCCGTGAGAACAGTAGATTCTCATTGCGGTCGTCACTGTGGCTGAGGGCTCCGATAAACAGCGCCTTTTTCGTTGCCACCTGCTGCTCCATCTCTTTCACCGAATCGGCCGCGACCGGGCGAAAATGGATGCCGGTACGCAGATGGATCATCCGCAGGATATCCGCGGTGACGCCATAAAAGTTGCTGCTGGCGTCCATCATGGTAAACGGTGCATAGAAGGCATTGACCGATACCGCCACGCTCGAGTGCTTCGCCAGCCATTTTTTTTCCGTCTCGCTGAATTCAACCGGCTTATTCACGCGCCACTGGTTGGCGCGCTCGCTCCACTGTTGCAGGATCACCTGCTGCTGCGTTCGCGGGATAGAATCCAGCACGCGGTTGACAATGCGGGTCAGGACCTCATCCTCTTTACGCAGCACAAAATGGCTGCCGGTGTCGCGCGCAGGATAGACCTGCTGTAACGTCAGATAGTGAGAGTAGTTGCGTTCCAGCAGATATGAGGTAGTGACCAGGTTGCCGATGTAGAAGTCGTTTTCGTCAAAGGCCACCGACGCCAGCGCCTGATCGTCCGTATTAAAATGCATAATGCGTACGCCGGGAAAGTTCTCCTCAATCCAGCTGTCATCCACGTACCAGCGGGCGATCGCCAGCCGCATGCCCTGACGATACTGAAAGGGTATTCCGCTGCCTTTCTTGCGGTGAACCAGCACCGGATGGTCGCTGATAAAGTTTTTTGAAGGGGTCAGATCGCTATGCAGCGGAATATCCTTGCCGGAAGGATCGGCCACTATATCCACCTGCTGCTGTAACAGGGCTTCCATTGCCGCTTCACGGTTAGGGAACCTTTGCATCTGCAGTTTTATCCCAAGATACTGGGAAACAAGGAAGATATAGTCGGCGATCATGCCTTCGAAATGCCCTTCTCCGCTAAAAATAGCCAGCGGCGGGATCTCCGGCTGCCAGACGGCCACGGTCAGCTCGCGCTTGTTACCCAGCCAGCGCCAGTCGCTATCATCCAGGGTAAACACTTTCGGGTTATAGACCTCCTGGCTGAGAAGATTGAGCGGTTCAGGCCGGGTGGGAATGGCAGCGGTCGCTGCCATGCTGAACATAAGGAACAGGGAGAGGATGAAATTTTTCACCGTATTAATCCAGGTTATGCCGACGGGCGAAATCGATCAGCTCCAGCGTGTTGTTTAACTGAAGCTTGGTCAGCAGCCGGGATTTATAGGTGCTGACCGTTTTATTGCTGATGTGCATTTTCTCCGAGATCTCAATCACCCGGATGCCGCGACTCAGATAGCGCAATACCTGAAGCTCACGGCTGGAGAGCTGGGTTACCACTTCCAGCTCTTTCGGCGGGGCCTTGCGCGAGACGCCGGGCTGGCGCCGCAGCGGAAAATAGCCATAGCCGCGCACCACGGTGCGTACCGCATCGCGCAGTTCATCAAGGTTATTGCCTTTGCCGATAAAGCCATCCGCACCGATGTTGATACAGCGGTTGAGATAGTGCTCATCATCGCGTCCGGTCAGCACCAGCATGCGGCCTTTAAACTCTGAGGCATTGAGTTTTTCAATTAGCTCAATTCCGCTAAGTCCGGGAATATCCAAATCTACAACGATAATATCCGGCTGCATTTTCTGCGCCAGCTTGAACGCTTCCAGTCCATTACCCGACTCAGCAAGAATCGTATGCCCGTCTTTTTCCAATAACATACGGATAGCCAGACGCGCCATTGGATGGTCGTCGATTATAATTACGTTTGCCATAGGTGTACCTTTAAATGTTTTCTCGCTATAAAGGTTGGCACAGGCACGATAAAATAATCAACATAAAATTGTTGTTTTTTTATTTAAACCAAAAAACAAAAACTTAAATCAGAATATTAAAACCTTTTTAATCAGTGCGAGAAAACATGAAGGATGACAAAGATTTTCTTTTTTCCTGATTGTCACATGCTGATTATACCCTACAAAAATCAAACAAACGCCAACTCATAAGCAACTGATAAAAAACAATTAAATTTCAAAACAGCATTATCAAACCCACATCTGCAACATCGATTACCCTGACTCCCCCCCTTTCAATGTAGTCCATGGATGACATTAAGCGCTGAATATGATGACAGCGCTTGCCGCATCGCCCTAATGTTTATCAAATCCACGAGGGTATAGTAATCCCCAGCAAAAGAATAACTCAACAGGCTCATTCAAATACATCATAGATGAATAAATGACGTGAGTGAACGCTTTTGATATTTATTTCATTACAACAATCCAGACATCGCCTGGCCATTAACAATGAAATAAAAACCCTTATTGAAAACAGACCACAGGAATTTGAATCATGAAAAAGCAACTTCACGCTCTGGCGTTATTTTCTGTTTTTTGCGGCACGGCAGTTTCAACTGCAAATGCAGCTGATGGCACTATCCAGTTCAACGGTGAAATCATTGATGCTGCTTGCACCGTGTCGCCAGCCAGCGCCAACCAGACGGTAACCCTGGGCCAGGTGAGCAGCTCTGCGCTGGCTACCGTTAACCAGCGCGCAGCCGCCACGTCTTTCCAGATTGATCTGACCGCCTGCCCGGCCAGCGTGACCACTGCCAGCGTTAAATTCGACGGTAACCCGTATCAGGGCGATACCAGCACTCTGGCACTGTCGCCTGTACCGGGTGCTGCAACCGGTGTCGGTATCCAGATCCGTACCGCTACCGGTCTGGTGCTGCCACTTTATTACGGTTCGACGCCTACAGCACTGACTCAGGGCACAACGAATACCCTGAAATTCGACGCGGCCTATGTCGCTAAATCCGTTCCGGTAACTGCGGGTCCGGCAAATGCCGTTGCCACCTTCAGCGTTATCTACAACTGATTATCCAGCAGTGCCCTGCGTACTGCAGCCTTCTGCAAAGCCGGCTTAACGCCGGCTTTCACTTCCTCAGGAGTCACGATTGTGAAATCAAAACTTTGTTCTCTGCTGTTAGCAGGTTTACTCGCAGGAAGCGGAATTGCCCATGCCGGTGTGATCATCGGCGGCACGCGTATCGTCTATGACGGCGCAAAAAAAGAGTCATCCATCAGCCTGGAAAATCCTGATGCCTCTCCTTATCTGATCCAGTCGTGGGTGGAAAACGAAGCGGGCCAGAGTGACAAAAGCAGTTTTATTGTCACCCCGCCGCTGTTCCGCCTTGACGCGAAACAGAAGAACACGCTGCGCGTGATGCAGGCCGCATCGGGTTTAGCTCAGGACCGCGAAACGCTCTACTGGCTGAACATTAAATCGATCCCAACGACCGATCCAGACCGTGCGGAAAATACATTGCAGCTCGCCGTCAATACACGCATCAAGCTGATCTATCGCCCTGCTTCGCTGAAAGAGAGCACGCCTGACCAGGCCAGCGCGCAGCTGCAATGGTCGCGCCAGGGCAACAAGCTGAACGTAAATAATCCGACTCCTTACTACGTCAACTTCAATGCCATCAGCGTGGGCGGCAAAGCGCTCGCCAACGTGACCTATGTTGCGCCACGCAGCTCCGCCAGCTTTACGCTGCCAGCTGCCGTTAGCAGTAGTCAGGTGGAGTGGAAAGTGATTAGCGACTACGGCGCGATCGGCGCTGCTCACAAGTCATCCTTCTAAGATTCGGCTGGAAAAAACAATGCGCTCCCTTGCTCATACTGAAAAATACCGCGGCAACCTGAAACCCTCATATCTGGCGGTGGCAATTGCCCTGCTGCTGCCGACGCTGTCGGTACAGGCCAAAGACTACTTCAACCCTGCGCTGCTTGAGCAGCCGGGGGAAAGCACTGCCGCAACCGATCTCTCGGCATTCGAAAACGGCGGGCAGCTACCGGGCCGCTATCCCGTCGAAATCTGGCTGAACGATGAGAAGGTCGACAGCAGAGATGTGGTGTTTTTTCAGACGGAGAGCAGAGGGCTGCAGCCCTGCCTGAGCGTGGACGAACTGCGTCGGTACGGCGTGAAAGTGGATCAGTTCCCCGACCTGCAAAAGCCCGGTGAGCGCTGTGTGGACCTTGCCGCCATTGCGGAAGCGACGGCAGAATTTGTCTTCAGCGCACACCGCCTGAATCTGTCGGTGCCTCAGATAGCCGTCACCCCCCGCATTCGCGGCTACGTCCCCCCTTCCCAGTGGGATGAGGGCATTAACGCGGCGCTGTTAAACTACAGCTTTAGCGGCACCAGCGAGCTGGAAAATCAGCAGAGCAGCAGCGGTAACAGCCAGTATCTCAACCTGCGCCCGGGAATAAATGTCGGACCATGGCGCGTACGCCACTACTCAACCTGGTCACGCAACAGCAGTGGCGAGGACCGCTGGGATACCGTCTACAGCTACGCGCAGCGCAGCATCGTGCCACTGAAAAGTCAGCTCACGCTGGGTGAAAGTCAGGCCCCTTCGGACGTGTTTGATAGCGTGCCGTTCACTGGAGCGCAACTGGCTTCCGACGATGAAATGCTGCCGGAGAGCCTGCGCGGCTATGCGCCGGTAGTGCGCGGCATTGCGCGCGGCAATAGCGCTCAGGTGCTGATCCGTCAGAACGGCTACCTGATTTATCAGACCACCGTGCCCGCTGGTCCGTTCGAAATCACCGATATGTTCCCGACCGGCGGCAGCGGCGATCTGTACGTTACGGTAAAAGAAGCCGACGGTAGCGAACAAAATATGGTGGTGCCATATGCCTCACTGCCGGTCCTGCAACGTGAAGGCCGGCTGCGCTTCAGCGTCACCGGAGGACAGTACCGCGCGTATGACCGCAGCGTCGATAACGCCGCATTTGCACAGAGCACGGCGATCTATGGCCTGGGTAAGGGCATGACGCTGTACGGTGGAGTCCAGGCGGCCCAGCACTACCGCTCGCTGGCGGCCGGAGTTGGGCAGAATCTCGGAGAAATTGGGGCAATTTCCGCCGATCTCACCCACTCCAGGGGGGAACCCAAAGAGGGGGAGAGCCGCCAGGGGCAATCGTGGCGACTGCGCTACAGCAAAAGTCTGGCGGAAACCGGCACCAACGTGGCGATCGCCGGTTACCGCTATTCGACAGAGGGCTTCTATACCCTGGCGGACGTGCTGGACAGCTACAGCGATAATCCCAACCCCCTGCTGAGCAATAGAAAGCGTAATCGTGCCGAGATAACGCTCAGCCAGGACCTGGGCGACGAACGCGGCTACCTGTCAATTGGCGCAGTCTCTGAAAGCTACTGGAACAACAGCCGCAAGACCTCATCATGGAACCTGGGCTACAACAATAGCTGGAACGGCATCAGCTACGGCCTGAACTACGCGATGAACCGTAACACCACGTCCGCAGGTACCACCGACAGCGGCCTGAGTAAAACCTACGATCGCGATCGCGTGGTCTCTTTGAATCTGAGCATCCCGCTGAATCGCTGGATGGGTAATACCTATGCCAATTACAACGTCAGCAGCAGCAAATCACGCGGCACGGTAAATACCGTCGGCCTGAACGGCACGGTGCTGGAAGATAACAACCTGAACTGGAATCTGTCGCAGGGCTATGCCGCCAACGGCCAGGGCAGCTCCGGCTACGCCGGTATGAACTATCGCGGCACCTATGGTGAGGTCAACGGCGGCTACAGCTATGCCAGCGGTCAGCGCACCATGAACTACGGCGTGCAGGGCGCGATTGTGGCGCATGCCGACGGCATTACCGCCGGGCAAACCATGGGGGAAACCTTTGGCCTGGTGAAAGTCCCGGGAGCCAGCGGCGTCAGCGTTAACAACCAGACCGGGGTCAAAACCGATTATCGAGGCTACGCGCTGGTGCCTAACCTGATGCCGTTCCGTAACAACGACATCACGCTAAACACTGAAACCCTGCGGGACGATGTCGACCTGCAGCAGACCACCCGTAACGCTGTGCCGACGCGCGGCGCGATGGTCAGGACAGATTACCGGGCGCAGGTCGGACAGCGTGTGCTGATGACCCTCACCCGCGCTGATGGCAAAGCCGTGCCGTTCGGTGCCACGGTAGTGAATGACGCCGATCGTGACGCGGGCAGCAGCATTGTCGGTGACGGCGGCCAGGTCTATCTGGCCGGGATGCAGAACCAGGGAACGCTGCTGGTGCAGTGGGGCAAAAATGCTGACCGCCAGTGCCGCGTCACCTATCGCCTGAACAGCGAGAAAAATGTTACCGGAATTCAAACGCTCAACGGCCAGTGCCGCTGATCGCCTCATCGTTAAGGTATTGATATGAAAAATTTGCTCAAAAAAGTGTTAACGCCTCACTTCCTTTGCTGTGCTGCTTTACTGGCTGCCTCCAACGGAGCAATGGCGTCCTGTAGCATCACTGATGCACGCTATACTGCTGCCGATGGTTTCACCATGAACCTGCCAACGATTGTGGTACAGCGAGATGCCCCCGTGGGGAGCATCGTGTACAGCAATACGCGCAACGAACTCAACTCGCGCGGCAACTTTATCGAATGTACCGTCGGCGGATTCAGTTCGCAGTGGGGTACGGGCGGTGCCCTTACCCCGGTAAGCTACGGCGGCCAGACGCTTTATGCCTCAGGCGTTACAGGGCTGGCATGGCGTGTCGTTACCCCCGGAGCGGGCTCAACCAGCGGCCGTTACGGCACGGGTGCACTCCCGCGCCAGCTTAACGGCGTTGCCTGCGTGTCCGGTACCAACTATTGGCGGCTGTGTGGCGGAACCTGGGGCAGCGTGCGCTTCGAACTGGTAAAAATCGCCTCGGTTACCGGCTCCGGTATGTTGACCACCGGGTCACTGACGCAGGCCAGCGTGGTCGGCGAGACAAATATTTATCATTTTTCTATCGGCGGCGGAGCAGTACAGACGGTAGCGTGCTCGGTGACCAACCCGAATATTACCGTCACGATGGGCAGAACCAAAAATACCGACTTCAGCGGCGTAGGCAGCACCAGCGGCGATGCGGACTTTAATATCGGCCTGAACTGCGATGCCGCCACCAATGTCAAAATGACTATCAGCCCGGGCAGCTCCGGCGCGGAAAACGCCGCTAACGGCGTACTGAAGCTGGATAATCTCGGCAGCGATGCCGCCAGCGGCGTCGGCGTACAGCTGCTGTACAACAGTGCTCCAGTCGCGCTCGGCAGCCGCATGACGATTGCCACCACCAGCGCGGACGGGGCGTATAATATTCCGCTGAAGGCGCGTTATATCCAGACCGGGGCGCAGATTGTGCCAGGTAAAGCCGATGCCAATGCCACCTTTACCATGACCTACCAGTAAGGCGGTAAGTGGTCCGCTGCCGGGCGACTGCCTTTTGCGCCCGCCGCGCCGCGAGTACGAACAGTGGATCGATGTGTACTAAATGTCTATAATAGACTTTAAATACACTTACTGGATGCCATCATGCTGACCCTCTCTCAACTCTGCGACGATAGCCAGCTGGCGCACGCCGCACTGCGCCCTCAGGTAAAAGTGACGCCGCTCGACCGTAGCCACGCACTCTCTGCGCAGTATCATTGCGAGCTGTTCCTGAAAGGCGAACATCTGCAGCATACCGGTTCGTTCAAGTTCAGAGGGGCGAGCAATAAGATGCGGCTGCTCTCGCCGCAGCAGCGCGCACAGGGGGTGATCACTGCCTCATCCGGCAATCACGGCCAGGGCATGGCGCTGGCCGGGGCGATGGCGGGTATACCGGTGACGGTGTACGCGGCGGCAACCGCGTCTCCGCTTAAGCTGGAGGCCATTGCCTCCTACGGTGCCCGGGTGGTAACGCTGGAGGGCGACGCGCTGAGCGTGGAGCTGGCCGCTGCGCGTACCGCCGCAGAACAGGGCGTTCCGTTTGTCTCCCCGTATAACGACGCGCAGGTGATTGCTGGCCAGGGCACCGTGGCGCTGGAAATGCTGGAGCAGGAAGCGCCGCTCGACGCCGTCTTTGTCGCGGTGGGTGGCGGCGGGCTGATCTCCGGGATTGGCGCGGTGATGAAAACGCTGTCGCCGCAGACGCGCATTATTGGCTGCTGGCCTGCAGCCTCCGTCGCGATGTGTGCTTCCCTCGCGGCGGGCGAAATCGTTGAGCCGCCCGAGCACGAGACGCTGTCCGACGGCACTGCCGGTGGCTTGGAGCCTGGCACCATCACCTTCCCGATCTGTCAGCAGGTGGTCGATGAGTGCGTGCAGGTCAGCGAAAAGGAGATCAAAGCCGCGATGAAAACGCTGGCGCGCTACGAGCGCTGGATGGTTGAAGGCGCGGCGGGCGTGGCGATGGCGGCGTTTATGCAGCAGGCAGAAAAATGGCGCGGCAAGCGCGTTGCGGTGATCCTGTGCGGCAAAAACATCACCCTGGAGAAGTTCTGCGAGGCGGTGCAATGAGGATTATTGAGCAGGCGGTGATTCAGGCGCACTACCATGAGGCGGACGCGCTGGAAAAGCTCAAAGAGGGGTTTCGCGCTTTTTCAGCAGGCCGCGTTCAGCTGCCGCCGGCGCAGCAGTTTCTGTTTGCGCAGGCGGGTGGCGACTGCTGTATTAAATCCGCGTGGATGGAGGGTTCAGAGAGCTTCTGCGTCAAAGTCTCCAGCGGCTTTTACCGCAACGGCGACCTCGGCCTGCCGGGCAATGACGGGCTAAATATGCTGTTTAGCGCGCAAACCGGGCAGCCGCTGGCCCTGCTAAACGACCACGGCTGGCTGACCGGGATGCGCACCGCGCTGGCCGGAAGGATTGCCGCTGAACTGCTGCTGCCAGAACGGGTTGAGCAGATCGCCATCTTCGGCACCGGGTTACAGGCCGAGCTGCAGCTGCGCCAGCTGCTGGCCCTGACCGCCTGCCGCCAGGTGATTATCTGGGGGCGCAGTGAGAACGCGCTGGTGCGCATTCGCCAGCAGCTGGCTGACTGCGATATCAACCTCATTACCACGCTGGAGGCCGAACAGGCGGCGCGCGCGGCCTCGATTATCGTCACCGCCACCCCCTCCTCCGTGCCGCTGCTGCGCCGGGAGTGGATCCGGCCGGGGACGCATATCACCGCCGTGGGTGCCGACTCGCCGGGCAAACAGGAGCTGGATGCCGCCATCGTTGGCGCTGCCGCCTGCGTGCTGGTCGACTCGCTTACCCAGTGCAGCAGCTATGGCGAGCTCTGCCATCTGCCCGCAGCACAGCGCACGGGAAAAATCATTGAGATTGGCAGCCTGCTGAGCGATAGCACGCAGTATCAGCGTGCGGCGGAGGCGATCACCGTCGCCGATCTGACCGGGCTGGGGGTGCAGGATGCGCAGATCTCCGCCAGCATTCTCGCGCAGATGGGGGCCTGAGATGAACCAGCAAAGCACAGCAGAAAGCCAGCAGTTCGCCACGCTGACAGCGATAGCGGACGGTATTGCCGCGCTGTTTTTCCCCATGGTGGAAGTGGCCATCCACGATGTCACCAGCAGTAAAATTGCCTATCTGGCGAATAACCTGTCGAGGCGCAGCATCGGCGATGATGCCGGGCTGGAGCAGCTGACGCTCAACGACCTCGATACGCTGACCGGGCCTTACGAGCAACTGAACTGGGACGGGAAAAAGATGCGCTCCGTCAGCATTCGCGCCAGCGTGCCGGGCAGTGCGGGCTACATTTTCTGCATCAACTTCAGTACCGCGATGCTGGAAGATGCGCGCAATGCGCTGGAGACGTTTCTGTCAATGAGCCAGCTGCAGCCCCAGCCTGCGCCGCTATTTGCGCACGACTGGCGGGAGAAGATAAACACCGCCGTGCATCAGTGGCTGGCCGAGAACCACAGCTCGCTGACTATTCTGACGCGCAGCGACAAGAAAGCGCTGGTGACGGCGCTTTACGCTCAGGGAATATTTAACGTGCGCCACTCGGCCGACTATGTGGCGAACGTGCTGTCGCTGGGAAGAGCAACGGTGTTTAAATATTTGAAAGAGATTAAGGGTTGAGGTGGGCGTCGATTCTGTTCCTACTCTCAACCGTATCAGGATGGTCTTTCACTGCCCATGGGAAATTAAAAAAGCAGGGCTGATGAAGTTTGGTTTATATATGCGGCCCCTCATTACAAAAATCTCACAAACCCAGCGCTGTGGGAGTTTATAGCTTACTCCCGCAAAGAGCCACGCCTGATTAAATTGCCAGGGGAAGCGTTGGCCTCACCTCCACTGGGTAACGGTAGTGTTTGGTCTACAGACTGTGTCAGCTGAACCTGTTAATACTCAGATTCCTCTCCCGGCAGTGGTACAGACAGCGCCATCCCTTTTGCACCTGCATAGAAGATGATGACATCGGTGCTTTGGTCGGTGGTGAATCCCCGGTGGGCAATATCGATGGACTCGTTGAAAGCCTCACCCGCGCTGAATGTCCTGGTATCCCCCGTCGCTTTATCCTCAATGGTCAGGGAACCTGACAGAATATAGGCCGTGTTAGGAATGGGGTGGGTATGCCAGGGCAGCTCTGAATGCGCGGGGATGGTCATTTTCATCACCGTAATTTCAAGCTCACCCGAAGGGTAATTTTGCAAAGTCTGGCCATTCCACGCCTGGCCACTTTGAAGCAGGGTTTCGGTGGTGTTTTTGTGTCCGCTGGAAGAATTTTGCATTTTACCGCCTGAGAATCAGTTAAATCAGATTTCTCATTATAGCGCCTGCGCACACGCCCAGGCTGAGCTCCACGCCCACTGGAAGTTATAGCCGCCTAACCAACCGGTGACGTCAACCACTTCGCCAATAAAGTACAGCCCCGGTACATCACGCGCTTCCATGGTTTTCGACGACAGCTGGCTGGTATCGACGCCGCCGAGCGTGACTTCGGCGGTGCGGTAGCCCTCGGTGCCGTTGGGCTGGATTTTCCACTGGTGCAGCGCGCTGGCCAGCTCCGCCTGCTGGCGGCTATTGAGCTGCTTCAGCGTGCATTCCGGCACCCTCCCCAGCAGCTGCAGGCACTCGACCAGGCGTTTCGGCAGCAGTTTAGCAAGGGTGTTTTTCAGGCTCTGATTCGGGTGCTGCTGGCGCTCTTCATTAATAAAGGCATCGATATTCTGCGCCGGGGAGAGATCAACGCTGACAAATTCGCCCGGCAGCCAGTAGCTGGAGAGCTGCAACACCGCCGGGCCGGAGAGGCCGCGGTGGGTAAACAGCAGCGCTTCTTTAAATACCGTGCCGTCTTCGGCGGTCAGCACTGACGGCACCGAGACGCCGGACAGCGTCTGTAGCTGCTCCAGCAGCGGCTTATGCAGGGTAAACGGCACCAGCCCGGCGCGGGTCGGGAACACCTTCAGGCCAAACTGTTCGGCAATTTTATAGCCAAACGGCGATGCGCCCAGCCCCGGCATCGACAGCCCGCCGCTGGCGATCACCAGCTTTTCCGCCTGCACCTCTGCACCGTTGAGCTGCAGCGTGTAGCCGCTGTCATCACGCGCTACCGCAAGCACTTCACTACGCAGGCGCAGCGTGACGCTGGCGGCTTCACACTCTTTCAGCAGCATGTCGACCACCTGCTGCGCTGAGTCGTCGCAGAACAGCTGTCCGAGCGTCTTCTCGTGCCAGGCAATGCCGTGACGGTTAATCAGATCGATAAAATCCCACTGGGTATAGCGCGCCAGAGCGGATTTACAGAAATGCGGGTTATGCGACAGATAGGCCGCTGGCTCGGTATAGAGGTTGGTGAAATTGCAGCGCCCGCCGCCGGACATCAGGATTTTACGCCCGGCTTTTTTGCCATTATCGATCAGCAGCACGCGCCGCCCGATCGCGCCCGCCTGAGCCGCGCAGAACAGGCCAGCCGCACCCGCACCAATTACGATAACGTCAAATTTTTCCACCACAGACTCCGCGCCGAACCACAAAAACGCTGATTGTAGAGAGTTGACGGCTGGGATACCAGCCTGACACCAAATCGCAGCTGAAACATTTTGTAACCTGATGATTTCATGATGGTTTCAGGGGTAACAGTCACTCAAATGACACATTAATGTCAAAAAAAGTCTATATTTCCCTTTCCCCAAGCGCGGTTTGTCGCTGATAATGCGCCGCGTTCATGTCCTCCAAAATGGCGTAACGCTTATGCTGCATCTGTTTGCTGGTCTTGATTTACATACCGGCCTGTTCCTGGTTCTTGCTCTGTTGTTCGTACTGGTTTACGAAGCAATCAATGGCTTCCACGATACGGCCAACGCGGTAGCTACCGTGATTTATACCCGTGCAATGCGATCGCAGTTAGCGGTGGTAATGGCCGGGGTATTCAACTTCTTTGGTGTACTGTTGGGCGGCTTAAGCGTGGCTTACGCGATTGTCCATCTGCTACCCACCGACCTCCTGCTTAATGTCGGGTCGGCTCACGGCCTGGCCATGGTCTTCTCCATGCTGCTGGCTGCGATTATCTGGAACCTCGGCACCTGGTATTTCGGGTTACCGGCCTCCAGCTCCCATACCCTGATCGGTGCCATTATTGGTATTGGCCTGACTAACGCGTTGCTGACTGGCACCTCGGTAGTGGATGCGCTCAATATCCCTAAAATGATTGGCATCTTTATGTCGTTGATTATCTCGCCGATTGTTGGCCTGGTGATTGCCGGCGGGCTGGTATTTATCCTGCGCCGTTACTGGAGCGGGAATAAAAAACGTCAGCGCATCCATATGACTCCGGCAGAGCGCGAGAAGATCGACGGCAAGAAAAAGCCGCCGTTCTGGACGCGTATCGCGCTGATTGTCTCGG
Source organism: Erwinia aphidicola (assembly GCF_014773485.1). Classification (GTDB taxonomy): domain Bacteria; phylum Pseudomonadota; class Gammaproteobacteria; order Enterobacterales; family Enterobacteriaceae; genus Erwinia; species Erwinia aphidicola. Next base: position 164,373 of record NZ_JACXBP010000009.1, on the reverse strand, counting down.
CGATTGGCGTCAGCTATTCGCACGGTGCCAATGACGGCCAGAAAGGCATTGGCCTGATTATGCTGGTGCTGATCGGCGTGGCGCCGGCGGGCTTTGTGGTGAATATGAACTCCAGCGGCTATGACATTACGCGTACGCGTGATGCCGTGAACCACCTGGAGCAGTATTACCAGCAGCACGCGGCCTCACTGACGCACATCATCCAGATGGCGCCGCCAGCGTTACCGACGCCGGAACAGGTGCCTTCCGGCCCGCATGATTTCCACTGCGACGCTGCCCGTGCGCTGCCGGCTATCGAGCGCGTGCAGGGCCTGCTGAACAATCTCAGCAGCTACGATGCGCTGAACGTTGAGCAACGCAGCCAGCTGCGCCGCCTGCTGATGTGCATCTCGGATACCGCGGAGAAAACCGCCAAGCTGCCGGAAACCAAGCCTGACGACAAACGTTTCCTTAATAAGCTGAAGAGCGACCTGCTGAATACCGTTGAGTACGCGCCGGTATGGATCATCCTGGCCGTGGCGCTCGCGCTGTCGCTGGGGACCATGTTCGGCTGGCGTCGCGTTGCCACCACTATCGGTGAGAAGATCGGTAAGAAGGGCATGACTTACGCTCAGGGGATGTCGGCGCAGATGACGGCGGCGGTCTCTATTGGCGTGGCGAGCTATACCGGAATGCCGGTTTCAACCACGCACGTGCTCTCCTCTTCCGTGGCGGGCACCATGCTGGTTGACGGCGGTGGCGTTCAGGGCCGCACCATCAAGAACATCCTGCTGGCGTGGGTGTTCACCCTGCCGGTCTCGATTGTGCTGTCAGGTGGGTTGTACTGGATTGCGCTGAAGCTGATTTGATCGTGCTGCGGGCGGACCGAAAAAGAGGGTCCGCCCCTACAGCAAGGGTCGATGATTTTTTCCGATCGATCCGAAAAGGGCGACCATGTTTAATGGTCGCCCTTTTTTAATGCCAGATGGCCAGGCCAATCAGGCTAATCACCACCAGCCCACACAGGGCGCTGGTCAAAATAAACTGCCCGCGCAGGCGCTGACAGCGACGAATAAACTCATCATCGTGGTGGTCAAGGTAGCGCTGATACCAGATATAGCCAATCAGCCGCACCTGCTTGCCCGGCTGCCCGTGAGACGTGAAGAACCCCGCCCCATCCACATACTGATACAGCAGCGGATCGCAGCCGCGCAGCACCACTAACAGCGCACGCAGCGAAGAGAAATAGCGCGCCATATTCACCACACAAACGACACAAAGAGCCCAGAAAAGCGCGATGGTGCTGATCATGATCCCCTCCCGGACTTTCATCAGGAAATGCGATACGCGACGAGAACGGGATCAACTCCCGCTGGTTCGCCAACCCTTATTATTGAGATGATTGCTGCAGCAGGACGGCGTAACAGCGCTGCTTTCGTTGCCGTCTTTTATCAGTGTAGGAGATCTGCTTAAATTTTTTCCAGCGATGTTTTATTTCGCCGGGGCATTCAGACAAAATTTCATGTTGATCGCCCAGCCAAACCACGTCGGCTGCCACAACATTCATTAACAATTTTCGCTATACTCTGGGACAGGCACTTACGCGAAAAGGAGTATTCATATGGCTTACAAACACATTTTGATTGCTGTCGATCTGTCCCCCGAAAGCAAACTGCTGGTCGACAGAGCGGTATCCATGGCTCGCCCTTACGACGCCAAAGTTTCACTTATCCACGTTGATGTGAATTACTCTGACCTGTATACCGGGCTGATCGACGTCAATCTGGGTGATATGCAGAAGCGTATCTCTGAAGAGACGCACAGCGCGCTGACCGAGCTGTCAAACGGGGCTGGCTACCCGATTGCCGAAACCCTGAGCGGCAGCGGTGACCTGGGCCAGGTGCTGGTCGACGCGATTAAGCAGTATCAGGTGGATTTAGTGGTTTGCGGCCATCATCAGGATTTCTGGAGCAAGCTGATGTCGTCAGCGCGCCAGCTGATCAACACCGTGCACATCGATATGCTGATTGTGCCGCTGCGCGACGAAGAGTAACGCTATATGCGTTGTTCACCGCCGCGTCGGCGGGCTGACTGAAAAAGAGGGTCAGCCCAGACAGATCGCGGTGAAAATGACGCGTAGGGTCGGGCATGCCCGACCCGTTGTTTATCCCCCTGGGGTGAGGGGGGCATAAATATCGAAACGGTGCCCCTTGGTCACCACGGCGTTCGGCGTGGCGACGTCCGCCAGCGGCGGCGCGTAATCCGGGCGCTTCACCACCACGCGCTTAGTCGCCAGCATTCGCGCGGGCTCCAGCAGGCCATCGGCATCGAGGTCCGGCCCCACCAGCGACTGAAACACCCGCATCTCTTTCTTGACCAGCGCGCTTTTCTGCTTGTGCGGAAACATTGGATCGAGGTACACCACCTGCGGGCGCGGCGTAATATCGGTTAGCGCCGTCAGGCTCGAGGCGTGCAGCAGCGTTAGCCGCTCGCGCAGCCACGGGCCAATCTCCGCATCGGCATAGCCGCGTGCCAGGCCATCATCCAGCAGGGCAGCCACGACCGGATTACGTTCCAGCATGCGCACGCGGCAGCCCACGGCGGCCAGCACAAACGCATCACGCCCCAGCCCCGCCGTGGCATCCACCACCTCCGGCAGATAGCCGCTCCTGATGCCGACGGCTTTCGCCACCGCTTCACCGCGCCCGCCGCCAAACTTACGGCGGTGCGCCATCGCCCCGCCAACGAAATCAACAAAGATGCCGCCGAGCTTTGGCTCATCGCGCTTGCGCAGCTCCAGATGCCCGGCCGTCATCACCAGCGCCATCAGCGCGTTTTCATCATGCACCAGCTGCCAGCGGGCAGCTAAAACAGATAAGGCGCCGTCTCCGGCGCCCGTTTCATCTAACAAACAGATGTTCACTAATCTCAGCCCTGCTCGGTAATACCGTAGTGTGCCAGCATCGCATCCAGCTGCGGCTCGCGGCCGCGGAAGCGGCGGAACAGCGCCATTGGCTCTTCGGAACCGCCGCGCGTCAGAATGTTGTCGAGGAACGACTGGCCGGTTTCACGGTTGAAGATCCCCTCCTCTTCGAAGCGTGAATAGGCGTCTGCCGCCAGCACGTCGGCCCACAGATAGCTGTAGTAACCCGCCGCGTAGCCGCCGGCGAAGATATGGCTGAAGGCGTGCGGGAAGCGGCCCCACTCTGGCCCAGGCATCACCGCCACCAGCTTTTTGATCTCTTTCAGCATCGGCAGGATCTGCGCGCCTTTCGCCGGGTCAAACTCGGCGTGCAGGCGGAAGTCGAACAGGCCAAACTCCAGCTGACGCAGGATAAACAGCGCCGCCTGATAGTTCTTCGCCGCCAGCATTTTGTCCAGCAGCTCACGCGGCAGCGGCTCGTTAGTCTCGTAATGGCCGGAGATAAACGCCAGCGCTTCCGGCTCCCAGCACCAGTTTTCCATAAACTGGCTTGGCAGCTCGACCGCATCCCACGGCACGCCGCTGATGCCGGAGACGCCCGGCGTTTCAATGCGCGTCAGCATATGGTGCAGACCGTGGCCAAACTCGTGGAACAGCGTGGTCACTTCGTTGTGGGTAAACAGCGCAGGCTTGCCGCTCACCGGACGGTTGAAGTTACAGGTCAGGTAGGCAACCGGCTTCTGCAAGGTACCGTCGGCTTTACGCATCTGGCCCACGCAGTCATCCATCCACGCCCCGCCGCGCTTGTTCTCGCGCGCATACAGGTCGAGGTAGAAGCTGCCGCGCAGCTCGCCGCTTTCGTCAAACAGGTCGAAGAAGCGCACGTCCGGGTGATAGACATCCACATCGCTGCGCTCTTTAGCGGTAATGCCGTAGATGCGCTTCACCACTTCAAACAGTCCGTCCAGCGCGCGCTGTGCCGGGAAGTACGGGCGCAGCTGCTCGTCGCTGATGGAGTAGAGATGCTGTTTCTGCTTCTCGCCGTAATAGGTCAGGTCCCACGGCTGCAGGTCGTCGACGCCGTGCTCTTTTTTGGCAAAGGCGCGCAGCTGGGCCAGCTCCTGCTCCGCCTGCGGGCGGGCGCGCTTTGCCAGATCGGTCAGGAAGTCGGTGACCTGCGCCGGGCTTTCGGCCATTTTGGTCGCCAGCGATTTATCGGCATAGGAGTCAAAGCCCAGCAGCTGGGCGAGTTCGTGGCGCAGCGCCAGCTCTTCCGCCATCACCTCGCTGTTGTCCCACTTCCCGGCGTTCGGCCCCTGGTCGGAGGCGCGGGTTGAGTAGGCGCGATACATCTCTTCACGCAGCGCCTGGTTGTCGCAATAGGTCATCACCGGCAGGTAGCTCGGGATATCCAGCGTCAGCAGCCAGCCCTCCTGCTCTTTGGCTTCGGCCTGCGCTTTGGCCGCTGCCAGCGCGCTTTCCGGCATGCCGGACAGTTCGCTCTCATCGGTAATCAACTTGCTCCAGCCCATGGTGGCGTCGAGCACGTTGTTGCTGTAGGTCGAACCCAGTTCGGACAGGCGCGCGGCGATTTCACCGTAGCGCTGCTGCTTCTCTTTCGACAGGCCAATGCCGGACAGCTCGAAGTCGCGCAGCGCGTTATCCACCGCTTTCTTTTGCGCAGTATCCAGCGCAGCAAAGTTTGCGCCCGCTTTCAGGTCGCGATAGGCCTGGTACAGCCCTTCATGCTGGCCAACCCAGGTGCTGTACTCGGACAGCAGCGGCAGCGTCTGCTCATAGGCCTGGCGCAGTTCCGGGCTGTTTTTCACCGAGTTCAGGTGGCTAACCGGGGAGAACAGGCGGCTTAAACGGTCATCCACTTCCGCCAGCGGCTGCACCAGATTATCCCAGCTGTACGGTGCGCCCTGCGCCACCACTTTTTCCACCACGGCGCGGCACTCATCCAGCGCCTGAGTCACGGCGGGCACCACATGTTCAGGTTTGATGGCGGAGAAAGGGGGGAGCGTAAAGGCAGAGAGTAACGGATTGGTCATAGCGCAGTCCTTTAATCGTTGTATGGGCAATCTGGTTAACATGAGGGTAACGGGTGAGAAAATCAATGGCGGGCCACGCAGACGCCCTGTTTCTGACCGCACTTTCCGCTTTGCCACCACCCGAGACACATTGCATACTCCCCGGCGTTAATACGCCGTATTACTTCGTTACAAACAGGGAGTGTCTATATGTGGTACGTACTGGCAGCATCGCTACTGTTCCTGCCGTTTTATCATCGCAGCGCACTGGTGCTGCTGGCCATCGCGCTGGGCCTTGCCATCTTTGAGCAGGTGTTAATGCCACCGGCTATTGTGGCGCTGATCGTCATTGGCTTTGTTGCTGTCTATTCCGGTACGCACAAGCAGCCTTCTGCGTTCTCCCTGCCGGGGGAGATTATTCTGGTGGTCAGCGCCTTTGCGCTGATGCTGCATACGATTCCGGGCTTCAACAATCAGCTGATCGAATCCGGGGTGCGCGCCGGGCCACAGAGCGCACCGTTTACCTTCTATTACAACCTCGACAAGGCGCTGGTGCCGTTTATCCTGCTGGCCTGCCTGCCGACCCTGCTTAAGCGGCCTTCGAAGCCACCTGCCAACGGGCTGTGGTGGCTGGTGCTGTTGATGTCAATGCCGCTGCTGCTGCTGCTGGCCACCTTTGCCGGGGGACTGAAGGTGGAACCGCACCTGCCCGAGTGGCTGGGTTCTTTTATGCTGGCCAATCTGTTTTTTGTCTCACTGGCGGAAGAAGCGCTGTTTCGCGGTTATATCCAGCAGCGGCTAAGCCAGCTGCTGGGCGACAAGCGTGCGCTGTTTATCGCCGCGCTGCTGTTCGGTTCGGTGCACTTCTCCGGCGGGCTGCTGCTGGTGTTCTTCGCCACGCTGGCCGGGCTGATCTACGGGCTTGCCTGGCTGTGGAGCGGGCGGCTGTGGGTCTCTACCCTGGTGCATTTCAGCTTTAATCTGCTGCACCTGCTGTTCTTTACTTACCCAATGTGGCAACGAATCCCTGCCTGATCGCGCTTTTTTAACCCGTTTTCGCTATAATCACCGCAACCTGTGCCGCCCACTGGCGGCACGCTCGCTTTTACCTTCCCGGATTTCCTAATACATGCTCAGTTATCGCCACAGTTTCCATGCAGGCAACCATGCCGACGTTCTCAAACACACCGTGCAGAGCCTGATCCTCAGCTCACTGAATGAGAAGGATAAACCCTATCTCTACCTCGACACCCACGCCGGTGCCGGGCGCTATCTGCTGAGCGGCGAGCACGCTGAACGTACCGGAGAGTATCTGGAGGGCATTGCGCGTATCTGGCAGCAGGACGACCTGCCGACCGAGCTGGAGCCGTATATCAGCGTGGTGAAAAACTACAACCCGGGCGGCAAGCTGCGTTATTACCCTGGCTCACCGCTGATCGCCCGCCATCTGCTGCGCGAGTACGACCAGCTGCAGCTGACCGAGCTGCACTCCAGCGACTTCCCAATGCTGCGCAATGAGTTCCAGAAGGATGACCGCGCGCGCCTGGCGCGTGCCGACGGCTATCAGCAGTTGAAATCCAAGCTGCCACCGCTATCGCGCCGTGGTCTGATCCTGATCGACCCGCCGTACGAAATGAAAAGTGACTATCAGGCCGTGGTGCAGGGGATTCAGGAAGGCTATAAGCGTTTCGGCACTGGCGTTTATGCGCTGTGGTATCCGGTGGTGCTGCGCCAGCAGATCAAACGTATGTTTAACGAGCTGCAGGCCACCGGCATTCGCCGTATTTTGCAGATTGAGCTGGGCGTGCGTCCGGACAGCGACCGTTTCGGGATGACCGCCTCGGGGATGGTGGTGATTAACCCACCGTGGAAGCTGGAGCAGCAGATGAACAACGTGCTGCCGTGGCTGCAGAAAGTGCTGGTACCGTCAGGCACCGGCCACCATAAAGTCAGCTGGATTGTGCCGGAATAACGGTGTCGCCTGCGGTTAACCTCCACCCGATCGCGTAGGGGCGAGGCATGCCTCGCCCAGGTCGGGCATGCCCGCCCCCTACAGCTGAAGTGCGACGCCTGCCTCGCCCAGGTCGGGCATGCCCGCCCCCTACAGCTGAAATATCGCGAAATCATGCGCCATCTCGGTGGCGGCAAACACCGCCCGGCACTCTGCCAGCAGGCGCTCGCTGTCATGACGTAAATAGCGCGAGCTAAGATGCGTGATAATCAGCCGCTTTGCGCCACTCTCCTGCGCCACTTGCGCCGCCTGTACGGTGGTGGAGTGCCCACGGCTGTTGGCTTTCTCTTTCATGGCAATTTCCAGCGTCGCCTCATGCACCATCACATCGACATCCGCTGCCAGCTGCTGCGCCGCCGCCGTGGGGGCTGTATCACCGAAAATCGCCAGGCTGCGCCCCCTGATCGGCTCGCCGACATATTCCCAGCCGTTTATGGTGCGGCCATCGTCCAGCGTCACGCTGCGGCCATGCTTCAGGTCATAGAAGTACGGCCCGGCAGGCACGCCGTGCGCCGCCAGCCTCGCCGCATCCAGCGCGCCGGGTTTGTCATGCTCGTCAATACGGTAGCCGTAGCACTCCACCGGATGCGTCATCGGGTAAGCCGTCACGCGAAAATGCGCGTCATTGCACACCTCCCCCGCACCTATTTCCACAATCTCCAGCGGGAAGGTGACCCACGAACCGCTTAATGACAGGGTGGTTTCAACAAAGGTTTTAATCCCTACCGGGCCGTAAAGGGTCAGCGGTTCGAGTGAGCCATTCATCGATCGGCTGGTCAGCAGCCCCGGCAGGCCGAAGATATGATCGCCGTGCAGATGAGTAATGAATATCTTCTCGATCTTACCGGGCTTGATCGGCGTGCGCAGGATCTGATGCTGGGTGCCCTCGCCACAGTCAAATAGCCAGGTGGCGTTACGCACCCCCTGTAAATCCAGCGCGATGCTGGTGACGTTGCGCTCGCGGCTCGGCGTACCGGCCCCGGTGCCTAAAAACTGCAGATGCATAACTGTCATCCTTTAGCGAAAAGTGACAATGATAATCGGTATGAGGCTATCACAATCATAGACGCAACCTTTGCGGCTTTTCACCTTGTAGCGTTACACTCTACGCCAGCTGATTTAACTCACTTACTGAACTGGAAGACTCGATGACCAAACATTATGACTACCTTGCCATCGGCGGCGGCAGCGGCGGTATCGCCTCCATTAACCGTGCGGCCATGTACGGACAGAAGTGTGCACTGATTGAAGCAAAAGAGCTCGGCGGCACCTGCGTGAACGTCGGTTGCGTTCCGAAGAAAGTTATGTGGCACGCGGCGCAGATCGCCGAAGCTATCCACAACTACGGCCCGGACTACGGCTTTGATACCACCGTAAACCAGTTCAACTGGGACGTGCTGGTGAAAAACCGCAGCGCCTATATCGACCGTATCCACAGCTCGTACGACAACGTGCTGGGCAAAAATAAAGTCGACGTGATTAAAGGCTACGCGCGCTTTGTTGATGCACACACCGTTGAAGTGAACGGCGAGAAGATTACCGCCGACCATATTCTGATCGCCACCGGCGGCCGCCCGAGCCAGCCAAACATCCCAGGCGCGGAATACGGCATTAACTCTGACGGCTTCTTCGAGCTGCAGGCGCTGCCAAAACGCACCGCCGTCGTCGGTGCAGGCTATATCGCCGTCGAAATTGCCGGTGTGGTCAACGCGCTGGGTTCTGAAACGCACCTGTTCGTGCGTAAACACGCGCCGCTGCGCAGCTTCGATCCGCTGATCGTCGACACGCTGGTGGAAGTCATGAACACCGAAGGCCCGACGCTGCACACCGAATCGATCCCGAAAGCGGTAGTGAAAAATGCCGATGGTAGCCTCACCTTACAGCTGGAAAACGGTAAAGAGCAGACCGTGGACTGCCTGGTGTGGGCGATTGGCCGTGAGCCGATGACCGACAACCTGAACCTTGATGTGACCGGCGTGAAACTGAACGAAAAGGGTTACATCAGCGTTGATAAATACCAGAACACCAATGTAAAAGGGATTTACGCGGTGGGCGATAACACCGGCGCGGTCGAGCTGACCCCGGTCGCAGTCGCGGCGGGCCGTCGCCTGTCCGAGCGCCTGTTTAACAACAAGCCGGACGAGCATCTGGACTACAGCAACGTGCCCACCGTGGTGTTCAGCCACCCGCCAATCGGCACGGTCGGCCTGAGCGAGCCGGAAGCGCGTGAGAAGTTTGGTGATGACCAGGTGAAAGTGTACAAATCGGCGTTTACCGCGATGTATACCGCCGTTACCCAGCATCGCCAGCCGTGCCGCATGAAGCTGGTGTGCGTCGGTGCCGATGAGAAGATTGTCGGCATCCACGGCATCGGCTACGGCATGGACGAAATGCTGCAGGGCTTCGCGGTGGCGCTGAAGATGGGCGCCACCAAGAAAGACTTCGACAACACCGTGGCGATCCACCCGACCGGTGCGGAAGAGTTCGTGACGATGCGCTAAGTAGACGCTGAAACACTAAAAGCCAGCAGGATCCTGCTGGCTTTTTTGATCGCGACCCAGCGCCTCTTCAGCTGCGGCTGGCACAGCCGCATTTATGCAGCGCACCGTGGGCCACGCGGCTGAGGTGCGAGTGGCGAACCTGGAGCTCGCCCTGACTCCATGCGCCATTTTCATCGGCGCGATCGTCCAGCAGGCGGTTCAGCGCCTCGGCGATTTGCAGGTCGCAGCGCTGCGCCCAGGTGGTCAGGCTCCACATTGACGAGCTGGCCTCGCCGACATCGTCAAACCCCACCACGCCGATATGCGCCCCTTCGCCGAAGTCGCGGATCGCCTGCATCGCGCCAAATGCCAGCACGTCATTCTCACAGAACAGCGCCTCTATGCGCTCCGCAGCGCGCGTACGTTTCAGATAGGCCATCATCTGCTGGTACGCCAGCTCGCGGTCGTAATGCCCCGCCACCAGCACCTTATCCAGCGGCTTCTTCGCCGCATCCAGCGCCGCGGCATAGCCTTCCATACGCATCAGCTGGCTCGACGCCGTGTCGCGCCCCTTCATATAGCCGAAGCGCTGATAGCCCTGCGACAGCAGCAGCCTGCCGATCTCTGCGCCCGCAGCAAAACCGTCAACGCTGACCACTTCGATATCCGCGTTATCGGTACTGCGGCACACGTGAATGCTGGGGATCTGATGCAGCTCTTCCATCGCCACAATCAGCTCGTCGCTGAAAATCGTGGCGAGGAACAGCAGCGCATCCACCTGCAGCTGCCCGGCCATCTGCAGTACCGAGTGGTAGTTCGCTTCAGAATCGACGTTCAGCAGCAGCGCCATATAGCCGCGCGCGTTGAGCTGGCGCGTCACTTCATTCAGCATCTTCAGGGTATGAGGGTTACTAAACTCGTCGGCGACAACGCCAATAATGTGAGTTTTGCGCTGCTTCAGGCTGCGCGCCAGCAGATTAGGGCGGAAGCCGAGCTTTTTCGCGGCGGCCAGTACGGCTTCGCGCGCCAGCGGCGAGATAGATGCATCGGGTTTAAACGCCCGCAGCACGGTCCACTTCGATACGCCAGCCAGCAGGGCAACATCGCTGGCGGTGGCTTTCTGGGTCTGCTTCGCTGGCACGGTATTTTTCATTATGAATTCAGCGCGGAGGCTCCGGTAAATGAAACGGTTTTTCCACAGAATAGAACAAATTTACCGGAGCCAAAAGCGCGTGCTGCCCGATGTGTGATCGCACAGCGGGCGGACCGAAAAAGAAGGTCCGCCCCTACAAATTTATGTGCTATATGTTGGGTTAACGCCGAACCGCTACGCGGCCAGGTAACGCATTCTACATCTTCGATGGCGGGTTCCGTCCAGACAAAATGCATTACTTACGTCCAGCTTTTGGCAGCGCCAGCGGCGAGTCCGTACTTAAGCTATTTGCCCATTTCATCACGTCATCATGGGCAACGACACGCCCCTCATCTACCGCAGCCAGCGCTTCCAGCGTCATCTGATGGCGCCGCTCTTCCTGATCGATCATGGCTTGTATTGCCTGCTTCACCAACCACCCCGTGGAACGATCATAGCTCGTCGCCAGCAGGTCCAGCTTTTCTGCCATTTCAATCGGTACATGCGCAGTAACGACGCGTGTGTTTGATTGCCCCAAAACGGATGCCTCATAAACGATTCAATTTTAATCATAATAAATCATCCTGATTTAGTTAGCCCGTCAAGCCCTAAAAGCGACGGCTTGGTTTATGCAGTGTCTTATATGCCACAGACGCTGTTTGAAATCCGTTCTGCCATTGAGTTAACCGAGGCGGCTCACAAATAAGCGTAGGGGTCAGGCACGCCTGACCCGCTACTTACAGCGCTGGCTCATCCACTATTTGCAGGCGGCTCAGGCGTTGGCGATAACACTGCAACACGGCGGCCACCGCTTCTGGCTGCATAAATGATTCGTTATAGGTCGTTTCCACCTGCTGCTGCTCTTTCAGCAAGTTAGCGAGCAGTGCAACCACCAGCTTGCGGCTCAGCCCCATAATCAGCCCGAGTGTCAGGAAATCCATCCCGAGATACTCTCCATACTGGGTGGTGAATCCAGCCGCCAGCTCTCTGCCGCCCTCTTCACAGGCCAGCAGAGGCAGTGCCAGATAGCTGCTTTGAAAATAAGCAGAGAAAGGCGCCACCGAGACAAAATCATACAGAGGCGACAACTGTGGCGCAGCGCCACGCGGATGCAGCAGGCCAAAGTTGCGCAGATGCATATCGTTATTGCCCAGTAGATAAGCATAAATAATGCGCCGCAGCAGGTCGATTTTAAACGCCAGGTTATCGTTGACGTGCTGAATGAGGAACTGCGCGATCTGCTGATAGCTTACCCACGGAAGACCGTCATCGCGGTATTTCCCGTACTTTTCACCGACGTTCATCGCCGCATCCAGCGGCTCCTGATGCAGTGCATGACCCTCTCTGTCGCGGTCAAAACGACGGATAACGAAAGCATATTCAATGTCATCATCCGGGTGTTCAGGCCGGAAGGGCAGCAGTCCGTGCGCAGGTACGTCGAATCCGAGGCGTGCCATCAAGGTCATGGTGGCATGTTCATTTTCAGCCAGATGGGGAAACTCAACGGGTGATGGCTTAAGGATGTAGTCGCCCTGATAGCCCACCACGGCAAAGTCGCGCTGCCGCAATACCAGCTGCAGTTTCGGCTGGTAACCCGAGATACTCATACCCCGCTGCTGCTGCGGCAACTGCTGTACGAACTGCGTCCGGGTAAAGCCCAGATAGGGCTCAACGCGCGCGCTCCCTGTCAGTTTTTTCATCCCCCTGGTTGAATAGCCTGAGGTCTGTTCTGCCTCCGACTCCAGCCGGGTCAGCAGGATTCGACACCGATTCATGATGTTTCCTCAGCGCTGATGCGTACCGCGCCAATCAGGTTCTCACCGTTATGCAGCAGCAAGCCGAGCAGATCCTGCTCATCAATTTTTTGTAGCTGGCTGTAGCGCATTTTCAGCCAGCCCTCCGGGGCCAAAGAAACAAAAAACGGGTGCAGCGTGGTGCTGGGGAATCTTCCTTTACTCACCGGCAGGCTGAGTGACAGTGCCGGGCCAAAATAATCCGGACGGTAGGCAAACAGGTAGCCGTTGTCTTCCTGAGAAAGCACGCCGACGGCCTCATCGTACAGCCACACCGTTAAACGACGGCGCACAGTGACACTCCCAGCGCGGCAGCTACCGCATAGACACTGCCAAACTTCACTTGCTCAGGATCTTTAAACAGGCGCTTGAGAGTCGAGGCTGAGATCCCGGTTTGCAACTCCAGCGTAGCAATATCCAGGCCCAGCGCTTTACGCCTCTCATTCAGCTGGGCTCCCAGCGCCGCAAGCGATGTAATTTTATGCTGAGCCAGCTGCGAAAGCTGATCCTGCTCTGCCTGCTGCAACTCTTGCTTAAGCTCATTGAGCTGGGTGGCGATGGTTTGCAGCTTCAAGGAGATAACAAAGGGTTTCTGATGGCTCATATTTGACCCTTAAAAATTGAGGACTTAATAATATATCTCAATATTAGTCTATCGCGCGTGCCATATGTCACTTATGAGCTTTAAATGTATAAATAGATAAAAAAAAGGCCTTATACGAACGCATAAAGCCAGTAGTTAACTCCTGGGACCGCCGGGGCTTTGTGCTCCAGCCTGTAGGCATAATTGGCGGCCATGCCGTTTGCCCGGCTGTGCTTCAAAATTGTTGCCTTGTCACTATACTTTTTAGGGGAGTCACGATAGCGACTACTTCACCACATTCACCCTTTGAGGAGACAGAATGAGCACATTTAACACGGCTGACGGCACGCAAATTTATTTCAAAGACTGGGGCACGGGCAAGCCGGTCCTGTTCAGCCACGGCTGGCCGCTGGATGCCGATATGTGGGACAGCCAGATGAATTTCCTTGCCGAGCGCGGCTACCGCGTTATCGCCTTTGACCGCCGTGGCTTTGGCCGTTCGGATCAGCCGTGGGAAGGCTATGACTACGATACCTTTGCTTCGGATATCAACGACCTGATCACCCACCTCGACCTGCACGACGTGACGCTGGTCGGTTTCTCAATGGGCGGCGGCGACGTGTCGCGCTATATCGGCAACTACGGCAGCGAACGCATTGCCGCGCTGGTGCTGCTGGGGGCGGTCACGCCGATCTTCGGTAAAACCGCCGATCATCCGGAAGGGGTGGAAAAGGCCGTATTTGACGGTATTCGCGACGGGTTACGGCAGGATCGGGCGCAGTTTATCAAAGATTTTGCCACGCCGTTTTACGGCATTAATGCCGGGCAAACCGTCTCCGATGGCGTGCTAACGCAGACGCTGAATATCGCGCTGCTGGCCTCGTTGAAAGGCACCATCGACTGCGTGACCGCCTTTGCCGAGACCGATTTCCGCGCGGATATCGCAAAAGTGAACGTGCCGACGCTGGTGATCCACGGCAGCAACGACCAGATTGTGCCGTTCGAAGCCACCGGCAAGCTGGCCGCAGAGATGATCACAGGCGCCGAGCTGAAAGTGTATGACAACGCCCCGCACGGCTTCGCCGTTACCCACCAGGAGCAGTTGAATCAGGACCTGCTGGCGTTCCTGCAACAGATCTAATCTGACGGCACGGGGTGACCGGAAATCATCGGCACGGGGCGACCGGAAAAAAAGGTTGCCCCCTACAACTCCCGTAGGGGTTGACCCTCTTTTTCGGTCAACCCGCACGCGCCGCCAGCCACACCGCGTAGGCTTCATCCCAAATCGCCGCCGGAGTGCCCGCTTTACCCAGACCGAAACCGTGCCCGCCCTGTGAAATACGGATCATCTGCACCGGAACCCCGGCCTTGCGGCAGGTATCGTGCATGATCACGCTATTTTCCGGGTTCGAGGTGCGGTCATCCTCCGCCTGGGCGAGAAAAGTGGGGGGGTAGGCGCGCGTAACGTAGTTTTGCACCGACCAGTTTGCTTCTTCCGCCGGGGACGGATTTTTGCCCACCATCGACAGATGCGTATTGGTATGGGTATATGGCGGTTCGAGGGTGATCACCGGATAGATAAGCCCGACGCTGTCGACCTTCGGCACGATCTGGTCGAGGCTGTCCTGCGGCGCATAGGACGCGAAATCAGGCCGCGCGGCCGCCATGCCGAACAGATGCCCGCCGGCAGAAAAGCCGAGCAGATGCACGTGCGGCTCCATTGAGCGCACCAGGCGGATCGCACGCTGCGCATCCTGCAACGGTGCCAGATTACCGGCCTGCCAGTGTTCGCCGGGCAGCCGATAGCTCAGCACATACGCGGTAAAGCCTTTGCTGGTGAGCCAGCGCGCCACCGGCCAGCCCTCGCGCCCCATGCCAATCCAGCGATAGCCGCCGCCCGCGGCAATCAGTACCGCTTTGCCATTGGGGTTCTCCGGCAGAAAGCGCTGGATCCCCGGGCTGACGATATTGGACCACGAGCCGTTAGCGGAAATACGCAATGCTCCGCTCGGACCGCCACCGCCCGGGGGTTCGTCGGGCCACAGCGGATAGAAGTCCTGGCGGGCAAACAATTTATCGGTGCTCATGGCAAGCATAAACGCGCCACTCCCCAGCAATAACCGGCGGCGACTAATCATCGGGCATGTCCAGAATTCTCAACAGAAAACAGGGTAATGGATGTTGAGCGGCAAGCAGGCGCACTCAGTGGCGAAATAATATGCACTACGCCTAAAAATTGCTACAGGCGTCACACTTTTTTCAGCTGTTACGGGAAGAAAAAACGGAATGCGAGAGTTGCGGGTCCTGGGATCGGGACCCGCAGGCGTTACTTAACGTTTTTGGCACTAAACTCGGCGTAGTTTTCTTGCGTGACCACCTGATAGGGGATCCACATAAACTTATCGGCGTTTTTACCGTCCAGCACCTGCTTCGCCATCGTCACCGCCCCTTTGCCCTGCCCGGCGGCATCCTGGAATACGGTTAACGCCAGCTTGCCGCTCTTAATAAACTGCAGCGCATCCGGGGTACCGTCGATACCGGCGACAAGAATATCTTTTTTACCGCTCTGGTTAAGCGCCATAATCGCGCCGATGGCCATTTCGTCGTTATTGGCGGCTATCGCGTCAATTTTATCGCCGGACAGCAGCCAGCTGGAGGTGACATCAACGGCTTCGTTACGCATCCACTGGGCGGACTGCTTTTCCACCACTTTCATCTCTTTGTATTTGGCAATGACCTCTTCGGTCGCCTTAGTACGCTGGCGCGCCTCTTCCGCCGACAGCGCGCCCATCAGAATCGCGACATTGCCCTTATAGTTCATTCTTTTTGCCAGCGCTTCCATCTCCATGCGCCCGCCGAGCAGCGAGTCAGAGCCGACGTAGGCCATTTTACCGCTCAGTTCGACTTCCGGCTTGCGGTTAACGAAGATCAGCGGAATATTGGCGCGTTTTGCCGCGTCCATCATTGGCTTAACGCCCTGGGTATCCACCGGATTAAGGATAATCGCGTCCACGCCCTGGTTGATGAAGTTTTCGACCTGCTGCACCTGCACGGCCACATCGCCTTTGGCATCCTCAAACTGCCCCTGAATCTGCTCTTTCTCCATCTCTTTCGCCATCTGGGTACGCAGGATGGAGATAAAGTTAAGGTCAAAGTTGGCCAGCGCCACGCCGATACGCAGATCTTTCGCCTGGGAAGCGGGGGCGACGGCAAGCGCCAGAATCAACAATCCGCTCTTTTTCATATTCATCATAAAATTCCTGTAGCTAGAGGTAAGTTATTATTTTTTATGCATTAACCGACATCAAAGCGACTGCGCCGGGCCTAAAAAAAGCGGCCTGGGCTGGCCGCATCACTGCTTCATGACTCAAAGTGCGCTTTAAAACGTGCCAGGGCCTCTTCACTCTCCCCGGATGCCCATCCCTCCAGCGCAATCACCCCCCGATAGTTCATCGCCCGCAGCGCTTTGGCGATGGCGCGATAATTAATCTCGCCGCTGCCCGGCTCACAGCGCCCCGGCACGTCCGCCACCTGAATTTCGCCAATGGCGTTGCCGCTGCGCTGTATCAGCGCGATCAGATTGCCTTCGCCGATCTGCGCGTGATACAGGTCGAGATTCATCTTCAGATACGGGCTGTTGACCGCCTCCACCAGCGCCAGCGTGTCGGCGGCGCGGGCAAACGGCGTGCCCGGATGGTCGACGGCAAGATTGAGGTTCTCCAGCGTGAACACCCTGCCCGCTTTCTCGCCGAGTGCCGCCAGCTTCTCCAGCGTGCGCACCGCTTTTACCCACATCTCCCCGGTCACCACCTCCACCGGCTTGACCGGCAGGCCCCGGTTGTCCAGCCCGGTGCCGTGCAGGTTCAGGCTCGGGCAGTTGAGTTGAGCCGCCACCGCCAGCGACGCTTCAGCGCTGCTCAGCAGTGCCTCGATCTCTGCATCGTCCGTCAGGTTGCCCGTCAGGTAACCGGTCATCGAGGTAAAGGTCGCGCCCGTTGCCGCCAGCGCGTCAATGTCTTTGTTGTTCCAGTGCCAGATCTCCACGGCGAAACCCAGCTGGTGAATGCGCTGCACGCGTTCAATAAACGGCAAATTAAGAAAAACCATTTCGGCCGAAACCGACAGACGATAGTCCGCCATTGTCATACCCCTCTTAGCTGAACAGGTTTACCCTGCTGGACTGAAGCGATGCAGGCCAGCGCCACTTGCAGCGCGTTACGCGCGTCTTCACCGCTGGCACGCGGGGTCTCACCCGTGGCGGCACAGCGCACAAACTCGGTCAGCTCGGCGATATAGGCCTCGGCCAGCAGGTCGGTATCCTGGCGCGAGGTGTCGATGGAGATCCCCGCGGCGCCGTAGCGCACGCAGTTATTCACGTTGATATTGCCCATCTGCAGCATGCCGCTGCTGCCGAACACCTCGGCGCGTACGTCATAGCCGTAAACCGCCTGGAAGCTGGCGTCGGCCACCGCGATGGCCCCGTTATCAAAGCGGATGGTGACCACGGAGGTATCCAGCAGCCCCTTATCTTTAAAATCCGGGCGCACCAGCGCGTCGGCGATGGCGTAAACTTCCACCGCTTTCGCGCCGGGGTTGCAGTGCAGCAGCATGTCAAAATCGTGGATCAGCGTTTCCAGATAAATGGTCCAGGGCGGGATGCCGCTGGGGTCGCGCAGCGGGGCCGGGTCGCGGGTCAGCGAACGGATCAGCTGCGGGGAGCCGATATCTCCGGCCTTGATCTCGGCCAGCGCCGCAGCAAAGCCGCGGGCAAAACGGCGGTTGAAGCCGACCTGCAGCACCACACCTGCCTGTTTTGCCGCATTGATGGCGTGGTCAGCCTCTTCCAGCGTGATAGCCATCGGCTTTTCGCAGAACACATGTTTACCGGCGCGCGCTGCCGCCGCGACCAGCTGCGCGTGGGTCCGCGCCGGAGTGGCAATCAGCACCGCATCAATCTCCGGGTCGTCGAGCATCGCCTGCGGTTCACTGTAATACTTGCCCGCGCCAAGCTGCTCTGCCAGGCGTTGAGCCGCCCCTGCAACCGAGTCCGCCACCGCCGCCAGTACCGCTCCCGGCACCTTCTGCGCCAGCGAAGCGGCATGGAAGCTCCCCATGCGCCCGGCGCCAATTAATCCCACTCGTACGCTGTTATCTGTTGCTGACATCGTGATTTCCCTCTGGTTGGTTCGCCTGCTGATGCGGCTTTAACAGACATAAGCAAACGCTATGCCAGAGTGCAGAGTCCCGCGCTGCGCGCGTTTCTCTGTCCGCCTCGCTCACAGAATGAACATAAAAAAAACATGTCAACTTTACATGTCGATAAAATGGACATTCCAATAGCGGGGAGAACACGATGAATCGACCAGAACTCGCCGGCGTCATTCAGGCTGAATATGATGGCAAGATGAGCCTGCCGGAAGGAAAGGAGGCCAGCCGCTGGGACAGCCTGCTGGAGCAGGCATGGCAGGATTTTAATCACGGTGAGCAGCCGGAATTCCTGCGCCCTGAGGTGCTGCGCTCCTGGCAGAGCAGCCGCGCCGCTGGAATTCATCCCGCGCACTTCGCCTACCGCTCTCCCCCGGAGGCGAAGCTGAAGCAGATCCTGGCGGAGAACGGGGAACTGATCGCGGTGGCGGGCAGCATTATGGAAAATCTGCTGGCGTATAACCCGGACGGCCACATTAATCTGACCGATGCGCAGGGCGTGACGCTCTCCTGCTGCGGGCGCGATCTCACCCCGGTCGGCAGCATCCTGCGCGAGTCTGAGCTTGGCACTAACTGCACCGGCCGCTGCCTGGAGCAGCAGCGGTTGGTCTATCTGCTGAGCGGCGAAAACTGGAAAATCGCCCTGCGCGAGCGCCATCTGCAGTGCGCCGCCGCCCCGATCCGCGATGCCGAAGGCCGCATGATCGGAGTGCTGACGCTGACCGCCAGCCAGGATAACTTTCACTATCACACCCTCGGCACCGTGCAGGCCGCCGCCGAAGCGGTTGGACAGCAGCTGATCCTGCGCGCGCTGCTGGCGGAGCAGAAGTCGATCCTCGAAACGCTTAACGAAGGGGTGATCGTGCTGGATCGGCGCGGGACGATCAAAACCATTAACCGCTATGCGCGCCAGATCTTCCACCGCGGGGTGCGCGCCGGGCAGCCGGTGGATGAGGTGCTCAACCCGGAGAATGCTCGCCTCGCCAGCATGACCTTCTGCAATGACCGCGAGGTGGTGTTTGTGCCGGCAGACAATCAGCGCGTCTCCTGCCTGGTGTCGGTGATGCCCGCACCGGGCGGCGGCAGGGTGATCGCCCTGCGGGAGAACCAGCGCATCCGGGCAATTACCCGCCGGGTGATGGGCACCAGCGCCAGCTACACCTTCGAGATGCTGTGCGGCAGCGCCCCGGCGCTACAGGCGGCGATGGATAAAGCGCGCAGCTGCTGCCGCAGCGACAGCACGGTACTGCTGACCGGCGAAAGCGGCACCGGCAAAGAGCTGTTTGCTCAGGCTATCCACAACGACAGCCCGCGCAGCGGTGAGTCGTTCATCGCCGTTAACTGCGGCGCGCTGCCGCGGGACCTGGTGCAGAGCGAGCTGTTTGGCTATGCCGACGGTGCATTTACCGGCTCGCGCCGCGGCGGTGCCGCCGGCAAGTTTGAACTGGCGGAGGGCGGTACGCTGTTCCTCGATGAGATTGGCGATATGCCGCTGGAGGCTCAGACCAGCCTGCTGCGCGTGCTGCAGGAGAGTGAAGTGGTGCGCATCGGCGCGTCGCAGCCGATCGGGGTCAACGTGCGTATTATTGCCGCCACCAACTGCAATCTGATCAACGCGGTGGAGAGCGGCGCGTTCCGCCGCGACCTTTACTATCGGCTGAATGTGATTTCGATTGCGATCCCGGCCCTGCGCGAGCGCAGCAGCGATATTCCGGCGCTGACCGAGTGGTTCCGCGAGAAAGTCTGCACCCAGCTGAAAAAGGTCAACGTGCAGTTCACCGCCGGGGCGATGGACGCCCTGACCCGCTACGACTGGCCAGGCAACGTGCGCGAGCTGGAAAATATTATTGAGCGGGTGATCAATATGAACAATGGGCTGTTTATTGACGTGCAGGACCTGCCGGATGAGGTGACGCAGCGCGCGCAGCCGGGCAGTGCCAGCCGTCATGAACCGCAGCCGGCGGCCAGGCTCGACGCCCACGAGCGGGCGCATATCATCACCACGCTCGACTCGCTGAACGGCAACCTGCGCCAGGCGGCTCAGTTAATGGGGCTGTCACGTGCCGGATTATATAATAAACTCAAGAAGTACCAGATTAGCGCCGATGAGTTCCGCCGCTGACCTTTATCATACCCAAAATAGTTCAGGTTGCAGGAAGGCGGCAAAGCTGTGAGTCCCCAGGAGCATAGATAGCTATGTGACTGGGGTGAACGGCTGTAGCCAACGCACCTGCAGCTTGAAGTATGAAGGGTATATTTCCCTGTAAATTGACTGAGTGCTTATGTGGTTTGAACATTTCGATATTGCCATCATCCTGCTGCAAATCGTGCTAATTGACCTGCTGCTGGGCGGCGATAATGCCGTGGTGATTGCCATGGCCTGCCGCAAGCTGCCGCCGCAGATGCAAAAGAAGGCGATTATCCTCGGCACGCTGGGGGCGATTGTTGCCAGGGTGATTCTGTTAGTGATTGCCGTGCAGCTGCTGGCGGTGCCGTGGCTGAAGATTGTCGGCGCGCTGCTGCTGCTGTGGATTGGCTTTAAGCTGGTGGCGAACGAAGAAGAGGAAGCGCACGTCGCCAGCGACAGCCGCCTGTGGAAAACCGTGCTGACCATTACCATGGCCGATGTGGTGATGTCGCTGGATAACGTGCTGGCGGTGGCCGCAGCGGGTAAGGGCAATGTCTGGCTGGTGTCGTTCGGCGTGCTGATCAGCATCCCGATTATCGTGATGGGCAGTAAGCTGGTGCTGACGCTGCTGGGGCGCTTCCCGTTTATCGTCATCGTCGGCGGCGCGCTGATTGGCTGGATAGCCGGCACCATGCTGGTGAGTGACCCGGCGGCGCTACGCTATACTGCGGCTATCCCTTATATCCACTGGATTGCCGGTGCGGTGGGCGCCCTGCTGGTTGTGGCGTTCGGCGCCGTCAGCAACCGACGCCGGGCAATGTCGTAGGGGGCGACCCGTGCCGATCACAAATGCCGGGGCGACCGGTGCCGATGGTTGGCACCGTGCTAGCGGGCTGACCGAAACAGAGGGTCAGCCCCTACAAATGCCGGGGCAACCCGTGCCGATCACAAATGCCGGGGCATCCCGTGCCGATCGGCGAATAGCGTTAAATTTTCTCTTTGCGCGACATACTGTCCAGGTAACCCATCACAAACGCCGACAGCACGAAGGTCAGGTGGATAATCACATACCACATCAGCTTGTTATCCGGGATATTCTTCGCATCCATAAACACCCGCAGCAGGTGAATGGATGAAATCGCCACAATCGAGGCCGCCACTTTGTTCTTCAGCGAGCCGGAGTCCATCTTGCCCAGCCAGTTAAGCTTCTCTTTGTGCTCGCCAATATCCAGCTTCGACACAAAGTTCTCATAGCCGGACAGCATCACCATCACCAGCAGGCCGCCGACCAGCGTCATGTCGATCATCGAAAGCAGCACCAGCACCATGTCATTTTCCGACATCTCCAGCACGTGCGGCAGCAGGTGGAACAGCTCCTGGAAAAACTTAATGGCGAGCGCCACCAATCCCAGCGACAGCCCGAGGTAAATCGGTGCCAGCAGCCAGCGCGCAGAGTAAATCAGGTTTTCGACGAAACGTTCCATAGCATCCAGTTCGCAATTCAACAGGGCGCACAGTATAGCCGATGCAGTATGCACTTTTTCAAGACGCGCGCTGATAAACAGCGGAATTTAAGCGATTTTACGTTCTCAGGAGCGTGACGCCTGCCCTTCCTGCACGTCGTCAGGGGGCAGCAGGTCGTTAATCGGGCGCATCACCTTTTGCAGCTGGCGCTCGTAGCTGAAAGGCGTGTCGGCCTGGGTGCTGGCCGCTGAGTGGTTGATCCCTTCGGCGGCCTGAGCGGTGGCACAAGCGCTGAACAGCGCGACGACGATGGCTGATTTAACAAGCTGTTGCATGATTTTCCCGAACTTAGTGGTACTGACGGTGCTGGATACGGTAATCGCGCGGGGTCACGTTGAAGTGCTTTTTAAACACCCGCTGGAAACACTGCTGGGATGAGAAACCGAGATCCATCGAAATGGTCATAATGCTTTTGGTCGAGCTGACCAGACACTGCGCGGCCTGGTCGAGGCGGCGGCTGCGAATAAACGTCGCCAGGGTAATGCCTTTCTGCTCTTTAAATGCCCGCTGCAAATGCCACTTTGAGTAGCCAGATTTCGCCGCGACCGCCTCAATGTTGAGGCCCTCTTCCAGGTGATCGTCAATCCAGTCAACGATGACGTCGACAATTTCATGTTTCATTATGGATACTCCGCGATGATAGGCGACAGAAAGCGCCCACTCCTGCCTTACCCCCCATACTTCAAGCCGCAGGTGCGTTGGCTATAGCCGCCTGCCTGCACGCGAATTATTTTGGGTAAAACGGAACAACAAGTTAGTTATTTTATTGATTTATATGTTTTTTATAGCAATATGAAAAAAATGAAAGAACATATCAAATAATTATGGAAGGGATATTAGGTGAAGGATTAAAATAGTTCAAATAGATAATATGAATCTCCAATTATAGGATTCAACTATATGTCAGCCATGATGGATCTCAACCTGGTGCGGGTGTTTATCGCCATCTTTGAAACGCAAAGCGTCAGCGCCGCCGCTAACAGACTGTTTATCACCCAGCCCTCGGCCAGCTACGCGCTAGCCCGGCTGCGGGATGAAACGGGAAATGAGCTGTTTAAACGCAGCCGCAAGGGGATGCTGCCTACCCCGGTTGCCAGCCAGCTCTATGCGGTATTTAAGAAGTCGCTGAGCGGGATAGAAAAAGCGGTGGCGGATACCCGTAGCTTCACCCCGGAAACATCTTTTCACAAATTCACCCTCGCGCTGTCCGATCTCGGGGAGCTGCTGCTGCTGCCACGGCTGGTAAAGCACCTGCGTGAAATTGCGCCCAACGTGCGCCTTGAAGTCATCCCCGTCGAGATGCGTAAGCTGGATGAGTGGCTGCTAACCGGGAAAATTGACGCGGCGCTGTGCAGCCGCAACGAGACGATTTCGCTGGCGCAGCGCGACCGCATTATGGATGAGCGCTATGTCTGCCTGCTCAACACGGCGCATCCGCGCATCGGCAACACGCTCTCCCTGCAGCGCTATCTGGAAGAACAGCACATTATCGTGTCTACCATCAGCGGGCATTACATGGTGGAGGAGCGCATCCGCGAGTACGGTTTTGAACGCAAAATCGCGCTGGAAGTGCCGCATTTTGCGGCGTTAGGCGAAGTGATTGCCGCCACCGAGCTGCTGGTGACGCTGCCGACCAGCGCGGCGAAGATTTACGTCGCGCGCGGCAACGGGCGCATTATCGAGCTGCCGTTTGAGCTGCCAAATCTGGAAGTTTATCTGTATGGCCATACCGAGATTGGCGATATCACCGCCAAAACCTGGTTCTACGACCTGCTGAAAAATGTCAGCCCGCAGTTGATGGTGCGTTAATCGTGGCGCATCGGGCCACGGCTCCAGTAAGCCATAAAGCTAATGCACTCCGGTGACAGGCCGCGTTCGCCAATCAGATAGCGACGCAGCTGCTTAACGGCGCTGGATTCGGCGGCCACCCAACCGTGGAAGCGCTTGTCGCCGCTGTCGGCGCGATCCCAGAGGATATCGCCATCCTGCTCCTCATGCAGTTCGCCGCGCACCAGCGCACTTTCCGGCAGCTTAACCTGCTGCTTTACCGCGCTCAGCAGCGCTTCGCCGTGCGATGCCCCACTCTCTTCACGCGGCAGCCAGTGGACCTCGGCAAACCGATAGTGGCTGAGATCGACGCAGTCGCCGCGTTTCGGCATTTCAAGGAACAGCTGCAGCTGCGGCGGGTTCTGCCACCCGGCCAGCTGTTCAAGGATCGCCCTGGCCGCCGGCAGCGCGGTTTCATCCGCCACCACCAGCGCGCGCTCCACCTCCGGATGCGGGTCCCACTCATAGCCGCCGCTGCTGGTTGGACAAGCGCGGTTGGGCGCCACCAATTGCAGCGGCGCGCCCGGCTCGGCGTTTAGCGCCCAGGCAGACGCCGGGCCTTCGGTGCCGTGCATCACAAACTCCACCTCAACTTCACCCGCCCCGGCATTGAGGTGACGAAGGGTGTAGGTACGGGCAATCGGGCGCGTCTCCTGCGGCATCGCGCGCACTTTTTCCCACCAGGTCTTCTCGCCCTCATCGGTCAGCGTGGCAGGCGTGCCGTTGATCGACGGGAACAGCAGCTTGATGCGCTGGTCCGGCGCGTCCAACTTCATCTGGCGCACCTCGTCACCGCTGAACACACAGCGCAGCATCGAAGGAGAGAGTACCTGCTTGCGTGCCAGTACTACATTGAACAAGCGATAACCCTGAACATCCGCCATAAATCCGCCCTTAAACCGGTAAGCCGTGCGCGGCACAGCGCGCATAAGTTGCCCAAGAATAGCAAAGCCAAATGATAATGAGAATGAGTATGAGGTTCTTTACATGCAGCAGAAGCAGAGAAGCGATTGATCCGCGCAGGAAAAAGCGTCAGTTTAGGGGTTTGAGTTCTGCACGCGGAGTACGCCGATGTCCCTGACCCTTCTGACGCAGCTGGCCGATATCCCGGCCAGTCAGTGGGATGCCCTGACCCCGAATGCCCAGCCGTTTATGCGCCACGCCTTTTTATCGGCGCTGGAGGAGAGCGGCTCAGTCAGCCGTGCCACGGGATGGCAGCCGCAGCATCTGCTGTGGTGCGAGGGGGATAAGGTGCTGGCGGCGATGCCCGGCTATACCAAAACCCATTCGATGGGCGAATACGTCTTCGACCACGCGTGGGCCGAAGCCAGCCAGCGGGCGCGTATTCCTTATTATCCCAAGTGGCTGTCGGCGGTGCCGTTCAGCCCGGTCAGCGGCGCGCGCCTGCTGGGGAATGAACACGCGGGCGCCCGGCTGCTGCAGGCGCTGCCGCAGTTTCTTGAACAGCAGGCGCTGTACAGCGCGCATATCAACTTTAGCGATGCGCGCGTGCATCAGCATTTAGCCGGTGATGAACGCTGGCTGCCGCGCCTGGGCTGCCAGTACCACTGGCACAACCGCGGTTTTCGCGACTTTCAGGATTTCCTCGATCTGCTGACCTCACGCAAGCGCAAACAGCTGCGCAAAGAGCGCGAGCTGGTCGCCAGCCAGGGCGTGGAGTTTGCCTGGTATGAGGGCGCGCAGCTGAGCGAGGCGCAGTGGGACTTTATCTACGACTGCTACGCCAACACCTACCTCGTCCGCGGTCGCCAGCCCTATCTTACGCGGCTGTTCTTCAGCCTGCTGGCGCAAAGCATGCCCGCGGCCATCCGCGTCATCATTGCCAGCCAGCACGGCGACCCGGTGGCGATGGCCTTCAGCCTGGTGGATGGCGATACCTTATACGGCCGCTACTGGGGCTGTCTGGAGGAGTTCAACCGCCTGCACTTTGAAACCTGCTTCTGGCAGGGGATGGAGTACGCCATCGCCCACGGTTTGCAGCGCTTTGATGCCGGGGCGCAGGGCGAGCATAAGCTGATCCGCGGGTTTGAACCGGTCCTGACCGAGTCGTGGCATCGGCTGCGCCACCCCGGCCTGCACGATGCGGTAGCCGACTTTCTTCAGCAGGAGCGCGACGGCGTGCGCGCCTGGGCGGTAGAAGCGCGTTCAGCGCTGCCGTGGCGTCAGTCCCTGGCGTAAATAGAATCGTACTAAGGATAATCTGGTAATATTTTTTGCAGAATAAGAATAACGCCAGACTGGTGTCTTATTCTGCTGATTTATTTTATTAACGCTGGCCCTGCCATGATGCAAAAAACTTCCCGGAATATACTTTAGTGGATTGTATCCATTCACGTTATATTCACTGGGAAATAAGATGCCAGCTAAAAAACCTGCCAGTCCTGCCAGTAATGAAGCCGTCACTGCTGCCACCAGCGGAAACAGTCTGAAGGTTTATGACACCAGCGGCAAAGCAATAGAGTTTGGCAAAGTGGTGATGGAACTCACTTCAGCCACCGGCGGCAATAGTGCCGTCACCACCTGCCGCACCGTGGCCGACCTGCGCCAGACCGAACCTACCGCCGTTGGTGAGCTCGCGGTGGTGCTGGAGTACAGCGAAAATCATAAAATGGGCGGCGGGGTGTTTGTTTATGATATCAGCGATACCACCACGCCCGATGATAACGGCGTGAATTTCGTCACGGCTAAAGGGGCGCGCTGGAAGCGTGCACTGACCGATCACAACGCCCTGACCGTGGTGGATTTTGGCGCGCTGGCGGACGGTAAAACTGACTGTATCGATGCTGTAAAATATATGTGGGCCTGGTCAAAAAAATATAACCCGGAAATCGGCATTAAATTCCCTGCCGGGAAATTTATGATGTCAAAATTTGATATTTCCGACGCCACCCCGGAAACGCCTAAATTCCGCGTATCGGGCCAGACCGTGACCTTTGGCTATCTGCCTGCCACCACCCTGCTCTCCGATAGAAAAGATGGCGAGGTGATGTTTAAGGTTAAAGCGCGCTATACCGAGATCTCCAGCCTGATTATCGACGGCGAAAATAACAAAGCTAAAAATACTAAGGGGTTCTATCAGAATATCGTCGAAGCCGGCCAGTTCGTCCGCGTCTCCTGCGTGATGTTCTATAACATGGGCGGCAAATCCATCAGCATGCTCGACACGCTCGACTGTAAGATCGACCAGTGGTACGCCCGCGACTGCTATGACTCGGTGATCCACGCCACCTGGTCTGATAATCCCCAGGGGAAATGGGATCACATCACTGCCATTGAGCTGACCAACTTCAATATTCAGCGCAGTAAAGAAAAACCGGCGATCGACCTGCAGCGCTCCGGGCAGTCATTTATCTGGAATGGCTGGATTGAGCACTCGGACGATCCGGGCACCATTGCCAACGGCCACTGGACGATTAACGGGCTGAACATTGAAACCTGTAAAGCGCCGCTGAAGTGCCATTACAGTCGCATTATCAACCTGCAGCACAATGAACAAAACAATAAGGATGCCGAGGGCAAGGCCTTCACCGCTATGGATTTTTCCCAGAGCGGAGAGCGTTGGGAGGCAATATCGCTCTATGAGCAGGGTGATGTGCGTATTGAAAACCACGGCGTCAGAATTAACGGCTCGCTGAATTATCAGTATCTGACCTCGCCCGACCGGATGTTTAACAGCGGCAACGATGAAAAATGGTTTTATGTCGGCGAGCTGCTGCTGACGCAAAACTCCTTCCAGGCGCATCTGCGCGTCATCGGCTCTGCCACCTTTACCAAGCAAGATGTCCCGCAGCTTGGCTTCAGTGAAAACACCGCCGAGGGCGCTGCGGATATCTTTATCCAAAAGGTCACGCGCGGGTTTATCTCCAGCTGGTCCGGCCAGGGAGCCAGCCCGGTGAAGCGGGTGATGTTGCAGGCGGGCAGCAGCAGCTCGCACACGAAGCTGTATGTGAAGCTGGCCAAGCTCTCTAACGTGGTCGCTCTGCTGGATACCAACGCCAACGACCGCTATACCGGTGGCGTGCACTTTATGTTTAACAAAAGCTACCGCGCCGCCACCCCGGAGGAGAGCGCCACGCTGGAAGCGGCGCTGACCGACACCAATGTCTATCACCAGCACTGGGTGGGTAATAACAGCGTGGGCTTTGGTTTTAATCATGACAACGAGCTGCTGCTGCAGGGCAAGACGCTGGCGAGCACCCAGACGGGTACGGCTAATAAGGTGCTGAAGGTCTACGTCAACGGCGTGGCTTACGGCCTTGAGCTGAAACCGTTAGTATAAGTGCGGGCGAGGCATGGCCCGCCTGATTCATCGAAGGGGTGGGGCATGCCCGCCCCGTTTATCCCCTGCTTCCCTCTTCCCGGCAGTTCCTGCCATGAGCAGAATCGTACTAAGGTTATTCTGGTAAATATTTAGGCAGCAATCAAAAATAATGAAACACAACAGTCTCATTTTAAGACATAAGGCAAATAACTAGATTTTACCACTGCATTTAGCCTGGCCCTGCCGCATCGGCGATATTTTCCATGAATATACTTAAGTGGATTTTACCTGTACACCTTCCACTTTGCCGGGGGCCTTATGTCTGAGAATACCACCAGCTCTAACAATACCAATGGCACCATCCCTACCTCCATCATCACCTGTAAAACTCTGGAAGATCTGCGTACCACTGAGCCCACCGATATGGGCCAGATGGCAATGGTGCTGGAGTATAAAAAGGACTATAAAATGGGCGGCGGGCTGTTTGTTTACGATATGTTGGATACCACCACCCCGCACGACCACGGTGTCGTTATTCAGACCCCGGGTGGAAAAAGATGGAAGCGCGTGCTCACCGACTATAACGAAGTGACCGTGGTCCATTTTGGTGCGCTGGCCGACGGTAAAACCGACTGTAAACAGGCGGTAGAGTGGATGTGGAACTGGTCAAAGCGCGTTAACCCTACCCTCGGCATTAAATTCCCCGCCGGCAAGTTTATGCTGTCAAAATTTGATATTTCCGCCGCAGAAGTTCCAAAATTCCGCGTGGCAGGGGAGCACGTTAACTTTGGTTACTACCCCTCAACAGAGTTAGTGTCAGATAAAAAGAATGACGTGATGTTCACCGTCAAAGCGCGCTATATGGAAGTCTCCAGCCTGATTATCGATGGCGAAAGTAAAGACGGCGCACGCAACACCAAAGGCTTCTTTAAAAACATTATTCCCGGCGGCCAGTTTGTGCGCGTCACCAGCGTGATGTTTTACAACATGGGCGGCCGCTCGCTCGATCTGGTTGACACCCTCGACTGTAAAATTGACCAGTGGTACGCCCGCGACTGTACCGGCACCGTGGTTTACGGCCACTGGTCCGGTCAGGTACAGGGCAAATGGGACCATATCACCGCCATTGAGCTGTGCAACTTCAATATTCAGCGCAGTACCGGCCCGAATCCCGCCATCGATCTGCAGCGTGCCGGGCAGTCGGCAATCTACAATGGCTGGATCGAGCACACCGAATATCCCGGTAATATCTCCTACGGCCAGTGGACCATCGAAGCTTTCAACCTGGAGACCTGCCCGAACCCGATGCGCTGTTACCGTGCGCGCATCGTCAATCAGCAGTTTAACGTGCAGGCCGGTAAGGGCTTCGATTTTGACGATGCCACCGGTATTGAAGAGTGGCCGGAGATGTCCGTTTATGAGCAGGGGCATGTCGACATTGAAAGCCACGGGATTAAAATCACCGGCTCGCTGAATTACGATTATCTCACCACGCCGGGCAACGAGCGCATGGATAACCGCAGCGACAAGGAGAAGTGGTTTTACGTTGGGGAGCTGTTCTTCTCCCATAACACCACTCAGGCGCGCATTCGTATTGTCGGTACGGCGTTTTACAGCAGTATGCCGACCACCCAGATTGACGCCACGGAGCGCACTGCCGAAGGGGCCGCCGATATTTTCCTGCAAAAAACCGGCGACCAGAGCTATATCGCCACCTGGTCGGGTCAGGGCTCCTGCCCGGTCACGCGCGTGCTGCTGCAGCCGGGCAGTTCGGGTCAAAAAACCAGGCTGTACGTCAAGATTGCGGTGTATACCGGCTTCTGTAGCGCGCTGCTGGAGACCAACTCCCTCGACCGCTTCAGCGCCGGGGTGCACTTTATGTTTGATAAAGCTTACCGTGCCGCCACCGCCGCAGAGATTGCGGTGCTGGATGCCGCACCGGATAGCGCTTTCCACCAGCACTGGCAGGGCCGCCCGGCAGTGGGCTACGGCTTTAATAACGACAATGAGCTGCTGATGCGCGGCAAGGTGCTGAATAATGACCAGTTTAATGCATCAACTAAGCATCTGAAGGTCTACGTCAACGGCGTGGCTTACGGGCTGGAACTGAAACCTTACAAAGGCTGATGGCCAGGGGCGAGGCATGCCTCGCCCCTACGGGCTGATGTGCGGGTCGACCGTAAAAAGGTTGCTCCTTACTCCTCGCCGACAAATCCGCCGGTCTGGTGCCGCCACAGGCGCGCATACAGGCCACCTTTCGCCAGCAGCTCGCTGTGGCTGCCGATCTCAACAATCCGTCCCTGCTCCAGCACCACCAGCCTGTCCATACGGGCAATGGTCGACAGGCGGTGGGCAATGGCGATCACCGTTTTACCGCCCATCAGCGTTTCCAGGCTCTCCTGAATCGCCGCTTCCACTTCGGAATCCAGCGCCGAGGTAGCCTCATCCATAATCAGGATCGGTGCATCCTTCAGCAGCACGCGTGCGATGGCGATACGCTGGCGCTGGCCGCCGGAGAGCTTCACGCCGCGCTCGCCAACGTGCGCGTCCAGCCCGGTGCGCCCCAGCGAATCCGACAGCAGCGGAATAAATTCGTCGGCTTTCGCCTGATGGATCGCCTGCATCAGCTCCTGCTGGGTCGCATTTGGGCGGCCATACAGCAGGTTGTCGCGAATGGAGCGGTGCAGCAGCGAGGTATCCTGGGTGATCATGCCGATCTGCGCGCGCAGGCTCTCCTGGCTGACGTCGGCAATATTCTGGCCGTCAATCACGATGCGCCCGCCGTTGAGGTCATACAGGCGCAGCAGCAGGTTGACCAGCGTCGACTTCCCGGCGCCGGATGGGCCAATCAGACCGATTTTCTCACCGGGGCGAATGGTCAGCTGCAGATCATCAATCACCCGGCGCTCGCCGCCGTAGTTAAAGCGGATAGCGTCAAAGTGGATCTCGCCCTGATTGACCTTGAGCGCTGCGGCGTTGGCTTTATCGCGCACCTTGACCGGCTGCGCGATGGTCGACAGCCCGTCCTGCACCATACCGATATTCTCGAAGATGCCGTTCACCACCCACATAATCCAGCCGGACATATTGACGATGCGGATCACCAGCCCGGTCGCCAGCGCAATCGCCCCGACGCTAAGCAGCGACTGCGTCCACAGCCACAGCGCCAGCCCGGTGGTACTGACGATCAGCAGGCCGTTCAGCGTGGTGATCACCACGTCCATATTGGTCACCATGCGTCCCTGGCTGCGGGTTTTCATCGTCTGGTCGTCAATCGCCTCGCGCGCGTGCTGGCGCTCCAGGTCGCTGTGGGCGAACAGCTTTAGCGTGGTGATATTGGTGTAGCCGTCGACGATGCAGCCCATCAGGCGCGAGCGCGAATCACTCGACGCCACCGAGCGCGCTTTAACGCGCGGCACAAAATAGCGCAGACACAGAACGTAGCCGATAATCCAGATAATTAGCGGAATCGTCAGCCGCCAGTCGGCTTCGGCAAACAGCACCAGCGTGGTGACGGCGTAGATCACCACGTGCCACAGAGCATCCACCGCCTGCACTGCCGAATCGCGCAGCGCGTTACCGGTCTGCATAATGCGCTGGGCGATGCGCCCGGCGAAGTCACTCTGGAAGAAGTTGAGGCTCTGACGCAGCACGTAGTTATGATGTTGCCAGCGGATCATACTGGTCATGCCGGGGTTGATGGTCTGGTGTACCAGCAGGTCGTGCAGGCCGATAAACAGCGGGCGGAAGATGAGGGCCACCACCACCATCCACAGCAGCTCGCCGCCGTGGTCGCTGAAGAAGGTGGCTGCCGGTCCGGCATTGACCAGGTCGATAATACGGCTGAGGTAGCGGAACAGCGCCACTTCAATCAGTGACGCCACCAGGCCAATCACCAGCAGCAGCGCAAAACTCTGCCACACCTGGCGCAGATAAAAGCGATAGAACGCCCACAGACTATCCGGCGGCGTGTCGGCCGGGGCATCCGTGAAGATGTCGATCATCCTTTCAAAACGGCGATACAGCATAAAGCAGGCTCACTTATACGGCAGAAAACCTTCAGCTTAGTGCATTCCTGTGACGCGGGTCGACCGGAACAAATGGTCGACCCCTACGATTCGTGGCAACTTCAGCATCAATACGCGCTGACCGGAAAAAAAAATCGTCCCCCACGGTTCGTGGCAACTTCAGCATCAATTCGCGCTGACCGGACCAAATTGTCGCCCCCTACCGTTCGTGGCAACCTCGCCTTTGTAGGGGCTGACCCTCTTTTTCGGTCAGCCCTCTGTCGACGCCACCACCACCAAACGCTCGCCGTACTTCGCCCGCTGCTTCAGCGCCGGGGAGGCCTCGGTAATAATCATCTCGATATCCGACAGCGGGCAGACGTGCGCCAGCGCGCGATAGCCCATTTTGCTGCTGTCGACCAGCACCACGGTCTTTTCCGCCGCCTGGATCATCGCCTTCTTCACCGGGATTTCGACGGTGTTGATATTGGTCACGCCACTGTCGAAATGCACCCCTTCGGCGCCGAGGAACGCCCAGTCGACGTGCAGGCTGTTGATCTTATCCACCGTCTCCTGGCCGATCAGCGTATAGACGTTATTCAGCATCATGCCGCCGGCGACGTGAATGGTGATGCCAGGGCAGGAACTGAGCGCCACCGCCGTCAGCACATCATTGGTCACTACCGTCAGGTTGCGTTTATCGCGCAGCGCCAGCGCCAGCTCGTATACGCTGGAGCCATTGTCCAGAATCAGCGACTGGCCGTCGCGCACCAGGCTGGCGGCATGGCGGGCTATCGCCACCTTCGCCGGGTTGTTCATCTGGTGACGCACGCTCCACGGGGTATCGAGATTGCTTTCCGCAACCGCCATCGATGGCAGCAGCCCGCCGTGGGTGCGCATCACCTGGCCGGTCTTCTCCAGCTGCGCGAGGTCGCGGCGGATGGTGGAGCTGTCAACGCCAAACTGCTCCGACAGCTCAGCGGCGTTCAGATAACCTTTTTCCCTGATCATCTCAACAATCTGTAATCGTCTTTGTGACGCGCTCATGTGTCCTTCCCGTTACGATAATTGCACGCTTTCATGCACATACTGTACGAACAATGCGCAGATGTCAGTATAGCAGACAAATTTACGGCAAAAAAATAAGCAATTGCGCGAAAAATGCACATTGACTGCACGAATTCGTGCAGCTATGTTTAATTCATCAGCAACATTAACGGGGAGTGAGTATCAATGACCGCATCAGTGCTCAGCGAATACGAAAAAGATATTGAGCAGCAGGTTGATGCGCTGCGCGATCAGCTGGCCAGCCAGCTGCCTGCGCAGCTCAACAGCCTGGATCTGAATAGCTACGATCGTATCGTTCTGGCGGGCATGGGATCCTCGGATTATGCGCTGATCCCCATCGAGCGCGAACTGATCGAGCGCGGTTACCCGGTGTGGCGCATTGACGCCGGGCGGCTGCTGGATATGCCGCAGCTGGTCACCGCCGACAGCCTGCTGTGGGTCACCTCACAGTCGGGGATGAGCGGTGAAGTAGTGGCGCTGCTGGAGAACGTCAGCGCAGCGAAAACGCTGATTGGCGTGACCAACGATGCCGCCAGCGCCCTGGCGCAAAAAGCCGATGTGCCGGTGCTGCTGCACAGCGGGCCGGAGGCCACCGTCAGCGCCAAAAGTTATCTCAATACTCTGGTCGCCAGCTACCGCGTGCTGTACGCCCTGACCGGGCGCGACGAAAAAGATCTGCTGGCAGCGGTGCAGGCTGTTTTGCCCGCTATCGCCCACATTATCGGCCAGCGTGACAAGGTGCAGCAGCTGAGTGATGCTCTGCTGAAAGACAACAACCCGCGCGTGGCGATGGTCGGCATCGGCGCCGATGCGGCAACCGCGCTGACCGGCGCACTGATTACCAAAGAAGCGTCCAAAGTGGCGGCAGAGGGCTTTATCGGTGGGCAGTTCCGCCACGGCCCGATGGAAACCTCGGGCGCCGGTATGCTGACCCTGCTGTTTGGTGACGGCAGCGACAGCACGCTGAATACTCTGGCGGCTGACCTGCGCCAGAACGGCACGCTGGTGACCAGCGTCGGTCCGGTGGCCTATGCCGACAGCGTGCATCTGCCCACTCCCGCTGAACCGCTGCCGCGCTTGCTCTGTGCCATGCTGTGGGTTCAGCATCTGACCGTCACGCTGGCGCGTGGGAATGGTCGGGTGCCGGGTGAGTTCCTCTACGGCCAGAAAATAACGGTAAAAATATGACAACTTCTGACGCCCCCTCCCTCAAAGCAGGCATTGATATCGGCGGTACCGGTACGCGCATTATTATGCTGGCCGGGCAGCGTGAAATCGCGTCAGAAACCGTCCCGACCGCATGGTTCGCCACCCTGCCCGCCTGGCAACGTGCCGGGGCGCTGGCGGATAAGGTGCGCCAGCTGGTGCCGGCGGGCCAGCGTCTCGCCAGCCTCGGCATTGGCGCCAGCGGCCCGGTGAATATGCGTACTGAAGTGATTGAAAATCAGGATACGCTGGCCTGCTTCTCCGGCTTCCCGCTGGTGGCCCAGCTGCGCGAGCTGCTCGCGGTTCAGGTCGCCATCGATAACGATGCGGTAGCGGCGGCACTCGGCGAGTTTCATCTCGGCGCCGGCCAGGGCAGCGGGCGCATGTTAATGGTGACGCTCGGCACCGGAATTGGCGTGGCGATGCTGGAGGGCGGAACGCCGTTTCGCAACGTCGACGGCAGCCACCCGGAAGCCGGCCATATCCCGGTATCGGACGACCCGGTCGTCTGCTACTGCGGCCTGCAGGGCTGCTGGGAAATGCTGGCCTCGCGCGGCTGGCTGCAGCAGGCACTGACTGCGGCACTTCCCGATCTGCGCTGGGACGCCACCCTCAGTGAGCGCATCGCCACGCTGTGCGCGGAGAACGCGCGCGTCAGCGGCATTCTGTATCAGTACGGTCAGATTGTGGGCCGCGGGTTAAATACCCTGCTGGCGCTGTACGGCCCGGATGTCACGGTGCTCAGCGGCAGCGCAGCCACGCTGTTTCCGCATTTTCAGGGAGGAATGGAGAAAGCGCTGGCGCGCGCCAGTGGTTATGCGGTTAACAAGCATATTATTCCATCTTCTCTGGGCGATGCGGCGGGCGCGCTCGGGGCGGCGATACTGCCAACACTTAGGGGAACCCGCCAACCATAATAAGCAAGACCTATAAGACACACTGATAATTAAGTATTTAAATTGAGTTATTTACGATAATAATAAATGTCTGAGCCGCTTACGTTTTACGGCTCAGCCATTTTATTGTTCCAGGCGAATAAGACCGTATATCTGACGCTTCCTTATCAAGGTTAAATGGAGAGTAAGTAATGAATAGCCGTTCTGCCGTGTGTGTGATGACTCTGCTTGCTCTGAGCGCCTCCAGCGCCTTCGCAAAAACGCAACTCAACGCCCTCTTTATGTCCCAGGCCGCCTACAGCGAAAGCGACGTGCGTGCCATGACCAGTGATTTCGAAAAAGCCCACCCTGACGTCAGCGTTAATCTCGAATTTGTGCCGTATGAAGCCCTGCACGATAAAATCATCGCGGCACGCGGGGCGGGCAGTAACGGCTATGACGTGGTGCTGTTCGACGATATGTGGCCCGCTGAATTTGCCAAATTTGGCCTGCTGAAAGATATCACCAGCACGGTCAGCGCCGACGAGAAAGGCAAAGTGTTTGACGGGGCCTGGAGCACGGTAAGCTGGGATAAAAAACTGTGGGGCATGCCGTGGATCCTCGATACTAAATACCTGTTCTATAACAAAGCGATGCTGGCTAAAGCCGGGATTGCCAACCCGCCCACCAGCTGGGCGCAGGTGATGGAGCAGTCGAAAATCCTGCAGGACAAAGGCATCGTCAAATATCCGCTGGTGTGGAGCTGGTCGCAGGCCGAAGCGCTGGTGTGCGACTACACCACGCTGGTTTCCGCATTCGGCGGCCAGTTCTATCAGAACGGCAAGCTCAACTTCAGCGATCCCGGCTCGGTGAAAGCCGTCACCTTTATGAAAGAGTCGCTGGATAAAGGCGTGACGAACCCGAACTCACGTGAATATCTGGAAGAGGACGTGCGCAAAGTGTTCTCCAACGGCGATGCCGCTTTCGCGCTGAACTGGACCTATATGTACAACATGGCCAACGATGCGAAGCAGAGCAAAGTCGCGGGCGAGGTCGGGATCGTTCCGGCGCCATCGGAAATGCCGGGCAAGGTAGCAGCGATGAACGGCTCGATGGGGCTGGGCGTGACGCAGGCCAGCGCGCATCAGGGCGAGGCGCTGGCGTTTGTGCGCTACCTGACCTCGCAGCCGGTGCAGGATAAATACGCCAAACTCAGCCTGCCTATCTGGAAGTCTTCATACGACGACCCGGCGGTGCAGAAAGGCCAGGAGCCGCTGATTGCCGCGGCGAAAAAATCCCTTGATGTGATGCTGATGCGCCCGATTACCGCGGACTATTCACGCCTGTCTAACGGCCTGCAGCAGCAGCTGCAGCAGGTATTGCAGGGCCAGCAGACACCGCAGTCGGCGATGGATGCCGTTACCAAAAGCGCGTCACGTCTACATTAAGAGGTCTTAATGCTCAGTCTGCAACACCGTGAGCAACGTCAGGCGTGGGTGCTGCTGGCACCCATGCTGATCGTCATGGGCCTGCTGACCGCCTGGCCGCTGCTGCGCACTATCTGGCTCAGCTTTACCGATGCTGAGCTGATTGGCAGCGGCGGCCAGACCGGTTATGTCGGGCTGGACAACTACCTCTACGCTCTCACCGACCCGGATTTTCTGGCGTCTATCGGCCGCACGCTCTACTTCACCGTGCTGTCAGTGGCGCTGGAGGGCATTATTGGCGTGCTGGTGGCGCTGCTGCTTAATCAAAAATTCCGCGGTCGCAGCGTGCTGCGCGTGCTGGTGATCCTGCCGTGGGCGCTGCCTACCATCGTCAACGCCATGATGTGGCGGCTCAACTTCAACCCGGATTACGGCAGCATCAATGCCCTGCTGACCCAGCTGCATATTATCGACAGCTACCGCAGCTGGCTGGGTTCGCCGGATTCGGCGCTGAATGCGGTGATGCTGGCGGACGTATGGAAAAACTACCCGCTGGTGACGCTGCTGGTGCTGGCCTCCATGCAGTCGATCCCCGCGGACCTGTATGAAGCGGCGCGGCTTGACGGCGCTTCCGCGTGGCGGCGTTTTCGTGCCATCACTTTTCCGGCCATCGTCGGCGCGCTGAGCGTGGCGCTGATCCTGCGCACCATCGACGCGTTTAAAATCTTCGACATTATCTACGTGATGACGCGCGGCGGCCCGGTCGACAGCACCAAAACCCTCAGCTTCTATGTCTATCAGGAGTCGTTCAGCTACCTGCGCGCGGGCAGCGGCGCGGCTTACGCCATTCTGATGACCCTGATGTGCAGCGTACTGATCGCCATTTACATGGCGCTGCTTTATCGCCAGCGCCGCAGGAGCTTCGCCGATGAAACGTAAACTGCGCCGTATTGGGCTGTATGCCGCCGCCGTGCTGCTGGGGGTGTCGATCCTCGGGCCGATGCTGTGGCTGTTTCTGATGAGCGTCAGTTCCAACAGTGACCTGGCGCGCATTCCGCTGGCGTGGCTGCCGCGCCAGTGGGACTTCAGCCGCTACGCCGCGCTGCTGTCGCTGCAGCCGGGGCAGCCCGGCGAACTGTTCCTGCATGCGCTCGGCAACAGCCTGCTGGTGGCCTGTTTTGCCACGCTGATTTCACTGCTGCTGGCTATCCCGGCGGCGTTCAGCTTCTCGCGCTATCCGGGGCGCGACGGCTGGCTGATGGCGTCGCTGGCGATTTACATGGTGCCGCCGGTCGCCTTCGTCCTGCCGCTCTACTTCGTGCTGCAACAGCTCGGCCTGCTGAACACCCACCTCGGGCTGGTGCTGGTTTACTGCTCGCTGATCCTGCCGTTCCTCACCTGGATGCTGAAAAACCAGTTTGATGCGCTGCCGCGTGATATCGAACAGGCGGCGCGCCTCGACGGGCTGCGCTTTTGGCAAGTGCTGCTGCGCATTACGCTGCCGCTGGCGAAGCCGGTGCTGGGCGCCTCGGCGCTGTTCGGCTGGCTGCTGGCGTGGGATGAGTTTTTCTATGCGCTGCTGTTCACCAGCAATATCAGCGCGCAGACGCTGCCGGTGACCATCGCCGGATTTACCGCCGGGCGCGCCACCGATGACGGACTGATCGCTGCCGTCGGTATTCTCGCCTCGCTGCCGCCGCTGCTGATCGCCATCTGGCTGCAAAAAAGCCTGGTCGGCGGCCTGGCCAGCGGCGGCAGTAAAGGTTAACGACAAACACCCGGTTGCGCAGGGGTCGGGCATGCCCGACCCGTACAGGGCCAAACAACCCGTACAGGGGCAAGGTGGCACAATTATCATGACGGGAACAGACTATGGCACGCGTTGAACTGGTGAAAGTCGCCAAACATTACGGCAAACAGACCGTATTACAGCCGCTCGATCTGACCATCGAAGACGGCAGTTTTACCGTGCTGGTTGGTCCCTCCGGCTGTGGGAAATCGACGCTGCTGCGCCTGCTGGCCGGGCTGGACACGCTGTCTGACGGCGCGATCCTGCTGGATAACCGTCAGATCAACGATCTCGATCCGGCGGATCGCGACATTGCGATGGTGTTTCAGAGCTACGCGCTCTATCCGCATCTGACGGTGGCCGAGAACCTGGCGTTTCATATGCAGGTCAAGCGGGTAAAACGCGACGAGCAGCAGAGCCGCATCGCGCGCATCGCTGGCATTCTCGGTATCGACAAGCTGCTGAACCGCTACCCGCGTGCGCTCTCCGGCGGCCAGCGTCAGCGCGTGGCGATGGGGCGGGCGATGGTGCGTAATCCGCAGGTGTTTCTGTTCGATGAACCGCTGTCGAATCTGGATGCCCAGCTGCGTATGGAGCTGCGCGCCGAAATTAAATCGCTGCATCAGCGCTTTAAAACCACCATGGTCTACGTCACCCACGATCAGGTCGAGGCGATGACGCTGGCAGACCAGATCGTGGTGATGCGCGACGGCGTGATTGTGCAGCAGGGTAAACCGCTGGAGATTTACGACCGCCCGGTAAACACCTTTGTCGCGCGCTTTATCGGTTCGCCGCCGATGAACCTGCTGCCCGGCGAGCTGGAAACGCGTGACGGCCAGCCCGGCGTACACTGCAACGGGCTGTGGTTTGCGCTGCCGCAGCGCTGGCACGCGGCCGCGGAACGTCAGGGCGCTCAGCCGGTGATCGTCGGGCTACGCGCTCACGATTTTGCGCTGGCCGCCGATTCTCCGTATCCTGCACGCCTTAAAGTGCTGGAAGTCACCGGTGAAGCCAGCCTGCTGCACGTTGACTGGCAGGGTTTTCCGCTGCACGTCCAGCTCAATGGCCGCGTCGATTTGCAGCCGGGCGACTCCCCGCATCTCGCCATCAACCCCGATAAAATTCATCTGTTTGATGCACAAAGCGGTGCGCGGCTGGTTTAATAACCCTGGCAAATTAGCGTAGGGGACGACCTTTTTTTCGGTCGGCCCGCGCCCCTGGCGTTACCCCTGGGTCGTCATGGATACGGGGCGACCAGAAATGCGGTCGCCCCCTACGCGTTGTTGGCAACACCGTCTTTTCAATTTGGGGTAAAACATGGAACGTCTGGAATGCGATCGGATGTTTGTCGCGGTGCTGGAGCTGGGCAGCTTTGCCAGGGCCGCCGCCCGCCTGGGTACCAGCAGCGGACAGGCATCAAAACTGGTTTCACGCCTGGAGAGCGAGCTGGGGGTGCAGCTGCTGAAGCGCAGCACGCGCGCACTGTCACCGACCGAAGTCGGCCAGGCGTATTACTCCCAGGTGAAAAACCTGCTCGACGAGTGGGATGCGCTCGACGCCTCGGTGCGCCACGCGGCGGGCAAACCCTCGGGCCGCATCAAGCTCAGCGCGCCGATCACCTTCGGTGCCAGCCAGCTTGCTCCGCAGCTTGTTGCCTTTGCGCAGGAGTTCGCCGATATCGAACTGGACGTCAGCTTCTCCGACCGGGTGGTGAATATCGTCGATGAAGGCTTTGACGTGGCGCTGCGCATCGGCAGGCTGAGCGACAGCAGCCTGATAGCCCGCCGCCTGTGTGATATGCGCGTGGTTATCGCCGCCAGCCCAGCCTATCTGCAGCAGCACGGCACGCCGGACGACCCTCAGCAGTTAAGCAATCATCACTGCATTATCGACACCAACTTTCGCGATCCGCACAACTGGCCATTTGGCAGCGGCGGCGCGACGGTGGCGGTCAGCGGTCGCCTGTACTTCTCCAACGCCGAAGCCTGCCTGACGGCGGCCGTTAGCGGGCTGGGCATTGCCAGGCTACCGACCTTTATCGCCGGCCCGGCCCTGAGCGCAGGCACCCTGCTGCCGCTGCTGCCCGCCAGCGAAATCCCGCCACTCGGCCTGTATGCTGTCTATCCGCCCGCCCGCCACCTTGCCCACAAAGTACGGGCGCTGATCGACTTTCTGGTCAGCCGTTACGCCGGGC
Source organism: Erwinia aphidicola (assembly GCF_014773485.1). Classification (GTDB taxonomy): domain Bacteria; phylum Pseudomonadota; class Gammaproteobacteria; order Enterobacterales; family Enterobacteriaceae; genus Erwinia; species Erwinia aphidicola. Next base: position 123,907 of record NZ_JACXBP010000009.1, on the reverse strand, counting down.
AGCCGACGTGGGATCGGGACTGGTGATTCCTTCCATATCGGAAGGAATATTTGCAATTTTGACGGGATAATCGGCATAACGGAATGCGTGTAGAGTGTTCCTCAACAACTAATGAGGAACAAAACATGCTGGTAAACGGTAAATGGACGGCGGAATGGCACCCGGTACAGGCCACTGATGAGAAAGGTGGCTTTGTGCGCCAGACTTCAAGCTTCCGCCACTGGGTCAGCGCGGACGGCAGCACGGCGTTTGCCGCCGAGCCGGATCGCTATCATCTGTACGTTGCGCTCATCTGCCCGTGGGCGTCGCGCACGCTGATAGCCCGCAGGTTAAAGGGGCTGGAAGCGGTCGTCAGCGTGTCGGTGGTTGAACCGCAGCTGACCGATGAAGGCTGGCACTTTGGCGACTTCCCCGGCGCCGATCGCGACACGCTAAATCACGCCGACTATCTGCACCAGCTCTATACCCGCGCCGACGACAGCTTTACCGGGCGCGCCACCGTGCCGGTGCTGTGGGACAAGAAAACCGCCACCATCGTCAGCAATGAATCGGCAGATATCGTGCGCATGTTTAACAGCGGCTTTGGTGCGCTGGCAACGGGCAGTATTGACCTTTATCCTGCTGCACTGCGCAGCGAGATAGACCTGCTGAACGCCGAAATCTACCCGCGCCTGAACAACGGAGTTTATCGCGCCGGGTTCGCGACGACTCAGGAGAGTTACCTTGAGGCGTATCACGACGTGTTCGGCATGCTCGACGAACTCGAATCACGCCTGCAGCACGGCGGCCCTTATCTGCTCGGCAGCGCGCTGACCGAAGCGGATATCCGCCTGTTCGTCACGCTGATCCGTTTTGACGTGGCCTACCACGGTTTGTTTAAGTGTAATCAGCGCCAGCTGCGCAGCTATCCGGCGCTGGACGGCTATTTACAGCGCATGCTGGCCCTGCCCGGCGTGCGCGACACGGTGAATATTGACCATATCAAACACGGCTATTATTCGATTAAAGCCCTGAACCCGAACGGTATTGTTCCCGCCGGGCCGGATATGCAGGCTTACGGTTTTTAACATTTACAGGAGGCCGCAAATGGCCGACAAATTAGTCATTTTACTCCACGGCGTTGGCAGCAGCGGCGACGATCTGGCAGGCCTGGGCGACCACTGGTCAGCAGCCTTGCCCGACGTCAGCTTCGCCAGCCCCAATGCGCCGTTTCATTTTCCGCACGGTGCGGGCTGGCAGTGGTTTAGCCTCGACGGCATTACACCGCAGAATCGTCCGGCGCGGGTCGCTGCCGCGCGTGAAGCGTTTGACCAGACTTTGCAGGCGATACTCGACCAGCATCAGATGGGCGATCGGCTGCATAACGTGGTGCTGGTTGGCTTCTCGCAGGGGTCGATTATGGCGCTCGATGCGCTGGTCTCCGGGCGCTGGCCGGTCGCTGGGCTGGTAGCCTTTTCTGGCCGCCTCTCCTCGCCTGAGCCGTTTAGCCCCGCGCTGAACACGCCGGTGCTGGTGATCCACGGTATGGCCGACGGGGTGATCCCGGTGCAGGAGAGCGAATCGGCCGCCCAGCGCCTGCGGGCTCATGGCGTCGCGGTCGACAGCCAGTTTGAACCCGGCGTCGGCCACACCATTTCCGCGCAGGGCGCGCAGAAAGCGGCGGCGTTTATTGCGGCACGGTTAGCGTAAATCGGGCGAGGCATGCCTCGCCCCTACCCATGCCCGGCATCGTTATAACGCTGATGGCGTTTCCTGCTCCTTACGATGGCGGCCTGTTACCGTCGCGATCAGACCTGGAAGGCACATCCCCAGCAGGATAAGTCCTCCACCCAGTAGCACATTTCCAGACAAGTTCTCACGCAGCAGCCAGACGGCAAAAAGCGCCGAAAAGACGGGTTCGAGGTTATAAATCAGTACGGCACGTGTTGGCGTGGTATAGCGTTGATAATGTGTCTGCACCCAGAAAGCGATAACGGTAGAAAATAGAGCCGTTACTATCAGGGCAATCACCAGCGTGCTATCCCACACCTGCGGAAACCACTGTCCACCCCTGATATGCTGAATAAACATAATCACCAGCGCCATGGTGGCAATTTGTAAAAAAGTGAGTGCCGTGTTGTCGTGTCGGGCACTTAATTTATCCAGTGCAAGGATATGCAACGCGGTAAACACCGAACCAATGACGACCAGGGAATCTCCCCACTGCAACTGCCAGCCGTGAATATCTGACATCAAAAATAACCCTGCCACGCCAAACAGCGTTGCCAGAATAGCGTCGATAGAGGGTAATTTTCCCGCCAGCGGTCCGGAAAGTAATAGCACCCAAATGACGGCCAGCCCGGCGAGAAAACCGGTATTCGATGCCGTGGTCATTTGCAATCCGAGGATCAGAAAGACAAAAGCGGCACCCAGCAGCAAGCCCAGCGCTACGCCAGCAGCCAATGTCCGGCGCCCAATGGCGACCAGGTTTCTGGCACTCAACGGCAACATCACCAGAGCAGAAAGCAGAAAACGTAATCCCAGCACCATCAGTACCGGATGCATATCCACGGCCTGCTTCATTACCGGAAAACCAATTCCCCACCCAGCCGCTACGCATACCAACAACAGCTCAGCCACCCAGCGTTTGCGCATTGATAATCTGTTCATGATGTGCCCCTCAAGCGGTGAGCAGTACTGGTTATTAGCTCAAGTGCGTGGCCAAGCTCATCAGCATTTGTCGTGTTGCTAAAGCTCAAGCGAATAGCAGACTCCAGGGACATTTCGCTTAATCCCATAGCGGTCAAAACGTGACTGAATTTCTGTTCTGCTGAATGGCAGGCAGAAGCACTGCTTAATGCCACCTTCATCTTAAGCTTTTTCAATAAGGTGCTGGCTTTGATGCCGGGCAGGGAAAAATTAATCGTATTGGGCAGGCTTTTGTCGCGACAACCGTTAATGCTGGCGTCAGGAAATTGCGACAGCAGTTGCTCGATTGCTTTCTGCTTCATGTCACGGTGTCGGGCAAGGACAGCAACATGGTTGGAGATAAATAACTCTGCGGCTTTAGCCATTCCCGCCACACCCGGCAAATTAACAGTTCCGCTACGCACGCCCCACTCTTGACCGCCGCCATGAATGAGTGGCGAACCGAGGAGGAGTTCAGGCTTTGAACAATAGAGTGCACCAATCCCTTTTGGTCCGTAAAACTTATGTGCTGAGAAGCTGACAAAATCAGGCTGATATTCTCGTACGGAAAAAGGCAGTTTTCCAACAAACTGCGCAGCATCAGTGTGAAACAAAATACCGTGCTGTCTGGCAATCTCTCCAATCTCTCGCAGCGGTTGCAACGCACCCGTTTCATTGTTTGCTGCCATGATACTGATCAAACGGGTTTCTGGCCGGATGGCAGCAATTAGCCGATCAATCCTGATAACGCCCTGGAAGTCGACGGGTAAATAGGTCACTTCGCACCCCCGCTTTTCCAGATACTCGCAGGATTTAAGCAGGCACTTATGCTCAATGGCGCTGGTAATGATGTGTACTTTCCCCCGCTGGGAAAAAGAGTCAGCGACGGATTTGATCACCATATTGTTGGCTTCGGTCGCCCCGGAATTGAAGAACAGGTTTTCGGGTGCGGCTTCAATCATCTGTGCAACGACTGCGCGACACTCTTCAAGGTAAGTATTGGCCTTGATGCCCTCAAAATGATTGAGAGAGGCGGAGTTTGCATAATATTCCTCCATGCAATAAAAAACCGTCTCTCTGACTGCCGCAGCCGGGGCTGTTGTCGCGTTATTATCAAGGTAAATCATAACAGCGGACCCTTTTGACCATCGATACGGCAGATTTCACCCTCATCATCACCAAAGAATACATTTGTGATATCAACAGTAACTTTCTCCCTACTTAATCCACCCTGCAGAACTTGCAGCGCAATCTTTCCTTGTGAAATTTTATTTCTGTCTGCGAGATCGGACCAATCAACAATGAGAAAATGATCGCATTCAAAAAAACGTTGTCTTAATTTTAATAACACGTCCTTGTAATGCTGGGAGATAATTGCCGGGCACTTAGCGATAAAGGTACTCCCTTGCCTTTTGGCAAGCAGGAACTCGCTGTCATCAGGTGCACGTACTTTAATCTCATCATAATTGCCATTTTCTGTCATCACTAATCCATCACATCCATTTTTAATGGATTTTTTTATGGTATCAATGGCACGGTTTTTACTGGTTCGTTCCGAGAAAATCATAAGCTTATCGCGCTTTATTAACTTACTGGCCCCAATAAAAGCTTCCAGCTCTTCCGGCAGCGAGGCCACACTCTGCTGGCTGATAACAGGTGTGATAGTACATTGTTCGTCTGCGCAAGAAAGGCCTAAATCATCTGCCAGAATGCCATAGACTAATTTAATATTTTTATTGTATTTCTTGATGAGTATTGAACCGATATGGACTGCATCTTTTAATGAATTGAGACAGAAATCGTCCACCCCGAATCCTGTATTGAAATGCCCAGCCTCAAGATAAACAACTAATTTACCCTCTGAATTTTTATAATTATCATCTATTGATGATAACAGCGGTTCAATATATGAAGATACAGCATGGTCGATACAAGATAATGACATGACTCGTCCTTGATTGACTAAATGATAATTTCAGCGGAAGATTAAATCGAGTAATTATTAATAATCTGGCAGGAAGGAAAAAATTAAAATCGGCTCCATGATTTTACAACTCCTTGAATTAGCTTATGCGTTTATTTAATAACTTTGTGCAAATTTCAGAAATAGTAAAACATGTTGGTTAAGCAGGCACAACCAAAACATGCAGATTTATTGACTAAAAAAAGGCACTTCCATTGCCATTTCAATCACAATAATCAATAAACACCCAATAAAACAACAAGTTGAAAAAACATAGTTTTCATCAAAAATTAATAAGCATTCACTTTTTTTAACTATTCAGTCAGCGTATACGCTGCATTATTCGGCATAATCCGCAATCACCGGCGGCGGCGTCAGCGGCAGGTGGATGATAAAGCGCGCACCGCCCTGCGGGTGATTCTCAACGTGAATCTCGCCGCCGTGCAGGGTGACAATCGCCTGGCAGATTGCCAGCCCCAGCCCGACGCCCGGCACCGCCGACTCTTTATTGCCGCGCGAAAACTTCTCAAAAATCAGCTGCTCCTGCCCGCCCGTAATGCCCGGTCCGCGATCCCACACTTCCAGCTGGAGCTGCCGTTCGGCGGCGCGGGCGCGGATACCGATCTCGGCCTGCCCGGCGTACTTGAGGGCGTTCTCCAGCAGATTGGTCAGCACCCGCTCCATCAGCGGGCCGTCAACGTCAATCAGCAGCAGCTCGCCCGGCAGATCGAGCTGCACCTCGCGCCCGGCCAGCGACGGGGCCATCTGGCGCAGCGTGCTGCCGATCAGCTCATCCAGCGCCATCCATTCGCGCTTCAGGTTGAAGCCGCCGGACTGCAGACGCGCCATATCAAGCAGGTTATTCACCAGCCGCACGGTGTTCAGCGTCTGCTCGCGCATCGCGCTGGCCTGCGGAGCATACGGTGAATTCTCGGCGGCGAGATCGAGGGTCAGGATTTCCGCCTGGCCGAACAGCACCGTCAGCGGAGTGCGCAGATCGTGGGAGAGCGCCGACAGCAGCGCGTTACGCAGCTGCTCGCGCTCGGCAGCGAGCCGTGATACCGCTTCGCGCTGGCTCAGGTTCATGCGCTCCAGCGCGTTGGCGATCAGCACGGTAAAGGTCTCTACCAGCCGCTGCTGTTCAGGGATCATCAGCTGGCGCAGGTTGCGCGGTTCGAGGATCAGCAGCCCAAGCGTTTCGCTACCGCTTTTTAGCGGCAGCATCTGCCACGGCACGCCGGGCAGCGTATCGGTTCCCGCGCCCGCGGGCTGGCCCTTATCGAAGCTCCAGCGCGCAATGGCACGGTCCGGCACTGCGCTGAGATGGGTTTCACCCACGGCCACCAGCTCGCCGTTTTCATCCGGCAGATAGAGCTCGCAGCTGGCCTGCAGGGTGCTTTCAACGCTGTGCTGGAGCGTAGCGGCAATATCGCGCTGGCTCAGCGCCCGGCTCAGGGATTTCGCCATCTCATACAGGTGGTGCGCCCGCTGTTCGCGATAGCGCGCCACCCGCGCCTGATAGCGCACCCCGGCGGTGAGATTACCGACGATCATCCCCACCGCCAGCATCACGCCGAAGGTCACCAGATACTGCACGTCGGAGACCGCCATGGTGCCGGTCGGCGCAACAAACACCAGATCGAAGGCGACGATATTCAGCAGCGTGGCCACCACCGACGGCCAGCGCCCGTAGCGTAGCGCGACAATCACTACCGCCAGCAGATAGACCATCACCAGGTTGACTGAATCGACGGCGGGCAGCAGCCAGCGCCCGGCCACGGTCACCAGGGTACACAGCAGCAGCGCCGCCGCACAGCCGCGCAGCTGAGCCTGCCATTTGTGTTCACTGCTGCGCGGGGCCAGCGGGCTGGCGGCTTCCGGCGGCGGGTCATCCAGCGCGACAATCAGAATATCGAGGTCCGGCCCAAGTTCACCGAGCCGGTCGGCAAAACGCTCACGCCACCAGCGCCTGGTCGGGCGGCGGCCAATAATGATTTTGCCGAGGTTGTGCTGGCGGGCATAGCGCAGCACCGCGCTGGCTTCGCTCGGATCGGAAAGCGTTGCCGTCTCCGCGCCGAGATCGGCCGCCAGCTGCAGGGTGCGCAGGATGCCGCGCCGCCGCGCTTCGGACAGGCGATACAGCCGCGGGGTTTCGACATACACCGCGTGCCAGGCGCTATCGAGCCGCGCCGCCAGCCGCGCCGCGCTGCGCACCAGCTTTTCGCTGCCGCTGTTGTCGCCGATGCACAGCAGAATAGCATCGCGCGTGTGCCACACTTTCTCGCGCCCCTGGGTGTCACGCCAGGCACGCATCTGGTCGTCGACGCGGTCGGCAGTACGGCGCAGGGCCAGTTCGCGCAGGGCGATCAGGTTGCCCTTGCGGAAGAAGTTTTCGATGGCGCGTTCAGCCCCTTCGCCGATATAAACCTTGCCCTCTTTCAGCCGCTGGCGCAGGTCGTCCGGCGGCAGGTCCACCAGCACGACTTCATCGGCGGCATCGAAAAAGGGATCCGGCACGGTTTCGCGCACGCGTACGCCGGTCACGCCGCCGACCACGTCGTTAAGGCTTTCCAGATGCTGCACGTTGACGGTGGTCATCACGTCGATGCCGGCATCCAGCAGCTCCTCAATATCCTGCCAGCGTTTGGGATGGCGCGAGCCACGGGCGTTACTGTGCGCCAGCTCATCCATCAGGATCACCGCCGGATGACGGGCCAGGGCAGTATCAAGGTCGAACTCCGGGTGGCGATGCTGGCCGGTGGCGCGGCGCGGCAGCAGCGTCAGGCCGTCGAGCAGCTCCGCCGTTTCGGCGCGGTTGTGGGTCTCCACCACGCCGACCAGCACCTCCAGCCCCTGCGCGCGCAGGCGCCGTGCCTCCTGCAGCATCGCGAAGGTTTTCCCCACCCCGGCGCAGGCGCCAAAGTAGATTTTTAGCTTGCCGCGCCCGCTGTGCGCCGTCTGGCGCAGCAGCGCATCCGGGTCAGGCCGCTGGAGTTCGTCGTTCATTGGTTTCCTTGAAGGTATAAAACCACGGGCGAGGCATGCCTCACCCCTACCAGATCGGCGTAGGGGGTCGGACATGTCCGACCCGATGTTATTTATCGCTGTAATTCATCCAGCGCCATATTCAGTGCCAGCACATTGACCCCCGGCTCGCCGAGAAACGCCGGGCGCGGCGTGACGGTGTTATCGGCGATCAGGCGCTGCACTTCCTCAATGGGCAGATGGCGCGCCGAGGCCACGCGAGCCGCCTGAAACGCCGCCGCCTGCGGCGAAATCTGCGGGTCCAGCCCGCTGCCGCTGGCGGTCACCAGGTCGACCGGCACCTGTTGCCCGCCCTGTGGATTTTCCGCGCGCAGTGCCATAACCCGCTGTGCCACCGCCTGGTCCAGTGCCGGGTTGCTGCCCGCCAGATTGCTGCCGGAAGAGGCCAGCGCATTATACGGCGCATCACCCGCCGCTGAAGGGCGCCCGTGAAAATAGTCGGCGCGGGTAAAGTTCTGGCCGATCAGCGCCGAGCCGCGAACGATGCCCTGTTCGCGCAGCAGCGAGCCGTTAGCCTGCTGCGGAAACCACCACTGCGCAAGGCCAGTGGTTAACAGAGGATAGAGCAGCCCGGTGACCAGCGTAAGCAGGATCAGTAAAAACAGTGCGGGACGTAACTGACTCATCATTATTCTCCTTATGCCAGGCCGGTGACGGTCAACAGCATATCAATTAGTTTGATGCCAACAAACGGCACCAGCAGCCCGCCCACGCCGTACAGCCACAGGTTGCGGCGCAGCAGCGCGGCGGCACTCAGCGGGCGATAGCTCACGCCCTTCAGTGCCAGCGGGATGAGAAACACAATCACCAGCGCGTTAAAGATCACCGCCGAGAGAATGGCTGAATTGGGCGAGTGCAGCTGCATCACGTTCAGCCTGTCCAGCTGCGGATAGGTCGCGGCGAAGGCGGCCGGGATAATCGCAAAGTATTTCGCCACGTCGTTGGCGATACTGAAGGTGGTCAGCGAGCCGCGCGTCATCAGCATCTGTTTGCCGATGTGCACCACCTCCAGCAGCTTGGTCGGGTTAGAGTCGAGATCGACCATGTTGCCCGCCTCTTTCGCCGCCTGGGTACCCGAGTTCATCGCCACCGCCACGTCGGCCTGCGCCAGCGCCGGGGCATCGTTGGTGCCATCGCCGGTCATCGCGACCAGACGCCCTTCGGCCTGATACTGGCGGATCAGCGCCAGCTTAGCTTCCGGGGTCGCTTCCGAGAGGAAGTCATCCACCCCGGCTTCAGCGGCGATCGCGGCGGCGGTCAGCGGGTTGTCCCCAGTGATCATCACGGTTTTGATGCCCATTTTGCGCAGCTCGGCGAAGCGCTCTTTAATGCCGCCTTTCACGATGTCCTTCAGCTCGACCACGCCCAGCACGGTCGGCCCGTCGCACACCACCAGCGGCGTACCGCCCGCGCGCGCGACCTGCTCCACCAGGCCGTTCACTTCCGGCGGGAACTGGCCGCCGTTGCTGTCTATATGGCGGCGCACTGCGTCCACCGCCCCTTTGCGGATCGCCCGCTGCTGCACGTTGACGCCGCTCATGCGCGTCTGCGCCGAGAATGGAATAAAGGTGGCGTCCATGCTGGCGAGGTCGCGTTCGCGCAGGTTAAATTTCTGCTTCGCCAGCACCACGATGCTGCGCCCTTCCGGGGTTTCATCCGCCAGCGAGGCCAGCTGTGCCGCATCGGCCAGCCGTTCTTCACTGACTCCCGCCGCGGGCAGGAACTGCGTGGCCTGGCGGTTGCCGAGGGTGATGGTGCCGGTTTTGTCCAGCATCAGCACGTCGACATCGCCCGCCGCTTCCACCGCGCGCCCACTGGTGGCAATCACGTTGGCCCCCAGCATGCGGCTCATGCCCGCCACGCCAATCGCCGACAGCAGCCCGCCGATGGTGGTGGGGATCAGGCAGACCAGCAGCGCCACCAGTACCGTGACGCTCACCGCGCTGCCGCCCCAGGCGGAGAACGGATAGAGCGTGGCGGTCGCCAGCAGGAAGACGATAGTCAGCGCCACCAGCAGAATGGTCAGCGCGATCTCGTTGGGGGTTTTGCGCCGCGTAGCCCCTTCCACCATCGCGATCATGCGGTCGAGGAAGGTTTCGCCCGGGTTGGCGCTGCACTGGATAACCAGCCAGTCGGAGAGCACGCGCGTGCCGCCGGTCACCGAAGAGAAGTCGCCGCCGGACTCGCGGATCACCGGGGCAGACTCGCCGGTGATAGCGCTCTCATCCACCGATGCGCCCCCCTCCAGCACTTCGCCGTCGCAGGGGATAGTATCGCCCGCTTCCACCAGCAGCCAGTCGCCTTTGCGCAGGGATTCCGCTGCCACCGGCTGATGGCTGGCGCCATATTTCGCCTCCGCCAGCTTCTTGGCCATAATGGTTTTGGTCACGCCCTTCAGGCTGTTGGCCTGCGCCTTGCTGCGCCCTTCCGCCAGCGCTTCGGCGAAGTTGGCAAACAGCACGGTAAACCACAGCCAGACGGCAATCGCGCTGGTAAAACCGGTCTCGCCGGGGGTTTTGCCGCTGGCAATGGCGATCGCCAGCAGCGTGGTCACCACGCTGCCCAGCCACACCACAAACATCACCGGGTTGCGCCACTGGGTGCGCGGGTCGAGCTTTTTCAGCGCATCGACCAGTGCAGTGCGCAGCAGCGCGCCGTCAAACAGTGCCTGTTGATTACGACTCATGACTCATTCCGTCCTTACGACAATAACCAGGGGCGCGGCATGCCTCGCCCAATGGTCGCTAGCGGGTCGGGCATGCCCGACCCCCACGTTAACTCAGGTGTTCCGCCACCGGCCCTAAGGCCAGCGCCGGGATAAAGGTCAGCGCACCAACCAGCAGCACAGTGCCAATCAGCAGGGCAATAAACAGCACGCCGTGCGTTGGCAGCGTGCCCTGACCTGCGGGCTGAACCTTTTTCAGCGCGAGGGAACCCGCAATCGCCAGCACCGGAATGATGATGCCGAAGCGGCCAACCAGCATGCAGAACGCCAGCAGCAGGTTCCAGAACGGGGTGTTGGCACTCAGGCCCGCAAAGGCGCTGCCGTTGTTGTTCGCCGCTGACGACACCGCGTACAGCACCTCGGAGAAGCCGTGGGTGCCTGGGTTCGCCATGCCGCTGCGCCCGGCCTCGGTCATCATTGCCAGCGCGGTGCCGAGCAGCACCAGGCAAGGCGTGACGAGGATCGCCAGGGCGGTCATTTTCATCTCCCAGACGTCGATTTTTTTCCCGAGGTACTCCGGTGAGCGACCGATCATCAGCCCGGCGATAAACACCGCCAGCAGCACAAACAGCAGCATGCCGTACAGCCCGGCCCCGACGCCGCCGAATACCACCTCACCAATCTGCATCAGCCACATCGGTACCATGCCGCCAAGCGCGGTAAACGAGTCATGCATGGCGTTAACCGCCCCGCACGAGGCCGCGGTGGTGATCACTGCAAACAGGCTGGAGTTGAGAATGCCGAAGCGCGTCTCTTTACCTTCCATATTGATGGCGCTATCGGCGCCGAGCGTGAGGAAATGCGGGTTGCCATTTAGCTCGGCCCACATCACCACCACCACCGCCCCCAGGAACATCAGCGACATTGCCCACAGCAGCGTGTGCCCCTGACGGCGATCGCGCAACACGTCGCCAAAGGCAAAGCACAGCGCGGCTGGGATCAGGAAGATCGCCAGCATCTGCACAAAGTTGCTATACACGGTCGGGTTTTCAAACGGGTGCGCGGAGTTGGCGTTAAAGAAACCGCCGCCGTTGGTACCGATCATCTTGATCGCTTCCTGCGAGGCCACCGGCCCCATCGGCAGCGTCTGCTTGACCCCTTCCAGCGTGGTCAGGCTCAGGTAGCCGTCGGTGTTTTGCAGCACGCCCTGGCTGACGAGGAACAGCGCCATCAGCAGCGACAGCGGCAGCAGCACGTAGAGCGTGATGCGCGTGATATCGCGCCAGGCGTTACCGAGGTCGCCCACTGCGCGGTTAACGAAGCCGCGCATCAGCGCAAAGGCCACGGCGATCCCGGTGGCGGCAGAGAGGAAGTTCTGCACCGTCAGTCCAACCATCTGGCTGAAATAGCTCAGGGTGCTCTCCCCGGCGTACGCCTGCCAGTTGGTATTCGTGACAAAGCTAACGGCGGTATTCAGCGCCAGGTGCCAGCTGAGGTTGGGCAGCTGCTGCGGGTTAAGCGGCAGCGACGCCTGGTTCATCAGCAGGATAAACAGCAGCAGCAGGCCGCAGGCGTTGAACAGCAGGATAGCCACAAGGTAGCGCTGCCAGTTCATGCCCGCCGGGCGCACGCCGCTGACGCGCCATAGCACACGTTCAAACGCGCCAAGGCCCGCTAACGGGCGATCCTCCACCAGCCGCGCCAGCCCTTTGCCCAGCGGGCGGGCCAGCAGCATCAGCAGCGCCAGATAGCTGGCAATCAGTAAGAATGCAGGGGCAGCCATCAGAACGCCTCCGCATTGATCAGGGCATACACCAGGTACGCCAACAGCATAAAGACCAGCACAATTCCGCTTATTACGGCAACGCTCACAACACACCTCCAGAGGCGTTTCAGGTTGCAGCTATTGTTGCGAGCGGCGTGCAAAGTTGATGTAAAAATAGGGGGGCGAGGTGTAAAAAAAGTATAAAAATGCGCAGGATCAGTACGAATTTTAATCTGACTGCAACAGGGAGTTCAGGCGCAATGACAACACCAACGACACCACCAGGATTTGACACATGCCCACCATTCCTTTCCGCATTGATGATGAGACGAAACGGCTGGCGATGCAGGCCGCTGGACAAGCCAGCCAGGGGGGCGGGCATGCCCGACCTGCGGCTTATTCAAAATCTGGCAGAAACCGCTTAACGTCGACTTCCTGAAACTGGCAGCGCTGGAAGCGATCTTTCAGCGCATAGGGCACGGTACAGTCGAAAATGGTTTTGCAGGAGATCCCCTTCGCGCCGATCGACGGGCTGAATTCCGGCACCTGCGACGGGTCCAGCGGGTGGCAGCGCACGCCGGGGATAAACAGGGTATCGACATCGCCCTGATAGCGGGTCTGCATCGCCCACAGCACGTCATTGCTGTCGAAAATATCCACGTCCTCGTCCACCAGCATCACGTGCTTCAGCTCGGGGAAGGCGGAGAATGCCAGCAGCGCCGCCTGCCGCTGTCGCCCCTCATCCATCGGTCCGGCTTTTTTAAACTGCATCACCGCGAGGAATTTCCCGCCGCCGGATGAGTGGGCAAACACGTTCAGCAAACGCCCCGGCATCGCCCGCTCCACCATGCCGAGTATGCTCGCCTCGGTTGGGATACCCGCCATATTGACATGCTCTTCGCTGCAACCGAGGGTGTGCTGCAGGATGGGGTGGCGGCGATGGGTGACCGCTTTCACCTTGATCAGCGGCAGGGAGGCGTTTGCCGCGCCGGTATAGCCCGGGAACTCCGGCATCGCCTTACCCGTATTCGTGTTCTGGTCCTCGCGCACGCGCACAGTGGGGAGCAGCTCGCCCTCAATCACCACCTCGGCATGGGCAATCGCCCGCGCATCCACCGACACCGCCTGCGCCAGCTCTACCGCTTGCCCGCGCAGCGCGCCGGCCACGCACAACTCGTCGAAGCCGAGCGGTGTGGTTGGCGGTTCGAAACAGGCACCGATATAAATCGCCGGATCGACGCCGATGCTGATGGTGATTGGCAGGGCTTTCCCGGCGGCTTCGGCCTTCTGGCGAAACGCATCAATATGACGGCCGGGAACAAAATAGATCGACAGTTCATCGCGCCCCTGTATACACAGGCGGTGAATGGTGATGTCCGATTCGCCGGTTTGCGGGTCGCTGGCGTAGCACAACCCCATGGTAAAGTAGGGGCCGGCGTCCTCTTCAGTATTAGTGGGCGCAGGCAGCAGCGTGCGGATGTCAAAACCTTTATCGCTGGCGAGATGTATCACCTGCTGGCAGGGGATGTCGGTGGCTTTGGTCAGCACTGGCGGGATCGGGTTGTTCACCGAATTAATCAATAAATGCCCGAGCCGCGCAGGCTCGCAGCCGAGCAGTTGCCCGACGCGGCGGCGTGATGCCAGCACTCCGGTGACGACGCGAAAATCGTCAAAACCTCTGACTTTGTTAAATAACATTGCCGGCCCCGCGCGCGTCGGGCGCCGCGTGGTGCCGCCTGCCCCGACATAGCGATAGACGCCGGAAAGCTCGGCGTGCGGGTTCACTTCAGTATCGGTGCTGACCAGCTCACCCGGCGTCTGCGCCAGCAGCGCCAGCGCGGATCGCAGGTCATTAACGCTATTTGCCATTTTCCCCTCCTGGGCAGGCCGGGAGTCGCTGCCGAGAGACCAGCTTTTACTCCCCTGTGACTGAGAAACTCAGTCAACATACCCTTTCACTCCCGCTTTAGCCCTTCAGTAAATGCGGTGACCTGCGCCTTGGGTTTTGCACCACCGGTCACCAGCCACACCGCGACGATAATCACCAGCGCCCCGGCGATAAAGCCTTCCGAGAGGGTTTCACCGAGGAAAAGATAGCCCCACAGTACGCCAAACGGCGGGATCAGGAAGGTGACCGTCAGGGTGCGCAGCGGGCCAATATCGGCAATCAGGCGGAAGAACAGAATATAAGCCCAGGCGGTACACACCAGCCCGAGCGCCAGCACGCACAGCCAGACGCCAGGGTGGTTCCACTGCACTGGCGGCTGGGTCGCCACCGAGCCGATAAACACCGGCAGCATAAACAGCGTTGCACCGATCTGGCTGCCGAGCGCCACCAGTTTGGCATCCATTCCGCCGCGGTCGCCAATCCACTTTTTCGTCAGGAACCCGGCCATCGCATAGCAGGCGGTAGCCACCAGGCAGGCGGCAATGCCCATGAGCACCAGATGCGACAGCGCCAGGCTGCCGGTGGTCGTCAGCAGCACAATCCCCACCAGCCCGATTAACACGCCCAGCACTTTGCGCACGGTAAAAGTTTCAGAGAACAGCAGCCCACCAATCAGCACGCCCATCAGTGGCGTGGTGGCATTCAGGATCGCCGAGTAACCCGCCGGCAGCCACTTGGCCGCCAGGCAGTACATGACAAAGGGCACCGCTGAATTGATCACTCCCAGCAGCATCGCCGGCAGCGCTTTACCGCTAAAATTTATCCTGACGCGCAGTACCAGCAGCAGGGCCAGCAGGCCAAGGCAGCCGAACAGCACGCGCAGAAATGCGGTATTCAGCGAGCCGAAAACCGGCGTGGCCACACGCATAAATAAAAAGCTGGCGCCCCAAATGGCCGCCAGCAGTAAGAGTCGCCCAATATCCTGTTGCTTCACCCTGCTCTCCTGCCCGTATAGTTAAGCATCATTTATAGGCGGACCCGCCGGTCGAAACAAGCCGTTATCGGTCATTGAAATCGCTTATACCCTAAATAATTCGAGGTGCAGGAAGAATGACGGGTAGACATTTATTTGCGAGCTGCGTCGTGGTATCAAGATAACAGGCGCTGCAGGGGTTCTCATCCGCCGCCCCCGGTGTTTAAATCCGCTAATCATCATCGACCGGAGGTTTTTAATGCTGTCCTCACACACCCTTAGCCTTGCCATTCATCGTAACTGGGTCGATCTCTATGAAACGATCTGGAAACCCGAATTCTTCCCGAAGTGGGCATCCGGCCTTAGCCAGGGTCCGCTGGAGCAGGAAGGCAGCGTCTGGAAAGGCCGTGGACCACAGGGCCCGGTCAAGGTGCGCTTCACCGATCACAACCCGTTTTGCATCATGGACCACTACATCGACAGCGGTTACAGCAAGGAAATTTTTGTGCCGATGCGTATCGTCGCCAATGAAGAAGGGGCGCAGGTACTGATTACCCTGTTCCGCCAGCCGCTGCTGTCGGACGAAAAGTTTGCCCAGGAACTGGAATGGGTGAAAAACGATCTCCAGGCGCTGCATAATCTGCTGACCCGCTGATGTTCAGGCAGGGATGCGCGCTCAACGGATAAGGAGCTTCTGATGGAAAAAGTGATCTTTGATACCGATATTGGCGTCGATGACGCCTTTGCGCTGGCGTATGCGGCGCAAAGCGTAGATATCCTCGGCATTACCACCGTTTTTGGCAATGTTCCCGTCGCGCAGGCGGTCAGCAATGCCCGGCTGTTCAGCCAGAAAATCAACCTCGACGTGCCAATCTATCGCGGCTGCTCGCGCCCGCTGGCGCATCAACCCACCGAGCCAGCCTGGGCCGTACACGGTAACGACGGCCTCGGCGGGGTGTTTGATAACCCGTGGAGCGGAGCGGCGGAAAATGCCATTGAATTTATTATCCGCAGCGTGCGCGCGCATCCTGACGCGCTGACGATTGTCGCCATCGGTCCGCTGACCAATATCGCCACGGCGATTAACCAGGCACCGGATATTATCCCGCAGATTAAACAGCTGGTGATGATGGGCGGCGCGTTTGGCAGCCACGGCCACGCCGGCAACGTCACGCCGTTTGCGGAATTTAATATCTGGAAGGACCCGCACGCCGCCGATCAGGTGCTGTGCAGCGGTATTCCGGTAGTGATGCTGCCGCTGGATGTGACGCTGGAGGTGCAGCTCAGCAGCGATGAGATCCGCTCCCTCAACCATCCGGTACTCAGCGCAATCTCGCAGGGCTATATGGAGTACGCCCTGCAAAAAGAGGGCATCGCGGGCATGGCGCTGCACGATACCCTGACCATCGCTTACCTTAATCACCCGGAGTGGTTTGGCGTGACCGAATCCCCGGTGCGCGTGGTCACCGACCGCGTTTCCCGGGGCCAGACGCTGCGCCAGCTGCAAAGCCCGGCGTCCATGGACGATCCCTTTGCTGGCTGCCCGCGCCAGAAGCTGTGCCTGACGGTAGCAGCAGAGAAAGTGAAAGCACATTTCCTCACTACGCTGCGGCGTTAATTCAGGTTCCGATTGGGCTGGCCAAATGTCACAAACTGTCTAGTGTGTCAGGCCAGCTTTTTAAGCGTAAAACAGCGTCAATTGTTGAACAATAATTTTGAACAACTTCTGCAAAACCCTCCGCTATCAGATTTCCTTCAGCAGGCGTAACATTGTTTTCAACGGGGCACACTGCCCCAGCCAATCAAACTTAATGAAGGAATTATCCGATGAAATCTATCAAAACTTTTGCTGCTGTTATCGTACTCTCTACCGTCTCTTTCGCCAGCTTCGCGCAGAGCGTGAGCGCTACCGGTTCAACGCTGGACAGCGCTGAAGCAAAAATTGCCGCACAGGCAGAGCAGGCTGGTGCTTCTTCATACAAAATCACCGGTGCTAACTCTAACAACGGTGTTTACATGACCGCTGAACTGATTAAGTAATTCTGCACCACCGGCAATGCCCGAACTCTGGCTCCCAGGGGGCGGGCATGCCCGTTTTCCCCCTGCTTCCCCACTTCACCTCACACCATCACCGGCACAAAATAATCAATGTGGGCCTGCTTGCCCGCCGCAGCGGCAAAACTTTGCGCATCAATGCGTTCAATGTCGTAGCCGTCACGGCGCACCGCACCGGCGGTCGGCAGGGCATGTTCATAAATCAGCTTAATAAAATCCGCGTAGTGACGCACATCGCCACGAAAGGTGAAGTGCAGGTAAGGCTGCCTGACGATCTCAAGCATAAGCGGAGCGGCCGCTGAGGGCGCGTCATCCTCCAGGCAGGTCAGATACTGCAAGGTGCCACAATCCTCTTCGCGCGGGCCGCCCTTAACCACGTTAATCATGCCGTACAGCGTGCCGGAGTTTGCGGCCCTGCCCGCCAGCCGCGCCTGCCAGAACCGCTCACGCGCTGACCAGCCAAAGTCACCGATGGTCGCCAGCGTAAAGGCATACTCGTTTAGCGCGCCCGTCAGCTGCAACCCATACAGCTCCACCTGCTCTCCCTGCGGTATGGATTGCGCGCTAAGGTTGATTGGCGGGCACAGCCCCTTGCACGACCAGTGCAGCGCATCGCGATACTGCGCGGGCGTGACGTTGAAGTGGCGCTTAAAGGTTTTGTGATAGACATTGTGGCTGGAGAAGCCGTGTTCGCTGCCCACTGAATCGATCTGCCGGTCAAACAGCCGCAGCATAAAGGCGCTGGAGGTCAGCCGCCGCTGACGACAGTAGGACGCCAGCTTCTGCCCGGTCACTTCTTTAAAAATGCGCTGCAAATGCCATTTCGAGTAGCCCGACTTTTCCACAAAATCATTTATCGTCAGCGGCGTATGGATATTCCCTTCCAGCCAGTGCAGCAGTTGATGAACAACTTCCTGTTTGAAGGTCGATTTCACGATGGTTCACTCTCTCGGGTCAGGGCCAGTAAATGGTTTTTCAGGATCTGCGCATCGCGCACGGCGCTGTGCACTTCCAGCGAGCCGGACAGCCAGGCGCCGTCCGTCGCCAGCCGCGCCACCTCATGCAGCGGATGACTGTCGGTCAGCTGGTGCTGCTGCAGACGCCCCGCCAGCCACTCATTCCAGCGCTGGCACAGGGCGGGGGATGCCATCATCGACAGTGAGAGGGGAATGTGAATATTCTCTCCGCGCTGGGACATCTCCTCAAACGCCGTGGTGATATACGCCCGCGTAAAGCGGCCGCCAGGATGGGGGTCGGCAGCTATCAGCGCGTCTATCTCCTGCTCGCGCTCGGCCATAAAGGCATCAAACACCGCATCCAGCAGCGCCTGCTTGTGGGGAAAATGGTGAAAAAATCCGCCTTTTGTCACGCCAGCGGCGTCAGAGACGGCCTGAACGGTCACGCCGGTCAGACCCTGGCGGGCGGCCAGCTCGGCCGCACACTGAATAAGCGCGGCACGCACCTGCTCTGGCTGCTTTTTACGATGCCAGCCGCGCTGACAGGTGGGCGTTTCGCCAGCTGAGCTGCCGGGTTGGTGTGATTTCATCAACATTCTCTTTACAAAAGATACCGGGCGGTATGTTTGCACAAGATAGCATAAAATTTGTGCTTTACGCACCCTGCCCTCACGGCAAAATGAAACGTTCAGACCTTTGTGCTGATTGAGTACGATAACGGCGCGGTGGGATCGCTGTGGTGCTCGGCGCTGAACGGTGGATCGATGCACGGGCAGAAGATCCGGTGATCGCGCTCTGACAGAACGTCACCTTTTCTCAGCATGAAGTCGTGATGAATTTTTTGTGGTGCGCGGAGGCAGCAGTGGAGGTGATAAGCCCCGGTCAATCCGTGACCGAAGTTATCGAGGGTTTTCGATTGCTGCCGGGCTCAGAGTACTGCGCCTGGCGGTACGTGTTTGAAGGTATCGACATAGATGCGAAACACGTATTTAAAGAATTTTTTCATGGGGTCCGCTTGTAACTTTTGTTGAATTACGCAAAAAAATTATACAACCAGCGCGTTTTTCAGGCAATGAATTTTGAAGCAGATCACACTTTCGACTTTTAGTATGTCAGGAAAAAGTTAAACCTTCCCTAAACGAGCCGCTGCGCTTAGCGATTTCTCCGCTGATTAGCGGAGCAGTTTACTGCCCGCCTGCGCAATATTTTCCAATATTTACCTCTCAGCGCGGGTGATAATCTGCTTCTTTTTCATGCTGGATCGGACGCCAATGCCCTTCTCTAACGGTTTTTTACTCAGTCTTTCTCTCTGCCTCGACATTGGCATCGCCAATATCGCGATGATCACACTGGCGATGCAGCGCGGTTTTTTTCACGGCCTGTGGCTGGGGATCGGCACCTGCATTGGCGATCTGATCTACGCGATCCTCGCAATGGCCGGAATGGCGGTGCTGTTGCAGTTCACCCCGGTGCGCTGGGTGCTGTGGATTGGCGGTTCGCTGATCCTGCTGTGGTTTGCCTGGAAGATGGTGCAGAGCGCGCTCAAGCCTGCTACCTCACTTAGCGTCGGTGATATTGGCGAAGCGCTGAGCATCCGCCAGAACTTTTTTCGCGGCATCTTCCTGGCGATGTCATCACCAACGGCGATCCTGTGGTTTGCCGCCGTGGGCGGCGCGCTGATTTCGCGCATGGGCAGCGGCAGCACGGCGGATTCCGGCTGGTTTTTAGGCGGCTTCTTTCTGGCGGGCGTCAGCTGGTCAGTGATGCTGTGCGCGGTCGGCAGCATTGGCGGGCGCATGCTCGGGGCGAAAATGCTGCGCTGGTCGTATATCGCTTCGGCAGCGATCTTCTGCTACTTCGCGGGATATGTGATTGTTTCCGGCTATCACGAGTTTATCGGCGGATAAGGCGCAGGTATTGATGCGGCGTGATGCCCATCATTTTACGGAAGCTGTTAATAAAGTGGCTCTGATCGTAGAAGCCCAGCCGGTGCGCCACCTCCAGCGTGCCGTGCTGATGGCGCAGCAGATTGCGCGCCGCCAGCAAGCGCAGCTGCATATGGTACTGCAGCGGCGCAATGCCCATCTGCTGACGAAACTGACGCACGAAGTGGAATTTGCTCAGCCCGGCAGCGGCGGCCAGCTGGTCCAGCGTCAGTTTGCTGGTCAGGTTATCGCGCATACACTCCAGCGCCTGGCCCAGCGACTCCGGGGCCGATGACAGTGCTTCATCCCGGCTATATTTCAGCAGCTGGCTGGTCAGCCACAGCAGGTTTTGCTGCTGCACCTCCTGCTCCTGCGGCGACTGCGCAAAGCCACAGATTGCGGCAAACAGCTGGGGATCGCGCAGCACCCCTTCCCGCAGGATCGGCGGCGCACGATCGGCGAGATCGGCAAACACCTGCTGCGGCAGGTGCACGCTGAAAAACTCGACCGGACGATCGCCAAACTGCGAGGCCTGTAAAGTTTCGGGGTTATAGAGGGTGATTTCCCCGGCGTGGACCGACAGGGTTTGCTGATGCAGGCTGAGCTGTTCAACGCCGCTGAGATTGGCACTGATTACATACTCTTCGTGCGTGTGCAGCGGGAAAGCCGCATTGCGGGCGGTGAGGTGCGCGCACTCAATCTGATTGTGGCTGTTCCAGTTAACGACCGATAACGCCATATCCGCTCCGCTGCGCGCTGAAAGGGCGGAGGATTAACTCATCAGCCCAAGGTGTTCAACCAGAATACTCGAACCGATACCAATCAGCACCACGCCGCCGAAAATTTCTGCCCATTTGCCCATCACCGGGCCAAGGAAGCGGCCGAGAAGGATACCCGCGGTCGCCATAATCATGGTCGAGGCGCCAATCGCCAGCGCGGTAGTGACGATATTGACCTGCAGGAACGCCAGGCCAACCCCCACCGCCATCGCATCAAGACTGGTGGCGACTGCGGTACAGACCAGCAGCCAGAAACCGTGACGGGTTGGCGCTTCTTCCGGCTCCTGTTCTTTTTTACGCAAGCCTTCAACGATCATACGGCTGCCTAAAATAAACAGCAGGCCGAATGCGACCCAGTGATCCCACGCCATCACGTATTGACTGGCGGCAAGGCCAATAGCCCAGCCAATCAGCGGCGTCAGCGCTTCAATCACGCCGAAAATCAGACCGGTGCGCAGTGCTTCTTTCAGGGTCGGACGATGCAGGCTGGCACCTTTGCCAATTGCCGCTGCGAAAGCGTCCATCGACATGCCGAAAGCGAGAATCAGGGTGGCGTATAGGTTCATTGTATTTATCCCGGTCTGAAGCGACGGGTGCGTTCCAAATCGTTAAAACATCAGCTTATGTCGGAAAAATAACCACAAGCCAGCTCAAGTGAAACGCATCCTAGCACGCAAATGGTCAGAAAAAAAGACAGTAAAATCAGGGATTTGAGTATAGCCTCGGCTATACTTTTTAACAGCGGCTATTTTAGACAGGAATTTTAAAGCGGAAACTGTAAAAGAATTACCGTCTTACAAAAAGAGTAGGGATATACACCCCTGAAGGCGTTGGGGGATATTTCGCCCGTTTAAGACGCCAGTATCCCCTCAAATATATGGCCTAAAGAGTTGGCGCTGAATCAAGGCGGCAAATAAGCCCATCCCGATGAGCTTACCTAAGTAAGTGATTCGGGTAAGTGCATGCAGCCAACGCAGAGACAGCGTCAAGGTTGACGGGCATTACCAGACGCGGTAAACGCGCCCCGTCTCATTGCCATCGACGCTGCGGCGATAGGCTAACGCCACGCGGCTGGCCGGGGCACTTTCAAATCCGGGGAAGAACGGACCGTAGCTCTCCAGCGATTCGGTTAATACCGTCGGGCTGACGGCGTTGATGCGCAGGCCGTTTAGCTCATTGGCCGCTGCCAGCACGAAGCCTTCCAGCGCCGCATTGACCGCGGTGGCATTGACGCCGGTACGGATCGGCTGCTGCGCCAGGATGCCGCTGGTCAGGGTAAAGGAGCCGCCCGGGTTAACGAACGCTTTGCCGATCAGCACCAGGCGCACCTGGCCCATCAGCTTATCCTGCAGCCCGCTGTCGAACTGCGCGCTGGTCATTTCGCCCAGCGGACCGAAGTGCACGCCGCCGGTGGCGGAAATCACCGCATCGACCTTCCCCGTCCTGGCAAACAGCGCTTTCACACTCTCTTCACGGGTCAGGTCGACCTGGAAATCGCCCTGGGTTTTTCCCACGCGGATCACCTGATGGTCACGGCTCAGTTCGTTCACGATGCTCTGGCCGACGGTACCGGATGCGCCAATCACTAAAATTTTCATCTGTTCTCTCCTCATAGGTGCGGTTGAGGGATTGTCGCGCAGTGCAGAGCCGGGATAAATGCGCGATACTTTCGGGAACTCCTAACCCAGGGTTTGTAATCATGGATAAATTACGCAGTATTGAAGCCTTTATCTGCGCGGTCGACAGCGGCAACTTCAGCGAGGCAGCGCGGCGGCTGGATATCACCGCCGTGATGGTCGGCAAGCATGTGCGCCAGCTGGAGAGCGCGCTCGATACCCGCCTGCTGCAGCGCAATACCCGGCGCCAGAACCTGACGGAAGCGGGCGAGAGCTACTACCGGCAGTGCAAACAGGCGCTGCTGCAGCTGCGAGTGGCGGAAGAGAGCGTGGAGAATATGAAGCGCACGCCGTCCGGGCTGCTGCGCATCAGCGCGCCGCTCAACCTTGGGGCCAGTGCGGTGGCTGCAGTGGTCGCCCGCTACCAGGCGCGTTACCCGCAGGTGAAGATCGAGCTGGATCTCAACGACAACTTCGTCGATCTGATCGCCGAAGGGTTTGATTTCGCCCTGCGCGTGGGCAGCCTGAAAAATGCCGAACCGCTGGTTGCCCAGAAGCTCGGGGATTATCAGATGGTGGTGTGCGCCGCGCCGGAATATCTGGCGCAGCACGGTACGCCGCAAACGCCAGAGGCGCTTTATCAGCACCGCTGCCTGTGCAATATGGCGTGGAATAAGGGCAATGCCTGGCGGCTGGGTGAGGTGCAGTGGCCGACCGACGGCAGCTTTATCTGTAACGATGGCCAGGCGCTGCGCCAGGCAGCGCTGGCCGGGGCCGGATTGATTCTGCAGCCGCATATTCTGCTGGCGGAAGATATTGCAGCGGGCCGGCTGGTGCCGCTGCTGCGCGAGTGGCAGCAGAGCAGCCGCCCAATCCATCTGCTGTGGCGCCAGGATCTCAGCCCGTCAGAGAAGCGCAGCAGCTTTGTCAGCTGGATGCGCGAACAGCTGCCGCTGGCGCTGGCCGTTTAAAGGTTGAACCGCGGGCATCGATGGCTGAAAATAGCCGCAACTCGCTGACACGGAACCGTGATGAAAAATCCATTTTTAACCTTTTTGATGCCGATGAGTACGCTGATGCTCGGCTTTCTTTCGGCGCTGCTGCTGCCTGCACCGGCATTTGGCCTGACGCTGACGCGTAAACTGGTGGAGATGTTCCATCTGGCGGATATCAGCCAGCTGTATACGCTGGTGTACTGCCTGTGGTTTTTACTGCTGGGCGCGCTGGAGTATTATGTGATTCGTTTTATTTATCTGCGGTTTATCCGCCCTTAACGTCAAGGGTCGGGCATGCCCGCCCCCGACGCTTAGGTTCACTGGATTGCTGTAGGGGCGGACCTTATTTTCGGTCCGCCCGCTCGGGCGACTCAGCCGCTAAAAATCATCGCCAACCCGCTGGAAAAAATCAGCAGGCCGACAAAAAACAGCACGATAGCGGTGACTGCATTGTCTTTTTTCACCATTATTTCCCCCTCAGAACCACTGGCCGAAACGGCGGATATACAGGCGCTTCATGCCCTGCGTCAGCAGGCAGTAGCCGAGCAGCGTGGCCAGCAGCCATGGGAAGTAGTTCCACGGTAATGGCACCAGCCCAACGGCGTGACCCAGCGGTGAGAACGGGATCATGATGCCGAGAATCATCACCAGCCCGGTGGCCAGCATCACCGGCAGCGCAGCGCGGCTCTGGATAAACGGGATCTTCTGGGTGCGCAACATATGCACCACCAGCGTCTGCGACAGCAGCCCTTCAACAAACCAGCCGGACTGGAACAGCGCCTGCATTTCAACGCTGTTTGCCGCAAACACATACCACATCAGGCAGAAAGTCGAGATATCGAAGATCGACGACGTCGGTCCCATCCACAGCATAAAGCGCCCGATGTTCTTCGCATCCCACTTACGCGGCTTGCGCAGGAACTCTTTGTCCATTTTGTCCCACGGCAGCGCCAGCTGTGACAGGTCGTACATCAGGTTCTGCAGCAGCAGATGGATTGCCAGCATCGGCAGGAACGGAATAAACGCGCTGGCAACCAGCACCGAGAACACGTTGCCGAAGTTAGAGCTGGCGGTCATGTTCAGATACTTGATGATATTACCGAAGGTCTCGCGCCCCTTAATCACCCCCTGTTCCAGCACCATCAGGCTTTTTTCCAGCAGGATGATATCCGCTGACTCTTTGGCGATATCGGTGGCGCTGTCAACGGAGATCCCGATGTCCGCCGCACGCAGCGCGGGCGCATCGTTGATGCCGTCACCGAGGAAGCCGACGGTGTGGCCATTGCTCTGCAAAGCCTGCAGAACGCGGGTTTTCTGCTGCGGGCTGAGGCGGCAGAACAGCGTTCTCTGCTCCACCAGCCGCGCCAGCTCGGCATCGCTGATGCGTGAGATTTCACTGCCGCACAGCGGGTCGCCCGGCTCCAGCCCGACTTCCCGGCAGATCTTACTGGTGATAATCGCGTTATCTCCGGTCAGAATCTTCACCGTGACGCCATTTTCATGCAGCGCAGCAATCGCCGCGGCCGCACTCTCTTTCGGCGGGTCGAGGAACGTCAGCAGGCCAGTGATGACCAGATCACGTTCATCGGCCGCGCACAGCGGCTGAGTTAGTGCATGCTCACTTACATTGCGCGACGCGACCAGCAGCACGCGGAAGCCCTGCTGGTTATACTCTTCCGCCAGCAGCTGCACCTTAAGACGCGCGGCATCATCCAGCGGACGCACTTCCCCCGCATCCAGCCAGAAAGAGGAGACTGCCAGCATCTCATCCACTGCACCTTTGCAGATCAGCAGCTGCTTTTGCTCGTCGGCCACCAGCACCGACAGGCGGCGGCGTTCGAAATCAAACGGCAGCTCGTCGATTTTGCGATAGCGCCACAGCCCGCTAACCGACTGATTTCCCTGACTGAAGCCGAGAATCGCCTTATCCATCAGATTTTTAACACCGGTCTGATGGCGGCTGTTAAGCCACGCCTGTTGCAGCACGCGCTCATCGCGCTGCCCCTGCAGGTTAAGGTGCTGAGCCAGAATAATCCGGTCCTGAGTCAGGGTGCCGGTTTTATCGCTGCATAGCACGTCCATCGCCCCAAAGTTCTGGATAGCATTCAGTCGCTTAACCACCACTTTACGTTTTGACAGCGCAATCGCCCCCTTCGCCAGGTTTGAACTGACGATCATCGGCAGCATTTCCGGCGTCAGGCCGACCGCCACCGCCAGTGCAAACAGCAGCGCATCGCTCCAGTCGCCTTTGGTGTAGCCGTTAATCAGCAGAACAATTGGCACCATTACCAGCATAAAGCGGATCAGCAGCCAGCTGACACTGTTGACGCCTCTGTCGAAGGAGGTTTGTGGGCGCTCACCTACTAATGACTTCGCCAGCGAACCAAACCAGGTCTGGCTGCCGGTCGCAACCACCACCGCCGTGGCGCTGCCGCTGGCGACGTTGGTGCCCATCAGGCAGATCCCCGGCTGGCTCAGCAGCTCCTGCTCGTCAATCTCTGCCGCCTGATTGGCCGCCAGCGACTGGCTGTGGGTGTCGTACTTTTCAATCGGGAGGGCTTCGCCGCTCAGCGCCGCCTGGCTGACGAACAGATCGCGGGAGGCCAGCAGCCGCACATCAGCGGGGATCATATCCCCGGCGGAGAGCATCACGATATCGCCCGGTACTACCTGCTGTAGCGGCACTTCCATGCTGACCGCTTCGCTGTCGGCGTGGCTGCGGCGCAGCACCGTGGCGGTGGTGCTGACCAGCGATTTCAGCGCTTCCGCCGCTTTGTTGGTGCGGTACTCCTGCCAGAAACGCAGCAGCCCGCTCAGGCTGACCATGATCAGCATGATGATCACGCCGGTCAGGTCAGTCTCTTCCCCTTTACGCGCGGGTAGCAGGTAGTCGGTAAAGAAGCTGATGGCAGCCAGCACCATCAGAACCCAGATAAATGGGTTGTTAAACGCCTGCAGCAGCTGCACCAGCGCCGCCGGAGCCTTATCGCTGGCAACCTGGTTCGGGCCATAATGTTGCAGACGGGCTTCTGCATCTTCCTGGGTCAGTCCCTGACGCTGGGTATTAAGACGAGCCAGGGTGTTATCCAGGCTCTGGGTGGCCGCGCTGGCAATAGCCAGGTCACGCGCCATTTTCAGGTTGGCTTTATGCATTTTCATAGGCCAGCTCCCTTGAATGAGGTGTTTTTTACGCGCAGGAAACCGCTCCTGCGAACGAGGATTTTTTTCATTATTCAGAGGGGGCGGAGCTGACAGGTGGGAGGGAACGAGCCTTAGTTGCCGTTATGCCTCCTCAGTTGCCACCGCCGCCTTTCTCGGGATGGAGGTTCTTTCATCGTGATGCTCCTTTAGTTAAGCCGTGATGGCCGGGGCGATTTGCCAGTGCACCGCACTGACGCTCTTTTCCAGGCTGATGCGGCAGACGATATTTTCGATTTCCCGCTGTGCGGCGGGGAATGCCATCACTTCGGCGCTCACTTCCAGGTGCCCGGGCCGGGCAATATCTGCGCTGTACAGCGACTGCAGGCGCAGCGCCATGCCGTTCAGTGCCTGGAGGATCAGCGTGCGCACCATAATTTCATCTTCGCTGCCGCAGACAATCTGAATGCGGTAGCGCTGTTCGGTTTCGTTATCCACCGCGCGCGGCTGCTTATTGATGCGCTGGGCCGCCTCGCGCAGCAGGATATTGGCGCACAGCAGCACCAGCGTGGCGGCCACCGCGTTGGTGAACTGACCGAGCCCGCACAGTACGCCGACCGCAGCGGAGCACCACAGCGTGGCGGCGGTATTAAGGCCGGAGATATTCACGCCCTGGCGCATAATCACCCCGGCACCGAGAAAGCCGATGCCGGAGACAATCTGTGCGGCAATACGCCCCGGGCTGTCCGGGGAAGTGCTGATTGAACTCAGAATAAAAATTGCTGCACCGGTCGCCACCAGCGCATTGGTGCGCAGGCCGGCCATGCGCTGACGCCACTGGCGTTCAGCACCGATAATCGCGCCCAGCGTTACCGCCAGGGCCAGATGCAGGATAAAAGGGGTCCATGTCATTTTCTCGTCCTCATTATCGTCTCACGACGGGAGTTGAGGTGCGCGCAGGCGCACCGGTTACGGGCTAATCAGCGCGTGAAACCGGGAGGAAACAGATGATGACGTTGTGGCGTAATCAGTAAACGGCGCATAAGCAATCCCTGTCCGGCAGTAAGCCTGGACGATGTTCAGTATCAGATTACGGGATGCAACAGCTCTGGGGAGAGGTGGAACATGGCCCGCCGGTAAACGGCAGGCGCACAATAGGAGTGGGCCTGCCTTTATAACGTGTCAGTTACAGGGTGACTGTCCAATTGTGTGCTCCTGAGAAGAAAGTGGGCGAATTCTAAACCGCACAAGCAAAGTTGTAAACCTTGATAACTGTTTCCTGTCTAAACCTTTTATCAACAAGCGATGAATCTTCCCGGGCGGCCTGGCGAAATATCCCGTCATATCAGGCTACATCCTGATAATAAAATGGCGAAATAGCGGAATATGGGAAAACTCAGCCTGAAAACCAGTTGAAAATCGCGACCTCTGGCGATAATTCGCGCAAAAGACAGCATTTATCGCTGGGGGCTAACTTTTATTTAGCCTTTTTGCAGTGATTCCCGCCAGAAATAGTCGATTTCACCCTGCCATCTACGTGCAATTATCGCGTATTGAAAATTATCCACTTTTTGCCCGCCAGGCCCGGCGCGGCGGGGTTTTTTCACCATTGAATGCACCTTATGCTGTGCGTAAGATTCTGTGTTCACTTCTACTTATAAGAAACAATTATGCCAGCCTCAATCGCACCCGCTATCGCCACCGATCCCGACACCACGCCCGTAAACTCACGCGGAAAAGTAGTGATTGCGTCGCTGGTCGGTACGGCTATCGAATTCTTCGATTTCTATATTTATGCCACTGCGGCAGTGATCGTCTTCCCGCATATCTTCTTCCCACAGGGCGATGCCACCGTGGCGACGCTACAGTCGCTGGCCACCTTTGCTATTGCCTTTGTTGCCCGCCCGATTGGCTCGGCGCTGTTTGGCCACTTTGGTGACCGCGTCGGGCGCAAAGTGACGCTGGTCGCATCCCTGCTGACCATGGGTATCTCCACCGTGGTGATCGGCCTGCTGCCGGGCTACGAGACGATTGGCGTCTTTGCCCCGCTGCTGCTGGCGCTGGCGCGCTTTGGTCAGGGTCTCGGACTTGGTGGTGAATGGGGCGGCGCGGCGCTGCTGGCGACGGAAAATGCCCCGGCGAAAAAGCGTGCGCTGTATGGCTCGTTCCCCCAGCTCGGTGCACCGATTGGCTTCTTCTTCGCCAACGGTACTTTCCTGCTGCTCTCCTGGCTGCTGACCGACGAGCAGTTTATGACCTGGGGCTGGCGCGTGCCGTTTATCCTTTCTGCGGTGCTGGTGCTGATTGGCCTGTATGTGCGCGTCTCGCTGCATGAGTCGCCGGTATTTGCCAAAGCGCAAAAAGAGAAGAAGCAGGTAAAAGTCCCGATCGGCACCCTGCTGACCAAACATCTGGGCACCACGGTGATCGGCACGTTTATCATGCTGGCAACCTATACGCTGTTCTACATTATGACAGTATACTCAATGACCTACGGCACCACGCCAGCGCCGAACGGGCTGGGGATCCCACGGAATTCCTTCCTGTGGATGCTGATGGTGGCGGTGATTGGCTTTGGCGTGATGGTGCCGATTGCCGGGATGCTGGCGGACCGCTTTGGCCGTCGCAAAACCATGATCGTGATTACGCTGCTGATTATCGCCTTCTCGCTGATCTTCCCGTCGATGCTGGGTTCTGGTAACCAGGCGCTGATTATGGCCTTCCTGCTGTGCGGGCTGAGCATTATGGGGCTGACCTTCGGCCCGATGGGCGCGCTGCTGCCGGAGCTGTTCCCGACCGAAGTGCGATATACCGGGGCGTCGTTCTCTTACAATCTGTCGTCGATTCTCGGGGCGTCAGTCGCGCCTTATATTGCCACCTGGCTGGCGCACACTTACGGCCTGTTTTACGTCGGCATTTACCTGGCCGCCATGGCCTGCCTGACGCTGATTGCGCTGATCCTGTGCAAAGAGACGCGCCACGAATCGCTGTTTGATTGATCCTGCCCCACGCACGGGTCGACCGGAAAAAATGGTCGACCCCTACAAAACTGTAAATACGGGTCGACCGGAAAAATGGTCGACCCGTACAAAATCATCAGACTGCTGTCGGGGCTGACCCTCTTTTGCGGTCAGCCCGCTTCCCGGGTTATTTCCCTTTCATCTGCTGCAACACGCGCGTGCACTGATTATCATCGTTATCGCTCGGTGAGATCAGCGCCAGCAGCGCGGCGGCCGGCGCCACCACGGCACCCAGCGCCACGGCGGCGGCACCACGGGCGATCAGCGGGCCAGCTTTTACCCCGGCATCCGGGTTTTTAAAGGTGCCGCGCACGTACAGCGGCGAGCGCAGGGTAATAATCCTGATGCCCTTGCTGTCCGGGTTGATCGACAGATCCAGCCGCTCGTTGGCGAAGTTAGTGGTACCGGTAATATTGATAATCGCGTTTTCGGTATCAAAGATAAACAGCCGTGAGGACGCCAGGCCGTTATTCACCTGCAGGTTAGCGGCGGCGCAGTTGATTTTCACCTCATCGTCGCCAAATAGCTTGCCGACCACGTAGTTCCCGACGTTCAGGCCGACAATCTCCATCAGGCTGCGGCTGATCAGGCCATCGTTCATCAGCAGCTTGAGCTCGCCGTTGCTGGTTGCCAGCAGGTCGGCCACCGAGTTACCCCGCCCGCTCAGCGTAGCGTCACCGTTCATCTGGCCGAGGGCGCTCTGCATCGCCTCGACGTCCGGGAACAGCTGGCGCAGCTTCAGATTGCGCGCGTGCAGATCGATGCGCCCGCGCATCGGCGATTTATCCCCTTCCAGATGCAGCGTGGCATTGAGATTACCACCCGCCATGCCGAAGCGCAGCGGGTCGAGCAGCAGGTCACCGTTTTTCAGAGTGAGATGAGTGGAAAGATCGCTGATCGGCAGCGAACTGCTGTGTTCTATGCGCTTGCCGCTGAACTTCACGTCGGCATCCATCACGTCCCAGCTTTTGGTATCAAACTTGTCGTGCGGCAGTACGCGGTCGGCAGGCTGGCTGGTAGCCTCGCCGCGCTTCGCCTTGGCCTGTTCGGTTTTCTCGCTGCCCTTGCCTGATTTGACGCCAATCAGCGGACCAAGGTCAGCCATGCGCAGCTGGCGGGATTCCAGCGCCCCTGCCAGTTTCGGGCGCGGTTTGCCCTGGGTGTAAGTGAGCGAGCCGTGAATATCGCTGTCGCCGATATGACCGTTAAAGTTCTGATAGCGGAACACCGGGCCGCCCTTCTGCTGGAAGCGCGCCGTCAGATGGCCGTCGGTCTCATACGGTGGCGTATCGGGCAGCAGAATGCCGGTCAGCCCATACAGGTTGGCCAGCGTATCGCCGGAGAAGCGCAGGCGGATATCCACGCCGCCGAGATTCATCGGATCCTGAATGGTGCCCGCGACGCGCACGCGGGTAGTGCCGTTACGCAGGTCGGCCTGGATCGGGAACGGCGTGGTCTGGCTGCGCAGCGACAGCATGCCGCCAATCTTGCCGTCTCCATTCAGCTTCTCGTTGTTATAGGTGCCGCTGGCGTGCCAGCCAAAGACGAAATCGGCGGCGCCCTGCTGCTTATCATCGCCGCCTGCCAGCTGCGCATACGGCACCGGTTTGCCCAGTGGGTCCAACGTCACCTGCACATCAGCTTTGTTGATCGCATCGCGATAGCCAATCTGCCCCTGGTCAAACGCGATATTATCGAGGCGGAAGGACCACGCTGACGGCGCGGCATCATCCTGCTTCTGGTCACTGCCAGCGAGGTTAAAGGTCCAGTTGTTTTTCTTATCGGCGGTCTGCACCAGCTTCGCTACCGGCTGCTGCAGCTTGATCCACGGCAGGTAAACCTGCTTGCCGAGCAGGGCCAGCGGGGAGATAGTGGCATCCACGCGCTGCAGATGCACCATCGTCACATCGGGGATTTCCGGCGGGTTGCCCAGCATAATATCCTGAGCATGAATGTGCGGCCACGGCACCCAGGAGCGCCAGCCCGGCTCGCTGCGGTTACGCTCCCACGCCACGCCAAGGTCGCCGCGAATGGCGAATGGGCGGTTGATCTCCGCCGACACTTTCTGGTTGATGGTCGGCTTCAGGCGATTCCAGTCAAAGGTGGCTATCACCACCACAATCACCACCACCAGCAACAACAAAATTCCGGCTATCCAGCTAATTATTTTCCCCGTACGCGACATTCGTCGTCTCCTTGTCGGCTTCCGTCTCCTGTAAAGATAGTCCAGACGACGGCAGAAGGCATCAGACAAGGTTTAGCGGCAGGCTCTCCAGCTGGTCAAACGGCAGCGGGCGGGCGAAGAAATAGCCTTGTGCGGCGCTGGCCGGGGAGTTACGCACCTGCTCCCACTCCTCTTCGGTCTCCACCCCTTCAACAATCACCCCTTTGCAGTAGCGATTGATCAGCGCCAGCAGCATGCCGAACAGGTTGCGCCCCTCTTCGCTCGCGCGCAGCAGGATAAACAGCTCGCGAGCCAGCTTAATGTAGTCGTACTTCAGCTCGGTCAGCGCCGAGAAGTTCGCCATGCCGCAGCCGAAATCGTCCAGCCACAGCGGGCCAAGCTCCGGCATCTGCGCGAAGATCGCATCCTGCGGCAGCACGTGGTGCTCGACCAGCTCAAAGCGCACCCACGGACAGCGCGCAATCAGCTGGCGAATCGTGCGGTTGTGCTGGATCTCCAGCAGCGTCGGGCCGTCGATATTGACCGAGGCCACAATCCTGGCGCTGACAAACTTATCTTCCCATTGCGCCAGCAGGTCGAGCTGCTCGGCGACGATTTGCAGGCGCTGGCTGATTTCCAGCGTGGCAAAATAAAGCTCCGGCGACACTCTCTGGCTCGGCGCGGTGGGGTGAAACACCGCAGTGAGCAACTCAATTGCCATCAGGCTGCCGTCAACCCGGTAAATCGGTTGGAAGTTATAGGAACGCTGACACTGCTGCCAGTACCCCGGTTCTTTAAGCTGCTCTTGAACAACAATTGCGTTTGGTAGCCGGTGACTGAGGCTATTCAGCACCATTATTGTGACCCTTTATCTGTGAGACCGCCTTCATATGGCATCCCGTGTTGCAAGTATCGGCCACGGCCCTGAGAACTTTATCGGCATTACGGTCACGCCTCAGCGTTAAGTGTCACCGATATTCTGCCGCTTCAATCGCCAAAACAGGTACCTTTTGGGGCGTTTTATCAGCAGTTGGTCACGGCTAAACCGCCATCACAATAAAAATAAAACGACGTTTTAAATCATTGACTGTTGCCCCGCGCCCGGCGAGACTGTGAGCAGATTTTTTATCGGGCGAAGACTATGACGCAGCAGAAACTGGCCGTGATCGGCGAATGTATGATTGAACTCTCCCAGCAGGGCCGCGAGATGAGCCGGGGTTTTGGCGGGGATACGCTTAATACGGCGGTGTATGTTGCCCGCCAGGTGGCCCGGCAGGCGCTGCGGGTGGATTACGTCACCGCACTCGGCACCGACAGCTTCAGCCGCGAGATGATCGCCGCCTGGCAGGCGGAAGCGCTGCACACCGGGCTTATCCAGCAGATGGACAACAAGCTACCGGGCCTGTACGTGATTGAAACCGATGCCCGCGGCGAGCGCACCTTTTACTACTGGCGCAATGACGCCGCCGCCCGCTACTGGCTGGACGGCGAACGGGCAGACGCCATCTGCCAGCAGCTGGCGCATTACGACTACCTCTACCTCAGCGGCATTAGCCTGGCTATCCTCAGCCCGTCAGCGCGCGAAAAACTGTTCGTGCTGCTCGCCGATTGCCGCGCCAACGGCGGGAAAATCATCTTCGACAATAACTATCGTCCGCGCCTGTGGCCGAGCCGGGAAGAGGCGCAGGCCGCCTACCGGGCGATGCTGACCGTTACCGATATTGCCTTCCTGACGCTGGATGATGAAACCCTGCTGTGGGGCGATGCGCCAGCATCCGCCGTGATTGCACGCACGCAGCAGGCCGGCGTGAGCGAAGTGGTGATCAAACGTGGAGCCGATGCCTGCCTGGTGGCCGTGGATGATGAGCCGCTGCTGGAGGTGCCGGCGGTGCGCCTGCCGCCGCAGGCGGTGGTGGATACCACGGCCGCCGGTGACTCCTTCAGCGCCGGCTATCTGGCGCTGCGCCTGACCGGCGGCAGCGCTGCCGATGCGGCCAAACGCGGTCACCTGACCGCCAGCACCGTGATCCAGCATCGCGGCGCCATCATTCCGCGCGCGGCGATGCCGGAATAATATTGTCAGGCGGCACACTCTGCCGCCTGACTTATTTACGCTGATTAACTCAAATTAATACTCCTTACAAACTCCTCTTCAACGCCTATTATTTACAACATTTATTTATGGCTAAATAAACAGTTTGAGTTTAGAGAAATCTTGCAAAAAAACTAATGTAAGCGCGCGCTGAACCCAGGCGCGCTGCTGCCTGAGCGCCTGTAGCCCTGAAAATTGAGCATATTCTGAAACTGCCTGAAACGTGCGCGAAATAGTGGACGAAAGCGACTGCAATCGGCAATGCTTCTGCTAATTAGGCCGTGACGGATATCCCGTTTATTTCTATTACGGCATCTACACTCTTATTTAAATGATAACAATAATCAGGAGCGCCCATGAAAGCTGAAATATTTAATCTCTGGCCCAACGGCGATGCGCCGGGGGCCAGCGACTCACGGGCGGAGCCAAAAATTATCGATCTGGCCACACAGTATGAACCATTTGATCGCGCCGCCAGCGGCGTGCGCTGCCCGGAGCTGGCAATCTGGTATCCCGAACAGTCGAACGGTGTAACCCTGCTGGTGGCGCCCGGCGGTGGCTATGAGCGCATTATGATCGACAAAGAGGGCAGCGCGCTGGCGATGTTCTTTAATGCGATGGGCTACACGCTGGCAGTGATGACCTATCGCCTGCCCGCGGACGGCCACCATGAAGGTGCCGATGCGCCGCTGGCCGATGCCCAGCGCGCCGTGCGCGTGCTGCGTGAGCGCGCGCTGCGCGGGCGCAACGGCGAGCGGATCGTGATGATGGGCTTCTCCGCCGGGGGCCACGTTGCCGCCAGCGCGGGGACGCGCTTTAACGAGAAGCTCTACCCGGTGCAGGATGCCGCCGATGCGCGCTCGCCGCGCCCGGATGCGCTGGTACTGATCTATCCGGTGATCAGCATGCGCGATGGCCTGGCGCACCGCGGCTCACGCCAGCAGCTGCTGGGGGAAAATCCGGGGCAGCAGGAGATTGATGCATACTCGATGGAGACGCGGGTCAGCGACAGGACGCCGCAAACGCTGCTGATCCACGCAGTGGATGATGAGTCGGTGCCGGTGAATAACAGCATGGTGATGTTCAGCGCGCTGCGCGAGCACAAGGTGCCGTGCGAGCTGCATTTCTATGAGAAAGGCGGCCACGGCTTCGGCATCCGCAACGTCGCCGACCTGCCGCTCGCCAGCTGGCCCATGCTGGTCAACGAATGGCTGCGCGCCCGTATCTGGTGATACAAACGGCAGAGCAACAGGTGCGGGTCGACCCGTGGCGGTGATTCGCAATAACGGGCTGACCGAAAAAGAGGGTCAGCCCCTACAAATACGAGGTTGCCCCTGCCGATACAACGCATGGCTGGGCGCCCGGATTGGATAATACAGACGGCAGAGTAACAGGCAGGTAGGGGTCGACCCTTTTTTTCGGTCGACCCATGGCGGTGATTCACAATAACGGGCTGACCGAAAAAGAGGGTCAGCCCCACAGGGTATTGGCCCGCGATGATTACTGCGGTGGCGTGGTGCTGTCGCCGGACGGAGCGGCTGCGGCATCGGATGCTGCAGCGGGCGCAGGCTCTGGCGTCATAATCTTCTGCCAGCTCTCCTGCAGCGCCTTGACGTTAGTTTCCGGCTCGCCCGGCGGCTGCATCAGCACCATCGTCATATCCTGCGTCAGCTGCTGGCGCAGCTCCTGGTTCAGCATATCCAGCGTCAGACCTGACAGGAACTGCTGACGCAGCTTCTGATACTGCTCCGGCGCGATATCCACCACCGCATTCTGCTGAGAACGCAGACGCTGGCTCATCAGGACATCGGTATCGGTGCGCGCGTAGGTGGCGAACAGCTTGTTCAGCTCGCTGTTCTTCTGCCCAATCAGCGCATCAAACTCCTGCTGAGACAGACCCTTATCACGAATGTTGACCATCTCTTTGGCAATCAGCGTCAGGTTACTGTTCAGCGAGGCATTGTCGGCATCCAGGTTGATGGCGCACTGCGCACGCTGGTACAGCACGCGGCAGTCAAAGCCCACCTGCATGCCCTGGGTTTTGTTATCGCTCAGCACCTTCTGCACATGCCAGAACAGCGCCTCACGCGCCAGATCGCTCTGCCAGTAACGCAGCAGGTTTTGCGACTCGCGGATCGGCTGCCATGGCGTATCCCACACCAGCGACAGGCGGTCCTGGCTGAGGGTGCTGTTTGCCAGGTTAATCGGCTGCGGCAGCAGCGGGGAGAGCGTTGGCATCGCGGAAGGCTGTTCGCGCTTGCCTTCCAGCGGCGAAAACACTTTGTTGATCTGTTCAGACAGGCTGCGGCTGTCGACGTTGCCGACGACAAACAGCGTCATGGCATCCGGGGTGTACCACTGCTTATAGAAGGCATTGAGCGCGGCGAGATCCACCGGCACTTTTACCGGGGAAGCGGGGTCGTGGGCCAGCATGGAGGAGCCTTTCAGCCGGTAGCGCCACCAGGTATCCTGCGGATTGCCCGGCCAGGTGGCAATCGGATCATCCGCATTATTGGCGGTATTGACCACTTCTTCATTAATGGTCATTTTACCCGCCGTTGCCGCCAGCCAGGTCAGCGCTTCTTTCACTAATTCCGGGCGGTTGTTCGGCAGGCTGAGGTTGTAGAGCGTGTAGTCGTAGGAGGTGATGGCCGGCGGCATCGGGTGCTGCGGGTCCATACTCTGCTGCCACAGCGAGCGCTGCTGCGCGGGATCGAGCGCGGCATTATGCACCAGCGCAAGGCGCGGCAGTAAATGGCTGTAGCCAGCCTGCTGGGCGCTCTCCACCAGCGAGCCGGTGTTAACCATCAGGCGAATCTCAACGCGATCGCTTGGGCGCTGAGGGGTTGTGAGTAGCTGCCAGCTGAAACCGTTATCCAGCTTGCCCTGCTGCCAGGCAGGATCGGGTTGGAGAGTTTCGGCCTGCACAGTCAGGCTGGCCGCAGCCAGCAATATTCCACCAACTAATAAACGAATTCTGGTGCCCTGCATGTGAACCCCTACTCAATCACAAACCAAAAAATTATCACTGGCGATCTACTACCTGCTGTTAGCGCGCGTACGCACGTTCAGGAAGCGACTGTTCTTAATATAAATTGCGAATGGAACAGTTTGTTAGACCACACATCGGCGGGGATGTCACACCGCAGAATGAAAAATCATAAAAATAGCTTGGGGGTTATTATGCAAATGCCCGTCGTGAGGGCAAGTCACGACGGGCATTTGGGGCAATATTTAATGAATTAAGCACTTATGCCGTGAAATCAGGCCGTTTTTTCAGCTTTTTTTCCCGCGTTCAACGTCTCTTTCATCTGCGTCTCATCCAGCTGGCCAACCCATTTCGCCACAAACACCGTCGCCACACCGTTACCGATCAGGTTAGTCAGCGCACGCGCTTCGGACATAAAGCGGTCGATACCGAGGATCAGCGCCAGCCCGGCCACCGGCAGGTGCCCGACCGCGGACAGCGTAGCCGCCAGGACGATAAAGCCACTCCCCGTCACGCCCGCGGCGCCTTTAGAGGAGAGCAGCAGCACCACCAGCAGGGTGATCTGATGCCAGATATCCATATGGCTGTTGGTCGCCTGGGCGATAAACACCGCCGCCATGGTCAGATAAATCGAGGTGCCATCAAGGTTGAATGAGTAGCCGGTAGGAATAACCAGCCCCACCACCGATTTTTTACAGCCGAGCTTTTCCATCTTATCCAGCATGCGCGGCAGCGCAGATTCGGAAGAGGAAGTCCCCAGCACAATCAGCAGCTCTTCTTTGATGTAGGCGATAAATTTGAAGATGTTAAAGCCGACCATGCGGGCAATCAGCCCCAGCACCACCACCACAAACAGCGCGCAGGTAATATAGAAGCAGATAATCAGCTGGCCGAGCTGCACCAGCGAGCCAACGCCATATTTACCGATGGTGAAAGCCATGGCACCAAATGCCCCGATTGGCGCCAGGCGCATGATCATGTTGATGATACCGAAAATCACCTTGGAGAAACTGTCGATAAAGTTAAACACCAGCGTGCCTTTATCGCCCAGGCGGTGCAGCGCGAAGCCGAACATGATGGCGAACAGCAGCACCTGCAGGATGTTGCCGCTGGCGAAGGCGCCAATCACGCTGCTGGGAATAACATCCAGCAGGAAGGCGATCACGCCCTGCTGCTCTGCCTGCTGGGCATACATCGCCACCGCTTTGGCATCCAGCGTCGCCGGGTCAACGTTCATCCCCACGCCCGGCTGCAGCACGTTAACCACCACCAGACCGATAATCAGGGCAATGGTGCTGACGATTTCAAAGTAGAGCAGCGCGACCGCACCGGTACGGCCGACCGCTTTCATGCTCTCCATTCCGGCGATGCCGGTCACCACGGTACAGAAGATCACCGGGGCAATAATCATTTTGATCAGCTTGACGAAGGCATCGCCCAGCGGCTTCATCTGCGCGCCCAGCTCAGGATAGAAATGGCCCAGAAGCACGCCAATGGCGATGGCAGTCAGCACCTGGAAATAGAGACTTTTGAACAGGGATTTTTTCATAAGGTATCCGTTAACGGCTGAATTGCTGTTGTTATAATCAGTGACAGCGCGAAAGTAACATCCAGTTAACAGGATTAATATAGCCCGACCAGGCCCGGCGGCTTCCATAACCTGGTTTTATGAGCTGAATCACTTCAGCCCCGACTTGTATAACTAAAGAAAGTGAAATAGCGCCTAATCAATTCAATATGACGCTTTTAGCAACTAACTGGCGTTTTCATCGCTGGAGTCCAGGTTATGACGAACCCATTCACGCTGCTTTTTCTTGTTCTGCGGTGTCTTCTGACCCATGGGCAAAAACATCAGGTCGTGATAGATCAACGCTTCTATAACTGCCCGTTCATATCTTTGCTGGACGACGATCATGCCCTGAAATGTCACGATCACCAACGGATCGACTTCACCCGTTTTGAGTAAGCGAGCATGGTACAGGCCCGTATAGTCGGGGGATGAGCCAGCGACAGAATTACTGTCTTTAGCCAGAGGGTAGTGAGCGGAATAGCCGTGCGAGGATGGGTCGTAGATTTCAATATAGCCCTGCTGCTCCCAGATATCCTGGAGATCGAGCAAAGCATCTTCATAATATTGTTGGTCTTCTGCGTCATAACCGAACTTCGCACTGGTCGACGCAAATTTTACCGCAATCTCGAGACGTGCAAAATAAAAGCGCTTAGGATGATGTTTGCCCAATGCGATATCCTTCCTGGATAAAATCTTTACGGCGCATCTCACGAAGCTGCTCGCGGCGCTCTTCCCTTGTTCCTGTCAGCTGAACAGATCCAGCTTTTTGTGCATCAGACAGAGCTTGAATAATCTCTTTCTGAGTCAGATTTTTTGCAGGCATATCACCTCCTGATGCAAGTTGCTGAATAATTGTACACCAGCCATCCTCGCGTTGTCATTGGCGTTGCATCTTTTATATGCAAAATCAGTGAGTGAAATAGCAGGATTTTACAGGTACTGCTGTTGGAACTGCGCCAGCGGCAGCGCTTCGGAGTAGAGGTAACCCTGGCCGATATGGATGCCGCGTGCCAGCAGCCAGTCGCGCTGCGCTTCGGTTTCCACACCTTCGGCCACCACGTCGAGCGTGATGATCTCGGCAATAGCAGCGACGATGCGCACCATGGTGTCATCTTCGGGCAGCGCTACCACAAAGCTGCGGTCCATCTTCAGCTTGGCGATTGGCAGGGCTTTGAACTGGTTCAGCCAGTTGAGATTGGCGTAGCCCATGCCGAAATCGTCGAGCGCTACCGACACGCCCACCTGGCGCAGCTGCTGCAACAGGCTGAGCGCCTGCTGCGGCTCACCAATCTGCGCGGTTTCGGTGATCTCCAGCACCAGGCTGCCAGGGCAGATCTGATGCTGGGTGATCAGGTTCTGTAGATGGCTGACCATTGACGGGTCGCTGAGCTGCACGGCGGAGAGATTCACGCTCAGCGGTAGCGTAATGCCCTGCTGCTGCCAGCCCGCCAGCACCCGGCAGGATTCTTCAAACACCCAGCGGCCCAGCGCGGTAATCACCCCTTTTTCCTCCGCGCACGGGATCAAATCGTCCGGCAGCGACCAGCTGCCGTCGGCCTGGCGCATGCGCAGCAGCGCTTCGGCCCCCACCAGCTGACCATTGCGCATATCGATCTGCGGCTGCAGCCACAGGGCAAACTGCTGCTGCTGCAGCGCGCACACAATATCCTGCTCGCACACCGTGCGCGGCTTTGCCGCGCTGCTCTGGTCAGCAGGGCGCTCGGCATACAGCGCCGCCTGCGCCAGCTGGTTGCGATTGTAGTTGCGGATAAGCATGCCTATTTCATCGTTACGATGGTATTTTGGCAGCGGCAGCTGATGGCCGATACTCTGCTGCGGGCTAAGGTCCTGCAGCTCGGCAGCGATGGTGCGCAGCGGCCTGACCATCAGGCGGTTGATACACCAGCTGATCGACACCGAGAGGATCAGCGCCAGCAGCAGATAGGTGGTCACCATGGTGGAAACCGCGCTGAGGATAAACTGATATACGCGCCATGAATCGGCCTGCAGCACCAGCAGCGCCAGCGGTTTCGGGTTGGCCGGCTCTACCGAATAGAGCGGCACGGTGATCTGCACCGGCAGTTCAAACAGCCGGGCGATAAACTGCGGCACCGGCTTTTCGGGTTCAAAATCGGTATGCAGCGCCTGCAAGCCGTTGGGCAGCACCACTTCCGCCCGCGCCAGAATACCGGCCGGGCGCAGCGAGTTGAGGATAAATTCAGCCTGAGGAATGTCCGCCTTCAGCACCGCCTGCGACAGCGGCTGACGCACGGTATGCGCCACGTTCTCCATCTGCTGGGCGTAGTCAATCCTGCGCTGCTGCACAAAATGGAAAAGCTGTATGACGATAAAAATACAAATCGTGACCACCGCAACGCTGGAAATGGTCGCCATCTGCTTGATCGTTAATGAACGACTGACTCGCAAGCCTGCTCTCCGAAGAACTCTGCTGAAAGGACTAAAATCGCCCTGAGTATATCCTATGACTGCGGGTTGTTAAGCTATCACGCTTTGCAGGGCGAGGTTTAGGTGTTTTCCTGGGAGAACAGTCACGCAGCTTACTTCAGGCTGGCGTACGGCGCCAGCGGCTGCGGCGGCATATCAAGGTCGCCCTGCCAGCCCGCCATCGAGTAGCGCAGAAAGAGTAATCCGTGGCTCGGGGTGTAATCTTTGGCCTGCTGGATATCCACGCCGAGGCCCAGCGTCCAGTTTGAGGTTAAGCGGCGCTCGACCAGCGCCTGCAAGGTATAGCCAAAGCCGGAGCCGCCGCCGTCACTGCCCGGGGCGTTATCAGCGGTGATGGCGCCGAAATTCAGTGGATAGCGCGGCGTGGCGTCGCTATGGGCGTGCGACAGCGAAACCGAGCCGCCAAGGTCAAACGACCAGTTGGCCGTGCGCTGGCGATAGGTGACCGGCAGCGACAGCGAAGCATAGCGCTGCGGGCTGTAGTAGCCGCCCTGGCCGAGGGAATAGTCGCTCAGATCCTGCGCGTAGTGCCACAGCATGCCGTTAATACCAACGGTTGCCCGGCGGTTATCGTCGTTGATGAGCTTGTAGTAGTAACCGCTCATCAGGCGCTCGCGGGAGTTATCCGCCACGTTTTTACCCGTTAGCTGATGTGCACTGAGATCGGCCCATACGCCGTGCGCGCCGCCGCGATCCCAGCTCAGACCGACTGCGCCACCGGTCGCCACCACGCCGCCCCAGCGTTTGCCGCTAGCCTGATTGGGGTCGCGCGCGCCGGCAAACGCCAGCAGCGAGCTGGCAATCGGGCGGCGCGAGGCGCTCAGCGTCACGCCGAGATCGTCAATATCGCTGTTCCAGCTCAGGCCGCCGACCCAGTTGGTGACCTCAAAGCCGAGCGGCGTGGTGCCGAGGTCGGCAGACCAGCGCTCGCTGCGGAAGCCCGCGCCAATGCTGGTGCCGTTCTGATGCTGGCGGAAGTCGCGGTTGCACAGCGCATCCGCGCTGGCGCAGGTGCCAAAATTCTCACTGATAGTGCCATTGGCGCTGCGGGCAAAGCTGCCTGCCGAGACGTCTACATTATCCAGCTGCAGCCAGCCACGCCCGTCAGACAGCGGAGTCTCCGCCTGCATCATGGTGGTGTGCGCGCTAAAATCGGAAACGCCGCCGCTGCCTTTATTACGCGAATAGTCCTCGGCCAGCGTCAGCTGCGTATCCTGCTGGCGATACAGGCTGGCGCTGTCGCGGCGGATGCCGCGCTGCTGCCAGTCGTCCTGCGCGTCGCTGCGCATCAGGCGGGTAAAGGTATCGTTGTCGCCGGGTGCGGTGGCGCTAATCCCCACCGCCTGCATTGCCTGGCGATAGTCGCTCAGCGCCGTGGCATACTCCTGCTTCGCCACCCTGCGGTCGATGCGCGCCAGCAGCTCG
Source organism: Erwinia aphidicola (assembly GCF_014773485.1). Classification (GTDB taxonomy): domain Bacteria; phylum Pseudomonadota; class Gammaproteobacteria; order Enterobacterales; family Enterobacteriaceae; genus Erwinia; species Erwinia aphidicola. Next base: position 81,751 of record NZ_JACXBP010000009.1, on the reverse strand, counting down.
CTGCGCTCCAGGCGCTGCGCCAGCGCCCGCATTTCCCCCGTCCATCGGCTGCGTGGCAGGGTGTTGAGACGCGCCAGCGCGGCCGCGTCGTCACCGTTGCCGGAGAGCCACAGCCCGTAAGCATAAACCTGCGCCGGCTGCTGCGGCTGGCGCGCCGCCATCGCTGCCATCAGCCTGTCGCCCGCCGCGCGCTGACCGCTCTCACGCAGCGCGCGCGCGCTGTGATAGTTGAGCCAGACATCATCCGGCGCCTCGCGCTGCGCCAGGCGATACTTCTCTGCCGCCTGCGCCCATCTGCCCTGCGCCGCCAGCTGCTCTGCTTCAGCAGTCAGCGCGTCCAGCCGCAGCGTCACCAGCCGACGTGCGGCGGTGCGGTTTTTCGGCTCAAGCCGCAGCGCCTGGCGGTAGTATTGCTCCGCCCCGGCGCGATCTTTACCGGCCAGCGCCACATCGCCAAAGCCGATACGGGCCCAGGCATCACGCGGATCGAAACCCGCGGCCTGCTGATAGTGGCTCTGCGCCGCGCTGAGTTCGCCTGCCGCCAGCGCCTTATCGCCCTGCTCAATGCTGAGCCAGTAGTGGTTCGAGCGCAGCAAACTACGCCATTTATTGACGTCGTCACCGCCTGGATCGGCGGCAATCGCCTGGCGGAACAGCGCAATAGCGGCCGCCCGGTGGTTGGCCGCTGCCAGCGCCTGCCCGCGAGCGCCCAGCGCGGCGGCCTGGCTATCGGCTTTGACCCGCTGCACATTCTGCTGCATCAGCCGCAGCGACTGCTGCAGTTCGGCATTACCCGGCGTGATGCGGTCCAGCGCCTGCATCTGCGCCAGCGCGCGCGCCTGCTGGCCGGGCAGCCGGCCCACCAGCCGCCAGTACTCCAGCGCCATGTCAGCGGAGGGAAACGCGCCGTGGAACAGGCGATCCCACGCGGCCTGCGCCTCCACCAGCCGCCCGGAAGCGCCGAGCAGCCGCGCCTGCTGCAGCTGCTGCCGGCCTTCCGGCGTAATGAGCAGCATATTGGCCGCCGCCTCTCGCGTGGCCTGCGCATCCGGTGCGCTGCGCCGCAGCTGCGCCATCAGCTGTGCGGCGCGGGCCTGGTCGCCCTGGCGCAGCGCCAGCCGCAGTTTGGCCGCGACAAACTGCGGATTATCCGGGTCGATTTTATCCAGCCGGTAGAGCGACTGCGTCACCAGTTCGTATTTATGGTTGGCTTCGCCGACCCGCACCTGCTGGAGCAGCCAGTCAATCGGCGCCACCTGCGCCCGCACGCCGGGACTGCCGGGCAGCAGCAGCAGCGGCAGTAACAGCCCGGTCAGCCGCCGCATCACGCGTCGTCATCCTCGTCATCCAGGCGGCGACGGCTGACGCCGCGCATCAGGCGCCACACCAGCACCGCAAACAGGATTACCACCACCCCGGCCAGCAGCGCCAGCCACAGCGGATGATTCGCCAGCGCATTCCACAGGCGCTCCCACCACGGCAGGTGGCCGACGTAATAGGTTTCGCCGACGCGCAGGCTGCTGACGCCGGACTCGCGAATAATCGAGGCGGAGCCAAACATGGCGGCGCGTTTGCCGCTGTCGTTCATCGCCTCATTCAGCAGCTGCCAGCCGCGCGCGCTGTCGGCTAACAGTGCCACCACGCTGCGCTGCGGGTCATACGGCGACTGGAAGCCGACCACCGCCGCCATTGGCCCGTCTGACGTTATCGTGGTCTGGCTCTGCGCCTGACGGTCGCTGGCCGGGCCGTCCACGCTGCTCAGCGCTGGCTGGCGCAGCGGCTTGTTGATGCGGCTTTTCGCCGCATCGACCAGCAGGCTGATATTGCTGTCCTGCTTCAGCCCGGCGGGCAGGCTGCCAATGGTCAGAATATCGGCGTTGCTGCTCTGCGCCTGCGCCCAGCTGTCGGCAATCTGCACCTTGAGCGCCGGATAGCCGGTCTGCGCGCTGACGTTCGCCAGCACATTGAGCATGGCGCTGATGTTCTCCGGCTGCGGCTGCGGGTCCATCAGGACCAGAGTTTGCGCCAGATCGGCCTGGCGGCTGAACGGGAAGCCGGAGGTGGCGAAGGCGCGCAGCGACGGCATCTCGATAAAGTGGCGATAGCCGGAGAAGTCGACGGTGGAGTTGCCGTCGATCACCACGTGATTGCTGACCGGCACCACGGTTTCGCAGCGGTCGCTGGTACCGCCGATAAAGGTCAGCGCATAGTCGAAGCTAAAGCGCAGCTGGTTCACCACGTCGAGGCGCAGCGCCGGGATGGTCAGGCTGGTGCTACCATCCTGCAGCCCCTGCAGCAGCGGAATACGCAGCAGCTGTTTGCTGCGATCCTGCTTCACGGTCAGCGGGTAATCCTGCACAAACTGGTCGTTAAGGTGTATTGCCAGCCGCGAACCATCCTCCTGCAGCGGCGAGGTGTAGCGGTAGCGCAGATCCATGTCGATGCCGCGTGCGCGGATCAAAAACAGGTCCGGCGGCAGGTTGAGGGTAAACGCCAGCGGCGCAGGCTGCAGCCCATCCGACTGCAGCTGGCCCGCATACTGCTGCAGCTCGGCAAAGGTGGTCGGGCGGTCGGTGCGCACCCAGTTCGGCGCGTCGTAGGGCTGGCGGTCGGCGAGGGTTTTCACCGCTTCCACCTGGGCGGTCTGACCGCGCAGCAGCAGCTCGCCCTGCGCGATACCCTGCACCGCCGCGATCAGATCGTTGTCGTCACGCCCGAGCACCAGCAGCATTTTCTGGTACGAATTGCCCGGCTGATCGACGATCTCCACCGTCGGCTTATCCACCGGGGGCAGCGCTTTGAGGAAGTCAGGCCGCTGGGCATTGGTAGCGAACACCACCGCGTGCTGCTGCGCGGGCAGCTGGTTCAACAGCACCGGGAAGTTTTGCCCACGCCACTGGGCTTTGCTGCCAAACCACGACGCGAGTATGGCAGCGGCGCGCTGCTGGCCCAGATCCGGCGTGGCGGCAAACACCACCGGCAGGCTCATCGGGCGGCCGTCGCGCGCGTCAAAGAACGGTTCCGGGAAGTGCGAAAGGTCGTTTTTCAGCGGCAGCTTTTGCAGCGTCAGCTGCAGCCCGCTCTGCTTACCGACATCCAGCCAGATCGCGCTGTTAGCCGGGTTTTCGCAGATATTGGTGTAATGCCCGATCAGTTCGAGGCGGATGCGGTTGAAATCGCCGATAAAGCGCGGGTCGATCGCCACCTGCGTCTGGTTCTCTTTCCCCAGCTGATCCGCCGTGATGGTTACCAGCCCGACCAGCTCGTCGTTGAGGGTGATTTTCAGCTGCGACAGCGTGGGGATCAGCGCCGGGGACGGGCGATAGCTGAGGTTGAGCAGCGCGTTAGTCACCACTTCGTCACTGCGCACCCCGAACTCAATCTGCCCCTGCGGCTGGGTGCCGCGCAGCGCAAAGTTGCCCGGCGGCGGTGCCAGCTGGGCAAAGTTGAGCGCCGACTGACGTACCGGGGCGGCGGGCGGCACCTGCGCCTCTGCTGCCGGGGTTTCTGCGGGGGCGGCGTGGGTGACGAATGCCAGCAGGAGTGCGGCCAGGCCGCGGCGTGTTTTTCTCATGATTCTGCGATTACCGAGCGGGCACCGGGCCGTGGCCCGCGCGCTTTAGGGAAAAATGAAGCTAGCCACGCCATCAGCGCGGTTAAGCCAATAAACAGCTGGCGCAGGCGCGGCGGCCCGTACTCCGCCAGGCGCAGGTAGCCTTTAAAGCCGAGGATGACGATATCCACCAGGCTGTAGATCGGTTTGTCTTCCGGGAAACTGTCCTGCCACAGCGCCCAGGTATCGGCGCGGGCGAAGGTGCACTGAATAAACTCGACGTGCTGTTCGGTGCTGAGGTTGTGCAGGCGAATGCCCGCCCGGCGGCCAAAGGTGCGCTGCACCACGCAGGGGAAGCTGAACTCCTGCTGGCCGCGCTTGAGCAGCAGCCAGACCTCTTCGTCTGCGTTGAGCGCGTGCGCTTCACGCAGCTCCAGCCCGACGCCGCCGTCCGAATAGTCGCGCAGGGTGCAGGGCAGCAGATGGCCGTCGGCGCGCGCGATGGCCGCAGGCATAGCGATCTCCACGCGGTGCGCTTCGCGGATCTGGCGCGCCTCCACTGATACCGCCACCGCGCCGCCGAGAATAATCATGTTGTAAAACACCCACAGCAGGCTGACCAGCACCGTCAGGATCTCGTGCGTCGGGCCGCTGTACAGGCGCCAGATGGCCGCTGCCACTCCCGCCAGGTTGAGCAGCACCAGGAAGATATAGGGCTTGGTGATCACCCAGTCGAGATGCTCCTCCTGCACCAGCCCGCCCTTAGCGGTGACGTTAAACTTGCCCTTATGCGGGTTGAACAGCGCTACCGTGGTCGGCCGGGCGATATACCAGGCGAGCACGGTTTCATACACTTCGCTCCAGAACGAGTGGCGCCAGCGCCCCTGAATTTTCGAGTTAGTCAGGCTGGTGTGCAGCATATGCGGCAGTACATAGATGGCGATGGCCAGCGCCGGGGCGTAGATGATAAAGGCGTGGCAAAGCAGGAACGCCAGCGGGGCCAGCAGGAAGATCAGCCGGGGAATACCCGCCAGGAAGTGCAGCATGGCGTTGGCGTAGCACAACCGCTGCACCAGCCTTAGCCCTTTACCGAGCAGCGGATTGTCGAGGCGGAAAATCTGCACCATGCCGCGCGCCCAGCGGATGCGCTGCCCGATATGCCCCGCCAGGCTCTCGGTGGCCAGCCCGGCGGCCTGCGGGATGCGGATATAGGCCGAGGTCCAGCCAGCGCGGTGCAGGCGCAGCGAGGTGTGCGCATCTTCGGTAACGGTTTCCACCGCAATACCGCCGATCTCCTCCAGGGCGCTGCGCCGCAGCACCGCGCACGAGCCGCAGAAGAAGGTGGCATCCCAGACGTCATTACCATCCTGCACCAGCCCGTAAAACAGCGTGCCTTCGTTCGGCGTGCGGCGAAAACGCCCGAGGTTGCGCTCAAACGGGTCCGGCGAGAAGAAGTGGTGCGGGGTCTGTAACATCGCCAGCCGGGGGTCTTTAATAAACCAGCCGAGGGTCATCTGCAGGAAAGAGCGCGTCGGCACGTGGTCGCAGTCAAAAATCGCCACAAACTCGCCGCGGCAGGTGGTGCGCAGCGCGTGGTTAATGTTGCCCGCCTTGGCGTGCTGGTGACTGGGGCGGGCGAGGTAGTGGATGCCCACGCTCTCGGCAAAGGCGCGAAACTCCGGCCGCCGGCCGTCATCCAGCAGATAAATATTGAGCTTTTCACGCGGCCAGTCGAGGCCAAGCGCAGCGTAGATCGTCGGCTTCACCACGCTGAGCGGCTCGTTCCAGGTTGGCACCAGCAGATCGATCGCGGGCCAGCTGCTGACATCTTCCGGCATTGATAGCGGCTTGCGCTGCAGCGGCCACAGGCTCTGAAAATAACCCAGCAGCAGGACCACCCATGAGTAGGTTTCAGCGGCGATCAACAGCACGCCAAAGGTCAGGCTGAGCGGATCGTTCCAGTTTAGCGTGGCCGTATAGCGCCACCACAGATAGCGGCAGGAGATGGTCAGCGACAGCACGATCATCATCATGATTGGCAGCCTGCCGGGGATGCGCCGTACCACCATCGCCACCGCCCACAGCACCATCACGAAGATAAATTGCGTCCAGATATCGAACGGCTGCGAGATGCACAGCAACGCCAGCGCCGTCGCCAGCAGCACCGCCACCGTGAACAGCGCGCGGCGCAGCAAAGGGGGAAGCTGGCTTAACCAGCGCTCGCCGCGTTTTTCCAGCTTCGCCTGCGCGGCGCGCTGCGGCAGGCGGTTGAGCCAGCGGTAAAAACCCCGGCGCCAGCGGGCCAGCGCGCTAAAGGCATTCAGCCGCTGGCGTTCGCTGCGCGCCGAGGCATCCAGCGGCAGCACCAGCAGCAGCCACAGGCTCTGGATCAGGTAGCGCAGCGCATCGGCCGGGCGCGGGCGCTCGGGGGAGATATGCGGGTAAAGCTGGCGCTGGCGGGCGCTGACCTGCTGCCACTGCGCACTTTCAAAGCGCAGCAGCGCCCAGCCGAGCGCCACCAGCAGGCAGTGCAGTGCCGCCGTCAGGGGCGGCGTGCGCTGGCGGCGATAGCCGCGGTAACGCTGGCTCAGCGCCTTTAGGGCGGCGGGCATCAGCAGCGCGCGCAGCGGGTTCATGCTGGCGCGCCCGTCAGGTTGATCAGGCACCAGCTCGCCAGCGTGGCAATCTCCTCCGCCGCCAGGCTCAGCGGGCGATACTCACCGAGAGGCTGCTTGTTCAGCAGCGCTTCAGCCAGCGCCTCGTCGCGATGCACCAGCAGCGGCAGGCGCTGATTGAGCGAGCCGCTCCACAGCTGGTGCAGATCCTGCTGTGCCTTGCTCACCGGATTAAACTGGTTAATAAGGTACCGGGTATTTTCTGCGACCTCTGCCTGATGCAGGCGCAGATGGCAGTTGCCGTCGGGGACAATCACCCCGATCTGGTGGTCCGCCTGCGGCAACAGCTGCCGCGCCAGCTGCGGCATATCCGCCGGGATATCCAGCAGCACCCAGCGATAGTCGCCCCGCAGCGCGTGCAGCCGCCCGGCCCACGGCGCCAGCAGCGCTTCAGGATTGCGCAGATACGCTTCGCTTTCAGCCGCTTGCAGCTGGCCGAAGGGAATAAAATCGAGCAATGGCGTGTAGCGCATGGCGCTCTGCTGCCAGGGCTGCTGCCGTAGCGCGCTGTGCGCCCAGCCGCGCGGCTGTTGGTAAGGGGTGTTGAAATGCATCCGCAGCTGGTTAAACGGGGAAAAATCGATGGCGAGCGTACGTTCGCCAAGGCTATTCAGTGCCCAGGCCAGCGCCGCTGTTATGGAAGTGGTGCCCACTCCCCCGCGTAAACCGCAAAATGCCACCACCGGCATAACTACCCCTTTTTTTGCAATGCGCCCAATTCGGTCAGTAATGGCCAGCGCTGATAAATTGCGGCCAGCCTTTCCTGACGGGCAATATCGATATAGCGAAACGCGGTTAACGCAAAAGCCTCACCCAGTGCGCTAATGTCATCGGGCGTTTCGTGGCCAGGGGTTTTCCCAGATTGCTGATTTTTATTCGGCATGGCGGTCATTATGTCGGATTATCCGCACGGATTAATAGGATTTCATCACATAACGATTCCATCAATGATTCACTGGAATGGTTTACGATGTAATGTATATTTACGGGATTAGAATTGGTACGGAAATCTTTATCCGACCTGCCATTATGCTGGATTACCCCTGGTGCGAAAAATCTTATGACGATTTCATTTAGCTTAGGGCTGGGTCAGGTCCAAAATGAATTAGTGCTGATGCAACCGCCAGGCTGCTACTGGGTAACGGTAAACCGTCAGGAAGATGCACGCACTCTGGCACGTCAGACTATCGCGACTCAGACGGCCGTGACGCTGATCGCGACCCCTGAGAAACCCCAGTCTCTGCTGGTTCCAGACCCTGCCAGCGGCCCGAACAAGATCCCGCTGTTTTCCCTGCCCGCTACTCCGCAAGCTCTGCTTAATTTGAGCGAAGATTTATCGCGCGCTTTAGCCAACAAGCCACGATTCTTGTTATTTTTTACCGCATTTAGCAGCTGGGAAAAAATAGCACCTGAAGAATTAAACAGCTGGCTGAAGGGAATGCAAAAGTGGTTAGCCTCGCGACAGTCAACAATGTTGATTATCACTTACGGTTCCGGCGTTAATCACCTGCGAAATGATTTACAAACCCGCTATCGTCATTTAGACGGACTTTCACATCTGGAATGGCAGCAGGATAGCTGGAATTACCGAATTAACTGGTGGTGTAATAAAAGTGGCATGCTGGCCGACCGCGCATTACGCCTTGAATTACAGCAGGATTGCTTCACTCAGATTAGCGAATCGGAGCAAAATAGCCCGTTAACCTTAAATGATGAGCATCTGTACCTGGCCGAAAAAGGGGTGCTGGAGGGCGCGCCGCCGCTCTCCAGCGCCTGGACGCTGTTCGACGATAACACCCAGCTGGCCAGCCGCGCTCAGCAGGCCAGCGCCGCCACGGTGATCTTTAACCTGCACCACAGTGACCAGATCGCCCAGCTTGCCGCAGACATTCATAACCTGCGGCGCACGCGCGGCAGCGGGCTGAAAATCGTGGTGCGCGAGATGCACACCGCGCTGCGCAACAGCGATGAGCGCCTGCTGCTGGCCTGCGGCGTAAACGCGATTGTGCCGCTAAACGCCGCGATGTCGCGCTTTCTCACCACGCTGGAAGGCTTGCAGGGGCAGCGCTATAACCGCCACGTGCCGGCCGACCTGAGCGTACTGCTGAAATCGATGCAGCCATTGCAGGAGAAAGGCTACCTGCCGCTGGAGCACTTCTGCCGCTCGGTAACGCGCCTGATCGGCAACACCGTGCTGCCGCAGGACGGCAAAGGGCTACTGGTGGCGCTGCGCCCGGTGCCGGAGCTGAACCCGGAGCAGGCGCTGACGCTGTGCAAGCCGCGCCGCTTCGGTGACCTGGTGACGCGCATCGGCGACCGCCTGTACCTGTTCCTCTCTTCGTGCCGCTACAACGACCTGGATACCGCGCTGAAATTTATCTTCCGCCTGCCGCCCGACGAGATCTTCACCAATCGCCTGGTGTGGTTTGAAGATCTGCAGATCCTGTCGGAAGTGCGGCAGATGGCGGGCACCACGCCCGGCGCCTGGCGCGATACCCCTGCTGTGCAAGCCCCCTCTTCTGCTGCGGAACCGCAGGCCGCACCGCTGCGCCTGGTGCCGGAAGAGGTGACGCTTAACACCCCGGTGGACAAGGGCGATGCGCCATGACGCTGATGGACTGGGTGCAGATTGTCACTCTGCTGCTGCTGATCCTGCTGCTGCTCAAACCGCTATACAGCCGCTGGCTGCCGAAAAAATGGCGCGGGCTGCGGCACCGCGTGCTGCCGCCGCGCGCGTTGAAATATGAAGGCACGTGGCGGCGTAAAACTTCCGGGACGGACAGTAAAAAATCATGACCCTGCGTGACCCTTCTGCTGAGACTTCCCCTGGCCTGTGGCGCAACTGGCGCGGGCTGGGCGGCTGGAACCTCTATTTCCTGCTGAAATTTGCCCTGCTGTGGTTTGGCTACCTCAACTTCCACGCGCTGGCTAATCTGGTGTTTCTGGCGTGGCTGCTGCTGCCGCTGCCCTCGCCGAAGCTGCACCGTCTGCGCCACTGGGTCTCCGTGCCCCTCGGCATCGCGCTGCTGTGGCACGACACCTGGCTGCCGGGGCTTTCCAGCCTGCTCAGCCAGGGCAGCCAGCTGGCGGGCTTCTCCCCGGCTTATCTGCTCGACCTGCTGCAGCGCTTTATCAACTGGCAGATGATCGGCAGCGGCTTCGTGCTGATGGTGCTCTACCTGTTTGTTGCCCAGTGGCTGCGGGTGACGGTGCTGGTGTCACTGGCGCTGGTGTGGCTCAACGTGGTGAACCTGGCCGGGCCATCCTTCGCCCTGCTGCCGGATAAAGCGGCTGCGCCGGCTGCCGTCGCAAGCAGTACGCCGGGGAATAATACCGTGGCCGCCAGCGGGCTGGATCAGTCCGCTGCCCCCACCAGCGCCAGCCTGACGGCGTACCTGAACAGGTTTTATGAAACAGAGAAGCAGCGCGTCACCGCCTTCCCGGCGGCGCTGCCTGCCGATGCCGCGCCGTTCGATATTCTGGTGATCAACATTTGCTCGCTGGCCTGGTCGGATATTGATTACGCCCGGCTGCGTAATCACCCGCTGTGGAAACATTTCGACCTGCTGCTGGATAACTACAATTCTGCCACCGGCTACAGCGGCCCGGCGGGCATCCGTCTGCTGCGCGCCAGCTGCGGGCAAAGCTCGCACAGCGATCTGTACAAGCCGGTAGATGCCCGCTGCTACCTGTTTGATAACCTGGCGCAGCTCGGGTTTAAGCCGCAGCTGATGCTGGACCATCAGGGGATTTTTGGCGGCTATTTACAGGAGCTGCGCGAAGAGGGCAATTTACAGGCACCGCTGATGCCGCAGGCCGGTATCACGCACGAACTGACCTCCTTCGACGGCTCGCCGGTGTTTAACGATGCGCAGCTGATGCAGCGCTGGCTCGACGAACGCCAGAAAAGCGCCGACGCCCGCAGCGCCACCTTCTATAACCTGATCCCGCTGCACGACGGCACGCGCACGCTGGGCAGCAGCAAAACCGCGCCGTGGCAGCCACGGGCCAACACGCTGTTTGACCAGCTGGACGGCTTCCTGACGAACCTCGACAAGTCTGGCCGCCGGGTGATGGTGATTGTGGTGCCGGAGCACGGCGCAGCGCTGGAGGGTGACCGCATGCAGATGTCCGGCCTGCGCGACATCCCAAGCAGCAGCATTACCCACGTGCCGGTCGGGATTAAGTTTGCCGGGATGAAAGCGCCGCACCAGGCGACGCTAAACGTCAGCACTCCCACCAGCCTGCAGGCGATCTCCGAACTGGTCTCCCGCGTGGTCGACGGCCAGGTGTTCAACGCGCCGAATGTGAATATGGCCGCGCTGAGCGATAACCTGCCGCAGACGCCGGTAGTCTCGGAAAATGATAACGCGGTGGTGGTGATGTATCAGGGCAAGCCGTGGATTAGGTTGAACGGCGGCGACTGGGTGGCGTATCCGCAGTGATCGGCGTGGGGTTTGTCGGGGTGGGTTCAGGGCCGACCGCAAAAGAAGGTCGGCCCCTACCCAGGCAGGTAGCCCGACCCGGGGTGAGCACGGAGCTCAGTACGGGCGAGGCATGCCTTCGCCCCCAGGCTTAGCCTGATGCCACGTCTTTAACTATCGTGCTACCAATAATCAGGCTTATCGGCTGGTTTTTTTCTTGTCGGTACGCGAGGAGGAAATTGATGGGCTATCAGCTCATCAATTTTTACATGCCGCCTTATCCAGTCACTGTGGTTTTTTAGAGAGCCAGGAACTCCACGATCTATACCTTCCCTGTGCGGCAGAATAATACCAACAGTAACCGCTGGGAAATCTTCTCTGATCGCTTTCAGTGCGGGTGTCATATCAGTATCCGCTGAGACAAGGACGATCTGTTCAATGCATTGTGCGACATTCTTATTTCTCTGACATGCGAGAAGTCGGTACATGCTTATGGCAATATTTACATCCGTTTCTTTCTCCTCAAGATCCCACACATCTACCTTATCGGTTCGGGATGCCTGAACGCCTTCTATATAGCGTGGAGCTTTACCGCGATTAAGTCTGTGCCTGCCCAGGTTGACTATCACACCCTGCGCTTTCAGGGCACGGATATAAATATCTTGTGCCTCGGCTGACTGCTTCCCCCTGCTTGCAAGAGGGGGCAAAACGGGAGAGGTAAAGTAATTCACCTGCTGGGTTACAGAGGCTGGATTTTGTATCTTGCAGATATGAGCCAGCAGAGCGGGCAAATCTAGCCACTTGTAGGGTGTTCCGGCCAGCAGACCGTAGAAGAGGTTGTATCCATCAACAAAAAAGGAGGTGCGCATTTTTTCTTATCCTTAAGAAACGAAAAAACCGGCGCGATGGCCGGTTCCTTCACCCCAACGGCCAGTGAACTTAATCGCTGCGTTCAGGGTTGAGTGGAATTTATTCTACTCAAATATGGACCACAGTCAATGACAGTACATCATCGTCTTCGAAGATCTAACCATGCGGGCACGGCCTGCCGTGGCCCCTACAATAACCAGGTAACCTGAATCGTAGGGGTCGGGCATGCCCGACCCGAGGTGAGCACGGAGCTCAGTACGGGCGAGGCATGCCTTCGCCCCTACGAAAACCCGATCTACCGGTCTTTCAGCGCCAGCCAGGTGAGCAGGTGCAGGCTGGAGGAGTAGTAATCTTCGCTGCTGTTAAGCTGGTCGTTAAGATAGCCGGTATCATCCAGCGTCAAATCACGCACTGCCAGCAGGCCGCCGGCCATATTGTACGGCGCTTTTTCGTTGCTCATCACATCAATCCACGCCGGGGTTTGCAGGCGCTGGAAGCTCATCCAGAAACGCTGGAACGGCACCAGCTGCAGCGACTGGGGATCGTACCAGTGCAGATAGAGCGGAATGCGGATGGCATCGTAACTGAAGCGCGGCGGCCAGGCGGTGGCCGGAGCCATGCTGCCGTCGGCGTTCAGCGCCACCCAGTCGAGCGGCAGGCCGCTGTCGCCAAAGCGCATCTCGGACAGCAGCTGCTGCCCGTCGCTGATGAGCTTGTTCCATACCTGCAGATGACTGCGCGCGGCAAAATCACGCCACGCCGGGAAGATAAAGTAGGACGGATTGAGGATCACATAGCTGGTCTTGTTAAAGCCCTGCGCCCCCGGCAGCATAATGGTGCGCCCGGCATAGACGATCACATTACGTTTAATAATCGCTTTTTGCAGGCGGTCGGAAGCCTGTAAATAGCCGTTATCGCCCCACTTATTGCCCGCCTTCAGCAGCGCCCAGGCGATCAGCACATCGCCATCGGAGGCGTTGTTGCGGTCGCTGACCGGGTCGCTGGCGCCGGGGATGTACTTCCAGTAGAACAGGCCGTTAGCCGGGTTGCTAAGGTTGTTCTGCGTCCAGCGCCACAGGCTGTCGAAGCCGCTGCGGTCGTTGTACCAGACGGCCATCAGCATCGCGAAACCCTGGCCCTCGGTGTGGCTGACGTTTTTGTTACCGGTGTCCTGAATGCGGCCATCGGCGGTCATAAAACGGGTTTTAAAGGTGCTCCAGCCGTCCGCTGCACCGGCCTGGGATACGCCCAGCGCCAGTGCCAGCAGCAGCACGCTGGCCCTGAATATGGCAATCATAGTCATCCTCATGCCTGATAGCGGAAGCGCAGCGAGCTGTCGCCCGTCTCTTCCACACTCAGCGATACGCTATCGCTGCCACCCTGCCCGCGCAGCCAGCGGGCATACAGCCCCACCAGCACCGCGCCGAGCGCCAGCCGCCACTGGCGGTCGCTCATCACGCCATCGCCCGGCGGCAGCGCCAGATGATCGATGACGATCGCGCTGTCGCTCGGTTGCAGATCGACAAAGCCCCAGTTGAACTGCGCCAGCACGCGGTTGATCTGGTTTTCCAGATCGGCCACGGTCGCCACCTCGCCCAGCGGGTAGCGGCTGGCAAGGTTGTCGCCCATCTGGCGCAGAAACGCCTGGCTCTCCTGCTCGCCCGCATTGTTCAACATGCCGTTGATCATCACGCTCAGCAGATCAAACCAGCCGGGCTGATACTGCTGCTGACGATAATATTGCAGGGTACGATTCTGTAACTGACTCATGCTTATTTGCCCCCCAGCATGTAGCGGAAGTAGAGTTGCGCAGTACTTTCGTTGTAGTCACCGAAGGTATCGTAGCCCACCTGGCCGCCGATGGTGACATCCTTGTTGATCTTGTAATCCGCACCCGCGTGCAGGTTGTAACCGATACCGCTCTTACTGCCGCCGCTGAAGTACGCTTCTTTGGCGTAGCCGGCGGTGACCGCATCTTCCAGCAGGGACTGATAGTCCGGGTTGTTCGGGAAGTAGGCGCTCTTGTCCTGGGTATAAGACTGGTAACCGGCCGAACCGCCCACTTTCACACTCAGGTCATCATAGGTCTGCGAGAAGTCCACCGGGAACGACACGCTGATGTAGTTCTGCGGGCTGAAGTAGCCGCCCTGACCGTAGGTGAAGTTGCTGAGGTTCTTCGAGAAGTCCATCCAGCTGATGTTGATGCCGGTTTTCAGCTCGCGGTCACTGTAGTGGAACGGGCGCACGTAGGCTCCCGCACTTCCCATCAGCGCGGTGTTGCTGGCAACGTTTTCGCCGATATAGCTGTAGCCGCCACCGCCGAAGTAGAAGCCCGCATCGCCATCATCGTAGCTTAACAGCGCGTTACCGCCGTTCTTGGTCACCTGGCCCCAGCTCTTGCCGGAGTAGCTGTCTTTCACGCCCACGTAGGAGAGCAGGCTGTCGGTGACGGCGCGGCGCTCCCCGGTGAGGATCAGCGTCAGGTAGTCGGTCAGCTTCGGTGCCCACTTCACACCACCCACCATGGTACTGAGATCCTGCCCCAGCGGAGTGCTGCCGAGGTCAATTTTGTAACTGTCGCCGCTTAACGCCAGGTTCAACTCAACGCCGTTGGCGGTCTGCGAATCGGACGCGCTGTCGCTGGCGGTATCAACGTTAACCTTACGCGAGGAGGCCGCAAGGTATTTCGCCAGCGTGCTGTTGTTGTTCAGGGTTTGCAGATTGCTCTGGCCGCCGTTGGTAAACGGGTTGTAGTCCGCGCTGTCGATGCCGCTGAGGTTGGTCAGCGCGGCGCCGACGCCCGGGTTGGCGGCATCAAACACGGTTTTTTCCGCGGCGGTTAAGCCACTGTAGTAAGCCTGCTCGTTCTTGATGTTCTGGATCAGGTTGCTGGTCGCCACGCTGGCCGCGCCGGTGCCAAGGCGGCGGAAGGCGTCGCCGCTGGCGCTGCCCGCGCTGAGCGTCATTGGCGTGACGGTGAAATCAAAGCGCGCATCGCCAAGCGGTGAGCTTGACCAGGTCAGCGGCGCTTTGGCTTCGGTCAGCTTGCTCAGGCCGTTCTCGCCATCGCGACCGCGGATCTGGATCCCGCCCTGCACCCAGGTGCCGGTATCCTTTTGCAGTTCGTCCATCATGGTGTCGATCTGGTGCAGCGTCTGGCTCTGCTGGGTCGCGACCTGCGTGCCGCCGCCCACCACGCTAACGCCGTCGATATCACGGTAGTCGCGCGCATCCGGCGACTGCTGCCACGGCATGGTATTGCCATACACCGATGGCGATTTACGTACCGACAGCGTGGTGCGGTTGATAAACGGGTTGTCGGCCAGCGTCAGGCCACCAATGCCCGCGCTGCTGCCCACCGTGCTGCCGTCGAGGCCAATCATCTTGCCCTTGGCGGTGCGCAGGTAGCTTAGCGCCTGGTTGTGGTCGCCTTCTGCTTCCGCGACGCGCGCCAGTAACAGCAGGCGTTGCGGGGAAGGTTCGCCCTGCAGACCGCTGGCGAGCGCACGCGCTTTTGGCACGTCGTTCAGCGCCAGCGCGCTGTTGATCGCCCCTTCGCGCGCATCCTGGGTCGGCGTGTCGCGCGTCATCAGGTAGTCGTAGACCACCGCCGCTTCTTTGTTCATTTTTCCGGACTGATAGAGGCGCGCCATGGCGAACATCAGGTCGCTATTCTGCGGGTCTTTCTGCAATGCGCCGATCAGCTTGTCGTAGGCCGCCGCATACTGCTTACGCTCGCGCAGGTCGTCGACTTCGTTGATCAGGCCGCCGTTGCGGATCCCCGCCAGCTGGGTGCTGGTGCTGCGCGCCTGCAGTTCCGGGTTGCTGAGGAAGGTTTGCGCCTCGGCATTCAGTCCGGCCTGGTTAAGCACCGCGACCTGGGCAGCGTAGTCGCCCGCGTTGCCCTGCACGCCGCGCTGCATATTGTTACGCACCACGGCTACCGCGCTGGTCATGTCACCCGCCTGCGCCAGCCCTTTCGCCAGGTTACCGGCATCGGCCGGGTTCGCTGGCGGATTAACCGCCAGCGCCTTCAGGGTATTCGCCGCGGCGGCATTGGCGCCCTGCGCCAGATACTGCTGGGCTACCGACATCTGCTGATTGAAATTAACGCGCTGGGCGAGGGTGCGCATCTCCGCGTTCTGGCTGCGTGGCGGAATGCGCGACAGCAGGCTCTGCGCCTGCCCCCAAGCCCCGCTTTCGCTGGCAAACAGCGCCGCAGCGTAGACTTCGTTGCTGCTGGCGCCGTTGCGGAAGGCGGGCTGCATCACGCCAGCGGCCGCCGCGGTATCGCCCTGCTGCTGATAGATACGCGCGAGGTCGAGGCGCAGCCAGCCATCGTTCGGGAAGCGCTGCATGCCCTGCTGCAGAATGCTGATGGCGCGCTGCGGATTGCCCGCCGCCAGCGCCTGTTTGGCATCACGACGCACGGGATCGCTGTTCGCCACCGGGCGCGGCGTCACCGCTTCGCGCACGCTGGCTGGCAGGGAGGCCAACAGCGTATTGGCTTCGGCGGTGTTGCCCTTCTGGCGCAGCACGTAGAACAGCCCCTCTTTCGCCGGGCGGTTTTTGGCGTCGCTCGCCAGCACGTCGCGGTAGGTCTGTTCAGCCTGATCGAGCTGGTTATTGCGGCGCAGCACGTCGGCACGGAACAGCTTCGCCGCCACGCCTTTCTCGCCTGCGGCCTGGGTTAGCGGCGCGCTGAGGCTCAGCGCCTGAGCGCTGTCACCGGATTTCAGTGCCTGCTGGGCAGACGCCAGCTGGCCGTAGAAGCGCGCATCGGCGGCCTGCTGCTGGCGCTGCTGGCTGTCGCTGCCGCCCAGCTTAGCGGCACGATCGAGGTAGTCCGCCGCTTTCGCGTAGTCGCCGCTGCGCAGCGATACATAACCGAGCCCGGCCAGCGCATCCGCATCTTCCGGGTTGGTTTGCAGCACCTGGTCGAAGGCGCTCTGCGCACCGGAGACATCACCGCTGTTGAGGGCGGTAAAGCCCTGGCCTTTCGCGGCACCGCCCACGTTCTTACGGTAATAGTCCAGCACCGTTTTGTCCTGCGGATGGCGCTGCTGGTAGTTCTGATACAGCGGCGCATCCCCCGGCTGTGGACCGAGCCACAGCAGCCCCTGGCGCAGGGAGCGGTCAGCATCGGCGTTACCGTCGGCCAGGCTCTCCAGGGTTTGCAGCCCTTCGCGGCGCGTCGACTCCTGATACGTCAGCGCTTTGCCGAGCGCCAGCTTCGCGCCGGTATCCTGCGGATGCTGTGCCGCGAACTGGCGCAGGTTATCCACCGCCTGCGGCAGCAGCGCGCGGTCGCCGGCCATGGTCAGGTAGTATTCTGCCGCCACGCTGGCCGGCGGCTCATTACCGCTAAAGGTGTTGCGCCAGGTTTGCAGCGCGGCGGCGGTGTTGCCGCTGCGCGCCTGCTGGCGGGCCAGCGACAGCTGCGCGGCCGGAATGGTTTGCAGCTGGCGCGCGTTATCCAGCTCCACCAGGCGCGAGTCCTGCGGAGAGACCTGGCTTAAGCGCGCGCGCCATTTGGCGGCAGCAGTGCCGTCGCCGCTCTGCTGCGACCACAGCGCCATCAGGTACAGCGCCTGGGTGTTATTGCCATCAACCATCAGCACTTTGTTCAGCGCATCACGCGCCAGCTCGTCGTGAGCCTTCTGGTGCCAGTAGTTGGCCTGGTCAAACAGCGCCTGAATCGCCGGGTTGCTCTCCGCCGCCATTAGCGGGCTGGCGAGCATCGACAGGGCAAAGCCGCCGGCGATCGCCCAGCGCTGGCGAATTCTGGCGGTAATCGGGGTAAGCCTGGTTTTCATCATTCTTTCTTCTCGCCAGAGGTACGGGGATCGCTTTTCGGGTGCAGACGACGCCATGAGTGGCGCTTCAGCAGCACATACACGCTCAGGCCAACCACGGTGGAACAGAACAGCGCCAGCAGGGCCAGCAGCACCGCATGCTGGTTGGCATACCACACCACCATCCTGTACCACGGCATCTGCCCGCTCGGGAACATCGCGCCGACGCGGAAGCTGCGGATACCGTTCTCATCGGTGATGATGGCGGTATCGCCGCGGATCCCCGCGTTAATCCGTGCCGAGGTCATGTCACCGTGCAGGCGCGACAGCTGGTTATCGTCAGTGCCGACGGTCATCACCACCAGGCGACTGCTGTTCCACGGCGAGCGATAGCTGACAAAACCGCGCCAGTCTTCGTTGGAGGAGAAGTAACGGTCGGCGTCCAGCGTCTGACGATACCAGTCGCCGGTCAGCCAGCCGCGCAGGTTATCCAGCGTGTTTGGCACTTTGACGCCGAGCGTGCGGTTGTTCACCTTATAAGGGGAAGCCGCCAGCATCTCGCGGTTAAAATGGGTTTGCGCCAGGGTGGAGACCGACAGCACGTCGCTGTTTTCCAGACGCTCGCGCAGCGAACCGCTGGCCGGAATACCAAACATCACGCTGTTATGGCTCAGCGCCACGCCGGTGGCATTACCCGAGCGGCCAGCCATATCCAGCAGGGTGCTGATCTCCGCGTTACTCGGCTGCTCTGGCAGCATTAGCACGGTCTGCGAGTAGTCGGCCAGGCGCGAGAACGGGAACGAGGCGCCGACGAAGTAAGAGAGGTTCGGCAGCAGCGTAAAGTGACGGGTATGGCTCAGATCGATAAACGAATCATCCTCAATCCGGCTCTTGATGTTGTTGTTGGTCAGCACGCTGCACGGCGCGCTGGCCTTCGGCTTGATGTTGAAATAGAGCTGCATCTGGTTGTCGCCGTAAATCAGGTACGGGTCCAGCTTCAGCGTGTATTTCTCCTGGCGCGCATCGCCGCCCAGACGGTGCCAGATGTTCTCCAGCAGACCGACTTTATTGACGGTCAGGTTGCGCAGGAAGGTGCCGTTCAGCGTCACGTTGAGCAGCGAGTTATCTTCATCAATCCAGCTTTCCGACGGGAAGCGATAGTTGAGCTGCACCGGAATCGTGTCGCCGTCCCACAGGAACAGGTCCGGCGCGGCGCGGAAATTGACGCGCAGCGCATCATGCCAGATGCCGGTGGTGGTCAGGCTCTGGTCTTTGCGCAGCAGCTCGCTCAGGCGGACCGGGCGATCGGTGTTGATCCAGCGCGGCGCGTCGTATGGCTTGCTTAATGGCATAGTCTGGTTGGCGACGTTCAGCGCAGCGTCGTCGAGGTTGAGCGGCTGCAGCAGGCGCCAGCTGGCCTGACGCAGCTGGTCGTCATCTTTCCCGACCACCAGCAGCAGCTTGTACACCGGATTATCCGGATTGTCGACGATCTGCAAGGACGGGCCTGCGCTATCCGGTAAGGTCAGGCTGCCAATCTTCTCGCCGGGATGGCCGAAAACCACGCCGTTTTTCTCCGGCAGCTGGCCGCGCAGCACCGGGAAGCTGATGCCGCGATAGTCGGCCTGAATCCCCAGCCAGGAAGCGAGGATCGCCGCCGCGCTAACTTCACCCGGGGAAACGTTGTCGCCGAACACCATCGCCACGGTCGCCGGGCTCATGCGCAGCGGATCAATAAACGGACGCGGGAAGTTGCGCAGGCTGGTACCGATATTCAGCTGCTGGCCTTCCAGCGCCAGCGAGGTTTTCGGCAGAATGGTGACCTGGTACTGCTGGGCGCTGTCGCGCTCGCACAGCAGCCGATCGGCATCGTTAATTTTAAAGCTCAGGTTGTTGCTGGAGACCACCATCGCCGCCGGAATATCCAGCTGGTAATCTTCGCTGGCACGATCGGAAGCGCTAAGCGGCAGCGTGCCCAGCGGCTGGCCGTTCAGCATCAGCTGCAGGGAAGTATTGCGCGCCGCCAGCGCCTGCGACACTTTCAGCGACAGGTTAAGACGGGCGTTGGTGACCACTTCATCCGTTGGCAGGGTGAAGACAATACCGGACTGCAGCTGACCGCCTGTCAGGGTGATGCCCTGCTTCTGCCCCATCTGCGCCACGCTGACGGTGCTGGTCAGCGGCTGATTGAGCACCGCAACCGCCGCGGGAGGGGTTTCATCGCTTATGGCAGGCAGCGGCGGTAAACCGGCAGGCATCGCGCTGGTGCCGGGCGGCAGTGCCGCTTCATCACCAGCCGGTAAGTTCTCTTCGGCCGCAGCCGCAGGCCGATCGTTCTCCACCGCCGGGGCGGTCATGGTCGACATCTCCGGGCTGCTGCTCTGCGCTGGGGTTGCCGCGCCGACGTCCGCCGGCGGCGGGATATCGGACAGCGCGCTGCTGTCCTGCGTCACGCTGGTCGGGTCGGCCTGCACGCTGCTCAGGGTCAGCATGCTACTCAGGCAGAGTGCTCGCAGTAATAATGGCTTCATACTGCGCTATCCTCTTCCACGTGCGCCTGCTGTTTCTTTCTGGCGCGGCTGTCTTTCCAGCTCAGCCAGAACAGTTCAAATACGGTACGGATGATATTCAGCAGCGAGCGCAGCGGATTATCTTTCGGGCCTTCCGGCTGGATCCACGCATCGGCGCGCGCCAGCACCACGCGCACCAGTTCACGGCGGCGCGACAGCGGCATTTCGTGGAACTGCAGGCGGATAACGCCATCTTCTGCGCCAATGATCTGCACAGGAATGGAGATGGTGCCGGACTCCAGCATCACGTCAATCGCTTCGATTTCATCATTTTCATGGCGCTGGTCCGGCGCGCTTATCTGCGCGCCGCCCATCGACAGGTTGATGGTGCTGCTGCGTGACGAAATGCCGCTGGCGTAGTGGATCACCACCGGCAGGTGGACATCGATACGGATGGTTTTACGCACCTGCTTAGTTTCACGCGCCACGGCAATGGCCGCCATCAGGATGATCAGGCTGAAGGTCGCCCAGCCGACGTTGAGCGCAATCACATACGGGTCAACGCCAAAATAGTTATGGCCGACGGCGCGAACCACGCCGCTCACCACGCCAATCAGCAGCAGCAGGGCGCAGATCACGTGCGGGCGCACGATGTTAAAGTCGAAGAAGCCGACATCCAGCAGGCCGCCCTTATCCGTCACGTTGAACTTGCCGTGCTTGGGCGAAATCATCGTCAGGATGGTCGGGATCACCAGGTGGAACGCCATCACCGTTTCGTAAATCTCGCCCCAGAAGGTGGCGCGGAAGCGGCCATTCATACGCGAGTTGACGTACAGCGACATCACCAGGTGCGGCAGCACGTAGGCGAAGATCAGGCTGGCGGACGAGTGAATGATATTCAGGTTAAACAGCAGGTAGGCCAGCGGCGCGGTCAGGAAGATGACGCGCGGCAGGCCGAACTGGAAGTGCAGCATGGC
This sequence comes from Erwinia aphidicola, assembly GCF_014773485.1. Lineage (GTDB taxonomy): Bacteria > Pseudomonadota > Gammaproteobacteria > Enterobacterales > Enterobacteriaceae > Erwinia > Erwinia aphidicola. The sequence goes on along the minus strand of NZ_JACXBP010000009.1, from coordinate 60,947 downwards.
GTTGAGGTAGCACAGGCGCTGCTGCCACTTCAGACCGCGGCCAAACAGCGGATTATCCACGCGGAAGATCTGCGTCATACCGCGCGCCCAACGGGTACGCTGTACGATATGCAGACCCAGGCGTTCGGTCGCGAGGCCCGCCGCCAGCGGGATCGCCAGGAAGGCTGAACCCCAGCCGAGGCGCTGCATCTTCAGCGCGGTGTGCGCATCTTCGGTCACGGTTTCCACCGCGAAGCCGCCAATCTCTTCCAGCGCTGAGCGACGGATAACGGCACAGGAGCCGCAGAAAAAGGTGGCGTTCCAGTTGTCGTTACCCTGCTGGACCGGGCCGTAGAACAGTGCGCCCTCGTTCGGGATTTCTCGCGCCGCTTTCAGGTTGCGCTCAAACGGATCCGGCGAGTAGAAGTAGTGCGGGGTCTGCAACAGCGCCAGCTTCTTATCCTTCAGGAAGGCACCCACGGTGGCCTGCAGGAAGGTGCGGGTGGCGACGTGGTCGCAGTCAAATACGCAGATCAGCTCACCCTTGGTGATTTTCATTGCGTGGTTGAGGTTACCGGCTTTGGCGTGGCGGTTGTCATCACGGGTGATATAGCCGACGCCAACGTCTGCGGCGAAGCGGGCGAATTCGCTGCGCTTGCCATCGTCCAGCAGGTAGATCTTGATCTTGTCGCGCGGGTAGTCGATGCACTGCGCGGCCAGAACGGTGTCGCGCACCACGTCGAGGCTTTCGTTGTAGCTCGGTACGTAGACATCGACGGTCGGCCACAGGCTGACATCGTCCGGCAGCGGCTCAATGGTTCGCTTAAGCGGCCATGAAGTTTGCAGGTAGCCGAGGATTAAAATAAGCCAGACATAGAGCTCGGCAATAAATAAGCCGATGCCGAGGATCGCTTCCACCTCGGAATTAAAATGCAGCGTTTCGGTTGCGCGCCAAAAAATATAACGCGTCGACATCATTGCCGAGAGAACCACCATCACCAGCGAGACTTTTTTGCTCTTGCTAAAGCCCAATAAAAACACGATAGCAATAGAGATTAAGCCAAAGATATATTGCTTCTGGCTGTCCATTGGGGTGATAACGATGACCGCAGCGATGGGGAATAATATCAGCAGCAGCAGATAGAACAGGACTTTGTTCATAAGTCATCCTGAATACGTATAGTTATAATCGTGGCGCTGGCGCCACGCGTCTTCAGACTTCCGTGCCCGGCGTTATACTCTTCATACTTCAAGCTGCATGCGCGTTGGCTGCAACTCGAGTTATTTTGGGTACAGGCCTAAAGTTAACGAGAGTTCAGCGGGGCGTGCATTTCGCCGTCACCGACTTTGATGTTAAGCAGCGCCGCAAGACGCTTGCCGACCAGCTCAATATCAAAGGCCGCGGCTGAGACCGGGCTAAAATCAAAAATCGACTGCTGGGAAGCGTTGGCCTCCGCCACGCTCTCATCGCGGTTGACCACGCCCAGCAGCCTGTCGCCAAGGCGCTGCTGCATAAAGGCGGTCACATCGCGGCTGATATTGCGGCGGTTGTCGCTTTGGTTGAGCACAAAATAGTGACCGCTGCGATGGTTAAGCGCGCCGCCGATCATTTTTTCGTTCTCAATCTGCGGCAGCAGCGACAGAGAGGCGGTATCCGCCAGCATCACCACTAAATGCATATCGGCAAGTGCGGTCATAGCTTTAAGCGCCGGGCCTGGGCCTGGCGGGAAATCCGCGATAATCGCCAGGCCAGGATAGTTGAGGACGCTGTGCAGCCCGCGCGCAAGGAAGTTGGGGTCACGTGTCAGATTGTTTTCAAACTCAACGCGTTGCTCTTCGCTGACCTCCCCGTAAGGCAGGACAAAAATATTGCCGCCGGTGGTGAGGATCGACTGACTCCAGTCGGAAGATTCCGCTGATTTCGCCACAAAGCCACGTCCGTCGGCCAGCGGCACGCCAAAGTGCAGGCGCAGGGCGTTCTGCACGTCAAAATCGATAGCCAGCACCTTGCTGCCGCCGCGTGCGAGGGCATGAGCAAGGTTGGCCGCCATGGTGGTTTTACCCACACCGCCTTTAGGGGAGCAGACGCAAACTAACGGCATGAGGCAATTTTCTCCAGCAGGGGTTGTAACAACACATCCTTCGACAGCGCCTGAGGAGCAGGGGCCGCAGCCGGACTAAACAACTGTTTGAAGCTCGCGTTAACCGGGGCCGCAGCCGCCATAACGGGCTGTGGGGCGGCCGCGGCCGCAACGGGCTGAGGCGCCTGAGCCACAGGGGCCGGGGCGCTTTGCACGACCGGTTTAACCGGCGTGCTGGCTGACAGCTGTTCGAGCAGGGAAGAGCCAGCCATGGCAGTCTGGCGGGCAAGCGGCATGGCGCGCAGCGGCGCAGCATCCGCTACCGGTGTCGCCGCAGCGACGGGCTGCGCTGTTGCGACTTCAGGCGGTCCCGCCTGCAGCGAGGCGGAAATACTGTCGAGCAGCGAGGCGCCGATCTTATCGTTAGCCAATGGCGCGGCCGCAACATAAGAGTGGACCGGTAAATGTGGTGCCACCGCAGGCATTTCCGCTGGCGGGGGGCTAAAGGCAGCGGAATCGATCGGCTGCGGTGACGCCAGATCGATACGCTGACGGTTATCCAGCACCGACCCTGCGCCCTCATTCAGCAACTGTTTGATTATCGCCCAGTTGGTGCTGTCAGAATTGATCGCCTGCTCAGACATGTCTTTGAATTCAATATGGTTTGTTTGCGTTTTTTCTTTAAAACGCTGCAGGTCATCATAGCTTTTCATGAGAATGATCGCGCAAGGTGGATGTTTTCGCGGCAATATAACATATAAAGTTTAAATCACTCAGACTAATCTCATATCACAGATAGAAGGTTTTGAAAGAATAAATAACGTGAAATAAGTAAAATAATTAATTGCAGGGGTTATATATCAGCACAGTGATTATTTGCCTTAGGTGATTATTTCGCGTATTTCCTGGCGGCCATTTCATTTAAATGAAATACCTTCCTCATATTTACGCTTTCCCGATGCGACGTTTTCCTTTTAATTATTAAGGCTATCCCATAATCCTCTGCCACCTAAAGAAAATTTGACATAAGTCACTACGAAAGCCCTGTCCAACCTCCTGTTTCTTCGACCTGCCCTGATTGGGCTTAGGGAGGATAGATTAGGATGGTTTTTTATACAGCATAGCAGCGGATGCAGAACCATGGGTTTGGCTGAAGAATTTTGTGCGATAGGGAAGAGAGGGCCGGCCGGAAAAAAGGGTCGGCCCCTACAAACGTCTGTGCGGCAACGTAGGGGTCGACCTTTCGTTTTGGTCGACCCGCAGAATTGAAAGGCCGACCGGAAAAGAAGGTCGGCCTCTACAGGATTGCCGCAGTCAGGTCGTCGGGTTTTCGTCCTGGTCGACCGCGAAGCAGGCAACCTGCTGACCGCCGTAGGACTTCAGCTGCGGCTGAAGCTGCACGCAGGTGCCGAACTGGCGGCGGCAGCGGGCATTAAAGGCGCAGCCCGGTGGCGGGTTGAGCGGGCTTGGCAGCTCGCCGGTCAGCTTGATGCGCTCGCGGCGCTCATCCGGGTTAAGGCGTGGGGTGGCCGACAGCAGCGCCTGGGTGTAAGGGTGGCGCGGATTGGCAAAAATCTCCTCTTTACTGCCCTTCTCCACGCAGCGGCCCAGGTACATCACCATCACTTCATCAGCGATATGCTCAACCACCGACAGGTCGTGCGAGATAAACACGTACGACAGCCCCAGATCCTGCTGCAGGTCCATCATCAGGTTCAGCACCTGCGCACGCACCGACACGTCGAGCGCGGAAACCGGCTCGTCGGCAATCAGCACGTCCGGGTCGAGCATCAGGCCGCGTGCAATGGCGATACGCTGACGCTGGCCGCCGGAGAACATATGCGGATAGCGGTCGTAATGCTCGGTTTTCAGGCCGACCTTGGCCATCATCTCCAGGGTTTTCTCGCGGCGCTCCGCTTTGCTCAGACTGGTGTTAATCAGCAGCGGCTCTTCAAGGATCTGGCTGACCTTTTTACGCGGGTTCAGAGAACCGTACGGGTTCTGGAAGACGATCTGGATTTTCTGACGGCGCAGCTTCTGCGCTTCCGGGTCGTGCTTCAGCAGGTCCTGCCCCTGATAGAACAGCTGCCCCTCGGTCGGGGTTTCGATCATCGTCAGCAGGCGGCCCAGCGTGGACTTGCCGCAGCCGGACTCGCCGACCACCGCCAGGGTTTTGCCGCGCTCCAGATCGAACGACACGCCGTCCAGCGCTTTGACCAGTCGCTCCTGGCCAAACAACCCCTTTTTCACCGGGTAGTGTTTTTTCAGGTCGATGGCCTGCATCAGCAGCGTGGCTTTATCGTGTTCAGGCTTCATAAGTTGGTCTCCCGGCATCATCCAGTGGGAAATGACATTTGGACTGACGCCCGGCAATATCATGCAGTGACGGCTCTTCGCTGCGGCAGCGATCCTGCGCATACGGGCAGCGCGGGTTGAGCAGGCAGCCGTTCGGGCGGTCATATTTGCCCGGCACCACGCCCGGCAGCGATGCCAGACGCGCTTTATCCGCCGCGAACTCCGGCAGCGCACGCAGCAGCGCCTGAGTGTACGGATGGCGCGGCGCTTTAAAGATGTCCACCGCTTTACCGGTTTCCACCACCTGCCCCGCGTACATCACGATAATATGCTGGGCGGCTTCCGCCACCAGCGCCAGATCGTGGGTAATCAGGATCAGCGCCATATTCTCCTGGCGCTGCAGATCGAGCAACAGCTCGATGATCTGCGCCTGAATCGTCACGTCGAGCGCCGTGGTTGGCTCATCGGCGATCAGCAGCTTCGGCCGGCAGGCGATCGCCATGGCGATCATCACGCGCTGACTCATCCCGCCGGAGAGCTGGTGCGGGTAAACGTCAAGGCGCGAAGCCGGATCAGGGATACCGACCTGGTTCAGCAGGTCGATAGCGCGCTGGCGACGGGTGCGCTTGTTGCCGCCCTGATGCACCTTTATCGCTTCCATAATCTGGAAGCCCACGGTGTAGCACGGGTTGAGGCTGGTCATCGGGTCCTGGAAAATCATCGCCACTTCCGAGCCCACCAGCTGGCGGCGCTCTTTTTCGGAGATGCGTTTCAGGTCGCGCTGGTTAAACACCAGGTTGTCGGCCATCACTTTGCCGGGGTAATCAATCAGCCCCATAATCGCCAGCGAGCTGACCGATTTGCCGGAGCCGGATTCACCGACGATCCCGACAACCTGCCCCTGCTCGACCTGATAGCTGATGCGGTCGACGGCGCGGAACGGTGCTTTTTCGTCACCGAAATGCACCGAGAGTTTATCTACTGTTAAGAGTGCCATCTCGCTGCCTACTGTTTGAGTTTCGGGTCAAGAGCGTCGCGTAAGCCGTCGCCCATCAGGTTAAATGCCAGTACCGTCAGCAGAATGGCAACACCCGGGAAGGTGACCACCCACCAGGCACTTTGCGCGAACTGCAGCACGTCGGAGAGCATCGTGCCCCACTCCGGCGTTGGCGGCTGCGCACCCATACCCAGGAAACCCAGCGCGGCCATATCGAGGATCGCGTTGGAAAAACCGAGAGACGCCTGCACGATCAGCGGTGCCAGGCAGTTTGGTAAAATATTGACGAACATCTGGCGCACTGCACCGGCTCCGGCCACGCGGGAAGCGGTAACGTAATCACGCGTCACTTCCACCAGCACCGCAGCACGGGTCAGACGGATGTAGTGCGGCAGGGCAACAAAGGTCAGCGCTATCGAGGCGTTAACAATCGACGGGCCGAAGATAGCCACCAGCACCAGCGCCAGCAGCAGGCTTGGCAGCGCCAGCATGATATCGACCAGGCGCATAATCGCCGCGTCGACCGCCCCGCCGACATAACCGGCAATCAGGCCGAAGATCACGCCGAAAATCAGCGACAGCACCACCACCAGGCAGCCGACCAGCAGCGACAGGCGCGCACCGTACATCAGACGCGACAGCACATCGCGGCCCACGTCATCAGTACCGAAGAGATATTGCCAGCTGCCGCCTTCCTGCCAGGCTGGCGGCTTCAGCAGCGCATCGCGGAACTGTTCGGCGGGCGCGTGCGGGGCCAGTACGTTGGCAAACACCGCGATAATGATCATCAGAACCACGTAAACCAGGCCGATCACCGCGCCTTTGTTACGCTTAAAGTAGTGCCAGAATTCCTGTATCGGGGTCATCGGCTTGGGTGCAGCGCTGACGCTGCCTGGATCCACAACAGACATGTTGGCCCCTTATTTCTTGTGACGGATGCGCGGGTTAACCACGCCGTAAAGCACGTCGACCAGCAGGTTGACGAAGATAATCAGCGTAGCCACCATCAGCACGCCACCCTGAACCACCGGGTAGTCACGGCGCTGTAGTGCGTCGATTAACCAGCGCCCCAGGCCCGGCCAGGAGAAGATGGTTTCCGTGAGGATGGCCCCGGCCAGCAGCGTGCCGACCTGAAGACCGATCACCGTGACCACCGGCAGCATGGCGTTGCGCAGCGCGTGAACCACGATCACCCGCATCGGCGTCAGCCCCTTGGCGCGCGCGGTGCGAATGTAGTCTTCGCCCAGCACTTCCAGCATCGCCGAGCGCGTCATACGCACGATCACCGCCAGCGGGATGGTGCCCAGCACGATGGCAGGCAGGATCATATGCATCACGGCGTCTTTAAAGTCGCCCGGCTCGCCCCAGAAAAGCGTGTCGATCAGCATAAAGCCGGTCAGCGGCATGCTGTCATCGAGGAACACCGTATCGCCCACACGCCCGGATACCGGGGTGAGGTTGAGCTGCACCGACACCAGCATGATCAGCATCATCCCCCACCAGAAGATAGGCATGGAGTAACCGGTCAGGGAGATGCCCACCGCGGTGTGGTCGAAGATCGAGCCGCGTTTTACCGCAGCCAGCACGCCTACCGGGATGCCGACGGCAACGGCAAACAGCATCGCGCAGATGCCCAGTTCCAGCGTGGCCTTAAAGCGCGGAACGAACTCGTCCCACACCGGCACGCGGCTTTTTAGTGACAGGCCCAAATCGCCATGCATGACACCGTTGATATAGGTGATGTACTGCTGCCAGAGTGGCTTATCCAGACCAAGCTGGGCCATCAGCTGTGCGTGACGTTCCGGGGAGATCCCGCGCTCGCCCACCATAATCATCACCGGGTCACCGGGGATCATATGAACAAACGCGAAGGTTAACAGGGTGATACCGATAAACGTCGGGATGACAAGTCCCAGACGTCGGAGTATGAACTGCAGCATAATCCGTGTTCTCTTTTATTTCCTGCAGCCGTAACCGACAGGATTATTATTGCTCACATCTTGCGAAAGAAGGGCCAGGAATGCCTGGCCCCTACGCAATTTACGGGGAGTTGTAGCTCTCCAACCCGCCGTATTATTCCTGGATATCAACCTGCGCGAAGTAGTGACCGCCCAGTGGATCCACTTTGTAATCTTTCACTTTCTTACTCACTGGCTCATACACGGTAGAGTGGGCGATGATCAGCGCTGGAGCCTGATCGTGCATCACCACCTGAGCCTGCTTGTAGTACTCAATACGTTTGTTGTGATCGTCAGTGGCACGCGCCGGCTGGATCTGATCTTCAAACGGCTTGTAGCACCAGCGTGAATAGTTAGAACCGTCTTTCGCTGCGGCACAGCTGAACAGGGTGGCGAAGAAGTTATCCGGGTCCCCATTGTCGCCGGTCCAGCCCATCATCACGGTCTGGTGTTCACCCGCTTTGGCACGCTTCAGGTACTCGCCCCACTCGTAGGTGACGATCTTGGCTTTCACGCCCACTTTCGCCCAGTCGCTCTGGATCATCTCGGCCATACGGCGCGCGTTCGGGTTATAAGGGCGCTGTACCGGCATCGCCCACAGGTCGATGGAGAAACCATCCGCCATGCCCGCTTCTTTCAGCAGCGCTTTGGCTTTCTCCGGGTCATAGCCATAGTCCTGAATCGCGTCGTTGTAGCCCCACATTGTTGGTGGGATCAGGTTCTTCGCTTCCTGGCCTGCGCCCTGGTAGACCGCTTCGATAATCGCTTTCTTATTCACCGCCATGGTCAGTGCCTGACGCACTTTCAGGTTATCCAGCGGCTTTTTCTCAACGTTGAACGACAGGTAGCCAACGTTCAAGCCAGGCTGTTCCATCAGGTTGATATTTTTATCTTCTTTCATGCGCGCGATATCAGCCGGGTTCGGGTACGGCATCACCTGGCACTCGCCCTTCTGCATTTTGGCATAGCGTACGGAAGCATCTGGGGTGATGGAGAACACCAGACGATCAATCTTCGGCTTGGTGCCCCAGTAGTCAGTGTTCGCTTTGTACAGAATGCGTGAATCTTTCTGGTACTGCAGCAGCTGGAACGGACCGGTACCGACCGGGTTCAGGTCGAGTTTGTCCGGCGTGCCGGCTTTTAGCATGTTGTCAGCGTATTCGGCAGACAGGATAGACGCGAAGTCCATGCCGAGGTCAGCCAGGAACGGTGATTCCGGGCGCGTCAGCTCGAAACGCACGGTGTAATCATCAACCTTAACGATTTTGCTAATCAGGTTAGGCATATCCATGCCTTCGAAATATTCGTAGCTGCCGCCGGAAACGCCGTGATATTTGTTGTTTTTATCCAACTGGCGTTCGAACGAGAACACCACATCATCCGCGTTGAAGTCACGCGTTGGCTTGAAATCTTTGGTGGTCTGCCACTTCACGCCTTTACGCAGGTGGAAGGTATAGGTTTTACCGTCTGCGCTGACATCCCATTTCTCTGCCAGGGCCGGGTGTAATTCAGTGGTACCGATGGTGAACTCAACCAGACGGTTGTAGATCTGACGCGAGCTGGCGTCATAAGTAGTGCCAGAGGTGAATAACTGTGGGTTAAAACCTTCAGGCGAACCTTCAGAACAATAAACCAGGGTTTTTGCCTGAACACCTGTGGCGATCAGCAGTGCAATGGCGCTGAGACCGACTTTCAGCATCCCGGATTTAGCCAGGGAAATACTCATGCTTTAGCTCCAATAAGTGATGTGATGTTGTGTGCTGTACGCCGACCGATAATTTTTGTGGGTGGTCTGTGCGTGGTGCCTTGCGGCTACAGTTAATCTGGCGGGGTTTGTGGGTTTCTGAAGCCGTGGACACTATCAGACAAATCCCCTTACCTTTTGTACTGAGGGTCCAATTTGTCAATAGTTTCAAGGAACGTCAATACAAGCGTCGGGTATTTACTCAGAGTGTGAGAAACAGCAAGCAAATATTAAAAAAACAATTCAATAACATTTGCAGTTTAAAAACGCACCACATCCATTCAACCTGGAATGAATCACTGCCTGACAGCCTGCATGACAGAACATCACGCCGAAAAAAAACTCGTAAAATAGTCCATGAAACGCTGCATTTTGCGTCATAAAAATGTCTATATGACGTACTTATAGGTAAAAATGCTGCAACGCAGGTATAAGAAACGATCAACAAGTCAGGAGCGGTCATAAGCGCAACGCGGCGCGAATTAAGTGAGCGATCGCAGGTGGGATAAGGAATTTATGCGGGTAATAAGGAATTTTTTTGGCAGGGAAAGTAGACGGGTAAAAACAAGGGAGTAGCAGAATATCCGGCGGGGATATTATAACCGTAGGGTCGAGGCATGCCTCGACCGGGCCAGGCATGCCTGGCCCCTACCAAAGCGGGTATTTACGGTTTCGCACACCAGTTGTTGGCCTGCTTGATGCCGCCATCCGGCGAGGTGTAGCCCAGGCAGCCGAGAATGGTGTCGAACAGCTCAACGTGACGGTGGGTTTTACCCGCCTTCTGCTCGGCCTGCAGGCGCTCAAAGGCGCTTTTGTTATTCGGGTCTTCAAGATACTTATCCGACGCCCACACCATCATCGGCACGCGGAACTGCTCCGGTGGTGCCATGTTGCGCGGCGTGCCGTGCAGGTGCATGTTCTCGTCGATCGACTCGCCGTGGTCCGCAGCATAGAACACGATGGCTTTCTTATCGCGCAGCTGATCAAACACGCTGTCGAGCATGGTGTCGACATACAGAATCGAGTTGTCATAGGCGTTAATCAACATCTCTTTACTGCAGGTATCGTCCACGCCCATACATTCCGGCTGGTAGCGGGCGAAACTGCGCGGATAGCGCTGAGAATACAGGTAGTGCGAGCCTTTGGTGTGCAGGATAACCAGATGCTTGCCCTTAGGATGGTCATCAATCGAGGTTTTCAGCTCCGGGATCAGCAGCATATCGTCAACCGATTTACCCTGATTACGCTGCTCTGAACCGATCTGCTCGCGGAAGGCATAGCTGTCCGCGTTGGTGTTGTTGTAGAACCACACTTCGCTCTGCATCGCGTACAGATCTGAGCTGAAGCCCAGCTCTTTCAGCACCGAGAAGACGTTCTGCTCTTTCAGCGTGCGCGCCGGGCCTTCCTCTGTCCCGCCTTCGCGCACGAACATGCAGCGCAGGGAGAGCTTAGTTGAGGTGTCGCAGGATTCACCGCGGAATGCCACCAGGTTCTTCTCTTTCGACAGCTTCGGCGTGTTATCGCGACTGTAACCCAGCATTCCCATATGGTCCCAGCGCGTGGTTTCACCAATCACAAACACCACATAGGTATCGTCCAGTCCCGCCGGGGCGTTATAGGTAAACTTCTTTGCCGGGTCGAACAGGCCTTTGCTGTCCATCTCTTCGTCATAGCTGGTGTAGGCAAACAGCCCCAGCGCCGTCACCCAGTTAGACGGCAGATAGGAGTGTGCAACAACCCCGCCATAGCTAGGCAGGTCAACGTTGGTCTGCTTTTCATTGGCACTTTGCTGCTTGTCGAGGTAGCGGATAGGCCCCCAGACCAGCAGCAGGGAGAGTAACAGCGTCAGCAGCGGCTTTATGCGCTGCCCCGGGGTTTTCATCTGTGCCAGCAGCGTGCCGGGCAGGCGGTTACACCAGATCAGCATCAGCGGGATGATGCTGACCAGCACCATCCACAGGATAAAGTGGTAGCCCACCACTTCTTTTGACAGGTCGGTATCGGTGGTCATCACTGAGGCAATAATGCCGTAGCCGATCACCACGTTGAAGAAGGTCATATAGTAGCTGGCTGAAACGGAGATCACCGTCAGCAGACTGACGGTAATGCGCCAGAACCATTTTCCGCCCAGCGAGAGCAGGCGCAGCAGAAAGAAGGAGAGCAGGAATGCCGCCATCACTTCGGCCAGCATCGAGAACGCCTTGAGGGCGTCAAATTTCGCCAATAGGGGTTCGAAACGACGATAAAATACCGGGATATTCAGTAAAATCCCGATATAAAAAGCCAGCAATAACGACAATTTCTGCTGGGTAAGCATTTTAATATAATTCATTCGACCTTAATCCTGGCTTTAACCAAACAATTACTAAACACGTTCTGAACGCTAATCAGACCCTGGCACTGCGTCAGAGTTCGACCACAAAGCCAATAATCCTTAATGCCGCCAATAACCAGAGAAGTCTGATGGTGGGTAAGGGGCGATCTCACAGGAGGGGCGTTAGTAAAACACACTTGCGGGGGTTAGTCTGCGCAACGGCGATATTTTCGGCAATATAGCGATAAAACGGTCACGTGGTTGTCTGGTAAAACAGCAAACGGGGGGAGAAAACTGCCCCGTTGCGGCAGCGATACCTGGCGGTATCGCTGCAAAAGTCAGGTGTTAGTCGTTGATAATATTCAGCGTGACGTCAATATTGCCGCGCGTGGCGTTAGAGTAAGGGCAGACGATATGTGCCGCATCCACCAGCTTCTGCGCTTCAGCGCTGTCCATGCCCGGCAGATGAATATTCAGCGTCGCTTCAATGCCAAAACCGGTCGGCAGCGGGCCAATACCCACTTCGCCTTCGATAAATGCCTCTTTCGGCATGGAGAACTTGTCACGGCCGGCAACAAACTTCATCGCGCCGAGGAAGCAGGCAGAGTAACCTGCGGCGAACAGCTGCTCCGGGTTGGTCACTTCACCGCCTGCCCCGCCCATCTCTTTCGGCACGCCCAGTTTAATATCCAGCACGCCGTCGGAGGAAGTGGCACGGCCATCACGACCACCGGTGGCTTTGGCTTTTGCGCGGTAAACAACTTTTTCTAAAGACATGGTAAGGCTCCTCAGTTGATTTATTCGCGATGAAATCGCGTGCTATTTAAATGGCTCTATAGGGTTAATGTTGCTTTTATCTTCGCCACGCGATCAGCCGTTAAGGTTATCGCGCAGCGTTTCCAGTTCGCCTTTCAACGCCTGTAATTTTTCGACTTCGCAGGCAGAGGCACAGTGCACCGACTCGGGTATATTCAGCGCCTTCTGGCGCAGCTGTTCACCCTGCTGCGTTAAGGTCACTACCACCTGACGCTCATCCTTGCGCGAGCGCTGACGGTGCAGCAGCCCCGCCGTTTCCAGCCGTTTCAGCAGCGGGGTTAAGGTTGCCGAATCGAGAAACAGGCGTTCGCCAATCTCAGAGACCGTGACATCATCCCGCTCCCACAGCACCATCATCACCAGATATTGCGGATAGGTGATCTCCAGTGGGGCCAGCAGCTGGCGGTAGAGCTTATGCAGCGCCAGGTTGGCAGAATAAAGTGCGAAGCACAGCTGCTGGTCGAGCAGCAGTGGCGCATCCTTCACTTTTTTGTCATCTTTATCTGTAGTCATGACAAACAATATAAATAGTGCACTATATAATTGCAAGCGACTTTATGCCCGGGAGAAAATCATGCTGCAAACACTGGAAGAGCAGGCGCGTCGCTATGCCACCAAAGCCCATGCCGACGCGGGCCAGCGCCGCAAATATACCGATGAGCCCTATATTGTCCATCCGGCGGCGGTGGTTGAACTGGTGCGTAGCGTCTGTGACGACGAAGAGATGCTGGCCGCCGCATGGCTGCACGACACCGTTGAAGACACGCCGAACACCTTAAATGATATCCGCAACGACTTCGGCGAGCGGGTGGCTTCGCTGGTTGAGATGCTGACCAATCGCGGTGCCACTGCCGGGCAGAACCGGGCAGCGCGCAAACTCGCCCATTTCCGCCACACCCAACAGGCCAGCCCCGATGCACAAACCATCAAGCTGGCCGACATTATCGACAACACGCGTTCAATTGTTCATTTCGATCCGCATTTTGCCAGGGTCTACCTGATTGAGAAACGCGTGCAGATCCAGCTTCTTACCGCCGGAAACCGGACGCTGTGGCAGCAGGCAGAACAGGTTATCGAGCAGGGGATTAGTCAGCTCAGCCAGCCGCCGCATAACGTCCCGGAAAGCTGGTTTATTCAACAGGAAGCAAAATATCGCCTGAAAGAGTAACGCTGCGGCGCGCTGGTTTGTGACGCACTGACTTAGCTTTTTGTGTCGCAAATTTCAGTAAAGCATAAAAGGAGTAGTTTCCAAAAAAACGCTCCCTATAATTGCCGTCCCTTGTGACACCGGGAGGCAACATGTCTGCAGATTTACGAATAATTATAAATAAAACACTCTCTTTTATCGGCCTGGCAGCCTTTCTCAGCCTGATGATGGGCCTGATCTTTATCGACGTGGTGTGGATGAATAACGCCGTCCATGAGGCCTCTTTCACCGAGTGCGCTCAGGAGATCATGCTGGGACTGATGGCGCTGCTGTTTTTCTGGCGCGCCTGGCGTTCGCCAGCGGAGCGGTCGATGATGGTGCTGGCCGGTGGCTTTTTCTGCTGCATGCTGATCCGCGAGATGGATTTCCTGTTCGATGAGTGGCGCCACGGCAGCTGGTTCTGGTTTGCGCTGGCCGTTGCGCTGAGCTGTCTGGCTATCGCTCTGCGTAAACCCGCCACCCTCATCAGCGGTCTGGCGGCCTTTATGCGCCACCCGGCATGGAACATGATGACGGCAGGAATGATCACCATTCTGGTCTTTTCACGGCTGTTTGGCATGCACGAGCTTTGGCAGCATCTGATGCTGGATGGTTACAATCGGACGGTGAAGAACATGGCAGAAGAGGGCAGCGAACTGTTGGGCTATTCACTCTGTCTGTTCGCTACCTTCAGCTATTTATGGCAACGCGCCGGCCATGCTGTAGAGCAGGAAGATAGGTCTGCCTCAACCATCAGGCTTGCCCGGACATCTTCAGCTCGGTAGCCAGCGCATCGGGTTTGGGGCTCGCAACGTCGGCAAGCGGGGTTGCGGAGGTGATGTCTTCCTGTTTCTCCGGCAGTAAGAAAACATGTTCGATAAAGATTTCGTGGCACCGGTGGCGTGAGCCTTCTGCTTTTGTTTTACGCGCCTGGATGCGAACAATCGCCGTTTTTCGCAGGATGTAGGATATCTGGAAGGAGGCCCGTCGTTCCGTAATAGCAAACGCGGCGGAGATCTGCTTGCGGCCGACCCAGCTCTTCTGGCGGCAGCACCACAGGGCGATCAGGATATATAACGGCTTGTCGGCATATTCACTCAGTTCGTCAGGCACGCGCCCGCCGTCATGATTGCTTTGCCTGACAATTTTGCTGGTCCCGGGTTGTTTTTTTTCTGTACACACTGCGATTTTTTTCATCATATGCTCGCTATCCTTAGCCGGAAAAATATCCCCATCCCAGGACGAGATGGGGATAGTGTTAACAGGCAATTACCATGAGTAACTTAACCCTACGTTCGCCTGCCATGGGCGAGAGATATCATCGCCTTTGGTGTAGTTGAAGCTGGCGTAACCCCCGACATCCTTCATCAGTTTCACCTCGGCACCGGCCCCCACCTGAACCGCAGCGCCATCGATACTGTTGTTCATGCTTACGTTGTTCAGCTTCATCTCATTGCTGTCGGCAAATTCGTTGATGCCTGCCAGATGAAAGTAAGGCTTTACGTAACCCTGATTGATATCGAAGGTGTAACCCACATCAGCACCTATCTCGCCTTGCAGTGATTTGTAGTCGTCACCATTCACCACCATCCCGTTGTTCATGGTGTAGTGCACACCATCAAAGGTACGGCCGGTCGCTTTGATATAGGGTTCAGCGAAGTAGCCCCGATCGGTCCAGGTGTAACCCAACTTCATGCCCAGACCATAGCCGTTGCCGGAGAAGTCAGAACGTGAACGCTGGCCGTCCAGCATATGGGCGTCGCCGCTGTTGCTGAAGTGGTCAAACTGCGCGTGAGTATCAACAAAGATGCCACTATCGAAGTGACGTGACAGATAGAACTGCGCACCGTAACTGTCCAGATCGCCGCTGCTGTTCATCACATTCATATCTGAACGTGCAGAAGAGAAGGCCAGACCGGCTAACCAGCTGCCACCATTCCTGGCATCAAACAGGTTATCCACACCCAACATCACACCGTTGGTGTTCAGCTTATATTTAGCCCCGGCATTGGTGGTGTTTTTGCTCTTGCCGCCGAAGTATGAAACCCACACGCCGCCCTCATCACCCGCGTGACGCGAAGCCGTCATATGCTGGGCCAGTGCATCCGTCTCCATACTGGCAACGTTGACCTGTGAGGCGGCCATGCTCAGCGCCGTGGCGGCGCTGTTGGACAAGTGACCGTTGTTTTTAAAGTACACGTTGTGTTCGTCATGAACGTTATCGTTGTACTGATCAACCGCCTCATACTGCCAGACACCCATCTCAGTGCGGCCATAGAAGTGTGCATCGCTGCCCTGGCCCAGATAGTTGATAAAGCTGTGCGGGTTATAGCTGCTGGCGCCATTATTATCGCCACGGTCAGCGATATAGCCCTCTTTGGCATAGGGCTCAGCGCCGGAGTTAGCTATCGCCAGCTGATACAAGCCCTGTGCTGAACCTTTCACCTGCATGGAGCCGTAGGTGTATTCACCGCCCAGATTCAGCAACGGCTCAGCCACGGCTTTACCGATATTAACCCGTGAGGTCAGGTAGTGACCTTTGCCATCTTTATCCTGCGACAGGTTACCGTGCACCACCACGCGGGCGGCGCCGAGGTCTTCATAACGACCGCGATCGCCAAGGGTTGAGCCGTCGGTATCCACATTGATCATATTCAGGGTGGAAGCAGACAGATTCAGGTCATGCACATCACTCACGGCCGGATAATTACTGGCGGTGGCTGCGGCATTCCACACGGCACCGTTTTTCACGTTCAGATCCGGATTCCACGCGATCACATTGGTGCCACCCACAATAAAGTCCGGCTGGGATAGAGAAGTGTTGCCCGCGACGCGACCATTCAGAGTGCTGTGGTCGAGATTAACCGTTACGGGAGTCCAGGCGCCGCCGGCGTTTGCCAGCAGAGTCTGGTTTGCGCTGCTCACGGCATTTTTATAGATTGCGCTGGGGGAAAGTGAGGCGAGGATATCGCTTTGTGCCAGCGGGACGGGGGCATCTGTCGCCGTCACATCCACCAGCTGCACGTCATAACCGCTCTGACCAGATGCGGTGATATCACCATTCACCACGCTGCTGTTGCCGATATTCACGGTAGTGCCGTTGTGCTGACGGTCCAGCAGGTTGGTGTTATCCACTGCTGTGCCATTAGCCACATAATCACCGGTTTTACTGTCGCGCACCACGGATACGGTGATAACCGGGCGGTAGCCATCATGGTTCAGCTGCACGCTGCCGTTCAGCGTCGAGTTGTTCAGGTCAACGCGGTTAGCGTGGCCCGACATACTCAGCGCATTACCGGCATTGTTGACACCCCCGGTCAGGGTAGATTGGTTGCCGATCGAGACAAACAGGCCAGAACCGGCGATGGCGACTGCCGTTGAGCCTTTGTCGGCATAACGGCCATAATCGATGCCGTGATTGAGGGCCTCGCCATTATCGTCACTGCGCACCGCAGCAATGTTCTTCGCCACGATGTGCGCGTTATCCAACAGCACATTTGCGCTTTTTGCCACCTGATGAGTCAGCACGCCGCTGTTGAGCTTATGGCCCTCTTTATCAAACTGATAGTCAACGCTGCTGCTGTTGATGCTCAGGCCGATGGCGGATGGACGTTCGCTATGCGCGTACTCATCATTGCCGCCCCCGCCGACATTACCGGCAGCACCAACGCGCACCGCGTCCTGATTCAGCGTGTTATCGATAGTGGTATTTTTCACGATCAGCAGGTCGCGCGCGCGCTGGCTAGCGCTGTTTTCCTGCAGGTTACCGTTAACGGCAACGGCGGCGGTGATATCGTTTTTCAGGCTAACGACTTTGGTGTAGATCGCCGCATTTTGCAGGCCGAAGCTACCGCCGCTGCTGGTCACCGGTTTGATATAGACATCAGAGTTACGTTCCAGTACCAGGGTTTTGCTGACGGTCACAGGTATCTGATTGCCCGCAGTATCCAGCTTAACGCTACCGTCGGCGTTCTTTTGGTACTGGATAGCGCCTGATGCATCACGCTGATAGAGCGTAACGGTCTGGGTTTTTTGATAGCGCCCCTCGGCAGTGCCCATTTTCAGGCCGTCAACCACGCCAACGGGCTCGGAATAACTCTCTTTACCCTGTGAGTGGGCCAGACGTTCACCGTGAACGGCACGCTGGTCGTCTTCACCGATTGGAGAGTGAGCATCTCCGGCGAGGGATGGCGCATTGGCATCCATGTAGGCTTTGTAGCCGCTGCTATTCACCAGTGCGGCAAATCCGGGGGTGTTTGGGTTGATACCGACCCAGCGGGAGCCGGTCATGGTATCATTAACGACTGAGAGGTTGTCACCGCCAATAAATACCGACCCGCCGCCAGTATATTGTCCCGGGCCGTTATGACTGAGTGCCGTGGTGTCTTTTACTGCTGGCGTTGCGCCTGCAGTACCGCTAAAACCGACGATAATGGCAACGGTTAATGTACTCAGCCTGAAGCTATTTTTTTTCATCACTGCAATTCCTTTTTTTATAAAAAATGATTAAACAACCGGCCTGCTGGCAGCTGTTTTCACTTATCCTTTTATTTCTAAAAAAGCTCCCCACACCAGAATAAGATTTATTCCAGCGACAGAGTTTGAGCAACTTAAATTATCAAAAACGATTAATGCGGACGCTTAATACCCTCTTTTAAATAGATAGAGTACTAGTGAGTCTGTTGATTGCAGCTAATAAGTGTAAAGTAAGAATAAATGATCATAAGGATCAATTTATTTTATTAACACGCTAACACCTAACGACAGAAGCCAGAGCGCTAAAAAAACCTATCACCATGATTTTTAATCATAAAAAACCTTAAATACCCATTATCAGCTGATTATAAGTGCAACATAAATGCCGATTTAACAGCTATAAATGTCGCTATGGATTTTTTAAGAGATGACCAGCCCATTATTTCCATGTTTAAAATAAATCGCCCTGTCTATCTGTAGCACATTTAATCAAAGGCAGTAAAAAGGCGTACGGGAATATATTTTCAATCCTTAAAATAATTAAAATACTCCAGAAAAAATCGCAATTCATCCAGCAAAGTTATTCTTTTTGAAAATTTCACAAAGAATTAATAAAAGGTTCATTCAGCTTCGCTAGCTTAGTTCACCTTTAGGGAACCAGGCGCAGAAGCGGCATCACCACATGAACTCATTTGAAGCCCACCCTCACCCACTCTCGACGCTGCAGCAGCAGGCGCTCGGCTGCGTCGCGGCGCTCTACCGCCCGCCGCAGCTGAATGCGGTTACGCCGCTGGACGCCACGCTGCGCTTTGGCCTGATCGCCGACCCGCAGTACGCCGACGTCGATGCCGACGTGCCGAAGAACCTCTATTACCGGCACGCGCTGCACAAGCTGCCGCAGGCGATTGATGCGCTGAACCAGCAGCCGCTCGATTTCGTCGTGACGCTCGGTGACCTGGTGGACCGCCACTGGCCCAGCTACCAGGCGATTCTGCCGCTGTATGAAACGCTGCGCCCTCCGCATGCGATGGTGATTGGCAATCATGATGCGCGCGTCATCTCCGACCGCCTGAGCGGAGCGCATACGCCGCCCGCCGGGCTGCCGAAAAGCTACTATCAGTTCCGCCTCGCCGGGTTCCGCTTTATCGTCTTTGATGGCAATGACATCAGCCTGTACTGCAATCAGGGCAACGGCGACGAGCGGCATCAGGCCGAAGCGCAGCTCGCCGATCTGCTGGCGCGCAACCAGCCGCAGGCTAAACCGTGGAACGGCGCGGTGGGTGCGCAGCAGATGGCGTGGATTGAGCAGCAGCTGATTGCTGCTGAGCAGCGTGCAGAAACGGTGGTGGTATTCGGCCACTATCCGCTGGCGCCACACAACAGCCATAACCTGTGGAACGGCGGCGAACTTGCCGCGCTGCTGTGCCGCTACCGGGTGCGCGCCTGCTTTAGCGGCCACGACCATCGCGGCGGCTATGCGCGCATCGGCAATACCGATTTTATCACCCTGAAAGGGATGCTCGACGGCGCCGATAGCGTGCCGTTCGCGGTGGTTGAGTTGCTGGATGGCGTGCTGCGGGTGAAGGGTTCCGGCGGGGAAGTGAGCCGGATTCTGGCGGCGGATTGATGGAGTCATATTTCCGGGCCAGGCTTTTCTGACCCGGAAACCGTCAGCGGCTAACAATTTAGCACCAGTAAAGTACCTAAATCTCAATTGCTGTAGTGGTCGACTGCGGTTCTGGTCAACCATAATGGATAGCAGGCATAGCAGATTAATTATCCCTAGCATATCAGGTCATCGCCAAGCCCATAGCTACAGGCAAAAGGATCGTCCCATTTATTACCTTTCAGGAAAAAAGTTGCTGATTTTCCATTGTCAAAAAAAACCCACCCCAAACCACTTGATTGCACTGTCCATCTTCCGGATGCTCCGTCCTTAAATTTTACTTTTCCTTTTGCCAGACAAGGTGAGTAATATTCATGAAGTAAGGTCCCATTATCTTTCGACTCTTTGGCGTGATTGAAAAAAAGTATCATCTGCTGTTTATTCGGCCTGAATGTTTTGCAGGCTCTTTTCTCATTTTCATTACCTCCATCATCATCTAACCCTACCTGATGGATACTCAGGCTGCTGACTGTCCTTCCTTGAGATTGAAATGAACAAGCACCTAAGAGAAATAAAGTTAAGAACATCATTTTTTTGTCATTTACCATTTGGCGCCGCTAGCCTCCGTGCGGTTCTTTCTGCTTATTTCAGGATGTCGGTATATTTGCATACTGACCATCCAGTGCCAGTAATACACTGCACTTTCACCTTTGTTAGTGGTCGACCGCTGTGTGGTCGACCCATGATGAGAAGCAGGTATAGCGGATTAATTATCCCTAGCATATCAGGTCATCGCCAAGCCCATATGTACAGGCATAAGGGTCGTCCCATTTATTTTCTTTATGAAAAAATACTGCCGATTTTTTATTTTCAAAAATCACAAAACCCAAACCGCTGGATTTTACGGTCCATCTACCCGATGATCCATCCTGGAATTTTATCGTGCCAATCGCCAGGCACGGCGAGTAATACTCATGAAGTAGTGTTCCATTTTTTTCAGACTCTTTAGCTAAGTTAAAAAAAGCAATCATCTGACTTTTTGTTGGCTTAAATGATTTACATTCTCTCTCTTCGCTCTTATCATTCCGTCCGTCCTCAACCAATCCAACGCCTTTTATCTCCAGCTGGCTTACTACCCGCCCCTTAACCTGAGGAGATAAAATACATAAAAAGGACAGTGTAATTAATAGCATTTTATTTGCATTTACCATGTTGCAGAACTAGCCTCCGTATCATTTTTTCTTCCTATTTCTGGATGGCGATATATTTCATTCATAGATACACTTAGCGTTTCCACTAACTCTTTCACTAACCATTTTAGGGCGTCATTTTGCTGTGATGTCACAGATTCATAAACATCCTTTCCTTTTCCCGTTTTAATGTCATCTATTTTTTTGGATTCGCCTACGATTTCGACTCCAATACTATCAGTATTATCAGGAAAACGGTCGGGGAATACTTTTTGCGTTTCTCTTTGATGCACTTTAAGCGTGTGCCCCAAAGACCTTTCCAGCACATCCATAGTTTTAAATTCGGTCGGCGCACATTTTTTGGTGAGTAAGCAGCGAGATTGTAAATATCCCACGTGCCACGTCATCTTATACAACGAGGCTGTTTGATAAATAGTGCCATCTTTATCTATCAGAAAGTGGGCACCGTTGGCATTGGCATTTTGATAGCTGTTGAAGGTGCTGCTGGCGGTTGGGCTGTCGGTCTGGTGCACGACAAGACCGTTGACCTTATCCATTCGTCCATGCTGTATCTTACTGAATATTTTCACGATAATACGTTCTGCATCTACGTGTCCGAGTTCATCAACATGTAACATCACTCTTCCTTAATTAATGTGGTTACCTTCAGGTGATTTTATTCGCCTTGATGTCGTACCCCATCGCCATCGTGCCCGCCGGGCCTCCCTCTGCGTTCTGTAGCACGTATTCCATTTTGACCCGTGAGAAAGACAAGCCGATCCTTTCGCGTGGCATACGCATGCTCTGATACTCGTGGGACTTTACCTTGCTGATGATAATTTCCTGCAGCGTGATGCGCAGAAACTCCAGCGGCGACCCCCCGGCCTTACGCACGGTGAGTATTGCTTCAGGGATATGCTTGCCGCTCAGGCAGTACTGCAGCAGGCTGGTGCTGGCTTTATCGAATCGGTGATCGAAAATGAGATCCTCAACGCGGCTTTTACCCGTGCCGCCCCCGCTGCCCGCGTGCATATTGGCCGGCTGGCTGACCGCTCAACGCCAGTAAAGCACCTCAATTTCACCCTGGTGAGCCGCATCGAGGGATTCACCTTCAATCCCTTTGATTTTGATGAAGATATCCTGAGACATCCGCTTACCTCCTTGTCGTAAAATAATCCGCGAGAGAAATAATATGAACAAGAAAGCCATTTTGATAGCGGTGGAAATGCTATTTTTAGCTTCACCTGATTGCAGGGGAGATAATTAATTACGGGTTCTACTAATAAGTAAAATAAATAATTTCATTCAATTCCGATAGTTATTGATGTCGGAGTAGGGATGACTGAAAAATTAAAAAAAGTTTGCCGCCAAAGAGAAACCATAAACCGTCGGGCCGACCGCTGCTCTGGTCGACCCGACAGTAAACAAAAATACAGGCTGAATTATTTCAAACGATCCTTAAAGAACGCAGCCAACCTGGCGAACGGGATCAGATCGGTACGATCGTAGAGATCGACATGCCCGGCATTCGGCACGATCACCAGCTCTTTCGGCTGGCCCGCCAGCTGGTAAGCCCGCTCACTGAACTCCTTCGAATGCGCCGCATCGCCGGTGATAAACAGCATCGGACGCGGAGAGATGGTTTCGATATCGTTGAACGGATAGAAATTCATAAACTTCACGTTGCTGGTCAGCGTTGGATGCGTGGTCAGCAATGGGGAAGAACCTTTCGGGGTAAACTCCCCGCGCGGCGTGCGGTAGAAATCATAAAACTCTTTTTCAATCGCGGACGAGTTTGCATCAATTTTATGCACGGTGCCGCTGGTGTATTTTGTTTCACCGCCGTCGAACTCCACGTCGCGCTGGGCAGCCGCTTCGGCGATAATTTTTTTGCGCTGCTCCAGCGTCAGCGAGTGATTAAGCCCGCTGCGGTTCGCGGCGCCCATATCGTACATGCTGACGGTGGCGATCGCTTTCATGCGCGGGTCGATCTTCGCGGCGCTGATCACAAAGCTGCCGCTGCCGCAGATCCCCAGCACGCCGATACGCTGGCGGTCAACGAAGGAACGCGTGCCCAGATAGTCCACTGCCGCGCTGAAAGATTCGGCGTAGATATCCGGCGCCACTGCGTTACGCGGCTGGCCGGCGCTCTCGCCCCAGAAAGAGACATCAATAGCCAGCGTCACAAATCCCTGCTCCGCCAGCTTCTGCGCATACAGGCTGGCGCTCTGCTCTTTCACCGCGCCCATCGGGTGGCCGACAATTATCGCCGCATGCTTATCATTCTGATCCATGCCTTTCGGCGTAAACAGATAGCCGGTGACGTCCATCTGATACTGATTTTTGAACGTGACTTTCTGCCGGGTGAGCTCTTTACTCTGATAAAAATTATCCGCGCCGCGCGACATATCGGCGGAGCTGGCGGCAAACGCGCTGATTAACAGCCCTAACAGCATGGCAAATCTTCTCATGGTCAGTCCTCAGTGGGGTTTAGTTATCTTTGCGCGAGGCCAGCAGGGCCAGCAGGGCTGCCGCCAGCAGCAGCAGCGCGCTAATCGTGAAGGTGCTGTGATAGCCGCGGTGGTCAAAGGCCAGCCCGCCGACCGTGGAACCCAGCGCGATAGAGAGCTGCACCACGGCGACCATCAGCCCGCCACCCGCTTCCGCATCCTCGGGTAACGTGCGGGCGACCCAGGTCCACCACCCGGTCGGTGCGGCGGTAGCAACCAGCCCCCAGAACCCCAGTAGCGCGGCAACTGTCCACAGCTGATGGGCGAAGAGCATCAGCGCTATCGCGGTCGCGGCCATCAGCAGGGGAATGGCGATCAGCGTGGGATACAGTCCCAGGGTTAACAACCTGGCGATCGCCAGCGTTCCCACCAGCCCCATCACGCCGATAGCCAGCAGGATCAGCGACAGCGTGGAGACCTCAACTTTGGTGACGGTTTCAAGGAACGGGCGCAGGTAGGTAAACAGCGCGAACTGCCCCATAA
Source organism: Erwinia aphidicola (assembly GCF_014773485.1). Lineage (GTDB taxonomy): Bacteria > Pseudomonadota > Gammaproteobacteria > Enterobacterales > Enterobacteriaceae > Erwinia > Erwinia aphidicola. The sequence continues at coordinate 37,312 of NZ_JACXBP010000009.1, read as the reverse complement.
AGAACAGGCCGCAGGCCGCTATCCCCAACGCCACTAGCGGGTTCGCCAGCAGGCGAAAGACGTTGCCGCTGCGCGCTGCGCGGCTGTCGGTGTGCATTGCCGGCAGCGTGAACCACTGCCAGATGAAGGCAATCAGCGCCACCGGCACCAGGCAGAGGAACGCGCCGCGCCAGCCGATCACCGCGCCCAGATAGCTGCCAAGCGGGGCGGCAATAACGGTAGCCAGCGCGTTGCCGCCGTTAAAAATCGCCAGCGCGCGCGGCACCTGCTGCGCGGGCACCAGGCGGATGGCGGTAGCGGCAGAGAGTGACCAGAAGCCGCCGATAGCCACGCCAATCAGCGCGCGGCCTGCCATATAGCCCGGATAGCTGGCCGCCAGCGCGATGGTCGCGCCGGAAATCGCCATCAGCGCGGTCATCGCCAGCAGGAGCGTTTTACGGTTGAGATTACCCGCCAGCGCCGGGATCAGCAGGCTGGCCAGCAGGGCAAAAGCCCCGGAGATAGCAATACCCTGCCCTGCCAGCCCTTCACTGACGCCGAGGTCACGCGCTACCGGCGTCAGCAGGCTGACCGGCATAAATTCGGACGCCACCAGGGCAAACACGCACAGCGTCATCGCCAGTACCCCGCCCCAGTGGGCGGCAGCCTGCTGTGCCCCACTATCGCTCATGGTCATCACACTGTTTCCTTATCATTGCGCCGCGCGTGGCTGCGCTAGCGCCAGTTTCTGGGTGAAAATTCTACACGCGTGAAGTATGCTGACTAGCTAATCAATACTTAATGGCTTAATAAGCTGAGCTAATTAATCAGGGCGAAACAGGGCGATGAAGCGTAACCTCAATGATTTAATCTCGTTCGTCAGCGTAGCGCGCGAGGGCAGCTTTACCCGTGCGGCTGCCCACCTTGGCGTCACGCAGTCGGCGCTGAGCCAGGCCATTTCCGGGCTGGAGAACCGCATGCAGATCCGCCTGCTGACGCGCACCACGCGCAGCGTCTCCCTGACCGCTGCCGGTGAACGACTGCTGCTGGCGATTGGCAACCGCTTTGACGAAATTGAAGCCGAGCTGGATATGCTGACCGAGCTGCGCGATAAGCCCGCCGGAACGGTGCGCATCACCTGCGGCCCCAACGTGCTGCACACCACGCTGCTGCCGAAGCTGACGCCCCTGCTGCTGGAATACCCTGATATCAAACTGGAATTTGATGCCAACCACGGCTTTCGCAACATCGTGACCGACCGTTATGACGCGGGCGTGCGGCTGGGGGATACCATCGATAAGGATATGATCGCCGTGCCGATTGGCCCGCAGTTGCGCATGGCAGCGGTGGCTGCGCCGCACTATTTTGCCCGCCACGCCCCGCCGCAGACGCCGCAGGACCTGGTGCGCCATAACTGCATCAATATGCGCATGACCAGCTCGGGCGGCCTGTACGTCTGGGAGTTTGACGATGCAGAGGGGCCGGTCAACGTGCGCGTGGAGGGCCAGCTGACGTTTAATACTTCAGCGCATATGGTCGACGCTGCGCTCGCCGGGCTGGGCATCGCCTTTCTGCCGGAGGAGGAGTTTGCGCCGCATATTGCCGAAGGCCGCTTAGTGCGCGTGCTGGAAGAGTGGTGCCACCCTTTTCCCGGCTATTACCTCTACTACCCCAGCAGAAAGCAGCCCTCCCCGGCCTTTAAGCTGGTGTTAGAGGCGCTGCGGGAGTAGCGGCATGCTGGTTTTGTCAGAAAAACAGCCTTTTCGCGCAATAGGTTCAGGCTGGGGGATTTGTTTGAATCCAGGAATTGGATTTATCGGCGAGGCGCCGCAGCTGTTCGGTAAAACCGAACAGCTGAATGCCCGTACAGGGCATGCAGTAAGCCTTACGTTGAAGTTTTAAATAGGACTTACAGGCTGCTTGTCGTGGTCAACAAAACTGGCCACGGCTTTAGATTTTTGCGTTTAAAGACTCATTCTTTTTTTCGGCAAAGGTATTTACCTTTAATTACACCATCAAAAAAACGGCCTTTGGATTTTGCCGTTATGAAGTCATTATGAGTTTTTTCAGACACTTTAATGAACTGATAGGACAATGAATCAACAAAAGCCACCTCCAGCACTTTTTCTAATGAAAAATAACTGATGGATGTGATTCTTGATGATATGACTGTCTGAAAGTGCATATTATTCCCTCGTTATTAACCCTTAGTGCAACCATAGTTGTCTTTAAGGTTTGCTTCACAAAATAATGTTATTTTTGGACGAAAAAATTGTCAGTAAGCCATGTCGCAGACATTGTGTATCCGGGTCGAAAACAGCTTAAATGGAGTCCTATTATTCACTCTGACCGTAAAGTCATGTGAGACACTGCGGCCACTATACCACTGGCGATTTTAGCCTGATCGGGCACAGAAAGACTTACTGTGAACGTTACTGATAACTGCTTATTCTGAAAAACATGCGCACCGGTTGACCTGTGAATCATGAATATTATTATCTCTCAGGCATATTAAAAACACTAAGGGAGGGCAGGTAGTGGGCTGGAAATTACTCATCGGCGTTCTTACTGTCGCCATCGTTGGTTTTGCACTATTTGGTTTCGCTCTTTCACTCCAGCAGTTGAAGTAAAACGACGACCATCCTCTGAGCTACCCTGCCTGAAACGTAAAAAAACCGCTCAGGGCGGTTTTTTATCACGTTCACTTATCTGCTCAGGCTGATGCCGTCATCGCTGTCGTAAGTGTTCATGTCATTATCAGCTATTACAGCGTGATAACGTTAGCAGCTGCCGGACCTTTAGCACCATTCTCAATCGAGAACTCAACCTTCTGCCCTTCGTCCAGCGTTTTGTAATCGTTACTCTGGATGGCTGAGAAATGTACGAATACATCTTTGCTGCCATCTGCTGGCGTAATGAAGCCGAAGCCTTTTTCAGAGTTAAACCATTTTACTAAACCAGTCATTTTATTAGACATAGATACTTCCTTAAATTTTCTTTAGCCACATAAGGTGGCGAACATGGCCTGCTTGCAGATGAGGACTTATTGGGCACTTAGGAGGAGGCTCATGCAGAAGGGTATCTAAGGATAACGCTTGAAATGAGGACTGCTTTACTAAAACTGCTTTCATAAGGTCTGTATGACAAACCGATGAGGCATAGTGAACTCTTATGGGGAAACAATCAAGATTAGTTTTGTCAATGATTTGCTGGGAAAGCTTACAATTCAACGGAGGGAGTAATCTTAAAAGCCCTGCCCGTTGCAGCCAGGGCTTTTAAGGTACTACAGACTTCAGATTTAACATTAATGGACTTATTAAAGTGATACTACTATTAGTACTGCTTTTAAATGTACCCGTTAATTAAAGATAATACAGGGTGTTAATACGAAAAGCCCCCTCTGTTTATCCCGTTATACGCCTGTCTGCGCTTTTAAACCCAGCGTGACAATGCAAACAAGCACATCCCCCATCGCGACATAAACTCTTTGATGCGCTGCCCTTTGCCGGCATGGTTACGATAAATACACAAAACCACCCGCATGAACTCAAAAACAAGGCCTTACATCGTCGCGCTAACACTACCATTTTGCGCACCAGCACAAACACTACAAGGCCTGAAAGCGAACTACATCCCAAACAACAAACTTCGTGGCCTGTAAAGCAAAATGGGTTTCAAAATACTTCTTACTATTTAGTAACTTACTAACAACGTTTGTCGTGCTGATGGATACTAATTTACTCATTTAAGACTTGAGGTCAATGCTGTTTTTTAAAACATGTTTTTATTTACAGCGATAGTGACAGTGCTGCCTCACGCTACTCATTGTAACAACCTGCCAGCGGGATGGTGCTGGCGCCACAGAGGTAAGAAAGACTCTCCATATCAAGACGGGTCGGAAAAAAAGTCGCCCCCTACAGAAAAGGCGTTAACGGTAGGGGCTGGGCATGCCCAGCCCGGCTCAGGCATGCCTGAACCCTACGAAGGGCGGCTCATAGGGTTGTGCTTATTGCCCAATTCCTAAAGAGAGATGTTTTGTGGCTGACTTTCCAGACGTCTTAAGTCTGAACTTTTAAGCGTAACTTACAGGCTGCTCTGGCTGGCTGTTCGATTGCTAGTTGAGCCGGGGAGTAGGATTTGGCGGAAGATCACAGGAGTGATAAAAATCATTCAACTTCATGTTTTTATTGTAAATTCAATAAATGTAAAAACACTCCTATACACAATCTTATACACAAGCAATCTGGGTGAGATCATTCTTCTGAGTAAAAAGATTGAACTGATGCCAAAGAAAAATGATTTTGTAGAAAAGTGTTCACCCTGTTCACCTATGTTATTTATGTAATAAATATCAAAGATTTAAGTGGTGATTAGTTAGCCTGTGACTCTTCACTACTCTTCACCCCGGGTGAACACTCCTCTCTCATAGCCCAAAAATCCGGTCTGAGCCGGTTCAGTGGTTTTGGGTGGCTAAGGTGCTCAGACTGAGCTGGTCACATTCAAGCAGGGAGTTAAGCGTCAAGATCACGGTAACGAAAACGTATCAGGCCGTTAAAAATTGTCTTAAATTAGGCCGAGTAACCAGCCACAACGTCACAACTGCTTTGCAAAAAACCATCGTTAACGATGTAAGCCAGCTATTAGAAAAATGGAAGTTAACATCGTACCAATTCTTTATTTTTGCGGGGTGACCTAAAAAATTCGCATACATAAAATAGGAGTACTTACAAGCAGTTCCCCATATTTTTCTTCTTTACGCCGGCTGTTAGATCAGCTTTCGATACTCCTTCGATCTGTACCAGAATGGCGATAGCAAGGCTGTAAGCGCCAGAATGAACGTTGAGAAACTGCTGCATACGCCCTCGATTACATCCGCGTAGGTGCCAACATTGACTAACTAATCTGGTCTTTGCCTCACATGACCTCCGGCTCACGTTTTTTGAAAGACTGTTGGAATTTATTGCTATTATTTGGTCTTATATAGATAAGCAATGTTCACTTTGAGAGCCTACATGGAAATCCAAGAGTTCGTAAGTCACTACAAAAACCACCCTGTTCTTTTTATAGGGACAGGATTTAGTTTAAGATATTTGCAAAACTCATTTAGTTGGGATGGCTTGTTGATGAAGGTTGCAGTAGATTTGACTGGAAACCCTGAATTTTATTATGATATCAAAGCAGAGAGTCTTGAAAATGATGAATACCGATACGACTCTTTAGCAACAAAATTAGAAGAAGTTTTTAATAAAAAACTAGCTGAGGACAGAAACGGAAAGTTCGAAATAATAAATGATATTTTTTATGAAAACATGAAGATCGGAAAAAAACTTAGCCGTTTCAAAATATATTTAACCTCGATCTTAAAAGAACTGCCCTTAAAAGAAGATTTAAGAGAGGAAATTAACAGCCTAATAAAAACAAGAAAAAACATCGGCTCAGTGATTACAACAAACTATGACCAACTTATTGAGAACTTTTTCGATTTCATACCATTAATTGGAAATAATATATTACTAAGCAACCCTTACGGGTCTGTTTATAAAATACACGGTTGCGTTAGCGACCCAAATAACATAATAATAACCTCCAGTGACTATAGTAATTTTGATGATAAATATGAATTAATACGAGCCCAGCTCTTGTCCATTTTTATTCACAACCCAATAATATTTATAGGATATAGCATTAGTGATAAAAACATTAAATACCTCCTTCAAACAATATTTTCATATGTGGATTTAAATACTGAACTAGCGAAGAAAATAAAAGACAATTTCCTTCTCGTCGAATATGACGAGGGAAATATGTCCACAGTTATTTCTGAACATGATATTAATATTGAAGGGTTATCGATAATAAGAATTAATAAGATTAAAACCGATAATTACAAAGCCGTCTATGATGCTATATCCAACCTTGTCCTTCCTGTATCAGCAATGGATATAAGGAAAGTTCAAAAGGTCTGGAACACAATTAAGAGTGGGGGTGAAATTAAAGTTAAAATAACAGAAAATCTTGATGAGTTGCGAAATGAAGAATTAGTTATAGCTGTAGGGTCTGAAAGAACAGTCACTTACGAATACCAAACCAAATCTGAAATGATGCAAAACTATTTTAAAATAATCGATGAGGCTAACACACAACTTATCGCGCTCCTGAACAAACAAACTATCGCAAATCATGAGCACTTCCCAATTTATGCATTTAGCTCATTATGCCCGGAACTGGAAAACACTAAGTTATACAAAGAAAGGCAAGTAGATAAAATAATAAGCCAACTAACTAGAATTAAAGCTTGCAAGTGTGATGCAACAACTATAGATGAAATATTAGCAACTACTAAGGAATATAAAGTACCGAATACGATAATGTATTGCGTACTTAACGACTCAATATCTTTAATGGAACTCAGAAAATATCTCACATCCAAACCACATAAAATTGACACCCACTACCGTCGGCTATTGTGCCTGTATGACTTCTTATCGTATTAGAACCCCATCAAAACCACGCCAATGGTGTGGTTTTGATGAGCTTTGTGAATACACCCGATTAAATATCTTTTCCCAATTTATTTACTCAAGCGATTACCTAACATTTTCCTACCATGTTCAAACGAACAAATGATTAGAATCAGATTATGCACTGAGTTTGCTACAAAACCTTGTGAACATTTTTTATTAAAGAGAAGCTGGACTTATTCACGTTGCCGCATTACACAAACCGGCCGGAACCGGTTTGATGTTATTGGATTACTCAACCATCGCAACGCGGCAACCAGTCAGATTCGCAGTCGTCACTCAGCTCCAGGCTGGTCTGAATGCCGTTCTTCGTCTTGCGTTTCAGCAGCTCTATCTCGTACTCCTTGAGCGTCTGCGGGATGGCCTGCCCGAACGCCGTCAGGCTCATGGGGTGCTGGTGCCCCCTGGACTCCATAAACGACAGGTACGCGTGGTACAGGTAGCGCTTCGGGTTCAGGGGCCGGATGTTGGCATTGCCGATAAACAGCCCGGTCGGACTTGCCAGCGGCATCAGGTAGCCGCAGAAGTCGACCAGCGGGTCGGCGTGGCGTTTAATCTCCAGCGCCTCCCCCGAGGTCTGCTGCGCCTGTAACAGCTTTCTCGCCTCCTCCGGCTTTGCAAAGCGCTGCATCAGGTGACGTACGATAACCGCCAGCTCCAGGCGGATTTTGTCCAGCAGCTGCGGGTCGCGCTCGTCCGGCGGTATCGTCTCCGGGAACGGCAGGATAACCCGGCGGCGGGACACGCCCCCGCTGCGGTCGCTGAAGCGCATCGGGTTGTTGTTCACCGCCAGTATCACCGCAGGAATATAGGCCGAGTAGGCGTCGCGGTACTTCGGGTCAATCGCCACCGCGTCGCCGCCGGTAATGGCCTTGATGCCCGCCCCGTCGCCGCTCCATTTCTCCTGGTCAGGCAGGGTGATAAACGAATAACCGACCACGCTGGCGCGTTCACGCGACGACTCCAGCGTTTCAATGCTGGCTGAGGTGGTGTTGTCCTTCCCGGCCAGCAGCGTGCCGATTTCCGCCATCATGCTTTTCCCGCTGCCGCCGGGGCCGGTCACCTCCAGAAACATCTGCCAGTCGTAGCGGTTTGCCAGCACCATAAAGAGCGCCGCGAGGATGCGCTCCTGCTTGTCGTGATTGCAACCGGCGGCCCGCGTCAGCCACTTCCAGAAGTTTGGCGCGTGTTCTGCGAGGCTTTCGCCCGGCTTCGGCGCGGTGTAGCTCACGCTGTTGACCGAGCGCAGCCAGTTCTCCCGGTCGTGCGGGCTGAAGGTGCCGGTGGCGGTGTCATACACCCCGTTACGAAAGCCAATCAGGCGGCGCGCCGGGTCGCCCATCTGCGGCACCATCAGCTTCAGGGTGTCCAGGATACTGTTAATCCCGGCGGCGGAGAACGGGGCGCGGGCGGTCTGGAACAGCGCGGCAATCTCCCGGCGCAGCGTCTGCTGGGGCACGACCAGCCAGGCGCCGTTCTCATAGCGGCAGATTTCCTCCCCCACCGGCGGCACGGCCAGCGCGTTACCGTAGTGCGCAACCAGCAGCTCCGCCTTTTCGCTGGCGCTCATGCCCTTCAGGTCGGCCTCGCTCACCGACTCAAACGGGCCGGGCGCAGGCGGCTGCATGAACGCGGTCAGCAGCGCACGGGCGGCGGTATCGCCCTGCGTCTGCCACAGGTCGTTCCAGTCGCCTGCCACCGGCGGCAGGGCCGTCTTTCCGTCGCAGGCTTTTGCGGCCTCTTCGGCCTTACGCTGGCCCGCGCCGTTGTCGTCGCTGTCAGCGGCCAGCAGCATCAGCGCGTCGGGGTACTGCGCCCGGAGCTGGCGCGCCAGCTCAGGCAGGTTGTTCGCGCTGAGGGCGACGTACGCCGCTTGGCCGGTGAGGCGATGCACGGTCAGGCCGGTGGCAACCCCTTCGGTCAGCCAGAGCGTTTTACCGTCCGGGACGCCGCACGGGTGGAAGCTGCCCTTTACCCGCCCGTCCGGCAGGGTGCGCTTGTCGCCTGCCGCGTTAATGAGCTGCACGTTAACCACGTTGCCCTGCGCGTCGGTCAGCGGCACCAGCAGGTCACCGGCCTGAAAGGCGACGCCGCCGCAGCGCAATCCGGCGGCCAGCGTCAGCGCCCGCGTGCCGTCCAGCCCCTTCGACAGCAGATAGGCGTTATCCGTGCGGGCCACGGCGGCGGCAATCAGCCCGGCGGCACGTTCAGCCGCGTCAGCCCGGGCGCGGGCTTTCTCCTCCGCGCTCTTTTCTGCGTTCACCGGCAGGCCGGATACGGGCAGCGTGCCGAGCATGGCAGCGACCTTCAGCGCGGCCTCCTTTGCGCCCACTTCCAGCACCTTTTCAACCAAGTTCAGGCCGTCACCGGCTCCGCACTGATTGCACAGCCAGGTACCGCGACCGTCGCGGTCGTCAAAACGGAAGCGGTCTTTGCCCCCGCAGGCCGGGCAGGGGCAGTGTTGGCCGCCCGTGGTAACGGGGATGCCAAGCGCGGGCAGCAGCAGCGGCCACTGACCGGCGGCAGTCTTTACGGTATCTGAGACAATATTTTTCATGGTCTGCTTCTCCCTCAGTGCAGCGTGGCGCGGCTGGCGGTAGAGAGCTGACCGCAGAACAGCTCGTCCATCATGGTGACGCCGAGCGGGGTCAGGCGCGGCGGTGCGGTCAGCAGGTCAGACCCGACCATATCGGCCAGCATGGTGCAGGCCATCTCCATGCCCACCTCCGGGCCGTGGCGGCGCACGTAAAAGCCCTCCAGCTCGAAGGCGATGGTCATCTGAAGTTCGTCGAGAGTGGCCGCCACGCGGATGCCCTGCTGCCCGCAGGCGTTAAGGTAGCCCTGCGCCAGCGCACGGCGATAAACGGCGGTGCGCACCTCCACCGGGAGGCAGGAGTGGTTAGCTGTCATGGCGCAGCTCCTTTTCCAGAAAACCGTTCTCGCAGGTGGCGACCACCTTGCCGAGCTGGTCGGTCAGCAGGGCAATCACCGAGGCCAGCGCCTCGCCGTCAGGAACGTGACGCCTGTCGCCGGTAGCAATGACCAGCGAGAACATGTCGAGAACGGTAACGCCGACGCCGTGGGCGTGCTGGAGGCGCAGAAAGTCGGCGTGAGGGATGGCGTAGGTTTCGTCGCCGTGCATGCGTGCGGACAGGGTATTCATGCAGCCACCGCCTTAACGGGCAAGCGCCCGGCAAACGACAGCATGTAGTCACGTACCAGGCTCAGGCGGGCGGTGCGCTCGTCGGCGGCCACGGTGCGCAGCATGCAGGGACGGGCGTCGGCGCGTGAGCGACGGACGGCTGCAAAGATAAAGGTGAATTCGGGGTGAGCGGTAAGGTGAACCGTAGCCATGATGGCAGTCTCCATTGAGTAGCGGTTAACGCCACCACCGGAGTTCCTACACTCATGGGTGGTAGCCCGGACGGGGGTAGGAATACCGGCCTCAATGAACACCGGCCAGCCCGAAGGCTGCCCCGCCCGGGCCACCATTACGCAGACGGTATAACGGCGTGAGAACCGTTGCCCGTTAAATGGGTGCACTGAGGCGAAGACACAAAAAAACACGCGTGGCGCGTGCTGTGTCGCCATTGAGTAACTCGGGTTCCTACGCCCGGCTGCCGATTTTGCGGCAGCGGGAAAACTATAGACCGGCGGCTCGCCAGAGAAAAGGCTTTTTTCACACATCGGGGCTTTTTCCTCAGCAATCGGTCAGGACGTGATCGGACTGCTGCGGATTTGATCGGAACGACACTTTCTCTTTTGCGCCGTTTACGGCTTCAGGCTTCTGCCGCTCCGTTCGCACGCAGATATACCCGTGCGCGCCGCTGTTAAAGGCGGGAATAACGCCGGTCTTCCCCGCTGCGGCGGCCAGCAGGTTTTCAGCCACGTACGCAGCTTCGTCAGGCGTCAGCGGGAAAGTACGGGTGCCAATGTTGAGCGCGATCATGCTGCACCGCCTGAGCGCTGCGCGATACGGGCCTGCATCCAGTCGTCAACCTCTGACGCCAGCCAGGCGACGTTCTTGCCGCCGAGGGAAATCTGCGACGGGAACTGTTCCCGGCTGATTAAGTCGTAGATGGTTGAGCGCGACAGGCCGCAGGTGCTGATGACTTCGGGCAGGCGCATAAAACGGTCACGGGGGTAGTGCAGATGGCCCGCTGGCGGGGTGGCAGGGGCGGATGATGGAGAAACTAAAAGCATGGTGTTACCTCGTTTTTGTATCCGGGCGGCGCTGGCCGGTTCCGGCGGAATTGTTGCGGTAACCCCTTATTCTCAGCATATTTACCCCGGATGCAACAAGCTCCAAAAGCTCAGATAATGAGCTAATTAAAGGTTCGTCTGGGGCGCTGATTACTAAATAGTGCTGAATAATGTTAAATAGTGCTCATTAGATTTCAGGCTAAAAAATAATCGCAGTTCAAAATTTCTGATATCAAATATAATTCAGAGCATAAGTCTGAGTTAATTCATCAAAACACCAGAAAATCATTGCTAATAAAAAGAGGTCAACGGATTGAGATGTTTTGATCAGCAATCTGTCAGAACGTGATCATTCTGAAACATAATTGAATCCTGTTGTTCCCCCTGGCGCCCGCCGGGTGGCGTTCTTACCGACGAGTGAAATGCGCTAAGTAGCAGCTCGCTGCTGATTAAGTCGTAAATGAGCGAACACGTCTGGCGACGGGTGCTGATGACTTCCGGCAGGCGCATAAAGTGGTCACGCGGATAGTGCAGATGGCTAACTGGCGGAATGGCCGGGGATGATGAAGGGGAAGCGCAAAGCATGGTGTTACCTCGTTTTGTGTATCCGGGCGGCGCTGGCCGGTTCCGGCGGTACTGTTTCGGTAACCTCTTATTTTCAGCATATTTATCCCGGATGCAACAAGGTGCCTCTTGCTTAGAAATGACCAAAACCCGTTTCTGTTACACCCTGTATGCCAACAAATGCCAATGAGTGCCATTCAAATATTCCACCTATCAAACTCATGAAATTAAAAGATTTAAACATTCAAAAAAGCTCGCCAGAGAAAAGGCTCTTCATAACAAAGGTGAACAGTGGTGAACACTTAGTGAATACACTTCATCGAAGTATTCACCTCTTTACTTACTGTATTTACTGTCTTTTTTCTAAAGGTGAATAGTAGTGAATAGTTTTTATTAAAACTAAAATCTCAAAGGGGGTATGTCAGGGCTGAGGCAGGTCTGTTTGCTCACCGACAGGCAAGAGGCAATGAAATGATTTGCCCGCTGGTGAACGACAGAATAGCGACATACTTTACAGACGGAGAGATAACGCTATGAGCACCCCGGAAAAAAGCCCCGCCCTGAAGCACCTGGAAGAGACCCGCACCGCCCATACGGCGCAGATGATGAAAATAAACGACATCACCGCCGCAATTGCCCGTAGCAAAAAAGAGCGTGAGGCGGCTATTGATAACGGGAAAGAAGCGGAAACCAGCTGGCGCACCCGCTTTCGTGACCTGCGCGGGGCAATTACGCCAGAGATGCGCGCCGAGCACAGCCAGCGCATCGCCAGCCGCGAGCTGGCCGACGAGTTCGCCGGCCTGATTGAGGTGCTGGAGTTTGAGCATGAGGGCGAGATGATTGCCGCCGTATCCACCGGCCGCGCCTGGGTTAGCGCGCACAGAACTGCATTCACGCAGTACGCGGAGGAACAGTGGAATGCTGCCATGCGCACCCTCAGTCCGACGCTGATACGCGGTATTATTCTGAAGCTGATGTCACTCCGTCTCAACGACACCGGCCGCCAGACCGACCCGCTACACGAAGAACCTGCGGTGATACTCGCCCGCGAAGTCGGTAAGCGGCTGGTTGACCTGGCGGAGAGCTCGCAGCTGGATATGAGTACCGAGCCGGTACTGTCTGAGATTGGTATGCATCGCCCCGCGCTGACCGGCGTGGATATGCGTCTGTACAATAGCCCTGCTTCCATTCACACGCTGATAAGCGAGCGTAAAGCAAAAAGTGAAAGAAACAGTCAGAAGGAGAACCAGGCATGATGCACTGCCCGTTCTGCAAAAGTCCGGCACATGCCAAATCAAGCCGGTATATGTCCGAACAGGTGAAGGAGCGCTATCACCAGTGCACTAACCTCGACTGCTCATGCACGTTCAAGACGCATGAAAACATCACTAAAGTCATTACCTGTCCGCCTCAGCAGGAACCGGAGCCGGTGGCTCCAGAGCCGCAGAGTAAGGCACAAACAATCGGGCGCTATGGTTCAGCCTTCCGGTCACACTAACCCCGCATCCGGCCGCTGCCCGCACAGCGGCTTTTTTATGCCCGCCGTTTGCCTTTCGAAAGCCTTTTTTTTTGGCCAGCCCGCTTTGTAAAGAGCCGTGCATGCATAAGATGCATGGTTTTGCATGCAGATTGCAGGGTACATAATCCCCGGAAAAGGCAGGCACAGTGCGGCCTAAGCCACCCCATGCAGCTGCATTAAATACGACCGATAAAGCGGGCAGGCGAGGAGGGGGTAGCATTGCGCGCGAAGGTGATAATTACGATTCATTGTTATCTAGAGCATTTTCAAGAAAATCGAAAAATTCTTTCACTAATTTATCATTATTAATGGTCGTAAAACTTCTTTTGTAGAATCCAATACATGCGGAAAAGATTACTTTACTTGTTAACTCACTATATCTAGAAGAGTACAAAGGCTGCACTTCTCTATATAATGACCAAGCGCCATGAGCTATATCAGATCTAATTTCATACATTTCTTTTGAAATCTGACGCCAGTCTTTCTCATTTTGATAATAAATGGAGGCTAATAATGAAACTCGGCTCACAAAGTTCTTGGTAGTAGATGAATCTTTTTTCTCACTTGGTAGACTCACCAGTCTTTCAAGAGCTGTTGCTAACTTCACTATGCGCGAACTTTCATCTTTATCTTGCTGTGCACTACTAAAAAAATATATTGCATCTATCAATCGATCCGCAATGATAGATCTTTCACTTGGTTCTAATGCTAACTTTATCAGTTGAGATAAAACGACCCCCAAATCAGAATTATAATCGGCTTCAAAATTACTCCAGAACTTGTCACTCTCGAATATCCTTCCATTGGAAGAATGATTATAGTTAAAATCACCATCAGATTTTTTAGTAAAATAAAACCCCTCATAATTAGGGTAGGGGTTAATTGATAAACTCAAAAAACTTGATGGTATTTGATAGTGCTCACTAAAGAGTTGAAGTATCCCAACTACGAAACTTGCCACGTTTTTAGAAATTCTCTCTCGGCTTTGTTTTGAACGTTTGCTGACGGGAATTTTTAAGTAGTGTTCGTATGGGAATTTATTTGCAGAACAAAAACTTTTGGATAATTCAATGTGATGTTCCGTAAGTTTATCACCGATCATAGAATACATTTGCTTTGAAGATATTATTTCAGCACAACCAATAGAGATTCTTTCTTTTTTTAACCCTAAAGCTAAAATTGGAAAATAGAACTCTTCTTCAGACATCCCTCTTCTTGTTATTTTTAGTGCTTTATTAAGGAGTTGAGTATAACCTTTTTTACCATCATCGCCATTATCAATAAAGATATGTATGTATAACGCTCTTTTAAGACTGTCAACAAACTCACTAACATTAACCAGCATTTCTAATCTATTCGATTTTATAAATCTGGCTGCAATAGCATATAGTGCTTCTCTTGAAACGTATGAAAGATGTATCTGCCTATTTGGAATGGATTTATATTTACCGAGAAGATCATAAGGTGGATTTATAGTCATACCTATAGAACCGTGCGGACGATTATACTCTTTATCATAAAAATCCCTGAAATTAGATAAGTTCAACCCATCAGTTATTCTATATGCTTCAGAGATAATGAAGTCAAAGTCCTTAATATCCTCTAAACTTGCACTCATGATTTTCACCACTCTTTATCTGTAAGAAGATCGCTATACCATTGCATCATTTTCTTTCTACTTTCCCAATATTGGGCATGATTATATATCCCGCGAATTTTATTTTTATCTACATGAGCTAATTGCATTTCAATCCATGCACTATCAAACCCTTTTTCATGCAAAATTGTCGACATGCTATGTCGAAAACCGTGACCTGTAGCTCGCCCCTTATAACCCAACAATTCAATTACTTGCGAAACTGTTTCCTTAGAAATGGGTTTACTGCGGTTGTTCCTGCCTATGAAAATGTATGAATAATGGCCCGTAATAGGTTTTAGCTGCTTAAAGAGATCGATAACCTGAGTAGAAAGCGGCACGATATGAGGCCTACGCATTTTCATCCGTTCCGCTGGGATCTCCCAGATGCCTTTCTCAAGGTCCACCTCATCCCACGTCGCGAAGCGCATCTCCTGAGTTCTGACGCCAGTTAGCATAACAATCTTAGTCGCATTTTTCGTGATGATGCTGCCGGTATACGCTTCAAGATCTCTAACAAAATGAGTTAGCTCTTCGGCGGATAAAAACGGATGGTGCTTTTGCTTAGGAACGGCCAAAGCTATTGCTAAATCAGGAGCTGGGTTGTATTCAGCACGGCCAGTTATGATTGAGTAGCGATAAACCTCACCGCATCTCTGACGCACCTTACGTGTTTTCTCTAGTGCACCACGCTTCTCTATTCGTCGTAGCACCTCAAGTAGTTCCAGAGGTTTGATCTCACTGATAGGGCGTTTACCGATGTACGGGAAAACATCTTGCTCAAATGTCTTAATGATTTCTTCGCGGTATGCCAGGGTCCAGCGATCGGCTTTATTAGCATGCCATTCCCGACTTATTGCTTCAAAAGAGTTCTCGCTTGAGAGCTGCTGCGCCAGTTTCTGCACTTTGCGCTCCTCAACGGGATCTATCCCGTTAGCAACCTGTTTACGCGCCGCATCGCGTTTTTCCCGCGCTTCTGCAAGTGATACGAGGCTGTAGGAACCAAAGGATATCAGGCGAGCTTTACCTGCGAACCGGTAACGGAATCTCCAGCCCTTACTCCCATCGGGATTGATGAGTAGTGATAAACCCAGTCCATCGCTCAGGGTGAAAGGCTTGTCTTGCGCCTTTGCGCGTCGGATTTGAAGGTCAGTAAGTGGCATGTGTATAAGCTAATTTTGTGTATAAGGAATCTATACACACCACTATACATATTTTTCACGGATTTCGGGAGATGACCAGGGACTATTACGGACAACGAAACATCATAACTTTATGATTTTAAGTAAATTAAAGAATTAACCAGGAATCATGCGGACATTCTTTGGCGGAAGATCACAGGAGTCGAACCTGCCCGGGACCGCTGGCGACCCCAACTGGATTTGAAGTCCAGCCGCCTCACCGGAGACGACGATCTTCCCTTTTGCAGAGGCGGCGAGTATATCACTGCCTTTGCCCCTGTGAAAACTATGGCTTTAGCCATCACACCTTATGTCCCTCCGCGACGGCGATCTGTCCTTATGGGGAATTTAAGCGCAGCAATCTCTATAACCCGACATATCAACTTTTGATCAAGCTAATGACATTAAAGGCGTGAAGATTCATCATAATTAATTAAAATACATTTTATTTTTTTAGAGAAATTATCTTTTTGCTTATTGCTATTAGGCTTTTTAAATAGGGTATTGAATATATAAAACTCGTTAAGTCTATCACTCACCACTTAGCCTAGCACTGTCATAAAGTAATTTAAATCCTGAATGGGTGAATAAGACAACAGGAAATACAATTCATGTAAAAACCGTTAGAGAGATACGATAGTGATTACTCTTTATTAATACCGCCATCGCCAAAATAATTTTATGCAGAAACAAAATCTTGGCATCATCTGCTTTGACGGGTAAATTCTAAATATCCCTTCAAAAAAAACCTGACTAATAAAGATTGCTAATGTAATTCCTGGGAGACTCTCCCATTACTTTCTTGAAAGCGGTACTAAAAGCGCTTTCGGACTCATAACCCAAGTCAAATGCAATTTGACTTATAGTTTCTTTATTCCTTATCATGCGATCTATTGCAAGACTGAAGCGCCATATACGAATATATTTTTTAACACTACACCCCAGCAGCCTTCTAAATTTTGAGGTGAAAGCAGAGCGTGACATACCAGCAACGCTTGCAAGTTCATCCAAAAGCCACTTTCTTCCAGGCTGCTGGTGCAAACAGGTTAGAACAGGGCCAATATTATTATCCGTCAAAGCATAAAACATACCTTCCTCACCTCCTGACGCTCCTGTAAAAATATGAACTCTTAGTGCTTGTGTCAGAATTATTTGCAATAAGTGCTCAGTAATCAACTCACTACCCGGCTTAGGCTTCTTTATCTCTGAAAAAAGATGAATTAAGAAATCGCTGATCACGTTGTTCTCTTCACTTTGCGCTGAAATAATTATAGGCTCAGGCAAAGCAGTGATAAAACGAATCGTTTCATTTATATGAAGCACAAACCTGCATCCGATAAAAGAGAAATCGTCACCTCCGTTGGTAAAAAAAGTGGAGCCCCCCTTTACCACTTGGATTTTATCTATATCGATGCATTCCGCTGAGTCGTGGTCAAAAATATCAAATGCCTTTCCACTTGATAAAATTACAATATCACCTTCATTAAAAGGGTATATTTTTTTATCACCTTGTGCCTTAAAAAAAAGTCGGCCTTTTTTTGCTATATAGATCTTCATTCCATCATATTCTGGAAAAACCGCTTTAGTATTATTTTTAAACTCAAAACTAACGACTCTTTGGCTACTTATTTTTAAACGTGAAACAATATCAGATAAAGGGCTCATGAAGTCCTACTTAGAGCATGGTTACTTGAGTTATATAATTGTTAAGGGAAGTTGATTACGAGGAATTTTCAGCTTCAAAACCCCGCCCCCCCCCATAAAAGCACACACAAAAATCACATCCTGATATTAATATCTAATTTATTAACATCAGGATATTTAAAATTATCTTAGCGCATGTACTTTACATCCCAGAATCTTTTCTTTATATGATAAAGGGAATTTTACCATGCTGTTAATTATCTATATGCATAAGTGAAATTCTTGAGTGAACTTAATTACTCTGAGAACAAACATATAGAGGTGATGCATTCTCCGTTATGATAATATCACCACCTTTAGTTTTCAACACTAATGGATAATACTGCAACCCGGGTGAGTAAGATTTATTCCAAGCATCCTCATCTGGCACGCTATCATTAGGATTCTTTTCAACCCCTGTGAGCTTCAAAGTTAAGAGTCCACCTTTGTTTTTATTCTTTATGATGAAATCTATTTGTCTATTTATAAGGTACTTTTCCTGCCCAACAATTAAACTCCCTCTATGTATTATTAACCCAGTTTCATCACTGTACATAAGGATTTGAAAATCTGAATGCAAAGACCCTTTCGGAAAAAAATAGTCAACATGCGAAGAGCAAGAGAATGTATTCTCTTTTTTCTTTGCATAAAAAACCAGCGTCATAGATATTATCACTGAGATTACTAACATCACATTCTGAATTTTTATTTTCATTTTATTTATTCACCGAATTCATGAATAGTTTCACATTTTCTAGAGTCAGAGTTATGAATATAGGTACATGCAGCTATAAAATAATTTTGCTTATTACCCCCTCTCCCAAAAGTAGTTTGGTAGTAAATGTTTTTTTTAACATTTATACAGGATATATCGTATTGCTTTAACTTTTCGATGATATTGCTTTTGAAGATTTCTTTATCCGGCACATGACCTAAAGAAATGTCGTGACTAAAAACGTCGCAAGTTCCATATTTAAATGCATATTCATCTTTTGAAACACCAATGGGAAGCTTCCTTTCGAAAGTCGAAATGAAATATAGTATTGATGGTATCACTATCGCTAATGATATTAAAGCTTTAATTTTTACGTGAGATCTCTTATCTTTTAGGAAATATGTCTCCAATTCATTGTCAGATACTGGTAATTCCTCAACCTCTACCAAGGAAACAGTTTCACTATTTATCTCTTTTTCTGCTGGATTGGTGTCGCTTGATAGTTGTGTGTTTGAAACACCATCTTTTATCTCGAAAACATCAATAGCAGCCTCAAGCGTCAAACCAACTTTTGGAATTGTTTTTATTAGTTCAATATCCTTCCAAAGAGATGTGAATGCCTTTCTCAACTCACTGATAGCCATGTAAAGGTTGTTGTTTGATGGGGTATATCCATAATCCTCCCAAACATTTTTTAGTAGAAAATCTCGCGTCACAACATTATTAGCATTCTGAATTAAAGTTAAAAGCAGCCTAGTGGCTGGTTTTGAAAGCACCACACTGTTGTGTTGATCATTTATGAGGGAGATCTCATTAACGTCAGGGTTGAATTTCAAGCCCTTGTTTAAAATGAAGTACATGCGCCATACCTGTGTTTATGGAAATTTTTTCAATGCTTTTATCTAGCATAAGCCTATTTTGTCAATTTTTATTAAAAATAGATAATTTTTTTCATTAACAAAGCCAGAAAATGCATCTTTGACGATGCTGACAAACCTTTTTTTAACTCTAAATAAAACTGTACTGAGATAGTAGAATAGCACAAAAATCTGTTTTTTGTCTATTTTGCAATACAAATAACCACCAATGCCGTTCTCCGATAAAGTATGTCCTATCGCAACAACAGAACAGAGACGTATGTAATGCAATGTTCACCAGGCTGTTGTGACTACTACGTAAATAGAGAGTGCGTAGAAAAGCTAACCTTAAAAAATTTGGAGATAAAAATGAAACTGAACAAAATCATGATGGCAGCAGTAATTGCTTTCGGTGCATCCTCTGTGGCTCATGCGGCCAACCAGGGTCAGGGTGTAGTTAACTTTGAAGGTTCTATCATTGACGCTCCTTGCTCAATCAACCCTGAGTCTGTTGACCAGACTGTTAACCTCGGCCAGGTTTCTAAAGTTGCCCTGAAGAACGGTGGCCAGTCTACACCAAAAGAATTCCAGATTTTACTGGAAAACTGCGAAATTGAAGAAGGTAAAGAGAATGTTTCTGTAACCTTTACTGGTGTTGAAAATGAAAGCGGTCGCCTGGCTATCAACGGCGCAGCCAAAGGTGCAAGCATCGCACTGACCGATACTGCTGGTAAACTCATCAAAATGGGTGAAGCAACTTCAACTCAGAAGGTTATTGAAGGTAAAAACATCCTGCGTTTCCGAGCTTATCTGCAGGGTGATAATGCATCCGAAGCTGTTATCCCTGGTGACTTCACCAGCGTGGCCGACTTCACCATGGCCTATCAGTAATATTTTTTGATGTAGCAATATTCAAGCATGCGGAAAATTCCGCATGCTTTATAAATGACTCAAATGGTTATCAAGGTTATGACTCAACATCATTATTGGGTAGTGCCTCCTTCATTGTTGATAATACTGGCTTCGTTTTTTTCTGTGTCGCAAGCCTCTGCCACTTTCTCAGGATGGGGCATTGTCAATATGGAAGGAGCTATTATTGATAGTGCATGTGCTATTTCATCAGGAAGTCGCGACCAGACTATTGATATGGATACAGTGCCAACTGGTGAGATAATTCAGGAGGGTTTTGGGAGATCAAAACCATTTAGTATCAAGTTGATTAACTGTGAGCTTACACGCCCTCACTCAAGTTTACCTGGCTGGCAGTATTTCCAGGTAACCTTCGACGGCAATGTAGACGGTAAGTTTTTTGGGATAGATGGGGATGCTAAAGGAATCGCACTTGAAATAAAAGATTCCCAAGGGAACAGTGCGATCCCTGGCGAAGCCATGCCTATGCGAGAAATAAGCCATGGAAGCATGAAGTTGGATTATACAATGAGGCTTGTTTCCAACAAGCAGCTCTTAGTTTCTGGTAGATACAAATCATCAATACGGTTAAAAATGGCTTATTATTGAACGCCGGGAATTGATTGTAACAATAACTGTTGCTCTTCATTTTAAAGGTCTGGTTTTATGGTTGGGTTATTATCCACAACGAGGAAAATCTTTCGTCTTAATGCATTGGGGTTGAGCATTTCTTTGGCTATTGGGAGTTCCTCAATTTGGGCTGCAGAAACGATTGAATTCAACATTGATGTGCTGGACGTTAACGACCGGAGCAATATTGACCTGAGTCAGTTTTCTCGCGGTGGGTATATTATGCCAGGAGCCTACACCATGGCTATACACATCAATAAAGATGACATTCCTGAGCAGGTCGTCAATTTTTTTCCACCGGAAAATGATCCCAAAGGAAGTCGTGCCTGTTTGTCACCAGAGCTGGTTGGCCTGCTTGGTTTAAAGCCCGATGTAGCTCAAGATCTGCTCTGGTGGCATCAAGGTGGATGTTTAAATGTTGATAGCTTGAAGGGGATGGAAGTGCGCCCTGATCTTGCGACGTCCTCCTTATACCTGAGTATTCCACAGGCATATCTGGAGTATTCCTCGCCGGACTGGGATCCACCTTCTCGCTGGGATGAAGGAATTCCAGGAATAATTTTTGACTACAACGTTAATGCTCAAACACAGCGTCAACAGCTTAATGGCAACCAAAATTATTCCCTGAGTGGTGCCGGAACCGCAGGAGCAAACGTGGGGGCATGGAGGCTACGCGCGGATTGGCAAGGTAATGTCGACCATCAGGCCGGAAGCGGCCAGGCAGCGACTAAAAGACTGGACTGGAGCCGATATTATGCTTATCGAGCCCTTCCTGCTCTGCGATCCAAGCTGACCATTGGAGAAAGTTATCTTGATTCCGGTATGTTCGACAGCTTCCGCTTTACTGGCGCAAGCCTGGTATCGGACGACAATATGCTACCGCCTAACCTGCGAGGTTATGCCCCGGAAGTTGTCGGCATAGCGAAAACTAACGCCAAAGTGGTCATTAGCCAGCAGGGGCGGATTTTATATGAAACTCAGGTTGCTGCAGGGCCATTCCGCATCCAGGACATCAACGATGCGGTCTCGGGCGAGTTGGTCGTGCGGGTAGAAGAACAAGATGGCAGCGTGCAGGAGTTCACTATGAATACTGCCAACATTCCATACCTGACGCGACCGGGTTCGGTGCGCTTTAAGTTCGCCGCCGGAAAACCATCTGACATTGCGCACCGCTCAAACGGTCCAGTGTTTAGTACCAGTGAATTTTCCTGGGGAATAAGCAACGGCTGGTCGTTATACGGTGGGGCCCTGTTTGGGGGCGATTACAACGCCCTTTCAGTCGGTATCGGTCGCGATCTGATGATCTTAGGTGCGTTGTCGTTTGATGCCACGCAGTCGCGGGCAAAACTGCCAGGAGAAGCGGAGACGCTTAGCGGCGGATCTTATCGGGTCAGCTATTCAAAGACCTTCGAAGAGATCGACAGTCAGGTAACTTTTGCAGGCTACCGTTTCTCGGAAGAGGATTTTATGAGCATGAGCGAATACCTCGACGCGCATAATAACGGTTACCGGGTTGGTGGCAGTAAGGAAATGTACACGCTCTCTTTCAATAAGCAGTTTCGTGATTTAGGGCTAAGTGCATATCTGAATTACAGCCATCAAACGTACTGGGATCGCCCGGCTAACGATCGCTACAACATGACACTATCACGCTATTTTGATATCGGCCGCTTTAAGAATCTTAGCATGTCACTGTCGGCTTATCGTAACCGTTACAACGGTAGTGATGATGACGGTATGTATCTATCGCTGTCAATGCCGTGGGGTAACAATGGCAACGTCAGTTACAACGCCACCGTTGATCGGAAAGATATCACTCACAGAGTGGGTTATTACGACCGCATTGATGAAAACAACAATTACCAACTGTCTACGGGAACGTCTCGTAGCGGAGCTAATGTGAGTGGTTACTATAATCACGACGGTGATATGGCGCGATTAAGTGCTAACGCGAGCTATCAGGAAGGGCGTTACAGCGCAGTCGGATTCTCTGCTCAAGGTGGTGCGACTCTTACTCCAGAAGGCGGAGCGCTTCACCGTGCGGGCATGATGGGTGGGACACGTATGCTGTTGGATACCGAGGGAGTGCCGGATGTGCCAGTACGTGGGTATGGTGCAACATCAAATACCAATGCCTGGGGCAAAGTGGTCGTGGCAGATGTCAGCAGCTACTACCGAAATAAGGCCAGTATCGACCTTAACAAGCTAGGTGAGAACGCAGAGGCAACTAAATCGGTGGTTCAGGCCACGCTGACTGAAGGTGCGATCGGCTATCGTAAATTTGGTGTAATCGCGGGAGAAAAAGCGATGGCCATTATTAAGCTGGCCGACGGTAGTTCTCCACCATTCGGGGCAACTGTCCTGAACAGTCGTAAGCAGGAGACAGGGATTGTTAATGATGGCGGAAGCGTATATCTGAGCGGAATTAACGCAGGCGATCGCATGATGGTGC
Organism: Erwinia aphidicola; assembly: GCF_014773485.1. Lineage (GTDB taxonomy): Bacteria > Pseudomonadota > Gammaproteobacteria > Enterobacterales > Enterobacteriaceae > Erwinia > Erwinia aphidicola. The sequence continues at coordinate 14,463 of NZ_JACXBP010000009.1, read as the reverse complement.
ACTGGGATGGTACGGCAAAGTGCGAAATAAACCTACCGGCTCCGCTATTAATAGACTTGCAGAGCAATCTGCTACTGCCCTGCCATGTAATGGCAGCGGAAAACCTTGTTACAGATGACAGTAAGCAGAATATGACAAAAAAAACAGCTCAATCATAAGCTCGATTAAAACCTGAATTGTATCTGGTGAACCACATTAATAAAACATGAGAAATTAGCGATGAAACAAAAATATATTTTGACGACGGCCCTGGCAGCAGCGTGGATGTTCTCAATAGTTGCACAGCAGGCTCAAGCCGCGATTGCTCTTGACCGTACCCGAGTTATTTTCAACGGAGATCAATCATCGATCAGCCTAAATATCAGCAATCAGAATAAGCAGCTGCCTTACCTGGCTCAAGGCTGGCTGGAAGATGAGTCTGGCAAAAAAATCCAGGAACCGATGACGGTCCTGCCACCAGTGCAGCGCATCGAACCGGGTAAGCCAAGCCAGATTAAAATCCAGGCCCTACCGCTAACTAAACGACTGCCACAGGATCGAGAGAGTCTGTACTACTTTAACCTGCGTGAAATACCGCCTAAAAGCGATAAGCCCAACACGCTGCAGATAGCGCTACAGACGCGTATCAAGCTCTTTTACCGCCCCGCCGCGATTGCAATTCAAAAAAATGCAGCGCCGGCTCAGGAACAGATGACGCTGACCAGGCAAGGTGACAAGTTTGTGGTAAACAATCCCACGCCTTACTACGTCACTATCGTGGATGCCAGCAACAAGATCGCAGGTGCCGGCGCGAAAGGATTTGAACCTTTCATGGTGCCACCTATGAGTAACGCACCGCTGACAGTCAGTGCTGCGAGTGTAGGTACCACACCGGTACTGACCTACATTAACGATTACGGCGGGCGGCCACAGCTGAGTTTCAGCTGTAGCGGAAGCAGTTGTCAGGTTGTTCAGAATAAAAAAGCGCCATAACCAAACAAATCGTGCATAACGATTAAAAAGCTTAGTGTTTCATGAGGTAACTAAAATGACTGAAAACAATAATAAAAAAGCAAACTCAGATCGCTGGCTTAATGATTTTCGCTATTACAGTTACATCGGTGCGTTAGCGATAACGTTGTGCGCGATCCAGATGACGTTGCTGCCGCTACACGCGGCAGATAACTGGGAGGTAGAGGGTGCTAACGGCACCTTGCATATACAGGGTGTGTTGACTGAAAGCGCTTGTCGGCTGGAGATGAATAGCGCACGTCAGGATATCTGGCTCGGAGAAGCCGGTACAGCACAACTAAGTTCCCCTGGGGAAAGGGCTTCGCCAGTTGCTTTCGAACTGAGACTAACGGACTGCTTACGAAACTCTGCCAGTCAGCGTGATGAACGGACTGGCGCCCGGTACTGGGCAGCTATACAGCCGACGGTCAGCGTTAGCTTCATTGCTCCCGCTGATATGGACAACCCTCAGCTAATCAGAGCAGATGGAGTTTCCGGACTTGGGCTGCGCTTGCTAGACGGCAGCGGGCATGATGTGCGGCTTGGGAGTCGTGGCGTCCCCCTGTTCCTTGCTCAAGGCCAGGACAGTCTGACTTATACCGTGACGGCTGAACGAACTCCGGCACCCCTGGTGGCCGGAGCTTACCGCGCAGCGGTAGATTTTCAGCTCAGTTATAACTGAGGAGATTCCTGTGAAAATAAAAAACAATCATGCTGCTGCTGCCTTAGCTTTACTGGTTTCAATTATGTCTATTTGGAATTTTAGCGCGGGTGCTGCTATGTCGACGGTTCAGGTAAAAGTCACCGTGGTCGCTCCTCCTCCCTGCATCATTAACGGGGATAAAACGATCGACGTGGACTTCGGTACTAATGTAATTACGAAGAACGTAGACGGCATCAATTACCTAAGATTAGTAGATTACAGTCTTGAATGTAATGGTAACTTCTCCAACGCTATGAAACTAATGGTCATGGGAAATCAGACCTTTTTCGATACCAGTGCACTACAAACGAACATCGCTGATTTTGGGATAGCGCTACGGGCAAACGGGCAGCCATTAACCATTAATAACTGGGTACAATTCACCTATCCCGATAAACCTGTATTGCAGGCAGTCCCGGTAAAAAAGGCGGGGGCTACGCTAACGGGTGGAGAGTTTAATGCTGGCGCAACTCTGATGGTGGCGTACCAGTGAAAGGTGATAAACAGATGAAGATAAAAATTTTGCTAGTAGCCCTGGTGTTATGCATAGTCAGTGCATGGTTGGCTTCTCCCGTTATGGCGGATGATAACATGACTTTTCATGGTACCTTAATGGAGAACCCCCCCTGTGAAATAAATAATGGCCAGCCAATTGAAATCTCTTTTGACGAAGTAGGTGTTAATAAAATCGATGGCCAGAATTACGCACAGACATTCAATATGATGTACCAATGTTCGGGTAACGGTCAAGACGTCGTCGTCCGATACGTCGGCGATGTTACAGCTTTTGATAATGCCGCAGTGAAAAGCAATATTACGGACTTTGGCATTAACTTACGTAGCCAGTCGGTTAACGGCGTTCTGACGGATTTTAACGTGGGAACGACGCTTCCTGTTTCGGCCGACCAGACTTCGTTGACCTTTGTAGCAACACCCGTAAAACGGAAAGGAGCTGATTTACCCGGTGAACATTTTATCTCGTCCGCCATGTTGCAGCTGGAATATCCGTAGGAGTAATGAAGTGCATTTAAAAAAAGCAAGCTATGGATTGATCTTAGTATTGGCAACAATTAATACAGCTCAGGCCGCCTCTGCACCATCAGTAAATGTATCCTATAGTGGTAATCTGGTGGCGGAACCCTGTACGCTTCTTCCTGAAGATGAAAGTATTGCAGTTAATTTTGGTTCAGTAATCGATAAATACCTGTATTTGAATACGCGCACTCTCAGCAAGCCATTCCAGCTGCGCCTTATGGACTGTGATACGACATTAGGAAATACAGTAAAAGTAACGTTCAGCGGCACGGAGAGCATTAGCCTGCCTGGGCTGCTTGCTCCAGCCAGTGGTAGTGAAGCCAGTGGTATCGCCATCGGCCTGGAGACACAAGATGGTGTTGCGTTAGCGTTAAATAAACAAAGTCGCGGGCAGGATATTACCGATGGCAACAACGTTATCTTTCTCCAGGCTTATGTAATGGCTGAACCGGATGCTCTTAGCGAACGAAAAATCAAGAAAGGTGATTTTAGCGCGGTGGCTAATTTTAACATTGCATACGAATAACAAGTAATATCACACTATTGGTGGGAAACCCCGACCATGTACTTGTTTGTCACCCTTATAATGGCTGAAAATATGGAATTGGAAAGTTGTAAAACTTTGCTGTATTCGTGCAAGTAGGGTTTCCATACTTTCCCTAATTGAGTGAAAACCTAGTCCAATTATGGCGTAAGCTTTTTCAAATCAATGAAAAAATTTATCATGACGCTTAAAGAATGAAAATATGACACACGCCTTATCAATATTTTTCTTTAGATTATTTAACTGTGGAAGATGATTTCTTTATCGCATCTTAATGCCTGAGTCAGGTCTTGATTTTTTATTTATTAAAATTATTTTTATGGGGCTCTATTGATGCAAAAGGTTATTTTCGCCTGCCCGGTTATAATCTCGTTTTTTGGCATGCATGGCTACTTCTTGAATCAAGGAGCTACAGGCCTGTCGTTGCCTATGAATATTTTTTCATGGGCTACAATGGCACTATTTATACTTATAATCACCCTGAACTTCAAAGCTAAGAAAATAATTTTTAGCACTATTGCATTACCGATGTTTATCGTTGGTGTGGCCGTGCTTACCGTTCCGCTATTGTATGCCGATCCGGCTGCAGCACCGCGTGCGGCCTGGCGTTTAGCCGGTTTGTTTGCCGGCCTCGTATTTTATTTTACCTGGCTACAGTTGCGTCTTCGACGGGATCAGCGCCAGGTGCTGTGGCTGATTCTACTATTGGCGGCCTGCGGGCAGGCGGTTCTGGCGCTGGTGCAGTTGTTTTTCCCCGAGTTTGCCTGGGTTCCTGTAAAGGGTAATCGCCCTTATGGCATTTTCCAGCAGCCGAATATACTGGCGAGTTTTACGGCCACCGGGTTGGCGTTGGCGCTGATGCTGTTTCTGCTACCGGGTTTTATCCTGCGTAAGGCATGGCATGAGCACTGTCGCCAGGCTTTCCTGATATTTTCGCTGCTGGTTATGCCTGCCTTACTGGTATGGACACAGTCCCGGGTAGGTTGGCTGGGCGGGGCATTGGTTGCAGTGCTGTTCCTGTTGCGTTTTAAAAATGCATCACCCTTAGCCTGTAAGAGAGCCGCGATGCTAATAGTCATCGGGGTTGTGACTGGCGTTGCTTCGATGCTGCTTTCAACTGCCGAAAGCAATCTGGAGTACATAGCTCATGATGCGTCCAACCACGCACGCTGGACTATGCTCCGCGACACGCTGCGCATGATTGACGAAAGACCCTTCTCAGGTTGGGGCTATGGCGGATTTGAATACCAGTTCCTTCACTATCGTATTAACCAGGTGCCGCCCACGCTAGTGACAGAGATCGCCAGTCATCCCCATAATGAGCTTTTGCTCTGGTGGGTGGAAGGCGGTGTTGTAGCCCTTCTTGGTATGGGGCTGCTGATATCAGGTGGCTTGCGCCTTGCGGTACGCGCGTGGCAAATGGATCGACGTGAAATCGCTGCAGGCAGCAACCAGGCCGGCGAACAGATAGCTCTCTGTCTGCTGTTACTACCAATGGCGCTGCACACCCAGCTTGAGCACCCTTTTTACCTGTCTGCGCTGCATTTTATGATTTTCCTGATCATCTTGGGAACACTGGAGTGCCAGGTCAGTGGTATAGCAGAGCGTAAACCCTTACCACGCTTTGCTGGCCTCACATTGCAGTATCTACTCCCTCTGGCAGCGGCAGCCACATTAGTGCTCATGTTTTTCACCCTGCAAGGCGGCCTGACGCTCACCCGTGCAGAACGGAACGGTCTTATTGATGTTAAGGAGGTGCGCGCAATGCCGGCGCTTTCGCGCTGGGTACATCAGGAACGCGTGGACTTTGATGAACAGGTAAATGCCTTACTGACCTATAACCAGACGCAAAATGAAGCATTGCTTACGGGTTATGCCCGCTGGGCACAGGGCTATCTGACCCGCCGTATTGATGCCAATGTTTACGCCAGCCTGATATCCATATTGCACTACCAGCAGCAATACCAACTGGCAGAGCATTATCGTCGTGAGGCAGCCCTGTTATTTCCTGACGATGTACTTTTTAACGTGGAGATTCGCCGCTCAACTGAATCAGTCGGGGACACTCAATGAATAAGATCATGACTATATGCGTAATTGATACCAATAGATTTTTTGCTCAGGGTGTAAAGCTGATTTTATTACCCTATTTTAAACAACGGGGACAAGGCGTCTTTTTTGTCGGTGAGGAGAGCATCGCGCGGGCTGATCTGGTCCTATGGTCCGTAAATAACGAGTTGCCGAAACCATTATTCATTCAATCGCGCCGCCGGGGTGCAAGATCACCGATATACATAGTCGTACGTGACAGCATGGAGAATAAACCTGGTGGATACCGGTGCCTTTGTCACTATGGCAGCCTGTTACGTGCAGCCTCCCCTCAGTCCCTTCTGGCCATAGTTGAGAAGGCGTTAAGTGAACGTGATTCATCAGTCTTTCCTGCAAGAAACTGTCGGTGCTGTGCGTTGTTGAAATTGACTAAACGCGAAAAGGAAGTCATGACTTGCCTGACACAGGAAATGCCACAAAAAAGTCTTCCACAATACCTGAAGATTAGTGCCAAAACCGTCAGCGCACATAAGCGCACGGTAATGCAAAAGCTGGGATTCAAGCGTAATGAAGAGTTGTATCACTGGCTTCGCTGCGGTGGACTGTTTCACCTAATGAGAAACTGAACGTGAGAAAAATTTATTTCCTGTGTCGTCGATTTGCACCGATCTGCCTGCTACTGGGCTTGAGTCATTTTCTAAGCGCTTGCGGAACCAACAAACCGCCAATAGATAGCAATAGAGCTAAAGAGGCCCAAGACACTGTGCAGTTGCAGTCTCCTGCATTAAAGGTAGCTGAATCAACCAGTGAACCTAAGCGTATAGCGCCCAAAATGGTGCTCTGTCAGAACCAGTTGGATATGCTGAAGCAGGTCTCTGCGCGACAGCATAAGCAGTACCATCAAGCTTTCAACAGACTGATGCACAGTACAGTGCAGTATGCCCGCATGCGAGCGCAGGTTAACGATAATACTCAGGAGACGATGGATGCGCTTTACCAGTTTAAGGTTAATCGCTTGTGCTCCAATATTAGTCAAGCCCTGCTTAACGCGCTGGTTGACGGGGTGGAGTCAGTTAAATGAAATTGACCGCCCGTTTGCGTCGTCTGGTATTAATGCTTCCTGTGCTGTGGACTGCAGAAAGTGTACGTGCCGAGGATGGTATTCCAGCTCTGTTAGAGTTTGCCGAGCAATATAGCAGCAAACATATCAAAGAGCAGGCCTCACAAATTTCACATAAACCGGCTAATGGTTTGGCTCAGGCCATGCCTTCCGAAAGTCCTGCGCTGCGCCATGCCCTGAAGCAGCGCGACGCTCAAATCGCCAGGCAGCAGGCCACTTTGAATAAACAGGAGAGTGCCTTAGCGGCAGAAATTGCCCGTCGGCTTCAGGCTGAGCAAAACTTAAATAACCTAAAAAAAGTGCCGTTAAGTCAGCTTTTCAATGGACTGCGCAATGTGTTTACAGGTGTGTCAGATGAAAATCGCGCCAGTGCGTTAATCGCTCAACTGCAGGAACGCGTCAGACATGAACGTGCATCTTTGCAGCAAGCGCAGGACCAAATCTCCATTTTGAATAAGCAAATCATACTGCTTAAGCGACAGCAGTCGGACGATGAGACAAAAACCAATGATGGCCAGCGCCCCATGGCGGAAAAACTTGAGGCCTTGCAACTGGTTCTCGATGAGAAGAGCAGCGACCTTTTGCATCAACAGCAGAAGCTGGCGGCTGAACAGGAGCAGCATAAAGCACTTAAGGTTGAACTTAAATCGCTGCAAGCCGAACAGAAAACACTGCGCTCAACGCACGCTTTGCGTCTGGAGAAAGAAAAGGCAGAGTTCACTGACCAGTTGGCGCTCAAAGACCAGGAACTGAAGAAGTTTGAGAAACGTGCTAAAGACCTCCAAGTGATCGCCGAGCAAAAAGACGCGTCGCTATCGGCTCTTAAGCAGGATCGCGAAAAGCTAAAAGTACAAAGTGATCTACTGACCAAACAGATGAGTGAACGTGAGGCTGAGTTGACCAGAGAGACTCAGAACCTCAAACAGATGAAGTCCGAGATGGATGAGCTACGTAGGCGTGCAGTATGGCTGGCTAAACCGCAAATGCTGAATCACCCCTCACAACAGCAAGCCTATGCTGCTGGCGATGCGCTGGGGCGTGACATCCTTACATTACTCAAGGAGCGCGAAACGTGGGGCTTGAAGCCAGATCATAAGACGATATTAGCCGGGGTAGTGGATGCCTTTAGCGGAGAGCCTCAGCTGCCGCGTGATGTTCTCATCCAGGCCTTGGCTGATTCGGAACAGGCAGTCAACGTGGCCCGAGAGAAGATGATCGCCACTCAGCAAAAATCAGGCGAGACATTCATAGCCGACTTCATTAAGCAACAGGGTGTGAAGAAGTCATCATCCGGGTTCTGGTATCGGGTGGATTACGCTGGTGATACACCACTTCACGAAACGGCAATCGTTGATGTTGTAGTCAAGGAAACCTTAACGGACGGGACGGTGATTCAGGATATGTCACTGACAGGTAACGTGCTATCTCAGCCACTTAGCGCATACCCGCCATTGTTCCGTGAAGCTATCGGTCATCTAAAAAATCATGGGTCGCTAACCATGGTGGTACCAGCGGAACTGGCTTACGGCGAGAAAGGCTATGCACCAAATGTACCACCTAATGCAACCATGGTGTATGAGCTCAGAATAGACAATAGCAAAGCCGCGCCAGCCCCCCCAGGTCTTTGATCGGTTATTTGGCACAGGCAATCACCCGTCCCGGGAAGGAGATCTTATGGATGTGATAGTGACTCAAGTGATAGTACCGTTTTTGGATGATTTATTGGCGCTCCGTTTATATGCCATCAAGCATATGCAGGGTACTGAAAATCCCGCGGCATTACCGGTGATTGTGATGTGCAATGATTTTTGCGGCGTACAGGAAATGTTGTTGCCTGATATTGCACAGTTTTTTGCCAAAAATGGGTTTGCGGTCGTGACCTTTGACTATCGCGGCTTTGGCCACAGCACTGGCGAAAGAGGTAGGTTGATTACGGCACATCAGCAGGAGGATATACGTGCGGTGCTTAACTGGATACACCAACACCCCCAGTTGGATGAACATAGTGTTAGCTTATGGGGGACCGGTCTGGGCGGAGCCCATGCTTTTTGTGTTGCCTACCGCAATGCTCAGGTGCGCTGTGTAGTCAGCCAGATGCCGCTGCTGGATGGTCCTGCTTTAGTAAGCCGCGGCATGACCGCCGAGGCGCGTAAGAATTTATCTCAGGCATTGCAGGAGCGAGCTCGGCTTCAACGTATTGAAGGCAGAGAACTGTGGGTACCCATAAGTAGACTGATACGCGATCGCTCGTCCAGACAATTTTATTGCCAACAGCGGCGTGCTTGTCCGGCGATGGTTACCCGGATGCCATATTTGACTTTACGTGAACTATTACATTTTCGGGTCGCTCCTTATGCAGCAGGGGTGCATCAGCCAACGTTGATGATGATTTCCCAATACGACGACATGATACCTATGGACCAGGTGAACGAAGTCTACGAAGGATTAAATGGCGTCAAATATCTCTACAGGGTTGCAGGTGCAGCGCGTTATGACCTGTACCGTTCCCCCTGGCGTGAGGAAGTGCTCTCGGCGCAAATTTCATGGTTTAACGAGCACATATAAAAGTTCACTGCTCATGGTTTTATGTTTTGGAGTTAAGGATTAAGAAATCCATGAATAAATGAAACTTTAACACTGGGATTAGTCAACAAAATAACTTGTAAGAATAAAATCCATGCATAAAACAAAGCTTGAGATTTGTTATTTAAAATAAGTCATTAATGGGATTTAGGGTCATCGCAAAAACACTCCAGGCAGAATTACTCTTGTTTTATACGAGTTTCGCAAACTAATAACATTTATGCGAGAATGACAATCATCAACTTAAATCCCCTGAAAAATTTTAATTATTCCAAAGCCATACATTGCACTTGAGGTAGCTGATTCAAGGGCTGTAAACCGCCTCCTTCAATAGTCCTTTAATAAGAGGGAAGACTGCTTACCTTCAAGGCACCAAAGTCTGACATGTTGCCCTTCAACCACACAAAAGACTTTGCAGCCACTAAAAAAACAGAACAATAACCCATAAAAACACCAATATAAGGCACAAAAATCTAAATCACGAACATTTACAGTAACCATAAAAAATAAAAATCTATTTATGGGCATATCAAAAACCTAGTTTGCAAGCATTACATTCCCTCACTAAGATTAAATGAAAATGGAATCTGTTGTTTTCTACCTTACACCCCGACTCAAGTTAAAAAAGCAACCATCAAGAAAAAAAGAATACCACAATAAAATTGTTAAAAAAAAGACCTACTATACATACACATTGAAACAAAAACTGCCACAAAGGATACTTTTTAGCAAAAGAATGTGCATTCTAGCGTTTCGTGCACATCAGTTTTTTGATGATAATTTTCTCGACAATCCGGATAAAAAGATAAATGATCTGTAAATTAGTAAACCTATCAATAAAAAAACCAATTCTGCTAATGCTGGTTTTCATTTGCGCGAGTGGAAATTATGCGCAGGCTGAAGTCAAACTGACGGAGGAATGGAAAGAGTTGTCAAATGGTTTGTGGTCATTTTTTATTACCCCAAGAGGGACCTTGGAGCCACGTTATTATAACAATCCAAAATGCTACGTTCCAACTTCTAATGGATATTGCAATGCAACGTGGCGCTTGGTTATTACTAACGGGGTGGCAAACTATTCAGCAATATGCCGCCCAATGGTTAGGATACCTAGAGGAACCTCCTACAAGGCCTCTATGAATTTGATCAATGCTCAAACGATGGGAGAACGTTGTGGTATTGGTAACTTTGAAGTAAATGGAAATGAAAAAATTTGCTTTTATAATACTACAGACGGAACATGGAAAGACGATCAGCAAAGCATTTATAATGGCATTAATTTTTATGGAAATGAATACTGCTACGGAAATGGAGAAGGAGCGGTAAAACCGCCAATTGAACCCGTAAATTGCAACATCGGAGATATCACGATAAATCATAACCAAGTCCCAGCAAATGAAATTAACAACTCATTAGCCAGCGCACTAAGTAAAATCACGTGTAACCGAAAAGCTAATATTAAGTTAAGCATTAAGAACAGTGGAAAGGTTACGCTGAACAAAGATGGAACTTTATACTCTACAATTTCAATAAACGGTACTGCTGGAGGTGGGCAGATTACAGTCGAAAAAGAAGTTTCGATTGACGTTACATCAAAACTGAGCTACATCGGTAAAGATCATTTAAATGGTGATTTTAATAATACTGCGGTGCTAACTTATACATTTCAGTGATATTTACTGATAAAAAACACATATGGGATTTGATGTTAAAAAAACCCAACCCCAAAAAGTTATTAACGGAATTAACACCAAATAAGTTTAAATTAAAATAGTGAAACCTTTGAGAAATAATTATTTTCACGATTACGATCTAGTAACTGCAATTTGCAATTCAGGCTTGATGCAACATTTGATTTCCTTAGAGCAACATGCAGCATTGTCATCTCCTTTAGTTAATATACCAAAGCATTTAGAGGCTCCCGTGAAGAAAATTGAAAAAACTGTAGGTAAGAATGAAGAGCTGAAATCACTTTTATCGAAAAAACTTGATGAACACAACTCTAAATTTATGTTTAATAACTGCGAAGAAATTTCGTTTCGAATTATTGATGACAACAAAAATACTATTGCAGGGATTACGGGCGAGATTTATGGACATGGGCTGTACATTCATCTTTTATGGGTCGATGAAAAGCAGAGAGGTAATGGTCTGGGAGAAGTGCTATTAAAGAAAGCTGAGGAGTATGCATTATCATCAGCTTGCAAATTCATCACTCTGGACACTTATAACTTTCAAGCACCTGATTATTACAAAAATCAGGGCTATGAAAGTTTTGGAATTTTAGATTGCCAGCATGGAATTAGACGCATATACATGAGAAAAGAAATATAAGCCACTCATTCGTGTCAATCGCAAAATTTTCACAGTGTAAAAAACTTTCTTCTCCAGGGAGAGCTCTACGAAAAAAATTAAACTAAATTATGTCAAGTCGGTCCCCTACTTGTAACGGAATCAGCGGATGCACATCCTTGTGCATAGATAATTATTTATTTGTAAACCACGCAGGAGGTACTTCCGACTGAAGTGTAATAGTCTTGGTCTGTGTATAAGCATTGAGTGTTTCTTTGCTGAACTCCCGGCCAATGCCGCTGTTTTTGTATCCTCCAAAAGCTGTCCCATCGGTAATATTCGAATAGCGGTTAATCCATACCGAGCCAGCTTCCAGCCTGTCCGCTGTATCCATGGCATTTTTCAAACTACTTGTGTAAATCCCTGATGCCAGCCCGTACTCACTGTCGTTGGCTTGAGCGATCATATCTTCATAGTTTGACCATTTTATCAGCGTCAGTACCGGCCCGAAAATCTCTTCCTGGCATATCCGCATTGAATTTTTTGCTTCAAAAATAGTGGGTTCTATAAAATATCCTTCCTCGCAACCCGCTACAATGCGGCGCTTACCTCCGGTAAGTAGAGTGGCACCTTCATCTTCGCCCATCTTAATATAAGAGAGAACTCGTTTACCCTGCTTTTCAGAAACAAGGCAACTCACTCTCGAATCCTCATCCAAAGGAGAGCCAATACAAATACGTTCAAACGAAGCGATAAGCTTTCTGCTAAAACTGTCATAGATTTCTGAGTGAACAAACAGCCGGGTACCGGCAAGGCAGGATTGACCGTTATTGTGTATAGCTGCGAAGGTTACGTTGTCTACCACAGCATCCATATCCATGATGTCAGGAAAAACAATGTTAGGACTTTTTCCACCCAGCTCAAGGGTAACAGGCACCAGACGTTCTGCTGCAGCTTTGGCCACTAGCTTGCCCACTTCCGTGCTTCCGGTGAAGGAAAGTTTACGTACATGCTTATTTCTAGTCAGTGCTGCACCCGAAATATTCCCCAAGCCTGTAATAATATTGACTACGCCGGCAGGGAAAATTTTAGTTATCAACTTACCCAATTCCAGTGTTGACAACGAGGCATTTTCATCTGCTTTTAGTACTACCGTGTTGCCGCTAACCAGCGCTGGTGCAAGTTTGAAAGCTGCCATAATTGCTGGTGCATTCCAGGGTATAATTTGCCCACAAACACCGAGAGGCTCCCGCTTGGCGAGACTGTATCCATCTGCTATATTTCTGCCTGTATCTTCGTGACCCATGATAATTGCAGCAAAATAGCGATAGTGCCGGACCGCCGTTTGATAATCACGCCGGATTTCATTAATGCAACGCCCTACATCATATGCATCGATTTCGGCCATCCTTTCCATATTGTCTTCTAACGTATCGGCCAATTGCTTAACCATAGACGCACGGACCTGTTGCCCCAAAGCCTTCCATGCGGGAAATGCTGCATGTGCCGCCATAACTGCACGCTCGACATCTTTTTCGCTGCAATAATGCAAATTCGTCAGGCACTGACCCGTTGAGGGTGAAATTACGGGATGAGTATCTTGGCTATCAAACTCAAACACACCGTTGATTAACGGGCCGTAAAATTTATCTAATTTCATATTAATATTCTCAAGTAAAGTTAATGCAAGCCGCCGCCGATGATAAGATTTTCGCCGGTAACCCAGCCGGCCTCATCTGAGGCGAGGTAAGCTACGGCTGGTGCGATATCACCAGGTTCACCAATACGGCCAAGAGGGGTCATGGATTCAATGTACGTTTTGAAGTCGTTATCGAAAAATCCACTGTCGTGTACACCCTCAGTTATGACCAACCCCGGATTTACCGCGTTAACGCGAATGTTTCTTCCCCCCAGTTCGTTAGCTAGCGTCTTAGTTATAGAATCAACAGCAGCTTTTGATGCGGTGTAAATGAGCGAATTGGATGGTGTAAATGAAGTTACGCTTGAGCTAATATTAACAATACTCCCCCCCGACTTGGGCATAGCAGTTACCGCAGCTTTGCAACAATAGATAAGGCCTTTAACGTTTAGGTTAAAATGCCTGTCATAGTCACTATCATTGAACTCTTCAAGACGGTTGGTAGCGTAGACACCAGCATTATTAATCAACACGTCTAACCTACCATATTGCTCAGCAATTTTATGTATCATGCCATTTACCTCACTTTCAATACCCACGTCGGCCTGTATACATAAGGAGTTCCCACCTTGTTTATTAATATAGTCCACTAAATTTTCGGCACTCTCTTTCCCGCGCGAGTAGTTTATACAAACAATACCTCCTTCTGCAGCAATCCGTTTAGCGGTGGCGGCCCCGATTCCTTTCGAGCTCCCTGTAATTAACACAACTTTATCCTGAAAACGCTTCATTAATTTCTCCCTCTATAGTATGGCAACACTGCAAGAGGATAGAATAAAGACGAAGGAAAAATAATTTCCGCGCGAACAAAATACTTTATCAATCGGACATTTTTTCTATGAACTATCTCATCCCTAAATTTTATCCTTATATCCTTTTAAGATTAAGTGTAATCTTTACCTTATAATTAGGGTTTTTTATACAATGCATTAGTGAAGACTGTTTAATCAGTTATATTTATTTTACTTGCAGTGTGCCGTAGAGGAAAATGACGCTTAATGTAATCAATCCTGCTCAAAGTCATAACTTTAGCAATACATTACACCCGGTCATAAATTGTGAAAATTAATAAATTTCGAATTAATGAACAATAGATCTCATTACCCTAAAGCAGGGAGAGATTGATATTACCATGCCAAAAACCGGCAAGATTCTCATATTCTTCGACGTCATTCACTGCCAAGTTCGTAAGAGGAAATACAGAGTAATCCCTTCAATGCAAACGGTCTGTAACGTCTGTAGACAATGCCATGATGAACATATAAGCATAAATTCTCGCAAGTCCATTATCAAAATTTTGGTTATAATTTCATGATCTTCATCATGTTTAACTCAGTCCATCATGCCTTCAAGATAAATAAATGCAGAGCATTAATCTTTAAATCGACAGTAATTTAGTTTTTTTATCTGTTATGTTTCATTGGATTGAATATTTTGAAATTAAAGTT
>NZ_JACXBP010000008.1 GCF_014773485.1 Erwinia aphidicola | reverse complement strand
GCGGGGGCGGACGTGGCGATCGGCGGAACGTCCACCGCCGAAGCCGGTCAGCAGGTCACCCTGACGCTTAACGGCCAGACCTACACGGCGAGCGTGGCGGCGGACGGGACGTGGAGCACCACGCTACCGGCGGCAGATGCGGCAGGGCTGGCTGACGGAACCTATACCCTGAGCGCCAGCGTCAGCGATATCGCCGGTAACAGCAGCCGCGCCAGCGGCTCATTGCAGGTTGACGCGACCGCGCCGGAAGTGACCATCAACACCCTCGCCGGTGACGACGTCATTAACAGCACCGAACACGCGCAGGCGCTGGTGATCAGCGGCAGCAGTACGGGTACGGTGAGCGGTAACATCGTGAACGTGGTGATCGACGGCCATAGCTATAACACCGTGGTGGATGCCAGCGGCAACTGGAGCGTCGGCGTACCGGCCAGCATCATCAGCGGCCTCGCGGACGGCAGCTATAAGGTCACCGCCAGCGCGACAGACACCGCCGGTAACGTCGGTTCGGCCGGGCAAAACGTGGTGGTCAATACCGCCGCGCCGGTCTTTACCATCAACGACATGGCAGGCGGCGACAACATTCTTAACGCCACCGAAGCGCTTTCAACGCTGACCATCACCGGCACCGTGACCGGTCTGATGGATGGCGTGACGGTTATCGTTACGCTTAACGGTCTGGAGTATCAGGGCACCGTGACCGACGGCGCATGGAGCGCGGACATTCCGGCCAGCGATCTGGCGAATCTGGGCCAGGCGTTGTATCAGGTTAGCGTGCGCGGCACCGATGATGTCGGCAACAGCGGGTCAGTGAGCAAAGGGCTGCAAACTTCCTCCGACAGCCCGGCGGTGACCATCAACGTGGTGGCCGGTGATGACATCATCAACGCCACCGAAGTGAAGGCCGATCAGGCGATCGGCGGCACCGTTATCCATGCGGAAGCGGGACAGCAGGTGACCGTCACCGTGGGTGGAAAAACGTATTACGCCACCGTCGAAGATGATTTTACGTGGAGCCTGACGATCCCTGCCGCCGATCTTGCTGCCATGGGCGACGGCGCGCTGAAAGTCTCCGCAACGGTGACCAATATCAGCGGCAACACCGGATCCGGTGAGCGCGACATTGCTATTGACGCCGCGATCCCCGGCCTGCGCATCAATACCGTTGCCGGTGACGACATCGTCAACAGCATCGAGATCAATCAGAATCAGATCATCAGCGGCACCAGCAGCGGCCTGACCGCGGGCAGCAGCGTTACCGTCACGGTTAACGGCGTTGAGTACCACGCGACCGTGACCGCCAACGGCAGCTGGTCAGCGGCGGTTCCGGCAGCGGACGTTGCCAGCTGGCCTGCGGGCGCGCTGACGGTATCCGTTACCGGCACCAGTTCAGCCGGAAACAGCGTCACGATTTCAAACGATATCACCGTCGATCTCGCCAGTGTGGCGATTGCTATCGACACTGTCGCGGCCGATGACATCATTAACGCGGCGGAGAAAGCGGCGGACCTGACCCTGAGCGGCACCACGCTGAATGTCGAAGCTGGTCAGAAGGTCACGGTGATTTTCGCCGGTCATAGCTATACCGCGCAGGTAGAAACGGACGGCAGCTGGAGCGTCACCGTTCCGGCAGCGAGCATGGCGGCGCTGAAAGACGGCGACGCAACGGTGTCCGTGAGCGTGACTAACGCGGCGGGCAACGGCGCCACGGCAGCGCATACCGTGGAAGTGGATACCGCTGCGCCAACCCTGACCATCAACACCATCGCTGGTGATAACGTGCTCAACGGCGCGGAAGCGGGGGCGGACGTGGCGATCGGCGGAACCTCCACCGCCGAAGCCGGCCAGCAGGTCACCCTGACGCTTAACGGCCAGAGCTACACGGCGAGCGTGGCGGCAGACGGCACCTGGAGCACCACGATACCGGCGGCCAGTGCAGGTGCGTTGACTGACGGAACCTATACCGTGAGCGCCAGCGTCAGCGATATCGCCGGTAACCGCACCGGCGCGAATGGTTCGCTGCAGGTGGACGTGACCGCGCCAACGCTTGCCATCAACACCGTTTCTGCAGACGACATTGTCAACGCCCATGAACACCAGCAGAACCTTATCATCAGCGGTTCATCTACCGGCGTTCCGGCGGGTGGCCTGGTCACCGTGGTCATCGACGGCAGCAGCTTCACCGCTGCGGTGGATGCCAGCGGCAACTGGAGCGTCGGTGTGCCTGCCGCCGTGGTCAGCGGTCTGGCGGACGGCAGCCACACCATCACCGCCACTGTCGCCGATGCGGCGGGCAATCCGGGTACAGCCTCGCACGTGGTGATCGTAGACACCGCCGCGCCGGTGCTGACCATCAGTACCGTGGCGGCTGACGACGTGATCAACGCCATGGAAAAAGGCGAAGCCCTGACGGTGAGCGGCACCAGCAGCGGCGCGGACGGTTCCACCGTGACGCTGAACCTGAACGGCAAAGACTACTCTGCCAGCGTCAGCGGCGGCGCGTGGACGCTGAACGTTCCGGCGGCGGATGTGGCTCAGCTCGGCGAAGCGAATTACAGCCTGACCGCCTCCACCGTTGATGCCGCAGGCAACACCGGCAGCACGACGCACGGCGTACTGGTCGACAGCGCGCTGCCGTCGGTGACCCTTAGCGCGATCGCGGGCGATGACATCATCAACGCAGCCGAAGTGGCGGCAGACCAGACCCTGAGCGGGCGCGTGACTAACGCGGCGGCCGGGGACACCGTCACCGTTACGCTCGGCGGTCACACCTACCAGGCCGAAGTGCAGGCGGATCTGAGCTGGAGCGTCAGCGTTCCGGCGGCCGATTTGCAGGCGCTGGGCGACGGCGACCTGACCGTCAGCGCGAGCGTCACCAACCAGCACGGCAATACCGGCAGCGGCGATCGCCAGATCGTCATCGACGCCGGTTTGCCGGGCCTGCGCATCAATACGGTTGCCGGTGATGATATCGTCAACAGCATCGAGATTAATCAAAACCAGATCATCAGCGGCACCAGCACTGATATCGCCGCGGGCAGCAGCGTCACCGTGACCGTCAACGGCACCGATTATGCTGCCACGGTCGGCGCCAACGGCAGCTGGTCGGCGGCGGTTCCGGCGGCAGACGTAGCGAAGTGGCCTGCGGGTCAGCTGGCGATCGCCGTCAGCGGCGCGGATGCCTCCGGAAACCCGGTGACCATCACGCAAAACATCACCGTCGATCTGAGCAGCGTAGCGATCGGCGTCGATACCATTGCCAGCGACGACATCATTAACGCGGCGGAGAAAGCGGCGGATCTGACCCTGAGCGGCACCACGCTGAACGTCGAAGCCGGTCAGAAGGTGACGGTGATTTTCGCCGGTCATAGCTATACCGCGCAGGTAGAAACGGACGGCAGCTGGAGCGTTACCGTCCCGGCAGCGGACATGGCGGCGCTGAAAGAGGGCGACGCAACGGTGTCCGTGAGCGTGAGCAACGCGGCGGGCAACGGCGCCACGGCGGCAAATACGGCGCTGGTGGATGCGACAGCGCCAACGCTGACCATCAACACCATCGCCGGTAATAACGTGCTTAACGGCGCGGAAGCGGGGGCGGACGTGGCGATCGGCGGAACGTCCACCGCCGAAGCCGGTCAGCAGGTCACCCTGACGCTTAACGGCCAGACCTACACGGCGAGCGTGGCGGCAGACGGGACGTGGAGCACCACGCTACCGGCGGCCAGTGCAGGCGCGCTGGCTGACGGAACTTACACCGTGAGCGCCAGCGTCAGCGATATCGCCGGTAACCGCACCGGGGCGACCAGCGCGTTGCTGGTTGACGCGACCGCGCCGGTGGTGACCATCAACACCATCGCCGGTGACGACGTCATTAACAGCACCGAACACGCGCAGGCGCAGGTGATCAGCGGCAGCAGTACGGGTACGGTCAGCGGTAACAGCGTGAGCGTGATGATCGACGGCCATACCTATAACACCGTGGTGGATGCCAGCGGCAACTGGAGCGTCGGCGTACCGGCCAGCGCGATCGGCGGGATCTCTGACGGCACTTACACCGTGAGCGTCAGCATCACTGACAGCGCCGGTAACACCGGTTCGCAGACGCACAATGTGACCGTAGATACCGGCCTGCCGGGCCTCAGCATTGACGCTATCGCGCAGGACAACGTACTCAACGCCGTCGAAAAAGGTGCAGATCTGACGATTTCCGGCACCGGCAGCAACCTGAGTGACGGCACTCAGGTTAGCGTCACGCTGAACGGCGTCACTTACAGCGCGCAAATTGCTGCGGGCGTCTGGAGCCTGACCGTTCCGGCCAGCGCACTGGCAGCGCTTGGGGAAGCCAACTACACCGTAACAGCCAGCGCCAACAGCGATGTCGGCAACGCCATCACCGAAAGCGCTAACCTGCTGGTTGATACCTCGCTGCCTTCCGTCATCATTAATGCTGTGGCGGGCGATAACATCATCAACGCAGCCGAAGCGGCGGCAGGCCAGACCCTGAGCGGGCGCGTGAGCAACGCGGCGGCCGGGGACACCGTCACCGTTACGCTCGGCGGCCACACCTACCAGGCCAAAGTGCAGGCGGATCTGAGCTGGAGCGTCAGCGTTCCGGCGGCCGATTTGCAGGCGCTGGGCGACGGCGACCTGACCGTCAGCGCGAGCGTCACCAACCAGCACGGCAATACCGGCAGCGGCGATCGCCAGATCGGTATCGACGCCGGTTTGCCGGGCCTGCGCATCAATACGGTTGCCGGTGACGACATCGTCAACAGCATCGAGATTAATCAAAACCAGATCATCAGCGGCACCAGCTCTGATATCGCCGCGGGCAGCAGCGTCACCGTGACCGTCAACGGCACCGATTATGCTGCCACGGTCGGCGCCAACGGCAGCTGGTCGGCGGCGGTTCCGGCGGCAGACGTGGCGAAGTGGCCTGCGGGTCAGCTGGCGATCGTCGTCAGCGGCGCGGATGCCTCCGGTAACCCGGTGACCATCACGCAAAACATCACCGTCGATCTGAGCAGCGTAGCGATCAGCGTCGATACCATTGCCAGCGACGGCATCATTAACGCGGCGGAGAAAGCGGCGGATCTGACCCTGAGCGGCACCACGCAGAACGTCGAAGCCGGTCGCGATGTCAGCGTAAACTTTGCCGGTCATCAGTACACCACCCGCGTGCAGGCCGACGGCAGCTGGAGCATCACCGTTGCGGCAGCGGACATGAAGGCGCTGAAAGACGGTGACGCAACGGTGTCCGTGAGCGTGAGCAACGCGGCGGGCAACGGCGCCACGGCGGCAAACACGGCGCAAGTGGATACCGCTGCGCCAACGCTGACCATCAATACCATCGCCGGTAATAACGTGCTTAACGGCGCGGAAGCGAATGCGGACGTGGCGATCGGCGGGACCTCCACCGCCGAAGCTGGTCAGCAGGTCACCCTGACGCTTAACGGCCAGACCTACACGGCGAGCGTGGCGGCAGACGGGACGTGGAGCACCACGCTACCGGCGGCGAGTGCAGGCGCGTTGGCTGACGGAACTTACACCGTGAGCGCCAGCGTCAGCGATATCGCCGGTAACAGCAGCCGCGCCACCGGCTCCTTGCTGGTTGACGTGACCGCGCCGGTGGTAACCATCAATACCGTCGCCGGTGACGATGTGCTGAATACCGCTGAACATGCGCAGGCGCAGGTGATCACCGGTGGCAGCACCGGCACGCAGGCAGGCAATCTGGTGACGCTGGTGATCGACGGCCATACCTACACCACCGTGGTTGACGCCCGCGGCAACTGGAGCATCGGCGTTCCGGCCAGCGCTATCAGCGCATTGGCTTCCGGTGACACGACATTTACGGTCAGCATCACCGATAACGCGGGCAACACCGGCAGCACCGACCATCTGATCACCGTCATGACTGATGCCCTCAGCCTGAGCATCGATACCATTGCGCAGGACGACATTATCAATGCGGCGGAAAAGGGCAACAGCCTGACGCTGTCCGGCAGCAGCGAAAAACTGGTGTCCGGAACAGAGGTGGTCGTCGTGCTGAACGGCAAAACCTACACTGTGCAGGTGGATGTCAAAGGTGACTGGACGCTAAGCATACCGGCGAGCGATGTGGCGAAACTGACTGACGGTTATTACACCGTAACAGCCAGCGCCAGCGATACGGCAGGCAACCCGGTCAGCGCCACGCATGACGTGACGGTTGATACCACCGCACCGGCGCTGCTGATCAACCCGATCGCCGCGGACGGGATCCTGAATGCAGCGGAGCTGGGTCAGGCGTTAACCCTGAGCGGCACCACGACGGCGCAGGCGGGGCAAACGGTGCACGTGACGCTGAACAGCGTCACTTATACCACGCAGGTGAGCGCCGACGGCCTCTGGTCGGTGCAGGTTCCGCAAAATGACGTTGCGGCCCTGCAGGACGGCACGCTGACGGTCACCGCCAGCACCAGCGACGTGGCCGGGAACCCGGCGTCGGCGAATGCGTCGGTGATTGTCGATAGCCTCGCGCCGACCCTGACCATCAACACCATTGCCGGTGATGACATCATCAACTCCGCCGAGCAGCATGCCGGTCAGGCGATCGGCGGGACAACCAGCGCGGAAGCCGGTCAGACGGTGACCGTCACATTTAATCACCGTGAGTATCACGCTACGGTGGCCTCTGACGGCACCTGGAGTGTGACCGTTCCGGCGGCGGATTTCCTCGGCGCGGCGGACGGCAGCTATACCGTCAGCGCATCCGTCAGTGATGTGGCGGGCAACCCGGTGTCGGCAGCATCGTCCGTTACCCTGAGCGGTGAGATGCCAACCATAAGCATCAACACCTTCGCGCAGGACGACGTGGTGAACGCCGCCGAGCACGGCACTTCGCTCGCTATCAGCGGCACCACCACCGCACCGGCGAACAGCCTCGTCACCGTGACGCTCAACGGGCAGACGTACACCACTTCGGTCGCGGCGGATCTGAGCTGGACGCTCAACCTCAGCGCCAACGCGGTGTCAGCGCTGGCGGATGGCAATAACTACGCAATCACCGCTTCCGTCACCAACAGTATCGGCAACACCGGCAGCGACATCCACGAGATTGCCGTGGATACCACGGCGCCGTCGATGACCATCACCATTGATTCGCTGAGTGAAGACACCGGGCGCAGCAATACGGACTTTGTCACCAGCGACAACACCATCACGCTGAAAGGCGGGCTGAGTGCGGCGCTGGGCAATGCCGAGTCGGCGCAAATCAGCCTCGACGGCGGCATCAGCTGGCAGACGCTCACCGTGGTGGGCACCACGTGGAGTTATGCCCCGGGCAGCGCGCTGGCGGACGGGTCATACACCTATAACGTCCGGGTGATTGATGCGGCGGGGAACGTCGGTTCGACGGCGACGAAAACGGTGGTTATTGACACCGTAGCGCCAACGGCCAGCCAGTCGATCACTATCGATGCGGTTTCGCAGGATACCGGCCTGAGCAGTACTGATTTCATCACCAGCGATAACACCATCAACCTGCGCGGCACGCTGGGCGCGGCGCTGAATGCGGATGAATATGCGCAGATCAGCATCGACGGCGGCACCACCTGGAAAGATGTCAATATCAGTGGCCTGACGTGGACCTATATCGACAGCCGCACGCTGGCCGATGGCGACTACAACTATCAGATGCGCGTGGTAGATCTGGCCGGTAACGTCGGCGCAACCGCCAGTCAGGTGGTGACCATCGACACCGTCGCCCCGGACAGCAGTAAAACCATCAGCATTGATGCTGTCAGCAACGACACCGGTCTGAGCAGCAGCGATTTCGTCACCAGCGACACTTCGCTGACCGTGAGCGGCACGCTCGGCGCGACGCTGGCGGCGGATGAATATGCGCAGATCAGCCTTGATGGGGGGGTGACGTGGCTCAACACGACCACCATTGGCACGCGCTGGAGGTACGTTGATGACCGCACGCTGACCGATGGGGATTACACCTACTATGTTCGCGTGGTAGATGCCGCCGGTAACGTGGGCAGCATCTCCAGTCAGGTTGTCACCGTGGATACCGTGGCGCCGGACAGCAGCAAAACTGTGACCATCGACAGCATCGCCACCGACACCGGTGTGTCTGCCAGCGATTTCATCACCAGTGATACCTCGCTGACGGTGACCGGTTCTATCGGACAGGCGCTGGGCGCGGGCGAAGTGGTGCAGATCAGCATTGATAACGGCGCGAGCTGGACGACCGTTGCGCTCTCCGGCCTGAAGTGGAGCTATAGCGATGGTCGCACGCTGACCGACGGGCAAACGCTGTATCAGGTACGCGTGGTCGATCAGGCCGGTAACGTCGGCCAGACCGCGCAGCAGGTGGTGACGATTGACACCACTGCGCCATCGCAAGCCATCACCATTGGCGCGATCGGCACCGATACCGGTGATAACAGCCATGATTTCATCACCAGCGATACCACGCTGACGTTCTCCGGCAACCTGAGTGCAACGCTTGCGAGCGATGAATGGGCGCAGATCAGCCTCGATGGCGGTCAGACATGGATTGACGTCGTCACTCGCGGACGCACCTGGAGCTATGACGCGACCGGTACCGCACTCGGCGATGGCGTTTACAACGTGCAGGTGCGGGTGATCGATCTGGCGGGTAACACCGGGGCGGTCGGTTCTCAGCTGGTGACGGTTGATACGCTGAACCCGGAAGCGCAGGCGACTATCGCCAGCTATTCCGACAATAAGGGAGACCGTCAGGGATCGTTCGGTTCCGGCACCCACACCGACGAAACCGCGCCGACGCTGAGCGGCACGCTGAGCAAAGCGCTGGCCGACGGCGAAGTGCTGAAGATCTACCGCAACGGGGTGTACGTTGGCGTCGCGACGGTGGTGGGCCTGGCGTGGACCTTCTCGGACTCCGCGCTGGCGGACGGGACCTATATTTACGTCGCGACCTCGCAGGATCTGGCGGGCAACGTCACATCGTCGTCAGACTTCACCCTGACGGTCGATACCTCGATTCCGACCACGATTGCCACCGTGACCGGTGAATCGACCCAGGATACGACACCGATCATCAGCGGTACGCTATCTGAAGCGTTGGGTGAGGGGATGTATGTACAGGTGGTGGTAAACGGCGTCACCTATACCTCGGAATCCGGCGGTGCGGTGGTGGTCGATCCGATCAACAACACCTGGTATTTGCAGCTGCCGGGTTCTCTGGCGCTGGCGACGTATGACGTGACTGCACAGGTCAGAAGCAGCGCGGGCAACGGTAACGAGGCGGGGATCAGCCACGGTTCTCTGGTGGTTTATGCCGAAACGGCGGTGGACACCAGCTGGGCGAGCACCGCTGGGGCAACCACCACCAATGCGATGGCATTCAGCCTGAACAGCAGTGGCTTGTGGAACGTGGTCACCGGTATCTCTGATTACACCAGCTCTGGTCTGAACAGCTATACCGGCACCACGCTGACCAACTCCCGCGGCAACATCGTGGTGAGTTACACGCTGGCGGATACCGACCGTAATGGCACCTCAGACATTTATGCGACGGAAACCAACTACGGCGGCAGTATCCAGGGCAAATGGACGGCGAACACTGATGGCACTTATACCTACGGTCAGCAGGCTATCGGCACAACCATCTGGTACGGCGGGATCATGGCTTATGACAAAACCGGTGATGGCTGGCTGGACATGGCATACGGCGATGCAGGCGGCGACTCCCGCAGCTATCTGGTCAATAACAACGGCGTGCTGTCGCCAGATGGTACGTACGGAGCGGCTGGTCTTGCCGGGGTCACCTACCGGGAAATTTCCGGCGTGGACATTAACAATGACGGTACGGTCGACATTGTGCAGCATACCAACCGCAGCGGTGCCTATGCGCTGACGGTGATCAACAACAGTGGCACAGGCGCGCTGACGGAAACGCAGAACATCGCCAACGTCTTTGTGCCGAATGCCGCGAACACCACCACGGCCGTCTCAATGACCTGGGCGGATTTCAACGGCGACGGCCTGATGGATTTGTACATTTCCTCCGGTCTGAACCCTAACGGCAGCTACAACTATGGCGGTGCGATTTACTACAACAGCGGGCAGGGAACCTTGCTGACCACGCCAACCGCGGTTGAAACATCGACCACCAATACTGCGTCCGCCGGTTATCTGTCCGCTGCCGTGGACTGGGACGGCGACGGTGACATGGACATCATCAAGTTCAGCACCTATTCGGCCAGCCAGACCGCCCAACTGTATGTTAACGACGGTACCGGCAAAGGCTGGAGCAGCAGCACGCTTGCTTCCTCACTGGTCAACGTGACGGGGATTGCCACCCTCGATTACGACTGGAACGGTACGCAGGATCTGCTGGTGTCGCAGGCAAACGGCAAAGTGGTGTACATCGCCAACAATGCCAGCATTGCGGACGGCACGGCTCTTCACCTGCGCATTCTCGACGGCGAAGGCATGAACGTGTTCTACGGCAATACCGTGCAGCTCTACAACTCCGCCGGTGAACGGGTGGCGTCGCAGATCATCAACGCCCAGTCGGGCGTCGGCGTCAACGACTCCTCGGCGCTGGTGAACTTCTACGGTCTGGATCCGAATGAAACCTATTCGGCGGTGCTGGTGCGCAACATCAACGGCGTGTCCACCGATGCCACCTGGACAGACCTGAGCGCAGGCGACGGCACCAGCAGCTATTCGCTCACCGCAGACGCGGCGAACGGCGGGACCAGCGGCACCCTCACCGGCACCGGCTATAACGACACATTTATCGCTGAAAGCGGCACCTACGTTTACAACGGTGGCGGCGGCTGGAGCAGCTCGTCAGACCATGCGACATGGAGCGCCACCGGCGGTCAGGATATCGTCGATTTTAAAAACGCCACCAGCGGGGTCACGGTAGATCTCAGCAGCAGCAGCGCACAGAACACCGGATTCAACACGGCGACCTTCAAGGATATCGAGGGGATTGCCGGGTCGAATTACGACGATGTTATCACCGGCAGCGCAGGTAATAACGTGTTCGAAGGGCGCGGTGGTAATGACACCTTCAACCTGGGTAAAGGTGGGCACGACACGCTGCTGTACAAGTTGCTGGACAGCAGCGATGCCACCGGCGGCAACGGTGTCGACACCATCAACGGCTTCAAGGTTGGGACCTGGGAAGGGACGGCGAATACCGACCGTCTTGATCTGAGTGACCTGTTGCAGTCGAGCGGGTACAGCGGTACGGCGGACGCCAGCTACGTTAACGGCGTCGCGACGCTGGGTTCAGGCGTTGGCAATCTGGCGAATTACCTGAGCGTAACCACCGAAGGTAACAACACGGTGATTAAGGTTGATCTGGATGGCAGCGGCACGGCGCAGTCGATGACGACCATCGCGACGCTGACCAACGTCCATACCGATCTGGCGACGCTGCTGGCAAACCATCAATTAGTGGTTGGCTAATTAACGGTAAATGGAAGGCGGCGGGGCAGAGGGCACAGTCTCTGCTCCGCTGCTCCCGCTCCATAATCATGTTCTGGAATGAACGTGAAGGAACAGTGAATTAGGGAACAATGCAGATGAATAAAGAGACCATGTCAGATAAAAGCAGTAGCGCACCCGATGCAGCGGTCGTCGACGGTCGCGCCGCGCAGGCGGAGAAACAAAAGGGGTATGCGGCGTGGCTGAGCGCCATGCTGGATGTTGCACGGCACTATCGTCTGGATTACTCAGAAGAGCATGTGAAAGCCACCCTCGCCTGGGAGATGGGCGCACCGCAGGAGAGCGTGCTCGATGAGATGGCGCAAAAGCTCGGACTGGCACGTGTGACCCGCGATTTTCATCCGGCGGATCTCGACCCGATGTCGGTGCCGTTTATCGTTGCGCTGGATAATGGCCGACTGGGCGTGGTGACGCATATGGACGCCAGCGGCCAATGCGCCGTGCAATTTACCGAAGATCAGGGGCTGGAAACGCCGCTGACGGCTGAACAACTGTTAGCGCGGGTGCAGAGCATCACGCTGCTGCGACCGCTGCAAACCATTCCCGATGCGCGCGTTGATAACTACATCAAGCCCTACAAAAGAAACTGGTTCTGGGAGCTGGCGCTGAAAGACTGGCGCCGCTACAGCGACATCATGGTGGCAGCGATGATCGCCAACGTGCTGGCGCTCGCGGGCATGTTGTTCTCCATGCAGGTTTACGACCGCGTGGTTCCGTCGCAGTCCATCCCCACGCTGTGGGTGCTATTTGGCGGTGTGATGATCGCCATTGTTTTCGAATTCGTGATGCGCATGGTCCGCGTCCATATTTCTGATGTGGTAGGGAAACGCGCCGATCTGCGCATATCCGACCGGGTGTTTGGCCGCGCGCTGCGCATTAAAAACAGTGCCCGTTCCAAATCCACCGGCTCCTTTATTTCGCAAATCCGTGAACTGGAATCGGTGCGCGAGTTAATCACCTCCACTACCATCAGCGTGATTTCCGATCTGCCGTTTTTCCTGCTGTTCACGGTCATTCTGTGGATGATTGGCGGTCCGCTGGTGTTTGTGGTGCTGCTGGCCATTCCGCTGTTGCTGATCCCCGGTCTGCTTATCCAAAAACCCCTGGCGAAGCTCGCCAGCGAAGGGATGCGCGAATCCGCGGTGCGAAACGCCTCGCTGGTGGAAGCGGTGGAATCCCTTGAAGACATCAAACTGATGCGCGCCGAACAGCGTTTCCAGAACCAGTGGAACCACTGTAACGAAGTCTCCGCCGATATCAGTATGCGTCAGCGTTTTCTCACCAGCCTGCTGATGACCTGGACGCAGGAAGTGCAGTCGATTGTGTATGCCATTGTGCTGCTGGTGGGGTGTTATCTGGTGATGAACGGCGACATGACCACCGGTGCGCTGGTCGGAACCACCATTCTGGCCTCGCGCACTATCGCGCCGCTGGCGCAGATCTCCGGCGTGCTTTCCCGCTGGCAGCAGGCCAAAGTTGCCCGTAAAGGGCTGGATGAACTGATGCAACGGCCTATCGATCGGGAAGATGGCCAGAAAATGGTCCACAAGGCACAAATCGCCGGTGAGTATCAGCTCAATGACGCGGTGTTCTATTACGACGAAGAAGAGAAAGTCGCCAATCTGGCCATCGCCCGCCTGAAAATCGCGCCGGGCGAGAAGATTGCCGTACTGGGCAAAAACGGCGCGGGGAAATCCACGCTGTTGCAGGTGCTGGCCGGGATGCAGCAGGTTCAGCAAGGGCAGGTGGTGCTGGATAACGTCAACATCAAACAGATCGATCCGGCAGATTTACGCCGCGACGTGGCGCTGCATAACCAGCACGCCCGGCTGTTCTTTGGCTCGGTGCGTGACAACATTACCATGGGCCGCCCGCAGGCTACCGATGAAGAGATCCATCAGGCGCTGATCATCAGCGGCGCGCTGCCCTTTGTGCAGCAAAAAGAGAACGGTCTGAACTTCCTGATCCACGAAGGCGGCGTCGGGCTTTCCGGCGGTCAGCGCCAGGCACTGCTGCTGGCGCGGCATATCATCATGCAGCCGCAGGTATTACTGCTGGATGAACCCACCGCCTGGCTGGATGAAATCTCCGAGGCGAACCTGATACATCACCTGTCGGCGTGGGGGAAAAACAAAACCCTGGTGATCGCTACGCACCGTCTGGCGCTGTTGCAGCTGGTCGATCGCATCGTCGTGATGGATAACGGCCGTATCACGCTCGATGGCAGCAAAGATGAGATCCTGAATAAACATTTCAGGCCAAAAGGACAGCCCGCTCAGGCCGTTAAACCAGCGAATAAGGACAGGGCATCATGATCGGACGCAAAAAAGCGATAAATGGACAAAAACAGTATCACCGGCCGCTGGCGGAAAAATCCCTGCCGCGCTCGACCGTTCTGGTCTGGAGCCTGGCGCTGATGTTGCTGAGTTTTGTGCTGTGGGCGAACTTTTATACGCTGGACGAAGTGACCACCGGCACTGGCAAAGTCATTCCCTCTTCGCACGAACAGATCGTGCAGTCGCTGGAGGGCGGGATTGTCCACAGCATCAACGTGCAGGAGGGTGAAGTGGTGGAGCGCGGCCAGCGTCTGGCGCAGCTAGACCGCACTAAAACCGAGTCCGGCGTACAGGAGAGTCTGTCCCGTCTGCACGCGGCGCTGGCGACGGCGGCGCGTCTGACCGCTCAAATCAACGATACCCCGCTGGTGTTTCCACCAGAGCTGAACAACGAGCCGGATCTGGTGAAATCGGAAACTGAGCTGTACAACTCCAGCCGCAACAGCCTCGAGAAGCAGCTTTCTGGCCTGAAACAGGGGGTGGCACTGATCCGGCGCGAGCTTGCGATGACCAAACCGCTGGTCAAACAGGGCGCGGCGAGCGATGTCGAAGTACTGCGGCTGCAACGGCAGATTAACGAAATGGAAAGCAAGGCGACCGATCTGGAAACGCAGTATCACGTCCGCGCGGGTGAGGAGCTGGCGAAAGCCAATGCGGAGATCGAGACTCAGCGTTCGGTGATTTTAGGCCGCAAAGACTCCCTCAACCGACTGGACTTCTTCTCGCCGGTGAAAGGCATTGTAAAGAATATCGAGGTTAACACCGTCGGTGGCGTGATCCCGCCTAACGGCATGTTGATGACGCTGGTGCCGATTGACGACCAGATGCTGGTGGAAGCGCAAATTTCCCCGCGCGACGTGGCGTTTATTCATCCGGGCCAGAAAGCCAAAGTCAAAATCACTGCCTACGACTACTCGATCTACGGCAGTTTAGACGGCGAAGTGACGACAATTTCACCGGACACCATTCAGGATGATGTGCGCCGCGACGTCTACTACTACCGCGTAAAGATCAAAACCAATGCAAATTACCTGGAAAATAAGCACCACGAGAAGTTTTATATCTTCCCCGGTATGATCGCCACGGTAGACATCAAAACCGGAAATAAAAGCATCCTCGATTACCTGCTTAAGCCGCTGAATAAAATGAACGAAGCATTGCGTGAGCGTTGAGAAATAAAAGTGTGCATAATTTAATTCGAAAAAATTTAAGCTCACCCAGAGGCGTGAAGCGGTATCTTAACAGCTAAACGCATATCGCATCGGCCTGCCTCGCAGTTGCTGTTGAAGGGTGAAGAATCGAGCAGTATACCCCTTTCTTAGTTTTAATGATGAAAGGGGCTTACATTCAATGGAGTGCCAACATATCGAGTTGGCACATAAGAATAAAGTCGTGAGATGAGCCACATTGATACGTAAGCATCAGTGAGAACAGATATAGGTTATAGCACCTCTGTCCTTAACGACTATATCCCCCTCAGGTGATGTATAAAAGGAAAGGTAGTAGGTTGCATCTTTACTTAACATCTCACGAAAAATCATATTATCTGGAGTGGTATCATTGTATTTTTTTATTGCTGATCCATAAACAATGACATTGATTTTATTGCCATGAATCTTAAAGGGAAAATCTGAATTCAGAGCATATTCTCTATTTCTTCCTACCACTGTACCACGATATGTTGATAGCCCTGTTCCATTGCTAAAAATAAACCCATTAAATGATGCGTAAATGTTATTGCCATCTGGATAAGATAAGGTTAATTCGGATGAACACGTATAAACCAGGTTTTTACTTTTAAAATAAAAGTAATTAATTAAAATGCCAAGCAGCAGTGTTAATATCAATACAGCGTAAAAAAATTTATTTGATTTTAACATATTTATCCAGCCAGAGACTTAATAGTCTCACATTTGTTTTTACCGGGAGATCGTGAGCAAACGCCAAGCGTATACTCATTAATTTTTCCTGAGCGAATGAAGTTATCCTGAAAATAGATGCTTTTTTTCTCGCTGCCGCAATCAACGTGATTATCATTAAGATTTTTAAGCGCTTTTTCTTTCAAGAGTGTTAAATTGTAGCCTACGCTACTGTTGATGATATAGATTCGGCATGAACGATAATCGAATACGTCATACTGAACTAAGGGCGAGAAACCCAATTTTTTGTTGAGCTGATAGTAGAAAATTGTCATGCTCAACACCATAATTAACAGTGGGAGAATCCATCGGTAAAGATAATTTTTATTTTCCGCGCTTAATGTGATTGTTTCAATGTCTGACCCGAATTTATCTTCGGGTGGATTATCTATGTTCGGATCAGAGAAGGTGTCATTTGATGAAGGAACCTCTGGGGTAACCTTTGAAAGTTCTTCTGAAAATAAAGGCTTGAGTTTTGTTTCAGAAGCATCAAATATATCAATGTCAGCAACGAGCTTAATTCCTACTTTAGGGATCGTAATGATTACAGTTTTATTGCACCCTAGTATCTCAAATGTTTTTCTTATTTCACTCACGGCCATATACAGGTTATTGTAAGATGTTTTAAATCCGTAATCCTCCCATACTTTCTGCAGGAGAACATCACGGCTTACCACTTCATTTGCATTCCTGACCATCTCGACAAGCAAACGTGATGCTGCGTTAGATATAAGTATGCCGTTTTTACCATCAGGGATTAACGACAATTCATTTGTTTCAGGCGTAAACTTAATGCCTTTGTTCAGAATAAAGTACATGGTAACTCCACTAATTTCTTACTAAGCCAACTGACAATCCTGTTCTCAGCTCTTTTATCAGCAGGTGCCAGCAAAATGGCACCTTTTAGAAGCATTAATTTTATCTTTAAATTTCCATAGAATCACTACTCGCGCAGTGAAAATCCTTTATAAAGACAGAAATGCAATATAATATTCTTTATTATAACACATGTTATCATACAAGTTGTTGTAACACCCCCCCTCGAGCACAATTATCTCACCGTGAAGAGAGGAGAAGGTCATGGATGTGCACTAAAATTAAGAAGCGCGTCTGGCTAGATTAAATTAGCATGCAGTGGTTTTATTTTCAGTGCGCTAAATTAAGTATAGTCATTAATATTTCTAATGCTTTTATGCTGATTATATTATTAACAGTAAGGATGAATCACGAAAATTAAAGGAGTCGCTCTCTATGTATGAAACGAATGAGATAAAAATATGGCCAGATTCAAATTGTTATCTTCGTAAAGGAATTGAATGCATTGCTCGGATGTGTACTAATGTCGATATAAAGCAAGATTATTTATTTATTGATTTTTCAGCACCTAACCTACGTTTATTCACCAACAATGAGTGGATTGATCGCCTAAGAACAAGCGGCCTGAAGATAATCCTTATCTGTGACAGTATTATGGAGCCTTTAGCAGAGTATTGGGTGCTGCGGGATAAGCGCATATATACTGCTATTTATACAGATTGTAATATAAGCAAAGTGTTGGAAATACTAACATTGTCTGCCTATTGTTCGCATACGTCCTATATGCGAAAAATTAAAAGACTGAACAGGGAGGAGGTCTTCCATATTGATTTATCATTGCGAGGCCACTCACCAATCCAGATATCGCAGATTCTAAAGCTGACTGTCAAAAAGGTCTATAATATAAAACAGGCAATAAATCGAAAGCTGAGAAAGGATATCGGTAAAATTATGCTTAATCAATAACTGGCCATGTGGGAGGGTACCAATTATATTCCATAGATTGTATCATCAAAATTTCCGATATCACAATAAAGAGGCTTTATACCGTTCGTTTAAGTCTGTACTTTATGTGTAATTATCGATAGCCAGAGAACCAGTGGATTAGAACTAACCCCGGCCGGGTTGCTGTATATTAACAGACGCTATCATATTGGTTTTATAAAAATAGGATTTACTGGCGGGTGCTATTTTACAAGCTGGAAAGGGGTAGGGGAAATGTAACAGCCTGTGGGTAAATTAACGGAAGCCAATCGCGCTACTGTGATATGTCAGGAAAATTAGATGCCGGAGCGAATAGATATAACCTGCCGCAGGGAGTCGGTCGGGTATCTGACGAGCTGAGTGCAGCAGGTTAACGACTGTTTTTACGCTTTTTTAAAAGGTCTACAAGGTAATAGTTTAAGTCTGTACATTAAAATAAAGGTGTTTAATACATTATAATATTGTGAGAAGGGCTACGGCTGAACCTGAAAAATCCCCGGGTGATACCTCACCATTAGTAACGAGAGTTGACGAAAATTGCACATTTATCCCTCCAGGTCCAGGGACTGATAGCGTAACACCGCTCACTCCATTAACGCCATTTACTTTTAGCTGAGAATTGAGACTTCCATCGGAGCGTAATTTCACTACATCACCGCCCTGATTAGCTATAACTATTATTTTTACCGATGCAGCCCGAGTGCAGTGCACGAGTGAATTTATGAATTTTGTGTTTCCATTGAGTGAATTATTGCTTAAAACTCCATGAGCCAGATTTATAGAACCATCAATATCACATGATAATGGCGGAATTGGAGGAACAACAGGCGGAGGGTTCATTGTCCCAGTACATGAGTTACCCATGTATGCAGCACCAGCAATATCACTTGAGATATATAAATTTATGCATCTCGGTTTGATAGAATTAATAGTTATCCAGTTATAAATAACACCACTTCTTGGCATATATTTAGCATTCCAGGCCTGGGCTACAGCTGAGAAAGTTTGACTCCCTCTCAAAGAGACATAATCTTTCCACTGTACATCTTGAAATGGAGAAGAAGACAGTCCCATCTGAACAAAGCACTTTCCCCCTAAGATTCCGCAATTCATATCTTTATTGCCTCCGGGTGAATAAGTTGCAGATGTAATTGTGTAATGTAGATCATCTCCCTGTAACTCCCAGTCAACTGCTACATTCGCTTTTGCGAGATGAAAATATAGAGTAGCGATTCCCAAAATTATAAAATAGGTTATTTTTTTCATTTTTTAAAATGTCTCCGCATAGCAGCTAAATCAATTCGATGATTGCAGTTTAA
>NZ_JACXBP010000007.1 GCF_014773485.1 Erwinia aphidicola | reverse complement strand
ATGTTAAAATAGTTGTATTAACTAATTTTTTTGTAGGCGTAACACAAAAGCTATCAAATAAAGATTTTAACCATCTCCTTAAAAGCTTAAGAAGATGTTGGGTATAAAATTCTCGTAGTTTGAGATTGATTTTGTAAATATATCATCAATATTGTATTGTGAGAACGTTATTGATAATCGATCTTAAGCGTTGCGGCGGCACTAAAGTGACCGGGCTTTAAATTTGCACCTGCGCGTTTGAGTAACACAGATTGCAATGCTGGTTTCGAGGGGTAGACGAAAGTAAACCATTTGTTGATTGCAAGACTTTGGCCATTTGCTTTAATCCCGATAGCTAGATCTGGGTTATTAGTTAATAAAGAGTTACCATCGAATTCAGCTACTGTTCCTTCAAGCATTAATCTCATTGTATTAGAAGTGAAATTTTTGCACTCTAGAGAATAATCAACATCTCGCACATAGTTACTTCCATTAATAAGTAAGCTGTTTATATGGTCACCAAAATCGACTGTGATATTTTTATTGCCGTTTATGACGCATGAGGGCGCTGCAAGGACAGTACCGGAAATATTTATTGTGGTATTTGCAATCGCGCTTGCGCTAATCACTACCATGTAGATGGTAAATGTTCTTAATACCATCGAAGAAACAAAAAGTAGATGTTTTATTACTCTCTTTAACATATGAACACCTGTAAATATCTACTTATCATATTAAAATTATTTGGTACGTAGCGATAAAACTATGGAAGAAAAGCTCTCACTCAATTTTTTGTAATTTCAGAAAAAAGCCTGTAATAGAATAGGATATTACCTGTTTATCTTGAGCAATTTAATCGCGGCGTAAAGTTATCGTTCTTGACAAGATCAAAACTTTTTAGCTGGCATTAACTGGCAAGGATTAGCTGTGCAGTTAAAAATCAGCTGAGGTCTACCACCATAATCATTGATATAAGTGATAACAGGATGTTCCCCCACTGATGGCACGCTAACGCCTAATTGCATTTCCTCGTTGGGAGAGATCATGATAGGGTTAAATCCATTCACGCCTGCTGCCGCATTTTGGTTTCTTACATCAACGATAGTAATGTAATAGGGTGTGGGATTCTTAATCATAAAATTTTTCCCCAATTTTTTTACAATCAACTTCTCTTGCCATGGGTTTTCCATCTTAGATCTGCTCTGCATGACCGCTTCCGGGCGGTAGAAAAGTTTGATACGCGTTTGCAGAGCTATCTGCAGCGTATTGGGTTTATCGCTCCGAGGAGGAATTTCTCTTAGGTTAAAATAATAAAGACTTTCTCTGTCTTGTGGTAATTGAGCGGCAGTAGGTAAAGCCTGAATTTTAACTTGGCTTGGTTTTCCCGGCTCAATCCGTTGAACTGGGGGTAACACTATTAAGGGGCCATTAATTTTTTTCCCATTTTCATCTTCAATCCATCCTTGAGCCAGATAGGGTAAATTCTTATTCTCATTAGTAATATTCAGGCTTACTGACTTCTGTGAACCGTCAAATACAATCCGAGTGCGGTCTAATGCGATTGCTGCCTTGGCAGGAATAATAATGAAAAAATTAAGTAAAAATAAAGTCGGTATAAATGCTTTTTTAATTCTTAGTTTCATGGTTTTATCCTATAAAAATATCAGTGAATAATACTTACATGCTATTGCTGTTGCTCTCACATGGTAAAAACATGTTGTTATAGCTATTTTTCGGCAGTTCATGGGGTAAGGAGAACACGCACTGCTCTTTATTGTTCCATTTTACAATCATCTCTTCACCCGGCCTGATACCACTTAGATAGACGGTTCCACCATCACTCACTATTCCGGTTTCCTGTTTTTGATCATTGACTATCGTGGCTCCAAAAGGTGGTGAACTGCCATCTACTAATTTTATAGTAGCCATAGCCTTGCCACCTGAAATAACATTAAAACGACGGTATCCAATTGCCCCATCAGTCAGGGTAGCCTGCACCACTGATTTTGTAGCTTCAGCATTATCAGACAATTGGTCAATATCGATACTAGCCTGACTGCGGTAGTAGCTGTTAACATCCGTCACTACGGCTTTACCGAAATAGTTGCTTTTAGTTGTTGAACCATAGCCCCGGACTGGTACTCCCGCTACGCCATCAGTGTCAAGTAGAAGCCGAGTTCCTCCCGGTTCAGCTGACCGGTGAAGTGCACCCCCTTGCGTAGTTAAAGTGATACCTCCTTGTGCACTAAAGCCAAGTGCACTGTAACTACCTTCTTGATAGCTTGCGTTAGCGCTAACCTCACCAATATCGCCTTGATGAGTTAAATAACCATTTAGATTAACTCCAGAATTAGACTTTCCAGTGCTCAATTGATAGTTATTATGTTCATCAACATTATCATAATATGTCACCTTATTCGACATGTCATGACGAGTGGAATCCATGTTATAACTTATGTTTGAGCTATTACCCCATGGCATTGAAAAAGAAAGATACATTCCATCATCTGTGATTTTATTATAGCGATTTCTATATCCTGAAAAAGACACGCTCAAACTTTTTAGATTGCCAAAATCCAGGTAGCGGGAAACGGATAAGCTATAACGGTCGTTGGCAGATCGATTCCAATAGGTTTGGTGACTTATATTTAAATATGAGCTTAAGCCTATATCTCTGAATTGTTTGTTGAAAATTACCGTGTACATTTCCTTACTACTACCTGTTCTTTCATTATAAATTTTCGCATTGATGTAATCAGACATGCTCATGAAATTATCATCGGAGAAACGGTACCCTGCGAAAGTCACTTTACTGTCTATCTCATCAAAAGTCTTTGAATAACTAAGACGGTATGAGTCACCAGTAAGTGAGCTGTTTTGGTATGGCAGAACGGCATACGATTGCGTTATATCAAACGATAACGCGCCAATCACCATCAAATCACGGCCTACACCGATAGAAATAGAGTTATAGTCGTCTCCAGCCAACAACCCTCCATAAAGCGACCAACCGTTATTCATACCCCAGGAGAATTCTCCCGAACCAAACATTGAGCCAATGGTGTGATGTTGCCAGTCAGAAGGTTTTCCAGCCGCAAATTTGTAACGAATTTGTCCCGGCCTGGTAAGATAGGGCACATCCGCAGTGTTTATCTTGAATTTCTGTACACTTCCATTTTGTTCTTCTACACGAACATCTAATTCCCCTGAAACGGTTTCGTTAATGTCCTGAATTCTGAAAGGACCACTTGGGACCTGAGTTTCATAAATAACTCTTCCTTGCTGGCTAACAGTCACCTTAGCATTAGTTTTAGCTATGCCATTAATCTCTGGAGCATATCCTCTTAAGTTTGGCGGTAACATTTTATCATCCGATCTCAAGCTCAAACCTGTGTAACGGAAGCTGTCAAACACAGCTGAATCGAGGTAATCCTCACCCATTGTAAGCAGAGCTCGTAAATTATGTAACGGTCGGTAAATATAAAAGCGCGACCAATCGAAACGTTGAGAATCGTTTTCATTATTACTATTGTGGTTGATGATTCCCTGCCAATCAGCCCTTAAACGCCAGGCATCTAAATTAACACCTGTAGTCCCATTCGCGCTGATGTTATTCGTGTTTGGTTTTTTTATGTTTTCAAACTGAGTTTGTGCATTAAAATTATAGTCGAATATAACTCCAGGTATGCCGTCGTCCCAGCGCGATGGAGGATCCCAGTCCTTTGTTCTGTATTCCAGGTAAATCTGAGGGATGTTTAGATACAAGGAAGATGAGGCTAGTTCACTGCGCACTTTCACGCCATTCAGACTTTCAATATTGAGACACTGGCCTTGATGCCACCAAGTTAGCTTTTTCAAATATTCTGTCTTTAAACCAAGCATCATGGTAATTTTTTTTGATATACAAGGTGAACTTTCTTTAGCATCATTTTCAGATTGATAAAAATCTACGTCTTCTTCATCTAATTCATCGTCATTTATATAAGTGACCATTGTATAGGCGCCAGGCATGATATACCCGCTACGTGAAAACTGACTTAAATCAATATTTTCTCGATCTTGTACATCAAGAATGTCCGTATTGAACTGAACATTATCGTCTGCATAAACTAGTGAGTTTAAATTAATGCATATACAAAGCGATATTACAGTATATAAATGTAGATGCAGCATTTTCTCATTTTTAGAAAGCACCATATCTTTAATCCCTGTATCGAAAAATAAATTATCAAATTGTACAATGGGGATTGGGCGACAGATAATTCACAGTCTCTAATAAATAACGAATATTTATTGATAGATAATGTTTATATGCCCAATATTATTATTCATCTTAACAAGCTAATTTCATTCATTATTCTTCACAGGTCTTATCTGAAGCTCCGAAGATGGAACATGCGGGTCACCCCGCATGTTTTACAGGTTGTTATATAAATTACTGATACGCTAATGTGAAATCTGCTACAGACTGGAATTCTCCGGGCACGATCACGGCCTTTTCAGCCTTACTGCCTTGAAGGTAAGCTGCAAAACTCAGAGTGTTATTCCCTTGTCCTAAGGATTGTGCGCTTGTCGGATTTCCCAGCTTAATAAGATTCCCTGCACCATCAGTTAGCGCAATGCCCGCGCCTTTAGCTGTTCCTGTTATACCGAGCAGGTCTGCACCATCAATAGAACTGGCGCCAGTAAAACTCACTGTGACAGTGTTATTCTTACCAGGGTCTGTGCTGGTTAAATCGCAGTTTTCAAGTTTGATGTAGAAGTTCTTAGGCGTCGAGTGACCGCCGTCTTTTAATGCTACATTTGATACTTGCCCAAGACTGACGGTTTGATCCTTCGTTTCCGGAGTAATTGAGCATGGAGCCTCAATAATTGAACCCGTAAAAGTTACAGTGCCGTGGCCTTGATCTTTAACGGCTGCGTTGGCCATCAAAGATGTTGCGCTCAACAGAACTAAAGCACCACCAACAAATTTTTTAAGTTTCATATTTACCTTCCATTCCTTAACTGATGTGTTTTCTAAATCCATCAAATTCCTCAATAATCTGAAACAATATATTGCTTCAGAGCTATTACCAGTGCTATTGCCGGTTCGATTACCAGTCCTTGCAAGGCACTACTAAGTTAACTGCTTAACGAAGATGGCAAAATTTAATAACGATAAGTTGCTAATAAAAAGGTTTTTATTCTGAGTAATATTTGGTTTATGGATTTAAGTTTTGTTTAAAGTGTGCATTTAGAAATATCCATTTAATAATTCTGGTTACTTTTTGTTCTAAAACTTATTTGTAACTTCGTTTTTTAAAATTTGACGAATATATCTTTTTAGCTCGATAAAATTTAACAATATTCATTATATTCTTACTGCCAGTATGAAACATTTGGTCATCTCTGTCCGCATCTACATCAGCGGTTCATAAGGTAGAGTATCCTAAATATAACGAAGCAAAGTCATGCTGAGCATAATAGTAACGTCAATAATTCCTAATGTGTTCTCATCTCTAATAGTGCTCTCGATTAGACATACTGTTGTAGCAGTTGATCGCAGTACTGGTAGCCTCTATACATGCATCTTTAACGTTTTGACCAGTTTCTGCAGAGTTCAGTACGCCGATAATTTTACGTTCCCGGTTTCTGCTTTACGCATGGAAGTCTTCCCGGATGACATAATTAGGATTTCGCATGAACTTCAAATGTGTTTGATGTGCCCTCAGGAGATACGCATGACGTTCTCATAAATTAAGGATTTCCGATTCGTATTTCTAAAAATTCTTTCATCGACTAATCAATAACATACTTGAATTTGATGGCTCGTTCGCTCTCTCTGCAATATGGTAGTGGGAATACTTATGGGCTTTGGATTCGTGCTCTCTGATCCGTTGGTGAATCACATGATTATAGAGAAAAGCCACGCTCAGGTTCGTGCACGCAACTTGTGTTATCTATCTATGGCCATCTTTTTGGGGCAGTTCTTGTCATCCTTTATAGATTTTATTCTGTTGATGGTGAACACGCTGGCGTTGCCGTTTAGCGAATTTTCTCGGCCGTCCCGGCAGGCTGAGCCCCTGAACCTTGAGCATTTTATTTCACAGGCAACGCGGAGTATCTTTTGGCTAAAACGGATGCAGAAGACTTGGTGGCCGTCAGTAACTATCTGAAACTGATCGGGTGGAGTCAGGGGGGCAATGAAGAGAGCAGCGCGCGTGCCCTTTTCCGTGCGGGAAACTGGGGGCGCGGAATGATTGGTCACCTCGGGAATGATGTCATCTTTTTACAGCCCGAAGTGATAAGTCGCTTCCCAAATATGGCTTCGCCAGACATGTTTATGGCTGCGTCATCCGAGCGTATTTATCTTTATATTTACAGTAAATTTCACGAAGTGGCTGAAGGGGAGGCCGGTTTACAAAAGAAACTTGTCGAGATGGATAAACAATATTTCGAGCAGAACCCATGATTATCTGGCAGGCAAAATGTGATCGCGTGATGTCACGTAAACATTGTCTAATTAACATCCAGGTGAGTCTGTAATTAAAACTGCTCACAGGGGGTTGGAAAACATCGGAATTCCTACGCCCTGGACTCACCTGTTTCCATATGTTTTGCTGAAAAATGATACCATTAGCTCTTTTCATTAACGGTCCTTCTGCCCCGATCCTGATTGATATAATACTCATCAATCCCAGTAGACCAGATAAGCAAGTGCGGCAGCTGAACAGAAAGCATAGGGGCTTAAAAGCAAAATATCCGAATAAGGCATTTCACATATCCTGATAACAGGCCATGCCAGTATAACCAGCCACATGAAGAGCGCAGAGCACATGATAAAAAAGCACCCCTTCAGGGCAGCGTCAGGAAAAAATCTCTTTGAAATCATCGCTAATGGCATGCCGATTATCATTGATCCCATCGTAGTGCCAATAATACTCACCATAACGATGAAAAAATAATTAAATATGAGACCCACTACGGGTGTAATGTTTTTTCCCCAGGAAAGATAGGTTAAAACCAGTAATGAACCCACTAAACTACTAAATATCGCTGACATCACAGATACCCTAATCCATTTATCGTTAATCATGTTCGGCATAATTTTCTCAATGTCTGAATAGCTATATTGATGCAGCGTACCCGCTTAAATTTTCGGCGCGAGGCTTAATCGCAAAACAGGCTTCCGGCACAGCAACCTTTTGTCGACCTGTGACGGGCATCCGGGCAATAAGGATATTAAGGCCGCCTGTCAGGGTATTTAGCGCCAGGCCAGTGAGCGTCTCGCATCCTTAGGGCTGAATCGCTTTACCCTGCTCATTTAGCAGATCCGTCAGGAGAGCCGTGCCATCGCTTCCCACCCGAAATGCCCCGTAACGTGCCTGCGCGAATCTGTCGGCATGACCTTCCTGAAAGAACCAGGCGTTAGTGCCGACGGTCAGCGAACCGGAATGTTGATGGTACTTCACCCGTAGCTGATTCGGCTGCAGAGGTTCCCCCTGATCAAAGCGGGCCTGAGTCGCGTGACGCTGCGCATCGAGGTCAACAATCAGGGTTCCGCTGGTGGGCAGGCATGGCGCTGATAGGGTCGCACCGCAGGACTCAGCCTGTTGATACAACGTCAGTTCCAGAGGACGGGTGAGGGCATAGTTCAGCGCCATGTAATCACCCTGCATCAGGGATCGCGGGTCAACCGGGGCAAGAGGCAAAATCATGACCGCGCCTTGCTTCAGCAACTGCTCTTTTTGCCAGATGCTGACATTAACGGCTATCAACGCCAGCGCTATCACAGCGCCGGCCAGCCATCGGCACTGTTTATGCATTCTCACTGGCACCTCCGATTTGTACGGGTAATACTTTTTTGACTGCCCATGCCAGCCCCAGAAAAACCAGACCGCTGACCAGCAGCAGCAGGGATTTCTGCAGCAAAATTACCTCCAAAAAGTAATACCAGCCAGTGACATACAGCACCATGAAACCGCCACTGACCACCATTAACCCCAGACTTCCCTGATAACG
The DNA here is from genome assembly GCF_014773485.1 of Erwinia aphidicola. GTDB lineage: Bacteria > Pseudomonadota > Gammaproteobacteria > Enterobacterales > Enterobacteriaceae > Erwinia > Erwinia aphidicola. The sequence goes on along the minus strand of NZ_JACXBP010000007.1, from coordinate 354,806 downwards.
TGCCATCAGAATTAACCATAATCCCAGCCCTATACCCGGTGCATAGAGGGCGGCAGCCCCACAGATAAGCGCAGCGGGCAGCGTAATGCTCGAAAACAGCGGCTGGCTGTGCCTTTTCTGACTGAGCGCACTCAGCACTAAGCCAGCCGCGATCCCTGGGCCTGTCGCAGACTGAAGCGTGGAAAATTGCGATGCTGACCAGAGGAAATCCGTGAGATAAGCCGCGTTAATCCCAAGGAAACTTAGCAACATCAGCCCACAAGGTATGCCATACAACAGGGGATGTACCGCGTCAGCACACTGCCCAGCCTGTAACCTCAACTGATGACTGACTGTCCACATCCACAAACATATGACCGCCGCCACCAGTACGGACACAGCAAGGCGTGTAGCCATCGGAGACAGGTAAAGCCGTGCCATAGAATCGCCCGCCAGCACCAGGAAAAAGGTCAGGGCGGTGATGGCCATAAACCGATAAGTGCGGTCGGGCATAGCCACCGCCATCGCGGCCAGGATCGGCAAGGCAGTCAGTGAACTCAGCATAATAAAGCTGGCGTCATTGCTCTGGATTTGCAGCAGAACGCCGGTTATCAGTCCGCACGTTGCCGCAATCGCCCATGCCAGGCCGAGGTGATGTTTACCGTCACGCTGACTGCGTAACAGGCTACGCGCAATGGCGGCAAGCAGCAGCGAAGGAATAATAAGGGTGGCAGCATTCGGATCTTCGAGCAGTTCAGTGGCATAAAGCATCAGTATCATCAGTAACAGAATGATGATTGCCGCCACCCAGCCTCCGACGCTTAGCGCCAGCCTCAGATACCAGGGCAGGTCGGATGCGTGACCGCGTTGCTTAATTTCCTCAACCTGCGAGGCGCTCAGCAAACCCTGCTGACGCAAAGTGTCTGTCAGTAACGACAGCCTGGCCGGAACCAGATCGATTGGCCCCTTTTCAACCAGTTTGCGTTGCCACTTCAGCAGAATTGAACCATTTACCGCTACCCAGAATGCCATCAGGGCGCCGGTCAAAAACAGATCGCCCGTATCGTAGGCTAAAAGAAATAACTGCATGATTAGCGCACAGCCGACAACGGTCAGGCTGGCGATGCCCAGCGTCAGCATGCAGAGATCCTGATAGCGGTAACGGTACAGGTAATAACCTGCCAGCAGGGTGATCACCCAACCGCCCGTGATATAAGGAAGGTGGTCACCGCCGCCCCAGTCAGAGAGGTTCCCGGCCACAATGGCGGTCAGCTGAAGCAGTAAAAATCCAGCCATGACTCGCGAGAACCAGCGGCTTGCCAGCCAGCTCTCGGGATGATGGGTTATCGCGCGCCAGGCCAGTGCTTCCCTGACAATCAGGCAGGCTGCCAGCAACGCCAGATATCCGTAAAGCACAGTGGTCGGAAGCCTGGTTAAACTGTCAGACGCGGCCAGATCCAGCAGTGACGACGGCAGGGTGTTGTAATAGAGCTGGAACGCCAGGTTAGCGACCAGCCAGCTGCAAAACCACAGGCTGTTTTGCCGGGCAATCAGCGCCAGCGGCAGAAGAACATATAACCAGGCCCGGAATAGCTCCCAGCTGTCAGCACCAGTCTGATAAATCTGTCCATACAGCGCAAACAGGGCACCGAAGCTTAACCCTGTCGCCAGTAATGCCTTGCGTGCCAGCGTGCTGTACCAGCGCCACCAGACAATCACCGCCAGCGCGACGATAAACAGCTCGGCCAGGGCAAATTTCGCCATTTTCGGCAGCCAGGCCCAGTTCCAGGCAATAAAGAACACCGCTCCGGTAACCAGTGACAGTAATCCCAGACAGGAAAGAACCGGGATAAGAAACTGACGCCACTGAGCATCTGACGGTCTGATTCCACAGAAAGCAAAGATACGCTCGCAGGTCTCAGGGGTCAGGCTTCCTCCTTTCAGCAGGCGTGCTATCTGGCGACAAAGATACTCTACCGTCCGTGACGGCATCCCGGTGATGCCATCGGGTGCAAGCTCCCTCATTCTTTCCCTGCCTCTGTTTGCGAGATGACTTTGATGATGAAGTTAAAGACTGTACTTACCTGCGATCAATCCGAGTCACGCTTTGATGAGCCTCAGACTCTGTGGATAATGTCCCTGAACGAATTTAATCATCATTTCGCGGAAATAACAGCGAAAAACAAAGGCGATTAACGCATTCTGCACGATCATACGCATTCTGATGATCATGATTTTCTCAGTGCCATCGGTGACCTGGAGCACCTGCGTTTCCTGATGCCAGAGTCTGGTCTTACTGCGTTACCAGTCGGAGCGCCGCGTTTAGCCGTTTCCTGAAAAATTTTAAGATTGTGGTGCGGTGTGATTTCCCTGATAGGAAGTTTGCCGATGGCGGGGAAAACCACACGCTCAAGCATATCCAGTCGCCACGTTTGGGTGATATCGGCCCAGTCTTTCATCTGCAAACACTGTCTGGCGACGGGCTTAAACGTGTGAGAAGTGACACTGTCCTTGCGGATTTTTCTAACTGGCGAGCTAAAAAAAATCCACGCAGCTGCGTGGATTTATCGCGTTTCGAATCGTAGGAGGTTCAATCAAACCTCATAAGACGACGGAAGGGTTTAGACGTTGAACAGGAAGTTCATCACATCGCCATCTTTCACGATGTAGTCTTTCCCTTCTGAACGCATCTTACCGGCTTCTTTCGCGCCTTGTTCACCCTTGCAGGCAATGTAGTCATCGAAAGCAATGGTCTGAGCGCGGATAAAGCCTTTCTCGAAGTCGGTGTGGATCTTACCTGCGGCCTGCGGTGCGGTCGCACCAACCGGGATAGTCCATGCACGCACTTCCTTCACGCCAGCGGTGAAGTAGGTCTGCAGGTTGAGCAGGGAGTAACCTGCGCGGATGACGCGGTTCAGGCCCGGCTCTTCAATGCCCAGCTCGGCCATAAACTCTTCGCGGTCGCCATCTTCCAGCTCGGCAATATCAGACTCAACGGCAGCGCACACCGGCACCACAACGGAACCCTCTTTCTCGGCAATCGCACGCACGATATCGAGGTACGGGTTATTTTCAAAACCGTCTTCGTTAACGTTGGCGATATACATGGTTGGCTTCAGCGTCAGGAAGCTCAGGTAGCGGACCGCCGCTTTGTCTTCATCCGTCAGGTCCAGCGCGCGCAGCATGCCGGCTTTTTCCAGATGCGGCAGGCATTTTTCCAGCGCCGCCTGTTCAGCTTTGGCGTCTTTATCGCCGCCCTTGGCTTTCTTCTGCACGCGCTGCAGGGCACGTTCACAGGTATCGAGGTCAGAAAGCGCCAGCTCGGTATTGATGGTTTCAATATCGTCAGCCGGGTCAACTTTATTATTCACGTGGATAATGTTGTCGTTCTCAAAGCAGCGCACCACGTGGCCGATAGCCTCGGTTTCACGAATGTTGGTGAGGAACTGGTTGCCCAGGCCTTCACCTTTCGAGGCGCCTTTTACCAGGCCAGCGATATCAACGAATTCCATGGTGGTCGGCAGAATACGCTGTGGCTTAACGATAGCAGCCAGCTGATCAAGACGTGAATCAGGCATTGGCACCACGCCAGTATTCGGCTCAATGGTACAGAACGGGAAGTTAGCTGCTTCGATGCCCGCTTTGGTTAACGCATTGAACAGGGTGGATTTCCCGACGTTTGGCAGGCCCACAATACCGCATTTGAATCCCATGTTTGAATCACCTTAATTTCTTGATAATCAACGCACTTTTACATGCCCTGATAGTGTCACAGACGGTTGTCTTAAAAGTTTCCGCGCATTATACACGTAATTTTAGCCTGGAGGCGGTTGATTTCTGAGGCAGAGGTTAAGTTATCTCTTGAGATCGTGCTCACATTTTCCCATACTGACGTGTCTTTACAGAACCTGGAGAATCCCGCAGATGCATCGCTTGCTGCTTACGCCACCTTAAGACCCTCCCGCCTGCGCAACGCCCGTTGCCGCCACTCGTCACTCTGACGAGCCAGCTGTGCCCGATTAATGCGGCACGGAAGAACCAACACGTTTAAATTAACTGGAAATTTTATGTTTAACCTGAGCAATTTCAGGGCGAGTGACGTCAAAAATGACGTGCTGGCCGGTGCCGTGGTGTCCGTTGCGCTGATCCCGGAAGCGACGGCTTTTTCTCTGCTGGCCGGGCTGTCGCCGACCATTGGTCTGCACACCGCCTTTATTCTCGGGCTGGTCACCGCCTTCTTCGGCGGCAAGCCGGGGATGATCTCCGGCGCGGCCGGGTCGATTATTGTGGTGCTGATTAGCCTGATTACCCAGCACGGCTACGAGTACGTGCTGCTGGCGACCATCCTCGCGGGGCTGATTCAGCTGGCGATTGGCGTGCTGCGGCTCGGTAAGTTTATCCGCCTGGTGCCGCAACCGGCGATTTACGGCTTCGTTAACGGGCTGGCGATTGTGATTATGCTGGCGCAGTTCCCGATGATTAAAGGGCAGGGGCCGGTGATGTATGCGCTGGTGGCGCTGGCGATGTTAATTGTCTGGCTGTTCCCGAAGCTGACCAAAGCGATCCCGGGTTCACTGGCGGCGCTGATCGCCATCAGTGCGATTGCCATTGGTTTTGGCCTGGATACTAAACGCGTCGGCGACCTGGCGGATATCTCCGGCACGCTGCCGTCCTTCCATCTGCCGACCGCGCCGTTAAGCTGGGAAACGCTGAAGATCGTGCTGCCGTATGCGGTGGTGATTGCGCTGGTCGGGCTGATTGAATCGCTGCTGACGCTGGCGGTACTGGATGAGATGGGCAGTAAAAAGGGCGCAGGTAATCAGGAGTGCGTGGCGCAGGGTATTGGCAACACTCTCTGCGGCTTCTTCGGCAGCTTTGCCGGATGCGCGATGATCGGCCAGTCCATTATCAACTTCACCTCCGGCGGGCGCGGGCGCATCTCCAACCTGGTCGGGGCGCTGCTGCTGATCCTGTTTGTGATTAGCCTGTCGGATTATATCGCGCTGCTGCCGGTGGCGGCGCTGGCGGGCATTATGTTTGTGGTGTGCATCAACACCTTTGAGTGGAGTTCCATCAGGCGCCTGAAGCGCATGCCGAAAGCCGATGCGGTGATTATGATTGCGGTGACGCTGGTCACGATTTTCACCGACCTGGCGATGGCGGTGATCTGCGGCGTGATTATCTCGGCGCTGGTCTTCGCCTGGCAGCACGCCCGCATCACCATTATTGAGCAGAGCGAGAAAGAGGGGGAGAAAACCTACCGTCTGGAAGGGCCGCTGTTCTTTGGCTCCACCGCCAGTTTCCAGGAGCTGTTTAATCCGCAGCAGGATACCGATAGCGTGGTGATCGACTTTGCCCGCACCCGGGTGATGGACTCCAGCGGCGTGGAGGCGATCGACAAGCTGACGGCGCGCTATATGGAAGCCGGTAAAAGCCTGCGCCTGCGCCATCTGAGCGAGGATTGCATCAGCCTGTTGCGTCAGGCAGGGCCATTCTGCAGCCATGAGCTGGATGACCCGGATTATAAAGTTGCTAGCAATGATGCATGAACCATAAAGCTACTGCTGGACCTGCCGATAATCTAGAAATCGTCGTTTTATAACGGCGCTTACAGTATTTACTTCTATAGTTTAACTGTACGACGATTTATTTCACTGGCAGGATGCCCGTTAACTGACCCGGCGGCATGAAAAACGATTTTTTTTGTACTCCTGTACATACCCTTAGCGGTGAGATGATCGCCATCGACCTGAGCTACCGTCCGCATTCTGCTGCGGTCGGTGGCCCGCTGGATGCTGTGCGGCAGCCGCCATTGCCTGAGGATCGGCTACTGCATCAGCTGCTGATCGTTGAAGAGTACGCCGATTACTTTCGCCAGCACGGCCTGCTGTGCAGCGTGGCCATCGACTTTCAGCTGGCGCGCGCCGTGACGCAGTCGTCGTTTATCCAGCAAATCCTCAGCCATCTGCCCTTTGTGCGCCTGAAACTGTCGGAAGATTTCCCCAATCTGCACGACGGCATGGACAATCCGCTGCTGCGTACCCTGATTGAACAGCTGAATATCTTATGGCTGGACGATCTTGGTGCCGGCGATGCCAATTTGCATGCGCTGCAGTCAAACATGTTTGAAGCGGTAAAGCTCGACCGCCAGTTCTATCTGGAAAACGTCAATAAGCCGTTCTTTTCGGTGCTGATCAACCATATCCGTCAGTATACCAATCGGGTGATCGTGGAGGGTGTGGCCGGAGACGGTCAGCTGGAGACGCTGCGCAACAGTAAAATCTGGGGCGTGCAGGGCTATTTTGCACAGCAGCTGACGCTGGATAGCCTGGAATGTGACGACGACGGGAAGCGGTGCGAGAAGGGGTAATCCCCGCTGCGGCTGCGGCCACAGCGGGTGCGCAGGCTTAGCCCGCTTTGTAGCTGTGCAGACGATTCATGGCTTTCAGGCGGTCTTCTTTCAACCACACTTCCGTACAGCGCGCCGCTTCATCGACCGCATCATCAATCAACTTCTGCTCTGCCGACTGCGGCTTGCCCAGTACAAAACCGACCACCTTGTTGCGATCGCCCGGGTGACCAATGCCGATGCGCAGGCGGTGGAAGTTCAGGTTGTTACCCAGCTTGCTGATAATATCTTTCAGGCCGTTATGACCGCCGTGGCCGCCGCCCTGCTTAAACTTTGCCACGCCGGGAGGCAGGTCCAGCTCGTCATGGGCAACCAGGATCTCTTCCGGGGCAATGCGGTAGAACGTCGCCATCGCCGCCACGGCTTTGCCGCTGAGATTCATAAAGGTGGTCGGCACCAGCAAGCGTACATCCTCACCCCCGATGTTTAACCGGGCAGTGTAGCCGTAGAACTTGCTCTCTTCCTTTAATGACTGATTGTGGCGTTCAGCCAGCAAATCAACGTACCAGGCTCCGGCATTGTGGCGCGTGGCGGCGTATTCAGCGCCGGGATTGGCCAGGCCAACAATCAGTTTGATGCTACTCACGTGTGGTGTTTCCTGAAGCGTACGGGGGAAAGCGGCTAGTTTACGCAAGCCGTTGCGAGAACTCAAAGATCTGCGTAAAAAGGTGAGCCATGTCACGATAGTTGACAGGCGTGATAATACATTTTCTATATAAAAACAGGCCGTTAGACGTAAAGTTTTGTCAAAGCATAAGCAATAAATGTGATCGCCAACTCATCAGAGCAGCTGTTGATTGCCTACACTAAGCGCATCTGGCAATGGAATTTGCCTTTTCAATACTGTCCGGAGGTGCGCAATGAAACGTAAACATTCACATGTGATGGGTAATGCCCTGATGGTACTCGGTTTAGTGGTGATGGTCGGCGGCGTGGGTTATTCAGTTCTCAACCAGCTGCCTCAGCTCAATCTGCCTGAGTATATGGTGCATGGGGCGATTTTCAGCATCTTTATCGGTGCGTTGCTGTGGCTGGTGGGGGCCAGAGTGAGCGGGCGGGAAAAGATCGCCGACCGCTATTACTGGGTGCGCCACTGCGGCGACAAACGCTGCCGTCACGGCAGCAGCCAGCACAACAGCCAGTCTTAAATTTCCGCGCTGCTATTACCCTCTTAGCGCAATCAACGCCCGCCAGCCGGGCGTTACTGTTTGCTCCGCTTGATCACTTCCTGTCCGGCGTCACCAGGCAGCGCCAGATGGCTGCCGCGCACAGCAGCGTCATCGCCATCAGTACCAGTAATAACTGCTGAAAAGCCTGTTCCGCCAGCCCCAACAGTCGTGGATCCACCAGATGATAGCTCGCCAGCTGCCCGGCGAGCGCTGCCGGTTGGTTATGCGCCGTGAGCTGCCAGCTGAGCAGCTGGCTGAACAGGCTGGCAACGCTTGCCAGCGCGACACCTTCTCCCGCCACGCGCACGGTGCTAAAGATGCCGGTCGCCATTCCGGCACGCTGCGGCGGCACCACGCTGACCGACAGATTATCCATCAGCCCCCAGGGCAGCCCGGTGCCGCAGCCCACCATCGCCATCGCCAGCAGCGTGATGGGCAGGGAAGCGGTGGGAGAAAACTGGCTCAGCAGGCCAATTCCTGCGGCGGCCAGCAGCAGGCCCGCCGCGCTGACGGCACCAGGATGGAAACGGCGCGTCAGCGCCACCGCCAGAGAGGGGACAATCAGCATCGGCAGCGACAGCGCCAGCATCAGCAGTCCGGTGGTCAGCGCGCTGTAGCCATAGAATCCCATAAAACGCAGCGGCAGCAGCACCAGCAGCACCACAAAGCAGTAGCAGGTGGCTACCGGCAGCAGCTGTACCCCGACAAAACGGCCGTAGCGAAACAGGGTGAGATCGAGCATCGGCCCGGCGCTGCGCCGTTCGATCCACACAAACAGCCCGCCCGCCAGCAGGGAAGCCAGCAGCAGCGCAACCGACAGGCGGTCGCCGCCGCTGTCGGCCAGCTGCAGCATGCCCCAGGTAAACAGCGACAGGGTGGTACTGAAGCTGATAACCCCCGGCCAGTCGAGCGCGCCGGCATCCGGGTTGCGCGACTCCGGCAGCGTAAGCCCGCCGGCAATCAGAGCCACTATGCCAAACAGGGCGCAGCAGAGAAAAACGCTGTGCCAGCCGGCAATCTGCATCAGCATCCCGGCGATCACCGGTCCGGCGGCAAGGCCAACGCCAAAGCTGGTGCCGAGCAGGCTGAAGGCGCGGGCGCGCCGTTGTCCCTCAAAGGCATTGGCCAGCGCGGCGGCGCCTCCGGCCAGTGCCGCGGCGGCGGCGGCACCCTGAAGGGCGCGCACCACGTCCAGCCACACCACCGAAGGCACCCAGGCGGTGAGCATTGACAGCAGGGTAAAGGCGCTGACGCCGCTGATAAACAGCCGCTTGCGGCCAAAACGGTCCGCCAGCGTGCCTGCGGCCATCAGCAGGCTGCCGAAACTGAGCAGGAAGGCATTGGTAATCCAGCTCAGGGCCAGTGCAGACCCTCCGGGATGCTGGGCAATCGCTGGGGTGGCAATCACCCCGGCGGAGAAGCTGAGCGGTAACATCAGGGCGGCGCTGCAGACGGCAAAAACACTCCAGCTGCTGCCTGGTGCCGTGAGGATCAGGGAACTCATTGTGGACTCTCCGCTTTCAACAGGAAAGAAAGCAGGATAAATTGGCGTCACGCCACGATAAACAGGCCATCAGGCCGCAGATAAAGGACAAAAAGTCGCGAATGAGCAGCGTGGAGAGTTTAAGCGGGCTGAGCGCGTTTGTGAAAGCCGCGCAGCTGGGAAGCTTTGTCGCCGCCGCCGAAAGGCTGGGGGTTTCGGCCTCTGCTATCGGCAAAAGCGTGGCGCGGCTGGAAGCCAGCCTCGGCGTCAGCCTGTTTAACCGCAGCACGCGCAGCCTGAGCCTGACTGAAGAGGGCGCGCTGTTCTTTGAACGCAGCCAGCGCATAGTGATGGAGCTGGAAGAGGCGCAACAGGAGCTTTCCCGCCTGATGGCGGCCCCGCGCGGGCGGCTGCGCCTGAGCTTTCCGGCCATCGGCTACCGCCTGCTGCTGCCGCTGCTGCCGGGGTTCACCGCCCGCTATCCCGAAATTGAACTGGACCTCGATTTCAATGACCGCCTGGTGGACGTGATTGGTGAGGGCTATGATGCGGTGCTGCGCAGCGGCGAGTTTGCCGATTCGCGCCTCAAGGCGCGGCGGCTGGGCGGCTTTCAGTTTCGTCTGGTTGGCTCCGCGGGCTATTTTCAGCAGCACGGCACGCCGCAGACGGTAGCAGAGCTGAGCCAGCATGCCTGCCTGCTGTACCGTTTTTCCGGCAGCGGTCAGCTGCAGCCGTGGCAGTTTAACGGCGTCGATCCCCAGGCGCTATCGCTTAATGGCCCGCTGGTGTTTAACAATCTGGAGGCGCAGATATCCGCCACGCGACGCGGTTTAGGGCTGATTTATGTCCCGGATTTTGCGGTGCAGGAGTATCTGGAGAGCGGAGAGCTGCAGAGCGTGCTGGAGGGGGAGATCGGCCATGGCGGGCAGTTTTCTCTTTTGTGGCCGGGCAATCGCCACCTGCTGCCCAAGCTGCGAGTACTGATTGACTACCTGGCGGAACACATTGCGCTGCGCAAATAAAAAGGGACAGATGAGCCTCTGTCCCTTTTTGTTCGGGTTGACCGCAAAAGAAGGTCAACCCCTACAGTAGGGGCCGACCGCTTTTCTGGTCGGCCCATCCGTAGCACACCGGAATTAATGCTCAAACATCGCAGAGATAGACTCTTCGTTGCTGATACGGCGGATTGCTTCGGCCAGCATGCCTGAAAGGGTCAGGGTACGGACGTTTGGCAGCGCTTTAATCTCTTCCGGCAGTGGAATGGTGTCGCACACAACCACTTCATCAATCACCGAGTTACGCAGGTTTTCGACCGCGTTACCGGAGAAGATAGGGTGGGTTGCGTAGGCGAACACGCGCTTCGCACCGCGCTCTTTCAGCGCTTCCGCTGCTTTACACAGGGTGCCACCGGTATCGATCATATCATCGACCAGCACGCAGTCACGGCCAGCCACATCACCGATGATATGCATCACCTGTGAGACGTTGGCGCGTGGGCGACGTTTATCGATGATGGCCATATCGGTGTCGTTCAGCAGTTTGGCGATAGCGCGGGCGCGAACCACACCGCCGATGTCCGGGGAAACCACAATCGGGTTTTCCAGGCCAATCTGCAGCATATCTTCAAGCAGGATCGGGCTACCAAATACGTTATCAACCGGGACGTCAAAGAAGCCCTGAATCTGTTCAGCATGCAGATCCACAGTCAGAACGCGGTCAACGCCAACGCTGGAGAGGAAATCGGCGACAACTTTGGCAGTAATTGGCACACGGGCGGAACGCACGCGGCGGTCCTGACGTGCATAACCAAAGTAAGGGATCACCGCGGTAATACGACCAGCGGAAGCACGACGCAGGGCGTCAACCATCACAACCAGTTCCATCAGGTTGTCGTTGGTTGGGGCACAGGTGGACTGGATGATGAAAATATCACCACCGCGTACATTTTCGTTAATTTGTACGCTCACTTCACCATCACTGAAACGACCGACGGCGGCGTCGCCCAGGCTGGTGTAAAGGCGGTTGGCAATACGTTGTGCTAGTTCCGGGGTGGCGTTACCAGCAAAAAGCTTCATATCAGGCACGAGAAGAACCTCAGGCTTTGCGTCCAGAGAATGAAATACCATAAGCCGCACTGGGCGGTATACGACTTATGCTTTCATACGGGTGTTTTAACCCTACATTCTTGACGCCGTAGCGGCGTTGGCTGCGCGTCATCGCCCCGGTCACTTACCTGGGTAAGCTCACGGGAACTCAAACACTTGCCGCCTTGCTACAACGCCAATTATTTGGGTTAAATAAGAGCAGTAGTGCAGCGTCTGGAACAGAGTGACACTGTCACATCAACTCAATTGCCCTGAAAGTCTGCGGTGTAGCGGCGAGATATTAACACCTCGCGCAACAAACCCCTGCAGATTTTTCGGGGCCAGCTCAAGCACCTGGCGGGCGGCGGACTCGGTGTCGAATTCTGCAAACACACAAGCACCCGTTCCAGTCAGGCGCGACGGCGCGTATTCTAGCAGCCAGGAAACAAGCTGTTCAACCTCGCGAAAACGATTTCTTACGACAGGTTCACAATCATTATGGAATTCGGTGCTTAATAACTGGCTGATTTCCCTTGCTGGCGTGTCGCGGGTCAGCTCCGGATCGTTGAAAACGAGCGGGGTGGCAATGCTCACCCCAGGGTGCATCACCAGATACCACTTCTCCGCCGGGTTAACCGGGGTCAGCTGCTCACCCACACCTTCGGCAAAGGCAGCGAAGCCGTGAACAAACACCGGCACGTCGGCGCCAAGCTGAAGGCCAAGCTCTGCCAGCTGCCCCAGGCTCAGCCCGGTTTGCCACAGGTGGTTAAGCGCCACCAGCACCGTGGCGGCGTTTGAGGAACCGCCGCCCAAACCGCCACCCATCGGTAAGCGCTTCTCAATGGCAATTTTCGCCCCGGCAGCATCGGGCAGGGAACCGAGAGCGGCCGCCCGCTCGCGCAGCAGCGCTGCGGCGCGCACAATCAGGTTCTGCGCATCCGGCACGCCCGCCACCGGCGTCAGCAGCGTAATCTCGCCGCTGTCGTCCACTTCAATGGTCAGCGTGTCGCCGTAATCGAGAAACTGAAACAGCGTTTGTAGATTATGGTAGCCGTCGGCGCGGCGGCCAGTGATGTAGAGAAATAAATTCAGCTTTGCCGGGGCAGGCCAGGTTGTGATCATTTTACCGTCCAGCTGTCCATCTTCAGTTTGATGCGCTGGCTGCCTTCACGCAGTTCGAGATTGGATGGCAGCTGTGGATTGAGCTTGCTGTCATAACCCTGGTAGGTCACGTGCCACTGCTTGCCGTCCTGGCTGTAGTTCAGTTCGCGCAGGCGGTACTGCTCGTCAAGCTGATAATCGGTGGCGTCGCCCGGCAGGCCGACCATCCACTGACGCAGGTTATCCAGCGGAATGCTCATACCGGTCAGCTGGGAGATCATCTTCGCGGCATCGTTACTGACGTAGCGCTTGCCCTTATTATCAACAATTTGTGCGGTCTGGCCCTGCTGGTCCAGCTGCAGCTCGGTGCTGCCGAGCGGATTGGTTAACAGCAGGCGATAGCGGTCTGGTGCGGTCTGCTGCCAGTTAAAGCGCGCATACACTTTTTGCCGATCGGAGAGGTAGGCGAACGCGCCACGAGTCTGATACTGGGTGATCTTTTCCACCGACTGCTGATGCTCACGCCACTGCGGCGTATCGGCGCTCTTGCCCGGCCCCTGTGGCTTGGTGGGCGTAACGCAGGCGGTTAACAGCAGGCTGGCAAGGGGGATAAGCCGCAGCAGGCGGCGGTTTGGCGATAGCATAATCAGGTCAGCTCCTCAGACGGGGTTCGGGCATACTTGCCGCAATCAACCGCTCACGCTAACCAGCTAACCGGGCCGCGTCAATGCTCAAATTGTCTCATTTGACCTGTTGTCGGTATAACTTGTTACAGGGATAGGTGAACCATCACTTTTATTGATCTCGCTCATCTTGTAGAATGCGCCTCACAAAACCCTGACAACTGTGGGATTAACCCAACCTCGCACCATGACGTTACTGGCACTCGGCATCAATCACAAAACGGCACCTGTGGCTCTGCGCGAACGCGTTACGTTCTCGCCGGACACGCTGGATCAGGCGCTTAACAGCCTGCTGGCACAGCCGCTGGTTCAGGGCGGCGTTGTGCTGTCTACCTGTAACCGTACCGAGTTGTACCTGAGCGTTGAGCAGCAGGAAAATCTGCAGGAGCAGCTGGTCTCGTGGCTTTGTGATTACCATCATCTGAGCGTTGAAGAGGTGCGTAAAAGCCTCTACTGGCATCAGGGTGACGAAGCGGTCAGCCATCTGATGCGCGTTGCCAGCGGCCTGGATTCGCTGGTGCTCGGTGAACCGCAGATTTTAGGCCAGGTGAAAAAAGCCTTTGCCGACTCCCAGCGCGGCCATTCGCTCTCCAGCGAACTGGAGCGCATGTTCCAGAAAACCTTCTCCGTCGCCAAACGCGTGCGCACCGAAACTGAAATCGGTGCCAGTGCGGTATCGGTCGCGTTTGCCGCCTGTACCCTGGCGCGCCAGATCTTCGAATCGCTGTCGACCGTTACCGTGCTGATGGTCGGAGCGGGCGAGACTATCGAGCTGGCCGCGCGCCATCTGCATCAGCACAAGGTGAAGAAGTTGATCATCGCTAACCGTACCCGCGAGCGTGCGCAGGTGCTGGCGGATGAAGTCGGGGCTGAGGTGATAGGCTTGGCGGAGATCGATTCACGTCTGGCAGAAGCCGACATTATCATCAGTTCAACCGCCAGCCCGCTGCCGATCATCGGTAAAGGGATGGTGGAGCGTGCGCTGAAGCAGCGCCGCAACCAGCCGATGCTGCTGGTGGATATTGCCGTACCGCGTGACGTGGAGCCGGAAGTGGGCAAGCTGCCGAACGCCTATCTGTACAGCGTGGATGACCTGCAGGCGATTATTGAAAGCAATATGGCCCAGCGCCAGGCGGCTGCGGTGCAGGCTGAAACCATCGTGGTGCAGGAAAGCAGCGAGTTTATGTCCTGGCTGCGCGCGCAGAGCGCCGTTGAAACCATCCGCGACTACCGTTCGCAGGCAGAGCAGGTCAGGGAAGAGTTGCAGGCGCGGGCGCTTGCCGCACTGCAGCAGGGTGCAGACCCCGAAGCGGTGATGCGTGACCTGGCCCACAAATTGACCAACCGTCTGATCCACGCTCCAACTAAATCTCTTCAGCAGGCCGCCCGCGATGGCGATGGCGAACGCCTGCAAATTTTACGCGACAGCCTCGGGCTGGAATAGCGTTTAAACCTCTATTTACAAGGTAAAACTACACGAATGAAGCCTTCTATTGTTGCCAAGCTGGAAGCCTTGCAGGAGCGCCACGAAGAAGTTGAGGCGATGCTGGGCGATGCTGGTGTGATTGCCGATCAGGAGCGTTTCCGCGCTTTATCCCGCGAATACGCCCAGCTGACCGACGTCAGTCAGTGCTTCCGTCAGTGGCAGCAAACCCAGGAAGACATTGAAACCGCCGAAATGATGCTGGATGACGCCGAAATGCGTGAGATGGCACAGGAAGAGCTAAAAGAGGCGCGTGCCACCAGCGAAGCGCTGGAGCAGCAGCTGCAGGTGCTGCTGCTGCCGAAAGATCCGGATGATGAGCGTAACTGTTATCTGGAAATTCGTGCCGGAACCGGCGGTGACGAAGCGGCGATCTTTGCCGGCGATCTGTTCCGCATGTACAGCCGCTACGCTGAATCGCGCCGCTGGCGTGTCGAAGTGATGAGCGCCAACGAAGGCGAGCACGGCGGCTACAAAGAGGTGATTGCCAAAGTGATTGGCGAGGGTGCCTACGGGCGCCTGAAGTTTGAATCCGGCGGTCACCGCGTGCAGCGCGTACCGGAAACCGAATCTCAGGGGCGTATCCACACCTCAGCCTGTACCGTGGCGGTGCTGCCGGAAGTGCCGGAAGCGGAGCTGCCGGAGATTAATCCGTCCGACCTGAAAATTGATACCTTCCGTTCATCGGGGGCGGGTGGCCAGCACGTTAACACCACCGACTCGGCGATCCGTATTACCCACCTGCCAACCGGCATCGTGGTGGAGTGCCAGGACGAACGTTCCCAGCATAAAAACAAAGCCAAGGCGCTCGGCGTGCTCGGGTCCCGTATTCGCGCCGCCGAAATGGCGCGCCGGCAGGAGCAAGAGTCCTCGACCCGTCGCAATCTGCTCGGCAGCGGCGACCGTTCGGACCGTAACCGCACCTATAACTTCCCGCAGGGCCGCGTCACCGATCACCGTATCAACCTGACGATTTACCGTCTGGATGAAGCGATGGAAGGCAAGCTGGACGCGCTGATTGAGCCGATTGTGCAGGAATACCAGGCCGATCAGCTGGCTGCACTTGCCGGGAACGAGTAGTGCAAATCCGTGTCTGGCTGCGAGCGGCGATAGCCCGTCTCAGCAGCAGCGAAAGCCCGAAACGCGACGCGGAGATCCTGCTGGCATGGGTTAGCGGCAAATCCCGCGCCTGGCTGATCGCTTTTGACGATGCGCAGCTGGACGACAGCCAGCTGGCCGCGCTGGAGAGTCTGCTGGCGCGCCGCGCCGCCGGGGAACCGGTGGCGTACCTGATCGGTGAACGTGAGTTCTGGTCGCTGCCGCTCAGCGTGTCGCCCGACACCCTGATCCCGCGCCCGGACAGCGAAGTGCTGGTTGAGCAGGCGCTAAGCCGGCTTCCTGCCGACCCGTGCGCCATTCTTGACCTCGGCACCGGTACCGGCGCGATTGCGCTGGCGCTGGCCAGTGAACGCGCTGACTGCCAGGTGACGGGCGTGGACCGCATTGCGGCGGCGGTGGCGCTGGCAACGCACAACGGGGCGAAACTTAATCTGCCTAACGCCCGCTTCCTGCAAAGCGACTGGTTTTCGGCGCTGAATGCTCAGCGTTTCCAGCTGATCGTGAGTAACCCCCCCTATATCGATGCCGCCGACCACCATCTGTCGCAGGGCGATGTGCGCTTTGAGCCCGCCAGCGCGCTGGTGGCGAGCGATCATGGCCTGGCCGATATCAAAACTATTGCCTCTTCGGCTGCGAAATATCTGGCGGATAACGGCTGGCTGCTGCTGGAACATGGCTGGCAGCAGGGTGAAGCGGTGCGGCAAATCCTGCGCGAAAACAGCTTCTGTCAGGTAGAAACCTGTCAGGATTATGGTGGTAACGACCGCGTGACGCTCGGGCAGATAACGCATAATTAAGGAACTTTTATGGCCGCATGGTACCTTCCACTTAAAAATTTTCATCTGTTAACCGTAGCGATAACGGCAGTGATGTTTCTGCTGCGCTTTTACTGGTTGCAGACCGGTTCAGCTACGCTGCAGCGGCGCTGGGTGCGTATTGTGCCGCATCTTAACGACACGCTTTTGCTGCTTTCTGGCGTGCTGCTGGTGATGATGACCCATTTTTACCCGTTTACACCGCAGGGCAATTGGCTGACTGAGAAGCTGTTTGGCGTTATCATCTATATCGCGCTGGGCGCTATTGCCCTGGGACGACGTCCGCGCGCGCAAAAAGTACGCTGGATAGCGTTCATTGTGGCGTTAATCGCCCTTGTGGCCATCGTTCAGTTAGCCACCACTAAAATGCCATTGCTGGGGTTTGTATGACGTCCATCGCTGATTTTGATTTTACCGCAGCGCCGCTGAGTGAGGCGGTGATTGCCGCGTCGCTGGCGATCCGCAGCGACTTTCCGGCTGAAGACGTCAGAAAGCAGTTGTCGGCACTGGTTGCCGAAGCACGCGCAGAGATCCCGCCCGAGCTGGCCGCTGACTTACAGGTCGAGCAGCTGATAACGCTGTTCTGGGGCCGCTGGGGCTTTGGTGGCGCGAGCGGCGTTTATCGCCTGTCGGATACTCTGTGGCTGGATAATGTTTTACGTACCCGTCAGGGCACCGCGGTGTCGCTGGGGGTGATATTTCTGCATATTGCAGGCAAGCTCGATCTGCCGCTGTTCCCAGTGATCTTCCCGACGCAGCTGATCCTGCGCGCCGAGTGGATCGATCAGGATATGTGGCTGATCAACCCGTTTGATGGCGAAACCCTGGATGAGCACACGCTGGAAGTGTGGCTGAAGGGCAACATCGGGCCGATTGCCGAACTGTATGATGACGATTTACAGGAAGCCGAACCGCTGGCGGTCCTGCGCAAAATGCTCGATACGCTGAAATCATCGCTGATGGATGAGAAGCAGATGGAAATGGCGCTGCACGTGAGCCAGGTGCTGGTGCAGATGGATCCGGAAGACCCTTATGAGATCCGCGACCGCGGGCTGATTTTCGCCCAGCTGGAGTGTGGACACGTGGCGTTGCACGATCTGGCCTACTTTGTTGAGCAGTGCCCGGAAGATCCGGTCAGCGAAATGATTAAGGTTCAGATCCACTCTATCGAGCAAAAACAGATTACCCTTCACTAAACGCAGTGAACTTTATAAAGGCGAAGACATGAATCAGAAAGTGGTAAGCATTGGCGACATTAAAGTCGCAAACGACCTGCCGTTCGTGCTGTTTGGCGGGATGAACGTGCTGGAATCGCGCGATCTGGCGATGCGTATCTGTGAGCATTACGTCACCGTAACCCAGAAGCTGGGTATTCCCTACGTGTTCAAAGCCTCGTTTGATAAAGCCAACCGCTCATCTATCCACTCTTACCGTGGCCCGGGCCTCGAAGAGGGGATGAAAATCTTCCAGGAAATTAAGCAGGCGTTCGGCGTGAAAATCATCACCGACGTGCACGAAGCCAGCCAGGCGCAGACCGTGGCTGACGTGGTTGACGTGATCCAGCTGCCGGCTTTCCTTGCCCGCCAGACCGATCTGGTGGAAGCGATGGCGAAAACCGGCGCGGTAATCAACGTCAAGAAGCCGCAGTTTGTCAGCCCTGGCCAGATGGGTAACATCGTGGATAAGTTCGCTGAAGGCGGCAACGATAAAGTGATCCTGTGCGATCGCGGTGCCAACTTCGGTTACGACAACCTGGTGGTCGACATGCTGGGCTTCAACGTGATGAAGCAGGTATCGAACAACAGTCCGGTGATCTTCGACGTGACGCACGCGCTGCAGTGCCGTGACCCGATGGGCGCCGCATCCAGCGGTCGTCGCGCTCAGGTTTCTGAACTGGCGCGTGCCGGTATGGCCGTTGGCATTGCTGGCCTGTTTATCGAAGCGCACCCGGACCCGGCGAACGCCAAGTGCGATGGCCCGTCCGCGCTGCCGCTGGACAAGCTGGAGCCGTTCCTGAAGCAGATGAAAGCGATTGATGACCTGGTGAAGAGCTTCCCCGAGCTCGATACCAGCAACTAAACTTCCTTTCTCCTGCGGGCCAGATATTCTGGCCCGCTCTTTTTCCGCGCCCTGCGCCGTTATTACCGGCTTACTCAGTTGTTAACATGGATTGCCAATTTAAGGAGTCATAATGAAAAAAGTCACTTTACTGTTACTGGGTGCTGTCGCGCTGAGCGGCTGCAGCCACAGCAACACCAGCCCGACGGATGCCAGCCAGCTGGCGAATCGTCAGTTTGTGCTCAGCGTGGTGGATGGTCAGACGGTCGTGCCGCATGAGGGCATCAGGCCGGGGATCGGTTTTAGTGAAGGGCTGAAGGTGAGCGGGGTGATGTGCAACCGTTTCTTCGGCCAGGGCAAAGTTGAGCAGGGACGGCTGAGCGTGCCGCAGCTGGCCTCCACGCGCATGCTGTGCAGCAATGCCGATCTGAACAAGTGGGAGCAGACGCTAACGCAGATGTTGATGAATGGCGCTGAGGTGAAGGTGGATGAGCAGTCGCTGACGCTGACCGGCAGCGGCCATACTTTGCAGTATCAGGCACAATAAAATCAAAGGGCTGACCCGAAAAATGGTCAGCCCGCTTGTAGGGGGCGACCATTTTTTCCGGTCGCCCCGTGCCGATGATTAGCACCCATCGTGATGAAGGCCATTTTTTCCGGTCGCCCCGTGCCGATGATTAGCACTAATCGTGATGAAGGCCATTTTTTCCGGTCGCCCGGTGCCGATTTTACAACATCACCGTCATCAGATAAGCGATAAACAGGGCCAGATGCGCCGCGCCGTTCAGCACATTGGTACGCCCGGTAGAGAACGAAATCTGGCACAGCAGCAGGGCGGAAATCATCACCACCATCTGCGGCGGCTCCAGCCCGAAGATCAACTGCTGCCCGGTCAGCGTGGCGATAATCGTCACCGCCGGAACCGTCAGTGAGATGGTCGCCAGCACGGAGCCGAAGAACAGGTTCATCGCGCGCTGTACCTGATTGGCCAGCACCGCTTTAATTGCGCCCAACCCTTCAGGCGACAGGATCAACAGTGCCACCAGGAAGCCGGTAAACTGCTCCGGTGCGTTGAGCTCGGTCAGCAGTGACTCCAGCGTATTGGCATTCATTTTGGTCACGGCAATCACCGCCACCAGATGCACAATCAGCCATAGGGTGTGCCTGAGGCTGGAGTGCGCCGAGGGCTTACCGTGGTGCGGATCGTCACCGTCATCTTCGTGCTCATAGACAAACAGACTCTGGTGCGTTTTGGTCTGAATCAGCAGGAACACGCCGTACATCGCCGCAGAAATGGCCGAAACCAGCAGCGCCTGACCGATGGTAAAGTTGCCGCCGGGCAGGGCATTCGGCAGCACCAGCACGATCATCCCCAGCGGGAAAATCGCAATCAGATACTGTTTAACCCCCGCCAGATTGACATACTGGGTGGCAAACTTGTTGCCGCCGAGCAGCAGCGCAAAGCCCACCAGGCCGCAGGTAACAATCATAATGATCGAATAGAGCGTGTCGCGCATCAGCGCGGGCGCGGCGTCGCCGGTGGCCATCAGCGCGGAGATCAGGCTGACTTCAAGGATCACCACGGAGAGGCTGAGGATCAGGGAACCATAGGGCTCGCCCAGGCGGTGGGCTAATACGTCGGCATGACGTACCACGCTAAAGGCGCTGCTGAGGATGGCGATCAGCGCAATCAGGTTGATGCCAATGACCAGAGGAAATGATGCGGTGTTGCCCCAAAACCATAAAATGGTCAGTGCGGCGATGGGAAAGATGAGGGAATACTCGGTGTGACGGGTTTTACTGCTCTCGTGCGCACTCATAGGCAAACGCTCCTTAACCTTATCCTGTTGGCCTGAAATCGGCAAACCACACCGCAGGCCCATTAAACATAGTCTGACAATATGAAAGACAAGTGGCGAAAGTGTAACCTTTTTTCGCCGCTTTTGGCAGAAATTTACGCTATTTTACGGGGTTTTATGAATAACGGGCTATAACAGCTATTTATTGCACTTATGTAGCTATCTTAATGAAAAACTGGGGTCTTTATTGTCCAGAAGTAATTAATCAAGCCATAACGGACGGAAAATGATGGTGCTATGATGCAAAAAAGCAGGCTGCAGATAAAAATTCTGGGGATTGGCTCTATTTTACAGCCATCCCCAAGGGCTACTTGGCTGTCGCACGGCGCCAGATTAACCGTGCGGGTAACCAGCGCTGAGTCTCTTCCGGTATCTGCTCATCGATAAGTCGGGTGACCATCTCGAAGCAGTTCCATGCCAGCAGGCGTTCATCCTGCTCAACGGTATCAATGCGCACGCAGAGCGCGTCATACAGATAGTGGTCGTCAAAGCTGCACAGGTGCATCGGCGTATTCAGCAGGCCGTGCTGGCTGAGGTAACGCAGGACACCTTCCTGCAGGCCACAGGCGGCGCAAAACAGCGCCTGCGGCACCCGCCCAAGCCGTGCGTAGAGCTCGGCAAACATTTCATAGCCGGAGCTGGCGTGATAGTGACCGTGCATGATCCACTGCGGATTTAGCGTTAACCCGGCACGCTCCAGCCCGAGACGGTAGCCCGCCAGACGATCGCGCGTCGGTGAAATTCGCGGCTGTCCGCCAAAGAAATAGAGTTCGTCATAGCCTTCGCGCGCCACGGCTTCGACCAGCGTGGCGGTGGGGCCAGTGGCATCGGTGATCACCAGAGGCAGGGTGGAGTCGCCAAGATGGCGGTCAAACAGCACCACGGGCAGCTGCTGATTAATCTTCTGATATTCAGCATCATTGAGCATGCTGGAAGCCACAATCAGCCCGTCAACCTGGCGCTGGATCAAATTATTCACCGCCAGCGTCTCCTGGCTGGCATTTTCCGCGGTGCAGGCGATAAGCAGCTGCAGGCCAGCATCGCGGCACAGCATTTCCAGTTCATGAGAGAAACGGGCAAAGCCGTGGTTGGTCATTTCTGGCACCACCAGCCCGAGGGTATGGCTGCGGCTGGAGTTTAATGCGCGGGCATGGATGCTTGGCTGGTAATGCTGCTGGCGGGCGATCTCCATCACCCGGCTGCGGGTTCCTTCCGCGACGCGCAGCTCCTTTCCCCGGCCATTAAGAACCAGGCTGGCAGTAGATTTGGACACGCCTGCCAGCCGGGCAATATCGTTAATCGTGATACGTTTGTTTTTATTCACAGTGGCTTAGGTGTGATGGCTCATCGCCTTATTCTATCACGCATTGCCGTAACCTCCAGTGATGCAGGGCGATCTGCGCGCCGCCGCTAAAATGCAGCCGCGGCTGCGGGCCGGGAAAGTAGCGAGCCGACATCACCGCTTCACCTTGGTTAATAAAGATCTCAACGCTGGAGCGGTCGCAAAGAATACGCAGACTGTGGACGCTGCCCAGCCACTGCCGCTGCTCCGCTTCACCGCTGCGCAGATTGTTGCGGTGCAGCCAGATGCCGCCTGGCTCAACCACCAGCTGCAGCGTATCGGCGAAGTTCGCTCTAAAGCTGCCGTTAAAGGTCAGTTCCAGTTCTGCGCTGTCGATCGCCAGCAGCGGAAGTTCGTCAGCGCGGGCGTTTAGCGTTACCTGCTGCTGGCGAAGCTGCTGCAGCTCGCGCGCTGGCTGCTGGTAAATGCGCTCAGATCGCAGGGTCAGTTCACGTGGGCAGGTCATGGTGTGCATCCAGCCATAGGCTTTGGTCGGCTGGTAAAACTCATCCTCGTCGGGTATGCCCATCCAGCCGATCAGCAGGCGGCGTCCGTCGTCACTCAGGCAGGTTTGTGGGGCATAAAACTCAAAGCCCAGGTCCAGCTCATGAAACTGACCGTGGCTGAACTGATGATGGTCATAATCGAGCGTGCCGCAGAAATAGCCGCTCTGGAAGGTATTCAGATACCGCCCGTCTGCCGCCGGCAGCCCCTGCGGGCAGACCAGCAGTACGCTGTGCTCACCAAGTGTGAACAGGTCCGGGCACTCCCACATGTAGCCAAAATCACCAAGTCCGTTGAGCTGGCTACCGGCGATTTCACCCAGCAGCGTCCACTGATGCAGGTCCGGCGAGCGCAGCAGCAGTACCTTACCCTGTAGATTGAGGTCCTGAGCGCCGAGAACCATGTACCACTGCTCAGCATGCTGCCAGACTTTTGGATCGCGCACGTGGCCGGTATAACCGGCTGGCAAAGTAACTACCGGCCCCAGCTTGGTATAGTCACCCGCTGCATTACGGGTAGCGAGACACTGCCAGGCCGTGCGCTGACCGTCGTCAAACTTTACGTTGCCGGTATAGATCAGGGTCAGTTCGCCCTGATTGTCCACCGCGCTGCCAGAATAGCAGCCGTGACTTTCATATCCTTCCGACGGCGCCAGCGCCAGGGGTTCATGTCGCCAGTTGACCAGGTCAGCCGAGCTCCACTGGCCCCAGAACTTGGCCCCGTGCGCGCAGGCAAGTGGGTTCCACTGGTAGCAGAGCACATAGCGCTGGTTGAACTGAATAAACCCGTTGGGGTCATTCATCAGCCCCACCGGTGGCGCAAGATGCCAGGCAGGGCGGTGAGGGTCATCAGCGACGCCAGGCTGTCCGCGCAGGACAGCCAGCAGGGCCTGTTTTACCCGCTGGGCTTCACTCATGCTTTTGCCTCGAATTTAATTTTGAACAGCAGTGAGAGCACAAACGCAGTGCCAAATGCGATAGCCATACCAATAAGATAATTGAGCATCGAGCTGGCCTGCACAATCGCCAGGCCTGGCAGGGCCGTCAGGCCGACGGCGGTCATATTGACGTGCATCGTCACCACCCAGGCACCACCGATAGCACCGCCCACCAGCCCGGCGATAAAGGGTTTAATGTAGCGCAGATTTACGCCAAACAGAGCGGCTTCGGTGATCCCCAGCATGGCGGAAAACGCCGAGGGCAGTACCACGCTGCGCACCTTTACATCCCGGGTTTTGAACCAGACAGCCAGGCAGGCACCGCCCTGAGCAATATTGGCCATCGACCAGATTGGCAGCAGGAAGTTAACGCCAATTGCGGGGTTGCCCAACAGACCGGCTTCAACCGCGTGGAAACTGTGATGGATGCCGGTGATGACAATCACGGAATACAATCCGCCAAACAGCAGTCCGGCCAGCCAGCCGGCGTGGGCAATCAGCGTGCTGAGCACCAGCGAGATACCATCACCCAGTGCGCGTCCGGCCGGGCCGATAATCAACAGGGCGACGAAGCCAGAAATAATCACCGTCAGGAACGGGGTGAGGATAATATCCAGCGCGTCCGGGATCGCGCGCCGCAGGCGTTTCTCGCAGTGGCTCATAAACCATACCGCCAGCAGCACCGGGAACACCGTCCCCTGGTAGCCGATCATCGCAATCTCCAGACCGAAGAAATTCATGGTGTGGAAACCGCTGGCAACGCCCCATGCATTGGTCAGCGCCGGGTGGGTGAGAATGCCACCCAGCGTGGCGCCAAGGTAAGGATTGCCGCCAAATTCACGCGCGGCGGTAAAGCCGATCAGGATCGGCAGAATGATAAAGGCGGCAGAGCTGCACATATCCAGCATGATAAACAGCGCACTGTCGGAGTTAACCCAGCCGTAGGTCTTGACCATGCCGAGCAGGCCCATCAGCAGGCCGGATGCCACGATAGCCGGAATGATCGGCACGAAGATATTCGACAGTACCCGTGCAATGCGCTGCAGCGGATTGAGTTTTTTAGCGGCGATATCGGCCGCTTCGCTTTTGCTCGATTCGCTAATTCCGGCTTCACGGACGAAGGCGGCATGCACTTTATTAACCAGGCCGCTGCCGAAGATAATTTGCATCTGCCCGGCGTTGCGGAAGCAGCCTTTGACACCTTCCAGGGCTTCAATTTCCTCTTTTTGTACCTTACTGTCATCGACCATTACCAGACGCAGGCGTGTCGCGCAGTGGGCTGCGCTGGCAATATTTTCCCGTCCGCCAAGCAGCGGCAGGAGCGCCCTGGCTGTTTTATCAATATCCATTCTTTCACCTTTTGCTTATCGTTTTTTATGTGTATCAGAACCAGGTTTCCATCTGAACGCCGAAGTTCCACTCTCCGCCCGCGCTGAAGCCGCTGCTGCCGAAGGCGTCATCGCTGGCGTAGCGATCGAGCGAGCTGTTCCAGTCCATCCAGCTGGCAAAGAAGCGGATCTCCGGCCGGGTGAAGAAATCGCCGATATCCGCCACTTTAAAGGTCGGGGCGACGGTCAGCTTCCAGAAGCTGCCGGAAACGGCCTGACGATCTCTGTACCCCTGCGCATCCAGGTCCATATACTGATAACTTCCCTCATACGCCAGGGCGAAATTCTGGTTTATCGCCTGGATCAGACGGGCATTGAGCGTCGCCCAGCGGTAGTGGTCCCCGGCGGCATAGCGGTCGCTGCTGGTTTGTGCCAGCAGTGCCGGAGCAAAGCTCCATGTTTTGTTCAGCGGGGTGACGCCATAACTGGCCAGGCGCCAGGTTTCTGCCTGCTGCGTCAGGTTGCCATCGGAGCCAATCCCTTTCACTTCCGCACCCAGCCCATGCCCATACAGCAGCGCAGTTTTGGCGCTGCCGCTGCGCAGGCCCCAGAAACTGTCATTGTGCAGAGCCAGCATCGCGTGGATGCCGCTGTCGCCTGCCCGATCGTTATCACGACTGCGGTTAACCCGCTGGTCGTTATCTTTGGCGCGCAGGCCGCTGACCATCAGCTGGAACGGTCCGGCAAAATGGTTGCTGGTGACAATGTAGTTTTGGATAGTGTTATCAATGGTTTCAATATCACCAAAGTTACGCCCGTAGAGTGAAAAGTTACTTTTTAGCCCCTCGTTCCACTGCACGTCATAGATCCCGCCGCCGGTCCCCGCGAGGAACACCACGTCAGAATCGAGCCAGTGGATATCAAAGTTGTCGCGGTCAAAGCGTTTTCCCGCCCACAGGGTACTGTTATCAAACACCCCGCTGAAGGTCGGGAGGTTCCCCAGCTCAACAAATGCCTGGCGGATGTTCAGTTCACTGGTGCTGCCGGTCCAGTCGTTGTAATCCCGCTGCCCGTCGGCCAGCATCGCTTTAAATCGCGTAGTAGCGCCGTTGGCCAACTGTTGCTTGTGCTCAAGATTCAGTTCGACGTAGGTGTTGTTTTCGTTGCCGAGACGGCCGACCGCGCCGCCCGTCTCCCCGGCGGGCGTCAGGTAAGGGCCGCTCTGCGTACCCGCAGCTGAATCATTCATGATCAGGCCGGAGCGGGCGTAGCCATGAAACTCAAAACCTTCACTGAGCGCGGCGGCGCTGGCAGCCACGTTCGTTGCGGGTTGTTCAGCCGGGGTGGGCGCTGCGGCGCTGTCCGTCTGTCGGGCAGTGGAGAGCGGTGCCTGAGTACGGGCTTGCAGATGTGCAACCTGCTGTTCGGCAGCGGTGGCGCGTGTTTCAGCATCGGCGGCGCGGCTTTCAGCCTGCTGCAGGCGCTGCTCCATGGCCACCAGACGTGCTTCAAGGCTGTCGAGGGTCGGTGCGGCGTAGCCCAGTGTTGGAGTGGAAAGGGCGATGCCAATAGCCATCGCCAGAGTGCCAGGTTTAATCATGAATAAGATATCCCAGAGTGATTATTTTGTATTTTGCTAAACCGGTTCGATGCGAAGCGTAAGCGAAATGAATCAGGCTGTTCAATCAGATTTGCTAACCCGGTTTAGGAAGTGTGACCGGGTTGGCAATTTAACCTGCTAAGGAGGTGAAACGGAGAAGTTCGTCTGCGTAAGGCAGGGCGGTCATGGCACCTTTGGCCGTGGTGGCGGCGGCACCGCTATGCTGGGCCTGCTGAATGGCCTTCTCCAGCTGCTGGGGGGCCAACGGATTGGCTTCACGCGCAAGCGCAGCCAGCAGTCCGGCGACAAAGGCATCGCCTGCGCCGGTGGTATCGACCACGCTGACGTGCGGCGCGGGATAGTGCTGCTGGCGCTGCGGTTGCCAGACCGTGACTCCCTCGCTACCGCGCGTTACCAGCAGCAGCGCGGGCTGGTAATCGGCAGTAAACTGCTTAATGCCAGGCTCAATCTCGCGGCAGCCGGTCAGCGTAAATAACTCATCCTCGGACAGCTTGATGATATCCGCGAGAGCAAATGCCTGAGCCAGAAGGGCGTTCATCTCATTGGCGTCTGACCAGAGATCGCTGCGCAGGTTAGGGTCAAAACTGACCCAGCCTCCGGCCTGTTTCACCGCCTGCATGGCCTGCAAAGCGGCACTGCGCGACGGTTCGGCGCTCAGCGCAATGGAGCACAGGTGAAGACCTTCATGCGCCTGAAAGACGGGAAGCCGGTCGGGGGTCAGGAACAGATCGGCAGCGGGGCGCACCATAAAGGTGAAGTGGCGCTCACCCTCTGCATCCAGTGAAACCAGTACCGTTGATGTGCGCTGCCCGGCAGCGGGGTACATATATTGCGCATCCACCCCCTCCGCGCGCAGCGTCTGCTGCAGGAACGTGCCGAAAGGATCGTCTCCCACGCAGCCAATAAATGCGCTGTTGCCACCCAGACGGGCGATACCGACGGCAACATTTGCCGGTGCGCCGCCGGGGCACTGCAGCAGCCGTCCTTCCTCTTCCGGCAGCAGGTCAATGACCGCATCACCCAGAACCCAGACTCTTTTTTGCATGTTGATTATCCTTAAATGGTTTCGACTGAAAGCTAAACTGGTTTAGCAAAAAAATCAAAAGTTCTTTTTACTTCTCGTGCCGCTTTTTTTCCGCTCACCATAAAGATTTCCGGCCTGCTGCCGATCGCTTAAGTGAAACTTTTTTTCTTTTGTGATTAGGTTCAAACTTGATTGCAGTCGCATAAATGCATAAGGTCGTTAAAAGCGTTCAGTTTTTTGCTGAAAACGCGCATTTTCCAGGGATAGCAGTGATAACAGCGCGGATTCAGGGCAGTGGCGTGGGAGGTGGCAATGTTAACAAGAGATTTCTTATTAAAAGCAGACTGTAAAACCGCCTTTGGTGATATTGAGGAGTCGCTGCTGTGGACCAGTGAGCAGCGTGCCGCGTCCCTTGCGGCAACGCTGGCCTGTCGTCCCGATCACAGCCCGGTGTGGATTTTTGGCTACGGCTCGCTAATGTGGAACCCGGTGTTTGAAGCGGATGAAGTAGCAGCGGGCACGCTGCAGGGCTGGCACCGGGCGTTCTGCCTGCGCCTGACCGCCGGACGCGGGACAGCGGTCCAGCCGGGACGCATGCTGGCGCTGAAAGAGGGTGGCGAGACCACCGGGCTGGCTTTCTGCCTGCCCGAAGCCAAACTGCACGAGGAACTCGAGCTGCTGTGGAAGCGCGAGATGGTCACCGGCTGCTATCTGCCCACCTGGTGTGACCTGGCGCTGGACGATGGCCGCACCGTGACGGCGCTGGTGTTTGTTATGGATCCGCGCCACGCCCTGTACGAAGCCGACTCCTGCCCGAAAACTATCGCGCCGCTGATCGCGCAGGCCAAAGGACCGCTCGGCACCAATGCCCAGTATCTGTTCTCGCTTGAGCAGGAGCTGAAACGGCGCGGGATGTATGACGATTGTCTGACCGACCTGGTGCAGCGCGTACGCGAGCTGCAGCAGTGCCATAACGGGATGGTGGGATAAATAGCGCATGACGGGTCGACCAGAAAAGCGGTCGACCCCTACGAAGGCCGGGGTGTCGCTGGATTTCGGGTCGACCAGAAGAGCGGTCGACCCCTACAAAGGCTTGAATGTCGCTGGAATTCGGGTCGACCCAGATAAAGGCCGGAGTGGTCGCGTAGGGGCGGACCCTCTTTTTCGGTCCGCCCGGCAAACGACATTTCTGTTTCTGTCCGCCCGGCAAACGACATTACTGGCCGGGATTGATCAGCCAGGTTCCCGCGCGGTCAATCTTCAGCCGCTGGCTGTGCACGCTGCTGGCGCTGCGCACTTCCAGATGATAATCCCCGGCGGCGAGGTTGAGCGAGGCATAGCCGCTGTTATTCGGCTTCACTTCCATCACATTACCATTCAGCAGTAGCGACTCGCCGGCGTTGAGCTTGAGATACACCGTTGCCATCGCCGGTGCACTGGCCGCTGCGTTGTTGGCTGGCGTGCTGACGGGCGGCTGGCTGCTGCTGGCTGCCGCAGCCGGCTGCTTCTGCGGGGTGCTATCGTTAGCGTTGAGGCCCCAGACCAGCGCCGCCACGGCCACCACGGCCAGTAAACTCATCAGCATCAGCGGGCGCGACAGCCGCTTTGCCACGCGTGGCGTCATCACCGGCACCGCCGCTCCGGCAGTGGGGTTCACCGCCAGCACCACCGGTTCAGGCTCCGGCAGCGGTTCCTGCTCTTCCAGCGGCTGGGCGACGTTGTTGACCAGCTCCGCCACTTCACTCACCGGTAGGTCGATCAGCGCAGCGAGTTCATCAATCGACTGCGGGCGCTGCCGTGGATCCATCGCCAGCGCACGGTCAATGGCATGCAGCAGCGGCAGTGAAAAACCTTCCGGTAACAGCGTGCTCAGCGGCTGGTAATGATCTTCAATACAGCGCACCACGCTCACCGGCGGCGGGCTGCCGGTCACCAGCGTATGCAGTACCGCGCCCAGCGCGTAGATATCCGTCCACGGCCCCTGGTCGCTGTCGCCCTCTTCGCTGTACTGCTCAATCGGCGCATAGCCGGGTTTGAGCATAATTTCGGTTTCATCGGAAAGATTACCAATCTCTTTACGCGCCGATCCGAAGTCCAGCAGCACCGGCAGCTGGTTCTCCTGGATCTGGATATTATCCAGTGAGATATCGCGGTGCAGGTAGCCAGCGCGATGAATGGTGTTGATTGCGCCAAACAGCGGCGGTAACAGCTGGCGGATCCACGCTTCGTTAACCGTCTGCGGGCTGGTCTGCTGCCACTCCTTCAGCGTCATGCCGCTGTAGAACAGCGTCCCCATATAGGCCGTCCCGTTCTCCTCCCAGAAGCGCAGCACGTGCAGCAGCCCAGGGTGGTTAAAGCGGGCCAGCAGTCGAGCTTCCTGAATAAAGCTGTTCAGCCCGGCGCTGAACAGCTTCTGGTAACGTTCACCGCGCAGGGTAATGGCCAGCTGGTCGCTGCGGCTGGCCAGTGAGATCGGCATATACTCTTTGATGGCAATGGTGCGCTCCAGCAGGTGATCCCAGGCGCGATAGACAATGCCAAAACCCCCACCGCCAATCACTTCCTTAATTTCAAACTCGTTAAACCGGTAGCCAGCCGGAAGGGCATTGGGCACGTTTTTTTGCTGTTCGTTTGCCGACATCGTCGAGCTCTCCTGGCGCATATTGGGCTGAGGGTTAATTAACGGTACGCCAGGCGCCAATCGCCGGGTCGGCCAGGTCGGCGTGCAGGTCATCCACCAACAGCACATTGACTTTTACCCCGGTGTCGATCACGTCGGACCAGGTTTTACGCACGGCATCCACCCGTGCTTTCAGCGCGGCGCTGTCACCGGCCTGCGCTCTGTCCATTTTCACCAGCAGCGCACCGTCAAACGACCAGGCGTGCAGGGGGTTATTGAAAGGTAGCACCAGCCAGCTATCGGCGGCATCGGCACGCGTCACCACCAGGCGCTGGTTATTGACCGCCACGACATCTAAAGCGTCCGGTTTTGGGTGCAGATGCAGCAGCGGGTATCCCTGGTAGAAATTAACCTGCAGCGCCTCACTCTTACCGTCGCGTGCCAGCGTCAGGGTGCTGTGGCCCTCCAGCCAGCCTTCGGTGGAGCAGGTCATACTTTTCTCATCCGGGATAAACAGCGACTGGCCGTTATCATCCCACCAGGTGCGAAAATGGCAGCCGCCGGGCAGATCAAAATGCTGCAACGGTTCGCCATTTGCCGGCTGTGACAGGTCGAGCGGTGCGGCATTGCTGGCGGTGGCGGTGGCGGTCGAGTCTGCGGTGACAATCGGGCGCCAGCCCTGTTCCTTGGCCGCGGTGCCAGCGGCCAGCACCGTACCGTCGTTATTGGTCATCTGCCACGGCAGCTCCAGCAGCTTGCCGCACTGGTTCTGCAGCAGGTTGCCCACACGGGGCAGGAAGCTGGTCAGCACGCCGGATTCGGTGCTCTTGCCTGAGACGATACGCAGGTTGAGCGTCTCCTGACACCAGGCCGCAGGCGTGTTGCTGGCAACATTATCGATAAAGACTTCCAGCGCGAGGCTGGGGGAGTAGACCACCCGATAATCTGCCGCCTGGACATTGGCGGCTAACAACAGTGTCACAGTAGCTGGCAACCAAAATTTCATAGCATTCCTTGGTATTAATCGCGTGGCGGGAGAAAACGAGCCGAATCCGCCATCGAAAAGAGTAATGTGGTTTCCTGCGGCGAGCCAACCCAGACGGCTACGGCGCTCAGGTTATCGGTTTTTGCGCTGCGATCGATGGCTTTCTGCATCAGCGCCAGCCACTCCTGCGGTGAATTCACCATGCGCAGCGCCTGCTCCATTTCACCCGGCGTGAGGTTGCTCCAGAAACCGTCGGTGCAGACCAAAAATGCATCCCCATCTTCCAGCGGCAGCACTTCGCTGTAGCCGTGGGGATGGGAGACATCTGCGCCGAGCGCATTATAAAGTAAATTACTGTTAATTCCGGTATTTTCATAGCCAGCATCCTGCAGCTGCTGGGCCAGACTATGGTCACGAGTCACCGCATGGATCAGACCCCGGCGGAAGTGATAAACCCGGCTGTCACCGGCGTGTACCCACCAGGCCTGCAGCGCATCGCGGTCGATAAACAGCGCCGCCAGGGTGGTGCTCATCTGGCTGTAATTCAGATTATTCCGCTGCGCCGCGCGTATCGCCAGCTCGGTATTTTCGACCAGGGTGGCGGTATTTTGAGGTTGAAACGGCCTGTCGCCGTCCAGCTGAGCCAGCAGCGTGTCGCGCGCGATGCGGGCCGCCAGCTCGCCGCCCGCGTTGCCCGCCACGCCATCACAGACCATAAAACAGGCATGGTGGTCGCCTAACAGGGCTCCCGTGGTGTCCTGATTGCTCACGCGCGCGCCGATCTGCGAGGTGCTGGAAAAATTGATATTCATACGTCTTCCGGTCGGGTTTGTGAGTCTTTGTATTGATTCACTTCCATGTCGTAGGCCTGCAGGAACGCTTCTCCAAACAGGGTGTGGAAATCATCCTCAATTTCGCCCGAGGTGTTTTGATAGTGGCGCATGAAGTAGTCCCACAGCTGGGCCTTCTTTGCGCTGCTGAGGGCGAAACGCGGCATCACGCCATCGCGCCTGGCGTGCTCCTCCAGCCGCTGCGGATTAAACGACTGCAGCATGGCGGCGATGATGGCGCGGATCCCGGCAATCATCCCCAGCTGGTGGGCCTGCAGGTCGACCAGCGCATCGCGCACCGCCTGCTCCGGCTGCATAAAGCCGGGCATCTGGCTCTGGTAAATCTGCATCAGCACGGTTTTGCCGGACGGCAGGATCTTAAACGGATTATTGGCCTCGTTGAGGATCATGGTCATCTCCGCCTTCACCCCGCGTTTGAGGATCGAGCGGGAGGAGAGCAGCGCCACCGTGCCCTGGGAAAACAGGCTCAGCATCCGTCCGGTGGTGCGCATCTGATCTTCCGTCAGCGGGGTTTTATCCAGCGTGGTATCCAGCCCCATCCCCTCCAGCAGCGCGGCCATCAGGCGCTGCTCACGGTTGCCCTGCGCAGCTGCGCCTGGCTCTACCGGCGGAGCGTCGTGTGCGACCGGGTCAATGCCGAGGCGACCCACGGCCTGACGCTGCGCGCGCAGCTCCTGCTCTTCGGCACTCAGTCCGTCCTGCACCGGCAGCGGGCTGCTGGCCAGCGGCTGCATCGCCAACAGTTGGTCATTGCCCGCGCCATCATCCTCAAACAGCGACAGCGGGTCATCAAACGCCGGCGTAGCGTCCGGCTGAGCGGCGCGCAGCGGGTCGCTGACGCCAATCTGGTATGAGCCAATCGACAGCGTATCACCGTGATCGAGCATCACCTGGCTGCCGCGCGTCAGTTCGTTGCCGTTGTGGATCACGGCGATGACGCTGCCCTGATTGGTCAGGCGACAGTCGCCGTTAGCGGCAACGTGTACCAGCGCCTGCAGGCGGGAAATCGCCCGATCGGGATCGGGCAACACCAGGTCATTATCGACGCTGCGGCCAATGGTGCCGCCAGGCGGCACAAAATCACAGGTGGCTACCGGAGCCTCGGCCTGGTTCTGCAAAATGGTCAATCGCATGCGCGTTTCCTGCACTGAGGCCCCAGGGCCAAATGACTCTATTCAAACATCGGTGGATAGAGCCCATGACGGCCCGGCTGCGCTGCAGCAGCCGGATGAAAGAGTTGTGAAAAGAGCTGTGCGGTCAGGTTGCCGCTGTGTTTATGGCTGGCCAGCGGGTAGCCGTCGCTCTGATTGGTCCACCAGTAGCTGGTGTACTGTAATGGGTCAAAACGCGTTGCGACTTCGCGCCAGTCGAGCGTGCAGGGCAGATCCTGGTAACCAATCACGTCCATAATATCGGAGCGCCCGGTGTCAGGCAGCGACAGCGGAGCAATGCCGCACAGCGCCTGCTCCAGCCACTCTGCAGTATGCCGCTGCTGCACCGCCTGAACCATGGTGGAGCCCACTTCCTGGAACCAGTCACCGGAGATCGCCAGCTGTGCCGGGTGCCAGTATTTCATCGGCACGCTTTGCAGCACCAGCAGCGGCCAGGCGCGCCCGACGCGGTCGCGTGACGGCATCAGGCAGCCCAGCTGCACCCGCTGCACCCCAAGGGTGGCGGGCAGGGCAAAATTCCACACCGGCGCCTGGCTGAACAGATCGCTGGCGCCATCATGATGGTGATGCCAGTGGATCAGCCCGAGCTGGAACCAGTTGGACCAGCTGTTAATCAGTGCTTCCGGCATCCGGTGCTGCAAAAAATCGCCCGCTGTCGGCAATTTGCCATACCATCCCAGGTCATTATTGGCTGCCATAGTGATGACCTTATTTATGCAATGCGGCAGTTTGTCCACTAACGGGCTTTAACACCGCCAGCGGCTCGTCAGGGTCAGCCTGATGCCCGGCATTCTCCAGATTAAGCGACAGCTTCTTCATCATCAGCGCATTATCACGCAGATAAGGTGAACTGAGGATCTGGCGGTCAAGCAGCTGGCTGAGGTGCCAGTCCAGCTGCTGCAGCTGGCGCGTGGTCACACTGGCCGGCAGGCTGCGCTGCAGGTTCTGCATCACCCAGCCGCGTAAAAACTCACCGTCATAGCTGCGCGGCTGGTAGAGCATTTGATAAGCGCGCAGCGCATTACGGCTGAACTCGGCATCTTCGCCGCTGTCGCTGCGCAGCGTCTGGGTAATCGTCTGGGCGACACGCGGCAACAGCAGCGACTTCAGCGCGCCCTGATACAGTCCCCAGGCGGCCTCGCTAATCTGGTCGCCGCGATACAGGCCACCGCGCAGGGTGAGCGGCGGCTTATCCAGCGCGAATGCCTGACTCTGCGGCAGGGAAACCAGGCTGTTTAAGAAGGGTAGCAGATCCACAATATCCCCGTGATTATCCTGCGTCAGCCGCGTGGCCGCTTGGTTGACGGCAGGCAGGCGGGTAGCGACTTCCTGCAAATAATGGTGGTTCTTGTAGTAGCTGGTCAGCCAGAGTGCCGAAGCAGCCAGCAGGGCAACCGCCAGCGTGCTGTAGCCGGTCCAGTGCAGCAGGCGGTTACGGTGCTCCCAGCGGCGGTCGCTGCCGGCCAGGCGGCTCTCTTTAAATACCACATCGCTGAGCAGCCCGCGGATAAAGAAGCTCTGGCCCTTGTTGGCCGGGATCGGCGCGCTGCGGTTGACGCTGTCCCAGCTGGCAATCGACTGGCCCTGAGCCTGCGGCAGCTGGAGCTTACGCGACAGTTCGCCCATCACGCGGTCAAACGGCAAGCCTTCCTGCGTTCCGCTGGTAAAGAACAGGCCGCGCGCCGACCAGGGAACGTCGTCATTGTCCGGGGTAAAGACGATATCGAGATATTCAGCCAGCAGCGGGCGCAGAGCGCGAAACTCCTGCGGGAACTGGAAGCACTCGGCGCGCAGCGTCAGGTCACCTTCCTGCGCCATTTTACCGCTCAGATCGCTCATCAGCCGCGCATTGAGCAGGCTGAACTGCTGTTCAAACAGCGCATTAAGGCGGTGCTCGCTCTGGCGGCTGGCCTCCCACGGGAAGGTAAAGCCCCAGATCCGGTCGCGCTGGCTCTTATCCAGCCGCGCAAAGTAGCTCATAAAGCCTTTCAGCAGGTCTGTTTTGGTCACCATGATATACACCGGGAAGTGGATCCCGGTTTGCTGATGCAGCTCCGCCATACGCTTGCGCAGGGCGCTGGCCTGGGCGTGACGCACTTCTGCGGAGTCGCTTAACAGGTCGGCGACGCTGATGGTCATGATCACGCCATTGATCGGCTGGCGCGGTCGGTAGCGCTTCAGCAGCGTGATAAAGGTCTGCCACTCGCTGGCATCGCGCACGCGCTGGCTCTCCTGCAGGGTGTAGCGCCCGGCGGTGTCCAGCAGCACGGCCCGGTCGGTGAACCACCAGTCGCAGTGACGCGTGCCGCCCACGCCGCGCAGTGCGGTTTTACCCAGCGCGTCGCTAAGGGGAAACTCCAGCCCGGAGTTGATCAGCGCGGTGGTCTTACCGGCACCGGGTGCGCCAACAATCAAATACCACGGCAGCTGATAAAGGTACTGGGCGCTGAAGCGCTGGAACCCTTTATCGCGCTTGCCGAACTGGGTTTTCTTCAGCAGCAGCGCCGCTTCGCTAAAGCGGTTATCAAGCATTTCGCCAGTGGCCTGCAGCTCCGCATGGTCGCTGTTGCTGAGCTGCAGGCGGGTCAGCAGCTTGCTGTTGAACCAGGCGCGGTAGAGCTGAGGGATCAGCTGGAACAGCACCCAAAGGAAATAGCACAGGCCAATCAGCAGCTGGCGGTTCAGCGGGCTTTCCAGCGCCTGGAAGCGGGTAAAGGTCAGCAGCGGGCCAACCATCCAGATCAGGGCGGAAAGCGAGGTGATCCCAAGCAGGCCCCACAGCAGGCGGCTGGAAAGCCATGAGAAAAAGGTTTTCAACTTATTTTTTCCCCGTAGTTGGGCTGCTGTCATCGCTATCCGGAGCAGCAAACAGGGTGATTTCGACACGGCGGTTCTGCGCCCGATTTTCCGGACTATCGTTAGGCAGCAGCGCACCGCTGTCCCCACGCCCCTGAGCACGTATGCTGATCCCCTGCTGGGCGATCATCTGCGCCATCATGGTGCTGATGGCCCGAGCCTGAGCGGTAGAGTATTCGTAGTTTGAGGGGAAGCGGCTGGAGCGAATATGCCGATCGTCGGTGAACACGCTGACGACAATCGTGCCTTTACCTGACTCCATCGCCGTTGCAACGCGCGCCACCAGCGCCCGGCCTTCGGGCGACAGGACGGTAGCAGGCGAGCTAAACAGGCGGTCGGCGGCGATAATCACTTTACTGCCGTTGGCGCTGTCGGTGACGTCGAGCTGGCGAGCGGCAATCAGATCGCTCAGGCGCTGGCGCAGGTCTATCAACGCCTGCGGAGCGGCACCGCGCTGACCGGCCACCACTTTCGGCAGCGGTACCTGCCAGATAGCGCGCAGCAGCGGCTCGGCGGCGTTACCCAGCCGCCAGTTAAGACCGGAGAAGATAAGGCAGGCGATAAACGCCGCCATGGTGGTGCAGGCCCAGAGCGGCACCGGCGGGCGCCACAGCGCATTGTGCTGCGCGCCCTCAGCCACCTGCAGCGGTGGCAGCGGGGCGGTGCCGCGCACGTCGGCGATCAGCTGCGCCAGCCGGTTGCGTACGGCATCACGCTGCAGACGACCATTATCCATGCCGCGATAGCGCCCCTCGTATCCCAGCAGTAAGCAGTAGTGGATCAATTCCAGCAGCCAGAGATGCTGCGCCGGGTTTTGCGAAATGCGCGCCAGCAGCTGAAAAACTTTCTCGCCGCCCCAGCTCTCGTTATGGAAAGTGACCAGCAGGCCGCTGCCGGACCAGACGCCACGGCTGCCCCATGGCGTTTGCGCCGCGGCTTCGTCCAGTACCGCACACAGGCAGTAGCGGGCGCCGATGATCATCTCGAACGGCATGGCTGCCTGCTTGCAGCGGCTCTCGAACTGGCGCATTTCGTCGATCAGCTGATGGCGCAGCCCGGCGGGATCGTCATGCGTGGCCGCCAGGCGGATTTGCACGATGGCATTCAGCAGCGGTGACGCTGCTGTAATCAGGGGATTGTCTGTGCTGACCGGAGTGGCTGGGTCAGCGGGAAGTTCCAACGTCATCAGGATTTGTTAGTCTCGGCTGTGTGCCAGCTGGCAAAAAAAGGGGCTTCACCAGAGGGTAGATGGGGACTGTTGCTGCCCTCCCTGGCAGCAGGCTGTAGCGCGCCAGGCAACTATTCCAGGATCCAGGTCGCCGTATCATTATTGCGACAGGCTTTACTCTGTCCGCCCACGTCGACGCAGACTTTTTTATTATTTTTATTACGTGGACGCGGACGATCGCTGCGCAGAGTGGCGTCATAAAGCTCACTCTTTACCCCGGCTTTCAGCGGCACGTAGCCAATCAGCTGCGGCAGTTTTTCTTCAGCTGCACCGGCTTCGGCAGGGGCTTTGGCATCGGGCACTGCATCAGGTTTCGCTTCGGCCTCAGCTTCCGCCTTTGCTTCGGCTTTCTCTGGCACGTCGGCAATCGCCAGCCAGCGGTTTTCAACCTCGCCGAGTACGATAAATGGCTTACCGTTTTCCAGATAACGCACGACTTTGCCGCTGTAGTCCGGGCTGGTCATGACGGAAGCATTATAGAGCGCGCGATACTCAGCGTTCACCGGGGTAAATGATTTTGGCGGCAGCACCGCATGACGGTGGCTGAGCTTCACGCCGTCAACTTCACTGGTGACAATCGTATCATCGCCAACAGGCGGCGGAGGTGTTTTGCATCCCGCTAAGG
Organism: Erwinia aphidicola; assembly: GCF_014773485.1. Classification (GTDB taxonomy): domain Bacteria; phylum Pseudomonadota; class Gammaproteobacteria; order Enterobacterales; family Enterobacteriaceae; genus Erwinia; species Erwinia aphidicola. The sequence goes on along the minus strand of NZ_JACXBP010000007.1, from coordinate 317,471 downwards.
TGAGCACGGCTAACAGGGTAAACGCGATGCTAATTTTCACATTGGTCCTCGTGAATATCATCAAAAAATCTGGTTCTTTTCAGGCGCAAAGCTGCGGCGCTGAGCCACCCTAATCGCCTGCGACGGGCTAAAAAAGTCCGGTCAGCGTCAGGTAAAAAATTGCTCGGGTTTACATAAAGATAAATCTGCAATCAGTCTACCTGACGCTTTTGGGAATGGAAACCATTGCGGGGGCGCGGCGAACATGTTACTGCGAACTTTAGGCGTGACAGAGTTTGCCTGAAAGGTGACAAAACGGCAATTTGATTAATGGCGATAACGGATTTTTATACTATTAAATGTGCAGGTGCGGGTATCTCAAGCGCATTGCTAAACGCTTCAGCTTCAAAGGGTTAAAAGCGCTAATTATTTGCTAGCGCAATCAACTGGCACGCTGGCTTAAAATTTTCAGCAAAATGCCAGAAAGATCTGCTGCCGTAGATAACAGGCTGCACAAAAAACGTGCACTTGTGCCTCAGTGAGGGGCAAAAAGGGCAGGATCGCCCCGGCTTTAAACTGTTTAGTGGCTGAAAAGCGCCAGAAAAGTATCCTGTCGGGGAACTGGCACAGCAGTTGCAACGTCAGAAGTGGGAAGTGGTAAACCCTTACGCATTTGTTTCGCACAACGTGAAGCGAGTGCTTTGGATTAAGGCGTCCGGCCAGCAGCTGACTCAGCATGGCGGACGCCTTTTTTTATAGGCTAACTTCTGGCCTGATCCATCGCCTGCTCCCAATAGCGATGGCTTAACGCAGTCAATAATTGATGCAGGCCACCTCATATCATGCTGTTCATCGGATAGCGCTATGCAGAGATAGGATCTTAAAGACAACGAATATGCCTATTGAACAATCAAAGCAGGGAATAAATACAACACTCAGAATTTATTTGTAATAAAAATCTATAGTTTTTCGTTAAAAAACCACTGTGATAGTTTTAAAGGTTAGAATAATGTGAGAGTCAGTTTTTCAGTGACTAAATGACTGAATAAATGATATGGAGATTGCAATGTTAGAGCCAAAGGAAGGACTTTTGACCTTCAGAGCTGAAGGTAACAATGATTCAGGTAGTGCATATTATTCCCGTAAAATTCATTGGCCCGGAAACAGAGCGAGCTGTTCCAAAAATAACTCAGGTGTGACTATAGGAAGAGGGTTGGATCTGGGTGGGCGTTCTAAGGAAGAGGTCATGCATATGTTGGCCATGGCAGGCATACTTAAGGAACAGGCAAAAAAAATAGCTGAGGGTTCTAAACTTACGCATTGCCAGGCAGGGGATTTTGTTAGAGAAAACAGAATTGATGTAGGCGAAATAACCGAGTCACAACAACTGAGAATATTCGACTCTCTCTATCAGCGCTACTCTAAAGATGCTGAGTGTTTTTACAATAGACACAAGAAGTCTGATTCAGTTAGCTGGGGGAACCTTGATAGTACGCTCAAAGACGTGGTTGTTGATATGTTATATCAGGGTAGGTTGCGGCCTGATATGATCTCCGTAATTGGTAAGAATCAAAAGAATGATGTCATTAACCTTATTAAGAACAGTGTGTCGCTCTCCCATGATGAAGCTGCGAGAGACCGTATTGGCTACATAAAGAGCCGCATGAAATGATAAAATATAGAGTTTTGGCTGTTTTGATGCTATCTGTTACAGCCTCAGATGCTGAGGATAAGATTGATTATTTCAAGAATGAAACGGTAGAGAGTTGTTACAGCAAGCCTATGTCTCAAGCGGTACAAGGCTGTATGGAGGATCTTTCTAACAAAAAACAGACTGAGTATGAAAGAGAATTTAACAATTTTCTAAATAAGATTATTTCTTCAAACTCCTCTTTTAATAACTTTGCTGACTTCCATCATTCAGTACTGGCTGCAAAAAAAAACTGGGATGACTTTATAAAAAATGAGTGTATGGCGATAGCGCAGCTGGATATTAAAGGAAGCTATGCTTACCAGTCAGACTATAGCGCATGCTTAGTGAAGGGCTATCAGCAAAGGATCATCTATTACAAGGCTTATCAATTATGAGCTAAGGAATGAACAAACTCACAGCGGGTGCATGGTCATGCACCCGCTTGTCATATTCCACTGCCAGATGTTAGATGTAAGCAACCTGTCGCACTTTGGCATCTTGCAGTCGACCGTCCAAATTTTTTAGTCCGCCACCAGCACCTTGACGCCCAGCGCTTCGAAAGCCTGCACCGCCTCCGGAGTAATGCCGCTGTCGGTGATCAGGTAGTGGATCTTGCTCCACTCACACGGCAGGGCAAACATCGACACCTTGTCGATTTTACTCGAGTCGGCTACCACATAGATGGTACTGGCACAGTTGATCATCGCCGTTTTCACCTTGATATCGGTCTCGCTGGGGAAGCTTAAACCGAGGCGCGGTGAAATACAGGCAGTGGCAAGAAACAGCTTCTCGGCCAGCACGTTCTCAAAAAAGCTGGCGGCTTTATCGCCAGAGGTGGAGAGCGTGGGGAATTTAAACGTGCCGCCGGTCAGCAGGATATTGATGCCCGGCTCGCCGCCCAGCTTCAGCGCAATATTCACCGCTGTGGTCACCACCGACAGCCGCCGAATATGGTTCATATGATTGGCAATGGCGGTGGTGGTGGTGCCGGAATCGAAAATCACCGTATCGCCGTTTTCGATATGCTGCGCCGCCAGGCGGCCAATGGCATCTTTGGCATCCAGATGCGTCTGGCGCTCCAGCAGCAGCGCGCCGGTATTCTGCTTACCGGTCATCAGCGTGGCACCGCCGTGATAACGCTGCACATATCCCTCTTTCTGCAACATGCGCAGGTCTGTGCGGATTGTCGCTTCGGTCAAGCCGAAGGTCTCCGTCAGCAATTTCACCGTGACCGTACCGTCCTCACGGATCATTTCGAGGATTTTCTCTCGTCGTTGCTGCATATCAGCCAATTGTTCATTTTTGCTTTTCAAGTGAAACACTCCATTTGCCTGATTACTGGCCTTTTATGCGTGCCAGCCCGACTCTGCGTCAAATAGTAACCCCCGGATGCGCCAATTGCGAGCAGAGCGAAAATCACTATCGATTTTCGAATGAAAGCCCAATCAAGGTCATGCAATTGATTTACTTCACTTTTTATCCATATTGTTTAGCGGTAACACCCATATCAGCAATCTAACCATAACAAATACAACGGGTTAATAATTTGCGCGGCTTTTGTTTGAATTATGATCTACCCCACAATATGATTACAAACGATAGCGTATATTTTTATTCGAAAACGAGTTTGCCGCAGTTGACTGTCGTATCAGCATGCTATTCAGCGCGGCGCCATTGATGAAGAGGTAATGATGGACTTTCAGGCAATCAAACAGACTGCGCGTCAGGCCCGGCGCTATGTACTGCAAATGAATCATCGGGCAGGTAAAGGTCACACCGGTGCCGACCTCTCTGAGGTGGACATCATCTGTACGCTGTTTATGGCGGTGATGGACCGTAGCAGCGCCCGTCCAGATCAGGACCGCTTCATCCTCTCCAAGGGGCACGGTGCGGGCGGCTTGTACTGCAGCGCTGCGGCGATGGGCCTGCTGGACCCGGCGATCCTCGACCAGTTTATGGGCGACGACACGCTGCTGGCCGGCCACCCGATTCACCAGAAGCTGCCTGAACTGGTGGAAATTAACTCCGGCGGCCTGGGCCACGGCCTGTCTATTGGCGTAGGCCTGGCGCTGGGTAACAAACTTTCTGGCCGTGCGCATCGCCGCGCTTTCGTGCTGCTGGGCGATGGCGAACTGGCGGAAGGATCAAACTGGGAAGCGGCAATGTCAGCCAGCAAGTTCAAGCTGGAAAACCTGATCGCTATCGTTGACCGCAACCGCCTGCAGCTGGCGGGTAAGACCGAAGAGATCATGCCGCTGGAGCCGCTGGCGGACAAATGGCTGGCGTTTGGCTTTGAAGTGCTGGAGTGCGATGGCCACGATCCCCAGGCGATTGCCGCCGCGGTCAATCAGCCGGGCATCGGCAAACCGCGCGTTATTTTGGCCAACACCGAGAAAGGGCACGGCATCTCCTTTATGGCCAACGTCCCCGCCTGGCATCACGCCGTCCCGAACGATGAGCAGCTGGCCCTTGGGTTAGCCGAGCTGGAGGAGTAATCATGCAAGACTTACGCGATGCAGTTATTAATACGCTGGTGGAAGAGCAGAACCGCGGCGCCGATCTCAGCGTGATGGTGGCTGACTCCACCTCAACGTCCAAAATCGCCCCGTTCGAAAAAGCGTTTCCGGACCGGGTGATCAACGTCGGCATTGCCGAGCAGAACATGGTCGGCATGGCCGCCGGTGTGGCGCTGAGTGGCCGCACGGTATTTACCGCCAACGCGGCACCTTTCCTGTTTGCCCGCTCTAACGAGCAGCTGAAAAATGACGTTTGCTACTCCGAAACCAACGTCAAAATGCTCGGCCTGAATGCCGGTTTCGCCTATGGCCCGCTGGGCGCGACGCACCACTGTACTAACGATATCGCCATCGCCCGCTCGATGGGTAATCTGCAAATTTTTGCCCCGGCGGACGCGATTCAGGCCAGCGCGATTGCGCGCCATGCCATCAGCCATAAAGGCCCGGTATATATTCGCATGGACAGCGACAAAGTGCCGCTGCTGCACGATGAAAGTTACCAGTTTATTCCCGGTAAGCCGGAAGTGCTCCAGCAGGGCAAAGAGACCGTGGTGTTCTGCATGGGCACGCTGGCACATGAAGCGCTGGCGGCAAAAGATGACAGCATCACCATCGTTTCCCTGCCGTCACTGTGGCCACTGGATACGCATGCCGTGGTCAAGCTGATTGCTGCGCATTCGCAGGTGATCACTATGGAAGAGCACGTGCTGAGCGGCGGCCTGAGCAGCATTATCGGCGAAATGCTGCACCAACACGGCCTGCGTCAGCGCTTTATCCCGCTGGGTATTCCGCCGTATGAATTTACCCACAGCAGCAGCCGCGCTGCGCTGCGCCGCCAGTTCCGCATTGATGCCGACGGGCTGCGCGCCACCTTAGAACAACTAGTCGCCGCCGCATAAGGGAGAAGCAGGAAAATGAGCAACGAATATGACGTAAACCTGCGCTACGGCGTGGACACCAAAGGCGATCTGACCGGTAAAGTGGCGGTGGTGACCGGCGGTCTGGGCGGCATCGCGATGGCCAGTAATCAGATGCTGCTGGAGAAGGGCGCCAGCCTGGCGCTGCTTTATCCGGCCTTTGAGCAGAGTAAAGTCGCCGATATCGCCGGGCAGTTCGCATCGGACCGCGTACAGTTTGTGCAGTGCGACGTCACCGACCCGCATTCGGTAGAACAGGCGATTGCGCAAGTGGAAGCCCACTACGGCAAGATCGATATTCTGGTGAACTGCGCAGGTTACGTGATGCTGCAATCGGTGCTGGAAACGGACTTCGACGAGTGGCAGAAGCAGGTGGCGGTTAACCTGACCGGGCCGTTCCTCTGCTCGCAGGCGGTGGCAAAACGCATGGTTAAGGCCGGTAACGGCGGCAAGATTATCAATATTGCTTCACAGGCGGCGTCGATCGCTATCGATAACCATGTGGCCTACACCTCGGCAAAAGCCGGTCTGCTCGGCATGACTAAAGTGATGGCGAAAGAGTTCGCGCCACACAAAATCAACGTGAATACCCTGTCGCCAACCGTAGTGCTGACGCCGATGGGCGAAAAAGCCTGGCGCGGCGAAAAAGGGGAAGCGATGAAGAAACTGATTCCAATGGGACGCTTTGCCTACACGGATGAAATCGCCGCTGCCGTGCTGTTCTTTGCCAGCAACGGTAGCGACATGATCACCGGCGCCGATCTGATGATCGATGGCGGTTTTACAATTTGGTAACACTTAGTCAGTGCTTCGCCCAGACCAGAGAACGTGAGTAAAGATGCTGTACCTACACATAACATTATAAGAGAACATCAATATGAAAATGCGTTTAACTCTGCTTGCCCTTGCAACTGCCTGCGCCTTCTCCCACGCGGCTTCTGCCGCTGAGAAAGGCACTATCATGATCCTCGTTAACTCACTGGATAACCCGTATTACGCCTCGGAAGCCAAGGGTGCCAACCTGAAAGCTCAGGAGCTGGGGTACAAAACCTCGGTGCTGTCGCACGGTGAAGATGTGAAGAAGCAAAGCGAGCTGATTGATGCCGCTATCGGTAAAAAAGTGCAGGGCATTATCCTCGACAACGCCGACTCGACGGCCAGCGTAGCCGCTATCCAGAAAGCCAAGGACGCCGGTATTCCGGTGGTGCTGATTAACCGTGAAATCCCGGTCGACAACGTGGCGCTGGAGCAGATCACCCACAACAACTTCCAGGCGGGTTCTGACGTTGCCAACGTGTTCGTGGAGAAAATGGGAGAGAAGGGCAAATATGCCGAGTTGACCTGTAACCTCGCCGACAACAACTGCGTGACCCGTTCCAAATCATTCCATGAAGTGCTGGATCAGTACCCTGATCTGAAGAGCGTGGCGAAACAGGATGCCAAAGGCACCCTGATCGACGGCAAGCGCATCATGGACAGTATTCTGCAGGCGCACCCGGATGTGAAAGGGGTGATTTGCGGTAACGGTCCGGTGGCGCTGGGGGCGATTGCCGCGCTGAAAGCCGCTGGCCGTAGCGACGTAATTGTTGTCGGCATCGACGGCAGCAACGACGAACGCGAAGCCGTCAAAGCCGGTACGCTGCAGGCCACCGTGATGCTGCAGGCGCAGGCCATTGCAGCCCAGGGCGTGACCGACATCGATAATTTCCTGCAGAAAGGCACCAAACCCGAGAAACAGCGCGTGATGTTCCGCGGCATCCTGATCAACAAGGACAACGCGGACAAAGTGCAGGACTTTAATTTCAAATCCTGAGTTAACGTTTTCATCGAAGTTGCTGCGCCCCTGCGGGGGCGCAAAGGAGAAGAGTTATGTCCAGGCGAGTCTGGCTGGCAATGGCCGCTTTAGCCCTCGGGGGCTGTCGTATTGTGTCGCAGCAGGAGTTGGCCGATTTAAAAAATCCGCCCAACCCGGCAATGGCCAACGTCACCGCGACTTATCAGCAAAAAATTGTGCCGCAGGTACTCAGTGAAGCGAAACCGCTGGGTGAGCTGATGAGCTCGCTGGCGGCGGCGAAAGATTTTGACACGGCGTGTAAAACCCTGGGTTACCGCAGCCAGGATGAGAACCCGTGCATCTTTACGGTAAAAGTGCAGGGCACCGTCAGTAAAGTGAATACCACCTCGCGCAGCGGAAAAATGACGGTGAAAGACCTGAGCGGTCAGGATGTGGTGGTGCAGATTGGCCCGATTATTCGCGGCACCGCACTGCGCGATGTCTATAAAGGCTCCAGCTATCAGGACTTCAACGATCAGGTGCTGTTTGGCGATTACGGTCGCGCCATCAATAACCTCGCCTCTGAAGAGGTGAAAAAACTGCAGCCGAAAGTGGGCGATAAGGTGGAAGTGGACGGCGTCTTCAGCAGCTGGGATGTGCCACAGACCCCACCGGACGTGACACCGGCCCGCGTGGTTCGTCAGTAGAGGAGGTCATGATGGCTGAACATCAGATTGACGTGCTGCCGCACGCGGAACAGCAGTCAGAAGTGATTATTGAAACGCGCAACGTCTCGCGCATCTATCCCGGCGTTACCGCGCTGGACCAGGTCAACTATCGCGTCTATCGCAACAAGGTCAACGTGCTGATCGGCGAGAACGGCGCGGGAAAGTCAACGATGATGAAAATGCTTGCCGGGGTGGAAGTACCCTCCTCCGGCCAGATTTTCCTCGACGGTGAAGCCGTCTCGCTGCACTCGACGCAGCAGGCCGAAAAGCACGGTATCAGCATTATTTTTCAGGAACTGAATCTGTTCCCGAATATGAACGTGATGGACAACATCTTTATCGGTAATGAATTTTTCCAGCGTGGCCGGATTAACGAAAAATATCAGTACCAGCTGGCGAAAGCCCTGCTGGAACGGCTGGAGCTGGATGTCGATCCTTATGCGCCGCTCGGGGAACTGGGCATCGGCCACCAGCAGCTGGTGGAGATTGCGCGTGCGCTGTCGAAAGACACCCGGGTACTGATTATGGACGAGCCGACCTCGGCGCTCAGCCAGTCGGAAGTGAAAGTGCTGTTCAACGTGATTGCCGCTCTCAAGCGGCGCGGCGTCACCATTATCTACATCTCTCACCGCCTGGAAGAGCTGATGGAGATTGGCGATCACATCACTATTTTTCGCGACGGCCGCTTTATAAGCGAGCGTGAAGTGCGTGACGCCAGCGTGCCGTGGATTATCGCCCAGATGGTCGGCGATAAGAAAAAACAGTTTGATTACTCGGCGGCGCAGCAGGGTGAGGTGGTACTGGAGGTGGACGGGCTGACCGCGCTGCGCCAGGACGGCGGCTACAAGCTGAACGAAGTCTCCTTCAATTTGCGCAAGGGTGAAGTGGTGGGCATTTACGGCCTGCTGGGCGCCGGGCGCACCGAGCTGTTTAAAGGGCTGATTGGCCTGATGGGCTGCGAGCACGGCAGTATCAACCTCAACGGCGAGTGCCTCGACAAGCGCGACTTCCAGTACCGCCTGAAAAAAGGCATTGCGCTGGTGCCGGAGGATCGCAAAGGCGAGGGGATGATCGGCATGATGTCGATCAAAACCAATATGACGCTGAGCGACCTCAGCCTGCGCGGTTTTCGCCGGGCGTTGGGCCTGCTGCGCCCGCAGCAGGAGAGCGAAAAAGTGGACGATATGGTGCAGCGCCTGGCGATCAAAGTCAGCGATACCGAGCTGCCGATCACCTCGCTGAGCGGTGGCAACCAGCAGAAAGTGGTGCTGGGTAAGGCGCTGATGACCGGCCCGCAGGTGGTGCTGCTGGATGAGCCAACGCGCGGTATCGATGTCGGCGCCAAAACTGACGTCTATCAACTGATTGGCAAAATGGCGCATCAAGGCCTGGCGGTGATGTTCTCCTCGTCCGAACTGGATGAAGTGATGGCGCTGGCCGACCGCATTTTGGTGATGGCCGATGGCCGTATTGCTGCCGACCTGCTGCGTGCTGACGCTACGCGCGAAGGGTTAATTACTGCGTCGACACCGCACGAATAAGCTGGCTTGAGGAAGACAAAATGAATCAGAAATATTTGCTCTATATGTACCTGCTGAAGGCCAGAACCTTTATTGCGTTGCTGATTGTCGTCGGCTTTTTCAGCGTGATGGTGCCGAACTTTCTCACTACGTCCAACCTGCTGATCATGACCCAGCACGTGGCGATCACCGGGCTGCTGGCGATTGGCATGACGCTGGTGATCCTCACTGGCGGGATTGACCTGTCGGTCGGCGCGGTGGCGGGGATCTGCGGCATGGTGGCCGGTGCGCTGCTGACCAACGGCGTGCCGATCTGGGGCGGGCAGGTGCTGTTCCTCAACGTGCCGGAAGTGATCCTTGCGGTGGCCATTTTTGGCATCCTGCTGGGCTTTATCAACGGCGCGGTGATCACCCGTCTCGGCGTGGCGCCGTTTATCTGTACCCTCGGCATGATGTATGTGGCGCGCGGTGCAGCCCTGCTGTTCAACGACGGCAGCACCTACGCGAACCTGGTCGGCGTGCCGCAGCTCGGCAACACCGGCTTCTCGCTGCTCGGGTCCGGCAGCTTCCTTGGGGTCTACTTCCCGATCTGGCTGATGGTCGGTTTCCTGCTGCTCGGTCTGTATATCACGCGTAAAACCCCGCTCGGCCGCTACATCTATGCGGCCGGCGGTAACGAATCGGCGGCGCGCCTGGCGGGTGTGCCGATCGTGAAAGTCAAAGTGTTTGTCTATGCCTTCTCCGGGCTGTGCGCCGCGCTGGTCGGGCTGGTGGTGGCGTCGCAGCTGCAAACCGCGCACCCGATGACCGGCAACATGTTTGAGATGGATGCTATCGGTGCCACGGTGCTGGGTGGAACGGCGCTGGCGGGCGGGCGCGGGCGGGTTTCCGGTTCAATCATCGGCGCGTTCGTTATCGTCTTCCTCGCCGATGGCATGGTGATGATGGGCGTGAGCGACTTCTGGCAGATGGTGATTAAAGGGCTGGTTATCGTGACCGCCGTGGTCATCGACCAGTTCCAGCAGAAACTGCAAAGCAAAGTGGTGCTGATGCGTCGCCATGAAAAAAAGCAGGCGGCCGCGCCGCTCTCTGAGGTTAGCCATGGCTAGAGCGTTGATTATTGCGCTGGATGAAGGCACCAGCAATGTCAAAGCGGTGGCGATTGATGCCCGCGGTCAGGTGGTGGCGAAAGCCTCGCGCCCGCTGACGGTGGCGACGCCGCAGCCGGGCTGGGTGGAGCAGGACGGCCTCACGCTGCTTAATGCCTCGCTGACGGTGCTGCGCGAAGTGCTGAATACGGTAGGCCAGGAGAACGTGGCGGCGCTGGCGATCAGCAACCAGCGCGAAACCGCCATCGGCTGGGAGCGCCACAGCGGTAAACCGATTGGCCCGGCGCTGACCTGGCAGTGCTCGCGTTCGGCGGCATTTTGCGAACAGCTGCGTCACGATCGCCAGGAAGCGCTGATCCGCTCCGTCACCGGGCTGCCGGTGGCGCCGCTGTTCTCCGCCTCAAAGATGCGCTGGCTGCTGGATAACGTCAGCGATGGCCATGCCCGTGCGGCAAATGGCGAGCTGTGCCTCGGCACTATTGATGCCTGGCTGCTGTGGAACCTCAGCGGCGGCCGGCAGTTCCGCTGTGATACCTCCAATGCGGCGCGCACCCAGCTGCTGAATCTGCACAGCGGCCAGTGGGACGGGGCGATGCTGGCCCTGTTTGGCATTCCGGCGGCGGCGCTGCCGGAGATCTGCCCGTCCGGCAGCCTGTTTGGCGTCACGCACGGGTTGGAAGGGATTGCCGATGGCCTGCCGATTATGGCGATGGTGGGCGATTCTCATGCTGCGCTTTACGGTCACGGTTTGGGCGACCCGGGCGGGGTAAAAGCCACCTACGGCACCGGATCCTCGGTGATGGCGCCGCTTAACACCCCGGACACCAGCATCACCAGCCTGGCGACCACGGTGGCGTGGCACGACGGCGAGCGCCTGGTTTACGGCCTTGAGGGCAATATTCCGCATACCGGCGACGGCGTGGCGTGGATGGCGCAGGCCACCGGCTTGACCGACGGTAAGGGGCAGGTGCTGGCGCGGGCGCTGCACGAACTGCCGGCCAGCATCGATTCCACGCTGGGCGTCTATTTCGTCCCGGCGCTGACCGGAACCGGCGCGCCGTGGTGGGATGACCAGGCGCGCGGCATGATCTGCGGTTTAAGCCGTGGCGTGACGCCAGCGCACCTGATCCGCGCCGCGCTGGAGGCGATCGCCTACCAGATTGCCGATGTGATTGCAGCGATGCGTCAGCACCCGGGTTTCCGCCTGGAGCGACTGATGGTTGACGGCGGGCCGACGCAAAACCCGTGGCTGATGCAGTTTCAGGCCGACCTGCTGGGCTGCCCGGTGGCGCGCAGCAGCACGCCCGAGCTGTCGGCGCTGGGTGCCGGGCTGCTGGCACGGCGCACGCTCGGTCAGCTCAACGACAGTCAGCTGCGCGAAATGATGCCGCAGCATGACCTGTGGCAGCCCGACGCCGAACGGCATCAGCGCTGCCAGCAGAGCTGGCTGGGCTGGCAGGATGCGGTGAAACGCACGCTGTGGCAGCCGGGCAATAACCCGAATTAATTGCCAATACCCGTAGGGGTCGGGCATGCCCGACCCGCCGGTCAACGACGAATATTGCAACAGGAGCAGCAGATGAAGCGAGATTTTAGTGGAAAAACCGTGGTGATTACCGGGGCCTGTCGTGGTATCGGTGCCGGCATTGCGGAACGTTTTGCCCGTGATGGCGCGAACCTGGTGATGGTATCTAACGCCGAACGCGTATTTGCCACCGCCGAAAAATTGAAAGCGGCTCACGGCAGCGAGATTCTGGCACTGCAGGTCGATGTGACCGACGAAGAGCAGGTGCAGGGGCTTTACCGCCAGGCCAACGAACGTTTTGGCAGCATCGACGTCTCGATCCAAAATGCCGGGGTGATTACTATCGACACCTTCGACAAAATGCCGAAAAGTGACTTCGATAAAATTCTGGCGGTTAACACCACCGGCGTCTGGCTGTGCTGCCGTGAAGCGGCAAAATACATGGTTAAACAGCAGTCGGGCAGCCTGATTAACACCTCCTCAGGACAGGGCCGCCAGGGCTTTATCTATACGCCGCACTACGCCGCCAGCAAAATGGGGGTGATTGGTATCACCCAGAGCCTCTCGCAGGAGCTGGCACGTTACAACGTCACGGTTAATGCTTTCTGTCCGGGAATTATTGAGAGTGAAATGTGGGACTACAACGATCGCGTGTGGGGTGAGATCCTCAGCAGCGACAGTAAAAAATACGGCAAGGGTGAGCTGATGGCTGAATGGGTGGAAGGCATTCCGCTGAAGCGCGCCGGGCAGCCACAGGACGTCGCGGGGCTGGTGGCATTCCTCGCTTCTGACGATGCGCGTTACATTACCGGGCAGACCATTAACGTTGACGGTGGCCTGATTATGTCCTGAGGTGGACCCTTGACGTTTTTTACCGTGGGCGCGACGGTTTAAGCTCCGGGCGTGCCCGATAATCCGACCTTCCCGCGAATATGTGTTAAGGTTAGTTTTATTGATTTGTGAATCAGATCTCACTTTTTATAAAACTACACTGCTTCGAGGTTATGACCAGATTTAAACACCCATTCCCCCTTTCAGCGCTGTTCATCACCCTTGCGGTCAGCGGTTTGCCGCTTTGCCCGGCGTATGCCTTTGACGCTTCTGACCGCGTTGCCGATGCCCCGTTTGACGATCCCGCCCGCTTTAGCCAGCTCCAGCAGCAATTGCCTGAGTTGGGCAGTACCGACAGCAGTGGCGAGCTGGCGAAAAAAATCGCCACGGCAGCGAAAACGATTGGCGAAGCCAGTATGAACAGCGACAGCGATAAGTCGCTGCGCGAACAGGCGGGGATTTGGGCGTTCAACCGCTTCCGCGATGCGGCCAGCGAGCGCGTCGCCAGCGAGGGCGAACAGCTGTTGTCCCCCTACGGGCGCGCCACGGTATCGCTTAACGTTGATGCGGAAGGGAGCTTTAACGGCACCTCGGCGCAGCTGCTGACGCCGTGGCAGGATAACTACCAGTATCTCACCTTTAGCCAGCTGGGCGTTGAGCAGACGGAATATGGCACGGTGGGCAATGCCGGTCTCGGTCAGCGCTGGATCGCCGGCAGCTGGCGACTTGGCTATAACGCCTTTGTCGACGATCTTATCGACTCCAGCCAGCAGCGCGGTTCGCTGGGGGCCGAGGCCTGGGGCGAGTATTTACGCTTCTCTGCCAACTACTACCAGCCGCTCTCCGGCTGGCGCAATCGCAGCAGTACCAGCCAGATGCGTATGGCGCGCGGCTACGATATTACCACCCGCGGCTACCTGCCTTTTTACCGCCAGCTTGGCGTCTCGCTCAGCTATGAGCAGTACCTTGGCCAGAACGTTGACCTGTTTAACAGCGGCACCCAGATGACCAACCCTGCGGCGGTCTCGTTCGGCGTCAATTACACCCCGGTACCGCTGTTCACCCTCAGCGCGCTGCATAAAGAGGGCGACGGCGGCGAGTCGCAGGATCAGTTCGCCCTGAAGATGAACTACCGCATCGGCGTGGCGCTGAGTAAACAGCTGTCGGCAGATAACGTCGCGGCGGCGCAGTCGCTGAGCGGCAGCCGCTATGACAGCGTGGATCGCAACAACTCCCCGGTGATGGCCTTCCGCCAGCGTAAAACCCTGTCGGTGTTCCTTGCCACGCCGCCGTGGCAGGTGCAGCCGGGCGAAACCCTGCCGCTCAAGCTGCAGGTGCGCAACAGCAATGCGATTAAAGCGGTCAGCTGGCAGGGGGATACCCAGGCCCTGAGCCTGACGCCACCGGCCAGCAATGCCAGCACCCAGGGCTGGAGCATCATTATTCCCGCGTGGGATAGCAGCGAAGGGGCCAGCAATGAATATCATCTGTCGGTGACGCTGGAGGACAGCAGGCAACAGCGCGTTACCTCGAACTGGATCACCCTCAAGCTGGCACCTCCCGTGACGCTACAGGCTCCGGATAACGGCGATTTCAACCTGATGGCACCCTGAAAACAGGGGAATGTTCTGGCCGCTGAGAGGGTGATTTTTGTCAATATGCGGCCAGCAAATATATGTGACTAAACTCACAAAATATCACTTCTCAGGCGCGAGATTTTTCCGCACAATCGCGAAAAATCCCACTCATCCTCACATCATGATCATCCGCCCAACAAATAGTCACTGGTTTGTCCGCCTGTTCGCCTGGCACGGTTCGGTATTACCTGGCATCTGGTTCCGCCTGTCGCTGAATCTGCTGATGTCGATCATCGCGATTTACTGTCTCGACTGGTATGAAACCCTGGGGATTAAGCTGACGCTGGCCCCGTTCAGCCTGCTCGGGGTGTCGATTGCGGTGTTTCTTGGCTTTCGCAACAGCGTCTGCTTTGGTCGCTTTATCGAGGCGCGCATGTTCTGGGGCAACTTACTGATTGCCTGCCGCACGCTGCAGCGGCTGGCGCAGGCCATTTCCCCCGCAGAAGCGCCGCGCGTGATGGCGCTGCTGCTGGCATTTTGCTACAGCCTGAAGCACCAGCTGCGCCGCACCGATGCCCATGCGGACCTGCGCCGCTATCTCGGTGATGAAGCCGATGAAATCTTAACGCGCCGCGCGCCGACTAACTTTATTGAGCTGCAGCTGTCGAACTGGCTGGCGGAACAGCGACGTCGTGGCAATATTTCCGATATTCTCTACCAGCATATGGACAGCAATATTAACCAGCTGTCGCAGGTGCTGGGCGGCTGCGAGCGGCTGGCGAGCATGCCGGTGCCCTTTGCCTACGGCCTGCTGCTGCACCGCACGGTCTACCTGTTCTGTACGCTGCTGCCGTTCGCGCTGGTGCCGGACCTGCATTACATGACGCCGCTGGTGTCGGTGTTTATCTCTTACACCTTCCTGTCGCTGGACACGCTGGCAGAGGAGCTGGAGATGCCGTTTGGCCTTGCCAAAAACCATCTGCCGCTGGATGCCATGTGTATCAATATTGAGATCAACCTGCGCGAGATGAGTCTGGAAACCGAACTGCCCGATACCCCGGTGCCGGATAAACACTATCGCCTGACGTAATGGTTAACGTCAAAATCGTTTCAATCACGCCGGATCTCTATCCTGGCGCCGCAACGGGCACGCATTTAGAAACCATCATGCTGCGCTACGAAATGATTACCCGGAAGCATTGCAACGGACACATTGTATTCAAAGACTCATGGAACGAACGTATGACGGCCTGAGCTGGCAAATGACCCTTTCTCAGGGTGGCAGCCTGCCACCCTTGATAAGTTTTAACCTTTCTTAACTCTCCCTCTTTTGGTGCAACTGGTTCATTTTGGTGCGCTAACTGCCTCTTTTAAAACCTAATTCTGGCTTTGATCACATAATCGATATTTTATTTTAGCAATGCATAATTCTGCTTTTTATTGTGCGGTTAAGCCGGGCGGATCGGAATCTTATTCACTTTTTATGCATTAAGTGTGAATAGCGACTTGACGTAAGTGATTGATATATGGTTGTTCAAAATGGTTTATGCATTTTTACCGCTAGCTGGCACGCAGCGTGCAATCTACAGTAGAGCTGCAATGAATCATCTCATTAACATTTTTTAAACTTTTAATTCACCCTGCACGCAAGCAGGGGATAATGAAATACGAGGCCGCTATGCAACCGTCAGTCACCCGTCAAAACTTTGATCAATGGATTGTTCCTACCTACGCACCTGCCAGCTTTGTGCCGGTCAGGGCTGAAGGGTCGACCTTATGGGATCAGGAGGGCAAGTCGTATATCGACTTTGCCGGTGGCATTGCGGTTAATGCCCTGGGCCATGCCCACCCGGACCTGCAGCTGGCGCTGCAGCAGCAGGCCGCACTGCTGTGGCACACCGGCAACGGTTATACCAATGAGCCTATCCTGCGCCTGGCGAAGCAGCTGGTGGATGCCACCTTTGCCGACCGGGCGTTTTTCTGTAACTCCGGTGCGGAAGCCAACGAAGCAGCGCTGAAGCTGGCGCGTAAAGTGGCCCATGATAATGGTGCTGAAGATAAAAATGGCATCGTGGCGTTTAACAACGCGTTTCACGGACGCACGCTGTTCACCGTTTCTGCCGGTGGGCAGCCCGCCTACTCGAAAGATTTTGCGCCGCTGCCCGGTGGTATTCAGCACGCGGTGTATAACGACCTCGCCTCCGCTGCCGCGCTGATTAACGACTGCACCTGTGCGGTGATCGTTGAACCGATCCAGGGCGAAGGAGGTGTGGTTCCGGCGCAGCCGGCATTCCTGCGTGGCCTGCGTGAGCTGTGCGACCAGCACGGCGCGCTGCTGATTTTTGACGAAGTGCAGAGCGGGGTGGGCCGCACTGGTTCGCTGTATGCCTACATGCACTACGGGGTAACGCCGGACGTGCTGACCACCGCGAAAGCGCTGGGCGGCGGCTTCCCGATTGGTGCGATGCTGACCACCGAAACGCTGGCGGCGCACCTCAACGTTGGCAGCCACGGCACTACCTACGGCGGCAATCCGCTGGCAGGGGCGGTGGGTGGAAAAGTGATGGAGCTGATCAATCGCCCGGAAGTGATGGCGGGCGTGATGGAGCGTCATCAGTGGTTTGTCGACGGTCTCAACCAGATCAACCAGCGTTTGCAGCTGTTTAGCGAAATTCGCGGCCTCGGCCTGCTGATCGGCTGCGTGCTGAATCAGGATTTCCAGGGTAAAGCCAAACAGATCAATCAGGCAGCGGCCAGCGAAGGGCTGATGGTGCTGATTGCCGGGGCCAACGTGGTGCGCTTCGCGCCGTCGCTGATTATCACCCGCGAGGAAGTGACCGAAGGGCTGGCCCGCTTTGAACGTGCCTGCCGTACGCTCACTGAAGGAGCCGGCCTATGATGTTTATTCGTCCCGTTGAACGAGACGATCTGGCACAGCTGATGCACCTCGCCGGCAAAACCGGCGGGGGACTGACCTCACTGCCTGCCGACAGCGACACGCTGTCGGCGCGTATCGAACGTTCGATTTTGACCTGGCAGGGTGAACTGCCGCGTGCAGAACAGGGATACGTGTTTGTGCTGGCCGACAGTGAGAGTCAGAAGGCCGTCGGGATCTGCGCGATTGAAGTGGCGGTCGGTCTGCAGGACCCGTGGTACAACTTTCGCGTCGGCACCCAGGTGCACGCCTCGAAAGAGCTGAACGTGTATAACATGCTGCCGACGCTGTCGCTCAGCAACGACCATACCGGCAGCAGCGAGCTCTGTACGCTATTCCTTGATCCGGACTACCGCAATGGCAAAAACGGTTACCTGTTATCTAAATCGCGCTTTCTGTTTATGGCCGGTTTTCGCCAGCACTTTATGCAGAAGGTGGTCGCGGAGATGCGCGGCTGGATCGATGACGAGGGACGTTCGCCGTTCTGGGACAGCGTGGGCAGCCGCTTCTTCTCCATGTCCTTCGCCGATGCCGACTATCTGTGCGGCACCGGGCAGAAGGCGTTTATCGCCGAACTGATGCCGAAGCATCCGCTGTATATCGACTACCTGACGCCAGACGCGCGCGAAGTGATCGGCAAGGTTCATCCGCAAACGGCTCCGGCGCGCGCCGTGCTGGAAGCCGAGGGTTTCCAGTTCCAGAACTACATTGACATTTTCGACGGCGGCCCGACGCTGGAGTGCGACATTGATCGCGTACGGGCGATTCGTAAAAGCCACCCTATGACGGCGCGCATCGACCCGCAGCAGGACGAAAACCTGCCGCTGTGCCTGGTGTCGAATGAAAACTATCAGCAGTTCCGCGCGATCCTGCTGCCTGCCAATGCAGAGGCAGAGAGCATCAGTATTACGCCAGAACAGGCAGAGATTTTGCTGTGCCAGCCGGGCGATAAGCTGCGGGTGGTGACACTTTTTCGTGAGGAGAAAAAAGCATGACGCACTGTATTAACGGCCAGTGGCTGATCGGCGGCGGCGACAACATCACAAAAACCGATCCGGTACACGGCGAGCTGCTGTGGCAGGGTAAAGCCGCCAGCGCCGGGCAGGTGACTGACGCCTGTGCCGCGGCCCGGGCTGCCTTTCCAGCCTGGGCGCGACGCCCGTTCTCCGAGCGTCAGGCAATTGCTGAGAAATTTGCCGTTCTGCTGGAAAAAAGCAAAGTGGAGCTGAGTGAGGCGATCTCGCGCGAAACCGGCAAGCCGCGCTGGGAAACCCAGACCGAAGTGCAGGCGATGATCAATAAAGTGGCGATCTCCGTGCGCGCCTATCATCAGCGCACCGGCGAGCAGAGTGGTGCTGACAGCTCGCTGCGCCACCGTCCGCACGGCGTGATGGCGGTATTCGGCCCGTACAACTTTCCCGGACATCTGCCGAATGGGCATATCGTGCCAGCGCTGCTGGCGGGCAACTGCGTGGTGTTCAAACCGAGCGAGCTGACACCGCTGACGGCGGAGATCACCGTGCGGCTGTGGCTGAGTGCCGGGCTGCCGGGTGGCGTGCTGAATATGGTACAGGGCGGGCGCGAAACCGGCCAGGCGCTGTCGCAGGAGCCGCAGATGGACGGCGTGCTGTTTACCGGCAGTGCGGCAACCGGCTATCAGCTGCACCGTCAGCTGGCGGGGCAGCCTGCTAAAATGCTGGCGCTGGAGATGGGCGGCAACAATCCGCTGATCGTCGAAGATCCTGATGATATCGACGGCGCGGTGCATATCGCCATTCAGTCGGCGTTTATCAGCGCCGGGCAGCGCTGCACCTGTGCGCGCCGTCTGCTGGTGAAGCGCGGCGCGGCGGGGGATGCCTTCCTGCAACGCCTGGTTGAAGTGGCGGCAAAAATTCGCAGCGGAAGCTGGAATGCCGAGCCGCAGCCCTTTATGGGCAGCGTGATCTCGCTGCAGGCCGCTGAGAAGATCTACAGCGAATGGCAGGCACGCATCGATAGCGGCGGCAAAGTGCTGCTGGCGATGCAGTGGCCGCAGCGCGACAGCGCGATCCTGACGCCGGGCATTATTGACGTGACCGATGTTGCCAACCTGCCGGATGAAGAGGTGTTCGGGCCGCTGCTGACGGTGATCCGCTACGACGATTTCGACCGGGCGATACGCATTGCCAATAACACCCGCTACGGCCTGGCCTGCGGGCTGATCTCCCCACAGCGTGAGAAGTTTGAGCGCCTGCTGATTGAAGCGCGTGCCGGGATCGTGAACTGGAATAAACCGCTGACCGGGGCAGCCAGTACCGCGCCATTCGGCGGCATCGGTGCTTCCGGTAACCACCGCGCCAGCGCCTGGTATGCTGCAGACTACTGCGCCTGGCCGATGGCCTCGCTGGAGTCCAGCGATCTGTCGCTGCCTGCCAGTCTGTCACCGGGCCTCGATTTTAGCGATGCAGGAGGTGCCCGATGAGCGCACGTGAAGTTAACTTCGACGGCCTGCCGGGGCTGACCCACCACTATGCCGGGCTGTCGTTTGGTAATGAAGCCTCAACCCGCAACCAGCACCAGCAGTCCAACCCGAAGCTGGCGGCGTTGCAGGGCTTGATGAAGATGAAAGCGCTGGCGGATATGGGCTTTGCCCAGGGCGTGATCCCGCCGCACCAGCGCCCGAATATTGAAGCGCTGCGCCAGATTGGCTTTAGCGGCAGCGATGACCAGGTGCTGGCGCAGGCGGCAAAACAGGCACCGCAGCTGCTTTCTGCCGCCAGTTCGGCGTCGGCAATGTGGGTCGCCAATGCCGCGACCGTATCCCCTTCGGCGGACAGCGCCGACGGTCGCGTGCATCTCACCGTGGCCAATCTGAACAATAAGTTTCACCGCGCGATAGAAGCCCCCACCACGGCGGCGCTGCTGCGCGCTATTTTCCGCGACCGTGACCACTTCAGCGTGCACGACGCGCTGCCGCAGGTGGCGATGTTTGGTGATGAGGGCGCGGCCAACCACAACCGCTTTGGCAACGGCTACGGCGAGCCGGGCGTGCAGCTGTTTGTCTATGGGCGCGCAGAACGCCGTGGCGAGGTGGCTCCCGTGCGTTACCCGGCACGGCAGACGCTGGAGGCCAGTGAAGCCGTGGCGCGGCTGCATCAGCTTGATCCGGCCCGCACGGTATTCGCTCAGCAGAATCCGGCGGTGATCGACCAGGGGGTGTTCCACAATGACGTGATTGCCGTCAGCAACCAGCAGGCGCTGTTTTGCCATCAGCAGGCCTTTGTTCATCAGCCGCAGCTGCTGGCGGAGCTGGGGGCGAAAGTGCCGGGCTTCAGCGCCATCGAAGTTCCGGATAGCCGGGTGAGCGTGGCCGATGCGGTGTCAACCTATCTGTTCAACAGCCAGCTGCTGAGCAAGCCAGACGGCAAAATGCTGCTGGTTCTGCCGGAAGAGGCGCGCCGCCATGCGGGCGTCTGGGCGTATCTCAGCGAGCTGGTCACCCGCGGCGGCTTGATTGACGAACTGAAAGTATTCGACCTGCGCGAAAGTATGTGCAACGGCGGCGGCCCGGCCTGTCTGCGCCTGCGCGTAGTGCTGAATGAGCAGCAGCAGGCGGCGGTCAATCCGGCGGTGATGATGAACGACCAGCTGTTCGCCACGCTCAACGGCTGGGTAGAGCGCCACTACCGCGACCGGCTGTCGCAGGCTGACCTGGCCGACCCGCAATTGCTGCGTGAAGGACGTGAAGCTCTCGATGAGCTGACGAAGCTGCTAAACTTAGGCAATGTTTACCGTTTTCAGCAGTAACGCGATGATCGCAGGGCCGGAGATCAGCTCCGGCCTGTCATGGCTGAACGGCGATTGATTCTAAGGAGTATCAATGCAGGACTTCCTCACCACCACGCTAAACGGGCAAACCCCCTCCGCGCCTGAGGGGCGTAATGAGCATCTCATCTGGCGCTGGATCGATGAGGGGATCGTTGAACTGACCCCGACCCAACCGGCGACCATGGCGCTGGTGGTCTCTGCCGGGATCCACGGCAACGAGACGGCCCCGGTAGAAATTGTTGAGCCGCTGCTGGACTCTCTGCTGCGCGGCGAGCGGCCGCTGCAGACGCGGCTGCTGGTGATTTATGGCAACCCGGCAGCGCTGAGGCGTAATAAGCGCTATCTGCACGGCGATATGAACCGCATGTTTGGCGGCCGCTGGCAGCAGTATGAAGACTGTCCGGAAGCGCGCCGCGCCTGGCGGCTGGAGCAGGCGATGGAGAACTTCTGGCAGGCCGGCGAGTACGAAGAGGTGCGCTGGCATATTGATATGCACACCGCGATCCGCGGCTCATGGCATACGCGCTTTGGCGTGCTGCCGCTGCGCGACACGCCGTGGCCGGAAGATTTTATGGCGTGGCTGGGCGTTGCCGGGCTGGAGGCGCTGGTGTTCCACCGCGCACCGGGTGGCACATTTACCCACTATAGCAGCCAGCATTTTCAGGCTGCCAGCTGTACGCTGGAACTGGGTAAAGCACTGCCGTTTGGGCAGAACGATCTCAGCCAGTTCAGCGCGGCCCGGCAGGCGCTGATCGCGCTGATTTGCGGGGGGGAACCGCCTGCCGTCGCTGAGGCGCCGCGCCGCTATCGGGTCTCTCAGCAGATCACCCGTTTGTCGGATAGCTTTGTGCTGCATATGAACGACGACACGCTGAACTTCACCGTTTTCCCGCAGGGCACGCTGCTGGCAGAAGATGGCGAGAAGCGTTATTTTGTCCAGCAGGCGCGGGAGTACGTGCTGTTCCCTAATCCCAACGTCGCGGTCGGCCTGCGTGCCGGGCTGATGCTGGTCGAAGATAATGCGCATAATGAGGCGCTCGGCTCCACGCCGTAACCTGAAAATGAGCCGCCCCGTGGCGGCTCAGTCATGCAGTAGCCAGGCCGTTAATGCGTTAACTTTTCCTTCCGCTATCCTGCCGCACAGATTACACTCCTCCATAATTTCTGCATAAACCTGTGCAAATTCATATTCTTTTGCAATTCCTCACCATAATCTTCGCATTCTCTTCATGATTGGCGTCAAATTGTCTTTTATGCTTTCAGGGCTTTACTGACGCTCTGACTACTTGACGTTCAGCGCCGTAAACTTGCTTCCGACATCACGACAATCGCGTCGTCATTGAACTGAAAAGTAAGGACTATATTATGCGTAAATTAACCTCTGTTTTTGTTGCCGCTTCACTGGCTCTGGGTGCTGCAAATATCGTTCATGCAGCCGCTGATACTCTGACGCCACCGCCGGCGGGCGCCGACAAGCCGATGATGCATAAGCCACCGCGTCACGGTGGAATGCACGAGATGTTTAAAGGACTGAATCTGACGGACGCGCAGAAACAACAGATGCGCACCATCATGAAAGAGTCCCATAAAGAGATGAAGCGCCCGTCGCTGGAAGAGCGCCGTGCGGTACATAACATTATTGCCTCCGACAGCTTCGACAAGGCGAAGGCAGAAGCGCAGGCTGAACAGATGTCTGCCAACGGCAAAGCGCGGGCAATGTCGATGCTGGAGACGCAAAACAAGCTGTATAACGTGCTGACCCCTGAACAGAAAAAACAGTTTAATCAGAACTTTGAGAAACGTCTGACTGAAAAGCCGCAGCATGAAGGTAAAATGGCGCCTGCAGAAGATTAAATCCGCTAGTTTCGAAGTGGGGAGGGATGCCTTCCCCCTTCGACCCGAGCAGGCTGCACAAATCTGAGACCGCCGACGTTGCCCACACCGCCTGAATGGCCGTGGTCACCGTCGGCGGTTTTGTTTTGTTCAGGCGCCGGGCAGAGGGATGATCGGCAGGCTGCCTTTCAGCAGCGGCTTGCAGAGGATCTTATAACCGTCGCTGTCAAAACCGGGCGGGGTGGTGCACAGGGCGGCGGCATCCGCCAGATCGCTGACTGAACCGAGGTAGAGCCAGTTATTGATCACATGTATCTGCTGCTGGCTGACGCCTTTTTCCACCACGGCGACGGCACCCGGCCATGGCCAGCACTGCAGGCGCACGGCGTCCAGCGCCGCCAGCAGGCGCTGCTGGTGCGCCTCCAGTGACTCTTCCCCACAGCAGGCTCCGGCGCAGCGTTTCAGGCTGTAGCGGAAGCAGGCGCGACCTTTAGTCAGCGTTTCCAGCCCCAGCAGGCCGTAGCAGAGCCGCTGCTCGTCGGCAATTTTTTGCAGGGTGTCCAGCGCGGCGCGGCGGCTGGCATACAGGCCGAACAGATCCGGGGTGTGCGAGAAGTCGACCTCTTTGGCATACACCACCTGCGGGCGCCCGGCGCGGATCTGCAGCGCGCACAGCTGGCGGTTTTTGCGCAGGCGTTTATTGAACAGCGGCTGCTGCAGTTTGATCATCTGGGCTTCCAGCAGCAGCGCGCCCAGCTCACCGGCGGTAGGGATAAAACTGATGCGCGTGGCCTGGCGCAGCATGCGTGCTTCATCCGGCGTGCGCAGATGCGACAGCACCCGGCTGCGGATATTGACGCTTTTACCGATATACAGCGGCAGGGTTTCGCTTTCACCATGAAAAATATAGACGCCGGGCAGGGAGGGCAGGGACTCGAGCCACGGACGCAGCTGTTCCGGATATTGGTAGATCGCGGCGGGTTCAAACTCAAGGCGATGACTGGCTATTCTTCTGACCACTAAAAACTCCGGCATACTGTGTATGCGCACAGTATAGCAGGAGTTTTCGCGTAAGGAATAACCGGTGAAAAGGGCCGAAGGGGTTAACGTTTCCAGAAATCGTCAAACACCGTAATCGGCGGGCGGCGTTTGTGTTCGGTTTTCAGATACCAGTTCTCAATGGTTTTCGCTGCCGCCGGGTCGATGGTTTGCCCTTCCAGATAGCGGTCGATCATCTCATAGGTCACGCCCAGCGCCACTTCATCCTGCAGGCCCGGACGATCGTCTTCAAGGTCGGCGGTGGGGTGCTTCAGATAGAGGTGCTCCGGGCAGCCCAGCGCTTTCAGCAGCTGCTTACCCTGACCTTTATGCAGGCGGAAGATCGGGTTGATATCGGTGCCGCCATCGCCGTATTTGGTAAAGAACCCGGTGACGGCTTCCGCCGCGTGGTCGGTGCCGACCACCACCCCGGAAGTCATACCGGCAATGTTGTACTGGGTTTTCATGCGCTCGCGCGCTTTATCGTTGCCGCGAATAAAATCGGAAAGCGTAATTCCGGCATCGCGCAGCGCCTGCTCGCTGGCCTGCACCGCAGCCTTGATGTTCACCGTCAGCACGCGATCCGGCTGAATAAACGCAATGGCGTCCTGGCAGTCCTGCTCATCGGCCTGTACGCCGTGCGGCAGGCGCACCGCGATAAACTGGTAGCTGCTGTCGCCAGTTTCAGCGCGCAGTTCGTTAATGGCGATCTGGCACAGTTTACCCGTCAGGGTAGAGTCCTGACCGCCGCTGATGCCCAGCACCAACGACTTCAGGAACGGATACGTTTTCAGATAGGATTTAAGAAATTCAACGCTGGTGCGAATTTCTGCCTGAGCATCAATAGTGGGCTTGACGCCCAGCGCCGCGATAATGTCCTGTTGCAGAGCCATTTACCTCTCCTCATTTTCAGCGCCGACTGGCGGCGACCGTGTGCAATTTATCTGTTTAAGCTAACGTGCCCGGCGCGAAACCACAACAATCAATACGTTACTCTCTGCACCGGGTCTGATTGGGTCAGGCTGTTTTCGCTTTCTGTGCCAGCAGATTGAACATCAGAATCGCCAGCATATAACAGCCAAAGATGGTGGCGCTCATGGTCAGTACCGAGGTGCCACCGATACCGGTAACCGGGACGCTAATGCCGCCCAGGGTAAACATGGTGACGCCAATCACGGCCGAAGCGCTGCCTGCACGGTGCCCCTGGCTCTGCATCGCCAGCGAGGCCGCGGTGACGGAGATCACGCCGTTGCTGGCCACGCTAAAGAACAGCGCCACCAGTACCAGCGGCAGGCTCGCGCTGCTTAGCCCCGCCACCAGCAGGCTGCCGGAAGAGATAAACGCCAGCACCAGCCCGCCTTTCAGCACGCGATACTCACCCCACAGCGGGCTGAGGCGTGCACTAACCTGTGATGCAATAATCAGGCCGACCCCATTGGCGGCGAAGCAGAAGCTGAATGCCTGAGGGGAAAGCTGGTAGATCTGCTGCAGGACGAACGGCGATGCGCCGATATAGGCGAACATGCCCGACATCATAAAGCCCTGCGTCAGGCAGAAGCCCATAAACGGGCGATGAGTGACCACCTGGCCGAGAGCCGCCCAGGAAGAGAACAGACTGCCCTGGCTGCGCCGCTCAGCGGGCAGGGTCTCGTGCAGCTTGAGGCGTGCCAGCACAAACAGCAGCACGGCAATCGCCGCCAGCACCATAAACAGCCCGCGCCAGTCGAGGAACGCCATCAGCGCGCCGCCCAGCACTGGCGCAGCAATCGGCGCCAGGCCGTTGACCAGCATCAGTAGCGCAAAGAATTTGGTCAGCTCGTGGCCGCTGTACATATCGCGGGCAATGGCGCGCGACAGCACCGCACCGCCAGCCCCGGACAGCCCCTCAAATAGCCGCGCCAGCAGCAGCTGATGGATATCCTGCGCCAGCGCACAGCCGATGGAGGCCACCAGCAGCAGCACCAGCGACAGCAGCAGCGGGCGAATACGGCCATATTTATCGCTTAGCGGGCCGAAAAACAGCTGGCCTAAGCCAAGGCCGAGCAGCCCGGCGGTCAGGCTCAGCTGTGCCGTTGCGGTCGGCGTGTGCAGGTCTTTAGCCAGTTCCGGCAGCGCGGGCAGGTAGAGATCGATGCAAAGCGGGCCAAGAGCCGCCAGCAGGCCGAGCGTGATGGCATAGCCAAGACGTTTGGGATGAGCAGGTGTCATGATTCCTCTGATCTGAAAAGAAGGTCGTTAATTTGCTGATAAAGGGTATAGAGACGTTCTGCTGACGCTTTCTGCGGCGTGATGCGGCGGTAAGAGGTGCCTTCCACCATGACGGCGAGGATCTCGACCGAGGCGCGAACCCGCTCAGGGCTGAACTCAGGATGTTCATCCGCCACTTTGCGACAGGCCTGGGTGAACATACGCTGGTCGGCATCGGCCATCATCTTTGCCACTCCGGGGTTTCGCGTGGCTTCGGCGGCAACCTCGATCATCAGGGCTTCATCCTCTTCATTGCGTACCCTGCGCCACGCCAGCAGCTCGGGCAGGTAGATGTTGCCGCTGGTGGATATCATCTCCTGCAGGCGGTAGTCGATTATGCGGCGGATGATCTCTTCAATAATCGCGTCTTTATTGGTGAAGTAGCGATAGATTTGCCCCACGCTGAGCTGCGCTTCCAGCGCCAGCTGCGCCATGCTGGCGCCATGAAAACCATGCTGGCGAAAACAGCGGCGGGCAGCAGTGATAATCTCGTCCTGGCGCAGACGGTGGCGCGCATCGCGTGCTTCTGCTTGTGTGCTCATCGGCTCTCCGCTTGGGGGTGAGTGACCCATAACAATCTGTAAGCTACAGCAATAACAGGAATGCGAATGTTCATTCTCAATGGCTGCATTATAGGCGTGGAGCAGAGAGATCGATAATAATTTGACGCCATAAAGTTGATAAATCTGCATTTATATTCCAGGCTTAAGCTTACATGGATAATAAATGAGGAAGAATAAATGCGTAAGTTGACGGGATTGATTGGTGCTGCTGTTGCCCTGGCCGTGTTGTCTGGCTGTACTGCCTACGACCGGGCTGAAAGTTATGTCACCAAACCAGTAGTGCAGGACGTGAAAAAAGGGATGACCCGCCAGCAGGTGCGTGACATCGCCGGCCCACCTTCTACCGAAATTACCATGGTCCACGCTCGCGGCACCTGCCAGACGTATGTGCTGGGCGAACGTGACGGTAAACAGCAGACTTACTTTGTCAGCTATAGCGACACCGGCCGTGTGATGAACTACGGCTTCCAGAGCTGCAAAGATTACGATACCGACCCGCAGGCTACCACCAAGTAACTGTTGGTTACGTAAAAAAAACGGTCACCGCGGTGACCGTTTTTTTTTGTCATTTTTAGCAAGTTACAGACCCGGCGGCCGTGGAACTTCCAGATATTCACCGTTGATGCTGCGGCGGTAGTAATGGCCGTCCTGCACGTAAAATCGCTCACCGTTGTAATCCAGCGCGCGCATGTCGTCGTAACTGTCGCGGTAATGTTCCACCGGGCGGTCAACCACCACATAGGTGTTATCGTTCTGGCGCTGGTAGTAGTTGCCGTTAAGCACATAGTAAGTCAGGCCGCCAATCAGCACCGCAGCGGCAGCACCGGGAAGAAACGATAAGCGCCCGGGTCCGTGGCCGCCGTGCCAGCCGCCGTCGCCATGATGCCAGCCCGGACCGGGGCCGGGACCCCAGCCGCCGGGATGGGCCGATGCCAGCGCCGGGGTAAGCAGCGATAAGGCGAAAAGTGTGGTTATCACCTTTTTCATAAGCATTCTCCTGGTTCATACCGGGTTCAGCATCTTCCTTACCCGGGATAAATACAAGCGCCAACCCCTCGCCATTTGCCGCTGCTTACAGCGCTTAACGTTTCCTTTACCTGACCGCCACGATTGCCCTCAGATTGTGATGAGCAGGGCGCTTACGCCGGGACGCTGAGCGCTTTCTGGCTGCGTGACCAGATACGGTGAGCACCCAGCGCGGCCAGGAATTCGCTCATCAACACCCCCTCAGTTTTGCTGTCGCAGATGATGCCCTCTTCTTCATCATCGTCAGCCAGCCCGAACTGTGCCTTAAAGCGCCGTGCGTTGCCGCTCAGCCCAATCACTTTCAGGTGTTTGTAGGCTTCCAGCAGGAAATAACAGGCATCGCCGCGCAGCAGCAGGGCATCGATGTTGCCATCGGGCACCAGCACCGCGTCAAACGTCAGCGAAGGCAGGCCGCTGAAGGTAGCATCCACGGTCAGCGTCGAACCGTCATCCGCGTGAACCTCGCCCATGTGCGCCGCCAGCAATTTGGCATGCACCCCGTGATTTTTCAGCTCCTGCAGCGCAGCCAGCGTATCGGCCGCGTTGAAACCATTGCTGAGCAGCAGCGCCACCTTGCGGCCTTTAATGGTGCCGCTTGGCACCGCATACAGGCTGAGGCTGGCATCTTTTTTCAGGCCATTGACGTCCTTAGGGGGGGCCGTCTGCAACTGCTGTTCGGAAAGGGTCAGGCCAAGGTTCTCCGCCACGCTGTTCGCCAGCGAAATATCGATATGCACCAGCTGGTCCACCACGCGCTCGCGAATGTAGGCGCGGCCGACTTTGCTTAGCTCGAAGGAGAAAGCATCGACGATATGCTGCTGTTCCACCGGCGTCTGACTCTGCCAGAACAGGCGCGGCTGCGAGTAGTGCTCCTCAAAAGAGGGGCTGCGCTCGCGCACTTTATGGCCTTCAATACGCTCCTGATAGCTCTCAAAACCGCCGCGCTGTGGCGCGGGTGGCGTTTCACGCGGCCAGTTGTCGTTGATCGAGTTGGGTTCGTAGTTGGCCGGGTTAGTATCGATCTCCATACGGTGCATGCCCTGGCGCTGGAAGTTGTGGTACGGGCAGACCGGGCGGTTAATCGGAATTTCATGGAAGTTAGGGCCGCCAAGACGGCTGATCTGGGTATCGGTGTAGGAGAACAGGCGCCCCTGCAGCAGCGGGTCGTTGCTGAAATCCATTCCCGGTACGATATGACCCGGGTGGAAGGCCACCTGCTCGGTTTCGGCAAAGAAGTTATCCGGGTTGCGGTTGAGCACCATTTTGCCAATCAGCTGCACCGGCACCAGCTCTTCAGGGATAAGCTTGGTGGCATCCAGTAGGTCAAAATCGAAGTTGAATTCGTCAGCCTCGGGAATAAGCTGCACGCCAAGCTCATATTCCGGGAAGTCTCCCGCTTCGATCGCTTCCCACAGGTCGCGGCGGTGGAAGTCGGGGTCGCGGCCGGTCAGCTTTTGTGACTCGTCCCACAGCAGCGAGGCTTTACCCGCCACTGGCTTCCAGTGGAAGCGCACAAACGTCCCTTTCCCTTCGGCGTTGATAAAGCGGAAGGTGTGAATGCCAAAACCTTCCATGGTGCGGTAGCTGCGCGGAATGCCGCGATCGGACATCGCCCAGATGACGTTGTGCAGGGTTTCTGGCTGCAGGGAAACATAATCCCAGAAGGTGTCGTGGGCGCTTTGCCCCTGCGGCATCTCATTGTTCGGCTCTGGTTTTACCGCGTGGACAAAATCAGGGAACTTATGGGCATCCTGGATAAAGAACACCGGGGTATTGTTGCCCACCAGGTCGAAAACGCCTTCCTCCGTATAGAACTTGGTGGCCCAGCCGCGGATGTCACGCACGGTATCGGCGGAACCCGCGCCGCCCTGCACCGTGGAGAAGCGCACAAATACTGGCGTGACGCTTTCCGGAGAGCGCAGAAAGTCCGCTTTGGTAACCTCGCTCATGTCGCGATAGGTCTGAAAGTAGCCGTGCGCCGCAGAGCCGCGCGCATGGACAATACGCTCCGGGATGCGCTCGTGGTCAAAGTGGGTGATCTTCTCACGCATGATGAAGTCTTCCAGCAACGTCGGTCCGCGCGTTCCGGCACGCAGTGAGTTCTGGTCATCGGCGATGCGAGTACCCTGATTGGTGGTCAGTGGTTGTTCCATTCCATTTTTGCGAAAGGGTTCCAGCGCAGCCACTTTGGCGTTGTCAGGGGCGGTAGTGGGCTTCTGCTGCTGCGGTTTGTGTTCTTTCGGCATGACTCATGTACTCCAGTTGCTGTCATTTTAGGGCAACAGTAACTATAGAACAGTGAGGGATATACGCCCGATAAATGCAGGGGTATGACGAAATGAGGCGGGCCGGGGGGATCCGGCCCGCGGGAGGGTTAGCGATGTGCCAGTTCGGCTTCGCTGTCTGACTCGGTGTTCATTACCGCTTTATCGGTCTGCTTCAGCCACTGGCTGGTCAGCGTACCGGCGGTCATGGAACCGTTGACGTTGAGCGCGGTGCGGCCCATATCAATCAGCGGCTCGATGGAGATCAGCAGGGCAACCAGGGTGACCGGCAGGCCCATGGCAGGCAGCACAATCAGCGCCGCGAAGGTTGCACCACCACCAACGCCGGCAACGCCCGCAGAGCTGAGGGTCACGATGCCGATCAGCGTAGCAATCCACATGGGGTCAAACGGGTTGATGCCCACGGTTGGCGCCACCATTACCGCCAGCATGGTCGGATAGAGACCGGCACAGCCGTTCTGGCCAATGGTGGCACCAAAGGATGCCGCAAAGCTGGCAATCGACTCTGGAATACCCAGACGACGGGTTTGCGCTTCCACGCTCAGCGGGATAGTCGCGGCGCTGGAGCGGCTGGTGAAGGCGAAGGTGATAACCGGCCACACTTTACGGAAGAAGCGCAGGGGGTTCACACCGTTGACCGACAGCAGCAGGGCATGCACGGCAAACATAATCGCCAGGCCGAGGTAAGAGGCCAGCACGAAGCTGCCAAGCTTGATGATGTCGCTCAGGTTAGAGGTTGCCACCACTTTGGTCATCAGGGCCAGCACGCCGTACGGCGTCAGCTTCATGATCAGGCGCACCAGCTTCATGACCCAGGACTGCAGCGTATCGATGGCTTTGAGTACGCGCTGGCCCTTTTCGGCATCATCCTTCAGCAGCTGCAGAGCCGCCACGCCAAGGAAGGCGGCGAAGATCACTACGCTGATGATCGAAGTCGGGTTAGCACCGGTCAGGTCGGCAAACGGGTTTTTCGGGACGAAGGAGAGCAGCAGCTGCGGCGCGCTGAGATCGGCGACCTTGCCAACATAGCTGCTCTGAATGGCCGCAAGGCGTGCGCTTTCCTGTGCGCCCTGCACCAGTCCACTGGCGTTGAGGCCGAACAGCCAGGTAACGAATACGCCAACGGCGGCGGCAATGGCGGTGGTGAACAGCAGCACGCCAATGGTCAGCACGCTGATTTTGCCCAGCGATGAGGCGTTATGCAGACGGGCTACGGCGCTGAGAATCGATGCGAACACCAGCGGCATTACAATCATCTGCAGCAGCTGAACGTAACCGCCGCCGACCAGGTTAAACCAGCTGACAGACTCTTTAATTACCGGGCTGTTTTCGCCGTAAATGGTGTGCAGCGCGAGGCCAAACAGTACGCCGACCACCAGGCCGAACAGCACTTTCTTCGACAGGCTCCAGCCGGTGCGGCCGGTTTTTGCTACCAGCAGCAGCAGCGCCACGAACGCTACCAGGTTAATAATTAGCGGAAAATTCATTTCCCATTTCTCCCAAAAATAGTCGGCAAAAGTGCCATAACTGACCTCAGTTAATTTCTGACGCGCAGTAACCAGCACAAGGGCGAAATGGTAGCAGCTAGTGATGGTGCAGGCTTATATCCAAAAGGAATGATTTATAACTTTTGTTGCGTTATCGGTCGATTAATGTCCGTTTTGCGGGTTTATCACCCGGCTAAAGCCATTTTGTACCGAATTGACCACCTGGCTGGTCCAGCCGGTCGCACCAAAGGGTGGCATACCCGGCGGAAACCAGATGGCATAACCGACCAGCGCGAGGCACAGCGCACGCTCCAGCTGGTTGCCTTTCTGGCTTCTCAGCAGCGGCAGGCGGAAGCGCCAGCGGCACGGCCATAGCAGAGGGACCCCGGCGGGCGTCAGCATGTCGGCCACAATGTGGCTGAGGTAACCCAGCACCATGCCCTGGAAAGCATCGGCAGGGATCAGCCAGCCAGCGGGCAGCTTTAGCTGCAGCAGCGCGACACCGCCCGCCACCGCCAGCAGGCTGTGGGTGAATCCGCGATGACCAAAGGCGCGCGCAATAGGGTGCGACAGCCACTTCAGGCGCTGACCGAGAAAAGATTTTGGATGGTCAATATCCGGCAGCAGGCAGGTGAGCAGGGTAGCCGGAATAATATGCCACCAGTCTGCGCTGGCCAGCACCGGCGTCAGTTCCGCTCGTTTGGCGAAAATGGCGCTGGCAATGGCAAATATGAGGTGGCCTTCGGCCGTCATGGGAACACCTGGTGCATAACTGTCAATGCATCCAGTATAGGGAATATATACAGTAGAATAAATATGTGACGCTGTAACGAAAGATAAATATTTTCACATCAGTGAAATGTTGAGCGGGTCGCACAGAAACTGACCCGCCTTTGGGTTAGCGCGCCAGCCAGCCCCCGTCGACGGCCAGCGTATAGCCATTAACGTAGTCCGCCGCGCTGGAGGCGAGAAACACCACCGGCCCCATCATATCGCGGCTCTCGCCCCAGCGACCGCTCGGAATGCGCTTGAGGATCTGCTGACTGCGCTCTTCATCATCACGCAGCTGTTCAGTGTTGTTGGTCGCCATATAGCCCGGGGCGATGGCATTAACGTTGATCCCGTACTGTGCCCATTCGTTGGCCATCAGGCGAGTCAGCCCCATTACCGCGCTTTTCGAGGCGGTATACGAAGGTACGCGAATGCCGCCCTGGTAAGAGAGCATTGAGGCGATATTAATGATTTTGCCGCCATGCCCCTGCTTAACGAACTGGCGCGCCACCGCCTGCGCAAGAAAGAACAGCGTTTTGCTGTTGACGTTCATGACGTCATCCCAGTCCTGCTCACTGAAATTCAGCGCCTCTGCGCGGCGAATAATCCCGGCATTGTTGACCAGGATATCGAGCCGCGGGCAGGCTGCCAGCGCCTGCTCCATCACCTTTGGCACGCAGTGGCTGTCCGACAGGTCGGCGGTGATGCTGATAAAGCGGCGCCCGAGCGCGCTCACCTGCTTTGCCGTTTCGCAGGCAGCGGAGCGGTTGACGCCAATGATGTCACATCCGGCCTGCGCCAGACCGACGGCCATACCCTGACCCAGCCCGGTGTTGCATCCGGTGATCAGCGCGACTTTCCCTTCGAGGTTAAAAGCATTGAGGATCATAGCGGCTTCCTGATTAACGAGGTTAGCAGGGAGCATAGGCGCAGGCGGGCGGTAATTCAATAAAAATGAAACGTTGTTTTATTTTTATTGAGAGGTGCTGCACAGGCAGCACCTTGTCAGGTTTAACGACCGTGCAGATGAGCGGGGGTAAGCTGCTGCAGGCTGCTGAGCTTGACCTCCGCCAGCGCCCAGCGTGCATCTTCGGCGTGGCTGGCGTCAGGCACCACGATAGAGCGCATACGTGCGGCTTTAGTGGCGATCATGCCGTTAAAGGAGTCTTCCAGCGTAACGCAGTTCAGTGGGTCGACGCCAAGCCGGGCGGCGGCATCAAGGTAAACCTGCGGGTGCGGTTTGCTGTAGGGCAGAGATTCCGCCGAGGCCAGCACTTCAAAATAGTCGCGCAGGTTGAACATCTCCAGCACGCGCTCCAGCATAAACAGCGGAGAAGCGGAGGCCAGGCCGATCTTCAGCCCCTCGGCCTGGCACAGCTTTAACGCATGCTCAACGCCCGGCAGCAGCGGACGGCTCTCCTCGACCAGGCTCAGCGCCCGGGCAATCACTCGCTGCGTCACTTCCGCCTGGGAAGGGCCGCTCCACGGCAGGGTTTCGTACCACATGCGCACCACCTGATCGATACGCAGGCCGAGCGCATCGGGCAGCTCTTTACGGCGGCTGAGGTCAACATCAAGGGTATTGAAGATGTCCAGCTCGGCCTGGTGCCATAGCGGTTCTGAATCAATCAGCAGGCCATCCATATCAAAGATGGCGGCGTGTACGGGGCGTTGATAAGACATTCTGCGGCTCCATTTGACAGTTTGCATCACCTTAGCATGAAGGCGTTGCTGAAAAAATTAACATCGCAGCGGCGTTAAGCGGAGAACCTGCTGCGCTGACCGCATTTTACAGGCGCTTTTTGCCGACTCAATGTAGACTGACACGCAGACATCGTATGGACAGGAGAAGGCATGACTTATCAACAGGCTGGCAGAGTGGCGGTGATCAAGCGGGTCGCGGGCTGGGTTATCTTTATTCCCGCGCTGATCTCAACGCTGATTTCCCTGCTGGGTTTTCTGGAAAAAAGCCGGGAAAAGCGCGAGGGCATTAATGCGGTGATGCAGGATTTCGCCCATGTGATGATTGAGATGATCCGTTTTAACACCGGTTTTCTTTCCAGCTTCTGGAATAACTCACCGGTACCGGATTTTAATCACGGCAGCAACGTGCTGTTCTGGGTTATCTACGTGCTGATTTTTGTCGGCCTTGCTTTGCAGGCTTCCGGCGCGCGCATGTGGCGCCAGTCGCGCTTTCTGCGTGAAGGGATTGAGGATCAGCTGATTCTGGAAAACGCGCGCGGTACTGAAGGGCACACGCGTGCGCAGCTGGAAGAGAGGATTGTGGTGCCGCGCCACACTATTTTCCTGCAAATATTCCCGCTGTACGTCCTGCCGATTATCATCGCCGTAGCGGGTTACTTCGTGCTGAAGCTGGCCGGGTTTATCTACTGAGGATCGCGGGCGGGGGAAGGTGCCCCGCCCGGGCTTATCTCAGGCCGGACGCGCGTGCTGTTTAGCCAAATCGTCCACATCTAACAGGGTGCCTACCGCACGCTGTGCCTCTCCAAGCCAGCTGCCGCCGAAGACATTGGCGCGGTTCAGCAGATAGTAGAGCTGATAAATCGGCTGACGCTGTGAGAAGCCGCAAGGTAGCGGCCACACCGACTGATAACCCTCGAAGATCTGCCCCGGCAGCTGACTGAACCACGGTAGCATGGCCAAGTCACACTCACGATCGCCCCAGTAGCAGGCTGGATCAAATAGCCAGGGACCACTGTCACTCCCCGCGCAGTTCGCCGGCCACAGATCGCCGTGCAGTAGCGACGGCTGCGGGTGATGGGCGTCGAGGGCCGTCTGCGCGCAGTGCACAATCAGCTCGATATCCCCATACTGAATACCTTTTTCAGCGGCGAGCTGCAGCTGCCAGCCGATGCGCTGTTCAGCAAAGAACACCGACCAGCGTTTCAGCCAGCTGTTGGGCTGAGGAGAGGTGGTAATATTATTGTCGAAGTCCAGCCCAAACTGCGGCTGTTCACTCCACTGGTGAAGATGGGCCAGCTGTACGCCAAGCTGGAAAGCAGAATCGGCATTTAGCGGCGTTGGCTTGATGTATTCCAGCAGCAGAAAGCTGGTATCGCGGTCGCTGCCAACGCCGTACACTTCCGGCACGCGCACCGTGTGGGTACGCGCCAGCAGCTGGAGCTGATCCGCTTCCCAGCTGAAGAGATCGAGCATCTCGCGCTGGTTACATTTGACAAACACCTGGTGCTCACCGTATTGCAGCAGCCAGGCTGAATGAACCTCACCGCCCGGCAACTCACTGCGTCCGTTAATTTCTGCCGGACCCAGTTGCTCACTCAACAGACGACCGATGGCTGACCACATAGGACACTCCTCTTTTTCGCTGTGATTCGACGATGATAACGCTTAAAGAATAACCAAAATACCCATTGGCGCACGGCATTGCATCATATTTACAGAAAGTTAGCTTTTAAGCTGCTGCTGAAACTCCTCCCAGCGCTGAACGTCCACCTCCGGTGTATCACCGAGCACCAGTTCTCCCGCGCTGCGCGCCTGCTGCGCGATCTCTTCCGGCGCCATCGCGCTGGTAATGCCGAAGCTATTGGTGCCTAACTCGTGTGGTTGGCCCTGGCTGTCGTTGAGCGTGGTGCTGAACCCGGCACTGAGCAGGGCGCTGTTCAACTCCAGCAGGTCAGAGAGCCCTTTTTCCTGGTAGCGAAAGGTGACAACAAACTGTTCAACGGATTGGCTATTCATGGTTTACCTCAATGTAATAAATGGCCCCTCAATCGTAGTTCACTGCCGCTGTCAGCGCGCTGAATTCATGCGCGGGCGGTAGCAAAGCCGAGGGCGGATCTCTTTTCTGCGCGTTTTGCGTTAAGAAGACGTAAAGCCGCTGGCGGCGCAGCGGAAGGGCGTAGGCTGGAATTAATATTTACTTACATATACCGGCTGCAGGGCGATAAAATCGCGCCTGGCTAAAGATAAATCTTATTTACAGCCAGGTGTTTTTTCATCACTAACCCATTATAATGCGCGCCGTTAATGGGAATATTCCTATTCGAAGGGGAGTTTGGGCCTGATGCTGTGGAAAAAGAGCGGATTAACAATTTCTTACGATTATTACCGTAAATTGCGTTGATCGTCCCTCAAAACGCTTCAGACTCCCTCTTTTTAAAACTGTCGTACGGGTCACATTTAAATGAAAGCGCTTAACAAGCTGTCTGTAGTTCTTCTGCTCTCCGGGGGAGCACTGTGTCAACAAGCCCTGGCGGATAACAACGTCTTCACGGTTATGGATGACCCTTCTACAGCGAAGAAAGATTTTGAAGGTAACGCGGCTGCGGGTTACATGGCACAGTCCGGTAACACCACCAGTTCTTCCGCAACGGCGAATACCAACATGACGTGGTATACCCCAAGTTTTGCTTACAGCCTGTGGGGCAACGCCAGCAACACCTCTTCTAACGATGAGCGTTCATCAGAGACCTATCAGGTCGGTGGCCGTACGCGTTATAACATCAACAGCGCTGACTACCTGTTCGGCCAGGCGAGCTGGTTAAGTGACCGCTTCAACGGTTACGACGGTCGTTCTATTCTTGCTGCCGGTTATGGTCGCCAGCTGCTGAACGGTCCGGTGCACTCGCTGCGTGTGGAAGCCGGTCCGGGTGTGCGTTACGACGACTACCATGAAGGTGGTCATGAAACTCAGGCTCTGGCCTACGGCGCACTGAGCTATCAGTGGCAGCTGACGGACACCACCAAGTTTGTTCAGGGTGTTTCCGTACTGGGTAGCGATGATACTACCGTCAACTCCGAAACCGGTCTGCAGGTGGCGATCAACGAACACTTCGCCCTGAAGATGGCTTACAACGTGACCTGGAACCAGAATCCACCGGAGTCAGCGCCCGATCATACCGATACCAAAACCACCATCACGCTCTCTTACGCGATGTAATTGCTTTCCGGGCTGCCTGCGGGCGGCCCGTCATCCCTGCCTTATTCTGTCAGCCTCTCCCTGCACGGTTTCTCTCTGATCCTAAAGATGTTATTATGCTTGCCTTGCTGTGTATTGCGCAGCTATCAAGGGCGGCGGCAATCCGACAATGTGGGTCAGATAGCCTGCCAGCCCGGAACTCTCAAACTATGTTTGCATGTAATCTTACGTGTGGGTTACCACTGCAATTAAGGATGTTTCATGCCTGTAATTACTCTTCCTGATGGAAGCCAGCGCTCTTTTGACCACGCCGTCAGCGTGATGGATATTGCCCTCGACATCGGTCCTGGCCTGGCGAAAGCCTGTATTGCCGGCCGTGTGAATGGCGAACTGGTGGATGCGGTTGATCCGATCACCGAAGATGCCAACGTGGCGATCATCACCGCTAAAGACGAAGCCGGTCTGGAAATTATTCGTCACTCCTGTGCGCACCTGTTGGGGCACGCGATTAAACAGCTGTGGCCGGATACCAAAATGGCTATCGGCCCGGTTATCGACAACGGTTTCTACTACGACGTTGACCTTGACCGCACGCTGACCCAGGAAGATATCGACCTGCTGGAAAAGCGCATGCACCAGCTGGCAGAGACCAATTACGACGTTGTTAAGCAGAAAGTGAGCTGGCAGGAAGCGCGTGACGCTTTTGCTGCGCGCGACGAAACTTACAAAATGACCATCCTTGATGAAAATATCAGCCGTGACGACCGTCCTGGCCTGTATCATCACGAAGAGTATGTCGACATGTGCCGTGGTCCGCACGTGCCGAATATGCGTTTCTGCCACCACTTTAAGCTGCAGAAAATTTCTGGCGCTTACTGGCGTGGCGACAGCAACAATAAAATGTTGCAGCGTATTTACGGCACCGCCTGGGCCGACAAAAAGCAGCTGGCTGCCTATTTGCTGCGTCTGGAAGAAGCGGCGAAGCGCGACCACCGTAAAATCGGTAAGCAGCTCGACCTGTATCATATGCAGGAAGAGGCGCCTGGCATGGTGTTCTGGCACAACGACGGCTGGACTATCTTCCGCGAGCTGGAAGTGTTTGTCCGCACCAAGCTGAAAGAGTATGACTACCAGGAAGTGAAAGGTCCGTTCATGATGGACCGCGTGCTGTGGGAAAAAACCGGCCACTGGGAAAACTACAAAGAGGCGATGTTTACCACCTCTTCAGAAAACCGTGAATACTGCATTAAGCCGATGAACTGCCCAGGCCACGTGCAGATTTTCAATCAGGGTCTAAAATCATACCGTGATTTACCCCTGCGCATGGCGGAGTTCGGTAGCTGTCACCGTAATGAGCCGTCGGGTGCACTGCACGGCCTGATGCGCGTACGCGGCTTTACTCAGGATGATGCCCATATCTTCTGTACTGAAGAGCAGGTGCGCGACGAGGTCAACAGCTGCATTAAGATGGTGTACGACATGTACAGCACCTTCGGCTTTGAAAAGATCGTGGTGAAACTCTCTACGCGTCCAGAGAAGCGTATCGGCACCGACGACCTGTGGGACCGCTCAGAAGCGGACCTGGCAGCCGCGCTGAAAGAGAACAATATTCCGTTCGAATATCAGCCGGGCGAGGGCGCTTTCTACGGTCCTAAAATTGAATTTACCCTGCATGATTGTCTCGACCGTGCATGGCAGTGTGGTACTGTGCAGCTGGACTTCTCGCTGCCGGGCCGCCTGAGCGCCTCGTATGTGGGTGAAAGTAATGAACGTCAGGTTCCGGTGATGATTCACCGCGCAATCCTGGGGTCCATGGAGCGCTTTATCGGGATTTTAACCGAAGAATATGCCGGTTTCTTCCCGACCTGGCTTGCTCCACTACAAGTTGTGGTGATGAATATCACCGATGGCCAGTCCGAATATGTTGCAGAATTGACCCGAAAATTGCAGAATGCGGGCATTCGTGCAAAAGCGGACTTGAGAAACGAGAAGATTGGCTTTAAAATCCGCGAGCATACTTTACGTCGTGTCCCTTACATGTTGGTCTGTGGTGATAAAGAGGTGGAAGCTGGCAAAGTGGCCGTTCGCACCCGCCGCGGTAAAGACCTGGGAAGCATGGACGTAAACGAAGTGATCGCGAAGCTGCAGGATGAAATCCGCAGTCGCAATCTTCATCAATTGGAGGAATAAAGTATTAAAGGCGGAAAACGAGTTCAACCGGCGCGTCCTAATCGCATTAACAGAGAAATTCGCGCCACTGAGGTTCGTCTGACAGGCGTCGATGGCGAACAGATTGGTATTGTCAGTCTGGATGAAGCTTTAGAAAAAGCTGCAGAAGCAGGTGTTGATCTTGTCGAGATCAGCCCTAACGCCGAACCGCCCGTTTGTCGTGTTATGGACTACGGCAAGTTCCTTTATGAAAAAAGCAAATCTTCTAAGGAACAGAAGAAAAAGCAAAAAGTTATCCAGGTTAAGGAAATTAAATTCCGTCCTGGTACCGATGATGGCGACTATCAGGTAAAACTACGCAACCTGATTCGCTTTCTGGAAGATGGCGATAAAGCCAAGATCACACTGCGTTTCCGCGGTCGTGAGATGGCGCACCAGCAGATCGGTATGGAAGTGCTTAACCGCGTCCGTAAAGATCTGTGTGAAGATATTGATCTGGCAGTGGTCGAATCGTTCCCTACAAGGATCGAAGGTCGTCAGATGATTATGGTGCTCGCTCCCAAGAAGAGGCAGTAGGCCCTAAAGTAATCCTGCCGCGCGCTTCGGTGCGCGGTGAGATTCGCCTGTCTGGTTCATTTTATTAACAATGCGAAGTGGATATTTTTTCAAATGCCAAAGATTAAAACTGTACGTGGCGCGGCCAAGCGCTTCAAGAAGACCGCCGGTGGCGGCTTCAAGCGTAAACACGCTAACCTGCGTCATATTCTGACTAAAAAATCTACTAAGCGTAAACGCCACCTGCGTCCGAAAGGCATGGTGTCTAAAGGCGATCTGGGTCTGGTTATTGCCTGCCTGCCGTACGCATAAGTAAATTTTTTTTTAACAGAATATTAAACAGGAGAGCTAAATGGCTCGTGTAAAACGTGGTGTAGTTGCTCGCGCACGTCACAAGAAAATCTTAAAACAAGCTAAAGGCTATTACGGTGCACGTTCACGTGTTTACCGCGTTGCCTTCCAGGCTGTAATTAAAGCTGGTCAGTATGCTTACCGTGACCGTCGTCAGCGTAAGCGTCAGTTCCGTCAGCTGTGGATTGCGCGTATCAACGCAGCAGCCCGCACTAACGGTATGTCTTACAGCCGTTTCATCAATGGCCTGAAAAAGGCTTCGATCGAAATCGACCGTAAGATTCTGGCTGACATCGCCGTATTCGACAAAGCAGTATTTGCTGCTCTGGTAGAAAAAGCGAAAACAGCTCTGGCGTAAGCCAGTTGGAAGAGGGAGCTTGTCTCCCTCTTTTTTATTGTCTGAAAAGATTGACTTTTCTGCCTGTTAAGATTTCAATAGAGCCGTCTTAACCGCAACAAGGTAACGCCACCATGAATGCTATTTTCCGTTTCTTTTTTTACTTTAGCGCCTGACTATCGGGGGCTTTTGCGCAAAGAAAAGAAACGAAAAATCGCGCTGAAAGCCTCCCTCGTGGAGGCTTTTTTCGTTTTAGCGCTCGAAACACATCGACTATTGGGCGGCTACTCGTCCTGACAAATAACAGACCGGCCACGGTGGCTGGAAGAAGAGGAAAGCATGTCACATCTCGCAGACCTGGTGGCGAGCGCGAAAGCCGCTATCAATGATGCTCAGGATGTCGCCGCGTTAGATAACGTTCGCGTCGAATACCTGGGTAAAAAAGGGCATCTAACGCTCCAGATGACAACCCTGCGTGAACTGCCAGCGGAAGACCGTCCGGCGGCGGGTGCAGTGATTAACGAAGCAAAGCAGCAGGTTCAGGAGGCGCTTAACGCGCAGAAGAATTCGCTGGAGTCCGCCGTGATGAATGCCCGCCTGGCGCAGGAGACGATTGATGTCTCGCTGCCGGGCCGCCGCATTGAGAACGGCGGTCTGCATCCGGTAACGCGCACCATAGACCGCATCGAGACCTTCTTCGGTGAGCTGGGCTTCTCCGTGGCAACCGGTCCGGAAATTGAAGATGACTATCACAACTTCGATGCGCTGAATATTCCCGGGCACCACCCGGCGCGTGCGGATCACGATACCTTCTGGTTTGATGCCACCCGCCTGCTACGTACCCAGACTTCTGGCGTGCAGATCCGCACCATGAAAGATCAGCAGCCACCTATCCGCATTATTGCCCCGGGCCGCGTCTATCGTAACGATTACGATCAGACTCACACCCCAATGTTCCACCAGATGGAAGGATTGATTGTCGATAAGGGCATCAGCTTCACCAATCTGAAGGGCACGCTGCACGACTTCCTGAACAACTTCTTTGAAGCTGACCTTCAGGTACGCTTCCGTCCTTCCTACTTCCCGTTCACCGAACCGTCCGCTGAAGTGGATGTGATGGGTAAGAACGGCAAGTGGCTGGAAGTGCTGGGCTGTGGCATGGTGCACCCGAACGTACTGCGCAATGTTGGCATTGACCCGGAAGTTTACTCAGGCTTCGCCTTTGGTATGGGGATGGAACGCCTGACCATGCTGCGCTATGGCGTGACAGACCTGCGTGCCTTCTTCGAAAATGATTTACGTTTCCTCAAACAGTTTAAATAAGGGCGGGTAAAACCAATGAAATTCAGTGAACTCTGGTTACGTGAATGGGTCAACCCGGCCATCGACAGTGCAGCCCTGTCCGATCAAATCACTATGGCAGGCCTGGAAGTAGACGGCGTTGAAGCCGTTGCCGGTGCTTTTCACGGTGTAGTCGTGGGCGAAGTGGTCGAGTGCGGTCAGCACCCGAATGCCGACAAGCTGCGCGTGACCAAAATTAACGTCGGCGGCGATCGCCTGCTGGATATCGTCTGTGGCGCAGCTAACTGCCGCCAGGGGCTGAAAGTGGCCGTGGCAACCGTAGGCGCAGTGCTGCCGGGTGATTTCAAAATTAAAGCGGCTAAGCTGCGCGGTGAGCCTTCTGAAGGTATGCTGTGCTCGTTCTCCGAGCTGGGTATTTCCGACGATCACGACGGCATCATTGAACTGCCGCTGGATGCCACCGTTGGCACCGACATCCGCGAATATCTGCAGCTGGATGACAACACGATTGAGATCAGCGTCACGCCAAACCGTGCCGACTGCCTGAGCATTATCGGCGTGGCGCGTGACGTGGCCGTGCTCAATAAGCTGCCGTTGAACGCTCCCGAAATCGCCCCGGTTGCCGCCACGCTGGCGGATACCTTGCCAATTCGTGTTGATGCGCCAGAAGCCTGCCCGCGCTACCTCGGTCGGGTGGTGAAAGGTATCAACGTCAAAGCCGCTACCCCGCTGTGGATGAAAGAAAAACTGCGCCGCTGCGGCATCCGCTCTATCGATCCGGTGGTGGATATCACCAATTATGTTTTACTTGAGCTCGGCCAGCCGATGCACGCCTTTGACCTTGACCGCATTGACGGTGGCATCGTAGTGCGCCTGGCGGAAGAGGGTGAGAAGCTGACCCTGTTGGACGGCAATGAAGCCACCCTGAAAGGCGACACGCTGGTGATTGCTGACCACAGCAAAGCGCTGGCCATGGGCGGGATTTTTGGCGGTGAACACTCTGGCGTAAATGAAGAGACTCAGAACGTACTGTTCGAGTGTGCCTTCTTCAGCCCGCTCTCCATTACCGGCCGCGCACGCCGTCACGGCCTGCATACCGATGCGTCTCACCGCTATGAGCGTGGCGTGGATCCGGCTCTGCAGCATAAAGCTATCGAACGCGCTACCGCGCTGCTGCTGGAAATTTGCGGTGGTGAAGCTGGCCCGGTCATCGATGTGACGACCGAGTCAGCCTTGCCACAGCGTGCGACCATTACGCTGCGTCGTGAAAAGTTGGACCGCCTGATTGGCCACGTGATTGCCGATGCGGAAGTGAGTGATATTCTGCGTCGCCTCGGTTGCGAAGTGACGGAAGGAAACGGTCAGTGGCAGGCGGTAGCGCCAGGCTGGCGTTTCGATCTCGCTATCGAAGAAGATCTGGTGGAAGAAGTGGCCCGCGTTTATGGCTACGACAACATTCCGGACGTGCCGGTACAGGCGGGTCTGGTGATGACCAAACACCGCGAAGCTAATCTCTCCCTGAAGCGTGTTAAGGCGCTGCTGGTGGATAAAGGCTATCAGGAAGCCATCACTTACAGCTTCGTTGACCCCAAAATTCAGGCGCTGCTGCACCCGGGTGAAGAGAACCTGGTGCTGCCTAGCCCAATCTCGGTAGAGATGTCTGCAATGCGTCTGTCGCTGTGGAGTGGTCTGCTGGGTGCGGTGGCGTATAACCAGAATCGTCAGCAGTCACGCGTACGTCTGTTTGAGAGCGGGCTGCGCTTTGTCCCTGATACTCAGGCAAACCTCGGCATCCGTCAGGATGTTATGCTGGCGGGTGTTATCAGCGGGCATCGCAATGAAGAACACTGGGATCTGGCGCGTAACGCAGTAGACTTCTATGATTTGAAAGGTGATTTGGAATCTGTACTGGAGTTAACTGGCAAGCTGGACGAGATTCAGTTTGTGGCAGCGGCTAATCCGGCACTGCATCCAGGGCAGAGCGCACAAATTATTTTACGCGGCGAACACATCGGATTCATCGGTGTGGTGCATCCGGAACTTGAACGTAAACTGGATCTTAACGGCCGTACGGTGGTGTTCGAACTGCTGTGGGACAAGGTTGCAGACCGCGTCCTGCCTGACGCCAGCAGCATTTCACGCTTCCCGGCGAACCGCCGAGATATCGCCGTGGTGGTGGCA
Source organism: Erwinia aphidicola (assembly GCF_014773485.1). GTDB lineage: Bacteria > Pseudomonadota > Gammaproteobacteria > Enterobacterales > Enterobacteriaceae > Erwinia > Erwinia aphidicola. The sequence continues at coordinate 273,515 of NZ_JACXBP010000007.1, read as the reverse complement.
GAAAACGTGCCAGCAGCAGATATCATCGCAGAGTGTAAGAAAGTTGGCGTAAATCAGGTAGTTGGCGTAAACTTGTTTGACGTGTACCGTGGTAAGGGCGTAAATGATGGTTTTAAGAGCCTCGCTATCAGCCTGATTTTGCAAGATACCAGCCGGACACTCGAAGAAGAGGAGATTGCCGCTACCGTTGCAAAATGCGTAGAGGCACTGAAAGAGCGATTCCAAGCATCCTTGAGGGATTGAACCTATGGCGCTTACAAAAGCTGAAATGTCTGAATACCTGTTTGAGAAGCTCGGGCTTAGCAAGCGGGATGCCAAAGAGCTGGTAGAACTGTTTTTTGAAGAAGTGCGTCGTGCTTTGGAGAACGGTGAACAGGTCAAACTGTCAGGATTTGGCAACTTCGACCTTCGCGACAAAAATCAACGTCCGGGACGTAACCCCAAAACGGGTGAAGATATTCCCATTACGGCTCGCCGGGTTGTGACGTTTCGACCGGGACAGAAACTTAAAAGCCGGGTAGAGAACGCCTCGCCGAAAGAAGACTGATTTCCGCCATTCAAAAGGCCGCGCAAGCGGCCTTTTTCCTTACTGTCTGTTTTAGTCGATTAGGGCAAAACCCCTGATTATACTCTTCACAATCCCTCCATACTGTTAAGCCTGCGTAAGTTATTAGAAAGTAAACGGTAAATCATCCCGGGCTGATAGTGATCTTCATAAGCAATTGCTATAACACTGCCATGACATGACGGGAGGTCAGCCTGATGAAAAAAATCGTATTGTTACTGTGCCTGCTGGCAGGCGCGCCGCTGATGGCCGAAGCTGCCGTTGGCATTGATATCCGCTCGCCGGGCGTCAGCATTCATTTAGGGGACCGCGATACGCGCGGTTACTACTGGGACGGATATGACTGGCGAGCGCCGCGCTGGTGGCACGACCACCAGAACCGCCACTGGGGCGAGCGAGGTCCGCGCGGTGACTACTGGAATGGTCGCGGCTGGCAGCGTCATCCTCCCGTGCGCAGGCCGCCACCGCCGCCGCGGCCGGTGTATCACCATGCCCCCCCGCGACCGCCGCAGCATCGTCCGCAGCCACACCACAGTGCGCCACCGCACCACAACGGCAGACCGCAGGGCGGAGATCGCGCTCATCAGCCGCGGCCGCCACAGCAGGGTGACCGTCACTAATCATCAAGAGCCAGCCAAGCTGGCTCTTTCTTTTTGCTGATTTACCTCTACAATCAAACCCCTGTTTTCCCTATAAAACGTCGGCTATGACTCTGCTCTCTCAACAGATATCGGCTGCGCAACGCCGGGCAACAGTCTGGCTGAGCGGACTGCTGCTGTTCTGTCTGATCCTGCTTATTATCAGCCTGTGTGCGGGTGAACGCTGGATAGCGCCAACGCAGTGGTTAACGCCTGATGGTCAGCTGTTTGTCTGGCAGCTGCGCCTGCCGCGCTCGCTGGCGGTCATGCTGGTTGGTGCCGCACTGGCGGTGGCCGGCGCAGCCATGCAGGCGCTGTTTACTAATCCGCTGGCAGAGCCGGGCCTGCTCGGCGTATCCGGTGGTGCCGGCGTCGGGCTGGTGCTGTGCATTTTCACCGGCAGCAACAGTCCGTGGATGATGAGCCTGGCCGCCATCTGCGGTGCATTGCTGGTCACCCTCATCCTGCTGCGCCTGGCACGACGTCAGCTGTCGACCAGCCGACTGCTGCTGGCCGGCGTGGCGCTGGGGATAATCTGTAGTGCCCTGATGACCTGGGCCGTCTATTTCAGCAGTAATCTCGATCTGCGCCAGCTGATGTACTGGATGATGGGTGGCTTTAGCGGCGTTGACTGGCGCTATGGCTGGCTGATGCTGGCATTAATGCCGGTGCTGCTGTGGTTAAGCGGCCGGGCGCGGGTATTGAACCTGCTGGCGCTGGGGGAGGTTTCTGCCCGCCAGCTCGGGCTGCCGCTGGTGCTGTGGCGTAACCTGCTGGTAATGGCTATCGGCTGGCTGGTCGGTGTCAGCGTGGCGCTGGCGGGCGCGATAGGCTTTGTCGGCCTGGTGATCCCGCATATTCTGCGGCTCAATGGGCTGAGCGATCATCGTATTCTGCTGCCCGGCTGTGCGCTGGCCGGAGCTGGCGTGCTGCTGGCGGCGGATATTATTGCGCGCGTAGCGCTCACCTCGGCCGAGCTGCCGATTGGCGTTGTCACCGCCACGCTGGGCGCGCCGGTATTTATCTGGCTATTATTGAGCAACCGTTAACAGCCATACGGCTGTTGTCTCCTCATTGAAACAGGAAAAACGCTATGAGCATCTTTGATACAGAACTGATCACGCTCGACGGTGAGAAAACCACGCTGGCCCAGTGGCAGGGTGATGTACTGCTGGTGGTGAACGTTGCTTCAAAATGCGGCCTGACGCCGCAGTACGAGCAGCTGGAGAATCTGCAAAAGACGCTGCATGCCAGTGGACTGACCGTGCTGGGCTTCCCCTGTAATGCGTTTCTGGAGCAGGAGCCGGGCAGTGAGGAGGAGATCAAAACCTTCTGCAGTACCACTTATGGCGTCACCTTCCCGATGTTCAGCAAGATCGAGGTCAATGGCCCGCAGCGCCACCCGCTTTACCATCAGCTGGTGGCCGCACAGCCGGTGGCGCAACGCCCTGAAGGCAGTGGTTTCCTCGAGCGTATGGAGAGCAAAGGCCGCGCGCCCAGGCAGGCCGGTGATATTCTGTGGAATTTTGAAAAATTCCTGATTGGCCGTGATGGTCAGGTTATTGCGCGTTTCTCACCGGATATGGAGCCGAACGATCCGACGTTGACTGCCGCCATTAACCAGGCTCTGACAAAATAGATGCTGCTGGAGATTTCAGGCGCTGCGCTTGCCGGGCGCCTGACCCCATTTAGCGCGCAGGTAGCGGCAGGACAGGTGATTCACCTGGTTGGCCCCAACGGTGCCGGTAAAAGCTCTCTGCTGGCTGCCCTGGCTGGTATGCTCAGCACGGCGGGCGAGATTCGCTTTGCCGGGCAGCGGCTAAGCGACTGGCACGGCGCTGCGCTGGCACGCCAGCGGGCTTACCTGGCGCAGCAACAGCCGCCGCCGGGACAGATGCCGGTCTGGCACTATCTGCGCATGCACGCGCAGCAAACTCTGGAAGAGAGCAGCAGCGTGCTACTGGCGCTGGCAGAGAAGCTCCAGCTGGCCGACAAACTTCAGCGCGCGCTGCATCAGCTCTCCGGCGGAGAGTGGCAGCGCGTGCGGCTGGCCGCCGTACTGCTGCAGCTCAGCCAGTCTGAAGGCAAGCTGCTGCTGCTCGATGAGCCGCTGACCGGACTGGATATCGCTCAGCAGGCGGCATTCGATGACCTCATTTCTGCCTCTAGCGCGCGCGGTGTCGCGGTGGTGATGAGCAGCCACGACCTCAACCATTCGCTGCATTTTGCCGACCGGGTGTGGCTATTGCGCCCGGGGCAGAGCGCGCTGGTCGGCCGCGCGCAGGAGGTGCTGACAGCGGCCAATCTCAGCGCCCTGTACCAGGTTCCGTTTCGCCTGCTTGAAGTGGAAGGGCGGCAGATGTTGACCACGCTGCGCTGACGACAGGGCATAAGTTGCCATTAAGGGTATTTTACCGCTACATTAAACTGGTTTGCAGGGAAGGGGATCCGTGATGCGCTACTGGCTAGTTCTAATTGTTGTTATTCTGGCAGGCTGCAGCAGTCATGCCCCTGTGCCCAACAGCCGTCTTTCCGACTCCATTACCGTGATTGCACAGCTCAACGATCAGCTTGGCAAATGGCGCGGTGCGCCTTACCGCTATGGCGGGATGAGCCCGCGTGGCGTTGACTGTTCCGGCTTTGTTTATCTGACCTTCCGCGAGCGCTTTAATCTGCAATTACCCCGCACCACCGCTGCCCAGACCGATATCGGCACCCGTATCTCTAAAGATGAGCTGCTGCCCGGCGACCTGGTGTTTTTTAAAACCGGCAGCGGCGAGAACGGTTTGCATGTTGGTATCTATGATACCGATAACCAGTTTATTCACGCCTCTACCAGTCAGGGGGTAACCCGCTCGTCGCTGGATAACGTTTACTGGCGTAAGGTGTTCTGGCAGGCGCGTCGTATTTAATTATTGCTGGCCTTTTTTTCATCGTGCTGCCTTATGCAGCATTTGATTTAGGCTGCCATAATTAATGCCAGGGCGATTAAAAAATATCCCTCCGATCAATTTACCTTAAGTCTTTCTTGCGCTGACACTTAACCAATATTTTAGTAAAGCCTGCGTAAACAAAAACAGCAGAGGATATTAACTATCAGCAGGCTAATGATTCTGACTAGATGAATTATGTCAGTTTTGTGTTAGCGTAACGATCTGGATTAGAGGCATAAGCACACCACAGCTGAATTTCTGTATGGCAACTGACTCAGAGCTCAATGGCCTGGCCTGATTTGTTGATCTCGGATGCGGTGAGTGTCGCTTAATAATGGCGAATAAAATGAAAATCCATCTGGAAGCGGATTATAAAACTTTTACAGCATTCTGCCCGGTTTACCGGCCCGGCGGGCAGCTGGCTGCTGTTGAAATGTTGACACACTTTGCTCATGCGCAGGCCAACGTGGTCATCCCGCAGGAGATTTTGATACCACAGTTAAATGAACATCAACGCGTCCTGCTATTGCAGGATCAGATTAATATTATTGAGAAGCATTACGCTTTCTTTAGTAGCCATAATATAAATGTGGCTATAAATATTGATGAGCGACTGGCAGAAACCATCCTCGCAAGTGACTTTCTGATTAAAAAAATGAACCAGCTGGATTGTATTGAACTGGAAATTAGTGAAAGTTTTCCAGATATCGCTGGGGGTAAAAACAATCTCTGCCTGCAGGGATTGAGTCAACATTTTCACTTAAGTCTGAATAATTATGGTGCTGGAAAAGCCACGTCAAAAGCCGTTTTTGACAATCTTTTCTATCGCATTAAGCTGGACCGGGGATTTATTCAGCACAATATTAAACGCGGCTCTTTTCCACCCTTTATCAGCGCAATTCTCGACCATATCAAACCGCACTGTCACGCCGTGGTGGTGCAGGGCGTTGACGATATCAGCGGCTTGCAAAGCATTCGCCACTTTGCCTTCGACGGTATCCAGAGCGCGCTGTTCCCCCCGGTAGATGAAGAGGGGTTGAGCCATTTGGTGGACCCGCCATACTTACTGCAGCAGCCCGTGCTGCAATAACCCTGCTAATCCTCTGTGTTTAGCCGCCGCCGCGCGCTTTACACTGACAGCGTTGTCGGGGATCTTCCTGGCCGCGCTTCGGAGGCGTCATGCATTTCAATAACACCTGGTTTCACGAGCTGAGCGGTTGCTACACCGCATTAAACCCAACGCCGTTAAAAAATCCGCGCCTGCTGTACCACAGCGCGCAGCTGGCGCAGGAGCTGGGGCTGGAGGCAGCGCTGTTTACCCCAGATAACCCAGGTTTATGGAGCGGTGAAAAGCTGATGCCCGGAATGCAGCCGCTGGCACAGGTCTATAGCGGCCATCAGTTCGGCGTCTGGGCAGGGCAGCTCGGCGACGGGCGTGGGCTGCTGCTGGGTGAGCAGCAGCTGGATGACGGACGCAAATTCGACTGGCATCTGAAAGGGGCGGGGCTGACGCCCTATTCGCGCATGGGCGATGGCCGTGCGGTGCTGCGCTCCACTCTGCGCGAGTTTCTCGCTTCTGAGGCAATGCACCACCTGGGTATTCCGACTTCGCGCGCGTTAACGGTGGTGACCAGCGATGAACCGGTCTATCGCGAAACCACCGAACCCGGAGCCATGCTGCTGCGCGTGGCGGAAAGCCACCTGCGCTTTGGCCATTTCGAACACTTTTACTACCTTGGGCAGCAGGAAAAAGTCACACAGCTCGCCGACTACGCAATCCGCCATCACTGGCCGCATCTGCAGCAGGAAGCCGATAAATATCTGCTGTGGTTTAGCGATGTGGTGCAGCGCACCGCGCGCCTGATTGCTGGCTGGCAGAGCGTGGGCTTTGCCCACGGGGTGATGAATACCGACAATATGTCGATCCTCGGCCTGACGCTGGATTATGGGCCGTATGGCTTCCTCGATGACTATCAGCCGGAGTTTATCTGTAATCATTCGGACCACCAGGGGCGCTACAGCTTTGAGAATCAGCCGATGGTAGGGCTGTGGAACCTGAATCGCCTGGCGCACGCGCTCTCCGGTCTGATGAGCGCCGGGCAGCTGAAACAGGCGCTGGCGGGCTATGAACCGGAGCTGATGCGCGCCTGGGGTGAGAAAATGCGTGCGAAGCTTGGGCTGCTGACGCGCAGCAAAGAGGATAACAATATTCTTACCGGGCTGCTGTCGCTGATGACCAAAGAGGGCAGCGACTATACGCGCACTTTCCGTCTGTTGAGCAGCAGCGAACAGCAGCAGTCACGCTCCCCGCTGCGCGATGAATTTATCGATCGTGAGGCGTTCGACAGCTGGTACAACGTCTGGCGCCAGCGTCTGTTACAGGAAGAGTGCAGCGATGAGCAGCGCCAGCAGGCGATGAAGCAGGCTAATCCGGCGATGGTGCTGCGTAACTATCTGGCGCAGCAGGCGATAGAACAGGCGGAGCAGGACGATATCAGCGTTCTGGCACGCCTGCATCGGGCGCTATCACAGCCGTTTGACGACGCGCCGGAGTTTGCTGACCTGGCGCGCCGCCCACCTGACTGGGGCAAAAAACTGGAAGTGAGCTGCTCAAGCTAACGGCGCAGCGATACCTGGGGCACCCCTTCGCTCAGATGCGGGTGCACCATCACATCGGCCTGATACCAGCGCCTCAGCGTCTCTTCCTTCAGAACCTCTGTTGGCGTGCCCTGCGCGACCAGATGTCCATCCGCCAGCAGCAGCACGCGATCCGACCACAGTGACGCCAGGTTGAGATCGTGCAGCACGCAGCAGACGCTGAGCGGATGCTGGCGCGTGAGCTGGTAGAGCAGGCGCAGCAGGTGCTGCTGATGGTAGAGATCCAGCGCGGAGGTGGGTTCATCGAGGAACAACCAGCCGCGCGGGCCGTTATGCTGCCACAGCTGCGCCAGCGCCCGGGCCAGCTGTACCCGCTGCTGTTCTCCGCCGGAAAGCTGCAGATAGTCGCGCTGCGCCAGGCCGTCGCAGCCGGTCAGCGCCATCACCTGCTCCACCACTGCTTTCAGCGGTTTGCCCGGCCACGGCGCGCGCCCCATTGCGACTACCTCCTCCACGCTAAGCGGAAAGGCCATAGTGCTCTGCTGGCGCATCACCGCCCGCTGCTGCGACAGCCGTGCCGGAGACCAGTGCGCCAGCGGCTCACCCTTCAGCGTGCAAATACCCTGCTGCGGCGTCAGGAAGCCGGTGAGCAGCCGCAGCAGCGTCGATTTCCCCGCGCCGTTCGGGCCGATAAGGGAGACCAGCTCGCCCGGATGCAGCGTCAGCGACACCTCTTCAATCAGCCAGCGCTGCCCGAGCTGATAGCTCAGTGCCTCCGCGGTCAATGCTTCAGCCATTGAGCCCTCCTCGGCGGCGCAGGATCAGCCACAGAAACCACGGGCCACCGATCAGGCTGGTCAGTAGCCCGACCGGCATTTCCGCCGGGGCCACCAGCGTGCGCGCCAGCGTATCTGCCAGCAGCAGCAGGATAGCCCCGCTTAGCAGGGAGGAGGGCAGCAGCCAACGATGATCGCCGCCCAGGCAGTAACGCATCAGGTGCGGCATCACCAGGCCAATAAAGCCAATCACCCCGCTGACCGCCACGGCGGCCGCCACCAGCAGTGCGCTGAGCACCAGCAGATAGCGCTGAGTGCGCGGCACGTCAACGCCCAGATAGTGCGCCTCTTCTTCACCCAGCTGCAGCAGATTAAGGCGCCGTGCGAGGCGCTGAACCAGCACCATGCACGGCAGCACTACCGAGGCACAAACCAGCACCGTGGGCCACTGCGCCTGCCCCAGGCTGCCCATACCCCACAGCGACAGCTGGCGCAGCTGCTGGTCATTGCTCATCCATGAGAGCACCCCGACCGCCGCGCCGCACAGCGCATTGATCGCAATCCCCACCAGCAGCAGGCGACTTAACCCGCTGACGCCCTGGCGGCTGAGCAGAAAAATGATCAGCGTCACTGCCATGCTGCCGATAAAGGCCGCCAGCAGCGGCAGATAGAGCGTCAGCACGCCGGGCAGGGAAAATGACATCACAATAGAGAGCGCAACCGCCAGCGCCGCGCCGCTGCTAATCCCCAGCAGGCCGGGATCGGCCAGCGGATTACGGAACAGACCCTGCATCACGCAGCCAGAGAGCGCCAGCGCGCCGCCGACGATAACCGCCAGCAGCACGCGCGGCAGACGGATGCTGAACCAGATCTGCCACAGGCTGCTGTCGCTGCCCGCATGCCACAGCATCGGCAGCGACAGATGCATCGCGCCGATGTTAGCGGCGCCGATGCCGAGCAGCATCAGCGACAGCAGCAATACGCCGAGCCAGCGCAGGTGGCGCACTGACATCATTGCACGGCTTCCGCAGCCTGACGCAGTTTGAGGATCGCCGCCGGAGTGTCAATGCCAAAGCCGAGCAGGGCCATATCGTCGACGACCAGCAGCTGTCGGTTTTTCGCGGCCGGCGTCAGCGCGATGCCGGGCAGCTTCCACAGATTTTCCTCGCCGCCAAGGGTACGGATACCGTCGACGGTTACGACGATCAGCTGCGGTGCGCTGGCAACGACCCCCTCCTGCGACAGCGGCTGATAGCGCTGTATGCTGGCCATGGCGTTTTGCAGCCCGGCGGCACGGATTGCGCCGTCAGCCGACGTCCCGCTGCCTGCAGCCATTGCTCCCATGCCCTGATGGGCCAGAATAAACAGCACCTTAACCGGAAGGTGTTGCGCAGGCACTTTTGCCAGCTGGCTGCGCACTCTCTTTTGCAACAGCGCTCCCTGCTCCTCGCGGTGCAGCGCGGCGGCAATGGTCTGGATTTTCTCGTTGATGGCGGAGATATCATTTTTGCCGGTCACATCCACCACTTTGACGCCGTTCTGTTCCACCTGCTGCAATGCCAGCGCCGGTTTAGCCAGTTCGCTGGCGATCACCAGCGTCGGCTTCAGCGCCAGGATCCCTTCGGCGTTCAGCATGCGCATATATCCGACATCAGGCAGCTTTGTGGCGACCGCCGGATGCAGGCTGGTGCTGTCGCGAGCCACCAGCTCCTGTTGGGCATCCAGCGCGTAGATAATCTGCGTAACATCACCGCCGATACTGACGATACGCTGCGCGGCGGCGGCAGAAAAGGCCAGCGGCAGGGCCAGCAGGGCAATCAGTCGGAATTTCATACGGTGGCGTCCTCAGCGCTGAGGGTAGCCAGCTGTTCCCGCCAGCGCGTTTGTTCCGGCTGACCTTCGCTGCGCTGGCCGTAGAGTTGGGCAATCTGCGTGCCGTCAGCGGCAAACAGTTCAAGGCTGGTGACGATGCCATCGGCGGTAGGTTTACGGGTGATCCAGCTTTCGGCAATCAGCTGTTCCTGCAGGTGCAGGGTAAAGGCCGGATTGAAGATGTTCAGCCAGTTGTGCATCGGCATCAGCTTCTCAATTCTGCCGGTAAAGATCTGCGTGCAGGCCCGGTTGCTGACAAAAATCATGATCTCGTTAGCATCCTGACGCACCGTTTCCAACAGCGCGGCCAGCGAGCTATTGCTGACCTGCTGCGCCAAATCGTGGCTTACCGCGCGAAACGCCTGTTGACGCGTGACACTGTGTTTTTTCAGCAGGCGGAAGAACTGGTGGACGTCGGTCATCGCGCGCCATTCGCTCTCCAGCAGCTCAGCATCAAATTCACTGGCGCTGGCCGCAGCCACAGCCGGTTCTACGCTGAACGCTGAGGTCGGTTCGCTGTGATAATCCTTCAGCAGCTGCTGCCAGGCGCCCATATCGGTGTTATCGGTGGCGTAAACTTTCAGCACTGCGTCACCCTGCCGATCGAAGAACTGGATGCTCTGTCGTTCGCCATGCCCGGTCATCTCCTGCAGGTGAAAGACGCTGGCCCACTGGTTGACGAACACGCGCAGGTCGAGCGCACGCGGGTTGAGCACAATACCGGCGTGGGCACCGATCTGAATATTGCTGAAAGTACCCAGCTGCTCGTGCACCGCATAGTCATTGCGCGTAATGCATTTGGTTTCCCCTACGGCTGCCAGCGCGTGCAGCAGTTCCGCCATCGCCGGGCGCAGCGGCTGCGCCTGGTGGCCGACGCGCGCGTTGGTCAGCTCCGCTTCACTGATATCCATCATAGCGGCCAGATCGCGCGCATATTTCTTCGGGTGCTGCTGTTTTAGCTGGTAGTAACGGGGATAGTGCGCGGTCATGTGCTGTGTCCTCATCAGGCAGGTAAACGTCAAGGGCGTTGTTTATCAGAATGATAATCATTATCAATAAATGGCGGCGGCGCGCAAGCAGAAAATGAGCCTGATTCAAGACGGTGGCACAAAAGAAAAAGGCTGCCCCGTGGGAGCAGCCTTATTGGCTATTCAGTCGGTCAGAAGCGGCTGTCGACCGCGTCTGCCAGCAGCTGCAGAACTTCAGCGCTGTCGTCCCAGCCAAGGCAGGGATCGGTAATGGACTGGCCATACACCAGCGGTGTGTCCGGCGTAACTTTTTGCGTGCCTTCCTGCAGGAAGCTCTCAATCATTACGCCAGCCACGGCGCGCGAGCCGCTGCGGATCTGCTGCGCAACATCGGCGGCGACCTCCTTCTGGCGGCGGTGCTGCTTCAGGCAGTTGCCGTGGCTGAAGTCGATAACCAGCTGTTCGGGCAGGTTGAATTCACGCAGGCTGGCCGCCGCTGCTGCGATATCCGCAGCGTGATAGTTCGGCACCTTTCCGCCGCGCATGATGACGTGACCGGAGGGGTTGCCGCTGGTCTGATAGATGGTCATCTGGCCGCGTTTGTCCGGCGAGAGGAACATGTGGCTGACGCGGGCGGCACGAATGGCGTCCACCGCAATGCGCGTATTGCCGTCGGTGCCGTTCTTGAAGCCAACCGGGCAGGAGAGCGCCGAGGCCATTTCGCGGTGGATCTGGCTTTCGGTGGTGCGCGCGCCGATAGCCCCCCAGCTGATCAGGTCGGCAATATACTGGCCGATCACCATATCGAGGAATTCCGTTGCGGTCGGCATGCCGAGCGCATTGATATCCAGCAGCAGCTTACGCGCCACCGCCAGGCCGTGGTTGATTCGGAAGCTACCGTCAAGATCGGGATCGGAGATCAGGCCTTTCCAGCCCACCACGGTACGCGGTTTCTCAAAATAGGCGCGCATAACAATCTCAAGGCGCGAGTGATGCTTCTCGCGCAGCGCGTTGAGGCGCCCGGCATACTCCAGCGCCGCATGCGGGTCGTGCAGCGAGCAGGGGCCAATCACCACCAGCAGGCGCGGGTCTTCACCATTCAAAATGCGCGCAATGCGTTTGCGTGACGCTGTCACGTTGTCGGCAATCGCCGCGGTGATCGGCAGGTTATCCTGCAGATCGGCAGGCGTAATCAGGCTGTCGATGCGCGCGGTTCGCAGTTCATCTGTTCTGTTCATCAAAGTTCTCTAAATCTTTGTCTTCACAACGGCAGGAATGCCGGGAAGTAATGGCGTTCACCATAAACCAAACCGTGATGATTTCAACCGTAAAACAGCAGGGGAATCGTGAAATCAAGACCCTGCCCGGTGCGTCAGAGCTGCAAAAATCAGTACATGCGCCGCGTTAATCCCATGATATCGAGGATCTTAGTCGCAATCTCCTCCACCGAATAGTTAGTGCTGTTGAGGTAGCGGATCTGATGGGTGCGGAACAGGGCTTCCACCTCACCGACTTCAAGGCGGCACTGGCGCATAGAGGCATAGCGGGTATTTTCGGCGCGCTCCTGGCGTATTGCGGCAAGGCGTTCCGGGTCGATAGTCAGGCCAAACAGCTTATTTTGAAAAGGCTTCAGCGCCGGGGGCAGCTTAAGGTTATCCATATCGTCGGCGATAAACGGATAGTTAGCGGCGCGCACGCCAAACTGCATCGCCAGATAGAGGCTGGTGGGCGTTTTCCCGCAGCGTGAGACGCCGAGCAGGATCACCTGCGCATCTTCCAGCCCGCGCAGTGAAATACCGTCATCGTGCGCCAGGGTGTAATCAATGGCGGCGATACGGGCATCGTATTTACCGAGGTTGTTGGCGGTCAGACCGTGGGTGCGGTTGGCGACTGGGGCGGGATCCACACCCAACTCCTGCTGCAGCGGGGCCACCAGCGACTGCACAATGTCCTGACAGAAACCGTCGCTTTGCAAAATAATCTCGCGGATGGCGGGCGTGACAATTGAGATAAACACCAGCGGGCGCACGCCGCTTTGCTGGTAAATGGCATTGATTTGGGCTTTCACTGCCTGAGCACGCTGCACGGTCTCAACAAAGGGCAGGGTAACGCTATTAGCGATCACCGGGAACTGTGACAGTACCGCGTGGCCCAGCACTTCGGCAGTGATTGCCGTGCCGTCTGAAATATAAAAAACACTGCGTTCGGCGTTCACGTCCATTTTCTCTCCGCGTTCGGGGGGTTAAGCAGACTAAATTAATCTGCCTGAATAATGCAAATCGTGATAAAGCTCGCGAAATAAAATAAAAAATCCATTTTATGATGATTTGAACTTTTTATTTTTATAAAATCAGACCATTCGCCTCTTTCAGCCTAAAATGAAATATCGTTTCTATCCATTATGCGTTTTTACCGCCCTTTTCATTAGAATCATTCTAATAAGGAATCGTTTTCTGTTGCGCAAAGAATTTTTCCCCCTGCATGCATTAAAAATACATAACGCACTGAAAAATAATGTTTATTATTATTTTATCCGTTGCGCAACGCTGTTTTCTCACGCGGAGTATTCTTAAAAAGATTTTTTTCAGCTGCTTGAACGATTCAACACTTTATCAATCCGGCTTAACTGTGCCAGTCTCATGAAGCAATGCTGTGTCCCTAATATTCCTAATTAAATCTTACAAGGATTGCTTCAATGTCCAATAAAGGCGAATTGCCGCTTGTGCTCTGGTATAACCAGCTTGGCATGAACGATGTGGATCGGGTGGGAGGCAAAAATGCCTCTCTGGGTGAAATGATTACTAATTTGTCGTCATTAGGCGTGTCAGTGCCTAACGGCTTTGCGACAACCTCAGAAGCGTTCAACCTGTTTCTCGATCAGAGCGGCGTCAATCAGCGTATCTACGATCTGCTGGATAAGACCAATATTGATGACGTTGATGAGCTGGCTAAAGCGGGTAAACAGATCCGTCAGTGGATAGTTGAAACGCCATTTACGCCGCAGCTTGAGCAGGCGATTCACGAAGCGTACAACCAGCTCTCTGCCGATGACGCCGAAGCGTCATTCGCCGTGCGCTCTTCGGCCACTGCGGAAGATATGCCCGATGCATCGTTCGCGGGTCAGCAGGAAACCTTCCTCAACGTACAGGGTTACGACGCGGTGCTGGTGGCGGTGAAGCATGTTTATGCCTCCCTGTTTAACGACCGTGCCATCTCTTACCGTGTGCATCAGGGTTACGACCATCGCGGCGTGGCGCTCTCGGCGGGCGTGCAGCGCATGGTGCGTTCTGACCTCGCATCCTCTGGTGTGATGTTCACCATTGACACTGAATCCGGCTTTGACCAGGTGGTGTTTATTACCTCCGCGCTGGGTCTGGGTGAGATGGTGGTGCAGGGCGCGGTTAACCCGGACGAATTCTACGTGCACAAACCCACGCTGGCCGCCGGCCGCCCGGCGATTGTGCGCCGTAATATGGGGTCGAAAAAGATCCGCATGGTTTACGCCGACTCGCAGGAGCACGGTGAGCAGGTGAGAATCGAGGACGTGCCGGAAGCGGAGCGTGACCGCTTCTCGCTGACGGATAGCGAAGTCGAAGCGCTGGCGGCGCAGGCGGTGCAGATTGAGAAGCACTACCAGCGCCCGATGGATATTGAGTGGGCGAAGGATGGACACACCGGCAAGCTGTTTATCGTACAGGCGCGCCCGGAAACCGTGCGTTCCAATGGCTCGGTGATGGAGCGCTACACCCTGCAGGGTAAAGGCAACGTAGTGGTTGAAGGCCGTGCTATCGGTCACCGCATTGGTGCCGGTGAAGTCAAAGTGATCCACGACATCAGCGAAATGAACCGCATTGAGAAAGGCGATGTGCTGGTGACGGACATGACCGACCCGGACTGGGAGCCGATCATGAAGAAGGCGTCAGCGATTGTCACTAACCGCGGCGGCCGAACCTGCCACGCGGCGATTATCGCCCGCGAGCTGGGTATCCCGGCGGTGGTTGGCTGCGGTAACGCCACTGATATTCTTAAAGATGGTAATAAAGTGACCGTCTCCTGTGCGGAAGGCGATACCGGCTACGTGTACAACGATCTGCTGGACTTTGAAGTGAAGAGCTCGCAGGTTGACGAGATGCCATCGCTGCCGCTGAAGATCATGATGAACGTCGGTAACCCTGACCGGGCATTTGACTTCGCCTGCCTGCCGAACGAAGGCGTAGGTTTAGCGCGCCTGGAGTTCATCATCAACCGGATGATCGGCGTGCACCCGAAAGCACTGCTGGAGTTCGACCAGCAGACGCCGGAGCTGCAGCAGCAGATCCGCGCGCTGATGAAAGGGTTCGATGACCCGGTAGAGTTCTACATCGCCCGCCTGACGGAAGGGATTGCCACGCTGGGTGCCGCTTTTGCGCCGAAGCGCGTGATTGTGCGCCTGTCGGACTTTAAAACCAACGAGTATGCCAACTTGGTGGGCGGCGAGCGCTACGAGCCGGAAGAAGAGAACCCGATGCTTGGCTTCCGCGGTGCCGGGCGCTATGTGGCCGACAGCTTCCGTGACTGTTTCGCGCTGGAGTGCGCGGCGATGAAGCGCGTGCGCAATGATATGGGGCTGACCAATGTCGAAGTGATGGTGCCGTTTGTCCGTACCGTGGCGCAGGCGAAAGCGGTGGTGGAAGAGCTGGAGCGTCAGGGTCTGAAGCGCGGGGAGAATGGGCTGAAGATTATCATGATGTGTGAAATCCCGTCGAATGCGCTGCTGGCCGACGAGTTCCTGCAATATTTTGACGGCTTCTCAATCGGCTCTAACGATATGACGCAGCTGGCGCTGGGGCTGGATCGCGACTCTGGCGTAGTATCCGAGCTGTTTGACGAGCGTAACGATGCGGTGAAAGCGCTGCTCTCGATGGCGATCCGCGCCGCGAAGAAGCAGGGAAAATACGTCGGCATCTGCGGTCAGGGGCCTTCAGACCACGAAGACTTCGCGGCGTGGCTGATGGAAGAGGGCATCGACAGCCTGTCACTGAACCCGGACACCGTGGTGCAGACCTGGCTGAGCCTGGCCGAGTTGAAGAAGTAATCACCGCCTTCATCAGTCGCGGCTGACCCACTTTTGCGGTCAGACCGCTGCAATAATCACTCGCTGGTCGACCAAAAATGGTCGACCACGACATAAGTTGTGCGAACACCCTCCGGCTGACCACTCTCTGGTTAGCCTTTTTTTATCGCAAATTTTAGCCAAAAAAAAAGCCCATCACAGGGGATGGGCAAAGACTACACACAGCAATTCTGTACTTCACTCAGGGGGAAATGCTTTGTTTAAAAATCAGTGGGTTGATCTCAAACTTGTTATCCATACTATGCAACCGCGTTCCTGGAGTCTTTAAGAATCCTCTTATTAGTTTAAAAGTGATAATCTTTTAACTCGGATTGCCCACCACAGTGCTGAAAAAGATGGGTAAAATATGAGCAATATAGGTTAAGTCATGTTGAAAAGGCTAAAAAAGGGGGTTTAGAGATAAATATCGTTAATGGAATTCTTAATTCACGGCGGGTAAGTATTCTGATGGCTAATGATTGCGGCCGGGACTACCGACCGCAGAATTGACAAAATTATGGTTTTGGCTGGTGCGTTTCGGCTTCTATTTCGGCCAGCTCTTCCACCACGGCCAGCGCATCCTCTTCTGGAGGGGGCGACTCATGCACCCAGACGGATACCAGGCGGTATGAGACCGCCAGCACCACTGGCCCGATGAATAATCCTATCATGCCAAACGCCACCAGCCCGCCAATAACCCCCGAGAGTATCAGGATCATCGGCAAATCGGCCCCCATGCGGATCAGCATCGGGCGCAGAACATTGTCCAGTGTTCCTACCACGCAGCTCCAGATCAGCAGCACGGTGCCCCAGGTGGTATCGCCACTCCAGTAAAGCCAGACGATCGCCGGGACCAGCACAATCAAGGGACCGAGCTGTACCAGGCAGGAGAGAATCATCAGTACCGTCAAAATGGCCGCATAAGGAATTCCGGAGATCGCCAGCCCAATGCCGCCCAGCACGCCCTGCACCAGCGCGGTCACCACCACACCGAGCGCGACGGCGCGGATCGCCTGACCGGCCAGCAGCACCGCTGCATCGCCGCGACGTGACGCCAGGCGGAAAGCGAAGTGGCGAATGCCGTGACCGACCTGTTCACCACGCCAGTAAAGCAGCACGCTAAACAGCAGCATCAGACCGATGTGCAGCATAAAGCGACCAAAATGCCCGGCCTGGGCAAAGAAAAAGCCGGTAGTGCGGCCAATATAAGGCTGAACCTGAGTGATAATGGCGCTGCCGCCACCGGCCACCAGCTTGTGCCAGGCGGAATAGAGCTTTCTGCCGACCAGTGGGATCTCACGCAGCCAGTGTAAATCGGGCATTTGCAGCTTGCCGGAGGTCAGCCACGCCAGCAGGGGGCCGCCGTTCTCTACCAGGCTGTTAACCAACATGGCGATGGGAATAATAAACACCAGGATAAGCAGAATGGTCATGGCTAACACGGCCAGCGCGCGGCGGCCCCACAGCAGGCCCTGAATTTTGATCATCAGGGGCCAGGTGGCGATCACCACCATGCTGGCCCAGGCAAAGCCGAGAATAAATGGCTGTACGACCCAAAAGCACGCGACGATCATGATGCTGATAAACAGCAACGAGAAAATGATCTGCGGTAAATCCCAGCCTGTTTGCGCGTTTTTCATTGACGAAAAGTGACCTCAAGTAAAAAGAACAATGATGCGATATCTCTCTAAAATCAGTGCCAGCAAAGCGGTTACGCTGAGCCTGACTGCTTAAGCATGATGTATTAAATGATTTTGTGACAGAGACAACAGGTTATTCTTTTGCCTCATTTTTTGAAATAACGGCAGGTGATAAAAAAATGTGATAAAACGGATAACTGCGCCATTTGAGCAACGCAAACGATTCACACAACTTTTTGGTCACCCGATAATGATCCCACAGATTTCCCAGGCACCCGGCCTCGTTCAACCGGTGCTGAATTTTTTGGATGCGTTAAAGCAGCACGGATTTACCGGCGATACGGCCACCAGCTATGCCGATCGGCTGATTATGTCCACCGACAACAGCATCTATCAGCTGCTGCCTGATGCTGTCCTCTTTCCCCGCTCCAGCGCCGATGTGGCCTTGATTGCCCGCCTGGCAGCTGATGAGAAATACCGTACCCTGAGCTTTACCCCGCGCGGTGGCGGCACTGGCACCAACGGACAGTCGTTAAATCAGGGTATCGTGGTCGACATGTCGCGGCATATGAAGAATATTCTCGAGATCAATGTCGAACAGGGTTGGGTAAGAGTTGAAGCTGGCGTGGTAAAAGACCAGCTCAATGCCTACCTTAAACCGTTTGGCTATTTCTTCTCCCCTGAGCTGTCGACCAGCAACCGCGCCACGCTGGGCGGTATGATTAACACCGATGCCTCCGGGCAAGGTTCGCTGGTTTACGGTAAAACCTCAGACCATGTGCTGGGGCTGAAAGCCGTGCTGCTGGGCGGTGAGGTGCTGGACACCCGCACGATGCCGGTGAGCGAGGCTGAAGTGCTGGCGCAGCAGCCGGGTGCCGAGGGTAATATTTACCGCGTGGTGCTGGATCGCTGCCGTCAGCAGCGCCAGCTGATTATCGATAAATTTCCCAAACTGAATCGCTTCCTGACGGGTTACGATCTGCGCCACGTGCTGAGCGACGATCTGCAAAACATCGATCTGACGCGCATTCTGTGCGGTGCGGAAGGGACGCTGGCCTTTATTACCGAAGCGAAGCTCGATATTACCCCGATCCCGAAAGTGCGGCGGCTGGTCAATATTAAGTATGACTCCTTCGACTCCGCGCTGCGCAATGCCCCCTTTATGGTGGAAGCGAAAGCGCTGTCGGTAGAAACCGTCGACTCGAAAGTCCTGAATCTGGCGCGTGAAGATATCGTCTGGCACTCGGTTAGCGAATTGATTACCGACGTCCCGGATAAAGAGATGCTCGGACTGAATATGGTCGAGTTCGCAGGGAATGATAAGCCGCTGATTGATGGCCAGGTTGAGGCGCTGTGCGCCCGGCTTGATACGCTGATGGCGACGCGTGAGGGCGGCGTGATTGGCTATCAGCTGTGTGATGACATCTCCGGCATTGAGCGCATCTACGGCATGCGTAAAAAGGCGGTCGGGCTATTGGGTAACGCCAAAGGCCGCGCCAAGCCAATCCCGTTTGTTGAAGATACCTGCGTGCCGCCGCACAACCTGGCGGACTATATTGTGGAGTTCCGGGCGCTGCTCGATGGGCACAATCTCAGCTATGGCATGTTTGGCCATGTCGATGCCGGGGTGCTGCACGTGCGCCCGGCGCTGGATATGTGTGACCCGCAGCAGGAGATGCTGATGAAGCAGATCTCCGACGAAGTGGTGGCGTTGACGGCTCGCTATGGCGGCCTGCTGTGGGGGGAGCATGGGAAAGGCTTCCGTGCGGAGTACAGCCCCTCCTTCTTCGGCCCGCAGCTGTATGAAGAGCTGCGCCGTATTAAAGCGGCGTTCGATCCCGCTAATCGTCTCAATCCGGGTAAAATCTGTGCGCCGCTGGGGGTGGATGATCCAATGCTGAAGGTCGATGCCGTGAAGCGGGGTACTTACGATCGCCAGATCCCGATTAACGTGCGCAGCGACTGGCGCGGCGCGATGGAGTGTAATGGCAACGGACTCTGCTTTAACTTCGATGTGAAAAGCCCGATGTGCCCGTCGATGAAGATCACCGCCAACCGTATGCACTCGCCGAAGGGGCGCGCGACGCTGACGCGTGAATGGCTGCGCCTGCTGGCGGAGCAGGGTGTGGATCCGCTGCTGCTGGAGAAACAGCTGCCGGAGCAGGGCGTCAGCCTGCGCGGGATGATCCAGCGCACGCGCAATAGCTGGCAGGCAAAACGCGGGCAGTATGACTTTTCGCACGAGGTGAAAGAGGCGATGTCAGGCTGCCTGGCGTGTAAAGCCTGCTCGACTCAGTGCCCGATTAAAATCGACGTGCCGGGCTTCCGCTCGCGCTTTCTGCAGCTCTACCACACTCGCTACCTGCGCCCGGCCAGTGACTATCTGGTGGCCACGGTAGAAAGCTATGCGCCGCTGATGGCGAAAGCGCCTAAAACCTTTAACTTCTTCCTGCGTCAGCCGTGGGTGAAATCGCTGAGCAAGCGTCATATCGGTATGGTCGATCTTCCGCTGCTCTCTTCGCCGACGCTCAAGCAGCAGCTGGCCGGGCACCGTGCGCTGAGCACCACGCTGGAAAGCCTGGAGCAGATGAGCCCGGCGCAGCGCGCCAAGCAGGTACTGGTGGTACAGGATCCCTTTACCAGCTACTACGAAGCGCAGCTGGTGGCTGATTTTGTCCAGCTGATTGAAAAGCTCGGCTACCGCGCCGTGGTGCTGCCGTTTTCACCCAACGGTAAAGCGCAGCATATCAAAGGCTTCCTGCAGCAGTTTGCGCGCACCGCAGAGAAAACCGCAGACTTCCTGAATCGGGTGGCACGCCTTGAGTTGCCAATGGTGGGTGTCGATCCGGCGCTGGTGCTGTGCTATCGCGATGAGTACCACCAGGTGCTGGGCGATAAGCGCGGCGAGTTCCAGGTTCAGCTGGTGCATGAGTGGCTACATAACGCGCTGCCTGAAGTGAACAGCACGGTGCAAGCGGCGCAGGGTGAAGTGTGGTATCTGTTTGGCCACTGCACCGAAGTGACCGCCTTGCCGGGATCGGTAAAGCAGTGGGAAAACATCTTCGCCCGCTTTGGTGCCCGGCTGGAAAATGTCAGCGTCGGCTGCTGCGGTATGGCCGGAACCTACGGCCACGAATCGAAAAATCTGCAGAACTCGCTGGGGATTTATGAGCTATCCTGGCAGCAGGCGATGCAAAAACTGCCGCGCCAGCGCTGTCTGGCGACCGGCTACTCGTGCCGCAGCCAGGTTAAGCGCATTGAAGGTAGCGGTGTGCGCCACCCTCTGCAGGCTTTACTGGAGATTATCTGATGGCTATCTGGAAACGCGCAGCCACGCTTGAGCAGCTTAATCAGCGCAGCCAGGGAACGATGGTGGCGCATATCGGCATCCGTTTCACCGCGCTGAATGAAGAGAGTATCGAGGCGCTGATGCCGGTGGATAGTCGAACCCGTCAGCCGTTCGGGCTGTTGCATGGCGGTGCTTCGGTGGTGCTGGCGGAGACGCTAGGCTCAATGGCGGGCTATCTGTGTACTGAAGGTGAGCAGCAGGTGGTTGGCCTGGAAGTCAACGCTAACCACCTGCGCTCCGCACGTGACGGTGAGGTGCGCGGAATTTGTCGAGCGGTGCATATTGGTCGCCGCCATCAGGTCTGGCAAATCGAGATTTTCGACGTTAGCGACAGATTATGCTGTACTTCTCGCTTAACCACGGCAGTAATCACGCCATAACCCCGCTTTTTGCGGGGTTTTTCCTATCGCCTGCACACGGTATACTGGTCTACAGAATCACATAATCCATGAAGCGTGCTTGACGAATTCGCTTTGCAGCAGGGTAGCTTTATCCCATTCGCCGTTCAGCGCCAGCTGATGACACAAGCGGCTCAGGGAGTGACGCGCCAGCTGCCAGGCCTGCATCCGATAGAGCCGTTCGCGTGTCGTGTCGCTTAGTTCAATAACCAGCCGTTGATGAAGTTTGCCCATTGCGTGCAGATAACTTTGATCGTCGCCGTTAAGTTGACAGAGTTCGGCCATGTCCAGACAGGTATCGTTGAACTTGCGCAGCTGTTCTATGGTGCACTCCGGGCGGTTTAATTTAGCCTGCGCCATGTAGAAATCGACGGTGATATCACGTACGGAAAATTTGTACTGATCAATTTTATGTTGCAGCCATGCACTCATCGACAGATTCATTGCTGGTTCCAGTCGCGCTAATGATAATCATTATCATATTATAACTGCGACATTATTCAATCACTGTGAGCGAATTTTTATCGATTAATGCCGCCTCTCAGAAAAATCGGTGATAACGATAAGCGGGGCGTTCAAAAGGGTTAAAATAGTTCTTATTAAGAACTAACAGGTGATAACAAAATATAAACATCTTATTTTCAATCGCTTATCTTTCGCAGGGTTCGGCTCGTGAGGCAGATCGCATTCTGTTTTTCAGGGTCTAAACTTATAAAACAGCCTCTAAAAAGCATCTTTGGCCTTTATCCCTGCAAAACAAGAGGTTGAAGTGATTCAGGTTATCACTAACATAGGGGCACTAGCCCGAAGGGCTATCGTATCGCGAGGTAAATTATGCAATCAGCAAATCCTGCCACTTTTTCTCCAGATGACTTTATCTGGAAAGGACTGACGCTAACAGACAGCGCAGCCAAACAAATCATTAACCTGACTGCCGGTGACCCTGAAATCAAGGGACTCAAGCTGGGTGTGAAGACCTCGGGCTGTGCCGGTTTCGGCTACACCATGGATATGGTGAAAGAGTCAGCGGCGGATGATCTGGTGTTCAGCCATAACGGCGCGGCGTTGATCGTGCCCCTGCAGGCGATGCCCTATATCGACGGCACGGAAGTTGATTTCGTGCGCGAAGGCCTGAACCAGATTTTCAAATTTAATAACCCTAAAGCTCAACACGCCTGCGGCTGTGGTGAGAGCTTTGGCGTTGAGTGAATACTATGTCTCGTAATACTGACGCATCTGATGATGTACAGGTTTGGGAAGGCGGCCAGCAGAAGTACAAAGAGGGCTTCTTTACCCAACTGCAAACCGAAGAGTTCGAGCACGGCATCAATGAAGATGTGGTGCGCGCCATCTCGGCCAAACGTAATGAACCTGAGTGGATGCTGGAATTCCGCCTGAAGGCATTTGCTGCCTGGCTGGAGATGGAAGAGCCACACTGGCTGAAAGCCAACTACAAAAAGCTGGATTATCAGGATTACAGCTATTACTCCGCGCCGTCCTGCGGCAACTGCGATGATAGCTGCGCCTCTGAGCCAGGGGCTACCCAGGCCTCACCCGGTGATGCGCCCAATTATCTGACGCAGGAAGTGGAAGACGCCTTTAAGCAGCTCGGTGTGCCGGTGCGTGAAGGGCAGGAAGTGGCGGTTGATGCCATCTTCGACTCCGTTTCTGTCTCTACCACCTACCGCGACAAGCTGGCGAAAGAGGGGATTATCTTCTGCTCGTTCGGCGAAGCGATTCACGATCATCCTGAACTGGTGCAGCAGTACCTCGGCACAGTGGTTCCGGCCAATGACAACTTCTTTGCCGCGCTGAACTCGGCGGTCGCCTCTGACGGCACCTTCGTTTATATCCCGAAAGGCGTGCGCTGCCCGATGGAACTGTCGACCTATTTCCGCATCAACGCGGCGAAAACCGGCCAGTTCGAACGTACCATTCTGATTGCCGATGAAGGTAGCTATGTCAGCTATATCGAAGGCTGTTCCGCACCGGTGCGCGACACCTATCAGCTGCATGCCGCAGTGGTAGAGGTCATTATCCATAAAGATGCTGAAGTGAAATATTCCACCGTGCAGAACTGGTTCTCCGGCGGCGATTCTGAAGGCGGTATCCTCAACTTTGTGACCAAGCGTGCGCTGTGTGAAGGCGAAAACAGCAAAATGTCCTGGACGCAGTCGGAAACCGGTTCGGCCATTACCTGGAAATACCCGAGCGTGATCCTGCGCGGTGATAACTCCATCGGTGAGTTCTTCTCCGTGGCGCTGACCAGCGGCCGCCAGCAGGCGGATACCGGCACCAAGATGATCCACATCGGTAAAAATACTAAATCGACCATCATCTCGAAAGGGATCTCGGCTGGAACCAGCCAGAATACCTATCGCGGCCTGGTGAAGATCATGCCGACGGCGACCAACGCCCGTAACTTCACCCAGTGCGACTCAATGCTGATTGGTGCTGAATGCGGAGCCCATACCTTCCCTTATGTGGAGGTGCGCAATAACACCGCGCAGCTGGAGCATGAAGCGACGACTTCACGCATCGGCGAAGACCAGCTGTTCTACTGCCTGCAGCGCGGGATCAGCGAAGACGATGCGATTTCGATGATTGTTAACGGCTTCTGCAAGGATGTCTTCTCGGAGCTGCCGCTGGAGTTTGCGGTGGAAGCGCAGAAACTGTTGGCGATCAGCCTGGAACACAGCGTGGGCTAACCCTGCGCGCACAAGAACTATCAACAGTGCTGGAAAGCACTGCGAAGGAAACCTTATGTTAAGCATCAAAGATTTACAGGTCAGCGTTGAAGACAAAGCTATCCTGCGTGGGTTGAATCTTGAAATCAAACCTGGGGAAGTGCACGCCATCATGGGGCCGAACGGCTCAGGGAAAAGCACGCTTTCTGCCACGCTGGCAGGACGTGAAGATTATGAAGTGACCGGCGGTTCCGTCGAGTTCAAAGGCAAAGACCTGCTGGAGCTTGACCCGGAAGAGCGCGCCGGTGAAGGCATCTTTATGGCCTTCCAGTACCCGGTTGAAATTCCAGGCGTCAGCAACCAGTTCTTCCTGCAAACCTCGGTAAACGCGGTGCGTAAATACCGCGAGCAGGAAGCGCTGGACCGTTTTGACTTCCAGGACTTTATCGAAGAGAAAATCCACCTGCTGAAAATGCCTGAAGATCTGTTGACCCGTTCGGTCAATGTGGGCTTCTCCGGCGGTGAGAAAAAGCGCAATGACATTCTGCAGATGGCGGCACTGGAGCCGGATCTGTGCATTCTGGATGAAACCGACTCCGGTCTGGACATCGATGCTCTGAAAATTGTCTCCAACGGCGTCAACAGCCTGCGCGACGGCAAGCGCTCATTTATTATCGTCACCCACTACCAGCGTATTCTTGACTACATCAAGCCCGATTTCGTCCACGTGCTGTATCAGGGCAAGATCGTTAAATCAGGGGATTTCTCACTGGTGAAACAGTTGGAGGAGCAAGGCTATGGCTGGCTTACCGACGAAGAGTGAAAACGCGCTGCAACAGTGGCATCACCTGTTTGAAACGCGCGGTGAAAACCGCTCAATGCAGGCACAACAGCACTGGCAGCAGCTGCTGCGCGTAGGCCTGCCAACGCGTAAGCAGGAAAACTGGAAATACACGCCGCTGGATCAACTGCTGGCCCACCACTTCGTGCTGCCAAAACCCGCCGTGCTGACTGCGGATGTGGTCGACGCTCAGGCGCTGGCAATTGATGCCGTGCGCCTGGTGTTTGTTGATGGCCGCTTCGCCCCTGAGCTGAGTGATGCCGAGTTTGATCTGTTTGATATTCAGGTGACTCAGGCTGCTGAGCGTCGTGAACTCGACGCACCTATCCAGCCTGAAGTGTTCCTGCATCTGACCGAGAGCCTGGCTGAAGAGGTGACTACCATTCATCTGGCGCGTGGCAAAGCTGCTGCCCGTCCGCTCTACCTGCTGCATATCAGCAGCGGCAGCGCGCAAGGTGAGATGAACACTTCGCACTATCGCCACCATTTGCAGCTGGATGAAGCGGCTGAAGCGACGGTGATTGAGCACTACCTCAGCCTGAACGCCAGCACCCACTTCACCGGGGCGCGTTTTACCGCCAACGTGGGCAATAACGCGGCGCTGACGCACTACAACCTGTGCTTTGAAGATCAGAGCAGCTACCACTTCTCACACAACGATCTGACCCTGGGCCGTGATGTGCGCGTGCAGAGCCACAGCTTCCTGTTGGGTGCCGGTCTGACCCGTCACAACACCAGCAGCAAGCTGGAAGGCGAGGGCAGCGATCTGGTGATTAACAGCCTGATGCTGCCGCTGGATAAAGAAGTGTGCGACAGCCGTACCTATCTTGAGCACAACAAAGGGTATTGTCAGAGCCGTCAGCTGCACAAAACTATCGTGCGTGACCGTGCGCGTGCCGTATTCAACGGTCATATCAAAGTGGCGAAGTACGCGCTGAAGACCGACGGGCAGATGAGCAACAACAACCTGCTGTTAGGTCGTCTGGCGGAAGTGGACACCAAACCGCAGCTGGAAATCTACGCGGATGACGTGAAGTGCGGACACGGCGCGACCATCGGTCGTATCGACGAAGAGCAGATGTTCTATCTGCGCTCGCGCGGTATCGACGAAGCCGCAGCGCAGCGCATGATCATTTACGCCTTTGCCGCTGAGCTGACCGAAGCCATCAATGATGAAACGCTGAAAGAGGCTGTGATGCAGCGCATTGCACAGCGTTTTCCTGGAGGCCTGCAATGAGTTTTGACCTGGCCCGTGTGCGGGCGGCATTCCCGTTACTGACGCGCGAGGTCAACGGGCAACCGCTGGCCTATCTCGACAGTGCCGCCAGCGCGCAGAAGCCGCAGGTCGTCATTGACGCCGAAAGTCGTTTCTACGAGCACGGCTATGCCGCTGTGCATCGTGGTATCCATACGCTGAGCGCGGAAGCGACCACCGAGATGGAAAACGTGCGCGTACAGGCAGCACAGTTTCTCAACGCTGCCTCAGCGGAAGAGATTGTGTTTGTTAAAGGCACCACCGAAGCGATTAATCTGGTAGCCAGCAGCTGGGGCGGCAGTCAGCTGCAGCCAGGCGACAACATCATCATCACGGAGATGGAGCATCACGCCAACATCGTACCGTGGCAGATGGTGGCTGAGCGTACCGGCGCGGAAGTGCGTTTTATCCCGCTGACCGCCAATGGCGAGCTGGACGTTGCGCAGCTCCCTGCGCTGATGGACAGCCGTACGCGCATGCTGGCCGTGACTCACGTCTCCAACGTGTTGGGCACTGAAAACCCGGTAAAAACGCTGGTGGCTCAGGCCAGGGCGGCGGGTGTTGCGACTCTGATCGACGGCGCACAGGCGATTATGCATCAGCAGGTCGACGTGCAGGATCTGGACTGTGATTTCTATGTCTTCTCCGGGCATAAAATTTACGGCCCGACCGGTATTGGTATTCTGTATGGCCGCAAAGCCCTGCTGGACCAGATGCCACCGTGGGAAGGGGGCGGATCGATGATCGCCACCGTCAGCCTGACGAAAGGCACCACTTACGCCGCCGCGCCGTGGCGCTTCGAAGCTGGCTCACCGAACACCGGCGCTATCATTGGTCTGGGTGCTGCGCTGAAGTGGGTGAGTGAACTGGGGCTGGAGGTCATTGCCGAGCGCGAGCAGCAGCTGATGCACTATGCACTGGAAAAACTGGCCACGGTGCCGGATCTGGTGATCTATGGTCCACGTCAGCGTTCCGGCGTCATTGCCTTTAACCTCGGCAAGCATCACGCTTTTGACGTTGGCAGCTTCCTCGATCAGTACGGCATCGCTATTCGTACCGGCCACCACTGCGCCATGCCGCTGATGCACCACTATCAGGTGCCGGCAATGTGTCGCGCCTCGTTTGTGCTGTATAATAGCGAAGATGAGGTCGACCGTCTGGTCGCAGGTTTAATACGTATTCACCGTTTGCTGGGTTAAGTTTCAACCCGCACCGACCCGCAGGGGCGAGGCATGCCTCGCCCCTTCGTTTTTAAGTGAGGAAGCAATGGCAACTCTGCCAGATAAAGACAAGCTGGTGCGCAACTTTAACCGCTGCGCCAACCAGGAAGAAAAGTATCTCTACATCATTGAATTAGGCGCACGCCTGCCAGAATCGTCTGATTCCCTGCAGCAGCCGGAAAATATCGTACCCGGCTGTCAGAGCCAGGTGTGGATAGTGGTTGATACCGATGCAAGTGGCTGTGTGCGCCTGCAGGGCGACAGCGATGCCGCGCTGGTTAAGGGCCTCATTGCTATCGTTTTTGCTCTCTATCAGAAGATGACGCCGCAGGAGATTGTCGACTTCGACGTGCGCCCGTGGTTCGCCGATCTCTCCCTGACGCAGCAGCTCACCCCATCCCGCTCGCAGGGGCTGGAAGCCATGATTCGTGCCATACGTCAGAAAGCGCTGATTTTAACTCAGGGCTGAGTTGCTACACTACCCGGTAAGCACCCCACGAACGGGGTGCTCTCTCTACCTATAACCGGGAAACGCGCATGAAACCTCTGTCTCGCTTTGCTGCAGCTTTTACGCTCACCTTCCTTGCCGGGGCGCACAACGCCAGCGCAACTGAATACCCTTTACCCCCTGCCGACAGCCGCCTGATTGGTGAGAACACCACTTACGTCGTCCCCAACGACGGCCAGCCGCTGGAAGCCGTGGCGGCGAAATATAAAATCGGGCTGCTCGGCATGCTGGAAGCCAACCCGGGTACCGACCCGTGGCTACCCAAAGCGGGCAGCGAACTGACCATCCCTACCCAGATGCTGCTGCCGGACACTAAGCGTGAAGGCATTGTGGTGAACGTTGCGGAACTGCGCCTCTACTATTACCCGAAAGATGAAAACCGCGTGATCGTCTATCCGATCGGTATCGGCCAGCTGGGGGCGAACACGCCGGCGATGGTCACCAGCATCAGCCAGAAAATCCCCAATCCGACCTGGACACCCACGCCAAACATCCGTAAGCGCTACGCGGCCGAAGGCAAGAGCCTGCCGGTGACCGTGCCTGCCGGGCCGGATAATCCAATGGGGCTGTATGCGCTGCGTCTGGCCTACGGCCAGCAGCACTACCTGATCCACGGCACCAACGCTGATTTTGGCATCGGGATGCGCGTCAGCTCCGGCTGCATCCGCCTGCGGCCAGATGATATTGAGGCGCTGTTTAATAGCGTCCCGAAAGGTACGCGCGTGCAGATTATCAACCAGCCGGTGAAATATGCGGTGGAACCGGACGGCAAACGCTATCTGGAGGTGCATCAACCGCTGTCGCACAGTGAAAAAGACGATCCGCAAACCATGCCGATTACGCTGACCGCAGCGGCGAAGAAGTTCATGCAGAATGCTGACGCTGACAGGGCGATGATCAAAACTGCCATGACGCGCCGCTCAGGTATGCCGGTGCTGGTCAACAAAGGGGAGAAAGCCGGAACGGAGGATACTGTGCCTGCTGTAGCGCAGCAGACGCCTTCTGCTACGTCCTCCAGTGCACCTGCGACTGTGTCTCAGGTCGGGGAATAAATCGCTTAGCGTGGCTGAGATTGCGTTTAGCAGCAGGGGCTGGAAGCAAGCCGTGGAAGGCCCCGAAACGCAGGCAAAAAAAATGGCGCACTAAGTGCGCCATTTTTAAACCAGAACTCTTACTTACGGTAAGAGTGAGCCTGGTTGTCCAGACGCTGGTTAGCGCGTGCTGCGTCATCTTTAGCAGCCTGAACGTCAGAACGGATTGCGTTCACGTCGTTGCTCAGCTGGTCAACTTTAGCGTTCAGAGTCTGAACGTCGGTAGACAGCTGGTCGATTTTAGCGTTGCTTGAGCAACCAGCCAGCAGAGTTGAACCCAGGATTACCGCGCCCAGTACCAGTTTAGTACGATTCATTATTAATACCCTCTAGATTAAGTTAATCTCCATGTAGCGTTACAAGTATTACACAAAGTATTTTCTAATGAGAATAATTTTTTGATGAGAACGTGCTTAAATTTGATCGTTCGCTCAAAGAAGCATCTTCTTTTGGCGTTTTGGCAAAAAACGCCGCGAAAACAGGCAATTTTAATCGGACTGCTCTTAGATTTAGCGGTGATTAAATCGTTAATTTCGATTGGAGACTTTGTGAAATTAGCCTACGCAAGTTGTAAAAAAAGCGCCACTCAGGGCGCTTTTTTAATGCAAGTCGTAAATTTATATTACAGAACGTGCACGGACGCAGTGTTAGTGGTTCCGCTTGGCACCAGGGCACCAGAAACCATGACCACCACTTCGCCTTTCAGCGCATAGCCGCTGGCGATAGCGGCTTCTTTCCCGAGGCGGTAGAAATCGTCTGTTGAAGCAATTTCGTTCACCACAGAAGTGACAATGCCTTTGCTCAGCAGCAGCTGACGGGCAGTCTGAGGGTTAGTCGTCAGCGCCAGGATAGTCGCATTCGGGAAGTATTTACGAATGGATTTCGCTGACTTGCCGCCCTCTGTCGCCACGACAATCAGCGGTGACTCGAGTTTCTCTGCGGTTTCAACGGCACCACGGCAAACCGCTTCAGTGATACGCATTTTGCGGTTGTCGTGCTGAGAGTCGATACGGCTCTTCATCACGCGGTCAGTACGCTCACAGATGGTCGCCATGATAGTGACGGACTCCAGCGGGTATTTCCCTTTGGCGCTCTCACCAGACAGCATTACGGCGTCAGTGCCGTCGAGAATGGCGTTCGCCACGTCGCCCGCTTCAGCGCGGGTAGGGCGTGGGTTTTTGATCATCGAATCGAGCATCTGGGTCGCGGTGATCACCACTTTACGAGCACGATTACATTTTTTGATCATCATCTTCTGCGCGAAGATCACTTCTTCAACCGGGATCTCAACGCCGAGGTCACCGCGGGCCACCATGATGCCGTCAGAAGCATCAAGGATCTCGTCGAAGTTGTTCAGGCCTTCCTGGTTTTCGATTTTGGAGATGATCTGAATGTGCTCGCCGCCGTGGGCTTTCAGGTGCTCACGGATTTCGATTACGTCTGAACGCTTACGGATAAAGGAGGCAGCGACGAAGTCGACACCCTGCTCGCAGCCGAAGATCAGGTCACGCTTATCTTTTTCAGCCAGCGCTGGCAGCTGAATTGAAACGCCCGGCAGGTTAACGCCTTTATTTTCGCCCAGGTCGCCATTGTTCAGCACTTTACACACGACGGTGCTTTCGGTGACTTCTGTCACTTCCATACCGATCAGACCATCGTCCACCAGCACGGTGTTACCGATTTTCAGGTCGGCAGCAAAGCCCGGATAGGTTACTGCAACGGTATTGGTGTTACCAATAACAGACTGGTCGGTGGTGAAGGTGAAGGTCTGGCCCGCTTTCAGGGAAGCGTCATTGCCGCCTTCCAGTTTCATGGTGCGGATTTCAGGGCCCTTGGTGTCTAACAGAATAGCGGCCTGATGACCGCTTTTGCTCATAACATTACGCAGGTTGGTAATGCGCTGACCATGCTCTTCATAATTCCCGTGGGAAAAGTTCAGACGCATCACGTTCATGCCGGCATCAAGCAGGTTAGTCAGCATCTCTTCAGATTCGGTTTTTGGACCGATAGTACAAACGATCTTAGTCTTTTTCATGACGATTTATCTATTAAGTTGTGATGGATGATAAAGAGGGATCCCGGCGGTGTCTCCACCGGAAGAGAAATTTGGCGCTTCAGGCGAACGGCAATACTGAGTAAGGATAGGTGACAGAATTAAAGCGTGCAGGGTAAGTTGAGACGCGGTTTCGGCGCAGGCGCAGCAGGACGTTGCGCAACAGGTACTTGTTATAAAATGAGGGGCAACCATACGCTGAAACCATTCAAGTGAAACAACGTTCCGTATTATAGTCGCTAAGTGTGCGAAAACCAATTAAAAAGCGTTAAATCCGCTGACAGGATGATACGCATCAATTTCGTTGCGCAAACGGTCACTGGTCAGGAATTTGGTAGTTGTTTAGCGGGTGTACTACAGAGGGGAGGAGAAATTGGTGCGTTCTAGAGGACTCGAACCTCCGACCCCCACCATGTCAAGGTGGTGCTCTAACCAACTGAGCTAAGAACGCTTTTATTTATCTTTTACGCCATCACTGCATTGTGCTGACGAAAATCTTTTGCAAAGACAGTGTCCTGCTTAAACAAAAGATAGTGGTGCGTCTGAATGGACTCGAACCATCGACCCCCACCATGTCAAGGTGGTGCTCTAACCAACTGAGCTACAGACGCACTGTGCTGTCTGGGTGACAGCGGGGACGAATATTAACGGCACTGCGCACGCCTGGCAAGGAGAAAAAAGGTTTTTTCCTGCTGATTGCTGCGCATCTGTGCGAAGCGCAGCAATTTTAATCATTCAGGCGCGAAATATGCCTAAAAATTAGCGCGCTGCGCGTCGCAGAATGCGCTCAGCAGGTTGACTCTGCATACGCAAGATGCGCCAAATCATCAGCACCGCCGATGAGGTCAGACCGATAATAAAGCCGGTCCAGAATCCGGCAGGACCCATCGCGGGCACCACCAGGTCGGTCATCGCCAGAATGTAACCACTCGGCAGGCCGAGGATCCAATAGGCGGTAAACGTGATAAAGAAGATAGCGCGCGTATCTTTATACCCGCGCAGAATACCGCTACCGATCACTTGAATAGAGTCCGAGAACTGATACACCGCAGCGAGGAACATCAGCTGCGCAGCCAGCGTAACCACCTCCGGGTTATCGGTATACAGCAGGGCGATCTGTTCGCGGAAGGTGACGGTAAACAGCGCGGTCAGGCAGGCCATGCCAATACCCACCGCCTGGCCGGTCCAGGCTGCCACGCGCGCCTGCTCGACAGAGCCCTGACCCAGTTTGAAACCAATACGGATGGTGGTGGCTGCCGCCAGCGACAGCGGCAGTACAAACATCAGGGAACTGAAGTTCAGCGCGATCTGGTGCCCGGCGACTTTAACAATCCCCATCGGCGAGACCAGCAGGGCGACCACGGCGAACAGGGTGACCTCAAAGAACAGCGCCAGCGCCACGGGCAGGCCGAGGCCAGCCAGGCGGCGTATCACTTTCCAGTCGGGACCGGTATGGCTGACTGGCTTGCGAATATCGCGCATTGACTTAGCGCGGTTCACCCACGCCTTCATGGCAATAAACATCACCCAGTAAACGGAAGCCGTGGCAACGCCGCAGCCGACGCCGCCCAGGGCGGGCATGCCGAAATGACCATAGATAAAGATGTAGTTAACCGGAATGTTCACCAGCAGGCCGAGGAAGCCCATCACCATACCCGGCTTGGTTTTAGACAGACCTTCACACTGATTACGCGCGACCTGGAAAAACAGGTAGCCAGGGGCGCCCCACAATAAAGCATGCAGGTAACCAATCGCCTTTTCGGCGAGCAGCGGATCAACGTTGTGCATCGCGCCAATCAGATAACCGGCGTTATACAGCACCAGCATGATCAGCACCGAGACCATCCCGGCCAGCCAGTAACCCTGGCGCACCTGATGGCCAATACGATCGCGGCGGCCAGAGCCATTCAGCTGTGCGATAACCGGCGTTAGCGACAGCAACAGGCCGTGACCAAAGAGAATAGAGGGTAACCAGATTGAGGTTCCCACGGCAACGGCGGCCATATCCGTGGCGCTGACGGCACCGGCCATTACTGTATCAACGAAGCCCATGGCGGTTTGCGCAACTTGCGCAAGGATCACCGGAATAGCCAGGGCCAATAACTGACGCGCCTCTGAGAGGTACTTCTGCACGCATACACCTTATATATTATCGGGAGGGGAGCCACTGCTGATGAAAAAGTCGACACATTTTTGCAATGTCAGTAGAGCAGGTGGTCCAGTTTAATGTTGATAGTAGAAATAGCCAATCTTATGCATAAAAAATAGCTCTTTGTGTCACGCAATTGTGCGGGAGTTTATTTGGCTTTGCTACGATGCCAGGGCAAACTAAGCGCAGAGAAAACACATTGATTGAGGCAACAGTTATGTTTACCGGTATTGTGCAGGGCACCGCAGAGGTGCTGGCAATTGAAGAGAAACCCAATTTTCGTACCCATGTGATTAAAATGCCGGAGGCATTGTTGCCAGGGCTGGAGCTGGGTGCATCGGTTTCCCATAACGGCTGCTGCCTGACGGTGACCGACGTTGATGGCGATCGTGTCAGCTTTGATCTGGTCAAAGAAACCCTGCGCATCACTAACCTCGGCGATCTGCAGGTGGGTGATACGGTGAACGTTGAACGCGCGGCGAAATTCAGCGATGAAATCGGCGGCCACCTGATGTCGGGTCATATCATGACGACGGCTGAAATCAGTAAAATTCTCACCTCAGAGAACAATCGTGAAATCTGGTTTAAACCGCAGGATGCCAGCCAGATGAAATACATTCTGCATAAAGGATTTATTGGCATCGACGGTATTAGTCTGACCGTGGGCGAAGTCACGCGCACCAAATTCTGTGTGCATTTGATCCCGGAAACGCTGGCGCGCACCACGCTGGGCAATAAGCGTCTGGGCCATAAGGTCAATATTGAGATCGACCCCCATACGCAGGCGATTGTTGAAACCGTAGAACGTGTTCTGGCGCAGCGCGAGGCCGCGCTGCTGGCTGCGGCAGTAGCTGAACAGCAGGAAGAGATTTAAAGCCATTATAAAGGGCGACTGATTGTCGCCCTTAGACACTTTTAGCGCGCTACGCGTAATCCGCCTTCCGCTCCGTGAGTAAATACCACCTGCCAAAGCTGAATATCCCTGGCGCGAAACGCCCCGGCACAGCAGTTAAGGTAGTAGGTAAACATCCGTTTAAAGCGCTCACCGTATTTTTCCGCCAGTTCCGGCCATGCTGCGAGAAATCGCTGATACCACGCCATCAGCGTAAGATCGTAATCCGCCCCGATATTATGCCAGTCTTCCATAACGAAGTGAGGCTCGCTGGCTTGTGCAATATGCAGCACCGACGGCAGGCACCCGTTGGGGAAGATATATTTATTGATCCAGGCATCGACATTGTCGTTGGTGCGATTTGCACCGATGGTATGCAGCAGGAACAGACCGTCAGGTTTTAAATTACGATCCACGACTTCAAAATAGGTGGCGTAATTTTTGGGGCCAACGTGTTCAAACATCCCTACCGAAACAATGCGGTCAAACTGTTGGTTCAGATCGCGATAATCCTGCAGCAAAATAGTGACGTCCAGCCCCTCACAGCGCTGTTGAGCCAGCTTCTGCTGTTCGGCTGAAATCGTCACGCCGAACACCTTTACCCCAAAGTTGCGCGCGGCGTATTCAGCCAGGCCTCCCCAGCCACAGCCGATGTCCAGCAGCGACATACCCGGTTCGAGCTGGAGCTTTTCGCAAATCATCTGCAGCTTAGCCTGCTGTGCCTGTTCCAGCGTTTCCGCTTCTTTCCAGTAACCGCAGGAGTATTGCATGAAGGGGTCCAGCATGCGGGTGAACAGATCGTTCCCCAAATCATAATGCTCTTTACCCACTATCCATGCCCGCTTACGCGATTGCAGATTGGTCAGACGTGCGGCGGCGACACGCAAAGTATCGCGAAAATGATGAGGAAGTTGTTGATCGAGGTGAGCCTTCAAAACGCGCTGGAAAAAGATATCCAGCCTTTCACATTCCCACCAGCCATCCATGTAGCTTTCGCCCAGCCCCAGCGATCCTTCCTGCATCACGCGCTTGAAGAACTCAGGGTTGAGGACCTGGATGTCCCAGGGATGGGAACCGTTAATTTGAATGTCTGCTTTGCTTAACATTTCCTGGACGATTCGATACCACTGGTTGTCCCCCAGGCTCACTTCTTCTATACACGATGAACTCATAGCTTCTCCATCACCCTGTGTGATTGAAACCTGAGAAATAGAATAGTCAATTTCTACAGATCTGTGAGAAAACGCACGGCAAAAACCGTGGCCTGATATCCGACGTAAAAAAGAGGATTGATTTGAAACCTGTAGAGGCCGTAACGAATGTCACGCGGAAGAACATCATGACAGCCTTGTCAGGATCTCAATACCAGGAAAGCGCCGTAGGCGTTCCCCGCTTAAAATGTTGTTAACTTATTATTTTATGGTGCCTCACGGAGTATATGCTCACGTGAGGCAATATTCAATTCATTATTGTTAGGGTGCTAACTAAATGATTTGCTACCACTTAGCCCTGTTGGGAGGCATTTTCCCACTGGCGTTTTTTATCAGCGGAGCGTTGTAAAATATAGCCGAAAATTGCCAGTAAAATAGTCAGCAACATCACTAACGCGGTGGTGTGGAGTGCCGTCTCAATCCAGGTCGATACCGCCAGGCTAGCCAGGAAGCACAAACCCAGCTGCAACATATTCTGTAATGCTGCTGCTTTGCCGGTTGCCTGCGGGAAGGGCAGCAGGGCATTAGAGACAACAATCGGATAAATCGCACCGTTAGCCATCGCCATGCCGCAGAACGGCAGCAGCAGCGCAAACAGAGAAGGTTCGGCCTGCTGAGCAACCAGATAAAGCCCGGCAATACTCAGGCTGTAAAACGCCAGCAGCCAGGGCAACAGCTGACGGCCGGCAAAGTGATTCAGCAGTGAACGACAGCTAAACCCACCGATCAGGAAGGCGGCAGTTTGCGGCACGTAGCTCAGACCGATATCCGCGGGTGACAGGCCTAATTTTCCCAGAATAAACGGTGAGCCGGTCAGCCACGCAAAAAAACTCGCTGAACAGGCGGCATAAATTGCCACATTGCCGCTGTAAATGGGTGACTTCAGCAGAGTGAAGAAGCCCGGAGTGACGGTTTTAGGTGCGCGATGGTCGGTTACCGGGCGTGCAGGCAGGCGCAGGGTGGGGATGATCAAACCGATGCTAATCACCAGCAGCGCGACGAAGATCGATCGCCAGGAAAAGTGCTGCAGTAGCCACGCCCCCAGCAGCGGCGCCAGCGCGGGCGAAAGAGCAACCAGCGGCATGATAGTGGCAAAAACGCGATTGGCACGCGCTCCACTGTAGCGGTCTACCACCAGTGCCTGCCAGCTTACCGCCGCAGCACAGACGCCAACGGCCTGAACAAAGCGCATCGCCAGCAGCCATGGGGCAGAGTTCACCCACAGCATTGCCGCGCAGCCAATGGCAAACAGGCTCAGGCCCATCAGCAGCACGGGTTTACGGCCAATGCGGTCGGAGAGTGGCCCCCAGATAAGCTGTGCGCAGGCGAAACCGGCGAGAAATATACTCAAGCTGGCGCTGATGGCACCCGCTTCACTGCCCAGGTCTTGCTGCATCACGCCAAATGCGGGCAGGTACATATCGGTAGCAAGGAAACCCAGCATGCTGAGCAGTGCCAGGTAAATCATAAAGCCTTTGGATCGCATTGTTTTAACTCTTATCAGACAAATTTTTCACCGACGCAGTGTAATAGAGTGCCGACTGGCTTGTGAAACGCTAATATTCGTCAGTCGCGTTGAAAAAAATTGAAGGCAAAGCTATGTGGTCTGAACATTCTCTGGAAGTTATTGATGCGGTTGCCAGAACCGGCAGTTTTACCGCTGCTGCGGCAGAACTGCATCGCGTGCCCTCTGCCGTCAGCTATACCGTACGTCAGATGGAGGAGTGGCTAGCCGTTAGCCTGTTTGAGCGGCGGCACCGCGACGTGGTGCTGACCGAAGCCGGGCGCGTATTCAGCGAAGAGGGCAGAGTTGTCATCAAAAAAATGCTCGCCACGCGTCGGCGCTGTCAACAGGTGGCTAACGGCTGGCGTGGGCAGATTAATATCGCGGTCGATCGTATTGTCCGTCCGGCGCGTACCCGGCAGCTGGTGGTGGATTTTTACCGCCACTTCCCGGATATGGAGCTGCATATTACGCCAGAGGTTTTCAACGGCGTTTGGGATGCGCTGGCGGACGGGCGCGTCGACGTGGCGATTGGCGCGACGCAGGCTATTCCTGTCGGCGGGCGTTTTGCTTTTCGCGATATGGGAAGTTTGAACTGGCGCTGTGTCGTGCTGGCCGGGCATCCGCTGCTTGGCCACAGCAGCCCGTTAAATGAAGAGTTGATACGCGAGTGGCCATCGCTGGTGCTGGAGGATACCTCCAGAGCCTTGCCAAAGCGCACCACCTGGACGCTGAATAACCAGCGGCGGCTGGTGGTGCCGGACTGGGATAGCGCGTTTGACTGCCTGCGCGCCGGATTATGCGTGGGTATGGTACCAGGGCACTTTGCTCAGCCGTGGCTGGAGCAGGGGGTGTTGTGCGAGCTGCCGCTTGCCGCCCCTTTTCCCGATAGCCCGTGCTGCCTGAGTTGGTCAGAGCAGAGCGTCTCCCCGGCGTTAAGCTGGCTGCTGGAACATCTGGGCAGTACCGAAACGCTTAACGCCGAGTGGCTAAGTGAAACCGTACCAGGGTGACGTTGCGCAACATCACCCTGAGGATTAACGACGATAATCGCGGAATGGGCCATCGGCCACTGAACGGCGCTCAATCAGCGAAGGGTGCACCTCAATGGTCTGAGGCTCTTCACGCTTGCTGGTAATTCTGTCGAGCAGCATATCAAAGGCAGTTTCACCCAGACGCTCTTTTGGCTGGTGGACGGTGGTAAGCGCCGGCGTGAAGTAGCGCGCGTTGCGCACGTTGTCATAACCGATCACCGAAATATCCTGTGGCACACGCAGGCCCATCTCATCAGCGGCACAGATAGCCCCCATTGCCATGATATCGCCACCGCAGAAGATCGCCGTCGGGCGCTGCTTCTGTGACAAAATCTGCTGCATGGCGCGGTAGCCGGATTCCGGTTCGAAGTCACCCTGCACCAGCCACTCATCGCGCAGGCTGATGCCGGCTTCGTTAAGAGCCTTGATAAAGCCAGCATGGCGGCCGCCGCCGGT
This sequence comes from Erwinia aphidicola, assembly GCF_014773485.1. GTDB lineage: Bacteria > Pseudomonadota > Gammaproteobacteria > Enterobacterales > Enterobacteriaceae > Erwinia > Erwinia aphidicola. Next base: position 235,785 of record NZ_JACXBP010000007.1, on the reverse strand, counting down.
GTTGCGCTCCAACTGCCCCGGGATCGCGCCAATATCACGATGCCCACGTTCAATCAAATAGCGCCCGGCAAGGTAGCCACCTTCGAAAGCGTTATCCAGTACGGTATCAGTGAAGTCGCCGCGCGATTCACCCCAGTCCATCACCACCATGGGGATATTACGATTGTCTTCCAGCATGGAAATCAGCTCATCGGGGTATTCTGAGCACATCACCAACAGGCCATCAACGCGCTTTTGCGCCATCATCGACAGATAAGCCTGCTGCTTCTGGATGTCGTTGTGCGCATTGCCGAGGATCAGCGTATAACCTTTAGCAAAGCAACGGTTTTCAATGGCTTCGATAATCTCGGCAAAATAGGGGGCTTCGCTGGACGTTGCCAGCAGGCCAATAGTTTTGGTGTGGTTAACCTTCAGACTACGTGCAACGGCGCTGGGAGAATAGTGCAATTCTTTGATTGCCGTCCATACCGCTTCACGCGTCTCTTCAGCTACAAAGCGCGTTTTATTGATTACATGGGAAACGGTGGTGGTGGAAACACCGGCGCGCTTTGCCACATCCTTAATTGTTGCCATTAAACTCGTACTCCTGGCGTTATCGTAACACTCTGATAACTAATTGGTTAAACGTTTGCCTAAACACCGCCATTTCTGGCCGCCCAGAATAATGATGGATGCTGTCTCAAAGGGTCAGGATGGGGTTAAATCGTCCGTAGAGTGACATGCGGTGCTGAGTAAAATCACTTCCGTGCTTGTTGCGCAACGGAAAAGAGGAATTCTAGCAAGGCTGCGCAAAGAAAACGAGATTTTTACGGGCTACTGTGGGAAAATCTATTGGCTTACTTTAAACAGGGTTATTAAGGGGGGGGAAATGAATACCGATATGAAAATGACACTGCTGACGGTTGTGGGTTCACTGCTGATGATTATTGCGTTTAGCATCACGGCAGTAATGCACTAAGTTTCACCGGGAGGAGGTCGCTCCTCCCGTTCTCTTTAGCGTTTAACGAATGGTTTTCGGTGTCATCATGCGCCGGGCACCAATGTAGTGCTCCTGCCAGTAGTCTTCCGTCAGCGCGCTCACCTGGATATCTTTGCCGGTGCGTGGTGACTGGATAAATTTCCCACCGCCCAGATAGACGCCCACATGGTCGGCAGTGCCGCGACCATTAATGCGGAAAAATACCAAATCGCCTTTTTCCAACTCATCGCGTTTGATCGAGGCCGCGTCACGCAGGTGATACATCTCATTCGCGGTACGTGGGATCTTGAATTTCACTAAATCTTTATAGGCATACCAAACCAGCCCACTGCAGTCGAAGCCGGTTTTTGGCGAGGTTCCGCCCCACTGGTAGGGTTTCCCTAGCTGACCCATCAGTTTATTCATCGCTGTCTCACGAGCTTTCTGATAGCGCGCGCGGTGAGCTTTGCTCAGCTTGAGCGGCGCATTGGTACTCTCTGCTACGCGCGATTCGAGTTTTTTATCTGCGCGCTGGCGACCGTAGCGTTTTTTGCCTTCGTTCTTAGCCAGCTTTTTAGCCGTGGTTTTGTTTTTTGCGACGTTAATCTTATTTACCGGCTCAGCAGCAGGTTTCTTTTTCAGCTTAAGTTTCTGCGCAACGGTTGTACGCGTGGTTTTGGCTGGTTGTTTACTTTTTTTGCTGAGGGGTTCTTTGACTTTTTTGGTTGAGGCGGCTTTGACCGGGCGGCGTTTACGCCGGTCATCCTTACTGGCAGCGCTGCTATCAACTTTATGTTGATTTGCATTAATAGGAGCATGTGGCGATGCGTGCGCCAGGTTAAAAAATAGCTGAGCAAAGGCCAGCAGAATGAGTGTGATGAGTGAACGCATTGTTCTCATTAACAGTTTGTGCGCTGCAAAACACTGCAACACAGCCAGAAAAAGTGATTTCTGCGCTAAAGCAGAAGGTTGACCCGATTCTAATCTAACTTCTTAACAAAAGGTAAGGTCTTTTTTGTTTCAATAATACAGATCAAGTAAACGCTTTGAAATTGAGCACAATCAGGTGGTTAAGTCAGCGGTTACTGCACTTTCGCGCATGACAGAGGGAGAATTGATGATAAGAAAATGTTATTTTGTCACCATCACCTGTTCCACGACAGCGCACAAGCTGACGCTGTTGCTGAAAATGTCATTTTCATCGCCTGGACAGAATCGCTACAATAACTAAACACGAAGTATCGTATTGAGGAAGGCATTTATGAGTACTGTTGAAAAAATTCAGCGCCAGATCGCAGAAAACCCGATCCTGCTGTATATGAAAGGCTCCCCGAAACTGCCAAGCTGCGGCTTCTCCGCGCAGGCTGTTCAGGCGCTTTCAGCTTGCGGCGAGCGTTTCGCCTATGTTGATATTCTGCTGAACCCGGACATCCGTGCTGAAATGCCGAAGTATGCCAACTGGCCGACCTTCCCACAGCTGTGGGTTGACGGTGAGCTGGTCGGCGGCTGCGATATCATCATTGAAATGTACCAGCGCGGCGAACTGCAGAGTCTGATTAAAGAAACTGCGGCAAAATATCCGAGCGAAGCGTCTGAATAAGCGTTAAAGCTTGAGAGTGCACCCAAAATAAAAACCGGAGCCAAATGGCTCCGGTTTTTTTTATCTTTCAATCAGCGCGTTTAAGCCTGCTGTTGATCATCGGCGCTGGCGGGCAACGGCCAGCCGCCCAGACGTTTCCAGCGATTAACCAGTTCACAGAACAGATCCGCGGTCTGCAGCGTGTCATACAGTGCGGAGTGTGCCTGGGTATTATCAAAAGCGATGCCGGCAGTGGTGCAGGCTTTAGCCAGAACGGTTTGCCCCAGCACCAGACCACTCAATGCCGCCGTATCAAAGGTGACAAACGGATGGAAAGGGTTGCGCTTCAGGCTGGCGCGCTCGGCGGCGGCGTTCATAAAGTTCAGGTCGAAAGTTGCGTTGTGTGCCACCATGATCGCCCGGTTACAGCCCTGATCCTTCACGCCTTTACGCACCAGTTTGAAAATCGCATGCAGCGCTTCGTACTCGCTCACTGCGCCGCGCAAAGGGTTGTTCGGGTCGATGCCGTTGAACGCCAGCGCTTCGGGTTGCAGAACTGAGCCGACAAAGGGTTCGACATGGAAGTGCAGCGTCTCATCTTTTTCCAGCCAGCCATTGTCGTCCATCTTAAGCGTGACCGCAGCGATTTCCAGTAAAGCGTTAGTTTTGGCATCAAAACCGGCGGTTTCAACGTCAATCACCACTGGATAAAAACCGCGAAAACGGCTGCTCAGGGTGTTCAGTTCATTCGATTCAGACATCGGCATCTCATAGGCGGAAAAAAGGCAGCGCACATTATGGCAAATTTCACTGCAGGATGCAGCAAACAGGAAGGGAGAGGGTGCCAAAAAGGCACCCTAAACAATTAATTGCCCAGACCGTGACCAGCATGTTTGTTTTCGATCAGTTCGATTTTATAACCGTCCGGATCTTCAACAAAAGCAATAATGGTACTGCCGCCTTTTACCGGGCCGGCTTCACGGGTGACATTGCCACCATCATTACGAATGCGGTCGCAGGTGGCGGCACAATCGTCTACGCCCAGTGCGATATGACCATAAGCATTGCCGAGGTCATACTTATCTACGCCCCAGTTATAGGTCAGCTCGATAACGGCACCTTCACTCTCTTCGGTATAGCCGACAAACGCGAGGGTGTACTTATATTCGGTGTTTTCACTGGTGCGCAGCAGCTTCATGCCCAGCACCTTAGTGTAAAAATCAACGGAGCGTTGCAGATCGCCAACGCGCAGCATGGTGTGAAGTAAACGCATAACATCCTCATGTATCGGCGCCATCGGTGGATGACGTAAAAAATCCAGTATAGCGGTTATAGCAACCGCTGCGAACCCTTAGCCCAGAACCGGGTAATCGGTATAGCCTTTTGCACCGCCACCGTAGAAGGTTTCCGGCTGTGGTTCATTCAGTTCAGCGTTCTTTTTCAGGCGCTCGACCAAGTCCGGGTTGGCAATGTAGCTGCGGCCAAAAGCAACGGCGTCGATCAGGCCCTGTTCAATCAGCGTTTCCGCTTTTTCTGCGGTGTAACCGCCGGCTCCGACAATCACGCCAGGGTAAACGGCACGGATAGCCTTACGGAAGCTCTCGCTGTATGGCTTCCCGCCCGCCCAGTCTGGTTCAGAAATATGCAGATAGGCAAGTTGGCGTTTTGCCAGCTCAGCAATGTAATACAGTGCGGCTTCTTCCTGATCTTCACCATTGTCCAGTCCATTAAACGGGCCCAGAGGTGAAATACGGATAGCGATGCGGTCTGCGCTCCAGGCGGCGATCGCGGCATCAACCACTTCCAGCGCGAAACGCGTGCGATTTTCGATGCTGCCGCCGTACTGGTCGTCACGCTGGTTTGAGGCAGGGGACAGGAACTGATGGATCAGGTAACCGTGAGCGCTGTGCAGCTCAACCAGGTCAAAATCAGCTTCGCGAGCGTTGCTGACTGCCTGACGGAAATCATTGACCACACCGGCCACTTCTTCGGTTGTCAGGGCGCGTGGCGTCGAGGTGGCTTCGCGCATGGCGTTACCCGCGTCATCACGCAGTGAAGTGCGCGTTTCAGCATTAATGGCGGAAGCCGATACCGGCGCCGCGCCCTCAGGCTGCACGCTAGTGTGCGAGATACGTCCGGTGTGCCACAGCTGAACGGCACTGTGACCGCCATCCTGATGAATACCTTCATTGATGGCTTTCCACATGCCGATCTGTTCAGCCGAATGTAAGCCTGGCGCACCGGCATAGCCTTTCGCCTGCGCACTGATCTGTGTGGCTTCGGTAATAATTAATCCTGCGCTGGCGCGCTGACGGTAATATTCGCCCATCAGCGGAGTCGGGATATCACCGGGTTCAATACTGCGCAGACGCGTCAGCGGTGCCATAAAAATGCGGTTCGGCACGGTGATTGCGCCGGTTTTGAGAGGGGTGAACAGTTTTTTCAGTTCCATAACTTACTCCTGGTAGACCGGTCGACTAGAAAAGGTGGTTTTTTTACGCTTCGCGTAGAATGCGTGTCATTTCCTGCCATGCGTTGAGCAACGGCGCATTGTCACGGCAGATTTTACTTTGCAGGCTGGCTCCCAGCCACAAAGTGTATAACGTTACTGCGCACTGGGAGCAGTTGATTTCGGCTGACAGCGTACCCTGCTGCTGCGCTTTCATCAGCGCCTTGACCAGCGTGGCCATCAATGCTTCAGACCCGGCATGCAGCGCGCTGCGCATCGCTTCAGAGAGATCGCAGACTTCGGCCGACAGCTTAACCGACAGGCACCCGGCGAAGCTGCTCTCCTGGCAGAACGAAAGCGACTGCTGATAGTAATCCAGTACGCGCTGACGATAGCTTATCTGATGATCATTGAGATAGTCAGACAGGCGCTGATGATAGCGGGCGAAGTAACGCTCAAGCATCGCCACGCCGAACGCTTCCTTAGAAGGAAAATAGTGATAGAACGACCCTTTAGGCACTTCTGCCTGTTTCAGCAGCGCGATCAGGCCCATACCGTTGAAGCCGCACTGCAGGCAGAGCTGTTCGCCGGTATTGAGCAGATGCTCTCTTGTGTCAAAGCGGGTCGTTTTATTCATCGCAGCAGGGTACTAGACCGAACGGTCGCATTCAACCCTTTATACCCCTTGCCGGCACGAACGGATCATGTCCAGCTTCGGCTGATACTCTTTAGTTTCTATGTTAAGCATCCCCAGCAGGGTATGAAAAATATTGTCCTGCGAGACATCATCCTGCTCAGCCTGCTGTTTCAGACACTGCTGATTAATGCCAAACGTACTGGCATAGTCCGGCGACATCCACAGCAGCAAGGGAATATGCGTTTGCTGACTGGGCGCAAAGAGATACGGCGCGCCGTGCAGATACATGCCACGCTCGCCAAGTGATTCACCATGATCGGAAAGATAGACCATCGCCACGTTGAATTTATCGCTGTATGACTTTAGCAGGCTAATGGTGCTGTCCAGCATCGAGTCGGTATAGAGGATCGAGTTGTCATAGGTGTTGACCAGTGCCTGATGGTCGCAATCCTGAATCTGATTGCTGTCGCAGGTTGGCGTGAACTGGCGCATTTCAGCGGGATAACGCAGATAGTACGCCGGGCCGTGGCTGCCCATCTGATGCAGAACAATTACTGCGTCATCCTTCACGCTGTCAATGTAGTTATTCAGTCGGTGCAGCAGAACATCATCAAGGCAGTAATCGCTTTTACACAGTGCGGTGACGTTCCATTTGGTCATATCGGTATGCGGTACGCGATTGCAGGCGCCTTTGCAGCCGCCATCATTTTCACGCCACATTACGGTAACGCCCGCATGGGCCATCACATCGAGCAGGCCTTCCTGATGGCGGGCGAGGCTGGCATCATAATTTTCACGCGGCATATTAGAAAACATGCAGGGTACAGAGATGGCAGTTTCCGTGCCGCACGAGGTGGCATGCTGATAATAGATGACATTATCACGCTTGAGTTTTGGATTCGTCTCGCGGGCATAGCCGCCAAGTGAGAAGTTTTCTGCCCGCGCAGTTTCACCCAGCACGAAAATAACCAGGGTCTTTTTCTTTGCCCCGAGAATAACAGGACCTTTTTTGGCATCTTCGCCAATTTTGACCAGCGTCTGATCGCCAGCAAACCAGCGATTATCCACATAGTGGCCGATGCCGCTGACCACATTCGCCGGGGTGACCATTTTTACCAGCCCTTTGTTATTGCGGATCATTGAGGCGTAGTCTTTATAGAAGAGCGCCGCGGCCAACAGTATTAGCACCACGGCAGCAAGAGAGGTCACGGCGCGCCATGCAATGGCCATCCACCACGGACGATTGTTCTCAATTTTTGTCAGGCAGAGCAGGGCAACAGGTAAAGCTGCAAGCAGCAGCATCCACACCAGATAGCGCAGGTTGAACAGTGCGGTCGCTTCCTGCACATCCGTTTCAAATACGTTCTGGATCATATTGGTATCGATCACGGTACCGAAACTGTAGATAAAATAGTTGGCCGCTGCGCCCGCCAGAATCAGCACAGCCAGCAGCGGTTTACGCAGCCACGGTAAAGCCAGCACGCTAAAAATCAGGGTGAACGCGCAGAACAGCACCAGTGGGATAGAGGCGGCAAACAGGTAGTCAGGAAAATGGAGGTAAGGGATGGTTTCCCAGGCCCGGACAATAAAGACACTGTTTAAAACCAGGGTAAAGAAAAGCGCAGCGATAAGATTAAACGTAATTTCGTTACAACGTAACTTAGTAAACAAGGGTTTCATGGCATTCCAAATGCAGAATAATCTTAGCGTATCATAGCCAGAAAACCTTAGGTAAACCTTAACCTTTTAACCATCGTGTGATTAGCCCACCGCAGCGGGCTGGGTAAATTAGTAAGCAACGGTAAATTGCTGGCGGATATGCTGTGGCTTTTCGATCTCATCAAGGATTGCCACCGCCAGGTCGGCGACGCTGATTGAAGCGGGCTTATCACCATTCATCAGTAGCGAGGTGTTGCCAACCCGGAATTGTGCGGTGCGCGGCCCGGGTTCAAGAAATGCCGCAGGCGAGAGATAGGTCCACTCCAGCTGGCCCTCTTCTGCCTGTAGCTGATTACGTAATGCCCGCGCTCCCAGCGCTCCGGGCTTGATATTCGCCGGGAATGCCTCAGTATCGACCAGTTCAACCCCCGGAGCGACCTCAAGACTGCCCGCACCGCCAACCACCAGCAAACGCTGCACGCCACTGCTTTTCACCGCTGTCAGAATCTGATTGCTGCCGCGCGTGAATTTTTCAAACAGGTCGCTCTCTGCCCAGCCGGGATTATAGGCGCTGATAACCGCATCCTGACCGTTAAGTACGCCGCTCAACCACTCGCTGTCGTGGATATCACCCAGTGCCTGAGTCAGATGGCTATCCACAGGCAAATTTTTGCCGGAGCGGGAAACGGCGACCACCTGGTGGCCGCGTGCCAGTGCTTCTTTAACGATGTCCGGCCCGACAAAACCGCTTGCGCCAATGATGGTAATTTTCATAGCAATGCTCCTCTGTAAGTGTGTATTGCACTCTACAGCTTAACAAGCAGAGCGATAAGTGGCATATTTATGCTTTTATAATGAAGTAATACTTACTAATCATGGAAAAACTCAACCGTATGGCGGTGTTTGCCACCGTGGTCAGGGAAGGTTCTCTTGCGGCGGCAGCACGCTGCCTGGCTATGTCACCCTCTGCAGTCAGTCAGCATTTGCGCGCGCTTGAGCAGGCGGTCGGCGTGCCGTTGCTGCACCGTTCGACCCGTAAGCTGACGCTATCCGAGGCCGGTGCAGCATTCTATCCGGGCTGTGAGGCGATGCTTAAAAATGCCCAGGAGGCGGAGCAAAGGCTGGCTGAGATGCGTGATACCTTGACCGGGGAGCTGCGCATCAGTTCTACGCCGGGGATCGGTGGCCAGCCACTGTGCAGTGCGCTATCACCGTTACTGCAGCAGCATCCCGGCCTTCGTCTGCGTATTATTGCCACCGATAACGTGCTGGATATGATTGAACATCGCATTGATATTGCGCTGCGTTTTAGCCGCCAGTTGAGCGATGCCAACATCATTGCTCACCCGCTGGCTGAGTGGCCGATGGTGATCTGTGCGGCACCGGCTTACCTTACCCGTTATGGCGTACCGGAGACGCCGCAGGCACTGTCAGCGCATCGCTGGATCCACGGACACCACTCTCATCGCCACATCGACTTCCATCATCCGCGTGAAGGCGAGCTGACCCTGCGTCTTGCCGAAGGGCAGGTGGTTAGCGACAGTATGCACGTGATGCGCGCTTTTACCGTGGCGGGAATGGGGCTATCGCTTCAGCCGCTGCAGGAAATTCAGGAAGAGCTGCGTAGTGGTCAACTAATGCTGCTGTTACCGGAGTGGCGTGCGGCGCCGCTAAAATTAACGGCGCTGACGCTCGAACGGGTTTTACCGGAAAAAAGCCGCCAGGCAATACGCGCATTGCGCGATTATTTCAGTAAAAACCACCGCGTCACGCTTGCAGACATCGACTGAGCCGTCTTCAATAAATATCAGGTAGAGCAATCAGGAGTTAGGGTGGCTGAACAACTTGAGTTTTTCCCGGTACCCAGTCCCTGCCGCGGGATCTGCCAGGCGGACGATCGCGGATACTGCCGGGGCTGTCTGCGCAGCCGCGACGAGCGGTTTAACTGGATGAAATTCAGTGATGCGCAAAAGCGCGAGGTACTACGCCTGTGTCGCCAGCGCTTTCTGCGGCTGCAGAGAGTGGGCGCGGCAGCTGCACCTGACGAACCGGAACAGCCAACGCTGTTTTGACGGTAAGCTTGACGGCAACGTGCTTCCGGTGCGGAGTGATGGTGTATCATGCGTTTAGTCATTTCGCTAACGGAGAGTACAGATGTTACAACGCGTGCAGATCGCCCCACAGGGCCCGGTTTTTTCCCGCATGGTGATGGGCTACTGGCGGCTGATGGAGTGGGAAATGACCTCGCAGCAGCTGGTCAGTTTTATCGAACAGCACCTTGAGTGCGGCATAACTACTGTCGATCATGCCGATATCTATGGCGGCTATCTGTGTGAAGCTGAATTCGGTAAAGCGCTACGTTTGCAGCCTCAGCTGCGCGAGCGTCTGGAGCTGGTGACCAAATGCGGTATTGCCACTACGGCGAACCCAGACCACAAGCTTGGCCACTACATCACCGATGCTGCGCATATTATTCAGAGCGCCGACAACTCCCTGCGTCACTTTAATACTGATTATCTCGATTTGTTGTTGATCCACCGCCCCGATCCGCTGATGGATGCGGACGAGGTGGCCAGTGCCTTCCTGCAGTTGCATCAAAGCGGCAAGGTTAAGCACTTTGGCGTCTCCAACTTTACTCCCACGCAGTTTTCCCTGCTGCAGTCGCGACTACCGTTTACGCTGGTCACCAATCAGGTGGAGATTTCCCCGGTTTATCAGCCCCTTCTGTTGGACGGTACTCTCGACCAGTGTCAGCAGCTGCGCATTAAACCCATGGCGTGGTCATGCCTGGCGGGTGGTAAAATGTTTACCGGCGCGGAATATCAGCCGTTGCGCGATGAGCTCAAGCTCATTCAGCAGGAAACCGGAGCCGAAACGATCGAGCAGCTGATTTATGCGTGGATACTGCAACTTCCTTCGCAACCATTACCGATTATCGGCAGTGGGAAAATTGAGCGCGTGCGCAGTTCAGCTGCTTCAACACAGATAACGCTGAACCGCCAGCAGTGGTTCCGCATCCGTAAAGCTGCACTGGGATACGACGTACCTTAAACTCTTATATCCAGTGAAATGCCTTCGCCAGCAGGCCTGTCATGCCAATGGCGAGGGTAATTAACGCTCCGAACAGCAGCCTGAAATCGGCACGCGCATCGTTTCTTAGGATGCCGATTTCTGCTTTAAGTTCGGTGCGCATACTGCGCATTTCACAACGCACCAGGCGAAACTCTTCCTGGGTTTCCGCACGCAGTTCTTCCAGCTCCTGGCGTTTAACCAGCCCCGAAATGTCTTTCACCAGACCCAACTGGCCCTGCTGCAGCGCGCGAATATCGAGTTTCATTTCCTGCTGCGACTGCTTCATTTCCTGCTGTGAAACATCCATTTTCTGAAATGAAATTTTCAGCTCCTGCACCGAAAAATCAGTCGCCTGCTGCGCCTGTTTCAGCTCGTGCATTGAAGACGCCATCACCTGTTGCGTTTGCTTCACGTCCTGCAGCGATAAATCAGTCGCCTGCTGCGCCTGTTTCAGCTCGTGCAGTGATGACGCCATCACCTGTTGCGTTTGCTTCACGTCCTGCAGCGATAAATCAGTTGCCTGCTGCGCCTGTTTCAGCTCGTGCAGTGATGATGCCATCGCCTGTTGCGTTTGCTTCACGTCCTGCAGTGATAAATCAGAGGCCTGCTGCGCCTGTTTCAGCTCATGCAGAGATGACGCCATCACCTGTTGAGATCGCTGCATTTCTTGCTGTGAAAGCCTGATAACCGTTAAATCATCGTGCGAGTGTCTGTTTTTCATCCCAGTATGCATCTCATCCTCCCTGAACACGGTGTCGTTCTCCGTCGGCTATTTTATGCTCACTGGCGAGGAGATTAAACCTGTCTGCGTAAAAATAATACCGCCTGTTATTAATTTTCAGAGCGACTGCGCAAAAACTGGGTTTAGCCCTGTCTGAGCTGTGACAACGAACAGAGTAAGCGCCAGATAATGCCCGCCAGTTCCGTTTCCTGTTCTTCCTGAGCACGGCTCAACATATCAATGCGCTGCTGCAGCGTGTTGAGCGTGTCATTGAGTGAAACGTGATGAACACCGCGCTCGCTGATGATGGTTTGCAGATCCTTCAGAACCGCATCGCGGATTTGCGCCAGTTCAGGCGTTCGAGGGCGCCATTCGCGCAGCTGCCAGGCGATATGCGAACAGTTCAGTAGTACCACTCCCCAGCGCAACAGCCACAAACGGGCCTGATCGTCACGGCTGTTATTGAGCTGGTCAATGCGGTGGTAGATCAGTGACTCAAAACTGTCCTGATTGAGCCGTGGGTGCCTGCCTAACTGGTCAACGAACTCCCGGCGTAGCGAACGGATGTGGCGCCGACTGCGGCGTTTGTCCGAGCTGGGGCGAAGAATATGAAAGGCTATCCAAACCAGCATCACGCCGCAGACTTTGGCCAGGTTATCATTGATAAAGCTTTGATAATCATAGGTGGGTGGATTAGTTACGGCGAGGAAAGAGCCCATAAAGACGATCAGCTGACCCCAGAGTGCCGCCCGTTTTTTTTGCTGAAGTTTGAACAGTTGTAAAGTTAGCAGCAGTGGAAATAGCACAATAAGGAATTGCCACAGAACGTTAACCTGCACCATCAGGCCAAACTTCATGACAAAGCTGAATATCGACAGCAGGCCAAGGGTTTTTAACAACAGCGAAACGCTGCTGGTAGGGGAAGGGGATGATGAGTAAAGCACGCAGCTAATGGCTGCCAGCGTCAGGGCTGACGGTCCCGACTCCCACTGAGTGGCGATAGAAAAACTACATCCCAGTAAAATAACGCAGAAAGTGCGTAAGGCATTCCACCCCGCTTCGGCGCCATCGGCCTGGCGCGCCAGTGGCGGTGAGGGGGGAGGCGAAAGCCAGGCCTGGCTATCTGCGCGTTCAAACTGTCGTAACCAGCGCGAGATATTCAGATACAGCCAGCAGAAATAGCGTAAACGATTCCAGAAAGCACGATGCCGATAATCCGTGCGGTCCTGCGGAGCCGCAGAGCGCAGAATTTGTGCCAGCCGGTATTTGTCAGCATCCCCACGGGCTAACTCGGCCAGCATCTGATGCATAGCGCTAAACAGCACCTCGGGCGGATTTTCCCACAGTAGCAGCATTCGCCGCAGGCTGGAGATGACGCTGGTCAGGCGCAGCTGCTGGTGGAGGATATAGTTGAGTACATTGTTTTGCCGCCGAAAACGATAATGGCTCCAGAATGCCTGAATACGTAACAGGTTCATCGTCAGGATCTGGCCGATAACGTTCTCATGGGCTTGGCGGATATTGTCGGTGCTTTCACGCTGCAACAGCAGGGTAGCGTGATCCAGCAGCTTGCCGTGCATCTCTTTCAGCGAGCGAATCAGCGAATCACCATCTGAGGTGCTGGGCAATATCATCATCATCAGGCCGCCGCAGAGGATCCCGGAGATAACCTCGCAGACGCGCGCCTGAGCGATAGTCCAGATATCATCGATTTCAACCACGTTGACGCTGGTAAACGCGATAATTGCTGCAGTATAACCCGCCAAAGAAAAAGCATAAGCGACGTTATTTTGATAATGATTCGACACCCAGGTGCAGAGCGCCAGCCAGCCAGCAATGGCCACAGCAAAAAGCCATGGGTCGTTCAGGGTATGCCCGGCAATAATCAGCGCGGCAGCGGCCCCTAGCATGCTGCCGACAATACGGCCCAGGCTTTTACTGATTACGCCGCCCAGGGTAGGGAAACTGACTACGGCAGCGGAGGTCATTGCCCAGTAGGGTTCATCCAGCTGTAATCCGTAAGCGATGCTCAGCGCCAGACACATGGCAATCGCGTTGCGCAGGGCATAGCGCCATTGGCCACTCGTGGCTTTGATCCACGGAAGTTGCTGCCATTCCAGCCAGCTAAAATTCATCAGGGCCTCAGTGCTGGATCGAAATGGTACAGGTTGTTCCGGCAACCAGCGATGCGTCCGGAGGGACGTTCGCAAGCTTTATTCGCACGGGAACACGCTGTGCCAGCCTGACCCAGGGAACATTCGGTTTGATATCCGGCGTCAGCCCGCTGTCAGTTTCTACACTTTGATCGTAGATAGCCCGGCCAATGCTTTGCACGGTTCCCGCGAGTTGACGGTCGTCGCTGTAGAGACGAATATTGGCCTGCGCACCGGGTTTGATGTGGCGCAGCTTGGTCTCTTCAAAATAGCCGACAACATAGAAAGAGTGGCTATCGACCAGCACAAACAGGGGCGTTCCGGTGGTGGCGTAATCGCCGATACGCGTAGCCAGATTATTAATCCAGCCATCGGTGGGCGCATAAACCACCGTTTGTGACAGATTCCACTTAGCCTGATCCAGCTCCGCCTGCGCAGCTTTCGCGGCTGAATCCATCGATTTTGCCTGCAGGTTGGCCGCATCGAGATCTTCTGCGGAAATCACATTACGCGGCAGGTTCTGGCGGCGGCGGGCTTCATGCTCTGCTTTGACGAGGTCAGACTGCGCCTGCGCCAGCTTTGCCTCTGCATTGAGCACGGCAATCCGGAAAGGTTCATCATCCAGCGTGAACAGCCGCTCCCCTTTGTGAACAAACTGGTTGTCCTCAACGTCCAGCTTCTCAATTCGTCCGGAAACCTGCGGCGTGATGCTCACCAGTTCAGCACGAACTTTGCCATCACGCGTCCACGGCGACTGCATGTAGTAGTTCCACATCCACCAGCCCGCCGCGATCGCAGCAGTGAAAAAAATCAGGGTTGAAAAGTACTTCAGTGAACTCAGTTTCATAGTCTTACCCGGTGATGAATAGCCACAGCGAAGCTGCTACGCAGAGAATGAACAGCGAGAGATCCAGTAGCGTGGGGTGCCAGATTTCACCTGAATACATCCAGTCTCGCAGCAGGGGGTGAAGCAGCAGCCAGATGAAAAAACCGAGTAAAACGGCTTTAAACAGCGGTGGAAAATAGAGCGAAGCACCCAACACCAGGTCGGTGAAGGGACTTGCTGAGGGCAAAAGTGATGTTATCAAACGCTGAATCCTTCTTCCCGGTGCGTTGCAGGCGACCGACAACTTAATACGACATCTCTAAGGATGGATTTGTATTTTGTCCTGTAAACTCGCAGAATAGTCTAGAATGAGGCGTGATAGCTAGCAAGCTAATTATAAGGAGTTGAAATTGGATACCCCCTTGGGAACCGACCTTGCAAGATTAGTACGCATCTGGCGTGCTCTGATCGATCAGCGACTCAAGCCGTTGGAGCTGACGCAAACCCACTGGGTTACGTTGCATAATATCCATCAGCTTCCGCCTGAGCAGTCGCAGATTCAGTTAGCAAAAGCCATTGGTATCGAACAGCCTTCTCTGGTACGCACGCTGGACCAGCTTGAAGAGAAAGGTTTGATTACGCGCAGCACCTGCGCCAGTGACCGCAGGGCGAAACGCATCAAGCTGACACAACAGGCCGAGCCGATTATCACTCAGGTTGAGCACGTTATTGACGCCACTCGCGATGATATCCTCGCGGGCATTTCGCAGGCGGAGATCGACAAGATGGTGACGCTGATCGCCAGGTTGGAAAAAAATATCCTTGAACTTCAGGGAAAAGACGAATAAAAAAACCGGCTCTCAGGCCGGTTTTTTTATCATACGAGCGGATTGCGGATTAGCGTGGGGAAACGGTGACCTGGCTGCCGTTTGACGCCATGGAAACACGCTGGCCAACGGCATAACGGCTGGCTGCCTGTTTCTGTACCACCATGATGGTGTTGCCATCATCCTGACGGATTTCCAGCTCTACACCCTGGCTCTTGTTCAGAGAGCCCTGCACGCCCTGGCCTGCTACACCACCCGCCACGGCACCGGCTGCCGTGGCAAGGCTGCGCCCGGTACCGCCACCGACGGTGTTACCAAGGAAACCACCCAGCACTGCACCACCAATCGCCCCGATAATATTGCTATCATCGCCACCCTGGATCTGTACCGGACGCACAGAAACCAGCGTGCCATAGGTCACTCTCTGCACCTGTTTCGCTTCAGAGGCACTGTAAACATCACCGGAAAGGGTGTTGTCATTCACACAGCCAGCTAGCGTCATCCCGGCAAGCGCCACCACGACTAAACGCTTCATCATAATAGAACTCCTATCTGTTACAGGTGCTGCCAACCATAGCAGCGGTCAATAGCATTATTATATGGCACAACCGGCACGTTACTCACTAATAGTTTGTAAAAGCACCGCAGAAACATAATGCAACGCGATTAAACGTCGCTTCAATCACAACATAAAATGCCAGATAAATTTCATCGCCAATTAAAGATGCCTAAATCATAGAATTGCGGCGTTAATTTTGCCAGGCTGGGAGCATGAAACTCACACCCGGGTAGGGGTAAAGCATGAATTCAGGGCGCTACATTGGCGTGATGTCCGGTACCAGTCTTGATGGTATTGATGTGGTACTGGCCGCCATTGATGGTCAGATGGTGGCACAGCAGGCAAGCTACAGTCATCCTATCCCTCAGGAACTGCGCTTGCAGATCCTTGCGATATGTCAGGGACAGTCGCTAACGCTTTCACAATTAGGCCAGTTGGATACCCGCCTGGGACGACTGTTCGCCGAGGCCGTGCAGGCGTTGCTGAAACAGCAGGGGATCGCCAGCGAGGAGATTGTCGCCATAGGTTGCCACGGGCAGACGGTGTGGCATGAGCCGCTGGGGGATGCGCCAAACACTCTGCAGATCGGTGACAACAACCAGATTGCTGCCGCGACGGGGATTACGGTAGTGGGCGATTTCCGCCGCCGCGATATGGCCCTTGGCGGGCAGGGTGCGCCGCTGGTCCCGGCGTTTCATCACGCAGTGCTCAGCCATCCCACCGAGCGGCGAATGGTGCTGAATATCGGTGGCATCGCCAATCTTTCCCTGTTACTGCCGGGCAAAACGCTGCGCGGTTTTGACACCGGTCCCGGCAATATGCTGATGGACGCCTGGGTCTGGCGTCAGCAGGGGCTGCCATACGATAAGGATGGCGCATGGGGAGCATCGGGCAGCGTAGTCTGGCCGCTGTTGCAGCAGATGCTGAGCGACCCGTACTTCGCCCTGGCCGCACCGAAAAGCACCGGACGAGAATACTTCAACCTCAGCTGGCTGGAACAGCAACTCTCCACCTTCCCGGGGCTGGCAGCGCAGGATGTGCAGGCGACGCTGGTGGAACTGACCGCCACCACGATTTGCGAGCAGGTATTGCTGAGCGGCGGTTGTGACCGTCTGCTGGTGTGTGGCGGCGGCGGGCGTAATCCACTGCTGATGGCGCGCATTGCGGCGCAGCTGGCGGGAACCGAAGTCAGCAGCACGGACGAGGCAGGGATCGGCGGAGACGATATGGAGGCGCTGGCATTTGCCTGGCTAGCCTGGCGCACGCTGAGCGGCCTGCCGGGCAATCTGCCCTCCGTTACCGGCGCGCGCGAAGCCTCTGTTATCGGGGCAATATTCCCGGCAAACCGTCCAATTCGCTGATTGCATCGTCTGAAACGGCACTCTACCCTGACTGCAGAGTGGAGAACTAACAAGGAGTGAATGATGAAAAAGTGGTATCTCGCAGGCTTACTGGTTGCCCTGTCCGGCTGTAGCTATTTCCAGCCAGAGGATCAAGAGCAGGTGCAAACACTGCATTATACCTGTGGCACCCTGCCGCTGACGGTGAAGCTGGATAACAGCAAAGAGGAAGTGAGCCTGATTCTGGACGGTGAACAGCTGGTTCTGAAGCAGCAGGTTGCGGCTTCCGGCACCCGCTACAGTGACGGTCATTATACCTTCTGGTCAAAGGGCGAGAGTGCCTTTGTTGAGCGCAACGACCGAATAATTATTAACGACTGTCAGCAGGTTCCAGCCCGTTAACTGATTGAAATATTGCAGGGTGCGGCGCACAATGCCGTATCCCTCACTACTCAGAAGCCGCAATGATGACCGACAGCGATCACCTGCAACAAATAGCCCATCTGCGCCGTGAATATACGCGCGGTGGCCTGCGCCGCAAGGATCTTCCTGAAGACCCGTTGAGCCTGTTTGAACACTGGCTTAACCAGGCGGTTGAGGCTCAGCTGCCGGATCCGACGGCCATGAGCGTCGCGACCGTAGACGAGCAGGGCCAGCCCTATCAACGTATCGTGCTGCTCAAGCATTTCGATGCTCAGGGTATGGTGTTTTATACCAATCTGGGGAGCCGCAAAGCGAAGCAGCTGGAAACCAATCCGCGCATCAGCCTGCTGTTCCCATGGCATATGCTGGAGCGCCAGGTGATGGTGCTGGGCAGCGTGGAACGCCTGTCGACGCTGGAAGTGGTGAAGTATTTCCACAGCCGCCCGCGCGACAGCCAGCTCGGTGCCTGGGTGTCAAAGCAGTCGAGCCGTATTTCGGCGCGTGGCGTGCTGGAAGGCAAGTTCCTCGAGCTGAAGCAGAAGTTTCAGCAGGGCGAGATCCCCTTGCCGAGTTTCTGGGGTGGCTACCGCATCAAAATCGACTCAATGGAGTTCTGGCAGGGGGGGGCTCACCGCCTGCATGACCGATTTTTCTACCAGCGCGAAGGCGATGCGTGGAAAATTGACCGCCTGGCACCGTAAACACGAAATAATGCCGCTAAGCGCTGGACCAGCCCGATCCCGCGCTTTATTCTATACCCCTTATTTTTTCTCCGCGTTTCAGCGGAAAGCTGTGTACCAGCCCAGGTGCAGACTTTTTTTACATGGAGTCTTAGATGGCCAGCAGTAACCTGATCAAACAATTGCAAGAGCGGGGCCTTGTTGCCCAGGTAACGGACGAGGAAGCGTTAGCAGAACGACTGGCACAGGGGCCAATCGCTCTCTATTGCGGTTTCGATCCGACTGCCGACAGCTTGCATTTGGGGCATCTGGTGCCGTTGCTCTGCCTGAAGCGTTTTCAGGATGCCGGACACAAGCCTGTGGCACTGGTCGGTGGGGCTACCGGTCTGATCGGTGACCCGAGTTTTAAAGCGGCCGAGCGCAAGCTGAACACCAGCGATACCGTGAATGAGTGGGTGGAAAAAATCCGCCACCAGGTAGCACCGTTCCTCGATTTTAACTGCGGTGACAACAGCGCCATTGCGGCCAATAACTATGACTGGTTTGGCGGCATGAACGTGCTGACCTTCCTGCGTGATATCGGCAAGCATTTCTCTGTGAATCAGATGATCAACAAGGAAGCCGTTAAGCAGCGCCTGAACCGCGATGACCAGGGGATCTCCTTCACCGAATTCTCTTACAACCTGCTGCAGGGCTATGACTTTGCCTGCCTGAACGAGCGTCACGGCGTGGCGCTGCAGATTGGGGGTTCCGACCAGTGGGGCAACATTACCTCCGGCATCGATCTGACGCGCCGCCTGCATCAGAATCAGGTCTTTGGCCTGACCGTTCCGCTGATCACCAAGTCAGACGGCACCAAATTTGGCAAGACCGAAGGTGGCGCAGTGTGGCTGGACGCGAAGAAAACCAGCCCGTATAAGTTCTATCAGTTCTGGATCAACACCGCTGACGCTGACGTTTATCGCTTCCTGAAGTTCTTCACCTTTATGAGCATTGACGAGATCAATGCGCTGGAAGAAGAAGACAAAAACAGCGGCAAAGCACCCCGCGCCCAGTATGTCCTGGCCGAGCAGGTCACCAGACTGGTGCACGGCGAAGAGGGCCTGGTGGCGGCTAAACGCATCACCCAAAGCCTGTTCTCCGGCGCACTGAGCGAGCTGACAGAGCAGGATCTGGCGCAGCTGGCGCAGGACGGTATGCCGGGCGTGGAGCTGGAGTCCGGTCAGGATCTGCAGCAGGCGCTGGTTGATTCTGAACTGGCCCCCTCCCGCGGGCAGGCGCGCAAACTGATTGATGCCAAATCCGTCAGCATTAACGGCACGCTGCAGACTAACGCCGAGTATGCGTTTAGCGCTGATGACCGCCTGTTCGATAAGTACACGCTGCTGCGCCGCGGTAAAAAGAACTACAGCTTAATCAGCTGGAAATAATAAAATCGGTCGGGGTTTTGCTCCGTCCCTAAGCCGGTTAACGCCGGCTTTTTTAATGGCAAGAAAGGTCAGGTTAGCGCGATGAAAAACATTCTCTCCATCCAGTCTCATACGGTCTTTGGTCATGCGGGTAACAGCGCAGCAGAATTCCCCATGCGTCGCCTTGGCGCAAACGTTTGGCCGCTGAATACCGTACAGTTCTCCAACCATACTCAGTACGGCCACTGGACCGGTTCCGTGATGCCGGCCAGCCACCTGACGGACATCGCGCGCGGGATTGGCGATATTGACCGCCTGAAAACCTGCAATGCCGTGCTTAGCGGCTATCTTGGCTCTGCCGAGCAGGGCGAAGCTATCCTTGAGATCGTGCGCATGGTGAAAGCCGCCAATCCGGACGCCTGGTATTTCTGTGACCCGGTGATGGGGCATCCGGAGAAAGGCTGTATTGTGGCGCCGGGCGTGGCGGAGTTTCATACTCATGCCTCACTGCCAGCCAGCGACATCATTGCGCCAAACCTGCTGGAGCTGGAAATGCTCAGCGGCCGTCAGGTGGCGGACGTGGCAGAAGCGGTAGCAGCTGCACGCGAACTCATTGCCCGTGGGCCAAAAGTCGTGCTAATTAAGCATCTGGCGCGAGCCGGCTATCGCAGCGATCGCTTTGAAATGCTGCTGGTGACGGTCGATGAAGCCTGGCACATTGCCCGCCCGCTGATCGATTTCGGCGTGCGCCAGCCGGTTGGCGTGGGCGACCTCACCAGCGGGCTGCTGCTGGTCGATCTGCTGCACGGCCTGTCTCTCCAGCAGGCGCTGGAGCACGTGACGGCAGCGGTGTATGAGGTGATGCTGAAAACGCATCAGATGGGCGAGTATGAACTGCAGCTGGTTGCGGCGCAGCAGGCGATTGCCGAACCGCAGCAGCACTTTGCCGCGGTAAAACTCTAAGAGAAACGGGCAGGGCAGAAATGCGCCTGCCCGTTTTGTTAATTCAAGCCTTCCGCTTTCAGGGCCGCCGCCACCGCAGGCCGCGCCGCAACCCGTTCAAACCACTCGTTAAGTGCAGATAACCCGCTCAGATCCAGCTTGATGGCATGAGCCCAGCGCGTCACGGTAAACAGATAGGCATCGGCGACGGTGAAACGCAGCCCCAACAGCCACTGCTTCTCCTTCAGCTCATTATTCACGTACTGGAACTTCTGCAACAGCTGTTCCCGCGCCAGGGTTTTTACCTCTTCAGGCGTGGTGGGGCGAAACAGCGGGCTGAAGCCTTTATGTAGCTCGGTCGCGATAAAGTTGAGCCACTCCAGCGTGTGGTAACGGGTCAGGCTGCCTGCCGGTGCCAGCAGCTGGCGGTCGGATTTCAGGTCCGCCAGATACTGCACAATCGCCACGCCCTCGGTCAGTACCGACCCGTCATTCAGCTCCAGCGCCGGGACCTGACCCTTCGGGTTGATCAGCAGGTAATCTTCCCCCTGCTCGGTGGTTTTAGCCTTCAGATCGACATTCACCAGCGTAAAATCCAGCCCGGTTTCCCGCAGTACAATGTGAGGTGACAGCGAACAGGCTCCGGATTTGCAGTACAGTTTCATCACTTGCTCCTTATCGTCAGTGGCGCAGATCCCTTCAGCTTAACCCTGGCTGGTCAAAAAGCCAGCACAACCTTGAGTGGCCAGGCAAATTAATTGCTGATTATTTAACCCAGCGCAAGCTCTCAATCTCCGGCAGCCTGGTGCGGGCCAGATCCCAGAATGCGCGCACCCGCGCCGGCATATATTTCACATTTTGCGCCACCAGCTGGACCGGAACCGCCGGCGGGCGATATTGCGCCAGCACCTCGCTCAGTACACCCGTTTGCAGGTCGTCATAAACCTGGTAGGAGAACAGACGCGCAATGCCTTTACCTGCGCGGCAAGCGACAAGCTGGGTTTCCACGTCGTTGACCGTCACCCTGGGGGTGATGCGCACGCGTTCCTGCTGGGCCTCGGCGCGAAAACGCCACTCTCTTTGCTGAGCAGGGATCGTCCCTGCAATAAGCGGGTGATCTGCCAGCTGTCCGGGTATTTCAGGCGCACCGCGGGTCGCAATATAGTGCGGGCTGGCGACCAGCACGCGCTGCACGTGGCCGACCTCAGTCGCCACCAGCGAGGAGTCGCGCAGCTGTCCAATTCTGACGGCCATATCCAGCCCCTGCTCAATCAGGTCCTGGTAACTGTCACTCAGCATCAGCTCAATCTGGATATCGGGATAGATCGCCATAAAATCCAGCAGCAGCGGCGCAATATGCTTACGGCCAAACATCACGGGCGCGGTTAAACGCAGCTTACCGCTCAGCTGATTGCGGGTGGTGCTTTCTAAGACCTGCTGATAATCCTCCAGCAGCACGGTTGCACGCTCATACAGGGCTATCCCGGCTGGAGTCGGCGACAGACGCCGGGTGGAGCGTTCTATCAGGCTGAGGGCAAAACGGCTCTCCAGCGCCGCCAGCGTGCGCGTAATCGCCGGAGCAGAGCGCTGTAATTTGCGTGCGGCGGCGGCCAGGCTGCCCTGCTGCACCACGGCAACAAACACCGCCAGCTCGTCCAGTTTATCCATCACTGTTCCACTTTTTGTAATTATGAATTGTTATTTTTGCCCGTTTACGCCGATTTCAGCAAGAGTAAGCTTAATCAATTCAAACCGAGGAGATGACAATGACAGGCTTAACTTTATATGGCACCGAGCTATCCGGGCACGTTCATCGCGTCAAACTGCTGCTGAGTATGCTGAACCTCTCTGCGGACTGGGTAGAAGCCGATGCTGGCTACAGGCAAAGCGCGCAGTTCCTCGCGCTTAACCCGCTGGGCCAGATCCCGGTGCTGGTGGAGGGTGAGACGGTGATTACCGACAGTAATGCCATTATGATCTGGCTGGTAAAACGCTATGCCCCCGCAAGCGGCTGGCTGCCGCAGGAGTTGTCGCAGGAGGTGGCGGTGCATCAGTGGCTGGCAAAAGCGGCTGGCGAGATCCGCTACGGCGTGGCGTCGGCTCGCCTGATTAAGCAGTTTGGCGTGGCGGAAAACTACGACTCAGCGCGGGCGGTGGCGGCAAAATTCTTACCCCAGCTGGAAGCGCACCTGAGCAGCAGGCAATGGCTGGTCGCCGAGCGTGCAACCATTGCCGATCTTGCCTGCTATGCCTATGTCGCCCGTGCGCCAGAAGGGGGCATTTCGCTGCGTCACTATCCCGCAATCCAGCGCTGGCTTCAGCGTATTGAGGCGCTGCCGGGCTTTGTCGCACTCCCGGCACTGCCGCTGCCGGCGGAGGAGTGAATATGTTCCATCGGGGGGAGCAGCAGGCGCAGGAAAAGGCCGGGTATCAGCGGGTGAAAGCGGCGATCTACCCGACGATGCCGGAGCAACATCGCCTGTTTTATCAGGGGCTGCAGACCTTTTACCTCACCTTTGCGGGTGCTGACGGTTATCCGGTTGCCGCGCTGATTCAGGGGGCGCAGGGGTTTATTGCCACCCCGGATGAACAGCATCTGGATATTTCGCGCAGCGCGCTGCATAACTTGCCGTATCTGCCCGCTATCCAGCCCGGCATGCCGTTTGGCGGGCTGGGCATCGACCTGTCTAACCGGCGGCGAAATCGCGTCAACGGGGTGGTTGAGCGTATTGACCAGCACAGCATGCGCATTCGCGTGCAGGAGAGCTTTGGTAACTGCCCGCAGTATATTCAGCGACGGGTGCTGCCACCCCCTGACAGCAGGCGTCAGCCAGGGGTGGAGCCTCTTGCCGCGCTGGATGCCGATGCACGCTATCTGATCGCCGCTGCCGACACCTTTTTTGTCGCCAGCCACGCCAGGCGCGCAGGAGGGGTGGGCGGCGCGGATATTTCCCATCGTGGAGGAGTGCCGGGATTCATAACCCTCAGCGGAGGTAAGCTGCTGATCCCGGACTACAGCGGCAATCGCTATATGAATACGCTGGGTAACATACTGCTGGAGCCGCGCGTGGCGCTACTGGTTATGGACTTTCAGCAGGGAGCGGCGCTGCATATTCAGGGGCGGGCGGAAGTGTTGTGGCAGCGGCCGGGAGAGGGGCGGGTAGAACGCTTCTGGACGCTGGCACCGCAGCGCATCCTGCGCCTGCGTCAGCTGCTGCCCGCGGCAGGGTTGAGCGTGGAGTATGCGGATTCTTCGCTTGCAGCGGGCGACGAGCAATAAAAAAGGGCGACATTGCTGCCGCCCCGATCATTACCGCGTCAGCCGTCAGGCTTTGACTTTCTCAGGAACCGGCTGTTCATCCTGCGTCATACGATTCAGCAGCGGAGCAACCAGAATCATCAGTACGGCAATCACGCCGGTAGTGATCCCAATCTTCAGGAACACATCGCCGTACACGTGCAGCGATAGCAGCGGATCGGTAATATTTTCCGGTACCGCCATCAGGTTCGCCACTTTACCGGCCACCATCGCTGCGCCAGCGGTAGTCAGGAACCACGAGCCCATGATGAAGCCCATCAGGCGCTGCGGCACCAGCTGTGCCACCATCGCCAGGCCGAGACCTGAAATCATCAGCTCGCCCACGCTCTGCAGGGCATAGCTGAGGATCAGCCAGTTAACCGACACGATACCGAGCTGGCTAGCAAATGACGCCCCCAGCGGCAGCACCAGGAAGGCGGCAGAACAGAGCACCATGCCAAGCGCAAACTTGTGCGGCATCGGCAGGCGGTCACCCATCTTGTTATAGATTGCGGCCAGCAGCGGGCTGAAAATCATAATCCAGAACGGGTTAAGCGCCTGGAACTGCTCCGGCTGGAAAGTGATACCCAGAATGCTGTGCTCAACGTTGCGAATCGCAAAGAAGTTCAGCGAGGTTGGCATCTGCATATACAACACGAAGAAGACAATCGCCTGCACCATCAGTAAGAAAGCAACAATCATCTTACGGCGCGCGGCACCCTGCAGAGCAAAGGCCTCTTTAGCGAACACCAGTACGATACCAACCGCAATCACCGCCAGCACCAGGCGGGCAATCTCCTGGTTGTGCAGCAGCCAGGTCGCCACGGCGATCATTACGGCAATACCGACCAGCGTCGCCAGCAGTTTACCGACGTTCAGCGGGGCAAAGTCTGCTTTGGAGCCGTAGTTTTTCACCCACTTACGGAAGAACATAAAGTTCACCAGGGTGATCAGCATCCCGACAAATGACAGCGCGAAGGCGGTGCTCCAGCCATATTTATCGGCCAGCCACGGAGTGGCCAGCATAGAGAAGAAGGAACCGATGTTGATCGCCATATAGTACATGGTGAACGCGCCATCGAGACGCGGGTCATCTTTTTCGTAGCAGGTCGAGAGCAGTGAAGAGGGGTTAGCTTTAAACAGGCCGTTACCGACGGCGATAGTCGCCATCCCGATGTACACCATCGCCTCGTCATGGCCCGACCACGCGACCAGCGCATAGCCCAGCGCCAGTACCAGCGTACCCAGTACGATAACGCGCTTGGTCCCCAGCACTTTATCTCCCAGCCAGCCGCCCACGGCCACCAGGCCATAGACCAGCGCACTGAAGGAAGCGAACAGGGTGATCGACTGTGCTTCGGACATGCCCAGCTGTTTCACCAGGTAGACCGCCATGATCCCCTGTAGTCCGTAATAGCCGAAACGTTCCCATAATTCGATAGAGAAGATCAGATAAAACGCTTTAGGTTGTTTGAAAGCGTTGAGGCTTGGTGCCTCGGGTTGTTTGTTTGCAGTTGACACTTGTACCTCTGAATTCTTGACCTGTTTTGTGGCAGGAATTAAGTCGACGCAACGCGGGACGTACGCTCGTCTTATAGTTATAGAAGTTGAAAAACGCCGGATAATTTCGCCGATCGAACCCACAGAGGCAAGTTTTTTTTCATCACCGTCATCGCGCATTTTTATAGCGATAACTGAGTGGTTTTTGTTATTCAATAGTTAAATATGCTGTTTTACAACAAGTAACCAACCTAAGTGAGGGTGGGTGGCGTGAAATTTGTTCATTGTGCAGATAATTTCGCTAGCGCCTTCGTGTATGGCGACATCTGCTACACAAAGGTTTATCGATGGGTATTTATGCTAACTGAAGATCTAAAAACAGTGGTTATTCATAGTGCTAGCAAGATCAAGCAGGCGGAATTCATGCTAAACCCACTTTGAGTGATGTAGGTCACAAAAATAGCGATAATTTTTGATCTAAAAAAACGCCTCAACCACATTAAAGGTTTTTATTGATTGAACGTTCAATATAAAACGTCTACAATTACTCTCATTCAATAGCCAAAACCGATGAAGCCGATGCCAAAAATAGGAATGAAGGCGATCCGTCAGGCGCAGTTAATTAATGCCACTCTGACAGTGATAGACCGGGTTGGGCTGGCAGATGCCAGCCTGGCGCTAATAGCGAAAGAGGCTGGGGTATCAACCGGCATTGTCAGCCACTACTTTGGTGACAAAAACGGTCTGTTATATGCCTGTATGCGCCAGATAATGTCAGACCTGTACAAGGCGCTGGAGCGCCACCGGGCTGATGCACAGGCGGACCCTCAGGCGCAAATTACGGCTATCATCAACGGCAATTTTGACGTAGCAGATATCACCTCACCGGTGCTGAAAACCTGGCTGGTGTTCTGGACTAACAGTTTACATCAGCCCAATCTGCATCGTCTGCAACGCATTAACGACCGCCGTCTTTATTCCAACCTGACGGCACATTTCAGTCGCGTGCTGCCGAAAGAGCAGGCGCGTGCCGCCGGAGCCAGCATGGCCGCACTTATTGACGGTACATGGTTACGGATGACGCTGACTTCTCAGCCGATGGAACAGGGCCTGGAGCAGGCTCGTTCACTCTGCTATCAAAATTTAGCGCTGTGGTTAACCAGCGCACCCACCCCTTAAAAGGAGGAGACATGGCCGAGTTGCAACGCCGTGGTTTATACATCAACGGACGCGAAGTGTCCGGAACGGGCGAAACATTCACCACCATCAATCCTGCCAACGGTGAAGTGCTGGCAGAAATTTCAGGCGCCAGCCAGCAGGATATCGATGCTGCCGTTGCCTCTGCGCACGCCGGGCAAAAAATCTGGCGCAGCTACACTCCGGTGGAACGCAGCCGCGTGCTGCTGAAAGCGGTTGAAATCCTGCGCGAGCGCAATCAGTCGCTGGCCGAGCTGGAAACCGCCGATACCGGCAAGCCAATCAGCGAAACGGCCGCGGTCGACATCGTTACCGGGGCAGACGTGCTGGAGTATTACGCCGGGCTGGCGGTGGCCGTTGAAGGCCAGTCAATCCCGCTGCGTGACACTGCACTGGTTTACACCCGCCGCGAACCCCTCGGCGTCTGCGCCGGTATCGGCGCGTGGAACTACCCGATTCAAATTGCCATGTGGAAAAGCGCCCCGGCGCTCGCCACCGGTAACGCAATGGTATTCAAACCCAGCGAAGTGACCCCGCTGAGCGCACTGGAACTGGCAAAAATCTTCACCGAAGCCGGTCTGCCGGATGGCGTGTTCAACGTGGTGCAGGGCGCGGGAACCGTCGGTCAGGGTCTGAGCCAGCATCCGCAGATCGCCAAAGTCTCTTTCACCGGGGAAGTCAATACCGGCAAGCGCGTGATGGCGGATGCGGCCTTAGCCAACCTGAAATCCGTCACTATGGAGCTGGGCGGCAAGTCACCGCTGGTGGTGTTTGAAGATGCCGATCTGGAACGTGCCGTCGACGGTGCGATGATGGCCAACTTCTACAGCAGCGGCCAGGTGTGCACTAACGGCACCCGCGTTTTCGTGCAGCGTTCACTGCTGCCAGCGTTCGAGCAGCGCCTCAAAGAGAAAATGGCCGGAATTCACTGCGGCGATCCAACCGATCCGGCGGTGAACTTCGGTCCACTGGTCAGCGAAGAGCACTGCCAGAAAGTGGTCTCCTACCTCGAGATTGGCAAGCAAGAGGGTGCACGCCTGCTGGCGGGCGGCTCGCGTATCAGCGAAGGCCCACTGGCGAAAGGGTGCTACGTGCAGCCAACGGTGTTTACCGACTGTAGCGATGAGATGCGTATTGTGCGTGAAGAGATCTTCGGGCCGGTGATGAGCATTCTCGCCTTCGACAGCGAAGACGAAGTTATCGCCCGCGCCAACAATACCGAGTACGGTCTGGCCGCAGGGGTGTTCACCACCTCACTGAACCGGGCACACCGCGTGATCCACCAGCTGGAAGCCGGCATCTGCTGGGTAAACAGCTGGGGTGAATCACCTGCGCCGATGCCGGTGGGGGGTTACAAGCAGTCGGGCGTTGGGCGTGAGAACGGCCTGGAAACGCTGCACCACTACACGCGTACTAAATCGATTCTGATTGAGATGGGCGACTATCCATCCGCATTCTGATTTTTCGCCGCGGCGTACGCGTCGCGGCACTCTTACCGGAGGTTTAATGCAGAAATTTGACTATATCATTATTGGTGCAGGTTCAGCGGGCAACGTGCTGGCAACGCGACTGACTGAGGATGCTGACGTATCGGTACTGTTACTGGAAGCAGGCGGCAAAGACCACCGCTGGGACTTCCGTACCCAAATGCCAGCCGCTTTGGCTTACCCGCTGCAGGGTAAACGCTATAACTGGGCGTTCGAGACCGATCCCGAGCCGCATATGGGCAACCGCCGCATGGAGTGTGGCCGCGGCAAAGGCCTGGGCGGCTCATCGCTGATCAACGGCATGTGCTACATTCGCGGCAATGCGATGGACTATGACAACTGGGCGAGCAAGCCCGGGCTGGAAAACTGGTCCTATCTCAACTGTCTGCCCTATTTCCGCCGTGCTGAGAAGCGCGACATTGGTGAAAATGACTGGCACGGTGGTGAAGGCTACCTCAGCGTCACCACGCCGAAAAAGGGCAATAACCCGCTGTTCCGCGCCTTTATTGATGCCGCGCAGCAGGCAGGGCATGCTGAGACCGATGACCTTAACGGCTACCGCCAGGACGGCTTTGGCCCGATGGATCGTACCGTCACGCCGCAGGGCCGCCGCTCCAGCACCGCGCGCGGCTACCTCGATGTCGCGAAACAGCGCCCGAACCTGACCATCATTACCCATGCACAGACCGACCGCATTCTGTTTAGTGGTAAAACCGCCACTGGCGTCACCTGGTTGCGTAACGGTAAACAGGAACAGGCCGAAGCGGCGCGTGAAGTGCTGCTGTGCGCCGGGGCAATTAACTCACCGCAGATCCTGCAGCGCTCCGGCGTTGGCCCGGAAGAGTGGCTGCGCGAGCTGGATATTGATGTGGTGCATGCCCTGCCGGGCGTAGGTCGCAACCTGCAGGACCACCTGGAAGTCTATATGCAGTACAGCTGCAAAAAGCCGGTCAGCCTCTATCCGGCGCTGCAGTGGTGGAACCAGCCGGCTATCGGCGCAGAGTGGCTGTTTAACGGCACCGGCACCGGCGCCAGCAACCAGTTTGAAGCGGGCGGATTTATCCGCAGCGATGACCAGCCTGACTGGCCGGATCTGCAGTATCACTTCCTGCCGGTGGCGATCAATTACAACGGCAGCAGCCCGGTGAAGCAGCACGGTTTCCAGGCGCACGTCGGCCCAATGCGCTCCATGAGCCGTGGTCGCATCAAGCTGACCTCTAAGCACCCCTATGCCGCACCGTCGATCTTCTTCAACTATATGTCCGAAGAGCGCGACTGGGTGGAGTTCCGCAATGCGGTTCGCCTGACGCGGGAAATCATGCGCCAGCCGGCACTGGCAGAATACTGCGGTGAAGAGTTACAGCCGGGTATTAACGTGCAGAGCGACGAAGAAATTGATGCCTTTATCCGCGAACATGCGGAAACGGCCTACCACCCTTGCGGAAGTTGCGCGATGGGTAACGACGAGATGGCGGTGGTGGATGCAGAAGGGCGCGTACACGGTATGAACCAGCTGCGCGTGGTGGATGCGTCAATTATGCCGCAGATTACCACCGGCAACCTGAATGCGCCGACGGTGATGATTGCCGAGAAAATCTCCGATGCCATTCGCGGCAAAGCACCACTGCCGCTGTCAACGGCGGAGTATTATAAGCTGACCCGCTAGCCTTGATGTCGGGGCCGATCATCTTTTTCGATCGGCCCGCGCAATCGTAAAAAAAGGGCGGACCAGAAAAGCGGTCCGCCCCTACGTCTACAGGGCCGATCGGCCCTGTTCGCGCTTACTCGAAACAGACGCCCGGGTTTTCCGACAACAACACAAACTTCTTGCTGTCTTTATCCAGCGCGCGGATCACACCGCTCTCAATGTCATACACCCAGCCATGCAGGCGCAGTGCATTATTACGCAGGCCCACCGCCACGGAAGGGTGCGTTTTCATATTGTTCAGCTGCGCAATCACGTTCTCCTGCACCATGGCATTCAATTTTTCTTCTTCGCTGCTGTAACTCTTTTTCTCAACCACCGCTTTTGCTGCATCAGCGTATCGCAACCAGTGCGCGACCGCAGGCATCGGGTCCAGACACTGGCAGGAAGCGATAGCCTTCATGGCGCCGCAGTTAGAGTGGCCACAGATCACAATATCCGTTACGCCCAGTGCAACGACCGCGTACTCAATAGTCGCGGAAACCCCGCCTGGCTCTGGGCCAAATGACGGAACGATATTTCCGGCATTACGGATCACGAAGAGCTGTCCTGGGTCCTGCTGAGTGACCAGTTCCGGTACCAGACGGCTATCGGAGCAGGAAATAAACAACGCTTTGGGATTCTGGCTGGAGGCAAGAGTGCGAAATAACTCTTTCTGCTGCGGGAAAACCTCTTTCTGGAAGTTTAAAAAACCTTCAATGATGTGCTGCATAGCGAACTCTCTATTCTGGATCATGGCCGGATAGCAGGTGAAGCCGGTCGCATAATGAGGATAAAAGACAGGTCTAAAGCAAGGTATACCGGGCTGTTAGCCCGACATCCATTTTAGCATCAGACGGCCTAAGTGTAATCCTGGATCTGCTGACGTCACGCGGCAGGTATCCTACAGATTTTTCATCCATTTCCAGCGGTAGAAATACGGCCGAGGGGTTAGTGAGGTATCTAACAGTTTTTTATTGGAACAGTTAATATAAACGAATCATTTTGAGGTGGGGTAAAAAGGGGGGTATAAGCTTTTTTCATGTTTTTCTGAGTTTTCATTAGGAATGCTCCGAATTGTCATTCACGATTTCAATCAGTGACTTAACTAAAATAACAAGAAAATTCCTATATAAATCAGATCACAAAAACAGGGTTAGCATATTGCCCTTTCTCAGATGAGTGCTATATAGTCGCTTTTGTTCACACATGGAAAGTGTGCTTACCTGCGCTTTCCACGGCATGTTTAAAGGAACTAATATGAGCAACTCTTATCAGAATGAAATCCCTAAAGCGCGTGTAAATATCAAGCTTGACCTGCACACGGGTAATGCCAGTAAGAAAATGGAGCTGCCGCTGAAGCTGCTGATCACCGGCGATTTCAGCAACGGTCAGGAGCAGCGCGTGCTGTCCGAGCGTGAGAAAGTCAACGTTAACAAAAACAACTTCGACAGCGTGCTGGCGGAGTTCTCCCCATCGTTAAACATCTCGGTTGAAAACACCCTGGCCGGTGACGGCAGCGAAGAGAACGTCAAACTCACCTTCAGCAACATGAAGGACTTCACGCCGGAGCAGGTCGCCCGCCAGATCCCTCAGCTTAAAGCCATGCTGGCAATGCGCAACCTGCTGCGCGACCTAAAAGCCAACCTCCTGGATAACGTCACCTTCCGCAAAGAGCTGGAAACCATCCTGAAAAACCCGGCACTCAGTGATGAGCTGCGTAGCGAACTGTCCGCTCTGGCGCCTGAAAAAGCCTGATCCCCCCTTCACGGAACGATATAGAGAGAATGCTGATGTCTGTGCAAAATGAAACCTCCTCTGCCGGTGCAAGCACCGTGCTGGATCGCCCGGCTACGGGCGGCGTTTACGCTTCACTGTTTGAAAAAATCAACCTCAGCCCGGTGTCGCACCTCAGCGACCTGGATATCTGGCAGGACAGCCAGGCGATGTCCGACGCCAGCGTCGACGAGCGCGTGACCGCGGCGATGAAGGTGCTGGTCGAGTGTCTGAACCAGTCCGGTTCGAAAGTGGAGAAGCTGGATAAAACCCTGCTGGACCACCATATCGCGCAGCTGGACGAGCAGATCAGCCGCCAGCTCGATGCGGTGATGCACCACGATGCGTTCCAGCAGGTAGAATCCCTGTGGCGCGGCCTGAAGTCGCTGGTGGACAAAACCGACTTCCGCCAGAACGTGAAAATCGAAGTGCTGGACCTGTCGAAAGAGGATCTGCGCCAGGACTTCGAAGACTCGCCGGAAATCATTCAGAGCGGCCTGTACGCGCACACCTACATCGCCGAATACGACACCCCGGGCGGCGAGCCGATTGGCGCGCTGATCTCCTCTTATGAGTTCGACGCCTCGGCGCAGGACGTGGCGCTGCTGCGCAACATCTCCAAAGTGGCGGCCTCGGCGCATATGCCGTTTATCGGCTCCGCCGGCCCGCAGTTCTTCCTGAAGGACAACATGGAAGAGGTGGCGGCAATCAAAGATATCGGCAACTACTTCGACCGCGCCGAGTACATCAAGTGGAAGTCATTCCGCGAAACCGACGACTCGCGCTATATCGGCCTGGTGATGCCGCGCGTACTCGGCCGCTTGCCGTACGGCCCGGATACCGTGCCGGTGCGCAGCTTCAACTACATTGAAGAGGTAAAAGGCCCGGACCACGACAAATATCTGTGGACCAACGCCTCGTTTGCCTTCGCTGCCAACATGGTGAAAAGCTTTATCAACAACGGCTGGTGCGTGCAGATCCGCGGCCCGCAGGCCGGCGGTGCGGTGCAGGATCTGCCGATCCACCTGTACGACCTCGGCACCGGTAACCAGGTGAAGATCCCGTCTGAGGTGATGATCCCGGAGACCCGCGAATTTGAGTTCGCCAACCTCGGCTTTATCCCGCTGTCGTACTATAAAAACCGCGATTACTCGTGCTTCTTCTCCGCCAACTCGACGCAGAAGCCAGCGCTGTACGACACCGCCGATGCAACGGCGAATAGCCGCATCAACTCGCGCCTGCCTTACATCTTCCTGCTGTCGCGCATTGCGCACTACCTGAAGCTTATCCAGCGTGAAAATATCGGCACCACCAAGGACCGCCGCCTGCTGGAGCTGGAGCTGAATACCTGGGTGCGCGGCCTGGTCACCGAAATGACCGATCCGGGCGACGAGCTGCAGGCTTCGCACCCGCTGCGCGATGCCAAAGTGATTGTCGAAGATATCGAGGACAACCCGGGCTTCTTCCGCGTCAGGCTGTTCGCCGTCCCGCACTTCCAGGTGGAAGGGATGGACGTCAACCTCTCTCTGGTTTCCCAGATGCCGAAAGCGAAAGCATAAGGCGGAGGCTGGATGAAAACGGAACAACCGCTGTGGGGTCGGGGCGTGATGGTCTCGCCACAGCACTTCCAGCAGCAGGCCGCGTATGCGGCCTGGTCAACGGAATGCATTGCACAAATGGGGCTGAATCATCCCTGGGGCGTGATCCGTGCCGAGTTCGAAGCGGATGCCCTGAAGCTGGGGCGTTTGCAGGCGCGTCATCTGCACGTGCGCTTTCAGGACGGCACGCTGATCGACACCAATAACGGTGACGATCTGCCGCCGGTGATGATGCCTGAAGGGCAGGACGTGGTGGTGGTGCTGGCACTGCCGCTGCTGAGGGCCAACGGCGGCAACTGCCTGCAGCCGGACGAGATTGCCGAGCGCCCGGTGCGCTATCGCCAGCGCTGGCGCGACATCCGCAACCAGTTTGGCGACGATACGCGCCAGATTGCGGTGATCAAACCCGAGCTGACGCTGCGTTTTGCACATCAGAACAATGGCGACTACTTGGTATGCCCGGTGGCGCGTCTCAGGCAGGACAGTCAGGGTAGCTGGACGCAGGATGAAACTTTTCTGCCGCCGTTGCTGAGCGTGCAGAGCAGCCAGTGGCTGCTGACCCAGCTTGAACAGCTGATGACGCAGCTGCGCGCGCGCCTCAGCCGCCTGATGGCGATGCGGCGCGAGAGCAACGAACGCATGGCCGATTTTGCCGTGGCGGATGTGTCGTTGTTCTGGCTGCTCAATGCGCTGAACAGCGCGGAGCCGGTACTGGGCCAGTTCCTGCGTTTTCCGCAAAGTGCGCCGGAGCGGTTATATCCGGAGCTTGCCCGTCTGGCTGGCAGCCTGCTGACCTTCTCACTGGAGCATCAGGTCAGCGCGATCCCTGCGTATCAGCATGCTGAACTTAACCATGTATTCCCGGCGCTGTTCGATCTGCTCAGCGATCTGCTGGAAGCCAGCCTGCCGTCACGCGTGGTGTCGATAGCACTTGAGCACGACAAGCGTCTGCATCAGTGGCTGGCTCGTCTGCAGGAGCCGCGCCTGCGCGAAGATGCCGATTTCTACCTTTCGGTCCGCTCCCCGCTGCCGGTGGTACAGCTGCAGGAGCAATTCCCGCGCCAGTGCAAAGTCGGCAGCCCGGATTACGTCACGGGCCTGGTGAATTCGTCGCAGCAGGGGATACCGCTGAAGTCGCTACGCCACGTACCCGCCGCGATCCCGCTGCGGCTGGAAAATCAGTATTTTGCCCTCGACCTGTCGCATCCGGCAGCCCGCGAGATGCTGGAATCCGGCAGCTGCATGTTTTACGTGCCGGGCATGCTCGGTGAACCTGAACTTGAACTGTTTGCGGTGCTGAGAACATGAGCCAGAAAAACGAGTGTGATATTGACGCGCTGCTGCAAAACAGCTGGCTGCAGGTGATCAGCCTGCGCCACGGCGCAAAGATCAAGGATGGAGAAGGTCAGCAGTTATGGCAGCGCTGCGTCGCAGAAGTGGAGAAGGTTCAGCAGGCGCTAAAAGACGCGGGCTACGATGCACAACAGAGTAAGGATGTTCTCTATGCCCAGTGCGCGCTGATCGATGAAGTGGTTAAGGGGCGCGGCGAGCAGGATGACGCTTACGTCCAGTGGCTTCACCTGCCTCTGCAGGGGCATTTCCTCGGCACCGTTGATGCCGGTGACATGCTCTGCGAGCGCATGCGTGAGGTGCTGCGCGAGCCAGCGCCGGAACCGCTCGTTGTGACCTGCTTCCAGCGGGTGATGTTGCTGGGCTTCCTCGGCGGCTATCGCTCAGT
This sequence comes from Erwinia aphidicola, assembly GCF_014773485.1. Taxonomy (GTDB): domain Bacteria; phylum Pseudomonadota; class Gammaproteobacteria; order Enterobacterales; family Enterobacteriaceae; genus Erwinia; species Erwinia aphidicola. The sequence continues at coordinate 201,273 of NZ_JACXBP010000007.1, read as the reverse complement.
CAACGATCCGCAGCGGGAAAAGCTGGTCGCCGCGTTAAATGCGCAGGTTTCACCCTTTAGCGCGCCGCAGGCGCAGGCCGTACTGGCCGAAAACAACGCGGGATTGGGCTTCAGCGGCTGGCTATCCAGCTGGCCGTTGCGAATCGGCTTCTCCGTGCTGTTACTTGCCGCCGTCTGGTGGGGGCTGAATCACTGGTTGAGCAGCCTGGTGGCTTCGCTGCTGCCGGGAGTGGTTCAGTGAGCCCTGCGTTACAGCGCGCGCTGGCGCTGTGGGTTGTCCTGCTGGTCGCCGTGCTGCTGCTGCCGCTGCCTCATTTAGCTACCGTGCTCATACTGCTGGCCGCTCTGGTGCTGCTGGCCGTTGTGATGGCCGTTACCCGCCGTCCCGCCGGGCCTGAAGCCGGGCTATGTGCGGATGACCTGCCGGATGTCGCTTACCGTCAGCCGGTGGTGCTGGTCTGCGGCGACAGCGCGCATGCCTGGCCGGAAGGATCGACGGTACTGACCGTGCCGCACGGCTGCTGGGTGCGGGTGGCCGATCATCAGGGGCTGGACGTGGTAGCGCGCCAGCTGCTGTCGCTGCGCCCGGAGTGGGGACATCAGCTGTCGGTGATGATCGGCGTCTGTCCTCAGCAGCATCAGGACAGTGACACGCTGGCCAGCCGCCTGCTGGCACTGCGCTGGCAGATTGGCCAGCTGCGGCGTGAAACCGGCTATTCACTGCCGCTGGTACTCAATGCTCAGGTGGGCAGTGCGCTGGTCAGCGAGTCTCTCTGGCAGGTGCGGCTGGCCGGTGAACCCGTCAGCGTATGGTCCGATAGCGCAAAACCCACCCCTCCTGAGTGCTGGCTGGCCGCGGGCGGCGGCATCGCATTACAGCAGCAGGTGATGATCAACAGCCTGACGGAGTGGTTTCAGCAGGAAGTGATTCGCGTGTTAACCGACAGTCACCCGGATATGCCTGCCGCCACCCCCGCAGGCATGGTCTGGGGGCTGAGTGCTTCACTTGACGGGGCATTAGCCACTTCTCTCTGGACGCGCTGGCTGCAGCAGCACACGGCGCTGGTACAGGTAGCAGGATGGTTTGCGCCAGAGGTTGCGGAGTCTCCGCTGCCGTCAATGCTGCCGGAGTTTGTTCTGCCACTGCTGCCCGCAGGACATGGCCTGACGCCGCGCCAGCGCACCTGGCGTGGTGCGCTATGGCTGGCGTTGACGGTTGGAATTGTCGCACTGTGCTGCAGCGCCTGGAATAACCATCGGCTGCTTCAGCGGGTCTCTTTTGATATTGCTCATTACGCGCGTATCGCCATGAATGATTACGCCGTGAAAGCGGCAGCGGTCAATGTACTGCGTCGCGATGCCCGCGAGCTGGATGAGTATGCCCGCAACGGCGCACCTCTGCAGCTTGGTTTAGGCCTGTATCAGGGGGGGCATCTGCGCCTGCCGCTGCTGGATGCGATAGGTTCGTATATTCCGCCACCGCCGCCCCCTCCTCCGGTGGTGAAGGAAGCGCCAAAAACCGTGCGCCTCGACAGCCTGTCGCTGTTTGACACCGGTAAATCGGTGCTCAAACCGGGCTCGCTAAAGATGCTGGTTAACGCGCTGGTAGATATTAAGGCCCGGCCGGGCTGGCTGATAGTGGTCGCCGGCCACACCGACAGCACCGGCAATGCGCAGGCCAATCAGCAGCTGTCGCTGAAGCGCGCTGAAGCGCTGCGCGACTGGATGCTTTCAACCAGCGACGTCTCGCCGACCTGCTTTGCGGTACAGGGCTTTGGCGCAAGCCGCCCGATGGCGACTAACGATACCCCGGAAGGTCGTGCGTTAAACCGCCGGGTCGAAATCAGTCTGGTGCCGCAGGCGGATGCCTGTCTGGCAGCAGCAACCCGAACGTCATCACAGGATGATGACACAACAGTAAGCCCTAAATAATTCCTGTTGCATCGCGGCGGCAACTGAGGGAATCCCCGGGAGCATAGTTCACTATGTGACCGGGGTGAACGAAGGCAGCCAACAAAGAGGCAGCGCGAATTATGACGGGATTAAAAGGAGAAGTAACACATGGCAATACCAGTATATCTGTGGCTGAAAGACGACGGCGGTGCGGACATCAAAGGTTCCGTGGATGTGAAAGATCGTGAAGGCAGCATCGAAGTGGTGGCACAGGAACATAACCTGTACATCCCGACCGATAACAACACCGGCAAGCTGACCGGTACCCGCGTGCACACGCCGTTCATGTTCACCAAGGAGATCGACTCTTCCAGCCCGTATCTCTACAAGGCGGTGACCACCGGTCAGACCCTGAAATCTGCCGAGTTCAAGTGGTACAAAATCAACGACGCCGGTCAGGAAGTGGAGTACTTCAACACCAAACTTGAGAACGTCAAGCTGGTGAAGGTCGCGCCGAAAATGCACGACATCAAGGATCCGTCCAAAGAGAAGCACAACCATCTGGAAGAGATTGAGCTGCGCTACGAAAAAATCACCTGGACCTACAAAGACGGCAACATCATTCATTCCGATTCATGGAATGAACGCACCACCGCTTGATGACTCACGGCAGGCGGTTCGCCGCCTGCCGTTTTGTTTGCTGAGCCGCTACCCGCGTGGCGGCTCAGCAAACAACCCGACAACCTGCTGCCTTTTGACCTGATGCGCTTCGGGTTCCTGACTGAAAGGAACAGCGACGGGCGGTAGCGTGTCCGAACCTGATTAACTACGGAAGAGAGAACCCGATATGGAAAACCAGTCAGCCGTCCTGCTACGTCGCTTAAACCCGTTCTGCGCCCGCGCGCTGGAGGCCGCCGCCTCGCTGTGCCAGACCCGCGCCCACAGTGAAATCCGCATTGAGCACTGGCTACTCAAGCTGCTGGAGCAGGGTGAGGGCGACATCACCGTACTGGCGCGCCGCTACGAGTGGGACATGGACGGCATCTGGCAGGCGTTGCTGTGCTGGCTGGACAACGTGCCGCGCTCGGTGCGCACCCGCCCGCAGCTCGCCGACTCCCTGCTGGCGCTGATTAAGCAGGCCTGGCTGATTGCCTCGCTGGAGGATGACGATGCCCACATCCGCAGCCATCACCTGCTGGCGGCACTGACCGACAAGCCGTCGCTGGTCGGCTGCGAAGGGCTGTGGCCACTGCTGAGCCTGACGCGCCCCCAGCTGGAGCGCCTGCGCCCGCTGCTGGACGCGCAGTCCGACGAGCGCCCGGAAGTGCAGCAGCAGGAGAGCCTGAGCCAGGCGCCATCAACCCTGGGCGAGGTGGATGCGCAGGTCACCCCGGATGACGGCAGCGCGCTGAGCGAGGCGCTGCAGGCCGCACTGGACAAATTCACCCTCGACGTCACCGCCAAAGCGCAGGCGGGAAGCATCGACCCGGTGTTTGGCCGCGACAGCGAAATCCGCCAGATGGTCGATATCCTCTCGCGCCGCCGCAAGAACAATCCGATTCTGGTCGGCGAGCCGGGCGTCGGCAAAACCGCGCTGGTCGAGGGGCTGGCGCTGCGCATTGCGCAGGGTAACGTGCCGGACAGCCTGAAAACCGTTTCGCTACGCACCCTCGACCTCGGTCTTTTGCAGGCCGGGGCGGGCGTGAAGGGCGAGTTCGAGCAGCGCCTGAAAAACGTGATTGAGGCGGTGCAGCAGTCGCCGACCCCGGTGCTGCTGTTTATCGACGAGGCGCACACCATTATCGGCGCGGGCAACCAGGCGGGCGGGGCCGACGCCGCCAACCTGCTGAAACCGGCGCTGGCGCGCGGCGAACTGCGCACCATCGCCGCCACCACCTGGAGCGAGTACAAGCAGTACTTCGAGAAGGACGCCGCGCTGGAGCGCCGCTTCCAGATGGTGAAAGTCGACGAGCCGGACGATGAGACTGCCTGTCTGATGCTGCGCGGCCTGAAGTCGCGCTACGCGCAGCACCACGGCGTACACATCAGCGACGACGCCGTAAAAGCGGCGGTGACCCTGTCGCGCCGCTACCTGACGGGCCGCCAGCTGCCGGACAAAGCGGTCGACCTGCTGGATACCGCCGCCGCGCGCGTGCGCATGAGCCTCGACACCGTGCCGGAGGCCATCACCCTGCTGAACGCGCGCGTTACCGCGCTGACTCTGGAGGAGCAGGCCCTGCGCGATGACATGGCCGCGGGCAGCGATAAGCACGACGAGCGCCTTGCCGCCATCGCCACTATCCGCAGCGGGCTGGAAGGCCAGCGCGCGCAGCAGGAAGCACATTTTGCCGCGCAGCAGGAAGTGGCGCAGCAGCTGATAAGCAGCCGCCAGAACCAGCAGCCGCAGGCGCAGATTGCCGCCGTTCAGCAGCAGCTTGCGGCGCTGCAGCAGCAGGACGCGCTGATTCAGGTCGACGTCGATGCCCGCACCGTTGCCAACGTGATTGCCGACTGGACCGGGGTGCCGCTCTCCTCACTGATGAAGGACCAGCAGAGCGAGCTGCTGAGCCTTGAGGAGGAAATCGGCAGGCGCGTGGTCGGCCAGGACGCCGCGCTCAGCGCCATCGCCCGGCGCCTGCGCGCCGCCAAAACCGGTCTGACCGCTGAGAACGGGCCGCAGGGGGTGTTCCTGCTGGTCGGTCCGAGCGGCACCGGCAAAACCGAGAGCGCGCTGGCGCTGGCGGACGTGCTGTACGGCGGTGAGAGGTCGCTGATAACTATTAACCTCTCCGAATACCAGGAGGCGCACACCGTCTCGCAGCTGAAGGGCTCGCCGCCGGGCTACGTCGGCTACGGCCAGGGCGGCATCCTCACCGAGGCGGTGCGCAAGCGCCCGTACAGCGTGGTGCTGCTCGACGAGGTCGAGAAGGCGCACCGCGATGTGCTGAACCTGTTCTACCAGGTGTTTGACCGCGGTTTTATGCGCGACGGCGAGGGGCGCGAAATCGATTTTCGCAACACCGTGATCCTGATGACCTCCAACCTCGGCAGCGACGCCATCATGCAGCTGCTGGAGCAGCAGCCGCAAGCCACGGAAGCGGACCTGCAGGAGTTGCTGCGCCCGACGCTGCGCGACCACTTCCAGCCCGCGCTGCTGGCGCGCTTTCAGACGGTGATTTACCGCCCGCTGACCGAAGAAGCGATGCGCACCATCGTTGGCATGAAGCTCAACCAGGTGAGCCAGCGCCTGGCGCGCCACTACGGCCTGAAAACCACCGTGGGCGACGGCCTGTCAGCGGCGCTGACCGCCGCGTGCCTGCTGCCGGACACCGGGGCGCGCAACGTCGACAGCCTGCTGAACCAGCAGATCCTGCCGGTGCTGAGCCAGCAGCTGCTGCTGCAGATGGCGGCAAAACAGAAGCCGCAGCGGCTGACGTTCGACTGGCACGACGAGGAAGGCATCGTGCTGGAATTTGCTAACACAGAGGAAAGTGAATCATGAGCAAAAACCCGATCTCTTTTTTCAGCCATAGTCACCACCTGCTGGCGGTGCGTGATTGTCAGTCCCAGCCCGACGTGCTGGCGTTTAAGGGGGAGGATCGCCTGAGCGAGCCGTTCCGCTGGCGCATTGAGTTCACCAGCGCCGACCATGCCATCACCCGCGAGGCGATGCTGATGAAAGCGGCTTCGCTGACCCTGCAGGCCCCGGTTGACCAGGGCTGGGGCATTAAGATCCAGCAGCCGGTGCGCGTGGTGCAGGGCGTGGTGACCGGCTTTGAGCGCCTGAGCACCAGCGCCGACCAGACCCACTACGCCGTCACCCTGCAGCCGCGCCTGGCGCTGCTGTCGCGCAGCCGTCAGAACGCCATCTATCAGGATATGTCGGTGCCGCAGATTGTGGAAAAAATCCTGCGCGAGCGCCACGGGATGCGCGGCCAGGACTTTGTTTTCACCCTCAACAACGCGTACCCGCGCCGCGAGCAGGTGATGCAGTACGGCGAGGACGACCTGGCGTTTATTACCCGCCTGCTGGGCGAGGTCGGCATCTGGTTTCGCTTCACCACCGACACCCGCCTGCACATCGACGTGGTGGAGTTTTACGACGGCAGGCAGGGCCATGTACAGGGGCTGACGCTGCCCGCCGTGCCGCCTTCCGGCATGCACGACGCGGCCAGCGACTCGGTGTGGGACCTCGCCAGCCGCTTTGCGGTGGTGGAGAAAAGCGTCAGCGGGCGCGACTACAACTACCGCAACGCCCTCGAAGATATGAACGTGCAGGCCGACGTCACCGGCGGCGACGACACCACCTACGGTGAGTCCTATCGCTGGGCGGACAACTACCTGACGCCGGGCGACGGCTACAGCCATAACCCGGCCCCGGAGAGCGGCGCGTTCTACGCCCGCCTGCGCCACGAACGCTACCTGAACGGCCAGACGCGGGTGGCGGCAGTGACCAGCTGCCCGGCGCTGGCCCCCGGCAGTGAGCTGAAGGTCAGCGGCGGGGAGGACGTCAGTGAGGTATTCCAGAGCGGCGTGCTGGTCACCGCCATCGTCAGCACCGCGCGGCGCGACCGCAGCTTTGAAACCGCCTTTGACGGCATCCCGCTTAACAGCCGCTACGGCTTCCGCCCGGTGCCGCTGCCGCACCCGGTGATGGCGGGAACCCTGCCGGCGCGCGTCACCAGTACCACGGTGAACGACGCCTACGGCCATATTGACCGCGACGGGCGCTATCGCGTCAACATGCTGTTTGACCGCGCGGGCTGGGAAACCGGCTTTGAAAGCCTGTGGGTACGCCAGGCGCGCCCCTATGCGGGCGACACCTACGGCCTGCACCTGCCGCTGCTGGCAGGTACTGAGGTGGCGATAGCCTTTGAGCACGGCAACCCGGACCGCCCGTACATTGCCGGGGTGCTGCACGACTCGGCGCACGGCGACCACGTCACCATCCGCAACTACAAGCGCAACGTGCTGCGCACGCCGAAGAACAATAAGCTGCGCCTCGACGATACGGCGGGCCAGGAGCATATCAAGCTCAGCACCGAGTACGGCGGCAAAAGCCAGCTTAATCTCGGCCACCTGGTGGACAGCGAGAAGCAGAAGCGCGGCGAAGGGTTCGAGCTGCGCAGCGACAGCTGGGGCAGCCTCCGTGCGGAGAAAGGGCTGTTTATCACCGCCGACGGCCAGCAGAAGGCACAGGGCCAGCAGCTGGAGATGGCGCCGGCTATCAGCCTGCTGAAAGGTGCGCTGAATCAGATAACTGAATGGGGCAGCATTACTCAGACCCACCACAACCACAGCCCGGACACCAGCGGCCTGAAACAACTGGTTAGCAGTGCAGACAAACTCAAAGCACCAATGATGTTAATGAGCGCACCAAAAGGTCTGGGTGCCGTCACCCCGGAGACCATGCTGCTGCACAGCGGCAACGGCATGCATTTGCAGAGCATCGGCGAGGTCAGCATTGCCAGTGCGCAGCATCTCTCGGCGAACGCCAGCCAGACCCTCTCTCTACTGGCTCAAAACGAAGGTATGCGCCTGGTGTCTGGCAAAGGTCCGCTGGAGATTGAGTCGCACGGCGATGTGCTGTCACTGACTTCGCTGAAAGACGTTACCGTTCAGTCAACCCAGGGGCACCTGCAGCTGACGGCCAAAAACGGCATCACGCTGGGCTGCGGCGGGGCTTACATACGCATCACGCCGCAGGGCGAAGTGAATATCCACGGGCCGGGACTCATTAGCCTGAAAGGCCAGCACGATCTGCAAGGCCCGGCCAGCGAGGACTTCCCGCTGCCGGAATTACCGACATCGGTGTGTAAAGAGTGCCTGAAAAGAGCGCAGGAGCTTGCGCAGGGCTTCGTGCCAAGGGAGATAAAATGACCACGAGGTGGATTGAAGAAGTGGCCGCGACCTGTCGTGCATCGGGCAACGATCATCTGGATATCATCGTCGATCAGGCCGGGCTGGACTTTGGCGTTATCCCTGCGCTGAATGCACTTTCAGTAGAATGGCAGTCGCTATATCACGGGCTGCCGGAAGGATTTATTGTCGATGAAGCGCCGCTAATTGCGCGCGTTACCGTTGATGATGCTCAACAGATGCAGTGGCTGCAGGAGATCAGCCAGCAGGCCGCCGCTCAGGCCCCGCTGTTGCTGCTGTGCTCAGCGTGGCCCTTTGCCTCCCTGGCAGGCTGGCTAACGCAGTGCATCGATATTACTCAGGAAGGCAGGGGCGGGATATTACGCTTTTACGATACGCGCATCTTCCCGCTGCTTTTTTCCCACGTGCTCACCGTTGAGCAGCAGCACGCTTTACTGCGACCCGTACTGTTCTGGGCATGGCAGGATATGGATGGCAGCTCATGCGCTATCAATGGAATCGGTCAACCTCCGCTACGCGGTGAGAAAAGCCAGAAAACGGATCTTAGCGACCGCCAGCTGGATCGCCTGATGTGCGTCTGTGATGTCATGGTTTTGCTGGAACACTGTGCACCGCCGGCAGGGGTTTATGAATCACAGCAGGCACTGTTCTCACACTGTTATCAGGGCATGGTAGAAGCCACGGAACTGGGCATTGTTCTGGATGATGCACGCGAGGCCTGGGTGGTAAAAAAATGGCATACCGGCGGAGAAACGGTCTGATACATATCACATTCTGCGTTTTAGCTGCGGGACTGCTGCTGTTATCCGGTTGCTCGCAGCCCGTCGCTCAGGCCCGTGGCGGCGGTGGTGGCACCATTGACGCCATCAACCACACCCACTGGGCGGTCAATAATTTTAGCGTCAACGGCCAGTCGGGCATCGATATTATTGGCCCGTATCAGGGTGGTGGCGGGGGCTGCTGCTACAGCGTCCCGGCTCAGTGGAAGCCGGGAATGATGGTGCGTATTGACTGGGAAACGGGAGTTGGGGGGTCCAAAGGGTTCCCCGGATTTGCAGACAGAGCTAAATACAAAGCTTGGAGGAAAGAAATTGATGCTCAAAAACGACAGCACAGTAAAACCGTGCCGCTCCCCGATTACAACGGTCAGGACACCTGCGGAATCACGGTGCATTTTCTGCCCTGCGATGAAGTGAAGGTGACTACCAGCTGCTACACCTACGGCAGCCCGGCCTACCCGATAAAAGAGCCCATCAGGATGAAGGAGCCGAAAATATGTCCGAAGTAACCGATACCGATCTGGCGTGGAGTCTGCCGCCGTGCTTTTAAACGTGCATATCAGCCTGTTTTTTGACGGCACCGGCAATAACCTTATTCCCGATGCCTGTCGGATTAAATCATCATTAAATATACCGCCGGAGTATTCAGTCATTCTTATTTTCAACAGGGAGAGTAAAAAAATGATTTAGCCATGTTCATCGCAGGTGGGCAGGGTTAATTGATTTCAGGCAGTAAAACCGGAAGCCAAAACAAAAGGAAGGTCAGATGAAACTCACGTTGTTAAGCCCGCTGCTGGCGGGACTCTTGCTGTTATCCGGCTGCTCGCAGCCCGCCGCTCAGGCTCGGGGCGGCGGCGGTGGCACCATTGACGCCATCAACCACACCCACTGGGCGGTCAATCACTTTAGCGCCAACGGCCAGTCGGGCATCGATATCATCGGGCCGTATCAGGGCGGTGGTGGCGGCTGCTGCTACAGCGTCCCAGCTCAGTGGAAGCCGGGAATGATGGTGCGTATTGACTGGGAAACGGGGCAAGGTTCGTGAGCTGGTTTTCCCGGTTTTGCAGATGAAGAAAAATATCTAGCCTGGAAGAAAAAAATTGATGCTCAAAAACGACAGCACAGCAAAACCGTGCCTCTCCCCGACTACAACGGTCAGGATACCTGCGGAATCACGGTGCATTTTCTGCCCTGCGATGAAGTGAAGGTGACGACCAGCTGCTACACCTACGGCAGTCCGGCCTACCCGATAAAAGAGCCTTTAAGGATGAAGGAGCCGAAAGTATGTCCGAAATAATCACCGACCTGGCGTGGAGCCCGCCACCGTTTCCGGCGCAGGGGCGCCTGCCCAGCCAGCCGCTGCTGGTCGGGCAGCACTGCCATCAGCAGAACAGCAGCGAACGTAATTACCGCCAGGAGCTGTGCATGGCTGCCGGGCAGCGCGTGGAGCCGCCGTGCTGTAAATCGCTGCATATCAGCCTGTTTTTTGACGGCACCGGCAATAACCGCAATTTCGATATCTAACGAACTAAATAATTTCCGCATAGATAAATGGAATGTTGAACATTTATTTTTCTGTAATAGCCAAATAAAAAAGATGATTCAGCCATGTCCATCGCAGGTGGGCAGGGTTGAATGATTTCAGGCAGTAAAACCGGAAGCCTAAACAAAATGAAGAGCGTAATGAGATTAAGAATATCCAGCGTGCTGTGCGGCATATTGCTACTGGCAGGATGCGGCCAGCAGAGTGTCCAGGCGGAATATCAGGGCGGCGGTGGTGGCACCATTGAGGCCATCAACCATACCAAATGGGCGATCAATCAATTTAGTGTTAACGGGCAGTCTGGTCTCGATGTCATTGGGCCCTATCAGGGTGGGGGGGGCGGTTGCTGCTTCGGCGTGCCGAAACAGTGGCAGCCGGGAATGACGGTAACAGTAGACTGGACAACAGGTGTAGCATATGCCAGTGATGTACCCAATATACCTAAACCCAAACGTCCCAGTCTGAATAATCTCGATGCTAAAACGGCAGATTTAAAAGCTAGCCAATATACTGAAGCACTCCGTGAATGGTATAAAAAAATAAAAACACTTAGTCAAACCCATTCACGACACGTGCTGGTACCTGACTATACCGGCCAGAAAACCTGTGGGATTACCGTGCATTTTCTGCCCTGTGATCAGGTGAAGGTTACCACCAGCTGCGCTGATTATGGTAATCCGCGTCACCCGATTAAAGAGCCTTTAAGGATGAAGGAGCCGAAAGTATGTCCGAAATAATCACCGATCTGGCCTGGTACCCACCAGAGTTTCCCGGCCTGGAAAGAATGCCGACGCAGGCTGCGCTGGTCGGAGAAAACTGCCGCAAGCAGGACAGTGAGGAGCAGAAGTACCACGATGAACTGTGCGTTGCCGCCAACCGCATTGTTGAACCGCCGTGCTGCAAAACCCTGCATATCAGCCTGTTCTTTGACGGCACCGGCAATAATCTCAATGTTGATTTATATCGGATTAAATAATTGCCGAATAGATAAACAGAATGTTTAACATTTATTTTTTCTGTAATAGCCAAATAAAAGATGATTCAGCCATGTCCACCGCAGGTGGGCAGGGTTAAATGATTTCAGGCAGTAAAACCGGAAGCCCAAACAAAAGGAAGAGCGTAATGAGATTAAGAATATCCAGCGTGCTATGCGGCATATTGCTACTGGCAGGATGCGGCCAGCAGAGTGCCCAGGCGGAATACCAGGGCGGTGGTGGTGGCACCATTGAGGCTATCAATTACACCAAATGGGCAATCAGTTGGTTCAGCGTTAATGGGCAGTCCGGTCTTGATTCAATTGGTCCTTATCAAGGTGGTGGGGGGGGGGTGCTGCTTCGGCGTGCCAAAACAGTGGCAGCCGGGCATGACGGTTAGGGTGGATTGGGTAACAGGAGTCGCAAGTGCAAGCGATGTTCCAGAAATTCCAGAACCTAAACGACCCAATTTCAATGGTTTGGACGCGAAAAACGCACATTTGAAAGCCATGCAATATTTTGAAGAACGGCAGAAATGGTTTCAAAAAATTAAAGCGTTGAGTAAAACTCACCTGCTCACCGTACCTCTCCCTGATTACACCGGCCAGAAAACCTGCGGGATTACCGTGCATTTTCTTCCCTGTGATCAGGTGAAGGTCACCACCAGCTGCGCTGATTATGGTAATCCGCGCCACCCGATTAAAGAGCCTTTAAGGATGAAGGAGCCGAAAGTATGTCCGAAATAATCACCGATCTGGCCTGGTATCCGCCGCAGTTCCCTGAGCAGGGAAGGCTACCATCACAGGCTGCGCTGGTGGGTGAAAACTGCCGCAAGCAGGACAGTGAGGAGCAGAAGTACCACGATGAACTGTGCGTTGCCGCCAACCGCATTGTTGAACCGCCGTGCTGCAAAACCCTGCATATCAGCCTGTTCTTTGACGGCACCGGCAATAATCTCAATGTTGATTTATATCGGATTAAATAATTGCCGAATGGATAAACAGAATGTTTAACATTTATTTTTTCTGTAATAGCCAAATAAAAAAGATGATTCAGCCATGTTCATCGCAGGTGGGCAGGGTTAAATGATTTCAGGCAGTAAAACCGGAAGCCTAAACAAAAGGAAGAGCGTAATGAGATTAAGAATATCCAGCGTGCTGTGCGGCATATTGCTGCTGGCAGGATGCGGTCAGCAGAGTGCCCAGGCGGAATACCAGGGCGGGGGTGGTGGCACCATTGAGGCCATCAACCATACCAAATGGGCGATCAATCAATTTAGTGTTAACGGACAGTCTGGCCTCGATGTCATTGGGCCCTATCAGGGTGGGGGGGGCGGTTGCTGCTTCGGCGTGCCGAAACAGTGGCAGCCGGGAATGACGGTCAGGGTTGATTGGGTAACTGGAGTAGCTTTTGCGAGCGATGTGCCTGACATTCCACTTCCTAAGCAACCGAAAACTGCGGGAATGTCAGAAAAAGAAAGAGATCAAGCTTGGGATAATTATGCTTTACAACATCGCGCACGGTTTCAAAAAATAAAGTCCATGAACAAACAGCATTCCGCAACGGTTCCCCTCCCTGACTACACCGGCCAAAAAACCTGTGGCATTGTTGTTCATTTTTTACCTTGTGACCAGGTGAAAGTCACCACCAGTTGCTCTCGTTATGATTATCCAGATTACCCGATTAAAGAACCTTTAAGGATGAAGGAGCCAAAAGTATGTCCAAAATAATCACCGATCTGGCCTGGTATCCGCCGCAGTTCCCTGAGCAGGGAAGGCTACCATCACAGACTGCGCTGGTGGGTGAAAACTGCCGCAAGCAGGACAGCGAGGAGCAGAAGTACCACGATGAACTGTGCCTTGCCGCCAACCGCATTGTTGAACCGCCGTGCTGCAAGACCCTGCATATCAATCTGTTTTTTGACGGTATCGGTAATAACCTCAATTTCGATATCTATCGAACTAAATAATTTCGCATAGATAAATGGAATGTAGAACATTTATTTTTTTCTGTAATAGCCAAATAAAAAAGATGATTCAGCCATGTTCATCGCAGGTGGGCAGGGTTAATTGATTTCAGGCAGTAAAACCGGAAGCCAAAACAAAAGGAAGGTCAGATGAAACTCACGTTGTTAAGCCCGCTGCTGGCGGGACTCTTGCTGTTATCCGGCTGCTCGCAGCCCGCCGCTCAGGCTCGGGGCGGCGGCGGTGGCACCATTGACGCCATCAACCACACCCACTGGGCGGTCAATAACTTTAGCGTAAACGGCCAGTCGGGCATCGATATTATCGGGCCGTATCAGGGCGGTGGCGGGGGCTGCTGCTACAGCGTCCCGGCTCAGTGGAAGCCGGGAATGATGGTACGTATTGATTGGGAAACGGGGATAGGATATTCAATGGATTTTCCTGGCTATGAGAACAGGCAGAAATATCTTGCATGGAAGAAAGACATTGATGCTCAAAAACGCCAGCACAGCAAAACTGTGCCTCTCCCCGATTATAACGGTCAGGATACCTGCGGTATCACGGTGCATTTTCTGCCCTGCGATGAGGTAAAGGTGACCACCAGCTGCTACACCTACGGCAGCCCGGCCTACCCGATTAAAGAGCCCCTCAGGATGAAGGAGCCGAAAGTATGTCCAAAGTAACCGATACCGATCTGGCGTGGAGCCCGCCGCCGTGCTGTAAATCGCCGTATATTGGACAGTATTTAACGGCACTGGGAATAACCTCATTCCCGACATCGCTAGACTTAAATCACCATTAAATATACCGCCGGAATATTCAGTCATTCTTATTTTCAACAGGGAGAGTAAAAAAATGATTCAGCCATGTTCATCGCAGGTGGGCAGGGTTAAATGATTTCAGGCAGTAACACCGGAAGCCAAAACAAAAGGAAAGTCAGATGAAACTCACGTTGTTAAGCTCGCTGCTGGCGGGACTCTTGCTGTTATCCGGCTGCTCGCAGCCCGCCGCTCAGGCTCGGGGCGGCGGCACCATTGACGCCATCAACCACACCCACTGGGCGGTCAATAACTTTAGCGTCGACGGCCAGTCGGGCATCGATATTATCGGGCCGTATCAGGGTGGCGGCGGGGGCTGCTGCTACAGCACACCTGCTCAGTGGAAGCCGGGAATGATGGTACGTATTGATTGGGAAACGGGTGTTGGAGACACGGATGGATTCCCTGGATTTGGAAATGATGACAAATATCTAGCTTGGAAGAAAAAAATTGATGCTCAAAAACGCCAGCACAGCAAAACCGTGCCTCTCCCCGATTACAACGGTCAGGATACCTGCGGTATCACGGTGCATTTTCTGCCCTGCGATGAGGTAAAGGTCACCACCAGCTGCTACACCTACGGCAGCCCGGCCTACCCGATTAAAGAGCCCATCAGGATGAAGGAGCCAAAAGTATGTCCAAGGTAACCGATACCGATCTGGCGTTGAATCCGCCACTTGCTTTTAAACGTACATATCAGTCTGTTTTTTGACGGCACCGGGAATAACCTCCATCCCGATATCTATCGAATTAAATCACCATTAAATATACCGCCGGAATATTCAGTCATTCTTTTGAGCAGGGGGAATAAAAAATGATTTAGCCATGTTCATCGCAGGTGGGCAGGGTTAAATGATTTCAGGCAGTAACACCGGAAGCCAAAACAAAAGGAAATTCAGATGAAACTTACGTTGTTAAGCCCGCTGCTGGCGGGACTCTTACTGTTATCCGGCTGCTCGCAGCCCGTCGCTCAGGCCCGGGGCGGCGGTGGTGGCACAATAAAGGCCATCAACCACACCCACTGGGCGGTCAATAATTTTAGCGTCGACGGCCAGTCGGGCATCGATATTATCGGCCCGTATCAGGGTGGCGGCGGGGGCTGCTGCTACAGCGTCCCGGCTCAGTGGAAGCCGGGAATGATGGTGCGTATTGACTGGGAAACGGGAGTTGGGGGGTCCAAAGGGTTCCCCGGATTTGCAGACAGAGCTAAATACAAAGCTTGGAAGAAAGAAATTGATGCTCAAAAACGCCAGCACAGCAAAACCGTGCCGCTCCCCGATTACAACGGTCAGGACACCTGCGGAATCACGGTGCATTTTCTGCCCTGCGATGAAGTGAAGGTGACAACCAGCTGCTGGTCGCCAAAAAATGCCAACTACCCGATTAAAGAGCCCATCAGGATGAAGGAGCCGAAAGTATGTCCGAAGTAACCGATACCGATCTGGCATGGAGCCCGCCGCCGTGCTTTTAAACGTGCATATCAGCCTGTTTTAACGGGGCAGGTAATAACCTCAATCCCGACATCGCTAGAATTAAATCACCATTAAATATACCGCCGGAATATTCAGTCATTCTTATTATCAACAGGGAGAGTAAAAAAATGATTTAGCCATGTTCATCGCAGGTGGGCAGGGTTAAATGATTTCAGGCAGTAACACCGGAAGCCAAAACAAAAGGAAAGTCAGATGAAAGTCACGTTGTTAAGCCCGCTGCTGGCGGGACTCTTGCTGTTATCCGGCTGCTCGCAGCCAGTCGCTCAGGCCCGTGGCGGCGGTGGTGGCACCATAAAGGCGATCAACCATACCCACTGGGCGGTCAATAACTTTAGCGTCGACGGCCAGTCGGGAATAGATGGGATAGGCCCATATCAAGGGGGAGGAGGGGGCTGCTGTTACAGCTCCCCCGCGCGGTGGAAGCCGGGGATGATGGTGCGTATTGACTGGGAAACGGGGCAGGGCTCATCGGCAGGTTTTCCCGGATTTGCAGACAGAGCTAAATACAATGCTTGGATAAAAAACATTGATGCTCAAAAACGCCAGCACAGCAAAACCGTGCCTCTCCCCGACTATAACGGTCAGGATACCTGCGGAATCACGGTGCATTTTCTGCCCTGCGATGAAGTGAAAGTGACAACCAGCTGCTGGTCGCCAAAAAATGCCAACTACCCGATAAAAGAGCCCATCAGGATGAAGGAGCCGAAAGTATGTCCGAAGTAACCGATACCGATCTGGCGTGGAGCCCGCCACCGTTTCCGGCGCAGGGGCGCCTGCCTACTCAGCCGCTGATAGTCGGGCAGCACTGCCATCAGCAGAACAGCAGCGAACGTAACTATCGCCAGGAACTGTGCCTGGCAGCCGGGCAGCGCGTGGAGCCACCGTGCTGTAAATCGCTGCATATCAGCCTGTTTTTTGACGGCACCGGCAATAACCTTAACAATGATTTTGTACTCTCCAACCCAAAACACCCGACCAATATCGCCCGCCTGTTCCGCGCCGCCATCGGCGACGGCACGGCCGGCGGTGTTAGTAACAATAAAGAGGTTCCGCTGGATGCAGCAGCTGACAGCGGCGGTAAATACTTTAAGTTCTATATGCCCGGCGTAGGCACGCCATTCCCGGAGGTGGGGGACCTTGACTACTCCACCATGGGCCTGGTGGGCGCAACCATGGGCGAGGAGCGTATTAACTGGGCGCTGCTGCGTATCGTTGATGTGCTGAAGTTTACTGCCACTGAAAGATGGCTGACTACCGGAGAAAGCCGCAAATCCATCGGCAAGATGGGTACCAGCTGGAGCCGGCTGTGGATTGGCGGCAGTCATAACCGCTATGAGGAGTTTAACCGCCTGCTAACGGAGTTAGCCCCTCAGTTGAAACCGCTGCTGATGTCGCCGGGCGTAGGCCAGCCGAAGCTGTTAGATATCAAGCTGTATATCTACGGCTTTTCACGCGGCGCCGCGGCGGCGCGCGCCTTTGTGCGCTGGCTCAGTGAACTGCTGCCACCGCCGGTGAAAGAGGGTGAAGCGCCGCCGCAGTGCCTGCAGATTGGTGAGTATCAGCTGCCAATCAGCATCGAATTTCTCGGCCTGCTGGATACCGTGGCTTCTGTCGGGGTGGCGCATGTGCTACCGGTTGCCGAGGGGCATATGTCCTGGGCTGATGACACCATGGAGCTGCCGGATGATAAAACCTTCAAAGGGCTGATCAAGAAATGCGTGCATCTGGTTTCCGGCCACGAGCAGCGGCTCTGCTTCCCGCTTGACTCGGTGCGCCGGGCGGACGGCAAGTATCCGCCTTATGCCACAGAGGTGGTTTATCCGGGGATGCACTCCGATATTGGCGGTGGTTATCCACCCAGGGACCAGGGGAAAGGGCTGGCCGCCGATTATAAACTCGGCGACCCTCTCGATGACCGTCTGTTGTTGTCACAAATAGCGTTAAACGAAATGTATGCTGCAGCCTTCTCCGCTGGAGCACCGCTAAAAGTACCGGTGGACTCACTTCCGGAAGTTCTTAAAAAGGATACATGGCGAGCTATGTTCCCTGACCTTATCAAACAGTTTGATACCGATCTTCCTTTGGTCAATCGCTTCAACGCCTGGCGCGAACTCACCCTCGGCCTCAGTTCCCCGGCAGCAATCACGCCAGAAGACGCCGCCAAATATGCCCCACCTCGCGCCAGCGGCAGTCTGGAAAAACTGGTCGACAATCAAATTGCGTGGATCACGGCCTGGCGCATTGACCGCTATGCCAAAGGAAGCATGATAGGCAAACGGTTTTATGAAGACGCTACCGAGACCCAGGCGCTGCCTGCTACACGTAAGGCAGGCAAAGAGGAACGGGATAAAAAGCAGGATGAGGTGCTCCGTCGTCGGGAGCAACAGTTAGCCGACCAGCCCCCAGATCAAATGGATGATCTGGTGTATGAGCCGGGCATAAAAGATTACGACCCGGATATGGCCAAGCCCCAGCTGTTTGAAGCGGCGAAGGAGTTTGGTAAGGATTACTATGACGGCTACCGCATCCCGGATAACCTGGCGCAGCTGGTGCTGGATACCGTACTGCAGCCGCTGATGTTTGTCATGAACACCGATGATGAGCCGCAGGAGTACCGGCGGATTAAAGCCGACGGCGAGGCGAAGCTCGACATTCTCTTTCCTAAAGCGGGTGAGGCCAGCAACGCGGAGCAGTCTTCCGGGCTGGTCAGGGCGCTGTTTGACGACCAGGTACACGACTCGCGCGCCTGGTTTATGCATTCAACGCTGGGCACGCGTGAGATGTGGGCAGGCTACTTCCGCTACCGCATGATTTACTTCGCCGATAAGTGCAATAAGTCCCTGTCGCCGCTGGTGATCGCCGGGAACCTGGTGGGCTTTGCCACCCTCGCCACCGGGGTAATCGTAAGCTTCAAACAAAAAAACACCGGCGGAATGCTGGCAGGGCTGGCCGCGACCGGCGCGCTGCGTTCGCTGGAGGTCGAAGTGCTTGACCGCATCACCCGGGAACCGATACCTGAGCTGCCGGGTGGCGAACAGCTGCGGGCATTTACCACAGAGCCAGGTGTGGTCGTCGCTCAGCAAAAAGCCGTGGTGGCAGAACAGCAGCTGGCGCAGGCTAAAGCGGCGATCCCGGCCAGCTGGCTGGAGAAAGCCCAGGCGGTAATCGCTTAACACAAAGGAAAGGAGCATCCGATGAGTAAAGTCATCCGCAAAGGGGACACGCTGCGGGAATACGGCGGTAAGGTGCTGGGCGGTCACTATCAGTGCTTTGGGCTGGGGTTTGCCTGCAAAGGCGACCCGGTAAGCTGCAACGAACACGGCATGACTACCATCGCCGAAGGCAGTTCGCTGACTAAAGTTGACGGCCAGCCGGTGGCGCTGCATGGCCACCGCTGCGCCTGCGGTTGCACGCTGGTCAGCTCCTTCCCTGACTGTGGAGTCGCCCAGTGAGGCCGGTTCCTGACTATCCCGCTTATAAAATGGCTCGCCCACCCGTCAATGCTCGCTGGCTGTCGGCCGCTGCGCTGCTGGTGCTGCTCAGCGGTGGCGCCAGCGCACTGCTGCCCTCGACCGGGGGAAAAACCTCACCGATGGTCGCCGTTATCCTGCTGTCACTGATTCTGGTCGGGACAGGCTGGCTGATTCGGCTGCTCTACTACCGGGTGAGCATGCACAATGCCGCTTACTACCAGCAGCTGGTGGCGTATGAACAGCAGCAGTGGTGGGGGCAGCATCGCCAGCCCTTCGCATTGCAGGAGGTGGTGCTGCTGGGGCCGGCGGGTCTGCTTTCTGCCGACTGGCTGCGCGTGCTTAAGCGTCAACAGCGCCAGCCGGAAGAGAAAAAAGAGGCGGGTGGCAGCGTAGTGCGGATGCCGCATATCTCCGCCACCCATGTTGCCGCACGTGAAAAGCGCCTTGCGGAACTGCTGGTGATCGAATGGCAAAAGCAGCGCAAGGATAGTGCGCTCACTGCTCCGCTGCGCTGCTACTGGCAGGGAACGCAGGAGAGCTGGCAGGCATTTCAAACGCTGATGGCGGCGACCTTTCCCGATGTTTTGCTGCCGTCCCAGCCAGCAATCTGGCAGGGGGAAGCCAGCCTGGCGGCAATCGCCAGCGGGCTGGCAGAGGCCAAGCCTGATGACACGATGCTGATCGCAGGCTGTCAGTCGGTCGAGGCGCAATCTGGCAGTGCGCTGCCCGCCGGGGAAGCTGCAGTACTGTGGCTGGCCGGGCGGAATGGCCCGGTACAGCTGACGCGCGGTGAAGCTTTCTCTGTCGAAAACGGAGATGCTCTGCCCGCCGTCTGCGCCCGTGCGCTGGATCAGAGCGATCTGAAAGAACCTCCTGAAGCCTGCCTGCTATTCTCCCGGCCCGATCTGGACGCGCTGGCGCACAGCGGCTGGGACGTCAGCCAGCACCTGCAGGACGTTATCTGGGGCAATATCGGCAGTATGGAAGCATTGACCGTGTTGTCGCTGGCGGCCATTTATGCCGCACATCACCAACAACCGTGTGGCTGGATAGCCCGCGACCCGATGAATACCCTCGCACTTGGAATCGTAAAACCTGATGGACAAAGTCAATAAACCTGCTGCCATCTCTGTGGCAGCCACGGCCACCGTCTGCATCGCCGTGGTCACCCTTCTGGTACTGCTGGGCGGGCTGGGATGGTGGCTGTGGGGTACCGAACGGGCAACGGAATGGGATGCACTGCGCCCACTTATCGCCGCCTGCTTTATCGTCTGGGGCATGGCACTCAGCCTGATGGTGCTGGGGTTTATGGCCTTTCGTTTGCTGATAAAAGACAAGGTCAACCCGCCGGCATCGCGCAAACCCGAAGCGGCACAAGTAAGCAGGCGTGAAGCGGTTTTTGCATCACTAAAAAAACACCTCCATTCCCGCTACCACCTGCTCTGGCGCTACAAAGTGCGCCTGCTGCTGGTCGTCGGCGACGATGCCGCGCGCGCCGCGCTGGTCCCCGGGCTGCATGAGCAGCAGTGGCTGGAAGGGCAGCGCACCGTGCTGATTGACGGTGGCAGCCTGAGCGCCGCGCCGGACGACGAAAAACTCGCCGCGCTGCGCCAGCTGCGCCGCGGCCGCCCGCTGGACGGCATTGTCTGGGTGCTGGCAGACGGCCAGCTGATGACCCCGCAGATGCAGGATAACGGCCTGCGCAGCCTGGAGAATATCTCGCAGGCCCTGCGCTGGCAGCCCCCGGTCTGGCTGTGGCAGCTGTGCGGCAGCGAGTGGCCGCAGGATGGGCGCGAGCAGCAGACGGTCGGCGCGCTGTTTTCCGCGCGCGCGCGGCCGGAAGAGGTCAGCCAGCAGCTCGACAGCCTGGTTCCGCAGCTGCGTGAGCAGGGCATGGCACAGATTGCGCAACACCTCTCCCATGACTTCCTGCTGCGGCTGGGCAGCGAGCTGGAGCAGGGCGCAAGCCTGCAGTGGCAGCAGCGCCTGAGCCGCTGGCTGACCACCCAGCAGGCGCGCATTCCGCTGCGCGGCCTGATGTTCAGCCAGCCGTCCTCCCGTGACGTTGCCACCCGCCACGATCATGCGCTGATCCTTTCTAATGGCTGGGGCGGCATTGTGGCTGCCTGCCGCCGTCAGTCCGGCCGCCGCGTCGGCCTGCCGTGGCAGCAGACGCTGGCCTGGGCGCTGATGGCGCTTATCGGCCTGTGGGGCGCCGGGCTACTGCTCTCCTTCGCGCTTAACCGTAGCCAGATTGTCAGCGTGGCGCAGAAGGCGCGCGCGCTGGTGCAGGCTCCGGCGGTGTCCGACCGCCAGCTTACCGCCCTGCATGCGCTGCGCAACGACGCCGGGCTGCTTAAACACCGCCACCAGGATGGCTCGCCGTGGTACCAGCGCTTCGGCCTCGACCACAATACGCCGCTGCTGGAGGCGATGATGCCGTGGTACGGCGTGGCAAATAACCGCCTGCTGCGCGACCCGGCCAGCGCCGCGCTGCAGCAGCAGCTAAGCGCGCTGGCCGACCTGCCGCCCAACAGCCCGCAGCGTGCAGAGCGCGCCCGGCCGGGCTATGACCAGCTGAAGGCGTGGCTGATGATGGCGCGCCCGGATAAGGTCGACGGCGCATTTTACGCGCAGGTGATGAAGACGGTGCAGCCGACCCGCAACGGCATCTCGCCCGGCCTGTGGCAGAGCCTGGCGCCGGACCTTTGGGCGTTTTACATCAGCGAGCTGCCGCACCAGCCGCAGTGGAAAATCACCCCGGACCCGCAGCGGGTCAGCCAGACCCGCCAGGTGCTGCTGCAGCAGATAGGCCGCCGCAACGCCGAAAGCACGCTGTATGAAAATATGCTGAAATCAGTGCGCCGCAACTTTGCCGACGTCACGCTGGAGGATATGACCAACGGTACCGACGCCCGCCGCCTGTTCACCACCGATGAGATCGTGCCGGGCATGTTTACCCGCCAGGCGTGGGAGGGCGGCGTGCAGCAGGCGATTGAGAGCGCGGCCAAATCACGCCGCGATGAGATTGACTGGGTGCTGAGCGACAGCCGCTCGCGCGTGACCGCCGACCTGTCGCCGGAAGCGCTGAAGGAGCGGCTGACCCGGCGCTACTTTACCGACTTTGCCGGCAGCTGGCTCAACTTCCTCAACGGCCTGCGCCTCAACCCGGCGGCCAACATCGCCGACGTAACCGACCAGCTGACGCTGATGAGCGACGTGCGCCAGTCGCCGCTGATTGCGCTGATGAACACCCTGGCGTGGCAGGGGCAGGCGGGGCAGAAGAGCGAGGCGCTGGCGGACTCGCTGATGAAATCGGCGCAGGAGCTGGTGGGCAGCAGCAAAAAACCGGTGATTGACCAGGGCGCCGCCGGTCCCCAGGGGCCGCTTGACGAGACCTTCGGCCCGCTGCTGACGCTGATGGGCCGCAACAAAGCCGCAAATGCGCTGTCCGGCGACGACAGCCTGAGCCTGCAGACGTACCTGACGCGCATCACCCGCGTGCGCCTGCGCCTGCAGCAGGTGGCGGGCAGTTCGGACCCGCAGGAGATGATGCAGACGCTGGCGCAATCCGTGTTTCAGGGCAAAAGCGTTGACCTGACCGACACCCGCCAGTACGGCAGCCTGATTGCCGCCAGCCTTGGCGAGGAGTGGAGCGGCTTCGGCCAGACGATGTTCGTGCAGCCGCTGACCCAGGCGTGGGAGACGGTGCTGCAGCCGTCTGCCGCCAGCCTGAATGACAAATGGGCGCGCTCGGTGGTGGCGCTGTGGCACGGGGCCTTTGACGGGCGCTACCCGTTTGCCGCCAGTAATAACGACGCCTCGCTGCCGATGCTGGCCGAGTTTCTGCGCAAGGACAGCGGGCGCATTGAGCGCTTCCTCAGCGCGGAGCTGGGCGGCGTGCTGCACAAGGAGGGCAGCCAGTGGGTGGCGGACCGCACCAACAGCCAGGGGCTGACCTTTAACCCGGCGTTTATCAAAGCGCTCAACCAGCTCAGCCAGCTGTCGGACGTGCTGTTCACCGACGGCAGCCAGGGCATCAGCTTTGAGCTGCAGGCGCGCCCGGCGCCGGGGGTGGTGCAGACCCAGCTGACCATCGACGGCCAGCAGCAGAAGTACTTCAATCAGATGGCGCAGTGGCAGACCTTCCGCTGGCCGGGCGACACCTTCAAGCCCGGAACCCTGCTGACCTGGAGCACCGCCAGCGCGGGAGCCAGGCTGTTTGGCGACTACAGCGGCACCTGGGGGCTTATCCGCTGGCTGGAGCAGGGCAAACGCCGCCAGCTCGACCGCGGCGAGTGGATGATGAGCTTCAGCACGCCGGACGGCAGCACCCTGCAGTGGGTACTGCGCTCACAGCTCGGCAGCGGCCCGTTACAGCTGCTGCAGCTGCGTAATTTTACCCTGCCGCAGGAGATATTCAGCGTTGATGCCGCGCAGGCGGCCCAGGCGCTTGCGGGCAATGATGATGAGCCACCCGTCCCTGAGGGAGAATCTGAATGACAACCTTACAAAACTTAGTCACCGCCTGCCGCGCTGAAGAAGGCGCGCTGATCCAGCTGGCGCAGGCGCGGGCAGATGACTGGAACGCCTGGCTGCTGCCGCTGAGTGAGCCGCAGCCAACGGGAGACGAGCCCGGCTATGATGATGACTTTCAGCGCATACGCGAAGAGGTCAACAAGCTCTCAGGCATTGATACCGCGCTGATCTGCCAGCTGGCGGAGAAGCTGCTGACCACGGCCAGCAAGGATCTGCGCGTGGTGACCTTCTACATCTGGGCGCGTCTGCATCAGGACGGCGAGGCCGGGCTGGCGGAAGGGCTGGAGCTGCTGGCCGCGATGCTGCAGCGCTTCGGCGTGCAGCTGCACCCACAGCGCGAGCGCAGCCGCACGTCCGCACTGGAGTGGCTCGGCAGCGGGCGCGTGCTCGACAGCCTGTCGCTCTACCCGGAGGTGGATATGGCCGCCATGCAGCGTATCACCGGCGCGCTGCTGCTGGCGCAGCAGGCGATGCAGCCGTTTGCCGAAGAACACCGTCCGCAGCTCACCGGCCTGTGCGTGGCGCTGGAAAACCGCCTGGCGCAGAGCGGCGGGGCAGACAGCATGGTGCCGCAGACCAGCCGCGATGACGCTGCGCCCGTGGCTGCACCCTCTGCCGCCGCCCCGCTGATGACCGCCGTAAGTTCCGGCCGCGATCTGCTCGACCAGGCGAAAATGCTGGCGGGCTACCTGCGCGACCAGCCCGGCGGCTGGCTGGCCGGGCATCACCTGATGAAAAGCATTCGCTGGGATACGCTGACCGAGCTGCCGCCGCTTGATGCCAGCGGACGCACCCGCCTCGCACCGCCGAAGCCGGATCACCGTGCTCACCTCAAGCGCCTTTACCTGCAGCAGAGCTGGATGGAGCTGCTGGAGCAGGCCGACAGTCTGTATGCCCAGGGCGTCAACCACCTGTGGCTGGACTTACAGTGGTACACCTGGCAGGCGCTGGCGAAGCTGGATGCCGACAGCGCGCGTGCCGATATTCTCTGCCGCGATGTGCAAGGGCTGCTGTCGCGGCTACCGGGTCTGGAGGCGCTGGCGTTTAACGACGGTACGCCATTTGCTGATGAAGTGACGCTGAACTGGATCAATCAGCAGGTGATGGATAACCCGGGCGGCTGGGGGGCGGAGGCGGTGACAGCGGCATCGCACAGTGATGAAGAGGTGCTGCTGCTGGAGCCGGAGCTGCTGGCGCTGGCCGACAGCGACGGCATTGAAGCCGCGTTTGGCTGGCTACAGTCGCGCCCGGGCATGACTTCGCTGCGCGACCAGTGGCTGATGCGCCTGCTGATGGCGCGGGTGGCGGAGCAGTACGCCCGTCACGATCTGGCGTTCCACCTGCTCGGTGAACTGGACAGCAACGCGCAGGCCCTGACGCTACAGCACTGGTCGCCAGCCCTGCTGTTTGAGGTGCGGGCGCGGCGGTTAAAGCTGCTGCGCATCAAAGCCTCGCGCAGCGAAACGGACAAAACCCGCATTCAGCCGGAAATGGACGCGCTGCTGAGTGGCTTAATCAGCCTTGACCCGGCGCGTGCGGCGGTACTTTGCAGTTAATGACTTCCTCCGATACACCCCTTATTCAGGTTTTATTATGGACGACTTAACCCTGCGTTATTACGACGCTGAAATGCGCTACCTGCTTGAAGCCGGTGAAGAGTTTGCCCGCGCCCACCCGGACCGGGCGGCGCTGCTGAACCTGGACAAGTCCGGCGCGCGCGACCCTTACGTTGAGCGCCTGTTCGAAGGTTTCGCCTTTATGATGGGCCGCCTGCGCGAGAAGCTGGACGACGATCTTCCGGAGCTGACGGAAGGGCTGGTCACGCTGCTGTGGCCGCACTACCTGCGCACCATTCCGTCGATGTCGGTGGTGGAGTTCAGCCCCGACTGGCGCGAGATGAAAGAGAAAATGGCTATCGCGAAGGGCTTTGAGGTGCTGTCACGGCCAATCGGCGAGAAAGCGACCCGCTGCCGCTACACCACCACCCGTGAAATCAGCCTGCAGCCGCTGGCGCTGGAGCGGGCCACGCTCTCCACCGACCCGGACGGTCGCTCGGTGGTGCGCCTGCGCTTTGCCTGCAGCAGCCTGGCCGACTGGAGCAGGGTTGACCTCAGCCTGATCCCGATATATCTCAATGCCGATGCGCCGCTGGCCTGCGCAATGCATGAAGCCTTTACCCTGAATAGCGCCAGCATCTGGCTACGCTTGCCGGATGACCCGGAGCGCCGCCCGCTCGATGCGCGCTTCACCGCGCTGGGATTTGGTGAAGATGACCGGCTGTGGCCAAAGGGCAACAGCAGCTTCAGCGGCTATCAGCTGCTGCTGGAGTACTTTACCTTCCGCGAGAAGTTTATGTTCACCGGCCTGCGCGGGCTGGAGCATATCGCGCTGCCTGCTGAGCTGCCCTGGTTCGAAATCGACGTGGTGCTGGCGCAGCGCTGGGAGCATGATTTTACCTTCAGCGAGAAACACCTGCGGCTGCACTGTGCGCCGGTGATTAACCTCTTCCCGCTGGAGTCCGACCCGCTGACGCTTAACTCGCTGCAGACCGAATACCTGCTGCGCCCGATGCGCGTGCAGGACGGTCATACCGAAATTTATTCCGTCGACTCGGTTATGTCTTCCGGCCAACACACCTACGTGCCGTTCTCCAGCTTCCGCCACAAGGGCGGGATGATGCGCCACCAGGCGCCGGAATATTACTACCATTCCCGCGTGCGGCGTGGGGCTTCCGGGCTGCACAACACCTGGCTTATCCTCGGCGGTGAAGCCTTTGATAACCACAGCGTGCCCGGTGACGAAAGCCTGTCGTTAACCCTGACCGGCACCAATGGCCAGCTGCCGCGCCGCGCCCTGCAGAGCACGGTGCTGGATACCGCTATCATCACCAGCTCGACCCGCGTCGAGGTGCGCAACCTCTGTGCGCCAACGCTGCCCTGTTATCCGCCGGATCGCGACCGCTTCCACTGGCGCGTGCTCAGCCACCTCGGCAGCAACTTCCTGTCGATGATGGACAATGCCGAGGTGCTGCGCGGCACGCTGGCGCTGTACGAGTGGACCGGCAGCGAGATGAACCGCCGCCGCCTGGAGGCGATCCTCGACGTTAGCCACAGCGAAACCGAGCGCTTCGAGCAGGGCTATCTGCTGCGCGGCGTACAGATTGACGTGACGCTCGACAGCAACGGTTTTGCCGGGCACGGCGACATCTGCCTGTTCGGCGAGATGCTCAGCCACTTTTTCGCGCTGTATACCGACATTTACCTGTTTAACCGCCTGGTTATTATCCTGCAACCCACCGGAGAGCGCCTGGAATGGCAAGAGAAACACAACCGCCGCATTCCCGGCTGAGCCCGCGTATGGAAGCTGACCTGACGCGGATGAACTTTTACCGCTTCTGTCAGCTGCTGGAAAAACAGCATCCGGACAGGCCGCCGCTCGGCAGCACCGCCTGTCCTCAGGATGATGCGGTGCGCTTCAGCCCGTGGCCGGGCATGGGCTTTCCCTCCAGCGAGCTGAAAAGCGTTGAATACAGTGAAGATGACGCGGCGGCACCCAAAGTGCGCACCACCTTTATGGGCGTCTACGGCGTAGACTCCCCGCTGCCGACAACCTACCTTGACGACATCAGCCAGCGGCGCGAAGGGCACGAGGCGCTGCAGGATTTCCTGGATATCTTCAGCCACCGCATCCTGACGCAGTTCTACCGCATCTGGCGCAAATACTCCTATCCCGCCACCTTCGAGCGCGGCGGGACGGACACGATTTCTCAGTCGCTGCTGGGCCTGGTGGGCTTAGGTATTCCCGGTACCGCCAGCCATATCGCCACCCCGGTTTCGCGCTTTCTGGCGCTGCTCGGCGTGCTGCGCCAGCCGGCAAAAACCCAGGAGGGCGTGCAGGCGCTGGTGCAGCTGCTGGCGCCGGAGACGCAGGCGCGGGTCAGCCCGTACTGCCTGCGCCCGATTGAAATCAGCCAGCCGCTCGGCTTTTACGGCGAGCAGGATTTTTTGCTGGACGGCAACGCGCCGCTGGGCGATGAAGTGATGGACACCAGCAGCCAGCTGCTGATCGAGCTGTTCACCGACAGCGAGAGCGAAGCGCAGGGCTGGAAGCCGGACGGCCAGCTGTATCAGGATTTCCTGGTGATGCTGCGCGTCTATCTCGGCTGGCGCTTTAAGGCGAAGATTCGCCTGACCGTCAGCACCGCGCTGCTGCCGGTGATGCCGCTTGGCGAGGCGCCGTTCTGGCTCGGCATGAGCGGCGTGCTGGGCGTGGAGGTGGGGAATATTCCCGACGACGTCCCGCAAACTTTTACCACCGAACTTGGCAGCTATCGCGGCCTGCAACCGACCCTGCACGTACAAGGAAATAAGCGTGTTAATTACCAGTTTGACTAAATCTACCCGCTGGCTGGTGCCGGTACTGGCCATCAGCCTGAGCGGCTGCGGACTGACGCAGAGCGTCTCTGACGGCACCCGCTCGGCGGTATCGTCCATCTTCTATAAAAAGATTAAGGTGCTGCACCTCGATTTTATCGCGCGTGAGGCACTGAATACCGACGCGCGCGAAAACCATAGCAGCCCGCAGTCGGTGGTGATCCGCGTTTATCAGCTGAAAGATCGTAAAGCCTTCGACAAGCTGGTCTACCAGCAGTTAGCGACCGATGGCGACACGCTGCTGGGTGCCGATCTCCTCGCCAGCCGCGACCTGGTGCTGAGCCCCGGCGGCGCGGTTAACCTTAATATGCCGATGGAGCCGGAAGCGCAGTTTGTCGCGGTCGTCGGCCTGTTCCGCCAGCCGGACCTGGCGAAGAGTGGCTGGCAGCAGGTGCTGGAGCGCGAAGCGCTGGACCCGGATAATGCGCGCGTGCTTGAAGCGAGCGAAAACAGCCTGAGCCTGCTGCCTGTTAAGAAGGAGTAATATAATCTTTCCCGCAGGCATGGCATCTGAAATAAAACTCACGCAGCAGCATGCACTGCATCTTCACAAGAGAGGAACTCGATTGTGCATAAATGGATGTTGGTTGTAGTTTTAGTTTTTTTCCTGGTTTCAGGCTGTTCCCGGGCTGGAGGTGGGGGTTATACCGCTGGCGATATTCGCGGGATTAATCATATGCCTTACGTCATCAACCACATGGATGTGAATGGCTATGGAGGTCCGAATATGGGCTCATATGGAGAGGGTGGTGGCTATTGCTGCATTATGCTGCCTGATAAATGGAGGCCGGGATTAAAAGCTCATGTGGAGTGGGAGTTAGATCCTAATCCAAAAGAACATATACCAATGGAAAAAGAAGGCTTCGGATATGAAAAAGAAGCCTATGCCAGGCACAAAGCGAACTATCAAAAACACTCTGCGGTAGTGGATATCCCTCAATATGGTGAAGAGCGCTGTGGTATCACGGTGCATTTCCTGCCCTGTAATCAGGTCAAGGTTACAACCATCTGTGATGGTTACGGCACGCCAGATTACCCGATTAAAGAACCTCTGGAGATGAAGGAGCCTGCGCAATGTCCAAAATAAGCCTCGCTGTGCGGCAAGCTCCACATCGCTACAAATAAGGAACTCAGCTATGCATAAATGGATGTTGTTTGTATTTTTAGTTTTGCTGGTTTCAGGCTGTTCCCGGGCTGGAGATAATGAGTATACCGCCGGAGATTTAAGGGCAAAAAACCATGTCGCGGGCCAGACCATCAACTGGTTTAAGGTTAATGGCTACCGCGCGCCGGGTTTAGGGGGAGGATATTGTTGTGTGATGCTGCCGGAAAAATGGACCCCGGGATTAAAAGCTCATGTGGAGTGGGAGGTAGATCCTAATCCAAACGAATACATTCCTTTTAAGAAGAAGGGTTCTGGATATGAGGAAGAAGCTTACGCCAGACACAAAGCAAACTTCCAAAAACACTCTATGGTAGTGGATATCCCTCAATATGGTAAAGAGCGCTGTGGTATCACGGTGCATTTTCTGCCCTGTAATCAGGTTAAAGTCACCGCTATCTGCGATGGCTACGGCACGCCAAATTACCCGATTAAAGAACCTCTGGAGATGAAGGAGCCCGCGCAATGTCCAAAATAATCCTCGCTTTTCGGCAAGCTCCGCATCACTACAAATAAGGAACTCAGTTATGCGTAAATGGATGTTGTTTGTATATGTGGTTTTGCTGGTTTCAGGCTGTTCCCGGGCTGGAGGTGGGGGTTATACCGCTGGCGATATTCGCGGGATTAATCATATGCCTTACGTCATCAACCACATGGATGTGAATGGCTATGGAGGTCCGAATATGGGCTCATATGGAGAGGGTGGTGGCTATTGCTGCATTATGCTGCCTGATAAATGGAGGCCGGGATTAAAAGCTCATGTTGAGTGGGAGGTAGATCCTAATCCAAAAGAACATATACCAATGGAAAAAGAAGGCTTCGGATATGAAAAAGAAGCCTATGCCAGGCACAAAGCGAACTATCAAAAACACTCTGCGGTAGTGGATATCCCTCAATATGGTGAAGAGCGCTGTGGTATCACGGTGCATTTTCTGCCCTGTAATCAGGTCAAAGTCACTACTATTTGCGATGGTTACGGCACGCCAAATTACCCGATTAAAGAACCTCTGGAGATGAAGGAGCCTGCGCAATGTCCAAAATAAGCCTTGCGCTGCCGTGCTTTGCCCCGCCTGAGTTCCCCGAGGGTGGGCGACTGATCCTGACCCCGGAACAGATTACCGCTAACTACCGCAAGCAGACGCTGGAAGAGAGGCAGTACCACGAAAAGTTAATTAAGCTGACGGGAAAGCGCATGTTCCCTCCTTGCTGCCAAAGCCTGCATATCAGCCTGTTTTTTGATGGCACTGGTAATAATGAGAAAAATGATACGGATTTCGCCAATCCTCCCCATCCCACTAATATCGCGAAGCTCTATCATGCCACCTATCAGGATGCGGAGAGCCAGGGCTACTTTCGTTACTATATGCCGGGTGTCGGTACCCCATTCCCGAAAATTAATGAGTTTAGTTACAGCGGCGCTGGCCTGATGTTTGCCTCGGGCGGTGAAGACCGCATTAACTGGGCGCTGCTGCGGCTGGTGGATGCCCTGATGATCGCCATTACGCCCACGCGAAAGGGGCTGGACGACAGCGTGGCGCGCGAGCAGATTGCCGCGATGCGCGCCCACTGGCCGCTGAGTGGCGATGCCAACCGCCGCCGCGCCATCAACGGGCTGCTGACACCGCTGCGTGCCAGAGTTACGCAGGCGCGGCCGCAGCCCATCGCCATCAAGCTGTTTATCTATGGCTTTTCACGCGGCGCGGCGGAAGCGCGCACCTTTGTCAGCTGGCTGTCGGAGCTGCTGGTCGACCCGGAGAGCGATGCGGTGGAGCTGGAGCTGCTCGGGCTACCGCTCAGCATTGAGTTTCTTGGCGTACTGGATACCGTGCCCTCGGTGGGCATTGCGCACATTGCCCCCGGTTTTGACGGCCATATGGGCTGGGCTAGCGGCACCCAGCAGCTGCCGCCTGCCAGCCGCTTTCCTGGCCTGATTAAGTGCTGCCGCCATTTTGTTGCCGCCCACGAGCAGCGCCTGAGCTTTCCGCTGGACTCGATACGTCGCCCGGAAGGCCATTATCCCTCACAAACCCAGGAGGTGGTTTACCCCGGTATGCACTCTGATATCGGCGGTGGTTACTCGCCGGGCGAGCAGGGAAAATCAACGGGGGGCGTGGGTGAAGTGCTGTCGCAGATCGTCCTGCACGACCTGTATGCTGCCGCGTTTTCAGCGGGTGCGCCGCTTGCGATAAGGGCAGATTTAATAACTTCATTGATTAAAAATATTCGACCGTCGAGAGCTATGTCTCCAGATACATTTGATGAGTTCAACGCTTCTGAAATCTTGATCAGTCGCTTCAATGCCTGGCGCAAACTAACCCTGCTCGACGCCGTGGCGCTTGAAGCCGATATCCCGGCGGCGGAGCAAAACGGTTATCAGCCGCAAGCGCTTTCCAGCTCGCTGGAGAGCGTAGTTATACAGCAGATGGCATGGATGACCGCCTGGCGCATCGGGCGCTATGCCCACAATAGCCTGCTGGCCCAGCCGTTCTATCTTAATGCGCCGCAAAAAGATACCGCCGGGCTGGAAGAGGAAAAGCGCCAGTACGATATTAAATTCAATGCGTGGCGTAACCAGTTGGATTTGGCGCGCAAGGATCGTCCCGGCTGGCAGGACACCATAGAGCAGGGGCCGCCCGATTATGATCCCACCAACGGCCAGTACCAGCTGCGTGAAGCCGCACGCGAGTTTGAGCATGACTACCGCAACTGGCTCCGCGATGTCAATGGCAACCCGGCAGAAAAAGTTATTCAGGTTGCACTGGATGGCGTGCTGAAGCACCCGGTCTATCGGCTCAACGGCGATGATGAAAACAAAGAGTATGAGCAGATGCGTAAAGAGGGCGATTACCACTATGCGCGCCTGTTCAGCGACAGGCTCGGCACCGGCACCCGTAAAGAGCCGGAGGCGCAGTTACTGGCGCTGTTTGACCAACAGATCCACGACTCACGTGCCTGGTTTGTGCAAAGCACGCTGGGCGGGCGCGAACCCTGGGGCGGCTATTTCCGCTACCGCATGATCTACTGCGGCAGCAAAGCCAACAAGCAGGTGCAGCTGATTTATGTCGAAGGCAAAGCAGTCGGCGCCCCGCAGCTGGACCCGCCACTCTTATTTATCGTCGAGTCGCGCAGCGGTGAGGAGAGGGTGACGGAAGTGCAAAAGGTGCGCGAGCTGGCCAGCGGGCAGGTTGAAGTGCTCACGCCCGGCAGTATGCTGCCCGCCAGTCATGAGCCGGGCCTGATCGCCGCTCGTGAAAGCGCGCGCATCCGCGCGGAGCGTCATCAGCAGGCCCAGCTCGCCATTGCGCAAAAAATGAGTGAATGGAATAGTAAAAATATTGGCTAGCCGCGCATGGATTGAAAATATATCGCGGAATATTATTAACATAAGGATATTATGTGGGAAGGTTTATTTTTTTTGCCCGTCGGGCCGTAGTAATCATCACTTTATTTTTCTTATTAGGCTGCGAAAGTAATAAGCTATCAAAAGAGATTCGCGATGAGGCTAAGGGAGGTGATTTATACAGTAGTGATAGTATTAAAACTGTTTCAATGACTCCAGTGGGGGGTGGGAAATATGGTTGGGTGTTTAATGGTATCCATTTTGATTACTCTCTATCCTCCGGTGTTGATGAGTTTCTTCGTCTTATAGTAAGCGGAAAGCTTGATAAAACGCATATTGAAATGAATAATTCAGGGGTTTTTATTCTGTCAAGAAATAAAAAGAGCTTTGCCGGTGTAGTTGATTTTACTTATCATTATTATAATGAAGAAGAAAGAAAGCTAATTTGGTCTGTCACAAGAAACCCGAATGAAAATTGCCACTGGAATTATGATAAGTCAGGAGTGTGTAATATCAGTCTGACGGAATTACGCGGTACAATACATCAGAAGAGCATTGTGCCTACTGATGCTTTTAAGTTTAATCATGCATTTAATGTCAACTTTTATACCGAAGGGTCGCCTTCATTTAAGCAAGAAGCCTATCCGGTGAAAATTGCTAAAAATGTCGTTATGGCACCTTTGTATGTGTTAGTAACTATATTGATTTTACCTGTATATATTCTTCTTTCAGCTAATTAGCAAAAAATTTTAGAATGTTGTTTGAATATAAAGGAATAACAATGCCGCACTCACACAACTCCCCCTCACTGTATGAAATGCTGTACGGCAACTTTGCCGGCGGGCTGGATCTGCACAACGTCAGTGAAGAGAACCAGGTGATCCTCTCGGTGCTCGACAATATGCAGCGCATCCTCAACTGCCGCGCCGGAACCCTGGCGCATCTGCCCGATTACGGCCTGCCGGATATGACCAAAATATTGCAGGGCATGCCCGGCACCGCGCACCAGCTGATGACCACGCTGTCCGGCGTGCTGCTGCGCTACGAGCCGCGCCTCAGCAGTATTAAGGTCGATATGCTGCCGCAAAGCATTCCCGGCGAGCTGCGCTACGCCATTGATGCCGAGCTGAAGGGCATCGGCCTGGTGCGCTACGGCACCGAATTTATGCCGGAAGGCAAAGTGCTGATCCGCCACATGAAACAGCAGCAGTACCTCGACGCCCGCGCCTCGCTGTAGTCAGCGGCACCCCTCTCTGATAATCATCGAAACTTTTTATGAATCTATCTGAACGTTACCTGAAAACCGGCGGCGACCCACGCACGCTGCCGGACTACGCGGCGCTGCGCGACGAGCTGGGCAAGCTGTCCCACCCGGCGCGCCCGGACGTGAACTGGCACTGTGTGGAAAAACTCAGCCTCGCGCTGTTTGAACATAACGGCGTCGAGCTGCAAACGGCGGCCTGGTATACCCTGGCGCGCACCCAGCTGGGCGGGCTGGCTGGCCTGAACGAAGGTCTGGCCATCCTCGAAGCGTTAATCAGCCACCAGTGGGGCAACCTGTGGCCGCAGCAGGTGCATGCGCGCGTGGAGATCCTCAGCGGCCTCAGCCGCCGCGTGCAGCAGATGATGCGCACGCTGCCGATCGGCTACAGCGATCTCAGCCAGCTTTACCGCGCCGAGCAGCAGCTCACCCGGCTGAACGAGGTGTTGCAGCGGCTGGAGCTGCGCCATCTCAGCCAGTTTGACGCGCTGGCGGCGCTGATGCACAGCAGCGCGCTGCGGCTGGAGAACAGCGATGCGGCGGCAGGCAGCGCGACAGCCACCCCTTCAGGAGCGGTGCTGCCCGCCAGCGCCCAGCGTGCAGCCGACCCGGCTGTGGAGATGACGCCTTCAGCCGTAAAATGGGTCTATATCGCCCAGCCCCAGCCCGAGGCGAACATTGAGGTCATGACGCCGCCGCCGCCGACCAGCCGCTGGAAGCCGTTTGCCGCAGGGGTTGTGACCATGCTGGTGGTGGGCGCTGCGGGAATAGGGGGATGGCAGCTTGTGCAACGCCCCGATCCGCTGATAGATCATCTTGCCGCCACGCTTTCACCCCTGGCAATGCCGCTTACCGGGGAGCAGGTCGACAGCCTGAAGCGGCAAAACTATCAGCCGGAAAAAATCCGCGAGCACACCGAACAGCAGCTGGGGTGGCTGGCGGCGCTGTCACCCTGCTGGGCGCTTGATTATGGGCAGCGGCTGGTGCGCCAGGCCCAGGCGTTTAAACCGCAGGATGCTGCGGTCGGCAGAATGGCCGCCGAGTGGCAGCAGCAGCTTAAAGCCACGGCGCTTCCTGAGGAGGCAATGGGCGGCTGGCAGCAGGGGATGGAGCAGCTGCAGCAGCTGACGGACAGGCTGAATGCCCTTGACGGGCAGCGCGGTAAATATATCACCGTCAGCGAGCTGAAATCGGTGGTGTACAACGCCACCCAGGCGTTTAGCCGTTCAACCCCGGCAGAAGAGCAGCTGCGTCTTTATTCGGTTAACCCGTCGGATATTCAGCGCCGCCAGGCCGAGATGGCGCTGGAGCAGTTAGAGAAGCGCTATTTTTTGCTAAAGCAGCAGCAGGAGTGAAGCAGAAACAAAAAACCCGCCAGTTGGCGGGTTTTTTTATACTTCCGTTTTCTCGCGGAACTCGCATAAATCTTCAATCAGGCAGGAGCCGCAGCGCGGTTTACGCGCAATGCAGGTGTAGCGACCGTGCAGGATAAACCAGTGGTGGCAGTCGACCTTAAACTCCTTCGGTACCACCTTCAGCAGCTTCTCTTCCACCTGTTCCACGTTGTTACCCGGCGCAAAGCGCGTGCGGTTGCAGACGCGGAAAATATGGGTATCGACGGCGATGGTCGGCCAGCCAAAGGCGGTGTTCAGCACCACGTTAGCGGTTTTTCGCCCCACGCCCGGCAGCGCTTCCAGCGCCTCGCGGCTCTCCGGCACTTCTCCGCCGTGCTGCTCGACCAGAATGCGGCAGGTTTTGATCACGTTCTCGGCCTTGCTGTTAAACAGGCCGATGGTTTTGATGTACTCCTTCACCCCGTCTACGCCAAGTGCCAGAATCGCCGCAGGCGTATTAGCTACCGGGTAGAGTTTGGCCATCGCTTTGTTTACGCTGACGTCGGTGGCCTGCGCGGAGAGCAGCACCGCAATCAGTAGTTCAAACGGGGAAGTGAAGTTCAGTTCGGTGGTGGGGTGCGGGTTATTGTCCCGCAGCCGCACCAGAATCTCGTGACGCTTATCCTTGTTCACTGCGCAGTTTTTCCTTCCGGCATAGCAGCACTCTCCTGTTCTGCTTTCAGCGCGGCGCGCTGTTTCATCTTATTGTCGATGAGATATTTTGCCGCCAGCAGCATGCCGAGGCCGATAAACGCGCCCGGCGGCAGCATCGCCAGCAGCATTGGCGAGTCGAAATGCACCACTTCAATGCGCATCGCCTTTGCCCACGGGCCAAGCAGCTGGTCTGCGCCGTTAAAGATGGTGCCGTTGCCGATAATTTCACGGATAGAGCCCAGCACCACCATCACGCTGGTGGCGCCGAGGCCAATCGCCATACCGTCCAGCGCCGCCAGCCCGACATGGCTTTTGGACGCCACCGCTTCGGCGCGGCCCACCACGATACAGTTGGTGACGATCAGCGGGATGAAGATCCCCAGGGACTGATACAGGCCGTAGGCATAGGCATTGATCAGCATCTGCACGCAGCTGACCACGGCCGCGATAATCATCACGTAAATCGGAATACGGATTTCAGATGGCACCCAGCGGCGCGACAGGGAGATGCCGCTGTTGGTGCAGGTCAGCACCAGGGTAGTGGCCAGACCAAGGCCGAGGGCGTTGGTAGCGGTCGAAGTCACGGCCAGCAGCGGGCAGAGGCCCAGCAGCTGCACCAGCGCGGAGTTATTCTTCCACAGCCCGCCGACCAGCAGGGTTTTTGCTTCACTCATTGGCGTCTCCACAGGATGGCAACGAGGACAGTTGCCCCGGTAAGGTTTCAATATACAACGTTGTGCGCTTCACCGCATTGACCACCGCACGCGGCGTAATCGTTGCGCCAGTAAACTGGTCGAAGTCGCCACCGTCTTTCTTCACCGCGAAATGGCTGTCATCCGCGCCGGTCACTTTTTTGCCGTTAAAGCTCATGATCCAGTCAGAGATTCGCAGCTCGATTTTATCGCCAAGACCCGGTGTTTCATGATGTTCCACCACGCGGGTGCCGTACACCGTGCCGTCAAAGCTGGCGCCGACAATCAGCTGAATATTGCCAGAGTAGCCGTCAGGCGCGGTAGTTTCCACCGCCGCTGCCACGGGTTTATCACCCTTGCGCGCCAGATAGAGGTGGTGCGGGCTGCCGTTGCCCAGTGCCGGATTAGTGACAACGTAACACTCCTGCTGAATTTTATTATCATACAGCTCGGGCGGCACCACCTGGTCCAGCAGGATCTTCTGCTGTACGGCGGTCTGATGTTCAATAGTCGGCTTGGTTACCGCATTAATCACCGCCGTCAGGCCGGTGGTGATAGCGGCAAACACCGCCAGCGTTACGCCGTTTTTACGAATCGCGTCCAGCATCATTTACCCTTACGGTGTCCGTATACGCGCGGCTGCGTGTAGTAGTCAATCAGCGGCACGCAGATATTCGCCAGCAGCACGGCAAATGCCACGCCGTCCGGATAGCCGCCAAAGCTGCGGATCAGCCACACCAGCAGGCCAATCAGCACGCCGTACAGCAGGCGGCCTTTATTGGTGGTGGAGGCGGTCACCGGGTCGGTGGCGATAAAGAATGCGCCCAGCATGGTGGCCCCGGAGAACAGATGCACCAGCGGAGATACCAGGCTGTCCGGTGACAGCAGCCAGCCGAGCGTGGCGCAGAACGCCAGCGAGGCGATAAAGCTCACCGGGATATGCCAGCGGATGCTGCGCGTCCACAGCAGGAAAATGCCCCCGGCCAGGAACGCCACGTTGACCCACTGCCAGCCCAGGCCGGCCAGCACGCCGCCGTAAATCGGCATGGCGCGCACTTCTTCAGCCGAATGGCCGGCGCGCAGCCCGGTTTTGAAGGTGTCGAGCGGCGTAGCCTGGCTGATGCCGTCGATCCCCACCTGCAGCTGCTGCATGCTGTGGCCGTCAAGCGTATGGAAATGGAAGATCATACTCAGGGTGTCGCCAAAGGTCGGGCTGATGCCCTGCAGCACGTCCGGCGGTAGCCAGCTGGTCATCTGCACCGGGAAGGAGATCAGCAGCACCACGTAGCCGACCATCGCCGGGTTGAACGGGTTCTGACCGAGGCCGCCGTAAAGATGCTTGGAGATAATCACCGCAAACAGCGTGCCGATAACAATCAGCCACCACGGCGCCAGCGGCGGGATGCTGATGCCGAGCAGCAGGGCGGTCAGCAGCGCGGAGTTATCCTTCAGCGTCTCCGCCAGCGGCAGCTTGCGCAACCGCAGGATAGCCGCTTCAGCCGCGATAGCGGCAGCCGCCGCGATCAGCACCTGGATCAGGTTACCCCAGCCAAAGTACCAGCACTGCACGGCCATGCCGGGTACGGCTGCCAGCAGCACCAGCAGCATAATGGTGCTGGTGCTACGGCGGTTATGAGTATAGGGCGAGCTTGCAATACGAAATGCCATTTAATCCTCTTGCGTCGACGGCTGCTGCGATTTACGCGCTTTCACGCGTGCAATGGCCGCTGCCACCGCCGCTTTACGTGCATCCTCAGGGGAGGCGGCGGGCGCCTCTTCCTGACGGGGTTCGGGTTGTTCAGGGGTGACTTCTGGCAGAGCTTCGGCGGCCTGCGCGGCTTTTTTCGCTTTGGCGCGGGCAATAGCGGCTTCGATGGCCGCCTTGCGAGGGTCGGCGGCAGGTGCCGGTTGTTCTGCCGCAGCCGGTTGCGGTTCAGCAACGGCGGCCTGCGCGGCTTTCTTCGCTTTGGCACGGGCGATAGCCGCTTCCACCGCCGTTTTACGCGGGTCAGCGGCTGGCGGCGTATCGGCGGTTGCCGGCGGCTCAGCGATGGCCGCGCTGGCTTCGGCTTTCTTCGCTTTGGCGCGGGCAATCGCGGCTTC
Organism: Erwinia aphidicola; assembly: GCF_014773485.1. Lineage (GTDB taxonomy): Bacteria > Pseudomonadota > Gammaproteobacteria > Enterobacterales > Enterobacteriaceae > Erwinia > Erwinia aphidicola. The sequence continues at coordinate 162,878 of NZ_JACXBP010000007.1, read as the reverse complement.
AACGGCGGCTTTGCGCGGATCGTCTGCCTGGCGCGTCACCGGTTCGCTGCTGGCCTGTTGCTCAGCCTGGCGCGCGCGGGCTTCCGCCTGGCGGGCTGCACGCTGAGCTGCCGCCGCGTCGTCATCGAGCGGTGCGGCAGCGGCGGCCTGCTTCGCCTTCACGCGTTCGCGCGCGGCGTTAAGCGCATCGGCGTCGGTGATAGCCACGCTGCGTTTGGCCTGCTGGTGCTTCGCTTCACGCGCCGCTTTTTCCCGCTCCAGGCGCTGTTGACGCGCTTCAAAACGCGCCTTGGCCAGGGCAGTACGCTCGGCTTCCAGATCGATAGCCTGAATCTCGGCCTTCTCCTGGCGGTAATACTGCACCAGCGGGATATTACTCGGGCAGACATAAGCACAGGCGCCGCACTCAATGCAGTCTGCAATATTATGCTCGCGCGCTTTGTCGTGATCGCCGCCGCGGCTGTACCAGTAAAGCTGCTGCGGCAGCAGGGCGGCCGGGCAGGCGTCGGCGCAGGCGCTGCAGCGGATGCAGCCCTGCTCCGGCTCGTTGTGGCCCATCTCAGAGGCGGCGGGTGCGAGAATACAGTTGGTGATTTTCACCACCGGCACATCCAGCGTCGGCAGGGTGAAGCCCATCAGCGGGCCACCCATGACCACCATCTGTTCGGCACCCGGTGCGAAATCGGCGTGATGCAGCAGATGGCTGATCGGCGTGCCGAGGCGGCCCCAGACGTTGCCAGGCTGGCGCACCGACTCACCGGTCAGGGTAATAACGCGTTCAGTAAGCGGCTCGCCGTCAATAATCGCGCGCTTAACGGCATAGGCGGTGCCGACGTTCTGCATCAGCACGCCGATATCGGTAGAGCGCCCGCCGTGCGGCACCTCTTTACCGGTGAGAATTTTCGTCAGCTGTTTGGCGCCACCGGAAGGATATTTGGTGGGGATGACGCGGATCTCCATATCGCGCGCGTTGCCCAGGGCGGCTTTCAGCGCGGCAATCGCTTCCGGTTTGTTATCTTCAATGCCGATCAGGGTGCGCTCCGCCTGCAGCGTCCACGCCAGAATGCGGCAGCCTTCCAGCACTTCTGCGGCGCAGTCCTGCATCAGGCGATCGTCGGCGGTGATATAAGGCTCGCACTCGGCGGCATTGATAATCAGGGTATTGACCCCGCGCAGCCCGCCCTTCAGCTTGGTGGCGGTAGGGAAGCCCGCGCCGCCCAGCCCGGCAACGCCAGCCTGATGCACGCGGCGCACCACCTCCTGGCGGTCCAGGCTGCGATAGTCGCTCAGCGTCTGCTTATCAATCCAGCGGTCTTCGCCGTCCGGAGTGATAAAGATGCACATCTCCGCCAGCGCGGAGGGATGCGCAGTCATATGCGGGGCGATTTTGCTCACGGTACCGGAGCTTGGCGCGTGGATCGGCAGCATACGGCCATTGCCAAAGGTCAGCGCCTGGCCGCGCAGGACAGCGTCGCCGGGGCGCACGCAGATCTCGCCTTCGTTACCGATATGCTGTTTCAGCGGCAGTATAAACTGGGCGGGCAGCGGCAGCTGGCGCAGCGGCGTGCCGTTTGACTGGGTCTTCATCTCCGGTGGATGAATGCCACCTTCGAAGTCCCAAAGCCGATCTTTTTTAAAGTAGTTGAGCAGATTAAGCATGACTTTCTACAGTGATCACCCGCACCGGAATGGTTTGCAGGTCCCATTTCCAGTTGGCAGTAGTGGTAGCAACCGGACGCATTTCAATGCAGTCGGTCGGGCAGGGAGCAACGCACAGGTCGCAGCCGGTACAGACATCGCTCAGCACGGTGTGCATCGCGCGGGTGGCGCCGACAATTGCATCCACCGGGCAGGCCTGAATGCACTTGGTGCAGCCGATGCAGTTGGCTTCGTCAATCCACGCCACTTTACGCTCTGGCTCCAAAGCGGCCTCTTCACCCAGCGGCTGCGGGTCGACGTTAAGCAGCGCCGCCAGTTTCAGCATGGTCTGCTCGCCGCCGGGCGCGCATTTGTTGATCAGTTCGCCGTTATTACCCACCGCGTCGGCATAGGGGCGGCAGCCGGGATAACCGCACTGCCCGCACTGGCTCTGCGGCAAAATAGCGTCAATCTGTTCGACAATCGGGTCTTCTTCCACTTCGAAGCGGCGCGAGGCGTAGCCCAGCAGCCCCCCCAACACCAGGCTAAGTGCGCTAAGAACCAGCACAGCAATCCAAATCGCACTCATCAGAACTTCACCAGTCCGGTAAAGCCCATAAACGCCAGCGCCATCAGGCCGGCGGTGACCAGTGCAATCGATGAACCCTTAAACGGCGCGGGCACATCGGCGAGCACCAGGCGCTCGCGGATGCCGGCGAACAGCACCATCACCAGCGAGAAGCCGATAGAGGCGCTAAAGCCGAACAGCGCGGCCTGCAGGAAAGTGTGATTGAGGTTGACGCTAAGCAGCGGCACGCCAAGCACCGCACAGTTGGTGGTGATCAGCGGCAGGAAGATACCCAGCAGGCGGTAGAGGTCAGGGCTGGTTTTACGCACCACCATTTCGGTGAACTGCACGACCACGGCAATCACCAGGATATAGGCCATGGTGCGCAGGTAGACCAGATCGAGCGGCAGCAGGATCAGGTGATTGACCAGCCATGCACAGATAGAGGCCAGGGTAATAACAAAGGTGGTGGCGAGTCCCATGCCAATTGCCGTTTCCAGTTTTTTGGAAACGCCCATGAAGGGACAAAGGCCGAGAAACTTCACCAGGACGAAGTTATTCACCAGCACTGTGCCAATAAAGAGAAGCAGGTATTCGGTCATTATTACGCCTGAAGAAAAGTCAAAAGCAGCACATTATCGGATATTGGCTACGCCATCACAACCGTTGCGCGGCGGGTGTCCGACGCCAGCGCACTCAGGATTAAATTCTTGACGTTTATTTCGCCATCACGGTTCGATGAAAGTGTTCTTAACGCGTTGAGAACGCTTGAAATAAGGCACCAGTACCGCTGCCGCCAGCAGGGCGATCAGTAAAGTCCGAATTGCCGCACCATCGGCCACCGGAGAGAAGGCAAAAGTCTTCACCGCCAGCAGCACGGTGAGTAGCAGCCACAAAATGTAGTGGCGCGGCAGCCGACGCGAGCGTTGACAGAAGATCCACGTCACCCAGGCACTGTAGCACCAGACTACGGTAGAGGTCAGCAGCGAGGCTCCCCACTGCCATAATGCGTTGCTTTCATGGCTGAACAGCGCGTTACGCATCGCCGGGTCGAGCAGGGCGCTTAAATACATTGCCATCACCAGCGCGCTGGTCAGCAAGGTCATGATCAGCCATGCCAGCGGCACCAGCAGCCAGCCTGCCAGGCGCGGTTTAGTATCAACAGCCACTTATTCATCCTTATCCAGTCAGCAAACTCTGCCATCAAGGCAAAAGGTGCACCGTCAGGATACACCTCATATCAGAAAAGGATTATACGGAACTTCATGCGCCAGGTCATTAACCAGAGCGAACTGGAACCTTAAACGACGTAGCGCCAGACAGTTTTTGGCACGCGTCCAAGGTCAAACAGGCGACCGCCGGAAACCAGTTCTGCGCGACGGTGATCGGCAGCGCGGTACATCTGAATAATTTCACCATCATCGTTAAGGGAATAGTTGAGATGGTCGAAGAGTTTTTCCAGAGTTTCCAGGGAATTAACTTTGCGAAATTTTAACAAATAGTCTTGAGCGGTCATATTGGCCATTTGCGAACGGAATAGTGAGTGATAAGTATATTATTTGGCAAAAAAGAGTCCAGAAAGTTCGCGATGAAATAGGTAAATTCAGACTAATGATGAAGATATTCGGGGCTGAAATAGATTTTTTAAGAGTTTTCTAGGAATTTTTATACCGCTTATTGATTTAGTGGTATTTAGGTTCATTTTATTGCGCGCCGCTATCCACTTCCTGTCACCGACTCACATCGCCCGGCTGCAGGCCAGCGTTTTGCCGGAATTTAGCAAACTGTGTAACAGCTCACAAATCCACACTTTACCCGACGTCGCAACCGCGCCGCACGGCGGCGACAGAACTGCACGCGGTATTGTAATCGCTTCCAAATGATTGCGGCGCAAACGCTTCTGTTTATTACAGTTATTTAACCTCAATTTGGCACCCACTGCGTGATTTTTCCATATCGACCCGCTAAGGCCTGGGGCGCGGGGTTGGCGTAAGCCATTTGTTTTGTTGCGTTTTGTGAGCATTGTCGAAAATGTTTTTTGGTGAATAGTACAGGCTTAAGTGGCTCTTAACCCTATTCGATAAAATCCCATCAGAGGAAAAATGATCATGTGGAAGCGTTTACTCTTATCCACCCTCATCAGTGCCAGCCTGGCGGCTCCGGCGCTGGCTGAATCCATGACTGTTGGTTTCTCTCAGGTTGGCTCGGAATCGGGCTGGCGAGCCGCAGAGACCAGCGTGGCGAAAAGTGAAGCGCAAAAGCGCGGTATCACGCTGAAAATCGCCGACGGGCAGCAAAAACAGGAGAACCAGATCAAGGCAGTGCGTTCGTTTATTGCCCAAGGCGTGGATGCCATCTTCATTGCTCCGGTAGTCCAGACCGGCTGGGAGCCGGTGCTTGAAGAAGCGAAAGACGCCAAAATCCCGGTATTCCTGCTGGACCGCGCTATCGTGGTCAAAGATAAATCGCTGTATCAGGCGGTCGTCACCGCCGACAACGTCTATGAAGGTAAGCTAATCGGTGACTGGCTGGTGAAACAGCAGGCGGGCAAGCCGTGTAACGTGGTTGAGCTACAGGGTACCGTCGGCGCCAGCGTGGCGATTGACCGTAAGAAGGGCTTCGCTGAAGCGATTGCCAACACGCCAAATATTAAAGTGATCCGTTCGCAGTCCGGCGATTTTACCCGCAGCAAGGGTAAAGAGGTGATGGAGAGTTTCATCAAGGCAGAGAACAACGGTAAAAACATCTGCATGGTTTACGCCCATAACGATGATATGGCTATCGGTGCCATTCAGGCGATTAAAGAGGCCGGTCTGAAACCGGGTAAAGATATTCTCACCGGCTCCATTGACGGCGTGCCGGATATTTATAAAGCGATGCTGGCAGGTGAAGCCAATGCCAACGTCGAGCTGACGCCAAATATGGCCGGCCCGGCTTTCGACGCGCTGGAAAAACTTAAAAAAGACGGCACCATGCCGCCGAAGATCATCAAAACCGAATCGAAACTTTTCCTTCCTGCTGATGCCCAGGCCCAGCTGGATAAGAAAAAAGGTATGGGTTACTGATCCCCGGGCCGCCCTGAGGGCGGCTTTTTTCATGGCGTGAGGCACGCGTATGACCATCGACTCCTCTCCACCGCCGCTGCTTGCCATTAGCGGCGTCAGTAAGTCCTTTCCCGGCGTGCGGGCGCTGGATAATGTCTCTTTCGACCTGCGTCCCGGTGAAATCATGGCGCTGCTGGGGGAAAACGGGGCCGGGAAATCGACCCTGATTAAAGTGCTGACCGGCGTTTATCAGCGCGATGCTGGCACCATTACCCTCTCCGGAAACCCGATCAATCCGCGCAATACCGCCGAGGCACAGCAGCTGGGCATCGGCACGGTGTATCAGGAAGTGAACCTGCTGCCGAATATGTCGGTTGCCGATAATCTGTTTATCGGGCGTGAACCGAAACGTTTTGGCCTGATAGACCGTAAAACGCTAAACCAGCGCGCGGTGAAATTACTCAACGACTACGGTTTCGAGCTGGATGTCACCCGCCCGCTGGGCCAGTACTCGGTGGCAATGCAGCAGATCATTGCTATCTGCCGCGCCGTGGATCTCTCCGCTCAGGTGCTGATCCTCGATGAACCCACCGCCAGCCTGGACGCCAGCGAAGTCGAGATGCTGTTCACGCTGATGAGACAGCTGAAGACAAAGGGGATGAGCCTGGTGTTTGTCACCCACTTTCTCGACCAGGTTTACCGCGTCACCGACCGTATTACGGTGCTGCGCAACGGGCAGTTTATTGCCACGCGCGATACCCATTCCCTGCCGCAGATTGAGCTGATCAAACTGATGCTCGGCCGTGAGCTGCTGGAAACCGCGCTGCAGCGCGCGGGCAGCACGCTGAAAAGTCATCAGCCGGTGGTGGAATTTAAAAATTACGGCAAGAAAGGCACCATCGAGCCGTTCAGCCTGAGCGTGCGCCCGGGCGAAGCGGTCGGGCTGGCTGGCCTGCTGGGATCCGGGCGTACCGAAACCGCCGAGCTGCTGTTCGGCATTAAGCGTGCCGACAGCGGCAGCGCCTTTATCAAGGGTAAAGCCAAAACCATTCGCTCCCCGGCGCAGGCGTCTCGCCTCGGCATGGGCTTCTGCCCGGAAGACCGCAAAACCGACGGTATTATCGGTGCCGCTTCGGTGCGGGAAAATATCATTCTGGCTCTGCAGGCGCAGCGCGGCTGGCTGCGGCCCATCCCACGCCGCGAACAGCAGCAGGTGGCCGACCGCTATATCAAGAGCCTTGGCATTCGCACTCCGGACGCCGATCAGCCGGTTGAGCTGCTCTCCGGCGGCAATCAGCAGAAAGTACTGCTGTCGCGCTGGCTGGTGACCAAACCGCAGTTTCTGATCCTTGATGAACCGACGCGCGGCATTGATGTTGGCGCCCACGCCGAAATCATCCGCCTGATTGAGACCCTGTGTGCCGATGGCCTGGCGCTGCTGGTGATCTCCTCCGAGCTGGAAGAGCTGGTGGGCTACGCCGACCGCGTGCTGATCCTGCGCGATCGCCAGCAGGTGGCGGAGATTCCGCTGGAGCAGCTCTCCGTTGCCTCCATTGTTAACGCCATTGCGGCGGGAGGGGAGCAACATGCCTGATTCCCACTTATTGACGGGGAAACCGCCGATGCAGAAACGTAAACTGCCGCCGGGCCTGCCGCAGATTGGCGCGCTGCTGCTGGTGCTGCTGATCGACAGCCTGGTGGCCAATAACTTCTTTGCTATTCATGTGCAGGATGGTCGGCTGTTCGGCAGCCCGATAGATATCCTTAACCGCGCTGCGCCGGTGGCGATTCTGGCGATAGGGATGACGCTGGTGATCGCCACCGGCGGGATAGATCTGTCGGTCGGGGCGGTGATGGCGATAGCCGGAGCCACGGCGGCGACGCTGACCGTGGCCGGGCACAGCCTGCCGGTGATTATTCTGGTGACGCTGGGCAGCGGCCTGCTGTGCGGCCTGTGGAACGGCGTGCTGGTGGCGCTGCTGAAGATCCAGCCGTTTGTCGCCACGCTGATCCTGATGGTGGCGGGACGCGGCATCGCGCAGCTGATCACCCAGGGGCAGATAGTCACTTTTAACAGCGACTCGCTGGCGCAGCTTGGCAGCGGCACGCTGCTGCTGTTCCCGGTGCCGATGTGGATCACCCTGGCGCTGGCGCTGCTGGTCTGGCTGCTGACGCGCAAAACCGCGCTGGGGATGTTTATCGAGGCCGTCGGCATCAACCTGCGCGCCGCGCGCAATGCCGGGGTGAACGGCTGGCTGGTCGTGATGAGTACCTATCTGCTGAGCGGCCTGTGCGCGGCTGTGGCCGGGCTGATCGTCGCGGCGGATATTCGCGGTGCCGATGCCAACAACGCCGGGCTGTGGCTGGAGCTGGATGCGATTCTGGCGGTGGTGATTGGCGGGGCGTCGCTGATGGGCGGCCGCTTTAACCTGCTGCTGTCGCTGATTGGCGCACTGATTATACAGGCGATGAACACCGGGATTTTGCTCTCCGGCTTCCCGCCGGAGCTGAACCAGGTGGTCAAAGCGGTGGTGGTAATGGTGGTGCTGCTGCTGCAGTCGCCGCGCTTTATTCAACTGTTTAAACGAGGGCGCCGCCGTGATTAAACGTCATCTGCCGTTAATGATTACCCTGCTGGTATTTGTAGCGGGCTACCTGTTCTGCCTCAGTCAGTTTCCCGGCTTCGCCTCAACGCGGGTGATCGCCAATATCCTTACCGATAACGCCTTCCTCGGCATTATTGCGGTTGGGATGACTTTTGTGATCCTTTCCGGCGGTATCGATCTGTCGGTCGGCGCGGTGATCGCCTTTACCGGGGTGTTTCTCGCCCGCGCGATTGGTGATTTCCACCTCGATCCGTGGCTGGCGTTTGCGCTGGTGATGGTGATGGGCTCGGCGTTTGGCGCCTTTATGGGCTGGCTGATCGACGCGCTGAAAATCCCGGCGTTTATTATCACCCTGGCGGGGATGTTCTTCCTGCGCGGCAGCAGCTATCTGGTGGCGGAAAGCTCGCTGCCGATCGACCATCCGCTGTATGCCACGCTGTCGTCGATGGCGTGGAAAATTCCCGGCGGCGGGCGGCTCAGCCTGCTGGCGGTGATCATGCTGGTGGTGGTGGCCTTTGGCATCCTGCTGGCGCACCGCAGCCGCTTCGGTAATCAGGTATATGCCATTGGCGGCAACGCCACCTCGGCGCAGCTGATGGGCATTTCGACGCGCAGCACCACGGTGCGCATTTATATGCTCTCATCCGGCTTGGCGACGCTGGCGGGCATCGTCTTTTCAATCTACACCTCGGCGGGCTATGCGCTGGCGGGGATGGGCGTGGAGCTGGATGCCATTGCCTCGGTGGTGATTGGCGGCACGCTGCTCTCCGGCGGCGTTGGCACCGTGCTGGGGACGCTGTTCGGCGTGCTGATTCAGGGGCTGATCCAGACATGGATTAACTTCGACGGTACGCTCAGCTCGTGGTGGACCAAGATCGCCATCGGCATCCTGCTGTTCGCCTTTATTGCCCTGCAACGCCTGCTGACCGTGATGTGGGATCGCCAGCAGAATGCGCCAGTGAAACGGTTGATATCCTGAAACGGTGGGAAAATGGGTCGACCGGAAAAAATAGTCGACCCCTACAGACCCTGTAGCGGCTGACCTACCCGGCCCCTGTAGCGGCTGACCCTCTTTTCCGGTCAGCCGGAAGGTGCAAAATAAAAGGGCGGCACCTGTTTATGGGGCCGCCCTTGTTGTTTCCTGCCTGCAGGATTACCGCTGATTCAGACGGTAATACGCCTCGTTCCAGCGCAGTGCATCGCGGAAGCCGTGCAGCGTGGTCTCTTCGTCAATCACCAGCGCCTCGATGCCATTCAGCTCGGCATACAGGCGCATATCCTCCACCGTCAGCGCCTGGCTGAACACCGTGTGGTGCGCGCCGCCGCCGAGGATCCACGCCTCTGACGCGGTGGCCAGCGACGGCTGCGCACGCCACAGCGCACGCGCCACCGGCAGCTTAGGCAGCGCCTGCGGCTGTTCAATGGTATCCACCACGTTGACCAGCAGGCGGAAGCGGTCGCCCATATCAATCACGCTGGCATTTACCGCTCGCCCGGCAGGTGCCGAGAAGATCAGGCGCGCCGGGTCAGCCTTGCCGCCGATGCCCAGCGGCTGGACGTCGAGCAGTGGTTTAGCTTCACGCGCGATGGTCGGGCACACTTCCAGCATATGTGAACCGAGCACCAGGTCGTTACCCGGCGCGAAGTGGTAGGTGTAATCCTCCATAAAGGACGTCCCGCCCGGCTGGCTGCCCGCCATGACTTTGAAGATGTGCAGCAGGGCGGCGGTTTTCCAGTCGCCTTCTCCGGCGAAGCCGTAGCCCTGCTGCATCAGGCGCTGCACCGCCAGCCCCGGCAGCTGCGTCATGCCGTGCAGCGTCTGGAAGTTAGTGGTGAAGGCGCGGCAGCCCTCGGCGTCGAGGAAGCGCTTGATCCCCAGCTCAATCCGCGCCGCATCCAGCACGTTTTGCCGCTTATCGCCGCCGATCGCCGCCGCAGCGGAAAATTCATACTGGCTCTCGTATTCGTCAATCAGCGTGCTGACGTCGCCGTCGCTCACCTGGTTGATCACCTCGACCAAATCGCCAACGCCCCAGCCATTCACTGCGTAGCCAAACTGGATCTGCGCCGCGACTTTATCACCCTCGGTTACCGCCACTTCGCGCATATTGTCGCCAAAGCGCGCCACCTTCAGCTGCTGGCTGGCCTGCAGCGCGGCGGCACCGCGCATCCACTGGCCGATACGCTGCTGGGTGGTTCGATCCTGCCAGTGGCCGGTCACCACCTGATGCGGCAGGCGCATGCGCGCGCCGATAAAACCGAACTCGCGGCCGCCGTGCGCGGTCTGGTTCAGGTTCATAAAGTCCATATCCATGCTGTCCCACGGGATTTCCGCGTTGAACTGGGTATGCAGCTGCAGCAGTGGCTTGTTCAGCACGCTCAGCCCGCCAATCCACATCTTGGCCGGGGAGAAGGTGTGCAGCCAGGTAACGATCCCTAAGCAGCCAAGATCGTGATTGGCCTCGCGGCACAGGGCCAGCGCTTCATCGGGGGTTTTTACCAGCGGCTTAAGCTGGAGTGTAAAGGGCAGAATCCCGGCACGATTCAGGCCCTCGACCACCTGCTGGCCGTGCTGCTCCACCTGGCGCAGGGTTTCCGCACCGTACAGATGCTGCGTACCAATCACAAACCATACGCTCTGGGCGTTTAACTGTGTCATAAAACGGTTCCTTAACTAGCTGACGAAGAGGTTGATGGGGCAAACTGCGGCTCAGCGCATTCACACCACTGAAGGTAACGCTGATAAAGCTGCTGGAAACGGGCCACGCGCTGCGGATCGGGCTGCAGGGTCTGCGCCAGCGGGCTGGCCATCTGGGCCTGCGCGCTCGGAATATCGGGATAAACGCCGGCGGCGACGGCGGCAAAAATCGCCGCGCCGAGCGCACAGCACTCGTCGGAGGCGACGATATCCAGCGGGCGGTTCATCACATCGCAGCACACCTGCATGATGACCGGCGATTTGCGCGCAATGCCGCCCAGTGCCAGCACCTGCTGCACCGGGATATCCTGCTGTTCGAAGCACTCCATAATGGCGCGGGCGCCAAAGGCGGTGGCGGCGATAAAACCGCCGAACAGCGTGGGCGCATCGGTGCCGAGATTCAGGTCGGTAATCACCCCTTTCAGGCGCTGGTTGGCGAACGGCGTGCGGCGGCCGTTAAACCAGTCAAGCACCACCGGCAGATGGTCAAGCTGCGGGTCGGCGGCCCAGGCGGCGGTAAGCTGCTGCAGCAGATCGTTTTGCATCGCTTCCAGCTGCGGTCTGAGTTCAGGCTGTTGCTGAGCGGCCTGCACCAGCGGCCAGCTCAACAGGCGGCTGAACCAGGCATACATATCGCCAAACGCCGACTGCCCGGCCTCCAGCCCGATCATTCCCGGCATCACGCTGCCGTCGACCTGGCCGCAGATACCTTTGATTGCCCGATCGGCGACGCGCTCAGCATCGGCGATCAGGATGTCGCAGGTCGAGGTGCCGATCACTTTCACCAGCGTGTAGGGCTGCGCCCCGGCCCCAACCGCGCCCATATGGCAGTCAAACGCACCGCCGGAAATAGTGACACTGCCAGGCAGGCCGAGCCGTTCGGCCCATTCAGCGCTCAGCACGCCCACGGGGAGCTCGGCAGTGAAGGTATCGTGAAACAGCGGGTGATCGAGGTCGCGGGTCAGCAGCGGGTCGAGCGCGTTAAGAAACTGCGCGTCCGGTAAACCCTGCCATAGCGGGTGCCACAGCGATTTATGCCCGGCGGCGCAGCGCCCGCGCTTCAGCTCTGCCGGGGCAGTGGTGCCGCTCAGCAGCGCCGGTACCCAGTCGCACAGCTCCACCCAGGAGACTGCCGCCTCACGCACCGCCGCATCGCTGCGGCTGACGTGCAGGATTTTGGCCCAGAACCATTCAGAGGAGTAAATGCCGCCGATAAAGCGTGAATAGTCCTGATATTCGCCGCTGTGGCACAGCCGGGTAATCGCCTCGGCCTCTTCAATGGCGGTGTGGTCCTTCCACAGCACGAACATTGCATTAGGGTTATCAGCAAACTCCGGGCGCAGCGCCAGCACCCGGCCTTCGCGATCGATTGGCGCGGGGGTGGAGCCGGTAGAATCGACGCCGATGCCCACCACATTCTGGCGCTGCTCGGGCGTCATCTTCGTGACAACGTCACGTATGGCCTGCTCCAGCGCGTCAATGTAGTCCTGTGGGTGATGGCGGAACTGGTTGCGCGCCGGCATACAGTAGTGCCCGGCCTTCCAGCGTGGGTAGGCCACGACCTGCTTAAACAGCTCGCGCCCGCTGGCGCACTCCACTGCCAGTGCCCGCACCGAATCGCTGCCAAAATCCAGACCGAGGGTAATCGCACCCTTATGCATAGTTGTTCTCCGTTATTTTCAGAACAGGCTTTTTTCATGTCCCTCTATCCTGGAAAGCTCGCGGCAATCACGTTAGGTGCGGCTGGCTGCAAATATGCACTTTTCTGCCATCAGCGGGGGTTATGTGATGGGCTTCAAATGTTGCGTGACGGTTAAACTGGCTGAATAGATGGACAAAACGACTGTAATTTCAGGGTGTGATAGCGCTCTACAAATTTTCCCTTGCATGCGGGTAAAACTAGCGCACTACCGTCACTGTAACGCCGTCAGTGCTCAGGTAAGGTATTGAATAGCAGCTTTTAAATTTATGAACATCCGATTGTTACCGTTTACACAAACCCGCGTAAAGCGGGCACTGAGCCGGAGAGCCTCATGCACAAATTCACTCAAGCGTTGGCCGCGATTGGCCTCGCCGCCGTTATGTCACAATCCGCTATGGCGGAGACCATGAAACTCGGTTTTCTGGTGAAGCAGCCGGAAGAGCCGTGGTTCCAGACCGAATGGAAGTTCGCCGATAAGGCCGGTAAAGAGATGGGCTTTGAGGTGATTAAAATCGCCGTGCCGGACGGTGAGAAAACCCTGAACGCCATCGACAGCCTGGCCGCCAGCGGCGCGAAGGGGTTCGTTATCTGTACGCCGGACCCAAAACTGGGCTCCGCCATTGTCGCGAAAGCGCGCAGCTATGACCTGAAGGTGATCGCCGTTGATGACCAGTTCGTCACCGCCAAAGGTAAACCGATGGATAGCGTGCCGCTGGTGATGATGGCCGCAACCAAAATCGGCGAGCGCCAGGGGCAGGAGCTGTACAAAGAGATGCAGAAACGCGGCTGGGATGCGAAAGAGACGGCGGTAATGGCGATCACCGCCAACGAGCTGGATACCGCCCGTCGCCGCACCGGCGGGTCGATGGATGCGCTGAAGGCTGCTGGATTCCCGGAAAAACAGATTTATCAGATCCCAACCAAATCCAACGATATTCCCGGCGCGTTTGATGCCGGTAACTCCCTGCTGGTGCAGCATCCGGAGGTGAAGCACTGGCTGATCGTGGGTATGAACGACAACACCGTGCTGGGCGGCGTGCGCGCCACCGAAGGCCAGGGCTTTAAGGCGGCCGACGTCATTGGCATCGGGATTAATGGAGTGGATGCGGTAAGCGAACTGTCGAAAGGTGCCGCGACCGGCTTCTACGGCTCTCTGCTGCCAAGCCCGGACGTGCACGGCTACCGCAGTATCAAGATGCTGCATGACTGGGTGACCAACGGCACCGAGCCTGCCAAGTTCACCGAAGTGACCGACGTGGTACTGATTACCCGCGATAACTTCAAAGCCGAACTGGCGAAGAAAGGGCTGATGTAATCAGTGACAACGGGTCGGGCATGCCCGACCCCTACGGTTCGACCATGGTGATGAGGCGGACTGCGGGCCGATCGAAACAAAGGATCGGCCCCTACGGTTAAAGAATGCGGTAGGGGCGGACCCTCTTTTTCGGTCCGCCCGCTGCAAACGCTCAACGTGCAGGAGGAGACACTATGACCACGCAACCCGCTTATCTGAGCTTTCACGGCATAGGCAAAACCTTTCCCGGCGTAAAAGCGCTGCAGGATATCAGTTTTGACTGCTATGCCGGGGAAGTGCATGCCCTGATGGGCGAGAACGGCGCGGGCAAATCGACGCTGTTGAAGATCCTCAGCGGCAGCTATCAGGCCAGCAGTGGAGAGATCCGCATTCAAGGCCAGCCGGCTAACTTCCAGCACACCACCGATGCGCTGAATGCCGGGGTAGCGATTATCTATCAGGAACTGCATCTGGTGCCGGAAATGTCGGTGGCAGAAAACATCTTCTTAGGCCAGCTGCCGCAGCGCGGCGGGCTGGTTAACCGGGCGAAGCTGCGTGCCGAAGCCGCGCGCCAGCTAAAAACGCTCGGCATGGATATCGACCCGGATCTGCCGCTGAAATACCTGTCGCTCGGCCAGTGGCAGATGGTGGAAATTGCCAAAGCGCTGGCGCGCAACGCCAAAGTGATCGCCTTTGACGAACCGACCAGCTCACTGTCTGCGCGGGAAATCGACCAGCTGTTCCGTGTTATCCGCCAGCTGCGCGCCGATGGCAAAGTGGTGCTGTACGTCTCGCACCGCATGGAGGAGATTTTCGCCCTTAGCGATGCAATCACCGTATTTAAAGATGGCCGCTACGTGCGCACCTTCACCGATATGCAAACCACCACCAACGACCTGCTGGTGCAGGCAATGGTCGGGCGTGAAATCGGCGATATCTACGGCTACCGCCCGCGTGCGCACGGTGCAGTGCGCCTGCAGCTCGACAATGTCCAGGCCAAAGGCGTGCGCAGCGCGGTGTCGTTCAGCGTGCGAGCCGGGGAGATCGTCGGGCTGTTCGGCCTGGTCGGCGCCGGGCGCAGCGAACTGATGAAAGGGCTGTTCGGCGCCACGCGTCTCATCAGCGGCGAGCTGCGCCTCGATGGCGAGGTGCTCAATCTGCGTGAGCCGATTGAGGCCATTCGTGCCGGGATCATGCTCTGCCCGGAAGACCGCAAGGCCGACGGCATCATCCCGGTGCATTCGGTGCGCGACAACATCAACATCAGCGCCCGGCGCAACAACCTTACCGCCGGCTGTCTGATCAACAAAGGTTGGGAAGCGAAAAACGCCGGGGCGCATATTCGCTCACTGAATATCAAAACCCCGTCGGCTGACCAGCTGATTATGAACCTGTCGGGTGGCAATCAGCAGAAGGCCATCCTTGGCCGCTGGCTGTCGGAAGAGATGAAAGTGATCCTGCTCGACGAGCCAACGCGCGGCATTGATGTCGGAGCAAAAAATGAGATCTATCAGCTGATTTACGCGCTGGCCGAACAGGGGATTGCGGTGCTGTTTGCCTCCAGCGATCTGCCGGAAGTGATGGGGCTGGCCGACCGGATCCTGGTGATGCGCGAAGGCGAAATCGCCGGGGAGCTGGACCACAACGACGCAACGGAAGCGCTGACCTTAAGTCTGGCGATGCCAAAAACCGCTAAACCTGCCACCCAGGTGGCCTGACATGCAGGAGAAACCGATGTCTACGACAACTTCAACCGGGACGCCAGCCGCCCCATCACGCTTCAGCCTTTGGCGCATCTGGGACAACTTCGGCATGCTGGTGGTGTTTGCCGCGCTGTTTATCGCCTGCACGGTGTTTGTGCCGAACTTCGGCAGCCTGATCAATATGAAAGGCCTCGGCCTGGCAATGTCGATGTCCGGTATGGTGGCCTGCGGCATGCTGTTCTGCCTCGCGTCCGGTGATTTTGACCTGTCGGTCGCCTCGGTGATTGCCTGTGCCGGGGTGGTGTGCGCGGTGGTGATCAACATGACCGAAAGCCTGTGGATCGGCGTGGCGGCGGGGCTACTGCTCGGCGTCGCCTGCGGCCTGATCAACGGCTTTGTCATTGCTAAACTGAAAATTAACGCCCTGATCACCACGCTGGCGACCATGCAGATTGTGCGCGGGCTGGCGTATATCTTCTCCGACGGTAAGGCGGTCGGTATCGAAGACGAGCGCTTCTTCGCGCTCGGCTACGCCAGCTGGCTGGGCATTCCTGCGCCGGTGTGGCTGACGATAGTCACTCTGGTGCTGTTCGGTTTCCTGCTGAACAAAACCACCTTTGGCCGCAATACGCTGGCGATTGGCGGTAATGAAGAGGCGGCAAGGCTGGCCGGGGTGCCGGTGGTGCGCACGCGCATTATCATCTTTATCCTCTCCGGGCTGGTGTCGGCGGCGGCGGGCATTATCCTCGCCTCGCGCATGACCAGCGGCCAGCCAATGACCTCGCTCGGCTATGAGCTGATTGTGATTTCTGCCTGCGTGCTCGGTGGCGTGTCGCTGAAGGGGGGGATTGGTAAGATTTCCTATGTGGTTGCCGGGGTGTTAATCCTCGGAACGGTTGAGAATGCGATGAATTTACTCAATATCTCGCCTTTCTCACAGTACGTGGTGCGCGGTCTGATATTGTTAGCGGCGGTGATTTTTGACCGTTACAAACAAAAAGCCAAAGCGGCCTGACAGGAGGGGTTATGTATCATCGTCTGGCGCCGGTGGCGCAATCCAACCCGCTGCTTCCGGGGTATCCGTTTAGCGCCTGGCTGGTGGCCGGGCTGACCCCCATCAACGCTGACGGGCCGCTCGATTTCTTTATCGATCGCCCGCACGGCATGAAGGGCTACATTCTCAACCTGACGATTAAAGGGCGTGGCCGGGTGTGTGACGGCGAGGCGGCGTTTGACTGCGAACCGGGCGACCTGCTGCTGTTTCAGCCGAAAACTCCGCACTATTACGGCCGTTCGCCTGACAGCGACAGCTGGTATCACCGCTGGGTCTATTTCCGCCCGCGCGCCTACTGGAGCGACTGGCTGGAGTGGCAGGATGAAGCGCAGGGCGTGGGGCGCCTGCGCCTGCCGGAGTCGCTGCGCGGCGAGTTTGACCGCCTGTTCGCCA
Source organism: Erwinia aphidicola (assembly GCF_014773485.1). Classification (GTDB taxonomy): domain Bacteria; phylum Pseudomonadota; class Gammaproteobacteria; order Enterobacterales; family Enterobacteriaceae; genus Erwinia; species Erwinia aphidicola. Next base: position 146,178 of record NZ_JACXBP010000007.1, on the reverse strand, counting down.
ATATCGAACACACCCACAACTCCGGGCGGCGCTTTGCCGAGGAGCTGGCGATGAATCTGCTGGAGCGCCTGCTGCTGCGGGCGGTGCAGGAAGATCCGCGCAGCCATCAGCAGATCCGCGATGCGCGCGTGGTCGAAGCCTGCCAGTACGTCACCAACAATCTGGCGGCGGAGGTGAAAATTGAAGAGGTGGCGAAGCATGTCTGCCTGTCACCGTCGCGGCTGGCGCACCTGTTCCGCGAGCAGATGGGGGTCAACCTGCTGCGCTGGCGAGAGGATCAGCGGGTGATCCGCGCCAAGCTGCTGCTGCAAACTACCCAGGAACCGATCGCCAGCATCGGGCGCGAAGTGGGCTATGACGATCAACTCTACTTTTCCCGCGTATTCCGCAAGCGCGCGGGCGTCAGCCCCAGCGATTTCCGCCGTCGCAGCCTGGATGCACACGATGCGCTGGTCGCCCAGGAGACCTGGCACTTACCGCGCCGTGCCAATGAATAGCTTTTAGGGTAAATCCTTCTTGTGGTTGCCCCGTCGATCGACTTAAATCAACGGGGTAACTACGAGAGGGATTCTAATGAGTGATAAAATTCGTGTTGGTCTGGTGGGCTACGGCTTCGCCAGCAAAACCTTCCATGCACCCCTAATCTCAGGCACTGCTGAGATGGAGCTGGCCGCCGTTTCCAGCAGCGATGCCGGCAAAGTTCATGCGGACTGGCCTTCGGTGCAGGTGGTGTCCGACCCTCAGGCACTGTTCGACGACCCAACCCTGCAGCTGATTGTCATTCCCACCCCAAACGATACCCACTTCCCGCTGGCCAAAGCCGCGCTAAATGCCGGAAAACATGTGGTTGTCGACAAACCGTTTACCGTGACGCTGTCACAGGCGCGCGAGCTGGACGCGCTGGCAAAAGCCAAAGGGCTGCTGCTGTCGGTGTTCCATAACCGCCGCTGGGACAGTGATTTCCTCACCCTTAAAGCGCTGCTGGCTGACGGCACGCTGGGCGATGTACGCTACTTTGAGTCGCACTTTGACCGCTTCCGCCCAACCGTGCAGCAGCGCTGGCGCGAGCAGAAAGGCGCGGGCAGCGGCATCTGGTACGATCTGGGGCCACACGTGATTGACCAGGCGCTGCAGCTGTTTGGCTCCCCGGTGGCGATTACTCTCGATGCCGCCGAGTTGCGCCCGGGGGCGCAAACCACCGACTACTTCCACTGCACGCTGACCTATCCTCAGCGCCGCGTGGTGCTGCACGCCAGCATGCTGGTTGCCGCCCAATCGGCGCGCTATCAGGTGCACGGTACCAAAGGCAGCTTTGTGAAGTTTGGCCTTGATCCGCAGGAGGATGCGCTGAAAGCCGGGGCGCGCCCGCCGCAGGAAGACTGGGGCTACGATATGCGCGACGGCGTGCTGACGCTGGCCGAAGGTGATGCAATGGTCGAGAAGAGCCTGCTGACTATTCCTGGCAACTATCCGGCTTACTATGCGGGCATTCGCGATGCGATTAACGGCGTGGGTGAAAACCCGGTGCAGGCGGAAGAGGCGATTCAGGTGATGGAGCTGATCGAGCTGGGCTTACAGTCCGCCGAGAAGCGCCAGACCCTGTCGTTGAAATAGGATTACGCCGTGAAAAGGGCCGACCGAAAAAGAAGGTCGGCCCCTACCGTAGGGGTCGACCATTTTTTCCGGTCGACCCGTGTTAAGGATTGGCATAGGCCGTGATGGAGACCATTTTTTCCGGTCGACCCGCGTCATTAATTACGCTGCGGCACGCGCCCGCACTGCGGCTTTCTCGGCATCGCTGAGGAACGCAATCTTCAGGCCATTCTCCTGCGCCACGCGCATCTGCTCCCTGCTCAAACCTGCTGCCGGGGCGGCAATTTCGTATTCGTGACCGATCTCAATCCCCTGAACCGCCGGATCGTCGGTATTGATGGTGGCGAGGATACCGTGGTCAAGGAAGGCCTTCAGCGGATGCTGTGCCAGCGAGGCCACGGTGCTGGTCTGGATATTGGAGGTCAGGCACGACTCAATGCCAATCCCGTGCTGCGCGAGGAACTCCATCAGCGCCGGATCCTGCACCGCTTTTACTCCGTGACCAATACGCTCCGCGCCCAGCTCGCGGATCGCCTGCCAGATGCTTTCCGGCCCGGCGGCCTCACCGGCATGCACGGTAATGCGCAGCCCGGCGTCACGCGCGCGGTTAAAGTGGCTGAGGAACTGGCTGCCCGGGAAGCCCAGCTCATCACCCGCCAGGTCGAGTGCGGTAATGCTGTCGCGGTGCGCCAGCAGGCCGTCGAGCTCGCGCAGGCAGGCTTCCTCACCGAAGGTGCGGCTCATAATGCCAATCAGGCGCACGTCAATATTGTGCTTGCCGCAGCCCGCCTTAATGCCGTCGATCACCGCTTCCACCACGCCCGCCACCGGCAGGTTGTGGGTCATCGCCATATAGCCCGGCGAGAAGCGCAGCTCAGCATAGTGGATCCCGGCGCGTGCCGCGTCCTCGACGTTTTCCAGCGCCACGCGGCGGCAGGCATCGAGCGAGCCCAGCACTTTTACTCCCCAGTCGAGCTTGTTGAGGAAGCTCACCAGGTCCGGCTCCGCTTCAATCACCTGCACGTGCGGGCGCAGAAGCTCCAGAGTAGTGGCAGGGAGAGTAAGATTAAACTCGCGGCCTAAGTCGAGAATGGTTTGGGCGCGAATATTGCCGTCAAGATGGCGATGGATATCGGTGAGGGGAAGCTGGGAATCGATCATGTCGGCACTCTCTGTTGTTATCGTAAAGTGCAGAGCATTATAAAAACTCTTTGCGCAACAACGCCAGCAAAATGCGCAACGGCGCTGCTGGTCGTTGCTTATCTGCGCAAAGAGGGCGGCTAAGCGCGCGTTTTCAGGCAGTTGTGCAGGGCGGCGATCAGGCGATCCAGCCCGTCATCCACCTTGCTGCGTGGGCAGCCCACGTTAAAGCGCAGCCAGCCGCGCCCGCATTCACCGTAGGTACTGCCCGGCATGATCGCCACCTTCTGCTGCTCAATCAGCTCGCGCTGCAGTTCGCCATCGTCAATGCCCAGCGGATTGAGGTCAATCCACGCCAGGTAGGTCGCCTGCGGTGGCTGCCAGTGAAGCGTGGGAAACGCCGCGTTGAGGCGCTGGGCAACATGCTGCAGGTTGGCGCGCAGATAGTCGCGCAGCGCATCCAGCCACGCCGCGCCGTGCTGATAGGCGGCGATATGGGCGGCCACTGCCAGGATAGCGGGGGAAGAGAGGCCGTCGGCATTTTTTAATGCCTGGAACCACGCTGCGCGATCTTCTTCATCGCTGATAAAGCCATAGGCACCGGTTAACGCCGGAATATTGAAGCTTTTGGACGCCGAGGTAAACAGCGCCCACTGCCCGCGGCCGACGCAGCTCCAGGGGATATGGCGGCTTTGGTCCATGACCATATCCATATGGATCTCGTCGCTGATAACGCGCACCTGATAGCGGGCACACAGCGCGGCCATCTGCTGCAGCTCCGCACGGCGCCACACTTTACCGGTGGGATTATGCGGGCTGCACAGCAGCAGGATTTTGCACTGCGGACTGGCCAGCAACGCCTCCAGCGCCGCCATATCGCACTGCCATTCACCGTCACGCTGGCTGAGCGGCAGCGTCATCACCCGGCGCTGATTGCCTTCGATCACTTTATAAAAGGCATCGTAGGCGGGCGTGTGGATCACCACGCCGTCACCGGGCTGTGACCAGCGGCGCAGCATCTGCGCCACCATATAAATCACCGAGGGCCCGTAAACAATCTGCTGGCGATCCACGCTGACCTCAAAACGCTGCTGATACCAGCGGCTGATGGCACCGAGGAAATCGTCATGCTGCCAGCGGCTGTAGCCGAGCACGCCGTGCGACACGCGCTGCTGCAACGCCTCGATCACCGCCGGAGCGGTGGGGATATCCATATCGGAGATGGTAAAGGGCAGTAAATCGTCCTGGCCGAAGCGGTCGGCGACAAAATCCCACTGCGTACACCAGCTGCCGTGGCGATCGACTAGCCGGTCAAAATTGAACTGTTGAGTGTCTGACATAGCGGCCTCAATAACGCAGGTGCAGAAGAGAGGGGTGCCAGGCACCCCGTTATAAAGTCAGGCTGAAATTTGCGGCATCAGCGTGGCGATCTCATCTTTTACCGACTGTACCTGCGGGCCTATCACCACCTGCAAATTATGCTGATTGAGGTGCACCACGCCAATGACCCGGTTGGCCTTCAGGGCCGCGTCATCCACCAGGCTCATATCCTTTACCGACAGGCGCAGGCGCGTCAGGCAGTTGTCCAGCGAGGTGATGTTGTCGATGCCCCCCAGCGCGGCAAGGATTGCCGGGGTGTTGTAGCCCGATTTGCCCACCGGGCCGCGGGACATTTTCTCGCCGAGGGGGGTGTCGAGCTCACGGCCCGGGGTCTTGATATTGAAGCGGGTAATGGCGAAGCGGAAGATCAGATAGTAACCCGCAAACCAAACCGCTGCCACCACCGGCACCCAGTACCATTTGGTCGACAGCCCGTGCAGAATGCCGAACACCACAAAGTCGATCACGTTGCCGTCGGTATTACCGATGGTGACGCCCAGTACCGCCATTACGGTGAAGCCCAGCCCGGTCAGTACGGCGTGGATCAGATAGAGGAAAGGGGCAACGAACAGGAACAGGAACTCCAACGGTTCGGTGGTCCCGCCCACCACGCAGGCCACCACGCCGGAGATCAACAGCCCTTTAATTTTATGCCGATTTTCCGGACGGGCGCAGTGGTACATCGCCAGCGCCGCGCCAGGCAGGCCGCCGAGGAATGCCGGCATTTTACCCTGCGACAGGAAGCGGGTTGCGCTTTCGGAGAAGCCGCCGGAAGTCGGGCAGGAGAGCTGCGCCTGGAAGATGGTCAGCGCGCCGCTGACGCTGTGACCGCAGACGTCCATGGTGCCGCCCGCATCGGTAAAGCGAATAATCGCCACCAGGATGTGCTGCAGGCCGAACGGCAGCAGCAGGCGCTCCCCGGTACCAAATATCATCGGTCCAAAGTCACCGGCGCTGTTGATCACCCAGCCCAGCCCGGCAATCGCTTTCGCGAACCACGGCCAGATCAGCGGGATCGCCAGACCGGCCAGCCCCATCACCAGAGTGGTGATAATCGGTACAAAGCGCGTGCCGCCGAAGAATGCCAGCGCATCCGGCAGGCGGATGGTGTGGAAGCGTTCATGCAGATAAAACACGATAATCCCGACGATCACCGCCCCGAGGATACCGGTATCGATCGACTGAATGCCGAGAATGCTCTGGATATTATTGGCTTTCAGCACGGCAGCATCGCTGGTGGGTAGAATACCTTTGGCGGTCAGCCAGAAGTTAACCGCCAGGTTCATGACCGCGAAGCCGACAAAGCCGGAGAAAGCCGCAACGCCTTTATTCTCACGCGCCATGCCCAGCGGGATGGCGATGGCGAACATCACCGGCAGGAAGCTGAAGGCGAACGATCCCACCTTGCTCATCCAGGTAAACACCAGCTGCAGCAGGGGATTACCGAGGAACGGGATCAGGGTGATCACGTCGTGACTGCTTAATGAGCTACCTATACCCAGCATGATCCCGCAGAATGACAGCAGGGCGACGGGCAGCATAAAGGTTTTTCCCAGACTCTGGAAAAACTCCCACAGAGTAATTTTTTGTTTAACGGACGACATGCGCTCTCCTGGCGAATTCGAACTCAGCCGCTGCTGAGGTAAAATAAGATAAAACGTTTTACCTAATATTAATGCGTTGCCGATCACACAGTTCTCGCTCGGTGTGGTTTTCTCTGCCACAATCAGGGTGTAACGTTTAACCTATGCTTTATCGTGATTTTTCAACGGGGTGCAAACCCGGCAGTCAGGAACGCTATGTCGCAGAAAAAAATTACCATTCATGATGTCGCCGCCGAGGCTGGGGTGTCGGTCACCACGGTTTCGCTGGTACTGTCAGGGAAAGGTCGCATTTCGTCCGCGACGATTGAGCGAGTCAACCAGGCTTCGGAAGCGCTGGGCTTTGTGCGTAACCGCTCTGCGACAATGCTGCGCGGCGGCAGCAGTGGGGTGGTCGGGCTGATCGTGCGCGACATCTGCCAGCCGTTTTACGCCGAGATGACCGGCGGACTGAGCGAAGCGCTGGAGCAGCAGGGCAAAGTGTTGTTTCTCACCCAGAGCGGCGCGCAGGGGCAGCACGTAGAGCGCTGCTTCGACTCGCTGGTGGAGCAGGGCGTGGAGGGGATTGTCTTAGGCGGCGGCATTGAGAATGCAGCCGGGCTGCTGCAAAAAGCGCAGGAGCTGAATATCACGCTGATCTGCGCCTCGCGCGCCAGCAATCTTGATCACATCGACTCCGTGCGCCCGGATAATCAGCAGGCGGCCAAAATCGCCACCGACTATCTTATCAAGCGCGGCCACCGCTGCATTGCCTGGCTTGGCGGTTCCGGCTCCTCCTTAACGCGCGCCGAACGTATCGGCGGCTACTGCTCGACGCTGATGCAGTACGGCCTGCCGTTTCGTAGCGAATGGATTATCGAGTGCGGCGCGCAGCAGCGTGATGTCGCCGCGCTGACGCAACAGCTGATCCAGCAGTATCCCACCATTAGCGCAATTCTCTGCCATAACGCCTCGGTGGCGCTCGGCTGCTATTTCGGCATCCAGCGCAGCGGGCGCACCATTGGCAGCGGCGGGGTCAACAGCTTTTACGGCCAGCAGATGGCGCTGGTAGGTTTTGGTGACGTGCCGGAAGCGCAGCTGACCGATCCTCCGCTGAGCTTTGTCTCCAGCTCGGCACGGGAAATCGGCCGCAGCGCGGCACAGCGCCTGCTGCAAAAGATGGCCGACCCAACCAGTGCAGTCCAGCATATCATCCTGCCGCCGCTGCTGATTGAGCGTGGATCGGCTTAAATTTCCTGCAGCGCTGTGACGGGCTTTGCAAATAAAGGGGGCGGCGGGGTGCGCAGAGGAATGCTGGTTATAATCACATTATCTGGGATAAAAAGGATGGTGGTTTATGCTCTGGCTGGAACAAGGTTTATATCTGAGAGTAAAGGAATTGGATAATGGTCCGCGCCCACTGCCCCTGCAAAGCGGTTTCACTCCGGATACCGCTTATCGCGCATTAGGCTGTTACAACCCCTCTGAAACTTCTGATGCCTACTATCTGCTGTCGAACAATCGCGATGAGATCTGGTTTATTTGTAACCGCCACTTACGCACCGTCTGCCTTGAGCGCGACGCGACAGCGTTCAGGATCCCCCTGACCAGCGGGCAGCAGCTGCTGGGAGAAACCACCGATATCAGGATCCAGCATAGCTAGTCAGGCAAAAAAAAAGCCACCTTCAGAAAGGTGGCTGTTTAATTTCAGAACATTACTGCGGCATGCCTTCCGGTGCGACCATGCCAGCGCCACCCAGCATATAGCGGGACAGGAACTGCTCCAGCGGCATCTTCTCACCGTTCATGGTGATCTGACCGGTGCCGTACTGCAGGCTGGTGGTAATGTTGTTATCTTTCTGCGTGGTCAGCTTGAACATCTGGCCCATCGCGGCCACGCCTTTCACCTGCTGGTCCGCCAGTTTTACCGCTTCTTCCTGGCTGTAGCCTTCTGCCATCGCCACATGCGTCATCATCTCGGTCGCCATATCCATCGAGATAGTCAGTTTGGTATCCAGAGTTTTCAGTACGTTATCTACCTGCTGGCCCAGATTCTGCGCCGCAGCGGTGGCGGTGGCCGGGTCCTTGAACTGGGCGTTAAGGTTAAAGCTGCTCTCGCCCTTATCATTTTTCCAGCTAAATGGCGCGATGCTAACTGACGGATCGCCTTTCAGCAGCAGCGGCAGGTTACTGGTGAGGATTTCACTGGTGCGCTGCTGATATAGCTCAGGGTTAGCCTGCACAGCCGGATCGCTGTTCAACGCTTGCATCTGGCGGTTGTAGCTTTCGGAGAAGGCTTTCATCGCCTTGCCATCAAAGCCAGCCAGCTTAACTGCCAGCTTGCCCTGGCCGAAGTTCTGGCCCTGAAGCTTCAGGCTGTCAAGGGTGTAGTCGATCTGGCCGGACACGCTGCCCTTGTCGGAATCGAAGGTCGATTTACCGTTCAGGCCTTCGGCGATCAGCGCCTCTTTGCCATCCACTGCCGCACTCAGTTTTTTTAGCGCGATAGTCTGGTCGCCAATGCGCATCCCTTCCGGGCTAAGTTTGGTATTAGCATCCAGCTTCAGGCCGTTAACGGTGAACAGCACCGGCATCCCCAGCTCGTTTTTGCTGGTCAGCACCAGGCTGTCGATATCGCCATTAAACGCCACTTTATCGCCTTTATCATCCGCACTGACTTTCAGCGTGCCGCCGTTGAAGGCAAAACGTTCACCGGTCTGGGCATTGCTGTAGTCGGCAGGTAACAGTTTGATGTCTGAATCGGTGCTGCCGCCGTAGCCCACGCGGGTTTCCGCCTGCACAATCGACTTGCCTTTGGTGATTTCAAACAGCTTTTTCACCGCGTCGGTGTTTTCCAGCTCGCTGTGTACCGAAGCCATGCTTGGGATCAGGTTGAATTTTTTCAGCTGTGCCAGCGGGAAAGGACCATGATCGATAGTCTCTTTAAACACGATGCTCTGGCCTGGCTTCAGCATGGCGTTATCTTCCGTCTGCGAGCTGCTCTGCAGCACGAAACGTGCGCTGCTGCTAAATACGCCGCGCTGGTAATCCTGATAGCTCAGCTGCAGACGGCTTTCCGGAGCGCTGTTCTGGATCTGGGCGTTAGCCTGCTGTACCAGCTGATCCATATTTTTTTCCAGCTGCTTGCCGGTAAACCAGGCACCAGCAGTCCAGACTACGCCAAGGGCAACCACTACACCCACAGCAATCTTGGTTTTATTCATCAGTTGTGTCGTCCTTTTTCCGTTCGCGAATGCCGGTTAGCCCGTGCAGATCCTGCGGGTAACCCTCTGGCGATAAAAAACGCCAATGCGGCGTTTTTGTTTAATACACTAAATAGCTTAGCAATTATGACCGCTGGCGTCAGCCGCATTTAAGATGTTGATTAAAAACCCTGGCTACGCGGCCATTGCCGGAGAGCGACAGCGTCGGCTCGCTGGCGGCAATAAAAGCAGATTCACCTGCATTAAGTGACAATGACTGACCGCCACAGTTCAGTTCGGCGTGGCCTTCAATGCAGAAAACAATCGCGGCGCTCTCCTGATCCACCGCGAGCGGCTGGCTGTTCAGCGCGTGTATGGCAAAGGCAAAGTCATCCACCGGGATGGGGAAATCGAGCGTTGCGCCATGCTGTTGCGGTGTGGTCAGCAGGGTATCGGCCGCGCGCGAGGTGAATTTCAGGTTGGCCAGCAGCTCAGGAACATCAATGTATTTGGGCGTCAACCCGGCGCGCAGCACGTTATCGGAGTTCGCCATGACCTCCAGCGCCACGCCGTGGAGGTAGGCGTGCGGGGTTTCCGCAAACAGGAACATCGCTTCGCCCGGCTGCAGGGTAACCACGTTCAGCAGCAGGGGGGAGAACAGGCCGCAGTCGTCCGGGTAAACCTCGGCAATTTCAGCAATGGTCTGCCACGGCTCACCGTGCTGGCCAGGCAGCGCCGTGCGCAGAATGTCCAGCGCCAGCGACTTCTCCTCTTCTTTCATCGACAGCAGGCTGGCAAACAGCTGGGCCAGGCGGGTTTCATCGGCGGCATTGAGGAAATGGGCAATGGCCGGGTGCGCGCCCGCCACCGGCTGCAGCAAGGACTGGATTTCGCGCAGCGGGCGGAAGCCGTTAATCGCCTTGAACGGCGTCAGCGCATAGACCAGCTCTGGCTTGTGGTTAGCATCTTTATAGTTACGCTCGGCGGCGTCGACCGGCACGCCAGCGGCATTTTCACGCGCATAGCCCGCTTCGGCAGCCGGTTTGCTCGGGTGAACCTGAATCGACAGCGGCTGTTCTGCGCACAGCACTTTAAACAGGAACGGCAGCTCGCCAAAACGCTGCGCGACGGCGGGGCCAAGCAGGGAAGCTTTATCGGCATCAATTAGCGCGCGCAGCGACTGCGGCTCGCCGTTGATCAGCACTTTTGACGGGCTTTTCGGATGCGCGCCCATCCACAATTCCGCCATCGGCTGCTGGGAAGGGTTGGCAATACCATATAAATCAGTGAGGGCGTGCTTGCTGCCCCATGCATAATTTTGCAGCGAATTGATTAACTTTTGCATCATTTCTCCCTGGTCATTCACTGGTTACTGGCGCTATTAAAGCAGAAAAATGGCGTAGAGAGATAATCAACGTGCGATAAACGCGAATGAGTCGCATACTCGTAAACTATACTGTGTCAGACTTATCACTCATGTGCGCGTTTTTGACCTATCGCAAAGTTAAAAGCGCCAAAAAAGTTGTGCTAAAGGAGAGAGGAATGGCTGCCAACCGCGTTGAAAAAGACTCAATGGGACCGATCGATGTCCCTGCCGATAAACTCTGGGGCGCGCAAACACAGCGCTCGCTGGAGCACTTCCGCATTTCGACGGAAAAAATGCCGACCGAGCTGGTGTATGCGCTGGCGCTGACCAAGCGCGCTGCGGCCAAAGTGAACAGCGACCTGAAGCTGTTACCGGATGAGCGTGCCGAGGCGATCATCAAAGCGGCGGACGAAGTGCTGGCGGACAAGCATCACGGGGAGTTCCCGCTGGCTATCTGGCAAACCGGCTCCGGCACGCAAACCAATATGAATATGAACGAGGTGCTGGCAAACCGCGCCAGCGAGATCCTCGGCGGCGAGCGCGGCATGTCGCGCCTGGTTCACCCCAATGATGATGTTAATAAGAGCCAGAGCTCTAACGACGTGTTCCCAACTGCCATGCACGTCGCGGCGGTGGTGGCGGTGCAGCAGCACCTGATCCCCCAGCTGAAAGTGTTGCAGAAAACGCTGAGCGAGAAGGCAGAAGCGTTTAAAGACATCGTCAAAATTGGCCGTACCCATTTACAGGATGCGACGCCGCTGACGCTCGGCCAAGAGATCTCCGGCTGGGTGGCGATGCTGAGCCACAACCTCAAGCATATTGAACAGAGCATTCCGCATGTGGCGGAGCTGGCGCTGGGCGGCACGGCGGTGGGCACCGGGCTGAACACCCACCCGGAATACGCGGTACGCGTGGCCAAAGAGCTGGCGGAGTTGACTCAGCAGCCGTTTGTCACCGCACCGAATAAATTTGAAGCGCTGGCGACCTGCGATGCGCTGGTGCACGCGCACGGTTCGCTAAAGGGGCTGGCGGCTTCGCTGATGAAAATTGCCAACGACGTGCGCTGGCTGTCGTCCGGCCCGCGCTGCGGCATCGGCGAACTTTCCATCCCGGAAAACGAGCCGGGCAGTTCAATCATGCCGGGTAAGGTCAACCCGACGCAGTGTGAAGCGATGACCATGCTGTGCTGCCAGGTGATGGGCAATGATGTGGCGGTGAATATGGGCGGCGCGTCCGGTAACTTCGAGCTGAACGTTTATCGCCCGATGGTGATCCACAACTTCCTGCAGTCGGTGCGCCTGCTGGCCGACGGAATGGACAGCTTTAACCACCACTGCGCCGTGGGCATCGAGCCAAATCGTGACCGCATCACCCAGCTGCTGAACGAGTCGCTGATGCTGGTGACCGCGCTCAATACCCATATCGGCTACGATAAAGCGGCAGAAATTGCGAAAAAAGCGCATAAACAGGGGCTGACGCTGAAAGGCTCAGCGCTGAAGCTGGGTTACCTGACCGAAGAGGAGTTCGACGCCTGGGTGCGCCCGGAAGAGATGGTCGGCAGCATGAAGGTGTAACGCCCGCAGCAAATTCATGCACGCCAATAAGAATCAGGTATTTGTAGGAGCCGACCTTTTTTCCGGTCGGCCCGCAGCAGACTCATGCTCGCCAGTAGGAATCAGGTTTTTGTAGGGGCCGACCTTTTTTTCCGGTCGGCCCGCAGCAGACTCATGCTCGCCAGTAAGAATCCGGTTTTGTAGGGGCCGACCTTTTTTCCGGTCGGCCCGCAGCAATCGTCATTCAAACTAACCGATCGCTGTACAAATGCAGCCGCGGGATCAGCAGATACAGCGGTTGCGCCTCCGGCTTATAGCGATGCGTGACTTTCCCGGCATCATAATTCAGCAGCTCACCCAGCTTCGGCACGCTGTTCGCATCCGGGCACATCACCAGCAGCGGCGAAGGGCAGGCCAGCTGCGTCTGCTTCTGCTGTTGGCTATCCCACACGCGCGCAATGGGCTGCACTTTCACCGGGCGTTTAATCTTCAGCGCGGCATGAGCCGGCAGCGACTTAATCGCTTCAATCTCATCCGCCACGCGTTCTGCCCACTGCTCACGCGTCCACGGGGCCACCGCGCGCCCGGCCTGCAGGCTTTTATTCAGCTTCTCAAGCATCTCTTCACGGCTGACGTTCTTGATAATGTGCTTATTTGCCCAGCCAAAGCGCACTGAATCCGGCGCGTCGAGCAGGGCGATCGAACGGTAGGCATTCAGCGTGATCAGGCCGCGCAGGTGGGTATGCACAAACTCGAAGCGCTCCTCGGGCGGCAGGCCCGACTCTACGGTGATAATCTGCTCCAGCTGCTGTTTGAGCTGATTGATAGTGGCGACCTGCTGTTGTAACAGGGCACTCTGCTCAGCGTCCGTTTCCACGCAGATTGCGCCCGGCAGGCGTACCGCGGCCTTGGTGCTTATTTTTTCTGACTGATGCTGCATAAACAGGCGGCAGAAGTGGCTGAGGGCCCGCTGCAGGGCGGGCTGACCGACCAGCTGCTCCACCGCAATCTCAGTCAGCGGATCGTGCTCCTTGCCTTTTTCCACGGCGGGCAGTTCAAAAACCCTGGCCGCCAGCAGGCGCAAATCCAGCAGTTGATGCTGCAAGGTATCCAGCTCCTGCTCCAGCTGCGCGACACAGCGGTGTAGCCTATCAACGGCATCATAACGGCTCATAACTCTCTCTATTAGTTACAACATACCTTTGGAATATAACAGACAATAACGGAGATGAACATCGGCAAAGGTGCCAATGTCGTCTGTAGGGTCGGGCATGCCCGACCCCTACGGTCATGGCGATTAGGGGCGATGGCGTGCCTCGCCCGTCAGATGTTGTCGTAGGGGCGATGGCATGCCTCGCCCGCCATCAAACCGCTACAGCCGCTTACCGTGCAGCCGTGTTCCTACCAGTAGCGCCATCACCAGCAGCGCAGCGATAAATGCGGTAATCCCGTGCCAGCCGAAGTTATGCCAGAACACGCCGCCGAGCGTACCCGCTACGCTGGAGCCAAGGTAATAACTGAACAAATACAGCGAAGAAGCCTGACCCTTAGCGCGGCGGGCGCGTGGTCCAATCCAGCCGCTGGCTACCGAGTGTGCAGCAAAGAATCCGGCGGTGAAGAGCATCATCCCGGCCAGAATCAGCCAGATATTGTTGGTCAGGGTAATCAGTAACCCGATCAGCATAATGGCGGTGGAGAAGAGCAGCACCGGGGCGCGACCATACTTTGCCGTCATTGCACCCGCCTTCGGCGAACTCCACGACCCGGTCAGGTAGACCACCGACAGCAGCCCGACAACCGCCTGACTGAGCGAAAAAGGTGCAGAGAGCAGGCGGTAGCCAATATAGTTAAACAGAGTAACGAACGCCCCCATCAGCAGGAAACCTTCGGCGAACAGCAGCGGCAGGCCGCTATCTCGCCAGTGCAGGCGGAAGTTGATCAGCAGGCTGCGCGGCTTAAGCGAGGCCGGGCGGAAATGGCGCGAGGCCGGCAGGATCTTCCAGAACATCAGCGCCGAAGCCAGGGCAAAACAGCCGATAACCATTACCGCCACACGCCAGCTGCTGAAGTCGGTAATCACCCCGCTCAGCAGGCGACCGCTCATCCCACCGATGGAGTTACCGCTGATATACAACCCCATGGAGAACGCCACCATGCTCGGATGGATCTCCTCGCTGAGGTAGGTCATTCCGACCGCTGCCACACCGCTCAGCGACAGGCCAATTAGCGCCCGCATCAGCAAAATACCGTGCCAGCTGGTCATGGTGGCGGAAAGCAGCGTACAGATCGCCGCCAGCATCAGGGCGGTAACCATCACCGGCTTGCGGCCAATCGCATCAGACAGCGGGCCGGTAATCAGCAGGCCGAGCGCCAGCAGCCCGGTGGAGATCGACAGGGAGATACTGCTGGCCGCAGGAGAAACACCAAACTCCTGCGACAGAACGGGCAGGATTGGCTGCACGCAGTACAGCAGAGCAAAAGTTGCCAAACCGGCAGAGAACAGCGCCAGCGTCACGCGCATAAACTGCGGCGTACCGCGTTTGATATACAGCTCTTTGCTGGCTTTGCCCTGGACATCAGCGGGGGAGGAGGCTCGTTCAGCGCGGTCTGGCGCCGCAACGGCAGAGGATGAGCGGTTCACTTCTATTCCTTTTTTTTATTTTGAGTAGTCAATTTGAGGTATCACGTTGTCAAGGGTAAGAAATGCGGATTATGATGTCTAATATATTAATAATATAAAATGATATGTTTAAAGTATGAATATCGAACTCCGTCATCTGCGCTACTTTATTGCCGTTGCTGAAGAGCTGCACTTTGGCCGCGCAGCCACGCGCCTGAATATCTCGCAGCCGCCGCTGAGCCAGCAGATCCAACTGCTGGAGCAGGAGATTGGTGCGCGCCTGTTGGCGCGCACCAATCGCAGCGTGCAGCTGACCGCCGCCGGGCAGCAGTTTCTGCTCGATGCGCGCCAGATTATGCTCAACGTGACCAAGGCCGCGGAAAAAGCCGCCAGGCTGCATCGCGGGGATGAAGGCGAACTACGCATTGGTTTTACCTCCTCCGCGCCGTTTATTACCGCCGTTTCCGATGCGCTGTTCAACTTCCGCCAGCGCTTTCCCGCCGTGCACGTGCAGATGCAGGAGATCAACACCCGCCAGCAGCTGGCGCCGCTCAGCGACGGACGGCTGGATCTGGGCGTGATGCGCAATACCGATCTGCCGGACAATCTCAACCATCAGCTGTTGCTGCGTGAGCCGATGTACGCGCTGGTTCACCGCGCTCACCGTCTGGCAACACGGCAGAAAATTGCGCTTAGCGATCTGGCGCAGGAAGCGTTTGTCTTTTTTGACCCCAGCGTCGGCACGGCACTCTATAGCGAGGTGCTGGAGCTGCTGCGCCGCTATCAGATCCAGCCAAACATTGCCCAGGAGGTGGGGGAAGCCATGACGATCATCGGACTGGTCTCTAGCGGGCTGGGCGTCTCTATTTTACCCGCCTCGTTTCACCGCGTGCGGCTAAGCGATGTGGTGTGGATCCCACTGGAGGAGCAGGACGCGCAGTCTGAAGTGTGGTTGGTGTGGTCGAAACAGCGGGAAATTCCGGCGGTGACGGCAGCGATGATGTCACTGCTCCTGCGCCAGGAAGGCTCTTTTTCGCAGAAAACATGAGCGCATGGCGCTGGTTTATGTGCTGTAAATCACATATCGAATCAAATATTTGACGCCATCTGATAAGTGTTTCACCATGCACAGATGGCTTTATTTTGAAGCGTGAAAATAAGTGCTTCTTTCGGTCGCATTTCGGCTGTGACGGGCAGGTAATAATCAGGAGTGGGGTGTGATTGCGGATAGTCAGCCTGGTCATATCGATCAGATAAAACAGACTAATGCCGGAGCGGTGTACCGACTGATCGACAGGTTTGGGCCCATCTCGCGGATTGAGCTGTCCAAAAAAGCTCAGCTGGCCCCGGCCAGTATTACCAAAATTGTGCGCGAAATGCTGGAAGCTCATCTGGTACAGGAAACCGAGTTTCAGGAGCCGGGCAGCCGTGGCCGTCCGGCGGTTGGCCTGGTGCTGGACACCCAGGCCTGGCACTATCTCTCTGCCCGCATTGGCAACGGCGAAATCACGCTCGCGCTGCGCGATCTCAGCAGCAAAATGGTGGTGGAGCAGCAGTTTCCGCTGCCTGCCGAGGCTGACCAGCCGCTGCTGATGCGCATCATCCAGCTCATCGATCGGTTCTTTATCGATCACCAGCACAAGCTGGAACGCCTTACCGCTATCGCCATTACGCTGCCCGGAATTATGAACAGCCAGTCCGGCATTGTGCACCGCATGCCGTTTTATCAGGTTGATGATATGCCGCTGGGGCCAGAACTGGCGAAGCGCACCGGGCTGCCGGTCTATATCCAGCACGACATCTGCGCCTGGACCATGGCGGAGTCGCTGTTTGGCGCCTCGCGCGATGCCAGCGATGTCCTGCAGGTGGTGATTGACCATCATGTTGGCGCCGGTGTGATTACCGGTGGCCGGTTGCTGCACGGTGGCAGCAGTACGCTGGTGGAAATTGGCCACACGCAGGTCGATCCGTGGGGCAAGCGCTGCTACTGCGGCAATCACGGCTGCCTGGAAACCGTGGCCAGTATCGACAGCATGCTGGAGCTGGCCGCGCAGCGCATGCAGGCGTCGATGAGCTCAACGCTGCATAATCAGCCTCTGACGATTGATGCGCTGTGCGACGCGGCGCTGGCTGGCGATCAGCTGGCCTGCGATGTCATCGCCGGGGTCGGTAGCAGCGTGGGGCGCATTGTGGCCATTATGGTTAATCTGTTCCATCCTCAAAAAATTCTTATCGGTTCCCCGCTTAATCGTGCCCAGAGCGTGCTGTTCCCCGCTATCGCCACCTGCATTCGCCAGCAGGCGCTACCCCGCTACAGCGCTGACTTACAGGTTGAGCCAACCGAGTTTGTTAATCTCGGCACCATGCCGGGCGCCGCGCTGGTCAAAGATGCGCTGTATAACGGTTCGTTATTAATCAAGCTGCTACAGGGCTGATAAATCCACTAAATCTTGCGCTAACGCAATCTCCGGCGGGCTGTACTGCCCTACAATTTTCGCTCACTTGTAAAGTACGAAAATGATTACCCTGGACAGACAGGGCCTGCCGGAGCCATTCATGTTGAAACGTCTATTTGTTACCGGAACCGATACAGAAGTCGGCAAAACGGTGGTGTCCCGCGCGCTGCTACAGAAGCTGGCAGCGCAGGGTAAACAGGCCGTAGGCTATAAACCTGTGGCTAAAAGCAGCCAGCAGACGGAAGAGGGGCCGCGCAATAAAGATGCGCTGGTTCTGCAGGCTTCATCATCGATTCTACTGCCGTACCAGGCGATTAACCCGGTCACCTTGCTGGAAGATGAAATCAGCACCAGCCGCACGCCGATTGATTACGCCACGCTCAGCCATGGGCTGAGGGCACTGGACGGGCAGGCGGATTACACCGTGGTGGAAGGGACGGGCGGCTGGCGCAGCCTGATGAACGATTTGCGTCCGTTATCGGAATGGGCGGTGCAGGAACAGCTGCCGGTGGTACTGGTGGTGGGGATCAAGCTGGGCTGCATCAGCCATGCGCTGCTGACGGCGCAGGCGGTAGTGAATGATGGATTGCCGCTGCTGGGCTGGGTTGCCAACCGGATAAATCCGGGGCTGGCGCACTATGCGCAAATTATCGACGTGCTGAGGGATAAGATCCCGGCGCCGCTGCTGGGGGAGCTGCCGTATCTGCCGCGAGCCGAAACGCGCGAGCTGGCGCACTATCTCGATTTAAGCGCGCTAAAGCTGTAGAAGATTAGGCAGCAACATCGTAGGGGGCAGGCATGCCTGCCCCATTCCGAATCCTGGGGGGCGGGCATGCCTGATCGGCTCCGAATCTTTTGGGGTCAGGCATGCCTGACCCCTACCCAGATGATTAGCTAACGTTCAGTACGCGGCGGGTACGGCCTGAACTGAGGTAATCCGCAATATAATCCTGCGAAATCTCCCCGCTGTAGCGGCCGTCTTCATCGACGATCGGCATCCAGACCAGATTGTGCTCGTACAGCTTTGACAGCACCACGCGCAGGTTCTCTTCCGCCTTGCCGGTGACGGTAAACTTGTGCAGCATATCGGCACAGACGCCGCTGGCAGCGCGCGCCTCGCGACGTTTCACAAAGCCCAGCGGTTTGCCGTCGTTATCCACCACGGTGATTGAACGTAAATCGTTGTCATCCATCATGCCGAACGCTTCTGCCAGCGGCGTGGATTTTTGCACGGTAAGCGTAGGCTGCCGATCGGTAACATCGCCCGCCTGCACCAGCAGCAGCCGCTTCAGCGTGCGGTCCTGGCCAACAAACGACCCGATAAACTCGTTAGCCGGTTTTGCCAGCAGCTCATCCGGGCTGGCGCACTGCACGATTTTTCCCTGGCCGAACACGGCAATACGGTCACCGAGCTTCAGCGCCTCATCGATATCGTGGCTGACCAACATCACGGTTTTCTTCAGCTGGCGCTGCATCTCGAGGAACTCATTCTGGATCACTTCGCGGTTAATCGGGTCGACCGCACCGAACGGCTCATCCATCAGCAGCACCGGTGGGTCCGCCGCCAGCGCGCGGATTACCCCAATGCGCTGCTGCTGGCCGCCGGACATCTCGCGCGGATAGCGGTGAAGAAACTTGTTGGCATCCAGCGCCATCATGCTCATCAGCTCGCGAGCGCGCTCTTTGCAGCGCTGCTTTTCCCAGCCCAGCATACGCGGCACCACGGTAATGTTCTCTTCGATAGTCATATTCGGGAACAGCCCGATCTGCTGGATCACATAGCCAATATTGCGGCGCAGCGTCACGGTGTCTAAGCCGCTGGTATCCTCGCCGTTAATCAGAATTTTGCCGCTGCTGGAAGGGATCAGGCGGTTAATCATCTTCAGCGTGGTGGTTTTGCCGCAGCCGGAAGGGCCGAGCAGGACGCACATTTCGCCTTCCGGCACGTTCAGGCTGACATTATCAACGGCGTTAAAGCTGTTACCGTTTTTCTGCTTAAAGGTTTTGGTGAGGTTTTCCAGTTTTATCATTATCGAATCCCCTTAGGTGTCAGCGCCAGCTGCAGGCGGTGCAGCAGCCAGTCAAGAATAATAGCCAGTAAACAGATCATTAATGCGCCAGCAATCAGCATACGGATATCACTGCCGCTGATGCCGTCCAGCAACAGCAGGCCAAGGCCGCCCGCGCCGATAATCGCGGCAATCGCCATCACGCCAACGTTCATCACCACCGCCGTGCGGATACCGCCGAAGATGACCGGCAGCGCCATCGGGATCTCCACCCAGCGCAGGCGCTGCCAGAACGTCATGCCGATACCGCGCCCGGCTTCACGCAGCCCATCCGGCAGGTTTTCCAGCGCGGTGTGCGTGTTGCGCACAATCGGCAGCAGCGAGTAAAGGAACACCGCAGTCACGGCGGGCAGTACGCCGATGCCCTGACCGATCATCGAAAACAGCGGGATCATCAGGCCAAACAGCGCAATCGACGGAATGGTCAGCACGATAGTTGCCAGCCCTAATATCGGCGTTGCCAGCCACTTAAAACGCACAATCAGAATGCCGAGCGGCACGCCAATCACAATGGCGAAGCCCACCGCCAGCGCCACCAGCCATAAATGCTGGAAGGTGAGGGAAGCGAGGTAGCCCCAGTTATCAATAATGTAGTGAAGGGTATCCATAACTGTCTCCTCAGAGCATGCCGTGAGATTTCAGGAAATCGCGGGCCACCTGCTGCGGCGATTGATGGTCAATATCCACGCGTTTATTCATTTCGGTTATTGCCTCATCGGTGATCAGCGGCGACAGCTTATTCAACGCCGTATCCAGCCCCGGATGATCTTTCAGCGCCTGCTCGGTCACCACCGGCGTTACCGCATAGCTTGGGAAGAAGCCTTTATCATCCTTCAGCACTTTCAAATCGAAGCCTTTTACGCGCCCGTCAGTGGTGTACACCAGACCGGCATCAACAAAGCCATCACGAATGGCGTTGTAAACCAGCCCCGGGTCCATCTGGCGGATCTGCGGGCGGTCCAGCTCCATGCTGTAGGCTTTCTGTAACGGCTTCAGGCCATCGGAGCGCCCGGCAAACTCAAGATCAAGGCCCAGCATCCAGTTATGGTCGGGGTCGTTTTTGCGCACCTGCTCCAGCTTTGCCACCATTTGTGACATCGTATCAATATGCTCGGCGTCGGCGCGTTCGCGCTTCATGGCGAAGGCGTAGGTGTTGTTCATCGGCGCGGGGTTGAGCCACACCAGACCCAGCCTGGCGTCCAGCTTTTTCACCGTCTGATACGCTTCATCAGGCGGCATAGGTTTTGAAATATGGTTAAAAATAATCAGCGAGGTACCGGTATATTCCCAGGTCATATCGACCTGCTTGTTGATCATTGCGTTACGGGCGATGGTGGTGGCAATGTTGGTTTTGGGTTCCACTTCAAAGCCCTGCTTGCGCAGGTACTGGGTGGTCAGCGCCGACAGAATATGCTGTTCGGTAAAGCTCTTAGTGGTCATCACCAGCGGTGCCGCCGCAGCCGCGCCGCTCAGCGCCAGCGAGGCGGTCAGCGCCAGTGCGCCGTGGCGCAGCCAGCGGGTAAACAGGAAATCAGCCATTATCAGCTCCTTATTATTGTTATGCCGCAGTATGCGGGCTGAGCAGGCGGCCAAGACCGGCCAGCAGCATATCCAGGATCAACGCAAACAGTGCCGTGGCGGCAGCGCCAAGGATCAGCGTAGGGAAATCATTCAGGTAAATCCCCGGGAAAATCAGCTCGCCGTAGCTGCTGGCACCAATCAGAAACGCCAGCGGGGCGGTGCCGACGTTAATTGCCGTCGCCACGCGAATGCCGGACAGCATCACCGGCCACGCATTGGGCAGCTCAACCTGGTACAGGCGCTGGCCTTTCGTCATGCCAATGCCGTCAGCGGCCTCCAGCAGTGAAGCGGGCACCGAGCACAGGCCGGCGTAGGTGTTGCGCACAATCGGCAGCAGCGACGCCAGAAACAGTGCGATAATCGCCGGGCGATCGCCAATGCCGATCACCACCATCGCCAGCGCCAGTACCGCCAGCGGCGGCAGGGTATTGCCGACGTTAAAGATCTGCATCACGTATTCCGCCCAGCGGCGGGCAAAAGGGCGGCTAAGAAGAATGCCGCTCGGAATACCAATCAGCAGCGCAAACAGCAGTGACCAGAACACCAGCTTCATATGTTGCTGACCGAGGTAAATCAGATCAACGCGGCGAGCCTGAATAGTCTCTACGCCAAGCCCCCAGACCAGCAGGCCAACGATAGCGGCGATAAACAGCACCGCCAGTAAGGCACGCTGCAACAGCGTGGAATTTTGCATATCATGGTTCTCCCTGGATGCAGATAAGCACTAAAAGTGATGATTAAATGTGTTACTAGCGTTTTACCCGGTAAGTTCGCCTAAAAATCTATAGCAGCGAAGCGGGAGAAGTGCCAAATTTTAGGCCGAAAATCAGGGGGATAGTTTTAAGCTAAACACGCTTAAGCCTTTGCCAGCGCTGGAAAAGCCATCAATGAAAAAAATTTATCGTCAACAGGTGACAATGTCACTTATACAGATAAGCACATTTCGGAAACTGTTTGCTCTAAAATGCTCCACACTAAAGGGATGAACGAAGGACGGGGAAACTATGTCGGAAAATATTGCTAATCCAGTGGCGCAGCGCCACTGGATCCTGATCGCCTCGATGCTGGCGATGTTTATGGCGGCGATCGAGGTCACCATTGTTGCTACAGCTATGCCCACGATTATCGCCGAGCTGGGAGGTTTCTCACAGTTTGGCTGGGTGTTCTCTATCTATCTGCTCACCCAGGCAGTCAGCGTGCCGATTTACGGGCGGCTGGCAGATTTATGGGGCAGAAAGCGCATGTTCTTTATTGGTACAGGCCTGTTTTTATGCGGTTCGGTGCTGTGCGGCTTCGCCACCAATATGGGCTGGCTGATCCTGTTCCGCGCACTACAGGGGCTGGGGGCCGGGGCCATTATGCCGCTCACCTCCACGATTATTGCCGATGTCTATCCGCCGAAAGAGCGGGCGGGGATCCAGGGCTGGCTGTCCAGCGTCTGGGGCGTGGCGGCGATCGTTGGTCCGTTAACCGGGGCGTGGCTGGTGCAGCACTTTAACTGGGCGCTGATTTTCTGGGTCAATGTGCCGATCGGCATTATTTCGATGCTGCTGCTGGCGCGCTTCTTCCCGGAATCGAAGGAGAAAAGTCCGCACCGCCTGAACCTGACGGGCAGCGCCTTGCTGATGCTGACGGTCAGCGCGCTGCTGGTGGCGTTACTGCAGGCGGAATCACTGGGGCTGCCATTGGTCGCCGGGCTGGTCATTGTGGCATGCATCGCCGGCTACGCCTTGCTGCACCACGAGCGTAACGCCAACCAACCGCTGTTCCCGATGGCCATCTGGCGTAGCCGCACGCTGCTGGCAGGTAATGCCGGAAATCTGCTGATCGGTGCGGCGATGATGGGCATCAGCGCCTTTCTGCCCACCTGGATCCAGGGGGTTAACGGCGGCACGCCGCTGCAGGCGGGCAGTGCGCTGGCGATGATGTCAATCGGCTGGCCGCTTGCCAGTACGCTGAGCGGGCGCCTGATGCAGCGCACCTCGTACCGCTTTACCGCGCTGCTCGGCTCGCTGCTGTTAATTGCCGGCACCGCGCTGCTGCTCACCCTGCATCGTGAAAGCCCGGTGTGGCACGCCGGCTTTTTCGCCTTTGTGATTGGCACCGGGATGGGCATGACCAGCACCACCTTCCTGATTGCGGTGCAAAATACCGCCGACTTCGCCATTCGCGGCATCTGTACCGCGTCAATCATGTTTAGCCGCATGCTCGGCTCGGCGCTGGGAACGGCGGTGATGGGAGCGGTGCTGAATTATAATCTGCTGCTGCGCCTGCCGCATAGCAACGACCCGGTACAGCAGGTGATGTCCCATAGCCAGCGCGCGGCGATCGAGGCGGACAGCCTGCAGCATATGCTGAGTGAAATCGCGCTGTCGCTGCATTGGGTATTTGCAGTATCGCTGGGGGTGGCGGTGATGAGCCTGCTGGTGTCACGGATGATCCCGGCGCTGAAACCGCATTAATTTTTTGAGGCGGGTCAGGCATGCCTGACCCCTACAAATGACGAATATATTATAACTTTATAATTGTTGAGGCGGGCCAGGCATGCCTGACCCTGCAGATGGGGTAAATATTATAACGTTTGGTAGGGGCCAGGCATGCCTGGCCAGCGGAATGTTACTGCGCGGAAGTATCCTGCGAGGTACCGGCAGCAGTAGGGACGCTGCTGTCATCGTTATTGCCACTGCGCTTGTAAACAATCTTCTGCGTGTCGTTTTCGCAATGACCTACGACCTGACCACCCGCCTGATCGGCCTGGTCATTCGGCACGATATCCAGCGTAAAGCCGGAGGCCGGAACCCCGTTGTTGATGATTTTCTGGTTAATATCGGCCTTGACCGTTTCGCAAGATGCCTGAACGGCCAGAGGAGTGGCAACGACGAGGGCGGTTAATATC
Source organism: Erwinia aphidicola (assembly GCF_014773485.1). Lineage (GTDB taxonomy): Bacteria > Pseudomonadota > Gammaproteobacteria > Enterobacterales > Enterobacteriaceae > Erwinia > Erwinia aphidicola. Next base: position 122,741 of record NZ_JACXBP010000007.1, on the reverse strand, counting down.
CACTTGAAACTCTTCATCTTATCATCCTTAAATTAGCAGTAATAACAGTGCCGGAGTGGTTAAGGCGTGACCGGACGACCGGTGCGACGGTCGAGGCAGCGCAGGGTTTTCGGCTCCCAGTAGGCATTCAGATTGAGGCTTTTTTCACAGGCTTCGCTGGTATCAAAAGCGCGGTCAACGCGGTCGAACTCTTTCTCGGTGCGGGAATTAACCTTATGGCGCAGATTGCGGGTGTCATCCCACTGCTCTTTCTGCTGGCGCGCTTCTTCTTTAGTCAGTGAGTTATCGCCATCCTCAATCACCAGGCGGTCGGTGCGTGCCTGCGCGCTGTGCTGGACGGAGAACAGGGCTGCCAGCATTAATAGCGGCAGTGTCGCCTGCTTCAGACGGTGTTGTACTGTTTTCATCATAGTTTCCTTTCAGTGGGCAGCCCGCTGTCGCGACTGCGCGGACGATGTTTGTTAGTATATCACCAGCTTTCAGGCAGCGACCAGTCACGCGGTTGCGCCGTTGAACTTTGAGTGAGAATTTACCTTTGCTGACCACCATTTTACTTTTCTTTGCCACCGCACTGGCCGAAATCGTCGGCTGTTTCCTGCCGTATCTGTGGCTGAAAAAGAACGGTTCGCCATGGCTGCTGCTGCCGGCAGCAGTCAGCCTGATGCTGTTTGTCTGGCTGTTGACGCTGCACCCGGCCGCCAGTGGGCGCGTCTACGCCGCCTATGGGGGCGTGTATGTGGTCACGGCGCTGCTGTGGTTGCGCTTTATTGAGGGTGTTCGGCTTAGCACTTTCGACTGGGTTGGGGCGCTGGTGGCGTTCTGCGGAGTGTTGATTATCGTTGCCGGATGGGGGCGGGCCTGAGTCGCCCGCCGCAGGTTAATTACCCTTTGTGCACGCGCAGGCCAGCCTGACTTTGGCCGACTGGCATCATCTCCAGCGCGTTGATATTGACGTGTTTCGGCAGGGTAGCCACCCACCAGACCGCTTCGGTCACATCTTCCGGCGTCAACGGTTCGGTGCCGTCATACACGCTACCCGCTTTGGCATCATCGCCCTTAAAGCGCACATTGGAGAACTCGGTGCCGCCGACCAGGCCCGGTTCGATATCGGTAACGCGCAGCGCGGTGCCGTGCAGGTCGGTACGCAGGTTAAAGCTGAACTGACGTACAAACGCTTTGGTCGCGCCGTAGACGTTACCGCCCGGGTACGGCCAGCTGCCGGCAATCGAACCGATATTAATGATATGGCCGACGTTGCGCTCCACCATGGCGGGCAGAATGGCGCGCGTCATATACACCAGGCCCTTGTTATTGGTGTCGATCATATCTTCCCAGTCTTCCAGGCTGGCACGCTGTGCCGGTTCAATGCCCAGCGCCAGGCCGGCATTATTCACCAGCACGTCAATGTTGCGCCATTCCGCCGGCAGGCTATTCACCGCCGCGTCAATGCCGGCGCGGTCGCGCACGTCGAGAACCAGCGTATAGACGCTGTCGCCCAGCTCCTGCTGTAACGCATCCAGGCGCTCCTGGCGGCGGCCGGTGGCAATGACTTTATGTCCCTGAGCGACAAAGCGGCGGGTAATACTCTGACCAAAACCGGCGGTCGCACCGGTAACAAATACGATCATCTCACTGTTCCTCAACACATTTTGGATTTTTCTTACCTTAACATTATGCCGCGCCGCCGATAAAGGAGCGTTTTGTTATGGGTTAATACCAAAAGCTGCACACTGCTGGTGCACCTCAAGGCAGAAATGCGCCAAAAAAGGGCGCAGGCCCGGCCAAATAAAATGTCATCCCAATCATTAAGCGCACTGTTGCCCATTAGCAATCGGTTGCATTATTAGCAACCGATTGCGCAATCGTTTATTAAGCCTGAATAACAGAGTTTATTAAGGATAATTTTAACTGCCTGTAATTTAAGGGGAATTTATTTTTCCCGGCTGGCACAACAATTGCAAAACTACACTGATAAGAAAGTTATTTGATTACGGGTAAAAACCTCACTGCTGGTAAATACTGAACAGGGTGAGGCCGCCTCAATAAAGGAAATGTTATGTCAGTGACCTATACCCAGGCGATACGCGCCAGCTTTTTTGATATCACCCGCACGGTGGAAAACCCTCAGCAGCTGCCAGACGCCGCACGCCATATTGAAGATGGACTGCTGCTGCTGAACGCGGGCGAAATCGTCGGCCTGTATGAGTGGCAGCAGGGGCAGCACCTGCTGCAGCCGGGGAATGGGGCACTCGACTATCGCGGCCGCCTGATCGTGCCTGGCTTTGTCGACACCCATATTCACTACCCGCAAACCGAAATGATCGGCGCGTTTGGTGAGCAGCTGCTGGAGTGGCTCAATCAGTACACCTTCCCGGTGGAAAGCCAATATCACTGCCCGCAGCACTCGGCGCGCATGTCGGCATTTTTTCTCCAGCAGCTGCTGAGCAACGGCACCACCACCGCGCTGGTATTTGGCACCGTGCATCCTGAATCGGTCGATGCACTGTTTACCGCGGCTGCGGCGCTGGAGATGCGGCTGATTGCCGGCAAGGTGATGATGGACCGCAACGCGCCGGAGAGCCTGACCGAAACCCCGCAGCAGAGCTACCAGCAGACCAAAGCGCTGATCGAACGCTGGCACAATCACGGCCGCCTGAGCTACGCGCTGACCCCGCGCTTTGCCCCGACCTCCTCCCCGCAGTTACTGAGCAAGGTACAGCAGCTGCGCGCCGAATATCCGGATATTTGGCTGCATACTCACCTGAGCGAGAACCCGCAGGAGGTCGAATGGGTGAAGGCGCTGTTCCCGCATCACAACGGCTATCTTGACGTTTATCACCAGTACCAGCTAACCGGCAAGCGCAGCCTGTTTGCCCACTGCCTGCATCTTGACGATGGCGAGTGGGACTGCCTGCACGCCACGGATTCCGCGGTGGCATTCTGCCCGACCTCTAATCTGTTCCTCGGCAGCGGGCTGTTTAATCTGCAAACCTGCTGGCATAAAGGGGTAAAGATGGGTATTGGCACCGACGTCGGCGCGGGCACCACCTTTAATATGCTGCAAACGCTGGGCGAGGCTTACAAGGTTGGCCAGCTGCAGCGCTACAGGCTCTCAGCCTGTGAAGCTTTTTACCACGCCACGCTGGGCGGCGCGAAAGCGCTGGATCTCGACCAGAAGATTGGCAATTTCATGCCGGGCAAAGAGGCCGATTTTGTGGTGCTCGATCCGGCTGTTTCCCCGCTGCAGCAGATGCGCCACGCCAACAGCCGCGATATCTGGGAAAAACTGTTCGTGCTGATGACGCTGGGTGACGACCGCAATATCGCCGCCACCTGGGTCAACGGGCGCTGCGTCTGGCAGAGCGATAAAATGGAGCGTGCAGCATGATCCAGTTCTTACTCAATCAGCGCCTGGTAAGCGAGCAGGAGATCGACCCGAATCTGACGGTGCTCAACTATCTGCGCCAGAACCAGCGGCGCTGCGGCACGAAAGAGGGCTGCGCCTCCGGCGATTGCGGCGCCTGCACCGTCACGCTTGGCCGCGTAGAAAACGGGAAAATGCACTATGAAACGGTCAACAGCTGCCTGACGTTTGTCAGCAGCCTGCAGGGCAAACAGCTGATTAGCGTTGAAGATCTGCGCCAGCCGGAGGGGTTACACCCGGTGCAGCAGGCGATGGTTGACTGCCACGCGTCGCAGTGCGGCTTCTGTACGCCGGGCTTTGTGATGTCGCTGTTCACGCTGCAAAAGCAGGGCAGCGCAAACCATCAGCAGATTGAGCAGGCGCTGGCGGGCAACCTGTGCCGCTGTACCGGCTATCGGCCAATTGTTGCGGCGGCGCAGCAGGCCTGTGCCACGCCGGTCAGCGACAGTTTTCAGCAGCAGGAAGCCGCGACGGTAGAACGTCTGCTGGCGCTGCAAAACAGCGAGATGCAGGAGATCGCGCGGCAGGGCAACCATTGCCTGCTGCCAAAAACTCTCGGTCAGCTCAGCGCGGCGCTGTTGGCCAATCCGCAGGCGCGGCTGCTGGCGGGCGGCACCGACCTGGCGTTGCAGGTGACGCAGCAGCATCAGGCGCTACCGCTGATGATTGCTCTCGGCCACGTCGATGAACTGAAACAGTGTGAAATTGGCAGCGAGGAGATTGTGCTGGGGGCCGGGGCCTCTTTACATCACTGCTGGCAGCTACTGAGCGCGGAAATCCCGGCGTTCAGCCAGCTGCTGGAGCGCTTTGCCTCACTGCAGATCCGCCATCAGGGCACGCTGGGCGGCAACATCGCTAACGCTTCGCCGATTGGCGATACGCCGCCGATGCTGCTGGCGCTGGACGCGGAGCTGCTGCTGCAGCGCGGTGATGAAGTGCGCCGCCTGGCAATCAGTGAGTTCTTCCTCGGCTACCGTAAAACCGCGCTGCGCGCTGGCGAGTTTATCCGCGCTATCGTGATAGCCAAAACGGCGACAGGACGAAATTTCCGCGCCTGGAAGGTCTCCAAACGGCTGGAGGATGATATCTCCGCCGTATTTGCCGCTTTCACGCTGCAAACCGATGCGCAAAACTGCGTGTCGCACGTGCGCATTGCCTTTGGCGGCATGGCGGCGATCCCGCAGCGCGCTTTGCGCTGTGAACAGCTGCTGCTTGGCCAGCCGCTGACGCTCTGCGCCATCGAACAAGCCTGCAAAGCCCTGGAGCAGGAGTTCCAGCCGCTGAGCGACTTCCGCGCCAGCGCGGCTTATCGCCTGCAGCTGGCGAAAAATCTGCTGCGCCGCTACTACGCCGATCTCAACGGTGAACTGACCATTACGGAGGTTGCCCGCTATGTCTCATAATCGCCCGCAGGTCAGTGAAGAGGTGATTGCCCACCAGTTTAAGCAGGGCATTCAGAACGGCGTTGGCAAGAGCAACAAGCATGAGAGCGCGGCGCTGCACGTTAGCGGCGCAGCGCAATATATTGACGATCGCCTCGAGCTGCCTGGGATGCTGCATCTCTGCCCACGCCTCAGCGAACATGCCCATGCGCGCATTATCAGCATTGATGTCGCAGCCTGCTACGCGGTGCCCGGGGTAGTGAGCGTGCTGACCTGGCGCGACGTGCCGGGTGATGTGGATATCGGGCCGCTGGAGCCTGGCGACCCGCTGCTGGCGCAGGACGTGGTGGAGTATGCCGGGCAGATGGTGCTGGTGGTGGCGGCCGAAAGCGAGCAGGCGGCGCGTCAGGCGGCGATGCTGGCAAAAATAGAGTACCAGCCGCTCACCCCGCTGCTGGACGTGAAGCAGGCGCTGGAGCAGCAAAGCTTTGTCCAGCAGCCGCACATCCACCAGCGCGGCGATGCGCAAGCGGCGCTGGCGCGTGCGGCCCACCGCCTGCAGGGCGAATTTCACATCGGCGGTCAGGAGCACTTCTATCTGGAAACTCAGGTGGCGCTGGTGGTGCCCGGCGAAGATCGTGCGCTGCAGGTTTACTCATCAACCCAGAACCCGACCGAAGTGCAGAAGCTGGTGGCCTCGGTAATGGGCGTGACGATGAATAAAGTGACCATCGACATGCGCCGTATGGGCGGCGGCTTCGGCGGTAAAGAGACGCAGGCCGCGGGCGTTGCCTGCCTGTGCGCGGTAGCGGCAGGTAAAAGCGGCAGGCCGGTAAAAATGCGCCTGTCGCGCCGCGACGATATGCGCACCACCGGCAAACGCCATCCGTTCTTTGTGCGCTATGACGTCGGGGTGGATGATGAAGGGCGCTTCTGCGGGGTAAAAATTGATCTGGCGGGCAACTGCGGCTATTCGCTCGATCTCTCGGGTTCTATCGTCGATCGTGCGATGTTCCACGCTGACAATGCCTATTACCTTGGCGATGCTCTGATTACCGGCTATCGCTGTCGCACCAATACCGCGTCCAATACCGCCTATCGCGGCTTTGGCGGGCCGCAGGGCATGGTCGCCATTGAGCAGATTATGGACCATATCGCCCGCGAGCTGGGCCTCGACCCGCTGGAAGTGCGCAAGCGTAACTACTACGGCAAAGAGACGCGCAACGTCACCCACTATTATCAGACGGTGGAAGATAACCTGCTGGAGGAGATGACCGCCCAGCTGGAAGAGAGTGCAGGCTACGCCGCCCGCCGTGCCGAAATCTCGGCGTTTAATGCCGCTAACAGCGTAATGAAGCGCGGCCTGGCGCTGACGCCGGTTAAGTTCGGCATCTCGTTTACCTCCAGCTTCCTGAACCAGGCCGGGGCGCTGATCCTGATCTACACCGACGGCACGGTCCAGCTGAATCACGGCGGCACCGAGATGGGCCAGGGGCTAAACACCAAAGTGGCGCAGATCGTCGCTGAAGTGCTGCAGATCGACGTCGATCGCATCCAGATCACTGCGACCGATACCGGCAAAGTACCCAATACTTCACCGACGGCGGCCTCCAGCGGCACCGATCTCAACGGTAAGGCGGCGCAGAATGCGGCGGAGATCCTGCGCGACCGGCTGATCGCCATGCTGTGCAAAGTACATCACTGCTCTGAGGAGCAGGTGCGCTTCAGCAACGGCATCGTCAAAGTTGGCGACAAGCATTTTACCTTCGCCGAAGTGGCGCAGCAGGCGTGGCTCAATCAGGTGCCGCTCTCCGCCGCCGGCTATTACCGCGTGCCGGGCATCCACTACGATCGCCTGGCGGGACGCGGGCAACCATTCTATTACTACGCTTACGGCGCGGCCTGCGCGGAAGTGATGGTGGATACCCTGACCGGCGAATACCGCCTGCTGCGTGCCGATATCCTGCACGATGTGGGCGCTTCGCTTAACCCGGCGATTGATATCGGCCAGGTTGAAGGCGGTTTTGTGCAGGGCATGGGCTGGCTGACCACCGAGGAACTGGTGTGGAATGCCGAAGGGCGGCTGATGACCGATGGCCCGGCCAGTTACAAAATCCCGGCGATTGGCGATGTGCCGCACGACCTGCGCGTGACGCTGGTCGAAAATCGCAAAAATCCAAAAGAGACCGTGTTCCATTCCAAAGCGGTCGGCGAGCCGCCGTTTATGCTGGGTATTGCGGTGTGGTGCGCGCTGCAGGACGCGGTTGCCAGCGTAGGCGGCTATCGCCAGCATCCGCTGCTGGATGCCCCGGCTACCCCGGAGCGAGTGTTCTGGGGGGCGGAAAAAATGCGTGCGGGAGGGGATAATGCGTAGCGATGACTGGATCACTATTCTGGCGAATCTGCGCGCGCGCGCTGAGGCCTGCGTGCTGCTGACGGTGCTCGATGATAAAGGCTCAGTGCCGCGCGATCGCGGCAGCAAGATGATCGTCAGCCAGCATAACTCCTGGCTGACCATTGGCGGCGGCCATCTGGAGTTTCAGGCCATTGCTATTGCCCGCGAGATGCTGCAAACCCCGGGTGTGCAGGCGCGGCATGAGCAATTCAACCTTGGTGCACGCCTCGGGCAGTGCTGCGGCGGCGTCACCAGTATTCTTTTCGAGCCGCTGGTACAGCCGCAGCCGCAGATCGCCGTGTTTGGCGCCGGGCACGTCGGTCAGGCGCTGGTGAACCTGCTGTCAACGTTACCCTGTCACGTATTTTGGGTTGATGAACGGCCTCAGCAGTTCACGGCGGTGCCGCCAGGGGTGACGACGTGCTGTCTGGAAGACCCCCTCGATCAGGTCAAGCTGATGCCCGCCAACAGCTATTACGTGGTGATGACCCACCATCACCCGCGCGATTTACAGCTGTGTGAAGCGATCCTGCGGCGCGGCGATGCGCGCTATTTTGGTGTGATTGGCTCTGAAACCAAGCGCCAGCGCTTTGATTACCGGCTGGAGGGCAAAGGCTTCAGCCGCGAGCAGCTGGCTGGGATGCGCTGCCCGATAGGGCTACCGGACGTGAAAGGCAAGCTGCCCGCCGAGATTGCCGTGGCGGTGGCGGGGGAGATCATCGCCTGTTATCAGCGCCAGCAATGACTTTGCAACCCGGCGCATCTGCGCCTAAGCTGGTGATTCGTCAACAGGGATGAGGGTAAAGTTATGAGGATTGCACCGTTAGTCTGGGCCATCAGTATGGCAGTCACCGCCAGCGTGCAGGCGGCAGAATCGCAAAAGGAACATCAGCAGATGCAGAGACAGCAAGATAACCCGTTCAGCAAGGCCAGTACATTGCCGTTCCAGGCACCGCCCTTCGACAAGATCCACAGTGCCGACTATCGCCCGGCACTGGAAGCGGCGATAGCGGAAAAGCGCGCCGAAATCGCCCGCATCGCCGACAACCCGGCCGCACCGACCTTTGAAAATACATACCTGGCGCTGGAGCAGAGCGGTCAGAGCCTGGCACGCGTGTATAACGTTTTCAGCGCGATGACCTCCGGCAATACCAGTGATGAACTGCAGGCGCTGGATGAGGAGATGTCGCCAAAACTGGCGGCGCTCGACGACGATATTCACCTCAACGGCAAGCTGTTCGCCAGGCTGGACGCGGTGTATCAGCAGCGCCAGCAGCTGAAGCTGGATGCGGAGTCGCTGCGGCTGACAGAGGTCACCTGGCAGGCGTTTGAACTGGCCGGAGCGCAGCTTTCCGACGCGGATAAAACTCAGCTCAAAGCGCTGAATCAGGAGTCTGCCACGCTCAGCACCCGCTTCACCAACCGCCTGCTGGCCGCCACCAAAGCGGGCGGCGTCCTGTTCAGCAGCGAGCAGCCGCTGGCCGGACTGAGCGCCGGAGAAATTGCCGCAGCGGCCGATGCGGCCCAGGCGCGCGGGCTGAGCAACCAGTGGCTCCTGACCCTGCAAAACACCACCCAGCAGCCGGACCTGCAAACCCTGAGCGCGCGCGCGACGCGTGAAAAACTGTATCAGGCCAGCTGGACGCGCGCCGAAAAAGGTGACGCCAACGACACGCGCGAGCTGATTGCCCGGCTGGCGCAGGTGCGGGCGCAGCAGGCCAAACTGCTGGGCTTCGACAGCTACGCCGCCTGGAAGCTGCAGGATCAGATGGCGAAAACCCCGCAGGCCGCGCTCGATTTTATGCGCCAGATTGTCCCGGCAGCCACCGCGCGCGCCGGGCGTGAAGCGGCAGATATCCAGGCGGTCATCGACCAGCAGCAGGGCGGTTTTACCCTGGCGCCGTGGGACTGGCTGTTCTACGCCGAGCAGGTGCGCCGCGCCAAATATGACCTCGACGAGGCGCAGATCAAACCTTACTTCGAACTGAACAACGTGCTGGAGAACGGCGTGTTCTATGCCGCGACTCAGCTGTACGGCATTACCTTTAAGCCACGCCCCGATCTGCCGGTCTATCACCCGGATGTCAAAGTGTATGAAGTGCTGGATAAAGACGGCACGCCGCTGGCGCTGTTTTACGCCGACTGGTTCAAGCGTGATAACAAAGGCGGCGGCGCGTGGATGGGCAACTTTGTCGAGCAGTCGACGCTGCTGGGCAGTAAGCCGGTGATTTACAACGTGGCGAACTTCAGCAAGCCGTCGCCCGGCCAGCCTGCGCTGCTGTCGTGGGATGATGTGATTACGATGTTCCACGAGTTTGGTCATGCGCTGCACGGCATGTTCGCCGACCAGCGCTACGCCAGCCTGTCCGGCACCGAGACGCCGCGTGATTTTGTTGAGTTCCCGTCGCAGTTTAACGAGCACTGGGCCAGCAACCAGCAGGTGTTCAGCCACTTCGCCCGCCACTACCAGAGCGGGGAGCCGATGCCAGCGGCGCTGCGCGATAAGATGCTGCGTGCCAGCACCTTCAACAAAGGCTATGACATGAGCGAGCTGCTGGCCGCCGCGCTGCTCGATCAGCACTGGCACGGGCTGCATGCCGACCAGCCAGTGCAGAAAACCGATGAGTTTGAACAGCACGCGCTGAGCGAGGAGAAAATCAACCTGGCCGCCGTGCCGCCGCGCTATCGCTCCAGCTACTTCCAGCATATCTGGGGTAACGGCTACGCCGCCGGTTATTACGCCTATCTGTGGACCGAAATGCTGGCGGATGATGGCTTTGCGTGGTTTGAAGAGCACGGCGGCCTGACGCGGGAAAATGGTCAGCGCTTCCGTGACAAAGTGCTGTCACGCGGCAACAGCGAAGATCTGAAGCAGCTCTACCACGACTGGCGCGGGCGTGACCCGGAGATCGAACCGATGCTGCGCAACCGGGGTTTGCAAGAATAACGCCCAGGGGCCGATCTTCTGTTTCGATCGGCCCTGCTTACAGGGGCAAATCGCGGGCTAGGCCAGCGGACCGCCCTGGATGGTTTCGCACATGCCGTTCAGGATGCGCTCGCCAGTCTCCTCGCGCAGCCCCGCGTACCACTCTGCGGTCACCGCTGGCTCTTTGGCGTGGGTAACATCACAGCGCTTACGCGCCTTCAGCACCAGATCCTTTACCCGCCCGGCGCGCTTGTCCTGATAGCGCAGCAGCGCATCTTCAATGCCCAGCGAATTGCTGTGCAGCATCATCGCCAGCACCACCGCATCCTCCATCGCCGCACAGCCGCCCTGGCCGATATCCGGCGTGGTGCTGTGTGCCGCATCGCCCAGCAGCGCTACCCGGCCTTTAACCAGCTGCGCAAAAGGTTCGATATCGTGGATCTCCACGCGGTTAGTGGTTTCCGGGTTCAGCCGTTCAATCAGCTGCTGCACCGGCGCGGCCCAGCCGGAGAAATACCCCTTCAGATCGCTGCGCAGGGTGCTGCGGTCTTGCGCCAGCCCTTTTGGCAGCGGCACGTCGAAGAAGAAATAGAAGCGGTTGCCCGCTACCGGCATCAGCGAAACGCGCTTGCCTTCACCGACAAAGGTGGTCCACTGGTCGCCCGGAGCCAGTGATTCATCAATCTCCACCAGGCCGTTCCAGTTTACGTAGCCCGCGTAACGGCGCTCGGTGGCATAACCCAGCACGTGCTGGCGGATCGCCGAGTGGGTGCCGTCGCAGGCGATCAGCAGGTCGCCGTGTGCTTCTGAACCATCGTCGAAGTAAGCAGTGACACCGTCACTTTTTTCTTCCACGCTGACCACCCGTTTGCCGAACTGAACAGAGTCGCGCCCCCAGGTATCCAACAGCATCGCCTGAAGCTCGGCACGCGCTACCGGATACGGGCGCTCGCCGGAATCCTTAACCAGCGGGTCAAGGCTGAAGCGGGTCAGAGTTTCCGCGCTGTACCCGTCTTTGTAGGCCATCATCTGCATCGGACCGCCAATGGCGCGCAGGGCTTCTCTCATCCCCAGATAGTTGAGGCATTTCACTCCGTTTGGCCAGACTGAGATCGCCGCACCTACCGGTTTGATCTCTTTCACCGCCTCGAACACCTCGCACTCAATGCCGCCGCGCCGCAGCGCAATCGCCGCACACATACCGCCAATACCGGCACCTATGATAATTGCTTTCATCTGTCTCTCCTTTGCGTCATGAGTAAATAAAAGCAATTTCCATACCAGTTTCTTATGAGACAAAAAGTGCCGCCAGCAGGCGAACAATGCGGTTGTTGAAACAAAGGTTGCAGGGAGGTGGCGAACAAATACGGTGCAGTGCACCACGGCGGTGCTTATCGGGTGAAACATTCGTTCTCAGAGAGGCCCTTTTTACTGGCATTTTTTGTGATATTTGCCACAGTAGCATTTCAACGTTAAAGGAGATGCGGCCATGACCATCATTGCCTGCCTGCACGCGGCCAGAAGCAATATAGAAGTGTTCGAGCAGTCGCTCGGCGCGCTCGGCTATGAAGACGTCCAGCTGCTGCACCGGGTGGAGAGTGAACTTTTTGATCAAGCCATTGAGCAGCAGCATGTCACCCCGGAGATCGCAGCCGCCACGCGCCAGGCCATTGAAGAGCTGTGTCAGCAGGCGGATGCGGTGATTGTCACCTGCACCACGCTTGGGGTGGCGGCATACGAGGTCGCCTTCAGCAAACCGGTGGTGCGCATTGATGCCACGCTGGCGAAAATCGCCTCGCGCTATCACGGCACGATACTGGTGCTCTGTACCGCCAGCTCGACGCTGGCCTCCACCACCCAGCTATTTAGCGCCTTTATTCCCGGTGAACGGCTGGTGATCGAACTGATTCCGCGCGCGTGGGCCTGGTTCAATCAGGGCGACATTGACGGCTATCATCAGGAAATTGCGCACTATATTCAGCAACGTCCGGAATGCACCCTGGGCTGTATCGTGCTGGCGCAGGCGTCGATGAGCGGGGCGGAGCGCTTTATTAACAGTACGCTGGCGGTGCTGAGTGGCCCGCAGGTCAGCCTTCAGGCCGCGATTGATGCCAGCCACTGATTGCCTGAAGCGGGCGCGGGTCACGCCCGCGGCGTGGCGGAAAAAAAAGGGTGAGTTGCTGAAAAAATTCTTTATGCTGTGCTCACCACTTTGTTGCGAAACTGTTATCAGGTAAAAAATGTTCGATTTGACCCTCGCTATTCTGCTGTTCCTTGCCGCCCTGAGCTACTTCAGCCACAACCTCACCGTCACCATTGCGCTGCTGGTGCTGGTTGCCATTCGCATGACGCCGCTGCAGCAAACCTTCCCGTGGATTGAGAAGCAGGGCGTCACGGTGGGGATCATTATCCTGACCATTGGCGTGATGGCGCCGATTGCCAGCGGTTCGCTGCCATCCACCACGCTGATGCACTCGTTCCTGAACTGGAAATCGCTGCTGGCAATCGCGGTGGGCATTTTCGTTTCATGGGTTGGCGGGCGCGGCGTGCAGCTGATGAGCAGCCAGCCTACCGTCGTTGGTGGGCTGCTGATCGGCACCATTATCGGCGTCTCGCTGTTTCGCGGCGTGCCGGTCGGGCCGCTGATTGCCGCCGGGCTGGTGTCGCTGATGATCGGGAAATCCTGACCAGATATGTTATCCTGCCGCCCAATTTTTTACTGACAGAGAAAAGCCGTGAGCACCAAACAGGATAAACGTAACAAACGCGCCAAACTGAAAGCCAAACAGGCCAATAAGGCCCGCGCCCACGGACGCCAGCTGGATGCCGTTGGCCGCCAGAACTACGTCGCCACCCCGGAGATGCTGGAACTGTTCGCCACCTTACCCGCGCTGGATGAAAGTGGTGATATGCCATTTGTCGCTGAAATTTACCGCTGGTCGCTGGCCGAATATCAGTTTGACGGCAGCAATGAAGAGGGCGAGCAGCTGCAAGTTGCGGCACTGTGCGTGATGTACATTCACTGGGCCACCAGCGACGGTGCCGATACGCTGGTGCAGAATGAACTGATCGAGGCGGCGCTGCGCCTGGTCGAAGAGAACGAGGCATTTAAGCAGCGTTACCAGCAGGCCGAAGCGGACGCCCGGGCGGAAAAGATCTAAAAAAAGGCAGGTTCCTAAAGGAGCCTGCCATTCTTCGAGCCAACCCTACATCAATACGGTTTTTGAGGGGCTATATTGCTCTTAACCCGGATAGATCCCGCGATCCTTACGTGCCATCAGGATGCGCTCGCACGCCACGATATAGGCGGCGGTGCGCAGGCTGCACGTCTTCTCACGCGCTTTATCCCAGACGTGGACCATCGCTTCGGTCATAAGCTTATCCATGCGCTCATTAATTTCGTCCTCGCTCCAGAAGAAGCTGGCCATATCCTGCACCCACTCAAAGTAGCTGACGGTTACGCCCCCGGCGTTACACACGACGTCCGGCACGACGGTAATACCGCGTGAGGCCAGCACGTCATCGGCTTCCGGGAAGGTTGGGCCGTTTGCGCCTTCCAGCACGATGCGGCAGTGCAGTTTTTCCGCGCGCTGACGGGTGATCTGACCTTCCAGCGCGGCAGGGATCAGAATCTCCATTTCTACGTCCCAGAATGCCTCATCGCTGATAACGTCTGCGCCGCTGAATCCGGCAATCTTTTTATTGGCTGCCTGCCACTCACTCAGCGCGACCAGGTCGATGCCTGCCGCGTTGAACAGCGTGGCGCTGTGGTCCTGAATCGCTACCACGCGCGCCCCGGCATCGTTAAACAGGCGCGCTGCTTCGCTACCGACGTTACCAAAGCCCTGCACGGCAACTCGCGCACCTTCAATTTCAATGCCGCTGCGGCGTGCCACTTCACGGCCGGTAATAAATACGCCGCGCCCGGTGGCTTTTTCGCGCCCCAGTGAACCACCAAGGTGGATAGGCTTACCGGTCACAACGCCCGTGATGGTGGTGCCGTGATTCATTGAATAGGTGTCCATCATCCACGCCATCACTTTAGCGTTGGTGCCAACGTCCGGCGCAGGAATATCTTTTTGCGGGCCGATGATCAGGCCAATTTCGCTGGTGTAGCGGCGCGTCAGGCGCTCGAGCTCGCCTTCCGACAGCGCAAAGGGGTCAACGCGGATCCCGCCCTTGGCGCCGCCATACGGCAGGTTAACCGCCGCACATTTGATCGTCATCCACGCAGAAAGCGCCATGACTTCATTAAGATCCACATTAGGATGGTAACGAATACCGCCTTTACCCGGGCCGCGCGACAGGTTGTGCTGCACGCGGAAGCCTTCGAAGTGGCGGATGCTGCCGTCGTCCATTTGCAGCGGAATGTCTACAATCAGTGCACGTTTCGGATGACGCAGGGTATCCACCCAGCGCGACAGGTCGCCGAGATACGGCGCGACGCGATCGATCTGCTGCAGATAGGTTGACCAGGCCGTCTTGCTGCCTTCAGAAACGTAAGAGAGCTTTTCCATAACAAACCTTCATATGTGTAGAGCCTGTCCGTCAGGGGCAAATGCCGTGCGGGGAGCTCTTAGTTATAAATACTGTCATACCGTGGATGACTCAGTGAATCTCACTAAGTCGCCGCTAATTTAACATCAAAAAAAGGTTTCAAAGTTTTTAAATAAATGTGAAATCCTGTGTTTTAAGCGCAATTCAGCATGACTAACTGCATAGTTAGCGGGTAAAACTGCGCTGACTTTACAGACCGACAGTTGGCAGGCGGTAGTTATGCAGATAAACTGCATATCTGGTTTTTTCTTTATATTTTTCAGAAATTTGAATGCGATCAAACTTTGGCGCTAATGACTGTTTTTCCCATTGTTTAAGCATAAATCGGCCATCACCCCACCACCACAGGAGAAGTCACCATGTTAATGGATGCAGAACAGGTCAGGCAGAATTTTCCACTGGTTAATCAGCTGTGTGCCTTACAACCGGTTACCTGGTTCAACCCTAAAGCCACGACGCTGGCACAGGGCTATGCGCACGTCGGCCTGACGCGTGAACAGGTGGTGGAAGCCAGCGCCCGGCTGGCGCGTTTTGCTCCTTACCTGATGCAGGTATTCCCGGAAACGCGCGCCAGCAACGGCATCATTGAGTCGGAAATTTGCCCGCTGACCCGCTTACAACCGGTGCTTGATGCACGCTATCAGCACGCGCTGCCCGGCAGTTTGTGGTTAAAGAAAGATAGCCACCTGCCGGTGTCGGGCTCGATTAAGGCCCGCGGCGGCATCTATGAAGTGCTGGCACATGCGGAAAAGCTGGCAATCGATGCCGGGCTGCTGAAGGAGACGGATAACTATGCCTGCCTTGCTTCCGCGCCGCTGCGCCAGTTTTTCAGCCAGCGGCGTATTGCCGTCGGCTCGACCGGAAATCTTGGCCTGTCGATCGGGATTATCAGTGCCAGCCTCGGTTTTGATGTCACGGTCCACATGTCGGCGGATGCGCGCGCGTGGAAAAAGCAGAAGCTGCGCGAGCACGGCGTAAAGGTGGTGGAGTATCAGCAGGATTACGGCGTGGCGGTGGCGGAAGGGCGCCGTCAGGCCGAGTCCGATCCGCACTGTTTCTTTATCGACGACGAGAACTCCCATAACCTGTTTCTTGGCTATGCGGTGGCCGGGGAACGGCTGAAGCAGCAGTTTGCTGCGGAAAATATCCGGGTTGATGCACAGCATCCGCTGCTGGTCTATCTGCCGTGCGGCGTCGGCGGTGGCCCCGGCGGCGTGGCGTTTGGCCTTAAGCTGGCCTTTGGCGACAGCGTGCACTGCATCTTTGCCGAGCCGACGCACTCTCCGTGCATGCTGCTGGGCGTACACACCGGCCTGCATGATGAGATCGCGGTACAGGATCTGGGAATCGACAACCGTACCGCAGCGGACGGTCTGGCGGTCGGGCGCGCCTCCGGTTTTGTGGGCCGCGCAATGGAGCGTTTGCTAAGCGCCTTTTATACTCTCAGTGACGAAGAAATGTATGCGCTGCTCGGGCTGCTGTATCAGCATGAACAGCTGGCGCTGGAACCGTCGGCGCTGGCGGGAATGGCAGGGCCGTGGCGTATCAGCGCGCAGCCTGAAAAGCTGGCTCAGCAGGGCATCAGTGCAGCGGCGCTGGCCGGTGCGACGCACTTAGTCTGGGCGACCGGCGGCGGCATGGTGCCGCCTGCGGAGATGGCGCAGTATCAGGCCAGCGCACTAAAAGCGCTTAATCCGTAAGCAACTGGCGCTTACAGAGTAAGCCGAAGCGGCAGATCGGCGCTTCCGCACTTTGCCTGAACCGCTTTACGCGCTATTCTGACGCCCTTATTTCATGAGAAAGTTAATGAAAAAGTTAATGAAAAAGTTTCATAAACTGAGGTCAATATGATTATTAAACCACGCATCCGTGGCTTCATCTGTATTACTGCCCATCCGGCGGGTTGCAAAGCTAACGTCAAAAAACAGATCGAATACGTCACCCAACAGGGCGAGATCGCTTCCGGCCCGAAAAAAGTTCTGGTGATTGGCGCCTCGACGGGTTACGGCCTGGCGGCGCGTATCTCTGCGGCGTTTGGCTGCGGTGCAGATACGCTGGGCGTGTTCTTTGAACGTGCCGGCGAAGAGAATAAAACCGCCACCGCAGGCTGGTACAACTCTGCGGCGTTCGAAGAGTTTGCCGAGGAGAAAGGCCTGTATGCCAAAAGCATCAACGGTGACGCCTACTCCGACGCGGTGAAACAGAAAACCATTGAGATGATTAAGCAGGATCTGGGTCAGGTTGACCTGGTGGTTTACAGCCTGGCCGCGCCACGCCGTACCCACCCAACCACCGGTGAAGTGTTTAACTCTACCCTGAAGCCAATCGGCAAGCCGCTGGTGACCCGTGGGCTGAACACCGATAAAGAAACCATCACCGACGTCTCCCTGGAACCGGCTTCTCAGGAAGAGATCGAAGGCACCGTCGCGGTTATGGGTGGTGAAGATTGGCAGATGTGGATCGACGCGCTGATGGAAGCGGGTGTTCTGGCCGACGGCGCTAAAACTACTGCCTTCACCTATCTGGGCGAGCAGATCACCCATGATATCTACTGGAACGGCTCAATTGGTGAAGCGAAGAAAGATCTCGATAAACGCGTTCTTTCCATTCGCGACAAGCTGGCCGCGCACGGTAACGGCGACGCACGCGTTTCCGTACTGAAAGCGGTAGTGACCCAGGCCAGTTCGGCTATCCCGGTGATGCCGCTTTATCTTTCACTGCTGTTTAAAGTGATGAAAGAGAAAGGCACCCACGAAGGCTGCATCGAGCAGGTCTACGGCCTGTTTAAAGACAGCCTGTATAGTGCTTCGCCGATCCTCGATGACACCGGCCGCCTGCGTGCCGATTATAAAGAGCTGCAGCCTGAAGTTCAGGACGAGGTTTCCGCACTGTGGCCAACCGTCACTGACGAAAACCTGAACCAGCTGACTGACTTCGTTGGTTACAAAACCGAGTTCATGCACCTGTTCGGCTTTGGTCTGGACGGCGTGGATTACGAAGCGGATGTTAATCCGGACGTAAAAATTAAGAACCTGGTGCAGATGTAATTCTGACCACGTTAAGCCCGGCGGCGCAGGGCATCGCGCCGCCAGCTATTGATCAGCTCTCAGCATCCAACCCGGTAAAACAGCGCTCCCCGCTGATATTGCCCTGCTATTCCGCCAAAAACCCTTCTTTCCCTGAAATTCCCCACCAAAGATCGGCTTTTCAATTCAGTCATTTACAGAAAAATTCGCGCAGGCAAAATAGCGCTTATTTTCACTCTTTGCGTGAACCATGTCCGACGAAGCGCTCCACCAGCAAATCCACAACCTGAAAAAACATAATGCGCGCCTGAAGCGTATTGCCCATGACGCCCGCCATAAGCTGAATGCGGCGCTGGACGGCACCGGGCTGTGTCTGTGGCAGCTGGATATCCCCAGCGGCAAGCTGGTGATCTTCAACCGCCGCTGGGGGTCGATGCTGGGCTTCCAGCCGAAGGAGCTGAGTGCGCAATTTGCCGTGTGGCGCGAACATCTGCACCCGGAGGATGCGCAGGAAGTGCTGAAGGCGTTTTATGACCATATCGAGGGGCGCGCACCCTATTATGAGGCGCTGCACCGGATGATCGCCAAGAACGGTAAGATCACCTGGGTGCTGGACCGCGGGCGCGTCAGCGAATGGGACGAGCAGGGTAACGCGCTGAAGGTGACCGGCACTCATATTGATATGACTAAAGAGAAGCAGTACGAAGCCCAGCTCTCGGCGCTGGCGCATCACGATCCGCTAACCGGCCTTACTAACCGCCACGCGCTGCAACACCATTTCAGCCAGATGAAAACGCAGGGTCCGCTGTGCCTTGCCTATATCGACCTCGACAACTTTAAGCACGTTAATGACACGCTCGGCCACCGCAGCGGTGATGAGGTGCTGATCCAGCTCAGCCAGCGTATGCGTGACGCGGTGCCGCCCGCCGTGGTGATTAGCCGGATCGGCGGCGATGAGTTTGTGCTGCTGCTGCCTTACCTGATCGGTTATCCCAAAGTACGCATTGCGGCGCAGGCCGTGCTGGATGCGGCGCTGACGCCGTTCGAGCTCGATAACGGCCTGGCGCAGATTGGCGCATCGGTCGGTATTGCTGAGGTGAAGGAATCTGATGATTTTGGCGCGGCGCTGATGCGCGCCGATGAAGCGATGTACAACGTAAAGCGTAATGGCAAGCAGGGCTTTGGTTTGGCTGCGATAGAGTGACTGGCCAAATATCCTTATTAATCATTATCGTTTTCGGCAGTTAAGGAACTTTCTCATGGCAGGGGGCTTGAGCGGCTCACTATACTGAAAGCCAATTCAGAAGAAGGATGCTCGAATGAAATCTATTAAATTATCTAAATTAGCAGGTTCATTATCTCTGGTGCTGGCCCTCTCTGGTACGGCGACAGCCGCAGGCGCAGCGGAAGTCACTACTCCTGCGGCAGCGGCACCCGCCACGCAGAAAGTCTCGCTGTTGAACGGCGACTTTGCTTTTAATCTGAAAGGTTATCAGCAGCAGCCAATGCCGGGCGGGGCACCGGGCAAGATGTACGTCAGCCAGGCAGAAAAGCGCGTGATTATCCTCGGTGAGGACAATGTCCCCGTTGTGGCGCGAGGCGGCACCGATGCGGACTTCCTCAACGGTATGAAGTCGATTAAGGATAAACAGAAGCAGGCATCGCCGGATTATAAGGTGATCAGCGAGAAGACCGAGAAGGTCAAAGGGCTGGACGTTTATCACATTGAAGCCACCGACAAGATGGACGGTAAAGGCGTGCAGCAGGCGACGCTGCTCTCTACCGCCGATAACAAGTTTGTGGTTATCCAGGTGCTTTCCGGCGCCAGCGACAAAACCGGCCATGCCGCCGCGGTGAACAGCATTCTCGGGAAGTAAGGATGATTTCAGGGCTCGCCGTCGTTAGATCCCTTTAGGCTGGAGCCCTCCCAGCGGGTCGGGCATGCCCGACCCCTACATCGGCCGGTTAACCCGGCTAGTCCTGATTGCCAGCATCCGTTAGTGCCTCTATAAATCCAACGTCATTGCGCTGCCGACAAGCGTAGCCCGTCACGCGTAGTGGCCGACCTTCTTTTCCGGTCGGCCCTAAACTGTTATCGCAACAGCAATCCAATCACATCAAATTATATCGCGCGTCCGGCAGTAGCTTCTCCGGCAGCGGGTGCTGGTTATCCATCTCGCACAGGGTGCGTTCGATGTGGTTACAGATGGCGTTCAGCGGCAGGTCGTTAGCGGAGGTGCCAAAGGGGTCTTCCAGCTCTTCCGCCAGCGATTCCAGCGACAAAAAGGTATAAGAGATAAACACCGAGACCAGCGGCGTCATGTAGTGCAGGTCTGCCACCAGCGCGAACGGCAGCAGGGTGCAGAACAGGTACACCGTGCGATGCACAATCAGGCTGTAGGCAAACGGGATCGGCGTGGTGCTGATGCGCTCGCAGCCGCCCAGAATATGCGACAGCTCATTCAGATTATTATCCATGCCGTTATACAGCAGGTCGCTAATCAGCCCTTTTTCGCGCTGGTCCGCCAGCCACGCGCCCATGCACAACAGCAGGCGGCCGGTCCTGAACGGGCTGGCCAGCACCTCTTCCCGCCACTTTTCCGGGGCCAGGCGGCGGATATCATCGCTGGCATCGGTGCTGCGCAGCTGATGCTTCAGGCTCCAGCTAAAGGCCTTCAGCAGCGCGCTGAATTCGCTCACTGCCGCCGGGTCGCTGCGCAGCGCGCCTTTCGCCTGGCGCAGCAGCGAACGCTGGGTAATCAGCAGCGACCCCCAGAGGGTTCGCGCCTCAACAAAGCGCGCATAGCTGGCGCTATTGCGAAAGCCAAGAAAGATAGCAATCGCCACCCCCAGCAGGCTGAACGGCGCGGTGGTCAGCTTCACCCCCAGCGTTTCATACCACTGAAAGCAGATCACCGCGAATATCGCCATCATCAGATTGAGGCTCAGGCGAAACAGAATTTTTTGCAGCACCGCGCCGTGCCATGAGAACAGGCGCGGAAACCAGTGCTGATGCGGGCGAACAATCATGGCGGCAGGATCCTGAAGTCAGCAAAAGAGAACATCATATTAACCAAAGCGCGACATCATACTCCGCTGCTGGTGCGGGTAAAACCCTCACCGCCCGGCAGTTTGCCGTAATGCGGCATTACAAAGGGGATATTGATATTTAATTCCGTCGCGGATTTATGAAAATCTGGCGTCATATCTTATGACGAGGGAGTAGTAAAATGAGCCAGAATCCACAACGGATCAAACTTGGTCTGATGCTGCAGGGCGCCGGTGGTTTTATGAATGCGTGGCGCCATCATCGTGTCCCGGCCGATGCCAGCGTCAACGTTAGCTGGTATCACCAGCTGGCACGCCAGGCAGAGGATGCCGGGCTGGACTTCCTGTTTGTCGCCGACGGGCTGCACATCAATGAAAAATCCCTGCCGCACTTCCTTAACCGTTTCGAGCCGGTGGCGCTGCTCTCCTCCCTGGCCTCGGTCACCGAACGCATCGGGCTGGCCGGGACCATCTCCACCTCCTACAGCGATCCGTTTACCGTCGCACGGCAGCTGGCAACGCTCGACCTGCTCAGCCACGGGCGCGCAGGCTGGAACGTGGTGACCTCGCCGCTGGAAGGCTCGGCGCGCAACTTTGGTAAAACACACCCGGAGCACGGCCAGCGTTACCAGATAGCGCGTGAATATATTGAAGTGGTGCAGGGGCTGTGGAACAGCTGGGAAGAGGATGCATTTATCCGTGACAAGCAGAGCGGCGAGTTTTTTGACGCCAGCAAGCTGCACAAGCTGAATCATCAGGGCGACCACTTCTCGGTTGAAGGGCCGCTTAATATTCAGCGCTCCCCGCAGGGGCAGCCGGTGATCTTCCAGGCGGGCGCCTCTGAGTCCGGTATTCGCCTGGCGGCGGCGACGGCTGACGCGGTGTTTACCAACGCGCGCACGCTGGAGGAAGCCGAAGGTTACGCCGCCAGCCTGCGTGAACAGGTGGCGCAGCAGGGGCGTGACGCGGTGGGAATTTTTCCCGGCATCAGCCCGATTATTGGCGCCACGGAACAGGAAGCCGAGGAGAAATATCAGTATCTGCTCTCCCTGCTGACGCTGGAGCAGGCGCTGAACTACCTTGGGCGCTTCTTCGACCATCACGACTTCAGCCAGTATGATCCGGACGCGCCTTTCCCGCAGCTGGGTAGCCTGGGCGAGAACAGCTTCCGTTCCACCACCGATCAGATCAAACGACTGGCGGCAGAAGAAAAGTTAACGCTGCGCGAGGTTGCGCTGCGCACCACGCTGCCAAAAGGCGAGTTTTTTGGCACGCCAGAGCAGGTGGCCGACACCTTTATCCGCTGGGTTGAGCAGGGTGGCGCCAGCGGATTTATCATCTGCGGCCCGGTGCTGAACGAAGCGCTGGAAGACGTGGTGCGCTACGTGCTGCCGATCCTCGAAGCCCGCGGTTACTGGCATCAGGACGACAGCCGCACGCTGCGCGAAAGGCTGGGCATCGCCAGGCGCGACCACCACGATCGTCAGACTCATCACGCTGCGTGACGCATAGCGGCATAAGCTTTCCCTTCATTCACCCGCGCTTAGCGGTTATGCTAAGCGTTATCCACGCCCTAACCTCAGAGAAATACAATGAATATCGTTATCCGCCGCGCCGAACGCCCGGACGCTAAACTGATCCTCGCGATGATCGCCGAGCTGGCCGAATATGAGAAAGCGCTACATGAAGTGGTCGCCAGCCAGCAGGACATCGAAGAGTCGCTGTTCGCTGCGGAGAGCAAATCAGAAGCGCTAATCTGCGAAATCGACGGTGAGGCGGCGGGCTACGCGGTGTTCTTTACCAGCTACTCTACCTGGCTGGGCAAAAACGGTATTTATCTTGAAGATCTCTACGTCTCCCCGCGTTTTCGCGGCCATAAAGCCGGTAAAACCCTGCTGCGCCATATCGCCCAGCTGGCGGTCGCGCGCAATTGCGGTCGCCTGGAGTGGAGCGTGCTCGACTGGAACCAGCCTGCCATCGACTTCTACAAAAGCCTCGGCGCGGTTCCGCAGGATGAGTGGGTGCGCTACCGCATGGAAGGCAAGGTGCTGACGGATTTCGCTGAATCCTGAGAGGACTGAGTCACGTCTAAGCCGCTGCGCCGCAAGGAACAGCGGTTTTTTTATGCCATGAGGGCGGCTTTAGCAGAAAGTTCCGCAGGTTAATGTAAATTATTCAATTAGTGTATTGATAATTATTATCGTCTGTATATGATGTCGCAAATTATAAAAGAACGACTTGCCCCGCGCATCGCATTTTCGGGGCCATTAACCTGTTTCATCGGAAAGCACTGTTGAGCAAATACCAATAATTAAATCAGGTATTTATCATGCTCAAATTTTCGTCCCGCCAGGGGCTACTGCAGACATCGCTCGTCATGGGAACTTTACTCACCGCCACCGTCAGCAGCGCTGCGGAGCAGGGTGACGAGACCGCACAAACAGCACAGAACGCCAGCGGCCAGAAACCGTCCGATGCCGCCAGGCCGAAAGATGATGCGGTGATGACCGTGTTGTCGCCGGCGGTGAAAAACGTCGCCGGCAGCAAAATCACGCTCAGCGCGGCGGAGATGCAGCAGCGCGGCGGCAACGACTTTGGCACCATCATGCGTTATGAAACGCTGATCGGTGCGGTCGGCAGCAGCGGTGGCTCCACCAGCGGTAAAAGCGGCTTCGACCGCAGCGGCTACACCGGCTACAACATCCGTGGTCTGGAGGGTAACCGCATCGCGATGGACGTTGACGGCATCCCGCAGCCGGACGCGACCGGGCGCAGCTACGCCAGCCGTGCCGGGGTAAATACCTTCGGTATCGGTCGCGACTACGTGGATCCTTATCTTTACGGCCAGGTCGACATCGAAGTCGGCGCAACCTCTACGGCGCGCAGCAATAACGCGCTCGGTGGCTCCGTCTCCTTCCTGCCAAAATCTGCCGATGACTACCTGGCGCCGTCAAAACCGACCTACTTTGGCTACCAGAGCGATTACGACTCCTCCAACCGCAGCTGGCACAACGGCATTACCGCAGCGATGGGCGATGAAACCCTGCGCGGGCTGGTGGCTTACAGCCGCCGCGACGGGCAGGAGACGCGCAACAACAGCGGCGAGCGGGATGCTTACCCGGCTAACTGGCACTCCGATGCGTTTCTCGCCTCCGGCATCTGGCAGCCCAGCGACGAGCACAAGCTGATAGCCACCGTCGATCTCTACAACAAGGTGAACCACACCCGTTACGACAGCTGGAACACCGCCGGCACAGCGGTACTGGGCGATGCCAATCAGCAGAGCAATACCCGCCGCTGGGGCATCAGCCTGAAAGATGAGTGGACGCCGGCAAACGCGTGGATCGACAGCCTGAGCAACAAGGTCTACTACCAGAAAACCGAAGCGCACGACAACACCCTGATGCCGCTGGATGCGTCATCCATGCAGCGCGTCTATTCTGACTATAACGTTGAAACGGTGGGCTACGAAGCCCAGCTGGCGAAAAGCATTGGCCGTCACGATCTGCTCGCCGGGGTCAATGCCCGTCTGGCCGATGCTGAGCGTCCATTCAGCCAGTCCCCGGCGCAGACCTCGTTCAATAAGATCACCAAACCCCAGGGCGACAGCCGCACCGTGGTTCTGGGTGGTTTCGTGCAGGACACCATTCAGTTCGATCTCGACGGTCACGGCTTTGCGGTAGTGCCCGGCGTGCGCGTGGCACATCAGGAAACCAAACCGCAGAACCTCGATAACCTCGCCGCCGGCACCGACGTGCTCACCGGGGCCGATGCCGAAGCGCTGTACGGTAAAACCAACAGCGACACGCAGGTGCTGCCGTCCATCAGCTTCAACTACGACATCACGCCAAAGCTGATGACCTATGTGCAGTACAAGCGCGGGGCGCAGTTCCCGAATGCCAGCCAGCTGTACGGCTCGTGGAACCTCGGCTCCAACTACCTGGCCGGCCGCCAGTACGCGCTGATCGGCAACACCGATCTCGATACCGAAACCAGTAACAACGTTGAGTGGGGCGTAAAGGGAGAAGCCACGCCAGGGGTCACCTTCAGCGGCGCGATGTTCTATAACAGCTATAAAAACTTTATTGCCTATACCCGCTACAGCCGCGCCACCAACCCGGAGAAATTCGCCAACGTGCCGTCAAATATCGCCACCACTTATCAGGCGGAAAACCGCGATAAAGCCTACATCTGGGGCGGCAACATCAGTAGCAAAATCAACTACGGCACCTGGTTTGAAGCGGTTAATGGTCTGAACAGCACCTTCGCGCTGGGGTACAGCAAAGGGCAGTCGAAGTCCAGCTATGCCGGCGACAGGTATGTTGACCTCGACAGCGTGGCACCGATGAAAGCCGTGGTCGGCGTGGGCTGGGACGACCCGGCGCAGCGCTTTGGTGCCAATGTCACCGCAACCTTTGTGAAGGGCAAGCAGGCGGAAAACACCAATCGCAACAGCTTCAACAACAGTGGCTCGGCGCTGACCGATGCCACTTCCGAGTACCAGCGCGTGCCGGGCTACGGCATGGTGGATCTCTCCGCGTGGGTGAAGGTGACGAAGAACGTCAGGTTGAGCGGCGGCATCTATAACCTGACCGATCGCAAATATTGGGATTACCTCAGCAGCCGCGACCTGACCGGGGAGACCCCGATGGATATCAACGACCGCTCACTGGCCGTCATGCCGGGGCGTAATTTCCAGCTGGGTGTGAACGTCGATTTCTGATGTAAGGCTCAGGATTAACCATAAGGTCGGGCTTGCCCGGCCTTTTTTGTGCCTGTCAGAGCAATTGTCTGTTTTGTGATCTGGATTGTAGTACAACTTTATCCATTAGTACTACAATCTGCTCATCCACTGCCGCCGCTGACCTGCAGCTCACCGAATGGAAAATCATGACGCAAGAACAGCTAAGTAAAACCGAACGCATCATCCTGACCCTGGGCGAGGAGATCGTTTCGGGCAAATATGTTCCCGGCGGCGCGCTGCCTGCCGAAGCCGAGCTGTGCGAACGCTTTACCACCTCGCGCAATATTATTCGCGAGGTGTTTCGCTCGCTGATGGCGAAACGCCTGATGGAGATGAAGCGCTATCGCGGCGCGTTCGTCACCCTGCGCAACCAGTGGAACTACCTCGACAGCGACGTGCTGCGCTGGTCGCTGGCGCATGATGACGACCCGCGCCTGATCGCCGCCATGAACGAAGTGCGCGTGCTGGTAGAGCCGCAAATTGCGCGCTGGTCGGCGGAGCGCGCCACCTCCAGCGATCTGGCGAATATCGAGATGGCCTGGAACGAGATGGTGGCGAACCGCCGCGATCGTGATGCCTTTAACCAGGCGGATATTCGCTACCACGAAGCGGTGATGGCCTCGGTGCATAACCCGGTGCTGCAACAGCTTAACGTTGCGATTGGCGAGCTGCAAAAAGCGGTGTTTGACCGCACCTTTATGCCGGACGAAGCCAATATGCCGCGTACGCTGGAGGAGCATAAAGCTCTGCTGGATGCCATTCGCCATCAGGATGCCGATGCCGCTGAGCAGGCGGCGAAAACCATGATTGCCAGCTCAACGGGGCGCCTTAAGGAGATAATGTGAACAGCTATATCGCCATCGACTGGGGATCCACCAATTTACGCGCGTGGCACTATCAGCAGGGCGCATGCGTCGAAGAGCGCCGCTCAGAGGCGGGCGTCACGCGCCTCAACGGTCGCCGCTGCGCCGAGGTGTTTGCTGAAGTGACCGCCGGCTGGCCGGTGGATGACGTGCCGGTGGTCATGGCCGGGATGGTCGGCAGCAACGCGGGCTGGCAGCCGGTGCCGTACCTTAGTTGCCCGGTGCGCTTGAGCGACATTGCCGCTCGCCTGACCCGCGTCGATAACCGTGCCTGGGTGGTGCCCGGGCTGAGCGTGCAGCGGGAGGATAACGCCAATGTCATGCGCGGTGAAGAGACGCAGCTGCTGGGCGCACTTCAGCTCGCCCCGGCGGACGTTTACGTGATGCCCGGCACCCATGCCAAGTGGGTGCAGGCCGAAGCGGACAAAATTATCGATTTTCGTACCGTCATGACCGGTGAGCTGCACCACCTGCTGTTAACGCAGTCGCTGGTGGGGGCGGGGCTGCCTGAGCAGCGTGAGGATCGCGCCGCTTTTCGCGACGGGCTGGCGGTAGGCAGCAGCGACCGCTCCATTCTCTCCCGGCTGTTTGAAGTGCGTGCGGCACACGTGCTGGGGGTGCGTGACCGGGCGACGATTAGCGATTTTCTCTCCGGCCTGTTAATTGGCCACGAAGCGGCGCTGATGGCCGGGCAGTACGCGGTGAAGGCCGGGCGTCCGGTGACGATTATAGCCGGGGAGGCGCTGGCGCAACGCTATCAGCAGGCGCTGCGTTTTGTCGGCCTCAATACACAAACGCTGGCGGGCGATAGCGCCTTCCAGCATGGGATAAGGAGCATAGCCAATGAGCTGGCAGACTAAATTACCGTTAATCGCCATTTTACGCGGCATTCGTCCGCAGGAAGCGCAGGAGCATATTGCCGCGCTGATCGCCGCAGGGTTCGACGCCATCGAGATCCCGCTTAACTCCCCGGAGTGGGCGGTCAGCATTAGCGAAGCCGTGCAGAACTTCGGCGATAAAGCCCTGATCGGTGCTGGAACGGTACTGAAAGTGGAGCAGGTTGAGCAGCTGGCGCAGATCAAAAGCCAGCTGGTGGTAACGCCAAATACCAACGCCGCGGTGATCCGCCGGGCGGTCGACTGCGGGATGGTGGTGGCTGCCGGGTGCGCGACCGCGACCGAAGCGTTTACCGCGCTGGAAGCCGGTGCGCAAACCCTGAAAATTTTCCCATCTTCCGCCTTTGGCCCTGACTATATCAAAGCCCTGAAGGCGGTGCTGCCTGCCGACGTTCCGGTATTTGCCGTCGGCGGCGTGACCCCGGAAAACTTAAAAGATTTTATGGCGGCGGGCTGCATTGGCGCCGGGCTGGGCAGCGATCTCTACCGCGCCGGGCAGCCGCTGGCGCGCACCGTTGAACAGGCTCAGGCATTTATTCACGCTTATAAGGACGCGTTACGATGAAAATTACCAAACTGACAACTTACCGCCTACCGCCGCGCTGGATGTTCCTCAAAATTGAAACTGACGAAGGCGTATTCGGTTGGGGCGAGCCGGTAATAGAAGGGGGCGCACGCAGCGTGGAAGCGGCGGTGCACGAGATGTCACACTATCTGATCGGCCAGGATCCGGCGCGCATCAACGATCTCTGGCAGGTCATGTATCGCGGCGGCTTCTATCGCGGTGGCCCAACCCTGATGAGCGCCATTGCGGGCATCGACCAGGCGCTGTGGGATATTAAGGGCAAAGTGCTCGGCGTCCCGGTCTATCAGCTGCTGGGCGGGCTGGTGCGCGACAGCATCAAAGCCTACAGCTGGGTCGGCGGCGACCGCCCGGCAGATGCCATCGCAGGGATCAAAAAGCTGCGCACCATCGGCTTCGACACCTTTAAGCTGAACGGCTGTGAAGAGATGGGCATTATCGATAACTCGCGTAAGATCGATACCGCCGTCAATACCGTGGCGCAGATCCGTGAAGCGTTCGGCAGTGAGATTGAGTTCGGCCTCGACTTCCACGGCCGCGTCAGTGCGCCAATGGCGAAAGTGCTGATCAAAGAGCTGGAGCCGTATCGTCCGCTGTTTATCGAAGAGCCGGTGCTGGCAGAGCAGGCGGAGTACTATCCGAAACTGGCGGCACAAACCCATATTCCGATTGCCGCCGGTGAGCGCATGTTTTCGCGCTTCGAGTTTAAACGCGTGCTGGAAGCGGGCGGTCTCGCTATTCTGCAACCCGATCTCTCCCACGCGGGCGGCATTACCGAGTGCTATAAAATTGCCGCGATGGCTGAATCTTACGATGTGGCGCTGGCGCCGCACTGCCCGCTGGGACCGATTGCGCTGGCAGCCTGCCTGCACGTCGATTTTGTCTCGCGCAATGCGGTATTCCAGGAGCAGAGTATGGGTATCCATTATAATAAGGGCGCCGAACTTCTCGACTACGTGATTAATAAAGACGACTTTAAAATGGATGGCGGTCATTTCTATCCGTTAAATAAACCCGGCCTTGGCGTAGAAATAAACGAAGAGCTGGTGATTGAGCGCAGTAAAAATGCCCCGGACTGGCGTAATCCATTGTGGCGTTTCGCGGATGGTTCCGTGGCGGAATGGTAAATATCCTTCATTCTTCGAGCCGCAGATGCGTTGGCTTCACCCGCTGACCCCAGTCACATAGCTTACTATGCTGCTGGAGACTCACGGGCTTGCCGCCTTCCTGCTGCTCGAGTTATTTTGGATATTAATTAAGAGTGCACAGCCATTAACGATATTAGTGGCAAAGTGTACCGTTCTATTTATATGGCAATTTTTTTATCAAATTATTAGAAAGATAAACCTCTCACCGGGCGGGTAAATCTCGCCCTGAAACCCTACGGAGCCCTATTATGGACATCTCTGACGTTAATACCAGGCCTACGCGTCGGCGCTATTTAACCCTGCTGATGATTTTTATTACCGTGGTGATTTGCTATGTCGACCGCGCCAACCTGGCGGTGGCCTCGGCACATATTCAGGAAGAGTTTGGCATCAGCAAAGCGCAGATGGGCTACGTCTTCTCGGCCTTTGCATGGCTGTATACCCTGTGCCAGATCCCCGGCGGCTGGTTCCTTGACCGCGTCGGTTCGCGCCTGACCTATTTCATCGCCATCTTCGGCTGGTCGGTGGCGACGCTGCTGCAAGGCTTTGCCAGCGGATTAATGTCGTTGATTGGCCTGCGCGCGATTACCGGTATCTTTGAAGCGCCGGCGTTCCCGACCAATAATCGCCTGGTGACCAGCTGGTTCCCGGAGCAGGAGCGTGCTTCGGCCGTGGGTTTTTACACTTCCGGGCAGTTTGTCGGCCTGGCATTTCTGACGCCGCTGCTGATCTGGATCCAGGAGATACTGAGCTGGCACTGGGTGTTTATCATTACCGGCGGCATCGGCATTATCTGGTCATTTGTCTGGATCAAAGTCTACCAGGCTCCGCGCAAAAGCCAGGGTATCAACCAGGCCGAGCTGGAGTACATTCGCGACGGCGGGGCGATGATCGACGGCGATGCCCCCTCAGAGAAGAAAAACCGCGTTAAAATGACGGCGGCTGACTGGAAGCTGGTGTTCCACCGCAAGCTGTGCGGCGTTTACCTCGGGCAGTTTGCCGTGACCTCGACGCTGTGGTTTTTCCTCACCTGGTTCCCTAACTATTTGACCCAGGAGAAACATATTGCGGCACTTACCGCTGGCTTTATGACGACCGTGCCGTTCCTCGCTGCCTTTTTCGGGGTGATCCTCTCCGGCATTGTCGCCGACCGTCTGGTGCGCAGCGGCCGCTCGCTGGGCTTTGCGCGTAAAACGCCGATCATCTGCGGGCTGCTGATCTCCACCTGCATTATGGGCGCCAACTACACCAACGATCCGGTGTGGATCATGGTACTGATGGCGGTGGCGTTCTTCGGCAACGGCTTTGCTTCAATCACCTGGTCGCTGGTCTCTTCGCTGGCGCCGGTGCGTCTGATTGGTTTAACCGGTGGGGTATTCAACTTTATTGGCGGGCTGGGTGGCATCACCGTGCCGCTGGTGGTGGGCTATCTGGCGCAGGATTATGGCTTCTCCCCGGCGCTGATCTATATCTCGGTGGTGGCGCTGATTGGTGCGCTCTCCTACATCCTGCTGGTCGGTGACGTGAAGCGCGTCGGTTAATTGCGATACGGTAAACTACGGGGCGGGCGTGCCCGACCCCTACGGTTGCAGCATCACGGAAAACAACGGGTCGGGCGTGCCCGCCCCCCACGGTAGCAGCATCCGGGTTCAGGTAGGGGTCAGGCATGCCTGACCCGCTGTGGTGTTATTCGGCCGGTTTCACGTGCTGGTCAATATGGCCAAGGTCACGCTCGGGGAAGCAGACGGCGCGCAGGCGGCGTTTGATCTCGGCGGCATCGGGAAAACCGTTATCAGTTTTGCGGTCCCAGATTATCTGGTCGTGGATGGCAATCTGGTAAACACCTCCGGTGCCGGGTATCAGCGTAACCGAGCCAAGGTCGGTGCTAAAGGTGTGCAGCAGCTCCTGCGCCATCCAGCTGGCGCGCAGCATCCAGTTGCACTGGGAGCAGTAGGTGATAGTGACAGCAGGCAGAGTCTTCATTATTCATCTCCTCACAATAGGGGCGGCACTACTTTCCTGCGCCAGCCATAAACATTCTTACCGCGCAGGCGGTCATCTCGCTGACCCGCTTCACGCTCAGCGGCGGCGCGTTGCGCTGGTAAATGCGGATCTCAATTTCTGCAGTCAGCAGGGCGAGGAACTGCAGCGCACGGATCTGCGGGTCGCCCATGCGCAGCACGCCGCTGTCCATCGCGCTGGAGAACAGTCGCGCAAGCCGTTCGATGCTCTCACGCGGCCCTGATTCATAAAACAGCATCCCCATCTCCGAATGACCGGCTTCAGCCACCACCATGCGGTATACCGCCAGCGCGGTGTTGTTGGTGGTCATCACCTGCAGCATCTGCTCACCGAACAGCTGCAGCTTCTCGGTCAGCGACAGGCCTTTGCTGACGGAGGTATCCAGCGCACAGGCGGCGTCGGTCAGGTGCTGCGTCGCATAGGTGCGGATCACCGCGCTAAACAGCTCCTCTTTCGAGGGGAAATAGTTATACAGCGTGGTTTTCGAGCCACCCAGCCGCTTCGCCAGCTCATTCATTGAGGCGCGTTCATACCCCATCTCCTGGAACAGCTGAGCGGCAGCTTCCACAATCGCCTCACGGCGGGCTTCCGTTTTGACTTTCATCGCACCTCCCGCGAAAAATAAACCCGAGTGTACATTTTATTGACAAAAAAATCCTGCCAGGGCACAAGCAAACCGTACGGTACGGTACGGTACGGTACGGTACATTTTAGAAGTGTGATGATGATTAACCCGCGCCTGAAAGACAAGGCGGCCACAGAGCCGCCAGTTTTCCAAATGCTCATTCCTGCACACCTTTCCCCGATTTCTTCTTTGTCCTTACGATACGGCTTTGATATTGCTGTGGTTTAACTCTGACACAGCAAAGGTTAGCCGCAATGGAAATTTACTGGTATCTCACCGCCCCTGATGGCCCTCAGCCGTGGAACGCCGCCGGCAGCTATAACATCGATTATGCCTGGTTCCAGCGGGTGGCGCGCGGTATTGACCGTCTGGGTTTTCACGGTGCGCTGCTGGCGACGGGGGCGCACGATCCGTGGATTATCGGTGCATCGCTGATCTCTGCCACCGAGCGCATGAAGTTTCTGATTGCCATCCAGCCAGGGCTGATCTCCCCGACGCTGCTGGCGAAAATGGCGGTCACCTTTAACCAGTTCTCGAAAGGGAGGGTGCTGCTGAACGTGGTGAGCGGTGATAAAAATACCCTTGGCGCCTACGGTATGCACCTGGAACACGACCAGCGTTATGCCCTGAGCGATGAGTTTCTTACCGTGCTGAAACCGCTGCTGGCCGGGCAGTCGGTGGATTTCCATGGCGACCATCTTGATATCGACAAGGCGAAGCTGGCGTTGGGCAACGGCGGCTATCCGCCTCCGGCACTGTGGTTTGGCGGCTCATCTGAAGCGGCGCAGGACGTCGCGGCTAAGCATATTGATACCTATCTCTCCTGGGGAGAAACCCCGCCGCAGGCTGCAGAGAAAATCGCGGCGGTGAAGCAGCGGGCGGCAGCTTACCAGCGCACGCTACGCTTTGGCATTCGCCTGTATGTCATCGTGCGCGACAGCGACGAGGCCGCATGGCAGGCGGTAGACGAGCTGTATCAGTCGATGGATGAGCAGGCGATCGCTGCCCGCCGGGCGCTGGCGGCGGGGTCGGACTCCGTCGGCCAGGCACGTATGAGCGCGCTGCACAATGACGCCCGCCCCGACGACCCGCGCGAGCTGGAGATCTATCCCGGGCTGTGGGCGGGCATCGGTCTGGTGCGTCCGGGGCCGGGCACGGCGATTGTCGGCAGCCCGCAAACGGTGGAACGCACGCTGAAAGCTTATCAGCAGGCTGGCGTCGAGGTGTTTATTCTCTCCGGCTTCCCGCTGCTGGAGAAGGCCGAGCGCTTCAGCGAGCTGGTGCTGCCGCGCCTGCAGCTGGACGACAATGCGGTCACGGCAGCGGCGGACGAGGCGGCCAATACCTTTACCTGGAGCAATCTGTGGGACCGCCCGATTAGCCAGACGGAGGAGCGCTGATGAGCTTACGTATCGGCAGCCATCCCAATAACCTCTCGCTGTTTATTCTGCGCCAGCGCGGCGTGCTGGAAGCGGCGATAAGCGGCGTGCGCTGGGTGGACTATCTGCACGGCGGCGACAGCGCGGCGATGCTGACCGACCTGCGGCTGGACGTGGCGGGGACCGGCTCAACCCCGCCGATCTACGCCCAGGGTAACGGTCTGGATGTGGCCTATCTCGCCGCCTCTCCCGATCGTGCCGCCAACTGTGCGCTGTTGGCGATGAAGGAGGGCGCCAGGCAAAGCGTACGCGACCTGCGCGGCGCGCGCATTGCCTGTATGAAAGGCTCGTTTACCGACCATTTTCTCGCCCGCCTGCTGCTCCGGCAGCAGCTGACGCTGGGTGACGTCACGCTGGTGGACCTTAACGGCAGCGATGCCGCGCGTGCGCTGCGCGAAGGGCGGGTGGACCTGTGGGCCGCTATCGATCCCTGGCTAACTGCCGCCCGGGATGCTAAAAAGGTGCGCTGTCTCGCTCAGGTCGGCGAGGTGATCCGCAATCGTTCGCTGTTCTGGTGCCGCGCCAGCTGGCTCAGCCAGCATGCGCAGCAGGCAACGCAGCTGCTGGAAGTGCTCAGCGATAATGACCGCTGGATTGCTGAAAACAGCCTGCAGGCGGCCAGACTGCTGCATCAGCATCTGCCGGGGGCGCTGAGCGAAAGCCACTGGCTGGCAACCCTTCGCGCCCGCCCATGGGGCATTCAGCGCGTTGCACCAGCCCTGCTGGCGGAGCAGCAGCAGCAGGCCGACGATCTGCTGGCCGCCGAATTTATCACCCAGCCGTTGACGATTGGCGTTGCGGCAGAATACGGAGTACAGGCATGAAGAACGGAGTGCTGCGCGTGCTGGTTGCCGCGGCGTTAGGCATCACGCTGGCGGCTCAGGCTGCCGACCCTGTCACGCTGCGGATTGGCTTTTTACGTGCGCCGACCGACCTGGCGCTGGCGCGGGAAAACGGCAGCCTGGAAAAGGCGCTGGCCGCGCATAACGTTAAATTGCAGTGGTCGGGGACGTTCTCCTCAGCCGCGCCCGCCTATGAAGCGATGAACGCCGGGTCGATCGATATCACCACCGGCAGCTCAACCGCGTTCGTCACCGCCATCTCTGCCGGGCTGCCGCTGGTGTTCTTCGGCTATCAGGCGATGTCGCCCGATGGCGAAGGCATTGTGGTCCGTAAAGAGTCGCCGCTGAAAACGCTGGCCGACCTGCGCGGGAAAAAGGTGGCGGTGAATAAGGGCGGCACCGGGCAGTATCTGCTGTCGCGCGCGCTGCAAAGCGCCGGGATGAAAGAGAGCGACGTGCAGAAAGAGTACCTGACGCCGACCGACAGCGGCAGCGCCTTTGTCGGCGGCCATGTTGATGCGTGGGCCGTATGGGACCCGTTTCTGTCGCTGGCGCGCCAGAGCTACGATGGCCGCCTGCTGACCAACGGCAAACAGCTTGGCTCGGAAAATGCGGTGGGCTATTTTGTCACCACCTCGTTTTATCAGCAGCACCCGGAAGTGGTGAAGATATTCTGGGAGGTGATGAAGCAGCAGAATGCCTGGGCGAAGCAGCACCCGCATGAGGCCGGGAAAATCTGGGCGCAGCAGATGGGGCGCCTCGGGGACGGGCTGGGCGACCAGCTGGGCACAGTGAATACCGTGCCGCTCTCCCCGGTCGGCGCAGCGCAGCGCCAGCATATTCAGCACGTTGCCGAGTGGTATCTGCAGCAGGGACTGATCAAAGCCATTCCGGATATCAACGCGCATTCCGTCGAATTATAGCGAGCCCGTTATGGGGGCGAGGCCTGCCTCGCCCCTACGTGCCTGTGCATAATGTGTTTACAAAATCGGCATTTACAGGTCATTATTCAGGCTTCTTTTGAACCGAACGGAGCCTGGCGCATGACACGTATGACGGCAAAAGATTTCCCCCCTGAACTACTCGAGTATTTCGATTTCTACGTCCACGGCAAAATCAGCAAGCGCGAATTTCTTGATATCGCGGCGAAATTTGTCGTTGGTGGTCTGTCGGCCGCCGCGCTCGGCACATTGCTGACGCCCAATTATGCTTATGCTCAGCAGGTGAAGTTCACCGATCCTGACATTCTCGCGGAATATATTCACTATCCGTCACCGCAGGGGCACGGCAGCGTAAAAGGCTACCTGGTGCGCCCGGCCAACGCCAGTGGCAAGGTGCCGGGCGTGGTGGTGGTGCACGAAAACCGTGGCCTGAATCCGTATATCGAAGATGTGGCGCGCCGCGTGGCCAAGGCCGGATTTATCGCGCTGGCCCCGGACGGGTTAAGTTCGGTCGGCGGCTATCCCGGTAATGACGAGAAGGGGCGCGAGCTGCAGCAGCAGATCGACCCGACTAAGTTGATGAACGACTTTTTCGCCGCGATTGAATTTCTGATGCAGCATCAACCCGGCACCGGCAAAGTGGGCATTACCGGCTTCTGCTACGGCGGCGGGGTGGCCAATGCTGCAGCTGTCGCCTATCCCGAGCTGGCGGCGGCCGTGCCGTTTTATGGCCGTCAGCCTAAAACGGAAGACGTGGCGAAGATTAAAGCGCCGCTGCTGCTGCACTATGCCGAGCTGGATACGCGCATCACCGAAGGCTGGCCGCCTTACGAAGCGGCGCTGAAAGAGCATCACAAGATTTACGAGGGCTACGTGTACAAAGGGGTCAACCACGGCTTCCATAACGACTCAACTCCGCGTTATGACAAAGCCGCCGCTGATCTGGCGTGGGAAAGAACCCTGGCGTGGTTTAACAAGTACCTGGTTTAAGGTTTGCGGGTCGACCCCTGCGCCAGCTTCGACCACCGTTCCTGTAGGGGCCGACCCTCTTTTTCGGTCGGCCCTGGGTGTTGATGCGGGTCGACCAGAAGGGCGGTCGACCCCTACGCCAGCTTCGGCCACCGTTCCTGTGGGGGCCGACCCTCTTTTTTGGTCGGCCCTGGGTGTTGATGCGGGTCGACCAGAAGGGCGGTCGACCCCTACGCCAGCTTCGACCACCGTTCCTGTAGGGGCCGACCCTCTTTTCCGGTCGGTCCTGGGTGTTGGTGCGGGTCGACCAGAAGGGCGGTCGACCCCTACGCCAGCTTCGACCACCGTTCCTGTAGGGGCCGACCCTCTTTTCCGGTCGGTCCTGGGTGTTGGTGCGGGTCGACCAGAAGGGCGGTCGACCCCTGCGCCAGCTTCGACCACCGTTCCTGTGGGGGCCGACCCTCTTTTCCGGTCGGCCCTGGGTGTTGATGCGGGTCGGCCCCTGCGCCAGCTTCGACCACCGTTCCTGTAGGGGCCGACCCTCTTTTTCGGTCGGCCCTGGGTGTTGATGCGGGTCGTCCCCTGCGCCAGCTTCGGCCACTGTTCCTCGTAGGGGCCGACCTTCTTTTTAGGTTGGCCCGCCAGGGTGAAATATTAGCCCTGATACTGCTCGTCGCTGACATGCTCCAGCCAGTCTACCACTTTGCCATCTTCGGCTTCGGCGATGGCGATATGGGTCATCGCGCTTTCGGCGCTGGCGCCGTGCCAGTGTTTTACCCCGGGACGGATCCACACGTTGTCGCCAGCAGAGATCGCCTGTGCTTCTTTACCCCACTCCTGCACCCAACCCTGGCCCGCCGTCACCAGCAGCGTCTGCCCCAGTGGATGCGTATGCCATGCGGTGCGTGCGCCCGGGGTAAAGGTCACGGTTGCGCCGCTCAGACGCGCCGGTTCAGTGGTGGCAAACGGGGAAGCAACGGTAACCGCCCCGGTGAAATAGTCTGCCGGTCCGGCAACGGCCGGTTTGCTGTCTTTTTTTGTAATATCGATCATCAGTTTGATTCCTTGAGTGTTGAACACCCCTTCATCATAGGCTATTGCACACGGGGGATTGAGTGCGTCTGGCTTATAGAAGTGGTGAGCTGAACTCATTAATGGCGCGTGCTCTGGTGAATGTTATGCGCCAGTCCCCGATGATTAATGAGCTGAACTGATAAGCGCATGCACCTGAGCACTATAGTGTGCTGTATCAGCACCGCATCGACCCTAACGTGCCGATTGAAGAGGTGGCCGGTACGGTTAAGCAGCCGATCGCCGAAGGGAAAGTAAAACATTTTGGCCTGTCCGAAGCCGGGGAACAGACCATCCGCCGATCTGGCGGCGATCAACAGCGCCCTGGCTGAGATCGAAGTCACCGGAGATCGTTACCCCGCCGATCTGATGAAGCGCGTCGGCAATTAAACCCGTCCGCGGAACTCGCTGCGGTAGCGGGCCGGGGAGGTATTAAACTGCGCTTTAAAATGGCGGCGCAGAGCAATGGCGGATGGAAATCCGCTGTGCTGCGCCACCAGCTCAATCGGCTGGTCGGTTTTTTCCAGAAAACGCTGCGCTACCGCCAGCCGCTGATTCAGCAGCCAGGCATTAAAGCTGGTGCCGCTGGTCTGCTGAAAACGGCGGGTAAAGCTGCGGCGGCTCATGCAGGCGTGGTCCGCCAGCATATCCAGCGTTAATGGCTGCTGCAGGTTCTCCGTTGCCCAGCTGAGTGACGATAAAAAGTTATCCCCGCCTTTGGTGTTATACACCGGCTGCTCAACGTACTGCGCCTGCCCACCCTGACGGTGAGGGGGGACCACCAGCAGGCGCGCCACGCTGTTAGCGCTATCCGCCCCACAATGTTTACGCACCAGGTGCAGGCAGCAGTCGATGCTGGCTGCGGTGCCCGCCGAAGTGACAATATCCTCTTCATCGATATAGAGTACGTCCCGGTCAATATCGACCTGCGGATAGCGGCTGAGAAAGTCATCCATCCAGCGCCAGTGCGTGGTGGCGCGACGGCCATTCAGCAGGCCCGCTGCCGCCAGCACAAAGGCCCCGAGGCACAGCCCGACGACGGTAGCTCCACGCTGATGTGCCTTGCGCAGCGCCGCCAGCAGGACTTCAGGGGGGAGCTCGTCCGGTTTACTCCAGCTGGGCACCACCACAATATCCGCTGAATCCAGCGCGTCTAATCCCCGCTCCGCAACAATGGAAAACCCAGCATTGGTGCGCAGCACGCCCGGCGTGGTGGCGCACACGGTTAGCTGAAAAACAGGGCTGCCATCCGGCTGTAGCGCCTTCTCAAATACCGCGCAGGGCACGGAGAGATGGAAAGGAATGATGTCGTCAAACACCACAATCCCTATGTTAATCGCCATGAACCTTCTCCTGTAATCAACCTGGCCCAAAACGATCGTTTTTGGGTATCCGCGCCTCTCTTCAACATGCCGTTTCAGGAGGATACTTGCCGCCATCACTTGATGAGTGAAAAGCAAACTAACCTGAAAATGAGAGAAAGGAAATAACATGAAAACATTATTCACCTCCGCTGCCCTGGTATTAGCCATGATGGCTTCCGGCGCTGCTGTTGCCGCTGACACCGTAACCGCCAGCAAGGCTCCGACTATCCGTACCATGAGCGGCGCGACATCCATCAATCAGCTGACTGCCAAACAGACCGCGCTGGTGGTTATCGACATTCAGAATGAATACTTTGACGGTAAAATGCCGATCCCCGACGGCATGAAAGCTCTGAAGCAGTCACGCAAACTGGTCGATTTTGCGCATAAAAAAGGGATGCCGGTGATCTTCGTGCGTCATGAAGGCCCGGCGGACGGCCCGCTGTTTGCCAAAGGCAGCCACTTTGCAGAGTTCCATAAAGACCTGCAGCCGGGCAAAGGTGACATTGTGATCACCAAAGCCACTCCCAGCTCATTTGTTGGCACCGACCTTGATGCGCAGCTGAAAAAACTGGGCATCAAAGATTTGATTGTCACCGGACTGATGACCCATATGTGTGTCTCTTCCACCGCCCGCGATGCTGTGCCATTAGGCTATCAGGTAATTATTCCGGAAGATGCAACTGCCACTCGTAGCCTGGCGACCTGGGATAATAGCGTCGTCGACAGCAAGGATCTGCAGCGTGCCGCGCTGGCAGGCGTTGCGGACGTATTCGCCGAGATCAAAACCACCCAGCAGGTTCTCGATATGCGGGTAATTAACTAATCCCATTTGTGAGCCTGTCTATAATCAGACAGGCCACTAATTGAACACGCTTACAGGAAAATAACATGACCACATTATCTGCTACTGCAAGCCAGGCACCCAGCATCCGCACCATGAGCGGCGCCACGGCTATTAACCAACTGACGGCCAACGAGACTGCGCTGATCGTTATCGATATCCAGAATGAATATTTTGACGGCAAAATGCCGATCGCCGACGGCATGAAAGTCTTAAAGCAGTCGCGCAAGCTGGTTGATTTTGCCCATGCCCACGCGATGCCGGTATTTTTCGTTCGCCACGAAGGCCCGGCGGACGGCCCACTGTTTGCTAAAGACCACTTTTTGTCTGAGTTTCACCCGGAGTTGCTGCCGGTTGAGGGCGATATCACGATTACCAAACCGACCCCAAGTTCGTTCGTCGGCACCGATCTGGATGCGCAGCTGAAAGCGAAAGGAATTAAAACGCTGATCGTATGCGGCCTGATGACCCACATGTGCGTCTCATCTACCGCGCGTGACGCCGTGCCGCTGGGCTATGAGGTCATTATCCCGCAAGATGCTACCGCCACGCGCAGCCTGGCGACCTGGGATAACAACGTTGTCGACAGCAAGGATCTGCAGCGTGCTGCCCTGGCCGCCGTCGCAGACGTATTCGCCGAGATCAAAACCACCCAGCAGGTGCTTGATCTGCCCGTCAGCCGTTAACGGTGCGCGCAGGCCTGCAGACAGCTCTGAAGTGTACTGCTACAGCCGCTGCGACTGTCACGGTCGCAGCGGCTGTTTTCGATATAGCACTGTTGCTGGCAGCCGCTGCTGTCGGCAGTCGCGACCCGCAGCGGCAGAAGCGCGCTGAGCAGTACCAGGATTAGCAGTGGCATGATGATTCCCCGATGAGATACCCTTGATATGATCGTAATGCAAAAAATCCATCAGGGTGGAAATCAATGAACAATATTGTCCCGGTTGAACTGGAAAAGGCCTACCGCCTGATTAATCACGGCCCGACCATCCTTGTTTCAGCGCGCGCAGGCGGCACGGAAGATGTGATGGCAGCGGCCTGGGCCTGCGGGCTGGATTTCTCGCCGTCAAAGCTGACGGTAGTGATCGACAAAATCGCCAAAACCCGGCAGCTGGTAGAGGAGAGCGGGCTGTTTGTGATTCAGGTTCCCACCGTCGCACAGATCAATCTTACCCATGCGGTTGGCACGCGCAGCCTGTTTAACGAACCGGATAAGCTGGCCAACTGCGGCGTGGAGCTGTTCAGCTTCGACGGCTACGACCTGCCGTTTGTACGCGGCTGTTCCGCGTGGCTGGCCTGCCGGCTAATCCCCGAACCTCATATTCAGAACACTTATGATCTGTTTATCGCTGAAGTGGTGGGCGCATGGGCCGACAGCCGGGTATTCAGCGAAGGTCACTGGCATTTTGACCAGGCCGACCCCGCACTGCGCAGCCTGCACTACGTGGCAGGCGGGCAGTTCTATGCCACGGGCGAGTCGTTGAACGTGCTGGAAGGTTGAATCAGCGCGGGGAATTGCGGGTCAGGCAGGCCTGACCCCTACGGCAACCTCCTGCTGCTGCGCCTGCATCCGCAATCCCGTAGTGGCGAGGCATGCCTCGCCATAACGTTAGCCGAATACGACCTGCACCTTGGCCGCACGGCTCTTATCGCTGGCCATTTCCAGCGCCGCCACGATAGCCTGCTGTGGGAACTCGGCGGAAAGCAGCGGCAGGGGGTTTATCCGTCCGCTCTCCAGCCAGCGCACTGCCAGCTGGAACTCGCTGATAAAGCGGAAGGATCCTGCCAGCACAATCTCCTTAACCAGTAGAGGCCCAAGGGGGAATTCCAGCGCGGCCGCGCCCATCCCCAGCTGCACAATGCGCCCTGCCGGGCGGGTAAAACCGACGGTGGAGGCGATAGCCGCTGCTGCCCCCGAGGCTTCAAAGCACAGGTCGAAATAGCCACCGTCTTCCAGCCAGTGGGCGGTGAGGCTCTCATCGCTGGGATCGATCGCCTGCGTGGCCCCCATTTCCAGCGCCAGCTGGCGGCAGCGCGGACTCATATCGGTTGCGACGATCTCAGCGGCCCCGCCCGCTAAGGCGGCCGCGATCACCAGGCAGCCAATCGGACCGGAACCGGTCACCAGCACCTTCTTGCCGAAAATTTCCCCCGCCTGGTGAATGGCATGCAGCGCCACTGCCAGCGGCTCGGCAAAGGCAATAATCTTGCTGTCCACATCCTCGGCGAATGGCACGCACTGCGCCGGGCTAACCGCGACAAAGCTGGCAAACCCACCGTTGATATGAGGGAAGAACTGCGCGCTGCCCATAAACTTCATGGTGCGGCAGAGGTTCTGTTTGCCCTTCAGGCACAGCTCGCACTGATTACAGGGTTGCGAAGGATTGACCGCCACGCGCTGACCGGCCCGCAAGCCGCTTTCTGGCGGAGCTTGTTCAATGCGGCCGACAAATTCATGCCCCAGTATAAGCGGCTGCTTTAGTATCGACATCCCGGCACGGCCGTGCTGATAGTAATGCAGATCGGAGCCGCAGATCCCGCCGCGCTCGACCTTCACCAGCACCTGGCTGTCGCTCCACGTCAGGCTGCGCGTTTCATTACTGACCTGATGCGCACCGCTGACCACGCTGGCAACGATTTCTTTAATGTGCTGCATTGTTTTCCCTCAGTTTTTTTAATGGTTCATCCGCTTCAGGTTTTTCATCCGGCAGGGCTATCACCTCTATTTTGCCAACCAGCAGCAGATAGGCGAAGAAGCCCGCCAGCGCCACGGCGGCGATATACCACATGGCATACTGGAAGTTATGGGTGCGTTCGAGGATCACGCCAATCACGATAGGGCTGATGATGCCGGACAGGTTGCCGAAGATATTCAGGAAGCCGCCGATGGTGCCGATCAGATGGCGTGGAATAACATCGCTGCACACCACCCAGCCGAGGTTAGAAAAGGCATTGGCAAAGAAGGCGACTGACAGAATCGCGATGGCAATTGTCGGGCTGTGCTGGAAAAAGTTGACCAGCGCAATGGAGGTGGTGACCAACAGGCCGCTCATCACCGGTAGCTTGCGGGCAAACGTGCGTGAATGCCCTTTTTTCAGCAGCATATCGCTCAACGTACCGCCGCACAGCACGCCCGCCATCGCCATCAGGTAGGGGAACATCGCCCCGATCCCCGCTTTGGCAATCGACAGCCCCAGCCCTTTTTCCAGATAGACAATAAACCACGTCAGGAAGAAATAGAGGGTCGATGAAGCGGCGAACTGGGCAATAAATAGCCCCCACACGGTACGCTGGCGCAGGATATGCTTGACGCTGGCCCAGTTCACTTTGCCACTGCTACCTTTCTGATTACTGGAACCATAGCCGCCACCGGCGCGAATATACTCCAGCTCTGCCTGATTGACCGTTTTGCTGTGCTGCGGGTCGCGATAGGCGATCAGCCAGTAA
Organism: Erwinia aphidicola; assembly: GCF_014773485.1. Lineage (GTDB taxonomy): Bacteria > Pseudomonadota > Gammaproteobacteria > Enterobacterales > Enterobacteriaceae > Erwinia > Erwinia aphidicola. Next base: position 80,185 of record NZ_JACXBP010000007.1, on the reverse strand, counting down.
ATGCCAAACGCAATGCCAATCCCGCCGGAGAGATAAAACGACATCTCCCAGCCGTATTCCGCCACGATCCAGGAGAGCAGCGGCGTCAGCAGCGCCAGGCCAATATATTGCGCGCTGGAGTAAAAGGCGGTGGCGCGCGCGCGTTCGTGGTCCGGGAACCAGCTGGCAATGATCTTGGTGTTGGAAGGGAAAGAGGGCGCCTCCGCCACGCCAATCAGCGCGCGGCAGGCCAGCAGCATGGCGAACGATGCGCTGGCGGTAGCGAACAGATGGTGCGAGGCAAAGCCCATCACAAAGGTAAAGATACTCCACAGCACGATGGCGCTGCCGTACAGCACCCGCGAACCCACCCGGTCCAGAATATAGCCGACCGGGATCTGGCTCATGGCATAAAACCAGGTGAACATTGAAAACAGCAGGCCAAGCTGGGTCGGTGACAGGGCAAACTCGCCCTGAATATGCGACCCCGCCACCGACAGATTGGCGCGGTCCATATAATTGATGGCCGTCACCACAAACAGCATCAGCAGAATGGTCAAGCGTGAACGCGTGGGTTTCATCGTCGTCATCAGTGCCCCCTTAGCCGGCCACAGTGGCTTGCGCCGTGGAGGAGTGGCTGCTGAAGGTGGTCAGCGCGGCGAGCAGCACCGCCAGCACCAGCGAACCGCCCATAAAGATGTAGGACGCGTCGGGGCTGCCGGTCAGGCCGTTAAGATAGCCTACGATCCACGCACCAATAAAGGATCCCAGTGCGCCAAAACAGACCACGAACGACATCGCCCCAGCCACGACGTTACGTGGGATCATTTCAGGGATCGCCGCAAAGAACGGGCCGTAAGGGGTATACATTGCACCACCGGCAATCACCAGTAGCACCCACGAGAGCCAGAAGTGAGCAGGCCCGATGGAGAAGGAGGCGATAAAGCAGATCGCGCCGAGTCCAAGGAACAACAGGACAATAGCCTTACGCTGCTGGTATTTATCAGAAAACCACGAAGCTGCCAGCATTAGCGGCACCGCCAGCAGATAAGGCGCGGCGGAGAGCCAGCCTGTCGCCACAATCCCCATGCCCGAGGCACTTTTCAGCATCGATGGCAGCCACATAATGAAACCGTACATGCCGATGTTCCAGAAGAAGTGGATAAATGCCAGCGCCAGCACTTTCGGTGAGCGAAACGCTTCACGGTAGTTTTTAACCGGTTTGATCGCCTGCTGCTCCGCAGCCAGCGCACTCTCAATCGCCCGTTTTTCCGCCTCGCTCAGCCATTTGGCGTCGCGCGGGCGGTCTGCATACACCAGCCACCAGATCCCCGCCCAGAGAATTGCCGGAACTCCTTCGATAATAAACATGCCGCGCCAGCCGAAGGCATTGACCAGATAACCGGAAAGGATCGACATCCAGAGCACGGTGATCGGGTTACCGAGGAACAGGAACGTATTGGCTTTTGAACGCTCAGCGCGGGTAAACCAGTGGCTGAGGAAAATCAGCATGGCGGGCATCACCACGCTTTCGGCCACGCCGAGCAGAAAGCGGATCGCGGCCAGCAGCACCACGTTGTGCACCATTCCGGTGGCCGCCGCCAGCGCGCCCCACAGCACCAGGCTCCAGAAAATTAGCCGCTTAGCCGAATGCTTTTCCGCATAAATCCCGCCGGGCACCTGAAAGCAGAAGTAGCCGAGAAAGAACAGCGCGCCGAGAAGGGACGAAATAGCGGGCGTAATATTCAGATCTTCAGCCAGCCCCGCTGCGGCACCAAAGCCATAATTGGCGCGGTCAAGATAGGCGAGACTGTAGGTAATGAAAGCGATGGGGATCAGTTTCCCCCAGCGACTGGCGGGCAGTGCCGCCGCGATTGTCTGATTCATGGTGCTGACCTCGGTATCATGGAAGGGCAGAGTCTTAGCGCTCTGCTCCGGTAGGGTATGCGCTGTTACAGGGTGGCGAGCCAGCCGCCGTCAACGTAGATCATCTGGCCGTTCACATAGTTGGACGCTGACGAGGCCAGATAAACAGAGGTGCCGATCAGCTCATCGGGGTGGCCCCAGCGCCCGGAAGGGTTACTGCTGCGCACCCACTGATCAAACTCCTGGTTATCCACCAGCGCCTGGTTCATATCGGTCAGGATGTAGCCCGGGCCGATACCGTTGCTCTGAATGTTGTACTGTGCCCACTCTGCCGCCATCGACTTAGTGAGCAGCTTGATACCGCCTTTAGCCGCGGTATAGGGGGCAACGGTGGCCCGCGCCGCTTCGCTGGTGAGGGAGCCAATATTGATGATCTTGCCGCCGCTGTTGCGCGCCACCATGCGCGTCGCGGCGGCACGCGAGACGATAAATGCGCTGGTGAGATTGATATCCAGCACGCGCTGCCAGTCGCTGAGCGCCAGTTCGAGCATCGGTTTGCGAAATTGGATCCCGGCGTTATTAATCACAATGTCGACATTGACCTGTTCTTCATCAAGCTGACGGAACACGGCCTCAACCGCTGATTCATCGGCGACATTAAACAGAAACCCGCGTGCGCTGGCGCCCTGAGCGCCGAGGGTGGCCAGGGCAGAGTGCAGGTGCTGCTGCTGCGTACCGTTGATAATCACCGCTGCGCCAGCCGCCGCCAGCCCCTGAGCATAGGCCAGGCCAAGGCCGCGGGTGGAGCCGGTAATCAGCGCGGTTTTACCAGCAAGGGAGAACAGAGAAGACATAGTAACTCCGGTTAATGTATATGTAACATGACTAACAAGTTGTGGCTTAATATCTACGTGATGCGCGTTAAATCGGCAATCCGGGGATAATAAAAATGCAGGCAATATCACATTTTAATTGCCGCAGTGCGGCTTAGTGTATAAAAATCATGAAGTTAACTATTTATCATCAAAGCCTTGCTAATGACACCACGACAATGCTAAAAATAAACCCAGCTTGTAGGACAGGTTAAGAGAGGACGGCAGTGACCCTGGAAAGCGTACAAAAGCACAACGTGGTGAATCTGATCTATCAGCAGATGAAGCAAAACATTCAGGACGGGGTGTGGGAGCCGGGCTGTAAGTTGCCTTCGGAAGCTGAACTGACGGCAACCTTTAACGTTAGCCGGGTCAGCGTGCGCAGTGCGGTGCAGAAACTGCGCGACCTCGGCGTGGTGGTGACCCATCAGGGCAAGGGCACCTTTGTTACGCGTGAAGTGTCGCGCTACGGCGCTTTCAGCGACAGCCAGCCGATACTGCACCTCTCACAGGAAGAGTTTGACGATATGCGCGTGTTCCGCCAGACGGTAGAGTTCCGCTGCATGGACCTGGCCGTAGAGAATGCCACTGATGAAGACATCGTGCGGCTGGAGCAGGCGCTGAACCGCATGCTGGTCAGCAAAGACGACTACAAAAAGTACTCCTTAGCCGACTACGATTTCCACCTGGCGATTGTTAAAGCCTCGCATAACAAGGTGTTTATCCACGTGATGGAGTCGCTGAAGAATATCTATATCCATTATCTGGAAGAGCTTAACCGGGTGCTGGGCGTCACGCTGGAAAGCGTCGAGGCGCATATTAAGGTGTTTATGGCGCTGAAAAACCGTGATGCGGCCACCGCCAGCGAAACCTTGAACAGCGCGATGGCGCACAACGTCAGCGCGATTGAAGAAGTGAAATTGGGCGAAAAGTAGTCGCGCAAAAAGCCTCAGTGCGAGGCTTTTTTTAAAACCCTATCTTGTAGGACATCATACATCATTGCGGTGATACGGAGACAGTTATGGAAACGTTGAAAATAACGAATGTCAGAACCCTGCTGACGGCACCCGGCGGCATCGATCTGGTGGTTGTTAAAGTCGAAACCAATCAGCCGGGGCTGTACGGTTTGGGCTGCGCCACTTTTACTCAGCGCATTTTCGCCGTGGAAGCCGCGATTGAAAATTACATGCGTCCATTTTTGCTGGGGAAAGATCCGCTGCGCATTGAGGATATCTGGCAGTCGGCGGCGGTCAGCGGCTACTGGCGTAGCGGCCCGATCATGAACAACGCGCTGTCCGGCATTGATATGGCGCTGTGGGATATTAAGGGCAAGGTTGCCGGGCTGCCGGTCTATCAGCTGCTGGGCGGCAAATGTCGCGACGCTATTCCGCTCTATCGCCACTGCGACGGTGCCGATGAAGTAGAAGTGGAGGACAACATCCGCGCGCGCATGGAAGAGGGCTATCAGTATGTGCGCTGTCAGATGGGGATGTACGGCGGCGCCGGGACCGAAGATCTGCGCCTGATTGCCGGCAAGCTGGCGAAAGCCCGCAACATCAAAGCGAAAATTTCGCCGCGCAGCCAGACGGCAGGGATCTATTTTGACCCGGATGCTTATGCCCGAGCGGTACCGCGCCTGTTTGACCACCTGCGCGACAAATTAGGCTTTGGCGTTGAGTTTATTCACGACGTTCACGAGCGCATCGCGCCGGTTGCGGCGGTACAGCTGGCGAAAAACCTTGAGCCATACCAGCTGTTCTTCCTTGAAGATCCGGTTGCGCCAGAGAACCTCGACTGGCTGAAAATGATCCGCGCCCAGAGCAGCACCCCGATCTCGATGGGGGAGCTGTTTACCCACGTCAACGAATGGAAGCCGCTGATTCAGCAGCAGCTGATCGATTTTATCCGCTGCCACGTCAGCACCATCGGTGGGATTACCCCCGCGAAGAAGCTGGCGACCTATGCCGAGATCCACGGCGTGCGAACCGCGTGGCACGGCCCGGGGGATATTTCCCCTGTCGGCGTCGCCGCCAATATGCATCTGGATCTCAGCGTGACCAACTTTGGCATTCAGGAGTATACCCCGGTCAATGAGGCGCTGATGGAGGTGTTCCCAGGCTGCCCGGAAATCGACCGCGGCTATGCTTACCTCAGTGACCGTCCGGGGCTGGGGGTGGATATTGATGAGGAGAAAGCGAAACGCTTCCCGGTGAGCGGGGGTCTGCCGGACTGGACCAACGCCCGCCTGCCGGACGGCAGCGCGGCACGACCATAATCACTGGTGGCCCCCGGTCAGGCAGGCCTGACCCCAACCAGGAAAATGGCCCGACCACCGCGCGGGCGAGGTTTGCCTCGCCCGTTAACCCTCTGTTGGCGCACCGCACGCATTGCTCCTAATACTTCCCCCCTCGTTGCCGATAACCCCCAGCGTAAAACCTAACGACACACGGAAGCGCATCTCTTATTTTTTTCACCAGCAGGTGCCAGACTTCAACCCAGACGGCACCGGGCGCTTAGTTAATAAGTAGGCAATAAATGAGTCACACTTCTTTCTGGAACACTGCCGCGCGGCTGAAAACGCGCGGCAGCGTACCTCGTGCCGGTGTTTTTAACGCCAGCCACCCTCCTGCAGGCATGAACGAGCTAGGACTGAGCCGCAACAGCGCCGGTCTGCTGCTAAGTTTTGTGCCGCCGCATGCCGATTTCAGCCGTGTCAGTACGCCGTGGCAGAAGCTGAACGCGGCGCGGCGCAGCGTGCTGACGCTCTCCTCCAATGGCGCACTGTGCAGCGGGCGGGGGCAGAGCACCTACTGTGACGGTGACGGGCAGCAGGGAAGCTGGCTTTGGCTGCCGGAGAGTCTGATTGCCGCACACGAAGTGCATGAAGTTGATCTGCACGTACAGGATACTTCGGGTGCCTCGCAGCGTGTCAGCGCTATTCAGCGCGAGCTTGAGCATCTGGCGCTTAAAATGCCACTCTCGGCAGAGCGGACCTTTGCGCTGATCTTCTGTGATGGCCTGTCAGCATCCGAAGGATTCCTGATGCAGGCGTGGTATGCCTCCGGTCGCTTCCCGTGTCTGGCGATTGGCGGGTCCGCAGGCGGCACGCTGGATTTTGACGGCACCTGGATCGCCAACGGCGGGCGTATTTTGCAGGGCAAGGCGGTGATCGTCTTCTGCCAGATGGCCGCCGGTAAATCCTTTGCGCCGTTTAAAAGCCAGAACTTTGTCCCGACAGCGCACAGCTGGCTGGTCGCGGAAGCGGACCCGGTGGCACGCACCGTCACCTCGCTGTTTGATGCCCAGGGGCGCCAGCACAACGTTATCGAGGCGCTGTGCGCGCAGTTAAATTGCACGCCGGCAAACCTGCAACAAAGCCTGCAGGGGCTGACCTTTGCGGTAAAAGTCGAAGAGGAGTTCTTCATTCGTTCCATCGCCAAAATTTTGCCGGACCGCATTCAGTTCTTCTGCGATCTGGAGTTTGGCGATCGCCTGCATCTGCTGCAGGAGACCGACTTTGCTGCGGCCACGCGCGAAGACTGGCAGAAGTTTACCGCGCAGTATGGCGAGCCAGCGGCGCTGCTGCTGAATGACTGCGTACTGCGCCGGGCCGGTAACCTGGCGCGCCTGCCGCAGTCCCACTTCTTCACCGGCATCCCGGCGGCGGGCTTCTCCAGCTTTGGCGAAATCCTTGGTGTGCCGATCAATCAGACGCTGTCGGCGCTGGCATTCTTCCATCGTCCATCGGATGCGATGCGTAACTTCCCGGTACAGTATGCCGGTTATGCCAGCCACTATGCGCAGCGCGCCCTGCGCCGCTGGGAGGCGTTGAACGCGCTGCAAAGCAAAATTGTGAATCAGGTGGTGGACTATCAGCAGCAGCTCGACCCGCTGATGAAATCGCTGCCGGCGCTGGAAAACGCCACGCGCAGCCAGAGCGAAGCGCTGACCGCGGCAGAAAGCAATATCCGTTCGATCAGCGATGCCGCGCTGCACAGCCAGCAGGCGCAGCATCAGCTCAGCAGCGGCCTTGACCAGCTGGAAACCCTCTCCGCCGGGATTACCACTATCAATAGCGGCATCAGTAATATTGCGTTTCAAACCAATATTCTGGCGCTGAATGCCGCGGTGGAAGCAGCACGCGCCGGGGAGGCAGGACGAGGTTTTGCCGTGGTCGCCAGCGAAGTGCGCCGCCTGGCGCACTCCTCGAAAGAGCAGGCGGATGCCACCTCACGCAGCATCACCGACTCGGTGAGTACCATTCTGCATATCCGTAAAGTGGCGGAGACTACCGTCGAGCGTGCGAAGCAGATGGCCGAGCAGAGCATCGATGCCGCCAACGCCATCGCGGCAATGAGCAGCCAGACGGCCAGCGAGCGTAAGAGCATTAGTGATAACCTCGATAAGCTTAACGAAATGACTTCCGGGATTGATGCAATGCAGGAAGCGGTTGCACAGCTCAAAGTATTGCAAAAGCTGGTGCAAAGCCGATAAACGCACGGGCAGGGCGGCGGCCGCTGGCTGCGGCCCTGTACTTTACCGTCAGTGCCAGGTTAAACCGGACTGTCCCCTCCACATTTCCTGTTACCGATAACCCTGCAGCAGTTGATCGCCCTCACACTTATCCATTTACACAGTGTGGAAAGGCGATCGCCCTCACTCTTTTTTGTTAAAAAAATGAAGAAATTTGGTTACTAATTATTATCAGGAAATAGCGCTCGTCATGTAAAACAATAGGTTAATCATGAGCGCGCTAATTGTTTCATCAGTTTTTTTATCACTACGTGACCAATTTATCACCTTTCATACCGCTTAAAGAGGGGAGTTACCTTGCTGACCATATTGGGTTTTTCGATGGTTGTCTGTTTCATGTACCTGATCATGACCAAGCGCATGTCGGCACTGATTGCACTGATCCTGATCCCGACCCTGTTTGCGCTGGCAGGCGGTTTTTACCATGGCCTGGGCGCCATGATGCTCGATGGGGTGAAGACGCTGGCACCCACCGGCGTGATGCTGACCTTTTCCATTCTCTACTTTGGCCTGATGATTGATGCCGGGCTGTTCGACCCGCTGGTGCGCTTTATTCTCAGGCTGGTGCGCGGGGATCCGCTGAAGGTGCTGGTCGGCACGGCTATCCTGACGCTGCTGGTCTCACTGGACGGCGACAGCTCGACTACCTATATGATCGCCATCGCGGCGTTTTTACCGCTGTACCGCAAGCTGGGAATGAACGTGCTGGCGATGACCTGCCTGGTCAACCTCGCCAGCGGTATTATGAACCTCTCACCGTGGGGCGGCCCTACCGCCCGTGCCGCGGCGGCGCTGCGCATTGATGCGCTGGACATCTTCATCCCGATGCTACCTGCGATGTTTATCGCCTGCGTGACGCTGGTCAGCATGGCGGTGCTGTTTGGCCTGCAGGAGCGTAAGCGCCTCGGGGTAATGAAAATCAGCGACCATCATCTGGAAAACATTGAGCTGGGGCTGGGGGATGCCGAAGAGTGCGCCGCCAACCGCCGCCCGAAAATGTTCTGGCCCAACCTGATCCTTACCACGGTGCTGCTGGTACTGCTGGTGGTGGGCCTGCTGCCGATTCAGATCCTGTTTATGCTGGCCTTCGCCGTGGCGGTGATGCTCAACTACCCGACGCTGGAGCAGCAGAAAGCGCGCATCAGCGCCCATGCGGGTAACGTGCTGGCGGTAACCTCGCTGATTTTCGCCGCCGGGATATTTACCGGCATCCTCTCCGGCACCGGAATGGTCGATGCGATGGCGAAGAGCCTGCTGGCGGTGATCCCGCACAGTTTCGGCCCTTATCTGGCGGTGTTTACCGCGCTGGTCAGCCTGCCGTTTACCTTCTTTATGTCGAACGATGCTTTCTATTTCGGCATCCTGCCGGTGATCGCGCAGACGGCAGCCAGCTATGGCATCTCCGCTGAGGAAATTGCACGCGCATCGATTGTCGGCCAGCCGTTCCATCTGCTCAGCCCGCTGGTGCCGTCAGTCTACCTGCTGGTAGGGCTGGCGAAGGTGGATATTGGTGACCATCAGCGCTTTGCGATTAAGTGGGGGATCCTGGTCAGCCTGATGCTGATGGTCGGCGGACTGATCACCGGTGCGTTCCCGTTCTTCCATAAGGCGGGGTGATCTTTAACAAAAGTTACAAATATTCATAACACTAACTAAACTTTGCAGTGTCGCGGGCGGCGGATGGTTTTGCCGCCCGCATTATTTCTCTGGAGGGTTTGTTATGTCCGAAACTGGCACCTTACGGCAGTCAACGCTGGCACTGGCGCTGTATCAGCTGCTGAATCCCATTCCACTCGGCTGTTTCGTTGCGGCCTGGATCTTCGACATCATCTACGTTTACAGCTTTGAACAGTTCTGGACCCAGGGCGCCAGCTGGCTGATCGTCTTTGGCCTGCTGATTGCCGTGGTTCCGCGACTGATTAATTTATTTCAAGTCTGGGTCGGGCGGGCACCGCTGCGTGCGGGGGCTTACCGCACGGACTTCTGGCTTAACCTGCTGGCGGTGGTGCTGGCGATCTTCAATGCCTTTATTCACAGCCGTGACGGCTACGCGGTGGTGCCGCTTGGGGCTATCCTCTCGACCCTGACCGTCCTGCTGCTGCTGATTGGCAATGTTCAGCTTGCTCTGCGCCTGCGCGCGCGACACTGAGGAGAAAAAGATGAAAAATCAACACGTTTTCCCTCTGCTGGCGCTGTCGGCAGCGCTGATGCTCGCCGGATGCGATGGCGCTTCAACCATGGACCCGAATCAGCAGGTGGGCGCCGATCCGGTGCTGCCGGAGGCGCAGAACTTCCTGATGCCGCCGATGCGCGTGCCGCAGGGCGTCGGCTGGAAGGGCGATGAGAAGCCGCAGGTGGCACAGGGGCTGCAAATTGCCAAAATTGCCAGCGGTCTGCAGCATCCGCGCCAGCTGTACGTGCTGCCGAATAACGATATTCTGGTGGTGGAGGCTAACGGCCCGGCGAAACCCACCAGCCGACCGAAGCAGCTGATTATGGGCATTGTGCAGCAGTCTTCCGGTAAGGGGGGAGCAGGCGGCAACCGTATTACCCTGCTGCGTAACAGCAGCGGCGACGGTAAAACCTGGGAGAAGCATGTTTTCCTTGAGGGGCTGCACTCGCCGTTTGGCGTGCAGCTGGTCGGTAATACGCTGTATGTGGCGAACGCCGACAGCCTGATGAAGTATCCGTATCAGAGCGGACAGACGCGCATTGAGGCGCCGGGGACCGAGCTGACCGAGCTACCGGGCGGCCCGATCAATCACCACTGGACCAAATCGCTGCTCGCCAGCCCGGACGGCAGCAAGCTTTATGTTGGCGTGGGTTCTAACAGTAATATCACCGAAAACGGCATCGGGGCCGAGTATCGGCGGGCGGCAGTGCTGGAAGTGGATGCGGCCAGCGGCGCCAGCCGTATTTATGCCAGCGGGCTGCGCAATCCGACCGGATTACAGTGGGAGCCACAAACCGGAAAATTGTGGGCGGTGGTCAACGAGCGGGATGAAATTGGTGCAGACCTGGTGCCAGATTATCTGACCTCGGTGAATGAAGGGGCGTTCTACGGCTGGCCATACAGCTATTTTGGTCAGCATGTTGACAAGCGTGCACAGCCGCCGCGCCCGGATCTGGTAGCGAAAGCCGTGAAGCCGGATTATGCGCTCAGCTCGCACGTCGCGCCGCTTGGCCTGTGGTTCTACACCGGCAACAGTCTGCCCGCGCAGTATCACGGCGGGGCGTTTATCAGCGAACACGGAAGCTGGGACCGCGACCCGCTCAACGGCTATCGCGTGGCGTACGTCGCCTTTGAGAACGGCAAGCCGGTTGGCCTGCCGCAGCCGGTGGTGACGGGGTTCCTCAGCGACGATCATAAGCAGGTGCACGGCCTGCCGGTTGGGCTGGCGATGGACCAGCAGGGGGCGCTGCTGATCGCCGACGATGCCGGAGACACCGTCTGGCGCGTCACCGCCGCGCAGTAAAGCGTGCAGTCAGGGCGAGTGCGCTGGTGATTATTCTCATCGCCGCATCGCGCTGATTGCGCTATTTTATTGTCAACATTACAAAACCTGACAATAAGATTCGGAATCGCTATGAGTTCACCTGCACCAGCAGCGGATGGTTCGCTGCTGCATCAACGCGCCTTTGTCGCTTTCTGGCTGGCGCGCACTTTCTCTTCCTTCGGTTTTCAGATGTTCTCCGTGGCGGTCAGCTGGCAGATCTACGCTATCACCCACAGTGCAATGGCGCTGGGGATGATTGGCCTGATGCAGTTTCTGCCGTCGGTGCTGCTGGCGCTGCCGGCCGGGCATATGGCCGACCAGTACGATCGCCGCCGTATTGTGCTGTGCGGGCAGCTCATGGAGTGGGGCGCGCTGCTGGCGCTGGTGCTGCTGACCTTTAATCACTGGTCGAATCAGCACGCGCTGTGGGGGCTGGTGTTTCTTATCTCGGTGGCGAAGGCGATTGAAGGCCCGGCAATGCAGTCGATGCTGCCCTCGCTGGTGCCGCCTGCGATGCTGGCGCGCGCCACGGCAGCGGGGGCGGTGAGCGGGCAAAGCGCGGTGATCCTCGGCCCGACTCTCGGCGGGCTGCTGTATGTTGCCGGACCAGAGGTGGTGTATACGGTGGCCGCGGCGTTTTACCTGCTGTCGATTATTATGGTCAGCCGCATCCGCTTTATCCGCGCCGCGCAGCCGCGTCTGCCCGCCAATATCAAAACGCTGTTTGCCGGGGTGAAGTTCATCCGCGAGCGCCGCGACGTGCTGGGCGTGATCTCGCTCGACCTGTTTGCCGTGCTGCTGGGCGGCGCCACTGCGCTGCTGCCAATTTTTGCCAAAGATATTCTGCATACCGGGCCGTGGGGGCTGGGGATGCTGCGCGGCGCACCGTCGGTTGGCGCGCTGCTGGTGGGCGTCTGGCTCAGCCGTAACAAGCTGGAGAAGAATGTCGGCATGATTATGTTTGGTTCCGTAGCCGGGTTCGGCGTTGCTACGCTGGTGTTTGCGCTCTCCAGCCAGCTGTGGCTCTCGCTGCTGGCGCTGGCCGCGCTCGGCGGTTTTGATATGGTCAGCATGGTGATCCGCGGGGCGCTGGTGCAGCTCGACACCCCGGATGATATGCGCGGGCGCGTCAATGCGGTCAACAGCATCTTTATTAATACCTCAAACCAGCTCGGGGAGTTTGAATCCGGCCTGCTGGCAGCAATGATGGGCGCGGTGCCTGCTGCGGTGCTCGGTGGCGTCGGCACCCTGGTGGTGGTCGCGGTGTGGATGACGCTGTTCCCGCATTTGAGGCGGCGGCAGAAGCTGGAGAATTCGTAAGCCTTCGGGTCGGGCATGCCCGACCCCTACCGTAGTGGCCGACCCTCTTTTCCGGTCGGCCTTTTGGTTTATTCTATACCGCGGGTCGACCCAAAAAGCGGTCGCCCCCTACATCAGATCGGCCTTAATGGTCGACCGCTTTTATAGTGCAATCCCGCCTTATTTTTGTGCATCTCCTGCTCTGATCCACGCGCAGGGGTTTCCGATTTGTATCCCGCATCCTATCCCGGCGCCTCTTCAGCAACGATTTACCTGATCTACTCATATCTGGCCCGCTTTATGCAGTGATAGCCTCAGTGCTAGCAATCAGGGTGGGGTGAAATATGTTTGACGATTTACTGGATGGCGATGCGACCAATCTGGCGGCGCATATTCGCCACGGCGAAGTCTCGGCGCTGGAGATTACCCGCGCCGCGCTTGACCGCATGGAGAGCCGCGACGGGCAGATTCACGCGTTTTGTACCCCCACGCCGCAGCGGGCACTGGCGCAGGCCGCGGCGGTAGATGCCCGGCGGGCGCGCGGTGAGACGCTGCCGCCGCTGGCCGGGGTGCCGCTGGCGGTAAAAGACCTGATCTCTACCGCCGGGGTAAAAACCACTTCCGGCTCGGCTATCTATCGCGATTTCGTGCCGGATGAAGATGATATCTGCGTTGAGCGCCTGATGGCCGCCGGTGCGGTGATGCTGGGGAAAACCACCGCGCCGGAGTTCGGCTACAGCGGCGTGGGGGACAACCTGCTGTTTCCCACGCCGCGTAATCCGTGGGATCTCAGCAAGACGCCCGGCGGCTCCAGCGCTGGGTCCGGGGCGGCGCTGGCTGCAAGACTGTGCCCGCTGGCGCTCGGCAGCGACGGCGGCGGGTCGGTACGTATCCCGGCGGCGCACTGCGGGATTTACGGTTTTAAACCGTCGATGGGGCGCGTGCCGCTGTGGCCCGGCTGCCGCGACGATCGCTATCCCGGGGTCTCAAGCTGGGAGTCGCTGGAGCACATTGGCCCGATGACGCGCAGCGTGCGCGATGCGGCGCTGATGATGTCGGTGATGGCGGGACCGGATATGCGCGATCGCCACTCGATTCCCTGCAGCGACGTGGAGTGGCTCGGTTCGTTACGCCAGCCAGTGCGCGGGCTACGCGTAGCCTTCAGCGCCAATTTTGGTTTTGTGGCGCTCGACCCGCAGGTAAGAGCGCTGGTCAGCCGCGCCGCCCAGCGCTTTGCCGATGACCTCGGCTGCACGGTGGAGCTCGTCGACCCGCCATTTGGCGACCAGGTTGAGTCATTTCGCGCCATAGTCGCGCTGGAAACCGACCTGAGCGGCATGCGCGCGCAGCTGCCTGAGTTCGGCGGGCAGATGGCCGCGCATCTGGTTGCCATGCTGCAACGGCCGTGGCAGGCCGCCGAATTTACCGATGCCATGACGGCGCGCAAGAGGCTGGTGAATACGCTGTGGCGCTTTATGCAGGGCTACGACCTGCTGATTACCCCCACGCTGGCCGCACCGCCATTCCCGCTGGGGATGCAGGGGCCGGAAGAGATTAACGGCCGCCGGGTGAGCAGCGATCACTGGCTGTCATTCTGCTTCCCGTTCAACTTCAGCGGCCAGCCTGCTGCCTCGGTGCCGTGCGGATTTACCGCCGAAGGGCTGCCGGTCGGGCTGCAGATCGTTGGCCGCCATCTCGACGATGCCCGCGTGCTGGCCGCCAGCGCCGCGTTTGAACGTCTCCAGCCGTGGAAACACCACCAACCTGCGCGGTTCGCGCCTGAACTCTGAGGAACACCCGTGAAAAAATCATCAGACAGTCTGCATCAGGAATTTGAGCACCAGCCGGTTCCGCTCAGCCATCGTCACTCTACGCGCTCCGTCTCGGCGGTGTGGTTTGGCTTCCCGATGATCCTCACCAACGCGCTGTTCGGCGGCATCATTACCTGGCACCTCGGTTTCTGGCCGGCAATTATCGCTATCCTGCTCGGCAACCTGGTGCTGTTTGCCTATGTCGGTGCGCTGAGCTGGTTTGCCGGCAATAGCGGAATGAACTTTGCGCTGCAGGCAAAACGGACTTTCGGTACCCAGGGCTATATTCTGGTGTCCGGGTTTCTCTCCATCGTGGTGATCGGCTGGTACGCCTTCCAGACCGGGCTGACCGGGCTGGTGATCAACCAGACCTTTGGCTGGAATGCGCTGGCAGTAACGGCGTTTGCCATGGTGCTTTATACCGCCATCACCTTCCTCGGCGTGCGCGCGCTGTCAGTGCTGGGCATCATCGCTGCGCCGCTATATGTGGTGCTCGGGCTGGTGGCGCTGTGGCTGGTGTCAGAAAATCATGACTTCAGCACTGTCACTGAGTTTAAAGGCAGCGCCAGCGTAGCGGGCGGCATGACGCTGGGTACAGCCGTGACGATGGTTGTGGCCGGTTTTGCCGACTCCGGCACCATGACGGCAGACTTTACCCGCAGGTCGAAAAACGGCAGATCCGCCGTATTTGCCGCGTTCTCCGCGTTTCCACTGGCCAATGGCATCTCCTACCTGTTCGGCGTGGTGATTGTGGCGCTGGGCGCAGCGGTGGATCCGCTCAACAACGGCGGCAACTTCCTGCCGCTGCTGATGGGGCACGGCGTGCTGCTCAGTACCGTGGCCTGCCTGTTTGTCTTTATCAACCTTGGCTCGGTGTGTACCCACTGCCTGTACAACGGCGCGGTGGCCTTTAGCCATATCTTCAGCAGCAAAATGCGCATCTGGACCTTGATCCTCGGTGCGGCGGGCGGTGCGCTGGCGCTGGCCGGAGTGTGGCACTACTTCCTGGAGTGGCTCAGTCTGCTCGGCGTGGTGGTGCCGCCATTTGGTGCGGTGATGATTGTTGACCTGATCTTTATGTCGCGCCTCAGCGGCCAGCGTAAAACTCAGCGTATTCGCGGCAGCGCCTTTGCCGGCTGGGCGTTCGGCAGCCTGTGTGCGGTGGCTGCGCATATCTGGTTTCCGCAGTTTGGCGAAGCGACGATCGGGCTGGTGGCGGGTGCGGTCGGCTATCTGGTGTTGATGAAGATCGGAATGGCGCGCACGGCGGATAAAAAGGTCGTCATCCAGGCATAGCGGCAGGGGCCGAGTTTTTTTGCCCGGCCCTTTATTGACATAACTTACTCACTCTCATAACGTGGATTTCCAATAAAAAACATCGCAGGGAATACTTAATGAGCACGCGTTACGCCGACAGAATGGAGCTGGTCAAGCCTTCAGCAATCAGACAGTTATTACAGTTAGGGGCCGACCCTTCCATTATTTCCTTTGGCGGTGGTTACCCGGACTCCAGCCTGTTTCCGGCGCAGGCGTTGCAGGATATCTACGCCGAGCTGCTCTCCGGCCCGGGTGAAGCTTCCCTGCAGTACACTCACTCGACCGGTATGCCTAAGCTGCGCGAGCAGATCGCCGCCCGCATGGCGCGCGAAGGTATTGCCTGCAGCGACGACAATGTGCTGATTTTACAGGGGAGCCAGCAGGGGCTGGACCTGGCGGCGCGCCTGCTGCTGAACCCGGGCGATATCGTTGCCACCGAAGCGCCGACCTTCCTGGGTGCGCTGCTGGCCTTCAACACTTGCCAGCCTGAGTATCTGGCCGTGCCGATGGACGAACAGGGCATGATGACGGAGGTGCTGGAAGCCGAGCTGCAGGCCGGTAAGCGTATCAAATTCATTTATACCGTACCCGATTTCCATAATCCGACCGGTATCACGCTGTCGCTGGCGCGCCGCCGCCATCTGATCGCGCTCGCTAATCAGTACGACTTTATTATCCTTGAGGATTCGCCGTACCGTGAAGTGCGCTATCAGGGCGAGAAAGTCGCCACGCTGAAAGGTATGGATACGGAAGGGCGGGTAATCTATTTCGGCAGCTTCTCGAAAATTCTGGCACCGGGCCTGCGCCTGGGCTGGTCGGTGGCATCGAAGGAGATCACCGAGAAGCTCGGCCTGCTGAAGCTGGCCGCCGACACGCAGTGCAGCACGTTGAATATGGCGGCGGTGTCGCTGTATCTGGAGCGTCATGACATCGACGAGCATATCCAGACCATCAAAGCACGCTATCTGCGTAAGAAAGAGACCATGCTGGCGGCGATCAAGGCGCACTTTCCGCAGACCATCAGCTTCACCAACCCCGACGGTGGCCTGTTTACCTGGCTGGAGTTCCCGCAAGGGGTCGATACCGCGCAGTTTATGCTGCACCATGCGATACCCGAGGCGAAAGTCGCCTATGTGCCTGGCGGGAGTTTCTTCCCCACGCTGCAGCGCCATAACTTCGCCCGCTTCAGCTACTCGACGCACAGCGACGAGAACATAGTTAAAGGGATTGCGACCCTCGGAAAGGTGCTGAAACAGCATCTTTAACCGCTACCGGAGAGGGGGGTTTTTACAGGAGGCGAGCGGGTCGGCATGCCCGACCCCTACGACGCCGGCACCTGTTTGCCGGGGTAAGGCATGCCTGACCCGCTGGCGATTACTCCAGCGAACGCAGATGATCGTCGCGCCGCAGGCTCATCAGCGCCAGAATGCTGATGGCCGCAGTCACAATCACATAGTAAGCCGGGATATCGTTGTTGCCGGTCTGCTTAATCAGCCCGCTGATAATCAGGCCTGCACAGCCGGAAAACAGCGCATTGGAGAGGGAGTAAGCCAGCCCCAGCCCGGTATAACGTACGTGGGTGGGGAACATTTCCGCCAGCATGGCAGGCCCGGGACCGGCAAGCATGCCGACCATCGCCCCGGCAAACAGCACGATCAGGCATTTCACCAGCAGGCCAATATCCGGCATCTGCAATACCTTCAGCAGCGGCCACGCGCACACCAGCAGCAGCACGCTGGCCGCAATCATTACCGGTTTGCGGCCGATGCGGTCGCTGAGTATGCCGGCAGGCAGGATGGTGAGGGCGAAGCCGATATTCGACAGCACCGCGATAACCAGCGCCTGATTCAGCCCGGTATGCAGCACCGACTGCAGGTAGGTGGGCATCACCACCAGGTAGGTATAACCCGCCGCCGACCACACCATAACGCGGCCGATACCCAGCAGAATGACGCTCAGCACCAGCCCGCTGCGCGCTGCCGTGGGTGGGCTGGCTGCACGCTGCGTATTGCTAAAGGTCGGAGTCTCTTCCAGCTGCATACGCAGCCAGAGTGCGACCAGCCCCATCGGCAGCGCGCTAATAAAGGGGATGCGCCAGCCCCAGGCATGCAGTGACTCCGGGCTCATCACGGCAGAGAGCGTGGCGACCACCGCCGCACCCGCCAGCAGGCCAAACGCCACGGTCAGGGATTGCCAGGCGCCATACAGCCCGCGCTTGCCCTTGGGGGCAAACTCCGTCATCAGGGAGACGGCGCCGCCGTACTCGCCGCCGGCGAACAGCCCCTGAAGGATGCGTAACAGGGTCAGCAGCAGCGGGGCGGCGACGCCAATCGAGGCATAAACCGGCACGAAACCGATCGCGGCGGTCGCCAGCGTCATCAGGATCAACACCGCAACCAGCGTCGGCTTGCGGCCGATTCTGTCGCCGATGCGGCCAAAGATAATCGCCCCGAGCGGACGGAAGAAGAAGGCAACGGCAAAAGAAGCCCAGGTCAGGATGATACCCGTCATCGCCGATTCGCCCTGAAGCGTAAAGAAGTTCTGCGCAATCACCGTGGCCAGAAAGCCGTACACGGCAAACTCATACCACTCAATAAAGTTACCCACCGCGCCCGCCACCAGCGCTTTCTTTCTTAACTGCTCAGGCTTTGTCATTGTTATTTTTACCTTCCGGGAAAACAGAGTACATCAAGGGTAGTTACCCGCTTCCCGTCGGGCAAGCGAGTTTTGGTAGGGGACAGGCATATCCATCCTGACGCCTGCACCGAGCACATTTTTCGTAGTGGACGGGCATGCCCGTCCCTGAAGCCTGCACCGCGCTGATGCAGCCTGCCAGAAAATGATGCCCCAATGCGGAACGCGTATAACCTGCGAAAACGCGAATTCACTGATTACCGGGACTTTTAAAGCTGGCACAACTCTTGCTGAGGTAATGATAGCAGCAGCGTTACACAGATAACTGAACACAATAGCAGGCTAGGGTTCCGGTCCACGCAGGTGGATGACTGGTCCGAGAGCTGGCGACCTCGGTTGGGGTTACACGGCGGGAGAAAAGCCCGGGAGACAGCAACACCACAGGTGTCGCGCTGCCCCTTTTCCGTCAAAAACCGAGGTTACAATGAAACTTTCTCACATCCTCAGCATTTGCCTTCTCAGCGTTACCGCGCTGGCCAGCATTCCCTCACAGGCTGTCGCCAAAAAAGAGTTCAACGTCTGCTGGACCATTTACGCCGGCTGGATGCCGTGGGGCCAGATCGCCACCTCTGGCATCATCGACAAGTGGGCGGCTAAATATGGCATTAAAATCCACGTCACCCAGCTTAACGACTATATCGAATCCATTAACCAGTACACTGCCGGGCAGTTTGATGGCTGCACCATGACCAACATGGATGCGCTTACCATTCCTGCCGCCGGGGGCGTTGACAGTACCGCGCTGATCCTGGGTAGCTACTCTGAGGGCAATGACGGCATCGTGCTGAAAGGCAAGGGCAAGACCCTCAACGATCTGAAAGGGATGAAGGTCTACCTGCCGGAACTGTCGGTATCACACTATCTGCTGGTGCGCGGGCTGGAGAAAGCGGGCCTGGCCGAGAAAGATGTCACGGTGGTAAACACCTCTGATGCTGATATCGTCTCGGCGTTTGCCACCAGCAGCGTGCAGGCGGCCGTGGCCTGGAACCCTCAGCTCTCCGCTATCAAAGCCACGCCGGATACCACGGAAGTATTTGAGTCCTCGCAGGTGCCGGGCGAGCTGATCGATATGATGGTAGTCAACAGTGACGTGCTGAAGGATAACCCGGCGCTTGGCAAAGCCCTGACCGGGGCCTGGTACGAGATGATGAGCAAAATGAAAGCGGGTGATAGCGATGCCCTGAATGCAATGGCAGCCGCTTCCGGCACTGATCTGAAAGGCTACCAGGCGCAGCTGAAAACCACCCACCTGTTTTACACCCCCGCCGACAACCTGAAATTTATTAGCGATGCCGAACTGGCGAAAACCATGCAGCGCGTGGCCCGCTTCTCATTTGAGAAAGGGCTGCTTGGCGACGGCGCGCAGAGTGCTGACTTTATCGGCATGCGCTTCCCCGGCAACGTCACCCAGGGCGACAGCAGCAACGTCAAACTGCGCTTTGACGACAGCTTTCTGAAGATGGCCGCCGACGGCAAGCTATAACCCCACACAGAGGAGCCAACGCCATGCGGCAAATGAATCGTCATCCCGACAGAGGCATGCATCTGATGCTGGTGCTGCTGCCGTTTATTCTGGCGATCGCCGCCTATTTCATCGGCTCCGCCGTGCGGCTGGATGCCAACCCGCACGACAAACTGCTGCCAGGACTCGGGCAGATGATCGACGCGGTGCAGCGCATGGCGTTCACCCCGGACAAGCGCAGCGGCGACTATCTGCTGTGGATGGATACCTCCGTCAGTCTTGGCCGCCTGCTGCTGGGGCTGGGCATCGCCTCGCTGCTCGGACTGGCCTTCGGCATTGCCGCCGGGGTGTTTCCAATGTGGCGCTCGCCGCTGTCGTCGTTTATGACCGTGCTGTCGATGGTGCCTCCGCTGGCTATCCTGCCGGTGCTGTTTATCGTCTTCGGACTCGATGAGCTGTCGAAAATCATGCTGATCGTCATTGGCATTACGCCGATGCTGGCGCGCGACCTTGAACAGCGGGCGCGGGAGATCCCGCAGGAGATCCTGATTAAAGCGCAAACGCTGGGGGCCAATAGCTGGACGGTGGTGCTGCGCGTGGTGCTGCCACAGCTGCTGACCCGGCTGCTGACCTCGCTGCGCCTGCTGCTGGGTTCCGCGTGGCTGTTCCTGATCTCCGCGGAGGCGATCTCCTCGACTGCCGGGCTGGGCTACCGCATTTTCCTCGTGCGCCGCTATATGGCGATGGATGTGATCCTGCCTTATGTGTTCTGGATCACGCTGCTGGCCTGGCTGATGGACCTTGGCCTGCGCCGCCTTAACCGCTGGTGCTTCCCGTGGGCCCAGGGAGAGAAATCATGAGCTTTATCAACATCAACAACATCTGGCAGGAGTATGGCAACCACGTGGTGCTGGAGAACCTCAACCTGAGCATCAACGAAGGGGAGTTCTGCACCATGGTCGGTGCCTCCGGCTGCGGTAAATCGACCTTCCTGCGCCTGCTGCTGGGCCAGGAGAAGCCAAGCCGCGGCAGCATCACGCTACAGGGCGAAACCCTGCCTGCGGAACCGGACGCCAGCCGCGGCGTGGTGTTTCAGCGCTATTCGGTCTTTCCACACCTTAACGTGCTGGATAACGTTGCCATCGGGCTGGAGCTGCCCGCTGCGCGCTTCTGTGGCCGGCTGTTCGGCAGGCGTAAACAGGCGGCGCGCCAGCAGGCGGCCGCGATGCTGGAGCGCGTGGGGCTGGGGCAGGCGTTAAAGAAATATCCGGCGCAGCTCTCCGGCGGCATGCAGCAGCGGCTGGCGATCGCCCAGGCGTTCATCATGCAGCCGCGCATTCTGCTGCTCGATGAGCCTTTTGGCGCACTCGATCCCGGCATCCGTAAGGATATGCACAGCCTGCTGCTGGAGCTGTGGCAGGAAACCGCGCTGACGGTGTTTATGGTGACGCATGACCTGTCGGAGGGCTTTAACCTCGGCACGCGCCTGCTGGTGTTCGACAAAGTGCGCATTGACCCGCACGAACCCAACGCCTGGGGCGCACGCATTACTTATGACCTGCCGCTGAACGAAACCCGACTGCGGCAGCGCCGTCAGCCCGCTGAAGTGCTGATGCACCCAACGGCTTTCGCCCACCCATCCACTCAGGAGATTTCCCATGACGCACCTCTATGAAGAGACCTTACCCGGCGGCGGCCACACCTCACTGGTGATAAAAAAGGGCCAGCTACTGCGCCTTACCGATCTTGAAGGCGGCGCCAACGTCAGCCTGATGCTGCTGAATGCCGATGAGAAAAGTGAACGCCTGAACCTGCCGGATACGCTGAAAGGGCAGCACACCGCCAGACTGACCGCCGGGCACTGCCTCTACTCAGATATGGGGCGCGTGCTGGCGGCCATGGTGACCGATACCTGCGGCTGGCACGACTGCTTTGGCGGCGTGCTGAATGCGGCAGAAGTGGCAGAGAAATACGGCGACGGCCGCTATCAGGAGCTGCGCAACGGCTTCTACCGCAACGGCAGCGATAATCTGCTGGTGGAGCTGGGCAAGTGGGACCTGCGGCTGGAAGACCTGCTGATGGTGCTTAACCTGTTCAGTAAAGTGAGCGTTGATGAAGCGGGCAGCTTCCAGTTTCATCAGAACCACTCCGCGCCGGGCAGCGTGGTTGAGCTGTACGCCCCGATGAACACGCTGGTGGTGCTCACCGCGCTGCAGCATCCGATGGACCCGAACCCGCACTATGCGCCGCGCCCGGTGCAGCTGGCGCTGCGAGATGCCCACGATGAACAGATGCTGGAAGGCTGTAAAACCTCGCGCCCGGAGAACCTGCGCGCCTTGCAGAATATCGAACGCTTTAACGTGACAGGAGCCGTCTGATGACTTTAATTACCAGCGCTAAGCAGGCCAGCGATGCCGTTTTGCGCCACACCATTCCGGCGGGTGAACCCTATCTGTTTGAAGTGAAGAAGGGGCAGACCGTGCGCCTGCACGATCTGGAGGGCAATCAGGCCGTTGATACGCTGTTTTACAGCGCTGCCAACCCGCGCGAGCGCTATGACGCCCAGCGCACGCTGCGCCGCCAGAATAACGCCTACCTGACCAGCGGCAGCGTGCTTTACTCCAACCTTGGCAACCCGCTGCTGACCATTGTTGCCGACACCTGCGGGCGCCACGACACCCTTGGCGGTGCCTGCGCCCAGGAGAGCAATACCGTACGCTATCACGCCGATAAGCGCTACATGCACAGCTGCCGCGATAACTTCCTCTGCGTCTGCATCCACGATGGCCGCCTGCACAAGCGTGACATCGCCGCCAACATCAACTTCTTTATGAACGTGCCGGTGACGCCGGAGGGCGGGCTGACCTTTGCAGACGGTATCTCCGCCGCCGGGAAATATGTTGAGCTGCGCGCCGAATGCGACGTGATTGTGCTGATCTCCAACTGTCCGCAGCTTAACAACCCGTGTAACGGCTGGAACCCGACCGCCGCCGAAGTGCTGGTGTGGAACTGAGCCGCCGAAAATCCTGAGATTTCCCCCGGGGACGACCCCGGGCGGCCTGAAGACTGGCGGGACGGCCCGCCCTGGTGTGAGTCTGACCTATGTTTAAAAAATTGCTGATTGCTAACCGTGGCGCGATTGCGAGCCGGATCCTGCGCTCGCTGCGCGAAATGAACGTCAGCGGCGTGGCGGTGTTTGCCGAAGCCGATGCCAGTAGCCTGCACATCCGCGAGGCCGATGAAGCGGTCAGCCTTGGCGATGGCCCGGCGGCCAACACTTATCTGGTGGTGGAGAAGATCCTTGCGGCGGCACGCGCCAGCGCGGCAGACGCTATCCATCCCGGCTACGGTTTTCTCTCCGAAAACGCCGCCTTCGCCGAAGCCTGTGAATCCGCCGGCATCGCCTTTATCGGCCCGACGCCGCAGCAGCTGCGCCTCTTCGGCCTGAAGCACACCGCGCGTGCGCTGGCGAAACAGCATCAGGTACCGCTGCTGGAGGGAACGGAGCTGCTGGAGAGTGTTGGCGCTGCGCTGATGGCCGCCGAACAGGTCGGCTATCCGGTGATGCTGAAAAGCACCGCAGGCGGGGGCGGCATCGGCATGCGCGTTTGCTACAGCGCTGCTGAACTGAGCGAAGCGTTTGAAGCGGTTAAGCGCCTCGGACAGAATAACTTTAGTGATGCGGGCGTGTTTATCGAGAAGTTTATCGAGCGCGCCCGCCACCTTGAGGTGCAGATTTTTGGTGACGGCCAGGGCGAGGTGATTGCGCTCGGCGTGCGCGACTGCTCGGTGCAGCGCCGCAACCAGAAGGTGATTGAAGAGACGCCGGCAGCCAATCTGCCAGAGGGCATGGCCGATGCGCTCTGTGCCGCCGCCATCAAACTGGCGAAGGCGGTCAGCTACCGCAGCGCCGGAACCGTTGAGTTTGTCTACGACAGCGCCGCCGAACAGTTTTACTTCCTCGAGGTTAATACCCGTCTTCAGGTAGAGCACGGCGTCACCGAACAGGTATGGGGCGTGGATCTGGTGCGCTGGATGATCGCCCTTGCGGCGGGGGATTTGCCGCCGCTGGCAGAGCTTGGCGTGACACTGTCACCGCAGGGCCATGCGATTCAGGCGCGCGTTTACGCCGAAGACCCTGGCCGCCAGTTTCAACCGTCGCCCGGTCTGCTGACCGAGGTGTTTTTCCCACCCGCCGACGGCAAACGTCTGCGCATTGACCGCTGGGTAGAGTCCGGCTGTGAGATCCCGCCATTCTTCGACCCGCTGCTGGCGAAGGTTATTGCCTTTGCAGCCAGCCGCGAACAGGCGACAGCAGCGCTCAGCCAGGCTCTGGGAGAAACCCGCCTGTACGGCGTTGAGACTAACCGCCAGTACCTGCAGCAGATCCTCGCGTCGCAGCCGTTCACCAGCGGCTCGCCGTGGACGCGTTGCCTTGAGAAGCTGCACTACCGCGCCACCACCGTTGAGGTGCTGAGCGCCGGAACGCAAACCACCGTGCAGGACTTCCCGGGCCGCCTTGGCTACTGGGCGGTGGGCGTGCCGCCGTCCGGCCCGATGGACGACCGCGCTTTACGCCTGGGCAACCGCCTGCTGGATAACGACCCGACGGCGGCCGCGCTGGAGATCACCATGAGCGGCCCGACGCTGCGCTTCAATACGGCCAGCGTGGCGGTGGTGACGGGGGCGGCGATCCCGCTCACGCTTGACGGCCAGCCGCTGGCGATGAATCAGACCTTCGCGATCGCGGCAGGCAGCACCTTAACTTTCGGCACCATCGCTGGCCGCGGCGTGCGCAGCTATCTCTGCCTGCGCGGCGGGATCGCGGTGCCGGAGTACCTCGGCAGTAAAAGCACCTTTACCCTCGGGCAGTTCGGCGGCCATGCGGGGCGCGCGCTGCGTACGGGCGACGTGTTGCATCTGAGCGAACTGCGCGATGCCCGCGCCGGGGAGGCACTGCCTGACGCGCTGTGCAGCGATCTGCCAGCGCTGCGCGAGCTGCGGGTTATCTACGGCCCGCACGCTGCGCCAGAGTATTTCACTGCCGGCTACATTGAGACGTTTTTCGCCACCGAGTGGCAGGTGCATTTCAACTCCAGCCGCACCGGGGTGCGGCTGATTGGGCCAAAACCGCAGTGGGTGCGCGACAGCGGCGGCGAGGCCGGGCTGCACCCCTCGAATATCCACGATAATCCGTATGCGGTCGGCGCGGTGGATTTCACCGGGGATATGCCGGTGATCCTCGGGCGCGACGGCCCGAGCCTTGGCGGATTTGTCTGCCCGGTGACGGTGATTGAGGCCGATCTCTGGCAGGTCGGGCAGCTGAAAGCGGGCGATCGCCTGAAGTTTGTCGCGGTGGACGTGGCGACCGCCCGCCAGCTGGCCGCAGAGCGTGAGGCGGAGCTGCAGGCGCTGGCGCCGGTTGATTCCGTCTGGCAGCCTGTGCCGCTGAATTCCCCGGTGGTGCTGGAGTGCGGCACGGGTGATACGCAGCTGGTCGCGCGGCTGAGCGGTGATACCCATCTGCTGCTGGAGATTGGCGCGCCGGAGCTGAACCTGGTGCTGCGTTTTCGCGCTCATGCGCTAATGCAGGCGCTGGAGGCCATTAACCATCCGGCAGTCATCGACCTGACGCCCGGCATCCGCTCGCTGCAGGTTCACTATCGCCCTGAAGCGCTGCCGCTGAGCGAGCTGCTGGCAACGGTCGGTCGGCTGTGGCAAACGGTATGCGCGCAGCAGGATCTGCGCGTGCCGTCGCGCGTGGTTTACCTGCCGCTGTCGTGGGATGACCCCGCCTGCCAGCTGGCGATTGATAAATATATGACCACCGTGCGCCGCGATGCGCCCTGGTGCCCGAGTAACCTTGAGTTTATTCGCCGCATCAACGACCTGGCGGATATTGATGAGGTCTACAAAACGGTGTTTGCCGCCAGCTATCTGGTCATGGGGCTGGGCGATGTCTACCTTGGCGCTCCGGTCGCTACGCCGCTCGATCCGCGCCACCGGCTGGTCACCACCAAGTATAATCCGGCGCGCACCTGGACTGCGGAGAACTCGGTGGGGATCGGCGGGGCGTATCTGTGCGTTTATGGCATGGAGGGGCCGGGTGGCTATCAGTTTGTGGGGCGGACGCTGCAGATGTGGAACCGCTATCGTGAGGTCGCCGATTTCAACGGCAAACCTTGGCTGCTGCGCTTCTTCGACCAGATAAAGTTCTATCCGGTTTCCGCCGACGAGCTGCAGGTTATCCGCCGTGATTTTCCGCTGGGGCGCTATCCGCTGCGCATTGAGCACACCGAGCTGGCGCTGGCCGACTATCAGCAGTTTTTACAGCGCGAAAGTGGGGGCATTGAGGCATTTCGTACGCACCAGCAGTCGGCCTTTAACGCCGAGCGCGAGCGCTGGATCGCCAGCGGTCAGGCGCACTTCGACAGCCAGGAGGAGGCAAGCGCGGCGCCGGATGACGAGCCGCTGCAGGCCGGGCAGCAGGCGGTAGAGAGCGCGATTGCCGGCAATCTGTGGCAGGTGAAGTTCCAGCCGGGCGATGCGGTAAAGCAGGGCGACGTGCTGGTGATTATCGAGGCAATGAAGATGGAGATCCCGCTGCTGGCGCCTTGCGACGGTATTGTCAGCGAGGTGCGCGTCCAGCCCGGTTGCGCGGTGCGCGCCGGCCAGTGCGTGGTGGTGCTGGAAAGTTAACATTATCCTGCAAGGGGCGGACCTTCTTTTGCGGTCCGCCCGGTTTATCTAACGCTGCTGACCAGCCACGCCTGCAGCTGTGTCAACTCTGTCTGCTGGTTGGGAAACGCCGCTGTCAGCAACGCCACCTGCTGGCCGAGCGCCTGCGGTCGATACTCCACGCCGTGTAAATTCTGTGCCAGCTGCTCTAACGGCGCCGGGTTCAGGCTGTCGCTAAATATCTGGCAGCGGCTAATCTTGCCGCGCTCAACGTCAAAGTGGATCTCCACGCCGCCCCAGCTAAAACGCGTATCCAGCAGGTGCTGGAAGTGCGGAGCCTGACCAAAATTCCACTGCCAGCTGCTCTGCTTAGCAAACTGCTCTTTAAAGCCCGGCAGGTCGGGCAGTGCGCTCGGTGAAATAATCTCCGGCTGGCACTGCCCGGCAAAGTGGCTAAAGAATGCCTGCGTTACCGCGCCACAGATCTGCTCAAAGCTAATCCCGGGCACCAGCTCTTCCAGGTTCGCCACGCGCGAGCGCACCGAGGTAATGCCCTTGGCCTGCAGTTTTTTCACATCCGGGTTGAGGTAGTCTGCCAGCCGGGACAGGTCAGCATTAAGCAGGATGGTGCCGTGGTGGAAGCCGCGATCGTGGGTCTCATGATAGGCAGAGCCAGAAATTTTACGCAGCCCGTCGGCGGTATTCACCACCAGATCGTTGCGCCCTGATGCTTCCGCCGGAATACCCAGCGCGTTAAGCGCGTTGAGAATAATCGCCGTTGATACGCTTTTATCGTACTCCGGCTTGCCAGCCATAAAGGTAAAGCAGCAGTTGCCGAGGTCATGAAACACCGCGCCACCGCCGCTGCTGCGCCGCGCCAGGCGAATATTGTCCTCTTCCATTCTGCGCGTGTTGCACTCTTTCCACGGGTTCTGCGAGCGGCCAATCACCACGGTTTCGGCATTGCGCCACAGGAACAGTACGCGCTGGGTGGCGGGCATCTGGCGAAAAATGCACTCCTCGACCGCCAGGTTAAACCAGGGATCGTAAGAATCGGATAACAGCAAACGCAGTGTGGACATTAATGACTCCATGGAGTGTTCAGCGGCGCAGGCATCATACCACCATGAAGCTTAAGAAAAAAAAGAGCATCATTATGATGCTCTTAGTTATGCTGTTGGGGCTACAGGCCGCGCTGTTCCATCAGCAGCGCGAGGTCAACAAGGCGATTAGAGAAGCCCCATTCGTTGTCGTACCAGGCGAGGATTTTCACCATGTTGCCCCCAATCACCAGCGTTGAGAGGGCGTCAATTACCGAGGAACGCGCGTCGCCGCGATAGTCGCTGGAGACCAGCGGCTCCTCGCTGTAGCCGAGAATATCTTTGAGCGGGCCGGACTCCGCCGCCTGGCGGAATGCGGCATTGACTTCCTCCACCGTCACGTCACGATCCAGATTCACCGTCAGGTCAACGATCGACACCACCGGCACCGGGACGCGCAGCGAGTAGCCGGTCATGCGGCCATCAAGTTCCGGGATCACCTTGCCAATCGCCTTCGCAGCGCCGCTGGAATAGGGGACGATGGACTCGGCGGCGGCACGCGCGCCGCGCAGATCTTTCTCTGGCTGGTCGTGCAGGGCCTGGCTATTCGTGTAGGCGTGCGTGGTGTTCATCAGTCCGTGCTTAATGCCGAAGTGCTGATGCAGTACCTGCGCCGCCGGGGCCAGCCCATTGGTGGTACAGCTGCCGTTACTGACCACTTTATGCAGCGCCGGATCGTACTGCTGGTGGTTAACGCCCATTACGATAGTGAGGTCGTCGCCTTTTGCCGGGGCAGAGATGATCACCCGTTTGGCGCCGCCGTGGGTGATATGCACTTCGGCCTGCGCTTTATCGGTGAAGAAACCGGTAGCCTCGATCACGATATCCACTGCGGCGCTGCTCCACGGAATGGTCGCCGGGTCGCGCTGGGAAAAGACCTGAATACGTTGGCCGTCAACCCACAGTTCGCCGTCGCCCGCTTCCACAGGGACGGGCAGCGTGCCGGAGAGCGAGTCATATTTCAGCAGGTGGGCGAGGGTTTTACTGTCGGTGAGGTCGTTGATCGCCACTACCTGAAAATCACTGCGCCCAAGGGCGGCGCGCAGCACGTTACGTCCGATTCTGCCGAAGCCGTTAATACCGATGTTTACCATGGTGAACTCCTTATTATGAGTAATGAGTTCAGTCTGGACTGGCTTCTGAATGGCGTAAATGACAAATTTAGATCAATTTACGCCATTGTGCGCATGGCGAAGCGCTGACGGTATTCACCCGGCGTGAGGTGCAGATTGCGCTCCATCACCCGGCGCAGATTGAGCGCGCTGCCAAAGCCACACAGGCAGGCAATCTGTTCAACGCCGTCGCGGGTCTGCTCCAGCCGCTGACGTGCCGCGCTTAAACGCAGCTCCTCAACATACTTTGCCGGGCTGATGGCGGTTTCACGGGTAAATACCCGGGTGAAGTTGCGCGGGCTCATTGCCACCCGTTCTGCCAGGCTCTGCACCGACAGATCTGCTTTCAGGTTAGCCGCCATCCAGCTTTGCAGCCCGGCAATCGGGCCATCGGCGGCCTGGTTCAGCAGGTAGCGGCTGAACTGGGCCTGGCCGCCGGGGCGGCGCAGATACATCACCAGGTCCTGCGCTACGCAGCGCGCCAGGTCAAATCCGAGGTCGTCTTCCACCAGCGCCAGCGTAAGGTCAAAACCGGAGCTGACCCCGCCGGAGGTCCAGACCGTGCCATCCTGCACGTACAGCGGGCCATTTTGCACGCTGACGTTCGGGAAGCGGGTTTGCAGGGCCTCCATCAGCCGCCAGTGGGTGGTGGCACGCCGTCCTTCCAGCAGGCCCGCCTGCGCCAGCAGCATCGCGCCGCCGCACACGGATGTCACGCGCCCGGCGTGCGGTGCCGCCAGGCGCAGCCAGTCAGCTACCCCGGCATTTTCCTCCTCGGTTAATCCGCGCCCGGTCACCATTATGGTATCGCGCTGCTCACCCGGGTCGAGATCGAGCAGGCGCTGGTCGGCCAGCAGGTTCAGCCCGGACTGGCCGTGGATCACCCGGTGCGGCTGCGTGGTGGCCACGGTGATGTGATAAAAAGCGTCGGCGTGCGCGCGCTGGCGGTTAGCCTGCATCAGAATGTCGGCGACGCCTGCGGATTCAAACAGCATGCCCCCATCGGGGACGATAATCAGGAAAGTGTGCATGGCGGTAAATGTACGATGTATACAGATTAAGTCAATGGGGCGGTAGGGAAAATTAAGGGCCGACCAGAACAGCGGTCGGCCCCTGCGGTTGATGTGCCCGATGATTGTTACCCGTAGGGGCTGACCCTCTTTTTCGGTCAGCCCGTTTATATAAGGGCCGACCAGAACAGCGGTCGGCCCCTACGATTGATGTGTCGGACGGTTATTTCCGTAGGGGTTGACCTTCTTTTTCGGTCAACCCGATACAGTGAGTTCCCTTAGCTGAATATCAGCAATCAAACGCCATATTTGTCATAATTGTGGCGCTTTACTAATTATTATCGCTCTGATTATATTAATTAAATTCGACAAATCCTGTTGCTGATGGCCTGTGCCATCCGGCATCGCTTTGCCTGTTAATTAAGGGAAATCATGAGCCAGTCAGCGCAACAAACTGCGGCACTTACACGCCCAGAAAATCCTCCGGCCAGGGTGATCCTCAGCGATGAGCTGGCGCTCTGCGCCGCGCGTGCGGTGGCCGATCTGGCGCTGCGCGATGCCGCCACTCGTGACCGCGAACGCATCTACCCGCTGGAGGCGCTGGAGCTGTTCAGCCGCTCCGGCCTCGGCAGTATCTCCGTGCCGCGCGAATTCGGCGGCGGCGGGCTCTCTTACCGCACCGTGGCGGAAGTATTCCGCATTATTTCGGCCGCCGACCCGTCCCTCGGGCAGATCCCGCAGAACCACTTCGGACTGATTCAGTTCCTGCGCGATGAGGGTACCTTCGCACAGCAGCAGCGCCTGTTTTCTGCCGTAGTGCAGGGGCAGCGTTTAGGCAACGGTGGCCCGGAGAAGAACACCCGGCACACCCGGGACGTGCAGGCACGGCTGCGGCAGCGTGAAGGCGGGCTGCGGCTCTCCGGCAGTAAGTTCTACTCCACCGGTGCACTGTTCGCCGACATCATTGTTACCACCGCTATCGACGACAGCGGCCAGCCGGTGATGGCGTTTATGCCCCGCGATTCCGCCGGGCTGGAGATCGTTGATGACTGGTCCGGCATCGGGCAGCGCACCACCGCCAGCGGCACTATCCATCTGGATGAGGTGGCGGTGGAGGCTGCGCTGGTGATCCCCACGCCCGCCAGCGATAAACCGTCGCTGCGCGGCCCGGTATCGCAGCTGATCCAGGCGGCTATCGACGGCGGAATTGCCCGCGGCGCCTTTGATGAGGCCTGCGCCTTTGTGCGCCAGCATTCCCGGCCGTGGGTGGATGCCGGAGTGGAGCGCAACAGCGACGACCCGCACCTGCAGGCCGACGTCGGGCGCGTGTGGGTCGAGATTGCCGCGGCGGATGCGCTGCTGCGCCGGGCGGCACGCTTTCTCGATGAGGTCGACCCTGCCAGCCTGGATGCGGCCACGGCGGCGCGCGCCTCCATCGTGGTGGCGGAGGCCAAAGTGCTGACGACCCAGGCGGCGCTGAGGGCCAGTGAGAAGCTGCTGGAGTGGGGCGGCAGCCGCGCCACGCTCGCTGAGCATAACCTTGACCGCCACTGGCGCAATGCGCGCACCCATACGCTGCACGACCCGATCCGCTGGAAGTTTCACGCCATCGGCAACTACTACCTCAACGGTGTCTTTCCGGTGCGCCATGCCTGGATATAAGGAGCACGTCATGCCAACCAGTCAGGTTCAGGCCAAAAATCCCGCCAGCCGCATTCACAGTGCTGAGCAGGCTATCGAGGTTGCTCAGCAGCTGGCGCAGGAGTTTCGCAGCGGATCTTCACGCAGGGACCGCGAGCGCGAACTGCCGCACGCGCAGTTGCAGGCGCTGTTTGCCTCCGGGCTGGGCGCGATTACCGTACCGGCCGAATTCGGCGGCGCTGCGCTCTCTTCGGCGGTGCTGGCGCAGGCGATCGCCATTCTGAGTGAGGCCGATGCCGCGATTGGTCAGGTGCCGCAGAACCACTTTTATGCGCTGGAGGTACTGCGCGTCAACGGCAGCCCGGCGCAGCAGCAGCGTTTTTATCAGGAGGTGCTGGACGGCGTGCATCTCGGCAACGCGCTGGCGGAGTTCAGCTCGGCGGCGGCCCATCAGCGCTGTACGGCGGTGTTGCCGCAGGGTGCGGATTTACTGCTTAACGGCCAGAAGTTTTACGCCACCGGCGCGCTGTATGCTGACCGCATTCCCACTGCGGCGCGTGATGCCAGCGGCAGGGAACAGCTGGTATTTGTCCCGCGCTTTCAGCCTGGCGTCAGCGTGATCGACGACTGGTCCGGATTCGGGCAGCGTACCACCGGCAGCGGCACGGTCACCTTTGATCACGTCAGGGTCGACCCGCAGGATATCGTGCCGTTTCAGAGCGCCTTTGAGCGCCCGACCACCGTGGGGTCATTCGCGCAGATCATGCATGCCGCCATCGAACAGGGCATCGCCCGCGCCGCATTTAACGACATGCTGAACTTTATCAACAGCCGTGCGCGCCCGTGGCCCGATGCCGGGGTGGATCACGCCGCGCAGGATACGCTGACCATCGATCGCGTGGGCCAGATTGCGCCACGCCTGCAGGCCGGTGACGCCCTCCTGCAGGAGGCGGGTGAAGCGGTAGACGCCGCGCAGCGTAACCCGGATGCCGACAGCGTGGCGGCGGCCTCGATTGCCGTTGCCATCGTGCGCGCCTGGACCACCGAGCTGGCGCTGGAGGCATCCAACCTGCTGTTTGAGCTTTCCGGCACCCGCTCCGCGCTACGCGAGCATAACCTTGACCGACACTGGCGCAATGCCCGCACCCATACGCTGCACGACCCGGTGCGCTGGAAGTATCCGGCGATCGGCAACTATCTGTTAAACGGTGCGTTACCCGCCCGCAGGGGGACGCTGTGAGCAAAAAAATCCTGCTTAACGCCTTCAATATGAACTGCGTCGGGCATATCCATCACGGCATGTGGACCCATCCGCTTGACCGCTCCACCGAGTTTAACGACTTACGCTACTGGCTGGACCTGGCGCGTACCCTGGAGCGCGGCCTGTTTGACGGGCTGTTTATTGCCGATATCCTCGGCGTGTATGACGTCTATCAGCAGGGGATTACGCTGACCGCCAGCGAGTCGGTGCAGCTGCCGGTTAACGATCCGCTGATGCTGGTGTCGGCGATGGCCAGCGTCACCGAGCACCTCGGCTTCGGGCTGACCGCCAACCTGAGCTACGAGGCGCCATACCCGTTTGCCCGCCGTTTTTCCACCCTCGACCATCTCACTAATGGCCGCGTGGGCTGGAACATTGTTACCGGTTATCTCGACAGCGCCGCGCGGGCGATGGGGCAGCCGCAGCTGCTTGGCCACGACGAGCGCTACGACCAGGCGGACGAGTTTCTCGACGTCAGCTACCAGCTGTGGGAGGGCAGCTGGCAAGAGGGTGCAGTGCTCGCCGACCGCCAGCAGCGCCGCTACGCCGATGCGGCAAAAATTCATCCGGTGCGCCATCACGGTAAGTATTACCAGCTGGAGGGGTACCATCTCAGCTCCCCGTCACCGCAGCGCACGCCGCTGCTGTTTCAGGCCGGGAGTTCGGCACGCGGCGTGCAGTTTGCCGCCCGCCACGCGGAGTGTAGCTTTGTTAACGGCAGCACCCCGCAGGCGATGCGCACCCAGGTGGACACGCTGCGCCGCGCCGCGCGCGATGCCGGGCGTGAACCGGGTGATGTGAAGGTGTTTATGGGCGTGTCGGTGATTGTCGCGCCCACGGAAAAGGAGGCGCAGGAGAAGCATCAGGAGTACCTGCGCTATGCCAGCCCGGAAGCGGGGATTGCCCACTTCTCCAGCTCTATCGGCATCGATCTCGCCCGCTTCGGGCTGGATGAGCCGATCGACAGCGGCTCCGGGCGCGCCATCGAGTCGGTCAGCAAAACCTTCAGCGGCTGGACACGGCGGCGGCTGCTGGAGCAGCACGCCCTCGGTGGCCGCTATCCGCTGATTGTTGGCAGCCCGTCGCAGGTGGCCGACCAGCTTATTCACTGGCTGGATGAGGCGGATATCGACGGCTTTAACCTGACGCGCATCGTCAATCCGCAGAGCTATATCGATTTCATCGAGCTGGTCATACCGGAACTTCAGCAGCGCGGGCGTTATAAAACCGCCTATCAGCCCGGCACGCTGCGCCACAAACTCTTCCACCACGACCGCCTGCCGCTGCGCCATCCGGCCGCCCGGTGGCGTCGCGATCTTTGAACATCTGGGACATATAAAGGGGTCATCATGAAAATAATTAAAACACTGTTACTGACCGCGCTGCTCAGCGGAAATGCGCTGGCGGCCGATTACAGCGGGCCGCTCAAAGTCGGCACCACCTCGGCCTTCGCACCGCCACTGGAAACCGCCGTGGCAGAGGCAAAGAAACAGGGGCTGGCGGTGGAACTGATTGAGTTCAGCGACTGGACGGCGCCTAACGTCAGCGTCGAAAACGGCGATATCGACGTTAACCTGTTCCAGCATCAGCCGTTTCTTGATAACGCCAATCAGCAGGGCGGATTTCATCTGGTGAAGTACGCCCCGGCGATTATTAATAATGTCGGCCTGTACTCGAAAAAGCACAGCAGTCTCGATCAGATCCCTGACGGCGGCACGGTGGCGATTGCCAATGACCCCATCAACGGCGGGCGCGGCCTGCTGCTGCTGCAAAAGGCGAAGCTGATAACCCTAAAGCCCGGCGCGGGGCTGAAGTCTACCGTTGACGATATTGTGGCTAACCCGAAGCACCTGAAGATTATTGAAGTGGAAGCGGTGCAGCTGTCGCGCTCGCTGGAGGAGGTTGATCTCGCACAGGGCTATCCGCACTATCTGCGCGCCTCCGGCGTGATTGACCCGAATAACGCGCTGTTGTTTGACGGGCTGGAGCACCCGGAATATGTGATTCAGTTTGTTATCCGCGACGGGCACCAGGACGATCCGCGCCTGAAGAAGTTTGTTGATATCTATCAGCACTCCCCGGTGGTGCGCGCCAGCCTCGATAAGTTTTACGGCAAGCTCTATCAGCCTGGCTGGCAGCAGTAAGCATGGCGACGATGACGTGGGATGAGCTAACAGAAGCTGATGCCGTAAGCCCGGATGGCTCGACGCATGTGGCGATTCAGGGGTTGGTGAAACGCTATTCCGGCCAGCCGCTGGATGCGCTGCACGATATCAACCTGACGATCCCGCGCGGGGCTATCTACGGTATTATCGGGCGCAGCGGCGCGGGCAAGTCCTCGCTGATCCGCTGTCTTAACCGGCTGGAAACGCCCACGGCGGGGCGCGTGGTGGTGGATGGTGTCGATATTAACCGCCTGACTCAGCGTGAGCTGGTTGAATGGCGGCGCGGCACCGGCATGATATTCCAGCACTTCAACCTGCTGTCGGCGAAAAGCGTGCGTGAGAATATCGAGCTACCGCTGAAGGTGGCGGGCGTTTCTCCACCGCTGCGCAAAAAGCGGGTTGATGAGCTGCTGGCGCTGGTCGGGCTGGAAGAACGCCAGCACGCCTGGCCAGCGCAGCTTTCCGGCGGGCAGAAGCAGCGGGTAGGGATTGCCCGGGCGCTGGTGCATCAGCCGCAGCTGCTGCTGTGCGATGAAGCCACCTCGGCACTTGACCCGGAGACTACCGCCTCGATTCTGGCGTTGCTGCGCGAGATTAATCAGCGGCAGGGCATCACCATCGTGCTTATTACCCATGAGATGAATGTGATCCACGATCTGTGCCACCAGGTGGCGGTACTGGAGCAGGGCAAGGTGATAGAGCAGGGCCCGGTGTGGGCGGTGTATGGCGATCCGCAGCAGCCGACCACCCGCATCCTGCTCAATCCTCAGCATAGCGGTCTGCCGGAAGCGCTGCTGGCGCACCTGCATCGCGCTCCCCAGACGCAGAGTGACCAGCCGCTGCTGCGCCTGAGCTATACCGGTCAGGGGGCGGTGCCGCAGCTCGGGCTACTGGGTGAGGAGGTTATCCTGATCCAGAGTGCGCTGGAGTGGGTGCAGGGCCGACAGATTGGCCATATCGTATTGCAGGCGGCCAGACAGCCGCTGCCGTTTAATCCTGCCAGCATTCCGCAGACGCTGGCTGACCGCGTGGAGGTGCTGGGCTATGTCACTCCAGCTTGAACGTTTATGGCAGGGGCTGCTCGATACGCTGATGATGGTCGGAGCCTCCTCGTTGGCCGCGCTGCTGTTGGGGTTGCCGCTGGCGGTGATATTAGTGATTACCGATCGCAATAATCTCTTCGCCAATCCGCTGCTTAATCGCCTGTTGGGCTGGGTCGTCAACCTGTTCCGCTCGGTGCCATTTCTGATCCTGATGGTTGCGCTGATCCCCTTTACCCGACTGGTGGTGGGTACCTCCTATGGCGTGTGGGCCGCCGTTGTCCCACTGACGCTGGCTGCAACGCCGTTCTTTGCGCGTATTGCCGAGGTGAGCCTGCGCGAGGTGGATAAAGGGTTGGTGGAGGCGGCGCAGGCGATGGGCTTCCATCGGCGGCATATCATCTGGCATGTGCTGCTGGCAGAGGCGCGCCCGGGGATTGTCAGCGGATTTACCATTACGCTGGTCACCATGATTAATGCTTCGGCAATGGCGGGCGCGATTGGTGCGGGCGGGCTGGGGGATATTGCTTACCGCTACGGCTATCAGCGTTTTGACTCGCAGGTGATGCTCACGGTGATAATCGTGCTGGTGGCGCTGGTTACGGTATTACAGCTGTGCGGCGATCGGCTGTCGCGGCATTTAAATCATCGATAATGTGGTACTTTAGTTACAACGTACAGATATAACTATGAGTGTGTCATCTGTAACTACCGCGCTATCATTGAGGCTGCAGGCCGTTCAGGAGGACATTTTTAACGGTGCTACGTCAATCTTCCTGTATCACAGTACTGCAAAAACATCAGAATTCACGTAGCGCGATCTGTTTTATATTTTACTTTATATTCAATAGGATAGGAAGTTACGGAGTGTCGATGACCCTCTTTTGCTTCAAATGGATAAGGAGTGGGGAATAGTGCATAGTCAGACATTTAAGCTGAGGTCGTACCAACATTCTGACCTCGAAGGGGTGATTACGGTGTTTGAACGCGCTGTGTGCGAGACAGCCTCACACGATTATAATCCTGCACAGATTGCAGCCTGGGCACAGGTTGATCGGGAGTCCTGGCAAAAGCGGCTGCTCGACAGTCACTGCTGGGTTGCCAGCATCGAGGATAAGATAGTGGGTTTTGGCAACGTAGAGTTTGATGGTCATCTCGATCTGATGTTCACCCATCCGGAGTATCTGCGCACCGGGGTGGCCAGTGCGCTGTTGGAAAAACTGGAGTACGCCGTTATTGCCATGGCGTTGCCGGAGATATTTACTGAGGCCAGCGTCACGGCTGAGCCATTTTTCAGCAGGCGAGGGTACCAACTGCTCGCAGCACAACAGGTGCAGGTGCGTGGCCAGAACTTTATCAACTACCGCATGAGTAAATCACTGCTTTAGCCGGTCGATGACGACAGGCGCGCGGTGATAACTTCCATGCCGATCTGCTGACCATATGACAGCTCCAGCGTATTGCCATCAGGATCCGCAAAGAAAGCCCAGTAGCCAACCGGTGCAGCAGATTGCTGCGCTGCACGGCGCAAAACGCCTTCCTGCTCAGCCAGTTTGACCTTGGCATCGATCTCCTCGCGGCTACCGCAGGCCACGCCAATATGACCGAAGGGTCCCAGCGGTGTGTCATTACTGATTTCTGACTGCACCAGCACCAGCGCGAACGGCCGCGTCAGGTCAGACAGCCACGCCACTTTTTGTGCTTCAGCAATCCCGGGTTCACGCTGATGAATAATCTGCATGCCTGCGTAACGCTGATAAAATTCGACGCTTTTCGACAGGTCTTTCACCTGTAAAGCCAGATGACTAAATCCAACATCATTGTCTGACATGAGCCGTTCCTGTGGGTGATGAGTGAATGCATCATGACACAGGCAAAAGGTGGCAGTTGATCGTGAGTGCGTTTTACAGGCAACGCTACGTAAATCCTGGCGTGGGAGAGCCCACACAATTTCGTAGAATTCACGTAGCGCTGCCTGAATTGACATCCGTAAGAGCAGGGCAATGAGGCTGGTCAGAAAGCCCTGACGGATTAACTACCTGATATCTTATTTAACATAATATACATTATACGCACCGATAACGTCAGTCCCAAGCGATAACGTCAGTCCCAAGCGATAACGTCTTGTTCTAGCAAAGTTAAAATGTCGTACTCCGGTTAGCCTGTTCTTATTCAGGCAGCCAGGATTATCACTATTAGGTTGGTCACCATGTCGCCCTGCAACGGCGATCCTGCCGCTGCTTTGGGGAGTTCTTAACCGCCTTGCGGTGATCCAGGCCTTTGATGAAAAAATGCCTGCGACGTCGTGATGCTGCTTCACCACTCGGGCTGACTGAATGTCAGGTGCAGCGACTAAATGACTCGCGAGACAGCCAGGGGCTATCCACCAGTACCCTCGCCTTGCTGTCATCACCGTTAATGATATGCAAAGTACTCAGTCGACCAATTTCGTAATGCGGTAACTGTACCGTAGATAACGGCGGCAAAAACAGGTTGCCAATGCCTACATGATTATCGTAACCAATAACCCCGATATCCTGCGGGATACGAATTCCTTTAGCCAAAAGCGTCTGATACACCATAAATGCGATGCGGTCATTCCCGCAAATCACCGAATCAAACTGAGGTATCCCCTGACGAATATGAGCCATGAGAAGGTCGGGAATGTCACGGTAGTGCTCATCGCCAAGCTGCATATAGTAATGATCCAGCGTACCGGGATCGATGCCTGCCTCAAGACAGGCGCGCGCCATTCCCTTTTGGCGACGGGACGTCGCCAGGTGGTTGGCGGGTAAATGCAGACAGATAGGCCGACGATATCCTGCTGCCAACAAGGCTCTAACTGCAGTGTACTGGCCCTTCTCGTCATCGGGTATGTAACAGGCAACGGGCTCGTCTTTATTCTCGCAATTTGCCAGAACACAGGGATGTGTCAGCAGCTTGGGCGGTATGCGTACTTCACGCAGCCCCATGGTAGTGAAAATGATGCCACCGGGCCGATGAGCAAGCAGCAGATCGACAATTTCGTCCGGATTATCATCAGAGAACATGTTAACCACGAAGCTTTTCCAACCGTGTGCGCGCGCGGTCTCCTCGATTGACAGCGTGATTTCGACGGAAAAGGGTGTGGTTACCGTATCCAATGCCAGTACGCCAATCGTCTTGTTTTTAGTCCCCACACTGCGGATCTGTTTTGCCGACAAATCGGGTACGTAGTTCAAATGCAGAATCGCTTCCTGCACGCGTGCAAGGGTCTCGGGCTTTACGCGTTCAGGGTAATTAAGCGCCCGCGAAACTGTCATTAACGATACATTGGCCATTCTGGCCACATCTTTCAAAGACGCCATAACCTTCCATTTTGCGAAAATCCGGATACTTCATTGCGCCGCAAGCGAACAGCCGTAATCAAGTTATCCATAGAGTTGAACCCACTATTCTAAGCTTTGAGCCTGTTATTTTGGGAATTTGGCAAAGAAATTTGATACAGATCTCACAATACCAATGTTAACGTTAACTTTTGTGATTAACATCGGATATTGCCATAAAACTCGGTGCCGGCGTATAATGTTAACGTTACCATGTGCGCATATAAATCGCTATGAGATTGCTCAGATGAAAAAAAAGCCTTCCCGCAGCTATATGCTGCTCAGCGCCCTGCTGTTCTTTTTCTTTGTCACATGGTCTTCGTCCAGCTCCCTTCTTTCTATCTGGCTCCACCAGGAAGTGGGTTTAAAAGCCTCCGAGACGGGTATTATCTTTTCCGTCTTATCAGTATCAGCCCTTTTCGCTCAGGTCTTTTACGGCTTCATTCAGGATCGTCTTGGTCTGCGCAAAAACCTGCTGTGGTTTATGGCCGCCCTGCTGATCCTCTCCGGGCCTGCGTATCTCTTCTTCAGCTATTTGCTCAACCTCAATATTCTGCTGGGAAGTGTTTTTGGTGGCCTGTTTATTGGTCTGACGTTTAATGGCGGTATAGGCGTGCTGGAATCCTATACCGAGCGCGTTGCGCGTCAGAGTACCTTTGAATTTGGACGGGCCCGCATGTGGGGTTCTCTCGGTTGGGCCGTTGCCACGTTTTTCGCCGGACTGCTGTTTAACATTAACCCCAATCTTAATTTCCTGGTGGCGTCATGCTCTGGCCTGGTTTTCTTTTTCATGCTGGCCCGATTAAAAATTGCGGCACCGGCGAGCATGGAAAAACTGGAGATTGGGGCTAAAAAGGTTTCTCTGGAAGATGCTATCCGGCTGCTAACGCTACCGCGTTTCTGGGCACTTATTTTCTTCGTGATTGGAACCTGTATTTACGGTGTATACGACCAGCAATTTCCGGTTTATTTTTCCTCACAGTTTCCTACCTTGCGCGAAGGGAACGCGATGTTTGGTTATTTAAACTCCTTCCAGGTACTTCTGGAAGCGGCAGGCATGTTCTGCGCACCCTGGCTGGTTAACAAAATTGGTGCCAAAAATGGCCTGATATTCGCCGGAATGGTAATGGCTCTGCGTATGATCGCTTCCGGGCTGGTTGAAGGACCCCTGCTCATTTCTATTACAAAACTGCTACATGCCCTGGAATTGCCGATACTGTTGGTTGCCATTTTCAAATATAACAGCCTGAACTTCGACAAGCGTTTGTCTTCCACAATTTATCTGGTGGGTTTTGCCTGTACCAGTTCAGTTATTGGCACCGTGTTATCGCCGCTGGCGGGTTTCAGCTACGAAAAATTTGGTTTCGCTCAATCCTATCTGATAATGGGCATTATGGTGTTCTGCACCACGTTTATTTCCATCTTCCTTTTGCGCCCAAATAAACCCACAACTGAACACCCCTTTTTACAGCAAGATGCTGTGTAATTTTCGGGAGAAAGCATAATGACATCTTTATTAAAACAGGCTGAAGAGATGCTTGAAGAAGCACAAGCCGGAATTAACCGCCGCTGGTATCCACGCTATCACCTTGCCGCACGAGCCGGCTGGATGAACGATCCTAACGGGCTGGTCTGGTTCGACGGCTGGTATCATGCCTTTTATCAACATCACCCCTATTCAACGAAATGGGGACCCATGCACTGGGGGCATGCCCGCAGTAAAGATTTGGTTCACTGGGAACATCTGCCTGTGGCACTGGCACCGGAAGGGCCGGCAGATAAAGACGGCTGTTTTTCCGGTTCCGCAGTGGTGGACGGAGATACGCTGGCACTGATTTACACCGGTCATAAATTTCACGGTTCGCCAGAAAGTGATGACAATCTGTATCAGGTGCAATGTCTGGCAACCAGTCGTGACGGAGTTCATTTCGAGCGTCAAGGAATGGTGATTGATACCCCTCCAGGACTGCATCATTTCCGCGACCCGAAAGTATGGCGTGAGGGTGAATACTGGTACATGGTTGTCGGTTCACGCGTGGCGGAAACCGGCCAGGTCCGCCTGTACCGTTCCACGGACCTTCACAAATGGCATGACGAAGGTATTCTGGCTGAATCTGAAGATGGAATGGGCTATATGTGGGAATGCCCTGATTTCTTTACCCTGAACGGCCAGCGTGTGCTGATGTTCTCTCCACAAGGAATGGTGGCACAAGGCTATCAAAACCGTAACCTCTTCCAGAGTGGAT
Organism: Erwinia aphidicola; assembly: GCF_014773485.1. Lineage (GTDB taxonomy): Bacteria > Pseudomonadota > Gammaproteobacteria > Enterobacterales > Enterobacteriaceae > Erwinia > Erwinia aphidicola. The sequence goes on along the minus strand of NZ_JACXBP010000007.1, from coordinate 39,237 downwards.
ATTTACTGGGAGAGTGGCAGCCAGGTCAGGCGTTCAGCCATGACGGGCAATTTATTGAAATGGACAACGGTCACGATTTTTATGCCCCGCAAACGTTTCTCAGTCCGGATGGGCGCAGAATCGTTATTGGCTGGCTGGATATGTGGGAATCACCGATGCCGGAGCAACAGGATGGTTGGGCTGGTATGCTCTCCCTGCCGCGCGAACTGAGCTTAGGTGATAATAATCGCCTGATGATGAAACCCATCGCCGAAGTGACCGCTTTGCGAGGCAGCTATATTCCTGTCACTGCACGTTGTCTGAGTAGTCAACAAATGCTTGTCGCAGCAGATGCTGAAGCCATGGAATTATCACTGGAATGGGAGCGAGCCAGGTCGCAGGCAGAACAGTATGGCATGATGCTGGGAGATGGGCTGCGTATTTACGTTGATAATCAGGCCCAGCGCTTAATATTAGAGCGAAGCTATCCTGATTTTTCGCTTGTGGGAACGCGCAGCATTCCCCTGCCAGAGGACGATATCCTTTCACTGCGAATTTTCATTGACCGTTCATCCGTGGAAGTCTTTGTCAATGAAGGCGAAGCCTGTTTAAGCAGCCGAATCTATCCGCAGCCGGGAGAGCGCGCCATCATGCTGTTTGCAAATAGTGGCAGCGCTGCGTTAAAAGAAGCCGGATGCTGGTCGCTGGATAGATAATTCTGTCAGATATTATCGCGCTACTTATTTTTTCTAACTTTATTTTTGCCAGTCTCAGGCTGGCATTATATCGTCTAAATAAGCAAGAAAAAATGGCCAGTCTGCCGACGTAAGGTAGCGATAAGACAGCCTGGCTGAGGCGATTTGCCTGATGTTATTCGCCAACGTGCATCTCATACACCACGCACTGCGTATCGTAGTGCTGCTCAATGCCTTTGTATGTCATGCCCAGGCGCTGCATCACCCGATGTGAGGCACTGTTATCCGGATGCGCCACCGCAACCAGATAGCGCGCGCCGACCTGTTCAACCGCGAATTTCACAATCGCCTGCGCCGCTTCCGTCGCGTACCCTTGGCCATGATAACTGGCGTTCAGGCGCCAGCCTAGCTCCAGCGGTGCGCCGTCGTCATTGGCTAAATGCTGGAGACAGGCGGCACCGACCAGCGCACCTGACTGCTTCTCCATAAGTGCCCACCAAGAGAAGCCACGCTGTTGCCAGCGCAGCATCACCCGTTCGATGCTTTCACGCGTTTCATCCTCCGTCCTCACCTCGCCTGGACTAATATAGCGCATCATTTCCGGATCTTTTTCCATCTCGCGCAGTCCATCAAAATGAGCGTGTTGGTATGGCTCCAGACGCAGCCGTGCAGTTTCCAATTCCATCTTTCCTCCAGACAACGTGATTTATCATGACGACAGCGCGAGCTGTACCACCGCCCCGCGCCAACGTGAATAGATAACAATATCACGCACTTTCCGCCCGACAGAATTAAAATCCGTTGCGGCGCCATACCTGAGGTGCACAATTTTGGCCCGTAGGTCAGTACGTCGCGGCTTTTTATCAAATTTTGTTCTGATTTACCCGGCTGGATAACTCCTGTTAGCTCTCTTTCCTTCCGCTGTAGCGGTCGGCCAAGTAATGGGTATGCGACTTAAAAATGCGGGTGAGTGCTGCATAAGGACTGCTTGTTAGAAACGGTGCTTTGCAATTTATCATATATGAATTAGCATATGTAATGTCAAATACTATCGAGGTTAACAATGCTGCGACCCGTACAACTTTTTAAACTGCTTGCCGATGAAACACGCTCGAAGGTGGTGATTCTGCTGCGCGAGTCCGGCGAGCTTTGTGTCTGTGATATCTGTGCCATTACCGCAGAGTCTCAGCCGAAAATATCACGCCACATGGCGCTATTACGTGAGGCGGAGCTGGTGATCGATCGCCGTGAAGGCAAATGGGTACACTACCGTTTGTCGCCGCACATGCCCGCCTGGGCTGTAGCTATTATCGATTCTGCGTGGAACTGCGAGCGCGAGCATATACAAAAAAAACTTAGAAATGCGCCGTCAGTTGTCTGTTGAGTATGCGTAATACATACGCTTAAATGAATATAAATGGAGTGTGTAATGTTGCTGGCAAGTGCGATATTTTTACTGACGCTGATCCTGGTTATTTGGCAACCCCGAGGGCTGGGTATTGGCTGGAGCGCCATGCTGGGTGCAGGCCTGGCGCTGATGACGGGCGTTGTTCATATCTCTGATATTGCGGTGGTCTGGCACATTGTCTGGAATGCGACAGCCACCTTTATTGCAGTGATCATCATCAGCCTGCTGCTGGAGGAGTCTGGTTTCTTTGAATGGGCTGCCCTGCACGTTGCCCGCTGGGGCAAAGGCCGTGGCCGCCTGTTGTTTAGCTGGATTATTCTGCTGGGTGCGATGGTGGCCGCGCTGTTCGCCAATGATGGTGCTGCACTGATCCTGACGCCCATCGTCATTGCCATGCTGCTGGCGCTGGGTTTCAGCCCGGCTGCAACCCTGGCTTTTGTGATGGCCGCAGGTTTCATTGCCGATACCGCCAGCCTGCCGTTGATTGTCTCGAACCTGGTTAACATTGTCTCAGCTGACTTTTTCAAGCTTGGATTTACCCAGTATGCCGCCGTGATGGTGCCAGTCAACCTGGCTGCTATCGCAACTACACTGCTCATGCTGCACCTGTTTTTCCGTAAAGAGATCCCGGCTGTTTACGATATTTCGCTGCTAAAGGCGCCAAAAGAGGCCATTCGCGATAGCAGCACGTTTAAAGCCGGCTGGCTGGTTCTGGTTCTGCTGCTAGTCGGCTTCTTCGCACTTGAGCCCCTTGGCGTCCCGGTAAGTCTGGTGGCCGCTGTGGGAGCAGTGTTCCTGCTTGCCGTGGCAAAAAAAGGCCATGCGATCAATACCGCTAAGGTACTGCGCGGTGCGCCCTGGCAGATTGTTATCTTCTCCCTTGGCATGTACCTGGTGGTTTATGGCCTGCGCAACGCCGGGCTGACCCTGTATATTTCCTCGTTGCTGAATCAGCTTGCTGAACACGGACTGTGGGCCGCAACTCTGGGCACCGGCTTCCTGACGGCGTTCCTCTCCTCTTTGATGAACAATATGCCGACCGTGCTGGTTGGCGCGCTGTCGATAGAAAGCAGCCAGGCCACGGGAGTGATTAAACAAGCAATGATTTATGCCAATGTAATCGGCAGTGATTTGGGGCCAAAAATCACCCCGATTGGCAGCCTTGCCACGCTGTTGTGGCTACATGTTTTAGCGCAGAAAAACATCACAGTCAGCTGGGGATATTACTTCCGTGTCGGCATCGTCATGACGATTCCGGTGCTATTTATTACGCTGTCCGCACTGGCGCTGCGGCTGTCCATCGTTTAACTTCTTACCCCTGCATAGCCATGCCGGGGGCCGGATAATAGAGAAAAGAGAGTAACAAAATGAGCCAGGTGACGATTTATCATAATCCCGACTGCGGCACGTCGCGCAATACCCTTGAAATGATCCGCAACAGCGGCATGGAGCCAACGGTAATCCTCTACCTGGAAACGCCGCCAACCCGTTCCGAGCTGGTTAAGCTGATTGCTGATATGGGAATTACCGTGCGCGAACTGCTGCGGAAAAACAGTGATCCTTATCAGCACCTGAAGCTAGATAACCCTGCTTTCACTGATGATGAGCTCATCAGCGCGATACTGGCACATCCAATCCTGATGAACCGCCCTGTCGTTGTCACTGCGCTCGGAACCCGGCTGTGCCGCCCATCAGAGAAAGTTTTAGATATTTTGCCAGCGGCTCAGCGCGGCGAATTCAGCAAAGAAGACGGGGAAGAAGTTGTCGATAAAAACGGGCGCAGGCTGAGCTGAAAGGCACATTCAGGCCAGTACCTGGGGTGTTATGCAGCACATTTTCTCCGTATGATAATCTGCTGTATTAAAATAGAAGCGTCGCATTATCCATTTAATCCTACTTCTGCGCTAATTATCGGCACGTTTAACAGGGAAAATCGCCATGTTTCACCTCATTTTCAGCATACCGAGTTGGTATGTTATTGCCCGTTTTATCATTCCGCTTTCCATGCCACTGGCGTTAAAAATCATACTCTCTCTACTGGCGCTGCTTGCCTCACAATACCTGCTGGTGAGCCGCTTTACTTCTGGCAGCATCTTCTCACCGGAGATGCCAAGAATGGTGATTATCCTGTTCAATTGGGTATATAGCGCGGTGCTGTTCCTCGCCCTCACCCAGATCCTGATTGATGTGGTTGCGCTTGTTGCGATGCTGATGCGCCATCCGTTGGAGATTGCTCCCGGCGTGCGCTACCTGGCTGCCCTGCTGGCATTCGGCCTGGCCAGCTGGGGCGTGCAGCAGGCAATCCGCGTTCCCCCTCTTAAAGATGTGACAATTCAGGTTGCTGATTTGCCGCAGGAGTTTGAGGGTTACCAAATGCTCCAGTTAACCGATATGCACATTACCCCGCTTTTTAACGCCAGCTGGAGTGCCGCGTTAGTCAAGCGCGCGCTGGAGCTGAACGTAGACCTGATTGTCGTTACCGGGGATGTTATTGACGGTACGCTTAAAAATCGCATTAAGGACGTGGAGCCGCTGCGCAATCTGCATGCGCCCGATGGCGTGTTGGCGATTACCGGCAATCACGAATATTTCTTTGAGCAGCAGGCCTGGACCGAGCATCTGGCATCTTTAGGTTTGAAGCCCCTGCTAAACAGTCATTCGGTCATTTCCCGCGGCAACGCCAGCCTGGTGATTGCCGGGCTGCCCGATACTTCTGCACCGGGCCGGGGCGGTAACGGCCCCGATCTGGCTAAAGCGCTGGGTGATGCCCCTGACAACGCGCCGGTGGTGTTACTCGACCACCAGCCAAAGAACGCTCGTGAAAATGCGAAACACGGGGTCGATATTCAGCTGTCCGGCCATACTCACGGCGGCTTAATCGTCGGCTTAGACCGCCTGTTTGCCAAACCGAATGGCGGCTTTGTATCCGGGCTTTATGATGTTGATGGCATGCAGCTGTATGTGAATAACGGCACGGCGCTGTGGCCGGGAATGGCGGTACGCGTGGGACGCCCGTCAGAACTGACGCGCATCACGCTGACGCGGAAAAAATAATCCCCCCTGATAAATAAGGAAGTGAAATGGATCTTGTGGCAGAAGAGTTTCAACTGATTGAGTTGCTGTAACATAGCCTCCTGCGGGAGGCTATAGCAGTACTTAGAGAGGACTAAAGCTTGCGACCGGGCGCATCTTCCAGAAGAGGTCTTTACTGCTGCCCGGCAATCGCCGTCAGTTTTTCGTCCGTGGCCTTCTCTTCATCCAGCGTTTCGGCCAGCAGTTTAGCGGCTGCCTTATAGCCCAGTTTCTGTGCCAGGGCATGCAGCGTGCCGTAAGTGGCAATCTCGTAATGCTCCACTTTCTGAGCTGCGCCAATTAATCCAGCATCGCGCACCGGCCCGGCTTCAACGGAGTCGATAATCTCCTGCGCTTCTTCCGCCAGGCCTTCCAGCGCGTGGCATTTCATCCTTTTAATTTTCACGCCGTCAGTGCTTTCAACCAGCTGGTCAATACGTTCAATTTGACCACGCGTCTCTTCCAGATGTTGCTGAAAGGCCGCCACCAGCTTTTCATCAGTTGCAGCTCTGGCCATTTTAGGCAGGGCTTTCGAGATTTGCTTTTCTGCACTATAGACATCTGATAATTCATGGATAAAGAGATCTTCCAGCGTTTTAATTGTCATAATTAACCTCATATAAGAATTATTTCGAAAAACGTATGCAACCCGATAAGCCTGGCACACAGCGAAAGATAATTATGTTTGATTGGGTTAACTGGATTGTTCGTTTTTTTTGCTAACAGATATGTTGCTAACTCATATTATAGTGTTCGTAAACATTGAGTTATTTTCGGCGCGTATTCACCTTTATCACTTTAAATAAAAGTCGCATGCGCATTTCGAATATAGCAAGTCTTAAAATATTATTTTCGGCTCTTAAAGGTTGTTATTATTCTGTAAAGAGAGGGTTTGATGGGGCAATGCTCCGCTTAAAGAGGGATTTAGAGGTATAAATATTGCAGCCTATTGATAGCAGCACCCTGCCCCGCAAGACGTATAAATGTCAGGGGGCATATTCCCCCTGGTTATTAAACACCAGCTTCACCGCCTCGTAGCAAAAACCGGTTATTTCAATTCAGGCCATGCAACAGGTGGGATGCCTTTGAGCAGCGGTTTGGCAAATAGGAACCCCTGGAACTGGCAGATGCCTGCTGCTTCCAGCCACATCCACTCTTCTGGTTTTTCCACGCCTTCGGCAATAACGGCTATTTCCAGCGAAGAACAGCATTTAATAATGGCCTGGACGATTGCCTGTTTAGGGCCGCTTTTATGCACATCACTGATAATATTACGATCGATCTTGATTTTCTCCGGCTGCACGCGTGAAAGCAGCAGCAGACCGGCGGAGCCGGCACCAAAGTCATCTATTGCCAGACTGATACCCGCCGCTTTCAGATGTTTCAACGCACTGGAGAATGCTTCGATATTCGAAATCACCTCAGTTTCAGTCACCTCTACCACGATCTGCTGAGGCACCAGTCCGTGTCGGGCAATCTCACCCAGCAAGTAATCCACGGCATTCGGGATCTCAACCAGCGTCATCGGCAGCAGGTTAATCGAGAAGGTGATGTCATCAATTTGCAGCTCTTTTGCCAGAGCCAGGGCCCGGCTCTTGGATTCCAGGTCGCGGCGGTAAAGCTCCTCACGCGGCAAACTGGCAAAATAATCCAGCGGTGAAAGCCCCTGTGCGCTGCGCAACAGGGCTTCAAGGGAGACGATGGTTCCGGCCAGCGGGTCGATAATCGGCTGGAAGGCAAAGCTAATCTCCTCGCCTGGTGCAAAGTCAGCATCGGTTAAGGGTAGATCGTCCGTGGCGATAAATTCCCACTGACCGGCAGGTGGGATTTCGAAATAGTTTTCTTTCTCCCAGGATTCGACAAAGGTGCGCAGAAACTGAAGCGCGCGATCATCCCAGGTCAGCAGAAATTCGGATGTGCCTTTATCCAGTACTGCCTGCAGCACCGATGCTTTATCAAACTCATGAAGCGAGAACAGCTCCATGCCGACATTACCAAATCGCCGGAATGGCGCGTAGTCACGCATCAGTTCCACGACATTATGATGACGGGGATCGCGACAGATATGTTCATAAAGCGTACTGACTGCTTGTTCAGGGCCTTCCAGCACTTGGAAGAAATGCGTGCCGTTAAACAGCAAAATGCCGGTAACGCCAATTAACTGGTTGTTTTTATTTGCCTTTTGTACAATTTTGTCCAGCGAGCTTAGCGGAACATTATCGGAAAGATGGCTGCGATAGATGAGGGTAGATAACATAAAAATTCCGCAATACTGGTCTTTTAAAGGCTTACATTAACAGAATCCCTTGCGGTGTTGTCCAGTGCTATTTGCGCAAATAAAAACGGGCAGAATTCTCTGCCCGTTTTTTATGACTTATATTGCACTACAGCAGGCTGCGCCTGTTATCAGAAACTGATTTTAACGCCCACCGCCGCACTGCTGTCGCGGTACTGGCTACTGCCAGCCTGCTGGCCAAGGCTGCCCCAGACGTTAACGAATCGGACATGTTCAGTCTGACATCTCCGGTTAAGCTGTAGTCTGCGTCCTTTATTGACTGTTTTTGACAAAAAACAGAATTTTCATATAGACAAGGTAAAAACAAATTTTCACCACGCTGCCCGAGGGTTAATCTGAGCGCGCTTTGCGTCACAGTCCGCTGTCGCAGTATTCCCTGCCATAATAAGAGTTTTCTGTAGCGTTTTCTCATCACAACACCTTGAAACATGATGATTCTACGACACAAAAAATCCCCAATAAGCGGATAGAGTAAACGGTCTGATTTTTAACTTCTTGATCGATGGATGTAGCGTAAATGAAAGGGATGCCGCCAATTATCCTCGCCCTGCTTGCTGGCTCACTGGTTCTGACGATTGGGCGTGGCGTCACTCTGCCGTTCCTCACTATCTACCTGACTGAGCATTACCAGCTGTTGCCGAAAAGCGTCGGCATTATTATGGGCGCCAGCCTGGCTATCGGTATTTTCAGCAGCCTGTATGGCGGCTATCTGGTCGACAAATTTAACCACCGAACCTTAATCACCCTCTCTATCAGCCTCTTCGCGCTGAGCTTTTTTCTGCTGCCTGTCCTGCCGCAGGTCAGTAGCGTGGTGATGGTGATTGCCCTGCTTAACGCTTCCTATGCACTTTTGAGTATTACCATTAAAGCCTGCATTGCCGCCTGGCTGCCGGTGGAGAAGCGGGTAAAAGCATTTTCGATAAACTACACGCTAATTAATGTCGGCTGGGCCATTGGTTCATCGCTGGGAGTGTGGCTGGCGGGCTTTGATCCTAAGCTACCGTTTATGATATCCGGTAGCCTGGCGCTGGGCACGGTCATTGCTCTGACGGTGGGCTTACGCCATATCCCCAACAGCCCGGCACGCAACGATATTGAGCTAAAGCCGCTGGAAAAACCTGACCTGCGCCAGACGTTAGCTATCCTGATGCGCGACCGTTGCCTGGTCTATTTCACTCTCGGCAGCACTTTTGGCGCGATTGTGTTTGGCCAGTTCACCGGCTATCTGTCGCAGTATCTGATCATTATCTCAGACGCCGCACAGGCTTATAAGATCATCGGCGCCATCATGATCACCAACGCAATAATTGTTATCGCTTTTCAGTACGTCATGAGCAGCGGCATGAAACAGAATAACCTGCTGAAGTGGCTGTTTTTCGGCACGCTGTTTTTCATCCTCGGGCTAGCCGGCTTTATGCTGGCCGGCACTTCGGTACTGCTGTGGATAATCGCGATGACCATCTTCAGCTTTGGCGAGCTGATTGTGATCCCGGTGGAGTATATGTTTATCGACTTTATTGCGCCGGACCATATGAAAGGCAGCTACTACGGCATGCAGAACCTGAGCAACATCGGCGGTGCCATTAACCCTGTGCTGTGCGGCTTCCTGCTCAGCTACACGGCACCGCCGGTAATGTTTTTTGCCTTAATCGCCTTCTCTGCTGCTGGCCTGCTGTTCTTCCGCATGGGGCACCGGATGGCGATGAAAAGGACCTCAGGAGAAGTTCTCCAGCATTGAAATAAACGAATGCCGATCGCCGTGGCCTTCCGTCAGGCGAACCCGCCCTTCAATATCGGCCAGATGGTGCTCCATCAGCTGGCGGGCGGTGGCCAGATCTTTCGCTTTCAGGGCGCTGACAATCTGGCGGTGGTGATCGGCGCCGCAGTCGTCTTTGCGCTCCTCTTCGTAAAGCGACATTACCAGTGACAGGCGAGCAACAATTTTAGCCAGCATCTCGGTCAGAACGGGATTACCCGCCAGCTCGGCCAGCACAATATGAAACTTACCGGAAAGCACCGTTTTAGATTTCTCGTCGCCGTGATGATGGATCTGCTCCTCCTCGTCGGCAAGACGGGCCAGCGCATCCAGCTGTTCGGTGCTGGCTCGCACCACCACGAACTCCAGCAGAACCCCTTCCAGCTGGCGTCGCGCTTCAAACAGGTGCTTTGCCTGCTCAATGCTCGGCTCTGCCACGAAAGTGCCACGATTTCGCTTTCTCTCCAGCAGATGGTCGCTTTCCAGCACGCCAAGTGCGCCACGTACCACGGTACGACTGACGCCGAAATGCTCGGCGATGGCTTCTTCAAGTATTTTACTACCGGGTTTTAGCGCCCCTTCACCAATAGCAGCAGCCAGCGTGGTGCGAATCCGCTCAGAAACATCCTCACTGTGATCGGCACTGCTGCCCTCGGTTTTGGCTTCAGGCGTCGCTCTGACGCGCGTTTTTTTCATGGCTCTCTCCCTGTCCTCTGTATCATTTTGGTGAATGTTGACGCTTGCCTGATAATTTACCGCAACAGCACTCTTACGGGTGATTTATCTTTGTGCGTATCTTTCTGCGTAACGGTCAGGATAAAGTGATGCCCTGCTGCGCGCAAACGGCGCGAATGTGGCTGGCCGACTGCTGGATAAAGTCGATCGCTTCTTTATAGCCATAATTCTGCTTCTGATATGTTGGGTAGCCATAGCGTGAGCTCTCATAGCTTTCCCAGTCCTCAACCTCTCCTGCTGCCACGCGCTGCGCATAGCTGTCCACCAGCGTAAAGTAGGCTTCCAGTTCCCCTGCGTTGAGGTCGGGATGCCCCGCGCGCCAGATCGGATCATCAATCTCGATGCACTGGCGCGGGTTGGCGCGGCGGCGATTATCATCAGTAGATTGTGCAATCTCCAGCGACAGCGTCATCTCGGGGTTAACCTTCGCCAGCATCGTCAGAATCGCGGCAAAGTCGACCACGCCGGTTCCGCACGGACGCGGCTGGAAATCAATGCCGCCGGGCGCCCGCCCGATATAGGCATCTTTGATATGCGTCTGGCGCACCCACGGGGCCAGGCGCTGCGCGGCCAGTACCGGATGTTCGCCGCGCTGCACCATGTTGGCGGTATCCAGTACCACGCCAACGCAATCTTCACCTACCGCTTCAATCAATCGCAGGATCTCAAACGAGGTGATCTCATCATGGGTTTCGATATTCATATGCACTCCGTGAGCACGCGCCACCGGGGCCATTTTGTGCAGCACCTTTTCCATCGCCAGCAGCTGCTCTTGCCAGCTGACGTCAGTGCGAAAACGGTCCACCGCCAGTCGGCCCGGATACTGTGCCTTGAAGTTGCCCGGCGAAACCCACATCTCGCGGCAGTCGATAGCAGCGCTGGCCTCAATCATGCGGGTCAGCCCGGCAACAATGTCGCCGTTGCCGATGGCGCGCAGCTCCGGCGCTTCGGCACTGCAGTAAGGATTAATTTTGCCAAGGCCACTTTCCAGGTAAAGCCCCAGGTCGTCAGCTTTGGCGCGGATATCGCGCAGCTCGCCGCTGTCGAGCGTCGGGCTCATATCCAGCACGGTACTGAAGAAGATCCCCTGCAATCCCAGCGCCCCTACACGATCGAGACTGGCCAGCGGACCCTGTCTCTTCACTTCGGGCAGCTTCAACCCATCAATGCCTAATTTCATAACCTGTTCCTTAATTGCTTTCTGATTTGCTGTTTGAGCACCAGCCGCTGTTGCAAGGCGCATGCCAGTTGCAAAATTTAGCGTGAAAAACCTCCCTATCAATATGATTTTTATAAATAATATTTAAAATAATATATTGTCGAATATATTTGCGAATAACGATGCTAATCGACTTTACTCTTTCTGTCATGGCAAATAGCTCAAGCAGTGAATATTCCCAAAAGAGTCCGCCCTCACGGGCGCTGGCGTAGATTGTTACTCACAAATTGAACGTCTGGCGGCATAAGAACATTCACGTTGACAGGGTTTTTAGTCGCTTTTTTGCACCAAAATGACGATATTGCTGCACCAAAATGGCTTGTCTAAATGTGGGAATTCCTTTCGGATGATAAGGATTAAGTTATTTCGCACAAATTTGCGAATATAATAAATTCATATTTATGGCATAAATTTCAATGTATTGAAGTGGATCCGAACCAGGAATAACTAACCTGGCATGCGGCTTGCAGAATGCTTCACAAGTTTCTAAACGTCTTGTGACCGCTACTCAAAACCAGGGAAGCACCTTATGCCAGATATGCACAACACCGCTGAAAGTAAGCGGCTCAGCGTTCAGGGCCTGACCCATAGCTACGGCAGCAGCAACGCTATCAGCGATGTCTCCTTTAACATTGATCCGGGCGAAATCGTCGCACTGCTCGGCCCGAGCGGATGCGGCAAATCGACCGTGCTGCGTGCCATTGCGGGGTTGATTCAGCCAAAAGCGGGAAAAATCGTGCTGGGAAATCAGGATCTCGCCGCGGTGTCGGCCAGAGGGCGCGGTATTGGCATGGTGTTCCAGAACTATGCGTTATTCCCGCACCTGACCGTTGCCGAAAATATCGCTTATCCGCTGGCGTGCCAGCAGGTTTCCCGCGCTGAGCGGAAACAGCGCGTCGCCGAGATGCTGAATCTGGTGCAGCTGGATGAATACGGTAACCGCCTGCCGCGTGAACTTTCCGGCGGTCAGCAGCAGCGCGTTGCCGTGGCGCGCGCCATTGCCGGTCGCCCTTCTTTGCTGCTGCTGGATGAGCCATTTGGCGCACTCGATCGGGCGCTGCGTTTCGACCTGCAGGTGGAACTTCTACACCTGCAAAAAACGCTGGGTATCACCACGCTGATCGTCACCCACGATCAGGAAGAGGCGCAAAGCCTGGCGAACCGTCTGGTGCTGATGAATAAAGGCAATGTTGAGCAGATCGACACGCCGATGGCGGTATATGACCGACCAAAAACGCTGTTCGTTAACACCTTTATCGGCCAGACCAACCAACTGCATGGCACCGTGCTGCGTTTTGATAACGACACCACGCTGATTGGTTTAGCGGGTCAGCACACGCTGCGCCTGCCGCGCCGTCTCAACTTTACTACTGGCTCGAAGGTCACGATCACCTTCCGCCCTGAAGAGGTGCGGCTGGCAAAGCAGTCGGGTGAAAACACCCAGCCGGTGCGGATGACCGTTTCACTGCCGCTTGGTCCTACGCTGGTCCATGATCTGGCGATGGATGATGGCACCACGCTACGCGCCTCCGAAGTGCGCGGACCGTCAACCTTTATCCCGCAACCCGGATCGCAACTTTACGCTGAGATTGATACTGCACGCTGTCACGCCTTCCCAGCTGAACCGCAACCCATGAATGAAAAACAGAGGTAAGCACCATGAAAGATTTTGAAATCAGTCGTCGTCGGTTTGGTCAGATCATGGCAGGCGTTGCGGCTTCCGCCATGCTGCCCATCTCGCTGCGCGCGTTCGCTGCCGGCGGCGGGACGGCAGTTGCGGCCACCTTCCCCGGTAACTGGGAAGATGCTTACCGCAATACGCTAGCTCCGATCCTTAAAGAGCAGGGTTTTAGTCTGACCATTTCCCCGGCAATGGCGCAGGATCAGCTGGCAAAAGTGATGGCCAGCCCGGGTAACCCGCCGTACGACACGCTGTTAATGTCGCCTGGCCAAATGACGGTGGCAGTAGAAAAGGGGCTGATTCAGAAGATCGACCCTTCCCGCCTGAAAAACTGGAACCTGCTTGACCCGGCATTTCAGGGCGAATATGGCCCGACCGTAACGGTAGAAGTGAACGGCATTGCCTACAACCCGGAGCTGGTGCCGCGCCCGAAAGGCTATCGCGATCTGTTTGACAACCCGGCCTATAAAGGCCTTGTGTCATGGACCGGATTTGGCTCTAACACTGCGGTGATGGCCTACACCGAACTGGCAAAAATCTACGGCAAAGGTCCGGACGATATGCAGGCAGTGTTTGACCTGTTTAAAAAGCACCCTGAGCAGATGGCCAGCATTGTTGACAGCACCAACAGCCAGATGACCCAGTTCCAGCAGGGCAACATCGCCGTATTTATGTGTAGCACCAACAACGTGGCGCGCCTGAAAAGCCTGGGTCTGAAGGCCGAGTTTGTCCATCCGGAAACCGGCTCTCCTGCTGCCCCGGTGAATATCCATCTGACCAAAGGCAGTAAAAATCTCGACGCCGCTTACGCCTATATGGACGCCGCGATTTCACAGTTTGTGCAAACAAAACTGGAGCAGCCGCCGACCGAAATGTTCCCGACTAACAAAAATGTTGAGTTGACCCCGGCAATTGCGGCGTACATCACCCGCGAGCAGGTTAAATCGCTGGTCTACCCGGACTGGAACATTATCAATAAAAATCGTGACGGCTGGATCCGCCAGTTTGATGCGCTGGTCGCAAGTTGAGGTAAATCATGAAACAGAGCGGTTTTCCGTACGTTATCCCCATGTTGTTACTTTCCGTGGTGTTCTTCGCGACGCCGCTCGCTGTTTTGATCGTTTTCAGTTTCACCCGGGATGGCGGAGTGACGTTACAGCACTACGCCCACTTCTTCGGCGACGCTTTTAACTTCCGGGTACTGGTTAATACCGCCCGACTGGGGATTGAAACCGTGATAGGCACCACCCTGCTGGGGGTGCCTATCGCCCTGCTTTACTGGCACGGCGGGCGCACGCTGCGCCAGATTTTAATTTTTCTGACCCTTATTCCAATGCTCACCAGCAACGTGGTGCGCACTTTTGCCTGGATCGTCATCCTCGGGCGTCAGGGGCCGATCAGCGAGGCGCTGATGTTCCTTGGGGTGACCAACATGCCGACCAGCCTGATGTTTACTGAAACCGGTCTGCTGCTGGCAATGTGCCAGATTGATCTGCCGCTGATTATTCTGCCGCTGATCGCCATCCTGTCTCGCACGCCGTATCAGCTGACCGAGGCGGCGCAGGTGTCCGGTGCCGGGCCGTGGCGCGTGCTGGTGACGGTGCTGCTGCCGCTGATGCTGCCTGGCTTGCTGGCGGGCTGGATCCTGGTCTTCGCCAGTACCAGCAGCTCATTTGTTACCCAGGCGGTGATTGGCGGCGCGCGCAATGTCTATGTTCCGCAGCTGATTTATCGCGAAGTCGGCACCCTGTTCGACTGGCCAATGGCCTCTGCTATCGCCGTGGTCCTGCTGGTCTCCACAGGCTGCCTGCTGGTTGCCCTTACCATGATCTCACGCCACCGGAGGCTGAATGGCCATGTTTGAACGTCGCGAAAACCCGCTTCCGGCCCTGCTGTACAAGCTGTTTGTTTATGGCTTCGGTACGCTGTGTGTGATCTATTTGGTGGCGCCGATCGTCATTGCGGTGATGATGTCGTTTACCTCCGGGCAGACGCTGAAATATCCCCCGCAGGGCTTTTCGCTGCGCTGGTATGAGGCGCTGCTTGACCCGGTGCGCTCGACCACCGAGCAAATTGCCGCCTGGAACTCGTTCAAAATCGCCGCGCTGGCGGTACTCGGCGCCATACTGTTTGCGGTGCCTGCCACCATCGGTATGACGCGTATGAAGCGACGCAGCGTCAGTACCATCGAGCCACTGCTGCTCGCCCCGCTGGTGCTGCCGAGCCTGGTTTATGGCCTGGCGGCGCTGATTGTCGCCAACTTTATCGGCTTCCAGCCTTCGCTGTGGCTGAACGTGGTTGGCCACGTAGTGGTATTTGGCCCGCTGATGTACCGCGCCGCATCGGTGGTGGCGCAGGGCATTAATCCGTCGCTGGCAGAAGCCTCAACCACGATGGGGGCCAGCTGGTTTATGACCCTGCGCCGCGTCACGCTGCCGCTGCTGATGCCCGGCATTATGGCGGGGGCGTTCCTGGTGTTTATCCAGTCACTGGATAACGTCACCGTTTCTCTGTTCCTCGCTGATGCCAGCACCACGGTTCTGCCGCTACGCATGTTCGCGATGATCGAGGAGTCCCTTGACGTACGCGTCGCGGCTATCTCCGGCATTTTGATTGCGATAACCCTGCTCGGCATGCTGGTCGCCCGGCGTGTTCTGGCCCCGCGCCCGCAGGCATCTTAACTTTATCAAAAGAAACACAAGGAATGACTATGAAGACTCATGCGACTCAGGCGCCAGGCTATCGTATCGGCGCCCTGCTGGCGGACTTTAAACCGGATTTCGACTTCTCGGCTCCGCTGCCGCTGCCGCTTGAAGAGTTTGAAGAGCGGCTGCGCAAAATCCGCCGCCAGGCGGTGGAAGCCGGGCATGATGCGATTATCGTTCATGTCGGCAGCGTGGGCTGGTTCCACGCCTCGAATCACTATCTGCGCTATATCTGTGACTGGATGCGCGAAGGCGTGCTGATTATCCCGACCGATGCTGACAAAGCGCTGGTGCTGCTCTCCTTCTTCACTCAGTCGGTGCTGCTGCCTCCGGGCGGCGAGCCGCTGCTGGTTGACGAGATTTGGCAGATTGGTCCGATCGGACGTGAATACGCCGACCGCCCGGGTGACTCGGTGATGAAAACTGCCGAGAAGTGCGCGCAGCTGCTGAGCGATCTTGGTCTGGCAAAAGCGCAGATCGGAAAAATCGGCGACCGCACTTCATTGACCTTCTGGGCTGCCGTGGAGTCGATGCTGCCGGGCAGCAAATTTATTGCCGATAACGCCATCCTTGATCGCCTGCAGAAGGTGCGCTCCCCGCGCGAAATTGAGATGTTCCGCGCCGCCGCGCAGCTGATCGGCATCGGCACACAGGCCGCCTGGCACGTGGCCAAACCGGGCGTTACCGATTACGAAATCTTTGCGGCTTTCACCGCGGCGCAGATGGCGTTTGGCGGCGAAACCGGCGACGGCTACCAGATTGGCATTAACCAGTTTGGCACTCACTGCGGCAAACCTTACGGCCATGTGGTGCGCCCGGGCGACCTGATCAACCTGTATATCTCCAACGTCACCTGGCGGGGTTATACTGCGCAGACCGCACGCATGATCGCCGTCGGCGAGATCACCGGGCGCCAGCAGTTGGTGCTGGATGCCTGTACTGCAGGGGTGAAAAATGCCGAGAAGCTGATTAAGCCCGGCGCGCTGATGCGCGATATCAATAACGCCGCTTTTGCGCCAATGATTGAAGCCGGGTTGCTGGCCTCCCCGGAGGCGCGCACCATGCCGTACAACTGGTCGCCAATGCCGGACGGGTCCGCCAGGCGCATCCCGCAGCAGTATGTGCCGGATGCGGATTATGAAGCTCAGGGCCGCAGACTGATGCATGTTTACCCGGCAACGCACGGGCCGCATAACCCGAACCTCGGTCACTCCGTGGGGATGGCGGGGGGGCAGAACAGCTTTAATATCTCCTCGCACAACTACGATCGTCTGGAAGAAGGGATGGTATTTGTGATGCATACCCAGTGGCTGGAGCCGCTGTCAGCAGGCTGTAATATTGGCGATATGTATGTGGTGACCAAAGAGGGCTTTGAAAACCTGAGCCGCCACACCCCGCTGGAAACTCACCGCATTGCCGCCGGAGCCTGAGATGAAAACGATGCCAGGGCATAGCTATTTTGACTTTGCCGAGCTGGGGGAGCGCGACCGCTACAAGCTATTGATCGGCACTGTGATCCCGCGCCCTATCGCGCTGGTCACGACGCTGAGCAAGGAAGGCCAGCCCAGCGCCGGCCCATTCAGCTTTTTTAACGTGCTGACCCACGATCCGGCGATTGTGGCGATTGGTGTGGAAAACTACGCGGATATGCGCTTTAAGGATACCGCGCGTAATATCCGCGAAACCGGGGAGTTTACCGTGCATATCGTTGACGATGCGCTGGTTGAGCAGATGGAGGTCTGCGCGATTAAATTCGGCCCGGAAGTGGATGAAATGAGCCTCGCCGGGCTAGAAACCACTGCGGGCAAGATGGTGCGCAGCCCGCGTATTCTCTCGGCCCCTGCCGCCCTGGAGTGCCGCCGCCACACTACGTTACAGGTTGGCCCGGCGCGCGAAATCATCCTTGGCGAAGTGCTTGGTGTCTACGTGCGTAGTGACGCGGTCAACCTGGAGAACCTGCACATCGACCAGCAGTTGATGGACGCAGTGGGTCGAATGGGCGGGCATACTTACACCCGCACCCGCGATCAGTTTGATATTAAAACTCTCACGCCTGCCGAGTGGGAAGCGCGCGAACGTCACGATTAAACGCTATTTACCCGTAGGGGTCGGGCATGCCCGACCCGCAACAGCTTTGCGCTGGCGATATTTTTCATTTTCACTTCGCACATAATATCGAAATCGCTAAACGACAATGCCCAGTCGTTCAGGGTGTCGTTAAAGTAGTAGTCTGAATGCGCCCGCAGCTTCATTTTTGACAGCCCCAGCGACTCCTGATCGGGGAACCCCTGCTCGGGAATCAATCCCTCCTGAGAAATCGAGTAGTGCAGCACCGGCCGTACCCCGCGCCAGGACTCTTTGACCAGTGCGATGCGCGCATCGTCGGGCTGTATAAACTGATTCTCCTTCACCCAGTGATGGTGGATATCTAACACGATCGGGCAGAGATCTCTGGCCTGCAAAACATCATCCAGCGAGCAGGAAACCTCATCATTTTCCACCGTCAGCATCAGCCTGGCTTCCGGGCTGAGCCGCTCAAAGGCGGCTTTGAACCCGGCAAAACCGGCGCGCCCGTTCATATGGATATTGATCTTGAAATCCTGAAACTCACGGCCATAACCCAGCAATCTGGCGCACAGCGCATGATACTCAATGTCCACCAGCGCCCTGTCCACCACCTCCGGCGTTTCCGAAGCCAGAACCGTATACTGGCCCGGATGAAACGACAGCCTGATATCCGCTTCTTTTGCCAGCGCACCGGCATGCGCGAACAGAGGCAATAAGTCAGGCAGCAGGCTTTGGTACGGCTCCTGCGCTTCGGGAACGGTAAACAGCGGCAGCAGATCGCTGCCGATACGCATCATTCTTAACTGGTGCGGCAGCTGCGCCAGCTCGCTAAATATGTGCGCCAGCTGCGACAGGTTATGGCTGGCACACGACAGCAGCAGCTCACGGCGCTTGTCCTGATCCAGGCTAAGAAAACGCTTGCGCGTGGGTGATTTAAAAGGGTACGGCTGCTGTAAGTCAGCATTAAGGTATTTGCAGGCAAAGCCTAATTTCATTATTCCTCCCGGTTCGTTTCCTGTAAGTGTATCAACCGATTGGAATTTTGCACGGCAGCCAGGTTATGGCCTCGCAGTTGTGCTGAATCCGCAGCTTTAGCATGGTTAAAACGAGGTAATGACAGAATCTACCTCGTCTGCAGAGGTTATTAGTAAACTGGTGACCCCACGCAGGACAGTGTCAATGGTTAGGTATATAGTCGCTATGCACAATAAATAACCTTTCCTGTTCCTTTCTTAATATCTACACAATTAACGGTGGCTTATGGAAAAGAAACATTTTTTCTCGCAGTTAGCACAATGGCCATTGATTAATTTCGACCACGCTAAGATTGTCGTCGATGGGAAAAAAGCGATGGTGGATTCATGGGCCAACCTTTATGTCTACGATCGCAATGAGAGCGAGGCAAGACTGTTTATTCGCCATGTGGCGGCAGGAACCGATCTGGAGTCGCTAACTGACATTTATAACGGCTGGACTAAAGAGTATAGAAAGTCATTAAAGAGCATTCTGAACATCAGAAAATAAACGCGTCGGAGGAACAATTCCATGTCTTTTTTAGATGATGCGTTGAAACGCATAAATAAAGCCACGACCACCACAGCGATTTGTCCCATTTGCGGGCATAAGTCGTCCCATGCGGCGAGTAAAATCAGGCAGAATCAGACCTTACTCTGCCCCTCCTGTAAATCGCTTTTTGTCGTACCCCATTAATTCTTAACTACTCCTCTCGCTGCGGCAGCTGCTGAAACTATAACGTCGTCCCATTTCAAAAAACGTTTCTCTACCTCTTTCACCACTGCTCCCCTGCGTCTGTTTCGCCTGAAGAGCAAAATTATGAAAATAAATTTTAAATCGTGGCTGACAAACGTGTTTGCGAACATAGCCAGCAGATCAAATAAACCCTTGCAGGCAGACGTCTCCCCTGCCAATGACCCTCCCCTGAAGGCGGAAATTTTTTCTGCGCTGCAAATGGAGCTTTACGGGCAAAAGCTCGCCCGCTCACACCGATTGTCGCCAAAAACTCAGCCGTACTATTTGCTCAAACGACTGGGCAATAACGAGGCGGTGATTACCCACAACTGCTTTTTACTCAATGACGCAGAGAAGGCCAGCATGGCCCCGGCGGGCGAATGGCTGCTGGATAACTACTATCTGATTGAGGAGCAGATCCGCATGGTGCGCCACCATTTACCCAAGAATTTTGGTAAAGGGTTGCCCGTGCTCTCAGCTCCGCACTCCTGCCCCAGGATCTATGATATCGCCGCCGAAGCGATTGCTCACGGTGACGGGCGCTGGGATGTCGGCAGCTTAACCGGCTATATTATGGCCTATCAGCGGGTTACGCCGCTGACGCTGGGCGAGCTGTGGGCGCTACCCGGCATGCTGCGCCTGGCGCTGATTGAGAACCTGCGCCGCATCAGCAGCGAGGTTGCTCAGGCACAAAAAGAGCGCAACCTGGCAGACTCGTGGGTGAATAAACTGATTGCCTGCGCCGAGGCCACCCCCGCTGACCTGGTGCTGGTGATCGCCGATATGGCCCGCTCGCGCCCGCCGTTGAGCAGTGCTTTCGTCGCCGAGCTGGTGCGCAGGCTGCAGGGGCGCGGCAGTTTACTGGCGCTGCCGCTGACCTGGGCCGAGCAGAGCCTGGCCGAAAGTGGCATGACGACCGATGTCATGATCAACCGCTTCAACCAGCAGCTGGCCACCAGCCAGCTTTCGGTCAGCAACAGCATTGCCGGTTTGCGCCTGCTGAGCGAAACCGACTGGGCAGATTTTTGCGAGTCTGCCAGCCTGGTGGAGCAGCTGCTCAGGCAGGATCCCGCCGCGATTTATCCCCAGATGCATTTTGATACCCGCGACCATTACCGGCATGTGATTGAGCGGCTGGCGCGCAACAGTCGTTTCAGCGAGCTGGACGTCACGCGTCAGGTGCTGGCGCTGTCGCAGGCGGCCAGCGGCGCTTCGCCACCGCAGCATATTGGTCACTATCTGATAGGCGAAGAACGCCAGGTGCTGGAAAAAGTGCTGACGGCCAACACCAGCGGAGTCACCCAGCTGCGCCATCGGTTCAATCAGGTGCCGCTGCTCTCCTGGCTCGGTAGCCTCAGCCTGCTGACCATGGCCGTTAGCGCCGCGGTGCTGCAGCGCACTGCCCAGCACGGAATGAGCTGGACGCTATGGCTGCTGGCTCTGCCGCTGGCGCTGGTAATCAGCCAGCTGGTGCTGCAACTGCTGGGCGAAATGACCACGCGTTTTCGCACCCCGATGCCACTGCCGCGCATGGACTACGCCAGCGGCATCCCGCCTGCCGCCAGTACGCTGATAGCCATTCCCTGCCTGCTGGGCAGCCGTAAATCGATTGACGCGCTGCTCAGCAGCCTTGAGGTCTGCTATCTCGGTAATCCCAGCGCCAACCTCTATTTTGCGCTGCTCAGCGATTTTCACGATTCCCCGTCTGAAAGCACGCCGGAGAATGACGCTCTGCTGCAGTGGGCTAGCGCACAGCTACAAAATCTTAACCGCCGCTACGCGCGTGAAACGCCCCTTTTCTACCTGCTGCACCGCTCCCCCACGTGGAACCCTCAGCAGGGCGTCTGGATGGGCTATGAACGCAAACGCGGCAAGCTGGCGATGCTTAACAGCTGGCTGCGGCAGCCCGGCACGCAGTTCTCCTCTATTACCGGCAATGAAAAAGCGCTACCCGCGCCGATCAAATATGTCATCACGCTGGACAGCGATACGGTGCTGCCGCGCGACACCGCACACAAGCTGGTCGCGACCATGGCCCACCCGCTCAACCACCCGGTTTACGATGCGCAGCAACGCCGGGTGGTGAAAGGCTATGGCATTTTACAGCCGGGGCTGGCGGAAGAGATGCCGCGCCACGGTCAGGGGCGCTACGCGGCGATCTGCAGCAGCGTACCGGGCAACGATCCCTACTCGATGATGTCCTCGGATATTTATCAGGATCTGTTTGGCGAAGGGACGTTTGTCGGTAAAGGGATCTATGATGTGGATGTTTTCGCGCAGGCAACCTGCAACATTGGCCCGGAAAATCTGGTGCTGAGCCATGACCTGCTTGAGGGGTGCTACGCCCGCTCCGGCTTGCTGAGCGAGGTGCTGCTGTATGAGCAGTACCCGGTCAACTACCTGACGGATGTCGCCAGGCGCACGCGCTGGATCCGCGGCGACTGGCAGCTCCTCAACTGGCTGAAGCTGCGCGTGACCCGGGCCGATGGCTCGCGCGAGCCTAACCCTCTCACCACCCTGTCACGCTGGAAGTTATTCGATAATCTACGCCGCAGCCTGGCAGCTCCGGCATTTCTTACGCTGCTGTTTTGCGCTTTCCTGCTGGTACCTAACCCCCTGTACTGGCTTGCGGTGCTGGCTATCGTGCTGCTGTTGCCCACTGTGCTGGCCGTGGTGCTGGACCTGGTGATGAGCAACCGCCCTCTGTTGAGCCGCGTGTCGGCTGTCCTGAAGGGGACCTGGCTACGGCTGCTGCGCATCGGGCTGAACTTCATCACGCTGCCGCATGAGGCAGGCTACTCCCTGCATGCCATTGCGCTCACCCTCTGGCGGCTGGCGATTACCCGGCGCAACCTCAATCAGTGGGTCAGCGCCGACCATTCGGCTGTCGGCAACCCGGCTTCCCCACTGGCGTTTTACCGCAGCATGTGGCTGAACGTGGTGGCTGGCCTGCTATTGATTCTGTTAAGCGCGTTGCAGGCGCCCGCCCTGCTGAGCCTCGCCCTGCCCGCCGGATTACTCTGGTGCCTGGCCCCGCTGCTGCTCTGCTGGCTAAGCCGACCTGCGGAACTTTCTGCCCCCGCGCTGAGCAGCGACCATCAAATGCTGCTGCGCCAGAGCAGCCGCGAAATTTGGGCCTTTTTCGAAACATTTACCTGCGCAGACGACAACTGGCTGCCGCCGGACAATTATCAGGAGCAGCCCCACGCCATGATTGCCCACCGCACCTCGCCGACCAATATCGGCCTGTCGCTGATGGCTAATCTGACCGCGATGGATTTCGGCTATATCCCCGGCACCGAAGTGCTGCGGCGCGTCACCCTGACGCTGGACACCCTGGATAAAATGGAGCACTACCGCGGTCACCTGTTCAACTGGTACGACACCCTGACGCTGCTGCCGCTTAACCCGCGCTATGTCTCCAGCGTCGACAGCGGCAATATGGCCGGTCACCTGCTGACGCTCAGCGCGGGCTTAGGTCAGCTGCGCCATCAGCCGATCATCGATATCGGCCAGATGCTGGCGGGGCTTAAAGATACCCTGGCTATTCTGGAAACCTGCTGGGGGGCTCATGCCCCCACCACGCTGCGGCTGCTGCAAAAGCATCTTGTTGACGCCGCGCAGCTCTCCCCGGCGCTGTTACAGGATGAGCTGAAGAAGATGCGCAAACTGAGCGCTCGCCTTGAGGGAATGAGCCAGCAGGAGAACAATGGGGTCAGCCGCTGGACGCGGCTGCTGCACGCGCAGCTGACGCGCTTCTGCCAGGTCTGGTCATCGCTGCTCGGCTGGCTGCCGCCCGACTGGCGTGCGGCCGGGCTGCCTTCGCTGGCGTGGCTTTCCCAGGCTGATACATTGCAGCCCGATTCTCCCCCCCTTTCGGCGATTGTCCAGGCCCGCATGCAGCTCGCCATCATCAGCGAGCTGGAACTGCGGCTGAACGCGCACGCCAGAATGGACTTTGTCTTCCTGTACAGTGACGTTAACCATCAGCTGAGCGTGGGCTATCACTGCGATAACAGCACGCTGGACCACAGCCATTACGACCTGTTCCCCTCTGAGATCCGCCTGACTACCTTCCTGACGATTGCCACTAACCAGCTGCCGTTGAAAAGCTGGTATGCGCTGGGCCGCCTGTTCACCACTATCGATAACAATACCGCGCTGATGTCCTGGAGCGGGTCGATGTTTGAATATCTGATGCCCAATCTGGTGATGCCAATCTACCCCGGCAGCCTGCTGGCCGCCATGAGCCTGTCGGCGGTGAACGGACAGATAGACTGGGGCAAAAAGCGCGGGGTGCCCTGGGGGATCTCTGAGTCGGGATATTATGCCTTTGACGTGGCGCAAAACTATCAGTATCACGCCTTTGGCGTGCCCGGTTTGGGGCTGAAGCGCGGGCTGGCGGAGGATATGGTCATCGCCCCGTATGCCACGTTCCTGGCGCTGATGGTGTCACCGCAAAAAGCCTGTGAGAATCTGGCGCTGCTGGCTAAAAGCGGCGCGCGCGGCGAATACGGTTTCTATGAGGCGCTGGATTTCACCCCTTCGCGCCAGGCCAGCGGCCAGCGCTTTGCCGTGGTGCGTTCATGGATGGCGCATCACCAGGGGATGGCTTTTCAGGCGATCTCCCACCTGCTGCACAACGCGCCCATGACCGATCGCTTTATGTCGGTTGCCGCATTCCAGTCCGGCCGCCTGCTGCTGCAGGAACGGGTGCCGGATGCCGTTGAGCTGTACAGCCCGCGCCGTCATTTTGAGGCCCAGGCAGGGGCATTACTGCCGGTTCACTATCTGCCGCGAGAATTCAATGATGTTAACAGCCCGCTGCCGGAGGTCCAGCTGCTGTCGAATGCTCACTATCACCTGATGCTGACGCAGGCCGGCGGTGGCTACAGCCGCTGGCGCGATCTGGCGCTGACCCGCTGGCACAGCGACGGCACCTGCGATAACTCGGGGCCGTGCTGCTATATTCGCGATGTGGAGAGCGGTGAGCTGTGGAACACCACCTGGCAGCCGCTGGGCGCGCCAGCCGATCGCTACCGGGCATCGTTTACCGACGCGGGTGTGGTATTCACCCGTACTCAGGGCACGCTGGAGATCAAAACCCAGATCGTGGTTTCGCCGGAAGACGATATCGAACTGCGCCGCGTCACGCTGCTCAATCGCGGCCGCAAGGCGCGCAGCGTGGAGCTGACCACCTATGCAGAAGTGGTGCTGGCCCCGGCCGCCAGCGATCGGGCACATCCGGCCTTCAGTAACCTTTTTGTGCAGACGGAACTGCTCACGGAGGATGAAGCCATTCTCTGCCAGCGCCGGCCGAGATCCCCGGATGAAGTCACCCCCTGTCTGTTTCATATGATGGTGGTGCATGGCAGAACGCAGCAAACCGCCTCCTTCGAAACTGACCGCGCCATCTTCCTTGGCCGCGGCAACGATACCGCCAATGCGGCAATGTCCCGTTATAGCGGGCCGCTCAGCAACTCGGCGGGCGCGGTGCTCGACCCGATCATGGCGGTGCGCCAGCCTGTTACCCTGCTACCGGGCCAGTCGGTAACGGTAGACATTGTTTATGGGGTGACGGAAAGCCGCGCCCTCAGTATTCAACTGCTGGAAAAGTACCGCGACCAGCCGATTGCCGATCGGGTCTTTGAACTGGCCTGGTCGCACAGCCAGATTGCGCTGCGGCAGATCAACGCCAACGAAGATGACGCCAAACTGTTTAACCGCCTCGCCAGTGCCGTGCTGTTCCCCAGCCCCGAGCTACGCGCCGGGGCGGAGATCCTCAGCCGCAACCGTCGTGGGCAAAGCGGTCTGTGGGGCTGGGCTATTTCGGGCGATCTGCCGATTGTGATCCTGAGCGTCACCCGCGCGGAAAACACGCCGCTGATCACTACCTTTGTGCAGGCGCATCAATATCTGCGCATGAAAGGTCTGTTGATGGATTTGGTGATCCTCAATGACGGCCCCGGCGGCTATCAGCAGCTGTTGCAAAACCAGATAATGAGCCTGGTTGCCGCGGGCGCCGAAGCCAGCCTGATCGATAAGTCAGGGGGCATTTTTGTGCGCGACGGCCAGCATCTCTCCCCTGAGGACCGCCTGCTGCTGCTCAGCGTGGCGCGGGTCGTCATCGACGATCGCGCCGGTGGGCTGAAAGAACAGCTTAAATTGCGCATGCAGCCCGTGACGGCGGCCGCACAGCCGCTGGTTATCCAGACGGATTTGCCTGCTAATCAGCACCTGCAGTGGCAACCTGAAACGGATGACTTGCTGTTCTTCAACGGGCGCGGAGGCTTCTCCCCTGATGGCCGTGAATACCAGATATTGCTTGATGAGCAGGACCCGACCCCTGCGCCATGGTCCAACGTGATCGCCAATGACAGTTTCGGCTCGGTAATTTCAGAGGCCGGGCAGGCCTACAGCTGGTTCGAGAACGCACACGAATATCGCCTGACGCCGTGGGAAAATGACCCGGTCAGCGACCGTTCAGGTGAAGCCTTCTATCTGCGTGATGAAGAGAGCGGCCACTTCTGGTCACCCACGGCGCTACCCGCCAGGGGCCAGGGGCTGTACCTGAGCCGCCATGGTTTCGGCTACAGCGTATTTCACCACCGCGAAACCGGGCTGGACAGCGAGCTGACCGTACTGGTCGCCGTTGATGCGCCAGTCAAGCTGGCGATCCTCACGGTGAGCAATAACTCAGGGCGGATCCGCAAAATTTCCGCCACCGGCTACGTAGAATGGACGCTGGGCGAGACGCGCAGCAAATCGGCGATGCATATCATGACGCAGCCCGCTGGCGTTGCCGCCGGGTGCGGCGTGCTGGCCACCAACTTCTACGGCAGTAACGGCTCAGAGCGCACGTCCTTCTTTGCCGTCAGCGGCGTCCACTGCTCCCTGACCGGCGACCGGCGTGCCTTTCTTGGCCGTAATGGCACGCAGCGTGCCCCGGCGGCGCTGACCCAGCACATGCTGTCGGGCACCACCGGCGTGGGGTTAGATCCCTGCGCGGCCGTGCAGTCAGCGACCACGCTGATTGATGGCGACCAGCGCACCTTTATTTTTGTTCTCGGCACCGGGCAAACCCCGGCAGAGGCCGAAGGGCTGATTGCGCGCTTTATCAGTGAAGGCGCGGCGCGGCACGAGCTGGAAATCGTCCATCAGCACTGGCACCGCCTGCTCGACAAAATTACCGTGACCACCCCCGACCCGTCGGTGGATCTGCTGGTCAACGGCTGGCTGCTGTACCAAACCCTCTCCAGCCGCATCATGGCGCGCAGCGGCTACTACCAGTCGGGCGGCGCTTACGGCTTCCGCGACCAGCTGCAGGACACGCTGGCGCTGGCGCATGCGGCGCCGGAGCGGCTGCGCCAGCAGATCGTGCTGTGCGCCTCACGCCAGTATCTGGCGGGCGATGTGCAGCACTGGTGGCACCCGCCGCTGGGCAACGGGGTGCGTACCCGCTGCTCCGATGATTATCTCTGGCTGCCGCTGGCCATGTGCCACTACGTGAGCGTGACGGGCGACAGCGCGCTGCTGCAACAGCCCGTCAGCTATATCGAATCGCGCCCGCTGCGGCCGGAAGAGGAGTCAGTTTACCAGCAGCCGACCATCACCCCGCTGGAGGAGACGCTGTGGCAGCACGGCGTGAAGGCAATTCGCCACGGGCTGCGCTTCGGTCCGCACGGCCTGCCGCTGATGGGCGCGGGCGACTGGAATGACGGCATGAATCTGGTCGGTATTGAGGGCAAAGGCGAAAGCGTCTGGCTCGGCTTCTTCCTGTTCACGGTGCTACAGCGCTTCGCCGCGCTGGCGGATCGGATACAGCAGCCCGACGTGGCGCTGCTGTGCCGCGAGCAGGCCGACCTGCTGCAAAAAAATCTCCACGCGTCGGGCTGGGATGGCAAGTGGTATCGCCGCGGCTATTTTGATAACGGTGCGCCGCTCGGCTCCCAGCTCTCTCCCGCCTGCCAGATTGATGCTATAGCCCAGAGCTGGGCGGTGCTGTCGGGTGCAGGCAGCGCGGATCGCTGTGCTCAGGCGATGCGCTCCCTGGACGAGCTGCTGGTCGATGGCGATAACGGCTTAATCAAACTGCTCACTCCGCCGTTCGACGGTCTCGGCCCTAACCCCGGCTATATTCAGGGCTACGTCCCGGGGGTGCGGGAAAATGGTGGGCAGTATACGCACGGCGCTATCTGGGCGGTGATGGCCTTTGCGCAGATGGGCAACAGCGAGCGCGCCTGGCAGCTGTGGTCGATGATTAACCCGGTAAATCACAGCCTGAATGCTGACGCAGTCGCGCGCTATAAGGTCGAGCCTTACGTGATGGCCGCCGACGTCTACAGCGTGGCGCCGCACAACGGGCGCGGCGGCTGGAGCTGGTACACCGGTTCGGCGGGCTGGGCGTACCGCCTGCTGACCGAATCGCTGCTGGGGATAACCCGTGAGGGCGATAAGTTGAGCATCAGGCCGCTGCTGCCCGCCGCCTGGCCTGAAGTGATGATCGCCTATCAGCACGGCAGCAGCCACTACCGCATCACCGTGCGGCGCTGCGACGGAGAGTCTTCACTGTGCCTGGACGGCACGCCGCAGCCGTACGGCGATATTGAGCTGATTGATGACGGGCGCGAACACCGCGTGGATATTCACTCAGGCGCGCACTCATCGGCAGAAGGCTGATAGCTCAGCGTTCCCGCCACGCCGCCTTTGCCGCCATCTTTCGGATGATGGATACCATCCGTAACGTTCAGCGGCGAGAAATCAAACGGCGAGATGCCGTCGATGCAGGCCACGTTGACGGCACGCTGCTGCGGATTAGAGCGGGGCTGATGAAAGGTGTAAATCCCGCAGACGGAGCAGAAATAGTGTGCCACTGATTTGCTGTTGAAGCGGTACTCGGTCAGCTTATCCTCGCCCTGGGTGATGTTAATTTCACTGGCAAACGCCACCACCGCGCCGCGCATGCGGCAAAAAGAACAGTTGCAGCGGCGCACGGTGTTGAAGCCGTCCAGCAGCGTGACGTTAAAGGTGACCGCCCCACAGTGGCACTGGGCAGACTTAATCTCTGGCATAGCTCTCTCCTGATAAAATTGCCGCATGATTTGCTGAGTTCATGATCCTCAACAAGACTATAGGACACCCGTGTTCACGACAAGAAGGTCAAAGTTATGATGATTTCATTAAAAAATCAGGTTGCGCTGGTGACGGGCGCCAGTTCAGGAATTGGCTATGCCTGCGCAGAGGCGCTGGCGGAAGCCGGGGCCAGCGTGGTGATCAATTACAACAGCCAGGCGCAGCCCGCTGAAGAGCTGGCGGCAAAAATTTGTCAGCAAGGCGGCAAAGCCATTGCCGTCGGCGGCGATGTGTCAAAAGAGGACGACGTCGACAACCTGTTTGCCCGCACCATCGACGCTTTTGGCGCGCTGGATATTCTGGTGGCGAACTCCGGGCTGCAAAAAGACGCGCCGATTGGCGAGATGTCGCTGGCCGACTGGAACAAAGTGCTGGATGTCAACCTGACCGGGCAGTTCCTCTGCGCCCGTGCGGCGCTGCGCCAGTTTCGCCAGCAGGGTGCGCGGCCGGAGGTCAGCCGCGCGCTGGGGAAAATTATCCATATGAGCTCGGTACACCAGGTGATCCCGTGGGCCGGGCATGTGAACTATGCGGCCTCCAAAGGCGGTGTCGACCTGCTGATGCGCTCGCTTGCCCAGGAGATTGGCGCCGAGCGTATACGCGTCAATTCGATCGCGCCCGGCGCCATCGCCACCGCGATCAACAAAGAGAGTACCGAGGGTGACGCGGGGCGCAAGCTACTGGAGCTGATCCCCTATGGCCGCATTGGCGAAGCGCGGGATATTGGCAACGCGGTCGTCTGGCTGGCCAGCGATCTGTCCGATTACGTGCACGGCACCACGCTGTTTGTCGATGGCGGCATGACGCTTTATCCGGGTTTTCAGGATAACGGGTGATGGGGTCCGGGCCGACCGAAAAAAAGGGTCGGCCCCTACAGGAAGTACCGGGGCATCATCAGGAATGAATGGCGCATCATCAAGGGACTTCGGGCCGACCGAAAAAAAGGGTCGGCCCCTACAGGAAGTACCGGGGCATCATCAGGAATGAATGACGCATCATCTGTTGTAGGGGCCGACCGCTTTTCTGGTCGGCCCGGGATGGCCGGGCGCACCCGCTTCCCCCAGCAGCCAGTCCGCAAAATCACGCATCCCCGCGCTTTCCGGGCGCGACTGCAGCCGCGTCAGCCAGTACCCCCCTAAGCTGATAGTGGTGGCAAATGGCTGCACGATCTTCCCACTTTGCAGCAGATGGCTGAACATCACCGGCGGCGCCAGCGCAATCCCCGCCCCGGCCTGTGCCGCCTCCAGCATGTTCACCGACGAATCAAACACCATAATATGCTGCGCGGGCGAAGGCGCCGGCTCCCCCACTGCCGCAAACCACGTTGTCCACTCATCGCGGCGGAAGGATCGCAGCAGCGTAAAGGTGTTCAAATCGGCAGGCTGCTGGATCTGCTGCGCCAGCTCCGGCGTGCACAGCGGCGCCAGCGGGGCATCGCACAGAAACTGTGACTCCGTACCGTGCCAGGCGCCGTTGCCGTAGCGGATGGCGTAATCCAGCCCCTCAGCCACGCTGTCGACGCGATTATTGTGGGTGGAGAGCAGCAGATCGATATGCGGATAGCGCAGGCGAAATGCCGCCAGCCGCGGCAGCAGATAGCCGGTGGCAAAGGTTCCGACCACGCCAACTTTCACCTTCTCCCTGACGCGGCCGGCAGAAAAACGGTCCAGCGATTCGGCGATGCGATCGAAGGCGTCACTCAGCGTGGGCAGCAGGATCTCCCCTTCTGGCGTCAGCACCAGCCCGCGCGAGATGCGGATAAATAGCTGACAGTTCAGATGCTGCTCCAGCGCTTTAACCTGCTGGCTGATGGCGGCATGGGTCACATTGAGTTCGATAGCAGCCTTAGTAAAACTTAACTGTCTGGCCGCGGCTTCAAAGGCACGCAGCGAATTTAACGGCAGATAACTGCGGCTCATGGTGCTCTCGTGTAAGATTTTCTATTGTCAGATGCTAAATATAATCGTTTGTCAGATCCGTGCAATCTCTTCAGACTATTCCAGGTCACAAGGAGCAACACTGTTTGCATCAATCAGCCTATGGAACTATTAAGCATGAAAAAAAACCTTCTCCCGATCTTGATTGCTGGCACCCTTTCCAGCTTTTCGCTGTTAGCGGCCCCGCTGAATAACGCGCAGCTCGACCAGATCGTCAATGACACCATCAAACCCTTAATGGCCCAGCAGGCGATCCCCGGCATGGCCGTCGCCGTGGTGTATCAGGGCAAAAGCCATCTCTATAGCTACGGCGAAGCCGACATCGAGGCCAAGCGCCCGGTCACGGCGGATACCCTGTTCGAGCTGGGTTCCGTCAGCAAGACCTTTACCGGTATCGCCGCAGGCGCAGCGATTAACAGCGGTCTGGTGAAGCTCACCGACCCGGCGGTGAAATACGCGCCGCAGCTCAACACGCCGCAGTGGCAGCACATCACTATGCTAAACCTCGCCACCTACACCGCGGGCGGGCTGCCGCTGCAGGTGCCGGATGCGGTGACCGACCAGCAGGCGCTGTGGCACTACTATCAGCAGTGGCAGCCTGAATGGCAGCCCGGCACGATGCGCAGCTACTCCAACGCCAGCATCGGGCTGTTTGGTTTACTGGCGGTGAAAAACAGCGGGCTGAGCTTTGCCGACTATCTGCACAACAACGTGCTGCAACCGCTGAAGATGACGCACACCTATATTGATGTGCCTGCGGCGCAGCAGAAAAATTACGCGTGGGGATATCGCGACGGTAAGCCGGTGCGCGTTTCAGCGGGCATGCTGGATGCGGAAGCCTACGGAGTGAAAACCAGCGTGCAGGATATGGCGAAATATCTGCAGGCGAATATCGACCCGGACAGCACGCCCGCCGTGAAGCAGGCAATCCTCACCAGCCAGGCGCGCTATCTGCGCGTGGGCAACGGGTATCAGGGCTTAGGGTGGGAAATCTATCACTGGCCGGTGGATGCCAAAGAAGTGATTGCTGCCAGCGACAATGGGGTGGCGCTCAAGCCGCACGCCGTCGAGGTGTTAACGCCAGCCGGAAAGGCTGAAGCGCAATCCTGGGTGCATAAAACCGGCAGCACCAACGGCTTCGGCAGCTATATTGCCTTTATTCCGCAGCAGAAAGTCGGGATTGTGATGCTGGCAAATAAAACTTATCCAAACCCGGCAAGGGTGGAAGCGGCGAATAAGATCATCCAGACTCTGACGCAGCATTAACAGAGTTTTATATGCCTTGAGCGTCATCGTCAATAGCGGGTCGACCGAAAAAAAAGGTCGACCCCGACATGACCGATTATTTTTTCTTGTAAGCGACTGCAGTAGCACGCACTTTCTTTTTCTCATTGGCAGAGGTAATGACGTAAATATCCGCCCCCAGTTTTTCCGCTTCTGCCTTGAGTGCCTCTCTTGCATCAATTGTGGAAGATTCATCCGCAACAGAGATATCCCCCACTTTTTCATACTGAAGAGAAACTTTGTCGAAGTCGACTTTCGTCATCAGCTCCGCTGAATAAGCATTAAGTGAGAATAACAATACCGCAGCAGTGGCCAGCTTAGTCTTAAGCATCATGGTTAAATCCTCAGAGTTATCGAATATTATGTTTTTAATTAGTCGGCTAACAAGCGCAGCCGTGTCCTACCTGAAAAGCGTAGTTCACGGCAGGCGGAAAGCAATAAGGTTGGCATTATCCTGGGATTGCTACCTACTCTACGCGTCGGGTCAGGCATGCCTGACCGCTACGAGAGACTCTGCCGCAGCTGCCCTGCCCGCTGCTGCATCTGCTGCGTCGGGCTGCGGCCAATCAATACGTACTGATAACCTTCGGCATACCACCAGGCGAGATTCATACCGTGGCGCTTTTCATCCTGCACCGGGGTGAGATTTTGATGCTGCTCGCGGGAAATACACAGCGCCATCGGACCCTCGCTGGCGCGATCCCAGACGATCTGCGCGATTGAAGCGTCGTCATAGCGCAGCAGGCGTATGCTTTTTAGCTCAGCATCGGGTAACGCCAGCTGCTGTGCGCTGAGCCGCAGGCCCATCTCGCGGGCGGTTCTCTCCAGCGAGCGCGCAATCACCGGCGGCGAATTATCGACATCCGCCAGCGTCTGAGTGCTGTACAACGACATATATTGCGCTTCGAGGTCGCGGATCCTGCCGCTTTCGCGGCGCGAGGCGCTTTCCGGACGGGCGAAATAACCGATACCGGAACCGATAAACAAAAAGCTGAGTGAGGCGGCGATCAGCGCGCGGCGGCTGACTTGTCCCCTGTGCTGCGCAGGCGCGGGGGGCGTCCGGGCCAGCAGTTGTGCCAGATGCCGCTCCATCCTCTCCTCTGGTGCGGCTTCCAGCAAGCCTTCAAATGCTTCTGCAAACGGCTGATTGCTTCTCATCAGTTCAGCGGTGCGGGCTGACAGCGGTTCATCGCGCTTTAGCTGCTGTTCAAATGCCGCAGAGTCTGCCGCGCTCATTTCGCCATCCAGCCAGGCGACGATCGCCTCATCGCTGTAGGGCGCGGTAATATGTTCTCTCTTCACCGGTGTTTCTCCTGTACGGGCGCCGCCTGCGACGTCTGCCTGGCCAGCGTGGCCCTGGCGGCCGCCAGACGGCTCATGATCGTCCCGACAGGCACCATCAGCGTTTCGGCGGCTTCCTGATAGGTAAATCCTTCGACATAGACCAAAAAAACGGCGTTGCGCTGGGCTTCCGGCAGTTGCCCGACGCGCTGCATCACCTTCTGATACTGCCTGCGTTGCTCGTCCTGCGGCTGACTGCCAGGCGCGTGCAGATCGTCGCTGTCGACGAACCCCTGCCCGGCGCGCACCCGCTGCGCCCGCAGGTCGCTGATCCATACCGAGTGCAGAATGGTAAACAGCCACCTGTCGATGCGTGTACCGGATTGATACTGCGCGCTGCGCTCCAGCGCCCGCACGCAGGTGGACTGCACCAGCTCCTCGGCGACGTCGCGATTGCGGGACAGCACCATACCGTAACGCCACAGGCGCGACAGATGGGCGGCCAGCTGTTGCCGTACTTCACTATGGGTAATTTTCACGCCCTCCGGGCAGCTTGAGGCATCATACGGCGCAGCGCGGGATCGACGGTAATCCAGCCCGGAATATCAAACAGGCCGAAGAAACTAACAGGAAGATCACGCTGGCAGCGGTCAGCCAGTGCAGCGTCAGGGTGAAAGCATCATAGCGCTGACGCGCGCGGGAAGTGGCAATGGCAGACATACAGTAGGTTTCCGTTTGTGGATGTTGATCGGTTAACGCGCCATCGCCACTTTTATTCGGAAATTTTAAAAAAATTTCGCTGTTTCTGCGCTTAACCCTGACCCAGTGAAGTTTATCGTGAGTCACGCTACTGAGTTAACTCAAATTATAAACACCTTCGGCATCAAACGGCGGCGGGAAAATCGCGACACCGGGTCTGGCCGGAGGAAATTAAATGCCGGGATATGGCACTTAATGATAATTATGCTGACTGAAGCGATTTTCTCAACCGGATAATTAGTCGACCAATTAATGGCTTAGTTATAAAAGTGGCACGGTTTATTAATTATAGTCAGCGTTATGTAATTAGAGTAACCACTAATTCAGTTAAAGCCTGCAGATAGCAGTAACGATAGCATGCCTATTTAAAATCGAGGCATGGCATTGATAATTAACGCTTTTTAAAATTTAGCCGAATAATTGAATTGTTAAATTTAACCCTATCAATCGTGTTTAAATTAAAAGCTGCAAATAATTCTTAACTTTTCATCTAAGTTCGTTAAAATATCGCCTCAATTTTGAAACCTATATAGATATCTCTCACTGCTATGTCTAAATTTAGAAAAACAATTCCCCTGCTTTCTCTGTCTGCTCTGCTGGTATCTACTGCACTGCATGCTGAAACCCCTGCTCCACAGAAAACCGACGTGCTGTTGATTGGCGGCGGTATCATGAGCGCTTCCTTAGGAACCTGGTTACAGGAACTTCAGCCAGGCTGGAAACAGCTGATGGTAGAGAAGCTGGATGGTGTCGCACTCGAATCATCGAACGGCTGGAACAACGCCGGGACCGGCCACTCTGCGAACATGGAGCTGAACTACACGCCGGAACGTGCTGATGGTTCAATTGATGTCAGCAAAGCGCTGGATATCAACGAACAGTTTATGATCTCGCGCCAGTTCTGGACCGCTCAGGTGAAACGCGGCGTGCTCAACGACCCGCACTCTTTCATCAACTCGACGCCGCATATGAGCTTCGTCTGGGGTGATAAGAACGTCGAGTATCTGACCAAGCGCTACCAGGCACTGCAGCAGACTACCCTGTTCCAGGGCATGAAGTTCTCTACCGACCAGAACCAGATCAAGCAGTGGGCACCGCTGGTGATTGCCGGTCGCGACCCACAGCAGAAAGTGGCCGCTACCTGGACCCCGGTGGGAACCGATGTCAACTACGGCGAGATCACCCGTCAGCTGATCGGCAGCCTGAAGAAAGATAAAAACTTCACCCTTGAAACCTCGACCGAGGCTACCGAATTTAAGCGCAATGCCGATAACTCCTGGCATGTGACGGTTAAAGACGTTAACAGCGGTGAAGAGCACAGCATCGATGCGAAATATGTGTTTATCGGTGCCGGCGGCGGCGCGCTGAAGCTGCTGCAGAAAACCGGTATTCCGGAAGCGGATAACTATGCAGGCTTCCCGGTGGGCGGCTCCTTCCTGGTCACTGAAAACCCGGAAATTACTAAACAGCATCAGGAAAAAGTATACGGTCAGGCTTCAGTGGGCGCACCACCGATGTCCGTTCCACACCTGGATGCCCGCTACCTTGACGGTAAGCGCGTGGTGCTGTTCGGGCCGTTTGCCACCTTCTCTACCAAGTTCCTGAAAAATGGTTCGATCTTCGATCTGCTGGGCACCACCACCACCAGCAACTTCATGCCAATGACGCACGTCGGCCTGGATAACTTTGACCTGGTGAAATACCTGATTGGTCAGGTGATGCTGAATGACGACGACCGCTTCGCCGCGCTGAAAGAGTACTACCCGGACGCGCGTAAAGAGGACTGGAAACTGATCCAGGCAGGTCAGCGCGTGCAGATCATCAAGAAGGATGCCGATAAAGGTGGCGTGCTGAAGCTGGGTACGGAAATTGTGACCGATCAGCAGAAAACCGTCGCGGCCCTGCTGGGCGCTTCACCGGGCGCGTCCACTGCGGCCCCTATCGCGCTCAACGTGATCAAAAAGCTGTTCCCGGAGCAGTTCAACTCTCCTGAGTGGCAGAGCAAAATCCGCACTATCGTGCCGAGCTATGGCCAGCAGCTGAACGGCAACACGCCGCTGACCCAGCAAGTGTGGGATGACACCGCAGCCACCCTGCAGCTGGTGAAGCCGCCGGTGATCAACATGAACGGTGAGCAGAACGCCCCTGCTGCTGCTCCCGCTGAGAAACGCGCAGAGAACCCGCAGCACGATATGGCGCTGTAAGTTCCCCGCCAACCAAAAAGGCCGATCCTGAGGATCGGCCTTTTTTTTTGCTGTTCACTCCGCTGAGAGTAATATCAGCCTGGGGTTTTGGTGGTGTCTGGCGCTTCAGCAAATGCAGGCTTGGTTCGGGTAACCGAGTAGGCCACATGTTTCACTTTGCCCGGTACCGTGGTGATCTCCACCGCCGGAATGGTTACGCGCCCTAAGCCGAACAGCGTCTGGACGTAGCCGCCCACCTTGTGTTTGCCCGGCTCGACAAACAGCGCACGCTTTTCGCCGCGCTTAAGAATGCCCGCTTCAGTACCGTCGATGGTCAGCGTGATGGAGGAGCCATCATCCGCGCGGGTGACAATATGCGAAACATCAATCTGCGTTGGGCCGCTGCTGAACGGTGCTACTGCTGCTGTCCCCTGCGCCGCCGTGACCTTTTCTTCTTTAGCCGGTTCGGCAGGTGCAGTTGGCGTGGCCGTTTCGGCCGGGGTCGGAGCGCTGGCCGTTTCTACTGGCGCGTCAGGTGCGGTCGCTGCCGGAGCGGTTGCTGCCTCAGCTGTCGTCGCCTCAGGGCTGCCTTCGGTGACGGCGCCGGGCGCAGTGACAGGCGTAGTCTGCACCGGCTGTTCGGCTGGCGCGGTTTGCTCTGTTTGCACCGGCTGTTCGGGCTGGGCTGTTGCAGCGGGGGCATCAGCGGTCTGCGTCGCCTGGCTAACGGGCGCCACGGCAGTATTAGATTTAAAGGCAGCGCAACCTGTCAATGTGGTGGCGGCAACAACCGCTGCCAGCGTAAAACGATAAAACATTATGGCGAATTCTCCTCTGCCGAATTTGGCGCGCTGCTATCATAGCGTCACTGCCCGTTTGAATACAGCGTGAGGCGCTTCGGTTTCCTCTGAATTACACTCTCTTTACGCTACTGCTTCAGGAGAATATATGCACGGACCCGACCCCAGCGAGAAACATCCACTCCCTGGCTTTCCCCAGGTCTGCTTTATCAAAAATTGCGTGACCAACCCCAATATCATCATCGGCGACTATACCTACTACGACGATCCTGATGACGCGGAGAACTTCGAGCGCAACGTCCTTTATCACTATCCGTTTATCGGCGATAAGCTGGTTATTGGCAAATTCTGTGCGCTGGCTCGCGGCGTGAAGTTCATTATGAACGGCGCTAACCATAAGACCTCTGGTATATCGACCTTTCCCTTTTTTATTTTCGGCAACGGCTGGGAAAGCGCAGCTCCGCAACCCGGCGACCTGCCTTACAAAGGCGATACCTGCATCGGCAACGATGTCTGGATTGGCTATGACTGCCTGATTATGCCGGGCGTGAGCATCGGCAACGGCGCGATCGTCTCTTCACGCTCCGTAGTGGTTTCCGATGTCCCGGCGTACAGCATAGTGGGCGGTAACCCGGCGCAAGCGATCCGCAAACGCTTTAGTGATGAGGTGATTGCCGAACTGGAAGCGCTAGCCTGGTGGGACTGGCCAGTGGAGAAGATTACTGCCCATCTTGCTGGAATTACGGCGGGTGATATTGCAGCGCTTAAAGGGTAGGCTCAGGCCTGCCTGACCCATTAACAATTATCTGATGTGACACTGTCACTACCCGTGTCACATTTCGCCATTTCATTCTCCCGGATATCAAGCTCCTGCCCGGCTATAGCCTGAGTACTGTTGCGTTTCACCGCTTATTTGCGCATTTGATTTAAGTCGCAAAGCGTTAAAATATTCTGATTACACACGCTTTTTTCTTCCGAACTCTGACTATAAGGTCTTTTGCGTGGCAAAAATCTTCTTACGCAGTGGCAATCTTGATGCTGTGCTCGCTCTGGGGGAGAACGGGCAACCGGTCTATCTCTCCGCTCTGCAACTGCGCGAAACCCTGCGCCTGAGAAAACAGTCTGCGCTGGCCGACTGCCTGGCGATCCCGCAGCCTAACGACGCGGGCGACCGCCTGGACTGGTACTCGCCGGTGAATGGCAAAGTCAGTTCGTGGGCCGCCGCCAGCAACAGCGCACGCAAGGCAGCGCTGAATGACCTGCTCGCCTGCCAGAGCACGCTGGCAGAGATTAGCGACCGCGCCCAGCAGTCCGATAAGCCGAGCCAGAAGCTGTTCGGCGCCCTGCTGAGCAAGGCGTTACAGTTCCCCGACCAGAACTATGTCTACCTGGTGGGCGGCAAACCGGTGATCACCTTCTGGGGCTTTGTCAGCCTGGATAAAAAATCCCGCCAGGACGCTTTCGACTGCCTGCGCGCAGTGGAAGATGATGAGCCGCAGCTCGGCCTGTCGCGCCTTGCACCCGTCGCGGCAGCCCCTGCACCCGCTGCGGCTACGGTATCGCCGGTTATTGCTCCGCTGATTACCCCTGAACCCGCCGCCGCGCCGCGAGTGATGCCCACTATTCCGCCGTTGGAAATTATTGACGAGCCGGAGGCAATCGCACCTGAGCCAGCCCCGGCGGTCCCCGCTACGCCTGCGGCAAAACCACCGATGAAAGCCTGGCTGCGCTACAGCTGGGTTGTTCCGGCCGTGGTGCTGCTGATTGCCTTTGGCGTGCAGCTGAAAAGCTGTAGCGATAAAGCGCCTGAAGAGGTGAAAGCGCCTGAACCCGCCGCACAGCCCGAGCCTGCCGCACCGCAAGCTGCGAATGCGCCAGCCGCACCGGTCGCTCCGGCTGCTGCACCTACTCTGCCACTGGCACCGGCGATTATCGCCCCGGCTGCCGTTACACCCGCTGCGGCCCCGGCAGCAGCGACCGCGGCTGAACCGGCGGTGGAAGCTGTCGCAGACGCGCGCCCGGTGGCGAAAGACGATCTGGTGCTGCCTGCCGATGCGGTCAAAATTGGCTCGACCAAGTTCCTTAACGGTAACTGGCGCGTACTGGTGCAGAAAAATCTGCCAACCGGCACCCCGCCGATGCTGAAATATCAGCTGAAAAATGGCAAAGGGACGGCGCGTATCACCCAGGGCGACGGCGTTAGCTGTAAGGTGGAGGTATTCGCCGGGCTGATGTCCTCCGGCAACCTGGTGATTAACAGCCGCACGAAAGCGCGATGCAGCGATGGTTCGCGCTATCAGATGCCGGAACTGGTGTGTAAACAGGGCCTGAGCGGGCCTGCCGAGTGCAGCGGCAGCTACAATGCCGACACGGTGCTGCCGATGACCATGAAGCGTGAGAGTAAATAATGATGCTGGCGACGATTGCTGATTTTAAACCCAATATGACGCTGGTCCAGAACAGTGGTATCCAGTTCCTCGACTTTGCGCTGACGCCGGA
>NZ_JACXBP010000006.1 GCF_014773485.1 Erwinia aphidicola | reverse complement strand
GTCAAGCGTCAGGTTTTTGCCCGCCTTCAGCTGGCTGCCGGATATTGCGATATCGCCGCTTTGCGCGGCGTTATTCTTACCGGTTGCCGTTATCGACAGGTTTTGCCCGGCGTTGAGCGTGCTGCCCTGCGACTGGCGGCTGTCGGTGCGAGTTTCGCTCTTCGACGACTGGCTGCCCCAGGAGGCGGTAACGCCAACGGTGTTGGTGGCCCCCTGCGCGGCACCTTTATCACCCGACTGCAGGCCGGCTGCGGCATTTTTCGCATCCGCCGCCCCGTTCAGGGCGTCGTCACGCGCCCAGGCCTGTGCAGCCTGCACGCCGGACAGCGCCGCTTTGGTGTTTTGCAGCGCGTTCAGGCGTCCGTCGCCTTCCTTTCTTGCCTGCTGAGCCGTGCTGACGGCGGTGTTGAGCGCGCTGCCCACGCTGCCCGACAGCGCCAGGTTAAGCCCGCTCTGCTTCTGCTCGAAGGTTTCCCGGCGGGTGCGCTGGTCGTAGCCGGGGTCGATAGCCACGCTGTCACCGCTCAGCGCCAGATCTTTGGCCGCCACCAGGTCGGCGCCGCCGATGTGCAGCTGGTTGCCTGCGGTGATGCTGACATTGCCCTGGCTGCTGCCGACGGTGCTGACGCTTTGGCTCTGGGTCCTGCCTTTCTCGTCGACTTCGTGTTTGCTCGACTGCTTACCAATCGTAAAGCCGATGCCGCCGCTGCCCAGCAGGCCGCTCTTTTTCTTCTCATCCAGCCGGTAGTGGGTGTCGGTCTCGGTGGCCGCACCGATATCAACGTTATGTCCGGCCTGCAGGTTCACATCGCGGTCGGCAGCAATCGCCGACCCGGTGACCGTCAGGTCATTGCCAGCGCTGACGCTGACGCTCTCCCCGCTGAGCAGGGTACCTGTCTCGCGCGTGGTGGCGTCATGCGCCACGCTGTGGCTGCTGCTTTTTTTCAGGAAGCCCTTTTTCTGAGACCGTTCTTCACTGAAGGTTGACTCGCGTTCGGTGGCGGTATTGAGGGTCACATCCTGCTTCGCCTGCAGGGCGATGGCGCCCTGGTCGCTGTGCAGGGCGCTGCCGGTGACGGTGACATTGCCTTCACGCCCGATAACCGTGACCCCTTGCTGACCGCTGAAGGTGCTGCCGCTGCTGGTCTCGCGTGTGGTTTGCTCGATGCGATGGCTTTTAGTCTTGCCCTCGCGTTTGTTTTCGCTGTCCTGGTCCTGCGTGTGGGTCCGTGCGTCCTTAATCGTCACGTCCTGCGCGCTGATGCCGATGCGGCCCTCTTTGCTGGCAACCTGTGCGCCTTCGGCCAGCAGCTGGTTGCCTGCCACCAGGGTGACGCCCTGGTCTCCGCCGAGTGCGCTTAATGCCAGGCGCTGTTCCTCACGGCTGTTGCTGACTGACGAAGTCCGGCTGTTGGCGTCCAGGTGCGTGCTATTGCTGGTCTTATCGGCAAGGAGGTTGATATTACCCCCGGCCTGCACGCCCAGCTGGCCGCCTGCCTGAAGCTGGCTGCCCGTCAGCGTCACGTCACGCCCGGCATTGAGCGTGAGATTGCCGCCGGCGTTAAGCTCGCTCCCCAGCGCCTGCTGCCATTCGCCGCTAACCTGCGCCATCCGGGAGCCGGCCGCCTCCGTGCCGCCGCGTGTACGGTTGCCCATTGAGCCGGAGATAACCCCGAGGTCAGCCGTGTGGCTGCTTCTGGCGGTGGTAATGGTCAGATTGTTGCGCGCGCTCAGGCTGAGAGTATCTGTTGCAGTCAGCTTGGCGCCCGCAAGACCGATATCAGTGCCGCGCAGGCTGATGTCGTCGGCACTCATCGTCGCCTGGCGCAGCGCGTCCTGCAGGTTGCTGCTCATCGACAGGGTGTCTGCCTGCACGTCAATGCTGCCGGCCTTGATGTCACCACCCTGATGCATGAACTGCCCGGCGTCGACCGTCAGGGCCTTGTCGGCAAACAGGTTGCCGGCGTTGGTGATGCTGCTGGCCGAGAGCTGCAGATTGCCGCCGCCAATCACCGCGCCATCCCCGCTCAGGCGCAGCGTGCTCTGCGCCAGGTAGACTTTCGGTACCCACACCGTTTGCGGGCCGTCGGCCGTTTGCACCGTCTCGCTCACCAGCCAGACGATGTCCTGCTGCAGCGCGGCTATCTGCTCCGGCGTCAGGGCCACGCCGGGCACCAGATGGAAGTCCTGTGCGACCTGGCTACCGTTGTTCATCAGCTGCTGG
Source organism: Erwinia aphidicola (assembly GCF_014773485.1). Lineage (GTDB taxonomy): Bacteria > Pseudomonadota > Gammaproteobacteria > Enterobacterales > Enterobacteriaceae > Erwinia > Erwinia aphidicola. Next base: position 420,120 of record NZ_JACXBP010000006.1, on the reverse strand, counting down.
TACTGCGCCATCGCATCTTCCCCCTTGACGGACGCTTTACCGGTGAGTGCCAGCACCTGCTCACGCACCAGGCGCTGCTCGTAAAAACCGTCGCCCAGGCGTTTGTGCACCTGCGCCGGGTCATAGCCCACCCGGTCGAGCAGGTAATCGCTGCTGATAAACTTATCGCGGTTGGTAAAGCGTTCGTCGGTGACCACCAGGAACGGGCTGGCGGGCGCCGTATGCTGGGCAAAAAGGGCGTTATTGGGAATGGCGGTCGCCACATTGCCCAGATGCTGTAACTGGGTAAGCGCCAGCTCGGCCGGCAGCAGCGGGCGCCCCAGCGGCGAGGAGGGGGTGGCGCCCGGCGCAAGCGCGGTGTCGCCAACCACGGGGGCAGCACCTTCAACCGTAAAGGCCAGCGGGTTGCGCTCCAGTTCGGCACGTTCGGCGTCTACGGCGTTTAATGCCGACTCAAGCCGGCTGATTTGCGCCTGGTTTACCGTGGTGTTGGTCATGCTGGCGCCGTTGATGGTCACCGTGCCGTTGCCGGTAATAATGCCGTCAACGGTAGTCAGCGCCGTGGTTTCATCGCGGTTGAACGTCGGATACCAGTGATGAGTGTCCTTGTCGTAATGGTCGACAATCACTGACTGGCGCCGTTCATTGACCGAGTAACCGCGGTTGTCCACGCTGCCACCGCCATCCTGCGTCAGGTTGCCACCGGCGGTGATGACGCTGGCGTCATTGAGCAACTGCCCGGTAATGCGCAGCAGCATATTGCCGCCTGCCAGAATGCGCGCGCCGATGCCTTCGGAAACCAGCCTGTCGCGGGTCACCGTGCCGCTCTCGGTACGTTCGCGGAAATTGTTGTAATCGGTAATAAACGGTGCGCTGTCGATATCAATGTGCTTTTCGGGGTCCCAGGTCAGCACCTGCGTCCAGTCGTGCTCCCAGTGGAAGCCGTTTTGATAGGGCGTCGGGATGGTTGCCAGCTGGTTTCCCCCACGCGTTTCATAGAACGTCATCGCGTAGCTGCCGTCGGCATTCGGCTTAAGCGCCAGGTAGTTAACCCACAGGTCGGTCAGCTGGCCTTTATTATCTTTTACGCGCACCTGCGCACGCTTGCCCGCCGCATCAATGGCCAGTAGGGTGCCGTAGCGGTTGCTCTGCGCCGCCGCATCATCCTGGAAAGTCAGCTGCTGGGTGGTCGGTGCCATGGTGCTTTTATCGGGGTTGACGGCCGAACCATAGGTGCGCCAGTAGTAGTTGTAGCGGTGCCACTTGTAGTCGCTCTTTTCGGCATCGCGCTGGATCTCCAGACCTTCGCGCAGATTGTCCAGCCGGCGGGCCTCGACGGCCAGGTCGCCGTCCGCTTCGATAAAGCTCGCCCGGTTCTCAATCAGGTCATCGCTGTGAAGCGACAGGCTGTCGCCGCTGTAGAGCAGGGCGCCATCCCGGTTGTTCAGGCGCTCCCCGGCCTGCAACGTCAGGCGGTGGGTCGCTGCGATGACCGCAGGCTGGCCGTGGTTGTCGAGAGCACGCGCGCGCACGGTGATATCGTCGCCCATCAGCGCCGCGGCGTTGTCCAGGGTATCGACGTTCATCGTCATGGTATCCGCTTCAATGCGCCCGCTGTTTTGCAGGGTCCCGGTCGTCAGTTGAAGTGTCTTGCCCACCAGGACCGCCGGATTGGTGATGCTGGCCGCATTGAGGATGAGTTCGCCCGGTAGCAACCAATCCGCCAGGTTGGTAAAGGCACCGCTCAGGGAGAACGTCACCTTACCGTTGCTGCTGACGGTTTCGCCCGCGGTGCGGGTGTAATCCTGCTGCGCGCTCAGCGTGAGCGACTGCAGCCCGAGCAGGGTGCCGCGCTGATTTTCCAGGGTGCGCGTATGCAGGGTCAGGTCACCGGCACTCTCTATCCGTCCACCCTGATTGAGCAGGGCGAGCGGTGAGTCGCTCGGCGACAGTCCGCCGTTAATGGCGATATTACCGTTGGCAAGGAGTTGTCCCTGGCGGTTATCCAGCGTGGCGACATCCGTGAAGGTGAGGGTGCCCGCACTTTGCAGCCGTCCCGCTGCGTTGTCGATGTCGCGCGCGCGGATGCCGGTGTGGGTGGTGCCCAGGATCAGGCCGCCGTCGCGGTTGTTCAGGCTGTCAGCTTGCAGGTCAAGCGACGCCTGGCTGCTGATCGTCCCCTGAGCGCTGTTGTCCAGCGCGTCCGCCCTGAGCTTCAGCGCCTGCATGGCGACGAGCTGGCCGCCCTGGTTATTCACCCGCGTGGCGTCAAGCGTCAGCGATGCCGCGCTGTGAACCTTGCCCTGCTGGTTGTCAAGCCGCGCAATGTGATAGGTGCCTGCACCCTGACCGATCAGCGTGCCGCCGGCGTTGTCCAGCTGTGCCGTGGCCAGGTCAATGTCACCGCGGCTGCTGAATACGCCCTGTCGGTTATTGATATTGCCCGCCGTGACCCGCTGGTCACCGTTGCTGCGTATTGTCCCGCCAGTATTATCAAGCAGGCTGAGGATGCGCAGCGTCAGCGCCTGCCGGGCGTCTGTCGTGCCGCCGGCATTGTTCAGGGCCTGTGCGTCAAGCGACAGCGCGTCGCCGCTCTGCAGCCTGCCGCCACGGTTATCCAGTTCGCCGTTCAGGTTCAGGCGCAGCAGCTTCTGACTGTACAGCTGACCGTTTTGGCTGTTGTTCAGGCTCAGGGCGGCAATGTTCAGTGCCTCTCCCGCCAGCCACTGGCCGCCCGCATTGTTGATTGCCCCGGCATGGGCATCCGCAGTCGAGCCCTGCACGGCAAGCACCCCCTGCGCGGAAACCTTGCCGCCGTGGTTATCGATATCCTGCGCCACGTGCAGCACCAGGTCCGCCGCCGACTGCAGGGCGCCTTGCGCATTGCCCAGCCAGTTCGCTGCAAGCTGCGCATCCTGCTGGCTTTGCACGCTGCCCTGCGCGTTGTCAAAGCTGCCGCTGACGGCGTGCCAGCTGCCCTGGCTGCCCATCCAGCCACCAACATTGACAATGTACTGCGCGTTGAGCGTTTGCGACAGCTGACTGAAAATACGTCCCTGACCGTTATCCAGCTTCCCGCTGAACTGCATGTCCAGGCTGTCCAGCGCGTTGATAGCCCCCTGAGCATTCAGCAGGTTTGCAGCGCGCACCCAGCTGCTGCCGCTGCCGGTCAGGGTACCGCCCTGGTTGTTCCATTCCCCGTCAAGGCTGAGTGACAGTGCGTTCTGGCTGTAAATCCGCCCCGACTGACGGTTGTTCAGCCGTCCGCCCTGCAGGGTCAGGGCGCCGCCGCTCTGCAGCGAACCGCCGTCATTGTCAAACAGGCTGGCCGCGCCTGCGTTGACCCTGAGTGCCTGCTGCGCGGTCAGCTTGCCGGTGCGGTTAAGGATATCGCCTGAACTCTTCAGGCTAAGGTCACCACCGGACTGCAGCCTGCCGCCAGTATTGTCGAGCGACAGCGCACTGGCGTTGACCTGATGGCCGCCCTGGGCGGTACCGCCACGATTATCCCAGTCGCCCCCGGCGTTTAACGCGAGGCCATTTCCGGCTTCAAGCCAGCCGCCGGCATTGTTCAGCCCCTGCTGCGCTGTCAGGGTGACATCGTTTTGGGCGACGATCTTACCCAGGGCGTTATTCAGACTGCCGGTCGTCAGCATCAGCGACTGACCGCTGATTTCACCCTTGCCATTCGCGAGCAGCCCCGTCGCGCTGAGGGTGAGCTGGCCGCCGCTCAGGGTGCCGGACTCGTTGCTGACATCACCGCCCGCGCTGAGCGTCAGGGCGTTACCGGCCAGCAGGTTACCACCCGCGTTGCTGACCGCGCCGGAGGTGGTCACCGCCAGCGCGGCCTGGGTTTTTACCGTGCCGTTCTGATTGTCCAGACTGCCGGCGTCAAGCCGCAGGTCGCCGTTGCTGCCGATCTCGCCGCCCGCATTGTCGAGCAGGCCACTGACTCGCCACTGCTGCGCCGCGTTATCGAGTGCCAGCAGGCTGCCGCGCGAGTTGGTCAGCGCCGCCGCGCTGAAACTGAGCTGGCGGCTTTCTATGGTGCCGTCACTGTTGTCCAGCCGTCCCGTCAGCGCGAAGCGACTTTCACCACTTCCCGTCTGGGACCAGGTAGCCTGCTGGTTGAACAGGTTGTTCGCAGTGACGTCCCAGCGGCCGGCCTTCACCTGAGCCTGGCGCGCATCAATATCAGCGGCGGTGTTGATGACCAACTGTTTGCTGTCTATCGCTGAATCTCGCAGCGCCGCGCCGCCTTCCCGGGCGTTTAGCCGGGCACGGCTGGCCGCGACGTGCGCGCCGCTGATGTCGACCCGGCGTCCGCTCACATCAACCTCTTTTTTACTGAGCAGGCTGCCGCTGGCGCGAATATCGCCCTGGCTTTCCAGGCGCAGGCTGGCATCGCGGTTGATCTGGCTATTGGCATCGCTGCCCGCCAGAAGGTGCCCGCTGCTCGCTATGCCGCGAGCGGCGTTGAGCTGCACATCACCCGCCGCGGCGAGAGTGCCTGACTGCGTCAGCTTACCCTCGCGGCTCTGTACGGAGAGTTGGCCGCCGCCGTGTAATTTACCCTGATAGTCGACGGCGTCTCTGGCTGCCATCCTGATATCGCCACCGGCCTGCGTGGCCGCATTTTGCGCATCTGATTGCCAGCTGAGCCTGCCCTCACTGCTGACGGTCAGCGTCTTGCCCGCCTGAACCTGCGCGTTCTGATTGCGCACGCCCACCCCGGCTTCGGTGCCTATCATGCGGATACTGCCGCTGTACATGCCGCCCATCTGGCCCATGTCTATCGCCATCTGGGGCTTAGCGCTGCCGTTATCTGAGAGCGGCGCCACGCTTTTTCCGTCCGCGCTGATACGGTTGCGGCCGGCGACCACCGAGACTTCCTCTTTGGCCCAGACCCCGGCGTTAACCTTTACCGCACGGGCGAGGAGGTCGACGTACCCGGTATCATGCCGGGCGTCACCGTTGAGGCCGCCCCCTTCAACGCTTATCACGCCGCGCTCAACCTGGTACCCCGCCAGGCTGCCGTCTGCGTTCATCTGCGGCTTGCCGGTGGTCAGCGTCATGCGCCCGGCGTTGATGGTGCCGCAGCCGTTGCACACAATGCCGGCAGGGTTAGCCACAATCACCTGCGCCTTGCCGCCGGCTACTTCCAGAAAGCCACGCAGCTGGCTGGGATTATTGCTGTTCACTTCATTGAGGATCACTCGCGCCGGCGCGCTATTGGGATTGAGATTGGGGTTGCCCTGGATCATGCCGGCCATCTGGGTGGAGGTCATCACCGCCGAGTTGTTGAGGATGGCACCTTTGTGATCGACGTCGAACTGCTGATACTGGTTATGCGACACCCCGGCCTGGTTAGGGGCGGTGATATTGACCTGCGGCAGGCCGTTCTGGGTGGCGATCACCTCCGGCCGCTGGCCGGGCGCGGCGCTGCCGTCGGCCACAATGCCGCTGGCCATCACCGGCGCGGCAAACATTGCCAGCCCCAGCAGCCATACCGCACGCCGCAGGGTCACCCATAAACGGTTCTCCCCCGCGATGCCGACACCGCGATGCTGTCCGGGTTCGCTGCTGCAGCTGCGGGCCAGTTCGGATACGACCCGCAGCTCTCCGTGGGTGCGGCTAAATATCAGGCGATAGCAATGTTTGTTCATGAGGTTCTTCCCTGAGTAAAGTCAGTCCGTTTCGTCCATTGTCAAAAAAGGGGGCGTAATCACGCCCTGCCGGGTTTCAGATTTCCAGATTAACGCTAAAGCCTGCCGTGGCACCCGAGGTGTGGAAGCCTGCTGGCTTGTAGATCGGCAGGCCGGCAAACAGGTCATAACTGAACCGGCCCCACAGCGCGCCGCGTACGCCAACCGCGCTGCCCGCAAGCTGGTGACCGACCAGGTATCGGGTACCCGGGCCGTCTACCCGCCCATAGTCGGCCGCGAGGTAGAGCTCGTGGCCGCGTGCGAATACGTTCCAGGCGATATCGTTACGCCAGAGCAGGCCTTTTTCCCCGGACAGCACCTGTTCGCCGTCAAAGCCACGCACCGTGTAACGTCCGGCAATCGCCATGCGCTCCTGGGGCGTCAGCGCGTTCGGGCTCCACTGCCCGCGCAGGCTGGTGTAAATCCGCCACGGTTGCCCACCCAGGGTAAAGGGCTGATTGATACTCAGGTCCCCGAGCACGATCCCCGTGCGAGCGCTGCCTTCATGACGCGACTCTTCCGGGGCGGGAAGGGCGTTGAACGCGCCGGTCCCGCGCCGCCAGCTGATATTTGCGTCCAGAGTGGTGGTCCCAAGGTAGCTGCGCTGGTTAAGCCCCAGCTCCCAGCCGGCGGTGCGCCGCTTCTGCTGTTCGATATCGATGTCGTTTACGGCGTTAGTCGAGTGCCTGCGGTAGCCGCGCAGGTTGAGCGTGATTTTGTGCGACTGGTCGCGGTACAGCAGCCGGGAGAGCGTCAGCTGAGCGTTGTCGCTTTTACCGCTGTAACGCAGCACTTCGTTGGCGTTGGGGATATTCTGGTGGTAGGTGTAGTCGTTGTAATTGGCGGCAACACCCCAGTAGCCCAGCGGGAAAAAGTAGTTCAGGGTGTGCGAGCGGTTGCCAAACGGCCCGTGCTGGAACAGATCTTTACCCACGTTGGCGTAAAAGAGGTCGTTCTGCGCAAAGGGGGCATCAAGGGCTAACGTGGCGGAACCCAGATACCGCCCGGTACTTTTAGAGCCGCTGTCATCCAGCCCCAGGCTAAGCCGCACCGGCCGGGCTTCCTGCCAGTTGACCAGCAGGTCGCTGGTGGCATCTTGCCTGCCGGGGACGATTTTGATATCGGCCGCGGCGCTGGGCACCCGCCGGAAATTCTCCAGCCCCTGCTCAATGTCGCGTAGATTCAACATGTCGCCCGATGAGGCGGGGAGGGCGTTCCACAGTCGTCCGCGCCACGAAACGGGTTGCTCAAAGCGTATCTCCCCGATGCGCCCGGGCTGCAGGGTCAGGGTCAGCACGCCGGTGGTCAGGTCCTGCTCCTGCGCCATCACGCGGGTGGTGACCCAGCCTTTAGCCAGTATGGCGTTTTGCACCTGATTAATGACCAGCACAATGCCCTGGCCGCCCAGGCAGCGCCCTTTGGCGTCAGCGGCGGCTTTCAGCGCCCACTGAAAACGCCCGGCAGACTCACCGACCAGGGCGATGCGGTTGATGGTAAAACAGGGGTGCTCGTCAGCGGGATATTGGGTTCGCTCAAGCTCAGGGCGGGCAAGGCGCACATCGGACTGCGGGTTATTTTGGCTTTGCAGGGCGCGCTCGCGCTCTTGCTGGCGCTGCTGTTCGCGCGCGTCAATAGCGGAAGCAGCCCGGTCGGGCGCGTCGGATGGCGTGGCAGCCAGTAACGGGGAAGCGCCAGCGAAGAGCAGCCCGGCGAGAATACGTCTCAGCGTCTTGGGTGGACAGACGTCCGCAGGAAAAGTCCGTTTCATGAAAATCCGTTTCATAAAGTTTAAAGGTGTGTGAACTGCGACAGGTTACTGAGCAGGCAGCGGGTAAATCAAGCAATTTTTTGGGGAGAGGGGAGACTAAAGAAACATCGGGAGGTTTTTCACGCGGGCTTGTTGAACCTGGATAGCAACAGGATCCATACAGTGCGATGAGAATAGAATTTGGCTCCTCTGACTGGACTCGAACCAGTGACATACGGATTAACAGTCCGCCGTTCTACCGACTGAACTACAGAGGAATCGTGTGAACGGGGCGCATGTTAACGGCGTGCCTGCGAAATGTCAAAGTACCAATCGACAACCTGAGTGCGTTTGCTGACAAAAGCAGCGTTCTGATACTTTTCCTTTATTTCTGCTCGTTCCTCAATCTCTGCGCCAGATCTCACTTTCCCGCCTTTCCCTTGCCGATGTTAGAGGTGTGTCAAATTTTTGTTATTTGCTGATTTTAAAACATGCGTTTCGATGCTTTCATAGTGAAAGTTTCAGTTGGTGTGATTATGAAACAAAAAAACTGTTTTGCGATGACGCCAGCGGGGATGCGCAAAGAAGGTGGTGTGAGTTTTAACTAACCTGTTGTTTATATAAATAAAAGACAGACCCGATTAGCCGTACCCTGAAAGAGAGTATTACCCGAAATAGTCACCCCCTACATTTTAATAAAGCCGTCGGTGAAGTTGAGTGAATGTAAAAGAAATTTTTCATTCGCCGTATCAGCGAACCTTCGCATGCTAACGATAATAAGGGCTTTGCCATGAACGTGAAAAAAACAATTTTAGCGTCACTGTTAGTGTGTATGTTACCTGTCACCAGCTTTGCCAAAGATCTCCAGATTGGCGTCTCTATGGCACTGTTTGATGACAACTTTTTAACTATCGTGCGCAACTCAATCAACAATGAGATGAAGGCAGAGAATGTTAAAGGCCAGGTAGAAGACGCTAAAGGCGATGTCGCACAGCAGCTGCAACAGGTTCAAAACTTCATCGGCCAGGGCGTCGATGCCATCATCGTTAACCCGGTAGATACCAACGCCGTTAAACCCATTGTTGATCTCACCACCAAAGCCGGCATCCCGCTGGTGTTCGTCAACCGCAAACCCGCCACTACCCTGACCGGCAAAATGGCCTTCGTCGGTTCTGACTCCGAGCTGGCAGGCCGCCTGCAGATGGAAGCGCTGGCAAAACGCATGAACTACAAGGGTAACGTCGCCATTCTGTTAGGTGACCTCGCCAACGAAGCCACGCGCGAGCGTACCAAAGGCGTGGAAGCCATTGTGGCGAAATATCCTGGCCTGAAAGTGGTACAGAAACAAACCGCGAAATTCACCCGTAACGATGCGGTAGACGTCACCAGTAACTGGCTGACCGCGGGTGATGATATCCAGGCGATTGCGTCAAACAACGACGAAATGGCGATTGGTGCGCTGCAGGCATTAGGTAAAAACCCTAATAACATCCTGGTGGCGGGCGTCGATGGCACACCGGATGCGTTGCAGATGATTAAGAACGGCAAGATGGTTGCCAGCGTATTCCAGGACGCTAAAGGTCAGGGCGAAGGTGCCGTACAGACCGCTGTGAAGCTGGTGAAAGGTGAGAAAGTGCAGCCGATTGTTGATATTCCCTTCCAGCTGATCACCAAAGAGAACTACGAGAAGTTCACCAGTAAAAACCAGAAATAACGTTCTCTGAACCGGTTGTACGGAGGTAGTAAATGACCGCATATGCGCTAGAAGCCGAAGGCATCAGCAAATTTTTCCCGGGCGTTAAGGCGTTAAGTAACGTCTCGTTTCGAATCAAGCCGGGAACGGTGCATGCTCTGATGGGGGAGAATGGTGCGGGGAAATCCACCTTAATGAAGTGCCTCATTGGGATCTACCGTCCCGATGAGGGGCTGATCCGCATTAAGGGTGAACCCGTACAGTTTACCGACACGCTGGATGCGCTGCGGTCGGGAATTTCCATGATCCACCAGGAGCTGAATCTGGTACCGCATATGACGGTCGCCGAAAATATCTGGCTGGGTCGCGAGCCGATGAAATTCGGCTTCGTTGACCACGGCAAGCTCAACCGCTTAACCAAAGATCTGCTGGTTAAGCTGAATATTCGCCTGCGTCCCGAGCAGATGGTGGGCGATCTCAGTATCGCCTCCCAGCAGATGGTGGAGATCGCCAAAGCGGTGTCGTGGAACTCAGACATCGTCATCATGGATGAACCGACATCGGCACTGACGGAAACCGAAGTGGCGCATCTGTTCACCATTATTCGTGACCTGCGTTCGCAGGGAAAAGCCATCATCTATATCAGCCACAAAATGGATGAAATTTTTGCCATTACCGATGAAGTCAGCGTGTTTCGTGACGGCGCTTGGGTCGGCAGTAACGAGACGGCCAACTACACGCGTCAGTCGCTGATTACCCAGATGGTCGGGCGTGAGCTCACTCAGCTGTTCCCGAAAACTGACAGCAATATCGGTGAAGATGTGCTGACGGTGCGTAATCTGACGCGCAACGGCGTATTCCAGGACATCAGCTTCAGCGTGCGACGCGGTGAGATCCTCGGCGTCGCCGGGCTGGTGGGTGCCGGCCGCAGTGAAGTGATGGAAAGCCTGTTTGGTATGACCTCGACAGACAGCGGCGAGATCCTGATCGACGGCGTACCGACCACCATCGATTCCCCGGCCAGCGCGATTGAAAAAGGCCTCGCCTTCCTGACGGAAGACCGTAAGAAGTCGGGCCTGTTCCTTGTGCTGTCGGTGATGGAGAACATGAGCATCGTCAAAATGACTGACTACAGCGCCAAAGGCGGCTTCGTCAATCATGGCAATATGGCGAAAGACTGCCTGGAACAGATTAAGCGCCTGAATATCAAGACGCCGACCATGGACCAGATTATTAACAACCTCAGCGGCGGTAATCAGCAGAAGGTGTTAATCGCCCGCTGGCTGCTGGCACAGCCGAAAATCCTTATCCTTGACGAACCTACCCGTGGCATTGACGTCGGTGCGAAGGCGGAGATCTACCGCCTGATCAGCGAACTGGCGAGCCGGGGCGTCGCCATCATTATGGTCTCCTCTGAACTGCCGGAAATCATCGGTATGAGTGACCGCGTGATGGTGATGCACGGTGGACGTATTACCGGCATCCTCGATAAAGAAGACGCCGACCAGGAAACCATTTTGTCATTGGCGTCCGAATAAGGGCGTGAGGTAAACAACATGAGTGAGATGAAAATGACAACGCAACAGTCGGCTGAAGCGCCATCGTTTTTTGATAATGTTAAAAGCAAGCTGCCCAAAGATACCGGTATTTTTGTGGTGATGGTGGGTATCGCGCTGATTTTTGAAGCCTTCGGCTGGTATGTACGCGATCAGTCATTTCTGATGAACCCGAACCGCCTGGTGCTGATTGTGCTGCAGGTAGCCATTATCGGGATTATCGCGGTGGGGGTAACGCAGGTCATTATTACTACCGGTATCGATTTATCCTCCGGCTCGGTCATTGCGCTGACGGCGGTGGTTGCGGCCAGCCTGGCACAAACCTCGGAAAGCCTCTCGCCCATGTTCCCGTCACTGGTGGATATGCCGGCGGTACTGCCGATAGGGGCGGGGATCGGGGTGGGCATTCTGTGCGGTATCGTTAACGGCGTGCTGATCACCAAAACCGGCATCCCGCCGTTTATCGCCACGCTGGGGATGATGGTTTCCGCTCGCGGTCTGGCACAGTATTACACCCAGGGTAACCCTATCAGCTTCCTGTCCGACGGCTTTACCTCCATCGGTCAGGGTGCAATGCCGGTGATTATCTTCCTGGTTGTCGCGGTTATCTTCCATATCGCGCTGAAACACACCCGCTACGGTAAATATGTCTACGCCATCGGCGGCAATATGGTTTCTGCCAAAGTTTCCGGTATTAACGTCAATAAGTATCTGATTATTGTCTACACCATTGCCGGTGGGCTGTCCGGCCTGGCCGGGGTCGTGCTGGCGGCGCGCGTCAGCAGCGGGCAGTCAAGTATGGGCCTGGGCTACGAGCTGGATGCCATCGCTGCGGCGGTTATTGGTGGCTCAAGTCTGATGGGTGGCGTCGGGCGCATTACCGGCACGCTGATCGGTGCGGTGATCCTCGGCCTGATCAAGAGCGGCTTTACCTTCGTCGGTGTCGATGCCTACGTGCAGGACATTATCAAAGGGATGATTATTGTCGCCGCAGTATCGATTGATATGTACCGCAACCGTAAAAAACGCTAACAGGCTACAAAATTGCAGGGGTCGACCTTTTGGTCCGGTCGACCCTTAAGAGGGATACTACCTCTCTACACATAAGTCAGAGACCTGCACATCCTCAACGCATTTTCTGCACCATCGGCGTGCAATCCCGTCAACTGCTCTGACCTGCCAGATATCAATCTCATTAATCTCTGCGCCAGCGGTAATCAGATTCTCTTATTTTACCGCCTGTTAGCGCCCCCTTTACCTGAGCGCGAAGCCGTTAGGAAAATTCTGGCACGCCGCTTGCAATCCTGATTGGGTCAGAGTGAAAACTTATTATAAATCGCCAGCGCTGCTGGCATTCGGGGATACGCGACGGAGGCATTATGAACTTAAGACGACTGAAGTATTTCGTAAAAATCGTCGACATCGGCAGCCTGACTCAGGCTGCAGAAGTCCTGCATATTGCACAGCCTGCGCTGAGCCAGCAGGTGGCCACGCTGGAAAATGAACTGGACCAGCAGCTGCTGATCCGCACCAAGCGCGGCGTGACGCCTACCGAAGCGGGTAAAATCCTCTATTCCCACGCTCGTACGATTTTACGCCAGTGCGAGCAGGCACAGACTGCGGTAATTAATGCCGGGCAGGCGCTGAGCGGGCAGGTCTCGATTGGCCTCGCGCCGGGTACGGCCGCCTCCTCACTGACCATGCCGCTGCTGCAAACCGTGCGTGAACAGTTCCCGGACGTGCTGGTGTACTTACACGAAAACAGCGGGGCTTCACTAAACGAAAAAGTGATGAATGGACAGCTTGACATGGCGGTGCTGTACGATCGTGCGCCGACGGCCGGCATCACCAGCATTGCGCTGATGAAAGAGGAATTATATCTGGTGGGCGCCAGCACTTGTCCGGGGCAAAGCATCGATCTCGCCGACGTTGCCGAGATGAACCTGTTCCTGCCGCGTGACTACAGCGCCGTGCGCAAACGGGTTGATGAAGCGTTCTCCCTGCGCCGCCTCAGCGCGCGTATTATCGGTGAGATAGAGTCCATCGCCACGCTGACCTCGGCAGTTTCCAGCGGTATGGGGGCGACGGTATTGCCAGAGTCCGCGGCGCGCGCGCTGGTCAGCTCGACCAATGCCTGGATGGCGCGGATTACCAGCCCGACGCTGAACCTGCCGCTCTCTCTTAACGTCTCTGCCCGTGAACCCCTGTCGCCGTCGGCGCAGGCGGTGAAAAACATTCTGCTGTCGCTGCTTAATAAGCCGGTGGTGGAAGATCGCGAGCTGATGCTGGTCAGTTAACTCCCCTTTGTGCCGGGCGCGCAGTCGCGCGCCTCACCGCCCGCCTTATCGCTAAAAAGCATATAAAACCTCTTTTTATTATTTGTTGCTATCAATTTGCATCCTTAACATGATGTAAACCAGCAGATAACCGAGAGAGGAACGCACGTGAATTTTCAGCAACTTAAAATCATTAAGGAAGCGGCACGCTGCGAGTTTAATCTCACCGAAGTGGCTAATGCGCTGTTCACCTCCCAGTCTGGAGTCAGCCGCCATATACGTGATTTAGAAGATGAACTGGGCGTAGAGATTTTTATCCGCCGCGGCAAACGCCTGCTCGGCATGACCGAACCGGGTAAAGCTCTGCTGACCATTGCCGAACGCATTCTGGATGAAGCTGGAAAAGTACGTCGCCTGGCCGATGTCTTTACTAACGAATCGAGCGGCGTCCTCACCATCGCCACCACCCACACCCAGGCACGTTATAGCCTGCCGAAAGTGATCAAGGCCTTCCGCGCGCTCTATCCGAATGTCCGTCTCGAACTCAACCAGGGTTCTCCGCAGGAGATCGTCTCAATGCTGGTGGCGGGGGAGGCGGATATCGGCATCGCCAGCGAGCAGGTGGTCAACAACCCGGCGCTGGCGGCTTTCCCGTGGTTCAGCTGGCATCACGCGCTGCTGGTGCCGAAAGGGCACGAGCTGGAGCAGCAGCAGCCGGTTTCCCTGGCGGCGCTCAGCCGTTATCCGCTGATCACCTACCGCCAGGGGATCACCGGGCGCTCCCGCGTGGATCGCGCCTTCCACAGTGCCAGCCTGAAGCCGGATATTGTGCTGAGCGCCCAGGACTCCGACGTGGTGAAAACCTATGTTGAACTGGGATTAGGCGTGGGGATTCTGGCCGATCAGGCCTGCCAGCTGGATGAGCATTCGCAGCTCACCCGGCTGGAAGCACGCCATCTGTTTGAGTCAAACACCGTGTGGCTTGGCCTGAAGCGCGGCCAGCTGCAGCGTAATTTTGTCTGGCAGTTCCTCGAGCTGTGCAACGCCAATCTGTCACTGGAAGAGATCAAGCGCCAGGCACTGTCGCTGAACGAAGAGGAAACGGTGATCGATTTCCAGATTTAACGGCAAATCGCAGAACAGCAGGGGCCGATCCGCTTTTTCGATTGGCCCTTTCACACAGCGGGTTGACCGGAAAAGAAGGTCAACCCCTACAAAAATACGGTGTTCACAGACAGTCCTTTGACACAGCGGGTTGACCGGAAAAGAAGGTCAACCCCTACAAAAAATACGGTGTTCACAGACAGTCCTTTGACACAGCGGGTTGACCGAAAAAGAAGGTCAACCCCTACAGGTGATGGCGATGACACCGGCCACGGCATAAAATTTCGTTTCCCCGGCGAAAACCCCTTTACGCGCGCTCCCCCACACTGTGATAACGCAGCATTGATTGCCGCGCCTCCGTTAAAGTGAAATGAACTTATTAAGGAGACGCTATGCTCGCACAACGTTTACAGGACGCTACTCTGCTGCGCCAGCAGGCTTTTTTTAACGGTGAATGGCAGGGCGCGCTCAACGGCGAAACGCTGCCGGTCACCAACCCGTCAACCGGCGAAGTGCTCTGTACTATTCCGGCGCTCGGCGCTCAGGAAACCGAGCAGGCGATAGCCTTTGCCGATGCGGCACGTAAAAGCTGGGCGAAGACGCCGAACGCGCAGCGTGCGCTGCTGCTGGAGAAATGGCATCAGCTGATCCTCGACAATGCTGACGACCTGGCCACCATCATGACCGCCGAGCAGGGCAAACCGCTGGCGGAAGCCAGGGGCGAAGTGCTGTACGGCGCGGGTTTTGTGAAGTGGTTTGCTGAAGAAGCACGCCGCATTTATGGCGACACCATTCCGGCACCGAGCGATGACCGCCGTATCCTGGTGCTGAAGCAGCCGGTTGGCGTCGCCGCCGCCATTACCCCGTGGAACTTCCCGATTGCGATGATCACCCGCAAGGTTGCCCCGGCGCTGGCCGCAGGCTGCCCGATCATCGTTAAGCCGTCGGAGCTGACCCCGCTGTCGGCGCTGGCGCTGATCGCACTGGCGCAGCGCGCAGGCATCCCGGCTGGGGTATTGCAGATTGTCACCGGCTTACCCAAAGAGATTGGTGAAACCCTGACCGGCAGCCGCACGGTGCGGAAAATCTCCTTCACTGGCTCGACGCGCATCGGCCAGCTACTGATGCAGCAGAGCGCGGACAGCATTAAGCGCCTGAGCCTCGAGCTGGGCGGTAACGCACCGCTGATCGTCTTTGACGATGCCGACCTCGAGATTGCTATCAGCGGGGTGATGATGAGTAAATTCCGCAACGCCGGGCAAACCTGCGTCTGCGCCAACCGCATTCTGGTACAGCGTACTATCTACCCGCGCTTTGCCGCCCGCCTGCTGGAAGAGGTGGACAAGCTGAAAGTGGGCGATGGTTTTGCCGACGGCAGCACCATCGGCCCGCTGATCAACGCGGCGGCGGTAAGCAAAGTGAACGGCCATATTGAAGATGCGCTCAGCCACGGCGCCGAGCTGTTAACCGGCGGCATCAGCAACGGTAACGGCACCTTCGTGGCGCCGACGGTGCTTGGCGGCGTCACCCGCGCCATGCGCATTGCCGATGAAGAGACCTTTGGCCCGGTCGCACCGCTGTTTATTTTTGACACAGAAGAAGAAGCGATAAATATGGCGAATGATACCCCTTACGGTCTTGGGGCTTATTTCTTCACCGAAGATATTCGCCGCGCATGGCGAGTAGGAGAGTCGCTGGAATTTGGTATGGTCGGTTTTAATACCGGCTCTGTTTCTTTAGAAGTGGCGCCGTTTGGTGGAATTAAACTCTCCGGCGTCGGGCGCGAAGGCTCGCGCTACGGCATTGAAGAATATCTCGAATCAAAAGCGTTTCATTTCGGCAGTCTTTAAAAGCTAAATAAAGTTTAAGCGTTAAAAAAGGCCTGCACCCGAAAAGGTGCGGGCCTTTTTTATAAATAAACCCGTGGCTTAATGAAAGCCTGACAAAACGTCCGCGCTGAATTGGTGCAAGTTTAGTACCGGATTCACCGCGCTGGTGCATTCGTTTTGTGATGAAAATCATCTATTTAAATAGTCGGCTTAACTGGAAAAAAACCACCGTCATTACGGCACAAAATTTTTTTCACCCCGCTTTTACGCATTATTATTTTTTCCCAGGGCTGGCATACTTTCTGCATTGCTTAATACAAATGCAATATTACTCAGTACCAGAAAGCATTAGTTAGCAGGCTAAATAAGGAACACACCATGCTCAGTTTTAACCCGGATAAAATTGCACTTCCCGCAGGACATTTCATTAATGGTCAGCATATTCGCGGGCAGGGTGAGCAGCTGGCGGTCAAGCGTCCTTCCGATGGCCTGCTGGCGGGGGAGCTGTACCAGGCGGATGCGGCGCTGGTTGATGAAGCGGTCAGCGTGGCGGATAGCGCCGCACGCGCCAGCGGCTGGGCCAGCTGCCCGCCGCGCCAGCGCGCTGCAGTACTGACACGCTGGGCGGACCTGATTGAGTCCGATCCGCTGCTGGCACAGCTGGAGTCGCTTGGCTCTACCCGCCCGATCCATGACGTGGTTAATCACGAGATCCCCTTTACTGCCGAAGCGATTCGCTTCTACGCGGAGTGTGCCGACAAATACAGCGGTGACGTGCTGCCGACGCGCGATGCCAGTCTTGGCATGCTGGTGCCGGAGCCTTACGGGGTAATCGGGGCGATTACGCCATGGAACTTCCCGCTGTCGATGGCCTCGTGGAAATGCGGTCCGGCGCTGGCAGCAGGAAATGCCGTGGTGCTGAAACCTTCCGAGCTGACGCCGTTCTCCACCGTGCGCATGGCGGAGCTGGCGCTGCAGGCGGGCCTGCCAGCCGGGGTGCTGAATATTATCCAGGGCGGCGGGGCGGTTACCGGCAGCGCGCTGGTGGTGCATCCGCTGGTGCGCAAAGTCTCTTTTACCGGTTCAACCGCCACCGGCGCACGCATTATGAGTGACGCGGCGTTTAACGGCATGAAGCCGGTCACGCTGGAGCTGGGCGGCAAAAGCCCGCAGCTGGTGTTTGACGACTGCGGCGATATTGGCGAAGTGGCCGGGCGCATCCTGCGCGGCTTCACCGCCAACGGCGGCCAGGCCTGCGTGGCCGGAACCCGCCTGATTGTGCAGCGCGGCGTGCACGACGCGCTGATTAGCAAACTGATTGCGCTGTGCCAGGGCTTCCGCGCCGGAGTGACCTGGGACGAAAGCAGCCGCTATGCGCCGATGATTGACCAGCGCCAGGCGGCGAAGGTCGAATCGGTGGTCAGCAGCGCACGCCAGCAGGGTGCGGAAGTGCTGGTGGGCGGGCAGCGCTTTGCAGATACCGGAGAGGGCTATTTCTGGCAGCCGACGCTGCTGGCGGGGGTGACCAACGATAACCCGGCGGTGCAGGAGGAGATCTTTGGTCCGGTGCTCACCGTGCAGATTTTCGATGAGGAAGCCGAAGGCCTGGCGCTGGCTTCCCACCCCACCTACGGCCTGTGCGCCGGGGTACACACCAAAAATATTGATCGTGCGCTGCGGGCGATGCGCGGCATTGCCGCTGGCACCGTGTGGATCAACCGTTATGGCCGCTCCGGCGACTTCATCATTCCGACCGGCGGCTTCCACGGCTCCGGCATTGGCAAAGATCTGGGCCGCCAGGCGTTCGAAGCCTGCCAGCGATACAAAAGCGTACTGATCGACTTCTAGTCACTGATTTCATCCATAAACCGAACTCTAAAGAGGTAGCGTAATGGCTGTGTTTAAACCGAAATACATCACCTTCGACTGTTACGGCACGCTGATCAACTTCGACATGGCCGGTGCCGCCGCCGCCGTGTTCGCCGATCGCGTCAGCCCGGACCGTATGGAGGCCTTCACCACCGACTTCTCTCACTACCGCATGGATGAAGTGCTGGGCGCATTTAAGCTCTATCCGCTGGTGGTGGCTAACGCGCTGTACCGCACCTGCAACAAATGGGGCGTGGAGTGTACTGACCAGGATTGTGCTGCAGTGATGACCGCCTGCGCAACCTGGGGGCCGCATCCCGACGTGCCGGCAGGCCTGGCCACTGTTGCCAAAGCGTTTCCGCTGGTGCTGCTGACCAACTCCACCGATGAGCTGATCAAAAATCATGTGCCGCGCCTCGGAGCCCCGATCCACATGACTATCACCGCCGAAGAGGTCGGTGCCTATAAGCCGCAGATGAAGGGCTTCGAGTACATGCTCAACAAGCTGAACTGCGGGCCGGAAGAGATCCTGCACGTCTCCAGCAGCCTGCGTTATGACCTGATGACCGCCTATGACCTCGGCATCAAAAACAAAGTGTTTGTTAATCGCGGTCACGGCCCGGGCAACCCGGCCTACGAGTACACCGAGATTAAAGATATTGGCGGACTTCCTGGCGTAGTAGGGCTGTAAGCCTCAGAGGAGCAGAGCGATGAAACTGGAATCATTCTGGCAGGCAACGGCACCCGCATTCACCGGTGCAGCGACAGGCGACCTGCCTGCCACCGCCGATGTGGTGGTAATTGGCGGTGGTTTTACCGGCATCTCGGCGGCGCTGAACCTGGCGCGCAGCGGGGTGAACGTGGTGGTGCTGGAAGCGGGCGAGGTGATGAGCCAGGCATCCGGCCGCAACGGCGGCCACTGTAACACCGGGGTGGCGCAGAACTTTTCGGCACTGGTGGAGAGCCAGGGCGTGGAGCAGGCGACGCGCTACTACCGGGCGTTCGCCGATGCGGTCGATTACGTGCAGAGCGTGGTAGCTGACGAGCAGATCGACTGCGACTTCCGCCGCTGCGGCAAGCTGAAGCTGGCCAGCAAGGCCTCACACCTGCCGTCGCTGGTGGCGGCGTGCGAGATGATGAAACGCCACGTCGACCCGGATGTTGAAATCCTCAGTGCCGACGATGTGAAGCGGGAAATCGACTCGCCCGCCTTCCACGGCGGGCTGTTACAGCGCCACGGCGGGCAGATGCACATGGGCAAATTCGGCGTGGGGCTGGCCGAAGCCGCTGCCCGTGCCGGCGCCGCCATCTATCCGCAGCGTGCCGTTACCGGCCTGACGCGCCTCAACGGCTACCGTCACCGCGTCAGCACCGCGCAGGGCGATATCGTTGCTGAGAAAGTGCTGATGGCCACCGGCTGCTCCAACATCGGTCCGTTTGACTGGTTCCAGCGCCGCATCATTCCGGTCGGCAGCTTTGTTACCGTCACCGCACCGCTGCCCGACTCTTTATTACAGCAGATCCTGCCGGGTGACCGTACCTACGTCACGTCGCTCAATCTGGGCAACTATATCCGCACCACCGCCGATCGGCGTCTGGTGTTTGGCGGACGGGCGCGCTTCGCCGTCAGCAGCCCGACCTCCGACGCCAAAAGCGGCGATGTGCTGAAAGCCGGCATGCAGAAGATGTTCCCGGCGTTGGGTGATGTACCGATTGATTACTGCTGGGGCGGGCTGGTGGATATGACTGCCGACCGCCTGCCGCACGCGGGTGAGCACGAAGGGGTGTTCTATTCGCTCGGCTACAGCGGGCACGGTACCCAGATGTCAGTGTGGATGGGGCGGGTCATGGCGGACCTGGTTGCAGAAAAAGCCAATAACAATCCCTGGCAGCGCAGCGCCTGGCCTGCGGTTCCCGGCTACTTTGGCAAACCGTGGTTCCTGCCTGTCGCGGGTCTCTACTATAAGGCGAAGGATCGCTTCTCTTAACGATTTCAACCATAACGATTTTGAGGGTGTGCAGATGAGTAAATTTCGCAAAGAATTTAGCCGCGTTAACCCGAATTTGACCCAGGCGATAACGGATGTTGCCATTTCACGACGCGGCATGATGAAGCTGCTGTCCGCCGGCGCGGTGATGAGTACCGGCCTGATCGGCTTCCCGGAGTTCAGCTTCGCGGCGGAAACCCCGGTAATGGGCGGCAAGCTGCGTGCGGCGGTGGCGAATGCCTCAGCCAGCGATACCCTCGACCCGGCCAAAGGCAGCAACAGCGGCGACTACTGCCGCCAGTTTATGTTCTACAGCGGCCTGACCGAGCTGGATAAAAACCTCAAGGCGCAGCCCGCGCTGGCGGAGTCATTTGACAGTACCGACGGTATCAACTGGCGCATCAAACTGCGCCCGGGCGTCACCTTCCACGACGGCAAAGCCCTGAGCGCCGCCGATGTGGTTTACTCTCTCAGCCGCCATAAAGATCCGGCGGTGGCCTCGACGGTGATCACCCTCGCCAGCCAGATGAAAGAGATTAAAGCGGTCAGCCCGACCGAGGTCTCGATCGTGCTGGAGCAGGCCAACGTTGACCTGCCGTCTATCCTCGCCACCAGCTCGTTCCTGATTGTGCAGGACGGCACCAAAGACTTCAGCAAAGCCATCGGCACCGGGCCATTCGTCCTGAAGGCGTTCCAGCCGGGTGTGCGTACCCTGGGCGCGAAGAACAAAAATTACTGGAAGCCGGGCCTGCCGCACCTCGACGAAGTGGAGCTGATGGGCGTCACCGATCCGGCGGCGCGCGTCAATGCGCTGATGTCCGGCGACCTGCATATCGTCTCTACGCTCTCCGCTAACGATGTGAAACGCCTGAAGCAGAACGGGCAGTTCACCATCATGGAGAGCAAGTCCGGCATGTACAGCGACCTGATTATTCGCACCGATAAAGCGCCTGGCAGCAACCCAGATTTCGTGCTGGCAATGAAGTATCTGCAGCCGCGTGAAATGATCGTGAAAACCGTGCTGCAGGGCTTTGGTACCGTCGGTAACGATACCCCGGTTCCGCCGTGGCACCCGATGTTCAATAAGGATATCCCGCAGCGCCCGCTGGATCTCGACAAAGCGAAATTCCACCTGAAAAAAGCCAATATGGTCGGCGCGAAGGTGGAAGTGATCACCACGCCAAATATCGAAGGGGCGGTAGAAGGCGGCCAGCTGCTGCAGCAGATTGCCCGTAGTGCGGGTCTCAACGTTGCGGTGCGCCGCGTGCCGTATGACGGCTACTGGTCGGCGCACTGGATGAAAGATCCGGTCGGCTACGGCTCAATTAACCCGCGCCCGACGCTGGATATGCTGTTCTCGCAGTTTTACCAGTCCTCGGCGCCCTGGAACGAATCCGGCTGGAAAAACGCCCAGTTCGATCAGCTGCTGAGCGCCGCCCGCGGCGAAAGCGACCAGGCGAAGCGCAAGCAGATGTATGGCGACATGCAGCAGCTGGTGTACGACAACTGCGGCACCCTGATCCCGGCCTTTATCAGCACCATGGATGGCTGTAGCAATAAGGTGAAAGGGGTGGAGGCCTGGCCATCGGGCATGATGATGGGTTACCGCTTCCATGAGTTCGCGTGGCTGTCGGCTTAATCTCTACACACTGAGCAGGAGAACGGCGATGAACCGGTACATTCTCACACTGATACTCCGGCGAATAGGGTCGGGTTTACTTACGCTCTTTATCGTCTCAGCGCTGGTATTTTTCATTACCAGCATGCTGCCGGGCGATGCGGCGCAGATGATCCTTGGCCAGTCGGCGACTGCAGAAACGGTGGCGGCGCTGCGCCAGCAGCTCGGGCTCGACCAGCCGCTGCTGATGCGCTATTTCAGCTGGCTATTCGGAATGCTTCATGGTGATTTCGGTACATCGTTTGCCAGTAACCTGCCGGTGACCCAGCTGGTGGCGCAGCGTATTCCTGCCACCTTCCAGCTGGCGGCGACCACCACCCTGGTCTCGGTGCCGGTCGCGCTGATCATCGGCATCACTGCCGCAATGAAGCGCGGCTCGCTGCTGGACCGGGCGCTGGTGGTCAGCACCATGGCGGTGGTCGCGGTGCCGGAGTTCCTGGTGGCGACCGTGGCGGTGATCATCTTCGCCGTTAAGCTGCACTGGGTGCCGGCGATGTCGCTCGGCTCCACGCATCAGGATTTTCTCGGCTTCCTGCGCACCTTCGCGCTGCCGGTGATGACCCTGTGCTGCGTGGTGGTGGCGCAGATGGCGCGCATGACGCGTGCCGCGATCGTCAACCAGATGGACAGCCCGTACCTGGAGATGACGTTGCTGAAAGGCGTCTCCCCACTGCGTGCCATGCTGCGCCATGCGCTGCCCAACGCGGTCGGACCGATTGCTAACGCCATCTCCCTCAGCCTCTCCTACCTGTTTGGCGGGGTGATAATTATCGAAAGTATCTTCAGTTATCCGGGGCTGGCCAGCCAGATGGTTGATGCGGTGAGCAACCGCGACCTGCCGGTGGTGCAGCTGTGCGTGATGTTCTTCGCCGTCTGCTACCTGGTACTGCTGATGATTGCTGACGTCCTGACTATTGCATTCAATCCTAAGTGGAGGGGCTGATGAACACACTCACGCTGCCGTGGCGCTTTTTTCAATCTCTCTCCGTCAGCGGACGTATTGGCCTGCTGATCACCCTGTTCTGGATCGTGATGGCGGTATTCGGCACCGCGCTGGCGCCGCACAATCTTGAGGATATCGGCGGCGGTCCGCTGTTCGGCGACTTCAGCCGCGAGTTCTGGTTCGGCACCGATTACCTCGGGCGCGACATCTTCAGCCGTATTCTGTTCGGCGCGCGCTACTCTATCGGCCTGGCGCTCAGTGCCGCGCTGCTGGCGAGCCTGGTGGGTACGCTGCTGGCGCTGCTGGCGGCGGTCGCCGGGCGCTGGCTGGAGG
Organism: Erwinia aphidicola; assembly: GCF_014773485.1. Taxonomy (GTDB): domain Bacteria; phylum Pseudomonadota; class Gammaproteobacteria; order Enterobacterales; family Enterobacteriaceae; genus Erwinia; species Erwinia aphidicola. Next base: position 397,399 of record NZ_JACXBP010000006.1, on the reverse strand, counting down.
AGGTGCTGGGGCGCATCAACGACGCGATGCTGGTGCTGCCGGGCAAAATTCTGGCGCTGATGATCGTTGCGGTGTTTGGCTCGTCGCTGCCGATGCTGATTATCACCGCGGTGTTTACCTACTGGCCGGGCGCCTACCGTATCGCCTATGCCATGGCCTCGAACCTGCGTTCAATGGACTACGTGCAGGCCTCGCGCCTGCGCGGTGAAAGCCGCCTGTACGTTGCTATCCACGACATCCTGCCGAATATGCTGCACCCGATGCTCACCGACTTCGGCCTGCGTTTCGTCTATATCGTGCTGCTGCTCAGCGGCCTGAGCTTCCTTGGCCTTGGGGTTCAGCCGCCTTATGCCGACTGGGGCACGCTGGTACGTGAAAACTTGCAGGGGTTGTTTGACGGCTCCCCGGCGGTGCTGATGCCGGCGGTGGCGATTGCCAGCCTGACTATCGGCGCCAACCTGTTTATCGACAGCTTACAGTCAATGCGTTCATTAACCGTAGTCGCTAAGGGGGTTGCATGAATATTACGCCACACGCCTCCACCCCGATGGTGTCGGTCGAGAACCTGCGCGTCACCGCCAGCGCTGACGACGGCCATGAGTTAAGCCTGGTTTCCGATATTCGTTTCACCGTGCAGAAGGGTGAAGTGCTGGCGCTGATCGGCGAGTCCGGCTCTGGCAAAACCACCATTGCGCTGGCGCTGATGGGCTATGCCCGCCACGGCTGCAAGATTGCGGGCGGCACCGTGCACGTGGCCGGAACCGATGTCACCTCATTAACTCCCGCGCAGCTGTGCCAGTTTCGCGGCAACAAGGTAGCCTACATCGCCCAGAGTGCCGCGGCCTCGTTTAACCCTGCGATGAAGATCATGGACCAGGTGGTCGAGCCGGTGGTGATCCACGGGGTGATGAGCCGCGCCGCTGCTGAAACCAAAGCGATTGAGCTGTTCCGCGAACTGGCGCTGCCCAACCCGGAAACCATCGGTGACCGCTATCCGCATCAGGTCTCCGGCGGGCAGCTACAGCGCCTGATGACGGCGATGGCGCTGATTAGCGACCCGGAGGTGGTGATCCTCGACGAACCGACCACCGCGCTCGACGTGACAACCCAGGTGGAGGTGCTGAAGGCCTTCCGCCGCGTGGTGCGCCAGCGTGGCACCACCGCTATTTACGTCAGCCACGACCTGGCGGTAGTGGCGCAGATGGCGGATAAAATCCTGGTGCTGCTAAAGGGCAATATCGCCGAATACGGCACCACCGAGCAGCTGCTGCGCGCCCCGGTGGCGGAGTACAGCCATCTGCTGCTGGAGGCGGCGAAGCAGAAAACGCGCCCCAGCCCGTGGCAGGAGCAGGATGAGAACGTGCAGCCGCTGCTGCAGGTGCGCGACCTCAGCGCCGGGTACGGCCCGCTCGACGCCGAAGGGCAGCCGAAGATTAAGATCCTCGAAGAGATTAACTTCAAGCTCTATCGCGGCCAGGCGATTGGCATTATCGGCGAGTCCGGCTCCGGCAAAACCACGCTGGCGCACGCGATAGCCGGAATGAACAAGCCGAGCGGCGGCCATATTCTGTTTAACGGCCACTATATTGCCGGGGATATGCACCAGCGCCCGGAAAACGAGCTGCGCCGCATTCAGTACGTGTTCCAGATGGCGGATACCGCGCTCAACCCGGCGCACACTATCGAGACCATTCTCAAGCGCCCGCTGAAGCTGTTCCACGGGCTGCGCGGTGCAGCGCTGGAGCGGCGGATGTTCCAGCTGCTCGACCTGGTACGCCTGCCGCGCAACGTGCTGTGGCGCAAGCCGTGGTCGCTGTCCGGTGGGCAGAAGCAGCGCGTCAATCTGGCGCGCGCGCTGGCCGCCGAGCCGGACCTGATCCTCTGTGATGAGGTGACCTCGGCGCTGGATACCGTGGTAGCGGCGGCGGTGCTGGATCTGATTACCGAGCTGCGCCGCGAGCTGGGCCTGTCGGTGCTGTTTATCAGCCACGACCTGCACGCGGTGCGCTCGGTGTGCGACGAAATTATCGTGGTAAAAAATGGCCGCATGGTCACCCAGGTGGCGCGCGCCGATTACGACAAGCCGTCAAGCGAGCTGTACTATGAGCGCCTGAAGCGCGCGGTACCGGAGCTGCGCCAGGGCTGGCTCGACGAGCACCAGGAGAGCGATATCGCGTTGTAAGCAGATTAATTTCACGGGTCGACCAAAAAAAATGGTCGACCCCTACGATGAGATAGGTGTCGCGGCGAACGAGGTTGCGACGAGATTGCTGTAGGGGCGGACCCTCTTTTCCGGTCCGCCCTCATTAATAAATTTTCAGGTAAGGAACAACATGCCAGCACCGATTCGATACGTACAGGACAGCCCACATTTCCCACCGGCAGCGGATGTGGTGGTGATTGGTGCCGGGATCGCCGGGGCGGCTGCGGCCTATGAACTGGCAAAAAAAGGCGTCAGCGTGGTGCTGATTGAAAAGGGCCTGGTCGGCGGTGAGCAGTCGAGCCGCAACTGGGGCTGGTGCCGCCAGCAGAACCGCGACGAGCGTGAACTGCCGCTGATCAAGTACGCCCTGCAGCGCTGGGCCGAACTGGGCGAAGAGACCGGCGAAGAGCTGGGCTTCCGCCGCAGCGGGCTGGTGTACGCCACCCAAAACCAGGCTGACATCAACGCCTGGGAAGCGTGGAACACCATGGCGAAAGGCTATGATTTTCACAGCGAAATCCTCACCGCCGCGCGCGCTAAAGAGATGACGCCGGGCAGCTCCAGCCGCTGGCTGGGCGGGGTGTCATCGCCAACCGATGGTCATGCCGAACCCTCACTGGCGGCACCGGGCCTGGCGATAGCGGCGCAGCGCCTTGGCGGGCTGGTGTTTCAGCAGTGCGCGGTGCGCGGTCTGGATATCACTAACGGTAAGGTTAGCGGCGTGGTGACCGAACGCGGCCTGATCAAAACCAGCAGCGTGATCTGCGCGGGCGGGGCGTGGACATCTATGTTCTGCCGTCGTCACGGTATCGATCTGCCGCTTGGCAACGTGATCGGCACCGCTTTTCGCACCGCGCCGATTGAACAAAAAATTGCCCTGCCGCTGTATACGCCGGGCTTTGCCTGCCGCCCGCAGCTCGACGGCAGTTATACCGTCTCTGTTTCCGGCCGTGGCCGCCTTGAGCCTGGCGCGCAGGGGCTGCGTTACGCCCGCCAGTTCTATCCGACCTTTAAGGCGCGGCGTAAAAACCTGACGATTAACCTCGGCATCAGCCCGTTTATCCGCGGCCCGGAAGCGCTGGCGCGCTGGCAGCTGGATGGCGTGTCGCCGTTCGAGAAAGTCCGCATCCTCGACCCCCATCCCGATATGGCGATGGTGGAGGAGGGGCTGGCGGCGATGCGCAGCGAGTTCCCGTCGATGGCGGGCGTGCGCCTTGAGCAGGCGTGGGGCGGGATGATCGACAGCACGCCGGACGCGGTGCCGGTGATCTCCCCCGTCGGCAAGCTACCGGGCCTGATTATTTCGGCGGGTTACAGCGCGCACGGCTTTGGCATCGGTCCCGGTGCCGGGCGCCTTGCCGCCGATCTCGCCACCCACGATACCCCGATTGTTGATGCGAAGCCGTTCCGCTATGAACGCCTGATTGACGGTTCCGGCCTTGATGCGCCGGGCATGATGTAAGGAACAGTGATGACTCTTGAAATCAAAGCAATGAACGAAACCCATCTGGATGCGGCTTATGCGCTTACCCAGCAGCTTAAGTGGCCGCACCGGCGCGCGGACTGGCAGCAGGCGCTTTTGCTGGGGGAAGGGCTGGCGGCGGAAGAGCACGGGACGCTGGTTGGTACCCTCCTGTTCTGGCGCTGGGGCAAGGATTACGCCACCCTTGGCCTGGTGATTGTCGATGATGCTCAGCAGGGGCGCGGCATTGGCAAACAGCTGATGCAGGCGGCGCTGGCCAGGCTTGAAGGCAGCAACGTGCGCCTGCACGCCACCGCCGCCGGGCAGCCGCTGTATGAAAAACTCGGATTTGTCGCTACCGGCCACGTTGAGCAGCACCAGTGCCGCGAACTGGCTCCGGTAGCGGCCATCGCCTGCGGGCCGCAGCAGCGGATGCGCAGCGCGGGCCTCCAGGATGCCGCGCTGCTGACCGCGCTCGACCGCCAGGCGCACGGCCAGCAGCGCCCGCTGTTGATCACTCATCTGCTTGAGCGCGCCGAACGCTTCCTGGTGCTGGAGGAGAACGGTACCGCTGCCGGGTTCGCCAGCCTGCGCCGCTTCGGTCACGGCTATGCCATCGGGCCGATTGTGGCGCGCAATCTCGCTAACGCTAAACTGCTGGTCAGCGAGCTGCTAAGCGGCGTGGCGGGGCAGTTTGTGCGCATTGATAGCGACCGTTCGGCCGGGCTTGGCCCGTGGCTGAATACGCTGGGGCTGGTAGAAGTGGATGCGCCAACCACCATGGTCAAAGGGCAACCCTGGCAGCCGGAGAGCGGTGGCATGCAGGCATTCGGGCTAATGAGCCAGGCGATGGCCTGATGAATATTGTCTACAAATCAGAGCCCGAGCGCGGGCAGAAGTGGGCCGCGCTGGTGGCGGAAATGGCCCCGGCGGCCAGCTTCCGGCTGTGGCCGGAGTTTGGCAACCCGCATGAGGTGGAGTACCTGGTCGCGTGGGTGCCGCCGGACAATATCATGCAGCAGTTTCCCAACCTGAAGGTGCTGTTTTCCGTCGGGGCGGGTGCAGACCAGTTCGATTACGCCAGTCTGCCGCCGCAGCTGCCGGTGGTGCGTATGATCGAGCCGGGCCTGACCAGCGGCATGGTGGAGTATGTGACCTTTGCCGTGCTTGGCCTGCATCGCGATATGCCGCGCTATTTGCAACAGCAGCGCGCGGGCATCTGGCAGACGCACCCGGTACAGACCGCCGGCAAGCGGCGCGTTGGCGTGATGGGCCTCGGCGCGCTGGGCGAGGCGGTGCTAAAACCGCTGGTGGCGCTCGGGTTTGACTGCGCAGGCTGGAGCCGCACCCCACGCGATCTGCCCGGCGTGCAGTGCTTTGCCGGTAACCAGCGGCTGGCTGAGTTTCTTGCGCGCAGCGATATCCTGATCTGCCTGCTGCCGCTCACCGCCAGCACCGAAGGGATGCTCAATGCCGACCTTTTCAGTCAGCTGCCGCCCGGCGCGGCGCTGGTGCAGGTCGGGCGCGGGGCGCAGCTCAATCATGACGACTTAGTGGCTGCCCTCGACCGTCAGCAGCTGAGCGCGGCGGTGGTTGATGTTACCGCCCCGGAACCGCTGCCCGCCGGGCACGCCTTCTGGCAGCATCCGGCCATCTGGCTGACGCCGCACATTGCCAGCCAGACCCAGCCGGAGAGCGCGGTAAAAGCGCTGCTGGACAATATTCGCCGCTATGAACGCGGTGAACCCATGGTCGGCGTGGTCGACCGCGAACAGGGATATTGAGATGGATATTGCGGCATTAGTGGCGCTGCGGCGCGATCTGCACCAGCACCCGGAGCTGGGCTATCAGGAGCACCGCACCAGCGGGCTGGTGGCGGAATTCCTGGCCCGGCTGGGGCTGGAAGTCTATCAGGGCATCGGTAAAACCGGTGTAGTCGGGGTGCTGAAGCGCGGCACCAGCCCGCGTGCCGTCGGCCTGCGCGCCGATATGGATGCGCTGCCGATGGCCGATAACGGCACCCAGCCGTGGAAAAGCCAGCAGCCGAACGTCTGCCACGCCTGCGGCCATGACGGCCACACGGTGATGCTGCTCGGCGCAGCGCAGGCGCTCGCCGCCGATGCGCAGTTCGACGGCACGGTGAATTTCATCTTCCAACCGGCAGAAGAGGGGCTGGCAGGCGCGCAGGCAATGATCGACGACGGCCTGTTCGAGCGCTTCCCCTGTGACGAGGTTTACGCCATTCACAACTGGCCGCAGCTGCCGCTCGGCGTGGTGCAGACGCGCCCGGGGCCTATCATGGGCGCGGGCGATGCGTTTTCTATCCGCGTTGAGGGCGGCGGCGGGCATGCCGCGCAGCCGCAGTTGACGCCGGACACGCTGCTGGCGACCAGCGAGCTGGTGGTGGCCCTGCACACCATCGTCAGCCGCGATCTTGACCCGTGCGACCCGGCGGTGCTGACGGTTACGCGCATCAACGGCGGCTTCTCGCACAATATGATCCCGGCGCAGGCCACGCTGAGCGGCACGGTGCGCAGCTTTGACAGCGCCGTGCAGGACCGCATTGAGCAGCGCATGCGCGAGCTGGCGCAGCACGTCACCGCCGCCCACGGCCTGACGGCTGCGGTGCAATATGACCGTTACTATCCGGCAACCATTAACGGCGCTGAGCAGGCGGCCACCGCATTATGTGCGGCGGCACGTGCCGGGCTGGCGCACGCCGAGGCGCCTAAACCGGCGCTGACCTCGGAAGATTTCTCGTTTATGTTGCAGGCAAAACCCGGTGCCTATCTGTGGCTGGGCAGTGCCGACAGCCGCCCGCTGCACCACTCCGAATATGATTTTAACGATGCGCTGATCCCGTTCGGCATCCGCTGGTATTGCGCGCTGGTGCAGGAAACGCTCGGGCCAGAAATTTAACCGAAAGATTAGCCCGAATTACGAAAGTTAATGCTGCTGCCGCTCCCGGAACGGCAGCTTAATGGTCCGGCTTATTGCGATACTTGGCAGATGCCCGCTGGGGCAATTCATCATTTTCACGTCAATGAGGCATACAATGCATAATTTACTGGCTGAGCAGCAGACATTTTCTGATAACGCCCTGTTACTGGACGCCCGTGCCGAAAACGTGCCGCGCGGCGTGGTCACCGCGCACCCGATTGTGATTGCCAAAGGCAAAGGTTCCGAAGTGTGGGATGTGGAAGGTAATCGCTATTTAGATTTCGTTGGCGGCATCGGCGTATTAAACGTCGGCCACAGCCATCCGGCAGTGATTAATGCCGTCACCCGGCAGCTGCAGTTGGTTTCCCACGCCTGTTTCCAGGTGGCAGCGTACCCGGGCTATATCGAGCTGGCAAAACGCCTGAATAAGCTGATTGGCGGCGGTGAAGAGTTCAAAAGCGTGTTCTTTACCAGCGGCGCGGAAGCGGTAGAGAACGCGGTGAAGATTGCCCGTGCGCACACCAATCGCCCCGGCATTATTGCCTTTGACGGTGCATTCCACGGCCGTACCTTATTGGGGGTGACCTTAACCGGCATGAGCCAGCCGTATAAGCAGAACTTCGGCCCGTTCCCCGGCGATATTTACCGCGTGCCGTTCCCGAACGCGTTCCACGGCGTTTCCGAAGCGGACTGCTTAAAAGCGCTGGATACCCTGTTTGCGGTGCAGATCCTGCCGGAGCGCGTAGCGGCAATAATCATCGAGCCGGTGCAGGGCGATGGCGGCTTCCTGCCGGCTTCCCCGGCGTTTATGCAGGCGCTGCGTGAGATCACCACCCGCCACGGCATTCTGCTGATCTGTGACGAAGTGCAGACCGGCTTTGGTCGTACCGGCAAGATGTTTGGCTTCCAGCACACCGGGATGGTGCCGGACCTGGTGACCGTGGCGAAAAGCCTCGGCGGCGGGCTGCCGATCTCCGGTGTGGTGGGTAAAGCGGCGATTATGGATGCGCCAACCCCTGGCGGCCTCGGTGGCACCTACGGCGGTAACGCGCTGGGCTGCGCGGCTGCGCTGGCGGTGCTCGATCTGTTTGAGCACGACAACCTGCTGGAGCGCGCGAACCAGCTCGGCGAGCAGATGAGTGCGCGCCTGCAGCAGCTGGCGGATAAATATGCCTGCATCGGCGAGGTGCGCGGCATTGGCTTTATGCAGGCGGTGGAGATCATCGACTTCGAAAGCAAACAGCCCGATGCGGCGCTGACGCAGAAGATCCTCGACTGCGCCTGCCAGGAGGGGCTGCTGCTGATCAAGTGTGGCCTGCAGCGTAATACCGTGCGCTTCCTTGCCCCGCTGGTGACCAGCGACTCACAGCTGGAAGAGGCGCTGCATATCTTTGATATCGCCCTGGCACGCGCCACCGGACGCCTGGGTTGACCACTCTTCCTCATTGATATTATTGCTTTTATTGATAATTACGCCCGGATAGCACGCGATGTTAAATCACTGGCGTACCAGTGATTAAGCGTGCTATACCATCTGGGTGACGTGAACCAATGAGGGGTTTTATGAACGGCTTAATGAAACTGGACCGTATCGACATCAACATTCTGGTACAGCTACAGAAAGATGGCCGTATCAGCAATGTCAATCTTGCCGACGCCGTCGGGCTTTCGCCCAGCCCCTGCCTGCAACGCGTGAAGCGTCTGGAAACTGCGGGCTTTATCACCGGTTATGAAGCGCATATTAATCTGACTAAAATCACCGATTCAGTCACGGTGTTCACCGAAGTGACGCTCTCCGGTCACCGACGCGAAGATTTCCTCAAGTTCGAAAATGCGATCCGCGAAGTGGACGAGCTGATGGAGTGCCATCTGATCACCGGCGGCTACGACTATCTGCTGCGCTTTATCACCCGCAGTATTGAGCACTATCAGGAAGTTATTGAAGGACTGCTGGATGCCAAGGTCGGCATCGACAAGTACTTCAGCTATATCGTGATCAAGTCACCGATTATGAAAAGCAGCGTGCCGCTACGCTCGCTGATCGCTCGCCATACGCAGGTTGAATTTTAACAGCGGGTCGGGCATGCCCGACCTCTGCTATTGATCCCCTCAACGAGTGCAGGGGCGGGGCTTGCCGTGCCTGTTGATGCCCTGACAAAGGTTTTTTAGCTCACCACGTTGACCGAAAATTATCCCCCCCTCTCTGTAAATCGGAAAATTCGCCATAACTTACGTCATTTTATGTTAATCAAACTTATGACGTTGGTGAACTCTGCTCTTTTCTTATTTTTCTAAAATATAATTTTATTTATCATCATTTTTTAAGATAAGTTGTTTGTGTGAAATTAGGCGTATTTATTGTTAATTTCTAAACATACTCCGGCAGAAATTCGAGAGTAAAAGTTTGTATTTATTTAAATGGAGTTAATATGATTGGTTTTTCGGTATCGCCATATACTGAAACTTTCTGGAATGAATTCTTAATCAATCCGAAATCCTGTGAGTATAATTTAGTCGTCGATCAGGCGATAAATGGGCCATTAGATATCGCACGTCTGGAAAATGCGATTGCAAAGTTAGTCGAAGAAAATATTCTGTTTAGTCACGTGCTGAGTGATAGCGGCGACCAACTCCGTTGGGTGCCGGGTAATAAAAGTATCATACTTGAGCAGCTTGACCCGTCGTGCGATCTGTCCGCGCGAGTAAAGGCCCCCTTTGACCTGCGTAGTGGCCCACTCTGCCGCTTCTTGCTGGTAAGGCACGATGCGCATCACCATGATTTGATTGTCATCCTGCATCATACCCTCCTCGATGGCCTTTCGGGGCAGGAGTTTATTGACGCGTTATCTCACTATTATAATCACCGGGGCCAACAGCCGTTCGGTCGCAATAACAGAGAAACCATCGATGAACAGAATGCCCGTTTCAAGCAAGAGATATCACGCCTGCGCACTGAATTTAATTCAGTGGATTTTTGGCAAGAGATGCTGGCGGGTTGTCAAAAAGTTAATGATATTCCAAAAATCCATCAGAACACCCTACCAGGTCAGATACACTCGTCTGAGGTTCGTTTTCACATCCCTTATACTCAGTGGAATAGTCTGAAGTCCGGTGTGAAATACGCGAGCCATTTCCTGATTTTTAAAACATTATGGGCAACCCTTCTTGCCAGAATGTCAGAGGAGAAATCGGTCTGTATTGGCTATCCAGTGTCTATTGATGGCGGCAGTGAGATGTATTACGGCGCTCAGGTGAATATGGGGATTTTTCCTCTGAGCCTCTCTGCTGAGTCGACGTTTCGTGATATATATCAGCTAAGCATCAATTATATCCGAAAAATCAAAGCGTCGGGAAAATTGCGCCATACTCAGCTGCCGATTTATGAAGTTATCAGACAGACTGGCATTCAACATTTGAATGTTAACTTTTCCCAGGCTTATCTCAAGGATGCGCCTTTCTCGTTGGAAGGTTGCCAGCTCAGCATCAACAATCGATTTAATATTGATCTATCCGGTTCAGAGCTGCTTCTGGAGTATCAACCCGCTGATGATGGCTTCGATTTTCGCTTGAGATATCGCACAGATCTGTTCGATGAGCATCAGATGGTTGAGATGTCGGAACAGTATTGCGATCTGCTGAACGCGGCTTTGCAGCAGCCGGACAGGCCGCTGTCCGATTTCCCTTTGATCACGGCCCAGCAGGAATCACGACTGCGCGACCAGTGGAGCAGCGAGCCCGAGGTAGTCATACAGAGCTGTACCACACTGCTATCCGGTTTTGAACTGCATGCCAGCCGCCATCCCGAGCGGATTGCCCTGCACGACGAACAGGGTTCCCTTAGCTATGGCGAACTGTCACAGCGGGTTGACCGTCTGGCCAGCCAGCTGCACACCGCCTTCCGGCAGCTGACGGGGGAGCCGATGCTGTCGGAGACCCTGATCCCGCTGTTTATTGAGCGAACCAACGATGCGGTCATCGGTATGCTGGCGATCATGAAAGCAGGGGGAGCCTATGTGCCGCTTGACCCTCACACCCCGCAGCAGCGGCTGAGCTGGATCCTGCAGGATGTGGCTAGCCCAATCATTCTGACACAAACCAGCCTGCAGGACCGGGCTCGCACAGGGGCAGAAAACATACACTGCCTGCTGATAGATGCGCTGGCGCCGTGCAACGACGATGAGCCAGTGGTACACCTGCCGCGGATTGATAACCGACAGCTGGCTTATGTCATCTACACCTCCGGCACCACCGGGCGCCCCAAAGGGACCCTCTGTGAGCACCGTGGGGCGATCAATACCATTCTCGGCCACACCCGCCGCATTCTTGCGGATGAGCGCGGCGTGCTGAATTGCCTGCAGTTTGCCACCCTGGCTTTTGACGCGCATGTCTATGAAGTCTTTATCGCTTTGCATAACGGGCATAGCCTGCACATCGCCAGCGAACAGCAGCGCAAAGATTTACAGCAGCTGACGCAGCAAATGGCTGCCTGGCAGATTCATTTCTGCTTCCTGCCACCGGCCCTGCTCAGTACCTGCCCGGCGTTCCCTGAATCTGTGCGCTACATCGGTATGGGCGGCGAGTCGGTGGCGGAAGAGGTACTGAACCACTATCTGGCGCAGGGAATGCGCGTCTCAAATCTCTATGGCCCCACGGAAGCCTCGGTCAGCGTGAGTGTGAACCTCTATCAGCATAATGGCGCGCGTAATATTGGCTGCAGCATAGACAATATGCGCTGCTATGTCGTCGACGAACGGGGGCACATACTGCCGACTGGCGTGGTTGGCGATCTTTGCCTGTCGGGGATTGGGCTGGCCCGCGGTTATCTCAACCTACCGGAGCTGACGGCGAGCACCTTTACGGACAATCTGCTGGAGGAGGGTGAAAATTATCAACGTTTTTACCGTTCCGGCGATAAGGCGCGCCGCCTGCCTGACGGCAGTATGGAGTATTGCGGGCGTCAAGATCAGCAGGTAAAAATTCACGGTCATCGCATTGAACTGGGTGAGATCGAAAGTGTGATGCGCGCTATCCCAGGAGTGCAGGGGGCGGTCGCGGCCGTGCAGAGCGAACCTGTGCTCCAGCTGCGAGCCTGGTACGTGTTGTCGCCAGGCAGCACTCTCACGGCAGAGAAGATCATACAGGTGCTTAAACTTCAGCTGCCGCTGTATATGATTCCTGGCGCAATGAGGGCAATTGCGGCGATCCCGCTGACGCTCAACAGCAAAGTGGACTATAAGGCCCTGCCCGAACCGCAGAGCGTTGACAGCTGTACTCACTATCGGGCGCCTGCCAATGCGCTGGAAAGCCAGCTTCTGGCGCTGCTTAATCAGCTATTGAAATGCCAGGCGGGCACTGACGATCACTTCTTCGCTCTCGGAGGCGACTCCATTCTGGCGATCAGATACTGCCATGAGATTTACAAGCGGACTGGCCTGCATGTGTCGCCCTTAACCCTGAGTGAGTACCCTACCGTTGCCACGCTGAGCCATCAGCTGGCATTGAGCAACGAAACGGTGCCACAGGTCACTATTCCAGCCATGGGACGTGACAGCGGACCGCTCTCTTTCCAGCAGTCTCAGCTCTGGTTTATGGCGCAGCTGTCTGCGCAGGCGACACATTATCTGACGCCGCTGATGCTCCAGCTTGACCCGACAATTGACTGCGAACGGCTGACGATCAGCCTGCAGGCGCTGGTTGCGCGACATCAGGTATTACGCAGCCTGATAGTGCAGGATGAGCAGGGCGAAGCGAGCCAGCAAGTAACCCCACAGACTCTGACAGTGGCGCAAAAACATCTGCCAACGGAAGACCATGTTACAGCCAGCGTCGAGCAGGCACTGCAGCAACCCTTTGATCTGAAACGTGAGATTCCGATACGGGCCACGATTTATCATTATCAGGATGTGTCGGGCACTGCACGTATCGCCTGCCTGCTGGTATTTCATCATATTGCCTTTGATGGCTGGTCGCTGAATGTGGTGATGCGGGAGCTCGACGATTTATATCAGTACTTCGGTAAGACAGCGTCAGCGGATCCCGTCGTGCCTGAACGGCAATATCTGGATTACGCCCTGTGGCAGCAGCAGCAGGCGGCGAATCAGCAAAGCGCTTTGGACTTCTGGCTTCGGGCGCTTGACGGGCTTCAGCCACTTGATATCCCGATGGATTTTTCCCGGCCAGCCTTTGCCGATGTGCGGGGTGACAATGTTGAAGTGCTGCTGCCGGCGGCGCTTATTGAGGCGTTACGCGCGTTGGCCCGCAGGCAGGGCGTGACGCTGCATGCCGTGACCCTGGCCGGTTTTGTGCTGCTGTTATCCCGTTATACCGGGCAGGACGACGTGGTGGTGGGTTCGCCGCTGGCTAATCGCGGACAGGCGGAGCTGGAAAATCTTATCGGCTTTTTTGTCAATACCCTGCCGCTGCGCCACCAGCTGGACAATCAACTCTCTGTTGCTGAATTTATCCGTCAGGTGGCGGACAACACCCGTCAGGTGCAGCAGCATCAGGATATGTCCCTGAAGCAGCTGGTGGACCATCTTGCCATTGCGCGTGACTTTTCCCATCATCCGCTGTTTCAGGTGATGTTCAGCCTGGAAAGCGAGGAGCACTCTGACGCTGTGCCGCAGTGGCTGTCGTTGGTGGATCTGAGTGAGAAAGAGAGAACGGCGAAATTTGATCTGACTCTGACGCTCAAGCCTTGCCAGGAGGGGATGCGTGCGCGCTTCAACTTTGCCAGTGCACTCTTCAGAAAATCAACGATTTCCCGGCTCGCCCACTACTATCTGCAGATGCTGCAACAGCTGATAGAGCATGAGGAACGGCCGCTAGCGGCAGCCGGGTTGGGGGCGGGTATCGCCCTCTCGCCGCCGAAAGCAGCATTTGACTATCACTTTGAACGTCCGCTACATCAGGACTTTATTCGTCATGCCCAGCAAAACCCGCAGGCAGCAGCGCTGTTCGATGATCGCGGCGAGATGAGCTACGGTGAGCTGTATCAGGCCGCACAAATGTTGGCGACCCAGTTACGATTACAGGGGGAAGTGACTGGAGAAGCTGTCGCTATCCTTGCGGATAAGGGGCGACAGCAGCCTGTTGCGATACTCGCGGTGCTGATGTGTGGTAAAGCCTTTTTGCCAATGGATAAGGCCTGGCCGCTGCAGCGCAGACTGGCGGTCATGGCGCAGGCCGGGATTAACACCGTTTTGAGCAGCGAAGCGTGGGCCACTGAAGCCGTCAAGGTCATTCTGCTGGACCGCAGGGGGCTGGCATCGGAACTGCCGCTGGCAGAGCAGCTACTGCCGCCGGTGGAGGTGGCCGCGAATGACCTGGCCTATATTATTTTCACTTCCGGCTCTGGCGGTACGCCGAAAGGGGTCGCGATTGAACATCGTAGCGCGGTGAATACCCTGGAAGGGGTACAGCGTCGCTTCAGCATTGATAAGCACGATCGCAGCCTGGCGCTCAGCGCAATGAGTTTTGACCTTGCCATTTGGGACATTTTTGCCCCGCTTTCCGTCGGTGGCGCCGTAGTGATGCCTGCTGAGCAACATCGCGCCAGCCCGCAGGCATGGTATCAGCTGATGATGTCGCATCGGGTGACCCTCTGGCTCAGTGCTCCGGCCTTGCTGGAGCTGTTGCTGGATTACGTTATTAATGCCGGATCCCTCGATCGCCCACGTCCGGCGTTGCGGCTGGTCATGGTGGGAGGGGACTGGATCGCCACATCCTTACCCGAGCGCTGTCGCCAGTGGGCACCTGGCTGCCAGTTCTGCAGTGCAGGCGGCGCGACAGAAGCCGCCATTTTCTCCATTCTGTACGAAGTTCCACCTGAAAAGGTGCTGACGGTCAGTATCCCGTATGGTCGGGCGCTGCCCCATGAACAATTTTACGTCCTGGATCGCTGGCTGCGGCCCGTGCCTGAAGGGGTTAAAGGCGAGCTCTTTATTGCCGGAGAGGGATTAGCGCGCGGTTACTATCATGATGAAGAGCGAACCAACGCCAGTTTCTTCTGGCATCACCAGCTGCAGCAGCGCGTGTATCGCACTGGCGATTACGGGCGTTTCCTCAGCGATGGCAATATCGAATTCATGGGGCGCATTGACCAGCAAGTCAAAATCAATGGCTACCGGGTTGAACTGGGTGAAATTGAAAACGTGGTGCTGGCTTATCCGCGGATAACGGGCTGTTGCGTGATATTGACTTCCGCTCCTCAAAGGGTTCTGGTCGCCTATATCACTGCCAGTGAAGAGATTGATATTGTCTTATTGCTTCAGCAGTTACGCGCCCAGCTGCCGCAGTACATGGTGCCCAAAACCATTATGCAGCTTGAGCAGATCCCCCTGACGCTTAATGGCAAAGTCGCGCGCGATTTACTGCCGCCAGCAGTGCCTCAGGCGCAGGCGTTTGTGGAGGCAGCGAGTCATGAAGAGACGATTTGTTGCGATATCTGGCGTGAATTGCTTAACGTGGAGCCAATCGGCGTAGAGGACAACTTCTTTGCGCTGGGGGGCAATTCCCTGCTGGCTATCCAGGCCAGCTACCAGCTTAGCCGACGGCTGAAAAAGCAGGTTACGCTCAGCGAAATAGGGCAGTACCCCACGATCAGATCGCTGTGCACTTACCTGGCGCAGAGTGGGCCGCAGACAGCGGGTATTTCTATCCCGGCCCAGCAACGCGACCGCTGGCCGCTCTCTTACTCACAGATGCAGCTGTGGTTTATTGAAAATCTTAACGGTGGCAGCAATCTGTACCATGTTCCGATGCTGTTCCGGCTGGCGCCAGGCACAGATATTGACGCCTGTTGCCACAGTTTGCAGGCGATTGTTGCCCGTCATGAAGTGCTGCGCAGCGTGATCCATCAGCAGCAGGCGCAGCTAGCCGAGTCAGTGCGAACTGATGCAGCGCTCGAGGTGGCTCGCATGATGCTGGCTGCGGGTGAGTGGCCGCGGCAGCTGCAGCAGGATATCGACCGTCCATTTAATCTCAGCACAGAAATTCCGACCCGCGCCACGATTTACCAGGTGTATGAGGGGAATACGCTGGACGTTTACTGCCTGGTTGTTATCCATCACCTGGCTTTCGATGGCTGGTCGCAAGCGTTGTTTATCCGCGAGCTGGCCGAGCTGTATCCCGCTTGCTGTTTGGGCAGCACGCTGCCATTGTCCGCACCCGCGTTACAGTATGGTGACTATGCCTGCTGGCAGCGAGAGTATCTTGACTCCGGGCGGGCGCAGGCGCTGAAAAACTTTTGGCGGGATAAGCTGCACAACTGGCAACCTCTTGAGCTGCCGCTCGACTACCCCCGCCCGGCAAAGGTTGATCATCGGGGGGCCAATTATTGCATCAGGTTACCAACAGAACTGGGTGCTCAATGTGAGCATTTTGTTCAGCAGCATGGCGTAACGCCATTCGCGCTGTTTCTCGCCAGTTTTAACCTGCTGCTGAGCTACTTCAGCGGTCAGCAGGATATTTTGGTCGGTACGCCTGTCGCTAACCGCCCGACGGAGGAGGTGCATAATGTTATCGGCTTCTTTGTTAATACCTTGCCGCTACGCTCGCAGATCGATGATGACATCACGCTTGCCGCGTACATACAGGGTGTGTTCGACCAGGTGATGGAAATTCAGCAGTATCAGGGCCTGCCTCTGGACCAGCTGATCGATATGATGAAGGTGCCGCGCGACCTGGCTTCTCACCCTTTGTTCCAGGTGATGTTCCTGTTGGAAGATGAGGAAGTTAATCCGTCATTCCCTGACTGGCTTATCCCACAAAGCCTGAACAAAAATTATCAGGTAGCCAAGTTTGATATGACCTTGAGCGTACAGAAAAAAACGGAGGGGACGCAGCTGATATTTAACTACGCCACGGCGTTGTTCAGTGCTGAAACCATAGAATACCTGGCGCGTTACTATCTGCGCATCCTGCAACAGCTGGTGAATCATAGCCGCCTGCACATTAAAGAGATGCATCTGATCGACTCAGCCGACGTGTTGCGTCAGCGAGCAGAGTGGCAGTCCAGCCTGCCGCAGTATGACTTCGAGCGTGCCATTCATCATGATTTTATCCAGCATGCCCGGCGGCAGCCGCAGAGGGTGGCGCTGATAGACAGCGAAGGGGCACTGAGCTACGGCGAACTGTATCAGGCGGCGCTGCATCTCTCTCTGCAACTACGGCAGTTTACCGATATGGAGGCGGAGACTATTGCAGTGATGGTGGATAAAGGGCGCGCGCAGATTATTGCCGTAATGGCTATCCTGATGGCCGGCCGGGCGTATCTGCCGCTTGACGGCTCCTGGCCGGAGCGCAGACGGCGCGCCATCATCAGCCAGTCACAATCACGGGTCATTATTAGCAGTGCCCCCTGGCAGTGCACCGACAATGCTCGCCTGCTGGCGATAGATAGTCACGGCTGCGTCGCGGAACTTCCGCAGCCGCAGCCGGGCGAACCGGTATTCGCGGCGTCGGGTGAACTGGCGTATGTCATCTTCACTTCCGGTTCTACTGGGGCACCCAAAGGGGTGGCCGTTGAGCATCGCGGCGCTGTGAACAGTATTGTTGATACGCTGCGGCAGCTGAGCATTGGCCCGCACGATCGAGGGCTGGCGCTGAGCGCGTTGAGCTTTGATATTTCTGCATTTGATATCTTTGGCATTCTGTCGGCTGGTGCAACGATGGTGATACCGTCGGAAGCCCAGCGTTATCAGCCAGATGCCTGGCATCGCCTGATGATTGAGCACGACGTGACGTTCTGGAACTCTGCCCCGTCAGTGATGACATTACTGGTTGAGTATCTTGAGTCCGGCGTGCAGCCCGGTGCCAGCTGGCCCGCCTTGCGCAATGTGGTGCTGGTGGGGGAAGTGATCTCCCGACAGCTTCCCGCGCGTATTCGCCAGTGGCAGCCGCACTGTCGTATTAGCAGTACGGGGGGGGCCACCGAGAGTTCTATATGGTCGATCATCTATGAGATTCCTGACGGACCGATACTTGCTCCCAGCGTGCCTTACGGCAAAGCGATGGCGCACCAGCGCTTTTACGTGCTTGACCGCCATATGCGTATCCTACCGCCTTGTCTGCCGGGTGAGCAGTATATCGGTGGGGCAGGCGTGGCTCGTGAATATTACCGTAATCGCACCCTTACCGATGAGCGTTTTATCTGGCATCCGGTGCTGGGGGAGAGGCTTTACCGTACCGGGGATGCCGGGCGTTATCTGCCTGATGGCAACCTTGAATTTTTAGGCCGTATGGATTTTCAGGTGAAGCTGAATGGCTATCGCGTTGAGCTGGGGGAAGTCGAAGACTGCGCGATGGCATTCAGTCCCATCAAGTCCTGCTGCGCGATTGTCAGAAATGACGACAGCCAGCAACGGCTGGTCCTTTACTACGTCTGTGAGGAGCCGCTGGTGGAAGTTGAGCTGCTGGAATTCATGAGTCAGCAACTGCCGCTATATATGATCCCGACCGCGTTAGTGAGGCTGGATGCGTTGCCGCTTAGCTCCAGCGGTAAGCTGGATCGCAAAGCACTGCCTGCCCCGGCCAGCAGTAGCGAAACTGATTATGTTGCCCCGAAAAATGCGCTGGAGGCGCAGCTGTGTGCGCTGTGGCAGGAAACGCTGCACTGCGAACGCATCGGCATGACCGATGATTTTTTCCGCGCCGGGGGAACGTCAATTATCGCGATCTCGTTGTGCATCAGGCTTGCTGAAATTCTGGGTTCGCCGGTCCCGGTGGTGAAACTGTTCCAGTGCCGTACCCTGAAAAATCTGTTAGCCAGCCAGCACAACAGCCTGGTGATAGCGCTCAACACCCCTACGCCCGGTGCATCTGCGTTATGGATGATCCATCCGGCACTGGTTGGCGCTGAAGCGTTTTATCCGTTTGCGCAGGCCTTCCAGGGCCGCATAAACTGCTTCGGTATCGACAACTACAATCTTTATCATCGGCCGCCGATTGATTCTCTGTCCACGCTTGCCGCTCGCTATCTTGATGAGATGACGGCACACGGGCTGTTAAGCGGAAGTTCGCCAGTACAGATTGTCGGATGGTCGTTGGGGGGACTGATCGCGTTGGAGGTTGCCGCGCTGCTGGAAGCAAGGGGCGTCGGCCAGGTGTCACTGTATCTGCTCGACAGTTTCTATCAGCAAGCCGTGGGAGAACAGCCATCATCCGATCTGCTGTCTGCCCTGGGCATTACTGCGGAGGCGGCACAGCGGGCAATGGCTATTGCAGGAACGGAACAGCGGCTTGCACAAGGTGTTATTTCGCGCAGGCTGATGACCACACGCGTGACATTGTTCAAAGCGACCCAGCCCAACCCACAGCTACCGGATGACGTAATGCGAGAGCTTCTGGCAGTGCAGGATAATGGATTGCAGCAAGTTTGCGAAGATTTGACGGTGATCCCGCTGGCGTGCCACCACCATAATATTCTGCAATGTGCAGAGGAGATTGGCGAAGTGATTATCCGTAATAAAGAGGGCATAGCGTTGGATAAGGCCACAGAGTTGTTGCAACGGGCCGACCGGTAACAGGTCGACCCGACAACGAACCCCTCAACTCTCGTCAGGGCGAGGCCTGCCTCGCCCTGATTATCCATCTTAACCCCGCTTAAAATGTTTCCCAATTCTCATTACTGACCAGCGCCGGGCGCGTGGCGGCTAACGCTGCGGGTTTGCTGCTGACGCTGCTGTTTTTCACCGCAGCAACCGCGCCACCACTCAGTTTAAATGCCGACACCGCCTGAGTCAGGCGCGCCGCCTGATCTTCCAGCGACGCAGCGGCAGATGAGGCTTCCTCCACCAGTGAGGCGTTCTGCTGGGTGACGTTGTCCATCTCGGTTACCGCATGGCTGACCTGCTGGATCCCTTTGCTTTGCTCGTCGGATGCGGCGGCAATCTCGGCCATGATATCGGTCACGCGGCGCACCGCATCAACGATTTCACCCATGGTATTGCCCGCGTGCCCCACCTGCGAAGATCCCTTACCAATCAGCTCCACCGATTCGGCGATCAGCCCCTCAATCTCTTTCGCGGCTCCGGCGCTGCGCTGCGCCAGGTTGCGCACCTCGCTGGCGACCACGGCAAAGCCGCGCCCCTGTTCACCGGCCCGCGCGGCTTCCACCGCGGCATTCAGCGCCAGGATATTGGTCTGGAAGGCAATGCTGTTGATCACCGTGGTGATCTCGGCAATTTTCTTCGAGCTGCTGGAGATGTTGTTCATGGTATTGACTACGCCGGTCACAATGTCTCCGCCCTGGCGCGCTTTACCCGACGCATCGGCAGCCAGCTGGCTGGCGTGATGGGCATTTTCAGCGTTCTGTTTCACGGTGGCGGTCAGCTGTTCCATGCTGGCAGCGGTCTGCTCCAGCGCGGAAGCCTGCTGTTCGGTGCGTGAGGAGAGGTCGGTATTGCCTGCGGAGATCTCGCTCGATCCCTGATAGATCGCCACTGCCCCTTCGCGCACGGTCCCTACCGTTTTCACCAGCGCCTGCTGCATCAGCTGCAGGTTATTCCCCAGGCTGCCGATCTCACTGCGTCCCCAGACCTGCGGCGGCGCGGTCAAATCGCCGTGGGAGATCTGCTCAATTCTTTCCACCGCCTGGCGCAGCGGCGTAATCACCACCCGGCGCAGGAAGATGAAGGTAGCCAGCGTCAGCAGCAGTGCGAGGCCGAATGCCGCCGCCATCATAATAAAGCCAAGGCGGGTTTGCGCAGCGGCCTGCTCATTAAGCCCGTCGGAACGCTCAGTGCGCAGCTTGATCGCTTTAAAAAGCACTTCGTTATAAGCGTCATCCAGTTTGCGGGTGT
This sequence comes from Erwinia aphidicola, assembly GCF_014773485.1. Classification (GTDB taxonomy): domain Bacteria; phylum Pseudomonadota; class Gammaproteobacteria; order Enterobacterales; family Enterobacteriaceae; genus Erwinia; species Erwinia aphidicola. Next base: position 376,992 of record NZ_JACXBP010000006.1, on the reverse strand, counting down.
AATCCGTTTCCTGGGCGATAACGCCTTCAAAGCTGCCATCACCCGCGCTTTTCAGCATCGGCTCAAGTCCCTGCTTAATATAAGCGTCGAAGCGTTTTTTCAGCTCCACGTCCAGCGCTATCCCTGCCGGGGTTTTTACCGGGCGGTTGAGGTAAATAGTGAAATTGTCGCGTGCCGATTTGATGCGCTTTTCTGAATTGGCGAGATTGGCTTTGAATTCATCCATCTCACCGATACGTGCAGCGGCACCGGCATGGATCACCGTCAAACGCGCAGCGCGCAAATTATTAGAACTGTTTGAGATCGCCATGCGGATAGCAATTTCTTGCGTAATATCATTGAGCGACTTATTACTCTGGACTAAAAAATAACTGGCGAGGCCGATACACAGGGCAAACAACAGCAGAATTCCGCCAAGAATGGCGGCGAACAGGGGAACCAGGCGCAAATGTTGCCAAAAGCTGATGGTCGGCTGCTCGTGAGATTGTAATTGTGATTTCATATCCTTGCTCTCTGTCAGTAGGGACGAAGGAACGCTCCGGTCGTCTACAAACCATCGGCAAAGAAGTGAAAAGGATTAGGTCTTGAAGTGGGAGCAGGCTCACAGATTGAGCATTCTGCAAACGGAGAACGGGCAGGTCAGCGAATGCTGACCTGCCTGGTGCGTTATCTTACGTTGACGTAAATACCGCTGGTGACATTATCAGTTAAACGAACTACGTGATAAATAACCTGCTTATTATGCGTTTTAATTTTACGTTTTATATTGCCTTTATGCGATGAAACCGTTTTGGCTTTAATCTGCATTTTATCTGAGATTTGTATTGTATCGTGACCGGACATCCACATCTTAAGCATATTAGACTCAGTCTGGCTGAGCGTTAATGGATGGACGTCGAAGCCTGAATTGTAGCGGGGTGACATACTGACTTTCTTTTGAAAGTAGCTGCTAAGCAGCGTATCAAGAGTCGCCGGCTTTATCGATTTTGATGTAATAATCAAGTTCTTACGAACGTAGAGGTATTCCTCAAAATGGATATTGGAGATAGCCATGAAGATGAAGAACAGGGTATCAGGGTGCTGCATGATAATGTCTCTGATACGCTGACTTGCATCGGACTCATGAATAAAACAGTCTTCATTAATAAAGACCACGCCAGGTTGAATCTGCTGGCATTTAATTTGCAGTTGGTCCATGTCGTTAACGGTGGTTATATTTTTCTTTTTAACCCCTTTAACCGCCATATAATCGCTTAAGCCTAGTCGTGTGTAGTTACATGAATCCATAATAATCGTTGGCATAATAGCTACCCTCACCAAATTTGTTTTCCGTTTAAATCAACGATGAATTACGTGCTTGCGGTACGAGAGCAAAGAGTTCTTAATCACGATCTTGTTATTTTTACCCAGCCTGAATAAAGCTTTGCCATCTACGGCGAGAGTACTCATGCGTCCTTGCTGACTGCTAATTTGGCTTTAGACAGAGCGATGCTCTGAAAAGTCAACCACTTCAGAGGGTTAGCAGCGAGACTGCTTAGACATCTGAGTTAGTACAGCACCTGACACAGTTTTCCGCTGACGTCGACACTATCGCGCAGAATCAGGAAAACTCTGATAGGACGAATCCTAAAAACATTCATTCCCCGAAAGTGTAGGCATGCGGGAAGCATTGACAATGCCGTAAAATGAATTTTAAAACAAGAAAAACCGAGAAAAATAAAATCTTCATTAAAAACAGACATTTACCCATTTTTTAACCGTTAACTGTTTCGCAACAAATCACCGGTTTGAGGATTTAAAATACGCTAACTGGGTTTTAATAAGAATTATTTTCACCGCGCTAGTGCATTTATCAGAATTTCCTTAAGGTAATTCTGCAAATAATGGTGTGAAAAATGCACTGATATATTTCGATGGCTTAACAATGCTTTTGTGTCAGAGGGGGAATACTAAAGTTTACTTGCCGGGTAGTTCACTGAGTAATGTCGACAGTAAGTCGAACACTTCACTGAATAAATGCTCGCAGAAGGGCGCCAGCAGGGGCATCATCAGGCTCATGAACACCATACCTATCGATAAGGTGACCGGGAAGCCGATAGCGAAAACCGACAGCTGTGGTGAAACGCGGTTTAACAAACCCAGGGCCAGGTTTAAGGTGAGTAATAGGGTGATTAACGGTAGCGCTAATCTCATGCCGTTAAGGAAAATTAAATTGGCGGCTTTGGTCAGCGCCAGGAACGCATTGCTGTTCAGCGGCTCGCCACCAATAGGCAAAGTATGAAAACTGTCCGCAACCATCGAAATCAGCCACAGGTGACCGTTGAAGGAGAGAAACAGCAACATCGCCAGCATATCGAGAAAGCGCGCCAGAACCGGCATGTTGAGGCGGCTGGCCGGATCAAAGAAGGTGGCAAAGGATAAGCCCATCTGCAAACCAATCACTTCCCCCGCGGTACGCACCGCCGCAAAGGCAAACTGCATGGTAAAACCAATCGCGACGCCAATCAGTATCTGCTGAATCAGCAACCAGAAGCCGCCAACCGAAAACAGCGTAACGTTGGTCGGGGGTAACGACGGGATCAATACCCAGGTAATCATCAGGCCCAGACCAATTTTCACCTTGCGGCTAATCGATTTTTCGCTCAGCAGCGGCGCGGTCATGATCAAAGCCAGCACGCGAGCAAGCGGCCAGAATAGCTGACTTATCCAGAATAAAAGTTGACTGCTGTCAAAAAGAATCATTATCCGATCAGATAAGGCAGGTTGGAGAACAGGGTACGCATATAGTCGAGGATCAGATTGAGCATCCACGGACCGGCCACCACGATGGTTGCCACCACGGAAAGGATCTTCGGAATAAAGGAGAGCGTTTGTTCGTTAATCTGGGTAGCCGCCTGCAGCAGGCTGATTAACAGGCCGCTTACCAGCGCTGCCAGCAGCAGCGGGGCGGCCAGCGCCAGCGCAATCTGCATCGCGTCGTGGCCCAAAACCATTACCGATTCAGGAGTCATTTTTGTGGCCTCGCTTAAGAGTAGAAACTTTGGGCCAGTGAGCCGATGAGCAGCTGCCAGCCATCCACCAGCACAAACAGCATCAGCTTAAAGGGCAGGGAGATGGTGGCGGGGGGCACCATCATCATCCCCAGCGCCATCAGCACGCTGGCGACCACCAAGTCGATAATCAGGAATGGAATAAATACCGTGAAGCCGATCTGGAAAGCCGTTTTCAGTTCACTGGTGACGTAAGCCGGCAGCAGAATACGCATCGGCACCGCTTCCGGCCCGGCAATCGGTGGCGTGTTAGCCAGGCGGGCAAACAGCGCAAGGTCCGCTTCACGCGTCTGGCGCAGCATAAACTCACGCAGCGGCTGCGCACCTTTATCAATGGCTTCCTGCATGCTGATCTTGTCTTCGCTGAACGGCAGATAGGCATCAGTATAAATTTTGTCGAACACCGGGCCCATAATAAAGAAGGTCAGGAACAGCGACAGGCCAAGCAGCACCTGGTTGGGTGGCGCAGAGGGGGTACCCAGCGCGTTACGCAGCAGGCCGAAAACGATGATGATGCGCGTGAAGCTGGTCATCATCAGCAATATTGCCGGCAGGAAGGTCAGCGAGGTAATAAATACCAGCGTCTGCACCGGCAGCGACCAGCTCTGGCCGCCGTTAGCCATCGGCTTACTGATAAGCCCAGGCAGCTGCGCGTAGACGTTCGGAGTCAGCATCAGCAAAACCAGTGCTAACAGTGGAAGGAGACGTTTCATTTTTTCTTCCCGGAACCTTTCATTAACGACTGCAGAACCTGACGGAAATCTGCCGTCACAGCCGGTGCTTCCGGGAGTTCCTGCTGCGGTTTCGCCGGCAGGGTATGCAGATGGGTGATCTGCTGAGCGGTGACGCCCAGAACCAGACGCACATCATCCACATCAACCACGACCACGCGTTCACGCTGTCCCAGCTGGCAGCTGGCGCTGATATTCAGTTTCTCACTGCCGCTGCGCTTAGTGGCAAAGCCGAAGCGCTTTGCCACCCAGGCGCAGGCGAGGATCAGAATAATAATCGCCGCCAGTACCCCGCTCACCTGAGTCAGCATTGAACCGGTAGAAATGGCCGGCTGCCCGATGACTGGCTGCTGCTGGGTGGTATTCATTTAGCGGCTCAGACGACGCATACGTTCGGTCGGGGTGATAATGTCGGTAATGCGCACGCCATATTTATCGGCGACCACCACCACTTCACCCTGGGCAATCAAATAGCCGTTGATCAGGATATCCAGCGGCTCCCCGGCTAAGCCGTCCAGCGCCACTACCGAACCCTGCGACAGGCGCAGCAGCTCTTTAATGGTCATTTTGGTACGGCCAAGCTCCACGGTGAGCTTCACCGGGATATCCATAATCATGTCGATATCCTGCGAACCAGCAGCAATATCGCCATTTTCCAGCGATTTAAACACGCCGCCGGTTGAAGAGGATTTTACCTGTTCGTTCATTGCGTCAGCCCACAGGTCGTCCGCAGAGATGTCGTCGTCGGACGGCTTATTGGTATCACTCATCGGGCTGTTCCTCATTCAGCGAATTCAAAATCGGGTTGATCAGGTGTTCCACGCGCAGTGCATACTGTTTATTCAGTGTTCCGTACTGGCTGGTCAACACCGGCACGCCATCGACATGGGCGATAATGCGGTCCGGTTTTTCAATCGGTAAGACGTCGCCGGGCTTTAACTCCAGCAGACGGGAAATTCTCATTGAGACATCGGCAAAATTCGCCACCAGCTCCAGCTCCGAGTGCTGAACCTGTTTCACCAGCGTGTCACGCCAGTTCTCATCTTCGGTACGCGAGTTCTCCAGCGGTGGGTTCACCAGCGTTTCACGCAGCGGCTCGATCATGCTGAATGGGATACAGATGTTGAACTCACCGGTCAGGTTACCAATCTCCACCTGGAATGGCGTGGTGACCACGATGTCATTCGGTGAGGTAGTAATGTTGGTGAACTTCACCTGCATTTCCGAACGCACGTACTCTACGTCCAGCGGATAGATCGGCTTCCACGCTTCGCTGTAGGCTTCCAGCGCCAGCTTTAACATACGGCGGATCACGCGCTGTTCGGTGTGGGTAAACTCGCGTCCTTCGACCTTGGTCGGAAAACGGCCGTCACCACCAAACAGGTTATCAACGGCGATAAACACCAGACTCGGCGAAAATACCACCAGCGCCGTGCCACGCAGCGGCTTGAGGTGGATAAGGTTAAGGTTGGTAGGTACCGGCAGATTGCGGGCAAACTCATGGTATGGCTGGATCTTTATCGCGCCGACGGAAATATCCGGGCTGCGACGCAGCAGGTTAAACAGCGCCATACGGTAAGAACGCGCAAAACGTTCGTTGATGATCTCCAGTGCCTGCAGACGCTCGCGTACCACGCGGCGCTGAGTATTGGGATCGTAAGGGCGAATATCGCTTTCGCCCCCGGTACTGACCTTATCTTCTGCCGCACTATCGCTGTCGCCATTGAGTAGTGCGTCAATTTCTGCCTGAGAAAGAATGTTATCGCCCATGTATATCCATCACCGCAGAATGAAGGCCGTAAACAGTACATCTGTCACGACCTGCTGTGGTTGTCCCTGCACCAGCGGAGGTGCCAGTACCTGTTTAATCTGTGTCACTAACTGCTGCTTGCCCTGCTCATTGGCGAGGCCCGTAGCATTCTGACGCGACAGCAGCAGCAGTAAACGGCTGCGTACTTCCGGCAGATAATCGTTCATGCGACGACGGGTCTCTTCATCCGGCAAGCGCAGGGTGAAGCCGACATAAAGCACGCGATCCGGGTCGTTGTCTGGGTTGATCAAGTTGACCGTAAACGTATCCAGAGCAAAAAAGACCGGGGCAGGTGGCGGCTCAGGCTTTGCAGCCGCAGCGGCATCTTTCGGCGCCTTCATCATGTGCCAGACTGTATATCCCGCCACGCTGCAAGCGACCAGAGTCACGATCAGTAACACGGGTATCAGGAGCTTACGTTTGCCGCTTTTGGCTTTAGCGTTATCAGTCATATTAGCTGTAACTTCCTGTGATTATTTTCGAGGGGCGGTGCCACGTCATATTTCTCACTGTCCCACGGCTTTATGAGCGAATTATCCCGCGTCTTGCACCAAACAATAGGCAGAAAAGACGCGAGTTTTGCCATCAGCTTGCGCGTTTGTTGCCGTCAGGCGAAAATATCAACAGCATTGGAGCCAGCTGCACGCGCCTGCAGGGCGGCAGGTACGGCAATTTGCATCACATCACTGTCATTTTCATTAGCAAGACTAAACGGGTTTCCGTTGTTATTACGCTGCTGTTCCTGCTGGCCATTAAAGGACTGACCCTGCTGGAATGCATCGCTACTGACATTACTTTGACCCAGGCTGATGCCGCTTTCAGCCAGTGAGGTACGCAGTTGAGGGATAGCGGCCTCAAGCGCGGCCCTGACCTGGCTATGGTTCGACACCATACTCAGCTGGGCCTGGTCATTATCCAGCTTCAAAGAGATCTGGATGCTGCCCAGGTCCTGCGGATGCAGATGCAACTCGGCGGTCTGCTGCCCATTGCGGCTGAACATCAGGATCTGTTGTCCCAGTGCCTGCTGCCATTCCGGGCTGCCAAGCTGAGAATTCAGCAGTGGCGTTGCCGGCGCGCTGACCGTCGAGGTTGAAGTCGGGGTCTGCGCGGAAGAAGCGGCGCTGATCACATTATTGGTTATCGTCGCGTTGAGGGCAGAACTTGAATTTTCTTTGTCGTTATCTTTGCTGACGTGGCTCATAACCTGCTGAAAAGCTGAGTCAAGCGTCTGCGCACCCGGGTTAGCGCTGGATTTTGCCGCAGCAGTCGCGCTGTCGGAGTTGCCCGGCAGCAGTACGCCAGCGCTGCCGGTTTTCGTGGTGGCTGTGCCCGCGGCGTCAGCGTCGTCGCTGCTCACTTTACCCAACGCCGCGCTTAACGCGTTCAGCGTCGAGCCTTTGCTGCTCTTGCTCAGATCGCTGCTCAGCAGGTCGCTGTTTTTGCTGCTGCTGTTACCGCTGGCGACGGGCACTGCGGCAGCGTTGGGCAGCATTGCGTACAGCGCCTGTAACGCCTGCAAATCGCTGCTGCTCAGCTCCACCGGCGCGGCTTTCTCCTCGCTGTCCGGGCTTTTTTCCGTGCTGGCTTTTTGCGGTTGCAGCAGCGCGGTCAGCGTCTCGGGCTTATCCAGCGCGGCCAGCAGATCGCTGATGCTGGTTTTTGCCGGTGCTTTCCCATCGGCGGTAACATTTTGCGCCGTGTCATCCTGAGGGGCGGCGCTGGCACCCTGCTGCGCCAGCGATAGCAGTCGGTTCCCCAGCAGAGTGAGAAACCCCTGCGGCAAATTTTCACCGCTGGCGGCGCTGTCGCCGCCGGGAGTCGCGTCCAGCGTGCTGTCAGGGGTGGTGGCAGCCGCACCGGTTTTGCTACTGGCGCTGGTGGTCGCCACTGCGGTTGGTAAGGTAATCATTCGCCTTTCCTCAATGATGCCCGTTGGGCAAATTCGTCCATCCGTTTCTGATCGAGACGGTTTTCCTGTAAGAGTGCGGTTGCCAGCGCCCGCGCCTGAAGCGTTTCATAGGCGTGCAGCCGCTGCTGTTTGTCGCGCCAGAAGCGCAGGGCATTTTCTACCCGGGTGTTCCAGTGCATCAGCTGGGCGCGGTGCTGTTCAATCGCCTTTTCCAGCGTCTGAATAAACTGGTGGTAGTTGTACCAGCGCGTACTGGCAATCCCTTCGCTCATGGTGGTGTTGAGATTCCTGCGGTATTCGTCCTGGTAGTTGAGCAGCATTGTCAGCTGATCGTCTGCCTGCTTTTGCGCCCGGCGTACGTCGCCTAACTGGATGGCGGCTTTTTCCACATCTTTATGTGCCAGATCGCGCAGGGTATCGATCGGGGAAGCTGTCTTAGCCATAAGTTCTCCGCTGTTCAGACTTAACCAAAGATCGCCTGCAGATGCAGGCTGGCATCATCAAACGTACTGCGCTCAAACATCCCCTGCTGCAGGAAGGCCTCCAGCTCTGGGTAGAGTTTGATCGCTTTATCCAGCGTCGGGTCGGTCCCGGCGGCATACGCCCCCACGCTGACCAGATCGCGGTTGCGCTGGTAGCTGGAAAGCAGCTGTTTAAACTGGCGCACGCGGGCGTAGTGCGTCTCATCGATCAGGTGTGCCATGACGCGGCTGATCGAGGCTTCAATATCAATAGCCGGGTAGTGGCCGGATTCTGCCAGGCGGCGCGACAGCACAATGTGGCCATCGAGAATGGCGCGCGCGGAGTCGGCGATCGGGTCCTGCTGATCGTCCCCTTCGGTCAGAACGGTATAGAAGGCGGTAATCGAACCACCGCCGTCGATGCCGTTACCGGCGCGCTCGACCAGCGCGGGCAGCTTGGCAAACACGGAAGGCGGATAGCCTTTGGTGGCTGGCGGCTCCCCGATCGCCAGCGCTATTTCACGCTGGGCCATGGCGTAACGCGTCAGGGAATCCATGATCAGCAGCACGTGCTGGCCACGGTCGCGGAAGTCTTCGGCAATGCGCGTGGCGTAAGAAGCACCCTGCATACGTAATAAAGGAGAGACATCCGCCGGGGCGGCAATCACCACCGCCCGCGCACGGCCTTCGGTACCGAGAATGTTTTCGATAAAGTCTTTGACTTCGCGGCCACGTTCGCCAATCAGCCCGACCACGATGACGTCCGCCTTGGTGTAGCGCGCCATCATGCCGAGCAGCACGCTTTTACCGACGCCGGAACCCGCGAACAGCCCCATACGCTGGCCGCGACCGACGGTAAGCAGAGCGTTAATCGCCCGCACGCCGGTATCCAGCACGTCGGTGATCGGCGTGCGCTGTAAAGGGTTAAACGGCGGCGTGATCAGCGGGGCGCGATAGCCGGTTTCCGGTGCAGGCAGGCCGTCCAGCGGGCGACCGCTGCCGTCGAGCACGCGCCCCAGCAGTTCTGGCCCGAGCATCAGCTGTTTGCCGCTGTGCTGGTTATCACCTGCCACGCGGGCATAAACGCGCGCGCCGGGAATGATGCCTTCTACTTCTTCCAGCGGCATCAGCAGCAGTTTCTGGCCGTTAAAGCCGACCACTTCACTCTCGACTTCGCCAATGCCCTGGCTGTCATGACGTTCAATCACGCAGGTCGCACCCAGCGGCAGCTGCAGGCCGGTCGCTTCCAGCACCAGCCCGGTGGCGCGCACCAGCCGGCCATAGCGACGTACCTCGGGCACCTGGGCCAGACGCTGTTCAAAGTTGTCGAGTGCGCCAAGCCAGCGCGACAGGCGAGTGGTCATTACAGTTCTCCCGGTGCGGCCAGACGGCAGAGTTCATGCCAGCGGGTGGCGATGCTGGCATCCAGGTCGCCATCCTCGGCGCTGACTTTGCAGCCGCCCGGGTGAATGGTGCTGTCGCCGAGCAGACGCCAGCCGTGCAGGCTCAGCGTAGCGCCGAGCGTGGTTTCCACCCGAGGCAGATCGTCCGGGTGGACGCGCAGCGTGGGTTTGCCGCTGAACATCGGCTCCTGCTGCAGCATCCCCTGGATCTGGCGCAGCAGGGCGGTGCCGTCAACGTGCGGTGCCTGGCCAATCACCTGGCGTGCGGCTTCCAGCGCCAGCTGCATCAGGCGCGAGGCGATGACGCTGTCGAGCGCTTCCAGCGTGTGGTGGAATTCGGAAACCAGCTGCTGCATGCGCGCCTGTAACGGTGCCTGCTGCTGCTGAGCTTCCGCCAGCCCCTGCTGAAAACCGGCGTCATAACCGTTTTTCTGGCCTTCGGCAAAGCCGCGCTGCTGACCTTCGGTATAGCCCAGACCCTGTGCTTCATTGCGCACCTGAGCCTGAAGCTGCTCCAGCTGGAACTGCCGATCGTCCGCAGGCTCTTCCGTCACTTCCGGGATCGTCAGCTCTTCAATCAGCGGCCGATCGCGCTGTGCCAGATCGTTAGGCTGCCAGCGCTGCCACGGCAGGGAGGAATTATCAGACATAGGTTTCCTCGCCACCGCCAATCACCATCTCGCCGCTTTCGGCCAGACGACGAACGATCAACAGAATCGCTTTCTGTTCGGTCTCTACCGCAGACATACGCATCGGACCACGGTTGGCCAGATCGTCGCGCAGAATATCGGCCGCACGCTGTGACATGTTTTTCAGGAACTTCTCGCGCAGCGGCTGTTCGGAACCCTTCAGCGCCACCAGCAGCGACTCGGACTCCACTTCCTGCAACAGGCGCTGGATACTGCGGTCGTCCACTTCGACGAGGTTTTCGAACAGGAACATCTCGTCGATGATTTTCTGTGCCAGTTCGCCGTCGAACTCGCGCACTGCTTCGATAACCGCTTCTTCCTGCTGAGTTTTCATCAGGTTGATAATCTCGGCTGCAGTACGCACACCGCCCATCTTCGCCCGCTTGAGGTTCTGACCATCCAGCAGGCCGTTGAGCACTTCGGTCAGCTCCGCCAGCGCTGCCGGCTGCACGCCGCCAAAGGTGGCGATACGCAGCATGACATCGTGACGCAGACGCTCGTCGAACTGAGCGAGGATATCGGCCGCCTGGCCGCGCTTCAGGTGCACCAGGATGGTGGCGATGATCTGCGGATGTTCGTCGCGGATCAGGTCGGCAGCCGCCTGCGGTTCCATAAAGTTCAGCGTATCCATGCCGCTGGTGGTCTCGCGGGTTTCGAGAATATCTTCCAGCAGGGTAGAGGCACGCTCTTCGCCCAGCGCTTTAATCAGCACGGAGCGCAGATAGTCGTTGGAGTTGAGGCTCAGCGCCGCATACTGTTCGGCATCGATCTCAAACTCGCGCAGCACGTCGGTCAGCTGCTTGTGCGACACCTGGCGCATATTCGAGATCGCCGAGCTCAGATGCTGCACTTCGCGGGTGTCGAGGTGCTTAAACACTTCGGCAGCGCGATCTTCGCCAATGGTCATCATCAGGATGGCGCTTTTTTCAGTACCGGTGAGACTCATAGTTCGTCCTTCATCCACTGGCGAATAACCAGAGCCACCACGCGTGGGTCATTTTCTGACATTTCGCGAATTCGCTGGCTCATGACCTCAGCACTCATGCGGTGCTGAGATTTACGTTCCTGGTCAAGCTCATCTTTCGACAGCTTGACGGAGACCCCTTGATCATCATCCTGGGCACGGGTCTGGGCGGCAGCCACGGCGGCTTCGGCAGCGGCTTTCTCCTGCTCGGCCTTGCGGCGTAGCTGCGGGCGCACCAGCTTGCGGTACAGGATGAAGGCAACAATCAGCACCAGTAACCAGCGGCCTGCTTCAAACATCTGGTCAATAAAGCCTGGCTGTTTCCAGAATGGCAGCTCGGCACCAACATCATCGTTCTCGGTAAACGGTGAGTTGACGACGTTCAGGCTGTCACCACGCTGTTCCGAATAGCCCATCGCCTCTCGGGTCAGGTTTTCAATCTGCTTCAGCTGAGCATCATTCAATGCAATCGGTTTGCCTGCGGCATCGGCGCGGTAGTTCACCACCACGGCCACCGACAGGCGCTGCACTTCACCGACATTCATCTTGGTGTGCAGGATGGTGCGGTTGACTTCGTAGTTGGTGGTGTTGTCGCTGCGGGTGTTCGACGGCACCGCTTTCTGCGCAGTCGTGGTGGCGGCATTGGTCGCCGCATTGTTGGCCGCCTGGCCGTTCGCCCCGTTGGCACCGTTCGCCCCGTTGGCATTGTTATTTGGCGTGGTGACCGGGCCCGCGTTAGCCGGAGCGGGCTGGTTGGAGAGCGCGCCCGGCACGCCGCCAGGATACTGGCCACCCAGCTGCTCACTGTCGCTGGTCTGGCGAGAGCGGATAGCCTGCTGGTCAGGATTGCTGTTCGGTTTGTACTGCTCGTCGGTCTGCTCGCGACTGTTGAAGTCAATCTGCGCGGTGACCTGGGCATGGACATTGCCATTGCCGACAATTGGGCCAAGGATAGCTTCAATGCGCTGCTGATAGCGGGCTTCAACATCGCTGGCATATTTCAGCTGGGTATCGTTGAGGTCACGGCCGGTCGGGTCGTTCTGCGTCAGCAGACGGCCAGCCTGATCGACAACGGTCACGTTGCCGGGTGGCATACCGGCGACGCTGCTGGAGACCATATGCACCACGGCATTGATCTGGCCTTCATCCAGCGCGCGGCCTGGCTGCAGAGCCAGCGTCACGGAGGCGGACGGGGCTTTCTGCTCGCGCACGAACAGCGTCGGTTTCGGCATGGCCAGGTGCACGCGCGCGCCTTTCACCGGGCCGAGGGTTTCAATCGTGCGTGCCAGCTCGCCTTCCAGCGCACGCTGGTAGTTAACCTGCTCGCTGAACTGGCTGATGCCGAACTTCTCTTTATCCAGCAGTTCAAAGCCCACAGCGCCGCCTTTTGGCAGACCCTGTGAAGCGAGGCGCAGGCGCAGTTCATGCACCTGGGCTGCCGGAACCAGTAACGCGCCACCCTGATCGTCAAACTTATAGGGTACGTTCATCTGGGTCAGCTGGGTGACGATGGCGCCGCCATCCTCATTGCTGAGGTTGTTATAAAGAACGCGATAATCCGGCTGCTTCGCCCACAGCACCATCGCGATAATGACGGCCACAACGGCCGCCGCAGCCACAATAAGAGGGATGCGAGGATTAGCGCGTAGGCGAGCGAACAGGTCGTTCAGACCCTTCTTCTCTGGATTATCCTGCGTGACAGTTGCATTCATGACTTCTTCCTGCCTGACAGTTGACCGGACTGTTGCGTGTAGTGTCGTAACAAAACTGACTCCCTGATGCGCTGGCTTAAAAAATTTCCACCTTAATGGAGTGCCATTATTTTCTTAAATGGGAAATTCGATGGCCGGATAAGCTGTGTTTTTTACTTCTAATTAGAGGCTTTGTCTTATTGACATCGGTGTTAAGTTACTCGGCGTCGGTAGTCACTTCAGCATCCATTTGGGAGAAAACATGGCGATTCAGGGTATTGAAAGCGTGATGCAGGCCATGCAGACAGCAGCTCTGCAGGCAGGCGGTAAAAGCACAGACAGCACTTCTCAGGCAGATTTCGGCGCAGAGCTGAAGGCGGCGCTGAACAAGATCAGCGAAACGCAAACCTCGGCGCGCACCCAGGCGCAGGATTTTGAGATGGGCAAAGAGGGGGTGTCGCTGAACGACGTGATGGTCGACCTGCAAAAATCCAGCGTCTCGATGCAGATGGGTATTCAGGTGCGTAACAAGCTGGTCAGCGCTTACACTGACATTATGAATATGCAGGTTTAGATTAGTTAAGTGACTGAATGCTAAGAATTATAAAGCTATCCAGTGTGGGTTTGGGGCAGTAGTGGGGCAAAGTCGTTAAGTTTTGAGTTCATCAGGCTCAATTGCGCATCATCGTTTTCAGCCATCCATGCTCCATAAACCTGGTAGACCATCTGTGCATCAGCGTGGCCCATTTGTGATGCGATGAAGTTCGGGTTAGCCCCGGCGGACAATGACCAGCAAGCATATGTATGCCGAGACTGGTACGCCTTGCGTAATCTCAGCCCTGCCTTGACCATGGCCGCTCTCCATGTCTGAGCAAGGGATGAAACGGCGTAATAGTCATTGCTGGCATTGTTTATGGCATTGACCTTGGGATTGAAGATAAAAGTCAGTTCTTCGTGTTCTGACTTGCCATATTCGCGCCCGGCTACCGGAACCGTGATGCTTTTACGCATTCTGGTCAGTTCCATCTGATCGCGAATAACATCACGAGCAGCTTCGATGAGATAAACGCTTCTGAATCCAGAGTCGGTTTTTGGCGGGGTAAAATCACCATCCTTCGTCAGGTTACGGCTCACGTTAACAGTCCATTTTTTTAGGTCGATATCTTCCCATGCCAGCGCACACAGTTCACCGTGACGCAGGCCTGTGTAAACCGCTAGAGACCAAAAGTTTCTCAATTGCCGAGTTTTCATGGCTGAGATTAATCTTTGGAACTCATCTCTCTCAACCGGATCTGGTTTCTTCTTGTCCCTCTTTAATCTCCCCAACGCCGCCATCGGGTTTCTCTCGATGTATCCGTTATTGTGAGCGAACTTGAGCATTGAAAACATATCGGTCATGCATGTGTTAACGTAAGCCACTGAGCGCCCGGTTTTGGTAACATTGTTATTTCGCCCTTGCGTGAAGCTACCTCTCAGCAGGTTTGTTCTCAGCGTCTGCATTGTCTCCGTCCTTATACTGGAAACCATCTTGTTGGCACCAAGCAAGGCGATGGAGGTTTTAACCCGAGTGGTATAAGAGCCATGAGAATTTTTCGATATTTCAGTTTCTTTTATTGCCAGCCACTTTTCCGCCAGTTCCCCCACAGTAAGCTCCTGCCTTGCAAGGCCAAACCGGTTCAGATTAGATGAACTTGGGAACTGTTTAGCGTAATCAAAGGCGCCCACCTTGATTGAATACGCAACGCTGGCCCGAAGCTCTCCCGCCGCCTTTCTGTTTTTGGGCGTGTCTGTCACGCCCAGCCCTTCTCTTACTCTCTGCCCCTGATACATGAACCAAATGCGCAGAAACCCTCCATGATTTTCCACTCCTGTTGGATAATTCACCTTCATTTAAACCTCCATAGTCCAATAAGGGCAGTCAGGTTAAGCTGTTTTACGAGGCAAAGCACCAGGCTGTTTTTTTGCCTGCTGACCGATCCACAAATCAATCGCCTTTCTGTTGTACATGCACTCACTGTTTGGCTTTGGCTCGCCTACCGGGGAGAAGAGCAGATACTCCCGCCCTTGAAGCCAGGCGTTTTCACGCGCCCTCTTTATAGTGCCGGGCCGTAACCCGGTGGTGGCGATAAGCAAATCTTCAGTGACCCAGTCACTCGGCACGAGCTGGATTACGTTTTCCATGTTGGTTACCTCAGTAGATAGATGTGGGTCGTCAGATGTACTCTGCGCAATCCGCAGCGAGAAGTGTGATAGCGCGCTGCATGGCCGATATACGCCCAGTATTGGTGTAATCGATTGACCTGGATTGCGCGCTGTTAGGCTCGCTCACTAACACCACCTTGTCGCCAAAACAGATATTCATATCCATCAGGGCGGCGAGCAGCATTGCCTGACTAATGTCGATTAGCGGGTTCCAACATAGCCCGGCTGCATGCCGGAGCCTTTCCTTGTCATCAGGCCGGAAAGACCAGAACTCAGCGACCCGTTGCGACAGTGATTGCAACTCCTGATCGCTGAGGAGCGATACTTCGTCTTGAGTCATAAGTCCGTCCGCTCCTTGATATCGAATTTCAACGCGCTGATTTTCTTCATCTGCTTATCAAGTGATTTCAGTTTCGCGATACGCATCTCTTCAGCCCTCACAAGAGCGCCACTTTCAGAAAGGTGCCAATCTTTCCCATGGAAGTACTGAGGGAAATAGGAGCGGCCATCTCTTTTGTCACCTGGCTGGGTTGCCATCTCTCCGTTAATTTCTACTTCTGTTTTATAAATTCCGTAGCTCAAGGCGTACTTAGTTATGTATGCAATGGTCATTTTAAAAGCTCCTTATCCACCACGCGCACGTAGTAAGCCAGCCAGTCTCTTGGCCGAAATTTACCAGGCGGCAGGGCGTTTATTTGTTTAGTGAATTGGTCTAAAAGAAGGGTTGTGATGCGGTCTTTCTCTGCGGCAGTCTTGCCTTCGGTGTCGGATTTAATCGCTGCCCGGCACCGTCGCGCTACAGACCTCAGGGCATTTTCCTGTGCTGGCGACATTTTGTCTCTCCATGCAATCTATCCACACCTCCCGGGCCAGAACGCAGCGCGGTATGCTCCACAGTGTCCGGCGCTTGCCAGTCTGTCCGGCGTGCTCGATAACCTCGTCGAGATAGTCGGCGAATGATTTATCTGATTCAGTCATCAGCCAGCCTTACACCGGGGATTTCCCCAGCTTCTATGTAATCGATAAATGTATGCACGTCATGCTTACCATAGGGATTATCTAGGTTTGTTTCCTTATCAAGAAACCTGACTAGCGCTTCAGCAATATTTTCACGTTTTCGCTCTGCTTCGGTGAGGATTGGACGAATATGTATGTTGCATAGCCCGTTTGAGCACTCTTCACCATGATCATCCCATACGGCAAATTGCTCCCCATAGAATTTGATAGTTACGTCACCCCATGTTTGCGATTGACTGTCATCCATTAAATCAACCAAATCACCAGATTGAGGTATTCCTGCGCCATTCCATCTAACACTCATTACGCGATCCTCCTTTGCCTGATAGCCCACAACTCACGCTCATGGTCTTCTCTGCACTCAGCACAGCAGTAGCTCGTACCGGGCTGTGATGGCTCGCCGCAGTCTGCATTTTTGCACACTGGCGAGGGTGGCTCCGGTGCTTTGCGATTAGCCAGTGCCACTTCAATCAGCTGCTGTTCGCGTGCTGCTGCTTCGTCAATCGGGTCTGCAAAATTCATGGTCTCTCTCCGTTATTCAGGCGTAAAAAAACCACCGCTTGGGTGGCTCACATTTCTTTCAGGCAAAGTGCAATGCCTTTCAGCATTCCGATGGCGAGGATTATTGCGGGGATGTCACCCACCATCACCTCCCGGCGCTGGCGCAGCTGCAAAGTGATCGGCACCTTTCTCCCAGATGGCTTTGATAGTTGACCATGACACAGTAACTTCAACTTTTATCCGTCCGCTACCATCACAACTTTCACATTCATCATCACCAAAGCACTCAGGGCAGTTGATAAATTTATGTTCTGCGAAATCTCCTGAAAGAGCTGCTTTAGCGCCGTTCTCTGCCGTCAGTTTCCTTGGCATTAATATCCAACCCTCCGGGATTGCCGGATAGTTCACGCTGGCCGCTGGCGGCGCGGGGTAATAAACAACGGCAGCATGGTGATCAATGTCACTTTTTCTGAATGTTTCACCGTCATACCCAAAAGGTCGCAGCACTAAAGCTGTTTTATTCTGCGCATCCAGCACCGCTAGCAAGGCGCGGGCCATCATGCTTCGCTCTCTGCTGATGGCGTTTCCTGCGATAAACTCCAGGCGCTCCCGCCCGCCGATTTGCTCGATAAGTTCGTTGATCATTCTCCACCTCTGCGCACCACATCTATGAAAAGCAGAACCACTGCGAAGAACAGGCAGAATGACACCAGCGGGTATTCTTTGATTGCTTCGAGTAAAGTCACTTCTTCACCTCCCACTTAACGCCAGCTGCGTCGAGTGCTGCGATTAACTCTTCGCGATCAAAGTGCCAGCCTGTAATGTCGTAGTATCGCCGATCCCCCTTGCCGATATCATAAGGCGTTGGCAATTCAACGACCTTCTGCTGCTGCGCGCCCAGCTTCCTGGCATCTTCCAATGCTCGGTTGTATGCAAAATCTTCGCTCGTTAGCGAAACGAATCCTTTGCTTTCGAATGTTATGTCCGGCGGCAACACGACAGGCAGTGCGGCGGTGTAGAGTGGTCGACACTCTACTTGATATGATTTCTCGTACTCCCTGCCTTTGCCATAACCCCAGAAGCTCCACCCAGTTTGTGGTCCAGCGCTTACGCGATACTGCCACGCAACAGGCTCACCCGCCGCCGCATCGCGTCGCCTTAGCTCAGCCTCTGCCTTTTCGCAGCGCGCAGTTTTAGAATCAAGAGCACGCTTTGCCAGACTGAACTTACTTTCCATTCTCGCTATCTGCTCATCATGCTCAGCCTGTTCTGCACGCAGCTCGTCGCGCTCACGCTCTGCCGCTTCCAGTTCAGACCGAATCGCAGCGCTGTTTTCTCGCTCCATAATTAGCAACTTTTCAAGAGTATGTGAGTATTCTACTGCCTTTACATGTTGGTCGTTTTCTTTAGGCTTTATCATGGCTGCTCTCCTGCGCGGATGCGGGCGGCTTTTTTTCGCAGCTCCTGAGCAAGAAGATCATTCCCTATCCACTCATCTACTTCTTCTACTGCCTCATCCATAGCCTGCGCCCGAATCTCGCGAAGATTGGTGGATACCTCTTCAACGATATCGTCAAGGTATGCTTGCCAGTTGCTCCACCCTGGTCGACCTCCGATTACAGCCATGTAAATATCGGCTATAGCTTTCAGCGATCCATCTCGCTCAGCAGCCAGCGCCCGCACCTGCTCCTGAAGTGCATCACGCTCAACATAAACAGCCATTGCCGCTTCAACGCTCAGTCTGTCAACGCAATCCAGCAGCGCGTGACTTTTGCCGTTTTCTTTTTTTTCATACAGAGTGAAGAACTCAGCGTTCTCATCTTCAACGTGGCCAACACTTCCTTCAAGTTCGATGCAGCCTGATACTTAGTACTTTTCCATTTACTCTCTCCCGCCGACCGCAGTCAGCCAGTTAAATCAGATGATGTAATCCACAAGCCTGCTTTAATCAGCCTGGCCCTGCGTGCAGCTGCTTCAATGCACTGCTGCCGCTTATCTTCACCGCGCTCAGCAAGCGACTTAACGCTCACGACGATGGTCTTATTCGCCTTCGCTTTCGTGATTACCCGTCGCGGTGTGCGGACCAACGTGTAAAGCCTGTCGCGCTGTCCGGTTTCTTCGTCGATATACCAGTCGCTTGCTGATATCTCTGCTGTGGCACTGATAAGATGGCGCTCAGCATTGAGTTGTCTATGGATGCTGCGGAGGGGTAGTTTCGTTGCTACGTGGAGTTGGCGCCCTGTCATTGACCCTGTGCTGAGCAGCCATACGATTTTCTCTTTCAGGCCATCATTGGGACCGCCACGGCCGCGGCGGTACATTGCGACTTTCTTCATGATTACTCCTGCCTGATTGCGCCACCTGCACCCAGTCTCGGTGCCCGATAGTCAAGGAACAGCTCATCCATTTCAGTGACGATAATTTCCGGGCGCTGAGGGTAGAATGAGGCCGCCTCTGCATACCTGCGCGTGCGTAAATCAGCCATGCGCTCAGGGACCGATTTGGTATTGATGCGTGCATGCTCTTCTCCGGCCTTCAGTGCCAGCCACGCTCTCCCTGCGTCCCATGCAATGCTCTCCATCTTGCGTTCCATGTCAGTCATCCGTGATGCTTTGTAGCGGTACGATGCCCGCCGATATTCCGGCAGGCGTGCGCAATGCTCATGTTGTTCAGGTGTGAGTTCTCTCATTGGGATTCCTGCCGGGGTAGGGGTTAGGCGGCTTGCTCTAATTCAGCCTTGCGGATGTCGTAAACATCTTTGGCCTGCGCCTGTTGTTCAGTACCGCGCAGTGTTCGCCACGCCTCTTCAAATGCAGGCTTTAGCTCGTCAACTGAATGGGCGGTTGATGCAAGGGCCGTGAAATGCTTCAGTGCTTCTTCATGCGGGTTTACACCTGACTCCAGCCATTCGAGTAGCTTTTTGCCAGTGTCTTCCGACAGGACTACCGGGTCCGCATTGGAGAACAGCTTTGTACGGTCTTTCGTGGCGTTTGCGTGATGCGACTCATGCACCAGGTCGAGAACGGTAGTGAATTCATATTCCACTCCATCCCGTTGCTCTGACTTCATGCCGAGTTTCGCTACCTTCTTGCGTCCATTTTCCTCTACCTGAGCTGTTTCCGTCTTGCTTCGCATGGTGGCGATTACATGCATATTTGTGCGCAGGATGGCATCGAGGAACAGGCGGTGTCGTGGGTTAATCTCACTCCACGCTGACCACGAATTTCCGCGAAACTTTGTTTTAGCAATCGTGTCGACAAGTTCCAGGCACCCACCAACGCCTCCCCACTCATGAGTGATGCTGTCGATGACGATGCTGTCATACCCGGCCTGCTCAGCTGCATTAATGGCTTCAATAAAACGCTCGGGGCTAAATGGTGGTTCCAGTTCCAGCACGTCGAAATCAGCAATATCAGAGTAAAGTGATGCGCTTCCTTTCTCTGTATCAACTACTGCAATCTTTCCGCCAATTCCTTTGGCAATGAGCAGGGCGCTGTATGTTTTTCCTGACCCGCTCGGCCCGGTAAGAGCCAGCCGTAGCTTGGCTTTCTTTCTCATGGCTTTTTCAAATTTCATAGTTGCCTCTTAGTTGAAGTTTCCTGCAAATTCATTCCAGGTGATTTCCTGCTGCTCCGTGCGGTAGTCGGCGATAGCTTCCTGCTGTGCCAGTAAGTCGGTCATGAATGGCTCGACGATCGGAGCCATCATTGCGATAAAGAATTCGTCTGCTGCGTCATGCTGCATGATGTTGCTCCTGCACTGTGTACCCTTGAGAGGCCAGAAAATCGAATATGTCGCGGATATCCATATCCATCAGAACCTCTTTGGCGATTACATCCTGAATCACCACTCCCTCAGCTGTGACCTGTAATTCACCGGGCCGCACTCCGCTGCCGGTAGTGAAGTAATCGCATGTGAATTTGATATTCATTCTGCTGCTCTCCTTAGGAGTTTCATTGCTGCCGTCCACTTATCCGCATTGCTGTACATGACAGCTTCACGTGATAGCTCCTGTGCTTTGCTGAAGTAGCGTGATTTCATGGTTTACCCGGCTGGTTAAGCGTGTCGATTAATGAGCGCCAGCCAGTGCGGAGGCGGCGGGTGATAACGTCGAGAAGTGATTCTGTTTGTAGAGTGAAGCCCACAATGGCCCCACCCTCGATGGCGTAGTTCATCGTGGGTTTCCTGTATTGATTGCATGACGATGCCCACTCGAAATAAGTGAGCGTTGGCATGCAGGTATAAAAAAGGCCCGAGGGTTAGCTCAGGCCAAATCACAATCGCAACTGCTGTAGCCTTGACGACTAAAGCGATTTACTGATGACTGGGTGTCATCGTCGAAGCCACTGATGAAATGGCTTCTGCGATGCTACTCAAACTTTTCTTTTATTCTGCTGCCTTTTTTCCACCGCCTCGGCAATCCATTGTTCCGCAATTCTTAGGGCATCCTCTCTGCCGCATTGGTAATCCTGCATAATCCCGTTCAGAATTTCCTTTAGGCGCTCCACTGCCAATTTCTCTTCTTCCGACAACTCTTCCATCATCCTCTCCTCAGTTACTCGCCGCGTGCTTTGAGCATGGCGTCAGCTAACTTATAAGCATTCCGAGCAGCATCAATATCACTTCCATTTTGGGCCGGATGGGGCATATCAGGGCCATAAGATGCCAGCCACCCCTGAATAGCTTTGGCTGCAAAATAATCGCGCATTAGCATCCCCTCCGTGCGAACATTCTCATTAAGCCAATTTGACTCAGTTGTGGGGAATACTGTTAATGGGTACTCGCTCATCGCATTAGTCCTTAATGAACTCTTCAGTAGGGAAAGACATCTTCGCTTCCAGCAACTCAGCGTGAGTGCTTGTTACAATTGCTGAGTGATGTGGATGCTCATTTTCAGATAGCCACTTAATTAGAGGTTTTGCTGCATTTTCAAATGACTCTAACTTCTCTTTGCTCATAGTGATTCTCCCAGTGCTTTGGCGATGGCGGCTTTGGCTTCTAAGTAAGCGGGCGCAGTAGCGGTTTTTCCGAAGTGGTAATTGACAATGTTTTGCAGTGCAGATAGAAGCTCAGGAGCGGCGGCGAACAGCGTTGCCAACTCTTCATCTTGCTCTTGAGTCGTGTAATCACCATAAACCGAAGTTATAGCCTCACTGTTTACCGTGAAAACATCTTCGGCTATTGCATAGAACGGCACGCCTTTAAACTCTTTCATCCAACCCTCCACCTTTCCCATTGCTCTTTATTGAGCGTTACAGCCAGCTTGTTATCAGCTCTCTCGCCATTTTCTTTTAACTTCTCAGCGCGCCATGAGTAGCCGCAGGCCTGTGCTGTGACGCGCCACTTACCATCTTTGCGATTGACTATCATTGCGTGCCCCGGGCAATAAAAAGCCCCGCGATTGCGAGGCTGTCACGTAAGTTTCCGCATGTAGTATTCAAGTGCGTTTACTTGATTTTTGAGATGCTTTACTTGGTCACGATACACCCACCACGCGGTTCCAAGTCCCAATAACCAACCAACGCATACGCCAAGCCAGTAGTCTTCCATCGATCTATCCTTTAGCATGAATTCATGCCGGTTTGTGTTCAACCTCTTCCCATAGATTCTCGGCTTCTTTCGTGTGGGTGTATGGCTCCCACCCTTGCGCTTCTACGTCCTCGAGCTGCACCTGCTTTAGTGCTTCGCGTCCCTGGCGCACACTCACATATACATCTGTCGAGTAATAGGCTTTACCGCCATCAACATAAATCATGTCAAAATTATCTTCTGGTTCGTCAAATAGGCGACGCAGTGTAAAGCCATTATTTAATCCCATCTCTCACTCCTGCGGCAGCGCCGCTGTTAAAGGCCGATTAATCGACATTACGATTAAATTTTTTAAGATGCTTATCGATGATGCTTAATGCTTCGACGAAATATTCTTTTTGCTGCTCACAGTAATCCGGCAGATTCCTTTTTTCTTCATGGCAAATACCGCCAGGAGACCAGGCTTCGATGGCGCTGCTAACCATCAGCCGTTGTTTTCGTAGCTTATTCTCTGAATGGGCGTTACTGTTAACTGATGCAATTAACACCGCGTTTGGCTTTCCTGACACATTTACCTCGCCGTCACTGATTCAACTGGTTTACGATAGCCAGCTGCATACAGCGCCACATCTGGCAAACACATCGCCCCGGACTCTTCTTTCACATCACGGACACTCGGCCCGTTGATTGCACGCGCCACTTTAGCTGTGCAGCCCTCTGACAGCTTCGTGAATGCTGCCTCAAGCTTCCTTGCCATTGCCCGGTCAGCGTCACACAGAGCTTTGTACGCTGCGTAATGCTCACCTCTCTCACGCATCCGGCGTGACTTGCTGTTTTCTTTCCTGCGTTTAAAGACGATATCAACCATGTGAGCCTCCCAATTGACTTTGGGATTGGATGGCCGGACTCGAACCGGCGACCGCACTTTTAGGAAAACTTAACGCTTGGGCTTGCAAACCGTTGCGTCAGTTGCTGGCCAGCAATCCATAGCCCGCTCTATCCATCTGAGCTACATCCAATCCCAAAGCCTACTGCGCTTTGGTCTACCGCAAGCGGCGGTAGAAATCCTGATTATTAAAGAGCTCGACATCGTGTCGGTGGTGCGGTGCGTCCTGCTGATGGAGTAAATATTATGCGTACAGCGCAAATGCGTCAAGCGCATATTTTAGCGTGTGGCTGTGTTTTGGCATGATGTTTATGTATGCGCATGAAACAGAAGGGGATTTATTTTTTTGCGGATATGCATTAGGCACAAAAAAACCCGCTCAAGGCGGGCTTTTATGCAGAAAGGGGAGGGTTAACCGTGGCGCCTGTACTGCTGTGACTGGCTAAGCATGACGCGCCCTGCAACATGGAGCATATCCATTTCTTCTTCAGTAATGGACCACTCGCGGTAGCGCGGGTTATCTGAGATAACTATCAGTTCGCTCTTCACCTTTTGTAGGCGTTTAACAAACATATCCCCGTTAAAGTCGAAAACATAAATTCCATCTCCATCGAAGTTGCACACTGCTACATCGACAAAAATCAGATCGCCCGGCTCAATAGTTCCTTCCATGCTGTCGCCGCGAACGTTGATCAGCTTTACGGAAGACTCCGGTCGATTTCCGAATATCACCCTTGCCTGGTCAGGCACATATTCAATGGATCTTATGACTTCAATGATATCTTTCGAGGGCGAACCATCTCCTGCGCTGGCTGAAACATCAAGCACATCAATCCTGTACACATCATCTCTCCCCTTTTTCTTAATGGAACTAATACTGTATGAATCTACAGTATCATTAGCCTCACTAGAAGAGAATAGCTCACTTACAGGAACTGAGAGGGCTGCGGCTATTTTATTCAGAAGCTGCTCACTGTAGCCCTGAACACCGCGTTCCAGGCGTGACAGGTTGCCCACGTCGCTTTCAACGCGTAGCGCCAGCTCATTGAGCGTCATCTTATTCGCTTTGCGAATCTGTCTAATCTTTTGGCCTATTTTCATGACGTACATCTAACCTTTTTTATGCGTCACGCGCAAAGCGCCTTGCGCAAATTTTCAGTTTCGCATATTATGCGTATAGCGCATTTAGGAGGTGCATTATGTCAACGCCATTACGGAAAATGCGTGTGCAGAAAAAACTGACAATCGCAGAGGTAGCCATCGCCACACAGCTGGACGTTGGAAACCTCAGCCGAATCGAAAGGGGAATGCAGGTTCCCTCTCTGGAGACGGCAGAGAAATTGTCTCGGTACTTCAAAGGGAAGATTACCGAAATGCAAATTCTGTACCCGCAGCGATACATGAAGGCTGCTGACACGGCAGCTTAAGTTTCACCGCTCTTTAAAACTCTGAACCGCTCTGCCGCTTGTAGAGCACAAATGCGACACCGCAGGGTGATCGCACGTAACTAATTCAACATGGAAATTATCAATCATGGAAGCTGCAAAGTACCGCAAAAAAGCGTCTCGCATTGAGTCGCAGCTGTTAGGGAAGTTGGCCGTTATGGGCCAGACAAAGTTCGCAAAACTGATGGGCGTACCTGACTGCAAGGTATCCCGGATGAAGGATGGATTCTTTCGTCAGGCTGCTATGGCTCTGGCGATTCTGGAGTACGGGGTAGACGACACGGAGATAGTCGAACTGGCGCGGCGGTTTGCTGCTGTGCTGACCAATAAAAAAGCCCCGGCGGCAACCGAGGCTGATTCACAAATCACGATGCTTTTCTAAAACAATCTGGAGATAAGTATGCCAGGAATAATTACTACAGGCAAATGCCTGACTATGACCAGCCGAGAAATTGCAGAACTGACCGGAAAGCGGCACCCGGATGTTAAACGTGACATCGAAGTGATGATGGTTCAGCTCCAGGAAGATGTGAGCAAATTTGCGCACACCTATCAGGACGCCATGAATCGTAGTCAGACTGAGTATGCACTCGACCGTGAACACACCGAATGCCTGGTGACTGGATACAACGCCATGCTGCGCATGAAGGTCATAAAGCGCCTGCATGAGCTGGAAGGCAATCATCCTCCTGCGTTACCTCAAACACTTCCTGAGGCGCTCAGGCTTGCTGCTGACCTCGCTGAAGAGAAGCAGCAGCTTGAGAATCAGTTAGCCATTGCCGCACCGAAAATTCAGTTTGTCGATAGTTATGTCAACGCTACCGGCTCACTTGGATTCCGGGAGACCTGCAAGCTACTCCACGCAAAAGAGAACGCCTTCCGGCAGTTCCTGCTTGATAACGACATCATGTATCTACTGGCCGGGAAGCTAACTCCTTACGCTCAGCACATCGATGCTGGAAGATTCACTATCAAGACAGGTGAGAATCAGAACAACGGCCACGCATTCACCCAGAACAAATTCACGCCTAAAGGAATCCAGTGGATCGCCGGGTTGTGGGCAGCTCGGCAGGTTCAGGAGCGGGCAGCATGAGTACAGCAAGAATTTATGATCTCAATGCCGAAAGGCACCTCAGGAGCAACAGGATGGAGAACCAGAAGAATGGTTACATCCCGTTGTACCGGAGCGTCAAGAAGCAGTCATGGGCGAAGGATGTCTTTCTCAGAACGCTATGGGAAAACATCCTACTTGATGCCGCCAGAAAGCCATATACGCCTAATTTCAAAGGCCATGCATGGCAACTGGAAACCGGGCAACTGGTAACGACCTCAGCAGATTTAGGGCTGGCTCTCTGTGACCGCAACGGTGAGCCAACAAGCCGCCACGCAGTCGAGAGAATGCTCAGTTTTTTCGAGAAGGAGGGGATGATTTGCATTCATGCAGAGCGGCGAAAAGGCACGGTGATCACCGTGGTAAATTACACTGAATATGCTGAAAAAATGATCGACACCCCCGCGCATAACACCGCGCATATACCCGAGCATAACAAACCCAGTGATACCAAGGCCTCAGAGACTACCCCCGCGCATAAGCCCGAGCATAAAGCCGCGCATCATGAACAAGAATATAAAAACAATACTAATAAAAACCCTTCGTCCGAGAATTCTAACGAATCCTCTGACAAGCCTCGCAAACGCCTTCCAGTAGTTCGAGCAGAAGCAGGAATTCAGAGTGGAAACAAGTGGGGAACTCCTGATGACCTTAAAGCTGCTGAGTGGATGTTCGATGTTGTTAAGTCAATCGAGCCTTCTGCCAAGCAGCCAGCCTTCGCCGGATGGGCAAACGACATCCGGCTGATGCGGGAGAAAGACGGTCGAGACCATCGCGACATGTGCAGCCTGTTCCGCTGGGCCAGTCAGGACAGCTTCTGGTGTGGCAACGTGCTTTGCCCTGCCAAGCTTCGCGAGAAGTGGTCGCAGCTGGTAATCAAGCGCGATAAAGCCAAAACAGCCACTGCCTCTGGTAAGCCTGCTTTGGACCTGGATAACACTGATTGGATTAAAGGGGTAACGGTATGAGAAACGTTGTCACAGCCATCCAGAATCGCGATGGCAAATCTTTGCAGCAGATGTACGCCGGAGAGAAACCAAAGCAGCAGGTTCCCGAGCAGGCCGCTCAAATCTTCAATGAGTTGTTCAGGCAGCTGAAGGGTGCTTTCCCGGCACTGATGGCAAGCATCAAAACCCAGGAAGAGTTGAACGAGCTTCGGCGCCAGTGGGTGATGGCCTTTGCTGAAAACGGCATTACGACAATCGACCAGGTTAACGCCGGGATGAAGATTGCCCGTCAGCAGGAAACGCCTTTCCTCCCGTCGCCGGGCCAATTCGTCGCCTGGTGCCGCCAGGGTGAAATCAGCAAATACGGCCTGCCGGACTCTGACGAGCTTCACGACATGGTGATGGACTACAGCGCCCGGCGCGGATTCTTCGCAAGTCCTGAGGCTTTCCCATGGCCCAGCAATGCCGCTTACTGGATGGTCACCAAGCTGTACTCCGAGATGCGATCGCAAAACCTCACCACGCCAGAGCTGCGCAAGCACTGCCTGAAAGAGCTGAAAGCAATGTCGCGCCGCATTGAGTCAGGCGAGCCAATTCCCGCACCTGTAGTTCAGATCCCAAAGATGCACATCCCGGTCAGCAATGAGGCGGGGCTGGATAAAATCGCAGAGATTCGCGCAAAGCTGGGAATCCGCAAGCAGGTGAAATCATGACAACAGCACAGCAGCTAATCCACCACGACATAGCGCAAAGCAACCGCATCATGCAGCGCTACTACAAGTCATCATCACTTCCATTCACAGAGAAGCGCAAGCACAAGCCTGAGGTATGCAAATATCGCCGTGACCGCGTACTGCACGCAATCATGAATCGTGAGATGGAAAGAGTGCTCCGCATTATCGGGGCCAGGCAGCCAGCCAGAAAAGGAGGCCATAATGATTCATTATCATGGAGGGCCGATAACACCTGACACATGCGCAATCAGGGCATGGAAAGGCCGACATGCATTCATTTCATTCGCACACCCCGCACAGATAAACCTCGCATCAGAATTCTGCCAGTCATTCGCATTAGACAACGGTGCCTTCACGGCATGGAAGGCGGCTGGTCGTAACAAAATTGACTGGAGTGATTATTACGATTTCGTGGCTCGATGGAAAAATCATCCTGGCTTCGACTTTGCGATCATCCCTGACGTTATCGATGGCGGTGAAGTTGAAAACGAGGCATTGCTTGATGAGTGGCCGCACGGTGATTTCTATGGCGTACCGGTATGGCATATGAACGAAAGCGACGACAGATTCATCCGTCTATGCAACGAGTATCCACGGGTAGCGATCGGAAGTTGTGGCGAATATGACGTCAAGAGGCCAAACATCGCCGTGGCGCGCATGAAAGACCTGATTCGCCATGTCACTGATGATTACGGTCAACCAATCGCAAAGCTTCACGGACTTCGCATGCTTAATCCGCTGATATTCACGAAACTTCCGCTGGCGAGCGCCGACAGCACTAACGTTGCACGTAATATCGGCATCGATAAAGCATGGAAAGGTGCATACGCGCCAGCATCAAAAGAGACGCGTGCGGCATTGATGGTTGAAAGGATTGAGTCACATAACAGCCCCGGCTCGCTGGAGTACTGCGAGATTCGGGATCGCTTCAACATGCAATTACAACTGGCTGTTTAATGCCGGAGGAATAATGCACCAGACATACACAACAGAACTTATCGTATCGGGCCTACTAATTTTAGTAGGCCTTTTAGTTTGGCGCTGGGCGGGGAGGAGAGGGTGATGACCGACTACACGAAAATGGACCAACTGATTATCGAAAAGATTCACTCAGGAGCCAAGTCATTCGCTGCTATCGATAATGGCGACGTTTATCGAGAGGCGAATAGGCTTCATGTTGAAACGGGTCGACCTGCATTTCGTATCATTGACGGTCGCCTACAGGCGTTGAGGAAGAAAGGCCTGATCATCTTCGACTACCAGCGGCAGTGGAGCATCGTATGACAGCAGAAATCATTCCATTCAAACCTAAGCACCAGCCGGTAATCGATTCAAGAAAAGCGCTTATAGTCGCGCTGTCGATGATTCGCGAGGGCGGCCACAGCGAGCAGGCCATTGACCTGTTAATCAGCGCTGCAGCTGACAATCTCTATGACTATGTGGAGACAGTAGAGGGGAGGTAACAGTGAACAAACAAAGCTATTTTCTCGTCGATATGCAGCGGCGAAACAACTGCACCGAATTCATCCGAAGCCTACCAGTAAGCCCCGAATCACCCCTCGTAGTAACCATCCAGGAACGAACACGCAGCCTCGACCAAAACGCCAAACTTTGGGCGTGTCTTAACGACATCTCAGAGCAGGTCAACTGGCACGGCCGCATGCTGACCAGCGAAGAGTGGAAACACGTTTTCACCGCAGCTCTGAAGAAGCAGGACGTTGTACCGGGTATCGAAGGTGGATTCGTGGTGCTGGGCCAGTCAACAAGCAAAATGCGCGTCAGCGAGATGCGTGACCTCATAGAGTTAATCAGCGCCTTTGGTGCAGAGCATGGCGTGACCTTTGGTGACGATGCCGCGCTGGCTATGCGTTGGGCAAAACAGTACGGGAGAGCAGCATGAGCAAAATGCAGATAGCAATCATCGACCAGTTATCAACTGGCAAATGGATGACATCAAACGAGATAGCCGAGATGGCCGGGCTACCCAGGCCATACACCCGAGTAACCCTGGCAACAATGACTCGGGACGGGTTAATCATCAAGAAAGACGACCCGGAAAGGCTTGGTAAAGTGCTCTACAAAAAGACGGATTTTCCGTGCGGATTCGGCGTGAGCCAGGCGATGGCAGCATTCGACAAATGCCTGCGTGAGGTGCGCCAATGAGCCGGCAGAGAGTTTCCGCAACACAGCGAGCAATCGACTCACTGATATTCACTCCTACAGCCAGAAGCCGCAGCAAGCGAAAGTTGGTACCGCCAGCGAACCAGGTAACAACTTACGACTATGTGTACACGCTGCTCCGGGCGAAGTTCGATCGAATGAGGAGGACGCGATGACACAACCAGCTGACAGGGCCTGTGCTGATTGTGGCCTTTCGCTGTCACCGGATGAAACATGGGTGTGCGAAGAATGTGACTCACTCTACATGATGATTGGATATGAAGTTATTCAGACAGTCAGGAGGGAGGATGGCGACAATGCTCAAGCCACCGAAGCCGAAAAAGTGTAAAGCCTGCTCTGAGAAATTCACCCCACGCAACACCCTGCAAACCGCCTGCTCTCCAAAATGTGCAATCCAACTCGCTAAACAACTCACCCAGCGCAAGCAACAGCGCGAGGAGAAAGAGCAGCGTGCAGCCTGGAATAAGCGCAAAGCAGGAACAAAGCCTTTAAGCCACTGGATGAGCATGACTCAGCGTGCGTTTAACGACTACATCAGGGCGCGGGACGGGGAAATCTGCATCAGCTGCGGGAACACTTCGGCAGTCAGCTATCACGCCGGGCATTACCGGACGACAGCGGCGGCTTCACAGCTAAGGTTCAACGAAGACAACTGCCATAGCCAGTGTTCAGCATGCAACGTGCATCACTCTGGCGCGATTGGCCCATACCGCATCAACCTGATAGCCAAAATCGGCATTCAGCGCGTCGAGGCGCTCGAATCTAACAACACACCCTACCGATACACCCGCGAAGAACTCGACGCTCTGCGTGCGTTCTACAGGGCTAAATTGCGTGAGCTGAATAAGCAAAGAGAGGCGGCATGAAGTTAACAAAGCTACAGAGAGCTGCGTTGCGAATGAAGTTTGGCGGCAGATGCGCTTACTGCGGGTGCGAATTGCCGGAAAAGGGCTGGCACGCAGATCATGTAGAAGCCATTCACCGGAAACTTGAGATAGACGAGGATGCCAGAGCTAAAGGGAAATGGAAGCTAAAGCAAACAGGTGAGATGTTCAGGCCAGCTAACGACACGGCAGATAACCTTTTCCCATCATGCGCACCATGCAACCTGTTCAAGTCAGTTTTCGATATAGAGGAGTTCCGTCGCCAGATCGCTTATCAGACTGGCCGGGCACTTAAAACATCAGTCAACTTCCGAACTGCTGAAAGATTTGGACAGGTTCAGATAACACCTCATCCCATCGTTTTCTGGTTCGAAAAATACCAGCAGGAGAACGCAGCATGACCTGGTTAACCCGGCTACTCAGCCACCTCAAGCCAGTCACTCCAACCATCCAGCCAACTCACACCCAGTCCTGGGCAGTTACTCCAAAGGGGAAGAAGCGATGAGCTTAGAATCAACGGTCAAATACCATTTCCCGAAGTCCACTCAAATCTCCGACTCCCCTCGCGCCACCGCCTCAGATTCTCTGACAGGAACTGACCAGATGGCAGCAATGGGTATGGTGCAGTCACTGGCACCGATGGGGTTTAGCGCTTTCATGGGGAAGGTAGGGGTAAGCGAGTACGACGCCCGACGCGCCGTCACCCTGTTAACTGAACATGCATTAAAAACCTGCGATAAGGTTGCAGCCTTACGCAAACTCGACACAGATATTAAACCAGCGGTTATGCAAATACTCGCAAGTTATGCATACATGGATTACTGCCGGAGTGCGGCCAGCGTAAAACCGTGCGAGTGCTGCCGGGCGACAGGGTTCATTGACGCGGAAGTGGTGACGATGAAATCTCTCTTCAGCGGGCCGGGACGGCGGGAAGTGCGAGAGCAGATTCACGTACAGTGCGGTAACTGCAAAGGTAAGGGGGTAGTGTCTGCGGCGTGCCGGGACTGCAGTGGGCGGGGAAGGGCCGTCAACCGCAAGCTAACCGAAGAGCAGGGCGTTCCGGTTCATGGAGTATGCAAACGCTGTAGTGGTCGCGGCTACGAGCGCATTCCTTCGACCGACGCACACAGAGCTTTGTCTCAGGTTACTGAAGTGCTAACCCTCGACACATGGAAGAAGTCGATTAAGCCATTTTATGACGGGCTTACCGTGAAGTTGGAGATCGAGGAATCATGGGCCAATAGCGCATTAAGAAAAGTAACTGCATAGTGCAATAAGAAATAGCTCATTAATTTATCGTGAGCTATTTACTTTTCCCGAAACTGCGGATATAGTCCTCTAACACTAGAAATCCGTGAAGATGTTACGGTGACTAGAGAGAAAAGCCAGACTGCGCCGAGCTTAAAACCTCGATCCCGCAGCTGGCTTTTTTCATTTGCGCTATCCGGTCACATCCGATGGGTTAGTAACGCAAGCCGCTGAGCGGTCATGAGGAGCTGCGCCGGGCAGTTCGAAACTGCGGTCCCGGCAAATAACATTTGCATGCTTAGCTCAGACGGTAGAGCGCCTGATTTGTAATCAGGAGGTCGGGGGTTCGAGGCCCTCAGTTTGCACCATATTCAAAGGTCGCCAAAGAGCGGCCTTTTCTTTTGCGCCCTTCGATACAACCCTCAGATATCAATGACAGCTCGTTGCGGCGCACTTTAAACAAAAAAATCCGCTCAATGGCGGATTCTTCGGTTAGCTACCTCACGGCACAAGGCGGAGCTTCTTCTATCGACAAGATGAAGTTTACCCGGACTTGTTCAGCTCAACATTTAGACAACTCTGAAAACGGACAAGTCCCCTACACGGGGGTTGAATGTGAAAAATATGCCTTATAAATCCGATCCGGGCTTCATTGCCACGCTGATTGCGCTGGGCATGACTGTGCTCGGGGCGGTGGCAGCATATGCCTACAAAGTTCTCAGCGGAGACGCGTTCTCGTGGCGCACGCTCTGCCTGCAGTTAATCGTATCCATATTCGCCGGATTCCTGATGATGCTGCTCGCTACTTATTGGAAGTGGCCTCAGGAGGTTACTGGTGCCATATGTGGTATGGCCGGCTGGTCTGGTTCATCTCTTATCAAGGCTCTCGAAAAGCGATTCCTTCAAAAAGCCTCTGGTGACATTGGAGTAACGGGAAATGACTAAAGACCAGTTCAGACGCGCCGCGAACATCAGTCAGTCTCTGGCTGAAAAGTGGTTCGGACCTGTCAGATCTGCGATGGGTGAATTCGGCATCGACACGCCGAAGCGCCAGGCTTATTTCATTGCGCAGGTTGGAACTGAGTCCGGCGGGTTCACCAGTGTGAGCGAGAGCTTCAACTACTCCGTTGCAGGGCTCGCTATATTCGGATCGCGATTAACCCCTGCACAGCGAGAGCAACTTGGGCGTAAGCCAGGAGAGTTTGCATTATCTCCAGAGCGACAGATGGCTATAGCCAACCTCGTTTATGGTGGCCGATATGGTAACAACCTCACAGGTGATGGATGGAAGTATCGCGGGCGCGGACTGAAGCAAGTCACGTTCCGCGATAATTACTCTGCATGCGGCAAAGCACTGGGAATCGATCTCGTTAAACAGCCTGAGCTACTGCAGACCGATATGAACGCGGCACGCTCTGCCGGGTGGTTCTGGAAAGCCAATAACTGCAATCATTTTGCTGACGCAGGTGATGTGGTTGGGCTGACAAGGCGCATTAACGGCGGCAATAACGGGCTGGATGATCGCAAGGCCAGAACAAAGATTGCGGAGAGTGTTCTATGCCAAGCCTGAACGCACTGAAAATTCTCATTCCGGTCATCTTCACTGTCATCATCATCGGCTTTATTGCAAAGCTGGGATATGACAATCAGAACCTGACAAACCGCAACGAACGCCTACGCACATTAAACAGCGAACTGCTAAGCAAGAACAACGACCTCGCGGCCACAATAAAGAACCTTGCTGACCGCGTCGGAGAGCAGAACGAGATTGTACGGACTGAGGCAAAGCGCCGGGCCGCAGCAGAAATGAAACAGCAGGGGTTGCAGGATGAGATCAAAGACGCACTCCGTGGCAATACGTGCAGCGTTGTTGTTATGCCTGACGACGTTACTGGCAAGCTGCGCGAACAGGCATATTCAGTACGCAACGGTAAAGACACCTTACCTGCCGATCCCCGCCAGCCTGCTAAGTGAATGCCCGGTACCGGATATCCCCAGGCACATGACATACGGCGATAGCGTGCTTCTTAACTTCAGGCTCCTTGACTCTCTAGACGAGTGCAACGGAAAGCTGAGAGCAATCAGCAAGATTGACGAAAACAGAGCCTGACTTAGGTCGGGCTTTTTTATTTTGTTCTGAAAAATGCATTCACAGAGTTCAATTTTCAGCATAAACACACTGAATCCTGATGCGTGGGTATCGCGACATCACGGCAAAATATCCAACAACCCAGCAGGAAACTCTAAATGACACCCATAAATGAAGAGCAGTCGCTGAATCTCAGCATCTATCGACTGGTAATGCGCGACACAGCAGCAGCTAAAAAGGCAATCAGCTACGTAGGTGGCGATGCGCTAAAGCTCGAATTGTTCACGGACGGTTACACCCTGGCTACTGGTGAAACGGGTGTGGTTGCCCGAACAGAAAAAGCCATTCAGATCGCAACAGAAGCATACGCTCTGTTTCAGTAACCAGAAGAGGAACCAGAAATGATTAATCAAACATGGCCTAAGTACGCAGATACGGACGGCAACGTTGTTTATGCAGTCGCAGCAACAAAAATCACTCAGGCCATCGATGGCTCAGGCAAAGCAGAGTTTGGCAGCGGCTATCAGGCGGAAACCCTGTCAGCGCAGTTCATGGCAGTATTCCAGCCAGTTGCAGGCGGCTACATCTTCAAAAGCCAGTACGGTGAAACCCTGTACATGTCGAAGACTGTGTTTGAGGCTAAATACTCAATCGTAGGCCAGGCGGTAACCTGGTCATCAGTAACAGGGAAGCCAGCATCATTCGCTCCTATTATTGGAACGACAGCAACAACGGCTATGGCTGGCAATAAGGTTCCAACCGCTACTGAACGCGGTGGAGTGCTGCTGCAAACCGCAATTGTTGCGCTGACGGATTCCTCCGGTGGCACATCAGGTGGCAACACTGTCGCAGCAGTTCCATTGGCAACTGCGGCAACAACCGACACGACTGCAGCGTCACTAACATCGACAAATGCTGCTATCACGGCAATGAGAAATGATATTGCCACACTAACCGCAAAGCTAAACGCATCAATGGCGGCCAATAAAGCAGCTGGCGTTACTGCATAGCAAATTACACAGCTCATTCACTGAGTGGGCTGGATAATGAGTTAACGAGGAAACAGATATGGCGACTGAAGGAGTTAAGTGCGGTCGGCCATCAGACTACACGGAAGAATTAGCAGAAATCATCTGTCTCAGATTGGCGGAGGGTGAGTCTCTGCGCTCCGTGTGTCGTGATGAAGGCATGCCATCAAAACAAGCTGTGCTGCGCTGGTTAGCTCGCAATGAGGCATTTCGTGCCCAATACGTGCGAGCGAAGGAAGAAGGTGCAGAGGCAATTGCCGAAGAGCTATTCGACATTGCTGATGATGGTAGTAACGACTGGATGGAAAGGCTTGATAAGGATGGCGAGGCAGTAGGCTACCAACTTAACGGCGAGCATGTTCAGCGTTCGAAACTGCGCATTGATACGCGCAAGTGGTATCTGTCAAAAATCATGCCTAAGAAATACGGCGATCGCATTCAGCACGAGCAGAAGATTACGATCACCGACCTGTCAGATGATGAGTTGGAGAGGAAAATACGGGAGTTAGCCAATGCAGAATCTCAGTCGGGAGCAGAAGATTGAGCTGCTGAGGCTGCTTGAGGAAAAGGCACGTCGCAAAGAAGTTTATCGCTACAAGTCATATTTCGAGACCCGATATCCCTGGCAAAGAAAATTCATCTCATCCACTGCTGACTACCGCCAGTGCGCGCTTATTGCAGCAAACCGCGTTGGCAAGACTGACACAGCAACGTACATCGACGCTATCCATCTCCTCGGAGAATATCCCGAAGGTTGGGAGGGTCACCGCTTCGACCACGCTCCGCTGATGTGGTGCCTAGGTTATTCCGGTGAGAAGTGTCGTGACCTTCTTCAGGCTGCCATCATCGGCAAGAAGGTCAATGGTGAGTTTACTGGCGGACTCGTCCCTGCTGATCGCATTGTTTCTACGGAGCCAATGACCGGCACACCAAACGCCGTGCGCTCAGCTTACATACGCCACAGCAGTGGAAACCTCAGCAAAGTGCAGTTCTGGTCCTACACGCAGGGCCAGCATGCTCTTATGGGTGATGACATCGACTGGTTCCATATCGATGAGGAGCCAGAAGACCAGACGATTTACCCGCAGGTTCTGACACGCACCGCCACAGGTGACAAAGGGCGTGGTGGTCGCGGCATCCTGACATTTACACCTGAGAACGGGCGAACAGAGCTGGTTATCAAGCTTCTAGATGACCCTGCAGATTCGCAGTTCTGCATGAATGTTGGTTGGGATGATGCTCCGCACCTAACGGAAGAGACAAAACGCAGCTTGCTTGAGTCATACCCGCCGCACCAGCGAGACATGCGCACCAAGGGGATACCAATGCTTGGGCAAGGGCGAATCTTTGACTTCAGCGAGGATGTTATTACCTGCGAGCCATTCCCAATTCCGAGGCATTACATGGTTATTGATGGCATGGACTTTGGCTGGGACCACCCACAAAGCCGGGTACAGCTGGCTATCGACCTCGACAGTGAAACCTTCTACGTAACAAAAGCGTGGAAAGCCAGCAAGACATCACCATCAGAAGCGTGGGGGGCGACAAAGTCATGGTCCAACAAGGTGCCAACAGCATGGCCTCAGGATGGGCTGCAGACAGAGAAAGGTAGTGGCCTGCAGCAGAAGGAATACTACTCCACTGCTGGCTTCCATATGCTGCCAGATCCTGCGCAATGGCCTGACGGTTCACGCTCAGTTGAGCCTGGGCTTTTTGAGCTCCATGACCTGATGAGTACAGGACGCTTCAAGGTATTCGCTGGGCTGCGCGACTGGTTCGAGGAATTCAACTTTTACCACCGTGATGACAGAGGGCGAATCGTTAAGACACGAGACGACCTGCTCGACGCCACGAGATACGCCTACATGATGCGCCGCTTTGCCAAGCGATATGGCGACATCGGAGTTATCAAAGAGAAAAAAATCCCGGCACCAATCAGGCCGATCCCACGGAGCAGATAAATGGCCGATAAAGAAAACAGACTTGAGGACATTCTCTGCAAGTTTGACAGAGACTGGACAGCAAGCGACGAGGCCAGAACCGAAGCGACTAACGACCTGTTCTTTTCACGCGTTAGTCAGTGGGATGACTGGCTGAATGAGTACACAACCCTACAGTATCGCGGGCAGTTCGATGTGGTTCGGCCTGTGGTGCGCAAGCTGGTTGCAGAGATGCGCCAGAACCCTATTGATGTGATGTTCAAGCCGAAGGACGGAGCCAGCCCGGACGCTGCTGACATCCTCATGGGCATGTACCGGACTGACATGCGGCACAACACCGCGAAAATCAGCGTGAATATCGCAGTACGCGAGCAGATTGAAGCGGGCGTGGGTGCATGGCGCATCGTCACTGAGTACGAAGACCAGGACCCAACCAGCAATAACCAGATTATCCGGCGCGTTCCGATTCATGAGGCATCAAGCCACGTTATCTGGGACAGTAACAGCAAGCAGATGGACAAGAGCGACGCTCGTCACTGCACTGTCATTAATGCGATGAGCAAAGACGGCTGGGAAGCTTTCGCAGATGAAATGGGCTTCGACAGTGACGAGATGCCGGACTTCCAGTCACCCGACAGCTCATGGTTGTTCCCGTGGATTAGCCGCGACGTTTTCTATGTTGCCGAGCACTACGAGGTAGAAGAGAAAAAAGAGACTGTATTCATCTATGCAGATCCACTCACTGGTGAGCCAGTCAGCTACTTTAAGCGCGACATAGCCGACGTCATTGATGAGCTGGCAGAGAAGGGCATGGAGAAGGTTGGCGAGCGCAAGGTTAAGCGGCGCCGCGTCTACAAGACAATCCTCACCGGCTCTGAAGTGCTGAAGGATCGCGAGTTGATTGCAGGCGAGCACATCCCGATTGTGCCTGTGTTTGGTGAGTGGGGTTTCGTTGGTGATAAGGAAGTTTATGAGGGTGTCGTACGCCTGACTAAAGACGGCCAGCGCCTGCGCAACATGATCATGTCATTCAACGCCGACACGGTAGCCCGCACGCCGAAGAAGAAGCCTATCTTCTGGCCTGAGCAGGTCGCTGGATATGAGTACATGTACGGTGGCAATGACGACTACCCGTACTACCTGCTTAACCGCACTGATGAGAACAACGGAGAACTCCCTGCGCAGCCGATAGCGTACATGGAGAACCCGGAGGTATCACAGGCCAGCGCCTACATGCTTGAGGCCGCAACAAACTCTGTGAAAGAGGTGGCGACACTTGGTGTCGATGCTCAGGCGGCAGGAAGTAACGTAGCATTCGACACCGTAAACCAACTCAATCAGCGCGCTGACCTTGAGACCTACGTATTCCTCGACAACCTGTCAACTGCCATGCGCAGGGACGGCGAGATATACGCCTCAATGGTCAACGATATCTACGATGTGCCGCGCATTGCCGCAATGACACTTGAAGATGGCAGCGAGAAAGAGGTACAGCTGCTGACACAGGTAGTTGACTATCAATCTGGCAAGGTCGTGACGCTGAACGATATCCGTGGACGGTACGAGACTTATACCGACGTTGGCCCATCATTCCAGAGCATGAAAGAGCAGAATCGTGCAGAGATTGGCGAGTTACTGCAGAAGGTTCCGGTGGAGCACCCGGTGTGGAACGTGCTGCTACTCCAGTTCCTGTCACTGCTTGACGGCAAAGGAATCGACATCACCCGAGAATACGCAACTAAGCAACTTGTTACCCAAGGCCTCAAGAAGCCGGAAACACCGGAAGAAGAGCAGTGGATGCAGGAGGCGCATGCGGCATCTCAAAATCAGCAAGATCCGAACATGCTACTCGCGCAAGCGCAGATGGTCGCAGCTCAGGCTGAGGCAGAGAAAGCGCAGAACGAAACAGCACAAACTCAGATTAAAGCATTCACCGCTCAACAGGATGCAATGGAATCCCAGGCTAACACCGTCTACAAGCTGGCCCAGGCCAAGAACATAGACGCCAAAGCCGTTATGGATGCCGTCAGATTGCTGAGCGAGGTTGCCAGCCAGCAACAACAACAAATCCCTTCCGGCGGAGCAGCCGAGATTCCTCAATAAGAGAGAGATAAACATGTACGACACCAAAGAAATTCAGGCAACTGAAGAGCAATCCCTGCCCGTTAACCCTCAGGCGGCACCTGAAGTTAAGCAGCCAGATGTGAATGCCAACTCTGGCGATGGACAGGATTCAGGCTTCGACGTGGTCCTGAATGGAGATGAGAAACCGAAACAAGACCCGGCAACTAACGCGCAATTTGCAGCTAAGCGTCTGGAGCGTAAGCGTCAGCGAGAGCTTGAGCAACAGATGGAATCTGTGAGTCGCGGAGAGCTGCCGGAGAACATCCGTGTAAATCCTAACTTGCCCCCTCAGCCGGACGTTAATGAGTATCTGTCTGATGAGGCTCTGGCTAAATACGAGTACGACACCAATCGCGCATTGGCTGCATTCCAGGCTGCACAGTCTGACTGGCAGATCAAAGCGATGGATGCGCGTAGCAACGCTGCTGCCGAGCAGGGCCGAAAAACACAGGACTTTACGCAGCAGTCAGCGCAATACGTCGATGCTGCCCGTAAACATTATGACTCTGCCGAGAAGCTCAATATCCCGGACTATCAGGACAAAGAAGAGGCATTTATGCAGCTCGTGCCGCCACAGGTAAGCACGGACATCATGCTTCTGTTCCCTGATAAGTCCCCGGCACTCATGTACCACCTCGGTTCTAACCCCGAGAAGGTTCGCCAGTTAATGGCAATGAACGGGCAGCAGGCGCTGATTGAACTCACCCGACTATCTGAACGTTTAACTCTCAAGCCACGCGGTAAGACTCTTTCGTCTGCTCCACAGGTTGATACACCTGTTCAAGGCCACGCTGTCGCCGGAAACATCGATGCTCTCAAAAAGCAGATGGAAGCCGCTTCAAGCAAAGGTGACGTAGAGACTTACCGCAAAATTAAGAAACAGTTACAAGGAATCCGCTAATGGCTCTTAACGAAGGTCAAATGGTTACGCTGGCAGTCGATGAAATTATCGATACTATTACCAGCCTGACCCCAATGGCGCAGAAAGCGTCAAAATACACTCCACCTGCTGCTGGCATGCAGCGCTCAAGCAACACTATCTGGATGCCTGTTGAGCAGGAATCCCCAACGCAGGAAGGCTGGGATCTAACTGGCGACGCGACTGGCATTCTGGAGCTTAACGTTCCGGTAAGCCTGGGCGAGCCGGATAACGACTTCTTCCAGCTTCGCGCCGATGACCTGCGAGATGAGACGGCATACCGCCACCGCATCCGTTCAGCTGCTAAAAAGCTGGCAAGCAACTGTGAAATCAAAATCGCAAACCTGGCTGCAGATATGGGCTCACTGGTAGTAACCAGCGATGACCCAATCGGCACTGCAGCAGGTAGCGGCTGGGATTTCGTTGCTGACGCTGAAGAGCTGATGTTCTCACGCGAGCTGAACCGTGACTCAGGCCTGTCGTACTTCTTCAACCCGAAGGATTACAAAGCAGCCGGCCACGACCTGATTAACCGCGATATGTTCGGTCGCATCCCGGAGGAAGCATATAAAAACGGCACAATACAGCGGCAGGTTGCTGGCTTTGATGATGTGCTGCGCTCCCCTAAGCTGCCAGTTCTGAACGCATCAACCGCTACAGGCCTGACTGTTTCCGGCGCTCAGTCATTCAAGCCAGTAGCTTGGGACCTCGATGCTGACGGAAACAAGCGCAACGTCGATAACCGCCTGGCGAACGTTACCCTGTCTTCAACCACTGGCCTGAAGCGCGGCGACAAAATCAGCTTCACTGGCGTTAAGTTCCTCGGCCAGATGGCGAAGAACGTGCTGACGCAGGATGCTACCTTCTCCGTAGTCCGTGTAATCGACGGCACCCACGTAGAAATCACGCCGAAGCCTGTTGCGCTGAACGACACATCACTCACTCCTGAGCAGCGCGCATATGCCAACGTCAACACCACCCTTGCTAATGCGATGGCGGTTAACCTTCTCAACACCACTACGGCGCGTACCAACGTGTTCTGGGCTGATGACTCCATCCGTATCGTGAGTCAGCCAATCCCGGCCAATCACGAGCTGTTTGCTGGCATGAAGACCACTTCATTCAGCATCCCTGATGTTGGGCTGAACGGCATCTTTGCTACCCAGGGTGATATCAGCACGCTGTCCGGCCTGTGCCGTATCGCAGTTTGGTATGGCGTTAACGCAACCCGCCCGGAAGCTATCGGCGTGGGCCTTGCAGACCAGGCATAATTAAAGGGGCTTCGGCCCCTTAGTTATTGGAGATTAAACATGACCCAGATGATTTATCGCGCTGGAAAAATGGCGAAGTGGAAAGGCGTTGGTTATGAGTGGAAGATTATCCACGAAGATGAAGTGGCTGATTTTCTGGAAGAAGGCTGGGTTGCACACCCTGACGAACTGATTCAGCCTATTGCAGAGCCAGAGCCAGAGCCAGAGCCAGAGCCAGAGCCAGAGCCATTAGTGAAAGAGCGTAAAAAGCCTGGTCCAAAGCCTAAGGCGGCCACAGATGAATCTGACGACTAAAGGTGATCTGATTACTGCGGCTCTCAGAAAGCTGGGAGTTGCATCAAACGCCACGCTGACAGACATTGAACCGCAGTCGATGGAAGATGGCGTTAATGACCTTGAGCTAATGATGGCGGAGTGGGCAGGGGGCGTAGAATCACCAGGCATCAGTGTTGGATATCTTTTTGCGCCAGATGGAGAGCCAGCTGATGCGGGTGATGAACATGGCATAGAGATTGCCGCTATCAATGCTGTAATCCTCAATATCGCATGCCGCATCGCACCGGACTACGGCATGGAGGCGACGGCTAAGCTCCAGGTGACTGCGAAGTACGGAAAAGAGCAGCTTGTCAAACTGTCCGCAATGAGCCGCGCCCGCACAGCTAAATGTAAGTCCGGTTATCCAAATCGCATGCCTACCGGTTCAGGCAACCGACTTGCAGCCTACAACGGCTGGAATTTCTATCATCGTGATGAGGTATGCAATGCCGATACAACAACTCCCCCTGATGAAGGGAACGGGTAAGGATTTTCGGAATGCTGATTACGTCGACCTGATGCCCGTAAACATGATCGCCACGCCTAAAGAAGTGGTAGGGTCGAGTGGTTACCTTCGGTCATTCCCGGGCATTGCAAAGCGTAATGATGTGGCAGGGCTCTCGCGAGGCGTGATGTATAACTCTCATGAAAGCGCAGTGTACCGGGTTTGCGGAACAAAGCTGTATAAGGCAGGGGTGGAGTCCGGAGAAGTCCCGGGGTCAGCGCGCGTTTCGCTTGCCTGCAGCTACAACAGTCAGGCAGTTGGCGCGAATGGCACAATGACTTTGTTTCGCTACGATAGCGAAGTTAAAACCCTGTCAAACTGGCCGTCTTCATCTGGTTACATCCAATACGAGCTGGGCAATCTTAGAGACCTGTGCAGAAACCGATCCCGGTATATCTGGAGCAAAGACGGTAGCGACTCATTCTTTATTTCTGACCTTGAGGATGAGTCAAGACCCGATCGCTACAGCGCAGAATACCGCGCAGAGAGTCAGCCGGATGGGATTATAGGTATCGACAACTGGCGAGATTTCGTCGTCGCATTCGGCACCACAACCATCGAGTACTTTTCCCTCACGGGCGCCACATCCGCGATAGGCGCAGCCCTGTATCAGTCTCAGCCCTCGCTCATGGTGCAGAAGGGAATTGCCGGTACCTACTGCAAGACTAAGTTTGCAGATACGCACGCCATTATAAGTCACCCCGCAACGGGAGCGCCGTCGGTCTACATCATCAACTCAGCACAGACGCAGCAAATAGCCACCGCTTCTGTGGAGAAAATTCTACAGGATTACAGCACTGATGAGTTGGCTAGTGCGCTCATGGAAACGACACGTTTTGAGTCTCATGAGATATTGATTATCCACCTTCCGCGCCATGTGCTTGTTTACGACGCATCAGTAAGTCAGTCCGGCCCGCAGTGGGCAATCCTCAAAACAGGACTTAACGACGATCCATATCGAGGCGTTGATTTTGTCTATGAGGGGAATTCTATAAGCTGCGGCGACAAGCGAGCATCCGTAACTGGCACGCTGGATAAATCTATCTCCAGCCAACACGGAGAGCAACAGGAGCACCTGCTGTACACCCCTCTATTCCGAGCTGACAACTCAAGAGCGTTTGATTTCGAACTTGAATCCAGCACGGGAGTGGCCCAATTTGCCGAGAGGATGTTTGTCTCTACCACTGCGGACGGAATTAACTATGGCCGTGAGCAACTCATACCATGGAATGCTCCATTCCGATATGACCAGCGGGCAATCTTGAGGAGGCTTGGCAGAATCCGAAAGAACCTGGGGTTTAAGGTGAGAATTATCACATCATCACCCGTTACGCTCAGCGGGTGTCAGATAAGGCTGGAGTGATGGCAGACGAACCGCAAAAAGTCATAGTTCAGGCAAGCCGAGTTGATGACTCCATTCTTCCGCAAGGCATATCTCTGGCGTACAGGTTATACATCATTCAGCAGAGTGGTGACCTGAAGAATGTTGCAGATGCGTCTAACAACGCCAATGACCTGGCATATCAGGCTACCTTAAAAAACCAGGAGCAGGATGTAACCTTGGCCGACCACGAGCTTCGGTTATCAAACCTGCGCATTGAGGTAGATAATCACGAATTACGCATAACCTCCAACACCAATGCCATTACTTTGCTAAACGACAGGGTAGGGTCGGTAGAGTGGAGCGTTTCCACAATCCAATCTGACCTTTCAGCGCTAACAGGAAGAGTTACCGCTACCGAGACAACAATATCCACCCTGCAAGGCGATTACGTTTCAAAATCGGCCACGACATCTCAGACCCTGGGCTCGCCTCTAAATGTCACAACCTCTTACTCTGTTGGTGGGACAAAGGTTATTGGCGCCCGGCAGGCAGGTTGGACAGTAGCCACCGGGACAGCGCTGCTCGGAGCATTTAACGCCAACCAGTCCTACTCCGCTGGCGCAACTTATACGCAGGCCGACATCCAGGCACTGGCGACAGGCCTGGTGCAGGCAAGGCAGCGTATCAAGGCGCTGGAGGATATGGTGAGAACGCATGGGCTAATCGCATGATTGAATTCAAGCCAACAAGAAACATCGACCTCATTGAAGGCGTTGGAAATCACCCGGAAATCATTGCTGGCAGCAACAACGGAGACGGTTACGACTACCGGCCTGAATGCAGGTATTTTGAGGTTCATGTTCACGGAAATTTCGGAGGCATTGTCTATTACCACGAAATTCAGCCCATGAGCTATGACTGCCACGCCATGTATCTACCTGAGGCGCGGGGTTTCAGCAAAGATATTGGCCTGGCATTCTGGAGAATGCTCTTGTCGTCGACTCCATTCGCCTGCATCACGTCATACGCGGCCAGCAAGTTCCGTCACGGTCAAATGTACTGCGCCATGATTGGCCTTAGGCGTGTCGGCACCATCCGTAAATATTTTAAGGGCGTCGATGACGTCACTTTCTACTCGGCCACTCGTGAAGAGTTAATCGAATTCCTCAATAGCAGGAGATAGCCATGTTTTATGCGTTCAGGCTGGGCAGGAAGCTGTCCGGCGAGGAGCCTCTTTTCTATCAAAAAGGGGGCAAGGGTGGCGGCGATAATGGCGCTGGCGCTCAGGCAGATGCACTGAATAAATCTACTGACCTGCAGCGCGATCAGTGGCAGACGGTCATGAACAACCTTGCACCATTTACCCCGCTCGCCCAGCAGTACGTATCCCAGCTGCAAAACCTTTCCACCCTCGGCGGACAGAACAGCGCGCTGAACAGCTACTACGGCTCAGACCAGTATAAGCAGCTCGCCAACCAGGCGCGTTATCAGTCGTTGGCGGGCGCCGAGGCAACGGGAGGGCTTGGATCCACGGCTACCAGCAACCAACTGGCAACAATCGCACCGACGCTGGGCCAGAACTGGCTGAGTGGGCAGATGCAGAATGCTCAGAATCTGGCGAATATCGGCCTCGGCGCGTTGCAGGGGCAGGCCAATGCCGGGCAGACATACGCAAACAACGCCGGATCGCTTTATCAGCAGCAAGCCGCTCTTGC
The DNA here is from genome assembly GCF_014773485.1 of Erwinia aphidicola. Classification (GTDB taxonomy): domain Bacteria; phylum Pseudomonadota; class Gammaproteobacteria; order Enterobacterales; family Enterobacteriaceae; genus Erwinia; species Erwinia aphidicola. The sequence goes on along the minus strand of NZ_JACXBP010000006.1, from coordinate 332,369 downwards.
TGCAGCAAATGGTAACAAACAGTCTGGGTTGCAATCTGCCATCGGTGGTGGGCTTGGTGGTGCTGCCATGGGTGCATCAATCGGAGGACCATGGGGCGCAGCAATAGGCGGCGGCCTCGGTGTTCTCGGGTCACTTTTCTAAGGAGCAATCATGGCAATGTCACAGCCTTGGAACGGAGGAGGCCTGCTGGCAGGTATTGGTGGTATGAATGCCAATGCTCCGCAGGCAAATGATGTAAACGGCGCGCTGTCTCTCATTCGTGAAAATAACGACATCCAGCGAAGTGGAGCTAACAACGTTGGATTGCAGGCGCTGCAGGGGGTATCTGGTGTTGCTCAGGCCTTTAAACAGAATCAGCAACAGGAAGCCCAAAGCGCATTCAACCAGGCTCATGCCAAGGCTTGGGAGTCAGGTGATACGTCAGCTCTTCGACAGTTTGCAGTGCAGAACCCTGCGTTCGTTGAGCAGGCACAGCAGGCAGTGGCGCACCTCAACGACCAGCAAAAATCAGATATTGGCACCTTAGCTGCAGGCATGCGTGTTTCCCTGTCTCAGGGGCCACAGGCTTTCAGCAAGTACGTTAACGAAAACACCAGCGCGCTCGCTCGTGTTGGAGCGGATCCAAATACCGTATTGCAGATGGGCGTCAAAGACCCACAGCAGGCCCAACAGTTTGTGGATACTCTCGGCATGTCATCGCTCGGTGGCAAAGATTATTTCGACACCATCGACAAACAGCAAGGGCGCGTTATCGACCGCGGCCGCCTTCAGGAAACTGTCCGCAGCAATCAGGCCGGGGAAGCGCTTCAGTCGCGAGGTCAGGATATTCAAATCCGAGGGCAAAATATTTCAGCATCAACGGCGAGGCGTGGTCAGGACATGGCCTACCAGAGAGCCCAGTCGCTAGGCGCTGCTTCTGATGCTGACGATCGCACTGTCCAGCTAGCTGACGGAAGGACGGTTAGTGTAGGGGGGAAACTACACGGCGCTGGAGCAAACGCTTTTTATGAGGGTGTAGACAATGACGGGAATATGGTTCGCGTTCCTGCAAGTGCTATTGCCGCACCTCCAACTTCATCTGCTACAGCGCAAAATTACGCAATGAAAAAGGATATTGATACCATCGAAGGTGCCAGCCCTGACAGCCTGGACTTCATGACGGGGGTGACAGGTGGGAACGGAACGCCAGCTTTTGGCGCCGACATTCGTAGCCGAATCAGTGGTAAAGAGCAGCGTCAGTTATATAACGCGACCCAGAGAATCCAGGGGCGCATGCAGAACCAAGGCATTGCAGCTGCTCGTGATATGGGCGCCAGTGGTATAAACACCGTTGCAGAGGCAAAAATGTACTTTCAGGGCATGCCTCAACTGGATTTCTCTAGCCCAGAGGCTGCGCAGCAGTCCGTACGTGGGATCAGGGAATACACTGATAATTATAACCAGCAGTATAACGTTAACATCGGTGGTTCATCCCGTTCAAATCAGCCTGCAGCAGCACAACAAGCGAGGCCCACGCAACTCTCATCTGGATTCTCTTCACTATGGGGTGACTAATGGCTAAGGCGTGGAAAGAGGTAATTGCTTCACCGCAGTATCAGTCATTGCCACCAGACCAGCAGGCTGCGGCTCAGGAGCAGTATTTTAATGAAGTTGTTTCCCCGCAGGCTGGAGAAAGTGCAGAACAGGCCAAGCAGGCTTTCTTTTCAGCTTACCCTCCTGCCACTCAATCACAACAGCAATCATCTAATCAGCAAGAACCTTCATTCCTGCAACAGGCCGGGAATGCCATTGAGCAGGCTGGTCGCGGACTTGTAAACATACCCTTCGACGCCCTGCAGGGCGGTGCCAGCCTGATTAACGCTGTTAGCCAGGGTGTTGGCGTCCCCAAGCTTCTTGAGGACGTTTACCGCCCGGTGGATAGGCCAACCGATCCATATGCACAGGCAGGTGAGAGTATTGGCAACTACCTTACACCTGGCCTCGGAGTGGCGGGGAACATGGTTGCCGGCTCACTTGCGGAGGCGGGTAATCAGCAGGGTGACTTTGCGGAAAACGCAGCGAAGAATGCAGTTGTAAACCTCGGCGCCCAAGGGGTTCTATCCGGTGCTGCAAAGGCAGTAGGTCGTGGTATCACCGCTTTACGCGGTCAGGTCAATCCTGAAGTGACTCAGCTCATCGCAGGGGCGGAGGCTGCGGGAGTTACGCCGATGACGTCGGATGTACTTCCGCCGTCTGGCGCTTTTACTAAGGGATTGGTACAGGGTGGAGAGGGTGCATTGCTTGGTACCGGAGCAGCCAGAGCGGCTCAGCAGGATGCGCGACAGGGAATTATTCAAAGCTATCAAAGCAAGTTCGGCGAGTACGCACCAGAGGCGGTAATTGATTCTCTGCAGCGCGGCGTAAGAGCTGAAAGAAATGCAGCTGGTGAGCTACTTAGCCAAGTATCAACTCAGATGAAGGGCCGAACCGTTCCCGCGAACAAGACCATTGCCTCACTCGATAGTGCCATTGCTGACCTGAACAAGCTGGGAACGCTAAAAGATACTGGCGCAGTGAGTGTGTTGGAAGGGCTTCGTGGAGATCTGCAAAAATCCCCTGTTAGCTATGACGATTTCAGAAACCTCAGGTCTGCCTTCCGTGAAGGGGTTAAAGGCGACAATATTGCAATGAGAGGCCGTACAGAGGCAATCATCGACCGCGTTTATAAATCGATGAGTGATGACCTTACATCATCTGTAGGCCGCACTCTTGGGCCCGGCACTGCATCTAAATACGCTGCTGCAAATAACGCGTACGGTACCCTTGCTAACCGCGTGAAGAACACAGCGCTAAAGCGAGTTCTCGAAAAGGGTGAGTATGTTCCTGAGGTGGTTAACAGCGTGGTATACAGCTCCAAACCTTCAGAGGTCAGGAATTTATACTCTCTTCTTGATGAAAAAGGGAAGGATGCTATGAGGGCGGCATATATCAGCAAAGTTGCCGAAAAATCCGGAGACTCACCCGCTCGCTTTATGTCAGAGGTTAACAGACTGAGGAAAAACCCTGCGATAAACGATGTTCTTGGGCCTCGTCACGTCAAAGAGTTGAACGGCCTGATGGATGTGTTAAGGCTCACAAACAGGGCAGATTCAGCCAGCGTTGTTACTCAGACCGGGCAGGCGCTCGCCAATCCGGTAAGGCTTGGGTCGGCTGTGGTAAGCCAAGGGTCGTCACTGGCAGCGGAGGCAGGTTATGGGCTAATGACGCGAGTGTATGAGAGCAAGCCAGTTCGCAACGCACTTCTTCGCCTGTCAAATACCAAGCCAGGAAGTCCTGCATATGAGAGGGCACTGAACCAGGCGGCAACAATGGTTCGCCCATTGCTGGCCACTGAAGTGACTTCGCAACAGTAATTCTCCGGCAGGGATGCCGCACACCTGAATATTATAATCTGAAGCTGCGCAAGCTATGGCTTGTGCGGCTTTGCTGCGCCCGGAGCAAAGTAAATGCCAGAAATCACAGCTAATGTTGTTGTAAGCATGCCAAATCAACTTTTTACTCAAGCCAGAGCTTTCAAATCAGTAACAAATGGTAGTGTGTATATTGGAAAAATAGATACTGATCCGACAATCCCTGCTAATCAGATTCAAGTTTATATTGAAAATGAGACCGGAGGGTATACCCCTGTTTCTCAGCCTCTCTCGATAAACTCAGGAGGGTATCCTGTATATAATGGACAGATAACAAAGTTTGTGACAGTAGAGGGCCACTCGATGGCAGTGTATGACTCATACGGAGCACAGCAGTTCTACTTTCCAAACGTTTTAGGCTATGACCCAGACCAACTGGAGAAAAGGCTCCCTGAGATGCTCGCCGAGTATGAGTTGGCAGAATTCAAGAGGAAGTACTCTTTTGCGGCAGGAGGTACAGCTCAGACATCACAGGATGCGTTCATTGATGTTTCTGGGAACTGGTGGTTTTACACAGGCACATTCCCTTTCGCAGTACCTCCTGACACAGACCCAACTTTAGATTCATTGTGGTATTGCGCTGGGTTGTTAAATGGAAAAGAAATTAACAACCTGTCATCCTGGTGCGATACGACACAAAATATTGATAGAACAATAACGCTGAAGAGATTTTTCCGCACAGTTGGGCTGTTGAAAATGAAAGCGTTTGGATCTGGAGTGGTAACTGTTTCATCAGCGATTGAAATTCCCAATGTTGAGTTTGATTTTAGTGACTTGACGATCTATATTGACCCAAACAGTGATAACACGGTATCTGGAAGTTCAGGCAGGTTATTTACTATAACTGACCCGGACAGTGTTGTTTATACAGGTCAATCATTCTCTACATCCAACGTAGGGCAACTTGCCACAATACAATTATCTGGACCAAATTTCAGGAACCGCTCCGTTGGAATCGAGGCTGAAACACCTAATGATAACGCCTATTTGCGTCTTGGATCGAATTACATCAAGAAGGCAGACATCTATGTGATGGATGATAGTGGCACCGGGTTCCATGGGGCAACTCCAGCACTTTTCAAATATAACGATACAGCCAAATTAACCGCAAGGCCTATACGTAACCAGCATATTAACCGACCGCCAAAATTTATCCTTTCGCAGCCGCTATCTAGCAATAGAAAGCTTAGAACCTGCATTAGAATCGAAAGGAATAGTGTCACGATCATAGGTGGCTGTATGAATGCTCAGGCTGCTGGTCTTTATGTTGAAAGCATGTTTGAGCTTAACAGCGTCATAAACTGCGAATTTCGCGATGTTCAGATGCTCAACCAAAACGATAACATAGATAACAACGGAAACTATGTTATTAACGCCTATTGCGTTCTTGACCTGAAAGTCGTCAATTGTAGATGCCTTAATGGTTGGTCTTTAGTTGACGGGAATTTCATGAGAAATACGGTTGTTATGGATTGTGAGGCAGCGGCAGTAGGTTGTCACGCAATGGCTTGGAACTTCCATGTTGAGAGATGTAGATTCTTTGCGACCCTTGTCCAGGGCGAGTATCAGGGAGGAATAGGGCTTACAGGTGGAGGGAAGCTCACTGTAAGGAATATCCACTACATCTATCGTGGCGGACCAAGAGCAAAAGACCACCCAATAGCTACGCGCGGTGACTATGGCCAGGCGTGGGAGGGTGAAATAGATGTCGAAGGGTTGGAGGTGCTTTATTCAGCTCCGGTATCATCTGGTAACGGCATGGCCATGATTTACATGATTGGCGCCGATATCGGTTCGATAGACCTGACCAGGGATTGCTATCTCGGGAAAAGAATCAGCATGAGAAACCTAAAAGTTTACGTGCCGAACGCCGCATGGACAGTAGACCAAGTGGTGGTTAATCCGGTTTTCTTCCAGACCACATTCACGCAAAATGTGCGATACCCTACAGATTACATAGTTGAGGATTTGTATCTCGATACAAGCGGGCCTGGATGGGCCCTTGACCCACGCTGGCCTGTTCTGGGAACAAACACAAACATCGTGCAAGGGATGACGAGGAGTATCATGAGGCGGTGCCGGGCATCTAACACGGCAAACATGTTTGTAATCAGTGCCACGGCAGCCGATATTACCGCAGGCAACTATAGAATTACCGCTGACATAACACTCGAAGATATCAATGGCGGCGTTAGCGGGATTGTAACTCTGCCGCCCTCCAATAGATTCACGGTAAGACGAAGCGTGATAAACAAACTGCAAATTGGTGGGATATCAAACTCAGCAGGAACAATAAAGGTCGAAAGGTGTGATATAGGAGGGACACCATGCGGAGGTTCAACAGGTAATGACGTTTGTTACTTCTATGAAAACCATATCATAACTAACGCCTCTATCGCCGTTGGGTCTCTGGCTAAGTACTGTCATGGTAATACTGTACAGGCAGGGGGAGCCATATCAGGAAGAACAGTGGATGAATGGTATAACTATCGAGACACTAGCGTATTTAGAACAACATAAAGGCCCGCTAGGGCCTTTACTCTATCTAACAATGTAGACTTTATAATAAGAAGGGGCTTTCGATTTGTAAGTCGATAGCTCCATCCTGCTGTCATTTAACTCTACATCAGTAATAACTATCTTCGCCCCATTTCGTAATGCTTCATCCATGTTCCTGGTAAAGAAATACTTTTTATCTGGCATTAAGCACTCTGCAAACTCATTCATTCTATAGTTCTTATCTATCACAAATGCGACATTGTCATAATCAGCGTAGTGGCACTCAATAGGTTTATCAATGAACTGATAATCTATTTTCCAGTTCGCCATCATTTTCTGAAGTGATAACGCCGAAAGTATGATCGCAAATGAAATAAGCACATGTCTATTTTTTATCTGTGATGCAAGATATGCGTATGCCAACGCGATAACAGGGATGGCGGGATAAACATATCTGGCTATCTTGTACGGCGCAAAGAACATCACTACAAGATACCAAATTGATAGGGTTATTAAAATGGATGCAATAGAGTAATCATTCCACTTCCTGTGCCTAGCTGTCAGATATAAAGAAATAGCTATTGCCACAATAATCGAAAATACACCGAAGATGTATGTGCCATCAACAATTGATAGTGAGTGCAATGAGGATATAATGTTCTCTGTCACACTTGACGCTTTTTTCAAAGCCTCATCTTTTCTATAGTTTGAAACAAAAAGATAAGGTGGGTATATTATGTACCCGAAGAATAAAGTGCCAGCTATGTAGACCATGGCTCGCTTTACAAAGTCTCCCACCTCATCTCTCATTTCGTAAAGCACATGAGCAGCAACAAACAAACTCATAATTCCGACTAATATCATTGAGAAATAACCGGTAAGTAATGTCAGAGCGGACAGTACTCCGTACGAAGTATAGTATAAATAACCTCTTTTCCCACTCTTAATTGTGCATATCGAAACGTAAATGTATGCCAATATCAGCGTTTCTTGAAGTTGATATGGTCTGGCAAAGATGGTATTAGAAATTGATTCTGAATTTAGGAAGGCGATTATGCACACGAAGCATGATATTAGATGAGAACTAGTAATCTTGAATGATGTGCAGGCAAGAAATATGAACGAAAAAACGAAAAGCAAAATGTTTAACTGACCAGCCCATATTATTATAAATGAAGACCTTGAATCAACCGAACCCGAAAACCACATCCTGAGTAGCGAATAGTAAAGGTTGCTATGTGGAGTGTCTCTATTGAATTCCCACAAAGACGCAACATCTTTAATCGCGCCGGCCCATGTACTATCATGGAACCACATCAGTTCTCTTAGTTGGTTTCCAGTCAGAAATATATTATCTGGCGATGATGCATATCCGATGCTTTTGTATGCTGATAGTAGAAAAGACAAAGACTCATCAACATGCAAGCCATTGCGAGAAATCAGCCAAAATTCTCTAAGTAGAAGGGCAATAACGCCAATTAACAGGTATGAAAACACTATACTCAGCGATAATTTATTTCGCATTGTTATTCCCTTTTAATACGTATCTTGGACGCTTTTTAACTTCAACATAAATTCTTCCAATGTATTCCCCGAGAACGCCAATCCCAATCAGCTGTATACCTCCAAGAAAAAGGATAGACACAAGCAATGATGGGTATCCGCGCACTGCATTACCGAAAGCCATAGTATCGACAATCATCCATGCACCGTAAAGGAATGAGATCCCTGCCACACACAAACCAAGGTAAGTCCAGATGCGCAGAGGGAGGGTTGAGAAGCTCGTGATGCCCTCAAGAGCTAGGTTCCACAACTTCCACCCATTAAATTTAGTTGTGCCAGCCACACGTTCTGCGCGAGTGTACTCGACGACTTCAACGTGACCGCCTACCCAACTAAGCACCCCTTTCATGAACAGGTTGCGCTCAGGAAGTTGCTTAATATTTTCGACTGTGGCGCGTGACATGAGGCGGAAATCACCAACATTTTCCTCAATCTTCGGCGAGCTTATTTTGTTGTGGAGCCGATAGAACCATTCAGCAGTCTTCCGCTTAACGTGGCTGTCTGACGCCCTGTCACTTCGCTTTGCCAGCACTACATCAGCGCCAGTCTGCCACTTGTAAATCATGTGCGGAATAACGTTAATTGGGTCTTGCAGGTCTACGTCGATTGGTATTACAGCATCGCCAGTGGCATGCTCAAGCCCAGCGAAAAGTGCAGGCTCTTTACCAAAGTTCCGCGTAAAGGAAATTGGTTTTACCAGTTGGTCAGAAACAGCTAGCGCATTAATAATGGCCTCAGTTCCGTCAGAGCTGCCGTCATTAACAAAGACGATCTCCACTTCATATTGCGCTAGCTCGCTACGCACCGACTGGTAGAAAATAGGAATAGCGTCTTCTTCATTGAAGACCGGAACAACCAGAGAAATTTTCACTTTCTCTCCTTAAATACAACGTATTTTGAGTAGAAGAATCCCATCACCAAGCTTACTACGGAGAACGTCACAAGCGTGACGATAGAGGGCAGCTCAAGGCTGTCACTCATCTGACCCACACTCGCTGCCATTGCACCCATGAATGCCAGATAAATCATGTAGCGGCCTGATGTAACTTCGCCCTTGAATGTAAACCGAGCATTGGCGAAGAATGAGAACGTAACGGCTACTAAAAAAGCGAACATGTTCGACATGGCCTGATTAACGCCAAGCCAATGAATAATCAGGAAAACTATCCAGTGAATGGCAGTATTAATGACCCCCACAGATGCATAACGAGCGAATAGTTTATACATTGAATTATCTTAAATTTTGAAGTGGGCAGATCCTACCATCTGTCGTGACAATGGCAAGAATTCGTAAAGTTTAGTGTAGGAAAATTTCTCGCCAGATCATCATCCTGACAATTCTCCCCGCTCCACCCGGTTGATCAATCCGGTCACCTGATCAGATAATACTGTATATCCAAACAGTGTTGAGGTGCATCATGGGTAGAAGAGACGACATCCCGGCAGCGTTCCGGGCGAGCATACAGATAGCTGCAAACGGGCGGCGCACAGTGACCACGGCTGACTTCGTAGCGGCGCTGGCGCTGGTCAACTATGAATGGTCGCTAGCTGAAGCTAATCGCTGGATAGAGCACTATCAGAGCACGTTCAAAGACGTGTCGACGGAAGAGGGTGAGCGCCGGACGTTCCTGCTGTACAACCCGAACAACGGAGGCTTCTAATGGGCTTTCCATCCCCAGCTACGGACTACATCGAAGACAGCATATGCCTCAACCGACTATTCATCCCTCATCCATCTGCAACGTCTCTCGTCGAGTTCGGCGGGCTGCAGTACGTCATTGACCGCTCAGTGGCGCCCGGCAGCGGCTCTGTGATTTGCTATGAGATATTCGGAGAGGTGGCGATCGGGAAAATGATGGGCAGGGCGATTATCACGCCGGATGGTGATTCGATTGAAGGTGAGGGGCTGAGTGAGGTCATTGTGATCGGGACTGTGGTGCTAACGATTACGCAGCATCACGATTTCAACGGGCCGGCGATTTGATGGGTTGGGGCATCAATGGGGCAAAAAATTGCCGCAAGGTTACGCGATCTAAACCAGCTAATCGCATCATCTTGCGGCAAGGCTCTGCTTGAGCGTGCTCTTTGCTATCTATAACCCATTCTTTTCGCACCAATAGTACATTATGAATATGCAGGTTTAGCGGGATAAGGTGATGCATAACCAAAACATGCGGTTATAGCGGCTAATGGAAGATAAAGCAGCATAAATACATTTATGTGGTGTTAGAGAGCCACCTTCACAATGGCTCTCCAGGTCTTATCTAAAGCAATGAAGCTTGGCGATATTTAGACGCATTTGAAAGTCAGGCGAGCCACGCCATTAACCAGCAAGTGTGTATCGATATCCGTTTTGACCTCTTTCATTGATTTGTTTTGAACCCGGCAAAAGTCAGAAGCTTTTTTATTTGCAGTGCCAACAGCACCTTGTATGCGACCTGCAGCAGGAGCCGCTTCAACTTCCGTGAGGTAGTCTCCATTATCAAGCTTTTTGATATCTGACTGATAGGTTAACCCCAGGCCTTGAAACTGTGTTTTATCATTTTGCACAGAGCATCCGGTCAGAAAAGAACCGATTAAAACAGTGGTAGCAATGATTGAAGTTTTCATGTGACAAAATCCCTTATATGTTTTGTTGGCTGCTATATTACGATTTGGAATTAAACACTGCGTAAACTGGAAGCTTTAAGTTACTCGAAACCTATTTATCACATTGAATTTTCAGCATTTAATTTTTAGTGGATTAAAGGGTTCTGAATTATCAAACTGGCCTCGTCCGGGGAACACCTGCCAGATAACCTAATGATGATATGTCGATACCTGTCTAATGGACTGACCTCCCCACTGTAGTCAAATCCTGCCCTCCGTTTAAGCGAAAATGATATTCAGGTCTTATTTATAGAAATGAAACTTAACATTTTCAACGCGAAATAAGCCCCTTTTCTATTGTGACTTTACCGGTAACATTCTAGGGTTATATGGCGCGTTCACCCTGTAATTCATGAGGATTAATCGATGAGAAAGGCTAAAGTTGTACGGTTGATGGAAGTGTCATTGATTGTGGTGTTTGTGGCTCTGCTGGCCTGGATGGTCGCGACCGGGGCCTGGTCAGCACTAGGATGGGACCCACACTGGCCTTACCCAACGCACTGAAAAAAATAATAAAGTAGTTGTTCGCAAAATTATCAAAAATTCGCCAGGGATCACCCTTTACTTCAACCTGCTTACCCTCCGGCACATAGCCGCCTCAGTAACGTTCCTTATCACATCAGGGTTTGCTTCACTGTCAGCGCTGAGGTGATGCCTCACCGTATTCCACCCGCCTTCAGCGCCAAAGTGGCTTTTGGGTCGGATGATGTGATCTTGTGACGAGTGCGCAAAAACTTTCCTGCACTTTTTTCCAGAACTGCCGATAAGTTGTTATAGCGAACAGTGCGTGCACTCTCTATGCACGCAGAGCACCCAATAAGCCAACAACAACGAATAATAACCTGAGGTAGAGATGGATAATTTTCAGAAAGAGATTGATGAGAGAGCGAATCTCGCATTATCGAACAAGTTCGAACTTTTGTTATTCCGTCTGGGGTCTGCTCATCAGGAAGACAAGCCTGAGTTATTCGGCATTAACGTGTTTAAGCTGCGCGAAATCGTGCCGATGACCAACATCACCAAAGCGGCGGGGATGAAGTCGCCGCTGCTGGGGATGGCCAACATTCGCGGTCAGCTGATCCCGGTTATCGATTTGCCTGCCGTTGCGGGCTGCACCCCGGCAACCGGCCTTAATCTGCTGCTGGTCACTGAGTATGCGCGCAGCACCCAGGCCTTCGCCGTCGAGTCGGTGGAAGATATCGTGCGCCTTGACTGGAGCCAGGTCCATGCGGCTGAGTCGGGCGTCAGCACCCGCAATATCACCAGTATTGCCTGCCTCGATAACAACAGCACCATGGCGATGGTGCTCGACGTGGAGCAGATCCTGCATGACGTGATCCCTTCGGTGCGCGAAGTTAAAGAGGGCGATATACAGATTAAATCCTTCAAGATGAAGCCGGGTGCGGTGGCTATCGTGGCGGAAGATTCGAAGGTGGCGCGTCAGATGCTGGAGCAGGGCCTGAAGGCGATGGGCATTCCGGCGCTGATGCACACTACCGGACTGGAAGCGTGGAACAAGATTAAGCAGATGCACCAGGAAGCGCAGGCCGAAGGGCACTCGATTCACGATAAGATTGGACTGGTTCTCACCGATCTGGAAATGCCAGAAATGGATGGTTTTACCCTGACGCGCAATATCAAAAGCGATCTGAACCTGAAAAATATCCCGGTAGTGATCCACTCTTCGCTGTCCGGCAGCGCCAACGAAGACCATGTGCGCAAGGTCGGAGCCAATGGCTATGTGGCGAAATTCGAAATCAATCAGCTCTCGGCGGTGATCCACCAGGTGCTGGAAGACGCCGTGGAGTAAGCCTTCAGCGGCAGGACTCCGCGCCTGCCGCTCCCTCTGACGCCGCTGTCACCCTGGCGACGGCGTGCTATTCCCTGTGCAACAGCACACATCAGAATTATTCACTTATCACAAGCTGGAAAGATCCTAAAATGAAATCGTCATTAGCAGAATGAGGGGAGGCGAGCTGGGGTTGGTGAGGGTTTCGAACAAATGCCAGATGCAAAGCATGCCGTTTCGGGCTGGATTCGCTTGCTGGCCTGTGTTCATTGATAAGATATTATGGACAACGACGATAAAAAAACACCTGCTGAATTACCTGGCAGTGCAGAGTCCGGGGACGAAAAGGTGCCTGGAGCGCTGGATCACTGGGTGTTAACACCCGCACAACGGACGTTTATTGAATCTTTACTTGAAGATGACGATCGCACAGACGATTAACTGCCTGACAGGCCGCCCGGTGCGGCCTGTTTTCATTTCTCAGGCTAATTACCGCCGGCTTGTGGCTGACAGAATGAACAATACCGCGACTCCAGCTGGCGCGGCAGACCGCACTGCTGGCAGGCGCGCGCCGCAGAAAAAGCCTGACGCATCCCCCCACCGATCCCCATCCCCGCCTGCGGGTCCAGCAGCTGGCTAATTTTACGCAGCAGCAGCTTGTCGCGCCGGCGTTGCGCCACGGCCGCAGCGCGTCGTGCTTTATAACGACTGCGGCAGGTTCCTGACGGCGCAGCACTTTTCCAGATAATTGTCGCCATGTTGACCTCCGCTGAGAAGAGTAAGAGCCATTGATAACTGAGTTCACCTGAAATCCTTAGCTTAAGGCTTCTGATGAATCCCGCCTCTAAAAACGATAGCCATAGTTATTATCAATATCAAATGTTATTGAAAAAATAACTTAAGCTATCGAGTTATTTTGTTGAAATAGTTGATTTTTAATATTTTTATTGTCATTTTTTGAAAATTAAAACCCAAAGATTCCAAAAGCTTTACTAATCTATTCAGTTATATCGATTGTACAACACTGTCAGGGTCATGATGAGAGGGCGCTGATGGGTCACCGCGAGGAAAAACTGATGGTTTCTGTATTATTCAGGGTGTCTGGCGGTCACTACGAAGAGACACTCCTGCCGGAGCAGGAGGTCAGCGACTACCGACGTAAGTCGCGGATAAGAAAGATAGCGACGCCGATTAACTGCACATCTTCCGACAGTTCAACGGCGGGTAAACGCGGGTCATCGACGGTTAAAAAACCGTTGGAGGGGCCTTCGAGAAAACGGTAAACCGAGATGCGTGAGTTCATCCTGGCCATAACGAGATCTCCAGATTCTGCTGGTACCTCGGTATCGATAATTACGATGCTACCTGCGCTGGCCTCCGCACAGCCGCTGTTGCGATCGAGGATGTAAGCACGCCAGCTCTTGCGCGCCTTGACGCCGGTAGGCGTACTGACCTGCTCGCTGGTTTTACCGTTGCTGTCCCACAGGGCAACGGTAGTGCCAGCTTTAACTTTATCAATTGGGCTGCCGGCGTGACCGCCGCGCATCTCGCCAGCACCACTTGCCAGCCACTCAACGCTGATATCAAGCGCTCTGGCGATGTCCACCAGCTTGCGCGAGCCTTCTGCTTCTCCCTTTGTCAGCCGCCAGATTGTTGGCTGTGAGACGCCCGATGCTTTTGCTAAAGCACCCTGTGTAATTCCCATCATGGTCATAGCCATGTTCAATCGCCAGGCGAGTGTATTCGGTTTCATATACCAGAATTTATAGCGATGCGTATTTTTCGTCAAACACGCTTTGCTATTAACCGCAGTAATACTATTTGCTATTAATGGCGCTTTTGCTATAACCATAGTTATTGAATGCGCGTCGATAACGGCTTTCCGGGCGCATAACCCAGCGTACCGCTGCCGTTGCCGAGTCTGGTTCGCTGTGGTGCTGAAGAGACGAGTTTATCGCCGACTTTCAGTGCCAGTATAAACCAGAGTGCCTGCAGGGTGGTGCCGCCACGCCGTAGCGCACTGCCGGATGCGTGCCGCTCAACGATTACCCGCTCTTTATCAATCAGGCCGTCCAGCCTAATCGCTGGCAAACTCCCTGGCAGCATCGTCTGCCACTCCTGCGTCACCGTGGCAGTCATCCTTCAGCCGCGCTGACGCCGTGTTAAATGAGTCTCTGCTGCCGGATGATGATATCTGGCGGCAGGTTGCAGCTGACAAAAGGGGCACATCATGCGCGATATGAAAAATTTACTGGAGCGTTGGGGGGGCTGGGCGGCAACGGGTGAACACGGTCTGGGCTATTCGTCAGTGGCTGCCGGGTTCCGGGGGTTGGTGCATTCCCGCCCGGGGCAACGCCCGAGCTGTAGCGACAATGACGGTATGATCCTCGACGCTTGCATCAGCCGCCTGAAAAAGAATCATCCCGAGCAGCACGACATTCTGGTTGCTCACTATCTTTGGCAGATCTCCCTGCGCGCCATCGCCCGCCGCCGCCGCTGCGCGGACGGCACTATCCGCAAACAGATTCAGACCGCCGAAGGGTTTATTGCTGGCGTATTAAGCGCGCTGGAGTGTGAATTAGAGTGCGAAGAGACGATCTGATTTCTTATATTTATTAATCATTAATCAGCAGGGAATTAAATTAATTTCACTTTCTGGATTGCGTACGCAATTTATGATCCAGACTGTTAATGTCGGATTGGCGGCATCAGGGGAAACTCCCGGCGCTATTGAAATGGTCGGGCCACGGTTGTGAAAGTGAAAAATCAGATTGAAGGGTGAATAAGGTTGCTGAGGCGGCCTTTTTTTATTGGTTGGAAGCGAGGTGAACGATGAGCAATATTATTCAGATTTTGGTATTCGAAGAGGGATATAAAGAGCAGCCCTATCGCGATAGCGAGGGATATCCCACCGTTGGCTGCGGAATTAAGATCGGTCCGAAAGGGGCGGCGCTGGAAAATTACACCTTCACGCTGCCGCGCACCGTCGGCGATGTCTGGATGCAGCTCATGCTTAACAGCAAAATGGCTGAAATGAAGCAGCGCCCGGCGATGCTGGCCGCGCTGCGCCAGTGTAATCCTCCGCGCAGCGATGTGCTTTACAGCATGGCTTACCAGCTGGGGGTGGACGGGCTGGCGGCCTTTAAAAATACCCTGCTGATGATTGCCAACGGTAACTTCAGCGGAGCCGCAGAGGCGATGCTCGCCAGCCTGTGGGCGCGCCAGACGCCGAAGCGCGCGCAGCGGCAGGCAGAGATGATGCGCAGCGGCACTTATGCCAGTTATCAGGAGGTTCTATGAAATTCACCTTATTTATTCTGCTGGTAGCGATGCTGGCGCTGGCGGTGCTGCTGTTTGTGCATTGCGGCAAAGTTGTGGTGGTAAATCACGCCCGCCTGCTGTTTAAGACCTGGTCGGTGTGGCTGGCCTCGGCTGGCTCCGCGCTCAGTGCCTGGGTGCAGTCATTTCCTGACTCGGCGCTCAGCGCCTGGAGTACGCTGCCTGAGGATGTGAAATCCTGGCTGCCGCATAACTTCCTCGGCATGATCGGCGCATTTATGGTGGCGATGGCGGTGATGGCGCAGTTTATCCGCCAGAAAAACCTCTCTAAACAGCGTGATACCCTCGCAGGAGGCAAAGTATGAGCACGCTACTTTCGCTGGTCAGCGGCGGCTGGAGTGGGCTGTTGGCCGTTGGCGCCGTGGTGGCGGCTTTTGTTGCCGCATGGTTTGGCGGCAGGCAGGTCGGCAAGAGCCAGCAGCGCGCGACATCCGATATTGCCGCCGCGCAAAAGAGTGCGCAGCAAATCTCGGCCGTTGCGAAACAACAGGCCGCTAACAGTCAGGAGGCAAAACGTGTTCAAGCAGACAATGCTGCTGTTACTGACGGTGACGCTCGCCGCAGGATGCAGCAGTCGCCATTCCACGCCGACGATAAATAACGAAGTGATTTCCGACGCAAGCTGTACGTTATTTTCGCCGATATATACCCACAACCAGGATGCCCAGCTGATGGATATCAGAACCGTCAGGCAGATTAATACCCATAACGATCTGTGGGTTTCGCTTTGTGGTAATAAAAAATAGATCCGCGGATTTAATTATCTGCCAGGAGGTGACAGGAATTTAGTTATCTTTCTCTCCCCGCTCATTCTGCTAATTTACCCTTAATAAGGCGGTCTGCCCGTGCGCGCCGCCAGGAGGTTATTATGATTGAAGTTAACTCATTTGCTGAATTACGTACTACCGCGCCGGCTAAATCTGGCGATATTGCCCTGCTCAAACGTTATTACGATAAAGACTCCACCTTCCGCGGCGGCGGTAATTTTGTCGGGTTTGTCACGACCACGCTCCCTGCCGATGATAGCGGAACGGTGGCGGTCGGCAGCGGCTTTTACTGGAAGCGTGTAATTAACGACTACGACGAGGTCAATATCCTGCACTTCGGCGCCAAAGGCGATGGCTATACCGATGACAGTGGGGCATTTAAGCTGATGATGAGCTGGGCGCAGACCTGTAGCAGCAGCTGTAAGGATCTTGGGGTCCGTTTTCCGGGCGGCAAGTTCCTGATCAATCCCATTGACCTTTCGGCCAGCGAACTGCCGTTCTTCTACCTGTACGGCGATAGCAACCCGCAGGGCGGCATTCCGCGCACGACGATTATCTCTGACAAATCGACCAGCCCGGTATTTAAAGTGCAGGCGCGGCGCACGGCCATCAAGGGGATCAGCTGGAACGGGCAGGCGAGTGCGGATGTCAGCGCCAATAAAAGCGTGATCACCTCCGCCATGTGTTCCAATCAGCAGCCGTTTTTTGAAAACACCACCGTGGCGGGGGAAATTGTTCTGATCAGCTGCTTCCGCGGCCAGAACAACGGTGGCACGATATTCAAACTGCTGGATACGCTCGACAGTAAGTTCGACCAAATCTACACCATTAACACCTACGGCCGGGTATTTGATGTCGGCTGGTCGGATACTGTGAAGGGCGTATGGGACCACTCAACGGCCATTGAACTGTCGAATGCCAATTTCCAGTACGGCTATGGCGACGCTACGCTGATGATGCCGCGCGTCACGCAGGGGGTACTGCGCAACGTATGGATTGAGCATACCCGCGCGCCGGGCGACCTTAATAACGGTCAGTGGCTGATAGATGCCCTGAGCCTTGAGGATTGCTCCAGCCCGCTGATCCTCGACCATGCCAGAGTGCAGCTGCGCCAGCTCAATCTACAGGCTGGGGCATCGCTCAGTCAGGGCACCAGCACCACACGCTGGCTGTCCGGCTATGAGGCGGGATGGCGGCGCGAGGAGAGTTTCGGCACGCTGATGACCGGTTCGATGCGGGCCGGCTGGTATACCGGCTACAAAATTACCAATACCTCCAGCGCCGACAAATGGTACAAGCTCGGCAAGGTGTTTATGCCGAAAGAGAATCAGCAGTGGATTATTGAGATGATTGGCAAAGTCTCCAGCGATGCGGTAACCGGCACGGCGGGTAGCCCGGTCACGTCGGTCTCCTCCTGCTCCAGTTATCTCGGTATCTCACGCTGCGCCACGGCGATTTATGCGGATATTCGTCATCATGGCACCCCGGCAGTGCTGGATATCAAGTATAACCGCATCGGCGTGACCACCACGGAGATCTGGGTGAAGCTGAAGGCCGCCAGCGGCGATACCATGTTTAACCTGAAATCCACCGGGCCAACGCGCTTTGAGTCCGGCGAGTGCTCACTGTTTACCCCGGACTTAACGGAGACCACCGATATCACCACCATCGGCACCAACACGCCCGCGGCACGCATGAGCATGCACAACGGGCTGGCAGGCGTAGGGGCCAACGAGAAAGGGGTGCTGACGCTGGCAACCACCCCGGCGACGGCGCCTACCACCACCACCGCAGCCGGATATATCACCGTTAATATCAACGGCACGGATCGTAAAATTGCTTATTATTAATCAGAGAGTTAAGGCCGGGCTACCCGGCCTTTTTTTTGCTTTTTTTGGAGTTGATGGAAATTTGTTGTGAACTTTCTGGCACCGCTTCGGTCCGATTTATGTAGTCATCTTTTAACTATGAAAGGAAATATCCATGAGTGAGATCGAAAGCAAAACGCAGACTGAACACTTACGCGACGTGACTTCACAGCTAAAAGAGATGCGCCATTACGCGCAGACCAATACTGAGACGCTCTCCAGCCAGTGGCTGGCCTTTGATGAGGGCGAGTACAAAGATCCGTCAGCTGCGGAAAAGATTAACCAGCTGCTGAATCAGCAGGGGACTTTGCTGGAGGCGTTAGACGCCGCCATCCAGGACTTCGAAATCGAAGCTAACCGCATCGAAAACGAAGCCTGATGCAGCGGGTGAACCCGCGCTAAGTGATAGCGGGCCGGGCAAACCTGGCCCCTACAGAACAAACTCCGGGCGAACCTGATTTCGCCCGCTACTCTTCGCAAGATACAACTGTTCATCAGCCTGTTTGATTGACTCATCCAGGCTGTTGACGTTCTTCAGGTTGACCGTGCTAATCCCAATACTCACCGTCACGCTCAGATCGTTGCCGTTCAGCATAATGCTGTTTTGTTCAATGCTGTGGCGCAGGCGATTCGCCAGCAGAAACGCGCGCGGCTGAGAAATCCCTTCAATTAACACCAGAAACTCTTCACCACCCATCCGGCTCACCAGCGCGGTCTGCTGCAGTGACTGGCGGATGCACTCAACGGTTTTCGCCAGCACAAAATCCCCGGCGGCGTGGCCGTAGGTGTCGTTGATATTTTTAAAGCGGTCGATATCGATCACAAACGCCGCGCCGAAAAAGCCGTGTGGGCGATTGCGGGGCGTCACCAGCGTTTCAAGTTTTGAGGAGAGCCCGCTGCGCGTCAGGGCGCCGGTTAAAAAGTCATAGTCGGCGCGCTTAGTGATGCGCGCGACCAGCTTTTTATTGGAGGTGCTGCTCAGTGCCACAATCAGCGGGCTGATCAGCATGGCCGCCACGCCGAGGCGGGCAGAAGAGAGAGAATCGATGCGGAACAGATCGTCCTTGCCCTGAATATTAAGCACGTTGCCCGCCACCAGGATGATCTCGCTAATTCCGGTGATCATCGTCAGGAAGCAGGTGATAAACAGCGGGTAGCTGATGGCGCACCACAGCAGCGCGGGCAGGGGAAACAGCATGCTGCCGCCGCCGCCAAGCCAGGTACCGGCCAGAGTGGTGGCAATCAGCGCAATCAGCGGCAGCACGGTGCATTCACGCAGGGCGCTGGCCAGCTGAGCCAGCTCATCGCGGCGCGGCAGGCTGATGACCAGCGGCAGCAGCAGGATGGAGGTCGACATCTGCTCGGAGAACCATGAGAACCAGGCCTTAAACAGCTCATCCTCAAAGTAGCGCTCGCTGACAATCGCACCGACCAGCGCACAGCCGGCGGCACCGAACAGTGAGGCCGGGAAAACGTGCAGCAGCGCCTGCAGGCGGCGGGGGTAACCGCGGGTAAAGTGGCTGGTCAGCAGTATCCAGCGCGCGCAGGCAATAAAGAGAACATTTGCCCCATCAAGGCCAACAGCAATGATCGGGGGCGTGCCGTACAGTATGTCCGCGCTGAGCATACCCAAAAAGAGCGTGAGCAGCGTGCTGCGTTTGTCCAGCGGAGGAAAGCGAATGAGCAGCCCAAGCAGTATCGCGTTGCCCGGCCAGAAAAGTGACAACGAACCGAGGTTACGCGCCTCAAGGCCGATAATCGACAGCAGCATAGCGAGGACAAAGAGGATGACTGCCCGATTAACATTATTTTTATACTTTGGCATCTTTAGGCTCAGGACGGTTAAAACGGATCGCTTATGGACGGTCGAATTTAAGGGCTGGCTTCAGGTTGACAACAGACTGCGATCTGAGGGCTGGCGTAATTTTATGCGCACACAACATACGCGACAACCCTGCTGAAAGCAATTTATTAAGATTAATCCTGGTGCCTTTGGAGCCAGTGATATGCGCTGCGTGAGCGGCTAAAGTTAAGCTAAATGAATGCGCTGGATGGCTGGTTCCGTTATGAGGTGCCACATATAACGCAATTAAACGGCGCGATCGAATAAAAAAGTCGGGCATCAGAAGGTTTGGGAGAATTCCTGGTACAGTTACCCACGGCGCTGAAATGTTTCAGTAATTGACAAAACAATGCGCGCAGTCAGAGGCTTAGTGGTTCCATAACGCTGGACTAACCTTTATTATCCCCAGCAATTGTTTCGGCCATTAAAAGACGGATGTCATGTATCAACCTGTCGCCTTATTTATCGGCCTGCGCTATATGCGCGGGCGCGCCTCAGACCGCTTCGGCCGGTTTGTCTCCTGGCTCTCTGCTATTGGCATTACGCTGGGCGTGATGGCGCTGGTTACCGTGCTTTCCGTAATGAACGGGCTTGAGCACGAGCTGGAAAAAAACACCCTCGGGCTGATGCCGCAGGCGTTAATTACCAGTGACAGCGGCTCCATCAACCCGCAGCAGACCCCTGCCAGCAGCCTGCATCTCTCCGGCGTCAGCCGCATTACGCCGCTTTCCACCGGGGAAGTGGTGATGCAGAGCGCCGCCAGCGTGGGCGTTGGCGTTATGCTGGGGATTAACCCCGATGAGCCGGACCCGCTGGCACCGTATCTCTACAACGTGCGTCAGCAGCAGCTGCAGTCGGGCCAGTACAATACCATCGTCGGCGAGCAGCTGGCGCATCAGCTGGGCGTGCAGCGCGGCGATAAAATCCGCCTGATGGTGCCATCCGCCAGCCAGTTCACCCCGATGGGCCGCATTCCCAGCCAGCGTCTGTTTACCGTGATCGGCACCTTTGCCGCTAACAGCGATGTCGACGGCTACCAGATTTTGGTCAACCAGCAGGATGCGTCGCGCCTGATGCGTTACCCGGCAGGCAATATCACCGGCTGGCGTCTGTGGCTGGATAAGCCGCTGCAGGTCGACACCATTAGCCAGCAGCCGCTGGCAAAAGGGCTGGTGTGGAAAGACTGGCGCGAGCGCAAGGGCGAACTGTTCCAGGCCGTGAAGATGGAGAAAAATATGATGGGGCTGCTGCTCAGCCTGATCGTCGCCGTTGCCGCTTTTAATATCGTCACCTCGCTTGGCCTGATGATTATGGAGAAGCAGGGTGAAGTGGCTATCCTGCAAACCCAGGGGCTGACGCGCCGCCAGATTGTCGCCGTGTTTATGGTGCAGGGTGCGACCGCCGGAGTGGTGGGCGCGGTGCTGGGCGCACTGTTGGGCGTACTGCTGGCCAGCCAGCTAAATAATTTAATGCCGGTTATCGGTGCCTTCCTTGATGGCGCCGCGCTTCCGGTCGATATCTCTCTGACGCAGGTTGCCACCATCACCGTTACGGCGATTGTGGTGGCGCTGCTGTCCACGCTTTACCCTTCCTGGCGCGCGGCCGCCGTTCAACCCGCTGAGGCTTTACGTTATGAGTAACAACATCCTGTTGCAGTGCGACAACCTGTGTAAACGCTATCAGGAAGGCAGCGTGCAGACCGATGTCCTGCGCAACGTATCCTTCAGCGTGAAGCCGGGTGAAATGATGGCGATTGTCGGCAGCTCCGGCTCCGGTAAAAGTACCCTGATGCACCTGCTGGGCGGGCTGGATACCCCAACCTCCGGTGAGGTGGTGTTTGACGGCAAATCGCTGAACGCCATGTCGTCAGCGGCCAAGGCCGAGCTGCGCAACCGCGAACTTGGCTTTATCTACCAGTTCCACCACCTGCTGCCGGACTTCAGCGCGCTGGAAAACGTCGCGATGCCGCTGCTGATTGGCAAAACGGCGAAGGCCGGGGCGCAGGCGAAGGCGCAGGCGATGCTGAAAGCGGTTGGCCTGGATCATCGTGCTGCGCACCGCCCGGCAGAGCTCTCCGGCGGCGAGCGTCAGCGCGTTGCTATCGCCCGGGCGCTGGTCAACAGCCCGCGCCTGGTGCTGGCGGATGAACCGACCGGTAACCTCGATGCACGCAATGCCAATGCCATTTTTGAGCTGCTGGGTGAGCTGAACCAGACTCAGGGCACCGCTTTCCTGGTGGTGACGCACGACCTGAGCCTGGCAAAACGCATGCAGCGCCAGATGGAGATGCGCGACGGCGTGCTGAGCGACCAGGTGCAACTGGCAGGTAGCCTCTGATGGCCGGCTCTCTCTCTTTACTGCTCGGCCTGCGCTTTAGCCGCGGCCGTCGCCGCGGCGGCATGGTTTCGCTGATCTCGGTGATCTCCACCGTCGGTATCGCGCTCGGCGTGGCGGTACTGATTGTCGGGCTGAGTGCGATGAACGGCTTCGAGCGCGAGCTGAACAACCGTATTTTGGCGGTGGTGCCGCACGGCGAGATTGAACCGCAGGATCAGCCGTTTGCCGGCTGGCAGGCGATGTTGCCGAAGATCCGCCAGGTGCCGGGCGTGGCCGCCGCCGCACCCTATATCAATTTTACCGGTCTGATCGAGAGCGGCAGCAAGCTGGAAGCCGTGCAGGTGAAGGGCGTTGACCCGCAGCAGGAGAGCCAGCTCAGCGCGCTGCCCTCCTACGTGCAGAATAATGCCTGGGCCAGCTTCGCCGCAGGCAAGCAGCAGATCCTGCTGGGGCAGGGCGTTGCCGATAGCCTGAAGGTTAAGCAGGGCGACTGGCTGACGATCATGATCCCCAACAGCGACGCCGGGCATAAGCTGCTGCAGCCGAAGCGGGTGCGCCTGCAGGTGGCCGGCATCCTCAAGCTGAGCGGCATGCTCGACCACAGTCTGGCGCTGGTGCCGCTGGCCGATGCGCAGCAGCTGCTGAGCATGGGCGACAGCGTCACCGGGATTGCCCTGAAGGCCACCGATCCCTTTAGCGCGATGAGCGTCGTGCGGGCGGCGGGCGAAGTCACCCACGCTACCGTCTATATCCGCAGCTGGATTGGCACCTACGGCTATATGTATCGCGACATTCAGATGATCCGCGCCATTATGTACCTTGCGATGGTGCTGGTGATCGGCGTGGCCTGCTTCAATATTGTCTCTACGCTGGTGATGGCAGTGAAAGATAAGAGCGGCGACATTGCCGTGCTGCGCACCCTCGGGGCTAAAGATGGCTTAATCCGCGCCATCTTTGTCTGGTACGGCCTGCTGGCCGGGCTGGTGGGCAGCGTCAGCGGAGTGGTGGTTGGCGTGCTGGCCGCTCTCAATCTGACACCGATCATTCATGCGATTGAAGCGCTGACTGGCTATCATTTCCTTTCGGGGGATATCTACTTTATCGACTTCCTGCCCTCCGAGCTGCACTGGGGCGACGTTGGCATTGTGCTGGTGACCTCCCTGCTGCTGAGCCTGATCGCCAGCTGGTATCCGGCACGCCGCGCCAGCCGCATCGACCCGGCGCGGGTGCTAAGTGGTCAATAAGTACAGCGGTCAATAAGTACAGTGGACAGTAGAGGCAGCGGTTAATCATCGCGGGGGCAGCATGTATTACGGCTTTGATATTGGCGGTAGCAAAATCGCCCTTGGAGTGTATAACGCTCAGCGCCAGCTGGTCTGGCAGCAGCGCGTTGCCACGCCGCAGAATGATTATCCGCAGCTGCTGGCGCTGCTGGAGCAGTTAACGCTTGAGGCCGATGCGTTTTGCGGGCTGCAGGGCAGCGTCGGGCTGGGCGTGCCGGGACTGCCGGTGCCGGATGACGGCACGCTGTTCACCGCCAATATTCCGGCGGCACGCGGACGCACGCTGTGTGCCGATCTTAGCCAGCGCCTGAATCGCCAGGTACGCATTGATAACGATGCCAACTGTTTTGCGCTGTCGGAAGCCTGGGATGATGAATTTCAGCGCTACCCGGTGGTGCTGGGGATCATCCTCGGCACCGGCGTGGGCGGTGGGTTGATCGTTGACGGCAAACCGGTCACCGGGCGCAATTACGTGGTCGGGGAGCTGGGACATATGCGCCTGCCGGTCGATGCGCTGGAGGTGCTGGGCCGTGATATCCCCCTGCTGACCTGCGGCTGTGGAAAAAAAGGCTGTATTGAGGGCTATCTCTCAGGAACAGGATTTTCATGGCTGTGGCAGCACTTTTATCAGCAGACTCTCAGTGCGCCTGAGATAATCACCCGGTATTATCAGGGAGATACTTCCGCGCTGGCACACGTCGAACGTTATCGTGACCTGCTGGCAGTCTGTCTGGGCAACATTCTGACGCTGCTCGACCCCCAGCTGGTAGTGCTGGGCGGAGGTTTGTCCAATTTCGATGCGCTGTATGACGACCTTGCGCAGCGGGTAACGCCACATCTGTTACCGGTTGCCAGGCCCCCGCGCTTTGCAAAGGCACGTCATGGAGACGCAGGCGGAATGCGCGGTGCCGCATTCCTGCACATTAAGAACCTGTCCCAACAGGCGTAATTGTCGCAGACAATTTTGAGCACTGCTCAGGTTCAAAACGGCAAGTAAAATAGCCTGATGGGACAGATTCTAAGGATTAGAGGATTTGGTTATGCGTACACCTCGTCGCCGCTTAAGGCTGGCACGCTACAAGAAGACCCGACGCCAGGTACATCAGCGTTTTCGTCAGCGCATTTTCGAACGCGACCGTAATATCGAAATAGCCCGTCATCCGCTGCCGCGCGTGGTGGTACTGACCGGGGCTGGCATCTCTGCCGAGTCCGGCATTCAGACCTTCCGCGCTGCCGATGGCCTGTGGGAAGAGCACAAGGTCGAAGATGTCGCCACGCCCGAAGGCTTCGCCCGCAACCCTGAACGGGTGCAGCAGTTCTATAATCTGCGCCGCCAGCAGCTGCAGCAGCCGGCGATCCAGCCTAACGCTGCGCACCTGGCGCTGGCCGAGCTGGAAGCCGCGCTTGGTGACCATTTCCTGCTGGTCACGCAGAACATCGACAACCTGCATGAGCGTGCCGGTAACCGCAACGTGATTCACATGCATGGCGAACTGCTGAAAGTGCGCTGTGTCAGCAGTGGCCAGGTCCTGCACTGGACCGAAGACGTTAAGCCGGACGATCGCTGCCACTGCTGCCAGTTCCCGTCGGTGCTGCGACCGCACGTGGTGTGGTTTGGCGAGATGCCGTTGCAGATGGATGAGATCTATCAGGCGCTGGCGCAGGCTGATTACTTTGTGGCTATCGGTACCTCCGGCCACGTCTATCCGGCGGCCGGTTTTGTCCATGAGGCCAGGCTGCAGGGCGCGCACACCGTTGAGCTCAACCTGGAGCCAAGCCAGGTTGGCAGCGAGTTTGAAGAGAAGCAGTATGGCCTGGCCAGCGAAGTGGTGCCGGAGTGGGTGCACGACCTGCTGGAAAACATCGCCAGGCCTGATGCGCGCAAAGGTCCCGATGCGCCGTCAGCGTTTGGCCTGCGTCAGGATCAGATGGGCGATAACACCGCCGATTAATCCCCAGAACGCGGCGCCCACGCCCAGCAGCGTAACGCCGGAAGCGGTGATCAAAAAGGCGATCGCCGCTGCATCGCGCTGTTTCTCATCGCTGAGCGCCCGCTGCAGGCTGGCGGCAAGGGTCCCCAACAGCGCCAGCCCGGCGATGGTGTGGATCATCGCCTGCGGCAGCGCGGTAAATAACCCGCCAATCGCCCCACCAAATACCCCCGCCAGCAGATAAAACACCCCGGCCGCTGCCGCCGCCCAGTAGCGCCGCTGCGGGTTACTGTGCACCTCCGGCCCCATGCAGATTGCGGCAGTAATCGCGGCGATACAGACGGTGAAACCGCCAAACGGCGCCAGCAGCAGGGCGGTCAGCCCGGTCCAGGCGATCAGCGGCGACACCGGCAGCGTATAGCCGTGCGCTTTCAGCGTGGCGATGCCGGGTGCATTCTGCGAAGCCATCGTCACCACAAAGAACGGAATACCGATGCCGAGCAGGCTGGAGAGGCTGAAGTGTGGCGCAATAAACTGCGGCATAACCCTGCTTTGCCCCGGCATAACGTGGATATTGCCCTGAATGGCCGCCACCAGCAGCCCGGCCAGCAGCGTCAGGATGATGGCATAACGCGGCAGCAGCCTTCTTGCCAGCAGGTAGACCAGGCACATGCTGCCGCTGAGCGCGAAGTTGACCTGCAGAGCGCCAAAGGCATCCATGCCGAAGCGCAGCAAAATACCGGCCAGCATTGCCGCCGAGATCGCCTGCGGAATCGCGTTCATCACGCGCGCAAACAGCCCCGTTACGCCGCAGATCAGGATCAGCGCGGAGGCAAAAATAAATACCCCTATCGCTTCATTCAGCGGCGTGCCGGGCAGGCTGGTCACCAGCAGCGCAGCCCCGGGGGTTGACCAGGCGGTGAGCACCGGAGTGCGATACCACAGCGACAGCCCAAGCGATGTGGCGCCCATCCCCAGCCCGAGCATGGTTAGCCAGCCACCAATTTGCAGCGGGCTGGCCCCGGCGGCAGCGGCGGCCTGAAAGATAATGGCCGCGGAGCTGGTGTATCCCACCAGTACGGCGACGAACCCGGCAACAATCGCGGGAAAGGTCAGATGGCTGAGCGTGAGTGGAGGGCGCATATACGGTTTCCGCAGGTTGTACGTTATCACGCACAAAGTAGCATCGTGCGTTATAACGTACAAGCGGCTATACTCGGCAAAAGATCGCGGGAGGAACATCGTGGACGCTCTGCAACATTATCTGGCCAACACGCTAAAGCAGCAGCGTTCGCTGCGCGGCTGGAGTCTGAGCCATGCGGCTCAGATCACTGGGGTGAGTAAGGCGATGCTCGGGCAGATTGAACGCGCCGAGTCCAGCCCGACTATCGCCACGCTATGGAAAATCGCCACCGGTTTTAATCTGCCATTCTCTCTGTTTATTGAACCGGTCGCCGCCGATGATGATCGCGCTCCGCGCCGTGAATCCCTTCTGCCGGGCTATTCACCGGCGGGGAACGGGATGCAGATCGTTTCACTGTTTCCTTTCGATGCTGAGCTACGCTTCGAGATGCTGGTGATTGAACTGGCACCCGGCGCGCTGAGTGAATCCGCCGCCCATGAGAAGGGCGTGATAGAACACGTTATTGTGCTGGAAGGGGCGCTGGAACTGGTGGTTGATGGTCAGGTTCAGCGGCTGGGCAGGGGGGAGGCGCTGCGCTTTCAGGCCGACTGCATGCACAGCTACCATAATGTGGGTAATGAAAAAGTGCGTTTTCATGATCTGATTCATTATCCCCGGCGTTAATCACGCGTTCACCGACGCAAAGTGATTTGAAACAATATTTGCCCTGGTACGGCTACCCATAATAAACGCTGGCATTCAGAGGGACGACAGATGAACAACTTACTCAATCGCTTCTTAAACTATGTATCCGTGGAGTCGCAATCAAAAGTTAACGTGCGTCAGATACCCAGCTCCGAGGGGCAGCTACGCCTGGCGCAGATACTGTGTGAAGAGCTGAGAGCGCTTGGCATGCAGGATATCCGCTGCAGCAAGCAGGGTATTGTCATGGCGACGCTGCCGTCCAACGTCAGCTGGCCTACGCCGGCGATCGGGTTTATTTCGCATATGGATACCTCGCCGGATTTTACCGCCAAAAACGTCAATCCGCAGGTGATTGAAAACTACCGCGGGGGCGATATCGCGCTCGGCGTTGGCGATGAGATCCTCTCCCCGGTGATGTTCCCGGTGCTGCACGAGCTGATCGGCCATACCTTGATCACCACCGATGGCAAAACCCTGCTTGGCGCTGATGATAAAGCCGGTATTGCCGAGATCATGACCGCGCTGGCGCACTTAACGCAGGGCGGCGTTGAGCATGGTGAAGTGCGCGTAGCGTTTACCCCGGATGAAGAGATTGGTAAAGGCATTCACAACTTTGACGTGGCGGCATTCGGCGCTGACTGGGCCTATACCGTTGACGGCGGTGGCATGGGCGAGTTCGAGTACGAGAACTTTAATGCGGCCTCGGTGACGGTAAAGATCACCGGCAATAATGTGCATCCCGGAACTGCAAAAGGGGTAATGGTTAACGCGCTGGACGTGGCGATGCGTTTCCACCGAGAGCTGCCGGAAGATGAGGTGCCGGAGAAAACCGCCGGTTACGAAGGCTTCTACCATCTGCACGGGATCAAGGGCGCGGTCGATCGTGCCGAGCTGCACTACATTGTGCGTGACTTCTCGCGTAGCGGCTTCAGCCAGCGTAAGCAGCTGCTGGCGGAAATCGCCGCACGGCTGGAACAGACGCTGCCTGCCGCGGCGGGGATTGAGCTGCTGGTCGAGGACAGCTATTACAATATGCGTGAAAAGGTGGAAGCCTGCCCGCAGAGTATCGAGCTGGCGCTGCAGGCGATGCGCGACTGCGATATTACCCCGCAGGTGAAACCGATCCGCGGCGGCACCGATGGCGCGCAGCTGTCATTTATGGGCTTGCCATGCCCGAACCTGTTTACCGGCGGCTACAACTATCACGGCAGGCATGAATTTGCCTCGCTGGATAATATGGAGCGGGCTGTACAGGTGATTGTGCGCATTGCGGCGCTGGCGGCGGAACAGGCGAAAACGGCAGGGTCTGCGGGCTGACCCAAAAAGAGGGTCAGCCCCTACGAGGGCAAGATTTCGTAGGGGGCGACCTTTTATTTCGGTCGCCCCGCGTCAACGGTGGGACCTGCGGGCTGAGCGAAAAAGAGGGGCCGCCCCTACGAGGGCAAGATTTCGTAGGGGACGACCTTTTGTTTCGGTCGCCCCGTGTCAACGGTGGGACCTGCGGGCGGACCGGAAAAGAGGGGCCGCCCCGCAAAGGTTTACTCTTCCTCGGGGAAATACCAGTATCCGCTGTTCACCAACGCGGCAAGCTGCGCAAGGAATGACGGATCGTCGAGCGCATCACCAAGCTGTTCCTGGCCGAGCGTCAGCTGATTGGCCAGCGCAGTGAGGGCAGCACGGTGCGGGGATTCCACCTGCTCACCGTTGATAAACACCGCTTCACCGATCGACACCACGCGCAGACCGCCCAGGCGTGACAGTTTATCGCCCTGCTGAAGCGCATCGTAAATCTCATCCGGCTGATATGGCGGCTCCGGCGGCGCGATGTCCAGTTCGTGACGCGACTGGGAGATAAACTCGCCGAACCACTGATTAAAGTGCTGCGGCTGGTCAATCACTTCCAGCATCATGGCGCGAATGCCCGCCAGCTCCGCGGGCAGAATTTCGGCGTGATGCTCGCGTGGCTGCACGTCCGGGTCGCTGAAGCGGCGGCTGCCCAGTTCGCGGGCCAGCACGTAGTCGGCAAAGCCGCTGATCAGCTCACGCCCGCTTGGCGCACGGAATCCCACCGAGTAGTTAATCGCATTTTCCAGCGAATAGCCCTCATGCGGGAATCCTGGCGGAATATAGAGAATATCGCCCGGCTCCAGCTCTTCATCAATGATCGCCTCGAACGGCTCCACCTGCAGCAGGTCGGGATGTGGACAGTGCTGTTTCAGTTCGGTTTTTTCACCCACGCGCCAGCGACGACGGCCGGTGCCCTGAATGATAAATACGTCATACTGGTCGAAATGCGGCCCCACGCCGCCGCCCGGCACCGAGAAGGAGATCATCAGATCGTCCATGCGCCAGTCGGGGATTGTGCGGAAGGGGTGCATCAGCGCGGCAGACGCTTCATGCCAGTGATCGACCGCCTGTACCAGCAGCGACCAGTTGTTCTCGCCAAGATGGTCATAGCTCTCGAACGGGCCGTGAGCGACCTGCCATTTTCCATCCTGGTGGCTGACCAGTCGGCTGTCGACTTCGTTTTCCATCGCCAGGCCGGCCAGTTCATCCGGGGAGATCGGGTCAACGAAGTTTTTAAAGCCGCGTTTCAGCACTACCGGGCGTTTCTGCCAGTAGCGCTGAATAAAGTCGGGCCAGTTGAGATCGAGCTGATAATCCATGATGATTTCCTGAAACGCGAAAGTGAAACGATTATAACAGTGCGCGGCAGTCGCTGTGTACCCTCGCGCAGAAATCTGTCACTCGTGCTTGTGCAGGGGTTCCTGGCGCTCGAAGATCACCTCCATGCGGGCGCCACCCAACGGGCTGGCGCTGGCGATGATATCACCGGCGTACTGTTCCAGAATATCACGTGCCAGCGACAGGCCCAGCCCCTGGCCGGGGCGCAGGGTGTCGGCGCGCTGGCCGCGAATAAACACCAGATCGCGTTTATTTTCCGGGATGCCGGGGCCATCGTCCTCAACAATCAGGTGGAGTGAGTTGTCGGTCTGACGGGCGGTTATCTCCACAAACTCCAGGCAGTATTTACAGGCGTTATCCAGCACGTTGCCCATCACTTCCATAAAGTCGTTCTGTTCACCGACGAAAATCAGCTCGGGAGAGATATCCAGCGTCAGCACCACGCCTTTGCGCTGATAAACCTTGTTCAGCGCGGAGCAGAGGCTGTCGAGCAGGGCAGGGACGGAGTGCAGATCGCGCTTCAGCGCGTGGTGATCCGCCTGCATGCTGGCGCGGTGCAGATAATAGCCAATCTGCTGCGAGATACGGCTGATCTGCTCCAGCATTATCGGCTCAGCCTGCTCCACCGACAGGTTTTGCCCACCGCGCAGTGAACGCAGCGTGGTCTGCAATACCGCCAGCGGCGTTTTCAGGCTGTGGGTCAGGTCGCTCAGAGTCGTGCGATAGCGGGTATGGCGCTGACGTTCGTTATCCAGCAGCATATTCAGGTTGCGCACCAGCCCTTTCAGCTCCTGCGGCGGCGCGGGATCGAGCGTTTCACGGCTGCCGCTCTCCAGTTCGCGCACCTGGCCCGCCAGCGCGCCAATCGGGCGCAGGCTCCAGTGCGCCGCCAGCCACAGCAGCGGAATAATCAGCAGCAGGTTGGCCAGCAGTACATAGCTGAACCACGACCAGACCACGTCCGAGTGCTGAAGCTCCTGCGGGATTGAGTCGACCACTACAATGGTCAGTTCCGGCAGGGTAGTCGTGGCTTCATAGCGGTTAACCGCCACCGAGTGCGTAAAGGTGTCATCCCCGTCGTCGTCATAGGCGGTCAGCTTATTCTGCGCATCACGGTCATTGCCGAGCACTTCGCGGCTGGTATGGTTATTGGTATCGATTTCGTAAAAGTCAGATTTATTCAGCCATTCACGGCGGATTTTGCTACGGATATCCGGCACGTCGCGCTGCTGCCACAGCAGGTTGCCGCGATCGTCATAGATAAATACCAGCGCCGGAAAATTGAGGCTCATCCGCTCCGGCTGCACGATACTGAGCTTATTGTCCTGCCACTGAGCAAGGGTAAAAAACAGGTTACTTTCGCTGCGCAGAACGCGGTAGGTATTCTTATCAAAGCTAACGACATAGCCCACCACGGCAACCATGCCGTAGGAGAGAGACATGGTTAACACTACCGCAGCGGTAGCAAGCAGGAAACGGACCCGCAGCGAGAGCGGTTTTCTTCGGCGCCAGCTAAAGCGCATTTACAGGTCGAAGCGGTAGCCCTGACCGCGCACCGTGGTGATCACTTCCAGCGGATGCTCCGCCTGCATTTTTTTGCGCAGGCGCCCCATCAGTACGTCGATGGTGTGGCTTTCGCGCAGTTCAGCATCGGGGTAGAGCTGCAGCATCAGCGAATCTTTACTCACCACTTTTCCGGCATTGCGGATCAGGGTTTCGATGATGGTGTACTCAAAGGCGGTCAGCTTAATGTGGTTGTCGTTGATGGTCAGCTCGCGGCGCGAGAGATCCACCTGGAAAGGGTGCAGGGTAATAATCTGTGAGGCCAGCCCGCTATTGCGGCGCATCAGCGCCTGCATGCGCGCCACCACTTCTTCGATATGGAACGGTTTAGTGACGTAGTCATCGGCACCGGCTTCCAGCGCTTCGACCTTTGCCTGCCAGCCGTCGCGCGCGGTCAGCACCAGAATCGGCTGACGCACTTCCTGGCTGCGCCAGCGGCGGATCATCGCCATGCCGTCTTCATCAGGCAGGCCGAGGTCGACCAGCGTGATATCCGGAGTGTGCTCATTGAGAAAATAGTCAGCTTCTTTCGCGCCCTCGGCGGCGTCCACCTGATGACCCATCTCACGCAGCTGAACCGCAAGATGATGACGCAGCAGTGGATTATCTTCCACAACTAACACACGCATAATCTAATCCTTAAACAAAGAACTGCCGGAGTCGACAGCATAAACTGCCTTGAGTATAGGAGGAAGCAGATAAACAGCAGCTTAACACGGGCTGACTAGCGCCAGCCCGCGTGGGGAGGGGTTACTTCAGGTCGTCAACCATCTGCACAGCACGGCCAATGTAGTTCGCTGGCGTCATCGCTTTCAGGCGGGTTTTCTCTTCTTCCGGCAGCGCCAGACCGTCGATAAACACCTTCATGCCTTCCGCATCGACACGCTTGCCGCGAGTCAGCTCTTTCAGCTTCTCATAAGGCTTCTCGATGCCGTAACGGCGCATGACGGTCTGGATTGGCTCGGCCAGTACTTCCCAGTTGTGGTCCAGCTCGTCCAGCAGGCGGTCGCGGTTCACTTCCAGCTTGGAGATGCCTTTCAGCGTTGCCTGGTAAGCAATCAGCGCATAGCCCACGCCCACGCCAAGGTTGCGCAGCACGGTGGAGTCGGTCAGGTCGCGCTGCCAGCGGGATACCGGCAGTTTGCTTGCCAGATGCTGCATCACCGCGTTCGCCAGGCCCAGGTTACCTTCTGAGTTTTCGAAGTCGATGGGGTTAACCTTGTGCGGCATAGTAGAAGAACCGATTTCACCGGCAATGGTTTTCTGCTTGAAGTGGTTCAGCGCAATGTAGCCCCAGACGTCGCGATCGAAATCGATCAGGATGGTGTTAAAGCGCGCCATGCAGTCAAACAGCTCGGCGATATAGTCATGCGGTTCGATCTGCGTGGTGTACGGGTTCCAGGTAATGCCCAGGGAAGTGACGAACTCTTCACTCAGCTGATGCCAGTCCACTTCCGGATAGGCCGCAATGTGGGCGTTATAGTTACCGACAGCACCGTTAATTTTACCCAGCATTTCGATGCGTTCCAGCTGGCGCAGCTGGCGTTCGAAGCGGTAAGCGACGTTCGCCATCTCTTTGCCCAGCGTGGACGGGGTGGCTGGCTGGCCGTGGGTACGTGACAGCAGCGGAATATCCCGGTACTGCACCGCCAGGTCTTTCACTGCGGCGATGATTTTGTTCCAGTAAGGCACAATCACCTCACGGCGAGCGGTTTCCAGCATCAGCGCGTGCGACAGGTTATTGATATCTTCAGAGGTACAGGCGAAGTGAATAAATTCAGATACCGCGTGCAGGGCAGGGACGGCTTCAACTTTCTCTTTCAGGAAGTATTCGACGGCTTTCACATCGTGATTGGTGGTACGCTCGATGGTTTTAATGCGCGCAGCGTCAGCTTCACTGAAATTGCTGACAATGGCATCAAGGAAAGCGTTTGCGTCGGCGTCAAATGCAGGAACTTCCTTGATTACAGCGGTTTCGGCCAGTTTCTGTAACCAGCGAACTTCAACCTCAACGCGGAATTTCAGCAGGCCAAATTCGCTGAAAATGCTACGCAGTGGGCTGACTTTGTCACCATAACGACCATCAACAGGTGAGACGGCGGTCAGAGAGGATAATTCCATTGTTGCTGCTCCAGATCGGTTTAAAAAAATCAGGTTGCGGTCCCGTTGATGCGGGCCAGAATCGCTTTCGCCTCGTTGACTAAGCGGTTACGGGAGAACATCAGCTGCAGGCGGCCACCGCCGACCTGCTGCCACAGCACTGCTGCGCGGATACCCGCCAGCAGTGAGGCTCGAACTTTACTCTGCACCTGGGCATTTTGCAGAACCGCCGGAGAACCGGTGACCTGAATGCGCGGGCCGAGCGGGCTGATTACGTCGACATAAATTGCGGCCATGGCGCTCAGCAGGGTATCGGACTCCAGACCGTAGTGCGCCAGCTGACGATCGAGCTGGGCGATGCGGGTTGAAAGCTCATTCAGCGCGCTTTTACTGGCGTTGAGCTTACGCTCCAGCACCATCATGCTCAGGGTATAACGCGTCAGCTCGGCGCCCAGGCCCTGGCGGCTGTTGCTGTTCAGCACCGCAATCAGGGTTTCCAGGCCAAACTGCAAATTGGCTTCATTGTCACCGTACACCGCCAGCGTGGAGGACGGATTGAGGTCCAGCAGGCTGTTCAGCGTGATTTTCAGCGCGTCCGGCGGGCACTGGCCCTGATGCGCCAGCTGTTGCACCAGGTGAGCGGACTGGCAGATGCCCGCCAGCGCCAGAGTAATATCATAATAGTTCTTCGCCACGTTTACTCCTGTATGCGGACCGAATTACGCGTTTACCAGCGGCAGGCGCTGTTCGATAATGCCGCCACCAAGGCAAACTTCATCGAGATAAAATACCGCTGACTGGCCTGGCGTCACTGCGGCAACCGGCTGGTCAAAACGCACTTCGATGCGGTCTGCATCGATCGGGGTCACGGTGCAGGGGATATCTTCCTGGCGATAGCGGGTTTTCACCATGCAGCGCAGCGGGGCGCTCAGCACTTCGCGGTCAACCCAGTGCAGCTGTTGGGCAATCAGGCCCACCGACATCAGGCGCGGGTGATCGTGGCCCTGCGCCACCACCAGCGTATTGCCGGCGACGTCTTTATCGACCACGTACCACGGCTCTTCATTGCCGTCTTTAGTGCCGCCGATGCCCAGCCCTTTACGCTGGCCGAGCGTATGATACATCAGCCCCTGATGCTGGCCTACGGTATCGCCCTCTGTGGAAACAATCGGCCCTGGCTGCGCGGGAAGATAGCGCCCGAGGAACTCGGTAAATTTGCGCTCGCCGATAAAGCAGATACCGGTTGAATCTTTCTTCTTCGCGGTCACCAGCTCCAGCTGCTCGGCAATGCGGCGCACTTCGGGTTTCTCTAGTTCACCCACCGGGAACAGACTTTGTGCAATCTGCTCATGGCCGAGGGTGTAGAGGAAGTAACTCTGGTCTTTGTTGCCGTCAAGACCGCGCAGCAGGCGGCTTTTGCCGTCCACATCCGCGCGGCGCACGTAGTGACCGGTAGCGATATAGTCGGCACCCAGGTCTTCGGCGGCAAATTCGAGGAAGGCTTTAAACTTGATCTCTTTGTTGCAGAGAATATCCGGATTTGGCGTGCGGCCAGCTTTGTACTCCGCCAGGAAGTGCTCGAACACGTTGTCCCAGTATTCGGCGGCAAAGTTGACCGTGTGCAGATAAATCCCGAGTTTGTCACAGACTGCCTGCGCGTCGGCTAAATCTTCCGCCGCCGTGCAGTACTCTTCGCCATCGTCCTCCTCCCAGTTTTTCATAAACAGGCCTTCAACCTGATAGCCCTGCTGCATCAGCAGCCAGGCGGAAACGGAGGAGTCAACACCGCCGGACATCCCGACGATCACTTTTTTTTGGCTGTTAGAGCTGTTTGACATGAATTACCCGACTTTAAGTTTTAAGGAGTCGTTAAAGGCGACTCTGATAAAATTGCGGCGCATTCTATCATGCGTCGGCGATCAGCGCACTCTCGCTAAACGGCCACTGGAAAGCGCTGAGGATCTCCAGCGGGTAGCGCGGGGCGCTCAGGTAAATCTGCAGGCTTTCCGCCACCAGCGGCGAACGCAGCTTGCGCGAAGTGATAATTTCCTCCGGCGGCAGCCACCAGCAGCGGTCGATATCACGGTCCTGCGGATAAGTTTCCACAGCTTTTGGCAGGTCGAGTGCGAACAGGAAGCGTAAAAACGGGGTGTTATCCGGCGCTATCCACTGGTGCAGGCGTAAGAAAGCCTGCGGTACGGCATCAATACCGGTCTCCTCGGACAGTTCGCGAACGGCGGCCTGCAGCAGCGTTTCATCGGCTTCCAGATGCCCGGCAGGCTGATTCAGCGTGGCACGCCCGCGCACCCGCTCCTCCACCACCAGAAACAGCCCTTCGGCCTGGACCACGGTGGCTACGGTTACGTGCGGTTTAAACATGGTGCTCTCCATTAGGTTAAAGCGCATGGGTTGTCACACGCGAAGTCGTCAGATTTCACTGCTGATATCGCGCCATTCGCCGGGGGCCAGCCCGTTGAGTTGCAGTGCCCCCATTGAATAGCGGATCAGACGCAAAGTCGGGAAGCCAATATGTGCGGTCATCCTGCGTACCTGGCGGTTGCGCCCTTCAAACAGGGTGATTTTCAGCCAGCAGGTCGGGATGGCCTTGCGTTCACGAATGGGCGGTTGACGATCCCACAACCACTCCGGAGCGGCCACTTTTTCTACCTGTGCAGGTAGAGTAGGGCCATCTTTCAGATTTACGCCAGTGCGCAGTGGCTGAATGTCGCTCTCCTGCGGGTCGCCTTCCACCTGAACATAATAAATTTTCCCGGTGCGTTTACCCGGCTGCGTAAGCTTCGCCTGCAGTGCGCCATCGTTGGTCAGCACCATCAGCCCCTCGCTGTCGCGGTCAAGACGCCCGGCGGCGTAGATACCCGGCAGCGGAACATAATCCTTCAGCGTGGCGCGCCCGGCTTCATCCGTGAACTGCGGCAGCACGTCAAAAGGCTTATTAAACAGCACCACGGTACGCGGGCCTTTGTCCACGATCGGTGCGACTTTACGCTGGCTGAAACGTTTAAGGCGGTGATTCGTAACGGGAGTTTTTCGCATAGTCTTTGCACTTGGTAACAATAGGCGCATTATACCGCAAACCCGAGAAGATTGGCGCGGAGTCAATATTCAAGTAGTATTGACGCGCATCTTACAAATCATTAACAAAAAAGCGCTCGATAGGAGAGGTTAATGGAAAGCAAAGTAGTTGTTCCGGCGGAAGGTCAGAAAATCACCCTGGTCCAGGGAAAACTCAACGTACCAAACAATCCAATCATCCCGTTTATCGAAGGTGATGGCATTGGCGTTGACGTGTCTCCAGTGATGATTAAAGTTGTCGATGCCGCTGTGCAGAAGGCTTACAACGGTGAGCGTAAGATTTCCTGGATGGAAATTTATACCGGTGAGAAATCGGTAGAGCTTTATGGCCAGGATGTTTGGCTGCCAGAAGAAACTCTCGAACTGATTAAAGAATATCGCGTAGCCATCAAAGGCCCACTGACCACCCCGGTCGGCGGCGGTATTCGTTCCCTGAACGTTGCCCTGCGTCAGCAGCTGGATCTGTACATCTGCCTGCGTCCTGTCCGTTACTACACCGGCACACCAAGCCCGGTTAAACGCCCGGAAGAGACCGACATGGTTATTTTCCGCGAGAACTCCGAAGATATCTATGCAGGTATCGAATGGAAAGCGGGTAGCGCGGAAGCAGATAAAGTCATCAAGTTCCTGCGTGATGAGATGGGCGTGAAGAAAATTCGCTTCCCTGAGCAGTGTGGTATCGGCGTGAAGCCGTGCTCTGAAGCAGGCACCAAACGCCTGGTTCGCGCTGCCATCGAATACGCTATCACTAATGACCGTGATTCCGTTACCCTGGTTCACAAAGGCAACATCATGAAGTTCACCGAAGGCGCTTTCAAAGATTGGGGTTACCAGTTGGCGAAAGAAGAGTTCGGCGGCGAGCTGATCGATGGCGGCCCATGGATGAAAATCAAGAACCCGAACACCGGCAAAGAGATCGTGGTTAAAGACGTGATCGCCGATGCATTCCTGCAGCAGATCCTGCTGCGCCCGGCCGAGTATGACGTTATCGCCTGTATGAACCTGAACGGTGACTACATTTCTGATGCCCTGGCGGCGCAGGTTGGCGGTATCGGTATTGCTCCGGGTGCTAACATCGGTGACGAATGTGCACTGTTTGAAGCCACCCATGGCACCGCACCTAAGTATGCAGGCCAGGATAAAGTGAACCCAGGTTCCGTTATCCTGTCCGCAGAGATGATGCTGCGCCATATGGAGTGGTTCGAAGCCGCAGACCTGATCGTTAAAGGCATGGAAGGCGCAATCGCTGCCAAAACCGTGACCTATGACTTTGAGCGCCTGATGGATGGCGCTAAGCTGCTGAAATCTTCAGAGTTTGGCGACGCGATGATCAAACACATGTAATGGTGTTTGTCGGCGGGGACCGCGTGTTCCCGCCATCGTTTCACCCCGAGAAAACTTTTCCTCTAAACGTCCCCACAACCCTTCCCCAAACTGTATAAAACTCAGCCTAATTACAGTTCTATATAATCTGGCTTTATTGAACGTGGTTGTGATGGAGCTCGCCATGCACAACTTGCGACGTTGCGTGCCTGAAATGAACTAAGTAAAGGCTCAGAACCGCATCGCGCTAGATAGAGATCAATCTCTTACCTGGTAACAATAGTGCAGGTGATGCGCCAGTAAAACCAGTCTAATCTGGCACTAAAATATGCAAAAAAATTGCCCGCAAAAGTTATGGCGGGCGAAAATCCTTGTTACGCAGAGCCATGGCTCTATGAGGTTGACACTATCTTGTGTCAATTTGAGTTTAGTAGTGCCAGTTATAATTGCAATTTTAGGCAAAAAAAACCGGCAAGCTGCCGGCGGTATAATCTGCACCCTAAATGGAACCAGCAATGGATCCTTTCTTAAAGGTAGTTCATTAATGCGCTATTAGATAGCGTGCTATTATGATTAATTTTCATCGTTACGATTTTGCACCTCTCTCGCTCAAGTCGTTAGATGCAGATAAAAGCCGGCGTTACACAGGCATAAATTCGTGCAAGGGAAAGGAAATCCAAACACAGCCTAAGCTGCGTGAGCACTCTACTCGCGTTAGGAAAAACTTTAATATAATTCGATGAGTACAGAGCAGGTATCAGGTTAAAGGGGAGGAAAGTCAGGCCAAAAAAACGGTACTGCGCCCGCGTTTGATTTTACTTTTAGGTCTTTACCGGGAAAGACCAGCACTGATACCTATACTCATAAGTATCGAAAATTCGGCGTTCTGAATCAGATGGCTTAGCTTTTGCACGAGCCTTGCGATAGCGGCACTGACCTCAGCGAAATCTTGCTGGAAGTTCTGAAGTGGGAATTGACTTGAGAGTCATTAAAACTACCCACCCGAACCTATCTTCCTGCCACTCAATGCAGGTCAATCTTCATCACCTGAATCTCGCGTCGATGGGCTCGTGCCGCGCAGCTTCATTTCTCTAAGGTGCTTGTTGTAGTCGACACCACAGTCAGCTGAACAGAAAGCTGTTTCGGCAACTACAGGCTGGTCTTTACACCATATGCACCTACCGTCAGGGCTTTTAGGACTCTTTTGGCGACTGACCAATGAAGATTGGATAATTGCCTGCTCTAATTCCTGTGCTAAATCTGCGTCATCCATAACTGCCTCACTATACCGATTGAAAAATTTGATTCCCTACGGACCCTTTAATCATAACCTGAGCTGAAGTAGTACAATAAGTGGACATTCATTCAGTATGTATGAATGAACAGACAGGCATCTGTCACCCGGGGGGCGTTTTCGGAACTGCGCACCTGTGAAGATCGTTCGCCAGCAATGCCTTAAGCAACCGGAGCATTTTCCTTTTTTAATTTGTGGTCTTGTTCCTGATTTGAAATGAGCGGAACATAGGATGACCTCAGTTGAACGCGGCTGCTTCTATGTTAATCAGTACTGAAAATCTACGTAGCAACAGTGCAGATACCAAACTTGCCTGCACGCTAGCTGCGGTTGCCGGAGCCCTGAACACAGCAGCCTTTGAAGTTGTGGGCTTTTTCTCTGCCAACATGACCGGTAACGTCTCTTCTCTATCGGATCACCTTGCTAAAGCCAACCTGGTACCCGGCATTTTCTTTTTCGAAATTGTCTGTATTTTCATCGCCGGCTCAGCATTCTCTACCTTTATGATCAATGCGGGTCGCAGAAGAAACATGCGCGCGGTTTATGCCATGAACATCATTTGTGAGGGGATTGGCCTTGTCGTACTGGGTATGGTTGAAATCTGGCTAAAACCTGTTTCAGCAGGCGTGATACTTATCCTGAGCCTGAGTTTTCTGATGGGATTACAGAATGCCGTGGTGACGCGAATATCCAACGCACGAGTCAGAACAACGCATATTTCAGGGACGTCTACGGATATCGGTATAGAGTTGGCCATGTTATTTGATGTGGTCAGACGAAAAGAATCCCCTAAAGATGCCCCGCTATATCTTGAAAGACTCAGGCTGCACGCCTCGACGTTAGGGGCATTTCTCTTGGGTGGTGTGGCGGGTATCTGGCTGTTCCATCTGCTGGGATATGGGTTTCTGATATTTGTAGGGATATGTGTGATTATGCTGGCAGTGCACAACATGCTGCATAAGAATTCTTGAGAAGAATTAATATCCTATTCGGGCTTTTTTTGTTTGCATCATAAGGCTTAATCGCGAGTGGCCTGATGAGGGTAGTTGCGCCAGGTCAGTCCCAACGCTCCGCACAAACTCTTACTCTGAAAGCGGTAACATGATGCCGTGCAGTTCACTTTCATCCAAGCTGCTGACAAGGAGTGAAAGACCATCGCTTACCCCAGGCTTTAGTCATCCATCCATTTATGCCGGAATAAGTTTTTTTGTCGTTCGGCTGGGCTACAAATCGATTATATTTGGCCCGCTAATTGCTGCACCATATTGTTCTCAAGGAGGTATTGTGATGAAAAAGGATGTTAGCTTGACCCTGGGTGCCAGTCTTTTCTGCTTTTGCCTGTCTGGCGTGGGCATACTGACTTTAGTTGGTCTGTACAGGCTCTTTATGAACCTTCCACTTTGGTGACCTAACCACTTCAGTACAGTTCGATACCATAAACACACTACTTAATTAAAAATACTCTGCTACATCAGGGCAGTACCAATCGTGCTGCTCTTCTCAATGAATCTCTCATAAAATTGATAACACTGTCTATTTATGCAGTGATTTCTTAAACACTCTAACGCCCCAGCCATATCCGTAATCTTCACGATGTATATCGGTCTGCCGTAATCAGATCTTTTATGTCATAAAAGAACTTGCCAGTTAATCTCATGAACATTATGGTTTTTATACCTAAACAACACGGATTGAGATAGCCCATGATCGTCAGAACCTGGCACGGCTGCGTACCTCTCAAACATGCTGAAGGCTTCAGCGCACACCTGCAGAAAACCGGTATTGAACACTCTCAAAACACCCCCGGAAATCAGGGAGCATTTGTTCGGCGCTCAACTCAGGGCGAGTGGGAGCATTTCTTCCTCGCGACTTACTGGTTAGACCTCACGGCAGTAAAAGCATTCGCGGGTGAGGATTATCACGTTGCGGTGACCTACCCGGATGATGAACAGTTTCAGCTGCTGTCAGACCCTTACGTTTTCCAGCATGAAGTCTCTGAAATGACAGCGCTAGAATGAGGCCAAGGCCAGTAAATGGGCTCTGTTGCAAAAATCTGTAGGTGGTAGACTTATCGCCCCATTTGCTGATGGAGTAGCACATGAACCTATTCAAAGGCCGGTATTTTCAGAGAGACATCATCCTATGGGCGGTTCGCTGGTACTGTAAAAAAGGAATTGAGGTGATGCGTGCGCTACGCAAAGGCCAGGCCTCAGAATTTTATTATGGTGACCCCTTGGGCGAAATGCGTCTGATAAGCAGAATTTTTGAAGTGAGGTCTTTTAATAAGAAAAAAGGCTACCTCATCGCGAACTTTACAACAGTGCCGAATCAGGTACGTTTACGTTACATCCCACGTGAAAACTGCCCGAGGTGGAGGAGCCACCATGCCCGTTTTTAGATGAGGAATAAGAACCGCCAAAGGAACAGCTGCCAATTGAAAAACCGCCTGCTACTACATTCATTTCATTTAAAGAAAGTTCACGCATTGTTGTTTCTCCTAATTACAGTAATTTCCGAATATAACGTGCTTTTTTCTCATGGATGCAACCCACTGAGAAGCTGAGGTGGCATAGTGGATGTTTTTTATGCCAAACTTTTCAATGTCTTCCGGGGAATATGAAAACCATTTCTCCGGATACTTGTCTTTATAATCAGGGTTCAGTTGAGGGCAAAAGGATACTTGTAAACCTACATCTATCATTTTATAAAATTCAGCATCTTCTTTTCTCAGCCTCTTGATTTGATCAAGTTTCAAA
Organism: Erwinia aphidicola; assembly: GCF_014773485.1. Taxonomy (GTDB): domain Bacteria; phylum Pseudomonadota; class Gammaproteobacteria; order Enterobacterales; family Enterobacteriaceae; genus Erwinia; species Erwinia aphidicola. The sequence goes on along the minus strand of NZ_JACXBP010000006.1, from coordinate 290,409 downwards.
AAATCTTCTTTAGATATGTTTCCCGTGACAGTTAACTCCCTGTCGGGACCGTTGAGGCCGCCATGCCACAGGAGGTACGAATCATTACTCAGGTGCTTATTTTTTCCTGCCGGGAAGATATAATTAGCACAGGCTGAAGCACAGACGCTGCGAACATCGACATCCATCCCATGACTGAAGATGTAACTGGCTATTTTCAATGCATTCTCAGCATCGCCACCGGTGCTGCTTATAGATACAGTTTTGGCAGGGTGTTTATTTACAAGCTTAAGAAAAACGAGAAATGATGTGTCCGTGATTTGTCCGTTGTAGAAGAGCGTATCTTCTTTAATGTAAATTTCAGGCGGGTTCAGAAGAGCCCTAACATCAGGGATGTCTATCTCTTCATACGCTTCACATGATCCGGATTTGAATATCAGGATAAGCATGAACACTGAAGTCATTACGAGATACTTACAACTAAGTAAATTATTAAGCTTTCCCTTTCTCACTCTACGAACTCCATTTTATGCCGATAAGGAAATCAGAACACAGCTTGTAGTTCTTTTTCATGTATCAAAACCAGCAGAAGGCATGCACGCTGCTTTTTGTAATGTATCTTGAGTATGTGTCTTTTTTTAGAGCTAAAATGTAACTAAATATTTTTTTAATCAAAATATTTGAATGTAAATATGACTTATCGACGAACTCTTTGAGGGTGGAGGCGCCCGACACTCTTAATCCGCGTGATGCAGGTACTGCTACCGGAAATTGCTTTATATAGGAGAGCGATCAGTCGTGGTGAAAAATATTTCACCACGACTGATGACATTCATGCGTATTCGAACGGTGTCAGGGGCAGTAAAGTGTACTTTCTCGAAATGCGGTTCCGGTACCTAGCTCTCATCCTGCAGCGCACAAAGTTTTTTTATTTTTTGAGCTTCAGATGGTCTTTAGCTTTGGTGACGGAATTTTTCTGGTGTTGCGGCGTACAACCCCAAGATCGGCATTCAGCCATCTCATGACTGAAAAATTACTGTTCCATGCCGTGTGGCGCATTCAGTTGTTAAAGGAAAGCAGAAGGAAGACTGTCACTCCATCGAGGGCGTCACATAAAAATCATGCCTGCTCGTCTTCTTTACCGTAGTAAAGCTTACCGAGCTGAATAAGAGGACGGCCCTGGGATTTGCGGTGCAGGTTGCTGTCACGCAGCGAATAAACGCAGCCACAGTATTCCTGTTGGTAGAACTGCTCGCGCTTGCTGATTTCAATCATGCGCGACGAACCGCCCTGCTTGCGCCAGTTATAGTCCCAGTACACTATTCCCTGATAGTGCGCGGCGGCCCGCTGTCCGCTGTCATTGATTTGCTGAATATTTTTCCAGCGCGAAATGCCCAGTGAGCTACTGATCACGCTGAAGCCATTTTCAGCGGCGTATAGCGCCGTCCGTTCAAAGCGCATGTCAAAACACATGGTGCATCGGATGCCGCGCTCAGGCTCCCATTCCATGCCTTTGGCGCGCTCAAACCAGTTATCCGTGTCGTAATCTGCATCGATAAACGGAACACCATGCTGTTCTGCAAAGCGAATATTCTCATCTTTACGAAGCAGATATTCTTTCTTCGGGTGAATGTTCGGGTTATAGAAGAAAATGGTGTAGTCGATTCCCGAGGCCTGGATCGCCTCCATAACCTCACCGGAGCAGGGAGCGCAGCACGAGTGTAGAAGCAGTTTATCTGCCCCATTTGGGAGTTCCAATTTAGGGCGTTTGAAATCAGCGCTGGTCATTAATTTATTCGTTGGGGTAATGATAATTGAGAAGAGTGTAGCATCAGAGGTGAACTATCGGGAATAGCGGCCAGCCTCGTACACATTCCACAATGTCCGCTCCTGGCACTCACTCGTACAGATCCTCCCTGTTGCTTCCAGCCATAATGCTTTTTGTTATAACCGAATGGCGTGACGACTGCGCTTCAACGTCCGAAACCGACCTGTGGGGCTCTGTTGCAAAAATCTGTAGGTGGTAGAGTGATCGCTCCATTTGCTGATGGAGTAGCACATGAACCTATTCAAAGGCCGGCATTTTCAGAGAGACAACATCCTATGGGCGGTTCGCTGGTACTGCAAAGTTGACAGCATGGGCCGCGCTGTCGATTTTTACCTCTCCCAGCGTCGTAACAGCAAGGCGGCATATCGGTTCTTGGGTAAAATCTTCAACAACATGAAGAAGTGGCAGATCCCACGCTCCATCAACACGGATAAAGCGCCCACCTATGGACGTGCGCTGCGTTACTCAAACGCGAAGGTCGATGCCCGCCTGGGCGAAATGCGTCTGATAAGCAGAATTTTTGAAATGTGAGGCCTATTAATAAGACAAAAGGCTACCTCATCGCGAACTTTGCAACAGTGCCAGGAAATGGCAGTGGCGTACTGCTCAGTGCATGACTGGCCTCCAGACGCATGACAATCACGGTTGATAATCACTAAATCAACCAGAAAACCAGTACTGGAAAACGATAAAGGTCTGGTTGATCTTAGCTGGTCACTTGAAATCATCAATCAGGATGCTTACAGAAAGTATGCTGGCAATATTATTTATTTATATCTTTTTAGGGGATAAAAATACAATAAGAAAGCACATAACTGGAACAATAATCCATTGTTCCGCACCATGTACAAACCAAACATCCATCGGCATTCCTACAAGGAGATTCATGAAGTCCTGGCGTAATAATCCTCCGTCAGCAATAATCATTAGGCAGGTGAAAACAAATCCTTTAGTTAAGAGTCTATTTCCAGGGAGTTTATCTCGAACAAACAACCAGATAAAAACCTTTCCTATAGTAGGTATCAAAGAAGTCAACGCAGCGATAACTATAATATATGAGGGGTAAGGCTCTTGTAATACGCTGTCCATCTTGCCCGTTTTTATGGCATTATCCATGTATTCAGCAGCTACTCCTCTTCCATATAATACATGAAATGTAAATCCAAATGCTGCTGACAATAAAGTGGCAAGTGAAATGCGAAACCAGAATATCATTAACATACTTCTATAAAATATTAATATCTATCGAAGGGAAAATTTTCAAATTCTTTCCAGCTAAAGAGAGGAGGGTATCATGCGAGTTACATAATACTCTGCTTATCTAAATGAGAAGTAAATGAAAAGTAAATGAAATTATAAAATGCCAGCTTTCCTGTATGTCCTGGCCCTTCGCCGGTATCTATTTGTCTTCTGGCTGCGTAAGAAGCATTCCATTACCCATTGGTTGGTCAGATCGCTGAACAAAATTAAACGCAATGGTTGTTACCTCGATGAGCCGGTTGAGCTTCAACTAGCGCGTTCACTCCAGGCATTCACCTGCAAAATACTGCGCTACCGGGTGAAGTGTTGTTGAGTACGCACGACCTTACGGTCCTGCAAGTAAGCGAACTACACAGCCGGCGGTCGTTGCGACCATGCGCAACGGTTATTAACCCGCCACAGGAGACAATCAGATAAATGGTTTAAATGAGAGGCTTACCTCTTAATTTCGAGAAGCTTCTCCTTAAGCTTTGCTCCGGCTTTATGACGGTTTCCAGGCCACCCCAGTATAAGGTTGTCCGGGGTAAACGATCAGGATCGGGGCTGAGAATATACCGGGTTTATTATTTATCGAGTAAGGGTTAGGTGCATATCCAGCCCCGTCAGACGAAAACCAGCTTGTTCATACAGGGATATAGCCCGCTGATTATGCGGCGCGACGCGAAGTTCAAGTTCATTGGCGCCTGCATCCCGCAGTTCATTAATCAACGCCTGCATCATGGCCTTTCCAAGCCCCTTTCCCTGGTGAGACGGCAGGAGCATCACATCCAGTAAAAACGCTGAGCGCTCCTCAAGGCTGTACCAAAGGTAGCCTACAGCATGATGTTCGTGCTCATAAATGCGAATATACTGCAGTGGCGTATTGAGCCCTAGAGGCAATGCTTTCTGAATTGCCTCAGCAGCTTCTTGCTCTGCTTTATTCCTTGGGTAGTCGAAACTTTTCATTAAATCGATAACATAATCGTCATGAGACAAAGCCTGCCATTGCTGAAGCTCTCTTTCATTGATAGGGCGCAAATATCCTGTAGTCATATTCATCTCTTCCTGAATGCTATTACCTGTTATGTGACGCAAATGCGTTTTAACTATCATACCCGATTTCATAGCGGTCGCGCATCACCGTTTTTGACGAGTAATCTTTGAGTATACGGTAAAACTTACTCAGAAAATGTTCATTAACTATATTCGACCAGTCTGGGTAGGGGGTTTATATGTCGACAGCTTGATTAATTGGCCAAAGAGACGGATTGTTCATTTCGGTGCTGATTATTTAGCATTCCACTATTGTTCTTACTGCGCAGCGCGCCAGTCACGGAATAGGTGACGGCTGCGGTGCGCGCAGGAGATATTGAAAGTTCAGTAATGGTTAACGGCGAATCGACGCTTTTAAACGCGTCAACGGCGTTGCTATTGAAGGGGTATCTGAACCCGCTCTTAACCACAACTATTGGTAAGCTGTCCCCCTGCAAGGTACCAGAAAGTGATATTACCGCCATTGCAGTGGCTAATCCCTGGCAAGCGACTCAGGGCAGCCGGTGACCTGCGGATAATTGCGGCAGACCAAACTGAGCGTGTTTTTTGGCTCGAAGCCTTTATCCAGCATGCAACGCTGAACTTCAGCGGCTTTGCGTAGCGTCGGCACGTAAGGCACCGAGCCTAAAGGCTGCGGATAGCCGCACTGATACATCACCACCAGCGCCTGCCGGTCATTTTCACTTTCATGAGAAAAATGCAGCGAGGCCCCCGCCTGACGCCAGCTAATCAGGGAGAACGCGCTCACGCCGGAATCCGGCTTAATAGGATGGAACCCTCTGTCTGCGACAAAAGGCAGCGCCTCGAGCTGGCTTTGATTCAACGGGCGCCCCTGCTCCTGACTGCGGCAGGCAGGCGTATCATGATAGACGCGAACGCTGCAAATTTTGAAACCGTCCTTGCGGGTAAAACCCATTTTCTCCATGCACTGATAATAGAGAACTGACTCATTGTCGGTTTTCGGGATATCGGGGCCGGGGAGGGGCACGCCGCATTGACCCATCGCAACGCGCACGCCGTCGATATCGGTATCGGGGCGCTGCCACTGAGTGAGGTCTGGTGCAGGCGGGCAGCCCGTTAGCAGCAATAGCGAGGTTGTCAGCAGAGGTAACGTTAGCAGTGGCGATCTTGGCGACATAAAATCCCTTTTCATTGATGTTTTACCGGGTGTCCATACTGCCTGAATTGTCGCTGGTCGAAAACAGCGTTCAGGCCATATACGTACTTGAGCCGCAGGCCTCTGGTCAGGATAAGAAAGTTGCTTACGAAGCATCCGGCCAGCTGGCAACCGCGCCTGCTCACTGACGCTGAGTCGGTCGTCGCCCCCAGAATTTCAGGGGGGTGCATCTGTGCTAACCTTAAGCTGTTGGCGCATTTCGAGATTTTCAAACAGTCGCGAAGCGGATTTGAAGGTTTCATCTGTACCAATCATCACTTCGCAGATAACCGGCAAGACAACGGTTACTTATTTTGTTACTTATCTGACAGCCTGAGGTTGTTAGTTGGCTATAAGGGTAAAGGATGCAAATGATATTTGGTGAGTTATCTGGTGCGCCAACCTGGGTGCCTGCCGTATTACTCGTCACGCTCTCACTCGTCCTGGGATTCCTCGCCCGGTTTATCCTGCTCAGGTTCATCCGCTACTGGCAGAGCCGTGACCGTAAGCTGTTTAAATCACTGGAAAAGCATCTTCGTGGTTCACTGTTTCTTTTCATTCCCCTGATGTTGATCAATGTCGGGATCCATTATATTGATATTCAGCCGGGCTCTCTGGGCTTTATTACCACCACGCTTAATATATTTATTATTTTATCATTCTGCTCTATTTTAATTCGCCTGACCAACGTTGCGCAGGATATGCTTTTTATACGCTATGACATTAATCTGTCGAATAATCTCCGCGCGCGTAAAATTCGTACCCAAATAATGTATGTTAAGAAAGTGGCTATCGTGCTGCTGGTGTCATTCTGCCTGACGCTGATCCTCCTCAGCTTTCCTAGTGTGCGCAAATTCGGTACGACGATTCTGGCCGGTGCTGGAGTGGCTGGGATCATCATCGGTTTTGCCCTGCAGAAGTCGCTTGTTAACCTGTTTGCCGGCATTCAGATAGCGTTTACGCAGCCGATAAAAATTGATGATGCGGTGGTGGTCGAAAATGAGTGGGGCTGGATTGAAGAGATAAACCTGACCTATGTGGTGGTGCGTATCTGGGACCTGCGTCGGCTGGTACTTCCCATTACCTACTTTACTGAAAATCCCTTCCAGAACTGGACGCGTAATAACGCGCAAATTTTAGGTTCTGTTTTTCTCTACCTCGATTATTCCATGCCGCTGGAGCCTCTGCGTAAGCATTTTGAACAGATCCTCAGCGAAACCAAATTGTGGGATAAGCAGACTCAGGTACTGCAGGTGACCGATACGAATGAAAAAACCATGACCATCAGGTTATTGATGACGGCGCAGAACTCGCCAACGGCCTTTGATTTGCGCTGCTACGTGCGCGAAAGAATGATTGAGTTCGTTCAGCAAAACTATCCTCAGAGTCTGCCTCATGTGAGGGCGACACTCACCGACTCTGTATCAGGGGACACGCGCTCCGCCAGTTAATCATCAAATTCTCCCAGCGGCCTGGCCGGAAGCAGAGAGATCCGCGTTTAGATCAACATTATGTTGATCTAAACGCGTTTATCGCTATTATCGTCAACATAATGTTTAATAGAGATCTGCTATGAACCTCGCTGACTCTCGCTACCAGGACGATCTCCTGCTGATGCTGGCCGCGGCGGTGCGCGTTATCGGCAGCGTGATTGCTGCCAATACCGAAGTGGTGCTGCACGATCTGCGCTCGCCGGAGTTCTCCATTGCCGAAATCGCCAATCCGCACGTGACCGGGCGGCGCAGAGGGGACTCGGTGCTGGCGGGGTTGCGCAGTGACAAAGCCTTTATTAGCGCGATGGATGCGAGCGCTGAGCCGGTCACCCTGATGCTGGATTACCCCACCTACAGCAGTAGCGGTGCGCCACTGCGCAGCAGCACCGCCTTTTATCGCACCCCGGGGAAAGCGCCTTTTGCCGCACTCTGCATTAACGTCGATAACCAGAGCATTAGCGATGCGCTGAATATTTTGCAAAGCCTTACCCGTACCATTCCCCCGCAGGATGATGCGGCGCCGCGACAAAATACCATTGAGGCCGCGCATGAAAATATCGAAGATCTGATGCGCGACATCATCACCAGCGCCACGGAACTCAGCCCGGGCAGCAGCAGGGCCGACAGCAAAAAGGCCCGACTGCTGGCGGTCAGGCAGATGCAGGAGAAGGGGATCTTCCTGATGAAAGGCGGCGTCGAGAAAGCCGCCGCAGCGCTCGGTATTACGCGTTACACCATCTATAACTATTTGGATGAACTTAAAAAATCGGGCAGCTGATCGTCCGGTTATTCCTTTCTGGAGTCGTGGTTATGCCCCTGAATATCGTTACCCCGCTGATTGAATCCCTGCCCCTCAGCCAGCTGGTAAACACGCGCATATGGCTGAAGATGGAAGCCTCACAGCCCAGCGGATCGTTCAAGATGCGCGGTATTGGCTATGTTTGTGAGCAGCACTATGCCAATGGTGCAAAGCGTTTCATCACCTCATCCGGCGGTAATGCCGGCCTGGCTGTGGCTTATGCCGGGCGCAGGCTTGGCGTGCCGACGGTGGTGGTGGTACCGGAAACCACCACCGCGCGCGCTAAACATCTGCTCTCCATAGAGGGTGCCGAGGTCATAGTGCATGGCAGCATGTGGTCAGAAGCCAACGAACGGGCGCAATCGCTGCGGGGGAATGATGATGTGTTTATCCATCCGTTTGATGACCCGCTACTGTGGCAGGGCCATGCCTCGATGATCGATGAGGTGCTGGCCGAAGGTGTGCGCCCGGATGCGGTTGTCGTCGCGGTAGGTGGCGGCGGGCTGCTCGCCGGGGTGGATGAAGGGCTGCGGCGTAACGGGCTGCACGATGTGCCGATATATGCCGCCGAAACCGAGGGCATGGCTTCTTATTTTGCATCCCTGCAGGCGGGATGCCTGACCAAGCTTGCGCAACTGTCCGGAATAGCGACCTCGCTCGGGGCGCGTCAGGTGTGCCAGCGTGCTTTTGACGTGGCGGCAGAGAGGCCGGTCATCCCGCTGCGCGTTAGCGATCGTGAAGCCGTTGATGCCTGCCTGGCATTTCTTGACGATCACCGCACGCTGGTGGAGCCGGCCTGCGGCGCGGCGCTGGCCCTGCTGTACGGCAAAAAAATCCCCGCGGCCGGGCTGAGAAATGTGCTGGTGATTGTCTGCGGCGGCTCCACAACCACCGTTGATGCGCTGAAGAATTTTGCAGGCTAACAGATAAGGAAATATACGATGACTGAAAGACTCTACTACCACAGCGATGCGCTGGAATGTACCAGCAGCGTCATCGGCTGCAGCGCGCAGGAGGATGGGCGCTACCGCGTGATCCTCTCGTCCACCCTGTTTCATCCGAAGGGCGGCGGGCAGCCCTCGGACCGGGGCACGCTGGGCGCGGTCAACATGCTGCATGCGGTGCAGGAAGGGGACGAAGTCGCTCACTATACCGATGGACCGGTAGCGCTGGGGGCGGTGGATCTGCGCGTCGACGCTACGCTGCGCCAGCTGCATACCCGCTATCACTCCGCCGGGCATCTGATAGCGGCGGTGGGCGAGAAGTTTGGCTGGTACGGCAATAAGGGCGACCATCGGCCGGGGGAAGGGCGCGTGGTATTCGAGCCGCGCGAGCCGCTCAGCGACGTCAGCGCTGAGGATTTCACCTCGGGCGTCGCGGCGCTGGTGGCGCAGGGGCTACGCCGCCAGCTGAGTGAAGAAGCCGGGCGGCGCAAGGTAACCTGGGGTGAACTGCCCGCCTATGCCTGCGGTGGCACCCATGTGGATTCCACTGCGCAGGTCGGCGAAGTCCGCATCCTCAAGGTGAAAGAGAAGAAAGGGCAGCTCTCCGTGCAGTATCAGCTGGCGTGAGGCTTACGGCAGACCAGCGCCAACTGCTTATTGAGCAGGAACGGGCGCAGGTATGCCACGGTATTCGATAGCGGAATGACCTCATCGCTGAGATCAATACCCAGCGTGTTAATGATGTAGTGGCGCCGGGTGCTGATGCGCTGCCAGAGTTCGGGGTAATCGCGTTGGATCTGCGCCTGAAGCGCCCCGTCCGCCAGCGCGATGCACTCCTCGCAGCTGGTGCCGCTGTAGCCGGGTACGGAGGGGATAATATCAATCTGCACGATCATGCCGCTTTTCAGGGTTTCCGCCGAGTTCGCATACACGGGGGATGACATCCACTCTTCGTCAGCGCCGAGGTGGCCCGGGTTCAGGTGCCAGCCATATTTTTTCTGCTCCAGCACCGTTTCAACAAGGTGATACAGCTCGCCGCCGGGCATGCCGATGCGAATCGCTTCCAGCCAGCTGGCGACCGTTGCGAAGTAGGGTTTCACCACGCGGTCTAAATAGTCATGCTGACGTTGCGGCAGTTGGCTTTCATCGCTAATAACAAAGCCGCTGCGGCTGGAAAGCCCGCCTTTGAAGGCGGTGGTCATCGAGAGTGGCTGTCCCGCTTCGATTTGCTTATAGCTGGGATAGAGGTTGGCTTTCTCGAAGCGCTGCCCGGCAGCGGCAATGGTCACCACCGTGTGATACTGGCCTTCGGCGGCCAGCAGCGCACCCAGTTCGCTCTCACGCAGGCCCGGTTCAACCGCGTTCATCGCCGCGAGGATGCAGCAGGACGCGAGGTTAGCGCCGTACTCATAATGTGCGATCTCGTTGGCATTATTAGTGGTTCTGGCGCCGTTCTCGCCGCTGATAAAAAGATGTGCGGCGTTCTCCAGCACGGCATTATCCGCCAGGCTGTTTTTTAGCGCCTCGACGATAAACCACGGCAGATCGAAGATCTTGCGGTTATCCGCCGTGGAGGAGGTAAACATCTTCCAGCCCACCACGCCAATCTTAGTTTTATCGCCAAGCTCTGCCGCGCTGAACAGGGCCTCAAGCGGCTGTTCCTGCGCCATCGGTTGATTCGGCAGCGAGAAAAACGCGCAGTGGTGCAGCGCAGCCGGGATGCGGCAGTGGTTAGCCATTTTCAGGTTTTCATTGCCGAGGATCAGGCTGGCTTGTCCACTGCGGTTGAGGATCAGCAGCCCCTCTTCAAAGCGCGGAATAAAACCGGTGAGATATTCAAAATTTGCACCGTGCTCCTTATCCGCATAAATCACCAGGGCGTCATAGCCCGCGTCACTCATCCGCGCCAGCAGTTTGTTTTTGCGCTCAAGAATGGTGGCATCGCTTAACGCAACGGGTGGGATACCGGAGAAAACCGCAGGCGGCGCAATGCTCTGCAGGTGGATATTGTTACAATTCATATGACCTCGCGATTGGACACTTTACTGTCACTCCAGCTGCAATATGAGCTGTTTTCAGCCAGGGCGCAATGAACGCTCAGGCGAACTGGCGCGGCGCTCACTGCAGGTGCCTCGAGCGCGACAATAAATCTGCGGTACTAAAAATTGCTGAAAATTTCTCTTTCCGGCTCACGCGTACGCAAAAAGCAGGTTAACTTTATAAAAACGCGCTTCCCCGCCAGCACGGTGAACGCTAAGCAGCCCCGACATTACGTTGGGGCTTTTTTTATCTCTGAATTCTGAGGGCAGAGCAACGGAGGCAATATGGCAGCATCAATATTAGCAGTCAGTCTGGGCGCTGCGGTGACGACGGGCGCTGGCCTGTTCGGCATGCCAGGCACCACCGACTATGGGGTACTCTTTGGCGCCTTTGCCGGTGCGGTGTTTTACGTTGCCACAGCGGCAGATATTCAGGTTATCCGCCGCGCTGCCTACTTTGTGGTTTCCTGGATTGTGGGCGTGTACGGCGCAGGTCTGGTTGGGGCGAAGCTGGCGCAGATCCTCGGCTATAGCGATAAACCGCTGGACGGCCTGGGCGCGGTGCTGCTCTCCGCACTGGCGATTAAAACGCTGACGTTTTTCAGCCAGCAGGATCCGGCAACCTGGCTGACACGCTGGAGAGGAGGTCATCATGGCAACAAGTGATCCAATCGTTATCACCAATGTGGTGGTGTGCTCGGCTATCGTGCTGAGGCTGATGTTTTTCTATAAGCCCGGAGCTAAACACCAGTGGTGGGCTTCCTGGCTGGCATACCTGATCATCCTCGCCTATGCCTCGGTACCGTTCCGCTTTCTTTTTGATGTTTACGTGCATACGCACTGGGCGGCGGTGGTGATCAATCTGATCTTCTGCGCGGCGGTCTATCGTGCCAAAGGCAATGTCGCCACGATATTTGCGGTACTGCGGCCTGGCGACCGTTAAAGCCTGATTCCATTGAAAAACCCTTCACATCGCCCGTCAGGGCATCCCCGACAGGTTTCACCTGTCTCATCCCGGAGGTATTTATGATTGAAGTTAACTGCTTTGCCGATTTGCGTACCACTGCACCTGCTAAGGCCGGTGATATCGCCATGCTCAAACGTTACTACGATAAAGACTCCACCTTCCACGGCGGCGGCGACTTTGTCGGCTTCTCCGGCACCACCCCCCTGAGTGATGACGGCGGCACCGTAGCCAAAGGCAGCGGCTTTTTCTGGAAGCGCATCATCAATGACACTGAACAGGTCAATCTCTATCACTTTGGCGCGCGCGGTGACGGGATTACCGACGACAGTGATGCCTTCAAACGCATGTTCAGCTGGTCACAAAGCTACGATAGCAATGCCAAAAATCTTGGCGTACGTTTTCCCGCCGGCAAGTTCCTGATCAACCCGATTGACCTTACCGCCAGCGAAATTCCGTGCTTTGCCCTGTACGGTGATGACAGTCCTTATGGCGCTACGCCGCGCACGGTGATTGTCTCTGATAAATCGCCCAGCACCGTGTTCAAAGTGAACGCGCGCCGCACGGTGATCCGCGGCATCAGCTGGAACGGGCAGGCAACGGCGGACACCAGCGCAACAACGGGCGCGATTACCCCGGATATGCTCTCCAACGTGCAGCCGTTTTTCGAAAACATCACTATCGAAGGGGAGTTTGTGAATATCCGCTGCTTCCACGTGCAGTACAACGGCGGCACGGCGATCAAACTGCTCGACACGCTCGATACCCGCTTTGACCAGATTTACTCCCAGTACACCTACGCGCGGGTATTTGAGGTGGGCTGGTCTAACTCCCCTAACGGCGTGTGGGATCATGCTACGGCCGTCGAGCTGACCAATGCCAATTTCCAGTATGGCTTCGCTGACGCCACGCTGATGATGCCGCGTATGACCCAGGGGATTATTCGCAACGTGTGGATTGAACATACGCGCTTCCCGGGTGACCTGACCAACGGGCAGTGGATTGTTGACGCCCTCAGCGTGGAGGACTGCGATAACCCGCTGAGTATGAACAACAGCCGCGCGCTGTTCCGCCAGCTTAATTTACAGGCGGGGGCGAAAGTCAGCCTGGACAACGCCAGCGGGCGCTGGCTGTCAGGATACGAAGGCGGCTGGCGCCGGGATGAGAATTTCGGCACCACCATGACCGGGTCGATGAAGGCAGGCTGGTACAGCGGCTACAAGCTGACCAACACGGCTGACAGCGATAAATGGTTCAAGGTGGGCAAGTTTGTCTTCCCCAGGGTGAATCAGCAGTGGACGATTGAGCTTATCGGCAAGATGTCCACTGCTAATCCCTCCGGAGTGGCGGGCAGCCCGACGCAGACGGTGGCCTCCGGCGCCACCTGGCTCAATTTTCAGCGCTGCGCCACCGCCGTGTGGGGCGATATGTACCACCGCGGGCAGCCTGCGGTGCTGGATGTCAAATACAGGCGCAGCTATGAAAATATTGTCGAGGTCTGGGTGAAGCTGAAGGCAGGCAGCGGTGACACCATGTTTAATCTGCGCTCTACCGGACCAACGCGCTTTGAGTCGGGGGAGTGTTCCTTGTATACCCCGGACCTGAACGAAGTCACGGATGAGACGCAGATTGGCACCGTTACCCCCAACGCACGCCTCAGCATGCATAACGGGCTGGCAGGTCTTGGCGCGAACGAAAATGGCGTGGTGACGCTGGCCACCGCGGTGGCCGCAGCCCCGGGCAGCACGGTGCCGGCCGGCTATGTCACGCTCAACATTAATGGTATTGACCGCAAGATGCCCTATTTCAGTTAGTTTGCCGCCTTAAGCCGAAATCGCCCTTAATCGGGCGATTTTTTTATTTGTCGAGGGGAAGGGACTGAATCAGGGTATAGGGCTGAGAATGCGCACGCGCATAGGGGATAAAAGGGGGTTTACCGTTAAGAATTGTCTGTCTTTTATCTGGCATTAGTCCGAAATAAGCGCGGAAAATGCAAATTTTAAGCAAATGTAGTGTAAAAATTAACCGTTAGCCGATTTCCATCAGGATGTGGGGTTGTGATAGTGCCGCCTGGCTCCGTAAAATAGGTCCAAAATTTACAGCAGGAGAGAAACGTGTCTGAAAGTGCGGCAAGTGAAAAGGGTTCCGAACGGCTTATCGATGCCAAAAACATCGCGCTTGGCTGGCGTATTGTGGGGCAGATGCCGCCACAGACTCTTGAGGAGGCCATTCAGATGCTGCGTGACAGCTCGGCTTTTGCGGCAAAAGTGTGTGATTTATTGAGTGAAGAGCTGGCCGAACGCAACAGGCGCTAAAGCTTCCTGCGGCGCGGCGCGCTACCGGCATGGGATGCGGGAAAAGTGACTAACTGGTTAAGCTGCCTTATCTTTCAGGCAAAAAAAAGCCCGCGAAGAGCTTTAATGCGGGCCAACACCAGGGAAATCTATTAATTAGCATGATAGGATGATTCTCAATTAATGCAAATGAAAAGCACCTTCAATCTTAATTAAAATCAATTTTTTTGGCTGACCTCGCAGTTACATCATCAAAATTCTTCAGACACCATCCACTGATCGGCTTCCTCAAACATCTCTTCAATAATGCGTAACAGCGTGGACTTATCGCTTTTACTGGCGTCACTTTTCACGCCGTTGGCCTGCATCGGTTTTACCTTGACCAGCGCATCGGGAAACACACGCTGCACGCGCTTTTCCAGCTCGGCCAGGATCAGCTGTTCGGCATTCGGCAGACCCGCAACGTTGCGCTTGTCATAAATCAGTTCAACAAACATCTCTGCTCCTTGTTATTTTTTGCTGTATAAAAATACAGGTAACCACGACAAGGTTCAATGACTATTTATCTGCACCCTTCTGCAGGGGTTTTCATCAGGCGCATATCAGCATTAAAATTGCCCAGGCTGATAAAAGGAAAAGACCATGGCGCAAAATATTTATGACGATCCGGCTTTTTTTGCCGGCTATGCCACATTAGATCGTTCGGTTAAGGGGCTGGATGGCGCACCGGAGTGGCCGAGCGTGCAGGCGTTGCTACCGGAGCTTGCCGGAAAAGAGGTGGTTGATCTCGGGTGCGGCTATGGCTGGTTTAGCCGCTATGCCTGCCAGCAGGGCGCGCACTCCGTGCTGGCGCTGGATGTCTCCGAAAAGATGCTGGAGAAAGCCATCAGCCTGGGCGATAACCCGGCAATTGCCTGGCAGCGAGCGGATCTCGAAACCCTGCAGCTGCCCGCACAGACCTTTGATGTCGCCTTCAGCGCGCTGGCGCTGCACTATGTCGAAGCACTACCGGCGATGCTGGCGGTGGTGTTTGCGGCACTGAAGCCCGGCGGCCAGTTTATCTTCACGGCCGAGCACCCTATCTATACCGCGCCAGCCCGGCAGGGCTGGCATATTGATGACAACCAGCAGAAATCCTGGCCGGTCAGCGGCTATCAGCAGGAAGGCCAGCGCGTCACTAACTGGTTTGCTGATGGCGTGATCAAACAGCATCGCACGCTGGCGAGCTGGATTAATTTGCTGATTGCCGCAGGGTTTGTTATCAGCGCGCTGGATGAGTGGGGGCCAACCGCAGAGCAGGTCGCTCTACAGCCGGCGCTGGCAGAAGAGCGCGAGCGGCCAATGATGTTTATTATGGCTGTACATAAGCCGCCAGCCTAATCAGTGATGGCCGGGCAGAAGGTGCTCGTGATGGCGCAGATCCAGCGGATTATTCTCCGCCTCATCAAGCAGCGACAGCCACTGGCGCACGTCCACCTCCTGCCACGCCAGATGCCCGGCGGTGGTGCCCATCAGCACCACATCCGGACGCAGCGCGCGGTAGAATTCAAGCGTCTGGCGCAGGTCTGCTTCATTACTCTCCTCGACCAGCACCGTTACCCAGCGATCGCGAGACAATGTGACAGTGTCACCGACAAACAGATAGGTTTTACCGTGCGGTGAGGCATACAGATAGCTGGTGCTGCCCGGCGTGTGTCCCGGGGTGGGCACGACGTGGAAGCTGCCGCAGTGAACTTCCGCAGCATTAAAGGTGGCATCGGCTTCCGCAAATCGGCTCACCTGGCCCAGCGCCCGCGAGTGGCAGTAGAGGGCCGAGTTAAAACGCTGCTGTAACAGCCGCACGCCCGGGCCAGCCTCGTGCCAGTGGGTTAAGTAGTGGCGGATAATCCCGCCCCGATCGGCAATGACCTGGTGATCTTCCGGGTTCTCGACCCGTGAAATCAGCAAATTACCGCGCAGATGCTGCAACAAAAAGCCGTGCATCATCAATTCTGGTTCCTCTTCGCCTGCAGGAAACTCAGGCGTGGATATCCAGAGATCTTCATACAGCTGCTTCATGTCTGCGCTCCTAACGATCAGCGCAGCGTCGGGTAACCTGTCAGCGTCAGTGAGCCGGTGGTACCGCTGACGTTCAGCTGCCCGTGCGATCCCAGGGGCAGCGTGACGGTGTCGGCACTGTGGCCAAAGGCCAGACCGCTGACCACCGGAACACCGGTCAGGTCGCGGATCAGGTTCCAGACGCTGGCAAAATCATAGCCGTTGTCGTAGTCGGTCAAAGTGGTTCCGCTAAAGCTGCCGGTGACAATGGCACTCTGGCGGGCAAGGATCCCGCTGTAGTGCAGTTGCAACAGCATGCGTTCAATGCGGAAAGGGTGTTCGTTCACGTCTTCGATCACCAAAATGCCGCCGTCGAACTCTGGCAGCCAGGGGGTGCCAATCAGCGAGGCGATCATGGCCAGATTGCCGCCCCAAACCGTGCCTGATGCAGTAACGGCGGGAGAGGCTGTCTGCCATTCCAGTGTTAATTTAGGCGAAGTCAGGGCGCGCCAGAAGTGGTCGAGGGTGAATTCAGATAAAGTCTCAGCGCCGAAATTCCCGGCCAGCATCGGCGCGCTAAAGCTGACAACGCCACTTTTCACCAGCAGCGCCAGCTGAATCGCCGTGAAGTCACTGTGCCCGCACAGCGCCAGCGGGGCATTGTTCAGGCGCTCGGCCAGCGCTGAATAGTGGATGTCGGGCAGCAGGCGGCTGGCTCCGTAGCCGCCACGCACCGCCAGCACGATGTCCGGCACCGTTTCCAGCCGCGCCAAATCGTTGATATCAGCGAGTCGCTGGCTATCGCTGCCGGCAAAACGCTGCTCGCGCCGGGTAATCACGTCACCGTTGTCTACGCGATGGCCCTCGGCCCGCAGGCGGGCAACGCCGCGCTCGGCGGCTGCCGGATTATGGCAGAAGCCGGAAGGGGCAATCAGATGAATGTTGCGTGGGGTTATCGCCATAATCGTCACTTTGCTGGTTTTTTATGCGCCGTCGTGGATTTATTTCCTCCGGCAGCGGTCCAATTTCTCCGTATGGCCCAGATGATGACGAATCGCAGCGGCGAAGTCACTGGTAGCGCGCACAAATTAGGAGTTACGGCAATTCTCAGACCTGCGGTAACCCGTATGATAACGCCAGACCAAAGGCGCACAGGATAAAATAAGCGTGAGAAAAAGCGTGCAGAAAAGCGTGAAAACGGTAGCGATAGTCGCGGCCTTAATGCTGGCAGGGTGCTCCAGCGAACCCGAGAGAAAAGTGGCTCATCAGCCGGATACCCCGCTGACGCAGGCACCGCCTTCAAAAGTGGCGAGTGCATGGTCAATGATGACCGAGCAGGCGGCGCAGCGTAACGGCATCGACCAGAAGCTGATTGAAGCGATCATCACGGTTGAATCGGGCGGCAATCCAACGGTAGTCAGTAAGTCGAATGCCATTGGATTGATGCAGATTAAAGCTTCAACGGCAGGGCGGGAAGTGTATCGCGCTGCGGGGTTGCGCGGTCAGCCGAGCAAATCGGAACTGCGCGACCCGGTAAAGAATATTGATATCGGTGCCGCCTACCTGCGTATTTTGCAGGAGCAGCAGCTGGCGGGTATCCGCGATCCGAAAACCCTGCGTTACGCCACTATTGTCTCATACGCGAACGGCGCCGGTGCGCTGCTGCGCACCTTCTCACGCGATCGTGACCGCGCGATTGCGATGATCAACGCCATGAGCCCGGAAGAGTTTTATCAGCACGTGCAGGAAAAACATCCGGCGGCACAGGCTCCGCGCTATCTGTGGAAAGTCACCACCGCTTACCGCACCATCTGACGCTTACTGGAAGCGGTTGGCCTTATCGCGCGCCAGCCGCTCCAGCGAGAAGATCACCTGCTGCAGCACGCGCTCCTGCGCGGCATCGAGCGACAGAAAGCGTAAGCTGAGGCGCGGCGTGACGATGGTTTCGCTTTTACTGCCGACCACGCTGCGCTTACCTATCGTCATCAGCTGAGCATCCACCTCAAAACGCCCATACTCACCCATCTCCACGCGCAGCTTTTTGATACTGACGCCGGATTCCAGCCCATCAGGCAGCGCATCTTCGGCCAGCACGCCTATGCCACCCAGCGACAGATCCTGCAAGCGCAGGCGACCCTCACCGGAGCCATCCGGCCAGGGGATATAGCAGTAGAAAACCGGGCTAAGCGGGGCATTCACGCGGAAAAACTCACGGCGCTGGATCATCCATAACAGTTCTGGCAGGGCGGCGCTAAACGCGGGCAGGCCTTCATGCTCGCTCAGGCTGAGCGCGGGCAGGGCAAATTCAACTTTGGCGCCGCGCATTTCGGCGGTGACGTGCAGCTCCTGGGCTTCTTTAGCCAGCTGGTTGTCGTAGTCGTTGCTGCCGTAATCGAGCACCAGGCTCTCTTTATCTGCGGACAGCAGGCGGGTGATGAACTGACCGCGCGGATGTGAAACCATCACCGGCGTCTGATGTTCCAGCAGATCGCGCAATACGGCGAGGACCGCCAGCGTCCCGCGTTTAAGATACTGCTCTTTATCGTCCTCTTTCACATCCAGCTCCAGTCCAGGTGCAAATCATGCGGTTAGCCACTCTGATACGGTTATCGGCAAGCCTGCGTTGGGCTTTACGGATTTTTTACAAAAGTTTCTCTGAAACTCTGGATTTAAATCACAGACTTATAATCTTCGCCTATACTAAGGGCGTGTTAAACAGTGACGGTTAAATCACAAGATATTAAGGAGTTATCAATGGGTATTCTTTCATGGATCATTTTTGGTCTGATTGCCGGTATTATCGCCAAGTGGATCATGCCGGGTAAAGATGGTGGTGGTTTCATTATTACCATCGTACTGGGTGTGGTGGGTGCAGTAGTAGGTGGCTGGATCAGCACCTTCTTCGGCTTCGGCAAAGTTGACGGCTTCAACTTCGGCAGCTTTGTTGTCGCGGTGATCGGTGCGATTGTCGTGCTGTGGATCTACCGCAAAGTCCGCAGTTGACCGGCAGCATGAATTAAAAAAAGGGAGGCTGATGCCTCCCTTTTTGCTGCCTGCGGTTTAGAAATCGTAACCGACGGTGGCGATCACGCTGCGCTCGGCACCGAGGTAACAGTTGGTGGTGCTGTAGCAGGCGGCGATGTAATCGCGGTTAAACAGGTTGTTGGCGTTTACCTGCACATACGCGCCCTTCAACTGGCTGTTCCAGCCGCCAAGATCGGCACGCACCGAAGCATCGACCAGCGTCACCGACGGCACGCGCGCGGTGTTCTCGTCGTTGGCCCACTGCTTACCGATGTAACGCACCCCGGCCCCGGCACTGATGCCGTAATCAAACTGGTAATGCGCCCAGGCGGAAGCCATCTGGTTTGGCGTCAGCAGCGGAGTGTGGCCGGAATTGCCGTCCAGCGACTCTTTATAGCGCAGGCGGTTCAGAGTGTATCCGGCGATGGTGCTGAGGCGCGGCGTCAGCTGATTCCGCGCTTCCAGCTCAATCCCCTGCGAATGCACTTTACCGGCCGGCACATAGCTGGCGCTGGCAATGTCATTGGCATCACGCGTGGCGACATCTTTCTGCGTCAGGTCATACAGCGCGGCGGTATACATGTCGTTGGTGCCCGGCGGCTGGAATTTCACCCCGGCTTCATACTGCTCAGAAGTCGACGGCTTCAGCGCATTGCCGTCCTTGTCATTCAGGCTGGCAGGCGTGATGGCCTGCGCGTAACTGACGTAAGGGGAGATCCCGCTGTCAAAGGCATACAGCAGGGAAGCGCGCCCGCTGATGTGATCGTCCTGGCGGCGTTTGCTGATGTCGGTGCTGTGGTTGTCCTGCTGCGAAACAATGCGGTCGTAGCGGCCGGAGACATTGGCGTGCCACTTATCCCACTGCATCTCATCCTGCAGGTACAGCCCGCTCTGATAGTAATGGCGCGTGGTGTTATCCTGATAAGTAACCGCCACGCCGTGCGATGCGGTGGCACCGGTGAACGGATCGAGCGGGCTGGCAGTCCCGGCGCCAGTCCAGACGTCATTGGTAAAGCGATGATACTCCGCACCCACCACCACTTTGTGCTGCAGCTCGCCGGTAGCGAAATCCGCTTCCAGCTGGTTATCGGTCGACCAGCCGTCAAGCGAGCCGCGGGAGCCGCTGTAGCCGCGCGCCAGTTGGTTACTGTTGCCGATCCAGCCGGTCTGATACACCTGATCCAGCGCTACGCTGCTGTGGGTATAGCTGGCGTTGGAGCGCACCGACCAGATTTCATTAAAGCGGTGTGAGAATTCGTAGCTGTAGATCTGCTCGCGGCGCTTGTACTGCTGGACGGAGCTTTCACCTTCGTTGAAACCATCCTTCAGCCACTGGCCATTGTGCTGGGTCAGCGTGCCGGAGAGCGGCGTGGAGCCGTGGTAGCCGCCGGCCGGATCTTTTTGCAGATAGGCGCGCAGCAGCAGCGAGGTATCTTCGCTCGGCTGCCACAGCAGAGCAGGGGCGATAGCGTAACGCTCTTCGCGCGAGTTGTCGTACTGGGTATCGCTGGTCTGCGTCATCCCCGTCAGGCGAAATGCCCACTGGTCGTTAATCGCATTGGTGTAGTCAAATGCCGCACCCCTGGTGTTCTGCGATCCACCCGTCAGGCGAAAGTGGCCCTCGGGGGCAAACTGCGGGCGCTTCATGGTGATATTCACCAGCCCGCCCGGCACCGTCTGGCCGTAGAGGGAGGATGACGGGCCTTTAATGATATCCAGCCGCTCAATGAACCATGGGTCGATCTGCATAATGTTATGGCTGCCGCCGTCGCTCATCAGACGCATGCCGTCAAGGAACAGGTTATCGACGTCCCCGCCGTGGAAGCCGCGCAGGGCGATGGTATCAAAACGCGTGGCGCCACCGCCGAAGTTGGAAAATACGCCCGGGGTATAGTTCAGCGCCTGGCTGACCGTGTTAGCCCCCTGATCAACAAACTGCTGGCGCGTCACCACCGAGATTGACTGCCCGGTGGTGATCAAGGGTTCATCGGTTTTGGTCGCCCCGGTAGAGGTGGTCGCGGTGTAGCCCTGCGTCGGGCTATCGGCGGTTTGCGGCGGAGCGGCAGTGACCACCATAGTTTCATTGGCGGCCAGAGTAATACCGGGAGCGGTCATGGCGATAGCGCACAACAAGACGGAACGCTTCAGGTTGTAAGTCATTGTTTTAATAGTCCCTTGTGAGGTACAGGCGGCGCCCCGGGAAGAGTAATGGGGCCAGCGAAAAGCGCCACTCTCGGCTAAACACAAAACGATATGAGAATGACAATGAGAATTGTTAGTTTTTAGTAAGGAAATTTCAACCCTAAATTTTGTAGGTCAAGGGGCAATATCAGTATGAAGGGGAAGAGATCGGGTGAGGATTATGTCAGGGCGATCGGTCGATCGCCCTGGTTAAAAGCGCGTCAGATTAGTTGGCGGGTTTCGCTGCGGTAATATCGCCAACGTTATTACAGGTCACCCCTTGCGGGCAGTAGAGATCCATCAGCTTAAGCGTGACGCCGTTGGTCCAGCCGAAGCCGTCCTGCAGCGGGTATTCACCGCCGCCGCCGCCGCCCAGCCCTTTCCCTTCCACCACGTATTTCTCCACCAGCTTATGTTCCTTGTCGTAGGTGGTCTGCACGTTTTGCAGGAAGCGCATGCCGATCTCTTTTGCCAGATCCTGCTGGCCGTAGTGATTCAGCCCTTCGACGGCCGCCCACTGCAGCGGCGCCCAGCCGTTCGGCGCGTCCCACTGCTGGCCATTATTAACGGTGGTGGTCACCAGCCCGCCCTCTTTCAGCAGTTGAGCCTTCACTGCCGCGGCGGTACGGCTGGCGTGCTCATCGGTGGCCGCCTGCAGATAGAGCGGGAACAGCGCGGCAGCGGTTAGCTGCGGGCGCACGCTGTTTTTCTTCCAGTTGTAGTCGGCGTACCAGCCCTGTTTGTCATCCCACAGATACTGGTTGATTGCCTGCTGACGCTTTTGCGCCAACGCGGCGAAGCGCTGGCTGGCATCATCCTGTTTGGCGACTTTACTGGCTTTTGCCAGCGTCTGCTCAAGGTGGAACATCAGGGCGTTCAGATCCACCGGCACAATCTGCGTGGTGTGGATGGTCGACAGATCGCCGGGTTTGTCAAACCAGCGCGAGCTGAAGTCCCAGCCGGAAGCGGCTCCGGCGCGCAGATCGCGGTACAGCTCCGGCTTGTCGCGGCCGCTGGCCTTCTGCGCGGTGGCGATATCATCCATATAAGATTCTGTACGCGGCACGTCGCGTGCATCCCAGTAGCGATTGAGCAGGGTGCCATCTTTCAGCTTCACCACGCGCTTGCTGGCGTGGCCCGCTTTCAGCGCGTCGCTGTCGGCGTCCGCCATCCAGTAGTTGTACTCTTTTTGCAGCTGCGGCAGGTATTTGCTGTAAACCGCGTCGCCGTCGTGTTTCGCCAGCAGGTCGACCATCATGCTAAAGAACGGCGGCTGCGAGCGGCTGAGGTAGTAGCTGCGGTTACCGTTCGGGATGTGACCATATTTGTCCAGCTCGGTAGCGAAGTTATCGACCATGTCCTGCACGCGATCCCAGTGGCCGCTCTCAGCCAGCCCCAGCATGGTGAAGTAGCTGTCCCAGTAATAAACTTCGCGGAAGCGCCCGCCCGGCACCACGTAAGGCTTCGGCAGCGGCAGCAGGGAGTCCCACTGGCTTGCCTGGGTGGTGGAGCGCGTCAGCACGGGCCACAGGCCGTTGATATGCTCACGCAGGCTCTGGCCGGCTGGCGGCACGTACTTATCTCCTTCCGCCGGCAGGGTAAAGTTGGTGGCGACAAAGCGCTTGAGGTCGAAGTTGCGCTGGCTTTTCTGCATCTGCCAGTCGCTGAGGATCGATGTGGGATCGTTTTTTGGCACCGCATCGGCGAAGGTTTTCTGGTCGGGGTAGAGCTTGGCGGCCTGCACCGCGTGGAACAGCGGCCCAAGGCGCACATCCGGCGGCTGTGGCGTGCTGTTTAACATTCGCTGATTATCTTCTGCCTGAAGCGAGAAGCTGACGGCAAGGGAGCCAGCCAGCAGTAGTGGGGTGAACAGAGGCATATTCCGTTGACGTTTTTCGGCTCTTCTCATCAGCAATTCTCCATGTCCAGATCCTAGGCGATCTGTAAGTTATTGAGCATACGAAAAACTTTAGACGAGAATTGGCAAATATTCAGGAATTGATGCGGCAAAATGTGAGTCAGAAGGGATTTTTGGCTGGCGCCGCCCGGGTGAGGCGGCGGATAAACGTCTACTGGCCGAGCAGCGCGCGCTGAAAAGAGAGAATATGCGCGCGCGTTGCAGCGATAGCCGCTTCACTGTCGCGGGCGGCTAATGCACTGATAATCGCCTCGTGCTCCGCCACCACTTCGTACATATGGCTCTCCCGCGACAGGGTGGTGGCCCAAAAGCGCTGCGCCTGCGCGTGGATTACGCTGAGGATATCCGCCAGCCGGCCATTCGCGGCAATCGCGGCCAGCGTCTGGTGAAACTGCTGATCGAGCATCATCATTCCGGCGCGGTCACGCTTGTCGCAGGCGGCGGCGATCTGCTGATTCAGGTCACGCAGCGTGCTGAGCGCGGCTTCCGTTATATGCTGAGCGGCAAGGCGCACGCATAAACCTTCATTCGCCAGACGCACTTCGATCAGCTCCTGCGCATCGTCAATCGACAGCGGAGCCACCATCACTCCCTTACGCGGGATGACCTGTAGCAGCCCCTCTGCTGCCAGACGGTGCACCGCCTGGTTCACCGGGGTGCGCCCCATCTCCAGATCGGCCATGACCTGCGCGGTATTGAGGTATTCGCCGGGGCGATAGCGCAGGGTGATGAGCGCCTGCTTGAAACGCAGATAGGCCAGCTCATTCAGCGACAGGACGCGGGCTTTGGGGGGGGAATTCAGGGGATAGAGTTCTTCAGCCGACACGCTTTTCTCCAACAAATGTTGACCTGCTTTGCATTCTACACAAAAACATGGCACGAAAATCGCTTTGTTTAAAGTAGAGTGAAATTTCACAGTAATTTCAACTGGAGTCAGCGAACCATGAATCTCACCTTTAATCGCGCATCAGAAACAGAAAATGAAATTAATGTTGTTGTAAATCATCTAATTATAGCAGGGTGGACCGGCAGGGATGAAGCCGCTGTACTGCACCATATCCATGAGCTCGAGGCGCTGGGTGTGCCCCGTCCTGGTGCAGTGCCGCTGTTTTACCGCGTCACGGCGAATCAGCTTAGCCAGCATGCCCAGCTGGAAGTGGTGGGCGAGGCGACGTCAGGGGAGGCCGAACCGCTGATCTTTGCCCATCAGGGCAAGCTGTGGCTGTCGCTGGCCTCTGACCATACTGACCGTGAGTTCGAAGCGGTCAGCGTGGCGATGTCAAAACAGCTGTGTATCAAACCGGTGGCGCACACGGCCTGGCCGCTCGACAGCGTGATTGCCCGCTGGGATTCCCTGATCCTGCGCTCCTGGATCAAAGAGCAGGGGGAGTGGCAGCTTTACCAGCAGGGCACGCTGGCCGCCATGCGCACGCCGCAGGATCTGATGGACCGCTACGGCACGGCATTCCGCGACGGCATGGCGATGACCTGCGGGACGCTGGCGGCCATTGGCGGTATTCGCCCAGCGGCGGAGTTCCGCATGGAGCTGGTTGACGAAGTGGGTGGGCGCACGATAGCTCACCAGTACCACACGCACGCTCTGCCGGTGGTGGCATAAGCGGCCGTATCTGACTGAACCCGGAGACTGACCATGACCATTTCGGAAACTGAAGTAACCCTGCATCAGCGTGAACAGGCCGCTGGCAAGAACACCCCGCACACCGCCCGTCTCGCGGCGGCCAGTTCAGTCGGCACCGCGCTGGAGTGGTATGACTTCACGGTCTACAACATTATGGCGGCGCTGATATTCAACCATGTGTTCTTCCCGTCGTTCGACCCGCTGGTCGGTACCATTCTGGCGTTTTCAACCTATGCGGTAGGCTACGTTTCGCGCCCGATTGGCGGCATGGTCTTCGGGCATCTGGGTGACGTGCTTGGCCGGCGCTTTGTGCTGGTCACCACGCTGGTGATTATGGGCGTCACCACGGCGATGATGGGGCTGCTGCCCGGCTATGCCAGCTGGGGGATCTGGAGCCCGGTGCTGCTGGTGGCGCTGCGCTTTATTCAGGGCATTGCGCTCGGCGGTGAGTGGGCCGGGGCGGTGCTGCTGTCGATGGAGCACGGTCAGCCGCACCAGCGCGGGCGCAACGCTTCGTTTGCACAGGTTGGTCCCTCTTGCGGCACGCTGATTGGCACTGGCTTTATCACTCTGGTGACCCTGCTGCTGCCCGCCGAGGCATTTCAGGAGTGGGGCTGGCGTATTCCGTTCCTGCTGAGCCTGCTGCTGGTGCTGTTTGGCCTGTGGGTGCGCCGCAGCGTGGGTGAAACTCCGGCGTTTTTACAGCTGGAGAAAGCGCATAACACTACCCAGACTCCGCTGAAAGAGGTATTTACCCAGCATCCGCGCGCGCTGCTGATCGCCGGTGGCTCGCGCATTGGCTCTGACGTGCTGTATGCGCTGGTGGTGGTGTTCACGCTGACCTATGTCACTACGGTGCTTAACCTGCCGCGTCCGCTGGCGCTGATGGCGACCATGCTCGGTGCACTGGGCAATGCAGTGACCGTACCGCTGTTTGGCGCGCTTTCCGATCGCCTTGGCCGCCGCCCGGTGTATCTGATGGGTGCGCTGCTGGCGATGGTCTGGGCCTTTGTCTTCTTTACGCTGCTCGACAGCAGCCAACCGCTGTTAATTTGCCTCGCGGTGATTGGCGGCCTGCTGATCCACGCCATGATGTATGGCCCACAGGCGGCATTTGTCACCGAGCAGTTCCCGACGCGGGTTCGCTATGCCGGTTCATCGCTGGCCTATACGCTGGCGGGCATTGTCGGCGGAGGCTTTGCGCCGCTGATCATCACTTCGCTGTATAAAGAGATGGGCAGCACGCTGGCGGTGTCGCTGTACGTCTGCGCAGCGCTGCTGATAACCGGAGTATCAGTATGGTTAGCCAAAGAGACCGCGCATAAACCGTTATAACGGCAGTGGCCGACCGCTTTCTGGTCGGCCAGCGGTGGCAGTTTCAGAAACGGGTTGACCGAAAAAGAGGGTCAACCCCTACGGGAATGCGGTACGCGTAGTGGCCGACCGCTTTTCTGGTCGGCCAGCGGCGGCTGGGTCAGAAACGGGTTGACCGAAAAGAGGGTCAACCCCTACGGGTCTGCGGTACGTGTAGTGGCCGACCGCTTTTCTGGTCGGCCAGCGGCGGCTGGGCTAGAAACGGGTTGACCGGAAAAGCGGGTCAACCCCTACGGGGTAGGCGGTATTCGTCGTGGTTGAGACGGTCAAGATGCCACTGCCGGGGATTATTTCTGATATAGGTGCGGATGTTATCTAACTCATCTTGATTACGAATAACCCGGTCATAAAACCCCCGTTGCCAGATGGTATGCAGGCGGTTGGCTTCTTTACTGACGCTGCCTTTAAAAAGCGCCATCAGGGTGCTCAGCGAACAGGATTGACACTGAGTCAGCCAGATAATGCCATGCAGGTGGTTGGGCATGATGATGAATTCATCCAGCTGAATGCCGGGAAAGCGCAGCGCCAATGCCTGCCAGTGGCGGTTAACGGCGTCAGCCAGGTGATTCGCCAGCAAGTTCTCATTCTGCATTTCACCGAAGAGATGCTGCCTGCAGTGGGTCACCAGAGTGACGAAATAGGCGCCGGGGTGGTGATAGGGATAGTGGGGCAGACGCATCGATTTCCGTTTTAGCATGATTAATCCTCCTCAAACGGCACAGTAGACACGGCAGGTCGTTGGGGTAAAGCGTTGTGCGGTTGTTTTCAGAGGCATTACGCAAAACGTCACGCGTTGACAGGTTTTCGTCGTGGCCGACCGCTTTTCTGGTCGGCCAGCGGCGGCGGGGTCAGAAACGGGTTGACCGAAAAAGAAGGTCAACCCCTACAGGTATACGGTATTCGTTGTGACTGAACAAAAAAGCACCACCCATTACAGGTTCACGCAGGTCTCTTCGTTCAGGCCCAGCATAATATTGAGGTTCTGCACCGCGGCACCGGAGGCTCCTTTGCCGAGGTTATCGAGGCGGGCCACCAGAATGCTCTGGCGCTGCTCTGCATGGCTGAAAACGAACAGCTCCATATTATTGGTATTGTTCAGCGCTTCCGGCAGCAGATACGGCGCACTGTCGGCATCCAGCTGGTTCAGCTCATGCACCTTGATAAATGGCTGAGCGGCATAGAACTGCGCCAGCGCCTGCTGCAGCGGTTCACCGTCAACGTCGTTCAGCGGGATAAACACCAGCATCCCCTGGGCATAATCACCCACCGCAGGCTGGAAGATCGGGCGGCTGCTCAGCCCGCTCCATGCTTGAATCTCTTTCAGATGCTTATGATCAAAGCCCAGCCCGTAAGCCGCGTAGCCGGTTCCCGCCTGCTGGTACTTTTCAATCATCTGCTTGCCGCCGCCGCTGTAGCCGGAAACCGCATTGATCGCCAGCGGTCGATCGGCCAGCAGCAAACCGGCCTGGGTCAGCGGGGCCAGCAGGGCGATAGCGCCGGTGGCATAGCAGCCAGGATTTGAGACGTGGCTGGCAGCACGAATTTTCTCACGCTGATCGGCAGCCAGTTCCGCCAGGCCGTAAACCCAACCGTCTGCCACGCGGTGCGCGGAGCTGGCATCCAGTACGCGTGCGCCGACTTCATCTGCCAGCGCTACCGCTTCACGCGCGGCGGCATCGGGCAGGCAAAGGATGGTGACATCGGCCTGTTTCATCAGTGCCTGGCGGGCGCGGGCATCTTTACGCTGCGCCTCATCAATGTTGAGCATGTCAATCTGCGGATGGTTCACCAGACGCTGCTGGATCTGCAATCCGGTGGTGCCCGCCTGACCGTCAATAAACACGCGATATCTCTGACTCATTACGACCTTCGCCTTAAAAATTAGGATGTGGTGCGATTATGAAAGATTTGGCGTAGCGCGACAACGCATAATGACTGAATAATTGATAATTTTGCATAAAAAATCATAATTTGGCGGGCTGGATGTAATAAAAAGGGCGGCCCATGAGAGAGGGGCCGCCCGGAGGGAAGGCGTAAAACAACTATTCAGACTTTCACTTTACGCATTTTGCACACTGGGTGTCATGGATCTTCTGGAAGAAATCGTTGCCCTTATCATCGACCAGAATAAAGGCCGGGAAGTTTTCAACTTCGATTTTCCAGATCGCTTCCATACCCAGTTCCGGGTACTCCACGCACTCCAGGCTCTTAATGCTCTGCTGCGCCAGTACGGCAGCCGGGCCGCCGATACTGCCGAGGTAGAAGCCGCCGTGCTTATGGCAGGCATCGGTCACCTGCTGGCTGCGGTTACCTTTCGCCAGCATGATCATGCTGCCGCCGTTGGCCTGCAGCTGATCGACGTAGGAGTCCATGCGACCCGCCGTGGTCGGGCCGAGGGAGCCTGATGCGTAGCCTTCCGGGGTTTTGGCCGGTCCTGCGTAGTAGATCGGGTGATCTTTCACGTACTGCGGCAGGCCTTCACCGCTGGCAATACGCTCCTGCAGCTTGGCGTGGGCAATATCACGCGCCACGATGATGGTGCCGCTCAGCGACAGACGGGTCGAAACCGGGTACTGCGACAGCTGGGCGAGGATCTCCTTCATCGGGCGGTTGAGGTCAACGTGGACCACTTCGCCTTCACCCTGCTGGCGCAGCTCGGCAGGAATATACTGGCCTGGATTATGTTCCAGTTTCTCAATCCAGATACCGTCGCGATTGATCTTCGCCTTCACGTTACGGTCAGCCGAGCAGGAAACCCCCATGCCCACCGGGCAGGATGCGCCGTGGCGCGGCAGACGGATTACGCGGATATCGTGGGCAAAGTATTTACCGCCAAACTGCGCGCCCAGGCCGAGATCCTGCGCGGCACGCAGCAGCTCCTGCTCCAGCGCCACGTCGCGGAACGCCTGACCGTGTTCGTTACCTTCGGTGGGCAGGCCGTCGTAATAGTGGGTCGAAGCCAGCTTAACGGTTTTCAGCGTGCTTTCTGCCGACGTGCCGCCAATCACAAAGGCGATATGGTAAGGCGGGCAGGCTGCCGTGCCGAGGGTGCGCATCTTGTCGGTCAGGTAATCTTTCAGCTTACCCGGGGAGAGCAGCGCCTTGGTCTCCTGGTAGAGATACGTTTTGTTCGCCGAGCCGCCGCCTTTGGCGATGCACAGGAACTTATATTCGTCACCGTCAACGCTGTACAGGTCGATCTGCGCAGGCAGGTTGGTGCCGGTGTTCACCTCTTTGTACATATCCAGCGCGGCATTCTGTGAATAGCGCAGGTTATCTTCAATGTAGGTGTTGTACACGCCCTGCGACAGTGCCGCTTCATCGCCGCCGCCGGTCCAGACGCGCTGGCCTTTTTTACCGGTGATGATCGCGGTGCCGGTGTCCTGGCAGGTCGGCAGAATGCCTTTGGCCGCAATCTCGGAGTTACGCAGGAACTGCAGCGCCACGTATCGGTCATTCTCGCTGGCTTCCGGGTCGGCCAGAATTGCCGCCACCTGGCGTTGGTGCGCCGGGCGCAGCATAAAGGAGGCGTCGTGGAACGCCTGCTGCGCCAGCAGCGTCAGCGCCTGCGGTTCCACTTTCAGGATCTGCTGGCCGTCAAACTCCGCCACGGAGACGTGCTGGTCAGTCAGCAGATAGTATTCGGTATCCTCTTTGGCAAGAGGGAAGGGATTTTGGTAGTAGAAAGGTTTATTCGACATTGTTTTCTCACTTAATGACCGGTTGCCGCCGGGCTCTGGCGCACAACATCACTGGCGATAATTCGTTGTTTTTATCCTGCCGGTCTCAGGAGCGAGACCGGCGGGTAGGGAATGGTATTACATTGTTGCAACATCTGCATGGTTCATCGTGGCTCTGTGATGAAAATCATCAGAACATCATCACCATCCACGGATAGCCAATCAGCATCAGCGCGCAGAGGAAGATGGCGCCAAAGATGGTGCCAAGGCGCCAGTAGTCTTTGGTTGGCAGATAGCCGCTACCGTAGTAAATCGGGCTTGGACCGGTGCCGTAAGGGGTGATAATCCCCATCACACCCAGTGAAGTACACATCATCAGGCAGAACACCGGCATATTGATGCCCGGAATAGAGGCCGCGATGGTCAACATAGCCGGTAACAGCGCGGTGGTGTGCGCGGTGGTGCTGGCGAACAGATAGTGCAGCAGGAAGAAGGCAATCATCAGCACCACGGCAGAGACCTGCGGGTCATAGCCCTGCAGCAGCTGGCCACCCTCTTTACCCAGCCAGGCGATAAAGCCAACGCGTGCCAGGCCATCCGCCAGCGCCACCAGAGTGGCGAACCAGGCAAAGGTATTCCACGCCGGTTTGTTGCTGGTGATGTCGTTCCAGTTCAGTACGCCGGTCCACAGCATTAGCACGACCACCAGCAGGGCGGCCATCGCCGGTTCAATCCAGGCGGTAGCAAAGATCCACATCAGCAGGGCAGAGACCACGAACACCAGCAGCAGGATTTCGTTACGGGTCAGCTTGCCGAGCTTTTCCAGTTCGCTAATCGCCCAGCGTGGCACTTCGTCGTTGAACTTCACTTCCGGTGGGTAGAACCAGTAAGCCAGCAGCGGCATGGTCAGCAGCAGGATAATACCCAGCGGCAGGAAGGCGAGGAACCACATGCCCCAGGAGATATCAAAGCCGATAATGCTTTTCACCAGCGCCAGCGCCAGCAGGTTAGGTGCCAGCGCCGACAGGAACATCGAGCTGGTGATACAGGCGGCGGTAATGGCGACCCACATCAGGTAAGAACCGATTTTGCGCGCGCTTGGGTCATTGGGTTTTGAACCGTACAGCGGTGGCAGGTTAGCAATAATCGGGTAGATAGTGCCGCCGCTGCGCGCGGTATTCGACGGGGTGAACGGGGCCAGCAGCAGATCCGCGAAGGTGATGGCGTAGCCCAGCGTCAGGCTGCGGCGTCCAAGATACTTCACCAGAATCAGCGCCAGGCGGCGGCCGAACTGGGTTTTGTCATAGCCAGCGGCAAACATAAAGGCACCGAAGATCAGCCAGACGGTGGAGTTTCCAAACCCGCTAACCGCCCACTTAAATGCCTGAGTAGCCGTTTTGAATTTCGGGTCGGCCAGCTCAGCGGGACTGAACAGCAGCCACTGACTGAACAGTGCGATCACCACCACGCCGGTCAGCCCGATAACGGCCCCCGGCAGCGGTTCGAAGATCAAACCGACAATCACGCCGACAAAGATGGCGAAGAAGTGCCAGGCATATGGCTCCAGTCCTTGCGGGACCGGCACCAGTAACAGCAGTACCGCGACCAGTACTGGCAGAAAGAGCATGATCAGATGTTTTTTTTGCCCCGAAGAGGCTGGAGCAGCCTTCGCGGGTTCACTCATCACTGTTGGTTTCATAGTTTTTATCTGCAAGTTAAGAAGAATTCGGTAGATATTCCGGTTTCTGACGGGTGATTTTTTTACTTACTTTTCTATTTATATCGTTGTTTAACCGAAACGTCCAAAAATACTTTTCGTTGGTCTCAATAAATTCTGAGCTAATTTATTGGGTGGATAAGAATATAATGATACTTCTCTAAATATAGACTTTGATCCAGATCAATAAAAATAAATCTGTCATTTTATTTTTTAACAATCGCCGTTAATTAGACGATGGCAGGTTTGGGGATTGCGTCGATTAGGGTGGCATAACGTAAAGCCAGGTACAATAAAATGCCAGTATCATTTTCGTAAGAGTCTGAATTTAATGGTGTTAATTATGATGTGAACGAAAGGTTGATTTTTGGAAACTATTGGTTAACAATTAGAATGACAATTACTCTCATCATTGTGTGAATTATTGGCTGGATTTATTTAAAAGTTAAAAAACTAAAGAAATAACTATTGTAGTTAAAGAAATTGGTATATTGGTTTCATGACATCGGACCACAGAATAATTATAAGAAAACGGTCGCCAAAGAATTCAAAACTTTTAAATTTCGGAGTTCACTAAATGAATACCATCACCCCGATCCTTAACCCGCTGACTCTGCCTAACGGCGCCGTACTGAAAAACCGTTTACTGATGGCGCCGATGACCACCTGTACGGGATTTTATGACGGTACGGTGACCAGCGAGCTGGTTGAGTACTATCGCGATCGCGCGGGCAGCATTGGTACTGTGATTGTGGAATGCTGCTTTATCGATCCGAAAGGCCCGGCCTTCCCCGGTGCCATCGCCATCGACAGCGACAACAAAATTTCCGGTTTAAGCAAAATTGCTGACGCGATCAAGTCAAAAGGTTCGAAAGCGATTCTGCAGATTTACCACGGTGGCCGCATGGTGGAGCCTGAGCTGATTGGCGGCAGAACCCCCGTGGCACCCAGCGCCATTGCCGCGCCGCGTGAAGGCGCCACCACCCCACAGGCGCTGACGGCAGAAGAAGTGGAGGTGATGATCACCAAGTTCGGTGATGCGGTGAACCGCGCTATTAAAGCGGGCTTCGACGGCGTCGAAATCCACGGTGCTAACACCTATCTTATTCAGCAGTTTTACTCGCCAAACTCTAACCAGCGCGACGACAAGTGGGGCGGTAGCCGCGATAACCGCGCACGCTTCCCGCTGGAAGTGCTGGAAATCACCCATAAAATGGCGCAACGCTTTGCCGCGCCATCCTTTATTATCGGCTATCGCTTCTCGCCGGAAGAGCTGGAAGTCCCTGGCATCCGCTGGGATGACACGCTTTACCTGCTGGAAAAACTGGCGGCGCGCGGTCTCGACTATGTCCACTTCTCCGTCGGCCAGCTGCTGCGCCCGTCGATTGTCGACCGCGAAGACCCCACTCCACTTATTACTAAATACCTTGCGCAGCGCTCTGAAACCCTGGCCAAAGTGCCGGTAATTGGCGTCGGCGGCGTGGTGAATAAAGCCGATGCGGAAAGCGCGCTGGAGCACGGCTTCGACCTGGTTGCCGTAGGTAAAGCCTGTATTGCTTACCCGGACTGGGCCGACCGCATTATCAAAAATGACCACCTGGAGCTGTTTATCGACAGCACCCAGCGTGAAGCGCTTAACATCCCGGAACCGCTGTGGCGCTTCTCGCTGGTCGATGCAATGATCCGCGACGTCAGCACCGGCGGCCGTAAATACAAGGCCGGGGTTTATCAGGAAAAAGTGGAAGCCGAAGCGCTGAAGCTGCGTATCAACGTGGTGCTCGACACCGACCGTATCACCGATATCACCCTGGTGCCGGACGACACGCTGGACGTCGATTTCACCACCACCTTTGAAAGCCTGCGTACCCGCATGCTGGTGGCTAACAGCCCCCACGTGGATGCGATCACCGGGGCGACGACCCAGAGTGAGGCGTTGAAAAAAGCGGTCTCCCGCGCACTGACCACCTCCAGCAAGGAGCACGTGATTGAAGAGGGCGGCAACCCGCAGGCACCGCAGAATTACGATGTGGTCGTGGTCGGCAGCGGTGGCGCAGGTCTGGCGGCGGCGATTCAGGCTTCTGAAGCCGGGGCGCACGTGGTGATCATCGAGAAGATGCCCACCATTGGCGGCAACACCATCAAAGCCTCGGTCGGGATGAACGCGGCGGAAACCCGTTTCCAGAAGCTGAAAGGCATTGAGGACAGTAAAGAGCTGTTCTATGAAGAGACGCTGAAAGGCGGCAAGTTTAAAAACAATCCTGCACTGCTGCGCGAGTTTGTCGATCTGGCCCCGGAAGCCATCGACTGGCTGGCAGGCCACGGCATTGAACTTAATGACATCACCATTACCGGCGGCATGAGCATCGACCGTACCCACCGTCCGGCGGACCGTTCAGCAGTCGGCGGCTTCCTGATTAGCGGCCTGGTGAAAAACGTCAATCAGCGTGAAATTGAAGTGCTGCTGGAAACTTCGGTGGCCGAAATTCTGGTTGAAAACGGCGCGGTAAGCGGCGTGAAGGTGGTGGATGAGTACAACGACAGCCGCATTCTCAACGCCAAAAGCGTAATTGTTGCCACCGGCGGCTTCAGCGCCAACCGCGAAATGGTGGTGAAATACCGCCCTGAGCTGGACGGCTTTGTGACCACCAACCATAAAGGCGCCACCGGCAGCGGCATCGCCCTGTTGCAACAGATTGGCGCAGATACCGTCGATATGGGCGAAATTCAGATCCACCCTACCGTTGAGCAGACCACTTCTTACCTGGTCTCCGAAGCGATTCGCGGCGGCGGGGCGATTCTGGTCAGCCAGGCCGGTCAGCGCTTCTATAATGAGATGGAAACGCGCGACAAAGTGTCGGCGGAGATCATTGCCCTGCCGGAAAAAAGTGCCTGGATTATCTTTGACGACCAGGTGCGTGCGGCCAATAAAGCCGCCGACGAATATATCGCCAAAGGGTTTGTGATTAGCGCCCCGACTCCGCACGAACTGGCGGTGAAGCTGAATATGGACCAGGAAGCGCTGCAAACCACGCTGGGGCGCTACAATGAATTTGTTGCGCAGCAAAAGGATGAGGATTTCGGGCGCACCACCGCGCTGCGTCACCCGCTGAACAAGGGGCCCTATTATGCTATCCGCATCGCCCCGGGGGTCCACCACACGATGGGCGGCGTCACCATCAACACCGATACCGCGGTGCTCGACGCGCAGAAGCAGGTGATCCACGGCGCGTGGGCGGCGGGTGAGGTGGTTGGCGGCATCCACGGTGCTAACCGCATCGGTGGTAACGCGGTCGCAGATATCATTATCTTCGGGATCCTGGCCGGGCGTAACGCGGCGAATTACGCAAAACAGTAATCAACGGCGGGTCGGGCATGCCCGACCCCTACGGTTCAACGCGCAACCATCCGTAGGGGCGAGGCATGTCCGATCCCTACGGTTCAACGCGCAACCATCCGTAGGGGCGAGGCATGCCCGACCCCTGCGGTTTAACGCGCAACAATCCGTAGGGGCGAGGCATGCCTCGCCCGTTTTGCCAGGAGGATGGCACTATGCCTGCAGGTTCTTACACCTATTCCGCCGTGATGATGGGCTCGCCCATCCTGCTCAAGCTGTTCGACCACGATGACACCCTGGCGCGCAACGTCTTTCGGCTGATTAAGCAGCAGGAAAACAGCTTAACCGTTAACCGCAATGCGTCGGAAGTGATGGCGATTAACCACGCCGCCGGTCAGCATGCGGTGGTGGTCAGCCAGCCGGTGTTTGACCTCATTGCCCGCGCCAGAGCGGTCAGCGTTCTGCCGGGCAGCTGCTTTAACTGCACCATCGGCCCGCTGGTCAAACGCTGGAAAATTGGCTTTCGCGGCAGCAGCGTACCGCCCGCCGACGAGCTGCGTGGCCTGCTGGCGCTCACCGATCCTCATCAGGTGATCCTTGATGCCGGGGCGCGTTCGGTGTTTCTGCAGCAGGCCGGTATGGAAATTGACCTCGGCGCAATTGCCAAAGGCTACATTGCCGACGTGGTGCGTGACTATCTGCGCCAGCAGCAGGTGGCGCACGCGCTGATTAATCTCGGCGGCAATGTGCAGACGCTGGGTGACAGTGGCGGGCAGGCGTGGGGCATTGGTCTGAAACAGCCGTTTGGCCGCGATGATGAGCTGATCGGTGTGATAAACGTCACGGGAAAATCGGTGGTGACATCGGGGATCTACGAGCGCTACTTCGAGCTCGACGGGCGCTTATACCATCACATTCTCGACCCGCAGAGCGGCTACCCGCTGGATAACGAGCTGCTGAGCGTCACGATTGTTTCTGAAAACTCGATTGACGGTGATATCTGGACCACCCTGATGTACGGCATGGGCGTCGAAAAAGGCCTCGCCTACCTTGGCGACTATCCGCACATTGAGGCCATCTTCGTTACCCGCGATCGTCAGGTGATCTGCTCATCGCAGCGCCAGTTCCGCTTTACGCTGTCAGACGCCCGCTACCGTCTTACTGACAATACTGCTTAAGCAGCGCGCTGTGTTCCGCCTGCAGGCGATAGCGGTACACCGGGCGGCCGGTGGCGCCGTAGTGAATGCTGGTAAACAGAATATTAACCTGCGCCAGCCAGATCAGATATTTACGGCAGGAGACGCGAGAAATATTCACCGCTGCTGCCAGATCGTCAGTGGAAAACTCCTCCGTGGGGTGCGCATCAATCCACTGGCACAGGGTGCGTAACGTCTGCGGCGTTAACCCTTTCGGCAGGCGCTTGGGATCCTCCGCGGCGGCAGGATTGCCGTGGATCAACTGATCAACGTCGGCCTGCTCGTAGAACTGATGGTTATCCATCAGCGTCTTTTTCTGCTTCCAGCCGGTCAGCGCCTCTTCGAAACGGGCAAACTGGAAAGGCTTAATCAGATAATCAACCACGCCGTAGTGCAGCGACTGCTTGATGGTGGCGGCATCGGCGGCGGAGGAGATAACAATCACATCGATGGCGCGGCC
Source organism: Erwinia aphidicola (assembly GCF_014773485.1). GTDB lineage: Bacteria > Pseudomonadota > Gammaproteobacteria > Enterobacterales > Enterobacteriaceae > Erwinia > Erwinia aphidicola. The sequence continues at coordinate 254,061 of NZ_JACXBP010000006.1, read as the reverse complement.
CGCTTCACGCAGTACCGGCAGCAGGTCCAGCCCGTTATCCTGCTGCATATACACATCCAGCAAAATCAGATCGATGGCGAATTCCGGATCCAGCACCCGGTCCCGCGCCTGTTGCAGGGTTGAGGCCACATCACAGCAGTGAAAACCGGGTAATTGTGCGACATAGCAGCGGTTCAGCTCTGCCACCATCGCATCATCATCGACGACTAAAACATTGATCATGCGCTTTTACTCTCTATATCCCAGGGCAGTTGTACAAAAAATTGCGTATAAACGCCAGGTTCGGACTCTACAATAATTTTGCCGCCAAGGCTCTCGGTTTGTTGCCGGGCAAGGAACAGCCCGACGCCGCGCTGTTCACCTTTTGTCGACACGCCGCGCGCGAAAATCGCCTCCAGCTGCTCCTCTGCAATGCCCGGGCCGTCGTCGCTGACCACGCAGGTCAGCCAGCCGTTCTGGCTGTGCAGCAGCACGCTGATTTCGCCTTCGCCCTGATCGCCCGCCGCATCCAGCGCGTTCTCAATCAGGTTGCCGAGTACGGTGATCAGGGCCGCCACCTGCTGTTCATTGCCGCTGTCGGCCAGCAGGCTCTCATCGCTGATAATCAGCTGGTTGCCGGTATCGGAGGCGCGGCCCATCTTGCTTAACAGGAATCCGGCAATCACCGGAGACTTAATTTTCCCCAGCAGGGAGCCGATTTCCGTCTGGTAATTATTGGCGGTTTTCAGAATATAATCCTCCATCTTGCCATAACTTTTTAAGTGCAGCAGGCCGAGGATCACGTGCAGCTTATTCATAAATTCGTGCGAGCGCTCGCGCAGGGCATCGACATAGTTGACCAGGCCGTCCATGCGCTGCATCAGCTGGCTGACCTCGGTTTTGTCCCTGAAGGTGCAGATCGCCCCAATAATGGCGCCATTGCTGCGTACCGGCATGGTGTTGCACAGCAGCGGGTGACCCTTGAAATCAATCTCGGCATCGCGCTTCGGCCTGCCGGTTTGCAGTACCTCATGCAGGTTGGCGATCAGCGGGCCGGAGTCGGCCACCACCGCACTGATATCGCGCTCTGCGGCCTGCGCGCCGGTCTCGCGAAACAGCAGATGCGCCGCGTGGTTGATCAACGTCACCTGCGAGCCATCGTCAATGGCAATCACCCCCTCTTTCATTGACTGCAGCATCGACTGACGCTGCTCAAACAGGGTGGAGATTTCATAAGGCTCCAGCCCGAACAGAATGCTCTTGGCCGCCCGCACCAGCAGGAAGGTGCCCAGCGCACCGGCCAGCATACCGAACAGGGCGGTCCACAGGATATTCCAGCGGCTCTTATTCACCTGCTGTACCACTTCGCTCAGCGAGATGCCTATCGCCACCACGCCAATCTGCTTATGCTGGCTGTCATACACCGGCGTAAAGACGCGCAGCGCTTCCGCCAGCTTGCCGTGGTTAATGGCGATGTTCTCGCGGCCGGACAGGGCAGGGATGAGGTCGTTGCCGATAAAATGCTGACCGATCAGCTCTTTCTTCGGATGCGAGAAGCGCACGCCGTCCATATTGGTCACCACCACAAACAGCAGGTCATTGCTGCGCTGCGCCGCCATGGCCAGCGGCTGGATAATGTCGCTGTCTGGCGACTGTGTCAGCCCAAGCCGGATATCGGGCGAATCCGCCAGCGTGCGCGCTACCGCCAGCGCTTTATCTTTCACCGCATCGCGCGTTACGTCACTGATCTGAAAAAAATAGAACAGATGGACGATCAGCAGCACCGTGGCGATCACCGCACTGACCATCAGGCTGACGGAGGTACTGAGTTTCATCGGGCGCTTGCGCAGCGCTTTCGCTGGCTGTGGGGCGTTCATGGGCACTCCGAAAAGAGCAGGGCGCACAGCGCGAGTGGGTAGCGAGACATCAGACATCCTCTTCAGCAGAGTTTTGCAAAGCGCAGCCAGTAATGTAAAGGGCAGGGGTGGGGAGAGCAAGGGGGCGGTAAGTGCCCTGAGGGGATCAAAAAAGCCCCTGGCGGGGCTTTAAGCGAGTTAGTTATCCAGTTCACTCATGTTCTTAACCTGATCGCGGTTAATCTGTTCGGTTTTACCCGTCTGCGCATTTTTATAAGAGACCAGACCGGTATCATTATCAATCTGCGGCTTACCGTCGGTGACAATGGTTCTGCCATCGGTGGTATTGAGCGTCTGGTTAGAGGAACAACCCGCCAGCACAAATACGGAGAGTGCGGCAATCACAGTGGTTTTAAAGATGTTCTGTTTCATCGTTAATTTCCTTATAGGTGAATAAAGTCAACAACCTGTAAGTGTAGATGAAAACTGAAATTTTGCAGGCCGCCTGAATAAAAACGGCCCTGTTAACCCTGAGAGTTACGCGTCGTCCGGGGTCAGGCCAACCACCACTTCCAGCACCTGGCGGTAAACGTCTAGCTCAACCACGTCAGAAGTGGTTTCCAGCTTCTCAATCAGCTTCAGAATGATCGCCTTGTTATTAACCAGTTGACCCGTAGCGATCAGATCCCTGATCACGCCGCCGAGCGCCTGAGATTCCTGGGCGTACTTTTCTCCTCCTCCTTGAAACCAGGCGACGATTTCGGATTCTGTTGATTGCTGCTGCATAGAGGTAGCCTTCTTAATAGGAGAAATTCTCCGAGATGAAAACGCACTGACGAGAACGGCTGGGTTCGCGGGCGTCAGCAGGTAAAAAACTTAACCAAGTGTAGTTAACTCACAGAAAAGTCTTAATGTTTCTTTGCACCGTTAGCCGGGCCTTCACTGGTAAAAAGATGGGTGACATTATCGCGGTCGCGGATCTCATGCGTCTGGCGGTTCTGCTCCTGGGCCTGAGATTGTCTGACTTCGGCGATAGCACGCCGACAGGCGCGCTGACGCAGCCCTTCTTTTTCTGCTGCGGCCATGTCTTGTAACTGTCTGATAAGTGCAGTTTTACTGATGGCAGCATCGTTTGAGAGCAGGACCATGACAGCCTCGCCCATCACAATATCGGCTAATTTCTCTTCTTCGTTTTTATACATACCAACGTCTCTGAATCAGTGAAGCGGGACATCGAAGATGCCCACAGAAACCTGTTATCCAGGTACCTGCATGCCGGTCATAAAACGCCTGCTCAAGTCAGGCGTCCGGGCCGGTCAGATTGTCGGACTGAGCTGTAACGTAACGCACACTAAAAAGTGGTAATTCAGCAAACATATTGCTTAAAACTCAGTCCCCGCGACCAAACAGTAGCCCAATCAGTTCCTGATAGTGGCGTTCCTGCTCGTGTCCGGTCGCCAGTTCAAGGCGCGTTAGCAGCTTTGAACAGATGGCTTTGCGGTTAAGGTTACGTCCTGAGCGTAAAATCTCAACCACTATCTGGCCAAGAGTTTCCTGCTGGGAGGGCAGGATGGCTTCATTAAAGTAACGGCTGATGTCATTTTCAATCTTCGGGTTGGAATTGTCCTGACGCATGTTAAATGCCCCTCAGTCGTAAAGTTCAAATTATGGTCAAATATTTCTGAATGCAAAGTTATACATCTTTTGACACGTTGTACAGAAATAGTGAATATTTCTGCTTATAATTTTTGTGCAAAAAGTGCTAAGTGAAGATTATCATAGGGTTATGTTGATGCTCTGGGTGTACAGGATAGCTGTACAGCGTCCGGAAACTATCGGTAATGCGGCGGTGATTATTGTAAACAAAAAGTATTCCAAGACCAGTCTTGTGAAGGAAAAGGCAAGCGGCGTTTAAACTATCGGAAATTTCTGGTCTTTATGAGTGAAAATTATGCCGCCGCGTATCCAATCATCAGGGCGCAAGCCCGTTGTTCCCTCTGCTGCTATGGTGCAAAAATGCCAGCAGCTCGCCGCGCAGTTCCGCCAGGCCATGGCGCAGCTGGATTACCCACGGGCACGCCAGTGCTGCGAGCAAGTGCTGAGGATGATGCCGGGCAATATGTCGGTGTTGAGCGACTACGCGCTGGCGCTGATGCGCGAAGGCAATTACAGCCAGGCGTATAAAACCTATCAGCGCATTGAGGCATCGCCGTTTCGGCAGCAGGCTTCTGAAACCTGGCTCGACGGGCTGGCTGAAGTGTGCGGCTGGCTGGGTAAAACAGAGGAGCTGCAGCGCTACGGCCATCGTTCGCTCCGGGCCGCGGATGATAAGTTTCGTCACGGGCAGCGCTGGCCGCTCGGGCCGATAAAACCCTTCAATCCTCAGGCACGTGACAAGAATATTATCGCTTTCAGTTTATACGGTGCCCAGCCGCGCTACTGTGAAACGCTGGTTGAAAACATTAAAGCGGCAGCCGAACTCTATCCGCACTGGAGATGCCGCGTCTATCTGGATGACAGCGTGCCTGAGCACGTCTGGCAGCGTCTGAGGGATGCGGGAGCTCAGCTGCGCGATATGTCCGGTGATAAAGATATCTTCCCTACGCTGTGGCGTTTCCTGGTGATGGACGATCCGCTGGTGGAGCGCTTTATCGTGCGCGATGCCGACTCGCTGGTATCGGAGCGCGAAAGCGCCGCCGTGCAAGCGTGGCTCGCCTCGCCGTATCATTTCCACCATATGCGCGACTACTTCACCCATACCGAGCTGCTGCTGGCCGGAATGTGGGGCGGGGTGAACGGGGTATTCCCGCGAGTGGAACCGCTGATCCAGAACTTTATCGCCAGCTACCAGGGCGCCGAGCGCTTCACCGATCAGTACTTCCTGAAGGCGGTGCTGTGGCCGACGGTGCGTGAAAGCATCCTTAATCACGACGAGCTATTTAATTTCCATCACGCGCAGCCGTGGCCGGCGCATGGTCCCATCCGCTGGCAGACCGATGCCTTTCACGTCGGCAGCAATGTCGGTTATTCCTGCGCGGCCGGGAGCAGCACGCTGGCGGACGGGGCACAGCAGGCGGTGGAGCTGATGATGGGCGGCCAGCAGTATCGCTATCACGCCGGTGTCCAGGGGGGGGATTGGTCGATTTCGCTACCCTTTTTCTTAGTGCAGCGGTATCAGCGTGGCGAGCTCAGCGTTCGCAAGGTTTGATGGCGGGGGCGCGAATTGAGCAACCAACACCAGGGTCGTCTGGTTCTGCCTTTAATTATATATAGAGGGTATTTTTCACTAGCGAACTGAATTATTTGAGTTAAGTCCGATTAAATAGATCCGGCAATGGCTTTACTATTTTTGCCGCCATTGGTTTAACAGCTTAACAAGGTCATTTTTCACCGGGAATTTTCAAAAACCATCTAATAACTAAGGTTTTTTTTCGGGAAATTAACTTTTTTATAGCCAAAAGGATAAGTAATATCCTACAGTTAAATCTGTATTAACCAGCTATGGTAGCGCCCTTCTTCACCCCTTATGGGGAGAGTTTGCTTATCCAGGAAACTGAATTCTTATGAAAAAAGTGATCATTGTTGACGATCATCCTGTCATCCGCTTTGCGGTAAAAATGCTGCTGGAAAAGCATGGTCTGGAAGTGGTCGCTGAAACGGATAACGGCGTCGATGCGTTGGCAAAAGTACGTGAGCTGGAGCCAGATTTAGTCCTACTGGATATCGGGTTGCCTAAGATTGACGGTTTCCAGGTGATTGAGCGCTTACGTTCGATGGCCATCCCGCTGAAGATCCTGGTGCTGACTTCGCAGGCGACAGCGCACTTTGCCCAGCGCTGCCAGCAGACCGGCGCAGATGGTTTTGTCACTAAAACTGACGATCTTGCTGAATTGACGGACGCTATCAAGCTGGTCATGCGCGGCATTAGCTATTTTCCCCAGAGCAGCCATAACTACGGAGCCGCGGCCGATGTGGATCCGCTTAAGCAACTTTCTGATCGCGAACTTAGCGTACTGATGTTGATAGGGCGGGGCTTTGGCAATAAGCAGATTGCCGAGCAGCTGCTGCTGAGTGAAAAGACCATCAGCACGTATAAACATCGTCTTAAAATCAAACTTAATGCCAGCACGCTGATCGAGCTGATTGATTTTGCCCGCAACAATGCCCTGATCAATGACTGACGCGATGATGCGCCTGTTTCAATCCATGCTGCTGGCTGCCTGTGTAATGATACTGACGCCTGCATGGGCAGCAGAATTTCATTTGCTGTCACGCGCAGCGCTTCACGAATTCAAACCGCTAAAGCTTAGCGTTACGCAGCAGCAGTATCTGCACCAGCGTAAACAGTTGGTGATAGGCATATTACGTTATGACATGCCGCCGTTTGGCATGCGCAATATGCGCCAGGAATATGAAGGCGTCAGCGCCGATTATATCAGCATGGTGGCTGTACAGCTCGGGCTGCCAGTGGTCGTCAAACAATACGACGACAGCAAGATGCTGTGGCAGGCGCTGGCTAAAGGAGAGATTGACCTTATCCCCTCAGTACCGGGATTCAGCGATGACCCGGACTATGATTTTTCCCTTCCTTATGCAGTGGAAAAACCGGTGCTGGGGGTCAATATCAATGATATTCAGACGCTGCCGTACGATCTGCGCAACATCAATGTGGCGATGGTGAAAGACTTTTTACCGCTTACCACGCTGAAGAAATACTACCCCGAGGCAAATTTTCGCTTTTACAATAATTATCAGGATGCCCTTAGCGCTGTGGCTTTCGGCCAGGAAAAGGTCTTTATTGGCAACAGCTACTCGCTCAGCCGCAACTTTCTCAACAACGTGCGCCTTGAGCGTTACAGCCAGCTGCCCGATCGTCTGGTCGGTTTCGCGCTGAGCCGCCAACAGCCGATCCTGGTTACGCTGGTAAATGAAGCGCTTGCGGCCATTCCTCAGGAGGAGAAAGATCGGCTACAGCGGCTGTGGCAGACTAATCTGGTGGAGGTGGGGCAGACGGCATCACCGCTCAGTTTTACGCCAGAAGAAAAAAAATGGATGGCAGATCATCAGCATATTAACGTGCTGCTGTATGGCCAGGATAACGCTGCGCCCATCTCTTTTGTTGATAACAATGGCACTCTGCATGGCATGGTGGGTGACCTGCTATCGGTTATTGCGTTAAAAACCGGTATGCATTTCCATTTTTCTACGGTGGACACCACGCAGCAGCTGGTTGACGGGGTGAACAGCGGCAAAGCCGATATGCTCGCCTCACTAACCCCGAGCGAGGCACGCAGCAAGCAGATTCTCTTTACCCGGCCTTATCTGCGCAGTGCCTTCGCCCTGGCGGTGCGCAAAGATAATAATGATATTCACTCACTGCCCGATCTGCGCGGTAAACGCCTGGCACTGGTGCACAACACCAACGTTGAGTCGCTGGTGCGCAGCCGTTATCCTGAAATTAATATTGTGGCGGTGGAGAACGAATCCGAGCTGTTAGCCAGCGTCGCCAAAGGGCGGGCCGATGCCTCAGTCAGTATCCTGATGATGGCGGATTACCACATTAAAACCCAGTATGCTAACCGGCTGAAAATCGTAGGTACGATTGGGGATACGCCCGCCTGGATCTCTTTTGGCGTCGGGCGGGCCGATCCGGTATTACGCAATATTCTCGATAAGGTTCTGCTGAGTATTCCTCCCTCTGAGATGGAAAGCCTTGCCAATCGCTGGCGGCCCAGTGACTTTATCGTGGTGGATAATTTTTGGTCACGCTATCGTGAAGTGCTGATCGCCAGCGGGCTTTTTACTCTGCTGATCATTGCGATTACCACTGGCTGGGCGCTCTATTTACGTCAGCAGATCAAACGTAAAGCCGAGCTGCGTCGACAGCTGAATAACCAGCTTTCACAACTGCGTGAAGTGGTGAACAGCATGCCTTTCCCGGTATCGCTACGCGACAATAACGCCTGTTTAATCTACTGTAACCAGCGCTATCTGGAAGAGACCGGAATCGATTATCAGGCAGCGCTGGGTACCACCATGGAGCAATCACCCGGTTTGCGCTCCCCCGAGCAGGCCAGCTTCTATCATCAGCAGATGCTTGAGGTGATTGCTACCGATCAGCCGATCGTTGAGGACCGCCGCTACGATCTCTATGGTAACCCGGACTCCTCAATTGGTCTGACGGTCTACCAGTGGATCCAGCCGTGGCACGACAGTGATGGCAAGGTGATGGGGGTGATTGGCGGATGGATGGATATTACCGAACGTGAGGCGCTGTTTGCCGAATTGCGCGATGCCAAAGAGCGCGCCGAGGACTCAAACCGTGCCAAATCGGTATTCCTCTCCACCATGAGCCACGAAATCCGCACGCCGATGAACGCCATTATCGGCATGCTGGATATGGCGCTGAAAAGAGGGCGCGATAACCAGATCGATCTGCAGGCGCTGGAAGTGGCCTATGAATCAGCTGAGAGCCTGGTCGGGCTGATCGGCGATATTCTTGATATCAGCCGTATTGAGGGCGGTCATCTGGAGTTCAATCCTGAAACGATCAACCTTGGCAAGGTGATCGACAACATGCTGAAGGTTTATCAGGGCCTGGCGATTGATAAAAATATTACTCTCAACAAACTCTACCCGGAAGAGCCGATAGTGGATGTCATGGCCGACCCGCTGCGAATTAAGCAGGTGTTGGCGAATCTACTCAGCAATGCAATCAAATTCACCGATCGCGGCGGCGTCTCGCTTTCACTGCAACAGAGTATCGACCGGGATAATGGCTGCGTATATTACTGTATTGAGGTACAGGATAGCGGTATTGGGATTGCGGCAGCCAGCCAGGCGGCGCTGTTCCAGCCTTTCAGCCAGGCGGAAAATCGCCGTGCTGGCACCGGGCTGGGGCTATATATCAGCCGCACCATTTGCGAAAATATGCAGGGCTCGCTGACGTTAAACAGCGAAAAGGGTATGGGCACGCGGGTACGCGCTACGCTACAGCTGCCGCTTGTTGCTCAGATAGCTGAGCAGAGTAGCGTTAGTGAGCAACCGGAGCAGGGGCTGCCGATATTCCACGTGCTGGTGGTAGATGATAATGCCGCCAATCGGATGCTGCTGGCAAAGCAGTTGGCATGGCTCGGGCAAACTACCCAACTGGCAAGTGACGGCTACGCCGCGTTAAAACTTTGGCAGGAGAATCGCTTCGATGTGATTATCACCGACTGTAATATGCCGGGGATCAATGGCTATCAGCTGACGGAGATTATTCGTGAATCGGAAGAGGAGCAGCAGCGCGAACCCAGCTGGATAATGGGCTTTACCGCCAATGCCATGCATGAAATCACCGAGCGGTGTTTGCGGGCGGGTATGAACAGCTGCCTGTTTAAACCCTGCTCGATCAACAGTCTGGCTGCCGCACTGCGGGCTATTAACGTAAGCCGTCAACATGTTCAAAGCGTGAAAAAGAGTATCAGCATTGAGCAAAACCAACGTGCCGAAAGCGTTGAGCCTGACAGCAGTATCGAAAATGCCAATGATGAAGTTGACCGTCAGATTAAAATCGCTATGCGCAACCTGATGATCACCACCCTGAAGGCGGATCTTGAGCGGATGGCGGTGCTGCATCTTGCCGAGCAGCCTGGTGAGGTTGCCGACCTGGCGCACCGTATCGCGGGCAGCGTCAGGATTGCCGGGCGAAATGACTTAGCGGATGCCTGCATTCAGCTGGAAGTCAATTGTCGCCAGCCTGAAGCTCATGAAGGTAGATTAGCTACACAGTACAGTCAGTTAATCAGGATACTTAATGACTACCTGGCTCAGCTTGAAACGGAAGCAGCAGAGGAGTTAAACAGGCCATGCTAAAAACCGCTACGACGGGCAAAATCCACCACGTCGCGGATTTTATCCGTTTTCAGTTTTGTCATAATACTGCGTTTATAGGTACTGATAGTTTTACTGCTGAGTAAAAGCTCGCTGGCAATAGTTTTATTCGTTTTCCCACTGGCCAGTTCGCGCAGAATTTGCAATTCCCGGTTGGTGAATGTCAGTATTAACTGCAGATCTTTATTGGTGCTGCCGATCTGAAGTGGCGAGTGTACGAAGATATGTCTGTCACTTTTCATTCGCTCAAGCAGTATCACAATTCTCTCCAGCTCGTCTGACTTGGTCAGATAGCCCTGTATTTCCAGACGATGGCCGCGAATCAGGTGATAGGCGCTGTCCCCTCCCGCCAGTACAAAAACTTTGATGTGCGGGTTCAAGCGTTTTATCCGACACAGCTTATTGAAATGTTCTTCTGGCAGGTTAACCGGGTCGAAAATAATAACGTCGGGAATATGGCTTTCAACCTGATAAATAAACTCACTCGGTTCTGAAGTGCTGCAGGTTATGGTGTAATCCATATTTGCCAACAGATGCTTTAAGCCATATATAATAATCGGGTGGCTATCATAGATAATTACATTAGTAGACATGCTATTCCCTTAATTAGATGACTAAATTCTCTCATAGCAACGCAATAGATAAACCAGGACGGGTCTCCTTCATTCCGTCGCGTGTAAAGCGCCGGCTGTGGTGTAATGAGTAATCAGACGATGCAGATGATTAGATGACAGTGGCTTGGTCAGGCACTCATTCATTCCGGCCTCCAGGCAGAGGCGGGCCACTTCCTCGCCAATCATTGCCGTCAGCCCGAGGATCGGGATTGGCGCAAGATTCAGCTCTCTCTCTTCGGTGCGAATACGCTGCGTCATGGCAAAACCGTCCATCTCCGGCATGGTGCAGTCGGTGATGATCAGCGAGTAATCCCCCGCGTTCTGCCAGTAATTCAAGCCTTCCAGCCCGTGAACCGCGGTAGTGACCTTGTGACCCATCGCGCTAAGCTGCTGATTGAGGATCAGTAAGGCCGGGGGGTAATCATCCACCACCAGAATGTTCAATGATGTCGGCGTGAGCACCTGCGTAGCGGGCTTAAGCGCTGAGCGGGCATTCAGATGCAGGCTGACCGCAGTGCCATGCCCTGTTTCGCTCTCAATCCGCAGTTTTCCTCCGGCCATCGCGACCATCTGGCGGCAGGCTTGAAGGCTCAACCCGGTGCCGTGCAGGTCGGTTTCACTGGCGGACTCCTCTAACTGGAGATCTGTTTCCCAGCTTACTGGTAGCCCAGCTCCGCGGTCAGTGACTTTTATCTCCAGTGGAAGCTGGCCCTGAGCATTGATGTTTCCCTGCAGCAGCATCACTTCGATATCCCCGGCTGGGGTGTGTTTCACCGCATTACGCAATAGCGTAGAGAGCACGCGGATAATCAGCAGGGGGTCGGTTTCACACTGTGTTTCTCTCATTCGATTGGTGATGAGAATTCGCTGGGAATTTTCTTCGGCCTGCTGGCGGTAGAGCGCCACGGTACTTTGTACCAGCGAGGACAAGTTTACCAGGCGTGAATTGCCCGCATGGTCTGGTGTTTCCGCGCGAAAGATATCGAACACGTCCCCGGTCAGCGACATCAGCTCGCAGGCAGATTCATAGGCAGTTTGCAGATTGATATTGGGGCGTACTGCGTTGCCCGGCTTACGTAACTCCAGCTCAAGCAGGCCGATAATGGCATTGATCGGCGTGCGCACCTGGTGACTCATACTTTTCATAAAGGTGTTATGCGCCTGTAGCATACGCTGATTTTTGTCTTTGGCGGCCTGCAACTGGGCTATCAGCATGCGATTTTGCCTGAGGCGGTCGAGCAGTCGCTGCAGTGAGTGGCGTAGATGGTTAATCCACAACGCGCTGAGAATGATAACCAGCAGAACGGCCAGAACGGGCAGCATCAGTGAACCTAAATCTGAGAACCAGTCCTGCTCATCTTCCTCTGCCACCGGCTCTACGCGCCAGGTTGCGGCGAGTTTGATCAGGGTTTCCGGTGAGGTGGCCTGCAGCGCTTTGTTAATGATGGCGATGGCTGGGGCATTGTCACCGCGCGCGGCAAAACTAACATTGATCGGCCTGGCAGGCAGTGCCAGAGCCTGATAGAGACCGCGATGGCTGTTCTGTTGCAAATAATATTGTGCAGCAAACAGGGTTGAAATAGCGCCATGTACTGCGTCATTTTCCAGTAAATCGATGGACTGGCTGGAGGTCTCTGTCAGCGTGAGCTGCAGCATGGGAAACCAGGTTTCCAACCACGGGATAAGGGGATTGTCACGCTCAATGGCGATCTTCTCTCCGCTGAGTTCGTGCATTGAGATGGGGTGAACATCCGCCTTTTTCATCAGCAAAATAGCCGGGCTGACCAGCCATGGCATGCTCTGCTTCAGGGTAGGGGGCATCACCTCACTCTCCCCTGGCGCGCTCAGATCGCTGGCCACTATCGCCGACTTATACTGCCCTAGCAGCTCGGCCATCTGTTCATCGCTATGGGCGATTTTATAATTAAACGTCAGGCCGAAGTGTTGGCTCAGCCACTGTAAAATATCAACGGAGAGTCCGGCGGGTCGCCCGTTGGCATCAACAAAATTCAGTGGAGCATGGCGGCTGTCCAACAGCACGTTGATGGCATTCTGCTGTTGCAGCCAGGCGCTTTCCGGTTCGCTAAGCTGTAAAGCGTGTGGGTTGATCACATGGTCATTACCCAGCCCCCAACTTTGCGCAATCCTCAGGCGACTGACCAGCGGCAGGCTGCTCAGCACGCTATCAATGGCGCGCAGTAAGTGCGGCGAACGCTCGCTGACGCCGAAGCTAAGATTAAGATCGCCATGCGTCGGATGGGGCAGCAGCCAGAGGTGCTCGACCTGCATGTCGCGCGTCAGAAATTTCGCCGTGGCGCGGTTCATCCACTGGGGTGCAGAAGTGCCAAGTGCCACGGAGTTGATAATGTGATGATAATTTTGCTGTCCGCTGTTCTCTTCCAGCGGCGTGCGGCCGGTCAGGTTTGCCGCATCTGTCAGCAGGTCGTTAAGCAAATGAGGTGGCGCGTTAGACATACCTGCTGCAGCGGAGACAATTTTCTGGCGGCTGACCAGCACCGGGCTGTCGAGCAGCCACGGCAGTGAAGCCTGTACCCGGCCCTGCGACGTTATGGCTTTATTCCACACCGCCAGCAGCGTGATCTCCCCACTATTCAGGGCCGCCAGCGCGGCTCTACTGTTGCGATAGTGGAGTAATGTGAAGTGGACGTTCAGCGCCGACTCCAGCAGTGACAAATAGTCGGCATCGATTCCTGCCAGCTGGCCGCGCTCAATCCCCTCGCTGACGGGAGGTTGAGACAGGCCCCATACGCCGACCTTTATTACCGGATGCGAGCGCAGCCAGGCCGTCACATCAGGGGTGAAGTTTGTCACGGGCGGCGTGACTTCAATACGCGGCGTTAGCGTCAGGACTTGCGGTGCTGGCGTACTTGCCACGACGTCAGACCACAGCGTGACGGCACACAGCAGAAGAGTTAGCAGAAATCGATTCATCATTATTGCAACATGTTTGCGCCTGCTCCCTCGTGGGGCGGCTCAGTGGGCGGTGTTAAAACAGATGATGCATTTCAGTCTGTTCCGGTTCGGATGGCGTCACTGGCGGCATTACGGCCACAATCCCGTCATCGCAGGCGGGTTGGTGGTTGTTCCAACTGGCTGGGGGTTCTTCACCCACGACGTCGTTCAGCTCAAGCGCGGACGCTGGCGTGCTGTCGGCGATCGCATTACCGCTGAACAGCTGCTCTGGCGCAGGCACCAGCAGCTCGCCGGGACCCGGCAGTGGCGTAACGCTCTTGGCGCCGGACTCGACGCTGGCTGTAACGGTGTGTAGCGAAATAATATCCGCCAGCAGCGGGTCATGGTGGCTGGTGCCCAGATAACTATCCTGCACCGGGGCAGCGTGATGTTGGGTTACCGCGCTATGATCGGCCTGCGGATGATGCTCGCCATGCTGCTGTTCTGCGTGCCGGTCGTGGGAGTCAACTTTGGCTTCAGCGGCATGCTGTGATGGTGATTTTAACGGCGGCTCGCCTTTATCCTGTGGGTCAGCGCTGTGGTTAGCTTCCTGATGGACGACACTATTTTCAGCTTTCGTGGCGGAAGCGTCGCTGGCTGGCACGTCAGAACTCTGTGCATCCTGCTGTAGATTTACGTCTTCGGGGCGAGTCTCGGCTAGGGAGGTAACGGGCGCAGTGTCACTCCCCGCCACGGCAATGGGATCGAGCGCGCGATCGTTCACCAGGTACACCAACTCGTGGCTGACGTCAGTGCCGGTATACAGGGCACGAGCAGGGGCACTGCCCTGTAGGGAGCGCGCGTAGCGGTTGTTGTCATCATCGCCGCTATCTTCCCACTCCTGTGGGTCGGCGCGCTCTGGCTCGGTGGGGGAGAGCGCTGAAGGAGCCTGTGACTCTCGCAGATTAGTGGTGTCAGTAAAAGGGGGCATCTGGAATTGTTCCTGTAAAAAAGTGAGAAAAAGCCGCGTGTTAAGAAATTTCTTTGATTGTGCCTGAGTGGGTTAAGAGTTAGTCCAGGCCCGGTCTTGGTTTCAGCTGGCGGGGGAAATTGCAGGGAAAAAAAGCCCGCCAGAGGAGGCGGGCAAAACAGGACCACGCGCGGTGGCCTGTAACACAACGGAATTACTGCTGGTGAACCTGAACGCCCTGCTGTATCAGCACATCAACCTCGTGATCGCTGTTCTGATAGACGTTGTAGGTAGTACCATCCATGGTCACTTCACCCTGGGCGTTCCACTGATCCGGTGATTTATCGCCGTTGACGCTCTCCAGGTTAACGCTATCGCCGCTATCGCCTTTGACCATCAGCTGGGTACTGCCGTTGTTCAGGAACAGATCTTCACTGCCCATCGCCAGCACGTCGTTGGCGTTGAGATTCAGCGTGGTGTCCCCTTTAGCCGTAATATCAATCACATCTACTTCCGGCTGCTGATGCACAATATTGCTCAGATTGATTGGCTGCTCGGCCTGATCAATCACCAGCGTATTCAGCGGCTGACCGTGAATACTGTTCTGCTGGTCATGATGCTCCACGGCACTCTGAGGCTGCTGCGCCGCATCGTGATGTTCTTCCGTCACGGACGACACCGCCATGATGCCGTGCTCTGCATCGTGAGAAGCGGATTCGTCTGCAACGCTGCTGATGCCGGCGCTGTGAGCTGCGGCGATATCTGCCGCGTTGGCTTTGGAGTACTGGATGTTATCTACAATGAAACCACTTGCTTCATTGACCGCAACGATTTCAACACGGCCAATCAGTGAACCATCGGGAGCTGTATAGCTGTTGGTGCTGATTGCACCCGTGGCTAATTGCAGTGTTCCAATCAACGTATTATTGGTGTCATAGAAGTTCAGCCACGCCGTACCCGCCACATTCACCCCAGCAGTCTCGATCGAGAAGTTATACGCCGGGCTGTCAAGATTAAGTTCCATCGTCATGCTGAGAGAGCTTGCATTAAGCTGTAAGACTTTCCCGCCAGCAGGGTACCAGGCGACAGCTCCCACCATGACAGTAGGGTTACCCGTATAGCTGATCGTGTATCCATTCATATGCGTACCGCTGGCAACGGTGCTGCCTTCGGTATAACTGGTGAACGGATCAAGTACGGTAGCCGCCAGCTTAAAGTCGAACTCGCTACTGGCGGCACCTACGACGCCCGCCTGACTGATCGGCTGAGCCGTAAAGGCATAGTTGTCGTAAGCCATGTCGGCGGTTGGTGTCCAGCTCCAGTTGCCGCTGCCATCCACATCCACCGTTGCCACCGGGGTGCCGTTATTCATTAGTACCACCTGACCGTTGGCCGGACCGGTGCCGTTGAGGGTCGGCGTGGTGTCATCGGTGATGGATCCTGATACCAGGCTGCCGGTTACAAGGCCGACGTTATCTTCAAGGTCGGTGATTGTCGGTGCTGCCGGAACCGTATCATTAATGTGCAGTTCGAACGGGTCGGAGTCGGTACTGTTACCTGCATCATCAATCAGGCGCACGGTAAAGTTATAGTCGCCGTTGGCCAGCGCCAGGTCAGGGCTAACCGACCAGCTTCCGCCAGGGCCAGTGATCGCGGTGCCGATCAGTGTGCCGCTTTGGTCGCGCAGCTCAACGCGTAACCCTTCTTCCCCGGATGTACCGCTCAGCAGCGGCTGCTTCTCATCGGTCCAGTCGCCGCTGTGCAGCGGGTCAGTGACGGTGCCGGTGGTATCCTCCGCGCTAACAATCACCGGTTTTACCGGAGCAACAGTATCCAAATCCACCGCAATTGGCGTGGATTTTGCGCTTTCATTGCCTGCCGGGTCGGTAAAGCTGGCACTGATTGGATGCGTGCCGTCGCCGGTAATCGGACCGGTAACGGTCCAGGCACCGCCAGGGCCAACAATACCAGAACCGATCAGGGTACTGCCGTCGTACAGCTTGACGATATCACCTTCAATGCCGCCGCTGCCTGACATCTCCATATTACCGTTGTTGGTTACGCCGCCCGCGGTCAAATCTTTATCATTGCCATCTTCCAGCGTTGGCGTTGGCGCCGCCGGAGCGGTGGTGTCGAGGTCAACCGCGATAGGAGCCGATTTGGCGCTCTCATTGCCGGCTTTGTCGGTGTAGCTGGCGCTGATCGGGTGGGTGCCGTCGCCGCTAATCGGACCGGTAACGTCCCATACGCCGCCCGGACCGACAATGGCGGAACCAATCAGGGTATTGCCGTCGTACAGTTTAACGATCTCCCCTTCAGTACCGCCCGTGCCGGACATGTCCAGGTTGCCGTTATTCGTCAGACCGCCTGCGGTCAGATCCTTAGCGTTGCCATCTTCCAGCGTCGGCGTAGCCGGTGCTGACGGGGCAATGGTGTCGAGGTCAACCGCGATAGGGGCAGATTTGAGGCTTTCATTGCCAGCCGGGTCTGTAAAGCTGGCGCTGATTGGATGGGTACCCTCGCCGCCGATCGCGCCTGGTACGGTCCACACGCCGCCATCGCCGACTACCGCAGAGCCGATCAGAGTGGCGCCATCGTAAAGTTTGACGATATCACCCTTGGTGCCGCCGCTACCGGACATCTCCAGGTTACCGTTATTGGTCAGGCCGCCGTGGGTCAGGTCGAGGCCGTTACCATCTTCCAGCGTTGGCGCAGGCGCAGCCGGAGCCACGGTATCCAGGTCGACCGCAATCGGTGCGGATTTGGCGCTTTCGTTGCCCGCCGGGTCGGTAAAGCTGGCGCTGATCGGATGAATACCGTCGCCAGCAATGGCGCCGGGTACGGTCCAGATGCCGCCGTCGCCGACTACTGCAGAGCCTATCAGGGTGTTGCCGTCATACAGCTTAACGATGTCACCCTTAGTGCCGCCGCTGCCGGACATCTCCAGACTGCCGTTGTTAGTCGGGCCGCCGGCGGTCAGGTCGAGGTGGTTGCCATCTTCCAGATGGGGCGTTGGCGCAGCGGGTGCAGTCGTGTCGAGATCGACAGCAATGGGTGCAGATTTAGCACTCTCGTTGCCCGCCGGGTCGGTATAGCTGGCGCTGAGGTCATGGGTGCCGTCGCCGATTAATGCGTCGGGAATGGTCCAGTTGCCGTCTTTGTCGACGATGGTGGAGCCGACCAGCTTGTCACCGTCGTACAGCTTCACGATGTCGCCAGGGGTACCGCCGGTGCCGGACATATCCATATCGCCGTTGTTGGTCAGGCCACCGTGGGTCAGGTCGGTGCCGTTGCCATCGGTGAGGGTCGGAGCAGGGGCCGCAGGTGCGGTAGTATCGAGGTCTACCGGAATCGGCAGGGAGCGCGCGCTCTCGTTGCCGGCCGGATCGGTGATGCCAACGCTAAGGTCGTGTTTGCCGTCGCCGACGATGGTGCCGGGTACGGTCCAGTTGCCGTCCTTATCAACCACCGCAGAGCCGATCGGTTTGTCGCCATCATACAGCTTGACCACGTCACCGGGCGTTGCGCCGCCGCCGGACATGCGCACATCACCGTCGTTGGTCATACCGCCGTGAGTCAGGTCCTGGCCTTTGCCGTCGGCGAGGCTGAGGTCGTCGCCCGTAGACGGAGCGGTAAGGTCAACGCTGAACGAAATCGGTGCAGTTTTCGCGCCTTCGACGCCCTCGGCGTTAACCTGACTGAAGCTGACGCTGTGCGGGCCTTCGGCCAATGCGCTGACCGGCTTAAACTCCCAGCTGCCGTTGCTTGCTACGTGCGCGGAGCCAATCAGCTTGCCGTTGTCGTAGACGTTGACGGTGCTGCCTGGAGTGCCGTTACCGGCGAATACCGGGTGGCTATCATCGGTGCTGCCATTGGCTGGGATCTTCCCTTGCACGCTGCCGACGTTGTCGGTGGCGGTAATCGCCCCCGGAGCTGCCGGGGCGTGGTTACCGTTTTCGTGATGGCCACCGCCGTGATTGTTGGCGGCCAGCGCAATGCCGGTCAGGGCTGCCAGAGCCGCCAGCGCACCAAGGGCGATCATGCCGTTGCTCAGGCCAGCCGCCGCCGCCAGGCCTTCGAGACCCGCCGTCGAATCACTGCCGAGGATCAGCGTGGATGCGCCGCTGTCATCCAGCAGCAGGAAGGCGTCGCGATCGGAGCCGTCCTGGTTGACGTACGTGTGGTAAGTGCCGTCGGCGGTCATGCCGGACAGCTCGCCCTGGTGGTCATAGAAGCCGTCAATGATAATTTCCGGCGTGTCGTCGCCGTCCTGGGTTAAGACCTGCAGATCTTTACCGACGCGTTTTACCACGATGTGGTCTGGTGCGGTCTGATTTTCACCGCTGGACAGCAGATATTTACCGCCGTCAATAGCTTTGATATGAACCGGCTGGCCTTTGGCCGCCTGCGGCAGCGATGCCGTCTTAGTGATAGTTTTGCCGTCAACAACCAGCAGATGCAGAGGTGAATTCATAATGCATGAGTCCTGATGAGAGAATTGAACGAATTAAATTCAGAGGCTGTTCCTCAGAATTTTCCTGATAATGCGGGGAATGGTTTAGAAAAGAACCAGGCCATGTCTTGGATGAGAAGATTTTGTCCGTAAAAATGTGTTCTGATTAAAAGTAAATAAAGAAGAAGGCGTGACGGATCGAGGGGGATAATTTTCTGCCAGTGAGTCGCGTTTAAAGGTAATCCTTTTCCTACGTCCGGGTAAGTAATCCGCTATTCAGAAAAGTCCTGCTATTTAATATTCTCTGTTCACTTCTCGAGGGGGCGAAGTCAGTGGCAACGCTTTGCTCACTCTCTTCACGCTCTGGTATCACCACAACTGACTTTTAATTAACAAGAGATTGAGATGAACGCGAATGAATCCCACAATCTGCAGCAGGATGAATTGCAGCAGCTTGCGCAGGTAACAATGCGCATCGACGATACTCTGCTGCAAAGCGTGGACTGGATTTGCCAGCACTATGGAATGGGGCGCAGTCAGGAAGCGCTGGTAGCAGGGTTAGCCAAAGACGTTTTCCTGTCGCCGTCGCAGGCGCTGGACGCACTCGAAAACAACGGTTTCACCTCAGGCCTGGTCGAGCGGCAGCTGTGGGAATTACCGCTGGAAGTGACGCCAATTATTCTGGTGCGCAAATCTTCCGGCGGCTGCATTTTGCTAGACCGGGTAAAAAAGAAAAACGCGGAAAATAAGCTGACCTGGTTCTACAAGGTTATTTTGCCGGAAGTCAGCAAAGAGCCGGTGGAAATTGAACACGAGGAGATTGAAGCGTGGTTCAGCGGCTACGCCATTATGACTAAGCCAAAGGCGAAAGTAGACCGCCGCGTAGTAGAAGGGTTACCGGAAAATCAGAAACACTGGCTGTTCAGCACCCTGTGGCGCTATCGACGCTATTACCGCAGCGGGGCTGTGGCCTCGGTATTAATTAACGTGCTGGCCCTGGCTAGCATCTTCTTCACCATGAATGTGTACGACCGCGTTATCCCGAACCAGGCATTTACCACCCTGTGGTCGCTGGCGATTGGCGTAACCGTGGCGATGCTGTTTGAAGCCGTAACCCGCTATGTGCGTGCTTATCTGCTGGATACCGCCGGCAAAAAAGCAGATTTGATTGTCGGCAGTATCCTTTTTCGTCAGGCGCTTTCGGTACGGATGGAGCATAAACCGCAATCCTCGGGCACCTTTGCTAACCAGCTGCGCGAGTTTGAATCGGTACGTGAGTTTGTCTCATCCGCTACCCTGGCGGCACTGGCTGACCTGCCGTTTATCCTGCTGTTTATGGGGGTGATCTTCACCATCGGCGGTCCGCTGGGCTGGGTTCCGATGTTGATGCTGCCGCTGATTCTTATTGTCTGCGTGATCATTCAGTGGCCGCTGGCAAAAATCATGAAGGCCAATCTGCAGGAATCGTCACTGAAGCAGGGGGTGCTGATTGAGTCGGTGGAAGGTATGGAAACCCTGAAGGCCGTTAATGGTCAGGCCTATATGCAGCGCCGCTGGCAGAACTTCAGCGCCCTGCAGGCAGGCAGCGCAGCGAAATCCAAGCGTTTCTCTTCGCTGGCGACTGGGGTGGTAACGTTTCTGCAGCAGTTCCAGACCGTGTTACTGATTGTGATTGGCGTGTACCTGATTGATGCCGGCACCCTCACCATGGGTGCCTTGATAGGTACGGTCATGCTGGCGGGCCGCGCAACGGCTCCGCTGGGGCAGGTGATTGGCCTGGCAACACGTTACCAGCAGGCAAAAGCTGCCCTGACGTCACTGAGCAAACTGATGAACATGCCGGTCGATCGCGACGAAGAGCAGGAGTATGTGGCGGACCCGGATCTTAAAGGCGGCTTAACCCTGAAGAAGGTGCAGTTCAGCTACCCGGCACCGCCGATGCGCCCAAGTCCGAAAGTGCTGCACAACATCAGCCTTGATATTCAAGCCGGCGAGCGCGTGGCGATTCTCGGCGCGATTGGCAGCGGCAAATCCACGCTGCTGCGCATCATGGCCCGTCTGTATATGCCAACGGAAGGGCAGATGTTTGCCGCCGGTCTCGACGTGAATCAGATTGACCCGGCCGACTGGCGCCACACCGTGGGCTATGTCAGTCAGGATGCGCGCCTGTTCTACGGCTCGCTGCGTGAAAACGTGATGCTTGGCGTGCCCGATGCCTCAGCCAGTGAGTTGATGCGCGTGCTGAAACTGACCGGGCTGGACCAGATCGCCGCCCGCCACCCGCAGGGTATCCACCTGCCGGTGGGGGAACACGGCGGTAATCTGTCCGGCGGCCAGCGTCAGCTGGTGGCACTGGCCAGAACCCTGCTGACCCGTCCACAGATGCTGCTGCTGGACGAGCCGACCAGCGCGATGGATGCCCAGACAGAACAGCAATTTTTACGCCATCTGCATGCGGCCAGCGAAGGGCAGACTCTGGTGGTGGTCACCCATCGTCCGTCACTGCTGACCCTGGTCGATCGCATTATTGTTATCGATAACGGCAGAGTGGCGATGGATGGACCGAAAGAGAACGTGCTGGCAAAACTGCGTGGCGAAGCGCCGGTAAGCGCGACCAGCACTAACAAAGTGAGCACGGCGACACCGGCAGCAAATAGCGCCGCAGTGGCACAGCCAGAAACCGAGGAAAGCGCATAATGGCTAAGTTATCCCTGCGCCGCAAGCAGGCAATCAGCGCCAGCGATGCGGCTTTTATGAATGATATTCACTCCTCGTTACTGAGCCAGAGAACGCCCGGCTCATATCTGGTGCTGCTGATTTTTATCGCGGTTATTGCCGGTTTTCTTACCTGGGCACACTTTGCCAAAGTCGAGGAGATCACCAAAGGTGAGGCCAAAATCGTCTCGCGCAGCCATGAGCAGGTGATCCAAAGCCTGGAAGGCGGCATCCTGGCTTCAATGGACGTGCGCGAAGGGCAGGTGGTGAAGCAGGGCGAAGTGCTGCTGAAAATTGATCCGACCCGCGCCCAGGCCAGCTACCGTGAAGCCCTGAACAAAGTGGTCGGTCTGAAAGGAACTATTGCCCGCCTGCGCGCCGAAGCTTATGGCCAGCCGCTGGTCTTTGACGAACAGGTGATGAAAGACAGTGCGGTGGTCGAGCAGGAAACCAAAGCTTACAACGCGCGAAAAAGCGCGCTGAATGATGCAGTCGGCGCGCTGCAGCGCAGCTATGACCTGTCGAAGCGTGAGATTCATATGTCCCAGCCGCTGGCGGCGCGTGGGCTGCTCTCTGAAGTGGAGATGTTACGCATGCAGCGCCAGGCCAACGACCTGCAGTCGCAGATTGTTGAGCGCCGCAACCGCTATCAGGCGGAAGCCAACACCGAGCTGAACAAGCTGGAGCTGGAGCTATCGCAGACTTCGGAAAACCTGATTGGGCGTGCTGACGTAATGGACCGTACCACCCTTTCCGCGCCGGTTAACGGCACGGTGAAAAATATCAGCGTCAACACCATTGGCGGCGTAATTCAGCCTGGTGAACATATTATGGAGATTGTACCGTCAGAAGATCAGCTGTTAGTGGAAGCGAAAATTCGCCCCTCTGACGTGGCCTTTCTCCACCCGGGACTGGCGGCAACGGTAAAAATTACTGCCTATGATTACGCCATTTACGGCGGCCTGAAAGGCAAAGTGGAATTAATCAGTCCGGACACGATTAAAGATGATGTGAAATCCACAGCCGGTCGACCGGACGATACCTACTACCGCGTGATGGTATTAACTGACAGCAGCACCCTGAATGTCGGTAATAAACAATTGCCAATAATTCCGGGCATGGTTGCCAGTGTTGAAATCCGCACCGGTGAAAAAACAATTCTCGAATATTTGCTCAAGCCAATATTCAAAGCGCGTGAAGCCTTCCGCGAAAGATAATAACGGAAATTTAAATAATGAAAATCTGTCTAACGACGCTGCGTATTAGCGCGGTACTGGTAGCGGCTGCCCTGAATATGCCGATGATGACGTCGGCCAACGCGGCCGTTGCGCCAAATACGTTCAACAGCGCGCCGGCTAAAACGGTCGCCGTCGGCGAGCGTCATCTTCCGGCTGAGCGCGATATCCGCGCCGCGTTCTACCACGCGGTAGCCATTGCGGTACAGCGCAGCCCACAGCTGCGCAGCGCACAGTTTGCCAGCGAGGCCGCGCGTGAAGAGGTTAAGGCTGCCAAAGGCGCGCGCCTGCCGCAGGTGGATATCAGCACCGACTCGCGCCGCTGGCAGTTTGGTAAGGGAAACCGTAATGCCAGTACCACGCCGGCAATTGGTCTTAATATTGCTACCAATCTGTATGACTTTGGTCAGACCTCGCACACCATCGACAGCAAGCAGCATGCGGTGAAAGCGGCAGATTCACAGCTCGATGCGCAGCGTGAAGACCTCGCCTGGCAGGTGAGCGGCGGACTGGTTGAGCTGGCGAAACAGCGCCTGATTATCGAGATGAGCGAGCAGTATGTGGCGCGGATGAATGAGCTGGTGACGATGCTGAGTGGCATCGTCGCTCAGGACCCGGGACGTCGCAGCGAGCTGACCCAGGCGACCGGGCGCATGTTACAGGCGCAGTCGGCGCTGGATAACGCCGTGGCGAAAGCGCGCGATAGCGAGATTCTGCTCACCCGCCTGCTGGGCGATGCCCAGGTTGCACTGCCACCGGGAAAACGGTGGGATCTGAACCCGGCCGCGTTGAATGCACTGATGGCGCAGGTAAACGATCACCCTACGCTGACACAGGCGCGTGAGCAGGCTGAGGCGTCGTTCGACGAAGCGAAAGCGCTGAAATCATCCAATCTGCCGCAGGTCAACTGGGTAGTCAGTAAGAGCACCGGTCGCGATGAGTATAACGGGCGTGAAGAAGCCTGGCAGACCGGTATCAACGTCAGTTGGGGCGTATTCCGTGGCGGTTCAAGCAAGGCCGCTGAGCAGGCAGCCGTGCAGCGTGCCTATGCGCAGCGCGAGCAGGCAGAGAACCAGCTGGACGATCTGCAGCAGCGCGTGCGCGCGGCGGATCAGGATGCCCATTCGATGCTGCAGCGCGCGGACCTGTACCGCAACCTGACCACCGAATCTGACCGCATTCGCCATGACTTCTTCGACCAGTGGTATCACCTGGGTAAACGAACGCTGTTAGATGTGCTAACTTCAGAATCGGATTACTACAACAATCGCGTGGCGGAAATTACTAATCGCTTTGACGGTTATAGTGCGATTTTCCGCGGTTATGCCAGCGCCGGGGAACTGCTTCACTGGCTCCAGGGCCAGAAATAATAAGATTAATTTTAGGGGGGCTAATACGCCCCCCTCATTGTAGAGGTCTGCTTAATGAGCCTGTTGAACGATAAAAAAATCACCGTGGTACTGCTGGACGATCATCCGATGATCCGTTTCTCCTTTGAAGTTGCTGCGGCCAAAGAGAAAGATATTATGATGGCGGCAACCTTTGGTCACAGCCGTGAACTGCTGGCATGGCTGCGTGATAATCATGCCGATGTGCTGATGCTGGACTATATCCTTAACAGCGATGAGATGGATGGCCTGTCGCTAATCAAACAGATTCAGGCTCACCACCCAGAGCTGAAAATTCTGCTCTCTTCATCAATGGAGAGCCTGGCGGTGATCCGCGCGGCATTTATGCTGGGTATCAAAGGCTATATCACCAAACGCGAAGAGACGCAGTTCTACTTTGATGCGGTACGCAGGGTTGCGGCAGGGCAGCGCTATATGCCAGAGAATATTGCGGTTGAGCTATCGCAGGTGCCCACTCGCAAACGCGACAACGCACTGCTGGAAATGGCCTTTACGGCACAGCCGCAGGACAACGACCTGGCGAAACTTAGCAAGCTGCTGACCCCACGCGAGGCAGAAGTCATTCGCTGCTTCCTCGACGGCATGGCAATTGTTGATATTGCTGACAAGCTGAAGCGCAGCCGAAAAACCATTAGCGGTCATAAGCAGACGGGAATGAAAAAGTTGGGGATAGGGTCTGACCTCGAGTTATTTAAATACCGTGACGATCTGTTTAAATAAGCAAGAATTTTATCTCAAATAACGATGTGCAGAAGATTCTGCGCGTCGTTTTTTTATGGCAAAAAAAAGTGTACGCCAGGCATTCAGCGTACACAGGATGATAACAACAGCTTATCAAGGCACAGTAAGGATTTAGTTGTAGGTCATGGTGAAGGTGGCCTGGGCGTTGGCGGTGCCGGCTTGCACCGTGGGTAAAGTTTGGTAATAGCGCGCAATCAGTGGAATATTAAATACGCCACCAGGGGAAGTCAGAATCGGCATCTGGCTGCCAAATGTGACCGGTGCGCCGCTATAGGTTAATTGGATCCCAACACCACTGGCCACGCCCGCTGAACCTGCTGAAGTCAGCGCGATCACCCCTGGTGCTGCTGAACTGTCGGCGACAGCATCGACTGTCAGCTTCACGCTGGTACCCGCATCACATCGCAATGGAATAAAGAAGGGAACGGGGGTGCCTGCATACCCTACATGTGTAAAGAGATTGCGTGCCACATTGCCCATTGGCACATTAATGGCGCTGCTGGAAACGGAGCAGGCAACCGGGACGATGGTATTGGTGCCGGACAGATTCAATGTATATACCGTCGTGGCATCAATTTTGAATGTAACAAGCGCGCCATTGGTGAGATTGCCGCTGCCTACGGCAGCAGCAGAGGTCTTAATCAGGTCTGCAGCAATCGTCCCACCTTGAAATGAGGAAGCGGGTCCAGACACGGAACCGATCGGAAAATAACTGTTAAACCCTGCCCCGAAATGTATACGCATACCGACACCTGGAATATTGGTTGAATATACGCTGTTACCATAGGGGCTTAGCGTTGAGAACAGTGTGAGATTGCCTGTATAAGTCCAACGAGCATCACAGGTCCAGGTTGCTCCTCCAGACACAATAGACTGTGTTGCCAAAATCGTCCCCACAGGCGTATCGCGCTGAACGACAACCCGACCAAAACTGATAGTGCCAGTGCCAGGTCCTGACTTTAAGGTACAAGCCGCCATCGCCGCGCCAGGCAGCAGGAACATCATACCTAATGCCGCCGAAAAACAACGCGTTCGTTTATTCATTCTCATGGTGTGCATCCTGTTCGCTTAGCGGCAGACAAAGTCCGCTGCGGTTATGGTAGTGGCACCCTGGTCAGGTAGTGCAAAGTTAACCTGACAATGCTGATTAGCCGCATTGCCCCATTTGACCCGCAGCTGGCCTTTATCCGGCACCCCGCTCATATAGAGCTGACCATCGCTGCCGACAATACTGCTGTTGGCTGAGTTGTCATTATTTTGGCGCAGCGCCGCAGTCGCGCCAAATGGCACTGGGCGGCCCTGATAGCTGAGGGTCATCAACACCCGGCGCCCGACGCGGGTCTTAAAATCGGCCAGCACCACGGCACCCTGGGTAGGGACCACGGTCTGGACATTGCCGTCAAGGTCGACATTCTCCGCAAGGCTTTCAGTTTCCAGCGCCACGCGGTTCTGACGATAGGTGCTGACGTAGGGCACCACGGCATAACCGCGCCAGTCGGTGCGCACCCCCGTGTTATTCTCAATTTTGACGCCGCTGGCTCCCGGCGCGCGTACCAGCGCCAGGGTTTCCCCCTGCTGCTGTGAGAAGGTTACGCCGTAAGGATGCAGCACAATGCCACCCTGCAGGCCGTAGTTGAGCTGTTCAGCGTCTTTGGCATAGTTATAGCCGCCCTGCATTTCGCCATACGTCCCTTTATAGTTGGCGTTGACATTGCCGCTGGCCCCTTCGCCCTGATTGCTATAGCTCTGCTGCAGGTTATAGTTCAGATTGTTATCGGCCAGCGTAGTGCCGCTCAACCCAACCTGGTGGGTGGTGCTGCCGCGCTTGGAGGTATTCATATTGTAACTTGCCCAGCTGTTCGGCAGCCACTTACTCAGCGGCACCTGGATATTAATAGCAAATTGCTGGTCGTTAGCGTTATTGCCCGGCGACTGGCTATAGGTATAGCTCACGCCCCAGGTGATGCTGTTGTAACTCAGGTTGTATCCCGCACCGAGATTGCGTTCATATCCAGACTCACGCCAGTAATCCTGTTGCCAGGCGGACAGATAAAAGTTGCCATACTGCTCCAGCGACTGATTGATATTGACCTGCGCCTTGCTGCGCTTGTTATATCTCTGGCGCCAGTCATCGAGGGAAGTGGTCCCCAGCTCGTTAGCTTCTTTGAAGTCATAAAAACCGCTGGTGGAGTAACGATAGCCTGCCAGGGTAAAGGTGGTTTTAGTGACTTCAATATCTTTAGCGTACTGAAATCGGAATGACTGGCCGCTGTGGTTGCTGCCGTCGCGCAGTTCGGTTTTAGCCTGGGTGACGTCCACAGAGAGGGAACCGAGATCGCCAAAGCCATGACCCAGACCAACCACCTGTGCATTATAGCGGTCGGAAACCAGCAGGCCGCCGTAAACGGTAGTATTGGCCGGCAGGCCGTAAATCAGCGTGCCCTGGGCAAAGCCAGGCTTCAACGCACCTGGAATGACGGAGCGATACTCACCGGCCGTGGCGGCGTACTTCAGGCGCCCTTCACGCAGCATCACCGGTACCGCCGAGAAAGGCTGCACCGAGTGACGTTCACTGCCGTCAGCCTCGGTGATGGTCACGTCGAGATCGCCGCTGGAGGCAGTCGGGTAGAGGTCAGTGATTGCAAAGGGGCCAGGGGGGACATAAGTCTGATAAATAATGTAGCCGTTTTGGCGCACCGTTATCTGGGCATTGCTCTGGGCTATGCCGCGTACCACCGGGGCAAACCCTTTCAGACTGTCCGGGAACATATTGTCATCGGAGGCAAGCTGCGCGCCGCGAAACTGCACGCTGTCAAATATCTCGCCTGGCGAAGCGCTGTCCCCCAGCGTCATCTGGCCTTTCAGCGCCTGGACATCACGCTGCAGATAGGTATTGACGTTCTGCCACTGGCGCTGACCGCCGCCGTCGCTCCAGGTAGAATAGTTGCGCAAACGCCACGCGCCGAAGTTCAGGCCGGTGCGCAGGTTAAGATAATAATTGTCGTCGCTGCCGGGACGCCCGTCGCGGCGGGTGTTGGAACCGCTGAAATTATAGTTGACCAGGGCGGCTGGCAACCCCTGGTCCCATTGTGAGGGGGCGATATAGCCGCGTGCTTCGCTAGTCAGCGCAGCCTGAGGAACACTCAGATTCAGGCGCTGGCGGCTGAAATCGAACTGGCTGTCAGCGTCGGGAATATACTGGCTTAGTCCGATTATCGGCTTATCCGCAGCCATCAGCTGTAGCGCAGGGAAAGCTTCCAGCTTAATCCCCATTGACCGTAGCTGTTCTGGGGTCAGCTCGGGCTGCAGTTTACCGTTAAGGTCATCAAATTTAACCTTACGGGTCTCGATCTTATTATCGTTGAGGTAAATATCCACCAGGTAGCTGCCCGGCATCTGGCCGCCATTAGTTGAGAACTTGCTGAGATCAAGTCCGGCCTGTTCCGGGGTCAGCTCCAGCGCCGCTGGGTTGAAATAGTCATCAGCCTGAACGGCGCCAGAACATACGGCAATAGCCAGCGCCAGCAGTGACGGCATAAAGGCCTCACGCGCGGTGCCGGGCCGGGTAATGGCGGCCGCATGAGTTTTGTAATATTTTTTGTTCATGGCAAAGCGTTCCCTTCAGGAATGACAGCAAGGGGATCCCTCCCGCTCTCATAAAATGATGGTGGTTGAAAAAAGCAGTGGGCAGGTTTAACGGGTGTAGCGGTGGTGATTACAGGGCTTTACTTTCCGCCGGAGTAATACCACCGAAATCATTAATGGTCTGCCAGCTGACCTGTCCGGAAGCACCGACAGGCAGGGGGAGGCTCAGTGTGCTAAATGGCGTAATGCTGCCAGGCTCTTTGATCTCTACGCCGCCGACTATCACGCGGTAAAAAGCGATTTGATAGGCCGTGGGGTTGGTGACCTGCAGCTGATTTCCCTGGCGGGAAAAAGTTAACTTTTTATAGGCATCCGGTGCGTTAGCGACTAATGATGCAGGGCGATAAATCAGCTTAATGCGGGTTTTGACCGAGATCTGTAACTGGTTCGTATCGGCTTTTGAACTGGCCGGGATCGATTTAATATTCAGCCAGTAGAGCGACTCGCGATCTTCAGGCAGTTGCCCGCCAGTGCGCACGATGCGCAGGGTATTTTCCTGCCCGGCATCGAGGCGGAATAGCGGCGGGGTAATAATAAACGGTACCTTGCTAGTGTCAGAGGGGGAGGCGTTCTCAACCCAGGACTGCATCAGATAGGGCGTTGCTTTCTCCGGGTTACGCACGGCAATTGAGGTCTCTTTTTGGGCTGCGTTGTAGATCACACGCGTTCCGCCTACGATGACTCCGGCTGAGGCAAACTGCACGGTGCTGAGAATCGCAGCGGCTACACAAAAAGTTTTCAACTTGCTGAACATGACATCCCCCTTAAGAATTCTTAGCAACTGCTGCTTGATGGCGACGTCATGACGTCGCCAGGTTCAACAACGGCTTCCCTGCCCGGTTGCATGAGCTTAGCAACATCCTTCAATACTCGCGTGCAAATTAGTTATACGAAACAGTGAAGTCGCTAACGGCGTTCGCCGGGCCAGCAGTCACGCCCGTAGCGGTCGCAACGTATTTGGCGACGAAGTTGAAGGTGGTGTCTGTAGTGGTTGATAACGTCTTGCTGGCAGAGGCGCTCGCCACTGGGATAAGCGTTGAGGCATCCTGCTCGTAAATACCTACCCCAACATTCTGCGCTTCTGTACCCGCTGATGGGGTAATGGCCAGCAGGTTGCTGTTGGCAGCATTGGTTGGGCCATCAAATTTTATGCTTGCAGTGGTGGCCGTTGCAGGGCAAGAGGTCAGCACTACGCTAAATCTGGTTGGACTGGCGCTGCTGCCTGCTGCGCCAAAGGCCGATTTATTCACGGTCCCCAGCGCCACGGTCTGGTTTGCGGTTGCCGGGGTTACCGTACAAGCGGTATCGATAATCGTACCGGTAAAGTTAATAGTGCCGTCAGCCGCCTGAGCCACTGAAGCGAAAGCAGAACCGGCCAGCACAGCAGCAACGATCAATTTTTTATTTATCATATTGTTAATCCTTTTTTTCCAGGCAGAGAGAAGGTCGTTCTGATAGTCATGCCAGTATTGCCAGGCAAATCCCTAACGACGCGAGTGTTTGCGTGAATATTCGCGACATCAGTAAAAGTGGGGCGAATACCCGCAGTGAGGACAAAGATTTAGCGGCAGTGGTATGGCTACGCCGCAGCACTCTTTATCTGCGGGCATTGTGACGGCGGGAAAGGATTAAGAATACAAGCCGGGTCTTGGAAAAAATAAGGCAGAGTAAACAGAGAATTAGTGAGGGCGGGGCGCGTAAACGAAAACGGGGAGTGCCGCAAGGCACTCCCCGTTTCTCATATTTCCAACTCATCTGCTCAGGCTGTTGCCCTCATCGCGATTGTGAGCCGGTAATAATGAAAGGCTTACAGACCGACTACGTTAGCGGCTGATGGACCTTTAGCACCATTCTCGATGGTGAATTCAACTTTCTGGCCTTCATCAAGGGTTTTGTAATCAGTACCCTGGATTGCAGAGAAGTGTACGAACACATCTTTGCTGCCGTCTTCTGGAGAAATAAAGCCGAAGCCTTTATCAGCGTTGAACCATTTTACTAAACCAGTCATTTTATTAGACATAAATATTTCCTTAATTTTGAGCCACACAGTGTGGCAGAAGGCCTGTTTTCAGAGTTTTACTTATTGGGCACTTAGGAGGAGGCTCATGAGAAAGGATATCTATGGATAACACTTGAACTGAGGACTGCTTTACTAAAACTGCTTCATAAGGTCTGTATTCCAAACCGATGAGGCTATAAAAACATGGCTGGTCTTCATTAGCAAGGTTTAATTATTTTAATTTTTTTTGTGGCGCGTTGATTCGCCATAACCCGGATGACTCCGAAAACAGGGTCATAAATCCGCGTGTGGTACGGCGTGTAGTACCGGTTGGTGGTGCTGAAAGAGCAGCGTTCCTGGCAAATGCTATACTGTCTGTACATCCAGTCACACAAGGGGTACACGTGCACGGCAAAGATCACCACTATCCAGCGGAAATTTATGCAGTAATAGGACGCGCAGTATCCGAGTTAATCGCCAGCGGTAAAGCGCTGGACAAGAAGAGTGTCCTGCTGACCTTGCACGCTCACAGCGAGCAAGCCTCAGAATCACGCCTCAAAGATATCTATCAGCAGGCGTTCCGCTATCTGCTGGAGAGCTTTCACTAGTTGAAGCGTGACCAATGTTATCTGTTAACGTCATCCCTGACGTTAAGGTTGAAAGTATCCGGCGGTCAGCCGGTTAGGATTCCGTATTTTCACTATCGGAAAAACGATGCAGGCGGATATCAGCCTCGCGGTTGCCGGGGTCTGCATGCTCCGTCCCGGCGGTTAGCCAGTGCGGCTTTTTATAGGCGTCAGTGCTGCCCTGTTTGTGTTGCAACAGCCATTTCCGCGCCGCCCAAATCTTGAGTAGTCTGTCATCATCTTCCTCCAGTCGCGCCATGTGCTGTAGCTGGTTGATGAGCGAACCGATACTCACTTCTTCCCTGCTGAAGATTAGGTTCATTGCGGCTTCGCCGATCATGACGTGGTGCAGTTCATCTTCATCAGAAATAGTCAAAAAGACCTCCACTTCGTTGGTTAAATATATTTACTACCAAAGGAAGTATAGGTGCTATGCCGATATTTGTCGCCCGGCTAACCGGGCGAAAGATTATGGTATTAATAATGTGAAACGATTAATAAAATTTTTCAACAATAATGGTTAACAGCACTGTCTAATTTATCCCGATATTCATTTCAGCGGTGATTATTATATTTATCATACTAACCATGATGTTGTCAGGAAGAGGCGGGGCGCTGAGCAAATCGCCACAGCCCTGGCCTGGCAAACATCACCAGGTTACCCAGCAGAATCAACACCAGCCCGATCGCTGCATTCAGGTGCCAGACGTAGCCCTCATACAGCGTTGAGAGGGTCAGGGCGACCAGCGGGAACAGCAGCGTGCTGTAGGCAGCCTGGCTGGCCCCGATGCGCCCCACCAGAGTAAAATAGGCACCGAAGGCAATCACGGAGCCAAATATCGCCAGATAAAACAGCGAGCCGAGGTAGCGCGCCGACAGTTCCGGCATAAAGCGGTCGCCGTGAAACAGGCTGATGCCCGCCATCACCATGGCGCCGTAAAACATCGCGTAACTATTGGTAGAGAGCGTCTCCAGCCCGCGCCGCTGGTGGCGGGTACTGATCATATTGCCGAGCGAAAAACCGAAGGTCCCCAGCGCGCTCAGGCCGACCCCGAGCAGCAGCTGCGGTGCCATTTGCGTGCTGACCAAATCGTTCCAGAACAGCGCGACGATGCCGGTAATGCCGAGTAAGGCGGCGGGCAGCAGGTTAGGGTGCGGGCGCTGGCGGAAAAAGAGCCAGCTGTTAACGGCGTTATACAGCACCGCCATGGAGAAAATCACCGACTCCAGCCCGCTGCTGATATAAGAGGCGGCGTGATAGAAGCAGACAAAGTTGAAGCCAAACACACAGCAGCCCTGAAGCAGGCAGAATGCGTGGTCGCGCAGGGAGAGTTTGCGCAGGCGGCCCAGCACGCCCAGCACCAGCATCATTGCCGCGGCGGCCAGCAGAAAGCGCCAGAAAATGGACACGGTGATTGACACCACCCCCTGCTGCATCACTATCGCAATCCAGGTTGTTCCCCAAATCACCACCACTAAAAAATACAATAACGCGTTCATGGCTACCTTAATATCCTGGGATTTACGCGTAGTGTGGCCCGATTGCCCACCGCTGACTTGCAGCAGGCTGTGGTGACTTGCAAAATCTTGCGCTTTTTTTTGCCGGCCAATCGCTAACATCTGGTATCCGGCGGTCAGGCTCCTTAAACTAAATGCCTGTCAATTTGCGATCGGTTGCCATGAAAAACGTCTATCAGGCCTTTGAAAATCTCAGTCAGCATCGTGCGCGCCTGCAGGGCCACGTGCAGCTTGGCTCCGGGATCCAGCTGGCAGCCTGGCGCAATGATTTCGACTGCGTGACGCAAAAGAGCGACCACCATACGCTGAGCCTGTACGTTGAGGCGGGTTTTGACACCTGGCATAAGACCCGCTCCGGCTGGCAGAACGGCGGCGCGCCGGATCGCTTCTGCCTGATGCCGCAGGACAGCGAGTCAACGTGGGATATTCGTGGCGAGTTCTCTTTTGTCCACCTTTACTGCACCGACCAGCACCTGAAAAATCTGGCGCTGCAGATCTGGGACCGCAGCCCGGCCAGCATCGCGCTGGATGAAAAAGTGTTCCAGCAGGATGAGCGCATTACCCAGCTCTATCGCCACTTCCTGCTGAGCAGCGACTGGCGGCAGAACGCCAACCAGCTTACGCTCAGCTCCGCCTCAACGCTGCTGATGACTCACCTGTTACAGCACTACAGCGAAGTACAGTGGCAGCTGCCAACGGTGCGCGGCGGGCTGGCACCCATTGTGCTGCGTAACGTGCTGGCGTTTATTGATGCCAATCTGGGCAATGGGCTGACGCTGGGGGAGCTGGCGGCGGTCGCGGATCTGAGCGAGTTTCACTTTGCGCGCATGTTTAAACAGTCGACCCGGCTGGCCCCGCACCAGTATGTGATGCAGCGGCGTATGGCGCAGGCCGAACAGCTGGTGCGCCACAGCACGCTGCCGCTGACCGAAATCGCGCTGCGCTGCGGCTTTAACTCCTCAAGTCATTTCAGCAATCGCTTTAAAAGCGTATACGGCATGACGCCTTCCGCCCTGCGCGGCTGATTTCATTTTCAACAGGATAGTGCATGATCTGGCTGATGCTTTTAACTTTGGTAGTGGTGTTTATTATTGGTTTTCGCGTGCTGAATTCGCGCCCGCGCCGTGCGGTGAAGGCGTTAACCCGGCGGCTCAATCTCGACCCGGTGTACGTCGAGTCGCTGATTAGCCTGATGGGGAAAAGCGCAGGCGAGGAGTTCGTTGACTATCTGACGGTGGAAAATGAGAGCCACCTCGCCAATGCCGCCAGCGTGCTGTTTATCTACCAGGTGTGTATTGTCGATGAGTCGGACGAGAGCATCGCTTTCTGGCGCGGCGTGCTGCGCAAAGCCTACCTGCCAACCGAGATCTCCGCTGAACATGTGCGGCTGGCGCTGAATTTTTTGCGTGACATTGAACCCGATGCGCAGGAGATGCATGACTTCCGCCTGCGCTATAACGCCCGATTTTCCGCGGCTGACGGCAGCAATGTGGTCTCCCTGTTTCCGACCCTGCACTGACGCTGACGGGTCGACCGGTACACAGGGTCAATCCCTGAGGAATCTCCATAAAAATTGATTTGAATAGGGTTGCGGGATGACAGGTGCCCGGTTTCAGGAGGGAGGGCTGCTTACCGCACCGGCATGAATACATCCCTGTAGCCTGGCTCACGGCCATCCCTGGCCGTGGGCCTGCTGCAATCAGCCCTCCCTCCTTGCACCCAAAGCCTCAGCGTCGCGGTTTAAAACCCGCAGCGAGCGTCTTTTGCCGTTCCGGCGTGCTCAGGCTGAGCTCAGACCGGTTAGCGGACGTTTAGCGATGGAAGTCATTTCTGGGGATCCCTCAGTGGTCGACCTCTACAACGAATGGACGGACCTTTTATTTCGGTACGCCCGCAATTTATTACGCCAGAAATATCGCAAGCATGCCGTAATAAGTAACGACAAGCGATAAGAATAGCTTTGATATTTGTTGAATGGTGCTGAGTTTTTCCAGTAATAACGGTTAATTGTGAGGTTTATCACTTTACCTGCGGAACGTTTTGATATTATTGCGCCGCCCGCTGACAGGAGTTCAGCCATTAATCAATAAGAAAAGGATTTCACACATGTTATTGACGCTATCCGGTAAACCTACGTTCCTGTTTTCTGCTGCGCTATTCACGCTGGCGCCGCTGCCACTCTGCGCCTTCGAAACTTCCTCCTTGCAGTTAACTGACTCATTAAGTCGTTTTATCACCGACAGTCACGCGGAAATCTCCTTCAGGAATCAATTTAAGAATCTGAATACTTCAGATTCTGGAGATAGCTCGGTGCAGACAGCCTGGGGGCAGGGAATATCGCTGGACTACAACTCCGGCTATTTCGCCGATATTATCGGGCTTGATGCCTCTTATTATCAGGTGTACAAACTGGCGGCCAGCGATGACTTCGCCGGGCGCAGTGTGCTGTATAACCATAACGGCCACGCCAGGGGGTTCCATAAGTTGGGCCAGCTATTGGCTAAAGCGAAGCTGGAAGGCGACGACAGCTATTTAAAACTCTATTCCGGCTGGCAAATCGTCCATCAGTGGGGGGCGATAACTAACTCCAGCCGCACTATTCCCAGCACCTATCAGGGCTGGCGCATGGACAGCGGCGCAGGGCCTTGGGTATTGCGCGGCGCCTGGCTGACGCGCTATAGCGACAGAGGCGCACCGCAGCAGATCCACTTCGCCACGGCGGACCGCAAAACAGAGATCGGCCACCTCTCTACCGGCGAGCTGCTGTACAAACAGCCGGGGTACAGTGCGCTCTACTTCTTTGGCGAAAGCCAGCAGTACCTGCAACGCCATGGGCTTGAACTGGGCTGGCATCCTGCGGCGCTGTCCGGCAATCAGGTCAATGTATTAGGTATGCTGTATTACAATCATGCGTTGAAAAACTGGAAAGCGATGAGTGCAGATTATCGGCCGTTCAACAATGATGCCTGGCATCCGTCCGTCTATGTTGAGTGGCGCGAGAAAAGCTGGAAACATAAGATTGGCGCTTCTTATACCAAAGCGAAATCCAGCGATCGCCTTGGCTATTTTGAGCGCCATATGGCGAAAAACAGCCGTGGGCGATTCTCTTCGATGGCCGATGCCTGGGGTAATGACTATGTCGTCAACAATGAGAAAATGGTGGCCTGGACGACTGAATATCTCGTGACGCCGGAAATCAAGCTGGGGCTGCAGAGCGCCTTCGGCTGGGGCATTAAGTATCGGGATCATGCTATCCGGCGCGGTGAAACTATTCTCTTCTCAAAATGGCAACCGTCGGCGGTGAAAAAACTCAGTTTCCAGCTCTCTGGTGGGCCATCATGGAATTATCAGAATCAAAAAAATCGCCCGATTCTCAGCGCAGAAGGGAAACCTAAACGCGCGATAAATCATTCGATTGATTTCCAAATCGACTACGCTTTTAACCTGTTCTAACGCCACAATAAGGATGAGAGATGTCCCTGTTTTTACGTCATAAACCGGCCTTGCTGCTGCTGGCTTCACTCTTCTCAACTGCCCCGGCCTGGAGCGCTGCAGAGGTGCCGGAGGTGAGTGAGGCGGGAGCCACGCTACAACAGCTCAATCAGCAGTATGCGATTCATTGGATCACCACCGCTCAGATCGCCGAAGGGCTGCAGGGTAAAGCGCCGATTGATGTTGGCTTTGATATTGATGATACGGTGTTCTACTCAACACCTGCCTTCTATCACGGCCAGCAGATGTTTTCTCCCGGCAGCAATGACTTTCTCAAAAATGATGAGTTTTGGGAGCAGGTGAGCAACGGGTGGGATGCGTTTTCGGTGCCAAAAAAATCTGCGCAAGCGTTAATAAAACTGCATCTTGAGCGCGGCGATCGCATCTGGTTTATCACCGGGCGACCCAAGCCGAAGAGCGGCCATGAAACGATCAGCTCGCAGATTGCCAAAGACTTTGGGATTGCAGCCGATAAGATGAACCCGGTGATTTTCACCGCGCCAGGCAAAGGCGCGAAGGTGAATGATATTCGCAGCCACCATATTCAAATTTATTACGGTGATGCGGATAGCGACATTACCGATGCCCGCGCCGCTGGCGCAGAAGGGATCCGGGTGCTCAGAGCGTTGAACTCCTCCAACCTGCCGCTGCCGCGGAACGGTGCATTTGGCGAAAGAGTGCTGATTAACTCTGATTATTAAGCGCCTATCTTAGATAAAAAGCCTGTGCTTTGATGGTGTCTATCGGCGTCATACAAATCCACAGGCAATAATCATCAATGCAGCGGATATCTAGTGAGTGGGGATCAATGGCCGCGTAGCTGCCCGCACGATATTGGTGTTTGGAAAAATGAATATCATAGTGTGAGGAATGAATGTGCAGTGTGAGTGCATCGATGGGGTTATGGCTGGAGCTGTTCATATCAAGGATCCGCTCGCGTCCCTCCCTCAGGTATTTATCCCAGCCTTCATTTGCAGCAATCTCTGCCGCATACATGGTTAGCACGCCGCGATACCAGCCGGGCCAGGCTCCCCAATTGGCGCTATCGCTTCCAAAGTCCTCTGCCAGTTTATAACACCAGTAAACCTGGCGTTGCAGAAAAGCGATCATCAACTCGGCTGGTAATATTATTGAATGCCCGCAGCCAAACCGCTGAGTGTGATTAACACCCTGGCGGCGACAAAAATCGAGCATTTTTTGCCTGAAATCTTCCGTCAAATGGTACCCGCCACAGCCGTGAACGGGCCAGGCAGGAGTAAAATTGGCGAAATAGGGGGTTAAAAACACATCGGCATCGGTGCGTAAAAGCCACTGATACTGTTTGATGATGGGGTCAATATGGGGACCGCTGAGGCAGGCAATGGAGTTAATGAAATGATAATCATGAAACAGCGGGTCGGTTTGCGAGAGCGGTTCGTGCGCTATCAAGCGGATACCGGGCTCTTGTGGTAATTGCCCCCCGATAGCCGGATGGTGAACGATAATCAGATCGGATGTTCGCCAGCTGCCGCTGTGGATCCAGCTCTTGTAGAGCCAGGTAAACTCCTGCAGCATATTTTCAGTGTTATCGATATAGGTCACTATTCCCATTTTTTTATTAATATTATCCATGCGTCCCTCGATAAA
The DNA here is from genome assembly GCF_014773485.1 of Erwinia aphidicola. Taxonomy (GTDB): domain Bacteria; phylum Pseudomonadota; class Gammaproteobacteria; order Enterobacterales; family Enterobacteriaceae; genus Erwinia; species Erwinia aphidicola. Next base: position 216,395 of record NZ_JACXBP010000006.1, on the reverse strand, counting down.
AAAGCCACGCGGCGGCGTGGCCTTTTGATAGCGTTAGTCCATTTTTGCTTTACGTTCAGCTTTTTTCTCATGGATAAGTTGAATCCATGACTTCAATACATCGTAAACATAGTCCTGGCAGACTAAGCCGGTTTTCGCATCGTATTTGCCATTATTGGTGATGTTATTTGACAGCACCCGGATGCCGATAAACGGAATATTGAACAGGGAGGCGATCTGCGCGGCGGAGGCGGTTTCCATCTCTTCAACCGACGTCTGGTAATGCTCATGGAAGAAGCGAATGCGGTCTAGTTCACTGTTCCAGACGTCGGCAGAGCCGATAACGCCTTCGACAACTTTCCCGTTTTTATACTTTGGCATTGCCTGTTCTGCGGCTTTCAGCAGCAGCGGGTCGGCGGCAAACTGACGGATGCTGTGCGCGTTCTTATCCTCGCCCGCGCTGCCTTTTGACGCCAGCAAATCCATTGGCTTCCAGTCAAGGGCATGACTGCCCTGGCCTGCTGCCTGGGCTGGGGTTTTGAACGCGCCCAGGTTGACCGAGTATTTGCCGACCACAATATCGTAGACGTTGAGCGCCGGGTCGTGGCCGCCTGCAGTACCCTGATTGATAATCGCGACGGGTTTGAACTCCACGGCCGCCAGTGCGGTGGCAGCAGCAGCATTCGACATGCCTTTCAGGGTTTCGGAAACGATAACCGGGTAACCCTCAACGGTGCCTTTCCAGAAACGCCACTCGCCGATTTGCTGTAGCCTGGCGTTGTCGAGCCTGGCCGCAAAATGCTCGGCTTCAATCGGCATTGCTCCCTGAATCACAATCGGTGCTGGCGCAATGTCATCAGCGGCGAAGGTGAGCAAAGGGGTAAACAGGGCACATCCACCAAGGATTGCCGCAGAAACAGTAAATAATCGTGTTGACATGAAAAGATCCACCCGTTGTTAGAGAACGATTCCTGGCTGGCATTATACGCATTTGACTCTGCTTTCTGAGGGTTTTAGCCGCAGGCTGGGATTCTTCTTAGCTGCTGGCCAGGCTTGTTCGCAACAGGGTTCAGGTGCTCGAATGTTTATCCGACGGGTGTTCACAGGCCAGGGTTATTGAGCGAGCGGTCATAAAATCCGCGACGGCTTTTACTGCCGCTTCAAGCACCTTTTTTAGCGGCTGATTCGCATCAATATCGACAATCTGTGCCCCTTCAAATGTGAGCAGCGGCGTGGCAGCAATTTTCTTCGCGAGCGATTCAGGCTGATGGTCGGGCTTGCGGGCGCAGGCCACCTCGAGATCAACATGGAGTTTAATCACCAGATCCGGTTTTTGCTGCGCCATCCAGTGAAATGCGCGGCGTTCCTGCCGGGCCAGCCAGTTAACAGCGCAGCTGCCCGAGGCAGCGGCGGGGAAAACAGTGCCGTCGTAGGTGTTTGGCAACTGCACCTGCGGAAAACGGTCGCTGACCACGATCAATCCGCGGCGGCGACAGGCCAGCATATGCCTGAAGCGCCATAGCCGCCTCAGCACAAAAAACATTATCACTGCCGCTGGCAATGTTCCTGGCAGCACTTTGGCGGTTTTGACTTTATTACGACGGATGGTTGTGGCCAGCATTTTCCCCAGCAGGGGAAGTTTAATCACGGCACGCTCCACATTGCCGGCCTGCTTACCGAGATGAACTCTGACCGATGGCCCGTATTTATTTAAATGCTTAATCAGATGTTCACACACGGTGGACTTCCCTGAACCATCACTGCCAATAACCGCGATAAGCGGGGGCATTTTGGATTGCATAACTTTCTTCCTTAAATTGCACCTGGAAAAAATACGCTCTAATTGCTTTCGCTTCAAGCGAACGCGGTGTAAATAGCGATAAAAATAAATAGTTCTGCTACCGCACTTATACGCAAATCGATAGGTGAAAAGATCTATTAGCATTGGGCAAATTTTTTGGATATTGGTTTTTATGTGAATCGTCAGGCGCCTCATTTTAGCCGTCATGCTCCTGTAAGGGTTATTGCCATTACGGGCTGTGATGGTGCAGGAAAATCAACGCTAGCCGCAAGCCTGGTGAGTCATCTCTCGTTACAGGAACCCACAGAATTATTATATCTTGGGCAATCCTCCGGGCGTATTAGCGAATGGATTAGTCGAATTCCTATTATTGGCGCATCATTTGGCTATTATCTGCAAAAAAAAGCCAGCCAGGTTCACCATCGCCGTGCTCAGCCACCGGATGCAGTAACGGCATTGGTGATTTTTTTACTCTCCTGCTGGCGGGCTTATAAATTTCTGCGCATGCTTTTACGCTGTAAAAATGGCTGTTTACTGGTTACCGATCGCTATCCCCAGGCTGAAGTGGCGGGGTTTCGTTTTGACGGTCCACAGCTGGACAAAACAGCAGGCGGAAGTTGGTGGGTAAGCGCACTGAGAAAGCGCGAGAAAAAGATCTATCAGTGGATGGCCTCCTATCCCCCTTTGCTGCTGATCCGTTTGAATGTGGATGCCGGAACCGCGCATGCGCGCAAGCCCGACCACGCGCTTTCTTCACTGCGCGAGAAGAGCGCGGTTATTCCGCATCTGACTTTCAACGGCGCGACGATTTGCGACTTAAATGGCCTTGAGGCCGCCGACAAGATTTTAGCTAAATCACTGCGCGTGATAAACGCGTCTCTGGCTTCGCCCGGCATTTAGCCTTTTAACGATCTTTGAGAGAAACCCATGGCGATAAATAGACCCCCTGTCAATACAGACGCCTCTGCCAGCTATATCGCCGGGTTAGTTGCCGTGGTGGGGTGTGACGGCACCGGTAAATCAACGCTCACGGCCGATTTAGTCAAAAATATGCAAGCCCGTGGGATGAGCGAACGCCGCTACTTAGGTGTGCTGTCCGGTGAGGATGGCGACAAAATTAAGCGCCTGCCGATTATTGGTGTCTGGCTGGAGCGACGGCTGGCAAAAAAATCCTCAGAAACTCAACGTATGAGCAGCAAGGCACCTCCCTTATGGGCCGCGCTGATTATGTATGCTTTTTCACTACGCCGCATGGCGAATTTACGCAAAGTACGGCGCCTGACAAAGCGTGGAGTATTGGTGATTAGCGATCGCTATCCGCAGGCGGAAGTTTCAGGGTTTTACTATGATGGGCCAGGGATTGGTATTGAAAGGGTGAGCAGTGGGTGGATGACATATCTTGCCGAGCGCGAACGCCGTTTATACCAGAAAATGGCGAACTGCCGTCCTGAACTGGTTATTCGCCTGGATATTGATATCGAGACGGCGCTTGCCCGCAAGCCAGACCATGATTATGAAGAGCTACGGGATAAAATCTCCGTGATGCAAAAGATTAATTACAATCATGCGCGGATTTTTGTGCTTGACTCCCGCGCGCCCTATAACAGCGTATTGAGCGAAGCGCTTAAGCTGGTTTCTTCCGTGGCTCAACATACTCACCTTAAAAAGGCGCTCAGCGAGTGACTTCCTGAACTGGCTTAATGGTTCGCACGTGGGTCTATTTCCATGAAACATTGGTTCTCTGATGGTGTGTTTCGTACCATTCTTCGTAATGCGGCTTATCTGGCTTCCAGTAATGCGCTGAGCGCTTTGCTGGGGCTGGTTGCACTCTCCTGCGCGGGCAAAGGTATGTCGACGCAGATGTTTGGCGTGCTGGTGGTTATTCAGGCCTATGCGAAAGGCATTAGCGATGTTATTAAGTTCCAGACCTGGCAGCTGGTGGTTAAATATGGCGCAACTGCGGTAGATAATAAAAATATTCGGCAGTTTCGCGATGTTATCTCTTTCTCCTTTGCCCTTGATATCGCCAGTGGTGCCATTGCCGTGGTGGCTGGCATGCTGCTGTTGCCGCTGCTGGCACACTCGCTAGGGCTTGACAGGCAGAGCTTGTGGCTGGCAATACTTTACTGCACGCTGATCCCTTCGCTGGCGGCATCGACGCCCACGGGGATTTTGCGCGCCGTTGACCGCTTTGATTTGATTGCGATCCAGCAGGCGGTCAGGCCGCTATTGCGCGCTGCTGGCAGCGTCATCTCTTACCTGGGGGATTTGGGCTTCGCCGGTTTCATTATCACCTGGTATGCCTCTAATCTGATCGGGGGAGTGCTCTACTGGTGGTTTGCCGCCCGCGAACTGCGGCGCAGAAACATTCATCACGCACTGCGCCCTCGCTTATTTGCCCCTGCCAGCAGGTTGGCAGGGGCCTGGAATTTTGTCTGGACCACCAACTTCGCCCACTCAATTTGGTCAGCGCGCAATTCCTGCAGTACGGTGTTAGTGGGGATAGTGTTAGGGCCGGCAGCGGCCGGCTTGTTTAAAATTGCCACGACCTTTTTTGATGCGACAGGCTCCCCGGCTAAGCTAATGGAAAAGAGCTTCTACCCCGAAGTGATGCGGTTGGATCCGCGCAGCAGCCAGCCCTGGCTACTGGGGCTGAAATCTGCCTGCTTAGCCGGCGGCATTGGCGTGTTGGTGGCGCTGCTGGTGATGGTGGTCGGTAAACCCGTTATCTCCTCAGTTTTTGGCGAGCAATATCTGCAGGCCTATCACTTAATAGAGATCATGCTCGGCGCGATCGTTGTCTCTATGCTGGGTTTTCCACAGGAGTCGCTGCTGTTTATGGCGGGTAAACAACGCGTTTTCCTCGTGGCACAAACGCTCTCTTCAGCCAGTTACATTGCGTTGTTAATTGTTTTGTCCCATTTTTTTGGCGTGTCAGGTGCGGCTTACGCCTATCTTGCAGGGCAGTGTTTAGACGTGCTGCTGTCGTTCATTCCAACTCTGCGGGCCTGGCACTATCGCCATTTATTACCCTTCACCAAGCCTAAAGAGAGTCATTAATGAGCGGTAACATTGAGTGGCGGAAATTTCCGCCTGAGACGCTACAGCAGCTGCTGGCGGCAGTGGATGAGGATGATTTGGTTGATGAAAATATCAGCCTGCCCGATGTTATCGATTTACACGGCCCGCAGAAAAATATTCAGGATAATTACGCCTTGTGCCTGCAGTACTGGGAAGAGGGCTTTACGCGTGAGGAGCTACTCGACCTTATTAATAAGCTTCTGAATGAAGGTCACTTATCTGAAGCTGAGCGCTTAAAATATAAATTGATCCGTGCGCGCTATAAGCATTTGCGTTTTGCCCAGCGCCTTTATTGTCAACATCATGCCTCCAGTCTGTGGTTCAGTAAAACGACGGTTTTTTTGGGTAAATTACAGGATGCCTTTCGCCATGATGATAAGAAGAACCTTATTTTTTACGCCCGCATTCTGCGATTTTATCTCAGCCCCCCCGTGTGGAAGATGGTCAATCATTCGTTGCGCCAGATAAAATTAGACACAGAGCAGGATTTTATTGCGTATTGCCAGGGGGAGATGCACGTATTGAACGCATTTATCCGCAAACCTCTGCTGAGCGGAAAGGAGTTCCATACGGTACGTAAGATTATCAGTCAGCAGGTCTCCTGCTTTGACACGCTCAGAACCCTTAATCCTCAAAACCTGCACCTCCGTCAGGTTTCCCGTTATTTAGCCGCCATAAATGGGCTAATGGGAGACCGACATGATGAGATGGTGAGGGATAGTCTGACCGGGCGCAATGCCTACGATTCACCGTCACGATTAGATGACGATATTCGCCAGCGCCTGGCATTATGGCTTGAACGTTATCCATGGTGAAGATCAGTGCGCGGATTTTAGCGATAAGCGCAGCGTGATGACGTTAAGCAGATTGCTACTCACATCGCTGTTGTTATGCCCACTCATGGCCTGCGCACACAATTTTATTGTCGGTGAGCAGATGGCGCCGCTGACCATAAGCGAGCGGGGTGAGCTGGTGCTCGATAAAGATAATATCCGCTATCGCCCCTGGTCGAGTCCGCAGCTGGCGGGCAAAGTACGCGTGTTACAGTATATTGCTGGGCGCACCTCCGCCAAGGACAAAAATGCGTTACTGATTAAAGCGATTAAGCGCGCACAATTTCCAGATAAACAGTTTCAACCGACAACCATCGTCAATACCGACGATGAAATTCCCGGCTCGGGTTTTTTTGTCGGCAGAAAAGTCGAGAAAAATAAAAGAAAGTACCCCTGGGCACAATTTATTATCGACAGCCAGGGGCTGGGGCGAAAGACCTGGCATCTTAAGCCAGCAAGCTCCACGATTCTGCTGCTGGATAAAGACGGGCATATCCAGTGGGCAAAAGATGGCGCGCTGACTGAGCAGGAGGTCTGCCAGCTGCTGCACAGCGTGCATGACCTGCTGAAGCCAAGCCGTGCTCAACCGGCGCCGCTGCCCGCTACTCCTTGAGGCGCGTAAACCATGCTGCTAATAGAACGCTATATCGTGAGTCTGACCCAGCGCTTAGTGCTGACTCTGGCAGGTTTTCTGATCTTTATTTTTGCCAGCTATTCCGCGCAACGCTACCTGACCGATGCGGCGAGCGGTACCCTGGCGCTGAAAGTGGTGTTCGATATCATCTGCTATAAGGTTCTGATTGCGCTGGAAATGCTGCTGCCGGTTGCGCTGTATGTTGCCGTTGGCGTCACGCTGGGTCAGCTCTGGAATGACTCGGAAATCACGGCGATTTTTGCCGCGGGGGCCAGTCCACTGCGCCTCTACAAAGCCGTGATGATTTTTGCCATTCCGCTGGCAATGCTGGTGATGCTGCTCTCCCTGTTTGTCAGACCCTGGGCTTACGGGCAGATCTATCAGCTGGAGCAGCAGTCGCAATCGGAGCTGGATGTTGTCCACCTTATTGCCAATAAATTTAACGTCAATGATGATGGCCGGATGATCCTGGCAGGAGAGGTCGACTCCGCTAACAGCATGCTCTGCGATGTGCTGATTTACACCCCGTCCGCTCATAGCAGCCGTGTCTATCGGGCCCACACGGTGAGGGTGCTGAACCCGTCACCGAACGCACCTTCCGTGATGCTGCACGCGGGCACCTCTGACGTGTTGGAGCACCAGGGGGCGGGGGATAACCAGATGATTTACCGTCATATGAAGCTGCAGCTTAAGCCGCTGCGGCAAAACCCCGGCCTGAAGCGTAAATCCGCCCCGAGCCTGACGCTGTCAGGCTCCCGCGATCCTGCCGACCGGGCCGAGCTGCAGTGGCGCGAAAGTCGTGGCATTAACACGCTATTGATGGCGCTGCTGGCTATTCCACTCAGCCGCATTAAGCCGCGGCAGGGGCGTTTTGCCACGCTGCTGCCGTTAACGGTGCTGTTCACCCTGATCTTCTACGGCGGTAATCTCAGCCGCACGCTGGTTGCCAACGGTACGTTTGCCCTGATACCCGGCGTCTGGATCCTCTCCGTTATGATGTTTCTCGGGCTGCTGCTGCTGATGGCGCGCGACTTTTCGCTCTGGCAGAGATACCGACCATGACGCTGTTAACTCGCTATTTAATTCGCCATATCTTTATCGGATTCGCCGCTGCCGCAGGCATGTTAATGCCCTTGTTCACCACGTTTAACCTGATTAACGAGCTTGATGACGTCAACCCGGGTGGCTACCGCTGGACCCAGGCATTGCTGGTGGTGTTGATGACATCGCCGAGAAGCCTGATTGATTTAGGACCGTTTATCGCGCTGATCGGTGGCATTGTCGGGCTGGGGCAATTATCAAAAAGTCTGGAGCTCACCGCGATGAGGGTGGCGGGTTGGTCAATTTTCAAAATTTCTCTCGCCGCGCTGGCCGCTGGCGTCATGCTGACGGTGGCTTTGGCCGCGCTTGATGAGTGGGTGGCTTCACCGCTACAGCAGCGTGCTTTGCAGCTGAAAGCGGCGGCCGTGGCTGAAGATCCTGACAGCGGAGGGGTGAGAAACGCGCTGTGGGCGAGGAAAGATAATGAATTTGCCACAGTGAAAACCCTCGATGCCCGGCAGCAACCCGTGGGCGTGGAGATATTTTACTATCTTCCTGACCTGTCGCTGGCGAGCTATATTTTCGCCGCGAAAGCCACGGTGCTGAAAGACGGCAGCTGGATACTGCACGGCGTGAGGCTAAAGAGCTGGCAGAACGGCAAAGAGACCCTGTCATCGACAGAAAGTCTGCGCTGGCGCTCGATCTTTAGCCGGATGAGCCTGGCCGAACTCACGCTGCCGGGCGGCAGCTTTTCCATCCACCAGCTGCGCCTGTACATTCACTACCTGCATGATAGCGGTCAGCCCTCGGCAGAGTACCGCATGGCGCTCTGGCAAAAGCTGGGGCGCCCGCTGTTAACCCTCGCCATGATTTTACTCGCCGTTCCCTTTACGTTTAGCGCGCCGCGTTCGCCCGGGCTGGGCAGCCGATTAGCCTCGGGGGTAATAGTCGGGCTGCTCACCTACATTAGCTATCAGATAATCGTTAACCTGGGGCTGCTGCTGGCGCTGAATGCCCCGCTCACCACGCTGGCAGTGCCAGGGCTGCTGATGCTGGGCGCTTTGCTGCTGATTTATCGCTTTGATAAACGCCACTGACTGCGATCAAACAGCTTATCTGCTCTTACTTTGACGGGGAAATTAGCGCTTCAGCTCAGCAAAGGCCTGAATGATGGTATCAATCTGTTCGTCGCTGTGGGCTGCATTCACGCTGCAGCGCAGCAGGGTGATATCTGCGGGGGCGGCAGGCGGTAACACCAGGTTGACATAGACGCCACGTGCAATCAGCCCGCGCCAGAAGCGTAAACCGTCCTCTTTCGAACCAATCATTACCGGTACCACCGGGCTGATGTGCGGCCCCATTTCATACCCCAGCCCGGCAAGACCGTGATAAAGGCGGTGGGCGTTACTCCACAGCGTTTGGCGCAGCTCGGGTTTTTGCGCAATAGTGCGTAATGAGGAGCGCACCGAGGCAATACTGGAGGGTGAGGGCGAGGCGGTGAAAATGTATGGGCGGCTGCTATAGCGCAGAACCTCCATGGCTGCGCCGCCGACGGCAAATCCCCCGATGGATGCCAGGCTTTTACTGAATGTCCCTACGATGATATCCACATCCTGCTCAACGCCGAGCTGCTGCGCCAGGCCGCGCCCGCTGGCGCCCATTACGCCGAAAGAGTGCGCTTCATCCACCACTAAGTAGCCGCCAAGGCGCCGCTTGATGTCGACAATTTCTGCCAGCGGGGCGACATCACCCAGCATGCTATAAATACCTTCAACAATAATAATGGCTTCACGCGCGCGCTCGCCAAGGCGTAGCATGCGGCGCTCCAGATCGCTGGCATCGTTATGGCGAAAGCGGATAATCGTGGCGCCACCCATGGCACAAGCATCATAGATACTGGCATGGCTATCGGCATCCAGCAGCACCACGGCGTCCGGGGTGGCCAGCGTGCTGATGATGCCCAGATTGGCGGTATAGCCAGTGGAGAATACGATGGCGGTGGGGCGGTCAAAAAATAGCGCCAGCTCCTGCTCCAGGGCAAGGTGCGCGCCATAGCTACCGTTCGCCATGCGTGAACCGGTGGTGCCGGTGCCCTGAGCGGCGACTGCCGCCTGGCTCGCCGCTATTGCCTGCTGATTAAACGTCAGGCCAAGGTAGTTGTTGGTGCCTGCCAAAAGCACCTTATTATTGCCAATTCGCCCCTCGGTGGCGGAGTAGATTTCATCAATACAGGTGCCGAATGGGGTCAGTCCCGAATGATGGAACTGTTCGCGCTGGCGAGCGAGGCGAGCGAACTTATCATAGAGGCCCATAACTCTTCTCCAGCTGTGGCAGCAGCGCATCGCGTAACTCTGCTGGCGTCCTGATATCCAGCAAGATATTGATCGGGATTGAGATATCAAATCTCTCTTCCAGCATCATCAACAGATCCATTACCTTGATGGACTCCAGGCCGAGTTCATCAATCAGATCGCTTTCCGGTTTTATTTCAACCTCACTGGCGACCATCCCGCCTAAACACGCGAGGATGTAATCCATCACCGCTTCTCGATTTATCATAGCGCTCGTCACTTCCCTTTATCAGATGTTTAAAACCAGCCTTCACGCAGTGCATGCTGCAAAGTGATTTTTGGAAACCAATCAATATCTTCAGATAAACTGTTGTTGCTTGCCGACCAGTCGTGGTGGGTAAGCTCCTGGATTTTGCTACGGGTCAGCATCGGTTCTTTACCCGCAATACGGCAGGCAAATACGCTAATATCAGCCAGCCATTTCAGTAGCGGTAACGGGACGCCGATTAAGCGCACCGGGCCGCGTCGCACCTCCGCGCCAATCAGGCGCAGACTCTCCCAGCTATATCCCGTACTTAACCCGTCACAGAGTTCATAGGGTTGGGGTAAGGGATTTTTGGCGCAGAGCCATTGGCTAACCGCTTCAGCCAAATCACTGACGTGAAGAAACGACAGCCTGGCGTCAGGCGCGCCCGTGCGCGGCAGTACGCCGCGTAGCAGCCAGCTAAGCACTGGCTTTAACTCTTTATCACCCGGCCCGTACACTGCCGTGGGGCGAAAAATTCCCAGCGCAACGGGTGACGCCTGGGCGCTTAACTGCTGTTCCGCGACATATTTTGACTTCGCATACCAGGAAAGGTCGGGATGGCGCGCGGCCAGAGAGGAGATAAATAACAAGCGCTGGCAGCGGCCGCTCTCCTTTGCCGCCTGCAGCAGATTCAGGCTGCCGCCGACATTGCAGCGGGTGAAAACCGCTTCATTGTGCCCGCGCACCTGGCCTGCACAGTGAACGACACTGTCCGCGCCGCTCACCAGTTCCGCCAGAGATGCGGGCTGCTGCAAGTCTCCCTGAACCCACTGGAGATGGTTGATCGACTGGCGAGATGCCTGGCGCGTCAGTGCTCGGAGGGAAAAGCCGCGCGCCAGTAAGTTGTCGGCAATATGCCGGCCGATAAAACCGGTCGCGCCGGTTATGGCCACGACTGCTCTCCTGTTCACTAACCTGCCAGCTCGGTTTGAGGGTTGATCGCTACGCCAAGGGCGCTGAGGTAACGCTTCTTCGCTTCGGCACGGGCGGGCTTGCCTGAAGAGGTGCGCGGGATGCTGTGCGGTGGCAGCAGTTCGATATCAACCGTCACGCCGAACTCGCTTTGAATATGGGCCATCAGTGAATGCACGATCTGCTGCCGGCGCTCTTGCGAACTCACTTTGCACTGGATCTGTAAGATAATGCGTGCCCCTTCATCCTGCCCTGCTGAGGTCACAAAGGCTATTGCATCACCTGAATGAATCTCAGGTTCCTGCTCAGCGACATACTCAATATCCTGTGGCCAGATATTGCGGCCGCGAATGATGATCAGGTCTTTCTTACGGCCGGTGACAAACAGATAACCCTGGTGCAAATAGCCCAGGTCACCGGTATCCATCCATCCGCTCGCTTGGATTTTCTGCTGCGAAGCGGCATCCTGAAAATAACCGCTCATCAGGCTGGGACCGGATATACAGATATGCCCCACCTGACGTTCAGGCAGTGGCGTGCCGTCCTCGCTACGCACTTCAATACGGTGACCCGGCAACGCCTTGCCGCAGTTAACAAAGGTCGAGGTGGCTTTGGTGCTGGGCGTGGGCGCGACGGCCCGGCTGTGATATTCGAGAACTGCACGGTCGACACAGTCGGTCAACGTCCCTGAGGCCGCGGGTGAGAAGCAGACGGCAAGGGTGTTTTCCGCCAAACCGTAGCAGGGCATAAAGGCGTGGCTATCGAAATTGACCTGGCGAAAGTACTGCGCAAAATGCGCCAGCTGCTCGGCGGAAATGCTTTCTGCGCCAACGCCCGCCACGCGCCAGCTGGAGAGATCGATTTCAGCCAGCGAAGTATCGTTACAGCGGCGCAGGCAGAGATCGTAACCGAAAGGGGGAGCAACAGAGATGCTGCAGCGGTTTTTACTAATCAGCTTGAGCCACTGCATCGGGCGCATGGCGAAGTCCTGCGTGCGCAGATAATCCACCGATAGCTGGGTGGCTAACGGCGTCAGCAGAAAGCCAACCAGTCCCATATCGTGATAAAACGGCAGCCAGGAAACGCAGCGATCGCCAGCGCGCAGTTTTATTCCGTCGTGACTGATGGCCTGTAGATTGGCCATCACGGCGCGATGGGTAATCACCACGCCGCGCGGAAAACGCGTGCTGCCCGAGGTGTATTGCAGATAGGCAATATCGTCAGGCGACAAAGCGGGCATGCCAGCTGTCCCGGCGGGTAAGGCGTGCAAAGCCTGATGGCTAAGGATGTGCATGCCCGGATTATTAACGCTGGCGGAGCGGATGATGGGTAACCACTCCTCACTCCCCACGATCGCCGCAGGCTGACAATTTGTCATTAAGCCCTGCAGCCTGGAGATATACGAATCCCGCTGACCGACCCCCATTGGGATAGCGAGCGGTACTGCGACTAAACCCGCATACTGGCAGGCGAAGAACGCCTCGACGAATCCTGGGCAGGTTTCAGCGAGCAGGGCGACACGGTCACCTTTTTTTAGCTTAAGCGCTAATAACCGCTGGGCCATTGCCAGGGCACGCTGTTTCAACGTGCGGTACTCCAATACGGCAGTGAGCTGATTGTGCCGATCGTAGAAATTCATTCCCGTGCTTCCGCTGGCAGCATAATTTAATGCTTCCACTAAGGTGGGGAAATCAGCATAGCGCATAGGAAGAGAATGGATTGAACTCGTTTCAGACATATGCAATAAAGCCATTGATTAAAAACCGCCAGATAACTCCGAGAAGTACGCAGGGTAGAGGTTGTTTTTTGTTAAACGTCACGCGAAAAAATATCGGTAAGGGTGTTGGGTGAAAAATGGCTCAGTTTTATTTTGATAAACGATTAGCATAAAAACCTCATGCCCGATGAAAAACATAGCGGGAGTTAGTATGACGCGCCATTTTTAAAAAGTGTATGGTTTATTCCACATTGAGGGTGTTAAACGCATCTAGTGGTAAAGATGAACAGATTCATTCCGCTAATTTCCGTCATCACTGGCTCAGAGGGTAGGTGCTAATACAGCGCCAGATAAGTTAATTCTTAAATACTTGCTGTGCTTTCATGAATTGAAATAAGTCAGGGTGGTTATGATCCGCATCGAGAAAGTCATTAATAAGCAGGACCTTAAAAGTTTCATTGCGTTTCCCTCCTCGCTATATCACAACGATCCAGGCTGGATAGCGCCATTATATATGGAACGCATGGAGCATCTTTCTGAGAAAAATCCAGGCAATGAGCATATCGAATGGCAGGCATGGGTAGCCAGGAAAAACAATGTTATTGTTGGCCGAATAACGGCACAAATAGACACGCTTCACCGTGAACTTTATGGTGAGGATACCGGCCATTTTGGCATGATTGACGCGATTAAAGATCAGGAGGTATTTAGCGCGCTGTTTAGCGCAGCGGAAAGCTGGCTGAAGTCCAAAGGTGCCAGAAAAATAACCGGCCCCTTTGGGCTCAATATCAATCAGGAGAGTGGCTTATTAATTAACGGCTTTAACACACCGCCGTCGGCCATGATGACTCATGGTAAAACCTATTATGCCCGCGCGCTGGAGCAGCAGGGATACCGTAAAGGTACTGACCTGCTGGCCTATTGGATGCAGCGCAGCGATCTTCATTTCCCCAAGCCTTTATTCACGCTAATGGACAGAGTGCGAAAAAAGGTGACCGTTCGCACTATTAATCGCCAGCGCTTTGCTGAAGAGATGCAGATAATGCGGCAGATTTTCAATTCAGGCTGGCAGAATAACTGGGGATTTGTGCCGTTCACCGAGCATGAATTTGCAGTGATGGGAGAGCAGCTAAAGCATCTGGTGCCAGACGATATGATCTATATTGCTGAAATAGATGACAAACCCTGTGCCTTTATTGTCGGCTTACCCAACCTCAATGAGGCTATTCGCGATCTCAACGGCCGCTTACTGCCTTTTGGCTGGGCGAAACTGTTATGGCGCCTGAAAGTCAGCGGGGTGCGCACCGCACGCGTGCCATTAATGGGGGTGGTGCAGGAGTATCAATTTAGCCGCACTGGGCCGATTATTGCTCTGCTGCTGATTGAAGCGCTGCGCGATCCCTTTGCCAGACGTCAGATCGACGCGCTGGAGATGTCGTGGATCCTCGAATCCAACAGCGGGATGCGCCATATCCTCGAGCGTATCGGCGCGGTGGCCTATAAGCGCTATCGGCTGTATGAGAAGCAGCTGTGATAACGAGGCCGCCGGAGGCGAACATGCAGGTGTTCTCCGGCCACAGGTGGGGGATCACCTCGCGGCCTCTACTATTTCAACATGACGCGTAAATCCCGCTTTGTGCTTCATGGCAAACTGCTTCTCAGCGGAACCCATGCAGCGCAGGAAAAACATCGATGACAATACTGTATTGGAGAGCAATCGATTACTTTTAAATCAACCTGAGTTTTGTAAAACTGTGATGTGGCTCAAATTAGTTTAGAATCTTGTCAGGTTTTGCCTGCAAGGGTTTTAAGCCACTGAAATTTGAAACCTGTAAGGGGGAGTTTTGCAAAACCAGAATGTTTTGAGTGCCGCAGCGGCACGCTGGGCTATCTTCGCGCTGGCGTTAGGTGGGTTCGGTATTGGCACCGGCGAATTTATCATCATGGGATTGTTACCGGGCGTCGCCAGCTCTTTTCACATCACTGAACCGCAGGCCGGTAATGCGATTGCCAGCTATGCGCTTGGAGTGGTGGTGGGCGCACCGGTGATTGCGGTGATTGCGGCGCGGATGGTGAGAAAACACCTGCTGCTGGCATTAATGGCGCTGTTTTTTATTGGCAACGTAGGCAGTGCGCTGGTGGGAAGCTATCACGGCCTGATTATCGCCCGCTTCCTGACGGGCTTACCGCACGGTGCCTATTTTGGCGTAGCGTCGCTGGTGGCCGCTTCTCTGGTTCCGGCAGGAAAGCGTGGCAGGGCGCTCAGTGCCCTGATGCTGGGGTTAACCATCGCCACGCTGATTGGCGTCCCGCTGGGATCGTGGGTAGGGCAAGTCTTTAACTGGCATGTGGTATTCGGGTTTGTCGGGGTGATTGGCTTAGTCACCTGCATGCTGATATTGCGCTTTGTACCTGCCACTTCGGCAGACAGCGATGCTCATCCGTTACGTGAACTGGGCGCGCTGAAAAACAGCCAGGTGTTGCTGACCCTACTGGTGGGGGCGATCGGCTTTGGCGGGATGTTTGCGGTGTTCAGCTACATTGCACCCACCCTGATGCACGTGGCGGGCATGTCCGCCCGGCTTATTCCGTGGGCCATGGCCGCGTTTGGCCTGGGGATGATTGTCGGGAATCTGGTGGGTGGCCGGCTGGCGGATAAAACCGTGCTGAAGGTGATAGGCTGGACGCTGCTGTGGAATATTTGCATTATGATTGTCTTCCCGCTGCTGGCAACGCAGGTCGCGGGTGGGATGCTGGCGACTTTCCTGATTGGTACCTCGTCGGTTTTACTGCCGTCACTGCAGATACGCCTGATGGACGTGGCGAAAGAGTCACAGACGTTAGCCGCCGCAATGAATCACTCCGCGCTGAATATTGCCAACGCGATGGGCGCCTATCTGGGCGGCATGGCGGTATCTTTAGGCTACGGCTGGATCGCGACCGCCTATGTGGGCGTGATTCTGGGCGTTACCGGAATGGTGGTGTATGCCTGTACCGTCTGGCAGGCGGGAAGAGTGCAGCCATGCAGTGAGTGTTAAGCGACAGTAAGGAGGGCCTTACTGTTAATTGTTAGCGAGGTAAATGATGGATACCAATAGAGTCACCACAGCAGGAAAACCCACGCTGCACCTGCTGTGTGGAAAAATTGCATCAGGTAAATCCACGCTATCTGCGAAATTAGCTGCCTCGCCAGCCACCGTGCTCGTCAGTGAGGATCGGTGGCTGGCGGTGCTCTATGCCAATGAAATCCATTCAGTAGCCGATTATTTGCAGTGTTCCTCGAAGCTCCGCAGCGCCATCAAGCCCCACCTCGTATCGTTACTCAGAGCAGGTTTATCCGTCGTTCTGGATTTTCCGGCCAACACACCTACACATCGTGAATGGATGATGAGTATCATTAAGGAGTCAGGTGCCAGTCATCGTCTGCATTATCTGAAAGTCTCTGATGAGGTCTGTAAAGCCCGATTGCATGCCCGAAACGCAGAGGGTGTACACGACTTTAGCGCGACCGATCAACAATTCGAAATCATAACGCGCTATTTCTCCGCACCAACAGATGACGAAGGGTTTACTGTTATTGAGTACGGCTAAACGCAATTACATCAGGGTTGCGGCCCAGGATCGGCTATGACCCACTGGGCGTTGTGTTCAATACTGGTAGCGGTCATGGCAAGGCGAATTGGGTTGATTACGCCGATAAAAGGAAAGTAATGAAATATGCGAATGATAGTCACCATCGCTTTGCGCAATCGTTGTGATAGGTTTTGCCAGCGATGTTAACGCTGAACTACGCCCGATCATATAGCAGCTGTTTTAAATTAATAACCGATGATGCACCACTATTAAGATGGTCAAATTTAGTCTGCCGCAACAACTTTCCTTAAAACTCAACGCGTAAAAATAATATCGAGAAGACCTTATTATTCCGGAGTGCCTGATATATTTAGATATTAAAGGTGCGACTGGGAATGATCTTCTGATTCAGACAGGGTAAGGAGTTATTACAAGTGGCCAACAATTATTTAACTAAAGTGTTAGGGTGTTTAACATAAACAGAGTGGCGTTAGGCGATATCATGTACTAGACTCACAGGGATAATAATAAACGCCATGTTTTTTTTATTTCTTCCTAATCGAATTTACAGCCTGATGATTGGCAAGGCATAAAGTATTTCTATTAGTAATAACGTTATGAAACTAAAACAATATTCCTGTGCCCTTTTTTGTCCCTAAAAAAAGAGTTTAAGATTTGTCTTAAGTGGGGTAGGATAAAGAACACCCGACTCTGCAAATTAATAAGATGGATCTCATCATTCAATGACATGGATTGTAAAATTATTTAATAACAGCTTACAAAAAATCTGTATTTTAATTGTTTTCTTGACGTTCCCGTATATCGCCAATGCCGTCGTATCAGGGCACGCAGATCGGTGGGCCAATCCGCCATCGATGAAAAGTATGGCGTCGGTAGATCTGAAAACCGCTATTTTGCAGGCGTTTTCACGCAGTCCGTCGGTTACGCAACAGGCGTACCAAATGGGGATCGGCCAGGCGCAGATCCGCGAAGCGCAAAGTGCGTGGTTTCCGCAGGTCGGTCTGACCGCCAATACCGGCAATTCGACCCAGCAGGATACCTTCAACAATATGAATAATGCCGCTGCCTACGGCCTGACGCTGTCGCAGCTTGTCTACGACTTTGGTAAAACCAACGCCAGCATTAACCAGCAGAAATCTGCGCAGGAAAGTTATCGCTACAAATTGTTGGCGACACTGTCTGACGTCGCTGAGCAAACGGCGACGGCGTACCTGGATGTGCTGAAATATCAGGATCTGACCAAAGCGGTGGAGGATAACATTACGGCGCTGGAGGATGTCCGCCGCATGTCGTCATTACGTGCCGATGCCGGATTAAGCACGCGCTCAGATGTGCTGCAGGCGCAGTCGCGTATTTCCGGAATGCGCTCGACGCTTAAACAATACCAGGCCAGCCTGTCAGCGGCGAAAGCGCAACTCGCCTCGCTCACGGGTGTGCGAGCCAGCCATTATCAGTCCATTGCCGCGGTGAATCTCGATACTCCAGTGCTGCCGGATAATATCGATTATTCCAAAGTGCCCTCGGTACTGTACGCGCAGGCGCAACAGGAATCGGCGTCATTTGAAGTCAATAAGGCGAAGGCGGATTATTTGCCTACCCTGAGTTTACAGGCGAGTCGAACGCGTTACGAAACCACGAATAATCCGTACTGGAATAATCAGATCCAGTTACACGTGAATGCGCCGCTTTATCAGGGCGGTGCGGTGTCGGCTCGCGTCAGTCAGGCTGAAGGGCATAAAAATATTGCCGCCACGCTGGTCGATCAGGCCAAGCTGGATGTGATGCAAAAAGCTTCAGTGGCTTATGCCAACTGGGCTGGCGCTGAAGGGCAGGCGCAGGCCAGTGCTGAACAGCTACAGGATTCTGTCCGCTCGCGCGATGTGTACAAGAGCGAATATAAGCTCAATCAGCGCACGCTGAACGATCTGCTTAGCGTCGAGCAGGAGGTATTTCAGGCGCAGTTTTCGCAAATCAGTGCGAAATATGACAGTTGGTATTCACTGATAAATTACACCACGGCCGTCAACGAGTTATTAACTCAGCTCGGTATTAATCAGAGTGGGAGTCAGTCACTACCTGATTTGAAATAAAGTCAGTTATGCACGCAAATTCAATACCCTTTTGACGGTATTGTTTTAACACCAGTCAGATATACAAGGAATGGACACAATATCATGAGCAGAACCATGGATATTATCTCTCGTAAAACGTCGCTTAAAAATACTTTCACTGCAGAAGGTAACACCGCTGTTGCGATGAATGAATCCGGCATTGTCGTTATTCACGACGCAGTAAAGAATGTCGCCAGCTACGAACGCAGTGGCAACGATCTGCTTATTCATATGCAGGATGGATCGGTCATTCGCTGCGTAGGATATTTCGAGAATATTGGTGAGAAAGACGAGAATAAACTGGTCTTTCAGGATGAAAATCAGCAGATGACGGAGGTGAATTTCACCGACGCCACTGCGCCTCATGATACCCCGGCGTTTG
Source organism: Erwinia aphidicola (assembly GCF_014773485.1). GTDB lineage: Bacteria > Pseudomonadota > Gammaproteobacteria > Enterobacterales > Enterobacteriaceae > Erwinia > Erwinia aphidicola. Next base: position 197,712 of record NZ_JACXBP010000006.1, on the reverse strand, counting down.
CGCTGACGGCGGTGGAAACCCCACTGCCGGGCATTGATCCGCTGCTGCTCAGCACCGCCGAAGTCACCGTGGAGTGGCCGTATCTGCTGGCCGGTGTGCTGGGCGCAGGCGCGGCCGGGGCGCTGCTCGGCCACGGCGGCGGCAGTGACGGAAAAACCGAAGTCATTGATAACACTCAGGCGGTGGAAGTCGCAAAACCGACTTTCCTCGTGACCGACACGCAGGGCGACAGTCAGGGTATTCTTGCTAATCAGGCCGTGACTGACGATACCCGACCCACCTTCAGCGGTACCGGCTATCCGGGCGCGGAGATTTCGATTGTCGATGCCAGCGGCCATGTGATTGCCACAGCCATCGTCGGCACCAACGGCCAGTGGACAGCGCAGCTCGCCGCGCAGAGCGCCGGCGCGCACACCTGGGTCGTGGTGCAGGAGAGCAACGGCTCGACCACCAGCGCCGGGTCGATCACTCTGAACATCGTTACCGCGCAGGCTTCCCTTACCCTCGACACCGTGGCGGGGGACAACGTGCTGAACGCGGCCGAAGCGGGCGCGGACGTTGCCATTTCCGGTCAGAGCGCCAATCTGGCGGCGGGTACCACCGTCACCGTTTCCCTTAACGGTAAGGCCTGGCAGACCACCGTTGCGGCGGATGGCAGCTGGACAATCACTGTGCCTGCCGCAGACGCGCAGGCGCTGGCGGACGGTGTCCACACTGTTCAGGTCAGCGGTGTAGACAGCGCTGGCAACACCATCACCTCCGCATCTACGCTGTCAGTGGATACGCAGGCACCTACGCTGACTATTGCCACGCTGGCGGGCGACGATATTCTGAATGCAGCCGAAGCGGGTCACGATCTGACCGTCAGCGGCACCTCAAATGCCGAAGCCGGGCAGGTGGTGACGCTGGTGCTCAACGGAGTGACCTATACCGCAAGCGTTGAGGCAAACGGTAACTGGTCAGTGAATGTTCCGGCTGCACAGGCGGGCGCGCTGGCAGACGGCAGTGTTACGCTGAGCGCCTCCGTCAGCGATGCGGCGGGTAACCGCACATCTACCACGCACGATCTGCGCGTTGACACCACCGTGCCGGTCGTGACCATCAACACCATCGCCGGTGACAACATCCTTAACAGCCTCGAACAGGCTCAGGCGCAGATGGTCAGCGGAAGCAGCACCGGCGGCGAAGCGGGCGATACTGTCACGCTGAGCATCAACGGCCAGACTTACACCACGACGCTTGCCGCCGACGGCACATGGAGCATCGGTTTACCGGCATCCGTGTTCAGCGCGCTGGCCGACGGCAGCTATGATGTGAACGTCAGCATCACTGATAAAGCGGGTAACACCGGCAGTCAGAACGCGACCGTGGTGCTGTCGTCCGAACTGCCGCAACTGACGATTGATACCGTCGCCTTTGAGAATGTGGTTAACGCCGAAGCCAAAGGCCAGGCGCTGGAGGTGACCGGGACCAGCAACAGCGCTGAGGGTACGCAGATCGCTCTGACCCTTAACGGCGTGGAGTACACCACCACCGTCGTCAGCGGCGGCAACTGGTCGGTCAGCATTCCGGCCAGCGACGTCGCAAAGCTCGGCGAAGCCCATTACACCCTGACGGCAGTCAGCACAGACGCCGAGGGCAATACCGGCACTGCGTCGCATCAGGTGCAGGTGGATTCCGTGCTGCCTGTCGTCACGGTTAACGTGACTGCAGGCGATGACATCATCAATGCCACTGAAATCACCGCTGACCAGGCTCTGAGCGGCAGAGTGACCCATGCGGCGGCGGGCGATACCGTGATTGTGACGCTGGGTGGCAACACCTACCAGGCCACCGTGCAGGACGACCTGAGCTGGAGCGTCAGCGTTCCGGCGGCTGATTTGCAGGCGCTGGGCGACGGTGATTTAACCGTCAGCGCGAGCGTCACCAATCAGCACGGCAACAGCGGTCGCGGCGATCGCGAGATTATCATCGACGCCGGTTTGCCGGGCCTGCGCATCGATACCATTGCGGGCGACGACATTGTCAACAGCATCGAAATCAGTCAGAACCAGATCATCAGCGGCACCAGCTCTGATATCGCCGAAGGCAGCAGCGTCACCGTCAGCATAAACGGCATCGATTATCATGCTACGGTCGGCGCGAACGGCAGCTGGTCTGCGGCGATTCCGGCATCGGACGTCGCCAGCTGGCCTGCGGGCGCGCTAAGCGTTAGCGTCACCGGCTCCGACACGTCGGGCAACAGCGTCAGCATTGCCAATATCATCAACGTGGATCTGAGCAGCGTGGCGATTGCCATTGATAGCGTTGCGCTGGATAACGTGCTAAATGCGGCTGAAAAAGCGGCGGATGTCACACTTAGCGGTACCACGCAGGGCGTGGAGGCTGGCCAGAGCGTGACGATTAATTTCGCGGATGGCACTTATCACGCCAGCGTGCAGGCCGACGGCAGCTGGAGCGTCACCGTTCCGGCGGCAGATATCCGCAATCTGAAAGACGGCGACACCACGGTAAGTGTCAGCGTGACCAACGTGGCGGGCAACAACGCCAGCGCCGCGCAGGATGTCACCGTGGATACCGCTGCGCCAACGCTGACCATCAACACCATCGCCGGTGATAACGTGCTCAACGGCGCGGAAGCGGGGGCGGACGTGGCGATCGGCGGAACCTCCACCGCCGAAGCCGGCCAGCGGGTCACCCTGACGCTTAACGGCCAGACCTACACCGCGAGCGTGGCGGCGGACGGTACCTGGAGCACGGCGGTTCCGGCGGCAGATGCAGCAGGGCTGAACGACGGCATCTATACCGTTAGCGCCAGCGTCAGCGATATCGCCGGTAACAGCACCGGCGTGACCAGCGCGTTACTGGTGGACTTTACTGCGCCAACGCTGGTCATCAACACCGTTTCTGCAGACGACATTATTAACGCGCATGAACACCAGCAGAACCTCATCATCAGCGGTTCATCTATTGGCGTTCCGGCGGGCGGCCTGGTCACCGTGGTCATCGACGGCAGCAGCTACACCGCTGCGGTGGATGCCAGCGGCAACTGGGGCGTCGGCGTGCCTGCCGCCGTGGTCAGCGGTCTGGCGGACGGCAGCCACACCATTACCGCCACTGGCGCCGATGCGGCGGGCAATCCGGGGTCAGCCTCGCACGTGGTGACCGTAGAGACCGCCGCGCCGGTGCTGACCATCAGTACCGTGGCGGCTGACGACGTGATCAACGCCATCGAGAAAGGCGAAGCCCTGACGGTGAGCGGCACCAGCAGCGGCGCGGACGGTTCCACCGTGACGCTGAACCTGAACGGCAAAGACTACTCTGCCAGCGTCAGCGGCGGCGCGTGGACGCTGAACGTTCCGGCGGCGGATGTGGCTCAGTTCGGCGAAGCGAATTACAGCCTGACCGCCTCCACCGTTGATGCCGCAGGCAACACCGGCAGCACGACGCACGGCGTACTGGTCGACAGCGCGCTGCCCTCTGTGACCCTCAGCGCGATTGCGGGCGATGACATCATCAACGCAGCCGAAGTGGCGGCCGATCAGACCCTGAGCGGGCGCGTGACTAACGCGGCGGCCGGGGACACCGTCACCGTTACGCTCGGCGGCCACACCTACGAAGCCAAAGTGCAGGCGGATCTGAGCTGGAGCGTCAGCGTTCCGGCGGCCGATTTGCAGGCGCTGGGCGACGGCGACCTGACCGTCAGCGCGAGCGTCACCAACCAGCACGGCAATACCGGCAGCGGCGATCGCCAGATCGTCATCGACGCCGGTTTGCCGGGCCTGCGCATCAATACCGTTGCCGGCGACGATATCGTCAACAGCATCGAGATTAATCAAAACCAGATCATCAGCGGCACCAGTTCTGATATCGCCGCGGGCAGCAGCGTCACCGTGACCGTCAACGGCACCGACTATCATGCCACGGTCGGCGCCAACGGCAGCTGGTCGGCGGCGATTCCGGCGGCAGACGTGGCGAAGTGGCCTGCGGGTCAGCTGACGATCGCCGTCAGCGGCGCGGACGCCTCCGGTAACCCGGTGACCATCACGCAAAACATCACCGTCGATCTGAGCAGCGTAGCGATCGGCGTCGATACCATTGCCAGCGACGACATCATTAACGCGGCGGAAAAAGCGGCGGATCTGACCCTGAGCGGCACCACGCTGAATGTCGAAGCCGGTCGCGATGTGACCGTTAACTTTGCCGGTCATCAGTACACCACCCGCGTGCAGGCCGACGGCAGCTGGAGCGTTACCGTCCCGGCAGCGGACATGGCGGCGCTGAAAGAGGGCGACGCAACGGTGTCCGTGAGCGTGAGCAACGCGGCGGGCAACGGCGCCACGGCGGCAAATACGGCGCTGGTGGATGCGACAGCGCCAACGCTGACCATCAACACCATCGCCGGTGATAACGTGCTTAACGGCGCGGAAGCGGGGGCGGACGTGGCGATCGGCGGAACGTCCACCGCCGAAGCCGGTCAGCAGGTCACCCTGACGCTTAACGGCCAGACCTACACGGCGAGCGTGGCGGCGGACGGCACCTGGAGCACGGCGGTTCCGGCGGCAGATGCGGCAGGGCTGACCGACGGAACCTATACCGTGAGCGCCAGCGTCAGCGATATCGCCGGTAACCGCACCGGCGCGAGTGCTTCGCTGCAGGTGGACGTGACCGCGCCAACGCTTGCCATCAACACCGTTTCTGCCGACGACATTATTAACGTGCATGAACACCAGCAGAACCTTATCATCAGCGGTTCATCTACCGGCGTTCCGGCGGGCGGCCTGGTCACCGTGGTCATCGGCGGCAGCAGCTACACCGCTGCGGTGGATGCCAGCGGCAACTGGAGCCTCGGCGTGCCTGCCGCCGTGGTTAGCGGTCTGGCGGACGGCAGCCACACCATTACCGCCACCGTCGCCGATGCGGCGGGCAATCCGGGTTCAGCCTCGCACGTGGTGACCGTAGACACCGCCGCGCCGGTGCTGACCATCAGTACCGTGGCGGCTGACGACGTGATCAACGCCATGGAAAAAGGCGAAGCCCTGACGGTGAGCGGCACCAGCAGCGGCGCGGACGGTTCCACCGTGACGCTGAACCTGAACGGCAAAGACTACTCTGCCAGCGTCAGCGGCGGCGCGTGGACGCTGAACGTTCCGGCGGCGGATGTGGCTCAGCTCGGCGAAGCGAATTACAGCCTGACCGCCTCCACCGTTGATGCCGCAGGCAACACCGGCAGCACGACGCACGGCGTACTGGTCGACAGCGCGCTGCCGTCGGTGACCCTCAGCGCGATTGCGGGCGATGACATTATCAACGCAGCCGAAGTGGCGGCAGGCCAGACCCTGAGCGGGCGCGTGACCAACGCGGCGGCCGGGGACACCGTCACCGTTACGCTCGGCGGTCACACCTACCAGGCCGAAGTGCAGGCGGACCTGAGCTGGAGCGTCAGCGTTCCGGCGGCCGATTTGCAGGCGCTGGGCGACGGCGATCTGACCGTCAGCGCGAGCGTCACCAACCAGCACGGCAATACCGGCAGCGGCGATCGCCAGATCGGTATCGACGCCGGATTGCCGGGCCTGCGCATCAATACCGTTGCCGGTGACGACATCGTCAACAGCATCGAGATTAATCAAAACCAGATCATCAGCGGCACCAGCACTGGCCTGACCGCGGGCAGCAGCGTCACCGTCACGGTTAACGGCGTTGAGTACCACGCGAGCGTGACCGCCAACGGCAGCTGGTCGGCGGCGGTTCCGGCAGCGGACGTTGCCAGCTGGCCTGCGGGTGCGCTGACGGTATCCGTTACCGGCACCAGTTCAGCCGGAAACAGCGTCACGATTTCAAACGATATCAACGTCGATCTCGCCAGTGTGGCGATCAGCGTCGATACCATTGCCAGCGACGGCGTCATTAACGCGGCGGAGAAAGCGGCGGATCTGACCCTGAGCGGCACCACGATGAATGTCGAAGCCGGTCGCGATGTGAGCGTTAACTTTGCCGGTCATCAGTACACCACCCGCGTGCAGGCCGACGGCAGCTGGAGCGTTACCGTCCCGGCAGCGGACATGGCGGCGCTGAAAGAGGGCGACGCAACGGTGTCCGTGAGCGTGAGCAACGCGGCGGGCAACGGCGCCACGGCGGCAAATACGGCGCTGGTGGATGCGACAGCGCCAACGCTGACCATCAACACCATCGCCGGTGATAACGTGCTTAACGGCGCGGAAGCGGGGGCGGACGTGGCGATCGGCGGAACGTCCACCGCCGAAGCCGGTCAGCAGGTCACCCTGACGCTTAACGGCCAGACCTACACGGCGAGCGTGGCGGCGGACGGGACGTGGAGCACCACGCTACCGGCGGCAGATGCGGCAGGGCTGGCTGACGGAACCTATACCCTGAGCGCCAGCGTCAGCGATATCGCCGGTAACAGCAGCCGCGCCAGCGGCTCATTGCAGGTTGACGCGACCGCGCCGGAAGTGACCATCAACACCCTCGCCGGTGACGACGTCATTAACAGCACCGAACACGCGCAGGCGCTGGTGATCAGCGGCAGCAGTACGGGTACGGTGAGCGGTAACATCGTGAACGTGGTGATCGACGGCCATAGCTATAACACCGTGGTGGATGCCAGCGGCAACTGGAGCGTCGGCGTACCGGCCAGCATCATCAGCGGCCTCGCGGACGGCAGCTATAAGGTCACCGCCAGCGCGACAGACACCGCCGGTAACGTCGGTTCGGCCGGGCAAAACGTGGTGGTCAATACCGCCGCGCCGGTCTTTACCATCAACGACATGGCAGGCGGCGACAACATTCTTAACGCCACCGAAGCGCTTTCAACGCTGACCATCACCGGCACCGTGACCGGTCTGATGGATGGCGTGACGGTTATCGTTACGCTTAACGGTCTGGAGTATCAGGGCACCGTGACCGACGGCGCATGGAGCGCGGACATTCCGGCCAGCGATCTGGCGAATCTGGGCCAGGCGTTGTATCAGGTTAGCGTGCGCGGCACCGATGATGTCGGCAACAGCGGGTCAGTGAGCAAAGGGCTGCAAACTTCCTCCGACAGCCCGGCGGTGACCATCAACGTGGTGGCCGGTGATGACATCATCAACGCCACCGAAGTGAAGGCCGATCAGGCGATCGGCGGCACCGTTATCCATGCGGAAGCGGGACAGCAGGTGACCGTCACCGTGGGTGGAAAAACGTATTACGCCACCGTCGAAGATGATTTTACGTGGAGCCTGACGATCCCTGCCGCCGATCTTGCTGCCATGGGCGACGGCGCGCTGAAAGTCTCCGCAACGGTGACCAATATCAGCGGCAACACCGGATCCGGTGAGCGCGACATTGCTATTGACGCCGCGATCCCCGGCCTGCGCATCAATACCGTTGCCGGTGACGACATCGTCAACAGCATCGAGATCAATCAGAATCAGATCATCAGCGGCACCAGCAGCGGCCTGACCGCGGGCAGCAGCGTTACCGTCACGGTTAACGGCGTTGAGTACCACGCGACCGTGACCGCCAACGGCAGCTGGTCAGCGGCGGTTCCGGCAGCGGACGTTGCCAGCTGGCCTGCGGGCGCGCTGACGGTATCCGTTACCGGCACCAGTTCAGCCGGAAACAGCGTCACGATTTCAAACGATATCACCGTCGATCTCGCCAGTGTGGCGATTGCTATCGACACTGTCGCGGCCGATGACATCATTAACGCGGCGGAGAAAGCGGCGGACCTGACCCTGAGCGGCACCACGCTGAATGTCGAAGCTGGTCAGAAGGTCACGGTGATTTTCGCCGGTCATAGCTATACCGCGCAGGTAGAAACGGACGGCAGCTGGAGCGTCACCGTTCCGGCAGCGAGCATGGCGGCGCTGAAAGACGGCGACGCAACGGTGTCCGTGAGCGTGACTAACGCGGCGGGCAACGGCGCCACGGCAGCGCATACCGTGGAAGTGGATACCGCTGCGCCAACCCTGACCATCAACACCATCGCTGGTGATAACGTGCTCAACGGCGCGGAAGCGGGGGCGGACGTGGCGATCGGCGGAACCTCCACCGCCGAAGCCGGCCAGCAGGTCACCCTGACGCTTAACGGCCAGAGCTACACGGCGAGCGTGGCGGCAGACGGCACCTGGAGCACCACGATACCGGCGGCCAGTGCAGGTGCGTTGACTGACGGAACCTATACCGTGAGCGCCAGCGTCAGCGATATCGCCGGTAACCGCACCGGCGCGAATGGTTCGCTGCAGGTGGACGTGACCGCGCCAACGCTTGCCATCAACACCGTTTCTGCAGACGACATTGTCAACGCCCATGAACACCAGCAGAACCTTATCATCAGCGGTTCATCTACCGGCGTTCCGGCGGGTGGCCTGGTCACCGTGGTCATCGACGGCAGCAGCTTCACCGCTGCGGTGGATGCCAGCGGCAACTGGAGCGTCGGTGTGCCTGCCGCCGTGGTCAGCGGTCTGGCGGACGGCAGCCACACCATCACCGCCACTGTCGCCGATGCGGCGGGCAATCCGGGTACAGCCTCGCACGTGGTGATCGTAGACACCGCCGCGCCGGTGCTGACCATCAGTACCGTGGCGGCTGACGACGTGATCAACGCCATGGAAAAAGGCGAAGCCCTGACGGTGAGCGGCACCAGCAGCGGCGCGGACGGTTCCACCGTGACGCTGAACCTGAACGGCAAAGACTACTCTGCCAGCGTCAGCGGCGGCGCGTGGACGCTGAACGTTCCGGCGGCGGATGTGGCTCAGCTCGGCGAAGCGAATTACAGCCTGACCGCCTCCACCGTTGATGCCGCAGGCAACACCGGCAGCACGACGCACGGCGTACTGGTCGACAGCGCGCTGCCGTCGGTGACCCTTAGCGCGATCGCGGGCGATGACATCATCAACGCAGCCGAAGTGGCGGCAGACCAGACCCTGAGCGGGCGCGTGACTAACGCGGCGGCCGGGGACACCGTCACCGTTACGCTCGGCGGTCACACCTACCAGGCCGAAGTGCAGGCGGATCTGAGCTGGAGCGTCAGCGTTCCGGCGGCCGATTTGCAGGCGCTGGGCGACGGCGACCTGACCGTCAGCGCGAGCGTCACCAACCAGCACGGCAATACCGGCAGCGGCGATCGCCAGATCGTCATCGACGCCGGTTTGCCGGGCCTGCGCATCAATACGGTTGCCGGTGATGATATCGTCAACAGCATCGAGATTAATCAAAACCAGATCATCAGCGGCACCAGCACTGATATCGCCGCGGGCAGCAGCGTCACCGTGACCGTCAACGGCACCGATTATGCTGCCACGGTCGGCGCCAACGGCAGCTGGTCGGCGGCGGTTCCGGCGGCAGACGTAGCGAAGTGGCCTGCGGGTCAGCTGGCGATCGCCGTCAGCGGCGCGGATGCCTCCGGAAACCCGGTGACCATCACGCAAAACATCACCGTCGATCTGAGCAGCGTAGCGATCGGCGTCGATACCATTGCCAGCGACGACATCATTAACGCGGCGGAGAAAGCGGCGGATCTGACCCTGAGCGGCACCACGCTGAACGTCGAAGCCGGTCAGAAGGTGACGGTGATTTTCGCCGGTCATAGCTATACCGCGCAGGTAGAAACGGACGGCAGCTGGAGCGTTACCGTCCCGGCAGCGGACATGGCGGCGCTGAAAGAGGGCGACGCAACGGTGTCCGTGAGCGTGAGCAACGCGGCGGGCAACGGCGCCACGGCGGCAAATACGGCGCTGGTGGATGCGACAGCGCCAACGCTGACCATCAACACCATCGCCGGTAATAACGTGCTTAACGGCGCGGAAGCGGGGGCGGACGTGGCGATCGGCGGAACGTCCACCGCCGAAGCCGGTCAGCAGGTCACCCTGACGCTTAACGGCCAGACCTACACGGCGAGCGTGGCGGCAGACGGGACGTGGAGCACCACGCTACCGGCGGCCAGTGCAGGCGCGCTGGCTGACGGAACTTACACCGTGAGCGCCAGCGTCAGCGATATCGCCGGTAACCGCACCGGGGCGACCAGCGCGTTGCTGGTTGACGCGACCGCGCCGGTGGTGACCATCAACACCATCGCCGGTGACGACGTCATTAACAGCACCGAACACGCGCAGGCGCAGGTGATCAGCGGCAGCAGTACGGGTACGGTCAGCGGTAACAGCGTGAGCGTGATGATCGACGGCCATACCTATAACACCGTGGTGGATGCCAGCGGCAACTGGAGCGTCGGCGTACCGGCCAGCGCGATCGGCGGGATCTCTGACGGCACTTACACCGTGAGCGTCAGCATCACTGACAGCGCCGGTAACACCGGTTCGCAGACGCACAATGTGACCGTAGATACCGGCCTGCCGGGCCTCAGCATTGACGCTATCGCGCAGGACAACGTACTCAACGCCGTCGAAAAAGGTGCAGATCTGACGATTTCCGGCACCGGCAGCAACCTGAGTGACGGCACTCAGGTTAGCGTCACGCTGAACGGCGTCACTTACAGCGCGCAAATTGCTGCGGGCGTCTGGAGCCTGACCGTTCCGGCCAGCGCACTGGCAGCGCTTGGGGAAGCCAACTACACCGTAACAGCCAGCGCCAACAGCGATGTCGGCAACGCCATCACCGAAAGCGCTAACCTGCTGGTTGATACCTCGCTGCCTTCCGTCATCATTAATGCTGTGGCGGGCGATAACATCATCAACGCAGCCGAAGCGGCGGCAGGCCAGACCCTGAGCGGGCGCGTGAGCAACGCGGCGGCCGGGGACACCGTCACCGTTACGCTCGGCGGCCACACCTACCAGGCCAAAGTGCAGGCGGATCTGAGCTGGAGCGTCAGCGTTCCGGCGGCCGATTTGCAGGCGCTGGGCGACGGCGACCTGACCGTCAGCGCGAGCGTCACCAACCAGCACGGCAATACCGGCAGCGGCGATCGCCAGATCGGTATCGACGCCGGTTTGCCGGGCCTGCGCATCAATACGGTTGCCGGTGACGACATCGTCAACAGCATCGAGATTAATCAAAACCAGATCATCAGCGGCACCAGCTCTGATATCGCCGCGGGCAGCAGCGTCACCGTGACCGTCAACGGCACCGATTATGCTGCCACGGTCGGCGCCAACGGCAGCTGGTCGGCGGCGGTTCCGGCGGCAGACGTGGCGAAGTGGCCTGCGGGTCAGCTGGCGATCGTCGTCAGCGGCGCGGATGCCTCCGGTAACCCGGTGACCATCACGCAAAACATCACCGTCGATCTGAGCAGCGTAGCGATCAGCGTCGATACCATTGCCAGCGACGGCATCATTAACGCGGCGGAGAAAGCGGCGGATCTGACCCTGAGCGGCACCACGCAGAACGTCGAAGCCGGTCGCGATGTCAGCGTAAACTTTGCCGGTCATCAGTACACCACCCGCGTGCAGGCCGACGGCAGCTGGAGCATCACCGTTGCGGCAGCGGACATGAAGGCGCTGAAAGACGGTGACGCAACGGTGTCCGTGAGCGTGAGCAACGCGGCGGGCAACGGCGCCACGGCGGCAAACACGGCGCAAGTGGATACCGCTGCGCCAACGCTGACCATCAATACCATCGCCGGTAATAACGTGCTTAACGGCGCGGAAGCGAATGCGGACGTGGCGATCGGCGGGACCTCCACCGCCGAAGCTGGTCAGCAGGTCACCCTGACGCTTAACGGCCAGACCTACACGGCGAGCGTGGCGGCAGACGGGACGTGGAGCACCACGCTACCGGCGGCGAGTGCAGGCGCGTTGGCTGACGGAACTTACACCGTGAGCGCCAGCGTCAGCGATATCGCCGGTAACAGCAGCCGCGCCACCGGCTCCTTGCTGGTTGACGTGACCGCGCCGGTGGTAACCATCAATACCGTCGCCGGTGACGATGTGCTGAATACCGCTGAACATGCGCAGGCGCAGGTGATCACCGGTGGCAGCACCGGCACGCAGGCAGGCAATCTGGTGACGCTGGTGATCGACGGCCATACCTACACCACCGTGGTTGACGCCCGCGGCAACTGGAGCATCGGCGTTCCGGCCAGCGCTATCAGCGCATTGGCTTCCGGTGACACGACATTTACGGTCAGCATCACCGATAACGCGGGCAACACCGGCAGCACCGACCATCTGATCACCGTCATGACTGATGCCCTCAGCCTGAGCATCGATACCATTGCGCAGGACGACATTATCAATGCGGCGGAAAAGGGCAACAGCCTGACGCTGTCCGGCAGCAGCGAAAAACTGGTGTCCGGAACAGAGGTGGTCGTCGTGCTGAACGGCAAAACCTACACTGTGCAGGTGGATGTCAAAGGTGACTGGACGCTAAGCATACCGGCGAGCGATGTGGCGAAACTGACTGACGGTTATTACACCGTAACAGCCAGCGCCAGCGATACGGCAGGCAACCCGGTCAGCGCCACGCATGACGTGACGGTTGATACCACCGCACCGGCGCTGCTGATCAACCCGATCGCCGCGGACGGGATCCTGAATGCAGCGGAGCTGGGTCAGGCGTTAACCCTGAGCGGCACCACGACGGCGCAGGCGGGGCAAACGGTGCACGTGACGCTGAACAGCGTCACTTATACCACGCAGGTGAGCGCCGACGGCCTCTGGTCGGTGCAGGTTCCGCAAAATGACGTTGCGGCCCTGCAGGACGGCACGCTGACGGTCACCGCCAGCACCAGCGACGTGGCCGGGAACCCGGCGTCGGCGAATGCGTCGGTGATTGTCGATAGCCTCGCGCCGACCCTGACCATCAACACCATTGCCGGTGATGACATCATCAACTCCGCCGAGCAGCATGCCGGTCAGGCGATCGGCGGGACAACCAGCGCGGAAGCCGGTCAGACGGTGACCGTCACATTTAATCACCGTGAGTATCACGCTACGGTGGCCTCTGACGGCACCTGGAGTGTGACCGTTCCGGCGGCGGATTTCCTCGGCGCGGCGGACGGCAGCTATACCGTCAGCGCATCCGTCAGTGATGTGGCGGGCAACCCGGTGTCGGCAGCATCGTCCGTTACCCTGAGCGGTGAGATGCCAACCATAAGCATCAACACCTTCGCGCAGGACGACGTGGTGAACGCCGCCGAGCACGGCACTTCGCTCGCTATCAGCGGCACCACCACCGCACCGGCGAACAGCCTCGTCACCGTGACGCTCAACGGGCAGACGTACACCACTTCGGTCGCGGCGGATCTGAGCTGGACGCTCAACCTCAGCGCCAACGCGGTGTCAGCGCTGGCGGATGGCAATAACTACGCAATCACCGCTTCCGTCACCAACAGTATCGGCAACACCGGCAGCGACATCCACGAGATTGCCGTGGATACCACGGCGCCGTCGATGACCATCACCATTGATTCGCTGAGTGAAGACACCGGGCGCAGCAATACGGACTTTGTCACCAGCGACAACACCATCACGCTGAAAGGCGGGCTGAGTGCGGCGCTGGGCAATGCCGAGTCGGCGCAAATCAGCCTCGACGGCGGCATCAGCTGGCAGACGCTCACCGTGGTGGGCACCACGTGGAGTTATGCCCCGGGCAGCGCGCTGGCGGACGGGTCATACACCTATAACGTCCGGGTGATTGATGCGGCGGGGAACGTCGGTTCGACGGCGACGAAAACGGTGGTTATTGACACCGTAGCGCCAACGGCCAGCCAGTCGATCACTATCGATGCGGTTTCGCAGGATACCGGCCTGAGCAGTACTGATTTCATCACCAGCGATAACACCATCAACCTGCGCGGCACGCTGGGCGCGGCGCTGAATGCGGATGAATATGCGCAGATCAGCATCGACGGCGGCACCACCTGGAAAGATGTCAATATCAGTGGCCTGACGTGGACCTATATCGACAGCCGCACGCTGGCCGATGGCGACTACAACTATCAGATGCGCGTGGTAGATCTGGCCGGTAACGTCGGCGCAACCGCCAGTCAGGTGGTGACCATCGACACCGTCGCCCCGGACAGCAGTAAAACCATCAGCATTGATGCTGTCAGCAACGACACCGGTCTGAGCAGCAGCGATTTCGTCACCAGCGACACTTCGCTGACCGTGAGCGGCACGCTCGGCGCGACGCTGGCGGCGGATGAATATGCGCAGATCAGCCTTGATGGGGGGGTGACGTGGCTCAACACGACCACCATTGGCACGCGCTGGAGGTACGTTGATGACCGCACGCTGACCGATGGGGATTACACCTACTATGTTCGCGTGGTAGATGCCGCCGGTAACGTGGGCAGCATCTCCAGTCAGGTTGTCACCGTGGATACCGTGGCGCCGGACAGCAGCAAAACTGTGACCATCGACAGCATCGCCACCGACACCGGTGTGTCTGCCAGCGATTTCATCACCAGTGATACCTCGCTGACGGTGACCGGTTCTATCGGACAGGCGCTGGGCGCGGGCGAAGTGGTGCAGATCAGCATTGATAACGGCGCGAGCTGGACGACCGTTGCGCTCTCCGGCCTGAAGTGGAGCTATAGCGATGGTCGCACGCTGACCGACGGGCAAACGCTGTATCAGGTACGCGTGGTCGATCAGGCCGGTAACGTCGGCCAGACCGCGCAGCAGGTGGTGACGATTGACACCACTGCGCCATCGCAAGCCATCACCATTGGCGCGATCGGCACCGATACCGGTGATAACAGCCATGATTTCATCACCAGCGATACCACGCTGACGTTCTCCGGCAACCTGAGTGCAACGCTTGCGAGCGATGAATGGGCGCAGATCAGCCTCGATGGCGGTCAGACATGGATTGACGTCGTCACTCGCGGACGCACCTGGAGCTATGACGCGACCGGTACCGCACTCGGCGATGGCGTTTACAACGTGCAGGTGCGGGTGATCGATCTGGCGGGTAACACCGGGGCGGTCGGTTCTCAGCTGGTGACGGTTGATACGCTGAACCCGGAAGCGCAGGCGACTATCGCCAGCTATTCCGACAATAAGGGAGACCGTCAGGGATCGTTCGGTTCCGGCACCCACACCGACGAAACCGCGCCGACGCTGAGCGGCACGCTGAGCAAAGCGCTGGCCGACGGCGAAGTGCTGAAGATCTACCGCAACGGGGTGTACGTTGGCGTCGCGACGGTGGTGGGCCTGGCGTGGACCTTCTCGGACTCCGCGCTGGCGGACGGGACCTATATTTACGTCGCGACCTCGCAGGATCTGGCGGGCAACGTCACATCGTCGTCAGACTTCACCCTGACGGTCGATACCTCGATTCCGACCACGATTGCCACCGTGACCGGTGAATCGACCCAGGATACGACACCGATCATCAGCGGTACGCTATCTGAAGCGTTGGGTGAGGGGATGTATGTACAGGTGGTGGTAAACGGCGTCACCTATACCTCGGAATCCGGCGGTGCGGTGGTGGTCGATCCGATCAACAACACCTGGTATTTGCAGCTGCCGGGTTCTCTGGCGCTGGCGACGTATGACGTGACTGCACAGGTCAGAAGCAGCGCGGGCAACGGTAACGAGGCGGGGATCAGCCACGGTTCTCTGGTGGTTTATGCCGAAACGGCGGTGGACACCAGCTGGGCGAGCACCGCTGGGGCAACCACCACCAATGCGATGGCATTCAGCCTGAACAGCAGTGGCTTGTGGAACGTGGTCACCGGTATCTCTGATTACACCAGCTCTGGTCTGAACAGCTATACCGGCACCACGCTGACCAACTCCCGCGGCAACATCGTGGTGAGTTACACGCTGGCGGATACCGACCGTAATGGCACCTCAGACATTTATGCGACGGAAACCAACTACGGCGGCAGTATCCAGGGCAAATGGACGGCGAACACTGATGGCACTTATACCTACGGTCAGCAGGCTATCGGCACAACCATCTGGTACGGCGGGATCATGGCTTATGACAAAACCGGTGATGGCTGGCTGGACATGGCATACGGCGATGCAGGCGGCGACTCCCGCAGCTATCTGGTCAATAACAACGGCGTGCTGTCGCCAGATGGTACGTACGGAGCGGCTGGTCTTGCCGGGGTCACCTACCGGGAAATTTCCGGCGTGGACATTAACAATGACGGTACGGTCGACATTGTGCAGCATACCAACCGCAGCGGTGCCTATGCGCTGACGGTGATCAACAACAGTGGCACAGGCGCGCTGACGGAAACGCAGAACATCGCCAACGTCTTTGTGCCGAATGCCGCGAACACCACCACGGCCGTCTCAATGACCTGGGCGGATTTCAACGGCGACGGCCTGATGGATTTGTACATTTCCTCCGGTCTGAACCCTAACGGCAGCTACAACTATGGCGGTGCGATTTACTACAACAGCGGGCAGGGAACCTTGCTGACCACGCCAACCGCGGTTGAAACATCGACCACCAATACTGCGTCCGCCGGTTATCTGTCCGCTGCCGTGGACTGGGACGGCGACGGTGACATGGACATCATCAAGTTCAGCACCTATTCGGCCAGCCAGACCGCCCAACTGTATGTTAACGACGGTACCGGCAAAGGCTGGAGCAGCAGCACGCTTGCTTCCTCACTGGTCAACGTGACGGGGATTGCCACCCTCGATTACGACTGGAACGGTACGCAGGATCTGCTGGTGTCGCAGGCAAACGGCAAAGTGGTGTACATCGCCAACAATGCCAGCATTGCGGACGGCACGGCTCTTCACCTGCGCATTCTCGACGGCGAAGGCATGAACGTGTTCTACGGCAATACCGTGCAGCTCTACAACTCCGCCGGTGAACGGGTGGCGTCGCAGATCATCAACGCCCAGTCGGGCGTCGGCGTCAACGACTCCTCGGCGCTGGTGAACTTCTACGGTCTGGATCCGAATGAAACCTATTCGGCGGTGCTGGTGCGCAACATCAACGGCGTGTCCACCGATGCCACCTGGACAGACCTGAGCGCAGGCGACGGCACCAGCAGCTATTCGCTCACCGCAGACGCGGCGAACGGCGGGACCAGCGGCACCCTCACCGGCACCGGCTATAACGACACATTTATCGCTGAAAGCGGCACCTACGTTTACAACGGTGGCGGCGGCTGGAGCAGCTCGTCAGACCATGCGACATGGAGCGCCACCGGCGGTCAGGATATCGTCGATTTTAAAAACGCCACCAGCGGGGTCACGGTAGATCTCAGCAGCAGCAGCGCACAGAACACCGGATTCAACACGGCGACCTTCAAGGATATCGAGGGGATTGCCGGGTCGAATTACGACGATGTTATCACCGGCAGCGCAGGTAATAACGTGTTCGAAGGGCGCGGTGGTAATGACACCTTCAACCTGGGTAAAGGTGGGCACGACACGCTGCTGTACAAGTTGCTGGACAGCAGCGATGCCACCGGCGGCAACGGTGTCGACACCATCAACGGCTTCAAGGTTGGGACCTGGGAAGGGACGGCGAATACCGACCGTCTTGATCTGAGTGACCTGTTGCAGTCGAGCGGGTACAGCGGTACGGCGGACGCCAGCTACGTTAACGGCGTCGCGACGCTGGGTTCAGGCGTTGGCAATCTGGCGAATTACCTGAGCGTAACCACCGAAGGTAACAACACGGTGATTAAGGTTGATCTGGATGGCAGCGGCACGGCGCAGTCGATGACGACCATCGCGACGCTGACCAACGTCCATACCGATCTGGCGACGCTGCTGGCAAACCATCAATTAGTGGTTGGCTAATTAACGGTAAATGGAAGGCGGCGGGGCAGAGGGCACAGTCTCTGCTCCGCTGCTCCCGCTCCATAATCATGTTCTGGAATGAACGTGAAGGAACAGTGAATTAGGGAACAATGCAGATGAATAAAGAGACCATGTCAGATAAAAGCAGTAGCGCACCCGATGCAGCGGTCGTCGACGGTCGCGCCGCGCAGGCGGAGAAACAAAAGGGGTATGCGGCGTGGCTGAGCGCCATGCTGGATGTTGCACGGCACTATCGTCTGGATTACTCAGAAGAGCATGTGAAAGCCACCCTCGCCTGGGAGATGGGCGCACCGCAGGAGAGCGTGCTCGATGAGATGGCGCAAAAGCTCGGACTGGCACGTGTGACCCGCGATTTTCATCCGGCGGATCTCGACCCGATGTCGGTGCCGTTTATCGTTGCGCTGGATAATGGCCGACTGGGCGTGGTGACGCATATGGACGCCAGCGGCCAATGCGCCGTGCAATTTACCGAAGATCAGGGGCTGGAAACGCCGCTGACGGCTGAACAACTGTTAGCGCGGGTGCAGAGCATCACGCTGCTGCGACCGCTGCAAACCATTCCCGATGCGCGCGTTGATAACTACATCAAGCCCTACAAAAGAAACTGGTTCTGGGAGCTGGCGCTGAAAGACTGGCGCCGCTACAGCGACATCATGGTGGCAGCGATGATCGCCAACGTGCTGGCGCTCGCGGGCATGTTGTTCTCCATGCAGGTTTACGACCGCGTGGTTCCGTCGCAGTCCATCCCCACGCTGTGGGTGCTATTTGGCGGTGTGATGATCGCCATTGTTTTCGAATTCGTGATGCGCATGGTCCGCGTCCATATTTCTGATGTGGTAGGGAAACGCGCCGATCTGCGCATATCCGACCGGGTGTTTGGCCGCGCGCTGCGCATTAAAAACAGTGCCCGTTCCAAATCCACCGGCTCCTTTATTTCGCAAATCCGTGAACTGGAATCGGTGCGCGAGTTAATCACCTCCACTACCATCAGCGTGATTTCCGATCTGCCGTTTTTCCTGCTGTTCACGGTCATTCTGTGGATGATTGGCGGTCCGCTGGTGTTTGTGGTGCTGCTGGCCATTCCGCTGTTGCTGATCCCCGGTCTGCTTATCCAAAAACCCCTGGCGAAGCTCGCCAGCGAAGGGATGCGCGAATCCGCGGTGCGAAACGCCTCGCTGGTGGAAGCGGTGGAATCCCTTGAAGACATCAAACTGATGCGCGCCGAACAGCGTTTCCAGAACCAGTGGAACCACTGTAACGAAGTCTCCGCCGATATCAGTATGCGTCAGCGTTTTCTCACCAGCCTGCTGATGACCTGGACGCAGGAAGTGCAGTCGATTGTGTATGCCATTGTGCTGCTGGTGGGGTGTTATCTGGTGATGAACGGCGACATGACCACCGGTGCGCTGGTCGGAACCACCATTCTGGCCTCGCGCACTATCGCGCCGCTGGCGCAGATCTCCGGCGTGCTTTCCCGCTGGCAGCAGGCCAAAGTTGCCCGTAAAGGGCTGGATGAACTGATGCAACGGCCTATCGATCGGGAAGATGGCCAGAAAATGGTCCACAAGGCACAAATCGCCGGTGAGTATCAGCTCAATGACGCGGTGTTCTATTACGACGAAGAAGAGAAAGTCGCCAATCTGGCCATCGCCCGCCTGAAAATCGCGCCGGGCGAGAAGATTGCCGTACTGGGCAAAAACGGCGCGGGGAAATCCACGCTGTTGCAGGTGCTGGCCGGGATGCAGCAGGTTCAGCAAGGGCAGGTGGTGCTGGATAACGTCAACATCAAACAGATCGATCCGGCAGATTTACGCCGCGACGTGGCGCTGCATAACCAGCACGCCCGGCTGTTCTTTGGCTCGGTGCGTGACAACATTACCATGGGCCGCCCGCAGGCTACCGATGAAGAGATCCATCAGGCGCTGATCATCAGCGGCGCGCTGCCCTTTGTGCAGCAAAAAGAGAACGGTCTGAACTTCCTGATCCACGAAGGCGGCGTCGGGCTTTCCGGCGGTCAGCGCCAGGCACTGCTGCTGGCGCGGCATATCATCATGCAGCCGCAGGTATTACTGCTGGATGAACCCACCGCCTGGCTGGATGAAATCTCCGAGGCGAACCTGATACATCACCTGTCGGCGTGGGGGAAAAACAAAACCCTGGTGATCGCTACGCACCGTCTGGCGCTGTTGCAGCTGGTCGATCGCATCGTCGTGATGGATAACGGCCGTATCACGCTCGATGGCAGCAAAGATGAGATCCTGAATAAACATTTCAGGCCAAAAGGACAGCCCGCTCAGGCCGTTAAACCAGCGAATAAGGACAGGGCATCATGATCGGACGCAAAAAAGCGATAAATGGACAAAAACAGTATCACCGGCCGCTGGCGGAAAAATCCCTGCCGCGCTCGACCGTTCTGGTCTGGAGCCTGGCGCTGATGTTGCTGAGTTTTGTGCTGTGGGCGAACTTTTATACGCTGGACGAAGTGACCACCGGCACTGGCAAAGTCATTCCCTCTTCGCACGAACAGATCGTGCAGTCGCTGGAGGGCGGGATTGTCCACAGCATCAACGTGCAGGAGGGTGAAGTGGTGGAGCGCGGCCAGCGTCTGGCGCAGCTAGACCGCACTAAAACCGAGTCCGGCGTACAGGAGAGTCTGTCCCGTCTGCACGCGGCGCTGGCGACGGCGGCGCGTCTGACCGCTCAAATCAACGATACCCCGCTGGTGTTTCCACCAGAGCTGAACAACGAGCCGGATCTGGTGAAATCGGAAACTGAGCTGTACAACTCCAGCCGCAACAGCCTCGAGAAGCAGCTTTCTGGCCTGAAACAGGGGGTGGCACTGATCCGGCGCGAGCTTGCGATGACCAAACCGCTGGTCAAACAGGGCGCGGCGAGCGATGTCGAAGTACTGCGGCTGCAACGGCAGATTAACGAAATGGAAAGCAAGGCGACCGATCTGGAAACGCAGTATCACGTCCGCGCGGGTGAGGAGCTGGCGAAAGCCAATGCGGAGATCGAGACTCAGCGTTCGGTGATTTTAGGCCGCAAAGACTCCCTCAACCGACTGGACTTCTTCTCGCCGGTGAAAGGCATTGTAAAGAATATCGAGGTTAACACCGTCGGTGGCGTGATCCCGCCTAACGGCATGTTGATGACGCTGGTGCCGATTGACGACCAGATGCTGGTGGAAGCGCAAATTTCCCCGCGCGACGTGGCGTTTATTCATCCGGGCCAGAAAGCCAAAGTCAAAATCACTGCCTACGACTACTCGATCTACGGCAGTTTAGACGGCGAAGTGACGACAATTTCACCGGACACCATTCAGGATGATGTGCGCCGCGACGTCTACTACTACCGCGTAAAGATCAAAACCAATGCAAATTACCTGGAAAATAAGCACCACGAGAAGTTTTATATCTTCCCCGGTATGATCGCCACGGTAGACATCAAAACCGGAAATAAAAGCATCCTCGATTACCTGCTTAAGCCGCTGAATAAAATGAACGAAGCATTGCGTGAGCGTTGAGAAATAAAAGTGTGCATAATTTAATTCGAAAAAATTTAAGCTCACCCAGAGGCGTGAAGCGGTATCTTAACAGCTAAACGCATATCGCATCGGCCTGCCTCGCAGTTGCTGTTGAAGGGTGAAGAATCGAGCAGTATACCCCTTTCTTAGTTTTAATGATGAAAGGGGCTTACATTCAATGGAGTGCCAACATATCGAGTTGGCACATAAGAATAAAGTCGTGAGATGAGCCACATTGATACGTAAGCATCAGTGAGAACAGATATAGGTTATAGCACCTCTGTCCTTAACGACTATATCCCCCTCAGGTGATGTATAAAAGGAAAGGTAGTAGGTTGCATCTTTACTTAACATCTCACGAAAAATCATATTATCTGGAGTGGTATCATTGTATTTTTTTATTGCTGATCCATAAACAATGACATTGATTTTATTGCCATGAATCTTAAAGGGAAAATCTGAATTCAGAGCATATTCTCTATTTCTTCCTACCACTGTACCACGATATGTTGATAGCCCTGTTCCATTGCTAAAAATAAACCCATTAAATGATGCGTAAATGTTATTGCCATCTGGATAAGATAAGGTTAATTCGGATGAACACGTATAAACCAGGTTTTTACTTTTAAAATAAAAGTAATTAATTAAAATGCCAAGCAGCAGTGTTAATATCAATACAGCGTAAAAAAATTTATTTGATTTTAACATATTTATCCAGCCAGAGACTTAATAGTCTCACATTTGTTTTTACCGGGAGATCGTGAGCAAACGCCAAGCGTATACTCATTAATTTTTCCTGAGCGAATGAAGTTATCCTGAAAATAGATGCTTTTTTTCTCGCTGCCGCAATCAACGTGATTATCATTAAGATTTTTAAGCGCTTTTTCTTTCAAGAGTGTTAAATTGTAGCCTACGCTACTGTTGATGATATAGATTCGGCATGAACGATAATCGAATACGTCATACTGAACTAAGGGCGAGAAACCCAATTTTTTGTTGAGCTGATAGTAGAAAATTGTCATGCTCAACACCATAATTAACAGTGGGAGAATCCATCGGTAAAGATAATTTTTATTTTCCGCGCTTAATGTGATTGTTTCAATGTCTGACCCGAATTTATCTTCGGGTGGATTATCTATGTTCGGATCAGAGAAGGTGTCATTTGATGAAGGAACCTCTGGGGTAACCTTTGAAAGTTCTTCTGAAAATAAAGGCTTGAGTTTTGTTTCAGAAGCATCAAATATATCAATGTCAGCAACGAGCTTAATTCCTACTTTAGGGATCGTAATGATTACAGTTTTATTGCACCCTAGTATCTCAAATGTTTTTCTTATTTCACTCACGGCCATATACAGGTTATTGTAAGATGTTTTAAATCCGTAATCCTCCCATACTTTCTGCAGGAGAACATCACGGCTTACCACTTCATTTGCATTCCTGACCATCTCGACAAGCAAACGTGATGCTGCGTTAGATATAAGTATGCCGTTTTTACCATCAGGGATTAACGACAATTCATTTGTTTCAGGCGTAAACTTAATGCCTTTGTTCAGAATAAAGTACATGGTAACTCCACTAATTTCTTACTAAGCCAACTGACAATCCTGTTCTCAGCTCTTTTATCAGCAGGTGCCAGCAAAATGGCACCTTTTAGAAGCATTAATTTTATCTTTAAATTTCCATAGAATCACTACTCGCGCAGTGAAAATCCTTTATAAAGACAGAAATGCAATATAATATTCTTTATTATAACACATGTTATCATACAAGTTGTTGTAACACCCCCCCTCGAGCACAATTATCTCACCGTGAAGAGAGGAGAAGGTCATGGATGTGCACTAAAATTAAGAAGCGCGTCTGGCTAGATTAAATTAGCATGCAGTGGTTTTATTTTCAGTGCGCTAAATTAAGTATAGTCATTAATATTTCTAATGCTTTTATGCTGATTATATTATTAACAGTAAGGATGAATCACGAAAATTAAAGGAGTCGCTCTCTATGTATGAAACGAATGAGATAAAAATATGGCCAGATTCAAATTGTTATCTTCGTAAAGGAATTGAATGCATTGCTCGGATGTGTACTAATGTCGATATAAAGCAAGATTATTTATTTATTGATTTTTCAGCACCTAACCTACGTTTATTCACCAACAATGAGTGGATTGATCGCCTAAGAACAAGCGGCCTGAAGATAATCCTTATCTGTGACAGTATTATGGAGCCTTTAGCAGAGTATTGGGTGCTGCGGGATAAGCGCATATATACTGCTATTTATACAGATTGTAATATAAGCAAAGTGTTGGAAATACTAACATTGTCTGCCTATTGTTCGCATACGTCCTATATGCGAAAAATTAAAAGACTGAACAGGGAGGAGGTCTTCCATATTGATTTATCATTGCGAGGCCACTCACCAATCCAGATATCGCAGATTCTAAAGCTGACTGTCAAAAAGGTCTATAATATAAAACAGGCAATAAATCGAAAGCTGAGAAAGGATATCGGTAAAATTATGCTTAATCAATAACTGGCCATGTGGGAGGGTACCAATTATATTCCATAGATTGTATCATCAAAATTTCCGATATCACAATAAAGAGGCTTTATACCGTTCGTTTAAGTCTGTACTTTATGTGTAATTATCGATAGCCAGAGAACCAGTGGATTAGAACTAACCCCGGCCGGGTTGCTGTATATTAACAGACGCTATCATATTGGTTTTATAAAAATAGGATTTACTGGCGGGTGCTATTTTACAAGCTGGAAAGGGGTAGGGGAAATGTAACAGCCTGTGGGTAAATTAACGGAAGCCAATCGCGCTACTGTGATATGTCAGGAAAATTAGATGCCGGAGCGAATAGATATAACCTGCCGCAGGGAGTCGGTCGGGTATCTGACGAGCTGAGTGCAGCAGGTTAACGACTGTTTTTACGCTTTTTTAAAAGGTCTACAAGGTAATAGTTTAAGTCTGTACATTAAAATAAAGGTGTTTAATACATTATAATATTGTGAGAAGGGCTACGGCTGAACCTGAAAAATCCCCGGGTGATACCTCACCATTAGTAACGAGAGTTGACGAAAATTGCACATTTATCCCTCCAGGTCCAGGGACTGATAGCGTAACACCGCTCACTCCATTAACGCCATTTACTTTTAGCTGAGAATTGAGACTTCCATCGGAGCGTAATTTCACTACATCACCGCCCTGATTAGCTATAACTATTATTTTTACCGATGCAGCCCGAGTGCAGTGCACGAGTGAATTTATGAATTTTGTGTTTCCATTGAGTGAATTATTGCTTAAAACTCCATGAGCCAGATTTATAGAACCATCAATATCACATGATAATGGCGGAATTGGAGGAACAACAGGCGGAGGGTTCATTGTCCCAGTACATGAGTTACCCATGTATGCAGCACCAGCAATATCACTTGAGATATATAAATTTATGCATCTCGGTTTGATAGAATTAATAGTTATCCAGTTATAAATAACACCACTTCTTGGCATATATTTAGCATTCCAGGCCTGGGCTACAGCTGAGAAAGTTTGACTCCCTCTCAAAGAGACATAATCTTTCCACTGTACATCTTGAAATGGAGAAGAAGACAGTCCCATCTGAACAAAGCACTTTCCCCCTAAGATTCCGCAATTCATATCTTTATTGCCTCCGGGTGAATAAGTTGCAGATGTAATTGTGTAATGTAGATCATCTCCCTGTAACTCCCAGTCAACTGCTACATTCGCTTTTGCGAGATGAAAATATAGAGTAGCGATTCCCAAAATTATAAAATAGGTTATTTTTTTCATTTTTTAAAATGTCTCCGCATAGCAGCTAAATCAATTCGATGATTGCAGTTTAATATGTAGTGAAAACTGGATGTTAAAATAGTTGTATTAACTAATTTTTTTGTAGGCGTAACACAAAAGCTATCAAATAAAGATTTTAACCATCTCCTTAAAAGCTTAAGAAGATGTTGGGTATAAAATTCTCGTAGTTTGAGATTGATTTTGTAAATATATCATCAATATTGTATTGTGAGAACGTTATTGATAATCGATCTTAAGCGTTGCGGCGGCACTAAAGTGACCGGGCTTTAAATTTGCACCTGCGCGTTTGAGTAACACAGATTGCAATGCTGGTTTCGAGGGGTAGACGAAAGTAAACCATTTGTTGATTGCAAGACTTTGGCCATTTGCTTTAATCCCGATAGCTAGATCTGGGTTATTAGTTAATAAAGAGTTACCATCGAATTCAGCTACTGTTCCTTCAAGCATTAATCTCATTGTATTAGAAGTGAAATTTTTGCACTCTAGAGAATAATCAACATCTCGCACATAGTTACTTCCATTAATAAGTAAGCTGTTTATATGGTCACCAAAATCGACTGTGATATTTTTATTGCCGTTTATGACGCATGAGGGCGCTGCAAGGACAGTACCGGAAATATTTATTGTGGTATTTGCAATCGCGCTTGCGCTAATCACTACCATGTAGATGGTAAATGTTCTTAATACCATCGAAGAAACAAAAAGTAGATGTTTTATTACTCTCTTTAACATATGAACACCTGTAAATATCTACTTATCATATTAAAATTATTTGGTACGTAGCGATAAAACTATGGAAGAAAAGCTCTCACTCAATTTTTTGTAATTTCAGAAAAAAGCCTGTAATAGAATAGGATATTACCTGTTTATCTTGAGCAATTTAATCGCGGCGTAAAGTTATCGTTCTTGACAAGATCAAAACTTTTTAGCTGGCATTAACTGGCAAGGATTAGCTGTGCAGTTAAAAATCAGCTGAGGTCTACCACCATAATCATTGATATAAGTGATAACAGGATGTTCCCCCACTGATGGCACGCTAACGCCTAATTGCATTTCCTCGTTGGGAGAGATCATGATAGGGTTAAATCCATTCACGCCTGCTGCCGCATTTTGGTTTCTTACATCAACGATAGTAATGTAATAGGGTGTGGGATTCTTAATCATAAAATTTTTCCCCAATTTTTTTACAATCAACTTCTCTTGCCATGGGTTTTCCATCTTAGATCTGCTCTGCATGACCGCTTCCGGGCGGTAGAAAAGTTTGATACGCGTTTGCAGAGCTATCTGCAGCGTATTGGGTTTATCGCTCCGAGGAGGAATTTCTCTTAGGTTAAAATAATAAAGACTTTCTCTGTCTTGTGGTAATTGAGCGGCAGTAGGTAAAGCCTGAATTTTAACTTGGCTTGGTTTTCCCGGCTCAATCCGTTGAACTGGGGGTAACACTATTAAGGGGCCATTAATTTTTTTCCCATTTTCATCTTCAATCCATCCTTGAGCCAGATAGGGTAAATTCTTATTCTCATTAGTAATATTCAGGCTTACTGACTTCTGTGAACCGTCAAATACAATCCGAGTGCGGTCTAATGCGATTGCTGCCTTGGCAGGAATAATAATGAAAAAATTAAGTAAAAATAAAGTCGGTATAAATGCTTTTTTAATTCTTAGTTTCATGGTTTTATCCTATAAAAATATCAGTGAATAATACTTACATGCTATTGCTGTTGCTCTCACATGGTAAAAACATGTTGTTATAGCTATTTTTCGGCAGTTCATGGGGTAAGGAGAACACGCACTGCTCTTTATTGTTCCATTTTACAATCATCTCTTCACCCGGCCTGATACCACTTAGATAGACGGTTCCACCATCACTCACTATTCCGGTTTCCTGTTTTTGATCATTGACTATCGTGGCTCCAAAAGGTGGTGAACTGCCATCTACTAATTTTATAGTAGCCATAGCCTTGCCACCTGAAATAACATTAAAACGACGGTATCCAATTGCCCCATCAGTCAGGGTAGCCTGCACCACTGATTTTGTAGCTTCAGCATTATCAGACAATTGGTCAATATCGATACTAGCCTGACTGCGGTAGTAGCTGTTAACATCCGTCACTACGGCTTTACCGAAATAGTTGCTTTTAGTTGTTGAACCATAGCCCCGGACTGGTACTCCCGCTACGCCATCAGTGTCAAGTAGAAGCCGAGTTCCTCCCGGTTCAGCTGACCGGTGAAGTGCACCCCCTTGCGTAGTTAAAGTGATACCTCCTTGTGCACTAAAGCCAAGTGCACTGTAACTACCTTCTTGATAGCTTGCGTTAGCGCTAACCTCACCAATATCGCCTTGATGAGTTAAATAACCATTTAGATTAACTCCAGAATTAGACTTTCCAGTGCTCAATTGATAGTTATTATGTTCATCAACATTATCATAATATGTCACCTTATTCGACATGTCATGACGAGTGGAATCCATGTTATAACTTATGTTTGAGCTATTACCCCATGGCATTGAAAAAGAAAGATACATTCCATCATCTGTGATTTTATTATAGCGATTTCTATATCCTGAAAAAGACACGCTCAAACTTTTTAGATTGCCAAAATCCAGGTAGCGGGAAACGGATAAGCTATAACGGTCGTTGGCAGATCGATTCCAATAGGTTTGGTGACTTATATTTAAATATGAGCTTAAGCCTATATCTCTGAATTGTTTGTTGAAAATTACCGTGTACATTTCCTTACTACTACCTGTTCTTTCATTATAAATTTTCGCATTGATGTAATCAGACATGCTCATGAAATTATCATCGGAGAAACGGTACCCTGCGAAAGTCACTTTACTGTCTATCTCATCAAAAGTCTTTGAATAACTAAGACGGTATGAGTCACCAGTAAGTGAGCTGTTTTGGTATGGCAGAACGGCATACGATTGCGTTATATCAAACGATAACGCGCCAATCACCATCAAATCACGGCCTACACCGATAGAAATAGAGTTATAGTCGTCTCCAGCCAACAACCCTCCATAAAGCGACCAACCGTTATTCATACCCCAGGAGAATTCTCCCGAACCAAACATTGAGCCAATGGTGTGATGTTGCCAGTCAGAAGGTTTTCCAGCCGCAAATTTGTAACGAATTTGTCCCGGCCTGGTAAGATAGGGCACATCCGCAGTGTTTATCTTGAATTTCTGTACACTTCCATTTTGTTCTTCTACACGAACATCTAATTCCCCTGAAACGGTTTCGTTAATGTCCTGAATTCTGAAAGGACCACTTGGGACCTGAGTTTCATAAATAACTCTTCCTTGCTGGCTAACAGTCACCTTAGCATTAGTTTTAGCTATGCCATTAATCTCTGGAGCATATCCTCTTAAGTTTGGCGGTAACATTTTATCATCCGATCTCAAGCTCAAACCTGTGTAACGGAAGCTGTCAAACACAGCTGAATCGAGGTAATCCTCACCCATTGTAAGCAGAGCTCGTAAATTATGTAACGGTCGGTAAATATAAAAGCGCGACCAATCGAAACGTTGAGAATCGTTTTCATTATTACTATTGTGGTTGATGATTCCCTGCCAATCAGCCCTTAAACGCCAGGCATCTAAATTAACACCTGTAGTCCCATTCGCGCTGATGTTATTCGTGTTTGGTTTTTTTATGTTTTCAAACTGAGTTTGTGCATTAAAATTATAGTCGAATATAACTCCAGGTATGCCGTCGTCCCAGCGCGATGGAGGATCCCAGTCCTTTGTTCTGTATTCCAGGTAAATCTGAGGGATGTTTAGATACAAGGAAGATGAGGCTAGTTCACTGCGCACTTTCACGCCATTCAGACTTTCAATATTGAGACACTGGCCTTGATGCCACCAAGTTAGCTTTTTCAAATATTCTGTCTTTAAACCAAGCATCATGGTAATTTTTTTTGATATACAAGGTGAACTTTCTTTAGCATCATTTTCAGATTGATAAAAATCTACGTCTTCTTCATCTAATTCATCGTCATTTATATAAGTGACCATTGTATAGGCGCCAGGCATGATATACCCGCTACGTGAAAACTGACTTAAATCAATATTTTCTCGATCTTGTACATCAAGAATGTCCGTATTGAACTGAACATTATCGTCTGCATAAACTAGTGAGTTTAAATTAATGCATATACAAAGCGATATTACAGTATATAAATGTAGATGCAGCATTTTCTCATTTTTAGAAAGCACCATATCTTTAATCCCTGTATCGAAAAATAAATTATCAAATTGTACAATGGGGATTGGGCGACAGATAATTCACAGTCTCTAATAAATAACGAATATTTATTGATAGATAATGTTTATATGCCCAATATTATTATTCATCTTAACAAGCTAATTTCATTCATTATTCTTCACAGGTCTTATCTGAAGCTCCGAAGATGGAACATGCGGGTCACCCCGCATGTTTTACAGGTTGTTATATAAATTACTGATACGCTAATGTGAAATCTGCTACAGACTGGAATTCTCCGGGCACGATCACGGCCTTTTCAGCCTTACTGCCTTGAAGGTAAGCTGCAAAACTCAGAGTGTTATTCCCTTGTCCTAAGGATTGTGCGCTTGTCGGATTTCCCAGCTTAATAAGATTCCCTGCACCATCAGTTAGCGCAATGCCCGCGCCTTTAGCTGTTCCTGTTATACCGAGCAGGTCTGCACCATCAATAGAACTGGCGCCAGTAAAACTCACTGTGACAGTGTTATTCTTACCAGGGTCTGTGCTGGTTAAATCGCAGTTTTCAAGTTTGATGTAGAAGTTCTTAGGCGTCGAGTGACCGCCGTCTTTTAATGCTACATTTGATACTTGCCCAAGACTGACGGTTTGATCCTTCGTTTCCGGAGTAATTGAGCATGGAGCCTCAATAATTGAACCCGTAAAAGTTACAGTGCCGTGGCCTTGATCTTTAACGGCTGCGTTGGCCATCAAAGATGTTGCGCTCAACAGAACTAAAGCACCACCAACAAATTTTTTAAGTTTCATATTTACCTTCCATTCCTTAACTGATGTGTTTTCTAAATCCATCAAATTCCTCAATAATCTGAAACAATATATTGCTTCAGAGCTATTACCAGTGCTATTGCCGGTTCGATTACCAGTCCTTGCAAGGCACTACTAAGTTAACTGCTTAACGAAGATGGCAAAATTTAATAACGATAAGTTGCTAATAAAAAGGTTTTTATTCTGAGTAATATTTGGTTTATGGATTTAAGTTTTGTTTAAAGTGTGCATTTAGAAATATCCATTTAATAATTCTGGTTACTTTTTGTTCTAAAACTTATTTGTAACTTCGTTTTTTAAAATTTGACGAATATATCTTTTTAGCTCGATAAAATTTAACAATATTCATTATATTCTTACTGCCAGTATGAAACATTTGGTCATCTCTGTCCGCATCTACATCAGCGGTTCATAAGGTAGAGTATCCTAAATATAACGAAGCAAAGTCATGCTGAGCATAATAGTAACGTCAATAATTCCTAATGTGTTCTCATCTCTAATAGTGCTCTCGATTAGACATACTGTTGTAGCAGTTGATCGCAGTACTGGTAGCCTCTATACATGCATCTTTAACGTTTTGACCAGTTTCTGCAGAGTTCAGTACGCCGATAATTTTACGTTCCCGGTTTCTGCTTTACGCATGGAAGTCTTCCCGGATGACATAATTAGGATTTCGCATGAACTTCAAATGTGTTTGATGTGCCCTCAGGAGATACGCATGACGTTCTCATAAATTAAGGATTTCCGATTCGTATTTCTAAAAATTCTTTCATCGACTAATCAATAACATACTTGAATTTGATGGCTCGTTCGCTCTC
This sequence comes from Erwinia aphidicola, assembly GCF_014773485.1. Classification (GTDB taxonomy): domain Bacteria; phylum Pseudomonadota; class Gammaproteobacteria; order Enterobacterales; family Enterobacteriaceae; genus Erwinia; species Erwinia aphidicola. The sequence goes on along the minus strand of NZ_JACXBP010000006.1, from coordinate 166,799 downwards.
TCTGCAATATGGTAGTGGGAATACTTATGGGCTTTGGATTCGTGCTCTCTGATCCGTTGGTGAATCACATGATTATAGAGAAAAGCCACGCTCAGGTTCGTGCACGCAACTTGTGTTATCTATCTATGGCCATCTTTTTGGGGCAGTTCTTGTCATCCTTTATAGATTTTATTCTGTTGATGGTGAACACGCTGGCGTTGCCGTTTAGCGAATTTTCTCGGCCGTCCCGGCAGGCTGAGCCCCTGAACCTTGAGCATTTTATTTCACAGGCAACGCGGAGTATCTTTTGGCTAAAACGGATGCAGAAGACTTGGTGGCCGTCAGTAACTATCTGAAACTGATCGGGTGGAGTCAGGGGGGCAATGAAGAGAGCAGCGCGCGTGCCCTTTTCCGTGCGGGAAACTGGGGGCGCGGAATGATTGGTCACCTCGGGAATGATGTCATCTTTTTACAGCCCGAAGTGATAAGTCGCTTCCCAAATATGGCTTCGCCAGACATGTTTATGGCTGCGTCATCCGAGCGTATTTATCTTTATATTTACAGTAAATTTCACGAAGTGGCTGAAGGGGAGGCCGGTTTACAAAAGAAACTTGTCGAGATGGATAAACAATATTTCGAGCAGAACCCATGATTATCTGGCAGGCAAAATGTGATCGCGTGATGTCACGTAAACATTGTCTAATTAACATCCAGGTGAGTCTGTAATTAAAACTGCTCACAGGGGGTTGGAAAACATCGGAATTCCTACGCCCTGGACTCACCTGTTTCCATATGTTTTGCTGAAAAATGATACCATTAGCTCTTTTCATTAACGGTCCTTCTGCCCCGATCCTGATTGATATAATACTCATCAATCCCAGTAGACCAGATAAGCAAGTGCGGCAGCTGAACAGAAAGCATAGGGGCTTAAAAGCAAAATATCCGAATAAGGCATTTCACATATCCTGATAACAGGCCATGCCAGTATAACCAGCCACATGAAGAGCGCAGAGCACATGATAAAAAAGCACCCCTTCAGGGCAGCGTCAGGAAAAAATCTCTTTGAAATCATCGCTAATGGCATGCCGATTATCATTGATCCCATCGTAGTGCCAATAATACTCACCATAACGATGAAAAAATAATTAAATATGAGACCCACTACGGGTGTAATGTTTTTTCCCCAGGAAAGATAGGTTAAAACCAGTAATGAACCCACTAAACTACTAAATATCGCTGACATCACAGATACCCTAATCCATTTATCGTTAATCATGTTCGGCATAATTTTCTCAATGTCTGAATAGCTATATTGATGCAGCGTACCCGCTTAAATTTTCGGCGCGAGGCTTAATCGCAAAACAGGCTTCCGGCACAGCAACCTTTTGTCGACCTGTGACGGGCATCCGGGCAATAAGGATATTAAGGCCGCCTGTCAGGGTATTTAGCGCCAGGCCAGTGAGCGTCTCGCATCCTTAGGGCTGAATCGCTTTACCCTGCTCATTTAGCAGATCCGTCAGGAGAGCCGTGCCATCGCTTCCCACCCGAAATGCCCCGTAACGTGCCTGCGCGAATCTGTCGGCATGACCTTCCTGAAAGAACCAGGCGTTAGTGCCGACGGTCAGCGAACCGGAATGTTGATGGTACTTCACCCGTAGCTGATTCGGCTGCAGAGGTTCCCCCTGATCAAAGCGGGCCTGAGTCGCGTGACGCTGCGCATCGAGGTCAACAATCAGGGTTCCGCTGGTGGGCAGGCATGGCGCTGATAGGGTCGCACCGCAGGACTCAGCCTGTTGATACAACGTCAGTTCCAGAGGACGGGTGAGGGCATAGTTCAGCGCCATGTAATCACCCTGCATCAGGGATCGCGGGTCAACCGGGGCAAGAGGCAAAATCATGACCGCGCCTTGCTTCAGCAACTGCTCTTTTTGCCAGATGCTGACATTAACGGCTATCAACGCCAGCGCTATCACAGCGCCGGCCAGCCATCGGCACTGTTTATGCATTCTCACTGGCACCTCCGATTTGTACGGGTAATACTTTTTTGACTGCCCATGCCAGCCCCAGAAAAACCAGACCGCTGACCAGCAGCAGCAGGGATTTCTGCAGCAAAATTACCTCCAAAAAGTAATACCAGCCAGTGACATACAGCACCATGAAACCGCCACTGACCACCATTAACCCCAGACTTCCCTGATAACGTGCCATCAGAATTAACCATAATCCCAGCCCTATACCCGGTGCATAGAGGGCGGCAGCCCCACAGATAAGCGCAGCGGGCAGCGTAATGCTCGAAAACAGCGGCTGGCTGTGCCTTTTCTGACTGAGCGCACTCAGCACTAAGCCAGCCGCGATCCCTGGGCCTGTCGCAGACTGAAGCGTGGAAAATTGCGATGCTGACCAGAGGAAATCCGTGAGATAAGCCGCGTTAATCCCAAGGAAACTTAGCAACATCAGCCCACAAGGTATGCCATACAACAGGGGATGTACCGCGTCAGCACACTGCCCAGCCTGTAACCTCAACTGATGACTGACTGTCCACATCCACAAACATATGACCGCCGCCACCAGTACGGACACAGCAAGGCGTGTAGCCATCGGAGACAGGTAAAGCCGTGCCATAGAATCGCCCGCCAGCACCAGGAAAAAGGTCAGGGCGGTGATGGCCATAAACCGATAAGTGCGGTCGGGCATAGCCACCGCCATCGCGGCCAGGATCGGCAAGGCAGTCAGTGAACTCAGCATAATAAAGCTGGCGTCATTGCTCTGGATTTGCAGCAGAACGCCGGTTATCAGTCCGCACGTTGCCGCAATCGCCCATGCCAGGCCGAGGTGATGTTTACCGTCACGCTGACTGCGTAACAGGCTACGCGCAATGGCGGCAAGCAGCAGCGAAGGAATAATAAGGGTGGCAGCATTCGGATCTTCGAGCAGTTCAGTGGCATAAAGCATCAGTATCATCAGTAACAGAATGATGATTGCCGCCACCCAGCCTCCGACGCTTAGCGCCAGCCTCAGATACCAGGGCAGGTCGGATGCGTGACCGCGTTGCTTAATTTCCTCAACCTGCGAGGCGCTCAGCAAACCCTGCTGACGCAAAGTGTCTGTCAGTAACGACAGCCTGGCCGGAACCAGATCGATTGGCCCCTTTTCAACCAGTTTGCGTTGCCACTTCAGCAGAATTGAACCATTTACCGCTACCCAGAATGCCATCAGGGCGCCGGTCAAAAACAGATCGCCCGTATCGTAGGCTAAAAGAAATAACTGCATGATTAGCGCACAGCCGACAACGGTCAGGCTGGCGATGCCCAGCGTCAGCATGCAGAGATCCTGATAGCGGTAACGGTACAGGTAATAACCTGCCAGCAGGGTGATCACCCAACCGCCCGTGATATAAGGAAGGTGGTCACCGCCGCCCCAGTCAGAGAGGTTCCCGGCCACAATGGCGGTCAGCTGAAGCAGTAAAAATCCAGCCATGACTCGCGAGAACCAGCGGCTTGCCAGCCAGCTCTCGGGATGATGGGTTATCGCGCGCCAGGCCAGTGCTTCCCTGACAATCAGGCAGGCTGCCAGCAACGCCAGATATCCGTAAAGCACAGTGGTCGGAAGCCTGGTTAAACTGTCAGACGCGGCCAGATCCAGCAGTGACGACGGCAGGGTGTTGTAATAGAGCTGGAACGCCAGGTTAGCGACCAGCCAGCTGCAAAACCACAGGCTGTTTTGCCGGGCAATCAGCGCCAGCGGCAGAAGAACATATAACCAGGCCCGGAATAGCTCCCAGCTGTCAGCACCAGTCTGATAAATCTGTCCATACAGCGCAAACAGGGCACCGAAGCTTAACCCTGTCGCCAGTAATGCCTTGCGTGCCAGCGTGCTGTACCAGCGCCACCAGACAATCACCGCCAGCGCGACGATAAACAGCTCGGCCAGGGCAAATTTCGCCATTTTCGGCAGCCAGGCCCAGTTCCAGGCAATAAAGAACACCGCTCCGGTAACCAGTGACAGTAATCCCAGACAGGAAAGAACCGGGATAAGAAACTGACGCCACTGAGCATCTGACGGTCTGATTCCACAGAAAGCAAAGATACGCTCGCAGGTCTCAGGGGTCAGGCTTCCTCCTTTCAGCAGGCGTGCTATCTGGCGACAAAGATACTCTACCGTCCGTGACGGCATCCCGGTGATGCCATCGGGTGCAAGCTCCCTCATTCTTTCCCTGCCTCTGTTTGCGAGATGACTTTGATGATGAAGTTAAAGACTGTACTTACCTGCGATCAATCCGAGTCACGCTTTGATGAGCCTCAGACTCTGTGGATAATGTCCCTGAACGAATTTAATCATCATTTCGCGGAAATAACAGCGAAAAACAAAGGCGATTAACGCATTCTGCACGATCATACGCATTCTGATGATCATGATTTTCTCAGTGCCATCGGTGACCTGGAGCACCTGCGTTTCCTGATGCCAGAGTCTGGTCTTACTGCGTTACCAGTCGGAGCGCCGCGTTTAGCCGTTTCCTGAAAAATTTTAAGATTGTGGTGCGGTGTGATTTCCCTGATAGGAAGTTTGCCGATGGCGGGGAAAACCACACGCTCAAGCATATCCAGTCGCCACGTTTGGGTGATATCGGCCCAGTCTTTCATCTGCAAACACTGTCTGGCGACGGGCTTAAACGTGTGAGAAGTGACACTGTCCTTGCGGATTTTTCTAACTGGCGAGCTAAAAAAAATCCACGCAGCTGCGTGGATTTATCGCGTTTCGAATCGTAGGAGGTTCAATCAAACCTCATAAGACGACGGAAGGGTTTAGACGTTGAACAGGAAGTTCATCACATCGCCATCTTTCACGATGTAGTCTTTCCCTTCTGAACGCATCTTACCGGCTTCTTTCGCGCCTTGTTCACCCTTGCAGGCAATGTAGTCATCGAAAGCAATGGTCTGAGCGCGGATAAAGCCTTTCTCGAAGTCGGTGTGGATCTTACCTGCGGCCTGCGGTGCGGTCGCACCAACCGGGATAGTCCATGCACGCACTTCCTTCACGCCAGCGGTGAAGTAGGTCTGCAGGTTGAGCAGGGAGTAACCTGCGCGGATGACGCGGTTCAGGCCCGGCTCTTCAATGCCCAGCTCGGCCATAAACTCTTCGCGGTCGCCATCTTCCAGCTCGGCAATATCAGACTCAACGGCAGCGCACACCGGCACCACAACGGAACCCTCTTTCTCGGCAATCGCACGCACGATATCGAGGTACGGGTTATTTTCAAAACCGTCTTCGTTAACGTTGGCGATATACATGGTTGGCTTCAGCGTCAGGAAGCTCAGGTAGCGGACCGCCGCTTTGTCTTCATCCGTCAGGTCCAGCGCGCGCAGCATGCCGGCTTTTTCCAGATGCGGCAGGCATTTTTCCAGCGCCGCCTGTTCAGCTTTGGCGTCTTTATCGCCGCCCTTGGCTTTCTTCTGCACGCGCTGCAGGGCACGTTCACAGGTATCGAGGTCAGAAAGCGCCAGCTCGGTATTGATGGTTTCAATATCGTCAGCCGGGTCAACTTTATTATTCACGTGGATAATGTTGTCGTTCTCAAAGCAGCGCACCACGTGGCCGATAGCCTCGGTTTCACGAATGTTGGTGAGGAACTGGTTGCCCAGGCCTTCACCTTTCGAGGCGCCTTTTACCAGGCCAGCGATATCAACGAATTCCATGGTGGTCGGCAGAATACGCTGTGGCTTAACGATAGCAGCCAGCTGATCAAGACGTGAATCAGGCATTGGCACCACGCCAGTATTCGGCTCAATGGTACAGAACGGGAAGTTAGCTGCTTCGATGCCCGCTTTGGTTAACGCATTGAACAGGGTGGATTTCCCGACGTTTGGCAGGCCCACAATACCGCATTTGAATCCCATGTTTGAATCACCTTAATTTCTTGATAATCAACGCACTTTTACATGCCCTGATAGTGTCACAGACGGTTGTCTTAAAAGTTTCCGCGCATTATACACGTAATTTTAGCCTGGAGGCGGTTGATTTCTGAGGCAGAGGTTAAGTTATCTCTTGAGATCGTGCTCACATTTTCCCATACTGACGTGTCTTTACAGAACCTGGAGAATCCCGCAGATGCATCGCTTGCTGCTTACGCCACCTTAAGACCCTCCCGCCTGCGCAACGCCCGTTGCCGCCACTCGTCACTCTGACGAGCCAGCTGTGCCCGATTAATGCGGCACGGAAGAACCAACACGTTTAAATTAACTGGAAATTTTATGTTTAACCTGAGCAATTTCAGGGCGAGTGACGTCAAAAATGACGTGCTGGCCGGTGCCGTGGTGTCCGTTGCGCTGATCCCGGAAGCGACGGCTTTTTCTCTGCTGGCCGGGCTGTCGCCGACCATTGGTCTGCACACCGCCTTTATTCTCGGGCTGGTCACCGCCTTCTTCGGCGGCAAGCCGGGGATGATCTCCGGCGCGGCCGGGTCGATTATTGTGGTGCTGATTAGCCTGATTACCCAGCACGGCTACGAGTACGTGCTGCTGGCGACCATCCTCGCGGGGCTGATTCAGCTGGCGATTGGCGTGCTGCGGCTCGGTAAGTTTATCCGCCTGGTGCCGCAACCGGCGATTTACGGCTTCGTTAACGGGCTGGCGATTGTGATTATGCTGGCGCAGTTCCCGATGATTAAAGGGCAGGGGCCGGTGATGTATGCGCTGGTGGCGCTGGCGATGTTAATTGTCTGGCTGTTCCCGAAGCTGACCAAAGCGATCCCGGGTTCACTGGCGGCGCTGATCGCCATCAGTGCGATTGCCATTGGTTTTGGCCTGGATACTAAACGCGTCGGCGACCTGGCGGATATCTCCGGCACGCTGCCGTCCTTCCATCTGCCGACCGCGCCGTTAAGCTGGGAAACGCTGAAGATCGTGCTGCCGTATGCGGTGGTGATTGCGCTGGTCGGGCTGATTGAATCGCTGCTGACGCTGGCGGTACTGGATGAGATGGGCAGTAAAAAGGGCGCAGGTAATCAGGAGTGCGTGGCGCAGGGTATTGGCAACACTCTCTGCGGCTTCTTCGGCAGCTTTGCCGGATGCGCGATGATCGGCCAGTCCATTATCAACTTCACCTCCGGCGGGCGCGGGCGCATCTCCAACCTGGTCGGGGCGCTGCTGCTGATCCTGTTTGTGATTAGCCTGTCGGATTATATCGCGCTGCTGCCGGTGGCGGCGCTGGCGGGCATTATGTTTGTGGTGTGCATCAACACCTTTGAGTGGAGTTCCATCAGGCGCCTGAAGCGCATGCCGAAAGCCGATGCGGTGATTATGATTGCGGTGACGCTGGTCACGATTTTCACCGACCTGGCGATGGCGGTGATCTGCGGCGTGATTATCTCGGCGCTGGTCTTCGCCTGGCAGCACGCCCGCATCACCATTATTGAGCAGAGCGAGAAAGAGGGGGAGAAAACCTACCGTCTGGAAGGGCCGCTGTTCTTTGGCTCCACCGCCAGTTTCCAGGAGCTGTTTAATCCGCAGCAGGATACCGATAGCGTGGTGATCGACTTTGCCCGCACCCGGGTGATGGACTCCAGCGGCGTGGAGGCGATCGACAAGCTGACGGCGCGCTATATGGAAGCCGGTAAAAGCCTGCGCCTGCGCCATCTGAGCGAGGATTGCATCAGCCTGTTGCGTCAGGCAGGGCCATTCTGCAGCCATGAGCTGGATGACCCGGATTATAAAGTTGCTAGCAATGATGCATGAACCATAAAGCTACTGCTGGACCTGCCGATAATCTAGAAATCGTCGTTTTATAACGGCGCTTACAGTATTTACTTCTATAGTTTAACTGTACGACGATTTATTTCACTGGCAGGATGCCCGTTAACTGACCCGGCGGCATGAAAAACGATTTTTTTTGTACTCCTGTACATACCCTTAGCGGTGAGATGATCGCCATCGACCTGAGCTACCGTCCGCATTCTGCTGCGGTCGGTGGCCCGCTGGATGCTGTGCGGCAGCCGCCATTGCCTGAGGATCGGCTACTGCATCAGCTGCTGATCGTTGAAGAGTACGCCGATTACTTTCGCCAGCACGGCCTGCTGTGCAGCGTGGCCATCGACTTTCAGCTGGCGCGCGCCGTGACGCAGTCGTCGTTTATCCAGCAAATCCTCAGCCATCTGCCCTTTGTGCGCCTGAAACTGTCGGAAGATTTCCCCAATCTGCACGACGGCATGGACAATCCGCTGCTGCGTACCCTGATTGAACAGCTGAATATCTTATGGCTGGACGATCTTGGTGCCGGCGATGCCAATTTGCATGCGCTGCAGTCAAACATGTTTGAAGCGGTAAAGCTCGACCGCCAGTTCTATCTGGAAAACGTCAATAAGCCGTTCTTTTCGGTGCTGATCAACCATATCCGTCAGTATACCAATCGGGTGATCGTGGAGGGTGTGGCCGGAGACGGTCAGCTGGAGACGCTGCGCAACAGTAAAATCTGGGGCGTGCAGGGCTATTTTGCACAGCAGCTGACGCTGGATAGCCTGGAATGTGACGACGACGGGAAGCGGTGCGAGAAGGGGTAATCCCCGCTGCGGCTGCGGCCACAGCGGGTGCGCAGGCTTAGCCCGCTTTGTAGCTGTGCAGACGATTCATGGCTTTCAGGCGGTCTTCTTTCAACCACACTTCCGTACAGCGCGCCGCTTCATCGACCGCATCATCAATCAACTTCTGCTCTGCCGACTGCGGCTTGCCCAGTACAAAACCGACCACCTTGTTGCGATCGCCCGGGTGACCAATGCCGATGCGCAGGCGGTGGAAGTTCAGGTTGTTACCCAGCTTGCTGATAATATCTTTCAGGCCGTTATGACCGCCGTGGCCGCCGCCCTGCTTAAACTTTGCCACGCCGGGAGGCAGGTCCAGCTCGTCATGGGCAACCAGGATCTCTTCCGGGGCAATGCGGTAGAACGTCGCCATCGCCGCCACGGCTTTGCCGCTGAGATTCATAAAGGTGGTCGGCACCAGCAAGCGTACATCCTCACCCCCGATGTTTAACCGGGCAGTGTAGCCGTAGAACTTGCTCTCTTCCTTTAATGACTGATTGTGGCGTTCAGCCAGCAAATCAACGTACCAGGCTCCGGCATTGTGGCGCGTGGCGGCGTATTCAGCGCCGGGATTGGCCAGGCCAACAATCAGTTTGATGCTACTCACGTGTGGTGTTTCCTGAAGCGTACGGGGGAAAGCGGCTAGTTTACGCAAGCCGTTGCGAGAACTCAAAGATCTGCGTAAAAAGGTGAGCCATGTCACGATAGTTGACAGGCGTGATAATACATTTTCTATATAAAAACAGGCCGTTAGACGTAAAGTTTTGTCAAAGCATAAGCAATAAATGTGATCGCCAACTCATCAGAGCAGCTGTTGATTGCCTACACTAAGCGCATCTGGCAATGGAATTTGCCTTTTCAATACTGTCCGGAGGTGCGCAATGAAACGTAAACATTCACATGTGATGGGTAATGCCCTGATGGTACTCGGTTTAGTGGTGATGGTCGGCGGCGTGGGTTATTCAGTTCTCAACCAGCTGCCTCAGCTCAATCTGCCTGAGTATATGGTGCATGGGGCGATTTTCAGCATCTTTATCGGTGCGTTGCTGTGGCTGGTGGGGGCCAGAGTGAGCGGGCGGGAAAAGATCGCCGACCGCTATTACTGGGTGCGCCACTGCGGCGACAAACGCTGCCGTCACGGCAGCAGCCAGCACAACAGCCAGTCTTAAATTTCCGCGCTGCTATTACCCTCTTAGCGCAATCAACGCCCGCCAGCCGGGCGTTACTGTTTGCTCCGCTTGATCACTTCCTGTCCGGCGTCACCAGGCAGCGCCAGATGGCTGCCGCGCACAGCAGCGTCATCGCCATCAGTACCAGTAATAACTGCTGAAAAGCCTGTTCCGCCAGCCCCAACAGTCGTGGATCCACCAGATGATAGCTCGCCAGCTGCCCGGCGAGCGCTGCCGGTTGGTTATGCGCCGTGAGCTGCCAGCTGAGCAGCTGGCTGAACAGGCTGGCAACGCTTGCCAGCGCGACACCTTCTCCCGCCACGCGCACGGTGCTAAAGATGCCGGTCGCCATTCCGGCACGCTGCGGCGGCACCACGCTGACCGACAGATTATCCATCAGCCCCCAGGGCAGCCCGGTGCCGCAGCCCACCATCGCCATCGCCAGCAGCGTGATGGGCAGGGAAGCGGTGGGAGAAAACTGGCTCAGCAGGCCAATTCCTGCGGCGGCCAGCAGCAGGCCCGCCGCGCTGACGGCACCAGGATGGAAACGGCGCGTCAGCGCCACCGCCAGAGAGGGGACAATCAGCATCGGCAGCGACAGCGCCAGCATCAGCAGTCCGGTGGTCAGCGCGCTGTAGCCATAGAATCCCATAAAACGCAGCGGCAGCAGCACCAGCAGCACCACAAAGCAGTAGCAGGTGGCTACCGGCAGCAGCTGTACCCCGACAAAACGGCCGTAGCGAAACAGGGTGAGATCGAGCATCGGCCCGGCGCTGCGCCGTTCGATCCACACAAACAGCCCGCCCGCCAGCAGGGAAGCCAGCAGCAGCGCAACCGACAGGCGGTCGCCGCCGCTGTCGGCCAGCTGCAGCATGCCCCAGGTAAACAGCGACAGGGTGGTACTGAAGCTGATAACCCCCGGCCAGTCGAGCGCGCCGGCATCCGGGTTGCGCGACTCCGGCAGCGTAAGCCCGCCGGCAATCAGAGCCACTATGCCAAACAGGGCGCAGCAGAGAAAAACGCTGTGCCAGCCGGCAATCTGCATCAGCATCCCGGCGATCACCGGTCCGGCGGCAAGGCCAACGCCAAAGCTGGTGCCGAGCAGGCTGAAGGCGCGGGCGCGCCGTTGTCCCTCAAAGGCATTGGCCAGCGCGGCGGCGCCTCCGGCCAGTGCCGCGGCGGCGGCGGCACCCTGAAGGGCGCGCACCACGTCCAGCCACACCACCGAAGGCACCCAGGCGGTGAGCATTGACAGCAGGGTAAAGGCGCTGACGCCGCTGATAAACAGCCGCTTGCGGCCAAAACGGTCCGCCAGCGTGCCTGCGGCCATCAGCAGGCTGCCGAAACTGAGCAGGAAGGCATTGGTAATCCAGCTCAGGGCCAGTGCAGACCCTCCGGGATGCTGGGCAATCGCTGGGGTGGCAATCACCCCGGCGGAGAAGCTGAGCGGTAACATCAGGGCGGCGCTGCAGACGGCAAAAACACTCCAGCTGCTGCCTGGTGCCGTGAGGATCAGGGAACTCATTGTGGACTCTCCGCTTTCAACAGGAAAGAAAGCAGGATAAATTGGCGTCACGCCACGATAAACAGGCCATCAGGCCGCAGATAAAGGACAAAAAGTCGCGAATGAGCAGCGTGGAGAGTTTAAGCGGGCTGAGCGCGTTTGTGAAAGCCGCGCAGCTGGGAAGCTTTGTCGCCGCCGCCGAAAGGCTGGGGGTTTCGGCCTCTGCTATCGGCAAAAGCGTGGCGCGGCTGGAAGCCAGCCTCGGCGTCAGCCTGTTTAACCGCAGCACGCGCAGCCTGAGCCTGACTGAAGAGGGCGCGCTGTTCTTTGAACGCAGCCAGCGCATAGTGATGGAGCTGGAAGAGGCGCAACAGGAGCTTTCCCGCCTGATGGCGGCCCCGCGCGGGCGGCTGCGCCTGAGCTTTCCGGCCATCGGCTACCGCCTGCTGCTGCCGCTGCTGCCGGGGTTCACCGCCCGCTATCCCGAAATTGAACTGGACCTCGATTTCAATGACCGCCTGGTGGACGTGATTGGTGAGGGCTATGATGCGGTGCTGCGCAGCGGCGAGTTTGCCGATTCGCGCCTCAAGGCGCGGCGGCTGGGCGGCTTTCAGTTTCGTCTGGTTGGCTCCGCGGGCTATTTTCAGCAGCACGGCACGCCGCAGACGGTAGCAGAGCTGAGCCAGCATGCCTGCCTGCTGTACCGTTTTTCCGGCAGCGGTCAGCTGCAGCCGTGGCAGTTTAACGGCGTCGATCCCCAGGCGCTATCGCTTAATGGCCCGCTGGTGTTTAACAATCTGGAGGCGCAGATATCCGCCACGCGACGCGGTTTAGGGCTGATTTATGTCCCGGATTTTGCGGTGCAGGAGTATCTGGAGAGCGGAGAGCTGCAGAGCGTGCTGGAGGGGGAGATCGGCCATGGCGGGCAGTTTTCTCTTTTGTGGCCGGGCAATCGCCACCTGCTGCCCAAGCTGCGAGTACTGATTGACTACCTGGCGGAACACATTGCGCTGCGCAAATAAAAAGGGACAGATGAGCCTCTGTCCCTTTTTGTTCGGGTTGACCGCAAAAGAAGGTCAACCCCTACAGTAGGGGCCGACCGCTTTTCTGGTCGGCCCATCCGTAGCACACCGGAATTAATGCTCAAACATCGCAGAGATAGACTCTTCGTTGCTGATACGGCGGATTGCTTCGGCCAGCATGCCTGAAAGGGTCAGGGTACGGACGTTTGGCAGCGCTTTAATCTCTTCCGGCAGTGGAATGGTGTCGCACACAACCACTTCATCAATCACCGAGTTACGCAGGTTTTCGACCGCGTTACCGGAGAAGATAGGGTGGGTTGCGTAGGCGAACACGCGCTTCGCACCGCGCTCTTTCAGCGCTTCCGCTGCTTTACACAGGGTGCCACCGGTATCGATCATATCATCGACCAGCACGCAGTCACGGCCAGCCACATCACCGATGATATGCATCACCTGTGAGACGTTGGCGCGTGGGCGACGTTTATCGATGATGGCCATATCGGTGTCGTTCAGCAGTTTGGCGATAGCGCGGGCGCGAACCACACCGCCGATGTCCGGGGAAACCACAATCGGGTTTTCCAGGCCAATCTGCAGCATATCTTCAAGCAGGATCGGGCTACCAAATACGTTATCAACCGGGACGTCAAAGAAGCCCTGAATCTGTTCAGCATGCAGATCCACAGTCAGAACGCGGTCAACGCCAACGCTGGAGAGGAAATCGGCGACAACTTTGGCAGTAATTGGCACACGGGCGGAACGCACGCGGCGGTCCTGACGTGCATAACCAAAGTAAGGGATCACCGCGGTAATACGACCAGCGGAAGCACGACGCAGGGCGTCAACCATCACAACCAGTTCCATCAGGTTGTCGTTGGTTGGGGCACAGGTGGACTGGATGATGAAAATATCACCACCGCGTACATTTTCGTTAATTTGTACGCTCACTTCACCATCACTGAAACGACCGACGGCGGCGTCGCCCAGGCTGGTGTAAAGGCGGTTGGCAATACGTTGTGCTAGTTCCGGGGTGGCGTTACCAGCAAAAAGCTTCATATCAGGCACGAGAAGAACCTCAGGCTTTGCGTCCAGAGAATGAAATACCATAAGCCGCACTGGGCGGTATACGACTTATGCTTTCATACGGGTGTTTTAACCCTACATTCTTGACGCCGTAGCGGCGTTGGCTGCGCGTCATCGCCCCGGTCACTTACCTGGGTAAGCTCACGGGAACTCAAACACTTGCCGCCTTGCTACAACGCCAATTATTTGGGTTAAATAAGAGCAGTAGTGCAGCGTCTGGAACAGAGTGACACTGTCACATCAACTCAATTGCCCTGAAAGTCTGCGGTGTAGCGGCGAGATATTAACACCTCGCGCAACAAACCCCTGCAGATTTTTCGGGGCCAGCTCAAGCACCTGGCGGGCGGCGGACTCGGTGTCGAATTCTGCAAACACACAAGCACCCGTTCCAGTCAGGCGCGACGGCGCGTATTCTAGCAGCCAGGAAACAAGCTGTTCAACCTCGCGAAAACGATTTCTTACGACAGGTTCACAATCATTATGGAATTCGGTGCTTAATAACTGGCTGATTTCCCTTGCTGGCGTGTCGCGGGTCAGCTCCGGATCGTTGAAAACGAGCGGGGTGGCAATGCTCACCCCAGGGTGCATCACCAGATACCACTTCTCCGCCGGGTTAACCGGGGTCAGCTGCTCACCCACACCTTCGGCAAAGGCAGCGAAGCCGTGAACAAACACCGGCACGTCGGCGCCAAGCTGAAGGCCAAGCTCTGCCAGCTGCCCCAGGCTCAGCCCGGTTTGCCACAGGTGGTTAAGCGCCACCAGCACCGTGGCGGCGTTTGAGGAACCGCCGCCCAAACCGCCACCCATCGGTAAGCGCTTCTCAATGGCAATTTTCGCCCCGGCAGCATCGGGCAGGGAACCGAGAGCGGCCGCCCGCTCGCGCAGCAGCGCTGCGGCGCGCACAATCAGGTTCTGCGCATCCGGCACGCCCGCCACCGGCGTCAGCAGCGTAATCTCGCCGCTGTCGTCCACTTCAATGGTCAGCGTGTCGCCGTAATCGAGAAACTGAAACAGCGTTTGTAGATTATGGTAGCCGTCGGCGCGGCGGCCAGTGATGTAGAGAAATAAATTCAGCTTTGCCGGGGCAGGCCAGGTTGTGATCATTTTACCGTCCAGCTGTCCATCTTCAGTTTGATGCGCTGGCTGCCTTCACGCAGTTCGAGATTGGATGGCAGCTGTGGATTGAGCTTGCTGTCATAACCCTGGTAGGTCACGTGCCACTGCTTGCCGTCCTGGCTGTAGTTCAGTTCGCGCAGGCGGTACTGCTCGTCAAGCTGATAATCGGTGGCGTCGCCCGGCAGGCCGACCATCCACTGACGCAGGTTATCCAGCGGAATGCTCATACCGGTCAGCTGGGAGATCATCTTCGCGGCATCGTTACTGACGTAGCGCTTGCCCTTATTATCAACAATTTGTGCGGTCTGGCCCTGCTGGTCCAGCTGCAGCTCGGTGCTGCCGAGCGGATTGGTTAACAGCAGGCGATAGCGGTCTGGTGCGGTCTGCTGCCAGTTAAAGCGCGCATACACTTTTTGCCGATCGGAGAGGTAGGCGAACGCGCCACGAGTCTGATACTGGGTGATCTTTTCCACCGACTGCTGATGCTCACGCCACTGCGGCGTATCGGCGCTCTTGCCCGGCCCCTGTGGCTTGGTGGGCGTAACGCAGGCGGTTAACAGCAGGCTGGCAAGGGGGATAAGCCGCAGCAGGCGGCGGTTTGGCGATAGCATAATCAGGTCAGCTCCTCAGACGGGGTTCGGGCATACTTGCCGCAATCAACCGCTCACGCTAACCAGCTAACCGGGCCGCGTCAATGCTCAAATTGTCTCATTTGACCTGTTGTCGGTATAACTTGTTACAGGGATAGGTGAACCATCACTTTTATTGATCTCGCTCATCTTGTAGAATGCGCCTCACAAAACCCTGACAACTGTGGGATTAACCCAACCTCGCACCATGACGTTACTGGCACTCGGCATCAATCACAAAACGGCACCTGTGGCTCTGCGCGAACGCGTTACGTTCTCGCCGGACACGCTGGATCAGGCGCTTAACAGCCTGCTGGCACAGCCGCTGGTTCAGGGCGGCGTTGTGCTGTCTACCTGTAACCGTACCGAGTTGTACCTGAGCGTTGAGCAGCAGGAAAATCTGCAGGAGCAGCTGGTCTCGTGGCTTTGTGATTACCATCATCTGAGCGTTGAAGAGGTGCGTAAAAGCCTCTACTGGCATCAGGGTGACGAAGCGGTCAGCCATCTGATGCGCGTTGCCAGCGGCCTGGATTCGCTGGTGCTCGGTGAACCGCAGATTTTAGGCCAGGTGAAAAAAGCCTTTGCCGACTCCCAGCGCGGCCATTCGCTCTCCAGCGAACTGGAGCGCATGTTCCAGAAAACCTTCTCCGTCGCCAAACGCGTGCGCACCGAAACTGAAATCGGTGCCAGTGCGGTATCGGTCGCGTTTGCCGCCTGTACCCTGGCGCGCCAGATCTTCGAATCGCTGTCGACCGTTACCGTGCTGATGGTCGGAGCGGGCGAGACTATCGAGCTGGCCGCGCGCCATCTGCATCAGCACAAGGTGAAGAAGTTGATCATCGCTAACCGTACCCGCGAGCGTGCGCAGGTGCTGGCGGATGAAGTCGGGGCTGAGGTGATAGGCTTGGCGGAGATCGATTCACGTCTGGCAGAAGCCGACATTATCATCAGTTCAACCGCCAGCCCGCTGCCGATCATCGGTAAAGGGATGGTGGAGCGTGCGCTGAAGCAGCGCCGCAACCAGCCGATGCTGCTGGTGGATATTGCCGTACCGCGTGACGTGGAGCCGGAAGTGGGCAAGCTGCCGAACGCCTATCTGTACAGCGTGGATGACCTGCAGGCGATTATTGAAAGCAATATGGCCCAGCGCCAGGCGGCTGCGGTGCAGGCTGAAACCATCGTGGTGCAGGAAAGCAGCGAGTTTATGTCCTGGCTGCGCGCGCAGAGCGCCGTTGAAACCATCCGCGACTACCGTTCGCAGGCAGAGCAGGTCAGGGAAGAGTTGCAGGCGCGGGCGCTTGCCGCACTGCAGCAGGGTGCAGACCCCGAAGCGGTGATGCGTGACCTGGCCCACAAATTGACCAACCGTCTGATCCACGCTCCAACTAAATCTCTTCAGCAGGCCGCCCGCGATGGCGATGGCGAACGCCTGCAAATTTTACGCGACAGCCTCGGGCTGGAATAGCGTTTAAACCTCTATTTACAAGGTAAAACTACACGAATGAAGCCTTCTATTGTTGCCAAGCTGGAAGCCTTGCAGGAGCGCCACGAAGAAGTTGAGGCGATGCTGGGCGATGCTGGTGTGATTGCCGATCAGGAGCGTTTCCGCGCTTTATCCCGCGAATACGCCCAGCTGACCGACGTCAGTCAGTGCTTCCGTCAGTGGCAGCAAACCCAGGAAGACATTGAAACCGCCGAAATGATGCTGGATGACGCCGAAATGCGTGAGATGGCACAGGAAGAGCTAAAAGAGGCGCGTGCCACCAGCGAAGCGCTGGAGCAGCAGCTGCAGGTGCTGCTGCTGCCGAAAGATCCGGATGATGAGCGTAACTGTTATCTGGAAATTCGTGCCGGAACCGGCGGTGACGAAGCGGCGATCTTTGCCGGCGATCTGTTCCGCATGTACAGCCGCTACGCTGAATCGCGCCGCTGGCGTGTCGAAGTGATGAGCGCCAACGAAGGCGAGCACGGCGGCTACAAAGAGGTGATTGCCAAAGTGATTGGCGAGGGTGCCTACGGGCGCCTGAAGTTTGAATCCGGCGGTCACCGCGTGCAGCGCGTACCGGAAACCGAATCTCAGGGGCGTATCCACACCTCAGCCTGTACCGTGGCGGTGCTGCCGGAAGTGCCGGAAGCGGAGCTGCCGGAGATTAATCCGTCCGACCTGAAAATTGATACCTTCCGTTCATCGGGGGCGGGTGGCCAGCACGTTAACACCACCGACTCGGCGATCCGTATTACCCACCTGCCAACCGGCATCGTGGTGGAGTGCCAGGACGAACGTTCCCAGCATAAAAACAAAGCCAAGGCGCTCGGCGTGCTCGGGTCCCGTATTCGCGCCGCCGAAATGGCGCGCCGGCAGGAGCAAGAGTCCTCGACCCGTCGCAATCTGCTCGGCAGCGGCGACCGTTCGGACCGTAACCGCACCTATAACTTCCCGCAGGGCCGCGTCACCGATCACCGTATCAACCTGACGATTTACCGTCTGGATGAAGCGATGGAAGGCAAGCTGGACGCGCTGATTGAGCCGATTGTGCAGGAATACCAGGCCGATCAGCTGGCTGCACTTGCCGGGAACGAGTAGTGCAAATCCGTGTCTGGCTGCGAGCGGCGATAGCCCGTCTCAGCAGCAGCGAAAGCCCGAAACGCGACGCGGAGATCCTGCTGGCATGGGTTAGCGGCAAATCCCGCGCCTGGCTGATCGCTTTTGACGATGCGCAGCTGGACGACAGCCAGCTGGCCGCGCTGGAGAGTCTGCTGGCGCGCCGCGCCGCCGGGGAACCGGTGGCGTACCTGATCGGTGAACGTGAGTTCTGGTCGCTGCCGCTCAGCGTGTCGCCCGACACCCTGATCCCGCGCCCGGACAGCGAAGTGCTGGTTGAGCAGGCGCTAAGCCGGCTTCCTGCCGACCCGTGCGCCATTCTTGACCTCGGCACCGGTACCGGCGCGATTGCGCTGGCGCTGGCCAGTGAACGCGCTGACTGCCAGGTGACGGGCGTGGACCGCATTGCGGCGGCGGTGGCGCTGGCAACGCACAACGGGGCGAAACTTAATCTGCCTAACGCCCGCTTCCTGCAAAGCGACTGGTTTTCGGCGCTGAATGCTCAGCGTTTCCAGCTGATCGTGAGTAACCCCCCCTATATCGATGCCGCCGACCACCATCTGTCGCAGGGCGATGTGCGCTTTGAGCCCGCCAGCGCGCTGGTGGCGAGCGATCATGGCCTGGCCGATATCAAAACTATTGCCTCTTCGGCTGCGAAATATCTGGCGGATAACGGCTGGCTGCTGCTGGAACATGGCTGGCAGCAGGGTGAAGCGGTGCGGCAAATCCTGCGCGAAAACAGCTTCTGTCAGGTAGAAACCTGTCAGGATTATGGTGGTAACGACCGCGTGACGCTCGGGCAGATAACGCATAATTAAGGAACTTTTATGGCCGCATGGTACCTTCCACTTAAAAATTTTCATCTGTTAACCGTAGCGATAACGGCAGTGATGTTTCTGCTGCGCTTTTACTGGTTGCAGACCGGTTCAGCTACGCTGCAGCGGCGCTGGGTGCGTATTGTGCCGCATCTTAACGACACGCTTTTGCTGCTTTCTGGCGTGCTGCTGGTGATGATGACCCATTTTTACCCGTTTACACCGCAGGGCAATTGGCTGACTGAGAAGCTGTTTGGCGTTATCATCTATATCGCGCTGGGCGCTATTGCCCTGGGACGACGTCCGCGCGCGCAAAAAGTACGCTGGATAGCGTTCATTGTGGCGTTAATCGCCCTTGTGGCCATCGTTCAGTTAGCCACCACTAAAATGCCATTGCTGGGGTTTGTATGACGTCCATCGCTGATTTTGATTTTACCGCAGCGCCGCTGAGTGAGGCGGTGATTGCCGCGTCGCTGGCGATCCGCAGCGACTTTCCGGCTGAAGACGTCAGAAAGCAGTTGTCGGCACTGGTTGCCGAAGCACGCGCAGAGATCCCGCCCGAGCTGGCCGCTGACTTACAGGTCGAGCAGCTGATAACGCTGTTCTGGGGCCGCTGGGGCTTTGGTGGCGCGAGCGGCGTTTATCGCCTGTCGGATACTCTGTGGCTGGATAATGTTTTACGTACCCGTCAGGGCACCGCGGTGTCGCTGGGGGTGATATTTCTGCATATTGCAGGCAAGCTCGATCTGCCGCTGTTCCCAGTGATCTTCCCGACGCAGCTGATCCTGCGCGCCGAGTGGATCGATCAGGATATGTGGCTGATCAACCCGTTTGATGGCGAAACCCTGGATGAGCACACGCTGGAAGTGTGGCTGAAGGGCAACATCGGGCCGATTGCCGAACTGTATGATGACGATTTACAGGAAGCCGAACCGCTGGCGGTCCTGCGCAAAATGCTCGATACGCTGAAATCATCGCTGATGGATGAGAAGCAGATGGAAATGGCGCTGCACGTGAGCCAGGTGCTGGTGCAGATGGATCCGGAAGACCCTTATGAGATCCGCGACCGCGGGCTGATTTTCGCCCAGCTGGAGTGTGGACACGTGGCGTTGCACGATCTGGCCTACTTTGTTGAGCAGTGCCCGGAAGATCCGGTCAGCGAAATGATTAAGGTTCAGATCCACTCTATCGAGCAAAAACAGATTACCCTTCACTAAACGCAGTGAACTTTATAAAGGCGAAGACATGAATCAGAAAGTGGTAAGCATTGGCGACATTAAAGTCGCAAACGACCTGCCGTTCGTGCTGTTTGGCGGGATGAACGTGCTGGAATCGCGCGATCTGGCGATGCGTATCTGTGAGCATTACGTCACCGTAACCCAGAAGCTGGGTATTCCCTACGTGTTCAAAGCCTCGTTTGATAAAGCCAACCGCTCATCTATCCACTCTTACCGTGGCCCGGGCCTCGAAGAGGGGATGAAAATCTTCCAGGAAATTAAGCAGGCGTTCGGCGTGAAAATCATCACCGACGTGCACGAAGCCAGCCAGGCGCAGACCGTGGCTGACGTGGTTGACGTGATCCAGCTGCCGGCTTTCCTTGCCCGCCAGACCGATCTGGTGGAAGCGATGGCGAAAACCGGCGCGGTAATCAACGTCAAGAAGCCGCAGTTTGTCAGCCCTGGCCAGATGGGTAACATCGTGGATAAGTTCGCTGAAGGCGGCAACGATAAAGTGATCCTGTGCGATCGCGGTGCCAACTTCGGTTACGACAACCTGGTGGTCGACATGCTGGGCTTCAACGTGATGAAGCAGGTATCGAACAACAGTCCGGTGATCTTCGACGTGACGCACGCGCTGCAGTGCCGTGACCCGATGGGCGCCGCATCCAGCGGTCGTCGCGCTCAGGTTTCTGAACTGGCGCGTGCCGGTATGGCCGTTGGCATTGCTGGCCTGTTTATCGAAGCGCACCCGGACCCGGCGAACGCCAAGTGCGATGGCCCGTCCGCGCTGCCGCTGGACAAGCTGGAGCCGTTCCTGAAGCAGATGAAAGCGATTGATGACCTGGTGAAGAGCTTCCCCGAGCTCGATACCAGCAACTAAACTTCCTTTCTCCTGCGGGCCAGATATTCTGGCCCGCTCTTTTTCCGCGCCCTGCGCCGTTATTACCGGCTTACTCAGTTGTTAACATGGATTGCCAATTTAAGGAGTCATAATGAAAAAAGTCACTTTACTGTTACTGGGTGCTGTCGCGCTGAGCGGCTGCAGCCACAGCAACACCAGCCCGACGGATGCCAGCCAGCTGGCGAATCGTCAGTTTGTGCTCAGCGTGGTGGATGGTCAGACGGTCGTGCCGCATGAGGGCATCAGGCCGGGGATCGGTTTTAGTGAAGGGCTGAAGGTGAGCGGGGTGATGTGCAACCGTTTCTTCGGCCAGGGCAAAGTTGAGCAGGGACGGCTGAGCGTGCCGCAGCTGGCCTCCACGCGCATGCTGTGCAGCAATGCCGATCTGAACAAGTGGGAGCAGACGCTAACGCAGATGTTGATGAATGGCGCTGAGGTGAAGGTGGATGAGCAGTCGCTGACGCTGACCGGCAGCGGCCATACTTTGCAGTATCAGGCACAATAAAATCAAAGGGCTGACCCGAAAAATGGTCAGCCCGCTTGTAGGGGGCGACCATTTTTTCCGGTCGCCCCGTGCCGATGATTAGCACCCATCGTGATGAAGGCCATTTTTTCCGGTCGCCCCGTGCCGATGATTAGCACTAATCGTGATGAAGGCCATTTTTTCCGGTCGCCCGGTGCCGATGATTAGCACTAATCGTGATGAAGGCCATTTTTTCCGGTCGCCCGGTGCCGATTTTACAACATCACCGTCATCAGATAAGCGATAAACAGGGCCAGATGCGCCGCGCCGTTCAGCACATTGGTACGCCCGGTAGAGAACGAAATCTGGCACAGCAGCAGGGCGGAAATCATCACCACCATCTGCGGCGGCTCCAGCCCGAAGATCAACTGCTGCCCGGTCAGCGTGGCGATAATCGTCACCGCCGGAACCGTCAGTGAGATGGTCGCCAGCACGGAGCCGAAGAACAGGTTCATCGCGCGCTGTACCTGATTGGCCAGCACCGCTTTAATTGCGCCCAACCCTTCAGGCGACAGGATCAACAGTGCCACCAGGAAGCCGGTAAACTGCTCCGGTGCGTTGAGCTCGGTCAGCAGTGACTCCAGCGTATTGGCATTCATTTTGGTCACGGCAATCACCGCCACCAGATGCACAATCAGCCATAGGGTGTGCCTGAGGCTGGAGTGCGCCGAGGGCTTACCGTGGTGCGGATCGTCACCGTCATCTTCGTGCTCATAGACAAACAGACTCTGGTGCGTTTTGGTCTGAATCAGCAGGAACACGCCGTACATCGCCGCAGAAATGGCCGAAACCAGCAGCGCCTGACCGATGGTAAAGTTGCCGCCGGGCAGGGCATTCGGCAGCACCAGCACGATCATCCCCAGCGGGAAAATCGCAATCAGATACTGTTTAACCCCCGCCAGATTGACATACTGGGTGGCAAACTTGTTGCCGCCGAGCAGCAGCGCAAAGCCCACCAGGCCGCAGGTAACAATCATAATGATCGAATAGAGCGTGTCGCGCATCAGCGCGGGCGCGGCGTCGCCGGTGGCCATCAGCGCGGAGATCAGGCTGACTTCAAGGATCACCACGGAGAGGCTGAGGATCAGGGAACCATAGGGCTCGCCCAGGCGGTGGGCTAATACGTCGGCATGACGTACCACGCTAAAGGCGCTGCTGAGGATGGCGATCAGCGCAATCAGGTTGATGCCAATGACCAGAGGAAATGATGCGGTGTTGCCCCAAAACCATAAAATGGTCAGTGCGGCGATGGGAAAGATGAGGGAATACTCGGTGTGACGGGTTTTACTGCTCTCGTGCGCACTCATAGGCAAACGCTCCTTAACCTTATCCTGTTGGCCTGAAATCGGCAAACCACACCGCAGGCCCATTAAACATAGTCTGACAATATGAAAGACAAGTGGCGAAAGTGTAACCTTTTTTCGCCGCTTTTGGCAGAAATTTACGCTATTTTACGGGGTTTTATGAATAACGGGCTATAACAGCTATTTATTGCACTTATGTAGCTATCTTAATGAAAAACTGGGGTCTTTATTGTCCAGAAGTAATTAATCAAGCCATAACGGACGGAAAATGATGGTGCTATGATGCAAAAAAGCAGGCTGCAGATAAAAATTCTGGGGATTGGCTCTATTTTACAGCCATCCCCAAGGGCTACTTGGCTGTCGCACGGCGCCAGATTAACCGTGCGGGTAACCAGCGCTGAGTCTCTTCCGGTATCTGCTCATCGATAAGTCGGGTGACCATCTCGAAGCAGTTCCATGCCAGCAGGCGTTCATCCTGCTCAACGGTATCAATGCGCACGCAGAGCGCGTCATACAGATAGTGGTCGTCAAAGCTGCACAGGTGCATCGGCGTATTCAGCAGGCCGTGCTGGCTGAGGTAACGCAGGACACCTTCCTGCAGGCCACAGGCGGCGCAAAACAGCGCCTGCGGCACCCGCCCAAGCCGTGCGTAGAGCTCGGCAAACATTTCATAGCCGGAGCTGGCGTGATAGTGACCGTGCATGATCCACTGCGGATTTAGCGTTAACCCGGCACGCTCCAGCCCGAGACGGTAGCCCGCCAGACGATCGCGCGTCGGTGAAATTCGCGGCTGTCCGCCAAAGAAATAGAGTTCGTCATAGCCTTCGCGCGCCACGGCTTCGACCAGCGTGGCGGTGGGGCCAGTGGCATCGGTGATCACCAGAGGCAGGGTGGAGTCGCCAAGATGGCGGTCAAACAGCACCACGGGCAGCTGCTGATTAATCTTCTGATATTCAGCATCATTGAGCATGCTGGAAGCCACAATCAGCCCGTCAACCTGGCGCTGGATCAAATTATTCACCGCCAGCGTCTCCTGGCTGGCATTTTCCGCGGTGCAGGCGATAAGCAGCTGCAGGCCAGCATCGCGGCACAGCATTTCCAGTTCATGAGAGAAACGGGCAAAGCCGTGGTTGGTCATTTCTGGCACCACCAGCCCGAGGGTATGGCTGCGGCTGGAGTTTAATGCGCGGGCATGGATGCTTGGCTGGTAATGCTGCTGGCGGGCGATCTCCATCACCCGGCTGCGGGTTCCTTCCGCGACGCGCAGCTCCTTTCCCCGGCCATTAAGAACCAGGCTGGCAGTAGATTTGGACACGCCTGCCAGCCGGGCAATATCGTTAATCGTGATACGTTTGTTTTTATTCACAGTGGCTTAGGTGTGATGGCTCATCGCCTTATTCTATCACGCATTGCCGTAACCTCCAGTGATGCAGGGCGATCTGCGCGCCGCCGCTAAAATGCAGCCGCGGCTGCGGGCCGGGAAAGTAGCGAGCCGACATCACCGCTTCACCTTGGTTAATAAAGATCTCAACGCTGGAGCGGTCGCAAAGAATACGCAGACTGTGGACGCTGCCCAGCCACTGCCGCTGCTCCGCTTCACCGCTGCGCAGATTGTTGCGGTGCAGCCAGATGCCGCCTGGCTCAACCACCAGCTGCAGCGTATCGGCGAAGTTCGCTCTAAAGCTGCCGTTAAAGGTCAGTTCCAGTTCTGCGCTGTCGATCGCCAGCAGCGGAAGTTCGTCAGCGCGGGCGTTTAGCGTTACCTGCTGCTGGCGAAGCTGCTGCAGCTCGCGCGCTGGCTGCTGGTAAATGCGCTCAGATCGCAGGGTCAGTTCACGTGGGCAGGTCATGGTGTGCATCCAGCCATAGGCTTTGGTCGGCTGGTAAAACTCATCCTCGTCGGGTATGCCCATCCAGCCGATCAGCAGGCGGCGTCCGTCGTCACTCAGGCAGGTTTGTGGGGCATAAAACTCAAAGCCCAGGTCCAGCTCATGAAACTGACCGTGGCTGAACTGATGATGGTCATAATCGAGCGTGCCGCAGAAATAGCCGCTCTGGAAGGTATTCAGATACCGCCCGTCTGCCGCCGGCAGCCCCTGCGGGCAGACCAGCAGTACGCTGTGCTCACCAAGTGTGAACAGGTCCGGGCACTCCCACATGTAGCCAAAATCACCAAGTCCGTTGAGCTGGCTACCGGCGATTTCACCCAGCAGCGTCCACTGATGCAGGTCCGGCGAGCGCAGCAGCAGTACCTTACCCTGTAGATTGAGGTCCTGAGCGCCGAGAACCATGTACCACTGCTCAGCATGCTGCCAGACTTTTGGATCGCGCACGTGGCCGGTATAACCGGCTGGCAAAGTAACTACCGGCCCCAGCTTGGTATAGTCACCCGCTGCATTACGGGTAGCGAGACACTGCCAGGCCGTGCGCTGACCGTCGTCAAACTTTACGTTGCCGGTATAGATCAGGGTCAGTTCGCCCTGATTGTCCACCGCGCTGCCAGAATAGCAGCCGTGACTTTCATATCCTTCCGACGGCGCCAGCGCCAGGGGTTCATGTCGCCAGTTGACCAGGTCAGCCGAGCTCCACTGGCCCCAGAACTTGGCCCCGTGCGCGCAGGCAAGTGGGTTCCACTGGTAGCAGAGCACATAGCGCTGGTTGAACTGAATAAACCCGTTGGGGTCATTCATCAGCCCCACCGGTGGCGCAAGATGCCAGGCAGGGCGGTGAGGGTCATCAGCGACGCCAGGCTGTCCGCGCAGGACAGCCAGCAGGGCCTGTTTTACCCGCTGGGCTTCACTCATGCTTTTGCCTCGAATTTAATTTTGAACAGCAGTGAGAGCACAAACGCAGTGCCAAATGCGATAGCCATACCAATAAGATAATTGAGCATCGAGCTGGCCTGCACAATCGCCAGGCCTGGCAGGGCCGTCAGGCCGACGGCGGTCATATTGACGTGCATCGTCACCACCCAGGCACCACCGATAGCACCGCCCACCAGCCCGGCGATAAAGGGTTTAATGTAGCGCAGATTTACGCCAAACAGAGCGGCTTCGGTGATCCCCAGCATGGCGGAAAACGCCGAGGGCAGTACCACGCTGCGCACCTTTACATCCCGGGTTTTGAACCAGACAGCCAGGCAGGCACCGCCCTGAGCAATATTGGCCATCGACCAGATTGGCAGCAGGAAGTTAACGCCAATTGCGGGGTTGCCCAACAGACCGGCTTCAACCGCGTGGAAACTGTGATGGATGCCGGTGATGACAATCACGGAATACAATCCGCCAAACAGCAGTCCGGCCAGCCAGCCGGCGTGGGCAATCAGCGTGCTGAGCACCAGCGAGATACCATCACCCAGTGCGCGTCCGGCCGGGCCGATAATCAACAGGGCGACGAAGCCAGAAATAATCACCGTCAGGAACGGGGTGAGGATAATATCCAGCGCGTCCGGGATCGCGCGCCGCAGGCGTTTCTCGCAGTGGCTCATAAACCATACCGCCAGCAGCACCGGGAACACCGTCCCCTGGTAGCCGATCATCGCAATCTCCAGACCGAAGAAATTCATGGTGTGGAAACCGCTGGCAACGCCCCATGCATTGGTCAGCGCCGGGTGGGTGAGAATGCCACCCAGCGTGGCGCCAAGGTAAGGATTGCCGCCAAATTCACGCGCGGCGGTAAAGCCGATCAGGATCGGCAGAATGATAAAGGCGGCAGAGCTGCACATATCCAGCATGATAAACAGCGCACTGTCGGAGTTAACCCAGCCGTAGGTCTTGACCATGCCGAGCAGGCCCATCAGCAGGCCGGATGCCACGATAGCCGGAATGATCGGCACGAAGATATTCGACAGTACCCGTGCAATGCGCTGCAGCGGATTGAGTTTTTTAGCGGCGATATCGGCCGCTTCGCTTTTGCTCGATTCGCTAATTCCGGCTTCACGGACGAAGGCGGCATGCACTTTATTAACCAGGCCGCTGCCGAAGATAATTTGCATCTGCCCGGCGTTGCGGAAGCAGCCTTTGACACCTTCCAGGGCTTCAATTTCCTCTTTTTGTACCTTACTGTCATCGACCATTACCAGACGCAGGCGTGTCGCGCAGTGGGCTGCGCTGGCAATATTTTCCCGTCCGCCAAGCAGCGGCAGGAGCGCCCTGGCTGTTTTATCAATATCCATTCTTTCACCTTTTGCTTATCGTTTTTTATGTGTATCAGAACCAGGTTTCCATCTGAACGCCGAAGTTCCACTCTCCGCCCGCGCTGAAGCCGCTGCTGCCGAAGGCGTCATCGCTGGCGTAGCGATCGAGCGAGCTGTTCCAGTCCATCCAGCTGGCAAAGAAGCGGATCTCCGGCCGGGTGAAGAAATCGCCGATATCCGCCACTTTAAAGGTCGGGGCGACGGTCAGCTTCCAGAAGCTGCCGGAAACGGCCTGACGATCTCTGTACCCCTGCGCATCCAGGTCCATATACTGATAACTTCCCTCATACGCCAGGGCGAAATTCTGGTTTATCGCCTGGATCAGACGGGCATTGAGCGTCGCCCAGCGGTAGTGGTCCCCGGCGGCATAGCGGTCGCTGCTGGTTTGTGCCAGCAGTGCCGGAGCAAAGCTCCATGTTTTGTTCAGCGGGGTGACGCCATAACTGGCCAGGCGCCAGGTTTCTGCCTGCTGCGTCAGGTTGCCATCGGAGCCAATCCCTTTCACTTCCGCACCCAGCCCATGCCCATACAGCAGCGCAGTTTTGGCGCTGCCGCTGCGCAGGCCCCAGAAACTGTCATTGTGCAGAGCCAGCATCGCGTGGATGCCGCTGTCGCCTGCCCGATCGTTATCACGACTGCGGTTAACCCGCTGGTCGTTATCTTTGGCGCGCAGGCCGCTGACCATCAGCTGGAACGGTCCGGCAAAATGGTTGCTGGTGACAATGTAGTTTTGGATAGTGTTATCAATGGTTTCAATATCACCAAAGTTACGCCCGTAGAGTGAAAAGTTACTTTTTAGCCCCTCGTTCCACTGCACGTCATAGATCCCGCCGCCGGTCCCCGCGAGGAACACCACGTCAGAATCGAGCCAGTGGATATCAAAGTTGTCGCGGTCAAAGCGTTTTCCCGCCCACAGGGTACTGTTATCAAACACCCCGCTGAAGGTCGGGAGGTTCCCCAGCTCAACAAATGCCTGGCGGATGTTCAGTTCACTGGTGCTGCCGGTCCAGTCGTTGTAATCCCGCTGCCCGTCGGCCAGCATCGCTTTAAATCGCGTAGTAGCGCCGTTGGCCAACTGTTGCTTGTGCTCAAGATTCAGTTCGACGTAGGTGTTGTTTTCGTTGCCGAGACGGCCGACCGCGCCGCCCGTCTCCCCGGCGGGCGTCAGGTAAGGGCCGCTCTGCGTACCCGCAGCTGAATCATTCATGATCAGGCCGGAGCGGGCGTAGCCATGAAACTCAAAACCTTCACTGAGCGCGGCGGCGCTGGCAGCCACGTTCGTTGCGGGTTGTTCAGCCGGGGTGGGCGCTGCGGCGCTGTCCGTCTGTCGGGCAGTGGAGAGCGGTGCCTGAGTACGGGCTTGCAGATGTGCAACCTGCTGTTCGGCAGCGGTGGCGCGTGTTTCAGCATCGGCGGCGCGGCTTTCAGCCTGCTGCAGGCGCTGCTCCATGGCCACCAGACGTGCTTCAAGGCTGTCGAGGGTCGGTGCGGCGTAGCCCAGTGTTGGAGTGGAAAGGGCGATGCCAATAGCCATCGCCAGAGTGCCAGGTTTAATCATGAATAAGATATCCCAGAGTGATTATTTTGTATTTTGCTAAACCGGTTCGATGCGAAGCGTAAGCGAAATGAATCAGGCTGTTCAATCAGATTTGCTAACCCGGTTTAGGAAGTGTGACCGGGTTGGCAATTTAACCTGCTAAGGAGGTGAAACGGAGAAGTTCGTCTGCGTAAGGCAGGGCGGTCATGGCACCTTTGGCCGTGGTGGCGGCGGCACCGCTATGCTGGGCCTGCTGAATGGCCTTCTCCAGCTGCTGGGGGGCCAACGGATTGGCTTCACGCGCAAGCGCAGCCAGCAGTCCGGCGACAAAGGCATCGCCTGCGCCGGTGGTATCGACCACGCTGACGTGCGGCGCGGGATAGTGCTGCTGGCGCTGCGGTTGCCAGACCGTGACTCCCTCGCTACCGCGCGTTACCAGCAGCAGCGCGGGCTGGTAATCGGCAGTAAACTGCTTAATGCCAGGCTCAATCTCGCGGCAGCCGGTCAGCGTAAATAACTCATCCTCGGACAGCTTGATGATATCCGCGAGAGCAAATGCCTGAGCCAGAAGGGCGTTCATCTCATTGGCGTCTGACCAGAGATCGCTGCGCAGGTTAGGGTCAAAACTGACCCAGCCTCCGGCCTGTTTCACCGCCTGCATGGCCTGCAAAGCGGCACTGCGCGACGGTTCGGCGCTCAGCGCAATGGAGCACAGGTGAAGACCTTCATGCGCCTGAAAGACGGGAAGCCGGTCGGGGGTCAGGAACAGATCGGCAGCGGGGCGCACCATAAAGGTGAAGTGGCGCTCACCCTCTGCATCCAGTGAAACCAGTACCGTTGATGTGCGCTGCCCGGCAGCGGGGTACATATATTGCGCATCCACCCCCTCCGCGCGCAGCGTCTGCTGCAGGAACGTGCCGAAAGGATCGTCTCCCACGCAGCCAATAAATGCGCTGTTGCCACCCAGACGGGCGATACCGACGGCAACATTTGCCGGTGCGCCGCCGGGGCACTGCAGCAGCCGTCCTTCCTCTTCCGGCAGCAGGTCAATGACCGCATCACCCAGAACCCAGACTCTTTTTTGCATGTTGATTATCCTTAAATGGTTTCGACTGAAAGCTAAACTGGTTTAGCAAAAAAATCAAAAGTTCTTTTTACTTCTCGTGCCGCTTTTTTTCCGCTCACCATAAAGATTTCCGGCCTGCTGCCGATCGCTTAAGTGAAACTTTTTTTCTTTTGTGATTAGGTTCAAACTTGATTGCAGTCGCATAAATGCATAAGGTCGTTAAAAGCGTTCAGTTTTTTGCTGAAAACGCGCATTTTCCAGGGATAGCAGTGATAACAGCGCGGATTCAGGGCAGTGGCGTGGGAGGTGGCAATGTTAACAAGAGATTTCTTATTAAAAGCAGACTGTAAAACCGCCTTTGGTGATATTGAGGAGTCGCTGCTGTGGACCAGTGAGCAGCGTGCCGCGTCCCTTGCGGCAACGCTGGCCTGTCGTCCCGATCACAGCCCGGTGTGGATTTTTGGCTACGGCTCGCTAATGTGGAACCCGGTGTTTGAAGCGGATGAAGTAGCAGCGGGCACGCTGCAGGGCTGGCACCGGGCGTTCTGCCTGCGCCTGACCGCCGGACGCGGGACAGCGGTCCAGCCGGGACGCATGCTGGCGCTGAAAGAGGGTGGCGAGACCACCGGGCTGGCTTTCTGCCTGCCCGAAGCCAAACTGCACGAGGAACTCGAGCTGCTGTGGAAGCGCGAGATGGTCACCGGCTGCTATCTGCCCACCTGGTGTGACCTGGCGCTGGACGATGGCCGCACCGTGACGGCGCTGGTGTTTGTTATGGATCCGCGCCACGCCCTGTACGAAGCCGACTCCTGCCCGAAAACTATCGCGCCGCTGATCGCGCAGGCCAAAGGACCGCTCGGCACCAATGCCCAGTATCTGTTCTCGCTTGAGCAGGAGCTGAAACGGCGCGGGATGTATGACGATTGTCTGACCGACCTGGTGCAGCGCGTACGCGAGCTGCAGCAGTGCCATAACGGGATGGTGGGATAAATAGCGCATGACGGGTCGACCAGAAAAGCGGTCGACCCCTACGAAGGCCGGGGTGTCGCTGGATTTCGGGTCGACCAGAAGAGCGGTCGACCCCTACAAAGGCTTGAATGTCGCTGGAATTCGGGTCGACCCAGATAAAGGCCGGAGTGGTCGCGTAGGGGCGGACCCTCTTTTTCGGTCCGCCCGGCAAACGACATTTCTGTTTCTGTCCGCCCGGCAAACGACATTACTGGCCGGGATTGATCAGCCAGGTTCCCGCGCGGTCAATCTTCAGCCGCTGGCTGTGCACGCTGCTGGCGCTGCGCACTTCCAGATGATAATCCCCGGCGGCGAGGTTGAGCGAGGCATAGCCGCTGTTATTCGGCTTCACTTCCATCACATTACCATTCAGCAGTAGCGACTCGCCGGCGTTGAGCTTGAGATACACCGTTGCCATCGCCGGTGCACTGGCCGCTGCGTTGTTGGCTGGCGTGCTGACGGGCGGCTGGCTGCTGCTGGCTGCCGCAGCCGGCTGCTTCTGCGGGGTGCTATCGTTAGCGTTGAGGCCCCAGACCAGCGCCGCCACGGCCACCACGGCCAGTAAACTCATCAGCATCAGCGGGCGCGACAGCCGCTTTGCCACGCGTGGCGTCATCACCGGCACCGCCGCTCCGGCAGTGGGGTTCACCGCCAGCACCACCGGTTCAGGCTCCGGCAGCGGTTCCTGCTCTTCCAGCGGCTGGGCGACGTTGTTGACCAGCTCCGCCACTTCACTCACCGGTAGGTCGATCAGCGCAGCGAGTTCATCAATCGACTGCGGGCGCTGCCGTGGATCCATCGCCAGCGCACGGTCAATGGCATGCAGCAGCGGCAGTGAAAAACCTTCCGGTAACAGCGTGCTCAGCGGCTGGTAATGATCTTCAATACAGCGCACCACGCTCACCGGCGGCGGGCTGCCGGTCACCAGCGTATGCAGTACCGCGCCCAGCGCGTAGATATCCGTCCACGGCCCCTGGTCGCTGTCGCCCTCTTCGCTGTACTGCTCAATCGGCGCATAGCCGGGTTTGAGCATAATTTCGGTTTCATCGGAAAGATTACCAATCTCTTTACGCGCCGATCCGAAGTCCAGCAGCACCGGCAGCTGGTTCTCCTGGATCTGGATATTATCCAGTGAGATATCGCGGTGCAGGTAGCCAGCGCGATGAATGGTGTTGATTGCGCCAAACAGCGGCGGTAACAGCTGGCGGATCCACGCTTCGTTAACCGTCTGCGGGCTGGTCTGCTGCCACTCCTTCAGCGTCATGCCGCTGTAGAACAGCGTCCCCATATAGGCCGTCCCGTTCTCCTCCCAGAAGCGCAGCACGTGCAGCAGCCCAGGGTGGTTAAAGCGGGCCAGCAGTCGAGCTTCCTGAATAAAGCTGTTCAGCCCGGCGCTGAACAGCTTCTGGTAACGTTCACCGCGCAGGGTAATGGCCAGCTGGTCGCTGCGGCTGGCCAGTGAGATCGGCATATACTCTTTGATGGCAATGGTGCGCTCCAGCAGGTGATCCCAGGCGCGATAGACAATGCCAAAACCCCCACCGCCAATCACTTCCTTAATTTCAAACTCGTTAAACCGGTAGCCAGCCGGAAGGGCATTGGGCACGTTTTTTTGCTGTTCGTTTGCCGACATCGTCGAGCTCTCCTGGCGCATATTGGGCTGAGGGTTAATTAACGGTACGCCAGGCGCCAATCGCCGGGTCGGCCAGGTCGGCGTGCAGGTCATCCACCAACAGCACATTGACTTTTACCCCGGTGTCGATCACGTCGGACCAGGTTTTACGCACGGCATCCACCCGTGCTTTCAGCGCGGCGCTGTCACCGGCCTGCGCTCTGTCCATTTTCACCAGCAGCGCACCGTCAAACGACCAGGCGTGCAGGGGGTTATTGAAAGGTAGCACCAGCCAGCTATCGGCGGCATCGGCACGCGTCACCACCAGGCGCTGGTTATTGACCGCCACGACATCTAAAGCGTCCGGTTTTGGGTGCAGATGCAGCAGCGGGTATCCCTGGTAGAAATTAACCTGCAGCGCCTCACTCTTACCGTCGCGTGCCAGCGTCAGGGTGCTGTGGCCCTCCAGCCAGCCTTCGGTGGAGCAGGTCATACTTTTCTCATCCGGGATAAACAGCGACTGGCCGTTATCATCCCACCAGGTGCGAAAATGGCAGCCGCCGGGCAGATCAAAATGCTGCAACGGTTCGCCATTTGCCGGCTGTGACAGGTCGAGCGGTGCGGCATTGCTGGCGGTGGCGGTGGCGGTCGAGTCTGCGGTGACAATCGGGCGCCAGCCCTGTTCCTTGGCCGCGGTGCCAGCGGCCAGCACCGTACCGTCGTTATTGGTCATCTGCCACGGCAGCTCCAGCAGCTTGCCGCACTGGTTCTGCAGCAGGTTGCCCACACGGGGCAGGAAGCTGGTCAGCACGCCGGATTCGGTGCTCTTGCCTGAGACGATACGCAGGTTGAGCGTCTCCTGACACCAGGCCGCAGGCGTGTTGCTGGCAACATTATCGATAAAGACTTCCAGCGCGAGGCTGGGGGAGTAGACCACCCGATAATCTGCCGCCTGGACATTGGCGGCTAACAACAGTGTCACAGTAGCTGGCAACCAAAATTTCATAGCATTCCTTGGTATTAATCGCGTGGCGGGAGAAAACGAGCCGAATCCGCCATCGAAAAGAGTAATGTGGTTTCCTGCGGCGAGCCAACCCAGACGGCTACGGCGCTCAGGTTATCGGTTTTTGCGCTGCGATCGATGGCTTTCTGCATCAGCGCCAGCCACTCCTGCGGTGAATTCACCATGCGCAGCGCCTGCTCCATTTCACCCGGCGTGAGGTTGCTCCAGAAACCGTCGGTGCAGACCAAAAATGCATCCCCATCTTCCAGCGGCAGCACTTCGCTGTAGCCGTGGGGATGGGAGACATCTGCGCCGAGCGCATTATAAAGTAAATTACTGTTAATTCCGGTATTTTCATAGCCAGCATCCTGCAGCTGCTGGGCCAGACTATGGTCACGAGTCACCGCATGGATCAGACCCCGGCGGAAGTGATAAACCCGGCTGTCACCGGCGTGTACCCACCAGGCCTGCAGCGCATCGCGGTCGATAAACAGCGCCGCCAGGGTGGTGCTCATCTGGCTGTAATTCAGATTATTCCGCTGCGCCGCGCGTATCGCCAGCTCGGTATTTTCGACCAGGGTGGCGGTATTTTGAGGTTGAAACGGCCTGTCGCCGTCCAGCTGAGCCAGCAGCGTGTCGCGCGCGATGCGGGCCGCCAGCTCGCCGCCCGCGTTGCCCGCCACGCCATCACAGACCATAAAACAGGCATGGTGGTCGCCTAACAGGGCTCCCGTGGTGTCCTGATTGCTCACGCGCGCGCCGATCTGCGAGGTGCTGGAAAAATTGATATTCATACGTCTTCCGGTCGGGTTTGTGAGTCTTTGTATTGATTCACTTCCATGTCGTAGGCCTGCAGGAACGCTTCTCCAAACAGGGTGTGGAAATCATCCTCAATTTCGCCCGAGGTGTTTTGATAGTGGCGCATGAAGTAGTCCCACAGCTGGGCCTTCTTTGCGCTGCTGAGGGCGAAACGCGGCATCACGCCATCGCGCCTGGCGTGCTCCTCCAGCCGCTGCGGATTAAACGACTGCAGCATGGCGGCGATGATGGCGCGGATCCCGGCAATCATCCCCAGCTGGTGGGCCTGCAGGTCGACCAGCGCATCGCGCACCGCCTGCTCCGGCTGCATAAAGCCGGGCATCTGGCTCTGGTAAATCTGCATCAGCACGGTTTTGCCGGACGGCAGGATCTTAAACGGATTATTGGCCTCGTTGAGGATCATGGTCATCTCCGCCTTCACCCCGCGTTTGAGGATCGAGCGGGAGGAGAGCAGCGCCACCGTGCCCTGGGAAAACAGGCTCAGCATCCGTCCGGTGGTGCGCATCTGATCTTCCGTCAGCGGGGTTTTATCCAGCGTGGTATCCAGCCCCATCCCCTCCAGCAGCGCGGCCATCAGGCGCTGCTCACGGTTGCCCTGCGCAGCTGCGCCTGGCTCTACCGGCGGAGCGTCGTGTGCGACCGGGTCAATGCCGAGGCGACCCACGGCCTGACGCTGCGCGCGCAGCTCCTGCTCTTCGGCACTCAGTCCGTCCTGCACCGGCAGCGGGCTGCTGGCCAGCGGCTGCATCGCCAACAGTTGGTCATTGCCCGCGCCATCATCCTCAAACAGCGACAGCG
This sequence comes from Erwinia aphidicola, assembly GCF_014773485.1. Classification (GTDB taxonomy): domain Bacteria; phylum Pseudomonadota; class Gammaproteobacteria; order Enterobacterales; family Enterobacteriaceae; genus Erwinia; species Erwinia aphidicola. The sequence continues at coordinate 132,328 of NZ_JACXBP010000006.1, read as the reverse complement.
GGTCATCAAACGCCGGCGTAGCGTCCGGCTGAGCGGCGCGCAGCGGGTCGCTGACGCCAATCTGGTATGAGCCAATCGACAGCGTATCACCGTGATCGAGCATCACCTGGCTGCCGCGCGTCAGTTCGTTGCCGTTGTGGATCACGGCGATGACGCTGCCCTGATTGGTCAGGCGACAGTCGCCGTTAGCGGCAACGTGTACCAGCGCCTGCAGGCGGGAAATCGCCCGATCGGGATCGGGCAACACCAGGTCATTATCGACGCTGCGGCCAATGGTGCCGCCAGGCGGCACAAAATCACAGGTGGCTACCGGAGCCTCGGCCTGGTTCTGCAAAATGGTCAATCGCATGCGCGTTTCCTGCACTGAGGCCCCAGGGCCAAATGACTCTATTCAAACATCGGTGGATAGAGCCCATGACGGCCCGGCTGCGCTGCAGCAGCCGGATGAAAGAGTTGTGAAAAGAGCTGTGCGGTCAGGTTGCCGCTGTGTTTATGGCTGGCCAGCGGGTAGCCGTCGCTCTGATTGGTCCACCAGTAGCTGGTGTACTGTAATGGGTCAAAACGCGTTGCGACTTCGCGCCAGTCGAGCGTGCAGGGCAGATCCTGGTAACCAATCACGTCCATAATATCGGAGCGCCCGGTGTCAGGCAGCGACAGCGGAGCAATGCCGCACAGCGCCTGCTCCAGCCACTCTGCAGTATGCCGCTGCTGCACCGCCTGAACCATGGTGGAGCCCACTTCCTGGAACCAGTCACCGGAGATCGCCAGCTGTGCCGGGTGCCAGTATTTCATCGGCACGCTTTGCAGCACCAGCAGCGGCCAGGCGCGCCCGACGCGGTCGCGTGACGGCATCAGGCAGCCCAGCTGCACCCGCTGCACCCCAAGGGTGGCGGGCAGGGCAAAATTCCACACCGGCGCCTGGCTGAACAGATCGCTGGCGCCATCATGATGGTGATGCCAGTGGATCAGCCCGAGCTGGAACCAGTTGGACCAGCTGTTAATCAGTGCTTCCGGCATCCGGTGCTGCAAAAAATCGCCCGCTGTCGGCAATTTGCCATACCATCCCAGGTCATTATTGGCTGCCATAGTGATGACCTTATTTATGCAATGCGGCAGTTTGTCCACTAACGGGCTTTAACACCGCCAGCGGCTCGTCAGGGTCAGCCTGATGCCCGGCATTCTCCAGATTAAGCGACAGCTTCTTCATCATCAGCGCATTATCACGCAGATAAGGTGAACTGAGGATCTGGCGGTCAAGCAGCTGGCTGAGGTGCCAGTCCAGCTGCTGCAGCTGGCGCGTGGTCACACTGGCCGGCAGGCTGCGCTGCAGGTTCTGCATCACCCAGCCGCGTAAAAACTCACCGTCATAGCTGCGCGGCTGGTAGAGCATTTGATAAGCGCGCAGCGCATTACGGCTGAACTCGGCATCTTCGCCGCTGTCGCTGCGCAGCGTCTGGGTAATCGTCTGGGCGACACGCGGCAACAGCAGCGACTTCAGCGCGCCCTGATACAGTCCCCAGGCGGCCTCGCTAATCTGGTCGCCGCGATACAGGCCACCGCGCAGGGTGAGCGGCGGCTTATCCAGCGCGAATGCCTGACTCTGCGGCAGGGAAACCAGGCTGTTTAAGAAGGGTAGCAGATCCACAATATCCCCGTGATTATCCTGCGTCAGCCGCGTGGCCGCTTGGTTGACGGCAGGCAGGCGGGTAGCGACTTCCTGCAAATAATGGTGGTTCTTGTAGTAGCTGGTCAGCCAGAGTGCCGAAGCAGCCAGCAGGGCAACCGCCAGCGTGCTGTAGCCGGTCCAGTGCAGCAGGCGGTTACGGTGCTCCCAGCGGCGGTCGCTGCCGGCCAGGCGGCTCTCTTTAAATACCACATCGCTGAGCAGCCCGCGGATAAAGAAGCTCTGGCCCTTGTTGGCCGGGATCGGCGCGCTGCGGTTGACGCTGTCCCAGCTGGCAATCGACTGGCCCTGAGCCTGCGGCAGCTGGAGCTTACGCGACAGTTCGCCCATCACGCGGTCAAACGGCAAGCCTTCCTGCGTTCCGCTGGTAAAGAACAGGCCGCGCGCCGACCAGGGAACGTCGTCATTGTCCGGGGTAAAGACGATATCGAGATATTCAGCCAGCAGCGGGCGCAGAGCGCGAAACTCCTGCGGGAACTGGAAGCACTCGGCGCGCAGCGTCAGGTCACCTTCCTGCGCCATTTTACCGCTCAGATCGCTCATCAGCCGCGCATTGAGCAGGCTGAACTGCTGTTCAAACAGCGCATTAAGGCGGTGCTCGCTCTGGCGGCTGGCCTCCCACGGGAAGGTAAAGCCCCAGATCCGGTCGCGCTGGCTCTTATCCAGCCGCGCAAAGTAGCTCATAAAGCCTTTCAGCAGGTCTGTTTTGGTCACCATGATATACACCGGGAAGTGGATCCCGGTTTGCTGATGCAGCTCCGCCATACGCTTGCGCAGGGCGCTGGCCTGGGCGTGACGCACTTCTGCGGAGTCGCTTAACAGGTCGGCGACGCTGATGGTCATGATCACGCCATTGATCGGCTGGCGCGGTCGGTAGCGCTTCAGCAGCGTGATAAAGGTCTGCCACTCGCTGGCATCGCGCACGCGCTGGCTCTCCTGCAGGGTGTAGCGCCCGGCGGTGTCCAGCAGCACGGCCCGGTCGGTGAACCACCAGTCGCAGTGACGCGTGCCGCCCACGCCGCGCAGTGCGGTTTTACCCAGCGCGTCGCTAAGGGGAAACTCCAGCCCGGAGTTGATCAGCGCGGTGGTCTTACCGGCACCGGGTGCGCCAACAATCAAATACCACGGCAGCTGATAAAGGTACTGGGCGCTGAAGCGCTGGAACCCTTTATCGCGCTTGCCGAACTGGGTTTTCTTCAGCAGCAGCGCCGCTTCGCTAAAGCGGTTATCAAGCATTTCGCCAGTGGCCTGCAGCTCCGCATGGTCGCTGTTGCTGAGCTGCAGGCGGGTCAGCAGCTTGCTGTTGAACCAGGCGCGGTAGAGCTGAGGGATCAGCTGGAACAGCACCCAAAGGAAATAGCACAGGCCAATCAGCAGCTGGCGGTTCAGCGGGCTTTCCAGCGCCTGGAAGCGGGTAAAGGTCAGCAGCGGGCCAACCATCCAGATCAGGGCGGAAAGCGAGGTGATCCCAAGCAGGCCCCACAGCAGGCGGCTGGAAAGCCATGAGAAAAAGGTTTTCAACTTATTTTTTCCCCGTAGTTGGGCTGCTGTCATCGCTATCCGGAGCAGCAAACAGGGTGATTTCGACACGGCGGTTCTGCGCCCGATTTTCCGGACTATCGTTAGGCAGCAGCGCACCGCTGTCCCCACGCCCCTGAGCACGTATGCTGATCCCCTGCTGGGCGATCATCTGCGCCATCATGGTGCTGATGGCCCGAGCCTGAGCGGTAGAGTATTCGTAGTTTGAGGGGAAGCGGCTGGAGCGAATATGCCGATCGTCGGTGAACACGCTGACGACAATCGTGCCTTTACCTGACTCCATCGCCGTTGCAACGCGCGCCACCAGCGCCCGGCCTTCGGGCGACAGGACGGTAGCAGGCGAGCTAAACAGGCGGTCGGCGGCGATAATCACTTTACTGCCGTTGGCGCTGTCGGTGACGTCGAGCTGGCGAGCGGCAATCAGATCGCTCAGGCGCTGGCGCAGGTCTATCAACGCCTGCGGAGCGGCACCGCGCTGACCGGCCACCACTTTCGGCAGCGGTACCTGCCAGATAGCGCGCAGCAGCGGCTCGGCGGCGTTACCCAGCCGCCAGTTAAGACCGGAGAAGATAAGGCAGGCGATAAACGCCGCCATGGTGGTGCAGGCCCAGAGCGGCACCGGCGGGCGCCACAGCGCATTGTGCTGCGCGCCCTCAGCCACCTGCAGCGGTGGCAGCGGGGCGGTGCCGCGCACGTCGGCGATCAGCTGCGCCAGCCGGTTGCGTACGGCATCACGCTGCAGACGACCATTATCCATGCCGCGATAGCGCCCCTCGTATCCCAGCAGTAAGCAGTAGTGGATCAATTCCAGCAGCCAGAGATGCTGCGCCGGGTTTTGCGAAATGCGCGCCAGCAGCTGAAAAACTTTCTCGCCGCCCCAGCTCTCGTTATGGAAAGTGACCAGCAGGCCGCTGCCGGACCAGACGCCACGGCTGCCCCATGGCGTTTGCGCCGCGGCTTCGTCCAGTACCGCACACAGGCAGTAGCGGGCGCCGATGATCATCTCGAACGGCATGGCTGCCTGCTTGCAGCGGCTCTCGAACTGGCGCATTTCGTCGATCAGCTGATGGCGCAGCCCGGCGGGATCGTCATGCGTGGCCGCCAGGCGGATTTGCACGATGGCATTCAGCAGCGGTGACGCTGCTGTAATCAGGGGATTGTCTGTGCTGACCGGAGTGGCTGGGTCAGCGGGAAGTTCCAACGTCATCAGGATTTGTTAGTCTCGGCTGTGTGCCAGCTGGCAAAAAAAGGGGCTTCACCAGAGGGTAGATGGGGACTGTTGCTGCCCTCCCTGGCAGCAGGCTGTAGCGCGCCAGGCAACTATTCCAGGATCCAGGTCGCCGTATCATTATTGCGACAGGCTTTACTCTGTCCGCCCACGTCGACGCAGACTTTTTTATTATTTTTATTACGTGGACGCGGACGATCGCTGCGCAGAGTGGCGTCATAAAGCTCACTCTTTACCCCGGCTTTCAGCGGCACGTAGCCAATCAGCTGCGGCAGTTTTTCTTCAGCTGCACCGGCTTCGGCAGGGGCTTTGGCATCGGGCACTGCATCAGGTTTCGCTTCGGCCTCAGCTTCCGCCTTTGCTTCGGCTTTCTCTGGCACGTCGGCAATCGCCAGCCAGCGGTTTTCAACCTCGCCGAGTACGATAAATGGCTTACCGTTTTCCAGATAACGCACGACTTTGCCGCTGTAGTCCGGGCTGGTCATGACGGAAGCATTATAGAGCGCGCGATACTCAGCGTTCACCGGGGTAAATGATTTTGGCGGCAGCACCGCATGACGGTGGCTGAGCTTCACGCCGTCAACTTCACTGGTGACAATCGTATCATCGCCAACAGGCGGCGGAGGTGTTTTGCATCCCGCTAAGGTGAGCACGGCTAACAGGGTAAACGCGATGCTAATTTTCACATTGGTCCTCGTGAATATCATCAAAAAATCTGGTTCTTTTCAGGCGCAAAGCTGCGGCGCTGAGCCACCCTAATCGCCTGCGACGGGCTAAAAAAGTCCGGTCAGCGTCAGGTAAAAAATTGCTCGGGTTTACATAAAGATAAATCTGCAATCAGTCTACCTGACGCTTTTGGGAATGGAAACCATTGCGGGGGCGCGGCGAACATGTTACTGCGAACTTTAGGCGTGACAGAGTTTGCCTGAAAGGTGACAAAACGGCAATTTGATTAATGGCGATAACGGATTTTTATACTATTAAATGTGCAGGTGCGGGTATCTCAAGCGCATTGCTAAACGCTTCAGCTTCAAAGGGTTAAAAGCGCTAATTATTTGCTAGCGCAATCAACTGGCACGCTGGCTTAAAATTTTCAGCAAAATGCCAGAAAGATCTGCTGCCGTAGATAACAGGCTGCACAAAAAACGTGCACTTGTGCCTCAGTGAGGGGCAAAAAGGGCAGGATCGCCCCGGCTTTAAACTGTTTAGTGGCTGAAAAGCGCCAGAAAAGTATCCTGTCGGGGAACTGGCACAGCAGTTGCAACGTCAGAAGTGGGAAGTGGTAAACCCTTACGCATTTGTTTCGCACAACGTGAAGCGAGTGCTTTGGATTAAGGCGTCCGGCCAGCAGCTGACTCAGCATGGCGGACGCCTTTTTTTATAGGCTAACTTCTGGCCTGATCCATCGCCTGCTCCCAATAGCGATGGCTTAACGCAGTCAATAATTGATGCAGGCCACCTCATATCATGCTGTTCATCGGATAGCGCTATGCAGAGATAGGATCTTAAAGACAACGAATATGCCTATTGAACAATCAAAGCAGGGAATAAATACAACACTCAGAATTTATTTGTAATAAAAATCTATAGTTTTTCGTTAAAAAACCACTGTGATAGTTTTAAAGGTTAGAATAATGTGAGAGTCAGTTTTTCAGTGACTAAATGACTGAATAAATGATATGGAGATTGCAATGTTAGAGCCAAAGGAAGGACTTTTGACCTTCAGAGCTGAAGGTAACAATGATTCAGGTAGTGCATATTATTCCCGTAAAATTCATTGGCCCGGAAACAGAGCGAGCTGTTCCAAAAATAACTCAGGTGTGACTATAGGAAGAGGGTTGGATCTGGGTGGGCGTTCTAAGGAAGAGGTCATGCATATGTTGGCCATGGCAGGCATACTTAAGGAACAGGCAAAAAAAATAGCTGAGGGTTCTAAACTTACGCATTGCCAGGCAGGGGATTTTGTTAGAGAAAACAGAATTGATGTAGGCGAAATAACCGAGTCACAACAACTGAGAATATTCGACTCTCTCTATCAGCGCTACTCTAAAGATGCTGAGTGTTTTTACAATAGACACAAGAAGTCTGATTCAGTTAGCTGGGGGAACCTTGATAGTACGCTCAAAGACGTGGTTGTTGATATGTTATATCAGGGTAGGTTGCGGCCTGATATGATCTCCGTAATTGGTAAGAATCAAAAGAATGATGTCATTAACCTTATTAAGAACAGTGTGTCGCTCTCCCATGATGAAGCTGCGAGAGACCGTATTGGCTACATAAAGAGCCGCATGAAATGATAAAATATAGAGTTTTGGCTGTTTTGATGCTATCTGTTACAGCCTCAGATGCTGAGGATAAGATTGATTATTTCAAGAATGAAACGGTAGAGAGTTGTTACAGCAAGCCTATGTCTCAAGCGGTACAAGGCTGTATGGAGGATCTTTCTAACAAAAAACAGACTGAGTATGAAAGAGAATTTAACAATTTTCTAAATAAGATTATTTCTTCAAACTCCTCTTTTAATAACTTTGCTGACTTCCATCATTCAGTACTGGCTGCAAAAAAAAACTGGGATGACTTTATAAAAAATGAGTGTATGGCGATAGCGCAGCTGGATATTAAAGGAAGCTATGCTTACCAGTCAGACTATAGCGCATGCTTAGTGAAGGGCTATCAGCAAAGGATCATCTATTACAAGGCTTATCAATTATGAGCTAAGGAATGAACAAACTCACAGCGGGTGCATGGTCATGCACCCGCTTGTCATATTCCACTGCCAGATGTTAGATGTAAGCAACCTGTCGCACTTTGGCATCTTGCAGTCGACCGTCCAAATTTTTTAGTCCGCCACCAGCACCTTGACGCCCAGCGCTTCGAAAGCCTGCACCGCCTCCGGAGTAATGCCGCTGTCGGTGATCAGGTAGTGGATCTTGCTCCACTCACACGGCAGGGCAAACATCGACACCTTGTCGATTTTACTCGAGTCGGCTACCACATAGATGGTACTGGCACAGTTGATCATCGCCGTTTTCACCTTGATATCGGTCTCGCTGGGGAAGCTTAAACCGAGGCGCGGTGAAATACAGGCAGTGGCAAGAAACAGCTTCTCGGCCAGCACGTTCTCAAAAAAGCTGGCGGCTTTATCGCCAGAGGTGGAGAGCGTGGGGAATTTAAACGTGCCGCCGGTCAGCAGGATATTGATGCCCGGCTCGCCGCCCAGCTTCAGCGCAATATTCACCGCTGTGGTCACCACCGACAGCCGCCGAATATGGTTCATATGATTGGCAATGGCGGTGGTGGTGGTGCCGGAATCGAAAATCACCGTATCGCCGTTTTCGATATGCTGCGCCGCCAGGCGGCCAATGGCATCTTTGGCATCCAGATGCGTCTGGCGCTCCAGCAGCAGCGCGCCGGTATTCTGCTTACCGGTCATCAGCGTGGCACCGCCGTGATAACGCTGCACATATCCCTCTTTCTGCAACATGCGCAGGTCTGTGCGGATTGTCGCTTCGGTCAAGCCGAAGGTCTCCGTCAGCAATTTCACCGTGACCGTACCGTCCTCACGGATCATTTCGAGGATTTTCTCTCGTCGTTGCTGCATATCAGCCAATTGTTCATTTTTGCTTTTCAAGTGAAACACTCCATTTGCCTGATTACTGGCCTTTTATGCGTGCCAGCCCGACTCTGCGTCAAATAGTAACCCCCGGATGCGCCAATTGCGAGCAGAGCGAAAATCACTATCGATTTTCGAATGAAAGCCCAATCAAGGTCATGCAATTGATTTACTTCACTTTTTATCCATATTGTTTAGCGGTAACACCCATATCAGCAATCTAACCATAACAAATACAACGGGTTAATAATTTGCGCGGCTTTTGTTTGAATTATGATCTACCCCACAATATGATTACAAACGATAGCGTATATTTTTATTCGAAAACGAGTTTGCCGCAGTTGACTGTCGTATCAGCATGCTATTCAGCGCGGCGCCATTGATGAAGAGGTAATGATGGACTTTCAGGCAATCAAACAGACTGCGCGTCAGGCCCGGCGCTATGTACTGCAAATGAATCATCGGGCAGGTAAAGGTCACACCGGTGCCGACCTCTCTGAGGTGGACATCATCTGTACGCTGTTTATGGCGGTGATGGACCGTAGCAGCGCCCGTCCAGATCAGGACCGCTTCATCCTCTCCAAGGGGCACGGTGCGGGCGGCTTGTACTGCAGCGCTGCGGCGATGGGCCTGCTGGACCCGGCGATCCTCGACCAGTTTATGGGCGACGACACGCTGCTGGCCGGCCACCCGATTCACCAGAAGCTGCCTGAACTGGTGGAAATTAACTCCGGCGGCCTGGGCCACGGCCTGTCTATTGGCGTAGGCCTGGCGCTGGGTAACAAACTTTCTGGCCGTGCGCATCGCCGCGCTTTCGTGCTGCTGGGCGATGGCGAACTGGCGGAAGGATCAAACTGGGAAGCGGCAATGTCAGCCAGCAAGTTCAAGCTGGAAAACCTGATCGCTATCGTTGACCGCAACCGCCTGCAGCTGGCGGGTAAGACCGAAGAGATCATGCCGCTGGAGCCGCTGGCGGACAAATGGCTGGCGTTTGGCTTTGAAGTGCTGGAGTGCGATGGCCACGATCCCCAGGCGATTGCCGCCGCGGTCAATCAGCCGGGCATCGGCAAACCGCGCGTTATTTTGGCCAACACCGAGAAAGGGCACGGCATCTCCTTTATGGCCAACGTCCCCGCCTGGCATCACGCCGTCCCGAACGATGAGCAGCTGGCCCTTGGGTTAGCCGAGCTGGAGGAGTAATCATGCAAGACTTACGCGATGCAGTTATTAATACGCTGGTGGAAGAGCAGAACCGCGGCGCCGATCTCAGCGTGATGGTGGCTGACTCCACCTCAACGTCCAAAATCGCCCCGTTCGAAAAAGCGTTTCCGGACCGGGTGATCAACGTCGGCATTGCCGAGCAGAACATGGTCGGCATGGCCGCCGGTGTGGCGCTGAGTGGCCGCACGGTATTTACCGCCAACGCGGCACCTTTCCTGTTTGCCCGCTCTAACGAGCAGCTGAAAAATGACGTTTGCTACTCCGAAACCAACGTCAAAATGCTCGGCCTGAATGCCGGTTTCGCCTATGGCCCGCTGGGCGCGACGCACCACTGTACTAACGATATCGCCATCGCCCGCTCGATGGGTAATCTGCAAATTTTTGCCCCGGCGGACGCGATTCAGGCCAGCGCGATTGCGCGCCATGCCATCAGCCATAAAGGCCCGGTATATATTCGCATGGACAGCGACAAAGTGCCGCTGCTGCACGATGAAAGTTACCAGTTTATTCCCGGTAAGCCGGAAGTGCTCCAGCAGGGCAAAGAGACCGTGGTGTTCTGCATGGGCACGCTGGCACATGAAGCGCTGGCGGCAAAAGATGACAGCATCACCATCGTTTCCCTGCCGTCACTGTGGCCACTGGATACGCATGCCGTGGTCAAGCTGATTGCTGCGCATTCGCAGGTGATCACTATGGAAGAGCACGTGCTGAGCGGCGGCCTGAGCAGCATTATCGGCGAAATGCTGCACCAACACGGCCTGCGTCAGCGCTTTATCCCGCTGGGTATTCCGCCGTATGAATTTACCCACAGCAGCAGCCGCGCTGCGCTGCGCCGCCAGTTCCGCATTGATGCCGACGGGCTGCGCGCCACCTTAGAACAACTAGTCGCCGCCGCATAAGGGAGAAGCAGGAAAATGAGCAACGAATATGACGTAAACCTGCGCTACGGCGTGGACACCAAAGGCGATCTGACCGGTAAAGTGGCGGTGGTGACCGGCGGTCTGGGCGGCATCGCGATGGCCAGTAATCAGATGCTGCTGGAGAAGGGCGCCAGCCTGGCGCTGCTTTATCCGGCCTTTGAGCAGAGTAAAGTCGCCGATATCGCCGGGCAGTTCGCATCGGACCGCGTACAGTTTGTGCAGTGCGACGTCACCGACCCGCATTCGGTAGAACAGGCGATTGCGCAAGTGGAAGCCCACTACGGCAAGATCGATATTCTGGTGAACTGCGCAGGTTACGTGATGCTGCAATCGGTGCTGGAAACGGACTTCGACGAGTGGCAGAAGCAGGTGGCGGTTAACCTGACCGGGCCGTTCCTCTGCTCGCAGGCGGTGGCAAAACGCATGGTTAAGGCCGGTAACGGCGGCAAGATTATCAATATTGCTTCACAGGCGGCGTCGATCGCTATCGATAACCATGTGGCCTACACCTCGGCAAAAGCCGGTCTGCTCGGCATGACTAAAGTGATGGCGAAAGAGTTCGCGCCACACAAAATCAACGTGAATACCCTGTCGCCAACCGTAGTGCTGACGCCGATGGGCGAAAAAGCCTGGCGCGGCGAAAAAGGGGAAGCGATGAAGAAACTGATTCCAATGGGACGCTTTGCCTACACGGATGAAATCGCCGCTGCCGTGCTGTTCTTTGCCAGCAACGGTAGCGACATGATCACCGGCGCCGATCTGATGATCGATGGCGGTTTTACAATTTGGTAACACTTAGTCAGTGCTTCGCCCAGACCAGAGAACGTGAGTAAAGATGCTGTACCTACACATAACATTATAAGAGAACATCAATATGAAAATGCGTTTAACTCTGCTTGCCCTTGCAACTGCCTGCGCCTTCTCCCACGCGGCTTCTGCCGCTGAGAAAGGCACTATCATGATCCTCGTTAACTCACTGGATAACCCGTATTACGCCTCGGAAGCCAAGGGTGCCAACCTGAAAGCTCAGGAGCTGGGGTACAAAACCTCGGTGCTGTCGCACGGTGAAGATGTGAAGAAGCAAAGCGAGCTGATTGATGCCGCTATCGGTAAAAAAGTGCAGGGCATTATCCTCGACAACGCCGACTCGACGGCCAGCGTAGCCGCTATCCAGAAAGCCAAGGACGCCGGTATTCCGGTGGTGCTGATTAACCGTGAAATCCCGGTCGACAACGTGGCGCTGGAGCAGATCACCCACAACAACTTCCAGGCGGGTTCTGACGTTGCCAACGTGTTCGTGGAGAAAATGGGAGAGAAGGGCAAATATGCCGAGTTGACCTGTAACCTCGCCGACAACAACTGCGTGACCCGTTCCAAATCATTCCATGAAGTGCTGGATCAGTACCCTGATCTGAAGAGCGTGGCGAAACAGGATGCCAAAGGCACCCTGATCGACGGCAAGCGCATCATGGACAGTATTCTGCAGGCGCACCCGGATGTGAAAGGGGTGATTTGCGGTAACGGTCCGGTGGCGCTGGGGGCGATTGCCGCGCTGAAAGCCGCTGGCCGTAGCGACGTAATTGTTGTCGGCATCGACGGCAGCAACGACGAACGCGAAGCCGTCAAAGCCGGTACGCTGCAGGCCACCGTGATGCTGCAGGCGCAGGCCATTGCAGCCCAGGGCGTGACCGACATCGATAATTTCCTGCAGAAAGGCACCAAACCCGAGAAACAGCGCGTGATGTTCCGCGGCATCCTGATCAACAAGGACAACGCGGACAAAGTGCAGGACTTTAATTTCAAATCCTGAGTTAACGTTTTCATCGAAGTTGCTGCGCCCCTGCGGGGGCGCAAAGGAGAAGAGTTATGTCCAGGCGAGTCTGGCTGGCAATGGCCGCTTTAGCCCTCGGGGGCTGTCGTATTGTGTCGCAGCAGGAGTTGGCCGATTTAAAAAATCCGCCCAACCCGGCAATGGCCAACGTCACCGCGACTTATCAGCAAAAAATTGTGCCGCAGGTACTCAGTGAAGCGAAACCGCTGGGTGAGCTGATGAGCTCGCTGGCGGCGGCGAAAGATTTTGACACGGCGTGTAAAACCCTGGGTTACCGCAGCCAGGATGAGAACCCGTGCATCTTTACGGTAAAAGTGCAGGGCACCGTCAGTAAAGTGAATACCACCTCGCGCAGCGGAAAAATGACGGTGAAAGACCTGAGCGGTCAGGATGTGGTGGTGCAGATTGGCCCGATTATTCGCGGCACCGCACTGCGCGATGTCTATAAAGGCTCCAGCTATCAGGACTTCAACGATCAGGTGCTGTTTGGCGATTACGGTCGCGCCATCAATAACCTCGCCTCTGAAGAGGTGAAAAAACTGCAGCCGAAAGTGGGCGATAAGGTGGAAGTGGACGGCGTCTTCAGCAGCTGGGATGTGCCACAGACCCCACCGGACGTGACACCGGCCCGCGTGGTTCGTCAGTAGAGGAGGTCATGATGGCTGAACATCAGATTGACGTGCTGCCGCACGCGGAACAGCAGTCAGAAGTGATTATTGAAACGCGCAACGTCTCGCGCATCTATCCCGGCGTTACCGCGCTGGACCAGGTCAACTATCGCGTCTATCGCAACAAGGTCAACGTGCTGATCGGCGAGAACGGCGCGGGAAAGTCAACGATGATGAAAATGCTTGCCGGGGTGGAAGTACCCTCCTCCGGCCAGATTTTCCTCGACGGTGAAGCCGTCTCGCTGCACTCGACGCAGCAGGCCGAAAAGCACGGTATCAGCATTATTTTTCAGGAACTGAATCTGTTCCCGAATATGAACGTGATGGACAACATCTTTATCGGTAATGAATTTTTCCAGCGTGGCCGGATTAACGAAAAATATCAGTACCAGCTGGCGAAAGCCCTGCTGGAACGGCTGGAGCTGGATGTCGATCCTTATGCGCCGCTCGGGGAACTGGGCATCGGCCACCAGCAGCTGGTGGAGATTGCGCGTGCGCTGTCGAAAGACACCCGGGTACTGATTATGGACGAGCCGACCTCGGCGCTCAGCCAGTCGGAAGTGAAAGTGCTGTTCAACGTGATTGCCGCTCTCAAGCGGCGCGGCGTCACCATTATCTACATCTCTCACCGCCTGGAAGAGCTGATGGAGATTGGCGATCACATCACTATTTTTCGCGACGGCCGCTTTATAAGCGAGCGTGAAGTGCGTGACGCCAGCGTGCCGTGGATTATCGCCCAGATGGTCGGCGATAAGAAAAAACAGTTTGATTACTCGGCGGCGCAGCAGGGTGAGGTGGTACTGGAGGTGGACGGGCTGACCGCGCTGCGCCAGGACGGCGGCTACAAGCTGAACGAAGTCTCCTTCAATTTGCGCAAGGGTGAAGTGGTGGGCATTTACGGCCTGCTGGGCGCCGGGCGCACCGAGCTGTTTAAAGGGCTGATTGGCCTGATGGGCTGCGAGCACGGCAGTATCAACCTCAACGGCGAGTGCCTCGACAAGCGCGACTTCCAGTACCGCCTGAAAAAAGGCATTGCGCTGGTGCCGGAGGATCGCAAAGGCGAGGGGATGATCGGCATGATGTCGATCAAAACCAATATGACGCTGAGCGACCTCAGCCTGCGCGGTTTTCGCCGGGCGTTGGGCCTGCTGCGCCCGCAGCAGGAGAGCGAAAAAGTGGACGATATGGTGCAGCGCCTGGCGATCAAAGTCAGCGATACCGAGCTGCCGATCACCTCGCTGAGCGGTGGCAACCAGCAGAAAGTGGTGCTGGGTAAGGCGCTGATGACCGGCCCGCAGGTGGTGCTGCTGGATGAGCCAACGCGCGGTATCGATGTCGGCGCCAAAACTGACGTCTATCAACTGATTGGCAAAATGGCGCATCAAGGCCTGGCGGTGATGTTCTCCTCGTCCGAACTGGATGAAGTGATGGCGCTGGCCGACCGCATTTTGGTGATGGCCGATGGCCGTATTGCTGCCGACCTGCTGCGTGCTGACGCTACGCGCGAAGGGTTAATTACTGCGTCGACACCGCACGAATAAGCTGGCTTGAGGAAGACAAAATGAATCAGAAATATTTGCTCTATATGTACCTGCTGAAGGCCAGAACCTTTATTGCGTTGCTGATTGTCGTCGGCTTTTTCAGCGTGATGGTGCCGAACTTTCTCACTACGTCCAACCTGCTGATCATGACCCAGCACGTGGCGATCACCGGGCTGCTGGCGATTGGCATGACGCTGGTGATCCTCACTGGCGGGATTGACCTGTCGGTCGGCGCGGTGGCGGGGATCTGCGGCATGGTGGCCGGTGCGCTGCTGACCAACGGCGTGCCGATCTGGGGCGGGCAGGTGCTGTTCCTCAACGTGCCGGAAGTGATCCTTGCGGTGGCCATTTTTGGCATCCTGCTGGGCTTTATCAACGGCGCGGTGATCACCCGTCTCGGCGTGGCGCCGTTTATCTGTACCCTCGGCATGATGTATGTGGCGCGCGGTGCAGCCCTGCTGTTCAACGACGGCAGCACCTACGCGAACCTGGTCGGCGTGCCGCAGCTCGGCAACACCGGCTTCTCGCTGCTCGGGTCCGGCAGCTTCCTTGGGGTCTACTTCCCGATCTGGCTGATGGTCGGTTTCCTGCTGCTCGGTCTGTATATCACGCGTAAAACCCCGCTCGGCCGCTACATCTATGCGGCCGGCGGTAACGAATCGGCGGCGCGCCTGGCGGGTGTGCCGATCGTGAAAGTCAAAGTGTTTGTCTATGCCTTCTCCGGGCTGTGCGCCGCGCTGGTCGGGCTGGTGGTGGCGTCGCAGCTGCAAACCGCGCACCCGATGACCGGCAACATGTTTGAGATGGATGCTATCGGTGCCACGGTGCTGGGTGGAACGGCGCTGGCGGGCGGGCGCGGGCGGGTTTCCGGTTCAATCATCGGCGCGTTCGTTATCGTCTTCCTCGCCGATGGCATGGTGATGATGGGCGTGAGCGACTTCTGGCAGATGGTGATTAAAGGGCTGGTTATCGTGACCGCCGTGGTCATCGACCAGTTCCAGCAGAAACTGCAAAGCAAAGTGGTGCTGATGCGTCGCCATGAAAAAAAGCAGGCGGCCGCGCCGCTCTCTGAGGTTAGCCATGGCTAGAGCGTTGATTATTGCGCTGGATGAAGGCACCAGCAATGTCAAAGCGGTGGCGATTGATGCCCGCGGTCAGGTGGTGGCGAAAGCCTCGCGCCCGCTGACGGTGGCGACGCCGCAGCCGGGCTGGGTGGAGCAGGACGGCCTCACGCTGCTTAATGCCTCGCTGACGGTGCTGCGCGAAGTGCTGAATACGGTAGGCCAGGAGAACGTGGCGGCGCTGGCGATCAGCAACCAGCGCGAAACCGCCATCGGCTGGGAGCGCCACAGCGGTAAACCGATTGGCCCGGCGCTGACCTGGCAGTGCTCGCGTTCGGCGGCATTTTGCGAACAGCTGCGTCACGATCGCCAGGAAGCGCTGATCCGCTCCGTCACCGGGCTGCCGGTGGCGCCGCTGTTCTCCGCCTCAAAGATGCGCTGGCTGCTGGATAACGTCAGCGATGGCCATGCCCGTGCGGCAAATGGCGAGCTGTGCCTCGGCACTATTGATGCCTGGCTGCTGTGGAACCTCAGCGGCGGCCGGCAGTTCCGCTGTGATACCTCCAATGCGGCGCGCACCCAGCTGCTGAATCTGCACAGCGGCCAGTGGGACGGGGCGATGCTGGCCCTGTTTGGCATTCCGGCGGCGGCGCTGCCGGAGATCTGCCCGTCCGGCAGCCTGTTTGGCGTCACGCACGGGTTGGAAGGGATTGCCGATGGCCTGCCGATTATGGCGATGGTGGGCGATTCTCATGCTGCGCTTTACGGTCACGGTTTGGGCGACCCGGGCGGGGTAAAAGCCACCTACGGCACCGGATCCTCGGTGATGGCGCCGCTTAACACCCCGGACACCAGCATCACCAGCCTGGCGACCACGGTGGCGTGGCACGACGGCGAGCGCCTGGTTTACGGCCTTGAGGGCAATATTCCGCATACCGGCGACGGCGTGGCGTGGATGGCGCAGGCCACCGGCTTGACCGACGGTAAGGGGCAGGTGCTGGCGCGGGCGCTGCACGAACTGCCGGCCAGCATCGATTCCACGCTGGGCGTCTATTTCGTCCCGGCGCTGACCGGAACCGGCGCGCCGTGGTGGGATGACCAGGCGCGCGGCATGATCTGCGGTTTAAGCCGTGGCGTGACGCCAGCGCACCTGATCCGCGCCGCGCTGGAGGCGATCGCCTACCAGATTGCCGATGTGATTGCAGCGATGCGTCAGCACCCGGGTTTCCGCCTGGAGCGACTGATGGTTGACGGCGGGCCGACGCAAAACCCGTGGCTGATGCAGTTTCAGGCCGACCTGCTGGGCTGCCCGGTGGCGCGCAGCAGCACGCCCGAGCTGTCGGCGCTGGGTGCCGGGCTGCTGGCACGGCGCACGCTCGGTCAGCTCAACGACAGTCAGCTGCGCGAAATGATGCCGCAGCATGACCTGTGGCAGCCCGACGCCGAACGGCATCAGCGCTGCCAGCAGAGCTGGCTGGGCTGGCAGGATGCGGTGAAACGCACGCTGTGGCAGCCGGGCAATAACCCGAATTAATTGCCAATACCCGTAGGGGTCGGGCATGCCCGACCCGCCGGTCAACGACGAATATTGCAACAGGAGCAGCAGATGAAGCGAGATTTTAGTGGAAAAACCGTGGTGATTACCGGGGCCTGTCGTGGTATCGGTGCCGGCATTGCGGAACGTTTTGCCCGTGATGGCGCGAACCTGGTGATGGTATCTAACGCCGAACGCGTATTTGCCACCGCCGAAAAATTGAAAGCGGCTCACGGCAGCGAGATTCTGGCACTGCAGGTCGATGTGACCGACGAAGAGCAGGTGCAGGGGCTTTACCGCCAGGCCAACGAACGTTTTGGCAGCATCGACGTCTCGATCCAAAATGCCGGGGTGATTACTATCGACACCTTCGACAAAATGCCGAAAAGTGACTTCGATAAAATTCTGGCGGTTAACACCACCGGCGTCTGGCTGTGCTGCCGTGAAGCGGCAAAATACATGGTTAAACAGCAGTCGGGCAGCCTGATTAACACCTCCTCAGGACAGGGCCGCCAGGGCTTTATCTATACGCCGCACTACGCCGCCAGCAAAATGGGGGTGATTGGTATCACCCAGAGCCTCTCGCAGGAGCTGGCACGTTACAACGTCACGGTTAATGCTTTCTGTCCGGGAATTATTGAGAGTGAAATGTGGGACTACAACGATCGCGTGTGGGGTGAGATCCTCAGCAGCGACAGTAAAAAATACGGCAAGGGTGAGCTGATGGCTGAATGGGTGGAAGGCATTCCGCTGAAGCGCGCCGGGCAGCCACAGGACGTCGCGGGGCTGGTGGCATTCCTCGCTTCTGACGATGCGCGTTACATTACCGGGCAGACCATTAACGTTGACGGTGGCCTGATTATGTCCTGAGGTGGACCCTTGACGTTTTTTACCGTGGGCGCGACGGTTTAAGCTCCGGGCGTGCCCGATAATCCGACCTTCCCGCGAATATGTGTTAAGGTTAGTTTTATTGATTTGTGAATCAGATCTCACTTTTTATAAAACTACACTGCTTCGAGGTTATGACCAGATTTAAACACCCATTCCCCCTTTCAGCGCTGTTCATCACCCTTGCGGTCAGCGGTTTGCCGCTTTGCCCGGCGTATGCCTTTGACGCTTCTGACCGCGTTGCCGATGCCCCGTTTGACGATCCCGCCCGCTTTAGCCAGCTCCAGCAGCAATTGCCTGAGTTGGGCAGTACCGACAGCAGTGGCGAGCTGGCGAAAAAAATCGCCACGGCAGCGAAAACGATTGGCGAAGCCAGTATGAACAGCGACAGCGATAAGTCGCTGCGCGAACAGGCGGGGATTTGGGCGTTCAACCGCTTCCGCGATGCGGCCAGCGAGCGCGTCGCCAGCGAGGGCGAACAGCTGTTGTCCCCCTACGGGCGCGCCACGGTATCGCTTAACGTTGATGCGGAAGGGAGCTTTAACGGCACCTCGGCGCAGCTGCTGACGCCGTGGCAGGATAACTACCAGTATCTCACCTTTAGCCAGCTGGGCGTTGAGCAGACGGAATATGGCACGGTGGGCAATGCCGGTCTCGGTCAGCGCTGGATCGCCGGCAGCTGGCGACTTGGCTATAACGCCTTTGTCGACGATCTTATCGACTCCAGCCAGCAGCGCGGTTCGCTGGGGGCCGAGGCCTGGGGCGAGTATTTACGCTTCTCTGCCAACTACTACCAGCCGCTCTCCGGCTGGCGCAATCGCAGCAGTACCAGCCAGATGCGTATGGCGCGCGGCTACGATATTACCACCCGCGGCTACCTGCCTTTTTACCGCCAGCTTGGCGTCTCGCTCAGCTATGAGCAGTACCTTGGCCAGAACGTTGACCTGTTTAACAGCGGCACCCAGATGACCAACCCTGCGGCGGTCTCGTTCGGCGTCAATTACACCCCGGTACCGCTGTTCACCCTCAGCGCGCTGCATAAAGAGGGCGACGGCGGCGAGTCGCAGGATCAGTTCGCCCTGAAGATGAACTACCGCATCGGCGTGGCGCTGAGTAAACAGCTGTCGGCAGATAACGTCGCGGCGGCGCAGTCGCTGAGCGGCAGCCGCTATGACAGCGTGGATCGCAACAACTCCCCGGTGATGGCCTTCCGCCAGCGTAAAACCCTGTCGGTGTTCCTTGCCACGCCGCCGTGGCAGGTGCAGCCGGGCGAAACCCTGCCGCTCAAGCTGCAGGTGCGCAACAGCAATGCGATTAAAGCGGTCAGCTGGCAGGGGGATACCCAGGCCCTGAGCCTGACGCCACCGGCCAGCAATGCCAGCACCCAGGGCTGGAGCATCATTATTCCCGCGTGGGATAGCAGCGAAGGGGCCAGCAATGAATATCATCTGTCGGTGACGCTGGAGGACAGCAGGCAACAGCGCGTTACCTCGAACTGGATCACCCTCAAGCTGGCACCTCCCGTGACGCTACAGGCTCCGGATAACGGCGATTTCAACCTGATGGCACCCTGAAAACAGGGGAATGTTCTGGCCGCTGAGAGGGTGATTTTTGTCAATATGCGGCCAGCAAATATATGTGACTAAACTCACAAAATATCACTTCTCAGGCGCGAGATTTTTCCGCACAATCGCGAAAAATCCCACTCATCCTCACATCATGATCATCCGCCCAACAAATAGTCACTGGTTTGTCCGCCTGTTCGCCTGGCACGGTTCGGTATTACCTGGCATCTGGTTCCGCCTGTCGCTGAATCTGCTGATGTCGATCATCGCGATTTACTGTCTCGACTGGTATGAAACCCTGGGGATTAAGCTGACGCTGGCCCCGTTCAGCCTGCTCGGGGTGTCGATTGCGGTGTTTCTTGGCTTTCGCAACAGCGTCTGCTTTGGTCGCTTTATCGAGGCGCGCATGTTCTGGGGCAACTTACTGATTGCCTGCCGCACGCTGCAGCGGCTGGCGCAGGCCATTTCCCCCGCAGAAGCGCCGCGCGTGATGGCGCTGCTGCTGGCATTTTGCTACAGCCTGAAGCACCAGCTGCGCCGCACCGATGCCCATGCGGACCTGCGCCGCTATCTCGGTGATGAAGCCGATGAAATCTTAACGCGCCGCGCGCCGACTAACTTTATTGAGCTGCAGCTGTCGAACTGGCTGGCGGAACAGCGACGTCGTGGCAATATTTCCGATATTCTCTACCAGCATATGGACAGCAATATTAACCAGCTGTCGCAGGTGCTGGGCGGCTGCGAGCGGCTGGCGAGCATGCCGGTGCCCTTTGCCTACGGCCTGCTGCTGCACCGCACGGTCTACCTGTTCTGTACGCTGCTGCCGTTCGCGCTGGTGCCGGACCTGCATTACATGACGCCGCTGGTGTCGGTGTTTATCTCTTACACCTTCCTGTCGCTGGACACGCTGGCAGAGGAGCTGGAGATGCCGTTTGGCCTTGCCAAAAACCATCTGCCGCTGGATGCCATGTGTATCAATATTGAGATCAACCTGCGCGAGATGAGTCTGGAAACCGAACTGCCCGATACCCCGGTGCCGGATAAACACTATCGCCTGACGTAATGGTTAACGTCAAAATCGTTTCAATCACGCCGGATCTCTATCCTGGCGCCGCAACGGGCACGCATTTAGAAACCATCATGCTGCGCTACGAAATGATTACCCGGAAGCATTGCAACGGACACATTGTATTCAAAGACTCATGGAACGAACGTATGACGGCCTGAGCTGGCAAATGACCCTTTCTCAGGGTGGCAGCCTGCCACCCTTGATAAGTTTTAACCTTTCTTAACTCTCCCTCTTTTGGTGCAACTGGTTCATTTTGGTGCGCTAACTGCCTCTTTTAAAACCTAATTCTGGCTTTGATCACATAATCGATATTTTATTTTAGCAATGCATAATTCTGCTTTTTATTGTGCGGTTAAGCCGGGCGGATCGGAATCTTATTCACTTTTTATGCATTAAGTGTGAATAGCGACTTGACGTAAGTGATTGATATATGGTTGTTCAAAATGGTTTATGCATTTTTACCGCTAGCTGGCACGCAGCGTGCAATCTACAGTAGAGCTGCAATGAATCATCTCATTAACATTTTTTAAACTTTTAATTCACCCTGCACGCAAGCAGGGGATAATGAAATACGAGGCCGCTATGCAACCGTCAGTCACCCGTCAAAACTTTGATCAATGGATTGTTCCTACCTACGCACCTGCCAGCTTTGTGCCGGTCAGGGCTGAAGGGTCGACCTTATGGGATCAGGAGGGCAAGTCGTATATCGACTTTGCCGGTGGCATTGCGGTTAATGCCCTGGGCCATGCCCACCCGGACCTGCAGCTGGCGCTGCAGCAGCAGGCCGCACTGCTGTGGCACACCGGCAACGGTTATACCAATGAGCCTATCCTGCGCCTGGCGAAGCAGCTGGTGGATGCCACCTTTGCCGACCGGGCGTTTTTCTGTAACTCCGGTGCGGAAGCCAACGAAGCAGCGCTGAAGCTGGCGCGTAAAGTGGCCCATGATAATGGTGCTGAAGATAAAAATGGCATCGTGGCGTTTAACAACGCGTTTCACGGACGCACGCTGTTCACCGTTTCTGCCGGTGGGCAGCCCGCCTACTCGAAAGATTTTGCGCCGCTGCCCGGTGGTATTCAGCACGCGGTGTATAACGACCTCGCCTCCGCTGCCGCGCTGATTAACGACTGCACCTGTGCGGTGATCGTTGAACCGATCCAGGGCGAAGGAGGTGTGGTTCCGGCGCAGCCGGCATTCCTGCGTGGCCTGCGTGAGCTGTGCGACCAGCACGGCGCGCTGCTGATTTTTGACGAAGTGCAGAGCGGGGTGGGCCGCACTGGTTCGCTGTATGCCTACATGCACTACGGGGTAACGCCGGACGTGCTGACCACCGCGAAAGCGCTGGGCGGCGGCTTCCCGATTGGTGCGATGCTGACCACCGAAACGCTGGCGGCGCACCTCAACGTTGGCAGCCACGGCACTACCTACGGCGGCAATCCGCTGGCAGGGGCGGTGGGTGGAAAAGTGATGGAGCTGATCAATCGCCCGGAAGTGATGGCGGGCGTGATGGAGCGTCATCAGTGGTTTGTCGACGGTCTCAACCAGATCAACCAGCGTTTGCAGCTGTTTAGCGAAATTCGCGGCCTCGGCCTGCTGATCGGCTGCGTGCTGAATCAGGATTTCCAGGGTAAAGCCAAACAGATCAATCAGGCAGCGGCCAGCGAAGGGCTGATGGTGCTGATTGCCGGGGCCAACGTGGTGCGCTTCGCGCCGTCGCTGATTATCACCCGCGAGGAAGTGACCGAAGGGCTGGCCCGCTTTGAACGTGCCTGCCGTACGCTCACTGAAGGAGCCGGCCTATGATGTTTATTCGTCCCGTTGAACGAGACGATCTGGCACAGCTGATGCACCTCGCCGGCAAAACCGGCGGGGGACTGACCTCACTGCCTGCCGACAGCGACACGCTGTCGGCGCGTATCGAACGTTCGATTTTGACCTGGCAGGGTGAACTGCCGCGTGCAGAACAGGGATACGTGTTTGTGCTGGCCGACAGTGAGAGTCAGAAGGCCGTCGGGATCTGCGCGATTGAAGTGGCGGTCGGTCTGCAGGACCCGTGGTACAACTTTCGCGTCGGCACCCAGGTGCACGCCTCGAAAGAGCTGAACGTGTATAACATGCTGCCGACGCTGTCGCTCAGCAACGACCATACCGGCAGCAGCGAGCTCTGTACGCTATTCCTTGATCCGGACTACCGCAATGGCAAAAACGGTTACCTGTTATCTAAATCGCGCTTTCTGTTTATGGCCGGTTTTCGCCAGCACTTTATGCAGAAGGTGGTCGCGGAGATGCGCGGCTGGATCGATGACGAGGGACGTTCGCCGTTCTGGGACAGCGTGGGCAGCCGCTTCTTCTCCATGTCCTTCGCCGATGCCGACTATCTGTGCGGCACCGGGCAGAAGGCGTTTATCGCCGAACTGATGCCGAAGCATCCGCTGTATATCGACTACCTGACGCCAGACGCGCGCGAAGTGATCGGCAAGGTTCATCCGCAAACGGCTCCGGCGCGCGCCGTGCTGGAAGCCGAGGGTTTCCAGTTCCAGAACTACATTGACATTTTCGACGGCGGCCCGACGCTGGAGTGCGACATTGATCGCGTACGGGCGATTCGTAAAAGCCACCCTATGACGGCGCGCATCGACCCGCAGCAGGACGAAAACCTGCCGCTGTGCCTGGTGTCGAATGAAAACTATCAGCAGTTCCGCGCGATCCTGCTGCCTGCCAATGCAGAGGCAGAGAGCATCAGTATTACGCCAGAACAGGCAGAGATTTTGCTGTGCCAGCCGGGCGATAAGCTGCGGGTGGTGACACTTTTTCGTGAGGAGAAAAAAGCATGACGCACTGTATTAACGGCCAGTGGCTGATCGGCGGCGGCGACAACATCACAAAAACCGATCCGGTACACGGCGAGCTGCTGTGGCAGGGTAAAGCCGCCAGCGCCGGGCAGGTGACTGACGCCTGTGCCGCGGCCCGGGCTGCCTTTCCAGCCTGGGCGCGACGCCCGTTCTCCGAGCGTCAGGCAATTGCTGAGAAATTTGCCGTTCTGCTGGAAAAAAGCAAAGTGGAGCTGAGTGAGGCGATCTCGCGCGAAACCGGCAAGCCGCGCTGGGAAACCCAGACCGAAGTGCAGGCGATGATCAATAAAGTGGCGATCTCCGTGCGCGCCTATCATCAGCGCACCGGCGAGCAGAGTGGTGCTGACAGCTCGCTGCGCCACCGTCCGCACGGCGTGATGGCGGTATTCGGCCCGTACAACTTTCCCGGACATCTGCCGAATGGGCATATCGTGCCAGCGCTGCTGGCGGGCAACTGCGTGGTGTTCAAACCGAGCGAGCTGACACCGCTGACGGCGGAGATCACCGTGCGGCTGTGGCTGAGTGCCGGGCTGCCGGGTGGCGTGCTGAATATGGTACAGGGCGGGCGCGAAACCGGCCAGGCGCTGTCGCAGGAGCCGCAGATGGACGGCGTGCTGTTTACCGGCAGTGCGGCAACCGGCTATCAGCTGCACCGTCAGCTGGCGGGGCAGCCTGCTAAAATGCTGGCGCTGGAGATGGGCGGCAACAATCCGCTGATCGTCGAAGATCCTGATGATATCGACGGCGCGGTGCATATCGCCATTCAGTCGGCGTTTATCAGCGCCGGGCAGCGCTGCACCTGTGCGCGCCGTCTGCTGGTGAAGCGCGGCGCGGCGGGGGATGCCTTCCTGCAACGCCTGGTTGAAGTGGCGGCAAAA
Source organism: Erwinia aphidicola (assembly GCF_014773485.1). Classification (GTDB taxonomy): domain Bacteria; phylum Pseudomonadota; class Gammaproteobacteria; order Enterobacterales; family Enterobacteriaceae; genus Erwinia; species Erwinia aphidicola. Next base: position 108,236 of record NZ_JACXBP010000006.1, on the reverse strand, counting down.
ATTCGCAGCGGAAGCTGGAATGCCGAGCCGCAGCCCTTTATGGGCAGCGTGATCTCGCTGCAGGCCGCTGAGAAGATCTACAGCGAATGGCAGGCACGCATCGATAGCGGCGGCAAAGTGCTGCTGGCGATGCAGTGGCCGCAGCGCGACAGCGCGATCCTGACGCCGGGCATTATTGACGTGACCGATGTTGCCAACCTGCCGGATGAAGAGGTGTTCGGGCCGCTGCTGACGGTGATCCGCTACGACGATTTCGACCGGGCGATACGCATTGCCAATAACACCCGCTACGGCCTGGCCTGCGGGCTGATCTCCCCACAGCGTGAGAAGTTTGAGCGCCTGCTGATTGAAGCGCGTGCCGGGATCGTGAACTGGAATAAACCGCTGACCGGGGCAGCCAGTACCGCGCCATTCGGCGGCATCGGTGCTTCCGGTAACCACCGCGCCAGCGCCTGGTATGCTGCAGACTACTGCGCCTGGCCGATGGCCTCGCTGGAGTCCAGCGATCTGTCGCTGCCTGCCAGTCTGTCACCGGGCCTCGATTTTAGCGATGCAGGAGGTGCCCGATGAGCGCACGTGAAGTTAACTTCGACGGCCTGCCGGGGCTGACCCACCACTATGCCGGGCTGTCGTTTGGTAATGAAGCCTCAACCCGCAACCAGCACCAGCAGTCCAACCCGAAGCTGGCGGCGTTGCAGGGCTTGATGAAGATGAAAGCGCTGGCGGATATGGGCTTTGCCCAGGGCGTGATCCCGCCGCACCAGCGCCCGAATATTGAAGCGCTGCGCCAGATTGGCTTTAGCGGCAGCGATGACCAGGTGCTGGCGCAGGCGGCAAAACAGGCACCGCAGCTGCTTTCTGCCGCCAGTTCGGCGTCGGCAATGTGGGTCGCCAATGCCGCGACCGTATCCCCTTCGGCGGACAGCGCCGACGGTCGCGTGCATCTCACCGTGGCCAATCTGAACAATAAGTTTCACCGCGCGATAGAAGCCCCCACCACGGCGGCGCTGCTGCGCGCTATTTTCCGCGACCGTGACCACTTCAGCGTGCACGACGCGCTGCCGCAGGTGGCGATGTTTGGTGATGAGGGCGCGGCCAACCACAACCGCTTTGGCAACGGCTACGGCGAGCCGGGCGTGCAGCTGTTTGTCTATGGGCGCGCAGAACGCCGTGGCGAGGTGGCTCCCGTGCGTTACCCGGCACGGCAGACGCTGGAGGCCAGTGAAGCCGTGGCGCGGCTGCATCAGCTTGATCCGGCCCGCACGGTATTCGCTCAGCAGAATCCGGCGGTGATCGACCAGGGGGTGTTCCACAATGACGTGATTGCCGTCAGCAACCAGCAGGCGCTGTTTTGCCATCAGCAGGCCTTTGTTCATCAGCCGCAGCTGCTGGCGGAGCTGGGGGCGAAAGTGCCGGGCTTCAGCGCCATCGAAGTTCCGGATAGCCGGGTGAGCGTGGCCGATGCGGTGTCAACCTATCTGTTCAACAGCCAGCTGCTGAGCAAGCCAGACGGCAAAATGCTGCTGGTTCTGCCGGAAGAGGCGCGCCGCCATGCGGGCGTCTGGGCGTATCTCAGCGAGCTGGTCACCCGCGGCGGCTTGATTGACGAACTGAAAGTATTCGACCTGCGCGAAAGTATGTGCAACGGCGGCGGCCCGGCCTGTCTGCGCCTGCGCGTAGTGCTGAATGAGCAGCAGCAGGCGGCGGTCAATCCGGCGGTGATGATGAACGACCAGCTGTTCGCCACGCTCAACGGCTGGGTAGAGCGCCACTACCGCGACCGGCTGTCGCAGGCTGACCTGGCCGACCCGCAATTGCTGCGTGAAGGACGTGAAGCTCTCGATGAGCTGACGAAGCTGCTAAACTTAGGCAATGTTTACCGTTTTCAGCAGTAACGCGATGATCGCAGGGCCGGAGATCAGCTCCGGCCTGTCATGGCTGAACGGCGATTGATTCTAAGGAGTATCAATGCAGGACTTCCTCACCACCACGCTAAACGGGCAAACCCCCTCCGCGCCTGAGGGGCGTAATGAGCATCTCATCTGGCGCTGGATCGATGAGGGGATCGTTGAACTGACCCCGACCCAACCGGCGACCATGGCGCTGGTGGTCTCTGCCGGGATCCACGGCAACGAGACGGCCCCGGTAGAAATTGTTGAGCCGCTGCTGGACTCTCTGCTGCGCGGCGAGCGGCCGCTGCAGACGCGGCTGCTGGTGATTTATGGCAACCCGGCAGCGCTGAGGCGTAATAAGCGCTATCTGCACGGCGATATGAACCGCATGTTTGGCGGCCGCTGGCAGCAGTATGAAGACTGTCCGGAAGCGCGCCGCGCCTGGCGGCTGGAGCAGGCGATGGAGAACTTCTGGCAGGCCGGCGAGTACGAAGAGGTGCGCTGGCATATTGATATGCACACCGCGATCCGCGGCTCATGGCATACGCGCTTTGGCGTGCTGCCGCTGCGCGACACGCCGTGGCCGGAAGATTTTATGGCGTGGCTGGGCGTTGCCGGGCTGGAGGCGCTGGTGTTCCACCGCGCACCGGGTGGCACATTTACCCACTATAGCAGCCAGCATTTTCAGGCTGCCAGCTGTACGCTGGAACTGGGTAAAGCACTGCCGTTTGGGCAGAACGATCTCAGCCAGTTCAGCGCGGCCCGGCAGGCGCTGATCGCGCTGATTTGCGGGGGGGAACCGCCTGCCGTCGCTGAGGCGCCGCGCCGCTATCGGGTCTCTCAGCAGATCACCCGTTTGTCGGATAGCTTTGTGCTGCATATGAACGACGACACGCTGAACTTCACCGTTTTCCCGCAGGGCACGCTGCTGGCAGAAGATGGCGAGAAGCGTTATTTTGTCCAGCAGGCGCGGGAGTACGTGCTGTTCCCTAATCCCAACGTCGCGGTCGGCCTGCGTGCCGGGCTGATGCTGGTCGAAGATAATGCGCATAATGAGGCGCTCGGCTCCACGCCGTAACCTGAAAATGAGCCGCCCCGTGGCGGCTCAGTCATGCAGTAGCCAGGCCGTTAATGCGTTAACTTTTCCTTCCGCTATCCTGCCGCACAGATTACACTCCTCCATAATTTCTGCATAAACCTGTGCAAATTCATATTCTTTTGCAATTCCTCACCATAATCTTCGCATTCTCTTCATGATTGGCGTCAAATTGTCTTTTATGCTTTCAGGGCTTTACTGACGCTCTGACTACTTGACGTTCAGCGCCGTAAACTTGCTTCCGACATCACGACAATCGCGTCGTCATTGAACTGAAAAGTAAGGACTATATTATGCGTAAATTAACCTCTGTTTTTGTTGCCGCTTCACTGGCTCTGGGTGCTGCAAATATCGTTCATGCAGCCGCTGATACTCTGACGCCACCGCCGGCGGGCGCCGACAAGCCGATGATGCATAAGCCACCGCGTCACGGTGGAATGCACGAGATGTTTAAAGGACTGAATCTGACGGACGCGCAGAAACAACAGATGCGCACCATCATGAAAGAGTCCCATAAAGAGATGAAGCGCCCGTCGCTGGAAGAGCGCCGTGCGGTACATAACATTATTGCCTCCGACAGCTTCGACAAGGCGAAGGCAGAAGCGCAGGCTGAACAGATGTCTGCCAACGGCAAAGCGCGGGCAATGTCGATGCTGGAGACGCAAAACAAGCTGTATAACGTGCTGACCCCTGAACAGAAAAAACAGTTTAATCAGAACTTTGAGAAACGTCTGACTGAAAAGCCGCAGCATGAAGGTAAAATGGCGCCTGCAGAAGATTAAATCCGCTAGTTTCGAAGTGGGGAGGGATGCCTTCCCCCTTCGACCCGAGCAGGCTGCACAAATCTGAGACCGCCGACGTTGCCCACACCGCCTGAATGGCCGTGGTCACCGTCGGCGGTTTTGTTTTGTTCAGGCGCCGGGCAGAGGGATGATCGGCAGGCTGCCTTTCAGCAGCGGCTTGCAGAGGATCTTATAACCGTCGCTGTCAAAACCGGGCGGGGTGGTGCACAGGGCGGCGGCATCCGCCAGATCGCTGACTGAACCGAGGTAGAGCCAGTTATTGATCACATGTATCTGCTGCTGGCTGACGCCTTTTTCCACCACGGCGACGGCACCCGGCCATGGCCAGCACTGCAGGCGCACGGCGTCCAGCGCCGCCAGCAGGCGCTGCTGGTGCGCCTCCAGTGACTCTTCCCCACAGCAGGCTCCGGCGCAGCGTTTCAGGCTGTAGCGGAAGCAGGCGCGACCTTTAGTCAGCGTTTCCAGCCCCAGCAGGCCGTAGCAGAGCCGCTGCTCGTCGGCAATTTTTTGCAGGGTGTCCAGCGCGGCGCGGCGGCTGGCATACAGGCCGAACAGATCCGGGGTGTGCGAGAAGTCGACCTCTTTGGCATACACCACCTGCGGGCGCCCGGCGCGGATCTGCAGCGCGCACAGCTGGCGGTTTTTGCGCAGGCGTTTATTGAACAGCGGCTGCTGCAGTTTGATCATCTGGGCTTCCAGCAGCAGCGCGCCCAGCTCACCGGCGGTAGGGATAAAACTGATGCGCGTGGCCTGGCGCAGCATGCGTGCTTCATCCGGCGTGCGCAGATGCGACAGCACCCGGCTGCGGATATTGACGCTTTTACCGATATACAGCGGCAGGGTTTCGCTTTCACCATGAAAAATATAGACGCCGGGCAGGGAGGGCAGGGACTCGAGCCACGGACGCAGCTGTTCCGGATATTGGTAGATCGCGGCGGGTTCAAACTCAAGGCGATGACTGGCTATTCTTCTGACCACTAAAAACTCCGGCATACTGTGTATGCGCACAGTATAGCAGGAGTTTTCGCGTAAGGAATAACCGGTGAAAAGGGCCGAAGGGGTTAACGTTTCCAGAAATCGTCAAACACCGTAATCGGCGGGCGGCGTTTGTGTTCGGTTTTCAGATACCAGTTCTCAATGGTTTTCGCTGCCGCCGGGTCGATGGTTTGCCCTTCCAGATAGCGGTCGATCATCTCATAGGTCACGCCCAGCGCCACTTCATCCTGCAGGCCCGGACGATCGTCTTCAAGGTCGGCGGTGGGGTGCTTCAGATAGAGGTGCTCCGGGCAGCCCAGCGCTTTCAGCAGCTGCTTACCCTGACCTTTATGCAGGCGGAAGATCGGGTTGATATCGGTGCCGCCATCGCCGTATTTGGTAAAGAACCCGGTGACGGCTTCCGCCGCGTGGTCGGTGCCGACCACCACCCCGGAAGTCATACCGGCAATGTTGTACTGGGTTTTCATGCGCTCGCGCGCTTTATCGTTGCCGCGAATAAAATCGGAAAGCGTAATTCCGGCATCGCGCAGCGCCTGCTCGCTGGCCTGCACCGCAGCCTTGATGTTCACCGTCAGCACGCGATCCGGCTGAATAAACGCAATGGCGTCCTGGCAGTCCTGCTCATCGGCCTGTACGCCGTGCGGCAGGCGCACCGCGATAAACTGGTAGCTGCTGTCGCCAGTTTCAGCGCGCAGTTCGTTAATGGCGATCTGGCACAGTTTACCCGTCAGGGTAGAGTCCTGACCGCCGCTGATGCCCAGCACCAACGACTTCAGGAACGGATACGTTTTCAGATAGGATTTAAGAAATTCAACGCTGGTGCGAATTTCTGCCTGAGCATCAATAGTGGGCTTGACGCCCAGCGCCGCGATAATGTCCTGTTGCAGAGCCATTTACCTCTCCTCATTTTCAGCGCCGACTGGCGGCGACCGTGTGCAATTTATCTGTTTAAGCTAACGTGCCCGGCGCGAAACCACAACAATCAATACGTTACTCTCTGCACCGGGTCTGATTGGGTCAGGCTGTTTTCGCTTTCTGTGCCAGCAGATTGAACATCAGAATCGCCAGCATATAACAGCCAAAGATGGTGGCGCTCATGGTCAGTACCGAGGTGCCACCGATACCGGTAACCGGGACGCTAATGCCGCCCAGGGTAAACATGGTGACGCCAATCACGGCCGAAGCGCTGCCTGCACGGTGCCCCTGGCTCTGCATCGCCAGCGAGGCCGCGGTGACGGAGATCACGCCGTTGCTGGCCACGCTAAAGAACAGCGCCACCAGTACCAGCGGCAGGCTCGCGCTGCTTAGCCCCGCCACCAGCAGGCTGCCGGAAGAGATAAACGCCAGCACCAGCCCGCCTTTCAGCACGCGATACTCACCCCACAGCGGGCTGAGGCGTGCACTAACCTGTGATGCAATAATCAGGCCGACCCCATTGGCGGCGAAGCAGAAGCTGAATGCCTGAGGGGAAAGCTGGTAGATCTGCTGCAGGACGAACGGCGATGCGCCGATATAGGCGAACATGCCCGACATCATAAAGCCCTGCGTCAGGCAGAAGCCCATAAACGGGCGATGAGTGACCACCTGGCCGAGAGCCGCCCAGGAAGAGAACAGACTGCCCTGGCTGCGCCGCTCAGCGGGCAGGGTCTCGTGCAGCTTGAGGCGTGCCAGCACAAACAGCAGCACGGCAATCGCCGCCAGCACCATAAACAGCCCGCGCCAGTCGAGGAACGCCATCAGCGCGCCGCCCAGCACTGGCGCAGCAATCGGCGCCAGGCCGTTGACCAGCATCAGTAGCGCAAAGAATTTGGTCAGCTCGTGGCCGCTGTACATATCGCGGGCAATGGCGCGCGACAGCACCGCACCGCCAGCCCCGGACAGCCCCTCAAATAGCCGCGCCAGCAGCAGCTGATGGATATCCTGCGCCAGCGCACAGCCGATGGAGGCCACCAGCAGCAGCACCAGCGACAGCAGCAGCGGGCGAATACGGCCATATTTATCGCTTAGCGGGCCGAAAAACAGCTGGCCTAAGCCAAGGCCGAGCAGCCCGGCGGTCAGGCTCAGCTGTGCCGTTGCGGTCGGCGTGTGCAGGTCTTTAGCCAGTTCCGGCAGCGCGGGCAGGTAGAGATCGATGCAAAGCGGGCCAAGAGCCGCCAGCAGGCCGAGCGTGATGGCATAGCCAAGACGTTTGGGATGAGCAGGTGTCATGATTCCTCTGATCTGAAAAGAAGGTCGTTAATTTGCTGATAAAGGGTATAGAGACGTTCTGCTGACGCTTTCTGCGGCGTGATGCGGCGGTAAGAGGTGCCTTCCACCATGACGGCGAGGATCTCGACCGAGGCGCGAACCCGCTCAGGGCTGAACTCAGGATGTTCATCCGCCACTTTGCGACAGGCCTGGGTGAACATACGCTGGTCGGCATCGGCCATCATCTTTGCCACTCCGGGGTTTCGCGTGGCTTCGGCGGCAACCTCGATCATCAGGGCTTCATCCTCTTCATTGCGTACCCTGCGCCACGCCAGCAGCTCGGGCAGGTAGATGTTGCCGCTGGTGGATATCATCTCCTGCAGGCGGTAGTCGATTATGCGGCGGATGATCTCTTCAATAATCGCGTCTTTATTGGTGAAGTAGCGATAGATTTGCCCCACGCTGAGCTGCGCTTCCAGCGCCAGCTGCGCCATGCTGGCGCCATGAAAACCATGCTGGCGAAAACAGCGGCGGGCAGCAGTGATAATCTCGTCCTGGCGCAGACGGTGGCGCGCATCGCGTGCTTCTGCTTGTGTGCTCATCGGCTCTCCGCTTGGGGGTGAGTGACCCATAACAATCTGTAAGCTACAGCAATAACAGGAATGCGAATGTTCATTCTCAATGGCTGCATTATAGGCGTGGAGCAGAGAGATCGATAATAATTTGACGCCATAAAGTTGATAAATCTGCATTTATATTCCAGGCTTAAGCTTACATGGATAATAAATGAGGAAGAATAAATGCGTAAGTTGACGGGATTGATTGGTGCTGCTGTTGCCCTGGCCGTGTTGTCTGGCTGTACTGCCTACGACCGGGCTGAAAGTTATGTCACCAAACCAGTAGTGCAGGACGTGAAAAAAGGGATGACCCGCCAGCAGGTGCGTGACATCGCCGGCCCACCTTCTACCGAAATTACCATGGTCCACGCTCGCGGCACCTGCCAGACGTATGTGCTGGGCGAACGTGACGGTAAACAGCAGACTTACTTTGTCAGCTATAGCGACACCGGCCGTGTGATGAACTACGGCTTCCAGAGCTGCAAAGATTACGATACCGACCCGCAGGCTACCACCAAGTAACTGTTGGTTACGTAAAAAAAACGGTCACCGCGGTGACCGTTTTTTTTTGTCATTTTTAGCAAGTTACAGACCCGGCGGCCGTGGAACTTCCAGATATTCACCGTTGATGCTGCGGCGGTAGTAATGGCCGTCCTGCACGTAAAATCGCTCACCGTTGTAATCCAGCGCGCGCATGTCGTCGTAACTGTCGCGGTAATGTTCCACCGGGCGGTCAACCACCACATAGGTGTTATCGTTCTGGCGCTGGTAGTAGTTGCCGTTAAGCACATAGTAAGTCAGGCCGCCAATCAGCACCGCAGCGGCAGCACCGGGAAGAAACGATAAGCGCCCGGGTCCGTGGCCGCCGTGCCAGCCGCCGTCGCCATGATGCCAGCCCGGACCGGGGCCGGGACCCCAGCCGCCGGGATGGGCCGATGCCAGCGCCGGGGTAAGCAGCGATAAGGCGAAAAGTGTGGTTATCACCTTTTTCATAAGCATTCTCCTGGTTCATACCGGGTTCAGCATCTTCCTTACCCGGGATAAATACAAGCGCCAACCCCTCGCCATTTGCCGCTGCTTACAGCGCTTAACGTTTCCTTTACCTGACCGCCACGATTGCCCTCAGATTGTGATGAGCAGGGCGCTTACGCCGGGACGCTGAGCGCTTTCTGGCTGCGTGACCAGATACGGTGAGCACCCAGCGCGGCCAGGAATTCGCTCATCAACACCCCCTCAGTTTTGCTGTCGCAGATGATGCCCTCTTCTTCATCATCGTCAGCCAGCCCGAACTGTGCCTTAAAGCGCCGTGCGTTGCCGCTCAGCCCAATCACTTTCAGGTGTTTGTAGGCTTCCAGCAGGAAATAACAGGCATCGCCGCGCAGCAGCAGGGCATCGATGTTGCCATCGGGCACCAGCACCGCGTCAAACGTCAGCGAAGGCAGGCCGCTGAAGGTAGCATCCACGGTCAGCGTCGAACCGTCATCCGCGTGAACCTCGCCCATGTGCGCCGCCAGCAATTTGGCATGCACCCCGTGATTTTTCAGCTCCTGCAGCGCAGCCAGCGTATCGGCCGCGTTGAAACCATTGCTGAGCAGCAGCGCCACCTTGCGGCCTTTAATGGTGCCGCTTGGCACCGCATACAGGCTGAGGCTGGCATCTTTTTTCAGGCCATTGACGTCCTTAGGGGGGGCCGTCTGCAACTGCTGTTCGGAAAGGGTCAGGCCAAGGTTCTCCGCCACGCTGTTCGCCAGCGAAATATCGATATGCACCAGCTGGTCCACCACGCGCTCGCGAATGTAGGCGCGGCCGACTTTGCTTAGCTCGAAGGAGAAAGCATCGACGATATGCTGCTGTTCCACCGGCGTCTGACTCTGCCAGAACAGGCGCGGCTGCGAGTAGTGCTCCTCAAAAGAGGGGCTGCGCTCGCGCACTTTATGGCCTTCAATACGCTCCTGATAGCTCTCAAAACCGCCGCGCTGTGGCGCGGGTGGCGTTTCACGCGGCCAGTTGTCGTTGATCGAGTTGGGTTCGTAGTTGGCCGGGTTAGTATCGATCTCCATACGGTGCATGCCCTGGCGCTGGAAGTTGTGGTACGGGCAGACCGGGCGGTTAATCGGAATTTCATGGAAGTTAGGGCCGCCAAGACGGCTGATCTGGGTATCGGTGTAGGAGAACAGGCGCCCCTGCAGCAGCGGGTCGTTGCTGAAATCCATTCCCGGTACGATATGACCCGGGTGGAAGGCCACCTGCTCGGTTTCGGCAAAGAAGTTATCCGGGTTGCGGTTGAGCACCATTTTGCCAATCAGCTGCACCGGCACCAGCTCTTCAGGGATAAGCTTGGTGGCATCCAGTAGGTCAAAATCGAAGTTGAATTCGTCAGCCTCGGGAATAAGCTGCACGCCAAGCTCATATTCCGGGAAGTCTCCCGCTTCGATCGCTTCCCACAGGTCGCGGCGGTGGAAGTCGGGGTCGCGGCCGGTCAGCTTTTGTGACTCGTCCCACAGCAGCGAGGCTTTACCCGCCACTGGCTTCCAGTGGAAGCGCACAAACGTCCCTTTCCCTTCGGCGTTGATAAAGCGGAAGGTGTGAATGCCAAAACCTTCCATGGTGCGGTAGCTGCGCGGAATGCCGCGATCGGACATCGCCCAGATGACGTTGTGCAGGGTTTCTGGCTGCAGGGAAACATAATCCCAGAAGGTGTCGTGGGCGCTTTGCCCCTGCGGCATCTCATTGTTCGGCTCTGGTTTTACCGCGTGGACAAAATCAGGGAACTTATGGGCATCCTGGATAAAGAACACCGGGGTATTGTTGCCCACCAGGTCGAAAACGCCTTCCTCCGTATAGAACTTGGTGGCCCAGCCGCGGATGTCACGCACGGTATCGGCGGAACCCGCGCCGCCCTGCACCGTGGAGAAGCGCACAAATACTGGCGTGACGCTTTCCGGAGAGCGCAGAAAGTCCGCTTTGGTAACCTCGCTCATGTCGCGATAGGTCTGAAAGTAGCCGTGCGCCGCAGAGCCGCGCGCATGGACAATACGCTCCGGGATGCGCTCGTGGTCAAAGTGGGTGATCTTCTCACGCATGATGAAGTCTTCCAGCAACGTCGGTCCGCGCGTTCCGGCACGCAGTGAGTTCTGGTCATCGGCGATGCGAGTACCCTGATTGGTGGTCAGTGGTTGTTCCATTCCATTTTTGCGAAAGGGTTCCAGCGCAGCCACTTTGGCGTTGTCAGGGGCGGTAGTGGGCTTCTGCTGCTGCGGTTTGTGTTCTTTCGGCATGACTCATGTACTCCAGTTGCTGTCATTTTAGGGCAACAGTAACTATAGAACAGTGAGGGATATACGCCCGATAAATGCAGGGGTATGACGAAATGAGGCGGGCCGGGGGGATCCGGCCCGCGGGAGGGTTAGCGATGTGCCAGTTCGGCTTCGCTGTCTGACTCGGTGTTCATTACCGCTTTATCGGTCTGCTTCAGCCACTGGCTGGTCAGCGTACCGGCGGTCATGGAACCGTTGACGTTGAGCGCGGTGCGGCCCATATCAATCAGCGGCTCGATGGAGATCAGCAGGGCAACCAGGGTGACCGGCAGGCCCATGGCAGGCAGCACAATCAGCGCCGCGAAGGTTGCACCACCACCAACGCCGGCAACGCCCGCAGAGCTGAGGGTCACGATGCCGATCAGCGTAGCAATCCACATGGGGTCAAACGGGTTGATGCCCACGGTTGGCGCCACCATTACCGCCAGCATGGTCGGATAGAGACCGGCACAGCCGTTCTGGCCAATGGTGGCACCAAAGGATGCCGCAAAGCTGGCAATCGACTCTGGAATACCCAGACGACGGGTTTGCGCTTCCACGCTCAGCGGGATAGTCGCGGCGCTGGAGCGGCTGGTGAAGGCGAAGGTGATAACCGGCCACACTTTACGGAAGAAGCGCAGGGGGTTCACACCGTTGACCGACAGCAGCAGGGCATGCACGGCAAACATAATCGCCAGGCCGAGGTAAGAGGCCAGCACGAAGCTGCCAAGCTTGATGATGTCGCTCAGGTTAGAGGTTGCCACCACTTTGGTCATCAGGGCCAGCACGCCGTACGGCGTCAGCTTCATGATCAGGCGCACCAGCTTCATGACCCAGGACTGCAGCGTATCGATGGCTTTGAGTACGCGCTGGCCCTTTTCGGCATCATCCTTCAGCAGCTGCAGAGCCGCCACGCCAAGGAAGGCGGCGAAGATCACTACGCTGATGATCGAAGTCGGGTTAGCACCGGTCAGGTCGGCAAACGGGTTTTTCGGGACGAAGGAGAGCAGCAGCTGCGGCGCGCTGAGATCGGCGACCTTGCCAACATAGCTGCTCTGAATGGCCGCAAGGCGTGCGCTTTCCTGTGCGCCCTGCACCAGTCCACTGGCGTTGAGGCCGAACAGCCAGGTAACGAATACGCCAACGGCGGCGGCAATGGCGGTGGTGAACAGCAGCACGCCAATGGTCAGCACGCTGATTTTGCCCAGCGATGAGGCGTTATGCAGACGGGCTACGGCGCTGAGAATCGATGCGAACACCAGCGGCATTACAATCATCTGCAGCAGCTGAACGTAACCGCCGCCGACCAGGTTAAACCAGCTGACAGACTCTTTAATTACCGGGCTGTTTTCGCCGTAAATGGTGTGCAGCGCGAGGCCAAACAGTACGCCGACCACCAGGCCGAACAGCACTTTCTTCGACAGGCTCCAGCCGGTGCGGCCGGTTTTTGCTACCAGCAGCAGCAGCGCCACGAACGCTACCAGGTTAATAATTAGCGGAAAATTCATTTCCCATTTCTCCCAAAAATAGTCGGCAAAAGTGCCATAACTGACCTCAGTTAATTTCTGACGCGCAGTAACCAGCACAAGGGCGAAATGGTAGCAGCTAGTGATGGTGCAGGCTTATATCCAAAAGGAATGATTTATAACTTTTGTTGCGTTATCGGTCGATTAATGTCCGTTTTGCGGGTTTATCACCCGGCTAAAGCCATTTTGTACCGAATTGACCACCTGGCTGGTCCAGCCGGTCGCACCAAAGGGTGGCATACCCGGCGGAAACCAGATGGCATAACCGACCAGCGCGAGGCACAGCGCACGCTCCAGCTGGTTGCCTTTCTGGCTTCTCAGCAGCGGCAGGCGGAAGCGCCAGCGGCACGGCCATAGCAGAGGGACCCCGGCGGGCGTCAGCATGTCGGCCACAATGTGGCTGAGGTAACCCAGCACCATGCCCTGGAAAGCATCGGCAGGGATCAGCCAGCCAGCGGGCAGCTTTAGCTGCAGCAGCGCGACACCGCCCGCCACCGCCAGCAGGCTGTGGGTGAATCCGCGATGACCAAAGGCGCGCGCAATAGGGTGCGACAGCCACTTCAGGCGCTGACCGAGAAAAGATTTTGGATGGTCAATATCCGGCAGCAGGCAGGTGAGCAGGGTAGCCGGAATAATATGCCACCAGTCTGCGCTGGCCAGCACCGGCGTCAGTTCCGCTCGTTTGGCGAAAATGGCGCTGGCAATGGCAAATATGAGGTGGCCTTCGGCCGTCATGGGAACACCTGGTGCATAACTGTCAATGCATCCAGTATAGGGAATATATACAGTAGAATAAATATGTGACGCTGTAACGAAAGATAAATATTTTCACATCAGTGAAATGTTGAGCGGGTCGCACAGAAACTGACCCGCCTTTGGGTTAGCGCGCCAGCCAGCCCCCGTCGACGGCCAGCGTATAGCCATTAACGTAGTCCGCCGCGCTGGAGGCGAGAAACACCACCGGCCCCATCATATCGCGGCTCTCGCCCCAGCGACCGCTCGGAATGCGCTTGAGGATCTGCTGACTGCGCTCTTCATCATCACGCAGCTGTTCAGTGTTGTTGGTCGCCATATAGCCCGGGGCGATGGCATTAACGTTGATCCCGTACTGTGCCCATTCGTTGGCCATCAGGCGAGTCAGCCCCATTACCGCGCTTTTCGAGGCGGTATACGAAGGTACGCGAATGCCGCCCTGGTAAGAGAGCATTGAGGCGATATTAATGATTTTGCCGCCATGCCCCTGCTTAACGAACTGGCGCGCCACCGCCTGCGCAAGAAAGAACAGCGTTTTGCTGTTGACGTTCATGACGTCATCCCAGTCCTGCTCACTGAAATTCAGCGCCTCTGCGCGGCGAATAATCCCGGCATTGTTGACCAGGATATCGAGCCGCGGGCAGGCTGCCAGCGCCTGCTCCATCACCTTTGGCACGCAGTGGCTGTCCGACAGGTCGGCGGTGATGCTGATAAAGCGGCGCCCGAGCGCGCTCACCTGCTTTGCCGTTTCGCAGGCAGCGGAGCGGTTGACGCCAATGATGTCACATCCGGCCTGCGCCAGACCGACGGCCATACCCTGACCCAGCCCGGTGTTGCATCCGGTGATCAGCGCGACTTTCCCTTCGAGGTTAAAAGCATTGAGGATCATAGCGGCTTCCTGATTAACGAGGTTAGCAGGGAGCATAGGCGCAGGCGGGCGGTAATTCAATAAAAATGAAACGTTGTTTTATTTTTATTGAGAGGTGCTGCACAGGCAGCACCTTGTCAGGTTTAACGACCGTGCAGATGAGCGGGGGTAAGCTGCTGCAGGCTGCTGAGCTTGACCTCCGCCAGCGCCCAGCGTGCATCTTCGGCGTGGCTGGCGTCAGGCACCACGATAGAGCGCATACGTGCGGCTTTAGTGGCGATCATGCCGTTAAAGGAGTCTTCCAGCGTAACGCAGTTCAGTGGGTCGACGCCAAGCCGGGCGGCGGCATCAAGGTAAACCTGCGGGTGCGGTTTGCTGTAGGGCAGAGATTCCGCCGAGGCCAGCACTTCAAAATAGTCGCGCAGGTTGAACATCTCCAGCACGCGCTCCAGCATAAACAGCGGAGAAGCGGAGGCCAGGCCGATCTTCAGCCCCTCGGCCTGGCACAGCTTTAACGCATGCTCAACGCCCGGCAGCAGCGGACGGCTCTCCTCGACCAGGCTCAGCGCCCGGGCAATCACTCGCTGCGTCACTTCCGCCTGGGAAGGGCCGCTCCACGGCAGGGTTTCGTACCACATGCGCACCACCTGATCGATACGCAGGCCGAGCGCATCGGGCAGCTCTTTACGGCGGCTGAGGTCAACATCAAGGGTATTGAAGATGTCCAGCTCGGCCTGGTGCCATAGCGGTTCTGAATCAATCAGCAGGCCATCCATATCAAAGATGGCGGCGTGTACGGGGCGTTGATAAGACATTCTGCGGCTCCATTTGACAGTTTGCATCACCTTAGCATGAAGGCGTTGCTGAAAAAATTAACATCGCAGCGGCGTTAAGCGGAGAACCTGCTGCGCTGACCGCATTTTACAGGCGCTTTTTGCCGACTCAATGTAGACTGACACGCAGACATCGTATGGACAGGAGAAGGCATGACTTATCAACAGGCTGGCAGAGTGGCGGTGATCAAGCGGGTCGCGGGCTGGGTTATCTTTATTCCCGCGCTGATCTCAACGCTGATTTCCCTGCTGGGTTTTCTGGAAAAAAGCCGGGAAAAGCGCGAGGGCATTAATGCGGTGATGCAGGATTTCGCCCATGTGATGATTGAGATGATCCGTTTTAACACCGGTTTTCTTTCCAGCTTCTGGAATAACTCACCGGTACCGGATTTTAATCACGGCAGCAACGTGCTGTTCTGGGTTATCTACGTGCTGATTTTTGTCGGCCTTGCTTTGCAGGCTTCCGGCGCGCGCATGTGGCGCCAGTCGCGCTTTCTGCGTGAAGGGATTGAGGATCAGCTGATTCTGGAAAACGCGCGCGGTACTGAAGGGCACACGCGTGCGCAGCTGGAAGAGAGGATTGTGGTGCCGCGCCACACTATTTTCCTGCAAATATTCCCGCTGTACGTCCTGCCGATTATCATCGCCGTAGCGGGTTACTTCGTGCTGAAGCTGGCCGGGTTTATCTACTGAGGATCGCGGGCGGGGGAAGGTGCCCCGCCCGGGCTTATCTCAGGCCGGACGCGCGTGCTGTTTAGCCAAATCGTCCACATCTAACAGGGTGCCTACCGCACGCTGTGCCTCTCCAAGCCAGCTGCCGCCGAAGACATTGGCGCGGTTCAGCAGATAGTAGAGCTGATAAATCGGCTGACGCTGTGAGAAGCCGCAAGGTAGCGGCCACACCGACTGATAACCCTCGAAGATCTGCCCCGGCAGCTGACTGAACCACGGTAGCATGGCCAAGTCACACTCACGATCGCCCCAGTAGCAGGCTGGATCAAATAGCCAGGGACCACTGTCACTCCCCGCGCAGTTCGCCGGCCACAGATCGCCGTGCAGTAGCGACGGCTGCGGGTGATGGGCGTCGAGGGCCGTCTGCGCGCAGTGCACAATCAGCTCGATATCCCCATACTGAATACCTTTTTCAGCGGCGAGCTGCAGCTGCCAGCCGATGCGCTGTTCAGCAAAGAACACCGACCAGCGTTTCAGCCAGCTGTTGGGCTGAGGAGAGGTGGTAATATTATTGTCGAAGTCCAGCCCAAACTGCGGCTGTTCACTCCACTGGTGAAGATGGGCCAGCTGTACGCCAAGCTGGAAAGCAGAATCGGCATTTAGCGGCGTTGGCTTGATGTATTCCAGCAGCAGAAAGCTGGTATCGCGGTCGCTGCCAACGCCGTACACTTCCGGCACGCGCACCGTGTGGGTACGCGCCAGCAGCTGGAGCTGATCCGCTTCCCAGCTGAAGAGATCGAGCATCTCGCGCTGGTTACATTTGACAAACACCTGGTGCTCACCGTATTGCAGCAGCCAGGCTGAATGAACCTCACCGCCCGGCAACTCACTGCGTCCGTTAATTTCTGCCGGACCCAGTTGCTCACTCAACAGACGACCGATGGCTGACCACATAGGACACTCCTCTTTTTCGCTGTGATTCGACGATGATAACGCTTAAAGAATAACCAAAATACCCATTGGCGCACGGCATTGCATCATATTTACAGAAAGTTAGCTTTTAAGCTGCTGCTGAAACTCCTCCCAGCGCTGAACGTCCACCTCCGGTGTATCACCGAGCACCAGTTCTCCCGCGCTGCGCGCCTGCTGCGCGATCTCTTCCGGCGCCATCGCGCTGGTAATGCCGAAGCTATTGGTGCCTAACTCGTGTGGTTGGCCCTGGCTGTCGTTGAGCGTGGTGCTGAACCCGGCACTGAGCAGGGCGCTGTTCAACTCCAGCAGGTCAGAGAGCCCTTTTTCCTGGTAGCGAAAGGTGACAACAAACTGTTCAACGGATTGGCTATTCATGGTTTACCTCAATGTAATAAATGGCCCCTCAATCGTAGTTCACTGCCGCTGTCAGCGCGCTGAATTCATGCGCGGGCGGTAGCAAAGCCGAGGGCGGATCTCTTTTCTGCGCGTTTTGCGTTAAGAAGACGTAAAGCCGCTGGCGGCGCAGCGGAAGGGCGTAGGCTGGAATTAATATTTACTTACATATACCGGCTGCAGGGCGATAAAATCGCGCCTGGCTAAAGATAAATCTTATTTACAGCCAGGTGTTTTTTCATCACTAACCCATTATAATGCGCGCCGTTAATGGGAATATTCCTATTCGAAGGGGAGTTTGGGCCTGATGCTGTGGAAAAAGAGCGGATTAACAATTTCTTACGATTATTACCGTAAATTGCGTTGATCGTCCCTCAAAACGCTTCAGACTCCCTCTTTTTAAAACTGTCGTACGGGTCACATTTAAATGAAAGCGCTTAACAAGCTGTCTGTAGTTCTTCTGCTCTCCGGGGGAGCACTGTGTCAACAAGCCCTGGCGGATAACAACGTCTTCACGGTTATGGATGACCCTTCTACAGCGAAGAAAGATTTTGAAGGTAACGCGGCTGCGGGTTACATGGCACAGTCCGGTAACACCACCAGTTCTTCCGCAACGGCGAATACCAACATGACGTGGTATACCCCAAGTTTTGCTTACAGCCTGTGGGGCAACGCCAGCAACACCTCTTCTAACGATGAGCGTTCATCAGAGACCTATCAGGTCGGTGGCCGTACGCGTTATAACATCAACAGCGCTGACTACCTGTTCGGCCAGGCGAGCTGGTTAAGTGACCGCTTCAACGGTTACGACGGTCGTTCTATTCTTGCTGCCGGTTATGGTCGCCAGCTGCTGAACGGTCCGGTGCACTCGCTGCGTGTGGAAGCCGGTCCGGGTGTGCGTTACGACGACTACCATGAAGGTGGTCATGAAACTCAGGCTCTGGCCTACGGCGCACTGAGCTATCAGTGGCAGCTGACGGACACCACCAAGTTTGTTCAGGGTGTTTCCGTACTGGGTAGCGATGATACTACCGTCAACTCCGAAACCGGTCTGCAGGTGGCGATCAACGAACACTTCGCCCTGAAGATGGCTTACAACGTGACCTGGAACCAGAATCCACCGGAGTCAGCGCCCGATCATACCGATACCAAAACCACCATCACGCTCTCTTACGCGATGTAATTGCTTTCCGGGCTGCCTGCGGGCGGCCCGTCATCCCTGCCTTATTCTGTCAGCCTCTCCCTGCACGGTTTCTCTCTGATCCTAAAGATGTTATTATGCTTGCCTTGCTGTGTATTGCGCAGCTATCAAGGGCGGCGGCAATCCGACAATGTGGGTCAGATAGCCTGCCAGCCCGGAACTCTCAAACTATGTTTGCATGTAATCTTACGTGTGGGTTACCACTGCAATTAAGGATGTTTCATGCCTGTAATTACTCTTCCTGATGGAAGCCAGCGCTCTTTTGACCACGCCGTCAGCGTGATGGATATTGCCCTCGACATCGGTCCTGGCCTGGCGAAAGCCTGTATTGCCGGCCGTGTGAATGGCGAACTGGTGGATGCGGTTGATCCGATCACCGAAGATGCCAACGTGGCGATCATCACCGCTAAAGACGAAGCCGGTCTGGAAATTATTCGTCACTCCTGTGCGCACCTGTTGGGGCACGCGATTAAACAGCTGTGGCCGGATACCAAAATGGCTATCGGCCCGGTTATCGACAACGGTTTCTACTACGACGTTGACCTTGACCGCACGCTGACCCAGGAAGATATCGACCTGCTGGAAAAGCGCATGCACCAGCTGGCAGAGACCAATTACGACGTTGTTAAGCAGAAAGTGAGCTGGCAGGAAGCGCGTGACGCTTTTGCTGCGCGCGACGAAACTTACAAAATGACCATCCTTGATGAAAATATCAGCCGTGACGACCGTCCTGGCCTGTATCATCACGAAGAGTATGTCGACATGTGCCGTGGTCCGCACGTGCCGAATATGCGTTTCTGCCACCACTTTAAGCTGCAGAAAATTTCTGGCGCTTACTGGCGTGGCGACAGCAACAATAAAATGTTGCAGCGTATTTACGGCACCGCCTGGGCCGACAAAAAGCAGCTGGCTGCCTATTTGCTGCGTCTGGAAGAAGCGGCGAAGCGCGACCACCGTAAAATCGGTAAGCAGCTCGACCTGTATCATATGCAGGAAGAGGCGCCTGGCATGGTGTTCTGGCACAACGACGGCTGGACTATCTTCCGCGAGCTGGAAGTGTTTGTCCGCACCAAGCTGAAAGAGTATGACTACCAGGAAGTGAAAGGTCCGTTCATGATGGACCGCGTGCTGTGGGAAAAAACCGGCCACTGGGAAAACTACAAAGAGGCGATGTTTACCACCTCTTCAGAAAACCGTGAATACTGCATTAAGCCGATGAACTGCCCAGGCCACGTGCAGATTTTCAATCAGGGTCTAAAATCATACCGTGATTTACCCCTGCGCATGGCGGAGTTCGGTAGCTGTCACCGTAATGAGCCGTCGGGTGCACTGCACGGCCTGATGCGCGTACGCGGCTTTACTCAGGATGATGCCCATATCTTCTGTACTGAAGAGCAGGTGCGCGACGAGGTCAACAGCTGCATTAAGATGGTGTACGACATGTACAGCACCTTCGGCTTTGAAAAGATCGTGGTGAAACTCTCTACGCGTCCAGAGAAGCGTATCGGCACCGACGACCTGTGGGACCGCTCAGAAGCGGACCTGGCAGCCGCGCTGAAAGAGAACAATATTCCGTTCGAATATCAGCCGGGCGAGGGCGCTTTCTACGGTCCTAAAATTGAATTTACCCTGCATGATTGTCTCGACCGTGCATGGCAGTGTGGTACTGTGCAGCTGGACTTCTCGCTGCCGGGCCGCCTGAGCGCCTCGTATGTGGGTGAAAGTAATGAACGTCAGGTTCCGGTGATGATTCACCGCGCAATCCTGGGGTCCATGGAGCGCTTTATCGGGATTTTAACCGAAGAATATGCCGGTTTCTTCCCGACCTGGCTTGCTCCACTACAAGTTGTGGTGATGAATATCACCGATGGCCAGTCCGAATATGTTGCAGAATTGACCCGAAAATTGCAGAATGCGGGCATTCGTGCAAAAGCGGACTTGAGAAACGAGAAGATTGGCTTTAAAATCCGCGAGCATACTTTACGTCGTGTCCCTTACATGTTGGTCTGTGGTGATAAAGAGGTGGAAGCTGGCAAAGTGGCCGTTCGCACCCGCCGCGGTAAAGACCTGGGAAGCATGGACGTAAACGAAGTGATCGCGAAGCTGCAGGATGAAATCCGCAGTCGCAATCTTCATCAATTGGAGGAATAAAGTATTAAAGGCGGAAAACGAGTTCAACCGGCGCGTCCTAATCGCATTAACAGAGAAATTCGCGCCACTGAGGTTCGTCTGACAGGCGTCGATGGCGAACAGATTGGTATTGTCAGTCTGGATGAAGCTTTAGAAAAAGCTGCAGAAGCAGGTGTTGATCTTGTCGAGATCAGCCCTAACGCCGAACCGCCCGTTTGTCGTGTTATGGACTACGGCAAGTTCCTTTATGAAAAAAGCAAATCTTCTAAGGAACAGAAGAAAAAGCAAAAAGTTATCCAGGTTAAGGAAATTAAATTCCGTCCTGGTACCGATGATGGCGACTATCAGGTAAAACTACGCAACCTGATTCGCTTTCTGGAAGATGGCGATAAAGCCAAGATCACACTGCGTTTCCGCGGTCGTGAGATGGCGCACCAGCAGATCGGTATGGAAGTGCTTAACCGCGTCCGTAAAGATCTGTGTGAAGATATTGATCTGGCAGTGGTCGAATCGTTCCCTACAAGGATCGAAGGTCGTCAGATGATTATGGTGCTCGCTCCCAAGAAGAGGCAGTAGGCCCTAAAGTAATCCTGCCGCGCGCTTCGGTGCGCGGTGAGATTCGCCTGTCTGGTTCATTTTATTAACAATGCGAAGTGGATATTTTTTCAAATGCCAAAGATTAAAACTGTACGTGGCGCGGCCAAGCGCTTCAAGAAGACCGCCGGTGGCGGCTTCAAGCGTAAACACGCTAACCTGCGTCATATTCTGACTAAAAAATCTACTAAGCGTAAACGCCACCTGCGTCCGAAAGGCATGGTGTCTAAAGGCGATCTGGGTCTGGTTATTGCCTGCCTGCCGTACGCATAAGTAAATTTTTTTTTAACAGAATATTAAACAGGAGAGCTAAATGGCTCGTGTAAAACGTGGTGTAGTTGCTCGCGCACGTCACAAGAAAATCTTAAAACAAGCTAAAGGCTATTACGGTGCACGTTCACGTGTTTACCGCGTTGCCTTCCAGGCTGTAATTAAAGCTGGTCAGTATGCTTACCGTGACCGTCGTCAGCGTAAGCGTCAGTTCCGTCAGCTGTGGATTGCGCGTATCAACGCAGCAGCCCGCACTAACGGTATGTCTTACAGCCGTTTCATCAATGGCCTGAAAAAGGCTTCGATCGAAATCGACCGTAAGATTCTGGCTGACATCGCCGTATTCGACAAAGCAGTATTTGCTGCTCTGGTAGAAAAAGCGAAAACAGCTCTGGCGTAAGCCAGTTGGAAGAGGGAGCTTGTCTCCCTCTTTTTTATTGTCTGAAAAGATTGACTTTTCTGCCTGTTAAGATTTCAATAGAGCCGTCTTAACCGCAACAAGGTAACGCCACCATGAATGCTATTTTCCGTTTCTTTTTTTACTTTAGCGCCTGACTATCGGGGGCTTTTGCGCAAAGAAAAGAAACGAAAAATCGCGCTGAAAGCCTCCCTCGTGGAGGCTTTTTTCGTTTTAGCGCTCGAAACACATCGACTATTGGGCGGCTACTCGTCCTGACAAATAACAGACCGGCCACGGTGGCTGGAAGAAGAGGAAAGCATGTCACATCTCGCAGACCTGGTGGCGAGCGCGAAAGCCGCTATCAATGATGCTCAGGATGTCGCCGCGTTAGATAACGTTCGCGTCGAATACCTGGGTAAAAAAGGGCATCTAACGCTCCAGATGACAACCCTGCGTGAACTGCCAGCGGAAGACCGTCCGGCGGCGGGTGCAGTGATTAACGAAGCAAAGCAGCAGGTTCAGGAGGCGCTTAACGCGCAGAAGAATTCGCTGGAGTCCGCCGTGATGAATGCCCGCCTGGCGCAGGAGACGATTGATGTCTCGCTGCCGGGCCGCCGCATTGAGAACGGCGGTCTGCATCCGGTAACGCGCACCATAGACCGCATCGAGACCTTCTTCGGTGAGCTGGGCTTCTCCGTGGCAACCGGTCCGGAAATTGAAGATGACTATCACAACTTCGATGCGCTGAATATTCCCGGGCACCACCCGGCGCGTGCGGATCACGATACCTTCTGGTTTGATGCCACCCGCCTGCTACGTACCCAGACTTCTGGCGTGCAGATCCGCACCATGAAAGATCAGCAGCCACCTATCCGCATTATTGCCCCGGGCCGCGTCTATCGTAACGATTACGATCAGACTCACACCCCAATGTTCCACCAGATGGAAGGATTGATTGTCGATAAGGGCATCAGCTTCACCAATCTGAAGGGCACGCTGCACGACTTCCTGAACAACTTCTTTGAAGCTGACCTTCAGGTACGCTTCCGTCCTTCCTACTTCCCGTTCACCGAACCGTCCGCTGAAGTGGATGTGATGGGTAAGAACGGCAAGTGGCTGGAAGTGCTGGGCTGTGGCATGGTGCACCCGAACGTACTGCGCAATGTTGGCATTGACCCGGAAGTTTACTCAGGCTTCGCCTTTGGTATGGGGATGGAACGCCTGACCATGCTGCGCTATGGCGTGACAGACCTGCGTGCCTTCTTCGAAAATGATTTACGTTTCCTCAAACAGTTTAAATAAGGGCGGGTAAAACCAATGAAATTCAGTGAACTCTGGTTACGTGAATGGGTCAACCCGGCCATCGACAGTGCAGCCCTGTCCGATCAAATCACTATGGCAGGCCTGGAAGTAGACGGCGTTGAAGCCGTTGCCGGTGCTTTTCACGGTGTAGTCGTGGGCGAAGTGGTCGAGTGCGGTCAGCACCCGAATGCCGACAAGCTGCGCGTGACCAAAATTAACGTCGGCGGCGATCGCCTGCTGGATATCGTCTGTGGCGCAGCTAACTGCCGCCAGGGGCTGAAAGTGGCCGTGGCAACCGTAGGCGCAGTGCTGCCGGGTGATTTCAAAATTAAAGCGGCTAAGCTGCGCGGTGAGCCTTCTGAAGGTATGCTGTGCTCGTTCTCCGAGCTGGGTATTTCCGACGATCACGACGGCATCATTGAACTGCCGCTGGATGCCACCGTTGGCACCGACATCCGCGAATATCTGCAGCTGGATGACAACACGATTGAGATCAGCGTCACGCCAAACCGTGCCGACTGCCTGAGCATTATCGGCGTGGCGCGTGACGTGGCCGTGCTCAATAAGCTGCCGTTGAACGCTCCCGAAATCGCCCCGGTTGCCGCCACGCTGGCGGATACCTTGCCAATTCGTGTTGATGCGCCAGAAGCCTGCCCGCGCTACCTCGGTCGGGTGGTGAAAGGTATCAACGTCAAAGCCGCTACCCCGCTGTGGATGAAAGAAAAACTGCGCCGCTGCGGCATCCGCTCTATCGATCCGGTGGTGGATATCACCAATTATGTTTTACTTGAGCTCGGCCAGCCGATGCACGCCTTTGACCTTGACCGCATTGACGGTGGCATCGTAGTGCGCCTGGCGGAAGAGGGTGAGAAGCTGACCCTGTTGGACGGCAATGAAGCCACCCTGAAAGGCGACACGCTGGTGATTGCTGACCACAGCAAAGCGCTGGCCATGGGCGGGATTTTTGGCGGTGAACACTCTGGCGTAAATGAAGAGACTCAGAACGTACTGTTCGAGTGTGCCTTCTTCAGCCCGCTCTCCATTACCGGCCGCGCACGCCGTCACGGCCTGCATACCGATGCGTCTCACCGCTATGAGCGTGGCGTGGATCCGGCTCTGCAGCATAAAGCTATCGAACGCGCTACCGCGCTGCTGCTGGAAATTTGCGGTGGTGAAGCTGGCCCGGTCATCGATGTGACGACCGAGTCAGCCTTGCCACAGCGTGCGACCATTACGCTGCGTCGTGAAAAGTTGGACCGCCTGATTGGCCACGTGATTGCCGATGCGGAAGTGAGTGATATTCTGCGTCGCCTCGGTTGCGAAGTGACGGAAGGAAACGGTCAGTGGCAGGCGGTAGCGCCAGGCTGGCGTTTCGATCTCGCTATCGAAGAAGATCTGGTGGAAGAAGTGGCCCGCGTTTATGGCTACGACAACATTCCGGACGTGCCGGTACAGGCGGGTCTGGTGATGACCAAACACCGCGAAGCTAATCTCTCCCTGAAGCGTGTTAAGGCGCTGCTGGTGGATAAAGGCTATCAGGAAGCCATCACTTACAGCTTCGTTGACCCCAAAATTCAGGCGCTGCTGCACCCGGGTGAAGAGAACCTGGTGCTGCCTAGCCCAATCTCGGTAGAGATGTCTGCAATGCGTCTGTCGCTGTGGAGTGGTCTGCTGGGTGCGGTGGCGTATAACCAGAATCGTCAGCAGTCACGCGTACGTCTGTTTGAGAGCGGGCTGCGCTTTGTCCCTGATACTCAGGCAAACCTCGGCATCCGTCAGGATGTTATGCTGGCGGGTGTTATCAGCGGGCATCGCAATGAAGAACACTGGGATCTGGCGCGTAACGCAGTAGACTTCTATGATTTGAAAGGTGATTTGGAATCTGTACTGGAGTTAACTGGCAAGCTGGACGAGATTCAGTTTGTGGCAGCGGCTAATCCGGCACTGCATCCAGGGCAGAGCGCACAAATTATTTTACGCGGCGAACACATCGGATTCATCGGTGTGGTGCATCCGGAACTTGAACGTAAACTGGATCTTAACGGCCGTACGGTGGTGTTCGAACTGCTGTGGGACAAGGTTGCAGACCGCGTCCTGCCTGACGCCAGCAGCATTTCACGCTTCCCGGCGAACCGCCGAGATATCGCCGTGGTGGTGGCAGAAAACGTGCCAGCAGCAGATATCATCGCAGAGTGTAAGAAAGTTGGCGTAAATCAGGTAGTTGGCGTAAACTTGTTTGACGTGTACCGTGGTAAGGGCGTAAATGATGGTTTTAAGAGCCTCGCTATCAGCCTGATTTTGCAAGATACCAGCCGGACACTCGAAGAAGAGGAGATTGCCGCTACCGTTGCAAAATGCGTAGAGGCACTGAAAGAGCGATTCCAAGCATCCTTGAGGGATTGAACCTATGGCGCTTACAAAAGCTGAAATGTCTGAATACCTGTTTGAGAAGCTCGGGCTTAGCAAGCGGGATGCCAAAGAGCTGGTAGAACTGTTTTTTGAAGAAGTGCGTCGTGCTTTGGAGAACGGTGAACAGGTCAAACTGTCAGGATTTGGCAACTTCGACCTTCGCGACAAAAATCAACGTCCGGGACGTAACCCCAAAACGGGTGAAGATATTCCCATTACGGCTCGCCGGGTTGTGACGTTTCGACCGGGACAGAAACTTAAAAGCCGGGTAGAGAACGCCTCGCCGAAAGAAGACTGATTTCCGCCATTCAAAAGGCCGCGCAAGCGGCCTTTTTCCTTACTGTCTGTTTTAGTCGATTAGGGCAAAACCCCTGATTATACTCTTCACAATCCCTCCATACTGTTAAGCCTGCGTAAGTTATTAGAAAGTAAACGGTAAATCATCCCGGGCTGATAGTGATCTTCATAAGCAATTGCTATAACACTGCCATGACATGACGGGAGGTCAGCCTGATGAAAAAAATCGTATTGTTACTGTGCCTGCTGGCAGGCGCGCCGCTGATGGCCGAAGCTGCCGTTGGCATTGATATCCGCTCGCCGGGCGTCAGCATTCATTTAGGGGACCGCGATACGCGCGGTTACTACTGGGACGGATATGACTGGCGAGCGCCGCGCTGGTGGCACGACCACCAGAACCGCCACTGGGGCGAGCGAGGTCCGCGCGGTGACTACTGGAATGGTCGCGGCTGGCAGCGTCATCCTCCCGTGCGCAGGCCGCCACCGCCGCCGCGGCCGGTGTATCACCATGCCCCCCCGCGACCGCCGCAGCATCGTCCGCAGCCACACCACAGTGCGCCACCGCACCACAACGGCAGACCGCAGGGCGGAGATCGCGCTCATCAGCCGCGGCCGCCACAGCAGGGTGACCGTCACTAATCATCAAGAGCCAGCCAAGCTGGCTCTTTCTTTTTGCTGATTTACCTCTACAATCAAACCCCTGTTTTCCCTATAAAACGTCGGCTATGACTCTGCTCTCTCAACAGATATCGGCTGCGCAACGCCGGGCAACAGTCTGGCTGAGCGGACTGCTGCTGTTCTGTCTGATCCTGCTTATTATCAGCCTGTGTGCGGGTGAACGCTGGATAGCGCCAACGCAGTGGTTAACGCCTGATGGTCAGCTGTTTGTCTGGCAGCTGCGCCTGCCGCGCTCGCTGGCGGTCATGCTGGTTGGTGCCGCACTGGCGGTGGCCGGCGCAGCCATGCAGGCGCTGTTTACTAATCCGCTGGCAGAGCCGGGCCTGCTCGGCGTATCCGGTGGTGCCGGCGTCGGGCTGGTGCTGTGCATTTTCACCGGCAGCAACAGTCCGTGGATGATGAGCCTGGCCGCCATCTGCGGTGCATTGCTGGTCACCCTCATCCTGCTGCGCCTGGCACGACGTCAGCTGTCGACCAGCCGACTGCTGCTGGCCGGCGTGGCGCTGGGGATAATCTGTAGTGCCCTGATGACCTGGGCCGTCTATTTCAGCAGTAATCTCGATCTGCGCCAGCTGATGTACTGGATGATGGGTGGCTTTAGCGGCGTTGACTGGCGCTATGGCTGGCTGATGCTGGCATTAATGCCGGTGCTGCTGTGGTTAAGCGGCCGGGCGCGGGTATTGAACCTGCTGGCGCTGGGGGAGGTTTCTGCCCGCCAGCTCGGGCTGCCGCTGGTGCTGTGGCGTAACCTGCTGGTAATGGCTATCGGCTGGCTGGTCGGTGTCAGCGTGGCGCTGGCGGGCGCGATAGGCTTTGTCGGCCTGGTGATCCCGCATATTCTGCGGCTCAATGGGCTGAGCGATCATCGTATTCTGCTGCCCGGCTGTGCGCTGGCCGGAGCTGGCGTGCTGCTGGCGGCGGATATTATTGCGCGCGTAGCGCTCACCTCGGCCGAGCTGCCGATTGGCGTTGTCACCGCCACGCTGGGCGCGCCGGTATTTATCTGGCTATTATTGAGCAACCGTTAACAGCCATACGGCTGTTGTCTCCTCATTGAAACAGGAAAAACGCTATGAGCATCTTTGATACAGAACTGATCACGCTCGACGGTGAGAAAACCACGCTGGCCCAGTGGCAGGGTGATGTACTGCTGGTGGTGAACGTTGCTTCAAAATGCGGCCTGACGCCGCAGTACGAGCAGCTGGAGAATCTGCAAAAGACGCTGCATGCCAGTGGACTGACCGTGCTGGGCTTCCCCTGTAATGCGTTTCTGGAGCAGGAGCCGGGCAGTGAGGAGGAGATCAAAACCTTCTGCAGTACCACTTATGGCGTCACCTTCCCGATGTTCAGCAAGATCGAGGTCAATGGCCCGCAGCGCCACCCGCTTTACCATCAGCTGGTGGCCGCACAGCCGGTGGCGCAACGCCCTGAAGGCAGTGGTTTCCTCGAGCGTATGGAGAGCAAAGGCCGCGCGCCCAGGCAGGCCGGTGATATTCTGTGGAATTTTGAAAAATTCCTGATTGGCCGTGATGGTCAGGTTATTGCGCGTTTCTCACCGGATATGGAGCCGAACGATCCGACGTTGACTGCCGCCATTAACCAGGCTCTGACAAAATAGATGCTGCTGGAGATTTCAGGCGCTGCGCTTGCCGGGCGCCTGACCCCATTTAGCGCGCAGGTAGCGGCAGGACAGGTGATTCACCTGGTTGGCCCCAACGGTGCCGGTAAAAGCTCTCTGCTGGCTGCCCTGGCTGGTATGCTCAGCACGGCGGGCGAGATTCGCTTTGCCGGGCAGCGGCTAAGCGACTGGCACGGCGCTGCGCTGGCACGCCAGCGGGCTTACCTGGCGCAGCAACAGCCGCCGCCGGGACAGATGCCGGTCTGGCACTATCTGCGCATGCACGCGCAGCAAACTCTGGAAGAGAGCAGCAGCGTGCTACTGGCGCTGGCAGAGAAGCTCCAGCTGGCCGACAAACTTCAGCGCGCGCTGCATCAGCTCTCCGGCGGAGAGTGGCAGCGCGTGCGGCTGGCCGCCGTACTGCTGCAGCTCAGCCAGTCTGAAGGCAAGCTGCTGCTGCTCGATGAGCCGCTGACCGGACTGGATATCGCTCAGCAGGCGGCATTCGATGACCTCATTTCTGCCTCTAGCGCGCGCGGTGTCGCGGTGGTGATGAGCAGCCACGACCTCAACCATTCGCTGCATTTTGCCGACCGGGTGTGGCTATTGCGCCCGGGGCAGAGCGCGCTGGTCGGCCGCGCGCAGGAGGTGCTGACAGCGGCCAATCTCAGCGCCCTGTACCAGGTTCCGTTTCGCCTGCTTGAAGTGGAAGGGCGGCAGATGTTGACCACGCTGCGCTGACGACAGGGCATAAGTTGCCATTAAGGGTATTTTACCGCTACATTAAACTGGTTTGCAGGGAAGGGGATCCGTGATGCGCTACTGGCTAGTTCTAATTGTTGTTATTCTGGCAGGCTGCAGCAGTCATGCCCCTGTGCCCAACAGCCGTCTTTCCGACTCCATTACCGTGATTGCACAGCTCAACGATCAGCTTGGCAAATGGCGCGGTGCGCCTTACCGCTATGGCGGGATGAGCCCGCGTGGCGTTGACTGTTCCGGCTTTGTTTATCTGACCTTCCGCGAGCGCTTTAATCTGCAATTACCCCGCACCACCGCTGCCCAGACCGATATCGGCACCCGTATCTCTAAAGATGAGCTGCTGCCCGGCGACCTGGTGTTTTTTAAAACCGGCAGCGGCGAGAACGGTTTGCATGTTGGTATCTATGATACCGATAACCAGTTTATTCACGCCTCTACCAGTCAGGGGGTAACCCGCTCGTCGCTGGATAACGTTTACTGGCGTAAGGTGTTCTGGCAGGCGCGTCGTATTTAATTATTGCTGGCCTTTTTTTCATCGTGCTGCCTTATGCAGCATTTGATTTAGGCTGCCATAATTAATGCCAGGGCGATTAAAAAATATCCCTCCGATCAATTTACCTTAAGTCTTTCTTGCGCTGACACTTAACCAATATTTTAGTAAAGCCTGCGTAAACAAAAACAGCAGAGGATATTAACTATCAGCAGGCTAATGATTCTGACTAGATGAATTATGTCAGTTTTGTGTTAGCGTAACGATCTGGATTAGAGGCATAAGCACACCACAGCTGAATTTCTGTATGGCAACTGACTCAGAGCTCAATGGCCTGGCCTGATTTGTTGATCTCGGATGCGGTGAGTGTCGCTTAATAATGGCGAATAAAATGAAAATCCATCTGGAAGCGGATTATAAAACTTTTACAGCATTCTGCCCGGTTTACCGGCCCGGCGGGCAGCTGGCTGCTGTTGAAATGTTGACACACTTTGCTCATGCGCAGGCCAACGTGGTCATCCCGCAGGAGATTTTGATACCACAGTTAAATGAACATCAACGCGTCCTGCTATTGCAGGATCAGATTAATATTATTGAGAAGCATTACGCTTTCTTTAGTAGCCATAATATAAATGTGGCTATAAATATTGATGAGCGACTGGCAGAAACCATCCTCGCAAGTGACTTTCTGATTAAAAAAATGAACCAGCTGGATTGTATTGAACTGGAAATTAGTGAAAGTTTTCCAGATATCGCTGGGGGTAAAAACAATCTCTGCCTGCAGGGATTGAGTCAACATTTTCACTTAAGTCTGAATAATTATGGTGCTGGAAAAGCCACGTCAAAAGCCGTTTTTGACAATCTTTTCTATCGCATTAAGCTGGACCGGGGATTTATTCAGCACAATATTAAACGCGGCTCTTTTCCACCCTTTATCAGCGCAATTCTCGACCATATCAAACCGCACTGTCACGCCGTGGTGGTGCAGGGCGTTGACGATATCAGCGGCTTGCAAAGCATTCGCCACTTTGCCTTCGACGGTATCCAGAGCGCGCTGTTCCCCCCGGTAGATGAAGAGGGGTTGAGCCATTTGGTGGACCCGCCATACTTACTGCAGCAGCCCGTGCTGCAATAACCCTGCTAATCCTCTGTGTTTAGCCGCCGCCGCGCGCTTTACACTGACAGCGTTGTCGGGGATCTTCCTGGCCGCGCTTCGGAGGCGTCATGCATTTCAATAACACCTGGTTTCACGAGCTGAGCGGTTGCTACACCGCATTAAACCCAACGCCGTTAAAAAATCCGCGCCTGCTGTACCACAGCGCGCAGCTGGCGCAGGAGCTGGGGCTGGAGGCAGCGCTGTTTACCCCAGATAACCCAGGTTTATGGAGCGGTGAAAAGCTGATGCCCGGAATGCAGCCGCTGGCACAGGTCTATAGCGGCCATCAGTTCGGCGTCTGGGCAGGGCAGCTCGGCGACGGGCGTGGGCTGCTGCTGGGTGAGCAGCAGCTGGATGACGGACGCAAATTCGACTGGCATCTGAAAGGGGCGGGGCTGACGCCCTATTCGCGCATGGGCGATGGCCGTGCGGTGCTGCGCTCCACTCTGCGCGAGTTTCTCGCTTCTGAGGCAATGCACCACCTGGGTATTCCGACTTCGCGCGCGTTAACGGTGGTGACCAGCGATGAACCGGTCTATCGCGAAACCACCGAACCCGGAGCCATGCTGCTGCGCGTGGCGGAAAGCCACCTGCGCTTTGGCCATTTCGAACACTTTTACTACCTTGGGCAGCAGGAAAAAGTCACACAGCTCGCCGACTACGCAATCCGCCATCACTGGCCGCATCTGCAGCAGGAAGCCGATAAATATCTGCTGTGGTTTAGCGATGTGGTGCAGCGCACCGCGCGCCTGATTGCTGGCTGGCAGAGCGTGGGCTTTGCCCACGGGGTGATGAATACCGACAATATGTCGATCCTCGGCCTGACGCTGGATTATGGGCCGTATGGCTTCCTCGATGACTATCAGCCGGAGTTTATCTGTAATCATTCGGACCACCAGGGGCGCTACAGCTTTGAGAATCAGCCGATGGTAGGGCTGTGGAACCTGAATCGCCTGGCGCACGCGCTCTCCGGTCTGATGAGCGCCGGGCAGCTGAAACAGGCGCTGGCGGGCTATGAACCGGAGCTGATGCGCGCCTGGGGTGAGAAAATGCGTGCGAAGCTTGGGCTGCTGACGCGCAGCAAAGAGGATAACAATATTCTTACCGGGCTGCTGTCGCTGATGACCAAAGAGGGCAGCGACTATACGCGCACTTTCCGTCTGTTGAGCAGCAGCGAACAGCAGCAGTCACGCTCCCCGCTGCGCGATGAATTTATCGATCGTGAGGCGTTCGACAGCTGGTACAACGTCTGGCGCCAGCGTCTGTTACAGGAAGAGTGCAGCGATGAGCAGCGCCAGCAGGCGATGAAGCAGGCTAATCCGGCGATGGTGCTGCGTAACTATCTGGCGCAGCAGGCGATAGAACAGGCGGAGCAGGACGATATCAGCGTTCTGGCACGCCTGCATCGGGCGCTATCACAGCCGTTTGACGACGCGCCGGAGTTTGCTGACCTGGCGCGCCGCCCACCTGACTGGGGCAAAAAACTGGAAGTGAGCTGCTCAAGCTAACGGCGCAGCGATACCTGGGGCACCCCTTCGCTCAGATGCGGGTGCACCATCACATCGGCCTGATACCAGCGCCTCAGCGTCTCTTCCTTCAGAACCTCTGTTGGCGTGCCCTGCGCGACCAGATGTCCATCCGCCAGCAGCAGCACGCGATCCGACCACAGTGACGCCAGGTTGAGATCGTGCAGCACGCAGCAGACGCTGAGCGGATGCTGGCGCGTGAGCTGGTAGAGCAGGCGCAGCAGGTGCTGCTGATGGTAGAGATCCAGCGCGGAGGTGGGTTCATCGAGGAACAACCAGCCGCGCGGGCCGTTATGCTGCCACAGCTGCGCCAGCGCCCGGGCCAGCTGTACCCGCTGCTGTTCTCCGCCGGAAAGCTGCAGATAGTCGCGCTGCGCCAGGCCGTCGCAGCCGGTCAGCGCCATCACCTGCTCCACCACTGCTTTCAGCGGTTTGCCCGGCCACGGCGCGCGCCCCATTGCGACTACCTCCTCCACGCTAAGCGGAAAGGCCATAGTGCTCTGCTGGCGCATCACCGCCCGCTGCTGCGACAGCCGTGCCGGAGACCAGTGCGCCAGCGGCTCACCCTTCAGCGTGCAAATACCCTGCTGCGGCGTCAGGAAGCCGGTGAGCAGCCGCAGCAGCGTCGATTTCCCCGCGCCGTTCGGGCCGATAAGGGAGACCAGCTCGCCCGGATGCAGCGTCAGCGACACCTCTTCAATCAGCCAGCGCTGCCCGAGCTGATAGCTCAGTGCCTCCGCGGTCAATGCTTCAGCCATTGAGCCCTCCTCGGCGGCGCAGGATCAGCCACAGAAACCACGGGCCACCGATCAGGCTGGTCAGTAGCCCGACCGGCATTTCCGCCGGGGCCACCAGCGTGCGCGCCAGCGTATCTGCCAGCAGCAGCAGGATAGCCCCGCTTAGCAGGGAGGAGGGCAGCAGCCAACGATGATCGCCGCCCAGGCAGTAACGCATCAGGTGCGGCATCACCAGGCCAATAAAGCCAATCACCCCGCTGACCGCCACGGCGGCCGCCACCAGCAGTGCGCTGAGCACCAGCAGATAGCGCTGAGTGCGCGGCACGTCAACGCCCAGATAGTGCGCCTCTTCTTCACCCAGCTGCAGCAGATTAAGGCGCCGTGCGAGGCGCTGAACCAGCACCATGCACGGCAGCACTACCGAGGCACAAACCAGCACCGTGGGCCACTGCGCCTGCCCCAGGCTGCCCATACCCCACAGCGACAGCTGGCGCAGCTGCTGGTCATTGCTCATCCATGAGAGCACCCCGACCGCCGCGCCGCACAGCGCATTGATCGCAATCCCCACCAGCAGCAGGCGACTTAACCCGCTGACGCCCTGGCGGCTGAGCAGAAAAATGAT
This sequence comes from Erwinia aphidicola, assembly GCF_014773485.1. GTDB lineage: Bacteria > Pseudomonadota > Gammaproteobacteria > Enterobacterales > Enterobacteriaceae > Erwinia > Erwinia aphidicola. Next base: position 75,143 of record NZ_JACXBP010000006.1, on the reverse strand, counting down.
CAGCGTCACTGCCATGCTGCCGATAAAGGCCGCCAGCAGCGGCAGATAGAGCGTCAGCACGCCGGGCAGGGAAAATGACATCACAATAGAGAGCGCAACCGCCAGCGCCGCGCCGCTGCTAATCCCCAGCAGGCCGGGATCGGCCAGCGGATTACGGAACAGACCCTGCATCACGCAGCCAGAGAGCGCCAGCGCGCCGCCGACGATAACCGCCAGCAGCACGCGCGGCAGACGGATGCTGAACCAGATCTGCCACAGGCTGCTGTCGCTGCCCGCATGCCACAGCATCGGCAGCGACAGATGCATCGCGCCGATGTTAGCGGCGCCGATGCCGAGCAGCATCAGCGACAGCAGCAATACGCCGAGCCAGCGCAGGTGGCGCACTGACATCATTGCACGGCTTCCGCAGCCTGACGCAGTTTGAGGATCGCCGCCGGAGTGTCAATGCCAAAGCCGAGCAGGGCCATATCGTCGACGACCAGCAGCTGTCGGTTTTTCGCGGCCGGCGTCAGCGCGATGCCGGGCAGCTTCCACAGATTTTCCTCGCCGCCAAGGGTACGGATACCGTCGACGGTTACGACGATCAGCTGCGGTGCGCTGGCAACGACCCCCTCCTGCGACAGCGGCTGATAGCGCTGTATGCTGGCCATGGCGTTTTGCAGCCCGGCGGCACGGATTGCGCCGTCAGCCGACGTCCCGCTGCCTGCAGCCATTGCTCCCATGCCCTGATGGGCCAGAATAAACAGCACCTTAACCGGAAGGTGTTGCGCAGGCACTTTTGCCAGCTGGCTGCGCACTCTCTTTTGCAACAGCGCTCCCTGCTCCTCGCGGTGCAGCGCGGCGGCAATGGTCTGGATTTTCTCGTTGATGGCGGAGATATCATTTTTGCCGGTCACATCCACCACTTTGACGCCGTTCTGTTCCACCTGCTGCAATGCCAGCGCCGGTTTAGCCAGTTCGCTGGCGATCACCAGCGTCGGCTTCAGCGCCAGGATCCCTTCGGCGTTCAGCATGCGCATATATCCGACATCAGGCAGCTTTGTGGCGACCGCCGGATGCAGGCTGGTGCTGTCGCGAGCCACCAGCTCCTGTTGGGCATCCAGCGCGTAGATAATCTGCGTAACATCACCGCCGATACTGACGATACGCTGCGCGGCGGCGGCAGAAAAGGCCAGCGGCAGGGCCAGCAGGGCAATCAGTCGGAATTTCATACGGTGGCGTCCTCAGCGCTGAGGGTAGCCAGCTGTTCCCGCCAGCGCGTTTGTTCCGGCTGACCTTCGCTGCGCTGGCCGTAGAGTTGGGCAATCTGCGTGCCGTCAGCGGCAAACAGTTCAAGGCTGGTGACGATGCCATCGGCGGTAGGTTTACGGGTGATCCAGCTTTCGGCAATCAGCTGTTCCTGCAGGTGCAGGGTAAAGGCCGGATTGAAGATGTTCAGCCAGTTGTGCATCGGCATCAGCTTCTCAATTCTGCCGGTAAAGATCTGCGTGCAGGCCCGGTTGCTGACAAAAATCATGATCTCGTTAGCATCCTGACGCACCGTTTCCAACAGCGCGGCCAGCGAGCTATTGCTGACCTGCTGCGCCAAATCGTGGCTTACCGCGCGAAACGCCTGTTGACGCGTGACACTGTGTTTTTTCAGCAGGCGGAAGAACTGGTGGACGTCGGTCATCGCGCGCCATTCGCTCTCCAGCAGCTCAGCATCAAATTCACTGGCGCTGGCCGCAGCCACAGCCGGTTCTACGCTGAACGCTGAGGTCGGTTCGCTGTGATAATCCTTCAGCAGCTGCTGCCAGGCGCCCATATCGGTGTTATCGGTGGCGTAAACTTTCAGCACTGCGTCACCCTGCCGATCGAAGAACTGGATGCTCTGTCGTTCGCCATGCCCGGTCATCTCCTGCAGGTGAAAGACGCTGGCCCACTGGTTGACGAACACGCGCAGGTCGAGCGCACGCGGGTTGAGCACAATACCGGCGTGGGCACCGATCTGAATATTGCTGAAAGTACCCAGCTGCTCGTGCACCGCATAGTCATTGCGCGTAATGCATTTGGTTTCCCCTACGGCTGCCAGCGCGTGCAGCAGTTCCGCCATCGCCGGGCGCAGCGGCTGCGCCTGGTGGCCGACGCGCGCGTTGGTCAGCTCCGCTTCACTGATATCCATCATAGCGGCCAGATCGCGCGCATATTTCTTCGGGTGCTGCTGTTTTAGCTGGTAGTAACGGGGATAGTGCGCGGTCATGTGCTGTGTCCTCATCAGGCAGGTAAACGTCAAGGGCGTTGTTTATCAGAATGATAATCATTATCAATAAATGGCGGCGGCGCGCAAGCAGAAAATGAGCCTGATTCAAGACGGTGGCACAAAAGAAAAAGGCTGCCCCGTGGGAGCAGCCTTATTGGCTATTCAGTCGGTCAGAAGCGGCTGTCGACCGCGTCTGCCAGCAGCTGCAGAACTTCAGCGCTGTCGTCCCAGCCAAGGCAGGGATCGGTAATGGACTGGCCATACACCAGCGGTGTGTCCGGCGTAACTTTTTGCGTGCCTTCCTGCAGGAAGCTCTCAATCATTACGCCAGCCACGGCGCGCGAGCCGCTGCGGATCTGCTGCGCAACATCGGCGGCGACCTCCTTCTGGCGGCGGTGCTGCTTCAGGCAGTTGCCGTGGCTGAAGTCGATAACCAGCTGTTCGGGCAGGTTGAATTCACGCAGGCTGGCCGCCGCTGCTGCGATATCCGCAGCGTGATAGTTCGGCACCTTTCCGCCGCGCATGATGACGTGACCGGAGGGGTTGCCGCTGGTCTGATAGATGGTCATCTGGCCGCGTTTGTCCGGCGAGAGGAACATGTGGCTGACGCGGGCGGCACGAATGGCGTCCACCGCAATGCGCGTATTGCCGTCGGTGCCGTTCTTGAAGCCAACCGGGCAGGAGAGCGCCGAGGCCATTTCGCGGTGGATCTGGCTTTCGGTGGTGCGCGCGCCGATAGCCCCCCAGCTGATCAGGTCGGCAATATACTGGCCGATCACCATATCGAGGAATTCCGTTGCGGTCGGCATGCCGAGCGCATTGATATCCAGCAGCAGCTTACGCGCCACCGCCAGGCCGTGGTTGATTCGGAAGCTACCGTCAAGATCGGGATCGGAGATCAGGCCTTTCCAGCCCACCACGGTACGCGGTTTCTCAAAATAGGCGCGCATAACAATCTCAAGGCGCGAGTGATGCTTCTCGCGCAGCGCGTTGAGGCGCCCGGCATACTCCAGCGCCGCATGCGGGTCGTGCAGCGAGCAGGGGCCAATCACCACCAGCAGGCGCGGGTCTTCACCATTCAAAATGCGCGCAATGCGTTTGCGTGACGCTGTCACGTTGTCGGCAATCGCCGCGGTGATCGGCAGGTTATCCTGCAGATCGGCAGGCGTAATCAGGCTGTCGATGCGCGCGGTTCGCAGTTCATCTGTTCTGTTCATCAAAGTTCTCTAAATCTTTGTCTTCACAACGGCAGGAATGCCGGGAAGTAATGGCGTTCACCATAAACCAAACCGTGATGATTTCAACCGTAAAACAGCAGGGGAATCGTGAAATCAAGACCCTGCCCGGTGCGTCAGAGCTGCAAAAATCAGTACATGCGCCGCGTTAATCCCATGATATCGAGGATCTTAGTCGCAATCTCCTCCACCGAATAGTTAGTGCTGTTGAGGTAGCGGATCTGATGGGTGCGGAACAGGGCTTCCACCTCACCGACTTCAAGGCGGCACTGGCGCATAGAGGCATAGCGGGTATTTTCGGCGCGCTCCTGGCGTATTGCGGCAAGGCGTTCCGGGTCGATAGTCAGGCCAAACAGCTTATTTTGAAAAGGCTTCAGCGCCGGGGGCAGCTTAAGGTTATCCATATCGTCGGCGATAAACGGATAGTTAGCGGCGCGCACGCCAAACTGCATCGCCAGATAGAGGCTGGTGGGCGTTTTCCCGCAGCGTGAGACGCCGAGCAGGATCACCTGCGCATCTTCCAGCCCGCGCAGTGAAATACCGTCATCGTGCGCCAGGGTGTAATCAATGGCGGCGATACGGGCATCGTATTTACCGAGGTTGTTGGCGGTCAGACCGTGGGTGCGGTTGGCGACTGGGGCGGGATCCACACCCAACTCCTGCTGCAGCGGGGCCACCAGCGACTGCACAATGTCCTGACAGAAACCGTCGCTTTGCAAAATAATCTCGCGGATGGCGGGCGTGACAATTGAGATAAACACCAGCGGGCGCACGCCGCTTTGCTGGTAAATGGCATTGATTTGGGCTTTCACTGCCTGAGCACGCTGCACGGTCTCAACAAAGGGCAGGGTAACGCTATTAGCGATCACCGGGAACTGTGACAGTACCGCGTGGCCCAGCACTTCGGCAGTGATTGCCGTGCCGTCTGAAATATAAAAAACACTGCGTTCGGCGTTCACGTCCATTTTCTCTCCGCGTTCGGGGGGTTAAGCAGACTAAATTAATCTGCCTGAATAATGCAAATCGTGATAAAGCTCGCGAAATAAAATAAAAAATCCATTTTATGATGATTTGAACTTTTTATTTTTATAAAATCAGACCATTCGCCTCTTTCAGCCTAAAATGAAATATCGTTTCTATCCATTATGCGTTTTTACCGCCCTTTTCATTAGAATCATTCTAATAAGGAATCGTTTTCTGTTGCGCAAAGAATTTTTCCCCCTGCATGCATTAAAAATACATAACGCACTGAAAAATAATGTTTATTATTATTTTATCCGTTGCGCAACGCTGTTTTCTCACGCGGAGTATTCTTAAAAAGATTTTTTTCAGCTGCTTGAACGATTCAACACTTTATCAATCCGGCTTAACTGTGCCAGTCTCATGAAGCAATGCTGTGTCCCTAATATTCCTAATTAAATCTTACAAGGATTGCTTCAATGTCCAATAAAGGCGAATTGCCGCTTGTGCTCTGGTATAACCAGCTTGGCATGAACGATGTGGATCGGGTGGGAGGCAAAAATGCCTCTCTGGGTGAAATGATTACTAATTTGTCGTCATTAGGCGTGTCAGTGCCTAACGGCTTTGCGACAACCTCAGAAGCGTTCAACCTGTTTCTCGATCAGAGCGGCGTCAATCAGCGTATCTACGATCTGCTGGATAAGACCAATATTGATGACGTTGATGAGCTGGCTAAAGCGGGTAAACAGATCCGTCAGTGGATAGTTGAAACGCCATTTACGCCGCAGCTTGAGCAGGCGATTCACGAAGCGTACAACCAGCTCTCTGCCGATGACGCCGAAGCGTCATTCGCCGTGCGCTCTTCGGCCACTGCGGAAGATATGCCCGATGCATCGTTCGCGGGTCAGCAGGAAACCTTCCTCAACGTACAGGGTTACGACGCGGTGCTGGTGGCGGTGAAGCATGTTTATGCCTCCCTGTTTAACGACCGTGCCATCTCTTACCGTGTGCATCAGGGTTACGACCATCGCGGCGTGGCGCTCTCGGCGGGCGTGCAGCGCATGGTGCGTTCTGACCTCGCATCCTCTGGTGTGATGTTCACCATTGACACTGAATCCGGCTTTGACCAGGTGGTGTTTATTACCTCCGCGCTGGGTCTGGGTGAGATGGTGGTGCAGGGCGCGGTTAACCCGGACGAATTCTACGTGCACAAACCCACGCTGGCCGCCGGCCGCCCGGCGATTGTGCGCCGTAATATGGGGTCGAAAAAGATCCGCATGGTTTACGCCGACTCGCAGGAGCACGGTGAGCAGGTGAGAATCGAGGACGTGCCGGAAGCGGAGCGTGACCGCTTCTCGCTGACGGATAGCGAAGTCGAAGCGCTGGCGGCGCAGGCGGTGCAGATTGAGAAGCACTACCAGCGCCCGATGGATATTGAGTGGGCGAAGGATGGACACACCGGCAAGCTGTTTATCGTACAGGCGCGCCCGGAAACCGTGCGTTCCAATGGCTCGGTGATGGAGCGCTACACCCTGCAGGGTAAAGGCAACGTAGTGGTTGAAGGCCGTGCTATCGGTCACCGCATTGGTGCCGGTGAAGTCAAAGTGATCCACGACATCAGCGAAATGAACCGCATTGAGAAAGGCGATGTGCTGGTGACGGACATGACCGACCCGGACTGGGAGCCGATCATGAAGAAGGCGTCAGCGATTGTCACTAACCGCGGCGGCCGAACCTGCCACGCGGCGATTATCGCCCGCGAGCTGGGTATCCCGGCGGTGGTTGGCTGCGGTAACGCCACTGATATTCTTAAAGATGGTAATAAAGTGACCGTCTCCTGTGCGGAAGGCGATACCGGCTACGTGTACAACGATCTGCTGGACTTTGAAGTGAAGAGCTCGCAGGTTGACGAGATGCCATCGCTGCCGCTGAAGATCATGATGAACGTCGGTAACCCTGACCGGGCATTTGACTTCGCCTGCCTGCCGAACGAAGGCGTAGGTTTAGCGCGCCTGGAGTTCATCATCAACCGGATGATCGGCGTGCACCCGAAAGCACTGCTGGAGTTCGACCAGCAGACGCCGGAGCTGCAGCAGCAGATCCGCGCGCTGATGAAAGGGTTCGATGACCCGGTAGAGTTCTACATCGCCCGCCTGACGGAAGGGATTGCCACGCTGGGTGCCGCTTTTGCGCCGAAGCGCGTGATTGTGCGCCTGTCGGACTTTAAAACCAACGAGTATGCCAACTTGGTGGGCGGCGAGCGCTACGAGCCGGAAGAAGAGAACCCGATGCTTGGCTTCCGCGGTGCCGGGCGCTATGTGGCCGACAGCTTCCGTGACTGTTTCGCGCTGGAGTGCGCGGCGATGAAGCGCGTGCGCAATGATATGGGGCTGACCAATGTCGAAGTGATGGTGCCGTTTGTCCGTACCGTGGCGCAGGCGAAAGCGGTGGTGGAAGAGCTGGAGCGTCAGGGTCTGAAGCGCGGGGAGAATGGGCTGAAGATTATCATGATGTGTGAAATCCCGTCGAATGCGCTGCTGGCCGACGAGTTCCTGCAATATTTTGACGGCTTCTCAATCGGCTCTAACGATATGACGCAGCTGGCGCTGGGGCTGGATCGCGACTCTGGCGTAGTATCCGAGCTGTTTGACGAGCGTAACGATGCGGTGAAAGCGCTGCTCTCGATGGCGATCCGCGCCGCGAAGAAGCAGGGAAAATACGTCGGCATCTGCGGTCAGGGGCCTTCAGACCACGAAGACTTCGCGGCGTGGCTGATGGAAGAGGGCATCGACAGCCTGTCACTGAACCCGGACACCGTGGTGCAGACCTGGCTGAGCCTGGCCGAGTTGAAGAAGTAATCACCGCCTTCATCAGTCGCGGCTGACCCACTTTTGCGGTCAGACCGCTGCAATAATCACTCGCTGGTCGACCAAAAATGGTCGACCACGACATAAGTTGTGCGAACACCCTCCGGCTGACCACTCTCTGGTTAGCCTTTTTTTATCGCAAATTTTAGCCAAAAAAAAAGCCCATCACAGGGGATGGGCAAAGACTACACACAGCAATTCTGTACTTCACTCAGGGGGAAATGCTTTGTTTAAAAATCAGTGGGTTGATCTCAAACTTGTTATCCATACTATGCAACCGCGTTCCTGGAGTCTTTAAGAATCCTCTTATTAGTTTAAAAGTGATAATCTTTTAACTCGGATTGCCCACCACAGTGCTGAAAAAGATGGGTAAAATATGAGCAATATAGGTTAAGTCATGTTGAAAAGGCTAAAAAAGGGGGTTTAGAGATAAATATCGTTAATGGAATTCTTAATTCACGGCGGGTAAGTATTCTGATGGCTAATGATTGCGGCCGGGACTACCGACCGCAGAATTGACAAAATTATGGTTTTGGCTGGTGCGTTTCGGCTTCTATTTCGGCCAGCTCTTCCACCACGGCCAGCGCATCCTCTTCTGGAGGGGGCGACTCATGCACCCAGACGGATACCAGGCGGTATGAGACCGCCAGCACCACTGGCCCGATGAATAATCCTATCATGCCAAACGCCACCAGCCCGCCAATAACCCCCGAGAGTATCAGGATCATCGGCAAATCGGCCCCCATGCGGATCAGCATCGGGCGCAGAACATTGTCCAGTGTTCCTACCACGCAGCTCCAGATCAGCAGCACGGTGCCCCAGGTGGTATCGCCACTCCAGTAAAGCCAGACGATCGCCGGGACCAGCACAATCAAGGGACCGAGCTGTACCAGGCAGGAGAGAATCATCAGTACCGTCAAAATGGCCGCATAAGGAATTCCGGAGATCGCCAGCCCAATGCCGCCCAGCACGCCCTGCACCAGCGCGGTCACCACCACACCGAGCGCGACGGCGCGGATCGCCTGACCGGCCAGCAGCACCGCTGCATCGCCGCGACGTGACGCCAGGCGGAAAGCGAAGTGGCGAATGCCGTGACCGACCTGTTCACCACGCCAGTAAAGCAGCACGCTAAACAGCAGCATCAGACCGATGTGCAGCATAAAGCGACCAAAATGCCCGGCCTGGGCAAAGAAAAAGCCGGTAGTGCGGCCAATATAAGGCTGAACCTGAGTGATAATGGCGCTGCCGCCACCGGCCACCAGCTTGTGCCAGGCGGAATAGAGCTTTCTGCCGACCAGTGGGATCTCACGCAGCCAGTGTAAATCGGGCATTTGCAGCTTGCCGGAGGTCAGCCACGCCAGCAGGGGGCCGCCGTTCTCTACCAGGCTGTTAACCAACATGGCGATGGGAATAATAAACACCAGGATAAGCAGAATGGTCATGGCTAACACGGCCAGCGCGCGGCGGCCCCACAGCAGGCCCTGAATTTTGATCATCAGGGGCCAGGTGGCGATCACCACCATGCTGGCCCAGGCAAAGCCGAGAATAAATGGCTGTACGACCCAAAAGCACGCGACGATCATGATGCTGATAAACAGCAACGAGAAAATGATCTGCGGTAAATCCCAGCCTGTTTGCGCGTTTTTCATTGACGAAAAGTGACCTCAAGTAAAAAGAACAATGATGCGATATCTCTCTAAAATCAGTGCCAGCAAAGCGGTTACGCTGAGCCTGACTGCTTAAGCATGATGTATTAAATGATTTTGTGACAGAGACAACAGGTTATTCTTTTGCCTCATTTTTTGAAATAACGGCAGGTGATAAAAAAATGTGATAAAACGGATAACTGCGCCATTTGAGCAACGCAAACGATTCACACAACTTTTTGGTCACCCGATAATGATCCCACAGATTTCCCAGGCACCCGGCCTCGTTCAACCGGTGCTGAATTTTTTGGATGCGTTAAAGCAGCACGGATTTACCGGCGATACGGCCACCAGCTATGCCGATCGGCTGATTATGTCCACCGACAACAGCATCTATCAGCTGCTGCCTGATGCTGTCCTCTTTCCCCGCTCCAGCGCCGATGTGGCCTTGATTGCCCGCCTGGCAGCTGATGAGAAATACCGTACCCTGAGCTTTACCCCGCGCGGTGGCGGCACTGGCACCAACGGACAGTCGTTAAATCAGGGTATCGTGGTCGACATGTCGCGGCATATGAAGAATATTCTCGAGATCAATGTCGAACAGGGTTGGGTAAGAGTTGAAGCTGGCGTGGTAAAAGACCAGCTCAATGCCTACCTTAAACCGTTTGGCTATTTCTTCTCCCCTGAGCTGTCGACCAGCAACCGCGCCACGCTGGGCGGTATGATTAACACCGATGCCTCCGGGCAAGGTTCGCTGGTTTACGGTAAAACCTCAGACCATGTGCTGGGGCTGAAAGCCGTGCTGCTGGGCGGTGAGGTGCTGGACACCCGCACGATGCCGGTGAGCGAGGCTGAAGTGCTGGCGCAGCAGCCGGGTGCCGAGGGTAATATTTACCGCGTGGTGCTGGATCGCTGCCGTCAGCAGCGCCAGCTGATTATCGATAAATTTCCCAAACTGAATCGCTTCCTGACGGGTTACGATCTGCGCCACGTGCTGAGCGACGATCTGCAAAACATCGATCTGACGCGCATTCTGTGCGGTGCGGAAGGGACGCTGGCCTTTATTACCGAAGCGAAGCTCGATATTACCCCGATCCCGAAAGTGCGGCGGCTGGTCAATATTAAGTATGACTCCTTCGACTCCGCGCTGCGCAATGCCCCCTTTATGGTGGAAGCGAAAGCGCTGTCGGTAGAAACCGTCGACTCGAAAGTCCTGAATCTGGCGCGTGAAGATATCGTCTGGCACTCGGTTAGCGAATTGATTACCGACGTCCCGGATAAAGAGATGCTCGGACTGAATATGGTCGAGTTCGCAGGGAATGATAAGCCGCTGATTGATGGCCAGGTTGAGGCGCTGTGCGCCCGGCTTGATACGCTGATGGCGACGCGTGAGGGCGGCGTGATTGGCTATCAGCTGTGTGATGACATCTCCGGCATTGAGCGCATCTACGGCATGCGTAAAAAGGCGGTCGGGCTATTGGGTAACGCCAAAGGCCGCGCCAAGCCAATCCCGTTTGTTGAAGATACCTGCGTGCCGCCGCACAACCTGGCGGACTATATTGTGGAGTTCCGGGCGCTGCTCGATGGGCACAATCTCAGCTATGGCATGTTTGGCCATGTCGATGCCGGGGTGCTGCACGTGCGCCCGGCGCTGGATATGTGTGACCCGCAGCAGGAGATGCTGATGAAGCAGATCTCCGACGAAGTGGTGGCGTTGACGGCTCGCTATGGCGGCCTGCTGTGGGGGGAGCATGGGAAAGGCTTCCGTGCGGAGTACAGCCCCTCCTTCTTCGGCCCGCAGCTGTATGAAGAGCTGCGCCGTATTAAAGCGGCGTTCGATCCCGCTAATCGTCTCAATCCGGGTAAAATCTGTGCGCCGCTGGGGGTGGATGATCCAATGCTGAAGGTCGATGCCGTGAAGCGGGGTACTTACGATCGCCAGATCCCGATTAACGTGCGCAGCGACTGGCGCGGCGCGATGGAGTGTAATGGCAACGGACTCTGCTTTAACTTCGATGTGAAAAGCCCGATGTGCCCGTCGATGAAGATCACCGCCAACCGTATGCACTCGCCGAAGGGGCGCGCGACGCTGACGCGTGAATGGCTGCGCCTGCTGGCGGAGCAGGGTGTGGATCCGCTGCTGCTGGAGAAACAGCTGCCGGAGCAGGGCGTCAGCCTGCGCGGGATGATCCAGCGCACGCGCAATAGCTGGCAGGCAAAACGCGGGCAGTATGACTTTTCGCACGAGGTGAAAGAGGCGATGTCAGGCTGCCTGGCGTGTAAAGCCTGCTCGACTCAGTGCCCGATTAAAATCGACGTGCCGGGCTTCCGCTCGCGCTTTCTGCAGCTCTACCACACTCGCTACCTGCGCCCGGCCAGTGACTATCTGGTGGCCACGGTAGAAAGCTATGCGCCGCTGATGGCGAAAGCGCCTAAAACCTTTAACTTCTTCCTGCGTCAGCCGTGGGTGAAATCGCTGAGCAAGCGTCATATCGGTATGGTCGATCTTCCGCTGCTCTCTTCGCCGACGCTCAAGCAGCAGCTGGCCGGGCACCGTGCGCTGAGCACCACGCTGGAAAGCCTGGAGCAGATGAGCCCGGCGCAGCGCGCCAAGCAGGTACTGGTGGTACAGGATCCCTTTACCAGCTACTACGAAGCGCAGCTGGTGGCTGATTTTGTCCAGCTGATTGAAAAGCTCGGCTACCGCGCCGTGGTGCTGCCGTTTTCACCCAACGGTAAAGCGCAGCATATCAAAGGCTTCCTGCAGCAGTTTGCGCGCACCGCAGAGAAAACCGCAGACTTCCTGAATCGGGTGGCACGCCTTGAGTTGCCAATGGTGGGTGTCGATCCGGCGCTGGTGCTGTGCTATCGCGATGAGTACCACCAGGTGCTGGGCGATAAGCGCGGCGAGTTCCAGGTTCAGCTGGTGCATGAGTGGCTACATAACGCGCTGCCTGAAGTGAACAGCACGGTGCAAGCGGCGCAGGGTGAAGTGTGGTATCTGTTTGGCCACTGCACCGAAGTGACCGCCTTGCCGGGATCGGTAAAGCAGTGGGAAAACATCTTCGCCCGCTTTGGTGCCCGGCTGGAAAATGTCAGCGTCGGCTGCTGCGGTATGGCCGGAACCTACGGCCACGAATCGAAAAATCTGCAGAACTCGCTGGGGATTTATGAGCTATCCTGGCAGCAGGCGATGCAAAAACTGCCGCGCCAGCGCTGTCTGGCGACCGGCTACTCGTGCCGCAGCCAGGTTAAGCGCATTGAAGGTAGCGGTGTGCGCCACCCTCTGCAGGCTTTACTGGAGATTATCTGATGGCTATCTGGAAACGCGCAGCCACGCTTGAGCAGCTTAATCAGCGCAGCCAGGGAACGATGGTGGCGCATATCGGCATCCGTTTCACCGCGCTGAATGAAGAGAGTATCGAGGCGCTGATGCCGGTGGATAGTCGAACCCGTCAGCCGTTCGGGCTGTTGCATGGCGGTGCTTCGGTGGTGCTGGCGGAGACGCTAGGCTCAATGGCGGGCTATCTGTGTACTGAAGGTGAGCAGCAGGTGGTTGGCCTGGAAGTCAACGCTAACCACCTGCGCTCCGCACGTGACGGTGAGGTGCGCGGAATTTGTCGAGCGGTGCATATTGGTCGCCGCCATCAGGTCTGGCAAATCGAGATTTTCGACGTTAGCGACAGATTATGCTGTACTTCTCGCTTAACCACGGCAGTAATCACGCCATAACCCCGCTTTTTGCGGGGTTTTTCCTATCGCCTGCACACGGTATACTGGTCTACAGAATCACATAATCCATGAAGCGTGCTTGACGAATTCGCTTTGCAGCAGGGTAGCTTTATCCCATTCGCCGTTCAGCGCCAGCTGATGACACAAGCGGCTCAGGGAGTGACGCGCCAGCTGCCAGGCCTGCATCCGATAGAGCCGTTCGCGTGTCGTGTCGCTTAGTTCAATAACCAGCCGTTGATGAAGTTTGCCCATTGCGTGCAGATAACTTTGATCGTCGCCGTTAAGTTGACAGAGTTCGGCCATGTCCAGACAGGTATCGTTGAACTTGCGCAGCTGTTCTATGGTGCACTCCGGGCGGTTTAATTTAGCCTGCGCCATGTAGAAATCGACGGTGATATCACGTACGGAAAATTTGTACTGATCAATTTTATGTTGCAGCCATGCACTCATCGACAGATTCATTGCTGGTTCCAGTCGCGCTAATGATAATCATTATCATATTATAACTGCGACATTATTCAATCACTGTGAGCGAATTTTTATCGATTAATGCCGCCTCTCAGAAAAATCGGTGATAACGATAAGCGGGGCGTTCAAAAGGGTTAAAATAGTTCTTATTAAGAACTAACAGGTGATAACAAAATATAAACATCTTATTTTCAATCGCTTATCTTTCGCAGGGTTCGGCTCGTGAGGCAGATCGCATTCTGTTTTTCAGGGTCTAAACTTATAAAACAGCCTCTAAAAAGCATCTTTGGCCTTTATCCCTGCAAAACAAGAGGTTGAAGTGATTCAGGTTATCACTAACATAGGGGCACTAGCCCGAAGGGCTATCGTATCGCGAGGTAAATTATGCAATCAGCAAATCCTGCCACTTTTTCTCCAGATGACTTTATCTGGAAAGGACTGACGCTAACAGACAGCGCAGCCAAACAAATCATTAACCTGACTGCCGGTGACCCTGAAATCAAGGGACTCAAGCTGGGTGTGAAGACCTCGGGCTGTGCCGGTTTCGGCTACACCATGGATATGGTGAAAGAGTCAGCGGCGGATGATCTGGTGTTCAGCCATAACGGCGCGGCGTTGATCGTGCCCCTGCAGGCGATGCCCTATATCGACGGCACGGAAGTTGATTTCGTGCGCGAAGGCCTGAACCAGATTTTCAAATTTAATAACCCTAAAGCTCAACACGCCTGCGGCTGTGGTGAGAGCTTTGGCGTTGAGTGAATACTATGTCTCGTAATACTGACGCATCTGATGATGTACAGGTTTGGGAAGGCGGCCAGCAGAAGTACAAAGAGGGCTTCTTTACCCAACTGCAAACCGAAGAGTTCGAGCACGGCATCAATGAAGATGTGGTGCGCGCCATCTCGGCCAAACGTAATGAACCTGAGTGGATGCTGGAATTCCGCCTGAAGGCATTTGCTGCCTGGCTGGAGATGGAAGAGCCACACTGGCTGAAAGCCAACTACAAAAAGCTGGATTATCAGGATTACAGCTATTACTCCGCGCCGTCCTGCGGCAACTGCGATGATAGCTGCGCCTCTGAGCCAGGGGCTACCCAGGCCTCACCCGGTGATGCGCCCAATTATCTGACGCAGGAAGTGGAAGACGCCTTTAAGCAGCTCGGTGTGCCGGTGCGTGAAGGGCAGGAAGTGGCGGTTGATGCCATCTTCGACTCCGTTTCTGTCTCTACCACCTACCGCGACAAGCTGGCGAAAGAGGGGATTATCTTCTGCTCGTTCGGCGAAGCGATTCACGATCATCCTGAACTGGTGCAGCAGTACCTCGGCACAGTGGTTCCGGCCAATGACAACTTCTTTGCCGCGCTGAACTCGGCGGTCGCCTCTGACGGCACCTTCGTTTATATCCCGAAAGGCGTGCGCTGCCCGATGGAACTGTCGACCTATTTCCGCATCAACGCGGCGAAAACCGGCCAGTTCGAACGTACCATTCTGATTGCCGATGAAGGTAGCTATGTCAGCTATATCGAAGGCTGTTCCGCACCGGTGCGCGACACCTATCAGCTGCATGCCGCAGTGGTAGAGGTCATTATCCATAAAGATGCTGAAGTGAAATATTCCACCGTGCAGAACTGGTTCTCCGGCGGCGATTCTGAAGGCGGTATCCTCAACTTTGTGACCAAGCGTGCGCTGTGTGAAGGCGAAAACAGCAAAATGTCCTGGACGCAGTCGGAAACCGGTTCGGCCATTACCTGGAAATACCCGAGCGTGATCCTGCGCGGTGATAACTCCATCGGTGAGTTCTTCTCCGTGGCGCTGACCAGCGGCCGCCAGCAGGCGGATACCGGCACCAAGATGATCCACATCGGTAAAAATACTAAATCGACCATCATCTCGAAAGGGATCTCGGCTGGAACCAGCCAGAATACCTATCGCGGCCTGGTGAAGATCATGCCGACGGCGACCAACGCCCGTAACTTCACCCAGTGCGACTCAATGCTGATTGGTGCTGAATGCGGAGCCCATACCTTCCCTTATGTGGAGGTGCGCAATAACACCGCGCAGCTGGAGCATGAAGCGACGACTTCACGCATCGGCGAAGACCAGCTGTTCTACTGCCTGCAGCGCGGGATCAGCGAAGACGATGCGATTTCGATGATTGTTAACGGCTTCTGCAAGGATGTCTTCTCGGAGCTGCCGCTGGAGTTTGCGGTGGAAGCGCAGAAACTGTTGGCGATCAGCCTGGAACACAGCGTGGGCTAACCCTGCGCGCACAAGAACTATCAACAGTGCTGGAAAGCACTGCGAAGGAAACCTTATGTTAAGCATCAAAGATTTACAGGTCAGCGTTGAAGACAAAGCTATCCTGCGTGGGTTGAATCTTGAAATCAAACCTGGGGAAGTGCACGCCATCATGGGGCCGAACGGCTCAGGGAAAAGCACGCTTTCTGCCACGCTGGCAGGACGTGAAGATTATGAAGTGACCGGCGGTTCCGTCGAGTTCAAAGGCAAAGACCTGCTGGAGCTTGACCCGGAAGAGCGCGCCGGTGAAGGCATCTTTATGGCCTTCCAGTACCCGGTTGAAATTCCAGGCGTCAGCAACCAGTTCTTCCTGCAAACCTCGGTAAACGCGGTGCGTAAATACCGCGAGCAGGAAGCGCTGGACCGTTTTGACTTCCAGGACTTTATCGAAGAGAAAATCCACCTGCTGAAAATGCCTGAAGATCTGTTGACCCGTTCGGTCAATGTGGGCTTCTCCGGCGGTGAGAAAAAGCGCAATGACATTCTGCAGATGGCGGCACTGGAGCCGGATCTGTGCATTCTGGATGAAACCGACTCCGGTCTGGACATCGATGCTCTGAAAATTGTCTCCAACGGCGTCAACAGCCTGCGCGACGGCAAGCGCTCATTTATTATCGTCACCCACTACCAGCGTATTCTTGACTACATCAAGCCCGATTTCGTCCACGTGCTGTATCAGGGCAAGATCGTTAAATCAGGGGATTTCTCACTGGTGAAACAGTTGGAGGAGCAAGGCTATGGCTGGCTTACCGACGAAGAGTGAAAACGCGCTGCAACAGTGGCATCACCTGTTTGAAACGCGCGGTGAAAACCGCTCAATGCAGGCACAACAGCACTGGCAGCAGCTGCTGCGCGTAGGCCTGCCAACGCGTAAGCAGGAAAACTGGAAATACACGCCGCTGGATCAACTGCTGGCCCACCACTTCGTGCTGCCAAAACCCGCCGTGCTGACTGCGGATGTGGTCGACGCTCAGGCGCTGGCAATTGATGCCGTGCGCCTGGTGTTTGTTGATGGCCGCTTCGCCCCTGAGCTGAGTGATGCCGAGTTTGATCTGTTTGATATTCAGGTGACTCAGGCTGCTGAGCGTCGTGAACTCGACGCACCTATCCAGCCTGAAGTGTTCCTGCATCTGACCGAGAGCCTGGCTGAAGAGGTGACTACCATTCATCTGGCGCGTGGCAAAGCTGCTGCCCGTCCGCTCTACCTGCTGCATATCAGCAGCGGCAGCGCGCAAGGTGAGATGAACACTTCGCACTATCGCCACCATTTGCAGCTGGATGAAGCGGCTGAAGCGACGGTGATTGAGCACTACCTCAGCCTGAACGCCAGCACCCACTTCACCGGGGCGCGTTTTACCGCCAACGTGGGCAATAACGCGGCGCTGACGCACTACAACCTGTGCTTTGAAGATCAGAGCAGCTACCACTTCTCACACAACGATCTGACCCTGGGCCGTGATGTGCGCGTGCAGAGCCACAGCTTCCTGTTGGGTGCCGGTCTGACCCGTCACAACACCAGCAGCAAGCTGGAAGGCGAGGGCAGCGATCTGGTGATTAACAGCCTGATGCTGCCGCTGGATAAAGAAGTGTGCGACAGCCGTACCTATCTTGAGCACAACAAAGGGTATTGTCAGAGCCGTCAGCTGCACAAAACTATCGTGCGTGACCGTGCGCGTGCCGTATTCAACGGTCATATCAAAGTGGCGAAGTACGCGCTGAAGACCGACGGGCAGATGAGCAACAACAACCTGCTGTTAGGTCGTCTGGCGGAAGTGGACACCAAACCGCAGCTGGAAATCTACGCGGATGACGTGAAGTGCGGACACGGCGCGACCATCGGTCGTATCGACGAAGAGCAGATGTTCTATCTGCGCTCGCGCGGTATCGACGAAGCCGCAGCGCAGCGCATGATCATTTACGCCTTTGCCGCTGAGCTGACCGAAGCCATCAATGATGAAACGCTGAAAGAGGCTGTGATGCAGCGCATTGCACAGCGTTTTCCTGGAGGCCTGCAATGAGTTTTGACCTGGCCCGTGTGCGGGCGGCATTCCCGTTACTGACGCGCGAGGTCAACGGGCAACCGCTGGCCTATCTCGACAGTGCCGCCAGCGCGCAGAAGCCGCAGGTCGTCATTGACGCCGAAAGTCGTTTCTACGAGCACGGCTATGCCGCTGTGCATCGTGGTATCCATACGCTGAGCGCGGAAGCGACCACCGAGATGGAAAACGTGCGCGTACAGGCAGCACAGTTTCTCAACGCTGCCTCAGCGGAAGAGATTGTGTTTGTTAAAGGCACCACCGAAGCGATTAATCTGGTAGCCAGCAGCTGGGGCGGCAGTCAGCTGCAGCCAGGCGACAACATCATCATCACGGAGATGGAGCATCACGCCAACATCGTACCGTGGCAGATGGTGGCTGAGCGTACCGGCGCGGAAGTGCGTTTTATCCCGCTGACCGCCAATGGCGAGCTGGACGTTGCGCAGCTCCCTGCGCTGATGGACAGCCGTACGCGCATGCTGGCCGTGACTCACGTCTCCAACGTGTTGGGCACTGAAAACCCGGTAAAAACGCTGGTGGCTCAGGCCAGGGCGGCGGGTGTTGCGACTCTGATCGACGGCGCACAGGCGATTATGCATCAGCAGGTCGACGTGCAGGATCTGGACTGTGATTTCTATGTCTTCTCCGGGCATAAAATTTACGGCCCGACCGGTATTGGTATTCTGTATGGCCGCAAAGCCCTGCTGGACCAGATGCCACCGTGGGAAGGGGGCGGATCGATGATCGCCACCGTCAGCCTGACGAAAGGCACCACTTACGCCGCCGCGCCGTGGCGCTTCGAAGCTGGCTCACCGAACACCGGCGCTATCATTGGTCTGGGTGCTGCGCTGAAGTGGGTGAGTGAACTGGGGCTGGAGGTCATTGCCGAGCGCGAGCAGCAGCTGATGCACTATGCACTGGAAAAACTGGCCACGGTGCCGGATCTGGTGATCTATGGTCCACGTCAGCGTTCCGGCGTCATTGCCTTTAACCTCGGCAAGCATCACGCTTTTGACGTTGGCAGCTTCCTCGATCAGTACGGCATCGCTATTCGTACCGGCCACCACTGCGCCATGCCGCTGATGCACCACTATCAGGTGCCGGCAATGTGTCGCGCCTCGTTTGTGCTGTATAATAGCGAAGATGAGGTCGACCGTCTGGTCGCAGGTTTAATACGTATTCACCGTTTGCTGGGTTAAGTTTCAACCCGCACCGACCCGCAGGGGCGAGGCATGCCTCGCCCCTTCGTTTTTAAGTGAGGAAGCAATGGCAACTCTGCCAGATAAAGACAAGCTGGTGCGCAACTTTAACCGCTGCGCCAACCAGGAAGAAAAGTATCTCTACATCATTGAATTAGGCGCACGCCTGCCAGAATCGTCTGATTCCCTGCAGCAGCCGGAAAATATCGTACCCGGCTGTCAGAGCCAGGTGTGGATAGTGGTTGATACCGATGCAAGTGGCTGTGTGCGCCTGCAGGGCGACAGCGATGCCGCGCTGGTTAAGGGCCTCATTGCTATCGTTTTTGCTCTCTATCAGAAGATGACGCCGCAGGAGATTGTCGACTTCGACGTGCGCCCGTGGTTCGCCGATCTCTCCCTGACGCAGCAGCTCACCCCATCCCGCTCGCAGGGGCTGGAAGCCATGATTCGTGCCATACGTCAGAAAGCGCTGATTTTAACTCAGGGCTGAGTTGCTACACTACCCGGTAAGCACCCCACGAACGGGGTGCTCTCTCTACCTATAACCGGGAAACGCGCATGAAACCTCTGTCTCGCTTTGCTGCAGCTTTTACGCTCACCTTCCTTGCCGGGGCGCACAACGCCAGCGCAACTGAATACCCTTTACCCCCTGCCGACAGCCGCCTGATTGGTGAGAACACCACTTACGTCGTCCCCAACGACGGCCAGCCGCTGGAAGCCGTGGCGGCGAAATATAAAATCGGGCTGCTCGGCATGCTGGAAGCCAACCCGGGTACCGACCCGTGGCTACCCAAAGCGGGCAGCGAACTGACCATCCCTACCCAGATGCTGCTGCCGGACACTAAGCGTGAAGGCATTGTGGTGAACGTTGCGGAACTGCGCCTCTACTATTACCCGAAAGATGAAAACCGCGTGATCGTCTATCCGATCGGTATCGGCCAGCTGGGGGCGAACACGCCGGCGATGGTCACCAGCATCAGCCAGAAAATCCCCAATCCGACCTGGACACCCACGCCAAACATCCGTAAGCGCTACGCGGCCGAAGGCAAGAGCCTGCCGGTGACCGTGCCTGCCGGGCCGGATAATCCAATGGGGCTGTATGCGCTGCGTCTGGCCTACGGCCAGCAGCACTACCTGATCCACGGCACCAACGCTGATTTTGGCATCGGGATGCGCGTCAGCTCCGGCTGCATCCGCCTGCGGCCAGATGATATTGAGGCGCTGTTTAATAGCGTCCCGAAAGGTACGCGCGTGCAGATTATCAACCAGCCGGTGAAATATGCGGTGGAACCGGACGGCAAACGCTATCTGGAGGTGCATCAACCGCTGTCGCACAGTGAAAAAGACGATCCGCAAACCATGCCGATTACGCTGACCGCAGCGGCGAAGAAGTTCATGCAGAATGCTGACGCTGACAGGGCGATGATCAAAACTGCCATGACGCGCCGCTCAGGTATGCCGGTGCTGGTCAACAAAGGGGAGAAAGCCGGAACGGAGGATACTGTGCCTGCTGTAGCGCAGCAGACGCCTTCTGCTACGTCCTCCAGTGCACCTGCGACTGTGTCTCAGGTCGGGGAATAAATCGCTTAGCGTGGCTGAGATTGCGTTTAGCAGCAGGGGCTGGAAGCAAGCCGTGGAAGGCCCCGAAACGCAGGCAAAAAAAATGGCGCACTAAGTGCGCCATTTTTAAACCAGAACTCTTACTTACGGTAAGAGTGAGCCTGGTTGTCCAGACGCTGGTTAGCGCGTGCTGCGTCATCTTTAGCAGCCTGAACGTCAGAACGGATTGCGTTCACGTCGTTGCTCAGCTGGTCAACTTTAGCGTTCAGAGTCTGAACGTCGGTAGACAGCTGGTCGATTTTAGCGTTGCTTGAGCAACCAGCCAGCAGAGTTGAACCCAGGATTACCGCGCCCAGTACCAGTTTAGTACGATTCATTATTAATACCCTCTAGATTAAGTTAATCTCCATGTAGCGTTACAAGTATTACACAAAGTATTTTCTAATGAGAATAATTTTTTGATGAGAACGTGCTTAAATTTGATCGTTCGCTCAAAGAAGCATCTTCTTTTGGCGTTTTGGCAAAAAACGCCGCGAAAACAGGCAATTTTAATCGGACTGCTCTTAGATTTAGCGGTGATTAAATCGTTAATTTCGATTGGAGACTTTGTGAAATTAGCCTACGCAAGTTGTAAAAAAAGCGCCACTCAGGGCGCTTTTTTAATGCAAGTCGTAAATTTATATTACAGAACGTGCACGGACGCAGTGTTAGTGGTTCCGCTTGGCACCAGGGCACCAGAAACCATGACCACCACTTCGCCTTTCAGCGCATAGCCGCTGGCGATAGCGGCTTCTTTCCCGAGGCGGTAGAAATCGTCTGTTGAAGCAATTTCGTTCACCACAGAAGTGACAATGCCTTTGCTCAGCAGCAGCTGACGGGCAGTCTGAGGGTTAGTCGTCAGCGCCAGGATAGTCGCATTCGGGAAGTATTTACGAATGGATTTCGCTGACTTGCCGCCCTCTGTCGCCACGACAATCAGCGGTGACTCGAGTTTCTCTGCGGTTTCAACGGCACCACGGCAAACCGCTTCAGTGATACGCATTTTGCGGTTGTCGTGCTGAGAGTCGATACGGCTCTTCATCACGCGGTCAGTACGCTCACAGATGGTCGCCATGATAGTGACGGACTCCAGCGGGTATTTCCCTTTGGCGCTCTCACCAGACAGCATTACGGCGTCAGTGCCGTCGAGAATGGCGTTCGCCACGTCGCCCGCTTCAGCGCGGGTAGGGCGTGGGTTTTTGATCATCGAATCGAGCATCTGGGTCGCGGTGATCACCACTTTACGAGCACGATTACATTTTTTGATCATCATCTTCTGCGCGAAGATCACTTCTTCAACCGGGATCTCAACGCCGAGGTCACCGCGGGCCACCATGATGCCGTCAGAAGCATCAAGGATCTCGTCGAAGTTGTTCAGGCCTTCCTGGTTTTCGATTTTGGAGATGATCTGAATGTGCTCGCCGCCGTGGGCTTTCAGGTGCTCACGGATTTCGATTACGTCTGAACGCTTACGGATAAAGGAGGCAGCGACGAAGTCGACACCCTGCTCGCAGCCGAAGATCAGGTCACGCTTATCTTTTTCAGCCAGCGCTGGCAGCTGAATTGAAACGCCCGGCAGGTTAACGCCTTTATTTTCGCCCAGGTCGCCATTGTTCAGCACTTTACACACGACGGTGCTTTCGGTGACTTCTGTCACTTCCATACCGATCAGACCATCGTCCACCAGCACGGTGTTACCGATTTTCAGGTCGGCAGCAAAGCCCGGATAGGTTACTGCAACGGTATTGGTGTTACCAATAACAGACTGGTCGGTGGTGAAGGTGAAGGTCTGGCCCGCTTTCAGGGAAGCGTCATTGCCGCCTTCCAGTTTCATGGTGCGGATTTCAGGGCCCTTGGTGTCTAACAGAATAGCGGCCTGATGACCGCTTTTGCTCATAACATTACGCAGGTTGGTAATGCGCTGACCATGCTCTTCATAATTCCCGTGGGAAAAGTTCAGACGCATCACGTTCATGCCGGCATCAAGCAGGTTAGTCAGCATCTCTTCAGATTCGGTTTTTGGACCGATAGTACAAACGATCTTAGTCTTTTTCATGACGATTTATCTATTAAGTTGTGATGGATGATAAAGAGGGATCCCGGCGGTGTCTCCACCGGAAGAGAAATTTGGCGCTTCAGGCGAACGGCAATACTGAGTAAGGATAGGTGACAGAATTAAAGCGTGCAGGGTAAGTTGAGACGCGGTTTCGGCGCAGGCGCAGCAGGACGTTGCGCAACAGGTACTTGTTATAAAATGAGGGGCAACCATACGCTGAAACCATTCAAGTGAAACAACGTTCCGTATTATAGTCGCTAAGTGTGCGAAAACCAATTAAAAAGCGTTAAATCCGCTGACAGGATGATACGCATCAATTTCGTTGCGCAAACGGTCACTGGTCAGGAATTTGGTAGTTGTTTAGCGGGTGTACTACAGAGGGGAGGAGAAATTGGTGCGTTCTAGAGGACTCGAACCTCCGACCCCCACCATGTCAAGGTGGTGCTCTAACCAACTGAGCTAAGAACGCTTTTATTTATCTTTTACGCCATCACTGCATTGTGCTGACGAAAATCTTTTGCAAAGACAGTGTCCTGCTTAAACAAAAGATAGTGGTGCGTCTGAATGGACTCGAACCATCGACCCCCACCATGTCAAGGTGGTGCTCTAACCAACTGAGCTACAGACGCACTGTGCTGTCTGGGTGACAGCGGGGACGAATATTAACGGCACTGCGCACGCCTGGCAAGGAGAAAAAAGGTTTTTTCCTGCTGATTGCTGCGCATCTGTGCGAAGCGCAGCAATTTTAATCATTCAGGCGCGAAATATGCCTAAAAATTAGCGCGCTGCGCGTCG
Organism: Erwinia aphidicola; assembly: GCF_014773485.1. GTDB lineage: Bacteria > Pseudomonadota > Gammaproteobacteria > Enterobacterales > Enterobacteriaceae > Erwinia > Erwinia aphidicola. The sequence goes on along the minus strand of NZ_JACXBP010000006.1, from coordinate 52,014 downwards.
CAGAATGCGCTCAGCAGGTTGACTCTGCATACGCAAGATGCGCCAAATCATCAGCACCGCCGATGAGGTCAGACCGATAATAAAGCCGGTCCAGAATCCGGCAGGACCCATCGCGGGCACCACCAGGTCGGTCATCGCCAGAATGTAACCACTCGGCAGGCCGAGGATCCAATAGGCGGTAAACGTGATAAAGAAGATAGCGCGCGTATCTTTATACCCGCGCAGAATACCGCTACCGATCACTTGAATAGAGTCCGAGAACTGATACACCGCAGCGAGGAACATCAGCTGCGCAGCCAGCGTAACCACCTCCGGGTTATCGGTATACAGCAGGGCGATCTGTTCGCGGAAGGTGACGGTAAACAGCGCGGTCAGGCAGGCCATGCCAATACCCACCGCCTGGCCGGTCCAGGCTGCCACGCGCGCCTGCTCGACAGAGCCCTGACCCAGTTTGAAACCAATACGGATGGTGGTGGCTGCCGCCAGCGACAGCGGCAGTACAAACATCAGGGAACTGAAGTTCAGCGCGATCTGGTGCCCGGCGACTTTAACAATCCCCATCGGCGAGACCAGCAGGGCGACCACGGCGAACAGGGTGACCTCAAAGAACAGCGCCAGCGCCACGGGCAGGCCGAGGCCAGCCAGGCGGCGTATCACTTTCCAGTCGGGACCGGTATGGCTGACTGGCTTGCGAATATCGCGCATTGACTTAGCGCGGTTCACCCACGCCTTCATGGCAATAAACATCACCCAGTAAACGGAAGCCGTGGCAACGCCGCAGCCGACGCCGCCCAGGGCGGGCATGCCGAAATGACCATAGATAAAGATGTAGTTAACCGGAATGTTCACCAGCAGGCCGAGGAAGCCCATCACCATACCCGGCTTGGTTTTAGACAGACCTTCACACTGATTACGCGCGACCTGGAAAAACAGGTAGCCAGGGGCGCCCCACAATAAAGCATGCAGGTAACCAATCGCCTTTTCGGCGAGCAGCGGATCAACGTTGTGCATCGCGCCAATCAGATAACCGGCGTTATACAGCACCAGCATGATCAGCACCGAGACCATCCCGGCCAGCCAGTAACCCTGGCGCACCTGATGGCCAATACGATCGCGGCGGCCAGAGCCATTCAGCTGTGCGATAACCGGCGTTAGCGACAGCAACAGGCCGTGACCAAAGAGAATAGAGGGTAACCAGATTGAGGTTCCCACGGCAACGGCGGCCATATCCGTGGCGCTGACGGCACCGGCCATTACTGTATCAACGAAGCCCATGGCGGTTTGCGCAACTTGCGCAAGGATCACCGGAATAGCCAGGGCCAATAACTGACGCGCCTCTGAGAGGTACTTCTGCACGCATACACCTTATATATTATCGGGAGGGGAGCCACTGCTGATGAAAAAGTCGACACATTTTTGCAATGTCAGTAGAGCAGGTGGTCCAGTTTAATGTTGATAGTAGAAATAGCCAATCTTATGCATAAAAAATAGCTCTTTGTGTCACGCAATTGTGCGGGAGTTTATTTGGCTTTGCTACGATGCCAGGGCAAACTAAGCGCAGAGAAAACACATTGATTGAGGCAACAGTTATGTTTACCGGTATTGTGCAGGGCACCGCAGAGGTGCTGGCAATTGAAGAGAAACCCAATTTTCGTACCCATGTGATTAAAATGCCGGAGGCATTGTTGCCAGGGCTGGAGCTGGGTGCATCGGTTTCCCATAACGGCTGCTGCCTGACGGTGACCGACGTTGATGGCGATCGTGTCAGCTTTGATCTGGTCAAAGAAACCCTGCGCATCACTAACCTCGGCGATCTGCAGGTGGGTGATACGGTGAACGTTGAACGCGCGGCGAAATTCAGCGATGAAATCGGCGGCCACCTGATGTCGGGTCATATCATGACGACGGCTGAAATCAGTAAAATTCTCACCTCAGAGAACAATCGTGAAATCTGGTTTAAACCGCAGGATGCCAGCCAGATGAAATACATTCTGCATAAAGGATTTATTGGCATCGACGGTATTAGTCTGACCGTGGGCGAAGTCACGCGCACCAAATTCTGTGTGCATTTGATCCCGGAAACGCTGGCGCGCACCACGCTGGGCAATAAGCGTCTGGGCCATAAGGTCAATATTGAGATCGACCCCCATACGCAGGCGATTGTTGAAACCGTAGAACGTGTTCTGGCGCAGCGCGAGGCCGCGCTGCTGGCTGCGGCAGTAGCTGAACAGCAGGAAGAGATTTAAAGCCATTATAAAGGGCGACTGATTGTCGCCCTTAGACACTTTTAGCGCGCTACGCGTAATCCGCCTTCCGCTCCGTGAGTAAATACCACCTGCCAAAGCTGAATATCCCTGGCGCGAAACGCCCCGGCACAGCAGTTAAGGTAGTAGGTAAACATCCGTTTAAAGCGCTCACCGTATTTTTCCGCCAGTTCCGGCCATGCTGCGAGAAATCGCTGATACCACGCCATCAGCGTAAGATCGTAATCCGCCCCGATATTATGCCAGTCTTCCATAACGAAGTGAGGCTCGCTGGCTTGTGCAATATGCAGCACCGACGGCAGGCACCCGTTGGGGAAGATATATTTATTGATCCAGGCATCGACATTGTCGTTGGTGCGATTTGCACCGATGGTATGCAGCAGGAACAGACCGTCAGGTTTTAAATTACGATCCACGACTTCAAAATAGGTGGCGTAATTTTTGGGGCCAACGTGTTCAAACATCCCTACCGAAACAATGCGGTCAAACTGTTGGTTCAGATCGCGATAATCCTGCAGCAAAATAGTGACGTCCAGCCCCTCACAGCGCTGTTGAGCCAGCTTCTGCTGTTCGGCTGAAATCGTCACGCCGAACACCTTTACCCCAAAGTTGCGCGCGGCGTATTCAGCCAGGCCTCCCCAGCCACAGCCGATGTCCAGCAGCGACATACCCGGTTCGAGCTGGAGCTTTTCGCAAATCATCTGCAGCTTAGCCTGCTGTGCCTGTTCCAGCGTTTCCGCTTCTTTCCAGTAACCGCAGGAGTATTGCATGAAGGGGTCCAGCATGCGGGTGAACAGATCGTTCCCCAAATCATAATGCTCTTTACCCACTATCCATGCCCGCTTACGCGATTGCAGATTGGTCAGACGTGCGGCGGCGACACGCAAAGTATCGCGAAAATGATGAGGAAGTTGTTGATCGAGGTGAGCCTTCAAAACGCGCTGGAAAAAGATATCCAGCCTTTCACATTCCCACCAGCCATCCATGTAGCTTTCGCCCAGCCCCAGCGATCCTTCCTGCATCACGCGCTTGAAGAACTCAGGGTTGAGGACCTGGATGTCCCAGGGATGGGAACCGTTAATTTGAATGTCTGCTTTGCTTAACATTTCCTGGACGATTCGATACCACTGGTTGTCCCCCAGGCTCACTTCTTCTATACACGATGAACTCATAGCTTCTCCATCACCCTGTGTGATTGAAACCTGAGAAATAGAATAGTCAATTTCTACAGATCTGTGAGAAAACGCACGGCAAAAACCGTGGCCTGATATCCGACGTAAAAAAGAGGATTGATTTGAAACCTGTAGAGGCCGTAACGAATGTCACGCGGAAGAACATCATGACAGCCTTGTCAGGATCTCAATACCAGGAAAGCGCCGTAGGCGTTCCCCGCTTAAAATGTTGTTAACTTATTATTTTATGGTGCCTCACGGAGTATATGCTCACGTGAGGCAATATTCAATTCATTATTGTTAGGGTGCTAACTAAATGATTTGCTACCACTTAGCCCTGTTGGGAGGCATTTTCCCACTGGCGTTTTTTATCAGCGGAGCGTTGTAAAATATAGCCGAAAATTGCCAGTAAAATAGTCAGCAACATCACTAACGCGGTGGTGTGGAGTGCCGTCTCAATCCAGGTCGATACCGCCAGGCTAGCCAGGAAGCACAAACCCAGCTGCAACATATTCTGTAATGCTGCTGCTTTGCCGGTTGCCTGCGGGAAGGGCAGCAGGGCATTAGAGACAACAATCGGATAAATCGCACCGTTAGCCATCGCCATGCCGCAGAACGGCAGCAGCAGCGCAAACAGAGAAGGTTCGGCCTGCTGAGCAACCAGATAAAGCCCGGCAATACTCAGGCTGTAAAACGCCAGCAGCCAGGGCAACAGCTGACGGCCGGCAAAGTGATTCAGCAGTGAACGACAGCTAAACCCACCGATCAGGAAGGCGGCAGTTTGCGGCACGTAGCTCAGACCGATATCCGCGGGTGACAGGCCTAATTTTCCCAGAATAAACGGTGAGCCGGTCAGCCACGCAAAAAAACTCGCTGAACAGGCGGCATAAATTGCCACATTGCCGCTGTAAATGGGTGACTTCAGCAGAGTGAAGAAGCCCGGAGTGACGGTTTTAGGTGCGCGATGGTCGGTTACCGGGCGTGCAGGCAGGCGCAGGGTGGGGATGATCAAACCGATGCTAATCACCAGCAGCGCGACGAAGATCGATCGCCAGGAAAAGTGCTGCAGTAGCCACGCCCCCAGCAGCGGCGCCAGCGCGGGCGAAAGAGCAACCAGCGGCATGATAGTGGCAAAAACGCGATTGGCACGCGCTCCACTGTAGCGGTCTACCACCAGTGCCTGCCAGCTTACCGCCGCAGCACAGACGCCAACGGCCTGAACAAAGCGCATCGCCAGCAGCCATGGGGCAGAGTTCACCCACAGCATTGCCGCGCAGCCAATGGCAAACAGGCTCAGGCCCATCAGCAGCACGGGTTTACGGCCAATGCGGTCGGAGAGTGGCCCCCAGATAAGCTGTGCGCAGGCGAAACCGGCGAGAAATATACTCAAGCTGGCGCTGATGGCACCCGCTTCACTGCCCAGGTCTTGCTGCATCACGCCAAATGCGGGCAGGTACATATCGGTAGCAAGGAAACCCAGCATGCTGAGCAGTGCCAGGTAAATCATAAAGCCTTTGGATCGCATTGTTTTAACTCTTATCAGACAAATTTTTCACCGACGCAGTGTAATAGAGTGCCGACTGGCTTGTGAAACGCTAATATTCGTCAGTCGCGTTGAAAAAAATTGAAGGCAAAGCTATGTGGTCTGAACATTCTCTGGAAGTTATTGATGCGGTTGCCAGAACCGGCAGTTTTACCGCTGCTGCGGCAGAACTGCATCGCGTGCCCTCTGCCGTCAGCTATACCGTACGTCAGATGGAGGAGTGGCTAGCCGTTAGCCTGTTTGAGCGGCGGCACCGCGACGTGGTGCTGACCGAAGCCGGGCGCGTATTCAGCGAAGAGGGCAGAGTTGTCATCAAAAAAATGCTCGCCACGCGTCGGCGCTGTCAACAGGTGGCTAACGGCTGGCGTGGGCAGATTAATATCGCGGTCGATCGTATTGTCCGTCCGGCGCGTACCCGGCAGCTGGTGGTGGATTTTTACCGCCACTTCCCGGATATGGAGCTGCATATTACGCCAGAGGTTTTCAACGGCGTTTGGGATGCGCTGGCGGACGGGCGCGTCGACGTGGCGATTGGCGCGACGCAGGCTATTCCTGTCGGCGGGCGTTTTGCTTTTCGCGATATGGGAAGTTTGAACTGGCGCTGTGTCGTGCTGGCCGGGCATCCGCTGCTTGGCCACAGCAGCCCGTTAAATGAAGAGTTGATACGCGAGTGGCCATCGCTGGTGCTGGAGGATACCTCCAGAGCCTTGCCAAAGCGCACCACCTGGACGCTGAATAACCAGCGGCGGCTGGTGGTGCCGGACTGGGATAGCGCGTTTGACTGCCTGCGCGCCGGATTATGCGTGGGTATGGTACCAGGGCACTTTGCTCAGCCGTGGCTGGAGCAGGGGGTGTTGTGCGAGCTGCCGCTTGCCGCCCCTTTTCCCGATAGCCCGTGCTGCCTGAGTTGGTCAGAGCAGAGCGTCTCCCCGGCGTTAAGCTGGCTGCTGGAACATCTGGGCAGTACCGAAACGCTTAACGCCGAGTGGCTAAGTGAAACCGTACCAGGGTGACGTTGCGCAACATCACCCTGAGGATTAACGACGATAATCGCGGAATGGGCCATCGGCCACTGAACGGCGCTCAATCAGCGAAGGGTGCACCTCAATGGTCTGAGGCTCTTCACGCTTGCTGGTAATTCTGTCGAGCAGCATATCAAAGGCAGTTTCACCCAGACGCTCTTTTGGCTGGTGGACGGTGGTAAGCGCCGGCGTGAAGTAGCGCGCGTTGCGCACGTTGTCATAACCGATCACCGAAATATCCTGTGGCACACGCAGGCCCATCTCATCAGCGGCACAGATAGCCCCCATTGCCATGATATCGCCACCGCAGAAGATCGCCGTCGGGCGCTGCTTCTGTGACAAAATCTGCTGCATGGCGCGGTAGCCGGATTCCGGTTCGAAGTCACCCTGCACCAGCCACTCATCGCGCAGGCTGATGCCGGCTTCGTTAAGAGCCTTGATAAAGCCAGCATGGCGGCCGCCGCCGGTGTTGCGCTCCAACTGCCCCGGGATCGCGCCAATATCACGATGCCCACGTTCAATCAAATAGCGCCCGGCAAGGTAGCCACCTTCGAAAGCGTTATCCAGTACGGTATCAGTGAAGTCGCCGCGCGATTCACCCCAGTCCATCACCACCATGGGGATATTACGATTGTCTTCCAGCATGGAAATCAGCTCATCGGGGTATTCTGAGCACATCACCAACAGGCCATCAACGCGCTTTTGCGCCATCATCGACAGATAAGCCTGCTGCTTCTGGATGTCGTTGTGCGCATTGCCGAGGATCAGCGTATAACCTTTAGCAAAGCAACGGTTTTCAATGGCTTCGATAATCTCGGCAAAATAGGGGGCTTCGCTGGACGTTGCCAGCAGGCCAATAGTTTTGGTGTGGTTAACCTTCAGACTACGTGCAACGGCGCTGGGAGAATAGTGCAATTCTTTGATTGCCGTCCATACCGCTTCACGCGTCTCTTCAGCTACAAAGCGCGTTTTATTGATTACATGGGAAACGGTGGTGGTGGAAACACCGGCGCGCTTTGCCACATCCTTAATTGTTGCCATTAAACTCGTACTCCTGGCGTTATCGTAACACTCTGATAACTAATTGGTTAAACGTTTGCCTAAACACCGCCATTTCTGGCCGCCCAGAATAATGATGGATGCTGTCTCAAAGGGTCAGGATGGGGTTAAATCGTCCGTAGAGTGACATGCGGTGCTGAGTAAAATCACTTCCGTGCTTGTTGCGCAACGGAAAAGAGGAATTCTAGCAAGGCTGCGCAAAGAAAACGAGATTTTTACGGGCTACTGTGGGAAAATCTATTGGCTTACTTTAAACAGGGTTATTAAGGGGGGGGAAATGAATACCGATATGAAAATGACACTGCTGACGGTTGTGGGTTCACTGCTGATGATTATTGCGTTTAGCATCACGGCAGTAATGCACTAAGTTTCACCGGGAGGAGGTCGCTCCTCCCGTTCTCTTTAGCGTTTAACGAATGGTTTTCGGTGTCATCATGCGCCGGGCACCAATGTAGTGCTCCTGCCAGTAGTCTTCCGTCAGCGCGCTCACCTGGATATCTTTGCCGGTGCGTGGTGACTGGATAAATTTCCCACCGCCCAGATAGACGCCCACATGGTCGGCAGTGCCGCGACCATTAATGCGGAAAAATACCAAATCGCCTTTTTCCAACTCATCGCGTTTGATCGAGGCCGCGTCACGCAGGTGATACATCTCATTCGCGGTACGTGGGATCTTGAATTTCACTAAATCTTTATAGGCATACCAAACCAGCCCACTGCAGTCGAAGCCGGTTTTTGGCGAGGTTCCGCCCCACTGGTAGGGTTTCCCTAGCTGACCCATCAGTTTATTCATCGCTGTCTCACGAGCTTTCTGATAGCGCGCGCGGTGAGCTTTGCTCAGCTTGAGCGGCGCATTGGTACTCTCTGCTACGCGCGATTCGAGTTTTTTATCTGCGCGCTGGCGACCGTAGCGTTTTTTGCCTTCGTTCTTAGCCAGCTTTTTAGCCGTGGTTTTGTTTTTTGCGACGTTAATCTTATTTACCGGCTCAGCAGCAGGTTTCTTTTTCAGCTTAAGTTTCTGCGCAACGGTTGTACGCGTGGTTTTGGCTGGTTGTTTACTTTTTTTGCTGAGGGGTTCTTTGACTTTTTTGGTTGAGGCGGCTTTGACCGGGCGGCGTTTACGCCGGTCATCCTTACTGGCAGCGCTGCTATCAACTTTATGTTGATTTGCATTAATAGGAGCATGTGGCGATGCGTGCGCCAGGTTAAAAAATAGCTGAGCAAAGGCCAGCAGAATGAGTGTGATGAGTGAACGCATTGTTCTCATTAACAGTTTGTGCGCTGCAAAACACTGCAACACAGCCAGAAAAAGTGATTTCTGCGCTAAAGCAGAAGGTTGACCCGATTCTAATCTAACTTCTTAACAAAAGGTAAGGTCTTTTTTGTTTCAATAATACAGATCAAGTAAACGCTTTGAAATTGAGCACAATCAGGTGGTTAAGTCAGCGGTTACTGCACTTTCGCGCATGACAGAGGGAGAATTGATGATAAGAAAATGTTATTTTGTCACCATCACCTGTTCCACGACAGCGCACAAGCTGACGCTGTTGCTGAAAATGTCATTTTCATCGCCTGGACAGAATCGCTACAATAACTAAACACGAAGTATCGTATTGAGGAAGGCATTTATGAGTACTGTTGAAAAAATTCAGCGCCAGATCGCAGAAAACCCGATCCTGCTGTATATGAAAGGCTCCCCGAAACTGCCAAGCTGCGGCTTCTCCGCGCAGGCTGTTCAGGCGCTTTCAGCTTGCGGCGAGCGTTTCGCCTATGTTGATATTCTGCTGAACCCGGACATCCGTGCTGAAATGCCGAAGTATGCCAACTGGCCGACCTTCCCACAGCTGTGGGTTGACGGTGAGCTGGTCGGCGGCTGCGATATCATCATTGAAATGTACCAGCGCGGCGAACTGCAGAGTCTGATTAAAGAAACTGCGGCAAAATATCCGAGCGAAGCGTCTGAATAAGCGTTAAAGCTTGAGAGTGCACCCAAAATAAAAACCGGAGCCAAATGGCTCCGGTTTTTTTTATCTTTCAATCAGCGCGTTTAAGCCTGCTGTTGATCATCGGCGCTGGCGGGCAACGGCCAGCCGCCCAGACGTTTCCAGCGATTAACCAGTTCACAGAACAGATCCGCGGTCTGCAGCGTGTCATACAGTGCGGAGTGTGCCTGGGTATTATCAAAAGCGATGCCGGCAGTGGTGCAGGCTTTAGCCAGAACGGTTTGCCCCAGCACCAGACCACTCAATGCCGCCGTATCAAAGGTGACAAACGGATGGAAAGGGTTGCGCTTCAGGCTGGCGCGCTCGGCGGCGGCGTTCATAAAGTTCAGGTCGAAAGTTGCGTTGTGTGCCACCATGATCGCCCGGTTACAGCCCTGATCCTTCACGCCTTTACGCACCAGTTTGAAAATCGCATGCAGCGCTTCGTACTCGCTCACTGCGCCGCGCAAAGGGTTGTTCGGGTCGATGCCGTTGAACGCCAGCGCTTCGGGTTGCAGAACTGAGCCGACAAAGGGTTCGACATGGAAGTGCAGCGTCTCATCTTTTTCCAGCCAGCCATTGTCGTCCATCTTAAGCGTGACCGCAGCGATTTCCAGTAAAGCGTTAGTTTTGGCATCAAAACCGGCGGTTTCAACGTCAATCACCACTGGATAAAAACCGCGAAAACGGCTGCTCAGGGTGTTCAGTTCATTCGATTCAGACATCGGCATCTCATAGGCGGAAAAAAGGCAGCGCACATTATGGCAAATTTCACTGCAGGATGCAGCAAACAGGAAGGGAGAGGGTGCCAAAAAGGCACCCTAAACAATTAATTGCCCAGACCGTGACCAGCATGTTTGTTTTCGATCAGTTCGATTTTATAACCGTCCGGATCTTCAACAAAAGCAATAATGGTACTGCCGCCTTTTACCGGGCCGGCTTCACGGGTGACATTGCCACCATCATTACGAATGCGGTCGCAGGTGGCGGCACAATCGTCTACGCCCAGTGCGATATGACCATAAGCATTGCCGAGGTCATACTTATCTACGCCCCAGTTATAGGTCAGCTCGATAACGGCACCTTCACTCTCTTCGGTATAGCCGACAAACGCGAGGGTGTACTTATATTCGGTGTTTTCACTGGTGCGCAGCAGCTTCATGCCCAGCACCTTAGTGTAAAAATCAACGGAGCGTTGCAGATCGCCAACGCGCAGCATGGTGTGAAGTAAACGCATAACATCCTCATGTATCGGCGCCATCGGTGGATGACGTAAAAAATCCAGTATAGCGGTTATAGCAACCGCTGCGAACCCTTAGCCCAGAACCGGGTAATCGGTATAGCCTTTTGCACCGCCACCGTAGAAGGTTTCCGGCTGTGGTTCATTCAGTTCAGCGTTCTTTTTCAGGCGCTCGACCAAGTCCGGGTTGGCAATGTAGCTGCGGCCAAAAGCAACGGCGTCGATCAGGCCCTGTTCAATCAGCGTTTCCGCTTTTTCTGCGGTGTAACCGCCGGCTCCGACAATCACGCCAGGGTAAACGGCACGGATAGCCTTACGGAAGCTCTCGCTGTATGGCTTCCCGCCCGCCCAGTCTGGTTCAGAAATATGCAGATAGGCAAGTTGGCGTTTTGCCAGCTCAGCAATGTAATACAGTGCGGCTTCTTCCTGATCTTCACCATTGTCCAGTCCATTAAACGGGCCCAGAGGTGAAATACGGATAGCGATGCGGTCTGCGCTCCAGGCGGCGATCGCGGCATCAACCACTTCCAGCGCGAAACGCGTGCGATTTTCGATGCTGCCGCCGTACTGGTCGTCACGCTGGTTTGAGGCAGGGGACAGGAACTGATGGATCAGGTAACCGTGAGCGCTGTGCAGCTCAACCAGGTCAAAATCAGCTTCGCGAGCGTTGCTGACTGCCTGACGGAAATCATTGACCACACCGGCCACTTCTTCGGTTGTCAGGGCGCGTGGCGTCGAGGTGGCTTCGCGCATGGCGTTACCCGCGTCATCACGCAGTGAAGTGCGCGTTTCAGCATTAATGGCGGAAGCCGATACCGGCGCCGCGCCCTCAGGCTGCACGCTAGTGTGCGAGATACGTCCGGTGTGCCACAGCTGAACGGCACTGTGACCGCCATCCTGATGAATACCTTCATTGATGGCTTTCCACATGCCGATCTGTTCAGCCGAATGTAAGCCTGGCGCACCGGCATAGCCTTTCGCCTGCGCACTGATCTGTGTGGCTTCGGTAATAATTAATCCTGCGCTGGCGCGCTGACGGTAATATTCGCCCATCAGCGGAGTCGGGATATCACCGGGTTCAATACTGCGCAGACGCGTCAGCGGTGCCATAAAAATGCGGTTCGGCACGGTGATTGCGCCGGTTTTGAGAGGGGTGAACAGTTTTTTCAGTTCCATAACTTACTCCTGGTAGACCGGTCGACTAGAAAAGGTGGTTTTTTTACGCTTCGCGTAGAATGCGTGTCATTTCCTGCCATGCGTTGAGCAACGGCGCATTGTCACGGCAGATTTTACTTTGCAGGCTGGCTCCCAGCCACAAAGTGTATAACGTTACTGCGCACTGGGAGCAGTTGATTTCGGCTGACAGCGTACCCTGCTGCTGCGCTTTCATCAGCGCCTTGACCAGCGTGGCCATCAATGCTTCAGACCCGGCATGCAGCGCGCTGCGCATCGCTTCAGAGAGATCGCAGACTTCGGCCGACAGCTTAACCGACAGGCACCCGGCGAAGCTGCTCTCCTGGCAGAACGAAAGCGACTGCTGATAGTAATCCAGTACGCGCTGACGATAGCTTATCTGATGATCATTGAGATAGTCAGACAGGCGCTGATGATAGCGGGCGAAGTAACGCTCAAGCATCGCCACGCCGAACGCTTCCTTAGAAGGAAAATAGTGATAGAACGACCCTTTAGGCACTTCTGCCTGTTTCAGCAGCGCGATCAGGCCCATACCGTTGAAGCCGCACTGCAGGCAGAGCTGTTCGCCGGTATTGAGCAGATGCTCTCTTGTGTCAAAGCGGGTCGTTTTATTCATCGCAGCAGGGTACTAGACCGAACGGTCGCATTCAACCCTTTATACCCCTTGCCGGCACGAACGGATCATGTCCAGCTTCGGCTGATACTCTTTAGTTTCTATGTTAAGCATCCCCAGCAGGGTATGAAAAATATTGTCCTGCGAGACATCATCCTGCTCAGCCTGCTGTTTCAGACACTGCTGATTAATGCCAAACGTACTGGCATAGTCCGGCGACATCCACAGCAGCAAGGGAATATGCGTTTGCTGACTGGGCGCAAAGAGATACGGCGCGCCGTGCAGATACATGCCACGCTCGCCAAGTGATTCACCATGATCGGAAAGATAGACCATCGCCACGTTGAATTTATCGCTGTATGACTTTAGCAGGCTAATGGTGCTGTCCAGCATCGAGTCGGTATAGAGGATCGAGTTGTCATAGGTGTTGACCAGTGCCTGATGGTCGCAATCCTGAATCTGATTGCTGTCGCAGGTTGGCGTGAACTGGCGCATTTCAGCGGGATAACGCAGATAGTACGCCGGGCCGTGGCTGCCCATCTGATGCAGAACAATTACTGCGTCATCCTTCACGCTGTCAATGTAGTTATTCAGTCGGTGCAGCAGAACATCATCAAGGCAGTAATCGCTTTTACACAGTGCGGTGACGTTCCATTTGGTCATATCGGTATGCGGTACGCGATTGCAGGCGCCTTTGCAGCCGCCATCATTTTCACGCCACATTACGGTAACGCCCGCATGGGCCATCACATCGAGCAGGCCTTCCTGATGGCGGGCGAGGCTGGCATCATAATTTTCACGCGGCATATTAGAAAACATGCAGGGTACAGAGATGGCAGTTTCCGTGCCGCACGAGGTGGCATGCTGATAATAGATGACATTATCACGCTTGAGTTTTGGATTCGTCTCGCGGGCATAGCCGCCAAGTGAGAAGTTTTCTGCCCGCGCAGTTTCACCCAGCACGAAAATAACCAGGGTCTTTTTCTTTGCCCCGAGAATAACAGGACCTTTTTTGGCATCTTCGCCAATTTTGACCAGCGTCTGATCGCCAGCAAACCAGCGATTATCCACATAGTGGCCGATGCCGCTGACCACATTCGCCGGGGTGACCATTTTTACCAGCCCTTTGTTATTGCGGATCATTGAGGCGTAGTCTTTATAGAAGAGCGCCGCGGCCAACAGTATTAGCACCACGGCAGCAAGAGAGGTCACGGCGCGCCATGCAATGGCCATCCACCACGGACGATTGTTCTCAATTTTTGTCAGGCAGAGCAGGGCAACAGGTAAAGCTGCAAGCAGCAGCATCCACACCAGATAGCGCAGGTTGAACAGTGCGGTCGCTTCCTGCACATCCGTTTCAAATACGTTCTGGATCATATTGGTATCGATCACGGTACCGAAACTGTAGATAAAATAGTTGGCCGCTGCGCCCGCCAGAATCAGCACAGCCAGCAGCGGTTTACGCAGCCACGGTAAAGCCAGCACGCTAAAAATCAGGGTGAACGCGCAGAACAGCACCAGTGGGATAGAGGCGGCAAACAGGTAGTCAGGAAAATGGAGGTAAGGGATGGTTTCCCAGGCCCGGACAATAAAGACACTGTTTAAAACCAGGGTAAAGAAAAGCGCAGCGATAAGATTAAACGTAATTTCGTTACAACGTAACTTAGTAAACAAGGGTTTCATGGCATTCCAAATGCAGAATAATCTTAGCGTATCATAGCCAGAAAACCTTAGGTAAACCTTAACCTTTTAACCATCGTGTGATTAGCCCACCGCAGCGGGCTGGGTAAATTAGTAAGCAACGGTAAATTGCTGGCGGATATGCTGTGGCTTTTCGATCTCATCAAGGATTGCCACCGCCAGGTCGGCGACGCTGATTGAAGCGGGCTTATCACCATTCATCAGTAGCGAGGTGTTGCCAACCCGGAATTGTGCGGTGCGCGGCCCGGGTTCAAGAAATGCCGCAGGCGAGAGATAGGTCCACTCCAGCTGGCCCTCTTCTGCCTGTAGCTGATTACGTAATGCCCGCGCTCCCAGCGCTCCGGGCTTGATATTCGCCGGGAATGCCTCAGTATCGACCAGTTCAACCCCCGGAGCGACCTCAAGACTGCCCGCACCGCCAACCACCAGCAAACGCTGCACGCCACTGCTTTTCACCGCTGTCAGAATCTGATTGCTGCCGCGCGTGAATTTTTCAAACAGGTCGCTCTCTGCCCAGCCGGGATTATAGGCGCTGATAACCGCATCCTGACCGTTAAGTACGCCGCTCAACCACTCGCTGTCGTGGATATCACCCAGTGCCTGAGTCAGATGGCTATCCACAGGCAAATTTTTGCCGGAGCGGGAAACGGCGACCACCTGGTGGCCGCGTGCCAGTGCTTCTTTAACGATGTCCGGCCCGACAAAACCGCTTGCGCCAATGATGGTAATTTTCATAGCAATGCTCCTCTGTAAGTGTGTATTGCACTCTACAGCTTAACAAGCAGAGCGATAAGTGGCATATTTATGCTTTTATAATGAAGTAATACTTACTAATCATGGAAAAACTCAACCGTATGGCGGTGTTTGCCACCGTGGTCAGGGAAGGTTCTCTTGCGGCGGCAGCACGCTGCCTGGCTATGTCACCCTCTGCAGTCAGTCAGCATTTGCGCGCGCTTGAGCAGGCGGTCGGCGTGCCGTTGCTGCACCGTTCGACCCGTAAGCTGACGCTATCCGAGGCCGGTGCAGCATTCTATCCGGGCTGTGAGGCGATGCTTAAAAATGCCCAGGAGGCGGAGCAAAGGCTGGCTGAGATGCGTGATACCTTGACCGGGGAGCTGCGCATCAGTTCTACGCCGGGGATCGGTGGCCAGCCACTGTGCAGTGCGCTATCACCGTTACTGCAGCAGCATCCCGGCCTTCGTCTGCGTATTATTGCCACCGATAACGTGCTGGATATGATTGAACATCGCATTGATATTGCGCTGCGTTTTAGCCGCCAGTTGAGCGATGCCAACATCATTGCTCACCCGCTGGCTGAGTGGCCGATGGTGATCTGTGCGGCACCGGCTTACCTTACCCGTTATGGCGTACCGGAGACGCCGCAGGCACTGTCAGCGCATCGCTGGATCCACGGACACCACTCTCATCGCCACATCGACTTCCATCATCCGCGTGAAGGCGAGCTGACCCTGCGTCTTGCCGAAGGGCAGGTGGTTAGCGACAGTATGCACGTGATGCGCGCTTTTACCGTGGCGGGAATGGGGCTATCGCTTCAGCCGCTGCAGGAAATTCAGGAAGAGCTGCGTAGTGGTCAACTAATGCTGCTGTTACCGGAGTGGCGTGCGGCGCCGCTAAAATTAACGGCGCTGACGCTCGAACGGGTTTTACCGGAAAAAAGCCGCCAGGCAATACGCGCATTGCGCGATTATTTCAGTAAAAACCACCGCGTCACGCTTGCAGACATCGACTGAGCCGTCTTCAATAAATATCAGGTAGAGCAATCAGGAGTTAGGGTGGCTGAACAACTTGAGTTTTTCCCGGTACCCAGTCCCTGCCGCGGGATCTGCCAGGCGGACGATCGCGGATACTGCCGGGGCTGTCTGCGCAGCCGCGACGAGCGGTTTAACTGGATGAAATTCAGTGATGCGCAAAAGCGCGAGGTACTACGCCTGTGTCGCCAGCGCTTTCTGCGGCTGCAGAGAGTGGGCGCGGCAGCTGCACCTGACGAACCGGAACAGCCAACGCTGTTTTGACGGTAAGCTTGACGGCAACGTGCTTCCGGTGCGGAGTGATGGTGTATCATGCGTTTAGTCATTTCGCTAACGGAGAGTACAGATGTTACAACGCGTGCAGATCGCCCCACAGGGCCCGGTTTTTTCCCGCATGGTGATGGGCTACTGGCGGCTGATGGAGTGGGAAATGACCTCGCAGCAGCTGGTCAGTTTTATCGAACAGCACCTTGAGTGCGGCATAACTACTGTCGATCATGCCGATATCTATGGCGGCTATCTGTGTGAAGCTGAATTCGGTAAAGCGCTACGTTTGCAGCCTCAGCTGCGCGAGCGTCTGGAGCTGGTGACCAAATGCGGTATTGCCACTACGGCGAACCCAGACCACAAGCTTGGCCACTACATCACCGATGCTGCGCATATTATTCAGAGCGCCGACAACTCCCTGCGTCACTTTAATACTGATTATCTCGATTTGTTGTTGATCCACCGCCCCGATCCGCTGATGGATGCGGACGAGGTGGCCAGTGCCTTCCTGCAGTTGCATCAAAGCGGCAAGGTTAAGCACTTTGGCGTCTCCAACTTTACTCCCACGCAGTTTTCCCTGCTGCAGTCGCGACTACCGTTTACGCTGGTCACCAATCAGGTGGAGATTTCCCCGGTTTATCAGCCCCTTCTGTTGGACGGTACTCTCGACCAGTGTCAGCAGCTGCGCATTAAACCCATGGCGTGGTCATGCCTGGCGGGTGGTAAAATGTTTACCGGCGCGGAATATCAGCCGTTGCGCGATGAGCTCAAGCTCATTCAGCAGGAAACCGGAGCCGAAACGATCGAGCAGCTGATTTATGCGTGGATACTGCAACTTCCTTCGCAACCATTACCGATTATCGGCAGTGGGAAAATTGAGCGCGTGCGCAGTTCAGCTGCTTCAACACAGATAACGCTGAACCGCCAGCAGTGGTTCCGCATCCGTAAAGCTGCACTGGGATACGACGTACCTTAAACTCTTATATCCAGTGAAATGCCTTCGCCAGCAGGCCTGTCATGCCAATGGCGAGGGTAATTAACGCTCCGAACAGCAGCCTGAAATCGGCACGCGCATCGTTTCTTAGGATGCCGATTTCTGCTTTAAGTTCGGTGCGCATACTGCGCATTTCACAACGCACCAGGCGAAACTCTTCCTGGGTTTCCGCACGCAGTTCTTCCAGCTCCTGGCGTTTAACCAGCCCCGAAATGTCTTTCACCAGACCCAACTGGCCCTGCTGCAGCGCGCGAATATCGAGTTTCATTTCCTGCTGCGACTGCTTCATTTCCTGCTGTGAAACATCCATTTTCTGAAATGAAATTTTCAGCTCCTGCACCGAAAAATCAGTCGCCTGCTGCGCCTGTTTCAGCTCGTGCATTGAAGACGCCATCACCTGTTGCGTTTGCTTCACGTCCTGCAGCGATAAATCAGTCGCCTGCTGCGCCTGTTTCAGCTCGTGCAGTGATGACGCCATCACCTGTTGCGTTTGCTTCACGTCCTGCAGCGATAAATCAGTTGCCTGCTGCGCCTGTTTCAGCTCGTGCAGTGATGATGCCATCGCCTGTTGCGTTTGCTTCACGTCCTGCAGTGATAAATCAGAGGCCTGCTGCGCCTGTTTCAGCTCATGCAGAGATGACGCCATCACCTGTTGAGATCGCTGCATTTCTTGCTGTGAAAGCCTGATAACCGTTAAATCATCGTGCGAGTGTCTGTTTTTCATCCCAGTATGCATCTCATCCTCCCTGAACACGGTGTCGTTCTCCGTCGGCTATTTTATGCTCACTGGCGAGGAGATTAAACCTGTCTGCGTAAAAATAATACCGCCTGTTATTAATTTTCAGAGCGACTGCGCAAAAACTGGGTTTAGCCCTGTCTGAGCTGTGACAACGAACAGAGTAAGCGCCAGATAATGCCCGCCAGTTCCGTTTCCTGTTCTTCCTGAGCACGGCTCAACATATCAATGCGCTGCTGCAGCGTGTTGAGCGTGTCATTGAGTGAAACGTGATGAACACCGCGCTCGCTGATGATGGTTTGCAGATCCTTCAGAACCGCATCGCGGATTTGCGCCAGTTCAGGCGTTCGAGGGCGCCATTCGCGCAGCTGCCAGGCGATATGCGAACAGTTCAGTAGTACCACTCCCCAGCGCAACAGCCACAAACGGGCCTGATCGTCACGGCTGTTATTGAGCTGGTCAATGCGGTGGTAGATCAGTGACTCAAAACTGTCCTGATTGAGCCGTGGGTGCCTGCCTAACTGGTCAACGAACTCCCGGCGTAGCGAACGGATGTGGCGCCGACTGCGGCGTTTGTCCGAGCTGGGGCGAAGAATATGAAAGGCTATCCAAACCAGCATCACGCCGCAGACTTTGGCCAGGTTATCATTGATAAAGCTTTGATAATCATAGGTGGGTGGATTAGTTACGGCGAGGAAAGAGCCCATAAAGACGATCAGCTGACCCCAGAGTGCCGCCCGTTTTTTTTGCTGAAGTTTGAACAGTTGTAAAGTTAGCAGCAGTGGAAATAGCACAATAAGGAATTGCCACAGAACGTTAACCTGCACCATCAGGCCAAACTTCATGACAAAGCTGAATATCGACAGCAGGCCAAGGGTTTTTAACAACAGCGAAACGCTGCTGGTAGGGGAAGGGGATGATGAGTAAAGCACGCAGCTAATGGCTGCCAGCGTCAGGGCTGACGGTCCCGACTCCCACTGAGTGGCGATAGAAAAACTACATCCCAGTAAAATAACGCAGAAAGTGCGTAAGGCATTCCACCCCGCTTCGGCGCCATCGGCCTGGCGCGCCAGTGGCGGTGAGGGGGGAGGCGAAAGCCAGGCCTGGCTATCTGCGCGTTCAAACTGTCGTAACCAGCGCGAGATATTCAGATACAGCCAGCAGAAATAGCGTAAACGATTCCAGAAAGCACGATGCCGATAATCCGTGCGGTCCTGCGGAGCCGCAGAGCGCAGAATTTGTGCCAGCCGGTATTTGTCAGCATCCCCACGGGCTAACTCGGCCAGCATCTGATGCATAGCGCTAAACAGCACCTCGGGCGGATTTTCCCACAGTAGCAGCATTCGCCGCAGGCTGGAGATGACGCTGGTCAGGCGCAGCTGCTGGTGGAGGATATAGTTGAGTACATTGTTTTGCCGCCGAAAACGATAATGGCTCCAGAATGCCTGAATACGTAACAGGTTCATCGTCAGGATCTGGCCGATAACGTTCTCATGGGCTTGGCGGATATTGTCGGTGCTTTCACGCTGCAACAGCAGGGTAGCGTGATCCAGCAGCTTGCCGTGCATCTCTTTCAGCGAGCGAATCAGCGAATCACCATCTGAGGTGCTGGGCAATATCATCATCATCAGGCCGCCGCAGAGGATCCCGGAGATAACCTCGCAGACGCGCGCCTGAGCGATAGTCCAGATATCATCGATTTCAACCACGTTGACGCTGGTAAACGCGATAATTGCTGCAGTATAACCCGCCAAAGAAAAAGCATAAGCGACGTTATTTTGATAATGATTCGACACCCAGGTGCAGAGCGCCAGCCAGCCAGCAATGGCCACAGCAAAAAGCCATGGGTCGTTCAGGGTATGCCCGGCAATAATCAGCGCGGCAGCGGCCCCTAGCATGCTGCCGACAATACGGCCCAGGCTTTTACTGATTACGCCGCCCAGGGTAGGGAAACTGACTACGGCAGCGGAGGTCATTGCCCAGTAGGGTTCATCCAGCTGTAATCCGTAAGCGATGCTCAGCGCCAGACACATGGCAATCGCGTTGCGCAGGGCATAGCGCCATTGGCCACTCGTGGCTTTGATCCACGGAAGTTGCTGCCATTCCAGCCAGCTAAAATTCATCAGGGCCTCAGTGCTGGATCGAAATGGTACAGGTTGTTCCGGCAACCAGCGATGCGTCCGGAGGGACGTTCGCAAGCTTTATTCGCACGGGAACACGCTGTGCCAGCCTGACCCAGGGAACATTCGGTTTGATATCCGGCGTCAGCCCGCTGTCAGTTTCTACACTTTGATCGTAGATAGCCCGGCCAATGCTTTGCACGGTTCCCGCGAGTTGACGGTCGTCGCTGTAGAGACGAATATTGGCCTGCGCACCGGGTTTGATGTGGCGCAGCTTGGTCTCTTCAAAATAGCCGACAACATAGAAAGAGTGGCTATCGACCAGCACAAACAGGGGCGTTCCGGTGGTGGCGTAATCGCCGATACGCGTAGCCAGATTATTAATCCAGCCATCGGTGGGCGCATAAACCACCGTTTGTGACAGATTCCACTTAGCCTGATCCAGCTCCGCCTGCGCAGCTTTCGCGGCTGAATCCATCGATTTTGCCTGCAGGTTGGCCGCATCGAGATCTTCTGCGGAAATCACATTACGCGGCAGGTTCTGGCGGCGGCGGGCTTCATGCTCTGCTTTGACGAGGTCAGACTGCGCCTGCGCCAGCTTTGCCTCTGCATTGAGCACGGCAATCCGGAAAGGTTCATCATCCAGCGTGAACAGCCGCTCCCCTTTGTGAACAAACTGGTTGTCCTCAACGTCCAGCTTCTCAATTCGTCCGGAAACCTGCGGCGTGATGCTCACCAGTTCAGCACGAACTTTGCCATCACGCGTCCACGGCGACTGCATGTAGTAGTTCCACATCCACCAGCCCGCCGCGATCGCAGCAGTGAAAAAAATCAGGGTTGAAAAGTACTTCAGTGAACTCAGTTTCATAGTCTTACCCGGTGATGAATAGCCACAGCGAAGCTGCTACGCAGAGAATGAACAGCGAGAGATCCAGTAGCGTGGGGTGCCAGATTTCACCTGAATACATCCAGTCTCGCAGCAGGGGGTGAAGCAGCAGCCAGATGAAAAAACCGAGTAAAACGGCTTTAAACAGCGGTGGAAAATAGAGCGAAGCACCCAACACCAGGTCGGTGAAGGGACTTGCTGAGGGCAAAAGTGATGTTATCAAACGCTGAATCCTTCTTCCCGGTGCGTTGCAGGCGACCGACAACTTAATACGACATCTCTAAGGATGGATTTGTATTTTGTCCTGTAAACTCGCAGAATAGTCTAGAATGAGGCGTGATAGCTAGCAAGCTAATTATAAGGAGTTGAAATTGGATACCCCCTTGGGAACCGACCTTGCAAGATTAGTACGCATCTGGCGTGCTCTGATCGATCAGCGACTCAAGCCGTTGGAGCTGACGCAAACCCACTGGGTTACGTTGCATAATATCCATCAGCTTCCGCCTGAGCAGTCGCAGATTCAGTTAGCAAAAGCCATTGGTATCGAACAGCCTTCTCTGGTACGCACGCTGGACCAGCTTGAAGAGAAAGGTTTGATTACGCGCAGCACCTGCGCCAGTGACCGCAGGGCGAAACGCATCAAGCTGACACAACAGGCCGAGCCGATTATCACTCAGGTTGAGCACGTTATTGACGCCACTCGCGATGATATCCTCGCGGGCATTTCGCAGGCGGAGATCGACAAGATGGTGACGCTGATCGCCAGGTTGGAAAAAAATATCCTTGAACTTCAGGGAAAAGACGAATAAAAAAACCGGCTCTCAGGCCGGTTTTTTTATCATACGAGCGGATTGCGGATTAGCGTGGGGAAACGGTGACCTGGCTGCCGTTTGACGCCATGGAAACACGCTGGCCAACGGCATAACGGCTGGCTGCCTGTTTCTGTACCACCATGATGGTGTTGCCATCATCCTGACGGATTTCCAGCTCTACACCCTGGCTCTTGTTCAGAGAGCCCTGCACGCCCTGGCCTGCTACACCACCCGCCACGGCACCGGCTGCCGTGGCAAGGCTGCGCCCGGTACCGCCACCGACGGTGTTACCAAGGAAACCACCCAGCACTGCACCACCAATCGCCCCGATAATATTGCTATCATCGCCACCCTGGATCTGTACCGGACGCACAGAAACCAGCGTGCCATAGGTCACTCTCTGCACCTGTTTCGCTTCAGAGGCACTGTAAACATCACCGGAAAGGGTGTTGTCATTCACACAGCCAGCTAGCGTCATCCCGGCAAGCGCCACCACGACTAAACGCTTCATCATAATAGAACTCCTATCTGTTACAGGTGCTGCCAACCATAGCAGCGGTCAATAGCATTATTATATGGCACAACCGGCACGTTACTCACTAATAGTTTGTAAAAGCACCGCAGAAACATAATGCAACGCGATTAAACGTCGCTTCAATCACAACATAAAATGCCAGATAAATTTCATCGCCAATTAAAGATGCCTAAATCATAGAATTGCGGCGTTAATTTTGCCAGGCTGGGAGCATGAAACTCACACCCGGGTAGGGGTAAAGCATGAATTCAGGGCGCTACATTGGCGTGATGTCCGGTACCAGTCTTGATGGTATTGATGTGGTACTGGCCGCCATTGATGGTCAGATGGTGGCACAGCAGGCAAGCTACAGTCATCCTATCCCTCAGGAACTGCGCTTGCAGATCCTTGCGATATGTCAGGGACAGTCGCTAACGCTTTCACAATTAGGCCAGTTGGATACCCGCCTGGGACGACTGTTCGCCGAGGCCGTGCAGGCGTTGCTGAAACAGCAGGGGATCGCCAGCGAGGAGATTGTCGCCATAGGTTGCCACGGGCAGACGGTGTGGCATGAGCCGCTGGGGGATGCGCCAAACACTCTGCAGATCGGTGACAACAACCAGATTGCTGCCGCGACGGGGATTACGGTAGTGGGCGATTTCCGCCGCCGCGATATGGCCCTTGGCGGGCAGGGTGCGCCGCTGGTCCCGGCGTTTCATCACGCAGTGCTCAGCCATCCCACCGAGCGGCGAATGGTGCTGAATATCGGTGGCATCGCCAATCTTTCCCTGTTACTGCCGGGCAAAACGCTGCGCGGTTTTGACACCGGTCCCGGCAATATGCTGATGGACGCCTGGGTCTGGCGTCAGCAGGGGCTGCCATACGATAAGGATGGCGCATGGGGAGCATCGGGCAGCGTAGTCTGGCCGCTGTTGCAGCAGATGCTGAGCGACCCGTACTTCGCCCTGGCCGCACCGAAAAGCACCGGACGAGAATACTTCAACCTCAGCTGGCTGGAACAGCAACTCTCCACCTTCCCGGGGCTGGCAGCGCAGGATGTGCAGGCGACGCTGGTGGAACTGACCGCCACCACGATTTGCGAGCAGGTATTGCTGAGCGGCGGTTGTGACCGTCTGCTGGTGTGTGGCGGCGGCGGGCGTAATCCACTGCTGATGGCGCGCATTGCGGCGCAGCTGGCGGGAACCGAAGTCAGCAGCACGGACGAGGCAGGGATCGGCGGAGACGATATGGAGGCGCTGGCATTTGCCTGGCTAGCCTGGCGCACGCTGAGCGGCCTGCCGGGCAATCTGCCCTCCGTTACCGGCGCGCGCGAAGCCTCTGTTATCGGGGCAATATTCCCGGCAAACCGTCCAATTCGCTGATTGCATCGTCTGAAACGGCACTCTACCCTGACTGCAGAGTGGAGAACTAACAAGGAGTGAATGATGAAAAAGTGGTATCTCGCAGGCTTACTGGTTGCCCTGTCCGGCTGTAGCTATTTCCAGCCAGAGGATCAAGAGCAGGTGCAAACACTGCATTATACCTGTGGCACCCTGCCGCTGACGGTGAAGCTGGATAACAGCAAAGAGGAAGTGAGCCTGATTCTGGACGGTGAACAGCTGGTTCTGAAGCAGCAGGTTGCGGCTTCCGGCACCCGCTACAGTGACGGTCATTATACCTTCTGGTCAAAGGGCGAGAGTGCCTTTGTTGAGCGCAACGACCGAATAATTATTAACGACTGTCAGCAGGTTCCAGCCCGTTAACTGATTGAAATATTGCAGGGTGCGGCGCACAATGCCGTATCCCTCACTACTCAGAAGCCGCAATGATGACCGACAGCGATCACCTGCAACAAATAGCCCATCTGCGCCGTGAATATACGCGCGGTGGCCTGCGCCGCAAGGATCTTCCTGAAGACCCGTTGAGCCTGTTTGAACACTGGCTTAACCAGGCGGTTGAGGCTCAGCTGCCGGATCCGACGGCCATGAGCGTCGCGACCGTAGACGAGCAGGGCCAGCCCTATCAACGTATCGTGCTGCTCAAGCATTTCGATGCTCAGGGTATGGTGTTTTATACCAATCTGGGGAGCCGCAAAGCGAAGCAGCTGGAAACCAATCCGCGCATCAGCCTGCTGTTCCCATGGCATATGCTGGAGCGCCAGGTGATGGTGCTGGGCAGCGTGGAACGCCTGTCGACGCTGGAAGTGGTGAAGTATTTCCACAGCCGCCCGCGCGACAGCCAGCTCGGTGCCTGGGTGTCAAAGCAGTCGAGCCGTATTTCGGCGCGTGGCGTGCTGGAAGGCAAGTTCCTCGAGCTGAAGCAGAAGTTTCAGCAGGGCGAGATCCCCTTGCCGAGTTTCTGGGGTGGCTACCGCATCAAAATCGACTCAATGGAGTTCTGGCAGGGGGGGGCTCACCGCCTGCATGACCGATTTTTCTACCAGCGCGAAGGCGATGCGTGGAAAATTGACCGCCTGGCACCGTAAACACGAAATAATGCCGCTAAGCGCTGGACCAGCCCGATCCCGCGCTTTATTCTATACCCCTTATTTTTTCTCCGCGTTTCAGCGGAAAGCTGTGTACCAGCCCAGGTGCAGACTTTTTTTACATGGAGTCTTAGATGGCCAGCAGTAACCTGATCAAACAATTGCAAGAGCGGGGCCTTGTTGCCCAGGTAACGGACGAGGAAGCGTTAGCAGAACGACTGGCACAGGGGCCAATCGCTCTCTATTGCGGTTTCGATCCGACTGCCGACAGCTTGCATTTGGGGCATCTGGTGCCGTTGCTCTGCCTGAAGCGTTTTCAGGATGCCGGACACAAGCCTGTGGCACTGGTCGGTGGGGCTACCGGTCTGATCGGTGACCCGAGTTTTAAAGCGGCCGAGCGCAAGCTGAACACCAGCGATACCGTGAATGAGTGGGTGGAAAAAATCCGCCACCAGGTAGCACCGTTCCTCGATTTTAACTGCGGTGACAACAGCGCCATTGCGGCCAATAACTATGACTGGTTTGGCGGCATGAACGTGCTGACCTTCCTGCGTGATATCGGCAAGCATTTCTCTGTGAATCAGATGATCAACAAGGAAGCCGTTAAGCAGCGCCTGAACCGCGATGACCAGGGGATCTCCTTCACCGAATTCTCTTACAACCTGCTGCAGGGCTATGACTTTGCCTGCCTGAACGAGCGTCACGGCGTGGCGCTGCAGATTGGGGGTTCCGACCAGTGGGGCAACATTACCTCCGGCATCGATCTGACGCGCCGCCTGCATCAGAATCAGGTCTTTGGCCTGACCGTTCCGCTGATCACCAAGTCAGACGGCACCAAATTTGGCAAGACCGAAGGTGGCGCAGTGTGGCTGGACGCGAAGAAAACCAGCCCGTATAAGTTCTATCAGTTCTGGATCAACACCGCTGACGCTGACGTTTATCGCTTCCTGAAGTTCTTCACCTTTATGAGCATTGACGAGATCAATGCGCTGGAAGAAGAAGACAAAAACAGCGGCAAAGCACCCCGCGCCCAGTATGTCCTGGCCGAGCAGGTCACCAGACTGGTGCACGGCGAAGAGGGCCTGGTGGCGGCTAAACGCATCACCCAAAGCCTGTTCTCCGGCGCACTGAGCGAGCTGACAGAGCAGGATCTGGCGCAGCTGGCGCAGGACGGTATGCCGGGCGTGGAGCTGGAGTCCGGTCAGGATCTGCAGCAGGCGCTGGTTGATTCTGAACTGGCCCCCTCCCGCGGGCAGGCGCGCAAACTGATTGATGCCAAATCCGTCAGCATTAACGGCACGCTGCAGACTAACGCCGAGTATGCGTTTAGCGCTGATGACCGCCTGTTCGATAAGTACACGCTGCTGCGCCGCGGTAAAAAGAACTACAGCTTAATCAGCTGGAAATAATAAAATCGGTCGGGGTTTTGCTCCGTCCCTAAGCCGGTTAACGCCGGCTTTTTTAATGGCAAGAAAGGTCAGGTTAGCGCGATGAAAAACATTCTCTCCATCCAGTCTCATACGGTCTTTGGTCATGCGGGTAACAGCGCAGCAGAATTCCCCATGCGTCGCCTTGGCGCAAACGTTTGGCCGCTGAATACCGTACAGTTCTCCAACCATACTCAGTACGGCCACTGGACCGGTTCCGTGATGCCGGCCAGCCACCTGACGGACATCGCGCGCGGGATTGGCGATATTGACCGCCTGAAAACCTGCAATGCCGTGCTTAGCGGCTATCTTGGCTCTGCCGAGCAGGGCGAAGCTATCCTTGAGATCGTGCGCATGGTGAAAGCCGCCAATCCGGACGCCTGGTATTTCTGTGACCCGGTGATGGGGCATCCGGAGAAAGGCTGTATTGTGGCGCCGGGCGTGGCGGAGTTTCATACTCATGCCTCACTGCCAGCCAGCGACATCATTGCGCCAAACCTGCTGGAGCTGGAAATGCTCAGCGGCCGTCAGGTGGCGGACGTGGCAGAAGCGGTAGCAGCTGCACGCGAACTCATTGCCCGTGGGCCAAAAGTCGTGCTAATTAAGCATCTGGCGCGAGCCGGCTATCGCAGCGATCGCTTTGAAATGCTGCTGGTGACGGTCGATGAAGCCTGGCACATTGCCCGCCCGCTGATCGATTTCGGCGTGCGCCAGCCGGTTGGCGTGGGCGACCTCACCAGCGGGCTGCTGCTGGTCGATCTGCTGCACGGCCTGTCTCTCCAGCAGGCGCTGGAGCACGTGACGGCAGCGGTGTATGAGGTGATGCTGAAAACGCATCAGATGGGCGAGTATGAACTGCAGCTGGTTGCGGCGCAGCAGGCGATTGCCGAACCGCAGCAGCACTTTGCCGCGGTAAAACTCTAAGAGAAACGGGCAGGGCAGAAATGCGCCTGCCCGTTTTGTTAATTCAAGCCTTCCGCTTTCAGGGCCGCCGCCACCGCAGGCCGCGCCGCAACCCGTTCAAACCACTCGTTAAGTGCAGATAACCCGCTCAGATCCAGCTTGATGGCATGAGCCCAGCGCGTCACGGTAAACAGATAGGCATCGGCGACGGTGAAACGCAGCCCCAACAGCCACTGCTTCTCCTTCAGCTCATTATTCACGTACTGGAACTTCTGCAACAGCTGTTCCCGCGCCAGGGTTTTTACCTCTTCAGGCGTGGTGGGGCGAAACAGCGGGCTGAAGCCTTTATGTAGCTCGGTCGCGATAAAGTTGAGCCACTCCAGCGTGTGGTAACGGGTCAGGCTGCCTGCCGGTGCCAGCAGCTGGCGGTCGGATTTCAGGTCCGCCAGATACTGCACAATCGCCACGCCCTCGGTCAGTACCGACCCGTCATTCAGCTCCAGCGCCGGGACCTGACCCTTCGGGTTGATCAGCAGGTAATCTTCCCCCTGCTCGGTGGTTTTAGCCTTCAGATCGACATTCACCAGCGTAAAATCCAGCCCGGTTTCCCGCAGTACAATGTGAGGTGACAGCGAACAGGCTCCGGATTTGCAGTACAGTTTCATCACTTGCTCCTTATCGTCAGTGGCGCAGATCCCTTCAGCTTAACCCTGGCTGGTCAAAAAGCCAGCACAACCTTGAGTGGCCAGGCAAATTAATTGCTGATTATTTAACCCAGCGCAAGCTCTCAATCTCCGGCAGCCTGGTGCGGGCCAGATCCCAGAATGCGCGCACCCGCGCCGGCATATATTTCACATTTTGCGCCACCAGCTGGACCGGAACCGCCGGCGGGCGATATTGCGCCAGCACCTCGCTCAGTACACCCGTTTGCAGGTCGTCATAAACCTGGTAGGAGAACAGACGCGCAATGCCTTTACCTGCGCGGCAAGCGACAAGCTGGGTTTCCACGTCGTTGACCGTCACCCTGGGGGTGATGCGCACGCGTTCCTGCTGGGCCTCGGCGCGAAAACGCCACTCTCTTTGCTGAGCAGGGATCGTCCCTGCAATAAGCGGGTGATCTGCCAGCTGTCCGGGTATTTCAGGCGCACCGCGGGTCGCAATATAGTGCGGGCTGGCGACCAGCACGCGCTGCACGTGGCCGACCTCAGTCGCCACCAGCGAGGAGTCGCGCAGCTGTCCAATTCTGACGGCCATATCCAGCCCCTGCTCAATCAGGTCCTGGTAACTGTCACTCAGCATCAGCTCAATCTGGATATCGGGATAGATCGCCATAAAATCCAGCAGCAGCGGCGCAATATGCTTACGGCCAAACATCACGGGCGCGGTTAAACGCAGCTTACCGCTCAGCTGATTGCGGGTGGTGCTTTCTAAGACCTGCTGATAATCCTCCAGCAGCACGGTTGCACGCTCATACAGGGCTATCCCGGCTGGAGTCGGCGACAGACGCCGGGTGGAGCGTTCTATCAGGCTGAGGGCAAAACGGCTCTCCAGCGCCGCCAGCGTGCGCGTAATCGCCGGAGCAGAGCGCTGTAATTTGCGTGCGGCGGCGGCCAGGCTGCCCTGCTGCACCACGGCAACAAACACCGCCAGCTCGTCCAGTTTATCCATCACTGTTCCACTTTTTGTAATTATGAATTGTTATTTTTGCCCGTTTACGCCGATTTCAGCAAGAGTAAGCTTAATCAATTCAAACCGAGGAGATGACAATGACAGGCTTAACTTTATATGGCACCGAGCTATCCGGGCACGTTCATCGCGTCAAACTGCTGCTGAGTATGCTGAACCTCTCTGCGGACTGGGTAGAAGCCGATGCTGGCTACAGGCAAAGCGCGCAGTTCCTCGCGCTTAACCCGCTGGGCCAGATCCCGGTGCTGGTGGAGGGTGAGACGGTGATTACCGACAGTAATGCCATTATGATCTGGCTGGTAAAACGCTATGCCCCCGCAAGCGGCTGGCTGCCGCAGGAGTTGTCGCAGGAGGTGGCGGTGCATCAGTGGCTGGCAAAAGCGGCTGGCGAGATCCGCTACGGCGTGGCGTCGGCTCGCCTGATTAAGCAGTTTGGCGTGGCGGAAAACTACGACTCAGCGCGGGCGGTGGCGGCAAAATTCTTACCCCAGCTGGAAGCGCACCTGAGCAGCAGGCAATGGCTGGTCGCCGAGCGTGCAACCATTGCCGATCTTGCCTGCTATGCCTATGTCGCCCGTGCGCCAGAAGGGGGCATTTCGCTGCGTCACTATCCCGCAATCCAGCGCTGGCTTCAGCGTATTGAGGCGCTGCCGGGCTTTGTCGCACTCCCGGCACTGCCGCTGCCGGCGGAGGAGTGAATATGTTCCATCGGGGGGAGCAGCAGGCGCAGGAAAAGGCCGGGTATCAGCGGGTGAAAGCGGCGATCTACCCGACGATGCCGGAGCAACATCGCCTGTTTTATCAGGGGCTGCAGACCTTTTACCTCACCTTTGCGGGTGCTGACGGTTATCCGGTTGCCGCGCTGATTCAGGGGGCGCAGGGGTTTATTGCCACCCCGGATGAACAGCATCTGGATATTTCGCGCAGCGCGCTGCATAACTTGCCGTATCTGCCCGCTATCCAGCCCGGCATGCCGTTTGGCGGGCTGGGCATCGACCTGTCTAACCGGCGGCGAAATCGCGTCAACGGGGTGGTTGAGCGTATTGACCAGCACAGCATGCGCATTCGCGTGCAGGAGAGCTTTGGTAACTGCCCGCAGTATATTCAGCGACGGGTGCTGCCACCCCCTGACAGCAGGCGTCAGCCAGGGGTGGAGCCTCTTGCCGCGCTGGATGCCGATGCACGCTATCTGATCGCCGCTGCCGACACCTTTTTTGTCGCCAGCCACGCCAGGCGCGCAGGAGGGGTGGGCGGCGCGGATATTTCCCATCGTGGAGGAGTGCCGGGATTCATAACCCTCAGCGGAGGTAAGCTGCTGATCCCGGACTACAGCGGCAATCGCTATATGAATACGCTGGGTAACATACTGCTGGAGCCGCGCGTGGCGCTACTGGTTATGGACTTTCAGCAGGGAGCGGCGCTGCATATTCAGGGGCGGGCGGAAGTGTTGTGGCAGCGGCCGGGAGAGGGGCGGGTAGAACGCTTCTGGACGCTGGCACCGCAGCGCATCCTGCGCCTGCGTCAGCTGCTGCCCGCGGCAGGGTTGAGCGTGGAGTATGCGGATTCTTCGCTTGCAGCGGGCGACGAGCAATAAAAAAGGGCGACATTGCTGCCGCCCCGATCATTACCGCGTCAGCCGTCAGGCTTTGACTTTCTCAGGAACCGGCTGTTCATCCTGCGTCATACGATTCAGCAGCGGAGCAACCAGAATCATCAGTACGGCAATCACGCCGGTAGTGATCCCAATCTTCAGGAACACATCGCCGTACACGTGCAGCGATAGCAGCGGATCGGTAATATTTTCCGGTACCGCCATCAGGTTCGCCACTTTACCGGCCACCATCGCTGCGCCAGCGGTAGTCAGGAACCACGAGCCCATGATGAAGCCCATCAGGCGCTGCGGCACCAGCTGTGCCACCATCGCCAGGCCGAGACCTGAAATCATCAGCTCGCCCACGCTCTGCAGGGCATAGCTGAGGATCAGCCAGTTAACCGACACGATACCGAGCTGGCTAGCAAATGACGCCCCCAGCGGCAGCACCAGGAAGGCGGCAGAACAGAGCACCATGCCAAGCGCAAACTTGTGCGGCATCGGCAGGCGGTCACCCATCTTGTTATAGATTGCGGCCAGCAGCGGGCTGAAAATCATAATCCAGAACGGGTTAAGCGCCTGGAACTGCTCCGGCTGGAAAGTGATACCCAGAATGCTGTGCTCAACGTTGCGAATCGCAAAGAAGTTCAGCGAGGTTGGCATCTGCATATACAACACGAAGAAGACAATCGCCTGCACCATCAGTAAGAAAGCAACAATCATCTTACGGCGCGCGGCACCCTGCAGAGCAAAGGCCTCTTTAGCGAACACCAGTACGATACCAACCGCAATCACCGCCAGCACCAGGCGGGCAATCTCCTGGTTGTGCAGCAGCCAGGTCGCCACGGCGATCATTACGGCAATACCGACCAGCGTCGCCAGCAGTTTACCGACGTTCAGCGGGGCAAAGTCTGCTTTGGAGCCGTAGTTTTTCACCCACTTACGGAAGAACATAAAGTTCACCAGGGTGATCAGCATCCCGACAAATGACAGCGCGAAGGCGGTGCTCCAGCCATATTTATCGGCCAGCCACGGAGTGGCCAGCATAGAGAAGAAGGAACCGATGTTGATCGCCATATAGTACATGGTGAACGCGCCATCGAGACGCGGGTCATCTTTTTCGTAGCAGGTCGAGAGCAGTGAAGAGGGGTTAGCTTTAAACAGGCCGTTACCGACGGCGATAGTCGCCATCCCGATGTACACCATCGCCTCGTCATGGCCCGACCACGCGACCAGCGCATAGCCCAGCGCCAGTACCAGCGTACCCAGTACGATAACGCGCTTGGTCCCCAGCACTTTATCTCCCAGCCAGCCGCCCACGGCCACCAGGCCATAGACCAGCGCACTGAAGGAAGCGAACAGGGTGATCGACTGTGCTTCGGACATGCCCAGCTGTTTCACCAGGTAGACCGCCATGATCCCCTGTAGTCCGTAATAGCCGAAACGTTCCCATAATTCGATAGAGAAGATCAGATAAAACGCTTTAGGTTGTTTGAAAGCGTTGAGGCTTGGTGCCTCGGGTTGTTTGTTTGCAGTTGACACTTGTACCTCTGAATTCTTGACCTGTTTTGTGGCAGGAATTAAGTCGACGCAACGCGGGACGTACGCTCGTCTTATAGTTATAGAAGTTGAAAAACGCCGGATAATTTCGCCGATCGAACCCACAGAGGCAAGTTTTTTTTCATCACCGTCATCGCGCATTTTTATAGCGATAACTGAGTGGTTTTTGTTATTCAATAGTTAAATATGCTGTTTTACAACAAGTAACCAACCTAAGTGAGGGTGGGTGGCGTGAAATTTGTTCATTGTGCAGATAATTTCGCTAGCGCCTTCGTGTATGGCGACATCTGCTACACAAAGGTTTATCGATGGGTATTTATGCTAACTGAAGATCTAAAAACAGTGGTTATTCATAGTGCTAGCAAGATCAAGCAGGCGGAATTCATGCTAAACCCACTTTGAGTGATGTAGGTCACAAAAATAGCGATAATTTTTGATCTAAAAAAACGCCTCAACCACATTAAAGGTTTTTATTGATTGAACGTTCAATATAAAACGTCTACAATTACTCTCATTCAATAGCCAAAACCGATGAAGCCGATGCCAAAAATAGGAATGAAGGCGATCCGTCAGGCGCAGTTAATTAATGCCACTCTGACAGTGATAGACCGGGTTGGGCTGGCAGATGCCAGCCTGGCGCTAATAGCGAAAGAGGCTGGGGTATCAACCGGCATTGTCAGCCACTACTTTGGTGACAAAAACGGTCTGTTATATGCCTGTATGCGCCAGATAATGTCAGACCTGTACAAGGCGCTGGAGCGCCACCGGGCTGATGCACAGGCGGACCCTCAGGCGCAAATTACGGCTATCATCAACGGCAATTTTGACGTAGCAGATATCACCTCACCGGTGCTGAAAACCTGGCTGGTGTTCTGGACTAACAGTTTACATCAGCCCAATCTGCATCGTCTGCAACGCATTAACGACCGCCGTCTTTATTCCAACCTGACGGCACATTTCAGTCGCGTGCTGCCGAAAGAGCAGGCGCGTGCCGCCGGAGCCAGCATGGCCGCACTTATTGACGGTACATGGTTACGGATGACGCTGACTTCTCAGCCGATGGAACAGGGCCTGGAGCAGGCTCGTTCACTCTGCTATCAAAATTTAGCGCTGTGGTTAACCAGCGCACCCACCCCTTAAAAGGAGGAGACATGGCCGAGTTGCAACGCCGTGGTTTATACATCAACGGACGCGAAGTGTCCGGAACGGGCGAAACATTCACCACCATCAATCCTGCCAACGGTGAAGTGCTGGCAGAAATTTCAGGCGCCAGCCAGCAGGATATCGATGCTGCCGTTGCCTCTGCGCACGCCGGGCAAAAAATCTGGCGCAGCTACACTCCGGTGGAACGCAGCCGCGTGCTGCTGAAAGCGGTTGAAATCCTGCGCGAGCGCAATCAGTCGCTGGCCGAGCTGGAAACCGCCGATACCGGCAAGCCAATCAGCGAAACGGCCGCGGTCGACATCGTTACCGGGGCAGACGTGCTGGAGTATTACGCCGGGCTGGCGGTGGCCGTTGAAGGCCAGTCAATCCCGCTGCGTGACACTGCACTGGTTTACACCCGCCGCGAACCCCTCGGCGTCTGCGCCGGTATCGGCGCGTGGAACTACCCGATTCAAATTGCCATGTGGAAAAGCGCCCCGGCGCTCGCCACCGGTAACGCAATGGTATTCAAACCCAGCGAAGTGACCCCGCTGAGCGCACTGGAACTGGCAAAAATCTTCACCGAAGCCGGTCTGCCGGATGGCGTGTTCAACGTGGTGCAGGGCGCGGGAACCGTCGGTCAGGGTCTGAGCCAGCATCCGCAGATCGCCAAAGTCTCTTTCACCGGGGAAGTCAATACCGGCAAGCGCGTGATGGCGGATGCGGCCTTAGCCAACCTGAAATCCGTCACTATGGAGCTGGGCGGCAAGTCACCGCTGGTGGTGTTTGAAGATGCCGATCTGGAACGTGCCGTCGACGGTGCGATGATGGCCAACTTCTACAGCAGCGGCCAGGTGTGCACTAACGGCACCCGCGTTTTCGTGCAGCGTTCACTGCTGCCAGCGTTCGAGCAGCGCCTCAAAGAGAAAATGGCCGGAATTCACTGCGGCGATCCAACCGATCCGGCGGTGAACTTCGGTCCACTGGTCAGCGAAGAGCACTGCCAGAAAGTGGTCTCCTACCTCGAGATTGGCAAGCAAGAGGGTGCACGCCTGCTGGCGGGCGGCTCGCGTATCAGCGAAGGCCCACTGGCGAAAGGGTGCTACGTGCAGCCAACGGTGTTTACCGACTGTAGCGATGAGATGCGTATTGTGCGTGAAGAGATCTTCGGGCCGGTGATGAGCATTCTCGCCTTCGACAGCGAAGACGAAGTTATCGCCCGCGCCAACAATACCGAGTACGGTCTGGCCGCAGGGGTGTTCACCACCTCACTGAACCGGGCACACCGCGTGATCCACCAGCTGGAAGCCGGCATCTGCTGGGTAAACAGCTGGGGTGAATCACCTGCGCCGATGCCGGTGGGGGGTTACAAGCAGTCGGGCGTTGGGCGTGAGAACGGCCTGGAAACGCTGCACCACTACACGCGTACTAAATCGATTCTGATTGAGATGGGCGACTATCCATCCGCATTCTGATTTTTCGCCGCGGCGTACGCGTCGCGGCACTCTTACCGGAGGTTTAATGCAGAAATTTGACTATATCATTATTGGTGCAGGTTCAGCGGGCAACGTGCTGGCAACGCGACTGACTGAGGATGCTGACGTATCGGTACTGTTACTGGAAGCAGGCGGCAAAGACCACCGCTGGGACTTCCGTACCCAAATGCCAGCCGCTTTGGCTTACCCGCTGCAGGGTAAACGCTATAACTGGGCGTTCGAGACCGATCCCGAGCCGCATATGGGCAACCGCCGCATGGAGTGTGGCCGCGGCAAAGGCCTGGGCGGCTCATCGCTGATCAACGGCATGTGCTACATTCGCGGCAATGCGATGGACTATGACAACTGGGCGAGCAAGCCCGGGCTGGAAAACTGGTCCTATCTCAACTGTCTGCCCTATTTCCGCCGTGCTGAGAAGCGCGACATTGGTGAAAATGACTGGCACGGTGGTGAAGGCTACCTCAGCGTCACCACGCCGAAAAAGGGCAATAACCCGCTGTTCCGCGCCTTTATTGATGCCGCGCAGCAGGCAGGGCATGCTGAGACCGATGACCTTAACGGCTACCGCCAGGACGGCTTTGGCCCGATGGATCGTACCGTCACGCCGCAGGGCCGCCGCTCCAGCACCGCGCGCGGCTACCTCGATGTCGCGAAACAGCGCCCGAACCTGACCATCATTACCCATGCACAGACCGACCGCATTCTGTTTAGTGGTAAAACCGCCACTGGCGTCACCTGGTTGCGTAACGGTAAACAGGAACAGGCCGAAGCGGCGCGTGAAGTGCTGCTGTGCGCCGGGGCAATTAACTCACCGCAGATCCTGCAGCGCTCCGGCGTTGGCCCGGAAGAGTGGCTGCGCGAGCTGGATATTGATGTGGTGCATGCCCTGCCGGGCGTAGGTCGCAACCTGCAGGACCACCTGGAAGTCTATATGCAGTACAGCTGCAAAAAGCCGGTCAGCCTCTATCCGGCGCTGCAGTGGTGGAACCAGCCGGCTATCGGCGCAGAGTGGCTGTTTAACGGCACCGGCACCGGCGCCAGCAACCAGTTTGAAGCGGGCGGATTTATCCGCAGCGATGACCAGCCTGACTGGCCGGATCTGCAGTATCACTTCCTGCCGGTGGCGATCAATTACAACGGCAGCAGCCCGGTGAAGCAGCACGGTTTCCAGGCGCACGTCGGCCCAATGCGCTCCATGAGCCGTGGTCGCATCAAGCTGACCTCTAAGCACCCCTATGCCGCACCGTCGATCTTCTTCAACTATATGTCCGAAGAGCGCGACTGGGTGGAGTTCCGCAATGCGGTTCGCCTGACGCGGGAAATCATGCGCCAGCCGGCACTGGCAGAATACTGCGGTGAAGAGTTACAGCCGGGTATTAACGTGCAGAGCGACGAAGAAATTGATGCCTTTATCCGCGAACATGCGGAAACGGCCTACCACCCTTGCGGAAGTTGCGCGATGGGTAACGACGAGATGGCGGTGGTGGATGCAGAAGGGCGCGTACACGGTATGAACCAGCTGCGCGTGGTGGATGCGTCAATTATGCCGCAGATTACCACCGGCAACCTGAATGCGCCGACGGTGATGATTGCCGAGAAAATCTCCGATGCCATTCGCGGCAAAGCACCACTGCCGCTGTCAACGGCGGAGTATTATAAGCTGACCCGCTAGCCTTGATGTCGGGGCCGATCATCTTTTTCGATCGGCCCGCGCAATCGTAAAAAAAGGGCGGACCAGAAAAGCGGTCCGCCCCTACGTCTACAGGGCCGATCGGCCCTGTTCGCGCTTACTCGAAACAGACGCCCGGGTTTTCCGACAACAACACAAACTTCTTGCTGTCTTTATCCAGCGCGCGGATCACACCGCTCTCAATGTCATACACCCAGCCATGCAGGCGCAGTGCATTATTACGCAGGCCCACCGCCACGGAAGGGTGCGTTTTCATATTGTTCAGCTGCGCAATCACGTTCTCCTGCACCATGGCATTCAATTTTTCTTCTTCGCTGCTGTAACTCTTTTTCTCAACCACCGCTTTTGCTGCATCAGCGTATCGCAACCAGTGCGCGACCGCAGGCATCGGGTCCAGACACTGGCAGGAAGCGATAGCCTTCATGGCGCCGCAGTTAGAGTGGCCACAGATCACAATATCCGTTACGCCCAGTGCAACGACCGCGTACTCAATAGTCGCGGAAACCCCGCCTGGCTCTGGGCCAAATGACGGAACGATATTTCCGGCATTACGGATCACGAAGAGCTGTCCTGGGTCCTGCTGAGTGACCAGTTCCGGTACCAGACGGCTATCGGAGCAGGAAATAAACAACGCTTTGGGATTCTGGCTGGAGGCAAGAGTGCGAAATAACTCTTTCTGCTGCGGGAAAACCTCTTTCTGGAAGTTTAAAAAACCTTCAATGATGTGCTGCATAGCGAACTCTCTATTCTGGATCATGGCCGGATAGCAGGTGAAGCCGGTCGCATAATGAGGATAAAAGACAGGTCTAAAGCAAGGTATACCGGGCTGTTAGCCCGACATCCATTTTAGCATCAGACGGCCTAAGTGTAATCCTGGATCTGCTGACGTCACGCGGCAGGTATCCTACAGATTTTTCATCCATTTCCAGCGGTAGAAATACGGCCGAGGGGTTAGTGAGGTATCTAACAGTTTTTTATTGGAACAGTTAATATAAACGAATCATTTTGAGGTGGGGTAAAAAGGGGGGTATAAGCTTTTTTCATGTTTTTCTGAGTTTTCATTAGGAATGCTCCGAATTGTCATTCACGATTTCAATCAGTGACTTAACTAAAATAACAAGAAAATTCCTATATAAATCAGATCACAAAAACAGGGTTAGCATATTGCCCTTTCTCAGATGAGTGCTATATAGTCGCTTTTGTTCACACATGGAAAGTGTGCTTACCTGCGCTTTCCACGGCATGTTTAAAGGAACTAATATGAGCAACTCTTATCAGAATGAAATCCCTAAAGCGCGTGTAAATATCAAGCTTGACCTGCACACGGGTAATGCCAGTAAGAAAATGGAGCTGCCGCTGAAGCTGCTGATCACCGGCGATTTCAGCAACGGTCAGGAGCAGCGCGTGCTGTCCGAGCGTGAGAAAGTCAACGTTAACAAAAACAACTTCGACAGCGTGCTGGCGGAGTTCTCCCCATCGTTAAACATCTCGGTTGAAAACACCCTGGCCGGTGACGGCAGCGAAGAGAACGTCAAACTCACCTTCAGCAACATGAAGGACTTCACGCCGGAGCAGGTCGCCCGCCAGATCCCTCAGCTTAAAGCCATGCTGGCAATGCGCAACCTGCTGCGCGACCTAAAAGCCAACCTCCTGGATAACGTCACCTTCCGCAAAGAGCTGGAAACCATCCTGAAAAACCCGGCACTCAGTGATGAGCTGCGTAGCGAACTGTCCGCTCTGGCGCCTGAAAAAGCCTGATCCCCCCTTCACGGAACGATATAGAGAGAATGCTGATGTCTGTGCAAAATGAAACCTCCTCTGCCGGTGCAAGCACCGTGCTGGATCGCCCGGCTACGGGCGGCGTTTACGCTTCACTGTTTGAAAAAATCAACCTCAGCCCGGTGTCGCACCTCAGCGACCTGGATATCTGGCAGGACAGCCAGGCGATGTCCGACGCCAGCGTCGACGAGCGCGTGACCGCGGCGATGAAGGTGCTGGTCGAGTGTCTGAACCAGTCCGGTTCGAAAGTGGAGAAGCTGGATAAAACCCTGCTGGACCACCATATCGCGCAGCTGGACGAGCAGATCAGCCGCCAGCTCGATGCGGTGATGCACCACGATGCGTTCCAGCAGGTAGAATCCCTGTGGCGCGGCCTGAAGTCGCTGGTGGACAAAACCGACTTCCGCCAGAACGTGAAAATCGAAGTGCTGGACCTGTCGAAAGAGGATCTGCGCCAGGACTTCGAAGACTCGCCGGAAATCATTCAGAGCGGCCTGTACGCGCACACCTACATCGCCGAATACGACACCCCGGGCGGCGAGCCGATTGGCGCGCTGATCTCCTCTTATGAGTTCGACGCCTCGGCGCAGGACGTGGCGCTGCTGCGCAACATCTCCAAAGTGGCGGCCTCGGCGCATATGCCGTTTATCGGCTCCGCCGGCCCGCAGTTCTTCCTGAAGGACAACATGGAAGAGGTGGCGGCAATCAAAGATATCGGCAACTACTTCGACCGCGCCGAGTACATCAAGTGGAAGTCATTCCGCGAAACCGACGACTCGCGCTATATCGGCCTGGTGATGCCGCGCGTACTCGGCCGCTTGCCGTACGGCCCGGATACCGTGCCGGTGCGCAGCTTCAACTACATTGAAGAGGTAAAAGGCCCGGACCACGACAAATATCTGTGGACCAACGCCTCGTTTGCCTTCGCTGCCAACATGGTGAAAAGCTTTATCAACAACGGCTGGTGCGTGCAGATCCGCGGCCCGCAGGCCGGCGGTGCGGTGCAGGATCTGCCGATCCACCTGTACGACCTCGGCACCGGTAACCAGGTGAAGATCCCGTCTGAGGTGATGATCCCGGAGACCCGCGAATTTGAGTTCGCCAACCTCGGCTTTATCCCGCTGTCGTACTATAAAAACCGCGATTACTCGTGCTTCTTCTCCGCCAACTCGACGCAGAAGCCAGCGCTGTACGACACCGCCGATGCAACGGCGAATAGCCGCATCAACTCGCGCCTGCCTTACATCTTCCTGCTGTCGCGCATTGCGCACTACCTGAAGCTTATCCAGCGTGAAAATATCGGCACCACCAAGGACCGCCGCCTGCTGGAGCTGGAGCTGAATACCTGGGTGCGCGGCCTGGTCACCGAAATGACCGATCCGGGCGACGAGCTGCAGGCTTCGCACCCGCTGCGCGATGCCAAAGTGATTGTCGAAGATATCGAGGACAACCCGGGCTTCTTCCGCGTCAGGCTGTTCGCCGTCCCGCACTTCCAGGTGGAAGGGATGGACGTCAACCTCTCTCTGGTTTCCCAGATGCCGAAAGCGAAAGCATAAGGCGGAGGCTGGATGAAAACGGAACAACCGCTGTGGGGTCGGGGCGTGATGGTCTCGCCACAGCACTTCCAGCAGCAGGCCGCGTATGCGGCCTGGTCAACGGAATGCATTGCACAAATGGGGCTGAATCATCCCTGGGGCGTGATCCGTGCCGAGTTCGAAGCGGATGCCCTGAAGCTGGGGCGTTTGCAGGCGCGTCATCTGCACGTGCGCTTTCAGGACGGCACGCTGATCGACACCAATAACGGTGACGATCTGCCGCCGGTGATGATGCCTGAAGGGCAGGACGTGGTGGTGGTGCTGGCACTGCCGCTGCTGAGGGCCAACGGCGGCAACTGCCTGCAGCCGGACGAGATTGCCGAGCGCCCGGTGCGCTATCGCCAGCGCTGGCGCGACATCCGCAACCAGTTTGGCGACGATACGCGCCAGATTGCGGTGATCAAACCCGAGCTGACGCTGCGTTTTGCACATCAGAACAATGGCGACTACTTGGTATGCCCGGTGGCGCGTCTCAGGCAGGACAGTCAGGGTAGCTGGACGCAGGATGAAACTTTTCTGCCGCCGTTGCTGAGCGTGCAGAGCAGCCAGTGGCTGCTGACCCAGCTTGAACAGCTGATGACGCAGCTGCGCGCGCGCCTCAGCCGCCTGATGGCGATGCGGCGCGAGAGCAACGAACGCATGGCCGATTTTGCCGTGGCGGATGTGTCGTTGTTCTGGCTGCTCAATGCGCTGAACAGCGCGGAGCCGGTACTGGGCCAGTTCCTGCGTTTTCCGCAAAGTGCGCCGGAGCGGTTATATCCGGAGCTTGCCCGTCTGGCTGGCAGCCTGCTGACCTTCTCACTGGAGCATCAGGTCAGCGCGATCCCTGCGTATCAGCATGCTGAACTTAACCATGTATTCCCGGCGCTGTTCGATCTGCTCAGCGATCTGCTGGAAGCCAGCCTGCCGTCACGCGTGGTGTCGATAGCACTTGAGCACGACAAGCGTCTGCATCAGTGGCTGGCTCGTCTGCAGGAGCCGCGCCTGCGCGAAGATGCCGATTTCTACCTTTCGGTCCGCTCCCCGCTGCCGGTGGTACAGCTGCAGGAGCAATTCCCGCGCCAGTGCAAAGTCGGCAGCCCGGATTACGTCACGGGCCTGGTGAATTCGTCGCAGCAGGGGATACCGCTGAAGTCGCTACGCCACGTACCCGCCGCGATCCCGCTGCGGCTGGAAAATCAGTATTTTGCCCTCGACCTGTCGCATCCGGCAGCCCGCGAGATGCTGGAATCCGGCAGCTGCATGTTTTACGTGCCGGGCATGCTCGGTGAACCTGAACTTGAACTGTTTGCGGTGCTGAGAACATGAGCCAGAAAAACGAGTGTGATATTGACGCGCTGCTGCAAAACAGCTGGCTGCAGGTGATCAGCCTGCGCCACGGCGCAAAGATCAAGGATGGAGAAGGTCAGCAGTTATGGCAGCGCTGCGTCGCAGAAGTGGAGAAGGTTCAGCAGGCGCTAAAAGACGCGGGCTACGATGCACAACAGAGTAAGGATGTTCTCTATGCCCAGTGCGCGCTGATCGATGAAGTGGTTAAGGGGCGCGGCGAGCAGGATGACGCTTACGTCCAGTGGCTTCACCTGCCTCTGCAGGGGCATTTCCTCGGCACCGTTGATGCCGGTGACATGCTCTGCGAGCGCATGCGTGAGGTGCTGCGCGAGCCAGCGCCGGAACCGCTCGTTGTGACCTGCTTCCAGCGGGTGATGTTGCTGGGCTTCCTCGGCGGCTATCGCTCAGTCAACGATCCGCAGCGGGAAAAGCTGGTCGCCGCGTTAAATGCGCAGGTTTCACCCTTTAGCGCGCCGCAGGCGCAGGCCGTACTGGCCGAAAACAACGCGGGATTGGGCTTCAGCGGCTGGCTATCCAGCTGGCCGTTGCGAATCGGCTTCTCCGTGCTGTTACTTGCCGCCGTCTGGTGGGGGCTGAATCACTGGTTGAGCAGCCTGGTGGCTTCGCTGCTGCCGGGAGTGGTTCAGTGAGCCCTGCGTTACAGCGCGCGCTGGCGCTGTGGGTTGTCCTGCTGGTCGCCGTGCTGCTGCTGCCG
The DNA here is from genome assembly GCF_014773485.1 of Erwinia aphidicola. GTDB lineage: Bacteria > Pseudomonadota > Gammaproteobacteria > Enterobacterales > Enterobacteriaceae > Erwinia > Erwinia aphidicola. The sequence goes on along the minus strand of NZ_JACXBP010000006.1, from coordinate 10,727 downwards.
CTGCCTCATTTAGCTACCGTGCTCATACTGCTGGCCGCTCTGGTGCTGCTGGCCGTTGTGATGGCCGTTACCCGCCGTCCCGCCGGGCCTGAAGCCGGGCTATGTGCGGATGACCTGCCGGATGTCGCTTACCGTCAGCCGGTGGTGCTGGTCTGCGGCGACAGCGCGCATGCCTGGCCGGAAGGATCGACGGTACTGACCGTGCCGCACGGCTGCTGGGTGCGGGTGGCCGATCATCAGGGGCTGGACGTGGTAGCGCGCCAGCTGCTGTCGCTGCGCCCGGAGTGGGGACATCAGCTGTCGGTGATGATCGGCGTCTGTCCTCAGCAGCATCAGGACAGTGACACGCTGGCCAGCCGCCTGCTGGCACTGCGCTGGCAGATTGGCCAGCTGCGGCGTGAAACCGGCTATTCACTGCCGCTGGTACTCAATGCTCAGGTGGGCAGTGCGCTGGTCAGCGAGTCTCTCTGGCAGGTGCGGCTGGCCGGTGAACCCGTCAGCGTATGGTCCGATAGCGCAAAACCCACCCCTCCTGAGTGCTGGCTGGCCGCGGGCGGCGGCATCGCATTACAGCAGCAGGTGATGATCAACAGCCTGACGGAGTGGTTTCAGCAGGAAGTGATTCGCGTGTTAACCGACAGTCACCCGGATATGCCTGCCGCCACCCCCGCAGGCATGGTCTGGGGGCTGAGTGCTTCACTTGACGGGGCATTAGCCACTTCTCTCTGGACGCGCTGGCTGCAGCAGCACACGGCGCTGGTACAGGTAGCAGGATGGTTTGCGCCAGAGGTTGCGGAGTCTCCGCTGCCGTCAATGCTGCCGGAGTTTGTTCTGCCACTGCTGCCCGCAGGACATGGCCTGACGCCGCGCCAGCGCACCTGGCGTGGTGCGCTATGGCTGGCGTTGACGGTTGGAATTGTCGCACTGTGCTGCAGCGCCTGGAATAACCATCGGCTGCTTCAGCGGGTCTCTTTTGATATTGCTCATTACGCGCGTATCGCCATGAATGATTACGCCGTGAAAGCGGCAGCGGTCAATGTACTGCGTCGCGATGCCCGCGAGCTGGATGAGTATGCCCGCAACGGCGCACCTCTGCAGCTTGGTTTAGGCCTGTATCAGGGGGGGCATCTGCGCCTGCCGCTGCTGGATGCGATAGGTTCGTATATTCCGCCACCGCCGCCCCCTCCTCCGGTGGTGAAGGAAGCGCCAAAAACCGTGCGCCTCGACAGCCTGTCGCTGTTTGACACCGGTAAATCGGTGCTCAAACCGGGCTCGCTAAAGATGCTGGTTAACGCGCTGGTAGATATTAAGGCCCGGCCGGGCTGGCTGATAGTGGTCGCCGGCCACACCGACAGCACCGGCAATGCGCAGGCCAATCAGCAGCTGTCGCTGAAGCGCGCTGAAGCGCTGCGCGACTGGATGCTTTCAACCAGCGACGTCTCGCCGACCTGCTTTGCGGTACAGGGCTTTGGCGCAAGCCGCCCGATGGCGACTAACGATACCCCGGAAGGTCGTGCGTTAAACCGCCGGGTCGAAATCAGTCTGGTGCCGCAGGCGGATGCCTGTCTGGCAGCAGCAACCCGAACGTCATCACAGGATGATGACACAACAGTAAGCCCTAAATAATTCCTGTTGCATCGCGGCGGCAACTGAGGGAATCCCCGGGAGCATAGTTCACTATGTGACCGGGGTGAACGAAGGCAGCCAACAAAGAGGCAGCGCGAATTATGACGGGATTAAAAGGAGAAGTAACACATGGCAATACCAGTATATCTGTGGCTGAAAGACGACGGCGGTGCGGACATCAAAGGTTCCGTGGATGTGAAAGATCGTGAAGGCAGCATCGAAGTGGTGGCACAGGAACATAACCTGTACATCCCGACCGATAACAACACCGGCAAGCTGACCGGTACCCGCGTGCACACGCCGTTCATGTTCACCAAGGAGATCGACTCTTCCAGCCCGTATCTCTACAAGGCGGTGACCACCGGTCAGACCCTGAAATCTGCCGAGTTCAAGTGGTACAAAATCAACGACGCCGGTCAGGAAGTGGAGTACTTCAACACCAAACTTGAGAACGTCAAGCTGGTGAAGGTCGCGCCGAAAATGCACGACATCAAGGATCCGTCCAAAGAGAAGCACAACCATCTGGAAGAGATTGAGCTGCGCTACGAAAAAATCACCTGGACCTACAAAGACGGCAACATCATTCATTCCGATTCATGGAATGAACGCACCACCGCTTGATGACTCACGGCAGGCGGTTCGCCGCCTGCCGTTTTGTTTGCTGAGCCGCTACCCGCGTGGCGGCTCAGCAAACAACCCGACAACCTGCTGCCTTTTGACCTGATGCGCTTCGGGTTCCTGACTGAAAGGAACAGCGACGGGCGGTAGCGTGTCCGAACCTGATTAACTACGGAAGAGAGAACCCGATATGGAAAACCAGTCAGCCGTCCTGCTACGTCGCTTAAACCCGTTCTGCGCCCGCGCGCTGGAGGCCGCCGCCTCGCTGTGCCAGACCCGCGCCCACAGTGAAATCCGCATTGAGCACTGGCTACTCAAGCTGCTGGAGCAGGGTGAGGGCGACATCACCGTACTGGCGCGCCGCTACGAGTGGGACATGGACGGCATCTGGCAGGCGTTGCTGTGCTGGCTGGACAACGTGCCGCGCTCGGTGCGCACCCGCCCGCAGCTCGCCGACTCCCTGCTGGCGCTGATTAAGCAGGCCTGGCTGATTGCCTCGCTGGAGGATGACGATGCCCACATCCGCAGCCATCACCTGCTGGCGGCACTGACCGACAAGCCGTCGCTGGTCGGCTGCGAAGGGCTGTGGCCACTGCTGAGCCTGACGCGCCCCCAGCTGGAGCGCCTGCGCCCGCTGCTGGACGCGCAGTCCGACGAGCGCCCGGAAGTGCAGCAGCAGGAGAGCCTGAGCCAGGCGCCATCAACCCTGGGCGAGGTGGATGCGCAGGTCACCCCGGATGACGGCAGCGCGCTGAGCGAGGCGCTGCAGGCCGCACTGGACAAATTCACCCTCGACGTCACCGCCAAAGCGCAGGCGGGAAGCATCGACCCGGTGTTTGGCCGCGACAGCGAAATCCGCCAGATGGTCGATATCCTCTCGCGCCGCCGCAAGAACAATCCGATTCTGGTCGGCGAGCCGGGCGTCGGCAAAACCGCGCTGGTCGAGGGGCTGGCGCTGCGCATTGCGCAGGGTAACGTGCCGGACAGCCTGAAAACCGTTTCGCTACGCACCCTCGACCTCGGTCTTTTGCAGGCCGGGGCGGGCGTGAAGGGCGAGTTCGAGCAGCGCCTGAAAAACGTGATTGAGGCGGTGCAGCAGTCGCCGACCCCGGTGCTGCTGTTTATCGACGAGGCGCACACCATTATCGGCGCGGGCAACCAGGCGGGCGGGGCCGACGCCGCCAACCTGCTGAAACCGGCGCTGGCGCGCGGCGAACTGCGCACCATCGCCGCCACCACCTGGAGCGAGTACAAGCAGTACTTCGAGAAGGACGCCGCGCTGGAGCGCCGCTTCCAGATGGTGAAAGTCGACGAGCCGGACGATGAGACTGCCTGTCTGATGCTGCGCGGCCTGAAGTCGCGCTACGCGCAGCACCACGGCGTACACATCAGCGACGACGCCGTAAAAGCGGCGGTGACCCTGTCGCGCCGCTACCTGACGGGCCGCCAGCTGCCGGACAAAGCGGTCGACCTGCTGGATACCGCCGCCGCGCGCGTGCGCATGAGCCTCGACACCGTGCCGGAGGCCATCACCCTGCTGAACGCGCGCGTTACCGCGCTGACTCTGGAGGAGCAGGCCCTGCGCGATGACATGGCCGCGGGCAGCGATAAGCACGACGAGCGCCTTGCCGCCATCGCCACTATCCGCAGCGGGCTGGAAGGCCAGCGCGCGCAGCAGGAAGCACATTTTGCCGCGCAGCAGGAAGTGGCGCAGCAGCTGATAAGCAGCCGCCAGAACCAGCAGCCGCAGGCGCAGATTGCCGCCGTTCAGCAGCAGCTTGCGGCGCTGCAGCAGCAGGACGCGCTGATTCAGGTCGACGTCGATGCCCGCACCGTTGCCAACGTGATTGCCGACTGGACCGGGGTGCCGCTCTCCTCACTGATGAAGGACCAGCAGAGCGAGCTGCTGAGCCTTGAGGAGGAAATCGGCAGGCGCGTGGTCGGCCAGGACGCCGCGCTCAGCGCCATCGCCCGGCGCCTGCGCGCCGCCAAAACCGGTCTGACCGCTGAGAACGGGCCGCAGGGGGTGTTCCTGCTGGTCGGTCCGAGCGGCACCGGCAAAACCGAGAGCGCGCTGGCGCTGGCGGACGTGCTGTACGGCGGTGAGAGGTCGCTGATAACTATTAACCTCTCCGAATACCAGGAGGCGCACACCGTCTCGCAGCTGAAGGGCTCGCCGCCGGGCTACGTCGGCTACGGCCAGGGCGGCATCCTCACCGAGGCGGTGCGCAAGCGCCCGTACAGCGTGGTGCTGCTCGACGAGGTCGAGAAGGCGCACCGCGATGTGCTGAACCTGTTCTACCAGGTGTTTGACCGCGGTTTTATGCGCGACGGCGAGGGGCGCGAAATCGATTTTCGCAACACCGTGATCCTGATGACCTCCAACCTCGGCAGCGACGCCATCATGCAGCTGCTGGAGCAGCAGCCGCAAGCCACGGAAGCGGACCTGCAGGAGTTGCTGCGCCCGACGCTGCGCGACCACTTCCAGCCCGCGCTGCTGGCGCGCTTTCAGACGGTGATTTACCGCCCGCTGACCGAAGAAGCGATGCGCACCATCGTTGGCATGAAGCTCAACCAGGTGAGCCAGCGCCTGGCGCGCCACTACGGCCTGAAAACCACCGTGGGCGACGGCCTGTCAGCGGCGCTGACCGCCGCGTGCCTGCTGCCGGACACCGGGGCGCGCAACGTCGACAGCCTGCTGAACCAGCAGATCCTGCCGGTGCTGAGCCAGCAGCTGCTGCTGCAGATGGCGGCAAAACAGAAGCCGCAGCGGCTGACGTTCGACTGGCACGACGAGGAAGGCATCGTGCTGGAATTTGCTAACACAGAGGAAAGTGAATCATGAGCAAAAACCCGATCTCTTTTTTCAGCCATAGTCACCACCTGCTGGCGGTGCGTGATTGTCAGTCCCAGCCCGACGTGCTGGCGTTTAAGGGGGAGGATCGCCTGAGCGAGCCGTTCCGCTGGCGCATTGAGTTCACCAGCGCCGACCATGCCATCACCCGCGAGGCGATGCTGATGAAAGCGGCTTCGCTGACCCTGCAGGCCCCGGTTGACCAGGGCTGGGGCATTAAGATCCAGCAGCCGGTGCGCGTGGTGCAGGGCGTGGTGACCGGCTTTGAGCGCCTGAGCACCAGCGCCGACCAGACCCACTACGCCGTCACCCTGCAGCCGCGCCTGGCGCTGCTGTCGCGCAGCCGTCAGAACGCCATCTATCAGGATATGTCGGTGCCGCAGATTGTGGAAAAAATCCTGCGCGAGCGCCACGGGATGCGCGGCCAGGACTTTGTTTTCACCCTCAACAACGCGTACCCGCGCCGCGAGCAGGTGATGCAGTACGGCGAGGACGACCTGGCGTTTATTACCCGCCTGCTGGGCGAGGTCGGCATCTGGTTTCGCTTCACCACCGACACCCGCCTGCACATCGACGTGGTGGAGTTTTACGACGGCAGGCAGGGCCATGTACAGGGGCTGACGCTGCCCGCCGTGCCGCCTTCCGGCATGCACGACGCGGCCAGCGACTCGGTGTGGGACCTCGCCAGCCGCTTTGCGGTGGTGGAGAAAAGCGTCAGCGGGCGCGACTACAACTACCGCAACGCCCTCGAAGATATGAACGTGCAGGCCGACGTCACCGGCGGCGACGACACCACCTACGGTGAGTCCTATCGCTGGGCGGACAACTACCTGACGCCGGGCGACGGCTACAGCCATAACCCGGCCCCGGAGAGCGGCGCGTTCTACGCCCGCCTGCGCCACGAACGCTACCTGAACGGCCAGACGCGGGTGGCGGCAGTGACCAGCTGCCCGGCGCTGGCCCCCGGCAGTGAGCTGAAGGTCAGCGGCGGGGAGGACGTCAGTGAGGTATTCCAGAGCGGCGTGCTGGTCACCGCCATCGTCAGCACCGCGCGGCGCGACCGCAGCTTTGAAACCGCCTTTGACGGCATCCCGCTTAACAGCCGCTACGGCTTCCGCCCGGTGCCGCTGCCGCACCCGGTGATGGCGGGAACCCTGCCGGCGCGCGTCACCAGTACCACGGTGAACGACGCCTACGGCCATATTGACCGCGACGGGCGCTATCGCGTCAACATGCTGTTTGACCGCGCGGGCTGGGAAACCGGCTTTGAAAGCCTGTGGGTACGCCAGGCGCGCCCCTATGCGGGCGACACCTACGGCCTGCACCTGCCGCTGCTGGCAGGTACTGAGGTGGCGATAGCCTTTGAGCACGGCAACCCGGACCGCCCGTACATTGCCGGGGTGCTGCACGACTCGGCGCACGGCGACCACGTCACCATCCGCAACTACAAGCGCAACGTGCTGCGCACGCCGAAGAACAATAAGCTGCGCCTCGACGATACGGCGGGCCAGGAGCATATCAAGCTCAGCACCGAGTACGGCGGCAAAAGCCAGCTTAATCTCGGCCACCTGGTGGACAGCGAGAAGCAGAAGCGCGGCGAAGGGTTCGAGCTGCGCAGCGACAGCTGGGGCAGCCTCCGTGCGGAGAAAGGGCTGTTTATCACCGCCGACGGCCAGCAGAAGGCACAGGGCCAGCAGCTGGAGATGGCGCCGGCTATCAGCCTGCTGAAAGGTGCGCTGAATCAGATAACTGAATGGGGCAGCATTACTCAGACCCACCACAACCACAGCCCGGACACCAGCGGCCTGAAACAACTGGTTAGCAGTGCAGACAAACTCAAAGCACCAATGATGTTAATGAGCGCACCAAAAGGTCTGGGTGCCGTCACCCCGGAGACCATGCTGCTGCACAGCGGCAACGGCATGCATTTGCAGAGCATCGGCGAGGTCAGCATTGCCAGTGCGCAGCATCTCTCGGCGAACGCCAGCCAGACCCTCTCTCTACTGGCTCAAAACGAAGGTATGCGCCTGGTGTCTGGCAAAGGTCCGCTGGAGATTGAGTCGCACGGCGATGTGCTGTCACTGACTTCGCTGAAAGACGTTACCGTTCAGTCAACCCAGGGGCACCTGCAGCTGACGGCCAAAAACGGCATCACGCTGGGCTGCGGCGGGGCTTACATACGCATCACGCCGCAGGGCGAAGTGAATATCCACGGGCCGGGACTCATTAGCCTGAAAGGCCAGCACGATCTGCAAGGCCCGGCCAGCGAGGACTTCCCGCTGCCGGAATTACCGACATCGGTGTGTAAAGAGTGCCTGAAAAGAGCGCAGGAGCTTGCGCAGGGCTTCGTGCCAAGGGAGATAAAATGACCACGAGGTGGATTGAAGAAGTGGCCGCGACCTGTCGTGCATCGGGCAACGATCATCTGGATATCATCGTCGATCAGGCCGGGCTGGACTTTGGCGTTATCCCTGCGCTGAATGCACTTTCAGTAGAATGGCAGTCGCTATATCACGGGCTGCCGGAAGGATTTATTGTCGATGAAGCGCCGCTAATTGCGCGCGTTACCGTTGATGATGCTCAACAGATGCAGTGGCTGCAGGAGATCAGCCAGCAGGCCGCCGCTCAGGCCCCGCTGTTGCTGCTGTGCTCAGCGTGGCCCTTTGCCTCCCTGGCAGGCTGGCTAACGCAGTGCATCGATATTACTCAGGAAGGCAGGGGCGGGATATTACGCTTTTACGATACGCGCATCTTCCCGCTGCTTTTTTCCCACGTGCTCACCGTTGAGCAGCAGCACGCTTTACTGCGACCCGTACTGTTCTGGGCATGGCAGGATATGGATGGCAGCTCATGCGCTATCAATGGAATCGGTCAACCTCCGCTACGCGGTGAGAAAAGCCAGAAAACGGATCTTAGCGACCGCCAGCTGGATCGCCTGATGTGCGTCTGTGATGTCATGGTTTTGCTGGAACACTGTGCACCGCCGGCAGGGGTTTATGAATCACAGCAGGCACTGTTCTCACACTGTTATCAGGGCATGGTAGAAGCCACGGAACTGGGCATTGTTCTGGATGATGCACGCGAGGCCTGGGTGGTAAAAAAATGGCATACCGGCGGAGAAACGGTCTGATACATATCACATTCTGCGTTTTAGCTGCGGGACTGCTGCTGTTATCCGGTTGCTCGCAGCCCGTCGCTCAGGCCCGTGGCGGCGGTGGTGGCACCATTGACGCCATCAACCACACCCACTGGGCGGTCAATAATTTTAGCGTCAACGGCCAGTCGGGCATCGATATTATTGGCCCGTATCAGGGTGGTGGCGGGGGCTGCTGCTACAGCGTCCCGGCTCAGTGGAAGCCGGGAATGATGGTGCGTATTGACTGGGAAACGGGAGTTGGGGGGTCCAAAGGGTTCCCCGGATTTGCAGACAGAGCTAAATACAAAGCTTGGAGGAAAGAAATTGATGCTCAAAAACGACAGCACAGTAAAACCGTGCCGCTCCCCGATTACAACGGTCAGGACACCTGCGGAATCACGGTGCATTTTCTGCCCTGCGATGAAGTGAAGGTGACTACCAGCTGCTACACCTACGGCAGCCCGGCCTACCCGATAAAAGAGCCCATCAGGATGAAGGAGCCGAAAATATGTCCGAAGTAACCGATACCGATCTGGCGTGGAGTCTGCCGCCGTGCTTTTAAACGTGCATATCAGCCTGTTTTTTGACGGCACCGGCAATAACCTTATTCCCGATGCCTGTCGGATTAAATCATCATTAAATATACCGCCGGAGTATTCAGTCATTCTTATTTTCAACAGGGAGAGTAAAAAAATGATTTAGCCATGTTCATCGCAGGTGGGCAGGGTTAATTGATTTCAGGCAGTAAAACCGGAAGCCAAAACAAAAGGAAGGTCAGATGAAACTCACGTTGTTAAGCCCGCTGCTGGCGGGACTCTTGCTGTTATCCGGCTGCTCGCAGCCCGCCGCTCAGGCTCGGGGCGGCGGCGGTGGCACCATTGACGCCATCAACCACACCCACTGGGCGGTCAATCACTTTAGCGCCAACGGCCAGTCGGGCATCGATATCATCGGGCCGTATCAGGGCGGTGGTGGCGGCTGCTGCTACAGCGTCCCAGCTCAGTGGAAGCCGGGAATGATGGTGCGTATTGACTGGGAAACGGGGCAAGGTTCGTGAGCTGGTTTTCCCGGTTTTGCAGATGAAGAAAAATATCTAGCCTGGAAGAAAAAAATTGATGCTCAAAAACGACAGCACAGCAAAACCGTGCCTCTCCCCGACTACAACGGTCAGGATACCTGCGGAATCACGGTGCATTTTCTGCCCTGCGATGAAGTGAAGGTGACGACCAGCTGCTACACCTACGGCAGTCCGGCCTACCCGATAAAAGAGCCTTTAAGGATGAAGGAGCCGAAAGTATGTCCGAAATAATCACCGACCTGGCGTGGAGCCCGCCACCGTTTCCGGCGCAGGGGCGCCTGCCCAGCCAGCCGCTGCTGGTCGGGCAGCACTGCCATCAGCAGAACAGCAGCGAACGTAATTACCGCCAGGAGCTGTGCATGGCTGCCGGGCAGCGCGTGGAGCCGCCGTGCTGTAAATCGCTGCATATCAGCCTGTTTTTTGACGGCACCGGCAATAACCGCAATTTCGATATCTAACGAACTAAATAATTTCCGCATAGATAAATGGAATGTTGAACATTTATTTTTCTGTAATAGCCAAATAAAAAAGATGATTCAGCCATGTCCATCGCAGGTGGGCAGGGTTGAATGATTTCAGGCAGTAAAACCGGAAGCCTAAACAAAATGAAGAGCGTAATGAGATTAAGAATATCCAGCGTGCTGTGCGGCATATTGCTACTGGCAGGATGCGGCCAGCAGAGTGTCCAGGCGGAATATCAGGGCGGCGGTGGTGGCACCATTGAGGCCATCAACCATACCAAATGGGCGATCAATCAATTTAGTGTTAACGGGCAGTCTGGTCTCGATGTCATTGGGCCCTATCAGGGTGGGGGGGGCGGTTGCTGCTTCGGCGTGCCGAAACAGTGGCAGCCGGGAATGACGGTAACAGTAGACTGGACAACAGGTGTAGCATATGCCAGTGATGTACCCAATATACCTAAACCCAAACGTCCCAGTCTGAATAATCTCGATGCTAAAACGGCAGATTTAAAAGCTAGCCAATATACTGAAGCACTCCGTGAATGGTATAAAAAAATAAAAACACTTAGTCAAACCCATTCACGACACGTGCTGGTACCTGACTATACCGGCCAGAAAACCTGTGGGATTACCGTGCATTTTCTGCCCTGTGATCAGGTGAAGGTTACCACCAGCTGCGCTGATTATGGTAATCCGCGTCACCCGATTAAAGAGCCTTTAAGGATGAAGGAGCCGAAAGTATGTCCGAAATAATCACCGATCTGGCCTGGTACCCACCAGAGTTTCCCGGCCTGGAAAGAATGCCGACGCAGGCTGCGCTGGTCGGAGAAAACTGCCGCAAGCAGGACAGTGAGGAGCAGAAGTACCACGATGAACTGTGCGTTGCCGCCAACCGCATTGTTGAACCGCCGTGCTGCAAAACCCTGCATATCAGCCTGTTCTTTGACGGCACCG
>NZ_JACXBP010000005.1 GCF_014773485.1 Erwinia aphidicola | reverse complement strand
AAAATATCCTTATATTAAAAGAAAGTGGGTTCCCAGCTATAACCTTAAATCTTAAGTAGTTATCAGAATCTGATATTCTTAATATCAAGAGAAATAGTGAAAACTACTTTTCCGACATCTTTCAGAGAGTTGAAGGGAATTATCAATCAGATAATTTTATGAAAAATATTATATGTAATAACTGCTTCTTTCTGGCACTTCCGAAGTTGCTATCGTAAAATTGTTACCAATAAACTTACAATGCCGTGCCTCGTTTTCAAGAAACCGTGTGTGGGAGTAGCGTCATATGGAATACTACGGATTTGTGTTGGTCAAGTTCATAATTGGGTTTGTGATCGTCATTACTCACCTCAACCTTTCAGGAAAAACCCAACTGTCGCAGATGACGCCGATAGATTTTATCGGGAACTTCGTACTGGGTGGAATAATCGGAGGCGTCATTTACAGCGACTCCATACCTTTGTATCAGTATCTGGTCGTGCTTCTTATTGGGGTGTTTCTGATTTCATTACTGAATGCAATAAGCAAGCATGTAAATTTTTTTCGAAGTATGGCCATAGGCCAACCGATACCTATTATTAAGAAAGGCAGGTTTTTAGTCGAGAATATATCTGATAACAAGAATAAGATTGATATCTTGAACGTGTCATCTCAACTTCATGCGAAGGGCATTCATTCCTTCCAGGAGATCTATTACGCTCAGATTGAACCCAACGGGCAAATAACGGCAGTCTGTGAGGGTTCAGAGATGCCGTCTGTTATCATTATGAAAGATGGCAAAGTCCGTGATCACGCACTTAGTGAAATTGAAAAAAATGTACAGTGGCTTGAAGTTGAAATGAAAAAAGCCTCACTTGATTATGAGGATATCTTTATCGCAGAGTTTTGGAGTGGACGTTTAACGTTTATCCTGAATGATGGGGAAGTATTAAAATCGCGCTCATAGAACTTTTTAAAGCTATCGACTAACTTAGTTAACTAAAACCAATACCGTATTAGAACCTCCGGTATTGGTTTTATGATGTGTTTGGCGGTAACCCACCGTTTTTCTCGTAATCAGCGATCAGCCGTTATACCCGTTAACGCATTACGTTGCAGCGTTGTCAGACTTTTTGAAGCGCGGCATCTACCACCTTTTGGCGTTCCGCCGGTCTAAAATCGGAGTAGTGTTCCCAGATGATACTCAGCGCCAACTTAGTCAGTGATGCTTGCAGGAGGCGGTTTCCGGTGCGACCATGGCTCTGGTTATTCATAGACTAAACCTACGGAAACGTACGATAAGGCCATTTTATGATCTTAATCAGAGCATCATTTCAAAAGCTAAGCCATCAGAGTTGTGTTCAAAAAGAGGAAATTGACTTATAAGCCCAAATGCTCTTCGGATCGTATGATTTATTCGGGCATTTTCGAAGTTTCTTTAATCCATGAACGTCAGCATGAAGGGAGCGCTTTAATCAAGCTACGTGGGCTAACCGAGGTCGGAAAAATTACTGTACTCAGAACAACAAATTGAAGTTCAACGGCGAGAAATTAATGGTGAGACAAAAGCCCAGCTTGCTCGCAAGTTTGGTATCAGTCGTGAAACGCTGTATCAATATGGTTCAGTTCTCCCAGGCGGTCGTAAGTAATGAAGGGCAGGGAAGTACCGCTGACCCGGATCTCGACAGCGCTATCCGGATACTGGCAGACATCAAAGTATTTCCCCCGAAAATGATGATTTTTTTCATTATCCTCAAGCAGATAAAGCTTTATTTTTCATACTATAAAGTCACTTTTTTTGAGACCCTACGCTATTCACGCCAGGTAAATGTTGCCCGCCGGTTTTCGCCATTCTCCAGCGGGCGATGTGCGTCAAAATCGTGATGGGGTAGCTTTGCAAACCGACGGTTGTTTTAAGGACTTTTATCTGTTCAGAACATTCAATAATTCTTTGGGTATCACTGACCGCTAGCTCACTGAATTTAACAGCAAGTGACCTCATGGTAGGTAAAGAGAGTATGCGGGTAGCGTAATATCAACGACGAGTGTCTTCGGCAAGTGTAAACGCAGACACTGACCGCAGCAGCAGGCTCGCTTGCTCACGAAGTCTCTGCGAGGCCAGGCTCGATTCATCAACCAGCGAGGCATTTTGCTGAGTCATTCCATCCATCTCTGTCACAGCAATACCCACCTGCTCAATGCCCCGCGCTTGTTCTGCGCTGGCAGCGGTTATCTCTTCCACTGTATCTGTAAGTTGACCTACCGATGACACGATGTCCGCCATAGTAACCACCGATTGATCAACTAGCGCATTGCCCGCGTTAACGCTGGCCGAGTTTGTTTCAATTAGGTGGCGAATTTCACGGGCTGCCGTGGCGCTGCGCTGGGCCAGCGTACGTACTTCTCCAGCTACTACTGCAAACCCCCGACCCTGTTCTCCCGCCCGCGCAGCCTCCACGGCTGCATTGAGGGCGAGAATGTTCGTCTGGAAGGCAATACGATCAATTACTGACGTGATATCTGCAATACGAGCTGAGCTTTCGCCGATGAATTTCATTGTTCCTGTGATGTTATTTGTGACGTCATTGCCTTGACTAGCGACTTCCCTAACATTTACTGCAAGCTGAGCTGCCTGACGGGCGTTATCGGCATTATTACGCACCGTTATGCTGAGTTCGCTCATTGTGGCAGCGGTCTCTTCCAGCCCGCTCGCCTGTTCTCCAGTTCGTTGTGACAGGTCAGCGTTTCCCTGCATAATCTGCAGGCTGGCCGCCGCTACACTCTCTGCATTGCTGCGTACCGTGCTCACGGTCTGTGCCAGCGAATACTGCATTTCAGCAACTGCCTCGAGCAGCTTGCCAGTTTCGTCCCGACCGCTGACCGCTACAGTCTGACTAAGGTCACCGCTGGCGATGAGCTGTGCCGCCTCCAAAGCGACGTTGAGAGGTCGAGTAATGCTGCGCGTGATAAGCCAGGCTGCTAACGCGCCCAGCAGCACGGCGACTACGCTTAGCGAGGCCAGTAAAACCATTGCGCTGCCACGTTCGGCCTTTGCTGCATTGCCGGCCTTCTGCATCTGTAATTCCTGAAATGCCTCCAGTTCTGCAAGAGCTTTCATGTAACTGACTTGAGTCTGATAGCGTGGGCCCAGTAACATCTGCGTGGCCTCTTCACGCTTACCAGCCATCGCGAGCGCCACGACGTCATCCGAGAAAGCCAGATACTGACTCCCGACATTTCTGATTACCTCAATCAGTTCCCTGCTTTTGGGAACCTTGAGCAGCCCGTCGACTCGGTCAACCGATGAGGTGATTTTGACACGAACCCTATCATAGTCCTTCTTGAAACCGGCCTGTCGGTCCTGAGTATCCGCCAGGATAACGTTGCGTACCAGCCGACTCATGTCAGTTGAATAGTAACGGAGGTTGGTGGCAGCTGAGGCTTTCTGATATCGGCTGCCCGCCAGTTCTTGGGCGGTGTCACCCAGCGAATGGATACGGTTAAATCCGGTCAACGCGGTAATAATTAAAAGAAGAAGGATGAAGCCAAACGCAGTGCCGAGGCGTATGCCGATTCTGATGTTGTTCATGTAAATCCTGTAGAATGAATATTTATGTAAAATCCACATCCTGTGATGTGCTTCTCGTTACGTTTTTTATAGTGTGCCAAGCTTGTAGAAAGCATCACGTTACTGTCACTATCGGCAACAAGCTACTTAAGGTTTAGGGAAATAGTGCCCTAATTTTCTTAAGCCACAACTCATCGTGGCACCATTTATGTCGTAAGCCACGTCGGCAATGGCGGATTTGATTTCCTGTACGTCTGACCAAAAACCCCGTGAAGGCCTCTGCATCAATCACATTATTTAAGTAAAGGCCATTACAAATAACCTTATGCGTATCAGCGGCCAATGCCAGATCTAGTTTACCTAAGACGCGATGTCTTTCCTGCCCGTTTTTTTACCTTCAACTAACTAAGGGAGAAATACCTACTCGTTATATAAAGAAAAACAGGGCGTATTAGATGCTCCATCTATTCTAAGTAATACAGGATAATGGTTTTTAGATCAAAAGCGTTACTAATAAATAACTTTTCAGTTCGAGGTGGATAGGTTTTTAAATTATAGGCACTTGATAGTGCCTTAACGCACCAATGAGATATTAAATAAAAAATAGATCCTATAAAAAATAACTCAACTCTTTAATAGTGCAATGAGTTATTATCATGTAGGGTTTAACTAAAGCGCCCCTCCTGACATTTTCATCATAAAGAACACCTTTCCATGATTTTCAATCACCTCCTGCCCCTGAAATTTACACACTGTCCCAAATATATCATTGGAATAATGAAGTCCAGAATACACGTTCTCTCTCGGACCACGTATTGGATTCCTAGAGTCAGCAAGCCCCTGGTTTTTTAGGGAAATAAACTTCAATTTACGCTCCATTCTCTCATCAATGTGCTCGCAAGTTACTCCCCCGTGGTATTGCATACACCAGAGTGGGGAATCGCTAAATGATATAATGATTTGCCCGTAAACTAATTTTCCCTCGGTAAAGTAGTTTCTGTAAGAGTACTTATCTTTATGGTATTCAATGAGTTTCATGTCATTTTGAGGCAAGCTTTTAATAATAAGTTTTTCAGGAAAGCCATAAAGAAACCGATTTGCTTCTACTAAAAACCCTTTCATCAACCCTCTCAGCA
The DNA here is from genome assembly GCF_014773485.1 of Erwinia aphidicola. Classification (GTDB taxonomy): domain Bacteria; phylum Pseudomonadota; class Gammaproteobacteria; order Enterobacterales; family Enterobacteriaceae; genus Erwinia; species Erwinia aphidicola. The sequence goes on along the minus strand of NZ_JACXBP010000005.1, from coordinate 420,320 downwards.
ATGAAAATTCTACAAACTTTGAAAGTGGGAATAAAGACTCTTTATTTAGTCCGTTTTGTGGTGCCAGTCTAACTGGTCGACATAAATTATCTCTGATAGCTCTAGAACTTAACACTGCAATTAAAACTATCAGAAAACGCTAGCGATATGTTAAGTAAGAGCAAATTTATTTTATGGAAAAGATATCCTTTCCTATCTAAAGATTAAGAGTGAAAAATATACGTTATTCCTTCAATGGAATGTGATTTTTGTGTTCCGCTGCTTCTGATACATGGGGGTGCGAGGTTTTATGATGGCTTTATTCTTATACACCATCAACAGAGATGTTATTTAATACGAAATTAGAAAATGTCTATTTAGGGGGGGGGCAAAAAAGTTATATTGATTACACATGGCTGTGGAGATTAACCTTAGCTTAATTGTAACAGTATATTAAGTTGCAAACCTCCAGGGGGATATTATAGAAGCATCAGATTAGGAAGTTTAAAAAAATCCCCGTAGTAGCTTGACTTGAAAAATAAAAAAAGCGCCAGGAATGATTTTAAAATGAAAAACCATGATTATAATTAATATATTTAACCTGTTATTCGATGCGAACCATCCAATTGGTATGGGTCTTTACTCGGCGCTGTCACATACTAGCTATTGTAAGCTATCTCTCGCTGGTGCTGAATAGACCAGAGATACAGATTATTTAAATAGACAATAACGCGATCGCAAGCTACCTTACTCTTTTCAGAGTAATTTTATCAAACCACTTACCGTTAAGGTGATTGTTTTTTACTTTTTTCATTAAATAAGTGCCAATAAAGTTATTTTTGTTAGAGTTTCGAATATCTGCTGCCAGAAAATAGCTCGTACCCTACTGAGTTTTATGATTTTATTTTCCATGTTGTAGGTGATGGAAATAAAACGTTCTGTATGTCAGGACTTAATCTATTTTTTAAAAGCCTGACATGTTTTTTTACCCATAAATATATCAGTGTGAAATTTGAAATTAAAGCCGATGCGAAGCAACGGCTTTTTAAGAACAAATTGTTAACTGTATAGAAGATAAAAATAGTTATTAATTTAACTTATATATCCCAGACTGCCATGGTTGTAAATTTATCTTTGTATCATTCTTTTGAACAGTATTTTTACTGTTGCTCTCGATAATGACCTTCTCTATAGAAAGGATGCCTGGTAAATCATATTCAATTGTTTGTTCCTTGAAGTTAATAACTATTAAAAACCTCTCTGACCCCAAGGTACGCGTATAAGCATAAACAGATTCATTCTCTTGGTCTAAATCATTATATTGCCCGTAAGTAAGAACTGGAAATTGATGCCGTATCTCGATCAACTTACGATAGTAATTTAGTACAGAGTTGGGATCTTCAATTTGACTTTTTGCATTAATTTCTTTGTAGTTGGAATTAATATTAAACCAGGGCTTACCTATGGTGAATCCCGCATTTTTGCTATCATCCCACTGAAATGGTGTTCGGCTGTTATCTCTGCTAGTCAAACGAACATTGTACAAGAACTCGTTGGCTTGCACCTTTCCTTTTTTAACGTAGTCATCCCAAAACCCCTTTACTTCAATATCATTAAAGTCACCAATGGTTTTGAATGGGTAGTTGGTCATCCCCAACTCTGAACCTTGAAAAATGAATGGAGTTGCTCGTTGAGTTAGCGTCAATGTTGCAAGTGCTTTAGCTGATTTTTCACGCCATTGTGGTCGGTCATCACCGAAGTGAGAGACTGCGCGCGGGTTATCGTGGTTATCCAGGAAAAAGGCATTCCAACCATATTCACCAGCAGTATGGTCAACCCTATCGATAACCTGGCGGAATTGTGACAGTGTCCAATCTTTTCGACGCCATCTCTCGTCTGTGTCTCTATCCAGTCTTATTAAGTCAAAGGTGAATGCCATGTTTAGCTCATTACGACGTCTATCAATGAATTTTATCAATTTATCTAAAGGGGCACCGAATATTTCACCGGCTGTGGCAATATCATATTGTGATAACACCTCCTTATTCATTTCGTTGATATAACGATGAAGGTTAGGACCCTTGGTATACTCCTCAGCGAAATTCTTCAATTCTTGTTGAGTGAGATCTGGGAAATTCGTGTTTTTTGAGTAAGTAGCCACCGTATCAAAGCGTAGCCCAGAGACGCCTTTATCTAGCCAGAAACGTAGCATTGTATATATTTCTTGACGGACCTTGGGGTTGTCCCAATTTAAATCTGGCTGCTGTTTAGCAAAATAATGTAGGTAATATTGATTGGTGCTTTCATCCTTTTGCCAGGCAGAACCACCAAAAAATGAGGGGTAGTTATTTGGCTCTGCCCCTTCTTTAGGATCTCTCCAGAAGTAATAGTCACGGTAAGGATTATCCTTGCTGCTTTTACTTTTAATAAACCATTCATTTTGGTCGCTTGTGTGATTGATAACGACATCAATCATCAGCTTCATATTTCTTTTCTTTGATTCATTAACCAAACTATCAAAATCATTCATGGTGCCATATTCAGTCATGATTTTTTTATAGTCACGTATATCATAACCATTATCTTTATTGGGAGAGTCATAATGCGGATTAATCCAAATGGCATCTATGCCCAAACTCTTTAAATAATCTAATTTTTCTATGATTCCGTTAATATCACCGATGCCATCTCCGTTGGTGTCTTTAAATGAACGCGGATAAATTTGATAAAAAACAGACTCCTTCCACCATTTAGGTATGACTTCTGAGTGTTCAAAAGTATTTTCGTGAGGTAAAGACTGTGAATCTCCGAAGGATTTATGACATGAACCGAATAATGTTGCGGTTAGAAATATGGCTAATGCGGTTTTCATTCCTTGATGTGACATTACGTTTGACCCTTATCAATTTAAATAACTAAAGTAACCTTAGTAACCCTGTATATTTAATGTGACTGAATTTAAATCCTCCAGTGCGATGTTAAAAAATAATAATCCTGTCCTTTTTTTAATTATGCTATCGAATTTAGTTTTGGTAAAGTTGGGTAAATGAACTCTATATTTTTAAGTGATATTGTTTTCAAAAAATGCCATTTCCAGAATATTTAGCTGAATCGTGTTAGCAAAGGGGCTGTGAACGATTTAAAAACCTATTATTTTGAGGGGGTAAAAAACATTTATATGATAACAGTAGTGGTCTAACCTAATAAGTGAATAATCAAGTGCGGAATGATAACGTCTGTTATATAGTTTGATGATCACGGCAACTCACTGAAATAGATACGTATTGTTATGATTTATGTCTTGTATGATTTAATCATACAAAGCTCACTTGAGGCTGCTATTGACGAAGCCCTTATTTAGGTTTCAATAACTTCAGAGCTAAACGTCCGTTAAAATTTTTACGCCTACCTGCCCCAGCTACACTTAAAGGCAAAGGCCTTTAGCGCGATGTTCTTTAGCTAGTTAGCATGAGGGGCGCAAACGCTGCCGCTGCAGTAATAAGATCTGTTGCGATGCTTCCACCGATCCCCGGCCCTGGTTGATAATCTTCGCGGTAACCGGTTGCGCAGCGGCGTCAGTGAGGGCGATCATGTTCAGATGCCTCCCGCCTCGGTTTTGATGATCGCGCTGAGCGCTTGTCCACCGAAAAGACCGGATTTCCGGGATATTGAGATGAACTTCATAGCTGAATGTGGTGATTCACTCTCCCTGTTAGAGGCGTCTCTCAGGCTTGACCGATAAGCATGAAACTAACCTTCCCTTTAGTTACCAGCCTGAGCAGGTGTTGCAGTATGGAGTGAAGAGCACGTTCAGCTTGTCAAAAATCACCCATTCAGCGTCAACCATTTTTATCGCGTTAGCGCTTAACTTTGCCATAGGCTTGATTTTGCTTATCAGCCTTTTGGTCGGAAAATCTGGTTTATCCGGATTAACCGAGCAGCTTCAGTTATTAAGGGGATGGGCTTTGCTACCGGGGATTCTGGGGGCGTTCTCTGTATTTGCCAGCATAACTGGATATCAAAATCCAGGGGCATCACGGACGATCGCTATACTGGTAGCAAGCCAGTTGATCGTTGGTCTCGGATATGACATTCACCGCAGCGGGACAGAAGGTGTGCTCAACAACTTATCTTCTCTGGTCGGTGCCGCACTTCTTGTAGCGGGTGCATTCCTGGTCGCAGCGCGTAAATTTTGATTCGATGTCATACCACTATTTTTTGTCATATTCATATCCCTGCACTTCCATGTGTTGGGATTTTTCATCTGCCAACTCTTGTGTTGCTCTGTCAAAAAAGGTTCTTCTCTTGAGGATCAGGGGCGTTCCCGCGAGTCTAACTGCAATTGCATGAAGGTGAGATCAAGCCAGCGGCCATATTTAGTGCCGACCTCCGCCACTCGGCCTGCCTCAACAAACCCTAACTTTTTATGAAGTGAAATTGACGCTGCATTTCCTGATTCTATGCCTGCCACCATGACGTGTTTATGCTGTTCCTTCGCCAAACTGATCAATTCCCGCATCAGTGCGTTACCGGCTCCGGCTCCGCGCGCATCTTTGTGAACGTACACAGAGTGTTCAATGGTATGACGGTATCCGTCCCAAGGGCGCCAGTCGCCAAAAGAGGCGTATCCAAGAACGTCGTCAGTCTCGTTTACGGCCACGATGACCGGAAATCCTGCGTCCTGACGGTCTTTCATCCAGTTAATTCGGTTTAGCGCGTCGACTGTTTTTTCATTCCAGATCGCCGTCGTATTAATGACGGCATCGTTGTAAATTTCAGCAATCTTTTCAGCATCGCCTTCTGAAGCAGATCGAATATGCATGGTAGACACCTCATCACTCATTCACTAAAGTAGACAAATCGTACACTACTTTAGTTATCCAATATGTTAGATGAATTGTCCAGTAAAGAAGATAAATTAAATGCCCGTATTGGGCAGAAAGTCCGTCAGGAAAGAGAAAGACGGGGATGGTCACTAACCGATCTCGCTGAAAATTCAGGTGTTTCACGGGCGATGATACACAAGATCGAACGTGGTGAAAGTAGCCCCACAGCGACCATTTTGGCGCGTTTGTCAGGCTCATTTGATATGTCGATGTCGCAGTTGCTCGCTCTGACAGAAGTGCGCGCGGGTACGCTTACCAGATATGAAAAACAGCCCGTCTGGCAGGATCCTGAAACGGGTTACATTCGTCGGCATGTCTCACCGGGACAAATCCCTGTAGACCTGGTCAGCGTGGAACTTCCCGCTAACACCGCCGTGCCGATGCCAGCCATGTCATATCTCTCTCGACGCCAGCTTATATGGGTATTGAAAGGCAGTCTGACATTTGAGGAAGGAGCTCATACATTCGAGATGCATTCTGGTGATTGCCTGGAGCTTGGCGATCCCGCCGATTGTGTTTTCAGAAATGATACCGATGAAATATGCCGCTATGCCGTGCTTGTGCTCAAATCTTCCTGAGACGACTGAGAGGTAGTGAAAATAGTGCCGGTTTGGTGAAAGCTCATTAAAGTAAAACAAGATAATGGTGACCAGCACTGCGCTGTCTTCTTTCATTTGAACCGCCTCTTTAACCTGTTAAAGCAAAATGTTTTGCTGCCGGGCACAAGACAAGTCGTCTTTGCAGACGACTTGTCACGAAGGGTCATTCAGCCCATCAGAAGGTATACAGCACGCCCAGATTGTATGTCAGGCCACCGTGCTTAATCACAATTGGGCTGTTACTGGCCTTGTCGTCGAGCCAGGTGTAATCGGCACTGACCACGCCGCCCCAGTGTTGCGTGAACTGGTGGCTCCAGGTGAGGCTGCTGTCCATGCCATAGAAACCCCCGGCGGACTGATAGGGTGCAAAGTCAGTGCGGTTACTCTGCTCGCGGCTGACGCCATAAAAGGTGTTCATATAGCGCCGGTCGCCAAAGAGTGCAGCCGACTGAAGTGCAACGGTGTCGCTGTCGTTTTGAAGCGGAAGCAGGGTGACGGAGGTCTGATAATGCCCCCCCTGACCATCCGTCAGCGGCAGAGTAGCCCTGGCCTCAAACGACAGCCACGGCGTTGCTGACCAGCCCACGGCGAGAGCGGTATTGATGGTCGCATCGATATTTCCCATGCCTTTTAGGGTATTCGAGCCATCGCGCCAGCTGGAGTTTTTGTCCGTGCGGCCAAGGGTATAGCCCAGCGTATGTTCCAGATACAGGCCGTTATCCGCCTGCAGGTCGTAACCCACGCCTTTGAGCGAATCAAAGAAAAATGCCCCGTCGCGTGCCTGAACGATCGGGCCCGCCAGCCAGTGGCGCTGATCCGAACCGCTGTAGCGCGGTGCGCTTTGTGCGCCCATACCGATAGTCAACGTGGGGGCCGGTGAGGCCGCGTCAGCCAGCGCCTGGAGCACTGTTGCGGACAGCCCGAAACAGGTAATGTGCAGTAGTAATTTTCTGGATATCATGTCATTCCTCATCACCCAAACGTATGGTTGGTAGCGGATTGCAGCCGCGACTGAAACCCGAATTATGAAGAGGCAGTGTCAATAAACTGTCAGGGATTTATGAAGAAACGGTCAAGGCGAAAAAATGCAGACAAAGCGGATCCTGATTATTGAAGACGACGCCGATGCAGCGGACGTGCTCGATGCTTATTTAAAACGTGAAGGCTATGAGGTAAAGATTGCGGATGACGGCCTTGCCGGGCTGGCAGCCGCCCAGGTGTGGAAGCCGGATCTGATTCTGCTGGATGTGATGCTTCCCGGCATGAAGGGAACGGATGTGCTGGTCGCCCTGCGCCGGGAAAGTTCCGTTCCCGTTATCATGGTCACGGCAATGGGGGACATGCCCGATAAAATCGGTGCGCTACGTTTCGGTGCCGATGATTATATTGTTAAACCTTATAATCCTGCTGAAGTTGTGGCACGGGTGCAGGCGGTGATGCGCCGCATGTCGTCAGCTGAAAAATCCGCTCCGGTCCTCCGGTGGCAGGAGCTTGAAGTGAATGCTGAGGCCCTCACTGCTGGCGTCAGGACCCCCGCTGGCGGGCTTGCCTGGCTCGAACTGACGCCGACGGAGTTTTCCGTGCTCACCACGCTGATGCGCACGCCGACCCGCCCGTTTTCCCGTCAGCACCTGCTGGAAAGTTGCCTGCCGGAAAGCGAGGCGCTTGAGCGGGTGGTGGACACGCATATCTATAACTTACGTAAAAAGCTCGAAGCGGCGGGTATTGTTAACGTACTGGTTAATGTGCGCGGCGTCGGTTACCGGTTCAGACAGCCATGAATTCAAAACACTATCCGTCACTTTGGCGCTGGATTTGTATCCGTATTCTGGCGCTGGCCATTGGCAGCGTTATCGTTATTGCGTTTTGTATGTGGCTGCGTTTTGCCATTGAAAACCTCTGGGTGCTACACCATATGTCTCCTGCGCTCAGGGCCGAATTTTACGTGCTGCGTGATAATCCGGAACTCAATCTGGCGCGCTTTCATCAGATTGTTGATGCAGGCTGGGGAGCGCGCTACTCCGATCCGTCGATCGCCAGCGCTGACTGGATGATGGTCGGCATCCTGGTGGTGGTGGTCATTCCTTTTATTGTCTTTTTCGGCTTAAAAGCGGCACGCCCGCTCTCCTCGCAGTTCAGCGAACTGGCACAGGTGGCGAAGGCCGTGGCTAGGGGGGATTTCAGCACGCGGGCCAGATCCGTTAAGTATGCCCCGTCTGAACTGGTTCAGTTTACGGATGACTTTAATGCCATGATGCTGCAGCTGTCGCGCTATGAGCGGGAACTGCGGGCGTCACACGTGGCTATGGCTCATGAATTACGGTCACCTCTGACCGCGGCGGTGGGAAGGCTGCAGGGCATGCTGGACGAGGTGTTTCAGCCCGAGCCGCGACAGCTGCAAATGGTCATGAAACAGCTGTTGCACTTAAACCGGTTGATAGATGAGCTTCACCTGCTTTCACTGGCGGATGCCGGGCAGCTTAATCTTGATAAAACCCCGGTCGATCTGACCGAACTGTTGCGTGAGCGTGCAGCCTGGCTCAGCCCTCAGACGACCCCGATCGGATTTGATATCCGCCTTGGGCAGTCGAGTGTCTGCAGCTACACCGGCGATCCCTTCCGTCTTGGACAGGTGTTCACCATCCTGATGGAAAATGCTTTGCGCTATGCCGCAGAAGGCCAGCGCCTGGAGATTAATCTGGTTAAGCGACACGAGGGTTACGACGTCATCTTTGAAGATTTTGGCCCAGGTGTGGGCAGCGAATTTTTACCGCTGATGTTTGAACGCTTTACCCGGGAAGAAGCCTCGCGCGCGCGCCATTCCGGCGGCAGTGGTTTAGGGCTGTCTATTGCCCGCGCGGTGTGCGAAGCGCACGGCGGAAGCATCAGGGCGGATCAGAAAGCGCAGGGAGGGCTGATAATCACCCTCACCCTTACCTGAACGGCCGGTAATGAAAAAAAGTGCTTATCTTGACGGTTTCTTGATGGTTTATTGCCGGAATCTGGACAGTGATTGTATTGAATAGCGATATCTCAATTCAGGATAACTGTCATGGCTGTTACCTTCACCGACTTTGCGCGCCACGGCGTTCGTCATTTACACGCTGCAGGCCGGCTACTCCCGTTGATCCCCGCCGTCTGTGTGCTTGTTATTGTCATTGTGCTGACAGGGTGTGGTGATAAAAACCATAAGGAACCCCCAGTCATCAGGCCGGTGCGTACTGTCTCTGCACCGCTAGCGGTTGCCTCTGATCCCCGCATCCAGACCGGAGAGATTCGTGCCTATGAGGAGGTTTCGCTCGGGTTCCGGCTGGATGGACGTATTCTGACGCGCCAGGCTGAGGTGGGGGACAGGGTGACTGCCGGGCAGGTTCTGGCCACGCAGGAAAGCGTGACCAGCCATAATCAGCTCAGCAGCGCGCAGGCCGACCTGGAAAGCGCCCGCGCGGCAGAGCAGGTGGCCGCTCTTAACCTCAGACGGATGCAGCGACTGATGCCCGGAGGGGCTATTGCCCGCGCGCAGCTGGACAGCGCCAGGGCGGACTGGCAGAGCGCAAGGGCCAAGCGGCAGAGCAGCGAAGATGCCCTGAGCAATGCGCAGGAAAACCTCTTGTGGGCGAACCTCACGGCCCCGGCTGACGGAGTGATCACTCAAGTCAGCGCGTCGGCAGGACAGGTAGTCAGTGCGGGACAGAGCGTCTTCACCCTGGCCAGCGGCAGCGGGCGCGATGCGGTATTTGATGTGGCGGACCCCCAGTCTGTTGCTCAACACGCTGACGGGCCGTTTAGCGTCTCGTTGCTATCAGCCCCTTCTGCGGTGGCGGTGGGGCATTTCCGCGACGTCAGCCCGCAGGCCGACCCGCAAACCCGCACCTGGCGCGTGCGCATCACGCTGGATAACCCGCCTGCGGCTATGGCTCTTGGTGCCACGGTTCAGCTGGCACTCAACGCCTCAGGCCCGCGAATGACGGCCCTGCCAGCCTCTGCGCTGACCCGTGTCGGCGAACAGCCGGCCATTTTTGTCGTTGACGAAAAGACGCAGTCGCTGCACTTACGGCCGGTTGTTCTGGGGCGCTACAGTACCTCCGAAATATTTATCTGCGACGGTATACGCCCTGGCGAAAAGGTGGTCGTGGCGGGGGTCAGTAAGCTGCGGGAAGGGGAAAAAGTGCAGCCCGGGGAGGAGAGCGAATGAAACCGTCATCCGCTGCCGGGTCCTTCAACCTTTCCGCCTGGGCACTGAACCATCAGTCGCTGGTCACCTTTTTTATGCTGCTGTTAATGGCGGCGGGGATCGTCAGCTATCAGCAACTCCCCCGTAATGAAGACCCGGCGTTTACCATAAAAACGGCCGTGGTATCGGCAGGCTGGCCGGGTGCCAGCATGATGGATACGGTTAATCTGGTCACCGATGCGCTGGAGAAAAAGCTGCAGGAAACGCCCTATCTCGACTACGTGCAGAGCGAAACCCATGCCGGGAAATCGGTGATTTTTGTCAATCTTCGCGATGACACGCCGCCCTCAAAAGTGGCGGGCATATGGTATCAGGTGCGTAAAAAGATGCAGGATATCGCGCCATCGCTGCCTGCCGGTGTGCAGGGCCCGTCCGTCAATGACGAATTTGATGACACCTTCGGCACCCTTTATGGCTTTACTGCAGAGGGTTTCACGGCGCGTGAGCTTCGTGACAGGGTTGATGATATCAGCCGTAGCCTGATGTCACTGCCGGACATGGGCAAAATCAGCCTGCTGGGCGTGCAGGAAGAGAATATTGTGCTCGCCTTTTCACCGGCGCAGCTGGCCGGAATGGGGCTGGATTTACAGCAGATAACCGATGCGCTCAAGGCGCAGAACGCGGTGGAGCCTTCAGGGATCCTGCGCAGCGACCGTGAGAACATTGCGCTGCGCGTTAGCGGGGCACTGACCTCTGAGCAAAGTTTACGCGCTGTGACGCTGCATATTGCCTCGCGCTACATCCCCCTGACGGATATTGCGACCATCAGCCGTGAGGATGCAGAGCCCCCGTCACCCGCGTTTCGGGTCAACGGCCAGCCAGCCATTGGTCTTGCCATCTCCATGGCCGCCACGGGCAACATGCTCACTTTCGGCCAAGCGCTGAAAGCGCGGATGGCGGTGATTAGTGCCCATCTTCCGCACGGCATTGAAATGGTCAGGGTGGCGGACCAGTCTGCCGTGGTGGCGCAGGCCGTGAGCGGATTTATCCGAGTACTGATTGAGGCCGTGGTGATTGTTCTGGCGGTCTCCTTCGTCTCGTTGGGGACCCGTGCCGGGCTGGTGGTGGCCGCGGCCATTCCCATTGTGCTGGCAATGACCTTTATCGGCATGATGCTTGCCGGCATTGGGTTACAGCGTATCTCGCTGGGCGCATTAATCATCGCGCTGGGGCTGCTGGTAGACGATGCGATGATAACCGTTGAAGCGATGGTGTCGCGTATTGAGGCCGGTGATAGCAAATGGCGCGCCGCGACTTATGCCTTCGAGACCACCGCCTTCCCGATGCTGACCGGCACCCTGGTTATGATAGCGGGCTTTATTCCGGTGGGATTTGCCGCCTCAAGCGCGGGGGAGTACTGCTATTCGCTGTTCGCCGTGGTGCTGATCGCGCTGCTCTGTTCATGGATAGTGGCGATTCTTTTTTCTCCGCTGGTCGGAACCTGGCTGTTACCTGAGACGCTGGCCTCACACGCTGAAAAGCAGGGAAGGCTGATGCGCGTCTATCAGCGCCTGCTCAATCTGGTTCTTCAGAGACGGGCTGCCACCCTTTGCCTTGCCAGCCTGTTATTAGCAATAGCCGCTTATGCCACCACGCTGATGCAGGGCGAGTTCTTCCCCGCGTCCGATCGCCCGGAACTGCTGGTCAGCCTGACGCTTCCCGGCAACGCATCCCAGCGCGACACGGCGCGGCAAGCCGGGCGTCTGGAGCAGGCCTTAAAGGGTAATCCGAATATCGACCATTTTTCCACCTATGTGGGGTCAGGGGCTGTGCGGTTTTATCTGCCGATGGACGTATTACTGGATGATGAGAACACGGCGCAGCTGGTGGTGGTCGCCAGGGGCCTGAAGGAGAGGGATAAACTGCGCGCGCAGCTGCAAACTATTTTAGCCCGGGATTTTAGTGATATCACTACGCGCGTCTCACCGCTTGAGCTGGGCCCGCCGGTAGGCTGGCCAATAAAATATCGCGTCAGCGGGCCCAACTACCGCAAAGTCAGGCAGATTGCGCAGCATCTTGCCAGCGTGCTCGGCAACAGTCCGGCAACCCGGGAGGTTAACCTGACCGCCGGTGAACCTGAAAGAGCGATCGCTTTGCAGGTCAATCAGACTGCGGCACGCGCGGCGGGCGTCTCCTCCGAAAGTCTGGCAACCTTACTCAACACGGTCTGGTCTGGCAGCGTGGTGACCACCATCAGGGACAAAAACCGGCTGATTGATGTGGTGCTGCGCGCTAACCGGCGTGAGAGTCAGGATTTAACCACGCTTTCCGGGCTGACTATCGCGACAGCAGAAGGCAAAAAAATCCCCTTAAGCCAGGTGGCGACCCCCGTCTGGGGAGTGGATGACCCGGTTATCTGGCGCCGGCAGCGCCTGCCGTTTATCACCGTGCAGACCGATCTAGCCGCTGGATTACGGGCTGAGGCCGTTTCACAACGGCTTGCTCCCTTAATTGCCCGCATCAGGTCCACCTTACCGGCGGAGTATGCGATAGAGGAGGGGGGCGAGGTGGCAGAGTCGGACAAAGGCAACAGTTCGGTATTTGCCGTGCTGCCGGTCACCCTGGTTATCATGCTTATCCTGCTGATGGTGCAGCTGCAGCGATTCTCGCGCATGCTTATCGCCCTTTTGATGGCGCCGTTTGGCCTTATTGGCATTGTGCTGGCGATGTTGCCGACGGGGACGCCGATGGGGTTTGTTGCCTTGCTCGGGATCATCGCCTTAGCCGGCATGATTATCCGCAACGCGGTGATCCTGATCGCGGAAGTGGACAGCAACGTCAGGCAGGGGCTTGAGTGCGATGAGGCGATCAAAGCTGCGGCAAAACACCGGGCCCGGCCTATCTTGCTCACGGCCTGCGCTGCCATACTGGGGATGATCCCGATTGCTGAGCAGGTATTCTGGGGGCCCATGGCCTATGCGATTATCGGCGGACTTCTTGTGGCCACCTTCGTCACGCTTACGGTATTACCTGCCGCACTGAGTCTTGTTATGCAGTTCGAGCAGGGGCGCGTTAGTGGCAGAACAGGCCGGTGAGCGTGGTCAGAGAGGGGGATATTTTGGCTTTGGCTCCATTAGCGACATGACGGCATGACCGACCGCGCGTGAAACCTTTTTCGGGGGGAGCAGTAATAGCCTATAGGACGTGACTGCAGCAGGCAGGGTTAGGGTTGGGCGGATTCTTGTGGGGATGCTTTGAGCGAGGAGCGGACGTCATCAAAAGATTGCATTTCACATCCGATTAAGTTGTCCGAGAACCTCTAGAGTTAAAGCATATAAGTTCCCATAGCAATCTATTGATTTTGTATTGGCCTAAAGAAAAAAATTTCTGGTCCGCTGTAAACGAAAAAGAGGGTAGACAGTATTCCTGAAGTCTATGCGCTGGCATCTGCCAGGCGCGGGGAAAATTGATAGCTGAAGCCAGGAAAGACCAAAAATAAAATAGCCCACCTTAGCGTGGGCATTTTTTGATCCAAAACCTATAACGATATAGATTTTAAATAATGCAATTGCTGAGAGAACGCTAGGTCCGTATATTCTCTCGCAGCAGCCGGGTGCGCCGGTAAAACCACTCAACAGGGTTATCCTAATGAATATTGTGTATTACTCCATCGCAGAGGCTATCGCTTTTGTGGCCATTTTAGTCGCACTAATTGTTACCACGAGGAAATTAAAAACAGCTAGGGCGGATTCTGACGATAAGGCATCACAACTGGCGCGCTATGCCGTCATTGTTGATGCTGAGGATGAAGCGGCGCGCATCGTTACTCAAGCGAAGACGGAAGCATCCACCACCATTTCTGCAAGCGAAACAGACGCGAAATTTATTACTGATTCTGCAAATGCGGTCCTAAAAGATGCTCGCACAGCCGCCGAAAAACTGAGTAATGAGATCCTGCAAACCGTTGCCAAGCAGCTCGCAAAAAAAGTCGAAATTGAAGAACAGATTCAAGCACTGCGCGCTTCTTACGCCAGTAAGAAAATCACTTATGACGAGCTGGAGTCCGCGCTCTCTATCTACAAAGAGGATATGGATTTTGCAGAAATGGGCTTCTACGCGCCGCATTTCGATTTCGATACGTCAGAATTGTTCCAAGTATCTATCCGTGGCAACCGGCAGCAGCAGAAAGATTTGCTTCGCAACAAGACCACTTTTGGGGCCATCTATTGCACTACAGAGTGGACGGTAGGTGGTTCAAAGGCCGAAGGGAATAAAATGACCACGCGAGGCATCAACATGACTGCCAGAGCCTTTAACGGTGAATGCGATGCAGCCATTGCCAACGTCACGTTTAAAAACATTAACACCATGGAATCGCGCATCTACAAAGCTTTTGACGTATTGAACAAGCTCAATGAAGTGAACCAGATCTACATCAATCATGCCTTCCTGGATCTCAAGCTGACCGAGCTGCGTTTAACGTATGAATACCGGGCCAAAAAGCAGGAAGAAAAAGAAGAACAACGCGAAATCCGCGCCCAGATGGCGGAGGAGCGCAAAGCCCAGGCAGAGATCGACCGTGCTATACGTGAGGCTGAAGAAGAAGAACGCCGCGCCCAGAAAGCTCTGGATAAAGCCCGGAAAGAAATGAATGAAAAACTGGCGAAAATGACCACCGCTCAGGCCGAAAAGTATCAGGAGAAGATTGATTCCCTGCAGGAGGCGCTGGCCGAGGCCGAGTTGAAAGGACTAAAAGCCCTGAGCATGGCGCAACAGACCAAGCGGGGTCATGTTTATGTTATCTCTAATATCGGCTCTTTTGGTGAGAATGTCTTTAAGATAGGTATGACACGCCGCCTCGACCCTCAAGACCGCGTTGACGAGTTGGGCAGTGCGTCGGTGCCGTTCCTATTTGATATCCATGCCATGATCCACAGTGAAGATGCACCGGCAATGGAATATGCCCTGCACCAGCATTTCGCTGAAAACCGCACAAACCTGATCAACAGACGCAAAGAATTCTTCAACGTGAGTCTGGAAGAGATTAAGGCAGCCGTATTTGATGTGGCGGGTGATGATGTGGACTTCATTGAGACGGCGACCGCGCAGCATTATCATGAGACGGTGGCAATGCGGAAACAAAAAGTTGACGCCCTTGCGATCTCGGTTGAAGTTGAGAAGAAACAGCCACGCTTTGCAGAAGCTATTTAATCCCCCGGAACAAAAAAAACGCCTAAAAGGCTTTTTTTTTCGTTTAGCTAGTAAAGGGGGGAGTGCCTGTAATCATGCCTGTCAAACCAGCCATAAATCTTTAGAATTCCTCCTGCGTACTTTTTATGGCTTTTAGAAGATCTTCCTGAAAACAGTCGGTCCAGAGAGTTAGTTCTTAATGGCTAACTCGCGGGTATCTGCAATGTCCGTTTCTGGCACTCAACAGACCTTCTGACTGAAATGAAGGTCTGCAGTGAGCGAGGAGCGGAAGTGAGATCAGGACAGGGAGGATGGGCGTATTGTGAGAGGCCATATATTCATCTATTTTTATTATATTGTTGAAAATAAGGGAAAATGTCATGCGCCTATACATGCTTTACTTGGGGACTATGCATCCGGGTAATATACCCGTACCTGGATATTTGATTCAGACAGGCGATGGAATAAATATTCTTGTCGACACTGGCTGGCCGCGTTCTTTTGTGGATAAGACTGTAAATCTTCCGGGTCTTACTGTTGAAATCACGCCTGAAGATACGGTCACCGCTCGCCTTAATACTATCGGCGTGAGTCCAGCAGATATTAGTTACCTTATATGCACTCATCTCGATGAAGATCATTCCGGCAATCATGATTTATTTAGCAATGCGGAACTCATCATTCAGAAGGAACATTACGAGCTGGCCAAAAGTGGACATCCTCGCTTTAAAGCAAATCGGGAATCATGGGATCATCCGTCTCTACGTTACCGTCTGATTGAAGGGGATTACGAGCTTTTACCGGGGGTCGTACTGCTTGAAACCAGCGGGCATGTTCCTGGTCATCAGTCCCTATTAGTACGACTTTCTGATACAGGAACCGTATTACTTGCCGCGGATGCTGTTATGCATCATTCGATGGCAGATGCGGCAACGCGTCAAATATTTGTTACCGATATGGATGATGAGGCAGGCATCCGGCGAAGTACGCAAAAAATTGCTGACATAGCTGGAAGTGAAAATGCGGCGTTTGTCGTTTACGGGCATGATACAGAACAATGGGCCTCGTTACGCCTTTCTCCAGCCTTTTATGAGTAACTTTCAAGGTTGTGATCTGCTGCGTGCATCTCTACGCCCTACGTATGCTATGTCCGCTTCTGGCACGAAGCAGACAAGCTGACTGAGCTGAAGTCCGCTATGAGCAAGTAGCGGACCTTTCATTCATGGTGGCTATTTGTTTTCATTGTGTTAAATACAATATTCCCGAAGCGCCTTGACTGGCAATACAGTAGAGCGTCAATGACTATCAAAAATCTATGGATATAAACCTTCTTGGCTTTATGCCAGCACTACTCCCTGTTGCACTGTCCCCTGGAGCAAGCTTCACTCTTGTTATGAGCGGTGCTCTGGCAGGCGGTCACAAAGGACTGTTCAGGACTCTTGCCGGAACAGCTTTGGGCATTTATACCCACGCAGTTCTCATAGGATTTGGTATTACCGCTGTGCTCATATCGTCTCCAGCGTCTTTTGCTGTGTTGAAATTTTTCGGAACCGCCTATCTGCTCTGGTTAGGAGCGATGCTCATCCGCAACGGCATAAGGGCCAATCCAGAAGGGTTTGCTGATACGAAGCATTCGGTGACTTTAAGAGCGGCGTGGATAGCGAATGTTTTGAATCCTAAAGCCATCATTTTCTATCTGACAGTCGTTTCGCAGTTCGCAGGGATACAGGGTGGTGTTGGCAACTATCTGACACTGGCATCGGTACATGTAGTCGTTATGAGCGTTTGGCTTTACGCTGTTAGCCAAACGCTGATCTTTTCAGTAAAAAAAACCAACCCATTAATGCTCAAAAAATACGTCAACATTGCGGGCGGGATGTTGCTAATTGCTTTTTCTCTGCACAGCCTGATTCCGTAACTCATCAACGATAGCGACAACGTCCTCTCCTGGCACATGGCTGACTGTTAAATCAGCTGTAACTATCCAGGCTGAGTTGTTAGGGCACACTATAAATGCTGTCGCCCACTCCACCTTATAAGCGTATCACCTTGGTTTATGGGAACTATTCTGTAAGCCGCTTGCCAGCTGTGTAAACACCTCAATAATTTTTGGCAGCGCCCGCTGAGGATCTTCACTCCCGGCAATCCAAAGTGCGGAATTCAGTGCTGCACTGTTTAACAAATGTGCAGCGGCATCCGCGTCTACACATTTAAGGACTCCGCGTTCCATCAGCTTAATCACGGTTTGCCGAGTGGATTCGAGGCAATTATTCTGGCTAGGCCATTGTGCAGGATCTCCAAGGAAAGCTGGACCATCAAGCAGAACAATGCGCCTTACTTCTGTATCCAGTGCCATCTTAATGTAGGCAATCCCTTCAGCCAGCAGCTTTTCCCAGTCGTCAACGGCAGTTGCGGCGGCGGCTTTTGCTCGTTGTGCCATTTCACCATCTATTTGAGCAACAACAGCGGCCAGTAACCCCTTTTTATCACCAAAGTTGTGGTAAAGAGCTCCGCGTGTCAGGCCAACGCTGGCGGTTAATTCATCCATTGATACGGCTGCAAACCCTCTTTCGGCAAAGGATATCCGCGCTGCCGTAATCAATTTGGCGCGGTTCTCTTCCATTGTTTCGGCGCGGCGTTTGGCGGCCATACGATCTCCTTTTTTGAAATACACCGCGTATGTCATTTGACATACGCGGTGTATATGTGATTAATTCAACATACGAAGTGTATATTAAATCAATTTATTATACCGCGCAGCACACATTGACCTAAGAAAGGAAACTCCATGATCCAGCGTGAACCTATTTTTCCTGCTAACCGTCATGCCCTCTATGAAGAGCACGGTTACTCTGCCGCTATCCGTTCTGGCGATATGTTGTTCGTTTCCGGACAGGTTGGCAGCCGCATCGACGGTACGCCGGAACCAGATTTTGCCGCGCAGGTGCAACTGGCGTTTGATAATCTGGCAGCGACTCTTGCCGCGGCAGGTTGTACGTTCGACGACCTGATCGATGTCACCACTTTTCATACTGACCCAGAAAATCAGCTTCCGACGATTATGCAGGTGAAAAAGTTAATTTTCCCGCATTCCCCCTACCCGAATTGGACAGCTGTTGGAGTTACCTGGCTTGCGGGATTCGATTTTGAAATTAAGGTTATTGCCCGTATTCCAGCATCAGCCTCTGTAGATTGACAGATCTTGATATTAATAACGTTCTCATCAAAAGGATGAGGTACTGGATTTAATCAGAGATGTGTGTAACCTAGTGAACTCATGTACTAGTTAGATGGGTTGGGTATGGGTTTTTCGTCAATTGAAGACATCAGAAACCGAATCGATGAAATTGACAGTGAATTGGTTAAGTTAATCGCGCAGCGCAGCGAATGTGTTAAAGCTGCAGCAGCTTTCAAAAGTGACCACTCAGCCGTTCGTGCGCCGGACCGCGTCCAGCAGGTAATCAACAAGGTACGCAAGCAGGCCACTGAAGCGGGACTTCCCGAAGTGATTATTGAAAAAGTCTATCGGAGTATGATCGGAGCGTTTATCGATTATGAACTTGAGCAACACGACCAACTTCAGAAGGATAAAATCTGACATCAATTAACGTCCGCTTCTGGCACAAAGCACACAGCTGATTCAACACCATCCGCTCTCAGCGAAGAGCGGAAGTTTGCCACTGTTCTCAGCGCTGCAGAACAGTGGGGCAGCCCACGCACACCCCCTCTGCACCGGGCTTAACGCCCTCGGGCAGCCACTTGCGGTATAAACCTCGCCAAATCTGTCACTCAAGGTTACCCCGTCGGGAGATCCAGCCTGCTGTAGCCCAGCCCGTTAATCTTCCGCACCTTGATCTGCACCGGGATGCGCTCCTTCATCGCTTCAACGTGGCTGATCACTCCGATGGTTTTGCCGCTGGCATTCAGCGCATCGAGCGCGTCGAGCGCGCTGTCGAGGGTTTCGGCGTCGAGCGTGCCGAAGCCTTCATCAAGGAACAGCGATTCGATGCGCGTTTTATGGCTCACCAGGTCGGAGAGCGCCAGCGCCAGCGCCAGGCTCACGAGGAAGCTTTCGCCACCCGACAGCGTGCGCGTATCGCGCCGCGCATCGGCCTGCCAGGTATCGACCACTTCCAGCTCCAGCGCCTCCTGCGATTTACGTTGCAGCAGATAGCGGCCGTGCAGGCGGTCGAGCTGGTTGTTTGCCAGCCATACCAGGTGATCGAGCGTCAGCCCCTGGGCAAAGCGGCGGAATTTGTCACCCTCTTTAGAGCCAATCAGCTGATTGAGGTAGCCCCAGTCTTCCAGCTGCTGCTCTCCGGCGGTTATCTGCGCCAGCAGCGTTTGCTGCTGGCTGCGCTGGCGGCTGTCGTGATCTAACTGCTGGCGCAGCTGCCCCTGCTGACTGGCCAGCTCGCGCAGCTGCTGGTTGAGCGCGCCGAGCTGGCTCTCCAGCAGCGCACGCTGCGCGGGCAGGTCGTCATCATGGCCGTATTTGGCTAAGGCTTCATCTAAACGCGACTGCAGATTAATCAACTGCTCACTTAGTGATTTATGCTGTCCGGTCAGAGTATTTATCCGGTCCTGCTGCTGTTGCCACTTTTGTTGAACTTCACGTACCGCCTGCAGATGCTGTTCTGCCTCTGCGCGTAACTGCTGCTGCACGGCGGCAACCTGGCGCTCGCCGAACAGCGCCTGGCGCAGCTGCTGCTGTTCGCTTAGCGTGGTCTGCTGCTGTTCGACCCGCCGATCGAGCGCGTTCAGGCGCTGCTGCTGCTGCTGTAGCTCTTCGTCCAGCGCCTGCAGGCGGCTGCTGAGCGTCGCCAGTTCCGGCACTAGCGCGGCCAGCGCGTCACTGTTGCTACGCCACTGCTGCCACTGCTGTTCGCGCAGCCTTAGCCAGCCCTGCCAGTCGCCATCCTGCGGCAGCGTCAGCCCCAGCGGCGCCAGTGCGTCGGCCAGTTCCCCGCGCAGCTGCTGGGCGCGCTGCCGATCCTGCTCCAGCTGCTGCTGCTGCTCTTGCAGGCTCTGCGCTGCCTGAGCCAATTGCTGCTGCTGCAGCTGGCTCTTCTGCTGCAAATCCTGCGCTGCCTGCTGCTGCAGCTGTAAGGCCTCTTTCTGCTGCTGGCAGTGGCGCAGCGCCTGCTCCAGCTGCTGCCACTGCTGCTGCAGGGTGACTTCTTCCTGCTCCTGCTGTGCCAGCCAGTCGCTGGCCTGCGGGTGCTGCTGCGGGCTGAAGTGAAGCGCCAGCGGCTGCGCGGCGCTTTGCCACTGCTGCTCCAGCTCTGCGGCCTGGCGCTGCAGCTCGTCGGCTTCCTGCTGCTGGTGCTCCTGCAGCAGCTGTTGCTGCTTCAGCTGCGCGGCGAGGGCGCTGCCCTTATCTTTCAGCTCGTCAACTTCGCGCTTTAACGCCTCCAGCCGCTGCTGGTTTTCCGACAGCACCAGCGCCTGATACTGCTCCACCGCCGGATGCGCAGTGGATCCGCACAGCGGGCAGGGCTGCCCCTGTTCCAGCCGCGCGCGATGCTGCTCGAGATCGGCAATCTGCTGCTCCAGCTTGCAGCGCTGATCTAAATCCTTTTGATGCTGATGCTTCTCTGCCCACTGGGTGCGCAGGGTGTGTAACTGCTCACTGCTGTGCTGGATCTGCTGCGCCAGCTGCTCTTTCTCCTGCTGCAGGCGCGTGCTGCGCGCGTGCATCTGCTGCCACAGCGGGATCAGTGTCGCCAGCCGCAGGCGCTGTGGCCGCTGCCGGGCAAACTGCGCCAGCGCGCTGCGCAGCGCGGCTTCCGGATGTTGCTGCTGTAGCGGGGCCAGCTGCTGCTCGGCCTGGGTCAGGTTGTGCTGCGCCGTGGCCAGGTTTTGCTGCTGTGGCGCCTGCTGCTGCTGCAGCTGCAAACCGGCCTGTTCCAGCTGCTGCACCTGCTGCTGCTGAGCCTGCACGCGCTGGTGTAGGGAGGTCAGTGACTGCTCACTTTCCTGCTGTTGGCGGAAGCGTTCGCGCCACAGCGGCAGATGCTCGCCGTAGTGCTCCAGCTGCGGATGCGCGCTGCGCCAGGCGTCGAGCTGCTGCTGCTGCGCCTGCTTATCCTGCTGAAGCTGCTGATTTTTGACGCTTTCCTGCTGGCGAAGCTTAAGCGCTTGTTGGTACTCACTTCGCTCTTGCGTCAGCTGTTGCAGCTGCTGTTGCAGGCTGGCGAGCTGTAAATCGAGCGGCAATACCTGTTCGGCGATCAGCGTTTCCTGCTGCTGGCGCTGCGCCTGGTGCTGCTCCTGCGCCGCCACCGCCTGCTGCTGTTGCTGAGCGGCGGCGCTCAGGGACTGCTGCGCCTGTGCCAGCTGCTCGTCAAGCTGGCGGATGTTGCCCGTCAGCTGCTGTTTCTCCTGCTGTAATCGCTCCAGCTGCTGCAGTTCCTGCACCTTTTGCTGCTGCTGTTGCTGCCGGGAAGTGAGTACCTGCTCATCGGCAAGCAGCTGTTCCAGCTGGGCGTTGAGCGCCTGCTGCTGTTCTTCATTCAGCAGTGACATGCCGCCCGCCTGAGCGCGCAGCGTCTCCACGGCCACCCTGGCCTCTTTGTGGCGCTCAAACACCGCCGCAGAAAGCCGACCGTAGATCTCGGTGCCGGTCAGCTCTTCCAGCAGCTCGGCGCGCTTGTTGGCATCGGCATTGAGGAAAGCGGCGAACTGCCCCTGTGACAGCATCATCGATTTGGTAAAGCGCTCGAAGTCCAGCCCGGTCAGGCTGGCGATCATCTCCAGCTTGTCCTTCACCTTATCGGCGACAATCTGATTGTCATCACAGCGCGCCAGCTCGACGCGCGGGGCCTGTAAGTTGCCGTCGGCGGCGCCGCGTGCGCGGTTCTGGCTCCAGAAAGCGCGCCACGCCACGCCTTTGACCTCGAACTCCACTTCCGCAAGGCACTCGGCGGTATCGCGCGTCATTAGTTCATTCTGCGACTGGGTGATGCCCTTCAGGCGCGGCGTCTCGTGATACAACGCGAGGCAGATGGCGTCGAGCAGGGTAGTTTTACCGGCGCCGGTCGGGCCGGTGATCGCGAACAGGCCGTTGCTGGCAAAGGGTTCCGCGCTGAAGTCGATTTTCCACTCGCCCTTCAGCGAGTTGAGATTTTTAAAGCGCAGGGTCAGGATTTTCACTGTGGCTGCTCCTCATGGCGCAGCGCTTCCAGCGTCTGCGCAAACAGCAGGCTGGCGCGCTGCAGTTTCTCCGGCTGCTCGCTTTCCAGCGCCAAGCGGCGGCTGAACACCTCCTCCACGCTCAGCTCGCTCAGGGTTTCGTTATTCTGTCGGGCGAGGGTCTGTTCGCGCTGCTCGCGGCTGCGGCGCAGCAGCACCACGTCTACCGGCAGCGCGGCGGTCAGCTCCTGAATGCGGCGCTGCAGCTCGCTGAGCCAGGAGTCGGTGACGATCTCAATATCCAGCCAGATGATTTTGCCGTCGCCAGCCTCAGGCAGCGCCGCCAGCTGCTGCTCAATCTGCTCCAGCGAGCCTTTAATCATCTGCATCGGCTGGAACAGCGGGATCGGCAGCGCTTCGGCTGAGGCGAATTTCCCGTCGATAAAGTCGACCATAAACACGCTTTTCGCCTTGCCCAGCTCGTCAAAGCTGAGCGGGATCGGCGAGCCGCTGTAGCGAATATGGTCGCTGTCGGCAATGCGCTGGGCGCGGTGAATATGGCCAAGGGCGATGTAGTCGGCGGGCGGGAAGCAGTCGGCCGGAAACGCATCCAGCGTGCCAATATAGATATCGCGCACCGCATCGCTTTTGGTTACGCCCATGGTGGTCAGATGGCCGGTGGCAATAATCGGCAGCGGCAGGTCCAGCGCCTGGCGCTGGCTTAACGCTTCCTGCCAGCAGCGCTGGTAGTGTTCGGTAATCGCTTCCAGCAGGCTTTGCTGTTTCTCCCGCCCCGACTGGCCGCTCTGGCTGCGCAGGATATCGCGCGGGCGCAGAAACGGGATGGCGCACAGCAGCGCACCCGGCGATCCGTCGCGCTTATTCAGCATCAGCACCTGCTGGCGGATATCGTCGCTGGCGGCGGCGATCACCCGGGTATTCAGGCAGGCCAGCAGCTCGCGCGATTCGTTGAGCGTCGCCACCGAGTCATGATTACCGCCGAGCACGACCAGCTGGCAGCCGGTCTGCTGCAACTTCACCACAAAGCGGTTATACAGCTCGCGCGCGTAGCTCGGCGGCGAGCCGGTATCGAAAATATCCCCGGCGACAATGATCGCATCGGCCTGCTGCGCCTCCGCCTGCTCCAGCAGCCAGTCGAGAAAAGCCTGGTGCTCGGCCGCCCGGCTTTTGGTGTAGAAAAACTGGCCGAGATGCCAGTCAGCGGTGTGGAGGATGCGCATATAACGTCCTGTCAGCAGAAAAACGTGAACCCGATTATAAACAGGCTAAACCG
Organism: Erwinia aphidicola; assembly: GCF_014773485.1. GTDB lineage: Bacteria > Pseudomonadota > Gammaproteobacteria > Enterobacterales > Enterobacteriaceae > Erwinia > Erwinia aphidicola. Next base: position 397,064 of record NZ_JACXBP010000005.1, on the reverse strand, counting down.
ATCGGCCTGTTTTTTTTAAATCGCGCACAATTTCAGGGGGTGCTTTTTTCATAAAAGTGTCATAAAACTGACGCATAATGGCGCCGCATATCCCCGTGAAAGCCGTCAACAGCAGCAGGAGTAATAATGCCTAAGCGCATTCTGGTCGTGGAAGATGAAGCCCCAATCCGTGAGATGTTATGTTTCGTCCTTGAGCAAAATGACTACCAGCCGATCGAGGCCGAGGATTATGACAGTGCGGTCAATCTGTTGATCGAACCCTGGCCGGATTTAATTCTGCTGGACTGGATGTTACCCGGCGGTTCCGGCATCCAGTTTATTAAACACCTGAAGCGCGAAGCGATGACCCGCGATATTCCGGTGATGATGCTGACGGCCCGGGGTGAAGAGGAAGATCGCGTGCGCGGCCTGGAAGTGGGCGCTGACGACTATATTACCAAGCCGTTCTCACCGAAAGAGCTGGTGGCACGCATCAAAGCGGTGATGCGCCGCATCTCCCCGATGGCGGTGGAAGAGGTGATTGAGATGCAGGGGCTGAGCCTGGACCCGTCATCGCACCGCGTGATGTCCGATACGCAGCCGCTGGAAATGGGGCCGACCGAATATAAACTGCTGCACTTCTTTATGACGCACCCCGAGCGCGTTTACAGCCGCGAGCAGTTGCTAAACCATGTGTGGGGCACTAACGTATACGTCGAAGATCGTACCGTCGACGTCCACATTCGCCGCCTGCGTAAGGCGCTGGAACTGACCGGGCACGATCGCATGGTGCAGACGGTTCGCGGAACAGGTTATCGTTTCTCTGCACGCTACTGATCGTTCACGCTGGAGTCTGAACCGTGCTGGAACGCCTCTCCTGGAAGAGATTATTGCTGGAACTGCTGCTTGCCGGTCTGCCCGCGCTTATTCTCGGGCTGCTGGTGGGCTGGCTACCCTGGCTGCTGTTAGTCTCAGTGCTCTGCGTGCTGGGTTTTCACTTCAACAATTTATTGCGCCTCTCCCACTGGCTGTGGGTTGACCGCAGCATGACGCCACCCAGCGGGCGCGGCAGCTGGGAGCCGCTGTTCTACGGCCTGTACCAGATGCAGGCGCGTAACCGCCGCCGCCGCCGTGAGCTTGGCCACCTGATCAAACGTTTTCGCAGCGGCGCCGAGTCGCTGCCGGATGCGGTGGTGCTGACCACCGAAGAGGGGACGATATTCTGGTGTAATGGCCTGGCTCAGCAGATGCTTGGCCTGCGCTGGCCGGAAGATAACGGTCAGAACATCCTTAACCTGCTGCGCTACCCGGAATTTACCCGCTATCTGCGCCAGCGCGATTTTTCCCGCCCGCTGACGCTGGTGCTTAACAGCCACCGCCACCTCGAATTCCGCGTAATGCCCTACAGCGAAGGGCAGTGGCTGCTGGTGGCGCGCGACGTCACGCAGATGCACCAGCTGGAAGGGGCGCGCCGTAACTTCTTCGCCAACGTCAGCCATGAACTGCGCACCCCGCTGACGGTGCTGCAGGGCTACCTGGAGATGATGAACGACTCGGTGCTGGAGGGCACGCTGCGCGATAAAGCGCTGCACACCATGCAGGAGCAGACCCGGCGTATGGACAGCCTGGTGAAACAGCTGCTGACGCTGTCGCGCATTGAGGCGGCGCCGGCGCTGGATCTGCAGGAAAAAGTCGACGTGCCGATGATGCTGCGCGTGCTGCAGCGCGAGGCGGAAACCCTCAGCAATGGTCGCCATGAGATCCACTTCAATACCGACCCTCAGCTGCGCGTGTACGGCAATGACGAGCAGCTGCGCAGCGCCATCTCTAACCTGGTTTACAACGCGGTGAATCACACCCCGGACGGCACGCGCATCGATATCAGCTGGCTGCGCAGCAGCCACGGCGCCGAGTTCAGGGTAAAGGATAACGGGCCGGGAATTGCCGCTGAGCACCTGCCGCGCCTGACCGAACGCTTCTACCGGGTGGATAAAGCCCGCTCAAGGCAGACAGGCGGCAGCGGGCTGGGGCTGGCGATCGTTAAACATGCGCTCAGCCACCATAATGCGCGGCTGGAGATCAGCAGCGTGCCGCATCGCGAGACCTGTTTCAGCTTTCATCTGCCGCCGAGGTTGATTGTCACTGCCGAACTGGCTGAGAATGCCCTGCGATAAGACAACCGGACCTGACGTAATGAAAAAGCGAATCGCCCTGGTACTCCTGCTGGTGGCTGCCTGCTCCCACGCCAAAGAGGGGATGCTGGCCGGCAATCTGACCAGCGTCGGCTCCGACACGCTTGGCAACCTGATGGCGCTGTGGGGCGAGAATTTTAATCGCCTCTATCCCGGAGTGAATGTGCAGATCCAGGCGGCGGGATCGTCAACGGCACCGACCGCGCTGGCAGCGGGCGCCGCCCAGCTGGGGGCGATGAGCCGCCCGATGCAGACGGTAGAGCGCCAGCTGTTTGAAGACAGCTACGGCTACCCGCCGCTGGCCGTGCCGGTGGCGATGGATGCGCTGGTGGTGGTGGTGAATCAGGACAATCCGCTGGTCGGGCTGAACGCGCAGCAGCTGGATGCCATTTTCTCCATTACCCGCCGCTGCGGCGGGCGCTCCGTGCCGAAAACCTGGGGCGATCTGCAGCTGAATCAGCCGGGATGGGCGCAGCGCGGACTGCAGCGCTTTGGCCGCAACTCTGCGTCCGGCACCTGGGGTTTCTTTAAGCAGCAGGCGCTGTGCAACGGGGATTTCCGCAATGATGTCGGTGAGTACCCGGGTTCTGCTGCGGTGGTGCAGGCGGTGGCCGCATCCCTGAATGGGATTGGCTACGCCAGCGCCGGCTTTCATATCAGCGGGGTAAAGATTGTGCCGGTGGCGCGTGAAGGTCACGACTGGATCGCGCCGAGCGCGGAGAATATTCGCAGCGGCCGCTACCCGTATGCCCGCCCGCTGTATATCTACGTGAATAAGGCGCCGGGCAAACCGATGGAGCCGTTAACCGCCGCGTTTCTGCGATTAGCTCTGTCGCCGCAGGGGCAGGCGCTGGTCAGCCAGGCCGGGTATCTGCCGCTGTCGGATGCACAGATGACCCAGGCCAGAGCGATGTTGGCGCGGTGATTAAGGCCGACCGAAAAATCGGAACGGCAGGCCGACCGAAAAAGAAGGTCGGCCACTACGGGGGCGGTGAGATGAATTTTATTCATGCGTGATGAAATTTCCTCGTTTGCCGTGGCAGGCCTCTCATGACACTCTTAGTGACAGACATATAGACGTCCAGAAGTCTATAAATAACTTCACGTAATTGTTACGTCACTAAATTACGCGCCCGCCGTGGCGCAGCCAGGAGCAAACTCATGACTCATCCTATTCATTACCGTGCTGAAGTCGTTGGCAGCTTTTTACGTCCGGCCGCCATCAAGCAGGCGCGCAAGCAGTTTGAAGCGGGTGAAATTGACGCCGCAGCGCTGCGCAGCGTTGAAGATGAGGCGATTCGCCAGGTAGTGGCGCAGCAGCGTGCCAGCGGTTTGCAGGTGGTGACGGACGGCGAATTCCGCCGCGCCTGGTGGCACTTCGACTTTTTCGATGGTCTGGACGGCGTTGAGCGCTATGAAGCCGAGCAGGGTATTCAGTTTAACGGCGTGCAGACCAAGGCTCGCGGCGTAAAAGTGACCGGCAAGCTGGGCTTCAGCAACCACCCGATGCTGGAGGATTTCCGCTTCCTCAAGAGCATCAGCGGCGATGCTGTGGCGAAAATGACTATCCCAAGCCCGAGCGTGCTGCACTTCCGCGGCGGGCGCAAAATGATTGATGCGCAGGTTTATCCGACGCTGGATGCCTATTTCGACGACCTGGCGCAAACGTACCGCGATGCGATCAAAGCCTTCTACGATGCCGGTTGCCGCTATCTGCAGCTTGACGACACCGTGTGGGCTTACCTGTGCTCGGACGATCAAAAGCAGCAGATCCGCGAACGTGGAGATGACCCGGAAGAGCTGGCGCGTACCTATGCTCGCGTGCTGAATCAGGCGATCGCAGGTAAGCCGGATGACCTGACTATCGGTCTGCACGTCTGCCGCGGTAATTTCCGCTCGACCTGGATCTCTGAAGGCGGCTACGAGCCGGTGGCGGAAATCCTGTTTGGCGGCGTCAATATCGATGCGTTTTTCCTTGAATATGATAATGAGCGCTCGGGGGGCTTTGAGCCGCTGCGCTTTATCAAAAAGGGAGAGCAGCAGGTGGTGCTGGGCCTGATCACCACCAAGACCGGCGAGCTGGAAGCGGCGGAAACCGTGGAGCAGCGGATCAAAGAGGCCGCACAGTTCGTCAGCCTTGACCAGATTTGCCTGAGCCCGCAGTGCGGTTTTGCCTCGACCGAAGAGGGCAACAGCCTGACGGAAGCGCAGCAGTGGGCCAAGCTGCGCCTGGTGGTGGATATCGCTAATCGCGTCTGGTAACCCGTGCAGCAAAAAGTGTACAGGGCGCGGATTTGCGCGCCTTTTGTGCATATGAGGCGATGTTAATGCAGAAAATAAGCGCGTTGGGAGTAAAAAACATACAAATCATGTAACGCCTTTTTTGCAGAAGATAAAGATATGCACTGCTTATGCAGTTTTTTGCGCTATATCATCCTGCTTTTCCGATCCCGTATTGCCTTTCTCCCCTATAAACGTTCTACTTAGCCCCGTTTTTTCGCAATCCCCTGCATACAGAGAATAACCTGCTCAGAATCGCTGCCTGTTCGAACAATAAACGGTGTAATTCACTGCATTGTTATGATCTGACGACGTTTTTAGAGCAAGCGGGGCAGATGTATTACAGCATCACGACTTTTAACATCACCACAGGCAACACGATTCTTATGACGCATCGTTTAACTTCTAAAGACATTCTGGCGCTGGGCTTTATGACTTTTGCCCTGTTTGTCGGCGCCGGGAACATTATTTTTCCGCCAATGGTCGGGATTCAGTCCGGCGAACACGTCTGGATTGCCGCCCTTGGCTTCCTGATTACCGCGGTAGGCCTGCCGGTGATCACCGTGATTGCGCTGGCGCGCGTCGGGGGCGGTATTGATGCTCTAAGCTCACCAATCGGTAAAGCTGCGGGCCTGGTGCTGGCCACCGTCTGCTACCTCGCCGTTGGCCCGCTGTTTGCCACGCCGCGTACTGCCACCGTGTCGTTTGAAGTGGGTATTGCCCCGCTGACCGGCGACGGCCCGCTGCCGCTGTTTATTTACAGCCTGATTTACTTCGTGCTGGTGATTGGCATTTCACTCTACCCGGGCAAACTGCTGGATACCGTCGGCCACGTGCTGGCGCCGCTGAAAATTGTCGCGCTGGCTATCCTTGGCGTTGCGGCGCTGCTGTGGCCTGCGGGCGGTCTTGCACCGGCAACCGCTGACTACCAGCGTGCGGCGTTCTCCAGCGGTTTCGTCAATGGTTACCTGACCATGGATACCCTGGGCGCGCTGGTGTTTGGCATCGTGATTGTTAATGCCGCCCGTTCGCGCGGTATCAGCGAGGCGAAGCTGCTGACCCGCTACACGGTGATTGCCGGTCTGATTGCCGGCGTGGGCTTGACGCTGGTCTATCTGGCGCTGTTTAAACTTGGCTCAGACAGCGCGGCTATCGTCGATCAGAGCGCCAATGGTGCCGCTATTCTGCATGCCTACGTGCAGCACACCTTCGGTGATATGGGCAGTTTCTTCCTTGCGGCGCTTATCTTTGTCGCCTGTATGGTCACCGCAGTGGGTCTGACCTGTGCCTGTGCTGAGTTTTTTGAGCATCATTTGCCACTCACCTATCGCCAGCTGGTGTTTATTCTTGGCTTGTTCTCGATGGTGGTATCCAACCTCGGCCTCAGCCAGCTAATCCAATTCTCAATTCCAGTGTTAACTGCGATTTATCCGCCGTGCATTGTGCTGGTACTCTTGAGCTTTACGCTGCGCTGGTGGAATAAGAGTACGAGAATTATTGCGCCAACCATGCTGGTCAGCCTGCTGTTCGGTATCGTTGATGCAATTAAAACCACCCACTTTAAAGACGTGCTTCCTGCCTTTACCCAAAATCTGCCGCTGGCCGATCAGGGTCTGGCATGGTTGCCGCCTTCACTGGTGATGCTGGTATTGGTAGCCGTGTACGATCGTGTTTCTGGCCGCCAGTCAGTTACTGCGCATCAGCAATAGCGTTGTAAACTTTCCCCTTTTCCCCTTGGAAAAGGGGAATCGACAGGTGGAAATATGACAAGTACAACACTCAAAAAGGGACTGAGTACCCGCCATATTCGTTTTATGGCTCTGGGTTCGGCTATTGGCACCGGGCTGTTTTATGGCTCGGCAGATGCCATCAAAATGGCCGGTCCCGCCGTTCTTCTTGCTTATGTTATTGGCGGTATCGCCGCGTATATCATTATGCGCGCCCTCGGCGAAATGTCGGTCAATAACCCTCAAGCCAGCTCTTTCTCTCGCTATGCACAAGACTATCTCGGTCCACTCGCCGGCTATATTACAGGCTGGACCTACTGCTTTGAAATCCTAATTGTAGCCATTGCTGATGTGACCGCATTTGGTATCTATATGGGCGTCTGGTTCCCGGATGTGTCGCACTGGATCTGGGTGCTGAGCGTGGTGCTGATTATTGGTGCTATCAATCTGGCGACGGTAAAGGTGTTTGGTGAGGTGGAGTTCTGGCTGTCGCTGTTTAAAGTGGCCACGATAATTGTGATGATCCTCGCGGGTCTTGGCATTATCTTCTGGGGCATCGGTAACGGCGGCCAGGCAACGGGTATCAGCAATCTGTGGACCAACGGCGGCTTTGTGCCCAATGGCTGGATTGGCGTGGTGCTGTCGCTGCAGGTGGTGATGTTTGCCTTCGGCGGTATTGAGATTATTGGCATTACCGCTGGCGAAGCGAAAAATCCCCAGGTGTCGATTCCGCAGGCGATTAACACCGTTCCGCTGCGCATCCTGGTGTTCTACATCGGCACGCTGTTTGTCATTATGTCGATCTATCCGTGGAACCAGGTAGGGACCAACGGCAGTCCGTTTGTGCTGACTTTCCAGCATATGGGGATTGCGGCTGCGGCAGCGATCCTCAACTTTGTGGTGATTACCGCCTCCCTGTCGGCGATTAATAGCGATGTGTTTGGCGTTGGGCGCATGCTGCACGGTATGGCGCAGCAGGGGCATGCACCGAAGATATTTTCCACCGTTTCTAACCGGGGCATTCCGTGGGTCACGGTGCTGGCAATGATGGCGGCAATGTTAATTGCGGTTTATCTCAACTATCTGATGCCGGAAAAAGTGTTCCTGGTCATCGCCTCGCTGGCTACCTTTGCCACCGTCTGGGTGTGGATTATGATCCTGTTTTCGCAGATAGGTTTCCGCCGCACGCTGACGCCGGAACAGCGCCAGCAGCTGAAGTTTACGCTGCCCGGGGGGCCGTTCACGGCGGTGGTGGGAATTATCTTCCTCGCCTTTGTGATCTGCCTGATTGGCTACTTCCCGGATACTCGCGTGTCGCTGTATGTCGGCATCGCGTGGATAGCGCTGCTGGTGATTAGCTGGCAGTGGGTGAAGCGCCGGATTCATTGATACTCTGCGGGGCGGGCCGATCGAAAAAGAGGATCGGCCCCTACGAGTAATGGGACGGATAATTATCTGGGCCGATCGCTGTTTGCATCGGCCCTTTCTGTTTATTGCGGGTAATTTACCGGGATCGCCAGCACAGGGTCGATATGCTGCCTGATACGCTGCAGCGTGGCCTGATACGGGCAGAGCGTACCCACTGGAGTCATCTTACAGCCGTTAAAGGTAAGTTCGGTCAGCAAAGGTGGCTGCTGAGCGCTGAGCGGCGTCAGGTTGCGGATCTGATCGAGGCTCTGGGCCTGGAACAGAATACGCAGGTAGCGCTTACCGCTGCTATTATCCTGCCAGCGCTGGAAAATCAGGCTGCCCGCTGGTGGCACGCTGCCGCGCGGGTAATCGCCCTGGGTCCAGCTGAAGTCGAGCAGGGTGCGCAGGTAGGCGATATTGACGTCGTGCGCCACAAACAGCAGCCAGCGGGTGTCAGGTGGCGCATTCTCCTGCGGCGTGACGCCGCTCTGCAACGCTTTGGCTATCTGGTCCATTAACAGTGAGCCGCCGCGCTGTGCAACATAGGGCTGATCGTTAGTGGCATCATATTTTGGCGTCTGCATCGCCATCAGTTTGCCGATCTGCGCCGCACTGGCGGCATGCCCAAAGGCCACTTCACTCAGCGGTTTATTCTCACTCCACTCCAGCCGCAGCGTTTCTGCCATCGCAGCCAGCGTATCCAGCCCGCTAATCATAATGCGGCCATCGCGGGCAAATTTAATCTCCCAGGCTTGATCAAACACCGGGCAAGGCGAACCGGCCTGACATACGGCATTTTTCAGCAGGTCTATTTCTGGTTTAAACCGCTGCTGCGCCGCAGCCAGGCTGCCGCCCAGCGCATTGAGCGCACCCTTGCGCTGCGTCTCTTCATCCAGCGTGGCATAGCCCGGGCTGTCATTCTGGAACAGCGGGTCGTTATGTTGTGCCGAGTGATGCACGCGGATACCGCAGCCGGGGAAGGCGGCGTCAGTCAGCGCCTCCGCCGTGGCCAGAGTGCGCTTGAGCGGGCTGGACCAGACGTAGACCTCTTTTGCGCTCGGGCAGCCAGCGCCCAGTAAGCCATGCTGGCGATAGCTCTCGGCCTGATACTTGCCTTTCAGCCAGGCAGCAGTGTAACCGTGCCCGGTCAGCTGGCCGTCAGCAGTCAGCCAGCTTGCCCACGCCCGACCGCTGGCCGCTTCCATCTCTTTACGGTTGCCGGCGGTCGGTGGGCGCACGCCGTGGCGGCTGACCTCCACCACCTTTTCCAGCACGTAGTGAGGTTCTGCCCCGGCGTTCAGGCTGGCGGTAAGGCAGCAGGCGGCGAGTGAGAGAGTGCGGAGGGATTTTTTCATCAGGTCATCCTTGCAGGGAACGCGCTATTCGACAGATATGATGGCAAATTTTCAGCATCAAAAGGGACATAAGAGGTGGGGAGAGAGTAAAGCACGGGCGAAAAAAAAGCCCGCCGAAGCGAGCTTTTTTTGAAAACGCCAGCAATTACAGCTTAGTTGCGTTCTCGGACAGGTACTTAGCCACACCTTCTGGAGATGCGCCCATACCTTCTTTTCCTTTTTCCCACTGAGCCGGGCACACTTCGCCGTGCTCTTCGTGGAACTGCAGCGCGTCAACCATGCGCAGCATTTCATCAACGTTACGGCCCAGTGGCAGATCGTTAACAACCTGGTGGCGAACCACACCGGCTTTGTCGATCAGGAAAGAACCACGCAGAGCAACGCCCGCATCCGGGTGCTCGATGCCGTAAGCTTTCTGGATTTCACGTTTGATGTCAGCAACCATCGCGTACTGAACTTCGCCGATGCCGCCTTTATCAACTGGCGTTTTGCGCCATGCGTTGTGCACGAACTCTGAGTCGAAGGAAACGCCGACTACTTCCACGCCGCGCTTCTGGAATTCTGCATAACGCTTGTCGAAAGCGATCAGCTCAGAAGGGCAGACGAAGGTGAAGTCCATTGGCCAAAAGAACACAACGGTGGCTTTACCAGCGGTGTGTTTTTTAAAGTTGAAGTTTTCTACGATCTCACCGTTGCCCAGCACAGCTGCGGCGGTAAAATCAGGGGCTGGACGAGTTACCAGGACCATGTTCACTCCTGTAGAAGTAAGTTGAAATAAGGGGACAAGACGCAGGCAGTATATGATCTGCGTCACACTGCTAACCAGCGATAAACGCCGATTATTGAGATAGGCTGTACCTATCAAAAATCTTTGAATAATAAAGCAGTTTCATACAATAACCTTTTTTACAAAAAGGGCAAGGTGTAAAACTGCGCTCGTCTGTTTACAGCGCTTTCAGCACTGCCTGCGCCATCATGCGCGGATAGAACTGCCAGAAAAAATCTTCAAGCCGTTGATAGTTATCAATGAAATCCTGGTAGCTCTCTGCCAGTGCCGCCAGCCGTGGGCGACGGCTGGCCATGCCGCGCAGCACCTTTTGCAAATAAGCGGCCTCCGCGTAGCGCTCCATCCAGCGATCCTGCCATAAATAGCGGTTAAGATTCTGGAAGGACTCCGGCGTGCTGGCTAATTTCGGGGCGATCACATTTCTGGCATCACCTAAAAAATCTGGCAGGGAAATTTCCGGCACCAGTTTATCCCAGTGTAATGACAGAAAGTGGTCCCAGATGACATCCAGCGTAATCGGCGCGACGCGGCGGGTTTCCGTGCGGAAAAACTGGCGCGCCGCACGAACCTCCGGCAGAGAGTCGGTCATCACATCAACGCGGCGATGCATCGCGATGCCGTCAGCGATCGGTTCTGGCCACTGCGGATAGGGGTTGCCGCGAACGCAATCGGCCATCAGATTACCAAGCAGTGAGCTGTCGGCCAGGTGGGCAAGGTGAAGGTGTGCAAGATAGTTCATGAGATGATTCTATCCCACTTTTCGCTGAGTTTACGCAGATTGTTTAGCTATGGTCAGTTTTCAGCTAGAATGTGCGCCCTGATTTCCCAGACTGTGAATGATCATGCGCGTTGCCGATTTTACCTTTGAGTTACCTGAATCTTTGATTGCCCACTACCCGCAGGCTCAGCGCAGCGGATGCCGCCTGCTGAGCCTTAACGGCCCGGACGGTGCGCTGTCGCACGGGGTTTTCACCGATTTATTGCACAAACTCAATCCAGGCGACCTGCTGGTATTTAATAATACGCGGGTGATCCCGGCGCGTATTTTTGGCCGCAAGGCCAGCGGCGGCAAGATTGAAGTGCTGATTGAACGCATGCTTGATGACACTCGCGTGCTGGCCCACGTGCGCTCTTCAAAAGCGCCAAAGCCGGGCACAGCGCTGCTGCTGGGTGACGATGAGAGCGTGCAGGCGACAATGGTTGCCCGTCACGATGCGCTGTTTGAAATTGAATTTAACGATGCGCGCCCGGTGCTGGATATCCTTAACGCCATCGGACATATGCCGCTGCCGCCGTACATCGATCGCCCGGATGAAGATGCCGACCGCGAACTGTACCAGACGGTTTACAGCCAGAAGCCGGGTGCGGTGGCAGCCCCAACCGCCGGCCTGCACTTTGATGAGCCGCTGTTGGAAGCGCTGCGTGAGAAGGGGATTGAGACGGCTTTCGTCACCCTGCACGTCGGGGCGGGCACTTTCCAGCCGGTGCGCGTCGACAGCATTGAAGATCACATTATGCATGCCGAATACGCCGAAGTGCCGCAGGAGGTGGTCGATGCGGTGCTGGCCTGTAAGGCGCGTGGCAACCGGGTGATCGCGGTTGGCACTACCTCGGTACGCTCGCTGGAAAGCGCGGCGCAGGCGGCAGAGAACGCGCTGATTGCCCCGTTCTTCGGCGATACCAAAATCTTTATCTACCCGGGCTATCACTACCAGGTGATTGACGCGCTGGTGACCAATTTCCACCTGCCAGAATCAACGCTGATTATGCTGGTATCAGCGTTTGCCGGTTATCGGCACACCATGCATGCTTATCAGCAGGCGGTGGCAGAGCAGTACCGTTTCTTCAGCTATGGCGATGCCATGTTTATCACCCGAAATCCTGAGGCTTACGCCGAGATCCCGGGCCAGTAATCTCCCTGGACGGGACACTCCCGTCCTTTATAACCATTTGCATCGGACTGTTTATCCGGTGGAGGCAATGTGAAGTTTGAATTAGACACAACTGACGGCCGCGCGCGTCGTGGCCGCCTGGTCTTTGACCGTGGCGTGGTAGAAACTCCGGCATTTATGCCCGTGGGCACTTACGGCACCGTAAAAGGCATGACTCCGGAAGAAGTACAGGATACCGGTGCGCAGATCATCCTCGGCAACACCTTCCATTTATGGTTGCGTCCAGGCCAGGAGATCATGAAATTGCACGGCGACCTGCACGACTTTATGCAGTGGAAAGGGCCGATCCTGACTGACTCCGGCGGCTTCCAGGTCTTCAGCCTGGGCGACATTCGTAAGATCACCGAAAAGGGCGTGCACTTCCGCAACCCGATTAACGGCGATGCGATCTTCCTCGATCCTGAAAAATCGATGGAAATTCAGTACGATCTCGGCTCTGATATCGTAATGATTTTCGATGAATGCACACCGTACCCGGCCGACTGGGATTACGCGAAGCGTTCGATGGAGATGTCGCTGCGCTGGGCGCAACGTAGCCGCGATCGCTTTGATTCCTTAGGAAATAAAAATGCCTTATTTGGCATAATCCAGGGCAGTGTTTACGAAGATTTACGAGATGTGTCAGTTAAAGGACTGGTAGAGATTGGCTTTGATGGGTACGCTGTGGGCGGCCTGGCGGTCGGTGAGCCAAAGGAAGATATGCACCGTATTCTGGAGCACGTCTGCCCGCAGCTTCCGCAGGATAAACCGCGCTATCTGATGGGCGTCGGTAAGCCACAGGATCTGGTGGAAGGCGTCCGTCGCGGTATTGATATGTTTGACTGTGTGATGCCGACGCGTAATGCGCGTAACGGCCATCTGTTTGTGACCGACGGGGTGGTAAAAATCCGCAACGCGAAGTACAAAGATGACACGTCGCCGCTGGATGCTGAGTGTGATTGCTACACCTGTCGCAATTACAGCCGTGCATACCTGTATCATCTTGATCGCTGTAACGAAATTTTGGGTGCGCGTCTGAACACCATCCACAATCTGCGTTACTATCAGCGCCTGATGGCCGGTTTACGCCAGGCTATCGAAGAGGGTAAGTTAGAGCACTTCGTGACCGAATTCTACCAACGGACGGGGCTGGCGGTTCCGCCATTGCCGTCTGATAATTAAACAATGAGGGAAATTTAATGAGCTTTTTCACTTCTGATGCCGTGGCAGCCGCAGCTCCATCTCAGGGAAGTCCTTATTCTCTGGTGATCATGCTGGTGGTATTTGGCCTGATTTTCTACTTCATGATCCTGCGCCCACAGCAGAAACGTGCGAAAGAGCACAAGAAACTGATGGACTCTATCTCTAAGGGTGATGAAGTGCTGACGACCGGTGGCCTGGTCGGTCGCGTGACCAAAGTAGCTGAGACTGGCTATGTTGCTATCGCACTGAACGATACCACTGAAGTTGTGGTCAAACGTGACTTCGTAGCTGCCGTTCTGCCGAAAGGTACCATGAAGGCGCTGTAATCTTTTGATTTCCCTAAGGGAACTGCCGTGTTAAACCGTTATCCTTTGTGGAAGTACATCATGCTGATCGTCGTATTACTCGTCGGTCTGCTGTATGCACTGCCCAACCTGTATGGTGAGGATCCGGCTGTTCAGGTCACTGGTGCGCGCGGAAGCGCCGCCAGTGAGCAAACGCTGGTTCAGATCCAGAATGCATTAAAACAAGATAATATCCAGAGCAAATCACTGGCACTGGAAAATGGCGCTATTCTGGCGCGTTTCGCGAATACCGACGTGCAGCTGCGCGCGCGTGAAGCGATTATGCAGGCTCTTGGCGAGAATTACGTAGTGGCGCTTAACCTCGCCCCGGCTACTCCAACCTGGCTCGCGATGCTGGCCGCAGAGCCGATGAAACTCGGTCTCGATCTGCGCGGCGGCGTTCACTTCCTGATGGAAGTCGATATGGATACCGCTCTGGGTAAACTCCAGGAGCAGAACATCGACAACCTGCGTAGCGACCTGCGTGATAAAAATATTCCTTACGTTAACGTGCGCAAGACCGACAACTACGGTCTGGAAATTCGTTTCCGCGACGCAGGCGCACGTGACGAAGCGGTGAGTTATCTGACCGGCCGCCATCGCGATATGGTTATCAACAGCAGCGGCAGCAATGCCCTGACGGCGGTAATGAGCGATGAGCGTATGCGTGAAGCGCGTGAATATGCGGTTCAGCAGAACATCAACATTCTGCGTAACCGTGTTAATCAGCTTGGCGTTGCGGAACCACTGGTACAGCGTCAGGGTTCTGACCGTATCGTGGTTGAACTGCCGGGTATTCAGGATACGGCACGTGCTAAAGAGATCCTCGGCGCGACAGCGACGCTGGAATTCCGTCTGGTTAACACCAGCGTGGATGCCACCGCTGCAGCTAACGGCCGCGTACCGGGTGACTCTGAAGTGAAAGACATGCGTGATGGCCAGCCAGTGGTGCTGTACAAACGTGTGATCCTCACCGGTGACCATATTACCGACTCCACCTCAAGCACCGATGAATACAACCAGCCTCAGGTCAATATCTCCCTGGACAGCGCTGGCGGTAACATCATGTCCAACTTCACCAAGGACAGCGTCGGCAAAGCGATGGCAACCCTGTTTGTTGAGTACAAAGACAGCGGGAAGAAAGATGCCAACGGCCGTGCCATTCTGGCGAAGCAGGAAGAGGTGATTAACGTGGCGAACATCCAGTCCCGACTGGGTAACAGCTTCCGTATTACCGGTATCAACAACCCGAATGAGGCCCGTCAGCTGTCGCTGCTGCTGCGTGCCGGTGCGTTGATTGCGCCAATCCAGATTGTGGAAGAACGTACCATTGGTCCAACCATGGGTGCGCAGAACATCACTCAGGGTCTGGAAGCCTGCCTGTGGGGCCTGATCGCTTCCATCGTCTTTATGGTGGTTTACTACCGTAAGTTCGGTGTGATTGCGACCTCTGCACTGGTGGCGAACCTGGTATTGATTGTCGGAATCATGTCACTGCTGCCGGGCGCAACGCTGACCATGCCGGGTATTGCCGGTATCGTGTTAACGCTGGCGGTAGCCGTTGATGCCAACGTACTGATTAACGAACGTATCAAGGAAGAGCTGAAGAATGGGCGTTCCATTCAGCAGGCGATCCATGAAGGCTATAAAGGCGCGTTCTCCAGTATTATTGATGCCAACGTCACGACGCTGATTACTGCGATCATTCTGTACGCTGTGGGCACCGGCTCGATTAAAGGCTTTGCGATCACCACCGCCATCGGCGTTGTGACCTCAATGTTTACTGCCATTGTCGGTACCCGCGCCATCGTAAACCTGTTGTACGGCGGCAAACGCATCAACAAGCTGTCTATCTGAGGAGTGCGATGTGGCACAGGACTATAGCGTTGAACAACTGAACTACGGCCGTAAAGTCCATGACTTTATGCGCTGGGACAAAGTGGCC
The DNA here is from genome assembly GCF_014773485.1 of Erwinia aphidicola. Classification (GTDB taxonomy): domain Bacteria; phylum Pseudomonadota; class Gammaproteobacteria; order Enterobacterales; family Enterobacteriaceae; genus Erwinia; species Erwinia aphidicola. The sequence continues at coordinate 381,911 of NZ_JACXBP010000005.1, read as the reverse complement.
TTTACTCTTTCGGGGCTGCTGCTGATCGCTTCCTGCCTGATTATGGGCCTGAAGGGGTTTAACTGGGGTCTGGACTTCACCGGTGGTACGGTGATTGAAATTACCCTGGAAAAACCGGCTGATATCGAGCAGCTGCGCGGCGCGCTGGAGAAATCCGGCTTCGTCGACCCGCAGGTGCAGAACTTCGGCAGCAGCCGCGACGTGCTGGTTCGCATGTCGCCAAACGAAGGCAATGCCGGTCAGGAGCTGGGCAACAAGGTGGTGACTATCATCAACCAGGCCAGCCAGCAGAACGCCACCGTTAAGCGTATTGAGTTCGTCGGCCCGAGCGTGGGTAGCGATCTGGCGCAGGCGGGCGGTATGGCGCTGCTGGTGGCTTTGATTGCCATCCTGATTTACGTTGGCTTCCGCTTCGAATGGCGTCTGGCACTGGGGGCGGTACTGGCCCTGGCGCACGACGTGGTGATTACCATGGGGATACTCTCACTGTTCCACATTGAGATTGACCTGACCATCGTGGCGTCGCTGATGTCGGTTATCGGCTACTCGCTGAACGACAGTATCGTGGTATCGGACCGTATTCGTGAGAACTTCCGCAAGATCCGTCGCGGTACGCCTTACGATATCGTCAACGTCTCGCTGACGCAGACGCTGAGCCGTACCATCATGACCTCTGCCACCACGCTGGTGGTGGTGCTGATGCTGTTTATCTTCGGCGGTGCGCTGCTGGAAGGCTTCTCGCTGACCATGCTGATCGGTGTTTCCATTGGTACCGTTTCTTCAATCTATGTGGCTTCGGCGCTGGCATTGAAGTTGGGTATGAAACGTGAGCACATGCTGCAGCAGAAAGTGGAAAAAGAGGGTGCAGATCAGCCTTCGATTCTGCCTTAACCAGACGGGTTAGGGGCCAGAGCGGGCGGACCGAAAAAGAGGTCCGCCCCGACAAAAAAGCCGCATCGGATGATGCGGCTTTTTTTATGGCGCGGTTTTCACTACCACATCATGGATGCGCACATAGCCCAGCTGCTCCGGCGGCAGGTTGCTCAGGCGCAGCGAGACAGTTTCTTCACTCTTAGGCAGCAGCGCGCTGTCGACCTGAATCTGCTGTGACTGGCTGTTGACGGTGAGGGGTTTGCCGGTGGCGGCGTCCAGCTCGCCCCATTCCACTTCGGCAGTGAAGGCAGGAAGCGGGGCGTCATTGGTGGCATGAATTTGCAGGATCGCGCGCGTGCCGTTGGCTTCCGCCTCCACATGGCTTAGCGACAGCTTGAGGTCACCGGCCTGGCTTTTCAGCACCACGCCGGTTTTTGCTGCGGGTAACAGCCAGGCACCCTGCGCAGAGCCGCTATTGAGATTACCCTGCCTTTCCAGTGCGCTGGCCTGATTCGTTAGCTGGCGCATCTCCTGGCTCAGCTTTCCGACCTCATTATGCAGCTGACTGATTTTCGGCTGCGGCGGCGTAGCGGCACACCCTGCCAAAAGCAGCAGAGAACTGACCAGCGAAAGTCTGAGATAAGCCGTTGTCATTGTTCATTTCCTTGTGATTAAACCGATTCACTTTATCTTAGAGCAAACGAGTCTTAACCGCCCGCAGATAAATCCTCTGTTTTGTTGCGCAAGACCGATAAAATTGGTGCGTAATTACCGAGCCGGCTTTGGCAGCAGGACACGATCGCGGTACACTAACCGCTAATTTTCAGGATTATCAGGACGCGACATGCATTGCCCATTCTGTTCCGCCGTCGATACCAAAGTGATCGATTCCCGCCTGGTCGGGGAAGGCACCTCCGTGCGCCGCCGCCGTCAGTGCCTGGTGTGTCACGAGCGCTTTACCACGTTTGAAGTGGCGGAGCTGGTGATGCCGCGCGTGGTCAAGAGCAATGATGTGCGCGAACCGTTCAACGAAGACAAGCTGCGCAGCGGGCTGATGAAGGCGCTGGAGAAGCGCCCGGTCAATTCCGACGCGGTAGAAACCGCCCTCAGCCACATTAAAAGCCAGCTGCGCGCCACCGGTGAACGCGAAGTTGCCAGCAAGCTTATCGGTGGGCTGGTAATGGATGAGCTGAAAAAACTGGATAAAGTTGCCTATATCCGCTTTGCTTCGGTTTACCGCAGCTTCGAAGACATTCGTGAATTTGGCGAAGAGATTGCCCGCTTACAGGACTGACGCGATGCGTGATGAAATCTACATGGCGCGCGCGCTGGAACTGGCGCGTCGCGGCCGCTTTACCACCACGCCGAACCCTAACGTCGGCTGCGTGATCGTGCGCGACGGCGCCATCGTCGGCGAGGGCTATCACCTGCGCGCCGGTGAACCGCACGCGGAGGTGCATGCCCTGCGTATGGCAGGAGATCGTGCCAAAGGGGCCACCGCTTACGTCACGCTGGAACCGTGCAGCCACCACGGACGCACGCCGCCGTGCTGTGATGCCCTGATTGCCGCGGGCGTCAGCCGGGTGGTAGCCGCCATGCAGGACCCAAACCCGGAAGTGGCGGGCCGCGGTCTTTATCGTTTGCAGCAGGCGGGTATTGAAGTCAGCCACGGGTTGATGATGCAGGAAGCGGAAGCGCTGAACCGTGGCTTTCTCAAGCGCATGCGCACCGGGTTCCCGTGGGTGCAGCTTAAGCTGGGGGCATCGCTGGATGGCCGTACGGCAATGGCCAGTGGCGAAAGTCAGTGGATCACCTCACCCGAGGCGCGGCGCGATGTGCAGCGGCTGCGCGCGCAGAGCTCGGCTATCCTCAGCACCAGCGCCACGGTGCTGGCGGATAATCCTTCCCTGACCGTGCGGTACGACGAGCTGGACAGCGGCACGCAGGCGGAATACCCGCCCGAACTGCTGCGTCAGCCGGTGAGAATTATCGTCGACAGCCAGAATCGCGTCATGCCCGGGCACCGATTGATTGCACAATCGGGGGAAACCTGGCTGGCACGCACGCAGTGTGACGAGCAAAGCTGGCCGGAGAACGTGACGCAGTTTTGCGTGCCGCGTCATCACGATCGCCTCGATCTGGTGTCGATGATGATGCTGCTCGGCAGAAAACAGATTAACAGCGTCTGGGTGGAGGCCGGAGCACAGTTTGCCGGGGCGCTGCTGCAGGCCGGCGTGGTAGACGAGCTGATCGTCTACCTGGCGCCGAAGCTGCTGGGTGATGCCGGGCGTGGCCTGTGCCACCTGCCGGGCTTGCAGCAGCTGGCCGCCGCCCCGGCCTTTACCTTTAGTGATATTCGTCAGCTGGGGCCTGATTTACGCCTCACGCTGAGCCCGTTATGACGGTTTCTGCAAAAACAAGCAGAGCGCCGAAGAGTGTGATAGAATCCGCCCCCCTGCGGGGCCAAACAGAACCCTGAAAGGAAGATTATGAACGTTATTGAAGCTGCTGTTGCTACCCCTGACGCGCGCGTTGCCCTGGTTATTGCGCGTTTCAACAACTTTATCAACGACAGCCTGCTGAGCGGTGCCATCGATGCCCTGAAGCGTATCGGCCAGGTGAAAGATGAAAACATCACCGTCATCTGGGTTCCGGGCGCTTACGAACTGCCAATGACTGCACGTGCCGTGGCGAAAGCCGGTAAGCATGATGCGATTGTGGCACTGGGCACGGTGATCCGTGGCGGTACTGCTCATTTCGAATATGTGGCAGGTGAGGCCAGTTCTGGCCTGGCCAGCGTTGCCATGAACAGCGATATCCCGGTTGCCTTTGGCGTGCTGACGACGGAAAGCATCGAGCAGGCCATTGAACGCGCCGGAACCAAAGCGGGTAATAAAGGTGCTGAAGCAGCCCTGACCGCTCTGGAAATGATTAACGTATTGAAAGCCATCAAAGCCTGATTTTAAGGGGAATTTCGTGAAACCTGCTGCTCGTCGCCGCGCCCGTGAATGTGCTGTTCAGGCACTTTACTCCTGGCAAATCTCCAAAAACGACATCGCTGATGTCGAATACCAGTTTCTGGCGGAACAGGACGTCAAAGACGTCGATATTACTTACTTCCGTGAGCTGGTCGGCGGCGTTGCAACTAACAGTGCATACCTCGACGGCCTGATGAAACCATACCTGTCGCGCCAGCTGGAAGAGCTGGGACAGGTTGAACTGGCCGTTCTGCGTATCTCACTGTTTGAACTCAGCAAGCGTGCAGACGTTCCCTATAAAGTGGCGATCAATGAGGGGATCGAGCTGGCCAAAGTGTTCGGCGCTGAAGACAGCCATAAGTTTGTCAACGGCGTGCTGGATAAAGCCGCTCCGCAGATCCGCCCAAACCGCAAATAATTCTCTGAGGCCGCTAACCCGGCCTCTTCTTTTATACTCCCGGAATGCACTATGGCATGTGGCGAATTTGAACTGATCGCGCGTTACTTTGACCGCGTGACAAGCTCCCGTCGCGATGTGGAAAAAGGCATCGGCGATGACTGTGCGCTACTCAGCGTACCTGAAAAACAGACCCTGGCTATCAGCACCGACACGCTGGTGGAAGGGGTTCACTTCCTGCGCGACATCCACCCCGCCGATCTCGGTTACAAAGCCCTGGCCGTCAATTTAAGCGATCTCGCGGCGATGGGGGCCGATCCTGCCTGGTTAACGCTGGCACTGACGCTACCGGAAATTAACGAAGAGTGGCTCAAGGATTTCAGCAACAGCCTGTTTGAACTGCTCGACTACTACGATATGCAGCTGGTCGGCGGTGACACCACGCGTGGCCCACTCAGCATGACGCTGGGCATCCACGGCCTGGTGCCGCAGGGCAGAGCGCTGAAGCGCAGCGGCGCACGCGTCGGTGACTGGATCTACGTGACCGGCACGCTGGGTGACAGCGCGGCGGGGCTGGAACTGCTGCAGCACCACGTGAAAATTAACGATCCGGCGGCGCATGAAGCGTTGATCAAGCGCCATCTGCGCCCGATGCCGCGCATTTTGCAGGGCCAGGCGCTGCGCGATCTCGCCAGCTCGGCTATCGATCTTTCTGATGGGCTGATCTCCGATCTCGGCCATATTCTCAAAGCCAGCGACTGTGGCGCACGCCTTAATCTGGACGCGCTGCCGCTCTCTGCGGCGATGAAGCAGCACTTCGAGCCGCAGCAGGCCATCCGCTGGGCGCTGAGCGGTGGCGAGGATTATGAGCTGTGCTTCACGGTACCGGAAATTAACCGCGGCGCGCTGGACGTGGCGCTGGGCTATCATGGCGTGCCGTTCACCTGCATCGGTCAGATTGCTCCGCAGTCGGAAGGCCTGACGCTGTTGCAGAACGACAAGCCGGTAGAGTTCAACCTGAAAGGATTTAACCATTTTGGCACGCGCTAAGGATGTGGCGAAAAGTCGCCTGAAGATGAGTAACCCGTGGCACCTGCTGGCGACCGGGTTTGGCAGCGGTTTAAGCCCGTGGATGCCGGGCACCGTGGGTTCCGTTGCCGCAATACCGCTCTGGTATCTGATGAGCTTCCTGCCACAGGACCTCTATTCACTGGTGGTACTGCTGGGGATCTGCATTGGTGTCTACCTGTGTCACCGCACGGCGAAAGATATGGGCGTGCACGATCACGGGAGCATTGTCTGGGATGAGTTTATCGGCATGTGGATCACGCTGATGGCGATCCCGGTTAACAGCTGGCAGTGGGTACTGGCCGGTTTTGTGGTTTTCCGCGTGCTGGATATCTGGAAGCCGTGGCCAATCCGCTGGTTCGACCGTAACGTGCACGGCGGTATGGGGATCATGGTGGATGATATTATCGCCGGGGTGATCTCAGCAGGAATTTTGTTTGCGGCCGCGCACTACTGGCCACTCTAAATGTTCCGGGTCGGGCATGCCCGACCCTCACGCGATACGCCGTTATCCGTTACTCGAATCCCACCACGCTGTGCGGCTGATACACGCTCTCCAGCTCGAAAATCTCTTCATGCGTTAACTCCACCTCTACCGCTTTCACCAGGTCGGCCAGCTGTTCGCTGCGCGATGCGCCGATAATCGGCGCGGTGACGGCCGGTTTGCTCAGCAGCCAGGCGAGTGCAACCTGCGCCCGGCTGACGCCTTTATCGCTGGCGATATTGGCCAGCCGTTCTGCAATCTCAGCGTCATTCTGTTCACTTTGGCTGTAAAGCGTGGCGCCATATTCATCAGAGACGGAGCGGGCGGTGGTTTCCCCCCACGGGCGCGTCAGGCGACCTCGCGCCAGCGGGCTCCACGGCAGCACCGCAATGTTCTCTTTCAGGCACAGAGGGTGCATTTCCCGCTCCTCCTCGCGCTGGATCAGGTTGTACTGATCCTGCATGCTGACAAACCGCGTCCAGCCGTTGTTGTCCGCCGTATGCAGCGCGCGGGCAAACTGCTCGGGATGCATGGAAGAGGCACCGATATAGCGCGCTTTGCCGGACTGCACCACGTCATGCAGCGCCTCCAGCGTCTCTTCCAGCGGCGTGTCGTAGTCCCATCGGTGAATTTGTAGCAGGTCGACATGATCCATACCGAGACGTTCAAGGCTGTCGTCTATCGACTGCAAAATATTGGCGCGCGACAGCCCGCCGGAAAGATTGCTCATCGGGAAATAGACCTTAGTGGCGACGACGACCTCATCGCGGCGGGCGAAGTCACGCAGGGCGCGGCCGACGATCTCCTCGCTGCTGCCGTCCGAGTAGCTGTTGGCGGTGTCGAAAAAATTGATCCCGGCTTCCAGCGCCTGCTTAATCAGCGGGCGGCTGCTCTCTTCCGGCAGTGTCCAGGCATGGCGGCCGCGATCGGGCTCACCATAGGTCATGCAACCGAGGCACAGGCGGGAGACGGTCAGGTCGGTATTGGCTAACTTAAGGGTTTTCATTCGGGTCGCTCCTGCTGGTTATTTACCCTAAGCATAGCAGGTGACAGGCTCCCCCGCGGGGGAGCCGAAGGGGAGTTACTGCGCCAGCCAGTCGGCGATCTGCTGCTGAATACCGGCGGCATCCAGTTGATAATCTACGCGGATCTCGTCCTGGGTGCCCTGTGGAATAAACTCATCCGGCAGGCCGATATTCAACACGGGAACCGGCTGACGTTTTGCCATCAGCAGTTCATTGACGCCGCTACCGGCACCGCCTTTGATCGCCCCTTCTTCCAGGGTGATCAGGGCTTCATGACTGCCAGCCAGCTCAAGGATTAACGCCTCGTCGAGCGGCTTAACAAAGCGCATATCCACCAGCGTGGCATTCAGGGCTTCAGCCGCCGCACGGGCCTCAGGCAGCAGCGTACCGAAGTTGAGGATCGCCAGTTTTTCACCGCGGCTCAGCACGCGGCCTTTACCCAGCGGCAATGATGCCAGCGGTTCGAGGGGGGCCCCGGTGCCGGTGCCACGCGGATAGCGCACTGCGCTTGGCCCGCTGCTGTGGTGGTAACCGGTGAACAGCATCTGGCGGCACTCGTTCTCATCGCTTGGCGTCATGATCACCATGTTCGGAATGCAGCGCAGGAACGCGATGTCGAAGGCACCCTGGTGCGTCTGCCCGTCGGCGCCGACGATGCCGCCGCGGTCAATGGCAAACAGCACCGGCAGTTTCTGGATCGCCACATCGTGGATCAGCTGATCGTAGGCGCGCTGCAGGAAGGTGGAGTAGATCGCCACTACCGGCTTGTAGCCGCCAATTGCCAGGCCCGCAGCGAACGTCACCGCATGCTGCTCGGCAATTGCCACGTCGAAATATTGCTGCGGATAGTCGCGCGAGAAGCTCACCATACCGGAACCTTCGCGCATCGCCGGGGTGACCGCCATCAGCTTGCTGTCTTCCGCGGCGGTTTCACTCAGCCACTGGCCGAAAATTTTAGAGTAGCTTGGCAGACCGTCGGCGCTTTTTGGCAGCAGGCCGCTGGCCGGGTCAAATTTAGGTACCGCGTGCCAGCTAATCGGATCTTTTTCGGCCGGGGCATAGCCCTTGCCTTTTTTGGTCATGATATGCAGGAACTGCGGGCCTTTGAGTGCGCGCATATTGCTTAGGGTCTGCACCAGCGCCAGCACGTCATGGCCGTCGACCGGGCCGATATAGTTAAAGCCCAGTTCCTCAAACAGCGTTCCCGGCACCACCATACCTTTCAGGTGCTCTTCGGTGCGCTTCACCAGCTCTTTGATCGGCGGCAGGCCGCCGAGCACCTTTTTACCGCCTTCACGCAGGCGGGAATAGGTCTTGCCGGAGAGGATCTGTGCCAGACGGTTGTTGAGCGCCCCCACGTTTTCTGAAATCGACATCTCATTGTCGTTCAGCACCACCAGCAGGTCGGCTTTGATATCGCCTGCATGGTTCATCGCTTCGAACGCCATCCCGGCAGTGATCGCCCCATCGCCTATTACGCAGGCGGTACGGCGGCCTTTGCCTTCTTTGCCGGCGGCGACTGCCATGCCCAGACCTGCGCTGATTGAGGTTGAGGAGTGGCCGACATTCAGCACGTCGTACTCGCTCTCATCACGCCACGGGAACGGGTGCAGGCCATTTTTCTGGCGGATGGTGCCGATACGGTCACGGCGGCCGGTCAGGATTTTATGCGGATAGGCCTGATGGCCAACGTCCCACACCAGATGATCGAACGGCGTGTTGTAGACATAATGCAGCGCAACGGTGAGCTCAACCACGCCGAGGCCGGAAGCAAAATGACCGCTGGAGCGGCTAACGCTGTCGAGCAGATACTGGCGCAGCTCGTCACAGAGTTTTGGCAGACTCTCTTTCGGTAGCAAACGTAATTCTTGCACCGTGCTTGCGAGGGCAAGCGTCGGGTATTTTGCAGGTTCAAAGCTCATCGAAGACTCATTTGGAAGTTATTTATCGCGTTCAATTATAAAGCCTGCCAGCGCCCGCAGTGGGGTCGTGTCATACGACTGCGCGGCCAGCGTTTCTAATGCGCTGAGGGATTCCTGATACAGATCCCATGCTTTTGCCTTCGCACTGTCAAGCCCCATTAAGGCCGGGTAGGTACTCTTGCCTAACTGCTGATCGGCTCCCTGCCGCTTACCGATAATGGCGGTATCACCAATAACGTCCAGAATATCGTCCTGCACCTGGAAAGCCAGGCCAATTGCGTTGGCGTAGCGGTCAAGCGCAGGGAGGGCATCGCGCCCGCGTTCGCCCGCGGTTAATGCACCGAGACGCACCGCCGAGCGGATTAATGCCCCGGTTTTGTGGCGGTGGATCTGCTCCAGCGCGGCTAAATCAACCTGCTGGCCTTCAGCGGCCAGGTCCAGTGCTTGTCCTCCGCACATGCCCGCTACGCCGCTAGCCTGGGCCAGTTCGGACAGCATTGCAATACGCGCCTCCGCCGTGACGCCTGGCATCGGGGTATCGGCAAGGATGGAGAAAGCCAGAGTCTGCAGGGCATCACCGGCAAGAATCGCCGTGTCTTCGCCAAACTTAATATGGCAGGTGGGCTGGCCACGCCGCAGGCTGTCGTCATCCATGGCCGGTAAATCGTCATGGATCAGGGAATACGCATGAACACATTCAACCGCAGCAGCCGGGGCATCCAGCGCTGCATCGTCAGCATGTAGCATGGTGCCAGTGGCGTAAACCAGGAAAGGGCGCAGCCTTTTACCCCCTAATAATGCACCATATTCCATGGCATTCACCAGAGGAGAACTCTGAAATGGTTGCCCGGAGATAAAGCGCTGAAGCGCAGCATTAACTCGTTGAAAGTGCGCGCTAAGGATCAGGTTAAAATCCATCACTCATTTTCCGGCGTGAAAGGCGTCAGTTCGGCGTTCTTATCATCGCTGAGTAATATCTGTACCCGCTGCTCGGCCTGCTGTAGCGTCTGCTGCCCGGCACGTGCCAGCTGCACACCACGCTCAAACTCATTCAGCGCCTCTTCCAGCGGAAGGTTGCCGCTTTCCAGACGGGTGACGATCTGCTCCAGCTGCTGTAGCGATGTTTCAAAACTGGCAGGCGGTTCGGCTTTTTTCGGCATTTTTAGATCCTGACTTATCATTTTTCATCAGCAAGCGCTCATGGTAGCCGACTCTAAATGATTAGCAAAATATCCCCTGCATTTTTCACGCGGCGGGGAAGGGTGATATCGGCAGCAGCCACCGGTCAAAGATGATATACTGTTTTTCCTGGATGCAAAGAGCGCAAGCCCGTTGCAAGACTCTGATTTTATCAGTTAAGCGCCCCTCTTTTCAGCACTTAATTACCTGACGAATATATACCGCCATGAAGTTTATCATTAAGTTATTCCCTGAAATTACGATTAAAAGTCAGTCAGTTCGCCTGCGTTTTATCAAAATCCTGACCGGAAATATTCGCAACGTCCTAAAACCTTTCGATGAAACCCTTGCCGTGGTGCGCCACTGGGACAACATTGAAGTGCGTGCAAAAGATGAAAGCCAGCGTGCGGCGATTATCGCCGAGCTGACGCGCATTCCCGGTATCCATCATGTGCTGGCGGTAGAAGATCGTCCGTATACCGATGTGCATAATATCTTTGAGCAGGTGCTGGAGATGAATCGCGAGCGCATTGAAGGCAAAACCTTCTGCGTGCGCGTTAAGCGGCGCGGGAAGCACGAGTTCAGCTCGCAGGACGTGGAACGCTATGTGGGGGGCGGGCTAAATCAGCACGTGGCCAGCGCCCAGGTGCAGCTCAACCGCCCGGAAGTGACGGTCAATCTTGAAATTGAAGATGACAAGCTGGTGCTGGTGACCGCACGTTACGAAGGCATCGGCGGCTATCCGATCGGTACTCAGGAGGATGTGCTGTCGCTGATTTCTGGCGGCTTTGACTCCGGGGTTTCCAGCTATATGCTGATGCGCCGCGGCTGTCGTGTGCACTACTGCTTCTTTAACCTTGGCGGTGCTGCTCATGAGATTGGCGTTCGTCAGGTGGCCCACTATCTGTGGAAGCGCTACGGTAGCTCGCACCGCGTGCGCTTTGTCGCTATCAACTTTGAGCCGGTAGTCGGTGAGATTCTGGAAAAAGTGGATGACGGCCAGATGGGCGTGGTGCTGAAGCGTATGATGGTGCGCGCCGCGTCACAAATTGCTGAGCGTTACGGCGTGCAGGCACTGGTGACAGGCGAAGCGCTGGGGCAGGTCTCCAGCCAGACGCTGACTAACCTGCGCCTGATCGACAATGCCAGCGATACCCTGATCCTGCGCCCGCTGATCTCCCACGATAAAGAGCACATCATTAAGATTGCGCGTGAGATTGGCACCGAAGATTTTGCCCGCACCATGCCGGAATACTGCGGCGTGATTTCAAAAAGCCCGACCGTGAAAGCGGTGAAGGCGAAAATTGAGGCCGAAGAGCAGAACTTTGATTTCTCTATTCTCGACCGCATGGTTGAGCAGGCAACTAACGTGGATATCCGCGAGATTGCAGAGAAAACCGAAGAGGAAGTGGTGGAAGTCGAAACGGTGGCTTCGTTTGCGGAAAACGATGTGGTGCTGGATATTCGCTCGAACGACGAGCAGGAAGCCCGCCCGCTGAGCGTAGACGGCGTCGAGGTTAAATCCCTGCCGTTTTACAAGCTGGGTACGCAGTTTGGCGACCTCGATCAGAGCAAAACCTGGCTGCTGTACTGTGAGCGTGGGGTGATGAGCCGCCTGCAGGCACTCTATCTGCACGAGCAGGGCTTCAAAAACGTCAAGGTTTATCGCCCATAACCTGTAGGGGCGGACCTTTTTTCGGTCCGCCCGCATGCAAATCCGGCCTCGCGCCATTAATCGCGATAATCGTAAATTCCCGCCGCCAGCACCATCTGTTCAGCCACTTCACGCGCTTTCTCTTTCCCTGCCACTAAATCAATCAGCTTCAGTGCGAAATCGATCGCCGTGCCCGGCCCCTGGCTGGTCAGCAGATTGACGCGGCGGTCCCATACCACGCGGCGGTCCATCCACTTCTCTTCCGGAATGGTCTCTTTCAGAGCCGGAAAGCCGGTCATATTGCCGACCGGGAACAGATTGTGGGGGATCAGTACGGTGCCGGGCGCAGCGCAGATCGCGGCAACAATGCGTCCTGCCAGGTTGAACTGGCGCACGGTCTCCACCAGCAGCGGGCTGTCGCGAAAACACTCGGCGCCTTTGAGGCCACCGGGCAGCACGATGGCGGCGTAGTCATCGTCGGCAACTTCAACCAGCGGCGCGTCGGCCAGCAGGCGCACGCCGCGTGAACAGACGATTTCGCAGCTGCCGTCATCGGCAACGCTGGCGGTGACCACCCTCAGCCCGGCACGGACCAGCAAATCGATGGTGGTGACGGCCTCTGTCTCTTCACTGCCAGGTGCCAGGCAAACCAGAACCGATGGATTCGCGGTCATAATCATGTTCCTTTCGTTTAATAAATTCATAAAGACGGTTGTTTTCCGGCGTGGCGATGCCCTGAGCACGGGCGCGGCGGATGACGTAGCCGTTGATATAGTCGATTTCGCTGCGGCGCTGGGCGCGGATATCCTGCAGCATTGATGAGGTATTACCCGCGGTGGTGCGAATGACTTCCAGGACATAGTCGACCAGCCATTCGCGTGAAATATGCTGACCTTCACGCTCCATCACGCTGGCGACTTCGTCGCACAGCGCCTCAATCTCCGCACGCCTGTGCGCCAGCTCGCCGTTGGTGCAGTTGTACAGCACTGTGAGCGGGTTTATCACGCAGTTAACCTCCAGCTTCTGCCACGCGGCGGAAGCCACGTTGTTATGCCACGCAACGTCGGGCAGGGCGAGATGCAGCATTTCTGCCAGATCGCTCATCGCTTCGCTCGCGGGCGATGTTGGGCCAATATGAGTAATGCCGGAAGCAACATGGACGATCACCGTGCCGTCGCGCTTAGCCGCATGCGTGGTCACGCCGCGCAGCAGCGGCTGGGGCAGGCTTCTCAACTCATCCAACGTACCCATACCGTTGTGCAGCAGCAGCACCGGGCAATTTTCCGGCAGAATAGCCTGCAGGTTTTTAACCGATTCAGAAACCTGCCAGGCTTTAAGCGTCACAATCAGCAGTTCGCTGGCGGCGAGAAAAGCCGGATCGTTGGCAATAAAGGTTTTGTTGACGGTGTGACCGTCAAGGTCAACCACATTCACCGAGCAGTAAGGTTGCGGAACCCGCAGCCAGCCCTGTACCTCGTGTCCCTGTTTATCAAGAGCAGCCAGCCAGATCTGCCCTAAAGCGCCGCATCCGAGTACGGTAATTTTCATTGTTCCTCCCGCGTGCGGGTTATGTTCATTGCCGTGCAGCCCGCCTGCTCATTATTATAGCTATCAGCGCCTGTCATTTTATTTACCCGCGGCAAGCAGGTATTATGCCTGTCACTTTAGTATCAGGAGAATAGATCATGCCATCTTTCGATATCGTTTCTGAAATTGATATGCAGGAAGTGCGTAACGCAGTAGATACTGCTAACCGTGAAATCGCTACCCGCTTTGACTTTCGCGGCGTGGAAGCCAGCTTTGAGCTGAATGATAAGAACGAATCCATCAAGGTGCTGAGCGAATCTGATTTTCAGGTTAAGCAGCTGGTGGACATTCTGCGCGAGAAGCTGCTGAAGCGTGGCATCGAAGGTGCAGCGCTTGATGTGCCGGAGCAGATCGTACACAGCGGTAAAAGCTGGAGTGTCGAAGCCAAAATGAAAAAAGGCATCGAATCTGACATCGCTAAAAAGCTGGTGAAGCAGATTAAAGACAGCAAAGTGAAGGTGCAGACGCAGATTCAGGGTGATGAACTGCGCGTCACCGGTAAATCACGTGATGATTTGCAGAGTGCGATGGCGATTGTGCGCAAAGCCGATCTGGGCCAGCCGTTCCAGTTCAAGAACTTCCGCGACTAACTCTAACTTCCAGGGGCCGGTTGGAAAACCATCGGCCCCTGCTTTCTGCCCGCCTGTTAATTAAGCTGCTGTCGCGATGAGTTTCTCAATCTCGGCACGGTTGGTCACTTTGCTGTCGATTTTGATGTAGGCACTTTTCTCTTCCGCCACGATAAACACCGCGGAAACGCCTGGCTGAGCCTTCAGCTGGCGCTCCAGCTCGCTTTTATCCAGCGAACTTCCTTCCAAAGTAACGCGCAGGCTGCTGACATAGGGCGGTTCCTGCATAGTCAGGCTCACCAGCAGCCAGACGAACGCCACCAGCGCCCCGACCAGGAACACGCTTTGTGCATCGATATGACCGTACACCCAGCCGCCCATGCTGCCGCCAATGGCCACCCCAAGGAACTGGCTGGTGGAGTAGAGACCCATCGCCGTCCCTTTGTATCCCGGAGGGGACTCTTTACTGACCAGCGAGGGCAGGATGGCTTCCATCAGGTTAAAGCCGATAAAGAACAGCTGAACGCCAATCACCAGCGTCCAGAAATGGTTACCTGCGCCCCACAGCACCACTTCAGCCACCAGCACCAGCGCCACGCAGCCGACAAATACCCGCTTCATGCGGCGTTTCACTTCGGCGTAGATGATAAACGGCAGTACGGCGGCGAAGGCCACCAGCATAGTGACCAGATAGACTTTCCAGTGCTCGGCGGCGGGCAGGCCGGCCTGCTCAAACTGGCCGGGCAGGGCAACGAAGCTCGACATCAGCAGGATGTGCAGGCAGAGGATGCCGATATTGAGTTTGACCAGACGGCTGTTGGCCAGCACATCACGTATACTGCCTTTCACAATCCCGGACTCACGGTTCAGCACGTGGTTGGAGGCAGAGGGAACCACCAGCAGCGTGATAACAATGCCCGCAGTTGCCAGCAGGGCAATCATCCAGAACAGCGCATGCAGGCCCAGCGCGTTGGTGATAATCGGGCCAAGAACCATCGCTATCGCAAAGGTAATCCCGAAGCTGATGCCGATAAACGCCATCGCTTTGGTGCGGTTCTGCTCGCGCGTCAGGTCGGACAGCAGCGCCATCACTGCAGCGGCAATGGCGCCGGATCCCTGCAGTGCGCGGCCAAGGATCACCCCCCAGATAGAGGTGGTCATCGCGGCAATCACGCTGCCAATAACAAAGATCAGCAGGCCGCCAACGATGAGCGGCTTACGACCTATGCGGTCGGACAACAGCCCGAATGGAATTTGAAAGATGGCCTGGGCTAAGCCGTAGATGCCAATAGCCAGTCCGATCAGTGCTTCACTTGCTCCCTGCAATGCCATGCCATAAGTGGTGAGAACGGGTAATACCATAAACATTCCCAGCATGCGCAGGGAAAAGACCGTTCCTAAACCCCATGTCGCACGCAGCTCGACCGGGGTCATTTTATTATCGTTCATTACTACCTCAATGCGGGGATACCCTTCATCTGGAAATCTTTGGGGTAATTTTTGTCTATTTTAAGTGGCAGGAGAGGGCGGGTAAAACATTACTTTTTAAGCAGTGGTAACAAAAAGAAAGGGCGCGAAATCGCGCCCTTAGTAGTGATGGTTCGTGCTGTTATCTGACCATCGTCAGCAGGTCTTTTGACGCCGGGGTCATAAAGTCGATGGACATCATCACGCTTAGCGCAGTGATGGCCACAATCGAGAACACAAACAGCTTACGCGCCCAGACACGATCGTTCTGAGTTTTGTAACCTGACAGTGCCATCCCCAGCCACCAGACACTCACGGCGGCTGCCACGACCAGATATTTGTAGCCCGCATAACCCACCAGCGTCAGCATCAGCGTGGCAACCATAAACGCCAGGATATAGAGCGTAATATGGTTTTTCGCCACCGAGATACCTTTCACCACCGGCAGAACCGGGATGTTAGCGGCCTGGTAATCTTTAAAGCGGAAGATGGCTATCGCATAAGAATGCGGCATCTGCCACAGGCTAAAGATAGCCAGCAGGATCAACGCACCAGCATCAAACTGGTTGGTCACGGCACAGTAGCCAATGACCGGCGGCGCAGCGCCGGACAGGCTACCAATCAGCGTGCCGTACACGGAGTTGCGCTTCATGTACAGGCTGTAGACGCCGACATAAACCACAAAGCCCATCACCGCCAGCCACATCGCCAGCGGATTTGCTCCGAAATACAACAGCGCGAAGCCAGCAATACCCAGAACGGTTGCATAAACCAGGCTTAATTTCGGAGAGATAAGGCCTTTTACCAGCACCCGATTCTTGGTCCTCTCCATTTTTTTGTCGATATCACGGTCGATAAAGTTGTTATAAACACAACCCGATGCGACCACCAGCGAAACACCGACTAAGGTGGAGACAAACAGGGCATAGTCAATGCTGCCTTTCGAAGCCAGCAGAAATCCCCCGATGACAGAAATTAAATTTCCGAAAATAATTCCTGGTTTTGTTACTTGCAGGTATTGCTTAATCATCACAGTAGCTCGGTTAGTGGCTCATCATGTTGTAGTTGAGGTTCCACATGATCCATAGCGAGCCGACAACAACAATCAGGATGATAAGTGCTGCAAACACGATAGCAATCAGGTTCCAGCCCCCCTCGGACTTGCTGTCCAGGTGCAGGAAGTACACCAGGTGCACCAGCACCTGGACTACGGCACATACCAGAACCACAGCTAGGATAGTGGCTTTAGAAGCGCCACCGTCCATCACCATCCAGAATGGGATACCGGTCAGAATGATCGACAGGATAAAGCCGATCATATAAGACTTCACGCTACCATGAGAAGCGCCATGTTCAGTTGCAGGATGGCTCATTACATAACCCCCATCAGGTAAACAATGGTGAATACGCAGATCCAAACCACATCCAGGAAGTGCCAGAACAGGCTGAGGCACATGATACGGGTACGGTTAGTTGCGTTAAGACCACGAGTGGCAATCTGATACATCAGCACCAGCATCCAGATCAGACCAGACGTCACATGCAGACCGTGAGTTCCTACCAGCGTAAAGAAGGCAGACAGGAAGCCACTACGGTCAGGGCCGAAACCTTCTTTAATCAGGTGATGGAATTCATAGATCTCCATACCGATGAAGCCCAGGCCGAACAGGAACGTCATCGCCAACCAGCCGATAACTGCACCTTTCTGCTCTTTGTTCATGTTGATAACTGCAAAACCATAGGTAATGGAGCTCAACAGAAGCAGGGCGGTTTCCACCAGGACGAACGGCAGTTCAAAGATATCTTTCCCTGCCGGGCCACCCGCGGTGTTGTTTACCATCACACCATAGGTCGCAAACAGGGTTGCGAAGATGATGCAGTCACTCATCAGGTAGATCCAGAAGCCGAAGACTTTATTGGCTCCTGCATCGTGATGCCCATGCTCCGCATGGGCGTCGTGGTGTTTAGTCACAGTTTCAGTCGACATTTTTCAGACCTGCTTTGCTAATTTCGTCAAAGTGCTGATTCTCGATTTTTTGAATCTCAGCAACAGGAACGTAGTAATCCACGTCTTCGTCAAAGCTCTTGACGATCCAGGACACGATCATGCCCAGGAATGACAGGCCTACCAGCCACCAGATATGCCAGATCGCTGCAAAACCAAAGAGTACGCTGAAGAAACCAATTACCACACCAGCGCCGCTGTTCTTCGGCATATGAATTTCTTCATAGTGAGCCGGCTGCTTATACGCTTCACCTTTTTCCTTCATTTCCCAGAACGCATCGCGCTCGTGAATTTCAGGTACTACAGCAAAGTTATAGAACGGCGGTGGTGAAGAGGTTGCCCACTCCAGGGTACGCGCACCCCACGGGTCACCGGTCAGGTCACGCAGCTGTTCACGGTCACGGACCGAAACGTAGAACTGGGTAATCTGGCAGATAACACCACAGGCGATCAGGCCAGCACCACATGCCGCAACAACCAGCATCGGGTGGAACTGTGGATCGATATCCTGACTAATACGACGGGTCATACCCATGAAGCCCAGTACGTACAGCGGCATAAAGGCAACGAAGAAGCCGATAATCCAGAACCAAAACGCACGGATACCCCAAGTTTCATTCAGCTTGAAGCCGAATGCTTTCGGGAACCAGTAAGTCACACCAGCAAAGCAACCGAATACAACACCACCGATAATCACGTTATGGAAGTGAGCAATCAGGAACAGACTGTTGTGCAGCACGAAGTCTGCACCTGGCACGGCCAGCAGAACCCCGGTCATACCACCTACAGAGAAGGTCACCAGGAAGCCAATGGTCCACAGCATGCAGGAGTGCATCTGAATGCGACCCTGATACATGGTGAACAGCCAGTTAAAGATTTTAACCCCGGTAGGAATGGCGATGATCATCGTCATAATACCGAAGAAGGCGTTGACGTTGGCACCCGCACCCATGGTGAAGAAGTGGTGCAGCCACACGATGAAGGACAGTACGGTAATAACCACCGTTGCCCACACCAGTGAGGTGTAACCAAACAGACGCTTTTTCGAGAAGGTAGCAACAACTTCTGAGAACACACCGAAGACCGGCAGAACCAGAATGTAAACTTCCGGATGACCCCAAACCCAAATCAGGTTGACGTACATCATCATGTTGCCGCCCATATCATTGGTAAAGAAATGGAAACCAAGATAACGGTCAAGGGTCAGCAGAGCCAACGTCACGGTCAGAACCGGGAACGCAGCGATGATCAGCACGTTAGTACACAGGGAAGCCCAGGTGAACACCGGCATTTTGAACATAGTCATGCCAGGCGCACGCATCTTCATGATGGTCACGAAGAAGTTGATACCTGTCAGGGTCGTACCAATACCGGAGAGCTGTAGACTCCATATCCAGTAGTCAACACCGACCCCCGGACTGTATTCCGCCCCCGAAAGTGGTGGATAAGCCAGCCAGCCGGTCTGAGCGAATTCGCCCACGCCCAGTGACAGGTTAACCAGCACCACACCGACAGCCGTGAACCAGAAGCTCAGGTTGTTCAGGAACGGGAAGGCCACGTCGCGTGCGCCGATCTGCAGAGGAACAGCGATGTTCATCAGACCAACAACAAACGGCATCGCTACGAAGAAGATCATAATCACGCCGTGGGCAGTGAAGATCTGGTCGTAGTGGTGCGGTGGCAGAATGCCAGCTTCACCCGCAGAAGCGAGTACCTGCTGAGTACGCATCATTACTGCATCGGCAAAGCCGCGCAGCAGCATGACGAAAGCCATGATGATGTACATGATACCGAGTTTTTTATGGTCAACTGAGGTCAGCCACTCGGTCCACAGGTATTTCCACTTACCGAAGTAAGTCAGAGCGGCGACAAGCGCCAAACCGCCCAGGATGATAGCGGCAACCGTAACCATGATAATAGGTTCATGATACGGCACTGCATCCAGTGTTAATTTTCCTAACATCGTATTATTCCTCGGCTCCCGCTTTAGCGGTGTTGCTCATATCCATGCCTTCATGGCCTTCGCCGTGTGACATGTCCATGCTTCCGCCGTGATTCATCTTGAACTGACCAATGATGTCCTGGAACAGTTCAGGTTTAACACTTGAGAAGAATTCAACCGGGTGATTTTCGCTAGGCGCTGCCAGCTTTTTAAAATCATCCATCGTAGTGAGGGTATCTGGAGACTGCTTAGCTTTGGCAACCCACTGATCGAAAGTCGCTTCGTCAGGGGTAGCAATCGCCTTGAACTTCATACCAGAGAAACCACGACCACTGAAGTTGGAGGAGATACCGTCAAAAGTGCCGGCTTCATTCGCAATCAGATGCAATTTAGTTTGCATGCCCGCCATAGCGTAAATCTGGCTACCGAGGGTTGGAATAAAGAAGGAGTTCATTACGGTGTTTGAAGTAATCTTGAAGCTGACCGGGCGGTTAGCCGGGAAAGCAATCTGGTTCACGGTAGCGATACCCTGCTCTGGGTAAATGAACAACCATTTCCAGTCAAGTGACACAACTTCAATCACTACAGGCTTAGCATCCGACGCCAGTGGCTTGCTCGGTTCCAGCGCGTGGGTTGATTTCCACGTCAGAATACCAAGGAAGACAATGATCAAGATCGGCACAGTCCAGACCACGGCTTCCACTTTGTTCGAGTGGGACCAGTTAGGGCTGTATTTTGCATTGGTGTTCGATGCCCGATATTTCCAGGCGAACACGATGGCCATTAAGACTGCCGGAATAACGACGATCATCATCAGGCCAAAGGCCGTCAAAATCAGCGAGCGTTGCTCCATTGCAACCTGTCCTTTGGGACTTAATAACGCACTATCACAACCACTTAACAAAACCATGCTTGCGATTAATGACAAAATCCCCAAACTTTTATTGTATTTCCTGAGTCTCATTTAACGACCTCAATGACAAGGGCTCTATTGTCGTTTAAGTGTGGCGGCATTTTACGGGAAGGTTTCAGTACTGTAAACCTGCAACAGGTTGTGTCAGCGGCGTGTTGACACCTTTTGCAAACGCTGTCACATATGTTGCCGGAGGTGACAAAATATGAATGCTGGCAAAGGGTTGGCGCTAATATAACAAAATCCGATGAAAAAAACCCTACAGAAATTGTATCTGCTATAACCAGTCATTCAATGCACCAATTATTTAACAAAAACGCATCATTTAAGCGATATAAATTAACTTAAAATAATTACTCACCGGGTTTTAATACCTCAAAATGACAGGCCGGATGAGCGCGATTTTTTTTTGAGCGAATTAATAAATAGGCAAAATAATATTCGGGCGAAGCTATCAGTATCGCTGATGGGTTTCCGCTGGGCTGGCGCCCGGATGGCCAACGGCCGATCCGGGTTTGTTAACTCATTGTTGTACGGATAATTTTATTAACATTCTCGCTTCAGGCAAAAAACGCTACAAATTTAACCGTCTGTGCGTTTTACGCAGGGAGAGGAAGTCAAGCAGGGTCCCACAGACAATGCCCGCCAGCAACAGCGCGATCCCGCCTTCAAACAGAGCAGAACTGATGCCCTGTAACGTCAGCCAGCCCAGTGCATTTACCGCCAGCGTCAGCAGCCACGCGATCAGCAGTGCGCAGCCGGCGATCAGCCCGCGCACCGCCCAGCGATACCCTGAAGGGTAGTCTGTGCGTGGCAGAAAATCAGCATTATTCTGCGCATATTCCAGCGTGGTTCGGCACCCGAGCAGCAGTAACAGCCCGGGTAGCGCAGCGATCACCGAGAATGCATAGAAGGTAGGCCAGCCCCAGCTTTCAACAAACCATCCTGCCACCGGCCCGACATAGACCCGCCCGACGGCAGAGAGAGCAGAGAGCAGCGCGAACTGGGTGGCGGAAAATGACTTATTGCACAGCGTCATCAGTAAAGCGACAAAGGCCGCCGTGCCCATTCCGCCGCACAGGTTTTCAACAAACACTGCGACAGCCATGCTGTAGAGATGTTTGTCGGTGACTGAAAGTACCCAATAACCGAGGTTAGAAACTGCCTGAAAAATGCCAAACAGCAGCAGGGCACGGAACAGGCTGAGCCGCTGCATCAGCACGCCGCCTGCCAGTGCGCCAATAATGGTCGCGATCAGCCCCAGCGTTTTATTCACCAGCCCAACGTCGCCGGCATCAAAGCCAACGCCGCGGATCAGGAAGATAGTCGTCAGGCTGGCCGCAAAGGCATCCCCGAGCTTGTAGAGCACAATCAGCGACAGGATAAGCCACGCATTATTACGGTTAAAGAAATCGCGCAGGGGAGCAATGACCGCTTCTTCCAGCGTGTTAGGCCGGGCAATGCTGCTGTCTGGCTCTTTCGCCAGCAGCGTGGCAATCACGCCGGGCACCATCATCGCTGCCATCAGCCACCAGATCGCCTGCCAGCCGAGGTAACGGTCTGCCAGCCACAACGCCAGACCGCCAGAAACCAGCATTGCCAGCCGGTAGCCCAGCACGCTGATGGCCGCACCGTTACCGCGTTCAACAGCGGAGAGCACGTCGGTTTTCCATGCATCAAAAACGATATCCTGGGAGGCCGAGCAGAACGCAACCAGCACCGCCAGCGCAGCCAGCATGGTCAGGTCACGTGAGGGCTGCATAAAGCCCATTAGCGCAATGCCGACAATCAGCAGCAGCTGCGTGAGTAATAGCCATCCACGCCTGCGCCCGAGAAACGGCGGCGTGTAGCGGTCCATCAGCGGGGACCAGAGGAACTTAAAGACATAGGCCTGACCGACCAGTGAAAAGAAGCCGATGGTTTTGATATCGACATTTTCCACCGCCATCCACGCCTGCAGCGTACCGGATGTCAGAGCCAGCGGAAGGCCGGAGGCGAAACCGAGTAATAGAAGGAGGGCAGAATTGCGCCGGGTGAAAATCTGCAGATAGTGATTGGACATACGGACCTTAAATCAGGCCCGGCTTCCTGCCGGGCCAGGGGGGATTAACGCGCGTTCTGCTTAATGAATTCGCTCACGCTGGTATCCTGCGCCATATCAGCAATCACGTCGCCCAGACTCTGGTTCACGACATTAGTGATTTTCTGATTGGTGGCGGAGAAGGCCCCTTCAACGCTGTTAGTCTGACGGTAGTTCTTGACCTGTTTGCTGCCGTTTTTCGCGGTGGCAATGATCGAGATATCCGCTTTGGTCGTGATGCTGTAACGCACGTTGCCCTCGGTGACATCGGCATACAGACCATTAACCACGATCTGCAGGTCAACCGCGCCGTTAGGGCCGATCATATAACCACGGGCCGTCATTTGTTTCTCCAGCGTTTCCTGCAGCAGGAAGCGCAGGTCGCGTGATGGCGTCAACGTGATGAGCTGGCCGTCGCGGTTTACCTTCGCCAGAGCCTGATCGCTGCGCTGATCGGCCCCGTTGATGCTGACGGTGATGCCCATCAGGCTTGGGTCGCGCTGCGGCAGCTGAATTTTTGGTGCTACATCAAGCGTATTGCTGTTACTCGCACAGCCAGCCAGAATAAATGCGGCCAGCAGAGGGAAAAATAATTTTTTTAACATGCTTATTTTCTCGATAACGTGAGTAGTATTGCTGACAAAACTGCGGTCATCATAACATCGCCAGTAGCCAGTGGAAGCCCTGATAGCGCGTAAATTCATCGCGTTGCGGATTTTTCAGACATCTGAACGCGTGACGCTTTGACCTTCGGAACCGCGTTAGGTTTCTTTGTGCCGTCAGAGTTATCTGCCATGGTGGGAAAAATTCAGTAAAACGGGCCAGTTTTAGCTAAAAACAGACTACGATTTAAAGGGATGGGGCGTAGTTCTCTGCATCAGAGGAGTTCAGGTATGATCCGCGAACAAATAGAAGAAAAGTTACGTACGGCGTTTTCGCCGGTGCACCTTGAAGTGCATGATGAAAGCTACCGCCATAACGTGCCGGCGGGTGCAGAGAGTCATTTCAAAGTCGTGATCGTTAGCGACAGCTTTGTCGATCAGCGTTTCCTCACGCGGCATCGCGCTATTTATGGCGTGTTGTCTGAGGAGCTGGCGGGCAGCGTGCATGCACTGGCATTACACAGCTACACCTTGAAGGAGTGGGAGGGGTTACAGGATACCGTACCCGCCTCACCGAACTGCCGTGGCGCCGGAACCCTGGCGTAAATTAAGCGCACTCACAGAAAACGGCCTACGGGTCCGTTTCAGACTACAGATGAACCCCACGTTTATTCGTGGGGTTTCTTTTATGTCGCGAGCGCAGATCCTGATCGCGATATTTTTACATCCTCTTCTGGCGACGATTTTTCTTTCCTTTAAGTTGCCGTGGTAGATACAGCAGACCGAACGCAAAGCGGTATTCTCTAGCCTTAATAGACAACAGGTGACTACAGGACGAATAAAATAACGGCGATCCTTGCGCCAGAAGAGTCAGTAAACAGATACTTTTTTTGCGTAACGTATGGCCAGTTTTACCTATTACAATAAAATCACCTTGATGGGTTTTTATGTATCCAACGATCTTTAAAATGTCATTACGGCAATTGAATTTCTCGCTTAGTATCAATATTCTCAGGGTAAGGAATGTTAAGCGATATTTTATTCGTATTTAATATCAATCGTCCATCTTTGGCAGGCGGAATTCTTCCTGGATAAATAACCATTAACCCACCGGTATCGTTGCAAACTGAGGGGTTATTAATTTCAGCCGCTACGACCTGCTGTAAACTGTAACTTCCACCGGGCCAGGTCGCTGATGAATCTAATCCCACCATAAGGTCATAAGGGATCTTTTTGGAACGGAAAAAGCCATGGCTGATTGAGTAACTTCCTGATAAACTTGAACAAATTAAGATTCTTGTTGCTCCTCGATAATGGTACGCTTGTTCAAATCTATCAATTGCAGAGGCCAGCGTGCTATTAATTTCATTTATTTTTTTACGCAACATTATTCCGATTTCTCTGTCCCTTTGTTGTACAACAGGGGGGACATTTTCCAGAAGGATATCCAGGGGCGGGGTTCCCTGGGCAACACGTGATTGCCATTCCCTTTCTTTCATATTAAGAATAAATCCCGATAATGCGCCAATCGCATAACTTTCTGTATCAGATTGCGTGTGTATGAGAGTGGCATCATCTTTCATTTTTCTGGTAAACGCATGTCGAAACTCTAAGGTGTCTATATTACTGCCTTGTGAAATAATCTCCGCAATGATTTCAATATATTTCGCACTGCCTTCGTTAATATCTGTTTGACGTATTCTCCTTGCATCCTCGGGGTAAAGTTCTTTCCACAGATCAAACCAATATCTTGCGTGGCCCAGCGAGTTTTCAGTCCCGTCGAGTGCCGCGTATAATGCCCGTATGATGCTGTTACGGTAATATCGCCCTGCGGCCTGAACCGGGAAGGGGGTTGCCCGAGAAACATTATCTGACCCGGTTCTTTTCCATGTCTCATCTTGCACAAAAAAATGAAAAGCTTCATGAGTTGCGACGTTGAAAATTTCTGGCACGGGATTTTTCTCGTTCTGAAGGCGGAGCTCCTCTTCATATGGCAGTTTAGTTCCCAAACTCACATACAGTGTCGGCCGACCATCAGGCCACTGAATTATCTGATAATGCATATACTCTATGGATAAGTTTCGCCGCTGAATTTCGCTGTAAGGGATTTTAATAAGAGTCTGGCTGTCGATGGCCCAGGCATTTTTGTCATCGGCAACAACCAGTCTGAGTTTTCTAAATATGTCAGTTTCCCATACCTTCTCCAGAGCTGGCCATGCCTTTCGGGTGGCTGAAAAAATGGATTCTACATATGCTTCATTTTTTAAATTTACTTTTGCCTGTGAGGTTGATGATGAAAAAATAACGATTAATGAAGTGGTTATTATTGAAAATAATTTCATTGTTTCACCATTTTAATATCGATTGGAAGTAGAGGTAAGTTAATGTTCTTATGCTTTATAGTTGGTTTTGGTTATGGGTTAACCGCCCCTGGAGTTTTGGGGTGTAAAGATAGATAACTATATCCTTGGTTTTCTAGTGCAGGATAGTTAGCTGTAAAGTGTCACACGAATAAATAAATGTATCGGGAGTCTCTTTTATCGCTTTCCTGCACTCGAATAACTCTTAGCGTATCAATTAAGTTTTATCGTATTTAATAATGTCACCAGGTTGGCAATCAAGTACCTCGCATATTGATTCTAAGGTAGTGAATCGTATGGCTTTTGCTTTGCCGCTTTTCAGGATAGATAAGTTTGCCTCTGTGATATCTATCGCATTAGCTAGCTCCTTTGCGGTCATTTTCCTTTCTTTCAAAAGTTTATCCAGATGTATGACGACAGGCATGCTAAATCACCAACTCTTGTTCTGCTTCAATGTCGCTTGCCAGTCTTAAAACATGACTCAAAATTAGAAGTCCAGCGCCAATTGGTAAATATACCATGTTATTGAATTCAATAGTGTATGAAAACATTTGAGTGCTGGTGTACATAAGCGATAATAAAAGGTCACTAATTAAAGAGTATATCGATAGTGCGATAAAGCAGACACCCGTTACTTTAATCCTTTGTACCTGTTTATTTCCGAAAACTACGGCCATTCTGATGCTTTTGAATACCTGGTGAAACTGCCACAGCATTACACAAATGATTAAATCGCTGATCGCACTTTGTATTGCCAGAGATAACTTGTCAGGATGAATATCTGATGGGACATCATGCAAAGGGTATATGGTGCCAGTGAAATCCATCATTTCAAAATCTGAAGGGCCCCAGATTAAAAGCTGACTTATCAGTGGGAGCGATATCAAGCCAAGAGTTAATGTACTTTCCATAAATCTGCACCAAAAGAGAACTTTAGGATTTCTCAGCATCATTTTTTCCTCTATCGGGTAGAACTTTTCAGATTCAGTCCGGAGCTGAATATATCCTACGATAATTTTGAGTTACTGAACCGGTCAGTAAGAGCATTATTATCGATAAACGATAACTGGTCAACAGGGGATTATCGAAAAGCAATAATTTTTAAAGGCCAGCCAAGTGACCAGGTAGCCACAGTGATCCGAGCTGCTTCCCCCACATGGACGGCTTGAAGGCAGGCCTACGGTTGTCGGGACAATGAGATGTTTACGGCATTGCTAATGCATTCGAATTCAATAGCGGTTTCGATTTTATCCACCCGATAGTCTCAGGGCCCATTATGGAAGGCGATAATTTCAAACGGGGTTGCTGTGGAGCGGGTTGTTTGATCATGGTAATCGGTCGGAAATTGTACTGGCTGAGAACAAAGTCCTGGTCTTACAGCCACTACTTTGCCACCAGACTGAAAAGGTCTACGGGCCGCATTTATCATTTATAGCCGCCAAAACCCCTTGTCCTCAGTATTATCTGACGCAATATCGACAAAAAGGGTAAAAGTAGCGCGATTTGGAGGGGCGTGTAGCCTCGACTCGCTTAGACGTTGTCGCTATAATGCTGCGTCTATTTTTCCGGAATGTCTTCGGGACGCTTCTGTTAACAGGGAATGCGGTTCTGGCACCAGAAACCGTCCCGGTTCTTAGACGCCGCCTGTGTTCACCACAGGCGGCGTCTGAAGTTGACCGAGCACGTGATTTTTTGAGGTAATAAGATGCAAGTTTCAGTAGAAACAACTCAGGGCCTGGGCCGTCGCGTAACGATTACCGTTGATAAAGATGTGATCGAGAACGCGGTGAAAAGTGAGCTGGTCAGCGTAGCTAAGAAAGTGCGCATCGACGGTTTCCGCAAAGGAAAAGTGCCGATGAGCGTAGTGACACAGCGTTACGGTGCTTCCGTTCGCCAGGATGTTCTGGGCGATCTGATGCAGCGCAACTTTGTTGACGCGATCATCAAAGAAAAAATCAATCCGGCTGGCGCACCTCAGTATGTGCCGGGCGAATACAAAATCGGCGAAGACTTCACTTTCTCTGCAGAGTTCGAAGTTTATCCGGAAGTTGAGCTGAAAGGTCTGGACGCAATCGAAGTTGAAAAACCGGTTGTTGAAGTGACTGATGCTGACGTTGACACCATGCTGGACACCCTGCGCAAGCAGCAGGCCACCTGGAAAGAAACCGACGCAGCAGCGACAGCTG
The DNA here is from genome assembly GCF_014773485.1 of Erwinia aphidicola. GTDB lineage: Bacteria > Pseudomonadota > Gammaproteobacteria > Enterobacterales > Enterobacteriaceae > Erwinia > Erwinia aphidicola. The sequence goes on along the minus strand of NZ_JACXBP010000005.1, from coordinate 354,620 downwards.
AAGACCGCGCAACCATCGATTTCTCCGGTTCTGTAGACGGTGAAGAGTTCGAAGGCGGCAAAGCGTCTGACTTCGTACTGGCGATGGGCCAGGGTCGTATGATCCCAGGCTTCGAAGAGGGTGTTGTTGGCCACAAAGCGGGCGAAACCTTCACTATCGACGTCAACTTCCCGGAAGATTACCACGCTGAAAACCTGAAAGGGAAAGCAGCGAAGTTTGAAATCGTGCTGAAGAAAGTTGAAGAGCGTGAGCTGCCAGAATTCACCGAAGAGTTCATCAAACGCTTTGGCGTTGAAGATGGTTCTGTCGACGGTCTGCGTGCAGAAGTGCGTAAAAACATGCAGCGTGAGCTGAAAGGCGCTGTGCGTAACCGCGTGAAGACTCAGGCAATCGATGGTCTGGTGAAAGCGAACGACATCGACGTTCCCGCTGCACTGATCGACGGTGAAATCGACGTGCTGAAGCGCCAGGCTGCACAGCGCTTTGGCGGCAACGAAGCGCAGGCACTTGAGCTGCCACGCGAGCTGTTCGAAGAGCAGGCAAAACGCCGCGTAGTTGTTGGCCTGCTGTTGGGTGAAGTGATTCGTACCCACGAGCTGAAAGCTGACGAAGAGCGCGTGAAAACGATGATCGAAGAGATGGCTTCTGCTTACGAAGATCCATCAGAAGTCATCGAGTTCTACAGCAAGAACAACGAGCTGATGAACAACATGCGTAATGTCGCGCTGGAAGAGCAGGCTGTTGAAGCCGTGCTGGAAAAAGCGAAAGTGACTGAAAAAGCCACTAACTTCCAGGAACTGATGAACCAGAGCCAGCCGGCCTGATTATCAAATCTGTAAGTTGACGTGAAGCCCGCAACCTCCCGGTTGCGGGCTTTTGTCATTTATAGGGAAAAATCCGACTACTTTTAACGGTTGTTTGCTCATTTAATCTGCAAATTATCGCGTAAGCTACTTTTCCTGGTTAGCAGTTGATAAAAACGTTGTTATGCTTGAAATAGCAGGGGATCATCCCCAAATCGTAACCACGAAGTCACCAGCCCGATAACTGTCCGGGCGGCATCGGGTGTAAGGCCTGGAATCATAGTGTTCCTGATCGCTCTCAAGTAATATCACTACAGAGTGTTGCCAAATGAAATTTATCCAGGAGACGATAATGTCATACAGCGGCGAACGTGAACTAACTGCACCTCAGATGGCTTTAGTGCCAATGGTGGTTGAACAAACTTCTCGCGGAGAGCGTTCATACGACATCTACTCGCGCCTGCTGAAAGAGCGCATTATTTTCCTGACTGGCCAGGTTGAAGACCACATGGCCAACCTGATCGTCGCACAGATGCTGTTTCTGGAAGCGGAGAATCCAGAAAAAGACATCCACCTGTATATTAACTCTCCTGGTGGCGTGATCACCGCAGGGATGTCGATTTACGACACCATGCAGTTTATTAAACCTGATGTCAGCACCATCTGTATGGGCCAGGCTTGCTCCATGGGAGCATTTCTGCTGACCGCAGGGGCGAAAGGTAAGCGTTACTGCCTGCCAAATTCACGCGTGATGATCCACCAGCCACTGGGCGGTTTCCAGGGCCAGGCATCTGATATTGATATCCATGCGCGTGAAATTATCAAAACCAAGCACATGATGAATGAACTCATGGCGAAACATACGGGTCAGACGATTGAAACGATCGAGCGCGATACCAATCGCGACCGTTTCCTGTCGGCGAGCGAATCCGTAGAGTACGGCTTAGTGGATTCCGTGTTGTCCCAGCGTAACTGATTAACATGTTGTTGTGACATAGTGCCGTTGCCTCTGCAGGCCGTTCAGGTGGCGGCCTGCGAAGCTGACCCCACGTGGGAAGGTGAGTGTGACAATGAGGGGAAAGTAAATGACCGATAAACGCAAAGACGGTTCAGGGAAGCTGCTGTACTGCTCTTTTTGCGGCAAAAGCCAGCATGAAGTGCGTAAGCTGATTGCCGGCCCGTCAGTGTATGTCTGCGATGAATGCGTCGACTTATGTAACGACATCATCCGCGAAGAGATTAAAGAGGTTGCGCCGCACCGCGATCGCAACTCGCTGCCTACGCCGCATGAGATCCGCCACCACCTTGACGATTACGTTATCGGCCAGGAGCGGGCGAAAAAGGTGCTGTCGGTGGCGGTGTATAACCACTACAAGCGCCTGCGCAACGGCGACACCAGCAACGGTATTGAGCTGGGCAAAAGTAATATTCTGCTGATCGGCCCGACCGGTAGCGGTAAAACCCTGCTGGCGGAAACGCTGGCGCGCCTGCTGGACGTGCCGTTCACCATGGCGGATGCCACCACGCTGACCGAAGCGGGTTACGTGGGCGAGGATGTGGAAAACATCATTCAGAAGCTGCTGCAGAAGTGCGATTACGACGTGCAGAAAGCGCAGCGCGGCATTGTTTACATCGATGAAATTGACAAGATTTCGCGTAAATCTGACAACCCGTCGATTACCCGCGATGTCTCCGGCGAAGGCGTGCAGCAGGCGCTGCTGAAGCTGATCGAAGGCACGGTGGCGGCGGTTCCTCCGCAGGGCGGGCGTAAGCATCCGCAGCAGGAGTTTTTACAGGTTGATACCTCGAAAATTCTGTTTATCTGTGGCGGGGCGTTTGCCGGCCTGGACAAAGTGGTGTCGCAGCGCGTGGATACCGGCACCGGGATTGGCTTTGGCGCCTCGGTGAAGGGCAAGTCAGAGAAAGCCACCGAAGGCGAGCTGCTGGCCCAGGTGGAGCCGGAAGATTTGATCAAGTTTGGTCTGATCCCGGAGTTCATCGGCCGTCTGCCGGTGGTGGCAACGCTGACCGAGCTGAGTGAAGACGCGCTGATCCAGATCCTGCGCGAGCCGAAAAACGCGCTGACCAAGCAGTACCAGGCGCTGTTTAACCTGGAAGGCGTGGAGCTGGAGTTCCGTGAGGATGCGCTGACGGCGATTGCTAAGAAAGCGATGTCGCGCAAAACCGGCGCGCGCGGCCTGCGTTCAATCGTGGAAGCGGCACTGCTGAATACCATGTACGATCTGCCGTCGCTGGACGACGTCGAGAAAGTGGTGGTGGATGCTCAGGTTATCGAAGGTGATAGTGAGCCTAAGGTGATCTACGGTCAGCACGAAACCCAGCAGGCTTCCGGCGAATAAGCGGCGAGCGAGGCAAATAAAAACGGCCCGTATAAACATACGGGCCGTTTTTTATCCCCGGAGCACGTAAATCAGGCTTCGAGTTCATCCCAGCTACTGACAACGTGAGTAGCAATACCGTAATCAACGGCCTGCTGCGGACTCATCCAGTAGTTGCTGTCGGTGTCTTTCTCGACTTTCTCCAGCGGCTGACCGGTTGCATTGCTGATCAGCTTATTAATACGCTCACGGGCGCGCAGCAGCTCTTTGGCCTCGATTTCAATGTCTGAAACCTTACCGCGCACGCCGCCCAACGGCTGGTGGATCATAAAGCGAGTATTAGGGAGCGAGTAGCGGTCATTTTTCTCGGCAGCAAGGAAGATGGTGATCCCAGCGCTGGCGACCCAGCCGGTACCGATAACCATCACTTTCGGCTTAACGAATTTGATCATGTCGTGGATGGTATCACCCGCTTCGACGTGACCGCCCTGGCTGTTGATGAACAGCTTGATCGGCTCATCGCCCATTTCCTGCAGGATCAGCAGCTGAGCGGTAACTTTCTCGGCAAGTGCCTGATTAATCTCACCGGAAATGATAATAGAGCGTGACTGCAGCAGTTTATTGACTGCCAGCGCTGAACTCTTCTCTTCCTGGCCGGTTTCTTCTTTCTCTGGCTCTTGCGGCATGTTTACACTCCATCGGATTATCATAAGTGACCAGAGTTTAGCATAATCCAATTATCAGCTAAATCAACAGTAACATTGACCCCTATTTCTTATCTAAAACAGCATGTTAAATCGAAATCTGGCATCATGTTCAGCCCCTTGCTCACTTTTAGTACAGTCGCGCTCTGCGCACTATCCTGTGCACCTTTAACCCGGTGTTATGGAGTTTTACTGCCATTGGTCGGGGGAAATGGGCTATATTAAGGGCTGATACGCATAAATGAGACAGCCCACTTCAGGTCTGTTGATAAGGCATGAGGTTAACTGATGACAGAGAAGCGCAAAGACGGTTCAGGGAAGCTGCTGTACTGCTCTTTTTGCGGCAAAAGCCAGCATGAAGTGCGTAAGCTGATTGCCGGCCCGTCAGTCTATATCTGCGATGAATGCGTCGACTTATGTAACGACATCATCCGTGAAGAGATTAAAGAGGTTGCGCCGCACCGTGAGCGTAACTCCCTGCCTACGCCGCATGAGATCCGCCACCACCTTGACGATTACGTTATCGGCCAGGAGCGGGCGAAAAAGGTGCTGTCGGTGGCGGTGTATAACCACTACAAGCGCCTGCGCAACGGCGACACCAGCAACGGTATTGAGCTGGGCAAAAGTAACATTCTGCTGATCGGCCCGACCGGTAGCGGTAAAACCCTGCTGGCGGAAACGCTGGCGCGCCTGCTGGACGTGCCGTTTACCATGGCGGATGCCACCACGCTGACCGAAGCGGGTTACGTGGGCGAGGATGTGGAAAACATCATTCAGAAGCTGCTGCAGAAGTGCGACTACGACGTGCAGAAAGCGCAGCGCGGCATTGTTTACATCGATGAAATTGACAAGATTTCGCGTAAATCTGACAACCCGTCGATTACCCGCGATGTCTCCGGCGAAGGCGTGCAGCAGGCGCTGCTGAAGCTGATCGAAGGCACGGTGGCGGCGGTTCCTCCGCAGGGCGGGCGTAAGCATCCGCAGCAGGAGTTTTTACAGGTTGATACCTCGAAAATTCTGTTTATCTGCGGCGGGGCGTTTGCCGGCCTGGACAAAGTGGTGTCGCAGCGCGTGGATACCGGCACCGGGATTGGCTTTGGCGCCTCGGTGAAGGGCAAGTCAGAGAAAGCCACCGAAGGCGAGCTGCTGGCGCAGGTGGAGCCGGAAGATTTGATCAAGTTTGGTCTGATCCCGGAGTTCATCGGCCGTCTGCCGGTGGTGGCGACGCTGACCGAGCTGAGTGAAGACGCGCTGATCCAGATCCTGCGCGAGCCGAAAAACGCGCTGACCAAGCAGTATCAGGCGCTGTTTAATCTGGAAGGCGTGGAGCTGGAGTTCCGTGATGAAGCGCTGACGGCGATCGCTAAAAAGGCGATGTCGCGCAAAACCGGCGCGCGCGGCCTGCGTTCAATCGTGGAAGGCGCGCTGCTGGATACCATGTACGATCTGCCGTCGATTGACGACGTCGAGAAGGTGGTAATTGATGAATCGGTGATCGCCGGTGAAAGCCAGCCGATGTTGATTTATGGAAAACCGGAAGCGCAGCAGGCTTCTGGCGAATAAATAACCAAATCAATCCAGTCAGTTATCTTAAAAGGGGGAAAATGTTCCCCCTTTTGCTTTTCTCGTTACCCCAACATTGAATCTATTCCGTTCATCCCCATATACTCAGATACCTGTGGGTCAAACTGCACTTTTTCTGGATGATGTGGTTCCCCTTACCCTGGCGGAAATTAAACTAAGAGAGAGCTCTATGAATCCTGAGCGTTCTGAACGCATTGAAATCCCTGTGTTGCCATTGCGTGACGTAGTGGTTTATCCGCACATGGTCATTCCGTTGTTTGTCGGTCGTGAAAAATCAATTCGCTGCCTCGAAGCCGCCATGGATCATGACAAAAAGATCATGCTGGTCGCTCAGAAAGAAGCTTCAACGGATGAACCTGGCATTAACGATCTCTTTTCAGTCGGGACCGTTGCCTCAATTTTACAGATGCTGAAACTCCCTGATGGCACGGTGAAAGTGCTGGTGGAAGGGTTGCAGCGCGCACATATCACTACGTTATCTGATAACGGCGACCATTTTACCGCCCAGGCAGAGTACCTGGCGTCGCCGGAAATCGAAGAGCGCGAGCAGGAAGTGCTGGTGCGTACGGCGATCAATCAGTTTGAAGGCTACATCAAACTGAACAAGAAGATCCCGCCGGAAGTGCTGACTTCCCTGAACAGCATTGATGACGCTGCACGCCTGGCAGATACCGTTGCGGCGCATATGCCGCTTAAGCTGGCTGATAAGCAGTCCGTTCTGGAAATGTCCGACGTTAACGAGCGTCTGGAATATCTGATGGCGATGATGGAATCGGAAATCGACCTGTTGCAGGTTGAGAAACGTATCCGTAACCGCGTCAAAAAACAGATGGAAAAGAGCCAGCGTGAGTACTATCTGAATGAGCAGATGAAGGCGATTCAGAAAGAACTCGGCGAGATGGACGATGCCCCGGACGAAAACGAAGCGCTGAAGCGCAAAATCGACGCGGCCAAAATGCCGAAAGAAGCGCGCGACAAAACGGAAGCTGAGCTGCAGAAGCTGAAGATGATGTCGCCGATGTCGGCAGAAGCTACCGTCGTGCGCGGCTATATCGACTGGATGGTGCAGGTGCCGTGGAATGCGCGCAGCAAGGTGAAGAAAGACCTGCTGAAAGCACAGGAAACGCTGGATACCGACCACTTCGGCCTTGAGCGTGTGAAAGACCGTATCCTGGAATATTTGGCCGTCCAGAGCCGCGTCAGCAAAATCAAAGGCCCAATCCTCTGCCTGGTTGGACCGCCGGGCGTGGGTAAAACCTCGCTGGGGCAGTCAATTGCCAAAGCCACCGGACGTAAATACGTGCGTATGGCGCTGGGTGGGGTGCGTGATGAAGCAGAGATACGCGGCCACCGCCGAACTTACATCGGCTCTATGCCAGGTAAGCTGATCCAGAAAATGGCAAAAGTGGGCGTTAAAAACCCGCTGTTCCTGCTGGATGAGATCGACAAAATGTCCTCGGACATGCGCGGTGACCCGGCCTCGGCACTGCTGGAAGTTCTTGATCCTGAGCAGAACATCGCCTTTAACGATCACTATCTGGAAGTGGATTACGATCTCTCCGATGTGATGTTTGTCGCGACCTCAAACTCGATGAACATTCCAGCACCGCTGCTGGATCGTATGGAAGTGATTCGCCTGTCCGGCTACACCGAGGACGAAAAACTCAATATTGCTAAGCAGCACCTGCTGTCCAAGCAGATTGAGCGCAATGCGCTGAAGAAAAATGAGCTGACCGTGGACGACAGCGCCATCGTTGGCATCATTCGTTACTACACCCGTGAAGCGGGCGTGCGTAGCCTTGAGCGTGAACTGTCCAAGCTGTGCCGTAAGGCGGTGAAAACCCTGCTGATGGATAAGTCGATCAAACATATCGAAATCAACGCCGACAATCTGAAAGATTTCCTCGGGGTGCAGCGTTTCGACTACGGTCGTGCCGACAGCGAAAACCGCGTCGGTCAGGTGACCGGTCTGGCATGGACGGAAGTGGGCGGCGATCTGCTGACCATTGAAACCGCCTGTGTTCCGGGCAAGGGCAAACTGACCTACACCGGGTCGCTTGGTGAAGTGATGCAGGAATCTATCCAGGCCGCACTGACCGTGGTGCGCGCCCGCGCGGAGAAGCTGGGCATCAACGCAGATTTCTACGAGAAGCGCGACATCCACGTCCACGTTCCGGAAGGGGCAACGCCGAAGGATGGTCCAAGTGCCGGTATCGCCATGTGTACTGCGCTGGTTTCCTGCCTGACCGGTAACCCGGTACGTGCCGATGTGGCAATGACCGGTGAAATCACGCTGCGTGGCCAGGTGCTGCCGATCGGTGGCCTGAAAGAGAAACTGCTGGCGGCTCACCGTGGCGGCATCAAAACCGTGCTGATCCCGGATGAGAACAAGCGCGATCTGGAAGAGATCCCGGACAACGTGATTGCCGATCTGGATATTCACCCGGTGAAACGCATCGAGGAAGTTCTGGCTCTGGCCCTGCAAAATGCCCCTTACGGCATGCAGGTTGTCACCGCGAAATAGTGATTTAAGGCAAATTCACTGTAAAACTAAGGCTGGCGAGTGAAATGGTGCTTGCCAGCTTTTTTATGTGCCGCTACTTTAAGTGCTGTTAAGCCAGTGACGGCAAGGTTGCGAGTCTCTGAGGCTCAACAAACTCAGGCTAAACGGCCATAACAAATGATTGCACCCAGGTGAGCGGAAGAGTCCGACTCACGGTGTATAAAATAATAGGGGATGAGTGAGTGAATAAGTCACAGTTGATCGACAAAATTGCTGCAAACGCCGATATTTCTAAAGCGGCAGCCGGACGTGTATTAGATGCATTTATCGGTTCAGTCACCGAATCTCTGCAGGCTGGCGACGAAGTAGCGCTGGTTGGTTTTGGCACCTTCTCAGTGCGTGAGCGCGCTGAGCGTACCGGTCGTAACCCACAAACCGGTAAAGAGATCACTATTGCTGCGGGCAAAGTCCCTGGCTTCCGTGCCGGTAAAGCACTGAAAGATTCAGTAAACTAAGTTAATTAAGCTGCCGTTGAAGCAGATTTCTTCGGCGGAGTGAGGATCGCCCGCGCGTTCTCATGTAACATACCGGGCACATCAGCATAATGATGTGCCTTTTTTTATGTTTCAATGACAAACGCGCAATGCGGTTGTCGACAAAGTGCAACTCCACGTTGTTTTTGAGTTGCCGCAGCGCATCGGCGTAGTCCGTCCCTGGAGGGATGATAAGCGCAGGGTTTTACATTCATACTACAGCGGAGTGTTGTCACACCATGATGGACAATTTACGCGCGGCGTCGAACAATGTCGTGCTCAAAATTTTACTGGGTCTGATCATCCTTTCCTTCGTCCTCACCGGCGTAGGTGGTTATCTGACGGGCGGAAACGGTGATTACGCCGCGAAAGTGAACGGTCAGGAAATCAGCCGTGCTCAGCTTGAGCGCGCTTTTAGCAGCGAACGTTCTCGTCAGCAGCAGATGCTGGGCGAGCAGTTCTCTCAGCTGGCAGGCAATGAAGGCTACATGCAGCAGATCCGCCAGCAGGCACTGTCGCAGCTGATTGATGAGCAGCTGCTTGACCAGTACGCGAAAGATATTGGCCTGGCGATTAGCGATGACCAGATCAAACAGGCAATCTTCACCCAGCCCGCTTTCCAGACCAACGGTAAGTTTGATAATGCGAAATACCTTGGCATGATCGGCAACCTGGGCTTCTCCGCCGATCAGTATGCGGAAGCGCTGCGTAAGCAGCTGACCACTCAGCAGCTGATCCAGTCCGTTACCGGTACAGATTTTGTGCTGGGGAACGAAGCAGACTCGCTGGCAGCGCTGGTCGCTCAGCAGCGTCTGGTGCGGGAAGTGACGATTAACGTCAATGCACTGGCGGCGAAGCAGAACGTGACCGCGGATGAGATTAACAGCTACTACCAGCAGCATAAAAATGAGTTTATGTCGCCGGAGCAGTTCCGCGTCAGCTATATCAAGCTGGATGCAGCCAGCATGCAGCAGCCGGTCAGCGAAGCGGATATTCAGAGCTGGTACGATCAACATCAGCAGGACTACACGCAGCCACAGCGCGAGCGCTACAGCATCATTCAGACCAAAACCGAAGCTGAAGCACAGTCGGTACTGGATGCGCTGAAAAAAGGCGCTGACTTCGCCGCACTGGCGAAAGAGAAATCCGCTGACCCAATCTCTGCCCGTAACGGCGGTGATATGGGCTGGCTTGAGCCGGATACCACGCCGGACGAGCTGAAAGGCGCAGGTCTGAAAGAGAAGGGCCAGCTGTCTGAGGTGATTAAATCTTCCGTTGGCTTCATTATTGCCCGTCTGGATGATATTCAGCCGCAAAAAATCAAAGCGCTGTCTGAAGTTCACGACGACATCGCGGCGAAAGTGAAGCAGGAAAAAGCCATCGATGCCTATTACAAACTGCAGACCAAAGTCAGCGATGCTGCCAGCAATGACAATGAGTCACTGGCCAGCGCAGAGCAGGTTGCGGGCGTGAAAGCGGTTGAAACCAGCTGGTTTAGTCACGACAACGTGCCTGCCGAGCTGAATTTCAAAGCGGTGCAGGATGCTATCTTCAACGGTGGTCTGGTTGGTCAGGGCGGTGCTCCGGGCAGTAACTCTGACATTATTACCGTCGATGGTGACCGTGCCTTCGTACTGCGCATCAGCGAGCACAAACCGGAAGCGGAAAAACCACTGGCTGAGGTCAGCGCGCAGATCACCGCTGCGCTGAAGCAGCAGAAAGCTCAGCAGCAGGCGAAAGCTCAGGCAGAGAAACTGCTGGCCGAGCTGAAAGCAGGTAAGGGCGATGAAGCGCTGAAAGCGGCCGGTCTGACCTTCGGTGCTCAGCAGACGCTGGCACGTACCGGTCAGGATGCACTGTCACAGGCGGCATTCACGCTGCCACTGCCAGCCGCAGACAAGCCGTCGTACGGCATCAGTGAAGATGCTCAGGGCAACGTCGTACTGCTGGCGCTGGACAAAGTGCAGAGCGGCAACCTGCCGGAGGCGCAGAAGCAGGCAATGGTTCAGGGTATCACCCAGAACAATGCCCAGCTGGCCTTCGCTGCATTGCTGAGCAACCTGCGCAAAGAAGCCAAGATCAAGTACGGTGCAGCAGCGCAGGCGCAATAAGCCTCGCAAATTCACTGCAACTTACTGCAACACCCAAAGGCCGCTTATGCGGCCTTTTCCATTTCTGGGATCGGCTGTTTGTCGGGGTGACGGCGCGGGAGTAGGGTGGCGGTGCTGTCAAACACATGGAGGAAAACAGCATGTTTAATCGTACTTTACAGGCACTTTCGCTGGCGCTGGCTATCGGCATCACGCTACCCGTCGCGGTCAGCGCTGCGGCACCGAAAGAGGCGGTCGCCGAGGTCAAAACGGCGCCGCATGATAAAGGCAGCGCGGAAAGCGCCGGGCAGGTAAGCATTAACAGCGCCAGCGCGCAGGAGCTGGCGGCAGCGCTGAACGGCGTCGGCTTGAAAAAGGCGGAGTCGATTGTTAGCTACCGCGAGAAGTACGGTCCCTTTACTCAGTTGGATCAGCTGAAAGAGGTGCCGGGGATGGGCAGCACGCTGGTGGAAAGGAATCTGTCACATATTAAATTGTGATCCGCATCCAGAGTCTTTAATTCGACCTGCAACAAATGCAGCCTGGCTGCTAATCTCAGAGGTCATACCAGTTGGTATGGCCTTTTTTATCGGGAGATTATCGTGACAACCACCACCATTAAAGTACGCGGCTACCATCTGGATATCTATCAACACGTGAACAATGCCCGCTACCTGGAATTCCTCGAAGAAGCGCGCTGGGCGTGGTTTGAACAGCTAAGCGCCTTTCAGTGGATGACGCAGAGAAATCTGGCGTTTGTGGTGGTAAATATTAACATTAACTATCGCCGCCCGGCGGTGATGGGCGATGTGCTGAATATCGACAGTCAGCTGCTGAAGCTGGGAGGCAAAAGCGGAGTGATTGCTCAGCGCATTACGCTGGATGGCGATGGCACTGAGGTGGCTGATGCGCAGCTGACCTTTGTCTGCATCGATCTGCACAGCCAGAAAGCGCTGCCGCTGGAAGGGGAACTGAAAGCCCACCTCGAAAGTATGCTAGCTTGACTGAATATCACTAACCTACCCGTAGGGGCGAGGCATGCCTCGCCCTGGTTTTAAGCATGCCGTTTTAGTCACTGAAGTCCGGTTTTTGTCTTCATCGCCTGCATCACCGCTGACGGATTTTGCTGGTACTCCTGCAGCCCGTTGGCACGCAGATGGCAGGCGGCACAGTCACCGCAGCCGCTGCCCTTAATGCCGTTATAGCAGGTCAGCGTCTGGTCACGCACCAGCGCCAGCTGCTGCCAGTAGTCGGCCAGTGCCCAGGTCTCGGCTTTATTCAGCCACATCAGCGGGGTTTCGAATCTGACATCCCGCGCCATTCCCAGCGCCACGGCATGATTCAACGCTTTAACAAACTCATCGCGGCAGTCCGGATAGCCCGAGAAATCGGTTTCACATACGCCGGCGATCACCGCTTCCGCTTCGATCTGGTAAGCGTAAATCGAGGCGAGCGTCAGGAACAGAATATTACGGCCCGGAACAAAGGTACTTGGCAAGCCGCTGGCTTCAGGGTCGTAAGTCGGTACCGGAATGTTGTCGCGCGTCAGGCTGCTGACTGCCAGCTCGTTGAGCATGGTGACATCCAGCACTTTGTGCGCCCTTGCGCCCAGCGCTTGCGACAGTTCGCCGGCAATGTCGATTTCCGCACGGTGGCGCTGGCCATAATCAAAGGTAATGCAGTGCACTTCATCATACTGCTGCAAAGCCTGAATCAGGCAGGTCGTTGAGTCCTGCCCACCGCTGAATACCACCACTGCACGTTTCATTATCTTTTCCTCATGATTTGCTGCCGGCTATGGTACTGCCTGATGCGCAATAAAAACAGCACTGCTCAGGAGATAGCAACCGGAGGCGGGATCCACGCACGGGAGAAATCAAACCAGCCCCAGGCATTCAGGTGAATACCCTCCACGTCCGGCGGGGCACTGACCTGATAGCGGTAGTTAAACAGAGGGGTGATGATGGCATCGCTCATCAGCTGCTGGAACAGCGCCTGCAGCCCGGCGTGTCGCTGAGTCAGTTCAGTATGCTGCTGTAAATGGTCAAGCTGGCGCAGCAGGCGTTGCCAGCGCTGCTGGCCAAGCATCTCCGGCCAGAGCGGATCGAGCCGCAGCCAGCTTTCCAGGGTAAACACCGGCGCTTCGCCAATCAGACGGTCGCCCATCACCAGGTCGGCCTGGCCCAGCGACGGGTAATCCTGCCAGTTCTTTGCCGCATGGAAACAGAGCGTCAGCTCACAGCCATGCAGCGCCAGCAGCTGACGTAATTTTTCCGCCATCGCATGCAGTTCAACCGGCAGATGGTAGTGCAGGCTAAGGTGCGCAGGCAGAGAGAGCTGCGCCTGCGGCTGCCAGTCGGGGATCTGCCAGCCCGGCAGCATTTCCCGGCTCGGCGTAATTAATCCCTCTTCCAGCGGCAGCTGTTCAATCACTTCAGGCTGATGTACCAGCGCCATAATTTGCTGCGCCTGCGCGGCCGACAGCGGGCTGTGCTGGCCTCTCGCCAGATAGCAAAAGCCAAGGCTGATACGCTGGCTGACCGGCTGAAGCTGCGCCAGCTCGTGCTGAGTGCCAATCGCAATCTGCACCGGATGACGGCAGCTGGTGCCGAGCTCACGGTCAAAGAGCTGCGGCGCTATCCAGTACTCTATGGCCTGCATCAGCGGGTGCGCGGCGTGATACCAGCCGTGGCTTTCCAGGCGCAGCAGTGCGGGTGTGTTGATCATCACGCGCCAGGGGCCGCAGCCGATATCCGGATTGTCCGGATGGGGCAGCAGGCAGTGAACGCTGGCGAGGCGATGTGCCAGCCAGCAGTCTGGCCGCAGTAAATCAATCCGCAGGCAGAGCCGGTGCGCGGCGCAGACGGTTTTTACCGCCGGGAGTAGCTGCTGGCCGACCTGACTGGCGACGATAGCCTGCAGGCGCTGCTGTAGCTGTCCGGCGCTGACGGCTTCACCGTGATGCCAGCGTAGCTGCGGGCGTAAAAAGAAATACCAGCTTAGCCCATCATCGCTGACCTGCCAGTGATGGGCGAGGTCGGGAATGGCCTCATCACCCGCCAGGCGGCTCAGCCCGGCAAACACCTGCTGGGCCAGATGCTGCTCTGCGCGCCCGGCCTGCTGCATGGGGCGCAGCGAATCGAGCGGACGATAGTAGGGAATACGCAGCGTTGGCTGGTTATTTTGCCACTGGCCGCCCATAAAGGGCTGCAGTAATTGGCTAAGCTGTTCCGGCGCCAGCGCCACCATTTGCAGCGCATGCTGCGGCTGGCCGTTATCCAGCTGTTGCAGCATCAGATCGCTGCGTAACGCGGCGGGGGACTGCAGAAAAATCAGCGTGCCGCGCTTGCCGCGCCCTGAACTGGCCTGCCAGTCCAGCCAGCCACTCTGCTGCCACTGGCGTAACAGGGTTCGGGCATGGCGCTCGCTGCAAAAACAGCGGCTGCCAATTTCGCTTACGCTGGTGGACTGCGGCTGCCCGGCGCTGTGCTGCCAGAGCCTTTGGTACTGGTTCAATCGATTGAGCTGTCGCATCTCGCCCCAAACCCGGAACAATTTTTAAAAAGTATTCACTATTAGTTCCGCAAATACCAGGGGATACTCCTGGCAGATGAAAATTCGACCACTTGGAGAGAAAATGGTGCGCCTTGCTGCTTTTGATATGGACGGTACGCTGCTGCTGCCAGACCACAAACTGGGTGAGCAGACCCTGCAAAGCCTGCGGGCGCTGAGATCGCATCCGGTTCAGCTCACGTTTGCCACAGGACGCCATTTTCTTGAGATGCAGCCGCTGATGCAGCAGTACGATCTGCCGGCGTATCTGATCAGCGGCAACGGCACCCGCATTCACGACCCGCTGGGGAACCCTTTGTACGCCTGCGATCTCCCTCCCGATGCTGCCTGGCAGGTTCTTCACAGCCACTGGGAGACGCGCGCCAGCCTGCACGTGTTTAACGATAATGGCTGGTTTACGCAGTACGATGTGCCAGAGATCCTGCGGGCGCATCAGCTGAGTGGTTTTCGTTATCAGCTCACCGACCTGCGCCGGATCCCCGCGCATCAGGTGACGAAAGTCTGCTTTATCGCTGATTATCAGGCGCTATGCCAGCTGCAGATCCAGCTGCGCGAAGCGTTTGGCGACAGTGTCCATCTCTGTTTTTCTGCGCGCGACTGTCTGGAAGTGCTGCCGCTCAGCTGCAATAAAGGCGCCGCACTGGCTCGCCTGTCCGCACGGCTGGGTGTGGAAATGACGGAGTGTATGGCGTTTGGCGATGCGATGAATGACCTGGAGATGCTGGGCAGCGTGGGTCACGGCTTTATTATGCGTAATGCGATGGAGCAGCTGAAAGCGATGCTGCCCCAGCTGCCGATCATTGGAGACTGTGCGACACAGGGCGTGTCTCATTACCTGAATCACTGGCTGAACACACCACACCTCGACTATTCCCCCGAATAATGAGGCCCGTTATCCAGTGTGCCGGACAGGATGTCCGGCTTTTTTCGTTTAGTGACGTGCAGCACGCTCTGCGGCCAAAATGGCCTGTCGAGCACGCGCGCCACGGTACAGCGTCAGCAAAATTCCCAGCAGGAAGGGCAGCAGAAGCCACAGCGATTCGCGGCTGATGCTGTTTCCGCTCAGCGCACTCTCCAGCGCCACGGCAATCAGCGGGAACACAAGGAACACCAGCGAGGCCTGAAACGGCTTAGCCACCTGCTGCAGCGCGAAGTACGCCAGAATACCGCCCACTCCCGCCACTACGCCGAGATAAGCAATAGACAGCAGAGCCTGAGGGGTAAAGCTGTGATAATCCGGCGCTTCCGTCAGGCCAGCCAGCGTCAGCAGCACGCCCGCACCCAGGCAGGGTAGCGCGTTGTAGCTCAGTACCGAGATGCCCGAGCAGCGTTTTTTGCACTGTACGTACATCAGCGCATGGATCACCACGGCCGCCACCAGCGCGGCCACGCCCTGCCACTGGCTGTCGCCGCTGGCGCGAGTTTCATGCCATAAAATAGTGCTCAGTGCGCCGATACTGATAGCCAACCCCAGCAGCTGCTGTAGCGTGGTCTTTTCACGTAAAAACAGGATTGAAGCGGCCAGCACGGCAGCAGGCATGGTGGCAAAGATAATGGCTGCGAGGCTCGACGAGGTGTAGCGCTCACCGTAAATCATCAGCGTAAAAGGGATGGCAAAATAGAACAGCATCACGCAGAGCTGGAAGCCACGCTGACCACGGGGAAACAGTAGTGGCACCTTTTTATAACGCGCCAGCAGCAGCAGCAGCGGTGCAGCACAGAGAAAGCGCAGCCCGGTAGCGAAAATCGGCGGCACGGTCGCCACGGTAATTTTCATCGCCATCCACGTCGTGCCCCAGGTCAGAGCAACAGCCGTAAACAGGCCGATAATCAGTAGATTATGGTAACGATTAGCGTTCATTTTGGTCATCCCTGAAGATTGTAATAGTAGGGGACCAGATTAACTAAACGCCTGGGGAAAAGGTTGCTATAATTCTACTCCCTTTCTTATCTCTGAGAGAAAATTTTGCTCCCAAATCCGCTGGATAAAAAAGACAGAATGCTGCTAGATCTGCTGCAGCGAGATTGCACACTCTCTTTGCAGGCGCTGGCCGATGCCGTCAGCCTGACCACCACCCCCTGCTGGAAGCGCTTGAAAAGGCTGGAGGATGAAGGCTATATTCGCGGCCGGGTCGCGCTGCTGGATGGCGAGAAACTCGGCCTTGGTCTGACCGCCTTCGTATTAATCAAAACTCAGCAGCACAGCAGCAGCTGGTTTCAGCAGTTTGTCGAGCTGGTGCAGGCGATGCCGGAAGTAATGGGCTTTTACCGTATGGCCGGGGAGTATGACTATCTGCTGCGCGTTCAGGTCGCAGATATGAAAAGCTACGACGGCTTTTATAAACGCCTGGTGAACGGCGTCCCGGGGCTAATCGATGTCACTTCGAGTTTTGCCATGGAAGAGATAAAATACACTACCGCATTGCCGGTTGCCCCCTAGTGAGGCTGACCGCTCTCTCTCTTCGATCGATGATCAGGATGTTTTTGTGCGACTTTTTAGCCAATTAAGCTGGTATTTTCTGCGCGAATGGCGCCGCTATCTCGGCGCGGTTCTGCTGCTGATCGTGATTGCCTTACTGCAACTGCTGCCGCCGCACGTGGTGGGAAAAATCGTTGATGGCGTCAGCCGTGACGGTATGAGCAGCGCTCAGCTCCTGCTGTGGGTGGGGGCGATGCTGCTCACCGCCGTGGTGGTCTATTTGCTGCGCTATGTCTGGCGCGTGCTGCTGTTTGGTGCCTCTTACCAGCTGGCCGTGGAGCTGCGCGAAGATTTCTACCGCCAGCTCAGCCGCCAGCATCCCGGCTTTTACCTGCGCCACCGCACCGGTGACCTGATTGCCCGCGCCACCAACGATGTGGACCGCGTGGTATTTGCGGCGGGTGAAGGCGTGCTGACGCTGGTCGATTCGCTGGTGATGGGGCTGGCGGTGCTGATCGTCATGAGTACTCAGATCAGCTGGCAGCTGACGCTGCTGGCACTGCTGCCGATGCCGGTGATGGCGCTGGTGATCAAGCGCTATGGCGACCAACTCCATCAGCGCTTCAAACTGGCGCAGGCGGCGTTCTCCTCGCTCAACGATCAGACGCAGGAGAGCCTGACCAGCATTCGCATGATCAAAGCTTTTGGTCTGGAAGATCACCAGTCCGGGCAGTTTGCTGCTATCGCCAAAGACACCGGCGAGAAAAACCTGCGCGTGGCGCGCGTTGATGCGCGTTTTGACCCAACCATCTATATCGCCATCGGGCTCTCTAATCTGCTGGCGATCGGCGGGGGTAGCTGGATGGTGTGGCACGGCACGCTGACCCTCGGCCAGCTGACCAGTTTTGTTATGTACCTTGGGCTGATGATCTGGCCCATGCTGGCACTGGCGTGGATGTTTAATATCGTCGAGCGCGGTAGCGCGGCCTGGAGCCGCATTCAGTCGCTGCTGGCGGAAGCGCCCGCGGTCACCGACGGCAGCAAGCAGGTGCCGGAAGGGCGGGGCCTGCTGCAAATCGCGGTGCGCGAGTTTTGCTATCCGGGGGCGCAGCAGCCTTCGCTTCGCAACCTCAACGTCAATATCAAACCGGGGCAGATGCTCGGATTATGTGGCCCGACCGGCTCGGGAAAAAGCACGTTGCTGAGTCTGGTACAGCGCCACTTTGATATCGATCAGGGGGATATTCGCTACCACGCTATCCCGCTGCCGCAGCTGCGGCTGGACAGCTGGCGCAGCCGTCTGGCGGTAGTCAGCCAGACGCCTTTCCTGTTTTCCGACAGCGTCGCCAACAATATTGCCCTTGGCCGCCCGGGTGCGACACAGAGCGAGATTGAACAGGCTGCACAGCTGGCGTTTGTCCATGACGATATTCTGCGCCTTCCGGAAGGTTATGAAACCGAAGTCGGTGAGCGTGGCGTGATGCTCTCCGGCGGGCAAAAACAGCGTATCTCCATCGCCCGGGCGCTGCTGATGAATGCTGAGATCCTGATTCTGGATGATGCCCTGTCAGCGGTCGATGGCCGTACTGAACATCAAATTCTGCATAACTTGCGGCGCTGGGGAGAAGGGCGCACGGTGATCATTAGTGCTCATCGTCTGTCTGCGCTGACTGAGGCCAGTGAAATCCTGGTGCTGCAGCACGGCGTAGTGGCTCAGCGCGGCAATCATGAACAGCTCGCCAGCAGCCCGGGCTGGTATCGCGATATGTACCGCTATCAGCAGCTGGAAGCGGCGCTGGATGACGACGAGATCGAACAGGGAGTGCCGCATGGCTAGAGTAACCCATCAGTGGCCGACAATTAAACGGCTGCTCTCCTACGGCAGCCCGTGGCGCAAATCCCTCGGCATGGCCGTAGTGATGCTGTGGATTGCGGCAGCGGCAGAAGTGCTCGGACCGGTGCTGGTCAGCTATTTCATCGACAATATGGTGGCAAAACATCATATGCCGGTCGGGATCGCTGTCGGGCTGGTGGTCAGTTTTCTGCTGCTGCAACTGCTGGCCGCCGGACTGCACTATTGGCAGGCGCTGCTGTTCAACCAGGCCGCCGTGGGCGTTGTCCAGCGCCTGCGCACCGACGTGATGGATGCGGCGCTGCGTCAGCCGCTGAGCGCCTTCGATACCCAGCCGGTAGGCCAGATTATTTCACGCGTCACCAATGACACCGAAGTGGTGCGTGACCTCTACGTCACCGTGGTGGCGACCGTGCTGCGCAGTGCGGCGCTGGTGGGTGCCATGCTGGTGGCGATGTTTAGCCTCGACTGGCGCATGGCGCTGATTGCGATTGCAATCTTCCCGGCGGTGATTGTTGTCATGCTGATCTACCAGCGTTACAGCACGCCGATTGTACGCCGGGTGCGCAGTTATCTGGCGGAGATTAATAACGGCTTCAACGAAGTGATCAACGGCATGAGCGTGATCCAGCAGTTCCGTCAGCAGGCACGCTTTGGCGAACGCATGCGGGATTCCAGCCATTCGCACTATCTGGCGCGCATGCAGACCCTGCGGCTCGACGGCTTCCTGCTGCGGCCGCTGCTCAGCCTGTTTTCCGCGCTGATCCTCTGTGGGCTGATGCTGCTGTTTGGCTTTTCCTCGGTCGGTTCTATCGAGGTCGGCGTGCTCTACGCCTTTATCAACTACCTCGGGCGCTTAAATGAACCGCTGATCGAACTCACCACTCAGCAGTCGATGCTGCAGCAGGCGGTGGTGGCCGGCGAGCGGATTTTCGAACTGATGGATGCACCGCGCCAGCCCTATGGTGAGGATGTTCAGCCGCTGCAAAGCGGCAGTATTGAGATCCGTGACCTGACCTTTGCCTATCGTGAAGGGCGCCCGGTGCTGAGCGATATCAATCTCTCGGTGCCATCGCGTAATTTTGTTGCCCTGGTCGGGCACACCGGCAGCGGCAAAAGCACGCTGGCGAACCTGCTGATGGGCTATTACCCGCTGAGCAAGGGGGAGATCCTGCTGGACGGACGCTCGCTACCGACGCTCAGCCATGCCGCCCTGCGCGACAGCGTGGCGATGGTACAGCAGGATCCGGTGGTGCTGGCCGATACCTTCTTTGCCAACGTCACCTTAGGAAGGGATGTCAGTGAGGATGCGGTGTGGCAGGCGCTGGAAACGGTGCAGCTGGCCGGGCTGGCGCGTGAAATGAGCGATGGCATTTATACCCGGCTGGGGGAGCAGGGTAATAACCTCTCCGTCGGTCAGAAGCAGCTGCTGGCGATGGCGCGCGTGCTGGTTGCCACGCCGCAGATCCTGATTCTGGATGAGGCCACTGCGAACATCGACTCCGGTACCGAGCAGGCGATTCAGAAGGCGCTGCGCGCCGTGCGCGAACGTACCACGCTGGTGGTGATTGCGCACCGCCTCTCAACCATTACCGAAGCCGATACCATTTTAGTGTTGCACCGTGGGCAGGCAGTCGAGCGCGGCAGCCATCAGCAACTGCTGGCCGCACGCGGGCGCTACTGGCAAATGTACCAGCTACAGCTGGCAGGTGAAGAGCTGGCTGCGGCGGAAAATCAGTAATCTGCGCCGCTGCGCTGCACCAAATGCAGGCGAATAACGGCCTGCATTCCCTCAAATGCACTGCACTAACGCACAACGCACCGTAATGGTGCGTTTTTTTTGTGCTCAATCCCGTACTGTGATTTTCACGGCGATCTTCCTCCCAGTCGCGACTCAGACCAGCACTGACTAATCGTCTGAAAAATTCAGATTTTTGAACTATGGCACAGCGTTTGCTTAATAGATTTCGTGTCGGCAAAACAACCGTTTTTATACCTGGAGGGGATCGTATGAAGCTGGTTACCGTGGTAATCAAACCGTTCAAACTGGAAGACGTGCGTGAAGCGCTGTCGTCTATCGGTATTCAGGGCCTGACTGTGACTGAAGTCAAAGGCTTTGGCCGCCAGAAAGGGCATGCAGAATTGTATCGCGGTGCTGAATACAGCGTGAACTTCCTGCCAAAAGTAAAAATCGATATTGCGATTGCAGATGACCAGCTGGATGAAGTGGTTGATGTGATTAGCAAAGCCGCTTATACCGGCAAAATTGGTGACGGGAAGATCTTCGTTGCAGAATTGCAGCGTGTCATCCGTATTCGCACCGGTGAAACTGACGAAGCAGCACTGTAATTCGGGGCTAAGAATTGTGATGGGATGGGATAAAATGAAAAAACTCGCTAAGTTTGGCCTCGCCGGCGTGACTCTTTTACCGTCGCTGGCCATGGCAGCCGCGCCTGCGGTAGCTGATAAAGCCGATAACGCTTTTATGATGATCTGCACCGCGCTGGTGCTGTTTATGACGATCCCGGGTATTGCGCTGTTCTACGGCGGCCTGATCCGCGCCAAGAACGTGCTGTCAATGCTGACCCAGGTGGCGATGACCTTCGCGATGGTATGCGTACTGTGGATGGTTTACGGTTACTCGCTGGCCTTCAGCGAAGGTAACGCCTTCTTTGGTAGCTTTAACTGGGCGATGCTGAAAAATATCGCCCCGACCGCGCTGATGGGCTCTTTCTATCAATATATCCACGTCGCGTTCCAGGCCTCCTTCGCCTGTATCACCGTGGGTCTGATCGTCGGCGCTATTGCTGAACGTATCCGCTTCTCTGCGGTGCTGATCTTCGTGGTTATCTGGCTGACCTTTGCCTACCTGCCTATCGCACATATGGTGTGGGCGGGCGGTTTCCTGGCTCAGGATGGCGCGCTGGACTTCGCGGGCGGTACCGTTGTCCATATCAACGCCGCCGTTGCTGGCCTGGTGGGGGCTTACCTGGTGGGTAAACGTGCCGGTTTCGGTAAAGAATCGTTCAAACCGCACAACCTGCCGATGGTATTTACCGGTACTGCGATCCTGTACTTCGGCTGGTTCGGCTTCAACGCCGGCTCTGCCAGTGCGGCTAACGAAATCGCCGGTCTGGCCTTCCTCAACACCGTGATCGCCACGGCGGGGGCAATGCTGACCTGGACCTTCGGTGAGTGGGCGCTGCGCGGCAAACCTTCTCTGCTGGGCGTGAGCTCAGGTGTGATTGCCGGTCTGGTCGCTATTACCCCAGCCTGCGGTTACGTGGGGGTGGGTGGTGCGCTGATCATCGGCCTTGTCGGTGGGCTTGCAGGCCTGTGGGGCGTGACGTCACTGAAAAAATGGCTGCGCGTTGATGACCCTTGTGACGTATTCGGCGTGCACGGCGTGTGCGGCATCGTTGGCTGCATTATGACCGGCATCTTTGCCTCCTCTTCACTGGGTGGCGTGGGTTATGCAGAGGGCGTAACCATGGGCCATCAGGTCTGGGTACAGCTGTTCAGCGTCGGCCTGACCATTGTCTGGACTGCTGTTGTTGCCTTCATCGGATTTAAAGTGGCGGATATGATTGTTGGCCTGCGTGTACCGGAAGATCAGGAGCGTGAAGGTCTGGACGTCAACAGCCACGGCGAGAATGCTTACAACAACTAAGCTGAAGCTGACACTGATAAGAAAAGTAGTGCGCTAAAAACAATGACAAAGCGGGCCATTTCAGGCCCGCTTTTTTATGGCTGATGATTAAGAACGCTGACGGATCACCCCTTCCTGCACCGTTGAGGCAACCAGGACGCCCTGCTGGTTCCAGAATTCACCGCGCACAAATCCACGCGCGCTGGAGGCTGAGGTACTCTCCACGCTGTAAAGTAACCAGTCATTGAGATCGAAAGGGCGGTGGAACCACATGGAGTGGTCAATCGTCGCCACCTGCATGCCCGGCTCCAGAAAGCCTTTACCGTGCGGCTGTAGCGAAACCGGCAGGAAGTTGAAATCGGAAGCATAGCCGAGCAGATACTGATGAATACGCTTGTCAGCCGGCATGATGCCGTTCGCGCGCAGCCAGGTATAGCGCACCGGGTTACTGGTATGGCCCTTTAACGGGTTATGAAACTCCACCGGACGGATTTCAAAAGGCTTCTCCGCGAGGAACTTATCGCGCGCCTTTTCTGGAATATACTGCGCCAGCTGCTGGGCAATCTCCCGCTCGGAAGGCAGAGAATCCGGGCCGACAACCTGCGGCATGGTTTTCTGATGCTCGAAGCCGGTTTCCGGGCCCTGGAAAGAGGCGGTCATGTAAAAGATCGGTTTACCGTTCTGTACGGCTTTTACCCGGCGGGCGCTAAAGCTCTGGCCGTCGCGCAGGTTCTCCACGTCGTAGATAATCGCTTTCTGGCTGTCGCCCGGGCGCAGAAAGTAGCTGTGAAACGAATGGATAATGCGTTCCTGTGGCACCGTCTGTTTTGCGGCATACAGCGCCTGGCCCACCACCTGGCCACCAAATACCTGGCGTAGCCCCAGATCTTCACTCTGCCCGCGAAACAGCCCCTCTTCCAGGGTTTCCAGATCCAGCAGATTCAGTAAATTTTGCAGCGCCTGGCTCATAAAACGCATCCTCAGTAATATTTCAGCCCTCAGTTTGCGAAATCCGACCAGTTATCGTCAATGACTGTTTTTGCAATCTGTGGCGTCAGGGGGAAATGCGCAAAAATCGGCGCTTCCAGGAAAAAATCAGTAAGTTGTGCCAGAATTAAGCTTACGCAGGCAGGAAAGCTCTGCCTATTCGCGGTAATTTGGCTGTCGTAATCATTCATTGGAAGGAGAAGTTATCAATGAAAATCTGGCATGTATTAAGTGGCGCGGCTCTGGCTGTGGTAATTACAGGGTGTGCTGACAAAAGCAAAGATGTGCCGACCCCAACGCTGGGATCGCAGGTAGAAGGTCAGCAGGGGGTGATTAGGCAACCGAACGTGAGCGGGACCGTGTGGATCCGTCAGAAAGTGGCGCTGCCACCGGATGCGGTGCTGACCGTGACGCTGTCGGATGCTTCGCTGGCTGATGCACCGTCTAAAGTGCTGGCGCAGCGCGTGGTGCGCACGGAAGGTAAGCAGGCGCCGTTCCAGTTTACCCTGCCGTTTAACCCGGCGGATATCCAGCCAAAAGCACGCATTCTGCTGAGTGCGGCGGTAAGCGTGGATGGCAAACTGATGTTTATCACCGATACGGTGAAACAGGTGGTCACCACGGGCGGAACGCGTCAGGACCTGACGCTGGTGCCTGTGCCTGAAATGGCGATGCCAACCACCAGTGGGGCACCAGCAACCGTGCCTTCCACTTCGCCTACCCTGGTAACGCCATCAGGCGCCGTTCCTGCGCCAACGTCGATGTAACGTTTGTCGGGCGCGGCATCCGCGCCCGAAAATTGCATTACCAGTGCCAGCGATACTTCACCAGGTCGATTTTCCCCTCGCGCGATACCTCAATCCCTTCCGCCTGCAGTGCTTTACGCTGTCTGCTGAGATCGTCACCCGTCAGCGAAATTTCACCTTTACGATTAATCACCCGGTGCCACGGCAGTTTGCTGCCTTCAGGCAGGCGCTTCAGCACGCCGCCAACCTGACGCGCCGCGCGCGATGAACCGGCCAGCCGGGCCACTTCGCCATAGGTGGTGACGCTGCCATAAGGGATCGCGGCAACAATTTGATAAATACGCTGTTGAAAACTGTCCTGTTCGATGGTCATAAGCCTATAGCGAGGAAATAATCTGCAGATCGTGCAAGAAACCAACGGTCACCAGGGGGCGGCTTGCAATTGCCGGGGGCATCATTGATAATGCCTGCGCTCTGGTTACCCAGGGCACTCAATGGGGGCCCGGTTGGTTCTCCCGCAATGCTAATTTGTGAACTCGGTCAGGTCCGGAAGGAAGCAGCCGTAACAGATGACGCGTGTGCCGGGATGTAGCTGGCAGGGCCCCCACCCAATTCTGCCTCACCAGCCCTCACGACTTCATTCGTTTCAAATCACACATCATTAGTTAGCGAACAAACTTCCATACTGCAACGGGCACTTTGTCATAAAGCTTATTCATTGTCAGTTCGGCCAGACGATGATCGGCAGCGGAATAGAATACAGCCAGTTCATCATCAGATAATTCGTACTTGTTCTTTTCGATGACGCGCTCAAGCGTGTCGATGGAACGACAGCGTCTGAGGCGCATCAGATAATCAGTTTTTGTTAAAAGTTTGTCTGTCATTATTAAACCGTAAATGAGTAATGGGTTGCTAAAACGAATGGCTGGCCTGTGTCAGGCTTGTTGCACATTCCTCTGCAAAAATGTTGAACAGTCGTTTGGCGGATTTCTGCCAGCGTTGTAAGTCCTGAACATTAATGCCGTAATTGCTGAACAGCATAAAGGTGTCATCCAGGTATTCATCAATCTGACTTATCAGATCGCTGTCCTCGATGTGCTTAATTTTGTAATTCATGGTGAATGCTGCAATATGCTCGATCAGGTCGTTAAGCTGCAGATTGGCAGCAGAGGTAGGATCGTTAACCCAGCCGTGGTGGCTGTCGCCTAACGTAGCCAGGCTTTCATCGTACAGGTTTTCACACAAAAATTTCAGCTGGGCAATATCATGCCTTCTCGGTGAGTATTCGTCCATCTTTTTCCCCTCCTAAGCTTGCGAAACAGGCCATTAAACCGCACTTTAAACATGGGTGCCAGGAAGTGATAATTACTATGCTATGTAACATCTAAACAAAATATAACTTATTTAAATTAACCTGCCGCTCGACTGACCAAATATTACAATTCATCGGACATGTTGTGGCGATCGTTATCAATGAAATCAAACACCAGCGCATCAGGAGTAAGGGTAAAATTGACCGACTGATGGGTTGTTTCACTCGCATCAATATCCAGACAGGCATTGAATACGTTCCAGCGGAAGCTGTAGTTCATTTTATAACGTGATTGTTGCAAATATTCCAGGGAAATAATTTTCAGACTTTCGGGAACATATCGCGCATTTTGTGAATACCATTCCAATGAACCAATCAGGTCATCTTCTATTTTGGGAATTATCTGTTCGATCTCATGCATTAATTCTAGTGGTTCAATGTTAGTTTGACGATATTTTAATGGTAAAGTTTTGCGCATTTTTCCCTCTCAGAGTTAAATTTTGCTTATCAGCTTAATTGCTGTAGCCGAGTGGATAAGCCAGGTTATAAATTTAGTGTAGCCTATATTGATGATTTAACAGTTAATTATTTTACTCGCACCGGCATGCTTCCGCATAAAACCATCACCATGTTGAGTTTTTTTTATATAAAAAACGCTTCAGCCATCCGGCTCCAACGTAATAATTAGATACATTTTAATGATATCCGTCCTGCCTCCATCCACGCTACTTTATTGTTATGTTATAACATTTAAGTGGCTTTTTAATGAACACCTCTCCGGCTTTTATTCGCATCGGCACCTTGCTCAGCTGCCCGGCATGGCTGCGTATGGTGCTGACCTTACACCTGGTCGGCGCGCTGGCGGCGCTCACCTGGTGGGCGGCACTCTGATGATCGTACTTAATCAGCTGGTGGTTGGCTATCAGCATCGTGCGGTGACGCCGCAGTTAAATGGTGAGTTTGCACGCGGCAGCATGACGGCCCTCGTGGGGGCAAATGGCTGCGGAAAATCAACGCTGCTGAAGACGCTGTGCGGGATGTTGCCCCCGGTCAGTGGTTCGGTCAGCCTCTCTGCGCCACGACCGACCGTTGCCTGGCTGCCCCAGCACGCTGAGCTGGAGAAAACATTCCCTTTGACCGTTTTCGATCTGGTGGCAATGGGCTTCTGGCGTCAGAGTGGCTGGTTTAAAGGCTTAAACCGCCAGCAGCGTGAGCAGGTCATGTCGGCACTGCAGCGCGTCAATATGCTGCCGTTCGCTGCCGCCGCGCCGGGAACCTTATCCGGCGGGCAGCTGCAGCGCGTGCTGTTTGCCCGGCTGCTGATACAGGACGCAGAACTGCTGCTGCTGGATGAGCCTTTTACCGGCGTCGACAGCGATACCACCGAACTGCTGCTGGCGCTGCTGGCGGAGCGGCATCAGGCCGGGGCGACACTGATTGTTGTCCTGCACGACATGGCTACGGTGGCGCAGCATTTCCCGCAGGTGTTACGCCTGAAAGAGCAGCACAGCGAATGGACCTGCCGCGGCTGCGGCGTGACCGGGCTGAGCTTTAGTCGCCGTGGGGGGGCCAGCGCATGATGCTGATCCAGCCATTTATCGAATTTGGATTTATGCGCCGGGCGCTGGTGGCCTGCGTCGCGCTGTCGCTGAGCGCGACGCCGCTCGGCGTCTTCCTGCTACTGCGCCGCATGAGCCTGGTGGGCGATGCGCTGTCGCACGCGGTGCTTCCCGGTGCCGCAATCGGCTATTTACTCTCCGGACTTTCGCTGGTCGCGATGGGCATTGGCGGAGCGATTGCCGGTCTGACGGTGGCTCTGTTGTCAGGCGCGGTCAGTCGCTATACGCCGCTGCGTGAGGATGCCAGCTTTGCCGGTTTCTATCTTGGCTCACTGGCGCTGGGCGTCACGCTGGTGTCGCTGCGCGGTTCCAGCGTCGATCTTCTGCATGTCCTGTTCGGCTCGCTGCTGGCGGTCGATACGCCCTCCATCGTGCTGGTCAGCAGTATCAGTGCGGTCACCCTGCTGATCTTCGCGCTGATCTACCGCCCGCTGACCATTGATGCCTTTGACCCGAGCTTTCTGCGCGCCCAGAACCGCTGGACCTCACCGCTGGTGCACGCCATTTTTCTGGTGCTGGTTGTCATCAACCTGGTGGCGGGCTTTCAGGTGCTTGGCACCCTGATGAGCGTCGGGCTGATGATGCTGCCTGCGGCCAGTGCCCGATTCTGGAGCCGTCATCTCGCCGGGACGCTGGCGGCGGCAATGATCATCGCCACGCTGGCCAGTTTCAGCGGGCTTTACGCCTCGTTTTACCTCTCGTTACCTGCCGGGCCCGCCGTGGTGCTGAGTGCGGCACTGTTGTTCTTTCTTTCCATTTTAATCGGTCCCTGCGGCGGCATTTTTGCCGGGCGTAAACCATTGGCAATCAGATAGGGAGTAAGTATGAAGAAGTTACCTGTGGCGCTGGCGCTGTCCGTATTGCTGGCCGCACCTGCTGCAATGGCGAAAACCGTTGAAGCGGTTGCCAGTTTTACCGTGCTGGCGGATATCGTAAAAAACGTTGGCGGCGAACACGTCGTGGTGAAAAGCCTGGTGGGGCCAAATGGCGACCCGCACAGCTTTGAACCTACGCCAAAAGATAGCCAGGCGCTGGCGCATGCCGATGTCGTGTTTGTTAGCGGACTGGGAATGGAAGGGTGGATGGATCGTCTGATCGCCGCATCGGGCTATAAGGGAGAGACGGTAGTGGCTTCAGCCGGGATCAACACGCGAAAAATGGAAGAGGACGGAGAAACGGTTACCGACCCGCACGCGTGGAACAGCATGCAGAACGGTGTTATCTATGCCACTAACGTGATGAATGCGCTGATCGCCGCCGATCCGCAGGATGCAGATTATTTCCGTCAGCACGGCAGCGCCTACATCGCACAGCTTAAGCAGCTGGATAGCTGGGCGCAGCAAGAGTTCAGCGCTATTGCGCAGAGCAAACGTAAGGTGCTGACCAGCCATGATGCTTTCGGCTACTTCGGCCAGCGATACGGGGTGACGTTCCTCTCACCGGTCGGTTTCTCCACCGAATCTGAGGCCAGCGCTTCCGACGTCGCCGCGCTGATCGCTCAGCTGAAGCAGGAGAAGATCCATGCCTACTTTATCGAGAATCAGACCGATCCGCGCCTGGTTAAACAGATTGCCGCTGCCGGCGGCGCGCAGCCGGGCGGCGAGCTGTATCCGGAAGCATTGACCGGGCAGGGCGGTGAAGCAGACAGCTACATTAATGCTTTCAAACATAACGTCAATGCGATGGTCAGCAGCATGAAATAAGCGTCCAGCCGGTGATTAAGCTGCATAAAAAAGGGGATAGCCGCGGCTATCCCCTTGTGTTGCATGCTTGAGAGTCATCAATTAATGCTTCTTGCCACCCCGGCCCTGTACGGCCTTGAAGCGTGGGTTACTTTTGCAAATGACGAATACGCGGCCGTGACGGCGGACGATTTTACAATCTTTGTGGCGTTTTTTGGCCGAGGCCAGAGAGCTTAAGACCTGCATGATGGCTCCTTACTTTTTCATCGCGCCGAGGAAGCTGCCGAAGCGCTGGTTGAAGCGTGCGGCGCTGCCCTCTTTGGCAAAATCTTTCTGCTTGCCGGTGTAATAGACGTGTGAGGCCGAAGAGACATCCAGCGTCACGTAAGGCATCTGTTTGCCTTCATGCTCAATCGTGCGATCGGTTTTGATGGTCGACCCCACGACAAACCAGGCATCTGCCGTGGTGTCATGAAACACCACCTGGCGATAGGTTGGATGAATACTCTGTTTCATCTGTTACTCCACTTGTTATGTTATACTATAACAATAGTATGCGCCGCAGGTGAGCAAATTGCAACTGCGCGTACGCTGGAAAAAAGACAAAAAAAAGAGGCCGCATTAAGCGGCCTCTGGTTCACATTAACTTGCGTGAATTAGTGATGATGATCGACTGGGTGGCTATGTTCCAGCTCTTCTTTGTTCTTACTGAAGCGGCGGCGAACCACCACGAAGAACACTGGAACGAAGAAGATCGCCAGGATAGTCGCGGTGACCATCCCGCCCATCACGCCAGTACCTACGGCGTTCTGAGCACCGGAACCCGCACCGGTACTGATAGCCAGCGGCAGAACCCCGAGGATAAACGCCAGAGAAGTCATCAGGATTGGACGTAAACGCATACGTACCGCTTCCAGAGTCGCTTCCACCAGGCCTTTGCCTTCCTTCTCCATCAGGTCCTTAGCGAACTCGACGATCAGGATGGCGTTCTTCGCCGATAGCCCTATGGTGGTTAGCAGCCCCACCACAAAGTACACGTCGTTGCTCAGCCCGCGCAGGGTGGTAAAGATCAGCGCCCCGACCACACCCAACGGTACGACCAGCATTACCGCGAACGGTATTGACCAGCTCTCGTACAGTGCGGCCAGACAGAGGAAGACCACAATCAGCGAGATGGCATACAGTGCCGGAGCCTGGTTACCGGACAGACGTTCCTGATAGGACATCCCCGTCCAGTCGTAACCAATACCGGTAGGCAGTTTCGACGCCAGGTCCTGCATCAGATTCATTGCTTCACCCGAGCTCTTACCTGGTGCTGGCTGTCCTAACAGCTCCATCGACGGCAGGCCGTTATAACGCTCCAGTCGTGGTGAACCGTAAACCCACTGTGCAGAGGCAAAGGCGCTGAACGGCACCATTTCACCGCTGCTGGCACGCACATACCAGTTGCCAATATCACTTGGCAACATACGGTAAGGCGCATCGCCCATCACGTACACTTTCTTCACGCGGCCGCGGTCAATGAAGTCATTAACGTAGGATCCGCCCCAGGCTGCCGCCAGCGTGGTGTTGATATCGGAGAGCGATACCCCCAGCGCCGACGCTTTTTCCTGGTCGATAGTCAGTTTGTACTGTGGCGTATCTTCCAGACCGTTAGGACGCACGCCTACCAGGGTATCTGAATGCTGAGCAATCATGCCAAGCAGCTGGTTACGTGCTGCGGTCAGTTTCTCATGGCCAAGGCCACCCTGATCGATCAGCTGGAAGTCAAAACCGGTCGCCGTACCCAGCTCAACAATCGCCGGCAGGTTGAACGGAATCACCATCGCATCTTTGATCGCTGACAGCGCGCCCATGGCACGCCCGGCAATCGCCGGCACCTTGTTATCTGAACCCGAACGTTCATCCCACGGTTTCAGGCTGACGAAGGCGATACCGGTGTTCTGACCACGACCTGCAAAGCCAAAGCCGTTAACGGTGAACACCGAGTTAACGTTCGCTTTCTCTTTATTCAGGTAGTAATCCGTCACCTGGTCCAGCACTTTCTGTGTACGTTCCTGCGTGGCACCTGCTGGCAGCTGTGCCATGGTCAGGAATACCCCCTGGTCTTCTTCCGGCAGGAAGGAGGTTGGCAGGCGCATAAACAGATAGGCCATGCCCACCACGATCACCAGATAAATCACCAGATAACGACCGGTGCTGCGCACGATGTGGCCCACGCTGTCGGTGTAGTGATTGGTGCTTTTGTCGAACAGGCGGTTAAACCAGCCGAAGAAACCGGTGGTTTTGCCATGGTCGCCTTTCGCAATCGGCTTCAGCATGGTGGCACACAGTGCCGGGGTCAGGATCAGCGCGACGATAACCGACAGCACCATCGCGGAAACGATAGTAATCGAGAACTGACGATAGATAACCCCGGTAGACCCGCCGAAGAAGGCCATTGGAATAAATACCGCTGACAGCACCAGCGCAATACCGACCAGCGCGCCCTGGATCTGCTCCATCGATTTACGCGTGGCTTCCTTGGGCGGTAGGCCCTCTTCGGCCATGACGCGCTCGACGTTCTCGACCACCACGATGGCGTCATCCACCAACAGGCCGATGGCGAGCACCATCCCGAACATCGTCAGGGTGTTTATCGAGTAGCCAAACGCGCTGATAATCGCAAAGGTGCCGAGCAAGACAACCGGCACCGCAATCGTTGGGATCAGCGTGGCGCGGAAGTTTTGCAGGAACAGGTACATCACCAGGAACACCAGCACGATAGCTTCGACCAGTGTTTTTACAACTTCGTTAATCGAGATCTTAACGAATGGCGTGGTGTCATACGGATAGACGATTTTCATGCCGGCCGGGAAGAACGGCTCCAGTTTGGCAAGCTCAGCTTTTACCGCCGCAGCGGTATCCAGGGCGTTAGCACCGGTTGCCAGCTTGATCCCCAGACCCGAGGCCGGTTGACCGTTATAGCGTGCAATAATCTCGTAGTTCTCACCACCCAGCTCGATATGCGCCACGTCGCTCAGACGGACACGCGAACCGTCGCTGTTCACTTTCAGCAGGATCTTACCGAACTCTTCAGCCGAGGTCAGACGCGTCTGCGCGATGATCGAGGCATTCAGCTGCTGGCCTTTCACCGGTGGTGAACCACCGAGCTGACCGGCCGCCACCTGGGCGTTCTGGGTGTTGATGGCGCTGATCACATCGACCGGCGTCAGTGAGTAGTTGTTGAGTTTATGCGGGTCCATCCAGATACGCATCGCATACTGCGCCCCGAACAGCTGGGTATCACCCACGCCGGAGACACGACTAATGGGATCTTTAATATTAGAACCCACGTAGTCGGAGATGTCGTTCTGCGTCATGGTGCCGTTATCGTTGATGAAACCGGCAACCATCAGGAAGCTACTGGAGGATTTCTGAACTTTAATCCCCTGCTGCTGTACTTCCTGCGGGAGCAACGGCATCGCCAGCTGCAGTTTGTTCTGAACCTGCACCTGCGCGATATCAGCATCGGTACCGGACTGGAATGTCAGAGTCAGCTGCAGCGTACCCGAAGAGTCGCTGCTTGAACCCATGTACATCAGGCCGTCGATGCCGTTCATGTTTTGTTCGATAACCTGCGTGACGGAGTCCTGCAAAGTTTTCGCATCGGCACCCGGGTAGGTGGCGGTGATCTCGATTGCCGGTGGAGCAACGTTAGGATATTGCTCAATCGGCAGTTTCAGGATCGACAGCGCACCCGCCAGCATAATAATGATGGCGATAACCCAGGCAAAGATGGGGCGATCGATAAAGAACTTAGCCATGTATCAGCGGCTCCTGTTAAGACTTCGGTTGTTCAGACTGTGCCTGAGACTGAGGGGCTTCTTTGGCACTGTCGTCGCTAACTTCCTGTGGGGTCACCGCCGCACCGGCTTTCACACGCTGCAGACCGGTGGTGATCACACGATCGCCATCTTTCAGACCGGACGTGACCAGCCATTTGTCGCCGAAAGCTTGATCGGCTGTCACATTACGCACTTCAACCTTGTTATCCGCACCGACAACCATGGCAGTCGCCTGGCCAGTTGGCGTGCGGGTGATGCCCTGCTGAGGAACCAGCAATGCATTTGGGTTGGTGCCTTCATCCAGGCGAGCTCGTACGAACATGCCTGGCAGCAGGTTGTGGTCCGGGTTAGGGAACACTGCACGCAGTGTGATGGAGCCGGTGGTCTCGTCGACGGTGACATCAGAGAATTCTAATGTTCCGCTCTGCGAGTATTCTTTACCATCCTGCGTTAACAGTTTGACTTCAGCTTTGCCGTTGGTCTGCTGCAGCTGGCCGGATTTCAGCTCGTCGCGCAGACGAATAAAGTCTTCGCTCGACTGGGTTACGTCAACGTAGATCGGGTCCAGCTGCTGCACAGTTGCCAGAGCGGTCGTCTGAGCACTCTGCACCAGCGCACCTTCGGTGACTGAGGATTTACCAATGCGTCCGCTGATAGGCGAGGTCACTTTGGTATAGGCAAGGTTAATACGGGCAGATTCAACGGCTGCCTGTGCTGCCTGAACGGCGGCAGCGGTCTGGCTCTGGGTGGCTGCCGCGGTATCGTAATCCTGCTGACTGATGTACTTAGTACCCAGCAGAGGCTTGTAGCGTTTTACGGTTAAAGCGGCGATCTGCGCGTTGGCCTGAGCCTGTGCGAGGTCACCTTTGGCGCTGTCGTAAGCGGCCTGATAAGTGGCCGGATCAATTTGATACAAGGATTCGCCAGCCTTGATATCACTACCCTCAACGAAGTTGCGTTTCAGAATAATGCCGGAAACCTGTGGGCGAACTTCTGCAATACGGAACGATGAGGTGCGACCCGGCAGGTCGGTGGTAATTTTAAGCGGCGCGCTTTTTAGCGTCGTGATACCCACTTCAGGGGCCTGTTGCTGACCGGCCTGCTGAGAATCTTTGTTATCACATCCTGTTAGCACTAAGCTGCCTGAAAGCATCAGAACGGCCGCCAGAGGCGTTAACCCTCTGTTTTTGTTCATAAATAAACCTCGAGTGTCCGATATCGATTGTTCAATGGATCACAAACCCATAAACCCATTGCTGCGTTTAAATTATGGTCGTGCTATGGTACATACATTCGGAAATGTATGTAAGTCTAACGCTTTGTAAAAAACACCCTCATGGCACGAAATACCAAACAACAAGCTCAGGAAACGCGAAATCACATCATAGATGCGGCTATTGAGCGCTTTTCTGAGCATGGCGTTTCTAAAACGTCACTGGCTGATATTGCCGCAAGTGCTGGCGTGACGCGGGGTGCAATCTACTGGCATTTCAAAAATAAAACGGATTTGCTCAATGAGATTTGGGCACAGTCCGAATCCGGAATGGCAGACCTGGAGCTTGAGTATCAATCAAAATACCCGGCGGATCCACTCTCTGTTATGCGAGCTATGTTGCTGTATGTCCTTGACGCGGCAGCCACTGATCCGAGAAGACGTGCACTTATGGAAATTATTTACCATAAATGTGAGTTCGTCGGTGAAATGACTACCCTCCAGCTAATGCAGCAAAATCTCTATCTTGAATGTTATGAGAAGATAGAAGAGGTTTTACAACAGTGTATTGATGCAAAGCAACTTCCGGAAAATCTTAACACGCGTCGCGTCGCTGTAGTGATGCGTGGCTACATCAGCGGCATCATGGAAAACTGGCTGTTTATGCCGGAGAGCTTTGACCTCGCCGCCGACGCGCCGCAGCTGGTGGACACGCTGATCGAGATGCTGATCGGGTGCCCAACCTTGCGCAAGCCAGCATAGCGCGAAATTATGAACGTGCGGCGACTTTCTGCTCGAAATCTCGCTGCACAATCGCCAGCGCTGCCAGCACGGTTTCTGGCGCTATCTGATTCTCTTCCAACAGCATAATCAAATCTACGGCCAGTTTGACCTCTTCCGGTGCAGTATCCAGCGACATACGTCTTCCTTATAGTAATAAAAATTTCAGATGCGCAGCATTCTGACCATGCCAACCATGACCAGCGCGCCGGCAAACGCGGCCAGCAGCGCCCGCGGGTGGAAGATTGCCAGCGTCCCGTAGTCAAAATAACTGCTGACATAGCCGCCAATCAAGGCACCCACTGCAGTCAATAACAACGTTGGCATCAGGCCGCCGGGGCGGCCGGGGGAAAAACGGCGTGCAATAACGCCCACCAGCAAACCGGTTACCATCCAGCTAATCAGCCCCATAGCGGCCTCTCTTTCAGCGAGTTATCATCCGATTATAGCCCGCGCTCGCGATTTTCGATGCCGCGCTCAATTCGCTTCAACGCCTGCAGGCAGCGCTGCAAACGCCCTTCGAGTGCAGCCACCTCACGCTGAAGTTGCTGCTGCTGTGCCAGCGTTTCCTGCACGGCCAGCAGACTTTCCCGGTCCTGAATCATCGCCCGCAGGCGGCGCTCAAAATCCTGATGTTCGGCCAGCTTTTCATACAGGTTCTCGCGCACCGGCGTCGCGCGGGTCTCACTGCTGCGCATCTTGAGCGTTGCCAGTTCGCGCTGCATGGCGCTCATCTGCAGCACCACGCGTTCGGCCATCCATGCCACGCTTTCCGGGCGATTATCCCTCACGCTCTGTTTTAACAGCGCCATGGTCTGTCTGACTTCCTGCAGATAATCGCCCAGGCGGGTAGAGTGGCTGTGAAATAACTGATGGTCAAAGCGCGCCTGCGCATTACGTTTATTAGCATGCGGCTCGACAGCCAGCGCCAGCTGTTCCAGCTGCGTTTCCAGTTGTTGCAGTAAAGCTGCGCTTTTCATCGTGTTCTCCAGGGCAGTATTGCGGCTATGATACCCTGTTTAGAGCCAATTTTTTCGGGTACGCCATGCAACGTTATCTTCTTATTACTCTTGGCTGGTTGGCGGTGGTACTGGCCACGCTCGGCGTGGTACTGCCGCTGCTGCCAACCACGCCATTTTTACTGCTGGCGGCCTGGTGCTTTGCCCGGTCTTCTCCGCGCTTCCATCACTGGCTACTGCACCGCTCGGTATTCGGGCGCTACCTGCGTCACTGGCAGCAGCATCGGGCAATGCCACCGGGCGCCAAGGGCAGGGCGATCCTGTTTATTCTGCTGACCTTTGCCTTTTCCTTGTGGATGGTCAAAATTCTCTGGGTACGCCTGCTGCTGCTGGCGATACTCTGCTGCCTGCTGATCTTTATGATCCGCCTGCCAGTGGTTGACGAAGAGCAGGAAAAGCGCTGATTTCGCTAAACACGGTTGCAATTGTCCGGCGTTTTGCCTAGATTTGGTCGTTTTCGTGCGCGGCTTTCCCCCAGTGTTTGAATTTCACCCGGCTTTATCGTCGTGCGTGAAGCAAGCCGCGTGAGTCAGATTTGTATTTACCAGGCACAACACTATGACCGCGACTGCGCAGCAGCTTGAATTCCTTAAAAACAGTATCAAAAGCATCCCGGACTACCCAAAACCGGGCATTCTCTTTCGTGACGTCACCAGCCTGCTGGAAGATCCGAAAGCGTATGCGTTGAGCATTGAGCTGTTAGTTGAACGCTATCGTCACGCTGGCATCACCAAGGTGGTGGGCACTGAGGCGCGCGGTTTCCTGTTCGGCGCACCGGTTGCGCTTGGGCTGGGCGTGGGCTTCGTACCGGTGCGTAAACCCGGCAAGCTGCCGCGTAAAACTTTTGCCGAAAGCTACGAGCTGGAGTACGGCACCGACCAGTTAGAGCTGCATTGTGATGCTATCCAGCCGGGTGACGTGGTGCTGGTGGTTGACGATCTGCTGGCGACCGGTGGCACGATTGAGGCCACCGTGAAGCTGATCCGCCGCGCGGGCGGCACCGTGAAAGATGCCGCTTTCATCATTAATCTGTTTGACCTCACCGGCGAATCACGCCTGAAGGCGCAGGGCATTGAAAGCTACAGTCTGGTGAACTTCCCCGGTCACTAAGATTTTGCGGGGCGGCTGGTCCGCCCCGATCTCTCCTCATCTGCTTCTCTCCCTGTACACCAAATGCCTTCAGCCGCTGTTCGGCACAAAAAGCAGCGATTCATCCCCCCTGATGCTTACACTTGTGCGGCAAAATGCAGCCGTCACCGTGATAAAGGAAGTTCGGGATGAACAAAATCGCTACCGTTACTACTCTCCTCGCCGTACTGGCGGGTGCCACAGCCGCAAACGCCGCTCAGACTAAGGCCCCTGTTGATTATCAGTACCGGACAAAAGATATCAGCGGGCTGCACACCTTCACGCTGGGATACGCCCAGAGCCACATTCAGCATTTCAACAATATCAAAGGTCTTAACCTTAAATATCGCTACGAAATCCCTCAGCTGCCGCTCAGCGCGATGGTGTCTCTCACCTGGATGAACGGGCGCGGCAGCCAGTTTGCACAGTTTGATGGCGCCTCAGAGAATAAATACCATCGCGTGCGCTACTATTCGCTGATGGTGGGGCCGGCTTATCGCATCAGCCATTGGGCCAGTCTCTACGCGCTGGCTGGCCCGGGTTGGGAAAGCAGCACCAACATCACTCACCTTCGAGATGCTGCTGGTGAACATTCCGGGCGCAAAAAAAGGGCCCGTTCGCGTTTTGCCTGGGGGGCGGGAATGCAGTTCAACCTGATTGATAACCTGGCGCTGGACGTCGGTTATCAGGGCGGTCACCTGCAGAATACGTCCAGTCACGGCTTCAACGTTGGCGTGGGGTATCGTTTCTGATTTGTTCAACAGAACGTGGAAAGGGCAGCGAATGCTGCCCCTGTGTTATCAGAATGAGAACTTAACTCCCGCCTGAATAATGTTGTCGGAGGTATGGGATGACTCGTTCAACTGATAGTTGAGGCTATACCCCAGCTGCTGGTGCGACAGCTCAATACCTACGTTACCGCTAAACACTGAGTGGTCAGTGATAGTTGAGTGTGTCGTTGAAGAACTGCCTTCCTCACCAGGCATCCAGCTACGGCTCTTTGCTGTTACATCGCCACTATTCCCAGTCCACGTCAGGTCAATAGTGGGTTTAATCTGATAGCCAGCTGAGGTGGTGAACGCTTTAGACAGCGAAACGCCCAGCGGGAATGACCAGATACTTTGTGAACCGCTAGCGGTATCGAACAGGTTACCCAGCTCATTATGCGTTTTAAAACCTTCACTCTTAAGCAGGGTGTAGCGCACTCCAGCGTGTGGTTCTACATCCGCCAGGCCACTCTGCCAAAGGTAATTTACCTTGATACCACTGCTAACGGCCCAACTGTTCACACCCGCACGCAGCGCCGAGCCATCAACGCCCGCAGGAGTTTGCTGTTTCAGCCGGTTATGGCTGCCCGTGTAGCTAACATCTGCCATCACACTCGCCGCATCCAGCTGCCAGCTGCTGTAAAGCGTGGTCCCCCAGAAATTGAAGTCATTCCGCGTTGGGCTGACATTCCCCCGGCTGGAACTTTTCCCCCCGCCAGCATTCAGCGCTATACCGCTGGTTAAACTTCCATAATCGCCGCCATCTGTCCGGTAATCACTGCCCAGCGCCACTCCACCGAGGTGAGTGGCGGCACGCGCCTGCCACTCTCCCGAAGAGAATCCATGGGAACTGCTGTTATCTGACAATAGCGTGGCCCACAGATTACCCCCGCTGCTGCTGTCATGCAGGTCAGAGGCGAGATGGCGGGCAACCGCCTGTTCCGCGGCTGACAGCGCCATAAAGGTCGTGTGCTGAACGCCAATCACCGAAGCCATATGCAGGGCAGACTGCACCACCCGGCTGGCCACCACCCTGTCACGAATGAAGCGGATATCCATTACCTGCGAAACAAAACGCTGGCTGGCATCGGCAGAGTGGGTATTGACCCCCTGCTGTTTCGCCATATCCGCCAGCAGATCGGCAGTGTACTGCGGCAGTAGCGGGAGTGCCGCTTGCTCCGCGCTGAGGCGATGGGCATTGCCACTGCTGCTGGCGATCATATTTAACAGTCGGCTGGTACTGACAATGTTCTGCTGTTGCCAGAATCCATCCCGGGCGCTACCGCCCAGGCTGGCGGTGAAAGCTTCAGTGGTTTTCAGATTATCATCTGCGATCACCATCATTTTGGCGTTGGTGTCTATGCGCCCCTCGCCGGTCAGAAGGGGGGCTGAACGCTGGCCAACATACGGTTTGGCAGAAATGACCGTCAGCGATGAGCCAGCAAAATGCTGCTGATGATCATTGCTGCCTACACTCCAGCCAACATCCGCGCTGGAGAGGTTGGCACTCTGACCAGCAGCAATCACCAGGGTGCCGTCAAATGGCGCAGCCTGCTGCTGAGCCATCCATTCAGCCCCCTGCTGCCAGCGTTCCGCATTCAGCTGGCGCGTACCAATGATCGCCGCTGCCTGCTTTGTTACCTCAATCAGACCCCGTGAAGCATCGAGCAAGCTGCTGGCATACAGCCCGCCGTCAATGCGCAGCGCCCCGGCGTGAAGCGCGCTACGTTCGGTGGTAAAGATCCCCCCGGTTTGCAGATACTGATTGTCACAGCTGTTTTGAGTGTCTGCCTGGCCTATGGATAGACTGTTTGCGCTGAAGCTCCCCGCAGTAATCGTAAGCTGTCCACTGCCAGCCTGACCTGCGCCGCCATTTTTACCACCAAGCTGGATATCCGTGGCGATCTGTCCACTGCCGCCATTGAACTGCGCATAGCCGTTGCCAGCGTTACCGCCCTGGCCGCCGCGTCCTGCGGCAGTCGCGCCGGCGTCACTGCCGTCGCTACCCGTTTTACCGCCGTTGCCGCCCAGCTGCATAATTCCGCCGTTCAGGATCTTGCTGTTCTCAAATCTCAGGCTAGCGTGACCGCCGTGACCGCCGGCACCACCCAGTCCGCCAGGCGCATTCAGCGCAGCATCGCCGCCCTGGCTGCCGCTGGCGCCATCACCCCCTAGCGTGATTGAGTGAAGGCTTAGGGTACTGTCAGTGACATGGATAAGAGCATTGCCGCCATTCCCTCCAGCAGCACCGGCTCCGCCCATGCCACCATTTGCGCCCTCGCCACCCTTGCCGGAATAGGTCACTCCATTGTTGCCCTGTTGCGCACCGTTGCCGCCACGGGAACCCTCACCGCCAGCCCCACCGGCCTGCAAGTGGTTATTGACTGTCAGGCGCGAGTGGTTGAGGCTCAATAAAGCATGACCTCCCTGTGCGCCGTTGCCACCGTTGGCGCCTGCTGCTCCCGCGCCGCCATGACCGCCGTTGCCACCTGGGCCGCCGCTACCGCCGCTGCCTCCCCAGCCGCCTTCGCCGCCAGAACCTTTAGTACCATCCACCCCGCTGGCACCGCTTGAGCCGCTCTGCCCCCTTGCTCCTTGCAGACCACCATCAGCACCCTGGCCACCGGCAGTCCCCTCAGTGGCGGCACCAGCCTGGCCGCCACTACCGCCGAGGATGATATTATCAGCGCTAAAATCACCTCCGTTGAGGCTGAGTTTTCCATTCCCTCCTGTAGCGCCGTCACCCCCGTCACCCCCGCGAGAACCTGCAGCGCCGTTAGCTCCGTGGCCGCCTGACGCACCGCTGCCTCCGTTGCCGCCGTTGCCACCATTACCGCCATTGCCGCCGGATGAACCGCTACCGGCATCGCCACCCGAGCCGCCATTGCCCGCATCGCCACCGGCTCCGCCATCACCGCCTGTTCCACCCGCTGCGCCAGCGGAAGAGACGCCTGCTGCACCGCCATTCCCGCCGTTAGCTCCGAGCGCAATAGTGCTAAAGGAGCCATGATCCTTGTCTATGGAGAGCGTTTCCGAGGCGCCGGGCTGCCCGGCGGCACCCTTAGCGCCCAAGCGGCCGCTACTGCCACTGCTGCCATTCAAAGCCGCAGCGGCAGCAGCACCTGCAACCCCGTTGCTACCGTTATCGCCGTTAAACCCGATGCCGCCCGAGCCGCCGTTGTTACCCCGGCTTCCATTAGCGCCCTTATTCCCGCTCCCCCCATTTCCTGCGCTGGCGCTGAGGCCCGCATTCTCTCCATCTTCACCACTTCCGCCTTTGCTGCCAAGGGTGATGGTCTGGCTTGAGGCAGGGGGTTCGTTCGCGGCGGGGAGATTACCCGCTGCTGAGACATAAGTGCTGAAAACAGGCAGTGAGAGCAGTACAAGCGCAGGAAGAGAATTGACCAGACGAGACTTTCTAAACGGGATATTGCTGAGTTGTCCAATCGTTGTCTGTTTCATAAATTAATCCTTTATCGGTGAAATCCTTGTGATGCAGCAACTGGATGAAAAACAGGCGGCATCGCTCTTCGGTACATTGAGATGCAGATTGGTTTTATCAGGGGATAATCGGATTATTAGGCACTGTCGTTCCTTGTATGCCGGGGAAAGGCACCTCATGTGCCCTGGAAGTGAATCGCGCGCTCAATCTGACATAATCGTTTTGCCGCAAATGAACAGATCGTGTTAATCATGGTGTTTAATGCTGATTTTCGTAATTTATCCATAGTAATGTGCTGGTTTTTGGTTGTCAGGTCGAATAAAAATCATAGGGTGCCTGAAGACAAAATAAAGCGGCCAACAGCATGGCGACAGCCAGGCCATCTGTTATAGTACCTCTCCTTAATCCGCTGAACTGCCGCTAACCGGCCGTTTTTGCCGATATCCATTAACAGGCTAAACTACGGTTTCTCACTGTTTAGGTTTACCCTCGACTAAAAAACAATGATGAAGTCTTAATGAGCTATCAGGTACTGGCCCGCAAGTGGCGTCCGCAAGCGTTTACTGATGTTGTCGGTCAGCAACATGTTCTGACCGCGCTGGCTAACGGTTTGTCCCTTGGCCGCATCCATCACGCCTATCTTTTCTCCGGCACCCGTGGCGTTGGTAAGACCACCATTGCCCGCCTGCTGGCAAAGGGGCTGAACTGTGAAACCGGCATAACCGCTACCCCGTGCGGGCAGTGTGACAACTGCCGTGAAATCGAACAGGGGCGCTTTGTCGATCTGATTGAAATCGATGCCGCTTCCCGTACTAAAGTGGAAGACACGCGCGATCTGCTGGATAACGTCCAGTACGCTCCGGCGCGTGGTCGTTTTAAAGTCTATCTGATCGATGAAGTTCACATGCTCTCGCGCCACAGCTTTAACGCGCTGTTGAAAACCCTGGAAGAGCCGCCGGAGCACGTCAAATTTCTGCTAGCCACCACCGACCCGCAAAAGCTGCCGGTGACCATTCTGTCGCGCTGCCTGCAGTTCCACC
This sequence comes from Erwinia aphidicola, assembly GCF_014773485.1. Classification (GTDB taxonomy): domain Bacteria; phylum Pseudomonadota; class Gammaproteobacteria; order Enterobacterales; family Enterobacteriaceae; genus Erwinia; species Erwinia aphidicola. The sequence goes on along the minus strand of NZ_JACXBP010000005.1, from coordinate 313,009 downwards.
TCAAGGCGCTCGATCAGGAACAGATTCGCGGCCAGCTTGAGCACGTGCTGAAGGCCGAACAGATTGCTGCGGAAACGCGTGCACTGCAGCTGCTGGCGCGTGCCGCAGACGGCAGTATGCGCGACGCGCTGAGCCTGACCGATCAAGCCATCGCCATGGGGCAGGGGCAGGTGACCACCGCCACGGTGAATGACATGCTCGGCACCCTTGACGACGAACAGCCGCTGGCGCTGATTGAAGCGCTGGTTAATGCCGACGGTGAACAGGTGATGGCGCTGCTGACTCAGGCCGCATCGCGTGGCGTGGAGTGGGAAGCGCTGCTGGTGGAGATGCTTACCTTGCTGCACCGCGTGGCGATGATCCAACTGCTGCCTTCAGCGCTCGGTGATGACATGGCCGCGATTGAACAGCGGCTGCGTGAACTGGCGCGGGTGCTGCCACCGGCAGATGTGCAGCTCTATTATCAAACGCTGCTGATGGGGCGCAAAGAGCTGCCGCTGGCGCCGGATCGCCGCATGGGCGTCGAGATGACGCTGCTGCGCGCGCTGGCTTTTCATCCGAAAGCGGTGATTGCTGAACCGGTTGCACGCCCGACCATGACGCCACAGGCGACTGCTGCGGTGATGCCTGCACCGGATGCCGCGCCGCCGTCCAGCCCGCCTGCAGCGCATACCGTGGAGTCCCCGCCACCGCAGGGATTACCGGATACCACCAGCCAGCTCCTTCAGGCGCGCACGCAGCTGCTGCGCCATCAGGGGGCGAGTAAGCCAAAAAAGAGTGAGCCGGCGGCGCAGGGTGCGCGGCCGGCAAGCTCGGCACTGGAGCGCCTGGCCGCCGTTACCGAACGCGGGCAGCAGCGCCTGCAGCAGGCCGCAGCGCAACCCGCCGCGCCGGTAAAGGAAGAGGCCTACCGCTGGAAAGCGCTCAATCCGACAGAAGTAAAAACGGAAAAGGTCGCCACGCCAAAAGCGCTGCGCACCGCACTTGAGCTGGAAAAACATCCGGAACTGGTGGCGAAGCTGGTTGCTGAGTCATTACAGCGTGATGCCTGGGCTGCCGAGATCGCTGCGCTTACGATGCCAAAACTGGTGCAGCAGCTGGCGCTCAACGCCTGGAAAGAGCCGACCGAAAACGGCATCTGCCTGCATCTGCGCTCCAGCCAGCGCCATCTGAATTCGCCCTCGGCGCAGAAAGCGCTGAGTGATGCCTTGAATGCTGCTTCCGCACACCCCATTGAATTAACCGTGGTGGAAGATGATAATCCGGCGGTGCTGACCCCGCTGGAGTGGCGGCAAAAAATTTACGAAGAGAAACTGGCGCAGGCGCGTCAGTCGATTATCACGGATACTCATATCCAGACGCTGCAGCGATTTTTCGACGCTGACGTAGACGAAGAGAGTATCCGACCTGTTTAACCCGCCGCATTATCACGTGATGATGTGGCCTGAGCTGAAGAGAGAGAACTTATGTTTGGTAAAGCCGGATTGGGCAACCTGATGAAGCAGGCCCAGCAAATGCAGGACAAAATGGCGCAGGTGCAGGAAGAGATCGCTGCGATGGAAGTGACCGGTGAATCTGGCGCTGGCATGGTCAAGGTCACCATCAACGGTGCGCACAACTGCCGCCGCGTGGAAGTGGATCCAAGCCTGCTGGAAGATGACAAAGACATGCTGGAAGACCTGATTGCTGCGGCATTCAATGATGCCGCACGTCGCGTTGCTGAAACCCAGAAAGAGAAAATGGCGGCCGTTTCCAGCGGAATGTCTCTGCCACCTGGCTTCAAGATGCCATTCTGATGCAAACCAGCCCGCTCCTTGAAGCACTGATGGAGTCGCTGCGTTGCCTGCCGGGCGTCGGGCCGAAGTCGGCACAGCGCATGGCTTTCCAGCTGTTACAGCGCGACCGCAGTGGCGGTATGCGACTGGCGCAGGCCCTGACGCGGGCGATGTCGGAGATTGGTCACTGTGCCGACTGCCGGACATTCACCGAGCAGGAAACCTGCACCATCTGCGCCAATCCCCGGCGTCAGCAGAACGGCCTGATCTGCGTGGTGGAGAGCCCGGCAGATATTCACGCCATTGAGCAGACCGGGCAGTTTGCCGGGCGCTACTTTGTGCTGATGGGCCATCTGTCGCCGCTGGATGGCATCGGACCGAATGATATCGGCCTCGATCGCCTTGAGCAGCGGCTGGAAAAAGAGTCAATTCAGGAAGTGATCCTCGCCACCAACCCGACGGTTGAAGGCGAAGCTACCGCCAACTACATTGCCAGCCTGTGTGAACAGTATGGTGTGGACGCCAGCCGCATCGCGCACGGCGTGCCGGTGGGCGGCGAGCTGGAAATGGTCGACGGCACCACGCTGTCGCACTCTCTGGCCGGGCGCCTCAAGATTAAATTCTGAACAATCAACGGCACGAGTTGATCGTGCCGTCTTGAAATCCCCAAATATCCCCCCACTTATATCCTCAACGTTCATCAACCTGTTCTTAGTTGAGGTAGCAATGACCATGAAAGGACAAGAGACCCGTGGCTTCCAGTCAGAGGTAAAACAACTTCTGCACCTGATGATCCACTCCCTCTATTCAAATAAAGAAATCTTCCTGCGTGAGCTGATCTCAAACGCCTCTGACGCCGCCGACAAGCTGCGCTTCCGTGCGTTATCCACCCCGGACCTTTACCAGGGTGACGGCGAGCTGCGCGTACGGGTTTCGGTCGACAAGGAAAAACGCACCCTGACGTTGAGCGACAACGGTATCGGGATGCGTCGTGACGAAGTGATTGAAAACCTCGGTACCATTGCCAAGTCAGGCACCAAATCCTTCCTTGAATCACTGGGTTCAGACCAGGCGAAAGACAGCCAGCTGATCGGCCAGTTTGGTGTTGGTTTCTACTCGGCGTTTATCGTGGCCGATAAAGTGTCAGTCCGCACCCGCGCAGCCGGCGCTGCCGCCGATGAAGGCGTGTTCTGGGAATCTGCCGGTGAGGGCGAATACACGATCGCCGACATCAATAAAGAAGATCGCGGCACGGAAATCACGCTGCATCTGCGCGAAGGCGAAGATGAGTTCCTTGATGCATGGCGCGTGCGCAGCATTATCAGCAAGTATTCCGACCATATTGCCCTGCCGGTAGAGATTGAAAGCCATAACGAAGAAGACAACACCACCAGCTGGGAAAAGATCAACAAAGCGCAGGCGCTGTGGACGCGTAATAAGTCTGATATCAGCGAAGATGAATACAAAGAGTTCTACAAACACGTCGCGCATGACTATACCGACCCGCTGACGTGGAGCCACAACCGCGTTGAGGGCAAGCAGGAGTACACCAGCCTGCTCTACATCCCGGCGCAGGCGCCGTGGGATATGTGGAACCGCGATCACAAGCACGGCCTGAAACTGTACGTGCAGCGCGTGTTCATCATGGACGACGCCGAGCAGTTTATGCCGAACTATCTGCGCTTCGTCAAAGGGCTGATCGACTCTAACGACCTGCCGCTAAACGTCTCGCGTGAAATCCTGCAGGACAGCCGCATCACGCAGACCCTGCGCGGCGCATTGACCAAGCGCTCCCTGCAGATGCTGGAGAAAGTGGCGAAGGATGATGAAGAGAAATATCAGAAATTCTGGCAGCAGTTTGGTCTGGTGCTGAAAGAAGGCCCGGCAGAAGACAGCGGCAACGTGGCGACTATCGCCAAACTGCTGCGTTTTGCCAGCACCAGCAGCGAAGGTCCGGCGCAGACCGTGTCGCTGGAAGATTACGTCAGCCGCATGGTGGAAGGGCAGGAGAAGATTTACTACATCACTGCCGACAGCTATGCCGCGGCGAAAAGCAGCCCGCATCTGGAGCTGTTCCGTAAGAAAGGCATCGAAGTGCTGCTGCTCTCCGACCGCATCGACGAATGGATGATGAGCTATCTGACCGAATTCGACGGTAAGTCTTTCCAGTCGGTGAGCAAAGCGGATGACGCGCTGAGCAAACTGGCCGATGAAGAGACCGAAGAGCAGAAAGAAGCGGAGAAAGCGCTGGAGCCGTTCGTGGAGCGCGTGAAAACGCTGCTGGGTGAGCGCGTGAAAGAGGTGCGCCTGACGCATCGTCTGACCGACACCCCGGCGATTGTCACCACCGAAGCGGACGAAATGAGCACCCAGATGGCGAAGCTGTTTGCTGCTGCTGGCCAGGACGTGCCGGAAGTGAAGTATCTGTTTGAGCTGAACCCGGATCACGCTCTGGTGAAACGCGCCGCCGATACGCAGGATGAAGCCCGCTTTGCCGAGTGGGTTGAGCTGCTGCTGGACCAGGCGCTATTCGCCGAGAAAGGCACGCTGGACGATCCTAACCAGTTTATCCGCCGCATGAACCAGCTGCTGCTGGGTTAATCGCCTCTGTCCAACGGGCGAGGTATGCCTCGCAGCTGGGCAGATCGCAGTAAGGGTCGGGCAAGTGCCTGACCCTTTTTTTATCCTGCTTTATTCCCGCAAACTCGCCGACCCGCAGCACGCCCGGCCCCTCATTAACCCGCGATCGATGCTTCCTCTAACAGCCAGCGGCGGAACAGGTCGATCTCGGTTTCCTCTTTACGCGACGCTTTCACCATCATCCAGGTGGCGCGGTCCACTTCGGCAAAGCCCAGCGGTGCAATCAGCGATCCGTCCCGGATCTCTTTTTTCACCAGGATCTGCGGCGTCATAATAATTCCCAGTCCATTACGCGCCGCCTGAATCGCCAGCGTCAGATTATCAAAATGCCTGCCTGCCCAGAAATCGCCGCGCGCGCCGGTTTTCTTCGCCCATTCGGCCCAGGCGTGCAGTTTAGTATCGGCATGCAGCAGCGGCAGAGTAGAAAAATCGGTCTCGTAGTTGAAGCGGTTAGCGAACAGCGGCGAACAGACCGGGCCAATATAGTCGACGGTGATCAGCGTAGCGGCAATGTCCTCCTGCAGCGACTCCTCGTGGCTGACGATCAAAATATCCGTGTACTCATTACGCACCCGTTCAATATCCACATGGGTTTGAAAGGTGAGGGCAATTTCGGCGTGGCGTTCGGTGAAGCGGCTGATGCGTGGAATCAACCACTGCGCCAGGAAGCTCGGCGCGCAGGAGATCGTCAGGCTGTGCAAATTTCTGGCCCTGATTTTCTCACAGGTTACTTCAATTTCACGAAAGGTTTGCATGCAGCAAACCTTAAGGCGCTCGCCGTCGGATGTTAGCTGAACCCGACCATTTGCCCGCAGAAACAGCGGCTTGCCCAACCACTCCTCAAGCTGCTTGATTTGATGGCTGACTGCGCTATGCGTCACGTTCAGTGATTGTGCAGCCAGGCTAAAGCTTTGGTGCAGGGCTGCCTGATGAAAATAGCGTAAAGCGCGCAGAGAAGGGAGGCCGGACATAAAAATACCCTGTGAGAAAATCTAACAGCAAGTGTCTGTTTATATCATTTTAAAGTCCAGCACGATTTCCCTACTCTGGCTGCGGAGTCGGGAGCGTTGTCCTGCCAGCGACCAGCGGACACCCCAGGATTGAGGCTCCAGCGACACAGCCGTATTTTCCTCTTGTCAGCCCACAATAACGAACAACTGCTATGTGAAGGAAAGGAAAATGACAAACCAGCACTCCATCAAACCACAGCTCGTCATGTTTACCGGCGGTCGAGATAGCACCCTGGCGGCTTGTTATCTGATGTTACAGGGTATCCCTGTACACCTCTGGTCAGGAAACAGTGGATGTTCACTGCATCGCGGCATCCTGTCGCACCGCGTTGAAGAACTGAAAAACCGGTTTGGGGATCTCGTTGTCGGTCACACCATTGCCGACATCAGCGGGGCGTTCCGCTCTATTGCTATCGAACATCTGGAAACCGACATCCTGAAATACCGCAAAAACCTGGTGCTGCTGGGGGAGAAACTGGCTATCCACGCGCATCTGGTGGATTTTTGCCACCGCAACGACATCAACACTATTAACGATGGCATTACCCATTATCAGATGGAGTTCCCGGAGCAGCGCCAGGTGGCAAAAACCTTCCTGATGGAAATGATGGCGCAGTACGACATCAACTATCAGTCACCAATCTATGAATTTGCCCAGTCGGCGGACGATGTGAAATATCGCCTGTTACAGCTGGGGATCTCCACCAAATCACTCGAGGGGATCAGCATCTTTGCCGACAGCTTCTCCACGCCGAATGATGAGGTGATCCTCGCTTATCTGCGCGATAAGGCGCCGCTGGCACAGAATATCGTGCGCTTCCTGTCGGGTGAAACCCTGATGACGCCAGTGCTGAAAACCAGCGCCGCCGCCTGAAACTGAATAAGCAACGGTGACGCGCCCTGCGGGCTGCGTCGCCCGTTCGGAGCCTGAGATGAAAATAATCGTTAAGTGTGCGGCCATTATCATTAATCAGCGTTCGCTATTACTGACCCGCAAAAGCGGTACAGAGATTTTTATCTCCCCCGGTGGCAAGCCGTTGCCCGGTGAAGATCACCTCAGCTGCCTGAAGCGCGAACTTCAGGAAGAGCTGGGCGTACAGATTAAAAGCTTCCGGCCGTTTGGCCTGTTTCACGGCCGCGCCGAGTTTGAAGCCATGGCCATTGAGAACCACGTTTATCACGTGGAGATCGCCGGGCAGCCGCGTGCCGGAAGCGAAATTGAGGAGATTGCGTGGGTGAATTACCGCAAGCCTCCCTGTGAAATCCCGGTTGGCTCCATCTTCCGCGATAACGTTATGCCACTGCTTTTCCAGCAAGAGTTGATTAACTAATGGACGCATCCTCACTTTCCCCCCAGCTACAGCAGATCCACGGCGATCGATTCTACAAGCGAGTGCATATGCTGAGAGACGAACTGCGCGATGAACTGACCGAGGTGTACCAACTGCAGAACTACGATCTGTTCTTTGTGCAGTCGGTGCGCGTCGGGCTGGTGATCCTGTCGCACCTGTTCCATAAACAGGAAACCACGCTGTGCCTGGCGAAACACGCTCACTACCAGCCCATCAGTGAACTGTTCAGCATGGCGACCCAAACCGGGCCGGGGAGCGTGCCGATTATCACCCACGTCAACCCCTACACTGGCGAAGTGAACAGTCTGAAAGACTGCAAAGGAAAAGGGGTGGTCGATGCTTCCCACAGTTTTGCCACCACCCGTCACGCGGAACTGACGCAGGACAGCTCGATCTTTGTCGCGCCGCTGCATAAACATGCCTCTCTGACCGTCGGGCTGGCAATTATTGCGCTGCGCCCGGAGCATTTCAGCACGCTGATGCGCAGCGAACTGCGGCTGTTTGAGGACTCGACCTCTTCGGCTAAGCCGCTGGAAGAGGCGCTGGAAAACGTGCGCAGCAAAAGCTGGCAGCCGTACAACGTGGCGCAGGTCAGCAGGGTAGCGCTGAAAGATGTGGCGGGCATGGACTTTACCTCCATCAGCGAACCGGGCCTGCCGTTCAGCTGTTTTCCGGTGCCTGCGCTCAGCGAAAACCTGCAGCAACAGGTCAAAGATGCCGGTGCCAGCTATTTCCCGCAGACCAAAACGCTGCGTGTGTCGTGCTGGGCGCGCGGTGACGGGCAGCAATCGGTGGACATGACCGAACAGGTCGAACGTCATCTCCACACCCTGTGGGAGGCAAAATGAAAAACGGCTTCGCTTTAAACGGCAACATGATTGGCCTGCTCGGTGGGCTGATCCTCAGCACCGATTCGGTGTTTATCCGCATGATGGGCATCGAGAACTCCTGGCTGATCGTTGCGCTGCGCGGTATCTGCATGTGGGGGATCTGCCTGCTAATCTGGACCTTCTGGCGTCAGAGCCGGTCAACCATTGGTACGCCCTGGCTGACCAAGGATAATATCCTGTCGACGCTGTTTTTCTGCATCGCTTCTGCCTGCTTCGTTAACGCGCTGAACCGCGGCAATGTCGCTACGGTGCTGGTGATTATCTCCTCCACGCCGTTTATCTCCGCGCTGATCTCGCGCCTGCTGTTCAAAGTCGCTATCGATCGCAGCGTGATGCTGGCGGCGCTGGCGGGGATTGCCGGCGTCGCGATTGTGATGTCAGGACGCGGGCTGAGCGGCGATGGCGTGGCCAATCTTTATGCGCTGGCCACCGCCGTATCGATGGCGCTGGCGTTTATCTTCACCTCACGCGTTAGCGGCGGTAGTGCTGGCCTGCCTTCGCTCGGCGCGATGCTGGCTTCGCTCATCATCATGCTGTGGCCGGACGCTAACATGGTCGATAGTCTGAAAGTGTTATCGCTGGCGCAATATGGCTGGGTGATTGCCGAAGGGGCGCTGATCATGCCGCTGGCTATGGGTTTAATCACCTTATCGACCCGTTTTGTCTCCCCGGCGAATGCGGGCCTGTTTTTACTGCTGGAAACCGCACTTGCGCCGCTATGGATGTATCTGTTCCTTGGGGAAGTGCCGACAATTCATGCAGTTATTGGTGGGGCCATCATTATCATCGCGGTGATTTCGCAGTCGCTGTATGCGCGGCGCCAGGTGGCGTTACAGGACTACGCGGGTGCGGGTTAACCGCTCCCTTCCTTGTGGATACCGGGCCATAATGGTATGTTCTTGCCCTTGGATAACGTGATCATTTAAGCAATTCGCAAGGGGATTTACGCAATGCGTATTATTCTGCTCGGAGCTCCGGGTGCAGGTAAGGGGACTCAGGCTCAGTTCATTATGGAGAAATACGGTATTCCGCAAATCTCCACGGGTGACATGCTGCGCGCCGCGGTGAAAGCCGGTTCGGAGTTGGGTCAGAAAGCCAAAGAGATTATGGACGCCGGTAAACTGGTTACCGACGAACTGGTTATCGCACTGGTTAAAGAGCGTATCGCCCAGGAAGATTGCCGCAACGGCTTCCTGCTGGACGGTTTCCCGCGCACCATTCCTCAGGCTGATGCCATGAAGGAAGCGGGCATCAAAGTCGACAACGTGCTGGAGTTCGCGGTACCTGATGAACTGATCGTTGAGCGTATCGTTGGTCGCCGCGTACACGCGCCGTCTGGCCGCGTTTACCATGTGACGTTCAATCCACCAAAAGTGGAAGGGAAAGACGACGCGACCGGCGAAGAGCTGACCACGCGTAAAGATGACCAGGAAGAGACCGTGCGTAAGCGTCTGGTGGAATATCATCAGATGACTGCTCCGCTGATTGCTTACTACAGCAAAGAAGCCGCAGCAGGTAACACCGCTTACCACAAGATCGACGGCACCCGTAAAGTGTCTGAAGTCAGCGCTGAACTGGCTAAAATCCTCGGTTAATCCCTGGTTAGTGCTCATTGAGCCAGGAAAACCTGGCTCAATTGCAGCAATTGGTTTCTCCCCCGTCTTTTTCCGCTAAAATAAGTCTCGTTTGCATTTCGCACCATGCCTGAAATCAAGGAATAACAATGAGGCAAGATAAGCCCGGCGTACTGTTGGTTAACTTAGGCACACCTGATGCCCCGACCACACCAGCCGTAAAACGTTACCTTAAGCAATTCCTCAGCGACAAGCGCGTGGTCGATACTCCGCGCTGGCTATGGTGGCCGATTCTCAATCTCGCTATTTTGCCGCTTCGTTCACCGCGCGTATCAAAGCTGTATGCTTCAGTATGGATGGACGAAGGTTCACCGCTGATGGTGTATAGCCAGCGCCAGCGTGCGGCACTGGCGGCACGGCTGGATATGCCGGTGGCACTGGGAATGAGCTACGGAAATCCGAGCCTGAAAAGCGCCATCGACAGCCTGATGGAGCAGGGCGTTAACCGCCTGATCGTACTGCCGCTGTATCCGCAGTTCTCCTGCTCTACCGTTGCCGCGGTGTGGGACGGGATCACCAGCGTGTTTGCCGGTTACCGCAGTCTGCCGTCGGTAAACTTTATCCGCGATTATGCTGAGCACCCGGCCTATATCGCCGCCCTGAAAGCCTCGGTTGAGCGTTCGTTTGCTAAGCACGGCAAGCCGGATCTGCTGGTGGGCTCGTTCCACGGCATCCCGCAGCGCTTTGCTAATGAGGGTGACGACTATCCGCAGCGCTGCCATGACACCTTTGAGGCACTGAAAAGCTCGCTCGGTCTCAGCAGCAGTGAGGCGATGCTCACCTTCCAGTCACGCTTTGGCCGCGAGCCGTGGTTGATGCCCTACACCGATGAGACGATGAAGTCCCTGCCGGCGAAAGGCGTGAAGCATGTGCAGATCATGAGCCCGGGCTTCTCGTCTGACTGCCTGGAGACGCTGGAAGAGATCAACGGCGAGAACCGCGAAATCTTCCTGCACGCGGGCGGCACGCGCTTTGAGTACATCCCGGCGCTGAATGATGATGAAGCCCACATCACCATGATGATGGAACTGGTGAATCAGTATCGCTAATCCCACGGGGCGGTAACGCCCCACAGCGATCGTCTCAGAGCGCATTTATGTTATCATTGCGCTCTGATCCCCTGCCCGTAGTCCGCAAATATGAAATTCCCCGGTAAGCGTAAATCCAAACACTATTTCCCCGTCAGCGCGCGCGATCCGCTGCTGCAGCCGGTTCAGCCGGTCAATGATGCCGCCAACAGCTGGATCGTCGGTATCGATCAGATCCTGGTGGATATTGAAGCCAAAGTGGACGACGAGTTTGTGGCCCGTTACGGCCTGAGCCTCGGGCACTCGCTGGTCATTGAAGATGACGTGGCGGAAGCGCTGTACGCCGAGCTGCACCGCGAAAACCTGATCACCCATCAGTTTGCCGGCGGCACCATTGGCAACACCCTGCATAACTACTCGGTACTGGCGGATGACCGCTCGGTCCTGCTCGGCGTGATGTGTGAAAACGTGCAGATCGGTGGCTATGCCTACCGTTACCTGTGCAACACTTCCAGCCGCACCGACCTGAACTATCTGCAGGGCGTGGAGGGGGCGATTGGCCGCTGCTTTACGCTGATTGGTGATAACGGTGAACGCACCTTCGCCATCAGCCCGGGCATGATGAACCAGCTGCGCCCGGAGAGCATCCCGGAAGAGGTGATCGCCGGAGCATCTGCGCTGGTGCTGACCTCCTATCTGGTGCGCTGCAAGCCGGGCGAGCCGATGCCCGCCGCCACCATGCAGGCGATTAGCTATGCCAAAAAGCATGATGTCCCGGTGGTACTGACGCTCGGCACCAAATACGTGATCGCCGATAACCCACAGTTCTGGCGCGATTTCCTGCGCGAGCATGTTTCGGTAGTGGCGATGAATGAGGATGAGGCGTTTGAGCTGACCGGAGAGAGCGACCCGTTACAGGCGGCGAATATCGCCCTCGACTGGGTGGATCTGGTGCTGTGCACCGCCGGGCCAAACGGCCTGTATATGGCGGCGTTTACCGAAGAGTCCGGCAAGCGCGTGACCCAGCATCCGCTGCTGCCGGGGGCCATTCCGGAGTTTAACCAGTATGAGTTCAGCCGCGCCATGCGCCATCAGGACTGCACCCAGCCGCTGCGTATTTTCTCGCATATCGCGCCGTACATGGGCGGGCCGGAGAAGATTATGAACACTAACGGGGCAGGGGATGGCGCACTGGCCGCGCTGCTGCACGACATCACCGCCAACAACTTCCACCGGGTGAACGTGCCGAACTCCAGCAAGCATGCGCGCAGTTACCTGACTTACTCTTCGCTGGCGCAGGTGTGTAAATACGCCAACCGCGTCAGCTATCAGGTGCTGAATCAGCATTCACCGCGCCTGACGCGCGGCCTGCCGGAGCGGGAAGATAGCCTGGAAGAGTCATACTGGGAGCGGTAAATTCATCACGGGTTACAACCGCTCCCGGCGTGGTAGGGGCTGACCCTCTTTTTCGGTCAGCCCGCAGCGGCGTCATTATCTCGGGTCGACCGGAAAAAATGGTCGACCCCTACGGGTTACAACTGCTCCCGGCCTGGTAGGGGCTGACCCTCTTTTTTGGTCAGCCCGCAGCGGTGTCATTATTTCGGGTCGACCGGAAAAAATGGTCGACCCCTACGGGTTACAACTGCTCCCGGCCTGGTAGGGGCTGACCCTCTTTTTCGGTCAGCCCGCAGCGGTGTCATTATTTCGGGTCGACCGGAAAAAATGGTCGACCCCTACGGGTTACAACTGGTCCCGGCCTGGTAGGGGCTGACCCTCTTTTTCGGTCAGCCCGCAATGGTGAAATGGGTTAACGGTCGTTCCATAAGATCCCGGCGGATTAAATCGGGCACTCCTGGGGGGCTTCTTCCGTGTTTAGCAGCAGTAAATTCAACATGCTATTGGCAATCTCACGTTCGCCCATCACCACGCGATCCGCACCGCGCTCCATAATGTAATCCACTTCATCGTCATAGTGCGCACGGGCGATAATCTCAATGTTCGGGCGCTTCTCACGCGCTGCCGTCACAATCTCCCCCGCTTCATAGCCATTCGGAATAGTCAGCAGCAGCCAGCGTGCGCAGTCGAGACGCGCCAGCTCCATGGTATCGATGCGCGCCGCGTTACCCAGCACCGCTTTGATGCCCTGCTCGCGTAAGGCTTCCACGCGCGGGCGGCTGTTCTCCACCACCACAATCGGCACGCCGGCTGCCATCAGGCGGCTACCCAGCAGGCTGCCAACGCGGCCAAAGCCGACAATCACCGCGTGGTTGCACAAATCCACCGGGATCTGCTTCTCTTCCTCTACGGCCTCTTCCATCGTCAGCTGTTCGATGCTTTCGGTTTTTTGCAGATACTTCTCCAGCAGAGCAAACAGAATCGGATTGAGCATAATCGACAGGATAGCTCCCGCCAGCACCAGGTTGCGCCCGCTGTCCGGCAGCAGATTCAGGGAGATCCCCAGCCCGGCGAGAATAAAGGCGAACTCACCAATCTGTGCGAGGCTGACGGAGATGGTCAGCGCGGTTCGCTTTGAGTGACCAAACATGCTGACCAGCAGCAGCGCCACCAGCGATTTGCCCAGTACGATAATCGCCAGTGCGCCGAGCACCGCCAGCGGCTGCTGGATCAGGATCATCGGGTCGAACAGCATCCCGACCGAGACAAAGAACAGCACCGCAAACGCATCGCGCAGCGGCAGCGTATCGTGCGCCGCCCGGTGGCTCAGCTCCGATTCATTCAGCACCATGCCAGCGAAGAAGGCACCGAGCGCGAAGGAGACATCAAAGAATTCTACCGCGCCAAAGGCGATACCCAGCGCCAGCGCCAGCACCGCCAGGGTAAACAGCTCGCGCGAGCCGGTGGCGGCACTGCGGGCGAGGATCCACGGCACCACGCGCCGGCCCACCACCATCATCAGCACCATAAACGCCACCACCTTACCAATAGTGATCAGCAGGTCGAACAGCACCATACCGACGCTGGCTTTGCCCTCTTCAAACAGCCCGGCCACCGCAGGCAGCAGCACCAGCGCCAGCACCATCACCAGGTCTTCCACAATCAGCCAGCCAATCGCAATCTGTCCGCGCTGGCTGTCAATCAGCTGTCGTTCTTCCAGCGCGCGCAGCAACACCACGGTGCTGGCGGTGGAAAGGCAGAGTCCAAACACCAGCCCGGTCATCATTGGCCATCCCAGCGCCCACGACAGCCCCATTCCGAGCAGCGTGGCGGCGGCGATCTGCGCAATCGCCCCCGGGATGGCTATCGACTTTACCGCCATCAAATCTTTCATCGAGAAGTGCAGACCAACGCCAAACATCAGCAGGATCACGCCCAGCTCGGCCAGCTCTGGCGCCAGGTTGGTATCGGCGACAAAACCCGGGGTAAATGGCCCGGCCAGCACGCCAGCCAGCAGATAACCGACCAGAGGAGAGATGCGCAGGCGATTCGCCAGCATACCGAAGAGGAACGCAAGGACTAAGCCTCCGACAATCGTGGTGATAAGCGGTGTGGTGTGGTGCATATCCTCTCCTTTGAATGGAAATGTGTCCGATTGTAAGTTTTTAGTGTATGGCAAATTCTGACGGGGCGCTTGTCATAATTGGTAATAACGGCAAAAAATCTGAATCATTGAGATGAAGTCGCCAGAAAGTGCGATTTATCCCACTTATCAGTGTGCGGAGCAGGCTTTGCAGGAGAGTAACCCGGCGCGAAATACAGTTATCGCACCGGGCTGGGACTATTTACGGCGGTTATCAGGCAGGAAAGCAGTCAGGATGCCAAGAAGCGGCAGATAAGCACAGATTTGATAGACCACATCAATGCTGCTGTGGTCAGCCACCAGGCCCAGTACCGCCGCGCCCAGCCCGCCCATGCCGAAGGCAAAACCGAAAAACAGACCGGAAACCATGCCGATACGCCCTGGCATCAGCTCCTGGGCATACACCAGAATGGCGGAAAAGGCTGAGGCGAGAATAAAGCCAATCACCACCGACAGCGCGCCGGTCCACCACAGGTTGGCGTGCGGCAGCAGCAGCGTAAACGGCGCCACGCCGAGAATGGACACCCAGATCACGCGCTTGCGGCCAATACGGTCGCCGATCGGCCCGCCAATCACCGTCCCGGCCGCCACGGCGAACAGAAACGCGAACAGGTGCAGCTGCGCGCTCTGCACCGTCAGGCCAAACTTGTGCATCAGATAGAAGGTGTAATAGCTGCTCAGGCTAGTGAGATAGAAGTATTTGGAGAAAATCAGCACCAGCAGAATCGAAATGGCCAACGCCACCTGACGGCGGGGCAGCGGGCTAACGGCACTCTGCGCATGGCTTTTACTGGCGCGATGCTGAGTCTGATACCAGCGGCCGATCTGCAACAGCACCACAATCGCCAGCAGCGCGGCCAGCGAGAACCATGCGACGTTACCGCGCCCGTAAGGGGCAATGATCAGCGCGGCCAGCAGCGGGCCGAGTGAGCTACCCAGATTGCCGCCCACCTGGAACAGCGACTGCGCAAGGCCGTGACGGCCGCCGGATGCCATGCGCGCCACGCGTGACGACTCGGGATGAAACACCGACGAGCCAGTACCCACCAGCGCCGCCGCGACCAGTACCATGGGGAAGTTATTCGCCATCGCCAGTAGCACCAGCCCGGACAAGGTAAAGCCCATGCCAATCGGTAGCGACCACGGCTGCGGGTGTTTATCGGTATAATAGCCAATCAGCGGCTGCAGCAGCGAGGCGGTCACCTGATAGGTCAGGGTGATCATGCCGATTTGCACAAAGCTCAGCGAGAAGTCACTCTGCAGCAGCGGGTAAATCGCCAGGATCAGCGACTGGATCATATCGTTTAGCAGATGGGCAACGCTGATCGCGCCGAGAATGCCAAAAGCGGTACGCTTCACCGGCAGATTCGCTGAAGCGAGGGTGTCATTACTTGCCATAAATTAACCTGTCATCGAAATTTGTTTTTATTAGAGAAGTTCAAGGGTGTGCCCCTGCCTGCAATATAAGACGGAGAGATTACCCTTCAGACCTCATCCTGCTGCATAATCAGCCGGAAGTCACAAAAAATTAAAACTTTGTTACCTAATGCAGTTGTTCAACAAGGAGAGGCAGAGTGCCAGTACTGAAAAAAAGTTTAATCAGCGTGCTGACGGTAGCGCTGTTATCCACCCCGCTGATGGCGCAGGCGTGGGTGAAAGATCGCACCTATAAATTTACCGTCCTGCACACCAACGATCACCATGGGCGCTTCTGGCCAAACGAGCATGATGAGTATGGTCTGGCGGCGCAAAAAACCATGATGGACCAGATCCGCTATGAAGTGCAGGCGCACGGCGGCGCGACGTTGATCCTCTCCGGCGGCGATATCAATACCGGCGTACCGGAATCGGACCTGCAGGATGCCGAACCGGATTTTCGCGGCATGAACCTGATTGGCTACGACGCCATGGCGATTGGCAATCACGAGTTTGATAACCCGCTTTCCGTCCTGCGCCAGCAGCAAAAATGGGCCAAGTTCCCGCTGCTTTCCGCCAATATCTATCAGAAAAGCACCGGCAAGCGCCTGTTCCAGCCCTATGCACTGTTCAACCGCATGGGCCTGAAGATTGCGGTGATCGGCCTGACCACCGATGACACGGCGAAGATCGGCAACCCGGAGAACTTTACCGACATTCTGTTCCATAAACCGGCCACCGAAGCGAAAGCGGTGGTGGAAGAGCTGCGTGCAACAGAGAAGCCTGACGTGATTATTGCTGCCACCCATATGGGGCACTATGACAACGGTCAGCACGGTTCCAACGCCCCGGGCGATGTGGAGATGGCGCGCGAGCTGCCTGCCGGTTATCTCGATATGATCGTCGGCGGCCACTCGCAGGACCCGGTGTGTATGGCGAAAGAGAATGTGAAGCAGGCCGACTATGTACCGGGCACCCCCTGTACGCCGGACCGCCAGAACGGCACCTGGATTGTGCAGGCGCACGAGTGGGGCAAATATATTGGCCGCGCCGACTTTACCTTCCTGAACGGCAAGCTGACGCTGGAGCACTACGAACTGGTGCCGATCAACCTGAAACATAAGATTACCAATGCTGACGGCAGCAGCAGCTGGGTGAACTACACGCCTGAAATTGTCAAAAACAGCGCGATGCAGAAACTGCTGACGCCGTTCCAGAAAAAAGGCGAAGCGCAGCTCGGCGTAAAAATCGGCAGCGTCAATGGCCATCTGGAGGGGGATCGCAGCAAGGTACGCTTTGTACAGACCAACATGGCACGCCTGATCCTTGAAGGGCAGATCGACCGCACCAAAGCCGATTTCGCGGTGATGAGCGGTGGCGGCGTGCGTGATTCGATTGAAGAGGGCGCAATAACCTATAAAGACGTGCTCAAGGTGCAGCCGTTTGGCAACACGCTGGTGTATGTCGATATGAAAGGCAGCGAGGTGGAAAAATATCTGGCGGTGGTGGCCAATAAGCAGGTGGATTCCGGGGCTTACGCTCAGTTTGCCCGCGTCAGCCTGGTGGCCGACGGTACGGGCGTCAGCGCGGTGAAGATCAATGGTCAGCCGCTGGATGCGGAGAAAACCTACCGCATGGCGACGCTAAGCTTTAACGCCACAGGCGGTGACGGTTACCCGGTGATTGATAAGCTGCCGGGCTACGTGAATACCGGCTTTGTCGATGCGGAAGTGCTGAAACAGTACATTGAGAGCCACTCACCGCTCGACGTGGCGAAATACCAGCCTGCCGGAGAAATTGTCTATCAAAAGGGCGGAGAGCAACCGGCCGAGAGTGCAAAGCCGGTAGAGGATGAGAAGCCGCTGGCACCGAAGAAATGGCGCCAGGCGAAAATCGATACTGTCATGCGTTAATGGATTTTTTTCTCCAGGGGTCGGCCGCTTTTTGGGTCGACCCAAACGTCAGCCTACGGGCGGACCGAAACAGAGGGGCCGCCCCGACAAATCCGTTCGCGCACTTTATCGTACAGCCAGTTATACAACATGGTGTAAGGCAGGAAGAACAGGAAAAACGCCACTTCAATCAGGAATGCCTGCCACAGCGAAATGCCCAGCATCCAGGCTGCAATCGGCAGGCCGATAAGAATAAATCCACCCTCGAAGCCCAGCGCGTGCAGCACGCGTAATCCCACTCCTCGCTTAACCTTATTACGCGGCCACAAGCGGTCAAAACCGGCGTTATAAATCATGTTCCAGACCATTGCTACCGTTGACAACATAATTGCCAGCGCGCCCATCTGGAATAACGGTTTATCCATCACCCACGCGGCCAGCGGCGAAACAATCGCAATCGCCAGAACCTCAAAACCTGCGGCGTGAAAGAACCGTTCTTTCAGGGAACGACCAGACATAGTGAACTCCATTATTTTCAGTAAAACAGGGCTAGTAAATTGCCGTTGGGGCCTGGCATGCCTGGCCCAAATATGTTGGTCATTATCCGCCGTTTTTTTGCTAAGATAAAATGACTATCCATCGATAAAAGCGATATATCTATGCGCTACTCCCCGGAATCTCTTGAAGCCTTCGTTCAGACTGTAGAAAGCGGTTCGTTCTCGGCGGCGGCGCGTGCGCTGCGCAAAAGCCAGTCCACCGTCAGCACGGCGGTGGCCAATCTGGAAAGCGATCTTGGCTTCACGCTGTTTAACCGCGAGGCGCGCACCCCGGTGCTGACCGAAAACGGCCAACGGGCGCTGGCGCAGGTGAAAGAGATCCTCGCGGCGTCATCACAGCTGGATGAGCTGGCAATGCGCCTGGCGGGGGAGGTGGAACCCTGTCTGCGGCTGGCGATCTCCGATTTCTGGCAGGCCGATTATCATGAATCGCTGCTGCAGCGCCTCTCTGCGCGTTACCCGGACATTGAGTTTGAGTGCATGATTGCCGAGGATGCCGACGTTATCGATCTGCTGCAAAATGGCCGTGCGCACATTGGCGTGGTGCGGGTGCAGCAGCACTACCCGGTGGATATCTGCGTGCAGCGCTTGCAGGTTGAAGCGCAGATGGCGATCTATCTGCATCAGGATCATCCGCTGGCGCAGCAGGCGCAGGTCAGTGAAGCGGAGTTAAAACAGCTGCGCCAGCTGCGGCTCAATACCTGGGTGGAGCAGCAGCCCGCACCGGCCGGAAAAGTGTGGCTGGCACCGTCGTATCTGCTGCTGCTGGAGATGGCCGAGCAGGGCTTTGGCTGGAGTATTTTGCCGCGCTGGCTCACCGAACAGTTTGGTCATCAGCTGCTGCGCGAGCTGCCGGTGGCGGGCTGGCCGCAGAATATTCAGGTGGATGCCGTCTGGTCACGCCGGGCGCCGCCGGGGCCGGCAGGGCGCTGGATGATCGATCAGCTGATTGCCCAGCGATCGGACTAATCGCGTTTGGCGATATCGGCGAAGCGGGCGTCGAGCAGCTGCGCCAGATCCTGCGGGGCCAGCTCGATATCCAGCCCGCGGCGGCCGCCGGAGACATAAATGGTGGCAACCTGCTGCGCCAGCTGGTCGATAACCGTCGGCAGGCGTTTTTTCTGCCCCAGCGGGCTGATGCCGCCCAGCAGATAACCGCTGCTGCGCTGCGCAAACTGCGGATCGGCCATTTCGACCTTTTTCGCCCCCAGCGCTTTCGCCACCTTTTTCAGATCCAGCTGTCCGGCAACCGGGGTGACCGCCACGGCCAGCGTCTTATTGTCACCATTTAGTGCGATCAGCAGCGTTTTATACACCTGATCCGCATTGAGATTGAGCTTGCGCACCGCCTCATCGCCAAAATGCGTTTCGCTGCTGTCGTGCTCGTAAGGGTGCAGCGTAAATGTGACCTTTTGTTTTTCAAGCAGTTTTACTGCGGGTGTCATAATCACTCACCTTCTTTGCGCGATATGATAAAAGAGTGAACCTCTGATGAATAAAAAACTGGCGAAATTTTGCGCTTTGAGCGACAATCTGGCCCGCGTCAGCCCGAGGGCTGAGACGATAACAAAAATCATAAAAATGTTGTTATTGACGGGCCGATTTCAACATCGGCCTTTTTTTTATGCTTTTTTCAGCAGGCCGGGCAAGTTGCCTTCGCCGTAAAGGTGCAGCGCGCCGACCGCCACCACGTAACGTCCCGGCGGGAGCTGGCGCAGCAGCTGGCTCCACTGCTGATTGCGCTGATGCATCAGCAGGTCGTTCAGACTGCTGCTGAAGGTGTTCGGCAGCTCCAGCTTGCCGAGGCTGCCCGGCGGCGCTTCCAGCCACCAGCTGACCATAGTTTGCAGCAGGCGGGCGTTGGTGTGCCAGTGCTCCAGCGTGTCCTCCAGCAGCGGCAGTCCGTTGTCCGGCAGGGAGTTCAGCAGTGCCAGCTGGGTTTCCGGCCCCTCCAGCTCAATCACCTTTTTTTCCAGCCCGCGCGCGGCCTGCAGCAGCTGATAGTCGATGCCGCAGTCGGCGTGCAGCCCAAGGCGCTGAGCCTGCTGCGCCTGCAGCATCAGCGCCACCTGCCAGGCGGGCAGCGTGTCGATGCGCTCCGGGGAGATCCCCAGCTCTGCCGCCCGCTGTTGCAGGGGGCTGAGCTGCTCAGCGCTGAGGCGCTCTGCCAGCGGTGGGCAGACTGCGCTGTCGCTGAACGGCGAGCCACCGGCGGTAATATCGGCCTCCACTATCAATGCGTCGGCCTGGCGTAAACGCGCCATCAGCACGGCAGGCAGCGGCAGCATATTGCGCGTGCCCATATGAATACTGCCGACCAGATGCAGCCGGCAATCGCCCAGCGTGACGTCCAGCGCCGGATAGCTGTAGTTCACCGGCCAGAACCTGTCGCGTAGCGCCCGCAGTACCTGCACAAGATTCCTCATCATTTCCCGCCTCATCCGTTTAGTGCCACCATGCTAACGCGATAACTCGCTGACGGACAGGGCAAAACGAAGCGCAGCCGCGAGGATTCAGTGCTGCGGCGGACGATAGCGGATCAGGCGGTTGGCGTTGCTGACCACGGTAATCGAAGAGAGAGCCATTGCTGCGCCAGCCACCACCGGGCTGAGCAGCGTGCCGGTCAGCGGGTAGAGCACCCCGGCCGCGATCGGGATCCCCGCCGCGTTATAGATAAACGCCCCAAGGAGATTCTGTTTCATATTACGCAGGGTCGCTTTGGCGATGGATAACGCATCGACCACCGCATTCAGATCCTGGCGCATCAGGGTAATCGCCGCCGTTTCAATCGCCACATCACTGCCGCCGCCCATGGCAATGCCGACATCGGCCTGCGCCAGCGCCGGGGCATCATTGATGCCGTCGCCAATCATCGCCACCTGCTGACCCTGCTGCTGCAGGTGGGCGATCGCTGCGGCTTTACCCGCCGGTAATACGCCCGCAATCACCCTGTCGATCCCGGCTTCGCGCGCAATGGCAGAGGCGGTGATTGGGTTATCCCCGGTCAGCATCACCAGCTGATAACCGCGCTGGTGCAGGCGCTGCAGCGCGCCGACGCTCTCCTGGCGCAGCGGATCGCGGATGGCAAACAGGGCGACAATGTGGCCGTCGGCGGCCAGCAGCACCGGAGTAGCCCCCGTCTCTGCCAGCTTATCCATCTGCTGCTGCACGCTATCGGTGGCAATCTGCTGCTGCGCCATCAGCGCGGGGTTACCCAACAGCAGCGGAATGCCGTCGAGTATGCCGCTGACGCCCTGGCCCGGTATTGTACGAAATTGCGCAATGTCCGGCAGGGAGCTAAGGCCCGCACGCGCGACGATTGCCTGCGCCAGCGGATGGCCGGAACCCTGCTCCAGCGCGGCAGCCTGGCGTAATACCGACGGCTCATCGGCCCCGTTAAACAACTGAATCGCCACCACGCGCGGCTTGCCCTCGGTCAGGGTGCCGGTTTTATCGAACACCAGCGTGCTGAGGGTGCTGGCCCGTTGCAGTGCATCGGCATCGCGCACCAGCACGCCAAACTCGGCGGCGCGCCCGACGCCGGCAATAATCGACATTGGCGTGGCCAGACCGAGCGCACAGGGGCAGGCGATGATCAGCACGGTGGTGGCGATCACCAGCGTGTAAACGATTTGCGGGGCGGGGCCGAACAGATACCAGACGGCGGCGCTCAGCAGCGCAATCACCACCACGGTGGGAACAAAGATCGCCGAGATCTTATCCGCCAGCTGGCCGATCGCCGGCTTGCTGCTCTGCGCCTGGCGCACCAGCTGGATAATGCGCGACAGGGTGGTATTTTTGCCAATCGCATCGGCCCGCAGCAGCACGCTGCCATCCTGCATCACCGTTCCGGCATGCAGCGTATCGCCTGCGGATTTCTGCTGCGGAACCGCTTCCCCGGTCAGCATGGCCTCGTCCAGCCAGGCTTCGCCCTGGATAATCGTGCCGTCAACCGGCACGCGATCGCCAGTGTTGACCCGCAGCGTCATCCCCAGCGTCACTGCGCTGAGCGCCAGGGTCTGCTCGCCCCGGTCAGTGACCACGCGCGCCGTCGGTGGCGTCAGGTCCAGCAGCTTTTCCAGCGCCTGCGACGAGCGCTGGCGCGCGCGCTGCTCCAGCATATGCCCAAGGTTAATCAGGCCGATGATCATCGCGCTGGCTTCATAGTAGAGGTGGCGGGCGGCCATTGGGAACAGGTCGGGCCACAGGTTGACCGCCATGGAGTAAAGCCAGGCCGCCGCGGTGCCGAGCGCCACCAGGGTATCCATCGTTGCCGTACGGTTGCGCAGGCTTTTCCACGCGCTGCGGTAGAAGTGCCCACCGGCAATCGCCATCACCAGCAACGTCACTACGCCAACCATCAGCCAGCCGCTGCGGTTGGTGGCGCTCAACATCATATTGTCGCCGACCATGCCCCACAGCATCAGCGGAATACCGAGCGCCAGCGCCAGCGCCGCCTGCCAGCGAAAACGCTGCACTGCGGCCTGCGCGCTCTGCTGCTGCTTTTCCCGCCGCTTAACGTCATCTTCGATGATTTCTGCGCCATAGCCGGCACGCGTCACCGCGTCAATCAGGGACTGCGGCTGCGCCGAACCCAGCACCAGCGCGCTGCGCTCGGCCAGGTTCACCCGCGCCTGGCTAACGCCGTCCACCTCCTGCAGCGCATGCTGCACGCGGCTGACGCAGCTGGCGCAGCTCATGCCGTCAATCAGCAGGTGAAAACTCTCTGCCGGAAGCGTGGCATCATCCGCTGTCAGCGCTTCCGGCTGAGTTTCTGAGTCTGTCAGCGGATCAGCCTTTGGGTGCGAACCGTCCTGCGCCACGCGGGCATGGTAGCCCGCCTGCTCAATCGTGGCGATCAGCTGATCGGCACTGGCGTCGCCGGAAATGCGCGCGGCATCAATGCTGACTTCCGCCAGTTCAACATCCGGGCGTTTTTCCAGCGTCTCTTTCACCCGCTTCACGCAGTGGCCGCAGGTCAGACCGTCGAGAGCCAGTAAGGTTATTTGCGACATATCATCACTCCTGTTAATCCGGTTTGACCCGGAACTGTTTTTGCATTAGTTATGGAGGTTAAACCTTCCATCAAGGGGAAGGTCAAGGGGGCGATAATGAACATTAGCGACGTGGCAAAAAAAACCGGCTTAACCAGTAAAGCGATTCGTTTCTACGAGGAGAAAGGGCTGGTGACGCCGCCGCTGCGGACGGAAAACGGCTATCGCAGCTACAGTGCCAAACAGCTGGAGGAGCTGACCCTGCTGCGCCAGGCCCGCCAGGTGGGGTTTACTCTGGATGAGTGCCGTGAAATGGTCAGCCTGTTCAACAACCCGCAGCGCCACAGCGCCGATGTCAAAGCGCGCACGCTGAGCAAAGTGGCGGAGATTGAAGCGCATATCACCGAGCTGCAGCTGATGCGCCAGAAGCTGTTAGACCTGGCAGCCAGCTGCCCCGGTGATGACGGGGCCGACTGCCCAATCATCGATCATCTGGCGGGCTGCTGCCACAGCGCGCAACGTAGTTAGCCAGCGCGGCGCACGACGCGCAGCGTGATCCCTTCCACCGCCACCACCACAATGTCGCTTCCCGCAGGCAAATCTTCCTCCGCCTGCACGCGCCAGTTACCGTCCCCAATGCGCACATGGCCGAAGCCGTTGACCAGCGGCGCATCCAGCGTCAGCTGACGGCCAACCATCTGCTGCCCGCGCTGGTTCAAGGTGGAGGGGGGCTGGTGGCGATCGCGGCCTTTCAGCCAGCTGTACCACCACAGCGCGGCGAGAATGGTCAGCACGGCGAAGCTCAGCCCCTGCCATGCCCACGGCATCGGCACCAGCCACACCAGCAGGCTGACCAGCACTGCCGCCACGCCGCTCCACAGCAGATAGCCGCTGGCCCCGAGCATCTCGGCGGCCAGCAGCAGGCCGCCCAGCGTCAGCCACAGCCACCACGGATTGGCTAACAGCTCATCCAGCAGCATCAACGTTTACGCTCCGCTTTGCTTTCGCCCAGCAATTCACCGATCCCGGCGATGGAGCCCATCAGGCTGCTGGCATCCAGCGGCATCATCACCACTTTGCTGTTGCTGGAGGAGCCGATATTTTGCAGCGCGTCGGTATATTTCTGCGCCACGAAGTAGTTAATCGCCTGAATATCCCCGGCGGCAATCGCCTCGGACACCATTTTGGTAGCCTGCGCTTCTGCTTCTGCCCCGCGTTCACGCGCTTCGGCCGCGAGGAATGCCGACTGACGCTCGCCTTCCGCTTTCAGGATCTGCGACTGCTTCTCGCCTTCGGCGCGCAGGATTGCCGCCTGACGTACCCCTTCCGCTTCGAGGATATCGGCGCGCTTGGTACGCTCGGCCTTCATCTGCGCGTTCATCGACGCAATCAGTTCGGCAGGCGGGCGCACGTCGCGGATCTCAATACGGGTGATTTTGATGCCCCACGGGTTGGTGGCTTCATCGACAATATGCAGCAGGCGGGTATTGATGTTATCGCGCTGCGACAGCATCTCATCCAGCTCCATCGAGCCAAGCACGGTACGCATGTTGGTCATGGTGAGGTTGATGATCGCCAGCTCAAGGTTGCTGACCTCATAGGCGGCGCGCGCCGGGTCGACCACCTGGATAAAGCACACGGCATCGATGGTGACGCTGGCGTTATCTTTGGAGATGATCTCCTGTGAGGGGATATCCAGCACCTGTTCCATCATATTGATTTTACGACCTACGCGATCCATAAACGGGACCACCAGGTTCAGGCCAGGCTGCAGCGTATTAGTGTAGCGACCGAAACGTTCCACGGTCCACTGGTAGCCCTGCGGAACAATTTTTATCCCGGACCAGACAAGGATCAGTGCCAGAACGATAATGACGGGAATCACAGTAAACATAAAATAACCTCCGGATTGTTATTATTGTAGGGGCTGATGGCGTTACCTGCCGCCCCTGTCTGGCACCTGTGCCAACCGTGGAGGGTTGACCGGAAAAGAGGGTCAACCCCTACGGGGTCATGCTTTGCGCAACGGTGGGGGACGACCCTGTTTTTCGGTCGTCCGGTGCGTGAATCATTTGTAGGGGACGACCCTCTTTTTCGGTCGTCCGGTATGTGAATCATTTGTCGGGGACGACCCTGTTTTTCGGTCGTCCGGTATGTGAATCATTTGTCGGGGACGACCCTCTTTTTCGGTCGTCCGGTATGTGAATCATTTGTAGGGGACGACCCTCTTTTTCGGTCGTCCCGCTCTTAGTACAGCAGAGAATAGAGCTGACGGCGGTATTTCGCGGCCAGCGCATCGCCGGTCCCCAGCGCGGCGAGGATCTCCTGCAGCATCTTACGCGCCTGCCCATCGGCCGCGCCGAGATCTTTCTTCAGATGGCTGAACAACAGCTCCAGCGCCTCTTCATTGCGCCCGACCTGGTGGAACTGCAGCGCCAGCTGGGTGGCCAGCTCGACGTTATCCGGCTCGGCTTCAATCTGCTGCTGCAGCTGCTGAATTTCCGGCGTATCCGCCGCCTGCTTCAGCAGGTCAATCTGCGCCACCAGCCCCTGATAGCGGGTATCCTGGTCCTGCAGCGGCACCACTTTCAGCACCGCTTCGGCTTCTTCACTGCGGTTGAGGCCAATCAGCACTTCCGCCAGCAGGAAGCCGATCTCGCTATTCTGATTGCTCAGCGCCCATGCATCCTTCAGCAGCGGCAGCGCATCAATCAGCTTGCCTTCGTCCATCAGCTGCATCGCCTGCTGCGCTAACAGCTGCTCTTTTTTTGGCAGCACTTTTTCCAGCAGGGCGCGCACCGCTTCTTCCGGCTGCGGGCCCTGGAAGCCGTCAACCGGCTGGCCGTTCTGGAACAGGTACACGGTCGGAATCGAGCGCAGGCCAAACTGCTGCGCTACGGCCGGCTCGGCGTCACAATCCAGGCGCGCCAGAATGAACTGTCCGGCGTACTCCTGGGCCAGGCGGTCAAGCAGCGGCGTCAGCTGCTCACAGTGCTGGCTGCGGCCGGACCAGAAGTAGAACAGAACGGGGATCTGCATCGACTGTTCCAGCGTCTGGTGCAGGTTGGTTTCGTTAATCTCGACGATCGCGGCTTGTGGTGACATGAATTTCATCTCTTTAATGACTGATGTTGCTAACTGTATGGGGGCAGAGGCCGCAGCTTCAAGGGCCGCAGGCTAATTCTGGCGTAATAACCGATCCATCATCCAGCCCGGCAGTAAACGGCGTAACGCGCTGAGCGCGTGTGCGACCAGCGTCACAGGATAGCGCAGGCGCGGGTGGCGGCTCTCCAGCGCGTGCCGCAGCTTGGGCAGAATCGCCTCCGGCGGCAGCGTGAACCGCGCGGCAATGCCGGGGTTCTTCACCGGCTGGTCCTGCTGCGACTGATGGACATTATCGGTGAAGCGGGTGTGGATCGGGCCAGGTTCGATCAGGCTGACGCGCACGCCGCTGCCGTGCAGCTCCATGCGTAACGCATCGGACCAGGCTTCCAGCGCATACTTACTGGCGGCGTAAGCCCCGCGCTTCGGCGTAGAGATCAATCCCATCACCGAACTGGTGTTAATAATGCGCCCGCTGCCGCCGTTGATCAAAGCCGGCAGCAGCAGGGTGGTGAGCTGGTGGGTGCCAAACAGATTGGTGGCGAACTGCTGCTCCAACTGCTGGCGGGAGATCGACTGCAGCGGGCCATACAACCCGAAGCCGCCGTTGTTAAACAGCCCATAGAGATCGCCCCCGCACAGAGTGAGGATCTGCGCGGCGGCCCGCTCAACGCTGGCAGCATCGTCGAGGTCGAGCAGCACGCCGCTGAAACCCAGCTGGTTCATGCGCTCTACATCCTGCGGTTTACGGCAGGCGGCAATCACATGGTAGCCGCGCCGCAGCAGATCGTTGGCGGATACCAGACCGATACCGCTGGAACTCCCGGTAATCACTATCGATTTTTGCATTTCTTTACCTGCTATGGCGCCCAACGCCGGGTTACTCATGCTTAACTAGGGGGGCCAGTTCTTTTGCCATCAGTTCGGCAATAAAAGGCTGCGCCGCCGGATTCGGGTGGATCCCGTCATCCTGCATCCACTCCGGCTTCAGGTAGACCTGCTCCATAAAAAACGGCACCAGCGGGATTGAATACTGCTTTGCCACTTTGGGATAGATGGCGGCGAAGGATTGCGTATAGCGTTTGCCGTAGTTGGCGGGCAGCATCACCTGCATCAGCAGCGGCTGCGCGTTTGCCGCCTTTACCTGGCTAATGATCTGGTTCAGATCCTGCTCTACCTGCTGCGGCGGGAAACCACGTAAACCGTCGTTGCCCCCCAGCTCAATCAGTACCCAGCGCGGCTGATGCTGTTTCAGCAGCGCCGGCAGACGTGCCAGTCCCTGCGTCGCGGTATCGCCACTTATGCTACCGTTAACAATCAACGGCGACTTTTGCCACTTATCATTGAGTAACGCAGGCCATGCGGCCGTGGCGGACATGCGGTAACCGGCACTCAGACTGTCGCCCAGCACCAGCAGCGTATCTGCCGCCGTCGCACGCAGCGTCATCAAGGCTAATAATAACAGGACAGGGTAATGCCAGCGGAAAACATTCTTGAAGTTCATCGTCTTAGTAAGTCCGTCGGTCAGGGTGATCATCATCTTTCCATCCTTACCGGAGTTGAGCTGGTTGTCAAACCGGCTGAAACCCTCGCGCTGATCGGCGAGTCGGGATCGGGCAAGTCGACGCTGCTCGGAATTCTGGCCGGGCTGGACGACGGCAGCGAAGGCGAAGTGCTGATGCTCGGCCAGCCACTGCACAAGATGAACGAAGAGCAGCGGGCGGCGCTGCGGGCGAAAAACGTCGGCTTCGTGTTCCAGTCGTTTATGCTGGTGCCGACCCTTAACGCGCAGGAAAACGTCCAGCTACCCGCCCTGCTGCGCGGCGACAGCGACCGCCAGAGCCGCGAACAGGCCGCCGCGCTGCTGGCCCAGCTGGGGTTAGGCGAGCGCATGACTCACCTGCCCGCGCAGCTTTCCGGCGGGGAACAGCAGCGCGTGGCGCTGGCGCGCGCGTTTAACGGCCGCCCGGCGCTGCTGTTTGCCGATGAGCCGACTGGCAACCTCGACCGCAAAACCGGCGACCGTATTGCCGACCTGCTGTTTTCCATGAACCGCGACTTCGCCACCACCCTGATCCTCGTCACCCACGATGAACAGCTGGCCGCCCGCTGCGACCGCCGCCTGCGCCTGCGCGACGGCAAGCTGTGGGAGGAAGCATGATCTGGCGCTGGTTCTGGCGCGAGTGGAAGTCGCCCTCGCTGCTGATTGTCTGGCTGGCACTGACGCTGGCGGTGGCCTGCGTGCTGGCGCTCGGCTCGCTTAGCGACCGCATGGAGAAAGGGCTGAGCCAGCAGAGCCGCGACTTTATGGCCGGCGACCGCACGCTGCGCAGCGGCAAAGAAGTGCCGGAGGAGTGGCTGACGCAGGCGCGTGCCGACGGCTTACAGGTCGGGCGCCAGCTGACCTTTATGACCATGACGTTCGCGGGCGATACGCCCCAGCTGGCCTCGGTGAAGGCGGTTGACGATCTCTACCCGATGTTTGGTGAGCTGAGCACTGCGCCAGCCGGGTTAAAACCGGCGGCGGGCACGGTGCTGGCCGCACCGCGACTGCTGGCGCTGCTCGAGCGTAAAGCCGGGGATAACCTCGACGTTGGCGATACCACGCTGCGCATTGCCGGCGAGGTGATTCAGGAGCCGGACGCCGGCTTTAACCCGTTCCAGACCGCGCCCCGCCTGCTGATGAACCTGGCCGACGTCGCGAAGACCGGTGCTATTCAGCCCGGCAGCCGCGTCACCTGGCGCTATAAATTCTCCGGTACTCCGCAGCAGCTGGCGCGCTACGACAGCTATATCGCGTCGCGGATTACCCCGGAACAGCGCTGGATAAGCGTGGAGAACTCGGAGGATGCGCTGGGTAAATCGATGCAGCGCGCCCAGCAGTTCCTGCTGCTGTCGGCGCTGCTGACGCTGATGCTGGCCATCGCCGCTGTGGCGGTCGCCATGAGCCACTACTGCCGCAGCCGCTACGATCTGGTGGCGGTGCTGAAAACCCTGGGCGCCAATCGAGGGGCGCTGCGGCGGCTGATTGTCGGCCAGTGGCTGGCGGTGCTGCTGCTGGCGGCGATCGTCGGCAGCGCCATTGGCCTCGGCTTTGAAGCGCTGCTGCTACAGATGCTGCGCCCGGTGCTGCCCGGCGAACTGCCTGCCGCCAGCGCCTGGCCGTGGCTGTGGGCGGTGGGATCGCTGTTTGTGATTTCGCTGCTGGTCGGCCTGCGCCCGTATCGCCTGCTGCTGGCAACCCAGCCGCTGCGCGTGCTGCGGCGCGATGCGGTCGCCGATATCTGGCCGCTGAAGATCTACCTGCCGCTGATGGCGCTGGTGGTGATTGGCCTGCTGGCGCTGCTGGTCGGCGGCAGTAAGCTGCTGTGGGCGCTGGTGGCGGGCATTGTGCTGCTCTCGCTGCTGCTGGGTGCCATCGGCTGGGGGGGCCTGCTGCTGCTGCGCCGCCTGACGCTGCGCAATCTGGCCTTCCGCCTGGCGGTTAACCGCCTGCTGCGCCAGCCGTGGACGACCCTCAGCCAGCTGGCGGCGTTCTCGCTGTCGTTTATGCTGCTGGCCCTGCTGCTGGTAATGCGCGGCGATCTGCTGGACCGCTGGCAGCAGCAGATGCCGCCGGGCAGCCCGAACTACTTCCTGCTGAACATCACCGGGCAGCAGGTGCCGCAGGTGCAGGCCTTCCTTGAACAGCATCAGGTGAAGCCGGAAACCTTCTACCCGATTGCCCGCGTGCGCCTGACCGGGATTAACCACCAGCCCGCCGATCCTGAAATGGATAATTCGCTGAATCGCGAGCTGAATCTCACCTGGCTAAAAGATTTGCCGGACCATAATCCGCTGACCTCCGGCAGCTGGCCGCCGCAGCGCGGTGACGTGTCGATTGAGCAGGAGCTGGCCGGGCGGCTGGGGGTGAAGCTTGGGGATACGCTGACTTTTACCGGCGATACGCAAGAGTTCAGCGCCCGGATCACCAGCATGCGTAAAGTCGACTGGGAGAGCCTGAAGCCTAACTTCTTCTTTATCTTCCCGCCGGGCGCGCTCGACGGCCAGCCGCAGACCTGGCTGACCAGCTTCCGCCTTGATAATAACAGCGCGCTGCTGGCCCAGCTCAACCGCCAGTTCCCGACGCTCAGCCTGCTAGATATCGGCAGCATTATGCGTCAGATAGGGCAGGTGCTGGCGCAGGTTAGCCAGGCGCTGGAGATTATGGTGGTGCTGGTGACGGCCTGTGGCGTGCTGCTGCTGCTGGCGCAGATCCAGGTCGGGATGCGTCAGCGCCGTCAGGAGCTGGTGGTGTACCGCACGCTCGGCGCCAGCAAGAGGCTGCTGCGCGGCACGCTGTGGTGCGAGTTTGCGCTACTCGGTCTGGTTTCCGGCGTGGCGGCCGCCATCGGTGCGGAAGCGGCGCTGTGGGGGCTGCAGCGCAAGGTATTCGACTTCCCGTGGCAGCCGGATTACGTGCTGTGGGGGGCGCTGCCGTTAACCGGTGCGCTGCTGCTGTCGATCTGCGGCGGCTGGCTGGGTATTCGTCTGCTGAAGGGCAAGGCCTTGTTCAGAGGGTATTACGCGGAATAAAGCACGGAAGGGAGAGGCATGCCTCTCCCCTACTTAAGACGGATGATTACCCGAGTTTTTCCACCGCCCACGCAATGCCGCTGGCGTACTCCGGCGGCAGCATCGGTACCAGCGCATTCAGCGCTGCGCTTAACGCCGCCGGACTGACGTCCGCCAGATTAAGGTGGCCAACCTTGCGCCCGGCGCGCACCTCTTTCTCATACCAGTGCAGATGCACCAGCGGCTGGTTCAGCCAGTCGAGGTTCAGGTCAGTGCCGATCAGGTTCACCATGACCGCCGGGGTGCTGACCACTGGCGTGGGCAGCGCCAGGCCAAGAATCGCCCGCAGGTGTAGCTCAAACTGGCTGATAGACGCGCCGTTCTGCGTCCAGTGGCCGCTGTTGTGCACGCGCGGGGCCAGCTCGTTGATCAGCAGACCTTCCGGCACCACAAAGCACTCCATCGCCATCACGCCAACGTAGTTCAGCTCATTCATGATCGCCGACAGCATGCGCTCCGCCTGCTGCTGATGCTCTGCATCCACGTCCGGCAGCACCACGCTGGTACGCAGAATGCCGTCCTGATGCAGGTTGTGCGTCAGCGGGTAGAACACGGTGTGACCGTCGTGCCCGCGCGCACCGACCAGCGACATCTCGCCGGAGAAGTTAATCCCCTGCTCAACAATGCATTCACCGTAGCAGTCAGCGGGCAGCGTTCCGGTCTCATCCGCACGCAGGCGCCACTGGCCGCGGCCGTCATACCCCCCGGTGCGGCGCTTAACGATGGCCAACTCGCCGAGGGTGGTGAACACCTGCGCCCACTCGTCGGCAGCGGACAGCAGTTGCCAGGGGGCCGTCGCCAGACCGAGGCGGTCCAGCAGCTGCTTCTGGGTTAAGCGGTCCGCCAGCAGCGGGAAAATGTCACGGTTAACGAACGCGTTGTGGCTTGCCAGCTCGCGCGTCAGGGCGGTTTCCGGCCAGCGTTCAATCTCGGCGGTGATCACGCTCTGCGCAATCGGCAGCGCTTGCGGCTCGGCATCCAGCCCGACCGGATAAACCGCAATACCCAGCGGCTCTCCGGCCTGGCGCAGCATGCGGCCCAGCTGGCCGTTACCTAATACGCAGACCGGCTTCATGCTTCCACCTGCGGATCCGGGTTGTTCAGCACGTCATCGGTCTGCGTCTGGCGCCAGTTTGCCAGGCGGCCCGCCAGCGCAGCATCGTGCAGTGCAAGGATCTGCGCAGCCAGCAGGGCGGCGTTCGCCGCACCGGCTTTGCCAATCGCCAGCGTACCGACCGGGATGCCGCGCGGCATCTGCACGATAGAGTACAGGCTGTCGACCCCGCTCAGCGCCGCGCTCTGCACCGGCACGCCCAGCACCGGCACCAGGGTTTTCGCAGCCAGCATGCCCGGCAGATGCGCCGCGCCGCCTGCACCCGCAATAATCACCTGGAAGCCGTTATCGGCGGCCTGTTCGGCAAAGCTGAACAGTTTGTCCGGGGTACGGTGCGCAGACACCACTTCACAGTGGAACGGAACGTCGAGGCTGGTGAGGATTTCCGCTGCAAACTGCATGGTTGCCCAGTCACTTTTGGAACCCATAACAATAGCAATGCGGGCCGGGGCGGCGTTGGATGACATGCGGGTCTGACTCCTGTGATTGTAAAACGTCACCGCAGCAGCACGGATACGGGCTGCGGGGTGGGAAGGGCAGAGAGAATATCACGACTGCGCGGCGAGGAAAACGGTTGCGTGGCGTCAACTGGCGCAGGATGGCGCCAAAATTTTGATTCAGAACGGGAAGGAAATCAGCGCAATCTCATCAGGGTCGACTTTGATCATCGAACCCTCTTCGTGCCAGGCGCCGAGCACCAGGCGTTCGGCGGGCAGACCGTTAATGCTCAGCGCATGCACGGCCGGGCGATGAGTATGCCCGTGGATCAGACAGGGCACCTGATGGCGGCTCATGGCGTCGACCACCGCCTGCGGATTGACATCCATAATCGCGAGATCTTTATTGCGGTTGGCCTGCTTGCTGCCGTTGCGCATCTTGCGCGCGATGCGCTGGCGCACGAACAGCGGCAGGGCAAGGAAAACGCGTTGCAGCCAGCGCTGTTGCACCTTCTGGCGATAGCGCTGATAGCCCTCGTCGTCGGTACACAGCGTGTCGCCGTGCATAATCAGCACGCGCCTGCCGTACAGCTCCAGCACCTGCTCTTGCGGCAGCAGCGTCATCCCCGCCGCGCGCGCGAAGCGTTTCCCGACCAGGAAATCGCGGTTGCCGTGGATAAAATAGCAGGGGATGTTGAGCTGGCGCAGCGCGGTCGCCACTTCGGCGTGCAGCGGGTTCGGGTCGTCGTCACCGATCCAGGCTTCAAACAGATCGCCGAGAATATACAGCGCGTCGGCGTGCTGCGCTTCACGGCGTAAAAAATGCAGAAAACCGGCAGTGATTGCCGGTTCTTCAGTACACAGATGCAGATCTGCGATAAACAGCGTGTGCGACATTATTCGCTGACGGTGACTTTCTGGATAATCACGTCGTCTTTTGGTACATCCTGGTGCATGCCGCTGCGGCCGGTAGACACGGCTTTGATTTTCTCAACTACGTCCATACCTTCAACCACTTCAGCAAACACGCAGTAACCCCAGCCCTGCAGGCTTTCGTCACGGAAGTTCAGGAAGTCGTTGTCTGCCACGTTAATAAAGAACTGCGCGGTAGCCGAGTGAGGAGCCTGAGTACGCGCCATTGCCAGCGTGCCTTTGGTGTTTTTCAGACCGTTGCTGGCTTCGTTCTGGATCTCAGCTTTGGTCTCTTTCTGCTTCATGCCCGGCTCAAAGCCGCCGCCCTGGATCATAAAGCCGTTGATCACGCGGTGGAAGATGGTGTTGTCGTAGAAACCTTCGCGGCAGTACTCCAGGAAGTTCGCAACGGTAGCCGGTGCTTTATCGTCGAAAGTTTTGATGACGATATCGCCATGATTAGTCTGGAAAGTAACCATTTTCTCATCCTGTCAGGGTTGGAGTATTTAACATTGAGCGCCGGGGGCGGAGACGTAAGTCTTCCCCGTGCGACAGACGGCTCTTATATCACAAAAAGTGATGGCTCGTCAGCCCCGCTGCATAAAGGAAGCGGCAATACCCTTGCTTTACATAGCGCTGGGGGTAAAAATACGTCAGAATGTTCGATTCACTTTTTATCGTAATCCCGCACACGCTTAAACGGAATGTCTCAATGCTAAAGATCTTCAACACCCTGAGTCGTCAAAAAGAGGAATTCAAACCTATTCATGCCGGAAAGATTGGCATGTACGTGTGCGGCATTACCGTTTACGACCTCTGCCACATCGGCCACGGCAGAACTTTTGCCGCGTTCGACGTGGTGGCCCGCTACCTGCGCTACAGCGGTTATCAGCTGAACTATGTGCGTAATATCACCGATATAGATGACAAGATCATCAAACGCGCTCACGAAAACGGTGTGACCATCGAACAGCTGACCAACCGTATGATCGCCGAGATGCACAAGGACTTCGCCGCGCTGAACATTCTGCCGCCGGACCTGGAGCCACGCGCCACGCGCCATATCGGCGAGATTATCGAGCTGGTAGAAAAGCTGATCGCCCGCGAACACGCCTACGTTGCCAGCAACGGCGACGTGATGTTCTCCGTCGACAGCGACCCGAACTACGGCTCCCTGTCGCGCCAGGATCTGGAGCAGCTGCAGGCCGGCGCTCGCGTTGAAGTGGCCGAGAACGTTAAGCGTAACCCGATGGACTTCGTACTGTGGAAGATGTCGAAAGCTGATGAGCCGGGCTGGGAATCTCCATGGGGCATGGGCCGCCCTGGCTGGCACATTGAGTGCTCGGCGATGAACTGCAAGCAGCTGGGTGAGCACTTTGATATCCACGGCGGCGGCTCTGACCTGATGTTCCCGCACCATGAAAACGAGATTGCCCAGTCCACCTGCGCCCACGACGGCCCGTATGTGAACTACTGGATGCATTCCGGCATGGTGATGGTGGACCGCGAAAAGATGTCGAAATCGCTGAACAACTTCTTTACCGTGCGCGACGTGCTGGAGCACTACGACGCCGAGACCGTGCGCTACTTCCTGATGTCCGGCCACTATCGCAGCCAGCTGAACTACGGCGAAGATAATCTCAATCAGGCACGCTCCGCGCTGGAGCGCTTGTATATCGCTATCCGTAACACCGACGCCCATGCTGAAGTGGCCGGTGGCGAAGAGTTTGAAACCCGCTTCCGCGAAGCGATGGACGACGACTTCAACACCCCTGAAGCCTACTCGGCGCTGTTCGACCTGGCGCGTGAAGTCAACCGCCTGAAGGATACCGACAAAGCGGCCGCGAACGGGCTGGCGGCGCGCCTGCGCGTCCTGGCGGGCGTGCTCGGCCTGCTGGAGCAGGACCCGGAACAGTTCCTGCAAAATGGCGCCAATATCAATGACGAAGAGGTGGCGCAGATTGAAGCGCTGATCCAGATGCGTATTGATGCGCGTAAAGCGAAAGACTGGGCGCAGGCCGACGTGGCGCGCGACAAACTCAACGAGATGGGCATCGTGCTGGAAGACGGCGCGGGCGGCACTAGCTGGCGCCGTAAGTAACCCCAGGGGGCGCGTGATAACGCGCCCCCTGCTTTTTGGACCCTGCCAACATGATCAAACAACTCTCCCTCACCAACTACCGCTCCATCCGTTTCCTCGAAATGGAACTCGGGCAGCTCAACGTTATCACCGGCCCCAACGGCTGCGGCAAATCCAACCTGTATAAAGCGGTGCGCCTGCTGCATGAAGCGGCCTGCGAACGGCTGTCGCCGGCGCTGGCGCAGGATGGCGGCATCCAGAAAGCGATGTGGGCAGGGGGCGCGCGGCGCGGCGAGCGCAACAGCGAGCTGAAGCGCATGGTGCTGTCGGCGGAGCTGGACGACTTTGACTATCAGCTGGAGATTGGCTTTCCGGAGCCGCTGCTGAGCCTGTTCAATCTCGACCCGGTGGTGAAGAAAGAGCAGATCTGGCTCAGCGGACATCAGCGCCGCCGCGCTGCGCTGCTGCTGGACCGCAGCAATCAGACCGCCTTCCTGCAAAACATCAACGGCGAGCGCGTGGCCTATCCGGCATCGCTGCATGTGGAGGAGTCGGTGTTTGGTCAGCTGGCCGACCCGCATCTCTATCCGGAGGTGTCGCAGGTGCGTGAGAACCTGCGCGGCTGGCGCTTTTACCACGAGTTTGCGGTGTGGCCAGGCAGCGCGATACGCATGCCGCAGGTCGGCATCCGTTCGCCGATCCTGGCGCATGACGGCAGCAACCTCGCCGCCGCGTTTGAGACGATCCGCGAGCGCGGACACAGCGAATTACTGTTCTCCATTCTGGAGCAGGCCTTCCCCGACAGTCACTTCGAGGTAGAAGCCGCCAGCGGACGCTTCCAGATGCGGATGCATCGCCAGGGGATCCTGCGCCCGCTGGACGCGGTTGAGCTGTCCGACGGCACGCTGCGTTTTCTCTGCCTGGTGGTGGCGCTGCTCAGCCCGCGCCCGCCGGCATTTATGGCGCTCAACGAGCCGGAAAACAGCCTGCACCCGGACCTGCTCCCGGCGCTGGCCCAGCTGATTGCCGAAGCCAGCCGCTACAGCCAGCTGTGGGTCACCAGCCACTCTCCGCTGCTGGCGCAGCTGATCGCCGAACATAGC
This sequence comes from Erwinia aphidicola, assembly GCF_014773485.1. Lineage (GTDB taxonomy): Bacteria > Pseudomonadota > Gammaproteobacteria > Enterobacterales > Enterobacteriaceae > Erwinia > Erwinia aphidicola. Next base: position 276,921 of record NZ_JACXBP010000005.1, on the reverse strand, counting down.
GAGATCCGCCACTACCAGCTGCACCAGGTCGACGGCGCCACGCAGGTCGTCACCTCGTAGGGGCCGACCTTCTTATTCGGTCGGCCCGTGTCCCGCGCACCCTCACATGTAGGGGCCGACCCTCTTTTTCGGTCGGCCCGTGTTTTGCTTTCCCGCCGGGACCACGATCAAAAAAGGCCGCCCGCAGGCAGCCTTTCAGGTTGCGCGTTTAATCAGTCGGTGACCGTGACGCTTTCGCCGTCAAACTCAACCGTCTGACCCGCGACAATTTTGCAGCGCTTGCGGGTCTCTTTCACGCCATTCACCGTGACGTGACCGCCAGAGATCATTATTTTTGCCATCGCGCCGCTCTCAACCCAGCCTTCCAGCTTCAGCAGGTCACAGAGATCGACATGGGGATGATCGCCCAGAGAGAAAGTTGCCATTATGCTGATGCTCCATCGTCGTTATTTTCACAGGCCTGCAGGGTATTCTGGATCAGGGTTGCCACGGTCATCGGACCGACGCCGCCCGGCACCGGAGTGATGTAAGCCGCGCGCTCGGAGGCCGCATCAAACTCCACATCGCCGACCACTTTGCCGCTCTCCAGACGGTTAATCCCGACATCGATCACGATCGCGCCGGGCTTAATCCACTCGCCGGGAATAAAGCCCGGCTTGCCCACCGCGACCACCAGCAGATCGGCGTGCTCAACGTGATGACGCAGATCTTTGGTAAAGCGGTGAGTGACGGTGGTGGTACAGCCGGCCAGCAGCAGCTCCATGCTCATCGGGCGGCCGACGATATTGGAGGCGCCCACGACCACGGCGTTCAGGCCGTAAGTGTCAATATTGTAGCGCTCCAGCAGCGTGACGATGCCGCGCGGCGTACACGGGCGCAGCTTTGGCGCACGCTGGCACAGGCGACCGACGTTGTAAGGGTGGAAGCCATCCACATCTTTATGCGGGGCAATATGTTCCAGCACCTTCACGTTGTCGATGCCCGCAGGCAGCGGCAGCTGCACCAGGATACCGTCGATCTCCGGATCGTTGTTTAAGGTGGTGATCAGGTCAAGCAGCTCTGCTTCGCTGGTGGTGGCGGGCATATCGTAAGAGCGCGAGAGGAAACCGACCTCTTCGCAGGCACGACGCTTGCTGCCGACATAAATCTGCGAGGCCGGGTTCTCACCGACCAGCACAACCGCCAGGCCAGGGGCGCGCTTACCGGCCGCCAGACGCTGCTGTACCAGCTCTGCAACCTCTTGTCGCACCTGCTGCGCAATCGTTTTACCGTCAATAATTTTTGCTACCATCAGAGAGGGGATCCATCTGTGTTGAGTTAAATCGGGGATTACGCCTATTTTGTCAGAAGCGGACGCTGCTGTCAGGCACAGATTCGCCAGTTGGCGTGCAATCGTGCAGCATCGGATTAATCCGTGCTTACAATTCCCGGTTAATTCCTAATTCATTTCCTCTCAGGCTGTGCCAGGATTGATTCGTAACACAGCAACTCATCGAAAAGATAAAGAGGGAATGATGAAAAATACCATTATTGCACTGTCTGCTTTACTGTTGGCTTCCCCGGTTTTCGCGGCAACCGTGACTGATAACACCGTTGCGGAAGCGCACAAAGGCGCCGATACCGCCAAAGAGAAGCTGCACAAAACCCAGCACGAGGGTTCTGAGATGAAGCTGAAGGCGAAGCACGCCGCGGAAGGTGAGAGCAACTCTACCAGCAGCAAAATCTCCGAAGGCACCCAAAAGGGCTGGGACAAAACCAAAGAAGGCACCGAGAAAGGCTGGGATAAAACCAAGCAGGGCGCCGAAGAGCTGAAAAACAAAGTGACCAACTAAGGCACTCTGTTCACCGCGCCAAAGATCAACCCACCGCACCCGGTGGGTTTTTTTATGGCTGACGGCCAGCGGGTTGCCTCACGACTGTTCATTAGTTCAGCATTAGATGCCCGGCGGCAGTAAAATCGTTGACTCAGCGGGATCGCACCGTATAATCCGACCCAATCACCATGCGCCCTTAGCTCAGTTGGATAGAGCACCGGCCTTCTAAGCCGTAGGTCACAGGTTCGAATCCTGTAGGGCGTACCAATACTTTTCAATAAGTTACGCAATTCTTAATCCCTCCCGAATGTCTCCATGCATGTAGAGTAGCTTGCCTGGCTGCTACGGAATATCACACCACGATTGCTCCACGGCATTTCCAGCATTTGGCTGTTCAGTTTGCTTTCCGGAGAGAACGGCATGGCGGTTGTTTGCCAATCCACGATCCCTCATCCACTGACAGGCTGTTCTGAATCAGGCTAAAATAATGTGATAACACCTACCGGAGGCTGCTGTTGATGAAGAAGTCAGAACTCCCTACGAAAATCTGCAGCGTGTGCGGGCGCCCTTTTACATGGCGCAAAAAGTGGGAAAAGTGCTGGGATGAGGTGCGCAAATGCTCAGAGCGTTGCCGTCGAAAGTAAGGGTTTAGTCCTCATAAAAGGCCGACAGGGGAGCAAGCCCCACCATCATCGAGCCATTTCCAAAGCACATGACCGCGAGCATGAGTTCAGATGGCACAAACCGACCGCGTTGCTGCTTTAGCCAAAAATAGCTACGATCGCGATATATTCCTTGCCGGTCTTTATCCGGATATCAATGCGGTTTATCAGCATATCGGGTAGATCGATATTAATCCGCTGGCTTACCTTCAAAGCGCGACAAATCCACGTCAATGACAAACCAGGAATCATAATCAGCATATTCACGATCGCGTGAATAGGTGAGGTATCCGGCATCAGTAATTTGCTCGACTGAAAATTTCCCACTCAATATCATATCTTCCACAGTGAGCAGTACTGCATCCCGCACCATTTCAGCAATCTCGCCCTGCGTATCAGCGGCTGAAAAGCAGCCATAATCGTAAGCTGAAAAAGCCGGAACAATCATGCCATACGCGGTATTTTCACCTTTGGTTGTCTCAACCCCGACAGAGAAAAACATATTTACCTCCTGACTCCGAGTTTAAAATAAGTGTTTTTATCGTTCCACCCAAGGATAAAGAGGCTTGCAATGTCCTTCGTTCTGTCAGAGTTCCCACACAACCAAAAATGCTAAAGCTCAAAATTCAGCCAAATAAATCCTTGTCGCGGGTCAGCATCAGACAATATGATCCCTGCGCTGCCCCACAATGGGCAGCCGGGTTTGACAGCCTGTTTCGAAGCGCGGCAATAAACCGCTATACTTCAGCGGTTTTTAATTTCCGTTAAGAACACGCACGCCAAAATAATGGTGAGGCGTAGTGGGGGAGCGCTTGCGCTCGCCGGGTTCCGCTTTGACCGGTCTGTCAATCCTGCTACGTCTCGCCACCCCGTTTGACAGCGGAGTGGTGAGGTATGGATTACCTCAAAGCGAGAACATCAATATGACCACTGAAGACACCTCCTACGCCGTGCTTTCTGCCCACGAAATGGACGGTATGTTTACCGCCACCGCCGTGACTGAACCGGAATTGCTCGACCAGTGTCGTGCGCTGGTGTACGCCATCACCGAGCTGACCAACTCCACCGCCCGCGACTGTCTCACCTGGCTGTTAATGGAACGGCTGGAGATTATGCGGGAGGTTGCGGATGCGTAACCAGGGGCTGGCGGCAAAGGCGGTGGGGGAATAACGCCCGGGGTAAGGTCGATCAGGCTGAACTGCCTGCGGCTTTACTCAGCACGCGATTCCCCGTTAACGATCCGAAAAGATCTGTGCCGTGGCCTGAAAGTCGCGTAGTAAAGGGTGCCGCTTATTTGAGTGGCACTTAATTATTAATTCGTTGGGGTGACATTATCGTTTGAAGAAGGTTTTGAGTTTTTGTGGATATATGAAGATATCCGGCAGTATCGAAATCCCCGAAAGGATCAAAGCTCATACGGAGAATTCTTTGTTAAGGTGCCTTTTCTCCTGAAGATATTCACCCTGGATGGTCAGGGCTTCAGACTTGCTCAGCACGCCTTTTCTTTTGAGATTAACCAACAGCTGCTGGATGTTGTCCAACTGTACTTCGTCACCGGCAAGGCGCGTAATCGCCACGGCCATGCGGCTGATATCGTCTGGTTCAGTGGCCACGTTGTGCGACTGAGCCAGCCTGCGAACCCGGTTAGCAACGCTGATTTCGCTTGTTCTCATCGTCAATCCCCTCTCAGATTTATGGTCAAATTATAACAGGCTGCCGTTTTGTTGTCTCTGCGCCGCTGCTGACTTTCTCTGCGCTTTCTCCACCCACCAGGTTATCCTCTCTGTAACCCTTTTCCCCTGCAAAACGTTAAGGAGTCATGATGACCGTGGTAAAAATGGTGGCGGTAGATAAAGACGGCACCTTCCTCGACGACAATAAACAGTACAACCGGGCGCGTTTCCAGGCCTGCTATCAGCAAATGAAGCAGCGCGACATTAAGTTCGTCGTCGCCAGCGGCAACCAGTATTACCAGCTGAAATCCTTCTTCCCCGACATCGCCAGCGAGATCGCCTTTGTGGCAGAGAACGGCGCGTGGATCATCGACCGTGACGAAGAGCTGTTCTGCGGCTCGTTCTCGCGTGCCGATATTGATGCGGTGCTCGACACCCTGCATAACGGCAACTATCCCGACCTGCGCTACATCCTGTGCGGGCGTGAAAGTGCGTACTACTTTGAGGGCATCCCCGAGAGCTGGCTGGTGAAAATGCGCCACTACTGCCACCGCCTGAAGGCGATCCGCAGCCTCGACGACGTGGGTGACGATAAGCTGTTCAAGTTCGCGCTCAACCTGTCGGATGATTACGTCGAGCCGCTAATGGCGGATATCGCCCGCCTGCACAAGGATGCCGCTGCCGCCACCTCCAGCGGCCACGGCTCGGTGGATTTAATCGTGCCCGGCAACCATAAAGGCCACGGGCTGGATCTGCTCGGCAAGCGCTGGGGTATCGATCGCAGCGAGATCCTGGTGTTTGGCGATGGCGGTAACGATATCGAGATGCTGCAACAGTCGGGCTTCAGCTTCGCGATGGCCAATGCGCCGCAAAAGGTCAAGGATGTCGCGCGCTATCAGGCGCCAAATAATAACGAAGAGGGGGTGCTGCAGGTGATTGAGCAGATGCTGGCAGGTAAACCGCCGTTTGATAAAGCAGGCGGGCAATAACAGAGCCGTCAGGCCCATCGCACCCATAACTGGCAGAGAGCAAAAGCTCTCTGTTTACTGACCCCGCGTTATTATTCCGCTGCGATTGACTTCGTGACGAAATTATTTCGCCCGCAGCCGGATAAGCGTTTCAGCCCAGGCTGATGCCGATTACCGCATTGACAAAACCTGCGATAAGCAGAACAAAGCCGGGAATAAGGTAATTCTTCTCTTTCTTTTTATAGAACAGCGCTATCAGTGCCAGGCCTGTCGCTATAAAGGGAAATGCGATGAGGGTGAATGTTGACATACGGCATCCTTATCTGAAATTTATTCCGTTAAGTGTCTGGTCAATGATAAACCAGAAACTCAATTCAGGCTCTGAATGAATAGCGTACGGGGATAATTGAGATCCCGAGCAGGAAAAACCGCGTGCTATTATGCAATATTCTGACGCCCAAAGGCCATATCGTTTAATTAAAGGACTATTCATGAAAGGGTTATCGCTGCTTGCACTGAGCTGCATTTTTACTTTTCCTGCTTTTGCCCAGCCTGCTGCCGGGATTGAAAAAATGGAGTGGCAGCCAGCCAGCGCTTTGCGCGTCGGCAACAGCATTAATTCCCTCTACCGCATCTGGACCACCACCGGGCAAACCACCGATCTGTGGCTGAAGGTTGATTGCCAGAGCGGCGTCAAAACGCAGCTGTTTGCCGAGGTCAGCTCTCCGGCGGGCAAAGCGGTGCGCGTTTACGGCAGCGATGCGATTTCCCGCTACGCTCCGGGCGTGGTGATCGAGCCGGATGCCGACAGTCTGTTAGCGACCCAGCCAGACCTGAATGTCTGCCGGCAGCAGGTCGCCGTGCCGCAGTGGCGTGCGCTGGCGCCTGCTGATGAGCAGGGCAATCAGATGTATCTCGACGTCAGCCGCAGCGAGCGCAGTGCGGACGTTCTGCACCTGCGGCTGGCGAAAGATTTTGCCCTCGAGTATCGCGACAGCACCTATGCCGCCCCTTACGCGGTGAAAGTCACGGACTGGACGCTGCACTGCGATACACAGCAGGCCACTGCCCGCGCGGAATACTCCCTCGACAGTGCAGGTAACCTGACCGATTACCGCCTTGCCGCGAACAGCAGCACAGAGCTCGCCGCGCCGCTGAAGCAGCAGCTCTGCGCGATAAAAACATTACGTGACTATCAGGGCAGCGGCCAGACTCTGCTCTGGCAGCAGAAAGCCCCGGCAGACCATCAGTTAACCCTGCCGGATTTTTCCCGCAACGATGCGGCGATACTGCAGCCCTATCCGTTACCTGACGAGGTTAAGGAGCATATGGCTATCGCGCTTAATTCTCCGCAGCAGCAGCCGGGCTTTCGTCACCTGAGCTTCAGCCAGAAGCAGGATAAAGAGATCGGCGGGGCGTACAGCGTCACTATCGACAAAATGCCGGATGGCACCACCTTAACGCTGGAGAAGCTGACGCTGGGGCAGGTGACGTTTAACACCCAGTCGGTGCGCCTGTTTAATCTGGTGAGCCTGAAAAAATGGGACTCTCTTGCGAAACAACCGTCTATCGCCCGCACGCTGGAGAATGAGTTCCGCCTGCCGCCGAGAGCGGGGATGAAATATGCCTGGAGTAGCCAGCAAAGCGACGGAAAATCGCTCGGCCAGCAGTGCCGCACCGCCGCCGACTGGAAGCAGGCCAGCACCATTAATCCGGCCTTCCCCGGCCGTTATCTGGAGTTTAACTGCATTGACGATCGCGGTGACGGTAAGAGCGCGAGCAGTGATTATGCCTACCTGGAGCGGCTGCGCATCTTTATCCGCATCGGCTATCAGGAGCAGCGGCAGAAGAGACGCTTTACGTTTGAGGATGTGGTGGTGAAGTATTGAGCAGGAGAACCCCAGGCTGGAAGGGTAAAGTTTGTTGCGAGTAAGCCGATAAGTATTGATATCGGCAAGCCGCTATAACCTTATTGTAAGCTTGCACCCGGCAAACGTTATGTCATTACAGGAGTATACATGTCGCCACTGCTAACCGGGCGCCTTGCGCGTCTGAAAGAAAAATTGCCTCTTAGCGGTCATCAGACACAGGAAGACAAGTTAATTCCAGCCGATGCTGAATTTTCCAGTGAGTTGCAGGAGGCTGAGCAGCTCACTGTCGCTAAAAAAAAATTTAGTACCGGAAAAGTACCGTGCGATTGTAGAAAACGTCGTGTTCAATGGGCTGCTTGGAATTGCAGAAGATAAACTTAATGACGATGAGTTTATTAATAACCTGTTCAATAAAGTTTATGAAATATTACCAACACCAGTGAGACTTATTCTCAGTCGCGAGCGCTGCTTACAATATCTGATGAGTAATAAAGGCCCCTTGCTCACAAAACTTCAGGATTATCGTAAAACCCAGCAACCTGAAAATACTGCCATTGAGCCGATAACATTAGCCGGGCAGGAACATATTCCTCTATCATTAACACCGCCTGAAGCGCGATAGTTAAGGCCAAAACGCTGGGTGAATAAAAGGCCAGGATCTTCATACTTCTATGAAGTAAAATAAAAGATAAAACGTTTCAGGTCATAAAATCAGGGCCGCTGCCGGATACCGTGCAGGGCCCTTTTCGTTTCGGATAATCGCGTCGCGAAGATCCTCACTCAATGCGTTGTTTCATCTCGCGCTTGTGCTTGGAGTAATCCTCACCGCAGTCGGCGGAGCAGAACGCAGAGTTGGCGACAATTGGCTCATCGCGGCACCACAGGCACAGGCCATCCGGGCTTTTCAGCGACGTTTCACGGGCTGACAGCGCCGCCGTGATAATAGCCTGTTCGCGTTCCTGAGCTAAATCTGCATCATCCATAATTATTCCTTTTCGGTCTCAAAGTAGCCCATCTTTATAGCATATATCTCGCCAAAGCTTAATTGCGGGCACAAATCTTGACATTTTTGTGCGTTCATCTGGCAATGATTCAGCGTAAAAAACAATCAACACAGAACCTTTGAATCACCCCTCAAGTAGAGAAAGCACCATTTGCGGCGTCATCGTCATCACCTTCGATAATAGCGTGCTGCCCGATTGTTGCAGGATCTGTGCACGCGTCAACGCCGAAACCTCCAGCGCATAATCGGCATCCTCTATGCGCGAGCGCGCCATCGCGAGGTTAGTGGCGGTGGCGCTTTGTACACTCTGAACAGAGGTCAGGCGGTTGGCCGTAGCACCCAGCTGTGAGCGCTGGCTGTCAACGCGGCCGATCGCCCTGTCGAGGGTGGCCAGCGGATCATCAGGATTGCGCAGGCGGATCTCTGAGCCGACTTCCGCAATGCTCATCTGGGTATAGTTGGTTGCGGCATCGGTACTGGCGCCCAGGGTGGTGGCAAAGTAGATCTGCACATCGCCAATCCCCTGCAGAGTTTTTAGCAGGATGGTGCCGTCCTTCTGCTCGACCAGCGTGGCCGTCTTATCGACTGTGCCGTTGCCATTATGCACATCCATATAATAGTTGCCGTCTGCATCCAGCCGCAGTACGTCGCTGTAGCTTGCACCGTTAGCATCAACGTAGCGGGTTTCTACATTTCCCGGGTCGAGCGTGACCACTGAGGTGCCGTTAACAGTAGTCACCGCCGTAAAGCTGTTCTGGCTACTGATGCTGTTGGCGCTGACATTGAGCGAGGTCGTGCTGCCGTCGCTGCTGGCGCTGAGGGTGGCATTGTAATAGTGAAAGTAACCGCTGCCATCGGCGACTTCCATCATGTACTGGCTGCCATTTTTTACCAGCCGCGCATCGCTGTTGGCCACGGCATTGCCGTTGGCATCGGTAAATGTGACGGTGGCAGTACCCGGATCAATCACCGGCGTGGTCGTTAACTGGGTGGGCAGCGGGTTGAAATCGGTGTCGGGCTGGCCGCTGGCATTGGATATCTGCGCCGTGACCGCGCCGGAGGTGCCAAAGCGGATATCGGCAGCGTAATAGATATCATTTTGTGCAATGTAATACTGACCATTGCTTTCAGTTAGCGTCGGCGGCGGGCTGTTGTTGAGCGCGTTACCACTGTCATCCAGATAGCTTACAGAGGGAATCGTGCGGGCCGGAACGCGACTGACATCGCTATAGAGCGTGCTGCTGCCGAGAGCGCCGATATCTACCGTGCCGCTCGCCGTCGCGGTATACCAGGTGGCGTCGTAAGAAGCAGGGTAGTAGGCCGGGTTGCCGTTGGCGTCGTTTCCCTGGATGTAGAGCATATTGCCATTGCTGCTTCTGACCAGCTGCGCGGAGGTCAGATTAGTCGGCGTGCTGTAGCTCACCGCCACCGAGGCGCTGCTGAGTGAGATATTGCTGGCGCTGCCGATAATCGTGTTAACCGGTGTGACGGAGCCGCTGATGCCGCGAATAATCAGATCTTTTAAACCCAGCTGTTCCACACTGAAACCGCGCGATAAATCGAGGTCAATTTTTTGATTATCGTTCGCGCCGACCTGCAGGCCCACTCTACCTGCACTACCGCTCAGCAGGCTGATGCCATTAAAGCTGGCGGTACTGTTCAGCCGGTCGATCTCTTTCAGGTTGAGGTTGATCTCGGCCTGAATGGCGTCGCTGTCGGTCTGTGAATAGGTTTCGCTCAGCCCCTGAACTGCCAGTTCGCGGATGCGCTGCAGGCGGTCGTTGATTTCGCTCAGCGCTCCCTCTGCCGTATTGGCCAGCGACAGGCCATCGGCTGCATTACGCTGCGCCTGTGCCAGTCCTTTCTGCTGGCTGGTAAAACGGTTAGCGATCGCTTGCCCGGCAGAGTCATCACTGGCGCTGTTGATCCTCATCCCGGAGGAGAGGCGGCGAATAGACTCGTCGAGTGCCGAGCTGTTTTTCAACGACTGCTGCTGAACCATCAGGGCCGGAACATTGGTTTTAAGAGTGAGCATTATTCTGCATACCAATCAATTTCACTGCTGAAGGTTATCGGCAAGCGTAAGCAAAATTTTACCAAAAATTTCGCTTAGGTTGCCTTTGCTCCGGGCAACAAACTGGAAACTGCTGGTCAGCATTCTACGCTTAAAGGTGATGGTCAGTAGAATAAAGGAGAAATAAGCAGATGAAGCGCGATGTACTGAGCGAAGAGTATTACGACGAAGTGTGCCGGGTGATAGGGGATGCGGCGATCGTCCTGGTGGAGGCTGGCATGGATACGCGGCGCGAAACGTTAGCGGAGCTGCTGAAAAGGACCCGCCATGACCGTATGGATGCGGATCGGGAAGAGCAGAAGGTGCTGGAGCACGCAATCCGGCTGGTGAAGCCCGAGGAGAAAAAGGGATAAGTCCGTGATGCGAGAAACAGTGGAGCGGCCAACGGGAATCGAACCCGTGTCATCAGCTTGGGAAGCTGAGGTAATACCATTATACGATGGCCGCCTGATGCAGGATGTTAACACAGAGGCCTTGATAAAGTTGATATATTTCATAAATCTTGCCCTGAATGCTGACCTGTCCTGAATGAACGTGGCGCGGAGACCCTGCGCATTTTTATGCGCCCGCCATGAACTGTGCCAGAATAGCCAAAATTCTGACGGTACGGTTAAACATGCTTAAAACAATTCTGCTGTGTCTGATGCTGGTGGGGTGTACCGCTTCGGTGGGGAACAACTTTGATGACAGCAAGCTGGCGCAGATCAAAACTGACCAAACTACCCGGCAGCAGCTGATTGCACTGTTTGGTCAGCCCTCAACGGAAACACCGTTCCCGGAAGGGCAAAGCATCCTGATGTGGACCTACAGCCAGGCGAAAGCGATGAGTACTACCGAAGGCAGAACCCTGACAATCCGCCTGATGAACGGCAAAGTGAAAAGCTATACGGTGAGTAAAACCTGACCTATGCCTTCTCTCGACGATCTCTTTCAGCGACTCTCACAATCTCCGTTCCGCCAGCGTTTTCATCTGGGCAGCGAGGAATATCGCTATTTCCTCGGGAAAGGTGAAGAGGTGATCGGCCAGCATGCGGAGGCGTTTATCCGCGCCCGCCTGGCGCCGGCAGAACCGGTTAATGACGGTAAACAGACCCCGATGCGCGGCCATCCGGTGTTTATTGCCCAGCACGCCACCGCCACCTGCTGTCGCGGATGTCTCAGCAAATGGCACAATATTGCGGCGCATCAGCCCATGAGCGTGCAGCAGCAGGAGTGGGTCAACGCGGTGATAATCAGATGGCTGAAAAGCGAAATGCTGCGCCCGCAACCGCCGGAAAAGCGCGTTAACAAGACCGGTGCCGGCAGTGGCGGTCAGCTGGAACTGTGGTAAAAAGCCGTGAGGGGCATCCCGCCCTGGCGCAATAAAAAAGCCGACAGGTTTGTCGGCTAACTTTTCATGAGTCAATCAGCTTGTTCACGCCTCATCCCTTGAGGACTAAAACCACATATAGGTTGCCAGGCAGTAAGCGATGGTCACTGATAGCAGAATTAGCTCTGCAGGCTTAATCAGGTACATGATGTTTCCGGTCTGTTCAGGATGAGTGCTAATACCATCGGTCACTTTTCCGGAAACTTTAGTCTTTTACCTGACCCGCGCCAGTGGGCTGGCGGCCTCAGCCGATGCCTGCTTACGGCGTTTCTTCTCTTCATACATCGCGCTATCCGCATCGCGCACCGCGCTTTCCGGGGTGCTGAACAGCGGATTCACCGCGATCACCCCCACGCTGGCGCCCTGATAATCCAGCGCGCAGGCTGGCATCGCGTAGCGCCCGGCCAGCAGCTGGCTCAGGCGCTGCCTGAAAGCTGCCGCCGCGTTCGGCGCAGCCGCGTCGGGCAGGAGGGCGGCAACCATAAATTCGTCCCCGCCCAGGCGGCCGAATACCTCGCCCTGGCGAGTGCCGCCGAGCAGGCGCTGGCCGACCAGCTTCAGAAACTCATCTCCGGTTTCATGACCGTACTGGTCATTAATCTGCTTAAAACCGTCGAGGTCAATAAAAGCCATCAGCAGCTGCTGCTCAGCGCCGCGCGCGCGGCTGAACAGCGCGGGCAGGCGTTCGAAGACGGCGCGACGGTTGGGCAGGCGAGTCAGTTCATCGGTATAGCTCACCGCCGTCAGCGCCGCATTAGCCTCCTGCAACTCCTGCAGCAGCTGCTCTTTACGGATGTACTGGGCAATCAGCTCGGCAAACAGCGAGAGGATCTGCGTGGCGTGCTCGCTCATCTCACGGCTCTGGGCGCTGGTGGCACATAGCGTGCCGTACAGTTCGCCGCTGCCGGTCATCACCGGGGTGCTGACGTAGGTCATGATGCCCAGCTCTTTGGCCGCCGCCGAATCACCCCAGACCTCGGGTACATCGCAGGTATAGGGGCGGCCCTCATCCAGAGCACGTTTGCACAGCGTGTCCTGCCACGGCACCGACAGCCCTTCAGGGATCTGCATCTGCTGGCTGTTGCGCGCATAGAGAATATGCTGGCGGATGCCCTCCGGGTCGAGATGCGTCAGATAGGTGGACTCCATCCCGGTCACCAGCTCCAGCATCTCCAGTAGCTGGCGCACAAAGCCCTCAAGCGTTTTTTCTGAAGCCAGCGCCGTTGAGATGCGCTCAATTACGTTGTCCTGCATAGGTCCGATTTCCTGGTGTTGGTGTACAGCGAATGCGGGCAATCGCAGCGCCCGATTAAAATAACTGCTTAAAATAATGGAAATTTTATTTAGATATCCTGCAGTGATAACGACACTTTAGTCGCGGGCGTTTCACTTTATCATCGGACAAGGACGAAAAAAATTGAGGAAACAGGGCAAATTGGCGAGGGATGATGAGGGCTGACAGTGAATCGTTGTGACAGGTTTCGCCTGCTCAGTTCAGTATGGCTGGCGCGGGTACTCCTTCAGCATCCAGGGGGGGATCGGGCTTCACAGGCCAGACCGCGACAGAGACTGAGTCGCGGCCAGGTTTGCTGTCAATCCTGCTACCACGTCAGCTCTTTACCCGCGTAGTCAATAAAGTGATGGCCGCCTTTGCCGCGCCAGGCGATCAGCCGATCGGCAATGCCCCCGGCGCTTTGTGCCACCGTCAGTGGCGCACTGGCTCCGCCCATATCAGTCTGCACCCAGCCGGGATGCACGCACAGCAGGGTCTGCTGCGCTTTATCAGCCTGCGGCAGCAGCCCGCGCACCAGCATATTCAACGCACCTTTACTGGCGGAGTAGAGCGGGTAAGTGGCGTCCGGGTTTTCGTTCAGGCTGGCGAGCTGTGAGGTCATCAGCGCCATAATTCCGCCGGGCTTCACCCGCGGCAGCAGCAGCTCGGCGCAGCGCACCGGGGAGAAGGTATTCGTCATAAACAGCGCCATCAGCTGGTCGTCGCTGGTGCGCGCCAGCTGCTGGTGATCCGGCCCGTAAATGCCGGCATTGATAAAGATGACGTCAAACTGGCTGTCGGCCAGCTGGGTGGCCAGCGCCTCACGCTGCGGCGCCAGATTGATATCCAGCGTCAGCCAGCGGATAGAGGCTTGTGCCTGCGGCGCGTCGCCGCGCGCGGTGGCGGTGACCTGCCAGCCACGCTCGGCCAGCGTGTTCGCCAGCCCAAGGCCAATACCGCGTGAAGCACCAATAATCAGAGCCTGAGGGGTTGTCATTGCCTTACCTGCCTTGTTGTGAATGTTCAGGGGCGGCGTCCCGCCCCTGTTGTTAACGGCGTCCGGCCCACCACAGTCGTAACTTGATGCCCCAACTGCTGGTCCAGCCGGTAGTGGTACTGACGATAGCGCCTTTGTCGATCACCACCAGCGTTGGCGTCACGCCAATCTGCCAGCTGCCCGACAGGCTACCCTGCGGGTCATTGATGGTGGCCAGCGGATAGCGCTTTGCCTGCAAATAGCGCTGCACTTTTTCATCTTCGCCGGAACGCAGCGCCACCGAGATCACATTCTGGCCGCTGCTGGCTAATTCCGCCACCTGCGGGGTGACGAAGCGGCATACGCCGCACCAGCTGGCCCAGAAATAGACCAGCAGCGGGCGCTCTGCACTCAGCGCGGCCAGCGTGACGTCGCGGCCATCAAGGGTCTGCAACGGCTGGTCGGCGAAGGCGAGGGGAGCGTGGGGCGCACGCCACAGATCCATCGCCCACAGCACGCCGGCCAGCAGGACGACAAACAGCAGTAGCTCGCGCCCCCAGCGTTTCAGCCGCGTCATTTAACCGCGGCCAGCTGCTGCTTGACCATCGCTTCCAGCTGCTCATAGCTCACCGCGCCCGGCAGCAGCGTGGTGCCAATCAGCGTCGCAGGGGTGCCTTCAATACCGAGATGCTGCGCCAGCTTCAGATTGTTGTTGATGGTATCGAGGCTCTGCTTGTTCGGCTCTTTCAGCGTGACGCCGCTCTTCTGCTCGGCGCTGAGAATGCTGGCGTCATCGTGGTAGCCCTTCTTCGCCATCATACGCTGGTGCAGCGCCAGCCACTGGTCCGGGTGCTGCTGCCAGGTGGTCAGCACGGCGCGCGCCGAGGTCAGCGAGCTTTCCGAGCGATAAGGCAGCGGCTTAATCACCACCGCCACGTCCGGGTACTGCTTAACGAGTTTCTCCAGCAGCGGATCGAACTGCTTACAGTACGGGCAGTTGTAGTCGGTGAATGACACCAGGGTCAACTTCGCCGTTTTCGCCCCGATGCGCGGTGAACCGGCATCGTTGAACAGCGCATCTTTGTTCTGCTCAATCACCTGGCCTACCACGTCAGCCTGCTGTTTTTGCGCCTGCTTGTCATAAGCATCCGCCGCTTCCGCGAGGATCTGCGGATTCTGCACCAGCGTCTCTTTGATCAGTTCTTTAATGCGCACTTCCTGCTCCGGGGTAAACGGGGCCGCGGCCCAGAGTGGCGTGGCGACAAACAGCAGTGCGAGAGTCAGTTTTTTCATTGTTCAGTTCCTTTGGCTTCGGCCAGGGTTTTTAACAGGGTGGCACGGTCAAGCAGGGGGGAGAGGACTTCACCCTGCGGCAGGCCTGGCCCGTAGATTTGATTGAAGGGGATAGCCACGCTGCCGCGCTGCTTTAAAAAGTCGGTGATGGCGGCAGAAGGCTGGCTCCAGTCGCCGCGCAGGGCAACAACATCATCAGCCTGTAACGCTTGCTGCACGTCATCGCGCAGCATCACGTTGATTTTGTTTGCTTTGCAGGTCACGCACCAGTCGGCGGTCACGTCGATAAATACGCGTTTTTTATCGTGCAGCGCCTGCTGAATAGCCTGCTCGCTCAGCGGCTGCCAGTGGATCTCATCCGGCAATTTCAGGCTGTTGTTGACCAGCCCGACGCGGCTGGCCAGCAGGCTGAGCAGCCACAGGCAGGAAGCCAGCATAAGCAGGCCCAGCGCGATGCGTACGGCGTTCATCCAGCGGCCGGGTCGCGGTAGCTTCAACGCCAGCGCGGGCCAGGCAGCGATCAGCAGCCACGGCAGGCTCATGCCAATGCCGAGTGCAATAAACATTACCCACAGCAGCGGCAGGGAGGCCGCCAGCGCAAAGGCCACGGCGGTGCCGAGGAAGGGCGCGGAGCACGGCGTGGCCAGCAGGGTGGCAAAGGCCCCCTGACAGAAGTGGCCGCCCAGCCCGTGTCCGCCGCTGGTTGCCAGCCGCGTGTTCAGCGCGGAAGGCAGCCGCAGGTGGAACAGGCCAAACAGGTTGGCGCTGAACAGCAGCGTCACCAGCGCCATCACGCCAATAAACCACGGGTTCTGGAACTGAATGCCCCAGCCCAGCGCATGATTACCAAGGCGCAGCACCGTCATCAGCAGCGCCAGCGCCATAAACGAGGTGATAATCCCGGCGCTGGAGGCGATAAACTGCAGGCGCACGCTGCGGCGGTCGCGCTGCTCCACGCTGATAATGCTGCCGAGCTTCATGCCCAGCACTGGCAGTACGCACGGCATCAGATTAAGGATAAAACCGCCCGCCAGCGCCATCAGCAGCATCTGCCACAGCGGCAGCGATGAGTCGCTGCTGAGCGGCTGTGCGCTGCCGAGGGTGACGCTGCTCTGCTGTGCCAGACCGCTATCGGCAATCACCAGCGAGAGGATTTTTCCGCGCAGATCGGGCGCGCTGTCGCCCCATTCATCGCTGACCGTCACGCGCGCCTCCAGGCGCGAGCCGTCAATTTTCACCACCGGCTTGCCGATGCTGGCGCCGCTTAGGGTATCGAAGAACAGCTCAGGCTGCTGCCAGCCGGCGGCGCGTTCGGCGACAATCTGCAGTTCCCCCGGCTGATATCCGGCGCTTAGCGTCTCGCTCAGGCCGCTGGCAATCGGCACTTTGCCCATCGCGTTGGCGAAATCGAAGTTAAAGCTCTGTGCGTTGGACTCGCTCAGGTCGAGGCTGAACGGGTAATCGGTCAGAATGCAGACGTTGCTACAGGTTGACAGCGTCAGCGTACCGGCCAGCGTGCGTGGGGCCTTGCCGTCAATGACGATCGGCAGGCTGACGTGTTGGTGATAGCCCTGAGTGCTGATACCGGCTACCTCAAAGCGCTGCGGCGTTGGCCAGAACCAGCGGGCTTTTAGCGCCGGATCCTGCCAGCGGATCTGCGGCGCAATGCCACCTTCACCCGGCGAGCGCCAGTAGGTTTTCCAGCCGTTTTGCAGCTGCACATCCAGCAGCAGGCGCGTGCCTTCTTTGCCGCTGGAGTCAGCGCGCAGGCGCACTTCAGCATGGGTGTTTTGCGGGTTTTGCAGGCTGATATCGGCCGCCTGAACGACAGGCAGCCAGCACAGCAGCAGGAGCACAGCGCTCCTGAATAGGGTAAACATAGTTTTTCTCCGTGAATGATGTTTCAGAACCGGGGTGAGCGGTCGATCATTCGCGGAAGTTGCAGTGCAGGAGGTGTATTCGCAGCAGCGGGGCACGGAACTCATGTGCCGGAGGGTAAAACAGCGGGCGCGGGCGCAGCAGGGCCAGCACTATCAGCAGCAGACCGAGCAGCGGTAAGGCACTGTCGAACAGGAGTGGGGTGGCGCACAGCGCTTTCGCACTCAGTTCACACGGGGTTACCGGGCTCTCTTTTGCGCTGCGGGAGCTGTCGGCACCCTGGGCGCTGACCGTCTGCGGCAAAATTTGCAGGGCGTGCAGGTTCGCCACGCGCTGAGCCATACAAACCAGTATGACCAGGCATGTCAGGAAGAGAAATCCTGTCGCGATGCGCTGACGTTTTTGCATAATCTGCCCAAGTAGAAAGAGCGACTATCTTAACGGCAGTACACCGTTTGGCAATAGTCACTCTTGTAAACTTTTGTCACCCGTCGGTTATGCGGCGCTGACCGCGCCCCACACCATGCGCCCCTGATGGAAGGTGGCGGTGCGAGGAGAGATGCGCGCCACCGCTTCCGCGGAGCAGGAGGCGTCAACCAGCACGAAGCTGGCTTCATCCTGCACCTGCGGCCAGGCGCGCTGGCCTATGTCATCCAGCGGCAGGCGGTTTCCGGTAGCAATCGCCAGCGAGCGCGACAGCGCAAACTCGCCGGGGCGAGTGTACAGCTGGGCATACAGATTGGCTTTTTCCAGCATGTCGCCAAGGCCAAACGGGGACCAGTGATCAATCACGCTGTCGGTCCCGGTCATGACAAATACGCCGCTCTCCTGCAGCTGCTTCAGCGGCATATGCAGTGTACCAATCGGCACGGTGGAGGCGATGGTGACCTGCTGCGCGGCCATGCGCGCTGCGGTTTCCGCTACCTGCTGCGGGGTCAGCGTGGCGAGGGCGAACGCGTGGCTGATGGTCAGTTTCCCCTTCAGCTGCGGGGTTTTCTCGACGGTGGTCAACATGTAGTCGATGGCGGCCACGCCCGCCGGGCTGGTTTCGTGCAGGTGGATATCCACACCTTTGTCGTAGTCGAGCGCGATCTGGAACATCGTATTCAGCGAGCGCTGCATATCGCCGTCGACGTTGGTCGGGTCCAGCCCGCCGACGTAGTGCGCCCCGGCCTGCATCGCTTCGCGCATCAGAGGTTCACTTTTTGACAGCAGCAGGCCGTGCTGCGGAAACGCGACGATCTCGCAGCTAAAGCCCGACTTGCGGCGTTCCAGCACCGCCTGCAGATTCTCCAGATTCTTCAGCCCGGAGACCGGCTCGATATTGCAGTGGCTGCGTGCCACGGTAGAGCCTTTCGACTGCAGCAGGTCAATCAGCTTGCCCGCGCGCTCCTGAGTATAGGGTTGCAGCTCCGGCAGCAGGCGATGCTCAAGGGCGATCATATCTTTAATGGTGGTGCCTTCCGGGCGCGACTGAACGCGCCACGGGCCGCCGTAAAAGGTCTTGTCGAGGTGAATGTGCATGTCGCGCATGGCGGGCAGCAGCAGTTTCCCCCCGGCGTTAAAGCGCGGCAGGCTGGCATCGGCAAACGAGTGATTAGCCGCGATGGCAACGATCTTGCCGTTATTGATCTCAAGGCTATGCAGCGCCGTTTCGGTGGCAACCACCACCTCATCCTGATAGCGGAAGCCGGTCTCCAGCAGCACGTTATCCAGATAATAGTGGTTGCTGTTAATGGTGGTCATCCTGCTCTCCGGTTGGGCGCAGCGGGCGGAATTGCCCGCTGCAAAGGCGGGGGCGCTGCCCGCGCCGATCATCGCGCAGGCGGCAAGCATTTTTCCGCCGTGGCTGAGAAATTCGCGGCGGTTAGGGTCGGTATTATTCATCGTCTGCTCCTGCATCCATTAACAGAGTCGCAATGGCCGTGAAGCCGAGCGAGCGCGCCAGCTGCAGCGGCGTTTTACCGTATTTATCGGTCATATGCGGGCTGGCACCGTGCGCCAGCAGCAGCCGCACGATCTCCTGCTGGCGCGCGCCGCCGTCGTTAAGCACGATGGCTTCCAGCAGCGGTGTCCAGCCTAAAAAGTTGGTGTGGTTGACGTTGATCGCGGTTGAGGTCAGCAGCTCACGCACGATCTCCACATGGCCTTTTTCACAGGCGGGCGTCAGGCCGACCCCGCCAAAGCGCGTCAGGCGCGTCAGGTCAGGCGTGGCGGGTAACAGCAGGCGCAGCAGAGTCAGATCGCCGCCGAGGCAGCTAAGCAGAAACGGATTCAGGCAGGTATTGTCCTGCTGATTGATGTCGGCGCCGGCCTCGATCAGCCACTCAACGCAGGCATAGTGCTGATGTTGTGCTGCGAGGGTGATGGCGCTGGTGCCCTGACGATTAACGCTGTTCAGGTCAACGCCCGCCGCCAGGCACTGTTGTAACGTTGCCAGCTCTCCCGCCTGCGCGGCGCTGAGGAAGCGGGTAGTCTGATCGCTAGCTGATGACATAAGATTCCCTTTAAACCGAAGGTGAGCAATTCATCGACAATAACAGCGACTGATAATCAGGAGAATACGCTTGAAATTAATTCACCGTTTACGCTGAGATTGTTGAATACTGTTCAATATTATTGGCTAGCGGGCGCGGGCGACAATGAACTCGATCTTTAATGAAGAAAATCTCCAGGTACTGATCAGCGTGGTGCGCTGCGGTAGCTTCAGCAGAGCCGCGCAGGAGCTTGGCATCACCACTTCGGCCGTCAGCTATGCGATAAAACGCATCGAGACCGGGCTGGGCGTGGCGCTATTTACCCGCAGCACCCGCAGCGTGGAGCTGACCGAGGCCGGGCACTATTTCTGGCGCAAGTGTGGCGAATTGCTCAACGACATTCAGCGCATTAAACGCGGGGTGGACACCATTGCTCAGGGTATTGAGCCGCGCGTACGCATCTGCATCAACCAGCTGCTGTACACGCCGCATCACACCGCGCGCTTACTCCAGCTGTTGGATAAACAGTTTCCAGGCTGCCAGGTGGTGATCACCACGGCGGTCTATAACGGCGTGTGGGATGCGTTGGTCAATCAGCAGGTTAACGTGGCGATAGGTGCCCCGGATACGCTGCCGGATGGCGGCGGCATTGATTATCTGGCGATTGGCAGCGTGCGCTGGCAGTTCGCTATCGCTCCCGATCATCCGCTGGCTCGCCTGGCGCAGCCGCTGGGCGAAAGTCAGCTGCGCCAGTGGACCACCATCATGGTGGAGGACACCGCTGAAACGCTGAATAAAAAAGTGGGCTGGTTACTGCACGGTCAGCAATCGCTGGTTGTACCGGACTTTGCCACCAAGTACCACTGCCAGATGCTGGGGCAGGGGATTGGTTTTCTGCCGGATTATCTGGTGCGCGAGGCGGGTCAGCGGCTGGTGACGCTGGCAGTACAGAACCCGCGCCAGGACTCTCCGATGCTGCTGGCGACGCAGCATGCGGCCAGCGGGCAGGTGACACAGTGGATCAGAGAGCAGTTTGCCGCAGGCGGCGTGCTAAGTGGGCTGTACCAGGATTTACTACACCTGGATAAAAATACAGACATTATGTAACGAACGTGTTAAGGTAGCGTTTCTTACAATAAGAATCGTAAATCAAAAAAGGCAGTTACCTATTCAAAATATCAAATATCAGTGCCCGTCATGTCACGGTTGTCAGTATCGTTTTTCCCCGTTCAGTATCAGCGCAAAAAATCCGCACGGTGCAAACTGCATCTTCTGCAAAGCGCAGATGCAGGTGAGCTACAAAATCTACGCTAGCTAATCGTTCCCGCTGACCGTTAACGCCCTCGCTTTCCCGTCCTGTTCTGCGATGTCCTGAGATAACCCCAAGGCTGTTTTCACTGACCCAATCAGTGTTACCCTTAACGGCTATTTATCGAATTCCACGTTTCAGGACCCGAACATGACCCCCTCAATGGCAAAACTCCTCTCACTCTGCAGCGACAGTCTGGCGCCCGCGCCGGAAGAAATGCAGTTCGACACTTCCGCTCATCCCGCGCTGGTGGATGAGTTGCGCCAGCTGCTGAGCAGCAAAAACGGCTGCTATGGGTTTGTCTCTGCGCTGCATATCTTTCCGTGGCAGAGCAGTGGCGAAGAGATGGGTATTCAGCAGTGGAACCAGCCGGAGCTGTGGATTGATGCCTATGAAGATATGGCGCGCGATGCGCTGTTCTTTGCGGAAGACATTTTCGGCGTACAGTTCTGCCTGCGCGGGGATGCGGTGTGCAGCTTTGAGCCGGAAACCGGTGAATTCAGCTGGCTGGCCGCCAGCCTTGAGCACTGGTGCGCGCTGATCCTTGAAGAGTATTCGGTGCTGACCGGCTACCCGCTGGCGCAGGACTGGCAGGAACAGCATGGCGCATTACCCTCAGGCTGCCGCCTGATGCCAAAGCTGCCGTTTGTTGCCGGGGGCGAATTTGTCCCTGAGAATCTTCAGGCGGTACGCAGTATCCAGGCGATGCGCCACCGTGCGCAGTTTGCGCTGCAAATTCGCCATATGCCCGACGGCCAGCAGGTAGAGATCGGCGCGGACCAGCCCGCCGGATAATCAGCTGCCCGGCATTGCGGCGCCGGAAGCAATAAACCACACCAGAAATGCCATCGCGGCAATAAAGATCAGGGTGGGGGCAATCGCTCTTTTATTCACGGCTTTACACCTTTCGGTTGTTTAACGGTTGGGGAGCGCCCGCTCCCCGGCGGCGGCGAGTTTAGCATAATCCCCCTTGTCCCGACATGCCGTTAAACCCTGTTACACCTGGACAATTTATGAAAAAATGATTGCGCAATCATTTAGCCGACAGGAAGCCGATGAAAAACCGTAACGATGCGTTCGCACCCGCCGTCAGTAAAACCCCCACGCTGGAAGATGTCGCGCGCGTGGCGGGGCTGTCACCGATGACCGTCAGCCGGGCAATTAATAAGCCGCAGGTGGTGCGCCCGGCGACGGTGGCAAGGGTGATGGAGGCGATCCAGGCGACCGGCTATATTCCCAATATGCTGGCGGGTGGGCTGGCTTCAAAGCGCAGCCGTCTGATCGCCGTGGTGGTGCCGCAGATCAACAACAGCATGTTTGTTGATACCGTTCAGGCCATCAGCGATCGGCTGGCGCAGCGCGGCTACCATATGCTGCTGTGCGTAACGGGCTATTCGTATGACCGGGAAGCGGAGATCGTCGCGACCATCCTCTCACGCCGTCCTGATGGCATGGTGCTGACCGGCATTCATCACAGCCCTGAGCTGCGCAAGACCATCCTCAACGCCGGGCTACCGGTGGTGGAAATCTGGGATATGACGCCGACGCCGCTCGATATGCTGGTCGGTTTTTCGCACGAAAAAATCGGCACCTGCATTGGTCAATACTGCCTGCAGCGCGGCTACCTGAATCTCGGGCTGGTGTGGGCAGGCGACCGCCGCGCTCAGCAGCGGCGCAAAGGGCTGGTTGATGCAATGCAGGGCCAGGCTGGCAGCCGAATTCGCGGCGTTAATGCCCCGGTACCGACCTCGCTCGCGGCCGGGCGGCAGGGGCTGAAACAGCTGCTGGCGCAGGGAGAGCGCTTCGACGCGATTATCTGCAGCTCGGATACCCTGGCGCAGGGCGTCATTATGGAGGCCTGCGCACGCGGGCTGTCCGTGCCGCAGCAGCTGGCGGTGATTGGCTTTGGCGACCTCAGCTTTGCTGCCTTTAACCAGCCCGCCATTACCACGGTGGCGATCGACCGGGTGAAAATGGGTGAGGATGCGGCAACGCGGCTGGCCGACAAAATTGAAGGCCGCAGCCCGCAGGATGCGGTGGTTGACCTTGGATTTCAGCTGGTTGAGCGCGACTCCGGCTGAGGGGAAGCAGCCTTAGCAACTTCTCCGCAGCCACAATGTTTTCCCTGTTGTTGTGCTTATCGCCTGGAAAAATCTCTGGCATGCCATGGTGCAGGCTAATGGCATAGTGACATCAGGGGGAATGAAGAATTCTTTGACTTTATTACTGTGGGTTATTATCTCGGTAGTTAATCAAATGCGCGCATTTCTTGCCCGTTTTTACGGCAGGCGTGCATAAATTTCCGCTAAGTCCCACGCTTTAATCCCCGTAATTAATGGTGACATTGTTATGAAATGTTAGAGCCATTATTAATGTTAACTTTAAAACAAAATGTATTTTATTTTTACATTTAGAAATATCTGTATGGTTAACATTGCCCCAATGTAAACAGATAAAAACAGTTATTTAACCTTAATTACACCTGCTTTACGGGGGTGTACTTTTCATGCAAGTGAGAGTCGTAACGCTATGCTTCTTCAAAAAGAAACCACCCGCCGTAAGTTTTTAATCGGGTCGCTGTTGGCATTACCGTTAGGGGAGATGGTGTTTAAAGGGCTGACCGCAGCCCAGGCGGCAGAAATGGCCGCGCCAGAACTGACGGAGTACCAGCCGATCTTCTTCAGCAGCGACGAGTGGCAGTTTATTCTCGCCGCCTGCGACAGCCTGATCCCCGCCGGCGGCAAGGGCAAAGCACCCGGCGCGCTGGAAACCAACGTCCCGATCTTTATCGATCAGCAGATCCACGGCGATTCTGGCGATGAAATCTATATGAAAGGGCCGTTTGATGCGCACGCCCCGGCCACCATGGGGTATCAGATCCCGTTTCGTCCTCAGCAGATCTACAAAACCGGCATCAAACTGGCAAATCAGTGGTGCCAGCAGAACCACCAGAAACCCTTCCATCAGCTGTCTGCGCAGGATAAAGACAGCGTCCTGACCCAACTGCAAAAAAACGATATTAAGTTTGCCGACCTTGGTGAGCCGGACCTGAAGGCGTCACAGTTCTTCAGCGGGCTGCTGGCCGATACCAAGCACGGTTATCTCTCCGATCCGATGTACGGGGGTAATAAAGGGATGAAGGCGTGGATCGCCATCGGCTTCCCCGGCGCGCGCGCCAGCTATCTGGAATGGGTGAAGCAGCATAACGTCCCGTATCCACTCGGCCCGATCAGCATCAAGGGCGAGCGCGCCTGAGTCCGCTGTTACTTTTTTCGTTTTTTGTCAATGACAGCCAAAAGATTTCGCGTTGCGGCAAGGCGGCAACTTAACCAACCCCCTGAAGCTTACAGAAGTCAGTGAACAGGGTGAATAAAGGCAGCCCACACGGCTGCAACGCGATAGATGAAGGGTTGATAGGGTTAATTATGTCTCAAATCAATAAAGAAGAAGTCGACGTCGTTGTCGTCGGCCTGGGATGGGCTGGCTCGCTGATGAGCATTGAGCTGGCGATGGCTGGCCTGAAGGTGCGGGCGCTGGAGCGCGGTGCCGATCGCGGCTATGAAGAGTTCGCTTACCCGAAACCGGCGGATGAGTACGCCTACGCGGTGCGTAACAAAGTGATGGCGACCACCGCCGAAGCGGCCGTCACCGTACGTTACAACATGAGCCAGACCGCGCTGCCGACGCGCAAATGGGGCGCATTCTGCCCGGGTAACGGCGTCGGGGGTTCCGGCCTGCACTGGACGGCGGTGCTGATCCGCCCAACGCCAACCGACCTGAAGCTGAAAACCTATGCTGACCAGGCTTACGGCCCGGGGGTGCTGCAGGACGATATGCGTATTATGGACTTCCCGTTCAGTTGGGAAGAGATCGAACCCTATTACGAAAAATTTGAGATGATCTGCGGCCAGTCCGGCACTACCGGCAACCTGCGCGGCCAGATACTGGAAGGCGGCGACCCTTTTGAAGGCCCGCGTGCTAACCCCATGCCGCTACCGGCGCTGGAAGACACGCTGAACAACACCCTGTTTGTGAAAGCGGCAAAGAAGCTCGGCTACCATCCGTTCCCGAACCCGTCGGCCTGCGTATCTCGCGCCTGGACCAACCCGTACGGCAACCAGATCGCCCCCTGTAACTACTGTGGCTACTGCAGTAAGTATCCGTGCCTTAACTATTCAAAAGCCTCACCGCAGACCGCCGTGATGGACGCGCTGAAGCGCATGGATAACTTCTCCTATGAAGTGCATGCCAACGTGATGAAAGTGGTGCTGCACGACGATAAGAAGACCGCCAAAGGCGTGATCTATATTGATAAAGACGGCAACGAATGCTTCCAGCCGGCGAAAATCGTGGTGCTGAGCAGCTTCCAGTTCTGCAACGTGCGCCTGATGCTGCTGTCCGGCATCGGCAAGCCGTATAACCCGATCACTGAAGACGGTGTGGTCGGGCGCAACTACGCTTTCCTCAGTAACGGCGGCGCGACGCTGTTCTTTAAAGATCAGAACTTCAACCCGTTTGCCACCGCCGGTGCGACCGGGCAGATGTTTAACGATATCTCTCCGGGTAACTTCGACGGTCCTGGCCTCGGTTTTATCGGCGGCGCGAAGATCCACAGCTCGCAGGCTACCGGTACGCCCATCAGCACCGCACTGCCGAAAGGCACTCCGAGCTGGGGCGCCGGCTGGAAAGAGGGGATGGAAGAGTGGTACGGCCATTCGATGAAGATCAGCATCACCACCACCTGCATGTCGTATCGCGATATCTATCTCGATCTCGATCCGAACTACACCGATGATTACGGCTACCCGCTGCTGCGCATGACCTTCGACTGGAAGCAGAACGAACTGAAACTGCAGCAGCACCTGAAGGGTATCGTCAGCAACATCACTAAAGAGCTGAACCCGGACAGCTTCAGCGAAAGCTTCCTGCCAATGGACGCGCACTTCGACCTGACCAAATACGTCTCGACGCACAACGTCGGCGGCGCGGTGATGGGCGACAACCCGCAGACCTCCGCGCTGAACAAGTATCTGCAGAGCTGGGATGTGCATAACGTCTTTGTGCCGGGCGGTAACGCCTTCCCGCAGAACTTCCAGGCGAACCCGACTGACACCATCGGTGCTATCACCCTGATGGCGGCCCAGGCGATTAAAGATATTTACCTGAAAAACCCCGGCCCGATGGTTCAGGCATAAGGAGATGACGATGATGAACTTCAAACGTTTACTGCTTGCCAATGCCGTGCTGCTGGCGGCGACTTTTGCGGCTTCGGCTCAGGCCGATGACAGCCTGGTAAAGCAGGGGGAGTACATTTCCCGCCTTGGCGACTGCGGCGCGTGCCACACTCTTCCGGGCAAACCGGCATTCTCCGGCGGGCTGGCGATCGAGTCTAATCTCGGCACCATTTACTCGACCAATATCACGCCGGATAAACAGCACGGCATTGGCAAGTACAGCGAGCAGCAGTTCTCGGACGCGGTGCGCAAAGGCGTGCTGCCTGACGGCACGCGCCTCTACCCGGCGATGCCGTATCCGGATTACGCCAAAATCAGCGATGCCGATATGCACGCGCTCTACGCTTACTTTATGCAGGGCGTGAAGCCGAGCACCGAGCAGCCGCCGGAAACCGATCTCAGCTTCCCGTTCAGCCAGCGCTGGGGCATGCGTTTTTGGAACTGGGCCTTTACCAGCGATAAACCGTTCCAGCCCATTGGCGGGGCAACGGCGGAAGTCAATCGCGGTGCCTACCTGGTGGAGAGCCTCGGCCACTGCGGCAGCTGCCATACGCCACGCGGCATAGGTATGAACGAGAAAGCCCTCGACAGCAGCGACAGCAAGTTCCTCTCCGGCGGGTCACTAAACGGCTGGGAAGTCCCCTCGCTGCGCGGCCTGCCGAGCTGGACCGGGCAGGAAACCGTGGATTACCTGGCGACCGGGCGTAACGATAAAGCGGCGGTGGGGGGGGAGATGACCTCGGTTATCGAGCACAGTACCTCGTGGATGACGGAAGCGGACCTCAAGGCAATCACTGCCTACCTGAAGTTTATCGGCGGCAACCCGCCTGCTCCGGCGGCGGCAACCCACAGCGTGAGCCCGACCGAAGCTAAACTGACGGCGGCGAAAAATCTGACCACCGGCGAGCGCCTGTACCTCGATAACTGTGGTGCCTGCCACTTCGTTACCGGTAAGGGCGCGCCGCGCATCTTCCCGCAGCTGGACCAGGCGACGATTGTTAATGCCGGCGATCCGACCGGGCTTATCCATACCATTCTGGCCGGTGCGCAGCAGCCCTCCACCGCTAAAGCACCGTCGACGCTGGCGATGCCGGGCTTTGCCAACCGCCTGAGCGACGACGAGGTGGCGCAGCTGGCGACCTTTATCCGCCAAGGCTGGAGTAATAAAGCCGCTGCGGTGAGCGCCGACCAGGTGCAAGAGGTCAGGGCAAACCTGAAAAAATAGTCCCCTGTCAAACCCGCCGCCCGGCGGGTTTTTTATTGCTCTACATCACCCCGAATCTGTTTTTTAATCTAATAACGCGATAATATTGAAAATCGGCACATTACGATAAGTAAAAAAGTTATTATCAATAGGATGACGTTAAAATTAAGGGATGAAGATGATTGATGATACTGAACAGAAGCTGATTAAATATGGCTTTACGTCTAAGGAAATTGCTTCTATCAAGTTTTGGTCGGAAAGAGATGGTGTCACACACAGTGAAGTGATTAAGAGAATAAAACGCGTTTTTGTTGTTGCGATAATGATGTTGATAATGTTGGCTTTGTTATCAGTGAGTGAGTTTTTTAGATTGGGTAATGATGTGGGGTTTTATATTATGCTGTCTGGCTGCATTTTTGGAGTCATTGTTGTTTTTGTTATGGCCCCTATGAAATTAGGGGCGAAGATATACTTTAAATATAAGGGGTAGGGTTGTTTTTTGGCTGTGACCGCGTTATAAATTGAAAGGGTGTCGCCTGTGGCCTCTATCGTTAATGAGGGGGCGCTGGCAACTTTATAACCCCTGACAAAATCAGTAGGGATATGCCTAAATAAGCAAAATTCGTCTGGCTTTAACACTAAACGACCTAATCCCTAGCCGGATAGTAAGAGATCTACGGAACTATACGCAATGCTTCCTGTTCGTTTATCGAATCCAAGAAATATTGCCGTTTCAATGTATCTTTCTCTCATGAATCCGACTGTATCATCCTTACCTTTCCATAAATTCACCCCCCTTCTTGCAAAGAGTTCAACCCATGTACTACCAAAAAGGCCCCTGCTCCCACACCTATAATGTTTCCTGTTAAGGCAGATGAAATTGCTATTCCCACTCCAGCTACAAACTGAATTCCACCAATAACCACCCCAACGCCATTAATAATATAACCCCAGGTGTCCAGCTCTTTAACAACCTGACCTGATGCTATTATTTTAGCTCGTCCGTTCATAAGGCTAAATGTCTGGTTATCGATATGCTCTTTTTGCTTTCTGAGGTTGAATATGCATTCTCTGCACTCACTCTCATTTTTGCTTTTAC
Source organism: Erwinia aphidicola (assembly GCF_014773485.1). GTDB lineage: Bacteria > Pseudomonadota > Gammaproteobacteria > Enterobacterales > Enterobacteriaceae > Erwinia > Erwinia aphidicola. Next base: position 248,744 of record NZ_JACXBP010000005.1, on the reverse strand, counting down.
TGATGCCATTCAGTTGAGATTGTATGAATGTATCAATGTTCTTCATGAAGCCGTCGCGGACTACAGGACTTCTTAAATACCTAAAGCCTGCGTGGTCAGCGGTTTTCCTCAGGATGACAGCATCTTTCTGAGCGTTAGCGTAGTAAAGGCTTATAAAGCGGTTTTTATCCAGGTAATTATCCATTTCTCGTCCTTAAGTCTGCTCCGCCCGGATTGGGCTTAAGCAGTCTATAGCCTGTCAGCTCCAGAAAAAAAGACCTGAGAGGGTTTATGGACAGGGTGCAAAAAAGTTAATCGTTAAACAACGATATGACAATTATGCATTGACGAAGCTTATTATTTTCATTGTTAAGTTCGCGGAGAAGCGGAGGTCCGCCGAACGCATCACGGGCAGGCGCCGCCCGGCGGGTTTTTTTTCGTCTGCTCAGTAAACAACCTGCGCTGTCGCCGACAGTGTCTATACTGGTAGCTGACTAAACAACCGGAGGAAAACAATGACCATTCATAAGAAAGGACAGGCACACTGGGAAGGCGACATCAAAAAAGGTAAAGGCACCATCACTACCGAAAGTGGTGCGCTAAGCCAGCAGCCCTACGGTTTCAATACCCGCTTTGAAGGCAAACCAGGCACCAATCCGGAAGAGCTGATTGGCGCGGCACACTCCGCCTGCTTCTCCATGGCGCTGTCGCTGATGCTGGGCAACGAAGGCTACACCCCTGAAAGCATCGATACCGTTGCCGATGTGTCACTGGATAAAAAAGGGGATGGGTTCGCCATCACTAAAATTGAGCTGCAGAGCAAGGTAGTACTGCCGGGCATTGATAAAGATAAGTTCGACAGCATCATCCAGAAGGCCAAAGCGGGCTGCCCGGTCTCGCAGGTGCTTAACGCTGAGATCACCCTTGACTACCAGCTGAATTAACGGCGGCTTGTCATACGGTTAAGTAAGGATTGCGTTAAGAAGGTGAAAATAAGACGCTAATCATTCGGTTTTAGGAGTTCGTGAGATAGGGAAGTGTTGCGTTATCCCCGATATTTAAGCCACGGCAGTCAGCAGGCCGTGAGCAAATCGAGGATACACCCATGAAAAAAACAACACTGGCACTGATTATTAGCGTTTTCACAGCAAGCAGCCTTTTCACCACCCTCTCTTACGCAGACGGTCCGGGTAATGGCCCGGACCGCGAGTGGCATCAGCAGGGCGGTCACGATAATCACGGTGGCGATGAGCGTCACGACGATCGCCATGACGATCGTGGGCACAATGAGCGCGGCGACGACCATCGCGGTCGCGGTGGTCCAGGCGAGCGTGACCATTTTGCGTGGCAGGGCCATGACTTCCGTCGCGGCCACCCGGCACCGGACCGCTTCCGTGGCGACGATTATCGGGTTGACGACTGGCGCGATCGCGGCCTGGATGAGCCACCGCGCGGTGAGCACTGGGCCTATGTTGACGGCAATTATGTGCTGATTGCTGCGGCCACCGGGATAATCACTTCGATCATTCTCGGCAATATTGTCGGCAACCATTAACCGCTTCTCTGCCGGTGGCACTCGCCACCGGCATCTTCGTCTCCGCGCAGAAAATCCTCTTACCTGAACACCTAACTCGTTAACTTATCAGTACTTTATTTTCCTTAGTTGCACTGCATTACAGGGTGATTTTTCGGCCTGCGCCGCAAAAAACCGTGCCCTCAGCACTTGCTGCAGGCTAAGAAACGGTTATAAGATCGTCTCCGGTTTGAGCAAGGTTTAATCAGACGCGCACATACAAAGGACGAGAAAATGGACAATCGCATGGACAGGCTGGAAGGGCACGTGGGTATTTTGCAGGGTGACGTCAGTATCTTAAAAATAGATGTGGGCGTTCTGCAAAAGGATGTTGGCATCTTGAAAGTCGATGTCGACAGGTTGAAAGATGACGTCGGCGTGCTTAAGAGTGATGTTAAGGAATTAAAGGAGGACGTCAGCACCCTGAAAATTGATGTCGGGATTATCAAATCGAATTATGCCACCCAAAGCGATGTGAACGGTTTACGTGTCGAACTGCATCAGTGCCTGGCTGCGCAAACCCGCTGGATCGTCACTTCACAGTTCGCGGTCTTAGGCTTTGGTCTTGCCATTGCCAAACTGATCTTCTAGCGCCTGCGGGCGCTTTACCCTCTTTAAACCCTGGGTGAGTAAACTATCCCGAACTTTCCCATATAGACGTCTGGACATGTAGCCATCAATTTCGGTAGCATGGCCACCATTAGAAATTTCTCAATGGGAACAGGCCAATGACGCAGCATATCGAGATTCTGGACGGTGGGATGGGGCGTGAGCTGGCGAGGGTGGGGGCGCCCTTCCGCCAGCCGGAGTGGTCGGCACTGGCGCTGTATGAGGCACCTAAACAGGTGCGTGCGGTCCACGACAGCTTTGTCGAGGCTGGCGCAGGTACCCTGACCACCAACAGCTATGCCGTGGTTCCCTTCCATATCGGCGCAGCGCGTTTTGCCGCAGACGGTGAGCGCCTTGCTGCGCTGGCCGGTCAGCTGGCGCGCCAGGCAGCCGATGCTGCCGCACATCCGGTAAGAGTCGCGGGCAGCTTGCCGCCCGCCGCCGGTTCCTATCGCCCCGATCTGTTTGTCGCTGAGCAGGCCATCGCAATCCACCGGGTGCTGGTGGCTGCTCAGGCACCTTACGTTGACGTCTGGCTGGGTGAAACCATCAGCTCCATTGCTGAAGCCGTGGCGATCCATCAGGCGGTTGCCAATCAGCCGCAGCCGCTGTGGCTGTCGTTCAGCCTGCACGATGACCCGGACCAGCCGAAAGCTGCCAGCACGCTGCGCTCGGGCGAGAGCGTGACGGCCGCTGTGGAGAAAGCGCTTGAGCTGGGGGCAGAAAATATTCTGTTCAACTGTAGCCATCCTGAAGTGATGCTCTCTGCGGTTCAGCAGGCGCAGGCCACGCTGCAGCGTCTCGGGTCGGCTGCCGGGATTGGCGTTTATGCCAACGCATTCGAGCACGGCAGCAACGGCGGCGGGGCCAACGAAGGGCTGAGCGGCCTGCGTAAAGACACGCATCCGGAAGGGTATCTGCGCTGGGCGCAGGAGTGGGTTGCTGCCGGGGCCACGCTGGTCGGCGGCTGCTGCGGTATCGGGCCGCAGCATATTGCGCGGCTGGCCGCCGCGCTGAAGTAAACGCCTTATTTTCACCGCGCCATGCGCCATAACAACGATAAAAAAACAGGGAATACACCATGATGAATCGTCGCGATTTTATCAAAACTACCGGCGCGCTCTCCGTGGCGGCAGCCTGTTCCGGCCTGCCATTCCAGTCGGTGTGGGCAGCGGATACCGCTGCGGCCACGCCGAAAAAGGGCGGCCATCTGAAGGTCGGCATGGACAATGCCTCAAGCACTGACCGCCTTGATCCGGCGTTCTGGTTTGAATCCTATATGTACTTCGTCGGCTCGCAGCTGTTTAACTGCCTGGCGGAAGTGGATGAGCACGGTAAGATCACACCGTCGCTGGCGGAGAGCTGGGAAACCCGCGACGGTAGCAAAACCTGGGTGCTGAACATCCGCAAAGGGGTGCAGTTCCACGACGGCCGCACCCTGACGGCAAAAGACGTGGTTTACTCGCTGAACCATCACCGCGCTGAGAAATCCAGTTCTTCGGTGAAAGGCTACCTCGATCCGGTGGTGTCGCTGGAGGCGACGGCACCCAATCAGGTGACCATCAAGCTGAAGGAGCCGAACGTCGAGTTTATCGCGCTGCTGAGCGATGTTCACTTTGCCATCACTGCCGAAAATGAAAACTTCGACAAAGGTATTGGCACCGGGGCGTTCATTCTTGAAAGCTTCAAGCCGGGCGTGCGCACGCTGGTGAAGCGTAATCCGAACCACTGGAACCCGGCGCGCGGCCACGTCGACTCGGTAGAAACGCTGGCGATGAATGACTCTACTGCCCGCGTCGCGGCGCTGGCCAGCGGCTCAGCACATTTGATCAACCGCGTTAATCCGCGCATTGTTGAGCGCCTTAAGCACATGCCGAATATCCAGCTGCTGCGTTCGCGCGACAGCCAGATCTTCACGTTCCCCGGCCTGGCGACGGCCGCGCCGTTTAATACCCTGGACGGTCGCCTGGCGCTGAAATACGCCATCGATCGCGAGCAGATTATCAAAACCGTGCTCGGCGGCTTCGGCACCGTGGCGAATGACAACCCAATCTTCCCGTCCAGCCCCTATTTCGCCAAAGATATCCCGCAGCGCCCGTATGACCCGGAAAAAGCCAAATATCACTGGCAGAAAAGCGGCTTCAGCGGCCCGCTGGTGCTGTCGGTGGCAGAGGCCGGATTCCCTGGCGCGGTGGATGCCGGGCAGCTGTATCAGAACTCGGCAGAAAAGGCCGGTATCCCGCTGAAGGTAGAGCGCGTACCGGATGATGCCTTCTGGGACAACGTCTGGATGAAAAAGCCGTTTGTCTCCTCTAACTGGTCGCTGCGCCCGACGGCGGATGCGCTGCTGTCGCTGGTGTTCACCAGCAGTGCGCCGTGGAATGAGTCGCAGTGGAAAGAGCCAGCGTTTGACCAACTGGTGACCGCCGCGCGCGGGGAGCAGGACGAGCAGAAACGCCGCCAGATTTACCACGATATCCAGCTGATGCTGGTGGAAAAAGGCAGCGAAATTATTCCGCTGTATGCCGATGCGCTGGACGCCGCCAGCAGCAAAATTAACGGCTTCGTGGCGATCCCGGGCTTCACCATGAGCGGTAACCGTGCAGCGGAAAAAGTGTGGTTTGCATAACAGCTAATGAGTCATTTATCTGAACGCCGGGGGAAGGGCCACCTTCCTCTGTTAAAACTGATTGGCCAGCGCCTGCTGGCGGGTGTAGCGATGCTGGTGGTGGTCTCTGTGCTGATTTTCGTCGGTATCCAGCTGCTGCCGGGCAATGCTGCGACGGCTATCCTCGGCCAGACCGCCACGCCGCAGGCGGTGGCGGTGCTTAATCAACAGCTGGGGCTGGATCAGCCCGCTGCCGGGCGCTATCTTGCCTGGCTGGGCGGCGTGCTGCAGGGTGATTTTGGCCACAGCTTTACCAGCCGCGAAGCTATCGGCCCGGTGCTGCTCGACAGGCTGGCAAATACGCTGTCGCTGGCGTTTTTCACCGCCATCGTTGCCGTGCCGCTGGCGCTGGTGATTGGCTTTGTCTCGGCGCGCTTTCAGGGCAGCTGGATCGATCGCCTGCTCAACTTCTTCACCCGCGCCGCCGTCTCGCTGCCGGAGTTCTTCTCCGGCTATCTGCTGATCCTGATCTTCTCGATCACTCTGTTCTGGCTGCCGAGCAATAGCAGCATCTCCGACGGCATGCCGCTGGGGGATCGCCTGCTGGCCGTCGCGCTGCCGTGCATGACGTTGATCTTCGCTATCCTCGGCCATATGAGCAATATGACCCGGGCAGCGTTAGTCAGCGCGCAAAACGCGGCGTATGTTGATACTGCGCTAATGAAGGGGCTGTCACCCTCGGCTATCCTGTTTCGTCACGTGCTGCCCAACGCCTGGGGGCCGATCGTTAACGTGATCGTGATTAACCTGGCGTGGCTGATGGTCGGCGTGGTGATCGTCGAGAACGTGTTTGTCTATCCGGGCCTCGGACAATATATGGTCGACAGCATCAGCAAGCGCGATATCCCGGTGATCCAGGACTGCGCGCTGCTGCTGGCGGGGATCTACATTCTGCTTAATCTGCTGGCGGATATCATCACGCTGCTGGCTAACCCGCGTCTGCGTTTTACAAGGAATTGATCTGATGTTCAGGCTGAAACTTTCCGTACTGCCCGGCGTTATCGGGCTGAGCCTGTTTGTGCTGGTGGCGCTGCTGGCGCCGTGGCTGGCGCCGTTTGCGCCGGACCAGGTGGTCGGCAGCGCCTGGGCGGGCGTGTCGCCGGACAGCTGGCTGGGCACTGATAACCTCGGGCGCGACCTGCTGTCCCGCCTGATCTGGGGCACGCGCACCTCGCTCAGCGTCAGCGCGGTGGCCACGCTGCTGGCTTTTGCCATTGGCACCTTCCTCGGCTTTCTGGCCGGTTACTTCGGCGGTTGGGTGGACCAGCTGATCTCGCGCCTCAACGATATTCTGATGGCCATCCCGACGCTGATTCTGGCACTGGTGGTGTTAGCCATGCTGCCGAAGACCATCCCGGTGATCGTGCTGGTGCTCGGCATTCTGGAGTCGACCCGCGTGCTGCGCGTGGCGCGTGCGCTGGCGCTGGAGATTGCCGCGCAGGAGTTTATTGAGGTAGCGCGGCTGCGCGGTGAGCGCCTTGGCTGGGTGCTGTGGCGCGAAATTCTGCCGAATGCCTTTACCACGCTGGTGGCCGAATTTGCCCTGCGCTTTATCTTTATCCTGCTATTTCTTTCAGCGCTGTCGTTCTTAGGGCTGGGCATTCAGCCGCCGACCGCCGACTGGGGCGGACTGGCGCGCGATAATAAAGATGGCATTCTGTTTGGCGTTTGGGCGGCGCTGATCCCCGGCGCGGCGATTGCGCTACTGGCACTGGCATTAAACAGCGTGGCCGACTGGCTGTTAAGCCAGCACACCCGCAGCTGGCAGGAGTAGAGCATGAGCGAACAGGCGTTATTACAGGTTAAACAGCTGCGGGTGACCGCAGGCGCGGCTACCCTGGTGGAAGAGATCTCCTTTACCCTGCGCAAGGGGGAAGTGCTGGGGCTGATCGGCGAGTCCGGCGCGGGCAAGTCGACCATCGGCCAGGCTATCCTCGGCCACTTCCGTCACGGCATGCGGCTTAGCGGCGGGCAGATCCTCTTCGACGGTAGCGATCTGACTGCGCTATCGGAACGCCAGTGGCGCAAGGTGCGCGGCGCGAAAATCGCCTACGTTGCCCAGTCGGCCAGCGCGGCGTTTAACCCGGCGCAGAAGATCGGCGAGCAGGTAATTGAAAGCGCGATTCGCCACCGCGTACTGGATCGCCAGGCGGCGATCCGTCGTGCGCTTGAGATCTTCAGTCAGCTACAGTTGCCGCAGCCGGAACAGTTCTTCCATCGCTATCCGCATCAGGTTTCTGGCGGTCAGCTGCAGCGTGCGATGATTGCCATGGCGATCTGTGCCGGACCGCAGCTGATTGTCTTTGATGAGCCGACTACCGCGCTGGACGTGACCACCCAGCTGGAAGTGCTGAAATCGATCCAGCAAATTATCCGACTGACCGGCGTGGCAGCGCTCTATATCAGCCACGACCTGGCGGTGGTGGCGCAGCTCAGCCAGCGAATTATGGTTCTGCGTCACGGTCGCGAAGTGGAAAGTGGCGAGACGGCGGCGCTGCTGAGCCATCCGCAGCAGGCCTATACTCGCCAGCTGCTGCACAGCCACGGCGAGCCGCACCCGCCGCGCAGCAGCACGCTGCCGCTGCTGACCGCGACGGAAGTCAGCGTGGATTACCACGGGGAGGCGGTGCTGCATGCGGTGTCGCTGGCAATCGGCCGCGGCCGCACGCTGGCGCTGATCGGTGAATCCGGCGCGGGTAAATCGACGCTGGGCCGCGCGGTGTGTGGTCTGGTCGCGCCGTCCCGGGGCGAAATCCGTTTCAACGGCCAGCTGCTGCCTGCCACGCTGCGCCAGCGCACGCGCCAGCAGCTGCAGCGCGTGCAGCTCATTCATCAGCACCCTGACACTGCCCTGAATCCACGGCTAACGATCGGCCTGCAGATTGAGCGGACGATGGTCTGCCTGAGTGAGCGGACCGCACTGCAGCGTAAGGCACGGGTGAATGAACTGCTGGAGAAAGTTGGCCTGTCGCCGCAGCTGGCAGAGCGTTATCCCCATGCGCTGTCCGGTGGCCAGAAGCAGCGCGTCTGCATCGCCCGCGCGCTGGCGGTAGAGCCGGAGCTGATCGTCTGCGATGAGCCCACCTCAGCGCTCGATCCGCTGGTCGGGCGTGAGGTGCTGGCGCTGCTGAAAACCCTGCAGCAGGAAACCGGCGTCTCGCTGCTGTTTATCACCCATGACCTGCACGTGGTGCGCGCGGTGGCGGATGAGGTGATGGTACTGCGCTACGGAAAAGTGGTACGCCAGGGGGCGCTCGGTGAAGTATTCAGCGCCCCGCTGGATGACTACACTGCCGAGCTGCTGCGCGCGGTGCCGGAAATGCGCCCCGGCTGGCTGGCAGAGGTGACGGCAGCGTGCTGATGCTGCCGTAAGGCAAATGGAAAATATATTCCTGAATGTTGTTCCCCGCGGGTAAAGTTACCCCGCTAAACTTCCGATAACCCTGTGTTGAAGCCCCCGGAACCACCGGGGGCAATAATGATGGCTGACCAATAACAGCCAGCTTAATTGCCTGATTACTGGCACACCACACGCAGGGGATTTAGTATGACCATCACCAAAAGGCTGTTTTTAATCTTTTCCCTCCTGGCGCTTTCTCTGATTGCGCTTTCCGCTTACTCCCTGTACGCCATCAGCGGCTTCCAGTCGCGCTTTGAATATGTGCAGGTGAATGCCATCCCCAGTATTAAAGACCTGGATAAAGCCATCAGTGCCAGCAACGGATTACTGGTTGCGCTGTATGAGCATCAGAGTGAAAACGACAACAGCAAGCAACCCGGGATTGAAAACAAAATTGAGCAAATTGTCGCACGGCTGAAAACGCTGACCGACTACTACATGGCGAATGATATCTCCAGCGATCAGGATCGCGAGATGACGAATGACGCGCTGAACACCATCACCGCTATTCAGGGGGCGATGCCGGCATTTATTACCGCATCCCGTGCGCATGATGATGCACAGTCCTTGCCAATGATTCAGGGCGAAAACGGTGTGGGTGCAATTGTGCGTAAACTGGTTGCCGGTCTGCAGGCCCAGATTCAGGTTAACATCGATATTGGTAACGACCTGCGCCGTCAGAATGCTGAAATCTATAGCAAAGTGTTCTGGGGTACGCTGATTTTCGCCAGCGTCATCATTATTGTGATGGGGCTGCTGGCGGTGAAAACTATTCTTAGCGTGCGCAACAGCCTGAACGGCATGCAGAGCGTGATGGAATCGGTCAGTGAATCCCTTGACCTGACCCAGCAGGTTGATGCGTCGCGCAACGATGAGATCGGTAAAACCGCTCTGGCGTTTAACAGCCTGATGGCGCGCGTTTCCGGGGTGCTGACCTCCGTGACCTCGTCGGCGCAGTCGGTCAGCTCGGCGTCCACCCAGATCGCCGCCGGTAACGAAGATCTCTCGGCGCGCACCGAAGAGCAGGCGGCTTCGCTGGAGCAGACTTCGGCCAGCATCAGCACCCTGAACGACACGGTGAAACAGAACGCCGAAAACGCCCGCCAGGCCAGCACGCTGGCCAGCACCGCCAACGATCTGTCGGTCCACAGCGGCAACGCCGTGGCGGCGATGGTCGGCACCATGGAAAAAATTAAAACCAGCTCCAGCAAGATCTCTGATATTACCGGGCTGATTGAGGGCATCGCCTTCCAGACCAATATTCTGGCGCTGAACGCGGCGGTGGAAGCGGCGCGTGCCGGTGAGCAGGGGCGCGGATTTGCGGTAGTGGCAAGCGAAGTGCGCAGCCTGGCGCAGCGCTCCTCCACTGCAGCAAAAGAGATCAAAGATCTGATTGTGACTTCAGCACAGCTGGTCGAAAGCGGTTCTGTTCAGGCCGCTGACGTCGGTGACAATATGGCGAAGGTGCAGGGATCGATTCGTCAGGTGGCTGATATCGTGGGCGAAATGGCGGCAGCAACCTCGGAGCAGAGCCAGGGGATTGAGCAGGTGCACCTGGCGATTGGACAGATGGATACCGTGACCCAGCAGAACGCCGCGCTGGTGGAGGAGGCTTCCGCAGCTTCGCAGTCGCTGCAGGAGCAGGCGGTGAATATGAACCAGCTGGTGGCGGCCTTCCGCCTGCAGTCTGGCCGCCCGGTGGTGGCTGCGGCCAGCGCGGGCAAAGTTCCGGCGATCGCCCCGGCACCACGCCTGGCGAAACCCGCGCTGGCATCGGTGGACGATAACTGGAGTTCATTCTGATTTAACATTTCGGGTCGGGCGTGCCCGACCCCTACAGTAGCCGGTATGTTGCGACGGCAAAGGGCGAATTTAATGATGCGCAATCACCGAGGCAATCACCCCGGTGGCGACGGCAATTAACACGTAATTACCCTTCACATTCACCCAGCGGTGGCCGGACGGCGGTGCTTTCAGGCCGCGTTTGTGCCAGTCGTTAACCTGATATCCCTCACCACGATACTGCTGCGGCAGCGGGCGACCGCGACGAAAATCGGGCTGGCGCTGCTGTGGGTGGTTGTTGGCCTGGTGCTCAGCGCCGCGCTGCGGTATTCCACCCTGATTCTGCTGATGGGGCTGATGGGGCTGATTTTGCTGCGGGTGCTTAACCGGCTGCTGGCCGGGCCCCTCGTCAGGACCCTGAGCAAACGCGCTCAGGCTCAGGCTGCTGAATATCATTGCTGACAGGGCAATAGTGCGGCTTTTTTTCATCTTGTTATTCCTTGCGGTTGAATCAATGTTCAGACAGAAGGAATGTGGCGTCTGGCGGCGGGGCGAACAAGGGTAAAAGTCTGAGACGGCAGGGTTTAACGAAATCTTTAATCTTCACTAACGAAAAACAGGCACCGCACGGCGCGGTGCCTGCTGTTCAGAACGGGGTTTCGACCACGCCCCCATCGACGCGCAGCGCCGCGCCGGATGTTGCGGACGACAGCGGGGAGCAGACGTACACCACCATATTGCTGACCTCTTCAACGCTGGCGGCGCGCTGGATCACCGAGGTCGGACGATTGGCCTTGACGAATTTCACGCCCAGCTCTTCCAGATCCGCACCGTCAGCCAGCTCCTGTTTAAAGAAGTCGGCAAAGCCGTCGGACAGCGTAGGCCCGGGCAGTACGGCGTTGACCGTCACGCCGGTCCCGGCTGCGGCTTTTGCCAGCCCGCGTGACAGCGCCAGCAGCGCGGTTTTACTCACGCCGTAGTGGATCATATCAGCAGGAATATTGATGGCGGACTCGGACGAGAGGAACACCACTCGCCCCCAGCCGGAGTCGATCATCTGCGGCATATAGGCGCGGCTGAGGCGCACGGCCGACATGACATTAATGTCCCAGATGCTCTGCCACAGTTCGTCGTCGGTTTCAAAGAAGTCACCGCCGGGGAAGATGCCGACATTATTCACCAGCACATCGCAGCGCGGTTCGGCTTTCAGCAGGGCTTTGCAGCCTTCCGCCGTACCGAGGTCAACCGCATGTCCGCGTGCGCCGTGGCCCAGCGCTTTGACCAGCGCATCAACCTGCGGCTGGGTGCGCCCGGTGACGACCACCGTGGCACCTGCTGCAGCCAGACCCTGAGCGATACCTTTACCAATACCTTTAGTGGACCCGGTGACAATGGCGGTTTTGCCGCTTAAATCAATCTTCATCACGTTCTCCCGTTTATAGAGCCAGGGGGTAAGTGTAGACACGATTAAGCCGCTTTTGCCGCCCGCGGCATTAATCGCTAATGGAATACGCCTCGCTCAGCAGCCGGTTCTGCTGCTCACGGCTGTAGCTGACCAGCGAATTTTTGCTGTTGGAACGCGCCAGGATCCAGTCAACTTCCGCGGCGCTCAGCGCGGGCGGGGAGTGCCAGAACGGGGTAATGGCGTTAGTGCGTAACCACTCACTCAGCTGACGGGCCGGGGCATCGGGTGAGGCCTGCGGGAAAAGCAGCGCGGCCAGCTGCTGCATCAGTCTGACCTGCTGCGCATTTTCGCTCTGCTCCAGCAGGCTGAGGAACGGCAGCAGCAGGCGGCCACACACTTCGCCGTGATGATAATCTTTGATGGCGCCAAGCTCCCCGGCAATGCCGTGGATCACCCCCAGCCCGGCCATGCTCAGGCTCTGTCCGCCCAGCCAGGAGGCCAGCATCATCTGTTCGCGGGCTTCATCCCCGCTGGCATCGTCACGATTAAGCGCCGACCAGCCGCGAATAAACGCCTGCATCCCGGCGATGGCCGTCTGGCGGCTAAAGGCGTTGCCTTTTGCAGAGAGATACGCCTCGAACAGGTGGGTAAAGGCATCAATACCGCAGCACGCCAGCACGTGGTCGGACGCGCCGCGCAGCAGGTGCGGGTCGAGGATCGCTATCTGCGGCACAAAGTTAGCGTGGCGCAGCGAGGCTTTGACTTTGATCGCCGCTTTATCGGTGATCACTGCATTCTGCGTCACTTCGCTGCCGGTTCCGGCGGTGGTCGGAATGGCGATCAGCGGCAGGGTCGCGCCGCTGACCGGCGTATCGCCAACCTTTTCCAGGTAGCGCAGGGTGTTGAGCGGGTGCTGGCTGAGGGCGGCGACCGCTTTCGCGGCGTCTATCACGCTGCCGCCACCAATGGCGACCACGCGCTGCGCCTTGCCGCGCCAGCGTGCTACCCAGCCGTCTATTTCCGCGGGCGAAGCCTCGTGGCTGACCACTTCGATGCCGCACAGCAGCGGTTCCACCCCGGCCTGTAGCCGTTGCCAGGCGGGGCCATTAAGAAACGAGCGGCCGCAGAACAGCACGGTCGCCAGCGGCTCGGCGTTGAGCAGCGGCAGCAGCTGTTGCAGGCTGCCAGCGCCAAAAAAGGTCTGTCGGTTGCTAATCAGTAGGCTGGTGTTCATCGGCAGGGCATCTCTTCGCAAAGTTAAGGGCAGGTAAAAGTGATGTTCCGATCTTTTGGCGCGTTGATAATACTGAACCGGTGCTCAGAAATACGCTGGGCCAGCCAGCCGTCCGGCGTGGTGGCCGAAGGGACGTAGAGCTGGCGATCGGAAGAGAGCAGTGCGCCGCTCTCCACCTGTAAATCCGGCAGAGTGACTGAGAAAGAACTAAAGCGGTCAATAACTTTGCCCTGAGTCGTACCCAGCGACTGGCCGCTGAGCGTCGAGACTGTCGCAGCGCACGTTTCCCCCTGATAGTCGGAGGAGCAGGCGCTAAGCAGCAGAGCCAGCGCAACAGGCAGTGGGAAGAGTAATGAGGATATTTGCCGGGTTCCTGAAGACTGCATAGCACATCCTGTTGGTTGAAGGGCCACTCAGTTTATGAGAATCGGCTTAGTATAGCCCGGCGAAGCGGCGCAGTCATTGCGGCAGAATGCTCTGAGAAATAGTTAGCATTCACTTTCATTGTGCTGTGCCTGCGGCAATAACCCTGCGTTTTGTAACATTAAACTGAATCAATTCAGCTAAATCGTTAACAATAGTTCGCAAGCAAATTAATGAGTGCTACAATCGCCTCCGTTTTGAGACTTGGATCACATTAGTGCGGCGAAGCAACCCGATTGCGGCGGGCACAACAGGCGATACAACCTATCGCAGGAATCACTGACTTGTGTAATTTCCAGGCAAACTGGTCAAGGGGTTATATACTTTTGGCAGGTTGCCTCGCTGATACATAACAGTTGGACGTCAGGGAGTGACGGGCGCCTATCCGGCGGAGCCGGGCAGGCCTTTTGGTAATTTTACTTATCGAATAATTCCAGTGAATAAAAAAACCTCTGCTCTCTTTTTGACGCCGCTATTTCTGATGACGCCGGTCGCCATCAGCTATGCGCAATCCTCTGCCGCCGCCACTCAGGAGCAGGAACCTTCCCTGATGGTGATTAAACAGCGTACCGGCCTCTCCGAGCTGGATACGCCTGCCGCCGTCAGCGTGATTGATGGCGATGATATGCGCCACGCCAGCGCTCAGGTCAATCTTTCCGAAAGCCTTGGCAGCGTGCCGGGGTTACAGATCCAGAACCGTCAGAACTACGCCCAGGATTTACAGCTGTCGGTGCGCGGTTTCGGCAGCCGTTCGATGTACGGCGTGCGCGGCGTGCGCATGTACGTTGACGGTATTCCGGCCACCATGCCGGACGGTCAGGGCCAGACCTCAAACATCGACATTAATTCGATTGGCAAAGTTGAAGTGCTGCGCGGCCCGTACTCTGCGCTGTACGGTAACGCCTCCGGCGGCGTGGTGAATATCGATACCACCACCGGGACTCAGCCCACCACGCTCGAAGCGGGTACTTACTTCGGCAGTTTTGGCAGCTGGCGTAACAGCGTCAAAGCCAGCGGCGCCACCGGTGACGGCACTCACGCCGGGGATGTGAATTACACTCTGTCCGGCTCGCGCTTCACCACCCACGGCTTTCGTGACCATAGCGGCACGCAGAAAAGCCTCGGCAACGGCAAGTTTGGCGTGCGCCTCGATGACGTCAGTACCCTGACGCTGATGTTCAACAGCGTATCGGTGGATGCCAACGATCCTGGTGGCCTGACCGAAGACGAATACAAAGCCAACCCGCGCCAGTCGCCGCGTGGCGATAACTTTAACACCCGTAAGAGCCTCGACCAGACCCAGCTCGGCCTGCGCTATCAGCGCGAGATGAGCGACAACGACCTGCTGACGCTCACCACCTGGCACGGCGAGCGCCATACCACTCAGTACCAGTCGATCCCCCAGGGACCGCAGAACAATCCGGCCTATCCGGGTGGCGTAATCGTGCTGGAGCGTAAATATCAGGGCGTCGATACCCGCTGGAAGCACGATGGCCTGCTCGGGGCAATGCCGGTAACGCTGACCGGCGGCATCGACTATGAAACCATGACCGAGCGCCGCCAGGGCTTCCAGAACTTTAATCTGGTGGGTGGCGTGCCGGAGTTTGGCGAGAAAGGGGCGCAGCGGCGCAACGAGAAGAACACCATGTGGAACCTCGACCCTTATCTGCAAACCAGCTGGCAGCTAACGCCAAAGTGGACGCTGGATGCCGGCCTGCGCTACAGCACCGTCAGCTTTGACTCCACCGACTACTACATTACCACCGGCAACGGTGACGACAGCGGCAGCGCGCGCTACCACAAGCTGCTGCCGATGGGCTCGATCAACTATGCCGTCAGCGACGCGTGGAATGTCTACTTCTCCGCCGGGCGCGGTTTTGAAACCCCGACCATCAATGAGCTTTCATATCGCTCCACTTCCGGCACGCAGACCGGGCTGAACCTCGGGCTGAAGCCGGCCACCAGCGATACTTTTGAGCTGGGCAGCAAAACCCGTATCGGCTATGGCCTGCTGACTGCCGCCGTGTTCCAGACCAACACCGATAACGAGCTGGTGGTCGACAGCAGTTCCGGCGGACGTGCGGTATATAAAAACGCCGGTGAGACCCGCCGTCGCGGCGTCGAGCTGGGCTTTGATCAGCAGTTTGCGATGGACTGGCGCCTGAAAATGGCGTGGACGCTGCTGGATGCCACCTACCGTAACGAAACCTGCTCTGCCAGCGGCAGCTGCACCCCTGCGGGCAATCGCCTGCCGGGCATCGCGCGCAATATGGGCTACGCTTCGCTGGAGTATGCACCGGAAAGCGGCTGGCATGCCGGGGCCGATATTCGCTTTATGAGCAGCATTCAGGCCAATGACGCCAATGACGCGCAGGCAGCGACCTATACCGTCGCCAGCCTCAACAGCGGCTATCGCTTCAACTGGAGCCAGTGGTCCCTTGATCTGTTTGGCCGCGTCGACAACCTGTTCGACCGCCAGTACGTTGGCTCAGTGATTGTTAATGAAGGCAACGGGCGCTACTTCGAACCGGCGCCGGGGCGCAACTGGGGTGGCGGCGCGACGCTCGCTTATCAGTTCTGATAGCAAAGAATCCAGCAACAGCCTGCGAACGTTCGCGGGTAAAAAACACCCGATGGATAGGGCAGTACTTACCTTAAATAGTTCGAGTTGCATCAAGTCGGCAAGAGAACGAATCCCGATGAGCTTACATGAGTCAGTGATTCGGGTGAGTGAGAGCAGCCAACGCAGAGGCAGCTTGAAATATGACGGGTAAAAGGGTGTTTTAAAAGATTGGGCTTATGCTCAATCGACGACTTTAAATTTTGGTAAGGTTCAAACTATGCAAAGTAAAGCATCAAGAATACTGATCCTGTTAACGGCTATTTTCGCCACGCTGAGTGGTTTATACCTGTTAATCGGTGGTATCTGGTTGGCTAAATTGGGCGGTTCGCTCTACTACATCATCGCGGGTGTGGTTCTGCTGATTACCGCTTTCCTGCTGTATCGACGCCGGGGTGCAGCCCTGCTGCTGTACGCACTGTTCCTGCTGGCCACCACAATCTGGTCGCTGTGGGAAGTGGGCTCTGACTTCTGGGCGCTGACTCCGCGCCTCGACGTCACCTTCTTCCTTGGCCTGTGGCTGGTGCTGCCGTTCATCTGGCGTGGCCTGGGCTCTAAAGGCGCGTTCCCGCGCGTGGCGCTCTCTGCCGTGCTGGTGTTCGTGGTGGCGGTGCTGGCTTACTCGGTGTTTAACGACCCGCAGGAGATCAACGGCACGCTTAGCCACGATCAGGCTGCTGCCGCGCCGGCTGACGATGGTATTCCTGCCGGTGACTGGCCTGCCTATGGCCGTACCCAGGGCGGTACGCGCTACTCGCCTCTGAAGCAGATCAACGACGGCAACGTTGATAAGCTGCAGGAAGCCTGGACCTTCCAGACGGGCGACCTGAAAACCGCCAGCGATCCGGGTGAAATCACTAACGAAGTGACCCCGATTAAGATCGGCGACGCTCTCTACCTGTGTACTGCGCACCAGAAGCTGTTTGCTCTGGATGCCGCGACCGGTAAGCAGAAGTGGATGTTCGATCCGAAAATGAAGACCGACCCGACGTTCCAGCATGTGACCTGTCGCGGTGTGTCTTACGTGCAGACGCCGGAAGCGGCGGCCACGCCTGCGGGCAGCAAGCCTGCGCTGTGCTCACGCCGTATCCTGCTGCCGGTGAACGATGGCAGCATGTACGCGCTGGACGCGGAAACCGGTGCGCTGTGCCCGGAGTTTGGCGAAAACGGCAAACTGAATCTGCAGAGCAACCTGCCGTATAACAAAGTCGGTTCTTACGAGCCAACTTCACCGCCGATCGTGACCGATAAAACTATCGTGATGGCCGGGGCAGTCACCGATAACTACTCGACCAAAGAGCCATCCGGAGTAATCCGTGGCTTTGATGTTAACAGCGGTAAGCTGCTGTGGGCGTTTGATACCGGCGCGAAAGATCCGAATCTGATTGCAGAAGGCGCTCAGCACTACACGCCGAACTCGCCGAACTCGTGGGCACCTGCTGCTTACGATGCCAAGCTGGACCTGGTTTACCTGCCGATTGGTGTCTCGACGCCGGATATCTGGGGCGGTCACCGTACCCCGGAAATGGAGCGCTTCGCCACCGGTATGCTGGCACTGAACGCCACCACCGGTAAGCTGGCCTGGTTCTACCAGACCGTGCACCACGACCTGTGGGATATGGACGTTCCGGCACAGCCGACGCTGGCTGACATCAACGATAAAGATGGCAACAAAGTTCCGGTTATCTACATTCCGACCAAAACCGGCGACATCTTTGTGCTGAACCGGACCAACGGTAAGCCCGTGGTTCCGGCACCGGAAATGAAAGTACCGGGTGGTGCGGCGAAGGGCGACCATGTCTCCCCAACCCAGCCTTACTCTGAACTGAGCTTCCGTCCTAAGGCCCAGCTGGCCGGTAAGGATATGTGGGGCGCGACCATCTACGATCAGCTGATCTGTCGTGTGATGTTCCATCAGCTGCGTTACGAAGGTCCGTTCACCCCGCCATCCGAGCAGGGCACCCTGGTGTTCCCGGGTAACCTGGGGATGTTCGAGTGGGGCGGTATTGCCGTCGATACCGATCGTCAGGTCGCGGTGACTAACCCAATGGCGCTGCCGTTTGTGTCCCGCCTGATCCCACGCGGCCCGGGCAATCCCATCGAGCCGGATGAGAATGACAAAGGCGGTACCGGTACCGAGTCTGGCGTGCAGCCACAGTACGGCCTGCCGTACGGCGTGACGCTGAACCCGTTCCTCTCTCCGCTGGGCTTCCCATGCAAGCAGCCTTCATGGGGCTACATCTCTGCGGTTGATCTGAAGACTAACGATATCGTGTGGAAAAAACGTATCGGTACCGTGCGCGACAGCTCACCGGTTCCGCTGCCGTTTAAAATGGGTATGCCGATGCTGGGCGCACCGGTCACCACGGCCGGTAACGTGTTCTTCATCGCGGCAACCGCCGATAACTACCTGCGTGCCTTCAACGTTTCTAACGGCAAACAGCTGTGGGAAGCGCGTCTGCCAGCGGGCGGTCAGGCTACGCCAATGACCTATGAAGTGAACGGCAAACAGTACGTACTGATTGTTGCCGGTGGTCACGGTTCGTTCGGCACCAAGCTGGGCGACTACGTGAAAGCCTATGCACTGCCGGACAGCAAATAACGGGATCGAATAACGGGCGAGGCATGCCTCGCCCCTACTAAAATCGGTAGGGGTCGGGCATGCCCGACCCGCTTTATCCCAGTTTTCAAAAAGGCGACCTTCACAGGTCGCCTTTTTTTATGCCAGCGCTTTCAGCCCGGCGATTTGCTCGCGCCAGCGCGCCAGCGCGGCGGCTTCATCCTTCAGGCTGAACGTCAGGCCGCTGACCACGGTGGCATACGGTGCGCGGTGGGCGATCACCTGCTTCACCTCAGCGCGAAACACCGCCAGCGCCAAATCCGTCAGCGTTTCCGGGCGCGCGACTGCCAGCGCCTGGATCTCGATCACCGCATCGTTCAGCACCAGCGCCAGGGTGATCTTGCCATCGCGCCTCAGGTTCTGCGTGGTGGTGGAGTGCGGCCAGATGGCGAACAGCAGCTCCGTGGGGGAGGTGGCAATGATTTCACCGAGGCTAAGCTGCGCGGCATACGGCCAGCCGTTTTCACCGACGCTCGACAGGCGGATCGCCTGAAAGCGATGGCTGGCGGGCAGCGAACCGTCAAGCAGCGTCAGCAGCGCAGGGGGCAGAGTAATACTGTTCACCGTTCGTTCCTTCTGGCGATTAAGGGAGGACTATTTTACCACGAACAATCACTTTGCCCGGCTTGATCGCACTCTCGGTGGCGCGGCGGATCGCCAGATTGATCGCCTGCCAGGCAATTTCATGCAGATCGTGCGCGATGCACGGAAAGTGGAAGCCGTAGATTGCCGCGTGCGAGATCTCATCAATGCTAAACAGGCTGACGTCGCGCATCGGCACCAGCTGGCGGTCGATGCACGATTTGATAATCCCGAGTGAGATCTGGTTATTGCAGCCGACAAACACGTCCGGCGGGGCATGATTATCGAGGTAGTGACCCGTCACCTGCGCCGCAACATCCATATAGAAATCGGCGTAAAGGACCTCAAGGCTGGCAACTTTCCCCTGCAGCGCGGCGCTCAGCCCGGTGACCCGCTCGCGCGCGACGTTGGAGTCCTCTGGCCCGGAGACCACTACCACGCGCTGCGCCTGCTGCTCCAGCAGATAGCGCCCGGCCTGCAGGCCGCAGTCGAGGTTGTCGATATAGACGCCGCTGCACGAGCTGATATCCAGCTCACGGTCAACGAGGATCACCGGAATGTTTAGCGCCTCAAGGCGTTGCAGATAGGCTGGATGATAGTTGCAGTCGGAGGAGAGCACCGACAGCACAATGGCATCGACGTTATAACCGATCAGCTTATCAATGATGCGGTTCTCCAGCTCCACCGACTCTCTGGAGTCAAATACCAGCGTATCGTAGCCGGCTTTCTCGGCTTCCTCGGTCATCAGGCGCGTCAGCCCGCCAAAAAACGGATTATTCATATCCGGGTTGACGATACCGATGGTTTTGCTGTCGCGCGCGCGAAGATTGCGCGCGGCGGTGTTCACCACATAGCCCATTTCGGCGGCGGTCTCCAGCACGCGCTTCAGCGTTTCAGGATGCACCTTATCCGGGTGTGAAAATGCGCGGGATACGGTGATTTTACTGACGTTTGACTGCATGGCCACACTCTCCAGCGTGGCCTTCACTTTCCTGCCTGGCGTCAATTTATGCTCCCGATTCGCGACGTTAAAAAGTCATCATTTTGTACCATTTGCGCATCATGACAGATTGCCTGACAGGTTGCGAATGTTGTCGCGGCTATCCCGCTCTTTTCACCCGGGGATCGGTGAAAATATCCAGATCGTCACGGCTCTCTGACGAGAACTCCGACACCACCGCACCGTAATCGCCTGCCTGGAACCAGTGGCGGGTATTCGGGGCAATGGTGTACTGCTCGCCGGGGCGCAGCAGGATATAGCGTGTGGCGCTGTACCACTGCTCTGCGCCCTCCGGCGGCTGACACGCGCCATTATTCGGGGTCAGGCTGTCATCGTCGACAAACAGGTAGACCTCCCCCCAGCGGCAGCGAAAGGTCTCCTGTTTGCCCGGGGTGCCGTTAAACGGCGGATGCAGGTGCTCAGGGCAGGTCTGGCGCGGGAACAGCACCAGCTCCTTCGCACAGTAGCGCGGGGTATTGACGTACGTCAGCAGCTGCAGCCCGGAGAGCGGATAATCCGGCAGGCCGAAGGTGGCAATCTCAATCTGCTGCTGCTCATCCGGGGTCAGTTCAATCGCCGCTGTTGCGAGGAAATGGCGCGTCTGCTCGCAGGCCTGGTGGAGACTGGGCATGGTAATTCTCCTTATCTGATGTTATCGATATCATCGTTAATAACCGCGTTAGCGCACTATTTATTGTGCCGTTAGCCATTATTGCCGCGTTTTTTCTGCCGTGAATGTGCTTTTTGCTAAAAATTTAACCAGGTTCACATATTTTTAACGCCGACTCTTTTACTCTTGCTGCTATTGAAATGATATCGATACCATCTAAAACATCACAGGGGAGAGGATTATGAAAGCTCTGGTGCTTGAACAAGCCGGTAAGATTGCCATTGAGGATCGTGAGTTCAGCGAGACGCTGGGCGATGACGATGTGCAGATTAAGATCCACTCCGTCGGGATTTGCGGCAGCGACGTTCACTACTACCAGCACGGCCGCATCGGACCGTTTGTGGTGAAAGCGCCGATGGTGCTGGGGCACGAAGCCTCCGGCGTGGTGCTGGCGCTGGGCAAAAACGTGAAGCACCTGAGCATCGGTGACCGCGTCTGCATGGAGCCGGGCATTCCGGATATGCAGTCACCCCAGTCGCGCGCCGGGATCTACAACCTTGACCCGGCGGTGCAGTTCTGGGCCACGCCGCCGGTGCATGGCTGCCTGCGCGAGACGGTGATCCATCCCGGCGCGTTTACCTTCAAACTGCCGGACAACGTCAGTTTTGCCGAAGGTGCAATGGTGGAACCGCTGGCGATTGGCATGCATGCTTCGACCAAAGCCGGCATCAAGCCAGGGGATATCGCGCTGGTGATCGGTGCCGGTCCAATTGGGGTCGTCACCGCGCTGGCGGCGCTGGCCGGGGGCTGTTCCGACGTGATCATCTGCGATCTGTTCGATGACAAGCTGAGGGTGGCGGCCAACTATGAAGGCCTGCACGCGGTGAACAGCTGCGGGGAAGGCGTGGCGCAGAAAGTCGCCCAGCTCACCAGCGGTAACGGCGTTGACGTGGTGTTCGAGTGCAGCGGTGCCAAAGCCGCAATCCTTAGCATCTGCGACCATATCGCCCCCGGCGGCACGGCGGTGCTGGTGGGAATGCCGATTGATGCCGCGCCGGTGGATATCGTGGCGGCCCAGGCTAAAGAAGTCACCTTTAAAACCATTTTCCGCTACGCCAACATGTACCCGCGCACCCTGCGCCTGCTGAGCGCCGGCAAGCTGCGCGTGCAGCCGCTGATCTCCCATACCTACAAATTCAGCGACAGCGTGACCGCCTTTGAACGCGCGGCGGCGGGCAACCCGACCGACATCAAAATCATGCTGGAAATGGAGTAGGTCATGGCGCTGTATGCGGGCATTGACTGCGGAACGCAGGGCACCAAGGTGGTGATTATTGATGCCCAGCAGGGCACTATTCTCGGCAGCGGCAGCGCGCCCCACGCCATGCTTAGCGACGGGCAGGGCAAACGCGAGCAGCACGCCGAATGGTGGATCACTGCGCTGATCGCCGCCTTTGCTGCGGCAACGGCAGACGCTGGCGTTGCACCGCAGCAGATCGCGGCGCTGGCGGTTTCCGGCCAGCAGCACGGCTTTGTCGCGCTGGATGCGGCGGGTGACGTGCTGCACCCGGTCAAGCTGTGGTGCGATACCTCCACTTCTGCCGAGAATAGCTGGCTGCTGGAACAGCTCGGCGGTGAAGCGGCGGCGCTGCAACGTCTTGGTCTGGTGCCGGCGACGGGCTACACCGCCTCGAAAATCATCTGGTTTAAGCGTCAGCATCCGCAGCTTTGGCAGCGCCTTGCCTGCGTGCTGCTGCCGCATGACTATCTCAATTTCTGGCTGACCGGCGAGCGCGTGGCGGAGTACGGTGACGCTTCCGGCAGCGGCCTGTTCGATATTCGCCAGCGCTGCTGGGACCGTCATACCGTGGCGCTGATCGACGACAGTGGCCGCCTGTGGAATGCACTGCCGCCGCTGATTGCGGCGGAAAAACCGGTCGGTACAGTGTGCCAGCGGGCTATCGATGCGCTGGGCCTGCGCCCCGATACGCTGGTCGCCAGCGGCGGCGGCGACAATATGATGGCGGCAATTGGCAGCGGCAATATCCGCCCAGGGGTGCTGACCATGAGCCTCGGCACCTCCGGCACGCTGTTTGCCTGCGCCGACAGCCCGGTGGTGGCCGATTCCGCGGCCATCGCTGGATTCTGTTCCAGCAGCAACGGCTGGCTGCCGCTGGTCTGTACCATGAATGTCACCTCGGCCAGTAGCGCGGTCCAGGGACTGCTGCAGCAGGATGTTGCCGGGTTTAATCAGGCGCTGGAGCAAGCCGAGCCGGGCGCGGGCGGCATGCTGCTGCTGCCATTTTTCAACGGTGAGCGCGTACCGCCGCTGCCGAATGCGCGTGCCAGCCTGCATAACCTCAACAGCGATAATTTCACCGCCGCCAATCTCTGCCTGGCGGTGGTCGAGGGGGCAACCTACGGGCTGCGCTACGGGCTGGATCTGTTCCGCCAGCAGGGCATCAGGCTGGATGAGATCCGCCTGACCGGCGGCGGCGCCAACAGCCTGCGCTGGCGGCAAATCGTCGCCGATGTGATGGGCTGCCCGGTGGTCTGCCCGCAGGAGAAGGAGTCGGCGGCGCTCGGAGCCGCAATCCAGGCCGCGTGGTGCCATCAGCAGGTAGACAGCCCGCAAGCGGCCGACAGCCTGGATTTGCTGTGTCAGCGTTTTGTGCTGCTGGATGAGCGCAGCCGCGCGCTGCCGGATGAGGCTCGTCAGCGCCGCTACGCCGACCTTTATCAACGCTATTTGCATCTGCTGCAAAAAGAATATGGGGTAACGCTATGAGCGACACAGCAGCGGCTTATCTGCTGGAAGTCAGCGGCCTGAAGAAGAGTTTCGGCCCGGTGGTGGCCTTAAAGAATGCCGAGTTCTGCCTGCGTCGCGGCTCAATCCACGCGCTGTGCGGCGGCAACGGCGCCGGAAAATCCACCTTTCTCAGCATTCTGATGGGCTTTATCCAGCCCGACAGCGGAGACATTTTTATCAACGGCCAGCGCTGCGAGTTCTCCCACCCTAAAGAGGCGCTGGCGGCCGGGATTGCCATCGTGCAGCAGGAGCTGAGCACCATTGCCGACCTGAGCGTGGCAGAGAATATCTGGCTGGGACGCGAGCCGCGTCACTTTGGCTTCGTCGATTTTAAACGGATGAATCAGCAGACCGCCGACCTGCTGGCCGACCTGCACTTTACGCTGTCGCCGACGGCGATTATGCGCAACCTCAGCGTGGCCGAGCAGCAGCTGGTGGAGATTGCCAAAGCGCTGTCGCACGCCAACGCCGACATCATCATTATGGATGAACCCACCTCGGCGATCGGCGAGGAGGACGTGCAGAAAATCTTCCAGGCGATCAAGCGGCTGGCGGAAAAGGGCAAAGGCATTATTTACGTCTCGCACCGCCTGGCGGAGATTTTCCAGATCGCCGACAGCTACACCATTTTCCGCGACGGCAGCTATATCCACGAAGGGCTGCTGGCCGATATCACCCGCGAGCAGCTGATCGAACATATCATCGGCGGCGAGTTCGACAGCGAGTTCGCCAAGTTTAACCAGCCGGGCACGGAAGTGATGATGGAAGTGGACAGCCTGTGCTGGGGCAGAAAGGTGCGCAATATCAGCCTGACGCTGCGGCGCGGTGAGATCCTCGGCATTTATGGCCTGGTCGGTTCCGGGCGCAGCGAGTTTCTCGACCTGATTTTTGGCATTGAACATGCGCAGAGCGGCACTATTCGGATGGGCGACAGGACGCTGGCACGCCACTCGCCGCGCCAG
The DNA here is from genome assembly GCF_014773485.1 of Erwinia aphidicola. Classification (GTDB taxonomy): domain Bacteria; phylum Pseudomonadota; class Gammaproteobacteria; order Enterobacterales; family Enterobacteriaceae; genus Erwinia; species Erwinia aphidicola. The sequence goes on along the minus strand of NZ_JACXBP010000005.1, from coordinate 224,468 downwards.
GCGATCGACAGCGGCATTGCCTATGTGACGGAAGATCGTAAAGAGACCGGGCTGGTGCTGTGCCGCTCGGTCAATGAGAACATCAACATCGCCTCTTTCCCGGCCATTAGCCGTGCGGGCTTTATCAGCGACCGGATGGAGCAGGAGCGCACCCGCGCGATGATCCAGCGCTTTAACGTTAAAACGCCGGATGGCGAGCAGCTGGTGGGCAATCTCAGCGGCGGCAATCAGCAGAAGGTGGTACTCGGCCGCTGGGCGCTGCTGGACCCGCAGGTGATGCTGCTGGATGAGCCAACGCGCGGTATCGACGTCGGAGCAAAAAAAGAGATCTACCGCTTTATGTCGGAATTTGCATTGAAAGATCGCGGCATCATTATGGTCTCCTCTGAGCTGTCGGAAATTATTGGTATGAGCGACCGGATATTAGTGTTTAAAGATGGCGCGCTGGCCGGTGAATTATCGGCTGAAAATGTCACCCAGGCAGAATTAATGAAGCTGGCGGTGTAATCTTCAACAATATTGACTCTAAATAATTCTAATCGCAGGAAGGCGGCAAATCCATGAGTCCGCAGGAGCATAGTTAACTATGTGACTGCGGTGAAGGGATGAAGCCAACGCACCTGCGGTTTGAAGTATGACGAGTAGAGAGATAAATTTATGAGTGCAATTCCTTCTCTGAAACCAGGGCCGTCTTTCCTTACGCGTAATAAAAGCCGTCTGCATAAATACGGCATTATTATCGCCTTCTTCGTGCTGTGCCTGATCGTCACTGTGATTGGTGAAGTGCAGGTGGCAAACGGGGCGTGGAGCAGCAACTATTTTCTCAGTAACGAAAATATGCTGATTGTGTTACGCCAGATCTCGATTAACGGCATTCTTGCCGTCGGTATGACCTTTGTCATTATTACCGCCGGGGTCGATCTCTCGGTCGGTTCGGTGCTGGCGCTCAGCGGGATTGTCGCGGCGCGTTTTGCCACCACCAACAGCGGGCTGGCGATAGGTGATACCGCCCATGCGCTGATCGTGCCGATGATTATTGCGCTCGGTATTGGCATCGTCTGCGGGCTGCTCAACGGCACCATTCTGGCGCGCTATCGCCTGCAGCCGTTTATTGTCACCATGGGAATGCTCTCCGCCGCGCGCGGCCTAGCGCTGCTGACCACCGACGGTAACCCGGTGTCGCAGCTCAACCCGGACTTCCGCTGGCTGGGGAATGGCTATGTGCTGGGCATTCCGGTACCGGTGCTGATTTTTGTGCTGCTGTTTGCGCTGGCCTGGGTGCTGCTTAACCGCACCCTGTTTGGCCGCTACGTCTATGCGGTGGGCGGCAACCAGAAGAGCGCGCGCACCTCGGGCATCAGCGTGGTGAAAATTAAAGTGCTGGTCTACACCCTGTGCGGTGCGCTGGCCGGGATTGCCGGGCTGATCCTCACCGCCCGAACCGGCTCGGCCCAGACCAGTGCCGGGGCCGCCTACGAACTGGACGCGATTGCTGCGGTGGTGATCGGCGGCACCAGCATGGCCGGAGGCGTGGGCACGCTGGTCGGCACCCTGTTTGGTGTACTGATTATTGGCGTAATGAATAACGGCCTCGACCTGCTGGGCGTGCAGTCCTATTACCAGCAGATCATAAAAGGGGCATTAATTGTCGTGGCAGTACTGCTTGACCCATCGCGTAAGCAACAGCGCGATTAAATTAAATAATAAAACCTCACTCTACAAACCAGGAGTCACCATGAATAAGATGACCAAAATTGCCTTATTAACCTCGGGCATGTTAATGGCGGGCAGCATGGCCGCCCAGGCTGCGCCGGTAAAAATCGCCGTGCTGATGTATGGGATGAAAGCGGAATTTGTGCAGCTGATGGAAAAAGCCGGTAAAGAACACCCTGCTGTGAAGAGTGGCGATGTGCAGCTGACCGTCTATGACGGGCGCTATGACCCAATGGTGCAGAACAACCAGGCGGAGACCGCCATTCAGACTCATGCTGATGCCATTATTATTAACCCGATGGACTATGAAGCCAATATTGATGTGGTGACCATGGCCAATGAGGCAAAAATCCCGGTTATCGTCACCAATGCGCGGTTAAATACCGACAAAATGACCGCTGAAGTGGTCTCCGATGACGTGCTGGGCGGCTATCTGGAAGCGAAGTCGGTGCTGAAGAAAATGAACTGCAAGGGCAACGTGGTCATTATTGAGGGGCCAAAGGGAGGCAGCGGCGAAATACAGCGTGGGCAGGGCAATGATAAAGCGATTGCCGAGTGCGGCGCAGGCAACATTAACGTGCTGGAGCGTAAAACCGCTAACTGGTCTCGCGCCGAAGCGCTGCCGCTGATGGAAAACTGGCTGCAGAAGCATCGCGGGCAGATCAATGGCGTGATTGCGCAAAATGATGAAATGGCGCTGGGGGCGATTGAGGCAATTAAAGGCGCCAACCTGAACGTCAAAGATTTTGCCATCGCCGGGGTGGACGGAGTTTCAGACGCCATTCGCGCCGTGCAGGCGGGTGAAATGGTGTCGATCCTGCAGGACGCACACGCGCAGATGCAGGGCTCGATTGACGTCGCCCTGCGGGCCGTGAAGGGGGACAGCTATCAACCCCAGTCAGATATCTGGAAGCAGTACGAAGGCAAAATGGCGTGGGATGATGGCAAAGCGAAGCGCTACTCGGTGCCGTGGACCGAAGTGACGGTGGACAATGCTGCGCAGCTGCTGAAAGCGCGTCAGTAAGTTTTCAATAAAGGCCATGTCCCAACCGGCATGGCCTGAATGCTTATTCAGGCTACCCGATTTTTCTGCACATAAACTGTGACAATAATAATAACTTTTAATTAAGTTTGAGTTTTTCCTGGCGAAATGAGCGCCGCTGCATTTTCTAGTTAAACCCGCCATCAACCAAACTGATTTAATTCCCCGATTAGCCGGCTCTTAATCTTCCCCTAAGGAATTTCATTTACGCTTTATATACCCAGGCGTTGCTACTCTCGGTAGCGCTAATTTTGCGTAATGATTCTTTGAATGGATTGAAATAATGTCCGAATTTCTCCCTTTCTCGCGCCCGTCTATGGGCAATGAAGAGCTGAGCGCCGTTGAAGAGGTGCTGCGATCGGGCTGGATCACCACCGGGCCGAAAAATCAGCAGCTTGAGCAGGCTTTTTGCCAGCTAACCGGCAACCGCCATGCGATTGCCGTGAGTTCGGCCACCGCCGGTATGCACGTTACGCTGATGGCGCTGGGCATCGGGCCGGGGGATGAGGTGATCACGCCGTCGCTGACCTGGGTTTCCACGCTGAATATGATTGTGCTGCTGGGGGCGACCCCGGTGATGATTGATGTCGATCGCGATACGCTGATGGTGACCCCAGCGCTGATCGAAGCCGCTATCACGCCGCGTACCAAAGCGATTGTGCCGGTGCATTATGCTGGCGCACCCGCTGATATTGCCGCTATTCACGCGCTGGGCAAACGCCACGGCATCGCGGTGATCGACGACGCCGCGCACGCTGCGGGCACTTACTATCACCAACGCCACGTCGGCCACAGCGGTACCGCCATCTTCTCCTTCCATGCCATCAAAAACATCAGCTGCGCCGAGGGGGGGCTGGTGGTCACCGATGATGATGCGCTGGCTGAGCGCGTGCGCAGCCTGAAGTTTCACGGGCTGGGCGTGGATGCTTTTGACCGTCAGACCCACGGGCGCGCGCCGCAGGCTGAGGTGATTATGCCGGGCTTTAAATACAACCTGGCGGATATCAATGCGGCGATTGCGCTGGTGCAGCTCGACAAGCTGGCGGCGAACAATGCGCGCCGCGGGCAGATTGCGGCGCGTTATCTGGCAGAGCTGGCGGACACGCCTTTCCTGCCGCTGAGCCGGCCTGTATGGCCGCATCAGCACGCCTGGCACCTGTTCATTCTGCGTGTCGACCCTGCGCGCTGCGGCATCGATCGTGACTCGCTGATGCAGGCGCTGAAACAGCAGGGCATCGGTAGCGGGCTGCATTTCCGCGCCGCGCACACGCAGAAATATTACCGCGAGCGTTTTCCGCAGCTGTCGCTGCCGCACACCGAGTGGAACTCCGATCGTATCTGCTCTATCCCGCTGTTTCCCGGCATGACTGATGACGACTGCGGCCGCGTGATTGCGGCGCTGCGTAAGCTGGCAGGTAAATAATCCGTGAAAGAACAAGAAATTAACAAAGTCTCGATAGTGATCCCGGTCTATAACGAACAGGATAGCCTGCCCGAGCTTATCCGCCGCACCGATGCCGCCTGCGCCCAGCTGGGGCTGCAGTATGAAATTTTGCTGGTGGATGATGGTAGCAGCGATAGCTCGGCGGAGATGCTCAGCGCGGCGGCGCAGGCGCCGGGCAGCCATATTGTGGCGGTGCTGCTCAATCGTAATTACGGCCAGCATTCGGCAATTATGGCGGGCTTCAGCCACGTCAGCGGCGACCTGGTCATCACGCTGGATGCCGATTTGCAGAACCCGCCGGAGGAGATCCCGCGCCTTGTGGCGACGGCACAGCAGGGCTATGACGTGGTGGGAACGGTGCGCCAGAACCGGCAGGATAGCTGGTTCCGCAAGCGCGCCTCGCGCCTGATTAACCATCTGATCCAGCGCACCACCGGCAAAGCGATGGGCGATTACGGCTGTATGCTGCGCGCCTATCGCCGCCACATTGTCGATGCCATGCTGCACTGCCACGAACGCAGCACCTTTATCCCCATTCTGGCGAATACCTTTGCCCGCCGTGCCACCGAGATCCCGGTGCTGCACGCTGAACGCGAATTTGGTGATTCCAAATACAGCCTGATGCGGCTGATTAACCTGATGTACGACCTGATCACCTGCCTGACCACCACGCCGCTGCGCCTGCTGAGCGTCTTCGGTAGCGTGATTGCGCTGTCAGGTTTTGCTCTCTCCCTGCTGCTGATCCTGCTGCGCCTGTTCCTCGGGCCGCAGTGGGCGGCAGAGGGGGTATTTATGCTGTTTGCCGTGCTGTTTATCTTTATCGGCGCGCAGTTTGTTGGCATGGGACTGCTGGGTGAATACATCGGGCGTATTTATAACGATGTACGTGCCCGTCCCCGCTACTTTATTCAGCGCGTTGTCAGCCATGATGACGCCAACTCTTCACAGGATGAGAAATCATGAAAGCCGTCGTATTTGCCTACCATGACATTGGCTGCACGGGGATCCGTGCGCTGGCTGAAGCCGGATTCGCAATTGAAGCGATTTTCACTCACGCGGACAACGCCGCAGAGAATCATTTTTTTGGCTCGGTTGCGCGCACGGCGGCTCAGCTGGGTATTCCGGTGTATGCGCCGGAAGATGTGAATCACCCGCTGTGGGTGGACCGCATTAAGGGCATGAAGCCGCAGGCTATTTTCTCATTCCACTATCGCCACATGCTGAATGATGAAATTCTTCACTGTGCTGAGAAGGGGGCGTTTAATCTGCATGCTTCACTGCTGCCGAAATATCGCGGGCGCGCACCGTTAAACTGGGTGCTGGTCAACGGCGAACAGGAAACCGGCGTGACGCTGCACCGCATGGTGAAACGCGCCGATGCCGGTGCGATTATTGCCCAGCAAAAAGTGGTTATTGCCGCGGAAGACAATGCGCTGACGCTGCATCACAAGGTGTGCGAGGCGGCGAAACAGCTGCTGGAAAGCGCGCTGCCGGGGATCCAGCGCAATGATTTTGTCGAGCAGGCGCAGGACGAGACTCAGGCCACTTATGTTGGCCGCCGCACGCCGGAAGATGGGCGTATTGACTGGCAGCAGCCGGCGCAGACCGCCCACAATCTGGTGCGGGCGGTAACCGATCCGTGGCCTGGTGCATTCAGCTATGTTGGCGCGGGGAGATTTATCGTCTGGCAGTCAAAGGTGCGCAGCGATCTGCCTGGCGCCAAAGCGGGAACCGTGCTCTCCGTGGCGCCGTTTGTTGTCGCCTGCGGTAGCGGGGCGCTGGAGATTGTCACCGGGCAGAGCGAAAACGGCGTCTACATGCAGGGCAGCCAGCTGGCGCAGACGCTGGGCCTGGTCGAGGGCGCACTGCTACACAGCCAGCCGGTGGCGGCGGTGAAGCGCCGTACCCGCGTGCTGATCCTCGGAGTGAACGGTTTTATCGGCAATCACCTGACCGAGCGCCTGCTGCTGGACGATAACTTCGAGGTGTTCGGTCTGGATATTGGTTCCGACGCCATCAGCCGTTTCCTTGGCCATCCGCGCTTCCACTTTGTCGAAGGGGATATCAGCATTCACTCCGAGTGGATTGAGTATCATATTAAGAAGTGTGACGTGGTGCTGCCGCTGGTGGCCATTGCCACGCCGATTGAATATACCCGTAATCCGCTGCGGGTGTTTGAGCTGGACTTCGAAGAGAACCTGAAGATTATCCGCGACTGCGTGAAGTACAAAAAGCGCATTATCTTCCCGTCGACCTCCGAAGTGTACGGCATGTGCACCGATACCACCTTCGATGAAGACAATTCCAATCTGGTAGTCGGGCCGATCAACAAGCAGCGCTGGATCTATTCGGTTTCCAAGCAGCTGCTGGACCGGGTTATCTGGGCTTATGGCGAGAAAGAGGGGCTGCGCTTCACGCTGTTCCGCCCGTTCAACTGGATGGGGCCGCGCCTGGATAACCTGAATGCGGCACGCATCGGCAGTTCGCGCGCCATCACTCAGCTGATCCTTAATCTGGTGGAGGGTTCACCGATCAAGCTGATCGACGGCGGTCGTCAGAAGCGCTGCTTCACCGATATCAGCGACGGCATCGAAGCGCTGTTCCTGATTATTGAGAACAAGCACCACAACTGTGATGGCCAGATCATTAACATCGGTAATCCGGTGAATGAGGCCAGCATCAAAGAGCTGGCGCAGCAGCTGCTGGAGAGCTTTGAACGCCATCCGCTGCGTCAGCAGTTCCCACCGTTTGCCGGTTTCCGCGAAGTGGAAAGTAGCAGCTACTATGGCAAGGGTTATCAGGACGTGGAGCACCGCAAGCCGTCGATTCGCAACGCGCAGCGCCTGCTGGGCTGGCAACCAACGGTGGCAATGACCCAGACCATTGATGCGACCCTGGACTTCTTCCTGCAAACCGTGGAGCCGGGAGAAAACGAAGCATGATCGACGTCGGGCTGCGCATCGATGTTGATACCTGGCGCGGCACCCGCGACGGCGTGCCGCGCCTGCTTGAGATCCTCGACCGCCAGCATACTCAGGCCAGTTTTTTCTTCAGCGTCGGGCCGGATAATATGGGCCGCCACCTCTGGCGGCTGTTGAAACCGCGCTTCCTGTGGAAAATGCTGCGCTCGAATGCGGCATCGCTGTACGGCTGGGACATCCTGCTGGCGGGGACGGCCTGGCCGGGGCGCCGCATCGGGCGAGGGCTGGAAAAAACGATCCGCGCCGCCGCGCGTCAGCACGAGATTGGCCTGCACGCCTGGGACCATTTTGCGTGGCAGACGTGGGCTGGGGTGTGGCCTGCGCAGAAGCTGACGCAGGAGATCCAGCGCGGCGTGGAGTGTCTGAGCGAGATTGTCGGCCAGCCGATCCGCTGCTCAGCGGTGGCGGGCTGGCGCGCGGATGAGCGCGTGCTGGTTGCCAAGCAGCCGTTTGATTTTGCCTACAACAGCGACTGTCGCGGCACGGCGCCCTTTCGCCCACTGCTGCCCGACGGCAGCGTGGGCACGGTACAGATCCCCGTCACGCTTCCTACCTGGGATGAGGTGATCGGTAGCGGGGTCACGCGTGAAGGTTACAATGCCTGGATCCTCGATTTAATCGCCAGCCAGCCGGGGGTGCCGGTCTACACCATCCATGCGGAAGTGGAAGGGATCGTGCTGAGCGAAATGTTTGCCGAACTGCTGGTGATGGCGCGGCGACGTGGGATCCGTTTCTGCCCGTTAAGCGAGCTGCTGCCTGCGGATTTGTCGCAGCTGCCGACGGGTAATCTGGTGCGGGGTAGTCTCCCCGGTCGTGAAGGTTGGCTGGGATGCCAGCAATAATCAGAGTGACCCCGGCATGAAATATCTGCGTTATGCGCTGCCGCTACTGTTTTGCTATGCCTTGTATTATCTCATTCCATTAGAGCTGCGCGCGCTGTGGCAGCCCGATGAGCTGCGCTACGCGGAAATCAGCCGTGAAATGCTGGCCAGCGGTAACTGGAGCGTGCCGCACTTCCTTGGTTTGCGCTATTTCGAAAAACCGATAGCCGGGTACTGGGTCAACAATCTCAGTCAATGGGTATTTGGCGGCAGTAATTTCTCAGTGCGTTTCGGTTCGGTGGTATCTATCACGCTCAGCGCGCTGCTGGTCTACTGGCTGGCGCGGCGAATAGGGCAACGGCGCGGCACGGCGCTGCTGGCTGCGGTGATTTTTCTTACCTGTTTTCTGGTGTATGCCATTGGCACTTATGCGGTGCTTGACCCGATGATCACCTTGTGGCTGGCGGCAGCGATGTGCAGCTTTTGGCTGGCGGCGGAAGCAGGCAGCAGCACGCGGCAAAAGGTACTGGGTTGGCTGCTGCTCGGGCTGGCCTGCGGCATGGGTTTTATGACCAAAGGCTTTCTGGCGCTGGCAGTGCCGGTAGTGGCGATTGTGCCGTGGGCGATCTGGCAGCGGCGGTTTAAGGAGCTGCTGCTGTACGGGCCGCTGGCGCTGGTCAGTGCGGCACTGATCTCCGCACCCTGGGCAGTCAGCATTGCGCGCCAGCAGCCGGATTTCTGGCACTACTTCTTCTGGGTGGAGCATATTCAGCGCTTTGCCGAGGAGGATGCGCAGCATAAGGCACCGTTCTGGTACTACATTCCGGTGCTGATCGCCGGTACGCTGCCGTGGCTCGGGCTGCTGCCGGGGGCTTTAGCCCGGGCATGGCGCGAAAGAAACAGCCATCAGGGATCGCTCTATCTGCTGTGCTGGGTGGTGATGCCGCTGCTGTTTTTCAGTCTCGCCAAAGGGAAGCTGCCAACCTATATTCTGCCGTGCTTCGCGCCGCTGGCGATCCTGCTGGCGCACCACGGCGTGCGGCTGGTTTCCGAGGGGGGGCGCGGCCTGAAAGCCAATGGCATCATCAATCTGACGTTCGGCGCGCTGCTGACGCTGACGGTGCTGCTGGTGCTGGCGCCGTGGGGGTTGATGCATCATCCGCTCTATCCTTATGCCGAACTGTTCAAGGCTCAGCTGGCCACGCTGGCGTTCCTGTTCTGGGCGGTGATGGGGATGATCACCCTGCTTGGCGGGGCGAAATTCTGGAAGCTGGCGGCGCTGTGCCCGCTGATGCTGGCACTGGTGGTCGGCGCGGCGATACCGGACAAGGTAATCTACTCCAAGCAGCCTCAGCCGTTTATTGCCAGCCTGATGCCTGAACTGACGCACAGTCGCTTTATCCTGGCGAATAATGTTGGCATGGCCTCGGCGCTGGCGTGGCAGCTTAAGCGCAGCGATATTCTGCTCTTCGACCAGCCGGGCGAGCTGGCGTACGGGGTGAGCTATGCTGACAGTCGTCAGCGCCTGGTCACCGCAGCGCAGTTTGCCCAGTGGCTGAGTGAGCATCGTCGCCAGGGCGAGGTGTCGCTGGTGATGAAGCTGTCGGACGATAAACGCCCGACGGACGATCGTATCCCGCAGCCCGATCGCAGCTTTCAGCACGGCAGAATGCTCTATTACCTGTATCTGCAGCAGCCATGAATATGCTGCTGATCCTCCTTGCCAGCCTGCTCAGCTGTGGCGGGCAGTTATGCCAGAAGCAGGCGACGGTGCAGCGCGCCGCACTCTGGCGCTGGCTGGCATTAAGCGTGCTGCTGCTGGGCCTGGCGATGCTGGTGTGGCTGCGCGTGCTGCAAACCACGCCGCTTGGCGTCGCTTACCCGATGCTGAGCCTGAATTTTATCTTTGTGACCCTTGCCGCCCGCTGGCTGTGGCATGAGGCCATTCCGCTGCGTCATGCGCTGGGGATTATCCTGATTGTTGCCGGGGTTGCGGTGATGGGGAGCTATACCTGATGGGCTGGCTGCTGGCGTATTGTAGCGTGCTGCTGGTCAGCGCGGCGCAGCTATTGCTGAAGTGGGCGATGGTGCGGCTGCCGGCGATCGGCGAGCCGTCGGCATTTTTCACGGTGCTGTTTAGTCTGGTCCCGGCGGTGCAGGCGCTGCTCGCCGGATTGCTGGCTTATGCACTGTCGATGCTGTGCTGGCTGCTGGCTTTGCAGCGCATAGCACTGAGCCGCGCCTATCCGCTACTCAGCCTGAGCTATCTGCTGGTGTGGGCCGCCGCGCTGTGGCTGCCGGGGCTAAACGAGGAGTTTGTCTGGGGCAAGCTGGCGGGCGGCGGTTTAATCCTCGCCGGGCTGCTATTGATCTGCTGGCCGCAGAAAAAAACGCGCTGACGATGCTATTATTCTCTCCATTCATTTTTTCAGAGTTTCAATAATCTATGACCACCACATCTCCTCTCCTGCAGGTCAGGGAGGTCTCTTTTGCGCTGCAGGAAAAAATGCTGCTGGCGCCGCTTTCATTTGAGCTGCACAGCGGCGAGTTTCTCTGGCTAACCGGGCCGTCGGGCGCCGGAAAAAGTACGCTGTTAAAAATTATTGCCTCGCTGCTGGAACCGAGCGCCGGGGAAGTGCGCTTCAACGGTAAGCCGCTTGCGGACCTGAAGGTGGAAAGCTACCGCCAGCGTGTTTCATACGTGTTCCAGACGCCGCAGCTGTTTGGCAGCACGGTCTATGACAATCTGGCGCTGCCTTACCAGATTCGTCAGCGCTCTGCCGATCGTGCACGCATGATCGAGTGGCTATCCAGGGTCAATCTGAAGGCAGAGCTGCTGGACAAGCCAATTGACCAGCTATCGGGCGGTGAAAAACAGCGCGTGGCGCTGCTGCGCAATCTGCAGTTTCCACCGGATATCCTGCTGCTGGATGAGATTACCAGCGCGCTGGATGAAGAGAATAAGCAGCGGGTGCAGCAGTTGATTGATCGGCAGGTAGAGCAGGGCTGTGCGGCGATCTGGATCAGCCACGATCCCCATGAAATCGGCGGCGAGCGGCGGGTGCTGCGGCTGGAGCCAGCAGTAAAAGGAGAGCAGCATGAACCAGCATAATATTACCAATGAGTCGCTCGCTCTGGCGCTGGTACTGGTGCTGATTGCCCTGCTGGTGAGTAAGAAAGAGCGGCTGGGGCTGGAGAAAGATATCGTCTGGAGCGTGGCGCGTGCCATCGTCCAGCTGGTGATTGTCGGCTACGTGCTGAAATATATCTTCGACCTGAACAACCGCTGGCTCACCATCCTGATGGTGCTGTTTATCTGCGTGAATGCCGCGCTTAATGCCAAGAAACGCAGCCGGGCGCTCGACCACGGGTTTGTTATCTCATTTATTGCGATTACGCTGGGCACCACGCTGACGCTGGCGATTCTGCTGCTCAGCGGCGCGATTGAGTTTATGCCGATGCAAGTGATCCCGATTAGCGGGATGATTGCCGGTAACGCGATGGTGGCGGTGGGGCTGTGCTTTAGCAATCTCAATCAGCGCTTCAGCGATAACCGGCAGAAAGTGGAGGAGATGCTCAGCCTGGGAGCAAGTGCCAAACTGGCTTCAGGGAGTATCGTGCGTGACAGCATTCGCGCCGCGATGATCCCCACCGTGGACGCCGCAAAAACGGTGGGGCTGGTCAGCCTGCCGGGAATGATGTCCGGGTTGATTTTTGCCGGGATTGATCCAGTGAAGGCGATTAAATATCAGATCATGGTGACGTTCATGCTGCTGGGAACGGCCAGCCTGTCGACCATTGTTGCCGGATATCTGGCCGCCCGCCGATTCTATACCGCGCGCGTGCAGTTGAAATAATCCACTGGATTGATGACTGAATGCGGAGGGGCGACCGGAAACAAGGTCGACCCCTGAAGTATCCCCACAAACACTGATTTGAATATTATCGCGGGATGACAGATGCCCGGTTTCAGGAGGGAGGGCTGCTTTCCGCACCGGCATGAATACATCCCTGTAGCCTGGCTCACGGCCATCCCTGGCCGTGGGCCTGCTGCAATCAGCCCTCCCTCCTTGCACCCAAAGCCGCAGCGTCGCGGTTTAAAACCTACAGCGAGCACGATGCGAGTGGGGGATGAGCTTGGCCTGAGGTAAGCCGGACGTCACGCGGCAGGGATGCCGCGTGCCGAGGCCCGCAGGGAGCGTCTTTTGCCGTTCCGGCGTGCTCAGGCTGAGCTCAGACCGGTTAGCGGACGTTTAGCGAGGGAAGTCATTTCTGGGAATACCTCAGAGGTCGCCCCCTTTACGTAGTCATAACGGCGGACCCTCTTTTTCGGTCCGCCTGCTGCCTGCGAATTTTCGCTACATCAGAAGTTCACATTGGCGCTCAGACCACCAATAAATGCATCTTTCACGCCGCTGACGCCACCTGGAGAGGCAACGTACTGCAGGCTTGGGCGCAGATTTAGCCAGTTAGTGGCATGCACGTTGTAATACACCTCGTAGTTCCATTCGGAACCGTGCTGGATCGGCAGATAGGTTGGGCTGTTATAGTCGTATTCACCGTTGAATTCGTTGCTCTCTTTCTGCATTTTGCTGTAGTCACTGTTGACGTGAATACGCGCAGCGCCCAGGCCAATTTCATCCTGCGCGCGCGTAGCAAACGGCCCTTTCCAGGTAAATGAAACGGCCTGATAATTGTCGGTTTTCGACGTTTTGTGGTCATTCATGACCGCCTGAACCGTCACGCCCAGGCCACGATTGACATCGCCATCCGTTGCCGTCAACTGCTGCTGTAACAGCACGTAGCCGCCGTAAGCTTTGGCCTGATTACCGTAGCTGCCGTTGTGATAGCTGGCGTATTTATCCCCGTTAACCGAGGAGTAGTAACCGCCGATGCGATAGTTACCCGGCAGCTTGTCAGCGCCCAGCAGAGGTTTCCAACCAAATTCGAACGGCACCAGATTCCCCAGGCTTGGGCTGCCATCCAGATAGAAACCGTTGCCGCGATCGTAGTTATTACGGTTCTGATTATAGAAGCCGACCTGGAAGAACATATCGTCCGGCAGGTTTAATTTAATGCGGCCGCCCCATTGCGAAACCGGCCAGTTAAACCAGCGGTCACCGCGCCAGTTACCGGCCTGGCCGCTGCCGAATGCCAGGTTTTCAAATTTGCTGTCGAAAGAGCCAAAATCTTCCCCGACCGTCAGGCGCCCCGCTTTAACCTCCACCAGATGATTAAACAAGCCTTTGTTGATCCAGAACTGAGTCAGACGCCAGGTCTGCCCACGCCCCCAGACCTCTTCTACGGAAGAGAGGCCGCCAGTGCGCGGATCGTTGATATGCTGGGTCAGGTCGCGACCGTTACGGCTGGTGATAGTGGTCTGGAACTGGGTATCGTCCCAGTTAAGCAGCTTTTCCAGGTCGAGCGTGGTGCCAAATGCCCACTGGTCGGTGTAGCGTGCAGTCGTGGAGGTATTGTAGCCGCCGGCGAGATTGGCGGCCGACTCCATGGTGTAATTCACCTGGAAATCCACCCCGTCCTCTTTTAACTGGCTGCGATAACCGTCCCAGTCACCAAACATATATTGTGAGTCAACGCTCAGCGGAGCCATATCGGCGCAGGCCGCAGCAGACGCCATCAGCAGGGAACTGATTAATACGGATTTTTTTAGATGCTGCTGGCAACACGCTTTTCTTTTCATTATTCATGCCTTTTAAATTATCAAATCCGCTACGCGTACAATCATCCTGAAAGTGAGAAACCGTGCGGAATGTTGGGTGCTAAATGCTTAATAGGGTATTACCGCACAAAGTAACGCGGCGTTGTATATAACAGCATGTCAGGGAATTATCCCGATTATAGATTTGTGCTAAGTTCCATAAGTGAAAAAACTTATTGTGTATGCGAATGATTTAATGTGTGAGGGGATGTATCAGGTGTGAGTTTGTAGAGTAACGGAATAGCCCGCCCGTTCGGAAGAACGAGCGGTAGTCTGGTCAGAAGTTAATGCCAGCGCCGATACCACCGACAAAACGCTGTGAATGGTCACTGACTGCACCGGGCTTAGTGCTCTGTTGCAGATTAGGGCGCAGGATGATGTGCGGTGTTAAACGGTAGTTGTAATACAGATGATAGTTGAAGCCTTCGCCGCGCATTAACGGTTGTGGTTTGGCGGCGCGATAATCTTCCGGCGGTGCGCTGGGCTGTTTGCTCGCGCTATTTGGCGCCTGGATGAGATAAGGTGCTGTTGGCATAACCTGATATCGCAGTGCGTCATGTAATACATGCTCTGGCGCTGCAGCGGCCTGGGGGCCGATCAGCGCTGTGGCTACCGCGATAATGGCAATACCCTTTATTAGACGTGATGTTCTTTCCATGATTCACCTCTTGGTGTGTTTAGCGAATACAGGGTCCGCCACCAGTACAGCACAACAGCCTGCGCGCATTACTCTGTTTAATGCGCCGCGCGAGGTTTTCAGGATAGCGCCCATAAAAAAACGCCCGCGAAGGGGCGTTTGTTTCACAACGCGATGGGGTTAACGGCGGCCGAAGATCTTGGCAGCCAGGAAACCGACACCTGCAGCAATTACCAGTGAAACCAGCGGTGAATCCTGAGTTTTACTCTTCACACAGTCCAGCGCATCATCGATAGCGTAAGAGGCTCTTGCCGCCTGCTGGCGCGCTTTGCCCTTGAATTCATGCTCAGGCGAATCTACGGCTTTGCCAAACTCTTCCTGGCCTTTTCCAACAGCTTCTTGTGCTTTATCGTTCGCTTTATCAAACAGACTCATACTGCCTCCTTTGATGGCATGATTTCCTCAATCAGAACATTAAGCGTAGACCATCACCCGGAGTTTGCCGCTGCGGTTGTATGTAAAAATATGACTGTATGAGCGAAAGATTGACAAAAAAAAGCGGACTCTGCGGTCCGCCCTGACTGTCAGTGATACCCTTCATCCGGCTTGATTTTGCCGCGGAACACGTAGTAGCTCCAGAAGGTGTACACCAGAATCACCGGGATAATCAGCAGACCACCGACCAGCATAAAGCCCTGGCTCTGCGGTGGCGATGCGGCATCCCAGATAGTGATGGTTGGCGGAATAATATTCGGCCAGACGCTGATGCCCAGCCCGGTAAAGCCGAGGAACACCAGCGCCAGCGTCAGCAGGAACGGCGTATAGTGCGCATGGCGCTTCAGCGCACGCAACAGGCCCCAGCTTGCCACCAGTACCAGCACCGGAACCGGCAGGAACCAGAACAGGTTTGGCAGGGTGAACCAGCGGTGCATGATGTCCGCATGCTGCAGCGGCGTCCAGATACTGACAATGGCTATCACCACCAGCAGACCCAGCAGCAGTGGCCTGGTCAGCGCGGTCATCTTGCGGTGCAGCTCATTCTCGGTCTTCATAATCAGCCAGGTGCTGCCCAGCAGCGCATAGGCCAGAACCAGGCCCACGCCGCAGAACAGAGAAAACGGCGTCAGCCACGCCAGCTCCGGGCCGCTATAAGTACGATTGGTCACTTCAAAGCCGTTGATGAACGCGCCGAGTACCACACCCTGGCTGAAGGTCGCCAGGAATGACCCACCGATAAAGGCTTTATCCCAGAATGGACGGTGCTCTTCAGTGGCCTTAAAGCGGAACTCAAACGCCACGCCGCGGAAAATCAGTCCAATCAGCATGATGGTCAGCGGAGCGGCCAGAGCGGAGGTGATGACCGAGTAAGCCAGTGGGAAGGCGCCATACAGAGCAGCGCCTCCGAGGATCAGCCAGGTTTCGTTGCCGTCCCAGACGGGCGCGACGGTGTTAACCATCATGTCGCGCTCAACCGGATCTTTATTGAACGGGAACAGGATACCGATGCCAAGGTCGAAACCATCCATGATGATGTACATCAGGGTGGAGAAAATGATGATCACAAACCAGATAATGGAGAGATCGATTCCCATCTTATTTTCCCTCTTCCGATGAATTAAGTTTTTCTTTCACGGCGGACAGCGGGCGTGAAGGGGTGTGGGAGGTGCCCGGACCGCCATCTGGCGTATGGTCGCCTTCGCCCGTCTCTGGGCCTTTCTTGATCAGATTGGCCAGATAGCTGTAGCCAACGCCGAATACGGCAAAATAGACCAGCAGGAAAGCAATCAGGCTGATGCTCATCTGTAGCGTGCTGTGTAGCGACACGGCATCACGAGTGCGCAGCAGGCCGTAGATGACCCACGGCTGACGACCCATTTCGGTGGTGATCCAGCCTGCGACCAGCGCAATCAGACCTGATGGCCCCATCAGCAGCACAAACCACAGGAATGCACGCGAGGTATACAGACGCTGTCCGCGACGCATCCACAGGCTGACTACGCCCAACAGGATCATCAGCATGCCCAGCGCCACCATCACGCGGAATGACCAGAACACCACGGTGGAGTTCGGGCGGTCTTCTTTCGGGAAGCTTTTCAGCGCCGGAACCTGTTTATCCAGGCTGTGCGTCAGGATCAGGCTGCCCAGATACGGAATTTCCACCGCGTATTTGGTGCGCTCTTCTTTCATATCCGGGATACCGAACAGGATCAGCGGGGTCGCTTCTCCCGGTGGGTTTTCCCAGTGCCCTTCAATCGCCGCGATTTTCGCCGGCTGATGTTCCAGAGTGTTCAGGCCGTGGGCATCACCAATCATTGCCTGAATAGGGGAGACAATCAGCGCCATCCACAGAGCCATTGACAGCATTTTGCGCACTGCTGGCGTGTCGTTTTTGCGCAGCAGGTGGTAAGCCGCAGAAGCGCCGACGAAGAACGCCGTTACCAGGAATGCCGCGACGGACATGTGCAGCAGGCGGTATGGGAAGGAGGGGTTGAAGACAATTTTCAACCAGTCCACCGGCACCACTATGCCATTTTGCAGCGCATAACCCTGCGGCGTCTGCATCCAGCTGTTGGACGCGAGGATCCAGAAGGTTGAGATAATCGTACCCAGCGCGACCATGCAGGTAGCAAAGAAGTGCAGGCCACGGCTGACACGGTTCCAGCCGAACAGCATCACGCCGAGGAAGCCAGCTTCAAGGAAGAACGCGGTAAGCACTTCGTAGGTCAGCAGCGGGCCGGTAATGCTGCCGGCAAACTGAGAAAACCCTGCCCAGTTAGTACCAAACTGATAGGCCATAACCAGACCGGAAACCACGCCCATACCGAAGTTAACGGCGAAGATTTTCGACCAGAAGTGATAGAGGTCGCGATAAACCTCATTTTTGCTTTTCAGCCACAGTCCTTCGAGCACCGCCAGAAAGCTGGCCAGCCCGATGGTGATGGCCGGGAAGAGAATGTGGAAGGCTACGGTGAAACCGAACTGTATCCTTGCCAGATGGAACGCATCTAATCCGAACATTGCTTACCTCGATCTAACATAAACTGCCTTTTATTTTTTTTACCCACTATTAACAAATAGACTACATTTGATAAAAATGTAGCGGTGCCAATTGGGGACTTCTCATCGAAGGTTTGATCGTAAGACCAAATCAGGTGAAGGAGTAGCAACAGTAATATTGATCTGACGTATAACAGTAATGGATATTACGAGAAATTGTTTCGTTAACAGGTTAAATCAGGGCGCTGGAATGTTAAGGCAAGATGGCGGGATGATCCCAATATGTGAAGAAACTGTAACTTTATGGCGGGGAAGCACTTTTTACCCTCGCAGGATGCATGTTTTCGCCGCGAAACTATGACGGGGCAGCGAATAGATTGCTTATAAACAAGTGGATTTTATATAACGATTAAGCCTGATGGACCGCCCTTAAGTATCAGTTCAGCACAATAACCCTCTGCTTTATCACTTATTATGACCCTGGTGTTGTAAAAATGTTATTAGTTAGCTAATTATTATATTCCTGCGCCGTCAGGCTTAAATCGCTCCCGCTTAATAATATCGTCACGTCACTTTCCCGCGACTTTTGACCGGCAAATGTTAAGGTTGTAATACATACAAATATTCATATTGAATCATTTTGTAACACTTTTAAGGCAGTTTACTGGCAAATGTTTGTTGGAAATCAAAAACGGTAACCCATGAACGTGCAGGGTGCTTTTGCTCTGTTTTCCCGTTAGGCAATATCGCAGGGGCGGGGCATGCCCCGCCCGATCCAGGCATGCCATAAACCTACGGCTAATACGCCACCATCGCCTGGGCGGCCATCACCTTTAAGCCGAAGGTTACTGCTTATTTTTAAACGATTAATGGGTGTTTTCCCCTGAAGACCGCACAGAAATAGCGCTCTTACGCGTTTAAATTAGCGGCAAATCAGATGCGGTGTATTGCTAACCGGGCCGCTTGCTACATATACTAGTTCATTGATATTTATTGGTTTTTTTACTAAAGCCAAATTTTTTATGGTATATGAAGCAGCCTTTGGGGTAAACAGCAGTATGGAAAATGAACAGACAGAGCCCAGCAGCATTCCATTACTGGATCTTGCGGCGATCCCGCGCGATATCATGCTGCTGGGTAAGCGACTGGCCGATACCAAATATCAGATTGATATGCTGGGGAAAAAAGGCTGGGGTGAGCTGACCGCTAATCTGCACGGCCTGGAGGCGAGCGGGGAGTGGAACGGGCCGGATGATGCGCTGACCTTTTTCAGTAAAATTTTCCCCTTTGCCATTTTGCCGTCGGAAACCGAACCGCTGGGCGTGTTTCAGGTGCCGACCGAACGGGTGATTGGCCGCAGCTGGCGCTGGTGGCCGGAGCATCTGAGCGGCAATAGCGAAGAGAAGCTGCGTGAGCACCTTGCCAGCCCAGCCGCTGCGGAAAGCACCTCCTGGTACTTTATCTCGGCGCTGGCGCTACTGTTAGCCGTGCAGGGTCAGAGCCGGGTGAACTACTGCCGCATGCGCCATATTCCGCTGATTGCCGCCAGAGTGACTTATCTCTCTTACCCGCCGGCAGACCGCCTGAAGATCTATCATATGAATAAAGGCAAAATCCGTCAGAGCTGGGTAGTGCTCAACGACCGCTATCTGCAGGCGATTCAGTGGCCGCGTATTACGCTGCCTGCACTCAGCACCTATGGGGTGCACAGCGCAACATGGCCACACACCTTTCCAGCGCCCGATTCGGTGTTTGAAGCCCTGTACGATCCGCAGCCTGCAGAAGATTTTGTTGCCCCCTGCGTCGACCTTCAGGCGCTGCAAGAGAAGCTAGAGGCGGAGAAGCAGGCACAGCTGCAGGCCGCCAGACCGGTGAAAATGGCGCTCAGCGATATGGACATTGTCAATATCTGGCCGGTCAGCATGACGCTGATGTTCTTTTTCCTGCTGTCGCTGGTGGCGGCGGGCGTGACCGCCGGCAGCGGCGGGTTAGGGCTGGTGAGCCTGGTGATTTGTGGCATGTCGGGCAGCCTGCTGCTGTTTCTCGCCGCGCCGGTTTTCCTGGTCAGCCAGCGCTTACGCAGCCGCCGCAGAGAGGAGGATGAAGAGGGCGTCAATGAGGAGATCAAAAGTGGGGAGGTGCCTCCCTCGGTTCGATCGTAACGCTTGCGCTTTTGCGGCCAAAAAAAGCCCGCAGGTTATGCGGGCAATAATGCTTTGATTGTGGCTTTGCGATGAGTTGTCGCACTAAAATAATGGCACTATTTAACTAGAAATTATAAGCGTTTATACCGATCGATAGCAGATTATCGATCTAATAATCCGATTGGTTGGATAACCTGCTAATCGTGCGAAGCACCCCAGCTATTTTCTCTGTTAACCCATTCAGTGCGGCTGCTCAAATCCCGCTTCAATCATCTTTTCACGCATGGCGCTGGCGATCACCCGGTTACCGCCAGTGACCGGATAAATCACGTTATTGACCACGTCATCGACATCATGTTCGTTAAATTCCTGCCGGGTGAGCTGTGCTCCGCCCTCATCATTAATCGCAATCGCGCCTTTAATATGGCCACCAGAATTCTGCGCGGTCAGACTGTAACGTCCCATACTGGTACTGATAGTGCTCATAAGGTCACCTCATCGCATTTTCAAGGAAAAGGGTGGCAAGTGAGTCCATAAAACAGCCTGGATAAGTTTAGCCACCCGCCTGCGACTTCTCCCTGGCGCCAGCGTAAAGAAGTGAAAGGCCGTGATCGCGATCGCGAAAATAGGGCGGCAGGATCACTCCGCAATGATCACACCGACGTCCAGCGTATTCAGTTCCTGACGGGCCGCGCTGGCAAGATGTGGATCGGTGATGATGCTGTCAAAACGCGTCAGCGGCAGCGCGAGAAACGTGGCAATCTTGTTGTATTTCGAACTGTCCGCCAGCAGGACGCGTTTGCTGCTGACCTCGTTCACCGCCCGCTTGACGGCAATTTTCTCTTCGTCAGGCGTGAAGATGCCGCGCGGTCCCCAGCAGGAAGCCGAGATAAAGGCGATATCAACCGACAGCCCGCGCAGAGACTGCGCAGCCGCATCGCCGACGCAGGAGCGGTTATCGCGGCACAGCGTGCCGCCGGTATGGATCATACGGCACTGGCTGGTATCGATAAGGAAATTGGCGATGACAAAATCGTTGGTGATCACCAGCAGGTCGTCACGCGCGCCCAGCTCCCGCGCCAGCGCCAGCGTCGTGGTCCCGGCATCCAGGTAGATGCAGCTGTTGCGGGGAATATGGCGCGCAGCGGCGGCACCGATAGCCTGTTTCTCCTGGCTGAACATGCTGGTTTTATCAAGGTGCGAAGGCTCGCTCGACAGGCGCTCGGTGGAACGTACGCCGCCGGAGACCAGCAGCACGGCACCCTGTTCCTCCAGCTTTTGCAGGTCGCGGCGGATGGTCATATGCGAGACGGCAAGGCGCTCGGTCAGCTCGGCGATGCTGACCACACCGCGCTCCTGTACCAGCGTGAGAATTTGTTGATGACGTTCAACCGGGATCATCGCAGCTCCTGAAATTAACGGTTTATCAGAGTGTAACGGAGCGCAGCGCGGCTCTGCACCACAATTTTTATCAAATTATCACGTTATTCCCTGCTGAGCATGATGCTATTCGCATTACCCTTTAGATAAGTCATTGAAATTAATTCTATTTGCCAGCGTGAGCGGATGAGTTAAAGATGTTAAGCGTTGTGAAATATGCGCTTTCTCTTGTTAATTAATGTGAGCGTGGTCACCAAATTATCACCATAAAGCGCCTATACTTCACACAACAAAACAAATAATCACCAAAATTAACACGGAGAGCGTATGTCAAACGCAACATCTATGTCGGTCTGTGTCGTTGGCCTCGGTTCTATGGGGATGGGTGCGGCGCAATCCTGTATTAAAGCTGGCCTGAAAACTTACGGCGTCGATCTCAACCCGACCGCGCTGCAAACCCTGCGCGACAGCGGTGCCGTGGCTGCCGAACCCCGCGCCGATAGCTTTGCCGCGCAGCTGGACGCCGTCGTGCTGCTGGTGGTGAATGCCGCACAGGTGAAGCAGATCCTGTTTAGCGAGAGCGGGCTGGCAGCAAAGCTGAAGCCGGGAACGGCGGTCATGGTCTCCTCGACCATCTCTTCTCAGGATGCGCTGGCGATTGAACAGCAGCTGGCGGCCCATCAGCTGATCATGCTGGATGCGCCGGTTTCCGGCGGAGCGGCTAAGGCAGCTAGCGGTGAGATGACGGTGATGGCCTCCGGTAGCGAGCAGGCGTTTACACTGCTGCAACCGGTGCTGGATGCGGTGGCGGGCAAAGTATATCGCATCGGCGCGGAAATCGGCCTCGGCTCGACCGTGAAAATTATCCATCAGCTGCTGGCAGGCGTGCATATCGCTGCCGGGGCTGAAGCGATGGCGCTCGCCGCCCGGGCCGGTATCCCGCTCGATACCATGTATGACGTGGTGACTAACGCGGCGGGTAACTCCTGGATGTTTGAAAACCGCATGCGCCACGTGGTTGATGGCGACTACTCGCCAAAATCGGCGGTCGACATCTTTGTGAAAGATCTTGGCCTGGTTGCCGATACCGCCAAAGCACTGCACTTCCCGCTGCCGCTGGCCTCCACCGCTTTTAATATGTTCACCTCCGCCAGCAACGCAGGCTATGGCCGTGAAGATGACAGCGCGGTGATCAAAATTTTCAGCGGCATTACGTTGCCGGGTAAAAAGGAGCAGGAATAATGCGTCTTGGTGTGATTGCAGATGATTTTACCGGGGCGACCGATATCGCCAGCTTCCTGGTGCAGAACGGCATGTCCACCGTACAGGTGAATGGCGTGCCTGCTGAGGCGCTGGAGCTGAACGCCGATGCGATTGTGGTCAGCCTGAAGTCGCGCTCCTGTGCGCCTGAAAAAGCGGTGGCAGATTCTCTCCAGGCGTTGCAGTGGCTACAGCAGCAGGGCTGCGAGCGCTTCTATTTTAAATACTGCTCCACCTTCGACAGCACCGCCCAGGGCAATATTGGCCCGGTGACCGATGCGCTGCTGGATGCGCTGGGTGAATCGCAAACCATTATCTCCCCGTCGCTGCCGGTCAATGGCCGCACGGTGTATCAGGGGCATCTTTTCGTGATGGACCAGCTGCTGTCCGATTCCGGCATGCGCCACCATCCGGTAACGCCGATGACCGACAGTAATCTGCTGCGCCTGATGGAAGCGCAGAGTCGCGGTAAGGCAGGACTGGTTGCCAGCCCGACGCTGGATCGCGGGGCCGCTGCCGTGCGCGCAGCGCTGAGCGCGCTGCAAGAGCAGGGTGTGCGCTACGTGGTGCTGGATGCGCTGAATGAACAGCATCTGCTGACCCAGGGCGAAGCGCTGCGCGACATGCGGCTGGTCACCGGCGGTTCCGGGCTGGCAATCGGCCTGGCGCGTCAGTGGGCCAACGCAGCGCACGACAGCGCTCAGGCTCAGGCCGCTGGTGCGCCGCAGGGCGAGCGTGCCGTGGTGCTCTCTGGCTCCTGCTCAACCATGACTAACCGCCAGGTAGCGCGCTATCGCCAGCAGGCTGCGGCGCAGGCGGTGGATGTTGAACGTGCGCTCAACCAGCGGGATGAGTATGCCATCGCGCTATGCGACTGGGTGGCTGAGCATGAAACTGACGCGCTGGCCCCGCTGCTGTTTGCCACCGCCGAACCGCAAGTGCTGCAGCGTATTCAGCAGCAGTACGGCGCCCAGCACAGCAGCGAAGCGATTGAACAGCTGTTTGCTGCCGTGGTGCGCGAACTGCAGCAGCGAGGCTGGCAGCGCTTTATCGTCGCAGGGGGCGAGACCTCCGGCGTGGTGGCACAGACGCTGGGCATTCATGCCTTCCATATTGGCCCGGCCATCTCTCCTGGCGTTCCCTGGGTGCGCGGCGTCGGGCAGCCGGTTTCGCTGGCGCTCAAATCCGGTAATTTCGGCGATGAAAACTTTTTTGCCCGCGCACAGACGGAGTTCACAGTATGACAGAGCAACAGGCACGTGAAGAGATGGTGCGATTAGGCGCCTCGTTTTTCCAACGCGGTTATGCCACCGGCTCGGCAGGTAATTTATCGATGCGTCTGGAAGATGGCACCCTGCTGGCGACGCCGACCGGGTCCTGTCTTGGCGAACTGGTCGCCGATCGCTTATCAAAAGTGACGCCGGAAGGGGAGTGGATAGGTGGGGATAAACCCTCGAAAGAGATCAGCTTCCACCGGGCTATCTACCTCAACAACCCGCAAGCCGGGGCGATTGTGCATCTGCACTGCCTCTACCTGACCGCGCTCTCCTGCCTGGAAGGGTTGGATACCCAGAACTGCATTCGCCCGTTCACGCCGTATGTGGTGATGCGCGTCGGCGATGTGCCGGTGGTGCCCTATTACCGTCCGGGCGATGCACGGCTGGGAGAGGATCTCGCGAAACTGGCTCCGCACTATAAGGCATTCCTGCTGGCTAACCACGGCCCGGTGGTGGTGGGGAAAACCCTGCGCGAAGCGGCAGATAATACCGAAGAGCTGGAAGAGACTGCCCGGCTGATCTTTACCCTGGGTGACCGCCCGATTCGATATCTCAACGATGCCGAAGTGGCTGAATTACGGAGCTGAACATGCCTAAGTTTGCTGCTAACCTCTCGACCCTGTTTAACGAAGTTCCCTTTATGGAGCGCTTCGACGCCGCGGCGCAGGCCGGTTTTCGTGGGGTGGAGTTTCTGTTTCCCTATGAGTATGACGCTGCGCAGCTGAAGCAGGCGTTATCGCGCAATCAGCTTGAGCTGGTGCTGTTTAATACCGCACCGGGCAACACTGCCGCCGGGGAGTGGGGCGTTTCCGCCATCCCGGGGCGTGAAGAAGATGCGCGTCGCGATATCGATAACGCGCTGGAGTACGCGCTGGCGCTTGACTGTCGCCAGGTGCATATCATGGCGGCAGTGGTGCCGGAGGGGGCCGATCGCCAGGCGTACTGCCGCACCTTTATCGACAACGTGCGCTATGCCGCCGATAAGTTTGCCCCGCACGGCGTGCGCATTCTGCTGGAAGCGTTAAATCCCCAAACCAAGCCGGGCTATCTCTACTCAAGCCAGTATCAGGTGCTGGAGATGGTGAAGCGCATCGACCGGCCTGGCGTGTACAGCCAGCTCGATCTGTTCCACGCGCAGCGGGTGGACGGCAATTTAAGCCACCTGATCACCGCGTTTGCCGGGCAGTATCAGCATATTCAGATCGCCTCTGCCCCGGATCGTCACGAGCCGGATGAAGGCGAGATCAATTATCCCTGGCTGTTCGATCTGCTGGACAGCAGCGGGTATCAGGGCTGGATCGGCTGCGAATATTTCCCACGAACCACCACGCTGGAAGGACTGGGCTGGTTCTCAGCCTATAAATAAGCGGACGTTTAGCTAAACGCTGCGTGTTTATGACGCGCAGCGCTGAAATCTTGCGGCCTGAATCCGGCGGCAATATAACGATAATGAGGTCTGAAAGATGTCCACCGCCCTGCTCTTAACCATTGCTGTGGCCAGCGTGCTGATACTGCTGCTGCTGGTGATTAAAATAAAGATCCACCCGTTTGTCGCTCTGCTGGTTGTCAGCCTGATGGTGGCGATGGCTACCGGCATCCCGGCAGATAATATTATGAAAGTGATCGTCTCAGGAATGGGCGGTCTGCTGGGGTCCATCACCATCATTATTGTGCTGGGGGCGATGCTCGGCGCAATTATTGAAGCCTCCGGCGGAGCAGAATCGCTGGCGCAGCGCTTTACCCATACGCTGGGGATTAAACGCACCGTCGCGGCGCTCACCATGGCAGCGTTTATTCTGGGTATTCCGGTCTTTTTTGAAGTCGGCTTTATTATTGTTATTCCACTGATCTACGGTTTTACCAAAGTGGCCCGCGTCTCGCCGCTGAAGTATGGCCTGCCAATGGCGGGCGTGATGCTGACCGTTCATGTGGCGCTGCCGACTCACCCCGGCGCTGCGGCCGCGGCCGGACTGCTGGGGACCGACATGGGCTGGCTGATGCTGCTGGGGATTGCGATATCGATCCCGGTGGGCGTAGTGGGGTACTTCGTGGCGAAAGCGATGAACCGCCGTCAGTATCATCTGTCGCTCAGCGTGCTGGAGCAGCTGCAGCTGGCAAAACCGGAAAACAGCCCGCGCCAGAACCAGGAGAAGCCGCCAGGCGCGCTGCTGATCTCTTCGCTGATTGTCGTGCCGATTGTGCTGATCGTGGTCGGGACGCTGGCGCATACCGTGCTGCCGGAAGGCAATACGCTGCGCCAGCTGTTAACCCTGATCGGTACGCCAGCGATTGCGCTGCTGATTGCGCTGGCGCTATCGGCCTGGCTGCTCGGTCTGCGCCGTGGCTGGAGCCGTGACAAGCTGAGCGATATGCTGGACCGCGCGATCCCCAGCTCTGCCGGAGTGATCCTGGTGGCGGGCGCCGGTGGGGCATTCGGTAAGGTGCTGGTGGAGTCCGGGGTGGGTAAAGCGCTGGCGCTGTCGCTGGAAACCATTCATCTGCCGCTGATCCCCGCTGCGTTTATTCTGTCGCTGGCGCTGCGCGCTTCGCAGGGGTCCGCGACCGTGGCGATCCTCACCACCAGCGGTCTGCTGACCCAGGCGGTAGCGGGCATTAGCGACATTCAGCTGGTGCTTGTCACGCTCTCGGCCTGCTTTGGTGCGCTGGGCCTGTCGCACGTCAATGATGCCGGCTTCTGGGTGGTGACGCGCTATCTCGGCCTGTCCGTGGCCGACGGTCTGAAAACCTGGACCGTGCTGACTACCGCGATGGGGCTGACCGGTTTTGTGCTGGTGTGGCTGCTGTCAGCGCTGCTGTAACAGCGGGTAACATCGCAAACCAGGCGAATCAGTTATCTTCTTCTATACTCAAGTCACTACAACGTAGTGACTTTTTTTTACATTAGAGGGCATGGAATGAAAATTATCCTTTGGATTATTGCGATCATCTTTATCGTTGGCTTATTAACAGTGACGGGCGTGTTTAAGTTGATATTCTAAGATTACGTTCTGGCAGCCTGAAGAGTCACTCATTCGGGCTGCCTGTAATTGTATGTTTTGAAATTATAACCACGATTTTGAAATGTAATTTATTATTTATTTTATTGGTTTGTTATTTCCTGAGGTGTCGTTTGACGATTCCTGCGCATAATATCAATGCCGCTTCAATATCACCCTTTCACTACATTAAATATAAAACCCAACAGATATACTCGCACTTCTCAAAATGAAAATGCGGGAAATGCTATGAGCATGAATGAAGAGCAGCTGTTATCAGATGAAGCCAGGTACTGTTCGCACGGTGATACCGTCCACTATGTTAATCCCCCCAAAATCTTTGAACGCTGCCAGGGCAGTTATCTGTTTGATGCCCAGGGAACCCCTTATCTGGACCTGCAGATGTGGTACTCCGCCGTCAATTTCGGCTATGCCAATCCCCGTCTCGACAACGCGCTGAAAAAACAGATCGATGTTCTGCCTCAGCTGGCGAGCCAGTATCTGCACCCGACAAAAATTGAGCTGTCGAAGGTAATTGCTCAGGATATGGAGCGCAAATTTGGCCTGCCGGGCCGGGTGCATTTTAACGTGGGCGGGTCGCAGTCCGTTGATGATTCGCTGAAGCTGGTGCGCAATTTTACCCACGGCAAAAGCCGGATGTTTGCTTTTGAAGGCGGCTATCACGGGCGTACGCTCGGCGCTTCTGCCATCACCTCCAGCTATCGTTACCGTCGCCGCTTCGGCCACTTTGGTGAACGCGCCCAGTTTATTCCCTTTCCCTATCCCTTCCGCCGTCAAAGAGGGATGACGGCGGAAGAGTATGCCGAGAAGCTGGTGGCCGATTTTGCCCGCCTGTTTGAAAATGAGTATCACGGCGTCTGGGACCCCAGGGTGCGCGAAGCGGAATTTGCGGCTTTTTATATTGAGCCGATTCAGGGCACGGGCGGTTACGTTATTCCACCGCGCAATTTCTTCCCGGCGCTGAAAAAAGTGCTGGATGAGCACGGTATTTTGCTGGTGGTGGATGAGATCCAGATGGGCTTTTACCGCACCGGTAAACTGTGGTCGGTTGAACACTTTGGTATAACGCCGGACGTGCTGATCTTCGGCAAAGCGCTGACCAACGGACTGAACCCGCTCGCCGGAATTTGGGCACGCGAAGAGATGATCAATCCGCAGATCTTCCCGGTGGGTTCCACCCACTCCACCTTTGCCTCTAATCCGCTGGGAACGGCGGTGGGGCTGGAAGTGATGCAGATGCTGGCCGAGAAGGATTATGAAAAGCAGGTATCAGAAAAAGGCGCTTATTTCCTGGAGGGGCTCAAAACCCTGCAGCGCCAGCATAAAGAGATCGGTGATGTCGATGGTCTTGGCTTGGCCCTGCGCGCCGAGCTGTGCCAGGCCGATGGCTTTACCCCGGATAAAGCGCTGCTCGACAAAATGGTGGATATTGGTCTCTCCGGCACGCTGGAGTACCAGGGGCAGAAAACCGGACTGGTGCTGGATGTCGGCGGCTACTATAAAAATGTCATCACCTTCGCACCCTCACTGGAAATCAGTCGGGCGGAGATTGACCAGGCCATAACGCTGCTCGACCAGGCATTGACCCGCGCCAAACAGCAGCGCTAATCCTGCTTTATTTCCGTTGTTGAGGTGCCATCTGGCGCCTCTTTTTATGCTGACTGAGCCACCGTTTCCCCTTTCGCCAGGCAGAGTACGCCGGCGAGAATCAACAGGCCGCCAAGGGCTTTGACCAGCGTTAACGCATCATCGAACAGCCAGACGGAAACCAGCGTCACGCTGAGGATCTCAAGGTGCGAGGCGGCAAACGCCGGGCCGAGTGGGGCAGACCTCAGCAAATTCATCCAGGTAAAGAATGCCCCGGCATAGCCGAGCAGCGCAGCGTAAATCCATAGCTGGCTAAATATGCGTAACAGCCATGCCGCATCCAGCGTCAGTGGGGCCGCGTGAAGTGCGGCAAGCTTAAAACTGACCTGCGCCAGCGTATCGAACATCAGTAGCGTCAGAAAACCGACCAGGTAAAACTTTTTCATCAGCCGAGCCCTACGATAATAACGCCCAGTGAAATCAACAGCATGCCGGCCAGCCGCCAGCGGGTAAGACGTTCGTTAAAGCACCAGCGGGCTGCCAGCATGATCGCTACCACGTTAATCGATGCCAGCAGCACGGCCTGCGACAGCGCGACCCGCGAGAGAAATGCCAGCCACAGCAGAAACTGGACTGCGTAACTGACAAAGCCCAGCCAGACCCAGGGGCGGGCCAGCATATAACGCCACGGCTGCGTGCCTGAACTGTGGGCGCTGCTTAGCGCTGCGGTCTTAAAGGCGAGCTGCCCGCAGCAGTCGAGCAGGGTAGTCAGTAGCCACAGCAGCAGCGTCAGGCGGCTCATTGCAGCAGGCGGTCGTCATCTACCGCAGGTCGGGGAGTGCCGTCAGGAGATGTGAAGTGATTGATAAAAGCGATGGAACGCTGAAAAAGCTCATGGCGATCGTTATCAATAGTGATCATATGGTAGCTATTGGCCAGCAGCACCAGTTCTGCAGGGCCACTCACGCTGTCGCGCACCAGTTCCGCATTGCGCCGGTGGGAAATATCATCTTCGCTGGCGTGCAGGATCAGGCAGGGTGAAGTGGTGCAGTGCAGCCTGAGACGCACCGTGCGCGACAGCACGATCATTTCATTCAGCGATGCCCACGGGGTACCCCGAAGCCCGGCGGCGGCGCTGTTACCGCTCAACATCTTTGCCGCAATTTTTTTACGCAGGCGTTCATTACGAATGCCGTAGGGGGGCTGTTCATCAACGCAACGGCAGCTGCCTATTTTCAGTCGTGCGGCCAACTGCAGTAGCCAGGGGCCGACAATACGTTTTAGCGCTGGGACGCTCCAGCCATCTCCGCGAAAGGTAACGGCATAAACCAGCACACCGTCAACCCGGCTGGGATAGTCAGAGGCGTACTTTAGCGCCAGCAATGCGCCCATTGACAGCCCCGCAACAAACAGCGTACTGACCTGCTGGCGCAAGCGATCCGCCCCGTCGATCACGCTCTGATACCAGTCCTGCCAGCGCGTGGCGACCAGGTCTTCAACCGTGCCACAATGCCCGGCCAGCTGGAGGGCATAGACGGTAAAACCGGCGCGATTAAACGCTCTCGCTGCGCCGCGCATTTCGGTCGGCGTTCCGGTTAAGCCATGAATCAACAATACCCCCTGGCTGCCCCCGGGTAGCCAATAGTCATATTTCATGAAGATGCCTGCGGGCGAGTGAGCAGAGCCTCAAGATAGGTTTGAGCCTCGCTGAAATCATGGAATGGGGTGAAGGGAAGAGCGGCTCGTTGGCACTCGGCGATCAGGCTGCTTTTGGCCAGCACATGGCTGGCCTTAGCGGCGACGCAGAAATCAGAGCGCCCATCGCCGATCGTCAGTAGATGCTGTCTGGACAGACGCCTGACAAGGGCGCACTTGCAGGTACCGCTGGCCTGGCTGCACAGTGGGTCAGAATAGGGTGAGCTTAACCGCCAGCGCCGCTGCGCAATCTGCTGCAAGCGGTTGGCGAAAATGGGCACCCCGGAAATCCGCTCCCTGCGCAGCAGATACGCGATGGCATAATCCAACCCGTCACTGACAATATAGAGAGGAACATGGTTTAAGCGTGACCAGCGCGCAAAAGCTGCGAAATGAGGATCGAGCTCGATATTATCCAGACAGCTTTCCAGCTGCTGGCGCGATGCATCCAGCAGGGCGACTTGCCCACTCAGACAGGCGAGGGAGCCAATTTCCCCTTGCACCCATCGCTCTTCAAGCTGCTGCCATCCCGGCATACCAAACTGCGCCATCAGCGTGTCAGTCACGTCCTGGCCGCTAATTGTGCCGTCAAAATCGCAAAAAACAGTCCAGCAGACGTGGCTGTCGGGAAGGATTATTTCGGGAAGCGTCATTGATTTACCCGCAACTTAATTTGATAACTGATTACGCTATATCAGGAGTAAGTTTCCTGATAACTGACCATCTGGCCTGGAGGCCTGGTTTGGTGAGGAAAATAACCTCTTCATTTGTCATCCTTAACGCCGTAATTGTCCGCAGCGGTTATTCTTTGGTTTGCATGGGCAGAGTAAGTCAGCGGATATCAACGGGGGGTAAATCGCGATGAGAGATAATAGGGAATAGCAGGAAGAGATAAAGAATAATAATGGTGAAAGGCGTTCACCATAAGCCGCTACGGGGTGAGAAAATTTTCAGGTTTTATCAGGATGATGGTAGACAGGTGTGTCATCACCGTAGGTGGCCGGCCAGGTTGAAGAAATTCCCCTAAAATTGATACGTATATCTCGCGCGTTTAGCTGCTTGTGACAAAGCGCGCAGATAGCACCGTGGGGTTTATCGAATTCATCGCCGGCGGTAGTAAAAATAAACTTACGACACCCGCATCTGCCACACCTTAGCATTATTGACACCTCACCGTTCCCAGTCCCGTGGTTGGTAAGAATTATCTTATCAAAAAAAACGCAGAGATCTATAAATAAAATTAATTGATTTAGTAAAATCCCTTAAATGCATAACTCATTGAATTAAATAATTTAAACTGATTTTTCTCGACATTATAGATTGTTAAATGATAAAAGTTATCAACTATGATGTCCTTTTGATGATTTCAGTCAATTTTGTTTACATAATGCTTAAAACAAAGTGTAAAGACAGAGCTAAGCTAGTACTGGCGTGATAATCGGAATATGTTTCCTGATAATTGCGAAAATTCCTGGAGTTATAACTCTGCGGGAAGATTCTGTTTTATTCAACCATATCAATAGTTTTGCTCACTGAGTGAATAAAAATTCATTTTCATCACTCTCTTAATAAGTTAGTGATTAATGGAGTGTTTAGGTGAGTTTGATATAATCATTTCCACAAGCATTGATTATTTTCGGTCGACATTTTTTGACCTTTTCAGGATGCCGTAAGATAGCGCCATCCAGGGAGCAGTGAAATTTAGTATGAAAATCAAAACGATTATATCCCTTTCCGCGCTGGTCGCCGGGATAGGGCTTCAGGCTGCACAGGCCGCGACTCTGGTAGATGGCATTTCTGATACCTGGCAGGCATTTAGTGATAACGTCAGCGAAACGTGGAACGACCCGCAGACGGTCGATCTCTATGTCCCGGCTATCACATGGCATAACCGCTGGACTTATGACAAAGAGAAAACGGATAAGTACAACGAACGCCCGTGGGGTGCCGGGGGCGGGATCTCCCATTATGATGAAAAGGGTAACTGGAACGGCATCTATCTGATGGCGTTTAAAGACTCCTTCAATAAGTGGGAGCCGATTGGTGGCTATGGCTGGGAGAAAACCTGGCGACCACTGAACGATCGCGATTTTCATCTTGGCCTTGGTTATACCGCCGGGGTGACGATGCGTGACAACTGGAACTATATTCCCATCCCATTAGTGTTGCCATTAGCCTCGGTGGGATATGGGCCTGCAACTTTCCAGATGACTTATATTCCGGGTACTTACAATAACGGTAACGTCTATTTCGCCTGGCTGCGCTGGCAGTTTTGATGGCGCCAGGCCTGTCATCAAAATGACATAGGGTAAAAAAAAGTCGATATTTATCACTTTTTCGTCGTCGGCTACTGGACAAAAGCCTTCGCAATTGCTGTACTAACCCTCGACACAGTTTAGTGTCCATTTTTCATGTAAAGGTAATATAGATGTCTAAGATCAAAGGTAGCGTTAAGTGGTTTAATGAGTCCAAGGGATTCGGTTTCATTACTCCTGAAGATGGTAGCAAAGATGTGTTCGTTCACTTCTCTGCCATCCAGAGCAACGGTTTCAAAACTCTGGCAGAAGGTCAGCGCGTAGAGTTCGAAATCACCAACGGCGCCAAAGGCCCATCTGCTGCTAACGTTGCCGCTATTTAAGTTATCAGACAGAATTCTTAAAACCCGCCTGAAGGCGGGTTTTTTTTCGCCTGCAGATCGCTAGCTGAGATACTGTACCAGCCAGACGAGCGTTGCGGCACAGGCCAGAGTGAAGGCAAGTAGTTCGTTTTTACTGCGCGGAAGCCAGTTCATCATTATCCCCTCGGATGGCTGAATGATAACCAGTGTGGCGAAACAGTATTAAGGAAACATTAACGCTCGCCCTCATCGTTAATGAGTAAGCTAAATCTTACATTAATCAGCTTCTGTAACATTACCGTGTGATCTGTCTCCTTGCAGGGATCGCTGCGCTAAGGCTATAAATGTTGACTGCTAACCTTTGCTGCTGGCTGACTTCGGAGAATGAGTAATGAATATTCGTCTGGCTGAATCGAGAGATGCATTTGCCCTCAGCGCTCTGTTAGCGGAACTGGGATATGCCGATACCGCGCCGTTCATTGAACGGCGTCTTGCCCAACTGATGGCGGATGATACAGAGAGGCTGCTAATGGCCGAGCAGGGTAATACGGTGCTGGGGTTCCTCTCGCTGCATTTTATCCCACAGCTGGCGCTGGCCGGAGATTTTGCGCGCATCAGCTACTTCTGTATTGCCGAAGGAGAGCGTAGCAAAGGGGCCGGGCAGCAGCTGTTGCAGCACGCTGAACGGCTGGCCGCCGAGCGCGGCTGCGACCGTATGGAAGTCCACTGTCACCAGCGCCGCGAAAAGGCCAATGCTTTTTATGCGCGCGAGGGTTATGAAGAGTCCCCGCGCTATCACATCAAAGATCTGACCTGATCGCCCCCGGCTCGCGACCGCTGGCAATCAGCAGCGCGTCGGCAACTTCGTCTACCAGATGTTCAGGCAGCATGGAGGTACTGACGCGCACAAACTGCCCGTTGCCGCTGCGGCAGCGCTCCCCTGGCAGCACGGCAATGCCCCTGGCGGCCAGGGTGATCATCGCAAACTGCTCCGACTGCACCGGCAGATAAATACTTAACCCGTCCCGATCCGGCAGCGCCACGCCGCGTAGGATCAGGGCGGAGAGCAGGCGCTGCCGCCGCTGACGATACACTTCCCGCGCCTGCGCAATACTCTTTTGAACCCCCTCGTCAGCCAGCATCCATGCTAGGCTCTGCTGCAGAATGCGGCTGGTCCAGCTGGCACCGAAGTTGCGCCATGACCGAATGCGCTTCACCAGCGCTTCCGGCCCCGAAAGCACGCCAAGCCGCAGATCGGGGCCATACGCTTTAGAGAATGAACGCACGTGCAGCGTGCGCTCGGGGATGAAACGCCCCAGGCTCCACAGCGGATGCGCTGACAGTGCGCCGATACCGTCATCTTCAACAATCCACGGCGTTGTGCCGCTCAGCACCGCTGCCAGCTCATTGCTGCGCGCTTCGCTGAGCGTATGGCCGGTGGCGGAGTGGGTGCGCGGCTGGTAAATAATGGCTACCGGGCGCTGGCGCAGCAGCAGGCTTAGCGGGCCGGGCAGCGGCCCTTGCTCATCGCAGGCCAGCGGCAGAACTTCCGCCCCGACATTATCCAGCATATCCAACAGGCGCGTGGCAGTCGGATCTTCGATCACCACTTTATCGCCGGGTGAAAACAGCGTCTGCATAATGCAGTTCATCGCATCATAGCCCCCGTCGGTTGCCAGAAAGGCTTCGGCGACAAAAGGCCAGTCGCCCTGCACGGCGGCCAGCAGGGCCGGGGCGATCGCCTCGCGCTGATAGCTGTTGAGATTGGGCGCCAGGATCCCCTGCTGCATGGCGCATCTGAGATCGGGAAGCAGGTCAGGGTCGGGGGAAGCCATCGCCAGATCGGCTTTGATCTGGCTGCCGTAGTGACCAATTTTTTCAAAGCGCACCGGGCGTGGCGTGACCTGATCGCCACATACCCACACTCCGCTGCGGCCTTTACCGGCAATGACCTTATGGCGCTTTAACTCACCCCATGCGGCGGAGACCGTCGCCGGACTGACGCCGAGCTTCTCTGCCAGATCGCGCACCGCCGGCAGCTGGGTGCCAATCGGGATCTCACCTTCACGGATCAGCCGCGCAGTCGTCGCGGTGATCCCTTTCACCGAAGCCTCTTCAACGCGGGCACTCAACCAGTTCACATCCAGCAGCGTGGTCATAAGAAATCCATTTGTTCAGTAACAAAGAAAGCATTGTACAGATAATATTATCGATCTAGTATCAAATTCAAGCAGGTATTGGTGTTTTTTTGAACGCGGCAGGGCTGCGCTAAACCGGAGAGATTGCACATGGTGACCATCAGGCTGGCGGTACGCGACTGGGACTATTTTACGCCGCTGGCGCTGGGGGATATTCGCCCTCAGGGATTTAAGCTGGAGGTGCATCGCGTTGCGACGCTGGTCGGCGATCTGGCAAACAGCGAGCAGTACGACGCGGCGGAGGTCTCTTTCAGTCGCTTTGCTCAGGCCCGTGCGCGCGGGGATTTCAGCCTGCTGGCGGTGCCCCATTTCCTGATGCGCGGTTTCCGCCAGCGCTGCATTATCACCACCGCTGACAGCCCGCTGACCTCCCTGGACCAGCTGAAAGGCAGGAAAATCGGTCTCACCGGCTGGCAGGATTCGGGCAACACCTGGACGCGCACGCTGCTGCGTGAAGCCGGAGTCGAAATCGATGACGCTTACTGGTTTGTCGGCCGCCTGACGGGGGACCATCCGATCGTCGATCGCCTGAATGGTTTTGGTCGCCCAGGCCGGATAGAGGCCGCGCCGGGAGAGCACCCGCTGATCGACCTGCTGCGCGCCGGTGAGCTGGATGCGGTGTTTACGCCTTTTATGCCGGAGGGCTTTTTCCTGCCGGATTCCGGGTTACGTCAGCTGCAAACCGACTTTCGCCAGGCCGAGCTGGAGTACTTTCAGCGCTGCGGTTATATCCCCGGCATTCATCTGCTGGCGCTGAAAGCCGGGCTGGAAGAGCGCCACCCGGGTATCGCCAGCGAACTCAGTGCCCTGATTGATGAATCTGCCCGCGTCTGGCAGCAGAAGCGTGAGAAGTATGCCGACACGACCCCGTGGCTGCTCGACGATTTGCGGCGCACCGCGCAGGATTTACCTGCCGGCTGGAATGCCAACGGCTTCCAGGCTAATAAGAAGATGATTAACGATTTCTGCCAGGAGCTGTTTGCTCAGGGGCTGACGGCTGAATGCCTGACTGCGCAAGCACTGTTTCCGGCAATGACCCCAGGAGCATAACGATGAAAGTGGCATTAGGACAGTTCGCGGTCAGCCGCGAGTGGCAGGAAAACGCCGATATCTGCATCGGTTTAATGGCTCAGGCGCAGCAGCAGGGGGCAAGGCTGCTGGTGCTGCCGGAAGGGGTGCTGGCGCGTGATATCACCGATCCGGATCTGGTACTGAAAGCCGCGCAGCCGCTCGACGGGCCGTTTCTCACTCAGATGCTGGCGGCAAGCCGGGAAAATACCCTGACCACCATGATGACGGTACACGTACCGACTCCAGATGGCCGTGCGCTGAACGTGCTGGTGGCGATGCGCAATGGCGAGATTATCGCCCGCTACGACAAGCTGCACCTGTACGACGCCTTTGCGATGCAGGAGTCGCGCAATGTGACCGCCGGTAACGAGGTACCGCCGCTGGTGGAAGTTGACGGCATGAAGGTTGGGCTGATGACCTGTTATGACATCCGCTTCCCGGAGCTGGCGCGCCGCCTGGTGCTGGACGGTGCGGACCTGCTGGTGCTGCCAGCGGCCTGGGTAAAAGGCCCGCTGAAGGAGATGCATTGGGAAGTGCTGGTGACGGCCCGTGCGCTGGAAAATACCTGCTACGTTGTGGCGGTCGGCGAGTGTGGTCCGCGTAATATTGGCAACAGTCTGGTGGTTGATCCGCTCGGCGTGGCGATTGCCAGGGCCGCAGAAGGCCCGGCGCTGGTGTTTGCTGACCTTGATCCACAGCGTATTCAGGATGTGCGCCGTGCCTTGCCCGTGCTGGCTAATCGCCGTTTTGCCCGCCCAGACTTGACGCCGGGGAGGCGCAATGACCATGAATAAACACGCCATTGCACTGGCGCTAATGCTGACCACGCTGAGCGCGGCCAGCCACGCGGCTGAGGCTATTCCGGTGCAGAAGATGGACCCGGCGCTGCACGATCGCCTGCCGGACGCGGTGAAGAGCGCCGGAAAGATGACCTCGGTTAACAACGGCTCCTTCCCGCCGTATGAAATAGTGGAAGGCCCAACGTCGATGACCGGTGCTTCAGCCGACCTCACCGAAGCGCTGGCACAGCTGCTGGGGGTGAAAATTGAGCACGCCACCGTCAGCGGTCTGCCTGGCCTGCTGGCCGGAATAAAATCCGGCCGCTACCAGCTGGCAATCGGCCCGGTTGGCGATTATCCGGACCGTCAGCAGAAAAATGACTTTATCGATTTTGTACAGGAGTTCGTGGTGTTTGCCGTACAGAAAGGCAACCCGGCTCACATCAATGGGCTGGAAGATACCTGCGGAAAGCGCATTGCGGTGATGGCGGGCGGTTCAGCTGAGCAGGTGATCCGCAAGCAGTCGACCGTTTGTACCACCGCAGGCAAACCGGCGGTGACCGTGCAGTCGTTCACCGACCAGCCATCGTCGATTCTGGCGGTGCGCTCAAAACGTTCCGATGCGTTCTTCTCCTCTCAGGCGCCGCTGGTCTATTTTGTGCAGAAGGCGGAAGGGCAGCTGGAGTTGACCGGCACCGGCCAGAAAAATGGTTTTGGCGATATTTTCCAGGGCACCGTGGTGCCGAAAGACTCTCCGCTCGGGGAAGTGGTGCTCGACGCCTATAAAGTGCTGTTCGCCAACGGGACTTATGCAGCGATCATGAAAAAATGGCAGCTGAGCGGCAACATTATCAGCGCGCCGGGACGTAACCTTGCGCAGGGGGCAGCAAAATGACCCAGCCCGCCACGCAATCTTCAACCAGGGATCGGACAGACGCACAGCGACGCGATGTGGCCTCGGCTCTCAGCGCTCCCCGCTACGGACGACTGCTCGGCTGGCTGCTGGTGCTGGCGGTCGCGGTGAATTTTCTCTGGATAATCGCCACCAATCCTAATTTCGAGTGGAACGTGGTGTACCAGTGGTTTATGGAGGGGTCGGTGCTGACCGGGCTGAAAGTGACGCTCGGTCTGACCGTGGTCTCCATGCTGCTTGGCGTGGCGATTGGCCTGCTGCTGGCGGTGGCGCGCCTGTCCGATAATCGCCTGATGAGCGGCCTGGCCGGTCTGTACATCTGGTTCTTTCGCGGCACGCCGCTGCTGGTGCAGCTGATATTTTGGTACAACCTCTCGACGCTGTTTCCGCAGATCTCGCTGGCGGTGCCGTTTGGTGGGCCGATACTGGCGAGCTGGAATACCAACGATGTGATCACCCCGCTGACCGCGGCGATTGCCGGGCTGGCGTTAAACGAAGCCGCGTATATGGCGGAGATCATTCGTGCCGGGCTGCAGTCGGTGGATAACGGCCAGGTTGAGACTACCCAGGCCTTCGGCATGAGCCGGGCGCGGGCGCTGCGGCGCATCATTATTCCGCAGGCGATGCGCGCCATTATTCCTCCGACCGGCA
Source organism: Erwinia aphidicola (assembly GCF_014773485.1). Lineage (GTDB taxonomy): Bacteria > Pseudomonadota > Gammaproteobacteria > Enterobacterales > Enterobacteriaceae > Erwinia > Erwinia aphidicola. The sequence goes on along the minus strand of NZ_JACXBP010000005.1, from coordinate 186,525 downwards.
ATCAGCTGATCAGCATGATTAAAGCGACGTCTCTGGTTAGCGTCATCGCGATGGGTGACCTGCTGTACTCGGTGCAGGCGGTATACAACCGCACCTTTGAAATTATCCCGATGCTGATGGTGGCGGTGATCTGGTATCTGCTGATCACCTCGGTGCTGAACGTCGGCCAGTCGGCGATTGAGCGCTACTACGCTCGCGGTACGCGTCGGGTGGTTGCCAGCAGTAAAAAGCACCCGCCAGCGATGGCAGTACGTCCCCTGGTCCAGAAGGAAGAACGATGAGCAGAGCTGAACCGCTGGTACGGGCGCGCAACGTACAAAAAAGCTACGGCGATAATCAGGTGCTGAAGGGGATCGACCTCGACGTGCTGCCGGGGGAAGTGGTGGTGATCCTCGGCCCTTCCGGCTCCGGTAAGTCGACCTTCCTGCGCTGCATTAATCATCTTGAAGAGCTTAACGCCGGCTCGATTATGATCGGCGAACAGCAGGTTGGCTTTGAGCTGAAAAAGGGGCTGCTGCATCGCCTGTCGCCAAAGCGTATTGCCCGCCAGCGCCAGGAGATCGGCATGGTGTTTCAGCAGTTCAATCTCTATCCGCATATGACGGTGCTGCAAAATATTATTGAAGCGCCGGTCGGTGTGCACAAGCGCCCGCGGGCAGAAGCGATGAGTGAGGCGCGTGAGCTGCTGGCGACCGTTGGCTTAAGCGATAAGGCCGATGCCTGGCCGCGCCATCTCTCAGGGGGGCAGCAGCAGCGCATAGCGATTGCCCGGGCGCTGGCAATTAAGCCGAAACTGATACTGTTTGATGAGCCGACCTCGGCACTCGACCCAGAGCTGGTCGGAGAGGTACTGGCCACGATGCGCACGCTGGCCGATGGCGGGCTGACCATGGTGGTGGTGACGCATGAAATTGGCTTTGCGCGCGAAGCGGCTGACCGGGTGGTGTTTATGGACGGTGGACATGTGGTGGAGCAGGGGCCGCCGGAAGCCGTGCTGGTCAACCCGCAGCATCCGCGCACACAGGCTTTTCTCAGCCGTTTTATCTGATAAGATCGCCGCTGCATATTCTGTTACAGATTGCAGTTGTATTCCCGCACGTTCAGCGCGTTAATACAGGTCGGTTAAAGACCGTGATGACGGTCAGGTAAATAGAAGAAGGTAAGTATGGAAGGTATCAGTCTCGCCAAACTGCTGATCGTCGGCGCATTAATCGTACTGTTATTCGGCACTAAGAAATTGCGTACCCTGGGTGGCGATTTGGGCTCAGCGATTAAGGGCTTCAAGAAGGCCATGAATGACGATAATGCTGCTGCGGCTGAAGCAAAGCCCGCCGAGAAGATTGCTCCTAAAGAGTGATGCTGTTCAGGCATAAAAAAACGGATGACTGGGTCATCCGTTTTTTTATGCCTGAATCGTAGGGGAGGGGCATGCCCCTCCCGTTTTAAACCGGGTCAGGCATGCCTGACCCCTTCAGGCTTATTTGACCTCTAATCCTTTCGCCTGCATATCGGCATGATAAGAAGAGCGCACAAACGGGCCGCAGGCCGCGTGGGTGAAGCCCATTTCCATTGCGGCTTCTTTCATTTCATCAAACTCAGCCGGGCTAACGTAGCGCTGTACCGGCAGGTGGTGACGGCTTGGTTGCAGATACTGCCCCAGCGTCAGCATGGTCACACCGTGGCGACGCAGGTCGCGCATTACTTCAACGATTTCGGCGTTGGTTTCACCCAGACCGACCATCAGGCCGGACTTGGTTGGAATGTGCGGATGCGCTTCTTTAAAGCGTTCCAGCAGCTTCAGCGACCAGTCGTAGTTAGCACCCGGGCGAACCTGACGGTAAACGCGCGGCACGTTCTCAAGATTATGGTTGAACACGTCTGGCGGAGTGGCAACCAGAATGTCCAGGGCGCGATCCATACGGCCACGGAAGTCCGGCACCAGCGTTTCGATCTTAATCGTGGGGCTTTTCTCGCGGATGGCGGTAATGCAGTCGGCAAAGTGCTGAGCACCGCCGTCGCGCAGATCGTCGCGGTCAACGGAAGTGATCACCACGTAGCGCAGCGCCATATCGGCGATAGTCTGCGCCAGTTTACCCGGCTCGTTAGCATCTGGCAGGGTTGGGCGGCCGTGTGCCACATCGCAGAATGGGCAGCGGCGGGTACAGATAGCCCCGAGGATCATAAAGGTCGCGGTGCCGTGGTTGAAACACTCGGCAAGGTTAGGGCAGGAAGCCTCTTCGCAAACGGAGTGCAGACCATTTTTGCGCATCGCGGCTTTGATGCCCTGAATACGGCTGGAATCGGCGGGGAGTTTGATTTTCATCCATTCCGGCTTACGTAACACTTCCGTACGCTCGGTCACCACGGTTTTCACCGGGATCAACGCCATTTTGTCTGCATCGCGGTATTTGACACCGCGTTCCATCACGATCGGTTTACTCATAATCTTGCAGGTTCCAGGTTGGATTACGGTAGTCAATTCGTTGCCGAATCTGCATTACCGCGAACACTCAATGAGTTGGTGACTTTCAACTTTTTTTGATAAAGCGCAAAAAATTATATCATCTCCGCGCGGCAGATTCAGCACTGGCAGTGCGAGAAGCGTTACAGAATTGTAAATCAATCGCCATTTTATCCGCTATGTTAGCGGGAGTTCTGCGCTATTGCTCCACTGAATGTCAGTAATTGCCAGCTGGCGGGCAAAATTCTCAATCAGCAACGGCTTTACATCAGCCATTTGCACCGTCGGCTTAAGCTGCGACAGCTGGGTCATTTCCAGCCCGGCATAACCGCAGGGGTTGATGCGCAGGAACGGGGTGAGATCCATCGCCACGTTGAGCGCCAGGCCATGGAAAGAGCAGCCGTTGCGAATGCGCAGACCAAGCGAACAGATTTTTTTGCCGTCAACGTAGACCCCGGGGGCATCCGCGCGCGCGCTGGCGCTAACGCCGAGCTGTGCCAGCGTCTCCACCACCGTCTGTTCGATGGCGGTGACCAGCTGACGCACGCCAACTTTGCGCCGCTTCAGATTCACCATCACGTACATCACCTGCTGACCGGGGCCATGATAGGTCACCTGGCCACCGCGATCGCTCTGCACGACTGGAATGTCGCCAGGCATTAACAGGTGCTCGCTTTTTCCCGCCTGACCCTGGGTAAATATCGGGTGATGCTCGACCAGCCAGATCTCATCCGGCGTCGCATCATCGCGCTGGTCAGTGAACTGATGCATAGCGAGGGAAACGGGTGCCCATGGCTGCAGGCCAAGCTGGCGAACGATCAGAGTTTCTGGAGGCAAAGCGAAGGGTCCGGTTGGCAAAACAGGGGGAGTAGTATAACGCTGGTGCAGGGCAAGAACCATGCCCTCACCAGCATTCAGGAATTACAGCACCATGCGAACAATTTCGATTTTGCCTAATTCTTCATACAGGGTTTCGACCTGCTCGATATGCGTTGCGGTGATGGTGATCGACACCGAATGGTAGTTGCCTTTACTGCTGGGCTTCACGTCCGGTGAGTAGTCACCCGGCGCATGGCGCTGCACCACTTCAACCACTTGATCGACCAGCTCTGGCTGCGCCAGCCCCATCACTTTATAGGTAAAAGAGGTGGGGAATTCGAGCAGTTCTTTAAGGTTGGTTTTCATATTGACTCCGGTGACACAAATAAGGACTCCCGCCGTAGCGGGAGTTCACAGATACTAACAATATGGGGATATTTCAGGAAGATTTCAAGTAGGGGCCGATCGGCGCTCGGCCCGTCTGGTGCACGGCGATCGACCCTTAATGACAGCGGGGATCAACCAAACCAGTGATGGAACATCAGCTTAATGTAGTCAACGATGCGGCCGAAGAAACCGCCTTCCGGCATATCGTTCAGAACCACCAGCGGGTGCTGTTCAATGGTTTTGCCATCCAGCTGGAAGTTGATGCTGCCTACCACCTGATTTTTCTTCAGCGGCGCGTGCAGTTCAGTATTGCTCAGGGTGTAGCTGGCTTTCAGGTCTTTCATACGGCCGCGTGGAATCGTCAGATAGACATCTTTCTCGACGCCCAGCTGTACGCGATCGCTGTTACCGAACCACACCGGCTCAGAAGCAAACTCTTTACCGGCCTTCAGTGGCGCAACGGTTTCAAAGAAACGGAAGCCCCAGGTCAGCAGTTTTTTACTTTCTGTTTCGCGCCCTTTGTAGGTATGACCGCCCATTACCGCAGAGATCAGGCGCATCTGCCCTTCTGTCGCGGAGGCCACCAGGTTGTAACCCGCCGCATCAGTATGCCCGGTTTTAATGCCGTCAACGTTCAGGCTGGTATCCCACAGCAGGCCGTTACGGTTTATCTGGCGGATATTGTTAAAGGTGAACTCTTTTTCGTGGTAAACCGCGTACTCATCCGGCACGTCGCGGATCAGCGCACGGCCAATCAGCGCCATGTCGCGCGCCGAGCTGTACTGGCCTTCGGCATCGAGACCGTGCACGGTCTGGAAGTGAGTATTCTGCAGGCCCAGCGCTTTCACATAGTTGTTCATCAGCCCGACGAAGGCGTCCTGGCTGCCGGCCACATAGTCGGCCATCGCCACGCAGGCGTCATTACCGGACTGCAGCACGATACCGCGCGTCAGCTGGGAAACCGGCACGCGGTCGCCCGGCTTCAGGAACATCAGAGAAGAGCCTTTGAATACCGGGTTACCGGTTGCCCAGGCATCTTTGCCCACGGTGACGATATCATCCTGATGGATTTTGCCCGCTTTCACCGCCTGACCGATAACGTAACTGGTCATCATTTTGGTCAGGCTGGCCGGGTCGCGACGCGCGTCGGAATTCTTCTCTGCCAGTACCTTACCTGAGTTGTAGTCGATCAGAACATAGGCTTCAGCGTCAATGTCCGGCACGCCGGGGATCATGGTTTTGATGTTGACGTCATCGGCAAGAGCGACAGCGTTGAGGCTGAGCGCGATCAGGGTGCCTGTCGTCAGGCGTTTCAGTAATCGGGATGGGTTCAAAGTGTTCATGTAAGGACTACAACATCCATGGGCTAAGTTAAAAAAGTGACTCACTATAGCAAAATCATCCAGCCACAACCCGCCTAATTCAGGCGGGAAAGGGGGGATTTACCTGCTTAAGGTGCGACGGTAATAAACGATTGCTGCTGGGCTTCATTCGCCAGTCGCTGCTGCAAAGCGGCGGCCTGCGAACGCGAGCTGAATTGGCCCAGCTGCACGCGATAAACATTGTTGCGGCTATCGACAGAGCCGGGGACGCCGAACTGCTTGCCGAGGCTGCTGGCGAGCGCGCGGGCGCGGGTGCCGTCGCTCAGCGCGCCGACCTGCACCACGTAGGTGCCGGAGGCGCTTGCAGCTGGGGCAGCAGCCGCTGCGGCGGCCGGAGCGGCCACTGCAGCAGGGGCGGCAACCGGTTCGCTGACTTCCAGCACGCCGTTTTGCAATGGCTGTGCGGCACCGAGGAAGCCACTGCTGCGCACTGGCGCGCCCATATTGTCTTCGCTATTCAGGGTGCTGTTATCCACCGGGCGCGACTGCTGCTGCTGCACTTCCTGCGGCTGCGGGCTGTTGTATTGCTGCGGCTGCGAGTTGCTCATAACGGCAGCGCCTGCGCCCATGGTCATGCCGCCACCGATATCCGGGCGTGAAGGCAGGGCATAGCTCTGCTTAGCGACCGTGGTCCCGATGGTGCCGGGGCCGGAAAGGCTACCGTCCGGCGCGACGCTGATGAAGTCAACGCGCACTTTGGTGTTGTTAGAGGTATTCAGGCGATCTGCGGCGGCACGCGACAGGTCAATAATACGGCCAGGCGTGTAGGGACCACGATCGTTGACGCGTACTACGATCATGCGGCCGTTGGCCAGATTCGTGACGCGCACGTAGCTTGGCAGCGGCAGCGTCGGGTGTGCCGCCGTCATGGCATTGGGGTCAAACTCTTCACCCGTGGCGGTGCGATTGGTGCCCATCTCTTCGCCATACGACGCAGCCAGACCGGTTTGGCTAAAATTCGACGGGTCTTTCACTACCGTGTAGCTTTTGCCGTTAACCGAGTAATCCTGCAGGGTGCCGGGATTAAACGGTTCATAACGCGGCTCTGCACCGCCAATCTCCACCACCGGGCCGTTATAGGCGGCCTGCTGCTGCGTGACCGGCGCCTGCTGGTCGTTGTCTGTAGTACAGGCTGCCAGCAGTGCTGATGCCAGGGCAACCCAAAGCCAATCCTTACGCATGTGTTTATGCCTCTTAAACGCTCTTCGACAACAGTTTTCGGTGGGTGTGAATCGACATTATGATGCCAAACCCGGCCATCAGGACGATCAGTGCGGAGCCGCCGTAGCTGACTAACGGTAACGGCACGCCTACCACCGGCAATATACCGCTTACCATGCCAATGTTAACAAAAACATAGACAAAGAAGATCAGCATTAATCCACCGGCCATCACGCGACCAAAGGTGGTCTGCGCACGTGCAGCCATCGTCAGGCCACGCATGATCAGCAGCACGTAGAGTATCAGCAGAATCAGTACCCCGACTAATCCTAATTCTTCGGCCAGTACCGCAAAAATAAAGTCGGTATGGCGTTCGGGCAAGAATTCAAGCTGTGACTGGGTTCCATGCAGCCAGCCCTTACCGCGCAGCCCGCCTGAGCCGATGGCGATTTTCGACTGGATAATATGGTAGCCCGCGCCGAGTGGGTCGCTTTCCGGGTCGAGCAGCATCATCACGCGGTCGCGCTGATAGTCGTGCATCAGGAAGAACCACAGCACCGGAATAAATGCCGCCACCAGCAGCACTGCAATGGCGATCAGCTTCCAGCTCATGCCGGAGAGGAACAGCACGAACAGCCCGGAGGCAGCGATCAATATTGCAGTACCGAGATCCGGCTGTGCCGCTACCAGCAGGGTTGGCATAAAGATCAGCACCAGCGCGATGGCGGTGTTTTTCAAGGTCGGCGGGCAGACATCGCGGTTAATAAAGCGTGCCACCATCAGCGGTACGGCGATTTTGGCAATCTCCGAGGGCTGGAAGCGCACCACGCCGAGGTCCAGCCAGCGCTGTGCCCCTTTACTGATCTGCCCGAAGGCGTCCACCGCGATCAGCAAGATCACGCAGATTATATAGAGGTAGGGCGCCCAGCCTTCATACACGCGCGGCGGGATTTGCGCCATCACCAGCATCACGACCACTCCCATGGCAATCTGACCGAGCTTGCGCTCCATCATGCCCGGATCCTGGCCGCTGGCACTCCACATCACCAGCGCGCTGTAAATCAGCAGCGCGGCGATGATCAGGCAAAATGTCGGATCAATATGGATACGCGTCCAGATTGTCCTTTTCTGATGGCTATCATTCATAACCGGTTATTCACCTTCGTAGCCTGGCGGCGTTGGCGCAGCGTCAGGCAGGTTAGTATTGTTATCGCCAAGAATAATGTGGTCGAGGATCTGGCGCATGATAGTCCCGACGGCCGGACCTGCGCCGCCGTTCTCAAGGATGATAGTGACGGCCACGCGGGGATGATCGTAAGGCGCAAAGGCCGTCATCAGCTTGTGGTCGCGCAGGCGTTCCGTCAGCTTGTGGGCGTTATAGGTTTCATTCGCTTTCAGGCCAAATACCTGTGCGGTACCTGACTTGGCGGCGATTTTATAGGAAGCGTCCGCAAAGCTCTTACGCGCAGTACCGTTTGGACGGTTCGCCACGCCATACATGCCGTCTTTGGCAATTTCCCAGTAGCCGGAGTGGACGTCTGCGACCGGGGCCTCCGGCGGCTGACGCCATGGCACTTTAGTGCTGCCCTGCATGGCGTCCATCATCAGATGCGGAGTTTTAATCACGCCATCGTTAATCAGGATCATCAACGCTTTGTTCATCTGTACCGGCGTGGCGGTCCAGTACCCCTGGCCGATACCCACCGGTATGGTGTCCCCCTGATACCAGGGTTTCTTGAAGCGCTTCATCTTCCAGTCACGGGTGGGCATATTGCCGGCGGTCTCTTCGATCAGATCGATACCGGAAAGATGGCCGTAGCCGAATTTACTCATCCACTCGCCGAGCCGGTCGATGCCCATATCATAGGCAACCTGATAGAAGAAGGTATCCGCGGACTCTTCCAGCGATTTGGTGACGTTCAGGCGGCCGTGGCCCCAGCGTTTCCAGTCGCGGAAACGTTTTTCGGACCCAGGCAGCTGCCACCAGCCCGGGTCAAACAGGCTGGTGTTGCGGGTGATGACGCCGGCGGTCAGGGCTGACACCGCAATATACGGTTTTACCGTGGACGCTGGAGGATAGGCGCCCTGTGTCGCGCGGTTAATCAACGGGCGGTTTTCATCATGCAGCAGGCGGTTATAGTCCTTGCTGGAGATACCGTCGACAAACAGGTTCGGGTCATAGCTGGGCATGGAGACCATCGCCAGTAATTCACCGTTACGCGGATCGCTGACCACTACGGCGGCACGACTGCCCGCCAGCAGCGTCTCAATATACTGCTGGAGCTTAAGGTCAATCGTCAGGTAGATATCGCGCCCGGCCTGCGGAGACTGCTCGTGCAGCTGGCGAATAACGCGGCCGCGGTTGTTCACTTCGACCTCTTCATACCCCGTTTTGCCGTGCAGTACATCTTCGTAATAGCGCTCAATACCCAGCTTGCCGATGTCGTGGGTGGCAGCATAGTTGGGCCACTTGCCCTCTTTATCCAGGCGCTCAACGTCACGGTCGTTAATTTTCGACACGTAGCCGAGCACGTGGGTCAGGGCGGAGCCGTAAGGGTAGTAGCGGCGCTGATAGCCTTTGACTTCAACGCCGGGGAAACGGTACTGATTGACGGCAAAACGCGCTACCTGAACGTCATTCAGGCTGGTTTTCACCGCAATAGAGGTAAAGCGACGCGAGCGTTTGCGCTCTTTTTCAAATGCTTCAATATCTTCATCGGTCAGATCGACGATAGGCTTCAGCTCCTGCAGGACTTGCTGCAGGTTATCGACTTTTTCAGGCACCAGCTCGAGCTGGTAAATGGTGCGGTTAAGCGCGAGGGGGACGCCATTACGGTCGAAGATAATGCCACGGCTGGGCGCGACCGGAACCAGTTTGATGCGGTTCTCATTGGAGCGCGTGCTGTAGTCGTCAAAGCGGGTAATTTGCAGGTGGTAAAGGTTCGCCACCAGCACACCGGAAAGCAGCAAAATGCCAAAAAATGCGATTAGCGCCCGACGAACAAACAGCGTCTGCTCGGCGGTATAGTCACGAAAGGAGTTACGTTGTAATTTCATCCGCTGCTTTTGTCTGTCCGGTTAGCCTTATCCGTTACTCACGATGATAAGGATGATTCGCAGTAATGCTCCATGCACGATACAAACTCTCTGCAACCAACACGCGAACCAGCGGATGGGGCAGGGTCAGCGCTGAGAGTGACCAGCTTTGTTCCGCCGCGGCCTTGCAGGCGGGTGACAGGCCTTCCGGTCCGCCAATCAACAGGCTGACATCGCGGCCATCCTGCTTCCAGCGTTCCAGTTGACTGGCGAGCTGTGGGGTTTCCCACGGCTGGCCGGGTATATCCAGCGTGACGATGCGGTTGCCCTTACCGGTGGCTGCCAGCATCATTTCGCCTTCTTTTTCCAGAATGCGTTTGATATCGGCATTCTTGCCGCGCTTTCCGGCCGGGACCTCAGTCAGCTCGAATGGCATATCTTTCGGAAACCGACGCAGATATTCCATAAAACCCGTTTGAACCCAGTCCGGCATTTTGGTGCCAACGGCGACCAGTTGCAGCTTCACGGCTTAACTCCAGAGCTTTTCCAGTTCGTACAGCTGACGGCTGTCTGCTTCCATGACGTGAAGGATCACTTCACCGAGGTCAACAACCACCCAGTCACTTGGCGCACGGCTGTTAACGCGAAAAGCATCCAGACCGATCTGCTTCGCTTCCTGAACCACGTGTTCAGCGATGGAAACCAGATGGCGGGTTGAGGTGCCGGTGCAAATCACCATATAGCTGGTGATGCTTGATTTGCCCTGAACGTCGATAGCGACAATGTCCTGAGCTTTTAAATCGTCACATTTATCAATGACGAAGTCTTGGAGTGCTTGACCTTGCAAAAGGTTCCCCCTTGGGATTTAAGTCTGAAGGGTTATCGCATATTCACGCGTAAAGCGCTGTCGACAACCGTAACATGATGTTTTAGCCGGGCGAATGCCCCGAAAAATTAGCGGCGAAGTATATCACGCTGTGGCAGGTTGCGATATACACGTCCTGATTCGAGCCGCAGATGGGTTGGCTGCTCGCGCTCACCCGAATCACTTTGAGTAAGCTCATCGGGACTTGCTGGTGGGCCGCCTGCCTGCAATTCGAATTATTTTGTGTATAACCCCTCGCGATCGATGTAATCGCTGACGGCGGGGGGTAACAGGTCGCTATCTGACTTGCCCTGATGACGACGCGTGCGGATTTCGGTAGCCGAAATGTCGACCAGCGGAGTGTCGGCGAGAAACACCTTACCGGCGGGCGTTTGTTGCAGGAGCAGCGCGTCGCGCGTCAGATGCTGGTCCAGCCACCGTTGAAGCTCCGGCGTTTCCATCTCGCTGCGATAGCCCGGACGCTGACAGACCAGCAGATGACAGAATGACAGCAGCGCCTGCCAGCGGTGCCACTTATGTAAGGTTAGCAGGGAATCCTGACCGATGATAAAGGCCAGCGGCTGGCGCGCTCCGCGCTCGGCGCGCAGCTCTTCCAGCGTTTCGAGGGTGTAAGAGGGGGTGCTGCGCTGCATTTCGCGCAGGTCCAGCTCGAACAGCGGGTTCCCGGCAATCGCTAGCCTGACCATTTCCACGCGCTGTGCGGGCGTGGCCTCCGGCTGCGGGCGATGCGGCGGCACGTTGTTTGGCATCAGCGTGACTTTTTGCAACCCGACCTGTGCGGCCAGCGCTTCAGCCGGCTGCAGGTGACCGTAGTGGATCGGGTCAAACGTGCCGCCGAGCAGCGCGTGCAGTTTAATGGTGTCACACATCACAGAAACTCGGCGGGAAAGCCGGGTGGCACAGCACCAGCGCCAGCGTCTCCAGCTCCGCCCAAACCGACTGGCCGTAATCCTGCTTCAGCGTCAGTTCGATATGCGTCAGTGCGCGCACGGCCTGGCCCAGCTGCGCGCTGCTCAGGCGCTGCAGCGCATCGCTAAACAGCGTGCGGCGGTTCTGCCATACCCGGTGCTGGTCAAACAGCATGCGCAGCGGCGTGCTGGCCATCTGGCGCTGCAGCGTCACCAGCAGCAGCAGATCGCGCTGCAGGGTGCGCAGCAGGATCACCGGTTCACTCTCTTCTGAACGCATCTGGCGCAGGATGTGCAGTGCGCGCTTACTTTTCCCGGCCAGCAGGGCATCAACCCAGTGGAACGGCGTGAAATGCGCGGCATCATTGACCGCCTGCTCAACGCGCGGCAGCGTCAGTTTCCCGTCCGGCCACAGCAGAGCCAGCCGTTCCAGTGCCTGAGACAAGGCCAGCAGATTGCCTTCATAGCAGTAGCACAGCAGCTGATTGGCGGCATCATCCAGCGTCAGCTGCTGTTTTTTAGCGCGGGCCGCGACCCAGCGCGGTAGCTGCGCCTGTTCCGGCGTCTGGCAGGGAACCAGCACACCGTGGGCGCTCAGCGCCTTAAACCAGGCGCTGTTTTCCTGAGCTTTGGTGAGTTTACTGGCGCGCAGCACCAGCAGGATATCGCTGTGCAGCAGCGTGGAGAGCATGAGCAGCTGTTCGCTCATGGCGGCATTTGGGCCGTTTTCCGGCAAAATAAGCAGCAACGTCTGGCGGCTGGCAAACAGGCTGAGTTCCTGGCAGGTGGCAAATATATCCTGCCAGTCGGTTCCCGCTTCCAGCACTACGCTGAAATGTTCAGTAAATCCCTGCTGCTGGGCGGCGGCGCGGATCTCGTCCTGCGCTTCCTGCAGCAGCAGCGGTTCATTACCGCTTAACAGGTAACAGGCGCGCAGCCCCTCACGGAGTTGCGCGCCCAGTTGCTCAGGGTAAATCCTGATCATCGTGTGTAAGAGCTGTCCGACACGCTGTTGGCAGCACCCGGCAGGTTATCCACCGCTGAAGGCGTGCTGTCGAGCGTGTTAATGGCCGGGTTCTTTTCCGCCGCATGCACCGTCAGCAGCTTACGCACCAGCTGCTCAACCGCCTGAGTACGCATCTCATTCACAATGATCTGCTGCTCGGAGTCTTTTGCCAGCGCGGCCAGCGGGTTATCGAAGAATGAACGGTAGACGGTGGCGCTGATCGGATAGATGCCCTTATTTGGCACCAGCACCGAGGCGCTCACGGTCATCACCATCGAGTACTCGGCGGTTTTCCCGTCCTGGAAGATCGAGGCGGTATCGCGGCCGCTCCTCTCACCCTGCAGACGCAGCGAAGGCACATCGGTGCGCTCCGCCGCGTTATCGAGGATGGTGACGTTGTTCAGACGCAGCTGTTCGCGCACGGCACGCGTCAGCGGGCCATACGGGTCAGCGGTATCAAGAACCAGCGTTTTCATCTCCGGCGGCACCGAGGTGGTGCCGCGCAGATGGTAGCCACAACCGGCGGTGATCAACACCGCCATGCCGAGTAATAACGAGACTATCGGATGTCGCACAATTCCTCCTGACATCAGCCCACGACCAGGTTAAGCAGCTTGCCCGGTACGTAAATCACTTTACGAATGGTGACGCCATCAAGATATTTGGCCACCAGATGCTCCTGCGCAGCGCGAGCCTGCACCTGTTCCTGGTTAGCGTCAGCTGCGACGGTAATCTTCCCGCGCACCTTGCCGTTAACCTGTACCACAACCAGCAGTGAATCTTCGACCATTGCCGCTTCGTCTGCCTGCGGCCACGGTGCGTTGTCGATGTCGCCCTCGCCACCCAGCGACTGCCACAGCACGAAGCTGGCGTGCGGAGTGAACGGGTTGAGCATGCGTACCACGGCCAGCAGCGCTTCCTGCATCAGCGCACGATCCTGCTCGCTCTCCTGCGGGGCACGGGCAAGTTTGTTCATCAGCTCCATAATCGCGGCAATCGCGGTGTTGAAGGTCTGACGGCGGCCGATATCATCGGACACTTTTTTAATGGTTTTATGCAGATCGCGACGCAGGGATTTCTGAGCGTCGTCCAGCGCATCAACGTCCAGCGCGACGGTTGCACCTTTTGCGGTGTGCTCAAAGGCCAGTTTCCAGACGCGCTTCAGGAAGCGGTTGGCCCCTTCCACACCGGACTCCTGCCACTCCAGCGTCATTTCCGCCGGGGAAGCGAACATCATGAACAGACGCACGGTGTCAGCACCGTAGCGCTCCACCATCACCTGCGGGTCGATGCCATTGTTTTTTGACTTCGACATTTTGCTCATGCCGGCATAAACCAGCTCGTGGCCTGCTTCGTCTGTTGCTTTAGTAATACGGCCTTTTTCATCGCGCTCAACGGTGACGTCAACCGGAGAAACCCAGTTACGCTCGCCGTTGGCACCGCTGTAGTAGAAGGCATCTGCCAGCACCATACCCTGGCACAGCAGGCGTTTAGCCGGCTCGTCAGAGTTTACCAGCCCGGCATCACGCAGCAGCTTGTGGAAGAAACGGAAGTAGAGCAGGTGCATGATGGCGTGCTCAATGCCCCCCACATACTGATCGACCGGCAGCCAGTAGTTAGCGGCCGCCGGGTCCAGCATGCCTTTGTCATAGTCCGGGCAGGTGTAGCGTGCGTAGTACCAGGAAGACTCCATAAAGGTATCAAAGGTATCGGTTTCGCGCAGCGCAGGCTGACCGTTGACGGTGGTTTTCGCCCACTCGGGGTCGGCTTTAATTGGGCTGGTAATGCCATCCATCACCACATCTTCCGGCAGGATCACCGGCAGCTGGTCTTCAGGCGTTGGCATTACGGTGCCATCTTCCAGCGTCACCATTGGAATTGGCGCACCCCAGTAACGCTGACGGGAGACACCCCAGTCGCGCAGGCGGTAGTTTACCTTACGCTCGCCAACCCCTTTGTCGGCCAGTTTGTTGGCAATGGCGTTGAAACCGTCTTCATAGGACAGACCGTCAAACTCACCGGAGTTAAACAGCGTGCCTTTTTCGGTCATCGCGGCTTCGCTCAGGTCTGGCGCGCTGCCGTCAGCGGCAAGGATCACCGGCTTGATGGCCAGGTGATACTTGGTGGCGAATTCCCAGTCGCGCTGGTCGTGGCCAGGTACGGCCATTACGGCACCGGTGCCGTATTCCATCAGCACAAAGTTTGCTACCCACACCGGCAATTTCTCACCGGTCAGTGGATGTTCAGCAAACAGGCCGGTCGCCATGCCTTTCTTCTCCATGGTCGCCATTTCAGCTTCGGCCACCTTGGTGTTCCGGCACTCGGCGATGAAGTCAGCCAGCGCCGGGTTGGTTGCGGACGCCTGAGCGGCCAGCGGGTGGCCCGCAGCGACGGCCAGGTAGGTCACACCCATAAAGGTGTCCGGGCGCGTGGTGTAGACGCTCAGCTTCTCTGCGCTGTCGATAACGCTGAACTCGATTTCCACCCCTTCGGAGCGGCCAATCCAGTTGCGCTGCATAGTTTTGACCTGCTCAGGCCAGCTTTCCAGCTTGTCGAGGTCATTCAGCAGTTCGTCGGCATAGTCGGTGATTTTAACAAACCACTGTGGGATCTCTTTGCGTTCAACCTTGGTGTCGCAGCGCCAGCAGCAGCCGTCAATAACCTGCTCGTTAGCCAGCACGGTCATGTCGTGCGGGCACCAGTTCACCGCCGAGGTCTTTTTGTAGACCAGGCCTTTTTCATACAGCTTGGTGAAGAACCACTGTTCCCAGCGGTAATACTCTGGCTGGCAGGTGGCGAGTTCGCGGTTCCAGTCATAGCCAAAGCCCAGCAGTTTCAGCTGGTTTTTCATGTAGTCGATGTTGGAGTAGGTCCACGGGGCCGGTGCGGTTTTGTTTTTCACCGCGGCGCCTTCAGCAGGCAGGCCGAAGGCATCCCAGCCGATTGGCTGCAGCACGTTTTTACCCAGCATGCGCTGGTAACGGGAGATCACGTCACCAATCGTATAGTTGCGCACGTGGCCCATGTGTAGGCGGCCAGAAGGATAGGGCAGCATGGAGAGGCAGTAATACTTCTCTTTACCTTCCTCTTCGGTCACTTTGAACGTTTGCTTCTCATCCCAGTGCTGCTGGACGTGGGATTCTATCTCTTCCGGGCGGTATTGCTCTTGCATAGTAGCCAGTGGTCCTTTGTATCGATTTTTTTGTGTTCGTTCAGATCCGCATAGCATAGCTGATAAGCAACTGTGGCAACAACAGTAAGCGTCCTGATGGTGGGCATTTCTCTGCAAGCTGGAAGCGCGGCGGCAAAATTTATCGCTGAAACACGGTAAATTTTCAGCAGGCGCTAGAATGAGAGGAAACGCTTTCGTTATCAATAAGGAGAGTCTATGAACAAGGTCGCTCAGTATTATCGTGAGCTGGTATCTTCACTGACAACGCGTCTGGAACGCGGAGAACGCGATATCGATGCGCTGGTTGAGAGTGCGCGCCAGCGGATGAATAATCGTGGAGAGTTAACGCGCAGTGAAATTGATGACGTGAGCCGCGCCGTACGCCGCGATCTGGAAGAGTTTGCCCGCAGCTATGCCGAAAATCAGCAGGAGCTGGGCGACAGCGTGTTTATGCGCGTGATCCGGCAAAGCATCTGGAAGGAGCTGGCGGATATTACCGACAAAAGTCAGCTGGAGTGGCGTGAAGTATTCCAGGACCTCAACCATCATGGCGTGTATCAGAGTGGCGAAGTCGTGGGGTTAGGCAATCTGGTGTGTGAGACCTGCCAGTTTACCCGGGCGATCTACACCCCTGAGGTGCTGACCCGCTGCCCGGAGTGCGGCCACGATCACTTCGTGCGTCAGCCGTTTGAACCGTAAATAAACCTACGGGTCGGGCATGCCTGACTCCGGGGCCAGGTATACCTGGCCCCTACGGCTTAATGCAGGATCTTCGCGAGGAAGTCTTTAGCACGCTCCGACTGCGGATTGTTAAAGAACTCATCTTTCGGTGAGTCTTCAACAATCTTGCCTTCATCCATAAAGATGACGCGGTTCGCCACCTTACGCGCAAAGCCCATCTCGTGCGTCACCACCATCATCGTCATGCCTTCGTTAGCCAGTTCGACCATGACGTCCAGCACTTCATTGATCATCTCCGGATCTAATGCCGAGGTCGGTTCGTCGAACAGCATGGCGATGGGATCCATACAGAGCGCGCGGGCAATCGCCACGCGCTGCTGCTGACCCCCGGAGAGCTGGCCAGGGAACTTGTTGGCATGTGCGCCCAGCCCGACACGCTCCAGCAGCTTCAGACCCTTTTGACGCGCTTCTTCTTTATTACGCTTCAGAACTTTTACCTGCGCCAGCGTCAGATTTTCAACAATCGACAGGTGCGGAAATAGTTCAAAGTGCTGGAACACCATCCCGACTTTTGAGCGCAGCTGCGCCAGGTTAGTTTTCTTATTGTTGACCGGGGTGCCATTAACTTCGATCAACCCCTTCTGCACCGGCTCAAGGCCGTTAACGGTTTTGATCAGCGTGGATTTACCGGAACCGGAAGGACCGCAAACCACCACCACTTCACCTTTTTTCACTTCGGTTGAGCAGTCGGTCAGCACCTGAAAGTGACCATACCACTTAGAAACATTTTTCAGGGTAATCATTTAAGCAGTCCTTTTTTTCTTTAAATAGCTGACCAACAGCGACGCGCTAAGGCTGATAACAAAGTAAACCGCACCGGCAAACAGCACCATTTCAATCTCGGTACCGTTATTCACCCCGATGGTATCGGCAGTACGGAAGAAATCGGCAAGGCTTAAGACATACACCAGTGAGGTATCCTGGAACAGCACGATGCCCTGCGTCAGCAGCAGCGGCACCATGGCGCGAAACGCCTGCGGCAGGATAATCAGCTTCATGGACTGCCACTGGGTCATGCCCAGCGCCAGCGCGGCGTTGCCCTGACCGCGGGCGATGCTCAAAATACCGGCGCGGATTATTTCCGAATAGTAGGCCGCTTCAAACAGCGAGAAGGCCACCATGGCTGAGATCAGGCGGATATCCGTTTTCGGCGACAGCCCCAGAACCTGCTGCAGGAAACTCGGCACCACCAGGTAAAACCACAGCAGCACCATCACCAGCGGCACAGAACGGAACAGATTGACGTAAATCTTGGCAAACCAGCTGATCGGCTTAAACGTCGACAGGCGCATTACTGCCAGCAGCGTGCCCCAGATAATGCCAAAGACCACCGCGGTGACGGTGATCTTAAGCGTGATGACCATGCCATTCCACAGGTAGGGCAGATTAGGAACGATGGTGCTCCAGTCAAATTCGTACATTATTTGCCTCCCTGGCCCGGCAGGCGGACTTTGCGTTCAACCAGGCTCATCAGCAGCATGATCACCGCGTTAATTGCAATGTAGGCGAGGGTGATAGCAGTGAAAGATTCATAGGCGTGTGCCGAGTAGTCCAGCAGTTTCCCGGCCTGAGCGGCCATATCGACCAGGCCAATCGTCGAAGCGATAGCCGAGTTTTTTACCAGGTTCAGCATCTCCGAGGTCATCGGCGGCACGATCACGCGGTAGGCATTCGGTAACAGTACATAGCGATAGGTTTGCGGCAGCGTCAGGCCCATCGCCAGACCGGCATTCTTCTGTCCTGAAGGCAGCGACTGGATCGCCGCACGTACCTGTTCGCAGACGCGCGCGGCGGTAAATAAGCCCAGGCATAGCACGGAACAGGTAAAGAACTGGATGTTCGGATCGATCTCCGATTTAAACCACATGCCTATCCCTTCTGGCAGCAGTTCCGGCACCACCAGATACCAGATAAAGAATTGCACAATCAGCGGCACGTTACGGAACAGTTCAACGTAACAGGTGCCGAGTGAAGAGAGCAGGCGGTTAGGTACGGTACGTAAAATACCGAACAGTGAACCGACCAGCAGGGCGATTATCCAGGCGCAGACCGAGACGGCAATGGTGACCTGGAAACCAGACCATAACCAACCGAGGTAGGTAGTATTGCCGAAGGGGGCCTCCTGCAGGAATATTCCCCAGTTCCAATCAATAGACATAAAAAGCTCCGGTAAAAAAAGGGTAGCGACCGCTACCCTGAAGATTGATGAGAGGCTCTGCTGTGCTCGCCGGGGAACGACCGGCTTGCACCTTCACCGGGCCGTATGGTTTGAGCCATATCAGCCTGGCTGTGTCTGTCCGAGCCTGTTTTCAACAATCGTAGGGCAGCTACCTGCCCTTAACCCGTCCTAATTAACGTTGCTATTGCGTTGGCTTCACTCTTTCACCCCAGTCACTTACTTTCGTCAGCTCCCGGGGATTCATGCGCTTGCCGCCTTGTCGCCACGCTAATTATTCAGGATTTCTTTTGATTATTAATTCAATGCTTTGTCATTAGGTGTCTTGAACAGGGCTTTCATGTCGTCGGACAGTTCAAAGTTCATGTTCATATTCTTAGGTGGGATTGGCTGCTTGAACCATTTATCGAACCACTTAGCTGCTTCACCGGAAGTCTGTGCCTGAGCGATGGTGTCATCCATCAGCTTTTTAAACTCACCGTCACCTTTACGCAGCATACAGCCGTAGGCTTCTTTCGACTGTGGCGTACCGAGGATCTCCCAGCCATCCGGTTTTTTCGCCTTGGCACGTTCACCGGCCAGCAGGGCATCATCCATCATAAACGCCACGGCGCGGCCGCTTTCCAGCGTGCGGAACGAGTCACCGTGATCTTTAGCGCTGATAATACGCATGCCCATTTTCTGCTCGTCATTCAGCTTGTTCAGCAGAATTTCCGAGGTGGTGCCGGACGTCACAACCACGGTTTTGCCCTTCAGATCGGCGAAATCTTTAATCGGGCCGCCTTTTTTCACCAGCAGTCGGGTGCCGACAACAAAGATGCTGTCAGAGAACGCAGCCTGTTTCTGGCGCTCGAGGTTATTGGTGGTGGAACCACACTCAAAATCGTAGGTGCCGTTCTGCAACAGTGGGATACGGTTCTGCGAGGTGATCGGCAGCATTTTTACCTGCAGGTCGGGCTTGTTCAGTTTTTTCTTGATGGCGTCAACAATCGCGTTTGAATAGTCCTGAGAGTAGCCCACCACTTTCTGAGCATTATCGTAATAGGAGAACGGGACGGATGATTCACGGTGACCTACGACGATGACGCCGTTTTTGGCAATTTTTTCCAGGGTAGGCATTTGCTGTTGAGCATCTGCAGCGGCCTGTGGTTTGGCGTCCTCAGCATGAGCGATACCGGAGGCGAATCCTGCCAGTGCAAGGCAAAGCCCCAGTTTCCGTAATTTCATGTTCCTACTCCTTTGCAGTTGTGGCGCGAAATAAAACTGCGCCGACGTGATGTTGTGTGTGTATTTCCTGCTAATTATCTGTTTTTTTTCACGGCTTAACGCGTGTGGTTCCCCAATAACATAGCTGAATGTTAACGGCATGAAATGAAAAAGTTTCTTTTTTGCGAGGTGCGCCGCACCAAATGTGGGCGGTATTCCAGGCAATGCTCCGCAAGGGTGCAATTAATGCGCCTTAGCGGTGCGGGGACGATTTCATCGTGACATTCGTCGGGGGCCAGCACAGGTTTCCATGGAAACAATCCATAAAAACGTAGCAATCATCGTGCCAAGGGGGGAGTTTTAACAAAAGTGCAGCATAAACTGTGGGGAAGGGGGAGGAGTAGCCTGAGTAGGGGCTGACCATTTTTTCCGGTCAGCCCGCAACAGGGCAGGCAAGGGTCGAGCGAAAAGAGGGTCGACCCCGACTGACTACTTACGACGACAACGACGTGAACCAATCAGACCGGCAATAGCAAACAGCAATGAGATCGCCCAGATGCCCCAGTTACCGAAGCGGGCATAAGGCGTCAGGCCGGTAGTCGGGGTCACTTTCGCCGCTAACACTTCCGCTTTGAACTGCGGAATGATGTGGGTGATGTCACCGCTGGCATCGACCACCGCCGTCACGCCGTTATTCGTGCTGCGCAGCAGTGGGCGGCCCAGCTCCAGCGCGCGCATACGCGCCATCTGCAAGTGCTGCCACGGCCCGATAGAGTGACCAAACCAGGCATCGTTCGAAATCGTGAGCAGGAAGTTGGTATCCGGACGGAAGTTGTCACGCACCTGCTGCCCCAGCACGATTTCGTAGCAAATGGCGGCGGTGAGGTTATAGCCCGCCACCTGCAGCTGCGGCTGGACGTAGCTGCCGCGGCTGAATGAGGACATCGGCAGGTCGAAGAAGGGCGCCAGCGGCCGCAGCAGCGACTCCAGCGGGACAAATTCCCCGAACGGCACCAGATGATTCTTCTGGTAGCGGTTGCCGCTGAAGTAGTTGTAAGGCTGCGGGCCGCCCAGCACGATGATGGTGTTGTAATCGTGGTAGCGATTACTCTCCAGGCGTGAATCGACGATGCCGGTCACCAGGCTGCTGCCACTGTCGCGCAGCTGGTCATCCACTGACTTCAGGAACGGCTGCTGGTTGGTTTCCAGATCGGGAATGGCGGATTCTGGCCAGATGATGATCGGAGCTTTACCCACGTATGGGCGGCTGAGCGCCGTGTAGGTTTTCAGCGTATTGATCAGCTGATTCGGGTCCCACTTCAGGGACTGCTCAATGTTGCCCTGCACCATTGCAACGTTCACCGCCCGTTCAGGCAGCGGCTGGAACCAGCTAATCAGACGCAGCGGCCACGGCAGCAGCAGCAGGGCGGCGGCGGCGATAGCAGGGACCAGACGGCGTTGCACCAGGGCATAAACCGCCAGGCCTGCAATCACCATCAGCAGGAAGGTGATGCCTTCTACGCCCAGCAGCGGAGCTAACCCTTTCAGCGGGCCGTTGATCTGGCTGTAGCCAAACTGCAGCCACGGAAAGCCGGTCAGCACCCAGCCACGCAGGAATTCACTGATCTGCCACAGCACCGGAGCCGCAATCGCCAGGCGCAGCAGCGAGGCTTTCGGACACAGGCGGTTAAGCAGCGTGGTGAACAGCAGCGTGTAGAGCGACAGATAGGCGGCCAGCAGCAGTACAAGGAAAACATTTACCGGCCCTGGCATTCCGCCGAAGGTTGCGATGCTGACATACACCCAGTTGATACCGCTGCCAAACAGGCCAAAGCCCCAGACAAAACCAATGGCGCTGGCCTGGCGGGTGGTGCGGTTAAGGGTTAATGCCTGCAGGCCAAACAGTGAAACTAAAGCAGCAGGCCAGAAATCATAGGGGGAGAAAGAAAGGGTGCCAATGGCACCCGTAATCAGCGCTAAAAGCAGGCGAACCCGCTGGCGCTGGTAGATTGAGGCAATTGCCATACGGTAGTTACTCTTCCAGAGTCGGTTGCGGCGAATTTTCCGGGATACGGACATGGACCTGAATAATACGACGGCTGTCCGCCATCGCCACTTTAAACTGGTAACCGTCAATCTCAATACTTTCACCGCGGGCCGGCAGATGGCCGAAGCCCTGCATCACCAGGCCACCGATGGTGTCGACCTCTTCGTCACTGAAGCTGGTCTCGAAGACTTCATTAAAATCTTCGATCGGCGTCAGTGCCCGGATAGTGTAGGTGTGGCGACTCAGCTGACGAATATCGCGATCTTCTTCATCGTCATACTCATCTTCAATTTCACCGACAATCAGCTCGAGGATATCCTCAATGGTAACCAGACCGGAAACGCCACCGAATTCATCAATCACAATCGCCATATGGTACCGCTGCGAGCGGAACTCTTTCAGCATGCGATCAACGCGCTTGCTTTCCGGCACCACCACCGCAGGGCGCAGAACTTTTTCGATGCTGAAAGGCTCAGATTCACTGCTCATAAACGGCAGCAGATCCTTGGCCATCAGGATGCCTTCAACATGGTCCTTGTCTTCACTGATTACCGGGAAACGTGAGTGCGCGGAGTCAATAATGACCCCAAGGCACTCTTCCAGCGTCTGGTTACGCTTCAGCGTCACCATCTGGGAGCGGGGGATCATAATGTCACGTACCCGCTGTTCGGCAATATCCATCACCCCTTCCAGCATGTCCCTGGTATCCGGGTCAATCAGGTCATTCTGTTCGGAGTCGCGGATCAGTTCCAGCAGGTCGTCACGGTTTTTTGGCTCACCGTGAAAAAGCTGGTTGAGAATGAGTGAAAAAAATCCCTTTTTACTCGGGGGACTGTCATTGTTTTGTGAATGGTCATCGCTCATGGCGTTTTTGAGTTTGTCTCTCTGTTGTGTGATCGGCTGCCCCGAATTATTCAGGGGCAGGCGTGTTTACCCTTGATACTTCGAACGGCAGGTGCCTTGGCTGCGCTCGCTCGCCCCCGTCACATAGCTGACTGTGTTGCCGGGAACTCTCGATCTGGCCGCCTTGCTGCAATTCGAATCATTTTGGGTTGATTCAGTTATTCTTTCTCCGAAATGTACGGATCGGGATACCCGAGAGCAAGCATTATCTCGGTTTCCAGCGATTCCATCTCTTCGGCTTCTTTATCTTCGATGTGATCATAACCCAGCAGGTGAAGGCTACCGTGGATCACCATGTGCGCCCAGTGGGCCTCCAGCGCTTTTTCCTGCTCTGCCGCTTCCTGCTCAACCACCTGACGGCAGATGATCAGATCGCCCAACAGCGGCAGCTCAATACCCGGCGGTGCTTCAAACGGGAATGAGAGCACGTTGGTCGGCTTATCCTTGCTGCGATAGGTGTGGTTCAGCTCACGGCTCTCCGCCTCATCAACCAGACGGATAGTGACTTCGCTTTCCGGCTGGAACTGCGGCAGAACCGCCTCCAGCCAGCGCTGAAAGTCCGACTCTGGCGGCAGACCCTGCGCGTTCTCGCAGGCAAGCTGCAGATCAAGAATCACATTACTCATTTGTTCTCCTGTGAAGCCTGCTGAGCAGCAAGCGCTTCACGTTTACGTTCTTCTGCCTGAGCATCGCGACGTTTCTGGTCGGCGGCTTCCCAGGCTTCATAGGCCACGACGATACGTGCCACCACCGGATGGCGCACCACGTCTTCACTGTGGAAAAAGTTAAAGCTCAACTCTTTCACGTCGGACAGCACCTCAATGGCGTGGCGCAGGCCGGACTTCAGGTTGCGCGGCAGGTCAATCTGCGTCACGTCACCGGTGATCACCGCTTTGGAATTAAATCCAATGCGCGTGAGGAACATTTTCATCTGTTCGATGGTGGTGTTCTGGCTTTCATCGAGGATGATGAAGGCATCGTTCAGCGTACGGCCGCGCATATAGGCCAGCGGCGCGACTTCGATTACGTTGCGCTCAATCAGCTTTTCAACGCGCTCAAAACCGAGCATCTCGAACAGAGCGTCGTACAGCGGGCGCAGGTAAGGGTCAACCTTTTGGCTCAGGTCGCCCGGCAGGAAGCCAAGCTTTTCTCCGGCCTCAACCGCCGGGCGGGTCAGCAGAATGCGTCGGATCTCCTGGCGCTCCAGCGCATCGACCGCTGCCGCCACGGCCAGATAGGTTTTACCCGTTCCGGCAGGGCCGATGCCGAAGGTCACATCGTGGTCGAGGATGTTGGCCACATACTGCGCCTGATTTGGCGTACGTGGCTTAATCACGCCACGCTTGGTCTTGATGTGAATCGCTTTGCCAAACTCAGGCACGCTGTCGGCTGTCTGCTCCAGTACGCGGCTCTCTTTCACCGCCAGATGGATCTGTTCCGGATCGATATCCGGAATGTGGCCGCGTATCGGGGCGGTATCCACATACAGATGGCGCAGGATATCGGCAGCGGCGTCGACACTCAGCGCACGGCCAACCAGCTTAAAGGCATTCTCACGGCGATTAATCTCAATCCCCAGACGGCGCTCGAGCAGCTTGATATTGTCATCAAACGGGCCACACAGGCTCAGCAACCGGGTATTGTCGATGGGTTCCAGAGTTATTTCACGTGTTTCAATATTCAAACTAATCCTTTGGGTCACACAGGGCCAGGTTGAGAAATGGATGGCGAGACGGGCTTTAACAGCAGAGCCATAGCGAAATTATTTATGGCGAAGCGCAAAGCTGCAAGCGTCCGTGTGGATATTTGGGCGCGTGTTTCAGAAAGCAAGTGTAACGCGATGAAATGATGCGGCACATCTGAAGACGTGCCGCAAAAATTGGGGATCAAGGCTGGAAAGTTCCCACGCCGAGTTCGTTCTCTTTGCGCGTGCGTGCAATAACGGAGGCTGGGGATTCAAGAGTGCGCAGCTCCATCTGATCTTCAGCGCGCACCAGCACGCCACGCAGCGAGTTGGCGTAGACATCAACGATTTCCACATCGACAAACTTGCCGATGTGCTCCGGAGTGCCTTCAAAGTTCACCACGCGGTTACATTCGGTACGCCCGGAGAGTTCCATCACATTTTTGCGTGAGGTGCCCTCCACCAGAATGCGCTGCACGGTGCCGAGCTTGCTGCGGCTCCAACTCATCACCTGCTGGTTGATGCGGTCCTGCAGAATATAGAGACGCTGCTTTTTCTCTTCTTCCGAGACATCGTCCGGCAAATCGGCGGCTGGCGTGCCGGGGCGCGCGGAGTAAATAAAGCTGAAGCTGGTATCGAAGTTTATCTCACCAACCAGCTTCATGGTCTGCTCAAAGTCGGCCTGGGTTTCGCCCGGGAAGCCGATGATAAAGTCAGAGCTCATCTGAATATCCGGGCGTGCAGCGCGCAGTTTTCGGATGATGGCTTTGTACTCCAGCGCGGTATGGGCGCGCTTCATCAGGGTCAGAATACGGTCTGCGCCGCTCTGCACCGGCAGATGCAGGAAGCTCACCAGCTCCGGCGTATCGCGATAGACGTCAATGATATCGTCGGTGAATTCAATCGGATGGCTGGTGGTAAAACGGATACGGTCGATACCATCAATGGCAGCGACCAGCCGCAGCAGCTCGGCAAACGAGCAGATCCCGCCGTCATAGGTGGCTCCGCGATAAGCATTGACGTTCTGGCCCAGCAGGTTAACTTCACGCACGCCCTGCGCGGCCAGCTGAGCAATTTCAAACAGAATATCGTCAGAAGGGCGGCTGACCTCTTCACCGCGGGTGTAGGGCACCACGCAGAAGGTACAATATTTGTTGCAGCCTTCCATGATCGAGACAAAAGCGGTCGGTCCTTCAGCCCGCGGTTCCGGCATGCGGTCAAACTTTTCTATCTCCGGGAAGCTGACATCCACCACCGGGCTTTTACTGCCGCGCACGGTGTTGATCATCTCCGGCAGGCGGTGCAGCGTCTGTGGGCCAAAGACGATATCGACACAGCTGGCGCGCTGGCGCAGCTGGGCACCCTCCTGCGAGGCCACGCAGCCGCCAACGCCGATAATCACATCGGGGTTCGCTTCCTTCAGCTTTCTCCAGCGGCCAAGCAGCGCAAAAACTTTTTCCTGGGCCTTTTCACGAATCGAACAGGTGTTGAGCAGCAGTATGTCGGCATCTTCCGCCTCTTCAGTCAGAACATAGCCGTGTGTGCTGTTTAACAGGTCAGCCATTTTGGATGAGTCATACTCATTCATCTGACAGCCCCAGGTTTTGATATGTAGTTTTTTTGTCATCGACTTGCCATTTGTCATGCAGAAAGAGGAGCAGGGCGCGTATTCTGTCGTGCAGAGACGCCCATTAAGCCCGTGTTGCGGCGATCTGATTGTCACAGAAAATTCCGGTACACTTAATCACGCTCAGGATAACAGAATTTAGCCGCTGAGGTGTAGCCACACAGCACGCCAGGTCAGGCCGGCGAAGGAAAAAAAATGACGGAAATAAAGCAGAAAGTGGACGTGGCCATTGTCGGTGGCGGCATGGTGGGGGCAGCGCTGGCGAGTGGTCTGGCGCAGCACGGTTTTCAGGTTGCAGTGCTGGAGCAGGAAACGCCGGCAGGGTTTGTGGCGGGGAGCGATCCGGATGTACGTATTTCCGCTATCGGTGCTGCCTCCGCTGCGCTGCTAAAACAGCTTGATGTCTGGCCTGCGGTGCTGGCGATGCGCACAGTGCCTTACCGCAAGCTGGAAACCTGGGAGTGGCAGACCGCAGCAGTTAATTTTGATGCCGAGTCGCTTGGCCTGCCAGAACTGGGTTTTATGGTGGAAAACAGCGTGTTGCAGCAGGCTCTGTGGCAGCGTCTGCAGCAACAACCGGTTCAGCTACTTTGCCCGGCTCGCCTGCGCGATCTGCAAAGTGAAAACGGCGGCTGGCAGTTAACGCTGGATAACGGTGAGCAGCTGCACGCACGGCTGGTGGTCGGCGCTGACGGGGCGAACTCTCAGGTTCGGCAGCTGGCCGGGATTGGTATACACGGCTGGAATTATTCTCAGTCGTGCATGTTGATCAGCGTGCGCTGTGAGCATGACGCCGGCGACACCACCTGGCAGCAGTTCACTCCGGATGGCCCACGCGCATTCCTGCCGCTGTTTGATCGCTGGGCGTCGCTGGTATGGTATGACAGCCCGGCACGCATCCGCCAGCTGCAGGCGATGAGCATGCCCCAGCTGCAAAAGGAGATCCAGGCACACTTCCCGCCGCGAGTGGGCAGAGTGACCCCGGTCGCCGCCGGTTCCTTCCCGCTGGTGCGCCGCCATGCCACGCGCTATGTGCTGCCCGGTCTGGCGCTGGTGGGCGATGCGGCTCACACCATTAATCCGCTGGCCGGGCAGGGGGTGAACCTCGGCTATCGCGACGTGGACGCGCTGATTGAGGTGTTGAGTGAGTCGCGGCTGCGTGCGGAGGACTGGGCATCCGCAGCGGTATTACAGCGCTATCAGCGCAAACGCCTGAAGGACAACCTGCTGATGCAGAGCGGGATGGACCTGTTCTATTTTGCCTTCAGCAATCAGTCGGCACCCCTGAAGGTGTTGCGTAACCTTGGATTGATTGTCGCGCAGCATTCGGGCGTGCTTAAGCGTCAGGCATTGAGGTATGCGTTAGGTTTGTAGCAACGGTGGGATGGCAGGCTGACCGAACCAGAGGGTCAGCCTCTACCGTTAGCAACAGTGCCCGGTCATTTCGTCGAGGCCGATGTTTTTCCGATCGCGCCTTTATTCAGACGTAAAAAAGCCCGCTTGCGCGGGCTTCTTTACTAATTGGCTGGGGTGCAGGGATTCGAACCCCGGAATGCTGGTATCAGAAACCAGAGCCTTACCACTTGGCGACACCCCAATTATTACTTATGCGACTGGCGAACCAGGCGTCTTTTTCTTTGCGACTCGTATTACCAGCCGTCTAAATATGGCTGGGGTGCAGGGATTCGAACCCCGGAATGCTGGTATCAGAAACCAGAGCCTTACCACTTGGCGACACCCCAATAAAATTGGTGGCTACTACGGGAATCGAACCTGTGACCCCAGCATTATGAGTGCTGTGCTCTAACCAGCTGAGCTAAGTAGCCTAATTTTACTGCTTTACTGCTAATACATACTACCAAAAAAAATGGCTGGGGTACCTGGATTCGAACCAGGGAATGCCGGTATCAAAAACCGGTGCCTTACCGCTTGGCGATACCCCATCCGTGCAAACCGCGCTTGGAAATGGTGCGGGAGGCGAGACTTGAACTCGCACACCTTGCGGCGCCAGAACCTAAATCTGGTGCGTCTACCAATTTCGCCACTCCCGCGCAAAAAAGATGGTGGCTACTACGGGAATCGAACCTGTGACCCCAGCATTATGAGTGCTGTGCTCTAACCAGCTGAGCTAAGTAGCCATCTTTTTTCGCGTAACCTTCTGCGGCGTTGCGGGGCGCATTATGCGGAGTTGGTCCAAAAGCGTCAACAAGTTTTTTGCCGTTTTTTATCACAAGCGTGTTGTTTGCACGCCTTGTAACCATCATGCCGATAAAATCAACGAATTCTGATGCTAACAGACGCAACGGGTAAATAAAAACGGGCCTGAGCGGCCCGTTTTAGCTTTTTAATCCATGACTTATTAGTAAGCGGACTGGTGCACGCCTACGGCACGGCCAGACGGATCGTCCATGGTTTTGAACGCTTCGTCCCATTCAATCGCTTTAGCGGAAGAACAGGCCACTGACGGGCCACCCGGCACGCACTCTGCCGCGCTGGCCAGCGGGAACAGCTCTTCAAAGATTTCACGGTACAAATACGCTTCTTTCGAGTTCGGCGTGTTGTACGGGAAGCGGAAGTTCGCGGTTTGCAGCTGCTGATCGCTGACCTGCTCTTTTGCCACTTCTTTCAGGGTATCAATCCAGCTGTAGCCAACGCCGTCAGAGAACTGCTCTTTCTGGCGCCATGCCACGCTCTCCGGCAGGTAAGATTCGAAGCATTCGCGCAGGATGTGTTTTTCCATCTTGCCGTTGCTGCCGCACATTTTATCCTGCGGGTTGATGCGCATCGCGACATCAAGGAATTTCTTATCAAGGAACGGGACGCGGGCTTCAACGCCCCAGGCAGACATCGCCTTATTAGCGCGCGCGCAGTCAAACATATGCAGCGCGTGCAGCTTACGCACGTTCTCTTCGTGGAATTCCTGGGCGTTCGGTGCTTTGTGGAAGTAGAGGTAGCCACCAAACACTTCGTCAGCACCTTCACCTGACAGCACCATCTTAATGCCCATTGCTTTAATCTTGCGTGACATCAGGTACATCGGCGTGGAGGCGCGGATAGTGGTCACATCATAGGTTTCAATGTGATAGATCACATCGCGGATAGCATCCAGACCTTCCTGCACGGTGAAATGAATTTCATGGTGCACGGTGCCAAGATGTTCCGCTACCGCTTTTGCCGCTTTCAGGTCGGGTGAACCTTCCAGACCGACCGCGAAGGAGTGCAGCTGTGGCCACCAGGCCTCGCTCTTATCCTGGTCTTCAATACGCTTGGCAGCAAAACGCTTGGTAACAGCCGAGATAATTGATGAGTCCAGACCGCCGGACAGCAGCACCCCATAAGGTACGTCTGACATCAGGTGACTTTTTACTGACTCTTCCAGCGCGCTTTTTAGCGCCGCGGCGTCCGTGACGTTGTTTTCGACCGCAGCGTAATCAAACCAGTCGCGCTGCCAGTAGCGGCGGATTTCACCGTCGGTGCTCGACAGGTAGCTGCCCGCCGGGAACTCTTTAATGCTGCGGCACACCGGCACCAGCGCTTTCATTTCTGAGGCAACATAGAGGTTGCCGTGCTCATCATTGCCCATATACAGCGGTATGATACCGATATGGTCACGACCGATCAGCCAGGTGTTTTTCACGCTGTCATACAGAATGAAAGCGAACATGCCTTCCAGGTCGTCGAGAAAGTCGATGCCCTTCTCCTGATACAGCGCGAGGATCACTTCGCAGTCAGACTCGGTCTGGAACTCATAGCGATCGCTCAGCTCAGCACGCAGCGCCTGATGGTTATAGATTTCACCGTTTACCGCAAGAACATGGGTATGTGCTGCGTTGTACAGCGGCTGTGCGCCGTTGTTCACGTCAACGATCGACAGGCGCTCATGGACGAGGATCGCTTTATCATCAGCATAGACACCGGACCAGTCCGGGCCACGGTGACGCATCAGGCGGGAAAGCTCCAGCGCTTTCTTACGCAGTTCAACCGGATCGCTTTTCAGATCGAGTACACCAAAAATAGAACACATAAACAGCTCCCTAACGACTTACCTTGCGGTGGTGATATTGGTTTAAGCGACAGTTGCCGCGTGATGTATAAGAAAATGCGCTAACGCGGCAGGTGATGCAAGTAATTTAGCTAATAGGTGAAAAATAGGCTGTTGACGTGCGCCAATCCTTAACGGATTTTCAGTTTATGGCTTTTTTTATTGTGGAATCGATAATAAACGCCGGAAAGTGGATGAAAACTATCCAGTAGGGCAGGGAGAGCCCGGTAAACCGGGCAGGGGATAACTAAATAATGTCGATGTCGGCCACAGAGGGGTAAACCCAGGTCGGACGGAACGGCATAGCGTCGATATCGCTAAGCGTTGAGACGCCGGAAAGTACCAGAATCGTTTCCAGCCCTGCCTGAAAACCGGCGAGGATATCGGTACGCAGATTATCGCCAACGATCACCGTCTCTTCCGAGTGCGCCTGCATCTTATTCAGCGCGGCGCGCATAATCCACGGGCTGGGTTTACCAACGTAAAATGGCTGGCGACCGGAGATCTTTTCAATACCCGCGCACAGTGCGCCGCAGGCCGGGGAGAAGCCGTGGCCGTGGCTGTCCGGGTTGGTGGCAATAAAGCGCGCGCCGTTCGCCACGAAAAAGGCCGCTTTATGCATCATGTCCCAGTTAAACGACCGGGTTTCGCCAACGATAACAAAGTCAGGATTAATGTCGGTAATGGTGAATCCGGCTTTATACAGCTCGTGGATAAGTGCGCCTTCACCGACCACATAGGCTTTTTTACCTTCCTGGCGCTTAAGGAAATCAGCGGTGGCCATGGCTGAGGTGTAGAACACGCTGTCCGGCAGTTCGATTCCGGCAGAGGCAAAGCGGTTCGACAGATCCATCGCCGTTTGCGAAGGGTAGTTGGTCAGCACCACCAGCGGCATATTGTTGCCAATAATACGCTGGAGAAATTCACGCGCACCCGGCACGGCGGTATTGTCGTGCATCAGTACGCCGTCGATATCGCAGATGACGTTCTTTATAGTCATTCGTTCGGAATCCATTTTCTATTAACCTTCCAGCAGACGTTGCAGCAGGATGCCATTCAGCATGGCGCGTTTCGCCAGGGCAAAGGCGCCAATAGCCGAGCGGTGATCAATTTCGGAACGGACCACCGGCAGATTTTTTCGGAATGCTTTCAACGCCTGAGTATTAATGCAGCCTTCAATAGCGGGCAGCAGCACTTTATCGGCTTCGGTAATTTCACCCGCGATCACAATTTTCTGTGGATTAAACAGATTGATGGCAATCGCAATCGCCTTGCCGAGATGGCGGCCCACGTGCTCAATCACTTCAGCGGCCAGCGCATCGCCGCGGTTTGCGGCCCGGCAGATCGGCTGAATATGACAATCGTCGAGGGTCAGGCTGCTTGGATAGCCCTGAGTCAGCAGGTGGCGCACGCGGTTTTCAATCGCGCTGTTGGCCGCGATCGTCTCCAGACAGCCAAAATTTCCGCAGTGGCAGCGCTCGCCGAGTGGGTCAACCTGGATATGCCCAATCTCGCCCACGTTGCCGTTGCTGCCAAGAAAAATATGCCCGTTAGCGATAATACCGGCCCCGGTTCCGCGATGCACACGCACCAGAATGGAGTCTGCGCAGTCGCGCGATGCGCCAAAATAGTGCTCTGCCAGCGCCAGGCTGCGAATATCGTGACCGACAAAGCTGGTAACGTTGAAGCGCTTTTCCATATTGGCAACCAGCGGCCAGTGGCTGACGCTGATATGCGGCATATAGCGGATAATGCCATTTTTAGGGTCAACCAGGCCGGGCAGGATCACTGAAATGGCAATCAGCTCGCGAAGCTTACGCTGGTGCTGCTCACTGAAATCGGCAATGGCGTTGAACAGGGCATTTTCCAGGGTTTCCTGGGTGCGTTCCGGTAGCGGGTAGTGCTCTTCCGCCAGCGATTTTCCGCTAAGGTCGAACAGGGTGACGGTGGCGTCATTGCGCCCAAGGCGCACGCCAATAGTATTGAAGCCGCGTGTTTCCGTAATGATAGAAATCGCCCGGCGGCCCCCGGTGGAGGCCTGCTGGTCGACTTCACGGATCAACCCGCGCTCAATGAGCTGGCGGGTGATCTTGGTGACGCTGGCGGGCGCGAGCTGACTGTGCTCGGCTATCTGAATACGTGAGATAGGTCCTTGCTGATCGATCAGCCGGTAAACGGCTGCGCTATTAAGTTGTTTAACGAGATCAACATTTCCAATTTGAGCCTGGCCGCCGGTGGTCATTAAATCGCTACTCGCTTAAGACCTCGTTACCATTAACGATGGTCCGAATGATTTTGTAATCGCGGGTGAACACGGTCAGATTTGCCACTTTTCCGGCTTCAATTGAACCTAACTGGTTATCCACCCCCATTGCGCGGGCTGGGTAAAGTGTTGCCATTCTCAGCGTCTCATCGAGGGAGATGCCAACATGTTCAACGCTGTTCTCTACAGCTTCAATCATAGTTAGCGCAGAACCACTCAGAGTGCCGTTCTCATCAACACACAGCCCGTTGCGATAGTATATTGTTTTACCAGCAAAAATGAACCGATCAATACTGGCTCCGGCAGGGGCGGTGGCATCGGTCACCAGGATCAGCTTGTCGCCTTTGATCCGTTTAGCGTTACGAATGTTAGCGTAATGCACATGTAAACCGTCGGCGATCACGCCACACCATACATCTGGTGAATCAAACAGCGCACCAATCAGCCCCGGCTCGCGTCCGCTGGTGGCAGGCATGGCATTATACAGATGAGTAGCAAAGGTCACGCCTGCATCGATTCCGGCGGCAGCTTCCTCATAGGTCCCGTGCGAGTGTCCCGCAGAGATGACGATCCCGGCTGCGCGCAGCTGGCGGATTATTGCTGCATCCACTTTTTCCGGGGCAAGGGTGATTTTAGTAATCACGTCGGCATTCGCGCAGAGAAAATCGACCAGCTCTTGGTCTGGCGCACGGATCAGGGCAGGGTCATGGGTGCCTTTTTTTAGCGGGTTGAGCCATGGCCCTTCCAGGTGCAGGCCCAGTGCCTGGTTGGCATTCTGCGCCAGATAAGCGCGCATCACTTCAACTGCGCGCTTCATTAATTCGTCGGTGCTGGTAATCAGGGTAGGCAGGAAACTGGTGCAGCCTGATTTTTCGTTGGCTTTCTGCATGATTTGCAGCGTTTCTACACTGATCGCCGCAATGTCATCGTTAAACTGCACGCCGCCACAGCCGTTGAGCTGCAGGTCGATAAATCCAGGGGCAATAATCGCACCACCGACATCGCGAGTTTCGATGCCAGCGGGCAGATCTTCCAGCGGGCAGACTCGCTCGATCAGACCATCGGCAATGACAACAGCATGGTTATCGAGGATTTTGTGGCCGGTGAAAATGCGGCCCTGGGTCAACGCGTACATAATTTTTCTCCTGACTTTCCTGATAATTCCGGCTCTGCCCGGCGGTTATTGCGCTCAGGCAGAGCCGTTCAGTGATGCGGGCATCACAGGTCTTTAATATTTCCTGCTTCCATTTCGCGGAAATACTTCACGGTTTTGACTTTCAGTTCTGAGGTGGCGGGCTCATCACAGACCACGACTGCTTTGGCGTGCAGCTGCAGGCAGCTAATGGTCCACATGTGATTCACATTGCCTTCAACGGCGGCCTGCAGGGCCTGAGCTTTCACGTGGCCGGTCACCAGAATCATCACCTCTTCCGCGTCAAGCAGCGTACCCACGCCGACGGTCAGCGCATATTTTGGTACCTGATCAACATCACCGCCGAAGAAACGTGAGTTGGCGATACGGGTATCGTGAGTCAGCGTTTTAATGCGGGTGCGTGAAGCCAGTGATGACGCCGGCTCATTGAAAGCGATATGACCGTCGTTACCGACACCGCCCATAAACAGGTGGATTTTGCCATAAGAACGGATCTTCTCCTCATACTGGCGACATTCTGCGTCAATATCCGGGGCATTGCCATTGAGAAGATTGATGTTTTCACTTGGAATATCAACATGATCAAAAAAGTTACGGTACATAAAGCTGTGGTAACTTTCCGGGTGCTCTTTTGGCAGGCCTACGTATTCGTCCATGTTGAAAGTGACAACGTGTTTAAAGCTAACCTGGCCCGCTTTATGCATATCGATTAAATGCTTATAGGCTTCAAGCGGCGTACCGCCCGTCGGCAGACCTAATACAAAAGGACGGTCGGCAGTCGGGTTAAAAGCGTTGATGCGGTTAACAATGTGGCGTGCGGCCCACTTGCCGACCTGAGTTGGCGTTGCCAGAGGAATCAGTCTCATGTTGCACCTCATTTTATGCAGAGTTGGAATGGGTTAAAAACGGTGCTCTGTAATGGCTCAGGGTAAGCGTAACGTGATTACCGCAGGAGAACAGAGGGATTTATCCGTTATGATTTTTCGAATCATAAAATAAGTTTGTGCCGATCGCCAGCTGCATGCTAAGAATAATGCGTTTTTTGGTGATTTTAGTCACAGATACGGTGCTTTAATTTGCGAAGCGAATTAATTTTTTTTTACACTTCGCCTCGTGGTGTGTAGTGTCATACAAATTCCAAAAAACCGTGTAAAAAAATCAAAGCGGTTTTTGGTGCTATATCGGGTCTCATAGGGGGAAATGGTGAATATTCTAGGCTTCTTTCAAAGATTAGGGCGGTCGTTACAGCTGCCGATTGCCGTGCTGCCAGTTGCAGCACTGATGCTGCGCTTCGGCCAGCCCGACTTACTCAACATGCCGTTTATTGCCCAGGCGGGCGGTGCGATTTTTGACAATCTCGCGCTGATATTCGCTATCGGTGTGGCATCAACCTGGTCGAAAGATAACGCCGGTGCAGCTGCGCTGGCGGGTGCGGTGGGGTACTTTATCCTCACCAAAGCGATGGTCACCATTAACCCAACGGTCAATATGGGCGTGCTGGCGGGGATTATTACGGGTCTGGTTGCCGGTATGACTTACAACCGCTGGTCCGACATCAAACTGCCTGACTTCCTGAGCTTCTTTGGTGGTAAACGCTTTGTTCCGATTGCCACCGGCTTCTTCTGTCTGGTGCTGGCCGCCATATTTGGTTACGTCTGGCCACCGGTGCAGGCGGGCATTCACGCAGGCGGTGAGTGGATCGTCTCTGAAGGCGCGTTAGGCGCCGGTATCTTCGGTTTCGTTAACCGTCTGCTGATCCCAACCGGTCTTCATCAGGTGCTGAATACCATTGCCTGGTTCCAGATTGGTGAGTTTACCAATGCGGCCGGTGCGGTATTCCACGGTGACATTAACCGCTTCTATGCGGGCGATGGCACGGCGGGCATGTTTATGTCTGGCTTCTTCCCGATCATGATGTTTGGTCTGCCGGGTGCCGCGCTGGCGATGTATCTGGCCGCGCCGAAAGAGCGTCGTCCAATGGTCGGTGGCATGCTGCTGTCCGTTGCGGTTACCGCCTTCCTGACCGGTGTCACCGAGCCGCTGGAATTCCTGTTCATGTTCCTGGCGCCGATGCTGTATCTGATCCATGCCCTGCTGACCGGTATCAGCCTGTTCGTTGCCACCACTCTGGGCATCCACGCGGGCTTCTCGTTCTCTGCCGGCGCTATCGACTACGTATTGATGTACAAACTGCCTGCGGCCAGTCAGAACGTCTGGATGCTGCTGGTGATGGGCGTTATCGCCTTCCTGGTTTACTTCGTGCTGTTCAGTGCGGTTATCCGCATGCTGAACCTGAAAACGCCGGGTCGTGAAGATGCCAGTGACCTGGTGGTGACCGACGAAGCGAATAGCAATACCGAAGAGGGGCTGGCCCAGCTGTCGCGTAGCTACATTGGTGCAATTGGCGGCTCCGAAAACCTGAACGTGATTGATGCCTGTATTACCCGTCTGCGTCTGTCGGTGAAAGATGCTTCCCTGGTTAATGACGCTCAGTGTAAGCGCCTTGGTGCTTCCGGTGTGGTGAAACTGAACAAGCAGACGATTCAGGTGATCGTCGGTGCGAAAGCCGAATCGATTGCTGAAGAGATGAAAAAGCAGATTGCTAAAGGCCCGGTGGCTGCGGCTTCTGCTGCCAGCGCAGCACCTGTGGCACCGGTTGTGGCTCCACAAGCCGTGCCAAACGTGGCGAAAGGCATTATCGGCACGCTGGTTGCGCCGGTCAGCGGCAAAGTTGTCGCCATTGACCAGGTTCCGGATGAAGCCTTTGCCAGTAAAGCGGTAGGCGATGGCCTGGCGATTCTGCCTACCAGCAGCACCGTTGTATCCCCTGCTGCAGGCACCGTGGTGAAAATCTTCAATACCAACCATGCCTTCTGCCTGGAAACGGAAAAAGGGGTTGAAGTAGTGGTGCATATGGGGCTGGATACCGTGACGCTGGAAGGAAAAGGTTTCACCCGCCTGGTGGAAGAGGGCAGCCAGGTGGTCGCCGGTCAACCGGTGCTGGAAATGGACCTTGAGTTCCTCAATGCCAATGCCCGTTCGATGGTGAGCCCGGTCGTGGTCAGCAACATCGATGATTTCACTGGCATCACGCTGCTGGCGGGTGAAACGGTGGTTGCCGGTGAGACCCGGTTATACGAAATTAATGGCTAAGCCACCCGGCTGAGGCTTGATTAAAAGGGCGGGAAGCGATTCCCGCCCTTTTTTTATGAGATTCCCGCAACAAACGGTTGTTTCGCCTCCCCGCTTTGTGGATCATACTCCGTTATTTGACAGCTAATTTATACTCGTCATTCTTCAAGTTGCAGCTGTGTTAGCTGCGTGTGTTCACCCCAGTCACTTACTTTGTAAGCTCCCGGGGATTCTCACACTTGCCGCCTTGCCGCAACTCGAATTATCTAGAGTAAATGCCATGCATTATTGAGGAAATTGAGATGAGTGAGGCTGAAGCCCGCCCAACTAACTTTATTCGTCAGATCATCGACGAAGATCTGGCGAACGGTAAGCATGCCACCGTGCATACCCGCTTCCCGCCTGAGCCGAACGGTTACCTGCATATTGGTCATGCAAAATCTATCTGCCTGAACTTTGGCATCGCGCAGGATTATCACGGGCAGTGCAATCTGCGTTTTGATGACACCAACCCGGTGAAAGAAGACCTGGAGTTTGTTGAGTCAATTAAACGTGACGTGAAGTGGCTTGGCTTTGAGTGGAGCGGCGAAGTACGCTACTCATCTGACTATTTCGAACAGCTGCACAACTATGCGGTTGAGCTGATCGGTAAAGGTCTGGCTTACGTTGACGAACTGTCACCTGAGCAGATCCGCGAATACCGAGGTAGCCTGACGGCGCCGGGTAAAAACAGCCCTTACCGCGACCGTAGCGTGGAAGAGAACCTTGAGCTGTTTGCCAAAATGCGCGCCGGTGGTTTTGCTGAAGGCACCGCCTGCCTGCGTGCAAAAATCGATATGGCGTCCAACTTTATCGTGATGCGCGACCCGGTTATCTACCGCATTAAATTCGCCGAGCACCATCAGACCGGCAATAAGTGGTGCATCTACCCGATGTACGATTTCACCCACTGCATCTCCGATGCGCTGGAAGGGATCACCCACTCGCTGTGTACGCTGGAGTTCCAGGACAACCGTCGCCTGTATGACTGGGTGCTGGACAACATCACCATCCCGGTGCATCCGCGTCAGTATGAGTTCTCACGCCTGAATCTTGAATACGCCATCATGTCCAAGCGTAAGCTCAACCTGCTGGTCACTGAGAAAGTGGTTGAGGGCTGGGATGACCCGCGCATGCTGACCGTGTCTGGCCTGCGCCGCCGCGGTTACAGCGCGGAATCAATTCGTGAGTTCTGCCGCCGTATTGGCGTGACCAAACAGGATAACAACGTGGAAATGGCCGCGCTGGAATCCTGTATTCGCGACGATCTCAACGAAAACGCGCCGCGTGCGATGGCCGTTCTTGACCCGGTAAAAGTGGTGATCGAAAACCTGCCTGCGCATCATGAAGAGATGATCAGCATGCCGAATCACCCGAGTAAGCCGGAGATGGGTACGCGCGAAGTGCCGTTCAGCCGTGAGATCTGGATCGATCGTGCTGACTTCCGTGAAGAAGCGAATAAGCAGTACAAGCGTCTGGTGATGGGCAAAGAAGTGCGCCTGCGTAATGCCTACGTGATCAAAGCTGAGCGCGTAGCCAAAGATGAAGAGGGCAACATTACCTGCCTGTTCTGCACCTGCGACGTGGATACCCTGAGCAAAGATCCGGCCGATGGTCGTAAAGTGAAAGGCGTGATCCACTGGGTGTCCGCAGTTCACGGCCTGCCTGCGGAGTTCCGCCTGTATGACCGTCTGTTCAGCGTGCCAAACCCGGGCGCAGCAGAAGATTTCCTGACCACCGTTAACCCGGAATCCCTGGTGATTCGTCACGGTTACGTCGAAGCGGGCATGCAGCAGGCTGAAGCTTCTGCACCTTACCAGTTCGAGCGTGAAGGTTACTTCTGTGCCGACAGCGTCTATTCCAGCGCCAGCAATCTGGTGTTTAACCGCACCGTTGGCCTGCGCGATACCTGGGCGAAAATGGGCGAATAAGCCGTAATCAGCTATATAAGAGGGCGATGATTCGCCCTTTTTTTTCGTCCGCTGGATACCGCTATCAGCGACGTATCGACAAT
Organism: Erwinia aphidicola; assembly: GCF_014773485.1. Lineage (GTDB taxonomy): Bacteria > Pseudomonadota > Gammaproteobacteria > Enterobacterales > Enterobacteriaceae > Erwinia > Erwinia aphidicola. Next base: position 148,280 of record NZ_JACXBP010000005.1, on the reverse strand, counting down.
CTCACCTGAAGGATATTGCATGTCTGGATTAGCCGAACAAGCCAGTCGCAGCGTGATTGTGCTGCATGAACTGATCGCCGAAGTGTTTCACGGCGACGGCAGTAAAGTGCCCGAACTGCTCGCTCATTTTGCCCCCGAATTCACCATGGTCACTCCCGGTGGAAAAATGCTGGCGCTGGCAGACGTTGCCGCACTGTTTACCCGCCTGACTGGCGGACGTCAGGGCGTGGTGATTCGTATTGAGCAGTGCCAAATTATTTCGCAGTCAGATCAGGATGTGGTGATTCACTACCATGAGCTGCAGCAGCAGGGGGATGTGCATACTCATCGTATCTCGCTGGCGGTGATTGACTGCAGCGCAACCCCACCACGCTGGCGCTATTTGCAGGAAACGATGGTTGCCGACTAGTTACCGTACTAGTTCGCGAGTGTGATTTTGTGTAGACTATGCGGCATTAATGCCGTTTAGCCAGTGGAATATCCCGGCGCGTGCGTTTTGTTACCGTTTCTCGCTAAGGATTTGCCATGGCTCTGCCTGCTTCTGCTGCTCCGTTACCCTCCACGCTGTGGGGGACCTTAATCATCAGCGGCACCATTATCGGTGCCGGGATGTTCTCCCTGCCGGTGGTCATGTCGGGGGCGTGGTTCCTCTGGTCTTCACTGTTGCTGATCCTCACCTGGTTTTGCATGCTGCTTTCCGGGCTGCTCTATCTTGAGGCCAGCCTGCATTATCCGCCGGGCGCCAGCTTCGATACCGTTACGCGCGATCTGTTAGGGCGCGGCTGGAATCTGATTAACGGGCTGTCGGTGGTTTTTGTACTCGGTATTCTGACCTACGCCTATATCTCCGCCAGCGGGGCGATTATTCAGCATAGCCTGAGCCAGCTGAGTGTCGATCTCTCTGCCCGCACCGCCGGGCTGCTGTTTGCGCTGCTGGTAGCGCTGTTTATCTGGCTGGGCACGGCTGTGGTCAGCCGCATGACGCTGATATTTCTGGGCGCGAAGGTGATCACATTCCTGATGATTTTTGGCGGCTTGCTGTGGCACATCGAGCCGGTGAATCTGCTCGACAGCGCGGCGGAAGACGGCCACTACCTGCGTTATCTCTGGGCGGTAGTGCCGTTCTGCCTGGCCTCATTTGGCTACCACGGCAATATTGCCGGGCTGGTGAGTTACTACCGTAAAAACGCCGGGCGCGTCAGCCGCTGCCTGATCTACGGCACGCTGCTGGCGCTGGCAATTTACCTGGTGTGGATCATCGGCACCATGGGCAATATTCCACGCCATGACTTTAAAGCGATTGCCGCACAGGGGGGGAATATCGATGTGCTGGTTGCGGCGCTGTCCGGCGTACTGCACAGTCAGTACCTGAATCTGCTGCTGGATATCTTCTCCAACTTTGCCGTGGCCTGCTCATTCCTCGGCGTCAGCCTTGGCTTTTTTGACTACCTTGCCGACCTGTTTAAGCTGGATAACTCTGCCACAGGGCGCCTGAAGACCACCGTGCTGACCTTTATTTTCCCGCTTACCGCCGCGCTGATCTGGCCCAACGGCTTTCTGCTGGCGATAGGTTATGCCGGGTTGGCTGCTACCCTTTGGGCGGTGATCACGCCCGCGCTGCTCGCCTGGCAGTCGCGCCGCCGCTTTGCCACCGCGGCCTGGCGGGTGAGGGGCGGCGTTGCGCCCATCGTACTGGTGCTCTGCTTTGGCGTGCTGAATGCCCTGGTATCGCTGCTCTCATACGGTCACTGGCTGCCGGTATTCGGCGAATAGCAGGCATAAAAAAACCGCTGGCAGGCAGCGGTTTTTACACAATCATGGAGATTACTGGTCGTGCAGAGTCTCGTCTTCGCGGCAGTCGCCCAGAGCACAGTGACCGTAAAGATAGAGGCTGTGGTTGCTCAGTTTGATGCCGTGGCGCTTAGCGATTTCACGCTGGCGCTCCTCGATGTATTCATCACGAAACTCGATAACTTTACCGCAGTCCAGGCAGATCAGATGATCGTGATGGTGCTGCTGGGTCAGTTCGAAAACGGATTTGCCGCCTTCAAAGTTATGGCGGGTAACGATCCCCGCGTCGTCAAACTGGTTCAGCACGCGGTAAACCGTGGCCAGACCAATTTCTTCGCCCATATCAATCAGGCGTTTGTACAAGTCTTCCGCACTGACGTGATGGCCCTCTGGTTCCTGAAGCACTTCCAGAATTTTCAGTCGGGGAAGCGTGACTTTCAGGCCGGCCTTCTTTAATGCGGTGTTATTGTCAGTCATGCGGATATTGTCCTGTTACTTTGCTAGTCACTTAGTGGCTGAAAAGCCATGAACATCGGTCGACGCTAAAGCTGAATGCGTCTCAGTATAGAGCTGATAGTTCGAAATGAAAACTAAAAGGGATGCCTGAACCGCTGAGGGATGTAAGGATTAATGTCGTTACATCCTGGGAAGCGCGCGCCCGAATTATGCTGGGTTAACATTTCGTTCTCCCTCATCTCATCACACTCGGTAAACCAAGTGTCGTCAAACAGTGTGACGGGCGCTGAGTAAGCGGGTAACCGATGGGGTTATTGTACAGTTTTGCAGGTGAAAGTTACAAACATGTATCTATTACTTCTATAGGAAAAACCACTGACTTGATGTGAGATAACTCCCACATCAAGCCGCTGTGGTTAGGCTTCGATGATTTCTTTCAGCTGAAGTTCATCAAAAATCTGTTTTACCCACTTTTCAACGCGTTCGTTAGTGAGTTCTGGCTGGCGGTCTTCATCAATCGCCAGACCGAGGAAGTTGTTGTCATCTGCCAGGCCTTTAGAGGCTTCGAAGTGATAGCCTTCGGTCGGCCAGTGACCAACGATAATCGCCCCGTTCGGTTCAATGATGTCGCGAATGGTACCCATCGCATCACAGAAATATTCAGAGTAATCTTCCTGATCGCCGCAGCCAAACAGCGCGACCAGCTTACCGTTGAAGTCGATCTCTTCCAGCGTTGGGAAGAAGTCATCCCAGTCGCACTGGGCCTCACCGTAGTACCAGGTGGGAATGCCCAGCAGCAGAATATCAAAGGCTTCAAGGTCTTCTTTGCTGCTTTTGGCAATATCACGAACTTCTGCAACATCTTTACCCAGCAGTTTCTGGATCTGTTTTGCAATGTTTTCCGTATTGCCTGTATCGCTGCCGAAGAAAATGCCGACGAGTGCCATGAGTTTAATAACCTCTTGAATCTTAATGATATGGTGACTGCTGAATTTTTCGCAGATATCGCTAATGATAACAGACCGCCGGAAGCGGATAAACGTGTAATGCTGCTGGTTTTGTCGCTGAGTGCTTAAGCCAGGCGATCAGGATTGATGACGCTGCAGCTGTTCCAGCAGCATCTCTTCGATCAGTTCGCTGCGACTCATATTGCGCTCTTCTGCCAGCTGGTTCAGGGTATCAACCGCGTCGCTGTTCATTTTCAGCTCAACGCGCTTCAGGCCGCGCACTTTATCCCGCTTCAGCTGGTTGCGCTTGTTGATGCGTAGCTGCTCATCACGCGTTAGCGGATTCGTTTTAGGTCGTCCCGGGCGACGTTCATCTGCGAACAGATCGATCGTTGTGCGGTCCGTGTTCTCTTTTGCCATAGGGATAGTGATACTGAAAGGCTGAATTTCTGAAGACCAGGGTCGTTATGCCGCGTGAAGAATCAGCAGCGGCAAATTTTAGCGCGCCATCATACCCCAGCGAAAGTGATGACGACAATCATTTATACCCTTCATTCTTCAAGCCGCAGATGCGTTGGCTTCATCCATTATTCGGCCCATCCCTGGACCTCCCCCCTTCGGGACCCCTGTCACAGAGCGATCTATGCTGCCGGGGACTCATGGCCTTGCCGCCTTTCTGCAGCTCGAATTATTTTGGCTATATCAACCCGAGGAAATAATTGTTTTTACAGCGCAAAAAATCGACGGATTGCGCGTAACACGGCATCAGGTTTTTCCGCATGTACCCAGTGGCCGGCTCCGGCTATCACATGCGCACGCGCCTGAGGGAACTGAGCTAGCAGGGCATCACGGTACTCATCCGCCAGATAAGCCGAGCGTTCGCCGCGGATAAACAGTGCCGGATGCGGGCAGGGAGCCAGAGGCTGCCAGCCAATAATCTGGTCGTAACACTCCCACAGCACCGGCACGTTGAAGCGCCAGTCACCTTCATGGAATGATTTCAACAGAAACTGGATCACGCCTTCTTCATCTATATGCAGGCGCATCAGCGCGGCGGCTTCGCTGCGCGTTTTAATTCCGGCCTGCGACACCGCTTGCAAGGCGGCAAAAATGTCGTCGTGATGGCGAGTGCTATAAGCCACGGGGGCGATATCGATGACCACGATCTCACCTACACGCTCGGGGGCCAGCGCGGTCAGCGCCATCGCGATCTTGCCACCCATCGAGTGGCCAATAAGGCTGAAGCGTTCAACCTTGAGTTCATCGAGCGTATCGAGGATATCCTGCGCCATCAGCGCATAGCTCATCTCATCAGCCCGCGGCGAAAGCCCATGATTGCGCACATCAATTTGAATCAGACGACGGTCATCTTTTAACCCCCGCGCCAGCACGCCAAGGTTATCCAGGCTGCCAAACAGACCGTGGATTAGCACCAGCGGAAGATCGTTTGATGCGGATTGTTCAGATTGCAGGCGGAAGTTTAAATTCATAGAGAAAGTTCTTACAGTTGATGTGAAGGCTTAGGGTATCATGGATCCCACAATTTCTGCCGCAGGCGCCATATGCGGTTACGATCTTTTTGCGGCATATTCCGACTTTTGCCCTGAAATGGGTCTGGCGCTACAACCCGGCAGGATTTAACTTTATAATCCTGATGTTAGAACTGGATCGGTTGAGCACGGGCGATCCCGACGATCGTTTTCGTCTCTGTGACCCGCGTTCTGACACAAGCACTAACCGTACTGGATAAAGATGAAAACGATAGAAGTCGACGAAGAGCTATACCGTTATATTGCCAGCCACACTCAGCATATTGGTGAAAGCGCATCGGATATTTTGCGCCGCATGTTGAAGTTCACTGCGGGTCAGACGGCTCCGGCTACAGCGGCAACATCCGCTGCAGCGGCGGGGAAAGAGCCAGCAGCGAACACGGCGGTGAAAACTGAAGCCCGTCCGCAGGATCGTGTGCGTGCGGTACGTGAACTGCTGCTTTCTGATGAGTATGCCGATCAGAAAAGAGCAGTGAACCGCTTTATGCTGGTTTTATCGACTTTATACAGTCTGGATGCCAAAGCGTTTGGCGCAGCGACAGAGTCTCTGCACGGTCGCACGCGCGTTTACTTCGCGGGCAATCAGCAAACGCTGGTAGAAAATGGCACCCATACCAAGCCGCAGCACGTTCCGGGCACGCCGTACTGGGTGATCACCAACACAAATACTGGCCGTAAACGCAGCATGGTTGAACACATAATGCAGTCGATGCAGTTCCCGACGGAACTGACTGAGAAAGTTTGCGGTACCCTCTAACTGAAGCGTCAGGGAGAAGCGCCAATGGCCAATCACCCCCGTGCCGGGCAACCCGCCCAGCAGAGCGATTTGATTAACGTTGCACAATTAACATCTCAGTATTATGTCCTGCAGCCTGAACTGGGCAATGCAGAGCATGCGGTGAAATTTGGCACCTCCGGCCATCGCGGTAGCGCGGGTCGTCACAGCTTCAACGAGAATCACATTCTGGCTATCGCGCAGGCGATTGCCGAAGAGCGTAAAAAGAACGGTATTACCGGCCCGTGCTACGTGGGTAAAGATACCCACGCGCTGTCTGAGCCCGCCATTATTTCCGTGCTGGAAGTGCTGGCTGCCAACGGGGTGGATGTGATTGTCCAGCAGGATAATGGCTATACGCCAACGCCGGCGATCTCCAATGCTATCCTTGAGCACAACAAATCTGGCGGCGCACAGGCGGACGGCATCGTCATCACGCCTTCGCACAATCCACCAGAAGATGGCGGCATCAAATACAACCCGCCGAACGGTGGTCCGGCGGATACTAACGTCACCAAAGTGGTGGAAGATCGTGCCAATGCGCTGATCAAAGATGGCCTGAAAGGCGTGCAGCGCATGACGCTGGATCAGGCCTGGGCCAGCGGCCACCTGACGGAAAAAGATCTGATCCAGCCTTATATTGAAGGTCTGGCACAGATCGTTGATATTCCGGCGATCCAGAAAGCGGGTCTGAAAATTGGTGTGGATCCCCTTGGCGGTTCCGGTATCGCCTACTGGCAGCGTATTGCGGAGTTCTACAACCTCGATCTGACTATCGTAAACGATGCTGTCGACCAGACTTTCCGCTTTATGCATCTGGACCATGACGGCGTGATCCGTATGGACTGCTCGTCTGAATCTGCCATGGCGGGCCTGCTGGCGCTGCGTGACAAATTTGACCTGGCCTTTGCCAATGACCCGGACTACGACCGCCACGGTATCGTGACTCCGGCCGGTCTGATGAACCCGAACCACTATCTGGCGGTGGCGATTCAGTATCTGTTCCAGCATCGTCCGCAGTGGGGCAAAGACGTCGCCGTGGGTAAAACCCTGGTGTCGAGCGCGATGATTGACCGCGTGGTGGACGATCTGGGCCGCAAGCTGGTGGAAGTTCCGGTTGGCTTCAAGTGGTTTGTTGATGGCCTGTTCGACGGCAGCTTCGGTTTCGGTGGCGAAGAGAGTGCGGGAGCTTCCTTCCTGCGCTTCGACGGTACGCCGTGGTCGACTGACAAAGACGGCATCATCATGTGCCTGCTGGCGGCTGAAATCACGGCTGTGACCGGTAAGAACCCGCAGCAGCATTACGATGAGCTGGCGGCCCGTTTTGGCGCACCGAGCTATAACCGTATTCAGGCTCCGGCAACCTCCGCGCAGAAAGCCGCGCTGTCAAAACTGTCGCCTGAAATGGTCAGTGCCGACACGCTGGCGGGCGATCCGATCACTGCGCGTCTGACGGCGGCTCCGGGTAACGGTGCTTCCATCGGTGGCCTGAAGGTAATGACTAAAAACGGCTGGTTTGCCGCGCGCCCTTCGGGTACTGAAGACGCTTACAAGATCTACTGTGAAAGTTTCCTCGGCGCCGAGCATCGTGCGCTGATTGAAAAAGAAGCCGTGGAAATTGTCAGTGCGGTACTGAAAAACGCCTGATTGCTGACACGCTGAATAAGGGCTGCTCGCGCTGTGAGTGGCCCTTTTTTTATTGCAGAATTACGGAATAAAGCGGTAGCCGACGCCGGTTTCCGTGATCAGATGCTGCGGCTGTGCCGGGTCGTGCTCCAGCTTCTGGCGCAGGTGGCCCATATAGATGCGCAGATAGTGGCTGTGCTCAACCGCATTGGGTCCCCAGACCTGAGTCAGCAGCTGGCGCTGAGTCATCACCTTGCCGGGATGATTAAGCAGGCTGACCAGCAGGCGAAATTCTATCGGCGTCAGATGCAGCTCTTCACCGTGACGGGTAACGCGACGGGTGGCGATATCCACGCTGACGCTGCCAAAAGTGACCTGTGAGCTGAGGCTGTCACTGCTCTGGGCCGGACGGTGGCGGAGCGCCACGCGCACCCGCGCCATCAGTTCGCCCACGCCGAAAGGCTTGGTGAGGAAATCATCGGCCCCGGCATCCAGCGCCGCGATTTTATCCTGCTCATCGCTGCGGGCGGAGAGCACGATAACCGGCATGCTGCTCCACTGGCGGATCTCACGGATAAACTGGCTGCCATCACCGTCCGGCAGCCCGAGATCGAGGATCGTCAACTCCGGCTTGCGCGTTGCTGCTTCAATCAGACCGCGGCTCAGCGTGTCTGCATCAACGACACGAAAACCTTCCCCCTCCAGCGCCAGGCGCAGAAAACGGCGGATCTCTTTTTCATCTTCCACAATCAGAATGGTGACCACATTGCCTCTGCTGCATAACCGCGTAATAGAAGCTAATTTAGCAAAAAGTAGACAGAGCGTCTGTGATAGTTCGCAATCACCTGAGGGGTAACAGAGTCGCTTTAATCATGCTATTCACGCTACGAATTTAACAATTATGTAACTAAGTTTCAGTCAGACTGAATTAAATGGCTTTTTTTTCGCCAAAAGTGGTCTGATCAGTAGTAAAATTACACCAGAAGCGCTACTATTTTAGTCAGATTACACACAGCATCTTTTCAACAATTATTCAGGAGGACGTATGAGTCTTTATCACAACTATTCACCCACACGGATTTTCATGCGTCGTGCCGCCGTTGTGGTTTGCGGTGTGCTGGCCCTGCCGGTGATGTTATTCCGTGGCGATCGCGCACGTTTCTATAGCTATCTGCATCGCGTATGGGTTAAAACCAGCGACCAGCCGGTCTGGCTGGCGCAGTCAGAAGCCGCAGGGTGTGAATTCCTGTAACTTTTGGGGTTGACCGACCGGTAGCGGGCCGACCTATTTCCAGTCGACCCTCCTATACGAATAGTTTCCCGCCCATTGGCGGGATTTTTTTTGCCTGTCGTCGGGCTTTTTCCGCTACACTAAAAGTTGTACATGGCTTTAGAGGTTGTATAACTATGGGCGAAAAAATTCCGGTGGGTATCAGTGCCTGTTTACTGGGCGAAAAAGTGCGCTTCGATGGCGGTCATAAACGCAATGCTTTTGCTGCCGAGCAGCTGGCACCGTTTATACGTTATGAGCCCGCCTGTCCTGAAATGGCGATTGGCCTGCCAACACCACGCCCGGCACTGCGCCTGACAGAGGAGGAGGGCGGAGAAGTCTCCCTGCGCTTCAGTAACGGCCAGGCGGATCCGGTCACCGAAGCGATGAAGGCATTCTCTGCCGAAAAAGTGCAACGTCTGCGCCACCTTTGCGGCTATATCGTTTGCGCTAAATCTCCCAGTTGCGGGATGGAGCGGGTACGCGTCTATCAGCCTGATAACAATAACAACCGTAAAGAAGGCACGGGACTATTCACCCGCGAGCTGATGGCACAGATGCCGTGGCTGCCGGTGGAAGAAGATGGTCGCCTGCACGATCCCAATCTGCGTGAGAATTTTGTGGCGCGGGTGTATGCCCTGCACGAGTTTAACCAGCTGTGGAGCAGTGGGCTGACGCGCGCCAAACTGATGGCCTTTCATACCCGTTACAAGCTGCTGCTGCTGTCTCATTCACAGCCGGCCTACCGCCAGATTGGTCCGTTCGTCGCCAAAATGGACCAGTGGGAATCGCTGGAAGAATTTGCGCTGGAGTATCGTCAGCGCCTGATGGACCTGATGAAGCATGAGGCTACGCGCAGCAATCACACCAACGTATTGATGCACGTTCAGGGCTACTTCCGCCGGGAGCTGACTTCAGCCCAGCGCCGGGAGCTGGCTAACCTGATCGACCACTATCGCCAGGGCCTGCAGCCGCTGCTGGCCCCGATAACCCTGCTTAAACACTATATGGCGGAATACCCGCACCCGTGGCTGGCCGAACAGCGCTACTTTGCGCCTTATCCGGAAGCACTGCGCCTGCGGTATGGACAATAATTTCAGGGAGCATTATGACAACTCATCTGGTCTGGTTGCGCAATGACCTGCGCATCAACGACAACCATGCGCTGTACGCCGCCTGTCGTTCTGACAATGCACGGGTTATTGCCCTGTTCATCGCCACGCCCGGGCAGTGGCGGTCACACCATATGGCACCGAAGCAGGCGGAGTTTATCTGGCAAAGCCTGCAGGAACTCCAGCAGTCGCTGGCGGCAAAAGGTATCCCACTGCATCTTGAGCAGTGCGCCGACTTCGACGCCTCCGTTCCGCTGCTGCGGCAGTTTTGTCAGGAACACCAGGTTGACCGCCTGTTCTACAACTATCAGTACGAGGTGAATGAGCGCCAGCGTGATGCTGCGGTAGAACGCACGCTATTGGAAGACGAGGTGACGGTACAGGGCTTCGACGACAGTCTGCTGCTGCCGCCAGGCAGCGTGCTGACCGGCAGCCGCGAGATGTACAAAGTTTTCACGCCTTTCAGTAAAGCCTTTGTGAAGCGGCTACAGGAAGGATTGCCCGAATGTCTGCCAGCGCCGGCCTGTCGTGCGGAAGGTGCGGTGAACCCCCACCGGCTGAAAGCGTTTGACTATCCGCGCGAGGATATCAACAGCGCGCTGTTTCCCCCCGGAGAGAAGGCCGCCATCGCCCGGCTGCGCGAATTCTGCCAGGCCCCGGTGACCCACTATCAGGCGCAGCGTGATATCCCGGCGCTTGACGGCACCAGCCGCCTGTCGGCTTATCTCGCGACCGGGGTGCTGTCACCCCGCCAGTGCCTGCATCGCCTGCTAAAGCAGCACCCGCGCGGGCTGGAAGACGGCAAAGTGTTTGTCTGGCTTAACGAGCTTATCTGGCGCGAGTTTTACCGCCATCTGCTGGTGGCTTACCCGTCGCTGTGCCGTCATCAGCCGTTTACCCGCTGGACGCGCGGCGTCAAATGGCGCGACGATGCCGAGGGGCTGAAGGCGTGGCAGCAGGGAAAAACCGGCTACCCCATTGTTGATGCTGCGATGCGCCAGCTTAATACGCTGGGCTGGATGCATAACCGCCTGCGCATGATTACCGCCAGTTTCCTGGTGAAGGATCTGCTGATCGACTGGCGAGTGGGTGAGCAATATTTTATGTCGCAGCTGATTGATGGTGATCTGGCCGCTAACAATGGCGGCTGGCAGTGGGCAGCGTCTACCGGTACCGATGCCGCACCCTATTTTCGCATTTTTAACCCCACCACTCAGGGTGAGCGCTTCGATGAAAGCGGTGAGTTTATTCGCCACTGGCTGCCGGAACTGCGCGATGTGCCGGAGAAATATATCCACCAGCCGCAGGAGTGGGCAAAGAAAAATCAGCAAACCCTCGATTATCCGCAGCCGATCGTGGAACATAAACAGGCACGCCTGCAAACCCTGGCCGCTTTTGAAGCGGCACGCAAACAGACGGACTGATTATGCTGAATACTGAACTGGAACGGCTGGTTAACCAGCTGCTCAACACTGAGAATTTCAAAGATTACGCCCCCAACGGATTACAGGTTGAAGGGCGGGGCGAAATTAAAAAAGTGGTGACCGGCGTAACTGCCTGCCAGGCACTGCTCGACGAGGCGGTGCGCTTAGATGCCGATGCCGTGCTGGTGCATCACGGTTATTTCTGGAAGAGCGAAGCCCCGGCGATCAAGGGCATGAAGCGCCAGCGTCTGAAAACGCTGCTGGCCAACGATATCAACCTGTTTGGCTGGCATTTGCCGCTGGATGGTCACCCCGAGCTGGGGAATAACGCGCTGCTGGCGAAGATGTTCGATATCGACGTCAAAGGTGAGATCGCGCTGCTGCTGCCGTGGGGAGAGCTGAAAACGCCGTTAAGCGGCGAGCAGCTGGCGCAGCGCATTGCTCAGGTATTAGGCCGTGAGCCGCTGCACTGTGGGGATAATGCACCGGCATTGATTAAGCGCGTCGCCTGGTGCAGCGGCGGCGGTCAGGGCTACATTGATGACGCCGCGGCGTTTGGCGTCGATGCCTTTATCAGCGGAGAAGTCTCTGAGCAGACCATCCACAGCGCGCGCGAGCAAGGGCTGCATTTCTTCGCCGCCGGGCATCATGCCACCGAGCGCTGCGGTATTCAGGCGCTGGGCGACTGGCTGGCGCAGCATCATGGTCTGGATGTCACCTTCGTCGATATTTTCAACCCTGCCTGATCCTCTTTTTCACTGCCAATGACCTTCAGCGCGCAGCATTAAGGCCGCGCTGAAGGTTGACAGCCACGCGACAATTCCGCATAACTACCTGTCATAATTGATATTAAGTATCACTTTTTCCTATTTGTCAGGAGGCAGCTTTTGCAACGAGCACGTTGTTACCTGCTGGGCGAACGCGCAGTGGTGCTGGAGTTAGAACCTCCGGTCTCCCTTGCCAGCCAGCAGCGTATCTGGGGGCTGACACAACGCCTGCAGGACCGTCCGGAAGTAGCGGAAATCGTCCCCGGGATGAACAATATCACCGTGATGTTAAGCAACCCGCAGCAGAGCGCGCTGGACGCGATCGAATGGCTGCAGCAGTGGTGGGAAACCAGCGATGCGCTGGAGCTGGAGTCGCGCCTGATAGAGATCCCGGTGGTCTACGGCGGCAAGCTGGGGCCGGACCTCGACGAAGTGGCTCATCACAGCGGGCTGAGCGCCAGCCAGGTGGTGGCCTGCCACGCATCAGTGGATTACGTGGTCTATTTCATCGGCTTCCAGCCTGGCTTCCCGTATCTGGGCGGACTGGATGAGCGCCTGCATACCCCGCGCCGCGCCGAACCGCGCGTGCAGGTACCAAAGGGTTCTGTCGGCATTGGCGGCAGCCAGACCGGTATCTATCCGGTCGTCGCCCCCGGTGGCTGGCAGCTGATTGGGCAGACGCAGACGGCACTGTTTGCCCCGGACCAGCATCCTCCGGTGCTGCTGCGCCCTGGCGACCGCGTGCGCTTTGTGCCGCAGAAGGAGGGCGTATGCTGAAAATTATTCGTGCCGGAATGAGCAGCAGTATCCAGGACGCGGGCCGTATCGGCTGGCGGCAATATGGTATTAGTCTGAGTGGCGTACTTGACCACCCGGCGATGCAGACTGCCAATATGCTGGTGGGAAATGCGCCCGACAGCGCGGTGCTGGAAATTACCCTCGGCCAGTTTTGTGCCGAGTTCCAGCGCGACGGCTGGATTGGCCTCGCGGGTGCAGGCTGCCAGGCCCAGCTTGATGGCGAACCCGTCTGGACGGGCTGGCGCACCGCGGTGAAAAAGGGCCAGCGCCTGACGTTGAGTATGCCGCAGCGCGGAATGCGCAGCTATCTGGCGGTCAATGGCGGTTATGCGGTTGAGCAGCGGCTCGACTCAGCCAGCACCGATCTGAAAGCCGGATTCGGCGGCTTTAACGGGCGTCAGCTACAGGATGGTGACAGCCTGCCGCTGGGCGAGCCAACCTGCGACTTCAGCCAGCCCGCAGGCGTACGACAGCTGCTGTGGGGGAATCGGGTGCGGGCGATGCCCGGCCCGGAATATCATGAGTTCAGCGCAGACAGTCAGGAAGCCTTCTGGCGCAGCGCGTGGCGGCTTAATCCACAGAGTAACCGCATGGGCTACCGTTTTCAGGGGCGCAAACTGACGCGCAACGTCGGCCGCGACCTGCTCTCCCACGGGCTGATCCCGGGGGTGATTCAGGTGCCGCCGAACGGTCAGCCGATCGTGCTGCTGGCCGATGCGCAGACCACCGGCGGCTATCCGCGCATTGCCTGCGTGATTGAAGCCGATCTCTACCACCTGGCGCAGCTGCGGCTCGGCGAGCCGATTCACTTCGTCTACTGCACGCTACAGGAAGCGCTGCAGGCGAAGCGTGAACAGCAGCGCTCACTGGAACAAATGGCCTGGGGGCTTGCCAATGAAAGTCGATCTTAATGCCGATCTCGGCGAAGGGTGTGAAAACGACCGCGCCTTATTACAGCTGGTCTCCTCGGCAAATATCGCCTGTGGCTTCCACGCGGGCGATGCGGAAACCATGCTGCAATCCGTGCGCTGGGCGCTGGAGTTTGGCGTGGCTATCGGCGCGCATCCCAGCTTCCCGGACCGGGAAAACTTTGGCCGTACCGCCATGCAGCTGCCGCCGGAAACCGTCTATGCCCAGGTGCTGTATCAGGTCGGGGCGCTGAAGGCGCTGACCGAGAGTGAAGGTGGCAAGCTGGTCCACGTCAAGCCACACGGCATGCTGTATAACCAGGCCGCACGCGACCCCCAGCTGGCCGATGCGATTGCGCGGGCGGTGAAGGCGGTTGATCCGGCGCTGGTGCTGGTCGGGCTGGCGGGCAGCGAGTCGATTCGCGCCGCCGAATGTCACGGCTTAACCACCCGCCAGGAGGTGTTTGCCGATCGCGGCTATATGGCGGATGGTTCGCTGGTGCCGCGTAGTCAGCCCGGTGCGCTGGTGGAAAGTGACGAGCAGGCGATAAGCCAGACGCTGACCATGGTTCAGAAAGGTCAGGTGAAAAGCCTGAGCGGCGAGTGGGTGAAGGTGCAGGCCGACAGCGTTTGCCTGCATGGCGATGGCGCGCACGCGCTGGCGTTTGCCCGCGAGCTGCGTCAGGCATTTAGCCAGCAGAATATCGACGTGACCAGCCGCTAAACGTCGGCGAATTTTCATTCTGCCCCGTCCACCGCGTCGGGGCATTTTTTTCTGAGGAATCAACATGGACGCTGCTATTAATCTCTGGCCGCTATTGGGCATTGCTGCCATCGTCGTCGGCTTTATTTTACGTTTCAACCCGGTCATTGTCGTGGTCGCCGCTGGCGTGATCACCGGACTGACCGCACAGATGCCGGTTAGCGACATCCTGGAAAAGCTGGGCTCCGGCTTCCTGAATACCCGTAACCTGCCGTTTATCCTGCTGCTGCCGCTGGCGGTTGTTGGCTTGCTGGAGCGCCACGGGCTGAAGGAGAGGGCGCAGGCATGGATTGCGCGGATACGCAGCGCCACTGCCGGACGTCTGTTAATTGTCTATCTGCTGGCGCGTGAGCTGACGGCCGCCATGGGGCTGACCAGCCTCGGCGGGCACCCGCAGATGGTGCGTCCGCTGCTGGCACCGATGGCCGAAGGCGCCAGCGAGAACCGCTATGGTGAGCTGCCGCCTCAGGTGCGCTACCGCCTGCGGGCGATGGCGGCGGCAACGGATAACGTTGGCCTGTTCTTCGGTGAGGATATCTTCGTGGCATTCGGCGCGATTATCTTTATGCACAACTTTATGCAGGAATCGGCGGGAATTCAGACCGAACCGCTGCATATTGCCCTGTGGGGTATTCCGACCGCGGTCTGTGCTTTCCTGATCCATGCGGTGCGCCTGCATCGTCTGGATAAAAAACTGGCGGCTGAACTGGGTAAATTAAATGCCAGTGCCTTACAGCAGAAGGGGGCTAAATAATGTTCCAGCAGGCTTATCTCTTCTGGCTGGCAGGCACTATTTTGCTGATCGTGGCGCTGATGTCATGGCGTGATAAAAGTAATCCACGCCGCTTAACTACCGGGCTGTTTTGGGCGCTGTACGGCCTGGTTTTCTTTATCGGCGACTGGGCAACGGCCTGGATCGGCGCACGCACCCTGCATATTGGTGTGGGCGTGGGTGTGGTGGTGATGGCACTGATAGCCGGCTGCGGCGGCGTCAGGCTGGGCAGCTACTCTACCCGCACGCCGCAGCAGCGCGAAGAGAGCGCGAGTCGCCTCGGCAATCGCCTGTTTTTACCGGCGCTGGTTATTCCCGTGGTCACGGTGATTGGCGTGCTGGCGTTCAATAACATTCCTGGCCTGCAGCTGGCAGTCTTCGGCGCGGGGAATCACTCGACGCTGGTGACACTGCTATCGATGTCGGTTGGCTGCCTGCTGGCGTGGCTGATAGCGCTGAAGATGACGCATGAAGCACCGGCACAGTCTTTACAGGAAGCGCGCCGCCTGCTGGACTCGATCGGCTGGGCGTTTATCCTGCCGCAGATTCTGGCGACCCTCGGATTACTGTTTACCAGCGCGGGGGTGGGGTCGGCGATTTCTCATCTGACCGAAAGCTATCTGGCGGTTGATAACCGCTTCATCGCCGTGGTGCTGTATACCGTGGGTATGGCGCTGCTGACGATGGTGATGGGCAATGCCTTTGCCGCGTTCCCGATAGTGACTGCCGGGATCGGCATTCCGATTCTGGTGCTGCAGCATCATGGCAATCCGGCGGTTATGGCGGCGATTGGCATGTTCTGCGGTTACTGCGGCACGTTAATGACGCCGATGGCAGCGAATTTCAACATTGTTCCGGCGCGCCTGCTGGAGCTGCCGGACCGAAATGCGGTGATCAAAGCTCAGATCCCAACCGGTGTGCTACTGTTAGTGGCCAATACCTTCCTGCTCTATTTCCTGATGTTTTTGTGAGGGAACGATGAAAACTGTATTGATTACCGGCTTTGAACCCTTTGATGGCGAGCTGTTAAATCCGGCCTGGGAGGCAGTCAGCCAACTGAGCGACCGGATGATTGGCTCGACCAAAGTGGTCGCCAGGCAGCTACCCTGCGTGTTCGGTACGGCGATAGATGAGATCACCCGCATTATTGATGAGCTGAAACCCGAACTGGTGATTGCGGTGGGGCAGGCGGGCGGCAGAGCTGATATCAGCGTGGAGCGCGTCGCAATCAACGTGAATGATGCCCGCATTCCCGACAACGCCGGGGCGCAGCCGGTTGATGAACCTATCGAGCCGCAGGGACCGGCTGCCTATTTTGCCACGCTGCCGGTAAAAGCGATGGTGGCGGGTATTCGCGAGGCGGGGATCCCCGCTTCGGTCTCGCAGACCGCGGGCACCTATGTCTGTAACAACGTGATGTATGGCCTGCTGCACCACCTGCGGCGCCGTAAAACTCGCGGCGGCTTTATCCATATTCCCTATCTGCCGGAACAGGCGATAAAGCACCCTGGCGTACCCAGCATGTCGCTGACCACGGTAACGCTGGCGCTGGAGATGGCCATCGGTATTGCGCTGACGGTGAAAGAGGATATCCCTCTCGAGGGCGGCGCCACACATTAATTCGCAGGGAGGAGAGCATGCCAGAGGGTCCTGAAATCCGCCGCGCGGCGGATCGGCTGGAACAGGCGATTAAAGGCAAGGTGTTAACCGACGTCTGGTTCGCCTTTCCGGCATTGCAAACTTATCAGCAGGCGCTGGTGGGTGAACGGGTCATCGCAATCGAAACCCGTGGCAAAGCGCTGCTAACTCATTTCTCAAACGGGCTTACGCTGTACAGCCATAATCAGCTGTACGGCGTCTGGCGCGTGGTGGATAGCGGTACTGAACCTGCCAGCAAGCGCGTATTGCGGGTGAGACTGGCGGCAGCGGATAAAACCCTGCTGCTCTATAGCGCTTCGGAAATTGAGCTGCTGGATGCAGACGGGTTGGCCAGCCATCCGTTTTTGCAGCGCGTCGGGCCGGACGTGTTAGATATGACCCTGACAGAAGCACAGGTGCGCGAGCGTTTATTATCAAAGCGTTTTCGCCGACGTCAGTTCAGCGGGCTGTTGCTGGACCAGTCATTTTTGGCCGGGCTGGGAAACTACCTGCGGGTGGAAATTCTTTGGCAGGCCGCGCTGGCGCCGCAGCATAAAGCGGAAACGCTTAATGATGCTCAGTTAAATGCGCTGGTTACGGCACTGCTGGCGCTCCCGCGACTCTCTTACCAGACGCGCGGACAGGCGGATGAGAATCATCATCACGGCGCTCTGTTTCGCTTTAAGGTGTTTCATCGGCAAGGGAGGGCGTGCGAGCGCTGTGGTGCCAACATTGAACGCACCACGCTGTCGTCGCGGCCGTTTTACTGGTGTCCGGGCTGTCAGAAATGAAAAAATAAGGGCCGATCAAAAACGATCGGCCCCTACGTCAATCTACCCTGTTACTGTGGGGGCGGACTCTCTTTTTCGGTCCGCCCGCAAATTACTTCTTAATATTCGACGTAAAATCGCGCTGATCGTAGCCAGTATACAACTGGCGCGGACGGGCAATTTTCACGCCGTCGTCATGCATCTCTTTCCAGTGTGCAATCCAGCCCACGGTACGCGCCATCGCGAAGATCACGGTAAACATGGAAGACGGAATGCCCATCGCTTTCAGAATGATGCCTGAATAGAAATCGACGTTTGGATAGAGTTTACGTTCGATGAAGTACGGGTCGTTCAGCGCAATGTGTTCCAGCTCCATCGCCACTTCCAGCAGGTCATCTTTCATCCCCAGCTCATTCAGCACTTCATGGCAGGTTTCACGCATGACGGTGGCGCGCGGGTCATAGTTCTTATACACGCGGTGACCGAAGCCCATCAGACGGAACGAATCGTTCTTATCTTTGGCGCGGCGCAGGAACTCAGGAATATGCTCAACGGTGCTGATCTCTTCCAGCATGCGCAGACAGGCTTCGTTGGCGCCGCCGTGTGCGGGGCCCCACAGGGAGGCGATCCCTGCCGCGATACAGGCAAACGGGTTAGCCCCGGAAGAGCCGGCAGTACGCACAGTAGAGGTGGAAGCATTCTGCTCATGGTCAGCGTGCAGGATCAGAATACGATCCATCGCACGCTCCAGCACCGGGTTCACCACGTACTCTTCGCACGGCGTGGAGAACATCATGTTCAGGAAGTTACCGGCATAGGAGAGGTCGTTGCGCGGATAAACAAACGGCTGACCAATGGAATATTTGTAGCACATCGCGGCCATGGTCGGCATTTTCGACAGCAGGCGGAAAGCGGCGATTTCACGATGGCGCTCAATGTTGACGTCCATCGCATCATGGTAGAATGCTGCCAGTGCACCGGTTACACCGCACATCACGGCCATTGGGTGTGAATCACGACGGAAACCACGGAACAGATGGTGAATCTGCTCGTGCAGCATTGTATGGCGCGTCACCGTGGTCTTAAATTCTTCGAACTGCTCTGCGCTTGGGGCTTCGCCATTCAACAGGATGTAGCACACTTCCAGGTAGTTGGAGTGCAAAGCCAGCTGATCAATCGGAAAGCCACGGTGCAGCAGAATGCCTTCATCGCCGTCGATATAGGTGATTTTAGATTCGCAGGACGCAGTAGAGGTAAAGCCGGGGTCAAAAGTGAAGTAACCTTTTGAGCCGAGAGTGCGGACATCAATTTCTTCCTGACCCAATGTGCCTTTTAGCACATTAAGCTCAATAGGAGCTTCGCCATCGAGGGTTAGCGTTGCTTTCTTATCAGCCATTTTACAGTCTCCTTAGCGCCTTATATAGGGATCGTAATCAACAGAATGCGGCATTTCCCCAGCCTCTTGCCTGGCGCATGAGGTAATCAACTCTGTGGCATCTTTTTACGTGCAGGGTACAGAGTGACGGCGCGTGCTGGCCGGAGTGGCGCAATTCTGATGTGTAACATGGTCGTTCATCGGTGCGGTATGGCTATAACAAAAAGTGATAACCAATCCTGATAGTCTATTGATGATCCTGACCAATGTTACATAACTTGTGCTTAGGGGAAAGTGTATCCCCATAACTTTTGTGCATCATAGAACTTTTATCCGTCCGTTTGTAACAAGAATGTTGAACTTTTGTCAAATCAGATAATTAAAATTGTATCAATTGTGAAAATCGTGAGGCCGATCACTGTTCCGCCGAAATGTTCCCAAAGTGTTTGTAGGGGAATTGTAATGAGAATGTGATCCACCTATACTGCCGCCAGGTCTCCGGAAATACCCTGCAGTAGGAGCCACCCAGCGTTTCATACGCGTCGTTTTTGACACTGGACGTTCGTTGTTGTTTTGGTGCCTGGCGCGAATGCTTGCCTTATTAACGCTGTCTGACCCGCCTTCAGGACCGGAGGAAGCAAAATAAGAAAGGCTGTGTGGGCAAAACCGTGAAAAAACAAAGACCTGTCAACTTGGATCTCACTACGATCCGGTTTCCCTTAACTGCAATTGCGTCCATTCTCCACCGCGTCTCCGGCGTGATCACCTTCGTGGCGATCGGGATTCTGCTCTGGCTACTGGGTCTGTCGCTCTCTTCACCCGAAGGCTTCCTGCAGGCATCTGCCGTGATGGACAGCTTTATCGCTAAATTCATTATGTGGGGCATCTTAACCGCACTGGCGTATCATATCGCCGGCGGCATTCGCCATATGATGATGGACTTTGGCTTCCTGGGTGAAACCTTGCAAACTGGCAAGCTCTCCGCGCAAATTGCATTCGGTATCACTGTCGTGCTCTCAATCCTGGCTGGAGTCCTCGTATGGTAAGCAACGCTTCTGCACTGGGTCGCAACGGCATTCATGACTGGTTGCTGCTGCGTGCTGCCGCCATGGTTATGACCCTGTATGTGCTGTATATCCTCGGTTTTATTGTGATGTCTGGGACCCTGACCTATGACATCTGGCGCGGATTTTTTGCATCCTCCTTTACTAAAGTGTTCACCCTTCTGACGCTGTTCTCCATTTTGGTGCACGGCTGGATCGGCATGTGGCAGGTACTGACCGACTACATTAAACCACTGGCGATGCGCATGATGCTGCAGCTGGTGATTGTGGTTGCGCTGTTGGTATATGCGATTTATGGAACTGTAGTAGTGTGGGGTGCGTAATGAAGTTGCCAGTAAGAGAATTTGATGCCGTGGTAATCGGCGCAGGCGGCGCAGGTATGCGCGCCGCGTTACAAATTTCCCAATCGGGCCAGAGCTGTGCCCTGTTGTCTAAAGTTTTCCCAACCCGTTCCCATACCGTGTCTGCGCAGGGTGGTATCACCGTTGCCTTGGGTAATACCCATGATGACAACTGGGAATGGCACATGTACGACACGGTGAAAGGTTCCGACTATATCGGCGACCAGGATGCGATTGAGTATATGTGTAAAACCGGCCCGGAAGCGGTGACCGAATTGGAACATATGGGGCTGCCATTTTCTCGTCTGGAAGATGGCCGCATCTATCAGCGTCCGTTCGGCGGTCAGTCGAAAAACTTCGGCGGTGAACAGGCGGCACGTACTGCCGCTGCCGCTGACCGTACCGGGCATGCTCTGCTGCATACGCTGTATCAGCAGAATCTGAAGAACAAAACCACTATCTTCTCCGAATGGTATGCGCTGGATCTGGTGAAAAATGCCGATGGCGCTATTGTCGGCTGCACTGCGCTGAATATTGAAGATGGTGAAGTCGTCTACTTTAAAGCGCGAGCCACTGTTCTCGCAACCGGCGGAGCCGGGCGTATTTATCAGTCGACCACTAACGCCCATATCTGTACCGGCGATGGTGTCGGCATGGCGCTGCGAGCCGGTGTGCCGGTGCAGGACATGGAAATGTGGCAGTTCCATCCAACCGGCATTGCCGGGGCGGGTGTACTGGTAACGGAAGGCTGTCGTGGTGAAGGCGGATATCTGCTGAATAAACACGGCGAGCGCTTTATGGAGCGTTACGCACCGAATGCCAAAGACCTCGCCGGTCGCGATGTGGTCGCGCGCTCAATGATGATCGAGATCCGCGAAGGGCGCGGCTGCGAGGGGCCTTGGGGGCCACACATCAAACTGAAGCTGGATCACCTGGGCAAAGATGTCCTGGAGTCCCGCCTGCCGGGTATTCTGGAGCTGTCCCGCACCTTTGCTCACGTTGATCCGGTAAAAGAGCCGATTCCGGTCATTCCTACCTGCCACTATATGATGGGCGGTATTCCAACACGCGTGACTGGCCAGGCGTTAACCGTTAACGACAAAGGCGAAGATGTGCTGATCCCGGGCCTGTTCGCCGTGGGAGAAATTGCCTGCGTGTCCGTGCACGGTTCAAATCGACTGGGCGGAAACTCGCTGCTGGATCTGGTGGTATTTGGTCGTGCGGCCGGTGTGCATTTGCAAGAGTCGATTGCCGAACAGGGCGAACTGCGCGATGCCACCGAAGAAGAGGTCGACGCTTCTCTGGCACGTCTCAACCGCTGGAACAACAACGTGACCGGTGAAGATCCGGCTGAACTGCGTAAAGCGTTGCAAACCTGTATGCAGCATAACTTCTCGGTATTCCGCGAAGGCGATGCCATGGCAAAAGGGCTGGCAGAGCTGAAAGTGCTGCGTGAGCGCCTGAAGAATGCCCGCCTGGATGACCGTTCTCCAGATTTCAATACTCAGCGTGTTGAGTGTCTGGAGTTGGATAACCTGATGGAAACAGCTTACGCAACCGCAGTTGCAGCTAACTTCCGTACCGAAAGCCGTGGGGCACACAGCCGCTTCGACTATCCTGAACGTGACGATGCAAACTGGTTATGCCACAGCCTGTATCTGCCGCAAAGTGAAAGCATGACGCGCCGTGAGGTGAACATGCAGCCGAAACTGCGTGCGGCCTTCCCGCCGAAAGCGCGTACATACTAGTTTGCGGAGATAATCATGAGACTCGAATTTTCCATCTATCGCTATAACCCGGAAGTCGACGATGCTCCGCGTATGCAGGAATATACGCTGGAGTCAGAAGACGGCCGTGACATGATGCTGCTGGACGCGCTGATGCGTCTGAAAGAGAAAGACCCGACGTTAGCGTTCCGCCGCTCCTGCCGTGAAGGAGTGTGTGGTTCCGACGGTATCAACATGAACGGTAAAAATGGTCTTGCCTGTATTACCCCCGTCTCTGCATTGGGCAATGGTAAACAGAAGATTGTCATCCGCCCGCTGCCCGGTTTACCGGTAATCCGCGATTTGGTGGTAGACATGGGGCAATTCTATACTCAATATGAGAAAATTAAGCCTTACCTGTTGAATAATGGGCAGAATCCACCAGCAAGGGAGCACCTGCAGGAGCCAGAACAGCGTGAAAAGCTCGATGGCCTGTACGAATGTATTCTTTGCGCCTGCTGCTCCACCTCATGCCCGTCATTCTGGTGGAATCCGGACAAATTTATCGGTCCGGCAGGCCTGCTGGCCGCTTACCGTTTCCTGATTGACAGCCGCGACACCGAAACCGATGCGCGCCTCGACAATCTGAATGATGCTTTCAGCGTTTTCCGCTGTCACAGCATTATGAACTGTGTAAGCGTATGTCCGAAAGGGCTGAACCCAACGCGTGCGATCGGCCATATTAAGTCGATGCTGCTGCAGCGGGGCGCATAGCGTTAAATACCGGGAGCCTCAGGTTCCCGGTGTTTTACCAGGCGATCTTTGTAAGGTGTTTTCGGTGCTGTAACCCTGCCGGAAACCCTTTGCAAAGGTTCCCTTACGGGCCTTTCGCTCGTATCGAAGAACCGTACCACGGTAAGCCGTTAACGCGGCGGGGACTTGCAAAGGTTCCACTAATACAACCACGGCGAAAAAAAAGCACACATATGCTTAAGGGATCACAATGCAGAACAGCGCGATGAAACCCTGGCTGGACTCCACCTGGCTGGCCGGCGCGAACCAGTCCTACATAGAGCAGCTCTATGAGGACTTTTTAACCGATCCTGACTCTGTCGATGATGCCTGGAAGACCCTTTTCCAGCAGCTTCCTGGCACTGGGGTTAGACCTGAGCAATTTCACTCCACCACGCGCGAATATTTCCGCCGTCTGGCGAAAGATGCCTCGCGCTATACGGCCTCCGTTAGCGACCCTGAAACCAATGCCAAACAGGTCAAGGTACTGCAGCTGATAAACGCGTTCCGATTCCGCGGTCATCAGCAGGCAAACCTCGATCCGCTTGGCCTGTGGAAACAGGAAGATGTTCCGGATCTCGATCCAGCCTATCACGGCCTGAGCGATGCAGATTTCCAGGAGAGTTTTAACGTCGGGTCCTTCGCCATTGGCAAAGAGACGCTAAAACTGGCGGACCTGTATGCTGCACTGAAACAGACCTATTGCGGTTCGATCGGTGCGGAGTACATGCACATCACCAACACGGAAGAAAAGCGCTGGATCCAACAGCGTCTGGAATCCGTAGTGGGGCAGGCCTCTTACTCTGTTGAAGAGAAAAAAGGCTTCCTCAAACAGCTGACCGCAGCAGAAGGTCTGGAGCGTTACCTCGGGGCGAAATTCCCGGGTGCCAAACGCTTCTCACTGGAAGGTGGCGATGCGCTGGTGCCAATGCTCAATGAGATGATCCGCCACGCCGGTAAGAGCGGCACGCGCGAAGTGGTGCTGGGTATGGCGCACCGTGGTCGTCTGAACGTACTGATCAACGTGCTGGGCAAAAAGCCTCAGGACCTGTTCGACGAATTCTCCGGCAAGCATAAAGAGCACCTCGGCACCGGCGACGTGAAGTACCATATGGGCTTCTCTTCGGATGTGGAAACCGAAGGCGGCATGGTTCACCTGGCGCTGGCGTTTAACCCGTCGCATCTGGAGATCGTCAGCCCGGTAGTGATGGGATCGGTACGCGCCCGTCTTGACCGTCTGGATGAACCGAGCAGCAATAAAGTATTACCGATTACCATTCACGGCGATGCCGCGGTAATCGGGCAGGGCGTGGTGCAGGAAACCCTGAACATGTCCCAGGCGCGCGGCTATGAAGTGGGCGGTACCGTGCGTATCGTGATCAATAACCAAATTGGTTTCACCACCTCAAACCCGAAAGATGCCCGCTCTACGCAGTACTGTACTGATATTGGTAAAATGGTGCTGGCACCTATCTTCCACGTCAATGCCGACGACCCGGAAGCGGTGGCCTTTGTTACCCGCCTGGCGTTGGATTTCCGTAACACCTTTAAACGCGATGTGTTTATCGATCTGGTCTGCTATCGCCGTCACGGTCACAACGAAGCTGATGAGCCAAGCGCCACGCAGCCGGTGATGTACCAGAAAATCAAGAAGCACCCGACACCGCGTAAAATCTATGCTGACAAGCTGGAAGCTGAAAAAGTCGCCAGCCTGGAAGATGCCACGGAAATGGTCAACCTGTACCGTGATGCGCTGGATGCCGGTGAGTGCGTTGTGCCGGAATGGCGCCCGATGAGCCTGCACTCCTTTACATGGTCGCCTTATCTGAACCATGACTGGGATGAAGGTTATCCTGAAACCATCGAACTGAAGCGCCTGCAGGAACTGGCTAAGCGCATCAGTACGGTGCCGGAAGCGGTGGAAATGCAGTCGCGCGTTGCCAAGATTTACAATGACCGTGCAGAGATGGCGGCCGGCAACAAAATGTTCGACTGGGGCGCTGCAGAAAACCTCGCTTATGCCACGCTGGTTGATGAAGGCATTCCATGCCGTCTCTCCGGTGAGGATATGGGGCGCGGAACCTTCTTCCACCGTCATGCCGTCATCCACAATCAGGCTAACGGCTCGACTTACACGCCGTTGCAGCACGTTCATAACGGTCAGGGCATCTTCAAAGTCTGGGACTCCGTCCTGTCGGAAGAAGCCGTGCTGGCATTTGAATATGGTTATGCGACTGCGGAACCGCGCACCCTGACTATTTGGGAAGCGCAGTTCGGTGACTTCGCCAACGGTGCTCAGGTGGTTATCGACCAGTTCATCAGCTCTGGCGAACAGAAATGGGGCCGTATGTGTGGCCTGGTGATGCTGCTGCCGCATGGTTACGAAGGCCAGGGTCCGGAACACTCTTCCGCACGCCTTGAGCGTTATCTGCAGCTTTGCGCCGAGCAGAACATGCAGGTTTGCGTGCCTTCAACGCCAGCACAGGTATACCACATGCTGCGCCGTCAGGCTCTGCGCGGCATGCGCCGTCCGCTGGTGGTGATGTCACCGAAGTCACTGTTACGTCATCCACAGGCAGTATCTTCACTGGAAGAGCTGGCCAATGGTGCGTTCCAGACGGCAATTGGTGAGATCGACGACCTTGATCCTCAGGGCGTGAAACGCGTTGTGCTGTGCTCCGGTAAGGTCTACTACGACCTGCTTGACAAGCGCCGTAAAAATGAACAAACCAATGTCGCCATCGTGCGTATTGAGCAGCTCTATCCGTTCCCGCATAAAGCGGTGCAGGATGTGCTGCAACAGTATTCCCACGTGCATGACTTTGTCTGGTGTCAGGAAGAGCCACTGAACCAGGGTGCCTGGTATTGCAGCCAGCACCATTTCCGCGAAGTCGTGCCGTTTGGGGCTTCATTACGTTATGCCGGTCGTCCTGCATCTGCATCACCGGCAGTAGGCTATATGTCCGTTCACCAGACGCAGCAGCAAGATCTGGTTAATGACGCGCTGAACGTTGAATAATTAAGGATAAATAATGAGTAGCGTAGATATCGTTGTTCCTGACCTGCCTGAATCCGTCGCCGATGCCAGCGTGGCAACCTGGCATAAAAAGCCCGGCGACAGCGTTAAGCGTGATGAAGTGCTGGTAGAAATTGAAACCGATAAAGTGGTGCTGGAAGTTCCTGCACCTGCGGATGGTGTGCTGGAAGCGATTCTGGAAGAAGAAGGCGCGACCGTGCTTTCTCGCCAGGCGCTGGGTCGCCTGAAAGAAGGCAACAGCGGCGGTAAAGAGACCTCAGCTAAAGCAGAAAGCAATGATTCTACTCCGGCACAGCGCCAGACTGCTTCGCTGGAAGAAGAGAGCAATGACGCACTGAGCCCGGCGATCCGTCGCCTGATTGCTGAGCACAGCCTTGATGCCGCAGCCATTAAAGGCACGGGTGTCGGTGGCCGAATCACGCGTGAAGATGTGGAAAAACATCTGGCTAAGGCACCTGCGAAAGCGGAAGAACCTAAAGCGGCACCTGCTGCTGCTGCTTCAGCAACTTCACTCGGCAACCGTAGCGAAAAACGCGTTCCGATGACGCGCCTGCGCAAACGCGTCGCTGAACGTCTGCTGGAAGCGAAGAACAGCACTGCCATGCTGACCACCTTCAACGAAGTGAACATGCAGCCAATCATGTCACTGCGTAAGCAGTACGGTGAAGCGTTCGAGAAACGTCATGGTGTGCGTCTGGGCTTTATGTCCTTCTACATCAAAGCGGTGGTTGAAGCGCTGAAGCGTTACCCGGAAGTGAATGCCTCCATTGATGGCGAAGATGTGGTTTACCACAACTACTTCGACGTCAGCATCGCGGTTTCCACGCCGCGCGGCCTGGTGACGCCAGTGCTAAAAGATGTTGATGCGCTGAGCATGGCAGATATCGAGAAGAAAATTAAAGAGCTGGCGGTGAAAGGGCGCGACGGTAAGCTGACCGTTGATGAACTGACCGGCGGTAATTTCACCATCACCAACGGTGGTGTGTTCGGCTCGTTGATGTCTACCCCGATCATCAACCCACCGCAGAGCGCGATCCTTGGCATGCACGCCATTAAAGATCGTCCAATGGCGGTGAATGGTCAGGTGGTGATCCAGCCAATGATGTATCTGGCACTTTCTTACGATCACCGTCTGATCGATGGCCGCGAATCTGTCGGCTATCTGGTCGCAATCAAAGAACTGCTGGAAGATCCACAGCGTCTGCTGCTGGATGTCTAACCCCCTGGGCACGGCCTTGCGCCGTGCCCAACCCTATGTGTAGCCACAACGTGGCTAAGTCTTTTCAGACCTGAATGGATAGAACATCATGAACTTACACGAATATCAGGCAAAACAGTTGTTTGCACGGTATGGCTTACCGGCACCAACCGGTTATGCCTGCACCACGCCACGCGAAGCAGAAGAAGCCGCCTCTAAAATTGGTGCCGGCCCGTGGGTAGTGAAATGTCAGGTTCATGCCGGTGGCCGTGGTAAAGCGGGCGGTGTGAAAGTGGTAAACAGTAAAGAAGACATCCGCGCATTCGCTGAAAACTGGCTGGGCAAACGTCTGGTGACCTACCAGACAGACGCACATGGTCAGCCGGTTAACCAGATTCTGGTTGAATCTGCGACCGACATCGACCAGGAGCTGTACCTGGGCGCGGTAGTCGACCGTGGCACGCGTCGTGTGGTGTTTATGGCCTCTACTGAGGGCGGCGTAGAAATTGAGAAAGTAGCGGAAGAAACCCCGCACCTGATCCATAAAATGGCGCTGGACCCGCTGACTGGACCACAGCCCTATCAGGGCCGTGAGCTGGCGTTCAAACTGGGTCTGACCGGTAAGCAGGTTGGCCAGTTCACCAAGATCTTCATGGGTCTGGCAACGCTGTTCCTGGAGCGTGACCTGGCACTGGTTGAGATCAACCCGCTGGTCATCACCAAGCAGGGCGATCTGGTCTGCCTGGACGGTAAACTGACTGCCGACGGCAACGCACTTTTCCGCCAGCCTGAGCTACGCGAAATGCGTGACCCAAGCCAGGAAGACTCACGCGAAGCACACGCAGCGCAGTGGGAACTGAACTATGTGGCACTGGAAGGTAACATCGGCTGCATGGTAAACGGCGCCGGTCTGGCAATGGGCACCATGGACATCGTGAAGCTGAGCGGTGGCCAGCCAGCTAACTTCCTGGACGTTGGCGGCGGCGCAACCAAAGAGCGCGTCACCGAAGCGTTCAAAATCATCCTGTCTGACGACGCGGTGAAAGCCGTATTCGTTAACATCTTCGGCGGCATCGTACGCTGCGACCTGATTGCTGACGGTATTATTGGCGCGGTCGCTGAAGTGGGCGTGAACGTACCGGTAGTGGTCCGTCTGGAAGGTAACAATGCCGAGTTGGGTGCCAAAAAACTGGCAGACAGCGGCCTGAATATTATTGCAGCAACCAGCCTGAGTGACGCGGCGCAGCGCGTTGTTGCCGCAGCGGAGGGTAAATAATGTCTATTTTGATCGATAAAAACACCAAAGTTATCTGCCAGGGCTTCACCGGTGGGCAGGGTACTTTCCACTCCGAGCAGGCATTAGCTTATGGTACTCAGCTGGTTGGCGGTGTCACCCCAGGCAAAGGCGGTACTGAGCACCTCGGTCTGCCGGTATTCAACACCGTACGCGAAGCCGTAGAAGCCACGGGGGCAACTGCCTCTGTGATCTATGTTCCTGCTCCGTTCTGCAAAGACGGTATCCTGGAAGCTATCGATGCAGGCATCAAGCTGATCATCACCATCACTGAAGGTATTCCAACGCTGGATATGCTGACGGTAAAAGTGAAGCTGGATGAAGCTGGCGTGCGTATGATCGGTCCAAACTGCCCGGGTGTTATCACCCCAGGCGAGTGCAAAATCGGCATCATGCCAGGTCACATCCACCAGCCGGGCCGTATCGGTATCGTTTCCCGCTCTGGTACGCTGACATATGAAGCCGTTAAGCAGACTACAGACATTGGCTACGGCCAGTCTACCTGCGTGGGTATCGGTGGTGACCCGATTCCGGGCTCTAACTTTATCGATATCCTGAAGCTGTTCCAGGACGACCCACAGACTGAAGCGATTGTGATGATCGGTGAGATCGGTGGTAGCGCAGAAGAAGAAGCGGCTGCGTTTATCAAAGAGTACGTCACCAAGCCGGTTGTCGGTTACATTGCAGGCGTGACCGCGCCTAAAGGTAAGCGTATGGGCCATGCGGGTGCAATTATTGCAGGCGGTAAAGGGACAGCTGACGAGAAGTTTGCTGCACTGGAAGCGGCAGGCGTGAAAACCGTGCGCAGCCTGGCTGACATCGGCGACGCGGTGAAAGCGGTTCTGCCTCAGTAAGCACGCTGTGCAATACAGCAAAAAAAGCCACCTGCGGGTGGCTTTTTTATCTTCTTATGCCACACTTTTATCAGCTTGAGATTTAACTTTATTTTTTATCCATCCATCAGGTAAAAATCATTTAACCTAAAATAACCACGATCTTGTGTTTATATTTAACGCCCATCTGGAAAGTGCATACAATAACTTAACATCTCCTTTTTACTACCATATTAATGCCAGTCATTATCTTAATCTGGATCAAGAAAAGCAGTTTTATTTATCGTCTTTATTGCTGGAAAGTGTCTTAGCTTTTAGTTTAAATTGCGCTGTATCAATTTGGCGGGTTTACCTATATCACTCAGCAAATTGATGTGAAAAGGGAAAAATAATACTGTCGTCACAAAACCGCTTTAAAGTTGTGTGTATAAAGGCGTACAATAGTAAAACCTCTAAAATTAGCGTGTTTAAGCCGTTGGTAACCTTGAGTCGTCAGGCTAAGGCGTCGCGCCCTGCGTCGAAAACTACCATGGGATAAAATTTCATTTGTTGGAGATTTCGTCGAGAATAACTGAGTGTTTTACTCGGATATTATTCAGCGCGATCTGCTAGCGGAGCAAGGAGTCGAAATGTTGGATATTGTCGAACTGTCGCGATTACAGTTTGCCTTGACTGCCATGTATCATTTCCTGTTTGTGCCATTAACGCTGGGTATGGCGTTTTTACTGGCAATCATGGAAACCGTATATGTTCTGTCCGGCAAACAGATCTATAAAGATATGACCAAATTCTGGGGCAAGTTATTTGGTATTAACTTTGCTCTGGGCGTCGCCACCGGACTTACCATGGAGTTTCAGTTCGGCACCAACTGGTCTTACTACTCTCACTATGTCGGGGATATCTTCGGTGCTCCGCTCGCCATTGAAGGTTTAATGGCGTTCTTCCTTGAATCCACCTTTGTCGGGCTATTCTTCTTCGGCTGGGATCGTCTGGGTAAAGTACAGCATATGGCTGTGACCTGGCTGGTGGCATTAGGCTCAAACCTTTCTGCGCTGTGGATTCTGGTGGCAAATGGCTGGATGCAAAACCCGGTTGCCTCCGATTTCAATTTCGAAACCATGCGCATGGAGATGATCAGCTTCTCTGAACTGGTCCTCAACCCCGTTGCTCAGGTTAAATTCGTTCACACCGTGGCGGCAGGCTATACCTGCGGTGCGATGTTTATCCTTGGGGTCAGCTCCTACTATCTTCTGCGCGGGCGCGATATGGCCTTTGCTAAACGCTCCTTTGCCATTGCCGCCAGCTTTGGCATGGCCGCTATCCTCTCCGTCATCGTGCTGGGTGATGAATCAGGCTACGAAGTCGGTGACGTGCAGAAAACCAAACTGGCGGCTATTGAAGCCGAATGGGAAACCCAGCCAGCCCCGGCGGCGTTTACCCTGTTTGGTATTCCCGATCAGGAAGCACAGCGCAATAACTATGCTATTCAGATCCCCTGGGCGCTGGGCTTAATTGCCACTCGCTCCGTGGATAAGCAGGTGACCGGCCTGAAAGAGCTGATGAGCGAGCACGAAGTGCGTATTCGTAACGGCATGAAGGCTTATCAGCTGCTGCAGCAGCTTCGCACCGGCAATCAGGATCCTGCCGTACGTGCTGAATTCAACGCGGCCAAGAAGGACCTCGGTTACGGGCTGTTGCTGAAACGCTATACGCCGAACGTGGCGGATGCCAGCGAAGCACAAATCCAGCAGGCCACTAAAGATTCGATTCCTGCCGTGGCGCCGCTCTATTTCTCATTCCGCATTATGGTGCTGTGTGGCGTACTGATGCTGTTGATTATCGGCCTGTCGTTCTGGTCGGTGATCCGCAATCGCATCGGCAAGTGCCCGCTGCTACTTAAATGCGCGCTATACGGTATTCCGTTACCGTGGATCGCCATTGAGTCAGGCTGGTTTGTTGCTGAATACGGCCGCCAGCCGTGGGCCATCGGTGAAGTGCTGCCAACCGCCGTGGCGAACTCGTCACTGACCATTGGCGATCTGCTGTTCTCCATCGGACTGATTTGCGGTCTGTACACGCTATTCCTGGTCGCTGAAATGTATCTGATGTTCAAGTTTGCGCGCCTTGGCCCAAGCAGCTTGAAAACCGGGCGCTATCACTTTGAACAGTCCGCCACTGCGCCGCAGCCGGTTCGATAAGACAGGAGTGCACACATGTTAACTTATGAACTAATGCGTTTTATCTGGTGGCTGCTGATTGGCATCCTGTGTATCGGATTCGCCATCACCGATGGTTTCGATATGGGGGTGGGGGTGCTGTCGCGCATTCTCGGCCGTACCGATACCGAACGCCGCATCATGATCAACAGTATCGCCCCGCACTGGGACGGCAACCAGGTTTGGCTGATCACTGCCGGCGGTGCACTGTTTGCCGCCTGGCCTACCGTTTATGCGGCGGCCTTCTCCGGCTTCTACGTGGCGATGATCCTGGTGCTGGCCTCGCTGTTCTTCCGTCCGGTCGGTTTTGACTACCGCTCGAAAATAGAAGATCCGCGCTGGCGTGGAATGTGGGACTGGGCAATCTTTATTGGCAGCTTCGTACCACCGCTGGTGATCGGGGTGGCGTTCGGTAACCTGCTGCAGGGCGTGCCTTTCCACATTGATACTGACCTGCGCCTGTTCTACACAGGCAACTTCTTCCAGCTGCTTAACCCGTTTGGCCTGCTGGCAGGTATCGTTAGCCTGATGATGTTCCTGACTCAGGGGGCAACTTATCTGCAGATGCGTACCGTGGGTGAGCTGCACCTGCGCGCGCGCATCACCGCGCAGATCTGTGCGCTGGTGATGATGGTGTGCTTTGTGCTGGCAGGCATCTGGGTCGTTTACGGGATTGATGGTTACGTGGTGACCTCGGTACTGGATCATAACGGCCCGTCCAACCCGCTGGTGAAAGAAGTGAGTCAGCAGGCGGGTGCCTGGATGGTGAATTTCAATAATGCACCGATTCTCTGGACCATTCCGGCGCTGGGCGTGGTGCTGCCGCTGCTGACCATTATGTGTTCGCGGCTGGAGAAAGGGGCGTGGGCATTTGTCTTCTCTTCCTTAACCATGGCCTGCGTGATCCTGACTGCGGGGGTAGCGATGTTCCCGTTCGTGATGCCTTCCAGCACCGTACCTAACGTCAGCCTGACGATGTGGGATGCAACGTCGACGTTGCTGACCCTGAAAGTGATGACCGTGGCAGCCATTATCTTTGTGCCAATCATCCTGGCTTATACAACCTGGTGTTACTACAAAATGTTTGGTCGCCTGACCAAAGAGCATATTGAAGGTAACAGCAATTCTCTCTATTAACAGAAGGAGCGTCATCATGTGGTATTTTGCCTGGATCCTCGGCACGCTGCTGGCCTGTGCCTTCGGTATTATTACAGCCCTGGCGTTAGAGCAGGCTGAAGCGGCAAGCGCTGAAGAGAAATCGTAATGGGGGAGGGCATCGCTCGTCTCTATCAACTGATGGATAAGGGCCCGTTACGGGCGCTGTCCCTGGT
Source organism: Erwinia aphidicola (assembly GCF_014773485.1). Classification (GTDB taxonomy): domain Bacteria; phylum Pseudomonadota; class Gammaproteobacteria; order Enterobacterales; family Enterobacteriaceae; genus Erwinia; species Erwinia aphidicola. The sequence goes on along the minus strand of NZ_JACXBP010000005.1, from coordinate 115,726 downwards.
GGCGGCGTTGCTGCTGGCGGGCTGCATGTTTTGGGACCCGTCACGCTTCGCAGCCAACAGCAGCGAGCTGACTATCTGGCAGGGGTTACTGCTGATGTGGGCGGTGTGTGCCGGGGTGATCCACGGTGTCGGATTCCGCCCCCAGCGTCTGCGCTGGCGTGGGTTATTTGCGCCACTGCCCGCGCTGCTGATATTGCTGAGCGGGGTCGGATTTTTCTTCCTTTAAGCATGCCATGGGCCAGGTTTCTCTGGCCCATAATTTTTCCCGCTAAATTCCACTTCATTCCCGCCTTCGCCAATCTTTTTTTACCTGCTTTTTTGTCAATCATTGTTTAACAAATATGCTGAAATCAGTGAAGTTGTTACCGCCGGATAATTATTTTCGTAACCCTCTGGCAATCCATTCCCAAGCAGTTAGCTCTTGCGTATAGTAGCAACGTTTTCCTGTACCAATGATTAGCATTACCGGGATGTAGAGTGAGTACAACGCTGTTTCGATGGCCGGTGCGTGTCTATTACGAAGATACCGACGCCGGTGGTGTGGTTTACCATGCCAGCTATGTCGCTTTTTATGAACGGGCACGGACTGAAATGTTGCGCCAGCACCATTTCAATCAGCAGGCTTTGCTGGAACAGCAGGTCGGCTTTGTCGTGCGTCGTATCACGGTCGATTACCTTGCAGCTGCCCGTCTCGATGATATGCTCGACGTGCAGAGCGAGGTCATTGCCATGAGCAGAACGACCATGACATTCGCACAACGCATCGTTAATGCAGAAGGCCGTGTGCTCAATGAAGCAGAAGTCCTTATTGCCTGCATCAATCCACATCTAATGAAGCCGATAGCGCTTCCCAAGTCTATTGTCGCGGAGTTCAAGCAGTGACTGACATGAACATTCTTGATTTGTTCCTGAAGGCGAGCCTTCTGGTCAAACTTATCATGTTGATTTTGATCGGGTTTTCTATCGCCTCCTGGGCCGTTATCATTCAGCGTACCCGTATTCTGAATGCTGCCACGCGTGATGCGGATGCCTTCGAAGATAAGTTCTGGTCTGGTATCGAGCTGTCTCGTCTCTATCAGGAAAGCCAGGCCCGTCGCGATGAGCTGGGCGGTTCTGAGCAGATTTTCTACGCAGGCTTTAAAGAGTTTGCCCGTCTGCATCGTGCCAACAATCACGCGCCGGAAGCGGTGGTAGAGGGCGCGACGCGCGCTATGCGCATCTCCATGAACCGTGAACTGGAAGCGCTTGAAAACCACATTCCTTTCCTTGGCACCGTCGGTTCAATCAGTCCGTATATCGGTCTGTTTGGTACAGTGTGGGGGATCATGCATGCCTTTATCGCGCTGGGCGCGGTGAAGCAGGCCACCTTGCAAATGGTGGCACCGGGTATCGCTGAAGCACTGATCGCCACGGCGATTGGTCTGTTTGCAGCCATCCCGGCGGTTATGGCCTATAACCGCCTGAGCCAGCGCGTTAACAAGCTGGAGCAGAACTACGATAACTTCATGGAAGAGTTCACGGCTATCCTGCATCGTCAGGCATTCTCAAGCGACGTCAGCAAGTAAGTCGGAGGTTAGCATGGCCAGAAAACGTGGTCGCGGTGGTCGCCGCGAAGTTAAGTCCGAGATAAATATCGTACCGCTGCTGGACGTGCTGCTGGTGCTGCTGCTGATTTTCATGGCAACGGCGCCGATCATCACCCAGAGCGTGGAAGTCGATCTGCCGGACGCAACGGATTCTAAGACCGTCTCCAGCGATGATAACCCTCCGGTGATCGTCGAAGTTTCCGGAGTCGGGCAGTACAGCCTGGTGGTTGATCACGATCGGATGGAGCAGCTGCCACCGGAACAGGTGGTTGCCGAGGCGCAGCGTCGCATCACGGCTAACCCGAAAACCGTGTTCCTGATTGGCGGAGCCAAAGAAGTGCCTTATGACGAGATCATCAAGGCGCTCAACTTGCTGCATCAGGCCGGCGTTAAGTCTGTCGGATTAATGACGCAGCCGATTTAATTCATTCGAACCGTTTTTGGGAACCGAGAGTGTCGAAGGCAACCGAGCAAGACGAAAAGTTAAAACGTGCCATAACCGTATCAGTCATTTTGCACATCATTTTGATTGCACTACTGGTATGGAGCTCGTTTGACGAAAACATCGACGCCAGCGGCGGCGGTGGCGGTAGCGATATTGATGCAGTGATGGTCGATTCTGGCGCGGTGGTAGAACAGTACAATCGTCAGCAAAATCAGCAGAGCGAAAGCAAACGTGCCGAGCAGCAGCGCCAGAAACAGGCGCAGCAGCAGGCGGAAGAGCTGCAGCAAAAGCAGGCTGCTGAACAGAAGCAGCTAAAGCAGATGGAGAAAGAGCGTCTGCAGGCGCAGGAAGAAGCCAAACAGCAGGCCGCACAACAGGCGGCTGAGCAGAAACAGGCAGCGGACGCGGCGAAGCAGGCTCAACAAGAGCAAAAACAGGCAGAAGCCGCCGCGGCAAAAGCGAAAGCCGATGCCAAAGCTCAGGCGGATGCCCAGGCGAAATCTGCGGCTGACGCCCAGAAAAAAGCGGCAGAAGAGGCTAAAAAAGCCGCTGCTGATGCGAAGAAACAAGCTGAGGCCGAAGCGAAGCAGGCCGCAGCAGAAGCCGCTAAAGAGAAAGCCGTAGCCGATGCGAAAGCCAAGGCGACCGCGGAAGCCAAAGCGAAAGCAGCGGCGGATGCGAAAGCAGCCCAGGAAGCGAAACAGCAGGCTGCTGCCGATGCGAAAGCCAAAGCCGCAGAAGAGGCGAAAGAGAAAGCCGCTGCTGCTGCGAAAGAAAAAGCCGAGGCCGCGGCCAAAGCCAAAGCTGATGCTGCCGCTCAGGCAAAAGCTGACGCTGCGGCGAAAGCCAAAGCTGATGCCGCCGCCAAGAAGAAAGCCGCAGCGGAAGCCGCGAAAGAGTCTGGTGATGTCGGTGACCTGCTGGGTGACCTGACTTCAGGTAAAAATGCGCCGAAGTCCGGTAAAGCTGCCGGAGGCGGTGGGGCTGCAGGGCAGGGCAACCAGAAAACTGCAGGGGCATCTGGCGCGGAGATTAATGGTTATCTGGGGCAGATTACAGCTGCCATTCAGAGCAAGTTCTACGACGCGAGTACTTATGCCGGTAAAACCTGCGATCTGCGAATTAAGCTAGCTCCGGATGGTATGTTGATCAGTGTTCAGTCTGAAGGTGGTGACCCGGCACTTTGCCAGGCGGCCATAGCGGCAGCTAAGCAGGCTCGCATTCCTAAACCCCCTTCGCAGGCGGTTTATGAGGTGTTCAAAAACGCCCCGATGCGTTTCAAGCCACAATAATTCGGTAATAAGCGGCATGTTGAACTATGTTCACCATGTCGTACTCTTAGGTTTGTTGATTACAAGGCTATTTACCACGGGTGCTATGTCCGGGTAAGGGAGAAATAATGAAGCAGGCATTTCGTGTAGCGCTGAGCGTTTTAATGCTGTTTGTCGCGGTTGCGCATGCAGAAGTTCGCATTGAAATTACTCAGGGTGTGAACACCGCGCGTCCTATCGGCGTTGTGCCGTTTAAGTGGGACGGTCCGGGTGCAGCACCGGAAGATATTGGTGGCATCGTTGCTGCCGACTTACGTAACAGCGGTAAATTTAACCCAATCGATCGTTCACGTTTACCACAGCAGCCTACCTCTGCTGCCGAAGTGCAGCCTGCTGCATGGACCGCGCTGGGTATTGATGCGGTGGTTGTGGGCCAGGTTCAGCCGGGCGCTGACGGTAGCTATACCGTCTCTTACCAGCTGGTCGACACCTCGGGTAACCCTGGTGCGGTACTGGCGCAAAACCAGTTCAAAGTCACCAAGCAGTGGCTGCGCTACGCCGCACACACCGCCAGTGATGAGAGCTTTGAAAAGCTGACCGGCATTAAAGGTGCATTCCGTACGCGTATTGCTTACGTGGTGCAGACCAACGGCGGCCAGTTCCCGTATGAACTGCGCGTTTCCGACTACGACGGCTACAACCAGTTTGTGGTTCACCGTTCACCGCAGCCATTGATGTCCCCTGCCTGGTCTCCAGACGGGAGTAAAGTGGCTTATGTGACCTTTGAAAGCGGTAAGTCTGCGCTGGTGATTCAGACGCTGGCTAACGGTGCAATTAAACAGGTAGCCTCATTCCCGCGTCACAACGGTGCGCCTGCATTCTCACCCGATGGTTCTAAGCTGGCATTCGCACTGTCGAAAACCGGCAGTCTGAATCTCTACGTGATGAACCTGGGTTCAGGCCAGATCACTCAGGTGACCGACGGTCGTTATAACAGCACTGAACCGACCTGGTTCCCGGACAGCCAGACTCTGGCCTATACCTCCGACCAGGCCGGTCGTCCGCAAATTTATAAAATTGGTGTTAACGGCGGCACGCCGCAGCGCATTACCTGGGAAGGCGGTCAAAACCAGGATGGCGACGTAAGCACTGATGGCAAATCAATGGTGATGGTCAGCACCAACAGCGGCGCTCAACACGTCGCTCGACAAGATCTGGTAACGGGAGCCGTTCAACAATTAACGGACACGTTCCTGGATGAGACGCCAAGTCTCGCACCTAACGGCACGATGGTAATCTATAGCTCTACTCAGGGGATGGGTTCCGTATTGCAGTTGGTTTCGACGGATGGGCGTTTCAAAGCGCGTCTTCCGGCAACCGATGGACAGGTCAAATTTCCTGCCTGGTCGCCGTATCTGTGATGCATGTGTAAATATGTATGGCAAACTATAATAGGAATTAAATAATGCAACTGAACAAAGTGCTGAAAGGCTTACTGCTGGCACTGCCAGTAATCGCAGTGGCTGCATGTAGCTCTCACAAGAACAACAACAATGACCAGACCAACGGTATGGGCATGGGTGACGGTTCTAACAGCGGCATGAACAGCGGTAACATGTCTTCTGACGAGCAGGCACGTCTGCAGATGCAAGAACTGCAGAAAAACAACATCGTTTACTTCGGTCTGGACAAGTTTGACATCCAGTCAGAATTCGCTCAGATGCTGGATGCACACGCAAACTTCCTGCGTAGCAACCCATCTTACAAAGTGACCGTAGAAGGTCATGCGGATGAGCGCGGTACTCCTGAGTACAACATTTCACTGGGCGAGCGTCGTGCTACTGCTGTGAAAATGTACCTGCAGGGTAAAGGCGTTTCTGCTGACCAGATCTCTATCGTTTCTTACGGTAAAGAAAAACCTGCAGTACTGGGTCACGACGAATCAGCTTATGCTAAAAACCGTCGTGCAGTACTGGTTTACTAAGAGAATCACATGATTAGTAGCTTCAGAACTCACCTGTTGAGTCTGTCGTTACTGATTGGCGTAGCGGCCCCCTGGGCCGCTAATGCCCAGGCAACAATCAGTAACGTTGGCTCTGGCTCGGTTGAAGACCGCGTCACCACTCTTGAGCGTATTTCTAATGCTCAGGCACAGCTCCTCCAGCAGCTTCAGCAGCAACTTTCCGCTAACCAAAATGATATTGACCAGTTACGTGGTCAGATCCAGGAAAACAGCTATCAGCTGAACCAGGTTGTGGAACGTCAGAAAGGCCTTTACCAGCAGATCGACAGTCTGAGCAGCGGTGGCGCAAATGCTAACGCAGCCGCAGCTGGCGGCGATGCTGCGGCAGGCAATAGCGGTGCGTCAGGTAGCGACGCGGCGGCGGCTCCTGCCGCCGCTGCTGCTGCGCCTGTGCAAAGCGGTGATGCCAACACCGACTACAATGCCGCAGTGGCACTGGTGCTGGAGAAAAAGCAGTACGATCAGGCGATCGCCGCTTTTCAGGCCTTTGTGAAGAAGTATCCGGATTCCACCTTCCAGCCGAATGCCAATTACTGGCTGGGACAGTTGAATTACAACAAAGGTAAAAAAGACGACGCGGCCTATTATTTTGCCACCGTAGTAAAAAATTACCCTAAATCACCGAAGAGTGGCGATGCGCTGCTGAAGGTGGGGGTGATCATGCAGGAAAAAGGCGACAAGGCAAAAGCCAAAGCGGTGTATCAGCAGGTGGTAAAACTTTACCCTAATACTGATGCAGCGAAACAGGCGCAAAAACGTTCGGCCGCTCTGTAATTTGCGCCATCTGGCCAGATTTCGCCTGGATTCTGGTCTTACCGCGTGAAAGCTAAGCAGTTGAACAGCTTAACCTGAAATAGTGGTTGCGCTGGAAATTCAAATCAGTAATATATGCCGCCGTTGCCGGGGGATATGTTAAGAGACGCCAGCAGCACAAAAGTGGGTCGTTAGCTCAGTTGGTAGAGCAGTTGACTTTTAATCAATTGGTCGCAGGTTCGAATCCTGCACGACCCACCACTATTAAGTTTTAAGCGGTGTAAACCGTGCTTTAAAGTTTCGATATGGGTGATTAGCTCAGTTGGTAGAGCATCTCCTTTACACGGAGGGGGTCGGCGGTTCGAGCCCGTCATCACCCACCATATCGGGTCGTTAGCTCAGTTGGTAGAGCAGTTGACTTTTAATCAATTGGTCGCAGGTTCGAATCCTGCACGACCCACCAAACTTTAAAGTGTGAAAGTAGCAAAGATTAACCGCATTGCGGGTCGTTAGCTCAGTTGGTAGAGCAGTTGACTTTTAATCAATTGGTCGCAGGTTCGAATCCTGCACGACCCACCACTTTCCCAGCGAAAGTCTTTGCGCAGCATGACGATATGGGTGATTAGCTCAGTTGGTAGAGCATCTCCTTTACACGGAGGGGGTCGGCGGTTCGAGCCCGTCATCACCCACCATATCGGGTCGTTAGCTCAGTTGGTAGAGCAGTTGACTTTTAATCAATTGGTCGCAGGTTCGAATCCTGCACGACCCACCAATGTAAGAAGGCGCCCTAAAGGCGCCTTTTTGCTATGTGCGATTCAGGCTGACCGAAAAAGAGGGTCAGCCACTACGAGCCGGTCAGTCGCATATCGCGCCGGGTTTCGTAGGGAACGACCGCTTTTCTGGTCGTCCCGGGTTTGTTGGCTGACCGAAAAAGAGGGTCAGCCACTACGAGCCGGTAAGTCGCAAATCGCGCCGGGTTTCGTAGGGGACGACCGCTTTTCTGGTCGTCCCGGTTTTTGTTGGCTGACCGAAAAAGAGGGTCAGCTTTCACATTACCCCAACTTGCCGCTCTTCCAGATATGCATCACTGCATAACTGCGCCATGGCCGCCATGCCTGTGAACGAACCTCTGTCTGCTTCGCGCTGATACCCCCCAGATTGTTACGTACCACGATATCCCCGGCGGGGAATGCATCCGGCCAGCGTAGCGCACGCATTGCCAGATACTGCGCTGTCCATTCGCCAATCCCCGGCAGGGCTAACAGCTGCGCCACGGTTTGCTCCGGCTGACTGGCAGCATCTAGCTGCAGCGTTCCATCCGCACAGCTTGCCGCCAGCGCCAGAATGCAGCGGCTGCGGGCGCTGACAATTCCCAGGCTGGCAATCTCATCTACCGAGCATTGAGCAACGCGAGCCGGCAGGGGGGAGAGGTGGGTTAACTGTGCAAACGGCGTGGTCAAGCGATCGCCGAACGCCGTGGCGAAACGCCCCCCGAGCGTCGCTGCGGCCTTTACGGTGATCTGCTGACCAAGGATGGCGCGCACCGCCATTTCAAAGCCGTCAAAAGCCCCGGGCACGCGCAGGCCAGGGCTGGCATTCAGCGCGGGCGTTAACAGCGGGTCGAGCGCCAGATGTTCAGCAATCAGGTCCGGACGGGCGCTGAGATCGAACAGATTACGCAGGCGACGGAGCAGAGCGGGCAGCACCGGCGTCAGCGAATGGGTGAACTCCACCAGCAGCACACTCTTCGCTGCCGCCTGAGTGACTCTGATCCACCCCTGATGCGCTCCCAGACGCACGGTACGCGCATAACTCTGCTCATCAACATATTCCACGCCCAGCAGTGCACGCAGCCGCAGAAAGCCGAGCATGGCCTGCCAGTCGTAGGGGGGGCGATAGCTCAGCTGTAGGGTAGAGGTATCACTGCCGTTCAGCTCGCTCTCTTCGCACTCGCTGGCCTTGCGCAGGCGCGTGGGTGGCATCCGGTACTGAGTGCTGAAGGCGGCGTTAAAACGGCGCAGGCTGGCAAATCCGCTGGCAAAGGCGATCTGCGTGACCGGCAGCCGCGTTTCACTCAGCAACTGCTTAGCCAGCAGCAGGCGGCGCGTCTGGCGCAGCTCCTGCGGCGATACGCCCAGCTCCTTCTGCACGATACGCCGCAGCTGGCGCAGGCTAAGGTGAAACTGCGCGGCGATCTCTTCCAGACTCTCCACCTGCTCAATCAGCCCCTCGTCAATGCGCTGCATCAGCCGCCCCGCGATGCGCTGGCTGTTATCCACCGGGGCGTTGCCGGGGGCCAGCTCCGGGCGGCAGCGCAGGCAGGGGCGAAATGATGCTTTCTCCGCTGCCTCGGCGCTGTCAAAGAACAGGCAGTTTTCCGCGTAGGGCGGTTTCACCGGACAAATCGGGCGACAATAGATACCCGTCGAAGTCACCCCGACGTAAAATACGCCGTCGAAGCGAGCATCGCGGGAAGTGAGGGCACGATAGGCAGAGTCTGGGTCAATCATGATATTGTCCTGTGGAACGGGAATCTCTCCAGGTTAGCGCACCGGGATGCGTTGCACTCGCCATATTCGGTCATATAACGATTTTAACCCGGTGACCGAAAACGGCCAGTGCTGCATGTCAGAACGCGCATAATCAGGGCAGAGACGGTATCAGTTAAGGAGAGGCAAAATGGCATTCTGGTACAAGATGATGCAGTCACCGGTCGGTGAGCTAAAGCTGGTCGCAACCGAGCGCGGGCTGGCGGCGATCCTGTGGGAAAACGACGATCCCAAGCGCGTGCGCTTCCTGCCGCAGGACGAAGACCCGACAAACGCGATCCTGCTGGAAGCTGAAAAGCAGCTGCGCGAGTATTTCTCCGGGCAGCGTCAGCAGTTCAATGTAACGCTCGACTTTATCGGCACTGAATTCCAGCGCAAAGTCTGGGCGGCGCTGGTCACCATTCCGTTTGGTGAAACGCGCAGCTATGGTGAAATCGCGCGCCAGGTGGGCAGCCCGGCCGCCGTCAGGGCCGTCGGGGCCGCCAATGGTCGTAACCCCCTCTCGATTATTGCCCCATGCCATCGGGTTATCGGCGCCAACGGCAAGCTAACCGGGTTCGCCGGAGGGCTGGAGACCAAAGCGTTCCTGCTGCGTCTGGAAGGTGGCCAGCTGTGGTCGCAGGAAGCGCTATTATGATCGGCGTCACATCCTGCGGTGAAAAGTAAATATTCGGCGACATCGGTTCATTTTTCAGCTATCGTGTTTAGCATATAAAACAAACCAACCGTAGAGTTGGCGCCGGACCGGCCATCTACGCTAATTCGGTTAAGTTGAAGAAACGAGAGTCGCCTTATGAGCCTGATGTTCGATCCCGAATCCGCCGTATATCCTTTCCCGCCCAAACCGGCCCGTTTATCCGTTGATGAGAAACAGTTTTACCGCGAAAAAATTAAGCGCCTGCTGAAAGAGCGGGATGCGGTGATGGTGGCGCATTACTATACCGACCCGGAAATCCAGGCGCTGGCCGAAGAGACCGGCGGCTGCGTCTCTGATTCGCTGGAGATGGCGCGCTTTGGCAGCCAGCATCCGGCTTCCACGCTGCTGGTCGCCGGGGTGCGCTTTATGGGCGAAACCGCCAAAATCCTCAGCCCGGAAAAAACCATTTTAATGCCGACGCTGCAGGCGGAGTGCTCGCTCGACCTCGGCTGCCCGATTGAAGAGTTCAGCAAATTCTGCGACGCCCACCCCGACCGTACCGTTGTGGTGTACGCCAATACCTCCGCAGCGGTCAAGGCGCGCGCCGACTGGGTCGTCACCTCCAGCATTGCCGTTGAGCTGATCGAGCATCTTGATAGCCTGGGCGAGAAAATCATCTGGGCCCCGGACCGCCATCTTGGTCAATATGTGACGCGCAAAAGCGGCGCGGACGTGATCTGCTGGCAGGCCGCCTGCATCGTCCATGACGAATTCAAAACTCAGGCGCTGCAGCGGATGAAAGCGCTGTATCCCGATGCCGCCGTGCTGGTCCATCCTGAGTCGCCGCAGGCTATCGTTAATCTTGCCGATGCGGTCGGTTCGACCAGCCAGCTGATTCATGCAGCGCAAACCCTGCCGCACAAGCAGATGATCGTCGCCACCGATCGCGGCATCTTCTATAAAATGCAGCAGGCCTGCCCGGACAAAGAGCTGCTCGAGGCACCAACGGCCGGCGAGGGTGCCACCTGCCGCAGCTGTGCGCACTGTCCGTGGATGGCAATGAACGGGCTGCAAGCCATTGCTGAGGGTCTGGAGCAGGGCGGCAGCGATCATGAGATCTTTGTTGACGATGCACTGCGAGAAGGTGCATTGATCCCGTTGAATCGTATGCTAACCTTTGCTGCAAATCTCAAACTCAACGTGAAGGGTAACGCCTGACGTTACGCTCTGGACAGGATGGCAATATGGATTTTTTCAGCACGTCGAATATTCTGGTTCATATCCCTCTTGGGGCCGGTGGCTACGATCTGTCCTGGATTGAAGCCATCGGTACCCTTGCCGGGCTGCTGTGCATCTGGCTGGCGAGCCTGGAGAAGATCGTCAACTACGCTTTCGGCCTGATCAACGTGACGCTGTTCGCGGTCATCTTCTTCCAGATCCAGCTTTACGCCAGCCTGCTGCTGCAGCTGTTCTTTTTCGTCGCCAATATCTACGGCTGGTATGCCTGGAGCCGCCAGACCAGTGATAATCAGCAGGCGCTGAAAATTCGCTGGCTGCCGCGTGCGCAGCTGCTGGCCTGGACAGCGGTGATTGTTATCGCCATTGCGCTGATGACGCTGTATATCGATCCGGTATTTGCGCTGCTGACGCGTGCCGCTGTAAACATTATGCAGGGCATGGGCTTCAACGTGGTGATGCCGCAGCTGCAGCCGGATGCTTTCCCGTTCTGGGATTCGTGCATGATGGTGTTGTCGATTGCGGCGATGATCCTGATGACGCGCAAGTACGTTGAAAACTGGCTGCTGTGGGTGGTGATCAACCTGATCAGCGTGATGATATTCGCCCGTCAGGGAGTGTACGCCATGGCGCTGGAGTATGTGCTGCTGACGCTGATCGCGCTGAATGGCTCGTGGCTGTGGATGAAAAGCGCCCGCCAGAGAGGATAATTGGCCACGGGTCGACCGAAAAAAGGGTCGACCCGTACGGTTAATGGTGGTGGTGATGCTGGTGCTCGCCGCCGCCCTGAATCCACCCCACATCACAATCATCGCCATCGCAACGCTGATACTCCATCTGCACCGTGGCGTGCTCAATCTGATAATGCTGGTGCAGATACTCGTGAATGCGCTGCAGCAGCGCGTCATGATCGTAAGGCGGGATCACCTGTACATGCAGCGTGATCACCGGCTTCTCGCCCACCTGCCACAAATGCACATGATGCACGTTACGCACCTCCGGGATGCTGCGCGCCAGCGCACGCTGTAGCTTAGCCACATCAATATCCTGCGGCGCCCCCTCCAGCAGTTCGTGACCGCTCTCCTTGATCAGCATCCAGCCGCTGCGCAGCACCAGCAGGGACACCACAATCGACAGAATGGGGTCGATCGGCGTCCAGCCGGTAAACATAATAATCAGCGCGGCAGCAATCGCCCCGACCGAGCCGAGCAGGTCACCGAGCACGTGCAGCGCCGCCGCGCGCACGTTAAGGTTCTTATCGCCGCTGCCGTGATGCAGCAGCCAGAACGCCAGCAGGTTTGCCAGCAGCCCGCCGATAGCCACAATCAGCATCATGCCACCCGCCACCGGCTCCGGCTGCCAGAAACGTCTCAGCGCCTCCCAGACAATCAGCACGGTAATCACCAGCAGCGCGATAGCATTGACAAAAGCTGCCAGCGTGGTCAGGCGCAGCAAGCCAAAGGAGTGGCGCTGGCTGGGCTTGCGCTGCGCAAAATGCGTGGCCAGCAGGGCCACCAGCAGCGCGGCGGCGTCGGTCAGCATATGCCCGGCATCGGCCAGCAGCGCCAGCGAGCCGGAGAGCAGACCGCCCGCCACCTCGGCCAGCATAAACAGGGCCGTGACAACAAAGGCTGCCAGCAGACGTGAACGGTTACCGTTCTTTTCAGTGTGGGTGTGAGCCATAGGATCCCAATTGAGTTAACAGGCTTTCGCTTAATGATATCAATAAATTCATTGCAGGCTTAGGGTTCTGGTGCAGGCGGGCAGCCTCAATGATTTGCTGGCACAGGGTTTCCCCTTCACTGTAGTTCAGCAGCAGCCAGCTGCCTTTCATTCTGTGCGCCGCTTTCTCAACCTGCTGCCACTCTTCTGACGCTATTGCCTGCCTGAGCGCGGCGCAGTCGCGCTTCAGCGTCTCGGCCAGCGTCTGGCACAGGCGTTGAAAATAGTGCTCATCGTGATGCGCCAGCTGATTTAAACGCTGCGGCAGGTCGGCAAACGGCGCGGGCGCCTCCGCCTGCAGCAGAGCGGCAAGATCCGCTAACGAAACTGGCTTCACCAGCAGGCGGTCAGCAACCTGTCGCGCCTGTGGCCGGTTGAGGATCTGCGCATCGGCAGAGCACAGCACCACCCGGGTATGATGCGGCTGATGGCGTTCGCCACGGCGCACTATTTTCACCAGCTGCACGCCGTTCGGGTGCGGCATGCTGTAGTCAACAAACAGCAGGTCCCACTGGCGACCGTCTTTCAGCAGCGCCCGGCCATCAGCGAAGGTTTCCGCCTGGATACCGCAGTGCGCCAGCTGTTGCTGCATCACCAGCAGATTGGTCGGATGGTCGTCGACAATCGCCACGCGCAGATGGCTGACCGCCTCGGTATTGCACTGCTGCGGTTCGGCATCTGCGGCAGGCAGTGGCGAGGGAATAAGCTGCCACGGTAGCAGCACGCTGACGCAGGTTCCCTGGCCGGGGGTGGATTGCAGCGTGATAGTGCCGCCCATGCGGTTGACAATTTCGCGGCAGATCGACAAGCCCAGCCCGCTGCCCTGCACCGAGAGCTGGCGACCGGAAGGGGTCTGATACCAGGGTTCAAACAGACGCTGCTGCTCATCCAGCGGGATGCCACTGCCGCTATCGCTGACCTGAAAATGCAGCTGTGGCGGCGTGCTCAGCGCTTCCAGCGTCAGCCGGATCTCACCCTCGCGGGTAAATTTGATCGCATTGGCAATCAGGTTGTTGGCAATCTGCTGCAGGCGTTCGCCGTCAATCAGCACCCAGGCGGGCAGGGGATTCAGGGCGCTGACGCTCAGCCGCGGTCCCTGTTCGCGCATCAGCGGGTGGTAGAACACCGCCAGCCGCTGCAGCCATTTTTCCGGCTCCAGCGGACGGGGGGCCAAGCTGAAGCTGTTGCTCTCAACCCGGGCGTGATCCTGCAGATCGCCCAGCAGCGTCATCAGGCTGGCGGCGCTGCTGTGGATCAACGCCAGGTTATGGCTCTCAGGCTGCTGCATCAGCTCCAGCTCCAGCAGGCCCAGCACCGCCTGCATCGGCGTGCGCAGCTCGTGGCTGACGGTGGCGAGGAACTGACTTTTCATGCGGTTTTCCCGCTGGGCCACTTCGCGCTCCTGCTCCAGCAGCAGGCGCTGCTGCCGCTCACGCCGCTGCTCCAGATAGCGTCTCAGCAGCAGGATCAGCAGGAAGACGATGGCAAACAGCGCGGCGACCAGTACGAAGAGGGAGATCGGCCGCATCTCGCCGCTGTTGCTATCGCTAAAGCTGTCCGGCGTGCTGCTCCAGGTTTCGCGCAGCCGCTGCCAGCTTTCCGCTGGGATCTGCTGCAGGCTGTTATTCAGCAGTGCGCGCAGCAGCGGCCGATCGGGGGCGATGCCGATGGTCACCGGCCATGCGGTGTCGCTGGCGGCAAACGCCAGCTGCAGAGTATTGGCAAAACGCCCCTGGATGCGCCAGCGCGCTGAGAGCACATTGTCGACCAGCGCGTCGATCTGACCGCTGGCCAGCGCATCGTACAGGCTGCTGGCATCCTCAAATATCTGGGTTGTGCTGCCTGCGGGCAACAGGCGCCCGGCGATATCCCCGCGCAGCACGCCGATGCGTTTACCGCGCAGATCCGGCCAGCCGGTGACGTTCTGCGCCGCCGCCTGAACATAGACTCCCCACAGCGCACGCCACACCGGCTGGGTATTATTCAGCATTGCATCATCACCGGTCAGCGGCAGATTGAGTTGGATCAACGCCCGCCCCTGCTGCACCAGCGCGCCCGCCTGCTGTGCATTGCTGACCCAGTATGGCTGAAAGCGCAACCCGGTAATCTGGCCGATGCTGTTCAGCAGGTCAACACTGTAACCGGCGGGCTGCCCGCTGGCATTGCGGTAGCTCCACGGATAGTCGTCGCTGACGGCGGCATAAATCACCACCGGATGCTGCGCAATCCAGCTGCGCTCCATCGGCGTCAGGTGGGCGGTATTGCTGTCCTGATAGCGCGGCAGCGCACTGCTCCAGCGCCCCTGAATGCCGTTCACCACCTCCATCGGCAGCTGACGAATAGCGTTATCAAGCTGCTGCGCCAGTGTGGCATCCGCTGTGACCGCCTCCAGCTGCAGCACCCCCGGGTCAAGAGAAGAGGCGAGCTGATAAACTTCGCCCTGCTGCAGCTGGCTCAGCAGGAATCCGGCGCTGGTCTCATCCGCCACCACATAGTCGCTGTGCTGATTGAGCAGGGTGGAGAGGGCCTGTAAATCACTGGGCAGCACCTGCCAGTGATGCTTGCGCGCAAACTCGGGGTCAACGCGCGCCAGGGTGTCGCGGCTGACGCTGAGGCGGGCATCGCCAGAGTTGAACATCACCGGCCGCAGGTTATTGCGATTACGGTAAATACGCAGCGGGCTGGAGAACCACGGTTGCGTCGCGCTGAGGCCCGCAGGCAGCGTCTGCTGCGGAACGCCAAACAGCACATCCAGCTTTCCGCTCTGCAGTGCCGCCATCATCGCCTGCTGCGTGCTGAACCCCTGCACGCTGACGTGCAGGCCGCTGGTCTGCTGCAGCGCCACCAGATAGTCGGCATTGATACCGTACAGGTCGCTGCCAACGACAATATTCCACGGCGAGCTGTTGTCCTGTAATACGCCGACGCGCAGGGTTTTTCCCCATTCGACCGGCATCGGCATCATCTCCTGCGGCAGGGCGATGCTGCTCACCGGGCGCAGCGCCGCCAGCGCGCTGCTGGTGAACAGCAGCAGCATCAGCAGTAGCGTTCTCACTGTTGTGACTGCCACAGCTGAGCCAGTTCGACGACCGAGCCCGCTCCGGTTTTTTCCATGATGTTCTTTTTATGGGTGCTGACGGTTTTATTGCTGATATGCAGCTGCCCGGCGATCTGCAGATTAGACAGGCCGCGCGCCAGCAGCGCGAGGATCTGCTGCTCTTTGGCCGTCAACACCGCGTTAAGCGTATCGCCATGCTGGGCAGGGAAGACGCGCTGGCCGCCGAGCACGGCAAGGATGGCGGAGAGCAGCTGGCTGAGCGGCTGACGCTTGGCAACATAGCCAGATGCCCCGGCAGCTTCCGCCAGACGCGGATAGACCTGCTCCTCCTGTGCTGAGTAGATCACCACCGGCAGTGGCGGGTAATGGCGCTTAATCAGCTTAAGCAGCTGTAAGCCGTCGCTGTCCGGTAAGCCAATATCGAGGATCACCAGCCCAATAGCGCGATCGCCGAGCAGCGCCAGGGCATCGCGCTGATTATCCGCCGCCAGCAGCTTAAGCGGGAAGGGCGCGTGAACCAGGGCCGCTTCCAGCGCCACCTGGACCAGCGGATGATCGTCAATCAGCAATAGGGTGGTCATGAACAGTTCCAAATCAGGCAGGGGGTTCAGGATAGCCGAAGGTGGGCGGGAAAAAAACGAGAAAAGGAGAGCCGAAGCTCTCCTGGGTCATGCACCGGCTGACATTCTGCCTCGACGTACGGCTACGTTCTGCCTCGAGCTACCGGCTGATATTCTGTCTCGGTCATGTAGTGGCTGACCCTCTTTTTCGGTCAGCCAGATTTCCGGTTAGCCAGATTTCCGGTCAGCCAGATTCTTTTTCAGCGAGCCAGAATCAGCCAGCCAGAACTTAACAAACGTTACTGCGAAGTACCGTCAGTTTTGGTATTCGCATCAGCGCCGACTTTTTTGTTAATGTCCGGACATTTGCCATCTTTGCACTGCGTGTTTTTGTTGATCTCATCAGCACTCATTTTCTTATGGTGCTTCATGGTTTTATGCTGGGTTTCATGGCCAGTGTTGATTTTGTCGTTATCAACTTTGTTAGGCGCAATATTTTCTTTTGCGCTGCCAGCCACTGCGCCGGCATCGGCCGCTGCATTTGCTGAACCGTCGGCCATTGCAGCGGTGCTGCCCAGAGTCATTGCGGCTGTCAGTAGTACCATAGAGAACTTATTCATTATTATGCTCCTTTAATTTTTGAATACGACATCATCAAGATCTAACGGTGTTTGAAACAAAATAGTGTGATTGCGGCGTTCGCCAATCATAAGTTGTGCAAATAGATTTATTTCAAGAGGTAATGATTAAAAGTGTAGTAGGGCTCCCAGAAAAAGCAAATCACGTCAGCAACGAATCCGCGAAAGGCGATTTACAGTCACCGGGAGTCACGATAAATTGGAGGAGATGCGCCTGGTGTGCAGTATGGCAATGAAATAACCTGGAAATATTATGAATTATCAAAACGATGATTTAAGAATCAAAGAGATAAAAGAACTTTTACCTCCGGTTGCGTTATTTGAAAAATTCCCCGCCACGGACAAGGCTGCTGCAACAGTATCCTCGGCCCGCCAGGCAATCCATAACATTCTGACTTCCCAGGACGATCGCCTGCTGGTGGTGATCGGCCCCTGCTCTATCCATGATACTAAGGCAGCTAAAGAGTACGCTGGCCGCCTGCTGGCGCTGCGTGACGAGATGAAAGACTCGCTGGAAGTGGTGATGCGCGTCTATTTTGAAAAACCCCGTACGACCGTGGGTTGGAAAGGGCTGATCAACGATCCCCATATGGACGGCAGCTTCCAGATTAATGACGGCCTGCGTATTGCGCGCCAGCTGCTGGTGGAGATCAACGACAGCGGCCTGCCGGCGGCGGGTGAGTTCCTCGATATGATCACGCCACAGTACGTCGGCGATCTGATGAGCTGGGGCGCCATCGGCGCGCGTACCACGGAATCGCAGGTCCACCGCGAGCTGTCATCCGGCCTCTCCTGCCCGGTAGGTTTCAAAAACGGCACCGACGGCACCATCAAAGTGGCTATCGACGCCATCGGCGCGGCCAGTGCGCCACACTGTTTCCTCTCCGTGACCAAATATGGCCACTCGGCGATTGTGGAAACCAGCGGTAACGAAGACTGCCATATCATCCTGCGCGGCGGCAAAGAGCCAAACTACAGCGCTCACCACGTCAGCGCGGTGAAAGCCGGTCTGGAAAAAGCCGGCCTGCCTGCCCAGGTGATGATCGACTTCAGCCATGCGAACAGCAGCAAGCAGTTTAAGAAGCAGCTGGATGTTGCCACTGACGTGGCGCAGCAGATTGCGGGCGGCGAGCAGGCAATTATCGGCGTGATGATTGAGAGCCATCTGGTCGAGGGCAATCAGAACCTGGAGAGCGGTGAACCGCTGGTGTACGGCAAAAGCGTCACCGACGGCTGCATCGGCTGGCAGGATACTGAAACCGTGCTGCGCCAGCTGGCCAGCGCGGTGAAAGCCCGCCGCGCGTAACGGCTTGCAGGCAATAAAAAACCCGCCATCAGGCGGGTTTTTTTTCAATCAAATCAGCAGCAATTATTTTGCTTTACCCTGGTTCGCGACGGCTGCGGCTTTCGCAGCAATCTCGTCGGCATCGCCCAGGTAGTAGTGTTTGATTGGTTTGAAGTTTTCGTCGAACTCATACACCAGCGGCACGCCGGTTGGGATGTTCAGCTCGAGGATCTCTTCTTCGCTCATGTTGTCCAGGTATTTCACCAGCGCACGCAGGGAGTTACCGTGGGCCGCGATGATCACTTTCTCGCCGCTTTTCATACGTGGCAGGATAGATTCGTTCCAGTATGGCAGAACGCGATCGATGGTCAGCGCCAGGCTTTCGGTGGTTGGCAGCTGCTCAGCGGTCAGTGACGCGTAGCGCGGGTCGTGGCCAGGGAAACGCTCATCGGCGCGGTCCAGCTCTGGTGGGGTCACGGCAAAGCCACGACGCCACTGCTTAACCTGATCGTCACCGTATTTCTGTGCGGTTTCTGCTTTATCCAGACCCTGCAGCGCACCGTAGTGACGCTCGTTCAGGCGCCAGGATTTCTCTACCGGCAGCCACACCTGGTCAACTTCATCCAGAATGTTCCACAGGGTGTGGATGGCACGTTTCAGCACGGAGGTGTAAGCGAAATCGAAGGTGAAACCCTCTTTCTTCAACAGCTGACCAGCGGCTTTCGCCTCGGTGCGGCCTTTGTCTGACAGGTCAACGTCGTACCAACCGGTGAAACGGTTTTCGTTGTTCCACTGGCTTTCGCCGTGACGTACCAGAACCAGCTTAGTTACAGCCATAGCTTAACTCCTTAATAACTTTACGTTTCTATGATAATGGTGACCGGTAAACTGCCGGAAAGAACCGCACGGCAATTTTAATGTGCATTACCATAGCTGAATTCTGCGCAGCGCGTAAGCCCGTAACTGTCGCGATGCGCGATTTTCATGCGCTTTATCAAACCGCCGTCAGTTGGTAACGCGTCACTGACTGATACGATTCACCTGGCTGCAGCCAGCAGTCGGGCTGCGGATACTCAGGGTGATGCGGCGAGTCGGGGAGAAACTCGCTCTCCAGCGCAATTCCCTGGAAAGCAGTATAGACGCCCTGTTCGCGTGACGGGGTGCCTTCCAGATAATTCCCGCTGTAGAACTGCAGCGCCGGGGCGGTGGTAAACACATTGAGGCGCAGTTTGCCATCGGCAGACCACAGCTGAGCAGCCGGGCTTTCGCCATCCTGGGTATTTAACAGGAAGGCGTGGTCGTAGCCTTTTACCGCCCGCTGGTCATCGTCCTGCAGGAAATCCTGCTGCACGCTCTTCGGCTGGCGGAAATCAAAGCTGGTCCCCGCCACGTCCTTCAGCGGCGCATTGGGAATGCCCGCGCTGTCCACCGGCAGATAGCGATCGCCATTGAGCAACAGCTGGTGCTGGCGGGCATCGCCGTGCTGCGCATCCAGATTGAAGTAGGCGTGGTTGGTCAGATTGACCGGGCAGGCTTTATCCACCGTGGCGTGATAGCGAATCGACAGGGTGTTGTCGTCGCTCAGCTGATAGCGCAGGGAGACCAGCAAATTGCCTGGAAAACCCTGATCGCCATCCGGCGAATCCAGGCGATACTCCACCTCGCTGTCGCTTTGACTGACAATCTGCCAGCGGCGATTGTGGAAGCCATCCGGGCCACCGTGCAGCTGATGCTCGCCCTGATTGGCGGCTAGCGGAAAGATTACGCCGTCGCGCGCGATCTGCGCATGGGCGATGCGGTTGGCGTAACGGCCCACCGTGGCGCCGAGATAGGCCGACTGCTGCAGATAGTCAGACGGGGTGGCGCAGCCAAGCAGCGCTTCACGCACGCTGCCGTCACCCATCGGTACGCGGGCGGAGAGCCAGGTCGCGCCCCAGTCCATAAATGTTGCAACCATCCCGTTGCGGTTGCGCAGGGTGGTGATGCGCCACGCCGCGCCGTCGGGGGCGTGCGAGTTGCGGTTGAGGTTTAGCATTCACCTGCTCCTTCAGACGCTTTGCAGACGTAGAAGGTCTCTTTAATGCCGGATTGCGCTTCATACTGCGCTTCGACGGCGGCTTTCACCTCATCGACCAAATCCAGCGGCATCAGCGCCACGATGCAGCCGCCAAAACCACCGCCGGTCATACGAACGCCACCGCGTTCGCCGAGGGTCTCTTTGACAATATCCACCAGCTGGTCGACCGGCGGCACGGTAATCTCGAAGTCGTCACGCATCGATGCGTGGGATTCCGCCATCAGTACCGCCATACGCGCCAGGTCACCTTTCGCCAGCACGTCGGCGGCTTCCAGCGTGCGGGCATTTTCGGTCAGCACGTGGCGCACGCGTTTCGCCACCAGCGGGTCAAGCTCGTGCTCGCGCGCCTCAAATTCGCTCAGCGATACGTCGCGCAGCGAGCTTTTACCAAAGAACTGCGCTCCGGCTTCACACTGCTGGCGGCGGGTGTTGTACTCGCTGCCCACCAGGCTGCGGCGGAAGTTAGTGTTGATAATCACCACGGCAATATCGGACGGCATCGGCACCGGGCGCGTGCCCAGAGTGCGGCAGTCGAGCAGCATAGCGTGATCCTGCTTGCCCAGTGCGGAGATCAGCTGATCCATAATTCCGCAGTTACAGCCGACGAACTGGTTCTCCGCTTCCTGGCCGTTGACCGCGATAGCCGCGCCGTCCAGCGGCAGCTGATAAAGCTGTTTAAACACCGTGCCGACCGCCACTTCCAGCGAGGCGGATGAGCTTAAGCCCGCGCCCTGCGGGACGTTGCCACTAATCACCATATCCACACCGGCAAAATCCGGGCAGCGTGTCAGCAGGTGCTTCACCACGCCGCGCACGTAGTTTGACCACATCTGGTCGGGGTGGCTTTCGATCGCCTCGTTTAGCGAGAAGATATCCTGCTGATTTTCGTAATCGGCGGCGATAACCCGCACCTGACGATCGCTGCGTTTCGCGCAGGCGATCACCGTCTGGTAATCAATGGCGCACGGCAGCACGAAACCGTCGTTGTAGTCGGTGTGTTCGCCGATCAGGTTGACGCGGCCCGGTGCCTGAATAATGTGGCCCGGGGCATAGCCAAACGCGCTGCTGAAAATCTGCTGGGTAGAGGTCTGTAAACTCATGGTTATGCTCCCGTCTCACGGAAATGAATATCGCTGACGGCGCGCAGACGTTCTGCCGCCTGCTCCGCCGTTAAATCACGTTGGGTTTCAGCCAGCATTTCATAGCCGACCATAAATTTACGCACCGTTGCCGAGCGCAGCAGCGGGGGATAGAAGTGCGCGTGCAGCTGCCAGTGGTCATTGGCGTCATCGTTAAACGGCGCGCCGTGCCAGCCCATTGAATAAGGGAAGGAGCACTGGAACAGATTGTCATAGCGGCTGGTGAGTTTTTTCAACGCCAGCGCCAGATCGTCGCGCTGCGCCTCACTCAAATCGGTGATGCGTTTAATATGCGCCTTTGGCAGCAGCAGCGTTTCAAACGGCCACGCTGCCCACCACGGCACCACGGCCAGCCAGTGTTCGGTTTCGACCACCGTGCGGCTGCCGTCTTTTAGCTCGCGTGCGGCGTAATCCACCAGCATCGGCGCACCGTTTTTGCTGAAATAAGCGCGCTGCAGATCGTCTTCACGCTTCGCTTCGTTAGGCAGGAAGCTGTTAGCCCACACCTGGCCGTGCGGATGCGGGTTGGAGCAGCCCATCGCCGCGCCTTTGTTCTCAAATACCTGCACCCAGGGATAGTGCTGACCGAGGTCGGCGCTCTGTTCCTGCCAGGTTTTCACCACCTCAATCAGCCCCGCAACCGTCAGCTCGGGCAGGGTTTTACTGTGATCGGGGGAGAAGCAGATCACCCGGCTGGTGCCGCGCGCGCTCTCGCAGCGCATCAGCATATCTTCGCTTTGCGGCGCGTCCGGGGTATCGGTCATCAGCGCAGCAAAGTCATTCGTAAACACGTAGGTGCTGCTGTAGTCGGGGTTTTTATCCCCGGTGACGCGCGTATTGCCGGGGCAAAGGAAGCAGTCAGGATCGTGCGCCGGCAGTTTATCCTGCGACGGGGTTTCCTGCGCACCCTGCCAGGGGCGTTTGGCCCGGTGCGGTGAAACCAGAATCCACTGATCGGACAGTGGGTTATAACGGCGATGCGGGTGATCGACCGGATTAAATTTCTGCATGTTGAGTTCCTGGTAACCTTTTTTATGCATTTTTTGCTGTGAAGGAAAATAGCACAGAGTCGCTGCGGAAAGCGTGATCAAGTCTGTATAAATGGAATCGTTTACACAAGCTGAAAAATCCGAAGTATCAATAAAAATAGTACGGGGCTGACTGATAAGCAGGCAAGGTGGGAGGAATAATGGTAGCGGTTACATTATGATAATGGGCTAACCGAAACAGAAGGTCAGCCCCACGCGGAACCCTGTAGGGGGCGACCATTTTTTCCGGTCGCCCCGTGCGGATGAATATCGACGAAGGTAATGACGACCATTTTTTCCGCTCGCCCCGTTAAACCTACAATGCCTCTTGCGTATAACGATAGCCGTCGCCGTCGGCCACAAAGCTCAGACGATGGGTAATACACTGCGGCGCATCTTCGGCATGGTGGGAGACAAACAGCAGCTGGGTGCGGCCTTCGCCAATCAGCACATCGACAAAGCGGCGGACCAGCAGGCGGTTGATGGGGTCCAGCCCCTGCAGTGGCTCATCGAGGATCAGCAGCGCCGGATGTTTCACCAGCGCGCGCGCAATCAGCACCAGCCGCTGCTGGCCCCACGACAGATCGTGGAACGGGGAGTCGGCCAGCGCGCCGTGCATTCCCAGCAGCGCCAGCCACTCGCGGGCCAGCGCCTGCTGACGGTCAGACACCGCCTGATAAATGCCTATTGAGTCAAAATAGCCAGAGATCACCACGTTGCGCACGCTGCTGCTGACGCGGTAATCAAGGTGCAGACTGCTGCTGACGTAGCCGATATGCTGCTTGATATCCCAGATGGTTTCACCGCTGCCGCGACGGCGGCCAAACAGGGTTAAATCGTTGCTGTAACCCTGCGGATGATCGCCGGTGACCAGGCTCAGCAGGGTCGACTTCCCCGCGCCGTTCGGGCCGACAATCTGCCAGTGCTGGCCGCGATCCACCTGCCAGCTCAGCTGGTTGAGGATCGGGCGATCGTTATAGGAGACCACGCCGTCGCGCAGCACTATCAGCGGTGCCCCGGCGGGCAGCGCTGGGATGGCGGCGGCATCGTCAGCTTCCGGCAGCGTCATGCCGGCCAGCTGCTCGCTGTGCGCCAGCTGTGCCACCAGGGCTTGCGCCAGGATAGCATCCCGCGCGCCGATGTGGGTTAGCGTACACTCCGCCAGCACGCCGACGTGCGCAATAAAATCGGGGATGTCATCAAAGCGGTTCAGCACCAGCACCAGAGTAAATCCGGGCTGCTGCAGTTCACCCAGCACGCTCGCCAGGTTGGCGCGCGAAGCGACGTCAAGGCCGTCAAACGGCTCATCGAGGATCAGCAGGTCCGGCTGCGCCATCAGCGCCTGGCACAGCAGCGTTTTGCGCGTCTCGCCGGTTGAGAGATATTTAAAGCGGCGCGTCAGCAGGTGCGCAATGCCAAACCGCGTCGCCAGCTGCTGGCAGCGAGCGGGGTCTTTGACCTCGTCCTGGATAATCTCAGCGGCGGTGCGGCCGGTATCGTCTTCACCGGGGCTGAGCAGGTCGGTGTTATTGCGCTGCCATTCATCGGAAACCAGCTTTTGCAGCTGCTCCAGCGACAAGCGCACCGGGCGCTGATAATGGCTGTTGACGCTGCCCTTGGACGGCGCTAATTCGCCGGAGAGCGCGCGGGCCAGCGACGATTTACCGCTGCCGTTAGCGCCGACAAACGCCCAGCTTTCATCCGCGTTAAGGGTTAAGTCATTCAGGTTCAGCGTTCGGGTATCGCTCAGGCGAAAGATGCCCTGCGTAATTTGCATCATTGACATTATTCATTCCATTATTGCACGTCATACTTCAAGCCACAGATGCGTTGGCTGCGCCTGCTCACCCCAGTCACCCAGTTATCTCAGCTGCTGGGGCTTCTCAGGCTTGCCGCCTTCCTGCGGCTCGAGTTATTGAGAGTCGCTGCATCGTGAGATGATTAGGGGCTTCCTGCTGCTGATTGTCAAACCCGCACCCGGGATTCAGAGCAGCGTCGCGATGATGGCGCGATCGGCATTAAAATATGCTGTCACCGCCGCGCCCGGCTGCAGTTTTTGCTGGGCAATATGCTGATTGTCCACGGTGGCGCACAGGGTTTCACCGCCGCTCAGGGCGATCAGGATTTCGCTGTGCGTCTCACCCTGTTCAATCTCGCGCACGGTGCCGGACAGCTGGTTGTCCGCCTCGACGCGCTGGCTGGACACTTCAACCCACGGCGCCTTAATCAGCACCAGCACCTCTTTGCCGCTTGTAAGCCCCAGGCGATCGGCGCTCTGAGCGGTCAGCGCGACCTGCACCTGGGTGACGCCATCGGCCAGTTGCACGCTAACGTGCTGCTGCACCGGCTGAATGTCGCGGCTGATGATGGTGCCAAAGAACTGGTTGCGCGCGCTGGTCTGCAGGGAAAAGCGCGCAATCGCGGCTAACAGACTGCCGGGCGCGGCATCATCCTGCAACACATCAAACGCTCTCTGCTGGATCTGTTCAAGCAGGGCGTACAGGTCCAGCAGGCGCTCTCCCCAGGCGGTAACCTGCGCGCCGCCGCCGCCTTTCCCGCCGGTGGCGCGCTCGACCAGCGTGCGCTCTGCCAGCTGGTTCATCTCATTGATGGCATCCCAGGCGCTTTTATAGCTGATGCCCGCCAGCTTCGCGCCCTGACTGATCGATCCGCTCTCTTTCACCTGGCGCAGCAGTTCAATACGGCGCGGGTCGGCGAACAGCCGCTGCTGTCGTTTCAGTATCAGGGCAATTTCAGCCTGCATAGATCCTCCGGGTGATAAGTTTTGGCCGGCGATTGTAGCAGCTACTCCCGGAATAGAAGTACTGGCCATAAAAAGCGCACGAAAGCACAAAAGGTCAGTGCATTCTTAGAGACTCCCGTTACAATAACTTTTTTCTTCAGCAAGATGAGGCTTCCATGCTGGAATTACTGAAAGGCCTGGCCGTAGCAATTATTATGGTGCCAATCGTGATGGCAATTATTCTCGGCCTGATCTGGGGACTGGGTGAAGTCTTCAACGTGATCTCGAAAATCGGTCACCGTAACGAGCAACCCGCGAAGAAAGACCGCATCGCTCAGTAACACTGATTGCGCCATTTTAAACGCCCGGACCTCCGGGCGTTTGCTTTTGTACCCTGCCAATTCCCCCCGATTAAACTTCTTCCCGCCAATGCCGATATTTACTGTGGCAGAGGGTAATTCATCGCTATATCATAAAGTATATAACGTAACCCCCTGAAACCGGAGAAACATCATGTCTGTAAACTGGAACCCGTGGCTGGCTGCGGCGGCCGTCAGTCTGAGCGTAGGCGGCCACGCAATGGCGGCCGAGAACATCACCGTGTTTGCCGCCGCTTCCCTGACTAATGCACTGCAGGATATCGCCAGCCAGTATGAGAAAGGCAAAGAGGTCAAAATTGTCTCTTCTTTTGCTTCCTCGTCAACGCTGGCGCGCCAGATTGAGCAGGGCGCTCCGGCCGATCTGTTTATCTCCGCCGATCAGCAGTGGATGGATTACGCCTCCGGGAAGAAAACCATTGATGACGCCAGCCGCTTTACCCTGCTGGGCAACGATCTGGTGCTGGTGGCGCCGGCCTCGACGAAAGCGCAGGCCGTTACCATCAGTGAAAAAACCGACTGGAAGGGCCTGCTGAAAGGGCAGCGTCTGGCCGTTGGCGATCCGGATCACGTTCCGGCCGGGATCTACGCTAAAGAGGCCCTGGAGAAACTGGGCGCCTGGCAGCAGGTCTCGCCGATGCTGGCCCCGGGTAATAGCGTGCGTGCCGCCCTGGCGCTGGTCGAACGTGATGAAACCCCTTACGGTATCGTGTATGGTTCAGACGCTATCGCCAGCAAAAAAGTGACGGTCGTCGGCACTTTCCCGCAGGCCAGCCACAAACCGGTAGAGTACCCGATAGCCATCGTGAAAGACCATAACAGCGCCAGCGTCACCGCGTTCTACAACTATCTGAAAGGGCCGCAGGCCGCAGCCGTGTTCAAACAGTATGGATTCTCCCCGTTAACCAAAAGCTTTTAAGCTGCAGCAAGGCGGCAGTTGAGTGAAGCCCCAGGTGCTTACTCCAGTCAGTGACTGGGGTGAATGAGAGCAGCCAACGCAGCTGCAGTTTAAAGGATGAAGGTTAAAATGATGTTTCTCAGTGAGCCAGAATGGCAGGCCGTCGCCCTCAGCCTGAAAGTGTCCGTGGTCGCGGTCGCCTGTAGCCTGCCGTTTGGCATCCTGATGGCCTGGATCCTGGTTCGTCGCCAGTTTCCCGGCAAAACCCTGCTCGACAGCGTCATCCACCTGCCGCTGGTGCTGCCCCCGGTGGTGGTGGGCTATCTGCTGCTGCTCGGATTCGGGCGCCGCGGATTTTTTGGTGAATATCTTTATGACTGGTTTGGCTTCAGCTTCGCCTTCAGCTGGCGCGGGGCGGCGCTGGCTTCGGCGGTGATCGCTTTTCCACTGATGGTGCGCGCCATCCGTCTGGCGCTGGAAGCGGTTGATAGCCGGCTGGAGCAGGCGGCGCGCACGCTGGGCGCCGGGCGCTGGCGGGTGTTCTTTACCATCACGCTGCCGCTGACCCTGCCGGGGATTATCGTCGGCACCGTGTTAGCCTTCGCCCGCTCGCTCGGCGAGTTTGGTGCCACCATTACTTTTGTCTCTAACATTCCCGGCGAGACGCGCACGCTGCCGTCCGCCATGTATACGCTGATTGAAACCCCCGGTGCGGAAGGGGCGGCGGCGCGTCTGTGCGTCATTGCTATCCTGCTGGCGCTGGTTTCATTGCTGCTTTCCGAATGGCTGACCCGCTGGGGTCGTAAGCGTTTAGGTCTCTGATGTTAGAACTCGATTTCAGCCAGCAGCAGGGCGACCACACCCTGACGATTAACGCCAGCGTGCCCGCTCATGGCGTGACCGCCATTTTTGGCGTCTCCGGCGCCGGAAAAACCTCGTTAATTAACGCCATTGGTGGCCTGACCAAACCGCAACGCGGCACCATCGCCCTCAACGGGCGCCTGCTGAGCGATGCGGAAAATGGCGTCTGGCTGCCGCCGGAAAAACGGCGTATCGGCTATGTGTTCCAGGATGCGCGTCTGTTCCCGCACTACCGGGTGCGCGGCAATCTGGAATATGGCATGGCCAGGTCGATGCGCGCGCAGTTCGATTCGCTGGTGCGGCTGCTGGGTATTGAAGCGCTGCTGGATCGCTATCCGTGGTCGCTGTCCGGCGGCGAAAAACAGCGCGTGGCGATCGGCCGTGCGCTGCTGAGCGCGCCGGAAATCCTGCTGATGGATGAGCCACTGGCCTCGCTGGATCTGCCGCGCAAGCGCGAGCTGCTAGCCTGGCTGCAGACGCTGGCGCGTCAGGTGGAAACGCCGATCCTTTACGTCAGCCACAGCCTCGATGAACTGCTGCATCTGGCGGATAACGTGATGGTGCTGGATAAAGGTGAGGTGAAAGCCTTTGGCCCGCTGGAGCGCGTCTGGGCCAGCAGCGCGATGCGCCCGTGGCTGCCAAGAAGTGACCAGAGCAGTATCCTGCGCGTGATGGTGCTGGAACAGCATCCTCACTACCAGATGACCGCACTGTCGCTGGGCGATCAGCATATCTGGGTAAACCGGGTGGATGCGTCGCAGGGCACCCCGCTGCGCATTCGCATTCAGTCGGCGGATGTTTCGCTGATATTAAAACCCCCGGTCAACAGCAGCATTCGCAACGTGATCCCGGCGAAGGTGGCAGAACTGCTGGAGATCGACAATCAGATCGAAGTCAAGCTGCTGGTGGGGCAGAGCGAGCTGTGGGCGCGTATCACGCCCTGGGCGCGCGATGAACTGATGATTAAGCCCAATATGTGGCTATATGCGCAAATCAAAAGCGTGTCGATCACCACCTGATCGACACGCTCTGATTACAGCACTTCGCGGTAAAGGGTATCGGCAATCCCGCTTTCGAGGTTGGTGCCAATGACGCGTTTCGCCCGCGCTTTAATAGCATCGTCCGCATTGCCCATCGCCACGCCTAAGCCAACGGTTTCCAGCATGCTGAGATCGTTATAATTATCGCCGAACGCAATCACCTCGCTCATCTGGTAGCCGTTCGCGGCTACCCACTGCGCCAGGCGCTTGCCTTTGCTGTTGCCCGCTTTGGCAATATCCACCTGGTCATGCCAGGACCACTCGCAGGCCAGCCCCATTTCAGCTTCAACTTTTTGCGCGAACTGCTGCAGCGCGTCGGTGTCTGCATGGGACAGGGCAAATTTCCAGATCGATTCAGCACTGCGTGCCGCGTCGGCCAGGCTGTCAACCTGTAAGAATGTCGGGCGCTGGTGTTCCGGCAGCGACAGTCCCCAGTTAATGGTGCGCGTCACGTGGCCGGTTTCAGCCTGATACAGCATGGCATTATCGACATACAGCAGGCCGTGGATGCCCGCTTCGTCCAGCATCTCCACGACGCGCAGCGCCTGCTCCTGCGGCAGCGGATCGCTCTCGAGCACCGTTTTAGTCTGATAATCATACAAATAAGTGCCATTACAGCAGATTGCAGGTGTATCGAGCGCCAGTGCCTGATAAAAAGGGTGGATGGCAACGTGATGGCGACCGGTCACGATCAGGATTTTTATTCCCGCCTGCTGCGCTTTTTTCAGCGCGGCAAGCGATTCTGGCAGAATGGTTTTCGTCGGGGTTAACAGCGTGCCGTCCAGATCGAGGGCGATGATGCGATAGCTCATGTGCGATTCCGTGACTCGAAGTAAGCCAGTAAGTGTACACCTTGTGACGCCAGCTTTAAAACTGGCGGTGCAATAATCCATTCACCTGATTTCCCGTTCAGAACAAGGAGCATTCATGAAACAAGTTGTTTATACCGCCAGCCCGGAAAGCCATCAGATCCACGCCTGGCAGTTGCATGATGACGGCGCACTGACGCTGCTGCAGGTGGTTGATGCACCGGGCCAGGTTCAGCCAATGGTGGTCAGCCCGGACAAAGCGTTTCTGTATGTCGGCGTGCGCCCGGATTTTCGCGTGGTGGCCTATAAGATTGATGCCGAAGGTAAGCTGAAAGAAGCCGGCCATGCGCCGCTGCCTGGCAGCCCGACGCATATTTCTACCGACCGTAACGGGCGCTTTATTTTCGTGGGTTCCTATAACGATGCCTGCGTCAGCGTCAGCCCGATTGCTGCCGATGGCCTGCCGGGTGCGCCGCTGGAGGTGGTGAACGGGCTGGAAGGCTGCCACTCTGCCAATATCGATCTCGGTAACAACACGCTGTTTGTTCCGGCGCTGAAGCAGGACCGCATCTGCCTGTTTACGCTGGGTGAAGACGGCAAGCTGACGCCACGCCCGCAGGCGGAAGTCAGCACCACCAAAGGTGCCGGTCCGCGCCATATGGTGTTCCACCCGAACCAGCGTTACGCCTACTGCGTCAACGAACTGGACAGCAGCGTCGACGTCTGGGACATCAGCGCCAGCGAAGTGCAGAAGGTGCAGAGCCTGGATATGATGCCGGAAGGCTTTAGCGGCACGCGCTGGGCGGCAGATATTCATATCACCCCGGATGGTCGCCATCTGTACAGCTGTGACCGTACCGCCAGCATGATTACCGTGTTCAGCATCAGCGCCGACGGCGCGGCGTTAACGATTGAAGGCTATCAGCCAACCGAAACCCAGCCACGCGGTTTTAATATCGATCGCAGCGGCCAGTATCTGGTGGCGGCAGGGCAGAAGTCGCATCATATTGAGGTGTACAAAATCACTTCCGATCGTGGCCTGCTGCAGCCGCTGGCGCGCTACGCAGTTGGTCAGGGCCCGATGTGGGTGGTGATTCACTCACTGGCTTAATGCCCGTAGCGGTCAGGCATGCTACGGGTATCGCTGTAGGGGCGGGTCATGACCCGCCCGGTCCAGGCATGCCTGGACCCTACGTTAATTCTCGAATATTCATGACAGATCCACGCATGCCTGGAGCCTGGGTTAATTCTCTCATCAGGCAGCGGCGCAACGAAAAAGGGGCGGACCCAAACAGCGGTCCGCCCCTACAGGTCTTAAGCCAACCCGTCCATCCAGCTTAACTACGAATAGATCGCCGTAATGGAAGCGCTGCCCAGCGAATGGAAATGCACGTTGAAACCGACCATAGCGCCACTGGCGTTCTCATCCACTTCCAGCGTCTCTACATCAATGGCATGCACGGTAAAGATATAACGGTGCGATTCGCCTTTCGGCGGTGCCGCGCCGCCGTAACCTGCGCTGCCGAAATCGGTGCGCGTCTGCACCGCGCCGGCTGGCAGCTCCGCTTTGCCGGAACCGGCGCCCTGCGGAAGCTCGCGCACCCCGGCTGGCAGGTTCGCCACCACCCAGTGCCACCAGCCGGAGCCGGTGGGGGCATCGGGGTCATAACAGGTGATAACAAAACTTTTGGTGCCGGCAGGCACGTCATCCCACTTCAGGTGTGGCGACAGGTTATCACCCTGATAGCCCATTGCATTCAATACCTGGCGCTCCGGCAGCTTATCGCCGTCGTTAAAATCGTGACTCAAAAGCTTCATTCCATCTCCTTAACTTTCATATTTGAGGCTGCATCTGCGTTAACTGCGCTTGTTATTCGGGCCATCCCTGGCCCTCACCCCTGATGGGGCCGCTGTAAACAGCGTTCAAATCGGTTCCTGACTGATTTGTCATTCTCTTGTCGCCTTGATGCAACCTCAACTATTTTGGTTAGCAATTATTGATGTAACAACTTCAGCAGCTCTTCGGCCGCAGCAGCGGAGGAGGCCGGGTTTTGTCCGGTGACCAGGTGGCCGTCAGTCAGCACATAAACACCCCAGTTATCCGTGTGTTCAAACTGGCTGCCAAGCTTTTTCAGCTCGTCCTCAACCAAAAAAGGTACCACATTCGTCAGCCCAACGGCATGCTCCTCGCTGTTGGTAAAGCCGGTCACCCGTTTGCCCGCCACCAGCGGCGTACCGTCCGGTTTCCTGGCGTGGCGCAGCACGCCCGGCGCGTGGCAGACGGCGGCAACCGGTTTACCGTTGGCGAACAGCGTTTCGATTAAAGCAATACTGGCTTCATCTTCCGCTAAGTCCCACAGCGGGCCGTGGCCTCCGGGGTAGAACACCGCATCGTAATGGCCGGGATCGATATTTTTCAGCTGCTGCGTATTGGCCAGCGCCTGCTGAGCAATGGGGTCCTGGCGGAAGCGTTCGGTATCGGGAGTTTGTGCATCCGGGGCGTCGCTGACCGGATCGAGCGGCGGCTGCCCCCCGGCGGGAGAAGCCAGCACCACATTGATATGGGCGTCAAAAAAGACATAGTACGGCGCGGCAAACTCCTCCAGCCAGAAGCCGGTCTTTTTACCGCTATCGCCCAGCTTATCGTGGGAGGTTAATACCATCAGGATCCTCACGGCCGATCCCCCGCAACGCGTATGACCACCTTGCCGAAGTTTTCCCCCTGCAGCATGCCGATAAAGGTTTCTGGTGCCTTATCCAGACCGTCGACAATATGTTCGCGGAACACCAGGCGATCTTCCGCCACCCACTGGCTCATCTGGCGGAAAAACTCGTCAAAGCGGTGGCCGTAGTCCTGGTTAATGATAAAGCCCTGCACGCGCAGGCGTTTGCGCAGGATCGCACTTTGCAGCAGCGGCAGACGGTCAGGGCCGGCAGGAACGCCGGTGCTGTTGTAGTCAGCTATCAGCCCGCAGACCGGGATGCGCCCTTTGGTATTCATCAGAGGTAATATCGCATCGAATACCCGCCCACCGACGCTTTCAAAGTAGACATCGATACCATCCGGGCAGTGGCGCTTCAGCTGCTGTTCCAGATTGGCATCGCGGTGATCCAGGCAGCGGTCGAAGCCCAGCTTCTCTTCGGCGTAGCGGCATTTCTCCGCACCGCCCGCAATCCCGACCACGTGGCAGCCCTTGATTTTGGCGATCTGCCCGACCAGCGAACCGACAGCCCCCGTGGCGGCCGCGACCACCACCGTCTCGCCCGGCTGCGGGTTACCGATATCCAGCAGGCCCATATAGGCGGTGAAGCCCGGCATGCCCAACATGCCCAGCGCCCAGGAAGGGTGTTCCAGCACCGGGCCGCTGAGCTTAAGCAGGTCTCGCCCGTCAGACAGCGCGAAATCCTGCCAGCCGTTGCCGCTCACCACCCAGTCGCCCGCGCTGAAATCAGGATTTTCTGAACGCTCAACAATCGCTACCGTGCCGCCGCACATCACCTCATTCAGCGCGACCGGCGGAACGTAGGAAGGGGCGTCGCTCATGCGCCCGCGCATGTAAGGGTCGAGGGAGAGCCAGACGGTGCGCAGCAGCACCTGTCCCTGAGCGGGCTGCGGCACGTGCTGAGATTCCAGGCGGAAGTTCGCCTCGGTCGGCGCACCGTGCGGGCGTGAGGCCAGCAGCAGGCGGCGGTTGGTCTGTTTATCTTGTGGCATAGTTCCTCCGATTTCTTAATGCGGCAGTAGTGCCGCTTAAAAACGTTCTAAAAGCGTAGCGCATCACGCTTTTGCCTGCCGGGAGGGTGAGCCGATCCTGATTAATTAAACAGGGCCGGATAAGCAATAGCTTCACTGATGGCGTGCGTTAACTGCGCCAGCGCCGCCGGGGAGATGATATAGGGCGGCATCAGGTAGATCAGGCGACCAAACGGACGGATCCACACGCCCTGTTCGACAAAGAACTGCTGCATCGCCGCCATATTCACCGGTCGCTGCGTCTCTACCACGCCAATCGCGCCCAGCACCCGCACGTCCGCCACGGCAGGGTGGTCGCGCAACGGCAGCAGCGCGGCGGCCAGCTGGCTTTCAATTGCGGCGACCTGAGCAGGCCAGTGGTTCTCCTGCAGTATCGCCAGGCTTTCGGCGGCAACCGCGCAGGCCAGCGGATTGCCCATAAAGGTTGGCCCGTGCATAAAGCAGCCGGCAGTGCCCTGGCTGATGGTATCGGCCACATGGCGGCTGGTCAGCGTGGCGGAGAGCGTCATGCTGCCGCCGGTTAGCGCTTTTCCAACGCAGAGAATATCCGGGGCGATCTGCGCGTGTTCACAGGCAAACAGCCTGCCGGTGCGGCCAAAACCGGTGGCGATCTCATCGGCAATCAGCAGCAGCGAATAGCGGTCGCACAGCGCGCGCACCCGTTGCAGATAGCGCGGATGATAAAAGCGCATCCCGCCCGCGCCCTGCACGATCGGTTCGAGGATGACGGCGCCGATCTGCTGATGATGCGCCACGATCAGCTGCTCCAGCGCATCGGCATCGCTCTCCTGCCACTCATCGTCAAAGCGGCAGGCCGGGGCCGGGGCAAACAGATGCTCGGGCAGATAGCCCTGATACAGGCTGTGCATCGAGTTTTGCGGGTCGCACACCGACATCGCCGCGAAGGTATCGCCGTGATAGCCGTGGCGCAGGGTGAGAAACCGCTGCCGCTTTTCACCGCGCGCCTGCCAGTATTGCAGCGCCATTTTCATCGCCACCTCCACCGCCACCGAGCCGGAATCCGCCAAAAACACGCACTGCAAGTTCTGCGGCACCATGGCCAGCAGCCTGCGGCACAGCGCCACCGCCGCCGGATGGGTTATGCCGCCAAACATCACGTGTGACATCTGCGCCATCTGCGCCTGCAGCGCCCGGTTGAGGCGCGGATGGTTATAACCGTGGATCGCCGCCCACCAGGACGACATGCCGTCGACCAGCTGGCGCCCGTCGGCCAGCTGTAGCGAGGTCTCCTGCGCGGCGACGATCGGGTAGCAGGGCAACGGCGCGGACATCGAGGTGTACGGATGCCAGATGTGGTGACGGTCAAAGGCAAGATCGGCTGGGGTCATAAAATCACTTGTAAACCAAAAATAAAATATTTAGTTTACAAGTATAACCAGGCCGTGAAGACAAATGACAGACTTTTTTGGAGCAAGCAATGGCACATCGTTGGACTATTTCTCAGGCGCAGGCGCTGTTTGAAAAACCCTTTCTCGAACTGATGTTTGAGGCGCAGCAGGTACACCGCCAGCATTTCGACCCGCGCCAGGTGCAGGTCAGTACGCTGCTGTCGATCAAAACCGGCGCCTGTCCGGAGGACTGCAAATACTGTCCGCAGAGCGCGCGCTACAAAACCGGGCTGGAGTCCGAGCGCCTGATGGAAGTGGAGGAGGTGCTGATCTCGGCGCGCAAGGCCAAGGCCGCCGGCTCCGGCCGTTTCTGCATGGGGGCGGCGTGGAAAAATCCGCACGAGCGCGATATGCCGTATCTGGAAAAGATGGTGCAGGGCGTGAAAGCGATGGGGCTGGAAACCTGCATGACGCTGGGGTCGCTGAGCGAGCAGCAGGCGCAGCGCCTGGCCGATGCCGGGCTGGATTTCTATAACCATAACCTTGACACCTCGCCGGAATTTTACGGCAGCATTATTACCACGCGCAGCTACCAGGAGCGCCTGGATACGCTGGGCAAGGTGCGCGATGCCGGGATTAAAGTCTGCTCCGGCGGCATTGTCGGATTGGGCGAAACGGTCAGCGACCGCGCCGGGCTACTGGTACAGCTGGCGAACCTGCCCACCCCGCCGGAGAGCGTGCCGATCAACATGCTGGTCAAGGTAAAAGGTACGCCGCTGGCGGATAACGATGACGTCGATCCGTTTGATTTTGTGCGGACCATCGCGGTGGCGCGCATCATGATGCCTGGCTCCCATGTGCGGCTCTCCGCCGGGCGCGAGCAGATGAGCGAACAGACTCAGGCGATGTGCTTTATGGCCGGGGCCAACTCGATCTTCTACGGCTGTAAGCTGCTCACCACGCCGAACCCGGAGGAGGACAAAGATCTGCTGCTGTTCCGCAAGCTGGGTCTCAACCCGCAGCATACGGAGACCCACCGCGGCGATAACGAACAGCAGCAGGCGCTGGCGGCGCAGCTGATGACGGCCGATAACGACCTGTTTTACAACGCGGCACGATAATGGCCTGGTCACAGCGAATGAAGCAGGCGCTGGAAACCCGCCGCCTGCACGGCCAGTATCGCCAGCGGCAGGTGAACGAATACGCCGATGCGCGCAGCCTGCGGGTCGAGGGCCATGATTACCGCAATTTCTCTGCCAACGACTACCTCGGGCTGAGCCACGATGCGCGCATTGTGGCCGCCTGGCAGCAGGGCGCGGCCCGCTATGGCGTGGGCGCGGGCGGTTCAGCGCACGTTACCGGCTATCGCGCCCCGCAGGCGGAGTTTGAGCAGCAGCTGGCAGAGTGGCTGGGCTACTCGCGCGCGCTGCTGTTTATCTCCGGCTTTGCCGCTAACCAGGCGGTGATTACCGCGATGATGGCCAAAGACGATCGTATCTTTGCCGATAAGCTGTGCCACGCCTCGCTGCTGGAAGCCGCCAGCCTCTGCCCGGCCACGCTGCGCCGTTTTAGCCACAATCAGCCGCCCGCGCTGGCTTCCCTGCTGGCCACGGCGGGCAGTGGCGAGACGCTGGTGGTCACCGAAGGGCTGTTCAGCATGGATGGCGACCGCGCCCCGCTGGCGGCGCTGCAGCAGCTGGCTCAGCGGCACAACAGCTGGCTGCTGGTGGATGATGCGCACGGTATTGGCGTCTGCGGCGAACAGGGGCGCGGCAGCTGCTGGCAGCAGGGGGTGAAACCGCAGCTGCTGATCGTCACCTTTGGCAAAGCTTTTGGCGTCAGCGGCGCGGCGCTGCTGTGCGATGACGCCACCGCGGAATATCTGCTGCAGTTTGCCCGTCACCTGATCTACAGCACTGCCATGCCGCCAGCGCAGATCTGTGCGTTGCAGGCGGCACTGGTCTGCGTGCAGCAGGGCGATGAGCAGCGGCAAAGGCTGAAGGATAATATTGGCTATTTTCGCCAGCACGCCAGCGGCTTGCGCTGGAAGCTGGCCGCATCGGACAGCGCCATCCAACCGCTGATGGTCGGCGATGAGCAGGCAGCCCTCGCGCTGGCACAGCGGCTACGGTCGGCGGGCTGCTGGGTGAGTGCCATCCGCCCGCCGACCGTACCGCCCGGCACCTCACGGCTGCGCATCACCCTCAGCGCGGCGCACCACGATTCCGATATCGATGCCCTGCTGGAGGTGCTGCATGCTGCAAATGGTCAATAAACAGGCGGTGGCGGCGGCGTTTGGCCGGGCCGCGCACAGCTATAACCAGCATGCGGAGCTACAGCGCCAGTGCGGAGAACGCCTGATGCAGCTGGCGCGCCCCGGGCAGGAGCTGGAGGTGCTGGATGCCGGCTGCGGCACTGGCTGGTTCAGCCAGCGCTGGCGTGAAAACGGGCATGCCGTCACCGCGCTGGATCTCTCCGCGGATATGCTGCGTCAGGCCGCTGCCGCGCAGGCTGCGCACCATTATCAGCTGGGCGACATTGAGGCGCTGCCGTTTGCCGATAACCACTTTGACCGCAGCTGGAGCAACCTGGCGGTGCAGTGGTGCAGTTCGCTGCCGCAGGCGCTGCGCGAGCTGCAGCGCGTCACGCGCCCCGGCGGGCAGGTGCTGTTTTCCACGCTGCTCGCCGGCTCGCTGAGTGAGGTGCAGCAAGCCTGGCAGCACCTGGGACGCTGTGCGCCGGTCAACCGCTTTGCCACGCCAGAGATGATTGCAGAGGCGGCAAGCGGCATGCGGCTGTCGCTTGAGTGCTATCCCCTGACGCTGGCGTTTGCGGACGTGCTCAGCGCGCTGCGTTCCCTGAAGGGCATCGGCGCCACCCATCTGCATCAGGGGCGCGATGCGCTGGCGTTGAGCCGTGGCGCGCTGCAGCGGCTGGAGCAGGTCTGGCCGCGCGATGAACGCGGCTGCCTGCTGAGTTATCAACTGGTATCAGGAGTGATTGAGTGTGAGTAAGCGCTGGTTTGTCACCGGAACGGATACGGAAGTGGGGAAGACAGTGGCCAGCTGTGCACTGTTGCAGGCGGCGAAAGCTGCGGGATGGCGCTGTGCAGGCTACAAGCCGGTGGCCTCCGGCTGTGAGGTGACGCCTGAGGGCGTGCGCAACAGTGATGCGCTGGCGCTGCAGCGCACTGCCAGCGTCTGGCTGCCGTATCAGCAGGTCAACCCGCTGGCGTTTATCGAGCCGACCTCGCCGCATATTGTCAGCGCCGAAGAGCAGCGCCCGATCAGCGCCCGCCAGCTCTCTGCCGGGTTGGAGACGGTTGCACAACAGGCTGACTGGGTGCTGACCGAAGGGGCCGGTGGCTGGTTCACGCCGCTGTCGGAAAGTCTGACCTTTGCCGACTGGGTGGTGCAGGAGCAGCTGCCGGTGATTCTGGTGGTGGGCGTTAAGCTGGGCTGTATTAATCACGCCTTACTCACCGCGCAGGCGATTCAGGCCAGCGGGCTGCAGCTGGCGGGTTGGATTGCCAACGGCGTGCTGCCTGCGGGTAAACGTCACCAGGAGTATATGGCGACGTTAACCCGCACGATCCCGGCACCGCTGCTGGGCGAGATCCCGCACCTGCCGGGTGGAGAGGGGTTTGATGAGGTGGGGCGGTTTATTACCTTGCCGTAAACGGGTCAGGCATGCCTGCCCCCTACGCACATCGTAGGGGACGGGCATGCCCGTCCCGCAAACTTCACACCGCCCCGCAAACCTCACACCGTCAGCCAGGTATTCACCATGCTCTCATCCAGCTGTGCCACCGTGCCGTGCGCCACGTTGCGCCCGCGGTGCAGCAGCAGGAAGTAGTCAGCCACGCGGCGAATAAACGACAGGCGCTGCTCCAGCAGCAAAATGGTCATCCCGAAATCATGGTTCAGGCGATGGATCAGGTTGCCCATCTCCTCTTCCAGCCAGGGCGACATGCCTTCGGTCGGCTCATCCAGAATCAGCAGCTTCGGCTGCAGTACCAGCGCACGCGCCAGCGCCAGCTGCTGCTGCTGGTCGATAGGCAGCTCGCCGCTGCGCTGATGACGCAGCGAATAGAGCGCCGGGAACAGGTCATACACCATCTGAGGGATAGCCCGGTGGCGTTCCATACCGGCACCGGCCAGCAGGGCGATTTGCAGGTTCTCTTCAATACTCATCTGCGAAAAGATGTGTCGCCCCTGCGGAACATAGCCTATCCCCAGCGAGGCGCGTTTTTCCACCGGCTGCAGCAGCAGGTCCTGCGGTGGGCCGTTATCTTCCTGCCAGATCATCGAGCCGCTGTTAATCGGCAAATGCCCCATGATGCAGTTGACCAGCGTGGTTTTTCCCATGCCGGGCTGTCCGAGGATGCCGGTACAGGTGCCAGGTGGCAGATCGAGATCAACATCCCACAATATGTGGTTCTGCCCATAAAATTGATTAATAGAACGTAAGCTGAGCATCTGCACTCTCCTTCAGACAGTTTTCGATCGCACCTGTATTGCTCCCGCTCTTTGTCGTCTGGCAAACAGTCCGGTATCTCGCTATGAAGTACCCGCGGTTTTGTGCTCCTCGCTCTGGTGTTATGCAAGCTGCAAGCGTGAGGCGGTATGGACTAACCAGTGAGTACTTGCAATTAGTGGGCCAGAGGTGTTGAACGGCGGAAAAAAGTAAAAAAAGAGACAAACTGATAACATTCATCCGCAGTTATTGGTCAGCGCGGCTAAACAATTTCCTGCAGTAAGCAGCGTGCTGCACCGGACCAGTGCCGCGGGTTAATCATTTATGGTGCAGCTGCCACGCGAAATGGCAGTGAGAGTCAGGCGGGGAGAATAAAACGTGCCCGGCTGATTGAATGCGCGGTGCATAACATGGCCAATGCCTGGCGAAATCCCCGCTGGCGGGGGTAAAAATAAAGCAAAAAAAAATATTTGGCGGGTCGATCGCAGCGTGGGGACGATTTATACACATCAGACGCCTCAAGCGCTGAAAACAGTTATCCACCATTCCTGTGGATAACCTTGTGCATTAGAGTGTGAAAACCCGCGCAAGGCGAGAGCGGACGCGGCTTGCGCACGGGTTGGTGCGAAACTCGGCTTCTTTATATAAATGATTAAAATCAATTAGTTAATTAAAATCAAGCCACTGGAATATTCCTGATAAGCGCCGGGTCAGATTTGTCAGCAGGCTATTGACAAATGTTAAAAGCGTAAAGCATTTGGGGATAACCTCGACGCCTGTTTTGCGCATTCGTTTGCGCAACGGACGGCAAAAGTGCAGACGGGCTCTCTTCTGATGCATCATGCAAAATAACTGTAATTTTATCCAGTCTTTTTTGCTGGCAAAATCGTCAGGGCAGAGTAGAATTACAGTCCGGTTCGCGCACTTCATTTTTCAGGTAGCCCTTCAATGAGCAAAGTCTTTAAACTCAACTCCGATTTCAAACCATCTGGCGATCAGCCTGAGGCGATTCGACGCCTTGAAGAGGGGCTGGAAGATGGTCTTGCCCATCAGACGCTGCTGGGCGTGACCGGATCCGGTAAAACCTTCACCGTCGCCAACGTGATTGCCGACCTGAACCGCCCGACCATGGTGCTGGCCCCTAACAAGACGCTGGCGGCGCAGCTGTACGGCGAGATGAAAGAGTTTTTCCCTGATAACGCCGTGGAATACTTTGTCTCGTATTACGACTACTACCAGCCGGAAGCCTATGTGCCCAGCTCCGACACCTTTATTGAGAAAGATGCCTCGGTTAACGAACATATCGAGCAGATGCGTCTTTCCGCCACTAAAGCCCTGCTGGAGCGGCGCGACGTTATCGTGGTCTCCTCCGTTTCTGCGATTTACGGCCTTGGCGACCCTGACCTCTACCTCAAAATGATGCTGCACCTGACGCGTGGTATGGTGATTGACCAGCGCGCCATCCTGCGCCGCCTGGCGGAGCTGCAGTACACGCGTAACGACCAGGCATTCCAGCGCGGAACATTCCGCGTGCGCGGAGAGGTGATAGACATCTTCCCGGCAGAGTCGGACGACTACGCGCTGCGCGTGGAGCTGTTTGATGAAGAGGTCGAGCGGCTCTCAATTTTCGACCCGCTGACCGGTCAGATTGAGTCGGTGATCCCGCGCTATACCATCTACCCGAAAACGCACTACGTCACGCCGCGTGAGCGCATTGTGCAGGCGATGGAAGAGATTAAAGTTGAACTGGCGGAGCGCAAAAAGGTGCTGCTGGAAAACAACAAGCTGCTGGAAGAGCAGCGCATCAGCCAGCGCACCCAGTTTGACCTCGAAATGATGAACGAGCTGGGCTACTGCTCCGGTATCGAAAACTACTCGCGCTACCTCTCCGGGCGCGGTCCAGGCGAAGCGCCGCCCACGCTGTTTGACTACCTGCCTGCCGATGGTCTGCTGGTGATTGACGAATCCCACGTCACGATTCCGCAGATTGGCGGGATGTACAAAGGCGACCGCTCGCGCAAAGAGACGCTGGTCGAGTATGGCTTCCGCCTGCCGTCGGCGCTGGACAACCGCCCGATGAAGTTTGAAGAGTTTGAGGCGCTGGCGCCGCAGACTATTTACGTCTCCGCTACGCCGGGCAATTATGAGCTGGAGAAATCCGGCGGTGATGTGATTGACCAGGTGGTGCGCCCAACCGGCCTGCTCGACCCGATTGTCGAAGTGCGCCCGGTGGGTACCCAGGTGGATGACCTGCTGTCGGAGATCCGCAAGCGCGTGCAGATTAACGAGCGCGTGCTGGTCACGGTGCTGACCAAACGCATGGCGGAAGATTTAACCGAATACCTGACGGAGCACGGCGAGCGCGTGCGCTATCTGCACTCGGATATTGATACCGTTGAGCGTGTCGAGATCATTCGCGATTTGCGCCTCGGTAAATTTGACGTGCTGGTGGGGATTAACCTGCTGCGAGAGGGCCTGGATATGCCGGAAGTGTCGCTGGTGGCAATCCTCGATGCCGATAAAGAGGGCTTCCTGCGCTCCGAACGCTCGCTGATCCAGACCATTGGCCGCGCCGCACGTAACCTCAACGGTAAAGCGATTCTCTACGGTGATAAGATCACCCCGTCGATGGAGCGCGCTATAGGCGAAACCGAGCGTCGCCGCGAGAAACAGG
The DNA here is from genome assembly GCF_014773485.1 of Erwinia aphidicola. Classification (GTDB taxonomy): domain Bacteria; phylum Pseudomonadota; class Gammaproteobacteria; order Enterobacterales; family Enterobacteriaceae; genus Erwinia; species Erwinia aphidicola. The sequence goes on along the minus strand of NZ_JACXBP010000005.1, from coordinate 74,738 downwards.
AGCAGTACAACAAGGAGAACGGCATTGTACCGCAGGGGCTGAACAAGAAAATTGCCGATATTCTTGAGCTGGGCCAGGGGCTGGCGAAGAACAAAGCTAAGCCGCGCAATATGAAAGGTAAGAGCCTGGTGGAAGACGATGCGACCTATGTCGATCTGTCGCCAGCCGGGCTGCAGAAGCGCATTCACCAGCTGGAAGCGCAGATGCAGCAGCACGCGCAGAATCTGGAGTTTGAAGAGGCCGCCCAGGTGCGTGACCAGCTGCACCAGGTGCGCGAGCTGTTTATCGCCGCATCGTAATTATTTGGCCGCAGGGTTTTTGTAGGGGGGGACCTTCTTTTCCGGTCCCCCCGCGCGGTAAAGGATAGATCGCGGGCCGATCGAAAAAAATGATCGGCCCCTACGGTTCAAATCGGGCGCATTTTCACACCATCGCCTGCACCGCGTGCTCCAGCGCCAGGCGCAGCAGCTGGCGGTCGTGGCGATAGGGAATATCTCCGGCCTCCAGCGGCTCCTGAATCACCATGCGGTCGCTCAGATGGCTGCTGTCAACCTTCGGCCCGAGCACCAGCGCATCAATCACCCGTTTACCGATCGCCTTCTCCATCATCGCCAGCTTATCCACCACCGTCAGCTGTGCCGCTGCCGGGCTGAGCTCTTTGCCGAGATTGCCAATAAACACCATCGTCGCCGGGGTACGGCGCAGCGCCTGGGCGATTTCCGGCAGCAGCAGCACCGGCATCAGGCTGGTATAGAAACTGCCGGGGCCAATCAGGATCAGGTCGGCTTCACCAATCGCTTCTACCGCTTCACGCGTGGCGCTGACGGCAGGGGAGAGCATTAACTCCTGCGGCGGCTGGGTCAGCTGGTCAATTTCAGTCTCGCCGTATACCAGGTGACCCTCGCTATCCAGCGCCACCAGGTCGACGGGCTGCTCTGACATCGGGATAAGAAACGCATCCACCTTCAGCAGATTGCGGATCAGGTTTATCGCCTCAAACGGGCGCACGCTGAGATGATCGAGCGCCTTCAGCATCAGGTTGCCGAGATTATGGCCGGCCAGCTCGCCGTTACCGGCAAAGCGATACTCAAACATTGCCGAGGCCACGCTCGGCTCGGCGATCAGCTGGTTAAGGCAGTTGCGCATATCACCCCAGGCAATACCGCCTTCCGAGCGGCGAATGCGCCCGGTGGAGCCGCCATTATCCGTGGTGGTCACAATGCCGGTAAGGCGGGAACCCAGCGGAGAAAGTGCGGACATCACACGACCCAGGCCGTGCCCGCCGCCTAATGCCACCACGCGGTCGAGGTCAGCTAAAGTGCGATTGCGCATAGTTATTGTCATCATCATGGTTGAAACGTTGATAAAAGCTATTTTACGCTAAACGGGTGTTAAAATGCCGGGAAAAAACGTTATATCTCAAAGTATATAGCGAAACTCTGTTCTGGTATCGCGCAGTCAGAAGCGCTAAAATTTTTAAACCATGGTTTACCGATGTCCGGTAAATCACACTTAAGCCCTGATACCTAAGTCCTGCTGGATACGGTCTCCTGGCCGCAACCCCGAGTTGCCAGGGTGCAGAAAGAAATGACTGCATCTCCCCTCTTTGGAAAGGTGTTCTGGTGCCACAATTTGCTGATAGTTTCGACCGCAGGTTCTATTACCTGCGTCTGTCGATCACCGATGTATGCAACTTCCGTTGCACATACTGTCTGCCTGACGGGTATAAACCACAGGGTATTCAGAACAAAAGCTTCCTGTCGCTGGATGAAATCCGTCGCGTCACGCGGGCGTTCGCCGCTGCGGGCACCGAAAAAGTGCGCCTGACCGGCGGCGAGCCTTCAATGCGCCGTGACTTTACGGACATCATTGCGGCGGTGCGCGACAACCCCTCTATTCGCCAGCTGGCGGTGACCACTAACGGCTATCGCCTGCAGCGCGATGTTGCCGAGTGGCGGGCTGCCGGGCTGACCGCACTCAACGTCAGTATCGACAGCCTTGATGCGCGCCAGTTCCACGCCATTACCGGCCAGGACAAATTTCATCAGGTGATGCGCGGTATCGATGCCGCTTTTGACGCCGGGTTCAGCAAGGTGAAGGTCAATACCGTGCTGATGCGCGACGTGAATCACCACAGCCTGGATACCTTTCTTGCCTGGGTGCGCACGCGCCCGATCCAGCTGCGTTTTATTGAGCTGATGGAAACCGGTGACGGCGGGGCGCTGTTCCGCAAACATCACGTTTCTGGCGAAGTGATCCGCGACCAGCTGCTGCAGCAGGGCTGGGTGCGTCAGGCGCGCGCGCGCAGTGACGGCCCGGCGCAGGTATTCCGGCATGCCGACTATCAGGGTGAAATTGGCCTGATTATGCCGTATGAAAAGGACTTCTGCGCCAGCTGTAACCGCCTGCGCGTATCGGCGATTGGCAATCTGCATCTCTGCCTGTTTGGTGAGAGCGGCGTACCGCTCAGAGATCTGCTGGCGGATGACAGCCAGCAGGCGGAACTGCAGGCGCGTATCGCCAGCAGTCTGACCAGCAAAAAGCAAACCCACTTCCTGCACCAGGGCAATACCGGCATCACGCAGAATCTCTCATTTATCGGCGGTTAAGCTAAGGACTTGATTATGAGTAAAACTTCGACGGATTTTACCCCCCTTAACGTGGCGGTGCTGACCGTCTCCGACCGCCATACGGCGGAGAGCGACAGCTCCGGCAGCTATCTGCGGGAGGCCGCGATCGAGGCCGGGCATCAGGTGCTCGACCATGCCATCGTGCCCGATAACCGCTACCGTATTCGCGCCGTGGTCTCCAGCTGGATCGCCAGCAGGGATGTGCAGGTGGTGCTGATCAACGGCGGTACCGGTTTTAATGAGAAAAACAGCACCCCGGAAGCGCTGCTGCCGCTGTTCGATCGTGAAGTGGAAGGATTTGGCGAGCTGTTCCGCATGATCTCCTGGGAGGATATTGGCACCTCCACCATTCAGTCGCGCGCGGTGGCTGGCGTCGCCAATCAGACGCTGATCCTCGCCGTGCCCGGTTCCACCAGCGCCTGTCAGCTGGCGTGGGAGCGCATTATTCAGCCACAGCTGGATGCCCGAACTCGCCCGTGTAATTTTGTTTCACATGTGAAGAAGCCGTAAATGTCTCAGTTAACTCATATTAATGCCGCCGGTGAGGCGCATATGGTGGACGTTTCCACCAAACAGGAAACCGTGCGTGAAGCGCGGGCAGAAGCGTTCGTGGTGATGCACCCGGAGACGCTGCAGATGATTATCGACGGCAGCCACCATAAGGGTGACGTCTTTGCCACGGCGCGCATTGCCGGCATCCAGGCGGCAAAACGCACCTGGGAGCTGATCCCGCTCTGCCACCCGCTGCTGCTGAGCAAGGTGGAAGTGTCGCTGGAAGCCCAGCCGCAGCACAACCGCGTGCGCATCGAGTCGCTGTGCCGCCTGACCGGGAAAACCGGCGTGGAGATGGAAGCACTGACCGCGGCCTCCGTTGCCGCGCTGACCATCTACGACATGTGCAAGGCGGTGCAGAAAGATATCACCATCGAACAGTGCCGCCTGCTGAGTAAGAGCGGTGGGAAATCCGGTGATTTTCAGGCGGTGAGCCATGATTAACGTGCTGTTTTTTGCCCAGGTGCGCGAGCTGGTTGGCACCGCCAGCCTTGAACTGCCCGCCGAATTTACCAGCGTAGAAGCCCTGCGCAGCGAGCTGGCGCAGAAGGGCGATCGCTGGGCGCTGGCGCTGGAGTCCGGCAAGCTGCTGGCGGCGGTTAATCAGACGCTGGTGCCGATGGCGCATCCGCTGCGCGCCGGGGATGAAGTCGCCTTCTTCCCGCCGGTCACCGGGGGCTGAGATGGAGACGCGAATTCGGGTTGGCAGCGAACCATTTAATATGGCCGACGAGTATCAGTGGCTGGCCGCCTGCGATGAAGATGGGGCGGTGGTGACCTTTACCGGCAAAGTGCGCAATCACAACCTTGGTGATAACGTCAGTGCCCTGGCCCTCGAACACTATCCGGGCATGACCGAAAAAGCGCTGGCGGAGATCGTAGCCGAAGCGCGCCGCCGCTGGCCAATGCAGCGCGTCACCGTCATCCATCGCGTCGGTGAACTGTTCCCGGGCGATGAGATCGTGCTGGTGGGGGTCAGTGGCGCGCACCGTGGTGCCGCCTTTGACGCGGCGGAATTTATCATGGATCGGCTGAAAACCCGTGCGCCGTTCTGGAAGCGTGAAGCCACGCCAGACGGCGAGCGCTGGGTCGAGGCTAAACAGAGCGACCGCGACGCCGCCGCACGCTGGGAAAAATAGGGTACACTGCGTCTTTTCTTTGGCTAAGGATTTTCATGAGCCGTTTCTCTTTGAGACACCTCGCGCCGCTGGCCCTGCTGGTGCTGGCGGGCTGTAGTAACCCGACGTCGAAAACCACGCCTGCCGCGCGCCCGACCGATGTGAAAGCCCAGATCGCCCGGCTGTTACCGCCCGGCGTCAGCGATCGCCAGGGCTGGGCCAGCGATATCTATGTCGCCTTCAACGGCCAGGAGATTGACCCTTCGGTCAGCAATCTGTGCGCGGTGATCGCCGTTACCGGGCAGGAGTCCAACTTCAGCGCCGATGCCAATGTGGCCGGCCTGCCGAAAATCGCCTGGGGCGAGATTGACCGCCGCGCAGGGCAGCTGCATATCCCATCATTCCTGGTGCGCACCGCGCTGCTGATCAAATCCCCCAACGGCAAAAGCTATGCCGATCGCCTCGATCATGTCTCCAGTGAAAAAGAGCTGAGCGCGATCTTCGATGATTTTATCGATATGGTGCCGATGGGGCAGAAGCTGTTTGGCAATCTCAACCCGATCCACACCGGCGGCCCGATGCAGGTCAGCATTGCCTTTGCCGAAGCGCACAGTAAAGGCTACCCGTATCAGGTTGACGGCTCGATCCGGCGCGAAGTCTTCAGCCGACGCGGTGGGATGTGGTTCGGTACCCTGCATCTGCTGGGCTATCCGGCCAATTATACTGCGCCGCTGTATCGCTTTGCCGACTTCAACGCGGGCTGGTATGCCAGCCGTAACGCCGCATTCCAGGCGGCGGTATCCCGGCTGAGCGGCATCAAGCTGGCGCTGGATGGTGACCTGATCAACTACGGGTCCGACAGTGCAGGCTCAACCGAGAAAGCGGTACGTACCCTCGGCAAGCGTCTGGACTTCAGCGAGCGGGCGATCCGTCGGGCGCTGGAGAAAGGGGAGAGCATCGACTTCGAGAAAACCGACCTGTACAAGTCGGTATTCGCGCTGGCGGATAAAGACGCCGGTAAGAGATTACCGCGAGAAGTGCTGCCGGGCATCAAGCTGGAAAGCCCGAAAATAACCCGTAATCTGACCACCGCCTGGTTTGCCCAGCGCGTGAATACGCGTTATCAGAGCTGTATCAGCCGTCAGTAATCTGCTGTCACGGGCCGATCGAAAAGGATGATCGGCCCCTGCGGTTACAGCCGGTTCGACGGGCCGATCGAAAAAGATGATCGGCCCCTACGGTTACAGCCGGTTCGACGGGCCGATCGAAAAAGATGATCGGCCCCTACGGTTACAGCCGGTTTGCTGGGCCGATCGAAAAAGATGATCGGCCCCTGCGGTTACAGCCGGTTTGACGGGCCGATCGAAAAAGATGATCGGCCCCTACGGTTACGCTCTGGTGTAGGGGCCGACCGCTTTTCTGGTCGGCCCTCGATCCCCGTTACGCCGTTTCCAGCTTAAACAGCTGCACGGTCTGCGCCAGCGTCTTCGCCTGATCCTCCAGCGATGCGGCGGCGGCCGACATCTGCTGCACCAGCGCGGAGTTCTGCTGCGTTGCGCCATCCATCTGATTGACCGCGACCGTCACCTGACCGATGCCCTGCGACTGTTCATCGGAGGCATGCACAATCTCGCCGATAATGGTCTTCACCGAGTTTACCGCCTGCGTCATCTCCTGCATGGTTTTCCCGGCGCTCTGCACCAGATCCACCCCGTGGTCGACGCGCTGGGTCGATTCGGCGATCAGCGCGGAGATATCCTTCACCGCATTGGCGCTGCGCTGTGCCAGGCTGCGCACTTCCGCCGCCACCACCGCAAAGCCGCGCCCCTGCTCCCCGGCGCGTGCTGCTTCAACCGCCGCGTTCAGCGCCAGAATATTGGTCTGGAAGGCAATGCCGTTGATAATGCTGGTGATAGCACCAATCTTCTGCGAGCTCTCATCAATCTGCTGCATAATCTGCACCACCTGCGACACCAGCTGCTCGCCGCGCCGGGCGATGTCGGTAGCGTTATCCGTCAGCGCCGTTGCCTGGTGGGCATTATCAGCATTGTGCTTCACCGTGGCGGTTAACTGCTCCATGCTGGCTGCCGTCTCTTCCAGCGCCGCAGCCTGCTGCTCGGTGCGTGAAGCGAGGTCAAGGTTGCCGCTGGCGATCTCTTCCGCCCCCTGACGTACCGAGTCGCTGGCGGAGATAATCTCACCCACCATATTGCGCAGCTGGTGCTGCATGGTCTGCATGGCGAAGAAAATACTCTGCTTATCGTTCTCTTTCACCGGGATAGTGGCGCTGAGATCGCCCTCTGCCACCGCCAGCGCAATATCCGCCGCCTGACGCGGCTCCCCGCCGATCGGTTTCGCCACTTTGCGGCTGAACACCAGCCCCAGCACGCCGCACACCACCACAATACTGATCACCGCCATTATCAGCGCATACATCAGCTGGCGGTTCGCCGCGGCCATCACCAGCTTCACCGGCGCGGCAACGCCGAGATACCATGAAGCCTGGCTGTTGCCAACGGTGATCGGACGCCAGGTTTGCAGCACATCCTCACCCAAAACCGGGTCGTAGCGCTGGATTATCTGGCTGCTGAACTTGTCGGTTTCGCCTTTATAGGGCTTACCGGCATCGTCCTTGTTTGGGCTGGAAACCACCTTACCGGCGGTAGAGAGCAGCATGGCATAGCCTGCGCCTTGCCACGGTTTGATTTTACTCACTTTTTCCTGCAGCGAGGCGAGTGAAATATCGGAGGTGGTCACGGCTTTCACCTTGCCATCATCAAAAATCACCGCCGAAACGGAGGTCAGCAGGGTGGGGACGCCTTCATAGGCGAAGCTGTAAGGTTCGGCCAGCGTGTCGCGTTCCAGCTTGCGTGGTACCAGATAGTAGTCGCCATCACCCGGGGTGAGAAATGTCCCCATCAGATGGCTTTGATAGGCACCCGCTTTATCCCGATCGACATAGCGCGAGAAGCGCCCACCCGGCGGCGAACCAGGCTGGCTGGCGAACTCCGCATCGCGTCCATCTAAAACATTGGGTTCGAGAACCGCCGACATCGACAGATAGCTGGGGTTCATCTTCAGCGCATAGACCATAATCTGTTCCGCCTGAGCGCGGTCAGTGATGCCCGCGGCGGGTAGGGCAATCAGGCTCTGGCCCATGGCGGCTGCGACGGTGCGTGCATACTCCAGCTCTTTCTGCACCGATAGCGCCTGGCTCTGGGCGATCTGCCCGAGATAATCTTCCGCCAGCTTTTTCTGCTGCTGGCTCGACTGCCAGCTCAGCAAGCCAATGGTGAGGCTGAAACCCAGGGTAATTGTCAGTACCCCAGTGAGCAGCATCAGCGTGCGGGTGCTCATTCTCTTTTTTGCTACTGTCTGACTCTGCATGTGACCTTCCCCGATGTGGCAAAATGTACCCGTTAGTCACTTCCTGTTTTGCAACCTCCTTTGCTCAGTCTATCGGCAGTCAGTGAGCAATCTTTATCCGGCAGATGGATTTATTGGATAAATTCGGCGTGAGATAAAACTCTGCCTGTCAGTTACGACCTCGGATAATCATCACACTTTGCCCTGCGTCAGTTAAGCGATCAGAGCCAGTTGTGGCTGCCCAGCGGGTGATTTTGCGCTGTAATTTAGCGCTGAAGATCGGCAAAAGCCCTGGCAATCAATACGATCCAGCTTTGGGTGTCGAATGACTTCCCCCGAGTCCATTATTTTCCTATTGGCAAGGTCAGGTGTTAAGTAGGAAGTAATGTTCAGGTGGGTAATAAATAGCGCATGAATAAGACAATGTGCTCTCGTTATATCAATCAGGTGAATGTAGCGGATAGCATCAGGAAACCGGGAGAGGTTAAGGCGTGTTGCTTATTGGTTATTTTAACGCTATTCCGTACGGTATCATTGCTTGCGAGGCTGTACTCTATTTTTCTTGATAGTTTTTTTCGCTTCGGGGCAAACTTGATTTAGGAACATTCAGTATCGATCTCTACCCTGGTCTCTACCATGCCGATTTTTTCTTGGTGAAAATCCTAAAAATAAAAAAATAGTTTATCTCCTAATAGCGGGGGCATTGCCCCCTTTGCAAAATTTCAACGCATAACCCCAGGTTTTAATAGCGGGTAGGGTGTTGGTATTAACTGGCTATTTCTTTCCAATAAGTCTCTTTATAAGCGTCAAAAAAATCTTTGTTCTTCGCCCTTTAATATGTGCAAGCTCTTTATTGTTATGATTTCTATAGTAAATTTTCCTCCTTTTTTTGGTTTGATAGTGATATAAAATGCTGAAAAATATGATTAAAGGCAAGGTGAATAAAAGTAATAGTTGTAACATTTTACACGCTCTCTCTTATGTCGTCTTTAGTAAGAATATTCCGTAAGAAAGATTTTTAATACCAAAAATGCCCAATGTCTATAGTTTGAAAAAAAATTAAGTTTGAGTATAGTTTTAATCAAGGGAGTATTTTTACCTGACAGGTAGAGGTTGCTATGTTAAATAAAATCTGCAGTATGAAATTTAGGAATATTCTACTGATCTCTGACGATACATTCCTCTGTGCGGGGGTTGGGTTTTTACCCGCGCTAAATCGTAGGGTGGAGTGTTTAAATCTCGAAAGTTTTATCGGTAGTGAGGTCAATGAGGCGGATATTGTTCTTCTGGATCTCCTTTCCTGGCAGACATGTACGTTTAGCGTTAAAACATCAATGACCGAGATAATAAATAACCATGCGAGAATGATAATGATTACTTGCGGGGTTTTTCAGGAGCTTCTTACTGATATTTTGTACCCTAATACATTGAAAGTTAATCGAAAGGATATCGTTCACCTGCTAAATAAGTTGTGCGGATTGCAGTTTTCATACAGATTCGAACCCACGCCCAAAAGAAAGGTGAGGAAGTTTCTGACTAAGAGGGAGTTTGATGTTTTACATGAGTTTATAACAGGGAGTGGATCAGGGATAATAAGTAATAAATTTAATATAAATTGCAAAACGGTGAGTTCACACAAGCTGTCTGCGTTAGGTAAAATTGGGTGCAAAAATATGGCTCATTTTTATATACTTAGCCGTCCCTTTACCTGTGATTTAGGCTTGCTGTTCAAGAAAAATGATAAATTATCGGCTTAAACGTTAATTTTTAGCGCACCTCACTGGCAGCAACACCATGGAAAAAAACGGTTAATATTTTATCCTCAGAAAACAGATTTCTGTCGTCTTGACGCGGACTACCTCTCCCGCAGGCGGTTAGCAGTAAAGCCAGCAACAGCTCCTCGGTGAATTTACCCACCAATAATGACACATGATGAAGTGCTAAACTCAATCGCGCCGCAATCAGCAACAAATCCGCGCGCTTTCGGGCTGGCGCAGGCGGGGCGGTATGTGCCAGACTTGTTTGAGGTTTAACTCACTTTTCATCCATCTATTAAGGGGAGCATCATGGACCGATATCCACGATCCAACGATACCATTGTCCAGCGTGCCAGCGCGGGCCTGTCCGTCTATATGGCGCAGGTTTACGGCTGGATGACCTGTGGCTTGCTGTTAACGGCGTTTGTTTCCTGGTTCGCGGCGAATACGCCGGCGGTGATGGAGCTGGTATTTGCCAATCGCATCACCTTCTTCGGCCTGATTATCGTGCAGCTGGGGCTGGTGTTTGTGCTGTCAGGCATGGTGCACAAGCTGAGCGGAGCCGCTGCAACCGGCCTGTTTATGCTCTATTCAGCGCTAACCGGGCTGACCATGGCGAGTATTTTCCTCGTCTATACCTACTCTTCGATTGCCAGCACCTTCCTGGTTACCGGCGGGATGTTTGGCGCGATGAGCCTGTGGGGTTACACCACAAAACGCGATCTGAGCGGAATGGGCAGCATGCTGTTTATGGCGCTGATTGGCATCGTGCTGGCGTCACTGGTGAATATCTGGCTGAAAAGCAGCGCGCTGATGTGGGCAGTGACCTATATTGGCGTGGTGGTGTTTGTCGGCCTGACCGCCTATGACACCCAGAAGCTGAAAAACATCGGTGAAGGGATCAACGTTGATGACAAGGAGAACCTGCGCCGCTACTCGATTATGGGTGCGCTGACGCTGTATCTCGACTTTATCAACCTGTTCCTGATGCTGCTGCGTATCTTCGGCAACCGCCGTTGACGCGAAGGGCGGACCGAAAAAGGGGCCGCCCCAACGTGCTGTAAGGGGCGACCTTTATTCGGTCGCCCTCGTTTACGCTAAATTCTTCGCTCTCAACGTCTTCGCCCGACCCTCCAGCCACAGATACATCACCAGCGCCAGCAGCAGCGGGGCGATAAAATAGAGTACCCGATAGGCCAGCAGCGCGGCGATAATCGCGCCGTGTGAGATGGGTTCTCCGCGCAGCAGCGCCAGGAACACCGCCTCCAGCACGCCAATCCCGGCGGGAATATGAATAATCACCCCGGCAATACTGCTGATGAGCAACACCCCCAGCACCTGCGGGAAATCGACCTTTTGCATCAGCAGCAGCCAGATAATCGCCCCCATCACCAGCCAGTTAGCGCTGGAAACCGCGAACTGGATCAGCGCCATGCGCAGCGACGGCAGCGCCAGCTTCTGCCCCTTGATGGTCCAGCGGCGGCGTTTGGAAAAGGCACACAGCGCCAGATAAACCGCGACAAACGCCAGCAGGCAGATGCCTATCACCCGCAGGGTTCCGGCACCAATAAACCAGCCGTCCGGCACCCGCACCATCGCTGCGCTGAACACAATCCCGGCGACCAGAACATAGCCCAGCCAGTTAGTCGCAATGCTCAGGGAGAAGATGCGCGTAATGGTGCTGCCGCCAAGGCCGAGCCGCGAGTAGAGGCGATAGCGCATCGCCACGCCGCCGACCCAGGTGCTGAGCGTCAGGTTAAAGGCGTAGCAGATAAACGACACCAGCATCACCTGGCGTTTCGCCAGCTTGTGCCCGCAGTAGGCGCGGCCAATCAGATCGTACACGCCGTAGGTGAGGTAGCTGACCACCACCAGCGCCACGGCCCCCAGGATCGCGACGCGATTGTAGTTGACCACCACATCCCAAACGTCGGCCCAGTTCACCTGGCGGGCATAGACCACCAGCAATACGATTACCGCGATAAAGAACAGCCAGGTCAGAACCTTCTTCGCCCGGCTCCAGAGAGTATGCGCTTTAGCCATCAGGGTTTAACTCCTTCGTTGGGGGTCTCGACCCTGTCCTGGGTTTCCATCTCCGGCTGGGCCGGGGGCGGTACCTGCGCCAGCTTCGGCGTGTGGGCGGGCAGCCAGCCGGCAATCGCCGGGAAATGACGCAGAAAATGGAAAACCAGCACGCCTTTGCCCAGCTGCCACCAGTTGCGTTTCGGCAGCTGGCTCTCCTGCACGCGCTGGCAGTCCGCCGCCAGCAGCCCCTCGAGGTTGTCACGCACGCACTGGTTAAAGTCGCGATCGTGAATCATCAGATTCGCTTCCAGATTGAGCGACAGGCTGAGCGGGTCGAGATTGCTGGAACCGACGGTTGACCACTGTTGATCCTGCACCGCGATTTTGGCGTGCAGCGGGCGGCGGCAGTACTCGTAAACCTCCACGCCGCCCTCCACCAGGTAGTTATACAGCAGCTCGGCGCCGACCTTGACGATCGGCATATCCGGCTTGCCCTGCACGATCAGCCGCACGCGCACGCCGCGCCGCGCCGCGTTGCGCATTTCGCGCAGCAGGCGATAGCCGGGGAAGAAGTAGGCATTGGCGATAATGACGTCTTGCTGCGCACTCTTCAGCATATCGATATAGTGCTGCTCGATGTCATCGCGGTGCTCATGATTGTCGCGATACACCAGCAGCGCCTGCGCGTTGCCCGGCCTGGCGTTATGTGCCGGGCGGTGCGAGCGCTGTCCCCACCAGCGACGGATTTTCTGCTCGCTGCCCATCTGCTGCTGCACGTAAGCGGCAATATCGCCGACGATGGGCCCTTTAACCTCCACCGCATAATCCTGCTTCGCTTCCGGACCGTAGCTGGCGTTGTGCTCCGCCGAGTAGTTGATGCCGCCGACAAAGGCGATCTCGCCATCGGCGACCACAATTTTGCGGTGCAGGCGGCGAAACAGGTTGGTGCGCATGCCAAGGACCAGCGGGCGCGGATCGTAATACAGAAAGCGCACGCCGAGCGAGGTGAGGCTGTGGACAAATTCGTCCGGCAGGTCCGGGGAGCCGTAGCCGTCGACCATCATCTCAATCTTGACCCCGCGCTGGGCTGCCGCCAGCAGTTCGGCGTGCAGGGCCTGGCCGACATCATCGTTAAACAGGATAAATGTTTCCAACAGCAGGCTGTGCTGGGCGCGCTGAATTGCCCCGAAAACGCGCGGGAAAAATTCCTCGCCATTTTCCAGCAGCCTGATCTGATTACCTTCCTGCCACTGGTTCATAGGTGGATCTCCACCGCCAGCGGCGCATGGTCGGAGAGATGCGACCATGGGCGTAGCGGAATAGTTTGTGGATGGCTGACAGCGGCATTTTTGACGTAGATACGGTCAAGGCGCAGTAGCGGAAAGCGGGCGGGGAAGGTGCGCGCCGGGCGACCATTTTTGCGGCTGAAGACCTCTTCCATCCCGGCTCCGCGCTCAAGAATGGCATTCGCGCGCAGGCGCCAGTCGTTAAAATCTCCGGCGATCACCACCGGGGCATCCGGCGGCAGTTCATTCACCAGCTGACACAGCATTTTGAGCTGGGCCTGCCGGTGTGCTTCGCGCAGGCCAAGGTGCACGCACAGCACGTGCAGAGTGAGGTCGCTGTCCGGCACCGCAATACGACAGTGCAGGATACCGCGCTTTTCCGTGCCTGCGACCGAGATATCGCGGTTGTGATGCTCGAGGATGGGCAGGCGCGACAGCACCGCATTACCATGGTGCCCCTCTGGATAAACTGCATTACGGCCATAGGCAAAGTCACGCCACATGGTATCGGCGAGGAACTCGTAATGCGGCGTTTCTGGCCAGTTATCCACGCGCAGCTTGTGCAGATCGTGGCTGCCCATCACTTCCTGTAACAGCACAATATCAGCCCCGGTTGCCCGCACCGCATCGCGGAGTTCAGGCAGAATAAAACGCCGGTTAAAGGCGTTGAAACCCATGTGAGTGTTAATCGTCAGGACTTTAAATGAAAATCCTTGCGTTTTTTGTGACATACTGATGACACTCTTCGTCTTAACTTGTGAAGGGTAAAGTGTAGTCTTTGTCACAAATGTGTGGCGGGAAACGCGTTTATTTGCAGTATTATCCGAAAACTACGTTAGTCTGAGGACGTCGTTACTGGCCGGTGTCAGTAACCGCATGGGCGACCTGTTTCACGTAAGGTCTGCCAGGAGAAGAGCATGAAATGGTCTAATCGTATTCAGATTGTCACTGGACAAACCTGCGTACATATCGCACTGCACCTGCTGCTGATCGCCGCGCTGGTGTGGGGGTGGAAACATCAGGCACTGTTGCAGGTGAGCACAATTTTACTGGCGCTGTATGCCAGCGTGTTTGCCGCCATGCTGCTCACCCAGCGTCTGCCGCGTCTGCGGCGTATTGGCGATTTCCTTGAAGATGTGACCACCACCTATTACTTCGGTGCCGCAATGCTGGTGCTGCTGGTGCTGTCACGGGTAATCCATAACAACCTGCTGCTTGGCGCAGTCGGGGTGGTGATGCTGGCGGGACCTGCGCTGGTCTCGCTGCTGGTTAAAGAGCGGGTACAACCGCGCCAGCGTCCACGTTAATCCCACACGGGCCACTTCGGTGGCCCGTTTGTTTTCCCGTCTGCTGCAGCCATCCTCTCCTTACCGACCCCTTCGCTGCGATGTGCGCTGGCGCGCTGTAACCGCTTGTAGCGCATTTTTGGACAAGAAGCGTAAGAATAACTCCCTGTCGAGCGTAGGGTTCTGTTATAATCCGCCCCTTAGGCACCGTGGTTTGTGCTCTCATTCAAGCGTCAGGAATGATCCTGGCGTCAACTCTCCCCCTGGAAACTACACCGTTACGCGGTCAGGGCGGATCCGGAGTCAGTCAACTTTATGTCATTTGATTCTCTCGGCCTTAATGCCGATATTTTGCGCGCTGTTACTGAACAGGGCTATAACGAGCCGACGCCAATTCAGCGCCAGGCAATCCCGGTAGTGCTGGCTGGACGTGACCTGATGGCCAGCGCCCAGACCGGTACCGGTAAAACCGCAGGTTTCACCCTGCCGCTGCTGCAGCTGCTCAGCAACAACAACCCGCATCCGAAAGGCCGCCGCCCGGTGCGCGCCCTGATCCTCACCCCAACCCGCGAACTGGCGGCTCAGGTGGGCGAAAACGTGCAGGAATACAGCAAATACCTCGACTTGCGCTCGCTGGTGGTGTTCGGCGGCGTCAGCATCAACCCGCAAATGATGAAACTGCGCAGCGGTGTTGACGTGCTGGTGGCAACGCCTGGCCGTCTGCTGGACCTTGAGCATCAGAACGCGCTCGACCTGTCCAAAGTAGAAATTCTGGTACTGGATGAAGCCGACCGCATGCTGGATATGGGCTTCATTCACGATATCCGTCGCGTGCTGGCAAAACTGCCTGCCAAACGCCAGAACCTGCTGTTCTCCGCCACTTTCTCTGACGAGATCAAAACCCTGGCGGAAAAACTGCTGCACAACCCGGAAGAAGTCTCCGTGGCGCGCCGCAACACCGCTTCCGAGCAGGTGACGCAGCACGTTCATATGGTCGACAAGAAGCGTAAGCGCGAGCTGTTATCGTTCCTGATCGGGCGCGACAACTGGCAGCAGGTGCTGGTATTTACCCGCACCAAGCACGGCGCTAACCACCTGGCCGAGCAGCTGAACAAAGACGGCATCACCGCCGCCGCGATCCACGGCAACAAGAGCCAGGGCGCGCGTACCCGTGCATTGAGCGACTTTAAAGAAGGTAAGATCCGCGTGCTGGTGGCGACTGATATCGCCGCGCGCGGTATCGATATCGAAGAGCTGCCGCACGTGGTGAACTTCGAGCTGCCAAACGTACCGGAAGACTATGTGCACCGCATTGGTCGTACCGGCCGTGCGGCCGCGGTGGGCGAAGCCTTGTCGCTGGTGTGCGTGGACGAACTGAAGCTGCTGCGCGACATTGAACGCGTGCTGAAGCGTGAAATCCCGCGCATGGCGATTGAAGGCTATGAGCCGGACCCGAGCATTAAAGCTGAGCCGATCATCAACGGTCGCCAGCAGCAGCGCGGCGGAGCAGGCGGCGGCGGTGGACGCGGTCGTGGTGCTCAGGGCGGCCAGCGCAGCGGTGGCGATCGTAGCGCCAGCGGCAACCGTGCCGGTAACGGCGGCGGCAATGGCGCGGGTGCAGGCGGCGAGCGCCGTCAGGGCAACGGTTCAGGCCGTGCAGCACGCCCGGAAGGCGGTAACGCTGGCGCACCGCGCGTCAACAAAACCCGTCCACGCCGTTCTACCCCAAGTAACAACGGCTAATTAATCGGGGGGAGGCGCCCGCTTCCCCCTGTTCTCTACTCTCCACAGGTTTACCATGCGCGTATTACTTGCCCCGATGGAAGGCGTTCTCGATTCGCTGGTGCGTGAACTGCTGACCGACGTCAACGATTACGACCTCTGCATTACTGAATTTCTGCGCGTAGTGGATGCTCTGCTGCCGGAGAAGTGCTTCCAGCGTCTCTGCCCCGAGCTCGACAATGACAGCCGCACGCCATCCGGCACGCGGGTGCGTATTCAGCTGCTTGGCCAGCATCCGCAGTGGCTGGCGGAAAATGCTGCCAGAGCGGTGGAGATGGGCTCATGGGGCGTTGACCTTAACTGCGGCTGCCCGTCGAAAACGGTTAACGGCAGCGGCGGTGGGGCGACGCTGTTAAAAGATCCCGAGCTGATCTACCAGGGGGCCAAAGCGATGCGTGCGGCGGTGCCGGCTCACCTTCCGGTCACGGTCAAAGTGCGCCTGGGCTGGGATTCCGGCGCGCGGCGCTTCGAAATCGCCGATGCGGTGCAGCAGGCCGGCGCCACTGAACTGGCGGTGCACGGTCGTACTAAAGAGGACGGTTACCGCGCTGAGGCGATTAACTGGGCGGCGATCGGTGAGATCCGCCAGCGGCTCAGCATTCCGGTGATCGCCAACGGCGAGATCTGGGACTGGCAGAGCGCGCAGGATTGTATGGCGGTAACGGGCTGTGATGCGGTGATGATCGGGCGCGGCGCGCTCAACGTGCCGAATCTCAGCCGGATGATCAAATACAACGAGCCGCGCATGCCGTGGCCGCAGGTGGTTGAGCTGCTGCGAAAATATGTGCGGCTGGAGAAGCAGGGCGATACCGGCCTGTATCATATGGCGCGCATTAAGCAGTGGCTCGGCTATCTGCGTAAAGAGTACGAGGAAGCCACCGATCTGTTTATGCAGGTGCGCACCCAGCCAACCTCAGCGGATATTGCGCGGGTGATTAATGCGCAGAATCGAATGATTTGAGGTTAGCTCAGCGCGTTTGCGGTGCGCGCTAGCGTAGCGGCAAGGCCTGCCGCGCCTATTGCGCCACGTACCCGCCGTCTACCAGCAGCGCCGCGCCGTTAACAAATGAGGCATCGGGGCTGGCGAGGAAGGCCACCACCGCTGCGACCTCCTCCGGGCGGCCGAGACGGCCAATCGGGTGCAATTTTTTCAACGCGTCTTTATCCTCCTCGCTGGCTTTGGACAGCAGCGGCGTATCGATATATCCCGGGCAGACCGCGTTGACGCGAATACCGCGCGCGGCATAGTCGATAGCCAGCGTTTGCGTCAGCAGCTTTACGCCACCTTTTGAAGCAGCATAGGCGGTGACGCCGTGCTTGCCGACCCAGCTATGAATCGAGCCGCAGTTAACGATAATTCCCGGCTGCTTATGCTCAAGCCACCAGGCGATCGCTGCCTGATTAATCAGAAATACGGCGGTCAGATTGATATCGATGGTTTTCTGCCATTTCTCCACCGTCAGCAGGTGCGCCGGGCCATCGGCGGCAATTCCGGCGTTGGCAAAGACAATATCCAGCCGCCCGAAGTGCGCCACGGTCTGTTCAATCAGCTGACGATTTTGCCGCGCATCGGTCACATCAATTTTGCAGAACTCAGCCTTGTGGCCCTCTTTCACCAGGCGGGCAACAAAGGCGCGGCCGGAAACTTCGTTGAGGTCCGCGACCATCACGGCGGCGCCTTCCCCGGCCAGTCGGGCGACGGTGGCCGCGCCAATACCGCTGGCTCCCCCGGTGACAATCGCAACTTTTGTACTGAATCTCATGGTCATTCTCCCTGTTGATAGACGCAGCCAGACTAGGCGCAAATTGCGCCAGCCGTTTGGCAACCCCTGCGCAGCGCATTGCAGATAGCTGGAAATAACGTGTCGGTAAACTTCGCGAGATCTGTTAGCAAGCTAAGGGTATGATGTGACCCACATCGCATTTTTATCTGGCTTTTTTATGTCTCTGAACCCGGCATTAACCTCTGCTCAACTGAACAAGCGCATTATCTCCGTGGTGATTTTTACCTTCTTCTGCTACCTGTCGATTGGTCTGCCGCTGGCGGTATTGCCCGGTTATGTGCATAACCAGCTGGGCTACAGCTCGTTTATCGCCGGGCTGATTATCAGCCTGCAATATTTCGCCACGCTGGTCAGCCGACCGCAGGCCGGGCGCTATGCTGACCTGCTCGGGCCGAAAAAAGTGGTGCTGGTCGGGCTGATTTTCTGCGGCGCCAGCGGGCTGTTTACCCTTCTTGCGGTGATGGTCGATGCCTCGCCGCTGGCCAGCCTGCTGCTGCTGGCGGTCGGGCGGGTGGTGCTGGGCTTTGGTGAAAGTTTAACCGCCACCGGTTCGATCCTCTGGGGGATTAACGTGGTGGGCACCACGCAGAGTGGGCGGGTGATCTCCTGGAATGGCGTCGCGACCTATCTGGCGATGGCGATGGGGGCACCGCTCGGCGTGATGCTCAACTCGCTGTTTGGCATCCCGGGGTTTGCCGGGTTAATTATTCTGATGGCGGTTTTCGGCTACTGGCTGGCAACCCGTCGCCCGGCGGTGCAGGTCGAAGTCGGGCAGCGCATTCCCTTCACCCGCGTGTTTGGCAAAATCTGGCTGTACGGTTTGTGCCTTGGCCTCGGGACCATGGGCTTTGGCACGATTGCTACCTTCATCACCCTCTATTTCGCCAGCCACGACTGGAGCGGAGCGGCATTCTCCCTGACGCTGTTCAGCATCGGCTTTATCCTGATGCGCCTGCTGTTTAACAACAGCATCACGCGCTATGGCGCCATCCGCGTCTCGCTGGTGTCGTTTGCGGTGGAGTGCGCGGGTCTGATGCTCATCTGGCAGGCCAGCTCTATCTGGATGGTTGACCTTGGCGCCTTCCTGACCGGCAGCGGCTTCTCGCTGATCTTCCCGGCATTGGGGGTGGAGGCCATCCGCAAAGTGCAGCCGCAAAACCAGGGTTCGGCGCTTGGTCTGTACGCGGCCTTCCTTGACTGCGGGCTGGGCATTACCGGGCCGGTGGCCGGGCTGCTGATCGGTCACTGGGGCGTGGATTCCATCTATCTGGCGGCGGCGGGCGTGGTCTTGCTGGCGGGGATGATTATGGTACGCCTCATTCTGCGGGGCGACAGGTAGCCGCCCCCTTTTAGGGATTCGCCGGGGGTTAATACACTTCCGGCACAATCATATCGTCCGGCACCGGCGAGCGGCGGTAATCTTCGTTACGTTCGCGCGGCGGCAGGTCGATGGGTTTCAGCTCGCTGTCCTCATACGGCACCTGGCGCAGCAGCTCGCGGAAATACTGTTTGCGCCAGGCCTTCTCGCCCTCTTCCATTTTCTCATCGCTGCCGAAGCGCAGGTCGTCCAGTTCCATCTCCAGCTCTTCATCGTAGCTGTCGTAAAACTCCTGCAGTAAGCGTTGGTTAAAGTTCTGCGCTGAGAAGTCATTGCCTTGCATCGTCATAGGTTATCTCCTGGTCAGAAGTGGGTAAACAGCCAGTAAAGGGTGGCCGAAAGTAGAATCGAAACCGGCAGGGTGAGCACCCAGGCCATCATCAGGTTGCGCAGCGTCGACATCTGCAGGCCGGAGCGGTTGGCCGCCATGGTGCCCGCCACCCCGGAGGAGAGCACGTGAGTGGTGGAAACCGGCAGCCCGAAGATGTCGGCTGCGCCGATGGTGGTCATCGCCACCAGTTCCGCGCTGGCGCCCTGCGCGTAGGTCAGATGCGTCTTGCCAATTTTTTCCCCAACCGTGGTCACAATACGACGCCAGCCCACCATGGTGCCGAGACCCAGCGCGATCGCCACCACCACTTTCACCCACCACGGAATAAAGCGCGTGGCGTTATCCAGCTCGCCCTTAAAAGCATCGAGGTTATGGCGGGTCTGCGCCGGAAGCTGCACCTTCTCATCGCTTTTCAGATGCTTGATCGCTTCAGAGGCCAGATACATGTCGTTACGGGTGTTGGATACGGCCTGCGCCGGGATCTTATCGACCGCGCCGTATTGACGGATCTGCTGGCCGATACGTCCGGTTAAATCGGCCAGCGCGGGCAGCACCGCGGGAACCAGCGTGCCGGTGCGCACATATTCGGTCAGCACATTGCGCGGGGAGGTGCTGGCTGCCTGGTCCGGCGTCAGCGCGCGCAGCTCCTGCTGCGTCACCGCTGCCAGCGCCGCCACCTGCGGCGTATGCTCAGCCGGGATCGAGCGGTTCAGCGCGTAGGCGATCGGCATGGTGCCCACCAGGATCAGCATGATCAGGCCCATCCCTTTCTGACCATCATTGGAACCGTGGGCGAAAGAGACACCGGTACAGGTCAAAATCAGCAGCCCGCGGATCCAGGTCGGCGGCGGCTTATTGCCTTCCGGCGCGCTGTACAGCTCGCGGTTTTTCAGCACTTTTTTCATCAGCAGCAGCAGCACGGCGGCGCAGACAAAGCCGATAATCGGCGACAGCACCAGCGCATAGCCAATTTTCACCGCCTGGCCCCAGTCAACGCCGCTGGTCCCGGTGCGACCGTGGATCAGCGCATTCGCCACGCCAACGCCGATTATCGAACCAATCAGCGTATGTGAGGACGAGGCGGGCAGGCCAAACCACCAGGTGCCCAGGTTCCAGATAATCGCCGAGAACAGCAGGGCATACACCATGGCGAAGCCGCCGCCGGTTCCGGCCTGCAGGATCAGCTCAACCGGCAGCAGGGAGATGATGCCGAAGGCCACCACACCGCTGGAGAGCAGCACGCCGAGGAAGTTAAAGAAGCCGGACCACACCACCGCCAGCGTCGGCGGCATGGAGTGGGTATAAATCACCGTTGCAACGGCGTTGGCCGTGTCGTGAAAACCGTTAACGAACTCAAATCCGAGGGCAATCAGCAGCGCCATTCCCAGCAGCAAAAATGGCACGTAGCTGGTAAAGGTGGCGCCGGAATCGCTGACGTCGTTAAACAAATTCACCCCGGCGAAGGCGATACCGAGGATCAACAGCAGCAGAAAAATCATCACCGAACGACGGCTGTTCTTCGGGTAAACGGGGCTGGCGGACTGGCCCTGTTGCATGGCGGCATTGTCACTCATAGTTCCTCACTGGCATCGGCTGCATTGAAAGAGTCGCTGCAAAAATCGGGCAGAGGGTAGACCACATCCGGTGATACGCAGGTTGTGTGACAGAACAATGACGCCGGCAACGGTTATTTGCCTGGCGGGGGGGCGGGGTAACAAAACTGTCATCTGCATGCGGCAGGATAGCGCTATCGCTTCAACGGCTTGCTGCTGGGAAAACTATGACGCAACACCTGCCGCTTCTGCGGCAAAAACCCGATTTCAGTGATGACGTTTCCGGCCTGATTTACGGCTACCGGTTTGTTGAGGGGCAGGCGCCGCAAAGCCTGACGGTGCAGGAGTCGTGCGCGGCCTGGACCGATGGCGCGGCGGACGGCCAATTTCTGTGGCTGCACGTTAACCTCAACCACGCCGCCGCTGCACGCTGGCTGAAAAACCACTTTGACGTCGATGAAGATTTCTTTGATGAGATCCAGCACGGCTCGCACAGCACGCGCATTGAGCGGCAGAACGACGCGCTGATGGCGGTGCTTAACGATGTGACCTTTAACGCGCGCGAAACCAGCGATGAGAGTGCCACGCTGTGGATCTGGTGCCGCGATGGGCTGGTGGTCAGCGCCCGCCATAAGCCCCTGCGGCTGGTGGAGCGTTTGCAGGGCAAGCTGGCCTCGCTCGGGCTGCGCTCCTCCACCGAACTGCTGGCTCAGCTGCTGGCGGAGCAGGAGGATGTGCTGGCCCTGATTGTGCGCCAGTCGAATCAGTATGTGGATCAGATAGAAGAACGCCTGCTCGGGCAGCACAGTAAAAGCAACCGCAGCGAACTGGGCCGCCTGCGCCGCACGCTGCTGCGTTTTCAACGCCTGTTGGCTCCGGAGCCGGCCGCGCTGTTTCGCCTGATCAACCGCCCGCCGGGCTGGCTTGACCTCAGCGTGGTGCAGGATCTGCGCCAGTTTACCGAAGAGTTTACGGTAGTACTGAACGACCTGAATGGGCTGACCGAGCGCATTCGCCTGCTGCAGGAGGAGATAGCCGCGCAGCAGCTGGAACAGAGCAACCGCACCTTATTTACCCTGACGCTGATTACCGTGCTGGCGCTCCCGATCAACCTGGTGGCAGGCTTTTTTGGCATGAACGTTGGCGGGGTGCCGCTGGCGAATAATCCGCACGGGTTTATTTTACTGGTGCTGGTGGTGACGATATTCACCTGTGGAGCCGCATGGCTGGTACTTCGGCGGCGGGAAAGGGGATAGAAAAAAGCCCCCGCACCATCAAGAGGCGGGGGGGCTTTGTTTACTGCGCGGCTAAATCAGGATTTAGGCTGGCTGTAGATCGGGCCTGGCTGCGTCAGGGCAGGCATCGCCGGGGCGGCAACAGGCGTTGCGCTGTCGGCTGGTGCCTGAGCACTGCCGTTGTCCGCAGCGGCCGGAGCGGCCGCATCAGCTGGCGCCGCGGCTGGAGCAGCAGGATCTGCCACGTTCGCGCCTTCGGTGGTCACGGGCGTCATTGGCTGTTCCATTGGCTGTGCGCCTTCCTGCTCTGGCACTACCGCAGGCTCAGTCACCGTCGCTTCGCCGTTCACTTTTACCGGCATGCCGGAGCGCGCTTTCAGCGCATCTTCCATGCTGGTGCTGTTCACGCTGGCATCGGCAACAATTTTTGTCACTGAAGCAGGGATAGTCAGCGGCACAGGCTCGCGTGATTTGAACTGCTCTTCGGTCTGCGACAGCGGGTTGTGGACTTCCACATAGCGTGAACCGTCCGGCTCGACCGTGGCTTTGATGGGCTGGTCGATAAACTGAACGCGGGTGCCAACCGGCACGTGGTCGAACAGCCATTTAATATCGTCAGCACGCAGACGCACGCAGCCGTGGCTTACGCGCAGGCCGATACCGAAGTTGGCATTGGTACCGTGAATCGCGTACAGGCGGCCGATATACAGCGCGTACAGACCCATCGGGTTGTCCGGGCCAGCCGGGAATACAGCAGGCAGTGATTCACCGCGCGCATTGTACTCTTCATGCATTTTCTTGGTCGGAGTCCAGGTTGGGCCATCCTTTTTACGCTGAACGGTAGTGGTCCAGTTAATCGGGGTATCCTTGCCCAGCTCGCCGATACCAATAGGCAGCACGACAACGGTTTTGCTGCCTTTCGGGTAATAGTACAGACGCATTTCAGCACTGTTGATCACGATGCCTTCGCGCGGCGCGTCCGGCAGGATCAGCTGCTGAGGGATGATCAGCTTGCTGCCCGCTTTTGGCAGGTAAACGTCAACGCCCGGGTTAGCTTCCATAATGTTGCTCAGACCCATCTGGTACTGAGCAGCAAAAGCTTCCAGCGGAAGCTTACTGTCTTCCGGGATAGTGATTTCGAGGTTTTCCCCAGTCAGGCGGCTGTTAGCGGCCGGAAGAGGGTAAACCACAGCAAAGGCAGATTGGCTGAAAGCCGCAGCGGCCAGAATCAGGGTGACAAACGCACGGATGCTCTTTTTCATATTATTTCAGGTGTAGCGCCATGTAGACTGTTGATAAACGACCCAATACTGGCCAACTGTGACCGGCTGCACATTATATGTTCATAACGGCTCAGGAAGAAACCAGGATTTAACCCTGTTGAACTATCTTTACGATTAATTGTCTGCAAAGCCACCATTCTGCGACGTAAAATCCGTCGCAGAAGGCTCATGGTTGCCAATGGGTATCGCTGCCGTCGAGTTTTCGGTCAAGGAAGTAGGCGGCGCTAATCAGGGCAAGATGGGTCAGCGCCTGCGGGGTATTGCCCAACGCATGGCCGCGACTGTCGAACTCTTCCGCATACAATCCGAGCGGGCTGGCGTAGCTTAGCAGCTTCTCAAATTCAAAATGTGCTTCCTCCACCCGTCCGGCACGCGCCAGGCACTCCACATACCAGAATGAACAGGCGGCGAATGCCCCTTCCTCACCCTGCAGGCCATCCGCCGGCGTCTCTTCCACGTTATAGCGCCGCACCAGCCCATCACTCACCAGCTTCTCCTTGATCTTATCCAGCGTGGCCAGCCAGTCCGGATCGGTGGCGCCGACAAAACGCACCAGCGGCATCAAAAGCATTGAGGCATCGACAAATTCGCCTTCGCGCGTGGCAACAAAGTGCCCCTGATCCTTGTTCCAGAAGTTCTGCCAGATATCGACACGGATATCATCCCGCGCCTGCGCCCAGCGCGCGTAGGGCATCGACAGCGAGCGTTTTTCACCGAGGCGCAGCGCGCGATCCAGCGCCACCCAGCACATCAGGCGTGAATGCAGGAAGTGCTGCGGCTCGCCGCGCATCTCCCAGATCCCGGCGTCGCGCTGGTTCCAGTTATCGGCAACATAGTCAATCATGCGGCTGACGTGCTGCCAGCCGCGCTGCGAGATCGCCTCGCCATATTTATTCGCCAGATAAATCGCATCCATCAGCTCGCCGTAAATATCGAGCTGCGACTGGCGCCAGGCATCATTACCGATGCGCACCGGGGTGGAACCGGCGTAACCGGACAGGTTGAGCAGTTCGCTCTCATGCAGCTCGGTGCCGCTGTCGAGGCGGTACATCACCTGCAGCTTCTCCACATCGTGATGGCTGTTCTCCACGCACTTCGCCACCCAGTGGGTAAAGTTTTTCGCCTCGTCCACGTACCCCAGGCGCATCAGGGCATACATGCTGAAAGAGGCATCGCGGATCCACGAGGCGCGATAGTCCCAGTTGCGTTCGCCCCCCAGCTCTTCCGGCAGGCCAAAGGTGGCGGCGGCAGCAATGGAACCGTGCTGCCAGGAGGTCAAAAGTTTGAGCGTCAGCGCCGAGCGCTGCACCATTTCGCGCCAGCGGCCGCGATAGCTGCTGTGCGAGCTCCAGCTGCGCCAGTAGGCGAGCGTCGCCTCGAAGCAGCTATCAGAGCGCTCATCATCAAGGTGTTGATCCTCCTCTGCGCCGAAAATAAACTCGCGGCACTCGCCGGTCTTCAGCTCAAAGCGGGCGACGGCGGCGGCATCGTCCAGGGTAAAATCGACATCGCCGGTCAGGCGCAGCGTGGGCTGGCCGTCAGCGTGGAAGGTCACCGAGCCAGTCTGGAGGGTGGCCTGCGTATCCGCCCGGGCATAATCATGAACCGGGGAGCAGCAGAGCTGAATGGTGGCACTGCCCTGGATCACTTTAATGCGGCGCACAATACGCGGCAGGCTGTCCTGCCGTTGGCAAATCGGCATATAGTCGGTGACTTCCACCACGCCACGGTCGTCGAGCCAGCGCGTTTGCAGAATATTGCTCTCGGGAAGGTAGAGCTGCATACGCCGCGCATCGGGCCAGTCGGGGCTGATGCTAAACAGACCGGCATCATCGCTGTCGAGCAGGGCGGTAAATACCGAAGGGCTGTCCAGATTTGGCCAGCAGAAGTAGTCGAGCGCGCCATCATCGGCGATCAGCGCACAGGTGCGTAAATCACCAATTACGCCATGGTTTTCAATAGGTCGTTTTACATTTTTCATCGCTTAACTATAGCCGCTGTTTTCACATGCGTAGCATAAAAGCCGGGCGCGGCATGCCACAGCCCTGCGGGCCAGATGGTTGTCTGGACGGCGTGCTTAACTATCGTCGTGCAGAAAACGCTCCTGCAGCGTGGCCTGCAAAGCCAGCATCGTCTGAGCAGCGTGCGCCATATGTGCCACCATCACCCGCTCTACCGCCACGGCATCCTGACGGCGCAGCGCATCGATCAGCTGGTACTGATACTCAATTCCCTGGCGGCGATCAACCGGCTGCGGCTGCTGGTAGATGTCCTTGCACACCGCCAGATCTTTCAGCAGGCGCTGCAAAAACCGGCAGAAAAACGCCAGCAGCGGGTTGCTGGAGTAGCTGGCGACCACGCCGTGAAAATCCAGCTCGGCCATGCGCTGGTCCCAGCGCTCCTGCTCATCGGCGGGAGGATGGTCATACACGCCGATCAGCTGGTGCAGGCGGGCAAAACCGGCATCATCTATCTGTCCAATGGCGCTGACGGCCACCTGGGGTTCCAGCGTTTTACGCAGGGCATAGATATGTTCGATGGTAAGCTCGCGGGTAAACAGGTAGTTCGACAGCAGGCTCATGGCGCGGGCTTCCGGCATGCTGTCGATAAACGCGCCGCCGCCGGGGCCGGTACGGGTGCGGATCAGCCCCTGAGCTTCCAGCGCTTTCAGCGCCTCTCGCACCGTGCTTTTCCCGGCGGAGAAGCGGGCAATGAGCTCTTTTTCCTGTGGCAGGCGGTCGCCGGGCAGCAAATTATCGTCAACGATGCTCTGCTTGATAGCATCAACAATCTCATCGGTACGTTTCCGTTTTACCGCTTCCGGCGGGCGTGAATCTTCTGCGGGCATAATCACCTGTTGACTCAAATGTGTGGGGCGCTTGCCAGTAGCTGGCGGCTGTAGTCATGCTCTGGCGCGCGAAACAGCTTTTCCGTGGCGGCACATTCAACAATAGTACCAGAATTCATCACCGCTACGCGGTCAGCAATCGACTCGACCACCGCCAGATCGTGGCTGATAAACAGATAGGAGAGCCCGAACTGCTGCTTTAGGTCGTCCAGCAACAGCAGCACCTGCGCCTGCACGGAGACATCCAGCGCGCTGACCGGCTCATCCAGCACCAAAATTTGCGCTTCGGCCGCCAGCGCGCGGGCAATCGCCAGCCGCTGCGCCTGGCCGCCCGAGAACTCGTGGGGGTAGCAGTTCAGCGCATCCACCGGCATATTGACCGCCGCCATCAGCTGCTGCAGGCGCGGCAGACACTGTGCGGAACCATAGCCGCACAGCCTCTGCAGCGGTACGCTCAGCGTCTGACGCAGGGTTTTGCGCGGATTGAGCGAGGCTACCGGGTCCTGAAACACATACTGGATGGTTTTGCCGAACGCCTGAACGCCTCGGGCTGCCAGAACGCTGGCCTCTTCACCCTGAATCTTCAGGCTGCCGGAGGTAGGGGACTCCAGCCCGACCAGCATGCGGGCGAGGGTGCTTTTCCCGCTGCCGCTTTCGCCGACAATCGCCAACGTCTCGCCCTGCCAGAGATCGAGGCTGATGCCTCTCACTGCCTTAACCGCCGCCGGGCGGCTAAACCAGCCTGCGCTGCCGGGGAACGTTTTCGTCAGCTGGCGGATTTCGACCACTTTATTCCTCATGCTTCCTCCTGCGCCTGATACTGGCGGATCTGTTGCAGGAATGCCCGGCCCTGGCCCCGCTGCGGCACGCTGGCAATCAGCCGCTGCGTGTAGGCATGCTGCGGGTTCTGCAACACGTGCGTAGCCTGTCCCTGTTCAACGATTTCACCCTGGCGCATCACCGCCACGCGATCGCACATCTCGCTGACCACGGCAAAGTCATGGGTGATAAACAGCAGGGCCAGGCCGCGCCGATGGCGCAGATCGTTCAACAGCGCCAGAATACGTGCCTGTACCGTGACGTCGAGCGCCGTGGTTGGCTCATCGGCGATGATCACCTGCGGGTCATTCGCCAGCGCAATCGCAATGCCGACGCGCTGGCGCTGCCCGCCGGAAAGCTGGTGCGGCCAGGCATCGAAGCGCTGCGCCGCCTGCTGAATACCGGTGTCCTCCAGCAGCGCGATGGCTTTGGCTCGGGCGGCGCTGTTGCTCAATGGCTGGTGGCACTGGATAGCTTCCACCAGCTGCTGCCCAACGCGCATTTGCGGATGCAGTGAGGTGAGTGGGTCCTGGAAAATATAGGAAACCCGCACGCCGCGCCGCTGCTGCATGTGTGTCGGGGAAAGCGCCAGCAGCTCCTCATCACCCAGCCAAATGCTGCCGCCGGTAATGACTGCTGGCGGTGAGGAGACCAGCCCCATTATCGCCAGCGCGCTGACGCTTTTACCGGAGCCGCTCTCGCCGATCAGCCCGAGGCACTCCCCGGCCTGCAGGTGGAAGCTAACGCCTTTCACGGTGGGCACCGGGTGGCTGCCGCGGTGAAAGGCGACCTGTAAATCGACCACTTCCAGCAGGGCCTCGGGGGCTTTGCGCGGCGGGACCGCGGCACGCTGTACGCGGGTCATCGCCTGCGATCGCAGCAGTGCGCCGGATTTCAACCGCGGATCGAGCAAGTCGCGAATGCCGTCACCCAGCAGGTTAAAGGCGATCACCAGGACAAAAATCATCACCCCAGGTACCAGCGCCACGTGTGGCGCGATAAACAGCTGATTGCGCCCCTGGCCGAGCATGGAGCCTAAATCCGCATCCGGTGGCTGCGTGCCCAGACCGAGGAAAGAGAGTCCGGCGGTTTCCAGGATCATCCAGCCCACGGTCGTAGAGAGCGTGACCACAATCAGCGGCAGCACGTTGGGCAGCACTTCAGTCAGCAGAGTTTGTGGATGATTTTTACCGGAAAGCTGCGCCGCCTGAATAAAGTCGCGCCCGCGCAGGCCAAGCGTTAAACCACGCACGTTACGCGCAAAGAAGGGGATGTTGACCAGCGCGATGGCGTACAGCGCGTTGAGCAGCCCGGGGCCAAGCACCGCCACAATCGCCAGCGCCAGCAGAATATAGGGAAAGGCCATAATCATGTCGATCAGGCGCATCAGGATTGTATCGGTGCGCCCGGCGGTATAGCCGGCAATCAGCCCAATTAGCGTGCCGCACACCGCTGCCAGCAGCGTGGCGCACAGCCCGACCGCTACCGACACGCGGGTGCCCCACAGTAGCCGTGACAGCATATCGCGCCCCAGCGCATCGGTGCCGAGCAGATGGCCCGGCGTTAGCGGTGGCGCGAGGCGTTGCAGCAGGTCAGTAGCATCCGGGTCCGGCAGCGGTAGCAGCGGGGCGATCAGCGCGCTAAGCAGTGTGACAGCCAGCAGCAGCAGGCCAAAGGCGGCCAGCCGGTTATGCAGTAGCAGCGACCAGCCGGTGCGGCGTGGGGGGATCAGAGTTGTCTCCGTCATGATTTTACCCTCGGGTCGAGACAGGCCTGCACGATATCGGTCAGCAGATTGATCAACACATATGCAATGGCGGCCACCAGCACGCCGCCCTGCACCAGCAGCAGATCGCGGGTTGAGACGGCTTTCACCAGCATCGCTCCCAGCCCCGGCCACTGAAACACGGTTTCGATATATACCGCGCCGCCGAGCACAAAACCGGCCTGGATACCGATAGCAGGGATCACCGACACCAGCGCGACGCGGAAGGCATGACGCCAGATTACCCGGCGTTCGCTGACGCCCTTGGCGCGCGCGGTACGAATATAGTCCTGGCGCAGCACTTCCAGCATCGCGGTGCGCGTCAGGCGGGCAATCACCCCGGTGGCGACCACCGCCAGCGTGACGGTTGGCAGGACCAGGTGATGCAGCAGATCGCCTGCGCCGCCACCGCCGTAGATAGCAAACATGCCGGAAGCCGGAAACCAGCGCAGGCTGACGGCAAACAGCATAATCATCAGCAGCCCGATGAGAAACGACGGCAGCGAAATGCCCACCAGCACCAGCAGGGTGATCAGCCGGTCACCCCAGCCAAACTGGCGCACCGCCGAGGTGACTCCGGCCAGCAGGCCGAAGATCACGCTGAGCAGCAGCGCACAGCCGCCAAGCAGCAGAGTGGCTGCAAAGCGCTCCAGCACTTCATCAATCACCGGGCGATTCAGCACGTAGGAGCGGCCAAAATCGCCGTGCAGCAGGTTATTTACCCAGATGAAATATTGCTGCCACAGCGGTTTGTCCAACCCCAGCTCGCCGCTGACGCGCGCGACATTTTCCGGCGTGGCATAAGCGCCCAGCAGCGCCTGCGCCGGGTTGCCGGGGATCATCGCCATAATCAAAAAGACAATCAGCGACAGGCCAACGATCACCGGGATCACGCCAATCAGCCGCCGCAGGAGATAACGCCACATAGCGCCCCCGTTATGGTTTGCTGACCCGATGCAGGATCAGATTGAAGTTAGGCTGCAGGGCAAAATTCTGCACCGGGCGCGTGGTAACGGCGTTCTGCTTCCAGTTGGCGACGAACAGCCATGGTGCATCGTCGTGGACGATAGCCTGTACCTGGCGGTAGAGCGCGCCACGCTTTTGCCGATCGCTGGAGGTGCGCGCCTCATCCAGCAGCTTATCGACCTGCGGATTGCTGTAGTAGCCGGAGTTAAAGCCGCCTTTATCCGGCCACGCATCGCGGCGCAGGGTGAGGAACGGCAGGGTATCCGGGTCGTTAGTCATCCACGCCATCTCCGCCATCTGCGTCTGCGGCGTCAGCCCGGCGTTCACTTTGGCAAGATAGGTATTCCACTCCCAGGTCTGAATATTGACCTTCAGGCCGACGGCTTTCAGATCGGCCTGGATTGCGGTCGCCATCGGGATGGGGTCGAGCATGCCGGAACCGCCCTCGGTGACGTAGAAGTTGAGCGTTGCGCCCTCTGCTCCCGCTTCTTTCAGCAGCGCCCGCGCCTTGTCCGGGTCATAAGGGTAAGGGCCAACGTCTTTGTTCGCGGCCCAGCTAAAGGCAGACGGGATCGGGCCATCGGCAACCTGCGCCGACCCCTGCAAAACCTTGTCGACCAGCGCCTGCTTGTTGACCGCATAGTTCACCGCCTGGCGTACGCGCTTGTCGTTGAACGGCTTCTCGCGCGTATTCAGCAGCAGGAACCACACGTGTGGGCCGACCGCCTGGTACATCTGGAACTGCGGGTTACCGGCAAAGGTTTTCACCGTATCCGGCGGCACTTCCACCATCGCATCAATGCCGCCGGAGAGCATCTCCGCAGTGCGGGTATTGCCATCGGTGATGGGGCGGAAGACGGCTGCCTCAAGCTGTGGCGCGCCGTCCCAGTAGTTTTTATTTGCCGTCAGCACCACGCGCTGATTGGCCTGCCACTCGGCAAAACTGAAGGCGCCGGTGCCGACCGGATGGCGGCCATACTCTTTGTCATACTTTTTCACCGCCGTCGGTGAGACGATCAGCCCGGCAGGGGTGGCGAGATTGGAGAGCAGCGGAGCAAAGGGCTGTTTCAGGGTAAACACCACCGTGTGCGCATCCGGCGTGGCGATCTGGTCGATTGACGAGAAGAAGAAGCTGAGCGGGAACGGGCCGGTGTGATAGTAGGGATGCTGCTTGTTGAGCATCCGTTCGAAGGTGAACTTCACCGCGTCGGCATCCAGCGGGGTGCCATCCTGGAACTTCACATTGTCGCGCAGATGGAAGGTGTATTTCAGCCCGTCGGGGCTGATCTCCCAGCGGCTGGCCAGCGCCGGTTCAATCGACAGCGAACCGGGTGCGTTACGCACCAGCCCGTCGTAAATATTCACCAGAATGCGCGAGTCGTTCGCGGCGGTAGCCACCTGCGGGTCAAGGGATTGCGGTTCTGCCACCTGGCCAATCACCAGTACGCCAGGCGGCGTATCGGCATAAGCCGCAGGCAGGGTAGCCAGCAAGCTCAGGCAGACGGGAAGAGAGTGCAGCACGGTGCGTAGCGATCTCAACATGGTGGTCCTCGTTAAGCAGAGTGTTCAGGCCGCAGTGATAACACGCGGATGAACAAAATTTGTCCTGTCTGTTATTTATGCGTATAAATAGCGGTGAGTGCAATAATTTATCCATATAAATTTCATCTGACTGGCAGAAGGGGGGGCGATGACCTTTTCGATTGTGGCGCGCGATGCCGTAAGCGGTGAGCTGGCAGCGGCCACTGCAACCGGCGGTCCGGCGGTGGGAGCGTTGGTGATCCACGGCCGCAGCGGGACAGGAGCTATCGCGACTCAGGCGCTGACCAATCCGCTGTACGGCAGTCGCGGGCTTGAGCTGCTGGCTGGCGGGCTTAATGCCGGACAGGTGCTGCGCCGGCTGTTGCAGGAGGATGACCAGTGCCAGCGGCGGCAGGTGCTGATTATAGATAACGCAGGCAGCAGCGCACACTGGAGCGGCCGCCAGTGCGGTCCATGGTTTGGCAGCGTGGCGGGAACACAGGTGGCGGTAGCTGGCAATATGCTGGTCGGCGCCGGGGTGACGGGCGCCATGCTTGACGCCTTTGAGAAATTTAGCGACTTACCGCTGGCCGACCGTGTGCTGGCGGCGTTGCATGCCGCACAGCAGGCCGGTGGCGACCAGCGCGGCATTCGCTCTGCCGCGCTTAAAGTCTGGCATCAGCGGCGCTATGCCGATATCGATCTGCGGGTTGACTGGTCAGATGCGCCGCTGGAACAGCTGGCTGAGGTATTAAAACAGGTGCGCGCCCCGGCCTACGCCGATTTTTTTCGCTCTCTACCCACAGGTATTCCGTAGGGGCCGATCTTTTTTTCGATCGGCCCGCTGTTACTTATCGCGGCGCTTCAGCGCAATGCGAATACCCCAGACAATCACGACCGCCAGCACCACCCAGAAAATACGCTTCAGGTGATGATCGAGCGTATGCAGCCACGGGGCGATCACCTGGCCGCCAAGGTAGCCGAGCGAAACGAAAATCAGCGCCCAGAGTGCGGCACCAATCACATTAAACAGCAGAAATTTGCGTGGGCTGAGGCGGCTGGCCCCGATAATAATCGGGCCGACAATGCGCAGCCCGTACATGAAGCGCACGCCAATCACGAA
This sequence comes from Erwinia aphidicola, assembly GCF_014773485.1. GTDB lineage: Bacteria > Pseudomonadota > Gammaproteobacteria > Enterobacterales > Enterobacteriaceae > Erwinia > Erwinia aphidicola. Next base: position 42,330 of record NZ_JACXBP010000005.1, on the reverse strand, counting down.
CAGCACCGGCCTCTTGCGGATCAGGCGGTTGGCCTTATCGATCTGTTTCTGGTGCTTCTTAAAGCGTTTCAGGATCGGCTCACCGTAGCGGCGGCCAACGAAAAACAGCGCCGTATCCCCGAGGATACCGCCGCACATCGCCACCAGTAGCACCCAGCCAAAACGCAGCAGCCCTTCATGGGCCGCCACGCCGCCCAGCAAAGTAAATGTCTCCCCCTCGGCCAGGCAGCCAATAAACAGGGCCCAGTAGCCATACTGGGAAATTAACGCGTTCACATCCATCGGTAATTCAGGCCTCCATTTCGACATCAAGCCGCTAAGTCTAACCGTTCCTGGTAAATCCGCCGTTAAAATTGCCAAAATCACACTTTATTTTCACTCTAAAATGAAGTGCTTACCCGCTATTTGCATCGGTTGAAAAATAAACAACCCAAGGCCACGTATACTTGAAGAGATGCCGCCCGGGACAGTGCCAGTTGGCGGTCCGATGTTCAGAGGAGTAATGATATGAACCATGTCTGGGGACTGCTGGCGCATCCGAATCGTGAGATGCGCGACATCAAAAATGAGAACGAAACCGTTTCTCACCATTATACCCATCACGTGCTGCTTTTGGCTCTGATCCCGGTGGTATGCGCGTTTATCGGCACCACGCAAATCGGCTGGGATGTCGGCGTCGAGCGCACCATTCCCCTGTCGTTATCCAGCGCGTTCGGGCTGGCTATCCTGTTCTATGCCTTAATGCTGGCCGGTGTGGCGGTGATGGGGCGGGTGATCTGGTGGATGGCGCGTGACTATCCACAGCGGCCTTCGCTGGCCAGCTGCATGGTATTCGCCGGATACGTCGCCACGCCGCTGTTTATCAGCGGGCTGGTGGCGCTCTATCCGCTGGTCTGGCTCTGTGTGCTGGTTGGCGCACTGGCGCTGGTATATACCGGCTATCTGCTGTACGTCGGCATCCCCCTGTTCCTGAATATCGACCGCGAAGAGAGCCTGCGCTTTTCCGGCTCGACGCTGGCAATCGGTATCCTGGTACTTGAAGTGTTGCTGGCGCTGACGGTGATCATCTGGGGCTACGGCTACCAGCTGTTCTGAACGCGGTAAGTTGCTGAAAACCGCCGGGCCACCGGCGGTGATTTGGTAATGCCCGGAAACGAATATCCTGTAGGAAAATGCTTAACATCCGGCGTATTATGCGCAGGCCAGCCCCCGCTGTAGTGCGGGCAGCGGCGTGTGGTATCCACACTGTCATCATCAGCCGTTAAGTTTCTACGATGCCTGCAAAAATTCGTTTATCGCTGTTAAGTCTGGTTCTGCTGTGTTCCGCTCAAAGCATCCTCACGCCGGCTGCTGCCCGTACTCATCAGCCCGCGGTGGCTGGCGCTGCCGCTCAGCCAGAAATTGCTTCCGGCAGCGCGATGATTGTCGATATGAATACCAATAAAGTGATCTACTCCAGCCATCCGGATCTGGTGCGCCCGATCGCCTCTATTACCAAGCTAATGACGGTGATGGTGACGCTCGATGCCCATCTGCCGATGGATGAGATGCTGGCGGTAGATATCAGCCACACGCCGGAGATGCGCGGCATCTATTCCCGCGTGCGCCTGAACAGTGAGATCAGCCGCAGAAATATGATGCTGCTGGCGCTGATGTCGTCTGAAAACCGGGCGGCGGCCAGCCTGGCGCACCACTATCCGGGCGGCTACGATGCGTTTATCAAGGCGATGAATGCCAAAGCGCGGGAGCTGGGGATGAACAACACCCACTATGTTGAACCGACCGGCCTGTCGATCAAAAACGTCTCGACGGCGCGCGATCTCAGCAAGCTGCTGATCGCCACCAAGCGCTATCCGCTGATCGGCCAGCTGAGCACCACCCATGAAGATATGGCCAGCTTCCGCAACCCGACCTACACGCTACCGTTCCGCAACACCAACCACCTGGTGTATCGCCCGGACTGGAATATTCAGCTGACCAAAACGGGCTTCACCAACGAAGCCGGTCACTGCCTGGCAATGCGCACGGTGATCAATCAGCGCCCGGTATCGCTGGTGGTACTGGATGCCTTTGGTAAATACACCCACTTTGCCGACGCTAACCGCCTGCGCAGCTGGCTGGAAACCGGCAAGATCTCCCCGGTGCCGCCGGCGGCGCTGAGCTATAAAAAGCAGAAAGCTTCGCAGATGGTGAGTAACCGTGCGCCGGATGACAGCGCGGTAGATTAATTTATAGGGGGCGACCTTCTTTTTTGCTCGACACGATTTCGGTCAGTCCGTTATAACGCCAGCTGCATCAATAACGTATCGCGCCATTCGCCGTGCTTAAAGCCGACTTTACGGAAGTTGCCGACAATCTCGAAGCCCATTTTTTTATGCAGACTGACCGAACCCGCATTGCGCTCGCCGTTGCCGATAATCGCCAGCATCTGCTGATAATTGCCCAACTGGCAGCGGGCAATCAGCGCCTGCATCAGAGCCGTACCTACGCCTCGTCCCGCCATTTCGGCATCGATATAAACCGAGTCCTCAATGGTGAATCGGTAGGCGGGGCGCGGGCGATATTGGGTGGCATAGCAGTAGCCGACTACCGCGCCGTCGATTTCGGCCACCAGCCACGGCAGGGCGAATGAGTGCACCTTAGCCAGCCGGGCGGCCATTTCTGCGGCATCGGGCGGGATCTCTTCAAACGAGCCGCAGCCGTGCAGCACGTGCCAGGCATAGATACGGGTAATAGCGTCAATATCGGCAGGTGCGGCATCGCGCACTACCATGGCAGAACCGGGAAGGGACATCATTGCTCCATGCACTTTTTTTTATTCAGTTTGCCACTGGCGGCTGAAGTTGCGGTCATAGATTATTCTTATGACGGCGAACAGGTTTTTACATCGCAAATCCTATAGTCCCGGCCAGGGCAAAAGCATAAACTAGCCGGCAAATTGGCTGGCGCATCGCAGCGTCTACTTCAGTATCAGGAACCTTTTTCATGTCTGGCTTGTTAACTTTTCTTCGCATCTGTCTGCTGGCGCTGGTCGCACTCTCCCCGCAGCTGGTGCTGGCTGCCGATAATAGCGATTCGCAGCAAACTGAGGATGCCGCACCGAAGGTCAATGCGGCCGTCGAACTGCCAAAAATGCAGAAAGTGCTGGATAAAATCAAGCAGCAGGTTTCAGGCGAGACTAACGACAGCAAGCTCAGCGCGCTAAATGATATGGCGCTGGAGCTGTCCGGCGATGCCGATACTCTGGTACAGAGCATTACCCCGCAGCGTGCGCAGCTGCAGGCGCAGCTGGCGGTGCTTGGCCCGGCCCCCAAGGCCGACAGCGGGGTGAAAGAGACCGCTGAAGTGACCAGCAAGCGTACCAAGCTGGAAAACCAGAAAAGCAAAATGGACGACCAGATCAAGCAGGCCGAAGCGATTAAAAGCGGCTCGATTAATCTGTCGGCACAGATTGTTAACCTGCGACGCGACGCGCTGAAAACCCAGCTGGCGCTCAACGCAGGCAGCATCTTTGGCCCGCGCTTCTGGGCACCGCTGTTCAATACCCAAAGCGATGACAGCAGCAAGATCGGTGATTTTGTCGATGAGCTGACGTCAACCGCCGCGCTCTCATGGGAACCTGGCTGGCGTTTAGGCACGCTTGCCTGGCTACTGGCTGCCGTGCTGGTCGCCACGCTGGGCCGCCGTTACCTGGAAGAGTTCCTCGCCTGGGTCGGCATCCATCATCTGCCGGAAGGGCGCCTGCGCCGCAGCTTCCTTGCGGCCGCCACCGCGATGACCACGCTGGCTGCCGTGGTGCTGGCGTTTAACTTCCTCGACCAGGCGTTTACCCGTCACGATGAAGTGATCGATGACGTGCGCGATTTCGCCGATAAGCTGGTGGGCCTGAGTATTTCCTGCGGGCTGATTGCCGGGCTGGGGCGCGCTTTCCTCTCCACGCGCCGCCCGTCCTGGCGCCTGCCCAATATCTCCAATGAAGTGGCAATGGCGTTAAAACCTTTCCCGCCGCTCACTGCCGCGCTGGTGTTTATCTTCCAGACGGTGGAAACGTTTAACAGCAGCGCCAACACCAGCGTTGGCACGACGATTTTTGCTAACGGCATGACCGCGCTGCTGATTGGCGCGACCGCGCTGTCGATCAGCATGCGCACTAACCGCGTGCGCCGCCGGATGATCCAGCAAGGGCAGCAGCCGGAGGTGAAGTCGACGCTGGTGGGCTTGATCCAGATGGCGCTGACGCTGACTGGCGTGGCGATTATGATTGCGCTGACGATCGGCTATATCACCATGGCGCGCTTCCTGAGCTACGAGCTGATCTGGATGGGGCTGGTATTTGGCACCTTCTATATCTTCAGCCAGCTGGTAGCCGACGGCTGTGAAAGCCTGTTTTCGACCAACAATGCCACCGGTAAGCGTATCCAGACCTCGCTGAATATTGACGAGCGCCACCTGGGGCAGATTGCCGCGGTGCTGGGCGCTATCGGCAAAACCCTGCTGGTGCTGGCCGCTGCGATGGCGCTGCTCAACGGCACTTTCGGTAGCTCAACGCCGATTGAGCTGGTGCAGAAAGCCATTGAGTTTTGGGGCGGTAAAGGGCTGGAGTCGCTGAATATCGTGCCGGCGCATATGGTGAATGCGCTGATCTGCCTGGTGGTCGGTATCTGGGTACTGCGCTCGGTGAAGCGCTGGCTGGAGCACGACTTCCTGCCGAAAACCACCATGGATACCGGCATGCGCGTCTCGCTGATCACGCTGTTCAGCAACATCGGCTTTGTGCTGGTGATCCTGTTGACGCTGTCGATTATGGGCCTGCAGTGGAACAAACTGGCGTGGATCGTCAGCGCCCTGTCGGTAGGTATCGGTTTTGGTTTACAGGAGATAGTGAAGAACTTTATCTCTGGCCTGATCCTGCTGACCGAGCGCCCGGTGAAGGTCGGCGATCTGGTGAGCATCAGCGGTATCGAAGGCGATATTCGCCGGATTAACGTGCGCGCCACTGAGATCCAGCTCAGCGATAAATCGACGGTGATTGTGCCAAACTCCCAGCTGATCTCACAGAATGTGCGTAACGCCACCATGGGCAACGCGCAGGGCGTAGCGACCATTACGCTGACCTTCCCGCTGGATATCGACCCGCAGCAGGTACGCCAGCTGCTGCTGGATGTGTATAACGAAAACGAGCGCATTCTCGAGAACCCGGAGCCGTCGGTGTCGTTCAAAGACCTGACCACCAGCGGCATTGTGCTGTCGGTAACCGGTAACGTGGCCAGCCCGCGCCAGGTGAGCGGGGCGAAAAGCGATCTGCTGTTCGATATCCTTACCCGCCTGCGTAAAGAGGGGGTGGTGCTCTCCACGCCGCAAACCATGATCATTGAACGCAAGAATGGTCAGATGGTATTGCAGGAACCGAAAGAAGAATAACCCGGCCCTGATAATGCGTACGGGACGACCCTTTTTTCCGGTCGTCCCGCTCAGTTCGGCAGAGGGTTGTGATTGTGGACTGTTATGGTTTATCGCATCCGCACTCACCCCAGTGTTTCGCACGCGTGGTTTTGCCAATCCCCGGATTAAAACTGTTGGTCGGGTCGAGCTGCTGGTAAAACGCCTTCAGCTGCGGCTTGGCCTTGTACAGATGGCCAACATTGTGCTCGGCCGGGTACTCCGCGCCGCGCGCAGCCAGAATCTCCAGCATCTTCTCTTTTAGCGCGTGCACATCCACGCCTTTCTTCACGATATAGTCCTGATGGAACACGTGGCACAGGAAGTGGCCGTAGTAGAGGCGATGCGTCAGCGCCGCATCAAACTCCGGCGGCAACCGCTCGAACCAGTCGCGGTCGTTGCGGCGCAGGGCGATATCCAGCGCCAGGATATCCTCCACCTCGGTATGGTGCACCGCGTGATAGCGCACCGCCGCACCCGCTGCCGCAAAGCGATGCAGGAACGCGTGCGCCCCCTCTTTGCCCGCACATTCGAAATATTCGCCTTCGGCCTGCTGGAAGAACGTTTGCAGATAGGCGCGCGCTTCCGCCACGCCCTCACCGGACATTTTCAGCATCAGGTGATGTTCAAAACGGTCGCGATACTGCTTCATGCGCGCGGGCAGATGCGAAGGCAGCAGCGCGGCCAGTTTCTGCAACAGGCGGTCGCTGAAGTGCGGCTTCAGCCACGGGATACGCGCCAGCAGCGCATCGGCACGCCCTTTCAGGGTGAAGAACAGCGGCATTTTGTCGGTACCGAGCTTGTCGATCATCACAAAGGTATCTTTGCCGTAGGTCTCGGCGATATCGAAAATATCGCGATGCATATATTCGCCCGCCACCGGCAGGTTACTGAAGTTAGCGAGCATATGGCGACGCAGCTGGTCAAGCACCGCCGTGTCGTTGGTGCCGATATAAAACACCTGCTGGGCGCTTTCACTGGCAAAGGTGTCAAGGCGGACGGCAAACAGCGCCAGCTTTCCGGCGCAGCCGCTGGCTTCGAACAGGCGGCGTGCGTCGGCGTTAAAGCGGGAGGGGGTATCGGCATCAACATCGCGCACCCGCTCGGCGTAATCGTGGTCGGAGGCGTGGCGCTCATCGTGCTGCACGTCAGCGGGCTGCCAGCTTTCATCATCCAGCTTGCTGAGGATCTGCTCCGGCGAGCTGCCAAGTGCGATCCCCAGATGGTTAACCAGCTGCAGTTTGCCCTCGGCGGTGATCTGCGCATACAGCGCCATCTCGCTGTAGGCCGGGCCGCGCTTCACCAGCGAGCCGCCAGAGTTATTGCATATCCCGCCCAGCACCGAGGCACCGATACAGGATGAACCGATCACCGAATGCGGTTCACGCCCCAGCGGCTTCAGCACTTTCTCCAGCTGATACAGCGTGCTGCCCGGGAAGGCCAGCACCTGCTTACCGCCGTCCAGCAGCTGAATTTTGTCCATGCGCAGGGTGCTGATAATCACGATATCGCGCGGATAATCATTGCCGTTCGGCGTGGAGCCTTCCGTCAGGCCGGTATTGGCCGCCTGCATCAGAATAATCACATCAGCGGCAACGCAGGCTTGCAGAATACGCCACTGCTCCAGCAGAGTGCCTGGAAACACCACGGCGAGGGCATCGCCTTCACCCGATCGGAAACCCTTACGGTAGCGTTCGGTTTTTTCCGGTTCGGTGAGCAGATGGTTGCGGCCAACGATACGGCCCAGTTCAGCAATCAGTTTTTGTGCGGCGGGTTGAGATGTGTGCATGTCATGTCCTTGTCAGTATCACCGCTTTACTGTAGCACTCGTGAGCGAGCAATAAAGCCCGGGAGGCGAGCGCTGTGATTCATCACCTGAAAACTAGCTGCTATTCTCAAGGTATGACACACTGCACCCACTTGTTACCTCTGGGTAAAAAAAATCAAACAACCTAGTCACTTGAGAGAAAATCATCTGATGAAATGGATTTGTTCTGTCAGCCTTGCCGTCACTCTGTCTATACAGCCCGCTTTTGCCGAAGAGCTTATCGGCCCGCATCAACTGACCCCGCAGGCGCGCGACGCTTTCGTCAGCGGGCTGCTGAAAAAAATGACGCTGGATGAGAAGATTGGCCAGCTCAGGCTGATCACCGTCGGCCCGGATAACCCGAAAGAAGCGATCCGCGACATGATCCAGCACGGTCAGGTCGGGGCGATTTTCAACACGGTGACGCGTCCCGATATCCGTGCGATGCAGGACCAGGTGATGCAGCTCAGCCGCCTGAAGATCCCGCTGTTCTTTGCCTATGATGTGATCCACGGTCAGCGTACCCAGTTCCCGATCCCGCTGGCACTGGCCTCCAGCTGGGACACCGATGCGGTGGCGCAGGTTGGGCGCATTGCGGCCTATGAAGCCGCCGATGATGGCCTCAACATGACCTGGGCGCCGATGGTTGATGTCACCCGTGAACCGCGCTGGGGCAGGGGGTCGGAAGGCTTTGGTGAGGATACTTACCTGGCGTCCGTGATGGGCCGCACCATGGTTAAGGCGATGCAGGGCAAAAGCCCGGCTGACCGCTACTCGGTGATGACCAGCGTCAAGCACTTTGCCGCCTACGGCGCGGTGGAAGGCGGGCGGGAATACAACACGGTGGATATGAGCCCGCAGCGCCTGTTCCAGGACTATCTGCCGCCGTACAAAGCGGCGCTGGATGCAGGCAGCGGCGGGGTGATGGTGGCCCTGAACTCGCTGAACGGCGTACCGGCCAGCGCCGACAGCTGGCTGCTGAAGGATGTGCTGCGCGATGACTGGGGCTTCAAGGGGATTACCATCAGCGACCACGGTGCGATCAAAGAGCTGATTCAGCACGGGGTGGCGCGTGACCCGCAGGACGCGGTGCGTATCGCGCTGCAGTCCGGCATTGATATGAGCATGAGCGATGAGTACTACAGCAAATATCTGCCGGGCCTGGTGAAAAGCGGCGCGGTGAGCGAGCAGGAGATTGATAACGCTGCACGTCACGTGCTCAATGTGAAATATGATATGGGCCTGTTTAATGACCCGTACAGCCACCTCGGGCCGGTGGGGAGTGACCCGGCGGATACCAATGCCGAAAGCCGCCTGCACCGCGCTGAAGCACGCGATGTTGCGCGCAAGAGTATGGTGCTGCTGAAAAACCGTCTGGAGACGCTGCCGCTGAAAAAATCCGGCACCGTGGCGCTGATTGGCCCGCTGGCCGACAGCCAGATTGATATTATGGGCAGCTGGTCCGCCGCGGGCGTCGCGAAGCAGTCCGTGACGCTGCTGCAGGGGATGAAAAATGCCACCGCCGGCAAGGCCACGCTGCTGTATGCCAAAGGGGCAAACGTTACCGACGATAAAGGCATTCAGGACTTCCTGAATCTGTATGAGAAGGCCGTCACCATCGATACGCGCACGCCGCAGCAGATGCTGGACGAAGCCGTTGCCACCGCGAAAAAAGCTGATGTGGTGGTGCTGGCGGTTGGTGAAGCGCGCGGCATGGCGCACGAAGCCTCCAGCCGGACGGACCTGACGTTGTCCCACAGCCAGCTGCAGCTGATTGATGCGGTGAAAGCCACGGGTAAACCGATCGTGATGGTGCTGATGAATGCCCGCGCGCTGGCGCTGACCCACCAGCTTGAGCAGTCGGATGCGATGCTGGAAAGCTGGTACCCTGGCACCGAAGGCGGTAATGCGATTGCCGACGTGCTGTTCGGTGACTACAACCCGTCGGGCAAGCTGCCGATGTCCTTCCCGCGTTCCGTCGGCCAGATCCCGATTTATTACAACCACCTGAATACCGGCCGCCCGTATAACTATGAGAAGCCGAACAAATACACCTCTCACTATTTCGACGAGGCGAACGGCCCGCTGTTCCCGTTCGGCTATGGGCTGAGCTACACCACGTTCACGCTGTCGCCGGTGAAATTGTCGTCCGCAACGATGGCGCGTAACGGCACGGTCAATGCCAGCGTGACGGTCACGAATAGCGGTAAGGTCGACGGCGCCACGGTGGTGCAGCTCTACCTGCGCGACGAAGTGGCGAGCATCAGCCGCCCGGTGAAGGAGCTGAAGGGCTTCCAGCGCATTATGCTGAAGGCTGGAGAATCACAAACCGTGACCTTCCCGATTGACGTCAGCGCGCTGACCTTCTGGAATGCCAGAATGCAGCAGGTGGCCGAGCCGGGTAAATTCAGCGTGATGATCGGGCTGGATTCAGCGCGCACCGTCGATGCGGAATTTGATTACCTGTAACGAGGGGCGGGCATACCTGAACGACGGGGCGGGCATGCCCGCCCCCTACGCGCCCGGTTTGAGGAATAGCATCATGGTCACTATGCGCGATAAAATTCAGCAGCAGGTCTTCCGCTTAAACGGCCTGTCGCTGAATGAATTTGACCTGTCAAAGCCGATGGGGGACCCCGGCCTTTACGGGCCGGACAGCGTGATCTGGCGCGTGCACGGTGACTTTACCTCCATGCTGTGCGGCGGCATCTGCGCGCTGCTGCTGCAGATGCTGCATCCGCTGCCGCTGGCGGGCGTCTGGGATCACTCCACCTTTCGCGAAGATATGATGGGGCGGCTGCGGCGTACCAGCCAGTTTATCGCCGTCACCACCTTCGGCAACACCGCCGATGCTCATATCCTCATTGAGCGCGTTAAGCGCATTCACCTGAAGGTCAGTGGCGTCGACGCGCACGGTCAACCCTATGAGGCCAGCGATCCGCAGCTACTCACCTGGGTTCACGTTGCGGAGACCAGCAGTTTCCTCGCCGCGCACCTGCGCTATAAAAATCCGCAGCTCAGCCTGGGCGAGCAGGATCGTTACTACGCCGAGGCCGCAGTGGTTGCCGAAGCGCTCGGTGCGCAAAACGTGCCCAAGAGCGTGGCGGCCGTCGAAGGATATCTGCAGGCGATGCGTCCGCAGCTGCGCTGCGATGAACGCACGCGGGAAGTGCTCTCCCTGCTGATGAACGCCCCGGCCCCAAGCTGGCAGGCGCGCCCGGCAATGAAAGCGATAATGACCGCGGGCATTGAGCTGCTGCCCGACTGGGCTTTACAAGACTTTGGCCTGCATTTTTCCCCGATAAAGCGCCGGATTATTCACGGGCGTATTCATACTCTTGCCGCGCTGCTGCGCTGGGCTATTCAACGCGGCGCCTGGCAGCGTGCCATGGCGCGCGTCGGGCGTGAGTATTAATCATCATAAGGATATCATCATGAAAAAAATCGTTACCGTGTCGCTGTTGCTGCTGAGCGGAAGTGCCAGCGCCGCAGGCATCCTGCGTCAGGATCTGGATACTCAGCTGGAAAACTGTCAGCAGCAGGCGGTCAGCACCCTGGCCAATCTGCAATGCTATGACGCGGCGAATAAAGCCTGGGATGCCGAGCTGAACAAGCAGTATAAGCTGCTGCTGGCCGGGCAGTCAGCGGCGGCACAGAGCGCGCTGAAAGCCTCGCAGCGTGCCTGGGTTAGCTATCGCGATAGCTACTTTGAGGGGATGAATAAGTATTATCAGCAGCAGCAGGGGACTATCTGGGGCCTGGTGGCGTCGGAGTCAAAGCTGAACGTGGTTAAAGAGAAGGCGCGCGATCTGTATCGCCTGCGCAATAGCACCCATATGGAAGGGTAAGCGTTCAACCCGGGTCAGGCATGCCTGACCCCTACGCTTATGTTGCCCGGCATGCCTGACCCCAACGCACATCGGGTCCCGTAGGGGCGAGGCACGCCTCGCCCCTATTGTTATATGCCACCCTCGCAGCCATTTTGAGACTTTTACCCTTGCCTCCGGCGGCCTTCAGGCGCCATCCTCTCTTAATATCCTGGCCTATGCTTCAGGAATGGATCCCGCCACACACCGTCGAGGCGTTATGACACAGCCCTACCCGATTGCTGAAGTCACCAATCAGCAACAGACGCTGATCGCGATAGTCGAACAGGATGCGCGCACAGCCTATTTCTATATCTGGCCGGCCGAAGGCTTCCGCACCCAGTTTGCCGTGCGCGGCTGCTGGCTGCGCAACCTGCTGCCTGCACCCATGCAGGAAGATGTCGAAGCGATGCAGCAGGGCACGCCGCCGCTGCTCAGCGCCGAATATTGCCGTACGCTGGAAGCCGAACCGATGCTGGATCCGGCCGGATTGCAGATTGTCTGGGAACCGACGGATGACGGTGCTGCCGTCTGGTATCAGGGCCAGCTGCTGGCCGTGATCCCCGGCTGGAGCCTCTATCAGGATAAGCAGGTCAGTTACTCCGCCAGCTGCATCAAAGCCAACCGCCTTACCGCGCCGCTCGGATCCGCATCCACCAATGAGTACTACGCCGCCGCGCAGCAGCACCGACAGTTCTGGCGCGACTGGCACGACGGCCAGCTGTGGGAGCCGATCCAGCAGGAGATGCTGCAGTGCTATGAAGCGCAGTATGGCGAGTCGCTGAAGTATTACTCCATCGATCAGGGTAACTGGCCGCCGATGGCGATCTCGCAGCACTACCACGAGGGCTGCTGGTATTTCCTGACCCTGGGCATGAGCATTCGCCCGATGCCGTGGGTCGATTTTCTCTATGAAGATCTGGCGCCGCAGTATCGGCGCGCCGAGCTGGCGCTGGCGATCGATGCACAAGTGATGACCGAAGAGAATGCGGTGCAGATGGCCAGCGCGCTAGCCGGATTCGCACATGTGCCCTGGGCACGCCTCAGCTGGCTGGGCGAGGGGCACACTCTGGAGTCGTCGGTGGCACCGATGGGCTTTGAGGGCTTTATTCTCTCCAGCGCGCTCGGGCGCGAAAGCGGACAGTTCCCCCTGCCGAAGCGCGAGGGTGAGAAGGTGAATCTGCTGTGGGCGGCCCCGGTCACCACGCTGGAGCGCGAGTTTGCCCAGGCGGAAGAAGATGGCGGACTGCAGCTGGTCGCACGTCTGCTGCAGTACGGCAGCGGCCATATTTTCCGCGCCCGCCAGCAGGTGGTTGAAGCCGGCGAGTGATCCCCGCTGCGCTGTTTGTTAAATTTGTGAAGCCTGTCACTCAAGTAATTCATTAACACGCCGTTAACACGATCAGGCAATTGTGCCTTTTTCGTGTTGAGTGGTGTGCTCATGTTTAAAACAACCCAGGCCAGATTTACCCTGCTGATCGTCAGCTTCTTTGTGTTACTGCTGCTGATCACCGTGGTGGTGATCAAACTGTTTGTAGCGCCTCAACTCGCGACCAATGAGAGTCGTCTGGTGCGCTACGAGGTAGAAACTATCGGTGCCAGTATCACGGAAATGATGAATCGCGTGCAGGCACAGCAGCGCAGTATTACCGAGTCCGTTGCCGTGCTCGACAGCAACAATATTGATGCCGTGCTCCCCGCGCTGGTGAATCAGTATCAGGACGTCGACGTGTTTGGCGGCGGCGTCTGGCCGCTGGCGCGTCAGCGCGATCCCGCGCGCGACAAATTCAGCAGTTTCTTCGCCCGCGACAGCAGCAACAAGCTGCAGGTCAACACCTACTGGAACTCCGCCGAGGCGCCTAATTACTACGAGCAGTCGTGGTACAAGGATGGCATGGCAGCGGCAAAGGGCCAGTGCGCCTGGGCTAAAGCCTATCAGGATGCCGCCAGCCCGCAGCCGCGCACTAACTGCGCCATGGCGATTTATCGCGACGGCAACGCGTGGGGCGTCGCGACTATCGACGTGACGCTGGGCTTCTTTAACCATCTGGCGAAGCAGATGGGTGAAGCCATTCACGGTACCACGCTGATTGTTGAAGCGGACGGCAAAGTGGTGGGGGATGCCAGCCTGGTCGACGGCGCGCCAAAACTGCGCAATCTGTCGGAACTGAACACGCCGATGGCGAGCGCACTCAGCCAGATGCTGGGCAAAGTCAGCGGCACTGAGCCGCAGCAGAGCAGCTATGATGGTGAAGACGGCAGCCATACGCTGCTGGTGCAGCAGATCGGCGGCAGCCCGTGGTTCCTCGCCAGTGATGTGCCGAGCGCGCTGTTAGCGCAGCAGACCAGCTCGATTCTCACCCGTCTCGGCCTGGTCCAGATCCCGCTGGCTGTTGTACTGCTGCTGGTGCTGCTCGGCTTTATTCGCGCCATGATGAAGCGCCTTAGCGGGCTTAACGACAATATTCTGGCACTCTCCACCGGCGGTGCCGACCTTACCCAGCGCCTGCCAGCTAGCTCCAGCCCGGAATTCAACGCGGTGGCGCAGAGCTTCAACCAGTTTATCGCCAGTCTGCAGGGGCTGATGCGCCAGGTCGGTGACAGCGCGCTGGCGATTACCACCGCTTCGCGTGAGATCGCCAGCGGCAACCTCGATCTCTCCGCCCGCACCGAAGAGCAGTCCAGTTCGATTGTGGAAACGGCGGCGTCAATGGAGGAGTTGACCGGTACCGTGCGTCAGAATGCCGATAACGCCACGCATGCCAACCAGCTGGCGGCGGATGCATCGCAGGTGGCGGAACGCGGCGCGCAGGTGGTGCAGAGAGTGGTGTCGACGATGGGGGAAATTAACGTCTCGTCGCGCAAAGTGGTGGATATTATCAGCGTCATCGACAGTATTGCCTTCCAGACCAACATTCTGGCGCTCAACGCCGCGGTGGAAGCCGCACGTGCGGGCGAGCAGGGGCGCGGTTTTGCGGTGGTCGCTTCAGAGGTGCGTAATCTGGCACAGCGCTCGGCGAACTCGGCGCGTGAGATTAAAAAGCTGATTGAGGAGTCGGTGGCGAATATCGACGAGGGCAGTCTGCTGGTGCAGCAGGCGGGCACTACGATGGACGAACTGATGAGCGGCGTCAGCAGCGTCAATACGCTGATGGCCGAGATTATGTCGGCCAGCCGCGAGCAGAGTATGGGTATCGATCAGATCAACACAGCCATCACCCAGCTCGACAGCACCACCCAGCAGAATGCCGCGCTGGTGGAGCAGGTCTCCGCCGCTGCGCAGGCGATGGAAGAGCAGAGCGTACAGCTGGAGCGCGTCGTCAGCAGCTTCAAACTGTAATTAAAGCCGCATCCGGCGCAGCCAGCGCCGGATACGCTTCTGCCGTTATTGTCACACACCGCACGATTTTATGCAGATCAATGTCCACTTCTTATGCCAGAATAGTGGCATTCGTCTTAAGGAGTCGGCATGTCTGCAATTGAAGTTATCCTCGTCGATCGCCACGATCGCCCCACGGGTAAAATGGAAAAAATGGAAGTACACGAAAAAGGCTTACTGCATCGGGCGGTCACCGTTTACGTGTTCAATTCCCGCCATCAGCTGCTGTTGCAGCAGCGCGCCAGCGGTAAATATCACTGTGGCGGGCTGTGGAGCAACACCACCTGCGGGCATCCTTACCCCCAGGAATCGACTCAGCATGCCGCTGAACGCCGACTGTATGAAGAGATGGGCTTGCGCCTGACGCTGCAACCGATGTTCGAACTGAGCTATAACCTGCCGCTCAGCAACGGGCTGACCGAGCACGAGTACGGCCACGTCTATTTCACCATCAGCGATGCTGTCCCGGTGGTTAACCCGGAAGAAGCCGACGGCTGGCGCTACAGTTCGCTGGCGGATATTCAGCGTGAAATTGACAGCCACCCGGAACGCTTCACCCCCTGGTTCCTGTTCACTTTTGCCCGCATCCCGCAGGAATTTGCCCGTTTTGTCGGGCAGCAGTAAGACGCGCGTTACTCTTCAAGATAGAGCCCCATTCTCTCCGCCAGCGCCAGCAACTCCTCCACTACCGGGCGCTCAGTAATCTTCTGCGTTTTACTTTCGCTGAGCAGCATAGTGCCGTCGATACGGTCACCAAACAGCAGCCATGCGTTACCCTGATGCTGGCGCGAGGGCCACATCATTCCCTGAATACGCGGATACTGCTGATGGATTGCCTCAGCCCACTGGCGGGTAATCCCATATTCGCTGGCGTCGGAATGGATGAGTTTTTTCCCGGCGCGCATCTTTACCAGCGAGGGCAGGTCGAGGCTGGCAAGCTGTAACGCGGCAGCCGTGGTCAGGCGCGTATGGCGAAAGGCATCCAGCGCCGCAACAGGGTAACTCAGACAGGGCGAAGTCAGGTCGAGGTCGTGGAAGACCACTTCGCACAGCGCGACGCGAGGACTTTCCCCGGCATATAACGTGGGGATCACCGTTCCGTCAGGGGTAAAAATGGGGCTGAAGCGGGCATTGCCGCTGACCGTGTTGTTAAAGCTGCTGCCGGAATAGCGCTGGCGGTGCACGCGACACAGCGTTGTGCCCGCCGGCAGGCTGAACGTATTGATTGCCACGGGGTGAGAAGGCGGGGCGAAACGTGAAACTCCCTTTTCGGACTGGCTCTCCTTAGCCATGCTGCGCCCCCTCTTTTGCCTGCCGTGCGGCGGCAATCACCGCCTGCGGATCGCTGCTCAGCAGATCTTTCGGCCGGCGACCGCCCAGCCAGCTATTGCTGCCGGCAAACCAGGCGGCCAGTGACCAGGGCGTGCGCGAGCCGTCAAAAATAGCCAGCACCTGTTTCACCGCCGGCAGCGGCTGCCAGGCTTCATCAAAAGCATAATCCGGGTAGCGGTCCTGACCTTCAACGCTGACGGCAAAGGTTCTGCCACGGCGTTTCCAGGCGTTGGGGCCGGCGCTGCGGTTGGCGTTAGTGAAATGTGCTTTGTCTGACAGTTCGCTGGAGCTGAGCCACTGCCCGTCCGCCAGAATGAATGCGCGCAGGTCCTCTTTGCGCTGCTCATTATTGATTCGATACTGTTCGAAACCGCTAAAGATACTGTCACTGTTTTTTGCCGTCGGCGTGGTTTTAGCCCCGGCACGTGATGGCATTAGCAGGTTCTGGGCGATTTCAAAAAAGGCCAATGCCAGCGAAGGATCGAGGCGGGGATTGCTAACCAGCTTTTCCAGCTTTTTACGCAGCGCATCGCGGGTCCCGCTTTTGGACGGCACAGCATCTTTCAGCTGATCAACATTGATCACCAGATATTCAGCGCTCTCTTCAGCTACCATGCTGCGCAGCTGCTGCCCGCTGAACAGGCTAACCGTTTCTATTTGTGCTGCACTGTTTTTGGCTGACATCGATCACCCCGTCTGGATAGATTGCATATATTGAATATATCGCATATCCAACGGAGTGTCTAAACTTTCGCCAGCTTAGCAATTATTCAGGCGAAGTCTTCGGCATCGATATCTCTAACGCGTCGTGCGCCGAAGAAGTGATTTCAGTCATGATGTTGAGTTTTATGTTCGGGAGTAAACTCAGAGCATAACGGCCCGACTGGCAGAGAGAAATTCCAGCTGGTTATGTGTTACAACGAAATGATCAAAGCCGGGCGGCCGGGGATTACCGCCAGTGTTTGCGCTCAGGAACGAACGATGAAGGTGTATCCAGCCAGCATCACGCCGCCGACGCCGCCAACGGCCATCAGCAGAAAAATAAACACCACACCAATTTTTTGCCAGTTCATAGCGAAGCCTGTTTTCTTAAGGGAGGGCGAAGTATAGCGCCTTCGCCCAGCGGAATTAAGCTGAAAGCGGCATTTTATTGCCCGCTGGCCGCCTGCTTAGAGAAAAACAGCGTGACGCGCGCTACTTCGACGCCAAACTTTTTCATCGAGGTGACGTTCATCAGGTGCTGCGCATCCTGCTGGTAAATCCAGTCGTCAAAGTTCAGTTTGTAGCTGCTGTCGTCGGTTTTCACCGTCATGGTATAGCGCCAGTTAAAGGCGTTGCCACGGGAGTGCCCCTGCGCGGTGCCGATAATATCCCCGGCGGTACCGACATAGCTGCCGTCGCTCAGGCGGCGGATATGCCAGACGCGCTGCTGCTTCTCGCCGTCGTCATAGACGAAGTGTTCATTCAGGGTCAGGGTATCGCCGACCACCTGGCCGTTAATGGTCACTTCAAAGCGGCGGATCTGTTTGCCGCTGTAGTCCTGTACCATCCCCCAGGCGCGGGAGTCGCCGTTGAACCAGCTGAAGATATCGATTTTCGGCTGGGCTTGCTGATAGTCCTCAATTTTGGCACCGCAGCCTGCAATCAGCAGGCTCAGCGTCAGCAGCAGGAATTTCCACATGGTTAACCTCCGGTCAGTTTCCGACGAATATCGGGATAGGTGGTGTTCGGCGCGAGCCAGATACCCAGGAAAGCATCACGGAACTCACGATTAAAATATGGGCCGATGGGTTTCATGGCGCCCTGCATCCCGGCGGGCTGCCAGTAAAACTGGCCGCCGTCGACATCGGCAGTAAAGGCCAGCCGCGTACCGTCGCTGACGTCCGGCCAGATGGCACCAAGCTGCTGCAGCCACTGCTGTTGCTGGCTGCTGCTGCCGGTTTTCTGCGCCTGCCACTGCTCCAGCGTGGCGTCCAGCAACGCCTGGCGGGTGATGTCGCGGCGGTAAACGATCACCAGGGAGACGGGCCACTGCTGCGGCTGCCAGCGCCCGTTCGGCGTCAGCAGCTGTGAGTCGTAGACGGTGAACGGCCCCCAGGTCAGCGTGGCCTGGCCGACCGTACGCCAGCTCAGCCAGTCAGCGGCCTGGACAAGGGGGGAGAGCAACAGCAGGAGCAGCAGTAATTTTTTCATCAGTCGCGTCCTGAAGCAGTTGTGACCTGTTTTATCGGGCTGACCGGAACAGAGGGTCAGCCCCTACAAAAAATCATCACTGTGGCAGGGGCCGATCATCTTTTCCGCTCGGCCCGCGGCTGGCACTCGCTCGAGCCGAGACAGGCAGACACCAGCGGCAGATAGATCGCCCAACCCACCGCCAGCACGCCAAACACCAGGAGCGCAGGCTGATGCAGCTGCATCGCGCCCAGCCGTTCCCCGACGAAATAAGCAAACGGGCCGCCCAGCGCCCCCACCAGCGCCAATAGCGGGGCACGTAAAGCAAAGCGCTGCTGTAGCAGCCACCACCAGCAGGCGAACACCAGCCACAGCGCCAGCATCCAGGGCGGGAAAAACGCAATGCCGCTAAAGCTGAACAGCCCGCTCCACAGCCACAGGCTGTCGAGGGCAACGCCACCCGCGGCCACCAGCAGCAGCCGGACTTTTACCTCGCGCGGGCAGAGTAGCCACGCCAGCAGCGCCACCGCCGATAATGCCAGCCAGATGCGCTCGCGCAGCGCGACCGCCAGCCCCCAGTAGAGATCAAAGCCCAGGGTCAACAGCCAGAAGCGCCAGCGGCTCATGCGCGCTGCAGCGTCAGCTGGACGGTGCCAATGGTGTTGGAGCGGAAGCCCGCTTCGCAGTAGCAGAGGTAATAGAGCCACATGCGGCGGAAGCGCTCGTCGAAGCGGCCCTGCGCCAGCTGCGGCCAGGCGTTGTCAAAGCGCCGCCGCCAGTGTTGCAGGGTCTGCGCGTAGTCATGGCCAAGCTCAAACTGGTCGAGCACGCTGAAATCACTGACGGCCTGCAGGGTCTTCTGCAGCAGGCTGACCGAAGGCAGGAAGCCGCCGGGGAAGATGTAGCGCTGAATAAAATCGACGCCGCGCGCGTAGCTGGCAAAGCGCTCCTCGCTGATGGTGATGGCCTGAATCGCCAGGCGTCCGCCCGGTTTCAGCAGCTGCTGGCAACGTTCGATAAACAGCGGAATATAGGCTTTACCGACCGCTTCGATCATCTCAATGGAGACGATTTTGTCGTACTGCCCGGTCAGGTTACGGTAATCCTCGCACAGCACCGTAACGCGGTCGCTTAGCCCGGCGGCGGCGATACGCTGGCAGCTGTATTCATACTGCTCCTGCGAGATGGTGGTGGTCGTGACGCGGCAGCCGTATTCGCGCGCGGCATATTCGGCCATTGCCCCCCAGCCGGTGCCAATCTCCAGCAGGTGATCGTGCGGGCTAAGTGCCAGCTTGACGCACAGCCGCTTCATTTTGGCCTGCTGTGCCTGCTCCAGCGACATCTCCGGCTGCGGGAACAGTGCGCTGGAGTAGAGCATCTCTTCGTCAAGGAAGCTGGTATAAAAGTCGTTGCCGAGGTCATAGTGCGCGGCGATATTGCGTTTCGCCTGACGCACATTGTTGCGGCGCAGGGCATGCACCAGCTGATTGAGCGGGGCGCTTATCCAGCTGAGGCGGGACTCCAGCTTATCGACGACGCGGCTGTTGTTCGCCAGCGTCAGGATCACCGCCGTCAGGTCCGGGGTCTCCCAGTCGCCGTCCATAAAGGATTCCGCCGCCGCGATACTGCCGCCGAACAGCACCCGGCGGTAAGCACGGCAATGATGCACCACCACTTCCGCCTGCAGCGCTGCCTGCTCGTCGCCGAAGAACTGGCTGCCCAGATAGGGATCGTGCAGCGTCAGCCCGGCACCCTCAATGTGCTGCAGCAGGGAGAAGACCACCCGGCGCGAAGCACAAAAACGTTTACCCGTTTTGCTGCGGGTGGTCAGGCTGATATCGCTGCCAGTCATCACTTATTTCTCCAGCTTGCTGTGGTCATAAACAGGCGCACCTTTGCGCCAAAGTTTCCACGCCTGCCAGTAAATCGCCAGCGCGGTTCTCACGGTCATCATCGGGAAGCGCCAGAGGAAATGGCGCAGGGTTTGCCGGGTAAGCGGCTGGCGGCGCAGATGCAGGGTGGCATCAAACTCACGGCCTTCGCGGTGATTTTCAATATGCACCAGCAGCGATTTACCCGGCGGGGACAGCCGCCAGTGGTAGATCATCTCCAGCGGATTAAACGGCGAGACGTGAAACACTTTTTCCGTGGTTTCGCTGCCGTCCGGTTTCACTGCATAGGTGTGTCGCTCATTCCACGGCGTGTTGCGCACTTCGGCCAGCATCCAGCGCAGGGTGTCGGCGTCATCGTACAGATAGTAAAAATTGACCGGGTTAAACGAGCAGCCGAAGTAGCGCAGCTGGGTCAGCAGCATCACCCGCCCGGAAAGCTGCTCGCCGGTGAGCTGGGCAATACGCGCCTGTGCCCGCTGCTTGATATCGCCACCGCCGAGGTAGTCGTCGCTGCTGAAGCTGGCGGCGCGCAGGCGGCTGTGGCCAATGCCGACATTTTTCAGCAGCGGCAGCTCGTCGAGGTCAATCAACGGCATAAAGATCCGGTAGCTGAACTGGTGGTCGACCGGCGTAAAACGGCGGTGGCGCACGTGGCCGCTGTACAGCACGCTGTTCACAGCAGCTCCCCCTGTTCCATCGCCGCGATCACGTCGAGCGCGCTGCGGATGCCATCTTCATGGAAACCGTTATAGCTCCACGCGCCGCAGAACCAGCTGCGGTTGCTGCCATTGAGCAGCAGGCGCTGCTGCTGGGCGTGCAGGCAGTCGGGGCCAAACTGCGGATGATGGTACTCAAAACGGCGCAGCACTTTGGCCGGATCGATGGGCTGTGTGGGGTTCAGGCTGACGCAGAAAGTGTGCGGCGCTTTGATCCCCTGCAGGATATTCATGTTGTAGGTGACGCTGGCGCCCAGCAGCTCGTCTCCCGCCTGAGTGTCTTCCAGCCGGTAGTTCCAGCTGGCCCAGGCGGCGCGCGCTTTCGGTAACATACTGATATCGGTATGCAGCACCACTTCATTGGCGCGATAGGGGATGCCCGCCAGCATCGCCGCTTCGGCCCCGGAGGCATCGCCCAGCAATTGCAGCGCCTGATCGCTGTGACAGGCAAATATCACCTGGTCATAGCGCTCGCTGCCGCGTGCGCTTTCCAGCGTGACGCCGGCCTCATCGCGCAGGACGCGGGTCACCGGGGTGTTAATATAGACAGCGATCTTCTCGCCCATCAGCTGCATCAGGCGGCGAATGTACTCGCGCGACCCGCCGGGGATGACGAACCACTGCGGGCGCTGCGCCAGATCGAGCAGGCCGTGGTGGTTAAAGAAGTGCAGAAACTGCGCCAGCGGCATGCGGCGCATCTCCGCCAGCGAGGTTGACCAGATAGCCGCGCCCATCGGCAAAATATAGTGCTGAGCAAAGAAGGCGCTGAAGCCGTGCAGACGGAGAAAATCATCCAGCGTCCCCTGATCCTGCTGGTGCTCCAGCCACTGCTTGCCGCAGCGGTTAAAGCGCACAATCTCAGCGAGGAAGCGGTAAAACGAGGGTTTTAGCAGATTGCTGCGCTGGGCAAACAGGCTGGTCAGCGAGTGGCCGTTATACTCCAGCCCGCTGCGCTGATTGCGCACTGAAAAGCTCATCTCCGTTGGCTGACTCTCCAGCCCGAGCTCGGCCAGCAGCGCCAGAAAGCGCGGATAGGTGCGGTCGTTATAGACAATAAACCCGGTATCAATCGCCCAGCGTTTACCGGCCAGCTCGACATCCACCGTGGCGGTATGACCGCCAAGCGTTGGGCCAGCCTCGTACAGATGGACCTCAGCGCGCGCGGCAAGTTTCCACGCACAGCTAAGACCCGAAATACCACTACCGATAATTGCAACCCGCACGGGCTACCTCGCTATTCGCTGCGTGAGCAGGCGCTGAAGGGCAATGGGCAGGCGGGATGTGACCCGCAGAATAAAGGCAAACAGGCGGGGGAAAGCGATTTCCGCTTTGCCCTTCTCCAGACCGTGGCGAATAAAGCGCGAGGCCTGGACCACGTCGACAATCATCGGCATGGCGAAATCATTGCGCCGCGTCAGCGGGGTATCAACAAAGCCGGGCAGCACCAGGCTGATACCGACCTGCTGGCGCGAGACGTCCTGTGCCAGGCTGCGGGCGAAATAGGCCAGCGCGGCTTTCGATGCGCCGTAGGCTTCGGCCCGGGGCAGTGGCACCAGGCTGGCGGTGGAACCCACCAGCGCCACGCGGCTACCGGGCTGCATTTGCGGCAGCAGGCTGTCGAGGCAGTTAATCGGGCCGCTAAAGTTAGTCTGCATCACGCGGTGGACTTTTTCCGCTTCCACCAGCCCATGATCAAGGTATTCACAGGTGCCGGCGCACAGGATAGCGAGATCAACTAGCCTGTTGCTGAGGGCTGAACGCGTCTGCGCCAGATCGGTAATATCGAATTCGCACAGTTCAATTTGTGGATGCTGAACCTGCAGCGCTTCCAGCCGTTCGCGGTTGCGGCCACAGGCGGTGACGTGCCAGCCAGCGGCGGCATAATCCTGCGCCAGCTGCTGGCCAATGCCCGAACTGGCACCGGTAATCAGAACGCGTTTCATGGCTGTAGCCTCTTTTTGATCCGGTTGACCACTGAGCCCAGCAGCGGCAGTTTCTCATACAGCATTGCGCCCATGTCGTAGTAGTCGCGCTGGAAAACGATCTTATCCGCGCGAAAGCGCAGATAGCTGCTGCCCTCCAGGCTCTGCTCCGCGCCGCGTTGTAGCGCCGGGTGGGCATACTCCATACGCCATAGCAGCAGGGCATCATTGTCGAACTCGCGCACCAGCGTGACGATAAAGCGGCAGTAGCGCATATTTTTTAGCAGTTCGGCAAAGTAACGTTCAACCACCGCCAGCCCCTGATGTTCACCCACCGGATCGCACAGGCGAATATCGTGATGGTAAATTTGTGGCAGCTGCGCAAGACGGCTGCTGTCCAGCGTTTCATAAAATTCTACCAGCTGGTTCAGTGTCGCCTGTTGCGTCATGCCGTGCCCCTTCAATTACCGTGTGAGGTGATGGAGAATCCCTGTTCCTGCCAGTGAGCCAGCTGCTCCTGCTGGCGTTTGGTCAATGCTTTACCGGTGTAAACAAAGATATGCTGGCCGGGAAAGAGCTCAGGTCGCGGGGACTCCAGCGGTTCCGCCAGCACGTCAATACGCCAGCCCTGCTGCGCCAGGCGCCATGCTTCCATCCACAGCCGCGTGCGGTCGGTAATGCCCCAGCCTACCAGCAGGGCATCTTTACCTGCCTTCTTGCGCGAACCGGCTAAACAGAAGCAGATATAATCAATTAAAGCACCATCCAGCAAACTGCACATAGCGCGAGCCGTATTTTGATCCAGCCCCAGTCGTTGACGGATAGGAACAAAAACATGATCGATAAGCGATTCGGCCGGATTTTCCTTGCCAATACTGGCAATTTTGACGCGTAGTTTGGACGGACGCACCATGCGCAGCACGACCATCAGTTCTTCCTGAAGGGTAAACCACCCATCATCAACATTAACGTTTTCGCCTTCCAGCAAGGCCTTAACTTTGCCGACCGGCACGCCGCTCTCTATCCAGCGCTTGATCTCCTCAATGCGCTCAATGTCTTCTTCGTCGAACTGGCGGTGGCCACCCTCTGTGCGCTGTGGCTTGAGCAGGCCATAACGACGCTGCCAGGCACGCAGCGTGACCGGGTTAATACCGCAGCGTTCGGCGACATCACCGATGCTGTACAGAGTCATGCATTACCTCTTACTGACTACATTCCTGACACCAACGTAACCAATTACGTCAGGTTGTACAATTTATTTATAGTTGTACAACTTGAAACTGTCAGGTTTTCCGGTTAAATCTCATATATGAGATTAATTCCCTAATATGAGAAGATAAAGTGAAACAGACTCCAACGGAACAGCGGCTTGCTCAGCGTCTGGCCGATCTGCGTGATGAAAAGGGCTGGTCGCTGGAGGTGTTGTCAGATCTTACCGGGATTAGCCGCGCTTCGCTATCGCGTATCGAGCGTGCTGAGAGCAGCCCCACGGCGGCACTGCTCAATCGCCTGTGCAGTGCCTATGGATTAACCATGTCTCGCCTGCTCAGCGAAGTGGAACAGGGCGGGGTACAGCTTTTGCGTCCTGAACAGCAGAGCCTGTGGCGCGATGCGGAGAGCGGCTACCAGCGCCGCAGCGTCTCGCCTCCGGCGCAGGCGTTTCACGCAGAGCTGGTGGAGGCGCACCTCGAAGCCGGGGCGCGCATCGACTATGACATCCCGCCGGTGGCGGGACTGGAGCAGCATATCTGGATGCTGGATGGCGTGCTGGAACTGCGCATGAACGATCGGCAGTGGCGGCTGGAGAAGGGCGACTGCCTGCGCTTCCACCTATTTGGTCAAACCTCTTTTCACGCGCCGGAAGCCAGCGGCGCGCACTATGCCCTGGTGGTGGCCCGCTCATGAATGAACTCGAATATCAGTGGTTAGACGCACAGCAGGCTCATTCTGAGCAGGAGGCACTGTGCCGGGTGCTGGACGGCTGCGTGGCGCAAGGTGCCAGCGTCGGCTTTGTCAATCGCGATCCGGCAGTGCTCAGCCGATTCTGGCAGGACGTGGTGCTGAGCCTGGCGTGCGGCGATAAACAGCTGCTGGTGGCGCGCCTGCAGGGGCGGATTGTAGCCACGGTGATGGTGGTGCTGGCGATGCCGCCTAACGGCGCGCACCGGGCGGAAATCGTCAAGCTGCTGGTGCATCCTGAAGCGCGGCGGCGCGGCATTGCCCGGGCGCTGATGCAGCAGGCAGAGGAGCGTGCGCGTGCCGCCGGGCGCAGCCTGCTGGTGCTGGACACCCGCAGTGGCGACGTTGCGGAACCGCTGTATGCCTCCCGCGGCTGGCAGGTCGCCGGGCAGATCCCGGACTATGCGCAGTCGGTAGCGGGGGAGAGGGAAGCCACAACGGTGATGTACAAGCGGGTCTGAAACGCCAGGCAAACTGCGAGCCGTCTCGGGAGAATAGTCATTGCAGGCTGACGCCACGGCAATACTGTGTAAAAATACAGCCTTGTTCAGCAGGAAGTGGTTGTCATGGCGTTAACTGTCGCGTTAAAAACGCAAATTGCCGGGTGGTATAAAGCCCTGCAACAGCAAGTCCCCGATTTTATTCCGCGTGCTCCCCAGCGGCAGATGATTGCTGAAGTGGCTAAAACGCTGTCGGGGGACGACGGTCGTCATCTGGCTATTGAAGCCCCCACCGGCGTGGGTAAGACGCTCTCCTACCTGATCCCCGGCATTGCCGTTAGCCGCGCTGAAGAAAAACCGCTGGTGGTCAGTACCGCCAACGTGGCGCTGCAGGACCAGATTTTCAGCAAGGATCTGCCGCTGCTGAAAAAGATTATCCCCGAACTGAAGTTCACCGCCGCCTTTGGCCGCGGGCGCTACGTCTGCCCGCGCAACCTGTCGGCGCTGGCGACGGACGAAGAGAATCAGGGCGATCTGCTGCTGTTTCTCGACGACGATATGACCGCCAGTAAAGATGAGCGCGCGATCTGCACCGAACTGGAAAAATCCCTTAAGCGCTATCAGTGGGATGGCCTGCGCGACCACAGCGCGGAAAATATCGAAGATTCGCTGTGGCAGCGCCTCAGCACCGATAAAGCCAACTGTCTCGGCAGTAACTGCAACTGGTTCCGCGAGTGCCCGTTTTACGTGGCGCGGCGTGAAATTGAGAACGCCGACGTGGTGGTGGCGAACCACGCGCTGGTGATGGCGGCGCTGGAAACCGAATCGGTGCTGCCGCCGCCGAAGAACCTGCTGCTGGTGCTGGACGAAGGCCACCATCTGCCCGACGTGGCGCGTGATGCGCTCGAAATGAGCGGTGAGATCACCCCGGGCTGGACCATGCTGCAGCTCGACCTGTTCTGCCGCCTGGTGGAGCAGTGCCTCGCGCAGTTCCGCCCGAAGCGCCCGCCGCCGCTTAGCCACCCAGACAAACTGAAAGCGCACTGTGAAGAGGTGCGTGAGCAGCTGCAGATGCTGTCACAGATCCTCGGCCTGTACCTGCCGCCGGACGGCCAGGAGGGCGAGTACCGCTTTGAGATGGGCCTGCTGCCTGAGGAGATCCTCACCCTTTGCGCCCGCCTGTTCAAGCTCAGCGATGCGCTGCGCGGGCTGGCGGAAGGGTTGATGAACGACCTCAGCGAGAAGAGCGGCCAGTTTGACGTGGTGCGGCTGCAGCGCACGCTGATCCAGATGAATCGTGCGCTGGGCTGGTTTGAAGCCAGCAGCAAGCTGTGGCGGCTGGCGGCGATGGAGCAGGCTTCCGGTGCGCCGGTGTCAAAGTGGGTGGCGCGGGAGATCCGCGATGGCAATGCGCACCTGCTGTTTCACTGCGCCGGGATCCGCGTCAGCGATCAGCTGGAAAAGCTGCTGTGGCGTAAGATCCCTCACGTGGTGGTCACCTCCGCCACGCTGCGGTCCCTCAACAGCTTCCAGCGCCTGCAGGAGATGTCCGGCCTGAGTGAAAAGGCGGGCGATCGCTTTGTCTCACTCGACTCGCCGTTTAACCACGTCACGCAGGGCAAGCTGGTTATTCCGCAGATGAAATATGAGCCGATGCTGGCGAATGAAGTGATGCACCTGGCTGAAATAGCGCACTTTTTTCGCCAGCAGATCAAAGAGGCGCAGCACAAAGGGATCCTGGTACTGTTCGCCAGCAATCGGGCGATGCAGCAGTTTATCGCCTATCTGCCCGAGCTGCGCCTGATGATGCTGGTACAGGGCGACAAGCCGCGCCCGGCACTGGTGGCGCTGCACCGCAAACGCGTAGAGCAGGGCGAAACCAGCGTGCTGGTAGGGTTACAGTCGTTCGCCGAAGGGCTGGATCTTAAAGGTGACCTGCTATCCCAGGTGCATATCCATAAAATTGCTTTCCCCCCGGTCGACAGTCCGGTTATTTTGACCGAGGGCGAGTGGCTGAAAAGCCTTAAGCGCTATCCGTTTGAAGTGCAGAGCCTGCCGAGCGCGTCGTTTAATCTTATCCAGCAGGTTGGCCGCCTGATCCGCAGCCATGACTGCTTCGGCGAGATTATTATTTATGACCGCCGTCTGATCAGCAAAAGCTATGGTGCGCGCCTGCTGGGTGCGCTACCGGTATTCCCAATAGAGCAGCCGCCCATGCCGGAGGGCGAGCTGCCGAAAGCCGTGACGCCTGCCATGAGGCCAAAACCCGCAGGCAGGCGGCGTCGTTAATCGAGACAACCAGGCATGAGTATGGAATATAACAAGATTATTAAAGAGGTCGGGCGCGGCAAAAATCACGCGCGCGATATTGATATTGATACCGCCCGCGACCTGTATCGCCAGATGCTGGCCGGCAACGTGCCCGAGCTGGAGCTGGGCGGGATCCTGATTGCGCTGCGCATCAAAGGTGAAGGCGAAGAGGAGATGCTCGGCTTCTACCAGGCGATGCAGGAGCAGATGCCGCGGTTGAGGCCGCCTGCGCACCTGCCTATGCCTGTTGTCATCCCCAGCTATAACGGTGCACGCCGCCAGGGCAACCTTACGCCGCTGCTGGCGCTGCTGCTCTCTCGCCTCGGTTTCCCGGTGCTGATGCATGGCGTTAGCGACGATCCGACTCGCGTTACCAGCGAAGCGGTGTTCGCCGCACTGGGTATCGCGCCGGTGGCTTCAGCGGCTGAAGCGCAGGCCAAGCTGGACGCCGGTGAACTGGCGTTTATCACCATCGGAACGCTGTGCCCGGCGATGGAGCAGCAGCTCTCGCTGCGCTGGCGTATGGGAGTGCGCAACAGCGCCCATACGCTGGCTAAGCTGGCGACGCCGTTTGCCGAGGACGCTGCGCTGCGCCTCGCCAGCGTATCGCACCCGGAATATATCCCGCGCGTCGGCAAGTTCTTCAGCGATATTGGCGGGCGCGGGCTGCTGCTCAACGGCACAGAAGGGGAGGTTTACGCTAACCCGCAGCGCTGCCCGGCAATCAGCCTGATTGCCGGTGCACAGCCGGAGCAGCTGCTGGGGCGCCAGGATGAGCCGGTGCTGAGCGACGGTGCGTTGCCGGGTGCAAAGGATGCCGAAACCACCGCCGCGTGGATCCATCGTTGCCTGGCACAGGAAGTCCCGGTGCCGCAGTCGCTGCGGCTGCAGATCGCCTGCTGCTACCTTGCCACCGGGCGCGCCGCGGATCTCGATGGGGCGTTAGAATTGATTGCTCAGGCGGGGTATTAAGGCGTAAAGGGACGACCGGAAAAATGGTCTTCATCA
Source organism: Erwinia aphidicola (assembly GCF_014773485.1). Taxonomy (GTDB): domain Bacteria; phylum Pseudomonadota; class Gammaproteobacteria; order Enterobacterales; family Enterobacteriaceae; genus Erwinia; species Erwinia aphidicola. The sequence continues at coordinate 14,088 of NZ_JACXBP010000005.1, read as the reverse complement.
CCGGGGCAACTCTCGGCACGGGACGACCGCAAAAAATGGTCGTCCCCTACAGGGGGGATAATATGGCCATTCTGTACATTGTCTTGTGTAGGGGCGGACCCTCTTTTCCGGTCCGCCCGCTGCGATGATCAACGTGGCAACAGCTGCTCTGCCAGCGCGGTCCACAGCGCAATACCGGGGCCGATCAGCGCATCGTTAAAATCGTAACCTGCATTGTGCAGCGGCGCTGACGGCGTCTCTCCATCCGCACCCAGCCAGAAATAGGCGCCCGGGCAGGCTTCCAGCATGCAGGCAAAATCCTCTGATGCCATCGACGGGTTCACATTCCACTGCACTTTTTCCGCAGGCAGCAAGGTTAATGCACAGTCGCGCACCCTGGCGGCTTCCTGCGCGTGGTTTGCGGTTACCGGATAATCGGTCTGATAGTCGATGCTGCCGTCAATGCCCAGCGGGGCGGTAAAGGTGGTGACAAACTCGTCAATCATCTGACGCACGCGCTGGCGCACATCGGCCTGCAGGCAGCGCAGCGTGCCGCGCAGCACCACATTTTCCGGGATCACGTTAATCGCTTCACCGCCGTTGATCTGCGTAATGCTGACCACCGCAGATGCCAGCGGTGACAGGCGGCGCGAAGGAATGGTTTGCAGCGCCAGGATCAGCTGCGCGGCGGCGACAATCGGGTCCGCGCCGTTTTCCGGCATCGCCGCATGGCAGCTGCGGCCGCGCAGGGTAATTTCAAACGAATCGAGCGACGCCATCATCGCCCCTTCATTAACCGCAACGTGCCCGGCGGGCAGCCCCGGCCAGTTGTGCATGCCGTAAATAGCATCCATCGGGAACAGGTTAAACAGCCCCTCTTCCACCATGCGTCGTGCGCCGCCGAGGTTTTCCTCCGCAGGCTGAAAGACAAAATGCAGCGTGCCACTAAAGTTGCGCGTGCTGCTCAGGTGCCTGGCAGCGGCCAGCAGTATCGCGGTATGGCCGTCATGGCCGCAGGCATGCATCACGCCGGGGCGGGTCGAGCGGTGAGCGGCGCTGCCTAATTCGGTGATCGGTAATGCATCCATATCTGCCCGCAGGCCTATCGTTGGGCCGGGGCCGTTTTCCAGCGTGCCCACCACGCCAGTGCCCGCCAGCCCACGATGCACCTGTAGCCCCATTGCGGTGAGCTGTTGCGCCACCATTTGAGCCGTTTGATGTTCCTGATAGCCCATTTCAGGTTGGGCGTGCAGCATCCTGCGCCAGCCTGTGGCTTCTTCAATCAGCGAAAGGGGAATGGCCATCGGTTACGTCTCCTGTACGGGGCGCTATTCACTTAGCGGGCAGGAAATAAGTTAGCATAAAACGCGGGTAAGAGGGGCAGTGATGCGATGAAAAACGGGCCTGCAGACCAGGCCCGTTGCGGCGTTATTTGACCATCGGCAGATTGAGCTCGTGCTGATGAGCGCAGTTTTTGGCGATGTCATAACCGGCATCCGCGTGGCGCATCACGCCGGTGGCGGGATCATTCCACAGCACGCGGCCCAGGCGCTTGTCGGCTTCTTTGGTACCGTCGGCGACAATGACGACCCCTGCATGCTGTGAGAAGCCCATACCCACGCCGCCGCCGTGGTGCAGGCTGACCCAGGTCGCGCCGCCTGCGGTGTTCAGCAGGGCGTTGAGCAGCGGCCAGTCAGAAACGGCATCTGAACCGTCCTTCATCGCTTCGGTTTCACGGTTTGGCGAGGCGACCGAGCCGCAGTCAAGGTGATCGCGACCGATGACGACGGGCGCCTTCAGCTCGCCGTTGCGCACCATTTCGTTAAAGGCCAGGCCCGCCAGATGGCGCTCGCCCAGGCCCAGCCAGCAGATACGTGCCGGAAGGCCCTGGAAAGCGATGCGCTCCTGCGCCATATCCAGCCAGCGGTGCAGGTTTTTATGGTCCGGGAACAGCTCTTTTAGTTTGGCGTCAGTCTTATAGATATCCTCCGGATCGCCAGAGAGAGCCACCCAGCGGAACGGGCCTTTACCTTCGCAGAACAGCGGACGGATATAGGCAGGAACGAAGCCTGGGAAATCAAAGGCGTTTTTCACTCCTTCTTCCAGCGCGACCTGACGAATATTGTTGCCGTAGTCGACAGTGGGAATGCCCATATGGCAGAAGTCGAGCATCGCCTGCACGTGGACCGCCATTGAAGCGCGTGCCGCTTTTTCGACGGCTTTAGGATTCGTTTTGCGCTCGGACTCCCAGCGCGCCAGATCCCAGCCCGCAGGCAGATAGCCGTTAATCGGATCGTGCGCGGAGGTTTGATCGGTGACGATATCCGGCTTCATGCCGCCTGCTTTAGCACGCTTAACCAGCTCCGGCAGGATTTCGGCGGCGTTACCCAGCAGGCCAACGGAGATGGCACGCTTCTCTTTATTGGCTTTAGTGATGATATCCAGCGCTTCTTCAATGCTGTAAGCCTTGTAGTCGAGGTAGCGGGTGCGCAGGCGGAAGTCGATACGCGACTCCTGGCACTCCACTGCCAGCACTGATGCCCCGGCCAGCACGCCCGCCAGCGGTTGCGCACCGCCCATGCCGCCCAGCCCGGCGGTGAGGATCCACTTACCGATTAAGTCGCCGTCAAAGTGCTGGCGGCCGGCTTCGGCGAAGGTTTCAAACGTTCCCTGCACGATGCCCTGGGCACCAATGTAGATCCAGGACCCGGCGGTCATCTGGCCGTACATCATCAGGCCCGCTTTATCCAGCTCGTGGAAGTGGTCCCAGGTCGCCCAGTGCGGCACCAGGTTGGAGTTTGCGATCAGTACGCGTGGCGCATCGGCATGTGTGCGGAAAACGCCCACCGGCTTGCCGGACTGCACCAGCAGCGTCTCTTCCGGCTGCAGCGCTTGCAGTGAACGCAGGATCTGCTCGAAACACTCCCAGTTACGCGCCGCTTTACCAATACCGCCGTACACCACCAGATCTTCCGGGCGCTCGGCCACGTCCGGATCGAGGTTGTTTTGGATCATGCGGTACGCGGCTTCAATCAGCCAGTTGGCGCAGTGCAGAGTGCTACCATGCGGGGCACGAATGGTACGCGCGACGGCTTTGCTTACGGACTCGGTCATAACAGTTTCCTCCAAAGGATTAAGGCTTAGCGAGCGCGTGCGGGCAGCAGCGCGGCAATCATTTCCGGCCAGGTATCCTGGCTGGCCCACAGGCGCATCTGTTCAATATCAGGCGCCATCAGGCGATCTTTTTCGAGGTAAGGCACGCGCTGGCGAATGCTGGCCAACACCTGCTCCAGCTGCGGTGAACTGCGCAGCGGGCGATGGAAATCAATACCCTGCGCGGCGGCCATCGCTTCGATACCGACCACAGCGGCGGTGTTAAAGCACATGGCGCCGAGGCGACGCGCGGCGTAGGTTGCCATCGACACGTGATCTTCCTGGTTAGCTGAGGTTGGCAGGCTGTCGACGCTGCCCGGATGGGCAAGGGATTTGTTTTCTGAAGCCAGCGCGGCGGCGGTAACCTGGGCGATCATAAAGCCGGAATTGACCCCGCCATCGTTCACCAGGAACGGCGGCAGCCCGGACAGCCCGGTATCCAGCAGCAGGGCGAGGCGACGTTCGGAAATGGCACCGATTTCGGCCACCGCCAGCGCGATAATATCGGCGGCAAAGGCTACCGGCTCTGCATGGAAGTTGCCGCCGGAGATCACTTCACCCGTATCGGTGAATACCAGCGGGTTATCGGATGCGGCGTTAGCTTCGATCTGCAGCACTTTTGCTGCGTGGTTGAGGTTATCGAGGCAGGCACCCATCACCTGCGGCACGCAGCGAATCGAGTAGGGATCCTGTACGCGCCCGCAGTTGGCATGTGAAGGCAGAATATCGCTGCCCTCCAGCAGGGCACTGACCGCTGCGGCAACGTCAATCTGCCCCTGCTGGCCGCGTGCTTCATGAATGCGATGGTCAAAAGGTTTAAGCGAACCTTTAATCGCTTCCAGCGACAGCGACCCGGCTACCAGCCCGGCGGCGAAGGCGTTTTCTGCTTCGAACAGGCCGCGCAGTGCCAGCGCAGTAGACACCTGGGTACCGTTGAGCAGCGCCAGGCCCTCTTTCGGCCCCAGCACAAAGGGCTCCAGCCCGGCGAGGGCTAACCCCTGCGTGGCTGGCATCAGTTTGCCCGCCACGCGCACTTCGCCTTCACCCAGCAGCATCAGCGAGAGATGCGCCAGCGGGGCGAGATCGCCGGAAGCACCGACCGATCCTTTCTCTGGAATGCACGGCATCACACCCGCGTTAAACAGGCTAATCAGGCCGTCCACCAGTTCAATACGAATACCGGAGTGGCCGCGAGAAAGGCTGATCACTTTCGTCGCCATGATCACACGCGCGACATCATCCGGCAGCAACTCTCCGAGACCGACGCTGTGCGACAGGACCAGGTTGCGCTGCAGTTCGGCCAGGCGCTCGTTGGGAATGGTGGTTTGCGCCAGCTTACCGAACCCGGTATTGATGCCGTAGGTGACCTTGCCGGAGCTGACGATAGCATCCACGGTCGCACTCGCCTGCTGAATACGGCTGCGTGATGGCTCGTCCAGCGCCAGTTTTACCCCACCGCGATAAATCGCTTTTAGGGTGGCCAGGTCCACCTTGCCCGGTGTGAGCAGACAATGATGTGTAGTCAGTGACATGGTATACTCCTGTATAGACAAGTGCGTGTGCAATGAATATGAGTCGAAGACATCATTGAGTGAATCACATGTGTATAGTCTTGTCTATACAACCAGCAAGAGTTGTGCCACCTGCGTCACAAATATGAATTTGGTTGCTTTGAGCGCACTTTTAAACTCGACTGACGCGCAGTAGGCGCCCTGCGCGACGCTGCGCTGCACCATGCTGGTTCAATTTGCCATTTTCCGGTGCAAAGAGGATGTATATACATTCAAGAATGAAGTCAGTAAACTGCCCGTTATTACCACTACAAGGAACTTGCTATGGTCGTGCAGACTGCCATTTCACAACTCTCCGCCGCCATGAGCGATCAGCCCGCGCCAATCTATCAGCGTGTCAAGCAGGCGATTATCAGCCAGATTAGTGAAGGGGTATGGAAAGCCAACCAGCGCGTGCCGTCCGAAAGCGAACTGGTCAATGAACTCGGCGTCAGCAGGATGACCATCAACCGGGCATTGCGCGAGCTGACCAGCGAAGGTTATCTGATGCGTATGCAGGGCGTGGGGACCTTTGTCGCGGAGATGAAAGGCTACACCGCGATGTTGGAAGTGCATAATATTGCTGAAGAGATTGCCCAGCGCGGCCATAGTCACAGCTGCAAAATTCTCACGCTGCGCGAAAGCAAAGCCGATCCAGAGCAGGCGGCGGTGCTCGGATTAACGACCGGGCAAACGCTGTTCCAATCGCTTATCGTCCATTTTGAAAATGACCTGCCGGTGCAGCTGGAAGAGCGCGTCGTCAACCCGCTGGTGGCGCCTGATTATCTGCAGCAGGATTATCACAGCCAGACGCCGTACACCTATCTGATGCGCGTCGCCCCATTAACCGCCGGGGAACATATCGTTGAAGCGGTGCTGCCGGATGCCCAGCAGTGCCAGCTTTTGGCCATTGAAGCGCAGGAGCCTTGCCTGCTGATCCGCCGCCAGACCTGGAGCGACAGCAAAGTGGTGACCTATGCAAAGCTGCTCTACCCGGGGTCGCGCTACAAGCTGCTGGGGCGTTTTAAGAGCCACGGCTGAGGTCGTCAGCCAAGGCAAAATATAGGATGGATTTTAATTTCATCAGATAATCAAGGATTGATAGTAAAATAGAAATAAGTGTACGATAAAAGTGAATTTATAACTCAGGGAGCTAGTACAGAATGGACATCAAAAAATATTTGCGCATATTTGTAATGCTGGTTATCGCTGTTTTTGCTGTAATCTTTGTTTTTTTCTTTGTAAGTATGTTTATTGTGTTAAAAGAGATGATTGATAATGGTGGTATTTACGCTTTTAATTCGGGTAATCTGATTGGTCATCTCCTAATACTTCTTTTTTCGGCAGGAATTATTTACTTTTCCATGAAGATATCCTGCCGTTTAAAAACTGGCTGATTCTACTGGCTAATGCCGTTTATCACGGTTAGGGCAATGATGCGCCTCGCTCCTTTAACCGGCGGGGAGCATATTGTTTAAGCGATACTTCCGGGCGCGCAACTCGCATAATCAGGTGCTGATGGTTAAATGGCATGAAATTTACTATGCAGGTGAATTTTAGTTAAGGGAGGCTGTAAAGAATGGATATTAAAAAATATTTGCGCATGTTTGTGATGCTGGTTATCGCTGTTTTTTCTGTAATCTTTGTTTTTTTGTTTGTGAGCATGTTTTTTGTTATTAAGATGTTGATTGATGATGGTGGAATATATACTCTCAATGCTGGAGATATGATCGGTCATCTCCTTATAATGCTTTTCTCGGCAGGGATTATTTACTTTTTGCTGAAAATCTCCTGCCGTTTTAAAGCGGCTGATTCTACTGGCTAAGGCCGTCTACCACGGTAAGGACGATATTTTCAAATTCACCTGGATTTTTTTTAGCAATTGATATCGCCTCGATGAAGGGTTCGAGGTGGTCTTCAACGATGTAATAGAGAAGATCCAGATCTCCGCTATCCTTTAATCGGTAATAAATTTTCGGTGACTCATTAAACAATCGTTGTGAAGCGTATATTGCTCTGGCGCGTGCTCCTCCCAGTAGAAGCGCTGTGGAAAAGATGGCATTGACACCAATGCGGTTTAAAAGTTTATTGGCAAGCAGTGATGTCATATCCTGCATCAACACTTTATTAATAAAAATATCTCCGGTCATCTTGCCGAGTTTGCCAGGAACCAGTTCCAATATTTTTTCCGGAATATAGGCAGTGAATTCACTAGCAACTATTTTTACAATGTCTGTTATTCGAACTCTGAAGCTGCATTTTTTTAAGGTTTTTATTAACCTGATGGTTTCATTTTTATTCCTTCCTCTATTATCACTATCGAAGTACTCATAGGTTAAATAACCCACGTCTCTTGAAAAGTCCAACACCACATCACCCGTAGCTTCTGAGTATTTCATGTAGGCTGATTGTTTTCTTTTCTGCAATGTAGACAGTATTTGCTTTGCAATTAATTCTGGCTCAGTCATGCTACGTCCTTATATATTTAAATATCCATGATAAACTCTGATTTATCCAGCTAAACTGCGCGACACTTTGGCTTTTAACGTTCCCCACAGCAGCTGCGCGTTTTCGCTCAGCGGGATAAACTCCCCGGCACCTTCCCCCCACCAGGCGCCCTGGCCTGCGTCCAGCACCCCATCTGCGCACTGCCACTCTCCGGCAATCACATACACCACGCCGCTAACCTCATCCTGCGGGGCAAAGCGCTGGGTGGCGATCCCTGCCGCCGGCTGATAGCGGCTGCGGCGCGCCATAATATTGAAGTCAGTGCTGCAACCGCCTGCCAGACGGGCGGCAATAGCCTCTTCACCCGGAAAAGCGAACGGCTGATTAAGGGCAAGATGCTGGATAAGCGCGCCCTGGCGGTAGAGTGCGACATCGCCGCTCAGCAGAGTGATAATGCGGTCAATGCCGGGAAATGTGGAAAAATCGCCGTCGCTGGCGATGGTGGCGATGCTGATGCGCCAGTCGAAATCCACCACGCCGGGCGGATAGCTGATGATTTCCCGCGTCTCACCGCCGCCGTTGCGCCAGCGGCTGACGGGTAACTGCTGACTGTCGTAACGCCGGATCATCGCAGTGCCTCCAGGGCTTCGCGCAGATCGGCATCGATCTCAGCCTGCTGCGCATGCATACCGTCGTTAATCCGCTGCTGCCCGGCGACAAACACGTCCTGAATCTGCGCGCGGTTGCCGGCAAACAGCCAGCGGTTCAGCAGTGACGCATCCGGCGTGCTGGCGAGCAGGGCGTCGTCGGCCAGCACCAGCCAGTCGGCACGATAGCCCACCTGCAGGCTGCCAATTTTCACCCCGCAGGCCTGCGCACCGCCGCTCAGCGCCTGCTGATACAGCACATCACCCACCGAGGGTTGCTGCGCGGTAACGATGCGGTTGCGGCGGCGGTCACGCAGGCGCTGGGCGTACTCCAGCCAGCGCAGCTCCTCGACGACATCCAGCGAGACATGGCTGTCGGAGCCAATTCCCCAGCGGCCACCCTGCGCCACATACTGCGTGGCGGGGAAGATGCCGTCACCGAGGTTCGCTTCGGTGGTCGGGCACAGGCCAGCAACGGCCTGGCTGGCGGCGAGGCGCGCGATTTCAGACTCATCCAGATGCGTGGCGTGGATCAGGCACCAGCGCGCATCCACGGCAAAGCGGTCCAGCAGCCAGCTAACCGGGCGCTCACCGCTCCACGCCAGCGAGTCGTTGACCTCTTTCTCCTGTTCGGCAATATGAATATGCACCGGCAGGTCGGATGGGCTATTTTCCAGCACCTGGCGCATCTGCTGCTGGTTAACGGCGCGCAGTGAGTGGAAGCACAGCCCCTGATTCAGCAATGGCTTAGCGGCGATTTTCTGTCGCAGGCGCTGCTGCTGCGCCAGGTAGCTGTCGGCATCCTGAATAAAGCGCTTTTGCCCGGGCTGCGCGGGCTGGCTACCGAATCCGGCAAAGCTGTACAGCACCGGCAACATAGTCTGGCCGATGCCGCTGCGCTCTGCCGCGAGGATCAGCGCATCCAGCATCGCGTCATCAGGGTAAGGTTGACCGTCGGGCTGATGGTGAAGATAGTGGAATTCCGCCACCTGGGTATAGCCGCCTTTCAGCATATCGACATAAAGGTGGCTGGCGATCGCGGTCACTTGCGCAGGCGTCAGGCGCTGCACCATGTGGTACATCAGTTCGCGCCAGGTCCAGAAGCTGTCCTGCGGATTACCGGCAACTTCGGCCAGCCCGGCCATGGCGCGCTGGAAAGCGTGAGAATGCAGGTTAGCCATCGCCGGAAGCACGCTACCCTTAAGACGCAGTGCATCCTGTGGTGTACTGTTGGCGGTGAGAGCGGCGATGTTACCCAGATGATCGACTTCAATCAGGACATTATGTTGCCAGCCTTCAGCCAGCAGGGCGCGGGGCGTAAAAAAGCGAGTCATGGTTGCTTCCTGTGCAATGAGGTTGTATATACATATACATACTTATGAAACAACAGTAAAGCGCACAACGCAGGAGAGCGGATGAACCAGCAACTCAGCTGTGACCATTTATGGTTCGGCGCCGATGTCGTCACTATGCGCGACGGGCGCTATAGCATTATTGAACAGGGCGCGATCGCCGTGAGTGGCGAAAAAATCGTCTGGATCGGGCCTTTATCACAAAGTGCGCATATTGTGGCGCAGCAGCGTACCGACCTTGGCGGCGGTATCGTTACGCCAGGGTTGGTGGATTGTCATACCCACCTGGTCTTTGGCGGCGACCGCAGTCACGAATTTGAGCAGCGACTGAACGGCGTCAGCTACAGCGAGATTGCTGCGCAGGGCGGGGGGATTATCTCTACGGTGCGCGCGACGCGGGCGGCGTCGCAGGATACGCTGGTGGCCAGCGCCCGTCAGCGCCTGGGGCATCTGTTGGCAGAGGGTGTCACCACCGTCGAGATTAAGTCCGGTTATGGGCTGGAGATTGACAGTGAGCTGCGCATGCTAAAAGCCATCCGTCAGCTGGCTACAGAAGTGCCCGCGCAGGTGGAAGCCACCTGTTTAGCGGCGCATGCGGTGCCGCCGGAATACAAAGACCAGCCCGATGCCTGGGTCGAGGTGATTTGCCAGCAGCTGCTGCCGCAGGTCGCTAAAGAGAAGCTGGCGGATGCGGTTGACGCTTTCTGTGAGCATCTGGCGTTTTCACCTGAGCAGGTTAGCCGGGTGTTCAGCGCTGCACAGCAGCTTGGCCTGCCGGTTAAACTGCACGCTGAGCAGCTCTCTTCCCTGGGCGGCGGTGCGCTGGCAGCAGGGTTTAACGCGCTGTCAGCTGACCATCTTGAATACGCCACTGAACGTGACGTGGCGGCGATGGCGCAACACGGCACGGTGGCGGTGCTGCTGCCGGGCGCCTTCTACCTGCTGCGCGAAAAGCAGCATCCTCCGGTTGAACTGTTCCGCCGCTATCAGGTGCCGATGGCGCTGGCGAGCGATGCCAATCCGGGCACCTCGCCCGCGCTGTCGCTGCGCCTGATGCTCAATATGGGTTGTACGCTATTCGGCATGACGCCGGAAGAGGCGCTGGCTGGCGTCACGCTGCACGGCGCGCGCGCGCTGGGGCTGGCCGAGCGGATAGGCTCGCTGGAGGTCGGTAAGCTGGCGGACTTTGTGCACTGGCCGCTGACGCGCCCGGCAGAACTGGTTTACTGGCTCGGCGGGCAGCTGCCGTGCCGGGTGGTGTTTAGAGGTGCAGACCGAGGAGAACAACGATGAACGCTTTTCAATTCAGCGCCGGTAAACTGCCGCTGCTGCTGAGTATTCCCCACGCGGGAACGCTGTTAACACCAGAAGTGGAAGCCGGGCTGAGTGATGCGGCAAAAGGTTTGCCGGATACCGACTGGCATATTCCAAAACTGTACGATTTCGCCCGTGAGATGGGCGTCAGCGTGCTGGTGGGAAACTATTCACGCTTTGTGATCGATTTGAACCGTCCGCCGGATAATCAGGCACTCTACACCACGGCCACCACGGGTCTGTACCCGGAAACGCTGTTTGACGGCACGCCGACTTTCAAGCCGGGCATGACGCCAACTCCGCAGCAGCGGGCGGGCTATCTGCAGCATATCTGGCAGCCGTATCATGGCAAAATTCAGCAGGAGCTGGCGCGTATCAAGCAGCAGCACGGCTATGCGCTGCTGTTTGATGCCCACTCGATCGCTTCAGTGATCCCCCGCCTGTTCGAGGGGCAGCTGCCTGACCTGAATCTCGGCACCAACGACGGGGCAAGCTGCAGCCCACGTCTGGCGCAACAGCTGACCGCACGCTGTGGCGCACAGTCGCAGTTTAGCTGGGTGCTGAACGGGCGCTTTAAGGGGGGATACATTACGCGCGCCTATGGCAAACCGCAGGAGAACCAGCACGCGGTGCAGCTGGAACTGGCGCAGTGTAACTACATGGAAGAAGCACCGCCGTTCAAATGGCGTGGGGATAAAGCGGCTCAGCTGCAGCCGCTGCTGCAGCAGCTGATTGACACGCTGTTGCAGTATCACAACCGCTAACGCGCCTGCGGCCAGGCCCTGCTGCTACAGCAGTAGGGTTTCAATATCTCGCCAGTTTTCCACGCGACGGTAGCCCGTAACCAGACGGTTGTGTGGCGCAGAGTAGAGAAGGCCTTCCCCGCAGAAATTGACGAAGTTAAACGCATTGTCGTCGATCATATAATCGGCATTGATAATACTTTTGTTGCCGCAGAACACAATATGGCTTGGTCTGATATCAGGGAAATGCGTCTTCAGCCACTGAAATTTGGCGTTAAACGAGGTCGGGACCTCCATTGCGGCGGTGGTAATAAAAATCTCGTACCGCTCGCTCAGCCGGGCAATCACCCGCTGGCTGTCTTCGATAACGTCGAGGTCAGCAAAGAATGTCGGGTCGCTCACGACCAGCTCAAAAAGCTCTCCCAGCCGGTCAGGGTCATCCTGGTGCAGCTGAAACAGGTTCAACTCTTCGGGCGCCAGCCGTTGGGAAAAATGCGTGTTCCATGTTTTTACCATTTTAGGATGAAAGTCAGCGATAACCTCATCCATATCGATAGCAATGCGTTTCATAATCACTCCATGACTTCTCTGTTATTCAGCCCCGCATGATAACAAAAAAGCCCATCGCGTAAAGGCGACGGGCTTCATTTACAGCCTCAATGCGCTGAAATTAGGCCAGTTCCAGCACCACTTCCTGCGGCTCAAAACGCAGGCTCAGCATATCCAGCCGTTCAACCCGTATCCAGTGCAGCACATCACGGGCAATGGGGTGGCTGAGTTCGGTAATGGCAAACGCCAGCGCCCGACACTGATCGCAAAGCTCGTTAATCTCGAGGATGGAAATATCCGCTGTGCCGTAGTTCATCGCACACCTCCAATTTTAAATTGGGAGATAGCGCGGCGGGAATATATGAGGGGGATAAATGAGTGAGTCATAGTGATTTTCTCCGATTGTAATGGAAATACTCACCACCAGAAACGCCAATTTCAGGGTGGCAAGCTGGGCAGAGTTGGCGTACCAGAGCAAACGGAGACCTCCGGCGCTTCATAAGAAGCCCCTACCCAGCTCACCATTGATTCTGCGTTAGTTTACCGCGATCTCAGGCAAGGGTAAGGATATGACAAACAAGATGTCGGGTGCATCTCATTTTATCGCCGTTTTTATTCAGGACGCCAATCCTGTTACCGGATTTTTCCGGTTAAAGCGAGTCTACGCTTCCGCATTCTTACTGCCAGCGCTATTTTTAAGCCGATTAAAAATCTGGAAGACGCCTCGAAAAACAATGTAATAGCAGTGAAATTCGTTATGAATGCTGCCTAATTGAACCAATACCACATGACTCTTTTCATCCGGCGCTCTAAACATAAAAGTAAAGAGAGTTGCAAAAAAAGTATTCTTATTGTTAGTGCCATACTAATAAACCTGATGCATCAAGCCACATATCCTTTCTTAATGAACATTATCAGGCCGTTATAAAGCATTGGTGTAAAATGCAGCCTGCAGAGGATGAGGTCTGCATGAAGTAAGTCGAAAGTCACGCGGCATATAAGCCGCGTATCGAGCATACATTTACTTAGTTAAAACCTTAGGATACCATTGTCGATAATGTGATTTTTAGTTATTAAATATCATCAGCCTCATCATGGAAGAAATTAGCAATCTCTAATAACCATTGTGGTGTCCTTATTTCGTCTGTTTCAGATATTAAGCTACAATAAATTTCGCAGAATTTTGTCTTGTTACCAGGCTCGTTAAAGAATTTGGTTAATAGTTTTTTTTGTTCAACGTTTATATTTAATGCACCACCGGAAATATCTGACAACAGTGTGTTAGCCTCATCAATAAAACTAAATTCTAAAACTCCTGATTCATAAAGTCTTTTAAGTGACTCCCAATAGAATGAGCTATCTAAAGCATCCTCAATTTCTGTTGGGGGACTAACTCTGCTATCTGTGGTTTTTAAAAGTTGTATATGTTCAGATGTTTCGTTCAACAACAGTCTTCTTATTTTTAAATTCGGAATGGAATCAGAGCTATCGAATTTATCGTATATGCTATCAGTGTCCAGTAAACAAAATACCTTTCCATTTATAGTTTTTTTTCTATCTTTTAGAGCAAGAACTAAATAACTATATATGTCTTTTATGGCAAAGGAGCCACCTACAGGTAATACGACAAGGTTTTCGATATTCTCAAATTCAAGATGTCTCTCTAAATATGCCTTATCAGTCTTCCCTTCACATAACAGCCAGTTATAACTGTTTTTTGAAGTTATTGATGCTATTATTGATTGAACTAAGTCGTGATTGCTTTTTACTTCAAGTGTGTCTAGATAAATTCCTTTTGATTCTTTGATGAATAATGTAATTTCTTCTCTAAAGAAGTTTAAATTTAATTGTTTTACGTGTGCCTGGTTGGGTGATATATAAGTCGCTGAGCCAATCCCAACAACTGGGAGAAAGCCATACCAATGTGTCGTTATTAGCGTTTGTATTCCAAGGTGACTTATTTTTTTTATCTTCTCAAATTGTTTGAAACATGCTGTCGCGTGCAGTGATAGCTCAGGTTCATCAATAGCGAATATAGTTTGAGATGATAATTTATTGGGGTTGGCTCTAAGAAAAGCAAGTGCTAAATCGAGAAGTGCAGTCCTTTTTTCACCTGAGCTTAAATTATTAATAGGAGTGTCTTTACCTTCTACTGTTCTGTGCAGTATTTTATCAGTGAAATAAGTCTCAATGATTTTGTTTATCATGTGACGTTGAGTGAATTGTGTTTGTCTCTTAGATGGTTTTTTGAAATGGTAGGTGTTATCAAGAAGTTTTGATACGCTGAGGATATAATTATTTAGATGGCTGTTGATGTCTTCAATATCTTTCTTTTTTATTATTTTTTGAATTT
>NZ_JACXBP010000004.1 GCF_014773485.1 Erwinia aphidicola | reverse complement strand
CCTGGCTTTTACCCACCAGTATTGTGCTACCCGCAAGCAGGCTGCCGGTGCCGACCGCCGCTTCCGGCGCCGCTATATCCGCGGCATAAATTCCGGCCTGGTTCAGGCATAATACCGGGTTGCTTTTACACCCCGCCAGCGCCAGCCGGGCGGCCAGTATCATCTCCGGGGCGGCGGCGGCAATCACGGTTCCGCCCACCATCGCTGCCAGACCGCCGCTGCCGACAATCACCACCGCCGCCATCGCATCGCGCCTGCCGGCCACGCGTATCGCGGCGTCGCTGTCGCCTTTATCTGCTGCCAGCATGTCGAGCTGCTGTTCCAGCGCGAACTGCTCCAGCATATGCTCCGTCATATTGTAGCGGTAAACCAGCTCGCCGCTCTTCGCCGCGCTGTAGGCTCCCTCCGGAGTATGGGTGCTTATCGCCCCGGCCAGCGCTCCGACAAAGCGTGCGGTTTGCGCTTTCGCTTCGCTGCCGTTTAGCGCCTCCTGCAGCCTGTCCAGCTGGCGTTCGTTCTCATTGAGATACTGCGGTTCGAACAGCGTGCTCTGCATGACAATGCCTGCGACCTCCGCCGCCAGTGCGCCCACCGCCGCGCCTTTCGCACTGCCGCCTGCAATCTCCGCGCTAATACCGGAGACGACCGCATGGCTCAGCACCCTGCCCGGTTCACCCAGCACCGCACCGTTGTCACCGATCAGCCCGGCGCCTTCAGCGTTCAGCTGCTCGCCAAGGGAAGCCAGCAGCGCCTTGCTGAAGTTATCCTGGAAGCTGCCGCCGTTAATCACGGTGGTCAGGCCGGAGCTGATAACCGACTGTCCGGCTACGCGCTGAGCGACCTTCAGCCAGTTATCGTTCGCCAGCACCGGCAGGCGGGCATTGCCCGGATTCACCGCCTGAATATCCAGCACCCGGTCGAAACCGGCCAGCGCGCCACCCACCGCCATGGAGGTGGCCAGAGATTTCACCGATTCACGGCTCCCCAGCGCCTTAAGAGTTTTAGACAGGTCACCCTGGTTTTCCGCCGCGCCACTGCCGGATAAAGGCTCTGGTGGTGGTAACCCCAGTTTTCGTTAGCATCCTCAACCAGCTTCCATTACATATCAGTCCGGTTATTCAGTTCCAATACCGTCACTACTCATAAATAGACAGAAAACTTAAGCCCTCCTCTTCAATTATCTTTAATGGAGTCATTTCATAGAAAGAAATTTCATCACCAAGCGTTAGTATGTCTATTTTTTTTGAGTTAGAAAATTTGAATCTAAGACCAACAACACCTTGCTCCACCCCAGAGGTAATGATGTCTACGCCGTGTAACTCTTCACCTATTACCCGCTCAAAAGGCGGCATGTCAGAGATATCTCTGATCAATTGCTTCCCATATTCCCCTAGTTCACTTTCAATCATAGGTGAGTCTTGAATTAACATTGTTGCGCCATCCGATGAACAACTAATTTTTTTTATCATCGCCGCCTCGAAAACAACCTGCAACTCTTGCGGGTGGTTAGTATCTCCTACCTCAAAAAAATATATAAGACCATAAACTGATTTAAGTTTTTTTCCCACAATGAAACTGAGCCACTCTTTCAACTCTTCAATCATTTTAATACTTCCCTTGCAAGGCATTTTTTACAGAAGTGTTATTTACCACACCATCCTTTAAAATGGTAATAAAGGTACCGTTAGGCTTAGTAACGACAACATCGTTATCTTTAATTCTAAAGAATACATCGCCTCTTGTACCACTATCTCCTTGCCCTGAGAATGTCCCCGGTATAATTTTATCAGGATAATTAGCTATTTCATGTATTCTGTTTAGAACTAATTGCCTATCAGCTTCACTCGATGCGCTACCGCCAAAATCCTCTACATGCTTGCCAAGTTTTTTACCTAACTGGGCACTATCAACTATGAACTCACTATTAGCATCTCCCCTGCTCACCGGAGTGGTGGGATTGCCCGATATGGGTAATAATCCTGTTGGCTTAATGGCTCCAGAACCAGCCCCATTCTTACCAGCAATAAACTCGCCCAGCTTACCCTGATTCGCCTTGCCGTCCTTCAGCAGATTACCGGACGCGGCCACCACCTGCCTGCCGAATTGTACTGCCTCTTCCTGGCTTTTACCCACCAGTATTGTGGGGCTGCATCGAAGGCTTAAGCGTGGTGCCGATTAACCGCAGGAAGGTGGCACAGTGGCTTAAAGAGTTTTCGTGAGCGATGCACAGCACCTGTGACGTGCCGAAGTTTAAGCGCAACACCGGATATCATGCACGCGAGCTGAAATGGTGAAGATCCCGCCTGATGAGGGCGGGATTCATTACAAGATCTAGATTAAATCTTCACCATTTAAAAGCACAATGATATTTCTTTCCCCTAACTCTTTCCTGAACACATCTGCTATTTGAGAAGTATTCAACTCAGGGAAATATTTATTATTAACTGCAATCAAAAAGTAAGACCTTGGTTCATTTAGGCCAAACTCCTCAGCAATTAATAACTTAGTCTCTTGATTGTACTTTTCAATGCGATCATCAATTAACTCAAGCTGTTGGCGACTTAAAATTGTGTGTGGATCGAACATAAGATACGAACCATCAAAGAGATGGTTGTACTTTGTCCTCACCATGCCTAATCTTTCCCTCAGCTCATCAATACTTATTGATGTGTAACACACTATATCAATTGACATTTATCCACCTTACTTAATTTTTATTGGTTTTCCTGTCTGGTCGATAACAATAACCTTATCTAACCCTTTAATTGGCCAATCACTAAATTGTTTTTGCAAATCACTAACACTTGCTTTTGTATCTGCTAAGTTGATAACAACATTGTTTGTTTGACCACTATTCACTTTTTCTAAAGCTCGGTCATAAATATTACGAACTGAGTTGGTTTTAGGGGCGATATTATCGAACACCTCACCATTAATTTTATAGTCAGGATTTTTGCCCCCTGGAGTTACAGGATTCTGCTCAACATGATAACCATTTTGAGACAGGATCGCCGCACCCTCATTTTCTCTTTGCAATGAACGTATATTTTCTACTGAGGCATTCGGTGGTAGTTTAGTTGGTTGGCCACTTAAAGAACCTGTTGTGCCATTTCCAATATTCTTCGCCGCACTGGCCGTAACCGCTTCAGCCTTCGCCGCCGCCACGATTTCCGGCGTGGCACCGACGGCCAACGCGCCACCGGTTACCTCAGCAACGCCCGCGGATACCACCTGATTACCTTCTGCAACGCCCTTTGCAGCAATAAACTCGCCCAGCTTACCCTGGTTTGCCTTGCCGTCCTTCAGCAGATTACCGGACGCGGCTACTACTTGCCTGCCGAATTGTACTGCCTCTTCCTGGCTTTTACCCACCAGTATTGTGCTACCCGCAAGCAGGCTGCCGGTGCCGACCGCCGCTTCCGGCGCCGCTATATCCGCGGCATAAATTCCGGCCTGGTTCAGGCATAATACCGGGTTGCTTTTACACCCCGCCAGCGCCAGCCGGGCGGCCAGTATCATCTCCGGGGCGGCGGCGGCAATCACGGTTCCGCCCACCATCGCTGCCAGACCGCCGCTGCCGACAATCACCACCGCCGCCATCGCATCGCGCCTGCCGGCCACGCGTATCGCGGCGTCGCTGTCGCCTTTATCTGCTGCCAGCATGTCGAGCTGCTGTTCCAGCGCGAACTGCTCCAGCATATGCTCCGTCATATTGTAGCGGTAAACCAGCTCGCCGCTCTTCGCCGCGCTGTAGGCTCCCTCCGGAGTATGGGTGCTTATCGCCCCGGCCAGCGCTCCGACAAAGCGTGCGGTTTGCGCTTTCGCTTCGCTGCCGTTTAGCGCCTCCTGCAGCCTGTCCAGCTGGCGTTCGTTCTCATTGAGATACTGCGGTTCG
Source organism: Erwinia aphidicola (assembly GCF_014773485.1). Classification (GTDB taxonomy): domain Bacteria; phylum Pseudomonadota; class Gammaproteobacteria; order Enterobacterales; family Enterobacteriaceae; genus Erwinia; species Erwinia aphidicola. The sequence continues at coordinate 571,388 of NZ_JACXBP010000004.1, read as the reverse complement.
AACAGCGTGCTCTGCATGACAATGCCTGCGACCTCCGCCGCCAGTGCGCCCACCGCCGCGCCTTTCGCACTGCCGCCTGCAATCTCCGCGCTAATACCGGAGACGACCGCATGGCTCAGCACCCTGCCCGGTTCACCCAGCACCGCACCGTTGTCACCGATCAGCCCGGCGCCTTCAGCGTTCAGCTGCTCGCCAAGGGAAGCCAGCAGCGCCTTGCTGAAGTTATCCTGGAAGCTGCCGCCGTTAATCACGGTGGTCAGGCCGGAGCTGATAACCGACTGTCCGGCTACGCGCTGAGCGACCTTCAGCCAGTTATCGTTCGCCAGCACCGGCAGGCGGGCATTGCCCGGATTCACCGCCTGAATATCCAGCACCCGGTCGAAACCGGCCAGCGCGCCACCCACCGCCATGGAGGTGGCCAGAGATTTCACCGATTCACGGCTCCCCAGCGCCTTAAGAGTTTTAGACAGGTCACCCTGGTTTTCCACCAGCGCCACTGCCGCCTGAGAAGTGAGCGCCATCATCCCCGAGTAACCGCCACCGAAGGCAGCCGTGCCGGTCATTCCCCCCGTACTACCGGCGGCTGCACTGCCGGCCGTTGCCGCCAGCCCGCTACCTGCCGTGACGGCGGCAGCGGCAATAGCGATCACCGCCGCCACGGCCGGGTTCAGGCTCTGGTGGTGGTAATCCCAGTTTTCGTAAGCATCCTGAACCGGCTTCCACTGCACATCAGTCCGGGTGTTCAGTGCGTTAAGCCATTCGTTACCCGGCGCATTACCCAGAACCGCCAGCGTGGCCTGTAACTGCTGGCGGTTCTGAGCTTTGACATCAGCACTGATGCCTTCTGCCGCTTCGATCATCAGCGCACCCCCAAAATGCACCGTGGGAAGCACCCAGCTGCTGGCTTTATAGCCGCGGTTTGCCTGCCTGATGAAGAAGCCTTTAGAGGTGGTAACGGTCTGCTCGAAGGCGCTGTTGTTTACCGCACGAAAGTTGACCTGACCGCGCTGGCTAATCAGGCTGGCATTTCTGCCCGCATTGATTTTGCTGGCCTCAAAGGTACTGTCTTCGCCGCTCAGCAGGCTGATATCCTCCCCAGCGGTGAAGGCGGTGACTTTATTCGTTACCGTACGGCCGGTTTGCCTGATGGTCGTTTTCTTGCCCCACCACTTGCGTTTGGTGGTTTTTTTCTCATAGCTGCTGCTCTCTTCCATCTCCTGGGCATAGAGATATCCCCCTTGCGCGGCAACGTCGAGGCTGCGCTGTGCCAGCAGCCGGGTGGCCTGGAACAGAATGCTGCCGCTGCCAATCAGCGTCAGCACCCCACCGCTGGTCAGTGCGGTTCCCTGCTGGCTTAGGGTTTCGCTATAACCGTTGCTCAGCTCGCGGTAGATACGGTTAGCCACCGATTCGAAACGCATATTGCCGCCCGCAGTCGCGGTTAAATCCCCGCCCGCGCTCACACTGCTGCCTTGTGTGATAAGGCTGCCGTTAGCGGCCAGCGTCAGGTTTTTCCCTGCCTGAATGTCTGCCACCAGCTGGCGTTCATCTTTGTTATTATCGTTTGAGGCATCGATAAACGAATAGGCCTGTGCACCCAGCAGCAGATCGCGCCCGGCGTACAGCGTGGTGGTTCCGACGCTGGTCAGCTGTGCCCCCTGCGCAGTGATATCCGCTGCGGCATGGATTTGCAGATCTGCACCGCTGTTCAGGCTGGCTCGCAGTTCGGGGGCTCGCCACGACGGAAAATATTTTGCATGGCTTTCTACGGTGAGCCATTTATCCAGCAAGCGGTTCTGCTGTGAAATTGTGCGAGGGCTAAGAGAAATGCTCTGGCCCGCAGAGAGAAGAATGCCCTTTCCGGCACGCAGCCCCACGCCGTTCAATGCCATCTCCCCACCTGCCGTCAGCGATATCTCCCCGTCCACCGCCGCCCGGCCAGGGATCAGCAGCGCCCGGTTGTAATGCTCGAACGCGGTCAGGGTTGATCCGGCCTTGAGAAAATCAGGGGGGGTCAGCAGCCGGTCACTGGCCGCAATCGTCAGGTCGCCACCGCTGTTTGCGCTGATGCTGTGCTGCACCTGCAGCTCGGTGTCGTTCAGCGCGATATGCTTTCCGGCACTGATTGCCAGCGCCCCGGCGTTGATAGTGGAAAACAGCTGCATACGATCGGCGGAGAAGGCGCGTGGCTGGTCCGGCGTGGAGGAGAGGATGCTGCCCTGGCGGCTGAGCAGTTCAACGATCTCTCCCCACAGGTTGCCCTGAATATTTTCAATGTCGTTAATCGCCGTCAGCGACAGGTTACCACCGGCCGTCAGCGATCCCCGTTGATTGAGGATGGCGTCGTCAGCGATCAAGGTCATATTGCCGCTGGCAGTCATGCCGTCATTGCTGGTGATACGCCCCGCATGCAGCAGAATGTTACGGGCGCTGAAGGTGTCCGGACGCAGTGCCGATGTCAGCTCGGTTTTTTCCGTTGGCGCGAACGGTAGCGGCAGGCTGGCGCTGATGCTGTCGCTAAAATCAGCCACCAGATCGCCTTCTGCGCTCAGGCGTGAGTTGAGCGTTTCTCCGGTTTCCAGTGCCACGCCCTGGGTTGCCGTTTTAAAAAAATTGTTGTAACCCCTCAGATTTCTGCGCTCGTACTCTCCGTCAGCTGCAACATCACGCCGGTAAATCGAGAAATCTTTTTTTATCCCGCCGTCATAGCTCAGCACCTCGAGATGGTTACCGGTGAGGACCATCTTGCCGCCTGAGCTGATGCTGCTGGCGGCATTGGTCAGCTCACCGGCGCTGGCGTAGAGATGATGGCCGGAGGCAATTACCCCTGGCTGCTCGCTGGTGAGGGAAAAATATTCGGTGCTCTCATTGTTCACCCAAACGTCAGCGAAATAACGAATGATAGCCCGCTCAAACAGGGTGCCCGGCCCCCACCACCGGTCAAATCTCTCTCTTACCGCATTGGTTTTGGGGCGTTTGCTGACATCCGGATACTTAGCGGCATTAAACGCGTCGTCATAAAGAAAGGTGCCCGTTTCATCATGCTCCCCTCGTCGGGTATCCAACACCAGGCGATCGCGCAGATTGTTCAGCTTCTCGGTGCGGATCACCATGTCGCCGCTGCCGGTGGTGATGGTCCCCGAACGGTTTTCAACCAGCAGCGCCTTCGCACCCTGCGCATCCTTTTGCAGCCACAGGTTGTTACCGGCCTCAAGCCGCGCGCGGCTGCCTGTGTTGCTGATACGCTCACTGAAAATGCGCATATCTTTCGCGGCCACAACCGAGCCCTGATTCGTCAGCGCATCCGCGCTCAGGGTCATATCGTTACCCGCGTTCAGCCTGTTCCCGGCGGCAACGCTGATTTCGCGGCCGCTGGCGTTAAGGTCGGTTTTCGCATTGATATCAGCCAGCTGCAGCTTGCCGTTGGCGCTGAGCACGATCGACTGCTGGTCGCTGGTTATGTGACTAAGGTTAACCCCCACGCCCTGCTCGGTGCCCAGCAGGCGAATTTTACTGGCGTACATACCGCCGAGCGCTTTGGTATCCACCGCCAGCTGCGGGGCCGCCCCCACCCCGGCAATCGGCTCTACCCGCCCCTGATGATAATCAATACGGTTGGCTCCCTGGGTCAGCGCCAGGCTGCGGGCGGTGATCCTGCCGTTCAGCTCGCTGGCCCGGCTGAGGATCTCCACATAGTCCTGCCCGCTGCCGTTCAGGCCGCCGGGACCGATGGATACCGTGCCCTGAGTCACCTCCAGCGCGTGGAGCATACCCTGCGCATCAAGCTGCGGTTTTCCGGTGGTCAGCGTCAGCCCTGCACTGTTGATCGCTCCGCAGCCATCGCAATTGATACCATTGGGGTTAGCGATCATCACGTCCGCCCGCTGACCAAACACCTCCAGCTGGCCCTGCAGCTCAGAACGGCTGCTGCCGGTCACTTCATTGATGATCAGCTGCGCCGCCTTTCCCTGCAGGCTGGCGTTGGCGTCAAGCGCCCCGGCTAACGCGGATTGCCCTGCCACGGTCGAGTTGTTCAGCACGGCGCCGGGTTGGGCGACATTGAAGTCGGCATAGCGGTTATGTGAGATCCCGGCGGCATTTGGCGGGGCAATCGTCACCACCGGCACCGTTCCCTGCTGTACCTGGGTTGCCGCCTGGCTGGCGGTGATCCCTCCCGCCAGCGCAGGCTGTAGCGCTGTCAAAACTATCAGCAGGTAGCTGACGCCGCGCGCCAGCGGATGAGTGTGTTTATTCATGATTCAGTCCTTTGAAGGGTGGGCCGACAGGCCCGTGATAACAGCAGGCTACAGGCGAACGCCCACTTGCCAGTACATCACCCAGCTGTCCGGGTGCAGTCCACGCGGATAGGCCAGCGGCTTTGCCGCGCTGAGCGACTGGCTGAACCCGCGTCCCTCGGCCGCTATTCCCAGCGCGCTACCGCCAAGCTTGCCACCGCTAATGTTTCCTCGTTCTCCATCCAGCCAGCCGCCATCCAGCGCCGCCGTGATGCTGATGCTGCCCAGCGAGGGCAGGCTGCCTAACTGCCAGTTCAGTTCGTTACGCCAGTACAGGCCACGATTACCGCTGAGATACCGATCTTTGTACCCGCGCACCGAATACTGCCCGCCCACGGAGAGCCGTTCACTGGCGTGCAGGTTGTCCGCCGTAGCTTGCCCATAGGCAGAAGTCAGCCAGGAGAGACGTTCGCTGAGCGGGTACAGATAGCTGGTATTCAGGCTGTATTTAGTAAAGGTTCTGCGCGGACCTCCCTGCGCCTGCGCAGCGCCCTTTCCCTCAGCGGACAGCACTATCCCGCGATCCACCTGTGGATTGCTCGTCAGGTAGCCGCCCGCCAGCTGCGTGGAGAAACTGGCGCCAAGCTGTAGCACGCTGAGCCTGGGGCTGCTGACGTGCAGCTTTTCACCCGCCAGACGGTTGGTGATCCGTCGGTGGTTCAGCCCCACATCGGCAGCCAGTCTGCTCCGGTCATTTCGCCACAGCATGCGGCTCAGATTAAGCCGCTGGCTGACACTCTTCCCCCGGTAGTCCCAGCTACCGCTGCGGGCATGGATCGTCTGTAGCTGCTCGCTCCACCCGCCCTGCACGCTCAGCAGCCACCAGCCCCACGGCAACGTCAGCGCCCCGTTAACTGCCCGGCTGTGGTAACTGCTGGCAAAGTCGCTGTTATGGCTGGCTGAAATCAGCCAGCGGTCGGCCAGCCGCAGCAGGTTATCCAGCGAGGCGCTGGCGTTGAGCTGGCCGCGTCCGGTGCTTTTCTGTCCGCTATTGTCGATGCCCAGTTCAGCCTGCAGCGGCAGCCTGCTGTTATCACGATGCAATACCACGGCGGAATAGCCGGCGCGGGTTCCCGGCTGAATATCAATGGTGACCTGCTGCGAACGCAGGCGGTTAAGCTGCTCAAGCCCCTGCTCAAGATCGCGCAGGTTCAGAACGCGTCCGATCAGGTGCGGAAAAGCACTGTTAAGCATCAGCGGGCGATCTCCCCCCAGGGTGATAGACTCAACCCGCCCTTCACTGGCGGTGAGAGCCAGCGTTCCGTGCGTCAGATCCTGCGGAGACAGCCAAATATGTGAGGTGATGAAACCGCGCTGGATATAGCGATTGGTTGCGGCACGTTGCAGCTGCATAATATTGCTCATCGTCAGGCAGCGCCCAACAAAGGGGCGCACCAGCGCGGCTTTATCTTTTTCCGACAGGCTGTTAGCCCGGATAAATTTAATCCGCGTGATGTACTGGCAGCTGCCGCTGTCCTTATCCGCAATGGCAGGTAATAAGGGAATATTCTGAGGCGTCAGCAGCGCTTCACGCTGCTGCTGTGCCTGCTCCAGCCGCGCCTTTTGCTGCTGTTCGATAATCTCCTGCGAAAGCGCGGGCAGGTTTGCCGATGCGGCATTGGCTAATAGCAGGCACATCACCGCTGCGGCTGAAATGTATTTCATCCCTGGCATCATTATTTATCCATTTGTTAATGCGTGACGCTTAATTCCTGACGGAAATGAGACTACATCAACTGAAGATTAAATATAGGATTAAAAACAGACACCGCATTTTATGCCGGAATAAAATCATTCAGTAAAATAACAAACACCCGTGCTTACCTGATATTTAATTGGCTGAATTTAGTTATTAGATTCGTTATTAACAGCAGAAAAAAACAGAAGGGAAATATTGGGTTACCGCAGAAGCGGTAACCCGGCAGATTATTCGTCGGCGTCGTCGTGCGCGCTCTGCGTCTGCAGCAGTTCGCGCACCACGCTGGTGGCAAAACTGCCTGCCGGTAGCCAGAAATTCATCTCCAGCGTCGCATCATCCTGCCACTCCCAGCGCAAATCACGCGGGATAACCAGCATCGCACGGCGCGCCGCATCAACGCGCTCACGATCCATCAGCGCGATCAGCGCTGCTTCACTTGCCAGGCTGTTCTGCTCAAAGGCCAGCGCATCCTCACGCGTGCCCCACTCGCCCGATCCCGGCAGCGGTGCGGTGACGCGCAGCTCATTGTTATCCACGCGCTGCTGCAGGCTCTCCAGCTCTGCGGCTTCCGCCACAAACCAGCTACCGCGCCCGGTCAGCTGCAGTGCATCACCTGCTAACACTTTGCCCAGCGAGCCCTGCTGCGCCAGGCGATCGCTGACCACCTGATTAAACATCGCACTGCGCGCTGCCGACAGAATAAAGCTGCGCTTATTACGCTCGCGCACTTTGATCTCATCCGCCGCCCAGCGTTGGGCCATCGTCAGGTTATTGCCTTCATGACCAAAACGCTGGCTGCCAAAGTAGTTTGGTACGCCGCCCGCAGCGATCCGTTGCAGGCGCTGCTCCACCGCAGCGCGGTCGGAGATCTGGCGCAGGATCAGCGTAAACGCATTGCCCTGTAGCGCACCGGTACGCAGCTTGCGGCGATGACGGGCGCTTTCCAGCACCTGCACGCCGCTCAGTTCAAAGGTGCTGAGATCGGGCGTGACCTTGCCTGGAATACGCAGGCAGAACCACTGCTCGGTGACCGCATGGCGATCTTTCATTCCGGCAAAGCTCACGTCCCGCGGGTGGATCCCGGCAAACTTTGCCAGCGCTTCCGCCACGAAACGGGTGTTGCAGCCGGTTTTACGAATGCGCACCAGCAGCTGTTCACCGTCACCATCCGGCGCGTAGCCAAGGTCTTCAATCACCACGAAATCTTCGGCGTTGGCTTTCAGTACGCCGCTGGCGGTGGGTTGGCCGTACAGCCAGCCCTGAGTGGTTAAATCCATCGTTATGCCTTCATCAACAGCGCAACGGCTTCACAGGCAATGCCCTCGCCGCGCCCGGTGAAGCCGAGCTTTTCAGTGGTGGTCGCCTTAACGTTGACCTCATCCATATGGATCCCGAGATCTTCAGCGATATTGATGCGCATCTGCGGCGAGTGCGGCAGCATTTTGGGCGCCTGAGCAATAATCGTCACGTCGACGTTACCCACGCGATAACCTTTTTTGGCGATCTGACGCATCGCTTCGCGCAGCAGCTCGCGGCTGTCGGCGCCTTTATAGGCATCATCGGTGTCAGGGAACAGTTTGCCGATGTCGCCGAGTGCAGCAGCCCCCAGCAGCGCATCCGTCAGCGCGTGCAGCGCCACGTCGCCGTCGGAGTGCGCCAGTAAACCTTTTTCATATGGAATACGCACGCCGCCAATAATCAGCGGGCCTTCGCCGCCAAAGGCATGTACATCAAAACCGTGTCCGATACGCATCACGCGCACTCCTTAATCTTTGTGTATTTGGGTGAGATAGAATTGCGCCAGCGCGAGGTCTTCCGGGCACGTCACCTTCAGGTTATCACTGCGGCCGCTGACCAGTTCGGGACGGTAGCCACAGTATTCCAGCGCCGAGGCTTCATCGGTAATAGTGGCGCCTTCCTCAATCGCTTTCAGCAGGCAGTCGCGCAGCAGGGTGAGCGGAAACAGCTGCGGGGTCAGTGCGTGCCACAGCGCTTCACGATCGACGGTGTGGTCGATATCTGCGCGTCCGTGGCTGGCGCGCTTCATGGTATCGCGCACCGGCGCGGCAAGAATGCCACCAACCTGGCTGGTCGCGGTTATCGCCAGCAGGCGGGTTAAGTCAGTGAGGTGCAGACAGGGGCGCGCTGCGTCGTGCACCAGCACCCAATCCGCGCCATCAGCCGCCTGAAGCCCGGCCAGTACCGAATCCGCGCGCTGGCCACCGCCGATCACGGTAGTGATGCGCGGATCCCGCGCAGCCGGCAGCTGAGAAAAATGGCTGTCCAGCGGACTCAGGGCAACAATGACGCGCTTTATCGCCGGGTGCGCCAGTAACGCATCCAGGCTATGCTCGAGCAGGGTTTTTCCATCAATGGTGAGATACTGTTTTGGGCATTCTGACAGCATACGGCTGCCGATGCCTGCCGCAGGAACCACGGCAATCACATCCGGGAAGGAGACGATAGGAGTCATGAGTATCGTTACTGGTTAGCGGTTCGACCTTGCTGCGCGTTTCTTCTGTTTTGATCCGGCACAAGGCGATAGAAAGTCTCGCCGGGTTTAATCATCCCCAGCTCATTGCGTGCGCGTTCCTCAATCGCTTCCGAACCGCCGTTAAGATCGTCGATTTCGGCAAACAGCTGATCGTTGCGCGCTTTTAGCTTCGCGTTATTCGCCTGTTGCACCGCAACATCCTCATTAACGCGCGTATAGTCATGAATGCCGTTCTTGCCCAGCCAGAGCGAATATTGCAACCAGCCAAGTAGTACAAGTAACAGCAGCGTAAGTTTTCCCATCCCCGCCCCCTGAAAAACGGCTCAATCATCCCATAACTTTTGGTACGACTCCACACTACAGGTGAAATAGAACCACTTTCTCAGAATACGGCATAAAAACGCGTTAAAAAGCACCAGAAACAGCCCGGCAGCCGCAGGTCGACGGCAAAATTTTGTAACGCAGCGATGCGTTTGTTCATCAACGAGGAGAGGTTACCAGCCGCTGAGCAGCGTGAACAGCAGCCAGAACAGGCAAATCACCAGCAGGGCGGTGATCAGCATCGTCCACAGCAGCTGGCCGCGCAGCAGCACGCTGGTAGCAATACCGACCAGCACCGAGACCGGAAGTAACGCCAGGAAGAAAGGCCAGGTGTAGAGGAAGAAGAACAGCGTGTTGGAACCATACAGCAGGAAAGGTATCGCCAGCGCGACCCACCAGGAAACAAAGCCCACGACACCGCCGGGAAAAGACCATGAGGGCTCTTCGCGTTCGCGTTCGTCTTTTCGTGCCAGCATGGGGGTAACGTTTTGCATAAATATCCCGTTGAAGCTGGGCGGCTTCAGCCTGTTACGCCGTCGCCGCCCGATCACCGCCCCCGCAGGGGGCGTTGGCCATAGCCATCTCAGGATTTGATGATATCTCGCTGACGCAGCAGGTCTAATAGCTGAGCGGTTAATTGTGTTACCAATTGTTCGCCATCAAGATGAATATCCGCAGGCTCTGGCGCTTCATACACCGCGTCAATTCCGGTGAAGTTACGCAGCTCTCCGGCACGGGCTTTTTTGTATAACCCCTTTGGATCGCGCGTTTCACAAATCGCCAGCGGCGTGTCAACGAACACCTCGATAAAGCGCCCTTCCCCCAGCATTTCACGCACCATCTGACGCTCGGCGCGGTGCGGAGAGATAAACGCCGTCAGCACCACCAGCCCGGCATCCACCATCAGCTTTGCCACTTCACCGACGCGGCGGATATTCTCTTTGCGGTCATCATCGCTGAAGCCAAGATCGCGGCATAAGCCGTGGCGTACGTTATCGCCGTCCAGCAGATAGGTGCTGACGCCAATCCGGTGCAGCGCCTGCTCCAGCGCCCCGGCCACGGTGGATTTACCGGAGCCTGACAGCCCGGTAAACCACAGCACCGCGCCCTGATGACCGTGCTGCGACTCGCGCTCCTCCCGGCTTACCGGATGGGCGTGCCACACCACATTTTCATCATGCTGCGCCATATTACTTACCGCCCAGCAGGTCGCGGGCATTCCAGTGCGGGAAGTGGCGGCGCACCAGCGCGTTCAGCTCCAGCTCAAAGGCGCTGAAATCGCCGCTGTGCTGCTGCATCTCCTCTGCCAGCGGCTGGCGGATCATGCCTGCGCCCACGGTGACGTTGCTCAGGCGATCGATAAAGATCATCCCGCCGGTTACCGGGTTCTGCTGATAAGCGTCGAGCACCATTGGCTCATCGAAAATGACATCGACCAGGCCAATGCCGTTCAGCGGCAGCTGTTGAGCAACGTGCTGCGTCAGGTTATTGATCTCCACCTGATGCTGAATATTTTCGATGCGCACGCGGGTCTTCTTGCCGGCGATTTTGACGTCAAAGCTCTGACCCGGTGACAGCGGCTGTTCTGCCATCCACACCACGTCAACCGCTGCGCCGCGTACCGGCTTAAGATCGGCATCGGCCGCCACCAGCAGATCGCCACGGCTGATATCGATCTCGTCCTTCAGCACCAGGGTAATCGCCTGGCCAGCGGCTGCCTGCTCCAGATCGCCATCAAAGGTGACGATGCGCGCAATGGAAGATTCCACGCCGGACGGCAGCACTTTCACTCGCTGCCCTACCTGCACCACGCCGGAAGCCAGCGTCCCGGCATAGCCGCGGAAGTCGAGGTTCGGGCGGTTGACGTACTGCACCGGGAAACGCATAGGCTGCTGCTCTACCACGCGCTGCACCTCAACGGTTTCCAGCACGTCCAGCAGCGTCGGGCCGCTGTACCAGTTCATCTGCGCACTGGTTGACGCCACGTTTTCGCCTTCCAGCGCCGACAGCGGAACAAAGCGGATATCAAGATTTGCCGGCAGCTGCGCCGCGAAATCAAGGTAGTCCTGTTTGATCTGCTCAAACGTCTCCTGGCTGTAGTTCACCAGGTCCATTTTGTTGACTGCCACCACCAGGTGTTTGATACCCAGCAGCGTCGAGATAAAGCTGTGGCGGCGCGTCTGATCCAGCACGCCTTTGCGCGCATCGATCAGCAGGATCGCCAGGTCGCAGGTTGAGGCACCCGTCGCCATGTTGCGCGTGTACTGCTCGTGGCCTGGGGTGTCGGCAATGATAAATTTGCGCTTCTCGGTGGAGAAGTAGCGGTATGCCACGTCGATGGTGATGCCCTGCTCGCGCTCGGCCTGCAGGCCATCCACCAGCAGCGCAAGGTCAAGTTTCTCCCCCTGGGTGCCGTGACGCTTACTGTCGTTATGCAGCGTGGAGAGCTGGTCTTCATAAATCTGGCGCGTGTCGTGCAGCAGGCGGCCAATCAGCGTGCTCTTGCCGTCGTCGACGCTGCCGCAGGTGAGGAATCGCAGCAGGCTTTTGTGCTGCTGTGCGTGCAGCCAGGCTTCCACCCCGCCCTGATCGGCAATCTGTTGTGCAATGATAGTGTTCATGACGGCTCCTTAGAAATAACCCTGACGTTTCTTCAGCTCCATGGAGCCTGCCTGATCGCGGTCAATCATGCGCCCCTGGCGCTCGCTGGTGGTGGAGACCAGCATCTCTTCAATGATCGAAGGCAGCGTTTGCGCTTCTGACTCCACCGCTCCGGTCAGCGGCCAGCAGCCAAGGGTACGGAAACGCACCATGCGCTGCTCGATCACTTCACCCGGCTGCAGGTCAATGCGATCGTCATCGATCATCATCAGCATACCGTCACGCTCCAGCACCGGGCGTTCGGCGGCCAGATAGAGCGGAACAATTTCAATGTTTTCCAGGAAGATGTACTGCCAGATATCCAGCTCGGTCCAGTTAGAGAGCGGGAACACGCGAATGCTTTCGCCTTTATTAATCTGGCCATTGTAGTTGTGCCACAGCTCAGGACGCTGATTTTTTGGGTCCCAGCGGTGGAAGCGGTCGCGGAAGGAGTAGATACGCTCTTTGGCGCGTGACTTCTCTTCATCACGCCGTGCGCCGCCGAAGGCCGCATCAAAGCCGTACTTATCCAGCGCCTGCTTCAGCCCTTCGGTTTTCATGATGTCGGTATGCTTCGCGCTGCCGTGGACAAACGGGTTAATCCCCATCGCCACCCCTTCCGGGTTACGGTGCACCAGCAGCTCGGCGCCGATGTTTTTCACCATGCGGTCGCGGAACTCGTACATCTCGCGAAATTTCCAGCCGGTATCAACGTGCAGCAGGGGGAAAGGCAGCGTACCCGGGTAGAAGGCTTTACGCGCCAGATGCAGCATCACCGATGAGTCTTTTCCGATGGAGTACATCATCACCGGGTTGCCGAACTCTGCCGCCACTTCGCGAATAATATGGATACTCTCCGCTTCCAGTTGACGCAGATGAGTGAGTCGTTTTTGATCCATAACTTTTCCTCAAGCCAAATTCACAACGGGGGACTCGCGTCCATCCTGCTGCGCTGAATGTTGAAACCACGCCAGCTGCTGATGCAGATTGACCACTTCGCCAATCACTATCAGCGCCGGAGTTGGGGCGTTGCGTGCCAGTTCTTCAAGCTGTTGTAAGGTGCCGGTCAGAACCTGCTGGTCCTGACGGGTGCCGCGGCTGATTACCGCCGCTGGCGTGTGCGGGTCGCGACCATGAGCGATCAGCTGGCTGGAAATCTCCCCGGCTTTCATTGTTCCCATATACACCGCCAGCGTCTGACTGGCGCGCGCCAGTGATGGCCAGTCCATATCCTCACCGTCTGCACGGCAGTGGCCGGTAATAAACAGGGCGCTCTGCGCGTAATCGCGGTGCGTCAGCGGGATCCCGGCATAAGCGGTGGCGCCCGCTGCGGCGGTGACGCCCGGTACCACCTGGAAGGGAATGCCCGCCGCCATTGCGGCCTGCAGCTCTTCGCCGCCGCGACCAAAGATAAACGGGTCCCCGCCTTTGAGGCGCACCACGCGTTTACCCTGGCGAGCCAGCTCTACCAGCAGGCGATTGGTCTCTTCCTGCGATACGCTGTGCGCATTAGCACGTTTGCCCACGCAGATGCGATCGGCATCGCGGCGCACCAGGTCAAGCACCTCATCGCTGACCAGATGGTCATACAGCACCACGTCCGCCAGCTGCATCACCTGCAAGCCGCGCAGCGTCAGCAGACCGCTGTCGCCCGGGCCCGCACCCACCAGGATTATTTCGCCCTGGGACGCTTCCGGGTCCGTGAGCTGCTGGTCAAGGGTGCGCTTTGCCCCCTCGACGTTGCCGGATGCCACCTGGTTGGCAAACAGGCCGTTAAACGCCTTTTCCCAGAAGCGGCGGCGATCCGACATCATGTTAAAACGTGCTTTGACCTTGTTGCGCCACTGCCCGGCGATTTCTGCCATCTGGCCGAGGTTGGCGGGTAGCAGAGATTCCAGCTTCTCGCGCAGCAGGCGTGCCAGTACGGGCGCCGTGCCGCTGGAGGAGATCGCCACCACCAGCGGGGAGCGGTCAACAATAGAAGGGAAAATAAATGAACACTTCGGCTGGTCATCCACCACGTTCGCCAGCAGATGGCGCTCGGTGGCATCGATGAAAACCTGGCCGTTCAAATCGCCGTCGTCGGTTGCGGCAATCACCAGGAATACCCGGTCGAGCTGCGCGGCCTGATACTCTGTCGCCAGCCATTCGATACTGCCGCTGGACTCCAGTGCCGTCAGCTCTTCACACAGCTGTTGTGAGACCACCTGCACGTGTGCTCCGGCGCGGCGCAATAGCTCAATCTTGCGCGCAGCAACATCGCCGCCGCCTACCACCAGCACCGGCTTATGCCTGATATCAGCAAATAAAGGGAGATAATCCACGTGAACCCTGTCTTAAACACGTTAAGTTAAAAGGGACTATACGTCCCGGCCAGCAAGCTTATGAAATTACTAATTGGAATGAGTAGTTACTGAATGGAATAACGTCCTGGTAAAGCAGCGAACAAAATGTGCTTAACGGATGATATTTGGGGGCTTTCAGAGAGATTGAAATTGTGTAACCCGCTTCACAATTTCATACTAGCCCGGCAAATATTTTCGCACATTACGTCACAGGATGACGATTAAGGATCGCAAATGTTCACTCTACTGCGTCTGGGAGCGCTGGCAGCGCTGCTCGGCTGCGGCCTCAGTTTGCCAGCTCATGCAGCCAGCCTTAAGAGCGGCAGCATGGCAGAACAGCAGTTACGTCATATCGCCACCTATTTTCCCGGCCGCATGGCGGGCAGCCCGGCAGAGATGCTCACCGCCGACTATTTGCAGCATCAGTTCAGCCAGCTGGGTTACCACAGCGACCAGCGCCGTTTTAATACCCGCTACCAGTATCAATATCAGGACGGGCATAAGGCGTGGCGTAATGTGAATGCCACCTCGGTGATTGCCGCGCGCGAAGGCAAAGTGCCGCAGCAGATTGTGATTATCGCCCACAGCGACAGCTGGATGCCGCACAGCGACAAAGAGATGCAGCAAAATCTCGGGGGACTGAGCGATCAGGGCGTTGATGATAATGCCTCAGGCCTCGGCGTGATAATGGAACTGGCCGCACGGCTTGCCAGCACGCCGCTGCACTACAGCCTGCGTTTCGTGGCGCTCAGCGGTGAAGAGATTGGCCAGCAGGGCAGCGAAGATTACCTGTCGCGCATGACGCCGGAAGAGAAACATAACACCCTGCTGGTGATTAACCTCGACAGCCTGATTATCGGTAATCAGCTGGCGTTCACCAGCGGCAGCAAAACCCCAAAAGCGGTGATCATGCAGACGCGCGACCGGGCAATAGCGCTGGCCCACCGCCACGGTATCAGCGCCATCAAACTCAACGCCGCGCAGGAGCAGGGGCCGTTCGATCGCGCAGGCTTCCCGCTGCTGCTGGTGATGGCCAGCGATGGGGTCAACGGAAAGGCGCCACGGGCAGTCGCTGAGAAATTCCCCACCCTGCTGCGCCATCAGGCACAGCGTGATAATTTAACCTATATTGACCGCTGGCTGCCGGGCCGCATCACGCGCCGCACGCACGACAGCGTCACCGTGCTGCTGCCGCTGATCCGCGAACTTGCTAATCCTTAAACTCTGGAGTTGCCGATGTATATCGTATTTCTGACCTACACCCGCCCAATGGAAGAAGTTGAAGCGCTGTTAGAGCCGCACCTTGACTGGCTCAATCGTTACTTCACCGCCGGGGCCTTTATCAGCGCTGGACGTAAAGATCCGCGCACCGGTGGCATGATCATGGTAAGGGAAATGGATCGGAAACAGCTGGATGTGATTCTGGCAGAAGACCCCTTCCAGCAGGTCGCCAGCTATGACGTCACCAAAGTGAATATTACCCGCTCCGCGAAGAAGTTTGCCGAGCTGACGGGGATTTGATTTACGCTGGCTGGATCAGCGGGTCGGGCGTGCCCGACCCGTGCAAAAAACCGAGTGCTCAGAATATCCCGACGGGGAGCACGCGTCAGTGCGCAGGGGTGAGGCATGCCTCACCCGGCCGGCATATTACTCGTGCAGCCCACACTCGCGCTTCAGGCCGAAGAAACGGGTCTCTTCTTCTGCCATACCTGGCTCCCACTTGCGCGTGGTGTGGGTGTCGCCCACCGACAGGTAGCCCTGCTCCCACAGCGGGTGATAACCCAGGCCGTGCTGCTGCAGATACTGATAAACCTGGCGGTTATCCCAGTCGATAATCGGCAGCAGCTTAAATACCCCTTTTTTGATCGCCAGCACCGGCAGATGCGCACGGCTGCCGGACTGATCGCGGCGCAGGCCGGCAAACCACGTCTGCGCTTTCAGCGTTTCCAGCGCGCGGTTCATCGGCTCGACCTTGTTGATCTGGTTGTAGCGTTCGATGCCCTCAACGCCCTGCTCCCACAGCTTACCGTAGCGCGCTTCCTGCCATGCCGGGCTGTGCTCAGCACGGAACACCTGCAGGTTAAGATCCAGCTTCTCAGTCAGCTGATCAATAAACTGGTAGGTCTCCGGAAACAGATAACCGGTATCGGTAAGGATAACCGGAATGCCGGGTTTCTGTTTGTTAACCAGGTGCAGGCTGACCGCCGCCTGAATACCAAAGCTGGAGGTCAGTACCGCTTCGCCCGGCAGATTCTCCAGGCCCCAGATCACCCGATCCTCGGCGGAGAGTTTGTCCAGCTGGTTGTTAATTTTGGCGAGCGCCATCACGCGCTCAACCTTCGGTAACTCGTTCAGTACAGAGAGATCGAGAACTGCCATATCACGCCTCCATCATTCCCAAAAATCACGGGCCGGATCGAGTACCGGCTTAACCACACCGGCACGGATGGTGAAGTCACCAAAGCCTTCATCGGCTTCACGCTCCTGCGACCAGCGGCCAATCAGTTCATCAAGGGTAGCCAGGATCTGCTCTTCGTTGATGTTTTCGCGATACATCCGCGGAATACGCGTCCCGATGCGGTTACCGCCAAGGTGCAGGTTATAGCGGCCCGGCGCCTTGCCTACCAGCCCGATCTCGGCCAGCAGCGCACGGCCACAGCCGTTCGGGCAGCCGGTGACGCGCAGCACAATGTGCTCATCGCCGACGCCGTGCTGAGTCAGGATCCCCTCAACGCGGGTGACAAACTCTGGCAGGAAACGTTCGGCTTCGGCCATCGCCAGCGGGCAGGTCGGAAACGCGACGCAGGCCATCGAGTTTTCACGCTGGTGGCTGACGTTCTCCATCAGGCTGTGCGATACCGCCAGCTGTTCAATTTTCTCTTTCTCCGACTTCGGCACGCCCGCGACAATCAGGTTCTGGTTGGCGGTTAAGCGGAAGTCGCCCTGGTGGATCTTGGCGATCTCCGCCAGGCCGGTTTTCAGCGGCCGGCCAGGATAGTCAAGAATACGGCCGTTTTCGATAAACAGGGTCAGGTGCCATTTGTTATCGATACCCTTCACCCAGCCGAAGCGGTCGCCACGCGTGGTAAACGCATAAGGACGGGTCGGCTCAAAGGTGATACCGGCCCGGCGTTCAACTTCCGCTTTAAACACCTCAGGACCGACGCGCTCCAGAGTGTATTTGGTCTTGGCGTTTTTACGGTCGGTGCGGTT
Source organism: Erwinia aphidicola (assembly GCF_014773485.1). Taxonomy (GTDB): domain Bacteria; phylum Pseudomonadota; class Gammaproteobacteria; order Enterobacterales; family Enterobacteriaceae; genus Erwinia; species Erwinia aphidicola. The sequence continues at coordinate 554,381 of NZ_JACXBP010000004.1, read as the reverse complement.
GCCCCAGTCGCGCTGGGTGGTCACCACGGCAGCCGCCACGTCGAGGATCTTCTCAACCGGCAGATAGCCGAACTCGGTTGCGGTGCGGGCGTAAGTTGCTTTGTTACCGTGATCGATAGATAAGCCCCCGCCCACCAGCAGGTTGAAGCCGATCAGCTTGCCGTTTTCAGCAATGGCAATAAAGTTCATGTCGTTGGCGTGCAGATCGACGTCGTTATGCGGCGGCACCACCACGGTGGTTTTGAACTTACGCGGCAGATAGGTTTCGCCGAGGATCGGCTCCACGTCGGTGGTCGCGACCTTCTCCTGATCCAGCCAGATCTCAGCGTAAGCGCGGGTCTGCGGCAGCAGATGCTCGGAGAGCTTCTTCGCCCACTCGTAGGCTTCCTGATGCAGCTCGGACTCAATCGGGTTTGAGCTGCACAGCACGTTACGGTTCACGTCGTTGGCGGTCGCCAGGGCGTCAAGGCCCACTTCATGCAGCATCTGGTGCGCCGGTTTCACGTTGCCTTTCAGGATGCCGTGGAACTGGAAAGTCTGACGGTTGGTCAGACGGATGCTGCCATAAATGGTGTTGTCGGCGGCGAATTTATCAATCGCCAGCCACTGGGTTGGCGTCATAATGCCGCCCGGCAGACGGCAGCGCAGCATCATGGCATGACGTGCGTCCAGCTTCTGCTCGGCGCGCTCGGCGCGGATATCGCGGTCATCCTGCTGGTACATACCGTGAAAACGGATCAGCAGGAAGTTATCGCCATTGAAGCCACCGGTCAGACCATCATTCAGGTCTTCTGCGATGCCGCCGCGCAGATAGTTGCTCTCTTTTTTCAGACGCTCGGCGTCAACCAGCTTGCCTTCGACAACCAGCGGTCCTGGATATTTTTCATCGCTCATTAGTACACATCTCGCTGATAACGGCGCTCAATGCGCAGCTCACTCAAAAATTCATCGGCCGATTCGATGTCCATTGCACCAAATTCAGCTACCACTTCCAGTAATGCCTGTTCTACATCTTTCGCCATGCGGTTAGCATCGCCACAGACGTAAATATGCGCGCCCTCTTCAATCCAGCGCCACACTTCCGCCCCTTTGGCGCGGATCTTGTCCTGAACGTAAACTTTATGCTGCTGATCACGCGACCAGGCTAAATCAATGTGGGTCAGCAGGCCATCTTTGACGTAGCGCTGCCACTCAACCTGGTAGAGGAAGTCTTCAGTAAAGTGCGGATTGCCGAAGAACAGCCAGTTTTTACCGCTGGCGCCATCGTTGTCGCGCTGCTGCATAAAGGCGCGGAACGGGGCGATACCGGTGCCAGGACCAATCATAATCACCGGGGTTTCCGGGTTGGCGGGCAGGCGGAAATTGTCGTTATGCTCGATAAACACGCGGATTTCCGCGTCTTCTTCAAGGCGGTCAGCAAGATAGCTGGATGCCCCACCCGCACGGGCACGCCCTTCAATCTCATAGCGCACCGCGCCCACGGTGATATGCACTTCGCTCTCGCTTTCTGCCTGGGAAGAGGCAATCGAGTAGAGGCGCGGCGTCAGCGGACGCAGCAGGCCGGTCAGCTGTTCGGCATTCAGTTCGGTCGGGGCGAAACGCACCATATCGACAATCGGCGTGTTCTGCGCGAAGTGCTGCAGTCTGGATTTATCGCCGGCCGTTTCCAGCAGCGCTTCATGACGGGAAAGTTTGGCATACTCCGCAACAATCTGCGGGGTATTCACCGTCAGTTCATAATGTTTTTGCAGCGCTTCAGCAAGCGTCAGGGTGCTGCCATCAACGGTAACGCTCTCGTCACCTTTCAGCCACAGCAGCTCCAGCAGTTCCTGCACCAGCGCGGCATCATTCTCAAACCAGACGCCAAGCGCATCGCCCGGCTGGTAGCGCAGGCCGGAATCGCCAAGGTCGATTTCAATGTGGCGCACGTCCTTATCGGAGTCGCGGCCGGTAATTTTCTGGTTCACCGCCAGGCTGGCGGTCAGCGGCGCTTCTTTACTGTACGGGCTGCTGTGAATTTCATTCACGCTGCCCGCCGCGGCTGCCGCTGACTGGGTGGCGCTGGCATCCGGCACGCGTGCCGTGAGGATCTCAACGATCTGTTTGCGCCAGGCTTCCGCCTGCGCCGCGTACTCCACGTCGGCATCCACGCGTTCTAACAGGCGCTCACCGCCCAGCTCAGCCAGCTTGCCGTCGAAATCCTTCCCTGCCTGGCTGAAGAACTCATATGAGGTGTCGCCAAGGCCGAACACCGCAAAGGCGCTGCCGTCCATTTTTGGCGCTTTTTTCGACATCAGGAATTTATGCAGCGCCACCGCCTCTTCCGGCGGTTCGCCTTCCCCCTGAGTGGAGGTCACTACCACCAGCAGTTTTTCCTGGCCAATCTGCTTGAACTTGTAGTCACCGGCATTCACCAGGTTTACGTTGAGTTTGGCGGCCAGCAGGTCATCGCGCAGCTGTTCAGAGAGCCGGCGGGCATTGCCGGTCTGAGAAGCGGAAAGAATAGTGATGGTAGGTGCTTCAACCGCAGCAGGCGCCGCCGCAACAGCACTACCCGGCGCCTGGTTAACCATGCCCCAGAAATAACCGGAAAGCCACGCCAGTTGGGTCGCTGAATAATCACCGGTGGCTGCCTGCAAGCGGGCGAGCTGGTCCGGGTTTAACGGAAGCAAGTTATTGGGAGCCTGAGTCGTCATTGCGTTGAAAATTCCACAGTCGAAGTTCTATAGCAACAGGGTAAGGGCAAGCATAATAACCCTTAAATAAGGGTTGGAAATAATTAATAACCAAAATGACTAAACGGTTTTTCGGGTAAGCGTTAGCAGCAAAACAGATTAATCATCGTGTTATTTTTCAAAGAGTTGGAAGCGTCACTATTTGATAACACTTTCACTTACTGCCAATAGCTGCGAAACGGGTGCGAAAAAAGCTGTTTTCCGGTATCCTGCGGCGGTTTTTAAGACAAAGACTGAGACTGCAATTATGGCGACCACGCTATTTAAAGATTTTCAATTTGAAGCCGCGCACCACCTGCCAAACGTGCCAGCCGGGCACAAATGCGGCCGCCTGCACGGGCATTCGTTTATGGTCCGGCTGGAAATTACAGGCGAAGTGGACGCGCATACCGGTTGGGTGATGGATTTCTCAGAGATTAAAGCGGCCTTTAAGCCGGTCTACGATCGTCTGGATCACTACAATCTTAACGATATTCCGGGCCTTGAGAACCCGACCAGCGAAGTACTGGCTGCCTGGATCTGGCAGCAGATGAAACCGGTGCTGCCGCTGCTTAGCGCGGTGATGGTGAAAGAAACCTGCACGGCTGGCTGCGTGTATCGCGGTTAAATGGTGGGCGAGGCATGCCTCGCCCCTGGATCCCTCGTTGTCATCTTCTGCTATCTCTGCACCTGTTCCCCACGAAACCACTCTGCCAGAAAATCCAGCAGCGCCCGCAGCCGCGGTGGCTGATGCTGGCGTGAGGTATAAATCGCATACAGCCCCAGCTCCTCTAACTGATACTGCGGCAGCAGCGCGACCAGCTGACCGCTGGCGAGCAAGGGAGTTACGCTGTAGGTTGGCTGCATTGAGATGCCCACGCCTGCCAGCGTCGCTGACAGCAGCATCACGGAGTCATTGGCACTCACATTACCACTGACTGCCACCGCCTGCTTTTCCCCCCCCTGACTGAAATGCCACAGGCTTTTACCGAAGTGCGAATAACACAGGCAGTTGTGCTGCGCCAGCTGCGCCGGAAGCTGCGGAGTTCCCGCCTGCTCCAGATAAGCGGGTGACGCGCAAATCACTGAGCGGCAGGTATCCAGCCGGCGCGCGATCGCATTCGGGTCAAGCTGCGCCGTGATTCGAAGCGCCAGATCGAGACGTTCCTCTATCAGATTGACCCGCTCATTGCTGATGTGCAGATCGATATGCACCTGCGGGTGCCGCTGCTGGAATACCTCGATCGCCCTCATCAATACGCTCTGCCCGAGTGACAGCGAGCAGGAGATGCGCAGGCGGCCCGACAGCGCCTGGCCCTGCGGCGGCGGGCTGTGCTCTATCTCCTGCGCCAGCGCGATAATCTGCTCACAGCGCACCAGCGCATGTTCTCCGGCCGGGGTCAGACTCAGTCGGCGCGTACTGCGGTGGAGCAGGCGCGCCCCTGACCAGCTTTCCATCTGGGTAAGATAGCGGGTGACCATCGCTCGCGACATATCAAGGGTGAGCGCCGCGGCGGACAGGCTGCCGCGTTGAACAATGGTTATAAAGACGTGGGCTGCAGTGAGGCGATCCATGACTTGTCCGTTTTATGCAACAATCTGTTGCCTGATAGTCGGTTTATCTGCTGATTTATGCAACTTAAACTGGTTCTTTTTAGGCTTAAGGTGCCCATTATGAAAGCTCGTCTTACTCTGTTGCTGGCTATTGCTGCCAGCGCTCCACTTTATGCGGCTGAATCACTGAAGCTGGAAGTTTATAACCCTGGCGAATCGAGTATCTTTGCGGTCTCCAGCGAAATTATCTCCGGCCCGCGTGAAGTGGTGCTGATTGACGCCCAGTTTCAGCGCAATGATGCCGAAGCACTGGTAAAACGCATCAAAGCAACCGGCAAGCAGTTGACTACGGTGTTTATCAGCCAGTCCGATCCGGACTACTACTTCGGCCTTGAAACCATCCATAACGCTTTCCCGCAGGCAAAAATCCTCGCCACTGCCGCCACGGTCGATCTGATAAAACAGACTAAAGATGGCAAGCTGGCATTCTGGGGGCCGAAGATGGCGGAGAATGCCCCGCGGTCGCTGATTGTCCCGCAGGTACTGGAGGGTCACACGCTCAAGGTTGACGGCGAGGTTATAGAAGTGAAAGGGTTCGATGGCCCGCAGCCGCAGAATAGCTGGCTGTGGATCCCAACGCTAAAAACCGCGCTGGGGGGCGTGCTGGTATCAGGCAATAATATTCACGTCTGGCTGGCGGACGCGCAATCGGCCGAAGAGCGTGCCGTCTGGCAGCAGAAGCTGGAGGATATCAAAGCCCTGCGACCACTGCGGGTGATCCCGGGCCATTTCCTGCCCGGCGCGGCAGAAACGATAACTTCGGTAAACTTTACTCAGCGCTATCTGCAGAATGCGGAAAAGAACCTTGCCAAAAGTCAGGACTCGCGCGCGTTTATTGCCGCAATGAACGCGCAATATCCGCAGCTGAAGGATACTTCCAGCCTGGAATTAAGCGCTAAGGTACTGAAAGGCGAAATGAAGTGGCCGATGTAGGCCATTGATAGCGGGCCGATCATCGAAACGATCGGCCCGAAAGAGGGTTAATCAGGCAATATTCAGATATTTATGGGTCTGCATCGACAGGCGCCAGTTACGCGCAATGCAGGTTTCGATGCACAGCCTGGTCGCATCGTCTTTCTGGCTGATCGGCTGCAGCGCGATAATCCGCGTTTTATCATCGCTGAGCGTCGCCAGCAAATCGTCCAACGCGTCAACATCACGCTGGCGTGCTACCGGGTGCTTCACTTCGTCGGCGCGGATTAAAGCCTGGTTCAGCACATCGTAACCGCCGCGCATATTCACCTTCGGTGAGACCGTAACCCAGGTTTCCGGGGTACAGAGCACCTCGTGGGTCCCGCTGGTTTCAATCTGGCAGCTAAAGCCATTCTCCTGCAATGCTGCGGTCAACGGCGTCAGATCGTGAATACAGGGTTCACCACCGGTAATCACGACATGCTTAGCCGTCCAACCGTGCTGACGGATAACCTCAAGCAGAGCCGCCGCATCCGCCGCGCCCCAGGCATCGGTTTCTACGGTTTTCAGGAGAATATCCCCCAGCGAGGTTTCCCGATCGGCCAGCTTATCCCAGGTGTGTTTGGTATCACACCAGCTGCAGCCCACCGGGCATCCCTGCAGGCGGATAAAAATTGCCGGCACGCCGGTGTAAACACCTTCGCCCTGCAACGTCTGGAACATTTCATTTATCGGGTACTGCATGCACATCTCGACTGGCGGCTAAAATAAGGGCGCAGATTATGGCAGATTGACGGGATAAGGCCAATCACACTGTGCTTTTTTCCGCCATCAGACGTTAAAAGGTCTCCCAGCTGCCTTCATCGCTGGCCGTTACCTGGCGCGGAGCCGTCAGCTTTAGCGGCTTTTGCACCTTAACAGCGGGCGCCGTCAGGCTCTTTGCCTGATGCTGGCTGATTTTAAACACCGCCACCGCCTGCGACAAACGGCCCGCCTGCTCCTCCAGTGAGGCTGAAGCGGCTGCGGACTCCTGCACCAGCGCGGCGTTTTGCTGCGTCACGCGGTCCATCTCGGTAACTGCCTGACCAATCTGGTCGATACCGCGGCTCTGTTCGTCGCTGGCGGAGGAGATCTCCCCCATAATGTCGGTGACGCGCACCACCGCACTCACGATGTCGTTCATGGTCTCCCCGGCGGTGGTAACCTGCTGGGAACCAGCATCCACGCGGCTTGCGGAGGCTTCAATCAGCCCTTTAATCTCTTTCGCCGCCTGAGCGCTGCGCTGCGCCAGATTACGCACTTCCCCCGCCACCACGGCAAATCCACGCCCCTGCTCACCGGCACGCGCGGCTTCAACCGCGGCGTTAAGCGCCAGAATATTGGTCTGGAAGGCGATGCCGTCGATCACGCTGGTGATATCAGCAATCTTTTTGGAGCTGTCGGCAATTTCGCTCATGGTTTTCACCACGCCATTGACCACACGCCCGCCTTTTTCTGCCGTTTCTGACGCGCTTTTTGCCAGTGATGAGGCCTGACGCGCATTTTCGGCGTTCTGCTTCACGGTCGCCGTCAGCTCTTCCATGCTGGCTGCAGTCTGCTCCAGCGAGGCAGCCTGCTGCTCGGTGCGCGACGAGAGGTCGTTGTTGCCCTGCGAGATTTCGCTGGCGCCGGTGTAGATGGCGTTAGCGCTGTCGCGCACGTTGCTCACGGTGCCGATCAGCGACTGCTGCATCTGCGTCAGACCCTCAGCCAGCAGACCCATTTCACTGCGCCCTGCCACCACCAGCGTTTCTGACAGGTCACCGGAGGCGATGCGCTGAATATGTTCCAGCAGCTGTTTCAGCGGCGTCAGCAGCACGCGTTTAATCACCATCCAGACGGCAATAACCAGCAGCACCAGACTCAGTACCACCAGTGCCAGCGTCCACACCATATTACGATAACCTTGCTGGTTATCTTCGGTGCCGGTCTGCAGCAGTTTGCCATTCTGGACGCGCCAGGTATCGTAACTTTTTTCCAGATTATCCTGGGCTTCCTGCGCTTCCAGATTGCCGTAAGCCTGATAGTTATTGGCACCCAGATATTGCACTGACATTTTTAACGTTTCGGAAAATTGCTGATAGTGCTGCTCAACGGTGTTAGCAAGCTGTTCATTTTCGCCAACCTGCATCGGGAAGCTTTTATAACGGGCGAAGTGCTGGTTCGCATCATCCAGCGTCTCCTGTGCCTGGCTCAGCAGCTTACTGATGGCGGCCAGGGACTTCTCGTCCGTCTGATTTTTCAGCATGCGGATGGCCACACGGTTAATCGTGACGCGGGTCTTAACCAGCGTCTGCCACGCGTCGCTCAGCTGCCCCTGCTGCTGGGTCAGGATAGTGGCGCGGGTAAAATTATCCTTGTCCTTGCTGATGGCATTAAACGACAGCGCGCTGGAAACCAGCAGCAGCGTGCTGAAAATGAGCAGCATAATGATAATGCTGGTAACGACTTTGATATTTTTAAGCATGATGCCCACTCTGTAATAGGAAAACTCCTGGTACAGGTAGTATCGGCATAAGATGATTCTTACTTAAATTAATTACAAAAACCCCCGACGGCTGCCGGGGGTGGCGGGTTACATAAAGTTTTTGTCGTGCATCTGAATCATCGCCTGCTTTGCCACATCTTTCGCTCCGCTGAGGGTGAAATGGCCGTAATCGTTAGAGAGCGGATGGCCGTCGGAGGCGATTCCCCGGCAGACGTTATCCGGGCAGACAATCGAGTAGACCGAGATATAGCGCGTCCCCTGCGCCAGCATTGCCGCGTTCATCTGCGCATCCGTTGCACGCACCTCTTTCTTGACGGAGGAGGCGACCAGATCCTTACGACCGTCGGTCTGATAGGCCAGCAGGTCCGGCAGGGCTTCGGTGTACTCCACGGTCGGCCCCATCACGATGATGTTATCCGAACGCGTTTTCAAATGGTCGAGCGTGGCGCGCAGCGGCGCAATATCTTCCGCTGCCCAGCGCGCGGAAATAATCACGCCATCAATTTTATGCTCGGGTATCCACTGGTCATACACGTAATCCACCAGCTCGCTGCACGGATTGCGCAGAGACTGTCTGGAGAGCGGCTTACAGCCCGCCGAGGTCGCCTGGATAACATTGATGTCACTGCCTGCCGCCAGGCTGACAGCACGCCACAGGTGCGCCGCATGGCTGTCACCGATCATCACGTAGTTCTTCTTTTCCGGCACGGTTTGCAGGCAGAACTGGCGGTCAAACGGTTTATCCTCATGGCTTTTGCCATCGACAAAGCACTGCCCGCGACGGTATTGATAGTCAAACTCCGGCATTTTGCTGTACTGCGCATACTGCGCCAGCGACAGCGCCTGCGCTGAGAACTGCCCGGAGCCGTTGCTGAGATGGCCCTTATAGATCGCCCCGGCAGACATCACCGCCAGGCCCACCACCGATGCGGTCACAATACGCCCGGGGGAAACCCAGGCCAGTTTGTAGCGGAAGGGTATTTCAATCAGATAGCGTGAGGCAATCGCCAGGGCAAACGTCAGGCCAAGGATCGTCAGCTCGCGCACGCCCGGCTCGAAGTTAAAGAACATGCGCGCATAGACGATAATTGGCCAGTGCCAGAGGTACAGGCAGTAGGAGATCATGCCGATATAGACGATCGGCTTCAGGGCCAGCACGCGCGAGACCACTGACTGCTGGCCGGCAAGGATAATCAGGAAGCTACCGACGCAGGGCCACAGCGCATTCCACCCCGGGAAAGGCATATCGGTATTCAGCTGGAAGAAGCCGTAAAGGATCAGCGCCAGCCCGGTCAGACTCATGCCGTGCTTCAACCCGGCGGTTAAGCGCGCCGTTTTTGCTTCCAGCCCGGCAACCGCAATAATCCCCCCCAGCGCCAGTTCCCAGGCGCGGGTTGGCAGCATGTAAAAGGTAAATGTCGGCTTGCGGGTCACGCCATAGATACTCAGCAGCAGCGAGGCGACAATGACCAGCAGCATCACCTGCGTCGTGCGGCTGCGGAACAGGCGCACCACCAAAAGCAGTACGATAGGGAAGAGGATATAGAACTGCTCTTCAACCGCCAGCGACCAGGTGTGCAGCAGGGGTTTCAGATCGGCCGGGCCGTCAAAGTAACCGGTGGTTTTCCAGAAGAAGATGTTAGAGGCGGAGAGCAGCGCCGCCAGAGCACTGTTGCTCAGGTCGCTAAACTGCGCGGGCAGCAGATGGTAATAACCAAAGACAAGCGTAGCCAGCAGCACCACAAACAGCGGCGGCAGAATGCGCAGGCAGCGGCGCTTATAAAAGTCGAGGTAAGAGAAATTTCCCGCCATCGCGTTGTTATAGATAATCCCGCAGATCAGATAGCCTGAAATGACGAAGAAAATATCCACCCCGGTGAAGCCGCCGGGTATACCACCCATCCCCATGTGGTACGCAATAACGGGCAGTACGGCGAGTGCGCGTAGCCCGTCAACATCAGCTCGGTATTTCATTTTCACGTTCCCGATTACAAATAGTACCAGGAATTTACACAAAATTACCGAAGAAAACGCCCCACTCGCCGTGAACCAGGACTTTTCCGCATCGGAAGAATTCTCATCTAACTCACTGAAAACAATATAATAAGCAAAAAAAAGCCCCGTCCACAGACGAGGCTTTTCAGATAATCCTCAGCCCATCAGGCTTCAGATATCAGCAGCTTACTGGCCTTTAACTTCTTTCAGGCCGTTGAATGGCGCACGGTTGCCCAGCGCTTCTTCGATACGGATCAGCTGGTTGTACTTAGCGACACGGTCAGAACGGCTCATTGAACCGGTTTTGATCTGGCCTGCAGCTGTACCCACCGCCAGGTCAGCGATGGTGGCATCTTCAGTTTCACCTGAACGGTGAGAGATCACCGCAGTGTAACCGGCGTCTTTTGCCATTTTGATCGCAGCCAGGGTTTCGGTCAGTGAACCGATCTGGTTGAATTTGATCAGGATGGAGTTAGCGATACCTTTGTCGATACCTTCTTTCAGGATCTTGGTGTTGGTAACGAACAGATCGTCACCCACCAGCTGGATTTTGTCGCCCAGCACTTTGGTCTGGTAAGCGAAACCAGCCCAGTCAGATTCATCCAGACCGTCTTCGATAGAGACGATTGGGTACTGCTTAGTCAGGTCTTCCAGGAAGTGAGTGAACTCTTCAGAAGTGAAGGATTTGTTGCCTTCGCCTGCCAGCACGTACTTGCCGTCTTTGTAGAATTCAGACGCTGCGCAGTCCATCGCCAGGGTGATGTCTTTGCCCAGTTCGTAGCCTGCTGCTTTTACCGCTTCAGCGATAACAGCCAGTGCTTCGGCGTTAGAACCCAGGTTTGGCGCGTAGCCACCTTCGTCACCGACCGCAGTGCCCATGCCTTTCGACTTCAGCACTTTTGCCAGGGTATGGAAAACTTCAGAACCCATACGCACAGCTTCTTTCAGCGTTTTCGCGCCAACTGGCTGGATCATGAATTCCTGAATGTCGACGTTGTTGTCTGCGTGCTCACCGCCGTTGATGATGTTCATCATTGGCAGTGGCATAGAGAACTTGCCTGGGGTGCCGTTCAGTTCAGCGATGTGCTCGTACAGTGGCATGCCTTTAGCAGCTGCTGCTGCTTTGGCCGCAGCCAGGGAAACGGCCAGGATGGCGTTAGCACCAAACTGAGATTTGTTCTCAGTACCGTCGAGATCGATCATGATCTTGTCGATGTTGGCCTGGTCTTTCGCATCTTTACCGGTTACCGCGTCAGCGATTGGACCGTTAACGGCGGCTACCGCTTTGGTTACGCCTTTACCCAGGAAACGAGATTTGTCACCGTCACGCAGTTCCAGCGCTTCGCGAGAACCAGTAGAAGCACCTGATGGCGCTGCTGCCAGACCGACAAAGCCGCCTTCCAGATGAACTTCAGCTTCAACGGTCGGGTTTCCGCGGGAGTCGATGATTTCGCGACCGATGACTTTAACGATTTTGGACATTAGTTTTTCCTCAGTACAAGTTAACTTAAACTTAGACACAAACAGCCTGAAACGTTCAAATTTTCAGGCTGTTATGAAAACACTTATTTTGCCAAACGCTTCTGGTACTCGCTGGCGGCTTTTACAAAGCCGCTGAACAGCGGGTGCCCGTCTCGAGGTGTTGAGGTGAATTCCGGGTGGAACTGACACGCAACATACCAGGGGTGGTCAGGAAGCTCAATGATCTCAACCAGCTGGTCATCCCCTGAGCGGCCTGCGACACGTAATCCAGCCGCCTCAATCTGCTTCAGTAGCATATTGTTGACTTCATAACGATGACGGTGACGCTCAACGATGGTGTCAGAGCCATACAGCTTCTGCACCAGGCTGTTTTCGGTCAGCTGACACTGCTGGCTGCCGAGGCGCATGGTGCCGCCCAGATCGCTCTGCTCAGTGCGCTGCTCGACGTTGCCGTCTTCATCGCGCCATTCGGTAATCAGCGCCACCACCGGGTACTTACAGTCCGGGACGAATTCAGTCGAGTTCGCGCCTTCCATATGTGCCACGTTGCGGGCGAATTCCATCAGCGCAACCTGCATCCCCAGGCAGATGCCAAGGTAAGGGATGTTGTTTTCACGCGCATACTGCGCCGTCATCAGTTTGCCTTCCACGCCGCGATAGCCGAAACCGCCAGGAATAAGGATAGCATCCAGATCCTTCAGCAGTTCCACGCCACGGGTTTCAACATCCTGTGAGTCAATCAGTTTGATATTCACGGTGACGCGATTTTTCAGGCCGCCGTGCTTCAGCGCTTCAATCACCGACTTGTAAGCATCCGGCAGCTCGACGTATTTGCCGACCATACCGATGTTCACTTCGCCGCCTGGATTGGCTTCTTCGTAAATCACCTGCTCCCACTCGGCCAGGTTGGCTTCCGGGGCATTCAGGTTGAAGCGCTTACAGATATAGTCATCCAGGCCCTGCGATTTCAGCATGCCAGGAATCTTGTAGATGGAGTCGACATCTTTCAGTGAGATAACCGCTTTTTCCGGCACGTTACAGAACAGCGCGATTTTCGCCCGCTCGTTGGCCGGTACAGCGCGGTCAGAACGGCAGATCAGCACGTCAGGCTGAATACCGATCGACAGCAGTTCTTTCACCGAATGCTGGGTTGGCTTGGTTTTCACTTCGCCCGCAGCAGCCATATAAGGCACCAGCGTCAGGTGCATGTACATGGTGTGCTCACGACCTACATCAACCGCCATCTGGCGAATCGCTTCGAGGAACGGCAGTGATTCGATGTCACCCACGGTGCCACCAATTTCAACCAGCACGACATCGTGGCCTTCGCCGCCTTCGATGATGCGCTCTTTGATCGCATTGGTAATATGTGGGATCACCTGAATGGTCGCGCCCAGATAGTCACCGCGGCGCTCTTTGCGCAGCACTTCTGAGTAGATACGGCCAGTGGTGAAGTTATTACGACGGCTCATTTTGGTACGGATGAAGCGCTCGTAGTGACCGAGGTCAAGATCGGTCTCTGCGCCGTCATCGGTCACGAAGACCTCACCGTGCTGAGTCGGGCTCATGGTGCCCGGATCCACGTTGATGTACGGGTCCAGCTTCATGATGGTCACATTAAGACCACGTGCTTCGAGAATGGCGGCCAGGGAGGCTGCGGCAATGCCTTTACCCAGAGAGGAAACGACCCCGCCGGTCACAAATATATAGTTCGTTGTCATGCTGAACCTGAGAATGTAGGTTTAAAGACGATGGAATGAATAACCAGGACGGGAAAATAGTATACCCGAATCCCCCGGGTGCGACAATTGATCGTTTCCGGTTGTGTGCCGTCCACCGCATTTACCGCCCTGACATTACCTGAATGGCGGGAAAATAAGGTTGATGCATGTCACATTTTTGTTGAATCGTGTCAGCCAATTATTCCTGGGATTTTACCACCTGCCACGCGTCTTCCATCTGGTCCAGGGTAGCCTGCGACATTTCCATCCCCTGACTGGCGATAATCTGTTCAACCTGGCGGAAGCGGCGTTCGAATTTGGTATTGGCTTTCTGCAGCGCGGTTTCCGCCTTACTGCCGAGGTGGCGTGAAAGGTTAACCGTGGCAAACAGCAGGTCGCCGATCTCCTCTTCCAGCTTGTCCTGGTCGATGACCGCCTGCTGCGCTTCGTGCATAACCTCATCAATTTCTTCGTGTACTTTGTCCAGCACCGGCCCGATGGTGGTCCAGTCAAAGCCCACGCTGCTACAGCGCTTCTGGATTTTATGGGCGCGCATCAGCGCTGGCAGCGCGGCAGGGATATCGTCAAGCGCCGAATGCTGTGCTTTCTGCGCACGCTCGTCGCTTTTGATTTTTTCCCAGTTAACCAGCACCTCAGCGCTGCCGCTCACCTGAGCATCGGCAAAGATGTGTGGATGGCGGCGCTCCAGCTTATCGCTGATAGCGTTGCAGATATCGTCGAAGTTAAAGCGCCCCTCTTCCTGCGCCATCTGCGCGTAAAACACCACCTGGAACAGCAGATCGCCCAGTTCACCGCGCAGATCGTCAAAGTCGGCGCGGTTGATCGCGTCGATCACTTCATAGGTTTCTTCAAGGGTATAAGGCGCGATGGTGGCAAAGGTCTGCTGGCGATCCCAGGGGCAGCCGTTTTCCGGATCGCGCAGGGTTTTCATGATGCCCAGCAGGCGATCGAGAGAAGTCATAATGATATCCATGTTGAATGGGCGGGCGACGCATGCGTCGCCCCTACGTAGGGGTCGGGCATGCCCGACCCGATTAATGCAGGCGTTTGGCGTCGATGATATCCGGCACCTGATTCAGCCGCGCAATCACCCGGCTCAGCACCTGCTGATTATAAATTTCAATATCCATATCTATGGTCGCCAGCTGCCTCTTGGTATCGCTGTGGCTGGAAACGCCCAGCACATTGACCTTTTCGTTAGCCAGAATGGTGGTGATGTCGCGCAGCAGGCCGCTGCGATCGTTGGCGGTGACACGCACCACCAGCGAATAGCCGCTGGAATAAGACTCACCCCAGACGGCATCGACGATGCGTTCCGGCGCGTGCGACATCAGGTCCGTCAGCTGATCGCAGTCGGCGCGGTGAATCGAGATCCCGCGCCCCTGGGTGATAAAGCCGGTGATATCATCGCCGGGGATCGGCTGGCAGCAGCGCGCAATATGGTGCATCAGATTGCCGACACCTTCGACCACCACGCGCCCGCTCTCTTTACTGCGCGGTACGCTGTTGGACGTTTTCTGCGTCAGCTTTTGCAGCGCCTCGCGGTCTTCCTCTTCCGCACTTGGCTTGTGCAGCTTCGACTGCAGGAAGTTGCTCATCTGATTGAGGCGCACATCGCCGCCGCCAATTGCCGCCAGCAGTTCATCCAGCGTGTTGAAGTTGTAGCGCGGCAGCAGCAGCTTCTCGGCATCTTTCAGATTGATATCGAGGTGGTCCAGTTCGTTGTCGAGGATCTGGCGCCCGGCGATAATATTCTTGTCGCGATCCTGCTTGCGGAACCAGGCGTGCACCTTAGAGCGCCCGCGGCTGGTGGTCACGTAACCGAGGTTCGGGTTCAGCCAGTCGCGGCTCGGGTTCGGCTGCTTCTGGGTGATGATGTCAATCTGGTCGCCCATCTGCAGCTGATAGGTAAACGGCACGATGCGCCCACCAATCTTCGCGCCGATGCAGCGGTGGCCGATATCGCTGTGAATATGGTAGGCAAAGTCGAGCGGCGTGGAGCCGGCCGGCAGGTCCACCACATCCCCTTTAGGGGTAAACACATAGACCCGATCGTCAAACACCTGGCTGCGCACTTCGTCGAGCATCTCGCCGGAGTCCGCCATCTCTTCCTGCCAGGTAATCAGCTTGCGCAGCCAGGCAATACGCCCTTCATGGCCGGAGGCGCCGCGTGCGCTGCCGCCGGCTGCCGCGCCCTCTTTGTACTTCCAGTGCGCCGCCACGCCCAGCTCGGCATCTTCATGCATCTGGCGCGTGCGGATCTGAATCTCAACGGTTTTACCCTTCGGCCCCAGCACCACGGTGTGAATGGACTGGTAGCCGTTCGGTTTTGGGTTCGCGACATAGTCGTCGAACTCGCTTGGCAGATGGCGATACAGGGTATGCACAATGCCCAGTGCGCCGTAGCAATCCTGCAGACGCTCCGCCACGATGCGCACGGCACGCACGTCGAACAGCTCATCAAAGGCCAGCGCTTTCTTCTGCATCTTGCGCCAGATGCTGTAGATATGTTTCGGGCGGCCATACACTTCCGCCTTCACGCCCTCTTTCACAATCTCGGTACGCAGCGACTGCACAAAGGTATCGATATAGTCTTCGCGATCGATACGGCGCTCGTGCAGCAGCTTGGCAATGCGCTTGTACTCTTCCGGGTGCAGATAGCGGAAGCAGAAATCTTCCAGCTCCCACTTCAGCTGGCCGATACCGAGGCGGTTAGCCAGCGGAGCATAGATATTGGTGCACTCTTTCGCCGCCAGCACGCGCTCATCTTCCGGCGCGTCTTTGACTTCGCGCAGGTGGGCGATACGCTCCGCCAGCTTGATGACCACACAGCGGAAATCTTCCACCATCGCCAGCAGCATGCGGCGCACGTTATCGACCTGCTCAGAGGCCATTGAGTCATTATGGGTGGCTTTTAACTGGCGGATAGCGTCCATATCGCGCACGCCGTGAACCAGCGAGACGATAGCTTTACCGTGCTGCTCCTCAAGCCGCTGCTCGGTAACCACGCCGGCGTCGGCCAGCGGGAACAGCAGCGAGGCACACAGCGTTTCGCAGTCCATGCTGAGCATCGAGAGGATTTCAACCATCTCAACGCCGCGCCACAGCAGCAGCGCGGCATCAGGATGGTCTTTAGTGGTCGCCTCACAATAGCGCCAGGTTTCGGCCAGTCGTTCACATGACTGCTGGTTGGAGATCCCCAGACTGGTGATCCATTGGTCGAGCGCAAACTCGCCAGCCGTATTCAAATGTGCACTTCTTACCGCAACCATATCCTCTCCTGGCGTAGCCCCCGTTCAGGGACCTATTTTCGGCTAAACAGCACCATGGATTCCAGATGCCCGGTATGTGGGAACATATCGAGCATTGTCACCCGTTCCAATTGGTAGCCGGACGTCAGTAATGCCTGACTATCCCGTGCCAGTGTCGTCGGGTTACAGGAAACATAGACCACCCGCTGCGGCGCAAGTTTAATGATATGCGCCATCACGCCGGCGGCACCGGCACGCGCCGGGTCCAGTAACACCTTGTTAAATCCCTGAGCAGCCCAGGGCTGGCGGCTGACATCCTCTTCGAGGTTATGCTGCCAGAACGACACGTTATGCAAATTATTCAATTCTGCATTATACGCACCCTTCGCCACTAATGCTGCAACACCCTCCACACCTGCGACATTTTCAGCCAGTTTACCCATTGGGAGGCTAAAATTTCCCATTCCGCAGAACAGATCAAGCACCCTGTCGTCCGCTTTCAGCTCCAGCCACTCCAGCGCACGGGCCACCATCTGCTGATTGACCTCGTCATTGACCTGAATAAAGTCGCGCGGGCTGAAGGTCAGCGTCAGGTCGTGAGAACGATAGTGTGGCATCTCTCCCGAAATCTGCACAAGCGTGTCACTGTCAGGGGCAAGATACAGTGCCAACTGATGCTCATGCGAAAACTGTTCCAGTTTTTGTCGGTCGCTGTCAGCAAGGGGGTCAAGATGGCGTAAAACCAGCAGCGGGCCGTTATCCGCCAGCACCAGTTCAACGTGCCCGAGGCGCCGCACCGCCTGCAGATCATTAAGCACGGCGCGAAGTGGCTGAATCAACGCATTAAGTTCGGGCTTCAAAATGGGGCATTGCGTGATATTGACCAGCTCGCTGGAGGCCTTTTCGCGAAACCCCATCTGCAGGGCTTGGGTTTTCGGCTGATAATTGAGGCTGAGACGGGCGCGGCGGCGGTAGCCCCAGGGCTGCCCGGCAATCACGTCGTCGACGCTCACGGCAAAGCCGCTTTCCCGCGTCAGCAGATGCGCCAGCGCTTTTGCCTTACTCTGCTGCTGCAGTTCGCTGGATGCATGCTGCTGCTGGCAGCCACCGCAGCGGCTGAAATGCGGGCAGCGCGGCACCACTCGCTGCGGGCTGGCGCTAATAATGCGCTGCGCTACTCCGCGTGAATACTGGCGCTTATCCTCCTCGATCCTGACTTCGACCTGTTCGCCGGGCAGCGCGCCCTGCACAAACAGCGCCTTGCCATTGTGGCGTGCCACGCCCTGACCAAAAGCATCCAGATCATGAACCGTTACCGTTATCGTCTGGCGGGTCGTCACGCGCCGTTTTGCAGAGTAGAATTGCGCCATTATTTCTTTGCTTCTCAAAAGTCAGGGTTATTGCCGGAAAAAATCGGGTGTAGCCTGGCATAGCGGCAGAAAAAATTCGACTGATTCAGGATAATACGCAACACGGACGGCAGAGCTGCACGCCGCGCACAGGGAATATTATGACCAAATACAGCCTGCGGGCACGCATGATGATCTTAATTCTGGCGCCGACGCTGATGATCGGGCTGCTGCTGTCGACGTTTTTTGTCGTCAATCGCTATAACGAGCTGCAAACCCAGCTGACCGATGCCGGGATAAATATTATCGAGCCGCTGGCCGTTTCCAGCGAATACGGTATGACCTTCCACAGCCGCGAATCGGTGCGCCAGCTGGTCAGCCTGCTGCACCGCCGCCATTCGGATATCGTGCGCGCTATCTCAGTGTTTGATGACCACAATCAGCTGTTCGTCACCTCGAATTATCATCAGTCCCCTGACCTGCTGCGCCTGCCGGATAACACGCCGCTGACGGCTAGATACCTGAAGCAGCGCCAGGGTAACTCCGTTATTCTGCGCACGCCAATCCTTTCTGAGAGTTACTACCCCGATGAGTCTCCGGGGCAGGACGCCAAACCGACCGGTAATCCGCTAGGCTATGTGGCGATAGAGCTCGACCTGCAGTCGGTGCGCCTGCAGCAGTATAAAGAAGTGTTTATCTCCACCCTGCTGCTGCTGCTGTGCCTGTGTATTGCGATGCTGTTTGCCTACCGCCTGATGCGCGACGTTACCGGGCCAATTCGGAATATGGTCAGTACCGTTGACCGCATTCGCCGTGGGCAGCTCGACAGCCGCGTTGAAGGCTATATGCTCGGCGAGCTGGACGTACTGAAAAACGGCATTAACTCGATGGCGATGTCGCTGACGGCCTATCACGAAGAGATGCAGCAGAATATCGACCAGGCGACGTCGGATCTGCGCGAAACGCTGGAGCAGATGGAGATCCAGAACGTTGAGCTGGATCTGGCAAAAAAACGTGCGCAGGAGGCGGCGCGCATCAAGTCCGAGTTCCTCGCCAATATGTCGCACGAGCTGCGCACCCCGCTCAACGGCGTCATCGGCTTTACCCGCCAGACGCTAAAAACCACTCTCAACTCGACGCAGCGCGACTACCTGCACACTATCGAACGCTCGGCGAATAATCTGTTGAGCATCATCAATGACGTGCTCGACTTCTCCAAGCTGGAGGCGGGCAAGCTGATTCTGGAAACCATTCCGTTCCCGCTGCGCGCCACGCTGGACGAGGTGGTGGTGCTGCTGGCGCAGTCGGCGCACGATAAAGGGCTGGAGCTGACGCTGAATATTCAGAGCGACGTGCCGGATAATGCCATCGGCGATCCGCTGCGCATGCAGCAAATCATCGTCAACCTGCTGGGCAACGCGATTAAATTTACCGAGCGCGGCAATATTGATATTCGCGTGGAAAAACGGGCGCTGAGCAACAACCGCATGGAGCTGGAAGTACAGATTCACGATAGCGGCATCGGCATTTCCGAAAAGCAGCAGTCGCAGCTGTTCCAGGCATTCCGCCAGGCCGATGCCAGCATCTCGCGGCGCCACGGCGGCACCGGGCTGGGGCTGGTGATCACCCAAAAGCTGGTCAACGAAATGGGCGGTGAGATCTCCTTCCACAGCCGCCTGAACCACGGCTCCACCTTCTGGTTCCACATTAATCTGGCGCTGAACCCCAACGCGGCAAGCGATCCGCGCCTGATGGACTGTATTGAGGGGCAAAGCCTGGCCTACGTTGAGCCTAACGCCGCCGCCGCCAAAGCGATGATGGAGATGCTCAGCATCACGCCGATGAAAATCCACTACAGCCCAACGCTGGCCGAGCTGCCGGACCCGCACTACGATGTGCTGCTGATGGGGCTGCCGGTGGCCGATCGCCATCATCTGGAAATGACCGGTGAGCAGCTGACGCCGATTCTGCAGCGCGCCGACAGCGTGATTATGGGTCTGCCGTTCCAGATGCAGGTGTACACCGAAGAGCTAAAAGCGCGCGGCGTGACCGCCTGCCTGATCAAACCGATTTCGATGACGCGCCTGCTGCCGATTCTGGTCGATCACCATGCCAGAGATGTTCAGCAGTTGATTGAGCGCCCGCGCCTGCCGCTGCGGGTGATGGCGGTTGACGATAACCCAGCCAACCTCAAGCTGATTGGCGCTCTTCTCGAAGAGCAGGTGGCGCACATTGTCCTGTGTGATAGCGGCGAAGCGGCGATCAAGCAGGCCCGGCTTCAGCATCTCGACATTATTCTGATGGATATTCAGATGCCGGAAATTGACGGCATCCGCGCCAGTGAAGAGATCCGCGCCCTGCCGCAGCACGCGAATACGCCGATTGTCGCCGTGACCGCGCACGCGCTGGATGGTGAACGCGAACAGCTGATTAAAGCGGGGATGAATGACTATCTTGCCAAGCCGATCGACGAGAAAAAACTCAGCCGCCTGCTGGCGCGCTATTCGCCGGGCGCGCGCCAGGCGCTGCCGCCGGTGATTGAGGTCCCGGCGTCCCTCGACTGGGCGCTGGCGCTGCGCCAGGCGGCTAATAAGCCCGACCTCGCCCGCGATCTGCTGCAGATGCTGGTGGATTTCCTGCCGGAAGTGCAGTCGCTGATCGACCAGTATATTGGCGAAAATAATATCCCGGCGCTGCGCGATATCATCCATAAGCTGCACGGCAGCGCCAGCTACAGCGGCGTGCCGCGCATGAAACAGCTCTGCCTGCAGCTGGAGCAAAATCTGCGGCACCATGAGGATATCAGCGCCGTTGAGCCTGAGCTGTTTGAGCTACTGGATGAGATGCAGAATGTGGCGAGACTGGCAACGGAACGCTTAAAACATTAGTAGCGGGTTGGGAATCGCGGGTCAGGCTTGCCTGACCCCTACGGAATTTCCCGCACGCCAGCGGGCGCGGCCGCCATTAACGGGTATGCATCCCAATGGCTAGCGTGGCGGCGATATTGCGCGCGGCAATACGCACATTTTCTGCCGCTTCGTCCAGCGCCTCCTGCAGGCTGCAGATGCGGTAGATCACGCTGAATACCGCGTCCAGCCCGTGCTGATGAACCACGCCCGCATCGTGCGTCAGGCTGCCAGCAATGGCGATCGTCGGTACGTGATAGCGCTTAGCCACCCGCGCCACGCCAATCGGGACTTTACCGTGAATAGTCTGGCTGTCGATACGCCCTTCGCCGGTGATCACCAGCGTGGCATCCTGCACCAGTGCATCCAGACCTAAGGCATCGGTAACAATCTCAATGCCCGGGCGCAGGGTGGCCTGACAGAACGCGAACAGCCCTGCGCCCATCCCCCCTGCTGCGCCGCCGCCCGCCACGCTTAACACGTCACACTGCAGGTCACGCTGAATAATGCGGGCAAACTGCGCCAGCGCCTCATCCAGCTGTTTCACCTGCTGCGGCGATGCCCCTTTTTGCGGGCCAAACACCGCCGATGCCCCCGTCTCTCCAAGCAGCGGATTGGTCACATCACAGGCGACGTCGATACGGCAGCTTTTGATACGCGCATCGAATTCACTGAGGTCAATCGAATCCAGCTTCGCCAGCGCCGCGCCACCGTAAGCCACGGGCTTACCGCTGGCGTCGAGTAATTTAGCCCCCAGCGCCTGCACCATTCCCGCGCCGCCGTCATTGGTGGCGCTGCCGCCAATACCAATAATCAGGCTTTCTACGCCTTTATCCAACGCATCGCGGATCAGCTCGCCGGTACCACAGCTGGTGGCGTGCAGCGCATCACGCCGATCGGCAGGCACCTGTTCCAGCCCGCTGGCGGCGGCCATTTCGATAATGGCACTGCGCCCGTCACCGGACAGCCCGTAAAAAGCATCAACCGGCGTGCCCAGCGGACCGGTAACGCGCAGTGGAATAATACGGCCCCCCGTAGCAGCAACCATGGCGTCAACGGTGCCTTCACCACCATCGGCGACGGGCAGTTTGACGTAGTGTGCATCGGGAAAGATGTCGCGAAAACCCAGTTCGATTTGGGTGGCAACCTGTAACGCAGAGAGGCTTTCTTTATAGGAATCCGGGGCGATAACGATTTTCATAAGTTATCCATCAGGTTGGCGTTGGACGTAAACTCCCGGCACGGGGCGACCGGAAAAAGGGTCGTCCCCTACATGTAGTGTTGGGGCAGACCTTCTTTTTCGCTCCGCCCCCACATTAATCATCCGATTAGCTTAGCCCACTGCTCAACCCACGGGGAGGTGACCTCCTCCGGCTCCGGATTTTCGCAGGCATCCACCGTCAGCATCTCGCCGACGCGCTGCGCGCCGTGCTCCTGCAGCAGTTCAGCAAACTTTTTACCGCCGCCGCAGAAATCGTCGTAGCTGCTGTCGCCCAGCGCAATCACGCCGTAGCGCAGCCCTGGCTGGTGGCCGAGCTTATCTTTAATCGCGTGGAAGAGCGGCGCGATGCTGTCCGGCAGATCGCCCTGCCCGGTGGTCGAGGTGATCACCAGCACCACTTTATCCGCGTAGTGCTGCCACTCTTCCAGCGTTGCATCTTCATAAATCTTGACCTGATGCCCGGCTTCAAGCAGCAGAGTTTCGGACTCTTCGGCTACCAACAGCGCGTTACCGTAAACCGTGCCAACAAAAATGCCTACCTCAGCCATACCCTCTCTCCTTATCAGAACTCAAATTTCTCACTATCCTGCGGGCTTTCAGCAGCAAACTCAACCCGGGGGATATGCGGGAGCGTGTTTTGCCAGCCGCAGTGCGTCATCGCGCGCTGCCATACTGCATCCAGCCCGGCTCGTAACAGCAGCGGCTCGCCGCTCACCGGATGGTTCAGGCGCAGCTCGCTGGCATGCAGCATCAGGCGATTCATAGCAAAGTTGGCTGCCGCTGAGCGGTTCTGTTTCAGGTCGCCATGGGCGCTGTCGCCGATAATCGGATGACGCAGATGCCTCATATGACGGCGTAGCTGATGCTTGCGCCCCGACTCCGGCAGCATTTCCACCAGCGAATAGCGCGTGGTGGCGTAAGGTCCGACCGCGACCGGCAGCTCTGCCGTTGCCACTCCGCGCCAGTGGGTTACCGCAGGCTGCGGGGCTTTTTCCGGCTGGCTAAACTTGTCGGCGATTTTATCCAGCTCTTCGGTCAGCGGATAGTCGAGCGTCTCTTCGCCCTCCAGCCAGCCGCGCACCACGGCATGATAGGTTTTTTGTATTTTATGCTGTTCAAACTGCTGCGACAGCAGGCGCGCCACCTCGCTGGACAGCGCCATCAGCAGCACGCCGGATGTTGGGCGATCGAGCCGGTGTACGGTGAAAACATGCTGGCCAATCTGGTCGCGCACGGTCTGCATCACAAACACGGTTTCATGGCGGTCGAGCCAGCTACGGTGCACCAGCCAGCCCGAGGGTTTGTTTACCGCAACCAGCCACTCATCCTGATAAATAATCTCCAGCATTAGTTGGGCGACTCGAACAGCTGATCGAAAGCGTTTAAGCGGTGCAGCAGCGCGGCGCGCTCCGGAATTTCGCCCTCCAGCCAGACTTCATAGTAGGGGGCGATGGCCAGCGCAACGGGCAGAGGTGCAGCCGCATCCAGCAGGGCCTGCATACGTGGCAGGAACACCCACTGCAGCCACTGCAGCGGCGTCATGGTGTCAAGGCAGAAAGGTTCAGTGCTGGTAAAAGCTTCGCTGTTAGGCGCAACGGATTGCCATAGCCCCGCCTGTTTAAGCAACGATTCAATTGCCAGTAATCGTTCCTGAATCTGTTGTTCACGGCTCATAGGGATCTCCCACTGTGGTTAAGGGCGCAGAGCATAGCATTCACACGCTGCTCAGTGAAAAGTATGCACGAAAAAAAGGGGCACTGTATTAACAGTGCCCCCGGTTCGTTCGCAGCTTTCCAGCTACCTTTATGCTCCCTGCTCTTCCTTGAAAACTGTTCCTGTGCTCTCCTGAGCAAACATCATCCTGATGTTATCCGTTCACTTCCCTGCTAGCCGTCATCCTGTACGGTTCACGTTCTCCTTCCTGGAGGTGTCCATTACCTCATCCTGAGGTTTCCCTGCTTCAATCCCGAAGCCTGTCCCTGCGACATCATCCTGATGGGTCCAACTCATTCCATGAGTACGTCACTCCTTGACGTTAATCCTGTTCCTGAATGCCCTTCCGATGAGGTAATTCTGCCTGATTGTCATAAGCAAACAAGATACTTCTCACGGCTTTTTGTGGCATAAGCTTAAGATAATTCGCAACAATCTGGCTAACTTAATGATCTACAATATTTTTACATTTGAATGCTAGCAGACATTAAGTTCATTCGTAGCGATCTCTCACAACCTTTGTGAGAGATCTCGCACAGGACGGGCAGAGAAAAGCGCATTACAGGCTATTAAGCGGCTGTAAATGAATAAGAAAGTTCTGAAGAGATGGGGCGAGAATCTGACGTTTTAGCGTGCCCAACTGCTCAAGGATCACTTCGCCGCTCAAATTACACACCGACACCACTTCCAGCTCAGAGTCTGTTGTGGCGACAAATAAAGTCGGGGAGTGCTTCAGCCGACGCTTCATGACCAGATGACCAATCAGGTTCTCCTGCACGCGCTGAAAATCATCTTCACTCCAGACCTGTACCAAAGACACGCGCTGACCGGAAAAAGTTCCCGACATATCTGCGGCAAATTGTGCGGTATAAAAGCCGCTAACGGACGGCTGCAGCTGGATATCCAGCGCACGCTCTACCGACTCCAGATTTTTGGCCAGCGTAAATGGCTGCGGCTGCCACCAAACGGCATCGCCCTGCGTAGCCACGACACACGGCGAAGGGATGCCGAGCAGCTCCTCGCTGGCGGGAAGGTGGCCGCTCTCTTGCTGCCAGAGGTCACAGTAGCGTTGGCTAAAATCGCGTAATGCCTGGGCGGTTTCTTCGATCATTCTTTTTTCACTCTTAGCTGGCTGGGTTACACTTACAGGCCATTGTAGCCTGAATGCTAATCAGGCTAACGAATTCGTCATCTCGCCTGTCCCGACGGGCGCAATAAGGTATCAGCATGTCTTCATACGACCATCATCAGGCACTGGAAGGCCTGACTCTGGGGAAACCCACAGAATACCACGACAGCTATCAGCCTGCGCTGCTACAGGCAGTGCCGCGTAGCCTCAATCGTGAACCGCTGGGGCTCTATCCGGATACCCTGCCGTTCACCGGAGCCGATATCTGGACCCTGTACGAGCTCTCCTGGCTCAACAGCAAAGGGCTGCCGCAGGTGGCGGTGGGTGAAGTGGCGCTGGATGCCGACAGCGTGAACCTGATCGAGTCGAAAAGCTTTAAGCTCTACCTCAACAGCTTTAACCAGACAAAATTTGCCGACTGGGGCGAAGTGCGTCAGACGCTGGAGCGCGATCTCAGTGCCTGCGCCGCAGGCAAGGTCAGCGTGGCTCTGTTCCGCTTGCAGGAAATTGAAGGGCAGCCCATTGGCCATTTCGACGGCAGCTGTATTGATGAGCAGGACATCGTGATTGATGATTATCAGTTCAATGCTGACTACCTGCGCGACGCGGCCGCTGGGGAGATCGTTGAAGAGCAGCTGGTGAGCCACCTGCTAAAATCTAACTGCCTGATCACCAATCAACCCGACTGGGGTTCGGTGCAGATCAGCTATCGCGGCCCGCGCATTCAGCGCGAAGCCCTGCTGCGTTACTTGGTCTCATTCCGCCATCACAATGAGTTTCACGAGCAGTGCGTAGAGCGTATTTTCAGCGATATTCTGCGCTACTGTCAGCCGGAAAGCCTGAGCGTTTACGCGCGCTACACGCGCCGCGGCGGGCTGGATATCAACCCGTGGCGCACCAATGGCCAATTCAAGCCGGGACGCTCGCGCCTGGTTCGCCAGTAATCTCCGGTTTATCTCTGTTAATCTGTTGTTAAATCAAAGGCGAAAAGGCTAATCTGGACACGGGCAGCAGCAGCACGCTGCCCAGGGAAATTTTGCCCCGTTGACCGCCATATCACGGGGTTACTGCACACCCAGGCGGGTGTAAAGGAGTTCACTTGATTACACATATCAGCCCTCTTGGCTCGATGGACCTGCTTTCACAACTGGAAGTCGACATGCTGAAGCGCACGGCCAGCAGTGATCTCTACCAGCTGTTTCGTAACTGCTCACTCGCCGTGCTCAACTCCGGTAGCCAAACCGACAGCAGCCATGAGCTGCTCTCCCGCTTCGAAAGTTTTGATATTAACGTGTTGCGCCGTGAGCGCGGCGTCAAACTGGAGCTGATCAACCCGCCGGAAGAGGCGTTTGTTGATGGCCGGATTATCCGTGCGCTGCAGGCTAACCTGTTTGCCGTGCTGCGCGACATCCTGTTCGTCAACGGCCAGATCGATCAAGCCGGTCGCTTCCAGCGGCTGAAAATTGAAGATCCGGTTCATCTCACCAACCTGGTATTCTCCATTCTGCGCAATGCGCGCGCGCTGCACGTCGGCGAGGAGCCGAACACCGTAGTGTGCTGGGGTGGTCACTCGATTAACGCCGTGGAATATCAGTACTGCCGCACCGTTGGTGCTCAGCTCGGCCTGCGCGAACTGAATATCTGCACCGGTTGCGGACCGGGCGTGATGGAAGCGCCAATGAAAGGGGCCGCCGTCGGCCACGCCCAGCAGCGCTACAGAGAGGGCCGCTTTATTGGCCTGACCGAGCCGTCAATTATCGCCGCCGAGCCGCCAAACCCACTGGTTAACGAGCTGATCATCATGCCGGACATTGAAAAACGTCTGGAAGCCTTTGTACGCATGGCGCACGGCATCATTATCTTCCCGGGCGGCGTAGGTACGGCGGAAGAGCTGCTCTACCTGCTGGGTATATTGATGAACCCGCATAACCATGACCAGGTGCTGCCGCTGATCCTCACCGGGCCGAAAGAGAGCGCCGATTACTTTAAGGTGCTGGACGAATTTATCGCCAGCACCTTGGGTGATGAGGCGCGTAAACACTACACCATCATTATCGATGATGCGGCGGAAGTGGCGCGGCTGATGAAGAAAGCGATGCCGAAGGTGAAAGAGCATCGCCGCGAAACCGGCGACGCCTACAGCTTTAACTGGGCGTTGCGTATTGCTCCTGACCTGCAGATGCCGTTTATGCCGAGCCATGAAAATATGGCAAACCTTAACCTGTCGCCGGATCAGCCCGCCGAGGATCTGGCTGCGGCACTGCGTCGCGCCTTCTCCGGGATCGTCGCCGGTAACGTTAAGGATGTCGGCATTCGCGCAATCAAAGAGAAAGGGCCATACAAGCTGCACGGCGATCCGCAGATCATGCGCCGCATGGACGATTTGCTACAGGGCTTTGTGGCTCAGCACCGCATGAAGCTGCCGGGCAGTGCCTACATTCCCTGCTACGAAATCATCAAGTAACCGACGAGCGGCCTGCGGGCCGCTCAGGATTAACGATTTTGCACCATTTACTGATTATCGATGCGCTGAATCTGATTCGCCGCATACACGCCGTCCAGGGTTCTCCCTGCCAGGACGCCTGCCTGAATGCCATCCATCAGCTGCTGATGCATACCCGCCCGACGCATGCTGTGGCGGTTTTTGACGATGACGACCGCGCTGACAGCTGGCGGCACCGGCTGCTGCCGGATTACAAAGCCGGGCGCTCGCCGATGCCGGATGCGCTGCACAATGAAATGCCGCTGCTGCGCGCGGCCTTTGCCGGCGTAGGGGTTAACTGCTGGCACTCTCCCGGCGATGAGGCTGACGACCTCGCCGCCACGCTTGCCAGTAAAGTGGCCGCCGCCGGGCATCAGGCCACCATTGTCTCCACCGATAAAGGCTATTGCCAGCTGCTGGCACCTAATGTGCAGATCCGCGACTATTTCCAGAAACGCTGGCTCGACGTGCCGTTTATTGCCGCCGAATTTGGCGTGGCGCCAGCCCAGCTCACCGACTACTGGGGGCTGGCAGGGATCAGCAGCAGTAAGATCCCGGGCGTGGCCGGTATCGGCGGCAAAAGCGCCACGCAGCTGCTGCAGCAGTTTGGTAGCCTGGCAGGAATTTATCAGCAGCTGGATCGGGTGCCGGAGAAGTGGCGCAATAAGCTGGAGCAGCATCGCCAGATGGCGGAAATCTGCCAGCAGGTCGCCACGCTGAGAACGGATTTGGTACTGGCGGGGAATTTAAAGGATTTACGATTGCCGTAATTCGCGGGCGGACCAGAAAAGCGGTCCGCCCCTAAAGTAGGGGCCGATCATCTTTTTGATCGGCCCGCGCGCGATTGACGATGGAAAAATTAACGCTCGTCGCGGCGGCCCGGCGTGGCGGCCCAGATACGGCGAATATGCACCGTCACCTCTTCGCGATCGTGGTACAGCTGACGCGCCTGGATCTGCGCGTTAATGCCGTTTTCCACCAGCTTCTTGTGGATCATCTGCAGATTCTGCGACACTTCCTCATAACGCTTCTTCATCGGCAGTTTGAGGTTAAAGATCGCCTCACGACACCAGCCGTTCACCAGCCAGTCCGCCATCAGATTCGCCACGCGCACCGGTTTTTCCACCATGTCGCACACCACCCAATAGTTATTGCTGCGCGTCGGGCGGTACTTAAAGCCGTCCTCACGCTGGTGGAATACCTGCCCGGTATCCATCAGGCTCGGCGCCATCGGGCCGTTATCCACGGCGTTAACCATCATGCTGCGCTGCACCAGCTGATAGGTCCAGCCGCCCGGGCAGGCCCCCAGGTCCACCGCCCACATCCCGCTTGCCAGGCGCTCATCCCACTCGTCGGCAGGGATAAAGACGTGGAAAGCCTCTTCCAGCTTAAGCGTGGAGCGGCTTGGGGCATCGGAGGGAAACTTCAGGCGCGGGATGCCCATAAACAGCGGCGAGTTGTTGCCCGGCAGCGAGTAACCCACATAGCAGCAGCCCGAAGCGATAAAGAACACGTGGATCACCGGACGCTTGTTGGTCTCATAGTTCAGCAGAATATTCGCTTTACGCAGGCTGGCGCGCAGCGGCACGGTGAACTTGCGGCAGAATTTCAGCAGCTCTTTGCTGGCATTGGTGTCCGGCACCTCAACGCGCAGCTCGCCGCCCTTCTCTACCGCGCCGGTCAGCATCCCCACCACCGGCGTGATGCGGTCCTCGCTCGGTAAATCGCGCAGCAGCTCACCGACCACCATCATCTGGCGGGAGAAGATCAGCTCGCTAAACGGCAGTGAGGCCAGCAGCTTCTCGGCTTCCCCCTGCTGATAGCACTCAAACAGCACATAGGCAGAGTCATCTTTCACGCGGGCGAAACCGAAAATCTCGCGCTCGGCGGCCTTAGCGGTGATCTCCGCCGCGCACTCTTTCTCAAAACCCTGACGGCAATACAGTAAAATCTTATTCATGGCGATCTGCCCTTTTTTTCAGACGCAGCGCGCCAACCAACATCAAAATCCAACCGATCAGGAAGCAGGTGCCTCCGATCGGCGTAACATACACCCAAATTTTCAGGTGCGACAGCGCCAGACAGTAAAGACTGCCGCTGAATAACACCGTGCCCAGCGCCAGAAATGCGCTGCTCCAGTAGAACCAGATATCGGCGCGGCGCAGCATGGCTGCAGCCAAACCCAGTACCGCAAGAGTATGAAACGCCTGGTAATCCAGCCCGGTTTTCATCCAGGCCATTTCGGCGCTACCCAGCGACCGGCTCAATACGTGGGCGCCAAAAGCCCCCAGCGCCACGTAGAAAAATCCACTGATGGCGACGAAAATCAGCATTGCACGACTGGACATAACAACATCCTCTGAGAACACGGAGCGCGCTCCGTGGTGCTTAATTACTGCCCGGCGGTATCGGCGCGCCAGGCGGGGTTATTGTTCATAACGAAAGCGGAATTTTTCCTGTTCGCTTGCGGCTTTCGCAAGGATCCACTGCCGGAAGGCGGCTATTTTACCCAGTTCTGCCTGACTGTCATGACAAACCAGATAAAAAGCATTTTTACTGACCAGCACATCGTTAAACGGGCAGACCAGACGCCCCGCTTCTATCTCACTCTGCGCCATCACGTTATTGGCCAGCGCCACGCCCTGGCCGTGGATCGCCGCCTGCAGCACCATCGCGCTGTGGCTGAATATCGGCCCCTGCTGCACATTGATACTGCCCAGCCCGAGCTGACGCGTATACGCCTGCCAGTCACGGCGTGAAGCATCGTGCAGCAGCGTATGATTGGCCAGCCCGGCCGGGGAGGTCAGCGGGCGCTCGCCGGTTAGCAGCAGTGGGGAACAGACCGGCAGCAGATATTCCGCATACAGTTTTTCCACCCGCAGACCCGGCCAGTTACCGCGCCCGTAGAAAATCGCCACGTCGACATCATCAGCCAGCTTCTCCTCATCGCGGTCGACGGCGGAGATACGCACGTCGATACCCGGATAAGCTGAGTTAAAGCTGGTTAGCCTCGGTACCAGCCACTGAATAGCAAAACTCGGTAGCAAACTGACGGTGAGCGCGCCTTTGGCACTGCGCGCCTGCAGTTTGCGCGTGGCGTCGTTCAGCGCGGTAAAAATCTCTTTGATATCGAGGTAATAGCTCTGCCCCTCTTCGGTCAGCAGCAGCGAGCGATTGCGTCGGCGAAACAGCTTCAGGCCGAGGAAATCCTCCAGCGACTTGATCTGGTGGCTGACGGCGGCCTGGGTGACAAACAGTTCCTCAGCCGCTTTCGTGAAGCTGAGGTGACGCGCTGCGGCATCAAAAACGCGCAGGGCATTCAGCGGTGGTAAACGTTTAGACATGGTAGATGGGTGCTTTTCGCTCAAGGCCGGGTACAGCTCTGACAGTCAGAGTGACGTATTAGTTTTTTTTATCCGAGCCATTATAATTTGTCCGTTGAGGAACTACCAGCAAATACCTATAGTTGCGCCACTTCCTGAGCCGGAACGAAAAGTGCATTGAAATTACGGGTTAACTCGCGGAATTTTGAGGGGCTTTTGGCTTGTGGTCGTGATGTTGTGTTTGCAATTGACCTGACGATTTTCGGGTCTGGTAGCTGAGCTACCTTTTATTCCTGTAGATTTACCCTGTCTGTCCAAGTGATTTTAATAGCACCGCTTAGCGCGGTGCTTTTTTTTGCCTGTCGCTATTACTGGTTGGTCTCAACCATCTCTTTCACGTCAGAACGGTTGATCTGCTGCTTGTTGCCGTTGGCATCTTTGTAGCTGATCATGCCCGTATCGTTGTCGACCACTGGCTTACCATCGGATACGATAGTGCGACCATCATTGGTATGCATAACATAGTTGCTTGAACACGCGGCCAGAGTAAAAGTCATGGCACAGGCTGCAATAACTGCGGCTAATTTTTTCATTTTTATATCTCCATGCTGAGAGTGAAACTACCTGCATACGTTGCTCTTAATGACAGGTAATCGTTTAAACTTTACTTGAATTAGCATAACGCGCTTTGCCGTCTTTGCCAGAAAAGTACATAAATTTCAGCCTGGTCCTAAATTACGAGAAACAGATGACGTCATTTAACCCGCTGCACTTTCGCCAGCAGTTTCCCGCGCTGGGCGATGCCGGATGTTACCTGGACAGTGCCGCTACCGCGCTAAAACCGCTGGCGGTGATCGAAGCCACCGAGCAGTTTTATCGCCTGAGCGCCGGGACGGTTCACCGCAGTCAGTTCGCGGCCGCGCAGCAGCTCACCGCGCGCTATGAAGACGCGCGCAGTCAGGTGGCAAGGCTGCTGAATGCCTGTGATAGCAGCAACATCGTCTGGACCAAAGGCACCACCGAGGCCATTAACCTGGTCGCGCAAAGCTATCTGCGTCCGCGCCTGCAGCCGGGGGATGAGATCCTGGTTAGCGAAGCCGAGCACCACGCCAATCTGGTGCCGTGGCTGATGGTGGCTGAGCAAACCGGGGCCAAAGTGGTGAAGTGGCCGATTGGCGCCGACCGCCTGCCGGATCTCAGCCTGCTACCCGCACTGCTCAACGACCGCACCCGCCTGCTGGCTGTCGGTCAGATGTCGAACGTGACCGGCGGCTGTCCGGACCTGCAGCAGATTATTGCACTGGCCCATGCGTGCGGTGCAAAAGTGATGGTCGACGGCGCCCAGGGCGTGGTGCACTGCCCGCCGGATGTACAGGCGCTCAATATTGATTTCTACGCTTTTTCTGGACACAAGCTGTATGGACCAATGGGCATCGGCGCGCTGTACGGCAGGGCGGACCTGCTGGCAGAGATGGCGCCGTGGCAGGGCGGCGGCAAGATGCTGAGCCGCGTCGACTTTAACGGATTCACCCCGCAGGCAGTGCCGTGGTGCTTCGAGGCAGGCACGCCAAACGTTGCCGGCGTCATTGGCCTGAGCGCCGCGCTGGAGTGGCTGAGCGGCGTTGATATTTCCGCCGCCGAGCGCTGGAGCTGCGACCTTGCCGACCTTGCTGAAGCGCGGCTCGCTGCCCTGCCCGGCTTTCAAAGCTACCGCTGCGGCAACGCCAGCCTGCTGGCGTTTGATATCGCCGGTATTCATCACAGCGACGTTGTGACGCTGCTGGCGGAAAGCGGCATCGCCCTGCGCGCCGGTCAGCACTGTGCGCAACCGCTGCTGGCTGCGCTCGGCGTCAGCGGGACACTGCGCGCCTCCTTCGCCCCCTATAACACGCTGGAAGATGTGGACGCGCTGGCCGCGGCGATGACCACCGCTCTGGCGCTACTGGCTGATTAATTATGAATTTATCCCCGATCGCCCCGCACCCGTTTGGCACATCGATAACTGCCGACTCGCTACTGACGCAGTTCGCCAGCTTTCACCAGTGGGAGGATCGCTATCGCCAGCTGATCCTGTTGGGTAAGAAACTGCCGGCCCTGCCGGAGGCGCTGAAAACGGCCGACATTGAGCTGAGCGGCTGTGAAAACCGCGTCTGGCTTGGCCATCAGCAGCTTGAAAATGGGCAGATGCACTTTTACGGCGACAGCGAAGGGCGCATTGTGCGCGGGCTGTTAGCCGTACTGCTGTGTGCGGTAGAGGGAAAAACTGCCGCCGAGATCCGGGGATCGGACCCGCTGGCGCTGTTTGACGGGCTGGGATTGAAAGATCAGCTGAGCGCCTCGCGCAGCGCGGGGCTGCAGGCGCTGGCCGATGCGGTGATGGCGAGCAGTCACTTGCCGTAGGGGCCGGCAGCTTTTCTGGTCGGCCCGGGCAAACCGAGCCGACCTGACAAGAGGGTCGGCCAGTGCAGTTGCCCCAAATCCGCGTTACGCCTGGCGTGCCGCCTTCGCCATCATCTT
The DNA here is from genome assembly GCF_014773485.1 of Erwinia aphidicola. Classification (GTDB taxonomy): domain Bacteria; phylum Pseudomonadota; class Gammaproteobacteria; order Enterobacterales; family Enterobacteriaceae; genus Erwinia; species Erwinia aphidicola. The sequence goes on along the minus strand of NZ_JACXBP010000004.1, from coordinate 521,503 downwards.
CTTCAATACGTGCGACACCGCGACAAAGCCAAAGGTGGCGGTTACCATGGTTGCCGCACCAAAACCTGCGGCGCAGTCCATGCGTTTTGGCCCCTCAGCGGTGCTGCGTGACGCGCATACTGAGCCATCCGGCTGCGGGTACATCAGCGCCTCGGTTGAGAACACGCAGTCAATGCCCAGCTTACCCTTGCTGCTTTTGACGATGTTAAAATCGTTTTTCAGCCGCTCGCGCAGCTTCGCCGCCAGCGGATCCTGAATCGTTTTTGCCAGATCGGCGACCTGGATCTGCGTGGGATCAATCTGCCCGCCCGCCCCGCCGGTGGTCACCAGCGGCATCTTATTGCGACGGCACCACGCCAGCAGCGCCGCTTTCGGGCGCACGCTGTCGATAGCGTCGATCACATAGCTGTAGCCCTGGCTCATCAGCTCTGCGGTATTTTCCGGGGTAATAAAGTCATCAATGCAGGTGACGCGGCACTCCGGATTAATTTCGCGGATCCGCTGCGCCATCACCTCGGTTTTCGCCTGCCCGACGTTATCTTTCAGCGCATGGATCTGCCGGTTAGTATTAGTGACGCAGACATCATCCATGTCGATCAGGGTGATCGCCCCAATTCCGGTACGCGCCAGCGCTTCCGCCGCCCACGACCCCACGCCGCCAATCCCCACCACGCAGACATGCGCGTCGGCAAACAGCTGTAGCGCAGACTGACCATATAGACGCGCCGTACCGCCAAAGCGCTGCCGCCAGGCGTCTGAAAGAACCATCATGGATTAATTCCTTAAAAGCAGCGGGCCGCAGCAAGCGGCCCGTCGGGGTTTACTGACTGACCAGTAATGACCCCTGAGAAGAACTGTTCTGTGCCGATGAGAATACCGGCTGGCCCGCGCCCGGTGCGGCTTTTAAAACCCACACGCGGCCGTAGTGATTAAACCATCCGGCCATATGACCGGCGTCCGGGCCGATGCCCTGGTAAATATCAAAATGCTGGCCCTTGATTGCGCCGCCGACGTCCAGCGACACCATCATGCGCATCTCATATTTTCCGGTAAATTTACCGTTGTTGTCCAGTAAAGGAACTTCTGCCAGCAGCGCCGTTCCCGGTGGGATCAGCGAACGGTCAGAAGCTACCGAGGCTTTTGCCACCAGCGGCACCGCACTTGCCCCACGTACTGGCGCAAACGTTTCGGGCTTGAAGAACACAAAGGATGGGTTCTGCTCCAGCAGTTCACGCACCTCTTCCGGGCTGTGCGTTTCACCCCAGTGGCGAATCGCCTGCATCGACATATCTTCACGCTTCACTTCACCGCGGTCGATCAGCACTTTGCCGATGCTGCGATAGGCATGGCCGTTTTTCCCGCCGTAGCCGAAGAAGGTCAGCGGGCGCCCGTCGCCGTAGTCAACGTAGCCGCTGCCCTGCACATCCATAATAAAGTTATCCATCAGTGAGTTGCTGTAGCCCACGATATAGCGTTCACCCAGCGCACCGCTGTAGATATCTGCACGGCTTGGCAGGCGGCCACGTTTTGGCGGCATGCGGTACAGCGGATACTGGAACTCACCCTGGCGGGTATATCGTGCTTCAATCACCGGCGTGTAGTACCCGGTAAACTGCACGTTGCCATAGTTGTCGGTGCCTTCCATCTGATAAGCATCCAGCCCGAACTGGCGCAGCTGGCGCGTATCGCCCCCGGCCATCAGCCAGCTCTCAATCGCGCTGTAGGTGCCCGACTGGCGCGAATACATGCCCGATGAATATGAACGGATCTGCCCCACCTGGTCGGCAAAGTCTCTGCCATTAACCGGTCGGCCTTTGGCGTTGGGCTGGTTGACCAGCCCGAGCGGCTGATCCAGTTTCCCGTCTTTATACTGTTGCCCACGATCGGTGGGTTTTGACGAACAGCCCGCCAGCAGTGCCAGCAGCGTGCCGGTCACCAGATATTTCGCCCAACGTCCTTTCATGCCTTGTTTACCTTTATACGGGAACCCTGCGCGAAGATAGCAAAGGCGTGGTCAGATTTAAACGTGCCGCCGGAAAAAGTACGCATTTGTGCAACAATTCAGCAGCTGGGTTAAAAAATGAGTTATAAGCACGATTTTACCCACTTATCCGCAAAAAGGGGTTGCAACAAAACCCATCAGGCGTATAGTGCGCTTCCACGGACGCGGGATGGAGCAGCCTGGTAGCTCGTCGGGCTCATAACCCGAAGGTCGTCGGTTCAAATCCGGCTCCCGCAACCAATTCACTAGTAGCTTAGTGAAGCAGCAGTAAAAGATAGTGTCGTGATGGAAGCGACAAACCACGCGGACGCGGGATGGAGCAGCCTGGTAGCTCGTCGGGCTCATAACCCGAAGGTCGTCGGTTCAAATCCGGCTCCCGCAACCAATTTTGTCTCGTGGTGAGAAGTAGAGTTAAAGCGTCAATCGGACGCGGGATGGAGCAGCCTGGTAGCTCGTCGGGCTCATAACCCGAAGGTCGTCGGTTCAAATCCGGCTCCCGCAACCAATTAAGCACCCTTAAGGGTGTTTTTTTGTATCTGAAATTTGTCCCCTTACCCAATATCCCGGCAGAATCCTTTCCGCCCGCTGACTATTTATGCGGTGCCAGTGACGCGCCGTTGGCAAAGTAGGCTTTTATCCCCGCCAGAATCGAATCTGCCACCTGATGCTGAAAACGCGTGGTGCGCAGCTTGCGCTCCTCTTCAACATTGCTGATAAAAGCCGTCTCAACCAGAATTGACGGGATATCCGGCGCTTTCAACACCGCAAACCCGGCCTGATCAACGCTGCGCTTGTGCAGATGGTTAATCTTCCCCATGCGCGAAAGCACCTCTTTACCAAACTTCAGGCTGTCGTTGATGGTCAGGCTCTGCACCATATCAAACATGGTGTGGTCGAGATAACGGTCGCCGCTCATGCTGACGCCGCCGATCAGATCCGATTCATTCTGCGTCTGAGCGAGAAAACGCGCAGCGGTGCTGGTTGCCCCTTTAGTCGACAGGGCAAAGACCGAAGAGCCCCGCGCCGCACGGCTGGTGAAGGCATCGGCATGAATCGAAACAAACAGATCGGCGCGCTGCTTGCGTGCTTTGGCCACCCTCACCTTCAGCGGGATAAACACATCTTCATTACGCGTCATATAAGCGCGCATATTCGGCTGCTTGTCGATGAGCTGCTTCAGGCGGCGGCCGATTTTCAGCACCACATCTTTTTCCCGCGTCTTATGCTTACCAATTGCGCCGGAATCTTCCCCGCCGTGGCCAGGGTCGATCATTATCACAATTGGCCGGTCTCTCCCTGCTTTGCCCGGCAGCGCGGCCTCCGCTGGCTGGCTACGTTCCAGATCCCCCTGGTTGTAATCTTTCAGCAACGCGAGCAGCGGATCATCATCCTGCGGCCGGTCCCGCGCCGGGTAGAGATCGAGCACCAGACGGTTTTTAATCCCGGCGACCGGATCGAGGGTGAACACCCGCGGGCTGACGTTCTGTTTTAGCTCCAGCACCAGCCGCACGGTGTTGCGATCAAACTGACCCACGCGCGCATTTTTAATGTAGGGGTCATCCTGGCGTACCAGATTGGCGACGCCGTTAAGCACGTGGTTAAGATGAATATTTTCAATATCCACCACCACGCGGTCAGGGTTGCTCAGCGCAAACTGCTTATATTTCAGGGCGGTATTCGACTCAATGGTCAGGCGCGAATAGGTGGTGGAAGGCCAGATGCGGATGGCCACCACGTGACTGCTGGCTGCCCAGCCTACCCGGCTAACGCTGAGCAGACAGACGGCCCCGGCGCCCTGTAGAAATCGCCGCCGGTTAAGCGAAGTTGAATCGGTCATGCCACTCCAGATGCTGTAATTTGTCTAATAAAAAGCCAACAGAGAAAATTTTGCAAAAACTTTAACGAATCCACCAGGCAGTGTCACCCCGAAAAAGCGAATAAATGCAGCATATTAGACTGTTGGAAATGCGCGAGCGGGTGATAAGTAAGGATAAAAGTCACTTGCACCCAGGGCGAGAAAAGAATAAAAATACACTTTTACCGAATAATAATGCAGAGAGGGTTTGCCGTGAAGGAACGTAGTACCGAGCTGGTTCAGGGATTTCGTCATACCGTTCCCTACATCAATGCCCACCGTGGTAAAACGTTTGTCATTATGCTGGGTGGTGAAGCCATCGAGCACGAGAACTTCTCCGGCATCATTAATGATATCGGCCTGCTGCACAGCCTCGGCATCCGCCTGGTGGTGGTGTACGGCGCCCGCCCGCAGATCGACGCCAGCCTTGCCGAGCGCAATCTGGAACCGCTCTACCATAAACACACCCGCGTCACGGATGCTCAGTCGCTGGAGCTGGTGAAGCAGGCCGCTGGCCGTCTACAGCTGGATATTACCGCCCGCCTGTCGATGAGCCTCAACAATACGCCTTTGCAGGGTGCGCATATTAATGTCGTCAGCGGTAACTTTATTATCGCCCAGCCGCTCGGCGTCGATGACGGGGTAGATTACTGCCACAGCGGGCGCATTCGCCGCATTGATGAAGAGGCGATCCATCGTCAGCTCGACAGCGGCGCTATCGTGCTGATGGGCCCGGTGGCGGTCTCCGTGACCGGCGAAAGCTTTAACCTGACCTCAGAAGAGGTGGCGACGCAGCTGGCGATTAAGCTCAAGGCCGAGAAGATGATCGGCTTCTGCTCCGAGCAGGGCGTGACCAACCGCGATGGCATGATTGTCTCTGAGCTGTTCCCGAACGAGGCGCAAAAGCGCATTGAAGAGCTGGAGAGCGACGAGGATTATCACTCCGGCACGGTGCGCTTCCTGCGCGGTGCGGTGAAGGCCTGCCGCAGCGGCGTGCGCCGTAGCCACCTGATCAGCTATCAGGAGGATGGCGCCCTGTTGCAGGAGCTGTTCTCGCGCGACGGTATCGGTACCCAGATTGTCATGGAGAGCGCCGAGCAGATCCGTCGCGCCACCATTAACGATATCGGCGGCATTCTGGAGCTGATCCGCCCGCTGGAGCAGCAGGGTATTTTGGTGCGCCGCTCGCGTGAACAGCTGGAGATGGAGATCGACAAGTTCACCATCATTGAACGCGACAACCTGACCATCGGCTGTGCGGCACTCTATCCGTTCCCGGAAGAGCAGATCGGCGAGATGGCCTGCGTGGCGGTTCACCCGGATTATCGCAGCTCTTCACGCGGCGAGGCGCTGCTGGAGCGCGTCGCGCTGCAGGCGCGGCAGATGGGGCTGAAAAAGCTGTTCGTGTTGACCACCCGCAGCATTCACTGGTTCCAGGAGCGCGGTTTTATGCCGGTGGATGTCGAGCTGCTGCCGGAGAGCAAAAAAGAGATGTATAACTATCAGCGCCGTTCAAAAGTGCTGATGGTCGACCTGCGCGAAGCCAGCGTGCATACCCGGCAGAGTTAATCCCGCACCGCGCGATTAACCGTAGGGGGCGACCCTCGGGCGGCCCCAAACAGCGCTCCGCCCCTACAAAAAACCTGCAGCAGCCGAACATCCTGAAGTGAACTGTAGGGGTCGACCATTTTTTCCGGTCGACCCTCGGGCGGTCCCAAACAGCGCTCCGCCCCTACGCAATCGTCAGGCGCTCTACTAATCCACTCCGGCGCCGGGTGCGCATTTTCACCGCACTGCTAAATACCGCTTTATCGGCGTACAGCGTCAGCTGCTGTTTGGCGCGGGTAATCGCGGTGTAGACCAGCTCCCGCGTTAATACCGGCATTACCTGGTTTGGCAGCACCATCAGCGTGTGCTCAAACTCCGATCCCTGGGATTTATGCACCGTCATCGCAAAAGCCGTATCGTGCGGCGGCAGGCGGCTGGGCTGCACCGCTTTAATCGTGCCGTCCGGCAGCGGGAAAAATACCTTTAGCTGCTGCTCGTCATCCAGCATCGCAATACCAATATCGCCGTTAAACAGCCCCAGCGCACGGTCGTTACGGGCGATCATCACCGGCCGCCCGGCATACCACTTGCCGTACAGCGCCACATTACGGCGGATAAGTCCGGCGGCACGCAGCACCTGCTCAATGCGCTCATTCAATCCCGCCACGCCAAATGGCCCCTCGCGCAGCGCGCACAGCAGCTGGAAGCGGCTGAAGGCCGACAGCACCTCCGCAGGTGATGCTCCGCTCTTCAGCCGCATCAGATAGTCACGATAGCCCGCCACGCACTCATTCAGCAGCTGCTGATAGTCTTCGCTGCTGCTGAGCGCGTGACGCTTGATATCGCTAAAGCCCTGGGCAAAGACCTGCTCCACCCGCTTCACCTCTCCGGCATTCACCGCCAGTGCCAGCTGGCCAATCCCTGAAGACTCCGTGAAGCGGTAGCTTTTGCGCAGCAGGCAGAGAGCATCGCGCACCTGGGGCGCATCAGCATCGTCCCGCCCTGCCACTTCACAGCCGGTAAGGCGCGACAGTTCGGCGGCACGCTGCACGCTGTAGCCAGACTCGGCACAGCGGCAGATATCGCCCAGCACGGCACCGGCTTCCACCGAGGCCAGCTGGTCACGATCGCCGAGGAATATCACCCGGGCCTGCGGCGGCAGCGCGGCGATCAGGCTGGCCAGCATCGGCAGATCGACCATCGAGGCTTCATCCACCACCAGCACGTCGAGGTGCAGCGGGTTCGCCGCGTGATAGCGCATCCGCTGGCTGCCGGGCAGCGCGCCCAGCAGCCGGTGCAGCGTGGTCGCCTCCTGCGGAAAGCTTTTCAGCACCGCAGCATCCAGCTGCAGGCTCTGCAGAGTTTTGCCCAGCGACTCCGTCAGGCGCGCCGCCGCTTTACCGGTCGGTGCCGCCAGCTCAATGCGTGGCGTACCCGGCGACAGTTCGATCAGGCTGGCTAGCAGCTTCGCCACCGTCGTGGTTTTGCCCGTGCCAGGGCCACCGGAAATCACCGCCACCTGCCGCGTGAGCGCCACCGCCGCGGCTATCTTCTGCCAGTCATCAGGCTGCTGACCAAAGTAGCGGTCCAGCGTCAGACGAATAAGCGCCTCTTCCCGCACCTGCGGGATCGGCTGGCGCTGAATAAACTGCGCCACTTCACCTTCGCTCTGCCACATGCGGTGCAGATACAGGCGCTGCTGGTGCAGCACCAGCGGCGTTGCCGCGCTACCGTCGCTGACCGCCGGCTGCGCCAGCAGCAGCGTTGACCAGTCGTCCGGTGCGCCCGCCGCCTGCCAAAGCGCCTGCGCCAGCTCAGGATGACGCCCGGCGAAAAAGGCTTCCGGCTGCAGCTGGTCCAGCGGCAGGCAGACGTGCCCCTCTCCCGCATCGCGGCTGACCAGCGCCGCCGCCAGCATCAGCGCGGGCTGCTGCTCAGTTGCCACCATCCGGGCAAACTGCACGTCGAGCGCGCGCAGCAGGCGCAGGCTCTGCGCCTGTTTTAGTAATTCAGCCAGCGTCATACGCCGCTCTCCGCTTGTTTGGCAAACAGCTGGTCGAGCGCCTCGACAAACTCCGGCGCGGGCCGCGTGCTGTAAATGCCATTGCTGGCATCGGTGCCGTCCAGGCCGCGCAGAAACAGATAGATCACCCCACCAAAGTGCTGCTGGTAGTCATAGTCCGCCAGGCGGTGGCGCAGATAACGGTGCAGCGCGAGGGTGTAGAGCTGATACTGCAGATCATAGCGGTGCGACTGCATCGCCTGCGCCATTGCCTGCTGGGTATAGGCGCTGCTGTCTTCACCCAGCCAGTTGGATTTGTAGTCCAGCAGGTAATATTTCCCCTGCCAGCAGAACACCAGGTCGATAAAGCCTTTCAGCATGCCCTGCACCTGATAGAAATCCAGCGGCGGGCAGCCCGCCGACAGCGGGTCCTGGCGTACCAGCGCGTCGAGCGCTTCTGCTTTCAGCAGGCGTTCAATCGGCAGGTAGAATTGTAACTCCACCCGGCGCGCATCGGCGGGCAGCTGGTGAAGCGAGACACCGCTGTCGTTAAGCGGCGTCTGTAAAATGCGTGTAATCCACTCGCGCACCACCGGCAGCCAGGCTTCATCCAGCCCCTGCCCGCTCAGCTGCTGCATCAGCCACGCATCGTCAACGGCTTCAGTGAACTCCAGCGTTTCAAACAGGCCGTGCAGGAAGGTGCCGGGCGCGGCACCGCGCGGAAAGGTGTGCGGCGTCAGCTGCGGCAGCCGCTCGGCGCTGGCTTCGCCGGCGGCATCAACATCAAGCCGCGGCAGCAGGTCCAGTGCCGTCGGCTGCCCGTGCTGCTGCAGGCCGGAGTAGCTGGTGACGCGCCAGTCATCGCGCAGCGTCCGCGCCATCTGCAGGCTGCTGAGGCTTTGCGCCTCCTCCCGCTGCGGCTGCCACGGCGCGTCATCAGGCTCGCCCGGCTCCAGCAGTGACGTGGCTTCGCTTTGCAGCGCGAGCAGAGCAGTGCGCAAGCCCGCGGCATCAGCCGCTTCCCCCCGCTGCAGCAGATAGCCCAGCGCGCTGCGGTGCAGATCGCTGTTGCCCTCTTTTTTACGGTTGCCTTTGATCAGCGGCGCAATGCCGACGCTGCAGTGATACACCGAACGGGTCAGCGCCACGTACAGCAGGCGCAGATCTTCCGCCAGCCGCTCCTGCTCCGCCAGCTCCACACTCTCTTCACCCTGCTGCAGATCGAGCAGTGCTTCAAAGGTCTGACGGTCGTGATAGACGCCGTTATCCGCCTCGCGATAGTTCGCCACAAACGGCAGCCACACCAGCGGATACTGCAGCCCTTTAGATTTATGGATGGTCACTATCTGCACCAGGTGGCGGTCGCTCTCCAGCCGCAGCTGCTGATTGGCCACCGCGCTGTCCGGCTGCTCAAGCTGTTGTGCCAGCCAGCGCACCAGCGCATGCTCGCTGTCCAGAGTGGCAGCAGCCTCCTGCAGCAGTTCACCAAGATGCAGCAGATCGGTCAGGCGACGCTCGCCGCCATCGGAGGCCAGCAGATTCTCTGCCATCTGACGCTGCACCATCAGCTCGCGCAGCATCGGCAGCACGCCACGTTTCAGCCAGCGCTGGCGATATCCGGCAAACTCATCCACCAGCGCATCCCAGGCGCGCTCGTCGCGACTCAGGGCATCCAGCGCCAGGGCATCAAGCCCAAACAAACTGCTGGCCAGCGCGCTGCGTAACACTCTCTCCTGCTCCGGTGCCAGCACCGCCTGCAGCAGCCATAGCATCTCGCGAGCTTCCGGGGTGGTAAACACGCTGTCGCGATTGGAGAGATATACCGACGGGATATTCAGGCCGTTTAACGCCTCGCGCATCACCGAAGCTTCGCTGCGGCTGCGCACCAGAATAGTGATATCCGAAGCCTGCACCGGGCGCTGCTTATCGGCTTTACCAATCAGCGCATTACCCAGCTGGCCGGCGCTGAGCCAGCGACAGATCTGCGCTGCACACTGGCGGGCCATAAACTGTTGGTAATCACTTACCCCCACGCCTTCCCCCGGCTGCAGCCAGAACTGCAATGCGGGCTGCGGCTGGCCATCTAGCCTAAAGCTTAAGGTCTGGTTCGGCTCCGCCGCAGCCACCGTGATAAAGGGGATTTCGCTGAACAGGAACGGATTGTTCTGGCGTAAAAACAGCTGGTTAACGCCGTCCACCATTGCCGGTGAAGAGCGCCAGTTTGTTTCCAGCGTGTAGTGGGCGCTAACTTCGGCGCGCGCCTTCATATAGGTAAAAATGTCCGCACCGCGGAAGGCGTAGATCGCCTGCTTCGGGTCGCCAATCAGCAGCAGAGCGCTGTCGGGCTGGCGCACGTACAGCGTCTGGAAAATGCGGTACTGCTGCGGGTCGGTATCCTGGAACTCATCGATCAGCGCGACCGGATAGCGCTGGCGAATAGCCGCCGCCAGTGCCGCACCGCCCGGCTGCTGCAGGGCGGCATCAAAGCGCCCCAGCAGGTCGTCGAAGCCCAGCTGCGCATGCAGGCGTTTCTCCTGCTGGGTGACAAAACGCACCTCGTGCAGCGCGCGGGCAATCACCAGGTCACGCAGCGATAGCGGCTCGGCAAGGAAGGCATCGATCTGGTCAAACAGCGCATGGCGCGGCGGTTCACCCTTTTTCGTTTTATCCAGCAGCACGCGCTGGCCGAAGCGCTCAAGATCTTTCGGCACCTCGTAATCTTCCGTTGCCTGCTGCGCCCACTGGCTGATTTTTTCCAGCCAGTTAGGTAAGTGCTTACTGTTGTAGCTACGCCGGTCAACGCCGGAGGCTTCCAGCAGCGCCAGCAGATCGCCCGCCGCCAGCCACGCCTGTTTCAGCGCGTCGATCTGCGCAATGATTTTCGCGTGGCGCTGCTCCAGCGTCTCGTCAGGATGCGGCGCTGACTTCAGCGCGGGCGCTTCGCCCCCCAGCCACGGTGACAGGGTCTTCAGCAGCTGCTCCGGGCCCGCCCACAGCTGGCGCACCACTCTGGCCACCGCCAGCGGTAGCGGGTAGCAGTGGCGGCGCCAGAAGTCAGCAGTCGCCCGGCGGCGCAGCGGGGTTTCATCTTCTATCAGCTGCTGTTCGAACAGCATACCGGACTCGAACGCGTTGAGATTCAGCATGCGCTGGCAGAAGCCGTGAATGGTAAAAATCCCCGCTTCATCCATCTGTCGCTCCGCCGCCAGCAGCATGGAGGCCGCCCAGTCGCGATCGGGCAGTTCTGCCATCAGTGCGGAGAGCATCGGGTTGCGGCTCTCGCCGCGCACGCAGGCGATGCGCAACTCGTGAATATTGGCGCGAATACGCCCGCGCAGCTCGGCGGTAGCCGCTTCGGTAAAGGTCACCACCAGGATCTCTTCGACCGACAGCGGGCGGCTGAATGCCGCCTCGCCGCCCAGGCCGAGCAGCAGGCGCAGATATAGCAGCCCGATGGTGAAGGTCTTACCGGTCCCTGCTGAGGCTTCAATCAGCCGCTCACCGTGCAGCGGCAGAGTTAACGGATCAAGCCGCTCAGGCCTCCGTTGGCTCATGGCGTATCCTGGCTCACCGGCAGCGACTGTTGCAGCGTGGAGAGGTCTTTCCACGTGGTCCAGCCCTTCTCTTTGGCATAGTCGGCTTTACCGTGGTGGCTGCCGGAAATCTGCGACAGCAGCGCCAGCCCGGTCGGTGCCATCACCGCCTGATGGAAGAAGTCAGCCACCGACTGCGGCGTCAGCGCCTGGATCTGAGCAATCACTTTCTCGCGGGTATCGAACTTGTAATTCTCGCGGTCAAAGTCTTTGCTAAAGCGCCCGGCTTCTTCATCCAGCGTCTGCGGACGCTGCTTCAGTTCGTTGATCATCGCGGCCTGATACTGGGCAAAGTCCGCTTTGCTCATCTCACGCAGGCGTTTTTCCGCCGTGGGGTAGAAGGCTTTAAAGCGGCTCAGCAGGAATGCAGGCTGCTTGACGTTGCTCTGCAGCAGGAAGCCAATGCCCCACTGGCGGCCGACCGGCATCTGGAAAGCAAACACCGCATAGCCCAGCTGCTCTTCGGTGCGCAGCTGATTGTAGAACCACGGCTGGATAATCTGGCTCAGCATCGCGCTGCTGGCCATGCTCTGATACTCCTCAAAGCCGACCGGGACGTAGACCGCTGCCAGCGCCGAATCGGTGCTGCTGCCCGCCTCCTGCAGGTTAGCCAGCGTTGGCTTCGTGATGGTGACGTGCTCACTGTGCCACCACTCATGGCCTTCACAGTTGAGCTGGGTTTTCACCTCGGTGGCCAGACTGCGCACCGCATCCGGGGTCATATTGCCGACCACCATTAGCTCCGGCGCAGACTGCTCCAGCAGCATTTTGCGATAGTCCATCAGCTGTTGCAGGCTGATGGTTGCCACCAGCTTGCGGCGCTCGCTGCGCTGGGTGTAAGGCAGTTGGGAAAGCAGCTGCGCAGGCTGGATAGCCAGCTCAAAGGCTTTGCCTTTGTCTGCCGCATCCAGGCGTTCCAGATACCAGGATTTCGCCTGTTCCAGCTGCGCCTGAGTCGGCGTGAAGCTGGTGTAACCCTTCAGCAGCTGGCTCATCAGCTTCGGCAAGCGCTGGGTAAAGCCGGTAGCGCTGAAGGTCACGCCGTCGTCTTCGCTGGTGGAGAAGCTAATGCCGCCCACCGACGCCTGCGAGCTCAGTTCATCCAGCGCGACGCCCGCCAGGTAGTCATTCAGCGCAAACATCACCTGGTTCTGTGCCGTGCTCATCGCAGCCTTATTACGCAGCGCAAGGGTGATATTGGCTTTCGGCTCGTCCGCGTAATACTGGCTTGGCATATAGAACACCCGCAGCCCTTGCTGATTCATCAGCTCTTGCGGACGCGCATAAGCCTTATCGGCCTTGATCAGGCTGAAATCATCGGGGATATACGGGTTAAGCACCGGCAGCGACAGTTTGATTTTATCGCTTTCCACCTGCCAGTCCTTAAAGCGCTGGGCGCTGATTTTGTCGACCTGATAGGGGGCATCAACAAAGTAGGCGGTTTTATTGTGCGGCTCTTTCGGGCTGATAAACCAGATGCGCGCGTTTTCCGGCGTCATGCCCTCCAGCCGGGCTCCGATCGCTTGCGCATCGTAGTCATCGGCGATATATGGGGCCACCAGCGTATCGGCGACCGGAACGCGCAGCATGGTGTCCACCAGCCATTCAATGTAGTCCATATCGCGGGTGATCGACGGGTAGCGGAAATCGAGATCCAGCACGTGCGCCACTTCATCAAAGTAGCGCTTATCAATCCCCTCGGTGCGCAGCTGGTTGAGGTAGCTGAATACCGCCGCAATCACCTCATCGCGCTTCGCCTGGCCTTTATCGGTCAGTGAAATCGCAATCGAGAATACGCCGCCGTTACGGTCGATAACCGGGTCGGCCCCGGCACTGATCGAATCGGCCAGGCCCTGGTTTTGCAGCCAGTCTGACAGCGTGTTTTTGCTGCGGTTGCCAATCAGATAGCCAATCAGCGTGTCGGTTTTACTGCGGAATTTATCGCTGTTGTTATCAATGCGGAATTCGATTTTCAGCTGCTTGCGCGGCTGGGCCGGCACGTAGTGAATAATGATGCCTTTTTGCTTATCGGTCACCACCGGCACGCTAATATCGGGTACAGTGGCATGGTGGTTGGCGACACGGCCAAAGGTCGCCGCAGCAATTTTTTGCAGCTCTGCCAGCGGCTGATTGCCGTAGATCACCGCCTTCATCAGGTTGGCGGAGTAGTAGCGATGATAAAACGCGGTCAGCGCATCGTGCAGCTTGCTGCCGGGCTTGTCGCGCAGGGTTTCCAGATTACCGCCGGAGAAGCGTGAACTCGGGTGCTCGGGGTTGAGCGTTTCCGCACCAACCTGCGCCATCCGCAGCCCGTCACGCGAACGCGCCATCGTTAGCTCGGCATTAACCGCATGGCGTTCACGGTCGGCATTCACCGGGTCGAGCAGCGGTTCGGCGATGGCATCGGCCAGGCGATCAACAGCGGGCTGCAGCGCATCGTTTTCCACTTCCAGGTAGAACGCGGTGCGGTAAGACGCGGTGCTGGCGTTGTGGCTGCCGCCATGTTTTTTGAGGAATTCAGCAAGGTTATCCGGCTGCGGATAGCGTTTTGACCCCATCAGCACCATATGTTCCAGATAGTGCGCCAGCCCAAGCTGGTCGGTGGGGTTTTCCAGCGAACCCACCGGCAGCGTCAGCGCCGCCAGCGATTTAGTGGCTTGCGCATCGGAAACCAGCAGCACGGTCATGCCATTGTCTAACTTGATGGCCTGGTACTGGCGAGGATCCTTCTCACTTTTGCGGATAGTTTCAGTAATCGGTTGCCAGCCATCCTGCGCCTGAACCAGCGGGGCGAACAACGTGACGGAAACAAAACAAGCTAACCAGACTGCATAACGACGCATTCAAACTCCTCAACGGGCTGTTATTCTCCGGCTTCCTGCCGGTTGAATATCGGCTTACAGATTTCAGCGCACGGCTGTGTCACGCACGCTAAGTAATCAGGCTGTGTCCCGCAATTTTGGCGCTACGACCGCACCACGACCCATTGCGGGACACAGCCTAAATCAAAAACACTACAGGATGTCAGCCTGAATGTCCTGAAAACATGGTTAATCCGGGCGATGATGCTGCAATAACGGTAACAGCCAGCGTTCGGCCTGTTGAGTCATCTCCTGCACGCCGGTCTCATCCAGCGAACGCAGCAGGCGTTGCAGATACGGGTCGCTGCCCTCACCGTCAATTTGATAATTGCCCTGCCAGCACTGTAACAGCTTCGCCCGGGCTTTTTTCTGCGTGGCATCATCGCGCTGCACCACGCCGGTTTTATCATCAAAACACTCTTTGAGCCAGGCCCCACCGGAAGCGGTGAGCAGCAGCGGGGCACACATGCCCAGCCGGTAACCGTCAATATAGTGAGCCAGCTGCTGCAAAGCCTGCTCTGCTGGCAGCGGCGGGAAGCGCCACTCGCTCTCTTTGCGCCCCATCATTACGCTGCTGCCGCTGCCGCCCAGCGCGCAATACACCAGGTGTTCCAGCCAGAGCGTCAGGCCATCGTTAAAGTTGAGAATGCCGGGCCGCCAGCGCAGCAGGCCGTTATCCTGCACCTGCGTCAGCCAGCCGCTTAACGTCAGGCCGCCGATCTCCAGCGCAATTTCCCAGCTTTCCGCAGCGGCACGCTGTTCGCGTATGCGCCCGGCCAGTTCACTCATCTCCTGCTCCTGCTCCTGCCAGAACAGTTCACCAAATGCCCCGTAGGGCAGCGCCCCGGCGGCACGCTGGCGCGCGTACAGACGGTCACTCTCGCTGCCGTCGATCAGGCTGTTCAGCAGCTGTGCATTGACCTGATAACGGCTGAGACCGTCGAGGGAGAACGGCTCCGCATCCGGCAGAGCCGTCTCTTCCAGCTGGAAGCTGACGCCGAGGCGCAGGCTGAAGAATGCCCGCACCGGGTGGCGCCAGAAGCGCACCAGCTTGTCAAAGCTCAGTATCTCTTCGCTTTCATCCGGCAATGCCTGCATAAACGGGGGATGTGCCGTACCGCGGGCGGCGGCGGCGGGCAGCCACTCGGCGGCAAAGCTGCGAAACTCCGCCTGCTCACAATAATTCTCTGCCGCAAACGGCATGCGGCTGTGCAGATGGTGCAGATGGTCGATCAGCGCCTCAGCGCTGCTATCAACATCTTTGTCACGATCGGCGGCCAGGCAGAAGCTCTGACTGATGTACTCCACTAATTCACTGACCAGCACTGAAGGATATCGTTCGGTATTATCCTGGATCGAGCGGCCGATATAGCTGATGTACAGCTGCTGCTGTGCGGAGTTCAGCGCTTCAAGGAACAGGTAGCGGTCATCGTCGCGGCGGCTACGGTCGCCCTTCTGCGCCTGCTGGTTCATCAGGTCAAAACCGAGCGGCGGCAGCGTACGCGGGTAAACGCCGTCGTTCATGCCCAGCAGGCACACCACCTTAAAGGGAATGGAACGCATGGGCATCAGGGTGCAGAAGTTGACAGGCCCGGCGAGGAAGCGCTGGCTGATTTGCTGCTGATCGAGGCGCGCCGCCAGGTCGTCACGCAGGATGGTCAGCGGTACCGCCGGCTGATAGCCAGCCTGCACCCCGTAGGCGATCGCCTGCTGCCACTGCTCTTCAATCAGCGCCAGCGCCGCTTCGGTTTCGGCATCGCGGGTAAAGAAGTCGTCAAGCAGCTGACGGCACAGCGGCAGCCACTCCGGCAGCGGGCGCGCCTCGCTCAGCCACTGCCGCCAGCGGTGCAGTTGCGCGAGGAGTTCCGCCAGGTTGCCCGCCAGTTCAGCAATCAGCCCGCTCGACTCGTCATAGGGCAGGATGCCCTGCCAGTCCCCCGCTTCGCTGTTCATCGCGTAGCCGAGCAGCATGCGCGTCAGGCCGAAATGCCATGTGTGCTGGCCGGTGGCGGGCAGCTCCAGCTCGCGCACGTTGTCATCATCCAGCCCCCAGCGAATGCCGGATTCCCCTACCCAGTGACGCAGCAGGCGCAGCCCCTCTTCATCGACCGCAAATCGGGCGGCCACGGCGGGCACTTCCAGCAGCCCCAGCACCTCTTCGGCGGTAAAGCGGCTGTCCGGCAGGCTGAGCAGGGAGATAAACGCCTGCAGCGCCGGATGCGCCTGGCTGGCACTGCGGTCAGAAATTGCGAATGGCAGCGCGCGCTCTGGCGGGGCATTGCCAAATACCGCCTGGATAAACGGCGTGTAGGCGTCGATATCCGAGACCATGACGATGATATCGCGCGCGGTGAGGCTCGGGTCGGCGTCCATCATCGCCAACAGCCGGTCCTGTAACACTTCAACCTCGCGCTGCGGGCTGTGGCAGAGGTGAAGAGAGACCGAGCGGTCTTCCGCCGCCAGCACGCGCTTGCTGCTGCTGGTGGCCCACTCACTCTGCTTCAGGCCAATCGCCGCATGATCTTCCAGCTCCAGCAGGTCGCGTTTTAACGTTTGCAGCAGGTTTACCGGCTCGATGTCGACAAAGGCGAAAACTTCGTTTGGCTCCATTTGTGCCAGCAGATAGAGATTGTCACGCCCGAGCTTCCCCCAGGAGGCCAGCAGCGGATTGCTCAGCTGCTGCTCGCCATCGGCATTGAACAGCGAGGAGGCGTTCTCGACGTCGCGAAACTGCGGAATTTCACGGTTGTCCTGATAGTGGCGGCGGTTACGGCTTTGCAGCTTCGCCAGGAAGCCGTAGTCCTGAATATCGCCCCAGTAGTGACGGCAGGGGTTAGTGAACAGCAGGTGGATATCAATGTGTTTACCCAGCGCCTGCAGTGCCTGGAGATAGACGGGGGGCAGCGCGGAGATGCCGCAGATAAACACCCGGTCCGGCAGGTTGGGTGGGCGCGTGCTGTCGCTTTCCAGCCTGGCGATAAAGCGCTGATAAAGATTGGCACGGTGCCATTCCGGCTGGCCGAGCTGATGGGTATATTCCACCAGCGCCGCCCACAGCGGAGCCTGCCAGATCTGCGCCTCGCCCAGCCCGTCAACCAGCTGCCCCTGCTGCCAGCTGTTCAGCCACTGCGGGCGATAGACCAGATACTGGTCAAACAGGTCGGCAACGCGGGATGAGAGCTGGAACAGCTTACGCTTGTCGTCATCGTCGCTAAGGTAGTGGCGCAGCATGGTGAAAGCGTCGTCCGCCAGCATCGCGGGCAGGATCGCCATCAGCTTCCAGCTCATGCTGGATTTGTTAAATGCGCTCTCTTTCGGGATCTCCGGCAGGACGCGCACGAACATATCCCAGATAAAGCTGGCGGGCAGCGGGAAGTCAATGTTCGCCGCAATGCCAAACTGTTCTGCCAGCGACATCTGGAGCCACTGCGCCATACCCGGGCTCTGTACCAGTACCACCTCCGAACAGAGCGGATCGCGCAGCGGCTGGTTTTCAATCTGCCAGCAGGCCAGCGTTTTTAACAGATCCAGCTGATTGGAGTGGTAAACGGTAAACATGTCACGGTCCTTTAATTTGCGCCGACGGCTACTGTAACCCGTTCGGCACGGCTTGAAAAATAGCATCTGTTAACCCCTGTTCGCCGGGCACTGTAGCTGCGTCAGTTCTGCGCTGCGTCCGGCGGGGCTGGTCGCCCGCGCGCTGAGCAGCTGGCACCCTGACGGGCCGCTGCGCGCCTGCAGCGTGAAGCGCCAGCCGGGCATCTGCTGGCCCTCCAGCCTTTGCTGCGCGTTACGCCACGCTTCGCGCTGCTGCCACTGTTGCTGGAACCCCAGCCCGAGCGCCTGCTGATAGTGCATCAGTGCCGTAAAGCTCAGGCTGAACAGCAGCAGTGCAAACAGCGTTTCCACCAGGCTAAACCCCTGCTCATTGGTCAACATCACAGGCTCCTTTCTCTGCCAGCGGGCAGAAATCCAGCCAGCCGTGCGGCAGTGCGCGCACGCCGTTGCCAGCACGCTCTGCAACCCAGCGATACCACGCCAGCGTACCCGGCCCGCTATCAGCCCGCAGCAAGATAGCAGACGGCAGGCGCTGCAGGCAGGCGCGCCAGGCGTACGCGGTGATTTGCTGGCACTGCCAGCCCGCCTCCCTGCCCCAGCGCAGGCGCCCCCCCCACGCCAGCGCCGAGGCTGCCGCAGCCTGCTGCTGCAGATACAGGCGCTGGTCGGCGACCAGGCTAAGCGAGTCACTGAGCTGACGCCGGGTGGCGTTCAGCAACAGCGTGCCCATCAGCAGGATAATGATGACCATCAGCAGTGCGCCGCTACCGCGCTGCCGTTCAATCACTGCGCACATTAAAGATTTTCCGCCGTCAGCCAGTGCTCAACGCGCTGCGTCACGGTGGGTACGCGTTTGGCATAGCCGCCGAGGGTGATTTTTACCTGCCGCTCCGCACGCGCCACTTTAAAATCCCTAATGCCAATCAGGCGCGGGTCGTTGAGCCGCTCCCAGCCGCCGCCTTCACAACTGCTGACGCCACGCTGCATCTCCAGGCTGCCCGCCCGCAGCCGGTAGCCATACAGCTCGCTGTCATCGCGCCCGGCCGCTTCCCATTTGCCATTACTGTTTTCATCCCAGCGCAGCAGCAGACAGCTGCCCGCCGACTGCACGCTGAAGGCAGGGCCATGGCAGTCGCCGTGGCAGTAGCCGGCGCGCCTGATGGCTTTCTCCAGCGTCTGCACGATTTGCAGCAGTTCCTCATTGAGCTGCACCTGCATCATCAGACGCAGGTTCTGCCCCTGCAGCAGCGGCAGGAAGCGGGTTGCGCCGAGCATCAGCACGCTCCCCACCGCCAGCGCAATCAGAGTTTCCAGTAGCGTAAAGCCGTGCGCCTTCATCGACACTCCTCGCTGTCCTGCGCGCAGATGCGCACCCTGCCGCGCGCGGAGACGATAATCCGCCGCTCGCCGACTTCCCCTGCGATGACGATCCTCCCCGGACGGGCGGCGTTTTTTTTGCCATAAAAACCCATCCCGTCGGTCAGCGTCTGTACCACGATCCCCGGGTACGGCGCCCGTAAGTGCAGAGGGCCCGGCGTAGAGCACGGCTGTGCGCCCTCTCCCGCACCGAGGCACCAGCCAGCGCCAGGTTTTAGCCACAGCAGCCGCGTGCGGTTGTGCCAGTTGGCATCGCTACGCAGCCGCTGCAGCAGGCGCTGGATCTGCAGCGCGCTGTCGTTGAGCTGTTGCCGCTGCTGAAAGCTGTTCCAGCCGTGCCAACCGCCGAGGCTAAGTAAGCTAACAAGGGTCACCACCACCATCATTTCCAGCAGGGTGAATCCGCTTAGGTTATGCGTTTTCATCTGCGGAATTCTGCGCTTCTGGGCAAAAGATACCAGCACGGGAAATGCGTTTTATGCGCTGTTATCCAGAGAGATCAGCGTGTTGCAGCGCGTGTCATTCGGCATGCGAGCAGGCTTCAGGAATGGAAGAAAATTGCGGACGAAACGGGGGGAAAAGTGTGCCTCTCCGCCAACCGCGCGCGGAGAGGCAGCCGATCAGATGGCGACCGGGGCTTTAATGGCCGGATGCGGGTCGTAACCTTCGATCTCGAAGTCATCAAAGCGATAGTCGAAGATAGACTCCGGCTTGCGCTTGATAATCAGCTTCGGCAGGGCGCGCGGTTCGCGCGTCAGCTGCAGGCGCGTCTGCTCCAGGTGGTTGCTGTACAGATGGGTATCGCCACCGGTCCAGACAAAATCACCCACTTCCAGGTCGCACTGCTGGGCCATCATATGCACCAGCAAAGCGTAGCTGGCGATATTGAACGGCAGGCCGAGGAAGATATCGCAGGAGCGCTGATACAGTTGGCAGGAGAGCTTGCCGTCCGCAACGTAGAACTGGAAGAACGCGTGGCACGGGGCCAGCGCCATCTCATCCAGTTCGCCGACGTTCCATGCAGAAACGATGATGCGGCGCGAGTCCGGGTCGCTTTTCAGCTGTTCGACCACCTTGCTCAGCTGGTCGATCTGGCGCCCATCCGCAGCCCCCCAGCTGCGCCACTGTTTGCCATAAACAGGCCCGAGGTCACCCTTTTCATCGGCCCACTCGTCCCAGATCGACACCTTATTTTCCTTCAGGTAGGCGATGTTGGTGTCACCGTTAAGGAACCACAGCAGCTCATGAATGATAGAGCGCAAATGGCACTTCTTGGTGGTGACCAGCGGAAAACCGTCCTGCAGATTGAAACGCATCTGATGACCAAAAATCGACAGCGTGCCGGTTCCGGTGCGGTCATTTTTGGGCGTGCCCTGCTCGAGCACGTGCTGCATTAACGCCAGATACTGTTTCATTTTTCCTCACGAACCTGTTGCGCAGGGCGACGACGATACGCCCAGATCATCATAATCACGCCAGCCAGAATCATGGGAACAGAGAGGATCTGCCCCATGCTGATGCCGCTGAACAGGCCCAGCTGCTGGTCCGGCTGACGGAAGAACTCAACAATAATACGGAACGCACCGTAGCCAATCAGGAACAGTCCTGAGACCGCGCCCATTGGGCGAGATTTACGAATAAACACGTTGAGGATGATAAACAGTACCACCCCTTCAAGGATCAGTTCGTACAGCTGCGATGGGTGGCGCGGCAGCACCCCGTAGGTCGACAGCAGCGATTGCCATTCCGGGTGAGTGGTGACCAGCGCGATATCTTCACTGCGAGAGCCTGGGAACAGCATTGCCCACGGCAGGTTCGGGTCGACGCGGCCCCACAGTTCGCCGTTGATAAAGTTACCCAGGCGGCCCGCACCGAGGCCAAAGGGGATCAGCGGAGCGATAAAGTCAGACACCTGGAAGAAGTTACGTTTGGTGCGGTGTGCAAACACCAGCATCACCACGATCACGCCAATCAGACCGCCGTGGAATGACATGCCGCCATCCCAGACTTTGAACAGATACAGCGGGTTATCGAGGAACAGTGGCAGGTTGTAGAACAGCACATAGCCGATACGCCCACCGAGGAATACGCCGAGGAAACCGGCGTACAGCAGGTTTTCCACTTCTTCTTTTTTCCAGCCGCTGCCCGGCTGATTAGCACGGCGCACCGCCAGCCACATCGCGAAAATGAAGCCCACGAGGTACATCAGACCGTACCAGTGCAGAGAGATTGGCCCGACGGAGAAGATCACCGGGTCAAATTGGGGGAAAGCCAGATAGCCGTTATTCATCTTTCACCATTGTTGAAGTCTGTCCAGACAGGCAGCCAATATTGCCAGAGCGTTGCAGGGACGGGCGTACCCCGCCTCTGCATCATTCAGCCTGGGGGCTGCATAAGGCGCGCATCATAGCATAATGCGAATTAGTGCGGCCCCGGCTAACTGTAAACTTTATTAATTGTAGGGTTCAGCAAATCGCGTTTTAGGCGTAATTGTTGCAGCCAGTTTGCCCGCGGACAGCGCACAGGAATCGGAGCGTACACGTAGTACGTGAGGATTCCGAGCACTGCCCAGGGGCAAAATGGCAAATAAAATAGCCTTAAACGTGATTTTAGCGGCCGCCGCGGATCAGACCGCCCAATCCTCTACGCTCCATAAAGGCCGCCACCATATGGCGCACATCGCAGGCATGCTGCGCATCCAGACCACGCTGTGCCAGCGCCTGTGACTCTTCATGGTCGATGTGGCGCAGCAGGTATTTCACCCGCGCCACGTTGCGGCCGTTCATGCTGAGATGGTGATAGCCCATTCCGACCAGCATCACCACGCACATCGGGTCACCGGCCATTTCACCGCACAGGCAGAGTTCAATCCCGGCGCGGCGGGTTTCATCGGCAATGGCTTTGAGGGCGCGCAGCATGGCCGGGTGCAGGCTGTCATACAGGCTCGCGACCCGAGTGTTGTTGCGATCGACCGCCAGCAGATACTGGGTCAGATCGTTGGTGCCAACGGAGACAAAATCGACCCGCTGCTTGAGCTGGTCGATCATAAAGATCATCGACGGCACTTCGATCATAATCCCGATGCGCGGCTGCGGGATGGCATAGCCGAGCATCTCTTCCACTTCACGTGCCGCACGGTCGATCAGGCGGCGCGCTTCGTCGATCTCATCCAGGCTGGTGATCATCGGCAGCAGTATACTGAGGTTGTCGCTGGCGACGTTTGCGCGCAGCATGGCGCGCAGCTGCACCAGGAAAATCTCGGGCTGATCGAGCGTCAGGCGGATGCCGCGCCAGCCCAGGCACGGGTTCTCTTCGCTGATTGGCATATACGGCAGCTGCTTATCGGCACCGATATCCAGCGTTCGCAGCGTCACCGGCTTGTCGAGGAACAGCTGCAGCATGCCCTGATATTGCGCCACCTGCTCTTCCTCAGACGGGAAGCCGCTCTGCAACATAAACGGGATTTCCGTGCGGTACAGGCCAACGCCGTCGACGCGGCTGCCGAGCTTCTGCTCATGCTCCGCGCTGAGGCCCGCATTGAGCATCACCTTAACCGGTTCGCCGCTTTTCAGTGCGCCCGGCAGAAATACATCATCCTCGGCCAGCTGGCTCAGCTCATTTTCCTGGCTGATCAGCTGCTGATATTCCTGCACCAGCACCGGTTCCGGGTCAACCAGCAGCTCGCCGCGATAGCCGTCGACGATCAGCAGGCGCCCTTTCATCAGCTCCGGCTGAATATCTGCGCCCATCACCGTCGGGATGCCCAGCGCCCGCACCATGATCGCTGCGTGCGAGTTGGCCGCGCCGTCGCGCACCACCACGCCCGCCAGACGATCGTGCGGCAGCTCTGCCAGCGTGGTGGCCGTCAGCTCATCGGCCACCAGCACAAAACGCTGCGGCCAGCTGTTGGTGCCCTGCATGGTGTCATCGAGGTGAAACAGCAGACGTTGGCCGAGCACGCGCAGGTCGCCGGAGCGCTCGCGCAGATAGCTGTCCTGCAGGCTGGCGAACTGGGCGGCGAACTTTTCAATCACGGTTTTCACCGCCCACTCCGCCACCGAACCCGCATCGATCTCGGCCAGCAGATCTTTCTTCAGCCGCGCATCGCTCAGCAGGTGCGAGTAGAGATCGAAGATGGCCGCGCTCTCTTTATGCATGCTGGCGGTGAAGCGTTTGCTGTAGCGGCGGAACTCACTGGAGGCTTCGCTGATTGCCATGGCAAGGCGTTCACGCTCGCGCACCGTGTCCAGCGTAGAGGCGGCAGAGACGTTTTCCAGCGAGGGCTGGCTGGAGTCGACCCAGCCTTCCGCCACGGCAACGCCAGGCGCGGCAGCCAGCGCACGAATGCGGGTTTGCCGATACTGCCCAAACAGAGCGTTAAGCTGGGAATGCGAGAGAATGCCCGCCATCTGCGTGGCGAGGGTGACGAGGAACGACTCCTCGCTTTCATCAAACTGGCGGTGCTCGCGCTGCTGAACCACCAGCACGCCAAGGAGCTGGCGGCGGCTGATAATCGGCACGCCAAGGAAGGAGCGGAAACGCTCTTCCTTCACGGAGGGAATATATTTAAAGCTGGGGTGACTCTGCGCATCAGCAAGGTTGATAGGCTCTGCCAGACGACCGACCAGCCCGACGATGCCTTCGTCAAATGCCAGGGCGACCGTGCGCCCACGCGGCTTTTTTAGCCCACGCGTAGCCATCAGGTAGTAGCAGCGGCGATCGTGGTCGGCAAGATAGACCGAGCAGACCTCGGTATCCATCGCCAGACAGATCTCATTAACCAGAATATCCAGCGCCTCGGTAAGCCGGGGCGCTGCCGCCACTTTCTCAACTATTTCGCGCAGCTGTGTGAGCATAATCTACGTGGCTTAACCTCTCTTCCGTCGAAAACCAGGCGTATTCCGCTGAACGGTCGTCTCCTGCAGGGGCATAACCACGCTGGCGAACTCTTTCATCACACGGCGGTAAACATCGCGTTTAAAAGAGACCACCTGGCGAACCGGATACCAGAAACTGACCCAGCGCCAGCCGTCGAACTCCGGCGTGCTGCTGGTCTGCATATTGATATCCGCGTCATTGCACATCAGCTGCAGAAGATACCACTTCTGTTTTTGGCCGATACAAACCGGCTTTGTGTCCCAACGCACCAAACGTTTTGGCAACTTATATCGTAACCAGTTACGGGTAGATGCAAGGATACGAACATCCTTGCGGTTCAAACCGACTTCCTCGAAAAGTTCGCGGTACATCGCCTGCTCCGCCGTCTCGCCAGGGTTAATCCCTCCCTGAGGAAACTGCCAGGAGTGCTGACCATAACGTCTGGCCCACAACACCTGTCCCTGCCTGTTACAAATTACGATACCAACATTCGGGCGGTAGCCATCATCATCGATCACCGGACTACCTCAAACTAAAACTGGATGTTCTGATTGTTTCATACTCCTTACAGACGGTAAACCACTGCTTTCAGGCGATGTGTGGCGCTGCAGCTGGGATAACTCGTCCTTTAAAGCAAAGTTATAAACAGAAAGCGGGTTAAAAAGGCGATCTTATTCACGTTTTCTGTGGATAGCTTTGTGCAGAACTCTGTTAACAGGTGGGGAAAACTTTATTGTCGGCAAAACTCACCCGCGATTTAACTCAGAATAAACCCATATTAATCATCATCTTTAGAGGTTAGTCACAGCTTTTACCTGGGTTGTCATGCTGCTGTCATCAGCGCAGGATCGCCAGCTGATGAAAGATCGCACACTTAGAACGTTATCCACAGAATATGCCGATTAGTTAGGCTGTATCACGGCTAAAGCGGGTAAAAAACCCTGCGTCAAGGCTGTAAATCGAAACAGTATTATCAAAAAGGGCAAGTTATCCCACTTTTCTGTGGATAACTACCCGGGGGAACCTGTTCATTGTCGGTGACAACCCGGGTAAAACCCCTGGGAGCTGCGATTTTTCCTGCGGGCGAGAGAATAAAAAAACACGATTTATCATGCTATTATTAGCGTTTTCCCCAGCCTGAAATGTTTCTCTGGCTGTGTGTGCAAATGGCGTCTATTTTTTGAACAAAATCCGGAAGTTATTATGACTGGCGATCTTAACCTTATCCCTCCTCCAGAAAATGAAGCGGAACTGATGGCGCGCGCTTCTGCGCTGGCGGGCTATACGCTGGGAGAACTGGCGCTGCGGATTGCGCTGCCGATCCCGCGCGATCTCAAGCGCGATAAGGGCTGGGTGGGGATGCTGCTGGAGCGCTATCTCGGCGCCAGCGCGGGCAGTAAGCCGCAGCAGGACTTCGCGGAGATTGGCGTGGAGCTGAAAACAATTCCCGTAGATGCCGCTGGTCGGCCGCTGGAAACCACCTTTGTCTGCGTGGCGCCGCTGACCGGCAACAGCGGCGTTACCTGGCTTAACAGCCACGTGCGCCACAAACTGCATCGGGTGCTGTGGGTGCCGGTAGAGGGCGATCGGGCGATCCCGCTTGAGCATCGCCATGTCGGCGCACCGCTGCTGTGGAGCCCGAATGAGGAAGAAGAGCGCCAGCTGCAGCGCGACTGGGAGGAGCTGATGGATATGATCGTGCTGGGCCAGGTGGAGCAGATCACCGCGCGCCACGGCGAAGTGCTGCAGATCCGCCCAAAAGCCGCCAACAGTAAAGCGCTGACGGAAGGCATCGGTCAGCACGGGCAGCCGATTATGACCCTGCCGCGCGGCTTCTATTTAAAGAAAAGCTTTACCGCCCCGCTGCTTGCCCGCCATTTCCTGCTCTAAAAGTAGTTCCGCAATAGTCAACCTTGCGTATAATCGCCGTTTAGCTTTCGTTTAAGTTTAAGGGTTCACATTTTATGTTTGAATGGATTGCCGATCCTAATGCCTGGTTAGCCTTGGGTACGCTGACGATCCTCGAAATTGTCCTCGGGATCGATAACATTATTTTCCTCTCTCTGGTCGTCGCCAAATTACCAAAACATCAGCAGAATGCCGCCCGTCGTATTGGCCTGGCCGGCGCAATGCTGATGCGCCTTGGCCTGCTGGCCTCTATTGCCTGGGTTATTCGCCTGACCGATCCGCTGTTCACGCTGATGGACCATGCCTTCTCAGCGCGTGACCTGATACTGCTGTTCGGCGGGCTGTTCCTGCTGTGGAAGTCGAGCATGGAGATCCACGAAAGTATCGAAGGCGGCGAAGGCGAGCATAAAACCAACGTGCACTCCTTTGCCGGGGCTATCGTACAGATTATGGTGCTGGATATTATCTTCAGCCTCGACTCGGTGATTACCGCCGTAGGCCTGTCCGATCACCTGATTATTATGATGGCTGCCGTCGTGATTGCCGTGCTGGTGATGATGTTTGCCGCCCGCGCAATTGGTGATTTTGTCGATCGCCACCCGTCGGTGAAAATGCTGGCGCTGGCGTTCTTAATCCTCGTTGGCTTCACGCTGATGCTGGAGAGCTTTAACATTCATATTCCTAAAGGCTACATCTATTTCGCCATGTTCTTCTCGATGTCGGTAGAGTGCCTCAATCTGTTACGCAATAAGAAGCAGCCCGCGTAAATCGCCATTATCCCGCAGGTAAACTCTGCGGGATAAGTCAATGGCCTGATGTGCGTCAGCTATACTTTCGGACTCATGCGATTATCGGCACCGGGAAAATAGTTTATTACTGGGCTAAAGTGAGAGAAATGAAAGCGTAACGGAGACGAATATGAAGGTTATTTTTGGCGCAGCGGTGCTGGGCCTGGCAGTTTTAGTCAGCGGTTGCAGCAGTGATTATGTGATGGCAACCAAAGACGGCACGATGATTATGACTGACGGTAAGCCGCAGATTGATAAAGAGACCGGGCTGGTGAAATACACTGATGGCTCTGGCCACGAGAAGCAGATCAACGGTGATGAAGTCTCCTCCATCGTTGAGCGTTAAGTTATGCAATGCCACCTGGCCCTGCGTGGTTAAAGGTGGCTCTCTAGCGCATTTCCCGATAAATCCCCTCTTCCCCCACCAGGCCTGCGCGGTTATAGTCAAAAACCGGGTTTCGGCGCGTCAGCGCTTACCTGAGGCAGAAAGCACTCTGTTGCGGACGAAGCTGATGTCCCTGACCATTTAATAATGAAAAAGGAAGCCGGCAATGCATTATCACCGTATCCCTCACAGCACCCTGGAAGTCAGTTCTCTGGGGTTGGGCACCATGACGTTTGGTGAGCAAAACAGCGAAGCCGACGCCCATGCACAACTGGATTTAGCACTCAGCCGCGGCATCAATCTGATCGATACCGCCGAAATGTACCCGGTGCCACCGCGCCCGGAAACGCAGGGCCTGACCGAGTCTTACATTGGCAGCTGGCTGAAAGCCCGCGGCAACCGCGACAAAGTGGTGCTGGCGTCGAAAGTGGCTGGCCCGGTGCGCGGCGCCGATGCGTCAATCCGCCCAAACCAGGCGCTGGACCGCAAAAATATTCGTGCCGCGCTGGACGCCAGCCTGAAGCGTCTGAACACCGATTATCTCGATCTCTATCAGCTGCACTGGCCGCAGCGCCAGACCAACTATTTTGGCAAGCTGAACTATCAGTACAGCGATAACGCCGCGACCGTCACGCTGCTGGAAACCCTGGAAGCACTGACCGAGCAGGTGCGCGCCGGTAAAATTCGTTACATCGGCGTGTCGAATGAAACACCGTGGGGCGTTATGCGCTACCTGCAGCTGGCAGAGAAACACGAGCTGCCGCGTATTGTCAGCATTCAGAACCCCTACAGCCTGCTGAACCGCAGTTTTGAAGTGGGCCTGGCGGAGATCAGCCATCACGAAGGCGTTGAGCTACTGGCCTATTCAAGCCTGGCGTTTGGGGTGCTGAGCGGAAAATATCTTAACGGGGCGAAACCGGCCGGAGCGCGTAATACGCTGTTCAGCCGCTTTACCCGCTACAGCGGCGAGCAGTCCGGGCAGGCCGTGGCGGAGTATGTCGCGCTGGCGCAAAAACATGGTCTGGATCCGTCACAGATGGCGCTGGCCTTTGTGCGTCAGCAGCCGTTTGTCGCCAGTACGCTGCTGGGGGCCACCACGCTGGAGCAGTTGAAAATTAATATCGACAGCTACGACGTCACGCTGAATGAGGATGTGATTGAAGGGCTGGAAGCGATTCATCGCCGGTACACTTACCCGGCGCCATAATTCCCCGTTGCTCACTAACCCGGGCCGATCGAAAAAATGATCGGCCCCTAGAGAGCCAGGTCAGCTATTTTAGTATTGCAGGGCGCGTTTAGCGCTCTGCTGCACCCGCTGCTTCCAGTCTGGCGTTGCCCCTTCGACCATCTGCCAGATCATTTTACGGGCCTCTGCCGTCACGTTAGCCGGCGCGGTTTTTGGCGTGCCGCTGTTATAAGGCGGATGCGGATCGTACTGCACCAGCAGCTGTGCAAATTCGGCGCTCTCTCTGCCCATCAGCGTGTCGCTCAGGGTGAGGCCAAAATCGATACCCGCGGTGACGCCGCCGCCGGAAATACGGTTACGGTCAATCACCACCCGCTCATCTAGCGGGATGGCGCCAAACGGCTTGAGATCGTCAATCATCGACCAGTGCGTCGTCGCCTTGTAGCCCTTCATCAGCCCGGCAGCGGCCAGCAGAATTGACCCGGTGCAGACGCTGGTCACCCACTCCGCTTTACTGCCCACTTTGTGCATCCAGTCGAGCATCTTAGTGTCCTGAAGATGGGCGTAAGGATTGCCGGTGCCGGTCACGCACAGAATATCGACCTGCTTCAGCCGATCAAAGGTGGTGGTGGGTAAAAACTGCAGAAAGGAGAGCTCAGTACTCAGCGGCTGTAAATCATGCGCGACAAATTCTACGTTCAGATGCGGGTTTCTCAGCACGGTGGCCGGGCCGACCAGATCCAGCGGCGTCATCCCCGGGTACAGCACAAATGCCAGCGTTGGCTTACCCGACTTATCATTCACCGCCAGAGCTGACTGCGGTTGAGGGGTACTGGCCAACAGCGAGCTGCTGGCGCCGGCCCCGATGCCAGAGGCAATCAGCGCCAGGGCAGATTTAGCAATAAATTCCCTTCTTTCCATGTCCGTTTCTCCATAAAGACAGTGGTACTGATGCGTCATGAGTGACGCCGGGTCACTTTAGCGCAGAGAAGGGACCTTCAGAAAGCAGAATGAGTGGGAAGTTGTGCGCTTTAATCAGCAAAACGGGCCTTTCGGCCCGTGACGGTTATACCCGGCGTTTTTGGGCCAGTTGCCAGCCCCAAAGTACCGCAATGGCGAGGGCAAACAGCGCCCCAAAACCGACACCCGTGGCGACCGGCGGTGCGCCCAGCTTGATTGCCAGCGAGTAAAGGCCGAGCATCAGCAGCATCGCGGTGTTCTCACCCAGGTTCTGCACCGCAATCGCATTGCCCGCCCCAACGCTCTCTTTACCGCGCATCTGCAGCAGTGCATTGAGCGGCACCACAAAGAATCCGCCGAGCATGCCGATAATGACCAGCAGCACGTAGGCATTGATCGCCTGATGCTGTAGCGAGAAGGCGACAACGGCCACGCCGATCAACACCCCGGCAGGCATACAGCGACCGACCGTTTTCAGCGTCACCAGCTTCGCGGCCGCAATCGCCCCGATAACAATCCCTATCGCCACCATCGCATTCAGCAACGTCGGCGTTTTATTGTCGGTTATCCCCAGCGCCACCGGCACCCACAGCACCAGCAGGAAGCGCAGCGTGACGCCCGCGCCCCAAAACATGCTGGTCCCGACCAGCGAGAAGCGCGTCTGGCCGTCGCGCCACAGCACGCGGCAGGCGTTGAAGAAGCTGGCCGACATCTGTTTCGGGTGCCAGGACTGGCCGCCGCGCGCCGCCGCCAGCTTCGGGATCAGCAGGTTGGCCGCTACCGCCAGGCCGTAGGCCAGCACGCAGGCCACCAGCGCCCCGGTCAGATTCCAGTCGGCGAGGAAGCCGCCCGCCACGGAACCCAGCAGGATCGCGGCGATGGTCGAAGACTCCATCAGCCCGTTGGCTTTTACCAGCGTTTCTCCGTCGGTCAGCTCGCCGAGAATGCCGTATTTCGCCGGGGAGTAAGCCGCAGCGCCAATGCCCACCAGGCTGTAACCGAGGAAGGGATCCAGCCCCACGCAGATGGCCAGCGCCCCCAGCAGCTTCAGCCCGTTGGCGAACATCATCACCCGCCCTTTAGCGAAGCTGTCCGCCAGCTGGCCAACGAACGGCGCGAGGATAATATAGGTGGCGACAAACACCATCTGTAATATCGGCTGGCTCCAGTCCGGATAGACCCGCTGTTTTAGCACCGCAAGGGTGGCAAACAGCAGCGCGTTATCGCCAAATGCTGACAGGAACTGGGCGGCGATCACCGCCATCATGCCTTTCGACATCAGCGGTTTAGCAGCAGCAACTTCACTCTTCATGTTGTGCCTCTGGCTTTTCTGCCATTTCGCGCAGGGTGACAAAGTCCGGTTTCCCGCTGCCGAGCAGCGGCAGCTGTTTCAGCACGCGGATATCACGCGGTATCGCCAGCTCCGGGCTGCCCAGCTCGCGGGCGGCGCGGGTCAGCTGTTCACGCGTCAGTTCAGTATCGGTGGTAAACAGCACCAGCGCCTCGCCGCGATTACCGTCCGGCTTGATGGTTGCCGCATGCTGTTTTTCAGCGGACGCTTTCAGCGCGATCAGCTCGACGCTCTCCAGTGAGACCATCTCGCCGGCGATTTTAGCAAAGCGCTTCACGCGCCCCTGTATCTGGCAGAAGCCGCCTTCGTCAAAGCTGACGATATCGCCGGTGTCATACCAGCCCGCTTCCATCTGCCCTTCGCCATTATCCGCCGCCGGCGCTTCCAGCACGCCCGGGCGTTCTACACGCAGGTAACCTTTCATAATGTTCGGGCCGCGCAGCTGGAGCTGGCCGCCATTTTCAATACCCGGAACCGAGATCAGGCGTGAATCCATACCCGGGAGAATGCGCCCGACCGTGTGGGATTTTGCTGCCATCGGCACATTAATCGCCACCACTGGCGCGCACTCGGTAACGCCATAACCTTCGAGAATACGAATGCCGTACTTCTCCATCCACAGTTCACGCGTGGTATTTTGCAGCTTCTCAGCGCCGGCAACCACGTAGCGCAGGCGGGCGAAATCATACGGGTTGGCAAAGCGCGCGTAGTTGTTAAGGAAGGTCGAGGTGCCGAACAGCACGGTGCAGTTACGGTCATACACCAGTTCAGGCACAATGCGGTAATGCAGCGGGCTGGGGTAGAGAAACACCTGCGCCCCGGTCATCACCGGGGTAAACAGGCCCACGGTCAGGCCGAAGGCGTGGAACAGCGGCAGCGCGGACATAAAGCGGTCACGCGGGGTAAAGTCCGCTACGGTGCGGATCTGCTCAACGTTAGCCAGCAGGCTCTTGTGCGAGTGCACTACGCCTTTCGGATGGCCTTCTGACCCCGAGGTGAACAGCACCATGGCTGCATCCTCCGGCTGCTGCACCACTTCCGCTCTGGACGGCATCAGCAGATGACGCAGCACCCACAGTTTGTCCTGCGTGGTGACGGTATCTTTCAGATCTTCGAGGTAGATCCATTTTACCTGGGTGATGCCTTCCGGCAGGTGCCACAGCTTGCCTTTGTCGAGGAACTGGCGCGAGGTGAAGACGGTTTTTACTTCAGCGGCGGTCAGCGCGCTGGTCAGCCCTTTCACCCCGGCGGTGTAGTTGAGCATCGCCGGAATTCGCCCGCGCAGCGATGCGCCCAGGATCGCCGCCGCGGTGACGGTGGCATTGGGCAGCAGCAGGCCGACATATTCGCCCTGGCGGGTGTAGCGCTCCAGAATGCGCCCGACGCCGAGCGCTTTTTTCAGCAGCCCGGTGTAGCTGTCAGGTTTGAAGCTGACGTCTTCAATGCAGGGCTTGAACAGGCCGTAGCGGGTGCGCGCCGCGAGAAATGCCTGATACAGCGTCTCACGCGGGCGCACCGCCATGCGTGCTTCCATCATAATATGCTGCAGATGCTCGCCTGCCAGCTTGCGGCGGTCGCGCGCGCGCGGCGCATCCGGCATCGGAATGACGGTAGCGGGCAGCACGGTGAGGGTAATACGCGGGAACAGGCGGCGTTTAAACACCCCGGCCAGGCGGCCAAACGGCGAGAATTCGGCCCCTTCAATACGCATCGGCACCACGGTCGCCTGCGATTTGGCCGCGACGAACGCTGCACCGTCGTAGATTTTCATCAGGGAGCCGGTGACGGTGATACGTCCTTCCGGGAAGATCACCACCGGGCGCCCCTGGGCAACCAGCTTCACCAGATGTTTTAACGCCATCGGCTTCGTCGGGTCGAGCGGCACAAAATCAATCAGCGAGCGCAGCGCGCGCATGTACCACTGTTCGCTGATCGAGGAATATACGGCAAAGACCGGCTTTACCGGCAGAAAGACCGCCAGCAGGATGCCGTCAATAAACGACATATGGTTGGGGGTGATGATCACCTTCTCTTTATATAACCCAGAGAGGTCGCCGTTCAGGCGCGTGCGGAACAGCACCCGCAACAGAAAACGCAGTACGGAAAACAGCATGTCTTGTCCTTTCTCGCTGCAATAAACTGGGTTAACGATGCAGGAAAGGTGCGGACAACTCAATATTTATTAAGGAATTGGTGCGGTGATGACCTGTAGGGGCGAGGCATGCCTCGCCCGTGTGGCATGCCTCGCCCGCGTGGCTCATCGGTTCAGGCATGCCTGAACCCTACGGGATTTTCCAGCCACCGCCGAGCGCCACGATCAGCTTCACGCTGGTGACCCACTGGGTGCTTTGCAGCGTCAGCAGGCTCTGCTGCTGGCTAAGGCTGGTGTTTTCGGTGCTGGCAACGTCGAGATAGTCGATCATCCCGGCCTGATACTGATTATAGGTGACGCGGGCGGACTCCTGCGCCGATGCTGCCGCCCGCTGCTGCGCCTGCATTTCCGCCGCAAAAGTGTGCAGCTCCACCAGATAGTTTTCCACCTCTTCGAAGCCGGACAGCACCGTCTGCCGATAGCTGGCCACGTCAGCGTCATAGGCAGCGCGCGCCTGCTCAACTTTCGCCGAGGTGGCGCCAAAGTCGAGCAGCGTCCCGCTCAACTCCGGCCCCAGCGACCAGACGCGGTTCGGCAGGGAGAACAGGTGGCTAAAGGTCGAGCTGCTGTAGCCGCCGCTGGCGCTGAGCGTCAGGTCGGGATAGTAACCGGCAATCGCCACGCCAATCGCCGCATTGGCGGCGGCCACGGTGCGCTCGGCCTGGGCGATATCCGGGCGGCGCTGCAGCAGATCCGCCGGTAACGCCTGCGGAATAGTGGGCAGCGTGGCCTGCAGCGGTGCCACCGCCAGGCTGAACGCCGCCGGGGTTTTGCCGATCAGCACCGCAATGGCGTGCTCCAGCTGCGCGCGCTGCCAGCTGAGATCGAGCGCCGAGGCGCGGGCGCTCTCCAACTGCGTTTCCGCCTGCGCCAGCGTGCCGCGCGATTCGCTACCCGCCTGGTATTTGTTGTTGATCACCGTCAGGTAGCGCTGATAGGCCTCAACGCTTTTCTGGTACAGGGCGATGCGCTGGTCGAGAATGCGCAGCTGGAAATAGTCCTGTGCCAGCGTCGACTGCGCGCTGAGGGTAATGTTGGCAAGCTCCGCCGCACTGGCATCGGCGCTGGCCCGGTTCTCCTCCAGCGTACGGCGCAGTTTGCCCCAGATATCCAGCTCCCAGGACGCGGACGCCTGCAGCGAATGGCTGTTGCTAATGGATTTGCCTGTTTCACTGCTGCTGGCGGTGCCGCTGCGCGTCGAGCTGCCGCTGCCGGTAACGCTCGGCAACAGATCGCTGCGCGACTCCGAGGCCAGCGCCAGCGCCTGGCGATACTGCGCTTCATACTGCGCCACATTCTGGTTGGAGACCTGCACCTGACGCAGCAGGGCATCGAGCGTGGCGTCGCGATAGACCGCCCACCACGCGCCTTTGCTGGCCTGGTCCTGCGGACTGGCCTGCAGCCAGCCCTGCGCTTCTTTATAGTGCAGCGCGCCCGGCGCACTCGGGCGCTGGTAGTCCGGGCCAACGGCACAGCCACCCATCAGCAGAGCGAGCGCAACGGGCAGGGTTTTCATCATCATTTTCATCGGATTATTCAGCCTGGCGCAGGCGCTGCCACTGGCGTTGAGTGGCGCGACTGACGCGATCAAGATAGAGGTAAACCACCGGGGTGGTGAACAGGGTTAATAGCTGGCTGAGCGCCAGGCCACCGGCAATCGCCAGCCCCAGCGGGCTGCGCAGATCGGCATCGCCGCCGCTGCCGAGCGCCAGCGGCAGCGCGCCGAAGAAGGCGGCCAGCGTGGTCATCATAATCGGGCGGAAACGCATCAGGCAGGCCTGGGTAATCGCCTGCTGCGGGCTCATGCCCTGCTGGCGTTCGGCGGCCAGCGCAAAGTCGATCATCATAATGGCGTTCTTCTTCACAATGCCGATCAGCAGCAGAATACCGATCAGCGCAATCACCGTCAGCTCGGTGCCGGTCAGCAGCATCAGCAGCAGCGCGCCGACCCCGGCGGACGGCAGCGTGGAGAGGATGGTCAGCGGATGGATGTAGCTCTCATACAGCATGCCCAGCACGATATACACCGCCGCCAGCGCTGCCAGAATCAGCCACGGCATAGAGGCGCTCAGCTCGGTAAACGCCTGCGCGGTTCCGGCAAAGCCCGCCTGCACGTTGTCCGGCAGGCCGATTTTCGCCATCGCCGTTTTCACCGCCGCCTGCGCCTGCTCCAGCGATACGCCATCCTGCAGGTTGAAGGCGATGGTGCTGGTGGCCGACTGCCCCTGATGGTTTACCGACAAGGGCGCGTTAGCCCCGCTGAAGCTGGCAAAGGCGGAGAGCGGAATGCGATCGCCGCTGTCGTTAATCACAAACAGCTTATTCAGCGTCTGCGGGTCACGCGTCCATTCACCGCTGAGCGACATCACCACGTGGTACTGATTCAGCGTTTTATACAGCGTGGCGACCTGGCGCTGGCTGAAGGCGTTGTTCAGCATATCGTCAAGCATCTGCACGTTGACGCCGAGGCGAGTGGCGCGATCGCGATCGATGTTGATCATCACCTCCTGCCCGCCGGTCTGCGAATCTGAATCGACGCTGGTCAGCTGCGGGATCGCCTCCAGCGCCGCTTTGACCTTCGGCGTCCAGACGCGCAGCGTGTCGAGATCGTCGGCCTGCAGGCTGTACTGATACGAGGCGTTGGCACTGCGCCCGCCGATATGGATATCCTGCGCCGCCATCAGAAACAGCTGCACCCCGGGCACGCTGCTCATTTTGCCGCTCAGGCGGTTGGCGACTTCGCTGGCGTTGGCGTCACGCTGGTCGAAGTCCTTCAGATGCACGAAGAACATCGCGGTATTGCGCGAACCGAATGCCCCGCTGCCCATCGACGACATCACGCCATCCACCGCCGGATCTTTTTCGATCATCGCGGCAAAGGCTTTCACCTTTGGCTCCATCGCCTGGAAGGAGACATTCTGATCGGCTCGCATCATGCCCATCAGCAGGCCGGTATCCTGATTAGGGAAAAACCCCTTCTGCACCACCGCATAGAGAAACAGGTTGAGCACCACGGTAAGAAGCAGGCTAAACAGCGTCAGGCGCTGGTGGCGCATCACCCACGCCAGCGCCGCCGCATAGCTGGACAGCAGGCGATTAAGGCCGTTTTCTATCCACTGGTAAAGAGGATGTGGCCGCTTTGTCACCTGCGTTTTACGCTTCAGCAGGCGCGAACAGAGCATCGGCGTCAGGCTGAGCGACACCACCATTGAGATAATCAGTGAGCTTGTCAGCGTGACCGCGAACTCGCGGAACAGGCGACCAACAATGCTGCCCATCAGCAGGATCGGGATAAACACCGCAATCAGCGACAGAGTCATCGACAGCACGGTAAAGCTGACCTCCTGCGCGCCTTTAATCGATGCACGTACCGGGCTCAGCCCCTGTTCGATATAGCGGGTGATGTTCTCCAGCACCACGATGGCGTCATCGACCACAAAGCCGGTGGCGATAATCAGCGCCATCAGCGACAGGTTATCCAGGCTATAGCCGAGCAGATACATCACTGAGCAGGTGCCGACCAGCGACACTGGCAATGCCAGCGCCGGGATCGCCAGCGCCCGCACGTCGCGCAGGAAAACAAACACCACGCCAATCACCAGCAGCATGGCGATCAGCAGCGTCTCTTCGGTGTCGTACAGCGAGGCGCGCACGTTGGGGCCGCGATCCACCACGATGGTCAGCCTGACGTCGGCGGGCAGCGCTTTCTCAATCAGCGGCAGCTGCGCTTTAATGCCGTCGATGGTCTCCAGCATGTTGGCCCCGGCGGAGCGCGTTACGCCAATGGTCACTGACGGCGAGCCGTTATAAAAACCGGCGCTGTAGTTATCCTCCACCGCGTCATAGACTTTCGCCACGTCGCTTAAGCGAATAGCGCGCCCGTTGCTGTAGCTCACCACCAGGTCACGATACTGCTGCGCCTGCTCCAGCTGGCCGTTACCGTCAACCATCCACGACTGGGTTTTCCCTTCCAGCATTCCCTTAGGCAGATTGGTGGTGCTGTTGGCCACCGCTGCACGCACCGTATCCAGTGAGATGCCGGCCTGGCTAAGCTGCTGCGGCTGCAGGTCGATGCGCACGGCGGGCAGCGCGCTGCCGCGCAGCGAGACCTCCCCGACCCCATTCACCTGGGCAACCTTCTGTTTAATCTTGCTGTCGGCAAGGTCATACAGCTCGGCGCTGGTGCGGGTGGTGGACGAGAGCGCCATCATCACTATCGGCGCGTCGGACGGGTTGGCTTTCTGGTAGGTCGGCAGCGACGGCATGCTGCTCGGCAGCAGGCTGCGCGAGGCGTTAATCGCCGCCTGCACGTCGCGCGCCGCGCCGTTGATATCGCGGCTCAGCGCAAACTGCAGGATGATATTGGTGGAGCCCTGCGAGCTTTCCGAGGTCATCTCGCTAATGCCGGCAATCTGCCCCAGCGCGCGCTCCAGCGGGGTAGCGACGGTGGCCGCCATGGTTTCCGGGCTGGCGCCGGGCAGGCTTGCCGACACCATAATGGTCGGAAAATCCACCGTCGGCAGCGGTGCGACCGGCAGCAGGCGGTAGCCGAGCGCGCCCAGCAGCAGGATCCCCAGCGTCAGCAGCAGCGTGGCAACCGGGCGGAAAATAAACAGGCGTGTGATACTCATTCGCGCCCCCGCGCGGCGCGGCGGTGCAGAGCGCGTCTGGCGCGCTGCGACATGCCGTCGAACCACAGATAGATCACCGGGGTGGAGAACAGCGTCAGCAGCTGGCTGAAGATCAGCCCGCCGACGATCACCAGCCCCAGCGGCTGGCGCAGTTCGGCTCCGGAACCGGAAGCCAGCATCAGCGGCAGCGCCCCAAGCAGCGCGGCCATGGTGGTCATCAGGATCGGCCGAAAGCGCAGCAGGCACGCCTGGTGAATCGCCTCACGCGGGCTGAGGTGCTGCTTATTCTCCGCCTCCAGCGCAAAATCGATCATCATAATGGCGTTCTTTTTCACGATGCCGATCAGCAGGATCACCCCAATCAGCGCGATCAGGCTGAATTCGGTATCCGCCAGCAGCAGCGTCAGCAGCGCGCCGACCGCCGCCGAGGGCAGCGTCGAGAGAATGGTCACCGGATGGATAAAGCTCTCGTAGAGAATGCCCAGCACCACATACATGGTGAGCAGCGCGGCGAGGATCAGCCACAGCGTATTGCCGGTGGCGTTCTGGAATGCGGCGCTCTCGCCCTGGTAGCGCAGCGTAATGGATGACGGCTGCGCCAGCGCGGCGCTGACCTCGCTAATTGCCTGCTGCGCCTGCTCCAGCGAGTAGCCCTCATTCAGGTTGAACGACACGTTGACCGCCGGGAACTGATTGAGGCGCATATGGACCAGCGAGCCGGTGCGCAGATGGATGGCGGCCACCGAAGTCAGGCGCACCATGCCGGTGGTCGTCGTGGCGGTCGCGCTGCTGGAACTGCTGCTGGTTGATGTAGAGAGGGTAGCGCTGCTGGCGCTGGTCGAACTGCTGCCGGACGGCTGAAGCCAGACATCGTCAAACGACGCCGGGGAGCGCTGGAACCTTGGCGCCACCTCCAGCACCACGCGATACTGATTCGACTGGGTAAAGATGGTCGAAATCAGCCGCTGGCCGAAGGCGTTATACAGCGCGGTATCAACATCGGCGGCGGTAATGCCGTAGCGCGCGGCGGCATCGCGGTTCAGCTCGACCCAGGCCACTTGCCCCTGGTCCTGCAGGTCGCTGACCACGGAACTGAACTCCGGGCGCTGCTGCAGCGCGCTGACCAGCTTCGGCGACCACGTCACCAGGGTTTCGCTGTCGGCGTCGTCGAGGCTGAACTGGTAGCGGTCCGGCGTGACCCGATCGTTGACCGTGAGATCCTGTGCCGACTGCATATAGAGCTGAATGCCCGGCACGCTGGCGCTAGCCTGCTGCAGCTGTTTGATCACGGCATCGGCGCGCTCGTCACGATCCGCAAA
Source organism: Erwinia aphidicola (assembly GCF_014773485.1). GTDB lineage: Bacteria > Pseudomonadota > Gammaproteobacteria > Enterobacterales > Enterobacteriaceae > Erwinia > Erwinia aphidicola. The sequence goes on along the minus strand of NZ_JACXBP010000004.1, from coordinate 483,149 downwards.
AGATTTAAGGTTGATCTGCATACGGCCGCTGTTCAGGCTGGTGTTACTGCCGTCAATGCCGACGGTAGAGGAGAGGCTTTCAACCGCCGGATTTTTCAGGATCTCCGCTGCCAGCTGCTGCTGACGGCGCGACATCTCCTTAAACGACACATCCTGCGACGCCACGGTAACCCCCTGGATCAGCCCGGTATCCTGCGCCGGGAAGAAGCCTTTCGGGATCGCCACGTACAGCAGCGCGGTAAACACCAGCGTGGCCAGCGCGACACAGAGCGTGAGCCGCTGATGGTTCAGCACGATGGTCAGCAGGCGGTCGTAACCGGCCACCAGCTTATCGAAGAACTGCCCGCCCTTGCGGTAAAAGCGCGACTGGCGCTCCTCGGGGATGTGGCGCAGCAGGTAGGCACACAGCATCGGCGTCAGGGTCAGCGACACCAGCATCGAGACGAAGATCGACACCGCCAGGGTGATGGCAAATTCGCGGAACAGCCGTCCGACGACATCCCCCATAAACAGCAGCGGGATCAGCACCGCAATCAGCGAGAAAGTCAGGGAGATAATGGTGAAGCCAATCTGCGCCGAGCCTTTCAGCGCCGCTTCCATCGGGGTTTCGCCCTGCTCAAGACGACGGGAGATATTCTCCACCACCACAATCGCATCGTCGATGACAAAGCCGGTGGCAATAGTCAGCGCCATCAGCGAGAGGTTATTCAGGCTGAAGCCCGCCAGGTACATCACGCCAAAGGTGCCGACCAGCGACAGCGGCACCGCGAGGCTGGGGATCAGCGTCGCCGCCACGTTGCGCAGGAACAGGAAAGTCACCATCACCACCAGGCCAATCGACAGCATCAGCTCAAACTGTACGTCGCCGATCGAGGCGCGAATCGTCTGGGTGCGGTCGGAGAGTATCGTCATTTTCACCCCGTCCGGCAGCGCAGCCTGCAGGGCCGGCAGCTGGGCTTTAATGCTGTCCACCACCGAGATCACGTTGGCACCGGGCTGGCGCTGTACGCTGATAACGATCGCCGGGCTGTTGTTCGCCCACGCCGACTGCCAGGTGTTTTCCGCCGCCTCTTCAATGTGCGCCACGTCGCGCAGGCGCAGCGCCGACCCATTTTTATAAGTGAGGATCAGATTGCCGTACTCGGCGGCGGTGCGCAGCTGGTCGTTGGCGTCGATGGTGACCGAGTGAAACTGGCCGTCGAATCCGCCCTTTGAGCCGTTAACGTTGCTGTTGCTGACCAGGGTATTAACGTCTTCCAGCGTCAGGCCGTGCGCCGCCAGCGCCTTCGGATCCATCTGCACGCGGATAGCGGGCTGATGCCCGCCCGCCAGCGTGACCATGCCAACGCCGGAGATCTGCGACAGCTTCAGCGCGATACGGGTGTTCACCAGATCCTGCACTTTGGTCAGCGGCAGCGTGTCCGAACTGGCCGCGAGAGCGATCACCGCGCTGTCCGCCGGATTCACCTTTTTATAGGTTGGCGGATTGGGCAGGTCGGTCGGCAACAGGCTGTCGGCGGCGTTGATCGCCGCCTGCACTTCCTGCTCCGCGACGTCGAGCGACAGGTCGAGGGAGAACTTCAGCGCAATCACCGAAGAGCCGCTGGAGCTGCTGGAGGACATCTGGCTAAGGCCCGACATCTGCCCGAGCTGGCGTTCCAGCGGCGCGGTGACCGAGGAGGCCATCACGTCCGGGCTGGCGCCGGGATAAAGCGTGGTGACCTGAATCGTCGGATAATCCACCTGCGGCAGCGCCGAGGTCGACAGCATGCGGTAAGCGAAAATCCCGGAGAGCAGCACGGCCACCATCAGCAGGATAGTGGCTACCGGGCGGGCGATAAAAATGCGTGACGGATTCATGGTGCTGTCTTACTGCCGGCCGCGCTCTGCGCCTCTTCGGCAGAAACCACCGAGACTTTGCTGCCGTTGGTCAGGCGATCGATCCCTTCCGTGACGACCTGCTCGCCGGCCGTCACCCCTGCGAGGATCGCCTGCTGGCTGTCACCAAACGCCGGGCCAGTTTTCACCGCCCTGCGCGTCACGCTGTGGTCTTTATTGACCACCCAGACAAAGCTGCCATCGCTGCTGAGCTGCAGTGCCTGAGCCGGGATGACCATCGCCTGTTTCAGCGTGCCGGTTTGCAGGCGCAGATTGACAAACTGATTGGGATAGAGCGCCTCATCCTGATTGGCAAACAGCGCTTTTAGCTCCACGCTACCGGTACTGGTATCGATCTGGTTGCTGATAAACTGCACCTCCCCCTGCCCCAGCTCGCTGCTGCCCTGCTGGTCAAACGCGGTGGCGGGCAGGCTCTGGTCGTGGTGCAGCGCTTTAAGCAACGACGGGATATGGCTTTGCGGCACGCTAAAGGTCACCGCGGCAGGCTGGGTCTGGGTAATGGTGACTAACCCGGTAGTGGAGCTGCTCTGCACCATGTTACCGGCATCGACCAACCGCAGGCCGACGCGCCCGCCGATCGGGGCGGTGATGCGCGCATACTCAATGTTAAGCTTTGCCGCATCAATCTGTGCCAGATCGGCTTTCACCGCCCCGCTGTACTGGCCGACGGTGGCCGTTTGCGTGTCGAGATCCTGGCGCGCCAGCGAGTCCTGGGCAAACAGTTTCTGGTAGCGCGCCAGCGTCAGCTGGGCACTTTTCAGCAGCGCCTGATTCTGGTTAAGGTCGCCCTGATACTGCGCCAGCGTGGCCTGGTAGCTGCGCGGATCAATCTGCGCCAGCAGCTGCCCGGCGCTGACTTTCTGCCCCTCTTTGAAGTAAACGTGCGTCAGCTGCCCGTCAACGCGACTGGTCACGGTGACCGTGGCGTTGGGGATGACAGTGCCAAGCGCCGTCAGATAGATGGGCACATCAGCCTGCGTGACCTCGCTGGTGTGCACCGGCGTCGTCATCCCCGCCATCATCGGGCCTGCACTACCGGGCCCGCCCGGCCCTTTCATGCCGCCATGCGCGCCCGCTGCGGAATGAGTCGGCCAGAAGCGCCAGACCAGGCCTGCGACAAGCAATAGCAAAATAACGCAGAGGATGATATTACGCCGGGAGTGCGGCTTTTTCGGGCGGTTCGCGGTCATGAGGTTACGTTCTTTCAGATGCAGCAAAGTGATAAATGCGCCGGAATTTCCAGCGCGATAAGAATGCAATGCGGGTCAGATCTGTTCCGGACCCTACGCAACCTTGTACAACCACATTCTGACGGGCCAGGCATGCCATGGCCCCTACGGATATCTGATGCGGGCCAGGCATGCCGCGACAGCTGCGGATTTGTACTCTGGTTTTGTAGGGGTCAGGCATGCCTGACCCGCTAAGCCATCAACCGTTGTTGATAGTCATTTCTATCATCATCTATCCCGCTGACGAGATTCTATATTGGGGGCGTAAGAATTTCGTAAAAAATGCGATATTTAATCAGGAATGCTCACGATCTCCAGCCACCTCCCAGCGCTTTATACAGCGTGATCTGCTGGTTTAACTGCCCCAGACGGGTGGCAATCAGCGACTGCTGGGATGCATACAGTGAACGCTGCGCGACCAGAACATTGAGATAATTATCCACGCCTTCACGGTAGCGCACCGTGGCAAAGCGGAAATTGCGCTGGTTTGCCGCCTCATCCAGCTGGCGTGCTTTTAGCTCATCCTGATAGGTTTCCTGCCCCGCCAGGGCATTCCCCACCTCTTTAAACGCGGTCTGAATGTTTTTTTCATAGTCGGCGATTTCAATGCGTTTTTGCAGTTTAGCGATATCCAGATTGGCCGAATTCACCCCGCCATCGAAGATCGGCAGGCTGATACTCGGGCCAAACGACCAGGCCGCCGTGCCGCCGGAGAGCAGGTGGCTGAAAGTGGCCGAGGTCGAACCGCCAGAAGCGGTCAGGCTGATGCTGGGGAAGAACGCCGCCCGCGCCGCGCCGATATTGGCGTTGGCGGCTTTCAGGGTATGTTCCGCCGCGATAATATCCGGGCGGTGGGTCAGCAGGTCAGACGGCAGGCCCGCTGGCGTGGCCGGAAAGTGCCACGCTTTCTGCAGGCGCGCGCCCGCCAGCAGGTCCGGCGGCAGATCGCTCCCCACCAGCAGCGCCAGCGCGTTAACGTCCTGACGCACCTGACGGCTGTAGCTGGCGATATCGGCCTGCGCCGTGCGCACCGACGTTTCTGCCTGTACCAGATCCTGCTCGCTGGCCACGCCGCCGTCATAGCTGCGTTTGGTCAGGTCATATGAATCCTGCTGACTTTTCGCCGTCTCCTGCGCCAGTGCCAGCAGCTCGTTATCCGAGCACAGCGACAGATAGCTCGAAGCCACTTCGGCGATCAGGCTGATCTGCGTCGCGCGCTGGGTGGCTGCGGTGGCCAGATACTGTTCCAGCCCCTGGTCGCGCAGGCTGCGCAGGCGGCCGAAGAAGTCCAGCTCCCACGCGGTCACCCCCAGGCTGGTACTCATCTGATGATAGGTTACCGGGCCGCTGCTCTGCGTGCTGTAAAGGCCCCCTGGCAGATGGGTGCCGCTCCCTTCAGCATCGAGGTCGATGGACGGCAGCAGCGCCGCACGGTCAATTTGCACCTGCGAACGCGCCACTTCCACGTTCAGCGCCGCCACCCGCAGGTCGCGGTTATTGGCGAGCGCGCTGGCAATCAGTTTGTGCATCACCGGGTCGGTAAAAAAGCTCTGCCAGCGGATCTCTGCGCCATTTCCGGCGTGGGTTCGATCCTGGCTGCCATAGTGCGTGGCCACCGGCAGCGCCGGACGATGATAGTCCGGCTCCATGGTACAACCCGCCATAATCAGCGCCAGCGGCACAACACCCAGAGTGAATGACTTACGCATCATGTTTTTCATCCTCAGTTTGCGTCTTTTTATTACGCGTGAAGCACTGTGAGATCGCCACATAGAACATCGGCACAAAGAAGATGGCGAGGAAGGTTGCGGTGATCATGCCTCCCACCACCGCAGTACCAATAGAGTGCTGGCTACCCGCCCCCGCGCCGTGCGAAATGGTCAGCGGGAATACGCCCAGCACAAAGGCCATGGAGGTCATGATGATCGGTCGGATACGCAGCCTGGCCGCTTCGGTTGCCGCTTCCACCAGGCTCTTGCCGTGGTTATCGTGCAGTTCCTTGGCAAACTCGACGATCAGAATGGCGTTTTTCGCCGCCAGCCCGACGGTGGTCAACAACCCGACCTGGAAGAACACATCATTGGTCAGCCCGCGCAGCAGCACGGCAAGAATGGTCCCCAGCACGCCGAGCGGCACCACCAGCAGCACAGAAATGGGAATCGACCAGCTCTCATACAGCGCCGCCAGGCACAGGAACACCATGATGATCGAAATGGTATACAGCGCCGGGGTCTGCGATCCGGACATCTGCTCCTCATACGACAGGCCGTGCCACTGCACGCGGAACCCTTTTGGCAGCGTGGCGGCAATCTGATTAACGGCCTTCACCGCATCGCCGGAGCTGTAGCCTGCCGCCGGGGAACCCATAATTTCTACCGCCGAGACGCCGTTAAAGCGCTCATAGCGCGGCGAACCGGACTGCCATTTGCCGCTGCCAAACGCCGAATACGGCACCATATCGCCGCTGGCATTGCGAAAGTACCACTTGTCGAGATCTTCCGGCGTGACGCGCGAACCGGCGTTGCCCTGCACGTAAACTTTCTTCACGCGCCCGTTGTAGATGAACTGGTTAACGTAGGTCGACCCCCAGGCGGTGGAGAGCGTGTCATTGATATCTTCCAGGCTCAGCCCCAGCGCGCGGGCGCGTTCATCGTCAATAATCAGGTGATACTGCGGCTCATCCTCCATACCGTTGGGGCGGGTGGCGAACAGCCGTTTGTCCTGCGCGGCCTTGGCGAGGAACTGATTACGCGCCGCCATCAGCGCAGCATGGCCCTGGTTGTTGATATCCTGCAGGAAGAAGTCGAAGCCGGTGGCGTTACCCAGCTCCATGACCGCAGGCGGCACCAGCGCGTAGGCTTTGACATCTTTCAGCGTGGCGAAGTACGCCATGGTGCGCGCAGCCACTTTAGCCACCGACTCATTGCTGTTGCGCTGATCCCAGGGTTTTAGCAGTACGAAGGACATGGCGGTATTTTCCCCGCGCCCGGCAAAGCTAAAGCCGTTCGGTGAGAACACCGATTGTACGGCGGGTTCATGCTTCAGCAGCCAGTCTCCGGCCTCATCCAGCACCTGCTGGGTGCGCTCGCTGGAGGCGTTTGCGGGCAGGGTCATCTGCATCATCATGACCCCCTGGTCCTCGTCCGGCAGGAACGAGGTCGGCACGCGGGTAAACAGGTAGCCGGTGGCGCCGACAATCACCAGGTAGACGATAAAGAACAGGCCACGGCGTGAGATCACCGTGCCCACGCTGCGGGTATAGCTCAGCGCCCCGGCGTCAAATTTGCGGTTGAACCAGCCCGCGAAACCGGTGGTTTTCACATTGGCCGAGCTGGCTTTTAGCAGCGTGGCGCAGAGCGCTGGCGTGAAGATCATCGCCATCAGCACCGACAGCACCATCGCCGAAACGATAGTGATCGAGAACTGGCGGTAGATGGTCCCGGTCGATCCGCTGAAGAAGGCCATCGGCAGCAGCACCGCCGACAGCACCAGTGCAATCCCCACCAGCGCCCCCTGAATCTGCTGCATCGATTTAATGGTGGCAGCTTTCGGATCCAGCCCTTCGTCATGCATCACGCGCTCGACGTTCTCTACCACCACGATGGCATCATCCACCAGCAGGCCAATCGCCAGCACCATGCCGAACATCGTCAGAGTGTTAATGGTGTATCCGCAGGCGGATAAAATACCGAAGGTGCCGAGCAGCACCACCGGCACCACCATGGTGGTGATCAGGGTAGCGCGCAGGTTTTGCAGGAACAGCAGCATCACCAGGAACACCAGGATAATCGCCTCAATCAGCGTTTTCACTACCTCGTGGATTGAGGCGCTGACCACCGGAGAAGTGTCGTACGGGAAGTTCACTTTTACGCCGTCAGGCAGGAACGGCTCGATGGTTTTCACCGTGGCGCGCACGCTGTTAATCGCATCCAGCACGTTGCCGCCGCTGGCCAGGCGCAGCGCAATCCCCACGGAAGGTTTACCGTTAAAGGTGGCGGAAATACTGTAATCCTGCGGACCGAGGTCGACACCGCCGACATCACGCAGGTGCACCTGCGAGCCGTCCGTATTTACCTTCAGCAGGATATTTTTAAACTGTTCCACCGACTGCAGGCGCGTCTTGCCGACGATAGTGGCGCTGAAGCGCGCCCCCTGCACGGTTGGCAGCCCCGCCAGCTTACCGCTGGAGACCTGGACGTTCTGCTGGGTGATGGCGGTGGTGATATCGCTGGGGATCAGCTGATATTTGTACAGTTTCGCCGGGTCGAGCCAGATGCGCATGCCGTACTCAGACCCCAACACGATAAAATCACCGACGCCGTTACTGCGGGCGATGGGGTCCTGCAGTTTCGACACCAGCAGATCCGCCAGGTCGCCGTTGCTCATATTAGGGTTGCTGGAGGTGAGACCAACGACCAGCATAAAGTTCGCCTGGTATTTACGGATGTTGATCCCCTGATTCACCACCTCGGTCGGCAGCTGGGATTCCGCCAGCGACACCTTGTTCTGCACCTGCACCTGGGCAGTATCCGGGTCGGTGCCCTGATTAAAGGTGACAATGATGGTCGCGCTACCGTCACTGTTACTCTGTGATTCGATATAGCGCAGATTATCCAGCCCGTTGAGCTGCTGCTCGATAACCTGGACCACGGTGTTCTGGGTGGTCTCCGCGCTGGCGCCTGGGTAAGCCACCTGCACCGAGATCGCCGGCGGCGCAATGTTAGGATACTGGTTGATCGGCAGGCTGTAGATCGACAGTGCGCCGACCAGCATCACCACGATTGCCACCACCCAGGCGAAGATCGGGCGTTCAATGAAGAATTTTGACATCTGATTTTCCTGATTTACTGCGCGGAAGGATCGGTGGTGGTGAGGTTGGCCTGCGGCGCGACTTTAGGCTGGCTCGCCGTGGCGTTGACCCGTGTTCCGGCACGCACGTTTTGCAGGCCGTCCACCACCACGCGGTCGCCCGCTTTCAGGCCTGAGTTGACCAGCCAGGCTTTGCCGACCATCTGCCCGGTGCTGACCATCTGCACTTGCAGCCGGTTATCTGCCCCCACCACATACGCATAGGGCCGCCCTTTGGTGTCGTGCATAATCGCTTCCAGCGGCACCAGCAGCCCCTGCTCGGCGACGCCCTGCGGCAGGCTGGCATGCACAAACATTCCCGGCAGCAGTTGGCGCTGAGGGTTCGGGAATGCGGCTCGCAGCGTCACGCTTCCGGTGCTTTCATCGACGGTCACCTCAGTGAACTCCAGCTTCCCTTCCAGCGGGTACGCCGAACCATCCTCCAGCGTCAGTTTTACGGCGGCGGCATTCTGCCCTGCGGCCTTCAGCCTGCCTTCAGCCAGCGCGCGCCGCTGTGCCAGCAGGTTGAGTGAGGACTCGCTGACGTCAACGTAGATCGGGTCAAGCTGCTGGATCAGGCTCATATAGCCTGTCTGCCCGCTGGTGACCAGCGCGCCTTCCGTCGACAGCGAGCGGCCAATATGACCACCGATCGGTGCCAGCACGTGGGTGTAATTGAGATTGACCTTGGCGCTTTCGAGATCGGCTTTCGCTTCGCGCGCGGCGGCAACGGTATCATCCCAGGTCTGGAAGCTGATGGCGTGGGCGGCGGCCAGCGGTTTGTAGCGCGCCGCCAGCTTGTCGGCGTTAATTGAGGTTGCCAGCGCCTTATCGTAAGCAGCCTGATAGGTCGCCGGATCGATCTGGTACAGCGGCTGCCCGGCTTTTACCTCGCTGCCTTCGGTAAACAGGCGTTTGAGGATAATCCCGCTCACCTGCGGGCGAACTTCCGCGGTACGTACCGCAGTGGTGCGGCCAGGCAATTGAGTAAACAGCGTGACGGGCTGGCTGTGTAAGGTCGCGACGCCGACGTTGACGGCAGCCTCGCTAATGGGTGGCGCGGGCGTCCGATCGCAGGCGGCCAGCAAAAAAATTAAACTCGCGGGGAGGATCCTTAAGCGCATGGTGAAGTCTCAATTAGATGATACTAATTAGTAACGAGAGTGATTACTCTCATAAAGGAGAGCCATTATAGAGGGAGCGTCATCCTGACAGTGTTAAGTTTCTGCAAGGGTTGTTATCGAAACGCTACGTTTAAACGCTTCGTGCCGAATCAACATAATCAACAGCCGTACATGGCCCCTTCGTACGGTTCATTCGCTGTTATTAGCCGCGCGGTTCAATCCCTCGCCGACGCAGCTCACGCCGGGCCAGCTCCTTCAGCCAGCAGGCAAGCGTGACATTGTCATCGTCGGTCAGCGTTCTCAGCTGAGCGTGAAGTTCAGGGTTGATACGCAACTGAAAAGCCGCTGAGCGGCCACCGACTTTCTGCGTCCTGTCTTTAAGTTTCGGCATCGTGAGCAATTCCTGAGAGTAAAAAAGCGCCCCTTGTCGCGCTACCAACACATCAAGGGGCTGACACCGCGCAATGGAATGCAGAACTGCGCAGTGGTAGAAGCACCTTACAGGGTCGGGATTTTTTCTTTTGACGATTGGTGTAATTAAAGCGGCTGCAGATGTTAGCGAGTCTTTCTGCTGACATGATTAGGTAAAGGGAGAGTGGCAGGCAAAAAAAAACCCACGCATCCGCGTGGGTTGGTGCAACTGAACAGGGTATCAGCCTGCCGGGAGCAGGCTGCATTCTCACCAATCAATACCTCTGGGAAAGCTATTGTCATCTGAACCCCTTGGGGAAACCAGCAAACAAAAGCAAATGATTGGCGCGAAATGAAACCAGTTATGACCGCTGCTGCACTTCTTTACATATTGATTGTATTGAGATTTTTCTTACCCATGGTTATTTAAGGCATCGGGGGCGATATTCATATGCTTCAGCACCGGGCCAATAATATTGCCAAATACCGGGGCCGCAACCGAGCCACCAAAGTGGTCGCCGGCGGTTGGGTGGTTAATCATAATTACCAGCGCCACCTGCGGGTTACTGGCCGGGGCCACGCCTGCCGTGTAGTTAATGTAGCCACCGTCATATTTTCCGCTGTCGCCCATCTTTTCGGCGGTACCGGTTTTAATTGCCAGGCGGTAACCCGGCACGGCGGCGCGCACGCCACTGCCACCCGGCAGCGCATCGCTCTCCATCATGTGCACAACCGAACGCACCGTATCCTCCGGTGCGACCCGGGTGCCCATGACCGGCGGGCTGACCTTAGTGATCGACAGCGGGCGATAAACGCCAAACGAACCGAGGGTGGCATATTCCCGGGCAATCTGCAGCGGGGTGACGCGCAGGCCATAGCCGAATGAGAAGGTGGCGCGTTCGATATCGGCCCAGCGCTCGCGGTGCAGCGGGAAGTAGCCCACGCTTTCACCGGTCAGCCCCAGCCCGGTCGGCTTGCCCAGCCCGAACGAGTGATAGGTGTTGACCAGCACTTCGGCAGGCATCGCCAGCGCGATGTGCGATACGCCGATATCGCTCGATTTTTGCAGGATGCCGGTCATGGTCAGGCGCGGCCAGTGGCCAACATCGCGGATCAGGTGACCGTTGACGCGGTACGGCGTGGTGTCCAGCACCGAGTCCGGGCGCACCAGCTTGCGGATCAGCCCTTCCATCACCACCAGCGGCTTCACCGTCGAACCCGGTTCATAGCTGTCGTTGATCGCCGTATTGCGCATCTGCATCGGCGACACATCGACAAAATTGTTCGGGTTGAAAGAGGGGTAAGACGCCATACCGAGGATCTCCCCGGTGTCGATCTTAATCAGCACCGCCGCGCCCGAATCCGCTTTATTGAGGATCACCCCGTCGCGCAGCTTGCTGTACATGGTGTACTGATCAAATTTGTCGATGCTGAGCTGCACCGTCGGCGGCTGCTTGGGCGGCTCGTAGTTGATCATCGCCACAATATTGCCGTTGGCATCCTGGCGATATTTCTCCACGCCCGGCGTGCCCTGCAATAGCTTGTCGAAGCCCTTCTCCAGCCCGGTCAGGCCGGTATTATCCGCGCCGACAATCCCGAGCAGCGGGCCGGTCGCCTCAGACATCGGGTAGAAGCGGCTGTCGTCATACACGGTGGTGATGCCGGTCAGGTGCAGCTTGGCGATATCTTTGGCAATGCCGAGTTCGATTTTACGCCCAAGATACAGGAAGCGGCGATTGGGATTGGCGTTGATCTGGGCCGCCAGCTGTTCCGGGCGCTGATCGAGCGCATTCGCCAGGTATTCCCACTTGTCGCTGGTAAAATCCGGGTGCGCTTCCAGCACGCGCTGCGGGTCCGCGATGATATCGCGCGACGGCACGCTCAGGGCCAGCGCTTCACCGTTACGGTCCAGCAAGGTGCCGCGGTTAGTCGGCAGCGTAACGGTACGCAGCGAGCGCTCGTCCGCCTGCTTCTCCAGCATTGGATGGTTGATGAGCTGCAAATCCGCAGTGCTGGCCAGCAGGAACACCAGGCAGCCCAGCACACCCAGGCACACCAGCCGGAAACGCACGGGATTAAAAGTGGGAGCAGGCTGATCTTTAGCCTTATTTCGTTTGAGCGGCGGCATCAATTTTCCGGAAAAGAGAACGAGGTAACTATGCGGGAGTTATACAAAAAATGCAGGTGGGTTAACAGGGAAACTGTGTTTCAGATCGTGAGTGACAGGCAAAAAAAACCTGCGCATCTGCGCAGGTTGGTGAAACAAAGCGATAAAAACTTTTTGATGTTCACCCATCAATACCTCTGGGATCTGAACTGTAGCAATCCCCCCACTTCAGCCGCTACCGCGCAATCGCAACAGTTACCCGCAAAATGTAACCAGCTATGTGATATGTAGGGGTTTCTGCAATCTTCTCCACTTATTTCAGCCAGCATCCCTGGGTTTTACGAGACGTCTTCCAGTTCAGCTTTCTCACGGTTCACTTATGCAATCATTTCGGTTAAATATTGAGCCTGTATCACCTGCTGCGCTATATTTGTGTTAATAGTTAACACAGAGGCAGCTATGGCACGTACAACCAGCGTTACAATTGGCGCACAACTTACTGAATTTGTGAATAGAATGATTGAAAACGGACGATATGGTTCAACAAGTGAAGTGATGCGAACCGCACTCAGGTTACTTGAACAGAAGGAGTTGGAGATGGAAGCACTAAGACAGGCTATAGAGCAGGGTGAATTGAGCGGGGAAAGCGCATTATCGCTGCACGATATTGCCGCGCAAAATAAGAGGGAAATTGATGCGCTGCGCCTTATTGTCTGATGAAAACTTAGCCCGCATCGCTCCTTAAGCCTGCGGGCTTGAGTTTTCAGCCCTCTTTTCAGTCCGTCACCTCTGCCTTTTTAATTTCCACCAGGCAGCTCATCGCGTTCGGGCCCTGGGTCAGCGATGAGGTGCCGATATCCAGCGTCAGCACGTTAGGATTTCCGGCGCGATCGTACGGCTTCCACGCTTTACCAAAGCCCGGATCGAACCAGGCGCCGGTGGCGATCAGTACCACCTGCGGGCTGACGCCGTCGGTAAGGCGCACCCCGGCCTGCATACGGCCACGGTCGTTGCTCACTTCAATCACGTCGCCGTCGCTGATGCCGCGTGCGGCCGCATCGTCAGGATGCATCCACAGCGTTTCACGCCCGGCGGTTTTATTGGCCTGCACGGAAGGGGTCGCATCCATCTGACTGTGCAGACGGTCGTGCGGCTGAATGGAGATCATGTGCAGCGGGAAGCGCTCACCAATTGGCGCACCCAGCCACTCCTGCGGCGGCTGCCACTCGGGATGCGGTGCGAAATCTTCCAGCTGATAACCGGCAATGGTTTGTGAGAACAGCTCGATCTTGCCGCTGGCGGTTTTGATTGGGTTGGCAATCGGGTCCTGGCGGAAATCGGCCATAAAGACCCACGGCTTTTCGCTCGGCGGGATCTCGACGTGGCCCTGCTGCCAGAAGGTTTCAAACTCCGGGAAGTCGATGCCTTTGCCCTGATGCGCCAGCGCGCAGCGCTGGTAAAGATGCTTGATCCACGCCATCTCATCACGCCCCTCGGTAAAGGTGTCGCGGTAGCCGAGGCGCTCTGCGATATCGGCAAAAATGTCGAAGTCATTACGCGCCTGATGCTGCGGCTTGATCGCCTGATGCATCGCCAGCACGAAGCGGTCCTTCGAGGAGCCGCCGATATCGTTACGCTCAAGGGAGGTCGTCACCGGCAGCACGATGTCCGCCATTTGCGCCGCGGGCGTCCAGACAATATCCTGCACGATCACCGTGTCCGGGCGCTGCCAGCCCTCTACCAGCCGGTTGAGCTGCTGATGATGATGGAACGGATTGCCACCGGCCCAGTGGATCAGGTGGATATCCGGGTAGTGATGCGTCTTGCCCTGGAAGCGATATTCCTGGCCCGGATTCAGCAGCATGTCGCTGATACGCGCCACCGGGATCGCCAGATCTTCAATCGGGTTGCGCCCGGTCGACATCAGCGGCGATGGCCCCTCGGTGCGCGGGTTGCCGACGCTGTTCATTGACCCATGCCCGAAGGAGAAACCCGCTCCCGGCAGGCCCGGCTGACCGAGCATCGATGACAGCGCGATCATCATCCAGTACGGCTGCTCGCCGCGATGGGCGCGCTGTACCGAATAGGAACAGGTAATAAAGCTGCGTTTGCCGCACAGCTGCTGCGCCAGCAGGCTGATACGCGCCGCCGGGATACCGGTAATCGCGCTGGCCCACTGCGCCGTTTTCGCCTGCCCGTCGCTGTGGCCAAGCAGATAATCGCGCAGCTGCGGATAGCCCACGCAGTGCGATTGCAGGAAGGCATTATCTACCGCGCCGAGGCGCTCAATTTCAAAACCAAGCGCCAGCATCAGCGCCACGTCGGTATTCGGGCGGATTGGGACCCACTCTGCGTTAACAAACGCCGGGCAGTCATCGCGCATCGGGCTGATGTTAATCACCGGCGTGCCTTTAGCCGCCAGCTGCAGCAGCGCGGGTTTCAGGCTGTGCTCCCCTGCTCCGCCGGACGCCACCTGGCTGTTTTTCAGCGCCAGGCCGCCAAAGGCGACAAAAATCTCGCAGTGATCGACCACGCTCGGCCAGTCGGTGACGCGCCCGGTCAGCGGCATGTAAGTGCCGATAACATACGGCAGGAAGAACTGCGCCGCCCCCCAGCTGTAGTTGCCCTGCTGGTCGATGCCGCCGCCGCCCAGGTTATAGAAGCGGCGCACCAGCGTGCGCGCGTGGTTGACGCGCCCGGCAGAGGACCAGCCGTAAGAGCCGTTGAAAATGCCGCTGGCACCGTAGCGATCGCGCACGCGGCGGTTCTCATCCGCCACCAGATCGAGCGCGGTTTCCCAATCCACCGCGACAAAGTCCTCGCGCCCGCGCAGGGTGCGGTCGCTTTTCTCACGCGATTTCAGCCACGAGCGGCGCACCATTGGCTGGCGGATACGTTTATCTGAATAGACCAGCTCGGGAATGGTGTTGAGCATCGGGGACGGATCCTGGTCCGCGAAAAAAGGCTCGCAGCGCAGCAGTTTTTCATTTTCAACCACGGCACTGAAGGCACCCCAGTGGGCCAGATGGGGCAGTTTTTTTATCGTCATGGCAGGATCCGCTATTCGGCAAATTTTCTGGAAACTCAGAATATCATCTTTCACCGTACCCCGGCAGATGTCGTTTATCTCTCCGGTTTGCGATGGCTGCGACACTCTGCACGCTTGCAGTCGCTGGCGCTTTCCGCAACACTATCCGCTATGTAAACGCTTACCCAGGAAGGCATTTAACCGATGGCTACCATTAAGGATGTTGCCAGGCTCGCGGGCGTTTCGGTTGCTACCGTCTCACGCGTGATTAATCACTCCCCCAAAGCCAGTGAAGCATCAAGGCTGGCCGTCACCCAGGCGATGGAGTCGCTGCAGTACCACCCGAACGCCAATGCGCGGGCGCTGGCGCAGCAATCCACGGAAACTATCGGGCTGGTGGTCGGTGACGTTTCCGATCCGTTTTTCGGCGCAATGGTGAAATCGGTTGATGAAGTCGCCTGGCAGACCGGCAACTTTTTGCTGATTGGTAACGGTTACCATAACGAGCAGAAAGAGCGTCAGGCGATTGAGCAGCTTATCCGCCACCGCTGTGCGGCGCTGGTGGTTCACGCCAAGAAAGTTCCCGATGAAGATCTGCTGCCGTTAATGCAGCAGATCCCGGGGATGGTGCTGCTCAACCGCGTGCTGCCCGGTTTTGAAACGCGCTGCATTGCGCTGGATGACCGCTACGGATCCTGGCTGGCGACGCGCTACCTGATCCAGCAAGGTCACAAAAATATCGCGTTTATCTGCTCTAACCATCCGATCTCCGATGCCAGCGACCGCCTGCAGGGCTACTACGACGCGCTGAAAGAGCACAGCCTGCCGTGCAACGACCGGCTGGTGGCGTTTGGCGAGCCGGATGAGGTGGGCGGCGAGCAGGCGATGACCGAACTGCTCGGCCAGGGGAAAACCTTTACCGCGGTGGCCTGCTATAACGACTCGATGGCTGCCGGGGCGCTGGCGGTGCTGAGCGATAACGGCGTGCGCGTGCCGGAAGAGATGTCGCTGATTGGCTTTGATGATGTGCTGGTGTCGCGCTATGTGCGCCCGCGCCTGACCACCGTGCGCTATCCGATTGTCACCATGGCGCAGCAGGCTGCCGCGCTGGCATTGGCATTAGCCCACGGCCAGCCGCTGCCGGAGGTCACCAACCTGTTCAGCCCAACGCTGGTGCGCCGCCATTCGGTGGCATCGCCGCAGTAACCCTGCGAAAAACGGGCGAGGCATGCCATCGCCCCTACACCGTATGCGTGGTGTCCCCGCAGGGGTCGGCATCGATGACGCCTTATCCGTGGGATCGCCGTAGGGGTCGGGCATGCCCGACCCGCACCGCTTAACCCAGCGCTTTATGGTACAGACGCACGCGCGTCGCCGGGTAATCCAGCGCATCGCCGATATAGCGCCAGCCAAAACGCTCGTAATAATCGGCACAGGCAGAATAGAGGTACAGATGGCGGTCGCCGCGCTGAAGGCAGCAGTCGATCACCGTCTGCTGCAGGCGTTCACTTAAACCGCGCCCGCGATAGCTCTCATCCACATACAGCGCCGCCAGCCACGGGAAAAGATCCTGACGGCTGATCAAATCGCAGCGCCATAATCCCACGGTACCCACCGGGCGGTCGTCATCCAGCGCCACAAACGTCAGCGGCAGGTCGGCACCGCTCAGGCTGCTGTCGATCACGCTGGCATAAAAGTCGCGGCTGTTATCGCTGCCAAAAGCCTGCCATAGCCAGTCGGTGACCACTTCGCGGGTTGCCGGTACCGCGCTCAGCGGCACAATACGCAGCAAACTCATACCAGCTTGCCCTGAAAAATCGGCACTGATTCAAACAGATAGCCATCGAAATCTGGGGCATCGGCATCGGAGAGTTCCAGCAGGCTGTGCTTCACATTTTCCAGATGCTGCCACATTGCCTGCCACGACCCCATCACGTCACGGCGGCGCAGCGCGGCGAGGATGGTCTGATGGTCGCCGAGCCACTTCAGGCGGTAGCTGCGGGTTTCTATATGGCTGCGCAGCTGCTGCCACAGCGGACTGCTTTCGTGATGTCGCCAGATGCTGTTAACGGTATCCAGTAGCATCTGATTCTGCGTCGCGCCGGCCAGCAGCAGGTGGAACATTTTGTCATTGTCCTGGCTTTTGTCATCGAGCGCGATGGCGCGCTGCTCCTGCTCCAGCGTGCGCTTGAGGTTTTCGATATCCGCTTTGGTGGCCATCTTCGCCGCAAATGCTGCGATATTGCTCTCCAGCAGCTGGCGCGCCTGCAGCATCTCAAACGGCCCGACGTCGCTGCGGAAGAATGCCTCTTCTTCGTCGCTGCTCTCCGAGGGGATGCGCATCACGTAAACGCCGGAGCTTTGGCGAATATCTACCGTGCCCTCCAGCTCCAGCATTAGCAGGGCTTCACGCACAATGGTACGACTGACGCCCCAGGTCTCGGCGATATTACGCTCCGGCGGCAGACGCGAACCGACCGGATAGTGACCATCGATGATTTGCTGGCGCAGATCGTGACCGATTTCCTGATACTGCTTTTTTTCCTGCGCAGGCGCACCTTTGTCCACAAAACCACCCTTTCAGCCATTATCCGTATTGATTGGCGCTAGTTTACCAAAGCCAGCGCCTGATCGAGTACTTTTGCGCCGTTAAGGGTGCCATAAGCCACCGAATCAATCACCGCGATGGGGATTTGATAGCTGTCGGTCAGCTTGCGGTTCTCCTCCAGCTTGAAGCGCACCTGCGGCCCAAGCAGCACCACGGCCACTTCACCGACGTTAT
Organism: Erwinia aphidicola; assembly: GCF_014773485.1. GTDB lineage: Bacteria > Pseudomonadota > Gammaproteobacteria > Enterobacterales > Enterobacteriaceae > Erwinia > Erwinia aphidicola. The sequence goes on along the minus strand of NZ_JACXBP010000004.1, from coordinate 465,721 downwards.
TTTCCAGCTCGTCGCGCAGGTTCTGCTCCGGGATGGCGTAGATCTGATACGCCAGCCCGCGTGCCGCCGCTTCTTTTTCCATCCGCGTCACCACCATCGAGGTGGACATGCCTGCTGCACAGGCGAGAACGATTCTTTGCATGATTAACTCCTTATTTGGCTTCATCATCCAGCTCAATGCTGAGCTGGCGGCTGTCACTTATCTGGCGATACCAGCGGGCGGATTTTTTCATCCGGCGCTGGCGCTGGTTTTGCAGGTCGATCTCGATCAGTCCGTAGCGATTTTTAAACGCGTTCATCGGCGACACGTTGTCGGTGAAGGCCCAAAGCATATAGCCCTGGCAGTTGATGCCCGCCTCACGCGCCAGCAGCGCCTGATAAAGATGCTCGCCAATAAATTCAATACGGTAGTTATCCTGAATCTCTCCGCTGGCGTTTTTGAACTGCGCTTCGTTCTCAATTCCCATCCCGTTTTCGGCAATAAACCACGGGAAATTGTCATACTCACTCTTCATGCGCTGCGCCATATCCCAGACGATGCGCGGTTGGATCTCCCAGCCGCGCGACTTATTCATTCGCCGCCCCGGCAGTTCAAAGTGCTCAAAATAGTAAGCCGGATGGAACGGGGTCTCCGGGTGCCAGGCGCGCGACGGAGCTTTCACGCGGTGCGGATAATAGAGGTTGATGCCCACTTCATCGACGCGGTTGGCGCGGATAATGGCCAGCTCCTGCGCGTCGACCTGCCAGTTCACGCCATGTTTTTCCAGCAGCGCCAGCAGTTCATCCGGGTACTCGCCTTTGATTGCCGGGTCGAGGAATACGCGGTTATAGAACAGGTCGTAGATCTGTGCCGCCTGCACATCGTGCGCGGCAGCCGAGCGTGGATAGGTCACTTCCGGGTTGAGGATAGTGCCGACGGTGCCCTGATAGCCTTTGGCGCGGAACAGCTGCACCACTTTCGCCGTGGCGAGATTTTTGTGGTGGTTCCACTGCATCCAGGTGTCGGTGCTCTGCTGATACGGCCAGCGCAGCGCATCGAGATAGACCCGCGTCTGCACCACCACCGGCTCATTAAAGGCAAACCAGCGCGTCACTTTGTGTGCGTAGCGGGCGAACACCTGCTCTGCGTAGCGCACAAACAGCTCGACCACGTGTTTCGATGCCCAGCCGCCGTACTGCTCCAGCAGCGTGGCGGGCAGTTCGTAATGCTCCAGGCAGAGCATAGGCTGGATGCCGTTTGCCAGCAGCTCGTCAATCAGGCTGTCGTAATACGCCGCGTACTCTTCATCCACCACCGCATTCTCATAGTCGGTAAGAAAGCGCGACCAGTTGATTGAGGTGCGGTAGTGCGTCAGCCCCGCCGCTTTCATCAGCGCCACGTCCTCTTTATAGCGGTTGATGAAATCGGTGGCGACCGCCGGGCCGTAGCCGTCGTGCCAGACGTGGCGGTCCTGCTGATACCAGGCATCGAGATAGGAATCCTGGCCGGCTTTCTTGCCGCTCCAGCCTTCGGTTTGCCACGCGGAGGCGGCAGCACCGAGAATAAAATCCGCCGGAATAGTGATAGTTACCTTACTCATTTTCGCTCCTTAATTTTTCGCCAGTTCAGGCTGCAGCGCCTGTGCTTCCGCAGCCTCTGCGCGGCGGGCGGCAACTTTGACAAATGGGATATAGATGAGGATCGACACCAGGATGCAGACAATCTGCGTTACCACTGCCCCCATCGACCCGGCGGTGGAGAGCCAGGCGTTAATGATGGGCGGCGTGGTCCAGGGCACCATTACCACCGCTTTGCCAGCAAACCCGGTCAGCGTCGCAAAGTAGCCAATGGAACCGGTAATCAGCGGAGTGATAATGAACGGGATAGCGAGGATCGGGTTCAGCATGATTGGCATGCCGAAGATCACCGGTTCATTGATATTGAACAGGCCGGGGCCAAAAGAGAGCTTGGCGATTTCACGCATCTCTTTGCGTTTGGTCGCCAGCATCACCGCGCTCAGCAGGCCGATGGTCAGCCCGGAGCCGCCGATGCTCATATACACATCCCAGAACGGCATGGTGATGATATTCGGCGCCTCTTTACCCTGCTCAAAGGCGTTCATATTGACCAGAATCGCCCCCAGCAGCAGCGGTTCGCGGATCGGCTTCACCATCTGGTTACCGTGGATGCCAATCACCCAGAACAGCTGGGCAACAAACATCAGCAGCAGAATGCCCCACAGGCTCTGCACCACCGATTCCAGCGGCTCCTGCACCACTTTGTACACGGCGTCATACAGATACATGCCGGTGAAGCGGTGGAAGATAAAGCCAAAGGTGGCGATGGCGGAGACGGTGATAATCGCCGGGATCAGCGCCGAGAAGGAGGCGGCAACGTTGGGCGGCACGGTGTCCGGCATTTTGATTTTCAGGCGATCGACATGCTCCAGGCGGCAGTAGATCTCCACCGAAAGGATGGCAATAAACATGCCGAGAAACAGGCTTTTGGTGTCGGAGAACTGCTTAGCCAGCACGTCGGTTACTACCTGCATCTGGCCATTGACCATCATGCTCAGCGTGGTGGGGGTGACGGCAATAAAGCAGATGATCGCCAGCAGGCCAGGGAACAGCGTTTTGATGCCGTTGATTTTTCCCAGCTCAATACCGATCAGAAACACCGCGCCGATGTTGAGGAAGCTCAGCGTGGCGTAGTTGATGCTGGAGGTGATCGGTTTCAGCTCGGCCAGGAACGACAGCGCCTGAAAACTGGCGAGGCCATTTTTGCCGTCCAGCACCATATTGGAAATCAGCACCGAAAATGCACCGACGATAATGACCGGCATCAGCGTAATAAACGACGCCTTGATGGCCATGATATAGCGATAGCTATTGAACTTGGTGGCAAAACTCCCCAGAGAGTCGATTAGCCGTTCCTGTAGAGACATGGGTGAATCCTCGAGGTAAGGGGTCAGGCATCCCGGCATGAATATTTCTGCAGCTAACGCGGCAGTGGCATACCAAAAATAAACAATCGGTGATTATTTACTGTGATAAATCTCTCAGAAGTGATTACTGGTATTCCAATAAGATTAGTCGACCAGTTTTGGTATACCAATGGAGGTAGTCATGGATTTTGAACAGACGATGATGGAGCTGCTGATTAATGCGGGTGAAGCGCGATCCCACGCCATGAGCGCTATCCAGCATGCCCGCAAGCGCGACTGGCAGGCGGCAGATGAGGCGCTGGCGGCCTCCTCTGAGGCTTCACGCGCTGCACATAAGATCCAGACGCAGCTGATTGGTGCCGATGAGGGCTGCGGCAAAGTACCGGTGACGCTGATCCTGGTACACGCGCAGGATCACTTGATGAACGCGATGCTGTGCCGCGATCTGGCCGAAGAGATTGTGCTGCTGAGGAGAGAGATGTTCGCGGGATGATTCAACGGATCGGGCATGTCCGGAATGTTTCAACGGGTCGGGCATGTCCGGAATGTTTCAACGGGTCGGGCATGCCCGACCCCTACGATTTGCGTAGGGGCGGGGCATGCCCTGCCCGGGTTACAGCTCCAGCGCCAGCAGTTCGGCGACGGTCTGCGCGCGGCGGATCTGGCGCGGTTCGCCGTTTTCGAACAGCACCTCCGGGATCAGCGGGCGGCTGTTGTAGTTGGAAGACATCGAAGCGCCGTAGGCACCGGTATCGTGGAACACCAGCCAGTCGCCGACTTTCACCGCAGGCAGCGCACGGGTCTCGACCTTGCCACCTTCCAGCTGGGTGAAGACATCACCGGATTCGCACAGCGGCCCCGCCACTACGCTCGCAAGCGTATTGGTTTCATCCAGCTGGCGACCATCACCGGCCATCGCGGAAATGTGGTGGTAGCTGCCGTACATGGAAGGACGCATCAGGTCATTGAAGCCGGCATCCACCAGCACAAAGTGACGGCTGCCCATACTCTTCACCGCGCGCACCTGGCTCAGCAGCACGCCGGACTCCGCCACCAGGAAACGCCCCGGTTCAATCTCCAGCTTCACCGGGTGGCCGAGGTGCTGCGCCACGCGCTGGCGCGCTGCGTCCCACAGGCCGTAATAGTGATGAGTATCAATGGTCTCTTCGCCAAAGCGGTACGGGATCGACAGGCCGCCCCCGGCAGAGATCGCTTCAAGATCCTGACCAAAGCTCACGACCAGGTTAACCATCGCATCGCACACCTGCTCGAGGTGGCCGTAGTCGACGCCGGAACCGATATGCATGTGGAGGCCGACCAGCTTCAGCTGGTAGCGCTGAATCGCTTCCAGCGCCAGCGCCATATCCTCGTGCCAGATACCGTGCTTGCTGTTTTCACCACCGGTGTTGGTTTTCTGACTGTGACCGTGACCAAAACCCGGGTTGACGCGCAGCCACACCGGATGCCCGGCAGAGACCTGGCCCAGCTGGTGCAGCATATCCACCGAACCCGCATTCACCGGCACTTTCAGTTCGGCAACGCGCGCCAGAGTGGGTTCATCCAGCAGGTCGGCGGTAAACACAATCTCATCGCCGCCCGCGACATAGCCCGCCGCCAGCGCACGCTCAATCTCACCCAGCGAGACGGAATCCACCTTCACACCCGCCGCACGCATCAGACGCAGGATGTGAATATTGGAGCAGGCCTTCTGAGCAAAGCGTACCACGTCAAACTGCTGTAGCTGGCTGATGCGGTCGTTGATAATCGCCGCATCGTACGCCCAGAGCGGGCCGCCGTATTGCAGCGCCAGCGGCAGCAGGTTGTCCTGATTCAGGGCGGTGGTGGTGTCGGTAAGCAGGCGTGGCATAAGCAGTTCTCCATAAGGTTATGTCGCTATTACGCCACAGCAGGGTGCGGGAGAAAAATATCTGTTTTAACTGACTCTATTCATCCATGATATAGGTTGAGTGAGTTAGAGGAGCAGATAATGGCCGGGATTTCGTTACGTCATATTGAGATTTTTCACGCGGTGATCACCACCGGCAACCTGACGGAAGCCGCGGCGCTGCTGCACACCTCCCAGCCCACCGTCAGCCGCGAGCTGGCACGCTTTGAGCAGCTGACCGGGCTGCAGCTGTTTGAGCGGGTGCGCGGCCGTCTGCAACCCACAGCGCAGGGGCTGCATCTCTTCGAGGAGGTCCAGCGCTCCTGGTACGGGCTGGACCGCATCGTCAGCGCGGCGGAAGGGCTGCGTCAGTTTCGTCAGGGCGAGCTGTCGCTGGCCTGCCTGCCGGTATTTTCGCAGTCGCTGCTGCCGCTGCTGTGCCAGCCGTTTATGCAGCGCTACCCGGATCTGAGCCTGAATATCATTCCGCAGGAATCACCGCTGTTAGAGGAGTGGCTGTCGGCGCAGCGCTACGATCTGGGCCTGACGGAAACCACGCATACGCCGGCAGGCACCGAGCGCAGCGCGCTGTTTACCGCTGATGAAGTCTGCGTGCTGCCTGCCGATCATCCGCTGGCGCAGCGCGCCGTATTAACTCCGGCGGATTTCAACGGGCAGAACTATATCAGCCTGTCGCGCACCGACAGCTATCGGCAGATTCTGGATGGGATTTTTGCTGAACACGGCGTGCAGCGGCGCATGGTGATGGAGACGCACAGCGCGGCATCCGTTTGTTCGATGGTTAAAGCGGGGATTGGCGTATCGATAGTAAACCCGCTGACGGCGCTCGATTACGCCGACAGCGGAGTGACGATCCGGCGCTTCAGCATTGCGGTGCCGTTCACCGTCAGTCTGATCAGGCCGCGCCATCGCCCGGCCTCTGCGCTGGTTGATGCTTTCAGTCAGCATCTGCACCAGCACATCGGCCTGTTCAGCGAGCGGCTGGCGCAGCGGCTGAGTTAAGCGTTGGCAACCTGCGGACGACCGCGTGAGCCACGGAAGGTGTAAAGACACACCAGCAGGCCCACCAGCGCCAGCACGGCGGCCGATACCGGCACCGCCGTCAGGCCATAGCCGCCGCCGATCACCGCGCCGCCAACCCAGGCGCCGAGCGCATTGCCGACGTTAAACGCCGAGATATTCAGCGTCGAGACCAGATTAGGCGCATCTTTCCCGTGGCGCACCACGTTGATTTGCAGCGCCGGCACCATCGCGAAGGTCGCCATCGCCCACAGGAACAGGGTGATCTCGGCTAACCACAGCGAGTGGCTGGTCCAGCTAAACAGCAGCGAGAACACGGCAATCAGCGAGAAGCTGAGGATCAGGCTGAACGACACTTTCCAGTCGGCCAGCTTACCGCCGAGGATATTCCCCACGGTCAGGCCAGCGCCAATCAGGAACAGCGTCCAGCTGACGCCGCGGTCAGTAATGCCCGTGACCTGCAGCAGCAGCGGTGCGATGTAGCTAAACAGCGCAAACATCGCGGCGGCAAAGAACACCGTCATCAGCAGCGACAGCCATAGCTTGCCGTTATTCAGCGCGCTCACTTCGGCAGCCAGATGCACCGGCTTTTCGTCGCGGTTGGTTGGCAGGCTGACGATCAGGCCGATAAACGCCAGCACGCCGATAATCGCCACGCCCCAGAAGGTGGCGCGCCAGCCGAACATCTGGCCGAACCAGGTTCCCAACGGCACGCCCAGCACGTTCGCCAGCGTTAGGCCGGTAAACATCAGGGCCACGGCGGATGCCTGCTTGCCCGGCGCCACCAGGCTGGCAGCAACCACGGCACCAATCCCGAAGAACGCACCGTGACAGAGCGCGGTAACAATACGCGCCAGCATCAGCAGGTTGTAGGTGTAAGCCAGCGCACAGAGAATGTTGCCGACGATAAAGATCGCCATCAGCAGGATCAGCGTGCGTTTGCGCGGCAGCTTCGCGGTCAGCAGCGCCATAATCGGTGCGCCAATCGCCACGCCGAGCGCATAGCCACTGATCAGCCAGCCCGCCGAGGGGATGGAAACACGCAGGTCGTTCGCCACCTCCGGCAGCAGCCCCATAATGACGAATTCGGTGGTGCCGATGGCAAAAGCACTCAGCGCCAGCGCCAGTAATGAAACAGGCATATGAAACACTCCCAGGATAATAGAAATTCGGCTCTCAGGATGCTGAGAGCAACAGCGAACAGATGAAGAAATATAATCCAGCCGCCCCGATATGAGCCATCAGGGTAATAAGTTTGATCCAGATCACATTAACTAATTAAAGCACAGCTGATGAAAGGCTTACAGTCCGGCGTCGGCAAGGGTCTGTTGCCGCAGAAGCAACAATTGGCGATTTGAGTTAAAATCAGAACCAATAAAATGTGATCCCACACTCATTTTGTCTTTTTTCTTCGCTATACTTGCCAGTAGCTCACCGACACATCATTTTTTCTAATCATTTTAAGCTGAGCTTTTTCTTAGTTTTCACTCTGGATATTCAGGCTGCTTGCATTGCGGGCGCAATGAGTCAAACCTTACCGCCGCGGCGATACATTAAAGTTCTGCCAGGCACCGCCGATAAGTCAAATATCAGGATTTGACGATAACTGTCAGGATCCTACCTACCGCTGAGGAGAGTCGATGCGCATTGCACTTTGCCTGCTAGCCCTGTGCCTGACGGGGTGTTCTGTAGGGAAGTATCAGTACAGCAGCGAGGCTGAAGAGCGCGTCGATATGACGGTGACCGGTATCCCCACGGTATTAGGGCTGGGCACGCTAGGCACCACCATTCCGCTGACGCCGGATTACAGCCTGACCGCCGCGCACGTGGCAAAATATTCGATGTACAAGGTGAAGTCGTATCACCCCGAGTGCGATCTCGCGGTGGTGTACCACAAAAACAGCAACCTTCAGCCGCCGCACTTCCGTAACGGCTTGATCGGCGACAAGGTGAACCTCTACGGCTACAGCTTTATCTCGGCAATGCCGGTAGCATCCAGCGGCACCAATCTGATCAATACCGGGCTGAAAAATTCCTGGAACAAGGTGAGCTGCGTGGTGGTGGCTTCCGATGCGGGCGTAGTGCAGGGGATGTCCGGTGGGGCGGTGTACAATGCCTCGGATGATTCGATTGGCGGCGTGATCGTTGGCTACAGCAGGCGTATCAACGATATAAAAAGCGGCAAAACGCTGTATAAGAACGTATCGCTGTATATCCCCTACGCCCGCTTTAAAGAGTGGCTGAACGACACGGTGAAATCGTAATTGCAGGGAGCGACCGCAGCTTTGGTCGTCCCTTAACGACCTTAGTCGAGCATAAACTCAACCGCCGCCCGGGCGTGAATGGCGGTGGTATCGAACACCGGGATCGGACAGTCCGCCGCACTCAGCAGCAGGCCGATCTCGGTACAGCCAAAGATCACCCCTTCCGCCCCCTGCTCTACCAGCCCGCTAATCACTTGCTGATAATAATCTTTTGATTCGGCGGCAAAGGTGCCCTGGCACAGCTCGTCAAAAATGATGCGGTTAATCTCCTGGCGTTCTGCGGCGGGCGGCACCAGGGTTTCAATGCCGTGCAGGCTGCGCATTGGCCCACGGTAGAAATCCTGCTCCATCGTGTAGCGCGTGCCGAGCAGCGCCACGCGCGACATCCCAGACTGTTTAATCGCGGCGGCGGTGCCATCGGCGATATGCAGAAATGGCAGCCCGCACTGCCGGGTAATCGCATCCGCCACTTTGTGCATGGTGTTGGTACAGAGCACAATGCCCTCAGCCCCGGCGCGCTGTAACGCGCTGGCAGCATCGGCCAGCATCTGCCCGGCGCTGTCCCAGTTATCGCTGGCCTGGCAGGCCTCAATATCATGAAAATCAACGCTGTATAACACTATCTTTGCCGAATGCAGGCCGCCGAGACGCGCCTTGATCCCTTCATTGATCATACGGTAATAGGGCACGGTGGATTCCCAGCTCATGCCGCCAATCAGTCCCAGCGTTTTCATGATGATCCCTTTTTCACTGCATCCGGCAGCCCGTCATGGGGGCCAAATTCCTGCGCGGGGGGGTTCTCCCACCGATCCTCACGCGTGGCGAGGTAGACCGGATTTTTCGGATACCAAATGCGGTTCTCGGGTTTATTGGCTTCACCGACCACGATAAAGCGCGCTTCGCGATCGCTGTTGTTGATAAAGGTGTGGCAGATGGCGGTGCCTGCCGGAAACGCCACTGCATCGCCGGGCTGCAGGCGGTGCAGCTCGCCGTTAATCCATACGTCCGGCTCGCCCTCCAGCACGAAAGCGAACTCCTCTTCGGCACTTTCGGCATGTGGGTACGACATACGTCTACCGGGCAACAGGCGCTCGTGGTGGATCCCCAGACGCGTCAAGCCAAGCAGGCGCCCGAGCGGGGCGCCAATCGACATCAGCTCGTCACTGTCCGGATAGTGTTCATTATCCTCCCCCTCCAGCTCCTGCCAGTGGCGGATAAAATCAGGTCGGGTCATTGGTGGCTCTCCGTGCAGTGATATTTTTGCACCGTTACTATTCCTTAATTAGCTTATTGATGCAAAAAAAAACGGCCCGCATTGCGGGCCGTCCGATAGAAAAAGCGTAGCTTACTTGTTGGTTGGGCGCAGTGCCGGGAACAGGATCACGTCGCGGATGGTGTGGCTGTTAGTAAACAGCATCACCATACGGTCGATACCAATGCCGAGACCGGCGGTTGGCGGCAGGCCGTGTTCCAGCGCGGTAACGTAGTCTTCGTCGTAGAACATCGCTTCGTCATCGCCGGCATCTTTGGCGTTAACCTGCTGCAGGAAACGGTCAGCCTGATCTTCCGCATCGTTCAGCTCCGAGAAGCCGTTGCCGATTTCGCGGCCGCCGATAAAGAACTCGAAGCGGTCGGTGATGTCCGGGTTCTGATCGTTACGGCGCGCCAGCGGCGACACTTCTGCCGGGTATTCAGTGATGAAGGTTGGCTGGATCAGGTGCGCTTCTGAGGTCTCTTCGAAGATCTCAGTGACCACGCGGCCCAGACCCCAGCTCTTCTCAACTTTGATACCAATTGACTGGGCGATAGCCACGGACTTATCGAAATCGTCGAGATCGGCCAGGTTGGTTTCCGGGCGATACTTCAGAATCGCTTCTTTCATCGTCAGCTTGTCGAACGGCTTGCCGAAGTCGAACTCCTGGTCACCGTAAGGCACCACGGTGGTGCCCAGCACGTCCTGCGCCAGAGTGCGGAACAGGCTTTCGGTCAGCTCGATCAGATCTTTGTAATCCGCATACGCCATATAGAGTTCCATCATGGTGAACTCAGGGTTATGGCGCGGCGAGATACCTTCGTTACGGAAGTTGCGGTTGATTTCGAACACGCGATCGAAGCCACCGACCACCAGGCGCTTCAGGTACAGCTCTGGCGCAATACGCAGGTACATATCGATGTCCAGCGCGTTGTGATGGGTGATAAACGGACGCGCAGAAGCACCGCCGGGGATCACCTGCATCATCGGGGTTTCCACTTCCATAAACTCACGGCCAACCATGAAGTTACGGATACCGGCCATGATCTGTGAGCGGATTTTGAACGTCTTACGCGAGTCGTCGTTCGAAATCAGATCCAGGTAACGCTGGCGGTAGCGGGTTTCCTGATCGGCCAGGCCATGGAACTTGTCCGGCAGCGGGCGCAGGGCTTTAGTCAGCAGGCGCAGTTCGCTACAGTGCAGGGTCAGCTCGCCGGTTTTGGTCTTAAACAACTTGCCGCGCGCGCCGAGAATATCGCCGAGATCCCATTTCTTGAACTGCTCGTTGTATTTGCCTTCTGGCAGATCGTCGCGGGAAACATAGAGCTGGATAATCCCGCCCACGTCCTGCAAGGTGACGAAAGAGGCTTTACCCATAATACGGCGGGTCATCATACGACCGGCAACGCTGAACTCTTCGCCGATCAGCTCCAGCTCTTCATTCTCTTTATCGGCGTATTTAGCGGCCAGAACGTCAGAGGTGCTGTCACGGCGGAAGTCGTTCGGGAACGCCACGCCAGTTTCACGCAGTGCGGCCAGCTTTTCGCGACGTGATTTCAGTTCGTTATTAAGCTCAAGTGCGGCATCAGCGGCCTGCGGTTGTTGTTCAGACATGTGAGTTCCTTATAACCCTGCTTTCAAACTTGCTTCGATAAAACGATCCAGATCGCCGTCCAGAACCGCCTGAGTATTGCGCGTTTCTACGTTGGTACGCAGATCCTTGATGCGGGAGTCATCCAGCACGTAAGAGCGGATCTGGCTGCCCCAGCCGATGTCAGACTTGTTGTCTTCCGCCGCCTGTTTGTCCGCATTTTTCTTCTGCATTTCATATTCATACAGCTTGGCACGCAGCTGTTTGAAGGCCTGATCTTTGTTCTTATGCTGAGAACGGTCGTTCTGGCACTGCACCACAATGTTGGTCGGTAAGTGGGTAATACGCACCGCCGACTCGGTTTTGTTGACGTGCTGACCACCGGCACCGGAAGCGCGATAAACGTCAATACGCAGGTCGGCCGGGTTAATATCGATATCGATATTGTCGTCCACTTCCGGATAGACAAACACCGAACTGAACGAAGTGTGGCGGCGGCCGCCGGAGTCGAACGGACTTTTACGTACCAGGCGATGCACGCCGGTTTCAGTACGCAACCAGCCGAACGCGTAGTCGCCGATGATTTTAATGGTGGCGGATTTGGTTCCGGCCACTTCACCGTCTGACTCTTCAATAATTTCGGTTTTATAGCCTTTGGCTTCCGCCCAGCGCAGATACATACGCAGCAGCATGCTGGCCCAGTCCTGTGCTTCGGTGCCGCCGGAACCGGCCTGAATGTCCATGTAGCAGTCAGCGCTGTCATACTCGCCGGAGAACATGCGGCGGAACTCTAATTCACCGAGTTTCTTCTCCAGAATATCGAGTTCAGCCACTGCTTCATTGAAGGTCTCTTCGTCTTCGGCTTCAACGGCCAGCTCAAGCAGGCCAGTGACATCTTCCAGCCCCTGCTCCATCAGATCCAGCGTTTCAACGACGGCTTCTAATGCAGAGCGCTCTTTACCCAGCGCCTGGGCGCGGTCAGGTTCATTCCAGACATCAGGCTGCTCAAGTTCAGCGTTTACTTCCTGCAGGCGTTCTTTCTTGGCATCATAGTCAAAGATACCCCCTAAGAACGGCGCTGCGCTCTGTGAGATCCTGAATACGGTTCTTTACCGGATTAATTTCAAACATGTTTTGAGATCTTATTAGGTGATCGAAATGGACGAGAATGTAACCACGCAGTTTAACTGAAATAGCGCCCGGTTTGTAGCACAGAACACACCTTGTGCATTTTGTGCGGTAGGGGTCAGGCATGCCTGACCCGCTTCTGTTTGCAGCAAAGGTGAGATAAAGGGCCGACCGGAAAAGCGGGGCGGCCCGTGATGAATTTTGCTTACAGCGCCCAGAGATGGTCGATAATCAGCTGCACGCTGCGGTTACCGCGAAACTCATTGACGTCGAGCTTGTACGCCAGCTCAACCTGCCTGACGCTCGGGTCCGGCCACAGGGTGGTATCGACATTAAAGGCAATACCGTCCAGCAGCGGGCCGCCGCCAAGCGGCTCAATCATCACTTTCAGATGACGCTCGCCCACCAGCCGCTGCTGTAACAGCTTGAACTTGCCGTCGAAGGTTGGCTCCGGGAAGGCCTGCCCCCACGGACCGGCTTCGCGCAGCAGCTCCGCCGTGGGTAACGTCAGCTCCTGTGCCATCAGCTCACCGTCGGACCAGACCACGCCCTGAAGGGACTCGGCATCCAGCCACTCACCGACCAGCTCAGCAAAGCGCTGGCGGAACTCGTCGAACCTAGACTCCTCCAGCGACAAACCCGCCGCCATCGCGTGGCCGCCAAACTTAATGATCAGCCCGGGGTTTAGCGTATCAAGCCGCTCCAGTGCGTCACGCATATGCAGCCCGGCAATAGAGCGGCCTGAGCCTTTCAGCGTACCGTCCCCCGCCGGAGCAAAGGCGATCACCGGGCGGTGGAAGCGATCCTTCAGGCGTGAGGCCAGAATGCCGACCACGCCCTGATGCCACTCGGGATGATACATGGCGATACCGAGCGGCAGCGCGTCATCGCTGCTTTCGAGACGATCGCACAGCGCCAGTGCTTCCGACTGCATCCCCTGCTCGATCTCTTTACGCGTCTGGTTTAACGCATCCAGCTCGCTGGCCAGCATACGTGCCTGGCCGAGATCTTCACTCAGCAGCAGCGCCACGCCAACCGACATATCGTCGAGACGGCCCGCAGCATTTAACCGCGGCCCGAGCGCGAAGCCTAAGTCGCTGGCGGCCAGCTGACGGGCATCGCGATTGGCGATCTCCAGCAGCGCGCGGATACCCGGGCGGCATTTCCCGGCGCGAATACGGCTCAGCCCCTGCCACACCAGGATGCGGTTGTTAGCATCCAGCGGTACCACGTCGGCGACCGTGCCCAGCGCCACCAGATCCAGCAGTTCCGCCAGGTTTGGCAGAGTGGTCACGCCGCTGTCGCGCAGCTGCGATCGCAGGGCCAGCATCAGGTAGAACGCCACGCCCACGCCCGCCAGCGCCCGTGAAGGGAACTGGCAGTCGCTCAGGTTGGGGTTAACAATTGCGTCGGCTTCAGGCAGCGAGTCGCCCGGCAGGTGGTGATCGGTCACGACCACCGGGATCCCTTTCTCGTGCGCCAGCGCCACACCCGCGTGGGAGGAGATGCCGTTATCGACCGTGACAATCAGCTGCGCGCCGCGTGCCGCGGCCTGCTCAACCACTTCGGGACTGAGGCCATAGCCATCATCAAACCGGTTCGGCACCAGATATTTAATGTTGCTGCCGCCCATGCTGCGCAGTGCCAGCACCGTCAATGCGGTGCTGGTGGCACCGTCGGCGTCGAAATCGCCGACGATCATGATGCACAGGTTATCCGCCAGCGCGCGCTGCAGGATCTCAACCGCCCGCTGAATACCGCTCAGCGACTGGAAGGGATGCAGGTTTTTCGCACCGCGCTCCAGCTCGGCAGCCGCGGTGACACCGCGTTGAGCGTAGAGACGACGTAACAGCGGGTGCAGTTCAGCAGGAAGTGCAGCAGCATCCGTCGCCTCGCGGCGACGGAGTTCAGTTTTACTGTTCACGAAAATCAGCCGCCGTTTTTCTGGCTGTCGAGGAATTTCTTCAGATCCTGCGGCCCCTGATAGCCGGGGATCATGGTGCCATTTTCCAGCAGCATGGCAGGGGTGCCCTGAATGCCGAACAGCACGCCCAGTTTGTACTGCTGACCAATATCGATTTTACAATCGGCCGGTGCGACCGTGTCGCCCTTCATCGCGGCGCTGAATGCTTTGCGCGGGTCGGCGCTGCACCAGACGGACTTCATCTCTTTGGCTACCTGACCATTCATCCCTTCACGCGGGAAGGCCAGGTAGCGCACGGTAATGCCCAGCGCGTTGTAGTCAGCCATCTGCTCGTGCAGCTTGCGGCAGTAGCCACAGGTGATATCGGTAAATACCGTGATCACATGCTGCTCTTTTGCGGCTTTGTACACGATCATCTCGCTGCTTAACGCATCGACTTTTTTCTGCAGCAGCTGATTGGTCACGTTGACCGGCTGGCCGCCGCTGACGTCGTACAGCGGCCCCTGCAGGAAGTGTTTGCCGTCTTCGGTGACGTACAGCACACCGCTCTCACTCAGCACGGTTTTGATGCCCGGCAGCGGCGAAGGCTGGATCTCGGTCTGCTGTAAGCCCAGTTTGGTCAGCGACTGTTTAATGGCGGCATCATCGGCGTGGGCCAGCCCGCTGACCGAAGCGATGAGGAGAGAAAGTAACAGGTAATGCTTCTTCATTTGATGTCCTTATGTACTCTGAAATCAGGCACGCGGGTGATGCTGCTGATGCAGCTGGCGCAGGCGCTCGGTCGCCACGTGCGTATAAATCTGGGTAGTGGATAAATCGCTGTGGCCTAACAGCATCTGCACCACGCGTAAATCAGCGCCGTGGTTAAGAAGATGCGTGGCAAACGCATGCCTCAGCACGTGCGGTGACAGTTTTTCGCTGTCGATACCCGCCAGTGTGGCGTAATGTTTGATGCGATGCCAGAAGGTTTGTCGGGTCATTTGTTGCGCGCGGTTACTGGGAAACAGCACGTCCAGCGTCTGGCCGTTAAGCAGCCACGGGCGCCCGTACTCGATAAACTGCTCGATCCAGTGCACCGCTTCCTCGCCCATCGGTACCAGCCGCTCCTTATTGCCTTTACCGATCACCCGCACCACGCCCTGACGCAGGCTGACATCGCTGAGCGTTAAACCCACCAGTTCGGTGACGCGCAGCCCGGTGGCGTACAGCAGTTCCAGCATCGCTTTATCGCGCAGCTCAATCGGCTGATCAAGGCAGGGTGACTGCAGCAGGCGTTCGACCTGTGCTTCCGACAGATCCTTAGGCAGGCGCTGCGGCAGTTTGGGCGAGGAGAGCAGCGCGCTGGGGTCGTCCTCGCGCAGCTTCTCGCGGTAGAGGTACTGGAACAGGCGGCGCATGGCACTCAACAGACGGGCAGAGCTGGAGGCTTTATAACCGCCCTCCAGCCGCTCGGCGAGAAACCCCTGCAGGCTGACGGCATCCACGCTCAGTAATGACAGCTGTTGATGCTCCAGCCAGCCGCACAGCGAACGCAGGTCGAGACGATAAGAGGCAACGGTATTCTGCGCCAGATTGCGCTCGATCCACAGGGCATCAAGAAATTGCTCAATCAGATCGTTATCCTGCACCTTATCCTCTCTTTTATTGACACGGCGTGGCTGTCAGTGCGCTGCCAGAAGTAATTTTATAGCTAAATATCAGCATGATACGTCATCCTCATGCTGAGTGAACCGCGTCCATTATGCCTTATTCATGGCCGTTTCTGATATAATCGCCACCAGACTTTAGTAAAAATGAGTTCCACTACCATGAATATTGGTCTGTTTTACGGCTCCAGCACCTGTTATACCGAAATGGCCGCTGAGAAAATCCGCGACTTTATCGGCGAAGATCTTGTCACGCTGCACAACCTGAAAGATGACTCTCCGGCGCTGATGGAGCAGTACGATCTGCTGATCCTCGGCATTCCCACCTGGGATTTTGGCGAGCTGCAGGAGGACTGGGAAGCGATCTGGACCGATCTGCCAACGCTGAATCTGCAGGGTAAAGTGGTGGCGCTGTATGGCATGGGCGATCAGGGGGAGTACAGCGAGTGGTTCCTCGATGCGCTGGGCATGCTGCATGAAGTACTGGCCCCGTCTGGGGTTAAGTTTGTCGGCTACTGGCCGCTGGCAGGCTACGAATTTACCAGTACCAAACCGCTCACCGCGGACGGTCAGAAATTTGTCGGGCTGGCGCTGGATGATATCACCCAGTTTGAGCAGACCGATGAACGCATTGCGCAGTGGTGTGAGCAGATCCTGACCGAAATGGCGGAGCTGCTGTAACCCCAAGAAGGGGGCGATTTCCGTTTCAGGTCGGCCCCGACGTTGCGCAGACAGAAGCTCCACGCTCATCACGGCTCTGTCGCCCGCTGCTTATTCATCAGCAGCTGCTGGCGCAGCAGGCGCCATTCCGCGCTTTCCATACCGTCGGCAAATAGCCACAGCCGCTCGCGCTGACCTGCGTGATGATGTAACGACAGCAGTATCGCCTGGCGGGTGACCCACGGTGGAATCGGCATCTGCCACTGCTGCTGGCGCCAGCGCACGATGTGCCCCGGCAGCAGGGCGAGCTCCCCCTCGCGTTTGACAATCCGGCGCTGACTGCGCAGGCACTCCAGCGCTACCAGTATCAGTAAGCCAGCCCACAGCAGGATATAGCCAAAGCGGGCGGGCCCGGGTGCCAGCAGCAGTGCGAGGATGACGGCGCCGTGCAGCAACAGCGATGCACAGCGGGCATACCAGGAAACCCGCAGGCTACATTGCCACAGGACCACGTTGTTGGTTTCGCTCCTGAATCAGCGCCACCATCCTTCTCAGCTCCGCATCAGCTGGCTCGCCGTGGTTCATCAGCCAGTTAAACAGGTCCGGGTCATCGTTCTCCAGCAGCCGGACAAACAGCTGCTTGTCGGTGTCGTCCAGTGAGTCAAACTCATACTCAAAAAACGGCATGATGGAGATATCCAGTTCGCGCATGCCGCGGCGGCATGCCCAGTGAATACGTGCTTTATTTGTAATATCCATGTCACTCAGCGTCGGTTAACCAAACATGGCGCACAGTGTAACGCTTTTTTGCGGCGCTGTTGATGATGCAATGCACTGCGTGCGGCACGGCGCGCAAAACAGCGTTACCGGTTGCAGGGTTATCACGCGTTTTGTGCCGCTTTTTCTGGAAACAGGTTGCAAAGCAGGTGCGCTCTTTTAACATGAGCAACAGATTTCACTAAATTCGTTAATTTAGGACTGAATTATGCCGAATATTTCTTACCCTCCCCGCCAGCCGGTCGCCTCAGCACGCCTGCCGCTGACCCTAATTTCGCTGGAAGAGTGGGCGCTGGTGAACGCCAGCGGTGCAGATCACGTTAGCTATTTACAGGGTCAAGTGACGCTGGATGTTGCGGCGCTGGCCGACAACCAGCACCGCCCAGCCGCGCACTGCGATGCCAAAGGGAAGATGTGGAGCAACCTGCGCCTGTTCCACCGTGGCGAAGGAATGGCCTATATTGAGCGCCGCAGCCTGCGCGACACTCAGCTGACCGAGCTGAAAAAATACGCGGTATTCGCCAAAGTGACGCTGCTCCCGGACGATGAAGCGGTGCTGCTGGGCGTGGCCGGGTTCCAGGCACGCGCCGCACTGGCGGGGGTTTTTGACGCCCTGCCCGACGCTGGCTCCCCGGTTATCCAGCAGGATGACAGCACGCTCTTGTGGTTTAACCTGCCCGCCGAGCGTTTCCTGCTGGTCACTACGGCGGCCAAAGCACAGGAGCTGCAGGATAAACTGGCGGGTGAAGCCCAGCTCAACGACAGTCGGCAGTGGCTGGCACTCGATATTGAAGCCGGCTTCCCGATCATCGACAGCGCCACCAGCGCCCAGCTGATCCCGCAGGCGACCAACCTGCAGGCGCTGGACGCCATCAGCTTTAAGAAAGGCTGCTACACCGGCCAGGAGATGGTGGCACGCGCTAAATTCCGCGGCGCCAATAAACGTGCGCTCTTCTGGCTGGCCGGCAAGGCTGGCGTAGTGCCTGCGGCAAATGATGCGCTTGAGATGCAGATGGGTGAGAACTGGCGCCGCACCGGCACCATCCTTGCCGCCTGCCAGCTGGATAACGGCGAGGTTTGGGTGCAGGCCGTGCTGAATAATGACCTGGAAGCGGATACCGTGCTGCGCGTGCAGGGCGATGAAGGCGGCAAACTGGCGATCCAGCCACTGCCTTACGAAATCACCCAGGGCTAATTGAAGGGGCGCAAGCCCCTTACATCACGTATAGATAGATGGCGAGAAAGTGGCACAGAGAACCGCCCAGCACGAAACCGTGCCAGATGGCATGGTTATACGGAATGCGCTTCGCCACGTAGAAAATCACCCCGAGCGAATAGATTATCCCCCCGGCGGCCAGCAGCCAGATACTGCCTGACGGCAGGCGTAGCGCCAGCTGATATAGCACTATCAGCGACAGCCAGCCCATCAGCATGTAGGTCACCAGCGACAGCGCCTCAAAGCGGTGCGCAAACACCAGCTTAAACACTATCCCTACCAGCGCCAGCCCCCAGATAAACGCCATTAAACCGTGCGCCAGCGGCGATTTCAGCGCCACCAGCAGAAACGGCGTATAGGTTCCAGCTATCAGCAGATAGATTGCCGAATGGTCGAGCTTTTTCAGCCAGAACTTAGCGCGTTCGCCAGGAATGGCGTGATAGAGCGTGGAAGCGAGAAACAGCAGGATCATACTGCCGCCGTAAAGGCTGTAGCTGGCGATTGCCAGCGCACCGGCACGGGCGTCTATGGCCTGGTCGAGCATCAGAACTAAGCCAATCACGCCAAACAGGCAGCCAATGCCGTGGCTGATGCTGTTGGCGACCTCTTCCGCCAGTGAATAACCGGGTTCCAGTAATTTTTGTTTCGCCATATCTAACGATAATCCCCAAGAAATAGGTCCAACCCTCGCAAAATGCGCGGGTGGAAAATTCATCACAAATAGCCTAACTGAGAATAATTTCAGAGTACACATGTAAGCTAAAATATATATGTAACCTTGTAATACATTTTCTTTAAAGAATTACGCAAACGTTTCCCTTAAACTATTGGCAAGTTTTTAGGGGATAAGTGAGAGTGTGATGTCTGACAGGGTAGCAGCCTTAGATTTCGGCGCGATGACAGAAGTGGTGCAGTTTTTAATGGAGCTCGACAAGCTAAAAGGCGTGGAGCGCCGCACGCGACTGCTGGGCAATGCGCGCCAGGAGAACTCTGCGGAACACAGCTGGCACCTGGCGATGGCCGCCATGAGCCTGGCACCGTTCTCACGTGAGGCAATCGATGTGCAGCACGTGGTGCAGATGGCACTGGTGCATGATGTGGTGGAGATCGATGCCGGGGATGTGATGGTTTACGACCTGGCAGCACGCGATGCGATTCATGAGCAGGAAGTGGCGGCCGCCGGGCGTATTTTTGGCCTGCTGCCTGCGGAGCTCAATCAGCGTTTTCGCGCCCTGTGGGATGAGTATGAATCCGGCGAAAGCGCCGATGCGCGCTTCGCCAATATGCTCGACCGCGCACTGCCCATCATGCTTAACCTGCATAATCAGGGACAGAGCTGGCGAGAGAACGGCATTCGCCTGGAGCAGGTTAAGGCACGCAACGTGAAGCTGGCGCAGCAGTGGCCGGAGCTATGGCAGCACTTAGAGCAGCATCTGGATAATGCGCACCAGCAGGGATGGTTATTGTGACTTGCGGGCGGACCGAAAAAGAGGGTCCGCCCCTACAAATATTTCGCCTTACCTTCCCCCCGCCGCATCAATAATCGAACCGGTAATATATGAGGCGTCTTCGCTCAGCAGCCACGCAATGGCCTGGGCGATCTCCTCTGGCTGACCGCCGCGCTGCATAGGTATTGACGCGGCGAGGCGGTCTACCCGCTGCGGTTCCCCCCCGTCAGCGTGCATTTCGGTGTAGATAAAGCCGGGCCGTACGCCGTTGACGCGAATGCCCTGCGCCGCCACTTCCAGCGACAGCCCTTTTGTCAGGGTATCCATGGCCCCTTTCGAGGCGGCGTAGTCAATGTACTCGCCCGGTGCCCCAATGCGCGACGCGGCGGAAGAGACATTGACAATCGCCCCACCTTTGCCGCCGTGATGATGGCCCATGCGTTTGACCGCCTCACGGCAGCAAATAAAGCTGCCGGTCACATTAGTGGCAAATACCCGATTGATGCGCTCGGCGCTCAGCTGCTCCAGCGTCGCCTGCTTGAACAGGATCCCGGCGTTATTCACCAGAGCTGTCAGTTGACCTGGCTGGCGGTCAATCTCCGCAAACATCGCTATCACCTGCGCCTCATCGGCAATATCCGCCTGAATAGCGAACGCGCTGCCGCCCTGCTGTTCTATCACATCCACCACCTCCAGCGCGGCATCGCTGCGGCGGGCATAGTTGACCGCGACCCGCCAGCCCATCTGCGCCAGCAGAATAGCGGTCGCGCGACCGATCCCCCGGCTGGCACCGGTAATTAAGGCGATCTTCATTCAGCATCTCCAATAAAAAGGGCAACCATTGGCTGCCCCTGTCAGAAAGGATTACATTCGGGGCAGGATTGCCTGCCCTCGGCAAAACATGCGCCCGTTATTCGTATTCACTCATCGGTACGCAGGAGCAGAACAGATTGCGGTCACCGTAAACATCGTCGAGGCGCTTAACGGTTGGCCAGTATTTATTGTCGCTGCCTGCCGGGAATACCGCCAGCTCACGCGTATAAGGATGGCTCCACTCACCGACAATTTCCCTCTGCGTATGCGGTGCATTTACCAGCGGGTTATCGTCGGCCGGCCATTCACCGTTGGATACGCGATCGATTTCCATACGGATTGCCAGCATCGCATCGATAAAGCGGTCCAGCTCAATTTTGCTTTCCGATTCGGTCGGCTCAACCATCAGGGTGCCCGCTACCGGGAAGGACATGGTAGGTGCATGGAATCCGTAGTCAATCAGGCGCTTGGCAATATCCAGCTCGCTGATGCCGGTCTGCTCTTTCAGCGGACGAATATCGAGAATACATTCGTGCGCCACGCGGCCGTCACGCCCGACGTAGAGGATTGGATAAGCTGACTGCAGGCGATGGGCGATGTAGTTGGCGTTAAGGATCGCCACCGAACTCGCCTGCTTGAGCCCCTCTGCGCCCATCATGCGGATATACATCCAGCTAATCGGCAGAATGGATGCACTGCCGAATGGCGCAGCAGAGACCGCACCCTGGCCGGTCAGCATATCGTCAATCTGCACCACGCTGTGGCCCGGTACAAACGGTGCCAGATGCGCTTTCACGCCGATAGGCCCCATACCCGGGCCACCGCCGCCGTGCGGGATACAGAAGGTTTTATGCAGATTGAGGTGCGACACGTCTGCACCAATATAGCCCGGCGTGGTAATGCCGACCTGCGCGTTCATGTTGGCGCCGTCCAGGTAAACCTGACCGCCAAACTGATGGACGATCTGGCACACTTCGCGGATCGTCTCTTCATACACGCCGTGCGTCGACGGGTAAGTGACCATAATGCAGGAGAGTGCTTCGCCCGCCTGCTCCGCCTTCAGGCGCAGGTCGTGCAAATCGATATTGCCCTGTTTGTCGCAGGCTACCACCACCACAGCCATACCAGCCATCTGCGCCGAAGCCGGGTTGGTGCCGTGTGCAGAGCTGGGGATCAGGCAGATATTTCGCCCGGCTTCGTTGCGGCTTTCGTGATAGCGACGGATGGCCAGCAGGCCGGCATATTCGCCCTGCGCGCCGGAGTTCGGCTGCATGCACAGCGCATCGTAGCCGGTCAACTGCACCAGCCACTGCGACAGTTGGCCGATCATCTGCAGATAGCCAGTCGCCTGCTCTGCCGGGCAGAACGGGTGCAGCTCGGCGAACTCGGGCCAGGTGATGGGGATCATCTCCGCCGCCGCGTTCAGCTTCATCGTGCAGGAGCCAAGCGGGATCATCGCCTGATTGAGCGCCAGATCTTTGCGCTCCAGGCTGTGCATATAACGCATCATCTCGGTTTCGCTGTGATGACGGTTAAACACCGGATGGGTCAGGATCGCATCCTGACGCAGCATTGCAGCGGGAATGGAAGCGCCATCCGCATCGAGGGCATCGATCTCCAGCCCGTGCTGCTCGCCCAGCAGGATTGAGAACAGCGCCGCAACGTCTTCACGCGTGGTGGTTTCATCCAGCGTAATGCCGACCGCATTGAGGATATCGCTGCGCAGATTAATACCAAAGCTCAGCGCACGATCCAGCACGGCAGCTTTATCCGCCACTTCTACCGTCAGCGTATCAAACCAGCTGTGATAACGCAGTTTCAGACCACCCTTCTGCAACCCGGCCGCAAGAATATCGGTCAGGCGATGGATACGCCCGGCGATGCGCTTCAGCCCGGCCGGGCCGTGGAATACCGCGTACAGGCTGGCAATGTTTGCCAGCAGCACCTGCGAGGTGCAAATGTTGGAGTTGGCTTTCTCACGGCGGATATGCTGCTCGCGCGTCTGCATCGCCATACGCAGCGCGGTGTTGCCCGCGGCGTCACGCGATACGCCGATAATACGGCCAGGCATTGAACGTTTGTGTTCGTCACGCGCGGCGAAGAATGCCGCATGCGGACCACCGTAGCCCATTGGTACGCCGAAGCGCTGCGCGGAGCCGAAAACGATATCCGCGCCCTGCTTGCCCGGCGCCTGTAGCAGCACCAGCGCCATAAAGTCGGCTGCCACGCTGACCACCACTTTGCGGCTTTTCAGCTCAGCAATCAGGTCACCGTAATCATGCACTTCACCGCCGGTGCCGACCTGCTGTAACAGCACGCCGAACACATCCTGCAGCTCCAGCACTTTCTCCGCTTTATCGACCAGCACCTCGAAGCCAAAGGTTTCAGCGCGGGTGCGCACCACGTCCAGCGTCTGCGGATGAATATCATCAGCAACGAAGAAGCGATTGGCATTTTTCAGCTTGCTGACGCGCTTTGCCATCGCCATCGCTTCGGCGGCGGCGGTCGCTTCATCCAGCAGCGAGGCAGACGCGATATCCAGCCCGGTCAGGTCAAGAGTCAGCTGCTGAAAGTTCAGCAGTGCTTCCAGACGGCCCTGGGAGACTTCCGGCTGGTAAGGAGTGTATGCGGTGTACCAGCCTGGGTTTTCCAGCATGTTGCGCAGGATCACCGGCGGCGTCAGCACCGGGGTGTACCCCATGCCAATAAAGGATTTATAGCGCTGATTTTGTGACGCAATCGCCTTCAGCTCGGCCAGCGCCAGGTGTTCGGTCAGCGCATCGCCTACCGCAGGTGGGCTGGGAAGCTGGATGTCGGCGGGCACAATCGAGGCGATGAGCTCGCTCAGCGATGAGGCACCGATGGCGCTGAGCATCGCTGCCTGCTGTTCCTGGGAAGGTCCGATATGGCGCTCGATAAATGCACCGTGATGTTCAAGCTGGCTGAGAGTCTGGGTCATTAGCGGTAAATCCTGCATCGGGCATCGGGTTTCAGGGCAGCGAATAGCCCGCCCTGAAGTGACGATTAAACGTTATTCTGAGATGGCGGCAGCGTAAGCAGCAGCATCAAGCAAGGTTTCGAACTCGGTATCATCGCTGGCTTTGATCTTGAACAGCCAGCCTTCGGTGTAGGGATCGCTGTTCACCAGTTCAGGCTCAGATTCCAGCGCGCTGTTTACCTCAATGATTTCGCCGCTCAGTGGGGCATAGATATCAGACGCGGCTTTCACCGATTCAGCCACAGCGCAATCTTCGCCCTGGCTATAGGTGTTGCCAAGATCCGGCAGGTCAACAAACACCATGTCACCGAGCAGCTCCTGCGCATGCTCGGTGATCCCGACGGTAAAGGTGCCATCGGCCTCTTTGCGCACCCATTCATGGCTGTCACGATATTTCAGTTCGGCTGGTACATTGCTCATCAATATGCTCTCCAAAAGGCAAAAATTATTTCGTCACCGGCTTACCGGCGCGGACAAAAATCGGTTTAGTCACCTGCACCGGCATTTCGCGGTTGCGGATCTGCACAATCGCCTGCTCGCCAATTCCGGCAGGCACGCGCGCAAGGGCAATACTGCATCCCAGCGTTGGGGAAAATGAACCACTGGTGATAATACCTTCATGCTGATTGCCATCGGCATCGCTGAAGCGCACCGGCAGTTCATTACGCAATACGCCTTTTTCGGTCATGATCAGGCCCACCAGCTGGTCGGTACCCTTTTCGCGCTGCTGTTCCAGCGCTTCACGGCCAATGAACTGGCGATCGGCTGGATCCCATGCAATGGTCCAGCCCATATTGGCGGCCAGCGGAGAAACGCTTTCATCCATCTCCTGACCGTACAGGTTCATGCCGGCTTCCAGACGCAGCGTATCGCGCGCGCCAAGGCCGGCAGGCTTGACACCCGCTGCCAGCAATTTCTGCCAGAAATCGGCAACCTGCTCGTTTGGCAGGGCAATCTCGTAGCCGGATTCACCGGTATAACCGGTGGTGGCGATGAAATAGTCACCGGCCTGCACGCCAAAGAACGGCTTCATTCCGCTGACGGCGGCGCGCTGCGCGTCATCAAACAGCGTCTGGGCTTTCTGCTGGGCATTTGGGCCCTGCACGGCCACCAGTGCCAAATCGTCACGCTCGGTCAATTCAACGCCGTAGTCAGCGGCATGCTGACCGATCCACGCCAGATCTTTCTCACGCGTGGCGGAGTTGACCACCAGGCGGAAGAACTCTTCGCTAATAAAGTAAACAATCAGATCGTCAATCACCCCGGCTGAGGCGTTGAGCATCGCGCTGTACAGGGCTTTGCCCGGCAGCGTCAGTTTGGCAACGTCATTGGCCAACAGATAACGCAGAAATTCGCGCGTGCGTGCGCCGTGCAGGTCGACAATCGTCATATGAGAAACGTCAAACATCCCGGCGTCAGTGCGCACTGCATGATGTTCATCCATTTGCGAGCCGTAATGCAGCGGCATCATCCAGCCATGAAAATCCACCATGCGGGCGCCACACGCCTGATGCTGTTCGAAAAGGGGAGTTTGCTGAATCTCGGTTTGCTGAGTCATATCATTCCTGTATCTGATATCCGGTTGCTGACCAGCGCCTCTCACCGCCTTTGCGGGACCGACGCAAACGTTACCTTAGCTCTGAACTTACCACCGAACACGCCAATTAACCATAAGTAAAACGGGGTCGAATCTGTTGCCGTGCCAGAAATGGCCAGGCTGAGTTTCCAGTGTTTTTCACCAAAAAAATGCGTTATAACGCACGAATTCAGTAATTAACCGTCACTCATTCAGTTTAATGGCCAGGATTAAGCACGCACGGGGAAAAAAACCACTTGAGGGAAAAGGCCTATGCATTATTAAAAGTAATGCGAGCGCGGGGGTGAAATTAGAATAATTCAAACGATGTGCAAAAAAGGGGCATCCATTGCACCAAAAGTGCAAACAGGGACAAAGAGGGACAAAGAGGGAGGAGGAAGGCAAGAAGATTCCTCAGTTACGCTAATAATCGGCATCCCGATACACAGATGCCTATATCAGACGAGAAGAGGGGGGGATGGTAAAACATCAGTCAGCCTTTCAGAACGGCTTCCTTCACGAACCAGGCAAGAACAGCCAGGATTGCCGGGACTAAAAGTGTCCATGTGATTTTAGCGTTGAGCGCATCAAACCTGTTATTCGTTCTTACCTCTAAAGCGGCTAACTCTTGTATCAACTCTGCGCGGACACTTTGCACCTCGGCGCGGATACTTTGCCCCTCAGCGCGGACACCTTGCACCTCGGCGCGGATACTTTGCCCCTCAGCGCGGACACCTTGCACCTCTGTTCTGACACTCTCAACATCAGCTTTGGTCGCAAAGCCTTCAGAGCGCGCGGTGAGTATGCCCAGATCGATTTTGATCTGATGGCTATCCTGTTCCAGATGTTCGACGCGTCTGGTCAAATTGTCCATTCCACCTCCATTACCCCCTGTTTGCGAAACACGATAACTGCGCCATTGATGTACATTCTCACTCATTAAGCCATCCTTGCTTTGCCTGAACTTTTCCGAACAAATTTTAACCAGCACGCAGACGCAATCCTTGCATCTTTAGCTATCAGGCCGTTGGTGAATATGTGCTATTGCGGTGAATCAGGGCCGCAGCCCCGATTTTTTACTGATTTCAGCTCAGCCAGTCAGGCAGGTCGTGCAGCCCCATTGCCTGCTTGAGCAGGCGTGGCTTGACGCCGGGAAGCGTGTCCGCCAGCGCCAGGCCAACATCGCGCAGCAGTTTCTTCGCCGGATTATTCCCGTCAAACAGCTCGCGGAAACCCTGCATGCTGGCGAGCATCACCGCCGCGCTATGCTTGCGGCTGCGCTCGTAGCGCCGCAGATAAAGATGCTGGCCAATGTCTTTGCCCTGCTGCTGCAAGCGCTTGACCTGACCAATCAGCTCAGCGGCATCCATAAAGCCAAGGTTAACCCCCTGTCCGGCCAGGGGATGAATGGTGTGGGCCGCATCGCCTACCAGCGCCAGACGGTGAGCCGCGAAGTTGCGCGCGTAGCGCCCCATCAGCGGGAAGGATTGACGCTCGCTCTCCACTTCACACAGGCCAAGACGCAGGTCGAACGCGACCGACAGCTGCTGGTTAAACACCGCAGCAGGCATCTCTTTCAGGCGCAATGCTTCCTGGGGTGATAATGACCAGACAATTGAGCTCAGATGCGGGTCGCTGAGTGGCAGAAAGGCCAGAATGCCGTCGCCGTGAAACACCTGACGCGCCACCGCGTCATGCGGCTTCTCGGTGCGGATGTTGGCAACCAGCGCATGATGCTGATAGTCCCAGAAAGTTAGCGGGATATCGGCTTTATTACGCAGCCAGGAGTTGGCGCCATCCGCCGCGACCAGCAGACGAGCGGTCATCATGCTGCCATCCTGCAGGGTAACGAACGCTTCGTTGTCACCAAAGGCGACCTGCTGTAACTGCGCCGGGGCAATCAGGGTGATATCACTGAGGCTCTCCGCACGCTGCCATAACGCCTGGTGGATCACCCGGTTTTCGATAATATGCCCGAGGTGCGCCAGCCCCTGCTGCTCATCGTCAAACGCGATATGCCCGAAGCTGTCGCGGTCCCAGACTTCCATGCCATGGTAGGCGCTGGCGCGAGCGGCGAGGATGGTGCTCCAGACGCCAAGATGCTGCAGCAGGCGTTCGCTGGCGGCGTTGATCGCCGAGACGCGCAGCCCAGGGGCCGCATCGGCCTCAACTGCCGTCGGCACTTCGCGCTCCAGCACGGCCACGCGTAGCCCGCTGCCCTGTAAGCCACAGGCCACGGCCAGCCCGACCATACCGCCACCGGCGATGATCACATCATAGGTTTGCATTACTGCTTTCTCCTCAACGCTTAACCCAGCCCAACGTGCGCTCGGCCAGCAAATTACGTAACAGCGGCAGATGATCCATCGCCAGCAGTCCCAGATTGCGCCCCATAACCAGCGGCGTATAGCGGTTTGCAAACAGTCTGACCAGCCCATCGGTAATGCCGATGGTGGCCTGCGCGTCCGGCTGACGGCGCTGCTGATAGTGTTGCAGGGTGGCGAATGCGCCCACGCCCTGCCCGGCGCGCCATGCCGCCGCCAGCGTTTCCGCCAGCGACATCACGTCACGAATACCGAGATTAAAGCCCTGCCCGGCGATGGGGTGCAGAGTCTGTGCCGCATTGCCGACCAGCGCAAGACGATGGCCAACATGCTGTGCAGCGGTTTGCAGCTGCAGTGGATAGCTGTGGCGCTGGCCGACATGACTGATGCGCCCCAGCCGCCAGCCGAATGCACGCTGCAACTCCGCAATAAAACGCCCGTCGTCCCAGCCGTCCACAGCGGATTTTTGCGCGAGCGGATGGCACCACACCAGCGAACTGCGCCCGTCTGACATCGGCAACAGCGCCAGCGGGCCATGTTCGGTAAAGCGCTCGAACGCCCGCCCCTGATGCGGCAGCTGAGTTGAGACATTGGCAATCACCGCGACCTGCTGATAATCCACCCGCTGCCAGCTCATGCCACAGGCGGTTGCCACCTGCGAGTGCGAACCATCAGCGGCCACCAGCAGTTCGCCGCCGAGCGTTTCCCCACTGGCTAGCGTGACGCTAACGCTATTCTGGGTACGCGTCACCTGCGACACTTTATCCGGGCAGCGCAGCGTGATCCCTGGGGCCTGCTTCAGGCGGTTGAACAGCCGCTGCCCGACCTCGTGCAGCTCAACCACCTGACCCAGTGCAGAAACGCCGTAGTCGGCCGCGCTGAGTGAAACAAAGCTGGCGTGGCCGCGATCGCTGACGTGAACGTCGGTAATAGCCGTGGCGCAGGAGGCCAGCAGCGGCCACAGATCAATCGCGGCAAGCTGCTGACAGGTACCTTCCGCCAGAGCAATAGCACGCCCGTCGTAGCCAGGATGCGCCCGGCTGGCAGGTTCTGTGGCTTCCACCAGGGTGACCGCCAGCTTTCCCTGAGTCAGATGGGAAATGGCTAACGCCAGCGTGGCCCCCGTCATCCCGCCGCCTGCGATAATTATGCTCATGAACGCTTCGCTGCCGCCATTAGTGCTTCAATCTCATCCGCATCTTTCACCACCGTGTCGGTCAGGTTTTCATTGCCATCTGCGGTGATAATAATGTCATCTTCAATTCGGATACCGATACCGCGATACTCAACGGGTACGTCCGCGTCCGGGGCGATATACAGCCCCGGTTCAATGGTCAACACCATGCCCGCTTCAAGAATGCGGTCGCGGTCCACACCGTAGTGACCGACATCGTGCACATCCAGACCCAGCCAGTGGCTCAGACCATGCATAAAGAACTGGCGATGGGCATTTTCTGCGATCAGGGTATCGACATCGCCCTGCATCACGCCCAGCTCCACCAGGCCGCTCACCATAATCTTCACCACTTCCGCCGTCACTTCACGGATGCTGGTGCCGGGGCGATACAGTTCCAGCGCCTTATTCAGCGAGGCCAGCACAATATCGTAAATGGCGCGCTGCGGTGCGCTGAATTTGCCGCCAACCGGGAAAGTGCGGGTGATATCGCCGGCATAGCCTTTGAGCTCGCAGCCCGCGTCGATCAGCACCAGCTGGCCGTCGTGCATCTGGCTCTCGTTTTCGGTGTAGTGCAGAATGCAGCCGTTCTCCCCGGCACCAACGATGGTGTTGTAAGAGGGGTAGCGGGCGCCGTGGCGGTTGAATTCATGATGAATCTCCCCCTCCAGCTGATATTCATACATTCCCGGACGCGATTTCTGCATAGCGCGGGTATGAGCCAGCGCGCTAATGCGGCCTGCTTCACGCAGCACCGCCTGCTCTTCCGCGGACTTAATCAGGCGCATCTCATGCACCCACGGTCGCCAGTCGGTCAGCGTGGCCGGAGCGGAGAGATTCTGGCGCGAGCCACGGCGCAGGGTATCCAGCGCGCTGAACACGATGCTGTCGGCCCCGGCGTACTGGCCATGCGCGTGGTACACCACGTCCAGCCCGTTAAGGAGCTGGTGCAGCTGCTCGCCGATATCGTCCCACGGCAGCGCACGATCCACCGCCAGAACCGCAGGCGCAGCATCCTGCCCCAGACGGCGGCCAAACCAGATTTCAGCCGTAAGATCGCGCACGCGGTTAAATAGCACGCTGTGATTATGATTCTCATCGCTTTTGATCAGCACCAGCACCGCTTCCGGTTCATTAAACCCGGTGAAGTACCAGAAATCGCTGTTCTGCCGGTAGGGATACTCACTGTCGTTGCTGCGAGTTGCTTCCGGGGCGGCAAAAATCAATGCCGCACTGGCCGGGGCCATTTTTGCTAACAGCGCCTGGCGGCGGCGCAAAAACTCTTGCTGGGTCATACGATCTCCTGAATGCTGTTCCATTAAACCGCTGAGTAGCGACAGTTTAGTGCAGCGTTGGCTTTTTCATTACCACATTGGTAGGCACGACACGGGTGAAGGTGTCGTGGCACAGCAGGGCCGCTACGCGCACGTATTCGATCACCTCTTCCAGCGACTGCTCCAGCTCTTCTTCATCTTCGTCTTCGTCATAGCCCAGCTGGGCAATGGTACGCAGATCGTCGATGGCTTCTCCCGTCTCCCCTTTCACTTTGTCGAGCTTCGGCTGCGTGACGCCAAGGCCGAGCAGGAAGTGATTCACCCAGCCCGCCAGCGCATCGGCGCGGTCAAACACAGTGATATCATCGTCCTCGGGCAGGTAAAGCTGGAACAGGAAGCCTTCATCTTCCAGCGAGTTGCCCGTCGCTTCGTGCAGCTGCTGCAAAGGCAGTGACAGCGTCTGTGAAAACGCCATGCCCTCGTTAGTCAGGTCGTGAACCAGCGATTGCCAGCTGCTGTCCTGGTTGCCGCCACAGATCAATCCGCTGATCAGGCCGTGCATTTCGGCAGGGGTCATTCCGACTCCCTGCTGCGTCAGTACTGAGGCCAGCTGGTCATAGCCCGGCATTGTGTTAGTTAGTGACATACGTTTTGGCCGTCGTTGGCGAGTTTAGTTCGTGATATGCTACCACCAGGTGCCTCAACGATTCCAGAAAGGGGTTGTTTCTTCTATTAGGGGTAGTTATAGTGGCGCCCCTCCCAAGCCATTGAGTGGTAAGGGTGATTGCGGGC
Source organism: Erwinia aphidicola (assembly GCF_014773485.1). Classification (GTDB taxonomy): domain Bacteria; phylum Pseudomonadota; class Gammaproteobacteria; order Enterobacterales; family Enterobacteriaceae; genus Erwinia; species Erwinia aphidicola. The sequence continues at coordinate 435,014 of NZ_JACXBP010000004.1, read as the reverse complement.
GCAGTAATCAGTCAGGAAGGTGGCATGTCTGCACAACCGGTAGATATTCAAATTTTTGGCCGTTCATTACGAGTAAATTGTCCGCCGGAACAGCAAGATGCGCTGAACCTGGCCGCCGAGGACCTCAATCAACGGTTGCAAGACTTAAAAGTTCGCACTAGAGTCACAAATACTGAGCAGCTGGTTTTCATCGCCGCACTCAATATTTGCCATGAACTGGCGCAGGAAAAAGTCAAAACTCGTGACTATGCGTCCAACATGGAGCAGCGTATTCGCATGCTGCAGCAGACCATTGAACAGGCATTGCTTGAGCAGGGTCGCATAACTGAACGTACTGGTTCTAAGTTCGAATAACACTTCAACGTTAGCTATGATAGAGTGACGGTGAAGTAAAAAATTCTCTGAGATGTTTGCAAGCGGGCCCGTCCCCTGAGCCGATAATTAATACCAAACAGAGTGTGACGCTCTGTAACCTGTGCGCAAGCTCGGTCCGTCCGAGAAGCCTGATGGTTACGACGGCATACTCACCTTGAACCATGGGTTCAAGGGTTACAGCCTGCGGCGGCATCTCGGAGATCCCCATTTTTTTAAGATCTCCCCTTCTTTCTGGCATTTACACTCCCAGCCTTACCCGGCAATCTGAAAACACCATCCGCATATGGAGTTGCCAGAAAATGAGCCTCAATCTTCTCGACCGTCAGGATATCCGCACCCACGTCCGCCACCTGCGGCGCGAACTCAGTGATGAGCAGCAGCAGCTTGCCGCCGTGCAGGTCGCCGAACACGCGCTCAATTTTGCCCCGCTGCAGCAGGCAAAAAACATTGCGCTGTTTCTGTCGGTAGATGGTGAACTCAATACCCGTCCGTTAATCGCCAAGCTCTGGCAGCGCAAACAGCAGGTCTATCTGCCCGTGCTGCATCCGTTTTCTGCGGGCCAGCTGCTTTTTCTGCGCTATGACGAGCATACCGAGTTGAAGATTAACCGCCTGCGCATCCCGGAGCCGCCGCTGGATATCCGTCGTCTGCTGCCGTTAAGCGAGCTGGATGTGCTGATGGTGCCGCTGGTGGCGTTTGATGCCGAAGGGCAACGTCTGGGAATGGGTGGCGGATTTTACGACCGCACCTTGCAGAACTGGCAGCAGCATGGCTTTTTGCCCGTGGGGCTGGCGCATGACTGTCAGCAGGTCGAGAAGCTGCCAGTGGCGAAATGGGATATCCCGTTACCGGCGCTGATTACGCCGTCGAAGATCTGGCAGTGGTGATTGATTGCGGCGGTGTCAAACACCGCCCGGGGCCGATCGAAAAAGAAGATCGGCCCCTATAGCATTTAGTAAAGCAGACGGGCGCGAATGGTACCCGGTATCGCTTTCATCAGCTGCAGCGCTTTGTCGGCTTCATCCTGCGACGCATCAACATCAATGACCACATAACCCATCTGCGGTGTGGTCTGCAGATACTGGGCTGAGATGTTGATGCCCTGATCGGCGAAAATCAGGTTGATAGCCGTCAGCACGCCTGGACGGTTTTCATGAATGTGCATCAGACGGCTGGCATTAGCACCGTGCATTGGCAGCGAGGCTTCCGGGAAGTTAACCGCTGACAGCGTGGAGCCGTTATCAGAGTATTTCGCCAGTTTGCCCGCCACTTCAATACCGATATTTTCCTGCGCTTCCTGAGTTGAACCCCCAATGTGTGGGGTCAGGATCACGTTATCAAACTCGCACAGCGGTGACAGGAAGGGATCGCTGTTGGTTGCTGGCTCTTCCGGGAACACGTCAATCGCCGCGCCGGCCAGATGCTTGCTCGCCAGCACTTCGCACAGCGCAGGGATATCGACCACGGTGCCGCGTGAAGCGTTAATCAGCAGCGCACCTGGCTTCATCAGCGCCAGCTCTTCCGCCCCCATCATATTCTGCGTCGACGGCGTTTCCGGCACGTGCAGGCTTACCACGTCGCTCATATTCAGCAGGTCGGAGAGATGCTGCACCTGGGTCGCATTGCCCAGTGGCAGTTTGCTTTCGATATCGTAGAAGAAGACGTGCATACCAAGGCTTTCCGCCAGCACGCCCAGCTGCATACCGATATGGCCATAGCCAATGATACCGAGTTTTTTACCGCGCGCTTCAAACGAACCTACCGCCAGCTTGTGCCAGACGCCACGGTGCGCTTTGGCATTAGCCGCAGGCACGCCGCGCAGCATCAGCAACAGTTCGCCGATAACCAGTTCAGCTACGGATCGGGTGTTGGAGAAAGGTGCGTTAAACACCGGAATACCGCGGATAGCAGCGGCATGCAGATCAACCTGGTTGGTCCCGATGCAGAAGCAACCGACGGCAACCAGCTTTTCCGCCGCCGCGAAGATCTCTTCGGTGAGGTTGGTGCGCGAGCGAATCCCGATGAAGTGTGCATCGCGGATGGACTCTTTCAGCGCTTCGCTGTCCAGTGCGCCTTTATGAAATTCAATGTTGGTGTAACCAGCAGAGCGCAGGTTATCGATGGCGCTTTGATGCACGCCTTCCACCAGCAGGAATTTAATCTTGTCTTTCTCCAGTGATACTTTTGCCATTTCCCGACCCTATTTAGCAGACTTCAATGATGGCTGATATAAGCCAGCCTTCTGTCAAAATAACAAAATTTACGCCTGCGGCAATACAAACGATTGCCTGACGCTCAGCACGGCGATGCTCTGAGCCAGAACAAAGCGATAGAAAATCATGGTGCAATGCGCACGACCAGGAGGATAGTGCGGCAGGCAGGCACAATGTGACATAAGTCACCAAATTTAGCCTGCAAAAGAAAAGATGTTTTTTGGCAAAAAATATCTGGCGCCGCGTGGGCGCCGGACAGATCATTTTTTGATGGTCTTCACGCCATCCGGCGTACCAATCAGCGCCACGTCAGCACAGCGCGCGGCAAACAGCCCTACGGTGACCACGCCTGGCAGCGCATTGATCGCGGCTTCCAGCTTAATCGGTTCCATAATCTTAAGATTATGCACGTCGAGAATAATGTTGCCGTTGTCGGTCACCACGTTCTGACGATACTCCGGCAGCCCGCCGAGCTTAACCAGTTCCCGCGCCACATAGGCACGCGCCATTGGGATCACCTCAACCGGCAGCGGAAAATTGCCCAGCACATCAACCTGTTTGGAGGCATCCGCAATGCAGATGAAGCGATCGGCCACCGCAGCGATAATCTTCTCGCGCGTCAGCGCCGCGCCGCCGCCTTTTATCATCTCCATCTGGCGGTTGATCTCATCGGCACCGTCAACATACACCGCCAGCTGGTCGACTTCGTTAAGGTCAAAAACGGGAATGCCGTACTCTTTCAGCTTCGCGGTGGAAGCTTCAGAGCTGGAAACAGCCCCTTCGATCTGATGCTTAATCGAGGCCAGCGCATCAATAAAGTGTGCGGCGGTTGAGCCAGTGCCCACACCAACAATCGTGCCCGGCGTGACGTAATCAAGCGCTGCCCAGCCAACGGCTTTTTTCAGTTCATCCTGCGTCATGGTATGTTTAAAACCTGTGCTGCATTGTGTGCGCGTAGTATAAAGCAAGGCTGCAAAAAAAAACCGCTATGCGCGGCATTTGATTGGCAGGATTGGAACACAGCCCACAAAGTGGTTGATTCATAAAGTGAGGTTAGCACGGCGCAAAATGCGTAAAATATGGCATAGTGCAACTTCCACACCTGAAAGAGAGTAGAACGACTGATGAAACGCCCGGATTATCGAACGCTTCAGGCGCTGGATGCAGTGATTCGCGAGCGCGGCTTTGAACGTGCAGCACAAAAGCTCTGTATTACCCAGTCTGCGGTTTCCCAGCGCATTAAGCAGCTGGAGAATATGTTCGGACAGCCGCTGCTGGTGCGCACCGTACCACCGCGTCCGACAGAACAGGGGCAAAAACTGCTGGCGCTGCTGCACCAGGTCGAGCTGCTGGAAGAGGAGTGGCTGGGCGATGATAACGGCGGCACCACTCCCCTGCTGCTGTCGCTGGCGGTCAACGCCGACAGCCTGGCAACCTGGCTGTTACCGGCGCTGAAAACCGTACTGACGGATTCGCCGGTGCGTTTGAACATTCAGGTGGAAGATGAGACGCGCACGCAGGAACGCCTGCGTCGCGGTGAAGTGGTCGGCGCAATCAGTATTCAGCCGCAGCCGTTACCGAGCTGTCTGGTCGATCAGCTGGGCGCGCTGGACTACCTGTTCGTCGGCTCAAAAGAGTTTGCCGCCCGCTACTTCCCAAATGGCGTCACGCGCTCCGCGCTGCTGAAAGCCCCGGCGGTCGCCTTCGACCATCTGGACGATATGCATCAGGCATTTTTACAGCAGAACTTTGACCTGTCGCCGGGCAGCGTACCGTGCCATATCGTTAACTCGTCGGAAGCCTTTGTGCAGCTGGCGCGTCAGGGAACGACCTGCTGTATGATCCCACACCTGCAAATTGAGCGTGAACTGGCGGAAGGTGAACTGATTGATTTGACCCCGGGGCTGTTGCAGCGCCGCATGCTCTACTGGCATCGCTTCGCGCCGGAAAGCCGGCTGATGCGTAAAGTGACCGATGCGCTGCTGGCGCACGGCCATCGCGTACTGCGCCAGGATACGTAGCAACCGGTGCTGCGGGTCGACCGGAAAAGAAGGTCGACCCTACAGAAATTCCGAACGGGGAATTACGGATTATTGCGCTGCAGCTCAAACACCACATCAACCTGGTCGTCGAAGTGAATGCTCTGCTGCTCGTAGGTCTGCGCGGCAGACGTCATCGGGGCGGCATCTGCGGTTTTATACATGCGCGCCATCGGCATGGGTTGATAGTTCGCCACGTGATAACGGATGCTGTAAACCGGGCCAAGCTTGGTGTTAAAGCCCTGCGCCAGTTCGCCTGCCTGCCTGGTGGCATCCTCGATCGCGGCTTTACGCGCTTTCGCTTTATACTCTTCAGGATTGGCCACGCCCAGCTCCACTGAACGGATCTCATTCAGGCCCGTCTTCAGCGCGCCATCCAGCAGATCGTTAAGCTTATCGAGCTTGCGCAGCGTTACCTGCACCTGACGCACCGCGCGGTAGCCTTTCAGCACCGACTTGCCATCTTTGGTGTAGTCATATTCAGGTTGGGTCCGCAGGTTGGCGGCGTTGATATCTTTCTTCTCAATACCGTTCTTATCGAGGAAGTCGAAATACTGCTGGACGCGGCTGTCCGCCTGTTTCTTCGCTTCGCCCGCATCCTTCGCGGAAACATTCACTTCGATAGCCAGCGTGGCGATATCCGGGGTGGCATCGACGCTGGACTGCCCGGACGTCACCACGTGCGGGCCATTAGGTAACTCGTCTGCCTGCGCAGCTAATGGCAGCGTTCCCAATCCAATCATTGCGGCCAGGGCCAGTTTAGTCAGCTTCACTGCTTCCTCCATGGGGTATTTCATCGGCTTCGTATGAGCAGCTGCCGCAGAAAAGCGCTGCGGCAGCGAATTGTTCCGTCTCAGAGCAACGGTTCAGCATATTTTAGTGCGTGATAACAGCTCACGCTATGACATCAATTCCTGGAGTGAAGTTCCCGTCAGAGCAAAGAGAGTGCCTGCAGTGCCAGTTTGAGGGCGATGGCCCACATAACCAGCCCGACCAGCAGGTTGATGATGCGCTGGGCTCGGCTGGTGTTGAGCAACGGCGACAGCCAGGAGGCCAGCAGGGCAAGACCGAAGAACCACACCACCGAAGCACTGGCAGAGCCGAGCGCAAACCAGCGGCGCGCTTCTTCAGGCAGCTGTCCGCCCAGGCTGCCAAGCACCACAAAGGTATCAATGTAGACATGCGGATTGAGCCAGGTGACGGCCATCATTGTCGCCACGATACGCCAGCGACCCTGCTTTAACGCTTTAGCCGACGCGAGATCAACATCGCCGCTAAACGCGGTGCGCAGGGCACCAAAGCCATACCACAGCAGGAAGGCCACACCGCCCCAGGTCACCAGATTAAGCATCAGCGGTGACTGGTTGAGCAATGCGCTACCGCCAAAAATCCCACCGCAAATCAGCACGATATCGCTCAGCGTGCAGAGTGCCGCCGTCATCAGATGATACTGACGTCGCACACCCTGGTTCATCACGAACGCATTTTGCGGACCGAGCGGTAAAATCAGCGCTGCGCCCATGGCAACACCTTGAAGGAAAACAGATAACACAGGAAAGCCCTCACCGGATAACGATGGCGGCAAGTGTATAACGCGGGAATTATTAGTGGAAATGGAAAAAATTAATGATTAATAAGAGAATCTAATAACGGGTCAACCCTGTTACAGGCTGACCCGGAAAGCATTACTCCGCTTTTGCCGTTTCAGCTTCAGGCGCTTTGACCTGATGCAGATGCACGTCCATCTGCGGATAAGGAATACCGATCCCTTTAGCATCCAGCGCGCGCTTGAAGTTCTTCATCAGATCCCAGTACACGTTCTGCAGATCGCCCGCTTTGCTCCAGCAGCGGATCACCACGTTGACGGAAGAGGCCGCCAGCTCGTTCAGGCCGATCTGCACGCCGCGCTCCTGCAGTACGCGTGGCTCCGCATCAACCACTTCACGCAGCAGGGCCAGCACTTGATCAATATCGGCATCGTAGGCCACGCCAATGATGAATTCGTTACGGCGCTCCGGCTCGCGCGAGAAGTTAACGATGTTACCGGCGATAATTTTGCCGTTCGGAATGACAATAATTTTGCCATCGGCGCTGCGCAGCATAGTTGAAAAAATCTGCACGTTCAGCACGGTCCCCATCACCCCGCCAAGGTCAACAAACTCGCCCGCGCGGAACGGGCGGAAGGTGACCAGCAGTACGCCTGCCGCCAGGTTCGACAGCGAATCCTTTAATGCCAAAGCGAAGGCAAATCCCGCGGCAGCCAGCGCAGCAATCACCGAGGCCGTCTGTACGCCTACGCGCCCCAGAGCCGCGATCAGCGTAAAGGCAATGATGCCGTAACGCACCAGGCCGGAGAGGAAGTCCGCTACGGTGGGATCAATATTACGCGCCACAAGCAGCTTGTTAACCGTTCTGGAGATAAACCGTGCGGCAGTCATTCCGATGATAATAATGGCGATTGCCGCAACAATGTTCACAGCATAGCTCAGCAGCAGCGCCTGATTGCGCACCAGCCAGCCCCCGGCACTGTTAATACCACCAACTACATTTAAATCGTCCATAAACTGATCCCGTTATTGCCCAAAAGGGCGTTCAAAACTCTGCCAGCAAGCGGCAGCCGATGCCGTTAAGGGTATGCAAAAAATTGCAGTTTTGCCAAACAAGTCACGAAATCACCTGAACATTCCGAATTGATTGCATAAAAAAAGGCCCCTCAGGGCCTTTTTTGAGCAGAAGCTGAATTACAGTACGTCGACCGCGTTCAGTTCTTTAAATGCCTGCTCCAGGCGAACAATCATTGAAGACTGGGAAGCACGCAGCCATACGCGTGGATCGTAGTACTTCTTGTTCGGCTTATCAGCGCCTTCCGGGTTGCCCAGCTGCGCCTGCAGATAACCTTCGTTCTTTTTGTAGTACTGCAGGATGCCGTCCCAGGTTGCCCACTGGGTATCGGTATCAATGTTCATTTTGATCACGCCGTAACCGATAGACTCTTCGATTTCAGCCGCAGATGAACCGGAACCGCCGTGGAATACGAAGTCCAGAGAGTTCACTGGCAGACCGTGTTTTTCGCTGACGTATTTCTGAGAATCACGCAGGATGGTCGGGGTCAGTTTCACGTTGCCTGGCTTGTACACGCCGTGCACGTTACCGAATGAAGCAGCGATAGTGAAACGTGGGCTGATGGCGTTCAGCTTGGTGTAAGCGTAATCAACGTCTTCTGGCTGGGTGTACAGCGCGGAAGCGTCCATGTGGCTGTTGTCCACGCCATCTTCTTCACCACCGGTGCAGCCCAGTTCAATTTCCAGGGTCATGTCGATTTTCGCCATGCGCGCCAGATACTTGCTGCAGATCTCGATGTTTTCTTCCAGTGACTCTTCAGACAGGTCGATCATGTGAGAAGAGAACAGTGGCTTACCGGTTTTGGCGAAGTGAGCTTCACCCGCTTCCAGCAGGCCGTCGATCCACGGCAGCAGCTTCTTCGCGCAGTGGTCGGTGTGCAGGATAACCGGCACGCCGTAGTGTTCAGCCATCAGATGCACGTGGTGTGCGCCAGAGATTGCGCCAAAGATAGCAGCAGCCTGTGGCTTATCTGATTTCAGGCCTTTACCGGCGATGAAGCCGGCGCCACCGTTGGAGAACTGAATGATGACCGGTGCTTTTACTTTCGCAGCGGTTTCCAGAACGGCGTTGATGGAGTCAGTACCCACGCAGTTAACTGCTGGCAGGGCGAACTTGTTCTCTTTCGCCACTTTGAAGATCTTCTGAACGTCGTCACCGGTGACAACGCCTGGTTTTACGAAATCAAAAATTTTAGACATGTTAGCTTGTCCTGTTTCTTCGGTCGTATTAAAGGATTCAGATCTCACGCGGGGCATCAAACACCCCGCACTGAGGATTAATTAGTTCTGCTTCGCACGCTCTTCCAGCATGGCAACCGCAGGCAGAGTTTTGCCTTCCACGAACTCGAGGAATGCACCGCCACCGGTAGAGATATAGGAGATTTTATCTTCAATACCAAACAGGTCGATGGCCGCCAGCGTATCACCGCCGCCAGCGATGGAGAATGCGTCACTGTCTGCAATCGCTTTAGCAACGATTTCAGTGCCTTTACGGAAGTTAGGGAATTCGAACACGCCAACCGGGCCGTTCCACAGAATAGTTTTAGCTTCTTTCAACAGCTTAGCCATTGCTTCTGCGGTTTCATCACCGAAGTCCATGATCTCTTCATTGTCCTGAACTTCAGACACTTTCTTCACGGTAGACGGTGCAGTTTCAGAGAATTCCGTGCCGACGCGAGAGTCGGTAGGAACCGGAATCTTGAACTCATCGCGCAGTTTTTTCGCCGCTTCAACGAAATCTGGCTCGTACAGTGATTTACCGACGTTGTTGTCGATGGCCACGAAGGTGTTAGCAATACCACCGCCAACAATCACGGTGTCAGCAATCTTCACCAGCGAGTTCAGTACGTCAAACTTAGTGGAGACTTTTGAACCGCCAACCACTGCCACCATTGGGCGCGCAGGCGTTTTAAGGGCTTTACCCAGCGCTTCCAGCTCGTTCGCCAGCAGCGGGCCAGCACAGGCGATTGGGGCAAATTTACCCACGCCGTGCGTTGAAGCCTGTGCGCGGTGCGCGGTGCCGAAGGCGTCCATCACGTAGACGTCGCACAGGGCCGCATATTTTTTAGAGAGCGCTTCGTCGTCTTTCTTTTCGCCCTTGTTAAAACGAACGTTTTCCAGGACCACCAGCTTGCCGGCTTCCAGCTCAACGCCGTCGAGGTACTCTTTCGCCAGGGAGACGTTTTCCGCGCCCAGCTTATCTTTCAGGTAGTTCACTACCGGCAGCAGTGAGAACTCTTCGTTGTATTCACCTTCGGTCGGGCGACCAAGGTGGGAGGTTACCATCACTTTTGCGCCCTGCTTCAGGGCCGCTTCGATGGTCGGCAATGAAGCACGAATACGTGCATCAGACGTCACTTTCCCTTCTTTCACTGGCACGTTTAAATCGGAACGAATTAGTACGCGTTTACCAGCAAGATCCAGATCGGTCATCTTAATTACAGACATGGTGAATCCTCTCGTTTAACTCTTAAGTTTTACAGGCGCAAACCGCGCCCTACCTGAAACCGCTTGCGGCCATCGCTAACGTGGTATCAATCATCCGGTTAGCAAAGCCCCATTCGTTGTCGCACCAGACTAAAGTCTTAATCAGGTGCTGACCGCTGACCCGCGTCTGCGTGCCGTCCACTATGGCACTGTGCGGATCGTGGTTAAAATCTATCGAGACTAACGGTAATTCCGTATAGTCAACTATACCACTAAATGCCCCTTCTGACGCACTTTGCAGCAGGGCGTTGACCTCACATGCCTTTACCGCATCACGCACGCTGACGCTCAGGTCAATGGCCGTCACGTTGATGGTCGGCACGCGCACCGCGATCGCTTCGAAGCGGTCGTTAAATTTCGGAAAAATACGCGTTATGCCGGCGGCCAGTCGGGTGTCGACCGGAATAATCGACTGGCTGGCAGCGCGAGTGCGCCGTAAATCCGGGTGATAAGCATCAATCACCTGCTGGTCATGCATCGCCGAATGAATCGTGGTGACGGTGCCGGACTCAATACCCCAGGCATCATCCAGCAGCTTGATAATCGGAATGATACAGTTGGTCGTACAGGAAGCATTCGACACCAGCAAGTGCTCCGGCAGCAGCTCTTTCTCATTCACGCCGTAAACCACGGTGGCATCCAGATCGTGCCCGCCAGGGTGCGAGAACAACACCTTTTTCGCCCCGGAGTGCAGATGCGCTTCACCATCGGCACGGCTGCCATAAACTCCGGTACAGTCGAGCACGACATCGACATTCAGCTCGCGCCACGGCAGGTGCGCGAGCTCTGCCACATGCAGCAGGCGGATGGTGTCATCCCCTACCGTCAGCAGGTCACGTTCCTGGCGCACGTCCCAGGCGAATCGCCCGTGGCTGGTATCGTATTTCAGCAAATGTGCCATGCCCGCGGCGTCCGCCAGCTCATTGATGGCGACGACCGTAATTTCAGCACGTCGCCCGGTCTCGTACAGCGCGCGTAAAACATTGCGCCCAATGCGACCAAACCCGTTTATGGCAATGCGAACCGTCATATTACTCCTGCAGCAGAATTCACCGTAAAATCGGACAATTAGCCTGAGCCAGCCGTGGCGATTTGTACAGCAGATTCTTATCGATCGGTCGGCGGAAATAACAGGGCCCACTGACAACTGAAACGCTTCAGCCAGAATAATAGAAGTCAGGAATAATAGGAATGACTGGGATCAATTGTGGCGCGTAAGTTTGGATCTACGTCACAAATTTAGAATTTATCGGTGGGAACAAAAAAGGGGCGGGTATGCCCGCCCCCCTACGCTATAACATCCTGAGGCGAGGCACGCCTCGCCCGCTGGTGATTACAGCAGCGCTTTCGCTTTAGCGACCACGTTATCCACGGTGAAGCCAAACAGGTCGAACAGCTTCTCGGCCGGTGCAGACTCGCCGAAGCTGGTCATACCGACGATAGCACCGTTCAGGCCGGTGTATTTGAACCAGTAATCTGCGATGCCGGCTTCAATCGCCACGCGCGCGCTGACAGCTTTCGGCAGCACCGATTCACGGTAAGCGGCATCCTGCTTGTCGAAGGCATCAGTAGACGGCATGGAAACCACGCGCGCCTTACGGCCTTCAGCAGTCAGCTGCTCATAAGCGCCCACCGCCAGCTCAACTTCTGAACCGGTAGCGATGAAGATGACCTCCGGCGTACCGTCGCAATCTTTCAGCACGTAAGCACCACGCGCAACGTTAGCCAGCTGCTCAGCGGTACGATCCTGCTGTGCCAGGTTCTGACGCGACAGGATCAGCGCAGTTGGGCCATCCTGACGTTCGATGCCATATTTCCACGCAATCGCCGACTCAACCTGGTCACACGGGCGCCAGGTGCTCATGTTCGGCGTCACGCGCAGGCTCGCCAGCTGCTCTACCGGCTGGTGAGTTGGGCCATCTTCGCCCAGACCGATAGAGTCGTGGGTATAGACCATCACCTGACGGATCTTCATCAGTGCAGCCATACGCACCGCATTACGGGCATATTCGACAAACATCAGGAAGGTCGCGGTGTACGGCAGGAAACCACCGTGCAGGGTGATACCGTTAGCGATAGCGGTCATACCGAATTCGCGCACGCCGTAATGGATGTAGTTACCCGCTGCATCTTCGTTGATTGGCTTAGAACCAGACCACATCGTCAGGTTGCTTGGCGCCAGGTCAGCGGAGCCGCCCAGATATTCCGGCAGCAGTTTGCCAAAGGCTTCGATGGCATTCTGTGACGCTTTACGGCTGGCGATTTTCGCCGGGTTCGCCTGCAGCTGTTCAACAAACTTCTGCGACTCAGCAGCCCAGTTTGCCGGCAGCTCGTTGTTCATGCGGCGCTTGAACTCAGCGGCCAGCTCCGGGAAGGCTTTAGCGTAGGCAGCAAACTTCTCGTCCCATGCAGCTTCTTTCGCCTGGCCCGCTTCTTTCGCGTCCCACTGTGCATAGATGTCTGAAGGAATTTCAAACGGCGCGTGGTTCCAGCCCAGCTGCTTACGGGTCAGTGCAATCTCTTCATCACCCAGCGGCGCACCGTGGGAGTCGTGAGTACCAGCTTTGTTCGGCGAACCGAAGCCAATAACCGTTTTGCACATCAGCAGGGAAGGCTTATCGCTCACCGCTTTCGCTTCTTCCACCGCTTTCTTAATCGCGTCCGCATCATGACCGTCCACGCCGCGCACCACGTGCCAGCCGTAAGACTCGAAGCGCTGCGCGGTGTCATCGGTGAACCAGCCATCAATGTGGCCGTCGATGGAGATACCGTTGTCATCATAGAATGCGACCAGTTTACCCAGCTTCAGCGTACCCGCCAGCGAGCACACTTCGTGCGAGATGCCTTCCATCATGCAGCCGTCACCCATGAACACGTAGGTGTTATGGTCAACAATATCGTGGCCCGGACGGTTAAACTGCGCGGCCAGCGTGCGTTCTGCAATAGCAAAACCGACCGCGTTGGCGATACCCTGGCCCAGTGGACCGGTGGTGGTTTCCACGCCTACGGTGTAGCCGTATTCAGGGTGACCTGGGGTTTTGGAGTGCAGCTGACGGAAGTTAGCCAGTTCACTGATTGGCAGATCGTAACCGCTGAGGTGCAGCAGGCTATAGATCAGCATTGAGCCGTGGCCGTTTGACAGCACGAAACGGTCGCGGTCTGCCCACAGCGGGTTAGTCGGGTTGTGATTCAGGAAGTCACGCCACAGAACTTCGGCGATATCGGCCATGCCCATTGGGGCGCCCGGGTGGCCGGATTTGGCTTTTTGCACCGCATCCATACTCAATGCGCGAATGGCGTTGGCAAGCTCTTTACGAGAAGACATTTTCTACTCCAGGTCGGATTTAACGCTTCGCCGTCCTTAACCTATTGTAATGAATGAGTTATCAGGCAAAGCCGAAGGAAAGTCGACAATCAATGTACATGAAACACGGGTAACATGTACATGGCGCAGGATGTAAAAAAAGTCACATTAGTGGCCCTTTCGGAGCAGTGGTGCTATGCATTTATACCAGCAAAGGCTATAACTCCAGTTTCGCTGGCAATAATTCGCCCAGCATAAATTGACAACTTTTTGATTTCTATACCTTGTTACCTAAATGGATGAACTGGAATGATGAAACGTATTTCTGTTAGCGCGATCGCACTCGCGACATTAGTTTCCGGCTGTCAGAATTTTGACAGCAATGCCCTGATGCAGTCAGGCGCGCAGGCTTACCAGGCTGCTACCCTGAGCGATGCGCAGGTTAAAGAGCTGAGCGAAAAATCCTGTCAGCAGATGGACAGCGAAGCGCAGATTGCTCCCGCCAGCAGCACCTATGCTCAACGCCTGAAGAAGATCTCCGCTGCGCTGGGCGACAATATCAACGGCACGCCGGCTAACTACAAAGTTTACGTCACCAAAGATGTCAACGCGTGGGCGATGGCAAACGGCTGCATCCGCGTTTACAGCGGCCTGATGGATATGATGACCGATAATGAAGTGGAAGGTGTGCTGGGCCACGAAATGGGCCACGTCGCGCTGGGCCACTCGCGCAAAGCGATGCAACTGGCTTACTCCACCACCGCTATCCGCACCGCGGCGGCTTCTGCTGGCGGTATTGCCGCTTCGCTGTCTCAGTCGCAGCTGGGTGACCTGGGTGAAAAACTGGTGAACGCGCAGTTCTCCCAGAGCCAGGAATCACAGGCCGATGACTACTCGTTTGATCTGCTGAAAAAACGCAACATCAACCCGCAGGGTCTGGTGACCAGCTTCGAGAAGCTGGCCAAGCTGGAAGGCACGCACGAAAGCAGCATGTTTGACTCGCATCCGGCTTCTCAGGCGCGCGCCGACCATATCAAAGAGCGTATCGCGGCCGGTAAGTAATTCCGGGCGCGGCAGGGGGCGGGCATGCCCGCCCCGAATCATTAATATAAGGTTTTCTGCGGCGGACCGGCAAAATGCAATGGTCCGATTTCGCTCATTTTAACCTCCACCAGCGTTGGCCCCGGCATCGCTATCGCTTCCGCCAGCACGCTGCTGAACATGGCGGCATCGCTGATGCTCCAGGCCTGCATCCCCATCGACTGCGCCAGCAGGGTATAATCTGGCGTGTGCAGTTCGTTGTAATACTGCCGCCCGCCAAAATACTTATCCTGAATGCCACGCATCACGCCGTAACCTCCGTCGTTCATCACCAGCAGCGTCACGTTAGCCCGCTCCTGTACCAGCGTCGCCAGCTCGCCGACGCCCAGTGCCAGCCCGCCGTCTCCGACCAGACCAACCACTTTACGCTGCGGATTGGCCAGCGCGCTGCCAATCGCCATCGCCAGCCCCATCCCGATTGCCCCCGCCAGCGAATGAATATTGGCTAAGGCACCGTTGGCACGCAGTAAACGGCTGCCCCAGACGCTGCCGGAAACGGTAATATCACGCACCAGAATCCCCTGCGCAGGCAGCGCGGCGGCAACGGCATCGTTCAGCCCGGCATACACTCCGCACTGCGCGCGCAGTTCACGCTCCGCTTCTGCTACCGCCTGCGCAATCTGACGATCGCCCGCCACATCACTGACCGGTGACAGGCGCTGTGCCAGTGCATTCAGCAGCGCACGGCAGTCGTAGTTCAGCACCTCATCCGCCAGATAATTTCGGCTGGCCGCTGCCGGGTCGATATCAATCTGCACCCGCGGCTGTGGCAGCGTCAGGGTCCAGCTGCGCGTCTCATTACTGCGCAGGCGCGAACCGGCGATCAGCGTTAAGTCACATTCTGCCATCACGCTTTCCACCGCAGGGGAATTGTGAAATGCGCGCAGGCTGCGCGGATGAGCATCCGGTAAAATACCGCGACCGTGTGCGCTGGAGATCACCCTAAACCCGGCATCGGCCAGTTTTCTTATGGCCTCACTACAGCCTGATGCTCCGCCGCCGACCCACAGCAGGGGGCGGCTGGCACGTTTCACCTTTTCCGCCAGTGCGGCAATCACGCTTTCCGGCGGCGCTGGCGGAGAAAGAGGAGCGACCGGCGTCGTCACCAGCGAGTCGGGTATCAGGCTGTTCTGGATATCTATCGGGATCTCAACCGAAACCGGACCGCACGGCGGCGTCTGAGCTATCTGAATTGCCCGGTGCAGCAGCGCCACCGCCTGCTGCGGCGAGTGCACGCGCAGCGCGGCTTTACCGCTGCTGCGCAGCAGCCCGAGCTGATCGCGGGCTTCGTGAATAAATCCGCTGTCGGCATCAAGATATGCCTTCTCAACCTGCCCCGTCAGATGCAGCAGAGGCGTACCGGCGTTCATCGCTTCGAGCAGCGACCCCACCGCATTGCCCGCTCCGGCACCGGTACTGGTTAACGCCACGCCCAACCCGCTGAACCTGCCGTGCGCATCAGCCATGGTCACCGCACCCGCCTCGCCGCGAGCGGGAACAAAGTGCAGCCTCCCGCGCTGGCCGATGGCATCGGCAATCGGTAAATTGTGAATAGAGATAATCCCATACAGCGTTTTAACCCCGTATAACTCAAGAGTCCGCGCCAGCGCTTCACCCACCGTTATCATTTCGCTCATCGCTACTTCCCGTTCCATAGTTAGTCACTCCAGGCGTTAATTGCCGGGGTCATCGCCAGATAGATGCTCTTCTGCTGCATCCAGGCCTTAATGCCCTGCAGCCCCTTTTCGCGCCCAAGCCCACTCTGCTTGAAACCGCCAAACGGCGTGGCTATCGAAAAGACTTTGTAGGTGTTGATCCACACCGTTCCGCACTCCAGCCGATCGGCAAGCTGCAAGGCATAAGGGATGTCGCGCGTCCAGATGCCGGCCGCCAGGCCATAGATCGAATCATTAGCCTGCGCTATCAGCTGCTGCTCATCTTCGAACGGCATCACCACCAGCACCGGGCCGAAGATCTCCTCCTGGCACACTCTTGCCGCGTTATTCAGCCCGGCGATAATCGTCGGCTGGAACCAGTTACCTTTCGCCAGCGCCGGATCGGCAGGGATCTCTCCCCCGCACAAAATCTCGCCACCCTCTTCCCGCGCCAGCGCCACATAGTCCATCACCGACTGGCGATGCTCGGGGCCGATCAGCGGGCCAATATGGGTGCCGGGACGCAATGGGTCGCCAAGACGCAGGCCATCCGTTAACTGCAGCAGTCTGTCGATCAGTCGTGGGTAGAGCGCGCGATGAATAAACAGCCGCGATCCGGCAATGCACGCCTGCCCGCCAGAGCTGAAAATGCCGTAGCAAATGCCGCGTGCGGCCTGCTCAATATCGGCGTCGGCCAGCACAATGGTCGGGGATTTCCCTCCCAGCTCCAGCGAAGTGCCGATCAGTTTGTCCGCCGCGATATGCGCCAGCCGCTGCCCGGTGCGGGTTCCACCGGTAAAGGAGATCTTCTTCACCAGTGAATGACGCGCCAGCGCTTCCCCGACTATTGAGCCTTTGCCCGGCAGTACGCTCAGTAGCCCCGGCGGCAGCCCGGCCTGCTCAAACAGCGCGGCCAGCTCCAGCGCCATCAGCGGCGTGGCTTCCGCCGGTTTCAGCACCACGGCATTGCCTGCCGCCAGCGCCGGGGCAATTTTCTGCATCTCACTGGCAATCGGTGAGTTCCACGGCGTGATTGCCGCCACCACACCGATCGGCTCATAGCGACTGAGAGTAATAAAGTCGTTGCTGCGCGGCGGCGGGAGCTCCCCCTCCATCACTTCACAGACGGCCGCAAAATAGTGGGCGGTTGCGGCAGCGCTGGCGACCAGCCCGCGCGTCTCCGCCAGCGGTTTGCCGTTGTCGCGCGTCTGCAGCTGCGCCAGCGCCTCCAGCCGTTGCGTAATCAGGTCACCCACACGATGCAGGATCGCGGCACGCTGGTGTGGCAGCCTCTGCCGCCACTGCGGCGCCCGCCAGGCACGCTCGGCCGCGTTAACGGCCAGCTCAACATCGTCCAGACTGGCGGCATGCAGCCAGGCATTAACCGATCCATCGGCCGGGTTAGTGCTGCAAAAACGCTCACCGCGCCCTTCGCGCCACTCGCCGGCCAGGTACAGCTTTAACGTTTCCATCAGGATTCCTTAGAGATAGAGCAACTGACGGCAGGCCTGTACGGCACTGAGTGCTGCCAGCATGGAGGTTTTCGCATTGCTGCTTAGCGGGTAACCACGAAGTTCCAGGTACAGATCGCCGAACTTTCCCGCCGCCTGTAGCGTATGGGTATTGCGCTGCGTTGTCGGGTCAACCATCAGCTCAACCTGCGTCTGGTCCATCCCAATCCCAGCCAGAGCAATGGTTGCCGCCACATTGGCGTTAGCCGGGAACAGTCGTGCAGCTTCACGCGCGCTGCCGCGCCAGAACACCTGACGTTCGCTGACCGCCAACAGGTCTATCTGCGTTTCTGCATGGCTACCCCGCCAGCTGGCCGGGCTTTTACACGACTGATAGATCACATGGTCCAGTCCGCCCTCGCGCGCGGCAGCCAGCCCGTCCAGCCCGGCGACGGCACCAGAAAGCGGGATCAACCGCCCCTCCCCGCTATGACAGGCCGCCAGCAGGCGCTGATGCAGTAACTCATCCGCCAGCGCGCCGGTAGAAATCACCGCCAGCCGCCAGCCGCGCAGCAGAACATATTGAGCATATTCGACGACTGCCTGCTGGCTGGCGCACTCCAACACCAGCTGCGGCTGCCCGTCACAGGCTGTGGGAGAAGTCAGTGCGGCAACCCGTGCGCCAAAGCGATCGCGGATCGCCGCATGATGGCTTTCCCGCGCCACTATCCAGCCAGGCTCAACGCCCTGCGGCAGCCGCGCCAGGACTTCCTGGGCCATGGCACCAAAGCCGATTAGCATGATCTTTTTCATCATTTACCCTCATAGCTGGCGGGAAAAGCCGCCTGAGACATCCAGCGCCGCCCCGGTAGTGAAAGAAGCCAGCGGCGAGGCGAGAAACAGCAGCGCGCGGGCCGCCTCTTCCGGCTTGCCAAGCCTGCCGAGCGGGATCCCGCGCCGCCGGGCCAGCGCAGTCGTCCACTGCTCCCAGTTGAGATCGCGATCTTCCCGCTGCTCAAAGCGCCGCCGCCACTGGCCGGACTCCACCATACCGAGCAGGATCGAATTCACCCGAACACCTTTAGCGATCAGATCTTTCGACAGCGTTAGCGTCATGTTCAATAGCGCAGCCCGCGCCGCAGAGGTGGCAATCATGTGCTCCTCCGGCTGGCGTGCCAGCAGCGAATTGACGCAGGTCACCGAAGCCATATCCGACTGTTCCAGCCACGGCAAAAAAGCCTGCAGCGGATTGAGCACGCCAAACAGTTTCAGCCCGGCTTCCTGCAGCCAGGCATCGCGCGGCGTGTCTGCGTAGTTCGCCACATAGCCCTGCCCGGCGTTGTTAATCAGCATATCCACCGCGCCAAAACGTTTGCTGACCGCCAGCGCAAAGCGCTCAACCTGCTCCTGCACCAGCACATCACAGTGGTGCGCCAGCATATCGGCATCGGGGAACTGCTCCCGCAGCGCAGCCTGCGCACTGGCCAGCCGCGCCGTATCGCGCCCGCAGAAGGCCACTCTGGCGCCGGCTTCCAATAACAGCTGTAACGTGGCAAAGCCGATGCCGGAGGACCCCCCGGTAACCACCGCCACGCGCCCGTTAATTTGCAGGTTCATTTTCGGCCTCCGTAATGCGCTGCAGCTGGCGATTAAAAAAAGCCGCATTATCGAGATAGCAAGCATGCCCGGCAGTCGGGATCGTCAGGTAAGGCAGACTCCAGCGGCGCGCAAGCTCACGCACCCGTGCTGGCGGCGTAATCTCATCCAGCTCACCGCACCACACCTCTGTCGGGCAGTGAATATCCGCCAGCCAGTGATGGATATCCTCCGTGGCCAGCATGGATGCCGCCTGGAGATATGCCGCCCGATTTAGCCGCCGCATTCCCGCCGCCACCGTGGCAATATCGCGCTCGTCAGCCCGCGGGCGCAGCAGATGCGCAGCACGGTCGTCGGCCAGCGTCTTCAGCCCGCCAGCCAGCTGCTGTTCCCGCTGTTCCAGCACCTGCCGTTGCAGCTCCGGCGCGGCGCTGCCATAGCCCTGCGCCGGATCGGCCAGCACCAGACGCGTAATGCGCTGTGGATAGCGCGCGGCGAACGCACTGCCGATCAGCGCCCCCAGCGAGTGTCCGACCACCACCGCCCGTGAGATATGGGCATCATCCAGCATCTGCGCCAGCATATCGGCATACAGCGCGGCGGTAGGATGGGGGTGAGTGAGCGGCTGGCTCTGCCCGTAACCCGGCGCATCCCACGCCAGCATGTGGCAACACTGCTGCAGGCCGCTGTTATTCAGCTGCTTATGCCAGTTGCCGCTGCCGGAGCTGATGCCGTGCAGCAGCACCAGCGCCGGTCCATTTCCGGTCTCCCACCATTGGATCATTGACGTTTCACCTTAGCCAGCGGGTGATCGTGCGGATAGGTCGGGATATGCGGTTTCGCGGTGCCCAGCATCACGCACATCAACGCTTCTTCCTCGCCATGGTTAAACAGGCCGCGGTAAATGCCGGCAGGAACCGAGATCAGGTCACGTTCGTTGAGCACCGTTTCGCAGTAGCTGTCACCCTCTTTGATCATCAGCGTGATGCAGCCTTTCAGCATGAAAAATACCTCTTCCACATCGTCATGCAGATGCAGCGGTCCTTCACTTTTCGCCGGCAGCACCATGGTTGAGAAGGTGAAATGCTCAGCAGGAACGGTGTTGCTGTCGCTGGACACGCCCGTCGCGCCGGTGCCGATATAGCGCATCTGAGCGCGGCGATATTTCGGGTCGAAGTCGGCCTGAAATTTCAGCGCGCTCCAGTCATATTTACGTCCGGAAAAACGTGCAATGCGCGACTCCACCCACTCATCCATTGACAGGTTGGCAGGTTTAACGGCAGCTTTAGTGATGCTTTCTGACATGGTTGATACTCCTCAGTAACGTTTCAGGATTGGCAGTAACAGCACGCAGCCCGCTGCGGCCACCACCACCAGAAACAGCAGGCCGCTGTCCATGCTGTGAGATTCGGCGATTATTGCCCCCATCAGTAGCGGTGCCAGCGCGCCGGCAAAATTCCCCAGCCCGTTAAACACACCGCCGGCGGCCGCGCTAACGTTGGGTGGCGTGGCTTTTGCCAGCAGGGCAAAGATATTCGGCGCCCCCGCGCCCCACATAAATGTGCTGAAGCTCATGGCAGCAATCACCCCCCCCTGCTGCTGGAGATGCAGCACTGCCAGCAGGCCGATTGCCGCGCCCCCCAGAGAGATAAAACAGGCCAGCGCACGGCGATCGGCACGGTCAGAGAGCCAGGCACCCAGCCCTTCGCCTGCCAGCATGGCGATAAACGGCAGCGAAGAGAGCCAGCCCACATCCCGCAGATGAATGCCGCGCCCCTCCACCAGATAACTGGGCAGCCAGCCGTTAATGCCCCACAAATAGGTGAGATAGGTGATGTTGAACAGGCAGATAAGCCAGAAGTGGCCGTTTCGATAGAGCACCGCACGTGCCGCTTTGCGCGGCTGAGCGTTGCTGCGCGTCGCTGTCATTCCGCGGCGAATATTGCGTAGCGCGAGACAAATCCAGCCCACCACAGGCAGCGTCAGCAGTGCCATAAACCAGAAGGTGCTCTGCCAGCCAAAGTGGCCGAGAATAAACAGCGAGAGCGGAAAACCGATGGCGGCACCGATAGGCGTTCCCAGCAGCCACAGCATGGTGGCGCGCGCCTGCAGGTGCTGCGGGAAGTTATTGCGCACCACGGCAAATGCCAGCGGGAATAGCGGCCCTTCCGCCACGCCCAGTGCGATGCGCAATCCCAGCATGGTCCGATAGGAGTGACAGAAGCCCATCGCCACCATCAGCAGGCACCAGAGCAGCATCATGCTTACCAGTAAACGCTGCGGGTTGATGCGGTCGCCCAGCCCGCTGAGCAGCATCGAGGAGAAGCCATAGCTGAGCAGAAAGGCACTCATTAATAGCCCCAGGCGGGTGGTGTCAAAACTCAGCCCCATCGCCTGCTGAAATTGCACGTCAGAAAACAGGGCGGCAATGCTCACCTTGTCAAAAAAGGCCAGCAGCACGCAGGCAAACAGTGCCAGCGGGATCGACCAGCGAACCGTTTCAGCCTGCTGAGCGACCGTAAGCGGTGGGTGTTCAAGAGTACTCATCTGCCCGATCTCCGCTTACCGTAACGACATCAGTGAAAAGTCGGGGTCAGCCAGCTGCGCCGCATCCAGCTGGCGCTGAGCCAGCATCCAGCGCTTCGCCAGCTTAATGCTGCGCGCATCGTTAAACGCCACCAGCTGCTGCAGACGGCTGTCCGCTCCAAGACGGAACCACAGCCCACCTCCGGGCTGCGGCCGGACAATCGTCCTTCCCGCGTCACCGGGCAGGCCGAGGATCTGAATATTGACGTCGTATTGATCCGACCATAGCCAGGGGATCTCGCCATACCCTGCCGCCTGCGGATCGAGCATGGCCTGCGCGGTTGCAATGGCCTGATTTTGGGCAAAGGCCCAAGACTGCAACGAGATACCGTATTGCGGATGGCGCGCCACATCACCGATGGCAAAAATTGCCGGGTCGCTGGTCTGCCCGCGGGCATCCACTACGATGCCATTCGCCACCTCAAGCCCGGCCTGCTGCGCCAGTTCAAGATTTAGCTCAATCCCAATCCCCACCACCACGCGGTCAAAGGATTCGGCTTCGCTGCACGCGCAGCTCAGCTGTGGCCGATCGTGCTGTTGATGAAGTACGATTTCACCGCAGTCGAGATGCAGCCGCACCCCGTGCCGCTGATGTAGAGCCAGCAGCGCCGCCGACACCGCCGGGTCAATACTGCGTTGGCACAGCGCGGGCTGCCGTTCAAACAGCGTGACGGCAATACCTTTGCTGCGGGCAGAAGCGGCAATTTCTAATCCAATCCATCCGCCGCCAGCCACCGCCAGGTGCTGACAGTCGTTGAGCCCGGCTTTCAGCGAGATGGCGTCCTGCCAGCTGCGTAAGCTGTGAATACGGGGATGGTTCTGCCACTCGCGCCCCGGCAGGCGAGGACGGCTGCCGGTAGCAATCAGCAGCCGATCGTAGGCCAGCTGCTGACCATCGCTGAGCAGCACGCGCTTTTGCCCGCGCAGGATCTGTTCGGCGCGCAGCGGGCGATACCAGCTGAGATCGAGTGCTGCCTGCACGGGCTCGCTAAACAGGCGAGTCAGGGCGACCTCATCCTGCAACAGCACACTTTTCGACAGCGGCGGTCGCTCATAAAAGTCCCACGGCTCGTCAGCCACCACGCTGATACGCTGGTCGTAGCCACCATCGCGCAGGGTTTTTGCCGCCCAGCCCGCCGCCTGCCCACCGCCGATAATGACGATCCCGGCGCTCATAGCGCTTCCTCACGCTTCAGCTGGCGGCGGGTGGTGTAGTCGATACCCCCTTCTACCGCCCATTCAGTAAAGGAGACCAGCGAATGCTCCAGCTCACGCGGCTGCCAGTTTTCCGTCAGCCAGTCATCGTTGGTGTAATACTCGAACGCACCACCAGCCGGGCTGTTGACGTACCAGAAATAGGCGGAAGAGACCGGATGGCGGCCGGGGCCAATAAAGGTGCTCCACTGCTGTTTGTTCATCGCCAACCCGCCGCCGACCACTTCATGAATATCGCGCACGGTGAACGCCACGTGGTTCAAACCGCGTTTACCATTCGGCAACTGCAGTAAAAACAGGGTGTGATGGCCACCGCGCTGCTGAGCCCGCAGGAAGACCGCGCGATCGATATAGCGGTCAGAAACCTCGAAGCCGAGCACTTCGCGATAAAACTTCTCCGTCTGCGCCAGGTCGCTGACAAAAAACACCACGTGACCAATATTGATTGGCGTAGCCTGGGAATAGACCGGGCTGGGCTGGTCGATACGGCGAATATCGTCCCACTGGTTGATGCCCGGAACATCGAGCTCAACCTTACGCTGCTGGCGGACAACAATACGCAGCGCCATGCCATTAGGATCGGTGCAGTACAGCGCCCCGCCGCGCTCCTGGTAACTGGGCTGGTCACGCATTTTCTGCGCAATGGCGGCCAGTGCCGCTGCGTCTCGCACGCCCCAGGTGACGCGCCGCAGGGTGGAGCCTGCTTCGAAGGGCACTGGCAGGTCAGGATTGTCCAGCGGGCTGAATTCAACCTGTGCGCCGCTCAGGGTTTGAAACAGACGATCGCTGCCGTTCACCGGCGACAGGCCAAAATCACGGATGAACTTGTTGCACAGTGGCGGGTCTTCAACGCCAAATTCCAGCTTTTCAATTCCAGTTACGCGCATGCTCTCTGCCTCTTTTTTGTTCAAAATGACGAATCTGGACGTAGAGATCCCCGACGCGGTTAAGCGCCTGAAAAATTTACGCAGTTATTGGGTTAGCCAGCCTGGGCGTGATGCCCTAACAAGCCGGAGATTTTCATCGCGGCATCGGCCACTAGCTGCTGCAAATGCCTGCGGTCAGCGGCCGGAATTTCATGCATTGGCACCATGATGCTGACCACTGCCGCCACCCGACTTCTGGGCCCGAAGATCGGGTAAACAATCGACGAAATTCCCGGACGAAAGAAGGATTCACCAATCACATAACCGCGCTGGTTATCCTGCTGTACCATCTCCCACAGCGTTTCACGATCCTGGGATGGCACCTGGGCTGCGCCTTCAATCAGCGGCTCCGGATAGAGCTGTTCAAAATCGCTGCGGCTCAGATCGGTTAGCAGCACCCTGCCGAGGGAAGTGCAGTGAACCGGCAGCCGTGAACCGACGCTAACCTGATTAATCCGCGCACCTGCGGCGCTGACGCGGGCGATATAAATCAGATCGCGCCCATCGCGAATCGCCAGATGGCTGTTGCACAGGCTGCGGTCGCGCAGCTGCTCAATCACCGGCTGCCCCGCCTGCGCTACGTCCAGCGAGGCGATATATTCAAACCCCAGTCGCAGCACCATCATGCCAAGAGTAAAGGTGTTGTTACGCGGGTTACGCTGTAAAAAACCAAGGTGCTCCAGAGTCTGCACCACGCGGTAAGCGCTGGCTTTTGGCATGTCGACCAGCCGGTGTAGCTCGGCGAAGGTCATTTCGCGCTGCTGCGCGCCGAAGGCGAGTAGCAGCTGCAACCCGCGATCTAATCCCGGGATCAGGTAGCGGCAGCTTGATGCTTCAGACATAACGACTCCTGCACCTCAGTTAAAAACAAATCCACCGTTGACCGGCAGCAGCTGCCCGGTAACGAAATCAGACAGCGATGACAACAGCCAAATCACGCTACCGCTGACGTCCTGCGGATGCTGCGCTCCGGCGAGCGCGCGCCCCTGCTCATACAGCTGATGCCGCGCCGCCGGCACGTACTCTGTGGCGGCGACGCGCGTCAGCCCTGGGGCAATGGCGTTGACGCACAGCCCGCGCTCTCCCAGTTCCCGCGCCATGGAGCGCGTCATCGCAATAATCGCGCCCTTACTGGCAACATATGCCAGCAGGTTCGGCGCGCCCCATAGGGCGGTATCCGACGCGACGTTAACGATTTTTCCACCGCGTTTCATCAGCGGCACCGCCGCTTTCGAAACCAGCCAGCTGCCACGCACATTGACCTGCATCACCCGGTCCCACAGCTCAATGTCGTACTCCAGCATGTTTTTGCCACCAACGCCGGTCGCCAGCGCGGCATTATTGACCAGCCCATCAATGCCGCCCTCGCGGGCGACAAGCTGCATAACGTCGTTAATCGCCTGCGGGTCGGCAATATCCAGCGCCAGCGCTTCGACTCGCGCACCCTGCTTGCGCAGCTGCTCAGCACTGGCTTCCAGCTCGGCTGCAAGAATATCGAGCATTACTACGCGTGCCCCCTGGCCTGCAATATCCTGAGCAAACTGCCAGCCCAGGCCACGCGCCGCACCGGTGATGACGATGCGTTTTCCTGCCAGCAGCCCGCCCATTACGAGGTCTCCTGGGCTGCTAACTCTGCCAGTCTTGCCAGCTGCTGCCTCGCCGCTTTCTGCATGTTGCGGCGCAGGCGTGACAGCCCGACATCATGCTGATAGAGATATTCATGGTTACGCGCAGCCGGGGCCATTGACTCAAGGATAATCCGGTCCTGTTCCAGCACGTCCCAGTGCAGCTTCTCCAACCGGTTGCGGTAGAAGAAGCGCCACATATCACGCTGCCAGCCCTCAACCTGGCGAATGCGCCAGAAGAACACGCGGCAGCTCTCCTGGCTTTCCGGCACCGCCATGCCGATGATCCAGAACGGGCCGCCCGGTCCAAAACGTTTCTGATAGGGGATAGAGAGCCGCATCCACTGCACACCACTTTCGCCAAACTCCACCCAGTCAAAATTCACCCCTTTTTGCCCATCCTTCTGGAACAGGAACCCGGTTTCAGTGGGTTGCAGTGACATATCCGCCTTACGGTCACCGTCCGCCATCGAATGCGAAGACGAGTGGAGGTAGGTGCCGTGCATCGGATCCATCACGTTTTCCAGCGCGTACTGATAATTGCAGTTCCATGCAGCGGTACAGAGGAAATTGCTGTAAGACTTGCTGTCGGCCAGCTCCTGCGGGAACACCAGCTCCGTGGGTGGATCCTCTGCGGTCACGCCAAACCAGATAAAGATTGCGCCATGCGCTTCCTGCACCGGATAGGCGCGCACGCACGTCTGGCCAACCAGCGGGCAGCGGTCAACAGCCGGTACATCTTTCACCGTACCGCTGCCCGCCACTTCCACGCCGTGATACCAGCAGGCAATACGGTCGCCGAGGTTCCAGCCCATCGACAGACGCGCACCGCGGTGCGGACAGCGATCTTCCAGCGCCTGCAGTTTGCCTTCGGCATCGCGCCATACCACCAGCTGCTGCCCCAGTCGTGTTATCCCCAGCGGCGCCGAGTGTACTTCCCAGCTCGCCAGCACCGGATACCAGAGACCGCGTAATCCTTGATCGAGATATTTCTGTACGTCGCTCATCTTCGCCTCCCGGTTCAGTAACCGTTAACCTGTAAAAACTCGCGGAAGCTGGCATCGCTCCACGGCTTACCGCCGCGGTCGAAGATCCGCTGCTGATTGAGCGCCTCCACCAGCTGTTCCAGTGTGTTTTTATCCTGGGAAAACAGCGTTTCCAGTGCGCTAATCAGGGCGATTTCAAAGGCATCAGGTTCACGACGACGCGTCTGCCAGATAATATTTTGATATTCACCCGGCTGATGGATGGCACCATTGCCCCCCTCTTTAGGGGGAGTGAATTGCCAGCTTTGCGGCAAATGTGGATTAAATTCCGCTTGATGACTCATGGTTGCTCATCCTCCGCAACGACAGTGATTTGAATCTGGTTATCGACTATCCGTAATGGATAGCGTTTCAGGTCGCGTTCCCCCGGTTCACGCAGGCAGCGTCCCGTTCTGATATCAAAAACAGCCTCATGCAGCGGGCACTCCACTTTGCCATCCTCTACAAACCCCTGGCTCAGCAGGGCATATGCATGCGGGCAGATATCCTCCAGCGCGTAATATTCACCCTCGACCAGATAAATTCCGATCTCCTGGCCATCAATATTGCCGGCGAAGGGAAAATCGGCCTGTACCTGCGAAATATGACAAATAGGGCTCCAGCTCATTATTTAACTCCAGCATTAGTTTCATATATAAAACTTTGTTTCCTATCTAATACGGTCAATATAGAAGCGGAGGATTAAGCGTCAATAGGCGATATTTGCTAAAAATTAAGCAAGAAGATTTTTATTTAAAGTAAACGTGCAAGAGATCACGAAATAAAATAAATTCACCGCATTGAATCATATCTGTAGCAAAAATCAGATCCAGACAACAGCAGCGAAAGATATTCTTTTAAAACAGCAGCAAAGCGACCTTCAGCGGTATAGTCAGTGCAAAAAATATTTTCCCTGGCTAATTATCACCGTTGAATAAGAATAATTGAAAGTTTCATCAGTAAAACAATTATGGCAACTTCCGGGAGGATTTTAAAAAAACACTACTAACGGCAGGGTCACGCTCTCTTCGGGGTAAATTAAGAGCAGGGTTAATTTGGGGGCAGAGAGAGGGAGTATTTACCCCGCAGCGCATTTACCGCCGCGGGGCAGAATGATTAACCTTTGTTGGAAGCCTGCACGTGCAGCATATCCAGCGCCAGGCTGGCCGCCGCCAGCGCGGTAATATCAGACTGGTCGTAGCCCGGCGCGACTTCGACCAGATCCATCCCCACGATATTCATACCCTGCAAACCGCGGATCAGCTTGCTGGCCTTGTCACTGGTCAGGCCGCCGATCACCGGAGTACCGGTGCCCGGTGCATGTGCCGGGTCGAGGCAGTCGATATCAAACGTCAGGTAGATTGGCAGGTCGCCCACAATCTGCTTCACCTGCGCCAGAATATCGTCGACGCTGCGATCGTTGATCTGCGCGGCATCCAGTACGTTAAAGCCCAGTGACTTATCAAACTCGGTACGAATACCGATCTGCACGGAATGCTCCGGTGAGATCAGCCCTTCTTTCGGTGCCGTATAGAACATGGTGCCGTGGTCAAAGGTCGGGCCGTTAGAGTAGGTATCGGTGTGCGCATCAAAGTGCACCAGCGCCATCTTACCGAAAGTTTTGGCATGGGCGCGCAGCAGCGGCAGCGAGATGTAATGGTCGCCGCCAAAGGTCAGCATACGCTTGCCGTTCGCCAGCAGCTTCTCAGCGTGCGCCTGCAGCTTGTCGCTCAGATCCTGTGAATCACCGAAGGCATACACCAGATCGCCGCAGTCAATCACGTTCAGGCGCTGACGCAGGTCAAACTCCCACGGCCAGCGGCAGCCTTCCCAGGCGAGGTTGGTCGAAATCTGGCGGATAGCGCCGGGGCCGAGGCGGCTGCCCGGGCGGCCGGAGGTTGCGGCATCAAACGGTACGCCGGTAATCACCCACTCGGCATCGCTGTCGTAGGGCTGGAAGTTAACCGGGAAACGCATAAAACCAAAGGCGTTAGACACCAGCGAGTTATCGTACTGATTACCCAGGGTGTTATACATAGCTGTTCCTCTCTGACTGACCAAAAAAAAGATGAAAAAAAATCCCCACCGCGTCGTTAAGCCCGACGAGGAAGGGATTGATTAAGCACTATTTTAACCTGGTTTAACGTTTAAAAATATCGTTAACAAAGTTACCTAAATCGGCAGAACCGGACTTCACTTCCGGCTTCACTTCACCACCCGGCGAAATACCGTCGACAAAGTTCGGCAGGAACTGGCTGAGCAGATCGGTGGCCCCCTGTCGATCGGTGCCCAGCTTATCCGCCAGCGACTGGATCTCGCCACCGCCAAACGCCGACTGAATTTCACCGCTGCCAATCGCTGCATTCTGGCCGTTGCCAATCCAGGAGTTCAGAATGGCACCAAGACCACCCTGCTGAAACTTATTAAACAGCACTTCAATGCCGCCCTGCTCCTGAATCCATTCCCAGATGGCCTGAAACTGTCCCGCGTTAAGTCCACCGGCCGCGTTACCGCCGCCGCCGCCCAACGCACTTTTTAGTAAACCGTCAAGCAAACCCATATTCGACTCCTTCACTCTCGGCACTGAGTGCCTGGCTGGAGGCTTCTTATTTGCTGCGCGCCTTTAATAGCGCGCAGCGCCGGAAGATTATTCGTCTTCCAGATAAGTGTAGCCGTATAAACCGGCTTCGAACTCTTCCAGGAACTGCGCACGCAGCTCCTCATCCAGATCGCTCTGTTTGATCTGATTACGGAAGTGGGTCAGCAGCTCGGCCGGGTTCAGCTGCACATACTCCAGCATGTCCGCCACGGTATCCCCTTCATCGGACAGCTGAACTTCCACGCTGCCATCAGGGAAGGCAAACACGTCGACCGCTTCGGTGTCGCCGAACAGGTTGTGCATGTTGCCGAGGATCTCCTGATACGCCCCGACCATGAAGAAGCCCAGCATCGGCGGGTTATCAATATCGTACTGCGGCATCGGCATGGTGGTGGCAATACCGTCGCCGTCAACATAGTGGTCGATGGTGCCGTCCGAGTCACAGGTGATGTCCAGCAGCACCGCACGGCGCTCCGGCACCTGATTCAGCCCTTCCAGCGGCATCACCGGGAACAGCTGGTCAATACCCCATGCATCCGGCATCGACTGGAACAGTGAGAAGTTGACGTAAATCTTATCCGCCATGCGCTCCTGCAGTTCGTCAATAATCGGACGGTGCGCGCGGTTGCTCGGGTCCAGATGCTGCTGAATATAGTGGCAAATGCTGAGATAGAGCTGCTCCGCCCAGGCGCGCTGGGTCAGATCGTAAGTCCCCTGCGAATAACCGGTATGGATGTCAAAAAGGTCCATCTGGCTGTCGTGCAGCCATTCGCGCAGCGAGCGGCGGTTATTCGGCTCGTGCATCTCCTGCCAGGTATCCCACATGCTGACAATCGGACGCGGGGAATCTGCCTGCGGCGGCTGCGGCTCGCTGAACTCGTTGCGTTCCACACCAATGATGTTGGAAACCAATACGGTGTGGTGCGCTGTCACGGCGCGGCC
The DNA here is from genome assembly GCF_014773485.1 of Erwinia aphidicola. Classification (GTDB taxonomy): domain Bacteria; phylum Pseudomonadota; class Gammaproteobacteria; order Enterobacterales; family Enterobacteriaceae; genus Erwinia; species Erwinia aphidicola. The sequence goes on along the minus strand of NZ_JACXBP010000004.1, from coordinate 405,254 downwards.
CGATTCAGTAATCACCGTTGGATGCGGCAGGCCGTGCTCTTCACAGGCATCGCCAATCGCCCAGATAACATTGTTGGCATATTCGTTCAGGCCGTAGTTGACCGAGCAGTCGCTCTGCGAGCGGGTGCCTTCATAGTCAACGCCCAGACCGCCGCCCACGTCGAAGCACTGGATATTGACGCCGAGCTTCGCCAGCTCAACGTAGAAACGCGCCGACTCGCGCACGCCGGTGGCGATATCGCGGATGTTGGCCATCTGCGAACCGAGGTGGAAGTGCAGCAGCTGCAGGCTCTCCATACGGCCCGCTTCGCGCATGATCTCTACCAGCTTCAGTACCTGAGTGGCAGAGAGGCCAAACTTGGATTTCTCCCCGCCGCTCGACTGCCATTTACCGGAACCCTGCGATGCCAGGCGCGCGCGGATACCAAGGCGCGGCACCACATTCAGGCGCTCCGCCTCTTCGAGGACCAGTTTCACCTCGGTCATTTTTTCCAGCACCAGATAGACCTTGTGGCCCATCTTTTCGCCGATCAGCGCGAGGCGGATATATTCACGGTCTTTATAGCCGTTACAGACGATCACCGAACGCGTCATGCCCGCATGGGCCAGCACGGCCATCAGCTCGGCTTTGGAACCGGCTTCCAGGCCCAGCGGCTCGCCGGAGTTGATAAGCGACTCGATAACGCGCTTATGCTGGTTAACCTTAATCGGGTAAACCAGGAAGTAGTCACCGCGATAGCCGTAAGACTCGCGCGCGCGTTTAAACGCGGCGTTAATCGAACGCAGGCGGTGCTGCAGAATTTGGGGGAAGCAGAACAGGGCGGGCAAACGCTGGCCTTCGGCTTCGCGCTCTTTCACCAGCTTCGCGAGATCGACGCGCGCTTCCGGTACATCCGGATCCGGGCAGACGCTGATATGGCCCAGCTCGTTGACGTCGTAGTAGTTATTGCCCCACCAGGCAATATTGTAAGTGCGCAGCATGCGGCTGGCATCTTGATCGCTCATTGCTACCTCCTGCATCGAGCGGAGTACACCCTGTTCGCCAGCTGACGAACCCTTAATATTCTTCATGTCGTCAGACATCGCGAACCTCAAGTTGTAATGAAGCAAAACAGCCAGCAGCTACAGGAGCATCCTGTAGCAAGAAATCATCGACCGTCGCCCGGTTCAGCCCGACAGGCTGAGAGCGAAGAGTCGGCTTATGCAGTATAACATCGTAAAACAAGTCGCGGACTCCGTATCACCAGCCAGAGAGCCAACAGGGACAATACTCAGGATAATCCGAGAATATCGTGGTGTTGTGACAGTTTAACCAGTGTGTGGAAAAGCAAGAACTGAGGCTGAAAGTCAGTAAAAACACGGTGACTGACAGTCTGGTGCGGCGCAAGTCAAAACCGCAACGGCAGGCGCGGCGTTTTATACAGCTAACCCTGTGAAATTGCAAAATCTTACTGTGCTAAATGCGACCCCTGTCAGGATTAATTGCCACTCTTTACGCTAACTGAAAAATCCTTTAAGCAAAAAAAACTGGCAATCCGCTTAGCGTGTAACCTAAAATAGCCGTCCAGATGTTAATCCGTCTATACTGGTTAACTTCTAAGCGTCTTGTATTACTGCTCATGGCTTTGCCTGTGGGGGCGCTAATTCTGAGTGACCGGCTGGTTTCCAGTCTTTGCGCTATGCAGTCGATCTTCCACCCGTTCAAGTCAAGGTAAAGAATAAAATGGCTAAACACCTTTTTACATCCGAGTCCGTATCAGAAGGACATCCTGATAAAATCGCCGACCAGATTTCTGATGCCGTGCTCGATGCCATCCTCGAGCAGGATCCGAAAGCCCGCGTTGCGTGCGAGACCTATGTGAAAACCGGCATGGTGCTGGTCGGCGGTGAAATCACCACCAGCGCATGGGTTGATATCGAAGAGATCACGCGTCAGACCGTGCGTGATATTGGCTATGTTCATTCTGATATGGGCTTTGATGCCAACTCCTGCGCCGTACTGAGCGCCATTGGCAAGCAGTCACCTGATATTAACCAGGGCGTTGACCGTACCGATCCGCTGGAACAGGGTGCAGGCGACCAGGGCCTGATGTTTGGCTATGCCACCAACGAAACCGACGTGCTGATGCCAGCTCCCGTGACCTACGCTCACCGTCTGGTGCAGCGCCAGGCAGAAGTGCGTAAAAGCGGCACGCTGCCGTGGCTGCGCCCGGATGCAAAAAGCCAGATCACCTTCCAGTACGATGACGGCAAGATCGTGGGCATTGACGCGGTAGTGCTGTCGACTCAGCACGCGGAAGATATCTCGCAGAAAGATCTGCAGGAAGCGGTGATGGAAGAGATCATCAAGCCGGTTCTGCCTGCTGAGTGGGTCAACGCCAGCACCAAATATCATATCAACCCGACTGGCCGTTTCGTTATCGGTGGCCCAATGGGTGACTGCGGTCTGACCGGACGTAAGATTATCGTTGATACCTACGGCGGCATGGCTCGTCACGGCGGCGGTGCATTCTCAGGTAAGGATCCGTCAAAAGTGGACCGTTCGGCGGCCTATGCTGCGCGCTACGTGGCGAAAAACATCGTTGCTGCCGGTCTGGCCGATCGCTGTGAAATTCAGGTTTCCTACGCTATCGGCGTGGCAGAACCCACCTCAATCATGGTGGAAACCTTCGGCACCGAGAAAATCTCCACCGAAACCCTGACCCTGCTGGTGCGCGAGTTCTTCGACCTGCGCCCTTACGGTCTGATCCAGATGCTGGACCTGCTGCATCCGATCTATCGCGAAACTGCCGCTTACGGTCACTTTGGTCGCGAACATTTCCCTTGGGAAAAAACCGACAAAGCAGCCCAGCTGCGTGAAGCTGCCGGCCTGAAATAACCTTTTCGGCTAACAGTTTCAAAGGGGTACCTTCGGGTGCCCCTTTTTTTATTGGCGAGATGATAGCGGTTACATTTATAAATATCTTACTTTTCTGATAATTAAGATTTTCCTCTCTTAACATTTCGACATAAAATGCGCTATTTTCAGCACTGTCTGATGTTGATTGGGCTGCGAAATAATACACACTATAAATTGCTATGACTTACAGGTTACAAAGCGCAGCGGCAGGGAAAAAAGGCATTTTCAGATACTTCTGGTGTGTAAGCGATTACACCAGTGTGATCTGAAGCACAGTCTGATGCGCCTGGGTTTTCTAACATCTATAACAACAACAAGCGGTACTACCTAAACGGAGGCGTTATGCCTGATAATAAAAAACGCAGCAGAACATCGAACAAGGCCATGACCCTGTTCGTCTGTTTTCTTGCAGCCCTGGCCGGTCTGCTGTTCGGCCTGGATATTGGCGTTATCGCCGGTGCATTACCTTTCATCGCGAAAGACTTCAACGTCACTGCGCATCAGCAGGAGTGGATCGTCAGCTCAATGATGTTTGGTGCCGCCATCGGTGCCGTCGGCAGCGGCTGGATGTCTTCCTATCTTGGTCGTAAAAAGAGCCTGATGATCGGCGCGGTGCTGTTCGTTATCGGCTCCCTGTGGTCCGCATTTTCGCCAAACCCGGAAATGCTGATTGTTGCCCGCGTCCTGCTGGGCCTGGCGGTCGGTGTTGCTTCCTATACCGCCCCGCTGTACCTGTCTGAAATCGCCCCGGAGAAAATTCGCGGCAGTATGATTTCGCTGTACCAGCTGATGATCACCATCGGTATTCTCGGTGCGTATCTTTCCGATACCGCCTTTAGCTTCACCGGCGAATGGCGCTGGATGCTGGGCGTGATTACCATCCCTGCCCTGCTGCTGCTGGTTGGCGTCTTCTTCCTGCCTAACAGCCCACGCTGGCTGGCGGCGAAAGGTGACTTCCGTAGCGCCCAGCGCGTGCTGGACCGCCTGCGTGATACCAGCGAGCAGGCCAAACGTGAGCTGGATGAGATCCGTGAAAGCCTGAAGATCAAGCAGTCCGGCTGGTCGCTGTTCAAAGACAACAGTAACTTCCGCCGTGCGGTTTATCTGGGCGTGCTGCTGCAGGTGATGCAGCAGTTCACCGGGATGAACGTCATCATGTACTACGCGCCGAAAATCTTTGAGATTGCCGGTTTCACCAATACCACGCAGCAGATGTGGGGTACGGTGATTGTCGGTCTGGTGAACGTGCTGGCCACCTTTATTGCTATCGGCCTGGTTGACCGCTGGGGCCGTAAGCCGACGCTGATCCTCGGCTTTATGGTGATGGCGCTGGGGATGGGTATTCTGGGTACCATGCTGCATGTGGGTATTCACTCCGACACCGCACAGTACTTCGCAATCGCCATGCTGCTGATGTTTATCGTTGGCTTCGCCATGAGTGCCGGTCCGCTGATCTGGGTACTCTGTTCTGAAATCCAGCCGCTGAAAGGGCGCGATTTCGGTATCACCGTTTCCACCGCCACTAACTGGATTGCTAACATGATCGTTGGCGCCACCTTCCTGACCATGCTGAACAACCTCGGCAACGCCAACACCTTCTGGGTCTACGCGGCGCTGAACCTGTTCTTCATCGTGCTGACGATTGCCCTGATCCCGGAAACGAAAAACGTTTCGCTGGAGCACATCGAACGCAATCTGTTAGGCGGTAAAAAACTGCGTGATATCGGTCAGCGATAACTGACCTAAACTCTGGCCGGGGCAACCCGGCCAGCTTATTGCTTATCCCCTCATCCCACCGTATCCTTGCCCTGATGAAACCTCTGAGACTCCCCATCGCCCTGCAACAGGCGGTTATGCGCCAGCTGCGTGAAAAATTGCAGCAGGCTAACCTGCGCCTGGAGCGTAGCTACCCGGAACCGGCGCTGGTCTATCAGCAGCGCGGCACCGCGGCGGGCACAGCATGGCTGCAAAGCTGGGAAATCCGCCTCAACCCGGTACTGCTGCTGGAGAATCAGCAGGCGTTTATCGATGAGGTGGTGCCGCACGAGCTGGCACACCTGCTGGTATGGAAGCACTTTGGTCGCGTGGCCCCGCACGGCAAAGAGTGGAAGTGGATGATGGAGAGCGTGCTCGGCGTCCCCGCACGCCGCACCCATCAGTTTGAAATCAGCTCGGTGCGCAGCCGTGCTTACCCCTATCGCTGCCGCTGTCAGCAGCACCAGCTCTCCGTACGCCGTCATAACCGGGTGATGCGTGGCGAGAGCGAATATCGCTGCCTGAAGTGCGGAGATATTTTAACAGCGGGTGATTTCCAGGATTCTTAAAAAACCTCATTTCGTCTAATAATCAGTCGATATCGGGCTGATATCTCAGCCAATTATTCGTAATTACGGGTACTTCTGTTACTCTCCATGCCTCTTTCATGGATTACAGATTTACTGGAATATGTCTCGCAAAATTTGGGCCGTTTTGGCTGTTACCCTGCTGCTTCCCTCCTTCTTTACCCAGGCACTCAGCCTGGATAACTATCACCAGAATAGCTTCAGCCAGGCTAAAGCCTATGCGGCGCAGATCAATGCCGCCGCCCCTGGTAGCTTTTACTGCGGCTGTAAAATTACCTGGCACGGAAAAAAAGGCGTGCCGGACCTCGCGTCCTGCGGTTACCAGGTACGTAAAGACGCTAATCGCGCCGGGCGCATCGAGTGGGAGCACGTGGTTCCGGCCTGGAGCTTTGGCCATCAGCGCCAGTGCTGGCAGAACGGCGGGCGTAAAAACTGTGCCAAAGATAGCGGTTATCGCCGTATCGAAACTGACCTGCACAACCTGCAACCATCGATTGGTGAGGTGAACGGCGACCGCGGCAACTTTATGTACGGCCAGTGGAACGGTGGGGAGCAGCAGTACGGTCAGTGCGCGATGAAGGTCGACTTCAAAAATAAGCTCGCCGAGCCACCCGCCAGGGCGCGCGGCGCCATTGCCCGCACCTGGTTTTACATGCGCGACCGCTACCAGTTGAGTATGTCGAAGCAGCAAACGCAGCTGATGACCGCCTGGAATAAACTCTATCCGGTCAGCCAGTGGGAGTGTGAGCGCGATGAGCGTATTGCCAGCGTACAGGGCAACCACAATCCGTATGTACAGCGAGCTTGCCAGCGGTAAAATCACTGACCTACACTAAGCCGCAATCACAGCGATTTGATAACTTTCAACAGGATTTCCATGCGTATACCCCGCATTTATCACCCCGAAGCTTTAGACGTGGGCAGTGAATTCGCCCTGAATGACGATGCGGCAAACCATATCGGGCGCGTACTGCGCATGGCGCCGGGCCAGCACCTGGAATTGTTCGATGGCACAAATCTGACTTTTTCCGCCGAGATTATTCAGGCCGATAAAAAAAATGTGCGCGTCAAAATCACCGCAAGCCGCGCCGACAGCCGCGAGTCACCGCTGCACCTGCACCTGGGGCAGGTCATGTCACGCGGTGAAAAGATGGAGTTCACCATCCAGAAAGCGGTAGAACTCGGAGTAAATGTCATTACCCCCTTGTTTTCTGAACGCTGTGGCGTAAAGCTGGATGCCGATCGACTGGCGAAAAAAATCCAGCAGTGGCAGAAAATCGCCATTGCCGCGTGCGAACAGTGCGGACGCAACAGCGTGCCGGAGGTTCGACCCGCGATGGCACTTGACGCCTGGTGTGCCGAGCAGGATAGCGGGTTAAAATTAAATCTTCATCCGCGGGCAGAACACAGTATTAATACCTTACCGCTGCCGGTTGAGCGTGTTCGCCTGTTGATTGGCCCGGAAGGCGGACTGTCAGCGGATGAAATCAACATGACAGCGCAGCACGGCTTTACCGATATCCTGCTCGGGCCGCGCGTATTGCGTACCGAAACCACCGCCCTGACGGCCATTACCGCCCTGCAGGTGCGCTTTGGTGATTTGGGTTAAACACAGCTAACTAATTTAGAGCGTAGTGGAGAAAAGAATGATCAAGCTTGGCATCGTGATGGACCCGATTACTTCCATCAACATAAAAAAAGACACCAGCTTCGCCATGCTGCTTGAAGCTCAGCGCCGTGGTTATGAAATTCACTACATGGAGATGAACGATCTCTATCTGCGTGGCGGTGAAGGCCGTGCGCGTACCCGTCTGCTGAGCGTTGAGCAGAACGTTGATAAGTGGTTTGAATTTGGCAGCGAGCAGGACATCCCCCTGTCCGATCTCAATGTGGTGCTGATGCGTAAGGATCCGCCGTTTGATACCGAATTCATCTATGCCACCTACATCCTTGAGCGTGCAGAAGAGAAAGGCACGCTGATCGTCAATAAGCCGCAGAGCCTGCGCGACTGTAACGAGAAGCTGTTCACCGCATGGTTTGCCGAGCTGACGCCGGATACGCTGGTGACCCGCAACGCCAGCCAGATCCGTGAATTCTGGCAGCAGCACGGCGACATCATCCTGAAGCCGCTGGACGGCATGGGTGGGGCGTCCATTTTCCGCGTGAAGAAAGAAGATCCTAACCTGTCGGTGATTATCGAAACGCTGACCCAACACGGCAGCTTCTACTGCATGGCGCAGAACTTCATTCCCGGCATCAAAGACGGTGATAAGCGCGTGCTGGTCGTGGATGGTGAGCCGGTGCCTTACTGCCTGGCGCGAATTCCAAAATCGGGCGAAACCCGTGGCAACCTGGCGGCAGGTGGTCGTGGCGAAGCGCGTCCGCTGACCGAAAGCGACTGGGAGATTGCCCGCCGTGTTGGTCCAACCCTGAAAGCAAAAGGACTGATCTTTGTCGGTCTGGATATTATTGGCGACAAGCTGACGGAAATTAATGTGACCAGTCCAACCTGCGTTCGCGAGATCGAAGCCGCATTCCCGATTTCTATCACGGGTATGCTGATGGATGCGATCGAAAAACGCCTGGCCTGATTGTTGCGGCGGGGCCGGATTGCCCCGCTGCTCACCCTTAACGCCCGGGCTTTAGAGCCCGGGCGTTAACCAGACTACAGAACATTAAGTATGAATTTACAGCATCACTTTTTGATTGCCATGCCTACGCTGCAGGACCCGCTGTTCAAACGTTCAGTGGTCTATATCTGTGAACATAATAGTGATGGAGCGATGGGGATAATCGTCAACAAACCGATGGAAAACCTGACGGTTGACGGCATCCTGCAAAAATTGAAAATCTCCCCGGCACCGCGTGATAGCGAAGCGAAGCTGGATAAGCCGGTGTTTGCCGGCGGTCCGCTGGCGGAAGATCGCGGATTTATTCTGCATTCGGCGCAGAAAACCTTTTCCTCCAGCATTCGGGTGTCGGATAACACCGTGATCACCACTTCGCGTGACGTCCTGGAAACGCTGGGCACGCCCGAGCAGCCCGAGCACGTGCTGGTGGCGCTGGGCTATTGCGCCTGGGAGAAAGACCAGCTGGAAACCGAGCTGCTGGAGAATGCGTGGCTCACCACCCCGGCCAACAGCAATATCCTGTTCCACACGCGTATTGCCGAGCGCTGGCGTGAAGCGGCGAAAAGTATTGGCGTGGATATCCACAATATCGCCAGTGATGCAGGGCACGCCTGATGAGCCCTCAGACTCTGCTCTCTTTCGACTTCGGAACCAAAAGCATTGGCGTGGCCATTGGCCAGCAGCTGACCGGTACCGCCCGCCCGCTGGCTGCACTGAAGGCCAACGATGGCGTTCCCGACTGGAACAAAATTGAAGCGCTGCTGAAAGAGTGGCAGCCGGACCGCGTGGTGGTGGGGTTACCGCTCAATATGGATGGAACCGAGCAACCTCTCACCGCACGGGCGCGTAAGTTCGCCAACCGCCTGCACGGCCGCTTTGGCGTACAGGTTGATCTGCACGATGAGCGCCTCAGCACCGTCGAGGCACGCGCCGAACTGTTTGAACGCGGCGGCTTTCGCGCCCTGAGCAAAGGCAGCGTCGACTCGCTCTCTGCGGTGATTATCCTGGAGAGCTGGTTCGAGAATAATTATTCGTAAATGTCATCGGGTCAGGCACGCCTGCCCCCTACAACATCGCCGTAGGGTCGAGGCATGCCTCGACCGCTGCTGAGTCAACTTAACCTAATAATCCCCTTCTCTGCCGCTCCGCCATGCTCTGCTCGAAGGTCTGCATCCCCAGCTGACTGCCGGTCTGCAATAGCGCGGGCAGCTGGTGTGTTTTACCCTCGCGGATCAGGTTCGCCACTGCCGGGCTGTTGACCAACACCTCGAACAGCGCTACCCGCCCCTGCTGCGCCGCCACTAAACGCTGAGCGATCACCGCTTGTAAACTGCCTGCCAGCTGGCTGCGCACCAGATTCTTTTCGCTGCCCGGAAACACATCCACCAGCCGCTCCACCGCCTGAGCGGCGCCGCGGGTGTGCAGCGTCGCCAGCACCAGGTGCCCGGTCTCCGCGGCGGTCAGCGCCAGCTGGATTGTCTCGGCATCACGCAGCTCCCCCAGCAGGATCACATCAGGGTCCTCACGCAGCGCCGCGCGCAGCCCATCACCAAAGCGGGTAAAGTGCTGGCCCATTTCACGCTGCTGGATCAGCGACTGCGCGCTGCTGTGCAGAAACTCGATCGGGTCCTCCAGCGTCAGGATATGGCGGCGCTGCTGCTGATTCATCGCCGCAATCAGCGCCGCCAGCGTGGTCGACTTGCCGCTGCCCGTCGCGCCGACGACCAGCACCAGCCCCTCCTGAAGCTGTAGCAGCGTCTGGCTGATGGCGGGCAGGTGCAGCGCTTCCAGCGGCGGACAGTGGCTGGCAATCAGGCGCAGCGCCAGCGACAGGCCGCAGCGCTGACGAAACAGGTTGGCGCGCAGCCGCACGCCATCCGGCATGGTCAGGGCAAAATCCACCTGCCCGCTACGCGCCAGCTCCTGATGCTGGGCCGTGCTCAGCCAGCGCAGCGCGAAGCTCTCCAGCCACTCATCGCGCATCACCCCTTCCCCCTCAATGCGCTCCAGGCGACCATTACAGCGCCAGAAGGGATAATGACCACTGCAAAGGTGCAGATCGCCTGCATTATGCTTTACACTAAGGGCCACAATTTCTTCAATATCCATATTTTCTCCCTGACTATGACTTCGATTGAGCACAACTTACAGCAAGTCCAGCTGCGGATCTCAGCGGCGGCAGCACAGTGCGGGCGCGATCCGAAAGAGATTACGCTGCTTGCAGTGAGCAAAACCAAACCCGCGAGCGCGATCGAAGAAGCAGTGGCTGCCGGGCAGCGCTGCTTCGGCGAAAACTACGTGCAGGAAGGCGTGGATAAAATCCAGCTGCTGGCTAATCCCGCACTCACCTGGCACTTTATCGGTCCGCTGCAATCCAACAAGAGTCGGCTGGTGGCGGAGCACTTTGACTGGTGCCATACCGTTGACCGTCTGCGCATTGCCAGCCGCCTTAACGACCAGCGCCCGGCAGGGTTAGACGCACTGAATGTTCTGATTCAGGTAAATATCAGTGACGAACAGAGTAAATCAGGCATTATGCTGGCTGACCTGCCTGCGCTTGCTCAGCAGATAACGGAAATGCCGCGTCTGAAACTGCGCGGGCTGATGGCAATCCCGGCGCCGGAAAGCGACTACGCACGCCAGCTGGCGGTGTGTCAGCAGATGGCGCAGGCTTTCACGCAGCTGCAACAGGATTACCCCGGCGTCGACACGCTGTCGCTGGGAATGAGTGACGATATGGCTGCTGCTATAGCGGCGGGCAGTACCATGGTGCGTATTGGCACTGCAATTTTCGGCGCGCGCGACTACGGTCAGGCCGCTGCTAATCACAACAACTGAGGAACCTCATGCTAGCGTTGATCTTTCTGGTAACAACCGTGATGGCGATTTATATCAAAGTGTTGTTACTGCGCATCTGGATGCAGTGGGCGCGCTGCGACTTCTACAACCCGTTCTCACAGTTTGTGGTGAAAATCACTCAGCCGGTGGTAAAACCGCTGCGACGCATTATCCCCTCTATCGGGCCGCTGGATAGCGCTTCCCTGCTGATTGCGTATATCGTCAGCGTACTGCTGGGGCCGGTGCTGCTGCGTCTGTTCGTGCCGGATCCGATCTTCCTCTACCTCGGCCTGGTTATCCTGGTGAAAGCCGCCGGCGTGCTGGTGTTCTGGGTGATCATCGTGCGCTCACTGATGAGCTGGATAAGCCAGGGGCGCAACCCGGTTGACTACGTGCTGATCCAGCTGACCGAGCCGTTAATGGCCCCGGTGCGCCGCATTATTCCGGCGATGGGCGGCATCGATTTCTCAGCAATGGCGGTGATCCTGATCCTCTACATGCTGAATTTCTTAGGCCTTGAATACATCCCAGGCTGGGCCCAGTTCTAATCTAACCGTCGCCTTTTACCCTACAGGTGCGTTGGTCGCCTTCCTGTAGGGCAAAATTCCCGGTTATATCACTCTTCATTGTTGTGGATTAACTATGCAAAAAGTCGTACTCGCCACCGGCAACCCCGGTAAAGTTCGTGAACTGGCTGACCTGCTGGCCGCGTTTGGCCTTGATATCGTGGCGCAGACGGAACTGGGCGTGGAGTCAGCCGAAGAGACCGGCCTGACCTTTATTGAGAATGCCATTCTGAAAGCGCGCCACGCGGCAGCCGTCACCGGCCTGCCGGCGATTGCCGACGACTCCGGTCTGGCGGTCGATGCGCTCGGCGGCGCACCGGGAATCTACTCGGCGCGCTACGCGGGTCTTGACGCCAGCGACCAGCAGAATCTTGACAAGCTGCTGGTCACGCTGGATCCCGTGCCGGATGGCCAGCGCCAGGCGCAGTTCCACTGCGTGCTGGTCTACCTGCGCCACGCTGAAGACCCAACCCCGCTGGTATTCCACGGCAGCTGGGAAGGTGAAATCACCCGCGCTGAAGCAGGCCAGGGAGGATTTGGCTATGACCCGATCTTCTATGTGCCGGAATTAGGGAAAACGGCGGCAGAGCTGACAAAGGACGAAAAGCGTGCGGTTTCTCATCGCGGTAAAGCGTTGAGCCTGCTGCTGGACGCCATGAAAAATGGTTAAGCTGCCCCCGTTAAGCCTGTACATCCACATTCCGTGGTGCGTACAGAAATGCCCGTACTGCGATTTCAATTCCCACGCGTTAAAAGGCGAAGTGCCGCACGAGGAGTACGTGCAGCACCTGCTGAACGATCTGGATATCGACCTGCCGCTGACCGGCGGGCGCGAGGTCAGCACCCTCTTTATTGGTGGCGGCACCCCGAGCCTGTTAAGCAGCGAAGCGATGCAGATGCTGCTGGACGGCGTGCGGGCGCGCCTGCCGCTATCGCCAACGGCAGAAATCACCATGGAAGCCAACCCCGGCGCCGTGGAAGCCGAACGCTTCAGCGGCTATCAGCGCGCGGGCATTAACCGCATCTCGATTGGCGTGCAGAGCTTCAGCGCCGCCAAGCTGGAGCGGCTGGGGCGCATTCACGGCCCCGAAGAGGCCCGGCGTGCCGCAAAGCTGGCGGAAGACCTCGGCCTGCGCAGCTTTAACCTCGACCTGATGCACGGCCTGCCCGATCAGTCGCTGGCCGAAGCGCTGGACGATTTACGCCAGGCAATTGCCCTCAACCCACCGCACCTGTCGTGGTATCAGCTGACCATTGAACCGAACACGCTGTTCGCCTCACGGCCGCCGCGCCTGCCGGATGAAGACGATCTGTGGGATATTTTCGAGCAGGGGCATCAGCTGCTGAGCGCCGCCGGCTATCAGCAGTATGAGACTTCGGCCTACGCCAAACCGGGCTATCGCTGCGAGCACAACCTAAACTACTGGCGCTTTGGCGATTACCTCGGCATCGGCTGCGGCGCGCACGGCAAGCTTACCCAGCCAGATGGCACGATTATTCGCACCACCAAAACCAAGCATCCGCGCGGTTTTATGGCCGGGAAATATCTTGATAAGCGCCATGAAGTGGCGGACAGCGAGAAGCCATTCGAGTTCTTTATGAACCGTTTCCGCCTGTTGGAAGCCGCGCCGCGTGCCGAATACAGCCTTTACACCGGTCTTGCGGAAAGCACCATCCGCGCGCAGATCGACGAGGCACTGGCGAAGGGTTACCTGACGGAAACCGCGGAATACTGGCAGATTACGGAGAAGGGAAAGCTGTTCCTGAATTCGCTGCTGGAGCTGTTTTTAACGGAATAAAAAAGGCCGACCGGTAAAAAGGGTCGCCCCCGACAGCGGTAGGGGCTGACCTTCTTTTTCGGTCAGCCCGCATAAACCACGATTACTTCAATCCGGCAATCAGCGCCTTGCGTTGCCCTTCCAGCGCGGTCACGCGATTACACACCTCATGACCAAAGTTCTGGAAATCCTGCTCCTGATTGCTCCACTCGGCCTGAATTGCCTGCTGTAAGCCACCAAGGTTGCCCATGATCGCCTGCAGCGGATTATCGCCGCTGGTCTGCTTGCTGCCCATCTCGTTCAGGCTGTCCTGCACCACGCCGCCCAGCGCGTTCTGCACCAGCTGTTCACCGTCCTGACGTACCTGATTGACCGCCTGATGGTGGAAGGTCAAGCCGTCGCTGCGGTGCTCAATAATGCGGTTCATCTGCTGCTTGAGCTGGCCGTCCAGCGTCGTCAGGCGCTGACGCACCTTGCTGTTTTCACCCAGCTTCTGCACCACCACCCGGTCCAGCGCCACGCGGCCTTTCTCCAGGCGCTGCTGGGCACCACTATCAATCCACGGCAGGTCGCGGCGCAGCGCGCCTTGGTAATCAATGGCTTTCTGGCGCGTGGCGGCGTCAACATCGACCACTTTGCCGTTGCGCTGCACATCGCCTACCGGAGAGATTGCCAGTTTACCGCTGGCACCCACCACCTCAACCTGGTTTGGGCTGATGATGATGTCGTCCTGAGGATTCACGCTGCACTGATAATCTGCCTGTGCCTGACCGGCGGCCAGCAGCAGTAATGCCCCGCTGAATAGCGCTTTGCGCATAAATTTCGCTCCTTGATTGAGAAAGGGCCGATCGGAAAAAAGATCGGCCCCTACAATGGGTGATGTGCTTTCTCTCGTAGGGGCTGACCCTCTTTTTCGGTCAGCCCTGACAAGTTAGTCCCACCAGACGTCGAAAAGTTCGGTCACTTTAACATCGTTTAACTTACGCGCTTCCAGCCAGTTCTTCACCAGTTCGCGGTGCTCATCGGTGCATTTACCGATTTTCTGCAGGCAGATCAGACCTTCCCACTGCAGGTAGCCGCTGCCGTCAAACGCCAGGCCGTTAGGGTCGATCACTTCATTGATCAGGGCATCAACCGTACTGTCGATGGTCTCTTCGCTACTGCCTTCCGGGAAAGTGAAGCCCACGGAAAAACCTAACTCCTGAAACTCATCAATGTGCATTTTCTTACGAAGACGACGACTGCGTTGTGTAGCCATTATTTAACCCTCTCAAACATCAGATCCCAAACACCGTGGCCAAGACGCTGGCCGCGCTGCTCAAATTTAGTTAACGGTCGTGATTCCGGGCGTGGCACCCAGTTAGCCGTTTCCGACTGGTTTTTGTAACCGTCGATGCTGCTCATCACTTCGAGCATATGTTCAGCATAGGCTTCCCAGTCGGTTGCCATATGGAACACGCCGCCCAGCTTCAGCTTGCGCATCACCAGCTCGGCAAACGGCACCTGCACGATGCGGCGCTTATTGTGGCGCGCTTTATGCCACGGATCGGGGAAGAACAGCTGCACCATACGCAGCGAATTATCCGGGATCATGGTGTTCAGCACTTCCACCGCGTCATGGCACATCACGCGCAGGTTATCGACGCCCGCTTCCTGCGCCGCAGCCAGGCAAGCCCCCACGCCAGGCGAGTGCACTTCAATGCCGAGGAAGTTCTGCTGCGGATTGCTGGCCGCCATTGACACCAGCGAAGCGCCCATGCCAAAACCAATCTCTAATACCACCGGCGCATCACGGCCAAACAGCGTGGTTAAATCGACCGGTTCCGGCTGATACTCAACGCCCATCACCGGCCACAGCTGATCCAGCGCCTGCTGCTGGCCTTTAGTCAGACGGCCCTGGCGGCGCACAAAGCTGCGGATCCGGCGCATAGCGCGGCCGTTTTCGTCAAATTCCGGTGAGATAACATCGTTTTTCATGATTCTGCCTGCGGCTGTGCACTTTGGAAAGCGGGCATTATGCCTTCAGGAAGGCAAAACATAAAGACCGCCCTGCTTGTCAGCTTACCCGGCTAGCAGTATAGACGCCGCAGGCATCGCTGGCTGCATCCGGCCAGCAATGCGATAACAAATTACCGTGATTATCCGGTTTACACTCCTTACTGTCTGTGCTGGAATCCCTGCCTGATTTTTAGCAACGACAGGGCGGCGGTTTCGATGATGCAGGCAGCACAATTTTCTCAGCAGGTACTGGCGTGGTATCAGCGCTTCGGGCGGAAAACCCTGCCGTGGCAGCTGGAAAAAACGCCCTACAAAGTCTGGCTGTCCGAGGTGATGCTGCAACAGACGCAGGTCGCCACCGTCATCCCCTATTTTGAACGCTTTATGTCACGCTTCCCGACCGTTACCGACCTCGCCGCCGCGCCGCTGGATGAAGTACTGCATCTGTGGACCGGCCTCGGCTATTACGCCCGCGCGCGCAACCTGCACAAAGCGGCGCAAAGGGTGGCCGAGAAGCATGGCGGTCTCTTCCCGCAAACCTTCGAAGAGGTCGCTGACCTGCCCGGCGTCGGGCGCTCCACCGCCGGGGCTATCCTCTCTCTGGCGCTCGGTAAGCATTTCCCTATTCTTGACGGCAACGTGAAGCGCGTGCTGGCGCGCTGCTATGCGGTGGATGGCTGGCCGGGGAAGAAAGAGGTGGAGAAACGCCTGTGGCAGCTCAGCGAAGAGGTCACCCCTGCCGAAGGGGTCGGCCAGTTCAATCAGGCGATGATGGATCTGGGCGCAATGGTTTGCACACGCTCCAAACCCAAGTGCGAGATCTGCCCGCTGAACCTCGGCTGCATTGCCTATGCTAACAGCAGCTGGGCACAGTACCCTGGCAAAAAGCCAAAGCAGACTATCCCACAGCGCACCGGTTGGCTGCTGCTGATGCAGCAGGGGCAGGATGTCTGGCTGGAGCAGCGCCCGCCGGTGGGGCTGTGGGGCGGGCTGTTCTGCTTCCCGCAGTTCAGCACTGAAGAGGAGCTGCGCCAGGCGCTACGCAACAACGGGGTGGATGACCAGCGGCTGCAGCAGATGACTGCCTTCCGCCACACCTTCAGCCATTTCCATCTGGATATTGTGCCTATGTGGCTGGATCTGCCTTCGGCCCGTGTGGCAATGGATGCCGGGCCGGGTCTCTGGTATAACTTAGCGCAGCCGCCCGCCGTAGGGCTGGCCGCGCCGGTGGAACGTCTGCTACAGCAGCTGCGTCAGCCGCAGCAAATGGCGCTGAGCGCTCGCGCGACAGAAGAAGAGGAAGAGGAAGAGTAATGAGCCGAACTATTTTTTGCACGTTCCTGCAACGTGACGCCGAAGGGCAGGACTTTCAGCTGTATCCGGGCGATGTGGGTAAGCGCATCTACAACGATATTTCTAAAGAAGCCTGGTCAAAGTGGATGGCAAAACAGACTATGCTGATCAACGAAAAGAAACTCAGCATGATGAACCCAGATGACCGTAAGCTGCTGGAGCAGGAGATGATTAAGTTCCTGTTTGAAGGCCACGAAGTCCATATCGAAGGTTATACCCCGCCAGAAGAATAAGCGTTGGGCCTCACAGATGAGGCCCTCTCAATTGTGGGCGAAGCATTAAACGATGAACAAGAAACTGATAAGTCTGCTGGTTATTGCACCATTACTGATCTCCTGCTCCGGCAAGAAACAGAATAACTATCATGAAGAGTGGGTTAAAGACACCAACGGCTTTGATATCCTGATGGGTCAGTTTGCCCACAACATTGAGAATATCTGGGGCATTAACGAAGTACTGATCGCCGGTCCAAAAGACTATGTGAAGTACAGCGATCAATATTATACCCGTAGCCATATCAACTTCGACGCCGGTAGCATCACCATCGAAACCATCGCCGGAACGGATCCTATGGCCAGCCTGCGCCAGGCGATTATCACGACCCTGCTGATCGGCGAAGATCCGGGTAATGTCGATCTGTACTCCGACGTCAACGATATTCAGATCAGTAAAGAGCCGCTGCTGTACGGCCAGGTGCTGGATAACACCGGCCAGCCGATCCGCTGGCAGGGGCGCGCCGCCAGCTTTGCTGATTACCTGATCCAGAATAAGCTGCAAAAGCGTAACTCTGGCCTGCATGTGATCTGGTCCGTCACCATTCCGATGGTGCCAAACCACCTCGACAAGCGTGCGCACAAATACCTGCCGATGGTGCGTAAAGCCGCCGAGAAATACGGGGTCGATCAGTCGCTGATCCTGGCAATTATGCAGATTGAATCGAGCTTCAACCCCTATGCGGTCAGCCATGCGGATGCGCTGGGCCTGATGCAGGTCGTGCAGCACACCGCCGGGGTCGACGTTTTCCGTATGAAGGGGAAATGGGGCAAGCCGAGCCGCAGCTATCTGCTGGACCCGGAAAACAATATCGATGCCGGTACCGCGTACCTGTCGATATTGCAGGGCAGCTACCTGTCCGGCATCAGCAACAGCACCTCGCGCCGCTATGCGGTGATCACCGCCTACAACGGCGGAGCGGGCAGCGTGCTGCGGGTGTTCTCCAGCGATAAAAATCGCGCCTTCAGCAACATTAACGATATGTCACCGGCGCAAGTCTATCAGCAGCTGACCACCAACCACCCGTCAGCGGAATCACGCCGCTACCTGGTGAAAGTGACCAACGCGCAGAAAGGCTATCACCGCTACTGACAGCCGCAGAGGCCGGGCATGCCCGGCCTTGTTTTATCGCCCCGCTAAGCTTTTTTCATTTTCTCGCTGAGCGCCGCCACAATAAAGCTGTGCAGTCAAAATACACCTGGTGTGCTTTCCTGCAATGACGGGCGCCCTGTTTTGCGTAACGTTACGCAATAAAAAAAGGGGTGCAGCACGGGCTGCACCCCTGAACGTTACGCTGAAGCTAGCGACTGATGTTTTTAAATTTTTTGGTGGTGTCGGTCAGCGCCACTTCGGTTGGCAGGCGTTCCATCGAACTGGCACCGTAGAAGCCGTCGCACTGCGGGCAGTTTTCGAGGATGTACTGCGCATCTTGCGGGCTGGAGATTGGCCCGCCGTGGCACAGCACAATCACATCTTCACGCACCGCTTTGGCCGCAGCGGCCCACTCGTTGATCAGCGGCACACAGTCCCTGAGCTGCAGGGCGGTTTCTGCACCGATATTACCGCCGGTGGTCAGGCCCATATGCGGCACGATGATATCCGCACCCGCTTCGGTCATGGCCACCGCGTCTGCGGCGCTAAACACGTAAGGGGTGGTCAGCATCTCTTTCTGATGCGCCAGACGGATCATCTCCACTTCCAGCCCGTAACCCATGCCGGTCTCTTCCAGATTGGCGCGGAAATTGCCGTCAATCAGGCCCACCGTCGGGAAGTTCTGCACGCCGGAAAAACCCAGCGCCTTGAGGTCGTCGAGAAACTTATCGAAATTGCAGAACGGATCGGTGCCGTTGACGCCAGCCAGCACCGGCGTCTGTTTCACTACCGGCAAGACCTCTTTCGCCATATCAACGACGATCTCGTTGGCATTGCCGTAGGCCAGCAGCCCGGCCAGTGAACCCCGCCCGGCCATGCGGTAGCGGCCGGAGTTGTAAATGACGATCAGATCGATACCGCCAGCCTCTTCGCACTTGGCCGACAGCCCGGTCCCCGCGCCGCCGCCGATGATCGGCTCGCGGCGGGCAATCATCTGTCTGAACTTAGTCAGCAGCTGCTGACGATTAAAAGCAGGCATAGTTATTTTCCTCTGGGTGCCAGTTGGCGAAATTGAGCCACCGCCGCAGCGGCAAATTGTGGATGATTAATATTCCACGGCAGTCTGATTATTTGTCGCAGCGTGGTTTGCTTTAGCTCAGCTTCCAGCGTGCGGATAAAGGCCCGATCCGCTTCCGGTGACCAGAACGGCTGGCCTTCTGCATCCAGCGCCGAGAAGCCACCTTCCGGGATCAAAAAGCGGATCTCGCCCGCGCAGCGGTTGAGCTTTTCCGCGATCCAGCGTGCCATCGCCACATTCTCTTCCACCGTGGTGCGCATCAGCGTCACCTGCGGATTGTGGTGATAGAACTGGCGAGCCGCGTACTTTGCCGGAATAGTGGAAGGATGGCCGAAGTTGACCATATCCAGTGCCCCGCAGGAGATGACGCAGGGTACTTCGCTGCGCGCCAGCGCATCAAAACGATCTTCACCGCAGGCCAGTACGCCCTCAAACAACAGATCGCACACCTCGGTGGTGGTCAGATCCAGCATCCCGCAGAGCATATGGCTGTCCGCCAGCTTCTCCATGGCTTTGCCGCCGCTGCCGGTGGCGTGGAATACCAGACAGTCATAGTCGGCCTCCAGCCCGCTGCTCACGGCCTCAACGCACGGTGTGGTAACGCCAAACATCGTCAGGCCGATAGCCGGCTTATCGCTGCTGTCCGGCGGCACGGAAAACATTACCGCCCCGGCAATCTGATGCGCGGCATTGCCCAGCACCCGGCGCGAAATGCGGTTCAGCCCGGCAACATCCGTCACCGAGTAAAGCATGGCGATATCGCTGGCGCCGATATAGCCGGAAACGTCACCGGACGCCATGGTGGAGACCATCAGCTTCGGGATGCCCACCGGCAGCGCCTGCATTGCGGGCGTGATCAAGGCCGTACCGCCCGAACCGCCTAAGCCGATCACCCCGGCTACATCATCGCGCTGGCTAAGGAAAATCTCAAAAGCCCTGGCCATCGCCACTATCGCCTTCCCCCTGTCGCCACAGAACACTGCACCGCGCCCTTCAGGGTGGAAATCCGCCACGGTTTCGGCAGAAATATCACCGGTAAAAGGTGTGCTAAGTTGTTGAGTTGACAGGTCAACTGTAACGACTTTTACCCCAGCCTGAGCAATCAGCCCGCTGACGTAAAACAGTTCCCTTCCTTTAGTATCCGCTGTCGCAACAGCGTAGATGGATCCAGTATCATTATTCATTGGCGTTAAAAAAACCTGTTATTTAGATTAATAAAGAGTTGATTAACTTGAGATAAAAACGTAAATAACCATAAGGTACAAAGAAACCACACTAAGTGATGCTAACAGTAGCACCTTGAAGATTGATAAATCAATTGAATGAAATATGAGTCTCTTAGTGATTTTGACTACGCTTATATGACCTGGGAGCAGCAGCAACCCTCCCCGGGCAGTCAACGCCGGTGACACTTATAGCTGTCTGCCGACCCGAAGATGAGATCGTTTGAACTGGAAAAATGAGGTTATCGTGGAGCAAAGGGATTCCGCTGGGGTGTTAGGGTTAACATCAACACGCGCAAGAACACGCCGCTTACTGATTGATACAGCGATGAAATTGTTTGATAGCGGGGCCTTTCCCTCTATCACTGAAGTAGCCCAGGAAGCGCAGCTGTCGCGCGCCACGGCTTATCGCTACTTCCCCACGCAAAGCGCGCTGGTCTCAGCTATCGTCACGGAGACGCTTAGCCCGATTAAACACTGGCAGCCGACCAAAAAGGATGCCAGCGAGCGCATCGATGAGCTGCTGAGCTTTGCCTTTCCGCGCATGCTGAAGCATGAAGGTACGCTGAGGGCCGCGCTGCACCTGTCACTGACCCAGTGGGCGCAGTCGCAGTCGACCGATGCGGTGCCGCCAAAAGAGAAGCTGGTGCGCGGCAATCGTAAAGCGATGCTGACCCAAGTCGCCGCGCCGCTGAGTAAAGAGCTGCCGCCCGCACTAATGGAGCGCGTGCTGCAGTCGCTGTCGCTGGTTTACGGCTCAGAGATTTTTCTGGTGATGAAGGATATCTGGGGCTGTGACAACGATGAGCTACAGGATATCGGCAAGTGGATTGCCAAAGCTATCGTGCGCCAGGCGCGGGAAGATGCTCTGGAACTGCAATAAAGCGTGGGTTAGTACCGGGCGAGGCATGCCTCGCCCCTACGCTGAACCACCTCAATGGTCGGGCATGCCTCGCCCCTGCGCTGAACCACCTTAACGGTCGGGCATGCCCGACCCAGTTTTTCACACCAGCACATACCCCTGCAGGCGCTTTACGCCGTCTTCACCCGCTTCGACATACACGCCCTGCAACTCCGGTGAGAAGCCCGGCAGCAGGTTCAGCCCCTCTTCCAGCGCCAGGAAGTAGCGCTGAACCGCCCCGCCCCACACTTCGCCCGGCACTACGCACAGCACGCCCGGAGGATAAGGCAGCGCGCCTTCCGCCGCGATGCGTCCTTCTGCCTCAGCGATCGGCACCAGCTCCACGTTCCCGCGAATAAACTCGATATTGGCATCCTGCGGGTTCATCGCCACTTTTGGCAAGCTCTGCTGGCGGAACATCGCCTTTTGCAGATCCTTTACGTCGTGGCTGACGTACAGATCGTGCATCTCCTGACACAGGCGCTTCAGCGTATAGCCCGCATAGCGGGCCGCATTTTTGCGGTAAATGGTCGGCAGCACGTCGCGCAGCAGGGCATCTTCTTTGATGTGCTGCTCGAACTGCGCCAGCTTCGCCACCAGCTTCGCCATCTTCTCTACGCTCTCCGCCGGGGTCAGCAGGAACAGGATCGAGTTAAGATCGCACTTCTCCGGCACCACGCCATTCTCACGCAGGTAGTTGGCGAGGATGGTGGCTGGAATGCCGAACGAGGCATATTTGCCGCTGGCGGCATCAATGCCCGGCGTGGTCAGCAGCAGCTTGCACGGGTCGACCAGATACTGATCCTTCTCATAACCGGCAAAGCCGTGCCACGCTGCGCCTGGCGCAAAGCTGAAGTAGCGCGGATCGGCGGCGATCGCATGCGTTGGCGCATCCTGCCAGGGTTTACCGTCAACCTCGTCGGGAATAAATGGTTGGATCATCTCACAGCGCGCGAGGATCGCCTTACGCGCATCAATCCCCAACACCACGCACTCGTGCCACAGGCGGCGTCCGGCCTCGCCCTGATGCATTTTCGCGTTGATATCCAGCGCGGCAAACAGCGGGTAGAACGGGCTGGTAGAGGCGTGCAGCATAAAGGCATTGTTCAGCCGCTTGTGGCTGCAAAAACGCTGCTGGCCGCGCAGGTGGTTATCTTTTTTATGGATTTGCGAGGTCTGCGAGAAGCCCGCCTGCTGCTTATGCACCGACTGAGTAACGAAAATGCCAGGGTCTGAGGGTTTGAGATCCAGCAGCAGCGGCGAGCAGGCCTGCATCACCGGAATAAACTGCTCGTAGCCGACCCACGCCGAGTCAAACAGGATGTAGTCACACAGGTGACCGATGCTGTCGATCACCTTACGCGCGTTGTATACCGTGCCGTCATAGGTGCCAAGCTGGATCACCGCCAGGCGGAACGGGCGCTCGTCGCTGGCGCGATGCGGCGCAACCTGCTGGATCTGTTTGCGCACGTAGGCTTCATCAAAACAGTGCGCGTCAATGCCGCCGATAAAGCCAAACGGGTTGCGCGCGGTTTCCAGATAAACCGGCGTCGCCCCGGCTTGGATCAGCGCCCCGTGGTGGTTGGATTTATGATTATTGCGGTCGAAAAGCACCAGATCGCCACGCGTCAGCAGCGCATTGGTCACCACTTTATTGGCGCTGGAGGTGCCGTTAAGCACGAAGTAGGTTTTATCGGCGTTGAACACCTTCGCGGCAAACTTCTGCGCATGCTTGGCCGAGCCTTCGTGGATCAGCAAATCGCCCAGCTTGACGTCCGCATTGCACATATCAGCGCGAAACACGTTCTCGCCAAAGAAGTCGAAGAACTGCCGTCCTGCCGGATGCTTTTTGAAGAACTCACCGCCCTGATGGCCGGGGCAGGCAAAGGTGGTGTTATCCATCGCCACGTATTTGGTCAGCGTCTGGAAGAACGGCGGCAGCAGCTGCGCCTGGTACTGCGCGGCGGCGGCTTCCAGCAGCGCAGCATCTTCCGCCTCTCCGCTCAGCACGCCGTCCACCGCCGGCAGATCTTCCGCCTGCGAAGCATCATCCAGCGCGATAAACACCGGCAGGTTAAAACCGGTATGACGCAGCAGCGCCAGCACGCCGGAGCGCGAATCAGAAACGGAGAGCACCACCGCTGCCACATCGGTAAAGTCGGTGTTATCCAGCGTCACGACTTCGCGCCCGGTCTGGAGGTGAATAGCGACGGTGGTACTGGCTGCAATTTTCAAAGGTGTCATAGCACAAATCCCAGGCGGTCAAGGATGAGTGGGTGCCAGAGGCACAGCATAGCAAGGCGCAAAAACGCCTTGCTGGCGAAAGAGTCACAGGCTGTCAGCGATGAAGTGCCGCTCAGACCGATAGACATCAGTAAAATCAGATCGCGTCTGTTTTTACGCATGGCCAAAAGTTAAGCGTAAGAAAACCTCACCGCACGGTGAAAGAATTTATCAACAGGGTATTACAGCAGGAAGATCGGCGGGCGCCCGGCATCAGCAGATGTCGGTTACAGATGCTGGCTGGCAGCAGTGAACCTCTCATGGCGGCGACCTCGATACGGGGATGATGAACACGTCAGAATTTTCGCAATAATGGCATTTTTTAATTGCTGGTTCAACCGGCAAAACAGCCTGCGCGGCAGGGAGTTCAGCGCCTCAATGCTATGGATTTTGCCCGAAAAAGTGACGATAAGTTGGTCTTTCAGAACAGTATTGATGGAAAAGAGTGCAATCAGTCGCTGTTCTTCAATAAAGCCGTTGACGGGATCGATGGCATACGGTTTAATGCGCCCCGTTGCCCGAATAGCTCAGTCGGTAGAGCAGGGGATTGAAAATCCCCGTGTCCCTGGTTCGATTCCGGGTTCGGGCACCACATTCAGAAGAACCCGCCTATGGCGGGTTTTTTGCTTTCTGCGGTATCTCACAGCGGAATCATCACGGCACATCTCCTTCTGCAAACTCACGCTGAAAGTTTTTATCCATCGTCACTAGACGACTGGTCTAATTGGTGTTAACTTTACTTCAGCCACACCGCAGGCACGAATCTCACCGCGCCATAGACGACTGGTCTAATTTAAACGCTAAACTTAACGGCAGGAGATTGATGATGAAGATTCTTATGGTGTTAACCTCACACGATCGGCTGGGCAATACCGGACGCAAAACCGGTTTCTGGCTGGAAGAGCTGGCTGCGCCCTACTACGCATTTAAAGATGCCGGCGCGCAGATCACCCTGGCCTCGCCAAAAGGCGGCAACCCGCCGTTAGATCCAAAAAGTAATGAGCCTGACTTCCAGACTGAGCATACTCACCGCTTTGAGGCCGATGCGGCAGCAACCGCCCAGCTCGCCGCGACAGTTCGCCTGGACAGCATTTCAGCGGCTGACTACGACGCAGTATTCTATCCAGGCGGCCACGGTCCACTGTGGGATCTGGCCGAGGATGAAAACTCCATCAGGCTTATCGAGAACTTCCTGGCGGCTAACAAACACGTCGCCCTGGTTTGCCATGCGCCGGGCGTGTTGCGCCACGTCACAACGCCTGAAGGAAAACCGCTGGTGGCAGGCAGAAAGGTGACCGGCTTCACCAACAGCGAAGAAGAAGCGGTCGGCCTGACTGAGGTGGTGCCATTCCTGGTGGAAGACGAGCTGATTGCCAAAGGCGGGATCTACTCCAAAGGCCCGGACTGGAGTTCCTATGTGGTCAGTGATGGCCTGCTGATCACCGGACAAAACCCAACGTCGTCTGCAGCGACGGCAGAACAGCTGCTTAAACAGCTGGCTGAATAGAAGCAGGCTGATATTGTGGCGTGGACGAGTAGAGCCGTTTTTGTGAAAATAGGGTTCTACTCTCCCGCGAACAGACAACCGACCTGGCTTTTGGTAACGTGACCCTATGACAACTGCAACTCAATTCCATGGCAATGAAATCCGCGACCACATTCTTGCTACAGGCCAGCGCATCATGGCCGGTAAGGGATTTTCTGCCGTTGGATTGAATGAAATACTCAAAGATGCGGGTGTCCCTAAAGGCTCGTTCTATCACTATTTCAGTTCGAAAGAAGCCTTCGGCGTTGATATGCTGGCGCACTATTTTGCGGATTATCTGGCAGAGCTCGACAGCACGCTCAGCCAGCCCGGTCTGACGATGGCGCAGCGGCTGATGAATTACTGGCGACTGTGGCAAGAAACACAGTCATTCTCCGATTGCCAGGGTAGGTGCCTTGCCGTCAAGCTCGGTGCCGAAGTGGCCGATCTCTCAGACAATATGCGTGCCACCCTTCAGTCTGGCACGTCTGGAATTATTTCGCGCCTGGCTGATGCGCTGGAGCAGGGCGTGGCCGAAGGCTCACTGGTGATTGATGATACTCCCGCTAACGTCGCTGAAAGCCTTTACCAGCTCTGGCTGGGCGCCAGCGTGATGGTTAAGATCGTGCGCAATACCAGCCCGTTTGATTCCGCCATGAGCCTGACGCAGAAAGTGATGCGCGTTACCCCATAGCGGAAAAAGTACCTGATCAATCCAGAGAGCGTCTCCTCTCTGGATGTGATCCACAAAGGTATTACTCTGGACTCTCTTCCACCATCACCTTCTTCTTCGCCGCAAAGTTGTACACCACCAGCAGCGCAAAAATACCGGTAATGATCATGGTGATGGTGCCTTTATCCATAAAGCGCGCCATATTGCCGAGAAGAATACCCACCACGCCAAAATCGGTATCCGAGAAGGTGGTATTGGTCAGCCCAATCGCACCGAGCACCGGCAGCAGGGCCACAGGCAGGAAGGTGATCAAAATGCCGTGGGCAAACGCGCCGCAAATCGCACCGCGCTTGCCGCCGGTCGCATTACCAAATACCCCAGCCGTAGCGCCGCAGAAGAAGTGAGGTACCACCCCCGGCAGGATCAATACCCAGTGCAGCTGGCCGAGGATAAACAACCCCACCAGGCCGCCTACAAAGCTGGAAATAAAGCCCACCAGCACCGCGTTAGGGGCATAAGGGAAGACGATCGGGCAGTCCAGCGCAGGTCGTGCGTTGGGCACCAGCTTCTCAGAGAAGCCGGTAAAGGCCGGGACAATCTCCGCAAGGATTAAGCGCACGCCCTGCAGAATGATAAACACCCCAGCAGCAAAGGTGATCGCCTGAATAAAGGAGTAGACCAGGTAGTTTTGACCGTTGCTGAAGTGGCTCTCGACATACTCTTTACCTGCGGAAACAGACAGGATCAGGTAAATGATCATCATGGTCAGGGAGATGGAGATGGTGCTGTCGCGCAAAAAACTCAGGTTTTTTGGCATGTTCATCTCTTCGGTGGATTTCGAACCTTTCCCCACTACCGAACCAATCCAGCCCGATAACACATAGCCAATCGTTCCGGTGTGCGCCAGGGCTACATGATCGCCACCGATGATTTTACGCATATAGGGCTGGGCCAGCGCCGGGAAAAATGCCATCAGCATGCCCAGAGCCAGGGAGCCGGTGTAAATCAACTGCACCCCTTCAAAACCGGCCACCGACAGAATAATGGCCACCATACAGGCCATATAAAAAGTGACGTGGCCTGACAGATAGATATATTTCAGTCGGGTAAAACGGGCAACGACAATGTTAGCCACCATACCGAAAGCCATAATCAGCGTAGTCGGTGCGCCATACTTCGCCAGTGCAATGGATACCATCGCCTCATTGTTGGGGATGATCCCCTGCACATCAAAAGCTTGTTTGAAAATGTCACCCAGCGGCGTCAGCGAGCCGACCAGCACCGTTGCCCCGCCAGCCAGCACCAGAAAGCCGAGGATGGTTTTCACCGTCCCTTTAATCACCTCGGGGAAAGGCTTTCTCTGTGCCACCAGCCCGAATAGCGCCACCAGCCCCACCAGAATGGATGGCACCTTCAGCACGTCGACGACAAATTGCAAAAGGTTTTGAGTAAACATAGTAACCTCTAGGGTAAGGTGTTCATCTAAAGTGACAAATTTTTTTATTTATCAAAATACTCGCGTATTTTATTTTCGACTTCTTTCAGGTCGATAATATTATTAATAATGATAACTTTTCCCTCCGGAAGGTTGGCGCTATAAGCAATATCCTTCGCCATGACGAAGACATCTGCCACATCAGGGGTCACAGACCCGAGATCGGAATGGTCAACATCCGCTTCGATTTCGAGTTTCTTCAGCACTTTCTTGATATTCATTTCCATCATGAAGCTGCTGCCTAAACCTGAACCACACACCGCCATAATTTTCATCTCAGACCTCATCACCTGTTGTTGATAATCAAACTGTCCGTTAAGCATTGCCTGCTAACAGAATCTGTTTAAGCGCTTCCTGACTGCGCGCATTAAAAATTTTGTCCATTATCTCTTCGTCAGAAAGGACCTCCGCCAGCTGCGAGATCATTTCAATATGGCTATGACTGTCCGGGGCAGAAAACATAAAAATAGCGTCGACCGGGTCATTCTCTTCCGAATCAAACTTCACCGCCTGCCCCAGCTTGACGATTGATAACCCCAGCTGACTGGCCCCCTCTTCCGGGCGCGCATGGGGCATGGCAATATGTGGGGCGATGACAAAATAAGGCCCAATCTCCTCTTTCTGCCGAATAATGGCATCAATATAGCTCTGTGCGATTGCCCCTTCATTAAGCAGAGGACGCGCGGCAATTTGCAGCGCTTCTTTCCAGTCCGCCACGTTATCAACATACTGAATTTTTTCGTTATTCAACCACTGTGCCAGCTGCGACATCGCCTTTCTCCTGGGAAAGCTCGCAGTGATGTACAGTCAGCTTCGGAATCTCTGAATGAAGCTGATAGCGTTATCTGTCACATCATTGAGAGCTGCTGCCCCTGTCACTTGACTTTGGTACTCTATGATCAAGTCTAGACAGGTTTAAGATGTATAGTCATCTTGATGATGAACCCGGAGGTGTACAGATACAATATGTAAAGTTAAAATAGTGCTGGACATGTTGAGCTTGAATGTAAATTCGTTAACTTGATCACAACTCGATGTCACTGAAGTGGCATACAGCAATAATAAAGAGCACACCTGTGCAGGCACGACTCAGGCGAGTCGGCCCTCACTCTGAGCGGGATGAATTGAAATGATCGATGGCATTACAGAAAAACAGAAAGAAGTTGTCGATTATATCCTGACAAAAATTAAAGCTGACAAACTGCTGCCCGGAGATAAGCTCGATACGGAAATTGCCATTGCCAAAAATATTGGCATTACGCGCGCAACCGTGCGCGAAGCGACGCGGATTCTGATTGAGCAGCAGCGAATATACCGGGTGAAAGGATCCGGGCTGTTTGTTGGCTCTATTGGCATCAGCAATAACGCAGGACGGTTTCATGCCCTCTCCCCTTTTGATTATCAGGCGCAAAAGCACGGCCACAAAGGGGTAAGAAAAATAGTCTCGGTCAGTATTATGCGCGTGCCCTCGCCGGAAATAGCGCAGGCGCTACGCATTAAGAACAGCGACCAGGTATATAAAATTTTACGCCTGATGTGCTTTGATGATATTCCTGTGGCGCTGGAACACATTCACCTGCCGGTCAGCCTGTTTAGCAGTATGGAGTTCAGCAAGCTGGAAATATCCAAATACTCATACCTTGAGCAGATAACCGGTAAAAAAATACAGCGCAGGGATCAAAATTTAACGGCGCTCAATCTCACCGATCCCGACGTACTGGCCCTGCTTAACCTGGCGCAAAACGATGCGGTCATTGAAATCAACGAAACCGTGTTTCTTGATGATGGTCAGCCGTGCGAAGTGAATATTGCTATTATCAATACCCGCCTGTTCCCGCTGCGGCAGAACTCGCAGCGGCCTTAAATTTAGCCCCCCTAAAAAAACCACCGATGGCCTGAGGGATGTCCAAAATTATTTCCTCCGCTAAACCTTAAGCAAACAGGTTAAGGGCTGATTGCAACAGGCTCACGGCCAGGGGGTGGCCGTGAGCCTCTCTACAGGGATGCATTCATAAAGCTTTCGTTATTCAGAGTGCCGCAGAGCGCCCTTGCCCTTCACCACATCCTGCGCCGCAAGCTCCTGCGGGGTTTTCAGGAACGGGGTCAGTACGCCACTGAGCACATACAGCCCGGCATAAATCCCCAGTACGCCGCCAGCACCCAGCGAAGAGTAAAATAGCGCGGTGATGGCAGGTGCGATAAATGCCCCCAGACCGGCCCCCAGGTTCAGCACCGACATCGCCGCCCCTTTACTGTCCGGCGCCAGCATCGGGAACAGTGCCGACAGCGGCACGTAACCCGCCATGGTGATCCCGCACAGGCACAGCACAAACATCATCACATAGAAGTTGTGGCCCAGTACCTGCGGCACCGCCCACACCAAAATCAGCACCGCAGCATAAGCGAAGCCACCGACCCACATAATGGTGGTGCGCCAGCCAAATTTATCGCCGAAGAAGCCAAAGAACAGGTTGGCAAAAATCGCTACCAGGAATACCGCCGACCACATATGCAGCCACTCGGTTTTACTGTAGCCGTAGCTGATCAGGTAGAGCGGCAGGAACGTCGCCAGGCCATATTGCGCAATGCCGTTCACCGACTTCACCACCAGCCCCATGGCAATCACCGGGCGTTGCAGGATGGTGATGCCCTTCAGCAACTCGGCGGCGCTGAACGGGTGGATCTCCGAAGCCGGCACCACGTCGCGGTTCACCCAGATCCCCAGCACCGAGCCGACGATCACAAACAGCATCCCGACCCACAGCACGTGGATTTCGCCCAGCACCGGCAACGCCAGCGAGGAGAAGAACGGGCCGATAACGCTCAAGCCCAGCGAGAAAGTGAACCAGAACCAGCCAACCGCCGTCGCACGTCGTTCAACTGGCGTGCTGTAGTTAATCCAGATCAGGAACGAATAGGCAAACAGGGGATAGCCAATGCCGCGTATCGCGTAGAACGGCAGCATCCACGCCATATGCATGGTTTGCAGGCCAATTGCGATAAAGCCAACGCTGCCTATCACAAAGGTCACCAGGCCAAACAGCATCACCTTACGCGGGCCGAGCGTTTGTACCAGCACGCCGGTCACCCAGGCGGCCAGGGTCACGGTCACGCCATATGCGGTCAGCAGGTAGGAGGCCTGGGCGACAGAAAGCCCTTTTTCCACCAGCCAGATTGATATCCAGGCTTGTTCAACGCCATCGCCGATCATAAAAATAGTCAGGCCGATATAGCCCCACAGCAAGTTCTTAGGCAAACCTATTTTATTAAACATAGTTTCCCCCGGTGTCTGACACCGACTGGTAGTGAGTAAGAGGTAAGTTTTTAATTTTGTTTTTATTCGGCGATCATTTTCATCAGCATGCCCTGCACTTTTAGTGCATCCTGGCTTTTGATCAGCCGATCAATTTCGTCAATGCTCAGGCGGTCAATAAAGCCTGCCAGCGCCTTATACATGCGGATATTTTGCGCGCACTCGGCCACCGGATCTTCGCGGCTCGGGAAAGTATCGAAATAGAT
This sequence comes from Erwinia aphidicola, assembly GCF_014773485.1. Classification (GTDB taxonomy): domain Bacteria; phylum Pseudomonadota; class Gammaproteobacteria; order Enterobacterales; family Enterobacteriaceae; genus Erwinia; species Erwinia aphidicola. The sequence goes on along the minus strand of NZ_JACXBP010000004.1, from coordinate 374,788 downwards.
CAGGCCGCTGAAATTCACGCGTTTTGCGTAGTAGATGTATTCCAGGGTCTGCATCAGATGCACCGAGCCCAGCATCAGACCATCGTCAAAATGTCCGTAGCCGTCATTCAGATGGAAGCCGACCAGGCGATTTTTGCGAGCCGACTGGAACAGTGAGAAGGCCGGGTTCTCTTTCTTCATGATCATGTGGCAGAAGTCGAGAGTAATGCCGAGATTATCCGCGCCCACATCGTCAATCAGCATCAGGGTTGATGACACATCGCCGATAAAGGAGAAAGTGCGCGGCTCGTAGGGTTTGTATTCAAAGCTGAACTGCATATCCGGGTGTGCATGGGTGACGGTCTGCAGGGCGCTGACCAGCAGCTCGTAAGCGCGGAAGTAGTCCTGCTGAAACGGATAGTCGTAGCCATCGTAGCCAAACCACAGCGTGACGGTATTGCCACCGAGGTACTTGCACACTTCTGCCGCTTCCAGCGTGATATCAATCGCTTTTTGGCGCAGCGCGGCGTCAGGATTAGTGAATTCACCGTCGATAAACTCCTTGTTATAGCGCAGCGCGATGCCGCCTACCTGCAGGTTATTATCGGCGATGGTCTGTTTAATCAGCTCTTTACTCTGGCCAACAAAGTGTTCCGGGTAGTTAAGTTCAATATGCGTTAAGCCATCTACGCTACCCATTCGGGTAATCAGATCGCAGGTATCCATTTTATTCTTAGCGTCAAATAACTCAGGACGGGAACGAAATGAATTAATACGGGAAGAGAATTTCATTTTAAATATCCTTGCATGAAGTTTCCCTTGCGTTATAAGTGAATTTACCCGCGTGGTAAATGGTAAAAATCAAATAACACCGAAAATAAAACTGACAGAAAGTTTTTAATAGTGAAAATTTTATTATCAGTAAAACACCTTTAAAACAGATACTTATGCTTTCATTTTCCTGCCAGTAAAATGAAAGCGCATAATATGATGATTTTATTTTACTCCCAGTAAAACGACATAGTAAAACGTTTTACAGCATGTGATCTGGTTAACACTTTTCGTTTACCCCCCATGCTAGCTTACGGATAAATTTTTCTACGAGCCCTGAACATGCATAACCGACTTAAAGGCAATGAGATATTTTTACTGGCGCGAACGCTTGCACCCGAGCTGGGTAAAAAAGAACGTTCAATTGCCCGCTTTATTGATGACAACCCCCAGTCATTATCTAAAATGTGTATTACGGATATCGCTAATTATCTCAACGTCAGCGTTTCCAGTATTACCAAAGTGTCGAAAAAGCTGGGCTTCACCGGTTTTCACGATCTAAAGCTCAATATTGGCAGGCAGGTTAACTCGCAGGAGGAGATTGTCGATATTCCGCTGATCCCCGACTCTGAAAAGTATGTCGAACAGGTTATTGAGAGCACCTTCCTGAATTCAGTTATGGCACTACAGGAATCGTTGAGCGTGATTAACAGCGCGGTGATCAAGGCCGTCGCATGGCTGTTTATTAACAAGCCGGAAAGCGCACGTATCTTTATTGCCGGCTGCGGGGGGTCGGGATCGATCTGCGATGACTTCAATCATAAGCTGCTCAAGATTGGCATCTTCTCTTCGGTATTCAGCGACAGCCACAAGCAGCTGATGACCGCCTCGCTGATGCAGCCGGGCGATATTCTGCTGGCGATTTCGCACTCCGGGCAGACCACCGATATTATCCAGATGGTTAAAGCCGCCAATGAGCATGGTGCCGAAACCATCTGCCTGACCAACTATCCCAATAGCCCGCTCAGCCTGATCGCCAAACACTCGATTATCTCCTCGGTGAAAAACAACCCGATTACCGGGGAAAATGCCACCACGCGTATTGTCCACCTCAATATTCTGGATGCCATTTTTACCATTATCGCCAGCAAAACCAGCGAAAAGAGCCAAACCAGTTTACACAACACCAGAAATGCGGTGGCGTCCAAACGCACCGCCAATTAAGGGCCGAAATGATGAAACATAATGTTGTTGTTATTGGCAGTCTTAACTATGACATTCTCGTCCAGCAGGATCGCCTGCCGGAGATTGGGGAGACCTTCACCGGTAATGAGCTGATGCTGATGCCCGGTGGAAAAGGCGCAAACCAGGCGGTGCAGTGCGCCAAACTGGGGCTGAATGTGAATATGGTTGGCTGTGTCGGCAATGATATTTACGGCAGCGAACTGCTTAAATCGCTGAGCGAGAACGGGGTTTCCGTGACTCAAATTAGCCAGCGCGGAAAAACCTCCGGCATTGGCATCGTGCAGATCCTCGAGTCCGGTGACTATTGCAGCACGATTATTAAAGGGGCGAACTATCTGATCGGCGAAGCCGATATTACCGACGATCTGTTTCGCGATCGCCCGCTGGTGATACTGCAATCCGAGATCCCTGAACAGGTGGTGGATCGCGCCATCGCCCTGGCGCGCCAGCACCACTGCCAGATCCTGCTGAACAATGCCCCTGCCCGCCACATCTCCGCGCAGGCGCTCAGCCAGGTCGATTTCCTGGTGGTCAATGAGACCGAAGCCAGCCTGATGAATCAAAGCTCCGTCGCCTCGGTGAGCGATGCCATCACCTGCGCGGCGGAGCTGCATCAGCGGGTTAATGGCCAGGTGATTATTACGCTGGGGGAAAAAGGCGCCGTGCTGTCGAGTCAGGCGGGAGCGCAACACTATCCGGCGGTATTCTGCCCGGACGTGGTGGATACCACCGGGGCGGGGGACTCATTTATCGGCGGCATCGCTTATTGCCTGGTCAACCATATTGCCCTGGAGGAAGCGATTCCCTTCGCGGCAGAGATCAGCTCCTGCTCGATTCAGAAATATGGTGGCCAAAGCTCCTTCCCGATGCTGCCCGACGTGGCGCACGCGCTGACGCAAAACCGTCAGCGGCTGTTTGGCTGATGCCACAGCAATCATCAAGCCCTGGTGATAAGACCGGGGCTTTGCTGTATCCCATCAACCTGCTTCACGCCGGCCCCTGTTGCCGATTCTGCAGCGAAAAAGCGCGAAAATCTTCAATACTCAGCGGGCGCGAAAAGTAGAACCCCTGAAACGCCGTACAGCCAAAATCCTGCATCAGCGACCACTGCTCCGCCGTTTCAATGCCTTCGGCCAGCACTTCCAGCTTCAGCTCCAGCCCCATGCGCGCAATATTCCTGGCGATCACTGCCCCCTTACGATTTTCACTTGCGCCGGAGATAAAGCTGCGGTCGATTTTGATCTGCTCCAGCGGCAGGCGGCGCAGATAGCTAAGCGATGAAAAACCGGTGCCAAAATCATCGAGCGAGAAGCGGAATCCGGCAGCGGCCAGGGCAACCATTTTCGCCACCACGGCGTCGATATCGGAGGCAAACACGCTCTCTGTCAGTTCAAGCTTCACCCGCGCAGGGGGGATCTGCGCCCTGTCCGCCTGCTGGATCAGGCGCGCAACGAACTCAGGTTTCATCAGGTGATCCACGGTAACGTTGATCGACAGCGTAAGATGCGACGTGGCCGGGTTAGCCTGCCAGTGTGCCAGCTCGCGAAAAGCGCTGCCGATCACCCAGTCCCCCACCGCAGGCATCAGCCCGGCCTGCTGGGCAGCGGGAATAAACTCGGACGGCGGCACCACTCCCTTGCCCGGCAGCTGCCAGCGTAGCAGCGCTTCGGCTCCGCTAATCTGCCCGGTCGCATTCAGCAGCGGCTGATAAAACAGCACGAATTCGTCATTGTAGAGCGCATGCTGGATCGCGCGGATCTTCTCGCTGCGGCGGGAAAAGTCGGCCTGCATCGCCACGATGCCAGCGCATAAAATCCCCGTGGCTAAAATGACATTCACCAGCGGGATATAAATACGCAATCGGTGTTGCATGGGGTGAGCAAATGGATAGATTAAGTCGGCACTGCTGAGAATAATAAACGCCAGCAGCGTGCTGGCGATAAGCGCCAGCTGTGCCAGCGTGTGCCTGCGCTGATAATTGATATAGCCCACCAGCGCGACAGTCAGCAGATACAGGTGCGTGGTTCGCGGGATCCCCTGGTCGGGAATATCATAGCGCAGGCAAAACACCACGACGTAAATAAGATGAAGCAGCTGGGCCAGCATCAGCCCGCTGGAAAAATTGCCGCGCATTGCAACCCGCCAGCTGGCCAGGGCTGCACCAGCCATCACCAGCAGTGACTCAACCTCTCCCCATTGGTGCATCAAACTGAATACCGCCAGCCACCCGACAATAACCCCTAAACCACTCAGGAAAGCCATCCGGCAGAGATATTCGAGATGTTCTTCGTTAGGGGTTTTACCTGTTCTTCGTCCTGGCATAATGCAAATAGCTCCAGTGAAATTGGATTTTTTTTATTATTTTAATGTGACTAAAAATAGCGGATCAGAAAGGCTCCAGTGATTTAACGTATTTTCCGAAACGCGTCAACAATTTACATATGGCACTCATTACTCATTTTGTTACCGGGACCGGTCCTGTTCAACTCGCCGCACGGTTGATTCCTGGTAATAATTAAGGCTCAATCAGGCAGCCCATTTGATATAAGGATAAACTGGTGACGCCTCCGCTCATAAAACGCAGCCTGATCGTCTGGCTGATCCTGATGCTGATCCCGCTGGTGCTGGTGCCTGGCGTGCAGCTTTATCAGCAGTGGAAAAGCTTTGAGGCCTCTTTTCAGGCACTGGAAACCCAGATTGCCTACCGCTTAACGCAAAATGCCGCCGTGCTGCCGCTGATCTCCCCCGGCAGCGATGCCGCCGCCCTGAACCATAAATTTCCGCAAATTGTCGCCATTGAGCCGCTGCCTGCCAACGCTTCGCAGGAGATCCGCATTACCCCAGCGGACAATGGCCGCTACTGGCTGAACAACCCCTGGCAGCAGGTGCGCGAACTGGTCGACTTCCGCCCGGTGATTGACGACGCGAGAAAACAGTCTGGCTTCCGGCATCTGGCGCTAAACTGGCAGGGCACCGTGCTGCTCAGCTCGCGGGCTCAGGAGAGCGTCGGCTGGTGGCACTGGACCACTACCTTCGCTCAGGAGCTGCAGCCGTTCACGCTGACGGCCAGCGCTTCGCCACGTTGGCAGGCGCTCGCACTGTGGCCACCGCTGCTGCTGGCGGCATTGCTGACGCTGATGATGGTGTTCGTGCACCAGTACCAGCGCCAGCGCCAGGCCGACCGCCGCGCACAGTTTTATCAACATACCCGGCTGAATGCGCTGGGGGAAATCACCACCGGCATGGTGCATGAGATCAATCAGCCGCTGGCGGCGATTCAGAACTGGTTAAAGGCGGCACAGCATTTGCTGGCCAAAGGCGACGTCAGCCAGATACCTGCCGCGCTGGAAGGCGCGCTGGGTCAGACACAGCGCATCGCATCGCTACTACAGCGTTTTCGCGACCATCTGGAACAGCGTGAAGTCACGCTGGGCGCGGTAGAGATCAAACGCGTCTGGACGCGAGTGGAGGATCTGCTGGCGCGTGAAATTCGCGAAGGCGATATCACCGTGCAGCGCGACTTCCCCCCGCCTTCCCTACAGGTAAAAGCCGATCCGCTCTGGCTGGAACAGGTGCTGCACAACCTGCTGAGCAATGCGATACAGGCGCAAAGCAGCCAGCGCAAAGGTTGGGTGCAGGTGCACTGCCGCCGGGAAGAAGAAAGCGTGGTGCTAACCTTAACCGACGGCGGGCGCGGATTCTCAACCGAAGGAATAGAGCAGGCGCTGATGCCGTTTTACACCACCCGCAGTGAAGGAATTGGCCTTGGGATGTCGCTGGCCGAAACCCTGATGTTGCGCATGAACGGCAAAATCACCCTCTCTAACCATGCGGGCGGTGGTGCCTGTATCCAGTTGCATTTTCAGTTATGGGAGCAGCAATGAGTACCTCACCTATCTGGCTGATTGACGATGATGCCTCAATCCGCGACTCACTCAGTTTTCTGCTGCAAACGCTGGGCTGGCAGGTCACTACCTACAGCAGCGTGGCCGCCTTTGAAGCCGATAGCAGCGTAACGCCCACGCTAACCGGCTGCCTGCTGATGGACATTCGCATGCCCGGCAAAAGTGGCCTGAGCTGGCTGGAGGAGACCTCGCAGCACTATCCGCTGGTTCCGGTGATCCTGATGACCGGGCACGGCACCATCGACCTCTGCCGCCGCGCCTTTCAGCACGGTGCCTGGGAGTTTTTCACCAAGCCGCTCGACAGCGACAAGCTGATCGACTGCATCAGCGAAGCGCTGGTGGAGAGCGAGCAGCGGGCCGCGCAGCAGCAGGAGCGACAGCTGCTGGAGAACAAATTCGCCCAGCTCACCCTGCGTGAACGCGAAGTGCTCGAGCTGCTGGTCGAGGGCCAAAGCGCCAAGGAGATCGCCCGCGCACTTTCGCTCTCACCGCGCACTGCCGAAGCTCATCGCGCCTCGATCTTCGCCCGGCTGGAAGTCAGCAGCCTCGCCCCGCTGGTCTGGGAGTACGCCCGGCTGAAAATGCTGTCGCAACCTGGTAAATCTACCAGGTCGAACGGGTAATTAACCGAATAGTAGTAACCGCACGCTTTGCGCAAAATAGGGTTCTCTGAACGATAACAGGAACCCTAAAGATGAAGCTTACCTTCTCTACCCTGGCTGTACTCGCTGGCCTGAGCGCTCTGCCCCTGCACGCCGCCACGCTGACTGAAAAAAATATCTCACTGCAGCAGGCCAACGACCTCGCCGCTGCGGTGATCAAATCCTGCTCGGCTAAAAATTACAACGTTAGCGTGACCGTACTGGATCGCGGCGGCAATGTGAAAGCCCTGCAGCGCATGGACAATGCCGGCCCGCACACCATCGAAGCCAGCAAGATGAAAGCCTTCACCGCGCTCAGCACCAAAAACCCGTCTGGCAAAGTGATGGAAGCCGCTCAGTCTAACGCGGGCGCCGCCGGCATGCGTGAAGTCCCTGGCTTCCTGCTGCTGGCTGGCGGCCTGCCGCTGCGTGACGGCGACCAGGTGATCGGCGCAGTCGGCGTGGGCGGAGCACCGGGCGGCAATCTGGATGAGCAGTGTGCTCAGGCCGCAGTGGATAGCGTTATCAAAGGCTGATTACGCCTCGCGGGGTAACCTCCGCTCTTCCCTTCCCCGGCTGGCGATGCTGGCCGGGTTCCAAATCTTAAATTCCTCGGCTGAGCTGGGGATAAATCACAGAGGTATTCACCATGAAAATTCGTCTTCTGATGGCTTCACTGCTGATGGTCATGGGTTCAGCTCATGCCGCTGAAACCCTGACCGGCTGTGCCGCGAAACGTGTCGAAGTGGCGCAGCAGATCCAGTACGCTGATGCCCATGGCAACAGCGCACAGAAAGCCGGTCTGGAGAGAGCGCTGAAAGAGATCGATCAGCACTGCACCGACAGCAGCCTGATGGCCGACCGTCAGCAGAAAGTGCAGGAAAAGATGGAAAAAGTCGCCGAGCGCCAGGCCGACCTGCGCGAAGCTCAGGCCGGTGGTAGCAGTAAGAAAATTGCTAAACAGCAGGAAAAACTGGCACGCGCCCAGCAGGAACTGCAGGAAGCACGCGACAGCCTCAGCCAGTAATCACTTCAACATCGGGCTAACGGGTGGTTTTTACCACCCGAGCCAAGGCCAGTTGCCAAACACCCTGACATCAACGAGATCTTGATCACAGTTTTCAATCCCTTAGCTGCGCCGAAAAACCGCTTAGTCCGGCGAGCAACCGCTTATCGTTCTATACAACCGCTCAAGCAATAATCCCCCCTGCTGGTATTGAAATTCGCCACCATAGACCCGTCTCTCTTACCCCTTTTCAACGCGAAAATGACCAGGTTCCCTATGAATAAAAAGAATTTTTTCAAACATATACCCTGGATGATCCTCGGCATCATCGGGGCTTGCTGCCTGGCTGTGGTGGCGCTCAGGCGCGGCGAACATATCAGCGCGCTGTGGATTGTGGTGGCCTCGGTATCGGTCTATCTGGTGGCATATCGCTACTACAGCCTGTACATCGCCCAGAAGGTGATGAAGCTCGACCCAACGCGCGCCACGCCTGCGGTGATCAATAACGACGGCCTCAACTATGTGCCGACCAACCGCAACGTGTTGTTTGGTCACCACTTTGCTGCCATAGCCGGCGCTGGCCCGCTGGTCGGCCCGGTGCTTGCGGCGCAGATGGGCTACCTGCCCGGCGTGCTGTGGCTGCTGGCTGGCGTCGTGCTGGCCGGGGCGGTGCAGGACTTTATGGTGCTGTTTATCTCCCAGCGGCGCAACGGTGAATCGCTGGGCGAGATGATCAAAAAAGAGATGGGTGCCGTGCCGGGCACCATTGCCCTGTTTGGCTGCTTCCTGATTATGATCATCATCCTCGCCGTGCTGGCGCTGATCGTGGTGAAAGCCCTGGCGGAAAGCCCGTGGGGCGTGTTTACCGTCTGCTCGACGGTGCCGATCGCGCTGTTTATGGGCATCTATATGCGCTTTATCCGCCCGGGGCGCGTCGGGGAAATTTCGCTTATTGGCGTGGTCCTGCTGGTCGCCAGCATCTGGTTTGGCGGCGTAGTGGCCCAGGATCCGTACTGGGGACCGGCACTGACCTTTAAGGACACCACCATCACCTTTACTCTGATCGGCTATGCGTTTATCTCCGCGCTGCTGCCGGTGTGGCTGATCCTCGCGCCGCGTGACTATCTCGCCACTTTCCTGAAGATCGGCGTGATCGTTGGCCTGGCGATCGGCATCGTGATCCTCAACCCGGAGCTGAAAATGCCGGCGCTCACCCAGTACATTGACGGCACCGGGCCGCTGTGGAAAGGGGCGCTGTTCCCGTTCCTGTTTATCACCATCGCCTGCGGTGCCGTCTCCGGCTTCCACGCGCTGATCGCCTCCGGCACTACGCCAAAGCTGCTGGCCTGCGAAACCGATGCGCGCTTTATTGGCTACGGCGCGATGCTGATGGAGTCCTTTGTGGCGGTGATGGCGCTGGTGGCGGCATCGATTATTGAGCCGGGCCTCTACTTTGCCATGAACACCCCGCCTGCGGGCCTCGGCATTACCATGCCAAATCTGCACGAGCTGGGCGGCGATAACGCGCCGCTGATAATGGCGCAGTTAAAAGATGTCACGGCGCAGGCCGCGGCCACCGTCAGCTCTTGGGGCTTTGTGATTTCACCTGAACAGATCATGCAAACCGCTAAGGACATCGGCGAGCCTTCGGTGCTCAACCGCGCCGGCGGTGCGCCAACGCTGGCAGTGGGGATCGCCCACGTGTTCGATAAAATCATGCCGATTGCCGATATGGGGTTCTGGTATCACTTCGGTATCCTGTTCGAAGCGCTGTTTATCCTGACCGCGCTGGATGCCGGTACGCGCTCCGGCCGCTTTATGCTGCAGGACCTGCTCGGCCACTTTGTGCCGTTCCTCAAGAAAACCGACTCGCTGCTGGCGGGCATCGTGGGCACGGCGGGCTGCGTCGGCCTGTGGGGCTATCTGCTGTATCAGGGCGTGGTTGATCCGCTGGGCGGGGTGAAAAGCCTGTGGCCGCTGTTCGGCATCTCCAACCAGATGCTGGCTGCCGTCGCGCTGGTGCTGGCGACCGTGGTGCTGATTAAGATGAAGCGCACGCAGTATATCTGGGTAACGGTGCTGCCTGCTGTATGGCTGCTGATCTGTACCACCTGGGCGCTGGGGCTTAAGCTGTTTAGCAGTAACCCGCAGATGGAAGGCTTCTTCTATATGGCCGGGGAGTATAAAGCGAAGGTGGCGGCAGGGGGTGAACTGACGGCGAAGCAGATCGCCGACATGAACCATATCGTGATCAATAACTACACCAACGCAGGCCTGAGCATCCTGTTCCTGGTGGTGGTTTACAGCATTATCTTCTACGGTTTCAAAGCCTGGCTGAAAGCGCGCCAGATCGCGCAACCGACCGATACCGAAACGCCGTATGTGGCGGTGCCGAAAGAGGGGGTGAAGGTTTCATCCGGCCATTAGCCACCGTGTGCGGGACATATCCCGCACTTTCGTAGGGGCTGGGCATGCCCAGCCCGCACAACGGGGAAGACACGATGTTCGACAACTTAGGCGCGGCAAAAAAATACCTCGGCCAGGCCGCGAGGATGCTGGTCGGTATTCCTGACTACGATACTTATGTGCTGCATATGCAGACCCATCATCCGGACAAACCGATGATGACCTACAAAGAGTTCTTCCGTGAGCGCCAGCAGGCGCGCTACGGCGGAGATGGCAAAGGCGGCATGCGCTGCTGCTGATAAGGAAAACACCATGACACCGATTGCCGTTACCGTGCTCACCGGCTTTCTCGGCGCGGGCAAAACCACCCTGCTGCGCCACATTCTGCACGACCAGCATGATTACAAAATCGCGGTGATCGAGAACGAGTTCGGCGCCGTGGCCGTAGACGATCAGCTGCTCGGCGCACGCGCCACCCAGATCAAAACCCTGACCAACGGCTGCATCTGCTGCACGCGCTCCGGCGAGCTGGAGCAGGCACTGCTGGAGCTGCTCGCCAGCCTCGATAGCGGTGACGTTACCTTTGACCGTCTGGTGATTGAATGCACCGGCATGGCCGACCCCGGCCCGATTATTCAGACCTTTTTCGCACACGAGGTGTTGTGCGAGCGCTATCTGCTTGATGGGGTGATCGCGCTGGTCGATGCCGTACACGCCGAACAGCAGATGGACCAGTTCACTCTGGCGCAGTCGCAGATTGGCTATGCCGACCGCATTCTGCTGAGCAAAACCGACGTTGCCGGAACCCCAGCCAATCTGCTGGCACGGCTGCAGCGCATCAACGCCCGCGCGCCGGTTTATCCGGTGGTGAACGGTGAGATAGACCTCAGCCTGCTGTTTAACACCCGCGGTTTTATGCTGGAAGAGCAGGTCATCAATAGCGCACCGCGCTTTAATTTTATCGCCGATAAGCATAACGATATCAATTCAGTCGTGGTCGAGCTGGACTACCCGGTCGCGCTGGAGGCAGTATCAAAAGTCATGGAGGAACTGCTGTCCGGGTTCGCCGACAGCCTGCTGCGCTACAAAGGCATGTTGTGGATCGACGGTCAGCCCTGCCGCCTGCTGTTCCAGGGCGTGCAGCGCCTGTACAGCGCCGACTGGGACCGGGAATGGCAGCCCGAGGAGCAGCCCGCCAGTACGCTGGTGTTTATCGGCGTACAGCTGCCGGAAGCGCAGATCCGCACCGCATTTGCCGCGCTGAAGCCGCAGCCTGTCATTTAAGCGACACCCTGCCGTGTAAACTACAACCTGCCGTGTAAACTACAGCCCCAGCGCCTCCTTCAGGCTTTTGAGATAGCGGCGGCTCACCGGCACGGTATGACCATCACGCAGCAGCAGTTCCGCCTGGCCGTTATCCTCCAGGCGGATCTCTTTCAGATGCGCCATATTCACCAGATACTGACGGTGGCAGCGCAGCAGCGGCGTGCGGTGCTCCAGCACCCGCAGCGTCAGCTCGGTAAACCCCTCCTTGCCGTCGTGGCTGGTGACGTAGACGCCGCTCAGGCGGCTGCTGACAAACGCCACCTCCTCCATCTGTAATAGCCAGATGCGGCTGTGCCCACTGCACGGAATAAACTTCAGCGGCTGCTGGCTCTCCGGCAGCACCGAGACATCCTGCACCTCCTGCTGCTGATGCCCCTGGCGCAGGCGCGCCAGCGTCTTGCCCAGGCGCGCTGCCTCTACCGGCTTCAGCAGATAGTCAAAGGCGTGCTCCTCAAAGGCCTGCACCGCAAACTCGTCAAAGGCGGTGAGGAACACAATCCACGGCCGCTGCTGCGGATCAAGCATGCTGACCATCTCCAGCCCGCTGATGCGCGGCATCTGGATATCGAGAAACACCACGTCTGGCCGCAGCTTGTGCACCATGGCGATGCCTTCAATGGCGTTGCCGCACTCGCCGACAATCGCGATATCGCCCTCCTGCTGGAGCAGGATGCGCAGGTTCTCCCGCGCCAGCGGCTCATCATCGACAATTAAAACGCTTAACATACTGGCTCCTCCAGCGGCAGGCGCAGGGTAATACGGGTAAAACGGTCCGGCTCGCAGGTCACGCTGATGCCGTAGCCGTCACCAAAACGCACGCGCAGGCGCTTATCCACCAGGCTCATGCCCAGCCCGCTGCCTTCACTCTTTGGCTGGTACAGCCCGGCGTTATCCTCAATCGCCAGCAGCAGATGCTGCCCGTCGCGGCTGGCGCGCAGCGTAATCTCGCCGTTGCCCAGCAGCTGTGAGGTGCCGTGCTTGATCGCGTTCTCGACGATAGGCTGCAGGGTAAAGGCGGGCAGCTGGTGATGCGCCAGCTCCGGCGGCACCAGCAGCTGCACGCAGAGCCGCGACTGAAAGCGCGCCTGCTCGATCTGCAGATAGGCATTTACATGCTCAATCTCATTGGCCAGCGTAACAATCTCCGACGGCCGCTTGAGGTTCTTGCGGAAGAAGGTCGACAGATACTGCACCAGCTGCCCGGCCTTGTCGCTGTCGTGGCGGATCACCGCCATCAGGGTATTGAGCGCGTTAAACAGGAAGTGCGGGTTGACCTGCGCGTGCAGCAGTTTGATCTCTGACTGCGCCAGCAACGCCTTCTGCCGCTCATACTGTCCGGCGAGGATCTGCGCCGATAGCAGCTGCGCGATGCCCTCTCCCAGCGTGCGGTTAATCGAGCTGAACAAGCGGTTACGCGGCTCGTAAAGTTTGATGGTGCCGATCACCCGCTGGTTTTCCCCGCGCAGCGGGATCACCAGCGTCGAACCCAGTTTGCAGTTAGGGTGCAGCGAGCAGCGATACGGCACTTCATTGCCGTCGGCGTACACCACTTCGCCGCTGTCGATAGCGCGCCAGGTCAGGGAAGAGGAGATCGGCCTGCCCGGCAGATGGTGATCATCACCGGTGCCGGTAAACGCCAGCAGCCGCTCGCGGTCGGTGATGGCCACCGCGCCGATATCCAGCGCCTGATACAGCACCTGCGCCACCTTCATGCTGTTCTCTTCGTTAAACCCCTGGCGCAGTATCCCCTCGGTCGAGGCCGCTACCTTGAGTGCAGTGGCGGAGAACGCCGAGGTGTACTTCTCAAACATCGCCCGCTTGTCGAGCAGGATGCGCATAAACATCGCCGCGCCGACGGTATTCGTCACCATCATCGGCGCGGCAATGCTCTGCACCAGGTGCAGCGCATCGTTAAACGGCCGGGCGATCAGCAAAATAATCGCCATCTGCATCAGCTCGGCAAAAAAGGTGACCAGCCCCGCGGTGAGCGGGCTGAAGACCTTATCGCTGCGCCCGCGCCTGATCAGCACGCTGTGCACCACGCCGCCAATCAGCCCTTCGGCGATGGTTGAGATCATGCAGCTCAGCGCGGTCATGCCGCCAAGGGAATAGCGGTGCAGCCCGCCCGTCAGCCCCACCAGCCCGCCGACCACTGGCCCCCCCAGCAGCCCGCCCATCACCGCACCAATCGCCCGCGTATTGGCAATCGAATCTTCAATATGCAGGCCAAAATAGGTGCCCATAATGCAGAAGATCGAGAAGGTGATGTAGCACAGCAGCTTGTGCGGCAGCCGCACCGTGACCTGCATCAGCGGGATAAACAGGCGGGTTTTACTCATCAGCCAGGCGATAACCAGGAACACACACATCTGCTGCAGCAGCAGTAAAATCAACGTAAATTCGTACATCCCTATAGCCCCCCGTTCAGGATGCCTGCAACATACACCGCTGCGCGGCAATTTGCCTGGCCTGGCACGACAAAATGCGAGCCGCTACGCAGGAAATATCCTGAAAAGATGGTTTACTGTCCGGCAAACCACCTCAGAAACACCTCAGAAATGAAATTTTCCATCAAGCAGATCGCTGCTCAGGCTGGCGTCAGTAAAGCCACGGTCGACCGTGCGCTGCATCAGCGCGGCGCGGTTCACGCCCAGACGGAGCGCCGTATAGCGCAGGCGCTGCGCGACCTTGAACAGCAGCAGCGCATGAGCCTCGCCAGCGGCCGCACTATCCCGATCGACGTTATCCTGCATACGCCCACGCGTTTCAGCCAGCTGGTGACCGATGCGCTGCTGGCGGAGATTGCCAGCTTTGCCCCTTTCCGCCTTACCCTGCGCCTGCATGTCTTTGAGAACACCGACCCCCAGCAGATCCGCCGGCTGATGCAGCGCTGCGCCAGCGACAGCTACGGCATTATTCTCAAGGCGGAAAATGACCGCATGCTGACGGAGGTTATTGAAGAACTGCTGAAGCAACGGGTGCCGGTAGTGACGCTGGTGACCGACCTGCCGGACAGCCAGCGCATTCGCTACGTCGGTATCGACAACCACTCGGCCGGGCATACGGCGGCGTATCTGATGGCGCGCCTGCTGGGGCAGCGCACGCCACAGGTGGCAGTGGTAACGGGCAGCGAACGCTTTCAGGGGGAACAGGATCGCGCCGCCGGGTTCTGCGCGGCGCTGGCGCAGATGGCCCCGGCGTTGACCACGCTGCGCATCAGCGCCGGATACGGCATCGATCACCCCACTTTTTGCGCGCTGGCGCAGCAGCTGGAGCGCCATCCGGCACTGGGGGCGGTGTACTGTGCTGGCGGCGGCAACAGCGCCATCGTGCGCGCTTTTGCCGCTGCCGGGCGGGAAATCGCGGTATTCATCGGCCACGACCTGGATAGTGAGAACCGCCAGCTGCTGAGCGAGGGAAAAATGGACCTGCTGATCCACCACGAGCTGCAGCAGGATGCACGCTGCATTTTCCAGAGCCTGCTGGCCTTTCACGGCTATATCCCACAGCCTGAAGTGAGCGCGCCGTTCTCACGCGTCAGTGTGATCACGCCATGGAACGCTTAAGCAGTCGGAATAACTAAACAAACCATCAATACCAGGGTAAAGAATCGCAAACAGCAAGATAAACACCACATCCGCATGCTATAACAGAGCCGTGTTCAACTACCGGAGACAATTTCCTTTCCGCACCGACGAAAAGCAACAACGCGGATAAGTTGTAAAAATTATGGATAATATGGTCAGGCTCGACCCCATCATGCAGTGCCCCGCTTTCTCTTCTGCCTTATCCCTTTCCGGTGAACAACACTGGCGTAACGCGCTTTAGTCCCGCTTTAACCCTACGACATTAAGCTGTTATATCCTGCCGCCAAGGCGGGCGCGTTATCCCCTGTTCTGTGGAAAATAAATCATGCTGTACTGGATGTTACTGGCTCTGGCGATCGCGCTGGAAATCACCGGCACCCTGCTGATGAAATGGTCTAGCGTCAGCGGCAATCCGGCGGGCTACCTGCTGATGCTGCTGTTGATTGCTCTCTCTTATATTGCCCTGTCGATTTCGATTAAAAAAATCGCCCTTGGCGTCGCTTACGCGATGTGGGAAGGCGTGGGTATTCTGTTTATTACGCTGTTCAGCGTGCTGCTGTTTGACGAGTCGCTCTCGCTCATGAAAATCGCCGGACTGGCGACGCTGGTGGTGGGCATTGCGCTGATTAAATCCGGCACCCGCACGGGAGGCCGTCATGTCAGCGTTTGAGTGGATTCATGCCGCCTGGCTGGCGGGTGCCGTGGTGCTGGAGATTGCTGCCAATATCTTTCTCAAGCTTTCCAACGGCTTTAAGCGCAAAGGCTACGGTCTGCTGTCGCTGCTGGCGGTGCTGGCGGCGTTCAGCGCGCTGGCCCAGGCGGTGGAAGGGATCGAGCTGTCGGTCGCCTACGCGCTGTGGGGTGGCTTTGGCATTGTGGCCACCATCGCGGCAGGTCGTGCGCTTTTCGGCCAGCGCCTGAGCCGCAAAGGTTGGCTGGGCGTGCTGTTGCTACTGGTCGGTATGGTGCTGATTAAATTCGCCTGACGGGCTGCCAGCCTGTAAAGTCAGCTAAAAATTTTCGGGCAGCGGATAATATGGATTACAGAAAAGCAACGGGGATTGGCCTCATCGCCATCCTGCTGTGGAGCACGATTGTCGGACTGATACGCGGCGTCAGCGAGGGGTTAGGCCCGGTCGGTGGCGCCGCCGCTATTTACAGCCTCAGCGCGCTGATACTGCTGGTGACGGTCGGCCTGCCCAGGCTGAATACCTTTCCGCGTTCCTATCTGCTGCTGGGCAGCCTGCTGTTTGTCAGCTACGAAATTTGCCTCTCTTTATCCCTCGGCTATGCCGCCAGCAGCACCCAGGCCATTGAAGTGGGAATGGTTAACTATCTCTGGCCGGCACTAACGGTACTGCTGTCGATAGCGGTGCTGCGGCAAAAGTGCAGCCTGCTGATCGTTCCCGGTCTGGCGCTTTCGCTGATCGGCATTTGTCGGGTGCTGGCGGGCGATCATCCGCTGTCGCTGGCGGAGGTTGACCGCAGCGTCGCCTCGAACCCGCTCAGCTATGGGCTGGCCCTGAGCGGCGCGCTGATTTGGGCGCTGTACTGCGTGGTAACCAAAAAAATCGCCAACGGCAGCAACGGCATCACCCTGTTCTTCCTGCTTACCGCACTGGCGCTGTGGCTGAAATACTTCTCAGCTCCGCAGCCGGAGATGGTGATGAACTGGCGCATCGGCGCTTGTCTGGCGCTGGCGGCGCTGGCGATGGGTTTTGGCTATGCCGCGTGGAATATTGGCATCCTGCACGGCAATGTCACCGTGCTGGCGACCGCCAGCTACTTTATTCCGGTGCTATCGGCGCTGCTCGCCGCCCTGCTGCTCAACTCCAGCCTCTCCTTAGCCTTCTGGCAGGGCGCAGGGATGGTCAGCGCGGGATCGCTGATCTGCTGGTGGTCAACGCGGCAAAAGGGTCAGCGCGGGGGGGCGCGGTGAACAGCGCTGTTGTATCTGATTGGCTTGATGAGTTCCCATCCCCCAGCCGGATCATAACGAACGGTCCTACCAATTCAGAAAAAATCTGAATCCCGTCCACAGAAAACTAAAAAACTGCGCGCTGCGATTGTCTTTTCTGCACAAAATATTAACTATCAGCCCCTGAAAGCCGTAGATGCGCTGAATTGGTCGGACCGAGTTCAGCGGCGGAAATTCCTTCCACCCGCAGGAGCTGCCCAGACATGACCACCCGCGCTGACCACCTGGCGAGCCGCATTCAGGCGCTGATCGCGCAGCGACAGCTGGCCCCCGGCAGCCGCCTGCCTGCGGAGCGTAAGCTGGCGCAGGAGCTGACGGTATCACGCTCTTCGCTGCGCGAAGCACTGCAGAAGCTGGTCGGCGAAGGCGTCCTGTTCAGCCGCACCGGCGGTGGACACTTTCTGTGTGATGCGCCCTCGCCGTGGTCTGAGCAGCGTATTGTGCAGCCGTTGAAAGCGCTGGTCGCCGCCGATCCGGACTATCGCGATGACATTCTTGAGGCGCGCCACGCCATTGAAGCCAGCACCGCCTGGTTTGCCGCACTGCGCGCCACCGATGCCGATAAAGCAAAGCTGCAAACCTGCTTCGATGCCACGCTGAATTGTACCGAGAGCGATGCCCCGGAGCTGGCGGCGCAGGCCGACGTGCGCTTTCATCTGGCGATTGCCGAAGCCTCGCACAATGTGGTGCTGCTGCAGACCATGCGCGGCTTCTTCGATCTGCTGCAATCTTCGGTGATGCACAGCCGCCAGCGCATTTACAGCGCGCCGCACATTTTTGCCCAGCTGACCGAACAACACGAGGAGCTGCTGCTGGCGATCCTCGCCGGGGAGCCGGAGCGCGCCAGCCGCGCCGCCCGCGTCCACCTCGGCTTTGTCCACAGCACGTTGAAAACCATGCAGGAAGATGATGCCCGGCAGCAGCGCAGTACCCGCCTGCCGGACGACACAATCGATACACTCCAGGGAGAGAAACGATGATTATTTCAGCCGGCACCGACTACCGCGCCGCCGCAAAACGCATTCTGCCACCGTTCCTGTTTCACTATATCGACGGTGGTGCCTACGCCGAACATACCCTGCGCCGCAACGTGGATGACCTGGCGAATATCGCCCTTAGGCAGCGCGTGTTGAACAACATGTCCGAGTTGAGTCTGCACACCACGCTGTTCAACGAAACTCTGGCGATGCCGGTGGCGCTGGCACCGGTCGGGCTGTGTGGCATGTACGCACGCCGTGGCGAAGTGCAGGCGGCGAAAGCGGCGGCGGCGAAAGGCATTCCATTTACCCTTTCCACCGTCTCGGTGTGCCCGATTGAAGAGGTGGCTCCGGCGATTAACCGCCCGATGTGGTTCCAGCTCTACGTGCTGAAAGATCGCGGCTTTATGCGCAACGCGCTGGAACGCGCTAAAGCCGCGGGCTGCTCGACGCTGGTATTTACCGTGGATATGCCCACCCCGGGCGCGCGCTACCGCGATGCCCACTCCGGTATGAGTGGCCAGAACGCCGCGCTGCGCCGCTACTGGCAATCGGTTACCCATCCACAGTGGGCGTGGGACGTCGGGCTGAACGGCAAACCGCACGATCTCGGCAATATCTCCACCTACCTTGGTAAACCGACCGGGCTGGAAGACTATATCGGCTGGCTGGCGAACAACTTCGACCCGTCGATCTCGTGGAGCGATCTGGAGTGGATCCGCGAGTTCTGGGATGGCCCGATGATCATCAAAGGCATCCTCGACGCTGACGATGCGCGCGATGCGGTGCGCTTCGGCGCCGACGGCATTGTGGTCTCTAACCACGGCGGTCGTCAGCTTGATGGGGTGCTGTCAACGGCGCGTGCGCTACCCGCCATTGCCGACGCGGTAAAGGGCGACATCACCATTCTGGCCGACAGCGGCATCCGCAACGGCCTGGACGTGGTGCGCATGATTGCGCTGGGTGCCGACAGCGTGCTGCTGGGCCGCGCTTATCTTTATGCGCTGGCGACCGCGGGTCAGGCGGGCGTGGAAAACCTGCTGACGCTGATTGAGAAAGAGATGCGCGTGGCGATGACGCTGACCGGCTGTAAAACCATTGCCGATATTTCGCGGGAATCGCTGGTGAACCGCGGCCTGGCCTGACGTGTTCAACGGGTCGACCGGACAAAATGGTCGACCCCTACAGGAATATCAACCATTGAAGATGGCGCGATATTTGGGGGAAATGCAGAAATCTATGCCCTTCCGGTCGCCCCAAAATGCGCACAATCATTCCGCACTGGACACGGACTGTAACGATCAGTACAGTCAATGCTCTTTAGTACACAAGCGGAGTTTTCCATGTCAGCTCTTGTCCCTCCCTTTACCCGTGAAAGCGCCATCCAGAAAGTTCGCCTGGCGGAGGATGGCTGGAACAGCCGCAACCCTGAAAGAGTATCGCGGGTCTATACACCCGACAGCCAGTGGCGCAACCGCGCCGAGTTCGTCAGCGGGCGTGAGGAGATCGTCTGCTTCCTGACACGCAAATGGGCCAGGGAGTTGGACTACCGCTTGATCAAGGAGCTGTGGGCGTTTGGCGATAACCGCATCGCGGTGCGCTTTGCCTACGAATGGCATGACGATAGCGGCAACTGGTTCCGCTCCTTCGGCAATGAGAACTGGGAGTTTGATAAGCAGGGGCTGATGCAACAGCGCTTCGCCTGCATCAACGATCTGCCGATTAGCGCGGACGATCGCAAGTTCTTCTGGCCGCTCGGCCGCCGCCCGGACGATCACCCCGGCCTGTCTGAGCTGGGACTGTAAGCGATGCGCAGCGTATATCAACGCGAGGACGTGCTGCCGCTGGTGGCGGGCGTATTCCGCGAGCTGGGCTATGACGGCACCAGCATCAGCCGCATTACGGAAAAGACCGGGCTGGGAAAAAGCAGCCTGTATCACTTTTTCCCCGGCGGTAAAGAGGAGATGGCCGCCGCGGTGCTGGCCGAGGTCGACAGCTGGTTTACGCTGAATATCTTCACTCCGCTGCATGAGCAGGCACCGGCCAGTGCCATCCCTGCCATGTGGCAGGCGGTGGAGAGCTATTTTCACTCCGGCCAGCGCATCTGCCTGCTGGGCGCATTTGCACTGGATGAGACGCGCGACCGCTTTGCCAGCACCATCAGCCGCTACTTCTCGCGCTGGATTGAGGCGCTGACTGCCGCGCTTATTCGCAACGGGCAGCAGGCCGCATCAGCGCGGGAGAACGCTCAGGACGCGGTGCTCGGCATCCAGGGGGCCATCACTCTGTCGCGTGCAATGAACGACCCCGCACTCTTTACTGCCGCGCTGGTGCGCCTCTCGCAGCGCCTGTAACGCGGGTTTGGTACCAGGCAAACCGACCGCCACCCGCTCCATCTGCGGGCTGCCGATGGCGTAAATCCGCAGTGACGGTTATACACAACCTCACGCCTCCTTTCCGCATGATTTTTTTCACTAATTTCAGACAATGCGTCATTTAATAACATCTTAATATTTGCCAATAATAGCCGATAAGGTAGTGTTTACTCTTTACAAAACCCGTACTTACTGGGGCTACTCATCGTCTTTCCGGAACTTCAATGAAAATCGAACACAGCACGGTTGCTGAACTACGCCGCGAGTTTATGCGCAACGTTGTCGCACCAGTGGTTGCGGTCGTGGTGTTCGCCCTGCTGGGATGCGGATTTACCGCGTACTGGGTAACGGCACAGAGCAATGCGAAAGCAGAAGAAAAACAGCAGCAGGTCATTGAAAATATTTTTGCCCAGCATCTGGCTGATTTTGGCAACCAGCATAAAAACCTGCTGAAAGGCGCGGATTTACTGGTACAGATGGCGAAGCCGGACGAGTTTGGCAGCTGGCTCTACAGCCTCGCCGGTGACAACGAAATCTATCTGATGGACGCGCAGCACCGGCCAATTGCCGCCTGGCTGGCTGGCCGCGCAGCCCCGCTTTCCCGCTATCGCGGTGTCAGTCAGTCGCTCGCCAACTGGCTGCATCCTGCCGGCGGGGAGGATTTCACCCGCGATTTTATCCGCCTGCGCGGGCGGGTGGCGGAAGTGGTCATTGGCAGCCTGCCGGGCGATCGGGCTAATCGCCAGCTGGTGTTTATCCGCTATCTGCACTACAGCTTTATCGATTTTCTTGAACACCGTGGCGTCGTCAGCCGCTTCCGCTTTATCCCCAGCGATCCTGAACAGGCCAACAGCGCCGGTTTTCTGCTGACCTCGCAGCGCGGTATCCCGGTCAGCAGCGTCTCGTGGGAGCCGATGCGCCCGGGCACGCAAATGCTGAAAGTCACCGGGCCGCTGATTGCGGTGGCGATCCTCAGCATTACTCTGATGTGCATCCTGATGACGCACCGCCTGTGGTTCTCCTCGCTTAAACTCTCCAGCTCAATGCGTCGCCTGGCCGCCAGCGAAGCGCACGCCAGGCATCTGGCGCATCACGATACCTTAACCGGCTTGCCAAACCGTGCCTGGATTGAGGAGCAGCTCAACCGTCGCCTCTTCCAGCTGCCGCTAAAGGGCGAAAAACTGGCGCTGCTGCTGCTCGATCTCGACCGTTTTAAAATGATCAACGATACCTACGGCCATCATACGGGTGACGATCTGATCGTCGAAATCGGCCAGCGCCTGTCAAGACTGCTGCCGGGAGAGAATGCCGTGGGCCGTCTCGGCGGCGATGAGTTTGTGGTGATGCTCAGCAAGATCGAGAGCGAACAGCAGGTCGCGGAGATGTGCCAGCAGATCATCACCCAGCTGGCCGCGCCGATGACGCTGCGCGGCCACAAGCTGTGGGTTGGCGTCAGCATCGGCGTGGCGCTGGCTCCCGAGCACAGCACGGACCTGCTGGAGCTGATGCGTAAGGCGGATATTTCGCTGTACGCCGCCAAAGCGGAGGGCGGCGGGCGCTACTGCCTGTTTATCCCAACGATGGATGAAGCGCTGCAAAAGCGTCAGCGGCTGGCCCAGCAGCTGCGTGTGGCGCTGGAAAACAATAATCTCGGACTGATGCAGTGGTATCAGCCGATTATGGATATCAGCGGCACTAAGCTGTTCGCCGTCGAAGCCCTGCTGCGCTGGCAGCACCCGACGCTGGGCGCCATTTCGCCGGCGGAGTTTGTGCCGATAGCGGAGGAGACCGGGCTGATTATCCCGCTCGGCGAGTGGGTGATTGAGCAAGCGTGCAGGCTGGCAACCCGCTGCCCGAAGCTGATCGTCGCAATCAATGTTTCGCCACTGCAGTTCCTGGCGCCCGGCTTTGTTGATACGCTGCGCGAAATTATCACCCGCCACAACGTAAATCCGCGTCAGATCGAACTGGAAATTACCGAGGGCGTGTTGCTGGAAGATGAGCAGCAGGCGCTGAGAACCATCCGCACCCTGCGCGCGGCCGGGTTCTGCATCGCGCTGGATGATTTTGGCACCGGCTACTCCAGCCTGAATTATTTGATCCAGTTCCCGGTGGATACGATTAAAATCGACCGCGCATTTATCCAGTCGCTGGGGGTACGTGCGAATTCGGCCACTATCGTGAAGTCGGTGATCAACCTCGGTCACAGTCTGGGGATAACGGTCACAGCGGAAGGCGTGGAAACCGAAGAGCAGCGTTTAATGCTGGAAGCCGCCGGCTGCGACCGGCTGCAGGGTTTCCTGCTGAGCCGCCCGCAGCCGGCGGAGCAGTTACGTCAGCTGCTCCTGGAAAAATTCACCTGACCAACGGGCGGACCGAACAAAATGGCCCGCCCCTACAGGACAATATAACCGTAGGGGGCGACCCTTTTTTCCGGACGCCCCGTGCCAATGATTCGCAGCAAAATTTAACCTAATAAACGGAATAAAATGAAAAAGCTCTCCCTGGCAATAATCATGCTGGCCATCGCACTGCTGACCTGGTGGTTTGGTTTTCGCACTCCGCCGCACGACCCGCACTATGACGCCGCCGCCTGCGTGGCGCTGGATGTGCTGGGCACGCCAACCAGCGAGCAGGATTTTGTCGAGAAAATCCGCACGGTGATCGTCAACGAGAACAACTCATACTCGTTCAAACAGGTGAGCTACGACGACCAGCAGGGCCAGATGTCGATCGCTAAATATCGGGCGTTAAGCGCAGAGCAGAAAGCCACGGCGGCCAAAGACGTCGACAGCTGCATCCGCGTGATCTCCGCCAGCCACTGATTGTCCTCAGGCGAAGCGGAACACCGCAATCGCCTGCTGCAGCGCCTCAGCCTGCTGCTGCTGCTGCTGTGCAACCTCCAGCGTCTCCGCTACGTGCTGCAGGTTGTGCTGCACGCTGCTGTCAATGCTCTCCACACTCTCCTTCATCTGCGTAATGCTGCTGAGCTGCTGGTCGTTCATCTGCATCAGTTCCTCGACCAGCTGCGCCAGGCCGCTGATAGTGGCGATCGCTTCCTGCATGGTTTTGCCTGCTGCGGCTACCTGCTCGCTGCCGCTTTGGCTGCGTTCCACCGAGGTGGCGATCAGTGTACGGATCTCCTTCGCCGCGTTTTCACAGCGCATCGCCAGGGTGCGCACCTCCGCCGCTACCACGGCAAAGCCCTGGCCATGCTGACCGGCGTTGGCGGCTTCTACCGATGCATTAAGCGACAGGATATTGGTCTGGAAAGCGATGCCGTCGATCAACTCCAGAATCACGTTAATGCGCCGCGACTCCTGCTCGATCTGCGCCATTGAGCCGATGGCCTGTTCGAGATTTTCACCTCCACGCCGCGCCACCGCATTAGCTTCGTGCGCCAGCTGCTGTACCGCATGGGCTTTTTTGCTGGTCAACGAGGCCGCCGCATTCATCTGCTCCATCGCGCTCGCCGCCACAGCCAGCGCGTGCGCCTGCTCATCGGTGCGCTGCGACAGTGCGGCATTACGTTGCAGAATACTGTCGGACTCCTCCAGCAGCAGCCCGACGCCATCACTGACGCGGTTTAGCGTGCCGTGCATGGCGCCGAGCGTGGTGCTGAAGGTCCGGGCGAACGGCGTGGTGCTGCGGCTGTCTTCCGCCGTCAGCGTCAGGCGGCCCGGCTCGCGGTTGATCCACGCAGCTAACTGCGCCACTTCGCTGGCGGCACGGGCATCCGCCGCCATGCGCTGCGCAATGAAAATCAGGATGGCGGTTTGTGCCACAACGAATACCGCGTGGAACAGCACCATATGAAAACCAGGGTGCGTAAAGCAGACGATGCCGTAAAGGTCGTTTTCCTGCAAATAGTTGAACAGGGCGTGATGAATCGCGGCGGTGGCGGCCCCCATCAATAACGGGCGGTAGTCGCGGTAGGCTAGCAGTGCCGAGAGCAGCACAAAAATAGAGAAGTGATATTCGACTTCACCTTCTCCAAGCTGGATCATCAGCGCCGAAAAGGCGATCAGGGTAACGGCAAACCACAGGCGGGTGGCCAGGCTTCCCGGCAGCAGCGCGCGCAGCAGGGTGCTGGCGAACGCCAGCGCGCCGCCGACAATCAGCGCCAGCATCAGCGAATCCATCACCCAGCCCACTACACTGGTGATAGTGAACATCCCCCACACCAGAAACAGCATCAGCAAATCGGCCTGGCGCCAGATTTTTTCCAGCGAGATAACTTCTACTGCCTGGCCATTGCCCTGCTGAAACGTTGTAGCGTCCATAGGTACCCCAAAAAGAGAGATGATTGAGCAGATCATCGGCACGCGCTGGGTAAACATGAATCACTGCGAGGCTTTTTGTGATTGCGCTCACCTTTCAGCCAATGAAAAAGGGACCGCGAGTTAGGCGGTCCCTTTAGGCAGGAATTTTCTTTTATAAAAGATTAGCTGAAGTTACTTTTGGTATCATCTTCAGTAATCTTTACTATTTCTCTTTCTGTCCGCTACCTGAGGTAGTCGCCGAAAAAGGTGCTGCGTGAGTAATTTCCCTGGTGAGGCGGAATATTTGCCTTGCCAAACTGGCGAGACGAAATGATATTAGTGTGATCTTGTTCACGGCTTCGTCTGATGGGTGACACCATAAGCGTTTTTGGCACCCGAGGGAACGGGGGGAAAACACTCTTGAAAAAAAGGCAAATTAATGATAATTACCCCTCAGTAATATGCAGGTTATCTTATTAATTTTTAGTCAAATAATGAGTGCACGAAGCCAATGAAGATCCTTGTGACCGATACACCCGCTGCTGCTGATGAAGAGTACGTCATCGACAGCCTGTGGGCACATAATGCAAAAATAACGCCGGTGGATATCCACCCGCTGTTTATCACCCTGCGTGATGACGACAACCAAATCTACGCCGGGCTGGTTGCCAGAACCTGGTGGGGTGGACTGGAAGTTCAGTATTTATGGGTCAGCGATGCGTGCCGGGGGAAAGGGACCGGTCGTGACCTGATGCAAACTGCCGAAGCAGAAGCCCGCAAGCGCGGCTGCCATATGGCGTATGTCGACACCTTTGATTTTCAGGCGAAAGGTTTCTACGAAAAATTAGGTTATGCGCCTTACGGTGAGCTGGGCGATTACGCCCATCTGCACACCCGCCACTACCTGGCAAAAAAACTCTGACCGCACGCCCCCAGGAGGAAAATGGAATTGTCACCGGATAAGCCCGCATCCAGCTTCAGCGCATTGATTGCGATGATGGAGCATTTAACCGATCCCTGGGGGATTAAAGATCCCGAATCGCGCCATCTGTATATGAACCGCGCCGCATACAGCTACACCAATACGCCGGCGGATTTTAATATTGAAGGTCGCCTGGACAGCGAGTTTCCCGCTGCCTGGGCCGAATGCGAAGATGAGCTGATCGAACACGACCGCCGCACTCAGGCTTCTAACAGCCGGGTGGCGGTGATTGAGACCCACTACTGGTTCGGTCAGAAAACCTTAACGCCGTACGTCAGCGAGAAGCTGCCGCTGTATGACGAGCGCGGCGAGTATATCGGCGTAGCCTGGAATGCCAGGATCCTCGATACCATGTCGCCACTGAAATACATCACCCAGCAGAAGCCGGGGGTGCTGACCACCGAAGTCAGCAGCGATCTGTTCACCCGCTCCGAGCTAGATACGCTGTTTTTAATGCTGCAGCGCCTGTCGACCAAGGAGATTGCCCGCATTTATAACCTCAGCCATCGCACGGTAGAAAACCGTATTTACAACATCTACCAGAAAGCTGGCGTGCATACGCTGAGTCAATTTGAAGAGTACTGTCGCCACACCGGGCTGGACAACTTTATACCGGACCGCCTGATCGAAAAGGGCATTCAGTTTATTTAACTTTTAAGCAAGGAACCTCTCTGTGATCCGTATTGAAGATTACCCGCTCGAGCGCGTGCCGGACAATAAGCGCGTCTCATTTCTCAGCGTTGCGGTGGTGCACATGGGCATGCTCACCGCGCTCGATCAGTTTATGCTCGGCGCCGTGCTGGGCGACTCCATGAGTCTGGCCTCGGCCTTTATCGCTATTCTGGCCGGCAGTGTGATTTTCGGTATTGTCACCTACGGACTGGGCTATGCCGGGATGCGCGAAGGAATTTCCGGCAGCCTGCTGGCGCGCTGGTGCGGATTTGGCCGTATCGGGTCGGTGCTGATTGGCCTGGTGGTGGCGGTCAGCCTGCTGGGCTGGTTTGGCATTCAGAATGCTATCTTCGCCAAGTCGCTGAACTTTGCGCTTGGCGGCGTGCTGGGCTTCCCGCTGGCGGCCAGCCTTTCCGGCCTGCTGCTGACGGTGCTGGTCACCTTTGGCTTTAAGGCGCTACGCGTCACCGCACGCATTGCCGTGCCGCTGTTTATCTGCCTGGTCGGCTTTATCTCCTTCCATACCCTGGCTGGCCACACCCTGCAGCAGATTATCGACCTGCCGCCAACGGGCAGCCCGCTGACCATCAGTGCGGCAATCACCATGGTGGTGGGCGGGGCGATTGTTGCCAGCCTGATGACCCCCGACCTGACGCGTTATTCGCGCTCGTCGAAGCACGTGGCGGGTATCACCCTGATGACCATTATTGCCGGGGAGTTTATCGTGAACGGGCTGGCGATTATGATTGCCCGCACGCTGCAAACCGCTGATGTGGTGACGATTATGTCGCAGGTCGCGGGCGGCGTTGGCCTGCTGGTGGTGATCCTCTCCACCCTGCGCGTCAATGACCTTAACCTTTACTCTTCGTCCCTTGGGGTGATAAACGCCGTTGAGGGCATCTGCGGCGTGAAGCTGCAGTACCGTTACACCACGCTGGTGATTGGCCTGCTCGGTACGCTACTGTCGGTGCTGGGCATTCTCGACCGCTTTGTCGACTTCCTGACGGTGCTGGGCGTGGTGTTCCCACCGATCCTCGGTATCATGCTGGTCGATTATCTGCTGCTGCGCAGCCATCGCGCCGCACTGGATAGCAGCCGCGCCGCCGGCAAGCTGCCAACGGATGCCGAGACGCCGGTGATTGGCTGGACGGCGATTGTCGCCACGCTGATAGGAAGTGTGATTGGCCTGATGACCGAGTGGGGCGTACCAACCATCAATTCGCTGCTGGTGTCCTGTGTGATCTACATCGTGCTGTCGCTGGCGCTGCGCCGCAACCGCGTGGTGCAACCTTCCGTATAAATGTTCAGGGCGACGCACGCTGCGTCGCCCTGCTGTTCCTGATTACTTCACGCGCTCAGGCAGTAAATCAATCGTCTGGCTGCGCCTCTTCATCACGCTGTTCAGCAGTACCCAGGCACAGCTTGCCACCAGCCCCGCCAGAGCAAACAGAACCGCAATCAGCATCCGCTTCGGACCATCACGCTTAATAGGCTCGTAAGGCGCACGCATGTACTTGAACGGCTCAACGGTCAGCTCATCAATTTTCAGGTTGTTCAACTTTTCAATATACAGGCGTCGGTTTTGCAGGTCAGCGCTCAGTTGCGACGGGTCGGTAATTGACTTCTCAATCGCCAGTTTACGCTCCAGACCGTCGGCCCCCAGGGTGACGGAAAAGTCCGGGTCGTCCTGAATGGCAGTGCCATTGCTCCAGGAAGGTTTTTTCAGACCGGCAGAGCGGGCAATATCGAGGGCATACTGCAGGCGGTCAAGCTTAATCTGATGCAGATTTTTCGCCTGCACTAAATCAAATTCATAGCGCCCAATCTCTTTGCCTTTCAGCATATCAACCTGATATTTCAGGCGCTGATGCAGCTCCTGCTCCACCACCGTGGTGACATAGTTGATATAGCCTTCCAGCAGGTCGCGTGCGGCGGTGGGCGTTTCGGCGGTGTATTTGATCTCGTAATAACGGTACTCTTTTTTATCCCCGTCTTTGTCCTGCACCGAACTGTGCGAATCGATATTGCCATTGAGAATGGCATTGATCAGGTGATTACGCATCTCCGGGCTGTCGGCTTTGTCCTGCACCAACTCTTTAAAATAGGTAGTGTTAACCAGATATTTTTCGCGCAGAGTGCGTGAATCGAAGTTGCGCATAAAATCAGACAGCAGCGAGTCCGGATTGATATCGGTTTTGATATTCAGCACCGCCAGCTCGGTCAGTACCTTTTCCATGCTGCGCAGCTGCGGCGCTTCGGCAGGTACCAGCACAGTGGAGCTGGTCCAGCGCTGCGGCATCAGATAGCTGACGCCAATCCCCGCCAATAATGCCAGCATGGTAAAACCCGCAATCAGATATTTTCGCTTTAGAATAATAGAGAGCAGCTCAAGCAGATCAATTTCGTCATCGGGGTGAGAATATGAATGACCAGAATTTTCGATACGCCGGGGGTGCGAATGCTCGTCAGAGGTGATGTAACTCATAGGTTCCTTTCCTGTAATACTTGCAATAGCTCAGGGCGGGAGACACAGCGACTATACGTTAACCAATTGATATTTAACGAAATACATCACATTACTGCCATCACATCCCTTGATAGGCATTAATGTAACACAGACTATTCTTATTTTAAAAATAAAATTAACCGCAAATTAATCGTTAACAAAAAGTTATTTACTGGCAAAAAAGAATTAATAGGCTTAGATAGCTTGCGTCTTATTTACTCGCAACAAGCTAAGAATTGTCCTGGCATGGCAAGCGTATTAACCTGGCGGCGAAGCATTATCGCCCCGCCGCCGGTTGCAGCATTACTTCGCGTAAGCTTCGGTGCTGACGTGGATTTTCACCTCATCACTGACTGCCGGGACATACTTGTCGAGCTTAAAGTCAGAACGTTTGATGGTGGTTTCAGCATCAAAACCTATCGCCTGTTTTTTCACCATCGGATGCTCACCCTGCTTGTTCAGCACCGCGTGCAGGATCACCGGTTTGGTGATGCCTTTGATGGTCAGGTCACCATACACGTCCAGCTTGTTCCCGCCTTTGCTGACCACTTTGCTACTGTTGAAGGTCGCCGTGGGGTATTTCGCCACGTTAAAATAGTCCGCGCCTTTAAACTCGCTGGTCAGCGCCGCTACGTGCGTATCAATAGTGTCAATCGGCAGGCTAACCTGTACTTTCGATGCCGCCACGTTGGCCGCATCATAGGTAATTAAACCAGTAACGTTAGAGATATCCGCCGTGGGGTTAGAGAAACCGAAATGGTTCCAGGAGACCACCACGGCGGTATGGCCCGGGTCGATATCATAATTTTGTGCTGCGGCCATGGTGAACTGAGAATAGAGTGCGGCGCTCATCAGCAGCGGCAGGGCGATCTTTTTCATTGCAGACATTCAGGGGCATCCTGTTAGTAGAGTGACCTTTGAAGTCTGCAAGAGAAAGCGCGCCAGTGATATTGAAGATATTTGACCGCGACGTTCAAAAAAGCCACCTAATACCGGCGGGTTAATATCCCGATAAATTACTGTTTATAGCAGTGATTATATTTATTACGTCCGCCCTTTATACGGCCCGGCCGCCACTGAATCACGCAGCACCAGTTGGCCATTGAATGCTGGCAGCGGTGCGGTTGGCTGACCATCCAGCATCAGCACCAGTTTTTCCAGCGTGTGTTTGATCATCTCGCCAACCGGCACATGTACCGTGGTCAGCGGCGGCACAAAGAAGGAGGCCATCGGGATATCATCAAAGCTGAGCAGCGACACATCCTCAGGAATGCGTTTACCGCTGGCGTACAGCGCC
Source organism: Erwinia aphidicola (assembly GCF_014773485.1). Lineage (GTDB taxonomy): Bacteria > Pseudomonadota > Gammaproteobacteria > Enterobacterales > Enterobacteriaceae > Erwinia > Erwinia aphidicola. Next base: position 344,873 of record NZ_JACXBP010000004.1, on the reverse strand, counting down.
CGCGCCGCGCCAATTGCCATATCGTCGTTGCTCGCCACCAGCGCGGTAAATTCAACTGCGCGCTGCAGCAGCTGCTGTCCGGCTTCAAACCCGCTAAGCGGTGTCCAGCTGCCGTGAGCGACTAGCCGTTCATCAAACGGCAGATGATGCGAATGCAGAGCCGCACGATAACCGTTGAGTCGGCTGGTGCCGGTCGGCGAACCGGGCGAGCCGGCAATAAACGCGATGTCGCGATGCCCCTCGGCGACCAGGTAATTAACCGCATCAAAAGTATTTTGCTCGTGGGCGGCAAAGACGCAGTGCTGCGGATGCTGTTGCAGCTGACGATTGACGACAATAATCGGCTTGCTGGTTTGCTCAATAATCTCATCCAGCTCGGCGGTATTGAGAAAGCGCGGATAGATAATGATCGCATCACAGCGCAGATCGAGCAGGAACTCGATGGCCTGGCGCTCCTGACGGGCGTCATGCTTGCCATCAGCGAGGATCAGCTGGCGCCCATGCTGCTCGGTGACGGTGGCCGCCTGAAATAACAGTTCACTGAAATAGGGGCCGTTATATAAGGTATTGGTCACCACCAGCCCGATATTTTGCGATTTACTGGTGGCCAGATTGCGCGCCAGCAAATTAAGACGATAGCCCGTCTCTTCAATCGCCTTAAATACTTTATCCTGGGTAGTTTTACTGACGTAACTGTTTCCCGCTAATACCCGGGAAACGGTGGCTTTTGATACGCCCGCTTTTTTCGCAACATCCAGCATAGTAATCATTGAGGCATCCTGAAGACTAATTCCTGTTTGCCATAATACCCTGTTTTATCACCTGCCCCAACCTGATGTAGTAACAGCATGAAATTATTAGCTTTGTTGAGGTTCACTCTTGCCCTCCTTCGACTTTAATGCTGATAGATCCGTGAGTTAATAATAATTAAACTCGCTGATAACCTGCAGGTAACCTGATTAAAGATATATCTATTACCAGCATAAAACTGAGGTTTTACTCGGGCGATAACGGGCGATTGGGATCGCGCTCACAGAACGATTCAAAGAATATGAAACCGGTTGCAGAAACGGGGTTCTTTCGGCTATTTATTAAAAAAACCAGACCGGAGAACAACCATGAATAAGATCTTACTCTGTTGTGCTGCAGGTATGTCCACCAGCATGGTGGTACAGCGAATGGAAAAATCCGCGCAGGAAAAAAATATTGATGTTGAGATCAATGCCGTAGGTTTTGATGAGTTTAACCAGCAGATAGGCAGCTACGACTGCTGCCTGCTTGGCCCACAGATCAAGTACAAGCTGGTAGATTTCAAACCGATCGCCGACAAGCTGCACAAACCGATTGCCGTTATCAACATGATGGATTACGGCATGATGAACGGCGAGAAGATCCTTACCGACGCGCTGGCAATGATTGCCAATAACGGGGCAGCAAAATGAGTAGCCTCAGCGAGAAGCTGTTTGGCGTCATTGAGAACCGCATCAGCCCGATTGCGGCACGCTTATCCAGCCAGCGACACGTGGTGGCGATCAAGGACGGCTTTATCTCCTCGATGCCGTTTCTGATTGTCGGTTCGTTTATGCTGCTGTTCGCTCACCCACCGTTTGGTGCCGACAGCCAGTGGGCATTTGCGCAGTGGTGGCTCGGCATGGTTGAGCGCCACAGCGAACAGATTATGATGCCGTACAACATGACGATGGGCATCATGGCGGTATATATCTGCGCCGCCATCGCTTACAACCTGGCGATCAGCTACAAAATGAACGGCTTTATGGCCGCCTGTCTGGCGCTGATGTCCTTCCTGGTGGTGGCCGCGCCGCAAACTAACGGCGCGTTACCGGTCAGTTCGCTGGGAGGGGAAGGGATCTTCACCGCGATTATTGTCAGCCTCTACGCCACCGAACTGATGCACTTCCTGCAAAAACACAATATCGGTTTTAAGCTGCCGGAACAGGTGCCGCCAAAGATCCGTCAGTCGTTCGATCTGCTGATCCCGATCCTGGCGATCTTCCTGACGCTGTTCCCGCTCAGCCTGCTGGTGCAGGATCAGTTTGGCATGCTGCTGCCGCAGGCGATTATGGCGATCTTCAAACCGATTATCTCCGCCTCGGATTCACTGCCTGCCATTCTGATTGCGGTGCTGCTGTGCCACCTGCTGTGGTTTGCCGGGATCCACGGCGCGGTGATTGTCGGCGGTATTTTGCAGGCTTTCTGGCTGACCAACCTCGGGATAAACCAGCAGGAGCTGAACGCCGGGCAGCCGATTACCCAGATCTTTATCGAACCGTTCTGGCAGTTCTTTATCGTGGTCGGCGGTTCCGGTTCCACGATGGGGCTGGTGTTCCTCTACCTGCGCAGCCGCTCGGCGCACTTGCGCTCAATCGGCAAGCTTGGCCTGGTGCCCAGCATGTTCAATATTAACGAGCCGATTATCTTCGGTTCCCCGGTGGTGATGAACCCGCTGCTGTTTATCCCGTTTATTACCGCCCCGCTGGTCAACGCGGTGATCGCTTACGTTGCCACGCGCACCGACCTGGTCAATCACGTGGTGTCGCTGGCACCGTGGACCACGCCCGGCCCGATTGGCGCGGCCTGGTCTACCGGCTGGGATTTCCGTGCGGTGATCCTGGTTGGCGTGCTGATCGTGATTTCCACGCTGATCTACTACCCGTTTTTCAAGATGTACGAGCGCCAGTTACTGGCAGCAGAAGCCCCTGCCCCGTCCGAGGGTGAACTGAAAACAGTGGAGAATGCATGATGGATATGGAAAGCACGGTGATGGAGCTGATCATTAACGCTGGCGAAGCCCGCTCCTGCGCGATGCAGGCGCTGCGCGCTGCCCGCCAGTATGACTGGCTGGAAGCGGACGCGCAGTTGACGGCAGCGACCGCGGCGGCAAAGGCAGCGCATAAGATCCAGACCGCCTTAATCGGTGAGGATGAAGGCGTTGGCAAGCTGCCGATGAACCTGATTCTGGTGCATGCCCAGGACCACCTGATGAACGCCATGCTGTGCCGCGAGCTGGCAGAAGAGATTATCCTGCTGCACCGCGAGATTGCGGCCTTGAAGCACAAGGGCTGAGGCTGCGGGCAGACCGAAAAGAGGGTCAGGCGCGCCTGCCCCGTTAAACACGCAAGGAGAACCGGATGCAATACCCACAGTTAGCGCCCTTCCCTGACGGATTTTTATGGGGAGCGTCCACTTCGGCCTACCAGGTTGAAGGGGCGTCACTTGAGGATGGCAAAGGGCCATCGGTGATTGATAAAGCCAGCTTTGACCCGCGCCTCACCGACTTCACCGTCACCAGCGATCACTACCACCGCTTTAAAGAGGATGTGGCCCTGTTCGCTGAGCTGGGCCTGAAGACTTACCGTCTGTCGATCTCCTGGAGCCGCCTGTTCCCGAACGGCAGCGGCGAGCTGAACGCGAAAGGCGTGGAGTTCTACCAGCAGCTGCTGAGCGAATTGACCCAGCACGGCATTGAACCGCTGGTTACGCTGTACCACTTCGATCTGCCGTGGGCGCTACAGGAGAAAGGCGGCTGGTCCGATCCGGCGACGGTCGACGCCTTCGAGCACTTCGCCCGCACCTGTTTTGAACTGTATGGCGACCGGGTGAAATACTGGCTGACCATCAATGAACAGAACATGATGATCCTGAAAGGCGACGTCATCGGTACGCTGCCGGCCGGAACGCCCGATCCGCATAAAACCCTGTATCAGCAGAATCACCATATGATGCTGGCACAGGCGCGGGCGATGATCGCCTGCCATCAAATGCTGCCGGGCGCAAAGATCGGCCCGGCGCCGAATATCTCCTGCGTCTATCCGGCCAGTTCTAAGCCTGAGGATGTGCTGGCGGCCCATAACTTCACCTCTATTCGCAACTGGCTGTACCTCGACCTTGCCTGCCATGGCCGCTACAACACCGTGGCGTGGCGCTTTATGCAGGAGAAAGGCTGGCTGCCAAAGATTAATCCGGGAGATATGGAACTGCTGAAGCAGGCGAAGCCGGACTTTATTGCCTTCAACTACTATGCCTCTGCCACCGTGGCTGCCGCGCAGGATGAGGCGGGCGAAGGTAGCCAGAAGGTGGATCAGCAGATGGCAGGCATCGATAAGGATGTTTACGTCGGCACCAATAACCCGCACCTGAAGAAAAACCAGTTTAACTGGTATGTTGACCCGGTGGGATTCCGCATTACCGCACGCGAGATATACGATCGCTACACGCTGCCGCTGATTATTACCGAAAATGGCCTCGGTGCCTTTGATGAACTGACTGCCGACAACAAGGTGCATGATGACTACCGCATCGCCTACCTCAGCGACCACCTGGCACAGCTGCAGCTGGCGATCAGCGACGGCGTGGAGATCTTCGGTTATTGTCCGTGGTCGGCTATCGATCTGGTCAGCACGCATCAGGGCATCAGCAAGCGCTACGGCTTTATCTACGTCAATCGCGACGAGCACGATCTGAAGGATCTGGCGCGCTACCGCAAGAAGAGTTTCAGCTGGTACCAGCGGGTGATCGCCTCCAACGGCGCGAATTTGCACAAAGATATCGGGTATTAAATCCGTAGGGATCGGCCATGCCGATCCCTACGGATTTCTCGGTTTCGCTGGGCGCGGCTCACCCGCCCCCAGCGGATGTTCCACTATTTTGTAGCGGCGAGGCATGCCTCGCCCAGGACGTTGTTAATCTCACCAGATAAGGAAAAGGTTATGTCACAGCAGTTACCCAACGATTTTTTATGGGGCGGCGCGGTCGCGGCACATCAGGTTGAAGGCGGCTGGAATGAGGGCGGCAAAGGCCCGAGCATCGTTGACGTATTGTCCGGCGGCTCCCACGGCGTTGACCGCCAGATCACCGACGGCATCGATCCGTCGCTCAACTACCCGAATCACCTGGCGGTAGATTTCTACCATCGCTACAAAGAAGATATCGCGCTGTTCGCCGAGATGGGCTTTAAGTGCTTCCGTACCTCGATTGCCTGGACGCGCATCTTCCCGAAAGGCGACGAGCAGGAGCCAAACGAAGCCGGATTACAGTTCTACGATGACCTGTTTGACGAGCTGCTGAAGCACGGCATTGAGCCGGTGATCACTCTCTCGCACTTCGAGATGCCGCAGCATCTGGTCAAGGAGTACGGCGGCTGGCTGAATCGCAAAGTGGTCGACTTCTTTGTGCGCTACAGCGAAGTGGTGCTGAAGCGCTATCAGCACAAAGTGAAATACTGGATGACCTTTAACGAGATCAACAACCAGCGTAACTGGCGCTATCCGCTGTTTGGCTACTGCAACTCCGGGGTGATTTTTACCGACCACGATAAGCCAGAGCAGGCGATGTACCAGGTGCTGCACCACCAGTTTGTTGCCAGCGCACAGGTAGTGAAGCTGGGCCATGAGATTAACCCGCAGCTGCAGATTGGCTGCATGCTGGCGATTGTGCCGCTCTACCCGTGGTCGTGCCACCCGGACGACGTAATGTTCGCCCAGGAGTCGATGCGCGAGCGCTATCTGTTCGGCGATGTGCATCTGCGCGGCTACTACCCCTCTTACATCCTGAAAGAGTGGCAGCGTAAAGGCTACCAGATCGAGATGCAGCCGGGCGACGAGCAGGTGCTGCGCGACGGCTGTGCCGATTACCTTGGCTTCAGCTATTACATGAGCAATGCGGTGCAGTTCTCCGCCAAGGACAGCGATGATGGCCGCCATATTGAGGGCTTCCCCGGCAGCCGCCCGAACCCGCACGTGAAAGCGTCCGACTGGGGCTGGCAGATTGACCCGGTAGGCCTGCGCTACACGCTGAATGCCTTCTGGGAACGCTATCAGAAGCCGATGTTTATCGTGGAAAACGGCTTTGGCGCTTACGATACCGTGGAAGCCAACGGCGAGATCAACGACGACTACCGCATTGCCTACCTGCAGGCGCATATCGAGCAGATGAAGATTGCGGTGCTGGAAGATGGCGTTGAGCTGATGGGCTACACGCCGTGGGGCTGTATTGACTGCGTATCGTTCACTACCGGCCAGTACAACAAGCGTTACGGCTTTATCCACGTGGATAAAAACGATGACGGTACTGGCACCCTGGCGCGCTCTAAGAAGAAGAGTTTCGCCTGGTATCAGCGGGTGATCGCCAGCAACGGCGCAGATCTGTAAAGCTGGAAAACATCGGGGCGACCGAAAAAATGGTCGACCCTGTTACTCCCCCCTCCACATCCTGTAGGGGCCGACCGCTTTTCTGGTCGACCCGCATATCGATGCACAAGGTAAAACGGGCGAGGCATGCCTCGCCCCTGCGAGAAAACTACGCTTTCTTGCCAATCGAACGGTGCAGATCCTGAATGCGTTTCATCGACTTCATGGTTTTTTGCGGCGCCGTGGATGCCACCGACATCACCAGCATCTCCAGACACAGCAGCACCGAACCGTGCAGCGCCACTTTGCCGTTTTCCCCGCCGCGCGGCACGACGATCACCGTATGCGCTTCGCGACTGAAGCGTGAATCCGGCGCATTGGTCAGCAGAATCGCCGGAATACCGAGACGCCGCGCTTCGGCCAGCGTGGTCAGCCCCTCCCGATGCGCCGACTTCTGCCCCATCATGATCAGCACGTCGCCACGCTGCAGGCTCAGCAGCTGTTCTGCCAGCAGAATGCCGGTGCGGTTGAGCGCATAAGCCGGGGTGCCAATGCGCGTCATCATGCGCGCCGTATAGTCCGCCAGCACGCCGGAGGCACCAATGCCGAAAATCGCTATCTGCTGCGCCTCGGCCAGCAGCGCCACGGCCTGCGCCATCGCCAGGCGATTTTTCGGCTCGCTTAATACTTCGCAGGCGCGCTGGTGCCCCTCAATGACGAAATCGATACTGGCATTGATATCGCAGGAGAGCGCGCTGACGGTGGTGTTCATCTTCTCCGCCGAGTTCAGCCCCGGCCCGAGAAAGCCTTCCATCGTCAATTTCACATCGCGCAGGCCAGCAAAACCCAATGCCTGAATGGCGCGGATCACCGTCGCATCGGAGCTTTGCGTGGCGACCGCAATTTCCATGGCCGTATGTTCCAGTACCACGTGGCGATGTTCGTTGATATAGCTGGCAACGGCATACAAACGGGGAGAAAGCTGATGCGCCCGTGCTCGAAAGCGCTCGCCGTACAGATCGGTGCGCCGACGGCTGCCTGGCAGGCTCATTGCGCCTCCGCTTTTTCCGGCAGCGTGCGCCCGGAAAGATGGGATTGAACTTGCGCCACCAGCAGGCCGAGCGAAGCGAATGAGTTGGAGATCACCTCATCGCGCGACAGCAGAATGTAGTGCCCGCTGCGGCAGGCTTTGAGGAAATCACAGAAGCCGGGGATGACCCGGTTCATGTCGGCGATCTCATCTGCTGGCTTACCGCCAGTATCGGCACGCCAGGTATCAAAGACGTAATCGGCATCCAGCTCCGGCAGGCGTTCTGCACTGACATCGATGCGGCCCCCGTCCGGGATGCTGTCGACCAGCGGCGGGAACCTGAACCCGGCATCGCGCAGCACCCGGCCCAGCGAGTGATAGCTGTGATGCACGGTAATTTTGCCGTTGTTAGCCTGGATAACCGACACGCTGATGTGCTGCGTGTCGACGACGTGCTTCAGCTGCGCGATCTGCTGCTGATAGCGGCGTTCGAGGATCGCCAGCTGCGCCTGGGTGCCGGTGAGCTGCGCCAGCTTGCTGTAGATGCGCGGCGCCCCGCCAACCAGATGATCGATGCTGACGGTCGGCGCGATTTTCTCCAGCTGCTCTACCGCCACGTTGCGGCTCGGTTCGGTGATAATCAGGTCCGGTTTGGCGGCGGCAATCGCTTCGATATCCATGTCAGCGCTGCCGATAAACTGGATAGCGGAGTTATCAAAATCGACCCCGGTCAGCAGCCCGCTGGAGCGCAGGAAGTGGCTACCGTCCGGGCGCGTTCGGCCGTGGCTGGCCACCGGCGGCGCGCCAAGCTCGATCAGCGGAATCGTGATATCAAGATCGTGCAGTGAGACGATGCGCGTGGGGTGCAGCGGCACGGTCACCGTGCGCCCGAGGTCGTCGGTAAATTGCTGGGTGGGTGCAGCCGCGCCCGCCGAAGCTGCCAGCAGCAGCAGGAAAACAGTGAGAATACGCATCAGATATCCATGAAGTAAGGCTTACAAAATATCGCGCCGCCGCCACAGCAGCAGCAGGAAAAACGGGCCGCCAACCAGCGCCATCACAATGCCCGCCGGAATTTGCAGCGGGGCAAACGCCAGCCGCCCCAGATTATCAGTGACCAGCACCAGCAGAGCGCCAATCAGCGCGCTGCCGCTCAGCAGGGCCACCTGGCCGCCGCGCAGCAGAAAACGCGCCATGTGCGGAGCGATCAGGCCGACAAAGCCCAGGCTGCCGACGCAGGAGACGCTGGCCGCCGTCAGCAGCACTGGCGCGAAAAAACGCACCAGCGACAGCCGCTGCAGGCGCACCCCAAGCCCGGTTGCCGCCTGATTGCCAAGCAGCGCCACATCGGATGCGCGCGCAGTGAGAAACAGAATCAGCGCAGCGGGCAGCGCCCAGGCGAAGGCCACCGTCAGCAGAGGCCAGGTAGCGGCATGCAGGCTGCCCGCCATCCACACCAGCGCCGTCTGCACGTCACGCACATCGGCAGTGGTGATAAAAACGCCGATGCCCGCGGCAAACAGCCAGGAAACGCCGATGCCGATCAAGATAAAACGCGGCCGTGAGAAGTCTCGCGACAGCGCCATAACCAGCAGCGCCACCATCACTCCGCCCGCCATCCCCGCCAGCGGTCGCCACAGCAGGCTGAGCGCCGGAAATAACAGGATCAGCGTCAGCACTACCGCGCTGGTGCCCTCTTTCACACCAATCAGGCCGGGGTCGGCCAGCCCGTTACGGGTGATCGACTGCATTGCCGCCCCGGCCATGCCGAGCATCGCGCCGCACAGGGCCGCCATCAGCAGGCGCGGCAGGCGGATATCCCAAACGATATAGTGCTGCTGTGCCGGCAGCGGCTGCGGATAAAACAGCGCCCGGCCAATCGCGGAAGCCGGAACCGGCAGCGAGCCTTGCGTCAGGCCAAACGCCAGTAGCGCCACGGCGCAGGCGGCCAGCAGCAGGCCAATCATCAGCAGGCGCGGGCGCAGCAGCAGCGTGCAGCGCGCCATTTGCAGGCGGTGGAAACCGACGCGCTGTGCGGCACTTTTCATTTGAAGAACCTTGAGGCAATAAAGATAAATACCGGGGCGCCGACCAGCGCGGTCATCACACCGGTGGCCAGCTCCTGCGGGGCAATCAGCGTGCGCGCGGCAATATCCGCCAGCAGCAGCAGCAGGGCTCCACACAGCGCCGACAGCGGAATACCAGCACGAATATCATCGGTCATCAGTCGCCGCACGATATGCGGCACCACCAGGCCGATAAAGCCGAGCGGGCCGGCAACCGACACCGCCGCACCGCACAGCAGCGCCGCCGCAATCAGCCCCAGCAGACGGGTACGGGCGATATTGACGCCCAGCCCGCTGGCGACAACATCCCCCAGCGCCAGCACGTTAAGATAGGGCGCAATCGCCAGCGCCAGCAGCAGGCCGATCAGCGCAGGCAGCGTAGCCGCCGCCGTCACTGCCCAGCTCAGCCCGGCAAGATCGCCAGCCAGCCAGGTGCGCATGGCCAGCAGAGTCTGCTCGTCCAGGATCAGAATGGCAGCGGTAATGGAGGAGGCAAAGGCCGAGAGCGCTACGCCGCACAGCGTCACCTTCAGCGGCGTCAAACCGCTGCGCCCGGCAGAGGCCAGCAGCATCACGACGGCAAACAGCGCGGCAGCCCCGCAGGCGGCAATCAGCGGGCGGCCAAACAGCATTCCGCCCCAGCTGGCGCCAAGCGCCGAACTGATGACCACCGCCAGCGCCGCCCCGGCATTTAAGCCAAGAATATGCGGCTCGCCGAGCGGGTTGCGGATCACCGCCTGTAACAGCATCCCGGCCACGCCGAGCGCGGCGCCGGTCAGCAGCGCCGCCGCCAGCCGCAGCAGGCGCAGGTCGACAATCACCCTATGGTCAAAGTTGCGCGGGTCATACTCCAGTAACGCCCGCAGCACGGTTGCCGGGCCGATATAGCGCGCCCCCAGCCCGAGATGCACCAGCGAACAGGCCAGCAGCAGCGCCAGCAGGGTCAGCAGCGCGCTGAACGGGCGAGCGCGACGACGGCGCAGGATAGCGGCGAGAGCGCTCATCCGGCAGGTGTCTCGCGGCGGCGAAATGGCATAAAGAGAGGCTTGCCGGTCAGCGGGTTAAGCGACATCTGCACCTCGACGTCGAACACCGTTTTGATCAACTCCGGAGTGCAGCTTTCACCCTCGTTAATCACGCCCGCGAGTCGCCCCTGCTTGAGGAACACCAGCATATCGGCGTAGTTGACCGCAAAGTTAAGATCATGCAGCACCACCACCACGGTACGGCCATGCAGGCGCGTAAGGTCGTGCAGCAGTTCGAGGATCTCCACCTGGTAGCGCAGGTCGAGGAAAGTGGTCGGTTCATCCAGCAGGATAGTGGCGGTCTGCTGCGCCAGCGCCATGGCGATCCAGCAGCGCTGACGCTGCCCGCCGGAGAGGCTGTCGACGGGCTGATGAGCAAACTCCAGCGTGCCGGTCAGGCGCAGCGCCTCTTCCACCGCCTGCTCATCCTGCGCTGACCACTGGCGCATAAACCCCTGCCAGGGAAAGCGCCCGCGCGATACCAGCTCAAACACCGTCAGCCCTTCCGGCAGCAGCGGCGACTGCGGCAGCATGCCGAGCTGGCGCGCTACCGCTTTGGTCGGCTGCTGATGAATGGATTTGCCGTCGAGCCGCACGCTGCCGCCCAGCGGTAACAGCATGCGCGCCATCGTGGTCAGCAGCGTTGACTTGCCGGAGCCGTTAGCCCCCACCAGTACGGTCATTTTGCCGTGCGGAATGTGCAGGCTGACGCCATTAACAATCAGCTGCTTGCCGTAACCTGCTGACAGCTGGTCAAGGACCATTCCGTGCTCTGCTGGCGCAGTGATTTCATCTGCTGTGTTCTCCACCCGCTGTGGCATTGCTGGCTCCTGCACCGCCACGGCGTGACGGCAGAGCCAGCGCGCGCGTAGGTATCAAATAAAAATAACTCTCATTCGTTTTCTCGATCATGCGTAGAATGACTGTAGTAGTCAAGAACTAATAGCGAGCTGAACTACCGCGCAGGCTCACCCTTTTTATGGAAATAACAGGAAAGATAAATAAATATAATACCTTTTATTTTCAATTGACTAATAAAAAACAACCTTAAATAAAACAGGACAATAATCCGCTTTTATTCTTGTCGGTTTGATTGCTGTTTTTTACGTTTACTACTACATCACTACGTGTTTGAATGATTCTCAATTACATATCCGACTCCCGTTTGCCGGGTCTCACGGATAGCGCTGCGCAGAGACGCAATCATCGGGCAATGACAATAACTCACCATCATCCCCGGAAAGGGGAGAGAATCGCTTGCGGGAAAAAGAACCAATGAAAGAATTATCCTGGCTTCTGGGGAAAAAAGGATCGGCTTTATTTTCACTGATGTTTGTCGGTGCTCTGGCCTCGCCTGCCGCTCTTGCAGCGGAGAAGGAAAGCGCAAAAACTTCAGCGGATGCCAGCGATGGCGGGACGCTGACCGTAGAGGCCAGCGTCGCTGACGCAGACGCGGCAATGACTTCCGGCTATCAGCCGCTCAGCTCCTCCACCGCCACCCTGACCAATATGCCGCTGCTGGATATTCCGCAAGTGGTGAATACCGTCAGCGACCGGGTGATTCAGGATCAGCACGCCACCACGCTGGATGAAGTGCTGAATAACGTCAGCAACGTGGTACAGACCAACACGCTGGGCGGCACTCAGGATGCGTTTGTACGCCGTGGCTTCGGCAGTAATCGCGACGGCTCGGTGATGACTAACGGGCTAAAAACCGTGCTGCCGCGCAGCTTCAACGCCGCCACCGAGCGGGTGGAAGTGTTAAAGGGCCCGGCCTCAACGCTGTACGGCATTCTCGATCCGGGCGGAATGATTAATGTCATCACCAAGCGCCCGCAGACCACTTTTGGCGGCGCGATTGAAGCGACCTCCACCAGCTTCGGGGGCGGTACTGGCAGCGTCGATCTGACTGGCCCGATCGCCGGAACCCGGCTTGCTTACCGCCTGATCGGCTCATATCAGCACGAAGATTACTGGCGTAATTTCGGCAGCGAGCGCAGCAGCTTTATCGCCCCCTCCCTGACCTGGTTTGGCGATGACGCGACGGTAAACGTCTCTTACGCACACCGTAACTACAGCACGCCGTTCGATCGCGGCACTATCTTTGACCTGGATACCGGCCATGCGGTCAACGTCAGCCGCGAAACGCGCTTTGACGAGGCTTACAATATCACCGACGGCGAATCCGACCTCGCGCAGCTCAACACCGAGTACCGCATCAACAATCAGTGGACGGCTAAGTTTGACTACAGCTTCAGCCAGGATAAGTACAGCGATAATCAGGCACGCGTGATGGCCTATGATGCGGCAACCGGCAACCTGACACGCCGCGTCGATGCCACCCAGGGATCGACCCAGCGCCAGCATTCCGCGCGCTTCGACCTGCAGGGCGATGTGGTGATCGGCGGGTTGTATAATGAGATCCTCACCGGGCTGTCGTATGAGAACTACGATCTGCTGCGCACCGATATGATCCGCTGCAAAAACGTTAAAGATTTCAATATCTACAATCCGTCCTACGGCGCAACCGGCAAATGCACTACCGTGTCGGCCTCCGACAGCGACCAGACTATCAAGCAGGTCAGCTATTCCGGCTACGTGCAGGACTCGCTCTACCTGAACGATAAGTGGATTGCCGTCAGCGCCATGCGCTACACCACCTTCACCGAATACGCCGGTAAAGGCCGCCCGTTCAACGTCAATACCGACAGCCGCGACAGCCGCTGGGTGCCGAAATTTGGCCTGGTGTATAAGGCCGCACCCAACGTCTCCTTCTTCGGTAACGTCTCGCAGTCGTTTATGCCGCAGTATTCTATCGCCAGCTACATCGGCGAGCTGCCGCCGGAAACCGCCACCTCATATGAAGTGGGTGCCAAGTTCGACCTGTTCAGCGGCGTGACCGCTAACGTCACCCTGTTCAACATCGACAAGCGTAACGTGCTGTATACCGACACGGTGAACGGCGAAAGCGTGGCGAAAACCGCCGGAAAAGTGCGTTCGCGCGGCGTTGAGGTCGATGTCGCCGGGGCGCTGACGCAGAACGTTAACGTGATCGCCAGCTACGGTTATACCGATGCCAAAGTGCTGGAAGACCCGGATTATCAGGGCAAGATGCTGCCTAACGTGCCGCGTCACACCGGCTCGCTGTTCCTGACTTACGATTTCCACAACGTCATCGGCGGTAATACGCTGACCGTCGGCGGCGGCGGCCACGCGGTCAGCCGCCGTTCCGGCGACAACGATGAGGATTATTCGCTGCAGGGCTATGCGGTGGCCGATGCGTTTGCCTCGTATAAGATCAAGACGCAGAACCCGGTCACCCTGCAGGTCAACGTGAAGAACCTGTTTGATAAGACTTACTACACCTCGTCTATCGCCAGCAATAATCTGTCCAACCAGATTGGCGACCCGCGTGAAGTGCAGTTTACCGTGAAGATGGATTTCTGATAGCCGCCACCTCCCTGTCTCCATCTCTGTAGCGAATTTCGCACAGCGACTTTCGCGTCAGCCAGGTGAATATTAACAGTGTGAAACACACGATTAATATGCACCAGATAAGGGTACTGCGTGGCAGTTTCATAGCCTGTGGCTCCTTGCCTTGCGGCGGGTAAGGGGCTATCCTGATGTTGTTGATGCATAGGATGAGCCTCGTGGGTTAATGAAAATTAACTTACGGGGCTTTCTTCTTTCTGCCTCACTACAAACCAGCATCACGACCGGCCACATGAGGCAAAAAGCCTCAAGCGCCGCGCCGACTATAGCGCCATACCCTCCGAATTGACAAAGGTTAAATTTCAAAAAAACCTTTATAATTAGTTAGTTAAATAACCTTCACCGTTAACCGGTATCCACGCCCGGGCCGGGTCGCCGCAGTGATTTGGGCTTAAAAGCCGTAGCGGATTGCGTCCTTGCTCTGCTGCATCAGGCCGTCAATTTTCTCTGAGTACAGCTCCATCCCTTTGCCGTCCCCGGCCTGCGAGCAGGCGCGGCGTTTGGCGTTGTAGGCCTTCATCAATTGCGCCTGGGCAAAGCCCGGCTTACCGTAGCTGGCCATACTCTGCTCCCAGCACTGGATGGCGCTGTCGCCGTCACCCGACTCAGAGAATGCTTTACCCAGTTCGTTAAGCGCGGCGGCGCACTCCTTCGGCGCCAGGCCCTGCTGTAAGATCTTGTCAATTGCGTCCATAAAGCCTCCGGTTAATTAATGGAAGAAGTTAAGGATGTGGCCAAACACCAGACCGACGCCGATCACGTCCGAATCGCTAAAGGTGACGTTCTGGAAGCCGTACTGACCGAGCAGCGGCAGCAGCAGCGCCGGTAACAGGGTAATAAACAGCCCGTGGAACACGCCGCCGATAATCGCCCCGCGCCGCCCGCCAACCGCGTTAGCAAAGATGCCTGCGGTGCCGCCTGCGAAGAAGTTAGTCAGCATGCCCGGCAGGATCATCGCCAGCCCAACCCACGGGAACAGGAACATGCCAATCACCGCGCCGACGGTGGTCGAAATAAAGCCGACAATCACCGCGTTCGGTGCATAGGGGAACAGCACCGGGCAGTCGAGCGCCGGAACCGCATCCGGCACCACGCGCAGGGCGATGCCGCGAAACGCCGGGACGATCTCCGCCAGCAGCAGGCGCACCCCGGCCAGCAGCACGTAAACGCCAACCACAAACTGAATCGACTGCAGGAAGGCGTATACCAGATAGTTGACGCCGTTAGAGGATGCCGCCACCACTTCCGGACCGGCCGCAATCGCCGGGATCAGGTAGATCGGGATCATCACCACCATCATCGACAGATAAGTATCCTGCAGGAAGGAGAGCGCGGGTGGCAGCTCCATATCCTCGGTGCTTTTGCTGACGTCGCCGGTGACTTTAGCGACCCCGGCCTGCACCATATAGCCGATAGTGCAGAAGTGCCCGAGGGCGATATCATCACCGCCGGTGATCTTACGCACAATCGGCTGCGCAATCGCCGGCATCAGCACTGCCATCAGCCCGGCAATCACCCCGCCGAGCAGGATCAGTTCCACCCCGCGCAGGCCGCCCATGTAGCCGATAACCGAACAGACGGTCGCCATCCACAGCGAGGCCTGCCCGGTGAGGAAGATATACTTCCAGCGCGTCAGGCGGGCAACCAGGATATTGACGATAAACGCCACCACCATGATCAACGCCGTCTCACGGCCGAGAGTTTGCTGTGCAATCCCGGCGATAGAACCCACATCGGTTACCACGCCGCGCATATTAAAGCCTTTCTGGAATATCTCCCCGAGGAAGGTCAACGTGGCGACAATAATGCTGGCACCGGATAGCAGAACTAAAAAACCCAGTAACGTTTTTAATGTTCCGGTTATGACCTGTCCGGGGCTTTTTTTCAGGGCGATCAGGCCGATCATGGCAATCAATGAAATAAGAATTGACGCCTGCCCCAGTACATCATGGACAATAAAGGTAAGGAAAGACATAATACTCCCCTGTTCACTTATAATCGGATTTAAATGAGAAAATTAAATAAGATAGCCTTTCTCTTTAAGGATTGGCTCTAGTTTTGTTTTTATTTCGTTTTTATCCACCAGCCGCTTGAGGTAAATAATGGTGGAGTTAATGGTGTAATGCTGAAACTGTGAACGGAAGTTTTCACCGGTCATGATAATATCAACGCGAGATGAGGTGGCACTGGATATATCACAGTGCGACAGGTCTGCATCGACACCCAGGTCTTTTAGCGCCGCTTCAATACTCATTTCGCAGGCAAAGCTGCTGCCAAGCCCGGCGCCACATACCGCCAGAATGGATAATTTTTTCATCAGTCATACCTTAATTAAGTGTCTGTTAGTCCGCGACTACTGACTGCGGGTATGTTGACGGGCATCCCTTCCCCTGACCGCTCCGGGGTTCAGAACTGGCGTAAAATCTCCAGCACTGCTGATGGTTCTCTCGCCTGGCGCAGCCTCTCGACTACGCCATCTTCACAAAACAGCTGTGACAGACTGGCGATCATTTCAATATGAGAATGGCTGTCGACAGCAGCCAGGGCAAATATCACGTACACCGGGTCATTATCTTCACTGCCAAAACTCACGCCCTCTGAAACAATTAATAAAGAGAGCGCGGTTCTGATAACCCCTTCTTCTGGCCGGGCATGCGGCATCGCAATACCTTCACCCAGCACATAATAGGGGCCAATCTGCTTATGCATATCATAAATAGCATTAAGGTATCGGGGTTCCACTGCACCATTATCGATCATCGGCTGCAGAGCAATCTCTACCGCTTTTTGCCAGTTATCAGTATGCGTTAACAGTTTCAGATTACTGTTATTAATCCAGTCGGTTAACATTCGGCTGCCCTTGTTTATTGTTCAGAGAGTTAATTCACTATACTTTCTGTCGAATATTAAAAACGTGATCAAACTGACTTATTGAATAATAAATAATTAAATATCACTCAATTAAAATTAAAGCCATGGCATCAAGCTGGTTATTTCAACCAGTATTCGTCATTAATTTAATTCCTGTGAACCCTCAGGAAAGATCGGCTTTAATTATCGGCGATAGTTAAAAGGTTTATTACCCCCGTTCGATGATCTTCCGCACCCACTGGGTTAACTGGCTGAAGTCGATGTCGCTGCGCTGATCGGCCAGCCATACCGGCCCCAGACTCATCGGCTCAGCGCTGTCGGCTAGCAACTGCAGTTCGGCGACATATTCCGCCCCCGGATGACCCGGCAAGCGTGTATTCAGCCTCGCGGCGTAGCGCTGTGCCGCCAGTTCACCTGGGATCTGGCACCAGATCTCTGCCACCGTTTCAATGCCTGCACCGCAGATAAAGCCTTCGAGATCCGCCTTCGGCTGAAAGCCAAACCACGCATCGACAATAAAGGTGTTCCCCGCAGGTGCCGCCGCAATAATCGACCAGATCGCCTGATAAGCCGCAATGCCCAGCTTACGGTTCATCGGACGATCCACGCCGGTCAGCTGGCGCATAAACGGCTCTTTAATCGTGTCCAGCGTCAGCAGCGGCCAGCCGGTTTCCGTTGCCAGCCGGGTCGCGATATGGCTCTTGCCCGACGCGGGTACGCCGTTAACCATCACCAGGCGTTTAGCGCCGGGCTGCTGGGCAGTGGGCTGCAGAGTGGACATATCAGGCATGGCTGGTGCTTTCCTCTGTGGTAGTACGCGGCTGGAAATGTTTGCCAATCACCGCCTGGATTTCACGCAGGCGCGGGATAGCCAGCGTCTCCAGCTTTTCACGGGTGACGCGGTGATCGAGCGAGATGCAGTCCTTCCACAGCGCTCGCCCGGCAATCACGCCGGAAGCACCGTTGCTCATCGCATCCGCCACCTGGCCTAAGAAGGTGCTGTGGTCGACCCCAGCCGAGAGTACCGCCCACGGCACGTCCCCGGCAAGTTCGGTGATCGCTGCACAGTCTTTGGCCGAGCCAGGATAAGGGATTTTCAGCACTTTGGCGCCCAGCTCCAGCGACAGCCTGGTGCCTTCGTAGATCAGCGACGGCACGCGGCTTTTATACGCTTCTTCGCTTTCGTCGGGCAGAGCGTAGGTGAGGAACTCAACCACCAGCAGCAGGTCTTCACGGGCGAAGTCCTCTATACAGTGGCGCAGAATATCGAGGTTATGACCGTTGGCGTCCGGGCGATCGGCGCGCAAATAGACCATAATTTTCCCCCCGTTAGCGCCCAGTTCGCGCACGCGGCGGGCGCTGATGCCCTCCACCAGGCGCGAATTGCGGTAGCCTTCCGGCGTGGTGTCAAAGCCGGATGCGTCAAGGCCGATCAGCAGCGCGGTATCGCGGGCAATAATGCCGTCATCAACCAGATCCGGCACCGCGCAGACGGCGTCCACCAATACGCAAGAGGCCTGGCTGGCAAGATAGCGGGTGATATCGGCTTTAATGCCGCCCAGCTGCTGCTCGGAGATCGCTTTCTGCTGTTCCGGGTCGGCGCTCAGCAGGGTACGCATGGCCCCGCGCTGATCGCAGGCGATCACCAGCATCGCGCCGTTGCTGCCACAAATTTGCTGATAGCCGCGCAGTTCGGAAGTAGACATGTGTGACATAGGGTGGTCCTCACTTAGTACTAGGGTAAAAAAAGCCGTCATCGACGACCAGAAAGTTACCTTTAGCCTGTGTGCACGACCGCGGGCTGATTCCGCTGAATCTCCTGTCCTGTCAGGGGTTTCTGCCACCTGTGCACATTGCAATTTGTCTGGTGTTGCGCAATAATTCTCCAACCGATGAACTGAGTGTAATACATTGCAGAAAGGAATTACAACCTGAAAGAACCACTTTTACAAGATCCCGCCACCACCCGGGCGATGATGCACATGGTGGCGAAGCTGCACTATCAGTCCGATATGTCGCAGGTTGATATCGCTAAAAAACTGGGCGTTTCCACCGCTACCATCTCGCGTCTACTGACCAAAGCGCGCGCGGCGGGGATCGTGCGGATCGAGGTGATTGAGCTGACGTCCCCCGAGGAGATCACCGCCGATCTCATTGCTCAACTGGGGTTAAAAAGTGCAGCGGTAGTGGAGTCGCCACCCGCAAACGTGCTGAGCGCGCTGAGCGCTCCGCTCGCCTCGCTGCTGCAGCAAGCGGATCTGGTTAGCGGTTCTGTGGTGGGTATCGGCTGGGGGCGGGCAGTGCGTGAAGTCACGCTCTCCGGTCTGCCGCGCCTGCCGGGAGTCATAACCGTGGCGCTGAACGGCGGAATGCAGCAGGCGGCGGCGCATTTTCAGATTAACGAATTTGTGCGCCAGGCCGCAGAACAGATGGGTGGCACACCGCATTTTCTGCATGCGCCCTATATCTCCTCCCCGTTGCTGCGCGATGCGTTTCTTTGCGACCCCGGCGTGCAACAAATTACCTCGCTGTGGGACAAGCTTGACGTGGCGATTGTCGGCGTGGGCCTGACGCATCATGCGCCGCAGCCGATGGAAGCCAGCACCGCCACGCCGGACGAGCAGGCGCTGAGCCATGCCGCTGGCGATGTGCTGCGCCATTACGTTACCGAAGCGGGAGAAGTGCTGGACTGGGAGGGGGAACAGCGCATGATCGCCGCCTCCCCCGATCAGCTGCGCCGCACGCCACTGTGCATTGGCGTGGCCGCCACCCCGGAAAAAGCGGCCGGGATCATCGGCGCCGTGCGTTCCGGCATGATCAACGCGCTGGTCACCGATATTAAAACTGCCCAGGCGATACTCGACCGCCTGGTAAGCGAAACGCTCTGACTCTTGCGGTGTGCCTTTACCTTAAGGGTAAAGGCACTTAACCTCATAAAAATCATCAGTTATTAGAAATATCTTATATCTAAGTTATTCTCATTTCGCTTTTTTAACCCGCCAGTTATTAATAAGAATAATTATCAAACTTATTTAAAAAACAGAACAATTTAGATTCAGCAAGGAATGATTATCACTTACCAATCATAACTTTAGGTAAGCAAATTTAATTTAGCCTTTGCTATATAAAACGGTTTTTATTTGTTCTTAATGCATGCATAATGCGCAGAAATCACCTGTTTGCTTCACCCTATAAATAAATTAAAGGAGTCACCATGCTGACTAACGAAATGACTGCTCAGTTGAACGATCAGCTGAATCTGGAATTCTATTCTGCCAACCTGTACCTGCAGATGAGCGCATGGTGCAACGACAAAGGTTTTGAGGGCGCGGCTGCTTTTATGCGTGAGCACTCTAATGAGGAGATGCAGCATATGCAGCGTCTGTTCAACTACCTGAGCGACACCGGCGCGATGCCAGTGCTGGGTACGATTGAGGCACCTCCGGTGACCTTTAACTCCCTGCACGAAGTGCTGGAACAGGCCTATCAGCACGAGCAGCTGATCACTGGAAAAATCAACGAGCTGGCGCACGCGGCGATCACCACCCAGGACTATTCGACCTTCAACTTCCTGCAGTGGTATGTGGCTGAGCAGCACGAAGAAGAGAAGCTGTTTAAATCCGTACTGGATAAGCTGGCGCTGGTAGGCAACAGCGGCCAGGCGCTGTTCTTCGTGGATAAAGATTTGCAGAAGCTGAGTGAGCCAGGCGCAGGCGCGCACGGTTAACAAGAGGCAAAGGGCCGATCGAAATGAGGGTTGGCCCCTGCTTTTTTAACCGCTGCTATCGGGAATGGATCAGCCTGCAGGCGGTGAACCAACCGGTAGCCGCCCCTGTGATAGCAAGCACTGGGGTGCCAATTAAGAATATTGCAAAATTCTGTGACATCTGGTCTTCACCATAGATTGGGCCGACAAAAATGGCGCAGATAGCCGGCAACAGCAGATACATCAATCCAGCCCCACATAGTGCCCCGAGAAGGGTGAAGAAAGTAATCTTTAGTTTTCTCATATCACACTCCAGAACCAGATTTCTCTCGCATTGGCAAAACTGCTCCAGATCCCCTCAATGTTTAACCCCCAGTTAATACGAAAGTAACTTAACTTTGATGTCAGCCGTTCACCATTCCACAAGTCTATGTGATCTCCACTGCGATTGAGGAAATTTTCATTTCCCCGCCGCCAATAATCCTTGAAGAAGATAATTCCTCGCTCTGTTTTGAGGACTTTTTCGAAATTTTTAACATCTATTTTGACCATCGGACGAACTCCTGGAATATTAGCGTTTCTCAACGCGCTCGCCAGCTCCTCTGCTCTAAGGATGTGGCCCTCGCTTTTGGAGTGATACCAACAAAATCGTCCCGGTAATTTTGTCATATCATAGCCACATCGAGTCAGTGCAACACCAATTCGTATCGCACATTGGTCATCAAATGCTTTGCGACCATCCTTCAGGCGACAAGGGTTTTCTTCCCCACTCACTTCAGGGTGTGCGTTCCAAAGTGCTGAAAAATTTATTCTCATATGCAGTCCCTTACTTAAAAGAATAATAATAAGTGCTGAAAACCCGAAAATTAATACTCAGATTTTTGATTTTTAGTTCATAAAAAGCGCTAACGCTCTTTTAAGATTACTGAATGCTAATAACCACGCTGTTTAATGAAGTCAGTCAACTTGGCGAAAATATTGTTCAGAGAATAATGACCGCAATGCCAGGCGGCCATATCCTTTGTGAACTGCTTAATGTTTCGGCTTCAACGTCACCCAGTATCCCGGCTGATAGTCGATCGGCAGGAAACGCTGGTGGAACTCGCGGAAGGTGGCATCGGGGTCGATATCCTTGAACAGCTCAGGATGCAGCCACTTTGCCAGCGCCTGAATGGCGACGAACTGGTACGGACTGTCGTAAAACTGGTGCCAGATAGCGTGCGCGTTCCCGTTGGTTGCCACCGGCAGCGTGCGAAATGCCGGGCGGGCCATCAGCGCCGTCAGCCGCTGGGTGGCTTCGCTGATATTGGCGCCGGGACCCACTCCGACCCAGCCTCCGGCGGTGTTGTAGTTCTTCCAGTTAGCGCCGGTCACCACCACCACATCCGGGCGGGCGGCAATAATCTGCTCCGGATTAAGGGTGCCGAAGGTGCCGGGAATCAGCCCTTTAGCGATATTAATCCCGCCAGCCACTTCGACCATGCGGCCAAAATTCTCATCGCCGAATGACATGCAGCACTCTTCGGTATAGCCACCCGCCCTATCCAGCATCACTTTAGGCCGTGTACCCTGAAAGTTTTTCAGACGATCGGTAACGATGTCGATCTGCTGCTGGCGGAAGGCAATAATCTCCTCCGCCCGCTGCGGCTTGCCTACCAGCTGCCCCATGATGCGGATACTTTTCTCGGCATTCTCAAACGGCTTCTCGCGGAAATCGATAAACACCACCGGAATGCCCAGCTTGTCCAGTTTTTCCGTCAGCTGGGATTCATCAGTTGCGGCTTTTGACTCAAGATTCATCAGCACCAGATCCGGCTTCAGCGTCAGCGCCTGCTCAACGTTGAAGGTACCATCTTTCGCGCCGCCAAAAGTTGGCAGCCGGGTGATAGACGGGTATTTTTTCGCGTAGACCTGGTAGCTGTCAAAGTCTGCTTTGGGAAGATCGTCACGCCAGCCCACCACGCGCTTGAACGGGGCATCGGTATCAAATGCGGCCAGCAGGTAGATTTGCCGCCCTTCACCGAGGATCACCCGCTGCACTTCGGATTTGATCTCAACTTTACGCCCGCTGACATCTTCCACCACGAACGGCGCGGCCAGCAGACTGGCGGATGAGAGCAACCCGCCAGCAACGATTAATGCTTTACCCCAGAACGTCATAGCCAACCTCATAAAAGAAAATGATTATTATTATCAATATCGCAATTACGTGGCGATGCTACGACGAGCGGCTGATTATTACAAGATGTGTCAGAGAGAAATTTCGGGCGGTGATTATCACGGCGCCCGGCGGCGCCATAATTCAGAAGCTGAACTGGTAGAATTTGCTGTCAACCGCCATCAGCGGGAAACTGGCGGGCAGCTCCGCGGGGAGGATTTCACTGAAGCCATTTTTTTCGTAAAAACGATGCGCGGCGAGGAAGGCGGAGGTGGTACCAAGAAACACGTCCTTTACGCGGCGATCGCGCGCCGACATGATCAGCGTGTTCAACAGCGCCGAGGCTACGCCGTGCTGCCTGCCGCGCCATTCTGCCGCAACAAACATCTTGCGCAGCGCCGCCTGCTGGTTGCCGATATCCTTCAGGCCGATGCAGCCCACCACCTTATTGCCCACCAGAGCCAGCCAGAAATCCCCGCTGCCCTGCTGATAAAAGTTTTCAATATCTCTCAGATCCGGCTGCTGCTCCGCCGTGATATTAATGCCGAACTCTTCGGTCTGGATCGGCAGGATCAAATCGACAACTCCAGCCTGAAACTCCGACCGATAGCGCTGAATGGTGACATGCTGTGTGGGCATCATGGTGAGCTCCGCTTTGGTTAAGATAATTCTGGCATTGCGGATTAATCTAGCGCTTTGGTCATGCATTGGCGAATGAAAATTCGCCAATGCTGAGATGAAATTTTCTCCACTCTCTGCTGGAACTGCTTAGAAATTATAGTAAAACGACAGCCAGGTTTCATCGGGATCGTTGTCACTGCTGGCGGTGAACGTCCGCTCCAGGTAAACGCTGAAGCCCCATCCGATATCGGCCCCCATCCCAACATAGGTGTGATTCGCATGGTAGTTTTCATCGCTTTTCAGGCGCAGACTGTCCACCGCCACATAGGGTTGAATCGATTGTAGGCCGGGTTTGTTAATCTTGAAGGTGTAGCCGCCAAACGCCTCCAGCCCGTAACCATCCCCGGCCAGATAGCGATCGGTGCGCTCGGCGTGCTGATTAGGCAGGAAATGACGGTAATAGGTCGCGGTCGCCGCCAGATACCAGTTATTTGGCTGCCAGGTTAACGCCATGCCGGAATAGTGCTGCTGATAGCTGGTTTGCGTGCCGTTGCCATGTTTTATCGTTGCTTTGGTCTGATCCCACGCCGCGCTGAGCGTCAGATCTTTATCCAGCTGATAATCGAAGCCAATCGCCGCGCCGCGATCGCGACGGTAATATTTGTTGCCGCCGAGCACCAGATCATCCTGCGGCAGCAGCCAGGCGGTATACAGCGTCAGGTCGCCAAAGGTGTTGGTGTAGTGGATGCTATTTTTGGGGCGGTTGCCACCGTCGTAGTCCCCAGCCACCCCGCTGCCATCCGCCGCCGCATGACCGTCATTATCCCAGACGTCACTTTTTACCCCGACGGTCTCATAATAAACGCCGTACTGATGGCCGAATGTCAGCGTGCCGAAGCGATCGTCTTTGATACCGCCATACAGCTGGCGCTGCTTGTCCCAGTTGCCATCGTGATCGTAATGATTTTTCAAACCGAGCATATGTGCGGTATCAATACCCCATTCGTAATAGGCAATAATGGAGGTGTCTGACGTCAGGGCATAATCACTGCTGAAGCGTAAACGCGTGCCGCCATCATGACCATTATGATTATCCGGCCCGCGGTTCCAGATAAATTCCGGGCGGATACTGCCGCCAATTTGCAGGCTTAACGGATCGAGCCAGCCAATATCAAAAGCCTGCTTCTTTAACAGCGTCACTTCCGCATGAGAGGCCGGAACTAAAGCCATCAGCGCGCTCGCGCCCAGTAACATCCTTGTATATTGCAAAATATCGCTCCATTGCTGTTAATAAATTCTGATAAGAAATCCGCGAATGGAGACGTATAAAATATCAATTAGATCATCGTCGTGATCTTTAGTGCTTAAACCATTATTTAACCGATTTTCCGCAATAAATGCGAAATAAACGCGCCAGCTCGGCCCCCATTGGCGTTAGCGTAGTGTCCTTCCGCTGAATTAAATAGAAGGTGGCATTAGGCAGCTGCTCTTTGATATTTAGCGCTACCAGCTGATTGCCCAGAATAGGATCGCCAATCACATCGCTGGAGAGAATACTGACAAAGTCACTCTGCGCAATCAGGCTGGTGCAGGCCATAAAGGTTTCGCAGGTAACGCTGATGGCCGGGGCCATGCCCATATCGTGCAGCAGATCGTGCAGCAGACGGTAGTAGCTACCGCGCGGCGTTGGCATGGTCCAGTCGCAGTGCTGCAGCTCCGCCAGCGAAGTCGCGTGCTGGCACGGGTGCCCCTTGCGTACCACGACGCGGTATTCACGCTCCATCAGCCGTTCATAGCTCAGCTCGCTGTCCAGGTGGCCGGGATAGGAAGTGTTAATGGTGAAATCCAGCTCGCCCTGGCGCAGTTCGGGGATCATCGAGACCAGCTGCCCTTCAACGATGCGGATCTTCACGTTGGGAAACTGACGCCGGAACTGGGTGATCACCTGCGGCATCAGGGTGCGTGCAATGCTGCCGCCCACCCCGATATTGACCGTGCCGCCCGCCAGCCCCAGGCGCTGCTGGATATCCTCCTGCGCGACGCGCAGCTCTTCTATGATCAGGCTCGCATGTTGGAAAAAGTTATCACCGATTTCGGTGAGCGCCACGCCCTGACGACGGCGTATAAAAAGCCGTGCGCCGAGCACCTCCTCCAGTTCCTGAATCGATTTTGTTAAAGCGGGCTGAGACAGGCCTGCGGCGCGGCTGGCGGCGCGAATACTGCCGTGGCGCGCCACATCAACAAAGGCGCGTAGCTGGTGCAGCTTGATGGATGCGGGCATCGGATCTCCGTTTTGTGATAACTGTTGATTATCAATCACAAGATATTGGCATCTTCTGCCTGCGGGATCCATTGTGTAGAACAGAAGGTGAACCCCTGAAAAAATTAAGCCCAATTCAGAAGGATGAACCGATGCACCAGGCTATTGCTGACTTTGTGAAAGAGATTGCGCCACGCCTGCAGGCGCAGCGCCGCGACCTGCATAAATTTGCCGAATCCGGCTGGCTGGAGTTCCGCACCGCCACGCTGGTCGCCGCTGAACTGCATCGTCTTGGCTACGCGCTGCAGCTCGGCAAAGAGGTGGTCAACGCCGAAGCGCGCATGGGGCTGCCCCCCGCGCACGTGCTGGCTCAACACGAACAGCGCGCGCTTGAACAGGGGGCGCTGCCCGAATGGCTGCCGCACTTCTCCGGCGGCTTCTGCGCGATTGTCGCCACGCTGGCAACCGGCCGGCCCGGTCCGGTGATGGCATTTCGCGTCGATATGGATGCGCTCGACGTGGTTGAGAACCAGAGCGCGGAGCACCGCCCGCACGCCGAGGGCTTCGGCTCTATTAATCCAGGCATGATGCACGCCTGCGGCCACGACGGCCATACCACCATCGGACTCGGGCTCGCGGCGGTGCTGAAACAGTTCGCCGGGGAGCTGTGCGGCACAATTAAGCTGATTTTCCAGCCTGCCGAAGAGGGCACGCGCGGCGCGAAATCGATGGTTGCAGCGGGGGTGGTCGACGATGTCGACTTCTTTACCGCTATTCACATCGGCACCGGGGTGCCCGCCGGGGAGCTGGTGTGCGGCAGCGATAACTTTATGGCCACCACTAAGCTCGACGTTAGCTTTCGCGGCAATGCCGCCCATGCCGGAGCGCGCCCGGAAGAGGGCAGCAACGCCCTGCTGGCCGCCGCGCAGGCCGCGCTGGCGCTGCATACCCTGACTCAGCACAGCGGCGGCAGCGCCCGCGTCAACGTTGGCGTGTTGCAGGCGGGCACCGGGCGCAACGTCGTGGCCGACCGCGCGATGATGAAGGTGGAAACCCGCGGTGCCACCAACGAAATCAACGACTTTATCTATCAGCGCGCCCTGCAAACCCTGGCCGGTGCCGCCGCGATGTACGGTGTGGAACATCAGGTGACGCTGATGGGTGCGGCGCGCAGCAGCCAGCCGACCGCGCCGTGGGTACGCTATATCCGCCGCCAGGCGCGGCATATTCCCGAGCTGACCTCGCTGGTGGACACGCGCGGTGCGGCCGCCGGTTCGGAAGATGCCACCTACATGATGGAGCGGGTAAAACAGCGCGGCGGCCAGGCCTCCTACATTATTTTCGGCACCGAGCTGAGCGCCGGGCATCACAACGAAAAATTCGACTTCAACGAGCAGGTGATGGCCGTGGCGGTGAAGACCCTCGCGGCAATTGCCTTCAATATTGAACAGTTTGAGCCGGAGTCCGCATGAACCCTGAGATGAATGACTTTGTCGCCCGCTATATCGACCAGCATCAGGCGCGCTTTACCGCCTTAAGTGACGCCATCTGGGACCAGCCGGAAACGCGCTTTACGGAAACCTTCGCCGCCGGGCTGCTGTCCGGCGCGCTGGAACAGGAGGGTTTTCGCATTGAGCGGGCGGCGGGCGGTATCGAAACGGCATTTATTGCCAGCTACGGCAGCGGCCAGCCGGTGATTGCCCTGCTGGGCGAATATGACGCGCTGGCCGGCCTGAGCCAGCAGGCGGGAAGCAGCACGCGCACGCCGCTGGTGGCCGACGGCAACGGGCACGGCTGCGGGCATAACCTGCTCGGCACCGCCGCGCTGGCCGCCGCCTGCGCGCTCAAAGCCTGGTTACAACAACATGGCACTAAGGGCACCCTCCGCTTTTACGGCTGCCCGGGCGAAG
Source organism: Erwinia aphidicola (assembly GCF_014773485.1). Classification (GTDB taxonomy): domain Bacteria; phylum Pseudomonadota; class Gammaproteobacteria; order Enterobacterales; family Enterobacteriaceae; genus Erwinia; species Erwinia aphidicola. The sequence continues at coordinate 317,588 of NZ_JACXBP010000004.1, read as the reverse complement.
AGGGCGGTTCCGGTAAAACCTTTATGGTGCGCGAAGGGCTGTTTGACGACGTCGACGCCGCGCTCACCTGGCATCCGGAAGGGTTTAGCGGCATGTTTAATACCGCCACCCTCGCCAATATCCAGGCGGCTTTCCACTTCAGCGGCGTCGCCTCCCACGCCGCCAACGCCCCGCATCTCGGGCGCAGCGCACTGGACGCCGTCACATTAATGAACACCGGCGCTAACTTCCTGCGCGAACACATTATTCCTGAAGCGCGGCTGCACTATGCGGTGACCAACAGCGGGGGCAGTTCCCCCAATGTGGTGCAGGCGGAGGCGGAAGTGCTCTACCTGGTGCGCGCCCCGCAGCTCGACCAGCTGCAGGATATTTACCAGCGGCTGACCGATATTGCGCGCGGTGCAGCGCTGATGACCGGCACGGAAATGACGCTGCGCTTTGAAAAAGCCTGCTCTAACTATCAGCCCAATCGGACGCTGGAACGGCTGATGTATCGCCAGCTCAGCCACTTCGGCCTGCCCGAATACAGCCACGCTGAGCGCCAGTTTGCCAGCGAGATCCGCCAGACGCTGAGCGCGGACGATCTGCGCAACGCGGGCCTTAACGCCGCGCGTACCGGGGGGGATGCAGGCCGTAAATGGGTTGAGGAGTTGGGGGACCGCGTGCTGATGGACAGCGTGGCGCCCTACTGCGCCAGCGAGGAGGTACTTTACGGCTCCACCGACGTTGGCGACGTCAGCTGGGTGGCGCCAACCGCGCAGTGTTTCACCCCTTGCTTTGCCTTCGGCACCGCGCTGCACAGCTGGCAGCTGGTCGCCCAGGGACGCACGTCGATTGCCCATAAAGGCATGTCTCTTGCAAGTAAAACGCTGGCAGCGACCGCGCTGGCCCTGTTCAGCGATGCGCAGCTGCTGGCAGAGGCGCAGCAGGAGTTTCGCCAGCAGCGGGCAAAACAGCCCTATCACTGCCCTATTCCGGCCGGAGTAAAACCGACGCCGCTGGCATAACGCATCAAGCACCACCCGGAGGCCTGGCTCGATCCCGGCCCCGTAAAAAAAACCAAAAAACGCAAACAACACCGTAACGACGACAAGGCTAAGGATGATCCATGAGCGAAACCACAGCGGCCAACAAAAGCCCGGGAAAAATCTTTTACTGGATTGAGCGCATCGGCAACAAAGTGCCCAATCCGTTTCTGTTATTTGTTTACCTGATCGCGGTGCTGATGGTGTCGACCGCGCTGCTCTCCTGGTTTGGCGTAGCGGTGAAAAACCCGGCCAGCGGCAAAATGGTCGAGGTAAAGAACCTGCTGAGCGTGGCGGGCATTCAGTGGATCCTGCCGAATATCATCAAGAACTTCAGCGGCTTTGCCCCGCTTGGCTCAATCCTTGCCCTGATGATCGGGGCAGGTTTAGCCGAGCGCACCGGACTGCTGCAGGCGCTGATGAATAAGATGGCCTCGTTTGTCAGCGCCCGCTACGCCAGCTATATGGTGCTGTTTATCGCCTTCTTCAGCCATATCTCGTCCGATGCCGCGCTGGTGGTGATGCCGCCGCTCGGCGCGCTGATGTTTATCGCCGTCGGCCGCCACCCGGTCGCCGGGCTGCTGGCGGCGATTGCCGGAGTGGCTTCCGGCTTTACCGCTAACCTGCTGATTGTTACCACCGACGTGCTGCTCTCCGGCATCAGCAGCGAGGCAGCGAAAGCCATCAGCGATACGGTGCACGTCAGCGTAGTGGACAACTGGTTCTTTATGGCAAGTTCGGTGGTGGTACTGACGATTGCCGGCGGGCTGCTGACCGATAAATTTGTCGAGCCGCGCCTGCCCGCGTGGCAGGGCAGCAGTGAGGAGAAGCTCGCCAGCCTGACGCCGTTGCAGAACCGCGGCCTGCTGATGAGTGCGATTGCCGCCGCGGTGTTTATTGGTCTGGTCGCGCTGATGGTGGTGCCGGAAGGCTCGATGCTGCGCGATCCGGCCAGCGGTTCGATCATTCCCTCGCCGTTTATCAAAGGCATCGTACCGCTGATTATTCTGTTCTTCTTTGTGGTGGCGATTACCTACGGCGTGGCGACGAAGCAGATTAAACGCCCGGACGACGTGCCCGCCCTGTTAATTGAGCCGATGAAGAGTATGGCCGGATTTATCGTGATGGTGTTTCCGCTGGCCCAGTTTGTCGCCATGTTTAACTGGAGCAACATGGGAACGTTTATGGCGGTCGGGCTGACCGACCTGCTGGAGCAGCTGGCGATGACCGGCGCCCCGGCGTTTGTCGGCCTGATGTTCCTGTCGGCATTTCTGTGCATGTTTATCGCCAGCGGTTCGGCTATCTGGTCGATTCTCGCGCCGATTTTCGTACCGATGTTTATGCTGCTTGGCTTCCATCCGGCTTTTGCACAGATGATTTTCCGCATCGCCGACTCCGCCGTGCTGCCGCTGTCGCCAATGTCCCCTTTCCTGCCGCTGTTCCTCGGCTTCCTGCAGCGCTACCGCAAAGATGCGCAGCTCGGCACTTACTACACGCTGATCGTGCCGTACCCGCTGGTGTTTTTCGCCGTGTGGATTGCACTGCTGCTGGCGTGGTATGCGCTGGGCCTGCCGATTGGACCGGGCGTGTACCCGGCAATGCCGTGATGGATTTACTACGGGCCAGGCATGCCTGGCCCCTACGATTGAATGGCGTAGGGGGCGGGCATGTCCGCCCCATGTATTTACCCCGGGATTAACGCCTGCCCGCGCTTACCGCATCGTGCAGATTCACCCGCTGCCAGAAGCTCTGGTCGGCATTGCCGGAAAGCGGATAGCCGTTCGCCAGCGCAGTGCGGGCCAGCAGCTGGCGGCGCTGGGCGGCGCTCAGGTTTGGCAGCGGCGCTTCCAGCAGCACTTCCGCCCCCTGCGGCACCACAACTGGCGCGGCTTTCACCGGCTGCGCGGGCAGGTTGTATGTCATCGTGAAGCGATAGAAGGTCTGCATCGGCTGCGCCGCGTACGGATCCGCCTTCAGCGGCACCTGCGCGCAGGCCTTCAGCGACATGCCGCACTCTTTCTCCAGCGCATCGCGCAGCTGCTGCTTCGCCTCATCAAACAATTTACGATACGCCGCATCGTTCAGGTAGTGCGCCACGTTGCGCTGCGCCACCATGCGTGACCCCATCACATCCAGCGGATAATGCACGCCGAGTACGATACGCGAATAGCCGTAGCGCGCCCCGCGGTCGATCAGCGGCACAAAGCGCTCCGGCACCATCTGCGCCATCAGCAGCGCATCGGTATAGCCGGTGTTGGTATGGCCGCTGGGGAACGATCCCCCGTCGGCGGTGTAGGGCTGATTGTCTTTCACCACCGCGCTGTCCGGTACCAGGTGAATGGTGTTGCCCGGGATCAGGAACGGGCGCTTATAGTCGAAGTGCTTTTTTGCCTCGCCGGTGCTGACTTCGCTGGCTTTAATCAGCGCGGCAGCTTTGCCCAGCTCGCCTTTGTTATAGGCGTTGACGAAGGCCTGACCGAGGCGCGGCCCCAGCGCATCGGCGAGAAAGTAGAGATAGTTCTGCCCTTCAGCATCGATCAGCGCCTGCTGGCGCAGCGTGGCGCTGGCATTCAGGTTGATGCTCTCTACCGTCTCCAGGCTCTGCTTCAGCGTGTCTTGCGGCAGCGCGCTGAAGGCGCTAAGCAGCGCAATGCCCGCCTGCTGATTGTCCTTTTTGCCAAAGTCGTAGCCGCTGGCTTTCAGCCACGCTTTATCGGCCAGCGCGTTACCCTGCTTCGCCTCTTCCAGCTGGCCGCGCTCAATCTTTTCGTGCTGGCCTTTGATGGCCTCCACCAGCGCGCTCTGCACGTGATTCTGCAGCGCCAGATAATCCGCACTGTCATTCGCGTTGGTCACGCTGTCAGCGATGGCGGCCACGTCAGGGAGGGGGGAAGTTGTTTTTGCCTGGGAAAGCGGGCTGACCAGCAGCGCTGCGGTCAGTAAGGTCAAACGAAAGCGCATAAACCATCCTTATTTTTTAAGTAGAAACCTTGCCGCTTGCCAGGCTAATCCCTCCCGATGACGCTTTTATTACAATTCATATTCCGATACAGATTACTCCGCTCTCAGCGCCCGCCAGGCGTGCGCGGCAACAGAGAAATGAGACGGGCGGGGCTTGCCCCGCCTGGAGCAACAGGGGTTAGTCGACGATCGGAGTTTTACTTTTATTCAGCGCAGCCATAAAGGCGTCGTCCAGATGCAGGTGCTGCTTCACCAGCGCAGGCGGGGTCAGCGCCAGCCACTGATTGAGCGACAGATCCGCATAGTAATCGCTTTTGAACAGCTCTAAGAAACGCAGCGGCTTATCGCCGGTATTCTCAATGTAGTGCCCCATGGCAAACGGCACATAGCCGACGTCGCCGGCACGGAAATCAAAGGTGCGTGCCTGGCCGGACGAGGCGAATACCCCCATGCGCCCCTGCCCTTCAAGATAGTACTGCCACTCGTCGTTGTTCGGGTGCCAGTGCAGCTCGCGCATCGCGCCCGGTTCCAGCTCGACCAGCGCGGCGGCAATGGTTTTGGAAATTTTAAAGGTGGAGGAGTCGGTAATCCGCACCGTGCCGCCCTTCAGGGTTATCGGTTTCTGCGCCATCATGCGGTGGCTGAACTGCAGCGTAGAGCGCTTTGCTCCACTCATCGCATCCGCACTCAGCGCGCCGGGAACCTCGCCGGCAAAAATATACTCATCAGACGGCGACGGCAGCCGGTCGAAGGTGCTGGCGGGCACGCCGAAGTTTTTCGCCAGCACCTCCGGGGGAATATGCTTAAACCAGTCGCTGAGCAGGAAAGTGCTGTCCTCATCGAAATTACCGTCGTCGAAGGCCAGCAGGAACTCGCAGCCGTCCGGCCCCAGCCCCTGAATTGAGTGCGGCATACCGGGCGGGAAGTACCACAGGTCACCCACGCCAACGTCATCCACAAACCAGCCACCGTCGGTATCCAGCGCGGTGATGCGCGCCCTGCCGTAAGTCATATAGGCCCACTCCCCCTCTTTGTGCCAGTGCAGCTCGCGGATGCCGCCCGCGTTGAGGCGCATGTCCACCCCGGCAATGGTGGTGGAGATCCCCAGCTCGCGCTGAGTGACCTGGCGCGTCCAGCCGCCGCTGCCTTTGCGCACATGGGCGTCGCTAAAGGAGAAACGCAGATTCGGCAAGGTGCCGTTGTCGGTAGCGGGGGGATTAACGATATCCGGATTTTCCCCTTCGCGCATCGGGTCATGCGGCCCCGGGTCGGTGCCGCCCATTTTTCCACTCCACGGCTGCGCATTAATGGTTTTGTCATGGGCATGGACACTGCCTGCTGCCAGGGCCACGGTGCCGCCGGCGGCAAAGGCCATAAAATTACGACGTGAGATAGGCTTCATACGCTGCTTCCTTTTATCAGCTTAAAATAGACCTCAGAGAATGGCGGGATAAGCCACTCAATGATTAGCCTAGGCGATGTATCTGAACTCACCAGCAACAGCGGAAGATGATTAGCGCATGAATTGTAAATAGAAATCCATTGAAAATTTTAATTAAGCCACGGCAAAAACATCAATAATGTTAACGTTATTTAATTGTTGTTTAGGTTGTATTGATGTTAAATGCTTTAGCGGCGACTCTTTTAGCACAAAACGGCGCTTCAACATCAAGTCTGTTTATCAAAATTATGCTGCTGTTGTCATGGCTGGTTACAGGCACTGCGCTACGATGCGTCAAGAACCCCCCTGACGTCGGCACTAAAATAGCCGGCTTACTCTGACCTGTTTCTTACCTTCTACCTACACGGGCGACTATGAACATCGATTCGGATATCACTTTTCGTAAGCTGGAGATCTTCATTGCCTTCATGAGCCGTGGCAACCTGGCACGCACCGCAGAAGCGCTGGGGATCAGCAGCGTCAGCGTTCACCGCGCCCTGCACAGCCTGGAAGAGAGCGTGCGCTGCCCGCTATTTATCCATCAGGGACGCAACCTGGTGCCGCTGCCTGCGGCGCAAACCCTGTGGGAATACAGTCAGGAGGCGCTGGATACCCTGTCGCGCGGCGTGGAGGAGACGCGTAAAGCGGCGGGTATCGGCCAGGGGCATATTCGCCTTGGCACGCTCTACTCGCTGACGCTGGAAACCATTCCGAAGCTGATTATGGGGATGAAACTGCGCCGCCCGGACCTCGAAATGGAGCTGACGATGGGGTCGAATCAGCTGCTCACCACAAAGCTGGAGGATGGCTATCTTGATGCTATTCTGATTGCGCTTACGCCCGGCGAGATCGACTACAGCCGCTTTGAAATACTCCCGCTGTTCGATGACGATATCTTCCTGGCGGCTCCGGCCGCTTCCGGGCTGGACACCAGCTTTCCCGCTGATCTGCGCGATTTTCGCCAGCAGAAATTTGTCTCGCTGGCGGAAGGATTTGCTACCTGGCAGGGCTTTCAGGAGGCGTTTAACGTTGCCGGATATGAGCCGGATATTGTCACCAGGGTAAACGATATTTTTTCCATGCTGAGCCTGGTGCAGGCGGGTGTCGGCTATACCCTGCTGCCGGGGAGGATGAAAAAAGTGTATGAAAATTCCGTGCAGCTGCTGCCGCTGGCGGAGCCATACCAGATGCGCCAGAACATCGCGATTGTCTTCGAGCGCAACCGCGAGCATGACCCCAACCTGCTGGCGCTGGTGGCGGAAGGCCGCATGTACAGCCGCCAGCGTCAGCAAACTAAGACTTAATTCGCGCCACCAGACGGCGGGCCAGCAGCAGCCCGCCCTGCTCCAGCGCTATCGCCTCCCCACGAGATAACGGCCCGCGCGTCAGCCCCGTCAGCACCGCGCCGGGCGGCATCTCAATCGCCAGCCCGACTTCTCGCTCATTCGCCGCCACCATGGCTTCATGCCAGCGCACGGTACGCGCCATGTTCTGCGCCAGATCGTCGGCGATCTGCTGCGGCTGCCACAGCACCCGGGCGCTGCTGCCGCTAAGGTACGCACAGCGCGGGCGCTGGAGGGTTAGCCTGCTGAAGGCGGCCGCCAGCTCTGCCGCCGGAGCGGCCATTAGCGCGCAGTGCGAAGGCACACTCACCGCCAGCCGATGCACTTTCTGCGCCCCGGCGGCCAGCGCTTTGTCTGCTACCTGCGCCATCAGCGCGTCGCTACCGGCAATTACCAGCTGCTGCGGCGCGTTGATATTCGCCAGATAACAGCCCGTCTCCAGCAGCGGTTCCAGCTGCTGCTGCTCCAGCCCGACAATTGCCGTCAGGCCATAGCCCTGCGGATAAGCCTGCTCCATCAGCTCGCCGCGCAGCGACACCAGCCGCAGCGCATCGTCAAACGCCAGCGCCCCGGCAACCACCGCCGCCGGAAACGCACCGATCGACAGGCCGCAGGTGATATCCGCTTCCACCCCCTGCCGCTGCAGCGCGTGCGCATGCGCCACTGCGGTAATCAGCAGGCACAACTGCACCGCCCGCGTGTGCTGCAGCGCCTGTGCATTGTCAAGCGCTCGGGCATCCTCATGCAATACTTCACTGGCGCGATCCAGCAGCGCATCCCCCTGCGGCAGCTGTTGCAGCATGCCGGGGCGCTGCGGCCCCTGGCCGGGAAAGGTGAACAGCACTTTCATCATGGGCTACTCCACGGCTGAGCGGTGAGGCGCGGGCCAAGGTTGGTTTTCAGCAGGACCTGACCATCGCGCAGCCATTCATTGAGGGCAAAGGCACCGTACGGCGTTTCGACCTGGGTATCGACCCGGCACGGCAGCTGGCTGACAAACGCCTGCCAGCGCCGCAGCTCCGTCTCCGCGGCCGGATGCGGGCAGCGGATCAGCAGGTCGAGATCGCTGGTCGCTGACAGCACCGGCACTTCGGTCGCCAGCGCATAACCGACGCTGCCGGTAATGCCCCAGGGCCACCACCAGCGCTGCTGCGCCAGCTGGATCGCCGCCTGCACCGGCTGCTGCGAAACAAACGGCGAGGCCAGCAGCCGCTCCACGCTGCTGAACGCTTCCGGGTTTTGTACCTGCACGATGTCAGCGGCAGCCACCCAACCGGCCGCACGCTCCTCGCGCCGCAGCCCGCGCACGCCAACCGGGACACGCCCGTTCTCATCGCTGTCGCGGCGCACCACCAGCGGCAGCGCGCTGCGCCACTGGCTGCTGACCCAGGCGGGCAGATCGCCCGTCAAAGCCTGCGAGTGGCGGATCCAGACCAGGTCGTGGGGCGCATAAGTCATATCAGAGTCCTGCAGTCAGCGTAATAAATAGCGGTAAGGTAATAATACATAACAGCGAACTGATCAGCAGCGTGGCTTCCGCGTCCGGCGAATAGACGCCAAAACGGTTGCCAAATACCACGCCGAAGAAACCCGCCGACAGCGCAATCATCAGAATGCCGGTCACGGCAACACGCCCATGCAGCCCGAACAACAGCACCAGTCCCCATGCGATAAAGGGTTCGATTAGCATGGTGGTAAGGCTGGAGATCACCACGATCCGGCTGAGCTTCAGTTTGCGCGCAGAGAGAATAACGCCGGTCAGAAACAGCGCTGCCGCCGTCGCGGACAGCCCGAGAGGATGGATCGCCGCCAGCACCAGGTCCGGCATTTTCAGCTGCACCCCGGACAAGACAACCCCAAGCAGCGGCCCCCAGACTATCGGTTTGGTGACGGAACGCCACATCAGCAGTGGCAGCATCCCTATTCCGCCGTGCTGACTATGGCCCGCTGCACGCGCTTTTTCACGCTCGAGGATCAGCAGGCAGAAGGGCGTCATCAGCACCGAGCCGCAGGCAATCGATGCCGCCACCGACAGTGAGGTTGCGGGCCCGGGCCCCAGCACGCTGCCGAGGATCGGCAGGCCCAGCGCGGCATAGTTAGGCAGTGCCACGGTGAGCGTCAGCACTGCCGCATCCTGCGGTGACTTATGAAAGTATCGGGTACTAATAAAGTAGATCGCGGCATAGGTCGCCCACATGGTTAATGCCAGCACCACAATCAGCGGGGACTGCGCAATAATACCCTGCCACGGCGTCTGGACGGTCGCGCCAAATAGCGCCGCGGGCAGGGCGAAATCCATCACAAAGATATTCAGCGTCACGACGTTTTTATTATCAACCATTCCGGCTTTACCCGCATAAAAGCCGAGTAACATGATGACAAAAATAGGGGCAAGAGCATGGATAATAACGTAAGTCATAGCATCACCTGTTAGTTAACGCCGCGCGCAGGCGCGACAATTATTATTTTTTTCAGGCGGGAGTGAGGGCTATTTGCGTGCCGCTCCCGCCCTGCAGGTAGTTATGTTACTTATTGCCGTCAGGTGGCCGTTCACCAGGCCGCGCGCATTCTCTCACGCACCGCTTTCGAGCTGCGGCGATGCTCCGCCTGCAAACGGCACTGCAGACCTGGATCGCGCCGGGCTGCCGTCACGGCATCGTTCAGTGCCTGCTGCACCTGCTTGAGGTCAGCCTCATCGGGCGCGTCCGGCTGGCGGATATCCAGCAGCGCTTCCAGCAGCCCCAGCGAGTGGTAATTTTTGATGTCGTAGGCCATCGGTGGAATGGTCTGAGCCAGTTTTTCCAGCGCCGCAACGCTGCGCAGGGTGATACGCGCCGCAGCCTCTTTACCCATGGCGTGGATCTGTACGCCCGGGTCGTTAAAGGCAATCAGCCGGTTGGCCTGATAGCCGTGCGCGAGGAAGGCGCCGGACATCGCCTTGCCGACGATCAGTCCGATGACAATATGCCCGGCGAGACGCGCTTCGGCATAGGCTCCGGCGGCGGCGGCCAGCGCCTGATGTATGCCAAAAGCCTCTTCCCGGCGGCCGTAGGCCTGGCTTGGCACATCAATCACGGCGATAATCAGCCGCTTGCCTGCTTTACCCGCATCCTGCTGCACCGCTTCACTGACCACTTTCGCCAGCGTCCAGCCCTCCAGCAGCCCGACCTCACCGCCCGCCGCTCGCGGATAGTGGTTAGCGGCATCCGGCACCACCGCGATAAAGCGTGCAGCCTCGCCGTTCAGCTCGCCATCCGCAGCCTGTACCGATGGGCAGAGCCCGGGCAGCCGGCTGGCACCGGCGGTGAGCTGTTGCAGCCAGGTTTCGCCGCGTGTGATGGTTTTTTTCATCCTCAATCCTCCCTGCTAAAGAGCTGTGTAATCTGCTGCGCATCCGCCTGCTGGCGGCTGTCAAACTGCGTCAGGCGCGGCAGATACTCCTTCCAGCGCTGCGAACGATGCTGCGCAGGAATGCCTTTTGCCAGCGCTGCGCGCATGGCGTTCTTTACTGCCTGCTGGCCATCCGCCACCAGCGTATCCACCAGCCCGCTGCGCGCGCGCACTTCGCCGCCGGTCATGCTCCAGATAAACGGCCGGTCGCGGGAGTCGTACTCGTCGATCCCCGCCTCCTGCTCAATCACCTGCGGACCATTCAACCCGAGGCGTGCCTCGCGGGTGGCGATCAGCGTGCTGCACAGCCCGGCGGCTATCGACATGCCGCCAAAGCAGCCAACGGTCCCGGCGATGATGCCAATAACCGGGGTGTAACGGCGCAGGTCGACGATTGCCGCATGGATATCTGCAATCGCCGCCAGCCCGAGGTTGGCTTCCTGCAGGCGCACGCCGCCGGTTTCAAAGCACAGCACCGCACGGGTTGGCGTGCCGTTACGGTTATCTTCTGCCGCCAGTTCCAGCGCGGCTGCCATTTTGGCCCCGGACACTTCCCCCATGCTGCCGCCCTGGAAAGCCCCTTCGATGGCGATGGCGACCGCGGGCTGGCCGTCAATGGTGCCCTTCGCCACGACCATGCCATCATCCGCCTGCGGCACGACGCCCTGCGCAGCAAGCCACGGCGACATGACGCCGTCAAACGGGTCGAGCAGTTCGCGGTAGCTGCCCTCATCCAGCAGCAGTCGTGCGCGCTGGCGGGCATTAAGCTCGATAAAACTGCGGTCGTTACGCATCGGCGACCTCCTCAAATACCTGTTCAATGCGGATGCGCGCCACGCCGGGCGTGGCGCCAAAATCGTGGATGGTCATCTGCCCGGCGGGCAGTGCGCCCAGGCTGCTCAGGCGATTAAACAGCGCCTGCCAGCGTGCAGCGCTGTTATCTACCGAGGTGGTGACATCGACCTGGAGGAGATCGCTATCCCTGGCGATGTACAGCACCTCCATGTCGCCGGAGCCAACCACGCCCGCGAGCGCTTTACCGCTGAGCTGGCGCGAAGCCGGAAATGAAAACGTGAACTGTTGCATAAGAACCTCTGAAAATGTGTTTTCCCTTTGCGGGCGGACCGAAAAAGAGGGTCCGCCCCTACAGCAATCATCTGGCGTTGTAGGGGACGACCTTCTTTTCCGGTCGTCCCGAAACCACCCGGTCAAGAAACAGTGCGGCGGACAGCAGGTCGGCCGCTCCTCCGGGTGAGGCATTCAGCGCCAGCATTTTTGCATCCAGCTGCGCCAGCGCCTGCCTTCCGGCGGGTTGATGGCTTCCCCCCGCTGCCAGCACCGCACGGGCGCCCTGCTGCATCTCCGTCAGGCCGTTCATCCCGGCACGCGACAGCACACAGGTGTCGCTCAGGGAGGTCATGATCGCCATCAGGGCATCCAGCTGCGCTGCGCTGTCATCGGCCCCCTGCTGGCGGCTGTGCCACAGCTGCGGCAGCGCAAGATGGATCACGTGCGGGAATCCGCGCTGCGCCTCTTCCCGCGCGCCCGGTACCTGATAGCGGGCGCTGGCACGCTGCCCTTTGCTGAACTGCTTCGGTGCGGCATCATCCGGCAGCTGCGCCAGTGCGGCGGCGCAGGTGACGATCTGCTGAACATCCCCCATGCCGCCGCACATCGCCGCCGCGCTGACCAGCAGTCCCAGCGCCCAGATCGCTCCGCGATGGGTATTCACCCCGCCCGTTTCCTGCATCATCTGCGCTTCCCCTGCGCGCCCCAGCAGCCCGACGCGCTGGCGCAGGGCAATATCCGCCGGGCGCTGCCAGCTGTGCAGCGCCAGCGCATAAAACGTCGGGCGGAGGCTTAAGGCCGAGCGCTCCATCAGCGCCAACGTCAGGTCACGATGTGCGCCGCTGCCGCGCTGGTCCACCAGGCCGGGTTTAGGCGTCAGCCGGGCTTCATCCAGCAGGCAGGCGCTGGCCAGGTCGGCCAGCCGCTGCGCAAAATGTTCAGCCGGGGAGGCGGCGAGCTGCCGCTGCAGGTTCATTACCAGCTCCTGAATTTTGCCGGTGACTGATAGAGGCCGCCGGACCATTCAACCAGATCGGCGACGCTGCCCGCCGCCAGCAGCGACCGGCTGGCATCCGTGCGACGAATGCCAAGATCTTCCGGGAAGGCCACTTTGCCCTCGCGCCTGAGCTGCGCGACGCGCTTCGCGTCGGCGCCGAGGCCGATATCGGTGATGCCCGCGACCGCGGCCACCATCGCCCGCCGCTCCTCCAGCGTTTTGGCGCGATAGAGGTAGGCAATGCCCTCTTCGGTCAGCACGTGGGTGACGTCGTCGCCGTAAATCATCACCGGAGCCAGCGGCATGCCGGAGGCTTTCGCCACATCCACCGCTTCCAGCTTCTCGACAAAGGTCGGTTTTGCCCCCGCCTGGAAGGTTTCCACCATCTGCACCACCAGCTTGCGGCCGCGTGCCAGCGGGTCGGGTTCATTGATCATCGCCAGCCAGGCAGCCGTGGCATGACGGCGGCCGTGCGGATCGTGCCCCATATTGGGCGCGCCGCCAAAGCCGGAAAGGCGGCCTTTGGTCACCGTCGAGGAGTTAGCCAGCCCATCAATCTGCAACGTGGAGCCAATAAACATATCCGCCGCGTACTGGCCGGCCATCTGGCAGAAAGCACGATTAGAGCGCATCGAGCCATCGGCACCGGTGAAGAACACATCCGGGCGGGCGGCGACGTAGTTTTCCATCCCCAGCTCGCCGCCGAAGCAGTGCACGCTTTCCACCCAGCCACTCTCGATCGCCGGGATCAGCGTAGGGTGTGGGTTTAGCGTCCAGTGACGACAGATTTTGCCCTTCAGCCCCAGCTGCTCGCCGTAGGTTGGCAGCAGCAGCTCAATGGCGGCGGTGTTAAAGCCGATACCGTGATTGAGCGACTGCACCTGATGCTCGGCATAGATGCCTTTGATCGCCAGCATCGCCATCAGCACGTGTTCCTGCTTAATCAGGCGCGGATCGCGGGTAAACAGCGGTTCAATAAAGAATGGCCTGTCGGCCACCACCACGAAGTCGATCCACGACCCCGGAATATCGACACGCGGCAGGTCGCATTCGTCATCCACCAGTTCGTTGACCTGGGCTATGACGATGCCGTCATGGAAGGCGGCGGCCTCGACCAGTGCCGGAGTGTCTTCGGTGCTCGGCCCGGTATACAAATTGCCCTTACGGTCGGCTTTGAATCCGGCGATCAGCGCCACGTTAGGCGCGAGATCGACATACAGCCGCGAGTAGAGTTCGATGTAGGTGTGGATCGCGCCGATCTCTAACAGGCCATCTTCCAGCAGCTGGGAAATGCGCAGGCTTTGCGTGCCGGAGAATGAAAAGTCGAGCTTACGGGCAATACCTTTTTCAAAGATATCAAGATGTTCGCTGCGGCCCACGCTCGGCATAATCATATGCAGGTCATGGATTTTCTGTGGGTTAACCTCGGCCAGTGAGCGGGAGAGAAAATCCGCCTGCTTCTGGTTATTACCCTCCAGCACCACGCGATCGCCGGGCGCGATAAGTTTTTCCAGCATAGGGATAAGATCGTCGGTGGGCAGGACTTTGTGATTCAGCCCGAGGCTGGCGATACGGCGCTGTTTTTCACGGCGGCGCGTATCCCAGACGCGGGGAGAGGGGGTGGATATCATGCGGTAACCTCCTGTGAGCGCACCCATTACGGGGTGCTTCAGTCTGGCTACAAGTCTGCGCCTGCGGAGGCTCTGCAACAATTACGCGCAAAGCCTGACCGTTAACCGAGAGGTAACGTTCAAATAAAGATGATTTAATTCAGTAGGATAAAAAAATTTATTTCAGAGGAGTGTCACAGAAATGGGCATGCTGCGGGACGGGTTGACCGGAAAAGCGAGTCAACCCCTACACGCTGAACCTTGCTGCTAACCCTGATGCACCGCGATATAGCGCTGGTAGCGGCTCTCTTTTAAGCGGGTGAGGTCCACCAGCACCAGCCCATCAATACAGTGGTTAAAGTCCGGGTCGCTGCCGAAGTCGATAAACTGAACCCCGCCGGTTTCACACAGCTCGGAATACTGCTTATACAGCGGCGGGATGCCAGTGCCGAGGTTGCTCAGCAGGCGCTTCAGGCGTTTGAGATCCTCAACATAATCATCACCGCTGAACTGCGCCAGCACGTCCGGCAATGATGCCGGGTACGGGCGGCGTGAGGTAGCCAGCGGCAGCGCAGGCGCGAAGTAGAGGCGATAGAATGCCACCAGCAGGTCGCGCGCTGCCAGCGGCAGACCGCCGGAAATTGACACCGGGCCAAACAGATAACGGTATTGCGGATATTTCGCCAGGTAAGCACCAATGCCCATCCACAGATAGTCGAGGCCGCGTTTGCCCCAGTAGGCCGGCTGAATAAAGCTGCGCCCCAGCTCGATCCCCTGCATCAGAACGGGGTTCATCTGGTGGTCATAGTGAAACAGGCTGTGGCTGTAGATCCCCTCAAAGCCTTTGCGCTCGAACTGCTCGGCGGTCGGGATAAAGCGATAGGCCCCGACGATGTCCAGCGCCTCTGCATCCCACAGGATCAGGTGGTAATAATCGTCGTCGTAATCGTCAAGATCGCGCCGCGTGCCGCTGCCCTCGCCCACCGCGCGAAAGGCAATTTCCCGCAGCCGCCCTAGCTCGCGCAGGATCGGGACATAGTCTTCGCCGTGGCGGCGATAAAGGTAAATCATCTTGCCGTCCGGCAGCTGGCCGAGCACTTCACATCCGGCCAGCGCGCGTTTCAGCACCGCCCGATCTTCCGCACGCGCTATCGCCGCTTCGGTCTGGAACAGGGCAGACTTGCCCTGCGCAATACGGTAGAGATGACGCCGGAAGCGCGCCGCCAGCTCTTTCGCCGGGGTACGGCCATCGTGCCAGCTGGCGAAGGGAATGCGCTTGCCCACCTTGAGCTTTAACCGCGCACCGCGATTGACGAACATCTCGCGCACCAGCAGCAGCATCGACAGCGGCTGGTAAATTTTTGACGTAAGGTAGAAAAGCGCGCTGTTGCGGCCGCTGACGTGGATCGGCACGATCGGTGCGCGGTAGCGGGCGGCGATGCGCAGGAAGCCGTGGCTCCACGGGCTGTCTTTTACCCCCTTGCTGCCGAAGCGCGACACTTCCCCCGCCGGGAAGAAGATCAGCACGCCCTGGCTTTCCAGCTGCTCCTGCATCTGTTCGACCTGCTGGCGGCTGGTGCGGTTGCCCATATTGTCCACCAGCACCATCAGGCTGCTGAGGGATGCGAGACAGTTCAGCAGACGGTTAGTGACGATTTTCACATCGCGCCGCACCTGCGACACCGCGTGCAGCAGCGCCAGGCCATCCAGGGTACCGAGCGGATGATTAGCGACGATCACCACCGGTCCGTGACTGGGGATTTGCTCCAGGTCGCGCTCGCTCAGCTCGCAGCTGACGTCGAGGTATTCCAGCACCTGCTCCACCATGTCCAGCCCTTTCAGGTGGCGATTTCGCTGATTGAACTGCTGGAACTCTTTTTCACGCAGCAGGCGGCGCAGCAGGCTTTTCTGCCACGATGGCGTCTGATGGCCAGGGCTGAGGTCGTCTAAAACACTTTCAACAGTAAACACAGGCTTATCTCCGGGTGTTTTAGCCGCACACTAACCAGCCCGGATGACGATGATGTGTCAGTGACATGACAGCTGCAATATTCTGTAAATTTACCGATGGCGCAAAGCAGGGAGGCAGTGGGAGATAACGGTAAAACGGCTTGGCCGATTGTAGGGGCTGGGCATGCCCAGCCCGGATTATTCGTCGAGCCGTAACGGCGGCAGCTGCGAAAAAACGCTGAGCAATCCGCTGCTCCACAGCTGGCGGATCTGAGAAAAATAGGGGTGTTTTTCGGTGATGTGGTACTGCTGCATGCTGCTGAAGCTGTCGGTGGGATAGACCATCACATCCAGCGGCAGGCCGACGGAGATATTACTCGCCAGCGTCGAATCCATCGAAATCAGCGCGCACTGCATCGCCTGGTCCAGCGCGGTGTCATAGCGCAGCACCCGGTCGATAATCGGCTTGCCGTATTTGCTTTCGCCTATCTGGAAATAGGGCGTATCGGTACTGGCTTCAATGAAGTTGCCCTGCGGATAGATCTGGAACAGCCGCGGCTCTTCACCCTTAATCTGCCCGCCCAGCATCAGCGTACCGCCAAACTCCTCGCCGTCACGTTTGATCACCGTACGCAGCGTGTCCCCGACCAGCAGTGCCACATCGTACATATTGGTGCAGCTCATCAGGTTAGGCTGTTTACCATCTTCACAGCCGCGCCGCAGCAGGCTCAGCGCGCTCTGGGTGGTGGCGAGGTTGCCAGCGCTTTGCAGCACCAGCGTACGCTCGTCATCCTGCTGAAAAACATGGAGCTTTCGGAACGAGGAGATATGATCCACGCCCGCATTGGTCCGGGAGTCGGAAACGAAAATCATCCCTGACGATAAGCGCATTGCCACACAGTAGGTCATAGTTTGCCCGTTCAAAAATTACTGCTGCGAGAACACCAGTTGTACCGCAGCCACGGCCTGCATATCTTCACTGCCGCCGCCCAGGCGCATGCCGCGCACCGGACAGGCATCAAGATAATCCACACCGACAGCCAGCTTCAGATGCTGCCGGGTGCTGCGGGTATTATTGGTAATATCGAAACTGTGCCAGCTGCCGTCGAGCCACACTTCCACCCATGCATGGGTCGCCACATGTTCCACATTTTCAGTATACAGATAGCCGCTAACATAACGAGCGGGGATGTGCAGACTGCGACAGCAGGCTAAAAATACGTGACTGTGGTCCTGACAAACGCCACTTCCAGCGGCAAAAACTTTGGCGGCGGTATCGGTCACCAGCGTGCTGCCGGGCTGATACGGCATCTTCAGCAGCAGCTCGCCCATCAGGCGTTCGAGGCTGGCGAGCGGTGCTTCTTCACGGTAATAGCGGCGGGCGAAATCGCGGATAGCCATATCAGGCTGCGTCAGCGGCGTGATACGCAGGAACACCAGCGGCGACAGCACGCAGTCCGGGTCTGGCGAGCTGTCCTCTTCATCAAGAATATCGACCACGCCGCGCGCGGCGATCTCTATCTCCTGATGCGGGCGGTCAAGCGTCAGTACGTGCATCACATTGCCCCAGGCATCGGTGGTGCAGATCGCCTGCTCCGGCAGGAAGAGATCCCACGAGATAATGTGCTGATGGACAGAGTCCTGCGGCGTCAGGCGCAGATACTGCGTGCTCTGGCGCACCAGACTCTGGTAGCTGAAACAAGTTTTATGCTCAATATTCAGCTTCATGTTATTTCGCCTCCAGATAGGTTTGGTGAATGCTGTCGGCAATCGCCGCCAGCTCTGCCAGAAAACGTTGCAGCCAGGCGTGCAGCCCGTCCGTCATCAGAGATTCCCAGCTACTAAAGCGCAGCTGCGCATGCAGCACCGTGAGCAGGTAACGCGGACGATCTTCACCGCTGCTGCCGATCAGATTGAGCTGGTTCGCGATCTCTTCGACGCAGGATCGCAGCGATCGCGGGCTCTCTTCGCGCAGGATCAACATCTCATTGACGTTATCCGCCGCCATCTGCTGTTTGTAGATAGTGTGGTAAGCCTCGCGCGCCGAGACCGAGCGCAGCAGGGTATCCAGCCGGTAGTACTCACGCACCGTGTCGTCATCTTCATCGGTCAGATGCTGGTAGACGTCGAGCAGCCTGGCGGTGCAGTCGGCGCGCTCCAGCAGCGTACCGAGGCGAATAAAGCTCATCGCATCGCCGCGCATCAGGGTGCCGAACATGGCGCCACGGAACAGGTGTGAGCGCTCTTTCACCCAGTCGAAGAAGGCATCCGCCCCACCGTTGCTAACGCCGTTGCGCCGCAGCTTGCGCAGTTCGATCCAGCTGGAGTTGATGCTCTCCCACACTTCCGATGAGAGGCTGCCGCGCACCGCATGCGCGTTATTCCACGCCGCCTGCCAGCAGTTATAGATGCTGCCGGGATTGCGCTCGTCGAGGGCAAAAAAGTTGAACAGCTCCGGCATCGCCAGCCGATCGTTGACTGACCAGTACAGGTCACTGGTGTTGGTGAGGTTCAGCGGGACGCGCAGCTCATTGTTGTGGCTGCCGCGCACCGGCATCAGGGAGAGCCGGTTGGTGACGTCGAGCACCCTGGCAATATTTTCCGCGCGCTCTAAATAGCGCGCCATCCAGTACAGGCCACTGGCCGTGCGGCTTAGCATGCGTCATCCTCCAGAACCCAGGTGTCCTTGGTCCCACCGCCCTGCGAGGAGTTAACCACCAGCGAGCCTTCGTTCAGCGCCACGCGGGTCAGCCCACCGGGCACCAGCCGAATATCGGCGCCGCTGAGGGCAAACGGACGCAGGTCAATATGGCGCGGCGCCAGCCCCTGTTCAACAAAGGTCGGGCAGGTAGAGAGCGCCAGCGTATTCTGTGCAATATAGTTCTGCGGTTTGGCTTTCAGCAGCGCGCGGAAATCCTCCAACTGCTGTTTACTGGCAACGGGGCCGATCAGCATGCCGTAGCCGCCGGCACCGTGGACCTCTTTCACCACCAGCTGCTCAAGGTTTGCCAGCACCCACGACAGATCCTCCGGGCGGCGGCATTGCCAGGTCGGCACATTGTTGAGGATCGGATCTTCGTTAAGGTAGTAGCGGATCATCTCCGGCACGTAAGGATAGATCGACTTGTCGTCCGCCACCCCGGTGCCGATAGCATTTGCCAGCACCACGTTGCCGGAACGGTACACCGACAGCAGGCCCGGCACGCCAAGCATCGAGTCCGGGCGGAACGCCAGCGGGTCGAGGAAGGCATCGTCGACGCGGCGATAAATCACATCGATTTTGCACGGCCCGGCGGTGGTACGCATCAGTACTGCGCCATCTTTAACAAACAGATCGGCGCTCTCGACCAGTTCCACCCCCATCTGCTGGGCAAGGAAGCTGTGTTCAAAGTAAGCGCTGTTAAAGCGCCCGGGGGTTAAAACCACCACCACCGGGTCGTTAACCGGGGAGCTTTCCCGCAGGGTTTGCAGCAGCAGCGACGGGTAGCGCTCAACCGGGGCAATACGCTGGTCGGCGAACAGCTCCGGGTAGAGGCGCATCATCATCTTGCGGTTCTCCAGCATGTAGGAGACGCCGGACGGGGTGCGCAGGTTATCTTCCAGCACGTAATATTCGCCGTCGTTGTTGCGCACCATATCGACGCCGATAATGTGGGCATACAGGTCGCGGTGCAGGTTGATGCCCTGCATGCAGGGCTGATACTGATCGTTGACCAGCACCTGCTCGGCGGGAATCAGGCCCGCTTTGAGGATATGCTGCTGGTGATAGATATCATGCAGAAAAGCGTTCAGGGCCTGCACGCGCTGGCGGATGCCTTTATCCAGCATCGCCCATTCGCTGGCCGGAATAATGCGCGGAACGCTGTCGAAGGGGATCAGCCGTTCGGCTCCGCCGTCTTCACCATAAACGTTAAAGGTGATCCCAAGGCGGTGAAACAGCAGTTCCGCCTCTTCGCGCTTGCGCGCAATCGCCTGCTGGTCGGCCTGCTGTAGCCATTGCCAGTATTCCCGGTAGTGCCGACGATAGTGTCCATCGCTCAGCAACATTTCATCATAAAAGTGTGACGCTATTTCATAGCTTTGATTCATGATTTCCCTACCGCTGTCTGTGAACCTGTCATGAGATCTGCACAAAGTGTGCCAGAGTCAGGCGTGGCGTCCTGAGCCGCATGGCATGCGGACCGACAACAGGCGAAAGCTTTTCCTGGCAACGGGGAAAGCGAAACGCGGCGGCAGACTGCACCAATAAAGTGCAGCCCGCAGCGCTAAAGAAGAGGTGAAACTATTGTGCGGCCAGCGGATGCCAGACTTCGGTCAGTGCGCCTACCCCACCGGTGATCGGGTCGGCTTGCGGCATCGCCACGCGTTTTATTTCAAGCATAGACTGTTCCATTAAGGCCTGCTCGTCACGCAGCGTCCGCGGTACAACGCCAGGGGGATACGCCCCCACCGCGAGGAAATCATCGCTGGCTGCGATCTGCTGGTGCCCTACCCCGGCCGGGATCAGCACCGCATCCCCGGCGTACACCGTGACCATTCTTCCGCTCTCGCCGCCAAACAGGATCTCGGCCCAGCCGCAGGTAATCCCCAGCAGTTCATGGGTGTTCGGGTGGTAATGGGTATAGGGGAAAACCGGCGCTTGCCAGCTAACCGGCCAGCCGTGCGCGGCAAACTCGGCTTTAAACCACGCGCTCATATCCTCGTCGGTTTCATCAGGAATGACCTGCGGATAAATGATCAGCGGCAAAGGATTATTGGGGACGCCCTGGGAAGGTTGTGACAGCATCAGATGTCGCGGGTTGGTGGATGCGCCCGCAGCAAAAGTTCCGGCAGCAAACGACATCAGCAACATCACACTGCGAGAGTCAGACAGCATAACAGGCTCCTGTGGCTTCAAAAACGGTGTTGAATGATTGTTAAATTAAGTGTGGCACCGTTTAGCCAGCTTGCAATGTTTCCTGCACGCGAGAGATCACATAACACATTAATTTAATTGAACATAAGTCAAATTCATGCTGTTGTCATACCCGCACAATAACTTTCACTTTTTTACCACTGCCTGTGATAAAATTAAATATTGCTCAGTGACACTATCACTATTAACAATCATCATCACTGGCAATTAGTTTTTACAAACGCTCATTTACTGATATTTCCAGAAATATCGAATTATCAGTTAATAGGGATTTTGCCCTCGCATAATAAAGATCCTGGCCATGATAATATCCAGGACGCTTTATCCGGCGGTCACATGGACAACTCTGATACAAGATCACTATGACTCCTTATTGTATTATCCATCACTGGTATGTCGACTTCTCGGTCGGGACGCTTACCCACAAAAATACGGGTGAGCAACGACGTCTGGGTGAATTTCAGATCAGGCTGCTGCAGGTGCTGGCAGAGCACGCCGGAGAAATACTGTCACGCGATGAGCTGAATCAGCTGGTGTGGGAAAGGCGCGTGATTGGCAATAACAGTTTACCTAATGCGATTCATGCCCTGCGCGTGGCGCTGGAAGATGACGGTAAACAGCAAAAGATTATTAAAACCATTCCTAAAAAGGGCTACATCCTCGAAAAGGAATATTGTCAGTTCGTCCCGGTACCTGAACTGGATGACGTTGAAGAGAACCCCTTTTTCAACCGGCTACCCACGCAAAGCATCGCCCCTGAAGCCCCCGCCACCGACGGCCAGCTGCTGGACAACCAGCCAGCTGTGGTCGCGCGCGATCGGGCATCCTTCTGGCGCTGGCTGGTACCGATGCAGGCGCTCGTGCTGCTGGTGATTCTGGCATGGATTGTCTGGCCGTACGTTACGCCACCGGCACAGCAGTTAAAGAGGAATGACGCGACGGTTTACAGCAACATCCGTTTGCAGGAGCTGGTGACCAGAGGGGAGCCTTCCGCCGGCATTGAGCTGAACAAGCAGCTTGGTCCCACCCTGTTTATGCTGAATCAACATCTGAAAAATCAGGATGTGACCATGGACGTGGTGTATGCCTTTGACGGCACGTCGCTAAATTACACGCTGACGCTTAAAAACGCCTGCGGGCAAAAACAGCTGGCGATGAAAGTACTGAACTGGCGTACCAACAGCAATGTGCTGAGCGCGCTGATCTACCGGGAAACTGAGAGAAAATTTAATGAAATGGCGAACTGCGTCAATTAGTTTACTGCTGGTCAGCGCAGCGCTACTGCTGGGCGCGCTGCTGATGAAGCCCCTGCAGGGCAGCAGCAGCGCTGAATTTGTGCCAGCGCTAAACCGGGAAGATGTGCAGCTGGGTTATTACGACCTGCTGTCGCGCCAGCGTGAGCTGTACGATCCGCACTTCGCGCTGCATGAGGGTAAAACCACTCTGATGCTCACCAGCCCGGATGACAGCCAGTTTATGATTAAGGTGAATTTGCAGCAGCTGGCCAGCGGTCCTGAGGGTATGACCTTCATTTATCAGCCCCTCTACTATGCTGATACGGGCGAAGCGCGGATCATCAAGAGTATTCTCGGCCCCGGTGGGCAAAACCGGGTGCAGTTTAACGATCTGCGCTTCAGCGACCGCCGCCTGATTGTCTTCCCATCAGGACAGATTTTAAACGTTACGGCAGGTTAAAGCGCGCCTGCCAGTTTGCCAGTGTATTAGGCAGCGTTTTTTTGTCCTGCTCGGTGGTGACATAGTGCTGGCTAACCTTGTTGCCCGCTTCAGGATCGACGCGTAGCGCCCAGATTTTTCCCTGCGGGGTGGTCATGATCATCGCCGCCTGACGGTCAGCCCGACCTTTCATCCACATCGTCACCACTCTGGCACCCAGATCGTCGAGGTCCTTTTCGTGATTAAAGGCGGTGGCGGTATCAACGTACTTCTGGTAATCCTTACCGACCAGCTGACGAAATTTCTCATCGGTCTGCTGGTCGGGCAGGATGCCAAGGCTCAGTAACGTGGCGGACGGGCGCGGATCGTGGTCACTTTTCACATAATCGCCATCGATGGTCATTCCTCCCGGCATCAGCAGCTTGCAGCTGTTCTTGCTGTCGCTGCGCACCTTGATTTTGCCATCGTGTAGGGGGATAAGCACAACGGTACAATCGCCGCCCCAGGCAATGCTATCGGTGAATCCTACCCCGGAATAGAGGCGCACATCGCCGCGTAACGCGCTCTCATAGACGCCCGCCTGAACGCTGGCATCCATGCGAAACTCCCAGCCGGAGAGTTTACCGATCAGCAATTTTCCACTATTGCCATGAGCGGCCGATGCGTTCCACCAGGTCCCCTGCCAGTCAAAATCCTGGTCGGTGCCGTGCAGAACCCCCAGCATATACAGGTAGGCTCCGCGCAGGCAGCCCTCGCTGCTGCAGGCATCAGGTGCATGGTGCATGGGGGCAATCAGTTGCTGCGCATGCTGCGGGTCCTGCTTCACCTGAGTGTAAAAATCCTCGTTATAAACACTGTCGAGCCACAACAGTTGCGGGCTGCTGCATACCGTCTGGTCGGCAGTTCCTTTTATACGCGTGCAGTCGTAGGCACTCGCGGGTACAGCCCAAACCATGGCGAGTGTGAAAAAGGTAAGGATAAAGATCTTTTTAAACATCATGTTATAACCCATTGTTCCATCATCCGTAGACCTGATGCTGCGGGGCCAGGATTCTACACGCAAATCAGCCAGCAGGCTACATTATAACCAGCCAACTGTTATAGCTTAATAGCAGTAAACTGTGTCTGCTGCTATGGGTTAAGAGATGTTTTAATTGCACTCTGCCAGGACTTTTACCCTGAGGTACATGATGGAAGAAGTAAAACAGATACTGCTGCGCGAGATCGACAGTTTGAACCGTGCAGAGCAGCGTGATAACAAGCCGCGCTTCAGCTTTCAGTTTTTGAAAAAGCATCCCGGCCTGTGGGCCTCAATGTATGGCTGCTATGTGCTGACCGTGGCGCTGATTTTTACCACCGATTTTCTCGGCTGGCCCGCCTTCTGGGGCGCGACCATTTTTATCCTGCTGATGAGCGGCCTGATGCTGATGGATGTGAATCCGAAGTACCGCTTTGAAGATATCGACGCGCTTGACCTGCGCGTCTGCTACAACGGTGAATGGTATTACGTGCGTACTCTGTCTGACCAGGCGGTGAGCGATATCCTGCACAGCGAAAACGTGCCGGATAAGGTGAAACAGGGGATTAATAAGCTGCTATCCCTGAAGGGTGAAGTCGACTTTTACGACGTATTCCACCTGACCTGGGGCCATCAAAGCGCGGCAGCGGTTTAAATCACGAAAATCACTTCGGGGCGTGGCATGCCGTGACCGCTGATGCCTTCCGGTCAGGCATGCCTGACCCCTACAGCAGATCGGCGATCAGTTCGCCGAGGATTTGGACTGCTGCTTCCTGCGACGCATTCCACCAGGCCGTGTTGAAACGGAAATAGTTGGCGTACTGCTCGCTGGAGGAGAACATCTTCCCCGGCGCGATGCTGATCTTCTGCTGCAGCGCGCGATAATAGAGTTCGGTGGTGTTGACCTGCTTTGGCAGCTCTATCCACAGGAAGTAGCCGCCGCGCGAATCATTAATCTGCGCCCCCGCTGGCAGATAGCGTTTCAGCGCCTGGCGCGCCAGGTTTTTGCGCTGTTCCAGTATCTGGCGCAGCCCGCGCAGATGGCGGTCATAGCTGTGGGTGCCAAGATAGGTGGCGAGCGCCTGCTGCATGGGCGCACTGGTGGAGAGCGTGCTCATCAGCTGTAAGCGCTGAATACGCTGCGCATGCTGGCCAGCCGCCACCCAGCCAACGCGAAATCCAGCCACCAGATTCTTCGAAAACGACGAGCAGTGCAGCACGTTATTTTGTCGATCAAAGGCCTTGGCCGGCAGCGGCTTTTCACGCCCGCTATAGAGTTCGCTGTAGACATCATCCTCAATCAGCACCACGTTGTGCTGCGCCAGCAGTTCAACCAGCTGCTGTTTCTTCTCGCGGGTCAGCGTGCAGCCCACCGGGTTCTGCTGGCTGGTCATCATCCACAGCGCTTTGATCGGCCAGCGCTGAAGCGCGCGGCTCAGCTCGTCCAGGTCGATCCCGTTTTGCGGATCGGTGGCAATCGCCACGCTTTTCAGCTTCAGGCGTTCTATCGCCTGCAGCGCACCGTAAAATGACGGGTTTTCAATCGCCACCCAGTCGCCCGGTTCGGTCACTGCCTGCAGGCTGAGATTGAGTGCTTCCATCGCGCCATTAGTGATGACGATCTCATCCGGCGAAACCTGTATCCCCTGCAGGGCATAGCGCTGCGCCAGCATTTTGCGCAGCGCTTCATTACCGGGCGGCAGGTTATGCAGGGCATCTACCGCTTTCATGCTGTGGGAGACGGTGGTCAATGCACGCATCAGCTGGCGCTGGGGAAACAGCTCAGGGTCGGGAAACGCGGAACCGAAGGGGATGATATCCGGGTCGCGGCAGGCTTGTAACACATCGAAAATAAAGGCGTTGATATCCACCGATTCGGCCAGCTGCACTTTCTGGTGGCTCATCGGCTGGCGCAGGAATTCAGCGCGTGGGGCAACATAATAGCCCGACTGCGGGCGCGACTGGATGCGCCCCTGACTTTCCAGCACCTGGTAAGCATGCATCACGGTCATCAGGCTCATGCCGCTGAGGTTCACCTGCTCACGCAGCGAGGGCAATTTTTCCCCGGGCAGCCAGATTTCCGTCTCGATTTGCTGGCTGATTTGCTCAACCAGCTGTTCATATTTTGCCACGACTGTTACAGGCCATTTTAAGCGAATGGGAAACTATTATACCCCATAATCGCTAAACGGCGTCAGAGAGCGGTGCCACTACGGTCAGCTTTGGGGCGTTGGCCACCGGTGCTTCGCCCCCTTCGCTCTCGACAAAATGTTTGAGATCCGGCACTTGATCCGGTGGAACAGGGCGACCCAGCAGGTATCCTTGCAGAGTGTTACAGCCCAACCCGGTCAGGAACTGCTGCTGCTCGGCGGTTTCCACCCCTTCGGCAACCACTTTCAGA
The DNA here is from genome assembly GCF_014773485.1 of Erwinia aphidicola. Taxonomy (GTDB): domain Bacteria; phylum Pseudomonadota; class Gammaproteobacteria; order Enterobacterales; family Enterobacteriaceae; genus Erwinia; species Erwinia aphidicola. Next base: position 291,795 of record NZ_JACXBP010000004.1, on the reverse strand, counting down.
TTCAGGGTCTGTGCCAGGGCAACAATGGCGGTGACGATGGTGGCATCTTCCGTCTGCGCCTGCAGCTCATTGACAAAGGCACGGTCAATTTTCAACTCGCTGGCCGGCAGGCGTTTAAGGTACAGCAGGCTGGAGTAGCCGGTGCCAAAGTCGTCAATGGAGGCTTTCACCCCCAGCTCGGTCAGCTCGGTCAGAATGCGCACGCTCTCATCCGGGTCGCGCATGGCGGTGGTTTCCGTGACTTCCAGCGTCAGCAATTCCGGCGGGATACGGTGCGTTTCCAGCGCATTGACCACCGTTTCCACCAGCCCTGCCTGCTCGAACTGCAGGGCGGAGAGGTTGACGGCCACCGACCAGTCGGTATTACCCTGTAGATGCCACTCGCGCAGCTGGCGACAGGCCTCATCAATGACCCAGTTGCCCATGGTAACAATCAGCCCGGTTTTCTCTGCCAGCGGCAGGAAGACGTCTGGCGCCAGCAGGCCACGACGTGGATGCTGCCAGCGCAGCAGCGCTTCAAAGCCAATAATCGGCCCGCGTGGCGCACAGAACTTCGGTTGATAAAACAGACGCAGTTCGTTGTTATCCTTTGCCAGCCACAGGTCATTGATCAGCTGGAGCTGGTTCTGTGCGATGGTGTTCATCGATGGCTGGAAAAAGCTGTGACCGTTGCGTCCGTTGTTTTTGGTGTGATACATCGCGGCATCGGCGTTAAACATCAGCTCACGCTCATCTATGCCGTCGCCCGGAAATACTGCGATACCAATACTGAGCGATACCACCAGCTCATAGCGGGAAATATCAAACGGCCGCTCCACGGCTTTCACCAACGCATCCGCCACGGTAGCGGCATCGTTGGGATCTTCAATTTCAATCAGCAGCACAAATTCATCACCGCCGAGGCGCGCCAGGGTGTGATGCCCCTGCACGATCTCTTTCATCCGTTCGGTCACGGCGATGAGCAGGCTGTCGCCAATATGGTGGCCAAAGGCGTCATTGACCGCTTTAAAGCCGTCGAGATCCATAAACATCAGGGCGAATTTGGAGTTCTCGCGTGAAGCTTTATTGATCGCCTGGTCGAGGCGATCCTCCAACAGAATGCGGTTTGGCAGGCGGGTCAGGTTGTCGTGCAGCGCCAGCTGCGCCAGTTCGCGGTTGGCTTCCGCCAGCGAAGACGCCAGCACCGAGGTGCGGGCCTGCAGGCGCGCATCCAGCATCGACACCAGCAGCGTAATGCCGAGAATAGCCAGCGTCACCACCACCACCAGGATCGCCAGCCAGCTGCTGTTCACGCCAAGATGGGTGGCATGACTGCTGGCCGGGAAGCTGGCCGCCGCCATGCCGGTGTAGTGCATCCCGGCGATAGCAATCCCCATAATTAATGCCGCGCCGCTGCGCATCAGCGCCAGTCTGCCGGTGCCACGGCGCAGATGGAATGCCAGCCACAGCGCGGCGCCGGAGGCACCCAGTGCGATCGCTACCGACAGCCAGATCCAGCGCCAGTCCCAGACAATCCCTGGGTTTACCATCAGCGCCGCCATGCCGGTATAGTGCATCGCTACCACGCCGCTGCCCATCACAATCGCCCCGCCGCACAGCCGGTACCACGGCAGCTCACCGTAGCAGACGATCCACAGCGCAAAAATCGATGCGGCCACGGCGATCACCATCGACAACACCGTCAGGCTGGCGCTATAGCTCATCACCATCGGCAGGCTCATCGCCAGCATGCCGATAAAGTGCATTGACCAGATCCCTACGCCCATGGCGAAGCCGCCACCGAACAGCCAGACCAGCGCCACCTTGCCCGTTGAAGTTGCCACGCGTCCCGCCATATCCAGCGCGGTATAGGAGGCGAGAAACGCAACAATAAAAGAGACGATAACCAGTAATTGATCGTACGAACTCATGAGCATATGACAATCCCGACTGCTGTAGCCATTTTTGACTTTGTGTGTAAGTTACCCGGGGCCATTAAATTAATGGCCAGGCTGATGCTTAATTTATCGGCATAAACACCCGGGTCTTTAGTACTGCCCTGGAAAGAGAAAAACTGAAGAAGTGCGGTTAAAGGGTAATCTGATATATCCCTATAATTTATATCGTTTAGTAAAACTCCGCTCTGCTGCTGAGAACATAGCATTGAGGCCAGTCATTCACCTAGACTCTCTTAGGATTATTCTTGAAAATTTTACCAGCCCAGTACCCGCGCGGGCTGCCAGCGCCTCACTCTAAAGCGTCAGACACATAAATAATATTTTCCGTTTCGCTTCACAGGCTCTCTCAGCCTGATCTATAGTAAGAGAAACTTGTGTTAACTTATTCATTCAAATAACAGATTGTTCCTTGCGTTATATTTTACCCACTAAAGGGTTTTTATTATTTATCCCGTTGCGCTTAGCCCTGCTAACGTCAATATCCCACCAGGCGAAAAAGCACGTTCATCTCTCTAATCAGTAAGGAATGGTTATGAAAATGAAGCTTTTTCTGCTGGGCTGCGGCCTGAGCTTTGGCGTCGTCAGTTCGGGATTCGCCGCCACCACGACAGGGACTATCGCGGCCAGACTGGTATTAACCACCGGCTGCCTGGTGAACGGTCAATCCGCCACCTCCGCCGTCAACTTTGGTACCCTCGACTTTGGTAGCAGCGCGGCGACGTTTGATACGCTGAATGCCACCCTGGTCGGTTCACTGGGTAACGGCATCTTCGTTCGCTGCACCACCGGGCAAACCTACAACGTCCAGCTCACCAGCAGCAACGCCGCCCCCGCCACCGTTTACGGGACGGTCACGGCGCAGCCGCGCTATCTGGTCAGCGCCACCAATGCCACCCAGGGTGTCGCTTACACGCTGTATGGCACCACCTCTTACACCACGCCGATTGCTAACAACACCAACCTGACAAATACCGGCACTGCCGACCCGGTCAACGGGGACAACTATCCGATTTATGGTCGGATTGCTGGCGGTGGCTATAACGCCGCTATTCCGGCAGGTACCTACACGGACACGATTAACGTCGCAGTGAATTACTGATTGCGGCAGCAAGGGAAGAGATGGTGTGGAAGCTGGTTCAAGGACTGGCGGGCGACGCTCGTCCGCTCATTCTCGTGCTGCTGGTTTACAGCGGTTGCGCAGTGTCATTGCCCACGCAAACCTTCCAGGTTACCGCTTCGATCGTTAACGGCTGCGTGGTCTCCGGCACCAATACCGGCGTGTTTGGCACGCTCGATTTCGGTACGCAGCCCGGCGTGGGGAGCGCCACGGCGAATGCTGCCTACGTGCAGAGCTCAACCATTGCCCTGGCCTGCACGCCGGGAACCACGCTCAGCATGAGCATCGACGGCGGCAGTAATTACACCACCACCCGCAATCTGAAGGTGGCTAACAATAGCAACCTGGTGGCGTACAACCTCTACACCAACGCCAGCCATACCACGGCGATCCCGGTGAATCAGAACGTGGCACTGACTTACAGCAATGCTAACAACATTACGCTGCCAATCTACGGGCAGCTTCAGCTGAGCGGCGTCAACCGCGCCGGGACCTACAGCGATACGCTGACGGTCACGTTGAGCTGGTAACAGCAGGGAAAAAAGGAGAAGTGATGACCAAATTCGCGCTTACAGGGCCGCTGCTGGCACTGTTACTGGGTGTTGTGTCCCCTACTGCCAGCGCCGGGAATTCCGTGCTGATTTGGCCGATCGACCCGAAGATCGCGCCGCAGGAGAAAGCCAGCGAACTGTGGCTGGAGAACCGGGGCGAGAGCACCACGCTGATGCAGGTCAGGGTGTTCAGCTGGCAGCAGATCAATGGCCAGGAGCAGTACCAGACTCAGCAGCAGGTGCTGGCCAGCCCGCCGCTGGTGAGGATTGAGCCAGGCAAGCGCCAGATGGTGCGCCTGATTAAGCAGACGCCGCCAGCGGGTGGCAAAGAGGCCGCCTACCGCGTGCTGCTGGATGAGATCCCGACCCCGCAGCAGGCGGGTGATAATCAGGCCGGGCTAAATTTCCAGATGCGCTATTCGGTGCCGCTCTTTGTCTATGGCGACGGGCTGGCGCCGGAGAGCGCGCGCCCGCAGCTGAGCTGGCGCCTGGTGAATCAGGGCGGCAAGCAGGCGCTGGAGATCACCAATCGTGGCAGCGGGCATGCCCGCCTCAGCAACGTCTCGCTCGGCGGTCGCAGCCTCTCCAGCAGCCTGTTCGGCTATGTGCTGGCCGATGCCAGCAACACATTCCCGCTCAGCGTGCCGGTTTCCGGCGGGGCTGAGCTGAGTGCCGAGCTGGAGCATAAACAGAGTTGGCGTAGTACCCGCTCAGCACCATAGTCGATGAGCAGATGCCGTCGGGTGCCGGGCCGGCACTGCACACTGGCCGTTACTGGCCTGCTAAGCTGCCTGTCACCGCTGACCGGCAGCGCGGAAACCTATCGCTCGCTGCCGCCCCCGCCGAGCGCCGCTGCCAGCCAGCAGCAGCAAAATTATATGCTGGGGCTGGTGGTCAATGGCGAGGAGAGAGACCAGGTGGTGCCGGTGCAGTTTCAAAACGGCCACTATCTGCTGCGCGCCGCCGACCTGCAGCGGGCGGGTATTCCGACTGCGCGCATCACCGCCTCGATTATCGATGTTTCCGCTATGGATCAGGTGCAGGCGGAGTACGATCGCCAGCGGCAACGCATTCTGCTGACGGTGCCGTCCGAATGGCTGCCAAAGCAGACCTTTGGGGGTGCCGCGCAAAACGGCCCGCGCTATCCCGGGCGCGGCAGCAACGGCCTGCTGTTTAACTACGATGTTTACGCCAGCCAGACCACCGACGGCGGTACCCGCATGTCTGCCTGGAATGAGCTGCGCCTGTTCGGGAACGCTGGCCAGTTCTCCAGCAACGGGGTGGTTCAGCAGCAGCTTACGGGTGACAGCGGCTACCTGCAGGATGGCTATCTGCGCTACGATACCTGGTGGGCGAATCAGGATGAAGAGCGGGCACTGAGCTGGCGCGTGGGGGATTTAATCACCGATTCGCTGGCGTGGAGCAGCAGCGTGCGCCTCGGCGGTATTCAGATTGCGCGTGACTTCTCGGTACGCCCTGACCTGGTCACTTATCCCCTCCCCTCATTTTCCGGCCAGGCGGCGGTACCCTCGACCGTTGATCTGTTCGTCAACGGCTATAAGACCAGCAGTAACTCGGTACAGCCCGGCCCTTACTCGCTGACCAATATGCCGTTTGTCAACGGTGCCGGTAATGCGGTGGTGGTGACCACCGATGCCCAGGGGCGGCGGGTCAGCACCACCCTGCCGTTTTACGTGGCCAGCGATCTACTGAAAAGCGGCCTGTCTGACTTTTCCTTTTCCGCCGGGGCGCTGCGCCAGAACTACGGGCTGAAGAACTTCGACTACGGCTCTGCCGCCGGCAGCGGCTCTTATCGCTACGGGATCGCCGAATGGCTGACGCTGGAGACCCATGCCGAGGCGGCGCAGTCGCTGGCGCTTGGCGGGACGGGCGTGCAGCTCAAAATGGGAGCCTGGGGGGTGGTGAACGGTGCCGTCACCCAGAGCCAGATGCAGGGCGACAGCGGCCGTCAGTACAGCTGGGGCTACCAGTACAACACCAGCCGCTTCAGCGTGGGAATGCAGCAAACCCGCCGTACCACCGGCTTTGGTAACCTTGCGCTGTATGGCGACCGTGAAAGCGGGGTGGCAACGGCAGAGACCTATACGCTGAGCCGCAGCAGCGCGCAATACAATGCCAGCGTGGCGCTCGATCGCTACGGCAGCCTCGGCGCGGCGCTGATTGATATCACCAGCGGCAGCGGCGATCGCACCCGCCTGCTCAACCTCTCCTGGAGCAAAAACCTGTGGGGCAATACCAGCCTGTACCTTTCCGCCAGTCGCGACCAGCAGGAGGGGAACTGGTCCGGTGCCGTTTCGCTGATGATCCCGTTCAGCGATCTGAGCAATGCCAGCATCAGCATGGAGCGCGATCGGCAGGGCGGCACCGCTGAACGGCTCTCCGTTTCGCGCGCGATGCCGACCGATGGCGGGATCGCTTACGATGCCTCCTGGGCGAATCAGAGCAGCGGCGGCAGCTATCGTCAGGGCAATCTGCGCTGGCGTAATCAGCAGTTTGAAACCTCGGCGGGCTTCTATGGCGATGATAATTACAGCACGGAATTTGCCGATCTCTCCGGTTCGCTGGTGCTGATGGATAACAGCGTATTTGCCGCAAATCAGGTGACGGACGCCTTCGTGCTGGTGAAAACCGACTACCCGAACGTCAACGTGCGCTATGAAAACCAGCTGATGGGAAAAACGGATAGCGACGGCTACCTGCTGGTTCCGGCCATCAGCTCATACTACCCGGCGAAATACGATATCGACACGCTTGACCTGCCTGCCGACATGGCGGCCAGCAGCGTCGAGCAGCGCTTCTCGGTGAAGCGCCAGAGCGGTTATCTGCTGCACTTCCCGATTGAGCCGCTGCGCGCCGCCAGCGTGATCCTGCATGACAGCAACGGCGAGCCGCTGCCGGTCTCAACCGTTATCAGCCGCGAGGGTCAGCAGAGCGGGTACGTTGGCTGGGACGGCATCACCTGGATGGAGAATCTGTCTGAACATAACCCCCTCCGCGCTGAAACCCCGGACGGACGCCACTGCGATACCGAACTGACGGTGCCGGGCGGGCGGCCTAAATCCCTCACCACTTACGGCCCGCTCACCTGTGTGCTCTCCCCGTTACCAACAGGAAATACCCGATGAAAAAACTGTTGCTGCTGTGTAGTTTTATCCTGCTGATGGGCGGTTCGCTTCCGGCCCTGGCGGCCTGTACCACCGCGCCGGTCAGCGCGGCCTTTGGCGGTGTCAGCTCGTTTACCGTCAATACGACGGCCAGCACGGTTTCTGCGCCCGGCACCCTCAACTGCGGCACCGGGGTGCTGGCGCTGCTGTCATCGGACAGCGTCACCGTGCAGTTAGTCAGCGCCACCAGCTCCACTGGCAATCGGGGCACGCTGCGCCTGAGCGATACCATCCCGGTGCAGCTGTGTACCGACTCCGCCTGCGCCACGGAATTGGGCATTGGTGGCACCCTCGTCACCTACAGCCGCAGCCAGCTGCTGGGGCTGAGTATCGGCACCGGCAACCAGGTGGTGTTCAGCCTGCCGTTCTTCCTGCGCACCGTGCCCGGCGCCGTGGTGGCGGCCGGCACCTACACCGTGACGCTCAACGTGCAGGTGGTGTACAACGTCTGCACCGGGGTAGGCATTGGCGGCCTGTGCCTGCTCGGTTCGCAAAACAGCGGCACCACGACCCTGCCGCTGACCGCGACCATCGCCATTGCCAACGACTGCACCACCATTACTTCACCTGCGGTGAACTTCGGCAGCGCCCCGCTGGTCAGCAGCTTTACCGGCGTCAGCCAGTCGATCAACGTGATCTGCACCAAGGGCAGTACCTACAGCGTGGGGATGAACAACGGGATCCATGCGGTGGGAGCGCAGCGCTACATGGCCAGCGGGACGAACCTGCTGGCCTATGAGATTTATAAAGGGTCGGGCACTGCCAACCGCTGGGGGGGAACCGTGACTGCAGAACGCATGCAGAGCACGGCGGCTAACAGCGTCAGCACCGACGGGCTGACCCGCACCTTTAACTATAATGCTCAGGTGCTGACCAGCCAGGCAACGCCGGTAGCGGGGAGCTACAGCGATACCATTACGGTGGACTTGTCGTTCTAACCCAGGTGATTACCACCGGTGACGCCATGTACTTCAGCGGTCACGTAGCTTGACTCCTGCGACGCCAGATAAACGTACACCGGCGCCAGTTCTGCAGGCTGTCCGGCACGTTTCATCGGCGTCTGCTGGCCGAATTCCGGGATCTTATCCTGCGTCTGACCGCCCGCAATCTGCAGCGCCGTCCAGATTGGACCCGGTGCCACGCAGTTCACGCGGATGCCTTTCTCAGCAATCTGCTTCGCCAGGCCGCGGGTGTAAGCCAGGATAGCCGCTTTGGTCGACGCATAGTCGAGCAGGTGTGCGCTGGGCTGATAGGCCTGAATCGACGAGGTGGTGATAATGCTGCTACCCGCCGGCAGATGCGGGATCGCTGCCTGGGTGATCCAGTAGAGCGAAAACACGTTGGTCTCATAGGTTTTACGGAACTGCTCGGTGGTCAGGTCAGCAATGTTTTCTACCGCCACCTGCTTACCAGCCACCAGCGCCAGAATGTCCAGGCCGCCTAAATGCTCACGCGCATCTTCCACCAGCTTCTTGCTGAACGCTTCATTGCTGATATCACCCGGCAGCAGCACCGCTTTTTGCCCGGCCTGCTCAATCAGTTTTGCCACTTCTTCGGCATCGCGCTGCTCGTCAGGCAGGTAGGAGAGCGCCACGTCCGCGCCTTCGCGAGCATAGGCAATGGCTGCCGCGCGGCCAATGCCGGAGTCGGCACCGGTCACCAGCGCTTTACGCCCCTGCAAACGGCCGCTGCCGCGATAGCTTTTTTCGCCGCAGTCCGGCACCGGCCGCATCTCAGCCTGCACGCCGGGCGCAGGCTGGCGCTGCTTGGGGAAGTCTTCCGCTGGATATTGCGTGAGAGGATTCTGCATTTCGTATTGGTCTGCCATGGTTCCTCCGCTTGGCGATATATTCATTTCGTTTCGTTCGGGGTTAAGCGTAGTCCACGTTCATCGGCTGTCGACGAGGGAAACATTAATATCGAGTATAGAACTGATTTCAGAGGAAAAAATGGCAAAATTTAAATGCAATAAAATATAACCAAATATGAACAGCCCCTCTCAGGCGAATAATATCGACGCAAGTAATGTGCAAATTTTAGCCAAAACTACCACTGTTAATTATTGGTTACTAATGTGAACATTTTGTAAGCCATTAAAGGTGATCGCCGTCACATTAAAACCCGCCCCGGCAGGCTAAAAACGAGGAAAAAACCCACAGGAAGTAACATGAGCAACTCAATGACAGGGACATCGCGGCAGGGCGGTGCCAGAACTATCTTCAACGTTACCAGCGGTAACTTCCTCGAAATGTACGACTTTATGGTGTTTGGCTACTATGCTACCGCCATCGCAAAAACCTTTTTCCCCGGAGATGACCCGTTTGCCTCACTGATGCTGACGCTGATGACCTTTGGCGCCGGCTTCCTGATGCGGCCGCTGGGGGCGATTATCCTCGGCTCTTATATTGACCGCCACGGCCGCCGTAAAGGGCTGCTGCTGACGCTGGGACTGATGGCGATCGGTACGCTGACCATTGCGGTGGTGCCCGGCTATGCCACGCTGGGCATGGCGGCGCCGGTGCTGATCCTGCTGGGCCGACTGCTGCAGGGCTTCTCGGCCGGGGTCGAGCTTGGCGGGGTTTCCGTTTATCTCTCTGAGATCGCGCCAAAGGGCAAGAAAGGCTTCTACGTCAGCTGGCAGTCCGGTAGCCAGCAGATTGCGGTGATCTTCGCCGCGCTGCTCGGCCTGCTGCTCAATCATCTGCTGGCAAAAGAAGCCGTTACCGACTGGGGCTGGCGTATTCCATTTGTGATTGGCTGCCTGATCGTGCCGTTCCTGTTTTGGATCCGTCGCATGCTGGAAGAGACCGAAGCCTTCAGCCAGCGTAAACATCACCCGAGCATGGGGCAGATTGTCCGTTCGGTTGGCCGCAACTGGGCGCTGGTGCTGGCGGGCATGCTGATGGTGGTCACCACCACGGTGATGTTCTATATGATCACCGCGTTCACCCCGACCTTTGGCAAAACGGTGCTGATGATGAGCGATAAAGAGAGCTTCTTTGTCACCCTGTGCATTGGTATTTCCAACCTGTTCTGGCTGCCAGTGATGGGGGCGCTTTCTGACCGCTATGGCCGCCGTCCGCTGCTGCTGATCTTCACTATCCTGATGATTATCACCGCCTGGCCAGTGCTGCACTGGCTGGTCGGTTCACCGAGCTTTGCCCATCTGCTGGAAGCCGAGCTGTGGCTCTCATTCCTGTACGGCAGCTATAACGGCGCCATGGTGGTGTATCTGGCGGAGGTGATGCCGGCGGAGGTGCGTGCCACCGGTTTCTCGCTGGCCTATAGCCTGGCGACAGCGCTCTTCGGCGGCTTTACTCCGGCGGTGTGCAGCTATCTGATCCATGTGACGGGAGATAAAGCGATGCCGGGCGTCTGGCTGACGTTTGCGGCAGTGTGCGGATTAATTGGGACGTTGATTATCAAACGGCTGGTGAAGCAGTATCAGGCAAGGCGCCTGATGGAGCCGGCAATTCAGGTATAACGCGATTATGACAAGGGCCGATCACCATACGATCGGCCCCTGCGATCCGGGTGTAGGGGCGACCACCGTTTTGGTCGACCCATTACACGGGATTATTTCCCGGCAGTTTCCATACCCATCAAACCAATCTTCAGATACCCCGCCTGACGCAGTTTATCCATCACGCCCATCAGCGTTGCGTAATCGACGGACTTATCGGCCTGGAAGAAAATCGTGGTGTCTTTCTTACCTTCGGTCTGTTTGGTCAGCGCATCGACCAGCGTCTCTTCGGTTACCGCATCATTGCCAATAAACAGCTGCTTGTCGGCTTTGATAGACAGATAAACCGGCTTTTCCGGGCGCGGCTGTGGCGCACTGGTGGAGGCAGGCAGATTGACGCGCACGTCAACGGTGGCAAGCGGCGCGGCGACCATAAAGATAATCAGCAGCACCAGCATGACGTCGATAAACGGCGTCACGTTGATTTCATGCATTTCACCGTTGTTATCGAGATCTTCGTTTAATCGCATTGCCATAGTGCTTAACCTACCCGCAGTTTCTGTGCGGGCTGAACGCGCGGTGCGCTGGCGGCGAGGTCAAGGTCGCGGCTCTGCAGCAGCAGAACCTGGGCGGCCAGGTCACCGAGAGAAGCTTTGTAGCTGCCAATGGTACGGGCAAAGACGTTATAGATAACCACCGCAGGGATAGCAGCAATCAGGCCCACCGCCGTCGCCAGCAGCGCTTCCGCAATACCCGGCGCAACCACGGCGAGGTTAGTGGTCTGCGTATGAGCGATGCCGATAAAGCTGTTCATAATGCCCCACACGGTACCAAACAGACCGACGAACGGTGCGATAGCCCCGATGGTGGCAAGGAAACCGTTACCGCGACCGGCATGACGGCTGATAGCCGCGACGCGGCGCTCAAGGCGGAAACCGGTACGCTCTTTAATACCGTTGTTGTCATCAGAGCCTGCAGACAGCTCCAGCTCGTTTTCCGCTTCTTTTACCAGTAGCGTGCTCAGGCTAAAGCCTTTAAAACCGGCACAGGTCTGGCTGGCCTCTTCCAGCGAACGCACGTTGGCTAGCGCCAACTGCTCGCGCTTAAGGCGCTTGCGTGCCGCGCTGAGTTCGATACTTTTGCTGAAGAAAATGGCCCAGGTGACAACCGATGCCAACAGGAGGCCAATCATCACCGCTTTCACCACGATGTCTGCATGCTGGTACATGCCCCAGACGGAAAGGTCCATCTGCATCAAATCATTTGTCACGCTGTGTCTCCAACGTCTAATAGCCGATAGCGGAAAAATTCAGTGCGGATCATACCAAAACAGCCGGGAATTGATAGTAGTTCTCATTACTATTTACAACTTAATGGACATTTTTTGCACATTTTTTTATCTCCCGCGCTGCGCTGTCGCAGCGATAATGAATTTTTATCACTTATCCGCAGGCTGCATACCGCGCGGCAGGCTGGCGTGTTAACGTTGAAATAGGGCAAAAAATCATACGGGTATTTCATGAGCAGCAAAAAAATTGAAACCGCGCTGATCGCGGCCGGACGCGCTAAACGCTACACGCAAGGCTCGGTTAATCCGATTATCCAGCGCGCATCATCGCTGGTGTTTGATAGCGTGGCCGATAAAAAACGCGCCACCGCCGGGCGTGCCGACGGCGAACTATTTTACGGGCGCCGTGGCACCCTCACCCACTTCTCCCTGCAGGAGGCGCTGACCGAGCTGGAAGGCGGCGCGGGCTGTGTGCTCTATCCCTGTGGTGCAGCGGCGGTAGCCAACGCTATCCTCGCCTTTGTCTGCGCGGGGGATAACGTGCTGATGAGCGGCAGCGTGTACGAGCCGACTCAGGATTTTTGCACAAAAATCCTCAGTAAAATGAATGTCACGACCACCTGGTTCGATCACAGCGCGGGCAGCGAAATTGCCGAGCTGGTGCAGCCCAATACGCGCGTGGTGTTCCTCGAATCTCCGGCTTCGATCACCATGGAAGTGCAGGACGTTCCGGCCATTGTCGCGGCGATCCGCAGCAAAGCGCCGGATGCGATCATCATGATCGACAACACCTGGGGTGCCGGGATCCTGTTCCGCGCGCTGGACTTCGGCGTGGACATCTCGATCCAGGCCGGAACCAAATATCTGATCGGCCATTCGGATGCGATGATCGGCACCGCCGTCGCCAACGCGCGCTGCTGGGCGCAGCTGCGCGAGAATTCCTACCTGATGGGCCAGATGGTCGATGCCGACACCGCCTATATGACCAGCCGCGGCCTGCGCACGTTGGCAGTGCGCCTGCGTCAGCATGAAGAGAGCAGCATTCGCGTTGCCAATTGGCTGGCCGAACGCCCGGAAGTGGCGGTGGTCAACCACCCGGCGCTGCCACAGTGCAAAGGACATCAGTTCTGGCAGCGTGATTTCAGCGGCAGCAGCGGTCTGTTCTCCTTTGTACTGAAGGCGAAGCTGAGCCGCGAGCAGCTGGCACACTACCTCGACAACTTCAGCCATTTCAGCATGGCCTACTCGTGGGGCGGCTATGAGTCGCTGATTCTGGCGAACCAGCCGGAAGAGCTGGCGGCGATCCGTCCCGCGGGCGGCATCGATTTCAGCGGCACGCTGGTGCGCCTGCATATCGGGCTGGAAAACGTCGACGATCTGATTGACGACCTTGCTGCCGGATTTGCACGCTTAAGCCAGTCATGCCCTAAAGCTTCAACAAAGTGTTAATAGCCTCCCGGCTTCGCGCCTTTGATCAAGGTGTTGAAGCGAAATTGCAGCTACAATGGACAGCGAAATTTCAATAGCCAAAATAATTGGCGTGACGGCAAGGCGGCAAGTACGCGCATCCCCGGGAGCTTACAGAAGTCAGTCACCTGGGTGTCCGTACGCAGCTAATGCAGCTGTGGCGTCAAGTATCAAGGCTATGCAGGTTACGGGATAACTAATGGGTGTATTACACGAGATTGTTCAGGCGCTGTGGCATCAGGATTTCGCCGCGCTGGCCAATCCGGACGTGATTTGGATTGTGTACGGGATTATGTTTCTGACGCTGCTGCTGGAAAACGGCTTGCTGCCCGCGGCGTTTCTGCCCGGTGACAGCCTGCTGCTGCTGGCAGGAGCGATGATCGCCAAAGGGGCGATGGCATTTATCCCCACGCTGCTGATCCTGACTACCGCTGCCAGCCTCGGCTGCTGGTTGGGTTATCTGCAGGGGCGCTGGCTGGGCAACACCAAAATGGTTCAGGGCTGGCTTATGCACCTGCCCGCTCAGTATCACCAGCGGGCATGGAACCTGTTCAACCGCCACGGCCTGATGGCGCTACTAGTCGGCCGTTTCCTGGCGTTTGTCCGTACCATATTGCCCACCCTTGCCGGGATTGCCGGATTAAAGAACACCCGTTTCCAGCTGTTCAACTGGCTGAGCGGTCTGCTGTGGGTGCTGATTCTGGTGGGATTCGGCTATGCCATCAGCCAGGTACCGTTTATTAAACGCCATGAAGACCAGGTGATGGCCTGCCTGATGGTGCTGCCGCTGGTGATGCTCTCCATCGGTCTTATTGGCAGTATTGCGCTGGTGATGCGCAGAAAAAAAGCCCGGTGAATCCGGGCTTGTTGCTTAACCGCTCTGGCGCATGCGCGTCATCTCTTCGCCCGGCGTCACGCCAAAGTAGCGCTTAAACTCGCGGGAAAACTGCGATGCGCTCTCATAACCGACCTTCATCGCCGCCACGCTGGCCTTCATCCCTTCCTGTAACATCATCATGCGCGCCTGGTGCAGGCGGTAACTTTTCAGATACTGCAACGGCGAGGTGCTGGTCACCGCCTTGAAGTTGTGGTGGAACGCGGAGACGCTCATATTCGCCTCCGCCGCCAGCAGATCCACGCTCAGGCTGTCGGTGAAATGGTGCTCGATGCGCCGCAGCGCCCTGGCTATCTGGCTGAACTGCGTCTGGCGGCTGACCAGCGCCAGCAGCGCACCGCCGCACGGCCCCTGCAGGACGTGGTAGAGAATTTCGCGCACGATCTGCGGCCCGAGCACGCGGGCATCGCGCGGGTCTTTCATCACGTCCAGCAGGCGCTCGGTGGCGCACAGCATCTCTTCCGTCAGCAGCGCCGAGTGGATGCCGCGGGTTTGCGGCTCCGGGTGGAAACCGTCGTCATCGCCAATGTCGATCAGCAGATCCTGTAGCTTCAGCGCATCAACGCGCAGCGATAGCCCGGCCAGCGGCGCTTCCGGCGTGGCAAAGGTTTCGCATTCGAACGGCAGCGGCACGGTTAGCATCAGATATTTGGTGGCGTCATAGCTGAACACGCTGCTGCCAAGGTAGCCGGTTTTCTGCCCCTGAAACAGGATGACAATGGCAGGCTGGTACATCACCGGCTGGCGCGCCCAGTGCTGATCGGCATAGATCAGGCTGATGCCCGGCACCGGGGCAACGCGGGTTTTATCCTGCGTAACCAGCCCAATAACCTGTTGCGCCAGTCGGGCGCAGATTGCCTTACGATCCATAGAGGTTCCCGCTGCTGAAAAAACAGTGACGATATCATCGCCTGCTGCCTGCGAATTCTCCAGCCCTTTGGAGGATCAGGCAAGAAACAGGTAGAAATGTGCATTGAGCAAAGCAGCAGCACTGCTCACAATCAATCTCAGACTTTGCCGCCGCCACTCACCAGGATTATCGACATGAATAATTTTGTACTGCATACGCCGACCCGCATTCTGTTTGGCCAGGGCCAGATTGCCCATTTAGCCGCTGAGATCCCCGCTGACAGCAAAGTGCTGATCACCTTCGGCGGCGGCAGCGTGAAAAACAACGGCGTGATGGACCAGGTTTACAGCGCCCTGCAGGGTTTTGACGTGCAGGAGTTTGGCGGAATTGAGCCGAACCCGAGCTATGAAACGCTGATGCAGGCGGTGGAGGTAGTGAAGCGCGAGAAGATCACCTTCCTGCTGGCGGTCGGCGGCGGCTCGGTGCTGGACGGCACCAAGTTTATTGCCGCAGCGGCGTTCTATCCGCAGGACCCGTGGCATATTCTGCAAACCGGCGGAGCAGAGATTGAACAAGCGCTGCCGATTGGCTCAGTGCTGACCCTGCCCGCCACCGGTTCGGAGTCCAACCGCAGCGCGGTTATCACCCGCCGTGCGACCCACGACAAGCAGGCGTTTCGCAATAACCACGTCTTCCCGCGCTTTGCCGTGCTCGACCCGGTTTACACCTACAGCCTGCCGCCGCGCCAGATTGCTAACGGCGTGGTCGATGCCTTTGTGCATACCATTGAGCAGTATCTGACTTACCCGGTTGATGCCCGCGTGCAGGACCGCTTCGCCGAAGGCCTGCTGCTGACGCTGATTGAGGAAGGCCCGCGCGCGCTGGCCGAGCCGGAAAACTACGACGTGCGCGCCAACGTGATGTGGAGTGCCACCATGGCGCTTAACGGCCTGATTGGCGCCGGGGTGCCGCAGGACTGGGCCACCCATATGCTCGGCCATGAACTCACCGCGCTGCACGGGCTCGATCACGCTCAGACGCTGGCGATTGTGCTGCCGTCGCTGATGAACGTTAAGCGCGATACCAAGCGCGAGAAGCTGCTGCAGTTCGCTGAACGCATCTGGGGAATCAATGAAGGCAGCGAGGACCGGCGTATCGATGGCGCGATTGCCGCCACCCGCAGCTTCTTCGAACAGATGGGCGTGCCGACGCGCTTTAGCGATTATCAGCTCGACGGCTCCTCAATCCCGGCGCTGCTGGCAAAACTGGAAGAGAAAGGCCTGACCGCGCTGGGCGAGCGCCAGGATATCACCCTCGACGTCAGCCGCCGTATCTACCAGGATGCCTCCTAATCGCCCGGCATTCGTCTGTGATTCAACTAGACTTGATCACATCTACCGCTGCTGAGCGGCGGTAACTTGCTGAAAAGGAGATTAACATGGCCGATCAACCGATGATTAAACTGCACGATGGCAACATGATGCCGCAGCTGGGGCTGGGCGTCTGGCAGGCCACGATTGACGACGCGCGCGCCGCCGCCGTGAAAGCGCTGGAAGTGGGCTACCGCTCCATAGATACCGCCGCCATCTACAAGAACGAAGAGGGCATTGGCCAGGCGCTGAAAGAGACCGACGTGGCACGCGAGGATATTTTTGTCACCACCAAACTGTGGAATGACGATCAGCTTAATGCCGAAAGCGCGATGGAAACCAGCCTGAAGAAACTGCAGCTGGACAGCGTCGATCTTTATCTGATGCATTGGCCCTGCCCGCAGAAAGATAACTACGTTGAAGCCTGGAAAGCGATGATCAAGCTACAGCAGCAGGGGCTGACCAAAAGCATCGGCGTCTGTAACTTCCAGGAAGCGCATCTCAAGCGCCTGCTGGATGAAACTGGCGTCAGCCCGGTCGTCAATCAGGTGGAGCTGCACCCGATGCTGCAACAGCGCACGCTGCACGCGTGGAATGCCATGCACCAGATCCAGACCGAATCATGGAGCCCGCTGGCTCAGGGTGGTAAAGGGGTGTTCGATCAGGAGGTGATTAAGCACCTGGCGAAAAAATATGGCAAGACTCCGGCGCAGATCGTCATCCGCTGGCACCTCGATAGTGGCCTGGTGGTGATCCCGAAATCGGTCACGCCATCGCGTATTGAAGAGAACTTCAAGGTGTTTGATTTCCGTCTGGAAAAACCGGAAATTAGCGAAATTGCCAAGTTAGATCAGGGCAAACGTCTGGGCCCGAACCCGGATGAACTGAATTAATTGATAGATCGTTAACAGGGGCGACCGGAAAATGGGTCGCCCCCTACGATTTAAGCGCCGCGTCAGCTTGCAGGGACGGACGCTTTTCAGGTCCGCCCGCATTGGCGATGCAGATTTTTATTACAACGTTGGATTCACCGCTAACTGCCCCGCCGTCCCGCGATCCGCCATCTCCAGCGTCTGGCTGTAATAGGTGAACGGGAAATGCTCCGAGGTTGACTGCGGGAAGGAGACAAACAGCTCAACGCTGCCATCCACCCACACCGTATCTTTCCAGCCGCGATCTTCCGCCATTGGCTGCGCCCCGTTGACGTTTTTAATCAGGAACATCACGCCCTGAATATGGAACGCCTGCGGCGTGTCAGCATGGACAATCCAGCGTTCAAAGCTGCCCTGCTGCGCCTGCACGTCAGTGCGGTTCATATCCCACAGCGCGCCGTTGATACCCGGTACGGAATCGCCAAGGCGGAATTCACGGGTGCGGCTGACCGCGCCTTCAATCATCTGATCCGCCAGCAGGCGCATCGGTAAGTTATCGGTCACTAACGGCAGTAGCCCGGTGGGCCGCAGGTTGAGTATTTGCGTCGAGGTCAGAATGCTGGATGGCTCAAAGAATCCGCGCAGGCGATCCATGACGCCGGCGGCTTCCCCGGCGGTGATCGACACTTCATCCCCCTGCGACATATCGACCAAGATCTCCCGCCGCTCGCCCGGGGCCAGCGACAGCTGCTCAACCGCCACCGGCGCAGGCAGGAAGCCCTGATCGCTGGCAATCACGTTGAACGGGCGACCGTCGCTCATCCGCAGCTGATAGCGCCGGGCATTCGAAGCATTCAGCAGGCGCAGGCGCACCCAGCCGCGCGACACTTCCACATAAGCATTCTGAATACCGTTGACCAGCAGCGTATCGCCGATAAAGCCGCCGTTTTCCGGCGGGTCGTACTCCGGCGCACCAAAGTTGTCGAGACGTTTATCCTGAATAATCAGCGGGAAGTCATCGACGCCGTAGTGGTTCGGCACGGGTAAGGACTTACTCACTTCATCCTCAATCAGCCACATCCCGGCCAGCCCGTTATAGACGTGGGGTGCCATACGGTTCGGCGTGTTGGCGTGATACCAGCAGGTCGCGGCAGGCTGACGGATCGGCACCACCGGCGCCCAGTCAACGCCCGGCGACATCATGCGCGCCGCGCCGCCCATCAGGGCCCCCGGCACCTGCAGGCCGCTGACCGTCATGGCCACCGGCTCATTCAGGCGGTTGCTGTAGATCAGCTTCACGTCATCACCCGCCCAGACGCGCACCGTCGGGCCCAGGTACAGGCCGTTAACGCCCCATACCGGCACTTTGCTGTTGCCATCAAATGACCAGTGGCTGCGCTGCAGCGTCAGAAACAGCGGCTGCCCACGGCGGGATTCAATCAGCGGAGGAACAGGTAAGGGATTACCCGGCCCCGCTGCGCGGGCGCTGAAGGGTAAGGCAGAAGCGCACAGGGCAAGGCCCGATGCCTGAATAAATTGACGACGACTGAAGGACATACCCACTCCGTAAGCCAAAAAACCGACCACCGCAGTGGCCGTATTCCATTTTTTATCATTGTGCGCGGGCTGTGCTGCCGCGTCCTGTGCTGCCGTTTTTCGCGGTCAGCCTGGCCGCCAGTGCGGCCACTGCGTTAATTTATAGTTTACCTGCGGCTTCGCGCTCGGCCACTTCGGCATTTAATTCATCGAGCTTAGCCGCCATCAGCTCGCGACAGTGGGTCGCCAGCTTACGCACCGACTGGTCGGCAAAAGCTGCGGTATCCACCGGCGGCAGCATTTCGACAATCGCCAGGCCGTTTTTCAGGCGGTTGAGCTTAATTTTGCCGTGGGTGTTGGAGACCACCACCGGAATAATCGGTACGCCAGCCGCGACGGCCGCGTGGAAGGCACCGGTTTTAAACGGCAGCAGGCCGCGGCCGCGGCTGCGCGTCCCTTCGGGGAACATCCAGAATGAGATCTTCTTCTTCTTAAACTGCGCCACCAGCTCGCCGATGGTGCCGTGCGCTTTAGCGCGGTTATCACGGTCGATCAGCAGGTTACCGGTCAGCCAGTACAGCAGGCCGAAGAACGGCACCCACAGCAGGCTGGTTTTGCCCACGGTCACCGTGGTGGGCTGCACAATCGCGGCAGCGGTGATCATGTCGTAGTTATTCTGATGGTTACAGATATAAATTGCATTCGGATAGTTCTCTGCGCCCTGCGGCTTACGCAGCTCTACCTTCAGGCCAAAGACCGGCGCCAGACGGCCAAACAGGTGGCCAAAGGTTGCCACGTGGCGCGGGTTACGCGGGCTGAACAGGCAGTAAATACAGCCAAAGACACACAGCAGAATCGAGTACACCACCACGATGATGGTACGTAAAATAGCAAGCATCAAAACCTCGTCGTCACTTAAAGGCAGCGGCCCGCATGCAGGCCGCCGTCGTTACTCTTCGCTGTCATCCACCGGAGCAGCGCGCACCGGCCCTTCGATTTCTACCTTGTCGATACGCTGCAGGCCGCGCGGCAACAGGGTGCCACGGCGGCCGCGTTCGGCGCGGAATTTCTGCAAATCGGCAGCTTTCAGCGTCAGCTTGCGCTTGCCCACGTACAGCGTGATGTCGCTTTGCGGCGTCAGCAGCAGCAGCCAGGCCAGCTTGTCTTCACCCGAAGCGGCCTGCGCCGCAGGGATAGAGATAATCTTGTTGCCCTTGCCCTTCGACAGCTGCGGCAGGTCGCCCACCGGGAACATCAGCATCCGTCCGGCAGTGGTGATCGCCAGCAGCAGATCGTCATTGCTGTGGATCGCCATCGGCGTCATCACTTTGGCGTTTTCCGGCAGGCTCAGCAGCGCTTTACCGGCGCGGTTGCGCGAGACCAGATCGCTGAAGGTACAGACGAAGCCGTAACCGGCGTCGGAAGCCATCAGCAGTTTCTGATCGTCATTCTCCATCAGCACCTGCTCCACCACTGCGCCCGGCGGCGGGGTGAGTTTGCCGGTCAGCGGCTCACCCTGCCCGCGTGCCGAAGGCAGCGTGACCGGGTCGAGCGCGTAGCTGCGCCCGGTGGAGTCGATAAAGGCCACCGGCTGATTGCTCTTGCCGCGTGCGGCAGCGCGGAAGCTGTCACCGGCTTTGTAGCTCAGGCCGGTCGGGTCGATATCGTGCCCCTTGGCGCTGCGTACCCAGCCGCTCTGCGACAGCACAATCGTGACTGGCTCAGACGGCACCAGCTCATTTTCGCTGATCGCTTTCGCTTCTTCACGCTCGCGCAGCGGGGAACGACGATCGTCGCCGTAGGCATCGCTGTCGGCCTGCAGCTCTTTCTTCAGCAGGGTATTCATTTTGCGCTCGGAGGCCAGCAGCGCTTCCAGATGGGCGCGCTCTTTCTCGAGCTCATCCTGCTCACCACGAATTTTCATCTCTTCCAGCTTGGCGAGATGGCGCAGTTTCAGTTCGAGGATCGCTTCGGCCTGGGTCTCTGAAATGTCGAAGCGCGACATCAGCACCGGCTTCGGCTCATCCTCACTACGGATGATGTGGATGACTTCATCAATATTGAGGAAGGCCACCAGCAAACCGGCAAGGATATGCAGGCGCTTGAGCACTTTTTCCAGACGATAGTTGAGGCGGCGGCGCACCGTGTCACGGCGGAACACCAGCCATTCGGAGAGGATCTCCAGCAGGTTTTTCACCGCCGGGCGGTTATCCAGGCCGATCATATTCAGGTTGATTCGGTAGCTGCGCTCCAGATCGGTGGTGGCAAACAGGTGGTTCATCACCTGATCCATGTCCACGCGGTTAGAGCGCGGCACAATCACCAGCCGCGTCGGATTCTCGTGATCGGATTCATCCCGCAGATCTTCCACCATCGGCAGCTTTTTATTGCGCATCTGCGTGGCAATCTGCTCCAGCACGCGCGCACCGGAAACCTGGTGCGGCAGCGCGGTGATCACCACGTCGCCATCCTCTTTTTTCCACACCGCGCGCATACGCACCGAGCCACGACCGCTCTGGTAGATTTTGCGGATTTCATTGCGCGGCGTGATGATTTCGGCCTCGGTCGGATAGTCCGGCCCCTGCACGATATCCAGCAGCTCATCAAGCGTGGTTTTCGGGTTATCGATAATCGTGATGGCGGCTTTCGCCACTTCGCGCAGGTTGTGCGGCGGAATATCCGTTGCCATGCCGACCGCGATGCCGGTGGTGCCGTTCAGCAGAATATTCGGCAGGCGCGCCGGCAGCATGGAGGGCTCCTGCATGGTGCCATCGAAGTTCTGTACGAAGTTAACGGTACCCTGACCCAGTTCGCCCAGCAGCACTTCCGCATACTTCGACAGGCGCGATTCGGTGTAACGCATCGCGGCGAAGGATTTTGGATCGTCCGGTGCCCCCCAGTTGCCCTGGCCATCGACCAGCGGATAACGGTAGGAGAACGGCTGCGCCATCAGCACCATCGCTTCATAGCAGGCGCTGTCGCCGTGCGGATGGTATTTACCCAGCACGTCACCGACGGTACGTGCCGATTTTTTAAATTTGGCGCTGTTGCTCAGGCCCAGTTCGGACATGGCGTAAATAATGCGGCGCTGAACCGGTTTCAGGCCATCGCCGATATAAGGAAGCGCACGGTCCATGATGACGTACATGGAGTACTTCAGGTACGCATCTTCGGTAAAGGTGTGCAGGGGAAGGCGCTCTGCGCCATCCTGCGTCAGGTCACTCATTGTTCTCTTTTCCTCACTTCGCGGCGCGTTAAGGGCAAGGCGCCACACAGCGGTAAGTTTGGCGAGGATAGTACCTTATCTGGTGAGGGTCTGTCACAGGGATCAGCGGTTAAGCCGTGCTGTCAGCCACAAATTGTCGCTAACGAGCGAAAAATGTAATTTATGCCCGCTATAATCATTCATGAAAATAATATGAGAACGCGATCACATTTATTCAGAAATGGATTAATGTGATCTCCCTCCCAAATAATTACCTCTTGCGGGATCGTTTTAATTTTGTCCCACCTGACGGACAACCTTTAGTATTGTCCCCTTTCCCCGCAGCGACTAAATTCATCATCATAAGTTGGCGCCAGATAAATTCAGTCCGGCACGGTGAATGAATAAAACATGAGAATCTATTAACAATAAGACACCGCCGAACGGGCAAAAAAGGGTGATATGATGCAAATACTTAGCTCCCGACAAAACAAATTACTTAAGTACCTGCTGCAACATCAGGAGTATGTTCCGGTTAAAAATATCGCCCAGCTGCTGGCGGTATCGGAAAAGACGGTCCACCGCGATATCCAGTTTATCGAAGAGATGCTGGCCGAGTGGAATATCGCCAGCGATAAAAAAATTGGCAGCGGCATTATGCTGCTGGTCGACGATAGCCAGCGCCTGATGCTGCTGGAGCAGCTCATCACCCCGGAAGACGGCGGCGCTGAAGCGCTGGCAAACAATTCGCGCCGGGTGAAAATTGCTTCGCAGCTGCTGAGCGATACGCCGCGCGAAACCTCCATCAGTAAACTGTCCGAACGTTACTTCATCAGTAGCGCCTCGATCGTCAATGACCTGAAGATGATTGAGAGCTGGATTGCCCCGCTCGGCCTGACGCTGGTGCGCAGCCAGAGCGGGACGCATATTGAGGGCAGCGAAAATCATATCCGCCAGGCGATGGCCACGCTGATTAACGATGTGATGAACTATCAGGAGCCGGGCAGCGTCAATCATTCCCGCCTCGACCCCGGCAGCTATAAAGCCCTGACGCACTATTTCGGCGAGGAGGAGGTGCTGTATGTGCAGCAGATCCTGCAGCAGATGGAGCAGCAGCTGGGCTACCCGCTGGGTGAACCATATTACATCAATCTGTTTACCCATATTTTAATTATGATGCACCGCATGTCTTTAGGTAACCCGCTTATTCTCAACGAAGAGAATATTAATCAGCAGCCGGATGAGGCTATTTTTAATATCGCGCAGCAGATGGTCAATCACATCGAACGGCGTATTGGTAATATCCTGCCACGCGATGAAGTGTGGTTTGTTTATCAATATATTATTTCCTCCGGCATTGTCATTGAGGAGAGTGAAAATAATCCGCCACTGTACTGCCAGCTATCCAACAGTGAGTCACGCCGTTTAACGCTGGATTTAATCGCCACTTTTTCCGAGGTAATTAATATTGACCTGCGCGATGACCGCCTGTTGCACGAAGGATTACTGGTGCACATTAAGCCGCTGCTGAACCGCCTGAAATATCATATCCGCATTCGTAATCCGCTGCTGGAAGATATTAAACAGGAGCTGGCGGATATCTATCAGCTGACGGGCCACGCCATTCATCGCGTTTGCCAGCGCTTCCAGCTGGCTGACATTGCCGACGATGAGGTGGGCTATCTGACGGTGCATTTTCAGGCCGCGCTGGAGCGGCAAATTGCCCACAAGCGCATCCTGGTGGTGTGCTCCAGCGGCGTCGGCACCTCACACCTGTTGAAAAGCCGCATTCTGCGCGCTTTCCCCGACTGGACGATCGTTGGCGTGGTCTCCGCCAGCACCGTGACGCAGCACTGCCAGCAGCAGGATATTGAGCTGGTGATCTCTACCGTTCATCTGGCCGAGCTGCCGCTGCCGGTGGTGTATGTTTCGGCCTTTTTTAACGATGACGATATCAAGCGCGTCACCGAAAGAGT
The DNA here is from genome assembly GCF_014773485.1 of Erwinia aphidicola. Taxonomy (GTDB): domain Bacteria; phylum Pseudomonadota; class Gammaproteobacteria; order Enterobacterales; family Enterobacteriaceae; genus Erwinia; species Erwinia aphidicola. Next base: position 268,083 of record NZ_JACXBP010000004.1, on the reverse strand, counting down.
TATCGCCAGCAAACTGCAGCTGGCTTCCGATCGCATCAAGGCTTGTGAACACGCCTTTTCATAACGTTTTTAAAGAGGTTTGCCGATGGATATTAATAAGATTCTCAGCGCCCGGCGCGTCAAGTTAGACATGAACGCCCGCAGTAAAGATGAAGCGATCCGTGAACTGACCGACCTGCTGTATGCGGATGGCGCCCTGACCTCAAAAGAGGATTTTATTCACGACGTCTATTTACGTGAAGCAGAGGGCTCCACCGGCTTTGAAAATCATATCGCCATTCCACACGGCAAATCGCTGGCGGTGAAGCAGACCACCCTGGCTATCGGCCGCACCCGCGCCGATATTCCGTGGGAAACGCTCGACGGCAGCGAAGTGCGCTGCATTATTTTGTTCGCGGTACGCATGGAGGATCAAAACACCACGCATATTCGCCTGCTGTCTCAGGTGGCCTGCGCGCTGGCCGATGATGAGGTGATTGCCCAACTGTTACAGGAGCAGGATGCCGACAGCATTATCCAACTGTTCAGCCAGTACGCGGAAACAGACCTCTGTTAATAAGAAGCGAGGCACATCATGAAAATCGTTTGTGTGGCCGCCTGCACCGCAGGCATCGCGCATACCTACATCGCGCGTGAAAAACTGATTAAGGGCGCGAAAGCGCTCAACTTCGACATCCTGGTGGAGACCCAGGGCACCATCGGCACCGAGCATGCCCTGAGCGCAGCGGATATCGCCGCCGCTGACGTGGTGATCCTCGCGGTGGATATCAAAATCAACGGCGAAGAGCGTTTCAAAGGCAAGCCGGTGGTACGGGTCAAAACCGATATCGTGATCAAGTCCCCGGTGAAATTCCTGGAAAAAGTGGCCGGCTCGTTAGAGCGCGCCTGAACCGTCATTCGGGGAAATCACTATGCGTACGCAAACCAGCAACATAGGACAAGAGATAAAGGGGCATCTGCTGACCGGCATCTCGTGGATGATCCCGCTGATCGTCGCCGCCGGGATCTGTATTGCGCTTGGCCAGGTGATCGGCGGGCCGGACGTGGGGAAACACCCGGGGACTATCGCCTGGATGCTGAATCAAATTGGCGGCTGGGGGATGGGGCTGATCGTGCCGCTGATCGCGGCTGCCATTGCCTGGTCGATTGCCGACCGCCCCGGCTTTGCGCCGGGACTGATCGTCGGCTTTATCTGCGGACAGATCGGCACCGGGTTTATCGGCGGCATCCTCGGCGGATTCCTGGTCGGTTACACCGTGCTGCTGCTGCGGCGCACCATCAAACTGCCTGCTTCGATGCAGGGGCTGATGCCGGTGATGATCCTGCCGGTACTCAGCACCATTATCGCCGGGCTGCTGATGATGACCTTGATTGGCCAGCCGATCGCCTGGCTGCAGAAAGCGCTGTACCACCTGCTGGAGTCGATGCAGGGCGGTTCCCGCTTCCTGATGGGGGCTATCCTCGGCGCAATGGCCACCTTTGACTTCGGCGGGCCGGTAAACAAAACCATGTCGCTCTTCGCTGACGGCATGCTGGTCGACGGCATTTACGGGCCGGAAGCGGTGAAGTTTGTCGGCTCAATGATCCCGCCGTTTGGCATCACCCTCTCCTTCCTGCTGACGCGCAATAAATACACCCGGGCAGAGAAAGAGGCGCTGAAGGCGGCGTTCCCGATGGGCATCTGCCTGATCACCGAAGGGGTGATCCCGATTGCCGCCCGCGACCTGTTCCGCGTGGTCGGCAGCTGCGTCGTTGCCTCGGCCATCGCTGGCGGGCTGATCATGGTCTGGGGCGTGGAGGCACCGGTACCGCACGGCGGAATGTTTGTGGTGCCGCTGTTCACCAAACCCGCGCTGTTCTGCCTGGCGCTGGGCATCGGCACGGTCATCTGCGGCGTGATGCTGTCGCTGCTGAAGAAGCCGGTGACGGCGGCGGATGAAGAGTTCGACGACGTGGACGACGCCAGCGTGCGCGACGAAGACATTAAATTTACCCTGGAATGAAGTGGGGCTGGAGCCTCTCTGCGGCTCCCGCTCTGCCCGTAAAGCGTCACCGTTAATTTTTTCCGTTCGCCCTGCATTCCGTCAGTGACCCGTCACTGGTGCAGGAAAGTCTTGCCTGAAATCTGACCCTGAGGAAATAGACCATGTTGATGTCAATGCACGAACTGTTAAAACCCACCCGTGAAAACCGCTTCGCCATTGGGGCGTTTAACGTCGCCGACAGCTGCTTTATCCGCGCGGTGGTTGAGCAGGCTGAAGCCAGCAACAGCCCGGCGATTATCTCCATCCACCCCAGCGAGCTGGAGTTCGTGACCGATGAGTTCTTTGGCTACGTGCGCGAGCGCACGCTGCGCAGCCGCATCCCGTTTGTGATCCATCTCGACCACGGCGCGTCGGTTGAGCACGTGCAGCGCGCCATTCGGTGCGGCTTTACCTCGGTGATGATCGACGGGTCGCTGCTGCCGTATGAAGAGAACGTGGCGCTGACGCAGGAGGTGGTAAAGCTGGCGCACGCGGTGGGGATCTCGGTGGAGGGCGAGCTGGGCACCATTGGCGATACCGGCACCTCGGTAGAGGGGGGCGTGAGTAAAGTGATCTACACCGATCCGGCACAGGCGGAGGATTTTGTGGCGCGCACCGGCGTCGATACGCTGGCGGTGGCCATTGGTACCGCGCACGGCATCTATCCGAAGGATCTCAAGCCGGAATTGCAGATGCATATTCTGCGCGATATCTCGCAGCGCGTGACGATCCCGCTGGTGCTGCACGGCGGCTCGGCGAACCCGGATGCGGAGATCGCCGAATCGGTGACGCTCGGCGTTGGCAAGATCAACATCTCCAGCGATATGAAGTATGCCTACTTTGCCAAAGCGCGTGAGATCTTAAGCCTTGAGGCGTGGTGGGATCCGAACGTGATCTATCCGCAGCCGATCCAGGCGGCAAAAGAGGTGATCGCCTACAAGATGTCGCTGTTTGGCTCGGCCGGGAAAGCGGATCTGTATCGTTAACCGGGAAGTGAATCCAGGGTCGGACATGCCCGACCCTGTCAGGTTATTTGGCGGCTAACCACTGCCCGACAACCTGCTGATACTCACCGGTGGCTTTGCTGAGGTGCAGCCACTGGTCAACGTACATCTTCCAGCTGATATCATCACGCGGCAGCATCCACGCCTTCTCGCCGTACTGCAGCGGCTTATCCGGGTTGATCGCGCACAGCTGCGGAAAACGCTTCTGCTGGTACAGCGCTTCCGATGCATCGGTGATCATCACATCGGCTTTCTTATCTACCAGCTGCTGGAAAATCGTCACGTTGTCATGGAATAACGTCAGATTTGCCTGCGGCAGATACGCATGAACAAAGGCCTCATTGGTGCCGCCCGCCGGTTCGATCAGGCGCACCGACGCTTTGTTCATCTGCTCAACGGTGCGGTATTTCTTTTTATCGGCGCAGCGCACCAGCGGGATTTTGCCGTCGGTGTCCAGCGGGTTAGCAAACCATGCCGTCTGCTGGCGCTTCAGCGTCACCGATACGCCGCCCAGCGCCACGTCACACTGCTTGGCAATAAAATCGGGGGTCATGGTTTTCCAGCTGGTCGGCACCCACTTCACTTCCGCACCGAGGCTTTTCGCCAGCGACTGCGCCAGTGAGATATCAATGCCTTCGTAACTGCCGTCCGGGCGCAGGTAGGTGTAAGGCTTATAATCCCCGGTAGTACACACGGTTAAGGTCTTGCTTTGCATCACGCGGTCGAGGCGCGATTGGGCGCTGGCACTACCTGCCACTAGCATCAGGGCGATGACCACCCCGGATTTCATCATCATGCTTTTTCTCTCATTGTTGTTATCACTGTCGGTCCTGTTCCCTGCATTGTTGCTTAAAACGCAAGAGTATTGTGATTGATACCACATTTTTCCCGGCGCTGTCCTCCGGTAGACTCACAGAAATTGCACACAGCTGAGAGAAATTCATGAGCCAGATTTTAATTATTGATGCCGGTAAAGCCTTCGCCCACTCCAAAGGCGAGTTAAACCATACCCTGACCAACGTTGCCGCCAGCTTCCTGCGCGATGCCGGTCACCAGGTCAATGTCACCGTGGTCGACGACGGGTATGTGGTCGCCGACGAAATTGAAAAATACCTCGCCGCCGATACCCTCATTTACCAGATGCCGGGCTGGTGGATGGGCGAACCGTGGACGCTGAAAAAATACATCGACGAAGTGTTTACCGAAGGTCACGGCAAACTGTACGCCAGCGATGGCCGGACCCGCTCCGACGCGGCGAAAAAATATGGTTCAGGCGGCCTGCTGCAGGGTAAAAACTATATGCTCTCCCTCACCTGGAATGCACCGCTGCAGGCGTTTACCGACCCTGAGCAGTTCTTCGAGGGCGTCGGCGTCGACGGCCTGTATCTGCACTTCCACAAAGCCAACCAGTTCCTTGGCATGGACGGTCTGCCGACCTTTATCTGTAACGATGTGATCAAACAGCCGGATATTGCCGGGGATATCGCACGCTATCGGACTCATCTGAGCGAAATTTTTGCTTAACTGGTAGTTCGCCCATTCGAGTAAGAAGGAAAACAGTATGCTGACCGTGATTGCGGAAATTTGTATCAAGCCAGGCCGCCGTACTGCTGTTCTGCAGGCGATAGAGACGTTAACGCCAATCGTGCTGGCTGAAGAGGGCTGCGGCAGCTATCAGACGCTGATCGACCACAAAGCCCAGGTGCCGTGGAAGCAGCATTCGCCGGAGTCGATCTTTATGGTTGAGCACTGGGAGTCGCTGCGCCACCTTGAGCAGCACCAGCAGGCCGACCATATGGAACGCCACCGCACGGCGATTAAGCATGATGTGGTTGATGTGAAGATTTTCGTCCTAGAGCCGGCGTTTTAAACCCTCGCATCAGGTAGGGGCCGACCTTCTTTTTCGGTCGGCCCTTGAACGTCCTATAACAGCGTTTTGCTGGCGAACTGTTCGCTGAGGTAGTCCAGAAAACAGCTGATGCGCGTCGACAGCGTGCTGTTGCGGTAGTAAACCGCATGGATGGGATGGCGCATCTCGTGCGTTTCAGCAACCAGCACCGGGATTAACCGGCCTTCAGCCAGATCCTCGCGGCTGAGAAAATCAGAAATACGCGTAATCCCCATGCCGTTAACCGCCAGCTGGCGCAGCGTTTCGCCACTGGAGGCAAACACCGTCGGTTTGATCTGCAAAAACACCCCTTCCGAACGCCACACCGGCCAGACGTTGTGCTGATCGAGATTGCTAAAGCCCAGCAGCTGATGATTCTCCACCATATCTGCCACGCTGTGCGGCGTACCGTGGCGGGCAAGATAGTCCGGGCTGGCCATCAGCCGCAGCTTACTGCTGCCGAGCGCGCGCGCGTGCATGGTGGAGTCGCGCAGGTCGCCGATGCGGATAGCGATATCGGTCTGCTGCTCCAGCAGGTCGATCACCACCTCATCAGTATTTAACTCCAGCTGGATCAGCGGGTAGCGGCGTGAAAACTCCGCCATCAGCGGCACAATCACATGCAGCATAAACGGCGTGGCGGCATTGACGCGCAGGCGCCCGGAAGGGATTTCTCGCCGCTGGGCGATCTGCTCTTCGGCAGTCTCTACCGAACGAATAATCTGGCGGGCGTGCTCCAGGAAGATCTGCCCTTCCTCAGTCAGCGCAATACGGCGGGTGGTGCGGTGCAGCAGCGTGGTCTGCAGCTTGCTCTCCAGGCGACTCAGCGCACGGCTGATGCCGGAGGTGGTCTGGTTTAGCTGGTCTGCAGCAGCGGTGATCGAACCGGTGTCGACCACCACCACCCACGCGCGTAACTCTTCAAGGGTGATTTTCACGAGAGGGCCTTGTGGTTAGAAGAGCGCACCCAACTGGATGCGAATGGCGTATCAATTCTAACAGAAGTTGATAAAAAACATGCCGTTTTAGCCCGCGTCCGGCCGCAGGTCTGTTTTGCCAGACTCAATATCATCCTTCATTTTTTCATTAAGGTTAATTTAATCATTCCTTGTCACAATCGCTAGCATCAGCCAGAAGAACAAAATTAACGGGAAAACCCTCGTGAATAAAGCTATCAGGATCTCGCTACCGCACGCAGATGCGCCATTTTTTCGCGGCCTGCATATTCTCGTTGCGCTGATGATCCTTGCGCAGATTATTAATTCTAACTTTACTGAACGGGAAGCGCTGGATGAGCAAGGCCTGACGAGCATTATCACCTGGATGCATGTTATTTCCGGGTTCTCTCTAATTATGTTGGGCGCCCTCATGCTGGGCTGGATGTTAGCGCAGCGCGGTGCGCGCTATTATTTTTCCTGGTTACATTTTGATTTTAGCGACATTGCGCAAGATATCGCCACGCTGAAGCGCCTGCGTCTGCCTGAAGCCCATTCAGGAGGTATCGCTGCCACCATTCAGGGGCTGGGCGTGCTGTCACTGCTGGGCGTTGCCCTTTCCGGGGGGATCTGGTTTCTCTTGAATGCTGCGCAAAACCCGCTGGCGCATAGCGTGATACACTGGCATAAAAATCTGACAACGTTTGTTGAAATCTATTTTTTCGCTCATGGAGCCATGGGATTACTTCATATTTTTCTTAACAGTAAGCTGTTTCAACGCTGAAGTTTGAAATCAAATTTATACATTCGGCTTTCAATGCAACTTAACTTATAAAAGAGAAAGTGAGGCAATCCTGTGGAAATACACGCTTTCTGTCGCCTGAAGTGGTGTAATGGCGGCCAGGAAATTAACGCCACCAGCATTTTAATTAACGATATTCAGCGCAATCTGCCGAGGTTGGCCGGCGAATAATAAAAACTCAGCCCGAAGGGGGTTTCCACTTCGGGCTGACTGTTAATGCCACTACGAAGCGTTAAACCTCGATTTCCGCGGTGTCGCCTTTCTCCTGCAGCCAGTTGCGGCGATCTTCGGAGCGCTTTTTCGCCAGCAGCATATCCATCACTGCCAGGGTCTGCGCCACGTCCTCTTCGCTGATGGTCAGCTGCACCAGACGGCGGGTATTGGGATCGAGGGTGGTTTCACGCAGCTGCAGCGGGTTCATTTCGCCCAGCCCTTTAAAGCGCTGTACGTTAGGTTTGCCCTTCTTGCGCTTCAGCTGCTCCAGCACGCCCTCTTTCTCTTCCTCATCCAGCGCGTAATAGACCTCTTTGCCCAGGTCAATACGGTAGAGCGGCGGCATGGCAACATAGACGTGGCCGTTCTGCACCAGGGTACGGAAGTGACGCACGAACAGCGCGCACAGCAGGGTCGCAATGTGCAGACCGTCGGAGTCCGCATCCGCAAGGATACAGATCTTACCGTAGCGCAGCTGGCTGAGATCTTCGCTATCGGGATCGATACCGATCGCCACCGAGATGTCGTGCACCTCCTGCGACGCCAGCACTTCGTCCGAAGAGACTTCCCAGGTGTTCAGGATCTTACCCTTGAGCGGCATGATCGCCTGATACTCACGATCGCGCGCCTGCTTGGCCGATCCGCCCGCCGAGTCCCCTTCCACCAGGAACAGTTCGGTACGGCTGAGATCCTGCGCGGTACAGTCCGCCAGCTTGCCCGGCAGCGCCGGACCGCTGGTGAGCTTTTTACGCACCACTTTCTTGGCGGCACGCATGCGGCGCTGAGCGCTGGAAATGGCCAGCTCGGCCAGCATTTCTGCCGCCTGCACGTTCTGGTTCAGCCACAGGCTGAAGGCATCTTTCACCACGCCGGAAACAAAGGCGGCGCACTGGCGCGAAGAGAGGCGCTCTTTGGTCTGCCCGGCAAACTGCGGATCCTGCATTTTGACCGACAGCACGTAGGCGCAGCGATCCCAGATATCTTCCGCCGACAGCTTCACGCCGCGCGGCAGGATATTGCGGAACTCGCAGAACTCGCGCATCGCATCCAGCAGGCCCTGACGCAGACCGTTAACGTGCGTGCCGCCCTGCATGGTCGGGATCAGGTTAACGTAGCTTTCGGTGAGCAACTCACCGCCTTCCGGCAGCCACAGCAGCGCCCAGTCCACCGCTTCCACATCTCCGGCGTAAGCACCGACAAAAGCTTTTTCCGGCAGCGTTGGCAGGCCGTTAACCGCCTCCATCAGATAGTCGGTCAGACCATCGGCGTAGCACCAGCTCTGTTCGGTATTGTTCAGCTTGTCTTTAAAGACAATTTCTACGCCCGGGCAGAGTACCGCTTTGGCTTTCAGCAAGTGGCTGAGGCGCGAAACCGAGAAGCGCGGGCTGTCGAAGAAGGATTCATCAGGCCAGAACTGCACGCGGGTGCCGGTGTTGCGTTTACCGACGGTGCCGGTTACCACCAGGTCCTGAACCTTATCGCCGTTCTCAAACGCCATTTCGTAGATTTCGCCATTACGGCGTACGGTCACTTCCACGCGTTTGGAGAGGGCGTTAACCACCGAGATCCCCACGCCGTGCAGGCCGCCGGAGAACTGGTAGTTTTTGTTGGAGAATTTGCCCCCGGCATGCAGGCGGCAGAAAATCAGCTCAACGGCCGGCACGCCCTCTTCAGGGTGGATATCCACCGGCATGCCGCGCCCGTCGTCGATAACTTCCAGCGACTGATCGGCGTGCAAAATCACTTCCACGCGCTTGGCGTGACCGGCCAGCGCTTCATCCACGCTGTTGTCGATCACTTCCTGACCTAAATGGTTAGGGCGCACGGTATCGGTGTACATGCCCGGGCGGCGACGCACGGGTTCAAGGCCGCTGAGAACCTCAATGGAATCAGCGTTATAGCTGGATTGAGTCATCGTTACAATCTGATTGATAATGGCTAAAAATGCGTGTCCAGACTCCGGCTTATCTCAGTCCCGGAAGCCCAGGAAATCGATCATTGCGGAGAAATGGCGTTCGAATCCGATAAAAGCATGGTTTCCGCCCTCTTCTACCGTTTGACGACAGGCGCTGTAGTAGTCCAGAGCCTGGCGGTAGTCGAGCACTTCATCGCCCGTTTGTTGCAGCAGCCAGATCAAATCCGGCGACTCTAACGGGTCAATCTGCATCACTTTTAGATCGTAAATATGGCGAGACTCTAACACATATTGCTGGCCGGTGTATGGGTTCTCATTATTGCCAAGGTAATCCGCCAGCAGCTCAAACGGGCGTACCGCCGGGTTCACCACCACCGCAGGCAGCGCAAAGCATTGCGACAGCCAGGTGGCATAATAGCCGCCAAGGGAAGAGCCAATAATACCCAGCGGTTCGCCCGCCGACTTCATGACAAACTCCTCCAGCAGGGCCGCAGCCTCAGCGGGAAATGCCGGCAGTTGCGGCACATGCAGGGTAATTTTTGGGTGGTGCTGCGCCAGCCACTGTTTAAAGATGGTCGCTTTTGCCGACTGCGGAGAGCTGTTGAAACCGTGCAGATAGAGCAGGGTTGCCATCGATCAGTATCCTTCTGAGTCGAGATCGGGGTTAAATTTGCGGGTAGCCAGACGCTGAACTTCGGTTTCCAGCCGTCCGTCATCATACAGATCCAGCCAGCGCCATCCCGGCGCTTCCGCATCAATGGTGAAGTTGGTGCAGTGGGGTTTAAACTGGACGCAGGTGGACGGGCTGGCCAGCACGCGCCGTCCGTGCCAGTCGAGGTCAAGCTCCTGATGAATATGCCCACACAGCAAGGTTTTTGCCAGCGGGTAGCGCTGTAATACCGCATCCAGCATATGCGGATTGCGCAGGCTGTGCTGATCGAGCCAGGAGCAGCCGGAAGGCAGGGGATGATGATGCAGCAGTACCAGCGTGTGGCGCTGGGGTTCAGCGGCCAGCGCGCGCTCCAGCCACTCCAGCTGGTAGTCACTTAACTCACCGTGCGGGACGCCGAACACCTGGCTGTCCAGCAGCACGATTTGCCAGCGATCGCCCACCAGCACCTGCTTTTCATCGGCAATACTCGACTCCGCCAGCGTGCTGAACATCGCCGGCTGAAAGTCGTGATTGCCGGGCAGCCAGACGCAGGGAGCCGGCAGGCGAGCAATACCCTCAGCAAAATGCTGATAGGCTTCGACCGAGTGATCCTGCGCCAGGTCGCCAGTGGCGACAATCAGATCGTAATGACGCTGCCCGGCGGCGATCGCCTCCAGTACCGCGTCATAACTGGCCCAGGTGTTCACACCGAGTAACGTTTCGTGTTTACCTGCAAAAAGGTGGGTATCCGTTATCTGTAAAATCCTGACTCTGGACCCACTCGCCACAGGAAGTTTTAACAGGCTATCCAATCAAAGTCCTTAACTCGCTCTGAAATTGTCGCAGCGTTCTAAAAAACCGGGGCTGCCATTGCGCCATGGAACAAACAGTAGCGCAGCCAGTCCGCAAGAAACTGGTTAATCTGATGCTTTTCATCACGCTGATGCAGCTTTTTATTTGGATAATCATAGCGTGCTTTAAAGCGGTAGATCTGCTGAGTGGAACACACTTCCGCCACCATCGCGTCATGATACAGGCGAACCGACATCGATGGCAGGCTCCAGTAACTGACGGCCGGTGCGGTCTGTTTTACCTCAACCAGCGTGGTGTAGCGCGTTGATTCCAGGATAGTTATCTGGTAACTGGCGCCATTAACCTGATACGTCACGGACTCCCCCGCCTGGTCCTCTTTGGGCAACAGGCGACGCAGTTGCGCAAAATTGGTTTCGCAAACGCGCATCATTTCTGGAAAGTCAGGGACATAACGTTTCATTATTCGGGGTTCCATTCATCACAAAGCTGTTTATGGTGCAGCTCCAGCCATTGCAAAGCAATGACAGCAGCGGCGTTATCTATTTTCCCCTGTTCCACCCACTGGTAAGCCTGAGTACGGCTGACCACATGCACAAGAATATCCTCATTCTCTTCCTCCAGACCGTGGTTTCCCTGCGCCACGCTGGCATCCACTTCTCCCACAAACACCGCAAGGCGTTCTGAGGTTCCTCCCGCGCTGGAGAGGTAGTTAATTATGGGTTTAATGCGCCCGGGAGTCAGCCCGGCTTCTTCCAGCGCTTCGCGTCTGGCGACCTCTTCCGGCGTTTCACCCGGTTCCATCATCCCCGCCACCAGTTCAAGCACCCACGGCGTTGGGCTGGTGTCGTAAGCGGCGATACGGATCTGCTCGATTAACACCACTTCGTCGCGCAGCGGATCATAGGGTAGCAGCACTGCGGCATGACCGCGCTCCAAAATTTCTCGTGATACTTCACCACTCATCCCGCCATTAAACAAGCGGTGACGAAAGCGGTAGCGCTCCAGCGAAAAAAAACCACGATAGAGGGTCTCTCGTGCAATAATTTCTACATCGTTTTTGGTGAAAGTCACCGGGTATTTGTTACTTGTTGCCATAACAACAGCTCCTGTGAAATGGTGGCCAAAACGTAAAATGCAATCGTAATCCGCCTGATGTCTGGTTCTTAATGAAATATTTAAGTAAATTAAGGCAGGATGGCACTTTCAGCCAACTTACCTTCTCGGAACTCTCTGCTATCATCGGCGATAATTTTTGGCTTACGTCAGCGCTACCATAGCAATTTTGCTGCACTACAAGGAATGCAAATGAACAAACTGCTCCCTTTACTCATCGGTCTGAGCCTGGGCGGCTTCAGTGTTGCCAGCCAGGCTGAGAACCTGCTGCAGGTGTATCAGCAGGCTCGTTTATCCAATCCTGACCTTCGTAGCTCAGCAGCCGATCGTGATGCGGCATTTGAGAAGATTAATGAAGCACGTAGCCCGCTGTTACCTCAGCTGGGGCTGGGTGCCGACTACAGCTACAACAACGGCTACCGCGACGCGCGCGATTCGAACAGCACCTCGAAAAGCACCTCACTGCAGCTGACTCAGACCATTTTTGATATGTCAAAATGGCGCGCGCTGACCCTGCAGGAAAAAACCGCCGGGATTCAGGATGTCACTTATCAGACCGCGCAGCAAACGCTGATCCTCAACACCGCGACAGCGTATTTCAACGTGCTGAATGCGATTGATACCCTCTCCTACACCGAAGCGCAGAAACAGTCGATCTACCGTGAACTGGATCAGACCACTCAGCGTTTTAACGTGGGCCTGGTCGCCATCACCGACGTGCAGAATGCGCGCTCACAGTACGACACCGTGCTGGCCAACGAAGTGACGGCGCGTAACGATCTTGATAACGCGGTTGAAACGCTGCGCCAGGTGACCGGGAATTACTACCCGAGCCTCGCCTCGCTTAACGTTGATAACTTCAAAACCGAGAAGCCACAGCCGGTTAACGCGCTGCTGAAAGAGGCCGAGAGCCGCAACCTCAGCCTGCTCTCTGCCCGTCTGTCGCAAGACCTGGCGCGTGAGCAGATCCGCTCTGCGGAAACTGGCCATATGCCAACCGTAGACCTGACCGCGTCAACCGGTTTGTCGAACAACCGTTACAGCGGCGATCGCGCCACCAATAACGACAACATCAGCGGTAGCAACCAGGTTGGCTTAAGCTTCAACCTGCCGCTGTACAGCGGCGGCTCGGTGTCGTCACAGGTGAAGCAGGCGCAGTATGCGTTTGTGGCAGCCAGCGAGCAGCTGGAAGGCGCGCACCGCTCCGCCGTGCAGACCGTCCGCTCCTCGTTTAACAACGTGAATGCCTCCATCAGCAGCATCGAAGCGTACAAGCAGGCCGTGGTTTCTGCCCAGAGCTCGCTGGATGCAATGGAAGCGGGTTACTCCGTAGGTACCCGTACCATCGTTGACGTGCTGGATGCGACCACCACGCTGTATGACGCAAAGCAGAAGCTGGCTAACGCCCGCTACAGCTATATGATCAACCAGCTGAACATCAAATCTGCGCTCGGTACGCTGAACGAGCAGGATCTGGCGACGCTGAATAATCATCTGGGCAAGGATATCAATACCTCACCGGAAGCTGTGGCACCAGAAAATCCACAGCAGGTTGCCCGCGTCGACGGCAATGAAAGCGCCCCGGCCGCGCGCCAGGCAGCAGCCACCAGCCGCCCGGCAGCAAACCGCAGCAGCGGCAATCCGTTCAGTCAGTAATCTCCCCGCGGGGCAGCCAACGCTGCCCCGTTTTATTTCGATCCCACCTGTCTTAACCTCTCCTTCACAATCAAACGTATAGCTAAGTAAAGATCCCCGGTCTGTCGCGCCTCATCGCTTCATTTTTCACCGCTATTCCCCTATCCTATGCACTACCTTTGGGCACAGGACGAAAAGTGATGAAACGGACTAAACAGATTAATCATGCCTCCTTTCGCAAAAGCTGGAGCGCACGCCATTTAACGCCGGTGGCGCTGGCGGTTACCGCCGTATTTATGCTGGCCGGTTGTGAGCAGTCAGACGAGACCGTCTCGACTTATATGAACGCCGATGACTGTTCGAGCGCCAACCCGGGCAAGAGCGAGCAGTGCACCACGGCCTATAACAAAGCTAAAGAAGAGGCGGTGAAAACCGCACCGAAATATGCCACCCGCGAAGACTGCGTGGCGGAATTCGGTGAAGGCCAGTGTCAGCAGGCTCCGGCTCAGGCTGGCGTGGGCACCACCAATGCTGAATCTCAGTCCAGCGGCAGCTTCTGGATGCCGCTGATGGCCGGTTACATGATGGGCCGCATGATGGGCGGCGGTATGGGCCAGCAGCAGCCGCTGTTCTCCTCTAAAAACCCAGCCAGCCCGGCCAACGGCAAATTCGTTGATGCCAGCGGCAAAAGCTACGGCGCAGCTACCCCTGGCCGTACCATGACGGTGCCTAAATCCGCCATGGCACCAAAACCTGCCACTACCAGCACCGTAATGCGCGGCGGCTTTGGTGAAAGCGTTGCCAAGCAGACCAGCATGTCACGCAGCAGCGCGGCTTCCGGCTCCAGCCGCAGCTTTGGGGGCTAATCGCTGATGAAGCGTATTGCCATCACTGAACGCCCAGACTGGCGGGAAAAGGCCACGGAGTTTGGTTTTCGTTTTCACACCATGCACGGCGAGCCGTACTGGTGTGAAGATGCCTATTACCAGTTCACCTTAGAGCAGATTGAGACGCTGGAAGATGTCACCAGCGAGCTGCATCAGATGTGCCTGCAGGCGGTAGAGATGGTGGTCGGCAGCGACGAGCTGCTGGAGAAGTTTCGCATCCCCAAACACACTTGGGACTTCGTGCGCGAGTCGTGGAAAAGCGGCCAGCCGTCGCTCTACTCCCGCCTCGATCTCGCCTGGGATGGTGTGTCGCCACCTAAGCTGCTGGAAAACAACGCGGATACGCCAACTTCGCTGTATGAAGCGGCCTTTTTCCAGTGGCTGTGGCTGGAGGACCAGCTGAACGCCGGCCAGCTGCCGGTCGGCAGCGACCAGTTTAACAGCCTGCAGGAGAAGCTAATCGAGCGCTTCGCCGAGCTGCACCAGCAGCACGGATTCAGCTGGCTGCACTTCGCCTGCTGCCGCGATACCGATGAAGATCGCGGCACGGTGCAGTATCTGCAGGATTGCGCTACCGAAGCGGGCCTGCCGAGCGAATTCCTCTATATGGATGAGATTGGCCTCGGCGAGAAAGGGCAGTTTACCGATCAGCATGACCAGGTGATCGCCAATCTGTTCAAACTCTACCCGTGGGAATTTATGCTGCGCGAGGTGTTCTCCACCAAGCTGGCCGATGCGGGCGTGCGCTGGCTGGAGCCGGGCTGGAAGAGCATTATTTCTAATAAAGCGCTGCTGCCGCTGCTGTGGAAGATGTTCCCGGATCACCCCAATCTGTTACCCGCCTACTTTGCCGAAGACAACGTGCCGCACATGGATAAATACGTGGTGAAGCCGCTGTTTTCCCGTGAAGGCGCGAATATTCGCATTGTGGAAAACGGTCAGGAGATTGCCCGCGTTGACGGTCCGTACGGTGAGGAAGGAATGATCGTACAGCAGTTTCATCCGCTGCCGAAGTTTGGCGATAGCTATACGCTGATTGGTTCGTGGCTGATCAACGATCGGCCAGCAGGAATTGGTCTGCGCGAGGATCGCGACTTGATCACCCAGGATCTGTCACGATTTTATCCGCACGCGTTTATCGAGTAATCGCGCGCTGTGGCGGGCGGGCCGCAACATAAGGTCCGCCCCTGGAAATCGCTTACAATAAGGTTACCAACAGGCGTTATTGGCGATGCCAGTTTGGGTGCGGCCAGCGCACAGCTCCCTCAACGTACATCAGTACCTGAGGAGAGCGAGCACTGCCCAATCCCAACAAAATGGTGAGCAAAATAGCCTGTTATCCCACCTGCACCGACAACATACTTAACGACCCCATCACAATCCCGTCCACCGGGATCGCTATCGCCTCGCCCGCGGCGCGTGCGCCCAGCACATACAGCAACGGCAGATAGTGCTCCGGCGTCGGGTTCGACAAGGCGGCGCCTTCATGCTGCATAAAGTTCACCAGCGGATGCTGCTCTGATTCTCCTTCCCAGCTCAGATTATCGCGCACGTACTGATTGAACGACTCCGCCCAGGGATAGGCTGCGGCATCGCCGCCCCAGCGCACCATGCGCAGGTTGTGCACCACGTTACCGCTGGCCACGATCATGATGCCCTGTTCGCGCAGCGCCGCCAGCTTGCGGCCCAGCTCAAAGTGGTAAGCAGGCGGCCTGGTACCGTCAACGCTCAGCTGCACGACCGGAATATCGGCATCGGGATACATCTTGATCAGCACGCCCCAGGAGCCGTGGTCAAAACCCCACTCGCGGTCGAGTTCTACCGCTACCGGAGCCAGCGCATCGGCAACCTGCTGTGCCAGCGCGGGCGAACCCGGTGCCGGATAGTGGGTATCGAACAGCGCCTGCGGGAAACCGCCGAAGTCATGGATAGTGCGCGGTTTCTCCATCGCAGTGACTGCGGTGCCACGCGTATACCAGTGTGCGGAAACCGCAATAATCGCTTTCGGGCGCGGCAGCGTTTTACCCAGCTCACGCCAGGTTTCAGTGTAGATATTCTCTTCCAGCACGTTCATCGGGCTGCCGTGTCCAAGGAAAAGCGCGGGCATACGTGAGTGGCTCATGTTAAAACTCCAGGCAATATTGTGCTCAATGACGCCTACATTACGCGCTTTATTTCACGGATGAACCTGGATAAGCCTGACGGAGATATTCAGAAAATTTGAAGGGGAACGGGGAAGTGAATTTCTGCCCCCTGAGATTCAGGGAAATAATCCCCCGGGAGCGTAGATGAGTACGTGACCGGGGTGCGCGACAACTCTGCCTGGAGCAGATTTGAACGCTGTTTACAGCGCCCCCGCAGGGGCGCGGCCCAGGGATGGGCCGAGTAATGTAGCCAACGCCCACATAGCTTGAAGTATGACGGGGATTTAGCTGGCCTGACGCGTCTCGTGACTGCGGCGGTAAGCCACCAGGTCTTCGATGGTCACAACCGGCATGTCGTGCTGCTTAGCAAACACGATTGCTTCAGGGGCATGTGCCATTGAGCCATCGTCGTTAGTCAGCTCACACAGCACGCCCGCAGGCTTGAAGCCGGCCAGCGTCACCAGGTCAATGGTCGCTTCGGTGTGGCCACCACGGGTCAGCACGCCGCCAGCACGGCCGCGCAGCGGGAATACATGGCCAGGGCGATTCAGATCGCTCGGCTTAGTATCATCGGCAATCGCGGTGCGGATGGTTGTCAGGCGGTCAGTAGCAGAAACGCCGGTGGTGACACCTTTGGCGGCTTCGATAGTCACGGTAAAACCCGTACCGTAAGCGCTGGTGTTGTCCTGCACCATCATCGGCAGCTCAAGCTCCTGCAGACGCTGTTCGGTCAGACACAGGCAAACAATACCGCTGCCGTGACGGATGGTCAGCGCCATCTGCTCAACGGTCATGGTTTCCGCGGCGAAGATCATATCGCCTTCGTTCTCACGATCTTCATCGTCTAAAACCATCACACCGCGGCCAGCGCGCAGCGCTTCGATAGCACGGGTTACACGCTGTTCAGGCGTGCCAAATTCAGAAAGTAGCGACTGATTCATGGTAAAAAAACCTTAATTAATTTATGGGTTACCAGAACCAGGGCGTGCTTAGGAGTGTCATGCAGTGACAAAAAATAACGCGAGGCAGGCAAAAGCCCGACAAGATTCGTTACTCTCTCCCATCCGGACTCTAACCGTCGGCCCCGGAATCACACCGGGTCTGCTGTCCTTCAGAATTGCTCCTGAAGCGCTCGCGGGCTTTCAGCGTCAGCTGATTTACCGCCGGTGGGGAATTTCGCCCCGCCCTGAGAATAAGCAAAAACATCATAACGCTGAAAAAGTAGCAGAGCAACGAACAAAAACATCAAATAGATTGTCAGCAGATGACTAAGGCATTTCCTGTTTATTCATTTCAGGTTTAACCTTTTAGCGTCAGGGATTACACTAAGGTAAAACCCGCTGCTACCAGGAAGCCGCTATGATCGACGCAAAAAAAATTGAACAACTGGCCCGTCAGGTCCATGACTCCATGCCGAAAGGGATCCGCGAGCTGGGTGATGATGTGGAGAAGAAAATTCGCCAGACATTACAGGCGCAGTTAACCCGTCTGGACGTGGTGAATCGCGAAGAGTTTGATGTGCAGACTCAGGTGCTGCTGCGCACGCGTGAGAAACTGGCCGCGCTGGAACAACGCCTGGCCGAGCTGGAAGCGAAAGTGGCACAGCCTGCTACAGCTGCAACGCCAGCGGCTTCCGCAACACCAGCGACCTCTGCAACAGCGGCCACCAGCGAGCCGAAAGCGCCAAACTGAGTGAGTTAAGCGGCTGCCCGCAAGGGCAGCCGCCAGCTATCAGCTTTTACCGGTGCCTGAAATAATTGTCTTGATGATATTACTGGTTGAAATACCGTCTTCGAAGTTCAGCACCCGCACGTCACCGCCGTTAGCCCACACTTCTTTACTGCCCGCGATATCTTCCGGCTTATAGTCTCCGCCTTTCACCAGCAGGTCCGGCAGCACCTCAGCAATCACCCGCTGTGGCGTGTCCTCTTCAAAACCGATGACCCAGTCCACAGCTTCCAGCGCACCCAGCACGATCATACGATTGACCAGCGGGTTTACGGGGCGCGTTTCGCCCTTCAGGCGACGGGTTGAAGCATCGCTGTTGACCGCCACAATCAGGCGATCCCCCAGCTTACGCGCATTGGCAAGATAGGAGACGTGGCCCGCGTGCAGAATGTCGAACACGCCGTTGGTCATCACCACTTTCTCGCCGCGCTGGCGCGCCTTGGCGACTTCAGCAATCAGCTGTGCTTCATCCATCACGCCAAAGCCGGATTCAGGGCGCGCATGAATGGCGTTCTCCAGTTCAACCGGGGAAACCGTCGAGGTCCCCAATTTACCGACCACCACGCCCGCCGCGGCATTCGCCAGGAAGCAGCTCTCTTCCAGCGTATTGCCTGCCGCCAGCGCGGCCGCCAGTACGCCAATCACCGTATCACCGGCACCGGTAACGTCGAACACTTCCTGCGCCTGAGTTGGCATATGGAATGGCTCTTTGCCCGGCTGCAGCAGCGTCATACCGTGCTCGGAACGCGTGACCAGCAGCGCCGACAGGCCGTGCTGCTGCATCAGTGCCGTACCGCGCTCGACGATATCCGCTTCGCTTTTACATTTGCCCACCACCGCTTCGAACTCGGAGAGGTTTGGCGTCAGCAGCGTTGCACCGTGATAACGTGAGAAATCAGTCCCTTTCGGGTCGACCAGCACCGGTACGCCCGCTTCGCGTGCCAGCGCGATCATGGTTTCAACGCTGGCCAGCGCGCCTTTGGCGTAGTCAGACAGCACCAGCGCACCAATTTTCGGCAGCGCCTCACGGATGCGCTCGTGCATTGGCTCCGGATTAACCCCGTCAAAGCCCTCTTCAAAATCGAGGCGGATCAGCTGCTGGCTGCGTGACAGCACGCGCAGTTTGGTAATGGTTGGATGCGTCGGCACCGCCACGAAATCACACCGCACGTTCACCCCGGCCAGGGTCGCGCTCAGCGCCTGCGCGGCTTCATCAATCCCGGTCAGGCCCACCAGACGCGAACCGGCACCGAGAGAAGCGATATTCATCGCCACGTTGGCCGCGCCTCCCGGGCGCTCCTCCACATGGTCCACTTTGACCACCGGCACCGGGGCCTCTGGGGAGATGCGACTGGTTGGGCCGTGCCAGTAGCGATCCAGCATCACATCGCCAACCACCAGAACACCCGCGCGCGAAAAATCGGGCAGTGTAATTTTCATTCCAGACACTCCAGACTGCAGTTTAAACAGGAAAAATTATGCGCGCGATGATAGCACAACTTGCTGCTGACCATCATCACGCGCCGAACACCCACTCAGGCTCCCAGCCACTTCTGCCAGCTGGCATTGACCTGGGCCTTTTCCGCGCTGAATGCGCTCTCCTCTACGTGCCCCGGCAGCTCCTGCAAAGCGAGATGGTGCAGCGCATCGCGCAGCGAAACGTAGGCCTGGGTCAGCGCTTGCGCCTCGGCCTGCGCCATCTTGTCGCCATTTGCCAACAGTTCGAGGATGCGCACGTTATCGGACCAGCGCGTCAGCGTCGGATCCTGGGCGGCGTAGCGTAAGACCAGGTATTGCGTAATGAATTCAATATCGGTGATACCGCCCTCATCCGCTTTCAGATCCCAGCGCCCTTTATGCTTGTGCCCAAGGTGCGCGCGCATCTTCTCGCGCATTTCCCGCACTTCGGTTTTCAGCGCGTCAGGCTCGCGCGGCAGCGAAAGAATGCCACGGCGGATCTGGTCAAAGCGCTGACTCAGCGCCCCATCACCAAACACAATGCGCGCCCGCACCAGTGCCTGATGCTCCCAGGTCCAGGCTTCATTGCGCTGATAATCATCGAAGGCATCGAAGGTACTGACCAGCATCCCCGCCGCACCGGACGGGCGCAGGCGCGCATCGACTTCATACAAAATGCCGGAGGAGGTGCGGGTGCTGAACAGATGCATCACGCGCTGCGCCAGGCGCAGGTAAAACTGGCGCCCGTCGATGCTGCGCTCACCCAGCGTCACGGCATCCACCGGGCAGTCGTGCAGGAATACCAGATCGAGATCGGAACTGTAGCCCAGCTCCCAGCCGCCCAGCTTGCCATAGCCGACCACGGCGAAGCCCCGCTCGCTGTCGCTGGTCAGGTGCGTCGGGCGACCGTAGCGCTGCACCATCATATTCCATGCCTGCTGTACCACCGCTTCGATCATCGCTTCTGCCAGCCAGGTCAGATGGTCGCTGACCTTCATGACCGGCAGGGTTTTGGCGATATCGGCGGCGGCAATGCGCAGATGCTGCGCCTGTTTAAACTGGCGTAGCGCCTCCAGCTGCTGCTCTTCGTCCTCTTCCGGGATGCGCAGCAGATACTGGCGCAGCTCGTCGCGGTAGGCATCGGTGGCGGTCGGCTGGTACAGCGTGGCCGGGTCGAGCAGCTCATCAAGCAGCAGCGGGTGGCGCGCCAGCTGGCTGGCAACCATCGGTGAGGCGGCGCACAGGCGGATCAGATGTTTCAGCGCGCCGTCGAATTCGGTCAGCAGTTCGAGATAGGTCGAGCGGGTGACCACGCCTAGCAGCAGCGGGGTCAGGCGGCTGAGCGTAACCGGGGCATCATCGCGCGGCACCACTTCACTCAGCAGGCGCGGCATCAGCTGATCCAGCGCCTGGCGGCCGCGTGGACCAATGGTGCGTTTATCCACATCCAGGCGGAATTCGGTGATGGTGCGCCACAGCAGCTGGCGGGCGGCGCTGTCGAGATGCGGCACCAGCGGTGCCAGCTCGGCTTCTTCCAGCTGATCCTGCCACAGCACGCCGTATTCACCCGCGTCGCGACTGTCGCCGCTCTCTGAGCTATCGTCGCCGATCAGATCGTTAAAGATGGTGCGCACCTGCGCCATATGGATATCAAGCTGGTCATGCAATGCCTGCCAGTCGCTGAAATCCATCGCCCAGGCAAGGCGGGCGCGGTCCAACTCAGCCACCGGCAGCGTCTGCGTCTGTTCGTCGTTGATGCTCTGCAACAGATTCTCCAGGCGACGCAGGAACAGATAGGCATCGCGCAGCTGGCTAACCTGCCCTTGCGGCAGCAGATGCAGCTCGCCAATCGCGTGCAGCGTCGGCAATAAGGAGCGCATTTGCAGCGATCGTTCGCGACCGCCGCGTATCAGCTGGAAGACCTGCACGATAAATTCGGTTTCGCGGATACCGCCAGCGCCCAGCTTGATGTTATCGGTCAGCCCGCGCCGCCGTACTTCACGCGCGATCATGCTTTTCATATTGCGCAGCGACTGGATCACGCTGAAATCAATGTAGCGGCGAAAGACAAACGGGCGCAGCGTCTGGCGCAGCTCTTCGCTCCAGCGGTCGTCGCTGTCGCCCATCAGGCGCGCTTTCACCATCGCGTAGCGTTCCCAGTCGCGCCCCTGCTCCTGGTAATAATCTTCCAGCGCGGCAAAGCTCAGCACCAGCGGGCCGCTGTCGCCAAACGGGCGCAGGCGCATATCCACACGGTAAACAAAGCCATCCACGGTGGGCTGATCCAGCACCTTAATCAGGCGCTGCCCAAGGCGGGTGAAGAACTGCGCATTATCCAGCTCGCGGCGGCCCCCCTGGGTGGTGCCGTTTTCCGGCCAGGTGAAGATCAGGTCAATATCAGAGGAGAAATTAAGCTCGCCACCGCCCAGCTTGCCCATACCGAGGATCAGCAGCGGCTGCGGCTCCCCGGCGGCATTCACCGGCGTGCCGAAATCGCGGCAGCAGGCGTGCCACAGCCAGTCGCGGGCGGCGACTATCAGCGTCTCCGCCAGCTCGCTCAGCTGGCGCAGGCTCTGCTCTGTACTGCTGGTCGCCAGCGTCTGCATCCAGGCGATACGCGTCAGCATATGGCGGCGGAACAGGCGCAGCTCGCGCATCAGCGCATTTTCATCCTGCGCCGCGGCCAGCTGCGTCTGTAACCACTGCAGATAGTGTTGCCATTCATCCGGCTGCGGCGGCTGCTGCTGGATCTGCTGCCACCAGTCGGGGCATTTTGCCAGGTTATCGCTGATAAAATCGCTAAATGCCAGCACCGCCTTTTGCTGTTCACTGGCCCCGCTGAAAATGGGATCGAGCAGTGCGATCTGCCCGGTCAGTAACGATGGCAACATAATCACTCCCTTATAAAAAGCCGCACGCCAAAGGTTTTACACGCTGCCGTTCTTCCAGAACGCCGCCTGTTTCAGCGCCTGCTGGCGATGACTGTCCAGCCACACTTCCTGCTGGCTGACAATCGCCTGCTGCAGCTGCTGCCAGCTTTGCAGCCAGCTGTTGACCACATCAGGTTGATAGGCACCGGCCAGCAGATGAACGGCCAGCAGCTGGCGATGCAGGCGCGTCAGTTTGTCCTGATACTCGCCCGAATGGTTGACGTGAGCGAAGGTCTCTTTCAGGTCGGCGGCAATGCGCCCGAGCATGATATCGCTGAAGCGTTTAAATGAGCCCTGCAGCTTGGCATCCGCCTTTTGATCGACAAACGCACGCCAGCCTTCGGTGACGATCCAGTTAGTAAGCGCTAACTGGGTCTCCAGCCAGACCGGACTGAAACAGAGCTTTTCAGCGCTGACATTCTCTTCCAGCAGCGCCTCTTCCAGCACGGTCAGTTTTTGGCGCAGATCGCTGCTGGCCTTGCGCGGAACCAGCGCGCCGTACAGAGAGAAGACCTGACGCAGCGTCTCCAGCGCATCCTTGATCTGCGGCAGTGCGCCGCTGACGCCGCGCAGCCACAGCTCTTCGTGATACTGCCACTGGCTGAGAGCCAGCAGGAACCCGCTGCGCATCCCCTCTTCTACCGTTGCTTTCGGCTTGACCTTCAGCAGCGGAACCGGGCGCAGCGGGCGCGGTGGATTGCCCTGCGCCAGCGCATAGCCGCGTGCGGCTTTGCTCAGGCTGCCGAGGCGCAGGCCCTCCAGCGTGGCCAGCTCGGCGGCAAAGGCCAGCAGATCGTCACGCTGGCCACTTTTCAGCTCCAGCTCGATTTCTCGCAGCGGCTCGCTTAACGCACCGGCACTGACTTCCCCGCAGTCGTAAGCCACTTCAATCTCGCTTTGCAGGTAAGTAACCACCCACTTTTCGCGCACGAAATGGGTACTGAACAGCGCGTTGAGGCGCTGTTGCAGCGCGGCCACGTCGGTGCCTGCAGGCCAGACGTCGGCAGGCAGCAGGGCGATATCGAGCTCAGGCTGGCCGAGGGCCACATTGTATTCCGGCCGCTGATGCAGCCCGCCCACCGTCTGCCCGGCGGTTTTTAGCGTCATCTCGTAGCTGTCGCCAAAGCCGCGGATGCGCAGGCCCATATCCCAGCGGCGCAGCTGGCTGTCGTCGGTTTCAAAGTAGATGTTGGTGAGCTTCTGCCCCGCGCTGTGCTGGTGAGGCCAGTTCGCCAGTTTATCGGCAATTTTTGATGCAGCTTCTGCCGCGGCGATGAACTTTAATTCGATTTCGATGGTCATATTGTCTTATTTACGTCGTTAACGGCACGGTAAACGGTTAAGGTAACTGATTATGCCTGCTTTATGACAGGTAGCTTAACCCGAAGAGTAATGCACAAGCGACAGGGCTGTCTCTGCTTTATTACGCTTTCGCGTGCCCGCTCTCACGCTCTCTGAGACCAGGATAGTTCTCATTCAGCTTTCTGCGAGGCCGCTCCAGACTGTGCCTTTACTTTTTTCCAGCACTTACGAATAAGAGTTCGAATGAATAAAACTCACCTTATTGGACTGACTTTACTCACTTTTAGCGTTGCAACATCGGTTCATGCTGAAGAAAAACGCTACATTTCCGACGAGCTTTCCACCTGGGTCCGCAGCGGTCCTGGCAATGATTATCGCCTGATCGGCACCCTGAACGCCGGCGAAGAAGTCACCCTGCTGCAGTCAAACGACAATAGCAAATATGGGCAAATCCGTGACAGCCAGGGGCGCACCACCTGGATCCCGCTGGCACAGCTGAGCGAGCAGCCAAGCCTGCGTTCGCGCGTGCCGCAGCTGGAGCAGCAGGTCAAAGACCTGACGGCCAAACTGGCCAATATCGACGGTAGCTGGAACGAACGCACCGCCGAGATGCAGAAAAAAGTCGCCGGCAGCGATGGGGCGATCAACAGCCTGAAAGAAGAGAATCAGCAGCTGAAAAACCAGCTGGTGGTGGCGAAAAAGAAAGTGGATGCCGCCAACGTACAGCTTGACGATAAACAGCGCACCATCATTATGCAGTGGTTTATGTACGGCGGCGGCGTAGCCGGTGTTGGCCTGCTGCTTGGCCTGCTGTTGCCGCATATGATCCCGCGCAGGAAGAAAAGCGACCGCTGGATGAATTAATCCAAACGATGACAAATCAGGGTATCTGCGGATGCCCTTTTTGTCGTGCCTGCGATTTATCATTTGTGCAACATGGATGTTATAGTGTTCCGATTAATGATCGGTTAATTCCGATTATCCGCTTTGTGGAGACCCGCAGTGAAAACATACCTTGTCGGCGGCGCCGTGCGCGATGGACTGCTGAATTTGCCGCTGAAAGACAAAGACTGGGTGGTGGTGGGAGCCTCTCCCCAGCAGATGCTGGATGCTGGCTACGAGCAGGTTGGCCGCGATTTCCCGGTATTTCTGCACCCTTCCAGCCACGAAGAGTATGCGCTGGCGCGCACCGAGCGTAAGTCCGGCAGCGGTTATACCGGCTTCGTCTGCTATGCCGCGCCCGACGTCACGCTGGAGCAGGATCTGGCCCGACGCGATCTGACCATCAATGCCATTGCCCAGGACGCTGACGGCAACTTTTACGACCCTTATCGCGGGCGTGAAGACCTTAAGCTGCGCCTGCTGCGCCATGTTTCGGCCGCATTCAACGAAGATCCGCTGCGCGTACTGCGCGTGGCGCGCTTTGCGGCACGTTTTGCCCACCTCAATTTCCGCGTCGCTGACGAAACCATGGCGCTGATGCGCGCCATGGCGGCAAGCGGCGAGCTGGCGCATCTGACGGCGGAACGCGTATGGAAAGAGACGGAGAGCGCCCTGCTCACCCGCAACCCGCAGGTCTATTTCCAGGTGCTGCGCGACTGCGGTGCGCTGGCGGTGCTGTTCCCCGAGCTGGATAATCTGTATGGCGTGCCGGCCCCGGCCAAATGGCACCCGGAGATTGACACCGGGGTGCATGCGCTGATGACGCTGGCGATGGCCGCCCAGCTCAGCCCGGAGCTGGATATTCGCTTCGCCACGCTGTTTCACGACGTCGGCAAAGGCCTGACGCCGCCGGAGAGGTGGCCCAGCCACCACGGGCACGGCCCGGCTGGCGTGCCGCTGGTTGCCGCGCTGTGCGAGCGCCTGCGCGTGCCGAATACCGTGCGCGACCTTGCCCTGCTGGTTACCGAATTTCACGATCTGGTGCACACCGTACAGAATCAGTCAGCCGCTACGCTGATTGCCCTGTTTGACCGCGTGGATGCCTGGCGTAAGCCGCAGCGCGTTGAGCAGATTGCTATCACCAGCGAAGCCGATGCGCGTGGGCGCACCGGTTTTGAAAGCAATCCTTATCCGCAGGGCGACTACCTGCGCACCGCCTGGCGGGTGGCACAAAGCGTGTCGACCAAAGAGGTGGTTGAGGCCGGATTCAAGGGCAGCGAAGTCAGAGAAGAGCTAACGCGGCGGCGAGTGGCCGCGCTGGAACAGTGGAAGTCGTCATAACATCGTAACGGGCCGACCGAAATAAACGACCCCAGGGCTGATCGAATCAAACGACCCCAGGGCCGATCGAAACAAAAGATCGGCCCCTACAGGTAGTTTTTACAGAACAAACACCGCGTAAACCGCTGCCGCGATAATAAAGCGGTAGATAGCAAACGGGATAAACGAGATACGTTTGATGATGTGCAGGAAGGTCTTGATCGCGATCAGCGCGACAATAAAGGCGGTGACAAAACCGACGGCGAACATCGGGAAGTCGGCCATGGTCAGGAAGCCCATGCTCTTATAGAGATCCAGCGCGGTAGCGCCCATCATCATCGGCACGGCCAGCAGGAAAGAGAACTCAGAAGCCGCATAGCGGCTCACGCCCATCAGCATCCCGCCGGAAATGGTCGCACCGGAACGCGAGAAGCCCGGCCACAGCGCCAGACACTGGAAACAGCCAATCACGAATGCCTGGCGATAGGTAATATCATCCACGCCCACGGCTTTTGGCTGCTTCGGCTTCAGCAGCTCCGCCGCGATCAGCAGCACGCCACCGACCACCAGCGCATACATCACGTTAACCGGGTTAAACAGCGTTTTGATCTGGTCGTGCAGCAGCAGACCAATGACTACCGCCGGCACCATACCCAACAGAATATGAATCAGCGTTAATTTGCCGGTACCGGTACCTTCATGCGGCTCTTTGCCGAAGTGAATACCGATCAGGCCAAACAGACGGCGCCAGAACATCACCACCACGGCCAGAATTGAACCAAGCTGGATAACCACTTCGAAAGTCTCTGCTTTCTCGCCTTCAAAACCTAACAGATGACCGACAATGATCATGTGCCCGGTGGAGGAAACAGGAAGGAACTCCGTCAACCCTTCAACAATGCCGAGTATTGCTGCCACCCATAGCTGATGAATATCTGCCATCAAATTCTACCTCTAACCAAGTTAAAACCATTAAAAAGGCGGTCGCTTTGCGCTACCGCCAAATTGTGCCCGGACTGAATTAGGGCAACCTTAAGACAGACCATAATGTGGTTTGGTTTCATTGTCATGGCAATGAGATTGCGTTTATTTCGGATTAGTCCCGCGTTCGATGATCACCCCGACCTCACGCGCCTGAGCGACTGCTCCCGGTTTGCTGACCTTAATCCGCACCCACGGCGAGGCGAATCGAGCCAGCAACAGCGTGGCAATCTCCTCCGCAACGCGCTCAACCAGTGCGAATTTACCGTTGGCAACGTGATCGATAATCGCCTGTGAGACGTCGGCATAGCTCAGGCAGTCATTGACGTCATCGCTGGCCGCGGCTTTGCGGTTGTCCCACGCCATTTCGACATCGAACACCAGCTTCTGCTGAATCGTCTGTTCCCAGTCGTAAACGCCAATGGTAGTGATGACGGACAGGTGATCTATAAATACAATATCCATGATACGGCTCTCTGTTTTTACGGTTGCCGGATATCATCCCCGGCGGTTTATGCGTATTATCCACGGATGCAGACTTTAAGACGACCCCAACAAGACGGAATAGAGTTATGAGTGTATTCGCGCTTGGTATGATCATTTTCGCGTATCTGTGTGGCTCCATCTCCAGCGCGATTCTGGTTTGCCGGCTGTTTGGATTACCGGACCCTCGCCACCACGGTTCGCGCAACCCCGGCACCACTAACGTATTGCGCATCGGCGGTAAAGGTGCGGCAGCCATGGTGCTGGTGTTTGATGTGCTTAAAGGCATGCTGCCGGTCTGGCTGGCGTATCGCTTCGGCGTCACCCCGCTCTACCTCGGTCTGACCGCCATTGCGGCCTGTCTTGGCCATATCTACCCGGTATTCTTTAAGTTCAAAGGCGGTAAAGGCGTCGCCACTGCCTTTGGTGCTATCGCGCCTATCGGCTGGGATTTAACGGGATTGATGACCGGGACCTGGCTGCTGACGGTACTGCTGAGCGGCTACTCTTCGCTGGGGGCGATTATCAGCGCGCTGATCGCGCCGTTCTACGTCTGGTGGTTTAAACCGCAGTTTACCTTCCCGGTCGCCATGCTCTCCTGCCTGATCCTGCTGCGTCATCACGACAATATTCAGCGCCTGTGGCGCGGGCAGGAAACCAAGATCTGGAAGAAGAAGAGAAAGGATCCGTAAAGATACGGGCGAGGCATGCCTCACCCCTGCCAAATCACGGTGAATTCGCATCGGTAAGTGGGTTACTTAACCCCGACAAAAACGCGGTGAATGTGCTGATGGGCCAGGCATGCCTGACCCACAACAGGCGAGCAGTTAAATAGCAGGTAACTCTGCCAGCGGCCAGCGCGGGCGCACCGTGACGCTCAGCTCCGCATGCGCACCACCTTTCATCCGCACCATCCCTGCATAGGCAATCATCGCGCCGTTATCGGTACAAAATTCCGGGCGCGCATAAAACACTTCGCCGCCCCGCTTCTGCATCATCTCTGCCAGCTTACTGCGCAGCGTGCGGTTAGCGCTGACGCCCCCGGCAATCACCAGGCGCTTAAAACCACTCTGGTCGAGTGCACGGCGGCATTTAATTGCCAGCGTATCGACGACGGCATCTTCAAAAGCGCGCGCGATGTCAGCGCGAGTCTGTTCGCTGCTGTCATTATCGCGAATGGTATTTGCCGCGAAGGTTTTCAGGCCGGAGAAGCTGAAATCCAGCCCCGGGCGATCGGTCATCGGGCGCGGGAAGACAAAGCGCTTTTCCACTCCCTGCTGCGCCATTTTCGACAGCATCGGGCCGCCGGGATAGTCTAGCCCCAGCAGCTTGGCGGTTTTATCAAAGGCTTCGCCTGCCGCATCATCGATGGATTCGCCCAGCAGGGTGTATTCACCGATGCCCGTGACGCTGATCAGCTGCGTATGGCCGCCGGAAACCAGCAGCGCGACAAACGGAAACTCGGGCGGGTTATCTTCCAGCATCGGAGCCAGCAGGTGCCCTTCCATATGGTGCACGGCAATCGCCGGAACATCCCAGGCAAACGCCAGCGAGCGACCAATGGTGGCGCCAACCAGCAGCGCACCGACCAGGCCCGGGCCGGCAGTGTAGGCCACCGCATCGATATCCTGCGCCTGCAGCCCGGCTTCTTTCAGCGCGGCCTGGATCAGCGGCACCGTTTTACGCACGTGATCGCGCGAAGCCAGTTCGGGGACCACACCACCGTAGTCGGCGTGGAGCTTTACCTGGCTATAAAGTTGATTAGCGAGCAAACCGGCCGCATCGTCATAAATGGCAATACCGGTTTCATCGCAGGATGTTTCAATTCCGAGAACACGCATGGCTTTTTCACCTCATTCTTGCGGCGCGCAGTGTAGCATGACGGCGCTTTGCCGGGCGGCAATTTTAGCGACTCAGCGGTTATGCCTTGACCAATAAGGCGTTTTTTTTCCCACCAGGGACGCTGGTTTCGTGTATAATCAGCCCCCTGAAAAAAACCGGCAGCCGCACAGGCGCATCTGTTGGTTACATTAAGCTATGGTGCTTTACAACGCAGCCTGTGTTGGAGTAAAATTCCGCACCATTTTGAAATGAGCTGGCACCGATGTCAGCAGCAAAACCGAATTTATCGAGGTGAGAGTTACATGCCGGTAATTAAAGTACGTGAAAACGAGCCATTCGACGTAGCACTGCGTCGCTTCAAGCGTTCTTGTGAGAAAGCAGGCGTTCTGGCTGAAGTTCGTCGTCGTGAGTTTTATGAAAAACCTACTACCGAACGTAAGCGCGCTAAAGCGTCTGCAGTAAAACGCCACGCGAAGAAACTGGCTCGCGAAAACGCACGCCGCACTCGTCTGTACTAGTAGCCTGAGGGTTCGCCCTCTCGTTATACAGACCAGTTAGTAGTTATCAGGCCGTGCTTCCGAAAGGAATGCGCGGCTTGTTGTCGTTTATGAGCTGATCAACCGGGGCTTATGGCAGGAAGAATTCCACGCGTATTTATCAATGACTTACTCGCACGCACGGACATCGTGGATCTTATTGATGCCCGGGTGAAGCTGAAAAAGCAGGGTAAAAACTATCACGCGTGCTGCCCTTTCCATAATGAGAAAACCCCCTCCTTCACGGTAAACGGCGAGAAACAGTTTTATCACTGTTTCGGCTGCGGTGCACACGGCAACGCCATCGACTTCCTGATGAATTACGATCGTCTGGAATTTGTCGAAAGCATCGAAGAACTGGCGACCCTGTATGGTCTGGAAGTGCCGTATGAAAGCGGTAACGGTCCCAGCCAGCTTGAGCGTCACCAGCGTCAAAGTCTTTATCAGTTAATGACCGGTCTGCGCGATTTCTATCAGCAGGCGCTGGCTCAAAGCCAGTCGGCAGGCGCGCGTGAATATCTGGCGCAGCGCGGGCTAAGCGAAGAGGTCATTAAGCATTTTTCTATCGGTTTCGCCCCTGCGGGCTGGGACAACGCGCTTAAACGCTTTGGCCGTAATCCTGATGACCGCCAGTCGCTGATCGACGCCGGTATGCTGGTCACCAACGATCAGGGCCGCAGCTACGATCGCTTCCGTGAGCGCGTGATGTTTCCTATCCACGATAAGCGTGGGCGGGTGATTGGCTTTGGTGGCCGGGTACTCGGCGACGGGATGCCGAAATATCTCAACTCGCCGGAAACCGATATTTTCCATAAAGGCCGCCAGCTGTACGGCCTGTATGAAGCACAAAAAAATTATCCTGAACCGCCTAAGCTGTTGGTGGTTGAAGGGTACATGGACGTGGTGGCGCTGGCGCAGTTTGGCGTGGATTACGCCGTGGCCTCGCTGGGGACCTCCACCACAGCTGAACATATTCAGCTGCTGTTCCGCGCCACCAACACCGTGATTTGCTGTTACGACGGTGACCGTGCAGGCCGCGAGGCAGCCTGGCGTGCGCTGGAAACCGCATTACCTTACATGAATGACGGTCGTCAGCTACGCTTTATGTTCCTGCCTGACGGCGAAGACCCGGATACGCTGGTGCGTAAAGAGGGTAAAGAGGCGTTTGAAGCGCGGATGGAGCAGGCAATGCCGCTCTCCGGGTTTCTGTTCGATACGCTGATGCCGCAGGTCGATTTGCGCTCGCCGGACGGCCGCGCGCAGCTCAGCACCCTGGCCCTGCCGCTGATTAGTCAGGTGCCGGGCGAGACGCTGCGCATCTACCTGCGTCAGGAGCTGGGCAACAAGCTGGGGATCCTTGACGATAGCCAGTTGGAGAAGCTGCTGCCAAAGCAAGCGGAAAATGCGAAACCGCCCGCGCAGCCCCAGCTAAAACGCACAACCATGCGTATACTTATTGGGCTGCTGATCCAGAACCCGCAGCTGGCGATGATGGTGCCCTCGCTTGATGGGCTGGAGCAGTCGGATTTACCCGGTTTTCCGCTGTTCGTTGAGTTAGTGAGCACTTGCGTTGCTCAACCTGGCCTGACGACCGGACAGCTACTAGAGTTATACCGCGGCACAAAATTTAGCCAGAGCCTTGAAACCCTGGCAACATGGAACCACATGATAGTAGATGACGAAGTGGACACCATGTTTAAGGATGCGCTGGGCAGTATGTACGATGACGCGCTGGAGCGTCGGCTGGAAGAGCTGATTGCTCGTGACCGCACGCACGTACTGAGCGCAGAAGAGCGCCGCGAGTTCTGGACGCTAAGCCAGGCTCTGAAGAAACAGTAACCGCAGCAGGCTTAACCAGGCGCTGCGGGCTGACCGGAAAAGAGGGTCAGCCCCTACATCACAGAAGATTTTAGGGTTCGCCCCAAAGTCACACAGAATTTAGAGGCGTTATCGGCGTAGTTAGTTTGCGCACCCGCCTGCGCGCAGCACCCGGAGCGTACTGAAGTACGTGAGGAGTGCGAGCACAGCCGGGGGTTCAAAATGGCAAGTGAGATAGCCTCGACAAAGATATCAGCGGCTTAAGTGCCGAATTCGAGTCAGGCAGCCCCTGACAGCCGCCATGACGGGCAGCGGCAATAATCTAAACGCCCTCACTGTTATTGTTGGCATCTTAGCCGACCCGACACCAATCTAATTTAACAGAAGTGTGGATACCGTCTTATGGAGCAAAACCCGCAGTCACAGCTGAAGCTACTTGTCACCCGTGGTAAGGAGCAAGGCTATCTGACCTATGCCGAGGTCAATGACCATCTGCCGGAAGATATCGTCGACTCCGATCAGATTGAAGACATCATCCAGATGATTAACGACATGGGCATCCAGGTAGTGGAAGAAGCGCCTGATGCCGATGATCTGATGCTGAATGAAAACAACAACGATACGGACGAAGATGCTGCTGAAGCGGCTGCTCAGGTGCTATCCAGCGTAGAGTCCGAAATCGGGCGCACTACCGATCCGGTGCGCATGTACATGCGTGAAATGGGTACCGTTGAACTGTTGACTCGCGAAGGCGAAATCGACATCGCGAAGCGCATCGAAGACGGTATCAACCAGGTACAGTGCTCGGTTGCTGAATATCCTGAAGCCATTACCTACCTGCTTGAGCAGTACGATCGCGTTGAAGCGGGCGAAGCGCGCCTGTCAGACCTGATCACCGGTTTTGTTGATCCGAACGCGCAAGAAGATATCGCACCGACGGCGACCCATGTCGGTTCCGAGCTGTCTGAAGCTGAGCGTGACGACAACGAAGAAGAAGACGAAGAAGATGACGACAGCTCGGACGATGACAACAGCATCGACCCGGAGCTGGCGCGTGAAAAATTCAACGATCTGCGCGTACAGTACGAGAAAACCCGTACCGTCATCAAAGCGAAAAGCCGCAGCCACGCTGATGCCATCGCTGAGATCCAGAATCTTTCCGACGTCTTTAAGCAGTTCCGCCTGGTGCCGAAGCAGTTCGACTTCCTGGTAAACAGCATGCGCGTGATGATGGACCGCGTACGTACTCAGGAACGCCTGATTATGAAGCTGTGCGTTGAACTGTGCAAAATGCCGAAGAAGAACTTCATTACTCTGTTCACCGGCAATGAAACCAGCGAAACCTGGTTCAAAGCGGCACTGGCAATGAACAAGCCGTGGTCTGAAAAGCTGAACGACGTGTCAGAAGATGTGCATCGTGGCCTGCAGAAACTGCAGCAGATTGAGCAAGAAACCGGCCTGACCATTGAGCAGGTGAAGGATATCAACCGCCGCATGTCCATCGGTGAAGCGAAAGCGCGCCGTGCGAAGAAAGAGATGGTTGAAGCAAACTTACGTCTGGTTATCTCTATCGCCAAGAAATACACCAACCGCGGTCTGCAGTTCCTTGATCTGATTCAGGAAGGCAACATCGGCCTGATGAAAGCGGTTGATAAGTTTGAATACCGCCGTGGTTATAAGTTCTCAACTTATGCGACCTGGTGGATCCGTCAGGCGATCACCCGTTCTATCGCCGACCAGGCGCGTACCATCCGTATTCCGGTGCACATGATTGAGACGATCAACAAGCTCAACCGTATTTCGCGCCAGATGCTGCAGGAGATGGGCCGCGAGCCAACGCCGGAAGAGCTGGCTGAGCGCATGCTGATGCCGGAAGATAAAATCCGCAAGGTGCTGAAAATTGCCAAAGAGCCGATCTCCATGGAGACGCCAATTGGTGATGATGAAGATTCACATCTGGGTGATTTTATCGAAGACACCACGCTGGAGCTGCCGCTGGACTCTGCCACCTCTGAGAGCCTGCGTTCTGCTACCCACGACGTGCTGGCTGGCCTGACTGCGCGTGAAGCGAAAGTGCTGCGTATGCGTTTCGGTATCGATATGAACACCGACCACACGCTGGAAGAAGTTGGCAAGCAGTTTGACGTGACGCGTGAGCGTATCCGTCAGATTGAAGCGAAGGCGCTGCGTAAACTGCGCCATCCAAGCCGCTCTGAAGTGCTGCGCAGCTTCCTCGACGATTAACCGACGGTCTGCGTAACAAGATGGCTCCTCACTGAGGGGCCATTTTTTTGCGCTTAAATCAGCATAACTATTAAACAAAAAGCGAGCAGTTTTTGCGCCATCTTTGGCCTCCTTCTCCATTGCTTTTCAGCAGGTAAAAGGCTACCTTTACGTTTCCGGTCGTAAGGGCAGCCTCACTTTGAGTACAACTCAAGTGGGGCTTTTCTCTATCTGTCCCTTACCCAAGGCTCAGGACAGAAAGATCCTGAGCACCCGTCGCGCAGTGTAACGCATCCGCTTTTAAATCAACGCCTTCAGATTGCCGAAATCAGTGCTCTGTCTGATTTTTATGCAACGGTAATGCAATCAACGCCCCTGCTCACGCAATGCCTGATCGAGTGCCGCATAGGCCGCCGTCATCTCCTGCTGCGAAGCACGATTCAGGCCGCTGGGATTCGGCAGTACCCAGATTTCGGTGCCAGCAATCGTCACAGGCTGCCTGCCCCACTCCACCTTGCTGCGGCGAAATGCCTGCTGATAAGCCTGCTTGCCGAGCACCGCCAGCGCCGCGGGCTGATAGCGCTCAATCTTATCCACCAGCGCCTGGCCGCCCTCACGCAGCTCGCTGCCCGCCAGTTCACTGGCCAGCACCGTTGGCCGCTCCACCAGCATGGTAATACCGCAACCGGTCTCCAGCAGCTGCTGTTCCTGCCCGGGCTTGAGCTGGCTGCGGGTAAAGCCCGCCTGGAAAATGGTTTTCCAGAAGCGGTTACCCGGATGCGCAAAATGAAAACCCGTGTGGGCGGAGGATTTTCCTGGGTTAATGCCGCAGAACAGCACTCTCAGTCCGGGCTGGATAATATCGCTGATGCCGTGTGCTTCCATGAATCACTCTCTCCCTGCTAGCGGGCTGCCACGCGTGCGGCAGCCATCGTGATTTAAATCGCGGCAATGACTGCTGCGCTGATCTCTTCGGTGCTCAGCCCGTGATTTATTTTCTGCTGCGCGGTGACGGTTTCAACGGCGTGCAGGATCGCGCGTGCTGCCTGTTGCTCGCCCAGATGTTCCAGCATCATCGCCGCAGACCAGATAGCAGCAATCGGGTTAGCGATGCCCTGCCCGGCAATATCCGGCGCGGAGCCGTGCACCGGTTCAAACATCGAAGGCACAGCGGGGTCGGGATTGAGGTTGGCAGAAGCCGCATAGCCCAGCCCGCCCTGAATGGCCGCGCCGAGATCGGTGAGGATGTCGCCAAACAGGTTGGAGGCGACGATCACGTCGAGCGTTTCCGGGTTCATCACCATTCGTGCTGCAATCGCATCAATATGATAGCGGTTAACCGTGACATCAGGATAGTCGCGCGCCACCTCCTCGGTGACTTCATCCCACATCACCATGGTGTATTTCTGCGCGTTGGATTTGGTAACGGAGGCCAGCCGCTTGCTGCGCTTTTGCGCCATCTCAAAGCCAAAGCGCAGAATGCGCTCAACGCCACGACGGGTGAAAATTGACGTTTCTACCGCCACTTCCGCCGGGGTTCCCTGGTGAATACGCCCACCCGCGCCGCTGTACTCGCCTTCAGTGTTTTCACGAATGCAGAGGATATCAAACTCGCTTTTGCGCAGCGGGCCTTCCACTCCCGCCAGCAGGCGGTGCGGCCGTACATTGGCAAACAGGTCAAACTGCTTGCGGATGGGCAACAGCAGGCCGTGCAGCGAGACGTTATCCGGCACTTTTTCCGGCCAGCCAACCGCACCCAGCAGCACCGCATCAAATTTCTTCAGCGTATCGATGCCGTCTTTCGGCATCATCTCACCGTGCTCAAGATAGTATTCGCACGACCACGGGAACCACTCGCCGCTAAGGGCGAAATCAAATTTGGCCGCGCTGTGGACCAGCACATGCCAGGCAGCGTTAATCACATCCACGCCGATTCCGTCCCCGGGGATCACCGCCACTTGATAGCTTTTCATGATGCTCCTTAGATGATTAATATAACCAGCAAGATAACATCTTCGCCCAGGTGACGCGTTTGTGCTGCTTTTTTTGGGGTATCTGGCGGCAGAAGCTGCCGAACAGGCACGCTGTACGCATCAGCCATCGCGGGCCGTGCAAGGCCCGCGTTCAGATTAGCGGAACACGCTGACTGCCTCTACCAGACGGCTGGCCTGGCTTTTCATACGCTGCGCCGCCTGCGCGCCCTCGCTGACCAGCGCGCTGTTATCGTGCGTCAGGCGGTCGAGCGCTTCTACCGCCTGCCCGACCTCGCCCAGCCCGGCGCTCTGCTCGGCCGTTGCCACGCTGATCTGCTGCAGCAGTTCGGTGACGTTCTGCACCTTATCGACAATATCGCCGATCGCCTTGCCCGCTTCATGCACCTGCCCGGCACCGGACTCCACCTTGAGATTACTGGCGGCAATCAGTTGGCGGATCTCACTGGCTGCACCGGCGCTGCGCTGCGCCAGGCTGCGCACTTCTCCGGCGACCACGGCGAAGCCTTTACCCTGTTCGCCGGCACGCGCGGCTTCCACCGCCGCATTCAGCGCCAGGATATTGGTCTGGAAAGCGATGCTGTCGATCAGGCCGGTAATGGTGGCAATCTGGCGCGAGCTGGCGGCGATCTCATCCATCGTCACCACCACGTTCTGCATTACCTCACCGCCCTTCACCGCCGCGTTGCTGGCGGTATGCGAGAACTGATTGGCCTGCTCGGTACTCTCGCCGTTGCGCTGCACCGTGCTGGTCATCTGGTTCATGGTGCTGGCCGTCTGCTGCACGCTGGCTGCGGTCTGTTCGGTATGGCTGTTGATCTTGTCGTTACCGCGTGCCAGCTCGTCGCTGGCGCGATGCACGTCGAGTACCTGATCGCTGACGTCTTTGATCAGCCAGCGGAACATCAGGCCCAGCTGCCCCACCGCCCGCAGCGTCATACCGATCTCATCAACCCGGTTGAGGTGCTCAACCTGCGGATTAGCGCCGCTGGCCACGTCCAGCGCCTGGCGACAGACGGCAGCCATCGGGCGGGCAATCTGGCTTTGCAGCCAGGCATCCACCCCCAGCGCGATCAGCACCGAAAAGGCGCTAAAACCGGCCAGCGCCGTGCCCTGCAGCCCGGCGACTGCCGCCGCCGCCACCAGCGGTAGCCACAGCGCCAGCACCGCGCTATGAATGCGCCAGCGCAGTGACAGCGTTTTCAACAGGGAGAGCGGGCGCAGCCAGCCCGTGCGCAGCAGCAGGCCGCGATGCAAACGCCAGCCCTTGAGCCGCCCCTGATTCATCTTCTGATACAGCTGCTCAGCGCCACGCACCTCTCCGGCGCCGGGCTTAACCCGCACCGACATATGGCCGAGGATTTCGCCATTGCGGATCACCGGCACCACGTTGGCGCGCACCCAGTAATGGTCGCCATTTTTACGGCGGTTTTTCACCAGCCCGGTCCACGGCAGCCCCTGTTTCAGGGTGCTCCACATATCGGCAAAGGCGGCCTTTGGCATATCGGGGTGGCGTACCAGATTATGAGGCTGACCGTCGATTTCACTGCGATCGTAGCCGCTCACCTCAATAAACGCGCTGTTAGCGTAGGTGATGTAGCTGTCGGCATCGGTGGTGGTCATCAGAGTGGTATCGTCGTCGAGCAGATGCTCCTGCTGGGTTACGTGCTGATGGGTTTGCATATAACGACCTTGTTATGATTGTTTGGATCCTGCAGCAACTTGCCTGCACTATGCTAAACCATCGGCAGAAAGTGGCGAAAACTTTAACAATTCTCACCAGATTTATGCGCAAACGCCTCACGCAGCCAGTGAATAAAAGCGCTGACGGCACGCGGCACCTGAGCCGACCACGGGCGCACCACGTACAGCGTCTCGGCAAAGGCGCCCACCGCCTGCCACTGCGGCAGCAGCTGCACTAACGAGCCATCCTTTAGCGCCGCTTGCGCGCTGAAGTCCGGCAGCAGCGCAATGCCCAGCCCTTCCAGCGCCGCATCGCGAATCGATTCACTGTTGTTAGTGGCAAACGGCCCGCTCACGTTCACGGCTGTCTGTTCGCCCCCGGCCAGCGGCTGAAAACGCCAGCGCGGCGCTTCCACGCCGCGTGGGTAGTAGAGGCAGAGGTGTTCACTCAGGGCATGCGGGCTGGCGGGATGACCGAAACGTGCCAGATAGGCCGGAGAAGCCACCACCACGGCGCGCGTCGGGCACAGCGGCAGCGCGACATGGGTTTCCGGTAAGGTGGTGCTGTGGCGAATGGCCAGGTCAAATCCTTCGCTGGCCAGCGACACCAGGCGGTCAGAAACTTCCAGCTGCACGCGCACCTGCGGATGCTCGCGCAGGAAAGCGGTGATATGCGGCACCAGCTGCTGGCGGGCAAACGCCACCGGTGCAGTCACGCGCACCATCCCGCGCAGCGGTCCGGCAGAGTCGCGCACGCTGAAAAAACTTTGGGCAATCTGTGCAAAGGGCGCGCGCAGGTCATCCACCAGCTTTTCCCCGGCGCTGGTCAGGCGCAGGCTGCGCGTGGTGCGCGTCACCAGCGGTACTCCAGCCAGCTGCTCCAGCTCTTTGATCTTCTGCGACATCGCCGCCTTACTGACCTCCAGCCGATCTGCGGCTGCGGTAAAACTGCCCTGCTCGGCCAGCACCGTCAGCCAGTGCAGATGCGTCCACAGCGCATCCGTCTTCAGCTCTTTCATTTTTATTGTTCACTATAGTAAATAATCATTTCAAGCATAGCGCTTTTTCCCGCCGCGCATCAGGGTTAAATTGCCCGCGTTGACAGGCGATACTGCCTGCCTCACTAAACAATGACCAAGTCGGGGTATCTATGCCGTTACTGCAATTCGATGTCATTCAGGGCCGTTCAGAGTCCGAGCTAAAAACCCTGCTGGATGCCGCCCACCGTGCAGTCCTGACGGCGTTTAACGTGCCAGCGCGCGACCGCTATCAGATTGTTCACGAGAATAAAGGCTACCAGATGGTGTTCGAGGATACCGGCCTGGATCTGCCGCGTACCGATAATCTGGTGATGGTGAGGGTGTTTACCAGCCCGCGCAGCAGCGAGCAGAAGCAGCTCTTTATGGCAGAACTGTGCCGCGAACTGGAAGAGAGCTGTGGGATCCTGCCGACTGATGTGATGATGACCTTTATCACCAACGACAAAGGCGACTGGAGCTTCGGCAATGGCGTGGCGCAGTATCTGACCGGCGAGCTGTAAGCAGTAGCAGAAACTCCCCGGCTGGCCGCCGGGGAGTGCATAACGATTAGAAATCGTAACGCAGACGCACCAGGTTCATATCACCCAGGTTGTCGGTGCTGGAAGTAAACACGTGTTCGTAGTCAACACGGAAGCCGTAATCCAGCTTGAAGGTCACACCCAGGCCGTTATCGATGCGCTGGTAATCACGCCCCGACACGTACTGCAGGCGGTCGCCCATAAAGTACGGCATCACCGACTTCAGACCGTATTGACCCACCGGCACGGTATAACCGGCCAGATACTCCACGCCCCACGCATCACCGGCGAAGTAGTTGTGAACATCGGCTTTTTTGGTGGTCAGGAAGTTGTCGTACCAGCCGCCGCCCACGGTAAAGGTCCAGTTATCCGGCGTCCAGCTCAGCGCGGTACCGAAAATGTTCTGGTCGTAGGATTTGTCATCGCCGTTGTTGCGGTTACGCATATCTGCGCGGGTGTAGTTCCACGCGGTGCCCCAGGTCAGATCCTTCGCGATGTGGTAATCCACGCCCAGCGATCCGCCGCCCTGACGCTTGTAGCCGAGGCTATTGCCATTGACCAGGTAGTCATTGTCGGCAAACAGGTAGGAGGCATACACATCCGCGTCGCCGAAAGTATTTTTGTACTTCAGCATCTTGCGTGAACGATAAGAGCCGTCGTAGTCGCCGTTAATCCCGTTACCCGGTGCCTGGGCCAGCATGTCGTAGTCCCAGATATCGGTTTTCGCGCCGACCACATCGTAATACACGCTGTTCTGCTGGCCGAAGGTCAGCGTACCCCAGGTTTTGCTTTTCAGGCCGGTGTAAAGCATACGGCGGGTGGTGTTGTGCGCGCCCGGGGCGTAGTGGTTATCCCAGTCGAACACCGCCGGGATATTGACGCCCAGCTCGTAGTAGCTGATCCAGCTGATATCATCAAAAAGATAATAATCAGCGGCAAAGCGGAAACGCGAACCGCCGTCAAAACCATTACGACGGTAGGCGTTGCTGCCATCGTTGCCGGTCAGATTGTTGAACTGTGGACGAATACTGCCGCCCACGGTGAAGTTCAGACGGCTCAGCGGGTCGCCCGCCTGGGGATCTTGTTTAAGCAGGGTAATCTCAGCATTAGCAGCAAAAGAAGCGCTGCCAACAATCAGCCCCAGACCAATGGCCTGAGTTAAAACACGCATTTTAGTTAACATTATGTAGCCCTGTGTAATATTGCCAAATATAACGGCGAGATATTAGCCCGAAATAAGTGACATTTAGTTCATCTGCATGACGATTTTGTGCGGTTTTGCGCACGAAGAGATTAAGCAAATATTTCATTATGTTTTTTTATTCACACAAATTATCAAAATGTGCGGTATTTATTGACCGTGCCTAAACAAAAGCCAAATAGTCTTTAGAAGTCATAGCGCAGGCGAAACAAATT
The DNA here is from genome assembly GCF_014773485.1 of Erwinia aphidicola. Classification (GTDB taxonomy): domain Bacteria; phylum Pseudomonadota; class Gammaproteobacteria; order Enterobacterales; family Enterobacteriaceae; genus Erwinia; species Erwinia aphidicola. The sequence continues at coordinate 227,907 of NZ_JACXBP010000004.1, read as the reverse complement.
TAAATCACCAATGTGGTCATTGCTGGAGCGAAACACATGCTGATAGTCAAAACGGAATCCTTTGTATAAAAAGAACTCCACGCCCAGACCATTCTCACGCTGGTAGCGCTCACGATGCTGGCCGGCACGCAGCTGGGCGCCAAAGTAGATCGGCATGATGCTTTTCAGCCCGTAGCGATTTACCGCAAAGTCCCGCCCGATGAAATAGCTCAGCCCCCAGGCGCGGGTGGCAAAGTAGCGCCGCAGCGATCGGCCGGCCAGAGGGGTAAAGTTACGGAACCAGCCGCCGGTCGCCGCCACCGTCCAGTGCCCTGGCTTCCAGGAGAACCCGGTTCCCAGGATCTGCTGATCAAAGCGCTTACGCTGCTGCTGTGCATCACTCATGGAGGCGCGGGTGCGGTTCCACGCCAGCCCCCACGACAGCCGGGGTGTTACATGGTCGTCAATCCCCAGTGACTGACCATCATGCCGCTTGTACCTTGCGCCACGGCTGTAGTATGGATTAACCGGGAAAAGATAGCTGGCGTAGAGATCGACGGGGCCGAAATGTTGCAGGTAGTTGAGCGATCGGCGGGCGTGCCAGGAACCATCGGCATTTGCCTCCATCCCGTTCTCCACCGGCTCGGTGTGCATATCGTTGCCCCAGATATCGGTTTTAGCGGTCACCACCTGGTAATAGATACTGTCGCGGTGGCCCCAGGTGAGTTCGCCCCAGCGCTGACTGCGTACCCCGGCAAACAGCTGTCGATTACTGGTGTTGCGCGCCCCTTCAGCATAGTGGCCGTGCCAGCCGATCAGCTCAGCGCTATTCACCCCTGTTTCCGCGTAGCCCACCAGGCTGAAGTCGTTATCCAGCCGATAGCGCAGATGGAAACGCAGGCGCGAGCCGCCATCAAACAGGTTGCGCTGATAAGAACCGCGATCTTTACCGCCCATCACATCATAGATACTCATACGGATATCGCCGCCGACGCGTAAATTGAAGCGGCTTAGCGAGCTGCCCCCCTGCGGATCGGCCCTGAGCAGGGTGATCTCAGCCCGGCATGAGGTGGAAAAAAGTAGCAGCAGCAGCGCGGAACGACACAGGTGAAGCGTGCAAGCGAGTTTCATCATTACCCTCCCTGAGTAGACCACTCCCCCGGAGGGGAGCAGTTTTCACGAAATGCGCAATCATAAAAACGCCTGATTCTTAACCGGGTTTTATCCCTAAATGTGAACCCACCCGTTTCTGCATAGCGAGATTGCAAAAATTTGGCGCAATTAACATTTTTGCAACATCGTGACGGCTTTTTGTGGTTTTTAAATGAAAAAGATGCTGACTCGCCATTTATGTGAGCTAAATCCTAATTTTGAGATTATTCCCTCCTGCACTCACTCATTAATTATGTTTAAGATACTTCGCGCCAAATCCGGGCTATTCGACTATCTGGTCATGGCTGAGTGAAGGTGGCTTCGCCTGTAGCAATGAAAAGCAGCGTCAAATAGCCTTATCGCCCGCAAACAGCAGATTGAAAAAAGTCATCATTGCGTCACGCAAAGTTAAACGAAAGGTAAACGGCGGGGTTCCTGGCGTGGGCACTATCACATTTTCCTGTCCCCCTGGTTGGTTGCCAGAGATAATTCGCTGCGTTAAATTAATCCGTTGAACTTAATATTTTCTTTTCGCAGGCACCTGACAGGGATTGCGTCACATACAGGGTAAAATTGATCCGATGGTTTCAGAATGGTTATCACTCCTATTTTTTATCGCTTCTGTATCACTTTACACATGGAAGGCAGGACGCCATAAGCTGTGGTTCTCGGCGGTGCTGGTACTGCTGGGCGTCTACATTGTGCTGAATGCTTCACTGCTGGCGAGTAATTATTTCACCGGTGAAGGCATTAACGATGCGGTTATTTATACCATCACCAGCAGCCTGAGCGGCGCCGGGGTGCAGAAGTATATTCTGCCAGCGGTGGCGCTGATAATAACGTTATTACTGCTATTCCTGTTATTATCCTGGGTATTACGACTGCGTAAAAACCATAACTACAGCAAATTATATAGCCTGCTGGCATTGGTGCTTGCCGTACTCTCGATCAAAACCACCCCGGCTTATCAGCAGGTCACCAATTTAATTAAGTCACAAATGACCAAAGGCGACTCGGATTTTTATAGTCATTATCAGGTGCCGGGAAAAAGCTTACGCGGCGATCGCCCTAATCTGGTGTATATCTACGCCGAAAGCCTGGAACGCACCTATTTTGATGAGCATGCGTTTCCAAAACTGGCACCTGAACTGAACGAAATTAAAAATAACTCGCTGGACTTCAGCAATACTGAACAGCTGCCCGGCACCGAATACACCATTGCCGGTATGGTGGCCTCACAGTGCGGCATCCCGCTGTTTGCGCCGTTTGACGGCAACGCTTCCAGCTCGCTGTCGACCTTCTACCCGCAGAATGTCTGCCTTGGCGATATCCTGAAATCTTCCGGTTATCAGAACTATTTCTACCAGGGTGCCAGCCTGAGCTTCGCGGGCAAGGATCTGTTCCTCTCCTCGCACGGCTTTGACCATATGTACGGTTTTAAAGAGCTGGCTGGCGTGGTGAAAGACCCGAAATATCGCAACGACTGGGGCTGGTATGACGATACCGTGCTGGAGGTGGTGTTTGACAAATATCTGGAGCTGGCGCAGAAAAACCAGCCGTTCTCGCTGTTTGCCCTGACCGTAGATACCCATCATCCGGATGGCTTTATCTCCCGCAGCTGCCAGCGCAAGTCTTATCCGTTTGACGGCAAAGAGAATAAATCCTTCGCGGCGGTTGCCTGCGGCCAGGAGCATATTGCCAGACTGATTGAAAAAATCCGCGCCACGCCGTATTTCAAAAACACCATTATCGTGGTCAGCTCCGACCATCTGGCGATGAACAACACCGCCTACAAATATCTTAACCAGCACGATCGCCGCGATCTGTTCTTTATGCTGCGCGGCGATGACGTCAGCAGCAAAGTGATTTCGCTGAAGCGCAACACGCTGGACAACGGCGCCACGGTGCTGGATGCGATGGGCGGCGATAACTTTATCGGCCTGGGGCGCAGCAGCCTCTCCTCCACCTCCCTTTCCGCCACCTATCTCAATATCAAAGAGAAGATCAACGAGTGGAAGCCGGACGTGATTTCGCTGTGGAACTTCCCGAAAGCGATCTCCGACTACAAAATTGATAGCGAGAAAAATACCTTCAGCTTCTCTGGCGCCCACTTCAAGCTGCCGCTGTTACTGTCAGTGATGCCAAATAAGATTGAACCGAAGCTGGATGCTTACCTGGCGACCCCGCTGAAACAGCAGCTGGCAAGATTCGCCCCCGACGAGAAGTTTGTCTGGATCGATCGCTGCTACAAAATAGGCAGCGTATGGGATGACAAGCTGATAATGAACAACGGCCTGTGCGTGGCAAACGGTACGCTGAATGCGCACCCGACCATTATTCAGGTTAAACCGGGCAACACGCTGGGGAAAATCACCTTTAGCAAGGGTGAGCAGAGTGACGATCGCTATCAGCGCAGCCTGACGCGCCTGAAGATAGCCGACGCCGACCTGAAATACGCCTCGGACAGCATTCAGTTCAATCTGCCTGGCCTGCCGCAGCAGGTGCAGAAAGTGTCCGGCCTCTCTTATGCTGAAAACTGGGGGCGCTGGTCGGATGCCAACCTGCTGCCGGATGTCACCATCCAGTATCTGGAGCCTCTGCCAGCTAAGTTTGCGCTGACGATGAGCGCCCGCGCCTTTGGCAATAACAGCCTGCGCCCGGTGCAGGTCAGAGTCGGTGACTGGCAGCAGCAGGTGACCTTCGGCGCGCAGGACACCACGATGACGCTGCAGGTGGATAACCCGTCACGGGCGCGCAGCATCGTCATCACGCCGCCGGAGCCGATTGAAACCAGTGAAGGTACGGTAGATGGTTTTGCGGCACGTAAGCTGGGGATAGGGCTGGTCAGCCTGAAGGTCACGGCTCAACCCTGAAGTGGCACATTTCCGCTAAAGGAATCGCTTGCAGTTAAAAGCAGAAAATCTACTATGAAGCGGTCAATCATTCACTTACAGGGATGCACGCCCGTTGAAATCTTCGCTCTATGCTTTTCTGCTGCTTCCCGCCCTGGCTCTGCCACTGCTGAGCCAGGCGCGAACCACGCCGGACCCGCTGCTGGCTTCGCAGACCGTCGAACGCTACGCCGATAATATTTTCTACAATACCAAGGCCAGCGGTATGGCGATGGTAGCGATTGATGCCAACCAGCGGGTGTTCGTCAGCCGCGGTTCCGTGCGCCCCGGCAGCAGCCAGCGGCCACAAAAAGATTCGCTGATCCGCATCGCCTCGCTCAGCAAGCTGATGAGCAGCGAGCTGATGGTTAAACTGGCCGAAGAGGGGCGCTTACAGCTCAATGACCCACTCAGCAAATACGCCCCGCCCGGCAGCCGTGTACCGAGCTACAACGGCCAGCCTATCCGCCTGATCAACCTGGCCACTCACACCGCCGCCCTGCCGCGTGAACAGCCCGGCGGCAAAGCAAACCGTGCGGTATTTACCTGGCCAACTTACAGCCAGCGCTGGGCCTGGCTGCGCAGCGCACAGCTAAAATATGCGCCGGGCGAACGCGCCGCTTATTCGAACCTGGGCTTTGACCTGCTGGGCGATGCGCTGGCGCGCGCGGGCGGCAAGCCCTATCCCGCGCTGCTGCAGGAGAAGATCACCCGACCGCTGGGAATGAAAGACACCACCTTTACCCCTTCACCTGACCAGTGCGCACGCCTGATGATCCCGGCGAAAAGCCCAAGCCCGTGCAACAACTCGCTGGCGGCGATTGGCAGCGGGGGCGTATACTCAACGCCTGATGATATGGGCCGCTGGATGCAGCAGTTCCTCTCCTCCGACGTTCACACCCGCAGCCCGCAGGCTGACCGACTGCAGACCATGATCTACCAGCGCGCGCAGTTGACCAAAGTCGACGGCATGGACGTGCCGGGCCGCGCCGACGCGCTCGGCATGGGCTGGGTCTATATGGGTCCGCGTGACGGCCGACCGGGCATTATTGAAAAAACCGGCGGCGGCGGCGGCTTCATCACCTATATGGCGATGGTGCCGCAGTACAGCGTGGGCGTCTTTATCGTGGTAGCCCGCTCAGCAGAGACCCGCTTTACGCCAATGAGCGATGGGGTCAACAACCTGCTGACCGAGCTGATAGGTAACAGTTCTGGCAGCGCACAGCTTGCCGCCAGCATTATGGCGCAGTGATATCCTCATCCTCTGCGCGATCCGTCGCCACCGACCGTTGGCGGCGGATCAAATTTTCTCTTGGCAGCAGGCGCCCCCGCCTGTCGTAGTACCGCGTTGGCCAGATGTCCGCCGGATGCTTGCCTAACGCACCCGCAATAATAAACTCCCCTTTCGGCCAGGGCCGTTTCAACGCATTGCCCAGCGTTCCCGAACTCAGCCCAACCTGGCGCGACAGCTGCGCCAGGGAGATCCCCTTTTTCTTAAATGCCGCAATGATATCGGCCGGATGCATATCTTTTCTTTTCATCGCTCCCTCTGCTGCTGGCTAAACTCCTGAGTCTGTAAAATTAACACTAAGTATAACTTAGTACAATTTGCATAAGCAGCTAAGAGAATCCTGTTACTTGTTAACGCATCAGGATCGCCATGCTGTCACACCGTTTAAAGGAAGCCCGCCTGCGTAAAGGGATCTCTCAGCAAAAACTCGGCGTATTGGCCGGGATTGATGAAGCGACCTCCAGCGCGCGCATGAACCAGTACGAACGCGGCATTCATGTGCCGGACTTCGAGCTGGTGTGCCGCCTTGCGTCGATATTGAACGTGCCTTCCTGCTATTTCTACACCGTTGAAGATGAGCTGGCCGAGCTGGTGCGCCAGTGGTATTTGCAACAGCACCCAGAGTAACGCCTGCGCTCTACCTGCCGCGATAACCCCTCTTACTCCTCCTGCTTATATCATGTGCTTTTTTAGCCTGGACTGCGCCGTTGACTCAGCGGCGGATTCACGGATAGTGGTTAGCTTTCTACCTCTTTGTATTTAAGGACAAATAACGTGAAACTGCCTGTACTTACCGCCGCGGCACTGATGCTGGGCATGCTGCTGAGCGGCTGCGATCGGAAAAGCGCCGACGCGCACCATATTAAGGTCGGCGTGATTAACGGTGCCGAGCAGGACGTGGCCGAAGTGGCAAAAAAAGTGGCGAAGGAGAAGTACGGGCTGGATGTGGAACTGGTTGGCTTCAGCGGCTCGCTGCTGCCTAACGACCCGACCGCGCATGGCGACCTCGATGCCAACGTCTTCCAGCATCGTCCGTTCCTTGAGCAGGACAACAAGGCCAAAGGCACCACGCTGGTCGCGGTCGGTAACACCTTCGTCTTCCCGATGGCGGGCTACTCGAAAAAGATTAAGCAGGTCAGCGAATTAAAACAGGGCGATACCATCGCCATCCCTAACGACCCGACCAACCTGGGCCGCGCCCTGCTGCTGCTGCAAAAAGAGCAGCTGATTACCCTGAAGGCGGGCACCGGCCTGCTGCCGACCAGCGCCGATATCACCCGCAACCCGCTGCAGCTGAAGATTATGGAGATTGAGGGCGCGCAGCTGCCGCGCGTACTGGATGATGCCCAGGTCGCCGTGGCGATTATCAGCACCACCTACCTGCAGCAGACCGGGCTGAACCCGGTGCGCGACAACGTGTTTATCGAAGATAAGCAGTCGCCTTACGTCAATATTATCGTGGCGCGGGAAGACAACAAGGATGCGCAGAACGTGCAGGATTTTGTGAAGTCGTATGAGTCGCCAGAAGTGGCAAAAGCAGCGGAAGGGATCTTTAACGGCGGCGCGGTGCCGGGCTGGTAACAGTAGAAAAGGCCGGAGAATGCGCGGGCATTTTCCAGCCTGATTTTTTTAGTGCAGAACCTTCGGGCTGAACAGGCTGAGTGCCGCCGGGCGGATCGCCTCGATACTCTGCTCATGCTCTTCCGGGCTCATGCTTTCCAGCTTGTCGAAGTTCTCTTCGCTGCCGTGCAGAGCGATAGCCGCCAGCGCGGGCTTCAGCGCTTCCGACAGGGTTGGCCAGTTGTTGCCCAGCGCCACGCCCTTCATATAGCCGTAGCACCACTCCTCAACCACCACAAACTCGGTGCCTTCCATCTCGTTGAGGCCAAACAGCGGTTCGAACTGCTCCGGGTACTCGCTCAGTCGATCAGCAATATCATTCATATGCTGCGCGATCAGCTCCATAAACTGCTCGAACTCTTCTTCCGATTCCCACTCCGGGTCGTTCTCTTCGCCGCCCCAGATCGCCGGCAGCCACACCTGCGGCTCCACCAGCGTTGGGCCGGAGAGGATAGCGGTGAACATACCGTCGAGTTCAGAGGCATCCAGCACCGAATCGTCATTACCGTACTTGGTTAAGATTTCGTCCAGGAACTCGAGTTCCTCTTCGGTTAAGGGTCCTTGTTGCATGCTGTACCTCCACGGCGTATTAAATTGCGTCTGCGAGTATTCTGGGTGCCACGCACTAAAAAAGCTACCACAGCCTGTAGTTTAGTTTTACTCGTCGAGAAATACGTGATGACATTTCACAGATTAATCAGCGAGAAGCTAGCGGACAATTTTCACCACAGGAGTTAACCACCATGGGGTTCAGGCAGCGGGCGGCAATGATTTTTAGAGGGATAGCGGGTGCCATCAGGAAAGAGCCGTCACTGACCGCACTGTGCCTTTTTGGCCTGCTGAATATATGGCTGGTCGGCGTGCAGCTGCCGGGCAAAGGCATCATCCTGCTGCTGAGCCTGGCGGTGCTGCTGCTGTTTCTGTTCTGGCGCGATGACTGGCGCTGGCTGGACCGGTTCCGGCGCGGCTGGCTCTGCTTCTCCCTGCACTCCCTTGAGGAGAATGCGCACACGCTGGCAACCTGGGCACTGCTGGCGTTCTTCCTCTCAATATTTACCGTGAACGGCGGCTGGATATGGCCGGGGCGCTATCTGCTGCTTGGCTTTGTCGCGCTGGGGATGCTGTCCGCCCTGCTGCTGCTGATCGCCTTAATGCGCAACGAGAACCAGACGTTAAAAAAGGCGGGATATATTCTGGGTGCCGCCGTACCGGTGATTTACGCCATCACCAGCAGCTACGCCGCCAGCGATTTTTATATGATGAGCGGCATTAAGCTGGATGACTCCCCGGTGCTGAATCTGTGGGTCAAGGTGCTCTACTTTTCAGTATGGTTCTCACTGCTTATTTACCCCGCCGCCAGTATCACCTTTCTGGTGGTGATGAAAGGCAGCAGGCCGAGAATGATGCTGACCCTGACCACCTTCTTTTTTATTATCGTGCTGTCGATGCAGGGGCTGGTGCAGTGGTTCGGCAAGATCATGGTGGAAACGATGGATTATGCAATTAACCGCGAATGGCAGAGCAGCTATTACTGCGCAGGTGAAGCGCGGCGCAGCGACCACGAGCGCTATTTCGCCATCGATGATGAGAACTGGTCGCTCTACTACTCCGGCCGTGACGGCAGCTGGGGCTTTGAGCGCCTGCACTGCACGCCAGGCAGCGATGGGCAGCCCGATACACTGCGCCGCCGCATGGAAGGCCCGCACCCCGTGCCGCAGTGGTTTAAGGATGTGCGCTGAGGGCTGACTGTATCCGTCACGCTGTAGGGGCCGATCATTTTTCCGGTCGGCCCTGTATTACCGCCCGGCATGAATCCTGTAGGGGCCGATCATTTTTCCGGTCGGCCCTGTATTACCGCCCGGCATGAACCCTGTAGGGGCCGATCCTTTTTTCCGATCGGCCCTATATTACCGCCCGGCATAAATCCTGTAGGGGCCGATCCTCTTTTTCGATCGGCCCTATATTACCGCCCTGCATGAACCCTGTAGGGGCCGATCCTTTTTTCCGATCGGCCCTCACTATTAATGAGATTAATTTTTCACATCCATTTTTCGGGAAGGGTTATTTCACGGCTTACATTTATTTTCTCGAGCCGCTTTGCATTTTCCAAAACGGCTTTTATTTTTCGCTGTTTTACTTTATCCCGCTGGATATAATTACAGGGTATTAAGTCGCGGCGTAAATGTGCTCGAACACAATTACGCCGCTAGCCACAACAACTAGTTAGGAGTAGTTATTATGGATGAGCAGGATTGTAATGCAGAAATCATTGAACCAGAAGCCGCAGTGCCGGAATTACATCATTGCCGCGTGGGTTATGTGAGAAACCCTCCAAAATACTGGGATGTGCCGTTACTGCGCATCAGCGGTCAGTGGCTGGCTGATGCGGGCTTCCCACGGGGCACGCCGGTGGAGATGCGCGTCGTGAACGGCTGCATAATGATCACAGTACGCGAGCAGTATGAATCACGCCTGCAAAAGGGGATCCGCATCGTGCGCAGGCTCCCGGAATCCAAGCAGCGCCGGGTGGAGAAGTATGTGGCGCGGCTGGCGGGAATAAAGATTAAAGAGTCGTAAATCACTCAAGGGGCTGACGGCCCCTTAATCATACAGCCAGCGGCCGGCTTTGGCGGAGTCGGCAAACATTCTGGTCGAGAGCGTTTTTTTCGTCTGTAAGAAAGACTGAAGGAAAAGCCATCGGCGGATCGCAGAATCCCTTCGCCAAGGATAGTAGTTTGCCCAATGGATCCGCGTGACATCCAGCTGAAACTTTTCGCCGTATGCTGCAATGGCATCGACGAGCTCCCCTCCATCTGCATACTCTTGCAAAATATCATCCATCTCGAGTGGGACGTGCCTTAACTTCCATGTTGTGACTATTGATAACTCCTCATGAAAAAACTCAAGCACGCCATCCTCAACATCCATGTTCCTCACCTCCCTGCTTAAAAATTTTTTTCCACTCAGTTATCTACGCACATGCGCTTTTAGTTCTTCCGCCAGTGCTTCCATCGTCCACAGGCAGTGTGCTCCCTGCGTGCCGACATCTAGCAACGCCAGAAATAATAATACGGAGATGGCGATTAGAGATAGCCACTATTTCATTGAGTCCGCACTGACAGTTTACAATGACACCACTTTATGCGGTTTTTCTCTCATTCCAGCTATCAGAATGTATGATGTTTCCATCAACATATTTCCAGCTGATTTTTTCATAGATAAATTCAACGATTTCCATATGGTTGAAATTTTCTTTTAAAGGATCTTTCACATCATGCATTAGCGGCATTATATACTTTACCCGTGCATTTTCCAAAAGAGTATTAAAATACTCAACTTCATATCCGGCATCATTAATTTTAAAAAATTTCAACGCTACTTTTTTCAACAAACGCCCAGAACTTAACGCCTGATACAGATACGATGAAGATGCATCAACCTCCTTTTCAATAAGATAAGCTAAGTGCTTACGCGTGCTAATAGTCTTACCGGATAGATCATCCGTTGGCAGATGCACTTCATGATGCAGCCCTAAAACTTCAATACTATTTTCTCTCCCGTAAATATCAACACTCCCTTTAATGAGATTACCGGAATCATCATGTATAAAAATATAAACTGGAATTGCCATCTAATCCACCATTTTAAATGGGCCAGCCCGGCCGACCGTGTTGATAAGCTGCCGCAGACATTTTTTAGCCTGTGGTGTACCGTCTTTGTAAAGCGCCTGCACTGCTTTGACAAAGTACTCGTTTTTCTCTGGAATCGTTTCGTTATAAAGCGGCATCGAGCAGACGTTAGAAATACTAACAGGAGGTATTTTGTCATTGATTACATCCATCACCCCCCTCGCATTTTTAGGAATAGCCTGGGCCAGCGCAGTAGCAATATCCTCTGCGAAACCTGCATCTGTGTTGCCAGCAATAAGGGGAACTATCTTCAGCCAAGTGACATCCCCGCTAGATATATTTTCAACAATAGATTCCCAACTGCTCGTTGAAGTGGCCGTTGCATTTTGTTTCGCTAATTCTCGCAGGTAAATTTCTGCACCATCGCGGTGGATATTTTGCAATACGATTTCAGGCGTAATCATAGTGGTTTCAGCTATGGAATTGCAGGCTAGCAACGACAGTGATAAAAAAATTAACCCTTTCATCTGACCACCAGTATATCGTCACCAGAACTATAAATATTTTTTCTGAGATTTGCACCATTGATGACAATACAACCTTCAGAACTGCTTCCGATTGTATTGGGGTTATCCCCATGAATTCTGAAAGCAAAGCGTCCATAGGTATTCGTACCAGCGATAGGTTCCAGCTCTATCGTCCAGGGTCCTTTATTATTAGTATGCCTTGTAATACGCCAGTAGCCATGAGGTATCGGACCAACGAAACCTACATCTTCCTTTGAAGGATCATTCTTACCTCGAGGACTTCCGCTGTAACCATTAGCATAGTGAGCTCCATTATGAGTCATTTCACCTGTTCTTTGATTATACTCCCACGTCATAACGCATCCTTATGTCATTTTAAAAAATTAATCGAGACTTTAATTTCGTCATTATTGATATCATACTCGCTGCATAAACCTCAATAAAAAAGGCAAGTATAATCAATGCAATTAAATTAACAACCGAAATTTACAAGTCAACGCGGCAATTTATTAATTGTTTCGATAGTATATTAAACACCATTAGGGAAGTGACATTTTAATAATGTCCTCTTAGTTCAATCCAATAGCAATACCAACACCTAAACCTTCCCGTTATCTTAACTCCTTTCACGATTTTGCGAGCCGTCCCGCATTTCTGGTTTACATCGCCGCCATTTTGCTATGTGATCACGTTACTCGTTTAGCCCACTTCTCGGGCGCTAACCGTAGCGGGATCCATAACCTATGCGCTTCTATCAGGCCGACCCGACGCTGGCGAACTACTGGCGCGGAGTGATCCTGTTTGGCAAAAACGTTGCCTCCTATAAGTTCGCCCTCGCCCATGCGCTGTATGACCTGCAGCAGCATCAGGACGACCTGATCCCGCTGGAAACCTTAGCCGCACCGTTTGCCCGCCACCTCTGCACGCACCTGCGCCATGCGCCAAAACAGATCACCTCACGGCAAAGTCAGTTTCTGAATGCCTGCATACAGTTCAACAACGAGGAGATCGGCGAAGCGCAGCTGATTGAGCAGACGGTACGCCGTGGCTTTGCCAACGTGATTGACGCTTTCCATAACGTGAACAGCGCCGAGATCGATAAACGCTTCTTTATCGACGAGCGCAAAACCGCCAAAGGGATTCGCCTGACCGATAACTTCTACCAGCTGACGCAGACCGCGCAGTTTAACAACCTGGTGCAGGAGACGGATGCCCGCTGGCGGCTGGTGGAACAGGCATGGGCGATGGGCGTATCGCGCAACCTGATCGCGCTGGAATACGATCAACAGGAGCAGCTGCTGTTCAGCCGTCAGCAGCAGCGACGCATCAACATCACCAGCTGCCGCGACAGCCTGAACGGCTACCAGAAGGGGCGCTGCTTCTACTGCTATCGCGACATCAGCCTGCAGGCGGGCGATGACAACCTCGCCGACGTCGACCACTTTATTCCCTGGTCGCTGCACGCCACGCACGCCAACCTCAACGGCGTCTGGAACCTGGTGCTGGCCTGCCAGTTATGCAATCGCGGCCACGAGGGCAAGTTTGCGCGCATCCCTGCGCTGCCGCTGCTGGAGCGTTTACATCACCGTAATGAATACTTTATTAACAGCCACCTGCCGCTGCGGGAAACGCTGATCCAGCAAACCGGCAGCAGCAGCCAGCAGCGCCACAACTTCCTGCAGCAGCGCTGGCAGAGCGCGCTCAACGCGCTGCTGCACACCTGGCAGCCCGCCGCACAAGGGGACAGTATTTTCTGATGAACAGTGACTATTACCAGCTGCACGCACAGCGCTTTTTTAGCGAGACGGTGGATGTCGATATGTCCGAACTGTATCGCCCGTTCGTCGCCCACCTCAAGCCGGGCGCGCGGATACTCGACGCCGGTTGCGGCTCCGGTCGCGATGCCAAAGCGTTTAGCGAGATGGGCTATGAAGTGGAAGCGTTCGATGCCTCCGCCGAACTGGTCGAGCTGGCACGCCAGCACACGGGATTACCGGTTAAGCAGATGCGCTTCGAGGACGTCACTGAAGTGGAGCGCTACGACGGCATCTGGTGCTGTGCTTCCCTGCTGCACGTGCCGCTGGCGGAACTGCCGGGCGTAATGGCGCAGCTGGCAAAGGCGCTGAAGCCGGGCGGGGTTTGGTATCTGTCGTTTAAGTACGGCTGCGGGGAGAGGGAGAAGGATGGAAGGAGGTTTACGGATATGGATGAGTCAGGTCTCGAAAAAATTTTTCAAGGTGTCGCCGAGACTCAATGCATTCGAACATGGAAAACACAAGACAAAAGTATCCGCCATGAAGGCTATTGGTTAAATCACATCCAAAAACAAATCAAGAAAAAAAAGACTTATTAATCATATAGTTATATAAAAATAAATGAGTTCCTTTTGGCTCGAAGGTACTTTTATGATTGATTATATGACGTTACTTCTTCATAATTCCAGGTATATCCACATAATATTAAATCTTGACCATAATAACGTTTTCATGACCAAGTTTAATTGTAAATGTTTAAGCATACAATAATGGACCACCATGCCATGAATAAAAAACCAAATATCATAGATCTCTTTTCAGGTTGCGGTGGGTTCGGTCTAGGAGCTGAACTGGCTGGTTTTCATACTCATACAGCAATAGATATAGATAATGACTTACAATCAGCCTATCAACGAAACTTTCCTAACACTCGAGTCATTAACACAGATTTATCCTCTTTAACAAAAGAAGCTTGGAAATTTATTATCGGAAATGGTGAAATTGACGGTGTAATTGGTGGACCACCATGCCAAGGTTTTAGTCGCATAGGAAAAAAAATTAAAGATGACCCTAGAAATAGTCTGATTTTTCATTTTTACAGACATATTAGCATTATAAGGCCAAAATTTTTTATTATGGAAAATGTCGAAGGCATCCTTGATAAAGGAAGTCGAAGCACATTATTTTCCGCATTAGAGCTTGTATCCAATAATTATGAAATCATTGGACCAATCACCATTGATGCAAGCGATTACGGCGCACCTACGATCAGGAAAAGAGTTATAGTTATTGGTTATAATATTGATTGTTTCAATAAAATAACTGAGAGCGAATTATATCCTAAACTATCATCTATAAAAAATTCTGTTAAGGATGCAATATGGGACCTTCCAACTCCAATCTTTCAAACAAAAAATAAAGAAGATTATGGATGGTCAAAGTATCGGGATATAGATGGACAGCCAATTTCACAATACGCTATTAAAATGAGATCCATCCCTTCAAATGGACTGGGTTGGGAAAAATCCATTGAAAATATGAAAAATAATTTGGTATCAGGGAATTTTGAAACTCGACATACTACACTTGTGAAACAGCGATATTCCGAAGTAATACCCGGATGCACCGATGAAATAAGTCGATTCCATAGATTAGATTGGAATGGATTGTGTCCTACATTACGCGCGGGAACAGGCAGTGATAAAGGAAGTTTCCAAGCAGCCAGGCCTATACATCCAGATGAGTCTCGCGTCATTACTGTACGAGAAGCGGCAAGATTACAAGGTTTTCCAGACTGGTTTACCTTCCATCAAACTAAGTGGCATAGTTTTAGAATGATTGGCAATAGTGTATCACCTATTGTCTCAGAATATATATTATCTATGGTTGTGAGTAAATTTTACCAAATAAAAAACTTAGAAAGTTCGGTGTGAAAAAAAGGACACATAATGAGCACATTAATAGTAAGGACAGGTGTTGACTCTCGCTTTCTTGAAAATGTCATAACTCGCGATATTAGTACTCAAGCCAGCGTATTTGACTTAGTTGACAATGCAATAGATGCAGCCAAAGAACACTTAAATAATGAAGGAACTATCTCTCTCGATGAGTATGGTCTTCCCGATAATTATAATGGGTTCAAAATATACATTAGACTTGACAAGGATAGTTTTAAAATAATTGATAACTGTTTTGGTATACCTGACACCACCTTAAAAAATGATATGTTAATGGTTGGTAAAGAGTCTAATCATGATTATGGTCTCGGGAAGTATGGGATTGGTCTAAAAAGGGCCCTATTGAAATTTGGAACGAATTACTCTTTATTTACAGACACCAGTACATATGCAATAAAAATGCAGTTCAACAACTTTGATTTTGGTGATTCTAGAGATTTAGAAGCGAATAAAACACGCTCTAGAGGAAAAAGAAAAACTTTATTCATAGTTTCGAAATTGAAGGGGCTGGTAAAAAAAGAATTTCAAAATGAAGAGTGGTTAAAAAAACTCAAGAATGAACTTTCAGACCGCTATGGAATTTTCATAAAAAAAGGATTGCAAATAAAAATAAAACCCATTAATTCTAAACCCATCCTTATTAAGGAGAGATTCCCCGTAATAACTACGCACCCACATATCCCATCAATTTTATGTCCAACACCGATTGATTTCATGGGCGTTAATGTATTTATAGAGTATGGGCTTCATAAAAATTACAATGTTGGGGGTGGCTACGGCGTCAACGACCTGGCAAATATTTCTGAGTTTGGTTGGTATGTCATATGTAATGATCGAGTAATCGAAATTGCTAAACGAGACGGTTCTGACTATGGATGGAGCAGGAACTGGCACAATGAATATAATGGTTTCATTGGATTGATAAGATTCAACTGCCAAGATGTTTCTTTATTACCGTGGGATTCAACAAAAACCAAAATAACCACAGACTCTCTCGTTTTTTTAGAGATAAAAAACAGCCTAGCTGAAATGGCATTGAAGTTCAGAAGTGACAAGAAAAGATTTATAAAGTTTGTGAAAGATAACAAACTTAACACATCCACTACATCGCTACCTAACAATCCATTACCATCAAAATCATCAGCCCTTCCAAGCGAAGCGAATAAATCGAACGCAGGAATAAAAGGCGAAAAAAAACCAATAGGAAAAACCACGAAGCATACGCAACAGTGGAATACACTTTTACCCGAGAATTTCCATCAACCAAACAATGATTGGATTCTTAATAACTTAATAATAGAAGCTAAAAAAATAGTTATTAAATCTTTTCCACATGCATCATCGTTATTATATAGGTCTTTGATTGAAGAAACACTGCTAGTTTTTATTAAAAACAGCAATAAGTATGATGAAGTCATAGAACATTTTTATTCAGTCGGAGAAGGCAAAAGAAAATCACATAGTCAAGAGACGAAAGATAATCAGGGTATTAGTTTAGCAATGGCTTCTCATTGGCTTTTAGATCACCCAGAATATTTTCCAAAAGATGAAAAAAATAAATTAAGGAATGCTACAGGTCGTTTACGTAATCACGTTAAGACACTTAACAATGTCGTGCACTGCAAGCATATTATGACTGATATAGAATTAGCAGCCATTAGAACTCAAACATTTCCATTATTAGAGTTCCTTGTTATTTCATTTAATGAAAAATAAATTAACTTACGGAGATGTTTACCTGTAAACAATCTCCGTATAACCATTAATAACTCGCCTGTAACATCAGTAACTTAAGCACTCACAGTATCGAATTAATTCATATAACTCCTGTAATATCAAAAAAAATTATTACCCTCCTAAAACACCCTGTAGTATACCTTAATTGAAAAAATAAAAATCCAACTTGCTTATTAATAAACCCACGCGTAATTAATTATGCATTTAAATAATCACAACCATAGATAAGAAGTTAAAAAAACATTTCAATGCTTTTAAAAACTCACCATTCAATCCCTATACACAGCTTAAAAGAAGATCAAAGACAACTCATTCCCCCATGAGTCCACTAAAAGACTTCTGCATATATTTAAAAATTAAATAATCATAAAACCGTATATTTTTTTAAATAGCCTTAAAAGATCATTACAGGGTTCATAATTACAAGCTGGCTGACGCTGTTAATGTTGTTGGGGATAAAATGGTGCTGCGCACAGGCAGCCGCAGAGTGCCATAGTCTATCTTGTTTGGATTGGCCTAGCATATAGAATAGTCTGCCACACCTCCGACCTCATAAAGTGCTAATATTATTTTCTTTCCATCCTACAAGACCATAATATTATCTCTCCATTATCTCCTTTTCAACTACCATACCCTCCCACAAGATGAGTGCTATTATTATTCCCACAAAAACCATAAAAAGATAAAATATTAGTACCATGGCAAAAAAAAACAGCAAATCTACTTCCTGTCACAGCCCGGCTGCTGGCTGATTTTGGTGAGAGGTTAAAGCTGGGCCACCTGAGCCGTAAACTGACAGCCAAACAACTTCCGGAACGGACAGGTTTAAGGCCACTAACGCTGCGTTCGCTTGATGCAGGGGCACTGAGCCGCATGAGGTTAGTATTACCCGATACTTCCGTCTGAACCTTGCAGAGGCTGATGAAATCATTCAGGACTTTATTGACATCGTGAGTCAGTGGAGGACCATTGCCAATGGTTTACAACTCCCTCAGCGGGAGCAGGAATATATGGCGGAAGCATTCAGGCTTGCGGTGAATTAGCCACTTACCAAGTCGTGATGAACGTCTCATTTTATCTATCCCGACTGGACAGGGCGAACGGCCACATGCTAGTTGTTAATCGCACGGAAGAGTGAATTTATATTGTAAATATAAACGCCTCTTTCCCGGATAAATAATTCAAGAGTAATGGTTTGGCCCCCCGAACCATTATCATCAGGGTACGTGAAGAGTAAGCCCTCAGAGATTCGTTTCTCTGAGGGCTTTTTTGTTTTTCAACTCAGGAGGAAATCAATGTCTAAACAACGTCGTCTGTCGAGAATTTTTGCAAAAGATGGCAAATCGGTCACGCTGGCGCTGGACGGTTATCACTTTTCAACTAAAACAGCGGGTATTGATAATACACTCAGCCAGCTGCCAGATTTGGTCGCGCAGGGTCTGGACTGTGCGCTGGTCACTTACGGCATGCTGAAAAACTTCGGTGAGGCATTAAGCCATATTCCGGTGGTATTACGCGTCGATAGCACGGTGAGTATTTTTGATAATAGCGTGCCCGATACCGTTGCGGTGTTCTCCATTGAAGATGCGCTGAAAGTCGCGGCGGAGGGCGTGGTGTGCATGACCTTCCCCGGCGCCTTCAACGAGGAGAAAACCCACCTTATGGCGATGCAGCTGGCGCAGGCGGCCGACCGCTGGAATATGCCGCTGATTGTTGAATCCCTCCCTTACGGCTATGCCGTGACCAGCGACGACTCGAACAACCCGAAGATCATTGCAGCGGCGGCCAGAGCCGCGGTGGAGCTGGGCGCAGACGTGATCAAAACCCGCTTTAGCGGTACTGACGAAGACCGGCTGATCGTCGAGGCTGCGGGCGTACCGGTGCTGGCGCTCGGCGGGCCTAAAACCGGTATCGACGGCTACTTTCAATTCGTACAGCACTGCATGCAGGCTGGCGCAAAAGGGGTGGCGGTGGGCCGCAATATCACGCAGGACCCACAGCCAGCAAAAGTGGTAGCAGGTCTGAATGCCATCATCCATCACAATGCCACGGCGGAAGATGCTTACAGCCTCTACATGGCTCATTAACATCGGAAATCACTATGCAGTTAAATAACACCATTATTCCCTCAGTCAGAAAGTATAAGCACCTGGACAAGGCGCTCGCCTGCCCGTCGGAGTATCTGCTGTTGTCGGAGGCCAATATCGGCAACCTGCAGTCGCTGATTGGCAAATGTCATCAGGGCGGTAAAAAAGTGCTGGTCCATCTTGAACTGCTCGGCGGATTTAAACCGGACCAGGCAGGGATCGCCCTGCTAAAAAATTATTACCGGGTTGATGGTGTTATCTCATCCAATCTTTCCGCGCTGCGCTATGCCAAAAAAGAGGGGCTGCTGACCATATTTCGCGTGTTGCTTATTGATTCGCGCTCGCTCGACCACTCCATCGATATCGTTAAGCACAACCCGCTGGATGCGATTGAAATTTTACCGGCCGAATATGCCTGCCAGTGCCTGGAATTAATCAGCCGCAATTTAAACGGCTGTGAGGTGGTATTTATCGCCGGGGGCTTCGTAAAGCGCAAAACCCTTGTCGAGAAAATATTCCATGCCGGATTTAAAGGGATCACCACCAGCGAACCTGGCTTATGGTAACCAATCAGGAGTCCACGCTAATGAATGATGAATTCGTCATGGGCATTGATAATGGCGGCACCTTCACTAAGGCCGCCATCTACGATCGCCGCGGTAAGGTTATCGCCAGCGCCGCACAGTCCACCCGCATGCTGACCCCGCAAGAGCATCACACCGAACGCGATATGGATGAACTCTGGGCCGCCAATCTTGCCGTTATCCGGCAAGCGCTTGAGCAGTCCGGCATTGCCGCCTGCCAGATCAAAGGCATCGCCGTAACCGGCCACGGCAACGGGCTGTATCTGGTCGATAAAAGCGGTCATCCGCTGCGTAACGGCATTATCTCCACCGACAGCCGGGCAAAAGAGTATGTGGAGAGATGGCAAAACTCGCCGGAATTTATCTCCCATATTCTGCCCAAAACCATGCAGTCGGTCTGGGCCGGGCAGCCCGTCGCCCTGCTGGCCTGGCTGCAGGACCACGAGCCGGAAACGCTGCAAAAAACCCACGCGATTTTTATGGTGAAGGACCTGGTCCGCTTCTGGCTGACCGGGGAAGCCTGCGTGGAGCTGACCGATATCTCCGGCACCAGCCTGATTAACGTGCGCGAGCGCCGCTACGACGACGAACTGCTGGCGTGGTGGGGCCTTACTGAGCTGCGCGACAGGTTACCGCCGATTAAGCTCTCCACCGACTGCTGCGGCACCCTCAGCGCGGAGATCGCCCGCCAGACGGGGCTGCAGGCGGGAACGCCGGTTGCCGGGGGCGTGTTTGATATCTCTGCCTCTGCTATCGCCTGCGGCATCAACAGCGTGGATAAGCTGGCGATCGTCACCGGCACCTGGAGCATCAACGAGTACGTCACCGATCGACCGGTGATCGACAAAGATCTGTTTATGACCTCCATCTATCCGATCGACGGTAAATGGCTGATCACCGAGGCCAGCCCCACCTCGGCCAGTAATCTGGAGTGGTTCATCAATAACTTTATGGAGGGCGAGCGGGATAAAGCGGCCTCGGAGGGTTCATCCGTTTACGACCTGTGCAGCGCGCTGGTCTCCTCCACCACGCCGCAAGAAAGCCACCTGCTGTTCTTTCCCTTTGTGTTTGGCTCCAACACCATCCCGGATGCCTCCGCCGGCTTTATCGGCGTCAGCAGCTTCCATAAAAAAGCCCATTTCCTGCGGGCGATCTACGAGGGCGTGGCCTTCAGCCACCTCTATCACACCGAGCGTTTACGCCACATCAACCCGCAGTTAAGCCGCACGATTCGCATCGCGGGCGGGGTAACTAACTCCCCTGCCTGGCTGCAGCTGTTCGCCGATATCTTCCAGGCGCGGCTGGAAATCGTCGATGTCAAAGAGCACGGCACGCTGGGCACGGCGATGACGGCAGCAGTGATGATCGGCTGGTTTGACGACGTCTTTAGCGCCTCTCAGGCGATGGTCCACGTCTCGCGCACCGTGCTGCCCAACCCGGACAATCAGCAGGTCTATCAGGACAAATATCAGCTGTACAAAAATCTGCTGTCAGAGATGCAGTCCCCTTGGCGGCGCTGCAGCCACTTCATCACCGATTAATGAGGCAAGCATGGATCTGAACTTAAAAAACCGTAGCGCCATCATCACCGGGGGTGCCAGCGGGCTGGGAAAAGAGCTGGTACTGTCGCTGGCAAATGAAGGGGTCAACATCTGCTTCAGCTATTTAACGCATGAAGAGAGCGCGCAGCAGCTGGTTGCCAGCGTGAAAAATGCCACCGGCGTTAACATTATCGCGGTGAAAACCGATCTGGCGGATGAGCAAAGCCGGGAGGCGCTGTTCGCAACCTGCGTTGCAAGGCTGGGTAGCGCGGACATCCTGATCAACAACGCGGCGATATGGCTGAGCGGCTACGTCACTGAATTATCCCAGCAGGACTGGGACCGGGTGATGAACATCAATCTGAAAGCGGTATTTCACCTCAGCCAGCTGTTTGTTAATCACTGCCTGCAGCGGGACCAGGCGGGCAGCATTCTGAACATTACCTCCCAGGCGGCCTTTCACGGCTCTACCACCGGGCATGCGCACTACGCGGCCAGTAAAGCGGGACTGGTGGCGTTCACCATTTCGCTGGCGCGCGAGGTCGCCAGGCAGAAAATCAACGTCAATAACCTCGCCGTCGGGATGATGGATACCGCGATGGTTCGTCACCAGCTCGAACGGGATCCTGACTATTACCTGAAGCGCATTCCGCTGGGCCGGGTGGCCCAACCGGAAGAGATCGCCGATATCGGCGTGTTTATGGTCTCCCCTAAAACCCGCTATATGACCGGAGCCACGGTCGATGTCACTGGCGGGATGTTGATGCGTTAACCCATGGAGAACAGTTATGAAATGTCTGGCGATTGCCGATCTTTTTATCAATAAAGCGATGATGGAATCCGGCCTTAAGGCGCTCAGGGATGAAGGCATCGAGGTTGAAGTGCGCGAATGGACGCATCCCTCCGTCGAGAAATTACAGCAGGATAATCTGCGGGTTGAGCAGCAGGGTGCCGAAGCCGTGGCGTTACCCGCAGAGCTGCTGCTGGCAGCGGAGGACGCCGACATCCTGATCGTTCAGTTCGCCCCGGTGAATACCGCCGTCCTCAACCAGCTGCCACAGCTGAAGATTATCGGCGTGCTGCGCGGCGGCGTGGAAAACGTCAATCAGGACGCTGCGCAGGCGCGCGGGATCGAAGTGATGAATACGCCGGGGCGCAATGCGCGCAGCGTGGCGGAGTTCACCGTGGGCATGATCCTCGCGGAGATGCGCAATATTGCCCGTTCGCACGCTGCGCTGCGCGCTAAAATCTGGCGCGGTGAGAGCCCTAACCATCGGGCGATCCCGGAGATTGGCGGTAAGGTGGTCGGCCTTGTCGGGCTGGGCAATATCGCCCGGCGGGTCGCCGGTTACCTTAGTGCGTTTGATACGGAGATTATCTTTTACGATAAGTACGTTAGCGGACACGATCGCTATGAAAAAGTCGATTCGCTGAATGAGCTGGTCAAACGCGCCGATGTTATCTCGCTGCATGCCCGGCTGACGCCGGAAACCGCGCAGATGATTAACGCGCATCATTTCTCCCTGATGAAAAGCAGCGCGATTATCGTCAATACCGCCCGCTCCGGGTTAATCAATGAGGGCGACTTAATTGCGGCCTTACAAGCCGGGAAAATTATGGGTGCCGCGCTGGATACCTTTGATGACGAACCGCTGCCGGATAACAGCCCTTTTTACACGCTGAATAACGTGACGATTACGCCACATATTGCCGGTAGCACTATGGATGCCTTCAGCCACTCGCCCAAACTATTTTCTGAGGCTCTGCTGGCCTGGCTTAATAAAAAATAACCCGCACGCTGTATTCAATCCACATAACCAACAGGGCGCGGAATATTCCGTGCCCATATCTTCCGCACGCTGAAGGAATGATTATGGATATTATCAACAGCATTATCAGTCTGGGGGCATCCGCCATGATGCCCGTAATATTCTTTATTATTGCGCTTTGCTTTGGGGTCACCCTCGGCACGGCATTTAAAGCCGGGATGCTGGTTGGAATCGGGTTTGAAGGGGTCGGGCTGGTGATTGGCCTGCTGCTGACCCATCTCGGCCCCGCCTCGCAGGCGATGGTTGAACGCATTGGCCTGCACCTGACGGTGGTCGATACCGGCTGGCCCACGGCCTCAACCATCGGCTGGGGCTCGCCGCTGATGCTGCCGGTGGTGGTCGGTTTTATTATCATCAACCTGGCGATGCTGCTGCTGAAAATCACCAAAACGGTGAATATCGATATCTTCAACTACTGGATATTCCTGCTTGTGGGTTCAGTGGTGTATGCCGGAACCGGTAATTACTGGCTTGCTGTCGGGATTACCTTCGGCATATTTATCCTGACGCTGCTGGCGGCAGATTTCACCGCGCCCTACCTGCAGAAAAATTATCACCTCAAGGGGATCTCCTTCCCCCATCTTACCTGTATATGCTACGTGCCCTTTGCCATGGTCTGTAATTACCTTATTGATAAAACCCCGCTTATCAGAAAAATAAACTTTGACCCGGAAACCATTAATAAAAAGTTTGGCGTTTTTGGTGAGCCGCTGACGTTAGGCTTTGTGCTGGGATTACTGCTGGCGCTGCTGGCCGGATATGGTGCGTCGGCGGCGGTTGCGCTGGCGATTAAGGTCGCGGCGGCCATGCTGCTGCTGCCAAAAATGATCGAGATCCTGGTGCAGGGATTAATGATCGTGCGCGATGCGGCGGAAGCAAAGCTGAAGGCGAAATTCCCCGGTCGGGATTTCTACATCGGTATGGATACGGCGTTACTGATTGGCGAACCTTCGGTGCTGGCAACCGGGCTGCTGCTTATCCCTGTGACGGTGATGCTGTCCGTCATTCTGCCGGGCAACCGCGTGCTGCCGTTCGTTGACCTGGCGTCACTGATGTTCCTGCTGGCGATGGTCACGCCCTTCTGTAAACGCAATATGTTCCGCATGTTTATTACCGGCACGCTGATCGTCACCTGCATTTTGTACGTCGGCAGCGACATTTCCCCGGAGTACACGCAGGCGGCGCGAAACGCCAATATCCCGATCCCGGAGGGGATGTCTGAAGTGACCAATATGGTCGGGGGAGCAACCACTCCCGTCGGCTGGCTGGCAGTGAAGTTCGCGGAGCTGTTTGGCACGGCGCATTAGCGGTGAGATTTGTGGTGCGCGGTGCAGGCATTGTCGGGTTGATACGGTTGGAGGGCAACCGTATCAACCCGGTGCCATTGATTAGTCGTACAGCCACTTCCCTGCCTTAGCCGATTCAATCAGCATCCCAAGAGTGAAGTCGGGTACAGGAGTGACTGGAAATTTCTTGAAAGGATTCCACGAAAAAGGCTCATCAGGGTAGTAAGTTTCAATCCTGAAACTCCCCCGTTGAACCTTGAATTCTCTAAAGAACTCGTCCATTAAATCTTCGGCTTCACCAACGTCTAAGCGCATATCCGTGTCTAAATCAGTTGTGGGTGTGAGCAGCCGTTGCTTCTTTTCGTTGTTAAATAAATAAACACCGTTGTGGCGCCTTGCCAGTGCGATAACCCGCTGTTCAATATCATCTTCCATGCTTTATCGTTCCTCCCTTTTAGTGAGGGCATGGCAGTTGCGCCCCCTCAATGAACCTAAAATCATAGCGTTCAAATTATCAGCATTCTGGAGTTTAAAAGCGATCTCATGTCCTGGATATCGCAGCTACTCCTTCTCTTACTTTCTCGCGAATCCTGCGCAAAATCAGCTACAATCGCCCCTCTTTCTCAACAACGGCCACCGCAAAAATCCCATGAACCTCAATATCTTCTGTTACCTGCTTCTGGCCTTAGCGGCGGTCGCCAGTGCGCTGCTGCCGCACCCGCTGGTGATGTGGTTGCTGCTCGCCAGCGTGCTGACGTTTCTCATCTACGGGGGGGATAAAATGGCGGCGAGCAAAAGCTGGCGCAGAGTGCCGGAGTCAACATTGCTGGTGCTGGGACTGGTGGGAGGATGGCCCGGTGCGGTGCTTGGTCAGCAGCTGTTTCGCCATAAAACGCAGAAGCAGCCGTTTAAGCGTTACTTCTTTATTACTGTTGTGCTGAACATCGGGATGATGGTCGCGCTTTACTGGTTTTATCCGAACGTCATCAGCCTGGTGATGTGATTGAGGAAAGCTGAATCTCAGGCACAAAAAAACCACCTCGCGGTGGCTTAAATGTTCATACCTGATTTATGGTGCCGAAGGCCGGAATCGAACCGGCACATCTCTCGATGGTTGATTTTGAATCAACTGCGTCTACCGATTTCGCCACTTCGGCACTGAAGGGTATGCGGAAAACGTTGTGGATTATACCGTTACCCCCTGTATACGCAACCCCATTCCGCACGCGCTGGGTGTGAGTGCTGAAAAAACACGCGCTGGGGGCAGAGAATAACGGTCCGGGCATGCCCGGCCCCTACGAAAACGGGGGGTGACAGGTGTGAGAATGGCCGACCATAAAAACGGTCGGCAGCAGCGAAAACGGGGGGTGACAGGTGTGAAAATGGCTGACCAAAAACGGAAAACGGTGGGTGATGGGGGTATAACGGGCCGACCCTAAAAACGGTCGGCCCCTACAAAAATAGGGCGTCGGTGGAGGTGGCGGCATGAGTTACGGAACATTCCTAAAGGAACTCAACGCGCATAACAGGGTCCGAAAGGGAAGCTATCGTTGCAGCGCCACGGAGGGCTGCGCGCCACATCACATTGTATAGGTCACCTCATGAAAGCAGCTTCTCAGTTTGTTCTGGCACTGTCCGTCTCCACCGCCCTGTTCACCGCTGCGGCGGGGGCTGCCAGCTGGCAGGATCAGCTTAACTCGGCCGCCAGCGCGCTGGGGCAGAACGCCAACAGCAACTCCGCCTCTTCTACTACCACCACCCAGAGCGGCACCTCGCTGGGCGCGCTCACCGGGCTGCTGAACGGCGGCAGCCAGTCGCTCAGCTCCGGCACCATGACCAATGCGGCGGGCGTGCTGCAGTACTGCGTGCAGAACAACATCGTTGATAACAATGTCTCCTCGGTGAAGGATAAGCTGCTCGGCAAGCTGGGCCTGGCGGATACCCAAAAGCAGCAGGAAACCACCGATTACAAACAGGGGCTGATGGGCCTGCTGAATACCAGCAACAATCAGCAGGTTGACCTGAAGTCGCTGGGCGATACCGCCATCGGCAAAAAGGTGAAAACCAAAGCCTGCGATCTGGTTCTCAAGCAGGGTAAACAGTTTATCTCGTAACCTCTCTCTCAGGCGGTGAGGCTGTCCCCTCCCCGCCTCTCTCTGCCGTGCCAGGCAAATAACCCGTACCGGGTAATGCCACTATTTAGCCCTAACCTTTATAGGGATAAAGCCCATCGTAATCCGTCGCTAAACTATTTCTCAAGTCAGCCTGCGGGCGCTCTTATTACCCGACTTTTGCATCGCTCTAATTCCATTGCTGGAGATGGGTAATCCCCATAAGAGTCCCTACAACCAGGAAATATCTTAAAAAAAATAGGAAATAACACCTCAATTCATCTTTATACAATCTTATAAGCCACGGGTTAGGATTATTCTAACCTCTTCGCGAGATATACCTTAGAAAAAGACCCCGATCTTAAATTTTGATGGCGTATATCACTGAGCTAGTGCGCAACTCTTTTAGGATTTTCTTTATTTTGA
The DNA here is from genome assembly GCF_014773485.1 of Erwinia aphidicola. Lineage (GTDB taxonomy): Bacteria > Pseudomonadota > Gammaproteobacteria > Enterobacterales > Enterobacteriaceae > Erwinia > Erwinia aphidicola. The sequence goes on along the minus strand of NZ_JACXBP010000004.1, from coordinate 201,505 downwards.
TAGCATCCTTTCCAGTTCGGTTAAGCACTTTCACTCATTACTGATTTACAAGGGATGGGCGAAACATCACTTAAGCGAACAATACGGATAGCACCTGACAAGGATCGAATTATAGATTGATCGTGAGGTTGTGACTCTTTATTTCTCAGGATTTTAATATAAACAGGATGAATTATGAAAATGACTAAAGTAGTTATGGCTGCTGCTTTCACTGCTGCTCTGAGCTCTGGGGCTGCTTTTGCCGCTGATACCACCACAGGGCAGATCAAATTCGAAGGTGAACTGGTCAATACCGCCTGTGGTCTTTCTGCAAACTCCAGTCCAGTGAACGTTAATTTCTACCAGGTTCCTGTATCAGCACTGGCAAATGGCCAGCGTGCAGCCAGCGTTCAGAAAAACATTGAACTGCAGTACTGCGACACCACCGTAGCGCAAAGTGCTGTTGTTACCTATAACCCAACCAGCCCAAATGCCGTTGATGATTCACTGGCAGCATTTACTTCTGGTACCGCCTCTGGCGCGGGTATCGGCATGCTGGACAGCGCTAACCAGGAAGTTAAGTGGGGCCAGCCTACTGCATCCGTGAAGCTGGTTAACGGCACGACGACCATTCCATTTGTTGCTTTCCTGCGTTCTGAAAAAACCACAGATGCTGAGAATAATGTTGCTTACAGCCCGGTTACAGCAGGTTCTTTCGAGTCGACCATTAATTTCGAAATCGCCTACCAGTAATACGCAATAAAGATACAGTGCGGGGGGATCCCCCCGCACATTTTCACATTCGATGGCAATGCCAGGGAGAGTCAGAATGGAGATCGGCAACGCAATAAGTAGCGATGAGCGTCTCATTGCTCTTTTTTCTGCGCGAGCTGAAGCAGGAAAAAATCATACTCGGTCGGGCCTTAAACAGAAAAATAAAATATCACCACAAAAAAGAACCCCAGCAAAGAGCAGAAAAATTAAACTCAGAGCATTAAAACACTTATCATTGAGAGCGCTAGCCAATAAAAAAACACCCCGATGATATTACGGAAGGCATCTGTTTTCGGGGGGTAGGCTTACGCTATCCGTACTGAAAAGTTCGTTATGAAACGCAGAGCATTTAAACATTTTTTCCAGGATTGAAATCATGTTGGGAACTTTCAGAGTTAAATCAACCGCGGCCATTTTGCAGGCAATCAGCGTCTGCTACGCCACGGCAATATATGCTGACGATAGCGTTGAATTCAATACCGACGTGTTAGATACCGCCGATCGTACCCATATCGATTTATCTCGTTTCTCAACGGATAACTACATCTCGCCTGGCAGCTACCTGCTTGATATTCGCGTTAACGGCAAGTCGCTGGATCAGGAAAAAATTCGCTATATCGAAACCGCAAAGGGAAAAAGTGCCCAGCCCTGCATCAGCAGCAGCCTGCTGAATAAGCTGGCGCTGAAAGAAGAAGCGCGGCTGAAGGTCGCCCAGCCCTATGAGAATTGCTACTCGCTGCAAACGTTGCCGGGTGTGCAATTAAGTAACTATGCCGGTTCGCTGGACATTACCGTGCCCCAGGCATGGATGAAATACGACGATCCTGACTGGACGCCACCCGAGCGCTGGGATAACGGCATCGCCGGCCTGATTTTTGATTACAGTCTCAACGGACAAATGACCCGACAATTCGACGACAGCCATAATTACAGCACGGTATCAGGCTACGGCCAGGCCGGCGCTAATCTTGGCGCGTGGCGTCTGCGCGGTGAGTACCAAACCAGCTATTACAGTGACAATCACCAGTTTGCTTTCGACTGGAATCAGATTTACGCCTATCGTCCCCTGCCGATGATGGCGGCCAAACTGACGCTGGGTGAAATCTCGCTCAATTCGCAGGTTTTTAGCACGGTGCGTTTTACCGGGGCAAACCTCGTCAGTGACGAACGCATGCTCCCCCCCGCCCTGCAAGGCTACGCGCCTGAAATTCAGGGGATTGCGCGCGGGAACGCCACCGTAACGGTCAGCCAGAGCGGTCGTATTATCTACCAAACCACCGTGCCTGCGGGACCGTTCAATATTCAGGACTTGCGCAGCTCGGTGCGCGGCACGCTGGACGTCCGCGTCGAAGAGCAGGACGGCTCGGTGTCTACCTTCCAGATTAATACCGCCGACATTCCCTATCTGACGCGCCCGGGATACGTACGCTACAACCTTGCCGGCGGCACGCCGTCGACTTACAGCCATAAGCTGCAGGGGCCTTCGTTCATTTCCGGGGATTTTTCCTGGGGGGTCAGTAATGCCTGGTCGTTATACGGCGGGCTGCAAACGTCTGGTGAGGAATTTTCCGCCTCCACAGTGGGCGTTGGGCGCGACCTGAGCGTGCTGGGGGCCCTTTCTGTCGATGCCACCCAATCCCTGAGTAAACAGCGTGATGGCGAGCGTCTTACCGGCACCTCCTGGAAGCTGAGCTATGCGAAAACCTTTGACGAATACCACAGTGCGATCACCTTCGCAGGCTACCGCTTTTCGCAAAAAAATTACCGAACGATGGCGCAATACCTCGACGATCGCTACCGCGACTATCAGGACTCACCGTTTTTTGGCCGTGAAAAAGAGCTGTACACCATCACCGCCAATAAAACCTTTTGGCCGGATAGCGCGGACCAGGCTACCACCCTGTTTTTGTCTTACACCCATCAAAATTACTGGGAAAACAAACGCAGGGAGCGCTACGGCATGTCTGTCAGCCGCAGCTTCCGCGTGGGGGATACTAAAGGCATCAGCGCTAATCTTTCGGCATACCGCTCCGACTATCGTGGACGCACGGATGATTCTCTCGCCCTCTCGCTCTCGATCCCGATAGGTGACAGCCGGTGGGCCGGTGTGGATGTACAGAGCTATAACGGCAAGAGCAGCCCGATGGCGTCCTACACCGATAACAGCGACGCTAACAATCTGTGGCGTATCCGCAGCGGCGCCAGCCAGGACGGCAACGCCAGCGTTGACGGCTACTACCAGCGTCGTGCGCAGATGGCAGATATCAACACCAATGCCAGCTACCAGCAAAATCGCTTTGTGGCGCTAGGCACATCAGTGCGCGGCGGCTTTACCGCCACACGTCATGGCGCGGCGCTGCACAACGGCGGAGCCACCATGAACACGGCGCGGGTGATGGTCGACACCAACGGGATCGGCGGTGTGCCGCTTAATGACAAACGTTCAAGAACCAACAGTTTTGGTATTGCCGTGGTGCCGGACATCGTGAGCTACAGCAGTTTTGATACCCGCGTTGACGTTGACGCGATGGATGGCGACATCGAACCCGCCAAAGCCATTACCACCGCGACGCTGACCGAAGGGGCCATCGGCTATCAGGCTTTTGGCATGGCAAGGGGATTGAAAATCATGGCCACGCTGCGCCTGGCTGACAATAGCGTACCGCCATTTGGTGCCGAGGTTTATAACGCAGACGGTGTCAGCGTGGCGATGGTGCTGGATAACGGGCAAGCCTGGCTGGCCGGGGTCAATCCTGACGAGACGCTGAACGTGGTCTGGAATGGTAAAAATCAGTGCCGCATCGCCATGCCGTCGGATATCAACGAGCAAGCCACCAGCTTGCTGCTGCCGTGCCGCTAAGCACGCCCATGATGTTAATTCACAGTCATAAAAGGTCAAAAATGAGCATGAATAAATACACAACCCATTGGATGGCCGCCGTGGCGCTGAGCGTACTCAGTGGCCAGGCCGTAGCGGGTATTTCACTCGATCGGACCCGGCTGATTATTACCGAGAAAGAGGCCTCAGCTAGCGTAAATCTCTCGAATACCAGTTCAGCCATTCCTTTTCTTGCCCAGTCGTGGGTAGAGGATGAAAAGGGCAATAAGATCACGGCACCGCTGCTGGTTTTACCTCCGCTGCAGCGCATTAATGGCGGGCAAAAGGGAATTGCACGCGTCACAAAGACTTCGGGAATAGAGCAGCTGCCCAAGGACAGGGAGAGTCTGTTCTTCCTCAACGTGCGTGAGATCCCGCCGAAACCCGATAAGCCGAATACGCTGCAGCTGGCGATGCAGTCACGCATCAAGCTGTTTTACCGGCCGGCTGCCGTGATCCCAAAAAGTAAAAGCGAGGTCTGGCAGGACCAGGTGGTGTTCCAGAAAAACGGCAATCAGATAACGGCACAGAATCCGACGCCTTATTACATCACCCTTCTTGGCTTGTCGGACGATGCGAAGCGCAAACTCACCCACTTTCCAGGGATCATGATTGCGCCGAAATCGAGCCAGCAGTTTGCTATCACGGAAGCGAGCGTCAGCACCTTCTCCATGATGTTCGTCAACGATTATGGCGGCCACCCGGAGCTGAAATACCGCTGTGACGGCAACACCTGTAAAGCGCTACCGCCTGCGCAGCAGGATCAGTAACCAGGTAACAGGGAGCCGACAATGCGCCACACACTTTCATCTCTGACTCTGTTGATGATGAGCCTGACACTTCCGCTGCAGGCAGAGACGTTACGGCTGCCAGATCTTAAGGCCGGGGAGCAGACTCGCGAGGTCAACGGCATTGTCCGGTTCCACAGTCTGGATCTTACCTTGCCGTGTACGGTGATAACGCAGAGCCATATGCGGGATATTGCGCTGGGAGCAATTGACGCGGGACGTTTTCATCAGGCTGGCGATCGCAGTCAGCCGGTACACATCAGACTGAATCTGAAAAATTGCCTGAAAGGAGCCGCCGGTGCGCCAGCCCCTAACGGGGCGAAGCGGGTGGTCAGTAACAGGGCGGCCAATCCCGAGGGTGAGCGAACTATCCAGCTGATTTTTATGGGAGAGGCCGATCCCAGCAACGCGGAACTGCTGCGCATTCACGGAACCGTGCAGGGCGCAGGCATCCGGCTGCTGGATATCAACGGCAACGCGCTGGCGTTCAATCAGACAGCCCGCTCTTATCTGATCAATGCCGGCGACAGCGAGTTTGACTTTATGGCCGCGCTGGAATCAACGGGCAGTCACGTCAGCAATGGCGAATTTAGCAGTCTGATCCGCCTGAAAATGGAGTATCTGTAATGAAAAATTCCACGCTGTTACGCCAGCCACGCTGTCGGGGCCTCCTCTCTGCTGCTGCACTGCTGCTGCCTCATTTAGCCTGGTCCGCCGAGCCTCATGGCGCCATTGAGCCGACGGCGGGCACCTATGACTACAACATCAACCTGGAAAATCAGGATATTACCGATAATCGCATAGGTGCCACTATCCCGCGCGCTTATAGCCTGAGCGGAAGCTACTCGGCCAGGGTGTTTTGCAACAGCAATATTAGCAATGCGCCTATCTACTTCTCCTCCACGGCGACGCTGCCACAGGACAGTCGCTACGCAGGCTTTCTCAAGCTCAATGACTACCTGTCCGTCAAAATTGAGATCTGGATTAGCGGCGCGCGGCGCGAGTATTTTGCCGTGCCGTTTAATAACGTTTCAAATATGTTGGCGAACAGCTGCACCGCGCCCTCCTCAAGAATAACGCCCGATATGGACTCGGGCTCGATGGGCCGCGTGACCTTTATGGTGACCAAACCCATTATTAACGGCATCAGGCTGGAGGGTACCGAGATTGCCAGGCTGTTCGGCAGCCTCGTCGCGGGTAACCAGGGCACGGTGGCCCTTTCGCGCACCAACATCAATTCCGCCATCATTACCGTTCCGGACAAGTGCGTGATTAATCAGGGCACGCCTGTGGTGGTGGATTTTGGCACCATCCCCGGAACGGGCAGCAAGCTGAACGGCATTAATTACAGCCAAAATATACCGATCCACGTGAAGTGCCAGGGAGGAAGTTTTGCCAGTGGCGCACTGAATATCAAGCTGGGTATTCAACAGCCCTCGCCGGCTTTTGACGACGGTCGATATCTCAGCGTCAGTGGCTCTCCTGCGCGTCCCGAGCTGGGTATCGCCCTTAAGGACAGTCAGGGTAAAGCCATCATCCCCAATACTTTTTATGACGTTCCGGGCTTTACCAATAATGAAGGGAACTGGAATCTCGTGGCCGCGCCGATTGCAAAAAGCGCCACGTCGATGATTCAGGAAGGCGAATTCAGCGCCTCGGCAACTATCGTCGCGCAATTCCAGTAAGGGAAGAGAATGAAAAATATCATTATTGGTCTCGTACTGATGCTGCCTCTGCTTCTTGCGGGTCCCGCGCAGGCCGCTGGCGAACTGATTGGTGGCCAGCTGGATTTTAAAGGCGTTGTGGTGGCTATCCCCTGCAGCATCGCTCCGGAATCGGAAAGTGCACCGGTAGATTTTGGCAAAATTTCAACGCGCGATCTTTACCACTCTGAGAAAAGTGAACCCATTGCTTTCACGCTCAAGCTACAGGACTGTAATCCGCAATTGGCAAGTACCGTCACCGTAACCTTTAGCGGCAGCGAAAACCCCAATCTGAAAGACCACCTGGCGATAAAACCCTCGACATCCAATGGGGCCAGCGGTATTGGCATCGGACTGCTGGAAGAAGATAACACGCCGATCCAACTGGGAGTGGCAACGCTTCCTGTCACGCTTAAAAGCGGGATGATGCAGCTGAACTTTAAAGCTTTTGTCGCCGCAGAGCCTGAAGCGCTATCAAAAGAAACCTTGACCACCGGGCCTTTTACCGCCACGGCAAACTACATATTGAATTATCAGTAACGGCATCAAAAGGGATTTTCAGCATGACGTATCGATGTTTTTTTTATGACGAAAATGCCTACTTTTTTGAGGGGATGAAGGCGAGCATTTCATCTTTATTTCGTGAAACAAGAAATGTGTCATTTTCGCTAACGGATGATTACGAACAGCTTATTGATCGAACTAAAAGCAGGATCGAGGGTAACCAACACCTGTGGCTTTTCTGCGATTTAGATATGCTCCCTATGGAGCGTTTTGTGATGCTGAACAGAATGCAGGGTTGTTATAAGCACCAGAACAAAAAGCTGGTCATTATGCTAAGCAATCATCATATGCCATTTTTCTTAACCATCTACAACCTGTTTCCACAGGCGCACTGGTTAATGAAAAATGAAAAAATGGAGCATATCCCTGCTTTTCTTAATGGACTGAATCAAAAAAAAGCCAATGAAAACCGGTTCAGCTACTCGCTGATAGATTATACCCGTAACACTCTACGCAGTGGTGATGTCCATCATTTAATCTCCTGTAATGAGTGGTGGTTAATTGAAGAGATATTGAGAGGGAAATCCCTGTCAAATATTGCCCATCAGGCGGACACGGACATCCGAAAAATAAGCTATGTAAAGCGCAAGCTAATGAAAAGGCTAAATATAAAAAACAACATCGCTCTTTTTGAGAAGTTCAAATGGCTTACGCCCTCAAGATAAAGCAATAAATTCGATATTTACCGCCGGGTTTTCCGTCGGTATCGCGCAGCACCTGTCTGCAAAATCAACCTAAAGTAAGGAAATAAAGATGAAAAAAGTGACCGCTGTTGAAGCCGCACGCATTATTGGTGGCACCTGTAAGACCTGTGAAAGCACCTATCAGCTGATTACATCAGGGAGCGTGAAGTCCTGTAAGCTGGTAACAACCTGCACCGATAAGCACGGTACGGTTATTTCCAGCACCTCAAAAGATGCGGCCAGCAGCAATTGTGGCGTGTTGAACTAAACCCTTGAAGGGCTAATACCCGGAGTCACTCTTTTCCGGGTATTTTTCTGTTTCATAACGAGATGAAGATGACTATCCAGATTAAGCGCCGCACATTTATCGGCTATTCCCTGTTGCTGATAATAATCTCTGTACTGATAACCGTACTGTGCTATCACCTGTTTGTGTTTAATACCTTTTCCTCTGACGTTAACCAGACGCAAGCTTTTCGTGAGGTCAGCGATGAAGAGGTTAAAAACAGCCCTATTAAGGACAACAAAACCATTATTGAGGTGATGTCTCTTGGCTGCCACTACTGTGCCGCGAATGAAGATAATCTCGCCGAATTCGCACGTTCGCTGCCGGCGGGAAGCCAGTTCAAAGCGATTCACATCACCAGCGACGATAATGGCCTGGCCGTCTACGCTCCGCTATTTGCCACGCTGGAGGAGATGGGTATTGAAGAGAAGTATCGCGACAGCGCCTATAACGCCATCATTACGCGCAATATTAACCTCAGCGATGGCGAAGCGCTTGAAGCCTGGCTAACAAAAAATAATATCGACGTAGGGGAATATCATCGTGTCAGTCAGAGTGACGCAGTAAAAAACCGCCTGAACTATATGGCGGAGGTGACCCGCCATTACGCTATCCGCTCCACGCCAATTTTTATTATTAACCGGCGTTACGTCGTCGCTCAGGATCGCGATTTCCCGGCGTTTGCCGACCGAATGCGGCAACTGCTCAGCGAGGATAAGTGATCCCGGTGCTGAAGCTTCTGTTGATCCGTATCGTCTTTAGCGTCAGAAATGGCGTTGAGCGGACTGCTGCATTACGCAGTCTGGGGTCGCGCGCGGCCATGGTGATACTGCGCAAAATTTTGCGATACGGCTATCTGCCCGCGCTACTCGCGGTCGCCAGGGCGCTCTGTGCACTGCGTATTGTCGGCCGGGGCTGGCGTTTGCAAAATGCGGTGGCAACCGAGAACTACCGCTGTCTGACGGGGCAGACTGAGAAGATCAACGCCGCGTGGATTGCGGTGCGCCGTCGCCTGCTGGAAGAAGCGGCCACCTGGGGACAGAACCCGGCACTTCTGCAGCAGATCCAGCGCTGCGCCAGACAGCTTGATGCGGTAGTCGCACCGCTGCACCGCGAAAAGCACCCGATTATTCTCGCGCCGTTACACTCCGTCTCCGATGTGCTGGCCGCGATGGTGGGCGCCAGCGTGACGCCGGGGAGAGCCAGCGTGGTCGTCTCCGCCAGTGCGGCGCGCTATAACCGCCACACGCGGGCGCTGGGTGGGATCCAGCTCTCCTACTGCTCAATTCATCAGCAGAATAAGGCGCTGGCTGGCGATCTGATGTCGCTGCTGAACGACGTCATCGAGGGTCAGCAGAATATGATCATTTTCCCGGATATTTCTCCGGACTATACCCTGCAGGCAGAGGGCGCGCTGGCGGCTAAGCTGCCCTGCCGTCTGTTTGGACGCGCGGCAAAGTTACACAACGGCGTGGTACGCCTGTCTGCTGCCATCTCCGCCCAGGTGGTTTTTTATCATCTCTATTACGATCGCGGCCTGCATATCCATATTCATGCCCCCGTGGCGGCTAAAGCGGTGCCCGGCGCCCTGCCTGGCATTATCGAACAGACGCTGCGAACCCGTCCCCAGGACTGGTTGCTCTGGCACAACCACTCTCTCTATTTTATTAATCACTGAACATCATGATGAAAACGACGATCCCCGATGTTATTTTTCAGGAAGAGACCAACGAGTGCGGTCTCGCCTGTGTGGCGATGCTGGCCCAAACCCAGGGGCAGCGCGTCTCTCTGGAAACCCTGCGCGAGCTGTTTCCGGCTTCCGATCACGGCACCTCACTTGATGCACTGATGAAGATGATGGCCCGCCTGGGCGTGGCCACTACGCCGGTCCTGTTTGAACATGCTGAGCTGCGGGATCTGCCGCTACCGGCCATTTTGCACTACGGTGCCAGCCACTTTGTGCTGCTGGCTTACCGCAAAGGCAATCATGCCTGCGTGATGAATCCGGCGATAGGAGAGCAGTGGCTGCCGCTGGCGGCGCTGAAGCAGGAGATCAGCGGCTATGCCCTGATTGTCGATCCCGACACGCATCTGGCCGCTCCGATCGCAGAACCCCCGCAGAGCAAAGCGCCGCGCGCGCCGCGTGCTATGAGCCTGAAGGAGACCGCCGCCGTACCGGGGATCTACCGGCTGATGCTGCTGACTTTTCTGGTGTCGCTTAGCCTGTTTCTGATGCCAACGATGGTGAGCAACGCGATTAACCAGGCCTTCTCCAGTACCGGGAGCGACACCTTCCCCTACGGGGCATTTATCGTGGCGTTTATTGTCTCCACGCTGATGGCAATGGGTGTCAGGATCGTCAGCGAAAGGTTTATCAAACGCTTCGTGCTGATCAACAGCAGCCTCGGCTTCTCGCGTCTGCTGAACAACCCGCTGCGCTTTTTTGAAAAGCGCGCGCCGGGGGAGATTTTCAGCCGTTTCACCGCCTGGCAGTCGGGAATGCTACAAAAGATCGAGCTCGACAACAGTCTGCGCTCCGACTGGGTGATCGCCGTCATCTCCCTTGCCATCATGTTCTGGATCGCCCCCCTGCTGGCGGCCATTTCTGCCGTCGGCGTGACGGTCATGGGCCTGATCAGCATCTGGGCGGTGATCCGCGATCGCTGGTACACCCAGCAGCTACAGCTGAAGGGAGCGGCACTGAACGATTTCTTTATGGAGACGTTACAGGGCGTTCTGACGGTCAAAACCGCCGGGCTGGAGAGCCAGCGCCAGATCGCCTTTGCTGCCTATAGCCGCGATCTGTTCTCCTGCCTGCAGCGGCAAAAAATCTATCAGCAGGTAAAAGAGGGGCTTTACCAGCTGACGGGCAGCATAGAGATGGTGATTTTTATGCTGCTGGTGCTGCCCATGGTCCACAGCAAGCTGATCTCGCTGGGCGATTTTTTTGCCTACAGCTTTCTGCGCCAGATCTTTACCTCATACATTACGCGCATCTTCTACTCGGTGATCCAGAAGTCTCAGCTGCACATCATTGACGGCCGCGCGCACAGCCTGTTTCTGCCAGCGGAAAACGGTGCAGAAGCCGCCCCGCCCGAACCGGTCCTGGCGCACAGCCCGCCACATCTCCACTTTGAGGCCATCCGCTATGCCTGGGATGCGGAAAAAACGATTCTCGACTCGGTCTCTTTCTCTCTGGCGGCCGGTGAGCAGATAGCCATTTTCGGTGAGTCCGGCGCGGGGAAAAGCACCTTACTGCGGCTGATTGCCGGGCTGTTTTCGCCGCAGGCGGGCACCTGCTATGCCGGTGATATTCCGCTACCTCGCCAGCAGCTGGCGCAGTTTGTCTGCCTGCAAAGCCAGGAAGATATCCTGTTTAACGCCTCCGTACGCGAAAACATTACCCTGTTTGACGCCGCCTACCGCGAGCGCGACCAGCAGCGCATTGAGGCACTGCTGGAGTCGCTTGCGCTCGGGGAGGCGGTGCGCGGCTTGCCCGGTGGGATTAATGCCCTGATCCGCGAAAGCCATGCCGCACTGTCGCTGGGGCAACGTCAGCGCCTGCTGCTGGCGCGGGCGATGTACAGCTCGCGCCCGGTTCTGCTGCTTGATGAACCGACCGCCAATCTTGACGACGAAACGGCAGCCATCGTGATGGCGGCCCTCCACGCCCACTGTCAGCGCCACGGAAAATCGTTGATTGTCGTGACCCATAGCGAACAGGTGATGTCCGGTTTTCATCGCGTTTATCGTCTCGCTGAAGGCCAACTGACGCCACAGGAGCCGCGACGTGAAGCTTAGACCCCGTTGGATAGCGACAGGCTGTGTGCTGGCGATAGCCGTGACCCTCGCCGCCATTGCAGCCTTCGACACCTCATCTTCCCCACAGGAAAGCCTTCAGCTTGAAACGCTTGAACGTGGTGACATCACAAAAATAGTCATGGTTACCGGCATACTGAAACCCGCCGTGCAGGTTAACGTCGGAGCCCAGGTGAATGGCCAGCTGCGCAAGCTCTACGTGCAGCAGGGTGACACTGTGCGTAAAGGCCAGCTGCTGGCAGAGATCGATCCCACTCTCCAGGAGTCAGAACTGAACAATGCGCTGGCGCAGTTAGCCAGCGCGAAGGCGCAGAAGCTGGCGGCGCAAGCCACGCTGCTGCGCTACCGCCAGGAGTATCAGCGGCAGAAGATGATGATGCGCGATGGCTCCGGCATTCGCAGTGAATTTGAACAGGCGAAGGCACAGTACGATGCGCAGCAGCAGCAAATTGCGGTAAACGACGCGCTGATTGTGCAGGGTGAAATGGCGGTGAAAACGGCCAACGCGAACCTTGGCTATACCCGCATCGTCGCCCCAATGGACGGCGAGGTACTCGGTATTGTGACACGCGAAGGGCAGACGATTGTGTCGTCGCAAACCGCACCGACGATCCTGGTGCTGGCCGATCTCGACACCATGCAGGTACAGACGCGCATTTCCGAAGCGGATATTCAGAAGATCCATCCTGGCCAGCCGCTGCAGTTTTACGTTATCGCCAATCCCGACAAACGCTACGACAGTGAGATGGGCTACGTGCAGCCGGCCCCCCAGGAGGCGCTGGAAGAGCAAAACAGCCGGGGAAATAGCACCAATCAGCAGGCCTCTGCGGTCTATTACACCGGCACCTTTACCGTGCCGAACGCCGACCGCGAGCTGAAAACTTCGATGACGGCTCAGGTGTTTATCCGCATTGCTGAAGCGAACAACGTGCTGCGCATTCCGCTGGCCGCACTGGGGCAGCCGCTGGAGGCCAACCACTACCGCATCCGCGTCTTTAATCACGGCAAACTCTACTCGCGCACCGTACAGATTGGCATCTCCGACCGTCAGTACGCCGAAGTGCTGGCGGGGGCTCAGCCCGGCGATCGGGTGGCACTGACCCCGGACGGAGGCCAGGCGTAATCCATGGAACCCATAATCATCTTACGCCATGTCTGCCGGGCGTTTCGTGCCGGAACGCAAACCCTACCGGTGTTAAGCGATATCTCACTCACCATTGGGCACGGGGAGATGGTGGCCATCGTCGGCGCTTCCGGTTCCGGTAAATCTACCCTGATGAATATCATTGGCTGCCTGGACCGCCCGACCTCCGGCGAGGTGCTGATCGATGGCGCGGCGGTACACCTGGCCGACAGCCAGCATCTTGCCGAACTGCGCAGTCGCTATCTGGGCTTTATTTTTCAGCGCTACCACTTAATGCCCTATCTGACGGCGGAAGAGAATATCGCCATGCCGGCGCTGTATACCGCGATGCCGGAAAAAGAGCGCTACGCCCGTATTCATTCCCTGGCAGACAAGCTGGGCCTGAGCGAACGTCTTCATCATCGCCCGACCCAGCTTTCAGGCGGTCAGCAGCAGCGCGTCAGCATCTGCAGGGCGTTAATCAACGGGGCGCAGGTCATCCTCGCCGACGAGCCGACCGGTGCGCTCGATAGCGTCAGCGGCAAAGCCCTGATGGACGTACTGCATCAGCTTCATGCCGCAGGTCACACGGTGATTATCGTCACCCATGACCACCAGATTGCCCGCCAGGCGCAGCGGGTGATTGAGATCCGCGACGGCAGAATCATCAAAGATGCCCGTCAGACCCGGCCAGCTACGCCCGTCTCCCTGCCTGAGCAGGATAACGGGCGTGCCTCGCTGACGCGCAGTCTGACGGAATCTTTCCGCATGGCCTGGCGCGCCCTGCGCGGGCACCGCATGCGCGCCTTTCTCTCCATGCTGGGGATTATTATCGGCATCTCCTCCGTTGTCTCCTCCATGGCCGTGGGTGAAGGCGCCCGTCAGACCATCATGAATGAAATTGGTAAGTTCGGCACCACCACGCTGGAAATCCATCCCGGTAGCGGCTGGGGCAATCAGCGCCCGGATATGACACGTGCTCTGTCAATGGATGATGTCAGCAGCCTGGAAAAACTCCCGTGGGTGGTGGGCGTCTCCCCGCTGCTGAGCAGCATGACGACAGCCGTGCGCAAAGGCTACGACGCTTCCGTCATGCTGAACGGCGTGTCGCAGAACTACTTTGCCTTACAGGGACTGCAGTTCGTACAGGGACACGGCTTTGGCGCACGGGATGTGGCTGAAAGCGAACCGGTGTTGATCCTTGATGAAACCGGCCGTGATGCCCTCTTTCCGGATGGTGAAGATCCGCTAGGGAAGATCGTACAGATTGCCGGGGCGCCGTGGCGCGTGATCGGCGTGGCCTCACGCCCCGGGCCGAAGATGATCGGCGGTTTTGTCAGCGGCTGGATACCCTACACCTCGCTACAGCAGCGCATCACCGGCGACAAACCGCTCGAAGCCATCACTCTGCGCTTTCAGGAGACGCTGAAGCCCGCCGAAGCGACGCGCAGAGCGGTGGATCATCTGGTACGCAGTCATGGCAAAAAGGATTTTTTTACCCAGACCGACGATAAGCTGGCAACGGCGCTGCAAAAAACCTCGGACTCGATGTCGCTGCTGATTACGGCGATTGCCGCTATTTCGCTGCTGGTCGGCGGCGTCGGCGTCATGAATATCATGCTGGTATCGGTTACGGAACGCACCCATGAAATCGGCATTCGCCTGTCTGTCGGTGCGCGGCCGTCGGACATTATGAATCAGTTTCTGATCGAGGCCGTCACCATCTGCGTGCTGGGCGGGCTGGCAGGCATCGCCGGTTCGTGGCTGGTAGGTACGCTGTTTTCACTGATAACGGATGAGTTCACGATGGTTTTTACCCTCTTCCCGCTGGTCATCGCCTGCCTGTTTTCCGCGGCTATTGGAGTGACGTTCGGCTATTTTCCGGCGCGCAGAGCTGCCCGACTTAACCCGATGGAGGCGCTGGCGCGAGAATGAAGATCCCCGCCTTACTTACCGCGATATTGCTGCTGAGCGGCTGCGGTCACCTCGGCAAGAGTGACTATCAGCGCCCGCTGCTTTCACTGCCCGAGCGCTGGCCCGCTGTGGATCGGTCCGATCGGTTCGATCGGCGGTATGACAACTGGTGGGAACGTTTCGACGACCCCACGCTGTCGCGCATCATCACGCAGGTTCTGACCAGTAATAACGATGTGGCCGCCGCGGCCATTACCCTGCAGCAGGCGCGCGTGGCCGCCGGGCTAACCGCCACTAACCTGTCGCCGAACGTGGAGCTGACCGGCAGTGCCAGCAACAGCCAGCACCTGCGCGGCGCCGCCGCGACCAGCGAGAGCTACAGCAGCCAGTTAAGCCTGAGCTACGAGCTGGATCTGTGGGGCAAGCTGGCGCGTGTTCGCGAGCAAAGCGAATGGCAGGCCGTCGCCAGCGCTGAGGACTATCAGGCCACGGTGCTCTCCACCATTGGCACCACCGCGCAGCTTTACTGGAACATTGCCCTCTACAACCAGCAGATCCGCAACCGGCAACAAAGCCTGGCGATCTCGCAACAGACGGCGCAGCAGGTGGCATCCTGGTTCCGGGCAGGCAAGGTCGGACAGCTGGATGTGCTGCTCTCTCAGCAGGCGCTGATTGAGCATCAGAACCAGCTGCGCACGCTGCAGCAACAGCGTGAAAACGCGCGCAATGCGCTGGCGCTGCTGCTTAACCGCCCTGCGGAGCAGCACACGGCGGAGGCCGCCTTCCTGCTGCCCAGCCAGCGCGTGCCGGTGCGGGAAAAAACGCCGCTGCAGGTGATTGCCCATCGCCCCGATATTCAGGCGGCTGAGTCACGCCTGCGCGCGGCACTGGCGGGCTATGACGCCTCGCGGCTGAGCTTCTACCCTTCGCTGTCGTTAAATGCTGCTCTGAATGCCGGAAGCCAGGCGTTCAGCCAGTGGTTCCGCGACCCCGTTCGCACCGTCGGCACGTCACTCGCGCTGCCCTTTATCCAGTGGAATACCACACAGCTCACCGTCAGGCAGTCGGGGCTGGCGATCCAACAGGCGGCCATCACTTTTCGCCGCACCGCGTATACCGCTCTCGCCGAGGTGGATAACGCGATGGAGAAGCGCCTTAGCGCCGCGGAGCAGCGCAGCCGCCTGCAGCAGTCGCTGTCGCTGGGCCGCCAGCGTTTAACCCTGACTGAAAGCCGCTATCGCGCTGGCGCGGTAGATTTTAAAACGCTGCTGGACGCCCAGGACGATCTGCTGACGCTGGAAAATACCCTTGCACAAACGCAATACGATTACCTCTACGCCACGCTTCAGCTCTGGCTGGCGCAGGGGGGTGGCAAAACGCAATACAGGATATTAAATAATGACGTTAAATAATCAGGGAAAACGCGTGGTTGTGACCGGATACGGTGCCGTCACGCCGCTTGGCGCAACGGCAGCAGCTAGCTGGCAGTCGATCATGGAATACCGCCGGGGCTACCGCTACGTGGATAAAACTGAGCTGGGCATTCATACCCGTTTTCTCGGGCTGATCGATGAGGAGCCAAGCCTGAAAGGTGTACCCGCAGCGATCCGCCGTAAGCTGCCGCGCTTTGCGCGTCTGACGGTCGGCGCAGCGCGCCAGGCGATGGCGATGGCCTTTGGTGAGTCGCTGCCGCGCGCATTTTATTCTGCGCTGGATTGTGGGGTGATTATGGGAACAGGCTGGGCGGGACTGGATGAAAGCTACAGCGCCCAGGAGGAGTTTGCCACCACCGGCGTCACCTCGCCGTTTAACTGTTTCTTCGCGATGCCCAGCGTGACCACGGCCGCGTGCAGCCAGTTCTGGGGGCTAAGCGGCTATCAAAATACGGTTATTGCTGCCTGCGCCACCGGTACAATGGTGATTGGCGATGCCTGCGAGGTGATCCGCAGCGGTAGAGCAAAAATGATGCTGGCCGGCGCCGGAGAGTCGCTGACCAGCCACTGTGCGGTGTGGAACATCGACGTTCTGGGGGCGTTAAGTAAGGAGCAGTCCGATCCACAACGCGCCAGCTGCCCGTTCAGCGCCCACCGCAGTGGGTTTGTGCTCTCCGAAGGCGCGGCGGTACTCTGCCTTGAAGAACGCGAAAGTGCCCTGGCGCGCGGCGCAACGATCCTCGGGGAGATCACCGGTTACGCAAACTTCTCCGATGCCTGGGACTTCACGTCGCCCGCCGGGGATTGTCTCGCGCGCGTTAAAACCATTACTGAAGCCCTGCATCAGGCGCAGCTGGCGCCCACGCAGCTGGACTATATCAATGCTCACGGCACTTCAACGCCGCTGAACGATCTCAATGAAACCCAGGCGCTGAAGATGGCGCTCGGTGAGGCCGCGTACGCGATCCCCGTCTCCAGTACCAAGTCCTACTCGGGCCATCTCATCTCCGCTGCCGGCGTTTTTGAAAGCATTGTTTGTCTGCAGGCGATGGCACAGAGCACCATGCCGGCAACCGCCAACTATCAGCAGCCGGACGAGCTCTGTGACCTCGACTATATCGTTGAGGGACATCGCGCCGGGAACATTCGCCGCACGCTGAACCTGAGCTTTGGCTTTGGGGGAGCCAATGCGGCACTGATCCTGGAAAAACACCCATGATGCCGCTGCACTACACCCTGAGCGATGCACACGACTGGGCAGGCTTCTCCGGGGATTACAATCCTGTCCATTTCGACGCGTCCTGGGCACAAAAACAGGGCGCAGCGCATCTTAGCGTACACGGCATGCGCGCGTTACTTGATGTCAAAGCCGCAATCAGTCCATCTGCCAGCGATGCCCCCCTGCTGAAATGCACGGTACGCCTGCGCAGACCGCTGTGGTGTGACATGCCCTATCAGCTGATACGCGATGAGAAAAAAGCGGCAGCGGCCATCGTTCGCGACCCGGCCAGCGGAGAAACCTGCCTCACCTGCCAGATCGCACCCACCGCTGCCCTGCCGGACGTCGACAGCGTCAACGTCAGCCGCGGCGAGCTGGATCGCCCCACGCTGGCGCGACTTCAGCAGAAGTTTGCCTCGCTTTTACCTGCCGGACAGCGCTGGCACTTCCTCGACGCGCTGCTGTTTCGCCACCTGATTCAGGATGAGGCGCTGCTTCGTCAGGAGGCCGTCGCCGCTATGCTGCCGCAGGGCACGACGCTGGAAGCCCTGTTCGCCCACATTCCCGTGATTCAGACGCATCAGGAAAGCCTTTTTGACCACCGCCTGCTGGCAGACTGGCATCCGCACGACCCGGCAGAAAATCTGACGCTGGAAACGCTGCCGGTGATGGTCATCGGCGATCTTCAGCAAGGTGCGATTATCCGTATTGCAGCCAGAACCCACTCGCGCAATCACTTTATCAGCACTGCCGTCACTCTCAAGATTGGCCCGGTGGCCATAGCATAAATAAGGATAATATTATGACTGTATACCGCAAAATCAGCGAAATGATCTGCGATGCAAAAGATCTGGAACCCGGCGAAATCACGCCAGAAACGACGCTGCCACAGCTTGAGCTGGATAGCCTGGATTATGTCGAACTCATGGTGCTGGCAAAGCGCGAGTTTAAGGTCACGCTGACGGCCGATATGTTTATCAATCATCCCTTTATGACCCTCAAAGAGCTTTGTCAGCTTATTGAGCAGGAGATGGCGCGTTAATATGACCAACAAATGGATATTGATAACCGGCGGCAGCCGGGGAATAGGCAAGGCGCTGGTTATGCACCTGCTGACCGAGTGGAACATCGTCTTTACCGGCCGCAGCGCAGAGAGCATTGCGCCGACGCTGGCGCAGGCACGGAGTATGGGCACCGACACCTGGGTTGAAGGGGTATGCTGCGACGGCACGGATGACGGGCGCGTCGCGCAGGTCGCCGGGTCGTTACTCGAACAGTTTGGCGCACCGCACGCCATTATTCATAACGCGGGGATCGCCCGCGATGCCCTGCACATTCATCAGAATGCGCAGGACTGGCGCGCAATTCTTGATAACAATCTGGTCTCAGTGATGAACTGGCACCAGGGGCTGCTTGCCGAGATGATGACGCAGGGAAGCGGTTCGATCGTGCTGATGTCGTCCGTCACAGCGCTTCAGGGCAACAGCGGGCAGACGGCCTATGCTGCCAGCAAGGCGGCGATGATTGGCATGGCTCGTTCGCTGGCGCGGGAGGTCGGCCGGTTTGGTCTTCGGGTCAACTGCCTGGCCCCGGGATTAATCGCCAGCGAAATGATTGAGGCTGTTCCCGCCGCGAAACTGAAAACGATGCGGCAAAATATCGCGCTACGGCGGCTGGGCGATCCTGTGGATGTGGCCCAGGCCGCCGCCTTTCTGATTGGTGATAACAGCAGCTATTTAACCGGGCAGACGCTGGTGCTTGACGGTGGGCTCTCGGCCTGATTAACCCACGCCGCGAAATAGCTGATTTCGCGGCATCATCAGCTGTGATTGGGCCCACCGTTTGCGGTTAACCTGCTGCACCTGGACAGAGAATTTCCTGTTAGCGCAGCGAGGGGATTAACTGTGGGCCTCCGCTGGATTGCGTAGGCAACCGAACTGCGGAAAGGTATTATTGCCGAACAAAATGACACTATCCCCGACACGCTTAAGGAAAATAATTTTTTCCTTCTGCCTCATACCGAAAAGCAAGCCCGAGACCAGCCCATCATCAATATTGTCTGTGTCGTCGCGCACAGTGTCGAGGCTGACAACTTTATAGAGGTCGGCCTTAAGATTATAGTGTTTATACGCTAGCTCAATCGTGCGCGCGATAATATACTTTTTGCTTTGGTGAGTGAGCAGGCCATCCATTTTAATAAACAGTTTATCACCGTCAACATGGACAAACATGACGCCCTGGGCACGAATCACCTCATTATTTACATTTTGAGTCAGGGTGAATGGCGTTTCACAGATAAAAACGGGATCCTTGGAAAAATAAATTACTCCACCTACCGACAGCAGACAGGTAATAATTGCAAGCAAAGCTGACAGCTTAAGCATTGTGAATCTCTCTTATATACTCACTGGTACAACGATTGCCATTTCGTTCGCATTCAACCATCAAAATTTGAACGTGGTAACCTAAATCACTTTCTATAACCTGACTGTAAAGATAGATTTTTTTTGGCACCGAGCAGTCCAGCACTCTTCCGGACAAAGAAAAAGCGTTATGAATATCCTGCATTGACATGGGAAGATAGACATAAAAACTGCATTGATTCAGTGACATCTTTGACGGAATTAATTCTGTGATGTGCTCTTCCACCCTGAAGAAAAAGACAATAAATGCTAAAAAAACAACACTCCCTCCGGCCATAAAATAGATCCGACCCGCGATGAGCTTTTCGTATAAAAAAGGCAGCCATCGTTGATTGACAGCGACATTGGGAGCGTTGACTTCTTCATTAATTACCGCATGTTCCGAGATCGTAAACCCAACGCGAGGGACAGTAATAATAATCTCCTGTTCGATCCCCAAATCATGTAAATTTTTTCGCAGTATTGAAATATATTGATTCAAATTACTGTTAGAAGCCCGTGCGCCAAACTTATCAAAAATAGACTGAAAAATCTCATCGCGCGCTAATACCTCTCCGGAATGCGTCAGCAATGCAGCCAGCAGGCGCGCCGATGTTTGGGATAACTCGATACAATCTCCCGTGAGCAGATTGACAAGTAAAGCCTTTTCGGTATCAAAAATAACTACGCCTTCGATATTGAATCTCATATTCTCCTCCAAACTTAGATTTACTGAACACCCAAAAACAGAACAATAAAATAAAAAAATGATAAATTTTAGATAAAACTTCTGATTCAAGCTTCATTTCACGTTAATGTTGCTAACGAATTACTGGGATCTCATACTACGAGCTTCCTTTGAAGCCCATGGAGTAGGCAAAATGAAAACCTCTGTATGTTCTTACAGTTCAGGTGAGTTACGCAAAGGTCACCACAATCATCTTAAAAATCTGCTTATGCTGGCAATGGAAATGGGTATTAGCAATGTCGAGATTAAAAAGGTTAATATCCCCGAACAGATCTTTATTCTCAACTCGTTAAAAGAGCACTCTTCTGAGGGGTTGTCGACAAGAGAAATTGCCGACCTATGCGGCATTTCCATTTACAAAGTCAGACATTTGCTTCTCCCGTTAGAACAACGCGGCTGTGTGAGCAGAGATAAAATAAAAAAGTATCATAAATGGTACTTACTCAAGGACCAACAGGATCTTAAAATATTGCAGCGATGAATGTTCCCTCTTAGAACAGAAAATCACGTTATATTCATCGCATTTAGAGCATTAAGAGCCGTTGCATCCAAAATGGGGTGCAACGCTCTTTCATTTAAATTGTAATTATTAATAACATCCTGTCTAAGACGGATGATTTAACTTTAAAAAACACCCCTGCCCACCAGCACATTTTTTAACCTTCCTGGCTTTTATTTTCATCATAAAAATAAAAAGAGATGAGGAGTTGTTATTATCTCCGCCATCCTCCCCTGCCGTGACATCTTGAAAATCCGCATTGACAGAGAGTAAATAGCGCTATTAATTTATCCTTTACACTACGCGATGATTTCCTCATCATCGCCTTATGGTTATGTATTTTTTGTAGAAAAATGGATGCCTGCCAGGCTTACAGGGGTCCCCCCCTCTTCCAACCCGATGGATAACTCACTATGACCGAGCCGCTGCTGATTGCCCAGACCACCGAACACCAACTGCACCTGCTGCCCGCTATGGCCAACCGTCACGGGCTGATCACCGGGGCGACCGGCACCGGAAAAACCGTCACGCTGCAAAAGCTGGCGGAGAGCTTCTCCAACATCGGCGTGCCGGTGTTTATGGCCGATGTAAAGGGTGACCTGACCGGCATTGCCAAAGCAGGTGCGGAGTCGGAAAAGCTCAGCGCCAGGCTGGCAAAAATCGGCGTCAGCGGCTGGACGCCGCAGAGCAACCCGGTGGTGCTGTGGGATATTTTCGGCGAGCGCGGCCACCCGGTGCGCGCCACGGTGTCCGACCTTGGCCCGCTGCTGCTGGCGCGCCTGCTAAACCTTAATGAGGTGCAGAGCGGCGTGCTGACCATCATCTTCCGCGTGGCCGATGACCAGGGGATGCTGCTGCTCGACTTTAAAGATCTGCGCGCCATGACGCAGTACATCGGCGACAACGCCAAGGCGTTTCAGAGCCAGTACGGCAACATCAACAGCGCGTCGGTCGGGGCGATCCAGCGCGGGCTGCTGGCGCTGGAGCAGCAGGGTGCCGAGTATTTCTTCGGCGAGCCAATGCTGGATATCAAAGACTGGATGCGCACCGATGCCGACGGCAAAGGGGTGATCAACATCCTCGCCGCCGAGAAGCTGTACCAGATGCCGAAGCTGTACGCCACCAGCCTGCTGTGGCTGCTGTCGGAGCTGTACGAGCAGCTGCCGGAGGCGGGCGACCAGGAGAAACCCAAGCTGGTGTTCTTCTTCGACGAGGCGCACCTGCTGTTTGATGAAGCGCCCGCCGTTTTGCTGGATAAAATTGAGCAGGTGATCCGCCTGATCCGTTCCAAGGCGGTCGGGGTGTACTTCGTGTCGCAGAACCCGGCGGATATTCCCGATGCGGTGCTCGGCCAGCTGGGGAACCGCGTGCAGCACGCGCTGCGCGCCTTTACGCCGAAGGATCAGAAAGCGGTGAAGGTCGCCGCACAGACCATGCGCGCCAATCCGGCGTTTGATACTGTCACAGCAATTCAGGAGCTGGGCACCGGCGAAGCGCTGATCTCCTTCCTGGATGAGAAAGGCAGCCCGTCGGTGGTGCAGCGCGCCTCGGTCATCGCCCCCGGTTCGCGCATGGGGCCGGTCACCGACGATGAGCGTAACGGGCTGATCAATCACTCGGCGCTGTCGGGCAAGTATGAAGAAGCGGTCGATCGTGAGTCGGCTTACGAGCTGCTGCAAAAAGGGGTGCAGGCAGCCACCGACAGCGCCAGCGCGCCGGCGGCGAAAGGCGATGCGGTGGCGGTCGATGACGGCATTCTCGGCGGGCTGAAGGATATCCTGTTTGGCAGCACCGGGCCGCGCGGCGGCAAGCGCGAAGGCGTGGTGCAGAGCGTGGCAAAAAGCGCCGCCCGGCAGATCACCAATCAAATCATTCGCGGAGTATTGGGCAGCATTATGGGCGGCCGCCGCAAGTAGGGAGTTTATGGATAAGGAACTGGAACTGCGGCAGGCCAGGCGCCTGCCGCTGATACTGCTGGGCGTGGCGGCGCTGCTGTTTATCGCCACGGTGGTCTGGCCGCTGTACAACCCGCCAAACCTGTGGATAGCCGGGCTGAAGGCGGTGTCGGAGGCGTCGATGGTTGGCGCGCTGGCCGACTGGTTTGCGGTCAGCGCACTGTTTCGCCGCGTGCCGATCCCGCTGGTTGGCCGCCACACCGCGATCATCCCGCGCAACAAGGACCGCATCGCTGATAACCTCGCGCTGTTCGTACAGGACAAATTCCTCAACACCGAGTCGCTGCTGGCGCTGATCCGCCGCCACGATCCGGCGCAGATTATCGCCCGCTGGCTCAGCAGCGCTGAGAATACTGCCCGCCTCAGCGGCTATCTGCTGAAGATGGTGCGCGGCTTTCTCGACCTTGCCGATGACCAGCGTATTCAGGCATTCATGCGCCGCGCCATCCACAAGGCGATCGACAAAGTGGACCTCACGCAGTCGGCCGCGATGATCCTGGAAAGCCTGACCAAAAATAACCGCCACCAGCAGCTGCTGGACGATGCGCTGGCGCAGGTATTGCAGCTGATCAACAAGCCCGGTACGCACGAGTTTATCGCCCAGCAGGTGGTGCGCTGGCTGAAGCGCGAGCACCCGCTGAAGGAGAAGATGCTGCCGAGCGAGTGGCTGGGCGAGCAGAGCGCCGGCGTGGCGGCGAAAGCGGTGCAGTCGATCCTCAGCGAGATTGAAAATGATGAGTCGCACCAGCTGCGCCAGGGCTTTAACCGCGCGGTGCAGCGGCTGATTACCCGCCTGCGCACCGACGCGGAAATGGCAGAAAAAGCGGAGGAGATTAAAACCTACCTCAAGCAGGACGAGGCGCTGAACGGCTATATCAGCCAGCTGTGGGGCGATCTCAGAGCCTGGCTGAAGGCCGATCTCGACCGTGAGGACTCACAGCTGCACGCCAAAGTGAGCGCCGCCGGGCAGTGGTTTGGCGAAACGCTGATGCAGGACAGCGCGCTGCGCAGCTCGCTTAATCAGCACATGGAGGACGCCGCCAGCAGCGTGGCGCCGGAGTTCTCGGCGTTTCTCAGCCGCCATATCAGCGATACGGTAAAAAGCTGGGATGCCAAAGATATGTCACATCAGGTGGAGCTGAATATCGGCAGCGATCTGCAGCGCATCCGCATTAACGGCACGCTGGTCGGCGGGGTGATTGGTTTGATTTTGTATCTGCTGTCGCTGTTGCCGCTGGTGCTGTAAGAAAAAAGGGCTAACCGGAAAAGAGGGTCAGCCCCTACAGGGGGTAGTGAACGGTGCGCCATCATCACGGGCGTCACGTACCGATCTTGTAGGGGTCGACCGCTTTTCTGGTCGACCCGCAACCCAACAATTACCTGCGTTTCAACAGCATATATACGCTGATGGCGAAGAACGCCGCGCTGGGCAGCAGCGCGCCGAGGATCGGCGGGATGTTATACACCAGGCTCAGCGGGCCGAAAATCTGGTCCAGCACGTAGAACAGGAAGCCAAAGCTGATCCCGGTCACCACGCGCATCCCCATCGACACGCTGCGCAGCGGTCCGAAGATAAACGACAGCGCCATCAGCATCATCACCGCCACCGACAGCGGCTGGAAGATTTTGCTCCACATATTCAGCTGATAGCGCCCGGACATCTGGCCGCTCTGCTTCAGATACTTCGAGTAGTTATACAGGCCGGTGATCGACAGCGCCGCCGGGTCCAGCGCCACCACGCCCAGCTTGTCCGGCGTCAGGGTGGTTTTCCACTCGCCGGTCAGCGTCTGGCTGCCTCTCACCTGCTGCGGGTCAGTCAGGTCTGATTCATCTACCTGCGCCAGCGCCCACGCTTTTTTATTCGCATCGTACTTGGCCGATGCCGCGTAGCGCACCGACTGCAGGCGGCGCTGCTGGTTAAAGCTGTAGATGCTGATGCCCGCCAGCTGGTTGTCGTCGCGAATACGTTCAATAAAGATAAAGTTATTCCCGTCCTTCGCCCACAGCCCGCTCTGCGTGGAGAGCAGCGAACCGCCCACCAGCTGCTGCGCACGGTAGTTACGCGCCATCTGCTCGCCCTGCGGGGCAACAAACTCACCAATCGCCATGGTCAGCAGCACCAGCGGGATGGCGGTTTTCATCACCGAGGCGGCAATCTGCATACGGGTAAAGCCGGATGCCTGCATCACCACCAGCTCGCTGCGCTGAGCCAGCGTTCCGAGGCCCAGCAGCGCTCCCAGCAGCGCCGCCATCGGGAAGAAGATCTCGATATCTTTCGGCACGCTGAGGATGGTGTAGAGCCCGGCGCCGAGCGCGGTGTAGTCACCCTGCCCGGTTTTACGCAGCTGATCGACAAACTTAATGATGCCGGAGAGCGACACCAGCATAAACAGCGTCGCCATGATGGTATTGAAAATCGTTTTACCGATATATCTGTCAAGAACGCCAAACATCAGACCGATCCTCCGCGAGTAAAGCGCGCGCGCAGGCGGCGCATCGGTACGGTATCCCAGGCGTTCAGCACTATCGCCAGCCCCAGATAAGCCAGGTTAACCACCCACATCCAGAGTGCCGGGTCGAGGCGCCCTTTGCCGCCGCTGGAGCGTAACGAGCTCTGCAACAGGAAGAAAATCAGGTAGAGCAGCATGGCGGGCAGCATCGACAGCACGCGCCCCTGGCGTGGGTTGACCACGCTGAGCGGCACCACCATCAGCGCCATCACCAGCACCGAGAACACCAGCGTCAGGCGCCAGTGCAGCTCGCTGCGGAAATCGGGTTTATCGGACTGCCACAGGGCTTTCATGCTCATCTGCTCGGAATCATTGGGATCCAGAATCGCTTCCTGATGGCCGACAATCGCCTGATAGTTCTTGAAGTCGGTAATGCGGAAGTCGCGCAGCAGCGCGGTGCCTTCGAAGCGCGTACCGCTATCCAGCGTCACCACCTGGGAACCATCGGCACGCTGCGACATATGGCCATGATCGGCCACCACCACCGACGGGCGGGCATTGCCCTTCGGCCGCATCTGCGCCAGGAACACGTTGTCAAAGGTGTTGCCTTTGGTGTTCTCGATAAACAGCACCGACTGGCCATCGCCCGACTGCTGGAACTGCCCGGCCGCGAGTGCAGCGGCACCCGGGTTGGCTTTGGCGTTCTGCATCACTTCGCTTTGATAGCGCGAGGACCACGGCCCAAGGAAGCCAACGTTGACCGCTGCCACCAGCGCGGTAAACAGCATCAGGATCATCGCCGCCTTCACCAGCACGCTTTTGCCTAAACCGCAGGCGTGCATCACCGTGATTTCACTCTCGGTGTATAACCGGCCAAGCGTCATCAAAATGGCTAAAAACAGGCTTAACGGCAGGATAAGCTGCGCCATTTCCGGCACGCCAAGGCCCAATAATGTGAGTACTAAATTTGTTGGAATCTCGCCATCCACCGCGGCTCCCAAAATCCTGACTAACTTCTGGCAAAAGAAGATCAGCAGCAGGATGAACAGGATAGCCAACTGGCTTTTGAGCGTTTCCCGAACCAGATATCTAATGATGATCACGCTGAGTACGCCTGTGAAAACTTGTCTTTTTGCAGGAAAATCGCTAGTTTCATCGCTTACACGCCATTTTTTCTATCAATGGCCCAAGTCATAGCTAAAATAGTATGACAACAATCGCGTTCTGGTGATGCAAAAAAAAACTTATTATCACCAAAACTCAATCTGACAGCGACATATTGCACCAGCGCTATACGGTACGAAAGCGGTCCATTCTAGCCGGAGCAAGCGCCGTTGTCTTTAAGATTCAGGAGAGTGCATGGAGTTCAGTGTAAAAAGCGGTAGCCCGGAAAAACAGCGCAGTGCCTGTATTGTAGTGGGCGTGTTTGAACCG
Source organism: Erwinia aphidicola (assembly GCF_014773485.1). GTDB lineage: Bacteria > Pseudomonadota > Gammaproteobacteria > Enterobacterales > Enterobacteriaceae > Erwinia > Erwinia aphidicola. The sequence goes on along the minus strand of NZ_JACXBP010000004.1, from coordinate 174,854 downwards.
CGCCGCTTGTCACCGATTGCTGAACAGCTCGATAAAATCAGCGATGGCTACATCAGTGCCCTGCTGCGCCGTGGTGAACTGGAAGGAAAAGTCGGTCAGACGCTGCTGCTGCATCATGTACCGAACATTCTCTCTGAGCGCATCCTTTTGATCGGCTGCGGCAAAGAACGTGAGCTGGACGAGCGCCAGTACAAGCAGGTTATTCAGAAAACAATTAACACTCTGAATGATACTGGTTCGATGGAAGCCGTCTGTTTCCTGACCGAGCTGCACGTAAAAGGTCGCAATACTTACTGGAAAGTGCGTCAGGCGGTGGAAACCTCCAAAGAGACGCTGTACAGCTTCGACCAGCTTAAAAGCAACAAGGTCGAGCCGCGCCGTCCGCTGCGTAAAATGGTGTTCAACGTGCCAACGCGCCGTGAGCTGACCAGCGGCGAGCGCGCTATCCAGCACGGCCTGGCCGTTGCGGCGGGCGTGAAGGCAGCGAAAGATCTCGGCAATATGCCGCCAAACATCTGTAATGCCGCATACCTGGCCTCGCAGGCGCGCCAGCTGGCGGATGCGTGGAGCAATATCACCACCCGCGTGATTGGCGAGCAGCAGATGAAAGAGCTGGGCATGAATGCCTACCTCGCCGTCGGAGCCGGATCGCAGAACGAATCGCTGATGTCGGTGATTGAGTACAAGGGCAACCCGGATGCGGATGCGCGCCCAATTGTGCTGGTCGGTAAAGGCGTCACCTTCGATACCGGCGGGATCTCGCTGAAGCCGGGCGAAGCGATGGACGAGATGAAGTACGATATGTGCGGCGCGGCGTCGGTGTACGGCGTGATGCGCATGGTGGCCGAGCTGGGCCTGCCGCTTAATGTGGTCGGCGTGCTGGCGGGCTGTGAGAACATGCCTGGCGGCCGCGCCTATCGCCCGGGTGACGTACTGACCACCATGTCCGGCCAGACGGTGGAAGTGTTGAACACCGATGCCGAAGGTCGCCTGGTGCTGTGCGATGCCCTGACCTACGTTGAGCGTTTCGATCCGGACGTGGTGATCGACGTGGCGACCCTGACCGGCGCCTGCGTGATTGCGCTCGGCCACCATATCAGCGGCCTGCTGTCGAACCATAACCCGCTGGCGCACGAGCTGATTGGCGCGTCCGAGCAGGCGGGTGACCGCGCATGGCGTCTGCCGATGGCCGATGAGTATCAGGAGCAGCTGGACTCCAACTTTGCCGATATGGCAAACATTGGTGGCCGTCCCGGCGGTGCGATTACCGCGGCCTGCTTCCTGGCGCGCTTCACGCGTAAGTACAACTGGGCACACCTCGACGTGGCCGGTACGGCCTGGCGCTCCGGTAAGGCCAAAGGCGCAACGGGTCGCCCGGTCGCCCTGCTGTCGCAGTTCCTGCTTAACCGAGCGGGTCTGAACGGCGACGATTAATCGTTAAGCCTTTGCAGGGGCCAGGTATGCCTGGCCCCTGCGGAAACCACCGAACCCAATTGGCATCATTATGAAAAACGCAACTTTCTATCTGCTGGAAACCGACACCCCGGTTGACGGGCTGAGCGCGCAGGAAGCGCTGGTCTGTGACCTGGCCGAGGCGCGCTGGCGGGAAGGGAAACGCGTGCTGGTCGCCTGCCAGGATGAAGCCCAGGCTATCCGCCTGGATGAAGCCCTGTGGCAGCGTCCGGCCAGCGCCTTTGTGCCGCATAATCTGGCGGGTGAAGGCCCGAAATATGGCGCACCGGTCGAACTGGCCTGGCCGCAGCGGCGCGGAAACTCGCCGCGTGACCTGCTGATCAGCCTGCTGCCGCAGTTTGCAGATTTTGCCACCGCTTTCTATGAAGTGATAGACTTCGTTCCCTATGAAGCATCCTTGAAACAGCTGGCGCGCGACCGCTACAAAGCGTATCGCAGCGTTGGATTCCACTTGAATACGGCAACGCCGCCCCTTGCCTAAGACATAGCAGAAATGGAAAAGACATATAACCCGCAAGATATCGAGCAGCCGCTCTACGAGCACTGGGAACAACAGGGCTACTTTAAACCGAATGGCGACACCAGCCAGGAAAGCTTCTGCATCATGATCCCGCCGCCGAACGTCACCGGTAGCTTGCATATGGGGCACGCCTTCCAGCAGACCATCATGGACACCATGATCCGCTACCAGCGCATGCAGGGTAAAAACACCCTGTGGCAGGCGGGTACCGACCACGCGGGCATCGCCACGCAGATGGTGGTTGAGCGTAAAATCGCCGCCGAAGAGGGCAAAACCCGTAAAGATTACGGCCGTGATGCGTTCATCGAAAAAATCTGGCAGTGGAAGGCCGAGTCTGGCGGCACTATCACCCGTCAGATGCGCCGTCTGGGCAACTCCGTGGACTGGGAGCGCGAGCGCTTCACCATGGATGAAGGCCTGTCGAACGCGGTGAAAGAAGTGTTCGTGCGCCTGCACAAAGAGAACCTGATCTACCGCGGCAAGCGCCTGGTGAACTGGGATCCGAAGCTGCGCACCGCGATTTCTGACCTCGAAGTGGAAAACCGTGAGTCGAAAGGCTCGATGTGGCACATCCGCTACCCGCTGGCCGACGGCGTGAAAACCGCTGACGGTAAAGATTACCTGGTGGTCGCCACCACCCGCCCGGAAACCGTACTTGGTGATACCGGCGTGGCGGTCAACCCGGAAGATCCGCGCTACAAAGATCTGATCGGCAAATTCCTCGTGCTGCCGCTGGTCGGTCGCCGCATTCCGATTGTGGGCGATGAGCATGCCGATATGGAGAAAGGCACCGGCTGCGTGAAGATTACCCCGGCGCACGACTTCAACGACTACGAAGTGGGCCGTCGTCACAAGCTGCCGATGATCAACATTCTGACCTTCGACGGTGATATCCGCGAAAGCGCCCAGGTTTACGACACCAACGGCGAAGAGTCTGACGCCTGCGATCCGACCATTCCGGCGGCGTTCCAGAAGCTGGAACGCTTCGCGGCGCGTAAAGCGATTGTCGCGGCGATTGATGCACTCGGCCTGCTGGATGAGATCAAACCGCACGACCTGACCGTGCCTTACGGCGACCGTGGCGGCGTGGTGATCGAACCAATGCTGACCGACCAGTGGTACGTGCGCACCGCTCCGCTGGCGAAAGTGGCGGTGGAAGCGGTGGAACAGGGTGATATCCAGTTCGTGCCGAAGCAGTATGAGAACATGTACTTCTCCTGGATGCGTGACATTCAGGACTGGTGCATCTCCCGCCAGCTGTGGTGGGGCCACCGTATTCCGGCCTGGTACGATGCCGAAGGCAACGTCTATGTGGCGCGCAGCGAAGCAGAAGCGCGTGCGGAAAACAACATCGCGCCCGAGGTGGTGCTGACCCAGGACGAAGACGTGCTCGACACCTGGTTCTCCTCCGGCCTGTGGACCTTCTCCACCCTCGGCTGGCCGGAGAACACCGAAGCTCTGCGCACCTTCCACCCGACCAGCGTGCTGGTCAGCGGCTTCGATATCATCTTCTTCTGGATTGCGCGCATGATCATGCTGACCATGCACTTCATCAAGGACGAAGACGGTAAGCCGCAGGTGCCGTTTAAAACCGTCTACATGACCGGCCTGATCCGCGACGACGAAGGGCAGAAAATGTCCAAGTCGAAGGGTAACGTGATCGATCCGCTGGATATGGTTGACGGGATTTCGCTGGAAGACCTGCTGGAAAAACGCACCGGTAACATGATGCAGCCGCAGCTGGCGGAGAAGATCCGCAAGCGCACCGAGAAGCAGTTCCCCAACGGCATTGAGCCGCACGGCACCGATGCCCTGCGCTTCACGCTGGCGGCGCTGGCCTCAACCGGCCGCGACATCAACTGGGATATGAAGCGCCTGGAAGGTTACCGCAACTTCTGTAACAAGCTGTGGAACGCCAGCCGCTTTGTGCTGATGAACACCCAGGAGCACGACTGCGGCTTCAACGGTGGCGAGCTGGAACTGTCGCTGGCGGACCGCTGGATCCTCGCGGAATTCAACGAAACCGTGAAGGCCTACCGCGGCGCGCTGGACAGCTACCGCTTCGATATCGCCGCCAACATCCTGTATGAGTTCACCTGGAACCAGTTCTGCGACTGGTATCTGGAGCTGGCGAAGCCGGTAATGAACGGCGGGACTGAAGCCCAGCTGCGCGGCACGCGTAATACGCTGGTGACGGTTCTGGAAGCGTTGCTGCGCCTGGCGCACCCAATTATTCCATTTATTACCGAAACCATCTGGCAGCAGGTGAAAGTGCTGAAGAACATCAGCGATGACACCATCATGCTGCAGCCGATGCCGGAGTTCAGCGCAAGCCGCGTTGATGCCGCTGCAATGGCCGACACCGAATGGCTGAAGCAGGCTATCGTCGCGGTGCGTAATATTCGCAACGAGATGAATATCTCCCCGGCTAAGCCGCTGGACGTGCTGCTGCGCGGCGCCAGTGCTGACGTGGTGCGTCGCGTTAACGACAACCACAACTTCCTGAAAACCCTGGCGCGCCTTACCACGCTGGCGCTGCTGCCAGCGGGTGAAAAAGGCCCGGTTGCCGTGACCAAGCTGGTTGACGGTGCTGAACTGCTGATCCCGATGGCGGACCTGGTGGATAAAGCGGCGGAGCTGGAGCGTCTGGCGAAGGAAGTGGCGAAAGTGGAAGTGGAGATGGAAAAAATCACCACCAAGCTGGGCAACGAAGGGTTTGTGGCGCGCGCACCGGAAGCGGTAGTGGCGAAAGAGCGCGAGCGCCTGGCCGATTTCGAGCAGGCTAAAAGCAAACTGATTGAGCAGCAGGCGGTTATCGCCGCGCTGTAATCGCGGCCGGTGTGATGCTGGCGGGCGGACCGGAAAAAAGGGTCCGCCCCTACAACCCCCGTAGGGGCGCGGCATGCCGCGCCCTTTTTTATTGCCGCGATCCGTCCTGAATCGCCCTGATGCGCGCAGGCATATCCGGGTGGGTACTCATCCATTCCGGCAGACTCAACCCGCCGCTCACCTTCTCCCCCGACTGCGCCAGCTGCTGATAAATCTGCACCATCGCCGCCAGAGAGCGCCCCTGCGCCTTCATCTGTGCCACCGCATACTCGTCCGCTTCGCGCTCCATACTGCGCGAGAACTGCAGCTGGTTAACAAAGGCGGCGGACTGCAGCAGCGTATCGCCGATGCCGCTGACGTCCCCGGTTAGCCACAGATAGCTGAGGCTGACCAGCGAAGAGCGCACCAGCATGCGCATCGGGTGACGGTAAGCGTGATGGCCGATTTCGTGCAGCATCACCGCCGCCAGCGCATCGTCGCTTTTCGCCATCTGCACCAGCTCATCGCTGATAATCAGCGTGCCGTCCGTCAGCATAAAAGCGTTGGGACCGCCGGAGAAATGCATCACCTTCAGCCGCAGCGGCGTCGGGTCATCTTTCATCTCAGCGGGCACGGTGGCGGCGAACAGGCCCTGCATGCGCTTAAGCTGCCCGGGCGTCAGCTGCCCGCTGCTAAAGCCGCTGTTTTGTAGCAGGGTGAAAGTCTGCTGCCCCACCTGACGCTCAACGTAGCTGGGAATATGACGCGCCAGCACGCTGCTGACGGCGGGCAGGATCACCCAGACATACAGCGCGATAGCCGCCAGCGTGGCCAGCAGCATCAGGCCGACGCCGCGACGATGCTGCTCCAGCCGGTGAACCAGCCCCGGGCGATGGCGCTGCTGCCACCACTGGCGAAACGCAGCGTCATCCTGCGGCACAAAGCGGCCGCCGTCGGCAAAGGTCAGCGTCAGGGGGATGGTGCCGAGCGCAGCGGAAACCTTAACCGCACTCAGCAGCTGGATCTGCTGCTGCCCACCCTGCTCCAGGGTCAGATGGCGCTCGCCCAGTGTGAGACGGGCAGCCTCGCGAGCTGCCCGTCCAGGGTACTGATAGTAGCCGTTCAGCTGCAGCATCAGATGCCCGGGTTAAGATCGAACGCCGCCACCACTTCTTCCGCCACGGCGGTACGCGCCGATTCGTGGTGCGCACTGATATCCAGCAGGGAGATATCGCCTTCCAGCGCGGTGGCGTTCGCCAGATAGCGCGCCAGACGAATTTCAGCAATTGGCGCACCCAGGCCCAGCGTGAAGATCACAATCAGGGTATTGGTCAGCGTCAGCGCAAGGAATGAACCTGTCGATAAAGTTGACTTAAGGCGCAGTTTTTCACCAAGCTGAGTCTGGCCGAAAACATAATTGCGCTGTGCGGCAATTAAATAGGCGGAGGAAACCAGCCCGCCGAAAATTAACACCACAAAGGTCAGGAAAATATTAAACAGATTGCCGCCCATCAGGTTGCCCATCATCGCTGGATCGCTCATGCCCATCGCGGCGGCATAAATAAGCGAAATAAACAGCGAGCCAATCAGCATCCCGGCGACAATCAGGAATGGCAGCATAATCGCGAAGCTGATTAATACCATTTTGATAAAGGTCTTTTTCTGCAGCTCAGCCTTAAAGGGCTGCTGGCCGTAAAACATATTATTGATATACAGGTCGTGATTCATTGCCGCAACCGTGCCCTGCACCGCTGCCAGCCCGGCGAGGAACAGCACAAAGCACAGCACGCCGACGGTCAGGGCCGCGCTGATATTGCCGCTGGTCGCCGCCATCATGGCAATCATACCCACCACCAGATACAGGGCGGCAATCATCAGCACCGGTGCCAGATACATGGTCCAGTAAGCGCGACCAATGCGGCAGTGATAGTTAAAGCGCACGCCGCGGAAGCTGCTCATCAGCGCGTTGTAGCGCCAGCTGCGCACCACAATCCACGGCACCAGCGCAAAGAACGCCAGCAGGAACACCAGTGAAATGGTCGGCAATGCGGCGGAGAGAATAAAGAACAGCACCAGACCGACAAAGACAATAATGCGCCCTTTCAGAATGTCGATCGGGCGGGCATGATAATCAAAACGGTCACCGGCGATTTCGGTATTGCCATAGAAATAACGGCGGCGGCGCACGGTCGCCCAGGCGGAATAAATCCCCAGGGTAATGATGGTCAGTAATGCATTGACCAGCCAGATAGAGAAATATTCGCCGGAACGGCCATGAAACAGCACAGCATGGCGCTGTGAAGTCGAGGTATTGTTTTCCATTAGATTTTCTTCCTGAAAATAAGAATAGTTATCTGCCAGGCAGATTATTAAAGTTAAATAAGTAGCGCGGCTATTTAAGCATGCCCCTCAGAAACGGACAATAAATAATTATCATTCAGCTTAATAGCGGTCTCTCAGGGGCGTTGCCACTGCGCAGGCATTGCATCAATACGCCACCAGTGTTATTACACTTACCTGCTGCCGAACTGCTATGAGCCTGAGTTATGACTACCGCTATAAATTCCACCCTGCTGGTGCGCCCGATCGCTGCTGCGGATAATCCCCACATTGCCGCCGTAATCCGCGCCGTGTCTGCCGAATTTGGCCTGACGGCGGATAAAGGCTATACCGTCTCCGACCCGAATCTCGATCATCTGTTTGAGGTTTACAGCGCAGCCAGCTGCGCCTATTGGGTGGTCGAACTGGAAGGGAAAGTGGTGGGCGGTGGCGGTGTCGCACCGCTGGCGGGCAGCGATGCCGATGTCTGCGAGCTGCAGAAAATGTATTTCCTGCCGCAGGTGCGCGGCCTCGGGCTGGCACGTCGCCTGGCGATTCAGGCCATGGATTACGCCCGCGAGTGCGGCTTTAAGCGCTGCTACCTGGAAACCACCGCTTCGCTCACGCGCGCAATCCGCCTGTATGAGCACCTCGGTTTTTCCCATATCGACGGGCCGATGGGCTTTACCGGCCATGTCGACTGCGAAGTGACGATGCTGAAAAGTTTGTAACCGTGGCGGGCGCACCACCCAAGCGCCCCCCAACCCTGTCAGACCGGCACGCCGCTGTGAAAGCGCAGCTGGCTGTCCGGTTCGCTGATTAAGCGCGCTTCGACCTCACCCATCTTCTGCACTCGCGCCGTGATATCCGTCGGCGAAATCAGCGCCGCCAGCGCCAGATAATCCTGATAGTGGCGCGCCTCGGAGCGCAGCAGCGAGACATAGAATGCCGCCAGCTCCCGATCGAGATGCGGCGCCAGGCTGGCAAAGCGTTCGCAGGATCGCGCCTCGATATACGCCCCGCAGATCAGCTTATCCACCAGCGTTTGCGGCTCATGGGTTGCCACTTCGCGCAGTAATCCTTTGGCATAGCGGCTGGCGGTAATGCGCGCATAGGGGATGCCGCGCGCCTGCATAATCTCCAGCACCTGATAAAAGTGGTGCAGCTCCTCTTTAATCAGCAGCACCATCTTATCCACCAGCTCGTCGCCGTAAGGCACCTCTTCGCGGCTGATAATGGTTTTCGACAACCCTTTGTGCTGTTCAAGGAAAGTGAGATCGGCCTGGTCGTTGTGGACAAAGTTTTCCCACGGTTTCAGCCACGCCAGCAGCGCATCGCCGCTCTCTTTGTCGGCCACGTATTTGCGGATCAGCCACATTGCGGTCTGGGCCGCTTTCAGCTCGCACACCAGGTGGTCGGTGAGCAGCGTTGCCAGGTTTTCCGGCTGGCGCGCGGCATCAATCCAGGCTTGCGGGGTGCGGCAGTGCAGGAAGCGGGTGACGGGGGCAAGAAGGTGTTCGATGTTCATCAAAGCAAACTCTGTAGGGGTCAGGCATGCCTGACCCGTCTGATACAAAATTAATGGCGGATGCCGTTGTCTTCGCCGTCGATCTCTTCGCCGTCTTCGTCGTCTTCCTCTTCGCCGTCGGGATCTTCGAAGTAGGTGCCCCAGCCGTCGTAGTCGACGTTAAACTTCGCCACCAGGTCAATCAGCTGCTCAACCTGCGCGTCAATCAGCTCGGCGGTCAGCGCGCTCTCACTGATGATGTCGCAGCACTGCACTTTGGTGCCATCTTCCAGATCCAGCTCTTCGGGTTCAGTCACTTCATAGCCCAGCTTGAAGGCTTCTACCGCGGCTTTTTCCAGCGCGTCGAAGCTGTCACAGGAGAGATGATGCTCAATGGTGTACAGTGCATCAGGGTCGCTGCCATCATCCAGCAGCTCTTCAATAATCAGCCGCGTCTCTTCACGCTGCTCTTCCAACAATGCTTCGTTAGCCATGATCCATTCCTCATTAGGGCGTTATTTCCAGTATTTTCCCACAGTGCCCTCCGCGCCACTACCTTTAAACAAAAGTTTCTTCACGCCGGGGTTGAAAATGCATATTCATACGGTTAAATTGAATTTTAATTCATTAAAGGTTATCCGGAGTGCGTTATGAGTCACTTATATCACCGTCACTTTCTCAGGCTGCTGGATTTCACTCCCGCTGAAATCACCGGCCTGCTGGCGCTGGCGGCCACGCTGAAGACTGACAAGAAAAATGGCGAAGAAATTCAGCACCTGAAAGGCAAGAATATTGCGCTCATCTTCGAAAAAGACTCGACCCGTACCCGATGCTCTTTCGAAGTTGCCGCATTCGATCAGGGCGCCAACGTCACCTATCTTGGCCCTAGCGGCAGCCAGATAGGCCATAAAGAGTCGATGAAGGATACCGCCCGCGTGCTGGGCCGCATGTACCATGCCATCCAGTATCGCGGCCACGGCCAGGCGCTGGTGGAGTCGCTGGCTGAACATGCCGGCGTGCCGGTATGGAACGGGCTGACTAACGAGTTCCACCCTACCCAGCTGCTGGCCGACCTGCTGACCATGCAGGAACATCTGCCGGAAAAAGCGTTCAGCCAGATGACGCTGACCTACGTCGGCGATACTCACAACAATATGGGTAATACCCTGCTGGAAGCCGCCGCGCTGATGGGCATCGACCTGCGCCTCGCCGCGCCGGAAAGTTGCTGGCCGGACGCGGAGCTGGTCGCCGAGTGCCGCAAGGTGGCGGAGAAAACCGGCGGCAAAATCACCCTGACGGCCGATATTCACGCGGCGGTCAAAGGTGCCGACTTTATCTATACCGACGTCTGGGTGTCGATGGGCGAGCCGAAAGAGGTGTGGCAGGAGCGAATTGCCCTGCTGCGCCCTTACCAGGTCAATATGGCGATGCTGCAGGCTACCGGCAACCCGCAGGTGAAGTTCCTGCACTGCCTGCCTGCGTTCCACGACGACCAGACCACGCTCGGCCAGCAGATGGCGCAGCAGTACGATCTGCACGGCGGCATGGAAGTGACGGACGAGGTGTTTGAATCCGCGCACAGCGTGGTGTTTGATCAGGCGGAAAACCGTCTGCACACCATCAAGGCAGTGATGGTGGCGACCCTGGCGCAGCCCGGCTAAATCAGCCAGAGCAAACGATTACCTGCGCGGCGATTTTCGCTTGCCGCCGCCAGGTGAATGCGTATAATGCACCCCGTTTGCCGGGAGGATGCATGAAATCAAACAGCCAGAAAAATGCCGAACTGACGCACCGTAATCGTGGCGGGCAGCATGCTTTTTCCTTCCGTGGCACTCCCGATCATCAAAAAAAGCCCCTCATTGAGGGGCTTTTTTTTGCCCGAAATTCAATGCAAATGCTTTGCTCTATAGCATTCCTGATGCAGCAAGGCGGCAACTGAGTGAATCCCCGGAAGCTTACATCAGCCAGTGACCGGGGTGAACAAAGGCAGCCAACACAGCTGGATCATGAATGATGACGAGCAAGAGGAGAGTGAAGATGGCCGCTAACCCGCTCTATCACAAACATATTATTTCAATTAACGACCTCAACCGTGACGAGCTGGAGCTGGTGCTGCGTACCGCCGCCAGCCTGAAGGCCAATCCGCAGCCGGAGCTGCTGAAGCATAACGTGATTGCCAGCTGCTTCTTTGAGGCCTCCACCCGTACCCGCCTGTCGTTTGAAACCGCCATGCATCGCCTTGGCGCGTCGGTGGTCGGTTTTGCCGACGGTGGCAACACCTCGCTGGGCAAGAAAGGCGAAACCCTGGCGGATACCATTTCGGTGATTGGCACCTACGTTGATGCCATTGTGATGCGTCACCCGCAGGAAGGGGCCGCGCGCCTGGCGACCGAGTTCTCCGGCGGCGTGCCGATCCTCAACGCCGGCGATGGCGCTAACCAGCACCCGACCCAGACGCTGCTCGACCTGTTCACCATTCAGGAGACCCAGGGCCGCCTGAGCAACCTCAACGTGGCAATGGTCGGCGACCTGAAGTATGGCCGTACCGTGCACTCGCTGGCGCAGGCGCTGGCAAAGTTTGACGGCAACCGCTTCTACTTTATCGCCCCGGATGCGCTGGCAATGCCGGCCTACATCACCGATATGCTCGATGAGAAAGGGATTGTCTGGACGCGTCATGACAGCATCGAAGAGGTGGTGCCGCAGGTCGATATTCTGTATATGACCCGCGTGCAGAAAGAGCGGCTGGATCCGTCGGAATACGCCAACGTGAAGGCGCAGTTTATCCTGCGTGCCGCCGATCTGGCGGGCGCGCGCGACAACATGAAGGTGCTGCACCCGCTGCCGCGCATTGACGAAATTGATACCGACGTCGACGCCACGCCGCACGCCTGGTACTTCCAGCAGGCCGGCAACGGCATTTATGCGCGTCAGGCACTTCTGGCGCTGGTACTGAACAGCGAAGCGGCTCTGTAAGGGGATAATCATGACGCAAGATAATAAATTACAGGTTGAAGCAATCAAACGCGGCACGGTGATTGACCATATCCCGGCGCACATCGGCTTTAAGCTGCTGTCGCTGTTCCGCCTGACGGAAACCGACCAGCGCATCACCATCGGCCTTAATCTGCCATCGGGCGAGATGGGGCGTAAAGACCTGATCAAGATTGAAAACACCTTCCTGACCGACGACCAGGTGAACCAGCTGGCGGTGTATGCGCCGCATGCCACCGTGAACCGCATCGACGATTACAATGTGGTGGCGAAGATAGCGCCGACCCTGCCGGATCGCATCGAGCGCGTCCTGACCTGCCCGAACAGCAACTGCATCAGCCGCAGCGAGCCGGTGTTTTCCAGCTTCGCGGTGAAACAGCGCCAGCACGAGCTGCACCTGAAGTGCAAATACTGTGAGAAAGAGTTCGCGCACCATGTGGTGATGGCCAGCGATTAACCCCATTGCAATTGCCGTGTTGCGTGGGCAGGATGTTCCACGTGCCCGGTAAATACCAGGGCGAGGCATGCCCGGTAAACACAGGGCGAGGCATGCCTCACCCCTACGGAGAATTGCGTTTTGTAGGGGTCGGGCATGCCCGACCCGCAATCCCCCTAACAAACACCTTCAGGAGAAACTATGTCGCGTGAAATCAGTACGGAAAATGCCCCAGCCGCCATCGGACCTTACGTTCAGGGTGTCGATCTTGGCAGTATGATCATCACTTCCGGCCAGATCCCGGTCGATCCAAAAACCGGCGCGGTTGCCGACGATATCGCTGCACAGGCGCGCCAGTCGCTGGAAAACGTGCAGGCCATTGTGGAAGCAGCCGGTCTGAAAGTGGGCGATATCGTGAAAACTACGGTGTTCGTTAAGGATCTCAACGACTTTGCTACCGTTAACGCCACTTACGAAGCGTTCTTCACTGAGCACAACGCCAGCTTCCCTGCACGTTCCTGTGTGGAAGTGGCGCGCCTGCCAAAAGATGTGAAAATCGAAATCGAAGCGATTGCCGTTCGCCGTTAAGCGGCGCGCATGCGTTAATTTGTCGGGGTCGATCGGCGATCGACCCGCAGTCATTCCCCATTTCGTAGGGGTCGATCAGCGATCGACCCGCAGTTATTTCCCGTAGCGCAATAATTTCTCAATCGGATAGACCAGCGCAATCACCACTTCATCCTGCGTGAGTGCCGCCTGGTCCAGCAGCTGATGCATCTTCGCCACTTCGCGTGCGCCGAAGGTTCGCTCCGACTCCATCGCATCCAGCAGTGACAGCCCCATCTGACTGATCGCCGCCACCTGTCCCGCCACCGGCAGCAGTGGCCGCAGCTGTGGGTTTTGCGCCAGCAGCGGCTCCACCTGCGGGATATTTTGCTGCCACGCTCTGAGCTGATGGCGAATCGCCTGCAGCGCCTGACGGTCGCCGCGATTGACGATCAGGGCATCGACCTGATGGTCCAGTTCGCGCACTTTATCGCTCTCCGCCGGCAGGATATCGGCCAGGCGATTAAAGGGTTCGGCCAGCGTGTAGTGCCCGGCCTGATATTTCAGGTGCTGGCGGGTATACCACTGCGCGGGCTCCAGCGCCTCGGCAAAAATCTGCAGGGGGATGATGTCGCTGCTGTTCGCCAGCCGGGTCATTTGCAGCTGCTCCTGCGCGTGCTGCTGTAGACCGACCGACACCACCGACCAGCTGTCGACCGCCGCCAGCCGTCGGTACATGTTCTGCACGTTGTTGACGTCCTGCGCCGACCACAGGCGCTCACCCACCACAAAAGCGCGGGGCCACAGGCGCACATCAATCACGCTCTCATCAACCATTTCGGCCCACAGGGCGGCTTCGCCACCCAGCAGATTATTGCGCAGCTGCGCCTCGTCGGGCACCGGAGGCGCAATGCCGGGCGGCGTCTGTGCCAGGCGGGTGCCCGCCGTCGGATAGCGCACGTTGCCAATGCGCCAGTAGCCGCTGATTTTGTCCCCCGTCACGCTGAGGGTCGGCTGTAGCTCCCCCATCCAGCTGTCGACGCGGAAGGTGAACTGATTCGGCGCCAGCCAGCGCACGTCACGCACCATGCGGCGTGAACGCCCGTCGAAATCAATAAAGCCGCGCCAGCCGCCGACGGCGTCAATCAGCGTAAAGCTCCCGCTCAGCGGCTTACCCTTAAGGCGCGGCAGCGTGAACTGCCAGCTCTGGGCCACTTCTTTGTCCTGCAGCCGATCTGCGCCTTCCAGCCCCTGTGGCCACACTTCATTACGGTAGTGATAGCTGGCGGGCTGCGCCTGGTCGAGATAAAAGCCGGTGGAGAGAATGCCGCGATAGTCGTTTTTCGCCACCTCACCCAGCGCATCCGGCCCCTGCCAGGACTGGATCACAATGCTGCGCAGCAGGTCGGGGTGATAGATCTCATCCCAGCCGACCATCTGGCGCCGATGCTTTTCGAGGATCTTCTCCACGCGCTGATTAAAGTACGCCTGCAGCGCATGGGCATCCTTCAGCCCCTGCTGCTGCATAAACTGCCGGATAGCCTCAGAGCTGTTCCACTGGCTGGCATCGACCTCATCGCCGCCGATATGGATATAGGGGTCGGGGAAGATGGCCGACACTTCACCCACCAGGGTGTCGATAAACTGATAGACCTGCTCATTAGACGGGTCGAGCAGCGGCTTGAATACCCCCCAGCCGCGCTCCATCTGATACGGTCCCGGCGCCGATATCAGCTGCGGCATCGCTACCGCCAGCGCCGAAGCATGGCCCGGGAAGTCGATCTCCGGCACCACGCGCACGCCGCGCTCGCTGGCATAGCTGACGATATCACGCATCTGCTGCTGGCTGTACCACAGGCCGTCGCTGGCCTTTTCCTGCAGCTGCGGGTAGTGGCTGGAGGCGAAGCGCCAGCCCTGATCGTCCGTCAGATGCCAGTGGAACACGTTCATCTTTGCGGCGGCAATGCCGTCGATCTGACGCTTTAGCGTCTCAATGGGCAGGAAGTGGCGCGCAGAGTCGATCAGAATACCGCGCCACGGGAAGCGCGGGCGGTCGTTGATGGTGACCAGCGGCAGCGCGCCGTTATGCACCAGCTGCAGCAGGGTCTCCATGCCGCGCATCGCGCCAAAACGCGTCTCAGCGTCGAGCTGTATCCCGGCGCCGTTCACCGTCAGCCGGTAGCTCTCATCGCTGTCCGGCTGCGGCGTAGGGGCCACCTTTCGCGCAATGGTGATCTTAAGCGTGGTGGCGCTGCTGGAAACCGGCAGGCGCGGATTGCCGGTCTGGCGTGCCAGCCGTAACTGCCAGCGCGGCAGCGCTTCGCTCAGGTCGTCGCCGCTTACCTTCACCTCCAGCGGCGTGGTCAGCGCCAGGCTACCGCCGTCCTGCGGCTGCTCCACCTGCTGCGGCCACGGCATCAGCGGGAGATCGCCCGCAGGTGCTGAAAGAACAGAAAATGGCAGGAACAGGGAGCAGACAAGCAGCGCGCGCGGCAGTGACCAGGGCATATTAAGATCCTTTAATAATGGTGTTCCCTTAAAACATAATTCGCGGGTTACATCAAGTTACACTCCTGAAAAGCTGCGCCAGCGCGACCTTTTACCTTTGTCAGCTAAATACCCCTGACGGAGGGTGCGGGTTAGCCAGACACTGGCTACGCTTATCCCATCAGCCTAACCCACAACTCTCCGGACTGAGCGATGCATAAGATTCCACCCTGGTGGCAGAATGGCGTGATTTATCAAATCTATCCCAAGAGTTTTCAGGACACCACCGGCAGCGGGACCGGGGATTTAGCAGGGGTCATCCAGCGGCTGGATTATCTGCAAACGCTGGGCGTCGATGCCATCTGGCTGACGCCCTTCTACCTTTCGCCGCAGGTGGATAACGGCTATGACGTGGCGAACTACACCGCCATCGATCCGCAGTTTGGCACGCTGAGCGACTTCGATACTCTGGTGGCGGAGACCCACCGGCGCGGGATGCGTATCATCCTCGATATGGTGTTTAACCACAGCTCGACCCAGCATCACTGGTTTCATGAGGCGCTCGACCCGAGCAGCCCTTACCGCTCCTACTATATCTGGCGCGACGGCACCCCGCAGCAGCAGCCCAACAACTGGCTGTCGAAGTTTGGCGGTAGCGCCTGGCGCTGGCATCCGGAGAGCGGCCAGTACTATATGCATCTGTGGGCGCCCGAGCAGGCCGAGCTGAACTGGGAGAATGAAAACTTACGCGCCGAACTGAAGCAGGTGGTGAACTTCTGGGCCGATCGCGGCATCGACGGGCTGCGTCTCGACGTGATTAACCTGGTTTCCAAGCAGCAGGATTTTGCCGATGACCCCGGCGGGGACGGGCTGCGCCTGTATACCGACGGTCCGCGCATTCATGAGTTTATGCAGGAGATGAGCCGCGAGGTGTTCCGCCCGCGCCAGCTGGTGACGGTCGGCGAGATGTCGTCCGCCACTCTGGAGCACTGCCAGCAGTACGGGGCGCTGAGCGGGGAAGAGCTGTCGATGGTGTTCAGCTTCGATCATGTCGAAGTGGATTTTTATCACGGCCAGAAGTGGACGCTTACCTCGCTCGATCTGGTGGCGCTGAAGGCGATTTTTACCCACTGGCAGCAGGGCATGCACAATCAGGCGTGGAATGCGCTGTTCTGGTGTAATCACGACCAGCCGCGCGTGGTGTCTCGCTGGGGCGACGAAACGCAGTATCGGGTGGAGTCCGCCAAGCTGATGGCGTTGGCGCTGCACGGGATGCAGGGCACGCCCTATATCTTCCAGGGGGAGGAGCTGGGCATGACCAATCCGCACTTCACCCGCATCATTGATTACCGCGATATTGAGAGCCACAACATGTACGCCGAGCTGCGAGCGCAGGGGCGCGACAGCGACAATTTGCTGGCTATCCTCGCCAGCAAATCGCGCGATAACGGGCGCACGCCGATGCAGTGGGACAGCAGCGAGAACGCGGGCTTCAGCAGCGGCACGCCGTGGATTGGCATGAGCGACAACTTCACCACGGTGAATGCTGCGGCGGCGCTGGATGACGAGAATTCGGTGTTTTACTGCTACCAAAAGCTGATCGCCCTGCGCAAACGCTATGCCATTCTGACGTTTGGCGACTATCTCGACCTGCTGCCCGACCATCCGCGGCTGTGGTGTTATTGCCGCCGCATAGCGGGGGAGACGCTGGTGGTGGCCACTAACTTCAGCGGCGACACGCAGGTGTGGCATCCGCCTGCCTACAGCGGCCACTGGGAGGTGTTAATCAGTAATTACCCGGACACCCACGTCACGCCGGGCGAAGTGATGCTGCGGCCGTGGGAAGCCGTGTGGTGGTATCAAAAAACAGCGTAAGGGTCTGGGCGGGGCCGGCCTCGCCCCTATAGCGTGACCCCACTCTTAAATATCGCCAGCTCGCGGAAATCGTTCACTTCGTTGCGCGTCTGACGGCCGTTGGCGATCGCCACAATGGTATCGACAAACTGCGCCAGCAGTTCGGGCATCGGCGTGCCGTGGATCAGCTGCCCGGCATCGAAATCAATCCAGTGCGGCTTCTTCGCCGCCAGTTCGCTGTTGGTCGCCAGCTTTACCGTCGGCACAAAGCCGCCGTAAGGCGTACCGCGCCCGGTGCTGAACAGCACCATATGACAGCCCGCTCCCGCCAGCGCGCTGGTGGCAACCGCATCATTACCCGGCGCGCTGAGCAGGTTTAACCCCGGCTGTTGCAGGCGCTCACCGTACTTCAGCACGTCCACCACCTGGCTCTGCCCGGCTTTCTGCGTGCAGCCCAGCGACTTCTCCTCCAGCGTGGTGATGCCGCCCGCTTTGTTGCCCGGTGACGGGTTCTCATAAATCGGCTGGTTGTGGGCGATAAAATAGCGTTTGAAGTCGTTGATCATGCGGACGGTACTGGCAAAGGTCGCTTCGTCGCGGCAGCGGCTCATCAGGATGCGCTCCGCACCAAACATCTCCGGCACTTCGGTCAGCACCGTGGTGCCGCCGTTGGCGATCATCTGGTCGGAGAAACGCCCGAGCAGCGGGTTCGCGGTGATGCCGGACAGGCCGTCGGAACCGCCGCACTCAAGGCCGAACTTCAGCTCGCTGAGCCGCCCCGGCTGACGCTTGTCGTGGCGCATCACGGCGTACAGCTGGTGCAGCCGCTCCAGCCCCGCTTCCACCTCGTCGTCCTGCTGCTGGCAGATCATAAAGCTCACGCGCTGCGGGTCGAACTCGCCCAGCGTCTGGCGAAACACGTCCACCTGATTGTTTTCACACCCCAGCCCAATCACCAGCACCGCGCCGGCGTTCGGATGGCGCACCATGTTTTGCAGCATGGTGCGGGTGTTTTCATGATCCTGCCCGAGCTGTGAGCAGCCGAACGGATGGCTGAACAGATGCACGCCGTCGATATCCGCTGCGTTATCCGTCTCTTTCAGGAAGCGTTGCAGGATCTGGCGCGCAATGCCGTTGACGCAGCCTACCGTCGGCAGGATCCACAGCTCGTTGCGGATCCCCACCTCCCCGCTGGCACGGCGGTAAATCTGCACCTCACGGTCCGCAGCCTGCGGCGGCAGCGTGGCGAAAGCAGGCTGATAATGATAGTCGTCGAGATCGTTGAGATTGGTGCGCGCATTGTGCGAGTGGATAATCTCTCCGGCGGCGATCGGCTGGGTAGCATGGCCGATAGGCAGGCCGTACTTCACCACCAGCTCGCCCCCGGCCAGCGGCTGCAGCGCAAATTTATGCCCGCGCCCGACCGCCTGTTTCAGCACCAGCGGCTGCTCACCCTCGCTGATGCTCTCCCCTTCCTGCAGGTCGCGCAGCGCCACGGCAACATTGTCGAGGCTGTGGATCTTAATGATGCTTTGCATGTATCGGCCTTAGTTCAGCTGCGCCAGCGCGGCGCGCATCCCGAGCGTGTTGATGTGGTGTAAGTGAGCGGTAACCTGCGCCGCCAGCCCCGGTAACCTGGTTAAATCCTGCCCCCAGTGCGCCGCATCGCTTAGCACCTCGGCGACCAGCCGTTCGAGAGGAATGTCGCGGCACTCAACCTGCGGCCACAGCGTGGCGAAGCGCTGCAGCCAGTGCGCGTCATCCTGCAGGCTGTAGCGCACGCCCGCCCGTTCACCGCGGTAGTAAGCCAGCAGCGCCGCCAGCGCGAAGCTGAGGCGCGGTGACGGCTGGCCGTGCCGGGCGATCTGCCACAGCAGCGCGGGCAGCAGGCGGGTGCGGAATTTGGTCATGCCGTTCAGCGCGATGGCGCTGAGCGAGTGGCGAATATAGGGATTGCGAAAGCGGCTCAGCACCGCATCGGCAAACGCATTCAGCTCGTCACGCGACTGCGCCAGCGTCGGGATAATCTCATCACGCAGCGTGCGCTCAACAAACTGCGCCAGCGCGCTGTCGTCCATCGCTTCTCCCACCGCCTCCAGCCCGGCCAGAAACGCCACCGGCACCATGGCGGTGTGCGCGCCGTTGAGGATCGCCACCTTGCGCTCTTTATAGGGTTTGATGTTGTCCACCAGGCGGATATTCAGCGCCAGGCTGTCGAGCCGCAGCTCGTCGGCCAGCGCTGGCGGCCCCTGGATCACCAGCTGGTAATAGACCTCCCCCGCCACCAGGTAGTCGTCGCGATAGCCCAGTTCGGCCTGTACCCCGGCGGCATCGTCGGGGTAGCCGGTAACAATGCGGTCCACCAGCGTGGAGCAAAAGAGGTTGTGTTGCTCAACCCACTGCATAAAGGCGGCGGGCAGCTGCCAGTGCTGCGCGGTTTGCCGCACGCAGCTCAGCAGCGCGGCGCCGTTATCGTCGATCAGTTCACAGGGCAGCATCACCCAGCCCTTGTCCGTCGCGCCGTCAAAGTGCTGCCAGCGCTCAAACAGCAACCGCGTCAGCTTCGCCGGGAAGCTGGCGGGCGGTGCGGCGTCCAGCCGATCCTGCGGGTCAAAGTAGATCCCCGCTTCGGTAGTATTGGAAACCACAACACGTAGCAGCGGATCGCACGCCAGCGCCAGAAACTCGGCAAACTGTTCTGCCGGCTGGATCTCACGATTCAGCGAGCGGATCAGCCGCGGTTCGCTCACCACTTCACCCTGCGCATTGATGCCGCGGATCAGCGTGGTATACAGCCCGTCCTGATGATTCAGGCTGCGCGGGCTGTGGCTGCTGCGCGGCCTGACCACCACGATCCCCGCATCGAGATCGCTGTGCTGGTTGAGCAGATCGATCTGCCAGTCGATAAAGGCGCGTAAGAAGTTGCCCTCCCCGAACTGGATAATGCGCTCGGGATAGTGACGCCCCGGAAAATCGCGGCGGTTCAGCTGCTGCATGTGCACCTCTCCTTACAGCTCGATGGCGAAGTAGTCGCGGGCGTTGTTAAAGCAGATGTTCTGCACCATTTCGCCCAGCAGCGCGATATCGCCCGGCGCTTCGCCTTTTTCCACCCAGCGGCCGATCATCTGGCACAGCAGGCGGCGGAAATATTCGTGGCGCGTGTAGGAGAGGAAGCTGCGGCTGTCGGTCAGCATGCCGACAAAACGGCTCAGCAGGCCCATCTGCGCCAGCTGGGTCATCTGCCGCTCCATGCCGTCCTTCTGGTCGTTGAACCACCAGGCGGAACCAAACTGCATCTTGCCCGGCTGCCCTTCACCCTGGAAGTTTCCGGCCATGGTCGCCAGCACCTCGTTATCACGCGGGTTGAGGCAGTAAAGGATGGTTTTCGGCAGCGCGTTATCGCGGTTCTGCGCATCCAGCAGTTTCGACAGCGGCTCCGCCAGCGGGCGGTCGTTAATCGAGTCGAAGCCGACGTCCGGCCCCAGCAGCTGCAGCTGACGGCGGTTGTTATTGCGCAGCGCGCCGATGTGATACTGCTGCACCCAGCCGCGACGGGCGTATTCTGCGCCCAGCCATACCAGCACCGCCGTTTTAAACTGCGCAACTTCAGACTCGGGCGGGATAGTCCCGGCCAGGCGGCGGGCAAGAATGCCGTCCAGCGTGGCTTCATCCGCTTCGCCATACAGCACCACGTCCAGCGCGTGATCCGACACCTTACAGCCGTGAGCAGCGAAGTGATCGAGGCGCGTGTTCAGCGCACGCTTAAGGTCGTCAAAGCGCGTGATATCGGTATCGGAGACTGCCGCAAGGGTTTGCAGATAGTCGGTGAACCCTTCCGCTTCGATATTAAAGGCTTTATCCGGCCGCCAGCTCGGCAGCACTTTGGTGGCAAAGCTGCCGTCTGCGGCCAGCGCACGGTGGTGGCGCAGATCGTCAACCGGATCGTCGGTGGTGCCAACCATCTTCACGTTCATCTGCTGCATGATGCCGCGCGCGCTGAAGGCATCCTGCGCCAGTAAATCGTTGCACTGGTGCCAGATAGCATCGGCGGTTTTTGGCGACAGCAGCGTGTCGGTGATGCCAAACGGGCGGCGCAGCTCCAGGTGCGTCCAGTGGTACAGCGGGTTGCCGATGGTGTCCGGCACCGTGCGCGCCCAGGCGTCAAACTTTGCGCGGTCGCTGGCATCCCCGGTACATAACGCTTCCGGCACGCCGTTGGCCCGCATGGCGCGCCATTTGTAGTGGTCCCCTTTCAGCCAGATATCGTAGAGATTGGTAAAGCGGTAATTTTCGGCAATCTGCTGCGGCGGCAGGTGGCAGTGATAGTCGAAAATCGGCTGATCGGCAGCGTAGTCGTGATAGAGCCGACGGGAAAACTCACTCTCCAGTAAAAAATCTTCACTCATAAAGCGCGACATAGGGTCTCTCCTGCTTTGTGACAATGCCAGTAAAGTTATCATACCAATTATGGCGAACGCTGAATAAATAGTGAGAATCCGATCACAAATACACCACTAAATATCGCTGTAAAACGGCTCCACCCGGCAGAAAAGACGCTATCCGGCGCTCTTTTCAGCGATTTTATTATCCCTCATTGCAAAAATGGTTTTTGTGATGGCATTCAACTTTTAAATCTGTATGACAAGTTATCGTGACGGCGTTTTGTCAATCTATGTACAGATTTCTCACTGATGTGCGGGTGCTGATATGCAGCAAGCCGTCCCGCTCGATAGCGGTGTTCACCTCGGGTGCAACATCAATAATAATTACGGGAAGAGGTTTTAAATGCGTAAAATTAAAGGGTTACGCTGGTATATGATCGGTCTGGTGACCATCGGTACCATTCTGGGCTACCTGACGCGCAACGCCATTGCGGTGGCGGCCCCGACGCTGGAATCTCAGCTGCATATCACCACCCAACAGTACTCCTATATCGTTGCCGCCTACTCAGCCTGTTACACCATTATGCAGCCGGTGGCGGGCTACGTGCTGGACGTGCTCGGCACCAAAATTGGCTATGCGATGTTTGCAATTATCTGGGCGATTTTCTGTGCCGCCACCGCGCTGGCAGGCAGCTGGGGCGGGCTGGCGCTGGCCCGTGGCGCAGTCGGTGCGGCGGAGGCAGCGATGATCCCCGCCGGGCTGAAGGCCAGCAGCGAGTGGTTCCCGGCGAAGGAGCGTTCGATTGCCGTCGGCTACTTTAACGTTGGCTCTTCCATCGGGGCGATGATTGCTCCCCCGCTGGTGGTGTGGGCGATTGTCGCGCACAGCTGGGAGATGGCCTTTATCATCACCGGCGTGCTGAGCCTGATCTGGGCGCTGTGCTGGCTGGTGTTCTATAAGCATCCGAAAGACCAGAAGAAGCTCGACCCGGAGGAGCGCGACTACATTCTTTCCGGCCAGGAAGCTCAGCATCAGACCAATAACGGTAAAAAGATGTCGGCCTGGCAGATCCTGCGCAACCGCCAGTTCTGGGGCATTGCGCTGCCGCGCTTTCTTGCGGAACCCGCGTGGGGCACCTTCAACGCGTGGATCCCGCTGTTTATGTTTAAGGCTTACGGCTTCAATTTGAAAGAGATCGCCATGTTTGCCTGGATGCCGATGCTGTTCGCCGATCTCGGCTGCATCGTTGGGGGTTACCTGCCGCCGTTTTTCCAACGGGTGTTTGGCGTGAACCTGATTGTCTCACGCAAGCTGGTGGTGACCATGGGCGCGGTGCTGATGATCGGCCCCGGTACTATCGGCCTGTTTACCAGCCCGTATGCGGCGATTGCGCTGCTGTGCGTCGGCGGCTTTGCCCACCAGGCGCTGTCCGGCGCGCTGATTACGCTCTCATCCGACGTGTTTGGCCGTAATGAAGTGGCGACAGCCAACGGCCTGACCGGGATGGCGGCGTGGACGGCCAGCACCCTATTTGCGCTGGTGGTCGGGGCGCTGGCGGATACGCTCGGCTTCAGCCCGCTGTTTGCCGCGCTGGCGGTGTTTGACCTGCTGGGCGCGATAGTGATCTGGACGCTGCTGAAGAACCAGCCGATTTCCGAGCTTGAGCAGAAGAAGAAGGAGCGCGTGGTCGGGGCGGTGACGCAGCATTCGTGATTGATATGACGGGCGGACCGAAAAAGAGGGTCCGCCCCTACGGCTCCGCCAAATGCCAGAGGTCGACATTTTTTCGGTCGACCCTTCACCGCCAAAAGTGGTATAACAAATTCCATTATCACCCTGTCCTCAACCGGAGCGTGGATCATGGAACCGACCGACTCGCGTCGCCTTTACCAACAGCTGGCCGCCGAACTGAAACGCCGCCTTGAACAGGGTGTTTATCAGGTGGGCGACAAGCTGCCCGCCGAACGTTTTATTGCCGAAGAGATGCGCGTCAGCCGTACCGTGGTGCGTGAGGCGATCATCATGCTGGAGGTGGAAGGCTATGTGGAAGTGCGTAAAGGCTCCGGCATCCACGTCATCTCCCAGCAGCAGCAGAACCGCGTTAACACCGACAGCAATCTTGAATTTGCCCATTTTGGTCCGTTCGAACTCTTGCAGGCGCGCCAGTTAATTGAAAGCAATATTGCCGAGTTTGCCGCCACGCAGGTGACGCGCCAGGATATTGTGCAACTGATGGACATTCAGGCACAGGCCCGTAAGGAGGACCGCTTCCGCGACTCCGAATGGGATATGAAATTTCACGTGCAGATTGCCCTCTCCACCCAGAACAGCGCGCTGGCCGCAATTGTCGAAAAGATGTGGCTGCACCGCCGCCACAACCCCTACTGGCTGAAGCTGCACGAGCATATCGACGACAAATCGATTGAGAGCTGGTGTGAAGATCATGACAACATCCTTAAAGCGCTGATGCGTAAAGACCCTGCTGCCAGCAAGCTGGCGATGTGGCAGCACCTGGAAAACACCAAGCAGATGCTGTTTCATGCCACCACCGACGATTTTGAATTTAACGTCGACCGCTATATGTTTGCTGAAAATCCGGTGGTCACCCTCGATACCGCTGCCAACGACGAAAAATAGCACTCTTGATCCAGGCTGGCCTAACCCATTGAGTAAAATACGTTCAATAGTGTCAGCCTGTGTAAAACTCCTTCCTGCCAGCCGATTCCAACGGTAAAACATCGTTGGCCCGGTGTTTCTTCCTGTCCAGGCTTACGTAATTTTGTTACAGTTATCTGGCTTTTTTTACCCTTGCAACAGGGTGCAAAAAGCACAGTGATTTTCACTGGCTTCGCTGTTCAGCCGCTCGTTACATGGCAAAAAGCACCGCTAAAATGATTAATTAAGTGTGTAAATAGCTGTAAGACGAGCCTACTTTGGTGTACAGGACGATTAATGGATATTTTCAAATCTCTGGTGCAGGCGCTGTGGCAACAGGATTACGCCACTCTGGCTGACCCGACGCTGGTCTGGGCCATCTATTTTGTACTGTTTATGATCCTTTTTCTCGAAAACGGCCTGCTGCCCGCCGCTTTTCTGCCTGGCGACAGCCTGCTGATTCTGGTCGGCGTACTCATTGCCAAAGGCACCATGAGCTTCCCGTTGACGATATTTATTCTTACCACCGCTGCCAGCCTCGGCTGCTGGGTCAGCTATATTCAAGGGCGATGGCTGGGCAATACTGCCACCGTGCAGAAATGGCTGGCGCATCTGCCGGCGCAGTACCATCAGCGCGCGCATCAGATGTTTCACCGCCACGGGCTGTCAGCCCTGCTGATTGGCCGTTTTATTGCTTTCGTCCGCACGCTGCTGCCCACCATCGCCGGCCTGTCTGGCCTGAGCAATGCGCGCTTTCAGTTTTTTAACTGGATGAGCGCCCTGCTGTGGGTGCTGATTTTGACCGTGATGGGCTTTGCGCTCGGTAAGACGCCGATTTTCCGCAAATATGAAGATCAGCTGATGTTCTGCCTGATGTTACTGCCGCTGGTGCTGCTGGTGTTCGGCTTGTTTGGTTCGCTTTATGTCCTGTGGCGCAAAAAACATTCTAATGAGAAAGGAAACTCATAATGCCTGACTTTATTAAACTGCCCGCACGCTCGCTGCGGCTGCTTCCCTGGCTGGCGCTGGCGGTGGTGGCGCTGCTTGGCCTGGCGATGGTGCCTGCGCTGTTTCGCAGCGATACCGCCCTGCAAATTCGCGCGTCGCGCCAGGGGATCAGCCTGCCCGACGGCTTTTATGTCTACCAGCGCCTGAACGCGCAGGGCATCCATATCAAAAGCATCACGCCGGAACAGAATTCCCTGGTGATCAAGTTCGACTCCCAGGAGCAGAGCGCCGCCGCCGAAAAGGTGCTGCGTGAACTGCTGCCTTACGGATTTGATATCGCACGGCTGGATAATCAGGGTGCATCGAACTGGATTAACCGCATCAGCCTGCGTACGCAATCCATCGGCTAAGCCCTCTCGCCCCGCGCTCCTGCGGGGCTATCCCTAAGAATCCTCTCTCTTTTTGAGCTTTCGCCGTTTTCTGTCTATGCTTTATAAGCCGTAAATAGCGACACCCCTGTTTCAGGAACACGATATCTTCGATCCCGATATCCGCGCAAAGGAAGGTTACGACCACTATGACATACCGCATTATTCTCGGTGCAAGCCTGCTGGCTCTGGCCACCTTTAGCCAGGCGGCGTCCTTGTGCGAGCAGAAAGAGCAGTCTATCCAGCACGAAATCGACCTTGCGCAAAAGCATGATAACCAGCGCCGGGTCACCGGACTGGAACGTGCGCTGACGGAAACTCGCGCCACCTGTAGCGATGCCAGCCTGAGAGATGCACGTCAGGAAAAGATTAAGCAGCATCAGCAAAAAGTGGCCGAGCGTCAGCAGGAACTGAAACAGGTTGCGGACGGTGATGACCAGGAAAAGATCGCCAAGCGTGAAAAGAAACTGGCCGAAGCCCAACATGAATTGAAGGAAGTGCAGGCTGCCCCCTATTAAGGCCCTGTCAACGCTACTTAATATTATTAAAGGAGTTTTCCATGTCTAAAGATACTACCTCAGAACATCTGCGCGCCGAGCTGAAAAACCTGGCTGACACGCTGGAAGAAGTGCTTAGCTCCTCAACCGAAAAATCCAAAACCGAGCTGGATAAGCTGCGCAGTAAAGCACAGAGCGCGCTGAAAGATACCCGTGCCCGCCTGGGTGACTCTGGCGACCGCATCGCGCAGACCACTCGTGAAGCAGCAGAGCGCACCGATGTCTACGTGCGCGATAACCCATGGACCAGCGTGGGCATCGGTGCTGCTGTCGGTGTGGTTCTGGGCGTGCTGCTGACCCGTCGTTAATATGGCTGATAACCGTCAAAGCCAGGGCCCTGGCAAAGGGGTCATTAACATCGGGCAGCGCATCGTCACCACGCTGGTCGGCATGGTTGAAACCCGTATCCGTCTGGCGGTGGTGGAGCTGGAAGCTGAAAAAGCCAATCTGATTCAGATGCTGCTGATGATTGGCCTGACTATGCTGTTCACCGCGTTTGGTCTGATGAGCCTGATGGTGCTGATTATCTGGGCAGTGGATGCACAATACCGGCTGATGGCAATTGCCATTACCACCGGCGTGCTGTTCGCTCTGGCCTTGATATTGGGCCTGTGGACGCTGGCTAAATCGCGGCGTTCTACCCTGCTCAGCGCCACCCGCAAGGAGCTGTCGGAAGACCGCAAGCTGCTGGAGGATGAGTGATGAGCCGTGAACGTGAAGCCCGAAAGGCGGCGCTGCTGAAGGAGATCCAGCAGCAGCGCCTGGACCTGAGTGCCGGGCGTAAAGCCTGGCTCGTACGGACCGAGCGCTACGACCACGGCTGGCTGGCTCTCCTCAGCGCGAAACGCTATCTGGCGCTCGGCAGTGGTCTGATGGCCATCTGGTCGGCGCGCAACCCGCGCAAACTCGGCCGCCTGGCCCGACGTGGCCTGGGCCTGTGGAGTACCTGGCGCGTAGTGCGTAACTATCTGCCCCGCCGTTGATCGTTCTGCTTTTACAGCCGCGCTTAACCGGCGGCTGCACCTCACCAGTTTTCTTGAACAACTTCGACAGATTATCTCGCTTACAATAATTTCATCCCGCGCATATTATCTCCAGCAACGAACGGCACTGTGCGCTTAAGACGCCTCAGGCCTAAGTAAAAGCTCGGTCGGGCTGCTGCACGACCTTCAATTCTTGTTTGGGGTAATCATGAAAAAATTAGAAGATAGCGGTATGGTACTGGCACGTATCCTGATGGCTGTGCTGTTTATTGTGGCAGGCTGGGGCAAACTGACCAACTATGAAGGTACGCAGCAGTTTATGGCCTCCATGGGCATTCCGGCGCTGTTTGTGCCGCTGACCGTACTGCTGGAGTTTGGCGGTGGTCTGGCTATCGTATTTGGCTTTTTCACCCGTACTACCGCGCTGATTACTGCGGTGTTCACCATCCTGACGGCGATTCTGGCGCACAGTAATTTCGCCGTTGATGGCTCAACCATGTTCCTGAAAAATGTCAGCATTGCAGGCGGTTTCCTGCTGCTGGCTATCACCGGCCCTGGCGCATTCAGCATCGACCGGGCGTTGGGTAAGAAGTGGTAAGTTCGCTATACTGATTTTATCGGGGGCGGGGATCATATCCTCGCCCTTTTTCATTTGCAGCAGCACAGGGAGGAAGTATGGGACAACTTATTGACGGCGTCTGGCACGATCAGTGGTATGACACTAAATCGACCGGCGGCCGCTTTAAACGCTCCGAATCGGCCTTTCGCAACTGGGTCACTGCCGATGGCAGCGCAGGCCCGCACGGCAAGGGTGGATTTCAGGCGGAGGCGGGGCGCTATCACCTGTATGTTTCACTGGCCTGCCCGTGGGCGCACCGCACGCTGATTATGCGCCAGCTGAAAGGGCTGGAGGAGATGATCACCGTCTCCGTGGTGCATCCGCTGATGCTGGAGAATGGCTGGACGTTTGATGAAGATTTCCCTGCTGCTACCGGCGACAGCCTGTATCAGAACGAATATCTTTACCAACTTTACCTGCATGCAGACCCGCAGTATAGCGGGCGCGTTACCGTGCCGGTGCTGTGGGATAAACATCAGCACACCATCGTGAGCAATGAGTCTGCCGATATTATTCGCATGTTGAACAGCGCGTTTGATGGCGTAGGCGCGCGCGCCGGGGATTATTATCCGGCAAACCTGCGGGCAGAAATTGATGAGCTGAACGCCTGGATCTACGACAGCGTCAACAATGGCGTGTATAAGTCAGGATTTGCCACCAGCCAGGCGGCTTACGATGAGGCGGTGAATGCGCTATTCATCGCGCTGGATCGGCTGGAGTCGATCCTCGGCAAGCATCGCTATCTGACCGGGGAGCAGCTGACCGAAGCCGATATTCGGCTGTGGACCACGCTGGTGCGCTTCGACCCGGTGTACGTCACCCACTTTAAGTGCGACCGCCATCGCATCGGCGACTATCTCAATCTCAACGGTTTCCTGCGCGATCTGTACCAGATGCCGGGCCTGGCCGAGACGGTAAATATTGAGCATATCCGCCATCACTACTACTGCAGCCACAAAACCATCAATCCGAGCGGCGTGATCTCACTCGGCCCGGCCTGGGACTGGGATGAGCCGCACGGACGCGACCGTCACTTTGGCTGATTTTTGACATAAGGAGCGAAATCAACTTTCGCTCCCGGCTTCTCCGGCCATTTCTTGATCTGGCACAACTTCCCGCCTCTGGCGCTTACGTATCTTTATTGATGTATTCGCCTGATGCGGGATATCCGCCAGATTTCAACCCGGAGAGAAGCCATGATCAAACCCCTCGCTTTCTGCCTTGCCGTCGTGATGCTGTGCTATGTGGCGTTTGTCGGCCACTATTACTATCAGACTTTTTCAACCTTCAGCGGTATTCAACATAGCCAGGAGATCGCTGCGTCAGATAATCCCGCGTCCTGATCCCTCAGCGTGCTGCGGGGGGTTAACTCTGGCGCTGTTTTGCCAGCAGCTTTGGTATCTCCCGCAGGCACCATGACTTCGCTTCACCCATACTGTCACGCCGCCACGCCATAATAATATCCACTTCCCGCGTATATTCCGGGCTGACCACCCGCAGGCGCCCTTCGTTAATATCCTTTTCCACCATCGAATACGGCATGGTGCCGACGCCCAGCCCCGCCAGCAGCGCACGATGCTTATCTTCAATGGTACTGACCGTCAGGCGCTGCTGCTTGTCGAGCAGCGTTACCGTCAGCACCGGACGTTCGCGGGCGGTATCCGCCACCGCAATGCCGCGATATTTAACCCGGGTGGTTTCCGACAGCGGTTCAGGTTCCTGATGGATCGGGTGTTCCGGGCTGGCAACATAGACGCTGAGCAGCGTATACAGCTTGCGGGTGTTAATTTCAGACGAGGCGCGAAAATGCAGGTCCGGGGCAATCACAATATCGGCACGCCCCTGCTCCAGGCGCTCCCACGCGCCGGCCAGCACCTCCGTCATCAGCGACAGCTGGGTATTGGCTTTGTCTGCCAGCCTCTCCACCAGCGGGAACAGCAGCTCGGTCGAGACCAGCGCCTCGGCGGCAATGGTCAGATGCGTTTCCCAGCCGCGCGCCAGCGCTTCCGCATCGGTGGTCAGCTTATCGGCCGCTTCCAGCAGCACGCGCCCGCGCTCCAGCAGCATGCGCCCGACGTTGGTGAACTTGGTGCGGTGACCCGAACGGTCAAACAGCACCACATCCAACTCCTCCTCCAGCTTCTGCATTGTATAACTGAGGGCGGAGGGAACTCTGCCGAGTTCGTCGGCGGCGGCGGCAAAACTGCCCCGACGATCGATGGCATCCATGACACGCAGCGCTTCCAGCGTCAGAGCACGATCTTTGGCCATAGTAATTCTCTGTCAGGAAATTTGAATATAGCCAGCAGATTAACTGGCTAACAATCCGCCGTCCAGAAACTTACCATAACAGGATAATAAAGGCTGGCGATCCAGTCCGGCCAATAAGGAGAAACGTATGATTACCAGTCGAACCGCAGAGCAGTGTGGCACCGCCGATTATGGCTGGCTGCAGGCGCGCTATACCTTCTCCTTTGGTCACTATTTTGATCCAAAACTGCTCGGCTACGCGTCATTGCGCGTGCTGAACCAGGAAGTGCTGGCACCAGGGGCTTCCTTTCAACCACGCACCTACCCGAAGGTCGATGTCCTCAATCTGATTTTGCAGGGCACGGCCGAGTATCGCGACAGCGAGGGCAACCACATCACGGCGCAGGCGGGTGAAGCGCTGCTGCTGGCGACGCAGGCGGGGGTGAGCTATTCAGAACATAACACCAGTAAAGAGAGCAGCCTGACGCGTATGCAGCTGTGGCTGGACGCCTGCCCGCTGCGCGAGAACAGCGCAGTGCAGCGCATGGCGCTACCTGACTGCCAGCGCTATACGCTATTAGCCTCTCCGGACGGCAGCGACGGCAGCCTGCAGCTGCGCCAGCAGGCGTGGGTGCATCAGGTGCTGCTGGAGCCGGGCGAAAGTTTCAGCCTGCCGCTGCACGGCGCACGCGCCTATCTGCAATCGATCCACGGTTCACTGAAGGCAGTAACCCAGTCGCAGCAGCAGGAAAGCCTGACCTGCGGCGACGGCGCCTTCCTGCGCGAAGAGCAGAGCGTGACGCTGACGGCAGAAACCCCGCTGCGCGCGCTGGTGATTGATCTACCGGTTTAACCGCAGCGAGCACGCCGATCTCCTCCGCGCAGCGTGAATGTGCCTACGCCAGCTTAACCGGCCACTGGTTGAGCTGGATCCCGCGTTTCTTCGCCCCTTCGCCAAAATCTTTCAGCAGCGCTTTAACGTCCGGGTCGATATATTCCGCGCTGTCGTGATCGACAATCACCACGCTATTTTCCGGGATCTCCGCCAGCAGCCCCTTCAGCCGTGGATTATGCATAAAGGTCAGATTCTGCTGGAAGCTCAGCACGTAGTGGTCGTCGTAGCGCGTCAGATGCATCGCGTTGCGGTGGCTTTGATAGATGCTGAACAGCAGCTGCGTCGCGAGGCCAATGCCGATCCCCGCCAGCATGCCAAATATCAGAATGCCGCCAACGGTGGCGAGGAACGGTACCGACTGCTGCGCCCCCTGACGCATCTGCGCGACAAACAGGCCCGGCGCCGCCAGCTTATAGCCGGTATACAGCAGCACGGCGGCCAGGCTTGCCAGCGGAATGGCGTTAAGCATGCCGCTGAACCACAGCCCGCAGATCAGCAGCAGCACGCCGTGCAGCAGGATCGACAGCTTGCTCTGTGCCCCCGCGCT
The DNA here is from genome assembly GCF_014773485.1 of Erwinia aphidicola. Lineage (GTDB taxonomy): Bacteria > Pseudomonadota > Gammaproteobacteria > Enterobacterales > Enterobacteriaceae > Erwinia > Erwinia aphidicola. Next base: position 143,645 of record NZ_JACXBP010000004.1, on the reverse strand, counting down.
GACGTTGACCGAACTGCGCACGATCACCGCGGTGATCGGCAGGCCGCCGAGAAAACCACAGAGTGCATTACCGATACCCTGCGCGCGCATCTCTTTATCCGGAGACGGCGGCGGGTTTTGCGGCCGCAGCTTTTTCAGCGCTTCCTGGCTGAGCAGCGTTTCCAGGCTGGCAACAATCGCCAGCGTCAGCGCCACGATATACACCGCCGGGTTCTGCCACGCCAGCCAGTCGGGGCGCTCCAGCTCGTCGGTCAGCGCCTGAATGCTGTCGAACGCGGGCAGTGAAATGCGCGGCAGACCGGCGGAGAGCTCGGGCATCAGCCGCGCGCCAGGCACGGTCGCCAGGCAGCCCAGCAGCACCGCCACCAGCGGGCCGGGCGCCCAGGCCAGCCATTTATTGCGCTTCACGGCGGGCGTGGTCCACAGCCAGAGGATCAGCAGCCCGCTCAGCGACACCGCCACCGCCGGCAGGGAGATATTTAGCGAGCCGCCGGTCAGCAGCGAGGTCAGCTCGCTCTCCCCTTTTGCGCCCAGCGCCACCGGGATCTGCTGGATAATCAGCAGAATACCAATTGCCGCCAGCATGCCTTTGATCACCGTGCCCGGCACCAGGCTGATAAAGCGCCCGGCGCGCAGTACGCCGAACATAAACTGCAGCACCCCGGCGATAATCAGCGCCAGCAGCAGCGCGGAGAACGACCCCAGCGTTTCAATCGCGCCGGTGACGATGGTCACCAGCCCGGCCGCCGGTCCGCTGACGGCAAACTTTGACGGACTGAACGTGGTCACCACCAGCCCGCCGACCACGCCGGTCAGCAGCCCGACAAACGGCGGCAGCCCGCTGGCCTGCGCAATGCCAAGGCACAGCGGCAGCGCCACCAGAAACACCACCAGCCCGGCCGGAATATCCTGTCGTAAGGTTTTCAGGTTCACGCGCTGGCCTCCTCTGTTTGCTGAATCAGCTCCTTCAGATGGCCGCTGTGCAGGTCATAGACGCAGCCAAACAGGTCAAGATCGCTCTTCTCCCGCCAGGCTTTCACAACCGGGGCGGTTTTGACCAGCTGGGCAAACTGCGCCAGCACGTTCGCTTCCACCAGCCGGTTAAGATGCTCACCCTGCTGCTCTTGCGCGCTCAGCGGAGCCAGATCGGCCGACAGCGCCTGGCGCAGCTGGCTGATGCGCCGCGCCAGCGCGGAGTTCTCGTCGCACAGCGGCATATCCGGCAGCGTCAGCGCCGCCTGCACCCCGCCGCAGCCGTAGTGACCGCACAGCACGATGCGTGAAACCTTCAGGTATTCAATTGCATATTGCAAGACGCTCATAAAGTTATCGTCGTTGCTCACCACCATATTGGCGATGTTGCGATGCACAAACAGCTCGCCGGGATGCGCCCCGGTCAGCACTTCCGCCGGGACGCGACTGTCGGAGCAGCCGATCCACAATGAGTGCGGCTGCTGCCCATCTACATTTTGCCGGAAATAGTGCGGATGACGTTGGCGTCGCTGTAATGCCCAACTGCGATTTTTAGCTAACAAGGGTTTAAGTGTCGTCAAAATAGCCTCTCTTCTCCGCAAAACGGATTATCGCTGTCATCGATTAACTGATGGACCTGGAAATAAGTTTTAACATCTTAGTTAATAGAAATGGATTAAGACTAATCTTAACTAGCAATAAATAGTGCATTTGTAATTTTAATTAAATTCGCTTTCTATTGCGTGGATATTCCTGCATGCGCGCGTCATACCCTTTACTTATCGATATATAAAAACACCATTAATTCATAGATATATAAAAATTAATATTTCAGATTACCATCTAAATAAAATACCCGCGTCTCTTAAAGTAATTAATTTAATCGTCATTATTATCCGCCCTGCGCAACGCGCAATATTATCTTATTGCTCTACAACGCTTTATTATTTAGTCACTCTGTTTATCAATAATTGTCAGCAGATGCGGATTTATTTAATCAGATTTACATTCTTCCTCTTTAGGCGTTTCCCGCCCTTGTTGCCTGCTTCCCCCGATTGATAAAATTACGACACAGCTCACCAAATAAACAAAACTCATACCCTCATAACGATTTTATGGCAGACAAATCTATGGGCTATCCCTAAGTTGGTAGTGGAAGTAAAAACAATGAAACTCGTAACAAACTGTTTTAACAGCAAAAAATAATAATACTTATCCCTGTAATCGGGTTAGAGTGAATTCCTTAAGGTGAGTCACGCCAGAGAAAATTCTTAACCCGTAGACGTTATCAATAAAAAAATCAGAGCGTATCCTATGAGCAATCACGACATTATCGATGTAAAAGGCTGGATCGACTCCCGCCCGATCACCGGATACCAGTGGCTGACCCTCGCCCTGTGTTTCATCATCATCATGTTTGATGGCTACGACGCGGCGGCGATGGGTTTTATTGCTCCGGCGCTGATTGAGGACTGGGGCATCAGCCACGCAGAGATGGGGCCTATTTTGGGTGCTGCCATGTTTGGCGTGGCGCTTGGCGCGCTGATTGCCGGCCCGTGGTCCGATAAATTTGGCCGCAAGCGCGTCCTGCTGCTGTCGATTGCCGTCTTCTCCAGCTTCAGTCTGCTGAGCGCCTTCGCCCGCACCCCGCTGGAAATGGGCGCGCTGCGCTTTCTTACCGGCCTCGGGCTGGGTGCGGTCATGCCCAACTGCGTGACCCTGGTATCAGAATATATGCCGGAGCGCCGCCGCAGCCTGATGATCACCGTGATGTATAGCGGTTTTAATATTGGTTCGGGGCTGGGCGGGTTTGTCGCGGCCGGAATGCTGCCGCATTATGGCTGGCAGTCCGTGCTCGGTTTGGGCGGCCTGCTGCCGCTGCTGATGCTGCCGCTGCTGGTGTGGTTACTGCCGGAATCGGCGATGTATATGGTGGTGCGCAAGGTTAGCCGCGACAAGATCGCTGCCGTGCTGCAGCGGCTGGGGGGCGAGTTTTCCGCAGGCACCGCCTTTATTCTCAATGCTCCGCTGATCCCGAAAAAAGCGCAGGTGCTGCAGCTGTTCAGCCGCGGCTATGCGGGCGGCACGCTGGTGCTGTGGCTCACCTACTTTATGGGGCTGTTCGTCATCTATCTGCTGAACGGCTGGCTGCCGACCATTATGCGTTCTGGCGGCGTAACGCTGGAGCGGGCGGCGATCGTAGCCGGTCTGTTCCAGCTGGGCGGCACGGTTGGCGGACTGCTGGTCGGCGGGCTGATGGACCGCTTTAAGGCGAAATACGTTATCGCGCTGTTCTATCTGATGGGCAGCCTGTGCCTCGTCTCCCAGGGCATTTGGGGCTTTGGCCCGTCGCTGCTGGCGCTGCTGGTGTTCCTTGCCGGGGTGTGCATCAACGGTGCGCAGACCGGCCTGCAGGCATTTTCTCCGGCATTTTACCCGACCGAAATGCGCGCCACCGGCGTGTGCTGGATGCACGGCATCGGCCGCAGCGGGGCCATTATCAGCTCTTCCCTGGGCGGCGTGCTGCTCGGCGTGTTCCCGGGGCAGACCGCTATTTTTATCGTTTTGTCGCTCCCGGCTGTATTAGCGGCGCTTTCAATCACCCGACATCACCCCGCTCAGGTGTCCCGTCAGGTCAAAGGCATCGACCTTAATGACCTGCCGTCCCTGTCGCGTACCCTGAATAACCGTTAAACCAGAGGTCACCACTCATGGCAAAAATTATCGGCGGTTTGGCCGTTTCTCACACCCCTACGATTGGCTTTGCGGTCGATCACAATAAGCAGCAGGAAGGCGCCTGGGCGCCCATTTTCGACGGCTTTGCGCCGATGCAGCGCTGGCTGGAGGAGAAGAAACCGGACGTGCTGCTGTACGTGTTCAACGATCACGTCACCTCATTCTTCTTCGACCACTATTCGGCCTTTGTGCTGGGCATTGACGACCAGTATGCCGTTGCGGATGAAGGGGGCGGCGCGCGCGATCTGCCTCCGGTGCGTGGTCATGCCGCCCTGTCGCAGCATATTGGCGCCAGCCTGATGGCCGATGAGTTCGATATGTCCTTTTTCCAGGATAAAGCGCTGGATCACGGCCTGTTTTCGCCGCTGTCGGCGCTGGCGCCCTGGCAGGGTGGCTGGCCGATGCAGATCGTCCCGCTGGCGGTCGGGGTGCTCCAGTTCCCCATCCCCACGGCGCGGCGCTGTTACAAGCTGGGCCAGGCGCTGAAACGCGCGGTTGAAAGCTTCCCGGAAGATTTAAAGGTGGCCGTGGTGGCGACCGGCGGCGTGTCGCACCAGGTGCACGGCGAGCGCTGCGGGTTTAATAATCCCGAGTGGGACGCGCAGTTTATCGACCTGCTGATTAACGACCCTGAGCGCCTGACCGAGATTACGCTCGCCGAATATGCCACCCTGGGCGGTCTGGAGGGGGCGGAAGTGATTATGTGGCTGATTATGCGCGGCGCGCTGTCGGCCAACGTGGAGAAACTGCATCAGGACTACTATCTGCCGTCGATGACCGGGATTGCCACGCTGATCCTCGAAAACCAGTCGCGCGAGGCGCCGGTCGATGTGCATCAGCGCCAGCGCGATAAGATCAATCTGCAGATGAACGGCGTGGAAAAGCTGCCGGGCACCTATCCGTTCACCCAGGCACGCAGCCTGAAGGCCCTGCGCATCAATCGCTTCCTGCACCGCATGATCCAGCCGGAGTGGCGCAAGCGCTTCCGCGAAGCGCCGCAGGCGCTGTTTGATGAGGCCGGGCTGACCGCTGAAGAGCAGACGCTGATCAATCAGCTCGACTGGCGCGGCATGATCCACTACGGCGTCAGCTTCTTCCTGCTGGAAAAACTGGGCGCGGTGGTGGGTGTCTCGAACCTGCATATCTACTCGGCGATGCGCGGAGAGACGCTGGAACAGTTCCAGCAGACGCGCAATCAGCAGGTCCTCTACTCTGTGGCGGGGAAAGCAGACTGATGTTGACGCAACCGGTTATCGACTGTCATCACCACGTGTTTGATCCGGCGAATTTTCCCTGGGCGCCCGAGAGCGCCTATAACCCTGACGGCCACGAGCTGGCGACGCCGGATTACTACCGCGCGGTGATGCAGGCTTACCACATTCGCCACTCGCTGATTGTCGGCCCGACCTCAGGCTACAACACTGACAACCGCTGCCTGCTGGATACCATCAAGCGCGGCGCGGGGCGTTTTAAGGGGATTGCGGTGGTGCCGCGTGACGTGGACAGCGACACGCTCGCCAGCCTGCAGGCGCAGGGAATTGTCGGCATTGCGCTGAACGTGGCGATGCTGGGCACTGAACCCTTTGTCCAGCTGGATGCCCTGATGGGCAGGCTGGCAGAGCTGGATCTCTTCGCCCAGATTCAGGTGCAGAACGATCAGCTGCCCGCGCTGATGCCGATGCTGTCGCGCACGCGCACGCGCCTGCTGATTGACCACTCTGGCAGGCCGGACGTCAGCGCCGGGCTGGCGCAGCCCGCGTTTCAGGCGCTGCTGTCGCTGGCAGGCCAGCAGCGGACCAGCGTGAAGCTCTCCGGGCTGGCGAAGTTTTCCCATCAGCACTATCCCTGGAAAGATGGCCACCCTTATCTGCTGGCGCTGCTGGAAGCGTTTGGCGCGGAGAACTGCATGTGGGGCTCTGACTGGCCGTTTCTGCGTGCAGGAGAGCGGATGGATATGGGCACTCAATTGATGCTGATTGAACAGCTGATCCCCGACGAGAAACGCCGCCGTCAGGTGCTGTGGCACACGCCAAAGCGGCTGTTTGGCTTTACTGAATCACAGGAGTCATGATGAGAACTATCTATGTACTGAACGGCCCTAACCTCAACCTGCTGGGCACCCGCGAACCGGAAACCTACGGCTCTGATACCCTCGCCAGCGTTGAAGCGCTGTGTCGCGCCAGCGCCCGGGAGCTGGACGTGGCGATTGAGTTTCGCCAGACCAACCACGAAGGCGAGATGATTGAGTGGATCCAGCAGGCGCGCCTGCACGCGCAGGCGCTGGTGATCAATCCCGCGGCGTGGACGCACACCTCGGTGGCGATCCGCGATGCGGTCACCGCCGTCGCGCTGCCGCTGTGGGAGGTGCATATCACTAACGTGCACAAGCGTGAGCCATTCCGTCACCATTCGTATCTGTCAGACGTGGCGCAGGGCGTGATCTGCGGTTACGGCATTCGCGGCTACCGCTATGCGTTGATGGAAGCGGCGCGGGCAATCGGGATGCAGAGCTGACGCCAGGGTGAAACCTGGCTTAGCAACGATCGACGGTAAAGGCGATCACATCGCTCAGCTTTTCCGCCTTCAGCGCCAGCATCACAATACGATCGACGCCCAGCGCCACGCCGGAACAATCCGGCATACCGTGCGCCAGGGCGTCCAGCAGGTTGGTATCAATCGGCTGCTGCGGTAGCCCGGCTTTGGCGCGCTTGCGGTTATCCTGCTCAAAGCGCAACCGCTGCTCGCGGCTGTCGGTCAATTCACGGAAGCCGTTCGCCAGCTCGATGCCCTTGAAGTAGACCTCAAAACGCTCCGCCACGCGGTGATCTTCGGTGCTGATCTCCGCCAGCGCCGCCTGGGTCGCCGGGAAGTGGTAAACAAAGGCGGGTTTCTCTTTGCCGATCTCCGGCTCCACGCCGAGCATAAACAGCAGCTGCAGCAGGGTATCGCGATCTTCCTCGCGGTTGGCCAGATCGCCTGCGCCGAGCTTCTCCGCCACTTCGCGCAGCTGCGCTTTATCCGCCGACAGGGGGTCAATCTCCAGATGGCGGATAAATGCCTGCTGGTAAGAGAGGGTTTCCGCCGGGGCGCACTCCAGCACCTGCTGCATCAGGTCATCAACCTCATTCATCAGGCGGTACATATCGTAGTGCGGACGATACCACTCCAGCATGGTGAATTCCGGGTTGTGGTGACGGCCCATCTCTTCATTGCGGAAGCTGCGGCACAGCTGATAAATCGGGCCGCTTCCCGCCGCCAGCAGGCGCTTCATATGGTACTCCGGGCTGGTCATCAGGTAGAGATCCACCCCTGCCGCCGCCCCCGGACCGACAAAGCGCGTCTGGAACGGGAACAGGTGGACATCGGTCACCGTCGCCTGGCTCATCGCCGGGGTTTCCACTTCCAGAACGCCACGATCGGCAAAGAAACGCCGGATTTCAGCCATAATCGCCGCACGTTTTAATAAGTTTGCGATGGGTGCGCTTGGCTGCCAGCTGGACGTTTCGCTCATGTTGCTACCTCTAAGTCAGTCAGGGGGAGGAAGTCTACCTGTCGCCGCAGCAACACACAATTCACCACGAAATAAAACCCTCATCTCCCTTTATGGCACCTGCGCTGACTTTTTGCCAGCAACCCACCCAAATGCCCGAACACATCAAATTAGCGCATTTTTAACCCACCTATACTGGGCGACGACTGGCGGGCTAAGCCTGCCGCTATCTCTCTGGTAAGCCTGAAAAACATCCATAATGGGGAGTAAACCGTGCAGACCCTGAATACCGATCTGGTGATTGTCGGCGCTGGTGGAGCGGGACTGCGGGCGGCAATCGCCGCCGCAGAAGCCAACCCGAAACTGAAGATTACGCTGATTTCCAAAGTCTATCCGATGCGCAGCCACACGGTTGCCGCCGAGGGCGGGGCTGCCGCCGTGACCCAGCAGCAGGACAGCTTAGATTCCCACTTTCACGACACCGTAGCGGGCGGCGACTGGCTGTGCGAGCAGCCGGTGGTCGACTACTTTGTTGAACACTGTCCGCAGGAGATGGCGCAGCTGGAGCTTTGGGGCTGCCCGTGGAGCCGCAAAGAAGATGGTTCGATCAACGTGCGCCGCTTCGGCGGGATGAAGATCGAACGCACCTGGTTTGCCGCTGATAAAACCGGCTTCCATATGCTGCATACCCTGTTTCAGACCTCGCTGAAATATCCGCAGATCCAGCGGCTGGATGAGCATTTCGTTCTCGACCTGCTGGTGGATGACGGCGTGACGCACGGTCTGGTGGCGATGAATATGATGGAGGGCACGCTGCTGGAAGTGCGCGCTCAGTCGGTGATCCTCGCCACCGGCGGGGCGGGCCGCGTCTACCGCTACAACACCAACGGCGGCATCGTCACCGGGGACGGCATGGCTATGGCATTCCGCCACGGCGTGCCGCTGCGCGATATGGAGTTTGTGCAGTATCACCCAACCGGCCTGCCGGGTTCCGGCATCCTGATGACCGAAGGCTGTCGCGGTGAAGGCGGTATTCTGGTCAATAAAGACGGCTACCGCTACCTGCAGGATTACGGCATGGGGCCGGAAACGCCGCTCGGCGAACCGAGAAACAAATATATGGAGCTAGGCCCGCGCGATAAGGTTTCACAGGCTTTCTGGCACGAGTGGCGTGCTGGCCGCACCATTTCCACGCCGCGCGGCGATGTGGTGTATCTCGACCTGCGCCACCTCGGCGAGAAAAAGCTGCGCGAGCGGCTGCCGTTTATCTGCGAGCTGAGCAAAGCCTATGTCGGCGTCGACCCCATCGTCGCGCCGATCCCGGTGCGCCCGACCGCACACTACACCATGGGCGGCATTGAGACGAATGCGCAGTGCGAAACGCCCGTTCAGGGGCTGTACGCCGTCGGTGAATGCTCTTCCGTCGGGTTACACGGTGCCAATCGACTGGGTTCTAACTCGCTGGCCGAGCTGGTGGTGTTTGGCCGCCTGGCCGGTGAGCAGGCCGCACAGCGTGCTTCGCAACCGCATAAAGCGCAGGATGCCGCGCTGAGCGCCCAGAGCGGCGACATCAAAAAGCGGCTTTACGGGCGGGTTAATCCGCAGGGTGGCGAGAACCTTGCGCAGCTGCGCGATGAGATGGGCATGGCGATGGAAGAGGGCTGCGGTATCTACCGCACCACCGAGCTGATGCAGAAAACTATCGACAAGCTGGCCGAGCTGAAAGAGCGCTTTAACAACGTGCGCGTGACCGATAGCTCCAGCGTATTTAACACTGAGCTGCTCTACACCGTCGAGCTGGGGCACGGTCTGGACGTGGCCGAATGCATGGCGCACTCGGCTATTCAGCGCAGAGAGTCGAGAGGTGCGCACCAGCGGCTGGATGAAGGCTGCACCACCCGCGATGACGAACACTTTCTGTGCCACACCCTGACCACATTCAACGCTCAGGGGGCGCCAACGGTGAGCTATCAGCCGGTCGCCATCACCCGCCTGCCGCCTGCCGCCCGCGTTTACGGTGCGGCGTCTGAGGAGAAAGCCAACAAGGAGCCCGCCCATGAGTGACATCAGGCAGCGTGAGATTGAAATTCTGCGCTACAACCCGGAAACCGACCGCCTGCCGCGCCACGAGTTCTTTACCGTGCCGTGGGATGAGCAAACCTCGCTGCTTGATGCGCTCGGCTTTATCAAAGATAACCTCGCCTTTGACCTTTCGTACCGCTGGTCATGCCGCATGGCGATCTGCGGCTCCTGTGGCATGATGGTCAACGGCGTGCCGAAGCTGGCCTGTAAAACCTTCCTGCGTGATTATCCTCATGGCATCAAGGTTGAGCCGCTGGCGAACTTCCCGATCGAGCGTGACCTGGTGGTCGATATGACCCACTTTATCGAGAGCCTGGAAGCGATCAAACCCTGGATCATCGGCAATACGCGCAGCGCCAGTGAAGGCCCGGGTCTGCAGACGCCGGGGCAGATGGCGAAATACCACCAGTTCTCCGGCTGCATCAACTGCGGCCTGTGCTACGCCGCCTGCCCGCAGTTTGGTCTTAACCCGGAATTTATTGGCCCGGCGGCCATCACCCTCGCCCACCGCTATAACCTTGACAGCCGCGACCGGGGCAAGGCAGAGCGCATGCCGCAGCTCAACGGCGCCAACGGCGTGTGGAGCTGTACGTTTGTCGGCTTCTGTTCGCAGGTGTGCCCGAAACACGTCGATCCGGCCGCCGCCATCCAGCAGGGCAAAATTGAAAGCAGTAAAGATTTCCTGATTGCCATGCTGAAACCCCATTAAGGAGGCTGTGATGACCACAAAACGTAACGCTTATGTTCGCCCGATGCGCGGCAGCTGGTGGCAGTCGCTGGCGTTTTACCGTTTCTATATGCTGCGTGAAGGCACGGCGCTGCCGGCGCTGTGGTTCAGCATTGAGCTGATCGCCGGGCTGTTTGCCCTGAAAAACGGGCCGCAGAGCTGGGCGGGATTCGTTGATTTCCTCCAGCACCCCATCGTGCTGCTGCTGAACCTGGTCACGCTGGCGGCAGCGCTGCTGCACAGTAAAACCTGGTTCGATCTGGCCCCCAAGGCGCAGATTATTATCGTTAAGGGGGAAAAGCTGTCGCCGGAGCCGGTGATTAAAGGGCTGTGGGCAGCATTTATCGTTATCACCGCCGTGGTGCTGAGCGTGGCGCTAAACGCCTGAGGAGAGAAGATGAAAACGCAACCGCAACGTTCGGATGAACCCCTTTTCTGGGGGCTGTTTGGTGCTGGGGGGATGTGGGCCGCGCTGGTCAGCCCGGTAGTGGTGCTGCTGGTCGGCCTGCTGCTGCCGCTGGGCTGGGCTTCAGCCGATGCATTCAGCTATCAGCGCATTGTTGGCTTCGCGCAGTCGCCCGGCGGCAGGCTGCTGCTGCTGCTGGTGATTGTGCTGCCGCTGTGGTGCAGCCTGCATCGCCTGCACCACAGCCTGCACGACCTGAAAGTGCACATTCCGCGCAGCAAACTGCTGTGCTACGGCATTGCCGCCGTGCTGAGTGCAGTCGCGGTGATTGGGGTGATTGCCGTGTAATAGCTGGCCGGGCATTTCACAGAGGGATCTTTAGAAAAGATCTCCATTGCTAAACGTTCAGTAATCCGGCTGAGCTCGGCCTGAGCACGCCGGAACGGCAAAAGACGCTCCCTGCGGGCCTCGGCACGCGGCATCCCTGCCGCGTGACGTCCGGCTTACCTCAGGCCGAGCTCATCCCACACGATCATCGTGCTGGCTGTGGGTTTAAAACCGCGACGATGATGCTTCGGGGGAAATCGGGACTATACTCAGGCCATTCATTATAAAAGGAATGGCCTATGTCACTGTGGAAAATGATCACCGCCGGCGGCGCCGCGCTACTCTCTGTTGCCTGCACCACCACCCCACCCAAAGGGATCACCCCGATCTCCGGCTTCGACGCCGATCGCTATCTTGGCAGCTGGTATGAGATCGCCCGCCTTAACCATCCGTTTGAACGTGGGTTAGATCACGTGACGGCGACCTACAGCAAGCGTGACGACGGTGGCCTCAAGGTGGTCAACCGGGGTTTCAACCCTAAGAAGCAGAAGTGGCAGGAGAGCATCGGCAAAGCGTACTTTACCGGATCCCCGCAGCAGGCCGCGCTGAAAGTCTCGTTCTTCGGGCCGTTCTACGGTGGCTACAACGTGATTGCGCTGGATAAGGATTATCAGCACGCGCTGGTATGCGGGCCGAATCGGGAATATCTGTGGATCCTGTCGCGCACGCCGCAGCTGGCGCCGCAGGTAAAAGAACAGCTGGTATCACAGGCACGTCAGGAAGGGTTCGCCGTGGATAAACTGATCTGGGTGAATCAGCAATAGCAAAGCCGGTGCGCAGGCACCGGCCCATCATACTGATCAGTTAGTGCTTTTCTGAATAGCTTTACCGCCGGCTTCAACGTCTTCACCCACGCCGCGCGTGGTGTTACAGGCCGTCAGCACCGAAGAGAGCACCAGAACAGAAAGAACAGCAACAATACTTTTCTTCATAGCAATTTCCTTTTAATTAGAGATAAGCACAGCGATATAAGCATAGCCGTAATTTATCTACCTGCATGTTTTGCGGGATAAAAGAAATTGAGGGGAAACGTAAGAAGGGCCTGACGATGCCAGGCCCCTTCGATCGGGCTTATTTTACGCGGGAAACGTATTCGCCAGAACGGGTATCAACTTTAATCACTTCGCCAATCTGCACAAACAGGGGCACTTTCACTACCGCACCGGTAGAGAGAGTCGCTGGCTTGCCGCCGGTACCTGCCGTGTCGCCTTTCAGGCCTGGGTCAGTATCGGTGATTTCCAGCTCAACGAAGTTCGGTGGCAGAACCTGGATAGGTTTGCCGTTCCACAGGGTCACGATGCACTCTGCATTGTCCAGCAGCCATTTAGCCGCATCGCCAACGGTTTTCGCTTCAACAGGGTGCTGTTCGAAGGTTTCCGGGTGCATAAAGTGGAAGAACTCGCCGTCGTTGTACAGGTAGTTCAGGTTGGTATCTACTACGTCAGCGCCTTCAGCGGAGTCGGTAGATTTGAAAGTTTTCTCAACGCGGCTTCCGGTCAGCAGACGACGCATTTTTACGCGTGCGAATGCCTGGCCTTTACCCGGCTTAACAAACTCGCTTGATTCGATGGCATAAGGCTCGCCTTCGAACATGATTTTAAGACCGGGACGGAAATCGTTGCTAGAATAAGTCGCCATGAAGGCCCTCTACAATTTATAACTGGTACTTAGCCAAAAAAATGGCACACATTGTAACCCTAAATCCCCCTGTGCGAGAAGATTGGTTGCATCAACTTGCTGATGTAATCACTGATCCGGATGAATTACTGCAACTTTTAGCGTTGCAACATCACCCTGAACTGGTTTCAGGCCATGACGCACGGCGTCTTTTCGCCCTGCGCGTCCCGCGCGCCTTTGCGGCACGTATGCGCAAAGGCGATCCGCAGGATCCGCTGCTGCTACAGGTGATCACCTCAAAGCAGGAGTTTGTCGATGCACCGGGCTACAGTACCGATCCGCTCGATGAGCAGAGCAGCGTGGTGCCGGGTCTGTTACATAAATATCGTAATCGTGCGCTGTTGCTGGTCAAAGGCGGCTGCGCCGTCAATTGCCGTTACTGCTTCCGCCGCCATTTTCCTTACTCGGACAACCAGGGCAACAAACGCAACTGGCAGCAGGCCCTGGAGTATATCCGACAACAGCCAGAACTGGATGAGATTATTTTCTCCGGCGGCGATCCGCTGATGGCGAAGGATCATGAACTGAACTGGCTGATCGGCGAACTGGAGCAGATCCCGCATCTGAAGCGCCTGCGCATTCACAGCCGCCTGCCGGTGGTGATCCCGAAACGCATTACCGAAGCGCTGTGCCAGCGGCTGGCGCAGTCGCGTCTGCAAACGCTGATGGTCACGCACATTAACCACGCGCAGGAGATTGACGACGATTTGCGCCACGGCATGCGCATGCTGAAACGTGCCGGGGTAACGCTGCTCAATCAGAGCGTGCTGCTGCGCGGCGTTAACGATAATGCCCCCGCCCTTGCGCAGCTGAGCAATGCGCTGTTTGACGCCGGGATCCTGCCTTATTACCTGCACGTGCTGGATAAAGTGCAGGGCGCCGCGCACTTTTATGTCTCCGACGATGAAGCACGCGCCATCATGCGCCAGCTGCTGAGCATGGTATCAGGCTATATGGTGCCGAAGCTGGCGCGCGAGATTGGCGGTGAGCCGAGCAAAACGCCGCTCGATTTGCAGCTGCGTCAGGAGTGATTGACCGGGGGGAGCAGATACTCAGGTAGCTGGTATTGAAACCACCGCAGTGCCGGCATAGTGCGCCCCCCGCTATGCCATTTATCACTGTTACCCAGGTGGTCAGCCCGGGCCGATGCCTGGCCCGCAGGTGACAAAACCTGATTTTTCCCTTCCCCTGTCAGAACATTTCCTTATACTGCCCCTCGCAAACTCCCAGACACACCGATAACAATAGCGATTTAAAATTATGCGGACAGAAAACAGCGGACGCGGGCTGATACAGCGCCTGATTCAGGGCAGCCTGGTAACACAAATTATGATTGGACTGCTGGCCGGGATTGCCCTGGCCTGGTTCTCGAAAAGTCATGCGCTGGCGGTTGGCCTGCTCGGCGAGCTGTTTGTCAGCGCGCTGAAAGCCGTGGCCCCCCTGCTGGTGCTGGTGTTGGTGATCTCCTCGATAGCAAACCACCAGCAGGGGCAGAAGACCAATATCCGCCCGATCGTTATCCTCTATCTGCTCAGCACCTTCTGCGCTGCCGTTGTCGCGGTGGTTGCCAGCCATCTGCTGCCGCAGAACCTGACGCTGCGCGCGGCCAGCAGCGAGATCGTGCCGCCTTCCGGCATCCTTGAAGTGCTGCACGGCCTGCTAATGAGCATGGTGTCGAACCCGATTAGCGCGCTGATGAACGCCAACTACATCGGCATTCTGGTGTGGGCGATCGGCCTTGGCTTTGCCTTCCGCCACAGCAGCGAGAGCACCCGCACTTTCCTCAACGATGCATCCGATGCAGTCACCCGCCTGGTGCGTATTGTGATCCGCTTTGCGCCGATCGGCATTTTCGGGCTGGTCGGTTCGATCCTCGCCTCTACCGGCTTCGATGCGCTGTGGGATTATGCCAGCCTGCTGGGGCTGCTGATCGGCTGTATGCTGCTGATGGCGCTGGTGTTCAACCCGCTGCTGGTGTGGTGGCAGATCCGCCGTAATCCGTATCCGCTGGTCTTTACCTGCCTGCGTGAAAGCGGCGTGACCGCGTTCTTTACCCGCAGTTCGGCCGCCAATATTCCGGTGAATATGGCACTGGCGAAAAAGCTGGGCCTGGATGAAGACACCTATTCGGTCTCGATTCCGATCGGTGCCAATATCAGCATGGCCGGCGCGTCGATCACCATCACCGTGCTGACGCTGGCGGCGGTGCATACGCTGGGGATTCAGGTGGATGTGGCCACGGCTATTCTGCTGAGCCTGGTGGCCTCGATTTGCGCCTGCGGCGCATCCGGCGTGGCGGGCGGCTCGCTGCTGCTGATCCCGGTGGCCTGTAATATGTTTGGCATACCCAATGAGGTGGCGATGCAGGTGGTGGCGGTCGGCTTTATTATCGGCGTATTGCAGGACTCAGCGGAAACCGCGCTGAACTCTTCGGCGGACATTCTGTTTACCGCCGCGGCCTGCATGGCCGACGAGCGCCGCATCGGGCAGAACGCGTAAGATTGAGTGAGGGGTCAGGCCTGCCTGACCCCGACTTATTTATGAGAAAAGCGCGGTTAAATCGTCCGGGCTAAACTGGCTGGGTTCGCTCAGCTCGTCATCAAGGATCTCCCCCGCCAGATCGGCTTTCTGCTGCTGCAGCGCCACAATCTTCTCTTCTATGGTATCGGCAGCGATCAGCTTATAGACAAATACCGGTTTATCCTGACCTAAGCGGTACGCGCGATCGGTGGCCTGATTTTCTGCCGCCGGGTTCCACCAGGGATCGTAGTGGATCACGGTATCCGCCGCCGTCAGGTTCAGACCCACGCCGCCCGCCTTAAGGCTAATCAGAAACACCGGCACTTCGCCGTTTTGGAAGCGTTCGACCGGCGCAGAGCGATCGCGGGTGCTGCCGGTGAGGGTGACAAACGGGATGCGAGCTTTAGTCAGCTCTTCCGCGATGATCGCCAGCATGGTGGTGAACTGCGAGAAGATCAGAATCCGGCGATCTTCCGCCAGCAGATCGTGCAGCATCTCACGCAGCAGCGCCAGCTTGGCCGAGTGCTTGACCTTCCCGGCGCGCGGGTCGGCCAGCAGGCGCGGATCGCAGCAGATCTGGCGCAGCTTGAGCAGCGCATCCAGCACCAGCAGATGGCTGCGCCCCGCGCCCTGCTGCTGCACCGCCAGCTGCACGCGGTCCTGCATTGCCGATTTCACCTGGTCATACAATTCGCGCTGGGCGCCGTCGAGCGCCACGCTGCGCACAATGGTGTTTTTCGGCGGCAGCTCTTTCGCCACCTCCTGCTTACGGCGGCGCAGCATAAATGGCCGCACGCGCTTCGCCAGCAGCTCGCGCCGCACCTTGTCGCCGTTGCGCTCCACCGGAATACGCCAGTGCTGGGTAAAGTCACGTTCGCTGCCGAGAAAACCGGGCAGCAGGAAGTCAAACTGCGACCACAGCTCGCCGAGGTGGTTTTCCAGCGGAGTACCGGTCAGGCACAGGCGGTGACGGGTTTTCAGCATGCGGATCACCGAGGCAGCGCGCGAGGCGCTGTTTTTCACGTACTGCGCCTCATCAAGGATCAGCAGGTGGTAGTAATGCGCCACCAGCTGCGGCTGGTCGCGCCACAGCAGCGAGTAGGTAGTGATCACCACGTCATACTGTTCAATGCTGTGGTAAAACTCTTTGCGCTGCGGGCCGGTCAGCGCCAGCACGCGCAGATCGGGGGCGAAACGCGCGGCTTCGCAGCACCAGTTGTGCACCAGCGTGGTCGGCACCACGATCAGCGCAGGGCGGTCGAGCCGCCCCGCTTCTTTCTCCACCAGCAGGTGCGCCAGCGTCTGAATGGTTTTACCTAACCCCATATCATCCGCCAGTACCCCAGCCAGCTGGTGCTGACGCAGGAACTGCATCCAGTTAACGCCCTGCTGCTGATAGTCGCGCAGCGTGGCCCGAAGCCCGGCAGGGGGAGCCACCGGCTGTACCCCCGTATTGCCGTTGAGGCGCTCCGCAAGTTGGTGCACCGCGTTGTCGCCGTCAAATATCCAGCGGCTGCGGTCATCGGCCTGGCTAAGGCGGCCGACATCCCATGCGGCTAATCTCAGCGGCTGTGGGCTTTCACTGTCAAACAGATCGATCAGATTGCCGACCAGCGGTTTCAGCTGTGCGGCGCGGAACAGCAGGCGCTGGTTGCGCTCGTCGCGCAGCTCAATCTGCTCATCGTCGGGGATCAGGCTGAGATTGCCGGACATCCAGCGACGATCGGCGGCAAACAAGCGTGCCAGCAGCGGTTCCAGCCGCACGCGACGGCGGCCGATTTTCATGGCCAGCTCCAGATCGAACCAGCCATCATCACCCTGTACGGCGCGCCCTTCTATCGCTTCCACCTCGGTGATATTCCAGGTGAAATCGTCGTCCATACTGACGCGCCAGCCGCGCCTGCGCAGGGCCGGCAGGCCTTTTTTGATAAAGTCGCGCCACAGGCCGGGAGATTCCGGTGCGAAGATCGCTGGCGGCAGCGGCGCCGGCGTGTAGATATGGCCTGCAGGAATAGTCCGCAGCCCGATGCTGGCGATCTGCGCCAGCCACGACTGCTCCTCTTCAGCCTGGCGCTGAACGTGAAAGCGCTGGCCTGTGCGGTCGGCGAAACTCTCGGCCCGGCTATTGGCCTCCACCCTTACTCCGGCGTAGTCAAAGCTGACCGCGGCGAAGTCGAGGCGCTTCTGGCGATGCCCGTAGTGGCCATAACCGCTGATAAATTTGGCGCGTGACTCCAGCTGCAGGACCGGCACCGGCTCGGCCTGTATCGTCTCAAGCGCCACCGCGACCTTCGGCTGGCGCGGTTGCAGGTTGGCCAGCATCAGCGCCGCCACGTGCTTGCAGTTATTTTTCACCGCGCAGCTGCACTCGCCGCTGGCATGCAGCCTGCCCTGCGGGCGGCTGAAGTGCACCATCACGCTGAAAGGTTCCGCTTTGCGCCCCGGTACTTCGCCGGTCAACAGGGTATTCTGCCACGCTATATTTTGTACGCTGGCGATCAAATCGCGCGCGCGCGCAACGGTTCGCGCACCGAGCCAGCGAATGACCTGTTTTTCGTTATAAGCGACGGACGACATCGGGCAGTATCCCTGAGTAACCAGAGCGGAATGGGGTTCGCTCTACAGCAACCGACAATAGTAGTAACTCCTCAGGGTTTAATGCAACCGCCATGGCACTTCAGGACGGCAAAAAATATCGCAGCAGCGTGATGGGCTGCAGGTCGAATCAGCTGCCCGCGTGTTTACGGATATTTTGATACATGTCGACGACACAAAGCGCGGCTTCCTGCAGTGCCGTTGAGTTCACTGCCGGGCGCGGCAGCACATAAGTGAAGTAGTTCGGCCCTTCCACCGGCGTGCCCAGGGCATAGATGTTCTTCTGACTGATTTTCTTACGGCTGATGACGTGGTGCTGCCTGTCGATATCTATCCCGCCCGCGGGAAATCCGTCGTTGTCATAGGGCCTGATCACCCCCTCAGCCAGCAGATTATGGTAGAGCCTGGAGCTGTCGCTGGCGGGTGAAAATGTCGCTATACGGGCTTTAATCAGGATATCAGCCAGCGTCACGCTCTCTTCCTGTACAAAAGAGGTGTGCAGGGCAAAATGGCCGCTTTCCGACCGGCAGACTAATCGGGCTGCGGGCCCACCCGCCAGCGCTACCACGCCGCTCTCAATCAGCGCCAGTAACTCCTGATTCCGTCTTAAGGGCGGCCCCACCGCAATACGGTTGAATATCGGGCAGAACTCACTCAGAAACTGACGGTGCGACTGTGGCGTCAGCCCACCGTGGTTGATGGCATAACGCAGAATATCGCGCGTGTCCCTGATGACATCAGCAGCGGCCTTTAATGCGCCGTCAACGTTGCCTTTTTCAGCGTCAGCAATATCCTTTATCAGCAGCTCTTTAAACCATGCCCGCCACTCTTCAAGGGTCGAAAAGGTTAACCCCTGATGCGGATAGAAGAGCTGATTGATTGCCTCACGTTCAGCCGCACCGGCCTGATAATCCCGAGCCTGCGTCCATTCACCCCGCTCGACGCAGCTGTAGACGTAGCACATTTCTTTGATCAGCAGCGGTAGCAGGTCGGCAACAAAGTCGATTTTTCCCTGCGCTGTCCGCTGGCGTAAGCGATCGATGGCATCGAGGGTGAAAAAATGCGCCAGATAGCGCCCGCTGACCCCCTTCTGATTCACGCCACGGCTGCCTGCAGGCAGCGACTGGCGGGAATAAATGTAGATCTGCGGTTCATCACCGGATGGGTGATAAATCAGACGATGACCGGCATCGCAGAATCGCCCCCCGCAGCCGACGGTCAGTCTGGCAATAATGTCGTAAGTGGTTAAACCCATTCCGCCGATCATCACATTGCTGCCCCCGGCAATATGACTATATTTACGCAGCTCGTAGGGGCGCCGAATATAGCGCAGTAATTTATTTTTATGCAGGTTGCCCGAAACGAAGCGTTGAATACTGAGATCGTCTTCCGTCGACCTGTTTTCACCGTGGCCGGTCGCGAGAAAAAGGTAGTTGGCCTTTATTTTGAAATCATTATCTAACTTAATCTTAATCGTATGGTTTGAAAACGAACTGACCTGAACCGCAAAACCACGAATCACATTCACCGTAATACCTGGCGGGAGGTTGTGCAAAATACGTAAATAGACTGAGTGAAGATATTCCCCTAATAGCGCTCGCGGGAGATAGTCGTCAGGCGAAATCTCTTCCCCCTGAGGGCGTCTGGAGTACAACTGCCCTGATTTTTTATAACCCTGGTCACGCGCCCACTGATATAAGTTCGGGCCCTCACGTATACTCCCGGGGGCGGTGACGCTATCGTCACCAAACAGGGTGATTTGACAGGCGACGGTGTTAGTCAGAAAGTAGTCGGGCTGGTTCGGCAGGTGCACGCCAAATCCCGCTTCGTTTTTATCAATCAGCCATATTTCCATTTTCTGGTTGGGACTGTACTCAGGATAAAGCGTGACGATTCTCTCCAGCAGGCTAAGACCTCTCGAACCGGCGCCGATAATAGCGATACTTATTTTACTCATAATATGATCCCCGTGACTGGCTTTTTTTAATTAAATAACAGCAGCTGAGATTATTCTGCGCTCAACGTGCCGTATGAAATATCAAAAAAGGCTAAAATTAACCATTCAGGCGAATTAAAGAAATAGCGTCCTGAAGACACTTAAGGTGATGTATTTATCATTGCGCCGCATGCTAACCTTCCTCGCTATCAATATGGATAAAAGGAATATTATTCATGCCGCATAGCGATAAAGAACGGCTTAATCGTAGCAATATCCGCACCGCCGCTTATGGCGTGCTGCTGCTGGCTCTGGGCGTTGGCATCAGCCGTTTCTTATATACGCCGATGCTGCCCAAAATGCTGGAGGAGAAAATATTCACTTTTCCCCAGCTGGCGTGGCTGGCAAGCGCTAACTACGGAGGCTACCTGGTGGGCAGCCTGCTATTTTCATGGAGCGGCTTCCACCGCCCGCGCTCGCAAAATATGGTATTTATTTTTTCCGTGCTTTCCGTCGTGCTGCTCTTCGCGATGGCAGGGGTGGACCGGGTTAATATCGCGCTGGTGGTGCGCTTTCTGGCGGGGCTGGCCAGTGCCGCATTGATGATTTTTGGCTCAGTCACCGTCCTGCACCACACGAATAATCATTGGGTGACCGCTTCGCTATTTTCCGGCGTTGGCGTTGGCATTCTGCTGGGCAATGAGTACGTCAATTTCGGGATTGCGCTACAGCTGCATGCCGCCTCGCTGTGGCTTGGCGCGGGCGTAATCGGCCTGATCCTGCTGGTGCTGCTGGTGATTTTATCCCCCACCGCCATCGCCTTCACCCCTGAATCTCAACAGAGACCGAGACGCAAAAGCAGCGTGGTGGGCTGGTGGCAGCTGGCAATCGTTTATGGCCTGGCCGGGTTCGGCTACATCATTGTCGCCACCTTCCTGCCGCTGATCTCGCACCAGCTTGCAAATAGTGTTATTTCACAGCATCTGTGGTCGCTGGTCGGGCTGGCGATTATCCCCGGCTGTTTTTTCTGGCTGCTGATGGAGCACCGCTTTGGCATCACCCTGTCACTGATTTTCAATCTGATTTTGCAGGCCATCTGCGTGCTGCTGTCGCTGAACGGCCACTCACCGCTGCTGCTGATCCTCTGCTGCCTCGGCTTTGGATTCACCTTTATGGGCACCACCGCGCTGGTAATGCCGCTGGCGAAAAAACTGCCGGTCCCTGCCGGCATCAATCTGATGGCGCTGGTGACCTTTACCTATGGCATTGGCCAGGTGTGCGGACCGCTGATGACGGGACTGCTGCAGGGTCAGGGCGACCCGTTGAAAATATCGATTATCGCCGGTGCGGGTGCGCTGTTTATTGCCGCGCTGTTTTGCCTGAAGCGCTCAACGGCGATCTGAGTTTAAGGTTGGCCAGTGGAGCTCGAAACCAGGGGTTTGGCTCTCTCGCAGAGGAGAATCGCTGCCGACGGGTTCCTTGTGGCAAATCAATAAAACGGCCAATATTCCACGAGAAAACACTACATATAGCGCTTACTATAGCCCTGAAAAACTACATATAGGGGAAGCGCAGTGGCAACTCAGGTGATTAAACGCGACGGATGTCGGGTAAATTTCGATCCGGCACGCATTGCGGCGGCGATCCACGCGGCCGCGCAGGCAGCACAGATAAACGATGAAGATTACTGTACTTCCGTCGCCAGGTTGATTAGCCACCAGCTGATGCAGCGCCCGCAGGTGGATATTGCCGAAGTGCAGCAGGCGGTGGAAAACCAGCTGATGGCCGGACGTTACCCACAGCTGGCGCGCAGCTATATTGAGTATCGCCACGACCGCGATGTTGCGCGTGAACTGCGCGGGCGCCTTAACCATGAGATCCGCGGGCTGATCGAACAGAGTAATCCGGCGCTACTCAATGAAAATGCCAATAAGGATAGCAAGGTGATCCCCACTCAGCGCGATCTGCTGGCCGGGATCGTCGCCAAACACTACGCCCGTCAGCATATGCTGCCGCGTGATGTGGTCAGCGCCCATGAGCGCGGCGAGATCCACTATCACGATCTCGACTACTCGCCGTTTTTCCCGATGTTTAACTGCATGCTGATCGACCTGCGGGGCATGCTGACGCACGGCTTCAAAATGGGTAACGCCGAGATCGAACCGCCTAAGTCGATCTCCACCGCCACCGCCGTCACCGCGCAGATCATCGCCCAGGTCGCCAGCCATATTTACGGGGGCACCACCATTAACCGTATTGATGAAGTGCTGGCGCCGTTCGTGGATGCCAGCCTGGCAAAACACCGCGCCACCGCCGACGAATGGCAGATTGCCGACGCCGAAGCCTATGCCCGCGCGCGCACCGAAAAAGAGTGCTACGACGCCTTTCAGTCGCTGGAGTATGAGGTCAATACGCTGCACACCGCCAACGGCCAGACGCCGTTTGTCACCTTCGGCTTCGGCCTCGGCACCAGCTGGGCAGCGCGCCTGATCCAGCAGTCGATCCTGCGTAACCGCATCGCCGGGCTGGGTAAAAATCACAAAACTGCCGTGTTTCCCAAGCTGGTGTTCGCCATCAAAGCCGGGCTGAACCACCGTCGCGGCGAGCCAAATTACGATATCAAACAGCTGGCGCTGGAGTGCGCCAGTAAACGCATGTACCCCGATATCCTCAATTATGACCAGGTGGTGCAGGTCACCGGTTCGTTTAAAACGCCAATGGGCTGCCGCAGCTTCCTCGGCGTGTATCAGGAGAACGGGGAACAGATCCACGAGGGGCGCAATAATATTGGCGTGATTAGCCTCAACCTGCCGCGCATTGCCCTGGAAGCGGGTGGCGATGAGACACGCTTCTGGGCGCTGCTGGACAGGCGCCTGCTGCTGGCGAAGAAGGCGCTGATGACGCGCATTGCGCGGCTGGAGAACGTGAAAGCGCGGGTTGCGCCAATCCTCTATATGGAGGGCGCCTGCGGGGTGCGCCTGCAGGCCGATGAGCCGGTGGCGGCTATCTTTAAGCACGGCCGGGCTTCGATCTCGCTGGGCTACATCGGCATTCACGAAACGCTAAACGCGCTGAGCGGCGCGGCAATTCATCCCTACGACGATGCGGCACTGCGCGCCAAAGGGCTGGAGATTGTCGCCCGCCTGCGTGCTGCCGTGGATCAGTGGAAGGAGGAGACCGACTACGGCTTCAGCCTGTACAGCACGCCGAGCGAAAACCTGTGCGACCGCTTCTGCCGCCTCGACGCCGCCGAATTTGGCGTGGTGCCGGGCGTCACCGACAAAGGTTACTACACCAACAGCTTCCACCTCGACGTTGAGAAAAAGGTTAATCCGTACGACAAAATCGACTTTGAAGCGGGCTATCCGCCGATCGCCAACGGCGGTTTTATCTGCTACGGCGAGTACCCGAATATCCAGCATAACCTGAAGGCACTGGAGGACGTCTGGGATTACAGCTACAGCCGCGTGCCCTATTACGGCACCAACACCCCGATTGATGAATGCTACGAGTGCGGCTTTACGGGTGAGTTCGCCTGCACCAGCAAAGGCTTCACCTGCCCGAACTGCGGCAATCACGACAGCACGCGGGTGTCCGTTACGCGCCGGGTGTGCGGCTATCTCGGCAGCCCGGACGCCAGGCCGTTCAATGCGGGCAAGCAGGAAGAGGTTAAGCGCCGGGTAAAACACCTGCGCCAGGGCCAGCCCGGATGAATATCCATCAGTATTATCCGGTGGATATCGTTAACGGCCCCGGCACGCGCTGCACGCTGTTCGTTTCCGGCTGCGTGCATCAGTGCCCGGGCTGCTATAACCAAAGCACCTGGCGGCTGAATTCCGGCGTGCCGTTTACTCTGCAGATGGAAGAGCAGCTGATCGCCGACCTTAACGATACGCGCATACCGCGGCAGGGGCTGTCGCTGTCCGGCGGCGATCCGCTGCACCCGGCGAACCTGGCGGATGTCGGGCGGCTGCTGCTGCGCGTCAGGCGCGAATGCGCGGGAAAAGATATCTGGCTGTGGACCGGCTATCGGCTGGACGAGCTGAGCGCTCAGCAGCAGCGGGTGGTGGCGCTGGTCAATGTGCTGATTGACGGTAAATTTATTCAGGCACTGAAAGACCCGGCGCTGCTGTGGCGCGGCAGCAGCAACCAGGTTGTTCATCAACTGCGGGCAGATTAATAGGTCATACAGGCCGCGTTCAGGATACCGACGCCGGTAGAGACACCACCCAGGAATAACCCGGCCGCCACGCTGTTGTCTTCGATACGTTGACTGATATCGCGCATAAACAGGCGCACGGCGGTAAAGACGATGAGCTGGATCACCAGCGCCACGGCGCCCCACACCAGATAATCGACCAGATTAATGGAGTTAATCGCTACGCTGGCAAGCGGAATAATATAGCCCAGCAGCGCACCGATAAACCCCCAGGTTGCCGCCAGATTATTCTCTTTAATTAGCCGCCATTCGTTATGTGGCGTAATTCGCGTGTAGATAAACAGAAATACCAGCACCATCGCGATGCTGGTGAGAAAATAGGAGCCGAAAGCAAGGATCAAATACAAGGTAGCCATAGAGTCGTCCTGATTTATGGAGGTGCGCCAAAGAATTATCATAAAGTGCGCTATTCACAAACGCCAGCCGCCTGCGTCTTCTTTACCTTTAATGCCATTCGGAATCGACCTGGTTGATTTTCTGCATATGTGAACCACACTTATTTCTATCAACAACTCAAGTTCACAGGAGAAAATATGAGCAAGAAGATTGCAGTGTTAATTACCGATGAATTTGAAGATTCGGAGTTCACCTCCCCGGCCAAGGCGTATCAAGATGCGGGTCACGAGGTCATTACCATTGATACCGAAGCAGGTAAAACCATCACCGGCAAACAGGGTGATGCCAAAGTGAAGATAGACAAATCTATCGATGACGTTCAGCCGGCGGATTTTGACGCCCTGCTGCTCCCCGGCGGTCACTCCCCGGATACGCTGCGCGGTGATGACCGTTTCGTCGCCTTTACTAAAGAGTTTGTGGCGCTGGGCCGACCGGTGTTTGCTATCTGCCACGGACCTCAGCTGCTGATCAGCGCCAATGCCGTACGCGGGCGCCAGATGACCACAGTGAAAGCGATCGTTATCGATCTGAAAAATGCCGGTGCTGACTTCTATGATAAAGAGGTGGTAGTCGACAATGAGCGACTGGTCACCAGCCGCACGCCGGACGACCTGCCTGCCTTCAATCGTGAATCACTGCGTATTCTCAACGCACTCTAATCCGCTGGCCAGCTGCGGCTGGCCCGCCATCGCTTTGCCGCTACTCCCACACGCGGGCGATCTGCGCTAAAGTACGCGCAGATTTTCTACCTGAGACAGCCTATGAACTCTGCGGCATCCGGCGACTGGCGGCTCTATATCCTGCGCACCGCCAGCGGCATGCTCTATACCGGGATCACCAATGACGTGCAGCGGCGCTTCGCCCAGCATCAGTGCGGCAAAGGGGCGAAAGCCTTGCGCGGCAAGGGTCCGCTTGAGCTGATGTTTCACTGCGAAGCCGGGGACCGTTCGCTGGCGTCGAAGCTGGAGTATCAGGTAAAGCAGTTAAAGCGGCAGGAAAAAATCAGGCTGGTGGAGCACCAGCCCGTGTCATTGATTTTATGGCTTAACACGCTCAGAGGCGATTAAACGGCGCCGAATATTCGATGCGCCCTTCTGTACCGCTGAACGCATCCTCCGCCAGCTTATAGACCTGAAACGCCGCTTCGCTCTCCTGCCATCTGCTGTGCAGGCCGTAACGCGCTGCCGGTTCAAAGCCATAACGCCCGTAGTATGCCGGGTCGCCCAGCACCACCACCGCGGCATAGCCAAACTCATTCAGCGTATCCAGCCCTTCGTAAATCAGCTGCTTGCCCAGCCCCTGCTTACGCACGCTCTCATCCACCGCCAGCGGTGCCAGCCCCACCCACTGACGATCCTCTTCAGCCAGCGTTACCGGGCTGAAGGCCGCATAGCCCAGAACCTGGCCTTCATCATCGGTGGCGACAACGCCGAGCGTTAACAAGCCATCTTCACGCAGCTGCTGCACCAGTTCAGCTTCCGCTGAGGTGGGAAAACAGCGACGCAGCAGGCTGTCGATGCTGGCAGCATCCACTCCAATTTCAGTACGAATTAACATGTTGCACCTACGCGACCCGCCGGGGAAATCGCGCCCTCGTTCAGTCCGGCTTCAACAAAATCAGCCAGTTGCATAAGTCCGATGCGCAACGGCGTCGGCATGGATTCAAGATCAACCGCATCCATCAGGTTTTTCACTTCCAGACCCAGCTCGGTATCTCCTTCGATATTCAGGCGACGCTGGAAAAACAGCGTATCGGGATCCACCCTGCGGGCGGCGATTAACAACAGATCGTTGGCTTCAGCACGAAACCAGACATCTGCCGTTTCCCGATCGGCTACCTGCAGTCGCCCCTGTTCCAGCGTGACTGACCAACGCAGCCCGAGGTCAGTGACCTCAATCCCTAACCAGCGCCCCTCAAGAAAGTCTAGCTCACCTTCTGCCAGTGCCTGTTGAAACTGCCAGCGTAACAGCGACTGCAGCAGCGGCTTCTTCAATGCGAACGGGGTAAACCGCAGCGGGAAACGCAACAATTGCGGCCCCTTACGGACACAGTGGGTGCGTAGCGGGTTCAACACCATTATCACTCCTTACGAATAAATTTCGGCTATTTTGCCATACTGGCAAAACGCGTCAGACGGCTGGATCAACAAAGTGCGCGAACTATAGGGGTTTTATCCAGAGAATCGAACCCCATCAATACGCCAATAGCTGCCTTAAATCAAAATTTGTCGCAGCCTTCCTCTCTAAACTCATCGATTCTACTGATAAGTTGGATTCGATTACATGGAACTTCTCTGCCCGGCCGGAAACCTTCCGGCGCTGAAGGCTGCCATTGAAAACGGCGCTGATGCGGTTTACATCGGTCTGAAAGATGAAACCAATGCCCGTCATTTTGCCGGACTGAACTTCAGCGATAAACGCCTGCAGGAAGCGGCAAATTATGTGCATCAGCGCAGGCGTAAGCTGCACGTCGCCATTAATACCTTTGCCCATCCTGACGGTTTCAACCGCTGGCAGCGCGCTGTGGATATGGCCGCCCACGCCGGAGCCGATGCTTTAATCCTGGCAGATATCGCCATGCTGGCGTATGCCGCCGAGCGATATCCCCATATTGAGCGTCACGTTTCCGTGCAGGCTTCCGCGACCAATGCCGCCGCGTTGCGCTTTTACCAGCGTAACTTCGATGTGGCACGCGTGGTATTACCGCGCGTGCTATCGATGCATCAGGTGCGCCAGCTGGCACGCGACACGGAGGTTGCGCTGGAAGTATTTGCCTTTGGCAGCCTGTGCATCATGGCCGAGGGGCGCTGCTATCTCTCCTCTTATCTCACCGGCGAGTCACCGAATACCGTTGGCGCCTGCTCCCCTGCGCGCTTTGTACGCTGGCAGCAGACGCCTGCCGGGCTGGAGTCGCGCCTGAATGAGGTGCTGATCGACCGTTATGGTGCGGGTGAAAACGCGGGCTATCCTACGCTGTGCAAAGGGCGCTACAAGGTGGCAGAAACGCCTTATCACGCGCTGGAAGAGCCCACCAGCCTGAACACCCTTGCGCTGCTGCCGGCGCTGCTGGCGGCCAATATTGCCTCGGTAAAAATTGAAGGTCGCCAGCGCAGCCCGGCATACGTTGAACAGGTGACGCGCATCTGGCGCCAGGCCATTGACCGCTGCAAAGCCGACCCGGCCAATTACGCACCGCAGCCGCAGTGGATGACAGCACTCAGTGCGCTGAGCGAAGGCACGCAAACGACCCTTGGCGCTTATCACCGCCAGTGGCAGTAGGAGAACGGTATGAAATATTCCCTCGGGCCGGTGTTGTGGTACTGGCCTAAAGAGACGCTGCAGGCGTTTTACCAGGCCGCAGCGCACAGTGAGGCCGAGATTATCTACCTTGGCGAATCGGTATGCAGCAAGCGCCGCAGTACTAAAGCAGCCGACTGGCTGGCGCTGGCAAAAGATCTGGCCGCCGCTGGCAAGCAGGTGGTGCTCAGCACCCTGGCGCTGGTGCAGTCACCTTCCGAGTTAACCGAGCTGAAGCGCTATGTGGATAACGGCGAGTTTCTGATTGAGGCGAACGACGTCGGCGCCGTTACCCTGGCCTGTGACGCGGGCGTGCCCTTTGTTGCCGGTCCTGCGCTGAATATCTATAACGCGGTGACGCTGCAGCTGCTGCTGAAAATGGGCATGATGCGCTGGTGCATGCCGGTCGAGCTGTCGCGAGACTGGCTGGCGCAGCTGCTGGTGCAGTGCGACGAACTGGGGATCCGCCACCAGTTTGAAGTCGAGGTGCTGAGCTATGGCTATCTGCCACTGGCGTACTCTGCCCGCTGTTTTAGCGCCCGCGCTGAAAACCGCAGTAAGGACGAGTGCCAGACATGCTGTATTGACTACCCGCACGGGCGCCAGGTGCGCACCCAGGAAGATCAGCCGGTGTTTGTGCTGAACGGTATTCAGACCATGAGCGGCTACTGCTACAACCTGGGTAACGATCTGCTGTCGATGCAGGGGCTGGTGGATATTGTGCGCCTGTCGCCGCAGGGAGATGACACGCTGGCAATGATCGAGCGCTTTCGCGCCAATGAAACCGGCAGGCAGCCGCTGAGCCTGGCGCGATCGGCCGACTGCAACGGCTACTGGCAGCGGGTGGCGGGGCTAGAGTTGGTGGAGTAACTACGCCGTCTGTACGTACGGGCGGGGCATGCCGCCGCCCCAACTCATATTCATGTAGGGGTCGGGCATGCCCGACCCACCGTCAATGGCGACGACCGAGGTAGTCGCGCAGCTTTCCGACCACCATCCCCAGTACCGTATAGACCACCGCCATGATCAGCAGCATCACCACATCTTGACTCACTTCGCTAAGCGGCAGCCCCATCTGATTTACCCCGGCAATCATCCGCGTGCCCCAGGTTGAGGGCAGCATCATCGAAATGCCGCGTACCCAGTCTGGCATCGACTGCACCGGCCACAGCGTGCCGGAAAGGTAGTAGACCGGGGTGGTAATAAACGACAGCGAAAAGTAGATGCGCTCTACCTCACGCAGGCACTCGGTCACCAGCTTCGCCAGGCCCAGCACCGCCAGCTGGAACGGGAACGTCAGCATCAGCAGCTCGGGGATGCTGGCCGTTTGCCGATAGCCCAGTACCCATGGCCACAGGGCAAACAGCACGATAGAAAGAAACAGCCAGATGGGGATCAGCGCGGAGAGCGTGTCTAGCGTCACCGGCAGGGGTAAGGGCCCCTGGCTGCGCAGCGTCATGCTGACGCGCACGCCGGCAATCAGCAGCGAGTGCTGCAGCAGCATCACCAGCAGGCCGGGAAAGACAATCGCTGCAAAGCTGATCCCCGGGTTAAATACATCGATGGC
This sequence comes from Erwinia aphidicola, assembly GCF_014773485.1. GTDB lineage: Bacteria > Pseudomonadota > Gammaproteobacteria > Enterobacterales > Enterobacteriaceae > Erwinia > Erwinia aphidicola. The sequence goes on along the minus strand of NZ_JACXBP010000004.1, from coordinate 114,638 downwards.
CTGGCCAATAAATGGCGTCAGCACCACCGAAGCCTGCCGTTCGCTAAAACCCGCCATCATCATCAGCTTGAGATTGTAGCGCCCTAAAACCTGCTGCCCGGCGGCCATGACATCCTGCTGGATCTGACCATTCGCCAGGCGGTTGGTGGCATCTCCGTAGACCGGCAGCGTGACCTCTTTCCCTGCCAACATCTTCTGTTCCATATCCTGCGGCAGAATAATCACCGCAAACAGTTTGCGCAGGCCAAGGTCGCTGAGCGCCTGCGGCAGGCTGCTGTAGGCCACATTGGTGATTTTCGGCGTAGCATCAAGCTGGCGAGTCAGCATTCTGCTGGCCGGGCTGTGGTCCATATCGATCACCGCGACGGGCAGATCCCAGACGCTGTGATTGAGATACACCGTACTCATCAGGCAGAGCGAACAGAGCAGCATCATCCACATCGGTTTTTGCAGTAGCCCGCTGAGCGTTGTGGTGAAGGCCTGCCACCACAGCCTCACTGCATCTCCTCCGGCGTTGCCAGACGGCGGAACAGGCGTTTACGCACCAGCAGCGCCACAGCCAGCGGATAGACCAGCAGCAGCAGGCAGACGCTGGCCACCGGTTTTCCCGGAACGTCGCGCAGGAACAGATCAAACATGGCATACAGCGCGTGGGTGAGCGGCTCCAGATTAGAGATCAGCTGAGCCGGCCACGGCATCGACAGCTCCGGCATTGCCGTGCCGGAAAATGTCAGGGCAATGCTGACCATAATCCCCATCATCATATAGGCGGTGATCGCACTCCCGGTGAAGCTAAATAGCAGGATGCCGAGGCTTTGCGCCGCCATGACGTAGAAGAAAGCCACGCACAGAATATAGAAGGGGTTTCCCACCACCCGCGCGCTGAATACGCCGACCAGCAGGGCGATTTCGCTCACCAGCAGCACCGTGTAGCACAGCGTGTAAGGGGCCAGCTTACCAAGCAGCGCCATAGCAAAATGCCGTTGGTAAATCAGCGGCCGGCTGCGCGCCAGCACGTAGATCATGCAGGTGACGGCGAACAGCTGCACCATATGAATACTGGCGGCGAACTGCTGATAGTAGATATAGCTGCCGCTGGCGTTAAACAGGCTGTCATAAGCCAGCGTTGCGTGGGGTAGCGCTGGCATTGCCCGCCCGGTGGCCGCCGCCAGCACCGGCTGATACTGCGCATTCAGCGTACTGACCAGCCCGGCGAAATCCTGCGTCGAGTAAAAACCCGCGCCATAAAACAGCGCGTTGTAGTAGAGCGTGACGCGCGGCTGACGACCCGCCAGCGTATCGGCTTCAAAAAATGGCGGGATCAACAGCACAGCATATGCCTGTGCCTGGCGTAATTTCTCCAGCGCTTGCGGCTCACCGCCGGCATCCTGGCTGACATCGGCATGCGAGCCTGCATTCAGATTGCGTATCAGCGTGCGCGATAGCGTGCTGTGATCCTGATCGACCGCCGCCACCGGCAGATCCATCAGCGATCCCTCGGAGAAATCGCTGGCAATCAGGGCGAACAGCAGCAGCGGAAAACACCAGCCCAGCCAGTGGAACACTGGTTTACGCCAGGCAACGCGGACTTCACGACTGAAGGCATGGCCAAATGCCCACAGCCCGTCTTTTACGTCTGCCAAGACCACAGGGCACTCATTCCCTGACGCAGGCCTTCAACCGGCGTGAGTGGGTAAAGCCGCACCTCAAAGGTTTTGAGGTCAAAATCCCCGGTGGCGCGCGTGGCGCGTTTGGTCGCGTAGTCGCCGAGCGGTGCGATATAGCGCACCTCCGCCTCGATCACCCGATTATTCAGCGCCGGGACGCGAATGCGTATTTTATCGCCCTTGCGCACGTGAGCGAGAATGTCCTCGCGCAGATTAAACGTGAACCAGGCGGTGGGCAGCTCGATCAGCGTCAGCAGCGGGCTGCCTGCATTAAGTAATTCCCCGCGCTCAGCCGGGATTGGCCCGACCTCCCCCGCTACCGGGGCATGCACCACCAGTTCATCGCTCTGGGCTTTAATCTCCAGCAGGTTCTGCTCTGCCTGGTGCAGCTGTGCCAGATAGGCTTCACGCTGCTCGATGCGATCGCCATTTACCCCCTGATCGAGATTAGCCCGCGCCGCCTGCACCTGCTGCCAGGCACCGTCGCGCGCCTGGCGGGCATTATCCAGCTGTTCGGCGGAGATATAGCCCTTCTGCGCCACGCTCAGATCGCGCTGCCAGGTGGACTGGGCATCACGCCAGGTCGCCTGAGCCTGTTGCAGCAAGGCTTTCAGGTTGCGAACCGTTTCTTCACGGGTGCCGTTCAGAGAGAGGTCTAACGTCGCCTGCGCCTGGTCACGCGCCGCTTCGGCAGCCTTAAGCTGGGCAATCAGTTCGGGGGCATCCAGCACGATGAGAGACTGCCCGGCGCTGACATCGTCGCCGCGCCGTACCCGCTTCTCCACCACGCGCCCTTTCGCTTTTGAGGAGACGATCACTTCGGTGGCATCGACTTCTCCCTGCAACAGCAGGTCGTGATTATGCGCGCGGATAAGGACGGCCAGAGCGATGCCTGAAATGATAATTAGCAGGGTAAAAAAGGCTCTTTTTTTCATCGAAAAGCCCCTGAAATCAGTCGCTTAGTGGCGTTACTGAGGCAAAGCATTGCAATATCCTTCGCAAAGAAAGTCCAGGTTATCAGCAATATACTCGCTCGCCGGTGGCGATTTTTGTTGTTTAACCACTTTGCGGCGCGGCCGGGGGAGGGAAACCGAGTAAATAATGCGGTTTAATTATGCTGGCAGTTAGGTAATACTTTATTTAACTAGCAGCCTAATTAATCGCCGAACGTTTTAGCAAAAGTGCTGCGAACGGACAATTACAGGGGCAGAAGATCCCGTAGCCTGTAATTTTGCACATGGCGCACTCCCGGCCGTTAGACAAAGTGAGCAACTATGCCTGATAAGAAAAATGTACCGTTGTCGGTACTCGACCTTGCCCCGATCCCGCACGGACGTTCTCCTCGCGATGCCTTCCACGCTTCACTCGCGCTGGCACAGCAGTCAGAGAAACTCGGTTTTCACCGCTACTGGCTGGCCGAACACCATAATATGACCGGGATCGCCAGCGCCGCCACCTCGGTACTGATCGGTTATCTGGCGGCCAATACCGACACGCTGCGCTTAGGCTCTGGCGGCGTGATGCTGCCCAACCATGCGCCGCTGGTGATTGCCGAGCAGTTCGGCACGCTGGAGTCGCTCTATCCCGGCCGTATCGATCTGGGGCTTGGCCGTGCGCCGGGTTCAGACCAGCGCACCATGATGGCCCTGCGCCGCCATATGGCCGGCCACGTCGACAATTTTCCGGCCGATGTCGCTGAGCTGATCCGCTGGTTCGATGCGCACGAAGACGAGCCCGCGCCGCCGGTGCAGCCCGTTCCCGGTACCGGACTGAAAATTCCGGTCTGGCTGCTCGGCTCCAGCCTGTATAGCGCGCAGCTCTCGGCTCAGATGGGGCTGCCGTTTGCCTTTGCCTCCCACTTTGCTCCTGAAATGCTGATGCAGGCGCTGCACCTCTACCGCGAGAACTTCAAGCCGTCAGAACGGCTGGCTAAACCGTATGCCATGGTATGCGTCAACGTGGTAGCGGCCGACAGCGAGCGTGATGCGCGCTTCCTGTTTACCTCCATGCAGCAGCAGTTCATCAATCTGCGCCGCGGCAAACCCGGCCCGCTACCGGCTCCGGTAGAAAACATGGATAACCTGTGGTCGCCGTCCGAACAGTATGGCGTTCAGCAGGCATTGAGCATGTCGGTGGTTGGTGATAAAGAGAAGGTACGTCACGGCCTTGCGGCGCTGATGCGCGAAACGCAGGCGGATGAGATTATGGTGAATGGCCAGATCTTTGACAGCCAGGCGCGGCTCTACTCTTTCGAGCTGGCGATGCAGGCGCGTAACTCGCTGTAGAATCAGAGGTCGGGCGTGCCTCGACCCTGAGTAAACTGCAGGCAAAAAAAAACCAGCCCGAAGGCTGGTTTTTTATTTTGCGTCAGTGATTATGCATCACGACGACGAGTTGGCGCTGCGCCAGTGTCTTCACGACGTGGGCCGCGTGATGGGCCGCCTGGACGACGCTCACCGCTACGCTCGTTGCTGAAGCGACGACCGCCTTCTGCACCACGACCGCCTTCACGACCTGCACCAGCGCCGAAGCCACCGCGTGCCGGGCCGCCTGGACGACGTTCGCCGCCACGGTCGTTGCTGCGTGGAACCGCATCACCAATCAGCTGCATGTTCATCGGCTTGTTCAGAATACGCGTGCGGGTGAAATGCGACAGCACATCGCCCGGCATGCCTTTCGGCAGCTCGATGGTTGAGTGTGTACCGAACAGCTTGATGTTACCAATGTAGCGGCTGCTGATGTCGCCTTCGTTAGCGATAGCGCCAACGATATGACGCACTTCAACACCGTCATCACGGCCAACTTCAATACGGTAAACTTCCATATCGCCAACGTCACGACGTTCACGGCGTGGACGGTCACCGGCAGCTTCGCTACGTGGTTCACGTGGGCCACGCTCTGGACGGTCACCACGACCGCCTTCACGACGCTCGTCACGGTCACGGAACTGGCTGCGTGGGCGCTGTGGCGCATCAGCAGGCACGATCAGTGGACGTTCGCCCTGAGCCATTTTCAGCAGTGCTGCGGCCAGCGTTTCAATATCCAGCTCATCTTCCGGCTGCATTTTAGCCAGCAGTGCGCGGTACTGTTCCAGATCGCTGCTTTCCAGCTGCTGCTGAACTTTAGCGGCGAACTTAGCCAGACGACGCTCACCCAGCAGTTCTGCGTTAGGCAGTTCAACTTCTGGAATAGTCAGCTTCATGGTGCGTTCAATGTTACGCAGCAGACGACGCTCGCGGTTCTCAACGAACAGCAGCGCGCGGCCAGCACGACCAGCACGACCGGTACGGCCGATGCGGTGCACGTAAGATTCGGCATCCATAGGGATATCGTAGTTAACAACCAGGCTGATACGCTCAACGTCCAGACCACGCGCCGCAACGTCGGTCGCGATCAGGATGTCCAGACGACCATCTTTCAGGCGCTCCAGCGTCTGCTCACGCAGTGCCTGGTTCATGTCACCGTTCAGTGCAGCACTGTTGTAACCGCTACGCTCCAGCGCTTCGGCCACTTCCAGCGTGGCGTTTTTCGTACGCACGAAGATGATAGCAGCATCAAAATCTTCAGCTTCCAGGAAGCGGGTCAGTGCATCAGTTTTACGGCCGTAGGCAGTCCAGTAGCTCTGGCTGATGTCCGGGCGCGTCGTCATGCTTGACTGAATACGCACTTCCTGAGGATCTTTCATAAAGCGTTTAGTAATACGACGAATCGCTTCTGGCATGGTAGCCGAGAACAGCGCGGTCTGATGACCTTCTGGGATCTGCGCCATGATGGTTTCAACGTCTTCGATGAAGCCCATACGCAGCATTTCATCAGCTTCGTCCAGCACCAGGCCGCGCAGGTTAGACAGATCTAACGTGCCGCGCTTCAGGTGGTCAAGCAGACGGCCAGGGGTACCCACAACAACCTGTGGTCCCTGACGCAGTGCGCGCAGCTGCACGTCGTAACGCTGGCCGCCGTACAGGGCAACCACGTTCAGGCCGCGCATGTGTTTCGCGAATTCGGTCATGGCTTCAGCAACCTGAACCGCCAGTTCGCGGGTCGGTGCCAGCACCAGAATCTGTGGTGCTTTAACAGTTGGGTCAATGTTATGCAGCAGCGGCAGAGAGAAAGCCGCCGTTTTTCCGCTACCGGTCTGTGCCATACCCAGCACGTCACGGCCCGCCAGCAGATGAGGAATACACTCAAGCTGGATTGGGGAAGGCTTCACGTAGCCCATACCGTTCAGTGATTCAAGGATGTCGGCGTTCAGGCCAAGGTCAGCAAAAGTAGTTTGGATATCAGTCATGTAGTACACGTGCCTCGTAGATTGCGGCGGCCAGTCTACATAACTCGTCGTGAAAATTTTCAGTCATTTTCATCAAAAAGTGTGAACCGGCTCAAATTAGTGGTTTCGACGAACAAAAAGGCCCTCATCCGCTAAGATGATGACTTTTCGAAAATTCGGGCAATAAAAGTTCGTCAGCTATTGCTGGTCAGATTCTGATAAATCGTCTTGTGTCTGGCCGAGTAGCGCCAGCTCCAACAATGCATATCGATGCTCAACAAAGTTGTGAACGTTGTTGGCGACCGTCAGCTTGAACAACGCTTCTGCGTTGTCCTTCTCCCCCAGACTTAGGTAGTACTTACCTAAATAGAAGTTGGTTTCACTGAGATGTTCAGCGAGCGAGGTGTTATCCGTTGCGTCTGCCTGGAGCCTTTCCATCAGCGTTTTTTCACTGATGTCACCCAGGTAGAACTCGACAATATTCCATCCCCATTGGTCCTTAACCGCTTTGTCGTAACGCTGTTTCAGCGAAACTTTGGCCTGGTCTGCGTTGATCTCACGTTCTGTGAGATACAGCCACAGGCTGCGGAAGGGATCGTTAGGATCGTCTTGATAAAACGCCAGCAGATCATCTTGCGCCAGTTTAAATCTTCCGCCGTAATACAGGGCGATACCACGATTTAAATGCGCATAATTGTAAGTTGGATCAAGCTCAAGTACAGAATCGAACGCTTCATAGGCAGCATCAAAATTGCCTGCCTGCGTTAAATAAATGCCTAAGTAATTGAATACTTCAGGCATATCGGGTCTGATAGACAGCGCTTGTGAAAAATCATTCCGCGCCAGTGCTCTCAAACCCAAACTATCATACAACACTCCGCGCTCATATAACAGCTGTGCGCGTTCATCATCGGTCAATGACCGACTGGCAAGTATTTGTTCCATGCGAGCGAGAATGACTTCCTGTTGCAGCGTAGGCTGCAAAGGGACTGCCAAAACTTCGTTCTTACGCCAATCGGTGTTGCTGCATCCTGCCAGCGTTAAAGCTGTCGCAACAATACACCAGCGCAAAAATGGCTTCATTTCCCACTCCTGAAAACAAACATTGGGATGCACATCCTGTCATCCGCCTGCCATGCACAAGGCCATCCCGCCCTCGCGTTCAAACAATTCCCCGCACCGGCTGGCGCGGGGAACTCAATGGTAATGCGCTTATTCTGCTTCAGGCGTTGCCGCTGACGCTTCTGGAGCTGCTTCAGGCTGAGCCTGCTCGCTGGCTTCTTTGATGCTCAGGCGTACACGGCCCTGACGGTCAACTTCCAGCACTTTTACTGGAACTTCCTGACCCATCGCCAGATAGTCAGTCACTTTCTCTACGCGCTTGTCAGCGATCTGAGAAATGTGTACCAGACCTTCTTTACCGCCACCGATTGCAACGAAGGCACCGAAGTCAACGATGCGGGTCACTTTACCGTTGTAGATACGGCCCACTTCGATTTCTGCGGTGATCTCTTCGATACGACGAATCGCGAACTTCGCTTTGTCGCCGTCGGTTGCTGCGATTTTCACAGTACCGTCATCTTCGATTTCGATGGTAGTGCCAGTCTCTTCTGTCAGCGCACGGATAACCGAGCCACCTTTACCGATCACGTCTTTGATCTTATCAACGCTAATCTTGATGGTGTGGATGCGTGGAGCAAACTGAGAGATGTCGCCACGCGGCGTGCTGATAGCCTGTTCCATCACGCTGAGGATGTGCAGACGCGCGCCCTTAGCCTGGTTCAGTGCTTCATGCATGATTTCGCGGGTGATACCTTCAATTTTGATGTCCATCTGCAGCGCGGTGATACCTTCACGGCTACCGGCTACTTTGAAGTCCATGTCGCCGAGGTGATCTTCGTCGCCGAGGATATCTGACAGTACAACAAAGTTGTTTTCGTCTTTGACCAGGCCCATCGCGATACCGGCTACGGCAGCTTTGATTGGTACGCCTGCATCCATCAGTGCCAGAGAAGCACCGCAAACAGACGCCATTGAAGACGAGCCGTTTGATTCAGTGATTTCAGACACGACACGCACGGTGTATGGGAACGCATCGCCTTTAGGCATCACTGCCAGCACGCCGCGTTTCGCCAGACGACCGTGACCAATTTCACGACGCTTCGGTGAACCAACCATGCCGGTTTCGCCGACAGAGTATGGAGGGAAGTTGTAGTGGAACAGGAAGTTGTCGGTACGCTCGCCCATCAGCTCATCAAGGTTCTGCGCATCACGGGCAGTACCCAGAGTTGCCGTCACCAGCGCCTGAGTTTCACCACGGGTGAACAGCGCAGAGCCGTGAGTACGTGGCAGTACGCCAGTGCGCACGTCCAGACCACGGATCATGTCTTTTTCGCGACCGTCGATGCGTGGCTCACCGCGCAGGATGCGGCTACGAACCACATTTTTTTCCAGCGTGTGCAGGATGTCGCTGATTTCGCCAGCGTCCAGCGCTTCGTCTTCAGCCAGCAGCGCAGCGGTGGTTTCAGATTTGATCACGTCAACCTGAGCGTAACGCTCCTGTTTTTCGGTGATGCGGTAAGCATCGCTCAGGCGAGATTCCGCCAGTGCAGCGATACGACCATGTAAAGCTTCATTTACAGCTTCTGGCTGCCAGTCCCAACGAGGTTTACCGGCAACGGCTACCAGTTCGTTGATGGTGTCGATAACGATCTGCTGCTGCTCGTGGCCAAACACCACTGCGCCCAGCATCTGGTCTTCGCTCAACAGCTCAGCTTCAGATTCCACCATCAGAACAGCGGCTTTAGTACCTGCAACCACCAGGTCCAGCTTGCTCTCTTTCAGCTCATCGGTAGTTGGGTTCAGCACGTACTGGTCGTTCAGGTAACCGACGCGCGCAGCACCGATTGGACCGTTGAACGGCAGGCCAGACAGCGCCAGCGCTGCAGAAGCACCGATCAGGGCAACGATATCCGGGTTAACCTGTGGGTTAACGGAAACCACGGTCGCGATAACCTGGACTTCGTTGACGAAACCTTCCGGGAACAGTGGGCGCAGCGGGCGGTCAATCAGACGTGAAGTCAGGGTCTCGCCTTCGCTTGGGCGGCCTTCACGACGGAAGAAGCTGCCTGGGATACGACCAGCAGCGTAAGTACGCTCCTGATAGTTAACGGTCAGCGGGAAGAAATCCTGACCTGGTTTTGCATTTTTACGGCCTACAACAGTTACGAACACCGCAGTGTCGTCCATGCTTACCATGACAGCAGCTGTTGCCTGGCGAGCCATCATACCGGTCTCAATAGTGACGGTATGCTGACCATACTGGAATTTTTTAACGATCGGATTCAGCAAAATTATTTCCTTAACATCAGGGCGGGTAGTTTTTTATACCGGCCGTGGATTTCCGATCTTCATTTTTGCATCCTCGCGACTAATGACAACCCTAATCCCCGCTGGGACAAAGCCTCTCATTAGCCGCGCGAACCTCTGCAACTGAAGATCACACCCAGCAACAATACAATAGTTTGCGCATAATTGCTGCCGCTTGCGTGAAAAAAGGGGCCATAAAGGCCCCTTCCAGCGAATCTCGCACAGGTTGTCCGGTTTCCCCACTTTTCTGCCAGATTGCTCTGATAGCGTGGCGGGACAACCCGTAAGACTTAGCGACGCAGACCCAGACGCTCGATCAGGCTGGTGTAGCGTGCAACGTCTTTACGCTTCAGGTAATCCAGCAGCTTACGACGCTGAGATACCATGCGCAGCAGGCCACGACGGCTGTGGTGGTCTTTCTTGTGCTCAGAGAAGTGACCCTGCAGATGGTTAATCTGTGCGGTCAGCAGAGCAACCTGAACTTCGGTAGAACCACTGTCGTTTGCGCCGCGACCGAAATCAGCAACGATTTGTGCTTTAGATTCAACACTTAGAGACATGATACAACTCCAAATTAAAAGATAAATGTACAGGCGCCGATCTCTAATTCAGCAACCCAGTGTAAAGCCGCGCCATTCTACTCTGCGCGCCACTTAATCGCAAATGGCTAGTCGGAATATTCTACAACCAGGCGGCGCGGTGCCACGCGTCCATCGTCAGCAATTTCTGCCATGCCGATGAACTTGTGCTCGTCACCCTCAGTCACGCGAACCAGCCCGCTGGCCGGCGCGCCTGCTGCCTGAACCGGCATGCCCTGCTTGAAGTAAGCGGCAACCGAGCTCAGCAGGTTAACCACCGGGTATTCCGCTGCCGGGCTGTCCATCGGCATCAGCAGTGCATCCAGCAGCTCCGCCGGGGCTTTCTCCTGACGATGAGCCTCTTCCGCCAGCTCCTGCAACTGTTCCAGCGTCACCATCTTTTCAATGGGATAGGTGGCAACCTGTAAGCGGCGCAGATAGGTCACGTGCGCACCACAGCCCAGCTTCTCGCCGAGATCGTCGATAATGGTGCGGATGTAGGTGCCTTTCGACACGTGAATTTCCAGCTCCAGCTCATCCCCTTCATGGCGGATAAACAGCAGCTCGTAAACCACGATACGGCGTGATTCACGCGGCACTTCAATACCTTCTCGCGCATATTCATACAGCTTGCGCCCCTGGTACTTCAGGGCCGAATACATCGACGGCACCTGCTGGGTCTCACCACGGAAACTCTCCAGCGCCTGCTCCAGCATATCAGCGCTGAAGGTAACCGGACGCTCGCTGACCACGATGCCATCGGCATCAGATGTATCCGTGCGCTGCCCAAGGCGGGCAATCACCCGGTAACGCTTGTCGGACTCCAGCAGATACTGGGAAAACTTAGTCGCTTCCCCAAGGCAGATCGGCAGCATGCCGGTTGCCAGCGGATCCAGCGCACCGGTATGACCGGCACGGTTGGCGTTATACAGGCGTTTGACTTTCTGCAGCGCGTCGTTGGAGGACAATCCGCTAGATTTATCCAGCAACAGTACACCGTGAATATCGCGACCGCGACGACGAGGACGACTCATTACTCTGCTTTGCCTTCTTGCTCTTCATCTTCTGCCGGGCCACGGCGCTCTTCGTCGTTTCTGACGACGTTGGTCACCAGGTTCGACATACGCATCCCTTCAACCAGCGAGTTATCGTAGAAGAAGGTCAGCTCTGGCACGATGCGCAGGCGCATCGCTTTGCCCAGCAGGGTACGGATGTAGCCTGAGGCATCGCCCAGCGCACGCAGGCCAGCTTTGATTGCCGCTTCATCTTTGTCGTTGAGGAAGGTCACGAACACTTTGGCATAGGCCAGGTCGCGTGATACATCAACGCCAGAAACCGTCACCATCATGCCGAGGCGCGGATCTTTAATCTCGCGCTGCAGGATCATTGCGATCTCCTTTTGCAGCTCCTGTGATACACGCTGCGGGCGACCGAATTCTTTCGCCATAATTATTCTCTCCAAATAATTTGGGAGGCCAGAAGCCTCCCAAATACAGTCAATTAATATCCTTCATCTTTCACGCTGTAGCTGCGTTAACTTCCCTCTTTCACCCCAGTCACTTACTGACGTAAGCTCCCGGGGATTCAATCGGTTGTCGCCTTGCTACACCAAAAGTAGGCCCCATGAGGGGACGCGAAATCTATTGGATATCTGTCAGACTCTTAATCAATGGTACGCTGGATTTCGATAATTTCGAAGACTTCGATCATATCGCCAACACGCACATCGTTGTAGTTCTTCACGCCGATACCACATTCCATGCCGTTACGGACTTCGTTAACGTCATCTTTGAAGCGGCGCAGAGATTCCAGCTCGCCTTCGTAGATAACCACGTTGTCACGCAGTACGCGGATTGGATTGTGACGTTTGATGTTACCTTCAGTCACCATACAACCGGCGATAGCACCAAATTTCGGTGATTTGAACACATCACGTACCGCAGCCAGACCAATGATCTGCTGTTTGTACTCAGGTGCCAGCATACCGCTCATCGCTGCTTTCACTTCGTCAATCAGATTATAGATGACGGAGTAGTAACGCAGATCCAGGCTTTCAGAATCAATCACGCGGCGCGCAGAAGCATCGGCACGAACGTTGAAGCCAACCAGGATTGCATTAGACGCAGCAGCCAGAGTGGCGTCGGTTTCAGTGATACCGCCCACGCCAGAACCGATGATTTTCACTTTCACTTCATCAGTAGAAAGCTTCATCAGGGACTCGGAGATCGCTTCGACAGAACCCTGTACGTCAGCTTTCAGCACGATGTTCAGCTCGGAAACTTCGCCTTCGGTCATGTTAGCAAACATGTTTTCCAGCTTAGATTTCTGCTGACGCGCCAGCTTAACTTCACGGAATTTGCCCTGACGATACAGCGCAACTTCACGGGCTTTCTTCTCGTCACGTACCACGGTCGCTTCATCACCCGCTGCCGGAACACCGGACAGGCCGAGGATCTCAACCGGGATAGATGGACCCGCAGTCATCACTTCGCGGCCCAGTTCGTCACGCATCGCACGCACACGGCCATACTCGAAGCCGCACAGTACGATATCGCCTTTGTTCAGCGTACCTTCACGTACCAGCACGGTAGCAACCGGACCACGACCTTTATCCAGGAAGGATTCGATAACCACACCGCTTGCCATACCCTGACGAACTGCGCTCAGCTCCAGAACTTCAGCCTGCAGCAGGATAACGTTCAGCAGGTCGTCGATACCGGTACCGGCTTTTGCAGAAACGTTGACGAACATGTTCTCGCCGCCCCACTCTTCCGGGATGATCCCGTACTGAGTCAGTTCGTTTTTAACACGATCCGGATCGGCTTCTGGCTTATCGCACTTGTTCACTGCAACGACAACCGGCACTTTGGCCGCTTTGGCGTGCTGAATAGCTTCAATAGTCTGTGGCATCACGCCATCGTCTGCTGCAACAACCAGGATAACGATATCCGTTGCCTGAGCACCACGTGCACGCATTGAAGTAAACGCTGCGTGGCCCGGGGTATCCAGGAAGGTCACCATACCGTTGTCGGTTTCAACGTGGTATGCACCGATGTGCTGAGTAATGCCGCCCGCTTCGCCAGAGGCGACTTTGGTCGAACGGATATAGTCCAGCAGAGAGGTTTTACCATGGTCAACGTGACCCATGATGGTGACAACCGGCGCACGGGATTCGTGAACGGCATCGGTATCACGATCGCTCATTACCGCTTCTTCCAGCTCATTCTCGCGGCGCAGCGTCACTTTGTGACCCATCTCTTCCGCGACCAGCTGGGCAGTTTCCTGATCGATAACCTGGTTGATGGTAGCCATTGCGCCCATTTTCATCATCGCTTTGATGACCTGGGAACCTTTGACTGCCATCTTGTTAGCCAGCTCAGCTACGGTAACAGTTTCGCCGATAATGACGTCACGGTTAACTGCCTGAACAGGCTTGTTGAAGCTCTGCTGCAGGGTGCTTGGCTTACGCTTGCCGCCTTTACCGCCGCGAACCTGCGCACGCGCTTCTTCACGGTCAGTTTTCGCTTCAGAATGCTTGTTGCCTTTCTTGCGAACCGGGGCTTTAGCTGGGCGGACCGCAGTGCGAGTGCGACGGTCACCTTCAACCTGAGCGTCGTTTTCGTCTTCTGCAGCACGGGCGTGAGTTGAAGTGGTGACGTGGTAATCAGAGGTGTCTTCAACCTCTTTAACTTGCGCCCACTCTTCACCTCGTTCGGCCGCCATTTTGCGAGCTTCTTCGGCTACGCGCTTCGCTTCTTCTTCGATCTTGCGATGCGCTTCTTCTTCAGCTTTACGCTTCAGTTCTGCCGCTTCCGCTTCACGGCGGGCTTTGTCGGACTGGGAAGCCCGGGTGGTATCGTCGGTATGTTGATTGCTCACTTTATCTTTTTCCGCTGCTTCACGTTTGGCTTTATCAGCTGCCTCACGCTTGGCCTGCTCCTCGGCTTCACGCTTCGCTTTGTCTTGAGCTGCGCGCTGGGCTTGTTCTTCAGCCTCGCGACGAGCCAGTTCTTCCGCTTCACGCTCTGCCTGGGCTTCTGCTTCTGCCTGTTCAGCATCAGCCGGATCGCCTTTTACATAAGTGCGTTTTTTGCGGACTTCGATTTGCACCGACTTACTTTTGCCCCCGGTGCCTGGAACACTTAATGTGCTGCGCGTCTTGCGCTGCAAAGTCAGCTTACCAGATCCGCCGCCATGATCGCGATTCAGATGGGTAAGTAATGTCTCTTTCTCGTGCTGGGTAACAGAGTCGGTTTCAGACTTTTGGATCCCTGCATCAGCAAATTGCTGTACCAGGCGTTCTACCGGTGTCTGAATCTCTGCGGCCAGCGATTTTACGGTTACATCTGTCGTCATGCTGTTCCTTCCTGCTACAGTTTATTACGCGTCGTCGCCGAACCAGCAGATATTTCGTGCAGCCATAATCAGCTCACCAGCCCGCTCATCGCTCAGGCCATCAATATCTGACAGGTCGTCAACACCCTGCTCGGCAAGATCTTCCAGCGTGCAAACGCCTTTTGCCGCCAGCTTAAAGGCCATCTCACGCTCCAGACCTTCCAGACCTAACAGGTCATCCGCCGGTTTGGTATCGCCGAGGCTCTCTTCTTTTGCCAGTGCCAGGGTGGTCAACGCGTTTTTAGCCCGGTCGCGCAACGCTTCTACCGTGTCTTCATCCAGACCGTCGATTTCCAACAGCTCGTTGATTGGCACGTAAGCCAACTCTTCGAGAGAGGAGAAGCCCTCTTCTACCAGTACGGTAGCAAAGTCTTCGTCGATATCGAGGTGTTTGGTGAAGACATCAATGGCAGCATGAGCTTCAGCCTGATGCTTAGCCTGCAGGTCGTCGACCGTCATCACGTTCAGATCCCAGCCACTCAGCTGAGAAGCCAGACGCACGTTTTGGCCATTACGGCCGATCGCCTGAGCCAGATTTCCGGCTTCTACAGCGATATCCATGGTGTGATTATCTTCATCCACCACGATAGAGGCGACATCCGCAGGGGCCATTGCGTTGATCACGAACTGCGCAGGATTATCATCCCACAGCACGATATCAATACGCTCGCCACCCAGTTCACTGGATACCGCCTGAACACGCGCACCACGCATACCTACGCAGGCGCCGACCGGGTCGATACGCTTGTCGTTGGTTTTCACGGCGATCTTAGCTCGGGAGCCTGGATCGCGCGCAGCGGCTTTAATTTCTAACACTTCTTCAGCAATTTCCGGCACTTCAATGCGGAATAGTTCGATCAGCATTTCCGGTTTGGAACGGCTAACGAACAGCTGAGCACCACGCGCTTCAGGGCGCACGGCGTAAAGTACGCCACGGATACGGTCACCCGGGCGGAAGTTTTCACGTGGCAGCATATCTTCACGAATGATCACGGCTTCCGCGTTGGTGTTAGAACCATCGTTTGGACGCACTTCAAGCGAGATATTGTCGCGGTTTACTTTCTTCACCACGCCGGTGATGATTTCGCCTTCCTGCTCACGGAACTGATCAACCACCATCGCACGCTCTGCTTCGCGCACTTTCTGCACGATAACCTGCTTGGCAGTTTGCGTGGTGATACGGTCAAAGGTCACAGACTCAATCTGATCTTCAACGAAGCCACCGAGTCCGAGAGTTTCATCTTCGAACTGTGCCGCATCCAGCGTAATTTCGCGGGTAGGCATGGTGACTTCATCAACAATCAGCCAACGGCGGAAGGTATCGAAATCGCCACTTTTGCGATCGATGCTGACGCGAACGTCAATTTCCTGCTCGTATTTTTTCTTGGTGGCTGTGGCCAGCGCGCTCTCCAGCGCTTCGAAAATCTTCTCGCGTGGGAGGGACTTCTCATTAGAGACCGCTTCTACAACAGCTAAGATTTCTTTGTTCATCCTGGTATGCCTCAATCCGGACTTTTAAAAGTGGGGAACCAGGTTCGCCTTCTGGATGTTGCTCAGCGCGAACACTTCGTCGTTACCCTCAACGGCAACAGTGATCATCTCACCTTCCACAGATTTGATGATGCCCTGCCATTTGCGTCGGTTCTGAACCGCCATACGCAGAACCAGGCTCACTTCTTCGCCAGTAAATCGTACGTAATGCTCTGCGGTAAACATTGGACGGTCAAGGCCAGGCGAGGAGACTTCGAGGTTGTAAGCCACGGTGATCGGGTCTTCGACGTCAAATACCGCACTGACCTGGTGGCTCACATCAGCACAATCATCAACATTGATGCCATCTTCACTATCAATATAGATGCGCAAGGTGGATGTGCGACCGCGTACAAACTCAATACCAACCAGTTCGTAGCCTAGCGCTTCTACCGGTGCTGAGATCAGCTCTGTTAATTTTTGCTCTAATGTGGACAATCCCACCCCCAAGACGTAAAAAAAGGGCCTATAGCCCAGTGATGCTGCTTCCTGATAACAAAAAACCCCGAAAATTCGGGGCTTAATGTCACTGGACCCTGTAAACCGCCAAAGGCGGCTCGGCACAGTCCAAAAGAATTTTTTTCAAAATCGCTGCAGTGCGCCATTAAGTAGTGCAAACAGTATATTTGAAAAAGAACTCTAAGGGAAAGTGGTTGCGGGGGCCGGATTTGAACCGACGACCTTCGGGTTATGAGCCCGACGAGCTACCAGGCTGCTCCACCCCGCGTCCGAATACTACGCAAAACTTGCATAAATTGCAAGCACAACTGAGATTTGGTACCGAGGACGGGACTTGAACCCGTAAGCCCATGCGGGCACTACCACCTCAAGGTAGCGTGTCTACCAATTCCACCACCACGGCACTAAAGAGGCGACTTTTTTATTTCTGTCGCGTCGAAACGGTTACTGCGTACTGCTTACTGCGGGATATCGTTGCCCGGCGCTGCCGGTTTAGCTGGCGTAGTCTGTTGGGACTGCGCTGGCTGGGTCAGATTTTCCCACTCGCTTCCTTTCTGAGTTTTGTTGCTGTTGATGTTACCCAGAACCAGACTGATAATGAAGAACAGGGTCGCCAGCACTGCAGTCATACGGGTCATGAAGTTACCAGAACCGTTAGAACCGAACAGCGTACCAGAAGCGCCTGCACCAAATGATGCTCCCATATCAGCGCCTTTACCTTGCTGCAGCATGATCAGACCTACAAGGCCCAGCGCTACAATAAGGAAAACAACTAAAAGAGCTTCGTACATAATCAACCTTGTTCCTTGCGCGTTAACCGCACATCAAAAGCTTCAAACCAGTTAGTCTTGATAAGTAGGTAACAACCTACCTATGAAGCGGGTGTGAATACTAACCAAAGGCGGCCACACGTGCAAGAGCAATTTCATAGGCTGCTGCTGAGTGCGGAAAAAATCAGCAAAGCGCTCTATTTACGTTCGAACGAGGGAGAAACAGTGCAAATCATCAGCACGGGGCGACCGGAAAAAAGGTCGCCCCCTGGGTAAATCGGTTGCGGCGTTAAACCGCTTTTACCGCATCGGCAATGCGGTGCGCCAGCGCGGTGACCTGCGCTTCGTCCTCGCCTTCCACCATCACGCGGATCAGCGGCTCTGTGCCGGATTTACGTAGTAGCACGCGGCCACGGCCTTTCAGCTCGGCCTCCACTTCTGCCGTGACGGCTTTCACCGTGGCATCTTCCAGAGGATCGTGGCTACCGCTGAAGCGTACATTGACCAGAATCTGCGGCAGCAGTTTCATGCCGCTGCACAGGTCGTGCAGGCTCATATGGTTACGCACCATCGCGGTCAGCACCTGCAGGCCGGCCACAATACCGTCACCGGTGGTGGTTTTGTCCAGCAGAATGACGTGCCCGGAATTTTCAGCGCCAAGACGCCAGCCCTTCTCTTTCAGCTTCTCCAGCACGTAACGGTCGCCGACCTTGGCACGCGCAAACGGAATACCAAGCTGCTTCAGCGCCAGCTCCAGGCCCATATTGCTCATCAGCGTACCCACCACGCCGCCGCGCAGCTGACCCTGACGCAGACCTTCGCGCGCGATCAGATAGAGGATCTGGTCGCCATCCACTTTTTGACCAAGGTGGTCAACCATCATGATGCGGTCGCCGTCACCGTCGTAGGCCAGACCCACGTCAGCTTTTTCTGCCAGCACCCGCTCCTGCAACAGACGCAGGTCGGTCGCACCGCACTCTTTGTTAATGTTCATGCCGTCCGGCTGCACGCCGATAGCAATCACCGTCGCACCCAGTTCACGCAGCACGTTAGGGGCGATGTGATAGGTGGCACCGTTAGCGCAGTCGACCACAATTTTCAGGCCGTTCAGGCTCAGTTCGCTCGGGAAAGTTCCTTTGCAGAACTCAATGTAGCGCCCGGCAGCATCGACAATACGACTGGCTCTACCCAGCGCGGCGGACTCGACGCAGGTGATCGGCTTTTCCATCTCGGCTTCAATCGCCTCTTCCACGTCGTCCGGCAGCTTGGTGCCCTCGGTGGAGAAGAATTTAATGCCGTTATCGTCGAACGGGTTATGCGAGGCGGAAATCACAATCCCAGCCTCAGCACGGAAAGTACGGGTCAGATAAGCAACCGCAGGGGTCGGCATCGGGCCGGTAAATGCCGCAGAGAGTCCGGCTGCGGCAAGGCCTGCTTCCAGCGCGGACTCCAGCATGTAGCCAGAAATACGCGTGTCTTTACCAATGATGATTTTCTTCGAGCCGTGGCGCGCCAGCACCTTGCCTGCAGCAAAACCCAATTTCAGCACAAAATCAGGCGTGATTGGCGATTCACCCACTTTGCCGCGGATGCCGTCGGTACCAAAATACTTGCGGTTACTCATAGTGTTATTCTTCCCTTGCGGACTGTGTAGCTTCGACGACGCGCATCGCTTCTACGGTTTCTTTCACATCGTGTACGCGCAAAATATGGGCGCCCTGCATTGCCGCAATCACCGCGCAGGCCAGGCTGCCGGTCAGGCGCTGCGAAGGGCCTACATTGAGTAACTGTCCAATCATACTTTTGCGCGACATGCCGACTAACAGCGGCAGCCCAAAGCGATGATAATCGGCCAGATGCGCCAGTAACTGATAGTTGTGCGACAGATTCTTACCGAAACCGAAACCCGGGTCGAGTAGCAACTGCGATTTTTTGATCCCGCCCGCTTCGCAACGGGCGATATGTTCAACAAAGAACTGATCCACATCGCGCAGAACATTGTGGTAATGCGGCGACTGCTGCATGGTTTTCGGCTCACCCTGCATATGCATCAGGCACACCGGCAGCCCGGTCTCTGCCGCCGCGGCCAGCGCGCCCGGCTCCTGCAGGGAGCGGATATCGTTGATGATATGGGCGCCAACGCGCGCCGATTCGCGGATCACCTCGGGCTTCGACGTATCCACAGAGATCCACACTTCAAAGCGCTGAGCGATAGCCTCAACCACCGGAATAACACGCTCCAGCTCCTGCTCCACGCTAACGTCAGCAGCGCCCGGGCGAGTTGATTCCCCTCCCACATCAATAATGGTCGCACCGGCGTTGATCATCTCATTGGCATGGGTCAGTGCCTGAATCAATTCGTTATGTTTGCCGCCATCAGAAAAAGAGTCGGGGGTGACGTTCAGAATCCCCATAACGTGAGGATGAGAAAGGTCGAGCACGGAATCTCTGGCGTACAGCTTCATGACGAATGGTCTCCGGTTAACAAGTATATATCCGTCATACTTGAAGCTGCATCTGTGTTGGCTGCGTTTGCTCGCCTTGATGCAGTTCCAATTATTTGGGATATAAAAAAACCCCGGTCAGCGCCGGGGTTTCGATTATAACAGCTTACTGCGGCAAAATTACTTGTCGCCGAACTGCTCTGACATGGTGTTACCTGGGTTTGGCGTACGCGGTTCATCGACCGGACGCGGCGCCTTAGGCGTGCCGTTGTTGTCTGAGCTGTTGCTGCTACCAGAGTCTTCCCAACCCGCTGGCGGACGCACTTCGCGGCGTGCCATCAGGTCGTCGATCTGTGGAGCATCAATGGTTTCATACTTCATCAGCGCGTCTTTCATCGCGTGAAGGATGTCCATGTTCTCACCAAGCAGGACACGAGCACGCTTGTAGTTCACTTCTACCAGTGACTTAACTTCCTGGTCGATGATACGCGCGGTTTCGTCAGACATATGCTTAGCTTTCGCCACGGAGCGGCCGAGGAACACCTCGCCATCTTCTTCTGCATACAGCAACGGACCGAGTTTCTCTGAGAAGCCCCACTGCGTAACCATGTTACGTGCGATCGAAGTAGCGACTTTAATGTCGTTCGACGCGCCGGTAGAAACATGTTCCACACCGTAGATAATCTCTTCCGCCAGACGGCCGCCGTACAGGGTGGAGATCTGACTTTCCAGTTTCTGACGGCTGGCGCTGATGGCGTCGCCTTCAGGCAGGAAGAAGGTCACACCCAGAGCGCGTCCACGTGGAATAATCGTCACTTTATGTACCGGGTCATGCTCAGGAACCAGACGGCCGATGATGGCATGGCCTGCTTCGTGATACGCGGTAGACTCTTTCTGTGCTTCGGTCATCACCATGGAGCGACGTTCCGCACCCATCATGATTTTGTCTTTGGCTTTTTCAAACTCTACCATCGACACCACACGCTTGTTACCACGTGCCGCGAACAGAGCAGCTTCGTTGACCAGGTTAGCCAGGTCAGCACCGGAGAAGCCAGGCGTACCGCGCGCAATGATTGCCGCATCGATATCCGTCGCCAGCGGTACACGGCGCATATGCACTTTCAGGATCTGCTCACGTCCGCGAACATCCGGCAGACCAACGACAACCTGACGGTCAAAACGGCCCGGACGCAGCAGCGCAGGGTCGAGTACGTCAGGACGGTTAGTTGCGGCGATAACGATGATGCCTTCATTGCCTTCGAAGCCGTCCATCTCAACCAGCATCTGGTTCAATGTCTGCTCACGCTCATCGTGACCACCACCTAAACCGGCACCGCGCTGACGGCCAACGGCATCGATCTCATCGATAAAGATGATGCACGGTGCGGCTTTCTTAGCCTGTTCGAACATGTCGCGCACACGAGATGCACCTACACCAACAAACATTTCAACGAAGTCAGAACCGGAAATGGTAAAGAAAGGCACTTTTGCTTCACCGGCAATCGCTTTTGCCAGCAGGGTTTTACCGGTACCCGGAGGACCGACCATCAGCACGCCTTTCGGAATTTTACCGCCGAGTTTCTGGAAGCGGCTTGGCTCGCGCAGGTATTCAACCAGCTCGCTCACTTCCTCTTTAGCTTCGTCACAACCGGCAACATCGCCAAAGGTTGTTTTGATTTGATCTTCTGTCAGCATGCGGGCCTTGCTCTTGCCGAAGGACATCGCGCCCTTTCCGCCGCCGCCCTGCATCTGACGCATAAAGAAGATCCAGACACCGATAAGAAGCAGCATAGGGAACCAGGAAATGAAGATTGAAGCCAGCAGGCTCGGTTCTTCTGGTGGTTCACCCACTACTTTTACATTTTTAGTCAACAGGTTATCGAGTAACTTGGGGTCGTTGACGGGGATGTAGGTCGTATATCGATTACTGTCTTTTTTGGTTACGTTAATCTCACGCCCGTTAATACGTGCCTCGCGGACCTGATCCTGGTTCACTTCAGACAGGAAGGTTGAATAATCAACCCTACGGCCATTCGACTCGCTGGGCCCAAAGCTCTGGAATACAGACATCAGCACGACTGCGATGACTAACCAAAGAATTAGGTTTTTCGCCATGTCACTCAAGGGATTAACCTCATATTACAACTGTGTTAACAGACAGCGTAGGGTACTATATATCCGTCATATCTGGAATCGCTGTGATCCCGGCTATTAGGGTTATAGTTTGCGCCCTGTCGCTACAATGTACACTTCACGCGAACGAGAGCGTGAAGCGTCCGGCTTACGAATTTTTACTTTCGTAAACAGGGAGCGAATTTCCCGCAGGTATTCTTCAAAGCCATCTCCCTGAAACACTTTCACTAAAAAACTGCCGCCAGGTGCCAGAACGTCACGGCACATCTCTAACGCCAGCTCACATAAATACATCGAGCGGGGAATATCAACTGCAGGGGTACCCGTCATGTTTGGTGCCATATCTGACATCACAACCTGAACTTTGGTATCCCCTACGCGATCCAGCAGGGCTTTCAATACCAGTTCATCACGAAAATCGCCCTGAAGGAAATCGACACCAACGATGGGATCCATTGGCAGGATATCACAGGCGATGACGCGACCCTTTGACCCAATCTGCGTTACCACATATTGCGACCAGCCGCCTGGCGCCGCGCCGAGGTCAACCACGGTCATACCAGGTTTGAAGAGCTTGTCGCCTTGCTGTATTTCATCAAGTTTAAACCAGGCGCGCGAGCGCAACCCTTTTTTCTGTGCCTGAAGCACATATTTATCGCTAAAGTGTTCCTGTAGCCAGCGGCTGGAACTGGCCGAACGCTTTTTACCAGTCATACAATTTCCAACTATGATTCGTTGTTCGCGATAAATAAACCGCGCAAATCAGCTCTGCCGATTTGGTGATACACCAGAGATGGCGGTAGAATGACCCGTTTTCAATCCCAATGTAAGTAAAAAATACGATGAATCTGAGTACCAAACAAAAACAGCACCTGAAAGGCCTGGCCCATCCTCTGAAGCCCGTTGTCATGCTGGGCAACAATGGTTTGACCGAAGGGGTGCTGGCCGAGATCGAACAAGCACTTGAGCACCATGAACTTATCAAGGTGAAAATCGCCACAGAAGATCGTGAGACGAAAGCCCTGGTAGTGGAAGCTATCGTGCGCGAAACACGTGCAGTTAACGTGCAGGTCATCGGCAAGACGCTGGTGCTGTACCGTCCAACGAAGGAACGCAAGATCTCCATTCCGCGCTGAGGAGTCGGCCGTTTTTCGTCACGGCCCGACCATACTAAGCTCAGGTCTGGAGAAAGTGCCATGCTCCTGATTCTGATAAAAGGCCGCGATGCGGCCTTTTTCTTATCTTTACAAAACCTTCAGAGAATAATTAAAGATACTCTACTTTCAGGATTTCGTATTCGACATCGCCGCCGGGGGTTTTGACAATGGTAACATCATCAACGACTTTACCAATCAAACCGCGCGCCATCGGTGAGTTCACTGAAATCAGGTTCTTTTTAAAATCGGCTTCATCATCGCCCACAATGCGGTAGGTCGACTCTTCGTCCGTTTCGACATTCAGCACGGTAACGGTGGTGCCAAAAATCACGCGGCCGTTCGCATTGCCGGCCATTTTTGTGACATCGATCACCTGAGCATTGGAAAGCTTGGCTTCGATTTCCTGAATACGGCCTTCACAGAACCCCTGCTCCTCACGGGCAGCATGGTATTCCGCATTTTCTTTTAAGTCGCCGTGTTCCCTTGCATCCGCAATTGAGGCAATAATTCTTGGGCGTTTTACGGTTTTCAGCTCTTCCAGCTCTTCGCGCAATTTTTCCGCGCCCTTTAACGTCATCGGAATCTGATTCATCTCAATACCTCGTAAAATCTGTCCTGTTCAATGTGTCGTCGTCCTGACGGGTGGCATGCAGGAAAGGCGTCCCGCGGCGCTTATTACTGATTTAAAACGAAAGAAGCCTGACCCGGAGCAGTTTCCAGGGTCTGGCTTATTTTGCAATTTGATACGTATTTTACCCCAGAGTTCCTCAAGGGTCATCGTTTACTTTCCACCACGATGCACCGTAGTATGACAGCATCACCTGTCAGTTACCGCGAGATTATGCGATTTTCACGAATTGTCACCGGCATTAGCTGCGCATTTATGCTGCAAGCGCAGGCAGCCCCCGTCGAAGACTACACCCAATACTTACCCGACGGCGCGAACCTGGCGCTGATTGTGCAGAAAATTGGCGCTGCGTCGCCCTCGATTGATTATCACAGCCAGCAGATGGCGCTGCCGGCCAGTACCATGAAAGTGATTACCGCGCTGGCGGCACTGTTACAGCTTGGTCCTGATTACCGTTTTCACACCCAGCTCGAAAGCAAAGGCAGCCTGAGCGGCGATACGCTGCGTGGCGATCTGGTCGCACGCTTCGGCGGTGACCCGACGCTGACGCGTCAGGACTTGCGCAATATGGTGGCGGCACTGAAGAAACAGGGCGTGCAGCATATTGACGGCAACCTGGTGATCGACACCTCGGTGTTCGCCAGCCACGACAAAGCCCCCGGCTGGCCGTGGAATGATATGACCCAGTGCTTTAGTGCTCCGCCTGGCGCCGCTATCGTTGACCGTAACTGCTTCTCGGTGTCGCTGTACAGCGCGCCGAATCCGGGAGAAAAAGCCTTTATACGCGTCGCCTCCTGGTATCCGGTCAATATGTTCAGCGAAGTGCGCACTCTGGCAAAAGGGTCACCGGATGCGCAGTATTGCGAGCTGGACGTGGTCCCCGGTGAGCTGAACCGCTTTACGCTCACCGGCTGCCTGACGCAGCGCAGTGAGCCGCTGCCGCTGGCGTTCGCGATACAGGATGGAGCCAGCTATGCGGGTGCTATCCTCAAATCCGAACTTCAGAGCGCCGGTATCGACTATACCGGGCATCTGGTGCGCCAGACGCAGGTGACGCAACCCGGTACCGTACTGGCCGCGACGCAGTCGGCTCCGCTGCACGATCTGCTGAAGATCATGCTGAAAAAATCCGACAATATGATCGCCGATACGGTGTTCCGCACCATCGGTCATGAGCGCTTCGGCGTGCCGGGCACATGGCGAGCAGGCTCGGATGCCGTGCGTCAGATCCTGCGTCAGAAAGCCAATATCGATCTCGGTAACAGCATTCAGGTCGACGGTTCCGGCCTGTCGCGCCACGACCTGATTTCCCCTGCGACAATGATGCAGGTGCTGCAGTACATTGCGCAGAACGATCAGCAGCTAAACTATATTTCTATGCTGCCGCTGGCGGGTTATGACGGAACCTTACGCTATCGCGGCGGTCTTCATGAAGCCGGCGTGGATGGCAAAGTGTCCGCCAAAACGGGTTCGTTGCAGGGGGTATACAACCTGGCCGGCTTTATGACCACCGCCAGCGGACAGCGCGTGGCGTTTGTCCAGTATCTGTCTGGTTACGCCGTACCACCTGAGGATCAGCGTCAGCGCCGTATCCCACTGGTGCGCTTCGAAAGCCGTCTGTATAAAGACGTTTATCAGAACAACTGAGCCGATGAAAATACTGATCGTTGAAGATGATGTGCTGCTGCAGGAAGGATTATCCCTCGCCCTGACCGGTGAGGGATATGCGGTTGACTGTGCCGCCAACGCCCGCGAAGCGGTGGCCTTGCTGCAAAACGCTCAGTACAGTTTAATCGTGCTCGACCTTGGCCTGCCGGACCGGGACGGAGCCGACCTGCTGCGCCAGTGGCGCAAAGAGCAGGTAGACCTGCCGGTGCTGATCCTCACCGCACGCGATGCGTTAGAAGATCGCGTGGAGGGGCTGGATGCCGGTGCAGATGACTACCTGATCAAGCCGTTTGCGCTGGTAGAGCTGAAAGCGCGCGCCCGTGCACTGATCCGCCGCTACCAGGGTAAGAGCGATAACCTGCTGCAGCATGGTGACATTACGCTCAATCTCTCCTCGCAGCAGGTGGGGGTTGAGGGCAAGCCGGTCGAAGTCACCCCGAAAGAGTTTGCCCTGCTGACCCGGCTATTAATGCGCATCGGTCAGACCGTACATCGCGAAACCTTACAGCAGGATCTCTACAGCTGGCAGGATGATACCGGCTCCAACACCCTTGAGGTTCACATTCACAATCTGCGCCGCAAGCTGGGTAAGGATCGGATCAAAACGGTACGCGGCGTCGGTTATCGCCTGGAAGAGCGTGAATGAACAGTATGCGTCGGCGTTTGCTGATCATGCTGGCGCTGATCCTGCTCAGCTGCCAGCTGATGAGCGCGTTATGGCTGTGGCATGAGAGCCGTGAGCAGATCAGCTTTCTGGTCAACGAAACGCTCTCCGCCCATTCCCGCAATGAGCACGTCGAAAATGAGATCCGCGAGGCGATTGCCTCACTGCTGCTCCCCTCTTTAGTGATGGTGTGCTTCACGCTGCTGCTCTCATTCTGGGCCATCAGCTGGATCATCCGCCCGCTGCGTTCGCTGCAAAAAAGCCTCACCGCCCGCTCTGCCGATAATCTCACCCCGCTGCCGCTGCATTCTGACATGGATGAAATTGTCGCGGTTACCGGCGCGCTAAACCAGCTGCTAGGCCGCCTGGATCATCAGCTGCAGCAGGAGAGATTATTCACCGCCGACGCGGCGCATGAACTGCGCACCCCGCTGGCGGGCCTGCGTCTGCATCTGGAACTGCTGGAGCAGGAAGGGGTAAAAAAAGGGCCAATGCTGGTTGAGCGCATCGATCAGCTGATGCACGTTATCGAACAGCTATTGATGCTGTCGCGTGCTGGCCACGCGCTGGCCAGCGGGCATTATCAGACGGTATCGTGGCAGGAGATCGTTGAACCCTTGCGCGAAGAGATTGATGAACTGCTGGCCCTGCGTCAGCAGCAGCTGATCGTCAGCGGTGATCTGATGCTGACGGCTCAAGGCGACGCGGTATTGCTGCGTTTGATGCTGCGCAACCTGTTGGAAAATGCCTCACGCTACAGCCCACAGCACAGCACCGTCACACTGAATATCACTGCCAGCAATGATGGCAGTGAAATCACCGTCTGCGATGAAGGCCCCGGCATCGAAGAAAGCGCAGTGCGAGAAGTGGTAAAAGCCTTCCGCCGGATGGACCAGCGCTACGGTGGCAGCGGCCTCGGGCTGAATATCGTCCAGCGCATTATCCAGATTCACCATGGCAATTTTGAGCTGGCCAACCGCACAGACCGCCAGGGATTGATCGCCACCTGCTGGCTACCTTACCAACTCGGTTAATCACAGCTCTCCCCCGCCTTCCCCCAGCGGCGCTTACCTATGGCGCCCCCTTACCTGGCGATAACACCGCTAACGGCAAGGAATTTGCGCTGAATGTAAGCCTCCCTTTACGCTAATTAAATTAATTTACCTTTATTGACACTATGCCCTATTCGACGTAATTTACTGCACCTGAAAGCAAATGATAATAGTTCTTACTACGTTTATCATTTATCAAAGGATGCCCGATGGAATCGTTAACGTCAGAAAGCACGCTGCAGTTCGCGACAAAAGCCGCCGCCAGCGGCTTCTTCTTCATGTCCCCCTGGCGTAGCCTGGCAGCACAGGGGTGCTTCACGACTATCAGCACCCCTGCCCTGGGCGGAGAGTCTTTGCACGGAGAGTTTCAGCAGGAGATCCACCAGCGTTTCGCCGAGGCGAAGCGCCAGGGGATTGCCAACCCAATACTGGTCGGTGCCATCCCCTTCGACGCCAGCCAGCCCTCTGCGCTGTTTATCCCTGAGTCCAGCCAGTATTTCGACAGCAGAGCCTGGCGCCAGCAGATGGCGACCAGCCAGGCTGCGCTGCCGGAGGTGATTCGCCGCACCGCGCTGCCGGAGCAGGATGAGTTTATGCAGATGGTCAGCCGCGCCGTGGACGCCACCTCAGCGCAGCAGCTGGATAAAGTCGTCCTGTCCCGCCTGATGGAGATCGCCACTGCACAACCGATAGATATTGCCAGCCTGATGACGCGGGTGATCGCGCAGAACCCGGGCAGCTATAACTTCCACGTACCGTTGGCGGAAGGCGGGTCCCTGCTGGGTGCCAGCCCTGAACTGCTGCTGCGCAAACAGGGCGATCGTTTCTTTACCCATCCGCTGGCCGGTTCAGCACGGCGCGAAAAAGATGACGCCCGCGACCGTGCAGCCGGGCAGCAGTTAATGAACTCCAGCAAAGACCGCTACGAGCACAAGCTGGTAACCGACGCCATGCGCGACGTGCTGCAACCCCGCAGCGCGCAGCTGACGCTGCCTGAAACGCCGGAACTGCTCACCACCTCGACGCTGTGGCATCTCGGCACCGCCATCGAAGGGGAAGTGAGTGATAAGGCTGATAGCGCCCTGTCGCTGGCCTGCCTGCTGCATCCCACCCCCGCCCTGAGCGGCTTTCCGCACGCGCTCGCCCAGCAGCTGATTGCCGAGCTGGAACCGTTCAACCGCGGGCTGTTTGGCGGCATTGTCGGCTGGTGCGATGCGCAGGGTAACGGTGAGTGGGTGGTAACCATCCGCTGCGGCAAAGTCAACGGCAACCGCGTGCGGCTGTTTGCCGGTGCCGGGATTGTCCCGGCCTCCAGCCCGGAATCTGAATGGCGTGAAACCGGCGTCAAACTTAACACCATGCTCCGTGCCTTTGGCCTTAACTGAGAAGCAGCACAATGACTATCCCTTATACCCGCTGGCCGGACGATCTGGCCGCCCGCTATCGTCAGCAAGGCTACTGGCTGGATCTGCCGCTGACCGATATTTTACAGCGTCAGCAAAACAACAGCGCCATCGCTGTCATCGACGGGGAACACCGCTACAGCTACGCTCAACTGGCGCAGCAGTCCGACCGTCTTGCTGCCGCACTGCAGCGTCGCGGCCTGAAAATGGGCGACACGGCGCTGGTGCAGCTGGGTAATATCGCCGAATTTTACGTCACTTTTTTTGCCCTGATGAAGCTGGGCGTCGCCCCGGTTAACGCGCTGTTCAGCCATCAGCGCAGCGAACTGAATGCCTACGCGCTGCAAATCCAGCCCGCGCTGCTGATTGCCGACCGCCAGCACGCGCTGTTTGCTAACGATGACTACCTTAATCAGCTGCGTCAGGCGATGCCGGCGCTGCGCGTGGTGGCTCTGCACAATGACCACAGCACGGCGCTGTCGCTGGCCGGATTGATTGATGAAGCCGCCGGGAATTTCTGCGCCAGCCCGTCAGCGGCGGATGAAGTCGCCTTCTTCCAGCTTTCCGGCGGCAGCACCGGCACGCCAAAGCTCATTCCGCGCACCCACAACGATTACTACTACAGCATTCGTGCCAGCGTGGAGATTTGCCGCTTCAATCAGGCGACGATTTACCTCAATGCCCTGCCCTCCGCCCACAACTACGCCATGAGCTCCCCGGGCTCCCTTGGGGTCTTTTATGGCGCAGGCTGCGTGGTACTGGCCAACGATCCCAGCGCCAATCTCTGCTTCCCGCTGATTGAAAAACATCAGGTTAACGTCGCCGCACTGGTGCCCCCGGCCGTCAGCCTGTGGTTGCAGGCGATAGCCGAATGGGGCAGCAACCGTGCTCTGGCCTCGCTTCAGCTGCTGCAGGTGGGGGGCGCCAAACTCAGCGAGTCGCTGGCGGCACGTATCCAGACAGAAATTGGCTGCCAGCTGCAGCAGGTATTTGGCATGGCCGAAGGGCTGGTCAATTACACCCGTCTGGACGACGACCAGCAGCATATCCTCACCACTCAGGGCTGCCCAATCTCGGCAGATGATGAAGTGTGGGTGGCGGATGCAGAGGGTAATCCGCTGCCAGCCGGCCAGACCGGGCGTCTGATGACGCGTGGCCCTTACACCTTCCGCGGCTACTTCAACAGCCCGGAGCACAATGCCGCCAGCTTTGATGCGCAGGGCTTTTACTGCTCAGGCGACCTGATCGCCATCGCCGAAGATGGCTATATCACCGTGCAGGGGCGTGAGAAAGATCAGATCAACCGCGGTGGGGAAAAGATCGCCGCCGAAGAGATTGAAAACCTGCTGCATCGCCACCCGGAGGTGATCCACGCCGCGCTGGTGTCGATGGAGGATAGCCTGATGGGCGAAAAGAGCTGCGCGTTTATCATTGCCCGCAGCGTGCTGAAGCCGGTGGTACTGCGCCGTCACCTGCGTGAACTGGGCGTGGCGGAATTCAAACTGCCGGACCGCATCGAGTGCGTTGACTCGCTGCCGCTGACGCCGGTTGGCAAAGTGGATAAAAAACGCCTGCGCCAGCAGCTCGCCGACCGGCAAAACGGATAACTTTCAGGAGATAACATGGCTATTCCAAAACTCGAATCTTACGCGCTGCCAACCGCAGCCGAGCTGCCGACCAATAAAGTGAACTGGGCGTTTGAACCGGCGCGCGCGGCGTTATTAATCCACGATATGCAGGAATATTTCCTCAACTTCTGGGGTGAAGATAGCCCGCTGGTGCAGCAAGTGGTGGCGAATATTGCCCAGCTGCGCCATTACTGCAAATCACAGGGCATTCCGGTTTTCTACACCGCGCAGCCGAACCAGCAGAGCGACGAAGATCGTGCCCTGCTGAATGATATGTGGGGACCGGGCCTGAACAGGCATCCTGACCAGCAGAGAGTCGTGGCCGCACTGGCCCCGGATGAACATGACCAGGTGTTGGTGAAGTGGCGCTACAGCGCTTTCCACCGCTCGCCGCTGGAGTCGATTCTCAACGAGACCGGACGCGACCAGCTCATCATCTGCGGCGTGTATGCCCATATCGGCTGCCTAACTACCGCTACCGATGCGTTTATGCGCAATATTAAGCCGTTTATGGTTGCCGATGCGCTGGCGGACTTCAGCCGCGAAGAGCATATGATGTCCCTCACCTATACGGCAGGCCGCAGCGGCCGCGTGGTCATGACCGAGGCTCTGCTGCCGGTCCCGCAGAGCAAAGCACAGCTGCGCGCAGTGGTGCTGCCGCTGCTCGACGAGGATTCGCAAGATCTGGATGATGGCGAAAACCTCATCGACTATGGCCTCGATTCCGTGCGCATGATGGCGCTGGCCGCCCGCTGGCGCCAGGTGCACAGCGATATCGATTTCGTTGCGCTGGCGAAGGATCCCAGCATTGATGGCTGGTGGTCACTGCTGTCGAGGGAGCCTGCCTGATGTCCTGCCGCTTTGACTTTAGTGGAAAACAGGTGTGGGTGACCGGTGCCGGTCAGGGAATTGGCTATCATAGCGCGCTGGCGTTTGTCGCCGCAGGGGCCACGGTAGTGGGCTTTGATAAGCAGTTTTCCCAGAGTCATTACCCGTTTCAGCGCGCTATCGTAGATATCGCTAACGCCGACCAGGTAAAACGCGTCTGCCAGCGCCTGCTGTCAGATACTCAGCGTCTGGACGTGCTGGTGAACGCTGCCGGCATCCTGCGCACCGGGGCCACCGACGAACTGGCGGTAGAAGACTGGCAGGCCTGCATGGCGGTTAACGCCGGGGGAGCGTTCAATCTTTTCCAGCAGACGCTGCCGCTGTTCCGTCAGCAGCGCGCCGGGGCCATTGTCACGGTCGCTTCCAACGCCGCCCATGCCCCGCGCATCGGCATGTCCGCTTATGGCGCCTCAAAGGCCGCCCTGCGCAGCCTGTGCCTGACGGTGGGGCTGGAGATGGCACCGTATGGCGTACGCTGTAATATTGTCTCGCCGGGCTCTACCGACACCGCCATGCAGCGCAGCCTGTGGAGCAGGCCGGAGGATGAGCAGCAGATGATTGCCGGCTATCCGGAGCAGTACAAGCTGGGTATTCCGTTACAGAAAATTGCACAGCCGGAAGAGATCGCTAACGCGGTGCTGTTCCTGGCTTCCGACAGCGCCAGCCATATCGTGCTGCAGGATATCGTCATCGACGGTGGGGCGACCCTCGGTGCCTGACGTACAGCGGTTGTGGAAACGGCAAAGCACTCTGGCCGAGCTAAACGAGATGGCGCAGGATACGCTGATTGCCCACTTAGGGATGGTGTTTACCCGGCTGGAAGCAGACTGGCTGGAAGCCGTCATGCCGATGGATAATCGTACCCGGCAGCCTTTTGGCCTGCTGCACGGCGGCGCATCGGTGGCGCTGGCAGAGTCGCTGGGATCAATGGCGGGCTGGCTCTGCTCGCTGCCGGGTCAGAATGTGGTAGGGATTGATATTAACGCCACGCATCTGCGCGCCCTGTACAGCGGATCGGTGCGCGGCGTCTGTCGCGCCCTGCACCTCGGCGGACTGAATCAGGTGTGGCAAATTGAGATATATGACCCGCGGGATCGGCTGTGCTGCATCTCTCGCCTGACCACCGCGATTATCGGTTAGCACCATGTAAAACGGGACGCCAGTGGCGTCCCGTTTTTTTTAGCGTGGATTAACGCTGATAGACCGTTTCGACACCTTCTTCGTCGTCTTCGTCCCAGTCGTCATCCCAGTCATCGTCTTCTTCAACTTCTGGCTGTGCTTCTTCCAGCTGCTGACGATGGTAGTCATCCCACATGAATTCCACTTTCTCTGGCTGCTTCGCTTCCAGTTCTGCTTCTTTCGGGTTGGCGTTGATAAACGACATCAGGTCCCAGCACAGCGCATTGACGCCCACGCGGTTCGCCGCGGAGATCAGGTAATACTTCTCGGTCCAGCCCAGCGCGTCTGCAATCGCTTTAGCACGCGCCTGCGCCTCTTCCTCATCCAGCAGGTCAACTTTGTTGAACACCAGCCAGCGTGGCTTATTGAACAGCTTGTCGCTGTATTTTTCCAGCTCGCCGAGGATGATGCGCGCATTCTCAACCGGATCGCTTTCGTCAATCGGCGCCAGATCGATAGTGTGCAGCAGAACGCGGCAGCGCTCGAGGTGCTTCAGGAAGCGAATACCCAGGCCAGCACCATCCGATGCACCTTCGATCAGCCCTGGAATATCGGCCACCACGAAGCTCTGCTCGCTGTCCATGCGCACCACGCCGAGGCTTGGCACCAGGGTGGTAAACGGGTAATCGGCCACTTTTGGCTTGGCGGCAGAAACCGCGCGAATAAAGGTCGATTTACCGGCGTTTGGCAGGCCCAGCATACCGACGTCGGCCAGCAGCATCAGCTCCAGCTGCAGGTCGCGCTTTTCGCCCGGGGTGCCCATTGTTTTCTGACGTGGCGTACGGTTTACGGAGGATTTGAAGCGGGTGTTACCCAGACCGTGCCAGCCGCCCTTCGCTACCATCATCTGCTGCTGATGGTGAGTCATATCACCCAGCGTTTCACCGGTACCCTGGTCGATAATACGCGTGCCGACCGGCACTTTGATCAGGATATCGTTGCCGCGTTTACCGGTACAGTCACGGCTCTGGCCGTTCTGCCCGCGCTCGGCACGGAAGGATTTCTCAAAACGGTAGTCAATCAGGGTGTTGAGGTTTTCATCAGCCTGCATATAGACATCGCCGCCGTCACCACCATCACCCCCGTCTGGACCACCACGCGGAATATATTTCTCACGACGGAAGCTGACGCAGCCATTGCCGCCGTCGCCCGCTACTACCAGAATCGTCGCTTCATCAACAAACTTCATTTTACTTCTCCGTCACTCATTCGCCCGGGCTCACTGCCTGCTGGCAGCGGGTCGGGATTGCTCCGCCGTGGCCATAAGCGATGACCAATTGCGGAAAACATGGCGCCTGACACCACGACGATTGCTCCAACGAACCCTAAGGTATTGAGTTGCGGAATGGCAAAAAAGTCGGGCCAGCCAAGCGATAAAAATTCTGAAAACAGCAGGGTAAATAAGGGCGTCAGCGTCACGATTGCGCTGACCTGTGCCGCCTGCCAGCGTGCATAGGCTTCCGCCAACGCGCCATAACCCACCAGGGTATTGAGCGCGCAAAATAACAGACAGCCTAACTGCCAGCCGTCCAGCTGCCACAACAGCTCCAACCGAGCCATCGGTAACAGCGCCACTGCACATAAAGTGTACAGCAAAAACAGGATTTGTTGCGAGCCCAGACGGCGCAGCAAAATTTTCTGCGTCACGCCGTACACTACCCACACCATGGCCGCGCTGACACCGAGGATCACACCCCAGGTGTAATCCGTCAGGCGCGTGAAGATCTCAATCAGGCTGGTGTTAAAGAACATCACCAGTCCGCATAACAGCATCACCCCACCGACGATCTGGCTGCCACGCATCCTCTCTTTCAGGATGAATACGCTGGCGAGCATCATGCCCGGCGGTGCCAGTTGGGCAATCACCTGGGAGGCGGTAGGGCTGAGATACTGCAACGAAGAACCAAACAGCACGAAGTTGCCCACCAGACCCGCGGTGGCAATTAACACCCAGACCAGCCAGCGCGGGTGACGAAAGAAGTCACGCGGCGGCAGTTGGCGTTTCAGCGCTAAAATTGCGCCCAGGCCTGCTGCTGCAAGGAGAAAACGGTAGAACACCACCGTGGCGGGATCCATCACCACCAGCACCTGTTTCATCGCAATAGGCAACGAGCCCCAGCTCATTGCAGTGACCAGCGCGAGAGCGGTCCCTATCCCTGCCTGCTGCTTACTGACTGACATCGGTGTTCCCTGGCAGAATGTAAAAAGCCCCGCAGTCTAGTGCGGGGCTTTTCTTTTCGTCGTCGCATAGAGCGGCATTTGCCACTCTGCGGCACGAAAACCTAATTACTCAGCAACGATGCTGATGTATTTACGGTTGTTCGGGCCTTTAACTTCGAATTTGACCTGGCCGTCTGCAGTTGCAAACAGAGTGTGGTCACGGCCGCAGCCAACGTTGGTGCCCGCGTGGAATTTGGTGCCACGCTGACGAACGATGATGCTACCAGCCAGAACAGTTTCGCCGCCGAAACGTTTTACGCCCAGGCGTTTTGCGTTGGAGTCACGACCGTTACGAGTCGAACCACCAGCTTTCTTGTGTGCCATTTGTCAGATCTCCTATTAAGCGCTGATGCCAGTGATCTTCACATCAGTGAACCACTGACGGTGACCCTGCTGCTTACGGTAATGTTTACGACGACGGAACTTAACAATCTTGATTTTGTCGCCACGACCGTGAGCAACGATTTCCGCTTTAACCAGGCCACCAGAAACTAATGGTGCGCCGATCTGAACGTCTTCGCCGTTAGCAATCATCAGAACCTGGTCGAATTCAACAACTTCGCCGGTTGCGATGTCCAGCTTTTCCAGGCGAACGGTCTGACCTTCGCTTACTCGGTGTTGTTTACCACCACTTTGGAAAACCGCGTACATATAAACTCCGCTCTCGCGCTTGCCTTCTTTGATTTCGGGCTGCGCTATAAATATTCACAATAGGGCGCGAATTCTACGCAACTTCCTCACTAAAGACAAGTGCCTGTTACGCTGTATTGCAGAAAAAAAACGCAACATGAATGGAGACGTTTCACCGCCGCGTTTTTGCAGTACAATCTGTCATACATTTCATGCCACAGGCACGGGTTAAGGCGCTTATCATAGCAGCGAACTGAGCGATAGCTGAAAAGACTGATGAACTTAGAACAGATAAACGAACTCACCGCGCAAGATATGGCGGACGTCAATGCGACAATACTCGACCAGCTGAACTCCGATGTATCCCTTATCAACCAGCTGGGCTACTACATTATCAGCGGCGGAGGGAAACGCATCCGCCCAATGATCGCCGTGCTGGCTGCACGCGCGGTGAATGATTACTCCGGTAAGCAGCACATTACCGTGGCAGCTTTGATCGAATTTATTCACACCGCGACGCTGCTGCACGACGACGTCGTCGACGAATCCGATATGCGGCGCGGCAAAGCTACCGCCAATGCGGCATTTGGCAATGCCGCCAGCGTGCTGGTCGGCGACTTCATCTATACCCGCGCTTTCCAGATGATGACCAGCCTGGGTTCACTGAAGGTGCTGGCGCTGATGTCGGAAGCGGTGAACGTGATTGCGGAAGGGGAAGTGTTACAGCTGATGAACTGTAACGACCCGGATATCACCGAAGAGAGCTACATGCGGGTGATCTACAGCAAAACCGCACGCCTGTTCGAAGCGGCGGCGCAATCTTCGGCAATCCTCGCCGGTGCCACAGCCGCACAGGAGCAGGCGCTGCAGGATTATGGCCGCTATATCGGTACCGCTTTCCAGCTGATCGACGATCTTCTCGATTACAGTGCCGATGGCAAAACTCTGGGGAAAAACGTCGGTGATGACCTGAGCGAAGGCAAACCAACGCTGCCGCTGCTGCACGCGATGCGTAACGGTAACCCGGAGCAGGCTGCGATGATTCGCTCGGCGATTGAAGAGGGTAACGGCCGTCATTTACTGGAACCCGTTCTGGAAACCATGCGTGAATGTGGTTCCCTGGAATGGACCCGCGACGCCGCAGAGAAAGAAGCCGATAAGGCGATCGCTGCGCTGAATGTATTACCGGAATCACCGTGGCGTAGCGCGCTGGAAGCGTTGGCACATATGTCAGTACAGCGCGAATTCTAATCTCGATTCTGCTTTAAGAGCGCGGCCTGCCGCGCTTTTTTTCTCTCCACGATCCGGCTATTTAGCCCGGCAGTTCTGCCCGCCTTCTCATCTTTATGCAACAACCTCACGCCATTACCTGTACTTTTGCGCAGTACTACGCAAAAAATGTTTTAGCCGCTCATTTTACTGGAAATAAATGGAAATTATTTGCTATAAAGCACCTGTTATATCCAAAAGTGCCCAAGGAGGGTAAGCACGTGAGACACAATCAGCAAGACTGGCACCCCGCCGATATTATTGCCGCGCTGCGTAAAAAAGGCACCACGCTAGCCGCACAATCCCGACAGGCTGGCTTAAGCTCATCGACACTCGCCAACACCCTGTGCCGCCCGTGGCCGAAAGGTGAATGGTTGATTGCTGATGCGCTGAATATTCATCCATCGGAGATCTGGCCGAGCCGCTACTATGATCCGCACACCCACCGGCTGCTCGATCGCAAGCAGCGCATCCGCAAGTAAAAAAAAGGGCCGGTATTATCTACCGACCCTGTTTCTTGCTGCGCGCAAAGATTACTCTTCGCTGCTGCCGCTTACGCGCTGAATATTCGCCCCAAGAGCGGCCAGCTTGTCTTCAATGTGCTCGTAACCGCGATCGATGTGGTAAATACGATCCACAATGGTGGTGCCTTCTGCGATACAGCCAGCCAGAACCAGGCTGGCGGAAGCACGCAGATCGGTAGCCATAACCTGTGCACCGGACAGTTTTTCCACCCCGTGGCAGATCAGCGTGTTGCTTTCGATCTCGCCGTGTGCGCCCATGCGTACCAGCTCTGGCACGTGCATAAAGCGGTTCTCGAAGATGGTTTCGGTAATTACACCGGTCCCTTCCGCTACCAGGTTCAGCAGGCTGAACTGGGCCTGCATATCGGTTGGGAAGCCCGGATGCGGCGCGGTGCGCAGATTGACGGCCTTAGGACGCTTACCGTGCATATCCAGGCTGATCCAGTCTTCACCGGTTTCGATATCGGCACCCGCTTCACGCAGCTTAGCCAGTACGGCATCCAGAGTGTCAGGCTGTGCCGCACGGCACACCACTTTACCGCCGGAGATCGCCGCAGCGACCAGGAAGGTGCCGGTTTCAATACGGTCAGGCAGTACGCGGTACACGCCGCCGCCCAGGCGCTGCACGCCTTCAATAGTGATGCGGTCGCTGCCTGCGCCGGTGATTTTCGCCCCCAGCGTGTTCAGGAAGTTAGCGGTATCAACGATTTCCGGCTCGCGGGCCGCATTCTCAATCACGGTGGTGCCGGTGGCCAGCGTGGCCGCACTCATAATGGTTACGGTTGCGCCAACGCTGACCTTATCCATCACGATATGTGCGCCTTTCAGGCGGCCATCAACCGAGGCTTTCACGTAGCCCTCTTCCAGCTTAATCGTGGCGCCAAGCTGCTCCAGACCGGTGATATGCAGGTCAACCGGGCGCGCACCGATAGCGCAGCCGCCGGGCAGTGAAACCTGCCCCTGGCCAAAACGCGCCACCAGCGGACCAAGCGCCCAGATAGAAGCGCGCATGGTTTTCACCAGATCGTAAGGCGCACAGTAAATGTTGACCTCACTGGCATCCAGATGCACGGAACCATTACGTTCTGCTTTCATACCCAGCTGGCTGAGCAGCTTCATGGTGGTATCGATGTCCTTCAGCTTCGGGACATTCTGAATCTCTACCGGCTCT
This sequence comes from Erwinia aphidicola, assembly GCF_014773485.1. Lineage (GTDB taxonomy): Bacteria > Pseudomonadota > Gammaproteobacteria > Enterobacterales > Enterobacteriaceae > Erwinia > Erwinia aphidicola. The sequence continues at coordinate 76,945 of NZ_JACXBP010000004.1, read as the reverse complement.
TCAGCCAGCAAAGCAGCGAACAGGATCGGCAATGCGGCGTTTTTGGCCCCGGAAATAGTGACTTCACCACTCAGACGGGTCGGACCCTGTACACGAAATTTATCCATTGCAACTGCTCTCTGTTGTCAGCTAAAAATCTGCCGCCAGCGCCTCACCACGTTACGCGTGGCAAACTCTGGCAGCTTAAAAACCGTTTAACTTACGGTCACGCGCCCACTCTTCAGGGGTATAAGTCTTGATGGAAACCGCATGCATGCGGTTATCCGCGATGTACTCCATCAGCGGAGCATAGACAGTCTGCTGTTTCTTAACGCGGCTCAGTTCACCAAACAGTTCACCCACGGCAATCACCTGGAAATGGCTGCCATCTCCGGTTACGTGGACTTCCTGCAGCGGTAGCGCGCTCATCAGCACGGATTGAATTTCACTGGTTTCCATGATGCTCTTAAATTCACTTGATAATAAACAGGCACACATCTTAGTGGAATCTGCCCGACTCTTAAACAAGCAAAAAATGCCTGCGCTTTGAGAAAAAGCCTAAATGAGAACAGATAACACTCCCGGCGCGTAACGAAGAAGGGAGCGACAATGCGCTCCCTTGGGTAAAAACGAGTAAACTCAACGCGTTCCACGGCTACTACTACCGGACTAACGCGCCCAGTGCCTTACTCGCCTTCGGCAATAATTTTCTGCAGGTTGTAGAGGGTGATCAGCGAACGCAGTTTATCCGTGATACCGGTGAAACGCGGCGCTTTGCCACGCGCTAGCACGATCTGCCGCAGATGGACCAGCAGGGCCAGGCCACCGGAGTCAACGCGCTGCAGGCCCGCAACGTCGATAATCTCAACCCGGCCCATCACCTCAGCACGCTGCTGCCAAAGCGGCAGCAGCGTTTCACGTTCCAGCTCGCCGGCAAGAGTTAGCCGGTCGTCCTCGACCTGCCAGCGCAGTTGCCCGTCCATTACTGCTTCTTGTCCAGCGTGATAGGCTCATTTGCTGCCGACTTCAGGCGCGCGGTCAGGCCGTCGATGCCCTGCTGACGCAGCACGCCGCTCCACTCATTCTGCTTGGTGCTAATCATACTCACGCCTTCAGCGATCATATCAAACGCCTGCCAGTTTCCGCTGACGCTGTTTTTACGCCACTGGAAGTCCAGGCGCACCGGTGGTCGGCCGTTCGGGTCGATGATGGTGACGCGGATAGCGATAATGTTTGCATCACCCAGCGGCTGCTCCGGGGCGATCTGATAAGTCTGGCCGTTATACATCGCCAGCGCCTGGCCGTATGCCTGGGTCAGATAGTCGCTGAAAGCCGCAAAATAGGCTTCACGCTGTGCCGGGGTGGCTTCTTTGTAGTAGCGGCCCAGCACCAGCGCCCCCGCATATTTCACCTGCACATACGGCAGCAGCTCTTCGCGCACGATCTGCCGCAGATAGTTAGGATCCTGCTTGATTTTAGGCTGTTCGTTTTTCAGGCGGTCAAAGGTCTTCTGCGCCGCCTCATTCATTAGCTTGTAAGGATTGGTCTGATCGGCTGCGGCATTCGCCGCTACGGGTGCAATGACCAGCATCGCGACCATCAGTAAACGTTTAAACATTACTTGCCCTCTTATGGATTATTCGCCGCAGCAGGCGCTGCTGCGGCCGGAGCCGCCTCATCGCCCGCGGCAGGTGGATTCTTGTTGTCGCCGTTCCCGCTCTTGTAGAGGAACTGGCCTATCAGATCTTCCAGCACCATCGCTGACTTGGTGTCCTGGATGGTGCCGCCGTCTTTCAGGGTTGCGGTGCCCATTTCCGGGTCATCAAAACCGATATTCAACGCCAGATACTGTTCGCCCAGCAGACCGGAAGTCCGTACTGCCAGCGAGCTGGTGTCAGGGATATTGTTATATTTGTCTTCAATATCCATAGCGACTTTCGGTGAGTAGTTTTTCGGGTCCAGCGTGATATCGGTTACGCGCCCCACTACCACACCACCAACCTTGACCGGGGAGCCGGTTTTCAGGCCACCAATATTGTCAAAAGTAGCATAAAGCTTCCAGGTCGGTTCATTGCCGAGGGATTTCAGGTCGGCAACGCGCAGACAGAGAAAGATGATCGCGCACAGCGCTAAAAGTAAGAAGGCGCCTACCCAAATTTCGCTTTTTTTCGTTTGCATTGCATCAGTTCCCAAACATCAGTGCCGTAAGCACAAAATCCAGACCGAGTACTGCCAGTGAAGCATGTACCACGGTACGCGTCGTTGCCCGACTGATCCCTTCAGAAGTCGGGATGGCGTCATAGCCGTTAAACAGCGCAATCCAGGTCACAGTCACCGCAAATACGGCGCTCTTGATCACGCAGTTGATAATATCTGTTCGCAGGTCGACCGCACTCTGCATCGCTGACCAGAAGAAGCCAGGGTCGATCCCTTTCCAGCCCACGCCCACCAGCGCGCCACCCATCACCCCGACCGCGACAAAAATCAGCGTCAGCAGCGGCATGCTGATAAAGCCCGCCCAGAAACGCGGCGATATAATGCGGCGCAGTGGGTCAACGGCCATCATCTCCATGCTGGAGAGCTGCTCGGTGGCTTTCATCAGGCCAATCTCTGCCGTCAGGGCCGAACCGGCACGCCCGGCAAACAGCAGCGCGGTCACCACCGGCCCCAGCTCGCGCAGCAGCGACAGCGCGACCATCATCCCCAGGCTGGTTTCCGCGCTGTAGGTTTTCAGCACCAGGTAGCCCTGCAGGCCAAGCACCATGCCGATAAACAGCCCGGATACGATCACGATGAGCAGTGAAAGCACGCCGACGCTGTACAGCTGTTTAACCAGCAGGTGAGCGTGCTTACGAAAACGGGGGATGCCAAACAGCGCATGGAACAGCATCAGTCCGGCGCGGCCAAACGAGGCACAGGTATTAATTCCCTGACGCCCTAATGACGCCAGTGCTCTTAGAAACATCAGTCTGTTAACTCCCTGAGCCGACTAAATCTTGCAGGTAATCCCCTGCCGGGAAACGGAAAGGTACCGGGCCATCAGCAATGCCGTCAATAAACTGACGCACGCGGGCATCTTCGTTATCACGCAGTTCAGGGGCTGTCCCCTGAGCGATCACTTTCTGATCCGCGATAATATAAGCGTAATCGGCAATGCTCAGCACCTCAGGCACATCGTGCGATACCACGATACAGGTGACGCCCAGCGAGTGGTTCAGTTCGTCGATCAGCTTCACCAGCACGCCCATGGTGATGGGATCCTGGCCGACAAAGGGTTCGTCAAACATGATCAAATCTGGCTCCAGCGCGATTGCTCGCGCCAGTGCCGCACGGCGCGCCATCCCGCCGGAAAGTTCAGAAGGCTTAAGATTGGCGGCACCGCGCAGGCCCACCGCTTCTAGCTTCATCATCACAGTGCTATGCAGCAGCGCTTTTGGCAGCTGGGTATGTTCACGCAGCGGCCATGCCACGTTGTCAAACGCGCTAAGATCGGTGAATAACGCCCCTGACTGGAACAGCATGCTCATTTTTTTACGCGCCTCATACAGGCGTGAGCGCGACAGCGTGGGAATATTTTCGCCGTTAAACCAGATTTCACCGCTGTCCGGAGGGATCTGCCCGCCGATTAAACGCAGTAAAGTGGTTTTGCCTATGCCGGAAGGGCCCATTATCGCGGTGACCTTCCCTTTGGGCACCGTAAGCGAGATGTTATCGAAAATCGGCCGGTTGCCACGGGAAAAACTCACGCCCCGCACATCCACCAAATTCGTCTCCGTCTGGCTCATAGTTACCTCATTCCTTATTCTCAGGCGTTAAATTTACCCCCAATGGTAACGTATTACCTATCGGACCGGACACTTTTACAGAAACTTACCGCAATAACGTAGCTAAAGCTGGCATAAGTTTTACTTTTCACTCGCAGACCGTCAAAATCACAGCCATTAAATTTTCTTTGCCTTAACTCTTTAAAGCAAACGGTAACCAACGATTATACCCGATCCAAAGGACACTTCATGCTCGTAGCTACAGCACTATTGATTATCGGTTTAGTCTTACTGGTTTATGGAGCCGATCGTCTGGTGTTTAGCGCCGCAATATTGTGCCGGTCGCTGGGGATTCCACCCTTGATTATAGGCATGACGGTGGTGGGCATTGGCACCTCATTACCGGAGCTGATTGTCTCCTTTTCCGCCGCCACGCACGGGCAGATGGATATCGCAGTTGGCACCGCGATGGGGTCAAATATTACCAATATTTTACTGATCCTTGGCGGCGCCGCGCTGCTGCACCCGCTCACCGTCCACTCCAGACTGGTACGCCGTGAGCTGCCGCTGATGCTGCTGGTGACGCTGCTGTGCGGCGTCATGCTGTTTGATAACGAGCTGAGCCGCAACGATGGACTGGCGATGATCGCCATTGCCGCTATCTATCTGATGTTTATCATCAAGATTGCTCGCCGCGCCGAACGCGAAAACAGCGACTCGCTCACGCGTGAGCAGCTGGCTGAACTGCCGCGAGATGACGTCGGCAATACTGTCGCCTTTCTGTGGCTGGCAGTGGCGCTGATTGTGCTGCCGATGTCGACACGCATGGTCATCGACAACGCCACGGTGATTGCCGACTATTTCGGCGTCAGCGAACTGGTGATAGGCCTGACAATTATTTCGGTCGGCACCAGCCTGCCGGAGCTGGCAACGGTGATTGCTGGCGCGCTGAAGGGCGAAGATGATATCGCCATCGGCAACCTTATCGGCTCTAACATTTATAATATGGCAATTGTGCTGGGCATTCCGGCACTGATTCACCCAGGCACACTCGACTCCGCCGCTTTCGCCCGTGATTACTGGGTGATGCTGGGAGTCAGTGCCCTGTTTACACTGATCTGTTTGCAGCGCAGTCGCCGCATTGGTCGGCTGGCAGGCGCGTTGTTGCTGTGCGGATTTATCGTCTGGGTGGGAATGCTGTATCAGTTCCCCTCAGTGACCTTCTGGTAAAAGGACTGGAGAATTATGGCGCATATCACGGCCGATCCCGACTTTGACTTTCAACAGGCCGGGAAAGAGGTTTTACGGATTGAACGTGAAGGGCTGGAACAGCTCGATCGGTACATTAACGACGACTTTAGCCGGGCCTGCGAGCTGATTTATCGCTGCCGTGGCAAAGTCGTGGTGATGGGGATGGGCAAATCCGGTCATATCGGTAAGAAGATGGCGGCGACCTTTGCCAGCACCGGTACGTCAGCATTTTTTGTTCATCCGGCTGAGGCCAGCCACGGCGATCTCGGTATGGTAAGCCCATCCGATGTGGTGATTGCTATTTCCAACTCCGGCGAGTCCTCCGAAATTCTGGCGCTGATCCCGGTGCTAAAACGCCTGCATGTTTCGCTGATCTGCCTCACCAGCCGCCCTGACAGCGCAATGGGACGTGCGGCAGATATCCACCTGTGTGTTAAAGTGCCGCAGGAAGCCTGCCCGCTGGGCCTCGCCCCGACCACCAGCACCACCGCAACCTTAGTGATGGGTGATGCCCTGGCCGTTGCGCTGCTAAAAGCTCGCGGTTTTACCCAGGAAGATTTTGCGCTCTCTCACCCTGGCGGGGCGCTGGGCCGTAAACTGCTGCTGCGCGTTGATGATATCATGCACTCCGGCAGCGAGATGCCGCACGTCAGCCGTGATGCTTCTCTGCGTGATGCTCTACTGGAAATCACCCGTAAAAACATGGGAATGACGGTAATCTGCAATGACTTGATGAAAATCGAAGGCATCTTTACCGACGGTGATTTACGCCGCGTATTCGATATGGGCATTGATATCCAGCATGCCAGTATCGCCAGCGTGATGACGCCAGGTGGCGTGCGCGTGCGCCCGAATACGCTGGCCGTGGATGCGTTAAACCTGATGCAGAATAAAAATATTACCTGCGTAATGGTCGCCGATGGCGATCAGCTGCTCGGCGTGGTTCACATGCATGACATGCTGCGCGCAGGCGTTGTATAAACCAGGAACTGAAAATAATGAGCAATCCAGTAGCCACCATTGAGACCTGTTATGGCGCAGTCAGCCAGCAGGTCATGGCGCAGGCACAGCAAGTTAAGCTGTTGATTTGTGACGTTGACGGCGTGATGTCCGACGGGGTGATTTACCAGGGAAATAACGGTGAAGAGCTCAAAGCCTTCAACGTGCGCGATGGTTATGGCATTCGCTGCCTGCTGACCAGCGGCATTGAAGTGGCGATTATTACCGGCCGTAAAGCCAAACTGCTGGAAGATCGCTGCGCCACGCTGGGAATTACCCATCTTTACCAGGGACAGACAGATAAGCTTTTGGCCTTCCGTGAACTTCTGGATACACTATCGCTTCGTGCCGGGCAGGTTGCCTATATTGGTGATGACCTGATCGACTGGCCGGTCATGGCGGAAGTTGGCCTGAGTGTGACCGTGGCCGATGCACACCCTGTTTTATTGCCCCGTGCGGACTACGTGACCCGAATTGCCGGTGGACGCGGTGCCGTGAGGGAAATTTGCGATCTTATTTTGATCGCGCAAGGTAAGTTTGAAGAGGCCAAAGGGCAGTCAGTATGAGCAAAACAAGACGCTGGATAACGCTGATACTGGCGCTGGTCGCCATTGTGCTGATCGGCTGGAACCTGACCGGAAACGACAGCGATAGCAACGCTACCCGGAGTGACGACACGGAACCGACCTACATGAGCGATAATTCTCATACGGTGGTGTACAACCCTGAGGGCGCGCTGAGCTATAAGCTGGTGTCAGACAAGGTCACCTACTTCCAGACCGAAGCGGTGAGCTGGTTCGATAACCCGGTGATGACGACCTACGACGAAAACAAAATTCCAACCTGGTCGGTGCGGGCGGACAAAGCCAAGCTCACTAATGACCGCATGCTTTATCTCTATGGTCATGTGGAAGTGAACAGCCTGACCAAAGACGCTCAGCTTGAGCGGATTAAAACCGATAACGCTCAAATTAACCTGACCACTCAGGATGTCACTTCAGACGATCAGGTTACGCTTTATGGCCGCAGCTTTAACTCTACAGGTATGAAGATGCGTGGGAATTTACGGAAGAAAACTGCCGAGTTGATTGAAAAGGTCAAAACATCTTATGAAATTCAAAATGAACAACAGCCTTAAACTTCTGACGGCATCACTGCTGCTTGCCGCCAGCCTGCCCGCTCTGGCACTGACCGGCGACTCCGAGAAACCGGTTAACGTCGATTCAGAAAACCAGGCGCTGGATATGCAGGGCAACGTGGCTACCTTTACCGGCAAAGTTATCGTCACCCAGGGTTCGATCAAAATCACCGCGGATAAAGTGGTGGTGACCCGTCCGGGCGGCGACAGCAATAAAACCATTGTTGATGCCTATGGTAATCCTGCAACTTTCTACCAGATGCAGGATAACGGCAAGCCGGTGCAGGGCCACGCCCAGAAAATGCATTACGAGCTCGCAAAAGACCTGGTCGAACTGACCGGCAACGCTTATCTGGAACAGCTCGACAGCAACGTGAAAGGTGACAAAATCACCTATCTGGTCAAAGAGCAAAAAATGCAGGCCTTTGGCAGCACCGGCAAACGCGTCACCACCGTGTTAGTGCCGTCGCAGTTGCAGGATAAAGGCACTCAGTCAAACGGTCAGAAAAAGAGTAACTAACTAACATGGCAACCTTAATTGCGGAAAACCTGGCGAAGGCCTACAAAGGCCGTCGCGTGGTTGAAGATGTCAGCCTGGAAGTTAAATCCGGCGAAATCGTCGGCCTGCTGGGCCCGAACGGTGCAGGTAAAACCACCACCTTCTACATGGTGGTTGGGATTGTGCCGCGTGATGCGGGCCGTATCGTGATCGACGATGAAGACATCAGTATTCTGCCACTGCATGCCCGTGCGCGTCGTGGTATTGGCTACCTGCCTCAGGAAGCCTCCATCTTCCGTCGTCTGAGCGTTTACGACAACCTGATGGCCGTCCTGCAGATCCGTGATGACCTGACCAGCGAGCAGCGCGACGACCGCGCGAATGAACTGCTGGCCGAGTTCCACATTGAGCACCTGCGCGACAGCCTGGGTCAGGCGCTTTCCGGTGGTGAACGCCGCCGCGTCGAGATTGCCCGCGCGCTGGCCGCTAACCCGAAATTTATCCTGCTGGATGAGCCCTTTGCCGGTGTTGACCCGATCTCCGTCATTGATATTAAAAAGATTATTGAGCACCTGCGTGACAGCGGTCTGGGCGTGTTGATCACCGACCATAACGTACGCGAAACGCTGGCAGTCTGCGAACGAGCCTATATCGTCAGCCAGGGGCATCTGATCGCCCATGGCACCCCGGAAGCGATCCTGGCCGATGAGCAAGTTAAGCGCGTCTATTTGGGTGAAGAGTTCAGACTCTGATAAGGTGTTCACATTCGGTAAGATTTCTGGGGAATTAATATTCTGAATATGAAGCAAGGTTTACAACTCAGGCTGAGCCAACAGCTTGCCATGACGCCACAACTGCAGCAGGCCATTCGCCTGCTGCAACTCTCTACGCTTGAACTACAGCAGGAAATTCAGCTGGCGCTGGAAAGTAACCCGTTGCTTGAACAGACCGACATTCACGAAGAAGTTGATACCCGCGAATATCAGGAAACCGAAGCGCTGGATACCCGCGAAGCGCTGGAACAGAAGGACATGCCGGAAGAGCTGCCGCTCGATGCCACCTGGGATGAGATCTACACCGCCGGCACGCCATCCGGTACGGGCACTGACTATCATGATGATGAACTGCCGGTCTACCAGGGTGAAACCACCCAGACGCTGCAGGATTACCTGATGTGGCAGGTTGAGCTGACGCCGTTTACCGACACTGACCGCGCGATAGCAACCTCAATTGTTGATGCGGTTGACGATACAGGCTATCTCACCGTGACGCTGGATGAAATCCTCGGCAGCATTGGTGATGACGAGCTGTCGATGGATGAAGTTGAAGCGGTGCTGAAGCGCGTGCAGCGTTTTGACCCGGTCGGCGTCTGCGCCCGCGATCTGCGCGACTGCCTGATGGTGCAGCTCTCTCAGTTTCCGACTGATTTTCCACTGCTGAAAGAGGCGCGCCTGATCGTCGGCGAGCACCTGGATCTGCTGGCAAACCACGACTTCCGCAGCCTGATGCGCGTCACCCGCCTGAAGGAAGAGGTGCTGAAAGGGGCGATGCAGCTGATCCAGACCCTCGACCCGCGCCCGGGCCAGTCGATCAACACCCAGGAACCAGAATACGTCATTCCGGACGTACTGGTGCGCAAAGCCAGCAATCGCTGGACGGTGGAACTCAACGCCGACAGCGTGCCGCGCCTGAAGATCAACCAGCATTACGCTTCCCTCGGCGCCAGCTCGCGCAGCGACAGCGACACGCAGTTTATTCGCAGCAATCTGCAGGAAGCAAAGTGGCTGATTAAAAGCCTGGAAAGCCGCAACGACACGCTGCTGAAGGTGACGCGCTGTATCGTCGACCAGCAGCAGGCCTTTTTCGAACAGGGTGAAGAGTTCATGCGTCCGATGGTGTTGGCCGATATTGCCAGCGCCGTAGAAATGCACGAGTCGACTATCTCGCGCGTGACCACACAGAAATACCTGCACAGCCCGCGCGGCATTTTTGAACTGAAGTATTTTTTCTCCAGCCACGTCAATACCGAGGGTGGTGGCGAAGCCTCCTCCACGGCGATCCGTGCGCTGGTGAAGAAATTAATCTCGGCGGAGAATCCCGCCAAACCGCTCAGCGACAGCAAGCTCACCACCCTTCTTTCCGATCAGGGGATTATGGTGGCCCGGCGCACTGTGGCAAAATACCGAGAGTCTTTATCCATCCCACCATCAAACCAGCGCAAACAGCTGGTCTGAAAGCACTGAGAAGGAAGACACTATGCAGCTCAATATCACTGGACAACACGTTGAAATCACCCAGCCACTGCGTGATTTTTTAACTGAAAAGTTTGCCAAACTGGAACACTACTTTGACCGCATCAATCAGGTCTATATCGTGTTAAAGGTGGAGAAAGTGACACAGATTGCAGATGCCACGCTGCATGTGAACGGTGGGGAGCTGCACGCCACCTCGGAAGATAAAGATATGTACGCGGCGATTGACGGGCTGGTTGATAAGCTCGCCCGCCAGTTAAATAAACATAAAGATAAGCTAAAACAACACTAAACTTCACTGTACATTGATTGTTTTTTCGGCGAACCCAATATCAGTTAAGCCGGGAGCGTTTTCGGCTCGTGTTCCTTCGGGAAGACGAGCCGTTAATCAATACGGCATGTTAATCTCGCGATCCGAATGTCGGGTTCGAGCTATCGCCCTGTGCAAGTGAATACCTAAGTGAAACTATGATGAACAATGATCTGAAACTGGAACTGGGCTCCGTATTGAGCGTTGCATGTACCCGTAATGGCGTGCACTGTCAGAGCAAAAAACGGGCGCTGGAAATTATCAGCGAGCTGGCAGCGAAGCAGTTAAATCTGCCGCACCAGACAATTTTCGAAGCTATCCTGACGCGTGAGCGTATGGGCAGTACCGGCATTGGCAACGGCATTGCCATCCCGCACGGTAAGCTGGAAGAAGATACGCTGCGCGCCGTTGGCGTGTTTATCCGCCTTGACCAGCCTATCGCGTTTGACGCCATTGATAATCAGCCGGTGGACCTGCTGTTTGCCCTGCTGGTTCCGGCAGATCAGTGCAAGACGCATCTGCACACGCTGTCGCTGGTGGCCAAACGCCTGGCCGATAAAACGGTGCTGCGCCGTTTACGTGCCGCTCAGACCGATGAAGATCTGTATGAGATCATCACGGAAGATCACGAAGAGAGCTAAACGCAGTTGTATCGCGTTGAGACAAACGGGGAGAAGAGTTAATGGTGCTGATGATCGTCAGCGGACGTTCTGGCTCAGGTAAATCAGTCGCCCTGCGGGCGCTGGAAGATATGGGCTTTTACTGCGTGGATAACTTACCCGTGGTACTGCTGCCAGACCTGGCTCGCTCACTTTCTGAGCGTAACATGTCCGCCGCGGTGAGCATTGACGTGCGTAACATGCCGGAATCCCCGGAAGTGTTTGAAACTGCACTGAACAGCCTGCCGGACTGTTTTTCGCCGCAGCTGCTGTTCCTGGATGCCGACCGCAACACGCTGATCCGCCGTTACAGCGATACCCGTCGTCTGCATCCGCTCTCCAGCAAGAATCTGTCGCTGGAAAGCGCGATCGATGAAGAGAGCGATCTGCTGGAGCCGCTGCGTTCGCGCGCCGACCTGATTATCGACACCTCGGAAATGTCAGTGCACGAGCTGGCCGAAATGCTGCGTACCCGACTGCTGGGCAAGCGCGAGCGCGAGCTGACGATGGTGTTTGAGTCCTTTGGTTTCAAGCACGGCATCCCGATTGATGCTGATTACGTGTTTGACGTGCGCTTCCTGCCTAATCCGCACTGGGACCCGAAGCTGCGCCCTATGACCGGCCTCGACCGCCCGGTTGCTGCCTTCCTTGACCGCCACACCGAAGTTCACAATTTTATCTACCAGACGCGCAGCTACCTTGAGCTGTGGTTACCGATGCTGGAAACCAATAACCGCAGCTATCTGACCGTGGCGATTGGCTGTACCGGCGGTAAACACCGCTCGGTGTACATAGCCGAACAGCTGGCAGATTATTTCCGCTCGCGCGGGAAAAACGTACAGTCCCGTCATCGCACGCTGGAAAAACGCAAATCATGACCGTGAAGCAAACCGTTGAAATTAAAAACAAGCTGGGCATGCACGCCCGCCCGGCGATGAAGCTGTTTGAGCTGGTACAGAGTTTTGATGCAGAAGTGCTGCTGCGCAATGAAAGCGGCACGGAAGCAGAAGCCAGCAGCGTGATTGCCCTGCTGATGCTCGACTCCGCCAAGGGTGGGCATATTGAAGTGGAGGCCAGCGGCCTGCAGGAAGAGGAAGCGCTGGCGGCGGTGATTGACCTGTTTAACGCCGGGTTCGACGAAGACTAAGCCTCTCAGGCCGGTATTCACCGGCCTTGTTATTTAGCTGGCAGGCATTACGACAGCAGCGCTTTCACCTGCTGCATCAGATTTGCCACATCTTCCGGGCGCGTTCTGCCGCTCTGCTTATCAATAATCGAACTGTAGATGTGCGGCATGACTTTCGGCACGCCCGCGCGCAGGCAGGTTTCCAGTATCACGCTGAAGTTTGCCAGATCGATGCCGCCGGTCGGTTCGATCATCGTCATCCCCTGGCGCACCGCGCTTTCCGCCAGTGCTTTTAACTCCGCCAGCGATTTCTCACCGCCCATTGGGAAAAACTTCGCCGCGTGCGCCCCCATATCAAGCATCATGCAGACTGCGCTATCGCAATCCGCCAGTACCGGCTGCTGCTGCCCGCTGCGTTCTCCGGTTGATATAATCACCCTGCCCGGCTGCCCGCTCGGGCTGACCAGCGCATTAATGCAGGTATGTGCGTTGCCCGCCAGCGCCAGCGCCCCGGCAGCGAACCCCGCCCCGGTAAACGTCTGGTTGACGTGCGCGCTGCGCGTCGCGGCAGCAATCAGCGCAGCTTTGGCATACTGCGTCGGGTCGCCCGCCCCCAGCCCGACAGAGATCGCCGGAATGAAGCTGGTCCATAGCTCCACTTCCTGCACGCCCTGCCCGACATCCGCAAACTGCGATGACAGCACGCCAATCACCGCATGGCCTTCAGACGCGTCATACACCTCGCGTGCGTTTACCAGATCGCAGGCCAGAACGTTAATCGCCACGCGTCCGCGATAAAAATTAATATGTTGCATTTCACTCTCCCTGTTGTTTAGCGATCTCTGCCAGCCGATCGACGATAAGACTCAGCTCGCCCTGCGCCAGCGTGCGGGGATCGAGGCTGAAAACGCCCAGATGCAGCGCATAGCAGCGTGGGTAAATCGCGATGTCGCCATGGCGCAGCAGTTCGACCACTTCGCGTGCATTCAGCCCCAGCAGCACGGCATCCACGGTGATACGAATGCGCCAGATAGCACGCCCGGCCTCATCCTGTTCAATATCGGCGGCAAAGCCCGTCAGCGCGTTGATTGCCGCCACTGCCGGCAGCAGCGCATCCGCCGATGCATGATTCTGATCCTGGTGATACAGCTCCAGCGCCTTCACCAGACCGACCATATTTTCCTTACCAATCTTCATCGCCCGCGCAATGCCGTTATGCTGCGCCTTACACCAGCCGATCCCCTGCTTACCCCCGGTAATAAAACCCGAGGTGGGCGCGTTAAACGCCTTCGCCCCGCTGTAGATCACCATATCAGCCCCGGCCGCTACGTAGCGCCGCAGGTCCTCTTCCGCCGCCGCATCGACAATCAGCGGCAGCCGGTGGCTGCGCGCCACCTCAACGAAGGTCTCCAGCGTCAGCATCCCTTTCTGTACCGCATGGTGCGACTTCACATACAGCAGCGCGGCGGTCTGTGGCGTAACGGCTTTTTCCAGCTGCCACAGGTAGGCCAGATTACTGTGCCCCACTTCAACAATGCGCCCGCCCCCCAGGCGGATGGCGCTCATTATCGAGGCGCCATAATCAACGTTATGCCCGCGCAGCATCACAACCTCATTCGCCATGCCGCTGCTGTCCGGCAGCTGCGCCACGCGATCCGGCTCGCCGCGGCTGACCGCCGCCGCGACGGCAATGGCAATGCCCGCCGTGGCGCAGGAGGTCACGTAGCTGTCCTGCCCGCCGGTAAACTCAGACACCCGCTCGCCCACGCGATCCACCAGCGCATCAATTTCAACAAAGCTGCCTGCGGCCTGCGCCACCGCCGCCATTACGCTGGCGGGCACGCTGGAAACGCCGAGGATGGTCATTTTTCCGCAGGCGTTAATCACCCTTTTCAGGCCCAGACTTTGATAGATATTCCCTGTCATGAGGCGCTCCTTATAACAAACCGGTTAGTGAGCCGAGCAGGCTAATCACCACCACCGACAGCAGAATAGTGGTGTAACGCGGCCCTTTTTTCACCAGGTAGAAATAGATGGAAAATACCGCCGCCAGTGGCAGCAGGCCCGGGGCGATCGAATCGAGGATCTGCTGAAATACCACTTCCGATCCTTCAAGAGCGACGATCTTAAACGGCGTGGTGATCTTCACGTAGCTGGCGGACAGCGCCCCCATCATGATCAATCCCAGCACGTTGGCACCGTAGATCAGCTCTTTGATCCTGCCCCCCTGCAACAGCCCGATGATCGACTCGCGCCCCAGCGTATAGCCTTTATGTGCCAGCCCATAGCTCACCGCCAGGGTGATGGCGGTATACAGCATCAGTGGCATAATGCCGCCGAACGCGCTGCCGTTGGCGGCAAACGGGATAAAGATCGCGATCAGCAGCGGCATCACTGCGGCCCAGATCACCGAGTCGCCGATCCCCGCTAGCGGCCCCATCAACCCGGTCTTGATCCCGGTGATTGAGGCATCGGAGATCGCTTCGCCTCGGGTTTTCTGCTCTTCCATCGCGATCGCCACGCCCTGGATCACCGCGCCGAAGGTCTGCTCGCTGTTGAAGAAATTCAGATGGCGTTTCAACGCCTCAGCCCGCTCCTCTTTTTCAGGATAGAGTTTCTTGATGATCGGCGTCATGGAGGCGCAAAAAATCAGGCTCTGTAAGCGTTCATAAGAGTTTGAAACCTCCGCACCCAGCCAGTAGATAAACCAGGCTTTGGTGATGTCTCGGCGCGTCAGCGTTTTGCTTGCGCGAGCGCGATCCAGCAGCTCTTGTGGAATAGCGGTATTGCTCATGAGGAAGCCCCTTCTGTTTTTCCCAGGCCTTTAATCAGGAACGCGACGCAGGTGCCGAAAATCGCCATCGCCATGATATCGACCTTCAGGTACAGCACCGCGAAGAATCCGCCAATAAACCACGGCAGCAGGCTCTTTTTACCAATCATCATTATGGTGATGGCGAAGCCGAGCGCGGGCAGGATGCCGCCCATAATTTCAAACGAATGCGTCAGCCAGTGCGGCATCAGCGCGAGAAATTTTTCCACCACGTTCTGGCCAAAATAGTTGGCCGCAAACACCACCGGGAAGCGGATAACCAGCCCGAGTAGCGCGGGCCAGAGGAAGGCACAGCGCATAATGCCGCCGATATTTGCCTCCTCTGCGTGGGCGTCCGCCATGTGGACCCAGGCGGCATTCAGCGTGCGGCGCAGCTGGTCGAGGAACACCCCGATCACGCCGAACGGAATCGCCAGCGCGATGGCGAGATTCGGCTCCATACCGGCCTGTACCGCTATCGGGATCGAGATACAGGCAGCCAGTGCAGGGTCAGACGGCACATTACCGCCGGGCGTCGAGGTGACGCCGAGATACACCAGCTGCATCCCGGCGCCAATAATCATCGCCGTCTGCATATTGCCGAGGATCAGACCAACAAACACCGCAATCACAATCGGCTGCACCAGCATTCCCGAGAAGGAGTAGCCGAGCCGCAGGCGGGCAAACCAGTAGTACAACCCCATACAGACAGCGATCCATAACGTATCCATAGCGTGCTCCTTACAGTGAGAGGCTTAGTATTTTTTCAGGATATCGTCCAGCGACTGCGGCTTATCTTCCGGAATGGTCTGGAACAGGACCTTGATCCCTTTTGCCTGCAGATCGCCGAGGATCGCCACGTCAGCATCATCCAGCGTAATGTTCTGGAACACCGCTTTGCGCTTCGGCCCACCGCCGAGACCGCCAACCTGGATAGCCGCGACCGAGAAGCCCTGCTGTACCGCTTCCAGTACCGCTGCCAGCGACGGGAACAGCACCAGCACGTTGCCCTCACCCAGCTGGTTTTCCTGCCAGGCTGCGGCAAAGCTGCTGTTGCTGTAGCAGTCCACTTTGACACTCGGCGGTGCGGCCATCAGATAGATATTTTTCATAAACGGGTCGGCTTCCAGCTCGTCGCTGACCACCGCAATACGGTTGGACTGCGACTGTCCAACCCATTTAGTCACCACCTGTCCGTGGATCAGGCGGCTGTCGATTCGGCATAAAGTAATTGTGGCCATGAGAATGCTCCCTGGGTGATGGTTAAGGTTGTTGTCGTTGAATATGAGCCGCCACGTCGCGGCAGCTTTCGCGCCCGGCTTCAACCAGCCCGGCAACCTGCGTGGTGAGGGTGCCCTGCTCGCGCAGGTCCAGCGCCTGCAGCAGCAGCGTGGCGTTCAGCCCGCAGACCACCGCGATAGGATGGTCGAGGCTGACACGGGCGGCGACATTTGAGGTGGTGCCGCCGATAAAATCAGTCAGGATCAGCGAACCGACCGGCATCTTCGCCACCACCTGCTGCACCGACTGGTAGAAGTCGCTGAAGGTATCCACCGGCATCAGGGCCAGGGTATGCACCCCGGCAATGTCACCGACGACCATGCGCAGGCTGTTACACAGCTCCGCGCCCCAGCCACCGTGGGTCAAAATGAGTATTTCAGGCAAAGCCGTTTTGTTTTCCGTCACGTGATTCATCCGCTCAGTATTGTGGTGAGGTCACTATTGCAACGGCTGTGCCAGAGAATGTGTCACGCGGGCTGGATGAAGGGTCATAGCGGGCGCTGAGGCCCGCCATTGTTGGTCTCAGCTGTACAGCAATTGATAGATATAGTGGTATTCAGCATCGGATAGCTGAATAGAATATGCCGCTTCAATCACGGCAAACTGGCTTTTGATGACATTTATCGCCGCTTTCTCCTGCCCGCTGGCGCTTTCCAGCGTCATCTGTAACGGTTTGCGGCTAATCACGATACGCTCAACCATACAACAGCAGTGGATCAGGAAACGAAGTGTCACCTGGCGGCCCGGGCTGATATCCAGCTGCTGGCACAGCTGCTGTAAAATCTGCTCCATCTCCTGCAGGATGCGGCGCGGGTTAAGCAGCGAAATCTGGTTGATAATGCTCTCCAGCGTCAGCGCGCTGACAAAACGCAGCGCGCAGCGCTCCACCTCCTGACGGCGCTCGGCGCGGTGCAAATCCGGGTCAAACAGGCCGAGGATCAGCTCCGGCCCCTGCTCAGAAAACAGCTCCTCCAGCGAGATAAACGGAATATCCGGCAGCCCCGGCTGGAAGGTGCCGACAATGCCCACCAGCCGCTCTCCGGGCTGTAGTGACTGCCGCAGGCGCTCAAGGCTGCGCACTTCGCCATAGTCGAGCATCAGCAGTCGTGAATCCTGCCCCATCAGTTCGCCGAAGCTCTCCTGTAAGACTTTGCGGATCTTCTCCGCCGTGCCCATGCCGGTAATGCAGGAAACCACCAGCACCCGGCCGCCCGCCACCTGCTCCGGGGTACACAGCTGGCAGTCAATACCTTTGTCCTCCATCAGCTGATGCAGCTGCGTGAGCTCACGCGTGTCGTAGGTCAGATCCAACCCCACTTCAAGCAGGCTGCTCAGGCTGATGCACGGCAGCAGCAGCACATCGATATTGAATAGCTGGCTGACGGTGCTGGCAAAATGCACCAGCGATCCCATATCTACCATCAGGATCAGGCGACCATAGCCGCGCTGACGGATACGCTGCGTCAGTTGATCCAACGTGTCGTGCACCGATTGCTCAAACGGCATATCAATGGCGCTAAACAGATCCTGTTCCAGCACCTGGTTGGCATACTGCGCCATGCTGGTCGCCGTCGTTGCACCGTGGGCGATCAGGATCGCGCCGAGATCCGGGCTGGTTGCCAGCTGTTCGCGGTACTGACGGCAGGCTTTGAGGAACAGGCAGAGATAGACGATCTCGGTGGATGGGCACTGGATGGCAAAGGCTTCTTCGATAAAGCGCGCCAGCTGTACCGCGTGCGGGTATTCATCCTGGCAGTGGTCGAGGATCAGGCTGGAGGAGTATAACTGCGGGATCATCCCACGCTGCACGTAGTCCAGCAGCACCAGAATATGCTTACGCAGATGATTAATCATGTTCTCCGGCAGGCTGAAACCGGTGATCCGCTCAATGCGCTGGATGAGAGCCGAAAGCCGCTGCTCCAGCTGAGCGTTAATGCCGATGGTGGCGCTGTCGCGGCTGTAGAGGCCGTACTTAAATATTGAGCACAGCTTGTTTTTCAGAATTGCCAGCGTTTCCAGCGCCGGAACATTACTGTTGCGCAGGCTGACATATTCGCGGGTGAGGAAGTGATAAAAATGATCGCTCTCTTCCTGTTCGAGGGCATCGGGCAGCGCGGCAGATGACGGGACCCTGGTCCGGGCACCAATCTCCAGCCATGGGCGGTCGGCAAACAGCGCATCAATGCGCTGACGCAGCGCCGCAGAAGGTACCACGGCCGGTAGGGCAAAGCGTTTATCCAGCGTCAGTGCCCCTTGCGGCTGTGCGATATCCGCCGCCCAGGCCTGGGCGCAGATAAACTGAATATCACTTTTCAGTTGGCCGACATTTCCGGCAAGCGGCTTCGCCAGCAGCCACTGCATCAGCGTCTTATCCACCCGCAGCGTACGTGCCGTTTTGGCACTTTCACGCTGGAGAAAAAAGCTGCTCAGTTCAATCTGCTCTTCCAGTGACCGTTCACGCAGGGCGGGGAGCGTAATGCTGACCTGAATACGGCGCATAAAGGTGCGTAAAAGTGCCGAATCCACCGCTTCAGTGGTGGTGCAGATCAGGCGAATGTTGACTCGCTGCGCCTCCCCACTCGAACCCAATGCCCGATATTCGTTGCGGTCCAGCAGGGAGAACAGCTTTTCCTGCCCCTCATATGGCAGGCGATGGATCTCGTCCAGCAGCAGATAGCCGCCGTCAGCCTGCGCCACCAGCCCGACCTTATCTTTGCCCGCACCGGTGAAGGCTCCCTGGCGATGGCCAAACAGGTGGGATGAAAGCAGCTCCGGGTTATGCGCATACTCCGCACAGTTGAAGTAGATGAACGGCAGAGCAATGCCCGGCTGATGATGGCTGGCGAACTGGTGCATCAGCTCGGCAAACCAGGTTTTCCCCACGCCTGAAGGCCCGGTCAGCAGCACATGCAGCCCGGCAGGATAGAGCACGGCGGCTTTGGCTTTTTCAATGGCGCTGCGCAGGCTGCGCTGATGGCCAATCATGGCCTGAAAAGGATCGCTGACGACAACGGTATGCGGGTTTAAGCGCTGATTCAGAGCATCGAGATCGCTGAATTCCGCGGGGAGTGGCTGCCCGGCCTGGGCCTCCAGTGACGCACGATGCAGAAAATAGACCGGGCGGGATTTAATCTTGATTGCCCGGCCTTCACCCCACAGCTGGTTAAGCTCTTTGCTAACGGAGTTACGCGCCAGGCCCAGGTTGAGGCCGATTTTTTGTGCGGTTGCCTGTGGATTTCCCGCTTGCAGCGTCAGACGCTCCAACTCCTTGCAGACCACATCAATGCGTTTCATTATAATTTATCCCTGTTTAACAATATGTTACAACAGGGTCACGCTAGCACAAAAATTCCGCTAAAAATGTGGTCTCTCTCCGCTGCCCATAAAAACAGGGATGTTCCTAATCCAGTTTATGCTGGCGCAGGAAACCTTCACCGCCCAATTGACGCATCTGGCGCAGGATCCACTGCTGGCGCTGGCGCACATAGCCGGATGGCGCATCGGCGCGGAAGCGAATCGGATTAGGCAGTACCGCGGCCAGCAGCGCGGCTTCAGACATGCTTAAGCGGCTGGCTGGCTTATGGAAATAGCGTTGTGAAGCCTCCTCCACGCCAAATACCCCTTTGCCCATTTCCGCCACGTTAAGGTAAACGGTGAGAATGCGGCGTTTGGTCCACACGGTTTCGATCCCCACCGTTAACCCGGCCTCCAGCCCTTTACGTATCCAGCTGCGGCCGTCCCACAGGAACACATTTTTTGCCGTCTGCTGGGACAGGGTCGATGCCCCACGCATTCCGGCCTTCTCGCCTTCGCTGTCCAGCACCGACTGGATCGCCGCAACATCAAAGCCCCAGTGGGTCGGGAATTTCTGGTCTTCGGAAGCGATCACCGCCAGTGCCATCCACGGTGATATTTCATCCATCCCTACCCAGTCCGAGTGAGCAACATAGCTCCAGTTGCCGCTAAACCAGGCACCCAGCTGCCGCTCAACCATCACGGCAGAAAATGGCACCGGAAGAAAAGCAAAGGCAATAATGCCGGTAAGCCATAAACCCAGTACGCCGAGAACGAGGCGAAGCAAACCCGATTTGATGCGTGCGGTGACGCTGTTATTACGACGACTCATGCCAGAACCTGTTTTAAAAAGTGATTAGTACGGAAATACACCCGAAATATTCGAATGCCTTTAGTTAAGCGATGTAACTGGAATCGGTTCCATCACGCCAGCTGATTTCGCTCTGTAATGCGCTGGACCTGGCACAGGATGAAAGCGTTACCACCTGATTGGTTCGCAGCGCTTATAAATTTCGCCCTGTCGTATTCGAAAACCGATCTGCTACAAAAGAAAATCACTCGCAAATGATGCCGGTTTGACCGTTTTTTCACCCGCGGAGCGAGGTCATCGCCATCGCATACCCTGCTGAACGGAGTCAGCTTTTGACTTATGCAGAAAGGCCCACTCAGGATTTGTGCTAGCAGAAACCTAAACGTTTCGGAAAGGCTGTTTAAAAACACCTAAAAACAACCATAAAACATTGAGTTAGTAACACGTATTTGGCCAAATTCCATTACCGCATAAGCTTATGTGAAAATGGCCCTGCGGTAAAAAGTTTGCGTCAATCTGACTGGCGAAAAAAAAAGCACATATGGTCAAAAATAAGACAAATCCGCAATCAATTGCATTCGTTACTTGACTGAGAAGTAAAATTAAGGTCTTCTATTTACCAAGGCTGCTCCACATCACACATTTTAATGAATCTGGTAACATGTGATGTGAGATTTGCTAAAGTAGTTCCTGAGCTTATTAGTGGTTCACCCAATACCAAATCTGCGCTCCCGACGATTCCTATCAAAATAGCGCAGGTTTCCAGTTTCCCTGGTGTTGGCGCAGTATTCGCGCACCCCGGCCTCGGTCGGGGTCATTTTTTTTCAGCATCCCTAACCCATTGACGCAGTACTTCAACATCATTGCGCCACTCCTGTTTCAGCTCATCAATCCACTCCTGCACGTTATCCCACCATGCTGGCAGTTCCGGGCTTTGAATCTGTTTGGCAACCTGTTGTAAGTGGGTCAGACCGACCGATCCTGCAGCCCCTTTGATCTTGTGGCCCTCTTCGGCAATCCCTTTCTGATCGCGCGCCATCATGTTGGAATCCAGCACCTCCAGATAACCCGGCATCATCTGCTCAAACATCTCCAGACTCTGATGGATCAACTTCGGCCCGACCAGTTCGATATATTGCTCAAGCATTGGCACATCCAGCAGCGCCAGCTGTTTCTCATCCATGTTGCTCTCCGTTAGGGTTGGCAGCTCGACTTCCTGATAATCCCAGTATTTTTTGATCATCGCCGTCAGCGCAGGCACCGCCAGCGGTTTGCTCAGCACATCGTCCATGCCGGCATCCAGGTATTCACGCTTGTCCTTGAGCACGTTAGCGGTCAGCGCCACCAGCGGCGGCAGCTGCTCACCCGCGTGGCGCCGATGAATAGCACGCGCCACGTCCAGCCCGGTCATGTCCGGCAGCTGGATATCCAACAGCACCAGGTCAAATTCATCCGGGTTGAACATATCCAGCGCCGCCTGGCCGGTCATCGCCACTTCCACGCTGTTGCCGAGCTTCTCCAGCACCGAGCGCGCGACGACAACGTTCAGCTCAATATCTTCTACCAGCAGCACATGCAGCGCAGGCAGCGGCAGGTCGTCTTCCGGCTGCTCATCCTCCACCTGTTCCGCGATACGCGGGGCGTTCAGCGTCAGGGTAAAGCAGGAGCCCTGGCCCGGGGCGCTGCGCACGCTGATGTCTCCGCCCATGCTCTGCGCCAGGCGGCGGGAAACGGCCAGCCCGATGCCGGTTCCGGTCGCCGGTTTGCCGCCGCGCTGATCCTTTACCTGGTAGTACATGGCGAAGATCTTATCCTGCTCGTCCTGCGGAATGCCCATGCCGGAGTCTTCAACCTCAAAGCGCAGGCAGTCATCCTCCAGGTAGCCAACGCGCACCACAATTTCGCCCTGCTGGGTAAACTTTACCGCGTTGCCGATCAGGTTCCACAGGATCTGACGCAGGCGCGTGCCGTCGGCGATAATTTTGTGCGGCAGCGGCAGGTCGGGCGCCAGTACAAACTTCAGCCCTTTCGGCTCCGCCAGCAGGCCGGAGAGGTTTTCCAGATCGGCGAGGAAGCCGGTGAAGTCGATCGGCTGGTTATCCAGCTGCACTTTGCGCCGCTCGATTTTATCCATCTCAATCACGTCGTTGAAAATATTGCCAAGAGTGATCGCCGAAACGTGGATGGTTTTGAGGTATTTCAGCTGTTCCTGATTGAGATCGGTATCCAGCAGGATGCGGCTCAGACCGACAATGCCGTTAAGCGGCGTACGCAGCTCGTGGCTAATCGTAGAGATAAAGGTGGTCTTTTCCCTACTGGCGTTCTCTAACGCGTCCTGATAGCGCTTACGCTCGGTTATATCGCGCCCGAAGCCCATCAGCCCACTGCGCTTGCCCACGCGGTCGTAATAAGGCACTTTACGGATCTCAAAACAGGCCTTGCGCCCGTCGGGATACTGTAACCACTGCTCGTAGGTCAGTGAGACGTTGTGGCGGAACACTTTTTCGTCCGTTTCCAGCACTTTGGTGGCGGCATCGTCGTCGTACACCTCTTTGGGTGTCAGGCCGATTAACTGCTTCTCACTTTTGCCGGTCAGCAGCTCCATCGCCCGGTTACAGCCGGAAAACTGCTGGTCGCTGTTACGGTAGAAAACCAGGTCGGGGGAAGCATCAAGGAACGAGCGAAGGAAGGAGGATTGCTGTTCCAGCTCGATCTGCGCCTCTTCACGCCGCGCCATCTCCTCTTTCAGCCGGGTCATCACCTGCAGGCGCGCCTCTTCGGCTTTGATACGGTCGGCAATCTCCTGATTTAGCTGGGTGATATTGCCCTGCATCTGCTGGTTCAGCTCAAGGTCGCGATTACGCATCTCCTCCAGCTTATCCACCAGCCGTGACAGGCGCTGGCGCGACTCCTCCAGCTGCTCTACCACTACCGAGAGGAAATAGACCGCCCACGGGGTGATCAGCAGGCCGAAAAACACCGATCGCACCATATCAATGCTTTCGACGTGGCCGCGCAGCACCATGGTGACGGCCATCTGCACAATCATCGCCAGCACCACCAGCGCAGAGGCCAGCAGCAACGAGAAGCGCACCAGCCCCAGCTTCACCATCAAATCAACGTAGTACTGCGCTAATAAACGAATTTGTTTCATAAAGGATCCCTTCCGCCTGATAGCCGCAATCATACCGGAATTGGACAAAAGACCAACGCACGATTGACCGCAGGACACTGCCAGCAGCTGCACGGTAATAGTGCAGCACCACCCACAGGCGGCGGCCGCTTATGGCGGGATTATCGTCGCCGTCAGGCAACGGCTGCGGATCGCTGCTATCCCGCGCCAGGTACGCATTTCGCACGGATAAAAAAAGTTACGCCTGCGCATATTGACTAAATTTTATAACTGCATAATCTGTAGGGCCGCTGCCAGTTCGCCGCGCCATTCTCAGATGATGTTTTTCTTAGCGATGATGGAAATCACTCGCCTTCTTTTGTCTCATCCAAACGAATAACCATTCACAATTCATGAAATATTAATCACACCTGGCATGATTAATTTTACTAATGACACCCCCTATTATATTCAAATAACCCCACTAATTAAAAACAGTGCGTTCCTGCGGTTATACTCATTCTTACAGCACATTCTGCTGCCATTACCTCCGGCACCAGCATGGTGCAGAGATTTGGCGCCTGCCCTATAGTGAGTCAGCTCACACTTCGCCCCCTGACAACTCATGTTGAACAGCGTGAAAAATGGTGGTGATAACCATATATATCAATAAGATAACTCACTCAAAGCGTCAAAAAGCATAAGTAAGAACGCTATTTGACCTGAGTACGCTTTACCGATAAGTTGGAAATCCGCTGGAAGATTTCCTCAGGGGTCAGCGTCTTGGCATATCTATGCAGCAACCAGACTCCCTTGTGATGCAAGTTATCTCCACCCAGAGACCCGGAATTAAAGTGAGCGGTCCCCTTCAAGGATGTTTTAGAAAATATCTGGCGAAGGATGCCCGGATTCACGGTGTCCGTAACAAACAGCGGCAAAAATAGGATACAGAGCCTGGAGAGATGCCGAGCGCCCTCTGTGCCTGAAGATTAGTGGTAATGTCAAAGCAGTTAAGGAGGCCCTCGATGTCCAACTCAAAACCTTATCCTTATGGACTGTACGATCCATCAAAAGACAGTGACAGTTGTGGTGTGGGTTTCATTACTCGTAAGGACGGCGAGCAAACTCATGAGGTTCTGCAAATGGCGCACAGCGCACTCTGCACCGTACCTCACCGTGGAGGCATGTCTGCTGAAGGCGTCGGTGACGGAGCCGGGGTGAACGTTGACCTCTCTCTGCACTTCTTCCGCAAAGTCACCGGGCTGCCGTTAGAGGCCGGTCGCTTTGGCGTGGGTAACTTCTTCGTACCGAAAGATGCTGCGCTGCGTGCCAACGCCGAGCGTCTGGTAGAAGAGACGCTGGCCACTTATGATCTTGCCATTATCATTAAGCGTGACATGCCGCTGGATACCAGCGTGCTGCGCCCGGCGGCGATCCCGTTCCAGCTGCCTATCGTGCAGTGGGTGTTTACTGCCCCGGCCGATATCACTCATCAGATAGACTTCGAGAAGCGCATCTATCGCGCGCTGCTGGATATCGAAGCACGCGCCTTTACCGAAAGCGAATTTGGCGGTCTCTACCCGCTGTCGCTCTCTTCGCGCACTCAGGTATTTAAAGCACGCCTGAACTCAAACGAAGTGATCCCCTATTTCCAGGATCTGACCGACGCCGACCATCAGGTGCGCGGTCTGTTCTTCCATACCCGTTTCTCAACCAATACCGACCCGCATACCACCATGGCGCAGCCGTTCCGCCTGATGGCGCACAACGGCGAGCTGAATACCGACCGTAAAAACCGCATTGCGGAGTCGGCGCTGGCGCTGGCCCGTGGCAAGAAGATTGTGCGTCCGAAAGGCCAGTCCGACAGCTCACGCCTTGACCAGAGCATCCACAGCCGCCTGATGGAAGATAACCTCGACCTGATCACCGCCGTGGTCTCAATGATGCCGCCTGCGTGGGAGAACGACCCGTCGCTGTCTGCGGAAGTGCGCGCGATGCTGGAGTACTTCTCCCTGTATGAAGAGAAGAATGACGGCCCGGCTGCGCTGATCTTCGGCAACGGTGAAGTGATTGGTGCCCGTCTGGACCGCCTGGGCCTGCGCCCGCTGCGTTCCGTTGAGACCGCAGAGTACATCGGTGCCATGTCCGAAGCCGGTCAGATCGCCTTCCCACCGGAGAGCGTGCTGCGCCGTGGCCGTATCGAAGCGGGCGGGATGCTGTATTACGATCACCGCGAAAAGCGCAGCTACACCACCCTCGAAGCGCTGGAAAAATTGGCGGCGGTAGCGGATTACCCGGCGCTGCTGGCACAGTCGCGCGTCACGCTCGAAGAGCTGCCGGTGATCCCAGCGGAGCAGCAAGGCTCCCCACTGCGTTATAGCGGCGACCTCAAAACCTATCAGCGTTTTGTGGCGTACTACTACAACCAGGAAAGCTTCAAGTTCATGATGGACCCGATGCTCACCACCGGCGCAGAGAAAATCTCCGCGATGGGCTACGGCAACGCTATCAACGCCCTGTCCGACCACGAAGGCGGCATGGCGCACTACTTCTCCCAGCGCTTTGCGCAGGTGACTAACCCGCCGCTCGACTCCATTCGTGAAGCCGACGGCATGACGCTGCGCGTGGCGCTGGGTGCCAAACCGCACCTCGGCCGCAGCAAAGGCAAGCAGATCGTGGTACCAAGCCCGATCCTGACCCACCTGGATATGCTGCAGCTGCGTGAGCAGACCGTTGCTCCGTACAAACGCTTTGAGATGCTCTACACCCCGGTAATTGGCGTCGACCCGCTGAATCGTGCCGCCAACGCGGACGCGCTGGAAAAAGCCATCGACGATTTAGCTCAGGAAGTGGTCGATTTCGCCCGCGAACAGGGCGGCATTGCGGTGATCACCGATCGCCACATCTCCTCAACCCGCGCCAGCATTCCCATGCTGCTGATGGTTTCCGCCATTAACCAGCGCCTGGTGCAGGAAGGTCTGCGCCTCGACGTTTCGCTGGTGGTGGAGAGCGGCCAGAGCATCTCGTCACACCATATCGCGGCCACCCTCGGATTTGGCGCTTCCGCGGTCTATCCGCTGGGCGTGCAGATGCGTGCGGAAGAGAAGTACGGTGAAGGCGAAGGCGGCAACAAAGCCTTTAAACGCTATGCCAAAGCCGCAGAAAAAGCGCTGATGAAAACCATGGGCAAAGTCGGCCTGTGTACCGTTGAGAGCTATAGCTGCGGTGAGTTCTTCGAGCCGAACTTCCTTGATACCGAAGATCGCGTGCTGAAGAAGTACTTCCCGAACATCAAGACCCCGGTCGGCGGCGCAGGTTTTGCCAGCATCGCGCAGATGGCGGTGGACTGGCATCAGAGCGCGTTGCGCATTCAAGGCGAAAACGAAGTGCCGCTGCTCGGCCTGTTTAAAGAGCGCGCGGAAGGGGCCGGCCACTCTTACGGCACCATCGCCGTGCGCACCTTCATCGATATGACCGAGCAGCCGATCCGCTTCGCCGACAAGCCGCGTGAGGAGGATAACTTTATCCGCCTGATGACGCTGGCCAAGCTGGATAACGCTTTTAACATCAAAGCCAAATCCTTTAAGGACAGCAGCTTTGAGCGCATTCCGAACGAGGTGATCGATAACTTTGCTATCACCCCGGACTACCGTCAGTTCTCCAGCCTGATGCTGGAAGAGCGTAAACGCCGTCCTGCGGCGCTGCGTGACATTCTCGCCTTCCCGGCGGACCTGACCCACGTCGACAGCGAAGCCGAATTTACCCGTAAGCTGGGCCGTTACTCGCTGGTCAACAATGGCTTTGCGGTGCGCGGTATGGTGTGCCAGGCGGTCGAAGGCCGTGAAGGCCAGTTCACGCTGCGCCTGACCGATGCCATCGTCGGCCTGAAAAGCGAGCACGATCGCCTGACCACCCTGTCCGGCGTGCTGAAAAAACGCTTCGGTGATGCCATTGAGCACAGCGAAATCAGCGCGGACGCGCTGCACATCAGCGCTAACGGCAAGGCGGCCGACTACCTGTCGCGCATCTTCACCATCTCTGCGGCGCTGCCGCTGAGCGAAGTGCAGCCTGCGCATGAAATTACCCGTACCTTTGCCTCCGGTGCGATGAGCCACGGCGCGCTGGTGGCTCCGGCGCATGAAGCGGTGGCGCACGGCACTAACATGGTTGGCGGCATGAGCAACTGTGGTGAGGGTGGCGAGCACTATTCGCGCCACGGCACCATTCGCGCTTCACGCATCAAGCAGCTGGCTTCCGGCCGCTTCGGCGTCTGGGCAGCCTATCTGGCGGACCCGATGCTGGAAGAGCTGGAGATTAAAATCGGCCAGGGTGCAAAACCGGGCGAAGGCGGTCAGTTACCGGCGGCGAAAGTTACCGTTGAGATCGCCGCAGCGCGCGGGGGCACACCGGGCGTTGAGCTGGTTTCACCACCGCCGCACCACGACACTTACTCCATCGAGGATCTGGCACAGCTGATCCACGACTGTAAAGCAGCGCGCGTGCGCGTGATCGTGAAGCTGGTGTCGTCCGAGGGTATCGGCACCATCGCGGTTGGCGTGGCGAAAGCCGGCGCCGATGTGATTAACGTCGCGGGTAACACCGGCGGCACCGGTGCGGCTTCCGTAACCAGCCTGAAATACACTGGCCGCGTGGCGGAAATCGGCATCGCCGAAGTTCACCAGGCGCTGTGTGCCAACGGCCTGCGCGAAAAAGTGCTGCTGCGCTGTTCCGGCGCTCAGCAGACCGGTAGCGACGTGGTGAAATCCGCGCTGCTGGGCGGCGACAGCTTCGAGTTCGGTACTACCGCACTGATGATGCTGAAATGCGTGATGGCGAAAAACTGTAACGTGAAATGCCCGGCCGGTTTAACCACCAACGCCGAAGCGTTTGATGGCGATCCGCGCCAGCTGGCACAGTACTTTATCAACGTTGCGCACGAAGTGCGTGAGATGCTGGCGCGCCTCGGCCTGCGCTCTCTGCGCGAAGCGCGTGGACGCTCTGACCTGCTGCACCTGATGGATCACCCGCTGGAAGTCGGCAAGCTGGATCTGCGCGCCATGTTAACCGTGGTGCCGGAGCTGAAAATTGCCCACCCGGTCTATCTGGAAAAAGATTTCGAGCTGGACGATGGCTGGGTCGAGCTGGTGAAAGATCAACTGGTCAATCAGGGATCGACCGCGATCGCCCTTGGCGATGGCATCATCCTGAACAACCGTAATAAGAGCGTTGGTGGCCAGCTGGCGATTGATATCGAACGCCTGCTGAACCATCAGCTGGATGCGGAGCAGCTGAGCGCTATTCCGGCAGCCCTGCTGGACGATCGCGGTCGCCGTTATCTGGCGCCGGGTACCGTCACCATCGCCACGTCCGGCTCTGCCGGTCAGTCTTACGGCGTGTTCTGCAATGACGGCATGCGCCTTGAGCATTACGGCACCTGTAACGACGGCGTCGGTAAAGGCCAGTGCGGCGGTGAAATCGTGGTGATGTCGCCTGGCGGCGGCTCGCAGGATGCAGAGGGCAACGTGCTGGTCGGTAACTTCGCGCTGTTCGGTGCCACCGGCGGGCGTCTGTTTGCTCAGGGCCAGGCAGGTGACCGCTTCGCCGTGCGTAACTCCGGTGCCACGGCGGTCGTCGAAGGCGTCGGTGATTTCTGCTGCGAATATATGACCAACGGCGCAGTGCTGAACCTCGGCACTTACGGTACCGGCTTCGGCAACGGGATGAGCGGCGGCTTCGCCTATCAGTATGACCCGTACGGCACGCTGGCGGGTTCCGTGGCGGCTGACTCGGTGATGCTGGGTTCGATCACCGACGACAACGAGATGGCGCGCGTACACAAAGACGCGGTGCTGACGATGCTGAACTGGCATCTGGAAGCGACCCGCTCGCCGCGTGCGCAGTGGCTGCTGGATCACTGGGAAAGCGAGAGTCAGCATTTCGTCTACGTGATGCCGCGCTCCCTGCTGCTCTACCAGGACGGCGCTGAGATCCTGAAAGCCAAGACCCGTAAGGATCTGCTGGAGGAGCTGTCTACCGCGCTGGCCGGTCACCAGGTGGCGAAGTTTAAAGCGGCGTGGCGCGATGGCAAGGCGATCGCTAACGGTGCGGTTCCGGGCTACGGCGCCACCGACACCCCTGAAATGCTGGTGCTGCTGAACAACTACACCGTGCTGAGTTCGGCACAGCAGCTGGCGCTCTCCCGCCTGCCGAAAGGCACGCCGGTGCAGGACCCAGCCGTTGAGAAAGCGGTGCGCAACCTGCTGATGACGGAAGATTTCACCCTGATCAGCAAGCTGCAGCGCCACGGTCGTGCCGCGATTGAAAGCTACAGCGACGAAGAGCTTTCCTGCCTGATTGGCGCCAAGCGTATGTCGGATTATAAAGCCGCCCTGACGCAGCGTAATATCCGCTCCATGGACAGCCTGGCAACCTATGGCTGGATCATGTATCAGGATGCCTGTAACCGGGAAGTGCTGGGACGTCTGCCTGACTTTGAAGAGCTGTTTGCGCGCGCTGCACTGCCAGAACTGGCGGCGGCGGTTGGCAAATTAGCCTGATAAATAATGAGAACGGGATTGAGTAGATAAAAGCGATGAAGATTCCTTATATTCCTGAAGATGCGCCATTCAATGGCGAACAGAAATTTTGGCTGGCGGGCTTTCTTGCCGGGTTACATTCACGCCTGCTGGTGCTGGAAAACCAGCCGCAGGCGGCAAGCGGGGCAGCGTCGGCTGCCAACACCCAGCTGCATATCCTGTTTGGTTCACAGACCGGTAATGCTGAAGCCTTAGCGCAGAGCGCGGCGAAAGCCGCCCGCGCCAAAGGTCTGGTGCCCGTGGTTCAGGGGCTGGGCGAAGTAGATATTGAAGTGTTCGCCACCATGCGTCACGTGCTGGTGATCACCTCCACCTACGGTGAAGGCGAGATGCCGGATAACGCCCAGCTGTTCTGGCAGGCGATTTCTGCCAGCACCGCGCCGCGTCTTGAGCAGATGCACTTTGCGGTTCTGGCTATCGGTGATACCGGCTACGACGGCTTCTGCCAGGCAGGTAAATTTATTGATATGCGCCTGGAGCAGCTGGGTGCGAAACGCGTTTACGACCGCATTGACTGCGACATCGACTTTGAAGAGCCGTCCAATGAGTGGATCGCCGCTTCCATGCCTCAGTTTGCCGCCAGCGCGGGCAGCAGCGGCACAGCGCTGGAGAGCGCCCCGGAAGCGCCGGTCATTCCGGGCAGCAACAAGAACAACCCGTATGCGGCAGCGCTGGCGACCAACAAGCGTCTGTCCGGTGAAAACTCCGGTAAGGACATCCGTCACTTCGAGTTTGACCTGACCGACAGCGGGCTGAAGTACGAAGCGGGCGACGCGCTGGGGGTGATCCCGGTGAACGAACCGGCACTGGTTAACCTGCTGCTGACGCAGCTAAAATCCGACTACGATACGCCGGTCCCTGGCTTCGAACGTAGCCTCGGTGACCTGCTGACCTATCAGTTCGAGATCTCCGAGCCTTCGCGCAAGCTGATTGAGTGGGTGGGCCAGAACACCACCAACCAGGAGCTGCGCCACGTCCTGCAGCACGATGATAAAGATGCGCTGGGAGTCTGGCTGTGGGGCAAAGATACCCTCGATCTGCTGCAGCTCGACGTCACCTGTGCGCTGAGCATTCCTGAGTTTGTTGCCCTGCTGCGCCCGTTGCAGCACCGCGCTTACTCCATCTCTTCCAGCCAGAAGGCGCACCCGAATCAGGTGCACCTGACGATTGCTTCCGTGCGCTACCACAGCGCCGGACGCGCGCGCAGCGGCGTATGCTCGACCTACCTGGCCGAACGCGTGAAGCGCGGTGAAAAGCCGGCGATCTTTATCTCGCCAAATAAAGCGTTCCGCGTGCCGTCCAACGGCGATGCGCCGCTGATCATGATTGGCCCGGGCACCGGTATCGCACCGTTCCGCGCCTTCCTTCAGGAGCGTGATGCGCTGGGCGCCAAAGGCAAAAACTGGCTGTTCTTCGGCGACCAGCATCAGGAACATGACTATATCTATCAGGACGAGCTCAATAGCTGGAAAGAGAAAGGTCTGCTGACCCGCCTTGACCTGGCGTTCTCCCGCGATCAGGCTGAGAAGATTTACGTGCAGACCCGCATGCTGGAACAGGGCGCAGAGCTGTTTGCGTGGCTGGAAGAGGGGGCGTACTTCTACGTGTGTGGCGATGCATCACGCATGGCAAAAGACGTCGATAAGGCGCTGTACCAGGTGATTACTCAGTTTGGTGGCATGTCTGCGGAGCGTGCAGCCGACTACGTTGACCAGCTGAAGAAAGAGAAGCGTTACCTGCGCGACGTGTATTAAGCCTTCGCAGCATAAAAAAACGGGCCTGACGGCCCGTTTTTTATTTCACGACGCGTAACGCCGGACGACCACCGCGCGGCGGCGGCTCATCGTCAGGACCGTTGTCGTCATCCTGACCGCTGTCGTCAGGACGATCGCCATCGATAACCGACATCACCGTTTCCGGTGCGCTATCCTGCGCGTCAGCAGCATCGTATTCACCCGCTTCTTCATACGCTGGCTCTGGCTCAAACATCGTTCCTGCGCCGTTTTCACGGGCGTAGATCGCCAGCACCGCCATTAACGGCACGGAAACCTGACGTGGAACGCCGCCGAAACGCGCGCTGAAGCGCACTTCGTCATTGCCCAGCTCAAGATTGCCCACGGCACGCGGCGCGATGTTCAGAACGATCTGACCATCACGGGCATATTCCAGGGGCACCATGACACCCGGCAAATTAATGTCTACGACCAGATGCGGCGTGAGATTGTTGTCGAGCAACCACTCATAAAAAGCGCGCAGCAGATAGGGACGACGTGCGGTAAGTTGAGACATTTCCATCGTAATCAGCCCCGCGTTTGCAGGCGCATTTCGCGTTCCGCTTCCGTCAGGGAAGCCAGGAAGGAATCACGCTCGAAGACACGCGTCATATAGCCTTTCAGCTCTTTCGAACCGGCACCAATCAGCTCAATGCCCATCTGTGGCAGACGCCACAGCAGTGGGGCC
The DNA here is from genome assembly GCF_014773485.1 of Erwinia aphidicola. Classification (GTDB taxonomy): domain Bacteria; phylum Pseudomonadota; class Gammaproteobacteria; order Enterobacterales; family Enterobacteriaceae; genus Erwinia; species Erwinia aphidicola. The sequence continues at coordinate 44,602 of NZ_JACXBP010000004.1, read as the reverse complement.
AGGTAGCAATCTACCAGGCTAAACTCTTCGCTCATAAAGAACGGGGTGCGGGCGAACAGAGGTGCGATGGCCAGCAGTTCTTCACGCAGCTGCTTGCGCGCTGCTTCCGCTTCCTGCGCCGTGCCGTTTTCGACTTTACGCATCAGGCTGTACCAGTCCTGCTCGACGCGGTGCATCATCAGGCGGCTTTCACCACGCGCAACCGGATAAACCGGCATCAGCGGTGGATGCGGGAAACGTTCGTCCAGATACTCCATGATGATGCGCGATTCATACAGCGTCAGCTCGCGATCAACGAGGGTGGGTACGGTACGGTACGGGTTGAGGTCGATCAGATCCTGCGGCAGGTTATCCGTTTCAACCTGCTCGATCTCGACACTAACACCCTTCTCAGCCAGGACAATACGTACCTGATGGCTGAAAATGTCAGTCGGACCAGAAAACAGCGTCATTACCGAACGTTTGTTGGCAGCGACAGCCATGTAAACCTCCAAGTTTATCGAGAAAATTACTGCGAATAGCCATCCACGCGGCGACTCATTATTGCCATCAGCCCGAAGTTTGACCGATCGTCCATTGCACAGGATACCAGCGTCATTGCCCGGCCAATGGGCACAAAGTGACACACAGTTTACCAGATTTTAGCCAGCTTGTGGGGAGCGGAGTGTCGAATTGCGGGGGAAAATAACAAAGCCGTGGGTGTTTCGCGCTTTTTGTACAGGCAGGAAATAAAAAACCCGGCGCCAGGCACCGGGTTTTCCGATAATCGTTTCTGCGTGAGCAGGAAAAATTAACGTTTGGAGAACTGAGGACGACGACGTGCTTTACGCAGACCGACTTTCTTACGTTCAACTTTACGAGCATCACGAGTAACGAAGCCTGCTTTACGCAGTTCGCCACGCAGGGACTCGTCGTACTCCATCAGAGCGCGTGTGATACCGTGACGGATCGCACCAGCCTGACCAGAGATACCACCACCTTTAACAGTGATGTACAGATCGAATTTACCTACCATGTCCAGCAGTTCCAGCGGCTGACGAACTACCATGCGGGCAGTTTCACGACCGAAGTACTGTTCTAATGAACGCTGGTTGATAACGATGTTACCGCTACCCGGCTTAATAAAGACGCGTGCGGAAGAGCTTTTGCGGCGACCAGTGCCGTAGTTTTGATTCTCAGCCATTGCCTGTAATCCCGATTAAATGTCAAGAACTTGCGGTTGCTGTGCCGCATGGTTGTGCTCGTTGCCCGCGTAAACTTTCAGTTTACGGTACATAGCACGGCCCAGCGGACCCTTTGGCAGCATGCCTTTAACCGCGATTTCAATCACGCGTTCAGGACGGCGAGCAATCATCTCTTCGAAGGTCGCTTGCTTGATACCACCGACGAAACCGGTGTGATGGTAATACACTTTATCGGTACGCTTGTTACCGGTTACGGCAACTTTTTCTGCGTTCAGAACGATAATGTAATCACCAGTATCAACGTGCGGAGTATATTCCGCTTTGTGCTTACCGCGCAGGCGACGAGCCAATTCAGTCGCTAAACGACCTAATGTTTTGCCTGTTGCGTCAACAACATACCAGTCACGTTGGACCGATTCTGGCTTAGCTGTAAAAGTTTTCATCTAAAAGCTTACCCAAATTAAGTTACACGTTGGTGAAATCCCAAACGCTTGAATAAACGGTTGGAGCTCACACGACCATCTTGACCAGTAAGCCCACCCCTTCGGATAGAGTTACTGGAACACAAAGAGTTTTGGGAAAAAAACCTTTGCTGTAACGTGGGGTCGCAAGATTATAGAGAAGTCGCCCAAAAAGATCGAACGTTTTCTGCGATAAAATCCTCATCCCGCCACGCCCATTCAAGTTTCAGGGCAAATGCGGCAGTCGCAGATACTCTTCACTCTGCATTTCCTGCAGACGGGATACGCAGCGTTGATACTCAAACTTCAGCCGCGTGCCCTGATAAATCTCGTACAGTGATGCTTCCGCCGAGACCACCAGCTTGACGTGCCGCTCGTAGAATTCATCCACCAGCGCCAGAAATCGCCGTGCCTGGTCTTCGGTCTTGTAAATCATCACCGGCACATCATACAGCAATACGCTGTGAAAACGGCGCGACAGTTCAATATAGTCGTGCTGGCTGCGCCCTTCCCCACACAGCGCAAGGAAACTCATCGCCACAACGCCCTCAGCCACGCCCAACGTGGGCAGCTTACGGTGATTAATCTCCAGCGGTTCATGGGATTGACGCGGTTTTCCCGCCAGCGCCACGAACATCCGCTCCATCTCTTTGGCGGTCTCTTCACCGAGCGGCGTCATCCACAGGTGCGCCGAGGTTAACGTGCGCAGGCGGTAATCGATACCGGCATCAACATTCATGATTTCGCAGTGCTGCTTGATCATCTCAATCGCAGGTAGAAAACGTGCGCGCTGCAAACCGTTACGATAGAGATCGTCCGGCGGAATATTTGACGTGGCGACCAGGGTGATGCCACGGCTGAACAGCGCTTCCATCAATGTGCCGAGCAGCATCGCATCGGTGATGTCTGAGACAAAAAATTCGTCAAAACACAGCAGGTCGGTTTCTGCCTTGAAGCGGTCGGCGACAATCTGCAGTGGGTCACTCTGCCCCTGCAGTTCTGTCAGCTCCTGATGCACGCGCAGCATAAAGCGATGAAAGTGCAGGCGCTGCTTACGCTGACCAGGAATCGACTGAAAAAACATATCCATCAGCCAGGTTTTGCCGCGCCCAACGCCGCCCCACATATAGAGACCGCGCGCCGGTGCCTGGACCGTCGATTTGCTTTTGCCCATCAGCTTATTGAGCTTGCCAAACAGACCGCCGCTGGCGGCAGACGCAGGAGGGCTAACACGGCTTAACGCCTGCCAGATACCGTCTAAGCGGGTCATGGCGGCGCGCTGAACTTCATCGGGCTGATACTCGCCGTTTTCCAGCGCTTGCTGATAGCGCACCAGCGGGGACATCGTTTGCATAATTGAGTCACATTCCCTGAAAAAAAGGCCTATGCCGGTGTTGATCGTCGAAAAAAAAGTCGTTCTACACTAAGCGAAGCTGCCGCAGGATTCCACTTCCAATACATTAGCGGTTATAGTGGCTGGTATCAGATGGAAAAGCCCTACGTAACAACGAAGACTATATGGGAGTCATTATGACCTGGGAATACGCGCTTATTGGGTTAGTAGTTGGGATTATTATTGGCGCGGTAGCAATGCGTTTCGGCAACAAAAAACTGCGCGAGCAACGCAGCCTGCAGTACGAGCTGGAAAAGAGCAAGGCAGAGCTGGCGGATTATCGTGAAGAGCTGACTAACCATTTTGCCCACAGCGCCGAGCTGCTGGACAACATGGCACGCGACTACCGTCAGCTGTATCAGCATATGGCGAAAGGTTCTAATGACCTGCTGCCAAACCTGCCGGGTGAGAAAAACCCGTTTGCTTATCAGCTGACAGAATCAGAAGCGGATAACGACCAGGTGCCGGTAGAGATGCCGCGTGACTACCCGGACAGCGCCTCTGGCCTGCTGCGTGGCGAGCGCGCTACCAAGTAATCATCTTCGTGGGGTGCCAGCCACCCCACGTTTCAAGCACCGTTCAGTTCACTGCAAGACACATACAGCCTGCCATTTTGGCGATGGGCATCATTTCCCTGCTAGCGAGAGTTTGCTTCCGATGAAGAACAAATTATTTCTGTTAAGCGCATTAGCATTGAGTGTCGGTGTCAATATGGCCACAGTCCCTGCGGCTGTGGCTGCTCTTCCTGGACAGATTCAGGGTCAGCAGCTGCCGAGCCTGGCACCAATGCTGGAGAAAGTTCTGCCGGCCGTCGTCAGCGTTCACGTTGAAGGGACAGAAAAAGAGAGCCAGCAGCAGATCCCCGACCAGCTAAAACGCTTCTTTGGTCAGGATGGAGAGGAAGGTGCCCCCGGTGACGATAAGTCGCAGGAGTTTGAAGGGCTGGCCTCCGGGGTGATTATTGATGCCGCCAAAGGCTATGTGCTGACCAACAACCACGTGGTGAATGGCGCAGATAAAATCAGCGTGCAGCTGAGCGATGGTCGCGAATTCACGGCCAAGCTGGTCGGTCACGATGAGCAGACCGATATCGCACTGATCCAGTTGATCGATGCGAAGAATCTGACCCAGATAAAAATTGCTGACTCTGACCAGCTGAAGGTCGGGGACTTTACCGTGGCCATCGGTAACCCGTTTGGCCTGGGACAGACGGCAACCTCGGGGATCGTGTCGGCGCTCGGCCGCAGCGGTCTTAACCTTGAGGGGCTGGAAAACTTTATTCAGACCGATGCCGCGATTAACCGCGGTAACTCCGGCGGTGCGCTGGTGAATCTTAACGGTGAGCTGATCGGGCTGAATACGGCCATCCTTGCGTCAAGCGGCGGCAATATCGGCATTGGCTTTGCGATTCCAAGCAATATGGCGATGGGCCTGGCCCAGCAGCTGATCCAGTTTGGTGAAGTGAAACGCGGCCAGCTGGGCATCAAGGGCACTGAGATGACCGCCGATATGGCGAAAGCCTTTAAGGTTGATATCCAGCACGGCGCCTTCGTCAACGAGGTGCTGCCGCAGTCGGCGGCCGCGAAAGCCGGGATTAAAGCGGGCGATATCATTACCAGCGTCGACGGCAAAAACGTCGCTAACTTTGCTGAACTGCGGGTGAAAATCGGCACCACGCCGCCGGGCCAGGAAGTGAAAGTGGGCCTGCTGCGTGACGGTAAACCGGTCACGGTCACCGTTAAGCTGGATAACAGCAGCCAGACGACCGCCAGTGCCGAACTGATGACCCCAGCGCTGCAAGGGGCCACCCTGAGCGACGGCGCGGCCAAAGATGGCACCAAAGGTGTCAAAGTCGACGAGGTGGCGAAAGCGACTCCGGCGGCGCAGTTTGGCCTGCAGAAGGATGATGTGATCGTTGGCGTTAACCGCACGCCGGTACAGAATCTGGCAGAGCTGCGTAAACTGCTGGAGACCAAACCGGACCTGCTGGCGTTGAGCATCATGCGCGGCGATGAGAATATCTATCTGCTGCTGCGTTAACCCTGCCACGCGGACACAGGCTACTGTGTCCGCGTAACTCATGCTATCCTGCCAGTCGTTTATTCATACACTGCCTAAAACCATGTTTCCTAAACTTTTGCGTTCAGCGATTTTCGGCCTGATTGTGGCCGCTATCCTTCTGGTAGCCGTGCCGGGCCTGCGGCTGGGCAGCGATCTGCTGTCTACTGCCGACGACAGCGCCGATCTTCAGCCGGTCAGCTACAACGCGGGGGTAAAACGCGCCGCGCCTGCGGTAGTGTATGTTTACAACCGCAGCGCCAATGGCACCAGCGATGTGCTCGGCTCTGGGGTGATCATGGATCCGCGCGGCTATATTCTGACCAACAAGCATGTGATCAACGACGCCAGCCAGATCATCGTCAATCTGCAGGATGGCCGCTACTTTGAAGCGATGCTGGTCGGTTCTGACTCACTGACCGACCTGGCGGTGCTGAAAATCAATGCGGTGAATTTACCGGTGATCCCGATCAATCCGCAGCGCGTCGCGCACGTTGGCGACCTGGTGATGGCGATCGGTAATCCGTATAACATCGGGCAAACGGTGACGCAGGGTATCATTGGCGCCACCGGACGGGTTGGCCTCAGCCCTTCCCGCCATCAGGATTTCCTGCAGACCGATGCGTCTATCAACCGCGGCAACTCAGGCGGCGCGCTGATTAACTCGCTGGGCGAATTGATGGGCATTAACACCCTCTCCTTTGATAAAAGCAGCAACGGCGAAACGCCGGAAGGTCTGGGCTTTGCAATTCCTACCAAGCTGGCGACGAAGGTGATGGAGAAACTGATCCGCGACGGGCGGGTAATACGCGGCTATATCGGCATTACCGGGCGCGAATTCCGCCGCTACAGCGGTCAGACATCAGGCATGGATCATAATCAGGGCATCGTGGTGACTGAGGTCAAGGCCGGCGGCCCGGCAGATAAAGCCGGTATTCAGGTCAATGATGTGATTACCCGCGTGAATAATGCGGCGGCGGTATCACCGGTAGAAACCATGGACCAGGTGGCTGAGATCCGCCCGGGCACGGTGATTAACGTCGATATCACGCGTAACGAGAAGAAGATGACGATGCCGGTCACGGTGCTGGAATATCCGGACGAGATCCAGACGCAATAATCCCCTTCATACTTGACGCCGCAACTGCGTTGGCTGCATGTATTCACCCCGGTCACTTACAAAAGTAAGCTCCCGGGGATTCGTACATTTGCCGCCTTGTTGCGACGCCAATTATTTTGGGGAAGACTTAATCACTTGATAAAATCTTCACCCAGCACAATATCTTTTTTCAGCGTATCCAGCATGCCATTCAGCGACTGCTGTTCAAAGGCGCTCAGCTGGCCAATCGGACGGCGCTCAACAATCCCCTTTTTACCCAGCAGCAGCGGCTGCGAGAAGAAACGCGCATATTCGCCGTCCCCTTCGACATAAGCACATTCCACTACATCGCTTTCGCCCTGCAGCGCACGTACCAGTGACAGACCAAATTTCGCCGCGGCCTGGCCCATCGACAGCGTGGCCGATCCGCCACCCGCTTTCGCTTCAACCACTTCGGTACCGGCATTCTGAATGCGTTTAGTGAGGTCAGCAGCTTCCTGCTCGCTGAAGCTGACGCCTGGGATCTGCGACAGCAGCGGCAGGATCGTCACGCCTGAGTGACCGCCAACCACCGGCACGTTGAGTTCTTCTGGCTGCTTGCCTTTCAGCGCAGCAACAAAGGTGTTGGAGCGGATGATGTCCAGCGTGGTGACGCCGAACAGTTTGTTTTTGTCATAAACACCGGCTTTCTTCAGCACTTCCGCTGCAATCGCGACGGTGGTGTTAACCGGGTTAGTAATGATACCGATCAGGGCGCCAGGACTGGTTGAGGCGACTTGCTCAATCAGGTTACGCACAATACCGGCGTTGACGTTGAACAGGTCAGAACGGTCCATACCCGGCTTACGCGCCACGCCTGCGGAGATCAGCACCACGTCAGCACCTTTCAGCGCCGGGGTGGCATCTTCGCCGCTGAAGCCTTCGATTTTCACTGCGGTAGGGATATGGCTTAGGTCGACCGCCACGCCGGGAGTCACTGGGGCGATATCGTACAGAGAGAGTTCTGAACCTGCCGGAAGCTGGGTTTTCAGCAGGAGGGCTAATGCCTGGCCGATACCACCTGCTGCACCGAGAACTGCAACTTTCATCCTAAACTCCTTATTATATTAAGCATTTATTGTGCCGTGAAATCCATGTTGCTCTATCCGGATTTGCTGAAACGCGAGTTTAGCTGGCGGTTCAGCACGACAGGATATCATCGTGATTCGGCGTTACATTACACCGTTAGCGCTAACTGGAACAACCTCATTATTATAACAAATCGTTCACTTCTTGCCCGCTTCAGCAAGCCGTCAGCAAATTTTTTTTCCCATTCAAACTCTGTTAAACTGCACGCCCCTGGCGGCTTTAGCCGGCGGCTGCACCATTTCCCATTTGCATAAAAATTCATTTAATTGCATAATAATTTAATATCCCGCCACGGGCATGGCTTCTATTTTCCTCGAATCGGTAACCTATGCGTAACCCATCAAAACAAGAAGAGTTAATTAAGGCGTTCAAGGCCTTACTAAAAGAAGAAAAATTCAGCTCGCAGGGCGAAATCGTCAGCGCGCTGCAGGAAGATGGCTTCGAAAATATCAACCAGTCGAAAGTCTCACGCATGCTGACCAAGTTCGGCGCGGTGCGCACGCGTAACGCGAAAATGGAGATGGTCTACTGCCTGCCTGCTGAGCTGGGCGTGCCGACCACCACCAGCCCGCTTAAGAATCTGGTGCTGGATATCGACTTCAATGATGCACTGGTGGTTATTCACACCAGCCCAGGTGCCGCGCAGCTGATCGCACGCCTGCTGGATTCACTGGGCAAAGCCGAAGGCATCCTCGGAACCATTGCCGGTGATGACACTATCTTTATTACGCCAGCCCGTGCGTTCACCGTTAAGCAGCTGCACGATGCCATTCTGGTCCTGTTCGAACAGGAACTGTAAAGCATGCCGGTTATAAGACTTATGCATATCGTGGCGTAGGTCTCCTCAGTACAACATTGTTCTATGCCACCAAATCCTCAGGGCCGTCATCATACGGCCCTTTGCTATTCCCCTGATAATTCAATACTCAGCAGCAGATCTCACTGCCTTTGCTGGTCAATACGCCCGCCATCACCCGCTTAAATTTCTTCCAGCAATGTGATCAACTGCAGATAAGCGCACAAATTGTTAATTTCACGCAGCCTGATGTTTTTCCAAGCATTTAACGGGGTGAGGGTAAAATATAAGCGTTTTTTATAACGGCTGGTTATTAAAAACCCCTTCACATCACAAGAATCCCAACAAAACATTATTAGCATGCTATTAATTTTTTACGTTATTAGATCTATACTTGTTTTCGTGATGCAAATCACAGTAATTAAAAAGATAAAAACAGTTGACGAGGAATCAAATCATGAAAGTTACCACTACTATTGCTACCTTTGGCCTTCTTTCTGCTCTGTCATTCGGCGCTTTCGCCGCTGAATCTATCAGCGCAGAACAGGCTAAAAATCTTCAGCCAATCGGCACTGTCAGCGTAAGCGGCATTGCGGGTTCACCGATGGATATCCACCAGGCGTTGAACGATAAAGCCGACCAGAAAGGTGCCACCGCTTATCGCGTTATCGAAAATAATGTGAATGGCAACTGGCATGCTACTGCCGAGCTGTACAAATAAGTTCGTATCTGTCTGAGAGTAAAAACAAAAATTACGGTAACCCCAAGAATAATAAACGTTTTTTAGCCCTTTCGGTTACCTCCCAACCCAATTTCTGGAGTCATATCATGAAAACTACCTTCACCATCGCTGCTTTAGGTCTTGCTTCCGTTCTTTCATTTGGTGCCAGCGCTGCCAGCCTGGTGACTAACGACCAGGTTAATAATCAGAACCTGCAGTCAGTCGGTACCGTCAGCGTGAGCGGCATTAACGGCACTACCATGGATATTCGTCATCAGCTGTCTGAGAAAGCGGATCAGCAGGGTGCCAGCGCCTACCGTGTGATTGAAGCGCGTAACGACGGCAACTACCACGTAACGGCTGAACTGTATAAATAACCGTTAACGAACAGACATCGGGCGCTGTCAGCGCCCGTCCGTGACATGACCGCGGTCATAAAGTCGAAGCCCGCAGGTTGTTGGTCACAATGAGGAGATTAAATATGAAAATCAAAACAACCATCGCTGCATTGAGCCTGTTTTCACTGGTCAGTTTCGGCGCCAGCGCCGCACAGCTGGTCAATAACCAACAGGCTGAGAATCTGCAATCTGCGGGGACGATTACATTAAGCGGTGTGGCAGGCGTGCCGTCGGATATCCGTCAGCAGGTGTCACAGAAAGCGGATAGTGAAGGTGCCAGTGCTTACCGAATTGTTGAAGCGCGCAATCAGGATAACTGGCATGTCACCGCCGAGCTGTATAAGTAATTCCTCGTCGATGGGCACACCCGTTGCCCGGCAAGACGAACCCTTTGGCCCCGTTCGCCGGGGCCCTTTTTTTGCCTGACTATTTAACGTTAAAGCGAAACTCGCCATCCAGCTCCTCTTCCGCTTCATCAAATAGCAGAATCAGCGCGCCGTAGCGTCGCCTCTGGCCGCTGCCCAAATTGACGAACTCAATCTCCAACGGTAAGGGCATTTGCGGCCCGGTGATAGCATCCCACAGACTGTCCAGATCGGCGATGGTACGATCCGTCAGGGCAAAGCGTTCAGTGAACTGTCGGAAGAAATGCGCCTGATCGACAATCACATCAAAGTCGAAAATCTCTCTTTTCATTCGGTCTGCTCCGCAGGACACACAGCTGGGCGGCGACTGCCGCCCGTTGGGTTAAAGTCCGCCAATATGCAGGGCTTTCACTTCCATATACTCTTCCAGCCCCAGCACCGAGCCTTCACGCCCTAATCCCGACTCTTTTACGCCACCAAACGGCGCGAGCTCGGTGGACACCGCACACTCGTTAATTCCCACCATGCCGCTTTCCAGCGCGGCTGAGACGCGAAATACGCGCTGCAGGTTTTGCGTATAGAAGTAAGCTGCCAGGCCAAATTCGGTGTCGTTGGCACGGCGGATCACCTCCTCTTCCTCATCAAAGCGGAAGCACGCCGCCACTGGACCAAAGGTCTCTTCCCGTGACAGCTTCATGCTTTCATTCGCTTCGGCAATCACCGTAGGCTGCCAGAAGTTACCGCCCAGCGCGTGACGCGCTCCCCCGGTGATGACCTTGCCGCCATGACTGAGCGCATCATTGACGTGCTCCTCGACTTTTTCCAGCGCCGAAGCTTCAATCAGCGGGCCAACCACGACGCCCTCATCCATGCCATTGCCCACTTTTAGCTTTTTCACTTCGTCTGCCAGCTGGTTAACGAAGCGGTCGTAGACGCTGTTATGAATATAGAAGCGATTCACGCTGACGCAGACCTGCCCGGCGTTGCGGAATTTGTTGGCGATGGCCCCTTTTACCGCCGCATCTATATCGGCATCCTCAAACACGATATAGGGCGCGTTGCCCCCCAGCTCCATCGAGACTTTTTTCATCGTCTCTGACGCATTGCGCATCAGCAGCTTGCCGACTTGGGTGGAACCGGTAAAGGAGATTTTGCGCACCGCTTTACTGGCCATAATCGCGTCGCTGATGGCGTGAGTATCGCCCGCGACCGCATTGAGAACGCCGTCCGGTACGCCCGCTTTTTTCGCCAGCGCCAGCAGGGCAAAGGCTGAAAGCGGGGTGTTATTCGCCGGTTTGATGATGCCGGTGCAGCCCGCCGCTAATGCCGGACCCAGCTTGCGCGTCAGCATCGCCATCGGGAAGTTCCACGGGGTAATTGCCGCCACCACACCAATCGGCTCGCGCGTGGCCAGAATACGGCTGCCGGGCTTGGCCGGTGGGATAATCTCACCGTTGGCGCGCTTGGCCTGCTCGGCAAACCACTGAATAAAGCTGGCGGCGTACTCCACTTCACCCTCGGCTTCTTTTAACGGCTTGCCCTGTTCGGCGGTCATCAGTTGGCCGAGCCAGGCTTTGTTTTCAATCATCAGCTGATACCAGCGATGCAGAATCTCTGCCCGCTCTTTGGCCGTTTTTGCCCGCCACGCCGGGAATGCCGCGGCGGCGGCGGCAATCGCCTGTTCCGTTTCCGCCTTACCCGCTTTAGCCACCGCAGCAACCACTTCCCCCGTCGCCGGGTTGAGCACCTCAAAAGTGCTGGCCGCCTGCTGCCACTTTCCGTTTACCAGGAAACCGGTCTGAAACAGGTCGTTGTCCTTAAGCGTTGAGATCGTCATGATTTTCTCCAGATGTGTTTACCCTTCAGCTGGATCAAGTATAGATGGCAAAACCGCGAGGTTTTGTGACAAAAGGGCATCATCGCGGGGATTATGGCCGGGAAAAATGCTGACGGCAGGCGCCGTCAGCGGCAAGATCAAATCTCGATCAGGGTATTCTGATATTTCTTCAGAATGCCAGCCAGCAGCGCAACGGGCTCGGTCACGCTTTGTGGCGCCTGATACTGCTCCAGCTTTTGCTGATAAATGTCGAACTCCGCCAGCAGGCGCTCAAAGTAGTGGCGCCGCTTGCCATCACTGCTGGCGGAGATCACCCGGTCGGCGGTGTGGCGCAGCTGCTTGTGGTAAGCCGACAGATCGGCATTGACGGGAACGTCAGCGGCGCGCAGCCGCTGATGGCCGATAATCAGCGTCAGCGCCAGACGGAACTTGTTCACATCGCCGGGGAAGATATTCAGCAGCATAAACAGCTGCTGGTACAACGCGGGCAGATGGTTCTCGCGGCGGCGCGCCGTATTGGTCGTCATCGCCGAAACCGCCGCATACATAAAGCGATTAAGCAGCGTGCGGCCAACCCGGGCTTTCGACGTATCGCGGATCAGCAGGATCACCAGCAGTGCGACAAAGCAGCCGATCGCCTGGCCCAGCGCCCCGTCGAGAAACACGCTGATGTTGAACTTCATCGGGTTATCCAGCGTCAGGATGTTGATGGTGCCCACCAGCCCGCCGAGCGTACCGATCTGGCGGCGCTGGATCAGAATGCCGCAGATAAAGGCCATGATCCCCAGCGCAATACAGAGCAGCAGCATGCTCTGCTGGGTGTTCGGCATGATCACCATGTAGTACAGCCCGCCAACCGGAATGGCGACGATCATGCCGTACAGGAAGTCTTTCGCCACCATCAGCGGGTTCGGCATGCGCATTGCCAGCGCGGTAATCACCGCCAGCATCACCATCGCACCGCTGCCGGAAGTCCAGCCGGTCCACAGCCAGAACAGCGAACCGACGGCGGTGGCAACAAAGGTGCGCACGCCGTTAACCAGCGCGTGACGGGTTTCTGCCGAACGCATTTTTACCACCGGTTCGGTATTTAACACCTCTTCTTCCATCCGGCTGATGCTGCTGTTGGTGTGAATGCCCTTCATTAACAGCAGATAGCGGCTGGCGGCGCCAACCCAGTTACGGATGGTTTCCGGGGTATTTTTACTGCCGCTAAGGGTGATGACCCGGCGCATAATCTTCATGCGCTTGTGGATATCGCTGATATTTTCCACCGGTTTTTCAAAGAACAGGTGGAACTGCGGCGGGACATACTCCTGACGCGTGTTCTGGATCAGGAAGGTTTCACAAGCCTGGGTGATCAGCGTCAGTGAGAGGGAGTGGAGCACCTTGAGACGGCGATCGACCTTCTGCCAGCGCCCGGACTCCATCATCAGATGCGTTCTCATGCCGTTCAGCGCGGTGGTACGGCGCACCAGCCCGGCCCAGCACTTATCGACCTCTTCTTTATCGCCATGCGAAACGCACAGCTGCATCAGACGATAATGCTCCACCAGCAGCGCATCGATTTCACGGTCGATATCCAGCTTGATTGAGCGTGGGGAGAACAGCAGATCGGCGAGGATGGCACAGACAATACCGATTACGATTTCGCTACAGCGCTCAACCGCAAACTGCGGAGCCAGCAGCAGGGAGCCGTTAGCGTCAACGCTGACCACAATAATCAGCGCGGTATAGCCCGCCAGTCCTAGCGCGTAGGAGTTCTCGACCTTGATCAGCGAGGAGAGCCAGACGCAGACGCCAGCCCAGATGCAGCACAGCAGCAGCATGACGACCGGCGCACGAATGGTGGTGATCATGATGGCCAGCGCGGCGATACAGCCGATAAAGGTGCCGATAATACGCAGCATGCCGCGATGACGCAGCGCGCCGGAGAACGGATCGCCTCCGGCAGCAAACCCGGTGCCGCCCGCGACAATTGCCGCAGTCATCACCGACCAGCGCGGCGTTTCGAGATTAAATTCAAAGCCGACACACAGCGCCAGAAGGATGGCAAAGGTCAGTTTGATCGGATAGCGCAGACGATACCACTGCATGATAGGCCCCGCCTTAGCCAAACTCGCGCAGGCGATGCATCAGTTTCATCATTGGCGACATCTCGTGCTGCTGACGATCTTGCGCCCCGGTCACCACGATGGTCGCGGTGGTCCCGGACGGATAGAGGTTGCCCGGCTGCTTATCAAGGTGAATACGCACCGGGACACGCTGCGCCAGCCGCACCCATTCCAGGTCGGAGTCGACGGTGGCCATGCCCTTGCTGTCGACCGTGCTGCTGCTGTTGGTAACGCCCGCGGCAACGCTATCCACAGAGCCATACAGCACCGCATTGCTGCCCAGCGGCGTAATTTCCACGCGGAAACCTGGGCGGATCCCGTCCAGCTTGGTCTCTTCAAGGTAGGCCAGCACGTAGAAGGAGTCTTTTTTCACCAGCGCTACCGAGGTAGAACCACGGGTAATAAACTCCCCGGTATAGACATTCAGGTTAGTGATCCAACCTGCGGATGGGGCTTTCACCACGGTGCGATCGAGGTCGATCTTCGCCAGGTCGCGCACGGCGACGGCCTTCGCCAGCTGATGTTCAGTGGTCTGGAAGTCGTTGTTTGCCTGGTCGATAGCCTCACGCGACATGGCGGAAACCCCGAGCTGGTTGCGGCGCGCCGCCTCGCGACGTTTTTCACTCAGCACCGCCTGATAGTAGGCGACATCAGCCTGCGCTTCATCCAGCGCTTGCTGGTAGCGCGGCTGATCGATAGTGAACAGGACCTGGTCTTTAGCGACCAGCTGGTTATCATGCACGCGCACATCGGTGATCAAACCGCTGACGTCAGGGGCGATTGCCACCACGTCGGCGGTAAATTTGGCATCACGCGTCCACGGCGATTCGGTATAGAACACCCATACGCGGAAAATAAGGACAACGGCAACGATCACCAGCAGCAGGGTAATGGCGACGCGAGAAATTTTTCTTGTAAGTGCTTTCACTCAGACCTCAGACGAACAAACGGGATACCAGCCAGAACAGGCAGCAGTACAACGCAGTATTAAACAGTGCAGGGTGCCAGACCAGATCGTAAATTCCGGTCGGAGTCAGCAACCGTCGTACCAGCCAGAACAGCATCAGTGACACAATAATTTCAAAAAATATCGGTGGGAACGACAGCCCGAACACCACAATAACCGGAAGTACACTCATCTTTTATCCTTGTTGATACTATGCCGGATAAATCTGCTGGCATAACGTTATCCCCTCCCGGTTTCAGGGCGGCTACGCGTGCGGGTAATGATGACCTGACGAAGGGTGCGAATCAGAACCGATACTGAATGAATAATAGCGTATCCGGCAAGGAGCATTTAAAGGGATAGCGTTACGGAGCAGTAACCCAACAATGCTATAGTAACGTGCCTGACTATAAGTAATCTACCAAATGTGATCTAAATCACTTTTAACCCAGGGTTAACAATGGAAAGACTCAAGGGCATGTCCGTCTTTGCCAAAGTCGTTGAAATGGGCTCATTTACCGCCGCGGCGCAGCATCTGCAGTTAAGCGTATCCGCAGTGAGTCAGACGGTTGCCCGGCTGGAAGATGAGCTGCAGGTCAAACTACTCAACCGCAGCACCCGCAGCATCGGCTTGACCGAGGCAGGTAAAATCTACTTCCAGGGCTGTCGCCGCATGCTTTCCGAAGCTCAGCAGGTGCATGAACAGCTGTGGGCATTTAATAACACCCCGATTGGCCTGCTGCGTATCGGCAGCTCCTCCACCATGGCGCAGAACCTGCTGGCACCCATGACGGAAGAGATGCTGAAAGAGTATCCGGGGCTGACGGTGAATCTGGTAACCGGTATCCCGGCACCGGACCTGATTGCCGACGGGCTGGACCTGGTGATCCGCGTTGGCGCACTGCGGGACTCCAACCTGTTTTCGAAGCGCCTTGGCTCGATGCCGATGGTGGTCTGCGCGGCGAAAAGCTACCTGTTACAGCATGGCGTTCCGGAAAATCCTGCCGATATCAGCAACTTTTCGTGGCTGGAATACAGCGTGCGCCCGGACAACGATTTTGAGCTGACCTCACCGGAAGGTACCGCTATTCGCCTGTCGCCGCAGGGGCGCTTTGCCACTAATGATTCGCAAACGCTGATCCGCTGGCTTAAATCCGGAACCGGGATCGCCTATGTGCCGCTGATGTGGATTATCGAAGAGATTAATGCCGGGGAGGTGGAAATTCTGTTCGCGCACTACCAGTCGGTGCCGCGCCCGGTGTATGCCGTGTACACGCAGAAGGACAAACTACCGCTAAAGGTACAGGTGTGTATTAACCATCTGACCGAATATTTTGACAAGGTGGCGGAGATCTATCGCGAGTTTCGCAAATAGCCCGCAGGGGCGACCGGAAAAATGGCCGCCCCCTACGCAGGACTCAGTGGTAGGGGCGGACCTTTTTTTCCGGTCCGCCCGATATCATGCGGTGCCGCCGACGGTGAGTTTATCCAGCTTCAGGGTTGGCTGACCCACGCCAACCGGCAGGCTCTGCCCCTCTTTACCACAGACGCCGACGCCTTTATCCAGCGCCAGATCGTTGCCGACCATCGAAATCTGCTGCATCGCTTCGATGCCGGAACCAATCAGCGTGGCACCTTTAACCGGCGTCGTCACTTTACCGTTCTCAATCAGATAGGCTTCTGAAGTGGAGAAAACGAATTTGCCGGAGGTGATATCGACCTGGCCGCCGCCGAAATTCGGCGCGTACAGGCCGTACTCTACGCTTTCAATGATATCCTGCGGCGTTGATTTACCCGCCAGCATATAGGTGTTGGTCATACGCGGCATCGGCAGGTGCGCGTAAGACTCGCGGCGACCGTTACCGGTTGGCGGCACCCCCATCAGGCGCGCATTCAGTTTGTCCTGCATGTAGCCTTTCAGAATGCCGTTCTCAATCAGGACGTTGTACTGCCCCGGCACGCCTTCATCATCAATCGCCAGCGAGCCACGCAGGCCATCGATGGTGCCATCATCCACGACGGTACACAGTTCGGAGGCCACCAGCTGGCCCATCTGACCACTGAACACCGAGGTACCGCGACGGTTAAAGTCGCCTTCCAACCCGTGACCGACCGCTTCGTGCAGCAGCACGCCCGGCCAGCCCGCACCGAGCACCACGGGGAACATCCCCGCCGGGGCCGCTACCGCATTCAGATTAACCAACGCCATACGCACCGCTTCGCGCGCCCAGGCTTCGGCACGCATCTCACCGTTTTCATCGGCGAGGAAAAACTCATAGCCGAAACGGCCGCCGCCGCCGCTGGAGCCGCGCTCGCGTTTGCCGTTATCATCAACCTGCACGCTGACCGACAGGCGCACCAGCGGGCGCACATCCGCTGCCAGCGTACCGTCGGTTGCCGCCACCAGCACCAGTTCATAGACGCCGGTAAGGCTGGCGGAGACTTCCTGCACGCGCTTATCGGCAGCACGCGCCGCATTATCGACGCGGTGCAGCAGCTCAATTTTCTCTTCACGCGTCAGGCTTTGCAGCGGGTCAAGCGCCGGGTAGAGCGGGCGGTTTGCCACCGCCCCGAGGGTGCGTGACTGGCCATTACCCTGCTCGCGCACGATACTGCGTGCCGCCGTGGCGCTCTGATGCAGGGCATTCAGCGTCAGCTGATCGGCATAGGCGAAACCGGTTTTCTCACCGCTGATGGCGCGCACGCCCACGCCCTGATCGATATTGTAGGAGCCGTCTTTAATAATGCGGTCTTCCAGCACCCAGGATTCATGGTAGCTGGACTGAAAATAGAGGTCAGCGTAATCCAGCTTGCGCTCGGACAGCTGGCCGAGAATGGAAAAGAGGTCGCTTTGACTAATGTTGTTAGCAGTTAGTAACTGCTCACTTACCAGATTCAGACTCATGAATTCTCGCTCTGTGTGGATGAGCCAGTGGCTGCTGGCTTTCAATTGTCAATTATGACGATTTTCGATGGTTTACCCAAAATAATTGGCGTTGCAGCAAGGCAGCAAATAAATGAATCCCCGGGAGCTTACATCGGTAAGTGACCGGGGTGAACGCACGCAGCTAACACTGCTACACCAAAAGACCCTACGAGGGGACTTCAAGTATGAAGGGTATAACAGCCTGAGGCATTAGCGGGTCTACGTCAAATTCACTTCTCGCTGTTTTCACGCGGCTTGCGCAGCACTTCGTCAATCTGCGGCTTATCGATTGGCCCACTAATGTGGTAGCGCAGCACCGAAATTTTATTCCACAGTGGGCCGAGCACCTTACTGGCAGCAAACACGGCGGCACCGATAACCGGATTGACCGCAAAGGCCGTCGCCACGCCAACAGTGGCGGAGATTTCCGGCGCGACGGTGGCTTCCATATCGATGCGGCGTTTAACCAGGTCCACATTGCCTTTCATCGCGATGTCCGCTTCCAGCCCGTCCACCAGGAGATTATCCGTACGCATCATGCCATTTTCGATCCAGGCCGTGCCGTTGATCGAGTCAAACCAGAAGCCCTGGCTGAAGGTATCGCTAAAGTCGAGGCGCAGCTTGCGTACCAGCGAATCAAAGCTCACCAGCCGCAGCAGCTGCCCGGCGCGCCCGGTGGAGACGTCGGCAATCTGTCCGGCGCCAAGGTGGGATTTTAGTACGCCGCTCAGCGTCTCTTCCGAAGGCTGCCACGGGGCAGAGCGCCAGTGCAGGTCATACTCGAGCCTGAACGGCGCATCGCGCAGTGGCGACGTAACGCCAAACCAGTTGGTGGCCTCATCGATTTTTTTACCGCTCAGCACGCCTTTCAGTGAGGTGCGCTGCTCGCCGGGCTTGTTGACCCACTCACCATTGACCGTCAGGTGGGTATTGCCGCTGTCTATCAGGCCGTTGGCTAACGTCAGGGTATCGCCGGACGGCGTCAGCTCGGCTTTCATCACGCCAAATTTCTGCCCGCGTAGCCAGCACTCATCGCAATTCAGGCGCAGTGCCGGCCAGCGGCTGAAGTTGATCGACGAGGCGTCCTGCGGCAGCGGTACCGAGCGGGTCCCTTTACTGTCCCACTGCGGGTTGTAATAAAGGTATTTCAGGTTAACCAGCCACGGGCCATTTTTGGCAATCGCCAGCGATCCGTTAATCTCTTTGCCCTGTGCCTGTACCGTCATCTCGCCCCCCATTGCCTGGCTGAGGGTCGCCGTCAGATCCTGCCACTGCTGGCCCGCCAGCGTCAGTGTCGGGGTGTGCAGTTTAATATCGCCCGGCAGATACGCGCTGCCTGCCTGACCGCCCGCACCGCTACCAGCACCAGCACCGAGCAGCCCAATCCAGGCCTCACCGTCCAGCGGCGGCAGGTTCAGCACCATGCCGCGCGTATCCGGCAGCGCAGGGGTGCGCTGGGTGTCATTCTCCCAGATGCCGCGCTCAACGCGCAGCTGTTTGCCCAGTAGCCAGTGGCTGTTAAAGCGATGGCGCTCACCGACCGCGCCGCTCAAATTGAAGCCGTTGAGATTACCCTTTACCAGTACCTTCACCGGCATGGCGCTGCCGCCCTTCTTATCGAGCGGAGAAGGTAAGCGGCTACTCACATTTTTCAGATCGCCGTCGACATTAACCTGATAGTTAGCTCCGCCGCCGTGCGGTAAACTAATCAGCACGTTGCTGCGCCACGGCACGCTGCCGCCCAGCTTTTTGCGCGCGGCTTCAGGGATCTGCGCAATATTGCCCGGCTGCCAGTTTGCGTTGAGATCGACGCCTATCTGGTAATCTTTCTCGCCTTCCTGCGTATTAAAGCTGACGCCGATCGGTTGACCTAACAGGCGCGCCGTCATTGCATCACTTTTCAGGTCACCATTATCGTAGGTAAAGCGGCCGGAAAGCTGCTCAAAGCGCGTTTCAATCGGTTTAACCAGCAGCGAGTTATTATTGAGGTTCACATCGCCCGTGGCACGCACCTGCTCGCCGTCCAGCGGGATATCAAGATGTAAGTGACCACTCACATCACCGCCAATTTGCAGCTCATCCAGCGCGCCGCCGAGTGAAGGCTTAAGCGGGGATTGATTGAAGTAGTCGCGGATCTGCGGCCCGCCGCCTTTGATATCGCCATCAACGATCAGCTTTTCCTGCAGATAGTCAGGGATCACCGCCGAGATATTGTGCCCGTCCACCTCGCCCAGCTTGATCTTCTCTGCCTTCATCCACAGGCCGTTGTTGGCGAAGTCGAGGTCAATATCAAGGTTTTCCAACGCGGGCCAGCCGGGCTCAAATTCGTAGGTGGCCTTGCGCAGCGGCACGGCCACTTCAAACATCCCTTCATTATGCTTGAACGGAAAATCCTGCGGGTTACCGGCAAACAGCAGCGTAGCGTTGCTGACCTGCCCGCCTTTCAGCGCGCCGGTAAGATAGTGCACCAGATTCTTGCCCATCAGCGGCTCAGGGAAGTAACGCCAGGCCTGGCTGGCATCGCTCAGGTTAATACCGGCGAGAATATTGAGGCGCGGCGGCTGCCCTTTTGGCTGCTGATAGCTGAAATCACCGTGCGCCCACAGGGAGTTCGCCTGCACGTCGAGCTGCTGACCGGATAACGTCAGCCCCTGCTCGCCGTACTGCCAGTTAATCGTTCCGCTAGCCTGGTTAATCTCCAGCGGCGCCCGGAACATCTCACCGTAAGGCAGCGAGGCCTGCTGAATGGCGAACGCCAGCTGCCCGTCGGCGACACTCCCGCTCAGTGAGCCGCTAAAATGCTCCATGCCCGGCAACAGCTCCCACTGCTGCCAGCTCAGATCCTGCCATTTCGCCTGGAAACGCGTACGCTCCGGCTGCTGCAGCGGCACATCGACCGCCAGCGCCTGTAGCTGTCCGCGCGGCTGTATCGAACGCCAGTTATCCAGCAGCTGCGGTGAAAGTTTGGCGAAAAGCGGCACCAGCGGATCAAGACGCTGCAGATCGAGGTCGGTGGCGCGCACGCGCAGTTCCGGCTGATGATCCGGCCCGGGCAGCAGGCTGTTTTCCGGCTGCCACATCAGGGAAAGCTGACCGTGCGGCCACGGCTGCCCGTCGGTAATAAAGCGCGTCTGCGGGATAGAGAGGTTCCACCCGCTGTTGAAACGGCTGATATGCGCGGTCAGGTTATCAACGCTGAGATGGTGCGACTGTCGATCGCCCTGCCAGTTCGCGCCCCCCTTCTTCAGCCAGACATCGCCATCGTGCACTTCGCCATTTTTCACGCTCATCCACGCCGCCAGGCTGAAGCGCGCGCTGTCGAGGCTGGTGTTATCGCGCATCCACTGGCCCAGCCACGGCTTCACATCGACGTCATCGGCCTGCATCCACACGCGGCCGGTGTCCAGATAGCCGTTGCTGTCGCTGAGATCGAGGCGTACCTGCACCACCCCGTGCTGCCCGGTAAAGCTGGAAAGGCTGACCAGTCCTTCCGCACGGTGACGGGTTTTCTCATTCAGCCAGGTCAGCTGAGGGATCGCCAGTTCGGCACGCTGGCCGGAGGGCGTGACAAAGCTGATTTCGCTGTCGCGCAGATCGAAATGGTCAAACTGGCGCAGGAACAGGTCGTTGAGCTGCTCTACCTGAATGTTGGATTTGCCATTGTCGCCGGAGCTGAGCGGGGTATTGGTGACCAGATGGAACTGCCAGAAGGTCAGGTCACGAAACTGCCAGCGCAGGTGCAGCAGAGACTGCCAGACGTCGAGCGCCAGCGTCACGCGCTGAATTTTCAGTTCGCCACCGTCGGGCAATCCGGCCTGAATGTCTCTAATCTCAAGGCGCGGGCCGTAGTTTTCCCAGCTGCCTTCTAAAGAGCTGGCCTGCACCGGCACGCCGGTGGCGGAGGAGATATGTTCAAGGACAGGCGTGCGCCAGCCGTTGAGGTGAGGCATCAGCAGGCGTAAGCCACTGACCAGTAGCGCAGTCACCACGACTAACGTTGCGCCCGTCAGTAGCAAAATCCTCGGCAATCGCCTCACATACCTCTCCTTGTCACAGCCTGAATCTACATCATCACCACGTCAAACTGCTCCTGGGTATAGAGCGGTTCAACCTGGACTTTAACCTGTTTGCCGACAAATATTTCCACTTCCGCCAGCGCGTGCGACTCCTCACTTTTCAGCGCTTCGCCGACCGCGGGAGAAGCATAGACCAGGAAACGATCGGAGTCATAGGCATGATGCACCCTGACGATTTCACGCATGATCTCGTAACATACCGTTTCCACGGTTTTCAGCGTGCCGCGACCTTTGCATACCGGGCAATCCTGACACAATACATGCTCAATACTTTCACGGGTGCGCTTACGCGTCATCTCCACCAGCCCGAGCTGGGAGAAGCCATTGACCCCGGTTTTCACCCGATCTTTACTCAGCGCCTGGTCGAGCGAGTGCAGCACGCGGCGGCGGTGATCTTCATTATTCATGTCGATAAAGTCGATAATGATAATCCCGCCCAGATTGCGCAGGCGCAGCTGGCGGGCAATCGCCTGCGTCGCTTCAATATTGGTATTGAAAATGGTCTCTTCGAGATTGCGGTGGCCGACAAAAGCGCCAGTATTGATATCGATGGTGGTCATCGCTTCGGTCTGGTCGATGATCAGGTAGCCGCCGGATTTCAGCTCAACCTTACGGTCGAGAGAACGCTGGATCTCGTTTTCCACATCAAACAGATCGAAGATGGGCTGCTTGCCGGTGTACAGCTCCAGCTTAGCGGTCATCTCCGGGATATATTCACCGGTAAATTCCACCAGATGTTCGAAGGTCAGACGTGAGTCGATGCGGATGCGGTCAAGCGCAGCCCCGGCGAAGTCACGCAGGATGCGCTGCGACAGGGCAACTTCCCCATACAGGCGGCAGCGCGTCTGGTTGCGCTTCTTACGCTCAATCACCTTGGTCCACAGCCGCTTCAGGAACGCTGCGTCGGAGGCCAGCTCATCCTCACCCACGCCTTCGGCGGCGGTACGGATAATGTAGCCGCCCAGTTCGTCGCAGTAACCTGCAACCACGGCCTTCAGGCGGTCACGCTCGGCTTCGCTCTCGATGCGCTGCGATACGCCTACGTGCGATGCACCCGGCATAAATACCAGATAGCGCGAAGGCAGGGTAATATCGGTGGTCAGACGCGCGCCTTTGGTGCCGAGCGGATCCTTCACCACCTGCACCATCAGGTCCTGGCCCTGACGCACCAGCTCGGAGATATCGCGCACGATAAAGTTTTTCTTTTCGTCACGCGCCACGCATTCGGTGTGCGGCATAATATCGGAAGCGTGCAGGAACGCGGCTTTTTCCAGGCCGATATCGACAAACGCTGCCTGCATTCCCGGCAGTACCCGGCTGACGCGGCCCTTGTAGATGTTACCTACGATACCGCGGCGCGCTTCACGCTCAATGTGGATCTCCTGCAGGATCCCGCCATCAATATAGGCAACGCGGGTTTCTGACGGGGTAATATTTACCAGCAGTTCAGCTGTCATCTTGACCTCTCACTTCACGCAGCGACTGAAAATGGCTGAACAGCTCGGCGGTTTCCACCAGTGGCAGCCCAACGACCGCGTGATAGCTTCCATTAATTTTTCTGACAAAGTTGCCGCCCAGTCCCTGAATACCATATGCCCCGGCTTTGTCCATCGGTTCACCGCTGGCAACATAGCTGGCAATATCTTCGGGCGTGAGCACGCGGAAAGTGACGTCAGTGATCACCAGGCAATCCAGCGTTTGCTGACGGTCTGCCAGCGCAACGGCGGTCATAACCTGATGCGTCTGGCCGGAGAGCTTCGCCAGCATCGCGCCTGCGGCGGCCGTATCGACCGGCTTCTCCAGCACTTCATTATTCAGTACCACGATGGTATCCGCCCCCAGCACCGGCAGATCCTGTGCCGCCACGGCGACACCCGCCTGCGCTTTATCATGGGCGAGTCGGCGGACATACTGCTGCGCCGTTTCGCC
The DNA here is from genome assembly GCF_014773485.1 of Erwinia aphidicola. Lineage (GTDB taxonomy): Bacteria > Pseudomonadota > Gammaproteobacteria > Enterobacterales > Enterobacteriaceae > Erwinia > Erwinia aphidicola. The sequence continues at coordinate 21,171 of NZ_JACXBP010000004.1, read as the reverse complement.
GTCATGCCGCTGCTCTTTCACCTCGGTGGCGAGGCGTTCAAATGACAGGCCAAGCTGAGTCAGCAGTTCACGACGACGGGGGGAGCCAGAAGCCAGATACAGGGATACCATAATTGTCCTTTATTGTACGGCGAACTGGCGGCGAATCTTTCTCATCAGTAAGAACAACCACGGCCAGAGTACACCGTCGACGACGCTGCTCCAGAATATTTCCGGGCGAAAAGAGACATTAATCACTAAAAACTCTGCCCAGAAAACAACAACATCCATCGCCAGCGACAGCACCATCACCATCAGTGCCTGCTGCCACAGCGCCAGATTGCGGAACAGCTGGAATTTGAATGCCACCAGGTATGCGACGATGCTCAGCGCCAGTGCACGCACGCCGAGGGTCGAACCGGAGATGAGATCCATTATAGATCCCATCACGAAGCCGGTACCGACATTCACACGGTGCGGCAGCGCCAGCGTCCAGTAAATGAGGATCAGCAGCAGCCAGGAGGGCCGGAACATATAGAACTGTTCCGGCCACGGCATAATTTGCAGCACCAGCGCGACCAGGAAGGAGAGCCAGATGACCCAGCGCCCCTGACTGCGATAGCGACTCAAGGCTGCACCCCACGCACGGCGGACTGGGTGCGCACAGGCGCCGCTGCCGGCGCGGCAGTTTGCGTGGCCGCCGCAGGGGCTGGCGGTGCCGGTGGCCCGACGACTTCACTCGCCTGCGGTAACACCTGCGGCATCATCTGCATCAGGCGCTCGTTGGCCACGCGGTGCACTTCATCCGGCGCCATGGGCATCGTGCCATTGCGATCTGCGCCCCACAGCAGCAGCAGGTAACGCAGGCGCTGCAGGCCAGCGGTTGGACGTGCCTGGATCACGGTATAAGCGCGCTGGGTATCAACTTTCACTGATGACACTACGCCAACCGGATAGCCTTCAGGGAAGCGTCCACCCAGCCCGGAGGTCACCAGCACATCACCGACGCGGATATCGGTGTTACCCGGCAGATGCTCCAGCTGAAGATCTTCGGTGCAGCCGTTACCGGCAGCAATCACCCGGATGTCATTGCGCAGCACCTGAATGGGCAGCGCGTGTGAAGCATCGCAGATCAGCAGCACGCGGCTGGTGATTTTACCCACCGCCACCACCTGGCCGACCACGCCTTTATCGCTGATCACCGGCTGACCTTCATACACGCCGTTGACGCTGCCTTTGTCGATCACCACCTGATCGGTGTAAGGATCGGTACCGGTAGAGATCACCTGCGTCACCATTTTCTGCTCATCCTGACGCAGTGGTGAACCCAGCAGTTCGCGTAAGCGGGCGTTTTCCTGCTTAAACTGCCCCAGCATCAGCAATTCGCTGTTTTTCAGGATCAGTTCACGCTGTAAGGCTTTATTTTCCAGCTCGAGCTGCTGGCGGGAGGCCAATGTTTCAGAAACATTGTCCAGAATTTGACGCGGCCCGTTGGCCAGGAAGTAGAATGGACTGACGGCAGTGTCCATATAGGTGCGGATCTGGGAGAAAGCTCCCATACGACTGTCGGCAACAATTACGCCTATTGCCACTATAACCGCTAAAAATAAGCGTAACTGCAGGGAAGGCCCCCTGCTGAACATCGGCTTCATAAACTCGGCGTTTTCCTCGACAACATGAAAAAGGAGTGCGGGCAGCGCCCCGGCACTCCTTCAGGCAGATTATTCTTCGCTGAACAAATCGCCGCCGTGCATGTCGATCATTTCCAACGCTTTACCACCGCCGCGCGCAACGCAGGTCAGTGGATCTTCTGCAACGACCACCGGGATCCCGGTCTCTTCCATAAGCAGGCGGTCCAGGTTACGCAGCAGCGCACCACCACCGGTCAGTACCATGCCACGTTCGGAGATGTCCGATGCCAGTTCTGGCGGACACTGTTCCAGCGCAACCATCACCGCGCTCACGATACCGGTTAACGGCTCCTGCAACGCTTCGAGGATCTCGTTGGAGTTCAGAGTGAATCCACGCGGAACCCCTTCTGCCAGGTTACGACCGCGGACTTCAATTTCGCGCACTTCGTCGCCCGGGTAGGCTGAACCGATCTCATGCTTAATGCGCTCTGCGGTGGCTTCACCAATCAGAGAGCCGTAGTTACGGCGCACATAATTAATAATCGCTTCGTCGAAGCGGTCACCGCCGATACGCACAGAAGAGGAGTAAACCACACCGTTCAGCGAGATCACGGCGACTTCAGTGGTACCACCACCGATATCCACCACCATTGAGCCGGTCGCTTCAGAAACGGGCAGGCCAGCACCGATTGCCGCAGCCATCGGTTCTTCAATCAGGAACACTTCACGTGCCCCAGCGCCCTGCGCGGATTCGCGAATGGCACGGCGTTCGACCTGAGTCGCACCTACCGGTACACACACCAGCACGCGCGGGCTTGGGCGCATGAAGCTGTTGCTGTGAACCTGTTTGATAAAGTGCTGCAGCATTTTTTCGGTGACAAAGAAGTCGGCGATAACGCCATCTTTCATTGGGCGAATAGCTGCGATATTGCCGGGGGTACGACCCAGCATCTGTTTGGCGTCATGACCGACTGCCGCCACGCTTTTAGGGGAACCGGCACGATCCTGACGGATAGCAACGACGGAAGGCTCATTAAGAACAATGCCCTGCCCTTTCACGTAAATCAGGGTATTGGCGGTACCCAGGTCGATGGACAAGTCGTTGGAAAACATGCCACGGAATTTTTTAAACATACTAAAGGATAATCCTGCAAGCTGGGGGCGGAAAATAAAATCCGCTTACTTTACCAACCACACGAAGCAGCGACAAGGCGCAAAAACGTTCTGCTCCGGTGAAAAATCATGCTATCTCGCGCCAGCGTCACAACCTTAAGCATCTGTTGTGAGACAGAGGCCGTCATTCCGGCAATCTGCTCTGGTTTTCCGACGATTCAGCGGACATAACATACATAAAAATTAACATTTTCAGTTTCGCCTGGGTCTGCGACAAATCCGCATCGCACCATGACCGCGCGGGTATTCTACGTGAAAACCCGCCAGACGTGAGACTAAACTCGATATCTTTGCGAATATTTTTTCACGCTACTGTTAACCGGTTGTGAGGTAGCGAAAAAGTCCCCCTGACCACCAGTAACGCCCAGCTCAACCAGGGTTTGCCACTCTTCCTTAAAACGCACTCCTGCGGCAAAAACCTCAGTTGAAGTCTGCTTACAGCTCTCCAGCAGGCTTTGTACAAACAGCTGATTTTCGGTACGCCGATCGATATTGCGTACCAGGCCCGGATGCAGCTTGATCAGCCGCACCTGAAGCTGCTTGATATAGGCGGTACTGACCACCGTTAACCCTGCCTGATTCACCGCTACGCTACAGCCAAAACCGTAGAGTAAGCGGAACACCGGTTCTAAGCGGCTGATGTGTTGACACACATCCGCTTCTGCAAGTTCAAATAAAATACGTTTTCTTTGCGATTTAGTGCATTGCAGCAGCATATCGCGCAGCCAGTGCAGGAATGAGCGCTGTAATAATGAGTCGAGGGTCAACGGGATAGCAAGCGTTTCCTCCGGCCAGAGTTCGATCAGCGTCACGATACGCATCACCATCAGCCTGTCGTAGCGTTCCGCCAGCCCCAGCTGCTGCACCATCGGCAGATACTCCGCAGAGAGCAGCTCTTTCTCGCCGTCGAAGATGCGCGGCATCATCTCCCGGTGATCCACCTCACCGCGCGCATTGACTGCCGGTTTCTGGTAGAGCCGCGGCCCGCCACGGTTGACGGTATTTTCCAGTAAAGTGCGCCATTTCACGCTACCGCGCGCCAGATCCTGCTGCCCGCCTTCACCGACTGACCAGTTATTGCCGCCCAGCAAGGTCGCCTGCCGCGTCGCCAGCTCTGCATTTTCCATCACCTGCTGCGTGCTCTGCCCGCTGCGCCAGCCGCTGATGCCGATATGGATCATATCGTCGCGATCGACCATACGCGTCGGCGGCAGTGTATCCACAGCGTTAATCAGCTGCGAGGCGATGCCGTCCGCATCTTTAACGCTGCGATGCGGCAGCAGAACGGCAAAATCGCTGCGGAAGTAACGCGCCAGCAGTGCGCCGGGATAGCGCAGTACAAAGGTAGAAAGGATATTGACGAGGGCAAACAGATAATCCTGCACCGCCGCATGGCCCCAGCGTTCGCTCAGACTGTCGAAATCCGGCAGGCGGATCATCATCACCATGCCGTGCGTCCCGACCGCTTCGGGGTCTTCCAGCAGCGTGGTCAGCTGATTATCGAAAAACAGACGATTGTTCAGCCCGGTGCGGGCATCCTGAGCGGCAAACGCGCGGATTAACGTATCGATGCGATTATGCTGCTCGCCCGCCTCTTTCAGATCGCTCAGCAGCAGATCGATAGCGCTACTGGCCTTGGGCGGCCACTCATGGACCGAACCGGAGCGCACTGATGAACGCTCGCCCCTGATGATCGCTTCGGCACGCGCCTCCAGCCGCTCCATTCCCCGCAGCTGACGGTACATCCAGCGGTGAGCCTGTAACAGCAGCAGGGTCATGATCACCACCACCGCGACAATTGCCGACAGCGTTGAGGCGCCAATAAATGAGGTAAACCAGGTGCGGCTGAGATCGACCCACTGCACGCGCAGCGCCATATCCGCATGGCGCGGCAGCGGTAGCAGGATCTGGCGGTAGCGGTTGGGTTCGTCGTCCAGCAGCGACTGCTGATGGCGGGCAAGCTGCAGAAGGGGCGTTTGATGGCGCAGCAGCTCAATTCGCTCAATTTGCAGCGGATTCATTAGCTGACGCAGCCAGGGCTCAACCTGCTGTGGCGACTGAGTGAGGAGTGCGCTATCCACATCATCGGCCATCCGCTGGAGCCGATGTTCTGCCCGCTGGTTACTGAGATAAAAAAAGCTCAGCACGCAGCCCACCAGCATCAGTAATGTCGCCAGTGAACAAAGCAGCGTGACTATCGCAGAGAGTTTGGTGGTTAATCGCATCCTTGTGCCCATGTAACAGCGGTGATCGAGTCGTCATTAACACTGAACCGCAGCCTGATTGTTAACGACCGGAGAATTTCGGCTACCTGGCGGCAGCGGCGGGCAAAAATAACACAATCATCGCGCCGATTGCTTGCCCGGCGTCAGATAAAAACGCATTTTCGCGAGTATAGTCTCAGCAGGCTGCTATTTTCGTTACAGACATCATTTTCAGGAGATTCTTATGCAGGCACTGGTTCTCGAACAGTCTGAAGGCCACACCGTCGCGACGGTTAAGCAGATCGACACGGATACGCTGCCGCCGGGCGATGTGACGGTGGACATTGACTGGTCAGGCATTAACTATAAAGACGCGCTGGCCATAACCGGTAAGGGCAAGATTATCCGCCAGTTCCCAATGGTGCCCGGCATTGACTTCGCCGGACGGGTGCATACCAGCAGCGACCCGCGTTTTCACAGCGGGCAGCCGGTACTGCTGACCGGTTGGGGGGTGGGTGAGAATCACTGGGGCGGGCTGGCCGAGCAGGCGCGGGTTAAGGCGGACTGGCTGGTGCCAATGCCGGAGGGCATGGACGGGCGCAAAGCGATGATTATCGGCACCGCCGGATTCACCGCGATGCTGTGCGTGATGGCGCTGGAAGAGGGAGGCGTCACCCCTGACAGTGGCGAGGTACTGGTTACCGGAGCCAGCGGCGGCGTGGGCAGTACCGCCGTGGCGCTGCTGCACGCGCTGGGTTATCGGGTGGCGGCGGTCAGCGGACGTGAATCAACGCACGACTATCTGCGTCAGCTCGGCGCCGATGAAATCCTGCCGCGCAGCGACTTCAGCGCGCAGTCGCGCCCGCTGGAGAAACAGCGCTGGGCCGGGGCCGTCGATACCGTAGGCGATCGCGTGCTGGCCAGCGTGCTGGCGCAGACGCACTACAACGGCGTGGTCGCGGCCTGCGGCCTGGCGGGCGGCTTTGCGCTGCCCACCAGCGTGATGCCGTTTATTCTGCGCAACGTGCGCTTGCAGGGTATCGACTCAGTCATGACGCCCGCGCCGCGCCGCATCGAAGCGTGGAAACGCCTGCTGAAAGTGCTGCCCGCCGCGTTTTATCAGCAGGCCACGACGGAGTTTTCCCTTGCCGACGCCGCCACTGCTGCAGAAAAGCTGCTGAATAATCAGAGCACCGGCCGCACGCTGGTGCGCATCCGCTAACTGACCGCCCCTCCCCCTGCCGCCCGGCGGGGGATCTCTTCCAGGAAATTTCACATTTTTTGCCGATTACTCGCGCAAACTCCGGCCCTGAGCCATGCTCAACCTTATTCCCCTACAAAGAGCAAGGGTCGCCGATGAAACCCGTGAATAAACTGACTGAAAATGACGTCACGCCGGAAAGCGTGTTCAACAGCCGTCGCCGCACGCTGCTGAAAACCCTGGGCCTGAGCGCGGCGGCCCTGTCGCTGCCGAACGCCGCACGCGCGGATGTGCTGTCGTGGTTTAAAGGCCACGATCGCCCACCTGCACCCGCCGGTAAGCCACTTGATTTCAGTAAGCCACAGCAGTATCAGGCCGACCTTGCCCTGACGCCGGAAGATAAAGTCACCGGCTACAACAACTATTATGAATTTGGGCTGGATAAGGCCGATCCGGCAGCCAATGCCGGGACGCTGAAGACCACCGACTGGAAAATTGAGATCGGCGGCGAGGTCGGTAAACCGCTGACGCTGGATATGGATGACATCTTTAAACGCTTCCCGCAGGAACAGCGCATCTATCGCATGCGCTGCGTTGAAGCCTGGTCGATGGTAGTGCCGTGGATTGGCTTTGAGCTGGGCAAACTACTGAAGGCTGCTGAGCCCACCAGCAATGCGCGCTATGTGGCCTTCCAGACCATTTATGCGCCGGATGAGATGCCCGGCCAGAAGGACCGCTTTATCGGCGGCGGCATGGATTATCCCTATGTTGAGGGGCTGCGCCTTGATGAAGCGATGCATCCACTCACCCTGCTCACCACCGGCGTATACGGCAAAGCCCTGCCGCCGCAGAACGGCGCCCCTATTCGCCTGACGGTGCCGTGGAAATACGGTTTCAAAGGGATCAAGTCGATCGTCAAAATCACTTTGGTGAAGGATATGCCGCCGACCACCTGGAACCAGACCGCCCCGAACGAATATGGCTTCTTTGCCAACGTGAACCCACACGTCGACCATCCGCGCTGGTCGCAGGCCAGCGAACGCTTTATCGGGTCCGGCGGTATTCTCGATGTGAAACGCCAGCCAACGCTGCTGTATAACGGCTATGCTGACCAGGTCGCTTCGCTGTATCGCGGGCTGAATCTGCGGGAAAACTTCTAAATGGTGCGCCTGTCGGTTAAACAGATCACCGGACTGAAGGTTGTGCTGCATCTCGCCGGATTTCTGCCCCTGCTGTGGCTGCTGTTATCCATCGATCAGGGTTGGTTTAGCGCCGATCCAGCGAAAGATATCCAGCATTTTACCGGCAGGATGGCGTTAAAATTTCTGTTGGGGTCGCTGCTTATCACTCCGCTGGCGCGCTATGGTAAGCAACCGCTGCTGATCCGCGTGCGCCGTCTGCTCGGGCTGTGGTGTTTTGCCTGGGCGACCCTGCACCTGGTGAGCTACTCCCTGCTGGAGCTGGGTATCAGCAATCTTGGCCTGCTCGGCTCGGAGCTGGTTTCGCGCCCTTATCTGACGCTCGGCATTATCAGCTGGCTTATTTTGCTGGCGCTGGCACTCACCTCTTTCCAGAAAGCGCAGCGCAAGTTGGGTAAACGCTGGCAGCTGCTGCACAATGGCGTTTATCTGGTCGCGATCCTTGCGCCCATTCACTACCTGTGGTCGGTTAAGGTTTATTCCCCGCAGCCGTGGATTTATGCGCTAATTGCGGCGATCCTGCTGGCCTGGCGCTATAAGAAGATTCGCAATTGGTTCCGATAAGCGAACCGCGAATATTGTGTCCCACCCCACAGTTGCTACACTCAACTGCGCCTTTTTTCAGCGGCGCGGTTGATCATCTTCGCTGATACGACCAGTATTTAGCTGCTAATTGCGTTGATATCGTTATAATGCCCGACTTCGAAGGGTGACCAGGGCCAAATTTCATCTGAAAAGGTGACAAATCGGCTTTGGCGATGTATTTTGTGCGATGCCTCAGTTATCGCAGGAGATAGCAGCAAGATGACCGATAAGTTTCATGTACTGCTCTTAAACGGCCCCAACCTGAATTTGCTGGGGAGCCGTGAGCCTGAGAAGTATGGTCACACCACGCTGGCCGATATTGTCAGCGATCTGACCGCACAGGCAGGCAAACTCAACGTGACTCTGAGCCATCTCCAGTCCAATGCGGAACATGCGTTAATTGATCGCATTCATGAAGCGAAAGGCAATGTCGATTATATCGTCATTAACCCGGCGGCATTCACTCATACCAGCGTAGCACTGCGTGATGCGCTGCTGGCGGTGAGTATTCCGTTTATCGAAGTTCACCTGTCCAATGTGCATGCTCGTGAGCCCTTTCGCCATCATTCGTATCTTTCTGATATTTCTGCCGGCGTGATCTGTGGACTTGGCGTCGACGGTTATTCCTGGGCTTTACAGACGGCAGTTAAACGCCTGTCACCATCTAATTAAACAGAGTACGGAACCACACTCATGGATATTCGTAAGATTAAAAAACTGATCGAACTGGTTGAAGAATCAGGCATCGCTGAACTGGAAATCTCTGAAGGCGAAGAGTCAGTTCGCATCAGCCGCTCACCAGCTAACGTCGGTTACCCGATGATGCAGCAGGCGTATGCTGCGCCGATGATGCAGCAGCAGCAGCCAGCTCTGGCTACCGCCGTTGCTCCAGCGACCGCTCCAGCAATGGAAGCGCCAGCTGCTGCCGAGATCAGTGGCCATATCGTGCGTTCCCCAATGGTCGGTACTTTCTACCGCACCCCAAGCCCTGACGCGAAAGCGTTTGTGGAAATCGGTCAGAAAGTTAACGCCGGTGACACCCTGTGCATCGTTGAAGCGATGAAAATGATGAACCAGATCGAAGCCGATAAATCCGGCGTTGTGAAAGCGATTCTGGTCGAAAGCGGTCAGCCTGTTGAGTTTGACGAGCCGCTGGTAGTCATCGAATAACGAGGCGAACCATGCTGGATAAAATTGTAATTGCTAACCGCGGTGAAATCGCGCTGCGTATTCTGCGTGCCTGTAAAGAGCTGGGCATCAAGACCGTTGCTGTCCACTCCACGGCCGATCGCGACCTGAAGCACGTGCTGCTGGCGGATGAAACCGTCTGTATCGGCCCGGCTCCATCGGTTAAAAGCTATCTGAACATCCCGGCGCTGATCTCCGCGGCGGAAATCACCGGCGCCGTGGCTATCCACCCTGGCTACGGCTTCCTGTCTGAGAATGCCGACTTTGCTGAGCAGGTTGAGCGCTCTGGCTTTATCTTCATCGGCCCGAAAGCTGACACGATCCGCCTGATGGGCGACAAAGTGTCGGCGATTACCGCGATGAAAAAATCCGGTGTACCGACCGTACCTGGCTCTGACGGTCCGCTGACCGAAGATATGGAAAAAAACCGTGCCTTCGCCAAACGTATCGGCTACCCGGTAATCATCAAAGCCTCCGGCGGCGGCGGCGGTCGTGGTATGCGCGTCGTGCGCAGCGACAAAGATCTGGAACAATCCATCAACATGACGAAAGCGGAAGCCAAAGCGGCTTTCAACAACGACATGGTGTACATGGAGAAGTACCTGGAAAACCCTCGCCACGTCGAAATTCAGGTATTGGCAGATGGTCAGGGCAACGCGATCTATCTGGCAGAACGTGACTGCTCCATGCAGCGCCGTCACCAGAAAGTCGTGGAAGAGGCGCCAGCACCAGGCATCACCGAAGAGATGCGCCGCTACATCGGCGAGCGCTGCTCGAAAGCCTGCGTGGAGATCGGCTATCGCGGTGCAGGTACCTTCGAGTTCCTGTACGAAAACGGCGAGTTCTACTTCATTGAGATGAACACCCGTATTCAGGTTGAGCACCCGGTTACCGAGATGATCACCGGCGTTGACCTGATCAAAGAGCAGCTGCGCATTGCTGCCGGTCAGCCGCTGTCGATCAAACAGGAAGAGGTGATCATCCGTGGTCATGCGGTGGAATGCCGTATTAACGCTGAAGATCCTAACACCTTCCTGCCAAGCCCTGGCAAGATCACCCGCTTCCATGCACCGGGTGGCTTTGGCGTGCGCTGGGAATCTCATATCTACGCCGGCTATACCGTGCCGCCGTACTATGATTCCATGATCGGCAAACTGATCACTTTCGGTGAGAACCGCGATGTGGCGATTTCACGCATGAAAAATGCGCTGGCTGAGCTGATCATCGATGGGATCAAAACCAATATCGAACTGCAGATGAAAATCATGTCAGACGAGAACTTCCAGCACGGTGGGACCAATATCCACTACCTGGAGAAGAAACTCGGCCTGCAGGAGAAGTAATCAAGCGCGGGTCTGGCATGCCTGCCCCTGCGGGATTGTGTCCCGTGGGGGGCGGTTATCGCGCCACTGCGCTATTGTTGCGGGCCGGGCATGCCCGGCCCGCAACAATGTCAGCGATCGATATGCAGAGGGGCCGATTATTCGGCCCCTTCTTATTTGGGAAAGAAACGCATGGAAAAACGCTTTGTACAGGCCCACCGTGAAGCTCGCTGGTCTTTCTGGCTGGCGGTGGCTTATCTCGCCTGCTGGGCGCTGTCAGCCTGGCTGCCGGGCGACGCGCAGGGGGTAACTGGCCTGCCGCACTGGTTCGAAATGGCCTGCCTGCTGATACCCGGCCTGTTTATCTTTCTCTGCTGGCTGATGGTGCGCGTCGTCTTCCGCGACATTCCTCTGGAGGACGATAAACATGAAGTTTGAAATTATTCTGCCGCTGATTGGCTATCTGCTGCTGGTCGCCGGATTATCTGTCTTTGCCATGCGCCAGCGCCGCGCCGGCAGCTTCCTGAGCGAGTATTTCCTCGGCAGCCGCTCGATGGGCGGCTTTGTGCTGGCCATGACGCTGACAACCACCTATATCAGCGCCAGTTCATTTATCGGCGGTCCGGGAGCAGCCTATAAATATGGGCTCGGCTGGGTGCTGCTGTCGATGGTGCAGGTGCCTGCCGTTTGGCTGTCGCTTGGCGTGCTGGGCAAGAAGTTTGCCATTCTGGCGCGCCGCTACAATGCAGTCACCCTCAACGATATGCTGTACGCGCGCTATCGCAGCCCGCTGCTGGTGTGGCTGGCAAGCCTGAGCCTGCTGGTCGCCTTTATCGGCGCGATGACCGTGCAGTTCATCGGCGGAGCGCGCCTGCTGGAAACCGCCGCCGGGATCCCCTACGACAAAGGTCTGCTGATTTTTGGCAGCACCATTGCGCTGTATACCGCCCTTGGCGGCTTCCGCGCCAGCGTGCTGAATGATGCGATGCAGGGCGTGGTGATGCTGATTGGCACCTTCCTGTTACTGTTTGCCGTGATCCATGCCGCAGGCGGAATGCACAGCGCCGTCAGCACGCTGCAGAAAATTGATCCGCAGCTGGTCTCTTCATCCGGCGTCGGGGGCATTTTGACGCCCACCTTCCTTGCCTCGTTTTCGGTGCTGGTCTGCTTTGGGGTGATTGGCCTGCCGCATACGGCGGTGCGCTGCATCTCCTATAAAGACAGTAAGGCGATGCATCTGGCGATCCTGCTCGGCACCGTGGTGGTCGCCGTGCTGATGCTGGGTATGCACCTGGCGGGCGCGCTGGGACGCGCGGTGCTGCCTGACCTGGCGATCCCCGATCAGGTGATCCCGACGCTGATGATCCAGGTGTTGCCGCCGCTGGCTGCCGGCGTTTTCCTGGCGGCACCGATGGCGGCGATCATGTCCACCATTAATGCCCAGCTGCTACAATCATCGGCGACGATCGTTAAAGATCTGTTTTTGCGCGTGCGCCCGCAGCACCTGGATAACGAACCGCTGCTGAAACGTCTCTCTTCCGCGATTACCCTGGTGCTGGGCATGCTGCTGCTGCTGGCGGCCTGGAACCCGCCGGATATGATCATCTGGCTTAATCTGCTGGCCTTTGGCGGTCTGGAGGCGGTGTTCCTCTGGCCGCTGGTACTGGGCCTTTATTGGGAGCGCGCTAACGCTGCTGGCGCACTGAGCAGTATGATCGCCGGTGCCGGTTGCTATACCCTGCTCGCCAGCCTGAATCTGCAACCGTGGGGCTTCCACCCTATCGTGCCAGCGCTGCTGCTTAGCCTGCTGGCGTTTGTCATTGGCAACCGCTTTGGCCGTGTTGACGCCGAAGCGGACGCTGCCGCCCTATTGTCTGAATAAAGAGAATCGCTATGCCCTGGATACAAATGAAAATTAACAGCACCGGCGCCCAGGCTGAAGAGCTGAGCGACGCGCTGATCGAAAACGGGGCCGTTTCGGTCACCTTCCAGGATACGCATGATAATCCGGTGTTTGAGCCGCTGCCGGGCGAAACGCGCCTGTGGGGCGATACCGATGTGATTGGCCTGTTTGATGCCGAAACGGAGATGGAAGATGTCATCGCCGGGCTGGAGCAGTGCCCGCTGTTAGGCGCAGGTTTTCCGCATAAAATTGAGCAGATCGAGGACAAAGACTGGGAGCGTGAGTGGATGGATAACTTCCACCCGATGCGTTTCGGCGAGCGCCTGTGGATCTGCCCGAGCTGGCGCGATGTGCCGGACCCGCTGGCGGTGAACGTGATGCTTGACCCGGGCCTGGCGTTTGGCACCGGCACCCATCCCACTACCGCGCTGTGCCTTGCCTGGCTTGACGGCCTCGACCTGGCAGGCAAAACGGTGATCGACTTCGGCTGTGGCTCCGGCATTCTGGCGATTGCCGCGCTGAAGCTGGGGGCCGCCGCCGCCATCGGCATTGATATCGATCCACAGGCGATTCAGGCCAGCCGTGATAACGCCGAGCGTAACGGCGTATCAGAGCGTCTGTCGCTCTATCTGCCACATCAGCAGCCGGAGAACCTCAGTGCCGATGTGGTGGTGGCGAATATCCTTGCCGGGCCGCTGCGCGAACTGGCACCGCTGATTAGCGTACTGCCGATCGGCGGCGGGCATCTGGGCCTTTCCGGCGTACTGGCCAGCCAGGCCGAGAGCGTGTGTGAAGCCTATGCCGATACCTTTGTTCTCGACCCGGTGGCCGAGAAAGAAGAGTGGTGTCGCATTACCGGGATCCGCCGATAAAACAACCACCTGGCGCAGATCGGATGAGCTGCGCCAGCGCTTTACATCCGTCAGATGTCCCGAATAACAGGCAAACTGACGTGAATTATGTTGTTATCCAGGTCACAAAAAAAGAAAAATCTTTGTACACAATTTCGTCAATTTTTTTTAATCCATTGTTTTATAAATGATTTAAAAAAATAAGCCCGCCGGGTAAGGCTTACCAGCCCCTGGCAACAGCGAATTGTTCAAAGTTTGGCCTTTCATCTTCCTGAAAAAATGCGTAATATACGCCGCCTTGCGGACACACTATGGTCACTTTTTTTTCATGCGCATAGGAAATCACCAGCTTCGTAATCGTTTGATTGCAGCCCCGATGGCCGGGATAACAGACAGGCCATTCAGGACCCTTTGCTATGCAATGGGCGCTGGGATGACTGTTTCCGAGATGATGTCGTCTAATCCTGAAGTCTGGAGCAGCGATAAGTCACGGTTGCGTATGGTTCACAGTGACGAACCTGGTATTCGTACCGTGCAAATTGCCGGTTGTGACCCGGAAGAGATGGCGGCAGCCGCGCGTATCAATGCAGCATCGGGTGCGCAGGTCATCGACATCAACATGGGGTGTCCGGCCAAAAAAGTGAATCGTAAGATGGCAGGTTCGGCACTGCTGCAGCATCCTGAGCTGGTGCAGTCTATCCTCTCAGCGGTGGTTAATGCAGTCGACGTACCGGTGACCTTAAAGATTCGCACTGGCTGGGATAGCGACAACCGCAACTGCGTAGAGATTGCCCAATTGGCTGAACGCTGTGGGATTCAGGCCCTGACCATTCACGGACGCACACGCGCGTGTTTGTTCAACGGCGAAGCTGAGTACGACAGCATTCGGACAGTTAAGCAGAACGTATCCATTCCGGTTATCGCGAATGGAGACATTACTGACCCGCATAAAGCCAGAGCCGTACTTGACTATACGGGGGCTGATGCCCTGATGATAGGACGGGCGGCTCAGGGAAGACCGTGGATCTTCCGGGAAATCCAGCACTATCTGGACACTGGGGAGCTGCTGGCACCGATGCCACTAGCTGAAGTAAAGCGCTTGCTCATCGGGCACTTACGGGAACTGCACGACTTTTATGGTCATCGCAAGGGATACCGTATTGCCCGGAAGCACGTCTCCTGGTATCTGCAGGAGCACGCCCCAAACGACCAGTTTCGGCGCACATTCAACGCCATAGAGGATGCCAGCGAACAGCTGGAGGCGTTGGAGGCATACTTCGAAAATCTTGCGTAATTAGAAATAAAGAGCTGACAGAACTATGTTCGAACAACGCGTAAATTCTGACGTACTGACCGTATCTACCGTAAATTCACAGGATCAGGTGACCCAAAAGCCACTTCGTGATTCGGTCAAACAGGCACTGAAGAACTATTTTGCTCAACTGAATGGTCAAGATGTAAGTGATCTGTATGAGCTGGTATTGGCTGAAGTAGAGCAGCCTCTGTTGGACATGGTGATGCAATACACCCGTGGCAACCAGACCCGTGCAGCCCTGATGATGGGTATCAACCGCGGTACACTGCGTAAGAAACTGAAAAAATACGGCATGAACTAATAGTCTTTGGCTATCATGTTGTTGCGAAAGCGCTTGTCCCTTCGGGGCTGGCGCTTTTTTATTTTTTGAGCGGATAAAATTTTCTTGTCAGATTATTCCTCTGCACATCTTCCTGAAGTCCCGTTAATCTGTGTAAAATTACAGCCAATGGAAATGCCTACCCAGGCCTGCAGCCCTTACCTTTCTGATAGCCGTGAGTCACGCCCCGCAAATGTAAAGTTCTGCCATCTCAGGAAGCAGGCTAAACCATCGTCCTGAATGGGTGTCTGAGTTATTGTATCGCAGCTGATTGTTGTCAACTTGCGTTACAGGTTCTCTGGTCCTTAACGTCAAAATGAGCAATAGATGAAGCCGTCACAAAAATTCCGCCGGGGTTTTCTTCGCCCACGCTACTGGTTAACCTGGTTTGGCGTCAGCGTACTCTTTCTGCTGGTCCAACTCCCGTATCCTTTACTGCATAAGTTCGGCATCTGGATAGGACGCACTTCTATGCGCTTTATGAAGCGCCGCGTCTCGATTGCGCGCCGCAATCTGGAGCTGTGCTTTCCGGATATGGACAAAGAGCAGCTGGAGCGCTGCATCGTCGGCAATTTCGAATCCCTGGGTATGGGCCTGATTGAAACCGGCATGGCCTGGTTTTGGTCCGACCGCCGCGTGAAGCGCTGGTTTAAAGTTAATGGGCTGCACAACCTGCAGGCTGCACAGGCCGATGGCCGTGGCGCGCTGATTATCGGCGTGCATTTTATGTCGCTGGAACTTGGCGGACGGGCAATGGGCCTCTGTCAGCCGATGATGGCCATGTATCGCCCGCATAACAACAAATTCATGGAGTGGGTGCAGACTAAAGGACGCATGCGCTCGAACAAAGCGATGATCAATCGTCGCGATCTGCGCGGTATGGTGCAGGCGCTGAAACAGGGTGAGGCGGTGTGGTTTGCACCGGACCAGGATTACGGCCCGAAAGGTAGCGTTTTCGCCCCGCTGTTTGCCGTGCCTGAGGCGGCCACGACCAGCGGCACCTGGATGCTGGCACGCATGGCAAAACCTGCGCTGATCACCGTTGTGCTGATTCGCAACGAAGACGGCAGCGGCTATGAATTAGTGATCCAGCCAGAGCTGAAAGATTATCCCATCGAAAGCGAGCAGCAGGCCGCCGAGTACATGAACCGCGTCATTGAGCGCGAGATCATGCGTGCGCCCAATCAGTATATGTGGCTACACCGCCGCTTTAAAACGCGTCCCGGCGGAGCCAGTTCCCTCTATTAACCCGCGTTGCCCCCCTCCAGCGCCTCTGCGCGCTGGAGTTAGCCACTCTTTTTACACTTCAGTCACTAAAACTGCTATCTCCCTCACACTGCTTCCATATAGTGAAACTATTTGCACTATTTGTGACCATTAGTGCTATTTTTGCCCCGTCCTGGTGCGCGATATTAATCGAACTTACCAAATGCTTCTGAATATTAGCAATGCTTTCCAATAGATTCAGGGCTCTGCAAATCTGGCATTACCTTTGCAAAGCAGTGAATGGCTTCGGCCACAGACAGGCAAAGTGCACCAAAGCGTGCATTAAACATAACAAAACGTTTTCGCCACACAGGATGCTTTATGAAAAAGATGATGCTTTCAACTTTGGTTGCCGCTGCTACGCTGTTTGCGGTTGCGAATCAGGCTCACGCTGGCACCACGCTGGACGCCATTAAGAAGAAAGGCTTTGTGCAGTGCGGTATCAGTGACGGCTTACCGGGCTTCTCCTATGCGGATGCCAGCGGTAAGTTTTCCGGCATCGACGTGGACGTTTGTCGTGCGGCTGCCGCAGCCGTATTTGGTGATGCGACCAAGGTAAAGTACACCCCGCTGACGGCAAAAGAGCGTTTCACCGCACTGCAGTCAGGTGAAGTGGATATCCTGTCACGTAACACCACCTGGACTTCTGCACGTGACGGCGGCATGGGCTTCATCTTCGCTGGCGTTAACTACTACGATGGCATCGGCTTCCTGACCCACCAGAAAGCAGGTCTGAAAAGTGCTAAAGAGCTGGACGGCGCAACCGTTTGCATACAAGCCGGTACCGACACTGAACTGAACGTGGCGGACTACTTTAAAGCCAACAAAATGCAGTATACCCCGGTGACCTTCGACCGTTCTGACGAGTCGGCGAAAGCGCTGGATACCGGTCGTTGCGATACCCTCGCTTCTGACCAGTCTCAGCTGTATGCACTGCGCATCAAGCTGGGCAAACCAAACGAGTTCATCGTACTGCCGGAAGTGATCTCTAAAGAGCCTCTGGGCCCGGTAGTACGTCGCGGTGATGATGACTGGTTCACCATCGTTAAATGGTCCCTGTTCGCCATGCTGAACGCGGAAGAGATGGGTATTACCTCTAAAAACGTCGACGAGATGACGGCTAAACCCTCTACCCCTGATATGGCTCACCTGCTGGGCGCCGAAGGTGACTTCGGTAAAGACCTGAAGCTGGACAACAAATGGGCTTACAACATCATCAAGCAGGTGGGTAACTATCAGGAAGTCTTTGACCGTAACGTTGGTAAAGATAGCCAGCTGAAAATTGCCCGTGGTCAGAATGCGCTGTGGAACCAGGGCGGCATCCAGTACGCGCCACCAGTACGTTAATTCCCCCGATTACCGGGCACCCGTGTGCGGGTGCCCACGACAGAATTTTCGTTACTGAGGTCTCATCATGTCTCAACGCCCAACCGTAAAAAGGGATTTTTCATTCAGCAATCCTGCGGTGCGCGCCTGGCTTTACCAGATCATTGCGATCGTCGCGGTTGTTGCCGTAGCAGGTTATCTGATTCATAACACCATCATTAACCTGGCAAGCCGTGGCATTACTTCCGGTTTTGGTTTCCTTGAACGTAGCGCTGGCTTCGGTATCGTCCAGCATCTGATCGACTACAGCGAGGGGGATACCTACGCACGCGTGTTCCTGGTGGGTCTCACTAACACGCTGCTGGTTTCCGCACTCTGTATTGTCTTTGCCTCTTTTCTCGGCTTCTTTATTGGTCTGGCACGTCTGTCTGACAACTGGCTGCTGCGGAAAATTTCCAATATCTACATTGAGACGTTTCGCAACATTCCCCCGCTGCTGCAGATCTTCTTCTGGTACTTTGCGGTGCTGCGCAATCTGCCGGGACCGCGCCAGGCGCTGAATGCCTTTGATCTCGCTTTCGTCAGTAACCGTGGGCTCTACATCCCATGGCCTGAGTACGCGCCGGGCACCCTGCCATTTCTGTTGGCGCTACTGCTTGCCGTCCTGGCGACGGCCGGCCTGTTCCGCTATAACAAAAAGCATCAGCTTAAAACCGGCCAGCTGCGCCGCACCTGGCCGGCGGCGATTGCGATGCTGGTGCTGTTTCCGCTGCTGGCTTCAACGTTTGCCGGCAGCCCGATGCACTGGGATATCCCGGAGCTGAAGGGCTTTAACTATCGCGGTGGCTTTGTTCTGATCCCTGAGCTGGCGGCCCTGACGCTGGCGCTGTCGATCTACACCTCGTCATTTATCGCGGAGGTGATCCGTTCAGGCATTCAGTCCGTACCGCACGGTCAGCATGAGGCTGCCCGCTCGCTCGGCCTGCCAAACCCGGTGACGCTACGCCAGGTCATCATCCCACAGGCGATGCGCGTGATCATTCCACCGCTGACCAGCCAGTATCTCAATATCGTGAAAAACTCCTCGCTGGCTGCCGCGATTGGCTATCCCGATATGGTGTCGCTGTTTGCCGGGACGGTGCTGAACCAGACGGGCCAGGCCATTGAGACAATCGCCATCACCATGGGTGTTTATCTCATCATCAGCCTGACGATTTCGCTGTTAATGAATATCTATAACCGCAAAATCGCGCTGATTGAACGCTAAGAGAACGGGATAATTATGACTGTAACGACTCATGACACTCCGCCCGTACCGACTAACGCGTTCTCACGTGCCGTCGTTTGGGCAAGAAAAAATCTGTTCTCCAGCTGGGGAAACTCACTGCTGACCCTGTTCTGTATCTGGGTGATGTGGGTGGTGATCCCCCCCGCGCTGAACTGGCTGGTGTTCCAGGCGAACTGGTTCGGCAACACCCGTGCAGACTGTACCAGGGAAGGCGCATGCTGGGTGTTTATCCATGCGCGTTTCGGCCAGTTTATGTATGGGCTGTATCCCCACGAGTTACGCTGGCGCATTAATCTGGCGCTGGTTATCGGCCTGCTATCAATCGTCCCGATGTTCCTGAAAAACCTGCCGCGTCGCGGTAGCTATATCGCCGCCTGGGCCGTGATCTATCCGATTGTGGTGTGGTTCCTGCTGTACGGCGGCTATCTGGGGCTGGAACGCGTGGAAACCCGACAGTGGGGCGGCCTGACGCTGACGCTGATCATCGCTTCAGTGGGTATCGCCGGTGCGTTGCCGCTGGGGATTCTGCTGGCGCTGGGCCGTCGCTCACGTATGCCGGTGGTGCGCACGCTCTGTATCCTGTTTATCGAGTTCTGGCGCGGCGTCCCGCTGATCACCGTGCTGTTTATGTCCTCGGTGATGCTGCCGCTGTTTATGGCGGAAGGCAGCACTATTGATAAGCTGATCCGTGCGCTGGTTGGGGTGATCCTGTTCCAGTCAGCGTATGTTGCCGAAGTGGTGCGCGGCGGGTTGCAGGCGTTGCCAAAAGGTCAGTACGAAGCCGCTGAGTCGCTGGCGCTGGGCTACTGGAAAACCCAGGGATTGGTGATCCTGCCGCAGGCGTTGAAGCTGGTCATCCCCGGGCTGGTTAACACCATCATCGCCCTGTTCAAAGATACCAGCCTGGTGATCATCATCGGCCTTTTCGATCTGTTCAGTAGCGTGCAGCAGGCCACCGTCGACCCAACCTGGCTGGGTATGTCCACCGAGGGTTACGTCTTTGCTGCACTGGTCTACTGGATTTTCTGTTTTAGCATGTCGCGCTATAGCCAGTATCTGGAGAAGCGCTTTAACACCGGGCGTACGCCACACTGAGGTTCAACATGACTCAAATTATTACTCAAGCTGACGACGCGATGATGATTACGCTGGAAAACGTGAACAAGTGGTATGGTCAGTTTCATGTCCTGAAGAATATCAATCTGCAGGTAAAACCGCGCGAACGTATCGTACTCTGCGGGCCTTCCGGCTCGGGAAAATCGACAACGATCCGCTGCATCAACCATCTGGAAGAGCATCAGCAGGGCCGTATTGTGGTAGATGGCACCCTGCTTAATGACGATCTGCGTAATATCGAACGCGTGCGCACGGAAGTCGGCATGGTGTTTCAGCACTTCAATCTCTTCCCGCACCTGAGCGTATTGCAGAACTGTACTCTGGCCCCTATCTGGGTACGCAAAACGCCGAAGAAAGAAGCTGAAGAGCTGGCGATGCATTACCTCGAGCGCGTGCGTATTGCAGAGCATGCGCACAAATTCCCGGGGCAGCTCTCCGGTGGCCAGCAGCAGCGCGTGGCGATTGCCCGCTCATTGTGCATGAAGCCGAAAATCATGCTGTTCGATGAACCGACCTCAGCGCTGGACCCCGAGATGGTGAAGGAGGTTCTCGATACCATGATTGGCCTGGCAGAAGATGGTATGACCATGCTTTGCGTAACCCATGAAATGGGCTTTGCGCGCACCGTGGCCGACCGGGTGATCTTTATGGACCGCGGTGAGATCGTTGAGCAGGCTGCGCCGCAGGAGTTCTTCTCTAATCCTAAGTCAGAACGCACCCGCGCTTTCCTGTCGCAGGTCATCCACTAATTTCACGTGGTAACTGAGGTACAAAGCCCCGACCAGTAATGGCTGGGGCTTTTTTAACGCCATGTTTTCAACGGTTATCCGCTAATATTGTGTTTTCCTGGATTGCGCACAAACAAAAAAGCCCCATGCTTTCGCATGAGGCTTGTCTGTTTAATTGATGCCTGGCAGTTCCCTACTCTCGCATGGGGAGACCCCACACTACCATCGGCGCTACGGCGTTTCACTTCTGAGTTCGGCATGGGGTCAGGTGGGACCACCGCGCTAAAGCCGCCAGGCAAATTCTTGATTTACCGAACTCACGCTTTATAACTGGTGCTGATACCCAGAGTCGAACTGGGGACCTCACCCTTACCAAGGGTGCGCTCTACC
This sequence comes from Erwinia aphidicola, assembly GCF_014773485.1. Classification (GTDB taxonomy): domain Bacteria; phylum Pseudomonadota; class Gammaproteobacteria; order Enterobacterales; family Enterobacteriaceae; genus Erwinia; species Erwinia aphidicola. The sequence continues at coordinate 187 of NZ_JACXBP010000004.1, read as the reverse complement.
AACTGAGCCATATCAGCATTTTTAACTGTAAAGGGCGACACGAATGTCGCCCTTTTTAAATTGATGCCTGGCAGTTCCCTACTCTCGCATGGGGAGGCCCCACACTACCATCGGCGCTACGGCGTTTCACTTCTGAGTTCGGCATGGGGTCAGGTGGGACCACCGCGCTAAAGCCGCCAGGCAAATT
>NZ_JACXBP010000003.1 GCF_014773485.1 Erwinia aphidicola | reverse complement strand
CTGAGGCCAGCCAGAGCACGCCGGAACGGCAAAAGACGCTCCCTGCGGGCCTCGGCACGCGGCATCCCTGCCGCGTGACGTCCGGCTTACCTCCGGCAGGCCTCATCCCTGTTAACAGCGTGCCCGCTGCGAGTGTTAAGCCGCGGCGATGGCAGGAAGATAGGTGGGCTTCATATTTTGTGGTGGCGACTGTCTTTTCCGGTCGGTCTCTAATCCTTCATATTCCGTTGGGGACGCTCCTCTTTTTCGGTCGGTCTCCGATCCTTCATATACCGTAGGGGTCGATCATCTTTTCCGATCGACCCGCTGAGGCTCAGGCAGAATTCAGTGGCCTCAAATGTCGCAGGGTACATCCTGTGAACCCGCACCAACATGACTTCCATCGCGATACGATCGGCAACCCGGCCTGAGGCCAGCCAGAGCACGCCGGAACGGCAAAAGACGCTCCCTGCGGGCCTCGTCACGCGGCATCCCTGCCGCGTGACGTCCGGCTTACCTCCGGCAGGCCTCATCCCTGTTAACAGCGTGCCCGCTGCGAGTGTTAAGCCGCGACGACGGCAGGAAGATTCGCGAGCTTTCATATACCGTAGGGGGCGACCATTTTTTTCGTTCGACCTCCGATCCTTCATATACCGTAGGGGTCGATCATCTTTTTCGATCGACCCGCAAAGGCTCTGGCAGAAGTCAGGGGCTTTCATATGCCGCAGGGTACATCCTGTGAACCCGCACCAATATGACTTCCATCGCGATACCATCAGCAACCCGGTCTGAGGCCAGCCAGAGCACGCCGGAACGGCAAAAGACGCTCCCTGCGGGCCTCGGCACGCGGCATCCCTGCCGCGTGACGTCCGGCTTACCTCCGGCAGGCCTCATCCCTGTTAACAGCGTGCCCGCTGCGAGTGTTAAGCCGCGGCGATGGCAGGAAGATCGGTGGGCTTTATATACTGTGGTGGCGACCGTCTTTTCCGGTCGGTCCCGGATCCTTCATATACCGTAGGGGTCGACCATCTTTTTCGGTCGACCCGCAGAGGCTCCGGCAGAAGTCCGGGGCTTTCGTGTGCCGCAGGGTACATCCTGTAAACCCGCACCAACATGACTTCCATCGCGATACCATCAGCAAACCGGTCTGCGGCCAGCCAGAGCACGCCGGAACGGCAAAAGACGATCCCTGCGGGGCTCGGCACGCGGCATCCCTGCCGCGTGACGTCCGGCTTACCTCCGGCAGGCCTCATCCCTGTTAACAGCGTGCCCGCTGCGATTGTTAAGCCGCGACGATGGCAGGAAGATAGGTGGGCTTCATATACTGTGGTGGCGACCGTCTTTTCCCAACGACCCGGTGTATGAAGGCGGGTTAACCTGGATATATACACGTTCTTTACCGCCTTTAATTCCCCGCACCTCGTCACGCAGCGCTTATAAATGCGGTTAGCGAGTCGCGATTTGTTTGTTTAGGCACGCGTAATTGTCACGTTTTATGCGCCGCCTTCCAGAATCGGCTGCAACCCATCGTGTGTGCTTGAATAAGTGCTTCAGCGAGGATTAAGGTGGTCATGCGTCGGCAAAATCCGGCGACGGGATTGGCGTCCTGACCTTTGTATCGCGGCATTATTCCACTTTAACTACGAATGATGTCACAACCTCTGCACATCTGTATGTTCCGTATAGTTTTTTCGGGCATAATCCGTGATGGACTGAGTGGGGGCTTCTGATGAAGCGCCGGGTGATACAGTCGGTACGCCAACCCTGCTCAGTCCACCTCCCGTAAATTGGCGTTTCGGTGGTGGATATCTTAAAAACTGTATCGAGATAACCATGATGAATGACGGAATTTATGACTACACCCCGCTAGAAACCACCGAGTTATGCGACCAGTGCCGCGCTCTGGCCTTTGCCATCACCGAACTCACTCACCCTATAGCCCGCGATATCTTGCTGTGGGTGCTGGTGGAACGCATTGAGATGCTGAGTTTACGGCTGGAGAGCGAAGATCACCTGTTAACTGAGATCTGACGACTGGCAGTGGAAACAGGCATTGCTTTAGCGATGCCTGTTGATGTTTTGCAAGGCTCATAATTTACTCTACAGCTTACGTGGGTAGCGTTTAGTTGTGATGTTATATATTTATATAATGAAACAGGAGGGGTTATGTACATTACCAATCTGCGAAAAGTGGGGGGATCAATCATGCTGGCCGTACCCCCTGTGCTGCTGGATGTTTTGCAGCTAAATGCTGGAGCGAAAGTAGGTATGTCTGTTAATGCTGGCCGACTGATTGTGGAAGTACAATCTCGCCCGCGCTATACGCTTGAGCAGTTGCTTGCTCAATGTGACAGTCGCGCTGAAATTTCACCTGATGACCGTGAATGGCTGAACAACAAACCTGCTGGTGGAGAGTTTATTAGATGGAAAGAGGGGGGGATTTAGACTGTCTCACTTGACCCTACCTTCAGACACGAGCAGCAGGGGACGCGGCCAGTTATGATAGTTTCGTCTGATGCTTTTAACCGATTGACGGGAACACCAGTTGTGTTGCCTGTCACTAACGGCGGCAACTTTGCCCGTACAGCGGGATTTGCAGTGCCACTCGATGGCGCGGGTATGCGCACGGTCGGCGTGGTCCGCTGCGATCAACCGCGCGCTTTGGATATGGCTTCACGACACGGCAGGAAGCTGGAGGATGCTCCAGCAGAAATAGTTGATGATGTGATGGCTCGACTGGCGACGATTTTCGAATAAGTAACTATGGCACGACGGTTTATGAGCCATAACGCCCTGTTGCGGTTGAATTCAAATCGATCAGCGGCATAATCGGCATATTGCCATCGTAGAAAGACGCAGAGTTTGAGAAGCTGTGGATCTTCCCGGTTATCCTGATCAGGATGCGGTAACCGACGGTGGTAATCACGGCATTACAACTAATTTAGAGAAAGAAAGGTAATGATGATTATTAAACTCCGACAGAATTATATTAAATCACGATATACAATTTTACATGCAGAGTGTCAGAATTGAACATCCGAAAGTCGAAAAAAAATTCGTGAAGTCGATTTCCACCTTACTAAAGTCGAGGGGGGGGTAAGTTTTACTGCTGAATGATAAATTTTAGTCAATAAGCTGATGGTTTACCATTTTTGTGTTTCTTTTAAGTTTTCCATTCTGAATTGTTCAACTTTTTCTACAAGCTGTTCAAGTGAATCAGTAAGCTCCGAGTGTCCATTATCTGATGAATAGGATAAAAATTTAACTCTCATTGATCTTGAAGCGATGCCAAGTAAATCACGATGAATTTCTCCATTAGGTAATGTCATGAAATGATAAGGTATGCGACCATGTGCAAACTGAATATCTTCAAATAGCATCCTAATATCAGGATCATCTGTGCCACATCCTAAAAATAGGAATGTATGGGTTAAAGCTAAAGCTTTTATGATCTCATAAAATAAAACATATTTTGTCCTAGCTTCAGCATAATCTCGGCGAGTGAATATTATTTGTTGTGGCGCATTCGCCGACCCATGGGTTTTTAGCAAAAGTCTTGTGTCACCACCATTCAGATAGTTTGCAGTATCATCACTAGTATGATCTTTTACTATTAAAGTACCAGCTGATATACCACCTGCGTAGGAATCATAAATAGTATCAAAATTTGGACTGGCAACTATAGATGCATCAAGATTGTAGATATGTTCGTGAATTTTCGCATGTCTATAACCAGCGCGCTGGTACTCAGTTTGCACTTTGTCAATAAATATATCTAAAGTAAGTTTTTCTTTAATAATTTCACATGCACTTAGATAATCTTTTTGAGATAATAACTGGTCGATGCACTCTTTATCATCTATTTCATCCAGACATGCTCTAAGGAATTCCTCCCAAGTTGCAGGCCTTTTACCTAAATCATTAGCAGAATTTTTAGATATTCCTGCACCAATCATAATCACACAACGACGTCTAGCAAGAGCTGCAATTAAAGTATCTGGCCAAGAAATCATTTTTCTAAACGCTCAATTAGATTAGATGCTATTTTGTGGAAGAAATCAGCTGCTTCTGATACTCGTGTATATTGTGAACCAACGATGCCATCTTTTGCAGATAATTCAAATATTGGTGCGTGGGCTTGCTGAGATAATGGAACAACACTACTAAGTGTTGGGATTTCACCTAAGTTTAAATCATCTATATTTGAATTGAAGAAATTACAAAGCTCAACTAATTCTGTTTTTTGTTTGGAAATGATTCTTTCAAATGCGGCTACAGGCTCTCGAACTCCTGATTTGCTCTTTGCTTTATATTGTTGCATCACATAGCCTGCGAAACTTAAATCCCATTCAACTTTTTTATTTGCTATCATAAATGGTGTGTTTTCAGCTTCTATATATTTTTCAATTGCATCAGAAAGAGCTGATTTCCATGTATTAAAAGATTTAATGATGTTTTCAACGGCCATCATACTGAAGATATCAACTGAAAGCGGCATTAGGAAAGTATCGACCCCAAGAATCACAGATCGATTTAAAGCACCAAGCGATGGCCCCATGTCAATCATTATTATATCGTAATGATGTAGTCTTGAAATTAATTCTTTGAAAACATAAGTGGTTTGAAATCCCCTGTGTTCTCCATTTCTTGTAGCAGCCCAGTCAGTAGCTAACAGGTCTTCTCTAATTGAAAGTTTAGGGCTGCCAACAATTAGATCAACATTAAACCTTTCACTACTAACAATTTCAGGCATTTCTTGAGGATAGCCTTGACCTCTTCGCACAGGATCAAAGAACGAATCAATGCTGTAGAAGTTGTTATTCAAGAAAATTCTTTCAAGATCCTCTTCTTTAAGGATGTATGCCGATGCATTGCATTGAGGGTCTGCATCTATAACTAGAACTTTCTTATTATGCTGAATGGCAAGTGATGCAGCTACATTGCATAATAGAGTGGTTTTGCCTACTCCACCTTTATTATTGAAAAATCCGACACTTTTCACAGATTTCCACCTTGGTAGGGATATTTTCTGGATATTAGCAGGGATGTAATTATATGTCTAATATTAATTATCTAAATATCTAACTATATAATTATATTAAGGTTATCTACAACGAGATCAAGCTAAAATTAATTATTAACCAAGTAACAGCTTTCGTATGCATTGTCTTCTCATGTAACTGTCCCTGCATGTTTTGGAAGACGTTTTACCGCTTATCCTACTCCAAAAATTACAGGATTTTTGGAGTTCTGAGTTTTTTTACAAACACAAAAAAGCCCACTCGGCGTTAACCTTGTGGGCTTTCAGGACTTCTGCGGTCGGCTCTGGAACCGCCGCGAAAAGATTTGGTGGAGCTGGCGGGAGTTGAACCCGCGTCCAGAATTACTACACCGTCGGCACTACATGCTTAGTCAGTCTTTACATTCGCCGGCCAGCTGCGGACAGACACGCCACTGACAAACTAGCCTGATTAGTTTTAGTGCTTCAACCCCAGGCCGGGTATCCACACGAGTTCTTTTGGGTTTGACTTCTCTTGATCCCCGTCTTAAGAACGGAAGCTAGGGAGAGAAGGCTCTAAGCAGGGTATTAAGCTGCTAGTGCGTAGTTTTCGTCGTTTGCGACTATTTTTTTGCGGCTTTTAACGAGGCAAACCGCCCCTCGGCATGCTCCTAGGGCTACGCAAATCCTGTCGAATCCAGAATCAGCCCCAAGTACTGTTTCGCAGTATATCAGAAAAACCTGTCGCTGTACCAGTAGGTTAGCGATTAGCGTGTTTCATAATACGTGCTTTGTCTAATTTCCACTCACGATCTTTGATGTCATCGCGCTTGTCGTGCTCGCGCTTACCTTTTGCCAGGCCGATTTTCAGCTTAGCCCAGGCGTTTTTCCAGTACATCGACAGCGCGATAATGGTGTAACCATCACGGTTAACTTTACCAATCAGCGTGTCGAGCTCGCGTTTTTTCAGCAGCAGCTTGCGGCTGCGCGTCGGGTCGCAGACATAATGCGTAGAGGCGACGCTCAAAGGCTGGAAAGTTGACCCAAACAGGTAGGCTTCGCCATCGCGCAGCATAATGTAGCTGTCGCTGATGTTGGCCTTACCGGCGCGGAGAGTTTTGACTTCCCATCCCTGGAGCGAAAGCCCGGCTTCGAACTCTTCTTCGATGAAGTATTCGTGGCGGGCGCGCTTGTTCATGGCAATGGTAGCGGAACCGGGTTTATGTGCTTTTTTCTTTGTCATAGTGCTACTTAGTGTACATGAAGCAGTGATTAATGGCATCCCCTGTAAAGCCGCTGACGGGGGAAACGGGTATTCTAGCAGATGCCCGGCCGGAGAGAATTTTTGTTTGATTGCTGGCAATGGTATTATTTATAAGTTCTAGAAATTGACAGGAATCGTTATGTCCCAGATTAGTCGTTCCGCGCTGGTGCCGTACAGTGCTGAGCAGATGTACCGCTTAGTTAACGATGTCGACAGCTATCCGCAGTTTTTACCGGGCTGCACCGGTAGCCGGGTGCTGGACGCCAGCGATGACCAGATGACCGCTTCAGTTGATGTCTCTAAAGCCGGCATCAGTAAAACCTTCGTGACCCGTAATACGCTGACCGATAATCAAAGCATCCATATGCAGCTGGTTGATGGTCCGTTCCGCAAGCTAAACGGCGGCTGGCGTTTTACTGCGCTGAGCGAAGAAGCCTGCAAGGTTGAGCTGAATCTGGACTTTGAGTTCACCAACATGCTGGTTGAGCTGGCGTTTGGCCGCATCTTTAAAGAGCTGGCCAGCAGCATGGTGCAGGCGTTTACCCAGCGGGCGAAAGAGGTCTACAGTGCCTGATATCGTGGTGGAAGTGGCGTATGCACTGCCGGACAAGCAGTATCTTTACAGCGTCAAAGTGCCGGAAGGCAGCAGCGTAGAGCAGGCGATCATCGCCTCCGGCCTGCTGGAGATACGCAGCGACATCAGTTTGCAGCAGAACAAGGTGGGGATTTTCAGCCGCCCGGTGAAGCTGCAGGATGAAGTGCAGAGCGGTGACCGCATCGAAATCTATCGGCCGCTGATTGCCGACCCGAAAGATCTGCGCCGCCAGCGGGCGGAACGGGCAGCAAAAAAATAAGGCGCATTGAGCGCCTTATTTTTTTACAGGCCAACCGGAAAAAAAGGGCGGCCTCTGGCTGAACAGAGGATTAACCTTCGTTTTTGCTCAGTGCAGGTTTGTTATCAATGTTGGTCAGCGTACCGTTCTGGTCAAACGTCAGGGTCAGCGTCTGCTGTTTCACCGGCTCGTGGCCTGGCTCCTGACGGAATACGTAATACCACACGTTTTTACCAAACGGGTCGTGCATCATCGGCGTGCCCAGCGTGTAAGCAACCTGCTGTTGGGTCATGCCAGTATGGATTTTGGCGACGTCATTGGCGACCAGGTAGTTGCCCTGGTTGATATCCGGGCGGTAAACCACTCGCTCCAGAGTGGAACATCCAGCGGTCATCATCAGAAGAACCACCGCGGCAGCAGTCAGCGTTTTACAGCGCATAATCAATGTTTATTCCTTTGTGGCTATATTCGTATCCCCGGACTCCCTGAAACAAACCGCTCCAGGACATGGGTCTATCAGTGTGCAACTACGATACCAGTGTAAGCTGCCGATGATAATAAACCTTTCCGCAGTTTAAAACCTCTGCGAAGCAACGATATGACCACAATCCGGTAAAAAAGTGCAATGCTCAGGCGGCTAAAAGCTCTTTGGCGTTCGCCAGCGTGTTGCGCGTGACCTCGCTGCCGCCCAGTAAACGTGCCAGTTCCTGCAGGCGGGCGCGCTTGTCCAGCGGCTGCATATGCGTTTCGGTCATCGCACCGTCGGTCTCTTTACTGACGTAGAAATGCTGATGGCCACAGCCTGCCACCTGCGGCAGGTGCGTCACGCACATCACCTGAGTAGATTCACCCAGCTGGCGCAGCATTTTACCGACCACTGCGGCGGTTGGCCCGCTGATACCCACGTCCACCTCATCGAAAATCAGCGCCGGCGTATCCATTTTACGTGCGGTAATCACCTGAATTGCCAGCGCAATACGCGACAGCTCACCGCCCGATGCCACTTTGCCCAGCGGCTGAACCGGCTGGCCAGGGTTGGTAGTGACGCGGAAATCGATACGGTCCGCGCCTTCAGCCGTCAGATGGTCCGGGTTAAACTGAATTTCAATGCTGAAGCGGCCATGCGGCATCGACAGCGTATGCATGCTGTCGGTGATCAGCCCGCTCAGCTCGTTGGCGAAATGAGTGCGGCGCTCGTGCAGCTGCTGTGCGCAGCTCAGGGCAGCAGCATAGTGCAGGCTGACGGCTGCGCTCAGCTCGTCCTGGTCGCTCTCCTGCTGGTCAAGCAGCTGCTGTTCTGCCAGCAGCTGCTGATGAAATACGGGCAGCTCTTCCGGGGCGAGGTGATGCTTGCGTGCCAGGCTAATCTGGCGCGACAGGCGCTGCTCCAGCTCGTGCAGGCGGTTAGGATCAAGGTCGAGGCGGTCACAGTAGTGGCGCAGCTCATCGCTGGCCTCACTGATCTGGATAGCGGCCTCTTCCAACATGCCAAACACACCGCTCAGCTTGTCGTCCATCTCAATCAGCTCGGTCATCAGCTGGCGTGCGGTATACAGCTGGCTTTGCAGGTTGTTCTCTTCGCCATCGGCCAGCATCAGCAGGGCTTGCTGGCTGGTCGAGAGCAGCTGCCCGCTGTTCGCCAGGCGCTTATACTCTTCATCAATCTGCTCATATTCGCCGCTGACCGGCGCAAACTCGTTCAGCTCTTTCAGCTGATACTGCAGCAGTTCACGACGCGCTTCACGCTCCTGCGCCAGCTGCTGATGCTGCGCCAGCGCGCGGCAGCTCTGGTGCCACTGACGATAGTGCTGCGCCATGTTTTGCATTAGCAGAGGTTCACCGGCGTAAGCATCCAGCAGTGTTTTCTGGTGTTCAGGTTTGAGCAGCAGCTGATGGGCGTGCTGGCCGTGGATCTGGATAAGCGCCTGGCCGAGGTCACGCAGCTGGGAGAGCGGCACCGCAGTGCCGTTGATAAAGCCGCGTGAGCGACCATCGCTGCTGATCACACGGCGCAGCAGGCATTCATTACCGTCATCCAGCTGGTTGTCCGTCAGCCAGCGCTGCGCGGAAGGGGTATCTTTGAGGGAGAAGCGCGCGCAGATATCGGCCCGTGCTGCCCCCTGGCGCACCATATCAGCCTCGGCACGACCACCCAGACACAAACCCAGCGCGTCAATGGCGATGGATTTACCCGCACCGGTTTCCCCGGTGATAGCCGTCATTCCGCGCTGAAAGTCGATCTCAAGCTCGCGAACAATCGCGAAGTTACTGATGGTCAGTTGTGCCAGCATAATTGTCTTTCCTGTATGAAAACACAGATATGGTTTTTCATACAGTATATACTGGTTTTATAAACAGTAAACTCAGGCAGCACGCTTTTTAGAATAATTTTTTTGACCAGCCGAGCTTTGAGCTTAGCGTGTTGAAATAATTATAATTTTTCGGGTGGATCAGGTTCAGGTGATAATCGCTGCGGCGGATTAGTACATCTTCTCCCTGCTGGATAGGCAGCGCTATCTGGCTGTCGCAGCTGATCTCCAGGTCGCCGCGCATATGGGAAAAACGCAGGCGGATGGTGCTGCTGCTGTTGATCACTAATGGCCGGGCCGACAGGGTATGCGGGAACATCGGCACCAGCACAATGGCATCCAGCGACGGGGTGAGGATTGGCCCGCCGGCCGAGAGGGAATAGGCGGTGGAACCGGTCGGCGTGGAGATGATCAGGCCATCCGATCGCTGCGAAAACGCGAAGTTCTCGTCAATATAGACCTCGAACTCGATCATATGCGCCACTTTGCCCGGGTGCAGCACCACTTCGTTTATCGCCGTGCCAATGCGCGGCGTGCCGGACTGGCGGCAAACCTGCGCTTCCAGCAGGAAGCGGCTCTCAACGAAGTATTCGCCTTCCAGCACGTCGGCCAGCTGCTGCTGCGCATTGTCCGGGTCAAGATCGGTGAGAAAACCCAGGTTACCGCGGTTAATTCCGATCACTTTGATGTCATAGCGCGCCAGCACTCTCGCCGCACCCAGCATATTGCCATCACCGCCGACCACGACGGCCAGATCGGCCTTGCGGCCAATTTCCGCCAGCGTTCCGGTCAGGACACCATCCAGTTTCAACTCGCGCGCGATCTGCTGCTCAATAATGACCTGATAGCCTTTCCCGGTCAGCCAGCGATACAGCATTTCATGGGTGCTGAGTGCAGTAGGGTGGCGTGGATGGCCGACGATCCCGATGCAGTTGAAGTGGGTATTCATGTTACTGGCATTCCTTACGAGGTAAACTGCCCCGACAATGTGACTGGTTCCCTTGAAACCGCGATTCTGATCCCCATAATAAGCGAACCAGCGAGATGAATATGCACAAACGCGGAGAAATTCATGAGTAGTAAAGAACAGAACACACCAAACGAGCAAGTTTCAGACGAAATCGAGATGGAGCAGGCACAAAACCAGGACGCGGAAACAGCAGAAGTGGTGGATCCGCGTGATGAGCGTATTGCTGAACTGGAAGCACAGCTGGCCGATTCTCTGGGTGGCGTGCGCGATGCGCAGCTGCGTGCTCAGGCAGAGATCGAAAACATCCGTCGCCGTGCCGAACTGGATGTGGAAAAAGCGCACAAATTTGCGCTGGAAAAATTCGCCAACGAGCTGCTGCCAGTGATCGACAGCCTGGAGCGCGCGCTGGAAGTGGCCGATAAAGAGAACCCGGAACTGGCTTCGATGATTGAAGGCATCGACCTGACCATGAAGTCACTGCTGGGTGCGGTACGTAAGTTTGGCGTGGAAGTGGTTGGCGACACCAATGTGCCGTTCAACCCGGAAGTGCATCAGGCGATGTCGATGATGGAGTCTGAAGAGGTCGCACCAAACCACGTGCTGATGGTGATGCAGCGCGGTTATACCCTGAACGGTCGCCTGCTGCGCCCGGCGATGGTTGCCGTCGCCAAAGCCAAAGCTTAATGCCTGCACGGGGCGACCTTTTCCCCGGTCGCTCCTGCAGTATCCAAATAGCCGCCTTGTGCGGCTATTTTTATGCGCGCTTACTGGAAAGCAGGTTCGTTAACCTTAAATGCGCGGATCGCGACCGACAGCTGATCTGCCTGCTCCTGCATCGACTGCGCTGCCGCGGCTGACTCGTTGACCAGCGCGGCGTTCTGCTGGGTCACCTGGTCCATCTGGGTGATCGCCATGTTGATCTCATCGATACCGCTGCTCTGTTCGGCGCTGGCAATCGAGATTTCGCCAATAATCTGCGTCACGCTTTTCACGCTGGAGAGCACTTCATCCATGGTGGAACCTGCTTTCGCCACCTGTTTGCCACCCTCATCAACTTTACTCACCGAGTCCTGAATCAGCTGCGCAATCTCTTTCGCGGCGGAAGCCGAGCGCTGCGCCAGGCTGCGTACTTCTGAGGCAACCACGGCAAAACCGCGCCCCTGCTCGCCCGCGCGTGCGGCTTCAACGGCGGCGTTCAGCGCCAGGATATTGGTCTGGAAGGCAATGCCGTCAATCACGCTGATGATATCGACGATTTTTTTCGACGATCCGTTAATCATCTCCATAGTGCTGACCACCTGTTTCACCGCATCGCCGCTCTGCAAGGCAACCTGTGAAGCCTGGGCGGCCAGCTGGTTGGCCTGGCGTGCGTTGTCGGCGTTCTGCTTCACCGTTGAGGTGATCTGTTCCATTGCCGAAGCTGTCTCTTCCAGCGAGCTGGCCTGCTGCTCGGTACGGGCGGAGAGGTCCATATTGCCCGCCGAAATTTCGCTGGAGGCATTGGCAATCAGGTCGGTGCCGGACCGCACTTCATAGACAATTTTCAGCAGATTTTCATTCATGTTCTTCAGTGCCTGCATCAGCTGGCCGGTTTCATCCGTTGAGGTGACATGAATGGCGCTGCGCAGATCGCCCGCCGCGACATTTTCGGCAATTTTCACCGCTTCACGCAGCGGACGTACGATAGAGCGGGTGAGGAAATAACCCAGCAGCACCGCCGCAATCATCGCCAGCGCGGAGAAGATCAGCGTGATCTTAATCGCCGTTGAGCCATCCTTCACCGCCTTAACGCCTTCGGCCTGAAGCTGGCCAGACTGCGAGTCGGCAAAGGCCACCACGATATCGAGGAAGGCATTCTGCGTGGTAGTGATTTTACGCAGCACCACTTCGGTGGCATTGGTGATATCCCGCGCGCGCACCAGATCCAGCAGATCCCGCTTATCCTGCTCGAACAGGGCTGCTGCCGCTTTCACATCCTTGATCTTCTGAATGCCGACTGGCGTGGTTTGCAGCTTGGCAATCTTGTCAATCGCCGCATCGGTTTTGGCGGTTGCTGCTTCCAGCTGAGTAAAACGCTTATCATTGGCTCCCGGGTTGGCGGCATCCAGCACCATTCCGCGCAAGAACTTGATCTGGTCATTAACGCCGTCGCGCACATCAAACGACAGGCGGACTTTGGTGTAGCGATCGCTGATGATGCTGTCGATGGAATGATTAATGTTGCTGGTCTTGATAATTGCGGTAGCGCTGACGATGATCAAAAGCAGGATCACCAGGCCAAATGCGGCACCAAGCCGCACGCCCACTCTCATATTCTTTAGCGATGACATTGAATTTACCCCTAAGTTAGTTCGAGCCAGAAAGGGAGCATTTTTATGCTCCTCGAGTTCGAACCCATCGGCAGCAGAGGGGAAAACTTGATAAGAAATTGTGACGGACTTCGCAGTTAAGCGTGTGGAAATGTAAGTAATTCAGCAGGGCAATTATTTTTCAGGGGGCGGCTACCCCCTGATTTTACAGGCTATTCAGCCGGTAGCTGCGGCGTCCAGTCAATCGGCGTTTCGCCGTGCTCGCTCAGCCACTGATTAGTTTTGGAAAAGTGCGCGCTGCCAAAAAAGCCGCGATGCGCGGAGAGCGGGGAAGGGTGCGGCGCCTGCAGGACATGATGGCGCTGGCGGTCAATAATGCTGCCTTTCCTCTGCGCGTGCGAGCCCCACAGCAGAAAGACCACGCCTTCGCGATGCTGGTTAATGGCGGCAATAACGTTATCGGTAAAGGTTTCCCAGCCGAATTTGGCGTGCGAATGCGCCTGGCTGGCCTCCACCGTCAGCACGGTGTTCAGCAGCATCACCCCCTGCCGTGCCCAACTTTCAAGGAAGCCGTGATTCGGGCGCTGGAAGCCGGGAATATCCGTCACCAGCTCTTTATACATATTGACCAGCGAAGGGGGCACTGCGACCCCCGGCAGTACGGAAAAGGCCAGTCCATGCGCCTGGTTGGGGCCGTGATAAGGGTCCTGACCCAGAATAACCACTTTTACCGCGCCCAGTTCGGTGAGGCGAAAAGCGTTAAAAACATCTTTCTGCGGGGGATAGACGGTTTTGCCAGCCGCACGCTCTGCCGCTACCCGGGCCAGCGTCTCCTTAAAGTAAGGTTTCTCTTTTTCCTCAGCCAGCACATCGTGCCAGGTCATGGTATTGACCATTACCGTCTCCTTAACGTCATCAAAGGGCGTAGCTTAGCGCGCTTTCCCACGGGGTGACACTTAAAAAATAATTGAATTTTTACACGAATTAAAGAAATTATTATCCGGCTAAAATTGATATAAAACAGAAAGTTGCTCAATCACCCAGCGAGTGTGCCAGCGATGGCTTGATTTGCATCAAAGAGGCCATATCCACAGGCTGGTATACAGATCCCAGTCAATTACGGGTTTATCCATCAACCTGGCGCTGAGCTTCTCTTCAGCGCCCATTGCCTGGGAGGCAACAACATGATTACCGGAATTCAAATTACTCAAGCAACCAATAATGCCCTGCTGAACTCTTTCTGGCTGCTGGACAGCGACAAAGCGGAAGCACGCTGCGTTTGTGCTAAAGCCGGCTACAGCGAAGATCAGGTGGTACCGGTCAGCGATCTCGGTGAAATCGAATATCGTGAAATCCCGCTGGAGGTGAAACCGCAGGTGCGCGTGGAGGGCGGTCAGCATCTGAACGTCAACGTCCTGAGCCGTGAAACGCTGGAAGAGGCGGTGAAGCACCCGGAGAAATATCCGCAGCTGACCATTCGCGTTTCCGGTTATGCCGTGCGTTTTAACTCTTTGACGCCAGAACAGCAGCGTGACGTGATTACGCGTACCTTTACTGAAAGCCTTTAAGCATTAACAGGCGTCGGTAAATAGGCGGATGGCGAATATCGCGCCATGCGCTTTTGTTGTCTACTTAACTGATAATCGGCGGTTTTTAGGCCAGGTTTTTGCTGAGAGACTGCTGAGGTTGAGACTTTTTGCTGGCTGGACGATATCCTAAACGCTAGGGTCCATTTTGGCTCATCATCAGCCAATAAAAAACCGCCCCTCGAGGCGGTTTTTTGTTATGCAGTGTGATTATTACGCACTGTCAGTTTTCGCCGCGCTTGGCTTGCGGCGCTTACCGATATTTTTGGTATCGCGATGGCGCTCTTTCACGCGCGGTTTCTCTTCGGCCTTCTCTTTTTCTTTCTGCTGCTTACGCTTTTCCAGCACTTTCTTCGACGGTTTGCCTTTCAGCTTCTCATTTGGCGCGCGGGTGGTCGGGCGCAGCTCATCAATGGTACGCGCTTTCAACGGCTCTTTGATGTAGCGGCTGATGCGTCCCAGCAGCATGTTGTCGTGGGCTTCAACCAGGGAGATGGCGATGCCTTTTTTACCTGCACGGCCGGTACGGCCAATACGGTGCAGGTAGGTATCTGCGGTGACCGGCATATCGAAGTTGAACACGTGGCTGACATCGTCGATGTCGATGCCACGCGCGGCGATATCGGTGGCCACCAGTACGTTAACGCGGCCTTCAACCACGCGTTTGATCGCTTCGTTACGCTTGGCCTGCACCAGTTCACCCTCTAGGTAGCTGGTGTTGATGCCCGCTTCGCGCAGCCAGCCGCACAGCTCGTGCACACGCTCGCGCTTGCGCACGAACACCACGGCACGGGTCACTTCCGGCTGCTTCATCAGGTGGATCAGCAGTGCGGTTTTATGTTTGATATGGTCCGCGCGGTAGTACCACTGCTGGATTTTTTTACGCTCGCGGCGTGCCGGATCGGCTTCAATCTCGATCGGCTCGTTCAGAATGCGTTCTGCGAAGTCTTTAATAGCTTCGCCTTCCAGCGTGGCGGAGAACAGCAACGTCTGTTTGCGCCAGCGGGTCTCGGCGGCGATGGTTTCGATATCCTGAGCGAAGCCCATGTCCAGCATGCGGTCGGCTTCATCCAGCACCAGCGTTTCCACCGCGCGGCAGTCGAAGTTTTCTTCTTTGATGTACTGCAGCAGGCGGCCGGTGGTGGCGACCACGATATCCTGGTTTTCACTGAAAACTTCGGCGTGGTTCATAAACGCCACGCCGCCGGTGATGGTGGCGATATCAAGGTGGGTATGTTTCGCCATCTCACGCGCCTGGTCTGCAACCTGCATCGCCAGTTCACGGGTCGGGGTCAGGATCAAAATGCGCGGCGGGCCGGACTTCTTACGTGGGAAGTCGAGCAAATGTTGTAGCGCGGGCAGCAGGTAGGCCGCAGTCTTGCCTGTACCGGTTGGTGCCGAACCCAGAACGTCGCGACCCTCCAGTGCTGCCGGAATAGCTTCTGCCTGAATGGCAGTAGGGCGCGTGTAGCCTTTCTCCTGCAGGGCTTGCAGTAGGCTCTCGTCAAGTTCGAGTTCGGAAAAAGTGGTTACAGTCATGGTCTACCTCAGTTTGGGGCGCTGATTATAGACAGATTGAGCGCGATCTTCATCTGTTTGTGTCGAGTTAATGACTTTTCCTTCATCGCGGATTGTCCTATGCTAGCGCCGTTTCCCTTTCAGGTCAGTCAAATGTCACAACAGAAAGCCATTCTTCGCGCCAACGGATTTACCTTCAAGCAGTTTTTTGTTGCTCACGATCGCTGTGCGATGAAGGTCGGCACCGATGGCGTGCTGCTGGGCGCCTGGGCGCCGGTGGCGAACGTTACGCGTGCGCTGGATATCGGCAGCGGCAGTGGTTTAATTGCCCTGATGCTGGCGCAGAGAACCGCTGAGAACGTCGAAATTGATGCGGTGGAACTCGATGAAGCGGCAGCCGGGCAGGCCAAAGAAAATGTCGCAGCATCGCCGTGGCCCGGCAGAGTGCATGTGCATCAGGCGGATATTGTTAGCTGGAGCGAACGCTGTTTGCAGCGCTATTCGCTGATTGTCAGCAATCCTCCCTATTTTGCGCCGGGATCGGAGTGCGCCAGCCCGCAGCGGGCATCCGCGCGCTACACCGCCAGCCTGACGCACGATGTATTGCTGAAGTGTGCTGAGGATCTGATCGCTGAAGAGGGCTTTTTCTGCGTGGTCCTGCCGGAAGCGGCCGGAAGTAAGCTGGTGGAGCTGGCGCTGCAGCGCGGCTGGCATCTGCGTTTTCGCACCGACGTGTCTGATAACGAGACGCGGCCACCTAACCGCGTGCTGCTGGCGCTCTCCCCGAAAGCCGGTGAACAACTGCTGGACCGGATGACGATTCGCGGGCCTGACCAGCAGTACTCTGAAGCGCACTGTAGCCTGACCCGCGATTTCTATCTGTTCCGCTAATTAATCGTTCAGCTGCGGCTGCAGAATGGTCGGCAGCGCTTCTTCCAGCGCTTCCGGGTAATCCAGCGTGTAGTGCAGTCCGCGGCTCTCCTTGCGCGCCATCGCGCAGCGCACCATCAGTTCGGAGACCTGAACCAGGTTACGCAGCTCCAGCAGATTATTGGAGATGCGGAAATTGGCGTAATATTCGTCAATCTCCTGCTGCAGCGTGTTGATGCGGCGCAGGGCGCGCTCAAGGCGTTTAGTGGTGCGCACAATACCGACGTAGTCCCACATAAACAGCCGCAGCTCGTGCCAGTTATGCTGGATCACCACGCGCTCGTCCGAATCATCGACCCGGCTTTCATCCCATGCAGGTAGTCCCGCCACCATCGGCAGGTCCGGCAGGCGACGATGGATATCCTCGGCGGCTGACCAGCCATACACCAGGCACTCCAGCAGCGAGTTTGAGGCCAGGCGGTTAGCACCGTGCAGGCCGGTGTAGCTGACCTCGCCAATAGCATACAGGCCGCTGAGATCGGTGCGCCCCTGCTGATCGACCATCACGCCGCCGCAGGTGTAGTGCGCCGCAGGCACAATCGGGATCGGCTGCTTCGTCAGGTCAAAGCCGAGCGTCAGCAGCTTTTCATAAATGGTTGGGAAATGGGCGCGGATAAATTCCGGCGGCTGGTGGCTGATGTCCAGATACATGCAGTCAGCGCCGAGCCGCTTCATCTCATGGTCAATCGCCCGCGCCACGATATCACGCGGGGCCAGCTCGCCGCGCGGATCGAAGTCAGGCATAAAGCGCGTGCCGTCAGGGCGCTTCAGTTCGGCCCCTTCACCGCGCAGCGCTTCGGTCAGCAGAAAGTTGCGTGCATCCGGGTGGAACAGGCAGGTTGGGTGGAACTGATTAAACTCAAGGTTGGCGACGCGACAGCCTGCACGCCAGGCCATCGCGATACCATCACCGGAGGCGACGTCCGGGTTGGTGGTGTATTGATAGACTTTCGCCGCGCCGCCGGTTGCCAGCACCACGGCGCGGGCGCGGCAGGTTTCCACCGCTTCACGCTTGCGGTTCCAGATATAGGCGCCCACCACGCGGCGCTCGCCCGGTAGCTCGATTTTATCGGAAACAATCAGGTCAACGGCGTTACTGCGTTCAATCAGCTTAATATTCGGATGGCTCAGCGCCTGGCTGACCAGCGTCGTTTCCACGGCTTTGCCGGTGGCGTCGGCGCTGTGCAGGATACGGCGATGGCTGTGGCCGCCTTCACGCGTCAGGTGGTAGGGCTGTTCATGGTTGGCCGGGGTGTCTTTATCAAACAGCACGCCGTTGTCGATCAGCCACTGCACGCAGTGACGGGCGTTGCTGGCGATAAAGGAGACGGCCTCACGTTCGCACAGGCCGCCGCCGGCAATCAGGGTGTCTTCCACGTGTGATTCGATGCTGTCAGTTTCATCAAACACCGCGGCAATACCGCCCTGAGCATAAAACGTGGAGCCTTCACTGACCGGGCCTTTGCTCAGCACGGTGACCTGATATTTTTCGGCCAGCCGTAACGCCAGCGAAAGGCCCGCTGCGCCGCTGCCAATAATCAACACGTCACAGCTATAATCGGAAGAGAGAGTCATGGTGTTTAATTTACTAAACAGGTTGTTTGCTGAGCATAGCACTCAAATTAACCAGGCAAAAAGGCTTTTTATCGACCACGCTCGAGAGTGGGAGCCAAATCAAATAGTGCTCGTCACAAATACGACATCTTTTTGAAAAATTCGCGTAAGAGGGCGTTTAATATTACGAACGTTCACTTATTGTCGTGATTATAGGGTGAAAACTGAGGCTCCTTGCGGTACTCTGCGACGGCTGTTGGGCTCCTGAGCGTCACTGTTTCAGGAACAAAGAGAGGCAGTGGCCGACAAATCCGTAAGAATGCATAAAAAAGCGTGCTGATTTGTCCTGTCCCCCGGCGGCAACACAAAAATAATGGCGTAATGGAACTTTCCTGATGATGACGACTCAAACCGCATGCTTGCTCAAAAAGATTGAGTTATTGCTGGAAGTGCGATTACGCGTGAAGACAGATTTGGGGAGAATTTACCTCGGATGAGCGAGCAGTTAACGGATCAGGTTCTCGTAGAGCGTGTACAGAAAGGAGACCAGAAGTCATTCAACTTACTGGTAGTTCGCTATCAGCATAAAGTGGCGAGCCTGGTTTCCCGCTATGTGCCCTCCGGAGACGTGCCTGACGTAGTGCAGGAGTCGTTTATTAAGGCCTATCGTGCGCTGGAATCTTTCCGGGGCGACAGTGCTTTCTATACCTGGCTCTATCGTATTGCCGTCAATACGGCCAAAAATTACCTGGTTGCTCAGGGGCGCCGCCCGCCGTCTACCGATGTGGACGCGATCGATGCAGAAAATTTCGAAAGTGCGGGAGCTCTGAAAGAAATATCGAACCCTGAGAACTTAATGTTGTCAGAAGAGTTGCGACAAATCGTTTTTCGTACCATCGAGACGTTACCCGAAGACTTGCGCATGGCTATCACCCTGCGTGAACTCGATGGCCTGAGCTATGAAGAGATAGCCGTGATCATGGATTGCCCGGTAGGGACTGTTCGCTCCCGTATTTTCCGCGCCCGTGAAGCTATCGATAATAAAATTCAACCGCTTATCCAACGCTAGCGATAGCGGACACAGGAAGGGTATTGAGGTATGCAGAAAGAACAACTTTCCGCTCTGATGGACGGTGAAACGCTGGATAATGAAGCCATTTCCGCGTTGTCTAAAGACGTTGTGCTGCAGAAAAACTGGGAAAGCTATCACCTGATTCGCGACACATTGCGCGGTGATGTTCCTCAGCTGCTCGATTTTGATATCTCCGCGCGCGTCATGGCGGCGATTGAGAACGAGCCAGCGCAGAAAGTCACTCCTCTGATTGTTGAAGCACAGCCTAAACCTGAACAGGCTGCCGTGATGCCGTTCTGGGCAAAAGTGCGCCCGTGGGCAGCTCAGATTACTCAGGTCGGCGTCGCCGCTTGCGTTTCTCTGGCCGTGATTGTCGGCGTGCAGCAGTACAATAAACCGGTGGTCGGTCAGTCTTCCGACGCCCCGGTGTTTAACACGCTGCCGATGATGGGGCAGGCTTCCCCGGTTAGCCTGGGTGTGCCCGCGGACAACGCGAACACTAACACTAGCAACGCTAACCAGCAGGTTCAGGACCAGCGCCGCCGCGTGAACGCGCTGCTGCAGGACTATGAACTGCAACGCCGTCTGCATGCTGAACAGCTGCAGTTTGAGCAAAGCCCCGATCAGCAGGCTGCTGCTCAGGTTCCAGGTAACCAGTCGTTAGGAATGCAATCGCAGTAATGAAGCAGCTTTGGTGTGCAGTCAGCCTTATGGCTGGCAGCCTGATGTACTCCTCTGTCGCCCCGGCCGCGCAAACGCCTTCCGGGGCACTATTGCAACAGATGGAGCAGGCCAGCCAGTCTCTCAGTTACGAACTTGCCTATATCAATGTCTCCCGCATGGGCATTGAATCGCTTCGCTACCGTCATACCGTTATCGACAACAAAGTCTTTGCCCAGCTGTTGCAGATGGATGGGCCGCGCCGTGAGATTATCCAGCGCGGCAATGAGGTCAGCTATTTTGAAGCGGGGCTGGAACCGTTCACCATGACCGGGGATCACATTGTTGATTCGCTGCCGGCGCTGGTGTATGCCGATTTTCAGCAGCTTGCCGCGACCTATGATTTTGTCTCCGTTGGCCGCACGCGCATTGCCGACCAGCTGTGCGAAGTGATCCGCATCGTGCCGCGTGATGGTACGCGCTACGGTTACATTGTCTGGCTGGATAGCGACACTAAGCTGCCGCTGCGGGTTGACCTGATGGACCGCGACGGCGAGACGCTGGAACAGTACCGCGTGGTCAGCTTCGCGGTGGATGACGGCGTACGTAAGATTATGCAGGGCCTGGAAACCGCTAAGCTGCCGCCGGTGCTTTCAGTACCTACCAGCGGTGCGGTGACCTTCAACTGGAAAGCTGGCTGGCTGCCCGCCGGAATGAAAGAGATCGCCCAGAGCCGCCGCCAGCTACCTTCGCTTGATCGCCCGGTGGAATCCCGGCTCTACTCCGATGGTCTGTTCAGTTTTTCCATCAACGTGACGATGGCGGATAAAAGCAGTTCGCCACAGCAGTTGCGCACTGGGCGTCGTACGGTGCAGACTGAAGTGCGTAATAATGCGGAAATTACGGTAGTGGGCGAACTGCCTCCTGCCACCGCTAAACGTATTGCTGACAGCGTGACGATGGGTAAAACACCATGATGAGAGAATGGGCGACGGTGGTCTCGTGGCAGAATGGTATTGCCACACTGCACTCCGAAATGAAAACTTCCTGCAGCAGCTGCTCTGCCCGCAAGGGGTGTGGCAGCCATATGCTGAACAAGCTGGGGCCAAAAAATGCGCACGTGATGAAAATCACCAGCGTCGAGCCGCTGCAGCCGGGCCAGCGTATTGAATTAGGCATTGCCGAAACCAGCCTGCTGAGTTCGGCATTCCTTGTTTATATGACGCCGCTTATCGGTTTATTCGTTCTGGCCGGCGTTTTCCAGATGCTGTTCCACAGCGATCTGGCTGCGGCCAGCGGCGCGCTGCTTGGCGGCGTGGGCGGTTTTATTATTGCAAAAGGTATCTCCAGCATTCTGGGCCGTTCAGCCTCTTTCCAGCCGGTGATCCTCAGCGTTGCACTGCCTCCTGACGCGCTGCACGTGACTACCGATGCCTGACTGGCCTCGAATCTGGCGGCGGGTTTGTCCTGCCGTCAGCCCCGTTCCACGCTGGTTCAAATCTTATTTCCTCGTCGATATGCCTTTGCGTGCACTATTGCCTGCCTGCGAAGATTCCACCCCTTTGATATGTAGTGTAGAATGCTGCCTTTCGGGCCAGTGTCCGCCTGTGATATCACGCTCTCCTGCTTCGCATCGCGAGAGTTCCAGAATTTGTAAGGCAGAAAAATCTCAATAATGAAGCACATAAGAAACTTTTCTATCATCGCCCACATCGACCACGGTAAATCCACGCTCTCTGACCGTCTGATCCAGATTTGCGGCGGGTTAACCGAACGCGAAATGGCTGCGCAGGTTCTGGATTCCATGGATTTAGAGCGTGAGCGCGGCATCACCATTAAAGCGCAGAGCGTGACGCTCGATTACCATTCACCCGATGGTAAAACTTACCAGCTCAATTTTATCGACACTCCGGGACACGTTGACTTCTCCTATGAAGTTTCGCGCTCGCTGGCGGCCTGTGAAGGTGCATTGCTGGTGGTGGATGCCGGGCAGGGCGTAGAAGCTCAGACCCTGGCAAACTGCTACACCGCGATGGAAATGGATCTGGAAGTCGTACCTGTACTGAACAAAATTGACCTGCCGGCGGCCGATCCGGATCGCGTGGCGCAGGAGATTGAAGATATTGTCGGCATTGATGCCACTGATGCGGTGCGCTGTTCAGCGAAAACCGGTATCGGCGTGCCTGACGTGCTCGAGCGCCTGGTGCGCGACATTCCACCGCCGGAAGGTGACCCGGAAGCCCCGCTGCAGGCGCTGATCATCGACTCCTGGTTCGACAACTACCTTGGCGTCGTCTCGCTGGTGCGTATCAAAAACGGCACCATGCGTAAAGGCGACAAAATTAAGGTGATGAGCACCGGTCAGGTTTATAACGCTGACCGCCTGGGTATCTTCACGCCGAAGCGCGTTGATACCGACGTGCTGAACTGTGGTGAAGTAGGCTGGCTGGTATGTGCTATCAAGGACATTCTTGGCGCTCCGGTCGGGGATACTCTGACCCAGTCACGTAACCCCGCTGACAAAGCATTGCCAGGCTTTAAAAAAGTGAAGCCGCAGGTTTACGCCGGTCTGTTCCCCATCAGCTCTGACGATTATGAAGCCTTCCGTGATGCGCTTGGCAAGCTGAGCCTGAACGATGCTTCCCTGTTCTATGAGCCGGAAAGCTCTACCGCGCTGGGCTTTGGCTTCCGCTGTGGCTTCCTGGGTCTGCTGCACATG
This sequence comes from Erwinia aphidicola, assembly GCF_014773485.1. Classification (GTDB taxonomy): domain Bacteria; phylum Pseudomonadota; class Gammaproteobacteria; order Enterobacterales; family Enterobacteriaceae; genus Erwinia; species Erwinia aphidicola. Next base: position 599,603 of record NZ_JACXBP010000003.1, on the reverse strand, counting down.
GAGATCATCCAGGAACGTCTGGAGCGTGAGTACGATCTCGAGCTGATCACCACGGCACCTACCGTGGTTTACGAAGTGGTGACCACCGACAACCAGATCATCTATGTGGACAGCCCGGGTAAACTGCCGCCGCTGAACAACATTGAAGAGCTGCGCGAGCCCATCGCCGAGTGTCACATGCTGCTGCCGCAGGAGTTCCTCGGCAACGTCATCACGCTCTGTATCGAGAAGCGCGGCGTGCAGACCAACATGGTTTACCACGGAAACCAGGTTGCGCTGACCTATGAAATCCCGATGGCGGAAGTGGTACTCGACTTCTTCGACCGTCTGAAGTCAACGTCCCGTGGCTACGCGTCGCTGGACTACAACTTCAAACGCTTCCAGGCGTCCAACATGGTGCGCGTCGATGTTCTGATTAACTCCGAGCGCGTCGATGCGCTGGCGCTGATCACCCACAACGACAACGCGCCGTACCGCGGCCGCGAGCTGGTCGAGAAAATGAAAGACCTGATCCCGCGTCAGCAGTTCGACATCGCGATTCAGGCGGCCATTGGCAACCATATTATTGCCCGTTCAACGGTGAAACAGCTGCGTAAAAACGTGCTGGCTAAGTGCTATGGCGGTGACGTCAGCCGTAAGAAAAAGCTGCTGCAGAAACAGAAAGACGGTAAGAAACGTATGAAGCAGGTGGGTAACGTTGAGTTGCCGCAGGAAGCGTTCCTGGCCATTCTGCACGTAGGTAAAGACAGCAAATAAGCCCGAATTCGGGCTTTGAGGGAACTGGAATGGCTAATATGTTCGCCCTGATTTTGGCGATAGCAACGCTCGTCACCGGTATTGTCTGGTGCATCGATAAGTTCAAATGGGCGCCGGCCCGTCGCGCCAAACGCGCGGCGGCGCAGGCCGAAGGCATTGCGGAAACCAAGGCTGACAAGCAGCCGGGTTGGGTGGAAACCACGGCATCGGTATTCCCGGTGCTGTTCGTGGTGTTTGTGGTGCGCTCATTTATCTATGAGCCGTTCCAGATCCCTTCCGGTTCAATGATGCCAACGCTGCTGATTGGTGACTTTATCCTGGTAGAGAAATACGCCTACGGGATTAAAGATCCGATTACTCAGACCACGCTGATCGAAACTGGCCATCCGAAGCGCGGGGATATCGCGGTATTTAAATACCCGAAAGATCCGAGCCTGGATTACATTAAGCGCGTTGTTGGCCTGCCGGGTGACCGCGTGGTGTACGATCCGTTGAGCAAAACGGTCTCAATTCAGCCCGCCTGTGATGGCGGCACGCCGTGCGATAAAGCGCTGGCAGTGACCTATTCAGACGTGCAGCCAAGCGACTTTATTCAGACCTTTAGCGGCTTCAGCGGTAACGAAGTTGGCAACGGTTTCTATCAGGTACCACAGGGCGAATCGATGCAGGGCGGCCTGCGTTTAGCCACCCGCAACGAGACGCTGGGCGATGTCACCCACCGTATTCTGCTGGTAACCCAGGCGCAGAGTCAGCCGGGTTCATATTACCAGCAGCCGGGCCAGCCGCAGTCGAGCTGGGTCGTGCCGCAAGGCATGTACTTTATGATGGGTGATAACCGCGACAACAGCGCAGATAGCCGTTACTGGGGCTTTGTCCCGGAGCGTAATCTGGTAGGCAAAGCCACCGCCATCTGGATGAGCTTTGACAAGCAGGAAGGGGAATGGCCAACGGGCGTTCGTCTCAGCAGGATTGGCGGTATTCACTAATGTTTGCCTGCGGGCAACATTAACTACGGGTGGCCTGGTCGTATACCAGGCCACTGCACACGAAACAGATCGTGTTGGTGTACAGGCTCAGCCCTGTTCCGTGTGCAGCATAATTGACGCATTCAGAAATTGGTAACGCATGAACCCCATCGTAATTAACAAGCTTCAACGAAAGCTGGGCTACACTTTTACCCATCAGGAATTGTTACAGCAGGCGCTCACTCACCGCAGCGCCAGCAGTAAACACAACGAACGACTGGAATTCCTGGGCGACTCAATTCTGAGTTACGTCATTGCTAACGCCCTTTATCAGCGCTTCCCGCGCGTGGATGAAGGCGACATGAGCCGCATGCGCGCCACGCTGGTGCGTGGCAACACGCTGGCTGAAATGGCACGGGAATTTGACCTGGGCGAATGTTTACGCCTGGGGCCGGGTGAACTGAAAAGCGGCGGCTACCGTCGTGAATCGATTCTTGCGGATACCGTGGAAGCGCTGATTGGCGGGGTTTTCCTCGACAGCGATATCCAGACGGTAGAGCAGCTGATCCTCAACTGGTACGCCAGTCGTCTCGATCAGATCAGCCCGGGCGATAAACAAAAGGATCCAAAAACGCGTCTGCAGGAGTTCTTGCAGGGTCGTCATCTGCCGTTACCATCTTATCTGGTGGTACAGGTGCGTGGCGAAGCGCACGATCAGGAATTTACTATTCACTGCCAGGTAAGCGGCATGGCAGAACCGGTTGTGGGAACCGGCTCCAGCCGACGCAAAGCTGAGCAGGCAGCGGCCGAACAGGCGCTGATTAAGCTGGGAATTGAATGAGCGAACAAACTACCCATTGCGGCTTTATTGCTATTGTAGGCCGCCCGAACGTTGGTAAATCTACACTACTGAACCAGTTACTGGGGCAGAAGATTTCCATCACCTCGCGTAAGCCACAAACCACGCGCCACCGTATTATGGGCATCCATACTGAAGGGGATTATCAGGCGATCTACGTCGATACCCCCGGCCTGCATATGGAAGAGAAAAGAGCGATCAACCGCCTGATGAACCGCGCTGCCAGCAGCTCAATCGGCGATGTTGAAATGGTGATCTTCGTGGTTGAAGGCACCAAATGGACCGCCGATGACGAGATGGTGCTGAACAAGCTGAAAGATGGCCGCGTGCCGGTGCTGCTGGCGATCAACAAGATTGACAACCTCACGGACAAAAGCATTCTGCTGCCGCACCTGCAGTTCCTGGGGCAGCAGATGAGCTTTATGGACGTGGTGCCCATTTCTGCCGAAAAGGGCGACAACGTGGATACCATCGCCAGCATCGTGCGTAAGCGTCTGCCGGAGGCTGAGCACCACTTCCCGGAAGATTATATTACCGACCGTTCGCAGCGTTTTATGGCCTCCGAAATCATTCGCGAAAAGCTGATGCGTTTCCTCGGCGCGGAACTGCCCTACTCGGTGACCGTGGAAATCGAACAGTTTGTGACTAACGAGCGCGGCGGGCTGACCATTAATGGTTTGATCCTCGTGGAGCGCGAAGGTCAGAAGAAAATGGTCATCGGTAATAAAGGCGCCAAGATCAAAGTGATCGGCACTGAAGCGCGCCGTGATATGGAAGATATGTTCGAGTCGAAAGTTCACCTCGAGCTGTGGGTGAAAGTGAAGTCCGGCTGGGCGGATGACGAACGCGCCTTACGCAGCCTGGGCTATACCGACGATCTCTGAAACTGATGGAAGGCTGGCAACGCGCGTTTGTCCTGCATGGACGCCCCTGGAGCGAAACCAGCCTGCTGCTTGACCTGTTCTCCGAACAGCACGGCAGGGTACGGGTACTGGCCAAAGGTGCCCGTTCCAAACGCTCCAGCCTGAAGGGCGCATTACAGCCTTTCACCCCGCTGCTGGTGCGTTGGGGCGGTCGCGGCGAAGTGAAAACGCTGCGCGGGGCTGAACCTGTCTCTCTGGCGCTGCCTCTCTCCGGTATTACTCTCTACTGTGGTCTCTACGTCAACGAACTGCTTTCCCGCGTGCTGGAACACGAAACGGCTTTCAGCGAGCTGTTTTTTGATTATCTGCACTGCATTCAGGGGCTGGCAGGCGTGACCGGATCGCCGGAACCCACGCTGAGGCGCTTTGAGCTGGCGATGCTCGGCCATCTTGGCTACGGCGTTGATTTCCTGCACTGTGCCGGCAGCGGCGAAGAGGTCGCCGATGATATGACCTACAGCTATCGTGAAGAGAAGGGTTTTATCGCCAGCCTGGTGGTGAATAACCGCAGCTTTACCGGACGCCATCTGCGCGCGCTGTACCAGCGTGAATTTCCCGATGCCGATACCCTGCGCGCCGCCAAACGCTTCACGCGCATTGCGCTGAAGCCTTACCTTGGCGGTAAACCTCTCAAGAGCACCGAGCTTTTTCGTCAGTTTTTGCCGAGAAAACCAGCGGACGCAGCGCCAGCCGCGGACGAATAGCCACAGGTCATACCCTTCAGGCTGCTGAACGTTGTACACTCGACAAAACCCTTCGCGATAATCTGAGGACTGTCATGGCTGAGTTGTTGTTAGGCGTTAATATCGATCACGTGGCCACCGTGCGTAATGCGCGCGGCACGCAATATCCCGACCCGGTACAGGCGGCGTTTGTCTCCGAACAGGCCGGTGCCGATGGCATTACCGTACACCTGCGCGAAGATCGCCGTCATATCACCGACCGCGATGTGCGCATTCTGCGTCAGACCATTCAGACGCGCATGAACCTGGAAATGGCCGTCACCGATGAGATGGTCGATATCGCCTGCGAGGTCGTGCCGCATTTCTGCTGTCTGGTGCCGGAAAAGCGTGAAGAAGTGACCACCGAAGGGGGGCTGGATGTTGCCGGCCAGCAGGATAAAGTGACGGCGGCAGTACAGCGCCTTAATGCGGCTGGTATTCTGGTCTCCCTGTTTATTGATGCCGACCATCGCCAGATTGACGCCGCCGTGGCGGCGGGCGCTCCCTACATCGAAATCCACACCGGTGCCTACGCTGAAGCCGCAGAAGGCCCGGAGCGTGACGCCGAGCTGGCACGTATTGCCGAGGCGGCCACCTACGCCGCAGGCCAAGGCCTGAAGGTCAATGCGGGCCACGGCCTCACCTACCATAACGTCCAGCCGATTGCGGTTCTGCCGGAGATGCACGAGCTGAACATCGGCCATGCGATTATTGGCCGGGCGCTCTTCAGCGGGCTGGCTGACGCAGTGAAAGAGATGAAGCAGCTGATGCGGGAAGCGCGTCGCTAATGGCTATTCTCGGCCTCGGCACCGACATCGTGGAGATCGCCCGTATTGAAGGGGTGATCTCCCGCTCCGGCGATCGGCTGGCGAAGCGGGTGTTGAGTGATAATGAATGGCGGCAGTATCAGGCCCATCAGCAGCCGGTGCGCTTTCTGGCTAAACGTTTTGCGGTAAAAGAAGCGGCGGCGAAAGCCTTCGGCACCGGGATCCGCGGCGGGCTGGCGTTTAATCAGTTTGAAGTTTACAACGATGAGCTGGGCAAACCCGGCCTGCGCTTTTTCCAGCACGCGCAGGAAGTGGCGAATAAGCTCGGCGTGGTACACGTCCACGTCACGCTGGCCGATGAGCGCCATTATGCCTGTGCTACGGTGATTATCGAAAATTAACCTGTCGTATGCAGTTCTACAAACTTGTCCCACAGCTGCTCATTGCTCTCAATGCGCTGTGGGTCAACAATAATGGTGTTATCAATCGGGCAGACCTGCTGACAGGTAGGGGCGTCGTAGTGTCCGATGCATTCGGTACAGCGCTCGCCGTCAATTTCGTAGAACTCATCCCCCATCGCAATCGCCTGGTTCGGGCACTCCGGCTCACACATATCGCAATTGATACATTTTTTGGTGATCAGCAGCGCCATGCTTCTCTCAGTCATTAACAGGATAAAGTATGCGGATATTATACGTGCACTGACTGTTCACACCAGTTTTTTCACCAGCGCTTCACTGTGGCGGATATGGCTGGAGGCGCGTTCAGGGTCGCGCTGAATCAGCGCCATAAACAGCAGGTCGGTCAGCGCCAGCTGGGCAGTGGTTGAGGAGATTGCCGCGCTGCGCGTGGTCTGCTCTTCTGCTACGGTGTACAGACAGTGGCTGGCGGACTGCTGCAGGGTGTTAGGCGTAAAGCCGGTGAAGGCCAGCACGGTCGCACCGATGCGCTGCGCTTCCTGCGCCGCCAGATTGATCTCGCGGCGCTCGCCGGTGTAGGAGATCGCCAGGAGCACATCGCCGGGGCTGAGCGCCTGCACGCTGGCCAGCAGCGCATGCATATCCTGCTCGGCGACGGCGCTGATGCCAATCTTCATTAGCTTCCAGGAAAAATCTTTCGCCACCAGGCCGGAAGCCCCAATACCGACCAGTACGATGCGCTTGGCATTTTTCAGCAGGCGCAGCGTTTCCAGCAGCATCTCCTCGCTGTTGATATCCAGCGTGGCGCGGATTGCCGACTGCTTTTCGGTAAGCAGCTTCTCACCGACCACCTTTAACGCATCGTCGCTCAGAATGTGGTTGTGCACGGTGATGGCATCTTTGCCAGCCAGCGACTCGCTCAGTGCCAGCTTCAGCGCCGGAAAGCCTTTGTAACCCAGCTTCTGGGCAAATTTCACCACGCTTGACTGGCTCACCCCTGACTCGTCAGCCAGCTTTTGTGAACTCAGGTGGCGCGCACGGTCCGGCTGCGACAGCAGGAAATCCGCCAGACGGCGCTCATTCAGTGCCAGGCTGGGATACAGCTGACGGATACGCAGCAGTGAGCTCATCTCTTTTCCTCTTACGAATTCAGATCCATCATATTGAATTATCTGCAATGATAACAGGCAGAGCGTTAAGTCTAGCGTTTCATTTTATTGCCGCGATGATTAAAAACAGGAAAATGCGTCGTCGCAAAGAATTAAATATTCCATTATAGTTTTTATCTTTAGAATTAAAAATTCAGTAGGGGGAATAATGAACCTTGGCTCACTGGTCTCAGAAACGCGCAACCCGGACACGCTCGACCTCGATAATCTGTCGACGCTGGCGATGGTCACCAAGTTTAATCAGCAGGATGCCACCGTTGCTACGGCGGTCAGCCTGACGCTGCCGCAGGTGGCCGCTGCCGTCGATGCCGCAGCCGCTTCTCTGGCAGCAGGTGGACGTCTGATCTACATGGGCGCTGGCACCAGCGGCCGGCTTGGCGTGCTGGATGCTTCCGAATGCCCGCCAACCTTTGGCGTGCCGCACGGCGTAGTGGTGGGGCTGATCGCCGGGGGGCCAGGCGCATTGCTGAAAGCGGTGGAAGGGGCGGAAGATGATGAACAGCTCGGCGTCAGCGACTTACGGGCGCTGGATCTGACCGCTAACGATATGGTGGTCGGGCTGGCAGCATCGGGGCGCACGCCTTACGTGATCGGCGCGCTGCGCTATGCCCGCCAGCAGGGCTGCCGTACAGCAGCAATCTCCTGTAATCCCGACTCGCCAATTGCCCATGAGGCGGAAATCGCTATCTCCCCGGTGGTTGGCCCGGAAGCGCTGACCGGATCCACACGGCTGAAATCCGGCACCGCTCAGAAGCTGGTACTGAATATGATCTCGACCGGTGCGATGGTCAAAATCGGCAAGGTGTATCAAAACCTGATGGTCGATATGCAGGCCACTAATATCAAGCTGGTCGATCGCGCACGCCGCATGGTGTGTGAGGCCACCGGCTGCCAGCCCGAGCAGGCCGATGCGGCGTTACAACAGGTTCATCACGAGGTGAAAACGGCAATTCTGATGATCCTGGCGGACATCCCAGCCCCTGAGGCTAAACAGCGCCTGCTACAGCATCATGGCTTCCTGCGTGCGGCACTGAAAGGATAAGGCATGGAAAAGTCTACCCGGCTGGCGCAGGTGCTGCTGCAGGGCATTGGCGGCGCGGCCAATATCATTAAACTGGAAAACTGCATGACGCGGGTGCGCGTTGAGGTCAGCGATGAAGGGCAGCTGCAGCTCAACGATTTGCGCCAGCTGGAGGGCGTAAAAGGCTACGTCAAGCAGGGGAGCCAGCACCAGTTTATCGTCGGTCCCGGCGCGGCAGCCAAAGTGGTGGAGGCGATGCGCAGCCTGATGAGCCCTGCGGCGATCGACAGCGTGCGTGAAAACAGAGCGCGGGCTAAGGCGAAATATCATGCTCCGCTCAGTGACGCACTGCGCCAGCTGGCGAACGTATTTATCCCGCTGATCCCGGCATTTATCGCCTCCGGGCTGATCACCGGGGTGATTAACATCGTTAAGCGCCCGGATATCGTCGGCGATATCGCAACGCAGTATCCCAATCTTCTCGGACTGGCGGCGATCTTCGGCAGCGCGATTTTCACCATTATGAATATTCTGGTCGGCGTGAACACCGCCCGCGTATTTGGCGGCTCGACCGCGCTGGGCGGCGTGATGGCCGGGATACTCTCCAGCCCGGCGCTGGCAAATATCACGCTGTTTGGGGAACCGCTGGTGCCCGGGCGCGGCGGGGTGATCGCGGTGCTGCTGGTGGTCGCGCTGATGTGCTGGATTGAAAAACGGCTGCGCGCGCGCCTGCCGGAGTCGCTGGAGCTGATCCTCAATCCGCTGCTGACGACACTGATTACTGCCACGCTGGCGATTGTGCTACTGCAACCGTTGGGCGGCACGATCTCCGATGCCATCGCGCACGGTGCCACGCTGGCTATCGATCGCGGTGGCGTGCTGGTCGGGGCGCTGCTGGCAGGAACGTTTCTGCCGCTGGTGCTCACCGGGCTGCACCAGGGGATGGTGCCAATCCACGTGGAGCTGGTGCAGGCACACGGTTCTAACGCGCTGCTGCCCATTTTGGCAATGGCTGGCGTCGGGCAAATTGGCGCATCCGTGGCGGTGCTGCTGAAAACCCGTAACGCACGGCTGAAAAAGCTGGTGAAAGGGGCGCTGCCGGTTGGCATTCTGGGCGTGGGGGAGCCGCTGATCTTCGGCGTCACCCTGCCGCTTGGCCGCCCGTTTATCGCCGCCTGTCTTGGCGGGGCGGTGGGCGGTGCAGTAATCAGCTATGCTAAGGTCGCTACCCTGATCACCTTTGGTCTCTCCGGCTTGCCGCTGGCGCTGACCATTGTGGCTGGAAAAGTGATGATGTATCTGGCAGGCTGGCTGACAGCTGCTGTATGCGGTTTCCTGTTTGCCTGGTTTATGGGCTTTAACGATCCTGAGGAGTAAGGTTTGACATCCAGTCGCCAACGACGCGTGGTATTTTTCGACCTTGATGGCACCCTGCACCAGCAGGATATGTTCGGCACCTTTATGCGCTGGCTGCTCTGGCGCCAGCCGCTTAATCTGCTGCTGGTGGTGCCGCTGCTGCCGGTGATAGGTGCCGGGTTGCTGATTAAGGGCCGGGCAGCGCGCTGGCCGATGAGCCTGCTGCTGTGGTCGATCACCTTCGGCCACAGTGAAGCGCGCCTGCAAGCGCGCGAGCAGCAGTTTGCCCGCTGGTTTCGCCAGCGCGTCACCGCGTTTCCGGTGGTGCAGCAGCGGCTGACGGATTACCTGCGCAGCGAAGATGCCGATGTCTGGCTGATCACCGGCTCCCCGCAGCCGCTGGTGGAGCAGGTCTACTTTGATTCGGCATTTCTGCCGCACGTCAAACTGATCGCCAGCCAGATGGCGCGCGCCCACGGCGGACGCGTACTGGCGATGCGCTGTCTTGGCCATGAAAAGGTGGCGCAGCTGGAAGAGCAGATCGGCACCCCACTGCAGTTATGGAGCGGCTACAGCGACAGCAAGCAGGACAATCCGCTGCTGTTTTTCTGCCAGCATCGTTTTCGCGTGACGCCTGCGGGTGAGCTACAGCAACTGGACTGAACTGGTATATAATGTCGCGCTTTTTTTCTGCCGGAGACTCAGGTGAGCGACAATAACGACGAATTCTGGATGCGCCATGCGCTGACGCTGGCCCAACGCGCCTGGGATGAAGGGGAAGTGCCGGTTGGCGCGGTGCTGGTTCACCACGGGCAGGTGATTGGCGAGGGCTGGAATCGGCCGATTGGCCACCACGATCCGACCGCACACGCGGAGATCATGGCGATCCGCCAGGGCGGCAAAGTGATCGAGAACTACCGCCTGATTGATACCACGCTGTACGTGACGCTGGAGCCGTGCGTGATGTGTGCCGGCGCGATGGTGCATGGCCGCGTCGGGCGGCTGGTGTTTGGCGCCCGCGATGCCAAAACGGGCGCGGCCGGTTCACTGATGGATGTACTGGGCCACCCGGGCATGAATCATCAGGTGAAGATTGAACAGGGGATTTTGGCCGAAGAGTGTGCGGCGCTGCTCAGTGATTTCTTCCGTCAGCGCCGGGCGCAGAAAAAAATCGAGCGGCAGCGACGTTCAGAATCGTAGGGTCCGGGCATGCCCGAACCGTTATTTAATTCATCGCAATCTTCGGCTCGACCGCCGGATAACCCTGGCCCAGTTCGGCTTCCATCGCCGCCTGCTGTGCCAGCTTACGCTCCTGATCCTGCAAATATCCTACCAGGCTTATCTGATACTTACGGATATTCTCTACATAAGCATAGGCTTCGTGGCCACGCGCATAGCCGTAGTTAGTCTGGCTGTAATAGCGCTTCTGGCTGAGCATCGGCAAGCGCATCTTCACATCTGCCCAGCTGTCAGGATTGCCTTTCTGCTTCTCCGTCAGCTTGCGCGCATCAAGCATATGCGCATAACCCATGTTATAGGCGGCCAGTGCGAACCAGATGCGCTCATCCTCCGGGATGGTCGGCGGCACCTTTTCCATCATGCGTACCAGATACTCACTGCCGCCGCGAATACTCTGTTCCGGATCGGTACGATCGGTGACGTTCAGGCTGTCGGCGGTGTTACGCGTCAGCATCATCATGCCGCGCACCCCGGTAGGTGAGGTGGCCTGCGGGTTCCAGTGCGACTCCTGGTAGGAGATCGCGGCCAGCAGCTTCCAGTCTATCTCCTGCGCGTACTTCTCAAACAGCGGCTGGATATCCGGCAGTGTCTCATCAATGGCGCGCAGGAAGGTGCGGGTATCGACGTAATCAAAGGTGCCAACGTGACCTAAATACTTCTCGTCGAGGCGCGCCATCGCGCCTTCCTCGCCCATTTGATTGAAGAAGTCGAGCAGGGCGGCGTTCAGGCTGTCATCCGCTTCGCGCTGCATATACCAGGTGACCGGCTCCTCATCGGTGATATCAAACGCCACGGCCAGCTGAGGATGGATACGCTGCATCAGGGCAATCGTGACCGAGTCGCCCACCGTATAGTCGAGTTTGCCGTCGGCCACCGCTTCCAGCTGCGCCTGGGGTGTCTGGTCGGTGGCGATCGCCCAGTCAAGATCGGGATACTGATGCTCCTTCACCGCGCGCAGCGTTGAGAGGTAAGCCGACCCTGACGCTACCGTCAGGCGTCCTTTCAGATCGCCAAGGTTTTTCGGGCGCGGCGCACCGATGCGATACACCAGCTGCTGGGAAACTGAATAGTAGGAAGGACCGGTGCGAAAACGCGCCAGCCGCTCATTGTTATAGATTAGACCGGCCGCCAGCACGTCTGCTTTGTCATCTTCGAGATCGTCAAACAGATCGCTCAGGTTCGGGCGGACGGTGACCTGCAGCTTCACCCCTAAATAATCGGCAAAGCGTTTCGCCAGCTCGTAGTCCATACCGGCCGGTGATTTATTTACTGTGTAGTAAGTCAGCGGGGAATTTATGGTGCTGACGCGCAGCACTCCCCGCGATTTTATCTGCGCAATACGGTCGGTAGAACCGCCGTACCAGGGGATCGAGGGCCACAGTGCAAGCGCAAGCAGCACTGTGATCAGCCCGATCAGCAGATAGTTTAATTTAAGGCGTTTCAAATAGTTATCTCTCGGTGGCTCTCAGGTATCTGTCTTTTATGGCAGTATTTATTGTCTATAATTGGTCCTGAGCGTGGGGCATTTTGCGCAACTCCGCGCTGCTCCGCAACTGAATTCAACCTGATTTGCGTGTTTTTCAGCCAATTCTGCACGGCGATTAATTCTGCGCAAACGGTTTCGTAACGGGTGGGGATTCTCTATAATAGCGCCCGTTTTCCCTGTTGCGCCCAATGAAGCGTCGCCCGGCGCTTCGAGACGAGAGATCTTTAATGATGGAAATTCTGCGTGGTTCGCCCGCTCTGTCGGCATTTCGTATTAACAAACTGCTGACCCGCTTTCAGGACGCTCACCTGCCAGTGAGTGATATTTACGCCGAGTACGTCCATTTCGCCGATGTCAGCGCGCCGCTGAGCGAGGATGAAAAGTCCCGCCTGCAGCGTCTGCTGAAATACGGTCCCTCTCTCGCTGAGCATACCCCGGAAGGCCGTCTGCTGCTGGTGACCCCGCGTCCCGGCACGATTTCGCCGTGGTCTTCAAAAGCGACTGACATTGCCCACAACTGCGATCTGCCGCAGGTGCTGCGCCTTGAGCGCGGCCTGGCCTTCTATGTGCAGGCACCTCAGCTGACGGAAGCACAGTGGGGCCAGCTGGCATCGCTGCTGCACGACCGCATGATGGAGTGCGTGTTTAGCGACACCGCCCAGGCCGAAGCCCTGTTCGCCCATCATCAGCCTGCGCCGCTGCAAAGCGTCGATGTGCTGGGTGAAGGCCGTAACGCGCTGGTGCAGGCCAACATCAAGCTGGGCCTGGCGCTGGCCGATGACGAGATCGACTATCTGCTGGCGGCGTTTGAAAAGCTGGGGCGCAACCCGAACGATATCGAGCTGTATATGTTTGCTCAGGCTAACTCTGAGCACTGCCGCCATAAAATCTTCAACGCCGACTGGGTGATTGATGGTGCGGCGCAGCCGAAGTCGCTGTTCAAGATGATCAAAAACACCTTTGAGAAAACCCCGGACCACGTGCTGTCAGCTTATAAAGATAATGCCGCGGTAATGGAAGGTTCTCAGGTTGGGCGTTTTTACGCCGACCAGCAGGGCAACTACGACTTCCATCAGGAAGAGGCGCATATCCTGATGAAGGTGGAAACCCACAACCACCCGACGGCGATCTCCCCGTGGCCGGGTGCCGCGACCGGTTCCGGTGGCGAAATTCGTGACGAAGGCGCAACGGGGCGCGGCGCCAAGCCGAAAGCCGGTCTGGTGGGCTTCTCGGTCTCTAACCTGCGCATTCCGGGCTTTGAGCAGCCGTGGGAAGAGGACTTCGGCAAGCCGGACCGTATTGTTACCGCGCTGGATATCATGACCGAAGGCCCACTGGGCGGCGCGGCATTCAATAACGAATTCGGTCGCCCGGCGTTGAACGGCTACTTCCGTACCTATGAAGAGCGCGTCAACAGCCACAACGGCGAAGAGCTGCGCGGCTACCACAAGCCGATCATGCTGGCGGGCGGCATTGGTAACATCCGTGCTGACCACGTGCAGAAAGGCGAAATCACCGTGGGCGCCAAGCTGATTGTGCTGGGTGGCCCGGCGATGAATATCGGTCTGGGCGGCGGTGCCGCTTCATCTATGGCCTCCGGCCAGTCGGATGCCGACCTCGATTTCGCCTCCGTTCAGCGCGACAACCCGGAAATGGAGCGTCGTTGCCAGGAAGTGATTGACCGCTGCTGGCAGCTGGGCGAAGAGAACCCAATCCTGTTTATCCACGACGTCGGCGCGGGCGGCCTCTCCAACGCCATGCCTGAGCTGGTCAGCGATGGCGAGCGCGGCGGGCGTTTCAACCTGCGTGACATCCTCAATGATGAGCCGGGCATGAGCCCGCTGGAAGTGTGGTGTAACGAGTCGCAGGAGCGCTACGTTCTTGCCGTGGCGCCGCAGAGCCTGGCGCTGTTTGATGCGCTGTGCAAACGCGAGCGCGCGCCCTACGCGGTGATCGGTGAAGCCACCGAAGAGATGCACCTCTCGCTGGCGGATAGCCATTTCGACAACACGCCGATTGATATGCCGCTCGACGTGCTGCTGGGTAAAACCCCGAAAATGACCCGCGATGTCACCACGCTGAAAGCCAAAGGCGAGGCGCTGGTGCGTGATGATATCAGCATTGCCGACGCGGTAAATCGCGTGCTGCACCTGCCAACCGTGGCGGAAAAAACCTTCCTGATCACCATCGGCGACCGCTCGGTTACCGGCATGGTGGCGCGTGACCAGATGGTGGGTCCGTGGCAGATCCCGGTCGCCAACTGCGCGGTGACCACCGCCAGCCTCGACAGCTATTACGGTGAAGCGATGGCGCTGGGCGAACGCGCTCCGGTTGCGCTGCTCGACTTCGCCGCCTCCGGTCGTCTGGCCGTTGGCGAAGCGCTGACCAACATCGCCGCGACGCAGATTGGTCCGCTGACGCGCATCAAGCTGTCGGCAAACTGGATGGCCGCAGCCGGCCACCCGGGTGAAGATGCCGGTTTGTATGAGGCGGTGAAAGCGGTCGGTGAAGAGCTGTGTCCGGCGCTGGGGATTACTATCCCGGTCGGTAAAGACTCGATGTCGATGAAAACTCGCTGGCAGCAGGGCACCGAGCAGCGTGAGATGACCTCGCCGCTGTCGCTGGTGATCACCGCCTTTGCCCGCGTGGAAGACGTGCGTAAAACCGTCACGCCGCAGCTGCAAACCGTGGATAACGCCCTGCTGCTGATTGACCTCGGCAAAGGCGTGAACGCGCTGGGTGCTACCGCGCTGTCACAGGTTTACCGTCAGCTGGGCGATAAGCCTGCCGACGTGCGTGACGCGCAGCAGCTGGCTGGCTTCTATAATGCCATCCAGGCGCTGGTGGCCGACGGCAAACTGCTTGCCTACCACGACCGTTCCGATGGTGGTCTGCTGGTGACGCTGGCAGAGATGGCCTTTACCGGTCACTGCGGCGTGGCAGCCGATATTGCCGCGCTGGGCAGCGACAGCCTGGCCGCGCTGTTTAACGAAGAGCTGGGTGCCGTGATTCAGGTAGCCGCCGCCGATCGCGCCGCGGTTGAGCAGGTATTTGCGGCGCACGGCCTGGCGGAGTGCGTCCACGTGCTGGGCAAGGCGGTAGAAGGCGACCGCTTCACCATTACTTCCGGTGACTCTGTGGTCTACAGCGAAAGCCGTACCACGCTGCGTACCTGGTGGGCAGAAACCACCTGGCAGATGCAGCGCCTGCGTGATAACCCGAGCTGTGCCGATCAGGAACACGAGGCGAAGAAAGACGACCGCGATCCCGGCCTGAACGTGGCGCTGACCTTCAAGCCACAGGAAGATATCGCTGCACCGTACATTGCTACCTGTGCGCGCCCGAAAGTTGCGGTGCTGCGCGAGCAGGGCGTTAACTCCCACGTTGAGATGGCTGCCGCCTTCCACCGCGCGGGCTTTGATGCGGTTGACGTGCATATGAGCGACCTGCTGGCCGGTCGTCGTGGCCTGGATGACGTGCAGGCGCTGGTTGCCTGTGGCGGCTTCTCCTACGGCGACGTGCTGGGCGCGGGTGAAGGCTGGGCGAAGTCGATTCTGTTTAACGCCCGCGTGCGTGACGAGTTCGAAACCTTCTTCCATCGTCCGCAGACCCTGGCGCTGGGCGTGTGTAACGGTTGCCAGATGATGTCCAACCTGCGCGAACTGATCCCGGGTAGCGAAGAGTGGCCGCGCTTTGTGCGTAACCAGTCCGAGCGCTTTGAAGCGCGCTTCAGCCTGGTCGAAGTGGCTGCCAGCCCGTCACTGCTGCTCGACGGTATGGTTGGCTCGCGTATGCCAATCGCGGTCTCGCACGGCGAAGGCTTCGTGGAAGTGCGCGATGAAGCGCACCTCGGCCAGCTGGAGCATAAAGGCCTGGTGGCGCTGCGCTTCGTGGATAACTTCGGCAAGGTGACCCAGCAGTATCCGGCGAACCCGAACGGCTCACCTAACGGCATTACGGCGGTGACCAACGAAAGCGGCCGTGTGACCATCATGATGCCGCACCCGGAGCGCGTCTTCCGCACCGTCAGCAACTCCTGGCACCCGGCAGAGTGGGGCGAGGACAGCCCGTGGATGCGTATCTTCCGCAATGCGCGTAAGCAGCTGGGCTAAGCCTGTGCGGGAGCGTTAAACAACAACCGGTCTCTGGCAGACCGGTTTTTTTTCGCCCCTGTCTGGCCCATCGTCGGCCCTGTTGCAATTTCACGACAAACCCACTGTTGAAGTGTCGTGAATAGGTGACACGTAACCCATTGATTTAACTATGCACCTGCGTTTTGTCTGATTGGTGTCGTTAAATGCAGACAGTTTTTCAGACCGGTTGGTCAGGAAGTGCGCTTATCAGGCTGGCGATAACCTTAAAAAGTGCCGTTTTAGAGGGGGTTAACGTGCTTATTGCAATGTTGGCACGGCAATTGCTATACTCTGTGCAGTGGCTCATTCACCTGGTTATGAAAGCCCTGCGCAAGCGGCGAGCTCATAACATCCAGAATGACGCACAATACGGTGCCTGCCGTCCACCCCACCGATAATCGTTCACCTTGTGACGTTATCAAGCATCGGACGTAACGTTGAGTTAGGCACCACCTCTTCAGATGGCCGGTTCTTTGAACCGGCCATCGTCATTTGTGGCGTAGCACTTTCATCCCATCGCACTCTCCGTTAGCATCACGCTACCTTATGCAAAGAGAATCTTCCGTGAAGAGATGGCGTCTGTTTCCCCGCTCTCTGCGCCAGCTGGTGCTGATGGCTTTCCTGCTGGTGCTGCTGCCGCTGCTGGTGCTGGCCTGGCAGGCCTGGGAAAGCCTGTCGGCGCTCAGCGAGCGTGCGGCGGACACTAACCGCACGACGCTAACCGACGTTCGTCGCAGCGAGGCGATGGCGCGCACCGCGCTGGAGCTGGAGCGTAGCTATCGTCAGTACTGCGTGCTTGATGACCCGATGCTGGCCCGCCTGTATCAGACGCAGCGCAGCCGCTATTCCCAGATGCTGGACGCCCATGCGCCGGTACTGCCGGATATGCGCACTTACCAGAACCTGCGGCAGAATCTTACCCAGCTCAGCCAGATCAAATGCCATAATAGCAGCCCGGTAAAAGCCGCAGGCGATGTGCTGGAGTCATTCTCCGCCGCTAACAGCCAGCTGGTGAAAACCACGCGGGAGGTGGTGTTCTCCCGTGGTCTGCAGCTGCAGCGCGAAATTGCCGATCGCGGCCAGTATTTCGGCTGGCAGGCATTAATCCTGTTCCTGCTCAGCCTCGGCCTGGTCCTGCTGTTTACCCGCATGATTATCGGCCCGGTGAAAGCGGTCGAGCGCATGATTAATCGCCTGGGTGAGGGGCGCTCGCTCGGGCAGAGCCTGGCGTTTAAAGGCCCGCGTGAAATTCGCTCTCTGGCTCAGCGCATTCTCTGGCTGAGCGAGCGGCTGGCGTGGCTGGAGTCACAGCGCCATGAGTTCCTGCGCCATATCTCCCACGAGCTGAAAACCCCGCTGGCCAGCATGCGTGAAGGCACGGAACTGCTGGCCGATGAGGTGGCCGGCCCGTTGACCGCTGACCAGAAAGAGGTGGTTAGCATTCTTAACGACAGCAGCCGCCACCTGCAAACCCTGATTGAACAGCTGCTGGACTACAACCGCAAGCTGGCAGACGGCCCGGTTGAGATGAGCGACGTCATGCTGCGCCCGCTCATCGATCAACTGGTTTCCACCCACAGTCTGACGGCGCGAGCTAAGCTGATTGATACGGCGATTGATCTGCAGGCGGCGAGCTGCCGCGCAGAGCCGACATTGTTACTGCGGGCCATCGATAATCTCTACTCCAATGCGTTACACTACGGCGCAGAATCAGGGAAAATCTGGATCCGCAGCCGCCAGCAGGGCAACCGCGTCACCATTGAGGTGGCGAACACCGGCAGCGCGATCCCGCAGGCAGAACGGGCGATGATTTTTGAGCCGTTCTTCCAGGGCAACCTGCAGCGCAAAGGCGCAGTAAAAGGCAGCGGGCTGGGGCTGAGTATCGCTAAGGACTGCGTGCGTCAGCTGGAGGGCGATCTACAGCTGGTCGACAGCGAAGAGGCTGATGTCTGCTTCCGCATTGAATTGAATACCACCGCCGGGAAGAAACACTGATGCGCTTAACACTTTTTTCTGCCAGCGTTCAACAAAGCCTGGGCAGAATGTTGCTGGCAGCACTGCTTGGGCTGAGCCTGACTGGCTGTAGCCAGACCGCGCCGCCCACCGTGGTGAAGGGCCTGCCCAGCCATCTCAGCGAACCTGAGAGCAAAATTGTCGATTTCCAACGCGTGGACTGTGAGCACATCTGGTCCTGGGTCGATGTCACGGCGGTCAATAATCCGCTGTACTGGCTGCGCGCGGTGGACTGCGCGGTGCGGCTGTCTCCGGCAGATGCCCGCGCGCAGGCTAAACGCTGGCCGGACGACAGCTGGCACGGCGCCTTCAAACAGGCCGTTCTGCTGAGCAATGGCAATATTACGCCGCTCGAGCGCCGCGCCTATCTGCAGCGGCTGGACAGCTATAGCTACGATTATCCCTCTGCGGTCCGTCCGCTGCTGATGCTGTGGCGCGAAGGGCAGGGTTCATTACTGCAGCTGTCGCAGGAGCGCTCGCGCTATGCCAGTCTGCAGGAGAGCAGCGATGCCCAGCTGGACGCGCTGCGCCAGCAGCAGATGGCCGTCAATAAAGAGCTGGCAGTGACGCGACGCAAGCTGGACACGCTGACCGACATCGAGCGCAAGCTCTCAGCCCGCCGTTCGCCGGATGCGGCCGACAGCAGCAGCCACGGCGCGGATAAAAGCGCACCGGACGACAACACGCCGGCGGATATCAAATCAGAGGATGATGCCAACCCATGATAAAAAAATCGGCCCGCCTGCTGCTGGTGGATGACGACCCCAGCCTGCTGAAGCTGTTGGGGATGCGCCTCAGCAGCGAAGGCTTTAGCGTGACCACCGCGGAAAGCGGGCCAGAAGCGCTGCGGGTGCTCAACCGCGAAAACATCGATCTGGTGATAAGCGACCTGCGTATGGATGAGATGGACGGCATGGCGCTGTTTGTTGAGATCCAGAAGCTGCAGCCGGGCATGCCGGTGATCATCCTCACCGCGCACGGTTCGATCCCGGATGCGGTCGCCGCGACCCAGCAGGGCGTTTTCAGCTTCCTGACCAAGCCCGTTGATCGCGATGCGCTGTATAAAGCCATTGATGAGGCGCTGGCACATCGCGCCCCGGGCAGTGATGAAGCCTGGCGCGAAACCATCGTTACCCGTAGCCCACTGATGCTGCGCCTGCTGGAGCAGGCACGCATGGTGGCGCAGTCTGACGTCAGCGTGTTGATTAACGGGCAGAGTGGCACGGGCAAGGAAGTGCTGGCGCAGGCCATCCACGCCGCCAGTCCGCGCGCGGGCAAGGAATTTATTGCCATCAACTGCGGCGCACTGCCGGAGCAGCTGCTGGAGTCAGAGCTGTTTGGTCATGCCAAAGGGGCCTTTACCGGTGCGGTAAGCAGCCGCGAGGGGCTGTTCCAGGCCGCCGAGGGCGGCACGCTGTTCCTCGATGAGATCGGCGATATGCCGCAGGCGCTGCAGGTTAAGCTGCTGCGCGTACTGCAGGAGCGCAAGGTGCGCCCGCTCGGCAGCAACCGCGATCTCGATATCAACGTGCGCATCATCTCCGCTACCCACCGTGACCTGCCAAAAGCGATGGAGAAGAAGGAGTTTCGCGAAGATCTGTTCTATCGTCTTAACGTGGTGAATTTAAAAATCCCGGCGCTGCATGAGCGCGCGGAGGATATTCCGCTGCTGGCAAACCATCTGCTGAAGCAGTCGGCGGAGCGGCATAAACCGTTCGTGCGCAGCTTCTCTACCGACGCAATGCGCCGGTTGATTGCCGCCAGCTGGCCGGGCAACGTCAGGCAGCTGGTGAATGTGATTGAGCAGTGCGTGGCGCTGACCTCCGCCCCGGTGATTAGCGAAGCGCTGGTCGAGCAGGCGCTGGCCGGAGAAAACACCGCGCTGCCGACATTTGTGGAAGCGCGCAACCAGTTTGAACTGAATTATTTGCGTAAGCTGTTACAGATGACCAAAGGGAATGTCACCAACGCAGCACGCCTGGCCGGGCGCAACCGCACCGAGTTTTACAAGCTGTTGTCGCGTCACGAGCTGGATGCTGCCGATTTTAAAGAGTAATTTCAGTGCCGCTCCGCTGCCCAGTTATGGTAGTTTAGCTGCCTGAAAAGAGAGACGGACCGCGCAGCGTGACCTGTCCGGCAATGTTAACTGTTCCCCTTCCCTGATGGAGGGGGAGAAAAGGGTCTGCCATGAAAAAGATTGATGCAATTATCAAGCCGTTCAAACTGGACGACGTGCGTGAAGCGCTGGCGGAAGTCGGCATCACCGGAATGACCGTGACCGAAGTGAAAGGCTTTGGTCGTCAGAAGGGCCACACCGAACTGTATCGTGGCGCTGAATATATGGTCGATTTTTTACCGAAGGTCAAAATTGAGATCGTGATTGCCGACGATATCGTCGATACCTGCGTGGATACCATCATGCGTACCGCGCAGACCGGTAAGATTGGCGACGGCAAGATTTTCGTTTATGACGTGTCGCGCGTGGTGCGTATCCGCACCGGCGAAGAAGACGAAGAGGCGATCTAAGCGCTGCCTTTTTCTACGCTGAAGTCGTTGAGGGTCTGAGCATTCAGGCCCTTAAAATTATTAATTCCTTATTTCTGCTGCTGTTCCCCCTCCCCGGTTTGACAATGATCTTCTGATGCTGACAATAGCCCGCTTGAGCCATAAGGGCTGAGCAGACTATCAAGAAGGACTTTTTTATGGCTATTACCCGCCGCGATTTTCTTAACGGCGTCGCGATTACGGTCGCCGCCGGGCTGACCCCCCTGCAGATATTGCGCGCTTCGCCGCTGCAGGCCAACAAAACGCTCTATTACCCACCGGCGCTGAGCGGGCTGCGCGGCAACCATCCGGGCTCCTTTGAAAATGCCCACCGGCTCGGCCGTGATGGCGTCAGTTTCGACTTTGCTTCTCTGCCGGTCAGCGAGGAGTTTGATCTGGTGGTGGTCGGCGCCGGAATTAGCGGCCTGGCTGCCGCCTGTTTCTGGCAGCAGCTGCAGGATAAACCGCAGCGGATTTTGCTGATCGACAACCACGACGACTTCGGCGGCCACGCCAAGCGTAATGAACTCAGCAGCAGCAACGGCACAATCCTTGGCTATGGCGGCAGCGAATCTTTCCAGTCCCCGCACTCCAACTTCAGCCCGGTGATGATGGGCCTGATAAAAACGCTGGGGATCAGCCTGGATGCCATGGAGCGCGGCTTCGATAAAACCTTCTATCCTGACCTTGGCCTCAGTCGCGGCGTCTACTTTGATAAGAAAAACTTCGGCGTGGATAAAGTCGTCAGCGGCGACCCGGGCAAAGTGGTGGCGGATGATATCCCACGCGATCGCCTGAACGGACGTTCATGGCAGGCGTTTATCAATGACTTCCCGCTGCCGCAGAGCGATCGCGCCGCGCTGATTGAGCTGCATACGGTGGCGAAAGATTATCTGCCAGGACTCAGCCAGCAGGAAAAAGTTGCCTGGCTGGATACTCACAGTTACGCCACCTTCCTGCGCGATAAAGTGGGCCTGAGCGAGCTGGCAATGCGCTACTTCCAGCAAACCACGAACGACTTTCAGGCGGTGGGTATTGATGCTACCGCCTGTAGCGATGCGCGTATCTGCGACCTGCCGGGCCTTGACGGCATGGGGCTGCCGCCGCTGGACGCTGAATCGCAGGCTGACCTCGACGATCCTTATGTTTTCCACTTCCCGGATGGCAACGCGACACTGGCCCGGCTGCTGGTGCGCAAGCTGATCCCGGCCGTCGACCCCGCCGGACACGATATGAATGATATCGTGCGGGCGAAATTTGACTACAGCCAGCTGGACAGGGCGGACTCTGACGTCAAGCTACGCCTTAACAGTACCGGCATGCAGGTGGTGAACGTCGACGGTGGCGTGGAAGTCAGCTATATGACGGGTGAAAAGTTGACGAAAGTCCGCGCCGGGAAGGTGGTCATGGCCGGATACAATATGATGATCCCGTATCTGGTGCCGCAGATGTCGCAGGCGCAGCAGGAAGCGCTGAAGCAGAATGTTAAAGCTCCGCTGGTCTACAGCAAGGTCACCATCGCTAACTGGCGCGCCTTTATCAAACTGGGCGTGCATGAGGTTTATGCCCCTGGCGCACCTTATTCACGGGTCAAGCTTGACTATCCGGTCAGCCTCGGCGGCTACCAGCACCCCCACGATCCCAATCAGCCGATCGGGCTGCATATGGTGTATGTGCCGACTCTGCCCGGCAGCGGCCTCAGCGCCCGCGAGCAGTCGCGTAAAGGGCGCGCGATGCTGCTGGGCACCTCGTTCGATGCTCATGAACAGATGATCCGCGAACAGCTCCAGGCTATGCTTGGGCCGGCAGGCTTCGACCATCAGCGCGATATTCAGGCGATTACCGTTAACCGCTGGTCGCACGGTTACTCTTACGCCATCAATGGCTTATTTGATGATGAGGATGAGGCGCAGAAGATTATTGAGCGCGCCCGTGCCCCCGTCGGTAATATCGTGATTGCTAACTCCGACTCGGACTGGAGCCCTTATGCCCATTCGGCGGTCGATCAGGCATGGCGGGCAGTGAACGAGCTGGTGCACGGAAAAAACGCACCGGGGGAGGGAGTATGAAAACGTTGCTTTCAGGGATGGTTCTGCTGCTGGTAAGCAGTGCGGCTAATGCCATGTCGCCGGGCGAATATGTTGCCAAAGCGGCGGACTGTACTGCCTGTCACACCGCACCCGGCGGCGCAGCGCTGGCGGGCGGGCTGCGTTTCCCTACGCCGCCCGGTGATATCTACAGCACCAATATTACCCCGGATAAACAGCAGGGCATTGGCCGCTATACGTTTGCCGAATTTGACCGCGCCATGCGCCAGGGTATCGCTCGCGATGGCCATCACCTCTATCCGGCAATGCCTTATACCGCCTATGCCAAAATGAGCGATAAGGATATGCGCGCGCTTTATGACTATCTGCTGCATGAAGTCCCGGCCAGCAGTCAGCCAAATCGCGACAGCGATATCTCCTGGCCGCTGTCAATGCGCTGGCCTTTGGGGATCTGGAATGCCCTGTTCCACAATGACGATCGTTATCAGCCTGATGCGCAGCAGAGTGCGCAATGGAATCGCGGGGCTTACCTGGTGCAGGGCGCAGGGCACTGCGGCAGTTGCCACACCCCGCGCGGCTGGGCACTGCAGGAGCAGGCACTGGATCAGAGCCGCAGCGTTTATCTCAGCGGTGCCGAACTTGACGGCTGGTTTGCACCGTCGCTGCGCGGCATGGCGCAGGATGAACTGGTGGCGCTGCTGAAAACGGGGCGCAGCAAGCAGGGGGCGGTAGTCGGCCCCATGGCGGAGGTGGTGATGCACAGCACTCAGTATCTCAGCGATGCGGACCTCAACAGTATCGGCGTCTACCTGCGCAGCCTGCCGCCGGCTCCAGCATCCCCGCTGCCCGCTGCCGCTCCTTCCGCCGCGGGCGCGAAAACCTATGCCATGTACTGCTCAACCTGTCACGGCAGCGAGGGTAAAGGCGATGCGCATGTCATCCCGGCGCTGGACGGTAACGCAACGCTGACGGCAGCAAACCCGCTGAGCGCACTGCGCGTGGTGCTGGAAGGTGCGCAGACGCCAGTGACCCGGCACGGCATGGCGCAGGCGATGCCCGGTTACGGCTGGACGCTGGATGATGTGCAGATGAGCGAGTTGATGAACTACCTGCGCAGCAGCTGGAGCAATCAGGCCCCTGCCGTCAGCGCAGAGCAGGTTGCTGAGGCGCGCAGGCTTAAATAGCCAGCGGGACGATCGGGCAGCGGCGGGAGAGATCCCCCGCTGCCCGACAGCATCACAGCGCTTTATGCGGGCCAAATACTTCGTAGTGAATACGCTCTTTCCCCACGCCTGACTGCAGAAGGCTCTTTTCCACCATCGCCATATACGCCAGCGGGCCGCACAGGTAGTAGTGCATCGCCGGATCGCTGAGTTTCGCTTCCAGCGGCAGCAGGTTCATGAGTCCTCGGTGCTGATACTTGCCTTCATCTTCCGCGCGCGGATGGTTATACCAGATCTCCTGCGAGAACTTCGGCAGCTGCTGACCCAGTTCGCCGACTTCCTCTGCGAAAGCATGCATTGCGCCGTCTTCCGTCGCGTGGAACCACTGTACCGTCGCCTGATGTTGTTCCTGTGCCAGTTTGTGCAGCATGGCCAGCATCGGGGTCAGACCGACGCCGCCAGAGATCAGCGTTACCGGGGTTTGCGCCGCAATATCGATAAAGAAGTCGCCGGCCGGTGGCGCCAGGTGCAGACGCACGCCGGGCTGCTGCTGATGCAGCCAGCTGGAGAGCGTGCCGCCCTCTTCATGGCGCACGGCAATGCGGTAGTCACGACCATTCGGCATCCGCGTCAGTGAATACTGGCGGATCTCCTGATTAGCAAATGACGGGTCACGCACCCACAGCGTAATGTACTGACCGGGCTGGTAATCCACGACGGGCTGACCGTCAACCGGGGTCAGGATAAAGCTCTTAATTGTTGCGCTGCGCGGGATAATTTCGCTAATAACAAACTCACGTTGACCACCGCGCCAGCCGCCGACTTTCTGCTCAACCTCTTCATAGATTTGCTCTTCACGCTGCACAAATATTCCGGCCAGTACGCCATAGGCTTTACCCCAGGCGGCGAGGATCTCCTCACCCGGATGCAGCAGCTCATCAATACTCGCCAGTAGGTGTTCACCGACAATGGCGTACTGCTCCGGCCGAATGGCAAAGCTGGTGTGCTTCTGCGCAATTTTCTCCACTGCCGGGCCGAGCGCGGCCAGCTTATCGAGGTTACTGGCGTAGGCACAGACCGCGTTAAACAGCGCTTCAGGCTGATTGCCACTGCTCTGGTTGCTCATGTTGAAGATATCTTTCAGCTCGGGATTGTGGCTGAACATGCGCTGATAGAAGTGTGCGGTCAAACGCGGACCCAGCGCGGCGACGGCGGGGATAGTGGATTTCACGGTGGCAATAGTGTGGCTATCAAGCATGGTGGGCTCCTGAATTATCCATAACATGTATTTTAAATGCATCTTATAGTTTGAAAGGTGTATTGTAAATACACCTTTGTTGCTGAGGGGTATTTATCCACAGGGCGCTGGTGGTGGTGGTGAAAAATCCGCAACAGGCAGATGAGGAAAACTCCGCTGTCAGGGAATGAAAAAAGGCGTAAAAAACCCTTGCCAGACGCGGAGCCAATCGTTTGCGTAAAAAGGCGGCCGTGAAGCTATTCAACAGGGTGCTAAACAGTTTAAACTGTTGCCCATCATTTATTGTTGATAGTCAGTCGAGTCAGGAGATGCAGATGTTAAAGCGTGAAATGAACATTGCCGATTACGATGCCGAGTTGTGGCAGGCGATGGAGCAGGAGAAAGTGCGTCAGGAAGAGCACATTGAGCTGATTGCTTCAGAAAACTACACCAGCCCACGCGTGATGCAGGCTCAGGGATCGCAGCTGACCAACAAATACGCTGAAGGCTATCCGGGCAAGCGCTACTACGGTGGCTGCGAGTACGTCGATATCGTTGAGCAGCTGGCTATTGATCGTGCCAAAGCGCTGTTCGGTGCTGACTATGCCAACGTGCAGCCGCACTCCGGTTCCCAGGCTAACTTCGCGGTCTACACCGCGCTGCTGCAGCCGGGCGACACCATTCTGGGGATGAACCTGGCACACGGTGGTCACCTGACTCACGGTTCCCCGGTTAACCTGTCGGGCAAACTGTACAACGTGATCCCTTACGGCATCGACGAAACTGGCAAAATTGACTACAACGAGCTGGCCGAACTGGCGCAGAAGCATAAGCCGAAAATGATCGTGGGCGGTTTCTCTGCTTACTCTGGCGTGTGCGACTGGGCAAAAATGCGTGAAATCGCTGACACCGTTGGCGCTTACCTGTTTGTTGATATGGCGCACGTTGCCGGTCTGATTGCTGCGGACGTTTACCCTAACCCGGTTCCTCATGCGCATATCGTGACTTCCACCACCCACAAAACCCTGGCGGGTCCACGCGGTGGCCTGATCCTGGCGCAGGGCGGTGACGAAGAACTGTATAAGAAACTGAACTCTGCTGTCTTCCCTGGCGGCCAGGGCGGCCCGCTGATGCATGTGATTGCCGGTAAGGCCGTCGCGTTCAAAGAAGCGATGGAACCTGAGTTTAAAACCTATCAGCAGCAGGTCGCGAAAAACGCCAAAGCGATGGTAGAAGTGTTCCTGGCACGCGGTTACAACGTGGTTTCCGGCGGTACGCACAACCACCTGTTCCTGCTGGACCTGGTTGACAAGAACCTGACCGGTAAAGAAGCGGATGCCGCGCTGGGCCGTGCCAACATCACCGTTAACAAAAACAGCGTGCCGAACGACCCGAAAAGCCCGTTCGTCACCTCCGGTATCCGCATCGGCTCCCCGGCTGTGACGCGCCGCGGCTTCAAAGAAGCGGAAGTGCGCGAGCTGGCCGGCTGGATCAGCGATATTCTCGATAATATCAATGATGAAGGCGTGAGCGAGCGCGTGAAGAAGCAGGTGCTGGAAATCTGCGCACGCTTCCCGGTTTACGCCTGATAACTTCTCGATTTTGAGAGCGTTATGACAATAACGGGACACGCAAGTGTCCCGTTATTTTTTTGTCCGCAGCAACGGTGTACATTAGCCTCCACTTTGTCGGAGGGAAAATGACGATACGCTCCACCTACTGGCTTGGATTAAGCTACTTCACCTACTTTTTCGCCTATGGCGTCTACCTGCCTTTCTGGGGCGTATGGCTGAAAGAGAGTGGCCTGGCACCCGAAAAAATCGGTCTGCTGCTCGGCTGCGGGATGATTGCGCGCTTTGCTGGTAGCCTGCTGATTGCTTCCCGCGTCACCAATCCTTCCCGCCTGGTCAGTGCGCTACGCCTGCTGGCGTCACTGACGCTGCTGTTTGCGCTGGGCTTCTGGCTGGGCGCCGAGTGGCTGTGGCTGCTGCTGGTGATGGTCGGCTTTAACCTGTTCTTCTCGCCGCTGGTGCCGCTGAGCGATGCGCTGGCCGCCACCTGGCAGCGGCAGATCGCGCTGCCTTATGGCCCGGTCAGGCTGTGGGGATCGCTGGCGTTTGTCATCAGCTCCGCGTTAACCGGCGTGCTGGTCAATATCTTCTCTTATCACGCCATTCTGCTGCTGCTGTGCGCGGGCTGTATCGCGATGCTCGGCGGCATGATGCTGCGCCCGGCGGTCATGCCACTGGGTGCGCAGAAGCCGCTAAGCCATGCGGGCTGGGCGCAGTGGAAGCAGATGCTGAGTGAAAATGCCGTCTGGCGCTTCCTGCTGTGCGTGACGCTGATGCAGGGGGCGCATGCCGCCTATTATGGCTTCAGCGCGATCTACTGGCAGGAAGCGGGCTACTCGTCGAGCGTGATTGGCTATCTGTGGTCGCTGGGGGTGGTGGCTGAAGTGGTGGTGTTCGCCTCCAGCAACCGTCTGTTCCGCCGCTGGCGCGCGCGCGACCTGCTGCTGCTCTCGGGCATTTGCGCCATTGTGCGCTGGAGTTTGCTGGCTTCCTCCACCGAACTGGGCTGGCTTATCCTCGCACAGATCCTGCACTGCGGCAGCTTCACCGTCTGCCACCTGGCGGCCATGCGCTTTATCGCGGCGCGGGAAGGGGGCGAGGTGATCCGCCTGCAGTCGGTGTACTCGGCGCTGGCGATGGGCGGCGGAATTGCACTGATGACGATGGTGTGCGGCGTGCTGTTCCAGCATCTGCAGGGCGGGGTGTTCTGGGTGATGGCGCTGCTGGTGGTGCCGGCGCTGTTCCTGCGGCCGAAAGTGGCCTGATTATGACTCCAGCAGCGCGCGGATACTGTGCTGCTGGTGTTCGCCCAACGGCAGCTCGGCGTGGATCAGCGGCGGTGAGTAGAGCGGCAGCGGCGTGGCATAAGGGGTGATCACCAGCGCAATGCCTTTTGGCGCGCTGTGGCGCTGGAAGTCGGCGACATCCTGATATTTGATATTAAGCGGCAGCAGCGTCAGCTCGCGCAGCTGCTGTTCTACTTGGCGCTCCAAATCCCGGTCATGGCCGGTGAGCAGCAGCACCTGTTTCTCCTGCAGCGCGCTCTCCTGCATCAGCCATGCGCCAAAGATAATCGCAATCAGCCCCATCTCCTCATCGGAAAACTGCAGCCCGTAGTGCTGCTCAAAGTCGGCTATCGCTTCACGCGTGGTGCGCAACAGGCGTGGATACTGCTGCGCCACATCCTCCACCAGCGCGTGATCGATGCCGATAGCAAAATGCGTGCGTTCCACCGCCTGGGCCAGATGGGTGTAGAGCTGCGCGCTGAGCCCGGCCTCGTTGCTGAAGTGCATGCCGCAAAGCGCCTGGAAGCGCTGAATAAGCTGTTCAACCGCCTGCAGCAGCTGCCACTCGTTTTCCCGCTGGCAGTGCTCAGGTAGCGGAATATGCAGCTGGCTGAACATCAAGGCCAGCAGCGCCGGGTCGCCGGGCATGGGCTGATAACCGCGCTTCTGCCAGCAGTGGACAATATTTTCGGCCAGCGGGTACTCTCCCTTTTCGCGCAGCCACCGCTGCTGCTGGGGGGTAAAGTCTGTCGCGCAGCGGTGTGCGAGTGAATACTGAAAAACCAGCTGTAAAAAATAGCCGTCGCGCCCGCTGAAATCGCGCGCGAGGTAGAGCGCACAGTGCTGAACCAGCGCGCTGAGATTATGTTCGTCGTACAGGGCTTTATCGACCGTTATGGCCTGCAGCTGGCGGCGCAGCGCGCTGGCAAAATAGCTGCGGGCGAAGTCGGGTGACAGCCGCAGCGTGCGGCGCAGGCTATGCAGCAGGCACAGCCGCTGGTCGAGCTGCGTCCCCTGGATGCGCAACCTTTGGCCGTCCTGCTCAATGGCAAGACGGTGATAACGCTGGATTTCCAGCGCGACCTCCGCTATATCTTGCCGGGCAATGGCAGGATCAACTGCGTTCAGCTGACAAACCGACTCCAGCGTGACAATGGGTTCAGGAAGGCAGAGCATCAAAAGCAGGTGACAGCGGCGCTGCGGACTGGAGAGGACAGAAATTTCTGGTGAGTATGCACTCATCATCTGCGATCCCAGTGACAATTGATTGCGCTAAGAATAGCCCGCGCCGCGCGGTTTGTGACAAATCCGCGCGCTTTTATTCAGAGCTTTTAAGACAGGTCACAAAATTAATCGACAATAGGTGACGTGGAGTTTGATTTGTTACATTATAACAATTTGAAGGCTAGCCTGCTGTGGCTGGCTGCAGGATTTTCGCCCGCTGTTTTGGCGCATCCGCACAGCTTTATCGCTATGCAGACCACGCTGGTCCATCAGGGTGACCAGCTCACCGGGCTGAAAATGCGCTGGGTGATGGATGAAATTACCTCGGCTGACCTGCTGTATGACGCGGGCGCGGCAAAGCCCGACTCGGTGGTGTGGAAAAAGCTGGCGGCGGAAGTGATGGCGAACGTGCTTGGCCAGCACTATTTCAGCGAGTTCTGGCACCAGAAACAGCCGGTAAAGTTTGATAATCTGCCGCCGGAATACCATCTGTCACGCCAGGGGCATAAAGCGGTGCTGGAATTTATCCTGCCGCTGGCGCACCCGCAGCCGCTGAAAGGCCAGCGCTATCTCTTTTCGACTTTTGACCCAACGTACTTTGTAGATATGTATTACGACTCCGAAAAATCACTGACCGTCCCGCCTGAGCTGGCTGCCCAGTGCAGGTTCCAGTTGCAAACCCCGCAGCCGGATGCCTCCATGCAGGCTTACGCACTGTCGCTGGATAAAGCCGATGCCCCGCCGGAAGAGATGGATCTTGGCCGCCAGTTTGCCCAGACGGTGACTTTGATATGCCAGTAAACATGCTCAGGGCGCAAGCACACGGCGGCTGGCGGGCCTGGCCGCTGTATCTGCTGACGCTAATCGTCATCGCGGCGGGCGTGCTGGTGTGGCACTTCTGGCCGCAGATCCTGTTGCAGAGCATTCTGTGGCAGAAAAGCCTGCATCAACAGATGACCGCGCTGCTGCAGCAGGTTGCCAGCCATCCTCATCAGGCAGGGCTGGCGCTGATGGGCTTCAGCCTGCTGTACGGCGTGCTGCACGCGCTCGGCCCCGGGCACGGCAAAGTGGTGATTGCCACCTTTCTTGCTACCCATCCCACTAAACTGAAAACCAGCCTGCAGCTGACGCTGGCTGCCGCGGTGGTACAGGGAGCGGTGGCGATCCTGCTGGTCACGGTGATGCTGGTGGTGCTGCAACTCTCCTCGCGCCAGCTGCATCTCAGCAGCTACTGGCTGGAGAAGGGCAGCTATCTGCTGGTGAGCGGGCTGGGCTTATGGCTGTGCTGGCGCGCAGGTAAAAAGTTATGGGCCGCACTGAAACCAGCAAGGCGAGGGCTGAGCATCAGGCGTATTGTCACGGCCGATCATCAGCACAGTGAGCAGTGTGGCTGCGGCCATCAGCACGTGCCGGATAGCGCGATGCTGGCGCAGGCGGTGGGCTGGAAAACCAAAGCGGCGGTGGTGCTGTCGATGGGGCTGCGCCCGTGTTCCGGGGCGATCATGATGCTGCTGTTTGCCAAAGTGATTGGGGTTTATGCCTGGGGGGTGTTATCCGCCATTGTGATGGCGCTGGGAACGGCGCTGACGGTGTCGGCGATGGCGCTGGTGGTGCAGATGTCACGCGCGCTGGCGCTGCGTCTGAGCAAAGGCGCTTCCGCGCAGGGATGGCAGACGGTGGCGGTCAATTCGCTGGCGCTGCTGGGGGGCGTGTTGCTGGTCATGGCGGGGGTCATGCTGTGGCTGAGTGCGCAGCCTGCGATATCCGGCGGGATTCGCCCGATGTTTTTACGCTGATCCGACATTAAAAAAGGGTTGACCAGAAAAGCGGTCAACCCCTGTAGGGGCCGATCATTTTTTTCGATCGGCCCCTACAGGAATGCCAGGGCAACGATAGCAATTAACGCTTCAGCGCTTCGCTCAATTCGTCACGCATATTCGCCAGCATCGCTTTCACCACGCGCGGATTGCCCGCCACGATGTTGCCAGACAGCATATAGCCGTGCCCGCCGGTAAAGTCAGTCACCAGGCTACCCGCTTCACGCACCAGCAGTTCACCGGCAGCGAAATCCCACGGCTTCAGGCCAATCTCGAAGTAACCATCTACGCGACCCGCGGCAACGTAGGCGAGATCCAGCGCGGCAGAACCGGTGCGACGGAAGTCTGCACACTGGGTGAACAGTTTGCCAACGATGTTGATGTAAGGAGTGGCGTGCTGCTTCAGCTTGAACGGGAAACCGGTCGCCAGGATGGTGCCATCCAGATCGCGAGCGCTGCCGCCGCGCAGACGGTAGCCGTTGAGCTGAGCGCCCTGACCGCGTACGGCGCTGAACAGTTCATTACGCATTGGGTCGTAAACCACGGCGACTTCGGTGCGGCCTTTGATGCGCACGGCGATAGAAACACAGAAGTGTGGCAGGCGTTTGATGTAGTTGGTGGTGCCATCCAGTGGATCGATAACCCATTGTACATCCTGGTCTTCGCCCGGCAGTTCACCGCTCTCTTCTGAGATGATGGTGTGCTGTGGGTAAGATTTGCGGATCACTTCAATAATCTGGCGTTCCGCTTCACGGTCAACATTGGTCACGAAGTCGTTGCTGCCCTTCTGGGTGGCTTCGACGGAGTCCGGGGTTTCATAGTGCTTAGCAATTACGTTTCCGGCCTTGCGCGCAGCGCGCACGGCAATGTTGAGCATTGGATGCATATAAGTTTCGTCTCACTGGATGTTAAAGAACGGTATATCATTTAATCTGATATAAAACGGCGCGTAGTATAGCAGGGCATAACGGCAAATGTCCTGAAAATATGTTAGCATCTTCAAATTATCTCTCAGACCGCGAGCAGACCCCAATCCTTATGCTGCAAAATATCCGAATTGTGCTGGTTGAAACCTCTCACACTGGCAACATGGGCTCCGTGGCCCGTGCCATGAAAACCATGGGCTTAACCAACCTTTATCTGGTCAACCCGCTGGTAAAACCGGACTCGCAGGCCATTGCGCTAGCCGCCGGTGCCAGCGATGTGATTGGCGATGCCAAAATTGTTGATACCTTTGATGAAGCTATTGCCGGCTGTAGCCTGGTCGTCGGCACCAGCGCCCGTTCGCGTTCGCTGCCGTGGCCGATGCTGGACCCGCGTGAATGCGGGCTGAAAAGCGTCGCAGAGGGCCAGCAGGCGCCGGTAGCGCTGGTGTTTGGCCGCGAGCGCGTTGGGCTGACCAATGAAGAGCTGCAGAAGTGTCACTACCACGTCGCGATTGCCGCGAACCCGGACTACAGCTCGCTCAATCTGGCGATGGCCGTGCAGGTTATCACCTATGAGGTGCGCATGGCGTACCTGCAGTCGCTGGAAACGGAGCAGACCGAAGCCGTCGAGTCGCCCTATCCGCTGGTCGATGACCTTGAGCGCTTCTATAAGCATATGGAAAAGATGATGATCGGCAGCGGCTTTATCCGTGAAGCCAGCCCGGGCCAGGTGATGAGCAAAATGCGCCGCCTGTTTACCCGCGCCCGCCCGGAGCGTGACGAGCTGAATATCCTGCGCGGAATGCTCTCATCCATCGAGAAGAAGCAGGGCGAGTAAGGGGATAGTGGCGATGAAAATAACAGCATAATACTTGAGTGAATTACTTGGTTAAATAGTTGAGTGTTTTAGTAGGTTAAATACTTGACCAATTTAGTCAGGAATGTCAGACTTGCGTCCATATTTTGTTAACGCCCATCCAGGGTTACAACCGAGGTCGTTTACGCCATGAGACTGACATCCAAAGGCCGTTATGCTGTTACCGCTATGCTCGACGTTGCACTGCACTCTCACGAAGGCCCGGTGCCTTTAGCGGATATTTCAGAGCGTCAGGGCATCTCCCTCTCTTATCTTGAGCAGCTGTTCTCCCGTCTGCGCAAGAACGGTCTGGTGGCAAGCGTACGTGGTCCGGGCGGTGGTTATCTGCTGGGTAAAGCCTCCGATGCTATCGCTGTGGGTGCGGTGATCACCGCCGTTGACGAATCGGTTGATGCCACCAAGTGCCAGGGCAAAGAAGGCTGCCAGGGCGGCGAACGCTGCCTGACTCACGTCCTGTGGCGTGACCTGAGCGAGCGCATCAGCGACTTCCTCAACAACATCACGCTGGCTGAACTGGTTAACAACCAGGAGATCCTGGACGTGGCTGACCGCCAGAACAGCAATGAAATCCGCCGTGCGCCCAATGGCCGCATGCAGGAAACAATTAACGTCAATCTGCGCGCCTGATCGCAGCCAGGGTGAGGCTCTGCCTCGCCACCGGAGATAAATAAAAGGCCTGCCGGGCCTTTTATTCATTTCTGCAGCCGTCAGAATTTCAGGGCGCAGCAGGACGGAGACTACAACCTCCCGGAGCCTAATCAGCAATGAAATTACCGATTTATCTGGATTATTCTGCCACCACGCCAGCCGATCCCCGCGTGGCGGCCAAGATGATGCAGTTCCTGACAATGGACGGCACCTTTGGCAATCCGGCTTCCCGTTCACACCGTTTTGGCTGGCAGTCTGAAGAGGCGGTGGATATCGCCCGTAACCAGATTGCTGAGCTGGTTGGCGCTGACCCGCGTGAAATCGTCTTTACCTCCGGCGCGACCGAAGCCAACAATCTGGCCATTAAAGGCGCTGCTACCTTCCATCAGGAAAAAGGCCGCCACATCGTCACCTGCACCACCGAACACAAAGCCGTGCTCGACACCTGCGCACAGCTGGAGCGTGAAGGGTTCAGCGTGACCTATCTCGACCCGCAGGGCGATGGCACTCTGGATCTCAAACAGCTGCAGGCTGCCCTGCGCGATGACACCGTGCTGGTGTCGATCATGCACGTGAATAACGAGATCGGCGTGGTGCAGGATATCGCCACCATTGGCGATCTGTGCCGCGAGCGCGGGATTATCTTCCACGTTGATGCCACCCAGAGCGTCGGTAAGCTGCCGATCGATCTCAACCAGCTGAACGTCGATCTGATGTCGTTCTCCGCCCATAAAATCTATGGCCCAAAAGGTATCGGCGCGCTGTACGTTAGCCGTAAGCCGCGCGTGCGTCTCGAAGCACAGATCCACGGTGGCGGGCACGAGCGCGGCATGCGTTCCGGCACGCTGCCGGTGCATCAGATTGTTGGCATGGGCGAAGCCTATCGCATTGCCAGAGAAGAGATGAGCGTTGAGATGGCGCGCCTCGGCGCACTGCGCAGCCGCCTCTGGGCCGGGCTGAACAGCATTGAACAGGTGCAGCTTAACGGCTCGCTGGAGCACGGCGCAGCCAATATTCTTAACGTCGGCTTCCGCTATGTTGACGGCGAATCGCTGATTATGGCGCTGAAAGATCTGGCGGTTTCGACCGGTTCGGCCTGCACCTCTGCCAGCATGGAACCCTCCTACGTACTGCGCGCAATTGGCCTGGATGATGAGCTCGCGCACAGCTCTATCCGCTTCTCGCTTGGCCGCTTTACCACCGAAGAGGAAGTGGATTACGCTATTGCGCTGGTGCAGAAGTCTATCGCCCGCCTGCGTGAGCTGTCGCCGGAGTGGAAAGCCTTTAAAACCAACGGTGTCGCTCAGAGCAGCTAAACTGACTTATTGTGACGCAGAGAACGGGCCGGAAATTTCTGGCCCGTTTTGCATTGGTGCCGCCGCTCAGAGCACCTGACGAAAACATCCCTGACATATTTCTGTTAGTCTGACTCAACAAATTCGAATAGCATCCGTCTGCGCAATAGATCGCAGAGGCCGGGCAGACCCGGTCCACAAGACAAAAATGGTAAGGAGCCATGCGATGACCACCCCGATGAACATTACCCTGTCCACGGCAGCAGCCGACCCACGCTGGGGCGAAAAAGCCACCCTCAGCAGCAATGACGCGGGTATGACAATCCACCTGACCGGCAGCGACCCGCTGGTCACCATCCAGCGCGCGGCGCGTAAGCTTGACGGCCAGGGCATTCGCCACGTTAGCCTGAGCGGCGACGGCTGGGATCTGGAAAGCAGCTGGGCATTCTGGCAGGGCTATAAAAGCCCGAAAGGCGAGCGCGAAGTGCAGTGGCCTGCGCTGAGCGAGGCTGACCAGAAAGAGTTGAACAGCCGCCTGCAGACCATCGACTGGGTGCGCGACACCATTAACCTGCCGGCTGAAGAGCTCGGCCCGGAGCAGCTGGCCACGCGTGCCATCGATCTGCTGTGCGCCGTTGCCTGCGATGACGTCAGCTACCGCATTACTAAAGGCGACGATCTCAAAGCGCAAAAATACATGGGCTTGCATACGGTTGGCCGGGGTTCCACGCGTAGCCCGGTACTGCTGACGCTGGATTACAACCCGGGCGGCAGCGATGACACCCCGGTTTATGCCTGCCTGGTGGGTAAAGGCATCACCTTTGATACCGGCGGCTACAGCCTGAAGCAGAGCGCCTTTATGGACTCAATGAAGTCCGACATGGGTGGGGCCGCTACCCTGACCGGCGCTCTGGCGCTGGCGATCGCTCGCGGCCTGAAAAAGCGCGTGAAGCTGATCCTGTGCTGCGCGGACAATATGGTGAGCGGCAATGCTTTTAAGCTGGGCGATATCATTCACTACCGCAATGGCAAAACCGTTGAAGTGATGAACACCGATGCCGAAGGTCGTCTGGTGCTGGCCGATGGTTTGATCGACGCCAGCGCCTTAACGCCTGAGCTGATCATTGATGCGGCTACGCTGACCGGCGCGGCGAAAACGGCGCTGGGTAACGACTATCATGCGCTGTTCAGCTTCGACGATGCGCTGTCTGACTCGCTGATGAGCAGTGCAAAAGGTGAGAACGAACCGTTCTGGCGCCTGCCGCTGGCTGAGTTCCACCGCAGCCATCTGCCGTCGAACTTCGCCGATCTGAATAACATCGCCAGCCCCGCGCACTCGGCCGGTGCCAGCACTGCGGCGGCTTTCCTGTCGCACTTTGTCACTGACTATAAGCAGGGCTGGCTGCACATCGACTGCTCCGCGACCTACCGTAAAGGCGCAGTGGACCAGTGGTCCGCCGGTGCTACCGGGCTGGGCGTGCGCACCGTCGCTAACCTGCTGTTAAGCCGCGGATAAGTACCCGGGGCGACCGGAAAAAATGGTCGCCCCCTACACGTATCGTATGATGTCGTAGGGGCGGACCCTCTTTTTCGGTGCGCCCGCTTCTTATTCTGGAATATCTCAATGAACGATCTTAATTCGCGCCTGGAAGAAGTGCTGAAACTGGCCGCTACGGAGCCGGCACACCGCCCGGAGTTTTTCTCGCTGCTGCTGGATGCCAGCGTGGTGGTGCCGGGGGAAAGTGCGCAATCCGGGCAGGCGATTGATGCCAGCACGCCGGTGGATTTACAGCACTGGGAAAAAGAGGACGGCACCAGCATTATCCCGTTCTTTACGTCAGCAGAAGCGCTGGAGCAGGCCGTCAGTGGCGAACAGGCTTACCTGGTGATGCCGGTGCGTACCCTGTTTGAAATGACCCTCGGAGAGGCGCTGTTCCTCAATCCGAAATTGCCGAACGGCAAAGAGTTTTCACCGCGTGAAATTGCCCATCTGCTGGGTGATGACAGTAATGCCCTGAGCCAGCAGACGGTGCTGGAGGGCGGTACGGCGCTGCTGCTGTCGGAGGTCGCTGAGCCGCCTGCACAGATGGTGGACTCTCTGACCCAGCTGTTTGCCAAATATAAGTCAGTGCGCCGCGCCTACCTCGCGCATATCAAAGAGCGTGCCGACCAGCCGGCCAACCTACTGATTGGTATTGAAGCCGATGGCGACGTCGAGGCGATTATTCAGGCGGCGGGCAGCGTGGCAACGGATACGCTGCTGGAAGATGAACCGATTGATATCTGCCACGTTGTAGAAGGGGAGAAGGGCATCAGCCACTTCTTTATTGCCCATATCACCCCGTTTTACGAGCGGCGCTGGGGCAGTTTCCTGCGTGATTTTAAAGTGAAGAATATCGATTGAAATACGGGGATGTTGCGGGCGAACCAAAAAAAGGGTCCGCCCCTACTCGTAGGGGGCGATCCTCTCTTTCGATCGATCCGCGGCGGTCAGCCCTAAAGTGAATCATTCACCCGCGGCAGATCCTGGCGCGTGCCCCATTCGCCCCAGGAACCGTCATACAGCGCTACGTTTTTCACGCCCAGGCTGGTCAGTGCCAGAATCACCACGACCGCCGTCACCCCGGAACCACAGCTGGCTATCACCGGCTGCGACAGATCCACCCCCTGCTGGCTGAAAATCTCACCCAGCTCTTGCGCCGGTTTTAAGCGACCTTCGCTCACCAGTGAGTTCCACGGTACGTTCAGGCTGCCCGGAATTCTGCCACGTAGCAGGCCAGGGCGCGGCTCG
Source organism: Erwinia aphidicola (assembly GCF_014773485.1). Lineage (GTDB taxonomy): Bacteria > Pseudomonadota > Gammaproteobacteria > Enterobacterales > Enterobacteriaceae > Erwinia > Erwinia aphidicola. The sequence continues at coordinate 562,348 of NZ_JACXBP010000003.1, read as the reverse complement.
TCCACTTCACCGTGGAAACGATTGGCGGCGCGGGCGTCAACGATCTGCGCGCCACCTTCATGGCTGACCAGCAGAACATCGGTGATGCGCTTAATCTCGCCTTCACCCGGTGCCACTTCAAACTCGCCTTCCGGCAGTTCAACCGCACCGCTGGCCAGCGGCAGCTCTGCCTGCTTCCAGCCTGCCAGGCCTCCGGCGAGAATCGACACCTGAGAGACGCCGAAATAGCGCAGCATCCACCAGGCGCGCGGGGCGGAAAACAGATTGCCCTCATCGTAGACCACCAGATGTTTATCGCTGTTCACGCCCAGCTCACGCATCGCCACGGCGAAGGTTTCACCGCGCGGCATCATATGTGGGTAGGGGCTGGTGTGGTCGGACAGCGCTTCAATATCAAAAAGCGGCGCATCCGGCAGGTGTGCTGCCCGGTACTCAGCGCTGAGGTCGCGGGTTTTCTCCTGGCCTGGCGGCAACATGCGCGCATCCAGAATCTGCACATTGTCATCATCGAGATGCTCCGCCAGCCAGTCAGCGGAAACAAACAGAGAAAGAGTCGTCATAGCGGCCTCGCAGTCAGTCAAAATATGAAGCTGAGTTTCAGCCATTTCATGCGCTATCACAAGGGTAAATCACTGCATTCAGAGCAGGCGCTCAAATCCGGCAAAATGTTGCTGTCGCAGATAGATATTGCACGGATAAACAATTACTCTTTGACCAGTTTTGTTACACGGAAGGTTCTCACCGATGGATGTGCTCAAGTTTCTGCTCCGCCTGCCTTTTATCCTGGTCAATGCGCTGTGCTGGCTGATCTGCCTGCTGCTGCGTTTACTGGGGCGAATTTTGCGCCCGCTGCTGGGCGAGGTTAACTGGCGCGCTCCCGTCTGGGTTGCCCCGCTGAAAAACGGCTTCCAGCGGCTGGAGCAGGGCGTGAACCGCCATCCTAAAGCCATTACCGCCAGCCTGCTGCTGCTGCTGGCGATGGCTGCTGCGGCCTTCTATGGCTGGCACGAGTGGCAGAACCGGCCAAAACCCATTGAGGTTGCGCCGCTGGCCGTCCAGCATAGCCAGGTCAGCGCCGTCAACCCCTCTGCCGTGGATTACAGCCAGGCAAAACCCGCAGTGCAAACCCTCACGCTGCGCTTTAATCAGTCGGTGGCCCCGGTCACGCGGGTGGGCAAAACCGTCACTGACGGCATAACCCTGAAACCGGCCCTGAAGGGCGGCTGGCAGTGGCAGAATGCCTGGACGCTGACCTTTACCCCAGAGCAGCCGCTGCCACTGGGCGCGGGCTACGATGTCACCCTCAAACCGGAAACCCTGCTGGCGCCCCAGATCCGCATCGATAAAACGGACTACCACTTCAGCACCCCGGCCTTCGACTATCAGGTGGCTTCTACCGAGTATTATCAGGATCCGCAGGACAGCAGCCAGCACAGCGCCATCTTCAATATTAAATTTAACGCGCCTGCCGATGTGCAGAGCGTGGAGAAACAGCTGTCGCTCGGGCTGACCAGTGCCAAAGGTCAATCTGAGCAGCCGCTAAAATTCAGCGTCACCTGGGATGAAAAGAAACTGAACGCCTGGGTGCGCTCTGCGCCGCTGCAGCCGATGGATCATGGCGGCTTCGTTCATCTCAAGGTGAATGGCAGCGTGAAGTCCTCGCACCCCGGCAATGAAGCCGGGCGCAAAGCCGAAGCCTGGGTGACGGTGCCGAATCTCTACAGCCTGAGCGTCAGCGATATCAGTGCGATGGTGGTCGATAAAGCGGGCAGCCAGGGCGAGCGCGCGCTGATCCTCTCCTTTAGCGATGCGGTGCGCGATAGCGATATTAATAAAGCGGTTCGGGTCTGGCTGCTGCCGCAGCACGATCCGCGCCATCCTGATGAGCAAGAGACTCACTGGGATCGGCAGGAGGTCGATCAAGCGGTCATCAACCAATCAGCACCGCTGCCGCTCAGCCTGAACGATGCGGAAGAGAGCTATCAGCCGCAGTTCAGCTTTAAATTTGATGCCCCGGCCAGCCGTTGGCTGCTGGTGGAGGTCAATGCCGCCATGACCTCCAGCGGCGGCTACAAAATGCCGGAAAAAGTCTGGCGCGTGGTGCAGGTGCCGGACTATCCGCAGCTGCTGCGCTTCGCCGCCGAGGGATCCCTGCTGTCCGTGAAGGGGGATAAGCGCATCAGCGTGGCCGCGCGCAACGTTCCGGGCCTGCGGGTTGACATTAAACGCGTGATCCCCAGCCAGCTACAGCACATCGTTTCGTTCAAAAGTCGTGAATTCGCTTCGGCCGATTTCAATCGTCTGAACGATGAATACTTTACCGAGCACTTCCGCTACCAGACGGCGGTCAATAATAGTCACCCGGGGGAGGTGAGCTATCAGGGCGTTGATCTGTCGCGCTACCTCTCGACTGACGCCAAATCGCATCGCGGCATTTTCCTGCTGACCTTATCGCAGTGGACACCGGGTCAGAAGGATCAGGAACCTGCAGAAGATGAGTACCAGGAGGAGGACGCTGCCGCAGAGAGTGTGGGTGATTCACGCTTTGTGGTGGTGACCGATCTGGGCATTATTGCCAAGCGCTCGCAGGATAAGACTCGCGATCTGTTCGTGCAGTCGATAGGCAGCGGCGAGCCGGTTGCGGGCGCGCAGGTATCGGTGGTGGCGAAAAACGGTGAGAAGATAATGAGCCGCGTCACCGGCAGTGATGGTCACGTCAGCTTCCCGTCGCTGGAGGTTTACACCAACGAGCGCCAGCCGGTGATGTTCCTGGTGGAAAAAGAGGGGGATGTCTCCTTCCTGCCGACCGGGCGCGACAACGATCGCGGCCTCGATTTCTCCCGCTTTGACGTCTACGGTGATGCCACGCCTGACGACAAGCGCACGCTCAGCAGCTATCTGTTTTCAGACCGCGGCGTTTACCGCCCTGGCGATACCTTTAATATCGGCCTGATTACCCGTTCCGCCGACTGGGCCGTCCCGGTGACGGGGGTGCCCGTGCGGGCAGAAATTCATGACCCACGCGACAAGCTGATGCGCACCGTGCCGCTGACGCTGACGGCGAGCGGCTTCAACGAGCTGAGCTTTACCACGGCAGAAAACGCGCCGACCGGCGAATGGAATATCTACCTCTATCTGCCGGGCAAGGATGAAGACTCTACGCGCCTGCTTGGCAGCACCTCGGTCAACGTCAAAGAGTTCGAGCCGGACCCGCTGAAGGTTAAGCTGACGCTGACGCCAGACCAGCAGCAGGGCTGGGTGAAGCCGGACCAACTGAAGGCCAGTATCGACGTGCAGAATCTGTTTGGTACCCCGGCGCAGAAGCTGCGCGTGGCGTCAAAACTGACTCTGCGCCCGGTCTATCCGGCCTTCGATCGCTATGCCGATTACGCCTTCTATGAAGCGCGATCCGCCAGCGACGGCTATGAGACCGAGCTGGAAGAGAGCACCACCGATGACAAAGGCCAGGCGGCCATCAAGCTCGATCTCAGCGCATGGGGCGAGTCAACTTATCAGCTGAAGCTGCTGTCCGAAGCCTTTGTCGCGGGCAGCGGTCGCTCGGTGGCTGCGACCGCCCGCACGCTGGTCTCGCCATATGATTATTTGATCGGCGCGAAGGCCGATGGCGACCTGGGTTATATCCGTCAGAATGCGCTACGCAACGTTAATCTGATCGCCATTAATCCGGCGCTGGATACCATTGCGCTCAGCGGCCTGAAGCTGCAGCTGCTGCAGCAGAAATATCTGTCGGTGCTGACGCGACAGGAATCCGGCGTGTATAAATACCAGTCGAAGCTGAAAGAGATCCCGGTTTCTGAGATCGCGCTCGATCTGCCTGCCAGCGGCCATAGCCTGGCGCTGGCGACCGACAAGCCCGGCGATTACGTGCTGGTGGTGCAGGATGCGAAAGGGGCAGTGCTCAACCGCATCGCCTACAGCGTGGCCGGGGAAGCGAACCTGACGCGCTCGCTCGACCGCAATGCCGAGCTGAAAATGAAGCTGGATCGGGCCCAGTATCTGCCAGGTGATGAAATTGAAGTGGCGATCAACGCACCCTACACCGGCAGCGGGTTAATCACCATAGAGAAAGACCGCGTCTACAGCTGGCAGTGGTTCCATACCACCACCACTAACTCAGTGCAGAAGATCCGCATTCCGTCAGAGCTGGAAGGTAACGCCTATATCAACGTGCAGTTTGTGCGTGATATCAACTCCGACGAGATATTTATGAGCCCGCTGAGCTATGGCGTAATGCCGTTCAAAATCAGCAATGCGGCGCGCAAAAACAGCCTTAGCCTGACCAGCCCTGAGTTGCTGAAGCCAGGGCAGAACCTGACCATTGATGTCAAAACCGATGGCCCACAGCAGGTGGCGGTGTTTGCGGTAGATGAAGGGATCCTGCAGGTGGCGCGCTATCGCCTGACCGATCCGCTCGACTACTTCTTCCGCAAGCGCGAACTGAGCGTGGAAAGCTCACAGATCCTCGACCTGATCCTGCCGGAGTTCAGCAAACTGATGTCGCTGACCTCGGCACCGGGCGGTGACGGGGCAGAAGGGATGGATCTCCACCTCAATCCGTTTAAGCGCAAGCGTGACAAACCGGTGGCTTACTGGTCCGGCATCACCGAAGTCAACGGCATCAGGCAGTTTACTTATCCGCTGCCGGACTACTTCAATGGCAAAATCCGCGTGATGGCGATTTCGGTCACGGCGGATAAAATCGGTAAAGCGCAGACCGCCACTACCGTGCGTGATGATTTTATCCTGACGCCGAACGTGCCGTCGATGGTGGCGCCGGGCGATGAGTTTGACGTCAGCGTTGGGGTGAGCAACAACCTCAGCGGCCAGAGTGCAGAGCCGCTGCCGATTGCGGTGCAGCTTACGCCACCGCCGCAGCTGGAAGTGGTCGGCAGCGCGCAGCAGTCGCTGAGCCTGGCCGCCAGACATGAAGGCATGGTGAGTTTCCGCCTGCGGGCCAAAGCCGAACTGGGCGATGCACCGCTGCAGTTCAGCGCCAGCTTCGGCGACAAAACCAGCCGGCGCACCATCAGCACCTCGGTACGCCCGGCGATGCCGTTCCGCGTCCAGACGGTGATGGGGCGCATGAACGGTAGCAGCCAGCAGGTCGACAACCTGCGCCAGATGTTTGGCGCTTACGCTCAGCGTCAGGCCGCAGTGTCGAACTCGCCGCTGGTGCTGACCCGTGGATTAGCCAGCTATCTGGCTGACTACCCGTACTACTGCTCCGAACAGATTGTCAGCCAGTCGATCCCGCTGCTGTTGCAGAGTGAGCACCCGGAACTGCGCGGCGCGCTGGATGCAGATAAAGTGCGTCAGCAGCTGAAGGGCATTCTCGACGTGCTGCGCTCGCGCCAGAACGCTGACGGCGGAATTGGCCTGTGGGTGGCTTCACCGCAGGTTGACCCGTTTGTTACTCCTTACGTGGTGCAGTATCTGCTGGAAGCACGCGCCGCAGGCTACCCGCTGCCCAGCGGGATGTTGGAGGAGGCTAACGTGGCGCTGCGCACCCTGGCGGCCAGCGGTTATGAAGATCTCTATCACCTGCGTCTGCGTGCCTGGGCGGTCTATCTGCTGACGCGCCAGGGTGAAATCACGACCAGCGCGCTGGCTTCAGTACAGGAGACGCTGCAAAAGCGCTTCCCGCAGAGCTGGAGTTCCGATCTCAGCGCGCTCTACCTGGCCTCGTCGTGGAAGTTACTGAAAGCCGATGATGAAGCCAACCGCCTGCTGCAACCGACCTGGCAGGCGCTGAGCAAATCCTGGGATAACAGTTGGTGGACCAATAACTATTACGATCCGCTGGTGACGGACGCTACGCGGCTGTATCTGATTACCCGCCACTTCCCGGAGAGAGTCTCCGCCGTGCCGCCGCAGGTACTGGAAAATATGGTGCAGGCGCTGCGTGAACAGCGCTACACCACCTTCTCCGCCGGGATGAGCATTCTGGCGCTGGAGAGCTACTCCGCACAGGTGGCGCAGCAGAACGATCCGGCCGCGCTGAGCATCAGCCAGCAGGAACGCGGCAGCAAAGTGCCGCAGCTCATCTCCACGCTGCAGGGCCGCTTCGCGCAGGGGCAGTTCACTGCGGCTGCCAGCGCCGTGCAGTTCAGTAATCAGGGCGATGCACCTGCCTGGTATGTGGTCACTCAGGCAGGGTACGATCTGGCTGCACCGCAGCAGGCGGTGGCGAAAGGGCTGGAGATTAGCCGGGATTACACCGATGCCGCAGGCAAAGAGGTCAGCAAGGTGACGCTGGGGCAGACGATTAACGTGCGCCTCAAGATCCGCGCCAATGCAAACCAGGCGCTGAGCAACCTGGCGATAGTCGACCTGCTGCCGGGCGGTTTTGAGGTGGTGCAGCAAACGCCACCCGCGCCGGAAAACGACGCTGAAGAGCCGTCGGGCGAAACCTCTTCCGCCTGGCAGTCTCCGCTGGCGGCCAATGGCTCCTCCTGGTCGCCGGACTACAGCGATATTCGCGAAGATCGGGTCATTATTTACGGTAGCGCGACGAAAGATCTGCAGGAGTTTGTCTACCAGATCAAAGCCACCAACACCGGCAGCTTCACCATCCCGCCTGCCTATGGTGAAGCGATGTACGATCGCGATATTCAGGCGATGTCGGCGGCGCAGGGGAAAATCGAGGTGGTGGCGGCTGAAGCACCGTCTGCAGCGTCACGATGAAACGCCTGCTGCAAAATCTGGCAGTAGCGCTGGGGCTGCTGGCGCTGCTGCTAATCGGTTTTCGTCTGTGGCCTCACCCGCCGCTCTCGCAGGGCATCCCACTCTCTACCGCCTGGTATGACCGCCACGGTACGCTGCTGCGCCTCTCGCTTGCCAGCGACGACCGCTATCGACAGTGGACGCCGCTGGAGCAGGTTTCTCCGCTGGCGGTGCGTGGGCTGCTGCTGCATGAGGACCGCTGGTTCTGGTACAACCCCGGTTTTAATCCCCTCAGTCTGGTGCGCGGTTTCTGGCGCAGCTATGTGGCGGGCGGGCGGCTTCAGGGCGGCTCCACCATCACCATGCAGCTGGCGCGCATGCACTGGCAGCTGAATACCCGTTCGCCCGGCGGCAAGCTGATGCAGGTGCTGCGCGCCGTGCAGCTCGAGCTGAGCTACTCCAAACACGATATTCTCGAAGCGTATCTCAACGCCGCGCCCTATGGCCGCAACATCGAGAGCATCGGCGCCGCCAGCCTGATCTATTTTGCTAAACCGCCGTCTCAGCTGACGCTGGCCGAAGCCCTGACTCTTGCGGTACTGCCGCAGTCGCCGAGCCTGCGCATGAATCCGCGCAGTGACGAAGCCAGCCCGCCGTTGATGCAGGCTCGAAACCGCCTGTTTCAGCGCTGGCAGCAGCATTATGCAACGGATGCCAGCCAGCGAGCGCTGTTCAGCCTGCCGCTGGCGCTGCGCCAGCCGCAGGATTTGCCGTTTATCGCGCCGCATTTTATTGAGCAGCTGCAAAATGGAGAACGTCAGCCGCGCGTTGACACCACGCTTGATGCCGGGCTGCAGCGGCTGGTGGAGCAGCAGGTGCGGGCGTTTATCCGGCGCAATCAGAGTCGCGGCATTCATAACAGCGCCGTACTGCTGGTGGATACGCGCGACATGGGCGTACGCGCGCTGGTCGGCTCGGCGGATTATGACAACCGGCAGATTCAGGGGCAGGTTAACGGCACCACCGCCAAACGTTCACCGGGCTCAGCACTCAAGCCGTTTATCTACGCGCTGGGCATGGAGCAGGGCGTACTGCACCCGATGACGGTGCTGAAGGACGTGCCTTCATCATTTGGCAGCTATGCGCCGGAAAATTTTGACCGCCGCTTTCTCGGCCCGGTTACCGCCACCGATGCACTGAACTTCAGCCGCAATATTCCGGCGGTGGCTATTGCCTCGCAGCTGCGCCAGCCCAGCTTCTATCAGTTCCTGCAGCTGGCCGGCGTCAGCAATATGGCGAGTGAAAAACATTATGGTCTTTCGCTGGTGCTCGGCGGCGGGGAAGTGACGGCGCAGGAGCTGGCTAAGCTGTACGCCATGCTGGCAAACCGTGGCGAACTGCGCGACCTGCGCATGCGCGAGCAGGCACCTGTGCCGCCGGCCTTTCGCCTGCTGAGTGAGGAGGCCAGCTTTATGACGCTGGACATTCTGCGCCAGCATCGTCGCCCGGGTGACACTCTGGCGCAGCGGCCCGCGTCACTGCCGGTGTACTGGAAGACCGGCACCTCCTGGGGATTCCGCGATGCGTGGAGCGTCGGGATTTTCGGTCCGTACGTGCTGGTGGTGTGGCAGGGTAACTTTGCCGGGCAGGGCAATGAGGCCTTTGTCGGGGTGGAAGCGGCCGCACCGCTGTTTTTCAATATCATCGACAGCGTGGTGGCGAGCTACCCCCAGCTGAAAGAGCCGCAGCACCGTTTCCCGCCGCAGCTGAAAAGGGTGGAGATCTGTCTGCCGAGCGGCAACCTGCCAACGCAGTGGTGTCAGCAACGCGGGCGCAGCTGGTTTATTCCCGGCAAATCGCCGATCAAAGTCGACACGGTTTACCGCCCGCTGCGCATCGATAACCACAGCGGTGAGGTGGCCTGTGCGCCGTGGGACCCGCAGCAGACGCACGTTGAGGTGTTTGAGTTCTGGCCCTCTGACCTGGCGAACGTTTTCGCGCTGGCAGGGTTACCGAAACGCCCGCCGCCCGCTACGCAGTGCCAGCAGGGCGCCGTGGGGGGAGACGCGCCGCGCATCACCTCGCCGCAGAAAAACATCACCTATACGCTGCGCCAGTCGCAGCAGGGGCGTGACAAACTCAGCTTTAGCGCGGTGACGGATGCCGACAGCAGCAGCGTCTACTGGTTTATCGACGATATCTTCCTCGGCAGCAGTGCCAGTAAAGTGCCGCTCGACTGGCGGCCAACAAGGCCGGGTAAATACAGAGTCCGTGCGGTGGACGATCGCGGGCGTGCCGACAGCCGTCTGATTCATGTCGAATTAATTCGTTAATTTCAGACAGAACCCTGGCCGCAGTGATGGTCATCATTCGCCGCGCTGCGTAAAATAGCGCCAGCTGGGGCAAATTTCCCGCGATGGTGGTCGAGTTTTTCAATAAATTATTGAATCTTCGATAGGCATCCATCGCGATGCCCCCTATAATCTGCGGCCATTTTCCCGGCCGGGAACACCGTTTTCGCGGCTACATTCGAAAGATAAGACAGGGGTCAACATGACTATTGAGCGTACATTCTCCATCGTAAAGCCTAACGCTGTGGCAAAAAACGTGATCGGCGCAATCTTCAACCGTTTTGAAAGCGCTGGCTTCAAAATCGTTGGCAGCAAAATGCTGCACCTGAGCAAAGAGCAGGCTGAAGGTTTCTACGCTGAGCACCAGGGTAAGCCATTCTTCGATGGTCTGGTTGAATTCATGACCTCAGGTCCGGTAGTGGTTTCAGTGCTGGAAGGCGAAAATGCCGTACAGCGTCACCGTGACCTGATGGGCGCAACTAACCCAGCTAACGCACTGGCTGGCACCCTGCGTGCAGACTACGCGGACAGCTTCACCGAGAACGCGACCCACGGTTCAGATTCTGCTGAATCTGCTGCTCGTGAAATCGCTTACTTCTTCGGCGAAAACGAAGTGTGCCCGCGCACCCGTTAATTCGGTTGCCTGGCCTGCAGCAGGGTTTACAAATTAATTCGCTATAGTGCTTTAACCCTGTGAAGGTCATGAGTACAATAATGCGCCCCGGGAGTTCGCTCTCCGGGGCGCTTCTATTTTATTCACTTCAAACCCAGCGCCATAACGTGTAACAACGAGGCCAGAGAATATTATGTCCGAACTTATTGTGACTCCGTCGTCCGCTTCACCTGCCGTCGTAACGCCAAAAAAAGAGAAAATTAACCTGCTCGATCTCAATCGTCAGCAGATGCGTGAGTTTTTTGCCAGCATGGGTGAAAAGCCGTTTCGTGCCGATCAGGTGATGAAGTGGATCTACCACTACTGCTGTGATGACTTCGACGAGATGACCGACATCAACAAGGTCTTCCGTAACAGGCTGAAGGAAGTTGCGGAAATCCGCGCGCCGGAAGTGGCTGAAGAGCAGCGTTCCTCCGATGGCACCATCAAGTGGGCTATCCAGGTCGGCGGCCAGCAGGTCGAAACTGTCTATATTCCAGAAAAAGATCGCGCCACCCTGTGTGTCTCTTCCCAGGTGGGCTGTGCGCTGGAGTGCAAATTCTGTTCCACCGCGCAGCAGGGCTTTAACCGCAACCTGCGCGTGTCGGAAATCATCGGTCAGGTGTGGCGCGCGGCGAAAATTATCGGCGCGGCCAAAGTCACCGGCCAGCGCCCGATCACCAACGTGGTGATGATGGGGATGGGCGAGCCGCTGCTGAACCTGAATAACGTGGTTCCGGCGATGGAAATCATGCTGGACGACTTCGGCTTTGGCCTGTCGAAACGCCGCGTAACCCTGTCCACCTCCGGTGTGGTTCCGGCGCTGGATAAACTTGGCGATATGATTGACGTGGCGCTGGCGATTTCACTGCACGCGCCAAATGACACAATTCGTGACGAAATTGTGCCAATCAACAAAAAGTACAATATTGAGACCTTCCTGGCCGCGGTCAGCCGCTACATCGGCAAGTCAAATGCCAACCAGGGGCGTGTGACCATTGAGTACGTGATGCTCGACCACATCAATGACAGCACGGATAACGCCCATGAACTGGCCGCGCTGCTGAAAAATACACCCTGTAAGATCAACCTGATCCCATGGAACCCCTTCCCAAGCGCACCCTATGGTCGTAGTTCGAACAGTCGCATCGATCGCTTCTCTAAAGTGTTGATGGATTACGGTTTTACTACTATTGTGCGTAAGACCCGCGGTGATGATATCGATGCCGCCTGCGGCCAGCTGGCCGGGGAAGTGATCGACCGCACCAAGCGCACGCTGAAAAAGAAAATGGCCGGTGAAGCCATCTCTGTGAAGGCGATCTGAAACCCGGTGTTTTCCTGCCCTGCAGCGTGTTGACTCTGTAAACATTGGCGTAGCATAAGCCGCGAATGGATACAGGGAGAAACAGGGATGCGGGCAGGTTTAATCGTGGGTTTAGCGCTGTCGCTGCTGGTGGGGTGCCAAACTTCACCGCAGCGTAAAGCACTGGTAGAGACGCGCATACAGCTAGGCCTGGCCTATCTGCTGCGGGGGGATAATGAAGCGGCTCGCCGCAATTTGCAGCGGGCGCTGGCATTGGCGCCAAAAGATTACCGAACCCAGCTGGCAATGGCGCGTTATCAGCAGCAGATGGGGGAGCAGAGCCAGGCGCAGCAGCATTATCGCCGCGCGCTGAAACTTGCACCGCAAAACGGCTATGTGCTTAATAATTACGGTGCGTTTCTCTGCGGTTTAGGGCAGTATGATGCGGCACAACGGCAGTTCAGCAGGGCCATTGCAGATTCAGCAGACGGACTTCGTGCCGATACGCTGGAAAACTCGGGCTACTGTTTTTTGAATGCCGGGCAGCAAGAGAAAGCGCGTTATGCGCTGGCGGATGCGGTGCAGACCGATCCTGCTAAGGGAATGCCTATGCTGGCAGAAGCCGAAAGGCGATTTGGAAAGGGGAGATGCTCAGACTCGCGCCTCCTGTTAGATGTTTATCAACACAACTTTCCTGTTTCTGCGGAAAGTCTGTGGTTAGAGATTCGCTTCGCCGCGCAGGCCAACCAGCCCGATGATGTACAGCGTTATGGGGCGCAACTTGCGCGAATTTTTCCACAATCGATACAGCACCAGCATTTTTTAGCTAATGAATACTGAAGCCACTGAAGACAAATCCAACGTAAATTCAACAGGCGAGCGCCTGCGCAGCGCCCGTGAACAGATGGGCCTGACTCAGCAGAACGTTGCTGAGCGCCTCTGCCTGAAACTTTCCACCGTCCGCGATATTGAAGAGGACAAGTCGCCTGCCAATCTGGCATCGACCTTCCTGCGTGGTTATATCCGTTCTTACGCACGCCTGGTTCGCGTGCCGGAAGAAGAACTGCTGCCGATGATGGCTAAACAAGCCCCGGTCAGAGCCGCAAAAGTTGAACCGATGCAAAGTTTCTCCCTCGGCAAGCGCCGCAAAAAACGTGATGGCTGGTTGATGATCTTCACCTGGCTGGTGCTGTTTGTGGTGGTGGGCCTGACGGGCGCCTGGTGGTGGCAGAATCATAAAGCCGCTCAGGACGATCTGGTCTCGATGGCCGATCAGAATGCGCCTGCGGAAGGGGAGAGCGGCAACGGGCAGTCTATTCCGTTGACTGACGGTAATGCCAGCAGCAGTGCGGATACCAGCGGCCAGTCGGTGCCGATGGATATGGCACCAAGCCAGGCTCCGGCGGATACCAGCAGCGCGCCTGCTGCTACCCCGGCCGATAACGCTCCGGCTGCCAGTGCTCAGGCACCGGCAGCAAACACCCAGGCTGCCAACTCGCAGCCTGCGGTGGTATCTCCAGCGCAGGCACCGGTTGATAGCGCTGCCAACGGTCAGCTACCTACCAGCAGCGCCGGCGTCAGCCAGCCTGCTGCCGATCCGAATGCGGTTATCATGAACTTCTCCAGCGATTGCTGGCTGGAAGTGACTGATGCTGCCGGTAAAAAACTGTTCAGCGGCATTCAGCGTAGCGGTGGTAAACTGAGCCTCGCCGGTACGGCTCCTTATCGCCTGAAGATTGGTGCCCCGGCTGCAGTACAGATCGAGTATCAGGGTAAGCCTGTTGATCTGAGTCGTTTTATCCGTACTAACCAGGTTGCTCGCCTGACTTTAGGTGCGCAATAACGCATCTTTTTCTGGTCGCGAGTAATTGTGGAGAAAGAATATGCATAACGAAGCACCCATTACCCGTCGCAAATCTAAACGTATTTACGTCGGCAAGGTGCCTGTGGGCGACGGTGCCCCAATCGCCGTTCAGTCCATGACCAATACCCGAACGACTGACGTCGCTGCTACGGTCGCCCAGATCAAGGCACTTGAGCGCGTTGGCGTTGATATCGTGCGCGTTTCCGTGCCAACCATGGATGCCGCCGAAGCCTTCCGCCTGATCAAACAGCAGGTTAACGTCCCGCTGGTTGCTGATATCCACTTCGACTACCGCATTGCCCTGAAAGTCGCCGAATATGGCGTCGACTGCCTGCGTATTAACCCGGGCAATATCGGCAATGAAGAGCGCATCCGCTCGGTGGTCGACTGCGCCCGCCACTACAACATTCCGATCCGCATCGGGGTGAACGGCGGATCGTTGGAAAAGGATCTGCAGGAAAAATACGGTGAGCCGAATCCGCAAGCGCTGCTGGAATCGGCGATGCGTCATGTGGATATCCTCGACCGCCTGAACTTTGACATGTTCAAAGTCAGCGTGAAAGCTTCCGATGTGTTCCTTGCCGTCGAGTCGTATCGCCTGCTGGCTAAGCAGATCGATCAGCCGCTGCACCTCGGGATCACCGAAGCCGGTGGCGCCCGAGCCGGTGCGGTGAAGTCCGCCATTGGCCTTGGCCTGCTGCTGTCTGAGGGCATTGGTGACACGCTGCGTATCTCGCTGGCGGCGGACCCGGTAGAAGAAGTGAAAGTCGGTTTCGATATCCTGAAATCACTGCGCATCCGTTCCCGCGGCATTAACTTCATCGCCTGCCCAACCTGTTCCCGTCAGGAGTTTGACGTGATCGGCACGGTGAATGCGCTGGAAGAGCGGCTGGAAGATATCATTACGCCGATGGATATTTCGATTATCGGCTGCGTGGTTAACGGCCCGGGTGAAGCCACGGTATCGACCATGGGCGTCACCGGCGGCAACAAGAAAAGTGGTTTCTACGAAGATGGCGTGCGTCTGCGCGAGCGTCTCGACAACGACAATATGATTGACCAGCTGGAAGCGCGCATTCGTGCTAAAGCCACCATGCTGGATGAATCGCGCCGGATCACCATCCAGCAGGTCGAAAAATAATCTGTAGGGGGCGACCTGCTGTGCCGGTCGTCCCTTACTGCATGAAATTGATGAGAGAAATCAGTGGCGAAGAATATCCAGGCCATTCGTGGCATGAACGACTATTTACCGGCTGACACCGTGGTGTGGCAGCGTATTGAACAGATCCTTAAGCAGGTTCTGGGCAGCTACGGCTTTAGCGAAATCCGCTTGCCGATTGTAGAGCAGACCCCGTTATTCAAGCGCGCTATCGGTGAAGTGACCGACGTGGTTGAAAAAGAGATGTATACCTTTGACGACCGCAACGGCGAAAGCCTGACGCTGCGCCCGGAAGGGACCGCAGGCTGCGTGCGCGCCGGCATTGAACACGGTCTGCTGTACAATCAGGAACAGCGTCTGTGGTACATCGGCCCGATGTTCCGCTACGAGCGCCCGCAGAAAGGCCGCTACCGCCAGTTCCACCAGATTGGTGCCGAAGTGTTTGGCCTGCAAGGCCCGGACATTGACGCTGAGCTGATCATGATGACTGCCCGCTGGTGGAAAGCGCTGGGCATCTCTGAGCATGTGCGCCTGGAGCTGAACTCTATCGGCTCGCTGGAAGCCCGCGCCAACTATCGCGATGCGCTGGTGGCCTTCCTGGAGCAGCACGTGGACGTGCTGGACGAAGACTGCAAGCGCCGCATGTACAGCAATCCGCTGCGCGTGCTGGACAGCAAAAACCCGGACGTGCAGGCGCTGCTGAACGATGCGCCAACGCTGAGCGATTATCTGGATGACGAGTCGCGCGAGCATTTCACCGGGCTGTGCAGCCTGCTGGATGCAGCGGGCATTGCTTACAGCGTGAACCAGCGCCTGGTGCGCGGCCTCGATTACTACAACCGCACCGTGTTTGAGTGGGTGACCAGCAGCCTGGGCGCGCAGGGCACGGTTTGTGCCGGTGGCCGCTACGATGGTCTGGTAGAACAGCTGGGTGGTCGTGCCACGCCGGCCGTGGGCTTTGCCATGGGGCTGGAGCGCCTGGTTCTGCTGGTACAGGCAGTTAACCCGGAATTTGAACCGACGCGCATTGTTGATGTCTATGTTATCGCTTCAGGCCAGGGCGTACAGAGTGCGGCGATGCTGCTGGCTGAACAGCTGCGTGACGCGCTGCCAGAGCTGAAGCTGATGACGAACTTTGGCGGTGGTAACTTCAAGAAGCAGTTTGCCCGTGCAGATAAGTGGGGAGCCCGCATCGCACTGGTACTCGGCGAGGACGAAGTGGCTAACGGCCAGCTGGTCATTAAAGATTTACGTAACGGCGAGCAGCAGACGCTGGCGCAGTGTGATGCTGCATCTACGCTGGCCTCGATGTTACAGCGCTAAGCCCTGACGGCACGATTTAAAGGAGTAGGATTGCGTGGAAGTATATAGCAACGAAAACGAGCAGGTAGATGCGCTGAAGAACTTCTTCGCACAGAACGGCAAAGCGCTGGTAGTTGGCGTGGTGCTGGGCGTGGGCGCATTGGTCGGCTGGCGTTACTGGAGCAGCCATCAGGACAGCGGTTCACGTGAAACCTCTGCGGCCTATCAGCAGGTGACCTCGTCACTGGATGCCAGCAAAACCGCCACGCTGGATGCCGCAGCGAAATTCGCCAGCGATAACAGCAACACTTACGGCGCGCTGGCTTCTCTCGACCTGGCGAAACGCTATGTTGATGCTAACCAGCTGGACAAAGCCGCAGCCCAGCTGCAGAGCGGTCTGAAAGATACCAAAGACGCCAATCTGCAGGCGATACTGAATCTGCGCCTGGCGCGCATTCAGCTGCAGCAAAAGCAGCCGGATGAGGTGCTGAAAACGCTGGAAAGCGTGAAAGGCGACGGCTGGACAGCGATCGTGGCTGACGTGCGCGGTGAAGCGCTGCTCAGCAAAGGCGACGCGAAGGGTGCACGCGATGCGTGGACTAAAGGCATTGATTCTGACGCCTCTTCGACGCTGAAAGAGATGCTGCAAATGAAAGTGAATAATCTGCCGGGCTAAAAAGCTCTAATATTTGGCCTTCAAGGCACAAGAGGGATTTCATGGAATTGCGTAAGTTACTTCTGCCGGGACTGATGTCAGTCACCTTACTTAGCGGATGTTCATGGTTTAGCGGTGAAGAAGACGTGGTTAAAATGTCGCCACTGCCAACCGTACAGAATCAGTTCGAGCCAGAGAAAGTCTGGAGCACCTCGGTGGGCAACGGAGTTGGAGATTTCTACTCTAACCTGCACCCGGCCTGGGCGGAAAATACCGTGTATGCGGCTGACCGTCATGGCATCGTCAAGGCGCTGAACTCCGGCGACGGCAAAGAACAGTGGAAAGTGGACCTGGCAGAAAAAACCGGTTTCTTCTCCAGCAATATCCCGGCGCTGCTCTCTGGCGGCCTGACCGTTGATGCCGGCCACGTCTACGTGGGCAGCGAGCGCGGGCAGGTTTATGCCCTGAACACCAGCGATGGCTCCGTTGCGTGGCAGACCAAAGCGGCCGGTGAAGTGTTATCCCGCCCGGTGGTCAGCGACGGCCTGGTGCTGGTTCACACCAGCAACGGCATGTTGCAGGGGCTTGATCAAACCAGCGGCAGCGTAAAATGGACCGTTAACCTCGACGTGCCGGCCCTGAGCCTGCGCGGTGAGTCAGCGCCATCGACCGCATTCGGCGCCGCCGTAGTGGGCGGTGATAACGGCCGCGTGAGCGCCGTGATCCTCAACCAGGGCCAGATTATCTGGCAGCAGCGTATTTCCCAGCCAAGCGGCGCGACGGAAATCGACCGCCTGGCCGATGTCGACACGACCCCGGTAATCGTCAATGGCGTGGTGTATGCACTGGCCTACAACGGTAACCTGACGGCGCTGGACCTGCGCTCCGGCCAGATCATGTGGAAGCGTGAAATCGGCTCGGTACACGATATGATCGTTGACGGTGGCCGCATCTATCTGGTGGATCAGGATGACCGCGTGATTGCCCTGAACACCGACGGTGGCGTAACCCTCTGGCGCCAGAGCGATCTGCTGCACCGTAACCTGACCTCCCCGGTGCTGTACAACGGCTACCTGGTGGTGGGTGATGCGGAAGGTTACCTGCACTGGCTTAACACCGACGATGGCCGCTTTGTGGCGCAGCAGAAACTGGACAGCTCCGGCTTCCAGACTGAGCCGGTGGTGGCCAGCGACAAGCTGCTGATCCAGTCCAAAGATGGTGAGGTTTACGCGATTACGCGTTAATCAGCTGCGATCGGCTACCCGTAGTCAGGGTAAAACGGCTCCTTGATCACAAGGGGCCGTTTTGTTTTATCCAAGGCGTGTTATTCTAGGCGCCATCGGCCTGAGTAGAGCGGCAGTTTATCTGCCTGCAGCGCGAATAAAATCGCAGCCAGGCGCTTATTTTTTAGTTATGAGGCTTCACTATGGTACCTGTGGTCGCGCTTGTCGGGCGTCCCAATGTGGGAAAATCCACCCTGTTTAACCGTTTAACGCGCACGCGAGATGCGCTGGTGGCGGATTTTCCTGGGCTTACTCGAGACCGCAAATATGGTCGCGCAGAAATTGAAGGGCGTGAGTTTATTTGTATCGATACCGGCGGTATCGACGGTAACGAAGAGGGCGTGGAAACACGCATGGCGGAACAGTCGCTGCTGGCGATTGAAGAAGCCGACGTGGTTCTGTTTATGGTCGATGCGCGTGCCGGGCTGATGCCTGCTGATACCGCCATCGCCAAGCACCTGCGCTCACGCGACAAGCCAACCTTTATCGTGGCGAACAAAACCGATGGTCTGGACGCGGACTCCGCCGTCACCGACTTTTGGTCGCTCGGCCTGGGGGAAATCCACGCGATTGCCGCGTCTCACGGGCGCGGCGTCACCAGCCTGCTGGAGCTGGTGCTGCTGCCGTGGATGGACGAAGTTGCCCCCGAAGCGGAGCTGACCGAAGAACAAGAGAACGAAGCCTACTGGGCGGAGTTTGCGGCGAAAGAAGCCAAAGCTAACGGCGAAGCGCCGGAAACTGAAGAGGATGATTTTAACCCGCTGGATCTGCCGATCAAGCTGGCTATCGTCGGGCGTCCAAACGTCGGTAAGTCAACGCTAACTAACCGTATTCTCGGTGAAGAACGCGTGGTGGTTTACGACATGCCGGGCACCACCCGCGACAGTATCTATATTCCAATGGAGCGTGACGGGCGTGAATATGTCCTGATCGATACTGCCGGGGTGCGTAAGCGCGGGAAAATTACCGAAACCGTGGAAAAATTCTCGGTCATCAAAACCCTGAAAGCGATTGAAGATGCCAACGTCGTGCTGCTGGTGATTGATGCTCATGAGGGGATTTCCGATCAGGATCTCTCGCTGCTCGGCTTTATCCTGAATAGTGGGCGCTCACTGGTTATCGTGGTTAACAAGTGGGATGGCCTGTCACAGGAGATCCGTGACGAAGTGAAAGAGCAGCTGGACTACCGTCTGGGCTTTATCGACTTCGCACGCATTCACTTTATCTCCGCCCTGCACGGCAGCGGCGTCGGTAACCTGTTTGAATCGGTGACCGAAGCCTACGACTGTTCAACCCGTCGCGTGAACACCTCCATGCTGACGCGCATCATGAACATGGCGGCCGACGACCATCAGCCACCTATGGTGCGCAGCCGCCGCGTGAAGCTGAAGTATGCCCACGCCGGGGGTTATAACCCGCCGATTGTGGTGATCCACGGTAACCAGGTGAAAGACCTGCCGGATTCCTACAAGCGCTATCTGATGAACTATTTCCGCCGCTCGCTGGAAATCATGGGTACGCCAATCCGTATTCAGTTCAAAGAGGGTGATAACCCGTACGAAGGCAAGCGCAACCTGCTGACGCCAAACCAGCAGCGTAAACGTCAACGCTTAATGAGCCATCTCAAAAAGAACAAACGTTGATCCGCAAGGGGGCCTGATGGCCTCGCCAGCGTGTAAAGTAGGGGTTGACCGCTTTTGGGGTCAACCCTTTGTTTTTGGTGCCGCGCTGAAGTAAAGGAGATGCCGATGTCACTTTCTTGCCCCGTTTGTCAGCACCCACTCACCGTCATGGCCGGGCAGTTTCACTGCGACTGCTGCCAGCGCGCTATCCCTGCTATTGCCTGCTGCCCCGACTGCCAGAAACCGTTACAGGTCCTTAAAGCCTGCGGCGCGGTCGACTATTTCTGCCAGCACGGTCACGGGCTGATCTCAAAGCAACGGCTGCTGCTGCTGCCCGCTGACACTCCGTAAACCCCGACAACTATCACCTTTATCATTCTGTGCGAATTTCGGTCTATAGTTATCAAAGATAGACGGCTTGTTAATTTTCTGTTTATTACATTATGAACCTGGTGGTACAATCCTGCCGTTTGTTACGGGTGCTCAGCCACGCCTGCCGTGAGTTACGAGCGTCAGCAACAAACGCAGGACGGGCCATCCCGTGAAACATGTTAATAAAAATAAGACGTTGAACATTGCTACGCCTTATTCTCCAGGAGTATTTCTGCTATGCCTCAATCAACTGCCGGGTCATCTAAATGGCTGGGCTTGTGGTGCTTCTTGCTGGGCTTAATTTTGCTGGCAACGGGCCTCTACTTTGTCATTGGTGGTGGGAAATTAGCCTCACTCGGTGGTAGCTGGTATTTCGTTATTGCCGGCATCCTCATCGTGATTTCCGCCGTTCAGTTCTTCCGCCGCAAATCTTCTGCGGTACTGATTTTTGCGCTGGTATTTATCGGTACCCTGATCTGGGCAGTGCAGGATGCTGGTCTCGACTTCTGGCAGCTGGTTTCGCGCCTGATGTTCCCGGCAGGCATGTTCCTGCTGGCGCTGATCACCTTCCCGGCACTGCGCAAGCGTGAGGGTAAAGCACCCGCTGCGAAAGTGGCCTATGGCCTGAGCGCGGTGATGGTGGTTGGCCTGCTGGCAACTGTGTATGGCATGTTCCAGCCGCATCCGACCGTGGCAGCAAACGGTCAGGAGCTGCCGCTGGTTCCGGTGGATAAATCCGCCGAGCAGAAAAACTGGGATAACTACGGCAACACCCCGGGCGGCAGCCGCTTTGTGGCGCTGGACCAGATCACCCGCGATAACGTGAAAGATCTGAAAGTGGCCTGGACTTTCCACACTGGCGATACGCCACTCAGCCCGGACGGTAACGGCGCAGAAGACCAGCAGACACCTCTGCAGGTCGGCAACACCGTATTCCTCTGTACTCCGCATAACAACGTGATTGCAGTGGAAGCCGACAGCGGCAAGCAGATCTGGAAAGCGGACATCAATGCGAAATCCTCGGTCTGGATGCGCTGCCGTGGCCTGGCTTACTTTGATGCTACCCAACCACTGACGCAGCCTAAAGTACCGGGATCTGTTCCTCCGGCGGCAATCGACCTGCCTGCCGGTGCGGCCTGTCAGCGCCGTATTCTGATGAACACCATCGACAGCCGTCTGATTGCCTTAGACGCTGATACCGGTAAGTTCTGTGCAGACTTCGGTAACAACGGCAGCGTTAACCTGCTGGAAGGTATGGGCGAAGCCAAAGATCCGAGCTACGTACTGACGTCGGCACCGACGCTGGCCGGCACCACCGTTGTGGTTGGTGGCCGCGTGGCGGACAACGTTAGCACCGATATGCCTGGCGGCGTGATGCGTGGCTTTGACGTCATCACCGGTAAAATGCGCTGGGCGTTCGACCCAGGCAAAGACGACCCGAATGCGATCCTGATGCCGGGCGAGCACTTCACGCGCAGCACGCCTAACTCCTGGGCACCCATGTCTTACGATCCCGATATGAACACCGTGTTCATTCCGATGGGCAGCTCGTCTGTTGACCTGTGGGGCGTCAATCGCACCAAGCTGGATCACAAATACGGTGCCTCCGTACTGGCCGTGGACGCCACCACCGGTAAAGAGAAGTGGGTTTATCAGACCGTGCATAACGATCTGTGGGACTTCGACCTGCCGATGCAGCCAAGCCTGATCAACTTCCCGCATAAAGATGGCAGCACCACGCCAGCGGTGGTCATTGGCACCAAGTCTGGTCAGATCTACGTGCTGGATCGTCAAACCGGCAAGCCGCTGACTGACGTGGTTGAACAGCCGGTTCCGCAGGCTAACATCCCGAACGAGCAGTATGCTAAAACCCAGCCGCGCTCAGTAGGCATGCCGCAAATCGGCAACGAAACGCTGACCGAGTCGGATATGTGGGGCGCCACGCCGTTTGATCAGCTGGCCTGCCGTATCAGCTTCAAATCCATGCGTTATTCCGGACTCTACACGGCGCCGGGTACCGATAAGTCACTCAGCTTCCCTGGCTCTCTGGGCGGGATGAACTGGGGTAGCCTGTCGACCGACCCGAACAATAACCTGATCTTCGTCAACGATATGCGCCTGGGCCTCTGGCAGCAGATGGTGCCAGCAGCGCCAGCGAAAGATGGTGCGGTCAGTAACGGTGGTGAAGCCGTGAATACCGGCATGGGCCTGGTGCCGATGAAAGGCACGCCGTACGCGGTGAATAAAAACCGCTTTATGTCGCCGCTGGGCATTCCTTGCCAGAAGCCGCCGTTCGGTACGCTGTCGGCGATCGACATGAAGACGCAGAAAATCGTCTGGCAGGTGCCAGTCGGTACCGTGCAGGATACCGGTCCATTTGGTATCAAAATGCGTGCGCCAATGCCGGTTGGTATGCCAACTCTGGGCGGCACGCTGGCAACCCAGGGTGGCCTGGTGTTCATCGCAGGCACTCAGGATTACTACCTGCGCGCCTTCGATACCTCTACCGGTAAAGAAGTGTGGAAAGCCCGTCTGCCTGTGGGCAGCCAGGGTGGCCCAATCAGCTACAAATCACCGAAAACCGGTAAGCAGTACATCCTGATCTCCGCAGGCGGCGCTCGTCAGTCGCCGGACCGTGGTGATTACGTGATCGCTTACGCACTGGACAACTAACGGCAGCGGCCTGGCCGCTAACCCGATGTCACGCATACCCCTTCAGCGATGAAGGGGTATTTTTTTGCCTGTTAGCCATCGCGCCACAGCGATTCCAGCTCCGGCGGCGCCAGCTGTTCGGGGATCAGTATCACGATAGCGCCTGCGGACTGCTGCGTGCTGTAGCTAATCTGAATACGAAAATAGCGCTGGTCGCCGCGCCCCAGCGCGGCCTGGTGGTCTTCCGGTTCGCCCAGCGGAAGCGCCTGGCGCATCACCTCGCACACCCGCTCTTTCTGCGCTGCCGCCAGCTGCGACAGCGCAAAACGGCGTGGCTCAGCCAGCTTAGGTATCAGGGCAAAGCCCCCTTCACGCGCCACATCGATAATCGCGTCATCGCTTAATTCTGGCTGTTTCATGTCAGCACACCCACCTGTTTCCAGGCCTCCTCAATCGCCGCCGCCGTGGCCTGGTTAAAGCGTTTCTCGCCGTGGCGAATAGTGAACTGCGCGAAGGTTTTGAAATCGGCATTCTGCGGCAGCGTTTTATCGCAGACCGTATCGTACCAGGCATAGCCCGCCAGCTCCCACGCGAAGCCACCCAGCGCCACGGCGGCCAGGTAGAAGGCGCGGTTAGGGATGCCGGAATTAAGGTGCACGCCGCCGTTATCGTCGCGTGTCTGAATGTAATCGCGCATATGGCCGGGCTGGGGATCTTTACCCAGCAGCGGATCGTCGTAGGCGGTGCCCGGCTCGGACATCGAGCGCAGGCCGCGCCCCTTAATCCCCTCCGCCAGCAGCCCCTCGCCAATCAGCCAGTTGGCCTGGTCGGCACTCTGCTGCAGGTGATACTGCTTGACCAGCACGCCGAACACATCGGACAGCGACTCGTTGAGCGCCCCGGCCTGTTCGAAATAGATCAGCCCGGCCTCGGTTTCCGTCACGCCGTGCGCCAGCTCGTGGCCCACCACATCGAGTGCGATGGTAAAGCGATTAAAGATTTCGCCATCGCCGTCACCAAACACCATCTGCTGCCCGTTCCAGAAGGCATTCTGGTAATCCTTACCGTAATGGACCGTGCCAAGCAGCGTCAGACCCTTGTTATCCAGGGAGTTGCGCTGGTAGGCGTTCCAGAAAAAATCATAGGTAATACCGAGGTAGTCCCAGGCTTCGTTCACCGCCACATCGCCGGCGGCGGGCTGGCTGGCACTGCGCACCAGCGTGCCCGGCAGGCTCTGCGTCTGCCCGGCATCGTAGATTTCACGCTCTACGCTGCCCGGCGTGGCGGTGGTGGCTGAGTGCGGCGTCTGCCAGCTCTCATTCATCAGGGTCTGTACGTGGGTCAACGTCTGACGCGCACAGCTCTGCTGGCGGGAAGAACCGTGGTCAATAATCTTGCGCAGGATATACGGGGGGATCACGCCATAAGGCATAACAGGCTCCTTGCTTAACGAGGAATGTCAGACAAGTATAGTTTCGCGTGGGCCGAATGGGGGAAATGGGGGGAAGAGGAGGGCAGAACCCTCCTGGCTTCAGGCGCTGCGCCTGCGCGTTTTTTTCTCCGGGGTAATCGCGGTCACTTCACTCTCCACCCAGCCGTCGTCAAGACGGGTTTTCAGCGTGTCGCCGGGGTGCAGCTGTTTGGTTTTTTTGATCACCTTGCCGTCGGCCGCGGTGGTGACGCTGAAACCGCGTGCCAGCGTCGCTAACGGGCTGACGCCCTCCAGCTGGGCGGCAAGATTGCCGAAGCGCTGTTTGTTGCCGTTAAGCTGCTGCTGCATCGCCTGCTGCAGGCGGTAGTGCCACTGCTGCAATTGCTGGCTGGCGCGCTCAATGCGCATCTCCGGGCGGATGGCGTTCAGGCGCTGGCCGATCCGCTCCTGCTGGCGCGTTGCCTGGCGCAGCTGCTGCTGCACGGCGTCGTCCAGACGGCGCTGCAGCTTCATCAGCGCCGTCTGCTGGCGTGCCAGGCGCAGCTGCGGGTGCTGCTGCTGCAGGCGGTGCTGCAGGCGCGTGAAGGTGCGCTGCTGCTGCGCAAGGTAGTAATCCATCGCCATTTCCATGCGCTGCTGCTGGGATTGCAACTGGCGCAGCAGCTCAATCTGATTGCGGCTGACCAGCTCCGCCGCGGCGGAAGGGGTCGGCGCGCGCAGGTCGGCGACGAAATCGGCAATGGTGACGTCGGTTTCATGGCCGACGGCGCTGACGATTGGAATGCGGCTGGCAAAAATCGCCCGCGCCACGCGTTCGTCGTTAAAGCTCCACAGATCTTCCAGCGAGCCGCCGCCGCGCCCGACAATTAATACATCACACTCATTGCGCGCGTTCGCCAGCTCAATCGCCCTGACGATGCCTGAGGGGGCATCGCTGCCCTGTACCTGAGTTGGGTAGATGACCACCGGCAGTGACGGGTCGCGTCGCTGCAGCACGCGCAGGACGTCGTGTAGCGCGGCACCGCTGGCGGAGGTGATGACCCCAACCTGACGCGCCGGGTCCGGCAGTGGCTGCTTATGGCCCTGCTCAAACAGACCTTCGGCCATCAGGCGCTGCTTCAGCTGCTCGAACTGCTGCTGTAACAGACCATCGCCGGCCGGCTGCATGCTCTCGGCAATCAGCTGGTAATCGCCGCGCGGTTCATACAGCGTGATGGTGGCACGCACCAGAATCTGCTGGCCGTTTTGTGGGCGGAAGGTGACGCGGCGGTTGCTGTTGCGAAACATCGCGCAGCGCACCTGGGCACCATCATCCTTCAGGGTGAAGTACCAGTGACCGGAAGAGGGCTGGGAGAAATTCGAGATCTCCGCGCTCAGCCAGACCTGGCCCATTTCCATCTCCAGCAGCTTGCGCACTGTGCTGTTCAGACGGCTGACGGTAAAAATATTGGCGGTTGGCGGTAGCGACATGTGATGAAGATCAAACTTTAAATCAGAGGGTTAATTAACCGATACTACATGGCTCACTGAGGGGATCAAGACTTTTTGGTAAATAATGCTGGAGGCAATCGATTACGGCCTGTATAATGCCGCGGCAATATTTTACAAGTTCTCATTCACCCTGAGGTTGAGATATTGCCATGCTAAGAATCGCTAAAGAAGCCCTGACATTTGACGACGTTCTGCTCGTTCCTGCCCACTCGACTGTACTGCCAAACACGGCCGACCTCAGCACCCAGCTCACCAAAACTATCCGTTTAAACATTCCTATGTTGTCCGCTGCAATGGATACCGTGACCGAAGCGGGTCTGGCTATTGCACTGGCGCAGGAAGGTGGTCTGGGCTTTATCCACAAAAACATGTCCATCGAGCGCCAGGCTGAAGAAGTGCGCAAGGTGAAGAAACACGAAAGCGGCGTGGTCACCGACCCGCAGACCGTGTTGCCTACCACTGCCCTGAGCGAAGTGAAAGCGCTGACCGAACGTAACGGCTTTGCCGGCTACCCGGTAGTAAACGGCAATAACGAACTGGTGGGGATTATCACCGGCCGTGACGTGCGCTTTGTGACCGACCTGAGCCTGCCCGTTTCTGCCGTGATGACGCCGAAAGAGCGCCTGGTCACGGTGAAAGAGGGCGAAGCGCGCGAAGTGGTGCTGCACAAAATGCACGAAAAACGCGTCGAGAAAGCGCTGGTGGTGGATGACAGCTTCCATCTGCTGGGCATGATCACCGTTAAAGACTTCCAGAAAGCCGAACGTAAACCGAACGCCTGTAAAGACGAACACGGACGCCTGCGCGTCGGTGCCGCCGTCGGTGCCGGTGCCGGTAACGAAGAGCGCGTGGATGCGCTGGTCGCAGCCGGTGTTGACGTGCTGCTGATCGACTCCTCTCACGGCCACTCCGAAGGCGTGCTGCAGCGTATTCGTGCTACCCGTGAAAAATATCCTGACCTGCAGATCGTCGGCGGTAACGTGGCAACCGGCGCTGGCGCACTGGCGCTGGTGGAAGCGGGCGTGAGCGCGGTGAAAGTCGGTATCGGCCCTGGCTCAATCTGTACCACCCGCATCGTGACCGGCGTGGGTGTGCCGCAGATCACCGCCGTATCTGACGCGGTCGCTGCGCTGGAAGGCACCGGTATTCCGGTTATCGCCGATGGCGGTATCCGCTTCTCGGGCGACATTGCCAAAGCTATCGCCGCCGGCGCTTCTGCGGTGATGGTTGGCTCAATGCTGGCCGGTACTGACGAATCTCCGGGCGAAATCGAGCTGTACCAGGGCCGTTCATTCAAGTCCTATCGCGGCATGGGGTCACTGGGCGCTATGTCTAAAGGCTCTTCAGACCGCTACTTCCAGACCGATAACGCCGCTGACAAACTGGTGCCGGAAGGGATCGAAGGCCGCGTGGCTTACAAAGGCTTCCTGAAGGCTATCGTGCATCAGCAAATGGGCGGCCTGCGTTCCTGTATGGGTCTGACCGGCTGTGCTACTATCGACGACCTGCGCACCAAAGCGGAATTCGTTCGCATCAGCGGTGCCGGGATTCAGGAGAGCCACGTTCACGACGTGACCATCACCAAAGAGTCCCCGAACTACCGTATGGGTTCATAACAACCCCGTATTGCCCGCCCGGCTCAGAGCCGGGCGTTATAAACCTAATCCCGAATTTGTACTACATCGCCCTGGAATAGCCCAATGACGACGGAAAATATTCATAAGCATCGCATACTGATCCTCGATTTCGGTTCACAGTATACTCAGCTGGTTGCGCGCCGCGTGCGTGAACTGGGCGTGTACTGTGAACTGTGGGCGTGGGACGTCACCGAAGAGCAGATCCGCGGGTTCAACCCGAACGGCATCATCCTCTCCGGCGGCCCGGAAAGTACCACCGAGCATGGCAGCCCGCGTGCGCCAGACTACGTGTTTAACGCCGGTGTGCCGGTGCTGGGCGTGTGCTACGGCATGCAGACCATGGCGCAGCAGCTGGGCGGTAAAGTGGAAGGTTCCAGCGAGCGCGAATTTGGTTACGCGCAGGTGGAAGTAAGAACCCAGAGCGCGCTGACCCGCGACATTGAAGACGCCATCAGCGCTGGCGGTAAGCCGCTGCTGGACGTGTGGATGAGCCACGGCGACAAAGTGACGGCGATCCCGTCTGACTTCGTCACCGTTGCCAGCACCGACAGCTGCCCGTTTGCCATTATGGCCAACGAAGAGAAGCGTTTCTACGGCGTGCAGTTCCACCCGGAAGTGACCCACACCCGTCAGGGCCTGCGCCTGCTGGAGCGCTTCGTGCGCGATATCTGCCAGTGTGAAGCGCTGTGGACCCCAGCGAAAATCATCGAAGATGCCGTTGAACGCCTGCGCGAGCAGGTGGGTAACGACAAAGTGATCCTCGGCCTGTCCGGCGGCGTTGACTCCTCCGTGACCGCGATGCTGCTGCACCGCGCGATTGGCGACCGTCTGACCTGCGTATTTGTCGATAACGGCCTGCTGCGCCTGAACGAAGCCGAGCAGGTTATGGAGATGTTTGGCGACCACTTCGGTCTGAACATTATCCATGTGGAAGGTGAAAAACGCTTCCTCGACGCGCTGGCGGGCGAAGCCGAGCCGGAAGCCAAACGTAAGATCATCGGTCGCGTGTTTGTTGAAGTGTTCGACGAGCAGGCGCTGCAGCTGGAAGACGTGAAGTGGCTGGCACAGGGCACCATCTACCCGGACGTGATTGAATCCGCCGCGTCTGCCACCGGCAAAGCGCACGTGATCAAATCACACCACAACGTCGGTGGCCTGCCGAAAGAGATGAAGATGGGCCTGGTTGAGCCGCTGCGTGAGCTGTTCAAAGACGAAGTGCGTAAAATCGGTCTGGAACTCGGCCTGCCGCACGCGATGCTGTTCCGTCACCCGTTCCCGGGCCCGGGCCTTGGCGTGCGTGTACTGGGCGAAGTGAAGAAAGAGTACTGCGACCTGCTGCGTCGCGCCGATGCTATCTTCATCGAAGAGCTGCATAAAGCTGACCTGTATAACAAGGTGAGCCAGGCGTTCACCGTGTTCCTGCCGGTGCGCTCTGTCGGCGTGATGGGCGATGGCCGTAAGTACGACTGGGTGGTTTCCCTGCGTGCGGTCGAGACTATCGACTTTATGACCGCGCACTGGGCACACCTGCCGTACGACTTCCTCGGCCGCGTTTCCAACCGCATCATCAATGAAGTCGATGGTATTTCGCGCGTGGTTTACGATATCTCCGGTAAGCCACCGGCGACGATTGAGTGGGAATAATTTAACCTCCCGGCATGATTAAGCCATAAATCACCGCTAAGCCCGCGTACCTGCGGGCTTTTTTATGCCCAATATTAATCGCCTTTCAGCTATCCGCTGCATCACCCGGCACCAAGCAAGGATAAAGGTTGCCGTTGCGCCATAACTGACTATGATTTCTGCTCTACGCCTTGCTGACCCTGAATGGATTGTCTGCCGCTATGCCCGTTAATTTTGATCTTAACGATCTCTATGCCTTTCGCGCGCTGATTGAATATGGAAATTTTCGGCTTGCCGCGGAGTCCATCTGCCTCTCCCAATCCGCATTGAGCCGCCGGATAGAGAAGCTCGAATCCGCTTTGGGCATTAAACTGTTCGACAGAACCACCCGCCGCGTCACCCTGACCCTTTACGGGCAGACCTTTGCGGAGCGTTCAGAGCAGCTGCTGATCAACGTGGAGTCAGTATTAGCGGATATCAATAAAGTCAGCGAGGAACGCAGGGGGGTCGTGACCGTGGCCACGGTGCCTTCCGCGGCCTATTACTTTATGCCGGACGTCATCCGCCGTTTCCAGGCCCGCTTTCCCCGCGTGCGCGTCAAGCTTATCGATAGCAGCGCAGGCAATGTCATCGAAGCCGTGACCCGCGGTCAGGCTGATTTTGGTATCAGCTTTGCCACCAGCCTGCAACCCGACCTCGAATTTTTGCCGCTGGTTGCAGATGTCTATGTGGCTGCCTGCCGGCGCGATCACCCGCTTGCAGGCAGCAAAAGTCTGACCTGGCGCCAGTTTTATCAGCAGGATTATGTCGGTCTGGATAAGACCTCCGGCAACCGCAATCTGCTGGATCAGAAGCTGGAGCACATCACGCCTGAGCGCCCCAGCATCTGTGAAACCCGCCATGTCACCACCATGCTGGGCATGGTGGAGGCGGGGATCGGCATTGCCGCCGTACCCGCCATGTCGATGCCGCGCTCCGGGCATTCAGTGCTGACTCAGCTGGCGCTCACCGATCCGGTGGTGAAGCGCACCGTTGGCCTGATCAGGCGAAACGGGCGCATGCAGTCCTGGTTAGCCACCGAGCTGGAAAACCTGATTACTGAACAGTATCACTCGCCCTCAAGCGTTGCTCACTCTTGACGGATCGCATCCCGCTGGCGTGAATGACCTTTTGCGCCGCGGCGGAGGAGAGAAATTCCAGCAGCGCTTTACCTTCCTGAGGATGTTGCGCATTGGCGGTGACCGCCCCGGCAAAGCGCGTGATGTACTGGACATTGTCAGGCAGTTCGCCAACAAAGGTGATACCCGCGACCGGCAGGAGTTCACTCACCTGCTGGAAACCGAGCGCATAATGGCCTTTTGCCACCTCTGAGGCCACCGGAATGCGTTCAACCTGATGGGCTTTCTCCTTCATCTCCTGCTCAATGCCCAGCTTTTTAAACAGCTGGCTGCTGACATAGCGTCCGCTGGCACTGTCAGAGTAAGCAACAGAACGGGCGTTAAGCAGGGTGTGACGCAGTTGCGCATCAGTTTTAATCTCGGGTGGCGCATCGCCCTGTTTCACCACCATACCAATCGGCGAGTCGGCCAGCTCCACGCGTGAATGCGGGCGGATCCTGCGATCTTTTTCCAGATTTTCCAGCGCGTCGCCGACCATAATCACCGCATCGGCCTTCTCTCCGCGTGCCAGCCGCGAGGGGATCGCCTGCGGCGTCTTACCCATTGAGGGGCCGGATACCAGCGTGATTTTATCACCGCTGCTGGCTTCAAATTGCGGGGCGAGTTTTTCCAGAGCGGCCTTAAAGCCGCCGGAAATCATCACGGTCACTTCTTTGGCCAGCGCGGCGGAGCTGGCGCAGCAAAGCAGCAGTATGGCGAACAGTGAACGAACTATTTTGTGCATAACGAACTCCCTGATTCAGGCGGTGGGTTGCAGTGATAAGGTGCTGCGACGATACAGATACAGCGTCGCCAGCAAGGCGCACAGTGCAGCAAAGCCCATCCAGTAGCCTGGTGATGCCTTGTCGCCGGTGTATTCAATCAGTGCGGTAGAGATAACCGGGGTAAATCCACCAAATATGGCCGTCGCCAGGCTGTAGGCCAGCGAGAAACCGGCGACCCGAACCTCCGCTGGCATAATCTCCGTTAAGGCCGGGATCATCGCGCCGTTGTAAAGGCCATAAATAAATGAGAGCCACAGCAGCACCGTAAGCATCATGGAGAAACTGGGCTCTTCAGCCAGCAGGCTGAGTGCAGGGTAGGCTGTTACCAGCGCCAGCAGCGCCATGGCGATCAGCACCGGCTTACGGCCAAAGCGGTCGGAGAGGGCGCCACCGATCGGCAGCCAGAGAAAGTTAGATACCGCGACCAGCAGGGTAACCAGCAGGCTGTCAGAGGCGCTGAGCATCAGCACTTTTTTGCCGAAGGTCGGGGCATATACGGTGATCAAATAAAACGTCGTGGTGGTCATGGCGACCATCAGCATGCCGGCTATCACCACCTGCCAGTTTGTCAGCAGGGTTGTAAACACCTCGCGCATCGCCAGGTGACGACGACGGGCGCTGAACTCTTCGGTCTCTTCCAGTTTGCGACGCAGGAAAAAGATGAACGGCACAATCAGGCAGCCGAACAGGAAGGGCAGGCGCCAGCCCCAGTCGCGAATAGCGCTCTCCTCCATCAGGGCATTCAGCGCGAAGCCCATCGCGGCTGCCACCATAATGGCGACCTGCTGGCTGCCGGATTGCCAGCTGGTGTAAAAGCCTTTACGCCCCGGTGAGGCAATCTCGGCGAGGTACACGGAGACGCCACCTAGCTCGGCGCCGGCCGAGAACCCCTGCAATAAACGACCGCACAGCACCAGCAACGGCGCCCAAATTCCGATGGTCTGATAAGACGGAATAAGCACGATCAGGAAGGTGCCGGCCGCCATGATCGACAGGGTGACGATCAGCCCTTTACGTCTGCCGACTTTATCAATATAGGCGCCCAGCACCACTGCCCCGATGGGGCGCATCAGGAAGCCAGCGCCAAACACCGCGAAGGTCATCATCAGCGAGGCAAATTCACTGCTGGCCGGGAAAAAGGTATGGGCGATGTAGGTGGCATAAAATCCGAACAGGAAGAAATCAAATTGCTCAAGAAAGTTGCCAGAGGTAACGCGCAGGATCGCGCTAAATCTCGCCCGATTTGTCATGGGTGCGTGAGAGGAAAGCATCTTTATCTCCAGTTTGTTATTGACGCTTGTAGCGCGCCTGTTTCTGCAGACTGAATCAGCGAAATAAAGTAAATAAGCGCAATAAACTCATAGACTGATGCGTTTGACGCATCAATTTCTGTTAACAACTGGCTGCATTAAGCGTTAACGGGCCATTAACAAAGCGCCTCTGGGTTAGCGTGTCGGTTTCGGGCAAAAAACCTGATGCGCGTTTTGTGACAGGGTTCATACCGCTTGAGAGGCTAAAAACCTTACGCCAGGGATAACGTGGCTGCCGGGTTTGCCACGTAATCTGTCAGAAAGCCGGGGATGATCGGCGACTGCCTGGTACAGCCTGGGCAATTGCGGGTATAATCCTCCGCTATTATTTAATGGATTCGAGAGCGGAAATGACAAAACTCACTCTACAAGAGCAGATGCTGAAAGCGGGTTTGGTGTCCAGTAAGAAACTGGCCAAGGTAGAGAGAACGGCGAAAAAGTCCCGCGTTC
This sequence comes from Erwinia aphidicola, assembly GCF_014773485.1. Taxonomy (GTDB): domain Bacteria; phylum Pseudomonadota; class Gammaproteobacteria; order Enterobacterales; family Enterobacteriaceae; genus Erwinia; species Erwinia aphidicola. Next base: position 530,564 of record NZ_JACXBP010000003.1, on the reverse strand, counting down.
AGGCGCGTGAAGCCAGAGAGGCAGTAGAAGAGAATAAAAAAGCGCAGATTGAGCGGGACAAGCAGCTCAGCGAACAGCAAAAGCAGGCGGCGCTATCGAAAGAGTACAAAGCGCAGGTGAAGCAGTTGATTGAAATGAATAAAGTCACCGTCTCAAGAGGCGATATTGATTTTAACTTCACCGATAACAATCTGATTAAAAAAATCGCGGTAGACAAGGACACTCAGGCACAGCTGATTAACGGCCGTCTGGCGATTGCTCGTCTGGTCAACGACACCAGCGGTGAGAGCCAGTATGCCATCATCCCCGCCAGCGTGGCCGATAAAATCGCCCAGCGCGATGCCAACAGTATCGTATTGAACAGTGCGCTGAGCCAGGAAGAGCAGGACGAAGAAGATCCGTATGCGGACTTCAAAGTGCCCGACGATCTGATGTGGTAATGACGGAGCTTGGCTAAAACGGGCTTTCATTGCGCGCTGCGATCCGTTCTCCACTCACGGGATGAACAAAGTGCAGCTCGCTGGCGTGCAGCATCAGCCGTGGCGCGCTTTGAATGCCGGGCTGTGACAGGCCGCCATACAGGTCGCAGCCCAAAATAGGGTGCCCCAGCTGCTGGCAGTGAATACGCAGCTGGTGGGTGCGCCCGGTTTCCGGCATCAGCTGCACCCGCGTTACCGGCACTCTTGCCCCCTCTGCCAGTAAGTGCACCGTGCGCTCAACCACCCGATAGCGCGAGCGGGCAGGCTTGCCGCTGATGGCGCAAATCGACATCAGTGGGAACAGCGCCGGATCTTTAGCGATCGGCGCGTCAATGATCCCTTCATCGTTTTCCAGATGTCCGCACAGCAGCGCGCTGTATATTTTGGTCACGCTGCGCTGGCTGAACTGCTGGCAGAGTGCGGCATTGATCGCTTTATTGCGGGCAATCACCATTAGCCCGGAAGTGCCGAAATCCAGACGGTGGATCAAAGTACAGCCCGGAAAGGTCTGCACCAGCCGATAATGGACCGAATCGAGATTCTGCGGATTCTTCCCCGACAGGCTGAGCAGCCCGCTGGGCTTATTGATCAGCAGCAGATGATCGTCCTGCCAGAGGATCGCGATCTCTTCATGACAGGGCGGGGCAATAAAAGTATCGATAATCGTAGACATTAAATTGCCTGCAGGAGAAGTGGCAGCGGATGATAAAGAATTTTCAGCCGGGTTGCGAATCCCAACGCGTCAGCAGGACAAGCCTGGCTGGTTAAGGTAAAATCGCGGCCAGACGACCCGGCCATTGTCGGGCGTAAATTTACCCCAGGAGTCTGTTATGCATAATGATGTCCCGCTGAAATATTATGATATCGCCGATGAGTATGCGACCGAATGCGCTAAGCCGGTGAGTGAAGCAGAGCGTGATTCTCTGGCGCTTTACTTCCAGCTGCTGCTGACCCGCCTGATGAATAATGAAGAGATCAGCGAGGAAGGGCAGAAAGAGATGGCTGTTGAAGCCAACATCGACCCGCAGCGCATTGATGATATCGCCAACTTCCTCAATCAATGGGGTAACGAGTAGCCTCGCGCACGGGGAGTTTTTCGCCCAGACTGACAGCAAAGGCGTGGTCTGCGCGGGCGTTGTGCTTTACACTGCGCGCTGAAAAATTGAGTACACTTGTTAGTAGGCCCCACGCGGGGACGTGAGTTATTTAGAGTATGAATAAACGATTAGGTAGACGGTAATGGCGATGAATGGAACGATCACAACCTGGTTTAAAGATAAAGGCTTTGGCTTTATCAAAGATGAAAACGGCGATAACCGTTATTTTCATGTGATCAAGGTCGTCAATCCCGATCTGATCAAGAAAGATGCGGCCGTCACCTTCGAGCCGACCACTAATACCAAGGGCTTATCGGCGTTTGCGGTGAAAGTGGCCGCGGAAAGTAACCACATCTTTATCGCGGGGGAGCGCCTTAAGCTTACCTCAATCAAGTCCTGGCTGGTCTACAGCGAAGAAGTGCCGGCCGATACCCGTATTGATAAAGAAAACGCGGTGCTCTCCGTCGGCCTGTTGATGAACAGCATCAGGCCAAAAGCCGCCGCAGAACCGGGCGAGATGCGCTCGCTGAAAAAACTGGCGATCACCACTTTCCAGGGAACGACGCTCATCTTCTCGGAAGATGAGATAGACGTGGATGCCACGGTGAAAATGCTCAATGCCCAAGGCCTGAAATAATCAGGATGCACTCCGTGCCGAAATACTGCGCTTGATCCTCAGCAGATTTCGGCAGGGTTCAGTTAACACTATTCATCTTTAATCTGGCTCATGGGTAACGCCCCAGTGTAGTCCGCGCGGAATTTGCTTTTCCTTACAAAATTCATAGGTTATTTAATTGTTATAATTAATCCTCGCCGTAGACGCTTTCTTCTTTCCTCTGAGCCACTTACCCTCTCCCGCACCCTCGATTTGCTGCATTATTAATCACTTTCTTAGGTGTGGTAGACAGCACGATCGGTTAGGCTTAAAGCAAGCTATTGATTAGCATGATAAAAACCCTACAAATCTAAACAAAATAAATCATTGAGATGTGGGGCAAAAAGCTATATTGTGGCCGCGCTTTTTACATAGTCTTTTTCTTATTACATTTATTCAACCGCGGTACCAATGAGACCCTGGTTGTAGGAGAGATATGATGACGGATAAAGTCCGTATTGATAATTCAGGTGCGACTACATTAAACGCAAACAATGAAACCTATTTGGCTCGTCAGGCTGAATTTGAATCGAATGTTAGGAGTTATCCACGCAAATTGCCGTTTGCAATTGCGAAAGCCCAGGGCGTTTGGATCACGGATGTTGAGAATAATCAATATCTTGATTGCCTGGCCGGTGCGGGAACGCTGGCACTTGGACATAACCACCCTGATGTGTTGCAAAGTATCCAGAATGTCATTACCAGCGGCTTGCCGTTACATACGCTTGACCTGACAACCCCGTTGAAAGATCAGTTCTCAGAGTACCTGCTGTCACTGCTGCCAGGCCAGGGTAAAGAGTACTGCCTGCAGTTTACCGGCCCGTCTGGTGCCGATGCCGTTGAAGCTGCGCTGAAACTGGCGAAAAAAGTGACCGGCCGTGCTGGCGTGATCAGCTTCTCCGGCGGCTACCATGGTATGACCCACGGTGCGCTCTCCGTAACCGGCAACCTGTCTCCGAAAGAAGCGGTTGATGGCATGATGCCAGAAGTGCAGTTTATGCCTTACCCGCATCTTTACCGCTGCCCGCTGGGTATTGGCGGTGATGCTGGCGTTAAAGCGCTGACTTACTACTTCGAAAACCTGATCAACGACGTTGAGAGCGGCGTGCGCAAGCCTGCGGCGGTGATCCTCGAAGCCGTTCAGGGTGAGGGCGGCGTCAACCCGGCTCCGGCTGAGTGGCTGCAGCGCATCCGCAAAGTGACCAAAGAGCACGGCATCCTGCTGATTCTGGATGAAGTGCAGGCTGGCTTTGCCCGTACCGGTAAATTCTTCGCCTTCGAGCACGCAGGCATTGAGCCAGACATCATCGTGATGTCCAAAGCTGTGGGTGGCGGTCTGCCGCTGGCCGTGCTGGGTATCAAGAAAGAGTTCGACGCCTGGTCGCCTGGCCATCACACCGGCACCTTCCGCGGTAACCAGCTGGCGATGGCAACCGGCCTGACCACGCTGAAGATCCTGAAGGAAAACAACGTTGCGGCCAAAGTGGCAGAGCAGGGCGAGTGGCTGAAAGGCCAGCTGGCTGAGCTGCAGAAACGCTACCCGGTCATCGGCAACGTGCGCGGTCTAGGTTTGATGATCGGTATTGAGCTGGTTAAACCTGAGGAAGCACCGGATCAGATGGGCTGCCACCCGGCTGACGGCGAGCTGGCTGCACTGGTCCAGAAGCATTGCTTCGGTCACGGTCTGATCCTGGAGCGCGGCGGCCGTAACGGTTGCGTGCTGCGCCTGCTGCCTTCGCTGCTGATCAGCAAAGAAGAGCTGAGCGTCTTCCTGGATAAATTTGAAAACGCCCTGCTGTCCTCTGGCGTAAAACAGTGTTGATTGGAGTAAGTTGATGTCCCGGTTAAATCCAATTCTGGCCGCTTCTGCGCAAAGTACCGAAGCGTACCAGCAGGTGATTGAACAGACCAGCAAGGCTGTGGTGCAGTGGCTGCAGCAGCCTGAGATGTATCAGGGGAAATCTGTTGCTGAGCTGCGCGAACGCATTCAGCTGGACTTTACTCCTCAGGGCCTGGGCAACCAGGCCGCGATTGAGCGTGCAGTTGAGTACTTCCTAAAGGACAGCCTGTCGGTGCATCACCCACAGTGCGTGGCGCACCTGCACTGCCCGAGCCTGGTGATCAGCCAGGCTGCTGAAGTGTTGATCAATGCCACTAACCAGAGCATGGACTCCTGGGATCAAAGCCCGTCAGCCACCATTATTGAGGTGAAGCTGATTGAGTGGCTACGTTCCCAGGTGGGCTATCAGCCTGGCGATGCGGGCGTGTTCACCAGCGGTGGAACCCAGAGCAATCTGATGGGCCTGATGCTGGCACGCGATGCCTTCTTTGCGCGTATCGGTCACTCGGTACAGCAGGATGGTCTGCCGGGCGATCTGAGCAAAATTAAAGTGTTCTGCTCTGAAAACGCCCACTTCTCGGTGCAGAAGAATATGGCACTGATGGGGCTGGGCTACCGCTCGGTCACGCTGGTGAAAACCGACCGCTTTGCGCGGATGGACATCGACGATTTACGCGCCAAAGTGGCGCAGGCGCAGGCTAACGGCGAGCAGATTCTGGCTATCGTGGCAACGGCGGGCACCACCGATGCGGGCGCTATCGACCCGCTGCGTGAGATTGCCGCGCTGGCGGCAGAACACCAGATCTGGGTGCATGTTGATGCGGCCTGGGGCGGTGCGCTGCTGATGTCTGAGAAGTACCGCGACTATCTGGACGGCATTGAGCTGGTGGATTCCATCACTCTCGACTTCCACAAGCAGTTCTTCCAGACCATCAGCTGCGGTGCCTTCCTGCTGAAGGACGCGCGCCACTATGAGCTGATGCGCTATCAGGCGGCTTACCTGAACTCTGAGTTTGACGAAGCGCAGGGCGTGCCTAACCTGGTGTCCAAATCACTGCAAACCACGCGTCGTTTCGATGCGCTGAAGCTGTGGATGGGCCTGGAGGCATTAGGGCAAAAGCAGTATGCCGAGATTATCGATCACGGCGTTACGCTGGCGCAGGAAGTGGCGAAGTACGTTAGCGAGCAGCCTGCGCTGGAATTGGTGATGCAGCCGCAGCTGGCCAGCGTTCTGTTCCGCTATCGTCCCGCGTCACTGGCACAAAGCAGCGATGCCGATATCGCGCTGCTGAACCAGAGAATTGGTGATGCACTGCTGGATTCCGGCCGTGCCAACGTCGGGGTGACCGAGTCGGATGGCGTGACCTGCCTGAAAATGACGTTGCTGAACCCAACCGTGACGCTGCAGGACATCAAGGTGCTGCTGGCACTGGTTGAGAAAACGGCAGAGCCGCTGCTGAGCGCATAACGCTCGACTGCAGCACGTTCGCAGATGAAAGCCGGTAACATTGCCATGTTACCGGCTTTTTTTATTACCGTTAGCGGATAAATATTTCTCCACAGCCCCGCCATATCCCGACATAATGGCAATCAAACCCGCCCGCGAAGTACAGGAACCCCCATGATGATCTCACTGAAAGCCCTGAGCCTGGTCTTTGCCTGCATTCTGCTGCTGTCGCTCGGCGTCAGCCTCGCGCAGGCTAACCGCCAGGAGAGCGCAGGCAATGAGAGCTGGGCAACGGCGCGGCGCGACTCTTCCGGCCAGGCCCCGGACCCGCTGCGTAATGCCGCCAGCGCCATTATTCAGGTTTACGTGGCCCCAACCTATGGCTGGAGAGGCGTGGTGGCGGTGCATCCGTGGATTATCTACAAGCGCGAAGGGGAAACGCATTATCAGCGCGTTGAGGTGATTGGCTGGGGGAGCGGCGACAAAGTGCGGTTTAACCGCAATATCCCCGACGGCTACTGGTTCGGCGCTCGCCCGCGCGTGCTGCTGGAGCGCCGCGGTCCGCTGGCCGCAGCGATGATCCCTAAAATCGAAGCGGCGATAGCCTCCTACCCGTGGCCGCAGACTTACCATGCCTGGCCCGGCCCAAACAGCAACACTTTCCTCGCGCACATTGGCCGCGAAGTCCCCGAGCTGAAGCTGAATATGCCCGCGAACGCCATCGGTAAAGACTACCGCTCGCTGCGCAACCCGATCGGTTTGCCGCCGTCCGGGCGCGGCGTGCAGCTCTCCCTGCTCGGCGTCGCCGGGCTTACCGTCGGCGCTGAAGAGGGCGTTGAAATCAACGTGCTCGGCCTCAACCTCGGTGTGGGCATCTCGCCGTTCCAGCTGCGCCTGCCGTTTATCGGCGGCCTCGGCGATAACAATCTGCAGAAAGAAGATCCGCAGACCTGAGGTGAAATTTGCCGGGGCTTCCGCCAACATGAAGGCGCCGCACTGACCTTTAACCTCAGTAAAGAGCTTAAGCGCCACCGCTCTCTTCCTGATACTCCCTGACCATCTCATCGAATGAGGCATTGGCCTGAAAGCCGAGGCGACGGGCATAGTCGGCATGGAAATCACCGGGCCAGGAGTTCACGATATTGATAATCGCCTGGTCTGGCTGGTAGCTGATACGCGCCAGCACCTCATCACCGCTGATACGGCGCAGCGAGCCGAGCATCTCTTCAACCGTTACCGACAGGCCGCACAGGTTAATGACCCGGCCCTGGTCGAGCTGCGCGCGCTCCAGTTCGTGCCCGAGGATCAATGCGGCGACGGCCCTTGCCGGGGACATCAGCCACAGCCGGGTATCCAGGCTGACCGGGCAGTTGGCGGCCTCGCCATTGAGCGGCTCACGAATAATCCCGCTGGCAAAGCTGGAGGCTGCCGCATTGGGTTTTCCCGGGCGCACCACAATGGTCGGCATGCGCAGGCTGCGGCCATCAAGAAATCCTTTGCGGCTATAGTCCGACAGCAGCAGGTCGTTCATCGCTTTCTGCGTGCCGTAGGAGCTTTGCGGCATCCAGACCTGGTTATCCGCCACTTTATCCGGCAGCTGGCCGCCAAATACCGCCACTGAACTGGTGGTGACCAGCCTGACGCACTGCGGCAGGGCGCGCAGGCGCTCCATGATCTGACGAGCGGCATCGACATTGATCTTCATCCCGAGGTCGAAATCCTGCTCCGCCTGGCCAGAAACCACCGCTGCCAGATGAAACACGCTGTCGGTCCGCTCATCAATCAGCGTCTTCAGCTCGGCGGCGTTACTGATATCCCCACTCAGCACTTTCAGGCGCGGATCGCCGATGCCGTTGAGCGGCACGATATCAATAGCGGTAATACGTTCTATGGCCTGCAACTTGCCCTGCGCATCACGCAGCGAGCCTTTAGCCAGCAGGGCTTCAACCAGTTTTTTTCCCAGGAATCCGGCAGCGCCGGTAATGACGATATTCATAACTCAACCTCGTTAAATTAGCGGTTAACAATGCGGCCGGGGATCAGGAAGATCGCAGCGGCACCGACAAACAGCGTGCAGGAAATAATCATCATGCCGGTCAGCGTGGAGTGCGTCAGGTCGGTCAGGATGCCCATCATATAAGGCGCGACAAAACCGGCCAGGTTGCCAAACGAGTTGATCAGCGCGATTCCGACGGCGGCCATGGTGCCCCCGAGAAACGCGGTTGGCAGGCTCCAGAACAGCGGCAGCGTGCTGAGGCCGCCAGCGGCACCGAGCGTCAGGCCAAACATCGCCACCCACAGGTTGTCGCTGTAGAGCGCGGAGATCACCATGCCCACGCCGCTCATCACCGCTATCAGCGCCAGATGCCAGCGGCGCTCGCGGTGCTTATCCGCGCTGCGCGAGGCGACAATCATCGTGACAATTGCCGCTGCGTAAGGGATAGCGGTTAACAGACCCACGGTAAACACATCCTCAACGCCGGCATTGCGCACCAGCGTCGGCAGCCAGAAGCTGACGGTATAAAACCCGGCAATCAGGCAGAAGTAGATAAAGGTCAGTAGCCACAGCTTGCCGTTACGCAGCACGGCTCCGAGGCTGGCCTGCGCCCCGGCAGGCTCCTGTACCGCATCCTCACGCAGACGTTCAGCGATGAGCGCTTTCTCCTCGCTATTGAGCCAGTGGGCAGTGTCGATGCGGTCCGGCAGCAGCCAGAACACCAGCAGGCCAATCAGCAGGGAAGGGGTTCCCTGAATAATGAACAGCCATTTCCAGCCGGCGATGCCCTGCACATTATGGAAATACTCCATGATCCAGCCCGAAATCGGTCCGCCAAGCAGTCCCGATAGCGGCACGGCGGCGGCAAACAGCGCAAACATCTTGCCGCGGCGGTAGGAGGGGAACCACAGCGAAAGGTAAAGGATAACGCCGGGATAAAAGCCCGATTCGGTCAGCCCCAGCAGGAAGCGCACGGCGTAAAACTGGAACGGTGTCGCCACCAGCGCGGTCAGCGGGGCGATCACCGCCCATGAGATCAGCAGCGCGGCCAGCAGGCGGCGCGCGCCGAAGCGATGCAGCGCCATATTGCTGGGGATCTGAAAAAAGAAGAAACCGATAAAGAAGATCCCGGCGCCCAGGCCATAGACCGTTTCAGAAAATGCCAGATCGCTGGACATCTGAAGTTTGGCAATGCCCACATTGATGCGGTCGAGATAGGCAAAAATGTAGCTGACGGTGAGGATAGGCAGAATGCGCCAGACGGCGCGGCGCCAGATAGTTTCTTCCCTGTCGTCTGCGGCCGTTATCTGCGGTTGAACCGTGGCTGATGAGTTCATAGAGCATCCTTTAGCTGGGGTAGGGTGATGTCCTTTTTCAGGCAATAGCAAACCGCCTTCCGAACGCTGAGGGGATCCTCAACCTTCGGAAGTTAATTAACGTGCAGGTTTGTTATTTTTTGTTAGGTTAGGCGCTGCGGGGAATTTGTTCTGCGCGATAAGTCACAGATTAAACCATTAATTATCATTTTATAACAAAGTGCGTCACATCCTGCGATCAGGGCAGCAGGAAGATCGTGGCCAGCCCGAGGAAGATAAAGAAGCCACCGGTGTCGGTTAGCGCGGTAATCAGCACGCTGGAACCCACCGCCGGGTCGCGCTTGAATTTGGTCATCAGCAGGGGGATCAGCACCCCCATCAAGGCCGCCAGCAGCAGATTCAGCACCATTGCCAGCATCATCACGCCGCCCAGCGCCGGGTTGCCGTACATTGCCCAGGTAATGCCCCCCATGATGCCGCCCCAGAACAGGCCATTAATCAGCGCCACGCCAAGCTCGCGCCCTATCAGGAACGAGAAGTTTCCGGGTTCCACCTGATGCAGGGCGAGGGCGCGCACAATCATGGTGATAGTCTGGTTGCCGGTGTTGCCGCCAATCCCGGCGACGATAGGCATTAATGCGGCCAGCGCCACCAGTTGGGAAATCGTCGCCTCGAACAGGCCAATTACGCGTGAGGCAACAAACGCAGTGCAGAGGTTGACCGCCAGCCAGGCCCAGCGGGTACGCACGGCTTTTCGCACCGGGGCAAACACATCCTCTTCAGGATTAACCCCACCCATTTTACGCATGCTGCTGTCGTTGGTTTCGTTGACCAGGTCGACGACATCTTCGATAGTGACGCGCCCCATCAGCTTGCCCTTGGCATCGATAACGGCGGCGGAGATCAGGTTATAACGTTCGAAGGCACCGGCCGCGTCTTCCGCTTTATCGTCAATCAGAAAGGTGGTGGGTTTGGCGTTCATCACCTCCGACACCCGCTTTTCCGGAGTATTCAGCAGGATTTCCGTCAGCGGCAGTTCGCCCAGCAGCTTGTTATTTTTTCCGGTGACAAACAGCTTGTCCGTGCCGTCGGGGATGGTTTTCTTACTGCGCAGAAAACGCTGAACGGTCGCCAGCGTCACGTCGGCGCGCACCGTGACCAGCTTGAAATCCATGATGCGGCCAACGCGGTCGCGGTCGAAATCCACCACGTCGAGCACGCGCGAACGCAGTTCCGGATCCAGCGAGGTCAGCAGGCGCCCGGTCAGGTCGCGCGACAGATACTTAGCCAGATAAACCTGCTCGTCGATATCCAGCGGTTTGATGGCGCGCAGCAGATCGCGGTCGCTCATCTCCTCAATCAGGCTTTCCCAGACGTTTTCTGAGGCTTCAACCAGCACCCGGCCGCGGCGATCGTTGCCAATCAGCCGCCATAGCGCCAGGCGTTCATCCTCGGGCAGGGCCTCCAGCAGGTCAGCAATATCGGCCGCGTGCAGTACCGGAAGCGTGGCTTTAATCTCTTCAACCTGCTCGCGATGCGCCTCAGCTTCAGCCTCGGACTCGCGCAGCGGGCGTTCCAGCAGGGTATCGACGAGGTCTTTATCATTCAGCAGCAGGTTCAGAATACGGCTGCGAACTTCAGCTAACTGCTGAACATGAGAAGGCGCTACGGACATACAACATCCTTTTGTCAGACTGAACTTTAACCACTCCAGACGGCAGAAGCGTGAGCTGCAGCCTGAGGGTTTTCAGGTATAAAGAGGGAAGCGGAGCGCATATAGCTTAGCTGATTTTGGGCATCAGCGGGTCAGCAAAAGCTCCGAAAAGCGTTTGCTGCATGGCCACCCGGCAGTGGCTATTTGTCGTTAACGACGCTGACTGGGTTCGCAGGTAGCAGTTTTTTCTGCTGATGATGCTCGATAGCACCGGGTACTACGAAGATCAGGCGTCCTAACAAGATGATAAAACTCACCAGCAAGATAACTCGCGTCATGCTTCCGGTTTTCTGACGTTTTTTAAATGACATAGCGCTATTCACGCAATTTTTCCTGTAATGTGCCCGTGCGGGCGATGAACAATTTACGCACAGCATCGCGTGCAGGTCAACGATCCTGCGCCACGATCAACAACTGGCCCGCTGAAGAATAACATCTGTTGTGGCCGATGGTGGTTTGATCAAATGGTGGGAATAGCATTTATTATAAAATAAACTGATTTAGATCAAATTAGAGTGAGATTTTAGCTCTACTATACTCAGGATTTAATAATACTTTTCACCAATTCTCAACATGATTGTTGGTTAGAATAAATAAAACCTGCTAATAATACTAAATTCTACGATACCCTCATGACTAAATTGGTAATGCTGCAAACACTCTCTCGCCGCTGGTGGGGGCTACCGCTCCTGTTCGCCCTACTGCTGATGCCTGTGGCCTCCTCAATGTCGGTCCGGTTATGGTTCCCTGAAGGTTACGTCTATCTCATCTATTTGCCGCTGGCGTTGATGATCGCCTTGCTGATGGTTTTTGACTGGGGAGCACTACCGGGTATCGTCCTCGCGCTATGCTGGCACTATTTTCATCGTTACACCGGCACTCAGGCGACGGTGATTGTTTTATTAATTATGACTACGCTGGTGCTGGGCTGGAGTGGCTATCGCGCACAGACCAAAAAGCGCTGGGGGATTAGCTTCGGTGAGGTGAGCCAGGTCTCTGCACGCCTGTTCTGGCTGGCCTTTGCCATGCCGACGATGTTTATTGCAATGATGCAGCTGGCGATGCCGATAGGCATATTACCCGTGACGAATTCAGTATTCGCTCATGATTTCTACTCTCTGCATACGCTGCTGAACTATCAATCGGTGCTGCTGGCCTCCCTGGCTACCGTGCAGCTGTTCTACTTTATGCTGCGCATTTTTCGCAACCCCTATTATCTACGTATTCTGAGCGGCCGCTGCCAGCAGCAATTTGCTGCCGGGGTTACGCTGCGCGAGTGGTTTAGCTGGCTGGCGCTGATGCTCGCTGCGCTGATTATGCTGACGCAGTTTCGCACTACGACCAATAATCTGCTGACGACCGAGTATGGCATCCCCCTGCTTTTACCGCTGATGCTGTGGGCAGCGCTGCGCTTTGGCTATCTGTTCACCTCTTTGTGCTGGGGGACGTTGCTGGTGGTGCTCTATCAGCTGCGTGACCGCTTTATGGACCCGTTGGTTGAACCCTACAACCTCGCCGTGATCTCAGCCAATTTGCTGGTGTTTACGCTGACGATCTTATTGATGTCGGCCCTCAGCACCCGCCAGCGTCGTTTACTGGCAAAAGCTCGCGAAATGGCGCTTACCGATCCGGTCATTGGCATGCCGAATCTGCGCGCCTTAAATCAGGACCTGGCAAAAAATGCCGGTTCGGCACTCTGCTTTTTACGTATTCCCGATCTTGACCGCCTGAGCCGAACCTATGGCCTGAAGCTGCGGATTCAGTATAAACGCAGTCTGGCCAGTCATCTGCAACCCTTCCTCCTTAAAGGTGAAGGGATCTATCAGCTGCCGGGGTTTGACCTGGTGGTGCGCCTGGGGAGTATCGGCTACCAGGCTCGCATTGAAGGGTTAGAAGCGCGCTTAAAAGATTATCGTCTGAGCTGGGATGGCCTGCCGATCCATCCGCAGGTCGGCATCAGCCACTGCAGCGTTTATCCGCCCGTATCACATCTGTATGAACTGCTGGGGGAAATGAGCGCGATGGCGGAGATCTCCTTGCGCAGCGGCCATGCGGAAAATCTGCAACAGACGGAGAAGGTCCCGGTCCAGCGTCACGTCAGTGAAAAGTTGGAAATGCTGCGCGATGTTCAACTGGCGCTGCAGAGCGACGGTTTTTGCCTGGTGGCGCAGAAAATCCACGGTGTGCGCGGCGATGACTTTTATGAAATTCTGCTGCGCATGGTGAATGCGCAGGGCGAGTACATCAAGCCAGCGAGTTTTATGCCCGTCGTGCAGGAATTTGGCCTGACATGGGAAGTGGATCGCATGGTGCTGGACCAGGCGTTAACCTTTATTGACCGTCACCGCGCTGTGCTGCCGGGGATCCGTCTGGCCGTTAACCTGTTTGCCGCCACGCTTTGTCGCCCTCAGCTGGCCACCGAACTGGCTGCCCGGCTGAAAGCCAGCGATATTGAACCGTGGCAGCTGATCATTGAAGTCGCCGAATCGCCGATGCTCAGCGATCATAGCTGGGTTAATCGAACCATTGCCCAACTGCGCCAGTTAGGCTGCCGCGTGGCGATTGATGATTTCGGTACTGGCTATGCCAGCTATGCCAGCCTGAAAGTGGTGCAGGTGGACATGCTGAAGATCGACGGCAGTTTTATCCGCAACATGCTGAATAACAGCCTTGATTACCAGATTATCGAGTCAATCTGCATGGTGGCCCGCCTCAAGCGCATGCAGATCGTTGCCGAATCGGTGGAAAACGAGGAGACCGCAAGCGCGCTGCGCAAGCTGGGCGTGGATTATCTGCAGGGCGTCGCCATCGGTGAAGCGCTGCCGTTGCAGGATCTGGCGACGTCCGCCCTGAGCAAGTAATTACGCTTTCACGCTGGCCTTCTGCGCCAGCAGGGTGGCAAAGCGCAGGGAGATGCGCTGACCATTCTCATCCTTGCGGTGCAGCTGCCCGACATGCTCGTTGTATTTCACGATGTGCCACTTGCGGTAATAGTGGCTCAGTTCACCGGACTTAAAGGCAAAGGGGAAACCCTGATCGCATGGGTAGTCCTGGGTATCCATCGCGGCGACGATCAGGTTGTAACCGTCGCGCACCGTGCTGGCCTGCATGTCGGCAATCAGCTGTGGGATCGTTTCCGGCTGTAGAAACATCATCACCACCGTCGACAGCACCAGATTATAGGCGCCGTTAAAACGATGCTGGTTGAGATCCTGAATAGAGGGATGGATACCGCTAAGGTTTTCCGCGCTGATAATCTGCTCCAGCCGCGCCAGCGAAGCCGGGTTAATGTCCCAGGCCGTGACGTCAAAGCCGCGATTGTTGAGATAAAGCGTGTTGCGACCGCTGCCGCAGCCGACGTCCAGGGCTTTGCCGCCATCCAGATACGGCATGGCTGCGACGACTTCGGAATGCGGCGCGGTGAGCGAGTATTTTTCGCTAAAGTAGCTGTCTGTACGTAAGGTCATAGGATCAATTTTGCGTGGTCATTTAAGCCTGAGCGAAAAAAAGTTTACATGTAGGGGCCGATCCTCTGTTCCGATCGGCCCTGGTTCTGTCGGGGCCGATCTTCTGTTCCGATCGGCCCCGTCAACGGTTACGCTTCTTCCTGAATGGTCAGCTGCCAGCCGGTGATGTCATTCCAGTAAGTCTGTTCGCGCTCAAGGTCGAGCTGAACCAGGTTGTTCTGGCTGAAGTAGTCACGCGGGAACGTCAGGGTCCAGTGACCCTCATCGGTTTCCAGCTTCAGATCCTCAGGTTTCGAGGTCGCCTGGCGCTGGTTATTCAGCAGCGTACCCAGGCGCAACAGGAACACCAGCGGCAGAAACTGTTTACGTTTAAACAGCGTCAGGCGCGGCATCTCATCCACTTTCACCGCCTTACGGTGATAGCGTACCAGCGTGGCCAGCAGCGTCTGCTGATCCTGATTAAACCCCGGCATATTGGTGTTTTGCAGGATATAGGCGGAGTGGCGCTGCATGCCGCTGTGGTTAATCGTCAGACCCACTTCGTGTAGCATCGCCGCCCACTTCAGCAGCGCATCCAGCTGCGGATTGGCCTGCTTGCTGTTCTGGTCGCGCCACTGGTTGTAGAGCAGTTCAGTGGTTTCCAGCACGCGGCGCGCCTGATCGCTGTCGATGGCGTAGTGGTTTGCCAGGCTCTGTGCGGTACGGCTGCGGATATCCTGATGGCGGAAGCGGCCTTCCATTTCATACAGCACGCCTTCGCGCAGCGCACCGTCGGACAGGCGCAGTTCGCGGATCGCCAGCGCATCGAATACGCCACAAAGAATGGCGAGACCCGGCACAAACACCCCTTTACGCTCTTCCGACAGGCCCGGCAGGCTAAGGGCATCAAACGATTTGTGCTTGATCACCTCGTCATACAGCTTTTCCAGCCGCTCCGGCGTAATCAGCTTGTCTTTCTCGCCCATTGCCTGCAGCACTTCACAGGTGGCCTTAATGGTGCCGGAGGCACCGAGCGCATACTGCCAGCCCATCAGACGGTACTGCCATGCCAGCGTTTCCAGTTTCTGCACCGCAGCCAGGCGCGCCCGGCGGAAGTTCTCTTTGCTGATGGCGCCGCCCGGGAAGTAGAGATTGGCAAAGCTGACGCAGCCCATGCGGCGGCTTTCGACCAGTTTTGGCTCGAAGTCTTCACCAATCACCAGCTCGGTTGAGCCGCCGCCGATATCGATCACCAGCTTGCGGCCTTTTTCCGGCTGGGTATGTTCCACACCCATAAAGATCAGGCGCGCTTCTTCGTGGCCGGAGATCACCTCAATCGGGTAGGGGATAACGTCGGCGGCACGCTGCAGGAAATCTTCGGCGTTAACCGCCTGGCGCAGGGTATGGGTGCCGACGATGGTGACATTGGCCGGGCTGAAGCCCTGCAAACGTTCGGCAAACAGCGCCAGGCAGGTCAGTCCGCGCTCGATGGCTTCTTCGCTCAGCACGTTGTTACTGTCCAGCCCGTCAGCCAGGTGCACGCGCTGCTTCAGACGGCCAAGCACCTGCATCGCCCCGTCCACTACGCGGGCAATCACCATGTGAAAACTGTTCGAACCCAGGTCGATGGCAGCAAATTCCTGCGGTTTCGGCGTACTTTTATGGGAAATTGGCATAGTGATTAATCAGGTTGCTCAAGTGATTTAATGTAATCGTAGATGGCCAGCTGGGCGCGCACCTTGCGGCGGTTACCGCGTGGAACATAGCGGTTGCTCAACTCTTTATCGACGAAACGGGCCTTCAGCGTATCACTTAACAGGATGGCGATAATATCCAGGATGCGCTGTTTCAGAATAGGGTCAAGGATGGCGACGGCCACTTCGATGCGATAATCGATGTTGCGCGTCATCCAGTCAGCGGACGAGAGGAACACTTTTTTATCGCCGCCGTTATCAAAAATATAGACGCGATCGTGTTCCAAATAGCGGTCGACAATACTAATAACGCGAATATTTTCGCTGATGCCTTCCAGATTCGGGATCAGCGAGCACATGCCGCGCACCAGCAGCTCGACCTTCACACCGACGCTGGACGCGGTATAAAGGCGGTCCACCAGGCCTTTGTCGACCAGGTTGTTAATCTTCAGGGTGATACCGGCAGGAATGCCTTTCTGCGCATTGGCGATCTCATTATCAATCAGCTGATACAGCATCTTGCGCGAGTTCTGCGGCGAGACCATCAGATGTTCGAAAGTCACCGGGCGATACGGGTTTTCGATAAAG
Source organism: Erwinia aphidicola (assembly GCF_014773485.1). Taxonomy (GTDB): domain Bacteria; phylum Pseudomonadota; class Gammaproteobacteria; order Enterobacterales; family Enterobacteriaceae; genus Erwinia; species Erwinia aphidicola. Next base: position 514,292 of record NZ_JACXBP010000003.1, on the reverse strand, counting down.
TTAAACACCCGGCGCACTTCGTTGGTGATACGCGCATCGGCGGTCAGCAGCGAGTAGTCGGTATAAATACGCGCGGTTTTTTCGTTAAAGTTACCGGTGCCGATATGCGCATAGCGCGCAATCTCGCCGTTTTCATGGCGCGAAATGAGGAACAGCTTGGCGTGAATCTTCAGGCCGGGCGCGGAGAAGATCACATGCACGCCGGCTTCGGTCAGCCGCTTGGCCCAGTGAATATTGGCCTCTTCATCGAAGCGCGCCTGAAGCTCCACCACCACGGTGACTTTCTTGCCGTTATAGGCGGCGTGGATCATCGCATCGATAATGCGTGAGTCCTTCGCCACGCGGTAGATATTGATTTTGATCGCCAGCACCGCTGGGTCAAAGGAGGCCTGGCGCAGCAGCTCCAGCACGTGCTCAAAGGTGTGATAAGGGTAGTAGAGCAGCACATCGCGATTACGGATGGCGTCAAAGCCATTGCGGAAGCGGTCAAACCAGATATGGCGCAGCTGCGGCAGCGGTTTATTGACCAGGTTCGCTTTGCCCACGTTCGGGAAGCCAATAAAGTCTTTAAAGTTATGGTAGCGGCCGCCGGGAACAATCGAGTCATAGTTGGTGATGTTGAGCTTTTTACCCAGCATTTGCACCATGGCATCCGGCATATCGCGCTGATAAACAAAGCGCACGGGTTCGGCCGTCAGGCGCTGCTTCAGGCTGGAAGACATCAGCTCCAGCAGGCTCGACTCCATCTCGGTGACCAAATCATATTCCGCATCGCGCGTCATCTTCATCGAGTAGGCGTTAAGCGCGTCGTAGTCGAAGAAGCCACGGAAAATATCGCCCAGGCAGTAGCGCAGAATGTTATCCAACAGGATCATCGGCTTGCGGCGGCGCGGCGTCTCCGGCGGCAGGTTAACGAAGCGCGGCACTTTATCGGAGGGGATCTCCAGCAGCGCATAGCGAATATCTTCGCCGCGAATAATCTCCACTGCCAGATAGGTGTAGTCGTCTTTCAGGAACTCAATCAGGTCAGTGTCGTGGTTAATCAAGATCGGAGTAATGTGCTGGCGCAGATGGTGCTTAAAGTAGTGACGCAGCCAGCTCTGCTGATTGGGGGAGAGCTGGCGTTCATTAATCAGGAAGATTTGGTTACGCGCCATCTCCAGCAGCAGGTCATTGTAGAGGCTGTCGAACTCCTGATCGGCTTTCAGTACGCGCGCCTGGATTTTTTTTAGCAGGTGGCGCGGCGTATTCGGGGAGCCTTGCTCCTCGCCGATCAGAATGCGGCGTTTCAGGTCAGCAAAGCGGACTTTATAAAACTCTTCCAGATTATTGGAATAGATACCCAGAAAGCGCATACGCTCAATCAGCGGGTTAGTTTTATCGGCAGCTTCCTGCAACACGCGTTCATTGAAGGATAACCAACTTAACTCTTTCTCTATATACAGCTTTTCCTGACCCATTTTTACTCCGTTGGCTGATTCAGGATGAAGGTATCCATTGTTCTGCAACATTATGGCGAGAGTATGGCAGCATTGTCCAACGCCCGGTGAATGTTGATTGTCTTATTAACTACATACGGGCAACATAGCGGCTTCGAAGCACAATGGAAACCCACGTTGATATGACTGACCGCCCAATCCCTGTTCACGACAACGCCGGGCGCCGCCGCTTTATCGATCGGCTGACGCGGCGCGTGGTCACGGCATGCGGTGTGGCCATTCTGCTGGTAATGATGCTGCTGTTTTTCTGGCTGATTTGGGTCGTCGTTCCGCTGTTCGTCTCCCCCGCGATCCACGCCGGGAACGAAATCAAACTGTGGCAGCATCAGCCTGCGGTTGCGCTGGGGATGGACCGGCAGCAGCAATGGGGCTGGCGCATTGATGATCAGGGCAACGGCTATTTTATCCCGCTGAATGCTGAGCCGCCGATGAGCCCGTTCCCGCTAATGCGCAGCGCGGTCAGAGCCAGCAGCAGTAGCGATAACGGCAGCACGCTGCTGCTGTCAGCACAGGGCTCAATGGTGCTGGTAAAACCTGAGTTTATCCCCGGTGAAGCGCCGCGCTGGAAGTTCCCGCTGGGCGATCTGCCGCTCTCCAGCGGTGAAACGACCATCAACCAGTTCAGCCTGGCGCAAAGTGGTGAAAACCGCTGGCAGGTAGCGCTGGCGACCCCCGACCATATCACGCTATGGCAGCTGCAATCCCAGCTCCCTGCACAAAATTATCGTCTGGACATCCGCGACGTCAGCCAGCTGCTGCTGTCACCGGATGGCCGCCTGCTGTTTGCGCTGGCCGGTTCACAGCTGCGCGTCTGGAACATCGGCAGCGGTGCGCCTCAACTGCGCGACGTGCTGACGCTGACGCAGCCGGTGAAAAGCATCGCGATGCTGAGCGGCGGCAGTTCGCTACTGATCGCCGATGAAGACGGTATCAGCCAGTGGTTTGATATCGCCAGCCCGAGCGGCCCGCACCTGCGCCAGATCCGCCGTTTTGCGGGGGCAGAGTGGCAGCCGCTGATCGTCACTGAAGCACACCGCCGGGTGTTTGCCACGCTTAGCCCGCAGGGCGAGCTTAAGCTGTTTGCCAGCAAGCAGCAGGGCGCTATCCTCAGCCATCAGCTCACACCGGGTATCACCCGAGCGCAGTTCTCTCCGGAAGGCGATGGGCTGCTGGTGGAGCGGGACGGGCGCTGGCAGCACTTTCAGCTGACCAATCCATGGCCGGACATCAGCTGGCGTAACCTGTGGCAGAAAGTCTGGTACGAGCACTATCCTTCCCCGGACTATGTCTGGCAGTCGACCTCTGCCAATGACTACTATCAGGGGAAATATAGCCTGGTGCCGATGGTGGTGGGAACCCTGAAAGCCGCCGGGCTGGCGATGCTGTTTGCCACGCCGCTGGCGCTGGCAGCGGCGATGTACACCGCCTGGTTTATGACGCCGGCACTGCGGCGCTGGGTCAAACCTGCCATCGAGATGATGGGGGCGCTGCCCAGCGTGGTGATCGGCCTGATCGCCGGGTTGTGGCTGGCCCCGCGCATTGCCGACAGGCTCCCGGGCGTGCTGCTGCTGCCGCTGGCGCTGGCCGCCGTGCTGCTGCTGTGCGGCTGGGCAATGCAAAAATTACCGGCGCACTGGCGCAAGCGCTGGCTGTCCGAAGGGCGTGAAGTGCTGATTCTGCTGCCTGTCCTGCTGCTGACCGCCGCGGCAACCCTGTGGCTGGTGCCGCTGGTCACCCAGGCGCTGTGGGGGCAGCAGTTGGCTGACGTCATCAGCACCCGTTATCAGCAGCGCAATCTGCTGGTGGCCGGGGTGGCGATGGGCTTTGCGCTGGTGCCGCTGATCTTTACCCTGGCGGAAGATGCCATCTTCAGCGTTCCGGCGGAACTCGGGCAAGGCTCGCTGGCGCTGGGGGCGACGCAGTGGCAAACCCTGACGCGCGTGGTGCTGCCGGGAGCTTCCTCCGGCATCTTTGCCGCATTAATGATTGGCTTTGGCCGCGCGATAGGAGAAACCATGATCGTGCTGATGGCGACAGGCAATACCCCGGTGACGCACGGCGGCCTGTTCGAGGGGCTGCGCTCGCTGGCAGCGAACGTGGCGGTGGAGATGCCTGAAGCCGCGGCGGGTAGCGCTCACTATCGTATTCTGTTCCTCTCTGCACTGGTGCTGCTGGTGTTCACCCTGGTGGTCAACACCCTTGCGGAGATGGTGCGTCAGCGCCTGCGCCAGCGTTACAGCCAGCAGGAGATTCAGGGATGATCAACGCGGCACGCAATAATCACCGCTGGCGCTGGCTGACCGGCGGCGCGGTAGCGCTCAGCCTGCTGGCCTTCCTGCTGTTGATTGCGCTGTTGGCCTGGCAGGGGCTGCGCTATTTCTGGCCGCAGCCGCTGGTGCAGTTCACGCTGAAAACGGCACACGGTGAAGTGCAGATGCTGGGCGAAGTGGCGCAACAGCAGACGGTCTCGCGCCAGCAGCTTCTGGCCAGCGGGCAGCCGCTGGTAGGGGAGACGCCGAAACAGGTTACGCGCTATCTGATCAAAACCGGCAACCGCGATTTTAACGCGCCGGATTTTCACACTCTTCTCTCCAGCCAGATTGTGCAGCAGGATAAGCCGGGCCAGGCGATCGTGCTGCAGCGGCGCAGCGGCGGCAACGCCTACGGCTGGTTTGACGGCCTGCTGGAAGATAACCAGCCGCTGACGGCACAGGATCTCGGCCAGGCGCTGCAGCAGCGTTTAGTGCAGACGCGCCAGCGTATCGAGGAAGCGGAAAAGCTGCGCCGGGTGAATATGGCGCGGCTAAATGCGCAGATGGAAGAGCTGGAGCGCCAGCGGCAGAAGCAGCGCGACGAGCAGCGCTACACGGCAGAGGCGCAGTCGATGTATGAGGCAGACCGTGCCGAACTGCAGCGCCAGTTTGGCCGCCAGGCCGCACGTCTGTCGGCACTGCAGCGTGAAAGTAACAGTACCGTGCTGCTGTTGCGCGATGCAGGCGGCGTGCAGCATCCGATCTCCCTGGCGCAGATTGTCGCTGCCTGGCAGCCGAATGCCATGACGCTGGCGCAGAAGTGGCAGCATTTCGGCAGCCAGCTATGGCACTTCGTCAGCGACGCTAAAGGTGACAGCCAGGGCGACGGCGGCATCTTCCCGGCGATCTTTGGCACCGTGCTGATGGTATTGCTGATGTCGGTGGTGGTGATGCCGCTCGGCGTGATTGCCGCCGTCTGGCTGCATGAGTACGCCGGGCGCAACCTGCTGACGCGGCTGGTGCGCATTGCCGTGGTCAATCTTGCCGGCGTGCCGTCGATTGTCTATGGCGTGTTTGGCCTCGGGTTCTTTGTCTGGCTGATGGGCGGTAGCCTCGACCGCCTGTTCTTCGCCTCGTCGTTACCGAACCCAACCTTTGGTACACCGGGGCTGCTGTGGGCTTCGCTGACGCTGGCTCTGCTGACCCTGCCGGTGGTAATTGTTGCCACCGAAGAGGGACTGTCGCGCATTCCGCCCTCGCTGCGCCAGGGCTCCCTCGCGCTCGGCGCAACGCGGGCAGAGACCCTGTGGCACGTCACGCTGCCGCTGGCGTTACCGGCGATGCTGACCGGGCTGATTCTGGCCGTCGCGCGCGCCGCCGGGGAGACCGCGCCGCTGATGCTGGTCGGCGTGGTGAAGATGGTGCCCGAGCTGCCGATTGACTCACTGTTCCCTTATTTACACCTCGATCGTAAATTTATGCATCTCGGCTTTCAGATTTACGATCTGGCTTTTCAAAGCCCCAATGCCGAAGCTGACCGCCCGCTGGTGTTTGCCACCGCGCTGCTGCTGGTATTGCTGATTCTGGGCTTAAATTTAATGGCGATGGTCCTGCGCCATCGTCTGCGCGAGCGCTACCGTGCGCTGATGCATTAACACGGAATTCTTTATGACCAATGTCACCTTTGACGATGCGGATACCGCGCTGGAGCTGGATAAACTCAGCCTGTGGTACGGGAAAAAACCCGCCCTGAATGCCATCAGCCTGCGGGTGCCGAAAAATCGCATCACCGCGTTAATCGGCCCCTCAGGCTGCGGCAAATCGACCCTGCTGCGCTGCTTTAACCGCATGAATGATACGATTGACGGCTGCCGTATCGAAGGGGATATCCGGCTGCAGCAGCACTCAATCCTCGCCCCGCAGCAGGATCTTTCTGCGCTGCGCCGCCGCGTGGGGATGGTGTTCCAGCGTCCTAACCCGTTCCCCAAAACTATCTATGACAACGTGGTGTATGGCCTGCGCCTGCAGGGCGTGCGTGACCGACGCGTACTGGATGAAGCGGTTGAGCGGGCGCTGCGTGCGGCGGCACTGTGGCCGGAAGTGAAAGATAATCTGTGGCAGAATGCGCTGACGCTCTCCAGCGGGCAGCAGCAGCGGCTGGTGATCGCCCGGGCGATAGCGATTGAGCCAGAAATCTTACTGCTGGATGAGCCAACGTCGGCGCTCGATCCCATCTCCACGCTGGTGATTGAGGAGCTGATGAGCACGTTAAAGCAGCACTTCACGCTGATTCTGGTCACCCATAACATGCAGCAGGCTGCCCGCGTGTCGGACTATACCGCGTTTATGCATCAGGGAAGTGTGGTGGAGTTTGGTCTGACCGACGAACTGTTTACTGCGCCGCGTCAGCGCCGTACGGAAGATTATATTACCGGCAGATATGGCTAGGGGTCAGGCATGCCCGACCCGCAAACGCTTATTCGAACGCATGCCCTTCAACAGGCAGTTGCTGGCCGTCCAGCCACGCCGCACCCTCGCGCATCGCCAGGCGACCATCAACAAACCAGCTCACCACCAACGGGTAGATCGCGTGTTCCTGATGCTGCACGCGCGCCGTGACATCCTCTTCGCTGTCGTCGCTGAATACCGGCACTTTCGCCTGCAAAATCACCGGACCGCCGTCCAGCTCTTCAGTGACAAAATGCACCGAGGTGCCATGCTCTTCATCGCCATTTTCAATCGCCTGGCGATGGGTGTGCAGACCGGGATATTTTGGCAGCAGGGAAGGGTGGATATTCAGCATCCGTCCGGCGTAGCGCTGGACGAATTCGGCGCTGAGGATGCGCATATAGCCGGCTAATACCACCAGATCGGGCGCATAGGCGTCGATCTCCAGCATCAGCTGACGATCAAACGCGGCGCGGTCAGCAAATTGCGCAGCCGCCAGCGCATGCGCCGGCACTTCTGCTGCGCGTGCGCGTTCCAGCCCAAAAGCCTCAGCTTTGTTGCTGAAAACGGCAGCGACGCTGCCGTTGATCCGTCCCTGCTGGCAGGCGTCCAGGATTGCCTGTAAGTTGCTTCCATTACCGGAAACCAGCACGACTATGCGCTTCATGCGTTAATAACCACACGTTCTTCAGAGTCAGAGGCTTTGATCACGCCGATTTTCCACGCTTTCTCGCCGGCATCATTCATCAGCTGTACGGCCTTATCGGCTTCAGCCGCGCTCAGCGCGATCACCATGCCGACGCCGCAGTTGAAGGTGCGGTACATTTCGAAGCTGCTGACGTTACCCGCCTGCTGCATCCAGCCAAACACCGCTGGCCACTCCCAGCTTGACTCTTCGAGCACGGCCTGGGTGTTATCCGGCAGGACGCGCGGGATGTTTTCCCAGAAGCCGCCGCCGGTCAGGTGGGCGATGGCGTGAACATCAACTTGTTCAATCAGGCTCAGGATGTTTTTCACGTAGATGCGGGTCGGTGCCAGCAGGTGGTCAGAGAGTGATTTGCCTGCAAGCGTCGTGGTTTCCGGGTCAGTGTTGCTGACTTCCAGAATCTTACGCACCAGCGAGTAGCCGTTAGAGTGCGGGCCGCTGGAACCCAGGGCAATCAGCACGTCGCCATCGGTCACTTTGCTGCCGTCGATGATTTCGGATTTCTCAACCACACCGACGCAGAAGCCGGCCACGTCGTAATCTTCGCCGTGGTACATGCCCGGCATTTCAGCGGTTTCGCCGCCTACCAGCGCACAGCCAGACTGTGAACAGCCTTCAGCGATGCCGGTGATAACGCTGGCTGCGGTATCCACATCCAGTTTGCCGGTGGCATAATAATCAAGGAAAAACAGGGGCTCAGCACCCTGAACCACCAGATCGTTAACGCACATCGCGACCAGGTCGATACCGATGGTATCGTGGCGTTTCAGGTCCATCGCCAGACGCAGCTTGGTGCCGACGCCGTCAGTGCCGGAAACCAGAATCGGTTCGCGGTATTTTTGCGGCAGCGCACAAAGCGCACCGAAACCGCCCAGTCCACCCATCACTTCCGGGCGACGAGTCTTTTTCACTACGCCTTTGATACGGTCGACTAAAGCATTACCCGCATCGATATCTACGCCGGCGTCTTTATAGCTGAGAGAGGTTTTGTCGGTCACTGCGAATCCCCACGCGGTTTGCGGTTGGTGTGGTGGTAAAAATAAAGCGCCGCAATTCTAACAGTGCAGGCAAACGTTTGCGAGTGCCTTCTTGCACGCATTGCAGATAGCCGGATTTTAGCTAATCCTTAGGAATAATGCTGAGGGTGTGCAAACTATTGCACTAAGTCATATGGCGCCGCGCCTAAATGGCGCTATAATCTCGCGATTTTTTTTTGCAGCTTAACACTCCGGGAGTACAACAATGAAGATCGTGGAAGTCAAACACCCGCTGGTCAAACATAAACTGGGTCTGATGCGTGAACATGACGTAAGCACCAAACGTTTCCGTGAACTCGCGTCAGAAGTGGGAAGTCTGCTGACTTATGAAGCCACCGCCGATCTGGAAACTGAAAAGGTCACTATCGAAGGCTGGAACGGTCCGGTAGAAATCGATCAGATCAAAGGTAAGAAAATTACCGTGGTGCCAATCCTGCGTGCCGGTCTCGGCATGATGGAAGGGGTGCTGGAGCACGTACCGAGTGCGCGCATCAGCGTGGTTGGCGTCTATCGTGATGAAGAGACGCTGGAGCCGGTGCCCTATTTCCAGAAGCTGGTCTCTAACATTGAAGAGCGCATGGCGCTGGTGGTAGACCCAATGCTGGCAACCGGTGGTTCGATGATCGCCACCATCGACCTGCTGAAGAAAGCGGGCTGTACCAGCATCAAGGTGCTGGTGCTGGTTGCGGCACCGGAAGGGCTGGCGGCGCTGGAGAAAGCGCACGCGGATGTGGAAGTGTACACCGCGTCTATCGACCAGGGCCTGAACGAGAAGGGCTATATCATCCCAGGCCTGGGCGATGCCGGCGATAAGATTTTTGGTACTAAATAATTTTGCTACGGGCGAGGCATGCCTCGCCCCTACGACAAAATGTACCGGGTTCAATCAGCATTTTATCGGGTGTGTTTTGTAGGGGACGGGCGCGCCCGACCCGAAAGCGTTAAACCGACCGCAGAGTCGGTTTTTTTATAGCAAAGGCAAACTCAAGGGGTAACAACATCATGACGCGTCGCGCAATTGGCGTAAGCGAGCGGCCACCGCTGCTGCAAACCATTCCACTCAGCTTCCAGCACCTGTTCGCCATGTTCGGTGCCACCGTGCTGGTGCCGATCCTGTTCCACATCAATCCGGCCACGGTACTGTTGTTCAACGGTATCGGTACGCTGCTGTATCTGTTTATCTGTAAAGGCAAAATCCCGGCCTACCTCGGTTCCAGCTTCGCCTTTATCTCCCCGGTGCTGCTGCTGCTGCCGCTGGGTTATGAAGTGGCGCTGGGCGGTTTTATCATGTGCGGCGTGCTGTTCTGCCTGGTGGCGCTGATTGTCAAAAAGGCCGGTACCGGCTGGCTGGACGTGATGTTTCCGCCGGCAGCGATGGGGGCGATTGTCGCGGTTATCGGGCTGGAACTGGCGGGCGTGGCGGCAAATATGGCCGGTCTGCTGCCGGCGGATGGCACTTCACCCGACAGTAAAACCGTGATTATTTCGATGGTGACGCTGGGCGTAACTATCTTCGGTTCGGTGATGTTCCGCGGCTTTATGGCGATTATCCCGATTCTGATCGGCGTGCTGGTCGGTTACGCGCTCTCCTGGGGCATGGGTATCGTCGACTGGACGCCGGTGCGCGAAGCCCACTGGTTTGCGCTGCCGACTTTCTACACCCCGCGCTTTGAGTGGTATGCCATCTTTACCATCCTGCCAGCGGCGCTGGTGGTGATTGCCGAGCATATCGGTCACCTGGTGGTGACGGCCAACATCGTGAAAAAAGATCTGCTGAAAGATCCGGGCCTGCATCGTTCGATGTTTGCCAACGGCGTCTCGACCATTTTCTCCGGCTTCTTCGGCTCCACGCCGAATACCACCTACGGCGAGAATATTGGCGTGATGGCGATCACCCGCGTATACAGCACCTGGGTGATCGGCGGCGCGGCGATACTGGCGATCCTGCTCTCCTGCGTCGGCAAGCTGGCGGCGGCGATTCAGGCGATCCCGGTGCCGGTGATGGGCGGCGTTTCGCTGCTGCTGTATGGGGTGATTGGCGCTTCCGGTATTCGCGTACTGATTGAATCGAAAGTGGATTACAACAAAGCGCAGAACCTGATCCTCACCTCGGTGATCCTGATTATCGGCGTAAGCGGGGCGAAGGTGCATATTGGCGCGGCTGAGCTGAAAGGCATGGCGCTGGCGACCGTAGTGGGCGTTGGGCTTAGCCTGATCTTCAAAGTTATCAGCCTGTGCAGCCGCGAAGAAGAGGTGATCGACGTGCCGGACGAACGCACGGACGGTAAGTAAGGGATTGTAAGGGCGAGCTTTATGCTCGCCCTTAACGTAATGACTATTCCAGCCGCTGCTGCTGCACCACTATCCAGTTTTTATCGGCATCAGGGGTTACCCCTGCCTGCTGTTGCTCACTGACCATCTTTTTAATCAGCCCATCAAGCTTTTTACGCGTATTGTCACTGCGGCTAATCCACAGTCGCTGCCCGCCGCTGGCCACATCAGTGCTGTTGAGCAGCATGTAAGTATCCGAATAGAGGGTGTCTCCGCCAACCAGAATCGGTTTGCGCCACTGATCGATGTACGCCAGCATGCTGCCCGCTTTACCTTCATACCAGGTCATTGGGTTCATCAGATAGGAGGTCATCTGCAACTGCTGATTCTGTTCGGGCCGATAGCGGCCCTCGCGGATCTGTTTGCGTGCGGTCGTGAGTTCGCCAGTGACGGTATTTCTTAGCAGGGTATTAATACCTAATACATTTTCCGCTTTGACGTTATAGCCATAGTGAGGGTCGCTGGCCACCATGCGCGCCAACTCCTCATGTGCGGCGCTCATGATATACACGCGGATACCGTTCTCCTGCAGTTTGGCAAAAAGCTCCTGCATTCCGCGCAGCATTCTCGGCGGCTCTACCGCCGTAATGACCTGCTGACCATCCTGATTCAGGGAGGCCGGGATAGCCTCCTGCTGCGCCAGCATGGCATCCACCTGCTGCTTCAGCTGCTGCAAAGTAAAACCGGAAAAAATCTGTGCTGCCCAGGGATAGCAAATCAGCTCATCAATATGACAAAGGCGGTGATAATAGCTGTAAAGGCTCTCGGGTTTGCCCGGCAGGTCGTTGAAAGGGATCAGCTTAAGCGCAGGATCGAGCGTCTCCCGCGTCAGCAGTTTCTGATTCTCCAGCCACGGTATTAACGCCTCTTCCAGATCGTTCTTATAGGTGGTGTTATCCATATCGAACACCGCATAGTTGCCTTTGTTACGATGCTGTTCGATCAGCTGATTCAGTTTTTCCGCCTGCGGCTGCGGCCAGTGCTGCAGCTCGGTGGCCTGGCTTGCGAGACAGGCTAACAGGCCGGCAGTGAGGATACTCAGGCGAATTTTGCGGGTGACCGGCATATAACGACTCCATGTTATTGAATAAAAAAACTGGCCCAAGGCTAATGATTTTTAAACCATTATGCTATCCAGTAAGCGCTAATCGCACTTTTTGCTGCGTATTGTGACGATCCGCGACGATCGCTTACCGCTAAGCGTTTCATGATCCTGACCGAGTTGTGTTAGAATTTTTGGCGATTTCTGCCTGCTAAACCCTGAGGTGATTCTGAACACGCCGGCACAGCTTTCATTGCCACTTTACCTGCCCGACGACGAAACCTTCGCCAGCTTCTGGCCGGGGGAAAATCCGTCGCTGCTGGCTGCGCTGCAGGGCGCTCTGCATCAGGAACACGGTAGCTACTTCTATTTCTGGTCACGTGAAGGTGGCGGGCGCAGCCATCTGCTGCACGCGGCCTGCGCGGAACTGTCGGCCAAAGGCGAAGCGGTGGGCTATGTGCCGCTGGATAAGCGCACCTGGTTTGTGCCGGAAGTGCTGGACGGCATGGAGCAGCTGGCGCTGATCTGCATCGATAATATTGAGTGCATTGCCGGGGATGAACCCTGGGAGATGGCGATCTTCGACCTGTATAACCGTATTCTGGAAACCGGAAAAACCCGGCTGCTGATCACTGGGGATCGCCCACCGCGCCAGCTTAACCTCAAGCTGGCCGATCTGGCTTCGCGCCTCGACTGGGGCCAGATCTATAAACTGCAGCCGCTCTCCGACGAAGATAAGCTGCAGGCGCTACAGCTGCGTGCCCGCCTGCGCGGATTCGAACTGCCGGAAGACGTTGGCCGCTTCCTGCTTAAACGTCTCGATCGTGAGATGCGCACGCTGTTTTTGACGCTCGATCAGCTGGATCGCGCATCAATCAGCGCTCAGCGCAAGCTGACCATCCCGTTTGTTAAAGAAGCCCTCAGCCTTTAGAACGCAATAAAATCTCCAGCACCTGCTCAGGCGGGCGGCCGATGCGCGCCTGGCCATTGGCCACCACAATTGGCCGCTCAATCAGCTTCGGTTCTGCCACCATCGCCGCCAGCAGCTGCTGCTCGCTCAGGCTTGTATCCCCGAGTCCGGCCGCTTTATAAGCTTCCTCTTTATGACGCATGAGCTGGCGTGCGCTGCTGAAACCCAGCTGCTGCAGGAGCGCTTGCAGCGTGGCGCTATCCGGTGGCGTCTCCAGGTAGAGGATCACTTCGGGTTCAATGCCGTGCGCCTGCAGCAGCGCCAGGGTTTCGCGGCTTTTGGAGCAGCGTGGATTGTGGTAAATCTTTACTTCAGCCATTCATCCTCTCCTTATGATTTCTGATACTGGCGGAAACGTTCCTGTAAATGGCGCAGCTGATCGATACGGGCGTCGTAACGCGCCTGTTTCAGGCTGCCAAGCGGCACGGCGGCGCTGGCGCTGCTCAGGCTGCGGATCGCCTGGTCGAGCTGGCCGGCCAGCGCCAGGCTCTCGGCGCGCGCGGCCTGCTCTTCATCGCTCAGACCCTGCGCGGCAGAAGCCTGAGCCAGCAGGTCCCAGCCGTTAGGATCGTCCTTATTTGCCCAGGTGTAGCGGTACAGTACTTTGCTGGCATTAGCCGGCTGTTTCGCTTCGACATAGGCGTTCGCCAGGTTGATTTGCAATACCGGGATCGTATTGACGCCTTTCACCGCCAGCAGGCGGTTAATGGCCTGCTGCGGCTGTTTCAGCCCGATATCAATGTCGGTCATGATATCGAGATACCAGACGTTATCCGGCTGCTTTGCCAGCAGCGGGGTGATGATATTGCGCGCTTCGGCAAATTTATTCTCGCCCAGCAACAGCACGGCTTTACCATAATGCGCAGCGGCCTGTTCACGGCTGTTGCCGTGCGACAGTGGGATCAGCAGATCGTCATTTAGCTGGTTCTGCCCGGTGGAGAACATGCCCAGCGCCCTGACTTTTGCCATATAGAAATCCTGTGAGGATTGCACCACCACCGGCTTCATCTGATTGGCACGGTTGCGCGCATCGGCGAGGCGGCTGTCGGGCAGCGGGTGCGTCAGCAGTATTTCCGGTGGTTTGGAGGCGAAGCGCGACTCATCCGCCAGCTTTTGCAGAAAGTTTGGCATGGCTTCCGGGTCAAATCCGGAGCGCTGAAGCACCTGAATGCCAATACGGTCGGCTTCCTGTTCGTTCTGCTGGGTAAAGCTGATCATCCCCTGCTGTGTTCCGGCCAGCGTGCCGGTCAGCGCCGCCATTCCGGCCTGCGGGCTGGCCATCGCCAGCAGAATTGAACCCAGCGCACCCACCCAGGTAAGCGGGGCGTTGCGCTGCTGATCTTCCATCGCACGCGCCAGATGGCGCTGGGTCACGTGCGAGATTTCGTGCGCCATTACCGAAGCCAGCTGGCTTTCATTATCGGCGTAGCGGAACAGCGCGGAGTGCAGCACCACATTGCCGCCGAAGAAGGCGAAGGCGTTAATTTCATCATTACGGATCAGGAAGAAATGGAACGGGGTTTTGACCGACCAGGCATGGGACACCAGGCGCTGGCCGAGGCCGTTAATATACTGATTTAACAGCGGGTCATTGATGATTGGCGCACTGGCGCGCAGCTGGCGCACGTAGAAATCGCCCATTGCCAGTTCCTGATTAATCGACAGGGTTCCGCCCGCGGTGGTGCCAATATCCGGTAGATTATCGCTCACGTCCGCACGTGCTGGCAGCGTCTGGGCTGCGAGCAGCGTCACTATCAGGGAAGCCAGCAGGCCTCGGTTGAATCGGATTAACATATCGCAATCCCTAACAAGGAAGTCCAGATTTTGACCGGCAAAGTGCCGAAATGTTCTTCTGCGGGCATAAGATAGCCACACTAAGAAGCCATCTTAACCAGTGCCCGTGGGGAATGAAATGCCTTAATTACCGCTGTTGCACCTGCCGGGGCGCGCAGGGTGGGATTTTGCGGTAAAAAACTGAACGCAGCGGATAGCCAGCCGCAGCACTAATCGACTGCTGGCGTTAGAGAAGTTATCGGGGCATTGCCCCTCTTTGTTTAAAGTTAGGTAAATTTATTCAAATTTACTGATGGTGGCATGCCGTTTGATAGGAGTTACTCTGAAAAATTGCCCGAGACGGTTGCCGCGAGATCTTCTGATACTTAAGCTAAATTTCACTTGAAATCACAGGCGAATAAATAATCAGGTCCAGTGATAAAAATACCGGAATGGCTCAGGTGGGCGTGAAGCTTTCTAAACGCTCGCAACATGCCGTGACCCTGCGGATTACGACGCTAGATGCATGCCTTGACCCTGCGGATTTCGCTGGGCTTGTTCGAAATCGGACCCCAATGCCCATTGGTCATTTTAGCTATACAGTAGTGAATACATATTATTTCAATATGAAACTAATAAGCCACCAGGCGAAAAATAGCCGGTAAAGCTTTCCCTAAAGCCTGTGTTATATCTCACTCATTACTGTGCTCTTACGGAGAAGTGGTTATGCGTCCTGTGGTTTCTTATGTCCTGATTGCGGCTGTAGCTGGTTTTGTCGGCGCCAGCTTTTCTAAAGCGCCTGAACTGATCGATAAAATTGCCAGTCGTGCCGATCCGGCCAGCGACCCGGCGGGTTTCTGGTCGACGCCAGCGATTGAAGGCTATGGCAAAATGCACTACGAGCCGAACGTGGCTTACAAGCCGAACGTCAACGACAGCAATAAAATTGTCTTCCAGATAACCAAAGCGGAGAACGGCCCGAACGATCCGAACCTCGGTTTGGAGCGCGTGGCGCGCGTGGTCAATCTGTACGTGGCTTCCGGCGTTCCAGCAGAAAAACTGAAGTTTGTGGTTTCTGTCACCGGCGACGGCACGCCAGCAATGCTGAACAACGAGCAGTATCATAAGCAGTTCGGTATGGATAACCCGAACCTGAAGCTGATTGCTGCGCTGCGCGAGAAGGGCGTGGACGTATCGGTGTGCGACCAGTCCGTGGCTTTCCACCACTATAAACCCGAGTGGATTGATAAATCCGTTACCCATGCGCTCTCCAGCCCGACGACCGTTTCCACCCTCGAAAACCAGGGCTACGCCTTCCTGTCAATGTAACCCCGCGCTGCGGGCCACCTGGCCCGCTTCTTCTGATAAATTCCTTTTTCGATTTAAGTGAAATATTTCCTGGACCTGATAGCGTCAGATTATTCCCAAAACGGCTGAGAGGTGTACAATTGGCAGGTGCTTTACCAGGGCATAACTCGCACTTTTAAACATACCCTCCATCTTGCACGCTGCAGGTGTGTTGGCTGCACTCGCTCACCCCGGTCACTTACTGGAGTAAGCTCCCGGGGATCTCCTCACTTGCCGCCTTCCTGCAACATGAAATTTATTGGGTATCAACGCGCATAAAAAATTATAAGGCGCTGATGATGATGCTTCTCACCGAGGTGAGTCCATGCTGAGGCTTACCCGCCCCAAAACGGACTTGCGCACGCTTATAACCTTGCTGGCGGTCGCCAGCATTGTGATCACTCTCGCCAATTCTCTGTACGCCAGCTGGCGTGTGCAGCGCGATGTGCTGATCGGTAATACGCTGGAAGCCAACCGGGTTTACGCCACCAAGCTGGCGTCGACCACCGAGGTGTTTTTCCAGCTGGCGCAATCACAGCTCTCTTACAGCGCTAAAGTGCTGGGCAGCGGGCTGGAAGATGACGACAGGCTACAGCAGGAAGTGGATCGCCTGCGCGAGCAAACCAACAGCTTTAACTCGGTGGTGATTGTTGATGCTAACGGCTGGGTGCGCGCTATTTCGCCGGAATCACTGATGCTGAAGGGCATGCACCTCAGTTCGGCTGCGGCAAAACAGGCGCTGGCCGAGCGCAAACCGCTGATCAGCCAGCCGAGCATGTCTGCTGCCAATAATCTGCTGGTGTTTGTCTCCTGGCCAATCTGGTCAAAAACCGGCACGTATCTCGGCTATGTTGGCGGCTCTATCTATCTGAAGAAAAAAAGCATTCTGAACGTGCTGCTCGGTGAGCAGTTCTATCGTGATGGCTCAACGCTGTACGTCATCGACGGTAAAAATCAGGTGCTGTATCACCAGGACCGTCAGATGGTCGGCAAAACCATCAACCCGTTAATCAGCAATGACCAGCGCAGTAAAGCCAGCAACGGCAACAGGGAAGTTAGCGCTGATAATGGTGAAGCGATGCTGGCAGGTTACGCTAACGTCCCGACCGCTGGCTGGACCATCGTCACGCTCAAGCCGACGCTGGCTACGCTGGCGCCGCTCAACAGCCTGCTGCTGCAGGTGCTGAAACATTCGGTGCCGTTTGCTCTGCTGACGCTGATTCTGGCCCTGATCCTCGCCCAGCGCATTGCGCTACCGCTGTGGCAGCTGGCGCGTAAAGCCAGCCAGATGGATACGCAAAACGTTTCGAAAGAGATCAACAGCATCCGCTCCTGGTATTACGAAGCCTCGCAGATTAAGCGGGCAATGCTGGCGGGGATCGCCCTGATGCAGGACAAAATCGGCCGACTGAAAAGCGAAGTGCAGACCGACCCGATGACCGAACTGCTGAATCGCCGTGGCCTGAATGCGGTGCTGGAATACTTCCAGGCCACCAGCCAGTCGTTCGCGGTACTGGCGCTGGATATCGACTACTTTAAGCGGGTTAATGACACCTTTGGTCATGATGCGGGCGATACGGTGATTAAAACCGTGGCGCGCCAGTTGCAGCAGGGGGCCAGACAGACTGATGTCATCTGTCGTAACGGCGGCGAAGAGTTTCTGATGATCCTGCCGGGCGCCGATCGCGAAGTGGCCATGATGATCGCGGAGCGCGTGCGCTGCCGTATTGAAGGGTTCAATCTGGAACAGGTCGGGCATATCACCATTTCTGTCGGAGTGGCATTTTGGGCCGCGAAAAATGCCGTCGCCATGGAGTATACCTTCAAGCAGGCTGATGATGCGCTTTACCGGGCTAAAAACGCCGGGCGCAATCAGGTGATTGTGGCAAAAAACAGCACCGAACAGCCTGCTGTTGTACACCCCCTTCCGCATTAAGCGTTCGCGCGCAGCGCCCCAGACGACACTGCAGGGGCGCTGCGTTTCAGGTACACTTTCCCCCACTCATTCTCAGGCAAGGACTTACCATGCTGGAACTTATAATGCAGTGGTATCGCCGCCGTTTTAGCGATCCCCA
The DNA here is from genome assembly GCF_014773485.1 of Erwinia aphidicola. Taxonomy (GTDB): domain Bacteria; phylum Pseudomonadota; class Gammaproteobacteria; order Enterobacterales; family Enterobacteriaceae; genus Erwinia; species Erwinia aphidicola. The sequence goes on along the minus strand of NZ_JACXBP010000003.1, from coordinate 496,812 downwards.
GGCCATTGCGCTGCTGGCGATCCTGATCGCTGCTTTCTGCATCCTGTTTTTCTTTAATGGCCTGCTGGCGCCGCTGCTGGTGGCAATCGTATTGGCTTTCCTGCTGGAGTGGCCCACGGTCAGGCTAGAGCGGCTTGGCTGCTCGCGTACCTGGGCGGTGACGCTGGTACTGATCGTCTTTGCCACCCTGATCCTGATATTGCTGCTGGTGGTGGTGCCGGTCGCCTGGCAGCAGGGCATCAACCTCGCCCATGAGATGCCGACCATGCTGACGCGGCTGTATCAGTTCGCTACCCGTCTGCCGGAGCGTTTCCCAACGCTGATGGATGTCGGCATTATCGATATTGTGGTGGAAAATCTGCGCAGCCGCCTGAGCGGCATGGGCGACCAGCTGGTGAAATATTCTCTGGCTTCGCTGGTTGGGCTGATGACGCTGGCTATCTATCTGGTGCTGGTGCCGCTGATGGTGTTCTTCCTGCTGAAGGACAAAGATCAGATGCTGGACGCCATTCGCCGCGTGCTGCCGCGCAATCGCGGTCTTGCCGGGCAGGTATGGGTTGAGATGAACCAGCAGGTGTCGAACTACATTCGCGGCAAGGTGCTGGAGATGGTGGTGGTCGGCATCGCCAGCTGGATTGGCTTCCTCGCTATCGGTATGAACTATGCGCTGCTGATGGGCGTGCTGGTCGGTATCTCGGTGCTGATCCCCTACGTCGGGGCAATGGCGGTCACCATTCCGGTGATTGGCGTGGGGCTGGGCCAGTGGGGGCTGTCCGGAGATTTCTGGACCATGATTATCGTCTATCTGGTGATTCAGGCGCTGGATGGCAATGTACTGGTGCCGATACTGTTCTCAGAAGCGGTAAACCTGCATCCGCTGGTGATCATTCTGTCGGTGGTGATTTTCGGCGGGCTATGGGGATTCTGGGGAGTGTTCTTTGCCATACCGCTCGCCACGCTGGTGAAAGCGGTGGTGCATGCCTGGCCGGATGAACTGGCTAAATCGTAGAAGGTTTATCAAGGGCCGATCGAAAAGACGATCGGCCCCGACGTTTGCGGGTCGGCCCGCAGGTTCAAATCACGCCGACTGCAGGTAATCCATCACGATATCGTGGTGGTTACTGGTCTTGAAATCATCGAAAACTTTCTCAACTTTGCCATCAGTGCCGATCAGGAAACTGATGCGGTGGATGCCGTCATAGGTCTTGCCCATAAAGGTTTTTTCGCCCCAGATACCAAACTGCTCGCATACCTGATGGTCTTCATCAGACAGCAGAGTGAAGTTCAGCAGCTCTTTCTCGACGAAGCGTGAGAGCTTCTCCGGCTTATCGGTGCTGATACCTAATACTTCAACCCCGGATTTTTTCAGCTCGTCCATGCTATCGCGCAGACCGCATGCCTGTACGGTACAGCCTGGCGTCATCGCTTTCGGGTAGAAATATACCAGAACGCGCTGTCCCTGGAAGTCGGTTAAATTTACCTGTTCGCCGTCCTGGTCGGGCAAGCTAAATTTCGGTGCAGTATCACCGGCTTTCAGTGGATTCATCACTACTCTCCATTTTTATCATCATGCTAGGGGTAAAATTCACGCGCTTCCCACGTGCAGGTTAAGGATTACGCGCCGTGGTGAGAAACCGCCTTAATAGTGCCTTGAGCATGGAGTTCTGTACATAGCCGGTTGAACGCTTGCTCGATTAATGACGCATCCTGGCTGGCCGGGCTATGGGCGGTTAACTGAATATAGAGCAAAGGCGGCTGGTTTTCTTGTGCAGGCTGTGTGCGTGACACCAGCTCGGCAATATTCATCTGATGCGAATCAAACAGATCGGTAAAGCGCTCAATGATGTGCGGGGAGTCGATGACCTCCACCTGCACCCACACCGTGGCGGGCAGGGGGGGGCGCGTACTGGCGCTGGTGCGCTTCATCACAATCAGCAGCTCCAGCTCTGCCCCTTTTAACGGCAGCGTCGATTCAATCAGGGTGATGGCGTTCCAGCTGCCGGACAGCAGCATGATAAAGGTAAACTCGTCACCCAGCATAGCCAGCCGGCTATCTTCAATATTGCACCCGCAGCTGCTGACGTGACGGGTGATAGTATTGACGATCCCCGGGCGGTCAACCCCAAGGGCAGTGATAACCAAATGGTGTTGCGATGACTGCGACAAAATCAATCTTCCTGTGCAAATGCTAATAACCATAAGGTAAACATAAAAAAAACTGCTGACAAGCGCTTGAGCCGTGCTGCGCGCTTGCTTTTACTGCACGGTCAAACGTACCATGAAGCACTTGTTTGTCGAGGGGATGGCTAATGTTCACGGGAAGTATTGTTGCACTCGTAACGCCGATGGATGACAAAGGTAATGTCTGCCGTGCGAGTCTGAAAAAACTGATTGATTACCATATTGCCAGCGGCACCGCGGCAATTGTTTCTGTAGGAACGACCGGCGAGTCCGCCACCCTGAGCCATGATGAACATGGTGACGTGGTGATGTTGACACTGGAACTGGCCGATGGCCGTATCCCTGTTATTGCCGGCACCGGTGCAAACGCCACTGCGGAAGGCGTCTCTCTGACCAAACGTTTCGAAAATTCTGGCGTTGTTGGCTGCCTGACCGTCACGCCGTACTACAACCGTCCGACGCAGGAAGGGTTGTATCAGCACTTCAAAACCATCGCGGAAAGCACCGAGCTGCCGCAGATGCTGTACAACGTACCGTCACGTACCGGCACGGATTTACTGCCGGAAACCGTCGGTCGCCTGGCCAAAATTAAAAATATTATCGGAATCAAAGAGGCCACCGGGAACTTATCGCGGGTTAGTCAGATCCAAGAGCGGGTAAATGAAGACTTTATTCTGGTGAGCGGCGATGATGCCACCTCGCTCGACTTCATGCATCTGGGCGGGCACGGCGTGATTTCCGTTACGGCAAACATTGCCGCACGTGAAATGGTCGAGCTTTGCGCTCTGGCGCAGCAGGGCAACTTTGCCGAAGCGCGCATTCTGAACCAGCGCCTGATGCATCTGCATCACAAGCTGTTTGCTGAACCGAATCCTATCCCGGTGAAATGGGCCGCGAAACGATTAGGATTAATAGCAACCGATACGCTGCGTCTGCCAATGACGCCGCTGACCGATGCCGGTCGTCCGGTTGTTGAGCAGGCACTGAAAAACGCTGGCCTGCTTTAAATTTAGGGAGAATTAATGGCTTACTCAGTACAAAAGTCCACGGTAGCGAAAGTGGTGGGACTGTCGTTGGTTATGCTGCTGGCAGCATGTTCTAACGACCAGCGTTACAAGCGTCAGGTGAGCGGTGACGAATCCTACCTGCAGGCAGCCGATCTTAGCGATCTGCGCGCGCCTGCTGGCATGATCCTGCCGATTCAAAATGGCGACTTTGATATTCCGTCGGTCAACCCTAATGGGCAGGTAGGCAAGCAGCTGGACATTCGTCCGCCAGCGCAGACGCTGGCACTGATGAACGGCACCCGCAGCCAGTTTGCCGGTAACACCGGTACGCTGATGGTCGACAGCCGCAGCGCTATCTGGCCGCAGGTTGTTGACGCGGTGCAGTCACTGAAGTTCCCGATTGCCGACCGTCAGGATGCGCGTCAATCCCTGACCACCGACTGGGTACAGTGGAACCGTGCTGATGAAGATAATCAGTACCGTGGCCGCTATCAGCTGAGCGTGCAGCCGCAGGCAGGCCAGCAGGTTCTGATGGTGAAACTGCTTGAGCTGCAGCAGCAGGATAAAGCAGTGACTTCGCCAGTGCAGATCCAGCGTTACACCGCTCAGATGCTTAACGAAATCAGTGCCACCATGGATAAGGTTGAAACCACACGTGAAGATGCCGCTGCCAGCCGCAGCCCAACGCAAATTGACGTGCAGAGCGGTGCCGATGATACTGGCCTGCCTAATCTGATCCTGCGTGCACCGTTCAACGTGGTCTGGCAGCGCCTGCCGGCAACGCTGAAGCGCGTTGGTATGGAAGTGACCGACAACAACCGCTCACAGGGTAGCCTGAACGTGACTTATAAAGCGCCAGGCAGCAATACCTTCGACGAACTGGGTGCCAAGGATCCAGAACTGAAAAACGGCGACTACAAACTTCAGGTCGGCGACCTCGATAACCGTAGCAGCCTGCAGTTCCTCGACCCTAAAGGTCACCCGCTCACCCAGTCGCAGAACGATGCGCTGGTGGCGGTGTTCCAGGCCGCATTCAGCAAGTAAGCCACAAGGCCGGATACTTCCGGCCTTTTTATTTACGTCTGACGTAAACGATTGCTTCGGTTTTTTACCCGCGGAACATATAATTCCGCCAGGCAAAATATTAACGGCCCGGTTCAGCCGGTCCGACAGTAACAGTTCATTATCGTTTGGAGTTAAACAAGATGCAGAAAAAAGCTGAGTTGTATCGCGGCAAAGCGAAAACCGTTTACAGCACCGAAAACCCGGATCTGTTGGTACTCGAATTCCGTAACGATACGTCAGCGCTGGACGGTGAGCGCATCGAACAGTTTGACCGTAAGGGAATGATTAACAACAAGTTCAATTATTTCATCATGACCAAACTGCAGGAAGCCGGTATCCCAACGCAGATGGAAGCCCTGCTCTCTGACAACGAAGCGCTGGTGAAGAAGCTGGATATGGTGCCGGTTGAGTGTGTGGTCCGTAACCGTGCGGCTGGCTCGCTGGTAAAACGTCTGGGCGTGGAAGAGGGGATGATCCTCAACCCACCGCTGTTTGACCTGTTCCTGAAAGACGATGCGAAACACGATCCGATGGTGAATGAGTCCTACTGTGAAACCTTCGGCTGGGTAAACAGAGAGAACCTGGCGCGCATGCGTGAGCTGACCTACAAAGCGAACGACGTACTGAGCAAGCTGTTCTCTGACGCTGGCCTGATCCTCGTTGACTTCAAGCTGGAGTTTGGCCTGTTCAAAGGCGAAGTGGTGCTGGGCGATGAGTTCTCCCCGGACGGTGCACGCCTGTGGGACAAAGAGACGCTGAACAAGATGGATAAAGACCGCTACCGTCAGAGCCTCGGTGGCCTGATTGAAGCCTATGAAGAAGTGGCTAATCGTCTGGGCGTGAAGCTCGACTAACCCGCTATTTTGAGGTCGGGTGCGCCCGGCCTTCCTCAGCCTTTTGCGCAAAATCCTCTTCCATTTCCGCGTTTTCTGGTTTTCCCCGCTGCGTCAGACTAAAATCCACATACGCTGTTTTGAGCGATCATGAGGATAACTGTATGCGTTGGCAAGGGCGTCGCGAAAGCGACAATGTAGAAGATCGCCGTAACGAGTCCGGAACCGTCGGCGGTGGGCGTATGCGTATTCCCCGTGGTAAAGGCGGAATTATTCTGCTTATCGTGGTGGTGGTGGCCAGCTATTACGGTTACGACCTCTCGCCGCTGTTGGGCGGGGACGGCACGCAGATGACACAAACTTCCCAGCAGCAGCGCAAGGCCAGCCCGAAAGAGGATGAAGCGGCGCAGTTTACCCGCACCATCTTTGCCATGACTGAAGATACCTGGCAGCAGCTGTTCCAGCAGATGGGGAAACAGTGGAAAGCCCCTACGCTGGTGATGTACCGCAATCAGACGCAGACCGCCTGCGGCGGCGGCCAGGCGGCGATGGGGCCGTTCTACTGCCCCGGCGACAGCAAAGTCTATATCGACCTCTCTTTCTATGACGAAATGAAAAATAAACTCGGTGCGGGTGGAGAATTCGCCCAGGGCTACGTGATCGCCCATGAAGTTGGTCACCACGTCCAGCACCTGCTTGGCATTGAGCAGAAAGTTCGCCAGATGCAGCAGGGTGCCAGCCAGACTCAGGTGAATCAGCTGTCGGTGAAGATGGAACTGCAGGCGGACTGTTTTGCCGGCGTCTGGGGCCACTATATGCAGCAGCAGAACGTGCTGGAAACCGGTGACCTCGAATCGGCCCTGAATGCAGCCCAGGCGATCGGTGACGATCGTCTGCAGCAGCGCGGCCAGGGGCGCGTGGTGCCGGACAGCTTTACCCACGGCACTTCACAGCAGCGCTACACCTGGTTTAAAAAAGGCTTCGATGGCGGAAATCCTGGCCAGTGTAATACCTTTGCCGGTTAAACGCGGGTGAGTGAGTGGCGCGACGGCACGGCTCGGCTGCAGTGCCAGTGCTGGCGACGACTGCTGGTGCTCAGCGGGACAGCGCAATGGAGTGAACAGCAGGCTGCAGGATTGATGGAACAGCTGCCCGGCGACTGGTTGTGGGTTGGCGAGCCGTCGCATAGCGTGCAAAGCTGCGCGCCATCTGCTATTCGCACGCTGCTGGGGCGCGAGTTCCACCACGCGGTATTTGACGCCCGCAGCGGTTTTCACGCCGAAGCGCTGGCCGCCCTGGCCGGAACGCTACAGGCGGGCAGCTGGCTGCTGCTGCTGGTCCCGGAGTGGGACCACTGGGCGCAGCAGCCTGACGAGGATTCACTGCGCTGGAGCGAGCGCGATGCGCCGTGCGCCACCCCGCGTTTTATTCAGCGTCTGCAGCAGCTGATACAGGCCGATGCCCGGGCCGTGCTCTGGCGAGAAAATCACCCCCTGATATTACCCGTCGCTGAAGCCGTGCCGCAGTGGCTGCCGGACGATGGCAGCCTGCAGCAGCAGCAAATCCTGGCAAAACTTCTGCACGCGTCTCCTGGTGTTCAGGCGATCACCGCTGCGCGCGGGCGCGGCAAGTCTGCGCTGGCGGGCATGCTGGCCGCGCGCTGGCCGGGGCGCTGCCTGGTCACCGCGCCGGGCAAGGTGTCCACCGAGGTACTGGCGCAGTTTGCCGGTGATGCCTTTCATTTTATCGCGCCCGACCGCCTGCTGGCCGAAGCGGCGCTGCATCAGCCCGGCGTGGACTGGCTGCTGATTGACGAGGCGGCGGCGATTCCCGCGCCGCTGCTCCACCAGCTGGTTGCGCTGTTTCCGCGCGTGCTGCTGACCACCACGGTGCAGGGTTACGAAGGCACCGGGCGTGGCTTCCTGCTGAAATTCTGCGCCGCGCTGCCCAATGTGACGCTGCATCAGCTTGATACTCCACTACGCTGGGCGGCGAACGATCCGCTGGAGTCTTTTATCAGCGATGCGCTGCTGTTTGATGACCGGGAGGTCGAGCCGCAGCATGGCAGCATGGATTACGTGGCGCTGGAACAGCCCGACTGGGGGCGGCAGCCTGCGCGAATGGCAGCGGTATATCAGCTGCTGACCAGCGCGCACTACCGCACTTCGCCGCTCGATCTGCGGCGCATGATGGATGCGCCCGGCATGCATTTTAGCGCTGCGCTGCAGGGCGACAGCGTGCAGGGAGCGCTATGGCTGGTGGATGAGGGCGGCCTGAGCGCGGCGCTGTCCAGCGCCGTCTGGGCCGGAACCCGCCGCCCGCGTGGCAATCTGGTGGCGCAGTCGCTGGCGGCGCATGCCGGGCAGATCGACGCGCCGCAGCTGCGCTCCAGGCGCATCAGCCGGATTGCGGTCGCCGCCGCGCTGCGCGGGCAGGGCATCGGTCAGCAGCTGGTGGCGGGCTGTCAGCAGCAGGCGCAGGGGCTGGATTATCTGTCAGTCAGCTTTGGCTTCACCTCAGCGCTCTGGCAGTTCTGGCAGCGCTGCGGTTTTCAGCTGGTGCGTATCGGCAGCGTGCGCGAGGCCAGCAGCGGCTGCTTCAGCGCGATGGCGATTCTGCCGCTCAGCCCCGCTGGACAGCAGCTGGCACAGCGTGCCGCGCAGCGCTTCGAGCGGGCAGGGGCGTGGTTACGTCGTCAGCTGCCCGGAGAAGAGCTGCCGCTCGCGACGCACTGCTATGCTGATATTGATGAGGATGACTGGCGTGAGCTGGCCGGTTTCGCCTGGGCACAGCGGCCGTTTGAAGCCAGCCTGGCCGCGCTGGGCAGGCTGGTCAGCCAGCGGCCCTGCGCACTGCCGCTGCTAAGTGCCGCTCTTCTGCAGCAACAACGCAGTGCTGAAGTGATAGCCAGGGCGAAACTCTCCGGGCGTAAAGCGCTGCTGGCCGCACAGCGCCAGGAAGCCCGGCAGGGGCTGATGGCGCTGGATGCTCAGCAGGCCGATCGGTGGCGCCAGTGGCTTGACTCGTTGCAATAAATTCAACGTCATCGTCAAAAACCGTTCATTTTCTCCCGCGCTCCACCTGATCCACGGCGACGATGACAGGACGCTGCCGCTCTCTCACGCGGTTGCGGCGGAAGCGCGTTTAACGGCGCTGGGAGGGGATGTAACCCTGGATATCGTCGACGATCTACCGCATGCGGTGGATGACCGCGCGATGCAGTTGGCGCTCGATCGCCTGCGGTTTACCGTGCCGCGCCGCTATTTTGACGAAGCCCTGGGCGGCGCAACGCCGGGCGAGGATGATGTGATTGCGTTGATGTAGGTTTATGCCGGGCAGTACAGCTACCCGGCATCGCTATTTTCCTTCATTGCCCATGGCTTCACGCAGAATGTTATTGATACGCGTCTGATAGCCCGGCCCTTTGCTCTCAAGCCAGTAAAGAACATCTGCGTCGATACGCACCGTTTTTTGTACTTTTTTTGGCCGATAAAACCTGCCGCGTTCAGCCGTTGACCATGCTTTGTCCTTTAACTCTGGCGCATCGCTGGTATCAATGTCTTTGGCCTGAATCGTTGCCAGCTCATTCAGTTGCTCTAGCTTTCCTACCATTGTCTGTATCTCCCGATCTCTTTTGGCAGCGCTTTACGAGCGGAAATTATCCGTATGTTGTCGTTCCGATCGGTGCTGACAACCAGCAAAACCACGCAGCCTTTAATTTCACCCAAATGCTGCCATCTTTCTTCGCCATAAATTTCAGACAGATCGCGGGTAGAGAGAATGTTGGGATCGTCAAAGACCTCACAGGCAAGCTCAAAGCTTATTTTGTGCTTATCTAAATTGTGCTGTGCTTTCTTTGAGTCCCACTCGTAAGTGTACCCATGGTGTAAGTATAGCAAAGGCATTCCCTATCCCTGTAGTGACATTCCTGTCACTACAAAATAGAGCAAATTTTATGCGCAGCAACGCCAGCCCCGGATAAAAAAAAGGGGCTGAGCGGAGTTTCACAAATTGAAATTAAATGCGGGTAGTAGGCTACTTCTTTTTCGGCCAGTCGTCTTCATCATCCCACTTATCGTTGAAATCACGATGCGGAGGCAGCTCAGGCTTGTTATCGAGAAACTTTTTATGGTCGATTCGCTTCAGGTCTTTGTAGACATTCATCAGAATGCCGACCATCAGCAGGATCACCAGTATCCACCAGTAATGCTTCAAAAATTCCATATCTTCACCCCAGATCGCTTAGGCGATCAGCTGTTCCATAATCCGCTGATACATGCGGCTTAACAGCTGCAGATCGGCGGCTTTTACACACTCATTGATCTTATGAATGGTTGCGTTCACCGGACCCAGTTCTACTACCTGTGCGCCCATGCGGGCAATAAAGCGCCCGTCAGAGGTGCCACCGGTGGTGAGCAGCTGCGGTCTGATCTCATTATAGTGCTCAACCGCGTTAACTACCGCATCCACCAGCTTACCGCGTGAGGTCAGGAACGGCTGACCGGACACTTTCCACTCAATGCTGTAGCGCAGCTGATGGCGGTCCAGCAGTTCCTGCACGCGCTGAACGATCAGCTCGTCGGTCAGTTCGGTGCTGAAGCGGAAATTGAACTGCACAAAGCAGTCACCGGGGATGACGTTATTGCTACCGGTGCCGGCCTGCACGTTGGCAATCTGCATGCTGGTCGGCGGGAAGAATTCATTGCCCTGGTCCCACTCGGTGGCCACCAGCTCATTCAGCGCGGGCATGGCACGGTGTACCGGGTTATCGGCGAGGTGCGGATAAGCCACATGGCCCTGCACACCGTGAATGGTCAGATTGGCGGTCATGGAGCCGCGACGGCCATTTTTCACCACGTCGCCCACCACTTCGGTGCTCGACGGCTCGCCCACCAGACAGTAATCCATGCGTTCGTTGCGCGCCATCAGCGCTTCCACTACCTTCACCGTGCCGTTAGTGGCGCTGGCCTCTTCATCAGAGGTGATCAGGAAAGCCAGGCGGCCCTTGTGGTTTGGATGCGCGGCGACAAAGCGCTCGGCGGCCACGGTCATCGCTGCCAGTGAACCTTTCATATCAGCCGCGCCGCGGCCAAACAGCATGCCGTCGCGGATGGTGGGTTCAAACGGCGGGTTGATCCAGCGGTTAGCATCGCCGGTCGGCACCACGTCGGTGTGGCCGGCAAACGCCAGGGTTTCACCCTGACCGCGCCATGCCCAGAAGTTCAGGGTATCGCCGATGTTCATCGGCTCAATAGTGAAGCCCAGCGCCTGCAGGCGGGCAATCAGAATAGCCTGACAACCGGCATCATCCGGGCTGAGGGAAGGGCGACGAATAAGCTGCTGCGTCAGCTCAATGACCGGACAGTACATGATTATGACTTCTCCTGAATAAACGGCTGCCAGGTGGCTTCGCTGAAGCCCAGCAGCATAGTGCCGTCCGGCGCACAGAGCAACGGACGTTTGATGATTGCCGGCTGTGCCAGCATCAGATCGCGTGCGGCTGCGGGATTATTCACCGCATTACGCACCACCTCATCCAGCTTGCGCCAGGTGGTGCCGCGCGTATTAAGCAGCGCTTCCCATCCCAGGGTGTCAATAAAGGACTGCAACAGGGCCGCATCCAGCCCGTCGGCGCGGTAGTCGTGGAACTGATAGTCCACGCCCTGTGCTTCCAGATATTTGCGGGCTTTCTTGATGGTGTCGCAGTTTTTGATGCCGTACATCGTCAGCGAGGTTTTTGCGGTGCTGTCTGTCATAACGCGGGTCCCTGTACTTGAGGCGGCGCGGTGAGCGTATTTAAGGGGCCACGGTCACCGCACCTTGCTAATCAGTTAATTAGCAAATAATGCCTCAGTACGGGGTTTCGATCCAGACTGCCAGCGTTACGGCCTTCTGAACAGCGCAAAGCTGCGTCCCTCCAGCTCAAAATCCTTCTCGCGGGTAATCACCATGCCGGGTTGTGCCGTGGAGCTGGTGGTGATCTCCAGCACCCAGCCGCCTTCGCCAAACTGCGGGATGCGGAAGGGAACGTTGCCTTCAAACGGGTTGAACAGCATCAGCACGTCATGCCAGATCCCTTCCTCCTGCTGTAGGTCGGCGCGTGAGAGATAGACGCCCAGCGTGGTGCCATGCTCCCAGTGCTCGGGCAGCTGGAAGCCGCCCCCGGCGTTAAACCATTTTATCTCCATACCGTCGCGCCAGCTCTCGCGCCGCAGCAGCGGTTGCGCAGCGCGCAGCGTCAGCAGATGGCGGGTGTATTCATGTAACTCATCGTCAGCTGGGCGGCGATTTTCCCAGTGGACCCACGAGATCTCGCTGTCCTGACAGTAGCCGTTGTTGTTGCCCTGTTGGCTGCGGCCAAACTCGTCGCCCGCCAGCAGCATCGGCGTGCCGTGGGAGAACAGCAGCGTGGCGAGGAAGTTGCGTTTCTGCCGGTCGCGCAGGGCATTGATGGTCTCATCGTCGGTTGGCCCTTCGGCGCCGAAGTTATATGAACGGTTGTCGTTGTGGCCGTCGTTATTGTCCTCGCCGTTGGCTTCATTGTGCTTCTCATTCCAGCAAACAAGGTCATTGAGAGTAAAGCCATCATGGGCGGTGATAAAGTTGATGCTGGCCGACGGGCGGCGCCCGCGCTGGTCGTACAGATCGCCGGAGCCGAGCAGGCGTGCGGCAAAATCGCTGGAGACATTGTCGCCGTGCCAGTATTCGCGCACGGTGTCGCGATACTTGTCGTTCCATTCGCCCCAGCCCGGCGGGAAGCCGCCAACCTGATAACCCCCGGGACCGATGTCCCACGGCTCGCCAATCAGCTTCAGTTTTGACAGCACCGGGTCCTGCATAATGGCGTCGAAGAAGCCGCCGCGCGGGTCGAAGCCCTGCGGTTCGCGCCCGAGAATCGTCCCCAGGTCGAAGCGGAATCCGTCAATATGCATCGATTCCGCCCAGAAGCGCAGAGAGTCCAGCACCATCTGCAGCACGCGCGGATGCGAGGTATTCACGGTGTTGCCGGTGCCGGTGTCATTGATGTAATAGCGATGTTCTTCCGGCAGCGTGCGGTAGTAGGAGTAGTTGTCGATGCCCTTAAAAGAGAGCGTCGGGCCAAGCTCGTTGCCCTCCGCCGTGTGGTTATACACCACGTCAAGGATCACCTCGACACCCGCATCATGGAAGGCGCGCACCATATCGCGGAAGCCCTGAATACCCGCCGGCCCGTAATAGCGTGAGGCCGGGGCAAAGAACGCCAGCGTGTTATAGCCCCAGAAGTTTTTCAGCCCTTTATCCAACAGGTGCTGATCGTCCGGGAACCAGTGCACCGGCAGCAGCTCCACCGAGGTAATGCCGAGGTTTTTGATGTAGTCGACGGTTGCCGGGTGCCCCATGCCTTCATAGGTGCCGCGCAGGGCTTCTGGCAGCGCCGGATTAAGCTGGGTGAAGCCTTTGACGTGCGCCTCATAGATCACCGCATCCGACCAGGCAATCACCGGGCGATTTTCGTCGTGCCAGTTGAACTCATCCGGGTCGATCACTTTGCACTTGGGCATAAACGGCCCGCTGTCGCGCGTGTCAAAGGTCAGGTCCTTATCTTCGTGCTCAAGATCGTAGGCAAAGCAGGCTGCATCCCATTCAATGTCGCCCACCAGCTCGCGCGCGTAAGGGTCAATCAGCAGCTTGTGGTGATTAAAGCGATGGCCGTTTTCCGGCTCATAAGGACCGTAGACGCGGTAGCCATACAGCGCTCCCGCCTGCAGGCCCGGCACAAAGCCGTGCCACACCTCGTTGGTGTATTCCGGCAGCGTCAGGCGTGCAATTTCGTTTTTGCCGCTGGCGTCATACAGGCAAAGTTCTACCCGTTCGGCGTGAGCGGAGAACAGGGCGAAATTCACCCCGTTCTCCTCAACGTTGGCACCCAGACGATAGCTGTAACCCGCGGTTATTTCATAAAGCTGACTGTCTGACATGCTCTCTCCCCATCGTGCAAGTTATGTAGCGACGTTGACGCTGATAGAGGTCAGCGTATGGCGATGAAAATGGCCGGGAAAAGTCCGGTCATGGTGGTTTCTAAACGTTCGCTGCTGGTTATCTCCTCGCCGTTGAAAATATTACGGTAGCGGCGCTGGGTTAGCCCGGCAGGCAGTGCGATATCGACGTTAACCTGGGACGTAGCGGCAAAACCGTTTTGCACGGCGCTGAACACCAGGCGCGGCGCGATGGCGATCAGCGCGTCGCTGGCGTCCACTCTTGCCCAGGCGATGAGATGATCCTGCTCAGCATTGGCGGCGGCGAGCGGCAGATAGTCACCGCGGCGAAACAGCGCCGGCAACTGCTGGCGGATTGCCAGCAGGCTGGCGATCGCGTGCTGGTTTAGCTGCCCGCTCAGCCAGCTTGCCTCCCCGGTTGATATCGGGAACTGCTGCCCGGCCAGCATGCGCTCCAGCGCAGGATAATCGGGTTCGCGGCGGTTATCGGGGTCGATCAGGCTGAAGTCCAGAGTTTCGCTGCCCTGATAGATATCCGGCACGCCCGGCGCCGTCAGTTTTACCACCGTCTGCGTCAGGCTGTTGACCAGCCCGGCGCGCACAAAGGGCTGCAGCGAGCGGGTAAAGTCCTGCAAAAATGTCAGGTTAGCCGGGGAGAGCAGGTGGTGGGCGTAATCGAGCACCGCCTTTTCATAGGCATCATTGCTGTCAACCCAGCTGGTGCGCAGTTTGGCTTCGCGCAGCGCTTTCTCCACGTAGGCCTGGAAGCGTTCATCCAGCGCCCTGAGCCCCGCTTCGTCATCCGGCTGCAGCGTGGCGGGCCAGACGCCGGCCAGCGCCTGGTACAGCATCCACTCTCCGGCGGGTTTCGGCGCCGGGCCGTCGGCCAGCAGCGTGACCTGGGCCTGATTCATCTGGCGCCAGCGCATAACGCAGGCTGCCCAAATGTCCGGGGCTTCGGTTAGGGTGTAGAGCCGCGCGCGGGCATCTTCGCCGCGCTTGGTATCGTGGGTGGTGGTGCCGGACAGCGCATCCGGCTGGCGCGCCAGCCGCGTCTGCATCTCCGTGTGGAAGCGGTCGATAGAGAAGGTGCGCGGCAGCGGTTCAGCACCCACTTCATTCAGCGCCAGCGCCATGTTCTGGCGAAAGAACAGCGTATCCTCCACCGATTTTGCCATCAGCGGCCCGGTGAGCTGCTGAAAACGGCTGCGCAACTCATCCGCCGTGGCGCGCTGTTCGTCTGCCACTTCTCCGTTCAGCACCCGCAGCAGAAATGCCAGCGCGCTGGCCTCCGGCGCATATGCGCTGGCGCTGAGTTTTTGCGCAGTCTGCTGTAGCAGTGCGCGGCTGTCGCCAGGCATGCCCTGCGGGGTGCCGTAAGTGCGGTACACCGGGAAGGCAATCAGCAGCTCACGCAGCGCCAGGCGCAAGGCCTGCGCATCCGGTGCCTGGCCGTCGGCAGCGGCGATATTGCCGAGCAGCGTCGCCAGCCGGGTGAACTCTCCGGCAAAGTTGTTCTCGACCATCAGCAGCTTGGCGGCCCGCAGTTCGGCGGCCATATTGACCGGTTTGCCGACTACTTCCTGATAAATTTTGCGTAATGCGGGTAGCTTCGCATTATCGACCAGCGCATCGGAGAGCGACGCCATAAAGTCATAGCCGGTGGTGCCGGAAATCGGCCACTCGGCGGGAATATGCTCCTCCTCCGCGAGGATTTTCTCCACCGTGATGTAGCAGTCTGCTCCGGCCTGCTGGCGCAGCGTTTCAAGGTAGCCCTGGGGATCGGCCAGGCCGTCGACGTGATCGACCCGCAGCCCGTTGACCGCGCCGCTGTGAACCAGTTCGAGGATCAGGCGATGCGTATCGGTAAACACCTGGGGATCTTCAACCCGCACGCCCACTAGGCCGGTAATCTCAAAGAAACGTCGGTAAGAGAGGTTGCTGGCCGCCTCGCGCCAGTTCATCAGCCGCCACGGCTGGCTGTCATGCAGTGCGCTGATGGCAGCCCGATCGGTCAGCTGCAACACCTCGGCCTCGCGCCCCTGCCAGCTGGCGGATGACAGCGGGTAGAAGCTGTCGTAGCAGGCGAGGGCCGGTTTACCGGTGGTGGGGTCTGGCTTGACCGCAATCTGGCCATTTTCCAGCTCGTGTTCAAAGTCGTCGCCGAGGAAGGGCAGCGTCAGCCGCCTTGACCAGTCAATATCAAAATGGTGGGCATAACGGCTGTCAGCGCCGTGTTCGATCACGTCATACCACCAGGCGTTTTCCAGCGAGGCGGCCATATGGTTGGGTACGATATCGAGGATAAGCCCCAGCCCGGCGCGATGCAGCGCCTCAACCATGCGATCAAATCCGGCGCGGCCGCCGATCGACGGTTCGATTTCGTTGGCGTCCGTCACGTCGTAGCCGTGCGTTGAGTCGTGCGTGGCGGTGAAGATCGGCGAGGCATAAAGATGGCTGATACCGAGCCGCTGCAGATAGGGTACCAGCGCGGCGGCGCGGTCAAAGGTCATACCATTGCGAAACTGGATGCGATAAGTGGCGATCGGGATAGTCATGCTGCTTCCTCCTTTGCCAGCCGGACGATAATGGCATTCGGTGCCAGTTCCTCTGCGGCTTCAGGCCAGGCGAACAGGGTGCTGCCGGGCAGTTCAGGCAGGGCGTGTGCGCGCTCTCCTGTGTTCAGCGCCATCGACAGCGTTGCCTGCGGCCACTTCCAGCTGACGGCGAGGAAGCCGGGCGCGGTTTCAATCACACTGCCGCAATTGCCAGGGGCGTGGGCCAGCAGCGGCACCAGATGCTGGTGGCGGATGGCCAGCAGCTGCCGCGTCAGCGCCAGCCACTGCGCTCCTGCGCTGCTCTCAGGCTTCTGCCAGTCGAGCTTCGAGCTGATAAAGGTTGATTCAGCGTTCGGGTCGGGCACGCTCTCATCCATATGATCCTCGTGGCCGGCAAACTCTCTGGCGCGCCCTTCGCGCACCGCTCTGGCCAGCTCGCCGTGAAAATCGGTGAAGAACATAAACGGGTTAGTTTCGCCGTACTCCTCGCCCATAAACAGCAGCGGAATATGCGGCGACAGCAGCAGGGCAGCGTACATAACCTGAGTACGCTCGCTGCCGGCCAGGCTAATCAGCCGATCGCCGCACGCGCGGTTGCCGGTTTGGTCGTGATTCTGAATAAAGTCGACAAAGGCCACCGGCGGCTGGCTGCGGCTATCGACACCGCGTTTCTCCCCGCTCTGCGGCGACACTTCGCCCTGATAAGCAAACCCTTCGGTCAGGACGCGGGCGAGCAGTTTCTCCGGCTGTTGGGCAAAATCCTGGTAATAAGCGTGGGTTTCGCCGGTTGCCAGCACGTGCATGGCATTGTGGAAATCATCGTTCCACTCCCCGCTGAACAGCGGCGTGGATCCATCCTGCGCCCGGCGATGCAGGAACGTGACGTTGCGGCAGTCTTCGGTGGTCAGGTGGATTGGGCGGCTGGTGATTTCAGCGCGGATGCGTTCGGCAATCTCAATCAGCACGTGCTTTGGCGAGCTATCGACAATCTGGTCAATGGCGTCGAAGCGTAATCCATCCAGCTGATACTCCTGCAGCCACCACAGCGGGGCATCGGCAATGTAGCGCCGCACCGCGTCAACGTGATAGGCGATGCCGGGTCCCCACGGTGTGTTACGCGATTGATCAAAAAAGTCCGGGGCCAGCAGCGGCAGATAGTTGCCCTCCGGGCCAAAATGGTTGAGCACGATATCCAGCACCACCGACAACCCAAGGCCGTGCGCCGCATCGACAAAGGCTTTCAGGTCGTCCGGCGTTCCGTAGGCGGAATGCGGCGCATACAGCAGCACGCCGTCATAGCCCCAGCCGCGCTCGCCGCCAAACTGCGACAGCGGCAGCAGCTCAATCACGGTGATGCCGAGTTCTGCCAGCTGCGGCAGTTTACCCATAGCGGCCTGCAAGGTGCCCTGCGGGGTAAAGGTGCCGACGTGCAGTTCATAGAACACGCTCTCTTCCCACGTTCGCCCCTGCCATCCGGCGTTTTGCCAGCGATAGCTGTGCGGATCGACGACCAGCGAAGGGCCGTTAACGTCCGTTTGCTGCGCGCGCGAAGCCGGGTCAGGCACGGCGGTGCCGTCCGCCAGCACAAACTGATAGGCGCTACCGGGTTTTACGTCTGCAAGCTGCAGCTCAAACCAGCCATCGCCGACGGTGTGCATCGGGTGCTCAACGTTATCCAGCTTCAGAGCGATTTTTTGCTGTCCGCTGGCCCAGAGACGAAAGTTCACCTGACCCGTTTCGTGATATTCGCTACCCCAACCCTTACCCAATGTGCTCGACTGCATTGAATCACCTCGTTATTGAGAACGCCACCAACAGCCGCTGCGCTAAAAATCAATCATAGACCAGATATGCCGACGCTGAAGTAAGAGGGGGCGTTTGATGCCCTGTATCAAAAGTCAGACTTCTGTACCCTTCTGTTATTTGTGGACTTCATCTATATTCGGAGGGGTAGAAACCCATGATAAAAGGAGGGGAGCGATGAACTATCTTAAAGAGTCGGCGGCGCACAAGGTCGAAGAGACCCAGTCAACGATTGTACTGACGCGCAAAAAAAATTCGCGCTGTGAAGAGTTTGCCCAGATCGTCGAGGCGGTGATGAGAGAGCACCCTGATGCCAAGACGCATATTGACAGTGAAAGCGGCGGCTATGACAAAGTGATCATCCTGAAATAACTGGCCCACCCGGTGGCATTCGCGCGCCGGGTCACTTTTCTGCGGATTTGTAAAATTCCAAAACCCGGCTATCTATTGACCGCCTGATAATTACCTTAGAAATCATTACCTGAGGAGTGTGCGCCAGCACACAAATTCAGCCAAACCCGATTAATCACGCTTTTGCCTGTGGCAGTAACTGGCCGCAATCACTTCCAATTGACTAGGAATCGTCCTAAAATGACCCCACAAAATAAGAGAGGGCATTATGATCGATTTAGAACTAGGGAACTGGAAAGACTTTATTGAAACCATGTTACGTAAGTAATGAGTTTCATTAAGAAAAGCACGGCGAGCCTGTCAACCGGCTTGATCTTCAGTATCCCAAATAAATAAAAGGCAGCCCTTTCAGGCTGCCTTTTTGCTGCGGACAATCTTCCGGGTTTGTCTCTTACAGCGGCTTCTCCTTCAGCGGGAAGCGCCTGCGCACCACCACGAAGAACAGCGGTACAAAGAAGATCGCCAGTACCGTCGCCGAAATCATCCCGCCCATCACGCCCGTGCCTACCGCATGCTGACTGCTGGAACCGGCACCGTTGCTGATGGCCATCGGCAGCACGCCGAAGATAAACGCCAGCGAGGTCATCAGAATCGGTCGCAGGCGCTGGCGTGATGCCTCCAGCGTTGATTCAATCAGATCGCCTCCGCGGGTATTGAGATCGTTAGCGAACTCTACGATCAGAATGGCGTTTTTCGCCGACAGCCCGATCACCGTCAGCAGACCCACCTGGAAGTAAACATCGTTTTCCAGCCCGCGCAGCCAGGTGGCGACCAGCGCACCGATGACCCCCAGCGGCACCACCAGCATCACCGAGAAGGGAATCGACCAGCTCTCATACAGCGCGGCGAGGCACAGGAACACCACCAGCAGCGACAGCGCGTACAGCGCAGGGGCCTGCGCGCCGGTCATGCGCTCCTGCAGTGACGCCCCGGTCCACTGCAGGCCGATGCCGGTTGGCAGCTGGCTCACCAGCTTCTCCATTACGTCCATGGCGGCACCGTTACTGACGCCCGCGGCCGATTCACCGACAATTTCCAGCGCCGAGTAGCCGTTATAACGCTCGAGGCGCGGCGAGCCGGTTTCCCAGTGGGTGGTGGCGAAGGCGGTAAACGGCACCATCTCCCCGTTGGTATTACGCACGTACCATTTACTGATGTCATCCGGCAGCATGCGGAACTTCGCGTCGGCCTGCACGTAAACTTTCTTGACGCGGCCACGGTCAAGGAAGTCATTGACGTAGGTCGAACCCCAGCCGGTTTGCAGGGTGGCGTTGATATCATCCAGCGAGACGGCCAGCGCCTGCGCCTTGCGCTGGTCGATATCAATGCGCAGCTGCGGGCTGTCATCCAGACCATTGTGGCGTACGCGGGTCAGCGCAGGGTTTTTCTGCGCCATCTCCAGCAGCGTATCGCGTGCGCTCATCAGGGCGTCGTGCCCCAGCCCGGCGTGGTCCTGCAGCTCCATATCGAAACCGGCGGAGTTACCCAGCCCGGTAATGGCCGGTGGGCTGCTGGCAATTACCCGTGCCTCCTTGATTTTACTCAAGGCTTTGGTGGCGCGTTCGATGATGGCAAAGGCGGAGTTTTCGCTGTCCTGCCGTTCTTTCCAGTCTTTCAGGCGCACAAACATACGCGCGACGTTCTGCCCGTTACCGCCCGGTCCCGAGCCGATAGTGGCAAACACCGACAGCACGTTTGTCTTCTCTTCGGTCAGGTAATACTTCTCAACTTTCTCCACCACTTTGGTGGTTTGCTGCAGCGTGGAACCCGGCGGCAGCTGGATCTGCGTGGTGAAGATACCGCGATCTTCCAGCGGCAGGAACGAGGTAGGCAGGCGCACAAACAGCAGGGCCATAATGGCGATCAGCGCCAGGTAGAGCAGCAGCCAGCGGCCACCTTTGGCGAGAATTCTGGCGACGCCGCGCTGGTAGCGTTGCGCTTGACTGTTGAACACGCGGTTAAACCAGCCGAAGAAGCCGCGACGACTGTGGTGATGCCCCTGCGCCAGCGGTTTCAGCAGGGTGGAGCACAGGGCAGGGGTAAGGATCATCGCCACCAGTACCGACAGCACCATGGCCGAAACAATTGTCACGGAGAACTGGCGGTAAATCGCACCGGTGGTGCCGCCGAAGAAGGCC
The DNA here is from genome assembly GCF_014773485.1 of Erwinia aphidicola. GTDB lineage: Bacteria > Pseudomonadota > Gammaproteobacteria > Enterobacterales > Enterobacteriaceae > Erwinia > Erwinia aphidicola. The sequence goes on along the minus strand of NZ_JACXBP010000003.1, from coordinate 476,840 downwards.
ATCGGCACAAAGACTGCCGACAGCACCAGCGCAATACCCACCAGCGCTCCCTGAATCTGGCCCATTGATTTGCGCGTCGCTTCCCGCGGTGACAGACCCTCCTCACTCATGATGCGCTCAACGTTCTCCACCACCACGATGGCATCGTCCACCAGCAGGCCTATTGCCAGCACCATCGCGAACATCGTCAGGGTGTTGATGCTGTAGCCAAAGGTGTAGAGCACGCCAAAGGTGCCCAGCAGCACCACGGGAACGGCAATGGTTGGGATCAGCGTGGCGCGGAAGTTTTGCAGGAACAGGTACATCACCAGGAACACCAGCAGCACCGCTTCGAACAGGGTTTTCACCACGTCCTCAATCGAGGCTTTAACAAATGGCGTGGTCTCATAAGCGATTTCGGTTTTCAGGCCGTGCGGAAAATAGTGTGACAGCTCTTCCAGGCGGGCGCGCACCAGCTTGTCGGTTTCCATTTCGTTGGCGCCGGATGCCAGCTTGATACCGAGACCAGAAGCGGGCAGGCCATTGTAGCGGCTGAGGAAGTCATATTTTTCGGCGCCCAGTTCGACTTTTGCCACCTGGCCGAGGGTAACCACCGAGCCGTCGGTATTCACTTTTAGCGTAATTTCGCGGAACTGCTCCGGGGTTTGCAGCAGCGACTGGGAGTTGATGGTGGCGTTCAGCGCCTGACGATCAACGGAGGGCAGGCCACCGAGCTGGCCGACGGCGACCTGGCTGTTCTGCGATTCGATGGCGCTGACCACATCGGCGGTGGTCAGCGCATAGTTAATCAGCTTATCCGGGTCGAGCCAGATACGCATCGCATACTGCGAGCCGTAAGCATCCACCTGACCGACGCCGTCAATACGGCTGAGGGGATCCTGGATATTACTGGCAACGTAGTCGGAGATATCCTGCTTGTCCATACTGCCGTCGGTGGAGACAAACGCCACCATCAGGATATTGCTGTCGCCGGTTTTATTGACGGTGACCCCCTGCGACTGCACGTCCTGCGGCAGTTTACGCAGGGCGGCCTGCAGCTGGTTCTGCACCTGCTGGCGCGCTTCATCCGGGTTGGTCCCGGCGGTAAAGGTGAGGGTGATGGTGGCCTGGCCGGTGTTACTGCTCTGCGATGACATGTACATCAGATTGTCGATGCCGGTCATGTTCTGTTCAATCACCTGAGTCACGGTGTTTTCCAGCGTTTCGGCAGAAGCACCCGGATAGTTAGCCGTAATGCGTACGTTGGGGGGAGCCAGATCGGGATACTGTTCAATCGGCAGCGAGACAATCGCCAGGCCGCCGGTTAAGCACAGCAGGATCGCCAGCACCCAGGCAAAAATGGGGCGGTCGATAAAGAAATTCGCCATCTCGAGCTCCGCAGCGTGTTATCTGAGTAAAGAGTAGAAGAAAAGAGTGCCGGTATTTCCTGCGGCGTTAGGCATATTGCGTCCAGCGCGGAGCAAAATTTTTAATTTATTCAACACGCTCCGGCAGTTAATCACTTTACCTGCCCGTGTGTCAGTAATCGTGGAGAAAATGAGGAGAATATGTAAATTATCGTACGAAAGCGGCCCCGGCCAGTTACAGGTTGGCGTGCGGGCTGGATAACCAGAGCACGGTGGCGGCCACGCGTGAGTGCACGTTTAGCTTACGCAGCACATTGCGGATGTGCACCTTCACGGTCTGCTCTGAAATCGCCAGGCAGTCGGCTATCTGACGGTTCGCCAACCCGCTGGCCACCTCACGCAAGACTTCACGCTCGCGCCCGGTGAGAATACTCAGCCGATCGGCCTGCTGTACTGCGGCGCCGTAAACCCCCTGCAGAGCCGCGCTCCAGGCCTTACCGCCCTGCGCAACCTTGACGATCTCTGCCAGCAGTGGCTCCGTTTCGGTGCGTTTTAGAATCACTCCCTGAACTCCGGAAGTCATCAGTGCCGAAAAGTCAGCGCACTGCTGGTTTATTAACACCGCAATCTGCGAATCGGCCGAAGCGCCGCGCAGCGCACTGATCGCATCCGGGTAGGGCATATCGCTGATTTCACGCTCCAGCAGGATCAGGGTGGGGCGCAGGCTGCGCGCTCTGCTCACCCCTTCGGCACCGCTTTTTGCCTCCACTATCAGCTTAAAACGCGGGTCTTGCGCCAGCAGGCTGTGCAGTCCGTAACGTACCAGCGGGTGGCTTTCGATAATCAATACGCTGAAATCATGATCTTCCATAACCTTCACTCCTTGCCTGCGGGCGGCGAATTGAGGGCAACGTACTCTCATCACCCTTTCAATCAAGTGGGTAGTGTAATGCCGGCAGGGAGTTTGCAGAAGTAGCAAAAGCGGGCACTTTCACGCCCTGTTACATCAGTTGGCTTTTGACATACTTCTTGACGTTTGGCGCCAGTTGGCTGGTTTTTCGTTGACAATGCTTTAACGCTTTTACCTAACCCTCACCCTGCTTTTCATTGAACCAGGCCATAATTAACCCATCAACCACGTTAAGTAGTGAGATTGACCGCAAGACCCCAGCATTACCCTCATCCCTGTATGTCCCTGTGTAGTACTTAGTGTTTTCACTGACCGACCGCAAATTGTGGTCGGTTTTTTTATGCGTTCTCCGACAAAAATCACAAAAGCTCACGATTTCGGTCGTGGATTTTTTGCGTCAGTTAATCAGAACGGTTAGGATGCATCGCCGCATTTTCCCTGCCTGCGTCAAGAATATAACTACAGCTGGCAGGGGAGTTGTTCAGACATGCGACAGTGTACGCAATCGTTTGGTCGGCATCTTCGAAAACAGATAAGAAAACAGGATACCCGGGACAGGTAGCCGCATCACTCTTTTGTGGACAGGACAACTAGGATAGAAAATGAAAGCTGATAAAAAATCTGGCGCAGACAAACGCGCTGCAAGAAGACGTTGGTTAAATTCTCATGATTCCGGCTACCATAAAGCTATGGACAACCGTCACGTTCAGATGATTGCCATCGGCGGCGCGATTGGTACGGGTCTGTTCCTCGGCGCAGGCGCCCGCCTGCAGGCAGCGGGGCCGGCGCTGGCGCTGGTCTATTTAGTCTGCGGTATCTTCTCCTTCTTCATTCTGCGCGCGCTTGGCGAACTGGTACTGCACCGCCCGTCAAGCGGCAGCTTCGTCTCCTACTCCCGTGAGTTCCTGGGTGAAAAAGCCTCTTACGTGGCGGGCTGGATGTACTTCGTCAACTGGGCGATGACCGGGATTGTGGATATCACCGCCGTGGCGCTCTACATGCACTACTGGGGCGCGTTCGGCGATGTGCCGCAGTGGGTGTTTGCCCTTGGTGCGCTGGCCATTGTCGGCACGATGAATATGATCGGCGTGAAGTGGTTCGCCGAAATGGAGTTCTGGTTTGCGCTGATTAAAGTGCTGGCGATCGTGATTTTCCTGGTGGTCGGTGTGGTGTTCCTCGGCAGCGGCAAGCCGCTGGACGGTAACGCGACCGGCTTCCATCTGATCACCGACAACGGCGGCTTCTTCCCCAATGGTCTGATGCCGGCGCTGGTGCTGGTGCAGGGGGTGGTGTTTGCCTTTGCCTCAATTGAGCTGGTGGGCACCGCAGCGGGCGAGTGTAAAGACCCGAAAACCATGCTGCCAAAAGCGATCAACAGCGTGATCTGGCGTATTGGCCTGTTCTACGTCGGCTCGGTAGTGCTGCTGGTGCTGCTGCTGCCGTGGAATGCCTATCAGGCCGGTCAAAGTCCGTTCGTGACCTTCTTTACCAAGCTGGGCGTGCCTTACGTCGGCAGCATTATGAATATCGTGGTACTGAGCGCAGCGCTTTCCAGCCTGAACTCCGGCCTCTATTCAACCGGGCGTATCCTGCGCTCGATGTCGATGGGCGGATCTGCGCCGAAGTTCATGTCGAAAATGAGCGGCCAGCAGGTGCCTTATATGGGGATTCTGGTCACCATCGGCGTATACATCATCGGCGTGTACCTGAACTACGTGGTGCCATCGCGCGTGTTTGAGATCGTACTGAACGTTGCGGCGCTGGGGATTATCTCCTCTTGGGCATTTATCGTGGTGTGCCAGATGCGCCTGCGTAAAGCCATCAAAGAGGGCAAGGCGGAAGATGTGAGCTTTAAAATGCCGTGGGCGCCGTTTACCTCCTGGCTGACGCTGCTGTTCCTGGCCAGCGTGCTGGTGCTGATGGCGTTTGACTACCCGAACGGCACCTACACCATTGCGGCTATCCCGCTGATTGCCGTGGTGCTGGTACTGGGCTGGTTTGGCGCCCGCAAGCGTGTGAATGCGCTGGCGCAGGAAGAACATAACCACTAATCGCCATCGGCGAAATGCTCAGGTCATCACGGTAAGGGTCAGGCATGCCTGACCCTTTGTCTTTCAGATAGTTTTCCCTCGCGTTGCGTTCTAAGATGGCAGACTCCCGATTCATCTCAACGGAGCCTGTATGTCAGCCAAGATCGACGTCATCAAAAATAAAATCCTGTCAGAAAACTGGTTCACCCTGCGCAACTTTACCTACGAGATCACCGCGAAGGACGGCTCCACCCTCCGCCACAAGCGCGAAGTGTACGATCGTGGCAACGGCGCCACTATCCTGCTGTACAACCGCGATAAAAACAGCGTGGTGCTGACGCGTCAGTTCCGCATTGCCACCTGGGTTAACGGCAATCCCAGCGGCATGCTGATTGAAGCCTGTGCCGGGCTGCTTGATGATGATTCGCCAGAAGACTGCATCCGTAAAGAAGCCATTGAAGAGACCGGTTACGCGGTGGGCGAAGTCGAAAAGCTGTATGAGCTCTACATGTCGCCGGGCGGCGTGACCGAGCTGATCCACTTTTTTGCCGCAGAATATAGCGATGCCCAGCGCGATAACGCCGGGGGCGGGGTAGAGGATGAGGATATCGACGTGCTGGAAGTGACCTTCCCGGAAGCCTGGGCGATGGTCAAAGATGGCCGCATCAAAGATGGTAAAACGGTAACCCTGTTACAGCATGCACTGATTGAAGGCTGGCTGCGTCTGAGTTGAATCTGACCACGACTGTCCGATAAATCCGATTGAGGCCCTGGGCGCAGCAACGCATGATGGAATCAGTGCACAGATCGTCTGTGCTAATATTCTTCTTTGCCTCACATCACCGGGACCCCTCGATCAATGCCTTACTGGACGAAATGGTCAGTGCTGCCCCTGTTTTTGTTTGCGGCAGCGTTGCAGGCCCAGCCGTTACAGAAGACTTTTTCTGACTGGCAGATTACCTGCAACAACCTCAACAGCTGCGAAGCGCGCAGTTTCCCTGGCGATAACGGGCTGGCAATGACGCTGGAGCGTGCGGCGGGGAATAATGCCCAGGCCGAACTGCGCATCGATTATGGCAACCGCTACAGTGGCGAACTGACGGGCGGCGCGCTGCGCGACAACCTGCTGCTGGATGGACGACGGCTGCAGCTCGACCTTAAACACTGGGATGTGGAGCCGCACCACCTGCTGACCCATCACGCTATCTCTATCGATGAATTCCTCGCTCAGGTGATGGATGCCGATGCCATCCAGCTGCTCTACCGGGCGGATGCCACGGTGTCGCTGCACGGCCTGAAGGCGGCGCTGCTGCTGATGGATGAGGTGCAGGGGCGCGTCAACGGTGCCAGTGCCTGGATTAAGCGTGGCGACCGCGCCGCGTGGGATGTACCGCCGGTGCCGGCGCTGCCGCAGGTTGCCCCGCCGCCGCGCCCGCCGCTGGCACTGACGCACGATGAAACCAGCGGGCTGATCGATTTCGGCACCTGGCGGGTTAACAGCGATAGCTGTTCGCTTAATCCGCAGCGGCGCGAGGTCAGCGTTTCTCCCTTGAACGATGAGAAGGCACTGCTGCTGGTGAGCTGTGAAATGGGGGCGTATAACACCATCGATCTCGCGTTTGAAGTGACGCGCAGCCAGCCTTATGTCTCCAAAAGCGTCACGCTGACGCTGCCGTTCGCACCGCCCGAGCAGAGCAGTAAACAGCTGGAGCTGGTCAATGCCGACTTTGATGCGGCACGCGGTGAGCTGCTGACCTACAGTAAGGATCGCGGCCTGGGCGACTGCGGTGTGGCGACCCGCTGGCAGTATAATGGTCGCGAGTTTGTGCTGGCGGAATACGCCCAGGAGAGCACCTGTGACGCCTGGCACAGCAGCGACCAGTGGCCGACGCTGTGGGTCAGTAATCATTCCCAGCCACCGGCTACTGCCAGCGTGGAAATGCAGCCTTAATTTCCTTTTCTTTACTCCCCGCTTAATTTCCTGCAGCCCATTGATGTGTCATGGGCTGCACGCCCGCGCCTGCTTATCCCCGCCCTGAAACTCTGTTGATATTAACGCTCTGAATTTCTGAACACCTGGCTATTCACTTTCTCACTATTTATTTATCCAGATTAGCTGGAAGGACCGACTTTTGCCTTATGCCGGTCGTCTGGCCGGGATGGTGGTTGGCATGCTGATCCCTTCCTCGCACTATTGTTCACACCATAAAAAAACCGCCTTGCGGCGGTTTTTTTTTCACATTTATTTCGCTATCAGTGTGGTTTCAGCAGCGCTTCGGCATGGCTGACGATGTTTTCCACCGTAAAGCCAAATTCCGGGAACAGCTTATCAGCGGGAGCCGACTCACCAAATCCGGTCATGCCAACAATAGCGCCGTTCAGGCCGACATATTTATACCAGTAGTCAGCAATTCCGGCTTCCACCGCGACGCGTTTCGTCACGCCGGAAGGCAGTACGGATTCACGGTAGGCGGCATCCTGCGCGTCGAACAGGTCGGTAGAGGGCAGGGAGACTACCCGTACTTTATGGCCGCTGGCCGTCAGTTTTTCAGCTGCGCCCAGGGTAATTTCTACCTCGGAACCGGTCGCGATCAGGATCACTTCCGGCGTGCCGTCGCTGTCTTTCAGCACATAGCCACCGCGTGAGATATTCTCCAGCTGCGCTGGAGTACGCTCCGGCTGCGCCAGGTTCTGACGCGAGAGGATCAGCGCGGTTGGGCCGTGATGACGCTCGACGGCATGCTTCCACGCCACGGCGGTTTCTACCTGGTCGCACGGGCGCCAGACGCTCATATTCGGCGTGACGCGCAGGCTCGCCAGCTGCTCGACCGGCTGGTGGGTTGGGCCATCTTCGCCCAGGCCGATGGAGTCGTGGGTATAAACCATAATCTGGCGCGCCTTCATCAGCGCCGCCATGCGCACCGCGTTACGCGCATATTCCACAAACATCAGGAAGGTGGCGGTATACGGAATAAAGCCGCCGTGATGAGCCAGACCATTGGCAATTGCCGTCATCCCGAACTCGCGCACGCCGTAGTGGATATAGTTACCGGCAAAGTCCTCTTTGATCGACTTTGAGCCTGACCAGATTGTCAGGTTGCTCGGTGCCAGGTCAGCGGAGCCGCCCAGGAACTCTTTCAGCAGCGGACCGTAGGCTTCCAGCGCGTTTTGTGAGGCTTTACGGCTGGCGATTTTCTGTGGATTAGCCTGCAGCTGTTCAATGTATTTCTGGGTCTCTGCCTGCCAGTTATCCGGCATGCCGCCATCCATACGACGAGTAAACTCTGCCGCCAGTTCCGGGTGCGCAGCCTGATAGGCGGCGAACTTTTCGTTCCAGCTTTTCTCGTGTTTCGCACCGGCTTCTTTCGCATCCCACTGCGCATAAATCTCTTTCGGGATCTCAAACGGCGGGTAGTTCCAGCCCAGTTCTTTGCGCGCCAGCGCCACTTCTTCCACGCCCAGCGCAGCACCGTGCGACTCTTCCTTACCGGCTTTATTCGGTGAACCGAAGCCGATAATGGTTTTACAAACGATCAGCGACGGTTTATCGGTGACGCTCTGCGCCTCTTTGATCGCCGCGGCAATGGCGTCCGGGTTATGGCCGTCGATGTCGTGGATCACATGCCAGTGATAGGCTTCAAAGCGTTTCGCCGTGTCGTCAGTAAACCAGCCGTCGGTCTCACCATCAATCGAGATGCCGTTATGGTCATAGAAACCAATCAGCTTGCCAAGGCCGAGCGTACCCGCCAGAGAACTGACTTCATGGGAGATGCCTTCCATCAGGCAGCCATCGCCCATAAATACGTAGGTGAAGTGGTCGACAATTTCGTGGTCAGGGCGGTTGAACTGGGCGCCCAGCGTGCGTTCGGCGATCGCCATCCCCACCGCATTGGCCAGACCCTGGCCCAGCGGGCCGGTGGTGGTTTCCACGCCCGGCGTATAGCCGATCTCCGGATGACCGGGGGTTTTGGAGTGCAGCTGACGGAAGTTTTTCAGCTCTTCTATCGGCAGGTCGTAGCCGCTGAGGTGCAGCAGGCTGTAAAGCAGCATCGAGGCATGACCGTTGGAGAGGATAAAGCGGTCGCGGTCGGCCCATGTTGGGTTGGCCGGGTTGTGATGCAGGAATTCACGCCACAGCACTTCCGCAATATCCGCCATGCCCATCGGTGCGCCAGGGTGGCCGGAATTGGCTTTTTGCACGGCGTCCATACTGAGTGCGCGGATTGCGTTAGCCAGTTCTCTACGTTGAGACATAATTTTCTCCCGAAAGTGGTGGAGGCGGGCCAGTGGCCCGCCTTAATAGAGGTAATAAAGAGGTTACAGCTTAGCGGCGAGCACATCTTCCAGCTTCTGCTGGTCGACGGCGAACTGACGAATACCTTCCGCCAGTTTTTCTACTGCCATTGGGTCCTGATTGTGTTCCCAGCGGAATTCAGATTCAGACAGCGAGGCTGGCTGATGGAAAGCTTCGGTTGATGGGGTCAGCTTGCGCTCCAGCGGCGCGTTGCTGGCCTGCAGTTCTTCCAGCAGATTAGGGGAGATGGTCAGGCGGTCACAGCCTGCCAGCGCAACAATTTGCTCGGTCTTACGGAAGCTGGCACCCATGATCACGGTGTTGTAGCGGTGCTGCTTATAGTATTCGTAGATCTTACGTACCGACTGCACGCCTGGATCTTCATCCACGTTATACGGGTCCAGCGGTTTGCGGCTGTTGTACCAGTCGTAGATACGGCCAACAAACGGGGAGATCAGGAACACGCCCGCTTCGGCACAGGCACGGGCCTGGGCGAAGGAGAACAGCAGCGTCAGGTTACACTGGATGCCGTTCTTTTCCAGCTCTTCCGCCGCTTTGATGCCTTCCCAGGTGGAAGCCAGTTTGATCAGGATGCGCGAGCGGTCAATGCCGTTCTCTTCATACATTCTTACCAGCTTCTCGGCTTTGGTCACGCACATACCGCGGTCAAAGGAGAGGCGCGCATCCACCTCGGTAGAAACACGGCCGGGAACGCTTTTCAGAATTTCCATACCGAGGTTGATGGCGACTTTGTCGCTGGCGTTAATGATCTGGGTCTCTTTACTGCCGCCCTGTTTTTTAGCGTAGTCGATGGCGTCAGTAATCAGATGCTTATAAGAGTCGAGGCCGGAGGCTTTCAGGATCAGAGACGGGTTAGTGGTAGCATCCTGCGGGTGGTAGTTACGAATCGATTCAATATCACCACTGTCTGCCACCACGGTGGTGAATTGTTTTAGTGCGTCTAGCTGGTTCATCTCTTTAAGCTCCTTGAATACCCTTGATACTTCAGGCTGCACAGGCGCTAAGTGCCTGCCTGCAACCCCAACTATTTTGGGTGTAACGATGATAAGAAAAATATCTCAGGCGGATCACAGTGCATCAGGCGCTGTCGAATAGGAATGCGCTTTTTCTGATTGTTGCAATGGGCCCGCCCAATGGGTGATGCCTTATCACTCTTAGCGGAAGTTTACGCCATCGCGGCGCTGACCTTTAACCGCCGGTAAGCTGCTCGTAGTAACCAATTCTTTCGATTTTAGGCGCCGAACGGCCCCCTTCAAATTCGGCTTTGAGCCAGGCTGCCACAATGGATTTTGCCAGCTCCAGCCCAATTACGCGGGCGCCCAACGTGATGATTTGCGCGTTATTGCTTTTACGCGCGCGCTCAGCTGAGTAAGTGTCATGACACTGAGCGGCGCGGATGCCGGGCACTTTATTCGCCGTGATACTCATTCCTATGCCCGTACCGCACACCAGGATGCCACGTTGATGCCGGCCAGTCTTGATGGCTTGTGCCACTGTCCAGGCAATATCAGGGTAGGCGCAACCGCTCTCCTGCTGCATGTCAGCACTGTAATCAGTGGTGGCAAAGCCCGCCTGCTGCAGGTAGTTGACCAGGATGTTTTTTAACTCAATGGCGGCATCATCAGCGCCAATCGCAATAGAAAGCATAGCAGATCTCCAAAATAACGTGACGGAAGCGGCGCGATCCCTGGGATCGCACCGGCACAGAAGTACCCTAATCGCAATAAAACAAATGTTCAATAGAAGTTCATTTGATTATTAGTTTTCTGGCTGTTCACAAAAATAAAATAGGGTCTTGTCACATTTTCAGGATCTGAAAACGAGTGTTAACCCACTAATTACGCGTTTTATGCACCAAATCACAATTTAAGCTCTCTCCGGTTGGCTTATCCATAAGCCCTGCGTACTGTTCAATTGTTACTTGGATGTGTAAATGATCAAAAGTTGAGGAGATGATTATGTGCCAGCAGTGTGAAGTGCAGAACCGCCGTAAAGAGGGAATTCCGTCACGGATGAAGGCTGTTGTGGCATTTGCGCCCGGAGACTACCGCCTGCAGGAAGTGGAGGTGCCGTCCATTGGCCCGGGCGAAATTCTGGTGAAGGTTGAGGCTTGCGGGATATGCGCAGGCGATGTCAAAGCCTGGGAGGGCGCGCCGAGCTTCTGGGGCGATGACAAGCAGCCTGCCTATATTAAGGCGCCAATGATCCCCGGCCATGAATTTATTGGTCATGTCGTGGCGCTGGCCGACGATGTTGAACAGTTTGCGCTAGGCGATAGGGTGATCTCCGAGCAGATTGTGCCGTGCTGGGGCTGCCGTTTCTGCAATCGCGGTCAGTACTGGATGTGTGAAAAACACGATCTGTACGGTTTCCAGAACAACGTCAATGGCGGTATGGCGCAGTATATGAAGTTCACCAAAGAGGCGATCAACTACCACGTGCCCGCTGAGCTGCCAATTGAAGATGCCATTCTGATTGAGCCTTACGCCTGTTCGTTCCACGCCGTGCAGCGTGCCAACATCAAGCTGGGCGATGTGGTGGTGCTGGCAGGAGCGGGGACGCTGGGCCTGGGAATGATCGGGGCAATCAAGAAATCCGGCCCGGCGAAACTGGTGGTGCTGGACCTTTCTGACGACCGTCTGGAACTGGCAAAGCGCTTCGGCGCCGATATGGTCATTAACCCCGCGCGTCAGGACGCGGAGAAAATCGTTAAGGAGATGACTGAAGGATACGGCTGCGACATCTATATCGAAGCGACCGGTGCAGGAAAATCTGTTGAGCAGGGGCTGGCGATGATCCGCAAGCTCGGCACGTTCGTCGAATTCTCGGTATTCAAAGATCCGGTCAGTATCGACTGGAGCATTATCAGCGATCGCAAAGAGCTTGACGTGCTCGGTTCCCACCTTGGTCCTTACTGTTACCCGCTGGTCATTGAGGGCATTCGTGACGGATCGCTGCCGACCCGTGGCGTGGTGACACACACCTTGCCGCTTGAACGTTTTGCTGAAGGATTTGACCTGATGAAGCGCGGTGTTGATTCCATCAAAGTGGTGCTCAATCCCAATCTTTAAACCAAATCTCACGGTGCGGTCGTCCCGCTTAATCCGGGCGCACTTCCTGACATTTTTTCCAGGGGGTTGTATGTTGCAACGAATGATTGACCGCATTGGCCTGTCGCCGAAGCTGCTGTTGGGCTATGCCGGGGTACTGATCTTTATGATGGGTGAGGGGCTGGAGCAGGGCTGGCTGTCGCCTTATCTGATTGAGAATGGCATGACCGTTCAGCAGTCTGCGCTGCTGTTTAGCGTTTACGGTTTTGCCGCCGCGATTGCCGCGTGGTTCTCTGGCGTGCTGGCAGAGATCTTCACCGCCAGGCGGGTGATGCTGGCCGGGCTGGTGATGTTTATGATCGGCTCTGTGCTGTTCCTCACTTTCGGTCTGCCCAGCCATCATCTGGCAACCATGATCCCGACTTACGCGTTGCGTGGCCTGGGTTATCCGCTGTTTGCCTACGGTTTTCTGGTGTGGGTCGCGTATGAGGCACCGAAAGAGCGCCTCGGCTCGGCGGTGGGCATCTTCTGGTTTGTCTACAGCGGCGGCCTGAGCGTGCTCGGGGTGCTTTACTCCAGCATTGCCTTGCCCTGGCTCGGGGAGATCCACACGCTATGGAGTGCACTGATTTTTGTCATGCTCGGTGCGATGATCGCCCTGTTCCTCAACCGCGGCGGTGAGACGGTAGAGGAAAAACGCGAGAAACCGTCGCTGGCATATGTATTGAAGGGCATCACCATTGCCTTTGAAAATCCGAAGATTGGCCTTGGCGGTATCGTGCGCACTATCAATACCTCGGCGGCGTATGGCTTCGTGGTGTTTATGCCGACCTACATGATGGACCTGGGCTTTACCCGCACCGACTGGCTGCACATGTACGCCGCGCTGTGGGGCGTCAATATCATCTTCAACCTGCTGTTCGGCATTGTCAGTGACGGTTTAGGCTGGCGCAACGTGGTGATGTGGTTTGGCTGCATCGGCTGCGCGATGACTACCCTGTTGTTCTTCTATATGCCGCAGTGGATTGGCCCCAACTACTGGGCTACCGTCACTATGGCCGGGCTGTTCGGCGCCTGCCTGGCGGCATTTGTGCCCTTGTCAGCCCTGATGCCCACCCTGGCACCTGAAAATAAAGGTGCCGCGATGTCGATTCTCAATCTGGGCGCAGGGCTGAGTACCTTTGTCGGCCCGGCGGTGGTCGGGCTGTTTATCGGTTCGCTCGGCGCTACCGGGGTGATCTGGATTTACACCGGTCTCTATCTGGTGGCGGCGCTGCTGATGAAGTTCGTCACGCTGCCTGCGGGTTCATCGCACCCGGTACCTTCGGCCTCCGGCCCGCTGATTAAACAAAAAGGAGCTTCATGATGAAACTGCCATTAGACGGCAAAGTTGCGCTAATTACCGGTGGTGCGGCAGGCATTGGTTATGCCATCGCCCAGGAATTTTTGCAGCAGGGAGCGCGAGTGGCGCTGCTGGATCGTGACGACCGTGTGGGGCACATTGCCGCCGCATTAAACGCTGAACACGCGCTGGGTATAGCGTTGGATGTGACTGTACCCACGGCGGTTAACGCGGCGGTGGCAGAGGTGATTAGCCACTTTGGTGCGCTGGATATTGCCGTCAACTGTGCCGGCGTGGCGCTGCTTGGGCCGGCGGAAGCGCTCAGTGAAGCAGACTGGGACCGAACGCTGGATATCAATCTTAAAGGCACGTTTTTAGTGTGTCAGGCGGCGGGGCAGTATTTCCTGCGTCAGCAAAGCGGCAACATTATCAATATGGCCTCGCAGGCAAGCGTGGTAGCGCTGCCGCAGCACATTGCCTACTGCGCCAGTAAAGCGGCGGTGGTGGGGTTAACCCAGGTGCTGGCGCTGGAGTGGGGACCGCACAATATCAACGTCAACGCCATCTCTCCGACCGTGGTGCTGACCGAGCTGGGCGCGAAAGCCTGGGCAGGCGAAGCCGGGGAAGCCCACAAAAAACAGATCCCGCTGCGTCGCTTTGCTGAGCCAGCGCACATTGCCGCTACCGCACTGTTCCTTGCCAGCCCTGGAGCGGCAATGATGAACGGCGCCAATGTGGTGGTCGACGGTGGTTTCACCATCTGCTGAGGTGCCACAGGCGCATCAATAATAAGGAGTGACAATGAATCGCATTATTAACGACCCCGATTATGTTGTAGAGGATGCCATCCAGGGCTATCTGAAAGCGCATCCAGCGGTGTATCAGGCGACTGAAAATCCGCGCGTACTGAAGCGCCCGCAGGCCCCCATCAAGGGGAAAGTCGGGGTAATCACCGGCGGAGGTTCCGGGCATGAACCCGCATTCCTCGGCTATATGGGAGAGAACATGCTCGATGCCGTGGCGATTGGTGAAGTGTTCTCCTCGCCAACGGCAGGTGCTTTCCTCGACGCGTGCAAAGCGGCGGACGGCGGTGCGGGTGTCGCCTGTCTGTACGGTAACTACGCGGGCGATAATATGAACGTCAAAATGGCAATCAAAAAAGCGACCGCTGCGGGCATTGAGGTAAAAACCGTGGTGGCGAACGATGATGTCGCCTCCGCTCCGGCCAGTGAAAAAGCACGACGTCGCGGCGTAGCGGGCGAAATTCTGATGTGGAAAGTCGGGGCGGCGGCGGCGGCTCTGGGATATGACCTCGATGGCGTGATCGGCGTAGCGCAAAAGGCGATCGATAACTGTCGTTCCATCGGCGTCGGTTTGAGTTCCTGCACGATTCCTGCAGTGGGTAAACCGAATTTCCATATTGAGCCGGGCACGATGGAGATTGGCATCGGCCATCACGGTGAACCTGGGATCGAAGTGGTTCCGACTCAGAGCGCACGTGAGATCGCGGCCACCATGCTGAACTTTGTGCTGGAGGAGCCTGTAAGCGGCCCACATCCGGAGGTGGTGGTGCTGGCGTCCGGTCTTGGGGCCACGCCGGTAATGGAACTCTATATTTATTACGCCGAAGTAGAGAGGCTGCTGACGGAAAAAGGTATTCGGGTCCACCGGGCGCTAGTCGGTAACTACTTTACCTCGCTGGAGATGATGGGCGTGACGCTAACAGTGATGACGCTGGACGATGAACTGAAGAAACTGGTGGACCTGCCAACGCAGGCGCCGGGTTTAACCCACATGGAGTGAGATCATGACACAATTTTCGACGCAGCACGGCGACATCCTCGTGAACGATCTGGTTAGCGTTATTCGGCAAAATCGTGATTACCTGAGCGAGATTGACGGGGCTATCGGCGATGGCGATCACGGCATCAATATGGCTAAGGGATTCACTCAGTGTGGGGAGAAACTCTCGCCACAGCATTCGCTGGCGCAGGCGTTCGACAAGCTTTCAGATGCGCTGATGGAGGGGATCGGCGGATCGATGGGGCCGTTATACGGTAGCCTGTTTATGGGAATGGCCGACAGCATCCGCGACAAGTCCGCGCTGAGCGCCCCCGAGTTTGCCGCCATGCTGCGGGCTGGGCTTAGCGAGCTGCAGGATATCAGTGAGGCGGGCGTTGGCGACAAATGCCTGATGGATACGCTGATCCCGGCGGTGGAAGCGGCAGAGGCGACGGCGGCAAACGGTTATCCTGCCATGTTAGCCGCGCTGACGCAGGCGGCGGTTAAAGGGCGAGACTCAACCAAAGATCTGGTGGCGAAAATCGGCCGCGCCAGCCGTCTTGGTGAACGCTCTCGCGGCGTGCTGGATGCTGGCGCAGTCTCCTGCTGTCTGCTGTTGACGCAGATGGCAGATTGCGTCGAGCGTTCCTTAAGTACGGAAACAGCCTAATTTGACGAGAGAGAAATCCGCCCGGTCAAAGTAAAAAATGGTGTAAATTGTTGCCTGAGGCGCGGTGAGTTCTTCCGCGCCAGCACCTCAAACCGACAAGAGAGACGACTGCCCGGATGGAAAAAAACACGCTATCTCAGGACACTGAACTGCTGACGGAAATTGCCGTTGCATATTATCAGGATGAAATCACCCAAGAAGAGATTGCGCGTAAATTTGGTATCTCCCGTATTAAAGTGGGGCGCCTGCTCAAGCGGGCGAAAGAAGAGGGCATCGTTGAGATTAACGTGCGTTATCACCCGGTGTTCAGTACCCGGCTGGAGCAGCAGCTGCTGGAGCGCTTCCCGCTGCAGCGGGCGCTGATCGCCCTCGACCATCAGGATGAAGAAGAGCAGCGCCGTCAGGTGGCAGCCCTGGTGGCGATGCATCTCTCGCAGTCGCTAAAAGATAACGCGGTGGTGGCGGTCGGGCAGGGGCGCAATATCGCGGCGGTGGCGGACCACCCTGGCAGCGTTCCCACCCGCAGCTGCCACTTTATCAGCGGCATTGGCGGCACCCACCGTCCCGGTGATGCCATTAACGCCGACCATATTAGCCGCCGCCTGGCGAAAAAATTTGGCGGGATCAGCGAAACGCTTTACGCCCCGGCCTATGTGGAAAACCGGGCGTTGAAAGCGGCTTTTATGCAGAACGGCACCATTAAAGAGACGCTGGACCGCGCCCGTAAAGCGGATGTGGCACTGGTCGGTATCGGCGATATGAACGAAAATAGCTATATGGTAAAGCTCGGCTGGTTCACCCCGCATGAGATCATTGATGCCAGCCTTAATCAGGGCGTGATCGGCGACATCGCTGGTTATGACTTCTTCAACGCGCACGGTCAGCATGTGGATACGGTAATGAACGATCGGGTGATTGGCCTGAGCATTGATGAACTGCGTAAAATTCCCTGCGTGATTGCCATCGCCTCCGAAAACACCAAAGCGATGGCGATTCTCGGTGCATTGCGCACTGGCGCGATCGATATTATTGCCACTTCCGCACAGAATATCCGTACGTTATTGAATATGACCAAATAATGTTTCGCGGGCTGAGCGAAAAAGAGGGTCAGCCCTACTGTAGGGGGCGATCCTCTTTTTCGATCGGCCCTTATCATGCGATTGCCAATTCTATGCACTCCCTCAAGTTTTTCCCCCGTCCGCCCCTTCTATACTGGGATGTTTGTACCCTCAGAAAAGAAAAGGATCCTGCGAATGGACGATCAGTTAAAACAGAGTGCGCTCGATTTTCATCAGTTCCCGGTCCCGGGAAAAATTCAGGTTTCCCCGACTAAGCCGCTCGCCACCCAGCGCGATCTGGCGCTGGCCTACTCCCCTGGCGTGGCTGCGCCTTGCCTGGAGATTGCCGCCGATCCGCTGGCGGCGGATAAATACACCGCCCGTGCCAACCTGGTGGCGGTGATCTCCAACGGTACGGCAGTGCTCGGGCTGGGCAATATCGGCGCGCTGGCGAGTAAGCCGGTGATGGAGGGGAAGGGCGTACTGTTTAAGAAATTCGCCGGGATCGACGTGTTTGATATCGAAGTGGACGAGCTGGATCCCGACAGGCTGATCGACGTGGTGGCGGCGCTGGAGCCGACTTTTGGCGGTATTAATCTGGAGGATATCAAAGCGCCAGAGTGCTTCTACATCGAAAAGAAACTGCGCGAGCGCATGAATATCCCGGTGTTCCACGACGATCAGCACGGCACGGCGATCATCTGTACCGCCGCGGTGCTCAACGGGCTGCGCGTGGTGAAGAAAAACATCTCCGACGTGCGGCTGGTGGTCTCCGGCGCCGGCGCTTCTGCCATTGCCTGCCTTAACCTGCTGGTGGCGCTGGGTATGCAGAAGCACAACATCGTGGTGTGCGATTCGAAAGGGGTGATCTACCAGGGCCGTGACGCCAACATGGAACAGACCAAGGCAGCCTATGCGGTAGCCGACAGCGGCAAGCGCAGCCTGCTCGAGGTGATTGCTGATGCCGATATCTTCCTCGGCTGCTCCGGGCCAAAAGTGATGACTCAGGAGATGGTAAAACGGATGGCGCGTGACCCGCTGATCCTCGCGCTGGCCAACCCGGAGCCGGAGATCCTGCCGCCGCTGGCGAAAGAGGTGCGCCCGGATGCCATTATCTGCACCGGCCGCTCGGACTTCCCCAATCAGGTGAATAACGTGCTGTGCTTCCCGTTTATCTTCCGCGGGGCGCTCGACGTGGGTGCGACGGCAATTAACGAGGAGATGAAGCTGGCGGCGGTGCACGCTATTGCCGAACTGGCGCTGGCGGAGCAGAGCGACGTGGTTGCCTCGGCCTACGGCGATCAGGAGCTGTCGTTTGGCCCGGAGTACCTGATCCCCAAACCGTTTGACCCGCGTCTGATTGTGCAGATCGCCCCGGCGGTAGCGAAAGCGGCGATGGAGTCCGGCGTGGCGCGCAGGCCGATTGCCGACTTCGATGCCTATCGCGAAAAGCTGATGGAGTTCGTCTATAAAACCAACCTGTTTATGAAACCGGTGTTCTCGCAGGCGCGTAAGGATCCGAAGCGGGTGGTGCTGGCCGAAGGGGAGGAGGCGCGCGTGCTGCACGCCACGCAGGAGCTGGTGACGCTCGGCCTGGCAAAACCGATCCTGATTGGTCGCCCAAGCGTGATCGAGATGCGCTTGCAGAAGCTGGGGCTGAAAATTGAGGCGGGCAAAGACTTCGAGATGGTGAACAACGAATCCGATCCGCGCTTCAAAGAGTACTGGAACGAGTATTACCAGATCATGAAGCGACGCGGCGTTTCACCGCAGCAGGCGCAGCGGGCGGTGATTGGTAATCCGACGCTGATTGGCGCGATTATGGTTCATCGCGGTGAAGCCGACGCGCTGATCTGCGGCACCGTCGGCGACTACAAGCAGCATTACGACATTGTGGAGAAGCTGTTTGGCTTCCGTGCGGATGTGAAAGTCGCCGGAGCGATGAATGCGCTGGAGCTGCCGAGCGGCAATACTTTTATTGCCGATACCTACGTCAACGAAAACCCGACCCCGGAACAGCTGGCCGAGCTGACGCTGATGGCGGCAGAAACCGTGCGCCGCTTCGGCATTGAGCCTAAAGTTGCCCTGCTGTCGCACTCCAGCTTTGGCGCTTCCGATGCGCCCGCCGCCCGCAAGATGCGTGACACGCTGGCGCTGGTGAAGGCGCGTGCGCCAGATCTGGAAATCGACGGGGAGATGCACGGCGACGCCGCGCTGGTGGAGAGTATTCGCCAGGATCTGATGCCGGACAGCCCGCTAAAAGGGTCTGCCAACATTCTGATTATGCCGAACGTAGAGGCGGCGCGTATCAGCTACAACCTGCTGCGCGTCTCCTGCTCCGACGGCGTGACGGTTGGCCCGGTACTGATGGGGATTGCCAAACCGGTCCACGTGCTGACACCGATCTCTTCGGTGCGGCGCATCGTGAATATGGTGGCGCTGGCGGTGGTGGAGGCGCAAACCGCCCCGCTCTGATCCTCAAAAAGGCCGGGTGAGATGCCCGGCCGCTTCATTTAGATCCACTCGCGGGGGACGATAAAATCGCTGTACAGCGCGGCTTCCGGCGTGCCGGGCTGCGGCTGATAGTCATATTCCCAGCGCACCAGCGGCGGCATCGACATCAGGATCGATTCAGTGCGGCCCCCGGTTTGCAGGCCAAACAGCGTGCCGCGATCCCATACCAGGTTAAACTCGACGTAGCGCCCGCGGCGATAGAGCTGGAAATCGCGCTCGCGTTCGCCCCACGGCATCGCCTTGCGGCGCTCGACAATCGGCAGATAGGCGTCGGTAAAGCCATTGCCTACCGCCTGCATAAAGCCGAAGCTCTGGTCGAAATCCGGCGTGTTCAGATCGTCAAAGAACAGCCCGCCGATACCGCGCTGCTCGTTACGGTGCTTGAGATAGAAGTAATCATCGCACCACTTTTTATAGCGTGGATAGAGATCTTCGCCGAACGGCTGGCACAGGTCGGCAGCGGTCTGGTGCCAGTGCACCGCATCTTCTTCGAAGCCGTAATAGGGCGTCAGATCGAAACCGCCACCAAACCACCACACCGGGTCGGCGCCCGGTTTCTCGGCGATAAAGAAGCGCACGTTGGCGTGGCTGGTCGGGATATAGGGATTTTCAGGGTGGATCACCAGCGATACGCCCATCGCCTCAAAGCTGCGTCCCGCCAGTTCCGGGCGGTGAGCGGTGGCGGAAGCCGGCATTGCATCACCGTGTACGTGAGAAAAATTCACGCCAGCCTGCTCGAACACCCGGCCCTGACGCAGTACGCGACTGCGCCCGCCACCGCCGCCAGGGCGGTCCCAGCTGTCTTCGGCAAAACCGGCTGCGCCATCGGCGGCGGCCAGCTTGCGACAAATTTCATCCTGCAGGTGGAGTAAAAATTGCTTAACCTGGGCGATATCCGGAGTGTTCATGAGTAAATCCTGTGGCAAAAAGACGCGCGGATTATACGCCATTTGGCTCAGCCTGTGCGCCTGGTCGCATCATACTCGTCAAAAAAGCTGACGATGCCGTCGGCGATCGCCCCGGCAATTTTCTGGCGAAACGCGGTGGTGCCGAGCAGGCGCTCCTCGTCAGGGTTGGTGATAAATGAGGTTTCCACCAGCACTGACGGGATGGAGGGCGACTTCAGCACCGCAAACGCCGCCTGCTCGGTGTGCTGGCTGTGCAGATGGTGTACCGGGCGGATCTGGCTCAGCACGTGCTTGCCGAGGGTCAGGCTATTTTTAATGGTATCGGTCTGCACCAGGTCAAACAGCACCTGCTGCAGATAGTGATCTTTCGCCGCCACTTTGACGCCGCCGGCGTCATCTGCCGCGTTTTCACGCTCGGAGAGGTAGCGTGCCATGGTACTGCTGGCGCCACGATTTGACAGGGCGAAGACCGAGGCGCCGTTAGCGCTCGGGCTGGTAAACCCGTCGGCGTGCACCGACATAAACAGGTCAGCACCGTGCTGATGGGCGATCTCCACGCGCTCGCCGAGCGGAATAAAGCGATCGGTTTCGCGCGTCAGGCGCACTTCAATACGCGGATGGTCACCCAGCAGGTGACGAATATGGTTGGCGATCTCCAGCACCACGTGCTTCTCCTCCGAGCCTTCATGACCGACCGCGCCGGAGTCAATCCCGCCGTGGCCGGGGTCAATCATCACGATACGTTTAGCGTTTTTCGCGCGCGGCGGCGGTGGAGAAACCGGCCTCGGCAGAACTGAACTGCCCCGCAGCGTGGCCTCTTCTTGTTTTGCGCGGGCCGGTCTGTTCGCCAGCAGCGCCAGCGCCAGGCCGGAGAGCAGAAGCTGACGGCGGCTGGTGAGCGGCGTCAGCTGAGAAATCTTTTTCATAAGAAGATCCTGAAGCATTAAGTGCTTATTGTTATATCGTAACGATGCATCGACAGCGAGGGGGGAACTATTTCAGGTTTTTACCAGTTATTTCAGCTGACTAATTGCACAACGGCCGTTTTTTTTCTTTCAGGTGCGTTAACAGACTTGCACCCGCAGAAGAAAGCGTGATAATCAGCAAATTAGCCTTAACATCAGGTATATCCCATGGAAATCCGCGCATTCCGACAAGATGATTTTGAAGAAGTGATCACCCTTTGGGAGCGTTGCGATTTGTTACGTCCGTGGAATGACCCGGAAATGGATATCGAGCGTAAGCTCAATCACGACCCGGATCTGTTCCTGGTGGCGGTGGTGGGGGGCGAGATCGTTGGCACGCTGATGGGCGGCTACGACGGACATCGCGGCTCTGCCTATTATCTCGGCGTGCACCCTGATTATCAGGGCCGTGGCTTTGCCAACGCGCTGATTAATCGCCTGGAGAAAAAACTGATTGCGCGCGGCTGCCCAAAAATCAATGTGATGGTGCGCGAAGAGAACGATGCGGTTGCGGGCTTTTACGAAAAGCTGGATTATGAAACTCAGGACAGCCTGCTGCTTGGCAAGCGTCTGATTGAAGACCGCGAGTATTAATTTATTATTTTGAATTATTCCCCTGATGATTACGACGCCAAAGGCCAGCTGCGACTGCCGCTGAGCTTTTGGGCGATCTTACTGCTGCAGGCCCGCACCTGGGTGATGTTTGTTATGGCCGGTGCGTCGCGCCAGCAGGGCACGCAGCTGCTGGAGCTGTTCTACCCGGATACTCACTCGTTTTGGCTCGGCCTGGGTTTTGGCATTCCAGCCGCCATCGGCCTGCTGCTGACCGGTTATCGTCAGCGCCTGCCGCGCCTGTGGCAGGCCTGGCGCTGGGTGCTGATTATCACGCTGGCGGTGACGATGCTGGCGCCGCTGCTGATGCAGTGGCAGGAAGAGGATCCGCTCTCCGAACTGCTGCTGATGGTGACGCTGCTGGATGGCCTTGCGCTGCTGGCGCTGCTGTTCTCCCCGCGGCTGCGCGACTGCTTCGACCCGGCAAAAAATCATTAAATAAAACTTTTTTGCCTGCCGGTACTCCAAGCAGGTAATTAAGGACCCCGTTTATTCACTGGAGTTGTCATGAAAACTTTTCGCCCGGCGCTGTTAATCGCCACCATCATGCTGGCTGGCTGCGCCGGTTCCTCTTCTTCGCAGCCGCAAAGCGCCTCGTCGTCCACCTGGTGGAATCCGATTTCCTGGTCGTGGTCCAGCCTGTCCCCCACGCACTGGTTTAGTTCTTCGCTGCAGGTGAGCGAGCAGGGCGTGGGTAAAGTCAATGGCAGCACCGCCATGCAGCAGGAGGCGATAGAGGATGGCCTGAGCGGCAACTATCAGCTGCGCCAGGGGATGCGCACCGCCAACGGTAATATCGTGCACTTCTGGCAGGCGCTGGACAGCGACAAACAGGTCAAGATGGTGCTGACGGGGCAGACGACCGTTAACCAGATTGAGGTCAGCGACAGCGATGTGGCCACTGAGAGCGGCGTTAAGATCGGCACGCCATTCAGCGATCTCTACAGCAAAGCGTTTGGCGCCTGCCAGCAGACCAGCGCAGGCGACAGCGCCAGCGTGGAGTGTAAGGCGCCGGGCAGCCAGCACATCAGCTACCAGTTCAGCGGCGAATGGCACGGGCCGGAAGGATTGATGCCGTCTGACGATGCGTTGAAAAGCTGGAAGCTGAGCAAAATTATCTGGCGCCGCTAAAGCCTGGCGACAAAGACCCCAGTAATACTGCGTATAAATAGTCTCCTGGCGGTACGATTTAAGGTATGATACGGCGCAAAATCGACCAGAAATAACCTGAACGCCAGGAGAGCAGTATGTCCCATTTCCAGAGCGGCATTTTGTTAGAACATCGCCGTTTTGCTATTTACCTTGAAGCCATGGTGGCGGGCGATATTGCCGATCTGCGCCGCGCCGTGGCGAACTTCTTACAGCAGTTAGCAGCACTGCAGCAGCAGTACCCGGATGCCGGCCTCGGTGCCGTGATTGCTTTTGGCAACGGCCTGTGGAGCGACCTCAATCCGTCACAGGTCAGCGAGCTGAAAGATTTCCTGCCGCTGGGCAAGGGCATGGCCCCCGCCACCCAGCGCGACCTGCTGATCCATATTCAGTCGCTGCGTCACGATGTTAACTTTAGCCTTGCCCAGGCTGCGCTCGCGGCCTTTGGTGACACCCTGCGCATTGCCGAAGAGACGCACGGCTTCCGCTGGACGGAAGACCGCGATCTGAGCGGCTTTGTTGACGGCACTGAAAACCCTCAGGGTGAAAAGCGCCAGCAGGTGGCGATTATTGCCGCGGGCGCTAATGCGGGGGGGAGCTACGTGTTCAGCCAGCGCTGGCAGCACAATCTGAAAATGTTTAACCGCCTGGCGGTGGATAAGCAGGAGCAGATTATGGGCCGTACCAAAGTCAGTAATGAAGAGCTGGAAGGGGATGCCCGCCCGGCGACCTCACACGTGGCGCGCGTTGACCTTAAGGAAAATGGGGCAGGGCTGAAGATCCTGCGTCAGAGCCTGCCGTACGGCACGGCCAGCGGCACCAACGGGCTGTTTTTCCTCGCCTATTGCCATACGCTACATAACATTGAGCAGCAGCTGCTGAGCATGTTTGGCGAAACCGACGGCAAGTTCGATGCGATGCTGCGCTTCACCAAGCCGGTAAGCGGCAGCTACTTCTATGCGCCGTCGCTGGAGCAGCTAGCGGCGTTGTAATGTCAGTTAGCCACACGTAGGGTCCAGGCATGCCTGGACCGGGCGGGTCATGACCCGCCCCGACGTTCATTTCCCATCCCCTGCATAACCAATTCCACACCCTTATAGCGTTTTCTACTTGCAAAGCACCAAACGGTATATAAAACCGCTACAGCTTTCACCCGGGTTATAAATAAACTGAACGCTCTTATGGCCTGCCTGGCAGGCAATCTTTCAGGGTGCAATATGACGTTACCGACGGTTAAAAAATTAGTGAGCGCTACCGCACTTTCTATACTGCTGGCAACAGGCGCGCAGGCCACAGAACTTCTCAACAGTTCGTATGATGTGTCACGCGAGCTGTTTACCGCCCTGAATGCACCGTTTGAGCAGCAGTGGGCGCAGCAGCATCCGGGCGACACCCTGACCATAAAACAGTCCCATGCCGGTTCCTCCAAGCAGGCGCTGGCAATCCTGCAGGGGCTAAAGGCGGACGTGGTAACCTACAATCAGACCACGGACGTGCAGATCCTGCATGACAAAGGCAACCTGATCCCGGCCGACTGGAAGCAGCGCCTGCCGAATAACAGCTCGCCCTTTTACTCCACCATGGCCTTCCTGGTGCGTAAAGGTAACCCGAAGAACATCCACGACTGGAACGACCTGGTGCGTGACGATGTGAAGCTGATTTTCCCGAATCCGAAAACCTCCGGTAATGCGCGCTATACCTATCTGGCCGCGTGGGGGGCTTTCGATCGGTCCGATGGCCAGGATAAAGCCAAAACCGAGAAGTCGATGACCCAGTTCCTGAAAAACGTCGAAGTGTTTGATACCGGCGGACGCGGGGCCACCACCACCTTTGTGGAGCGCGGGCTGGGCGATGTGCTGATCAGCTTTGAGTCGGAGGTGAACACCATCCGCAACCAGTACGCGAAAGACGGTTATGAAGTGATCGTACCGAAAACCAATATTCTGGCGGAGTTCCCGGTGGCGTGGATCGATAAAAATGTCGAACACAACAAAACCGAAGACGCGGCCAAGGCCTATCTCAACTATCTCTACACGCCGAAGGCACAGCAGATAATGACCCAGTTTTACTACCGGGTGAATAATCCGCAGCTGATGGCTGAACAGAAAGATCGCTTCCCGCAGACCAACCTGTTTAAGGTTGAGGAGTCTTTCGGAAGCTGGGATCAGGTGATGAAAACCCATTTCGTCAGCGGTGGCGAGCTGGATAAGCTGTTAGCGGCGGGGCGTTAAAGATGTTTGCAACCAGTAGTAAGCGCGTACTGCCCGGGTTTGGCATCAGCCTTGGCAGCAGCCTGTTTTTCACCTGTCTGATCCTGCTGCTGCCGATCAGCGCGCTGCTGATGCAGCTGTCGCAGATGACGCTGGCGCAGTACTGGGAAGTGATCACCAACCCGCAGGTGGTTGCGGCGTATGAAGTGACCCTGCTGGCTGCCGGTGTGGCATCCCTCTTCAACGCGCTGTTTGGCATGCTGATGGCATGGATCTTGACGCGCTACCGCTTCCCGGGCCGCGCCATGCTTGATGGCCTGATGGACCTGCCGTTTGCGCTGCCAACCGCGGTAGCGGGTTTGACGCTGGCCGGGCTGTTCTCGGTCAACGGCTGGTACGGTCAGTGGCTGGCGCAGTTCGATATTAAAGTCTCTTACACCTGGCTCGGTATTGCCGTGGCGATGGCGTTTACCAGTATCCCGTTTGTGGTGCGTACCGTGCAGCCGGTGCTGGAAGAGTTAGGACCAGAGTATGAAGAAGCGGCTGAAACCTTAGGTGCGACGCCGTGGCAGAGCTTCCGCCGCGTGGTGCTGCCGGAAGTTGGCCCGGCGCTGCTGGCCGGAACCGCGCTGTCGTTCACCCGCAGCCTCGGCGAGTTTGGCGCAGTGATCTTCATCGCCGGGAATATTGCGTGGAAAACTGAAGTGACCTCGCTGATGATTTTTGTGCGCCTGCAGGAGTTCGATTATCCGGCAGCCAGCGCGATTGCCTCGGTTATCCTCGCCGCCTCGCTGCTGCTGCTGTTTGCGATTAACACCCTGCAGAGCCGCTTTGGCCGTCGTATTGGAGGCCACTAATGGCAGACGTTACCGATTTTAAAGGGGCAGATCGTACCCGCTTTCAGTGGGGTAAGTGGATCCTGATTGGCCTGGGGATGCTGATCTCCCTGCTGCTGCTGGTGGTGCCTTTAGTGGCAATTTTCACTACCGCATTTTCTGAGGGGCTGATGGCCACGCTGAGCAATCTTGGCGATGCCGATATGCTGCACTCGATCTGGCTGACCGTGCTGATTGCGCTGATCGCGGTGCCGGTCAACCTGGTGTTCGGAACCCTGCTGGCCTGGCTGGTGACGCGTTTTAGCTTCCCCGGTCGCCAGCTGCTGCTGACGCTGTTTGATATTCCTTTCGCCGTGTCGCCGGTGGTGGCAGGGCTGATGTATCTGCTGTTCTGGGGCGTGAACGGCCCGGCAGGCGGCTGGCTGGATGCCCATAACATCCAGCTGATGTTCTCCTGGCAGGGCATGGCCATGGTCACCATATTTGTCACCTGTCCGTTTGTGGTGCGCGAACTGGTGCCGGTGATGCTGAGCCAGGGCTCGCACGAAGATGAAGCGGCGGTGCTGCTGGGCGCCTCCGGCTGGAAAATGTTCTGGCGCGTGACGCTGCCCAATATCCGCTGGGCGCTGCTTTATGGCGTGGTGTTAACCAACGCCCGTGCGATTGGTGAGTTTGGTGCGGTCTCGGTGGTATCGGGATCGATTCGCGGCGAGACCTACACGCTGCCATTACAGGTTGAATTACTGCATCAGGACTACAACAGCGTGGGCGCATTTACCGCCGCGGGCTTGTTGACTCTGATGGCGATAGTGACGCTGTTTCTGAAAAGTGCGGTGCAGTGGCGGTTAGAGAGCCAGCAGAAGCGCTTGCAACGGGAGGGGAACCATGAGCATTGAGATCGGTAACATCAATAAATCCTTCGGCAAGACGAAAGTCCTGAACGATATTTCCCTGGATATCCCTTCCGGGCAAATGGTGGCGCTGCTGGGGCCGTCTGGCTCCGGCAAAACCACGCTGCTGCGTATTATCGCCGGGCTGGAAAACCAGAACAGCGGGCGCCTGAGCTTCCACGGGAAGGATGTCAGCCGCGTGCATGCCCGCGATCGCCAGGTCGGCTTTGTGTTCCAGCACTACGCGCTGTTCCGTCATATGACGGTGTTCGACAATATCGCCTTTGGCCTGTCGGTGCTGCCACGCCGCGAACGCCCGTCAGCAGCAGAAATTAAGCAGAAGGTCACCCGCCTGCTGGAGATGGTGCAGCTGGGGCATCTTGCCAGCCGCTATCCGGCACAGCTGTCAGGCGGGCAGAAGCAGCGTGTGGCGCTGGCGCGTGCGCTGGCCGTTGAGCCACAGATTTTGCTGCTGGATGAGCCATTTGGCGCGCTGGATGCGCAGGTGCGCAAAGAGCTGCGCCGCTGGCTGCGTCAGCTGCATGAAGAACTCAAGTTCACCAGCGTCTTCGTGACTCATGATCAGGAAGAAGCGATGGAAGTCGCCGACCGCGTGGTGGTGATGAGCCAGGGCAACATTGAGCAGGTGGGCACGCCGGACGACGTCTGGCGCGATCCGGCCACCCGTTTTGTGCTGGAGTTCCTCGGCGAAGTGAACCGCTTCGACGGCGAAGTGCACGGCTCCCAGTTCCACGTTGGTGCCCATCACTGGCCGCTGGGCTACGCGCCGGCACATCAGGGGGCGGTTGAGCTGTTCCTGCGCCCGTGGGAGATTAACGTCAGCCGCCAGAGCAGCCTGGAAACGCCGCTGCCGGTACAGATTCTGGAAGTCAGCCCGCGTGGGCATTACTGGCAGCTGGTGGTTCAGCCCGCAGAGTGGAGCGGTGAGCCAATTACCGTGGTAATGGAGGGGGACCAGGTCGCCCCGATCCGCGGTGAGCGTCTGTTCGTTGGCCTGCAGCACGCGCGCCTGTATCACGGTGATACGCCATTACGCCCTGTTGCCTTTGCGCATAGCGCCTGATATTTTTTGTTCTGACATCTTTTGGGGAGAGGCTGGGTAATTCCGGCCTCTCTCATTTCATGCCGGGAATCACACCTTGACCACACTCGAAAATACCATCGGCAAGACGCCGCTGATTAAGCTGCAGCGCCTGGCACCGGACAACGGCAGCGAAATCTGGCTCAAGCTGGAGGGAAATAATCCCGCCGGTTCGGTGAAAGACCGTGCTGCGCTGTCGATGATCCATCAGGCTGAGCTGCGCGGGGAAATTCACCCTGGCGACGTGCTGATTGAAGCGACCAGCGGCAATACCGGTATTGCGCTGGCGATGATCGCTGCGATGAAAGGGTATGTGCTGAAGCTGCTGATGCCGGAGAATATGAGCATTGAGCGCCAGGCGGCGATGAAGGCCTACGGTGCCGAGCTGATTCTGGTCAGCCGCGAGCAGGGCATGGAGGGCGCGCGTGACCTGGCCGCCGCGATGGCGGCACGCGGGGAAGGCAAGGTGCTGGATCAGTTTAACAACCCGGATAACCCGCTCGGGCATTATCAGACGACCGGGCCGGAAATCTGGCAGCAGAGCGCTGGCCGCCTGACCCATTTTGTCTCCAGCATGGGCACCACCGGGACCATTACCGGCGTCGGCAGGTATCTGAAAGAGCTGAGTAGCTCGGTGGAGATTGTCGGGCTGCAGCCCTCGGAAGGCAGCAGCATTCCCGGCATTCGCCGCTGGCCTGCCGCCTATCTGCCGGGCATCTTCCGTCCTGAGCTGGTGGATCGGGTGATCGATATGTCACAGCAGGAAGCCGAAGAGACGATGCGCCAGCTGGCACAGCGCGAAGGCATCTTCTGCGGGGTCAGCTCCGGCGGCGCGGTGGCGGGAGCGCTGCGTATCGCGCGTGAACAGCCCGGCAGCGTCATCGTGGCGATAATCTGCGATCGCGGCGACCGCTACCTCTCAACCGGCGTCTATTAGCCTTCCTTTTTCTCAACGGCGGCAGAACCTTCTGGCGCCGCGCCTATCAAATCCTTCCGCCCCTTTTTTCCGCCTTTGTTAGACTGTAAGGATTGGGTAAAAGCGGCTGCTAATTCGTCGGTTTAAGGCGAAAATGGCGGCTGTATCATTGAGAGATCCTGTATGAAAATTTTACTGGTCGATGACGACCTCGAATTGGGCACCATGCTCAGTCAGTATCTGATTGCGGAAGGTTTTGACGCCTCGCTGGTGCTGACCGGCAAAGCGGGCGTGGATGGGGCGCTATCTGGCCAGTACCACGCGATGATCCTTGATATTATGCTGCCGGATATGAGCGGGATTGACGTGCTGCGCCAGGTACGACAGAACAGCCGCCTGCCGGTGATTATGCTGACCGCCAAGGGCGACAACATCGATCGCGTGATCGGCCTTGAGATGGGGGCGGATGACTATATGCCGAAGCCATGCTACCCGCGTGAGCTGGTGGCGCGCCTGCGGGCGGTGCTGCGCCGCGTGGAGGAGCAGCCCGTGGTTATTGAGAATAAAGATGTTATCGCCTGGGGCGAGCTGACGCTTAATCCGGCCACGCGCATCAGCGAGTGGCAGCAAAAGCCCTTTGACCTGACGGCATCGGAGTTCAACCTGCTGGACCTGCTGCTGCGCTCGCCGGACCGCGTGGTGTCGAAAGATGAACTCTCTGAAAAGGGGTTAGGCCGCCCGCGTGAAGCTTACGACCGCAGCGTGGACGTGCACATCAGTAATATCCGCCAGAAGCTGGCCGCGCTGACCCATGACACCATCAATATTGAGACGGTGCGCAGTATCGGCTACCGTATCCGATGAAAACCGGCTTCCGCGGCTTCCTGTTTTGGAAGATCCTGATCGGCTTCTGGCTCACCTATATCGCTATTACCCAGCTGCTTTGGCTGGGTTTTAGCTTATATGGCAAGCATCATGAGCCGCCAGAAAACATGGCCACTAAGCGCATCGTTAATTTGCAGATGACGTCGGCCGTCTCGGTGCTGCAGCGCGGCGGGATGGAGGCGCTGAACGATATGATGGTCGACTGGCCGCCTAACGACCGGCGTTTCTTCTCGGTCAAAGTGGTGGCGTCACCGCCGCCGCAGCTTCAGCCGCGCGATGAACTCAACCGCGATCTGGGGCCGGGTGAGTTTCCCAAAGAGGTAACGGAGTGGGTCAAAGGGGCCGATGGCCGCCAGTATCAGCTGAGCTACGACGTGGCGGGGCTGCGCGCTGACAGCTCCATGGGCAGGCATCCTCACAGCATCCTGAACATGCCGGAACCGCTGTTTATCGTCGGCATGGTGTGTGGCCTGCTGTTCAGCCTGATCCTTGCCTGGAACCTGACGCGCCCGATGCGCCAGCTGCGCGCCGGCTTTGCCCGCGTTTCAAAAGGTGACCTTTCGGTGCGTCTGTTCCCGCAGATGCGCCGCCGCCACGATGAGCTGTCGGTGGTGGCGCAGGACTTTGATGCCATGGTCGAGCGCCTGTCGGTGCTGGTCAGCGCCCGTGAGGAGCTGCTGCACGATGTCTCGCACGAGCTGCGCTCACCGCTGGCACGTTTGCAGCTGGCGACCGGGCTGGCGCGCCAGACGCCGGAATCGGTAGGTACTTCGCTCGACCGCATTGATGAAGAAGCCCGGCGCCTGGATAAAATGATCGGCGAATTGCTGACGCTGTCGCGAGCAGAGCATCAGGCGCTGCCGGATGAGCAGTATTTCGACCTGCTGGGGCTGCTGGAAGCGGTGGCGAACGATGCGCGTTATGAAGCACAGGTTCCCGGCGTTGAAATCCTGTTGTACGCTGATGAGCAGCAGGATTACACCGTCAAAGGGGATGCTAATCTGATCCGCTCGGCGGTGGAGAATGTGGTGCGTAATGCGCTGCGCTTCTCGCTGCAAGGCCAGCAGGTGCAGATAAACCTGCGCCAGGAGCAGGGCTGGCTGATTATCAGCGTGCGCGATCGCGGGCCGGGGGTGGAGGCGGATAAGCTTTCCAGCATTTTCGACCCGTTTGTGCGCGTAAACTCGCCCCTTTCAGGTAAAGGCTATGGCCTTGGGTTATCCATCGTGCGTAAAGTCGTGGCGGCCCATCGGGGTGACGTCAGCGCAATGAATGCCCGTGACGGCGGACTGGAAATCACTCTTCGCCTGCCGCACTGGGTGGTATAAGTATTTAAAGAGGAAACGTCATGAGCGGTGTGAGCAGCGCCAGACAACAGGAAGTGCAGCGCATAGTCGATGCGTTATCAGTGGCTATTGCACAGCATCGGTTAAAACCGGGAGTACGTCTGGTTGAGTCACAAATTGTGGAGGCGTTATCGGCCAACCGCAATCACGTCCAGGCCGCGCTGCAGCGGCTGGCGCTTCAGAAAATTGTGACGATCGCGCCAAATCGCGGCGCGCGGGTTGCACGGCCGCAGGCGCGTGAGGCCAGAGAAGTGTTTATTGCCCGTCGAGCGATTGAAGGCGCAATGATTGCCGCAATTACCCCCGAAAAACTGGCGTGCCATCAGGCCGAAATCGATGCCCATATGCAGGCGGAAAAGCGCGCCATCGCCGGTGAAGATCGCCGTGATATCGTGCGTGAACTGAGCCAGTTCCACCTGCTGCTGGCGAGGATCAGCGATAATCAGGTACTGATTGAGATGCTGGAAAACCTGATGGTGCGCAGCTCGTTAATCGTGGCGTTGTATCAGCGCAATGACAGCCCCGCCTGTCAGTGTCAGGAGCACAGTGCAGTGATTAACGCGTTGAAAGCAGGGGAGGTGGCAGAAGCTCAGGCGATGATGAACGAGCACCTGCTTCAGCTGGAGCACCAGCTGGATCTGGATGACACCCCGCTGAATGCCCTCAGCCTGCGTGATGCGCTGCTCTCCAGCTCTTAACCCGGTATCAGCGGCATAAAAAAAAGCCCCCCACAGCTGCCTGCGGGGGGCTTTTGACGTTAACGATAGCGTTACTTCTTGATGCGGATAACCGGAGTTTCACCCACTACAACGCTACCCGTCAGCTTAACCAGCTCTTTGATCTCATCCATATTGGAGATCACCACTGGCGTCAGCGTCGATTTTGCTTTCTCTTCCAGCAGAGCCAGATCGAACTCAATCACGACGTCGCCTTTTTTCACTTTCTGGCCTTCTTCAGCGATGCGCTTGAAGCCTTCGCCTTTTAGCTCAACGGTATCGATACCGAAGTGGACGAACAGCTCAATGCCATTGTCAGATTCGATGGAAAAAGCATGATTGGTTTCGAAAATCTTACCGATGGTGCCATCGACCGGCGCAACCATTTTATTGCCAGTAGGTTTGATAGCGATACCGTCGCCAACAATTTTCTCCGCAAACACGACGTCCGGTACATCTTCGATATTAACGATTTCGCCAGACAGCGGTGCTACGATCTCAATGGCACCAGATGCGGAATCTGACTTATCGCCAAAAAGTTTTGAAAACAAACCCATGTTCTTCTCCTAAGCAGTAATATTGGGCCAGCGTGTCAGGCTTCAGCAGAGTGTTTTTTCTTCAATGAACTTGTTGACCAGGTTCATCAACTCGTCCGCTGTCGGTTGAGCCAGAGCCTGCTCTGCCAATGCCTTCGCATCTTCAAAATTCGTATTACGAATAATTTTCTTGATGCGTGGGATAGAAATGGCACTCATGCTGAATTCGTCCAGCCCCATTCCCAATAACAGTAGTGTAGCACGTTCGTCGCCTGCCAGCTCACCGCACATACCAGTCCACTTACCTTCGGCATGAGAAGCATCAATAACCTGCTTAATCAGCGTCAGAACGGAAGGTGACATTGGGTTGTAGAGATGGGAAATCAGGTCGTTACCACGATCCACGGCCAGAGTATACTGCGTCAGGTCGTTTGTCCCAATACTAAAGAAATCAACTTCTTTTGCCAGATGGTGAGCGATAACGGCCGAGGCAGGGGTTTCCACCATAATGCCGACTTCAATGCTCTCATCGAAGGATTTGCTTTCAGCACGCAGCTGAGCTTTCAGCGTTTCAAGTTCGGCTTTCAGGAAGCGTACTTCTTCAACGGAAATCACCATCGGGAACATGATGCGCAGCTTGCCAAAGGAGGAGGCACGCAGGATCGCGCGCAGCTGGGCATGCAGAATTTCTTTGCGGTCCATACAGATACGGATTGCGCGCCAGCCGAGGAACGGGTTGTCTTCTTTCGGCAGGTTCATGTACGGCAGATCTTTGTCACCGCCGATATCCATAGTACGCACGATCACCGCCTGAGAACCCACAGCTTCCGCGACGGCTTTATACGCCTGGAACTGTTCTTCTTCGGTTGGCAGTGAGTCACGGTCCATAAACAGGAACTCGGTGCGGTACAGACCTACGCCTTCCGCGCCGTTGCGCTCTGCACCGGCCACGTCGCGTACGGTACCGATGTTGGCGCAGACTTCAACCTGGTGACCGTCAAGCGTCACGGCAGGCAGATCTTTCAGCTTCGCCAGCTCGTTTTTCTCGCTGAGATACTGGTGAGCGACCGCTTTCAGCTCTTCGATTTTCTCAGGCGTTGGATTCACGTACACCTGGTTGTTAACGCCATCGAGGATCAGGAAATCGTCGTTTTTTACCTGGTTGGTCACATCGCCGGTACCTACGATAGCGGGCAGCTCAAGTGAGCGGGCCATGATCGAGGTGTGTGAGGTGCGGCCACCGATATCGGTGATAAAGCCAAGCACTTTGTTCAGGTTCAGCTGCGCGGTTTCTGACGGCGTCAGATCTTTCGCGATCAGCAGAACTTCTTCGTTGATAGCGCTGAGGTCAACGATATGCAGACCAAGAATATTTTGCAGCAGGCGTTTACCGATATCACGGACGTCGGCAGCACGCTCTTTCAGATATTCGTCATCGAGCTCTTCCAGCGCTTTCGCCTGGCCTTCGATCACGGAAAAGGCAGCGGCATCCGCTGTGGCATGCTCGTCTTTAATCAGGGCAATGATTTCCTGCTCAAGCTCTTCATCTTCCAGCAGCATGATATGCCCCTCGAAGATCGCTTCTTTCTCTTCACCGAAGGTTTCCCCGGCTTTGATTTTGATCGCTTCCAGCTGCACGGCAGCCTTTTTACGACCATCAAGAAAACGCTGAACTTCCTGATCGACCTGGTCGGCAGTAATCTTCTTCCGGTTGATGATAATCTCATCTTCTTTCAGCAGAAGCGCCTTGCCAAAAGCGATACCCGGTGATGCTAAAATGCCTGAAATCATAACCCTACCTTTTCTTTCTCTGATAATCATCTGAAGCAAAGTAGCCCAGATGACTGCATCGGTTGATCCACTCAGCGAGCCGGAACAGAATGCAATGTGAGTTGACTACTTTCGGCTACTTTACGAAAGCAACATCGCGGACGTACTGTCCGCGATCAATATTGCAATCATCTGTCCTGAAACACTGCGCTGGACAGCTGGAAAGTGTGCTGATTACTCGAGTTCAGCCATCAGTTTAACCAGATGCTCAACGGCTTTCTGCTCATCTTCGCCTTCTGCTGACAGGGTAACAACGGTGCCCTGAGTCAGACCCAGCGTCTGCAGCTTGAACAGGCTTTTGGCGCTGGCAGATTTGCCGTTAGAAGTAACGGTGATTTCGGAAGAGAAGGCTTTCGCTTCTTTAACGAACTGAGCTGCTGGACGAGTGTGCAGGCCGTTTGGTGCGGTAATGGTGACTTCTTGCTGGAACATTATGTTTCCCCAACTTCATGGTTTGGTGTTGTTGATCCAAAGTCTAGCCTGGAGGCATGACTTTAGCCTGTATTGAGTCGCGCTGGCATGGTATGAAGACTGGCCAAAAAATGCGCTGGTAAGGTGGAGTTAAGATTGAGTGAAAATCCGGGATTTCCGCCTCGCTTTTCCGCCTACCATTATGCCGCGATTACCTTTCAGCGCCAAACCAGTAAATCGATTCAGCTTGATCCAGTTCACGCCGCGATTAATTTTACGGATCGAAATAATTGGCAGTCTAAATACCAGACACACGAGGGTAAAATCAATCTGCAGGGTGACAAAAGTTTGACGCAGTCCACAAAAAAGCACCCGTTCGGGTGCTTTTTCAGACAATTTCGTCCAGCCGGCATTACTGCTGCAATTCTTTCTCAGTAAACAGGTCCGCAAACAGGGCGGTTGACAGGTAACGCTCGCCGGAAGAGGGCAGGATTACCACGATATTTTTGTTGGCGAACGCCTCGTCTTCCTGCAGTTTCAGCGCGGCAGCAACGGCTGCCCCGGAAGAGATACCGGCAAGAATACCTTCCTCTTCCATCAGACGACGTGCGGTGGAGATCGCCTCTTCATTGGTGATGGCGACCACGCGGTCAACCAGGTTGAGATCGAGGTTGCCAGGAATGAAGCCAGCGCCGATACCCTGAATTTTATGCGGGCCGGGTTTGATCTCTTCACCAGCAATCGCCTGAGCAATGACCGGCGAGTCAGTCGGTTCCACTGCCACGGTGATCAGGTCTTTTTTGCCTTTGGTGTTTTTGATGTAGCGGCTCACCCCGGTCAGGGTGCCACCGGTACCAACACCGGCAATAAAGACATCCACTTCGCCATCGGTATCTTCCCAGATTTCCGGGCCGGTGGTTTTTTCGTGGATCTCCGGGTTTGCCGGGTTGCTGAACTGCTGGAGCAGCACGAATTTATCCGGGTCACTGGCAACAATCTCTTCTGCCTTGCTGATTGCCCCTTTCATGCCTTTCGCACCTTCGGTCAGCACCAGGTTAGCGCCGAGTGCTTTCAGCAGTTTACGGCGCTCAACGCTCATGGTTTCCGGCATGGTTAGCGTCAGCTTATAACCGCGTGCTGCTGCAACATAGGCCAGCGCAATACCGGTGTTGCCGCTGGTCGGCTCCACCAGTTCGATGCCCGGTTTCAGAATTCCCCGTTTTTCCGCGTCCCAAATCATATTGGCACCGATACGGCATTTGATACTAAAGCTAGGGTTACGCGATTCAACTTTAGCCAGAATGCGTCCATTACCGATGCGGTTCAGTCGAACCAGCGGCGTATGACCGATTGTTAAAGAGTTGTCTTCATAGATCTTGCTCATAGCCTGTCCTTAACTGTCTGAAATTTTGAGATTGGCTTAGAGCATACCTTGTTCAATTTCACAAGGAAGTGAAGAAATCGTATATAGATATGTTCGCTGGAAATAAGCCCTGCCGAAATGGCATAAGGGGCATCTGTAAGCATGAGAAATCAGTGCGCAGAGGGCGAACACTGAAGTTTTACCAGAAATATTGGGCTGAATATCATCGCGGGATGACAGGTTTCAGTAGGCAGGGCTGCTTTCCGCACGGCCATCCCTGGCCGTGAGCCTGCTGCAATCAGCGGGGGTAGAGAACGTTTAGCGATGCAGTGCCAGCTGCGCGCGGTAACGATCGACCCACATCGCGGTAGCGCCGCAAACGGCGACGGGCAGGATCACCAGATTCAGAACAGGGATGAGGGTAAACAGGCTGACCAGCGCGCCGAACTGCATATTGTCGGTCTTATTTTGACGCAGGGCAGAGCGCATCTGGCGGAAGCTGACCTTGTGGTTATCAAACGGATAGTCGCAGTACTGAATCGACAGCATCCAGGCGCTAAACAGGAACCACAGCACTGGTGCAACGGTTTGACCAAAACCTGGGACAAAATAGAGCAACAGCAGGACCAGCGCACGTGGCAGATAGTAAGCCAGTTTCTGCCATTCGCGCTTCATTATGCGCGGCAGATCTTTCACCAGCCCGCTCCAGCCGCTGTCCGGCAGCGGTTTACCGGTCAACCTTCCTTCCAGCTGTTCCGCCAGTAGCCCGCAGAACGGTGCAGCAATCCAGTTGGCAATAGTGGAGAAAAAGTAGCTAAAGACTAAAATGATCGACAACACCACCAGTGGCCAGAGCAGATAGCTCAGCCACTGAAGCCAGCCGGGAACCAGCGCCATCAACTCTGGTATCCACTGGCCCATGCGGTGGAACAACCAGACAAAGGCGCCACCCATCAGGACGATATTCACTAACAGTGGAAGAATGACAAAACGACGGATGCCAGGCAGGCGGATCAGTTTCCATCCCTGAGCAAAATAGTGCACGCCGTTGTAAGCGTGGTCGGAATTGTGATGTGACATGGACTGCTTTTCTCCATTATTCGGGCAGGCTGTGGCTATCATAACCCAGCTTTTTCCACTTACCAGGTGCCCTTTGCGCGAAAAAACAGCAAAAAAGCACACCTGGTACGTGATATTTGTCAGAAAATACTGCACGGACTTGCACTTGTGTACTCGGGCAAATACAGTTAGAGGATAAAGTTTGCCGCGGTGGCAAGGTATTGGAACAACAGAGAATACAATGATGCAGGATTTGCGTCTGATATTAATCGTTGTTGGCGCGATCGCCATAATAGCGCTTTTACTGCACGGCCTGTGGACCAGCCGTAAAGAGCGCTCATCCGTTTTTCGCGATCGCCCGCACAAGCGTTTAAAGCAGGACAGAGAAGAAGCGTTCGAGGATGACGAAGAGGGCGTAGGTGAAGTGCGCGTACAGCGTAACCAGCCTGAGCCAACGGACACCTCCCTGGGTGGATTTAATGCCGGGGATGAGCCGCCGCGTCAGCCCAAACCACGTCAGCAGCCAGAACCAGAACCTGTGCGTCATCAGCCACAAATTGATGAGCAGCCAGAGCTGGATCCGCTGTTTGGCGGTGAGCTGCCGCACGCGCCGGAACCTGAATACGATGAACCGGAAGTCTCAGCGTCGGTGCGTCAGCCTGAGCCTGCTCGCCCGGCCGTCACGCGTGAGCCTGTTAGCCCGCCCGCTGCGCCAGTGCAGCCAGCAGTGACGGAACCGACGGTTGAAGAGATTGCCGAGCAGAAGCGTGAAGAAGCGCGGCGTAAAGAGACCGTTCTGGTACTGCACGTTTCGGCCCACGCCGGTGGCGTGATCAACGGTGAAGCGCTGCTGCAGGGCGTATTGCAGGCTGGCTTCCAGTTTGGCGAAATGAACATCTTCCATCGTCATCTGAACCCGGCGGGCAGCGGCCCGGTCCTGTTCAGCCTGGCGAATATGGTAAAACCAGGGTCGTTCAACCCGGATAACATGTCCGAGTTCTCCACCCCGGGGGTCTCTATCTTTATGATGGTGCCGTCGTACGGTGATGCCCATCAGAACTTCAAGCTGATGCTGCAATCCGCACAGCGCATCGCCGACGATGTTGGTGGCGTGGTGCTGGATGATGAACGCCGCATGATGACGCCGCAAAAGCTGGAAACTTACAAGGCACGCATCCGCGACGTTATTGACGCTAACAGCCTCTGAGTTTCCCGCTATAATCGAACTCTTCCCAAACCCCCGTCTTCGGGGGTTTTTTATCTTTGATGGTGCCGCTATGGAATCCGTACAACAACAACTCACCCATCTGCGAACCCAGCTTCGCCACCACGAATACCAGTACCACGTGCTTGATGCCCCCGAAGTCCCCGATGCGGAATATGACCGTCTGATGGCGGAGCTGCGCGCGCTGGAAGCTGAGCATCCTGAACTCATCACCAGCGATTCCCCGACCCAGCGCGTCGGGGCTGCGCCATTAAGCGCCTTCGAGCAGGTGCGTCATGAAGTGCCCATGCTGTCGCTGGATAATGCCTTTGATGAAGAGAGCTACCTGGCATTTAACAAGCGCGTGCAGGATCGCCTGAAAAGCGTGGATGAGATCACCTTCTGCTGCGAGCTGAAGCTCGACGGACTGGCGGTCAGCCTGCTGTATGAGAACGGCGAACTGGTGCGCGCTGCCACCCGTGGCGACGGCACCACTGGCGAAAATATCACGGCTAACGTGCGCACTATTCGCGCCATCCCACTGCGCCTGCGCGGGGAGAATATTCCAGCCCGCGTCGAAGTGCGCGGCGAAGTGTTTATGCCGCAGCCTGGCTTCGAAAAGATGAACGACGAAGCGCGCCGCACCGGCAATAAGGTGTTCGCCAACCCGCGTAACGCCGCCGCCGGGTCGCTGCGCCAGCTTGACCCGCGTATCACCGCCAAACGCCCGCTGACCTTCTTCTGCTACGGTCTTGGCCTGCTGGAAGGCGGTGAAATGCCGCGTAGCCATATCGGGCGCTTGCAGCAGTTTAAAGCCTGGGGATTACCGGTCAGTGAACGCGTGCGCCTGTGCCACACCGCGGAAGAAGTGCTGGCGTTTTACCATCAGGTGGAGGCCGACCGCCCGAATCTCGGCTTTGATATCGATGGCGTGGTGATCAAAGTTGATTCGCTCGATCTGCAGGAGCAGCTCGGCTTTGTGGCACGCGCACCACGCTGGGCGGTGGCGTTTAAATTCCCGGCACAGGAGCAGATGACCGTGGTGCGCGACGTTGAATTCCAGGTGGGCCGCACCGGCGCGATTACTCCCGTAGCGCGCCTGGAGCCGGTGCTGGTCGCGGGCGTGATGGTGAGTAACGCCACGCTGCATAACGCCGATGAAATTGAACGCCTCGGCCTGAAGATTGGTGACCGCGTGGTGATCCGTCGCGCGGGTGATGTGATTCCCCAGGTGGTCAGCGTGGTGGAGAGCGCGCAACAGGCGCGTGAAGTGCAGTTCCCGACGCACTGCCCGGTCTGCGGCTCGGACGTTGAGCGCGTTGAGGGAGAGGTCGTTGCCCGCTGTACCGGCGGTCTGATCTGCGGCGCGCAGCGCAAAGGGGCGCTTAAACACTTTGTGTCGCGTCGGGCGCTGGATATCGACGGCATGGGCGAGAAGATCATCGACCAGCTGGTGGATAAAGAGTACGTGAAAAATCCGGCGGATCTGTTCGATCTCACCCCCGGCAAGCTGACCGGGCTGGATCGTATGGGGCCGAAGTCGGCACAGAACGTCGTCGACGCGCTGGCGAAAGCTAAACAAACCACCTTTGCCCGCTTCCTCTATGCGCTGGGCATCAGTGAAGTTGGCGAAGCCACCGCTGCTAACCTCGCCGCGCATTTCGGTACCCTGGAGGCGTTAATGGCCGCCGATCTGGAGGCGTTAATCGCCGTACCGGACGTGGGCAAGGTGGTCGCCAGCCACGTGCGTAACTTTATGGATGAAGAGAGCAACCGTGAGGTGATCCGCCTGCTGGTCGAGAAAGCCGGCATCCACTGGCCGGAAGTGGTAGTGGTGAAAGCCGAAGAGATCGACAGTCCGTTCGCCGGGAAAACCGTGGTGCTGACCGGCTCGCTCAGCATTCTCTCGCGCGACGAAGCGAAAGACCGGCTGGTGGCGCTGGGGGCGAAAGTCAGCGGCAGCGTGTCGAAGAAAACCGATCTGGTGATTGCCGGGGAAGCCGCCGGCTCCAAGCTGGTCAAAGCGCAGGAGCTGGGGATTGAGGTGATCGACGAAGCAGAAATGATCCGCTTACTGGGCGAGTGACATGGAAAAACAACACCTGATTGAGATCGCCAATACCGTCATGCCCTACGGCAAATACAAAGGGCGGGTGCTGATCGACCTGCCGGAAGAGTATCTGCTGTGGTTTGCGCGTAAAGATGAGTTCCCGCAGGGGCATCTGGGGGAGCTGATGCAGATCGCGCTGGCGATTAAAATCGAAGGTCTGGAAGGGCTGGTGAAACCGCTTAAGCGCTAGCTTAAACAGTTGATTTGCCCCTTAAACAACCTTAGCCATGCGGCAACTGGCACTTTTTACGCGATATCATCGTCAGCTAATGATGATTTTAGCTAAAAGGAACGTTAATGCCGCGTTTAAGTGCTTATATTCTTACTCTGGCTGGCCTCACCGGCGCCGCTTGCTCTACCGCTGCCTGGGCTGATTGTGGTAATCCGCAAGACAGCTTCAGCAGTGTTATCCCCTGCTATCGTGCAGCGCTGGCATCCGAACCGCTGGACTACCACTGGCTAGGCAGCGAAAATCTCGAGCAGCTGGAACTGCGCCACTATTCACTCAACTCTCAGTCCTGGTCACCGGCAGGGTTGGTTCAGCCTGCAGTATGGCAGCACGATGTTGATATCTATATTCCGCAGAATGCGCTTTCCGCCCGGGCGGTGGTATTTATTAATAACGGCACCAATAATCCCGAACCGGGTAAGCCGGCCAAAGCCCCAACCGATATGACCAGAGAGAAATTAGCCTCGCTGGCGCGTAATACCCGCTCGATTATTGTCTCAGTCAGCAATGTCCCGAATCAGCTACTCACTTACGCTAACGATGCGCAGGCTAAAGCGGAAGATGACAGCGTGGCGCACAGCTGGTCCATTTTTATGCAAGATCCGCAGGCAACGCCAACGATTCCGCTGCACGTACCGATGGCGGCCACGGTGTCGCAGGTGATGAATCTGGCAGAGCGCGAGCTTGATGAGTGGCAGGTGAAAAAATTCATTGTCTCCGGTATTTCAAAACGCGGCTGGACCACATGGCTGGCGGCGATAGCCGATCCTCGCGTTGAGGCTATTGCACCGTTTGCCATTGATTTACTGGGTATTCGCCCGGCGCTAAAGCATATGTATCGCAGCTATGGTAATAACTGGCCAGTGGCATTTTATCCCTATTTCCAAAAGGGGGTCGATACCAGCGTGGAAACGCCACAGTTTGCTGAGTTAATGAAAATTGAAGACCCGCTGGAATATAAAGACAGCGCGTACGGTCAGCGTCTGGAGATCCCCAAATATATTATTAATGCCAGCGGTGATGACTTCTATGTACCTGATAATAGCCGTTTCTACTTTGACCAGCTGCCGGGGCAAAAATCCCTGCGTATGGCACCCAACAGCGGGCATGCAGGTATCCGTGACTTCGCCGAGCAGTCACTAACCCATTTTGTGAATCGAATCCAGCAGTCGCAGCCGCTGCCGGTGGTAACAACGGCATTGCAGGAGAGCCAGCTAAAAGTAACGTTCTCCGAGTCGCCCAAAGAGCTTAAGCTCTGGCAGGCAGTAAACCCGGAAGCGCGTGATTTCCGCCACTCCTGTCAGATTGAATACCAGGCAGAAACGCTGCCGATTAGCGAATCGCTGAATATCAAATTAGCATCACCGGAGAAAGGCTGGCAGGCAACCTACGTTGAAGCCATCTTCGCAGATGGTTTTGTTGCCACAACGCCGGTCTATATTACTCCGGATGATAAATATCCGACGGTTGCGCCAGCGGAGAATGGCCCGGCCTGTAAGACGCTGCCGGGACGTGGCCTGGGGGAAAGTCAGGAATAAAGAGGGGTAACCGTCGCAGCCGCTCGGTCTGCGACGGTAAGTGTGGCACGTTACTTCTGCGATTCAACCACCGCTTTACTACTCGTGCTGGCTTTTTCCCCGGTGGCCAGCTTCTCTCCCGCCTTCTTATAGCGCTGCGCCAGCATTGAACAGACCATCAGCTGCACCTGGTGGAAGATCATCAGCGGCAGAACAATAATCCCCACCGCCGCGGACGGGAACAGAATGTTCGCCATCGGTACGCCGTTTGCCAGGCTCTTTTTCGAGCCGCAGAACAGAATGGTGATCTCATCCGCCCGATTAAAGCCGAACAGCTTCGCTGCGGCCAGGTTAACGGCCAGAACCACAAACAGCAGGCCAAGGCTGCCGACCACAATCCATACCAGCGTCATCGCCCCCACGCGGTGCCAGATACCGTTGACCACCGCTTCACTAAAGGCGGAGTAAACTACCAGCAAAATCGATGCCTGGTCCGTTTTACCAATCAGGCCACGGTTGCGCTCAACCCATCCGGCAATCCAGCGGCGCGACAGATGACCAATCACGAACGGCACTAGCAGCTGCAGCATAATGCGACCGATCTGCGCCAGGCTGCCGCCCGGGACGTCGCTGTGGACGTTCATCAGCAGGCCAACCAGCAGAGGAGAGATAAATACCCCCAACAGGCTGGAAGCCGAAGCGCTGCACACCGCCGCCGCAACGTTCCCCCCGGCCAGAGAGGTCAGGGCAATCGATGACTGAACGGTAGCCGGCAGGATCGACAGATACATAAAGCCGGTATAAATCTCGGTGCTGAGATTAAGCGGATGCCACCAGACAAACAGCATGCCCAGCGCCGGGAACATGACGAAGGTGCTGAACATCACCCACAGGTGCAGACGCCAGTGGCCGCCGCCGGCGATGATTTTCTCCCGCGACAGCTTGGCGCCGTGCATAAAGAACAGCAGGGCGATCGCGGCGGTAGTCAGCCACTCAAAGAAATCAACAAAATGGCCGCGCGCAGGCAGGAAAGAGGCCAGCAGCACGGTGATAATCAGTTTCAACATCAGTGGGTCGATACGAAAAATACGCATGTTAATGCCTGGTTAAAAAAACATGCGGCTATTGTGCGCTGACGAGGTTTAGAAATAAAATTGATTTATTGAATTCATATATGAGCAAAATCGATGAATTATACGCTTCGTCAGCTGCGCGTGTTTGTTGCCGTGGCCCAGCAGGGCAGTTTCAGCCAGGCGGGGCAGCTGATTGGCCTGAGCCAGTCTGCCGTCAGCCATAGCATTAAAGAGTTGGAAAACGAAATGGGTATTCGCCTGCTGGATCGCACTACCCGTGAAGTGCTGCTGACCGAAGCAGGTGAGCAGCTCGCCAGCCGCCTTGAACGCCTGTTAGAGGAGCTGAACAACACGCTGCTGGATGTGCGCAGCTACGGGCAGCAGCGCAGCGGGACGGTGCGTGTGGCCGCCAGCCAGACCATCTCCGCACATCTGATGCCGCAGTGCCTGGCGGCTGGGCAGCTGCATTACCCGGAGATCAAAGTGATGCTGCGCGACCGTCCTCAGCAGTGGGTGCTGCAAAGCATTCGCAATGCGGAAGTGGATTTTGGCATTGTCGTCGGGCCGCTGCAGGCCGACGATCTGGAGTCGGAGGCGATCCTCGATGAACCCTTTCTGCTGCTGTGCCGTCAGGATGACCCGCTGGCAGCGCAGGCGACCATCCACTGGCATATGCTGAATCAGCGCACGCTGGTATTACAGGATTATGCGTCCGGTAGCCGGGTGCTAATTGATGAGGCACTGCGCGTGCAGCAGGTGCAGGCGGAAATCGCCCAGGAGATTGGCCATCCGGCCACGCTTTACCCGATGGTGGAAGCAGGGATTGGTATCAGCATTTTGCCTGCATTGGCGCTGCCGTTACCGCAGGGCAGGCCGCTGATGGTCAAGCGCATTCTGCCGGAAATAAATCGCACCATTATGCTGATACGGCGTAAAAATCGCTCGCTGACGCCTGCGGCAGAAGCTATCTGGCAGGAAGTGCGTCAGCAGGCGGAACTGCTGACGCAACAGCGTGCCAGTGCGCCGCCGTTTTAGATATAAACGTTCAGCGTATTGGTTGCCGTTGGGCGGTTAACGCCGTCAGCAACTTTACTGCTGCCGCTATCAGGCTGCTTACTCGCTTCCTGCTTTTCCGCCGCTTTTTCCGCCTGCTGCTGCTGGATTTGCGCCAGCTGGGCCTGCAGCATCGCAATCTGGCCTTCGATCATCTGCTGCTGCTCAGACTTCTGCTCATCCGTCAGCTCATGGTCGTCACTCAGGCTTTTAAGCTGGTTTTCCAGCGCGATGATTTGCTTGGTGATGCTGGTGGTTTGTGAAGCTGAGCTGCCGCTGCCTGAACTGCTGGCGACGCTGCTACTGCTGCCGATAGTGCTCATCTCTGTCTCCTTTGTCATTGACCAATACGGGTTATCGGACGGGATCGCATAAGACTTGAGGCGTTAAAGCGTAAAAGGAGTGATAAGAAAGTGCAAAGAGGGGCAGGGTGACCAGTAAAGTTGGGGGAATTGCGCGCCAAATCCGGAACGACCAGAAAAGCGGTCGTCCCCTACAAAACACCGATGCGATATGCGATTCACCGGCTCGAAAACCAGGGACGACCAGAAAAGCGGTCGTCCCCTACGAAACCCGGCGCGATATGCGATTCACCAGCCTGTAGTGGCTGACCCTCTTTTTCGGTCAGCCAGAATCGCACATAGCAAAAAGGCGCCT
Source organism: Erwinia aphidicola (assembly GCF_014773485.1). Taxonomy (GTDB): domain Bacteria; phylum Pseudomonadota; class Gammaproteobacteria; order Enterobacterales; family Enterobacteriaceae; genus Erwinia; species Erwinia aphidicola. The sequence continues at coordinate 432,246 of NZ_JACXBP010000003.1, read as the reverse complement.
TTAGGGCGCCTTCTTACATTGGTGGGTCGTGCAGGATTCGAACCTGCGACCAATTGATTAAAAGTCAACTGCTCTACCAACTGAGCTAACGACCCGATATGGTGGGTGATGACGGGCTCGAACCGCCGACCCCCTCCGTGTAAAGGAGATGCTCTACCAACTGAGCTAATCACCCATATCGTAACGCGGGCCAGAAATCTTACTGAGATATGGTGGGTGATGACGGGCTCGAACCGCCGACCCCCTCCGTGTAAAGGAGATGCTCTACCAACTGAGCTAATCACCCATATCTCGAATCTCTGGGTACTGCATTTTCGCGGGCATCATTCATCAAATGATGGTGGGTGATGACGGGCTCGAACCGCCGACCCCCTCCGTGTAAAGGAGATGCTCTACCAACTGAGCTAATCACCCCCGCTGTGTGGAGTCGCATTATAGGGAGTCGCCGAAATGAGTCAACGCTTTTTCAATGTAAAATGTGTGTTCGTCGTAAAAATAGTCAGGAAGTGGTGATTTCAGGCAAAAACAGCGGGTTGCTGAACGAAATCAAGGCAATGTTCCCCCGGCAGACGGGGAATGGCGTTGAGGATTCGACGACAGATGGTAGAATGTGCCCCACAAAAATCAGAACGTGACAGCACGCTTCTGACACTGGCCAAAGCATCCGCGTAATAAGGCATTCATTAATGAAAATCAAAACCCGCTTCGCTCCCAGCCCAACTGGCTATCTGCACGTTGGCGGCGCTCGTACCGCACTTTACTCCTGGCTATTTGCCCGCAATCACGGCGGCGAGTTTGTGTTGCGTATTGAAGACACCGATCTGGAGCGTTCAACTCAGCAGGCGATCGATGCCATTATGGATGGCATGAACTGGCTGAATCTCAACTGGGATGAAGGCCCTTACTACCAGACCAAGCGTTTTGACCGTTACAACACGGTGATTGACCAGATGCTGGAAGCGGGTAGCGCGTATAAGTGCTACTGCTCTAAAGAGCGTCTGGAAACGCTGCGCGAAACCCAGATGGCAAACAACGAAAAGCCACGCTACGACGGCCGCTGCCGCGACAGCCATGAGCATCATGCGGATGATGAACCTTGCGTGGTGCGTTTCCGCAACCCGCAGGAAGGTTCGGTTATTTTTGACGACCAGATCCGTGGCCCGATCGAGTTCAGCAACCAGGAGCTGGATGACCTGATCATTCGCCGTACCGATGGTGCGCCGACCTATAATTTCTGCGTAGTGATTGACGACTGGGATATGGAAATCACCCACGTTATTCGTGGTGAAGACCACATCAACAACACGCCGCGTCAGATCAACATCCTGAAAGCGATTGGCGCGCAGGTGCCCGTGTATGCCCACGTTTCAATGATCCTCGGCGATGACGGTAAGAAACTCTCCAAGCGCCACGGTGCGGTCGGCGTAATGCAGTATCGCGATGACGGCTATCTGCCGGAAGCGCTGCTGAACTATCTGGTGCGCCTGGGCTGGTCACACGGTGACCAGGAGATTTTCACCCTTGAAGAGATGACCAAACTGTTCGATCTCGATCAGGTCAGCAAATCTGCCAGCGCGTTTAACACCGAAAAGCTGCAGTGGCTGAACCACCACTATATCAACAGCCTGGCTCCGGAATACGTAGCTACCCACCTGCAGTGGCATATCGAGCAGGAAAACATTGATACCCGCACCGGCCCTGAGCTGGCGCAGCTGGTAAAACTGCTGGGTGAACGCTGCAAGACGCTGAAAGAGATGGCGGCGTCCTGCCGCTATTTCTATGAAGAGTTTGCTGAGTTTGATGCTGATGCCGCGAAGAAGCACCTGCGTCCGGTCGCGCGTCAGCCGCTGGAAGTGGTGCGTGACAAGCTGGCTGCTATCAGCGACTGGACGGCGGAAAACGTCCATCAGGCGATTCAGGCGACGGCGGATGAGCTGGAAGTCGGCATGGGCAAGGTTGGCATGCCGCTGCGTGTCGCGGTGACCGGTGGCGGTCAGTCTCCTGCGCTGGACGTGACAGTGCATGCTATTGGCAAGTCACGCAGCGTGGCGCGCATTGAGAAGGCGCTGGCGTTTATTGCCACCCGCGAAGCCTAACCCTCCGCCATTAAAAAACCCGGCCGCCAGGCCGGGTTTATAGTATTAACTACTGATACCCAATCGCTGCAAAATCCCCTGAATTCCCTCGCGTAGCAGCATCGCTGCCAGCTTCTCCTGTTCTTCATGGCTCAACTGCTGCAATGAAGTCACTAAAAGTGCGGGAAGAGAATTTTGATTGACGCGGTACTGGGCATTAGGCTCTGCAGCATGACGTGTCGATTTCAAAAAGAGCTTTACGCGTTCATCAATATGAATCATGCGTGCTTTTCCACCTTGAACACCGGGTTTCGGTGCGGTCGTCCAAGCCTCTTTCTTCACCCATTTATTTATGGTCTGTCTGCTAAAACCTGTTTGCTGTGCCAGTTCTTCCGGCGTTAACCAATCCTTTTTCACTTTACCATCCCTTTTGCCGAATAAAGTCATTGTGCATATTACAACAATTCATCACATGAACAACTAACACAAATTACTAACTCTGGCAGAACGAAGAGTAAAAAAGTCGAGAAGGATCTGAAATACCCCTGCATAAGCAGGGGATAGCACGATTAGCGGGAAGTCGAGCTTGCTGGCTGCGGTGCACGAAATGCAACAAAGTAGGCCAGACCCACAAAAATAGCACCGCCGACGGCGTTACCAAGGAATACCGCAATAAAGTTTGGCAGGTATTCGCCCCAGCTCAGGTAACCGGCAAAAATGGCCGCAGGAACGATAAACATGTTCGCGACAACGTGCTGGAAGCCAATAGCCACAAACGCCATCACCGGGAACCACATGCCAAAGATTTTGCCCACCACGTCTTTACTGGCAAAAGCCAGCCAGGTCGCCAGGCAGACCAGCCAGTTACAGCCCACGCCGGAGATAAACGCGTGCATGAAATCGGCGTTAACTTTGGCGCTGGCAATAGCGACGGTTTTTTTCAGGTAGTCACCTTCGGTCATGCCCAGCATATGGCCAAAGAACCAGGCGATAGCCACGCTGCCAATAAAGTTAGCAACGGTGACCCAGAACCAGTTACGCATGACGCTCAGCGCACTGATTTGACGTGCGAACCAGGCGACGGGCATCACCATCATATTTCCGGTCAGCAGTTCACCGCCCGCCAGCACGGTGATAATAATCCCCACCGGGAATACCGCTGCGCCCAGCAGGGTGCCAAAAGAGCCCCACTCTGCCGGAAGCTGGTTAACGACGTGAATATAGAGCAGGAAACCGAATGCAATAAACGCACCGGCAAGAAAACCAAGGATCAGTAATGAGGAAACCGGGGTGCGGCTTTTAACCACGCCAGACTCAACGGCAACGGCCGCAATTTCTTTTGGTGTGTGCAATGACATAATAACTCTGGTGGTGTAGTGACAAAAAGGGCCGGATTCTGCGGGCGGTTAAATACGCTTGTATCCAGCGCACAAGGGGATCCGGCAACAAAAAAACGCCGCAGTTTTGCACGCTCAATTAACAAAAACAAGTAGCTTTTAGGAGTGTTTTAACCTGCGCTTAACAGAAAAAGTGCTCAGGCAGATATAGAGGCATGAGACCGCCGCAGAAAACAGAGAGTTAGCGCTTTCTTGCCCGCTTTGACGGCTTTTTCAGCGATCGATCTCAGATTATCATTTTGCCGTTGACACCAACCCCACCGTTTCATATTATCCCCGCCGTCAACACGACACGGTTTTTCGGCTTGGGGGTATAGCTCAGCTGGGAGAGCGCTTGCATGGCATGCAAGAGGTCAGCGGTTCGATCCCGCTTATCTCCACCAAATCTTCACCAGCAGATTGGGTGGCACCGAAAAATCGCAGAGTTAGTAGTGGGGGTATAGCTCAGCTGGGAGAGCGCTTGCATGGCATGCAAGAGGTCAGCGGTTCGATCCCGCTTATCTCCACCAAATTCTTAATGATGTGAACAATAATCTGCTCAGGCGGATTTTTTTTCGTCTGCGTTTTATCAGGGGCAGGCAAGCCGCCCCTACAGCTACCGGCCAGAAACCGCTGTCGCGGTCGGTCTGGACGTACGCCCGCCCCCTGTTTCGGCATAGCGACGCGACGAATTTTACGCCGTCAGCACGCTAAACCCATGCGTGCCGTCGCGCTCCAGCTGCGCCACCAGACCATACTCCCAATCGAGATACGCCTGCATAGCCTCGGCGGAGTTATCCGTACCCTCATAAGGGCGGCGATAGCGATCGATGCGCGGCAGCAGCAGGGCTGTTTCCCCAGCTTCCACCGGCAATCCCGCCGCCTTCCATGCCGTATTTCCGCCCTTCAGCACGATAACCGCTTTACCCGTCAGCGCTTCCAGCTGTGCCACTGCATAGCGTGCCAGCATACTGCTGCCGCAGGTCACCACGTAACGCTGCGCGGCGGGCAGAATGGCCGCCCCCTGCTGCGTCAGTGCCGAGCGCTGAAGCCAGGCCGCACCGGGAATATGCGCGTTGACGTAATTGGCGCTGGTGGTGAAATCCAGCACCTGCGTATCGCCCTCTGCAAGCCAGTTGGCCAACTGATGCGGTTCAACTTCCTGCTGAGCTGGCAGAGGTGGGATAAGCGGTGCCCAGCCGCCGCTGGCGCTGAAATCCTGCGCGCAGAGGTCGTCCAGCACCCACACCTGCCAGCCCAGCTGTGCCAGCCACGAGCCGGTGCTGTTGGCACGCACGCCGTCATCGTCGATTAGCACAATCCACGCGCCGCGCACGCTGGCATAGTGGTCCGTCTCCTGCACCAGCTGGCCACCGGGCACATGACGGCTGCCCGGCAGATGGCCGTGTTCGTATTCGCTGGCGGCGCGCACATCAAACAGATATACGCTGTGCTGCTGCTGGCGCTGCCACAGCTGTACTTCTTTCAGCGTGGTGCGCTGCACGCCGGCTTTATCTGCCAGCGTCCTCGCCTGGCGCGCCGCCTGCACTCGCGCGGTATCGCTGGTGCCTGCATACTGGCGTGACTGTCCGTGCTCCAGCGCCAGGCCGGCCAGCGTCCAGCCGATGGTGCCGTTGCGCAGGGCGAAAAGCGGGTTACGCACGCCGGCGTTGACCAGCGACTGCGTGCCGATAATGCTGCGCGTGCGTCCGGCGCAGTTAACAATAATAGTGGTTTCCGGTGAAGGGGTGAGATCGCGCACGCGCAGCGCCAGCTCGCCGCCCGGCACGCTGATGCTGCCGGGAATGCTCATGGTCTGGTACTCATCAAAGCGGCGCGCGTCGAGCACCACCACCGGTTTGCCGCTGCGAAGCAGTGCATCGACCTCTTCGGCACTGAGTGAAGGGGTTGCGGCGCGGCTTTCGACCAGCTCGCCAAACGCTTTGCATGGCGAATTGACGTCGATGAACAGTTCGCCTCCGGCTTCGCGCCAGCCTGCCAGATCGCCCGCCAGCAGGGCAATATCCTGATAGCCAAGCTCGTGCAGCCTGAGCGCCGCAGCCCGCGCCAGCCCGCTGCCATTGTCATACAGCGTCACCGGGGTATTCAGCCGTGGAATGCGGTTAAGGATTTCGATATCCAATTTGGAGTACGCGATATTCACCGCGAACAGCGGGTGCCCGCTGGCGTAGTCGGCCTCTTCGCGTACATCGACCAGCGCCACCTCCTGGTGATTAAGCAGCGCGTGGCGCAGCTGATGATAGTCGCGGGTAAGCGGATTGAATTCAGTCATGTGAGAGATCCCAGATATTTGGTAAATGCGTGTTGTTGTAGCCGGAAATAAACGGTTTTTCACTGCCGTCATCAAGGTAGACCGCCCGGCGCACGCCGCCGATATTGCCGCCGTAGACGTGAATGCTGACCGAGGTGCGGTCACTCCATGCATTGCTGACGCGGTGGATATCGCCCACCTGCGGCGACACCGCCTCAACCGTACCTGGCTCCAGCCGCACAGCCTGCCCGTCGGGTTGCAGGCCGCTTTCCGTCAGGCGATAGCCTTGCGAAACTTCGGCACCGCGCAGCATGCCGATCAGCCCCCAGACGCGGTGATCGTGTACCGGCGTGGTCTGGCCCGGCCCCCAGACAAAGCTCACCACCGAAAAGCGCTGCTGCGCGTCGGCATACAGCAAGTATTGCTGGTAGCGCGCGGGATCGGGCTGGGCGAACTCATCGGGCAGCCAGTCATCAACGCGCACCAGCTCTTTAAGCAGTGCACTGCCGTGCAGCAGGATCTCCTGCTGCTGCGGCTTCTCATCGAGCAGGCTCGCCAGCCCGGCGAGAAAGGTGCGCAGTCGTTGTGGATTACTCATGGGGTTTCTCCCCGGCGGCGATGCGGTTGGCCGCGTCGGCCAGCGAATAATCGAAGGCGTTATGCACATCGATGGCTTTTGGCAGTACCTTATAGCGATAGAAGAAGTCCGCTGACTTTTGCAGCGTTGCCGCCAGCTGCGGATTAAAATGGGTCGGGCGGATCTGCGCGGAGGCGATCCAGCGCTGGGTAATGCTGACCGGCATGTTGAGTGATTGACTCAGTGCCTGCGCAAACTGTTGCGGATGCTGCTGTGCCCAGATTTGCGCTTTCGCCAGCCTTGCCAGCAGGTCACTAATAGCCTGGCGTTTACCGCTCTCTTTCAGCGCCTCTTCACGCGCCAGCGCATAGGAGTAACCGGAAAGAATGCCCTTGCCGCCGCCCTGCGGTACCAGCACGGCGTGGTCGACCACGATAGCGGAGGAGACATACGGCTCCCAGGTGGCCCAGGCATCAACCGATCCGGTCGCCAGCGCGGCGCGCCCGTCCACCGGCCCAAGGAAGCGCATCCTGACATCCTGCGGTTTCAGTCCGGCACGCTCCAGCAGGCCAAGCAGCAGAAAGTGCCCCCAGCCGCCGCGATTGACCGCAATCTGCTTACCTTTCAGATCTTGCAGGCTGTGGATGCCGCTGCCGGGGCGGGCCAGCAGGGCGATGCTGTCGGCGTTATTCTGCCAGGCACCGACCGCTTTCACCGGCGCGCCGGCGGCATAGACGAACAGAAACGGCAGGTCGCCGGTAAAGCCAACGTCAAGCGCTCCGGCATTGAGCGCTTCCTGCACCGGCGCACCGGAATCAAACGAGCTGAGCTTGAGCTCGTAAGGCAGATTATTGAGCTGTCCCAAGGCGCGCAGCGAGATAAAGCGGTCGCCTTTGACATCGCCCAGCCGCAGCGTGACTTTTTCCGCCGCCAGTGCCGAGGTCGCCACCGCCGCCAGCAGCAGGGCGTAAAGTGCATGACGTCTCATCAGGCGCTCCTTGCCACGCGGCGAGCCGCCACTTTTTCCCGCGTCAGGGGGATCAGCTCGCGGCCATACTCCAGCGCGTCATTGAGCGGGTCGAAGCCGCGTATCAGCACGCTCTCAATGCCGAGATCGTAATATTTGAGTAGCGCATCAGACACCTGATCCGGCGTGCCGACCAGGGAGGTGGAGTTATAGCCGCCGCCGACCAGCTGTGCGATGCCGGTCCACAGCACGCTGTCGAGACGCTCACCTTCACTGGCGGCGGCCATCAGGCGCTGCGCCCCCACGCTTTGCGGCTTGGTGGAGCCAAAATTGTGGCCGCTCTCATGCAGCCTTTTGCGCGCCTCTTCGCGGATATATTCCGCTTTCTCCCAGGCTTCTTTTTCCGTGGCGGCAATAATCGGGCGGAAGGAGATATTAAAACCGATCTCACGCCCGTGGCGGGCGGCCGCGGCGCGCACGGTGCGCACGGTTTCCGCTGCGCCTTTCAGCGGCTCTCCCCAGAGCGCAAACACATCGGCGTGACGAGCTGCCACGGCGATCGCTTCGTCGGAGGAACCGCCAAAATAGATCGGCAGCTTACCCTGCACGGGCTTTACCGCCGAAAATGCCTGCTCCGCCTGATAATACTCGCCCTGATGATCGTAAGGCTGCGCGGAGGTCAGGCTGCTGTTCAGCACGCTGAGGAAGTCGTCGGTGCGCGCATAGCGCTGGGTTTTATTCAGATAGTCACCGTCGCGGCGCTGCTCGGCATCGCTGCCGCCGCTGATGATATGCACCGCCAGGCGGCCGTCGGTTAACTGGTCAAGCGTCGCCAGCTTGCGCGCCGCCAGCGTTGGCGAGACGAAGCCGGGACGATGCGCCAGTAAAAACTTCAGCGTTGAGGTACTGGCCGCCGCATGGGCGGTGACCAGAAAACCGTCCGGTTGATCGGACCAGTAGCCGATCAGAATGCGGTCAAACCCCGCGTCTTCGTGGGCGCGGGCGAAGTCGGCAATGTACTGTTTGTTAAACACCGGGCCGCTGGCGCTAAGGGTTTCCGAGGCCAGGCGGTGGCCAATCATACCGAGGAACTGAATGCTCATGCTGTGCTCTCCGTGGTGAACGCCGCGCACTGGCGGGGTGAGAGCCAACCCTAAAGCTGAAAACACTATGTGTGAAATTCATAATTCTTCGTTGTTAATATAAAAATCAGCAATGCTCGCTGAGGCCAAATCCAGCCGCCAGCGTCGTGGCGAACAGATTGACGGCGGCCTGGTGGCTGGCCGGGAGCGCCGGATGCACCAGCCACAGCTCGCTTTGCGGGCTGAAGTCCTGCAGCGGGACTTCCCGCACCCGCTGCTGATTTGCGGCACGCGGCAGCAGCATGCGTGGCAAAATGCCCAGCCCGCTGCCCCCGGCAATTAACCCCAGCTGCAGCGCGGTGCCCTGAACTTCCATATTCAGCTGAAGCGGCAACCCCTGGTCCGCCAGCGCGCGGGCAATTGTGGCACGAAAACCGCAGCCGTCCGGATTGAGGATCCAGCCCCGGGCATAGCACTGCGCCAGCGTGCGCGGCAGCGGCTGTCCATCATCGGCGGCCACCACCACCAGCGGCACGGCGCCCAGACCGCGCGCCTGCAATCCACCGGCAAAGACTTTCCCCGCCGGGAACAGCAGCAGGGCGGCATCCAGCTGGGCCTGATCCAGCTGCTGCAGTAGCTGATTACCCCAGCCGCTGCTCAGGCGTGGCTGTAAATCGGGGTAGCGCTGCTGCACGGCGGCCAGCACCGGAAGCAGGCTATCATCGGTCAGACTGTGCGGCAGGCCAAAGCGCAGCACGCCCTGCGGGGCGGCATCACCAGAGACCAGCTGCGTCAGGGCCTCTACTTCAGCGGCGATGCGCTTGCACTGCTGATACACCAGCAGGCCAAGCGCGGTCGGTTTCAGCGGTTTGGTCTGGCGGTCCAGCAGCAGCACGCCGAGCGCCTCCTCAAAGTTTTGCACCCGTCGCGTCACGGCAGGCTGAGTCAGCCCGAGTCGGCTGGCGGTCTGCTGCGTGGACTGCAGCTGCACAAGGGTGACAAAGGCGTGAAGATCTTCCAGTTTCATCGCAGTTTTCCAGCAGTAAAAAACGTCAGCATAATGGCCCGTTGCGGAATTTAATATGCTCATTATGCATATTTATTGCCGATAAAATGCGTTCAGATTATAAACAGCGCGGTGCTAGTCTCAGTTTTTTCCTCTTGCTGAGACACCCGATGAAATCACGCTATCTGCTTCCTGTTTCCCTGCTGCTGGCCGCCGTCAGCTCCACCAGCTTTGCCGCCACGCTGTCGGTCGGCGATCAGCGCGGCAATGCCCGTGCCATCCTTGAAGCCGCTGGCGAGCTGAACAATCTGCCGTATACGCTCGACTGGCACGAATTTGCCAATGCCGCTCCGCTGCTGGAAGCGATGCGCGCCGGCTCGATTGATGCCGGTTCGGTCGGCGATGCACCGCTCACTTTTGCCGTGGCCGCCGGCCTGGATGCCAAAGGCATTCTTGCCACTCAGTATGCGGGTAACGCGATTATCGTCAAAAAGGGCAGTGCTATCACCACGCCACAGCAGCTGGCGGGCAAGCGCATTGCCACCGTCAAAGGTTCGTCGGGCCATAATCTGGCGCTGCAGGTACTGGAACGCGCTGGCGTCGCGGTCAAAGCGGTCAATTTTGTGTTCACGACCCCGGCAGAGGCCACGCTGGTGCTGGATCAGGGCGGGGTGGATGCGGTTTCCACCTGGGAGCCTTACGTCTCGTTCGCCACCCAGCAGTCCGGCGCGCAGATTATTGCTGACGGCAAAGATTACCCGGCGCTCAACTACCTGGTCGCCAGCAACAGCGCGATTGCCGCCAGGCGCAGCGAGCTGTCGGACTTCAGCCAGCGGCTGACGCGCGCACGGGCCTGGGGGGCACAGCATCCGCAGGAGTACGCCGCGTCAATTGCTAAGCTGCTGCGCATCCCGCAGGAAGTCGCGCTGCAAAAGGTGAAGCGTGAGATCAACACGGTGGTCAGCGATAAGGCGCAGGTGCTGGCTATCCAGCAAAATACCGCTGATTTCTACGCGAAAAATGGCCTGATCCCGAAACCGCTCAAGGCCGAATCGTTTATCGATCTCTCCTTATCGGCGGGGAAATAGTTATGCACCTGGCACTCTACCTGAGCGACACCGGGCTGCATGCGGGCGGCTGGCGCCATCCTGACGCCGAAAACCCGGACCCGATGCAGCTGGAAACCTGGCTGAAGCTGGTGCAGAAGGCCGAGGCAGCAAAATTCGACTTCGCCTTTATTGCCGATAAGCTGTCGATCGATGATATCTACGGTGCGGACATCGCCACTACCGTGCAGTATCGTCCCGGCTATGCGCGCCCGGAACCGATGGCGCTGCTGACCGCGCTCAGCCTGTTCACCCGCCGCATCGGGCTGGGGGGCACGCTGTCGACCACCTATGGCGAACCGTTTCACGCGGCGCGCACGCTGGCGACCCTCGATCACTTCAGCCACGGGCGCGCCGCCTGGAATGCGGTGACGTCGACTAACGACGGCGAAGCGCACAACTTCAGCCGCCAGCAGCTGCCCCCGCACGGCGAACGTTATCAGCGCGCGGCCGAGTTTATCGACGCGGTGCAGCTGCTGATGGCGAGCTGGCAACCCGGCGCGCGCGTGGCCGATAAAGCCAGCGGCGTGTATGTCGATGCCAGCAAGGTCAGCTACAGCCATTTCCACGGCGAACATTTTCAAATCAAAGGTCCGCTGACGGTCAGCCAGCCGCCGCAGGGCAGGCCGGTGCAGATCCTTGCGGGCGTCTCGGCGGATTTCCAGCAGGTGGCGACCCGGCTGGCGGAGGTGATCTTTACCGTGCAGCCCGAGCTGGCGCGCGCGCAGCTGTTCTATCAGCAGTTCAAACAGCAGATGGCCCTGCACGGTCGCCCGCCCGCCGCCTGCAAAGTGCTGCCGGGAATTATGCCAGTGGTGGCCGCCACGCAGCGGGCGGCTGAAGAGAAACGCCGTGAGCTGGACGAACTGGTTAACCCGCTGGCGGGCCTGAGCTTTATGTCGGCCAGCATGAATTACGATCTGTCACAGCATGACCCTGATGAGCTGTTCCCGGATATCTTTGCGCAGATCAGCGGCAGCAAAGGGCGCTTTGAATATGTGATCAGGCAGGCGCGGCAGGAAGGGAAGACGCTGGCGCAGGTGGCGAAAACCTACGCCGCCAGTGCCTCATTCCCGCTGCTGGTGGGCACACCACGCTCGATAGCTGACGAGATGATTCGCTGGGTAGAGGAGAGGGCCTGCGATGGATTTGTGCTGATGCCGGCCGATATGCCTGCGTCACTGAATGATTTTGCCGATTACGTGGTGCCGGAGTTACAGCGGCGCGGGGCCTTTAGAAAGGAGTATCAGGGGAAAACGCTGCGCGAGCACCTGGCGGTACCGTTGTGAATCTAAGGGGGATTTGGCACAGGGCTGACCTTTTTTTCGGTCAGCCCGCAAACCTATTACAGCACCAGACCCGTAATCGAGGCTGACAGCACGCTGACCAGCGTTGAGCCGTACAGCAGCTTCAGGCCAAAGCGGGAAACCACGTTGCCCTGCTCTTCATGCAGGCCTTTGATGGCACCCGCCACGATACCGATCGAGGAGAAGTTAGCAAACGATACCAGGAACACCGACAGGATGCCTTCACCACGCGGTGACAGCGTACCGGCGATTTTTTGCAGATCCATCATTGCCACAAACTCGTTTGATACCAGTTTGGTCGCCATGATGCTGCCGACCTGCAGCGCTTCATGAGCCGGCACGCCCATCACCCACGCGAACGGGAAGAAGACATAGCCAAGAATGCCCTGGAAGCTGATACCGAAAATAAAGTCGAACAGCGCGTTAATCCCGGAGATCAGGGCGATAAAGCCAATCAGCATCGCTGCCACGATCACTGCCACTTTGAAACCGGCGAGGATATATTCGCCCAGCATCTCGAAGAAGCTCTGTCCCTGATGGGTATTCCCCAGCTTGAGGTCTTCTTCGCTATCAACGCGGTACGGGTTGATCAATGACAGCACGATAAAGGTGCTGAACATGTTGAGTACCAGCGCGGCGACCACATACTTTGGCTGCAGCATGGTCATGTAGGCGCCGACAATCGACATTGAAACGGTCGACATCGCGGTCGCTGCCATGGTGTACATGCGGCGTTCGGACATTTTTCCAAGGATATCTTTATACGCAATAAAGTTTTCTGACTGTCCCAAAATCAGAGAACTGACGGCGTTGAAAGACTCCAGTTTGCCCATGCCGTTGATTTTTGACAGCACGGTACCGATGGCACGGATGACGATGGGCAAAATGCGGAAGTGCTGCAGGATGCCGATCAGCGCAGAGATAAAGACGATAGGGCACAGCACATTAAGCCAGAAGAAGGCCAGACCTTTATCGCTCATATTACCAAAGACGAAGTTGGTCCCTTCCGCCGCGTACTTCAGTAATTTTTCGAACAGATTTGAGAACCCCTGGACGAAGCCGAGACCCACTTCCGAGTTCAGGAAGAACCAGGCGAGGGCGACTTCAATCACCAATAGCTGTATGACAAAGCGGACACGGATGTTTTTACGGTCACGGCTGACTAACAAGGCCAGCAGAGTCACCACCACCAGTGCCAAAGCAAAGTGAAGAATGCGGGACATATTTGCTCCAAATTTGAGGGCTGTTATATTTCGTTGCACATTCTATGTAACAGGAACCGGAAAAACGAGATCTATGCCTCAATATAACAATTCCCTATTGCAGCAGATTACAGAAAAGCTTGAGGCGTCACAGGTTTTCACTCTTTTTTAACAGCTTACGCGTAAAGTTGCGCTTACCGACCTCTTTATTAAAACAATCCTGGCTGAATTGCGATGAAAAAATCACCGCACAAGTGGTAAGTGAATGCCAGATACCCTACAGTGAAAAAGGTTGCTCATTTTTTGGCGTTGCCGTACTTTATCTAAAAGTATAGCCATTGCTATAACTCATAGCGCTGGCTATCACAGCGATAAAGATAACCACTTTAAATGCACTTGATAATCATTATCACTTAAAGGCATGATAATTGTCAGGTGTTTAGCAGCAGGGGTAACAGCTATGTCGGAAAGCCGCACTGCGGAGCAGAACGTCCGCAGTAGTCGTAAAATCAAATTTGCCTTGATGGGGCCAGCCTTTATTGCGGCGATTGGCTATATCGACCCCGGCAACTTCGCCACCAATATCCAGGCAGGTGCCTCTTACGGTTACACCCTGCTGTGGGTCGTTGTCTGGGCCAACATCATGGCGATGGTGATCCAGCTGATGTCTGCCAAGCTGGGTATCGCTACAGGCAAAAATCTGGCCGAGCATATCCGCGATCGTTTTCCGCGCCCGGCGGTGTGGTTTTACTGGGTGCAGGCGGAAATTATCGCCATGGCAACCGACCTCGCCGAGTTTATCGGCGCGGCGATAGGCTTCAAGCTGGTGTTTGGCGTCAGCCTGTTGCAGGGGGCGATGCTCACCGGTGTGGCAACGTTTCTGATCCTGATGCTGCAAAGCCGTGGTTCAAAGCCGCTGGAGTTGGTGATCGGTGGCCTGCTGCTGTTTGTCGCGGCGGCCTATGTGATTGAGCTGTTTTTCTCGCAGCCGAAGGTGGTCGACCTGCTGCAGGGTATGGCGGTGCCATCACTGCCAACCGCAGATGCCGTGCTGCTGGCGGCGGGGGTGCTTGGCGCGACCATTATGCCGCACGTCATCTACCTGCACTCCTCGCTGACGCAGAACAGCAGCGATGGCGGTACGCGGGAGCAGCGCTACACTTCAACCAAGCTGGATGTGGCGATTGCCATGACTATCGCCGGCTTTGTGAATCTGGCGATGATGGCCACGGCGGCTGCCGCATTCCACTTTAGCGGCCACAGCGGGATTGCCGATCTCGACCAGGCGTATCTGACGCTGGACCCGCTGTTAGGTAAAGCCGCCGCGCTGGTGTTTGGCCTTAGCCTGCTGGCAGCAGGATTGTCCTCTACCGTGGTCGGCACCATGGCCGGGCAGGTGGTGATGCAGGGCTTTATCCACTTCCATATTCCGCTGCTGGTGCGCCGCGTGATCACCATGCTGCCCTCCTTTATTGTGATTATGGCAGGCTGGGAACCCACGCGGATACTGGTGATGAGCCAGGTACTGCTCAGCTTCGGTATTGCGCTGGCGCTGGTGCCTCTGCTGGCCTTTACCGGCAACCGTGAGCTGATGGGGGATATGGTGAACTCGCGCCTGATGCAGAACGTTGGCCGCCTGATCGTCGCGGTTGTGGTGGTGCTGAATGGGTATCTGCTGGTATCGATGGGAATGAATTTGTAAAAAACCGGGCGGGGCATGCCGCCGCCCCTACGCTTAACGTTATGCATGCGGCCTATGCCGCAGCATTCAAATGGATGTTTTTCGTAGGGGTCAGGCATGCCTGACCCGCCAGGATGGTTACCAACGGTCGTGGCCGTGATGGCGACCGTGGTCGTGACGCCATTCACGATGGCGCTCGTGGTCGCGCCAGCGGCGCTCCCTTTCCCTTTCATGATGTCGGCGCTCTGCTTCATGGCGTCGCCACTGCTCGTGTCGCCACCAGCGCCCTTCATTGTAGCGATAATTATTACGCCACCAGTGGTTGTCGCGCCAGCGGCCGCCGTCCCAGTAGCGTCCGCGATCGTCGCGGTCGCCCAAATGCAGCGTCACTCCCGGGGCTAAAGTAATACGTGCGCTGTCGGCATAAGCTGTGTGTACCGCCAACGGGGACAAACTTGCCAATAAAGTGGCAACAAGCAATAAGCGTTTCATATTATCTCCTTTATCAGCGGTCTGCCTTCTCCGCTGTAGCAGCACAATATAACGAGATTGCTGGCTTAACGCCTGGTGAATTCTGATAAACGCGCAAAAACGGCGAATTGGGATTTTTCTGCAGGGGGGAAAGGGGCAATTCTCGTTGGGGCCGACCCTCTCTTCCGGTCGGCCCGCATGGCGGGATTAAGCCAGAATTGACTCTATCCGGGCTAACTCATCTGCGCTGAAATCACGCTTGTTGAGCATCTGCACCGCATCATCAATCTGCGCAGTTTTACTGGCGCCAATCAGCACCGAGGTGACGTGGCCGCCGCGTAAAACCCACGCCAGCGCCATCTGCGACAGCTTTTGCCCGCGCTGCTGCGCCAGCGCATTCAGGCGCTGAACCTTCTCCATTTTCTCCGGCGTCAGCTGATCGCTGCTGAGGAAACGGCTGCCGCTGGCGGCACGGGAATCTTCCGGGATGCCGTTGAGATAGCGGTCGGTCAGCACACCACCGGCCAGCGGGGAGAAGGCAATGCTGCCCACACCCTTCTGCGCCAGCACATCCAGCAAGCCACCTTCCGGTGCGCGCTCAAACATCGAATATTTCGGCTGGTGGATCAGGCACGGCGTGCCGAGATCCTGCAAGATAGCAATCGCCTGCGCGGCCAGCTCTGCCGGGTAGTTGGAAAGCGCCACGTACAGCGCTTTGCCCTGGCGCACCAGATGGTCAAGCGCTGCCATGGTCTCTTCCAGCGGCGTTTCCGGATCCGGGCGGTGATGGTAGAAGATATCCACATACTCCAGCCCCATGCGTTGCAGGCTCTGATCCAGGCTGGAAATCAGGTATTTGCGCGAACCCCAGTCGCCATAAGGTCCTGGCCACATGGTGTAACCCGCCTTGCTGGAGATCACCAGCTCATCGCGATACGGGCGAAAATCTTCGCGCAGAATCCGGCCAAAATTCTCCTCGGCCGAGCCAGGAGGCGGACCGTAATTATTGGCCAGATCAAAATGGGTGATACCGTTATCAAAAGCATGGCGCAGCAGGTCACGACTGTTATCCACGCGCGTGCTGTCGCCAAAGTTGTGCCATAAACCCAGTGAAATTGCCGGGAGTTTCAGGCCGCTGCGCCCGCAGCGGTGGTAGGTCATTTTCTCATAACGCTGGGCATCTGCTTGATAAACCATGAGTAAATCCTGTTATTGAAACGGTAAGGACGCGGGATAGCAAAGCAGTGTATACGGTTACACTAAGTGAAAGAGCGGGATGGATCGCAACTTAAAGATAAATCTTAACGGCGTAACGATCTGTTGCCACGCGGTCAAAGGAGTTTCCTATAACAGAGTGAAAATAATCGCTAATACTCAATTCATACCGCCATGAGGAGCCGAATGATGAGCAGTTATACCGTTGGGGATTATCTTCTTACGCGTTTAAATGAGATCGGTATCGATCATCTGTTCGGCGTGCCCGGGGACTACAACCTGCAGTTTCTTGACCACGTTATCGACCATCCACGTCTTGCCTGGGTGGGCTGTGCCAACGAGCTTAATGCCGCCTATGCGGCGGATGGTTATGCCCGCTGCCGCGGGGCAGCGGCGTTATTGACCACTTTTGGCGTGGGTGAACTGAGCGCCATCAATGGCGTGGCGGGCAGCTATGCCGAGTATCTGCCGGTGGTGCATATCGTTGGCGCGCCCTCACAAACCTCACAGAATAAGGGTGAGCTGCTGCACCACACGCTGGGCGATGGCGACTTCCGCCACTTTATGCGTATGCATCAGGAAATTTCCGTCGCCAGCAGCGTGCTGACGGCAGAGAACGCGGCCGCAGAGATTGACCGGGTGCTGATTGCCGCGATGACCGGGTATCGCCCGGTCTATCTGCTGCTAGCGACCAACGTGGCAGAAAGCCCGCTTTCACCGCCTTCAACCCCGCTATTGCTGCCCGTCACTAACAACAGCACGCAGCGGGCGGCCTTTGCCGATGCCGCAGAGCTGAAGCTGGCCCCGGCCGCCAGCGTGGTGCTGCTGGCTGACTTCCTCGCCGATCGTGCCGGGCAGCAGCAACCGCTGGTGCGCTGGCTGCGCGAGGTGCCGATGCCATTTGCCACGCTGCTGATGGGAAAAAGCCTGCTGCCGGAAACGCTGCATGGCTTTGCCGGCACCTATGCCGGGGCCTCCAGTGCTCCACACACTCGACAGGTGATCGAGCAGAGCGACGTGCTGGTTACCGTGGGGGTAATCTATACCGATACCATTACCGCTGGCTTTACTCAGCAGATCGACAGCGCAAAAACCATTGACGTCGGGCTATATCGCAGCCGCATCGGTGACCAGACATTCGAGCTGCCCATGGCGACTGCGCTGGAAGTGCTGCACCAGCTGGCACGTAAGCATGGTGCAGGCTGGCAGCGCGGCATTGTTGCGCCGCCGCAGCTGGAAGAGGACTGCTCAGACAATCTGACGCAAAACAGCTTCTGGCCGCTGATTCAGGCGTTTCTGCGCCCCGGGGATATCATTCTGGCCGATCAGGGAACGGCGGCATTCGGTGCGGCCTCTCTGCGCCTGCCGCCGGATGCCCGCCTGCTGGTTCAGCCGCTGTGGGGATCGATCGGCTACACATTACCGGCGGCTTTTGGCGCGCAAACGGCAGAGCCTGCCCGCCGCGTGGTGCTGATAATCGGTGACGGTTCGGCCCAGCTGACGGCGCAGGAGATAGGATCGATGCTGCGCGATGGGCAAAAACCGGTGATTTTCCTGCTCAATAATGATGGCTACACCGTCGAGCGTGCTATCCACGGCGCAGAGCAGCGCTATAACGATATCGCTCACTGGGACTGGACGCGGCTGCCGCAGGCGCTGAACGTCGATTGTCAGGCCCAGAGCTGGCGCGTAACGCAAACGGTGCAGCTGCAGGAAGTGATGAAGCTGCTGGAGGGGAACTCGCGCCTGTCGCTGGTGGAAGTGGTGCTGCCGCAGCAGGACATTCCGCCGCTGCTGGCCGCCGTCACCCAGGCGCTGCATCAGCGTAACAGCAGCTAAACTGCCATTTAGTGCGCAATTCAGACTGTTGCCCGTGGGCAAAAAGCACTAACCCCGTTAAGGTAACGCTCGCGTAGGTTTTACTTCCGCTGATCGTTGTCGTTTTAACGGGGGGAATTTATAGTGTGTCTAATTGACGTAAGTGGAGCAAAACAATAATGACTAAGTATGCTTTGGTAGGTGATGTCGGCGGCACCAATGCGCGCTTGGCACTGTGTGAAGTTGAGACCGGTGCTATTTCACAAGCCAAAACGTTCCCCACGACAGATTATGCCAGTCTGGAAGCGGTTATCCGCGCTTATCTGGATGAACAGCAGCAGGACATTAAGCATGGCTGTATTGCCATCGCCTGCCCAATCACGGAAGACTGGGTCGAAATGACCAACCATGACTGGGCATTTTCCACCAGTAAAATGAAAGCCAGCCTGGCCTTCGAGTCGCTGGAGATCATCAACGATTTTACCGCCGTGTCGATGGCGATCCCGATGCTGTCGCCTGACGACGTGCTGCAGTTCGGCGGCGAACCGGCAGTGCAGGATAAGCCGGTTGCCGTGTATGGCGCGGGCACCGGGCTCGGCGTGGCGCATCTGGTCCACGTGGATAAGCGCTGGGTGAGCCTGCCGGGCGAGGGCGGCCACGTTGATTTCGCGGCTAACAGCGACGAAGAAGATATGATCCTTGAGGTGCTGCGCGCTGAACTCGGCCACGTTTCCGCCGAGCGTATTCTCTCCGGCGGCGGGCTGGTAAACCTGTATCGGGCGATTGTTAAATCAGATGACCGGGAGCCAGAAAACCTCAAGCCGCGCGATGTCAGCGAGCGGGCGCTCAACGGCAGCTGCACCGACTGCCGCCGCGCGCTGTCGATGTTCTGCGTCTGCATGGGCCGTTTTGGCGGTAACCTGGCGCTGAACCTCGGCACTTTTGGCGGCGTGTATATCGCCGGTGGCATCGTGCCGCGTTTCCTGGAGTTCTTTAAAGCTTCCGGGTTCCGTGCGGCGTTTGAAGATAAAGGACGCTTCCGCGACTACACCTCGCGCATTCCGGTCTTCATGATCACTCACGATCAGCCGGGCCTGCTGGGCGCGGGCGCGCACCTGCGTCAGACCCTGGGCCGCGTGCTGTAATCTCCCTGCTGTTGCGGCGCTACAGCCGCATCAGCTGGCGAAACTCCTTCACCTTGCTGCGGCTGACCGGAACCTGAAACTCCATATCGCGCAGCTTGAGAATATAGGTGTTGTTAAACCACGGCTCAATCTCGCGGATCTTACTCAGGTTCACGCAGTATGAGCGGTGGCAGCGAAAGAAATACGCCTCCGGCAGGCGACTGCAAAACTCGGTGATATTCATCGACATCACATACTCTTCCCGCCGCGTATAGACAAACGTCAGCTTTTCATGGGCTTCTGCGTAATAGATATCGTTGATATCGGTGACGATGATGCGTTCGTCCTTCACCAGATTAATGGTGTACGCAGCAGGGCGTGCCGCCGTGCTGCTGAGCTGTGCGCTGCTCTGCGCATGGTTTTCCAGCTTGCGCAGCAGAGTAACGATGCGCATCTCTGAATAGGGCTTGAGGATGTAGTCAAATGCTTCCAGCTCAAACGCATCTACCGCGTGCTCTTTATAGGCGGTAATAAACACGATCAGCGGCTTGCTGGCGAACTTACTGATGTTCTGCGCCAGCAGCATGCCGTCCAGCGACGGAATATTGATATCGAGAAATATCACGTCCACC
Source organism: Erwinia aphidicola (assembly GCF_014773485.1). Taxonomy (GTDB): domain Bacteria; phylum Pseudomonadota; class Gammaproteobacteria; order Enterobacterales; family Enterobacteriaceae; genus Erwinia; species Erwinia aphidicola. The sequence continues at coordinate 412,335 of NZ_JACXBP010000003.1, read as the reverse complement.
TGGTGACTCTGCAGGTACTTCAGCACGTCGAGGCCGTCATCAAACGTGGCTTCAATGGTAATGCTGCTGTGCTGGCGGATCAGCCAGCTCAGCTCCTGCTGGGCAAGAAATTCATCTTCAACGATTATTGCTTTCACATCGGTTTCCCATCTCAGGCAGTCAATGAAACACTCTGGTTTTCCGGCAACAGGGCGCCGTTCTTACTGATGTAGAAGGCGATTTCGGTACCCGGATTAAAACGGTGGATATGCAGCCCCTCGCCGTACAGCAGTTTCACCCGATGATGCACGTTCAGCAGGCCGATCTTGTTGCCCGGCATTTCGTTGCGCTTCACGCGCGCCATCACCTCTTCGCTAATGCCGTTGCCGGTGTCGCGCACCGCAATACGCACCCGATGGCCCTGATCCTTAATGCTCAGCGTCACCACGCCTTTACCCCGGCAGGGATGGATGCCGTGGACAATGGCGTTTTCCACCAGCGGCTGGATCAACAGGCTGGGCAGCGGACAGTTGACCTCTTCATCGATATCGTAAATCACCGTCAGCTTGTCGCCGAAGCGCGCCTGCTCGATGGCGATATAATCTTTCACCTGATACAGCTCTTTTTTGATGTCGATGGTTTCATCGTCATTCAGTTCGAGGTTATAGCGCAGATAGCGGGAAAGATTGGTAATCAGCTGGCGCGCAGTATCGGGATTAATACGAATAGAGGAGGAGATGGCATTCAGCGCGTTGAACAGGAAGTGTGGGTTAATCTTGCTTTGCAGGGCGCGCAGCTCCGCCTTGTTAGCCATTTCGCGCAGCTGCTCGGCGCGTGATACTTCCAGCTGGGTGGAGATAATTTGCGACAGCCCGACTGCCATCTCTTTCAGCGACCAGGTAATGCGGTGCGCGTGGCGATAGTAAATCTTCAGCGTGCCGGTCACTTCGCCTTTTTCCCACAGGGGGATGACAATCATTGAGTGAATTTCCGGGGTGCGGTGCGCCTCATCATTATTTTTAATGATGATTTTACCCTCTGAGATCGCCGCCAGCGTGGTCGGGCTGATGCCGTCATCGCCGTCACGATAGTTGCCTTCGCCCACGCCAACGTAGGCGAGGATCTGGCGGGTATTGGTCATCGCCACCGCATCGGCGTTGATATCGCTGCGGATGATATCACACACCTGGCGCAGCGAATGGCTGTTGACCTGGCGGAACAGCGGCAGGGTTTTATTGGCAATATCCAGCGCCAGCTTCGCCTGGCGGGCGGCAATTGCCTCTTTTTCCCCCTCTACGCTCTGCACCAGCAGCACAATCAGGCCGATGCTGACCGCGCCGAGGATCATTGGAATGGCAATCTCAGAGACGATATCGACGCCCAGTGAGGTCGGTGACGCCCACAGCACAATCAGCACCATGGTCAGCGTTTCACAAGCCATCCCGCCGATAATGCCGATGCTCCAGCGCTTCTCTTTCACCACTTTGAGATTGATCCAGCCGGAGACGATCCCGGCGGCAATGCTGGTGATCAGGCACGGCACCGAAGTCACGCCGTCAATGTCGATCAGGAAGCGGTGCAGCCCGGCAATCACCCCGGTAGCGATGCCGACCCACGGACCAAACAGGATGCCGCCGGACATAATGGCGATGGTGCGCACGTTGACCAGCGACCCTTCAACATTGATGCCGGTCCAGGTGCTGAACAGCGCAAACAGCGAGAAAATAGCGGTCACCGCCAGCAGCTCCTGGCGCGAGTGTTCGTCCTTCTGCAACAGCTGCCGGAAATGGCGGGTACGGGTAATAAAGAACAGGCAGATAAGCATCAGCGCTGCGCGATCAAACACGGCGAGCAACATCTCAAACATCGAATGCACGGGCGCCTCGGCTGGCGGAAAACAGTGGCGCTATGATAGGGAAAGCGGGCGGGATGTGCCAGGGATCACCGCGTGGCAATCGGTTAATCCCGGCCTGGATCAATTTTTCCCGCATAAACGGGGGACCTTTTTTCGATCGCCCCGCAGGTTTACTCCAGCATCTGCTGCTTGCCCAATGGCGTCAGATCCTGCGCGGTGGCGCGCCCGACGAAATCGACTTCGAAATCGTCGGCGGCGAAATCCGGTGGCGAACGCCCCTCAACGAAGGCGGGCCACTGGCGCTGTAAATAGGCGACATTTTTCTCGCACCACGGCGCGGCGGCAATGTACATCACGTTGCTGTCGAACTCGCCCTGATGCTCATTTTCCACGGCGTGAACCACGTCGCAATGCCAGAACACCGTGTCGCCCGCTTCCATATCGGGAATAGAGGAAAAACCCTCAAGTAAAAGAGGATGGAACTTCTCGCTAACCGATAAAGCGCGCCCCGGAGCGGCACCGCACAGGTCATCCTCCGCGACATCATCCTGCAGCGCGCGCAGTAAAATCCACGCCATGGCGTTGGCGATCGGCAGCAGCTGCAGGGTGCCGCCGTGCTTGCGCTGCGGCGTCAGCGCCGTCCAGCCCTGGAAAGTGCGAAACATCGAGCAGACGGCAGGGGAGGGAAATTCGCGTACTTCGCAGCGTTTCTCGGCGTCAAACGGATTGTACTGCTGCCAGTTGCCGCTAAACACGTGTCGGTAAACGTGACGGAAGTTCTCATCCAGCCAGCGCTCCAGCGACCCGCCATCCACGTGCGGCGACAGGCCGAGTGAACCCGAGTTCGGTGGGCGGCGGCGCGTGCGGTCGGCGTAGCTGACGATGCGCGTCGGGTCGAAGTGCTGCTGGCCGTGGCTTTCGCTCTGCCACAGCGAGTTAAGGAATGCCTGCACCGCCTGCATGCGTGCATCCTGACGCGCCTCCACCTGGGGTCTGGACCAGTAAATGCCGTAGATTTGCGGCTTACCCTGCTTCAGGTCGCCAAAGTAATTGTCCTCGGCGGCATGTTCTAGCTTTTCCACAAACTGATTCTCGTCGAGGTAATCGCCAATCTGCTGGTTCCAGTCGCTGGCCTGCTGGCGCGTGAACACGCCTTTGATGACGCAGCAGCCGCGCTGGCGGATCAGATTTTTTTGCTGTTCCGTCACGCGCTGATTCAGGATATCGTTGGCCTCAAGCTGCGGTACCGGATGCTCACCGCGCTGCTGCTCATGGTTGAGCCTGGCAATCTGGCGGCGCATATCGGCATCCAGTTCGGCAAACACCTGGCGATAGTTGGGAAGCTGCTGGCGCAGCTGCGCTTTAATCTGGCGCACTGCGTCGGGAATATTGTCGATTTTGAGAGGGGCCATGGTCGTTCTCCAGTGACAAAATTGTTATCGTTTTGCTGTAGGGCAGGACGATTACACGGCCAAAAAGCGGCAGATAAAAGAGATGACTATTTTGTGGTTTTTCCCCTTTTAGTGAGCGAAACGATGCAACTCACCACGCAACGACTGGTACTGACACGGCTGAAGCCGGAAGACTGGCAGCTTTTTTTACAGGTCCACACTGACGAAACCTGCATGGAGTTTATCAGTGCAGTACCGCAGCTGGCCGATATCCGCCAGCGTTTTCAGGACCGGCTGGCGCCCTGGCAGGTGACCAGCTTTCACATGCTGTGCCTGGTTATCCGCCGCAAAGAGGACAACCAGGCGATAGGCATGATGGGGGCGAACCCGGAATGGGCTCCCCATCGGCAGGTGGAAGTGGGCTATTCGCTGCTGAGCGACTATTTCGGCCAGGGCTACGGCAGCGAAGCGCTGGGGGCGCTGTGTGACTTCCTGCTGGCGCACTGTGAGTTCCACAAGCTGAAAGCGCAGGTGGTAGAGGGCAATATCGCCTCGCGCCGGGTGCTGGAAAAAAACGGCTTCGTGCTGGAGGGGACGCTGCGGGATAATTATCTGCTGCGCGGCCAGTGGGTGAATGACTGGCTGTTTGGACGCATTAATCCGGCCAGATAAAAAATTTTATTCTGCCTCTCGACAGGTTACAGAATTGTACGTTATGGTCATTCCTCGACCACTACGGTGGTCAGCGTCGCTCGGATGGTCCGGGCGCTTACGTTAATCAGAGGTTACTATGGCTGACAATCATTCCGCTCGCCGTTTTTCCCGTATCGAACGTCTCCCCCCCTATGTATTCAATATCACTTCCGAACTGAAGATGGCCGCACGCCGTCGCGGGGAAGATATTATCGATTTCAGCATGGGCAACCCGGACGGCCCGACGCCGCCGCACATCGTGGAAAAACTCTGCACCGTGGCGCAGCGTGATGACACCCACGGCTACTCGACGTCGCGCGGCATTCCGCGCCTGCGTCGGGCGATTTCCCGCTGGTATGCCGACCGTTACCAGGTGGATATCGACCCGGAATCGGAAGCGATTGTCACCATTGGTTCCAAAGAGGGGCTGGCACACCTGATGCTGGCAACGCTCGATCACGGTGATACCGTGCTGGTGCCGAATCCGAGTTATCCCATCCATATTTACGGTGCCGTGATTGCCGGGGCGCAGGTACGTTCGGTGCCGCTGGTGGCGGGCGTGGACTTCTTCAACGAGCTGGAGCGTGCGATCCGCGAAAGCTATCCGAAGCCGAAGATGATGATCCTCGGCTTCCCGTCGAACCCCACCGCGCAGTGCGTCGAGCTGGACTTCTTTGAACGGGTCATCGCGCTGGCAAAGCAGTACAACGTGCTGGTGATCCACGACCTGGCCTACGCCGATATCGTTTACGATGGCTGGAAAGCGCCGTCGATTATGGAAGTGCCGGGCGCGCGCGACGTGGCAGTGGAGTTCTTCACGCTGTCGAAAAGCTACAACATGGCGGGCTGGCGTATCGGCTTTATGGTCGGTAATAAAGAGCTGGTGGCGGCGCTGGCGCGCATTAAGAGCTACCACGATTACGGCACCTTCACCCCGCTTCAGGTGGCCGCGATTGCCGCGCTGGAAGGGGATCAGCAGTGCGTGCGCGACATCGCCGAACAGTATAAACGCCGCCGTGATGTGCTGGTGAAAGGGCTGCACGAGGCGGGCTGGATGGTGGATAACCCGAAAGCCTCGATGTACGTCTGGGCGAAAATCCCCGATCGCTATGCGCACCTGGGTTCACTGGAGTTCGCTAAACTGCTGCTGCAGGAAGCGAAAGTCTGCGTCTCGCCGGGGATTGGCTTTGGCGATTACGGCGACACGCACGTGCGCTTTGCGCTGATAGAGAACAGCGACCGTATTCGCCAGGCAGTAAGAGGGATCAAGGCGATGTTTCGTGGAGAAGGCGTGAACTAACCAGGCTGGGGGTCAGGCGCACCTGACCCTTTTCTTTATCCGGCTAATCATTACAGCATCAGATAGAAAGTGCCAACCCAGATTAGCAGGATAAAAGAGATCCCCATAAAAGCATATTTCACTGCAAAAACCCTCTGAACACCCATGATCGAACGCTAATCTACCGCTATTTCCCGGCAAAATAAAGACGCCTGTTCTGAGACCTTTCTTACATTAATGGCTTTCCAGTTGCGGCACCACCGACATGCCAACGCGCAGCCTTGCCAGCTCAGGCTGGCCCGGTTCCAGCACGATTTTAACTGGAAGACGCTGAACCACTTTAGTGTAGTTTCCGGTCGCGTTGTCGGCGGTGATTGCGGCAAAGGTCGAGCCGGTCGCCGGTGCGATACTGTCGATATGGCCGCGCAGGGTAACTCCGGGCAGGGCATCCACCGTTATTGAAACGGCCTGGCCGTGGCTGACATGCGCCAGCTGGGTCTCAAGAAAATTGGCCACCACATAGCTCTGTTGCAAAGGCACCACCGCCAGCAGACGCGTTCCGGCCGACACCCACGCCCCCTGGCGCACCGCGCGCTGCCCTACGCTGCCGTCAATCGGTGCGGTGATGCGGGTATACGAAAGGTTAAGCTGCGCCTGATCCACGCTGGCGCGCATCGCGGCGATATCGGCCTGCGCCTGCTTCTTGCTGGCCTGCAACACGGCCACTTCCTTACGCGCGGCCAGCTCGGCCGCCTGGCTCTGCTTTACCTGCGCTGCGGCGCTTTGCATGGTGGAGCTGGATTTTTGCTGTTCATCCGCCGTTGCGGTGCCGCTTTTCAGCAGGCGGCGATAGCGCTCGGCATTCTGCCCGGCGTAGCTCAGGGTCGCCTGGCTGGCGCTGACCGCGGCGGCCGTCTGGGCGATGGTTGCCTGCTGCTGTTCAAGCTGGGCATCAATGCTGCTCAGCTTCGCTTCGCTGACCTGTAAATTGGCCTGGGCGGTTTCCAGCGCGACGCGATAGTCGCGATCGTCGATGGTTGCCAGCACGTCACCAGCTTTAACCTGCTGGTTATCCTCTACATTTACCGTGCGAATATAGCCAGAGACTTTCGGGGCCACCAGCGTATAGTCCGCCGTGACGACCGCGTCATCGGTGCGTAGCGAACGGTGGTTGATCGCCGACCAGACGAAAAAGGCGATAGCCAGCAGGATCAACAGCAGCAGGAGCAGCAGAGTGGTACGTTTGGCAGGTGTGAAGCGCATTATAATTTTCCCGGAGTAAGCGGAGCAGAAGTGAGTAAGGTTTGCGGTGGCCAGACGCGTTTCGGCAGCCAGGCGGTCAGCAGCACCAGCAGCAGAGCGAAGCCGATGATCAGCAGGTAGCCGTCGCTGATGCTGAGGATCACCGCCTGATGTTTTACCAGCGTGCTGAAATGGCCAAGGTTCTCGCCGGAGCTGATTGAACCGTCCGGCAGCAGCGGAGCCAGAGAACTGGCGCTGTCGCTGCCGGGGGCGGTCATCAGCCACGGACGGTTGCCGAGCTGATCGACCAGCACGTGCGAATGGAATTTTTCACGATGGGTGAGGAAGTTTTCCACCAGTACCCCGGCGGCGACGCTGGAAAAGCCGCGTACGGTATTAAACATCGCGGAAGCAAAGGGGCCTTCGGGCGGTAACACGACGCTGGTGGCGCTCATCAGTACCGGCAGGATCATCATCGGCTGACCGAACGCCTGCAGGCTCTGGATCAGCCAGAAGTTCTGCCGCGCCCAGTCGTCGGTCAGCTGCATTCCCAGCAGGCAGGAGAGCACCATCAGCGCCGCGCCGGCGGTCAGCATCCAGCGGCAGTCTACCCAGCGCAGATTAAGCAGGGCTGCTATCAGCGGCGCAATCAGCAGCTGCGGCAGGCCAATGGTCAGCGCCAGCGGAGCAAACTGCGCGGTGCGAAACCCGTCAATCTGCCCGAAGTAGGCAGAGGGCAGCGCAGATCCGGAGAGCGCCACCATCAGCACGCCCGCTAACACCAGCAGTCCGTGGGTCAGGTTTTTACGCTGCAGCATTTGCAGCTTGAACAGCGGCAGCGGGTGATACCATTCGTTAATCAGGAACACCAGCAGCAGGGCAACCGCGGCCAGCAGCATGGCGCTAATGAGCGGTGACTGCAGCCAGTCAAGGCGCTCGCCCTGGGTCAGGGCCAGCACCAGCAGCGCCATGCCACTACAGCCGGTCAGCATGCCGAAGGCATCAATCTGGCGAAAGCGCTCAAGGCGCAGCGGATCCTGCGGCAGTCCCCAGCCAATCAGCGTGGCGGCCACCAGGCAAGCCGGGATCACCTGCCAGAAAGTAAACTGCCAGCCGACGGAATCGGTCCAGAACGCCGCAAGCGAGGCGGCCATATTCGGGCCAAAGGTGGCGGTCAGCGCATAGGCGGCCAGGCCATAGAGTTTGATGCCCGGCGGCAGAAAACGCAGCGCCACCGTCATCAGCAACGGTGGCAGCGCCCCGCCAAACAGCCCCTGGATTGTGCGCAGGGTAATAAAGGTGCTGGCATCGCGGGCTAAGGGCTGGATCAAGGCGATCAGCGCAAAACCAAAGGTTACTGCCAGCGCAAAGCGGCGCAGGGAGAAGGTCACGGCAAACCACGGCGCAATCATCATGGCCGCCACTTCTGCGGCCTGGTAGCTGGAGGTGATCCAGCTGCCGCTGTCAAAATCGATACCGATCGCCGCCCGAATGTCGGCCAGCGCCAGATCGGTGACGCGATCGTTAAGTCCTGAACTGAGCGCGGCGATCAGCACGCCGACCAGCCCCAGCGCCAGGCGCAGGGTAAATGGGTGCGGTGCGGGCATAGCGGCAGGCTGGGAGTTCATAGCAGGGGCTCCGACATCATTGATCGTTATTATTATCGATGCACTGTATTGCATCGTGATACATTTGCGGCAATAGTACAGGGTGATGCACTGTATTGCAATGCGATACAGCGTGTCCGCTAAGCCAATTAGTGCTACAGTAATTGCCGATTACAAGGAAAGAGAATCCCTATGTCTGAACCCCTACACTGCCGCGATGATGAACGGATCGGCGGCATTCAGGTCATCACACGCGCCGCGAAAATATTAGATGCGCTGGGGGCCACACCAAACGGCATGAGTCTGGGCGAGATCGCCCAGGCCGTCGATTTGCCGCGATCGACCGTGCAGCGCATCGTCGGCGCACTCGACTCGGTGCAGCTGGTGCGTAGCCACGGCGTGGGCGGCGTGCGCCTTGGCCCCGCGCTGCTGCGGCTGATCGCCAACGTGCATACCGACGTGGTGGCTATCGCTCAGCCCTGGCTGCAGGCGCTGTGCGATGCCACAGGCGAAACCGTCTCGCTGGCGCGCGCCAGCGGACTGCAGCTGGCCATCGTGCACTATGTGGTGGCCGATCGCGAGCTGCGGGTCGTGCCGCGCATCGGCATGAATCTGCCGCTCTACAGCACCTCCGGCGGGCGCGCTCTGCTGGCGCTGGACAGTGATGAAGCGGCAAAAGAGCTGGTGGGCGAGGCCTACCAGGCCATTACCGAGCTGACGGTGCGTGACTTCCCCGCGCTGCTGGCGCACTTAACTGAAATTCGTCACACTGGCCTGGCCTACGATCGCGGCGAAACGCTGGAAGGGATCTCCACCATGGCCGTGGCGATCGATACCATTCTTGGCCGCTTTTCCATCAGCCTGTTGATCCCCAGCGCACGCTTTCAGCTGAATGAGGAGCGCAATCGCGCTGAAATCCTCAAGTGTAAAGACGCGCTGATCGATGAGATTGGAAAAGCGGCATTACGTGACTGACAGGAGAGGGATATGAAAACGCTTTTAGTCGCTGTAGATAATTCAGTTATTGCACGTAAAGTGGTGGCGCTGGCCACCGAACAGGCGCTGGCTTTACAGGCGGAAGTGGTGGTGGTGTGCTGTGTTGATGCCAGCTACTCTGCTTCCGGGGCGTTTGATATTGAAGCCGGAGAGGACCCGGGTGATTTCGGCCTGGCGCTCGATGAGCAAAATACCGCTGAAGCCGTAGTGCGCATGGCGCTGGCCGAACTGCAACGCGCGGGCGTTAAGGCGCGCGGCAAGGTGGTTCCCGGCGAGTCGGCACAAAGTATTGTCGCCCAGGCCAACGAGCTGAACGCCGCGATGATCATCATGGGCCGCCGCCATCTCTCCTCGTTCAACCGCCTGCTGAAAGGATCGTGCAGCGCCGCCGTGATTGAACGCGCCAGCTGCCCGGTGCTGATTGACGTCCGCGCTGATTAACCCACCGACGAACCTTATACAGGCCGGCAACCCGGCCTGATGATTTCAGGAACCTGTTTTGAACTCTCACGCAATTCTCGCCTCGCTGTTCTCCGCTCTGGTCTGGCTGCTGGTTATCGGCTGGCTGCTAAAACGCCAAAAATTGTCGAAACTAACCGGCGCGCTGCTGTTTGTACTGCCGCTGCTGTTGGGGAATCTCTACTACTACGGCTGGATAGCCCCGCGTCAGCAGCAGGAAGCGGCTCTGGCTGCCGCGCAGGACAGTCTGGCGGTGCAGCCCGTCTGGCGCACCATCAAAGAGCAGCAGCCCACGCTCTACCGTCAGGCAAACGATCGGCTGCTCAGCAGCCTTGAGGCGGGCGTACCCTTACAGCAGGCGATTGACCGCCTGCGCCCGCTGGCTGCCGATCTGCTAAATCAGCGCATCAACGCCGCGCGCGATGAAGATCTTATCCGCTATATGCAGATTTCCCTTGAGGAGATGAAAGCGATGCGTGAAAGAGGTGCCGCTGAATGTTTCCGCTTTCTGTTCCCGCAGGTGAAGGGGGGGATCAACATCAGCGATGTGCTGCCCAAGCCGCTGACCGACAGCGAACTGCTGGCGATGGATACGCTGTTTAAGCACAGCAATGGTGCTGACCAACCGGTTGATTTACAGCAGGGAAGAGTAAAATTGCAGGGGGTGGTGCGCACGCTGTACGCGAAGTGGGGCAGTGACTTACAAACCCTCAATACGCCTGCTGAAGCGGGCGTTGACGAAGCGAAGCTGTGCGATATGACCATTGATCTTTATCAGTCGGTTCTGGCACTTACTGATAAGGATTCGGCAAACGTCTTACGTATAATTATTAGCGGAACAGGTAACTGACCTGCAAAAAAAAGCCCGCTCGCCGCGGGCATAAAATATTGTAATTATTAATAAAAATCCTGGTGTTGTGCAGACATGTCGCGATGTCTGTAAAGCATATTCGCACCTAACAGCAGATAACGCTAAGCGTCTTCCTGAATCGATTCAATCGGTAGAACATTGCATAACTTAAGTAAACTTATGCAAATGCGCCGGAATCCGATAGTCACGGAGGGGGAGCTTGTTATTATGCGGCACCGGAAGAGGGGAATCAGAATGAAAACGAAACTGTTCGGCGCTCTGGCGCTGTTATTGCTGGCGGGCTGTACTTCCAGCAAACCAGGGGCTTTTGAGAAAGTCGATGAAGATCCGGCGGTGAATACCGTGCAATATCGCTTTAACCCGACAAGCGTGGATAAGACCGCCATGTTGGAAGATGTTGAGCGCTACTGTAATGAGCGCGGGTTCGATAAGGTAGAAGCGCTTGACCCGCAGGACAGCCACGTCCCGGGACTGAAGAAAGCCTGGTATCAGTGTAATTTCAGCGTTAAAAGCTAAAAGCAAAAAATAAGGGCGGGGAAATCCCCGCCCAATTTATTTCAACTTCTCTGTTTTTATTATCTTGCTGTGTGCAGGCTTTGCCCGCGAAGGTGAGAAAACCTCACCTGACTTCCTTACCAGCCACGGTGTCTGCCGTGGTCATGATGATACCCTCCGCCGCCGTGATATCCGCCGCCGCCGTGATAAGGTCGGCCAACGATACAACCACTCAGCATGACAATCAGTGCGGCTACGGTCGCTGCTTTAATTATGTTTTTCATTATGTCTCTCCTTCCCTTTTCTATAGCTACAACTCTACGTGGGAAAAGTGGAGGAATAATGCGTCGATTGTAGATTTATTTAATAAGGTATTTCAAAATAATTCCAATAGCAGAGTTATTTATTAAGCTGCTATTTATTAAATAAGATATAGCCTAAAAACAGGCCTTTCGATTGGGAATTGTCTCAAACATTAAATGAGGTAGGGAATTTTGCCTGCGATGCCGCGGATAAAATCACGTACACTTAAGGTAAATAACCGTGCAAGGAGCTGAGATGAATTATCAGGTGAGCAACGTATTACCGGTACAGGCGGAGCTGGGTGAGTGCCCACTGTGGTGCAGCGAGCAGCAGGTGCTGTGGTTTGTCGATATCCTCGCGCCAGCATTGCACCGCTTTGACCCGGCCACAGGCGAGCATCAGCGCTGGCCGGTGGCGGAAGATATTGGCTGCATCGGCCTGCGCGCAGAGGGCGGGTTGATAGCCGCACTGCGCAGCGGCGTCTGCTTCCTTAATGAGCAGGGGCAAATTACCCAGCGTATCGCGGATAATCCCGGTGATGCGCCGCGCAGCCGCTTTAACGACGGCCGCGTCGATCCTTTTGGGCGCTTCTGGTGCGGCACGCTGTGGGAACCGCAGGATCGCAACGGCGCGGCGCTTTACCGCGTCGATAATCAGCTGAACCTTAGCATGCAGGCTGACGATATTAAGATTTCCAACGGGCTGGCATTTTCTCCCGATCGCCGCTGGATGTACCACACCGACACGCCAAACGGCGTGATGTACCGCTACCCGCTTGACCCCCACAGCGGGGAGATCGGTAAGCGCCAGGTAGTGCGCCGCTTTATTCAGCAGCAGGGGGGGATCCCCGACGGCGCGGCGGTCGACAGCGAAGGCTATTACTGGTCGGCGATGTTCGACGGCGCCCGAGTCATTCGCCTTGATCCGCACAGCGGGGAAATTGTCGATGAGATCCCGCTGCCGGTACGCTGGCCGACCATGGTGGCATTTGGCGGGCCGGATCTGAAAACGCTGTATATCACCAGCTCACGCGAAAATCGTAGCGCTGAGGAGCTGGCGCAATATCCGCAGTGCGGTGACCTGTTTGCGGTGCGCGTGGCGGTGGCGGGCCTGCCGGAGCCGAAGTTTCGCCATCAACAGGCATAAAAAAAGCCCGCTGTGTTCAGCAGCGGGCCACTCTTGCGTGCCGTCAGGCGTGCTGCAGCGTCTCTTTACGCGCTGCCGGCTTGTGCGGCATGCGGATGGTGGCGGAGAGCAGCAGGGAGATAACCAGCAGCGCCATAATCAGGCTGAAGGTGATGGTAAAGCCGCCAAACAGTGAGGCGATCAGTGAACCCATCACGCTGCCGATACCAAAGCCGAGGTAAATCACGCCGTAGTTTTTTGTCAGGTTGTTCAGGCCGAAGAAATCACTGACCAGCGACGGATAAACGGTAATAGTGCCGCCGAAGCTGAAGGCGACGCAGGCAATGGCAATAAAGAAGCTGCTTTCACTCATATGGCTGAACAGCAGAATGCTCATGCCGACCAGCGACACCACCTGCGCCAGGGTGATCACCCGAATACGCGCCACTTTATCCGACAGCACGCCAAGCACCAGGCGACCGCTGAGGTTGGCAATCGCAATGATGGTCACTGCATTCGCCGCCGTCTGCGCGCTCAGATGTACCATGCTCTCGCCGATATCCTTCGCCACGCCAATCACGTACAGGCCGCTCATGCAGGCGGTCAAAAACATCAGCGCCAGCATCCAGTACTGCGGCATGCGCATCGATTCGCCCAGCGAATAGTCACGCGCCTGGCTCGCCATTTTGTTACCCGCCGCCTGCTGTTTAGGGGCATCTTTCATCATCAGCGCGCCGAGGATCATCGTGGTCATTGCCACGCCGCCCCAGATCATAAAGGTGGTTTCAAGGCTGTAGACGCTCAGCAGGTAGCTGCAGATAAACTTAAAGCCCAGGCTGCCGAGGCCGTAAGCGCCGATAGCACAGGCTGAGATCACCCCTTTACGCTCCGGGAACCACTTCACGCAGTTGGACAGCGTCATCAGATAGCCTGCCCCGTCCGCCAAACCGACCAGTACCCCGGCGCTGAGGTAAAGCATAAACAGATTATCCGCCTGCGAGGTCAGCATCAGGCCAATCGCCATCAGCAGGCCGGCACCAATAGTGACGTTGCGCACGCCAAAACGCTCCTGCAATTTCCCTGCTACCGAAGAAGCCAGCGCCAGGCCGAGGCTCAGCAAACCAAAGGAAAATGCCACCTGGCTGATGGGCGCGTCCAGCTTCATAGAAAGCTGGCCGTTGAACAGGCTCCAGGTGTAGACCGAACCCAGCGCAAACTGGGTGATGATAGTGCCTATCAGGGTTAACCCGCGGGTGCGATTAACGCTGCTGCTGACGGTTGCTGTGCTCATGGGGCTCTCCCGGTGGGAAAATTAACAATATGGAATTGCAGCCATAGTAAGACCGGCTTCTTTATGGCGGGAGAAAAGGGCATGAGCTGCCATTAGCAGGGAATGAAATGCACTGAGAGCGACATGAACGGCAGTCTCAGGGAACGAACGCAGAGTAACAGGCAGTGGAATATTTTGATATATATCAAGTTTTTCCCGCAAGTTAAAGTTTTATGACGGCACGGCCGATATTAACCGGATAAAGCGTCTTTAGAACGCAGCTGCATAAACTTAATCAATATTTAGCGTTGAGCTTATCTCTGATAGTCGCTGTGCAATTCCATCTTGAGGATATTCATTATGTCGTGGGTTCCAGTTCGTTTATCAGGGAAATTGATGTCAGGTGGCGTTTTAATGCTGCTGCTTACCTGCATCATGGTCTATCTGGCTATCTCACTGCGCGGCCAGCCGCGCGTGATCGAGGCCAGTAACAGCTTAATTCAGCAAACCGGAGAGAATATCGTTGGCCAGCTTAATCAGCAGCTGATCCGCGTAGAGGGTGAGGGCGTGAGCCTGGCGCGGCTGGCCGAAGTGTTGCCACACGATGAAGCGCTGTTTCGCCAGGTGTTGCCGCAAATTATCGACAGCAAGGGCGACAAAAGCATTGCCGGCGGTGGAATCTGGCCGGAGCCGAATGCATTCAGTGACGGCGTAGCCCGCCGCAGCTTCTTCTGGGCGCGCAACGCCAGCGGCAGCCTCGACTACTCTGACGGCTATAACGACCCTGCCGGAACCGGCTATCATCACGAGTCGTGGTACACCTCGACCCGCACCACTTCCCCCAACAAGTGCAACTGGTCGGAAGTTTACCAGGACCCGGTATCCAGGGTAAATATGGTGACCTGCAGCGTGCCTTACCGCAAGGGCGATACCTTTGCCGGCGTCGCCACTTTTGACGTGCTGCTGGACAACCTCTCCGGCTTTATGCAGCGCAATGGCGCCAGTACCGGCGGCTATGCTTTTGCTCTCGACCAGGCTGGCAACGTGCTCTATTTCCCGGGTATCAAAGATAAGGCGCTGAAGAAGTTCAGCGATCTGGCGCAGCAGCAGGCGTGGCTTGCTCCGATGGTGGCTGCAGTGAAATCCGCCAGCGCCAGCCAGCGCAGCGCCACCTTCAGCAACCTGAATGATGAGTGGTTGCACTCCCGCAGCCAGCTGACCCTGTTTCGCATGGCGGATACCGGCTGGATGATCGGCCTGGTGACGCCGGAATCCCAGGTGACCGCGCTGGCCGATAATATCATGCAGGACATTTTCATCCTGCTGATCCCGGCACTGCTGCTGCTGCTGGTCATCTTATGGTTTGTTGCCCGCCAGATCTCCGGGCGGCTGGAATCCACGCGTAAAGCGCTGGACGATATCGCCCACGGCGACGGTGACCTGACGCGCCGCCTCGATACCTCCGGCCGTGATGAAATTGCCGATATTGCCGTCTCCTTTAACCAGTTTGTCGACAAGATTGCCGGGGTGATCACCAACGTGCAGTCGAGCGGCGTACAGGTGGCGCACAACGCCAGCGGGTTGGAGCAGAGCAATCAGGAGCTGAGCGGAAAAATCAGCGAGCAGGCGGCAGCGGTCGAACAGAGCGCCGCGGCGATGGAACAGCTCAATGCGACAGTACAGCAGAACGCCGAGAACACCCGGCTGGCCGATGCCTTTACCGAGCAGACCGCAGAGATCGCACGCAATAGCAGTGATGTGATGCGTCAGCTGATTGATACGATGGAAACCATCCGCACGTCATCCAGCCGCGTCGGTGAGATCCTCAGTGTGATCGACGGTATCGCCTTCCAGACCAATATTCTGGCGCTGAACGCGGCGGTGGAAGCAGCCCGCGCCGGCGAGCAGGGGCGCGGCTTCGCCGTGGTGGCCTCTGAAGTACGGGCACTGGCCCAGCGTAGCGCGACGGCGGCGCACGAGATCAAAGCGCTGATTGGTCAGTCAGACAGCAATGTGCTGACCGGCAGCAAGCTGGTGGAAGGGGCAGGGCGTCAGCTGGAAGAGCTGGTGAAAGATGTGCTGAAGGTGAAAGAGGTGGTGGGTGAGATCCGCGTGGCGGGCGATGAGCAGAGCAAAGGCATTGCCGAGGTCACTCAGGCCGTGTCGCAGATGGAGCGCAGCATCCAGCAGAACCTGATGCTGGTTCATCAGACCGCTGAAAACACTCACGCCCTGCATGCCGAAGCTTCGCAGCTGGCGCAGGATATCTCAGTGTTTAAAGTGGCGTAACAGGCTGGCAGGCCCCGGCGTGATACCGGGGCTTTGTCGCCGCACTTAGCGAATATAGGTGCGGATTACATCGGCAATCGCTTTATTCGCTTCGCGCCCGTCGCGGTGCTCAACGTCTTCTGCCACCTTCTCAAGGTACTTGTTCAGCTTACCGCCGGTCGGCACATTGCCGTAGGCGATCAGCATCTGCACAATATTGCGCAGTGCAACTACCTCAAGGGAGAGGCGTTCAACAACGGGGTCTTTATCTGGCATAGGGTGCTCCGTACGGCTATCAATTATTCCACCAGCTTAGCCCCTGTGCGCACAAATCAATTCGCCGAATATCGCCGATTTCTGCCGCGATTCTGCTGCAGGTCGCTAAATGCGCCATCATGCTTTGGCATATCCAGCCCAATGATCTACAGTCTGCAGGTCAATAAACGGGAACAGGGAAGCCACATGTCAGCAAAAATTCTATTTACTCTGTTATGCCTGAGCATCGGCAGCGCGCAGGCCAGCGATCTCGCCGCCTCGGTTAATCAACGCCTGAGCTATATGAAAGATGTGGCGGCGTTTAAGGCCGACAAGCACCGGCCAATAGAGGATCTGCAGCAGGAACAGAAGGTGCTGGCTGCCAGCAAACAGCGCGCGACGCAGTTCTGTCTGGATGAGAACTCGGTGGTGCCGTTTATTCAGGCGCAGATGGACGCGGCCAAAGCGGTGCAGTATCGTTTTCGTGCTGACTGGCTGGCTACGCCGATTCGCGGCTGGCAGCCCCGACCGCTGGAAGAGGTGCGCGCCCAGCTCGCCAGACTCAATGACGTCATATTGCAGCAGATTGCGCAAGGCTTGCAGCAGAAGACACTCAACGCGCTGGATGAAAAGCAGTTTGTCGGGCAGCTTAATCAGCCGAACCTGAGCGACGCGGATAAATCCCGCCTTTATCGCACGCTCCGGGAGGTCAGATTATGGTCAGGTGACTGCCACGCCGCGAGTAAAACCAAGACCTGAGCACGGATAACCAGGGGTTGAACCTGGATGCCGCAGCAGGCATGATCCCCCCTCGTTCGAAAAGGAGGCGTCATGCAGCAGTTACTCGCATTATTAAAGCAATATGGAATAGAACCTGACCACACCACTTCGCTTATTGTTATTTTTGGCATTATTTTCCTCACCGCCATTATTATTCACTTTATCCTGCACCGCATCGTCCTGCGCACCTTTGAGAAGCGTGCGCAGGCCAGCAGCCATCTGTGGCTGCAAGTCATCACGCAAAACAATCTGTTTCACCGGCTGGCATTTACCCTGCAGGGGGTGATCGTCAACGTGCAGGCGGTGCTGTGGCTGCAAAAGGGCAGCGATGCTGCCGCCATCGTCACCACCTGCGCCCAGCTGTGGGTGATGCTGTACGCGCTGATGTCATTCTTCTCGCTGCTGGACGTGATGCAGGGCCTGGCGCACCGTTTTGCCTTCTCCTCACAGTTTCCCCTTAAGGGCTTATTGCAGGGCGTGAAGCTGCTGAGCGCGATCGTGATTGGCATCATGATGATCTCGCTGCTGATTGGTAAATCTCCGGCCATTCTGATCAGCGGGCTGGGTGCGATGGCCGCGGTGCTGATGCTGGTATTTAAAGACCCGATCCTCGGGCTGGTGGCGGGAATACAGCTGTCGGCCAACAGCATGCTGAAAATGGGCGACTGGCTGGAGATGCCGAAATACGGCGCCGACGGCGCGGTGATTGACATCGGCCTGACCACGGTAAAAGTGCAGAACTGGGATAATACCATTACCACTATCCCAACTTATGCGCTGGTTTCCGATGCGTTTAAAAACTGGAGCGGCATGTCCGCTTCCGGCGGCCGCCGTATCAAGCGCAGCATTAATATCGACAGCACCAGCATTCGCTTCCTCAGCGCAGAGGAGCAGCAAAAGCTGGCGCAGGCGCGCCTGCTGCAACCCTATATTGCCGAGCGTCAGCAGGAGATCGACAGCTGGAATGGCGAACAAAACACCCGTGATTCGGTACTTAACCAGCGCAGGATGACGAACGTGGGCACTTTCCGCGCCTATCTCACCGAATATCTGCGCCAGCATCCGAAAATCCGCAAGGATATGACGCTGATGGTGCGCCAGATGGCACCGGGCGCAGAGGGGTTACCGGTAGAAATCTACGCCTTTACCAATACCGTGGTGTGGCTGGAGTATGAAAGTATTCAGGCGGATATCTTCGACCACATCTTTGCGGTGGTGGATGAATTTGGTCTGCGTATTCATCAGGCGCCCACCGGCAATGATGTGCGGGCAATAGCGGAAGGGTTCAAGGTGCAGTAACGGCACATCCGGTGTGGGACTGACCACACCGGATTGCCCTGTCTTAATGCGCGGTGCCGTTACGCTGGCTGCCCGGTACGAAACACGGCCACCAGCTCTCGTAGCTGTATCGCGCGCGCGGCCAGTTCATCTGCAGACGAGGCGGACTGTTCCACCAGCACCGCATTTTGCTGAGTCACCTGGTCCATCTGATTGACGGCGATGTTGATTTGCGACACGCCGGCGCTCTGCTCCTGGGAAGAAGAGGAGATTTCGTTGACCAGCTGCGCAGTCTGTTCAATCGCCCCCACGCTTTGCTTCACCTTTTCTCCGGCATCCGCAACCATGGAAATTCCCTGACGCGCATTTTCCACCGAGTGTGCAATTAACTGTTTAATCTCTTTCGCGGCAGAGGCAGAACGTTGGGCTAACGCTCTGACTTCAGCGGCGACGACGGCAAACCCCTTACCATGTTCCCCGGCTCGGGCTGCTTCAACGGCGGCGTTTAACGCCAGAATATTCGTCTGGAAGGCAATACCGTCGATAACGCTGATGATCTCTTCAATCTCACCCGCGCTGGCGCTGATTTTTTGCATGGAGACCATGACAGATTGCATCGCCTCACCCCCTAACAGCGCCGCATCGGTGGCCGAAGTGGCCATGCCTGCGGCATAGCGGGTATTTTCAGCGTTTTGCAGAATGATGGATGACAGCTCTTCCATGCTGGCCGCCGTTTGTGCCAGTGAAGCAGCCTGCTCCTCTGTGCGCGCGGAGAGGTCGCCATTGCCTTGAGCAATTTCTTCGGAAGAGGTGGCAATCGTCGTGGCGTTATCCTTGATATCCGCAACCAGCAGAGAAAGGCGCTGGCGCATCTCCATCAGCGAGGCGATCAGGCCCGCCATTTCATTACTTCCGGTCACCACCAGGTGCGAGGTTAAATCACCGGCAGCGACATCTTTGGCAACTTTTGCGGCATCACGTACCGGCCCGGTGATGGAGCGAATGATAAATACCGCCAGGAAGATGATAAGCCCCGCCAGCAGTGCCAGCACGCCCAGCAATTCAAATTGAGCGGTGCGATGCTGACTAATTTGCTCAGAAAGCATGTTGCTGAGCTGGTCACTCGCGTCGTTAGCAAATTGATTGTACTGATTGATCGCAGCGGTAAAGCGTGCCACGAACTCCGTGGGCGGGAGATCGTTTTTCGTCCGCTTAATAAAGACATCCTCAGCGAGGGCTAAGGCTTCACCCGCCTGTTGCAGTGCGGCATTAGCCTGACCACTAAACTTTTCGCGTACGCTGCTATCAGTGTTAAAGGACTTTAAAAGATTCGCGTTATACAGACGCAGAGCATTCTTACCGTTAAGGATCTGAAACTCCATACGGGCGTAATCGCTGTCCAGAATCGCCTCTTTGCTGGCCAGTAGTGACGTACCCCGGGCACGAATCTGACCCAATGTTTCTGTCAGTTCTGGCAGGCGACTGAATGTACTGATAATAAACTGGTAAGTATTTAAATCTGGATCCAGCGACAGGCCAAAATAGTCGATCACTTCAATGTTGGCATCAAGCAGCGTCCGAATCATTTCGGCGTGGCGCGAGAGGTTGGTTTGCAGCGTCAGGTTACGGCTGTCAATGTCGCGCTGTAGCTGCTGCCACTGCGCTGTCACCTTGCTAAAATCTTGCCAGGCCACATTGTCCTGACCGGTGGCGGCCAGCGTGGTTTGAAGAGTGCTAATAGACTGTTCTACCTGCTCTTTCAGCGCCAGACGTGCAGGAATAGCGGCATTTTGCTGTGCCACGGCGATTGCCGCTTGTGCGCGATGGAGCTGCATCATATTGAGCAGATTCAGCATCTGTTTTTCAACGGGAATTCCCTGCAATTCTCGCTCTTTAGCGTTTATCTGTTGATTACCTTCATTGACAAAAAGCCATGAGGGTACGGCAAACAGCAGCAAAGCAAAAAAAGCAAGAATGAGAAACTTTGCAGGCAAATTAATCGTATTCAGGATGTTTTTCATTTTTTTAATTTCACTTAAGTTGAATATGGCTGTTCGTTATTTCACTGGTGGGTGAATGCTAATTTATATCTGAATGCCAAATGTGCTTAAAAATTCATACTTAGAGATAACCACTGCATGACTCAATAATGAGAATGAGTTTTGTTATCAAGGTATAAATAAATCTTTTACATAGCGTGTTGAAGTATAGGTTCAAGTGAGTGATTGTCCATGAAGGGAACTGGTAATATTTATTAATGATAGGCTTGTTTTTAACCTGTTATAACTGGTTGTTTTTAGTGTTATTTTTATATTCTTGTTATTCTTGTGGTATTTAATTGAACGCTATAAATGCATTTTTATTAACGGTGGAAAAAGAGGTTAAAGTTTGCAGGGAATATGCCGATAAGGGGGTTTTTGATACTGCTATCTCAAGAAAGAGCTCATTTCAGCAAGGACAAGAGCATATTTCTCAAGGCATTAAGACTGCTAAATAAATAACCCGATTGGTTTTTTAACTTACTTTATTACATCCTGTCTATTTATCTCTCAGGATGTATGTTATGGAATGTTTGGCTAGCAGGTCGTAAAAAGATAGTGCTGGCAAAACAGATCCGTGCGTTAACTGGCCCAATTCCAAAGGGTAGATTTATTGACTTGTTTTTTTGTCCGCTCATAACTTCGCTGATCTGCTGTACCATTTTCCAGTGCGCTCCTGGCAAGGGCACTTTTAATATACTGACAGTATCTGACTTTAACCCCCTCAACCGTGGCAAAATATTTGGGTTCTTTACAAGGTCTTTTGGCACGGTTAATGAAGATATTTCCTTCAATCAATGCAAGGGCTTCAAGGCTGAAACTCATACCATAAAAATCCCAGTTCTCCAGTGCGTTGTTATAGAGATGGAATGTGCCAAATTGTGCCCGTGCATTTCGGGTTCGGTAGTGGTGAGATCTGCGTTACATGCCAGAAGTTCTGCCACCTTATTGGAAGGCCACTCTGGCAGCACACTCAGGATATATCTCTGGTAGGCTTCCGGGATCGATGTCATTCAGCCTGCACGTTCCGATAAGACCATACAGCAAGGCTTACGGGCGCGAAGGATATCAATACTGCTGATGAGTGGGACTGTGTTTCTGTGCTAAAACTGTGGCCAGTTTTTGTTGAGCACTTCAGAATCAATGATTGAGCAGTACGCTCATTTATATGCAAGTGGGGTTGTTAAACATGCTGTAACTCCCTCACTTACTTGCGCGATTTAATGCACAATTCTGTCGCCAGTAAACCATCCCAAAAACTGGTATACCATGCAACGGGATACTCATCAGCGTCGAATCATAAACCGGAGAAACCATGGCTAATCCCTACCGCGAACTTCTCACAACCCCCGGCGTCATGGGGTTAGTGATTACGAGTTCTATTGCTCGCCTGCCACAGGCAATGTTCGGCATCGGCATCATTACTATGTTAGTGCAACAGACGGGTCTTTATTGGCTGGCTGGCTCAGTCGCCGGGACCTTTACCTTGGCAAATGCGATTGTCGGTCCGCAAGTCTCGAAACTCGTTGATCAACATGGCCAGAGCCGGGTTCTCCCCTTTATGACAGCCTTTAGCATTGGTATGTTGCTGGCACTGATAATTGCTGTCTATATGAATGCTCCGACTCCACTGTTTTTTATTCTTGCTGCATTGTCGGGCACGATGCCAAGCATGCCTGCCATGATAAGAGCACGCTGGACACAGCTTTTCCGTGGCAAGCCGCAATTACACACGGCCTTCTCTTTGGACACAGTTCTCACTGAACTCGCTTTTATAATCGGTCCACCACTCGCCATTGGCCTGAGTACCAGTTTTTTCGCCGAGGCCGGACCTCTTGTTGCCGTGTTGCTACTAATCACCGGCGTGACAGCGTTTCTTCTACAGCGAGAGACAGAACCGAAGGTCGTCGTAGGCGCCAAGAGGAACACAAGCTCGACCTTACTTATCCCCGGCGTTCGTACCATTGTTCTGGCACTACTGGCGATGGGAGTGATTGGCGGCTCCATCGATGTGGCTGTGGTTGCCTTTGCCAACGCACAAGGCTGTCCAGCGTCTGCCAGTTTCATCCTGGCAGCCTATACGCTAGGCTCAATGATTGCGGGCCTGACATTCGGTACATTAAGGATTTCCTTACCCATTGAAAAGCAGTTCTTAGTGGGGGTACTGGTAACTTCAGTCACAGCTGTATTACCTATTTTCTCACCGGACGTCTACATCCTTTCCGTGATGCTCTTTGTGGCAGGTATGTCATTTGCACCAACGATGGTGGTTGTTATGAATCTCGGTACGATCATTGTTCCGCCGTCCAGGCTCACCGAAGGACTCACTTGGATGACGACGGGTATCAGCATCGGTGTAGCGCTCGGGAGTGTCCTCGCGGGCATGGTCATCGACGTCTATGGCGCACGGTCAGGGCTCAGTGTAGCCATTGTTTCGGGCTTGGTCATGGTGGTTATCGTGCTTTTGGGACTACGTACACTTCGTGCCACGTCAGCGGTTGACGCCGAACCTATCTTCCAGTAATCGTCCCGATCCGGCCGCCCTTGTTGTCTGTGGGCAGTACTTTTCGAGCTACGTTAAATGACCACATGTTATCTACATGACCTAATGTGAGCGAAACTACAATATGACGACATTTGGCTTAGTTTTAACACGCAGAAATCTCCAGTCCGTAACTGGTCGGGTTCGGATATCAAAAAATGTCGTGAAATCACAGCCTCGCTCTCATTGAGTCAACTTAATGATAATTAATGTTTTTTAGCTATGCGGCGGGACTTTGAAAGAAGAATGTGCGCATAGCTCCTACTACGCTAACCACTTGTAACAGGCTACAAGGTGATTTCATGCTTTATGAGGAACCGAGAGGCACATTTGTAAGCGTTAAGTGGGCGCCGTCTTGACGGCTATTTATTAATGAGATCAACGTTCCATGGCAGGAGTGTCACCAACATGGATACCAACAAAATTTGCAGGATGTTGATAAAAGTTATTGGCATTTGGTAGACGAAGTAATGGGGTTAACTTGCTGAATTTAGAGAATTAAATAGTCTTGAGTGGGCGTTGGTAGGCATTAACATGGTCCCTGCAGGATTAAATATTAACTTTTATGTGATTGAATTATATTGTTAATCACTTGTTTTGTTTTTGTTAATACCCCCAAAGATACCCCCACTAGATGCAATGCACCAAGTTATAATGCTTGATTAGCTTCAAGTGTTATCTGCTGGTGTGGTGAACACAGTCGCTAATTTAGTAATGACGAACTCATTCTTGGTTTGATGCAGGATACAGGCATTTGCATGTACTGCGACCAATTTGCTGAGCTACCTATAACTTTTGATAGACGAATCGCCAGTTCAGAGCACATTTTGGCTTTCTCATTCGTAATCTCTGATGTTTTGAAGCTGAAACACCAAACTTTTCAGTAACATTACGCAGTGACATTTTCAGGACATAATGTTGCCAATGATAATTTCCCTTAAGTTAGGGTAATTATCTTTCTAAGCATCTGCTATGTAGCGGTTAGAAGCTCTATTATTTATACATCACCACGATAACCACCTCATCGAAAATGAACATATTGTGTCGTTAGATGCTCCTGCTTGCACACTTCAGTTCGCAAGGCAACGCCTCGTAGTCAATGAGCTAAAGTCCTTGTTACTGCCAAGACCGATTATCTGAATACATTATGAACGCTAATTATTATTGACAATCATTCTTTTTTATATAAAGTAATGTCACGAAATTCCAAAAAAATAACCAACTCCCAAATGATATTATTCTCAAATAATTTAAAGGGCAGTCATGAATAAACTTAAATTTAAAATCGTTGATAGCAAGAGCTTTATTACAACTGAAAGCCCTCGGTGTGTTTATTTAACTAATGACAATTGGGATGACTGGGGGAAGTATGAGACAAAGTATTATATGCGGGTAGTTGATGATAATGGGGTATTGAAAGATATTGGGTCTCTTAAAATTGGAAGAAAAGGACTTAAACCTGCAAATTATTCCTCCAAGGAAAAGGGAACTAGGAGAGTTGAGTTGGATAATATGTTCCCATCTTTAGGGGTTGATTATTTCTCATTGGGACAAAGTGAAAGTTACTATGAAGCATTAAATGAACTTGATGATGAATTAAAAAATGAGATCCTCACATCAGTAAATGACTGCGCTTACAATCTTGATATTTTTAATGAAAATCTTCAAGAAGATGTTATGGGGGAATCTCTTTTACGTGATTTTAGCATAGAAAATATTAATAATAAATTTCATAGGTTATCACGTGGTTTTGCTGAACTAACTCGTTTTAATTTTAAATTCGAGTTTCCTGGAGGGGCTGCGGATGAACCTACGTTAGAGTTTGTTGTAGAACCAACTTCATTTCCTTCAAGTAATGTTCATGTATTAATTGGCAGAAATGGCGTAGGGAAAACACGATGCATACAGAACTTAGTTCGTTCCATTATTGAAGATAATGAAGATGTTGAAAGCTATGGACGAATAATTAGAGCAAGAGAAAGTAGGTGGAATTTTTCAGGGATAATATCTGTTTCGTTTAGTGCGTTTGATGATTTCGATTTGCCAAAAATAAAAGTTAAAGGAATGAAGGCTTTTCAGATCGGATTGAGATATTTAAAAGACGATTCAAGTTCCGATGTTTTAATTAAAACACCCTCAATGCTTAAAGACGATTTAGTTGAAAGTTTTAGTGTCTGTCGCCTTGGACCACGACGTACTCGGTGGAGTGAAGCAATCAAATCCTTAGAGTCAGACCCATTATTTGAAGAAGCTGATTTCTGTAAGTTACTTGAATATAATGACGATAACTGGGAGATGTATGCAAGGCAAAAATTTAATAAACTAAGCTCTGGGCATGCTATTGTACTGCTTACTATCACTAAACTAGTGGAATTAGTTGATGAGATGACTTTGGTTATATTAGATGAACCAGAAAGCCATCTTCATCCGCCACTTCTTTCTGCATTTACTCGAGCTTTATCAGACCTTCTCACAAAACGTAATGGTGTCGCTCTTGTCGCTACACATTCACCTGTATTGCTTCAAGAGGTACCAAGAGATTGTGTTTGGAAGATTTCTCGCTCAGGGAGTTCATCACATGCCCAAAGACCTCGCATTGAAACCTTTGGAGAAAATGTTGGTATCCTTACTAGTGAAATATTTGGTCTTGAAGTTACAAGATCAGGTTTTCATAAAGTACTTGAGAGCGCTATCAAAACGGAATCTTCCTATAAAAGTGTATTCGATCAGTTTAATGGCGCGTTAGGTTCCGAAGCGAGAATGATATTAAGAGGGCTTCTTAGCAATAGAGTAAAGGATGTTTCTGATGAATGAGGTAATTAAACCACGTTTTAATCCCGGCAAGGTTTTTGATTCATGTGTAGAGGTGAAACAGTCTGAAGATTTAAAAGAAAGACTTATGAATATTAGGTCTGAAATTACTAATGAACACATAAAATATCAAGATAAAGGTAACGGAATTCTATTTCATCATATTGATAGAGGAAATGGCATACCCCCAAATGTAACAAAGGAGGAGATGGAGGATCTCTATGAAAGTAGTTTTTCTCAGAGTAGGGTGGTAAGAAAAAAGTATTATGACAAGATTAAATTATATGCAAAAGATGATATTTGTCCTTATTGCGCTCAGCGTAACGTTAGCACTCTTGATCATTACTTACCTAAAAGCCTATATCCAAAATTGGTGGTAAATCCACTCAATTTGATACCGTGCTGTATGGAATGCAATCATATAAAAAGAGAGCATTACCCTATAAACAATGAAGGGCAAGTGATAAATCCTTATTTTGATAATTTTATTGAAGATGTTTGGTTGGTTGCAAAACTAAAAAAAATGAGAGGTAAACCACCGGTTATTATTTTTAAAGTAGAACCAAGCGACATCATTTTACCACATCTATCCGAAAGAATACGGTGGCATTTTGATAAATTTAAGCTAGCCGACTTATATACTTCACAATCAGGTCGATATTTGACTGGTATTGCTGAATCTTTAAAGCGAGAGTGGGAGCAAGGAGGGGAGGCAAATATTAGAAGAGCACTTGAAGAACATTACATTACCTGGAGTACAATAAATGTAAACGCATGGCAAAGTGCAATGTTCGCTGCGTTAAGAGAGTCATCTTGGTTTATAAGTTCTGGATTTAAATTATGTGGAGATTTACGTGACTTGGTAGAACCAGCCAAGTGAAAATTTACTTAATTGTGTCTAAAAGTAGGCGAGGCATTACAAAAAATCGCAAGTTTTGGCCGAGGTGTATATGCTTAGCCCTATGAATTGTTGTTCTCTTCTGCTTTCTTTTGATGGAATAGTCTTATCGATAAACCCTGATAAGAACAATGTTTCATAGCCAATATGTGTGATTAAGCCTGCTTTTTCTGCGAATATGAGAGATATGTAGCTATAAGAATCACAATTAACGAGAAACTAAAGTTGATGCCTTGCTTAATGCTGATGCATTTTTTATCAATAACATATACCAACTGAATTATAATGGATAGTTATGCGAAAAATAAATTCAATTATGATGAGACTTGCTAAGAGAGCAGAAAAACTTCAACCGGATCATCTAATTAAGTCATTTGTTGATGTCGGCCCTACCTACACCTTATTGTCTAGCAATGATAATCAAATAATGTTTGGAAGGAGAGGAACAGGCAAGACACACTTCTTGTCCGTTCTTTGTAATAACATACAAAAAGAAGGCATTATTTGTGTTCCGATAGATATGAGATTGATAGGATCAACTGGGGGGATTTTTTCAGATCCAAACGTATCACTTAGTGAAAGAGCGACTAGGCTTCTGTCTGATACATTATGCAGCATCCATGAGGTTATCTTTGAATATATATTCGAAAAGGAAATTGAAAATACTACAGAAATAGCTGAGTTGCTTAATGAGTTTGTTGAAAAAGCGACATCATTGACTATAGAGGGAACTTCAGAGGAAGAGATAAATTCAGCGAGCCTAAATGCCATGAATTCTTCTTTTGGAGCTGGTATAACGAACAAAGGTATTTCTGCCAGCATTTCATTGTCTAGTAAATCTTCGTTAGAAAATGCTGAGAAGAAAAAGATTTCTGGCAAAAAAACATTAAGAATACATTTTGGTGAGATTACTAAGCTACTTGGCAATCTCGTGTCAAAATTGCCTGAAAAGGAATTATGGATTTTAATTGATGAGTGGTCCGAGGTTCCAATGGATCTTCAACCATACTTGGCAGAACTTTTAAGAAGAATATTGTATCCTATTTCAGGGATTACAGTAAAAATAGCAGCCATTGCTCACCGATGTAATTTTTTGCTCAATGATGAAGAGACTGGAGTTCGGGTAGGAATTGAACTAGGTTCCGATGCATCATCAGTAATAAATTTAGATGAGTATATGGTGTTTGATAATGACCGCGATGCAGCTAAAGCATTTTTCAAAAAACTACTACACAAACATGCTCAGGCAATTGATAAAAGTAAAGTTTGTGATGATGATGTTAGTTTATTTATTAACGATGTTTTTACTCAACCATCTGCATTTGATGAGTATGTGCGCGCAGTGGAGGGTGTACCACGAGATGCTATTAACATCATATCGTTAGCAGCGCAGTCAGCGTTAGAAAATAAGATTTCGATTCTACACGTGCGAAAATCAGCACAAAAATGGTTTCAAGTAAATAAGCATTCTGCTCTTAATAGTAAACAAGATGCTGTTTTATTATTAGATAAAATTATACATGAAGTGATTGGGCACAGAAAAACGCGAGGTTTTTTGTTAAGTAATGAAAATCATCATCCATTAATTGATTATCTTTATGATATGAGAGTGATTCATGTTCTAAAACAAGGGGTTTCAGCTGGTAATACCATTGGGAAGAAATATACACTTTACACCCTAGATTACGGGTGTTATGTAGAACTTATGTCAACTAGTTCTGCACCATTGGGATTAATAATTGAAGCGGATGAAAATGATGATTTAAAATACATAGAAATACCAAAGTCCGATTACAGGTCAGTGAAGAACTCTATTCTGGATTTCGAGAATAACAATCAACTAAGATTGAATTTAGTGTCATCAACTGAACATCTTCAGCTTCCTCTTAATGGGGGGAGGCATAAGAATGTGGAGAGGGCGATAGATAACAAAATCATAAATGCAATCCCCAAAAATATAGGGACATTAAAAATAGGTGGAACAATTTACATCCCTATCATCATGGTGGCTTTGGCGTTGAGAAAAGCAAGAGGTTACGAAAAAAGCCATGCTGTTGATTTAACGAAAGTAATCAATGAACATATAGTTATTGGTGTAAATAGGCCGAAAATTGCAACCAATAATATGTCGAGAGAGCTTAGAAAAGATAACATACTTGAACTACCATGGTTAGAATTCCACGAGAATGGAAGAAATCCACAATTCTCTTTGCATTCTAGTTGGAAGGAGTATTGGAAACAGTACTTCGGTAAGAAAGCCCCTATATTTTAATATTAGATGTGGCATTTTGTGATATGATGAATGCCACTTAATATTTTGATCTGCTCCGAATTTATTAACATTAATTGGTTGATTTGAATTTTATTCATTATCACATTATGATGATGTTTTTAGTGTTATTTCTATTATCTATTAATTGATACAAACCGCTTCAAAAACTTCTTTTGGCAATAAGCATTAATTAACAGGAAATTGAACTGTTTTAATCTATAAAAAGTCATACTGCCTAACAATGCCAAGATAATTATCTAGCAATTAACAAGGCCTCTCTCAGTCGTGCTCATATCCCAATGATGGCCAAGAAGATGACGAGTCTTTAATAAGTTAAATGCAAAGGTATAGTCAAGTCATATGTAAATATGTAAATGAAACTGAGCACTCTGATAACTTTAACAGAGTGGAGGGGGGATTATAGTTTCTGGTGTTGAATGTTCTGGACTACCCGCCTAGTCGTATTTTTTCATGCGAGAAATAAGAAAAGAAAATCCTTAGGCAGTGAGTGATATTAATAGTCAAAAGCTATCAATTATTCAAGGGATTTCATCAGTTATTTTAAATGGTTGATCTAAATGATTGATCGTGACTTCCTCATTCCTGAACTTTTAGACGCTCTTTTTAGTGGATTAAAAACGTTGGAATGGCGAGAAAAGCGCACATTGCAGAGCAACATAAATTCGAGCCCTAAGTGACAGCCATTAACGGCAATTCGGATGAGCGGATCAATAATGGTAATAACGATGCCAATTGTATCAATCATCATTTTAGCTTCCTGTACGCGCTTAAAAGTGATTAGTGCCAGCTACAACCTGACGCGATGAGCATCGCAACGCAGCAGTAGCCAATTGGCAGAATTGAAAACTTCAAGTAGCTGAACGAGCTGAACCGAAGCTTTAACAATAAAATGAAAGCTGATTTGATTACCATTCTGGGCAGCTGGCATAAAGTTGGGAAATTAATCTTCGTTCTACTATCCAGCAGGTAAAGGCCTTAGGCCGTGACCGACGCCAATGTGGCGGAGATTAATATAATAACCGCCAAGTACTTTGACTATGGTGCGTTATGGTGAGATCTGTAGACTTTAATCGGCTTAATTTAATGATGATTTTATGTTTATTTTCAATTAGCTGGGTTGTACTGCGCTTTGCCCGTAATGATGGCGAAGGTGAAGATCTGCTTACAAGCCTGCCTAACCTTTTTTAGCTTGTGTAACACGTTACGGGCTTCCATTCGGCGCAGTACATCAAGCATATCGGCTGGTTTGATTGAAGTAATGTCCTGACGTCCAATGAAAGGAAAGACATCCATCTCAAGGCAAGCCATCATCGAGTCGGCATACTCTTCCGTCCATTTCGCAGATTTGTAGGCGTGCCACTCCAAGGCAGCAGATTTGAAGGTGTTAACAACCGCGCGCTCCTTCTCTCTTTTTTCTTCCTGCTTCAAAACGCCGGGATCGCCTCCAGCGGCGATTATCTTCTTGGCTTCATCGCGTTATTTACGCGCGTCTGCCAATGTCACTTCAGGATATATACCTATGGCGAGAAGCTTTTCTTTGCCAGCAGCGCGGTACTTCTGACGCCAGTATTTTGCACCGTTAGGGTTGACCAGAAGGTACAAGCCGCCGCCGTCAGTGGCTTGTCCTTTCCTTTCGCTGTATCCACCTGGCGGGCGTTTAGCTTCATTTTGGGGGTATCCCATTTCGTTGAACAGAACTCTACCCCCAAATGTACCCCCATGTATGTGTAGATTACAATAGATGCTTAAAGACTTCACAAGAGAGTGAATTCCTCAGATGCCTGCTATGACTGGATTTAGTAAGCGTTGTGCGATGATGGGAGATGTTCGAATGGTGTCCCCTGCAGGAATCGAACCTGCAACTAGCCCTTAGGAGGGGCTCGTTATATCCATTTAACTAAGGGGACCGCGGCGCGAAGTATAGCGCAATTATCGCCGCGGATTAACCAGTTACCTGACTGACTGCGCGTTAAACCATCAATCCGCGCAATCCTTCTTCTCTTTATGCTGCTTACGCTTCGCCTCGGCCTGCGCTTTAGCTTTGGCCTCGGTGCTCATATCGTTGCGGATCTGCGCGTGGCTGATCAGGGCAAAGATAAAGGTGCCGCCGATGATATTACCCGCCAGCGTCGGCAGGGCAAAGGGCCAGATAAACTGCTGCCACGGGATCTCACCGTTAAACACCAGATAGAAGATCTCAACCGAACCGACCACGATATGCGCCAGGTCGCCGAGCGCTACCAGCCAGGTCATCAGGATAATAATCCAGATTTTCGCGCCGCCAGCGGAAGGGAACATCCATACCATAGTGGCGATAATCCAGCCGGATACCACCGCATTGGCAAACATCTCTCCCGGCGTATTCTCCATCACTTTCTGACTGATGCTGACAAAGGCGCTGCGCACCGCATCGTCAAAAATGGGCATATGGGTAAAGGCCAGCGCCGCCAGCGCGGTACCCACCAGGTTCCCGACCAGAACCAGCCCCCATAGGCGCAGCAGCAGCAGCAGGTTACTGCCGCTAGGTTTATGCATTATCGGCAGCACGGCCGTCACGGTGTTTTCAGTAAACAGCTGCTGGCGTGCCATAATGACGATAATAAAGCCGAAGGTGTAGCCGAGGTTTTCCAGCAGAAAACCCCCGGGGACGTCGTGCAGATTGGCCTGAAAGATCCCTTTTGCCATCAGCGATGCGCCCATCGACAGCCCGGCCGCGATGGCGGAAAACAGCAGCGCCAGCCCATCACGCTCTAACTCCTTTTCACCTTCCTGGCGGATCTGTTCATGGACCGCAGCAGCGCGTGAGGGCAACGCCTCCTCATCCACCTCGATCTCTTCGCCCTGTTCGCTCTCTTCGCTCTCAACCTGATTTTCAGTCTCTTTTTGTGTGTTATCCATTTTTCCCCCCAGTAATAAAGTGTCCTGATAAGCGTAGCGGGTATTGTCGCTAAAAAGTGAAATGTAAGTAGATTTTATAAGAAGAGTAACAAAGCTTTAACCGCAGCGATGTTTTCAGCTGTTTTTGTGCGCTTTACGGCGTGCAGAGCCGCAAAACCGCGCCGGGCGCGACCTGCCGCGTTTCAGCGAACGTAAAGCCTGTGGTACTATTCGCCATCAAATTTAACAAAGTGTGATCTTCCTTCCATGCTGGCAGCCAGAAATCTGACATGTGTTCGCGACGAAAGGGCGCTGTTTCGCAATCTCAGCTTTACCGTTGCGGCGGGTGAAATTGTGCAGGTTGAAGGGGCGAATGGGGCAGGGAAAACCTCACTGCTGCGAATTCTTGCCGGCCTCAGCCGGGCGGAGCAGGGAGAGATCCTCTGGCAGCAGGAAAGCATCCAGCGCCAGCGCGAAAGCTATCATGCCAGCCTGCTCTACCTCGGCCATCAGCCGGGGGTGAAGGCGGTGCTGACGCCGTTTGAAAATCTCAGTTTCTGGCATGTCGAACGTACGGCGGATGAGCTGTTTCAGGCGCTTGAGCAGGTTGACCTCACCGGTTATGAAGATGTGCCCGTCGCAGCCCTTTCCGCCGGGCAGCAGCGGCGCGTGGCGCTGGCGCGGCTGTGGCTGAGCCAGGCCGCACTGTGGATCCTCGATGAGCCGCTGACGGCGATCGATAAATCCGGCGTGGAGAAACTGATGGCGCTGTTTGTGCAGCACGCAGAGCAGGGCGGGGCAGTGATCCTCACCACCCATCAGGATCTGCCAGGTGCCGCTCAGCGCGTCAGCCGTATTCGTCTCACTTGCGCAGGGGAGCCGTGATGTTCTGGCGCGTACTCAAGCGTGAACTGCGCATTGCCTTTCGCAGCGGCGCGGAGATTATTAATCCGCTGTGGTTTTTCCTGATTGTGATTACCCTGTTTCCACTCGGCATCGGCCCGGAGCCGCAGCTGCTGGCGCGAATTGCCCCCGGGATTGTCTGGGTTGCGGCGCTGCTCTCCTCCCTACTGGCGCTGGAAAGACTGTTTCGCGATGATTTTCTCGATGGTTCGCTGGAGCAGCTGCTGCTGCTTCCCGCACCGCTGCCGATAACGGTTTTGGGCAAGGTGGCGGCGCACTGGATCGTCACCGGCCTGCCACTGCTGCTGCTGTCGCCGCTGGTGGCGCTGCTGCTGTCGCTGGATTTTGCCAGCTGGCGGGCGGTAGCTCTGACCCTGCTGCTGGGGACACCCACCCTGAGCTTCCTCGGTGCCATTGGCGTCGGGCTGACGGTCGGGCTGCGGCGCGGTGGCATATTGCTGAGTTTACTGGTGCTGCCGCTGGCGGTACCTGTGCTGATTTTTGCCAGTGCGGCGATTGATGCTGCCGGGATGGGCTTGCCGATTGATGGTTACCTGGCCATTCTCGGCGCGCTGCTGGTGGGGAGCGCCACGCTGGCGCCGTTTGCCACCGCAGCAGCTTTACGGGTAAGCGTGCACTAAACGGCTAACAGAGACCGGTGCGCGCGGCAGTTCCGATGCAGATACCAGAACGATTTCTTTTATTGTGAGCAAAATAATAATGTGGAAATGGATACATCAACTGGGCCAGCCCGAGCGGCTGTACCCGTTATGCGGCCGTTTTGTGCCGTGGTTTGCCATTCCCGGCATCGCGGCGCTGCTGCTCGGCTGGGCATGGGGATTCGGGTTTGCCCCATCAGATTATCAACAGGGTAACAGCTACCGCATC
The DNA here is from genome assembly GCF_014773485.1 of Erwinia aphidicola. Classification (GTDB taxonomy): domain Bacteria; phylum Pseudomonadota; class Gammaproteobacteria; order Enterobacterales; family Enterobacteriaceae; genus Erwinia; species Erwinia aphidicola. The sequence continues at coordinate 378,938 of NZ_JACXBP010000003.1, read as the reverse complement.
ATCTATATCCACGTGCCTGCCGCGATGTGGTCAATGGGCATCTATGCCTCAATGGCGATTGCGGCCTTTGTCGGGCTGGTGTGGCAGTGGAAAACCGCCGATCTTGCCGCCGCCGCAATGGCTCCGGTGGGGGCGGTATTTACCTTTATTGCTCTGGTGACGGGTTCCGCATGGGGTAAGCCGATGTGGGGGACCTGGTGGATCTGGGATGCACGCCTGACCTCGGAGCTGGTGCTGCTGTTCCTTTATATGGGCACTATCGCGCTTTATCACGCCTTTGACGACCGCCGCATGGCGGGCCGCGCGGCCAGTATCCTGATCCTTGTTGGGGTGGTTAACCTGCCAATTATTCACTACTCGGTGCAGTGGTGGAACACGCTGCACCAGGGGTCAAGCGGGGTGTTGCAGCAGGCGATAGACCCGAGTATGCGCACGCCGCTGCGCTGGTCAATCCTCGGTTATCTGCTGATATTCGTTACCCTGACGCTGATGCGCCTGCGCAATCTGCTGCTGCTGAGCGAGCGCCACCGCCCGTGGGTGGCTGCCGTGGCGGCAAAAGGGGGGCGTAAATCATGACGCCGGCATTCTCTACCTGGCACGACTTCTTTGCCATGGGCGGCTACGCATTCTATGTCTGGCTGGCCGTAATCTGTACGCTGGTTGCCCTTGGCGGCCTGGTACTGCATACCGTTTTACAACGTCGTCGGCTGCTGGCGGATATTCGTCAGCGCCTGGCGCGTGAACAGCGCATTCGTGCGGCAAAAGTGAAAAAAAACGCCGGTGAAGCGGCAGGAGAGCCATCGTGAATCCCCGTCGTAAAAATCGCCTGATGCTGGTGATGGTGGTGCTCGTCGGGCTGGGGCTGGCAACGGCTTTAGTGATGTACGCACTGCGTTCTAATATCGATCTGTTCTACACCCCTGGTGAAGTGGTGTATGGCAAAGGTGAAACCCACGTTAAGCCGGAGCCGGGGCAGCGGCTGCGTATTGGCGGCATGGTGATGCCGGGCAGCGTTAAGCGCGACCCGGATACGCTGAAAGTTGCCTTCCAGCTGTATGACAACAGCGCGGTGATTAACGTCAGCTATGAAGGTATTCTGCCGGACCTGTTCCGCGAAGGGCAGGGCGTAGTGGCGCAGGGCGTACTGCAGGACGGTACGCACGTTATCGCCAAAGAAGTGCTGGCCAAGCACGATGAAAAATACACGCCACCGGAAATCAGTGACGCGATGAAGAAGAATCACACCCATCCTGGCGCTAACGACAATAACGGAGGCCAGTCATGATCCCCGAAATCGGCAGCTTCCTGCTGTGCCTGGCGCTGGCGCTCTCCCTGCTGCTCAGCGTCTACCCGCTGTGGGGCGCGGCGCGCCACGATCGTCGGCTGATGGGGCTGGCCCGCCCGCTCTCCTACGGGCTGTTTGCCTGTATCGCGGCGGCGTTTATTATTCTGGTTCACGCCTTTGTGGTGAATGATTTCAGCGTGGCGTATGTGGCCACCAACTCCAATACGCTGCTGCCGGTTTACTACCGGGTGGCTGCCACCTGGGGCGCGCATGAGGGCTCGCTGCTGCTGTGGGTGCTGCTGCTGAGCACCTGGACGCTGGCGGTGGCGCTGTTCAGCCGCGCGATGCCGCTGGAGGCGATTGCCCGCGTGCTGGCGGTGATGGGGATGATCAACCTCGGCTTCCTGCTGTTTATCACGCTAACCTCGAATCCGTTTACCCGCACGCTGCCGGACTTCCCTATCGACGGCAGCGACCTGAACCCGATGCTGCAGGATATTGGGCTGATCTTCCACCCGCCGCTGCTGTATATGGGCTATGTCGGCTTCTCGGTGGCGTTCGCTTTTGCGATTGCCTCGCTGATGGCCGGACGGCTGGATACCGCCTGGGCGCGCTGGTCGCGTCCGTGGACCACGGCGGCCTGGGTGTTCCTCACCATCGGCATCGTGCTCGGTTCCGCCTGGGCTTATTACGAGCTTGGCTGGGGCGGCTGGTGGTTCTGGGATCCGGTCGAGAATGCCTCGTTTATGCCGTGGCTGGCCGGAACGGCGCTGATCCACTCGCTGGCGGTTACCGAGAAGCGCGGCACCTTTAAGGCCTGGACCGTGCTGCTGGCGATCGCTGCCTTCTCCCTCAGCCTGCTGGGCACTTTCCTGGTGCGCTCCGGGGTGCTGGTGTCGGTGCACTCGTTTGCCTCCGATCCGGCGCGCGGCATGTTTATCCTCGCCTTCCTGATTATTGTTATCGGCGGTTCGCTGCTGCTGTACGCCATCAAGGGCAGCAAGGTGCGCAGCCGGGTGCAGAACGAGGTGTGGTCGCGGGAATCCTTCCTGCTCGGCAACAACGTGCTGCTGATTGCCGCGATGCTGGTGGTGCTGCTCGGTACGCTACTGCCGCTGGTGCATAAACAGCTGGGGCTGGGCACCATCTCCATCGGCGAGCCGTTCTTTAATACGCTGTTTACCTGGCTGATGGCTCCGCTGGCGCTGATGCTCGGCATCGGTCCGCTGGTGCGCTGGCGTCGCGATGAGCCGCAGAAGCTGTGGAAGCGCCTGGCGATTGCCGTGGTTGCTACCCTGCTGCTGTCGATACTGCTGCCGTGGCTGATGCAGGATCGCATTGAAGCGATGACGGTTGTGGGGCTGATGATGGCGATCTGGGTGATTATCCTGACGCTGCTGGAGCTGCACGAGCGCGCGACTCACCGCCACAGCTTCCTGCGCGGGCTGCGCCATCTGTCGCGCAGCCACTGGGGCATGGTGCTGGGCCACCTCGGCGTGGCGGTAACGGTGATCGGCATCGCCTTCAGCCAGAACTACAGCGTGGAGCGTGACGTGCGTATGAAGGCGGGTGACAGCGTGGATATCCACAACTATCACTTCACCTTCCGCGACGTGCAAAGCCTGCAGGGACCGAACTACTCCGGCGGCGTGGGCATTATCGACGTGACGCGCAACGGCAAACATGAGGCCACGCTGCACGCGGAAAAACGTTACTACAGCGTGGCGCGCACCATGATGACCGAAGCGGCGATCGACGGCGGCTTTACGTGCGATCTCTATGCGGCTCTGGGCGAAGAGCTGGGCGGTAATTCGTGGGCGGTACGCATCTATTACAAACCTTTTGTGCGCTGGATCTGGTTTGGCGGCGTGTTTATGGCGGTGGGCGGCATTTTCTGCCTGCTCGACCCGCGCTATCGCGCCAGTAAGAAAGCGCAGAAGGAGCTGGCATGAGCAAGAAAATCCTCTATATCCCTCTGATCCTGTTTCTGCTGCTGGCGGCGGCGCTGCTGTGGCAGCTGACCCGTAACGCCAACGGCGATGATCCGACGCGGCTGGAGTCGGCGCTGGTCGGCAAGCCGGTGCCGGTATTTAAGCTGGAATCACTCGACCAGCCGGGCAAAACCTTTGACCAGTCAGTGCTGACCGACGGTAAACCGCTGCTGCTGAACGTCTGGGCTACCTGGTGCCCAACCTGCCGCGCGGAGCATCAGTACCTCAACACGCTGGCGACCAAAGGCGTGCGCGTGGTGGGCCTGAACTATAAAGACGACCGCCAGAAAGCGATTAACTGGCTCAATACGCTGGGTAACCCGTATGCGTTGAGCCTGTATGACGGCGACGGGATGCTGGGGCTGGATCTGGGCGTGTACGGCGCGCCGGAAACCTTCCTGATCGACGGTCACGGGATTATCCGCTATCGCCACGCGGGCGATCTCAACGAGCGCGTGTGGAATGACGAAGTCAAACCGCTGTGGCAGAAATATAGCCAGGAGAGCGGTTCGTGAAATCTATTCTGATCCTGCTGGCGTCACTGCTGTTTAGCAGCCTGGTGCTGGCCGATAATATCGATACTTATCAGTTTGATTCAGTCACCCAGGAGCAGCAGTACCGCCACCTGACCGAATCGCTGCGCTGCCCGAAATGCCAGAACAACAGCATTGCCGACTCAAACGCGATGATCGCCGGGGATATGCGCCTCAAGGTGTATCAGCTGCTGCGCGCAGGGCAGACGCCGGAACAGGTGAAGGCTTATATGGTGGCCCGCTACGGTAATTTTGTCTCTTATCAGCCGCCGCTGACTGCCTCCACCCTGATCCTGTGGGCTGGCCCGGCGCTGTTTGTGATAATTGGCGCGCTGGTGATTATTTTGCGCAGCCGCAAACGCACGCCGCATGTCGAGCTGGATGCCGCCGAGCAGCAGCGGCTGGATGCGTTGTTAAATAACAGGAAGCAACCATGAGCGCACTTTTGCTAACCCTTCTGGCGCTGCTGATCGCCGCCTGCCTGCTGTTTGTTCTGGCCTGGCGCAGAAATAGCGGCAGCGTGAGTGACCGCGATACGCTGAACCAGACTTTTTATCATCAGCGCCTGCGCGAGCTGGAAGAAGATGAAGCGCAGGGCGTGGTGGCCGAGCGACCGGAGATGGTGCGCGAACTGCAGCAAACGCTGCTGCTGGACGTGCCGCCGCACTCCGCCCAAGCTGAACGTCAGGTCAGCCGCTGGGTGCTGCTGCCGGGCGTGCTGCTGCTGCTTGCCGTCAGCATCGGTTTCTATCTGAAAACCGGTGGCCTGTCGCAGGTGCTGGCGTGGCAGCAGGTGAACAACGAACTGCCCGCGCTGCGTGCCCAGGTGATGGACCCGCAGGCCCGCCCGCTGAGCATGGAACAGCTGGCGCGCCTGGCATTAGGCATTCGCAGCGAGCTACAGCGCGACCCGACAAATCTCAACGACTGGATGATGCTCGGCCGGCTGGGCATGGTGCTGAACAACGCCAGCACGGCCAGCCAGGCGTTTCGTCATGCATTACAGCTGGCGCCAACCGATGAGCAAGTGCGCCTGAGCTATGCTGAAGTGTTGACCCGTTCTGAAGATCCGCAGGACAACAGCCAGGCAACGGCAATGCTGGAAGAGATGGCGCGTCATGACGGCAGCGATTTGCGGGTGCTGGGCTTATTGGCATTTAATGCTTTTGGTCAGCAGCGCTATGCGCAGGCGATTAGCGCCTGGCAAAAGATGTTACAGTTGTTACCGGCTGACGATCGGCGCGTGCTGATGATCCAGCGCAGCATCGAGCAGGCCAAAAGCGCATCCGGTAAGCAAAATAGCCAGCTGGCACTAACGGTCGCTCTGTCGCCTGCGGCAGAAAAAATGTTACCAGAGGGCGGAGTGTTGTATATTTCCGTGTCAGACGGGAACTCACCGGTCCCCGTGGCGGTGAAAAAGTTACCGCTGAGCCATTTTCCTTTATCGCTCACGCTGGATGACAGCAATGCCATGATGCCGCAGCGTCTGTTATCCGCGCAGCACCAGTTACAGGTCCGCGTGCGTATTTCACGTGATGGCAGCGCCAATCCGCAGCCGGGCGACTGGTTCGGGCTGAGTGCGGTCACCCCGTTTGCCGGGCAGCAGCAGATGGCTGTTGAAATTAACCGGCAAATGTAATCCGCTGGGCGATAATTTATAAAACAGTACAGGGAGAAAACTATGAACTATCGCCTGACGGGCTTAGTGCTGGCGAGCGTACTGATGGTGGGTTGCGCTAGCTCTAAATCGGGGGATGAACCACAGGGTCGTTCCGATCCGCTGGAAGGTTTCAACCGTTCAATGTTCAATTTTAACTACAACGTGTTGGATCCTTATGTCGTGCGTCCCGTCGCGGTAGCCTGGCGTGATTATGTGCCGGTGCCTGCGCGCACCGGCCTGGGGAACTTCCTCAGCAACCTCGATGAGCCTGCCACCATGGTGAACTACTTCGTGGAAGGGAATCCGTACAAGGCGATGGTGCATTTTAACCGCTTCTTCCTGAACACCCTGCTGGGCATGGGCGGCTTTATCGATGTCGCCTCCATGGCTAACCCGAAACTGGCAAAAGAAGAGACGCGCGCCTTCGGCAGCACGCTCGGCCATTACGGTGTGGGTTACGGAACCTATGTGGAGCTGCCGGGCTACGGTGGCTTTACGCCGCGTGAAGATATTGGCGGGCTGGTCGACGATGTGTACCCACCGCTCAGCTGGCTGACCTGGTGGATGTCGATTGGTAAATGGACGCTGGAAGGGATTGAAACCCGTGCCCAGCTGCTGGATTCCGACGCTATCCTGAAAAACTCGAAAGATCCTTACGCCTTTGTGCGTGCGGCCTATTTCCAGCATCATGATTTCCTTGCCAGCGACGGCAAGCTGATCCCGCAGGAAAACCCGAACGCGACGGCGATTGAGGGCGATCTGAATTCTATCGACTCCCAGTAAATACCCGATTAGCTTCAGGCAATAAAAAACCCCACTGATGTGGGGTTTTTTGTACTTAGAGCCTGCCGGGCAATCAGAACTTGTAGTTAAAGCTCGCGCCGTACAGCCACGCTTTACCTTCAGAATTAAAGGTATAAGGGGTTGCTACGCCGCCATTTCGCGCGGTGGCAACCGGGTCGGTACCCTCTTTAATCGTTACGCTCTGGCCGTGCATGTAGGAGACGCCGACATCGACTGAAGCATTATCGTTAAACGCGTAGGACGCGCCGGCGCTCAGCCACAGGCGATCCTGATCGGGAATCGAGATAGAGCGTTTGTCAGAAGGGACCGGGCTGTCATCAAAGGCGATACCGGTACGGAAGGTCCAGTTTTTATCGTAGAAGTAGCTGGTACCCAGCGCGATGCGGTAGGCATCGTGGTAGCTCTCGTCCTTCAGGAACAGATCATTGCCGTTGCTGTCAGTGGCGCGCAGTTCCTGGAACTGGCTCCAGCTGGTGTAGGCCAGGCTGTAGTGCACCGCCCACTGAGGCGCGACTTTGTGATAGCCGGAAACTTCCCACATCTCTGGCAGATGCAGCGACAGCGACCCCGGAATTGTCTGGCCGCTGGTGCCGGTTGGCAGGCCGAACTGACCGCCAATCGGGTTATAAGCTACCGGGATATCGCTGCGATAATCGCCGTCGAAGTCGATTTTAACTTCAGAACGGTAGGTCAGGCCGAAGCGGTTGTTGTCATCCACTTCATACAGGATACCGGCGTTCCAGCCGTAACCCCATTCGTCACCTTTCAGATGGGCAATCTGCGTATCGGCCGGTGCAGCAGGTAATCCTGCGGCGGGCAGTAGGGCACCAAGCTCACCGATATTACGTTCGATTTTGGCACGGGCGTAGACAGCATCAAAACCTACGCCAAAGCTGAAGTGCTGATTAAGACGATAGGCGGTGCTTAAATTCAGGTTCATGGTCATTAAATCGGTTTTACCCGCAAACGGACCGCCGGCATAACCATCATTAAATTCTGTTGCCAGACCGTAATTAGAGGTGGCGCTGGCGCCAACCCACCACTGGTCGTTTATTGGCTGAACGTAGTGAATATTAGGAACCCACTGCGTTGGCGCAATATTATCGGCGTTCAGGCTGTTGCCGGAACCGGATTCACCGCTAATATTCACGTCCGGGTCGATAAATACCCCGCCGATGGAAAACATCGGGCGGTCCATCAGTGCCATGGTTGCCGGGTTACGACTGGCGGACGCGGCGGTATCACCCATCGCGCCTTCACCAGAATAGGCACGACCCAGGCCAATCGTAGAAAATTCGTTTAGTTGAAAGCCGGCTGCTACGACATTCGAAGAAACAAGCGCCACTGCTGCTGCGAGTGCAGACTTAGCAAACAGGTTTTTATGGTTCATGACCACAACCTCATTATCGGATTTTTATTAAACTCTGTTACTTAGCGTAACAAGGGATCGCGAATTCTAGGGACTGACAGACAACCAACAAATCAGACCAGTGGCGCAAGTATAGGTCTGACCTGTACATGTGTTGCAATAATGTTTTTTAAATATTGCGGAAATGATGCTGGAAAAGAGATCTGGCTAACAAAAAACTTACACTTGATATTTGCTGGTCTTAGTCTGACTTGTTTTGGATCAAATAATAGTGTGATTTTCGTCACTTAACACGCTGTTTTTGCCCGATGGCTGGAGCTGAAAACCGGGCAAGCGTAGACTGACGCCAGTCTAAATAATCTGCCGCCGCATCTGGGTGGCATGCCGGAGGATGTATGAGCGATGCCATTAACCGCTGTAGTGCCAGTGAAACGGCGGCCTGTTGCTGTGTGGATGTGGGCACGATAATGGATAATACCGACTGTACTGCCACATTCAGCCAGCTATTTAGCACCCATGCTGAAGCCCAGGCGATGCTGCAGTCGCTGAGTGAAAAAGCGCGGGCGGTGGAGTCTGAACCCTGCACTATTGACAGTCGCATCAGCGAAACGCCACAGGGCGTACAGCTGGACTGTGATTTTACCTTCAGCTGCCAGGCTGAAACGATGATCTTCCAGCTCGCTCTGCGTTAATCCCCGTGGCGGAGGGGCTCTCCTTCGCCAGATTCGTGTTTCCACTCGCATTTTTCTCTTCCCGTCGTAGCGCCCGCATCAATTCTGATTACACTTATCAGGTCCGACCTCTTTGGCAATGATGCCTTTATCGACACGACACAGGTGAGAATAATGAGCAAAGCATTACCTTTGCTGACCCGTCAGGGCGATCGTATCGCCATTACCCACGGTTTACGTACCCCCTTTGCCCGCCAGGCAACGGCTTTCCACGGTATTCCTGCGCTGGAGCTTGGCCGCATGGTGGTGAGTGAACTGATGGCGCGCAGCGAGCTGCCGGCTGACATCATTGAGCAGCTGGTCTTCGGCCAGGTGGTGCAGATGCCGGAAGCGCCGAATATTGCCCGTGAAATCGTGCTGGCCAGCGGACTCAACGTCAGCACGGATGCTTACAGCGTCAGCCGCGCCTGCGCCACCAGCTTTCAGGCGGTAGCCAACGTGGCGGAAAGCCTGCTGGCGGGGACGATTCAGGCAGGCATCGCCGGCGGGGCTGACTCCACTTCCGTGTTGCCGATTGGCGTCAGTAAAACCCTGGCGCGCACGCTGCTCGACCTCAGTAAAGCGCGCAGCGTCGGGCAAAAGCTCAGGCTGCTTTCCTGCCTGCGCCCGCGTGATTTAATGCCGGTGCCGCCTGCGGTTGCGGAGTATTCAACCGGGCTGCGCATGGGCGATACTGCCGAACAGATGGCGAAAAGCCACGGCATCACGCGTGAACAGCAGGATGCGCTGGCGCACCGTTCTCATCAGTACGCCGCGCGCGCCTGGCAGCAGGGGCTGCTGAGCGCAGAAGTGATGACGGCGTTTGCGCCACCGTGGAAGCAACCGCTGGAGCAGGACAACAACGTGCGCAGCGATTCAAAGCCGGAAGATTATGCGCGCCTGCGCCCGGCCTTTGACCGCCAGCACGGGACGGTGACGGCCGCCAACAGTACGCCGCTGACCGACGGTGCGGCGGCGGTGATCCTGATGACGGAATCGCGCGCGCGCGAGCTGGGCATAACCCCGCTCGGCTATCTGCGCAGCTATGCCTTCACGGCGATTGGCGTGCGCGAAGATATGCTGTTAGGGCCATCTTATGCTTCACCGCTGGCGCTGGATCGTGCCGGAATTACCCTTGCCGACCTCAGCCTGATCGATATGCATGAAGCCTTCGCCGCCCAGACCCTGGCTAATCTGAAAATGTTTGCCGATGAGCGTTTTGCCCGTGAGGTGCTGAACCGTCCGCACGCGCTGGGGGAAGTCAATCAGGAACAGTTTAACGTGCTGGGTGGCTCCATCGCTTATGGCCACCCGTTTGCCGCCACCGGGGCGCGTATGATTACCCAGACGCTTAACGAGCTGCGGCGGCGCGGCGGCGGCTTAGGGTTAGTCACCGCCTGCGCGGCAGGTGGCCTCGGTGCAGCCATGGTTCTGGAGGCGGAATAATGGAACAGACAAGCGCATTTACGCTGACGATGCGCCTGGATAACGTGGCGGTGATTACCCTCGACGTACCGGGCGAGAAGATGAATACCCTGAAAGCGGAGTTTGCTGCGCAGATCCGTACCGCAATCCGCAATGCGCGCGCCAATCCCCGGCTGGCTGGCATCGTACTGATTTCCGGCAAGCCCGATTCCTTTATTGCCGGGGCAGATATCAGCATGATTGCCGCCTGTGAAAATGCTCAGCAGGCGCAGTCGCTGGCCGAGCAGGGGCAGAACGTGATGGCCGAGATTGAAGCGCTGCCGGTTACGGTGGTGGCAGCTATTCACGGTGCCTGCCTGGGTGGTGGTCTGGAGCTGGCGCTGGCCTGCCACCGCCGGGTTTGCACGCTCGACGACAAAACCCGCCTTGGCCTGCCGGAAGTTCAGCTGGGGCTGCTGCCCGGCTCCGGCGGCACCCAGCGCCTGCCGCGCCTGATTGGCGCCTCGACCGCGTTGGATATGATACTTACCGGCAGAACGCTGCGCCCCCGCGCCGCGCGCAAATGTGGGCTGGTGGATGATGCCGTCGCCCACAGTATCCTGCTGGATACCGCCGTTAAGCTGGCGCTGCAACCGCGTACCGCCCGTCAGCGTCTTCCGCTGCGCGAACGGCTGCTCGCCGGCCCGGCGGGGCGTGCCATCCTGTTCCGTCTGGCCCAGCGCCAGACGCAGGCGAAAACTCACGGCAACTATCCGGCGGCGGATAAAATCCTTAGCGTGGTGCGCTGCGGGCTGGAGAAGGGCAGCAGTAGCGGTTATGCCGCCGAAGCCCGCGCCTTTGGCGAGCTGGCAATGACGCCGCAGTCTGCCGCACTGCGCAGCCTGTTCTTTGCCACCACCGCAATGAAAAAAGAGCGGGGCGCACAGGCGCAGCCGCGCGCATTGCGCAGCATTGGCGTGCTCGGCGGGGGGCTGATGGGCGGGGGCATTGCCTGTGTGACCGCCACGCGTGCCGGATTACCGGTGCGCATCAAGGATGTCAGCCCGCAGGGGATCAATCACGCGCTGAAAACCAGTTGGGATGTGTTAAGTAAAGGGGTTAAAAGACGCCGGATAAGCGCGGCCGAACGCCAGCAGCAGATGGCACTGATCAGCGGTAGCACGGATTACCAGGGGTTCAGCCAGCGCGATATGGTGATCGAAGCGGTGTTTGAAGATCTGGCCTTGAAGCAGAAAATGGTGGCGGAGATTGAACAGCACTGCGGCGCAGAAACGCTGTTTGCCTCCAATACCTCTTCGCTGCCGATTGCCGAAATCGCTGCCGGCGCGCAGCGTCCGCATAACGTTATTGGTCTGCACTACTTCAGCCCGCCGGAAAAAATGCCGCTGGTTGAGGTGATCCCTCATGCGGGAACCGCAGCAGAGACGGTGGCGACGGCAGTCTCTCTGGCAAGAAAGCAGGGTAAAACCCCCATTGTGGTGGCGGATAGCGCTGGCTTCTACGTTAACCGCATTCTGGCGCCCTATATGATCGAGGCGATGCACTGCCTGCTGGAGGGCGAACCGATCGAATCTGTTGATGCGGCGCTGGTTAAATTTGGCTTCCCGGTCGGTCCGGTGCAGCTGCTGGACGAGGTCGGTATTGATGTTGGCACCCATATTATGCCGATCCTCGAACAGGCCTGGGGAGAACGTTTCGCCTTGCCGCCAGCACTGGGTGCGGTGCTGAATGACGACCGCAAAGGGCGCAAAAACGGGCGCGGCTTTTATCTCTATCCGCAGAAAGGGCGAAAAAAACAGGTGGACAGTGCCATTTACCGCCTGCTGAACATCACGCCAAAACACCACCTTGACGCACAGAATATCTCGCAGCGCTGTGTGATGATGATGCTGAATGAAGCGGCACGCACCCTGGAAGAGCAGGTGATTGCCAGCGCGCGCGACGGTGATATCGGCGCGGTATTTGGCATTGGTTTCCCACCTTTCCTCGGGGGGCCGTTCCGCTATATGGACCAGCTGGGCATTGCTGAAGTGGTTAACAGTTTAGAGTTGTTAATGCAGCGTCACGGCGCGCGTTTTGCTCCCTGCGCGCTGCTGAAAAAAATGTTGGAACAGCAGCAAACGTTCTATAAACCGGACGTAAATCTGAATAGTTTTCGTGATTCAGCGGGTTAGTCTGGTCACGGGGTGAGTTACTTATGGCGGGTGCCCACCAGGGCGCTCAATAAGTAAACAATCGGTTGACTATACTCAAGGCATTGGGGTACAACACAGCGTTCATTCTCTGAATGAAGAGTCGGTTGGCGTTGTCCCCCGGCGTTTTTGTTTAACAACAGCGGTGCTATATGCAAGTTTTCATAATGCGTCACGGCGATGCGGCTTTAGATGCAGCAAGTGATTCAGTTCGACCTTTGACTCACTGCGGCTGTGATGAAACCCGTCAAATGGCGACCTGGCTTAGCGGTCAGTCGGTTGATATTGAACGGGTGTTGGTCAGTCCCTATCTGCGCGCCCAGCAGACTCTCAGCACGGTGCGTGAAGCGCTGCCTCTGCCGGAAGGTGAGGATGTGCTGCCAGAATTAACCCCGGGTGGCGACCCCGGGCTGGTGGCGTGCTACCTGCACGCGCTGGCGAATGAAGGCGTGAAGTCGGCGCTGGTGATTTCGCACCTGCCGCTGGTGGGCTACCTGGTGGCAGAGCTGTGCCCGCAGGAAGCGCCGCCGATGTTCGCCACTTCCGCCATTGCCTGCATCGACTTCGATGCGGAAAATGTGCTGGGCAAGCTGGAGTGGCAGGTCTCTCCGGCGAAATTAGCCAAGGCGATGTAATTGCCTTACGGGCCGACCGAAAAAGCAGGTCGGCCCGCTTCGACGATGCGTCACCCGCCACGGGCGGACCGAAACAAAGGGTCCGCCCCGACTAAATATTCAAAACTTTCCTCAAATATCCGGCGGTAACCACTCTTCCACTTCAATCAGCACCAGCAGCGCGGCATCGCCGCCAAATAGCTTGGGTGCCTGATGAAATGCCATTACGTGCGGATGCTGTGCCAGCCACAGCGGTGTCTGCTGCTTCAGAACGTGTTTACCGTGCCCGTGCATCACGCTGGCACAAAAAATATGCTCACGGCGACAGGCGGCAATCAGCGCGCCCAACTCCTGCTTAGCCTGATTCTGCGTTAAACCGTGCAGATCGAGGAAAATCTCCGGGCTGAAATCACCACGGCGCAGCTGCTTCAGCTTGTAGTGGTCAACATCCGCACGCACATAGCGCACCGCGCCTTCGCTGGCCAGCAGCGGCTGAAACTCGTCGGAAAAATAGTGGCTGTTATCTATCTGTTCCGACAACAGGCGTTTCTGCGGGACTTCACTTATCTTTTTACGCAGTGGTTTATGAACAATGGTGTCCTGCGCCAGCTTGCGCGTGCCGCTCATCAACCCGCGAAACAGCGCCTCATCTTCCGCGCTCAGCTTCTCTTTTTTGCTCATCTCTGTAGGTCACTATTTTCCTGGCTGCTGTTTCGCAACCGCTTTAAAGGGGCGTTTCAGTCATTTTCTGTCGCCAGTCTACCTTTTCCGCGCCCGCGGCTGAAACAAATCTCAGCTTTTTCACCCCTGCGCGCTGAATTATCACCAGCTTCATGGCAAACTAACGCCCGGGTATAACAGAACGGCCTGCGGAGGGCACTTTGGACAAAATTTTCGTCGAAGAAGCAGTCAATGAACTGCACACTATTCAGGATATGTTGCGCTGGTCGGTCAGCCGTTTTTCTGCCGCTGACATCTGGTACGGCCACGGCACCGACAATCCCTGGGACGAAGCCGTTCAGCTGGTGCTGCCAACGCTCTATCTGCCGCTGGATATTCCTGAAGATATGCGCACGGCGCGCCTCACTTCCAGCGAGCGTCACCGCATCGTTGAGCGCGTGATCCGCCGTATCAACGAGCGCATTCCGGTCTCCTACCTGACTAACAAAGCCTGGTTCTGCGGCCACGAATTCTACGTCGACGAGCGCGTGCTGGTGCCGCGTTCACCGATTGGCGAGTTGATCAATAATCGCTTTGCCGGTCTGATCGCTGACGAGCCGCAGCACATTCTTGATATGTGTACCGGCAGCGGCTGTATCGCGATTGCCTGTGCTTACGCCTTCCCGGATGCGGAAGTCGATGCGGTGGATATCTCCACGGATGCGCTGGCGGTGACTGAACAAAATATCAGCGCGCACGGCCTTGACCACCACGTCACGCCGATCCGCGCTGACCTGTTCCGCGAACTGCCTAAAACGCAGTACGATTTGATCGTCACTAACCCGCCCTACGTTGACGCCGACGATATGGACGACCTGCCGAACGAGTACCGTCACGAGCCGGAACTCGGCCTGGCTGCGGGTCGCGATGGGCTGAAGCTGGCGCGCCGTATTTTGGCCTGCGCACCGGATTATCTCAGCGAGCAGGGCGTGCTGATTTGCGAAGTGGGCAACAGCATGGTGCATATGATCGAGCAGTATCCGGATGTACCGTTTACCTGGCTGGAGTTTGATAACGGCGGTGACGGCGTGTTTATGCTGACCAAACAGCAGATTATCGACGCACAACATCATTTCAAAATCTATAAAGACTGATTTTTAAATTTTAGCGAGGAAGCCGTATGGCGGGTAATACCATTGGACAAGTATTTCGGGTCACAACGTTCGGCGAATCGCACGGCATCGCCCTCGGTTGTATCGTGGATGGCGTACCGCCGGGGATCCCGCTGACCGAAGCCGACCTTCAGCACGATCTCGATCGTCGCCGTCCGGGCACTTCACGCTACACTACCCAGCGCCGCGAGCCGGACCAGGTGAAAATTCTGTCGGGCGTGTTCGAAGGGCGCACCACCGGCACCAGCATCGGACTGCTGATCGAAAATACCGATCAGCGCTCGCAGGACTACGGCGCGATCAAAGATCTCTATCGCCCGGGTCATGCGGATTACACCTACGACCAGAAGTACGGCTTCCGCGACTACCGCGGCGGCGGGCGCTCTTCAGCGCGTGAAACCGCGATGCGCGTGGCGGCCGGTGCGATTGCTAAAAAATACCTCGAAATGAAGCACGGCATCAAAGTGCGCGGCTATCTGGCGCAGATTGGTGACGTCGCCTGCGAGCTGAAAGCGTGGGACCAGGTTGAACAGAATCCGTTCTTCTGTCCGGATCCGTCAAAGCTGGAAGCGCTGGACGAACTGATGCGCGCCCTGAAAAAAGAGGGCGACTCCATCGGGGCGAAAGTCACGGTGATGGCAGAGAATGTTCCGGCGGGTCTCGGCGAGCCGGTGTTTGACCGCCTGGACGCTGACCTGGCGCACGCGCTGATGAGCATCAATGCGGTGAAAGGCATTGAAATCGGTGATGGCTTTGCGGTCGTCGGCCAGCGCGGCAGCGAGCACCGCGACGAAATCCGCAGCAGCGGTTTCCAGAGCAACCACGCGGGCGGCATCTTAGGCGGGATCAGCAGCGGTCAGACCATTGTTGCCAACCTGGCGATGAAACCGACTTCCAGCATTACCGTGCCGGGCAAGACGCTGACGCGTAGCGGGGAAGAAGTGGAGATGATCACCAAGGGCCGTCACGATCCTTGCGTGGGGATCCGCGCAGTGCCCATTGCCGAAGCGATGATGGCGATTGTGCTGATGGACCACCTGCTGCGCCACCGCGCGCAGAACGCCGATGTTGAAACCACTTACCCACGCTGGTAATGCAATGAAAAAGACGCTAATCGCCCTGGGCGCGCTGCTGATGATCGGCGCCACAGTCCAGGCCGCCACCCCGTGGCAGACTATTCGCCAGCCGGTCAGCGGTGCGCCGCAGTCGATTGGCGGCTTCGCCAACGGCTGTATTATCGGCGCTCAGGCGCTACCGCTGGAGGCAGCGGGCTATCAGGTAATGCGGACCGATCAGCGGCGCTATTATGGCCACCCGGATCTGATCGCCTTTATCCAACGGCTGAGCACCCAGACCCGTCAGCTGGGCCTCGGCGAAGTGCTGGTCGGCGATATGGGCATGGCGGCCGGTGGGCGTTTCAGCAGCGGTCATGCCAGCCACCAGTCCGGTCTGGACGTGGACATCTGGCTGCAGCTGCCGAAACAGCGCTGGACGCAGCAGATGTTGCTCAAGCCTCAGCCGCTCGATCTGGTGGCTGCCGATGGCAAAAATGTCGTGGCGCGTCACTGGCAGCCTGAGATCGACAGCCTGATTAAACTGGCGGCGAAAGATAACGAGGTTACGCGCATTTTTGTCAATCCGGCGATTAAAAAGCAGCTGTGTGCCGATGCCGGTAGCGATCGCGACTGGCTGCGCAAGGTGCGACCGTGGTTCCAGCATCGTGCGCATATGCACGTGCGCCTGCGCTGCCCGGCGGACAGCCTGGAGTGTCAGGACCAGCCGCTGCCGCCGCCGGGTGACGGCTGCGGAGCCGAGCTGCAGAGCTGGTTTGCTCCGCCAAAACCGGGCAGCACGCCACCGGTGAAGCGCGAGCCGCCGCCGTTGCCGCCGTCGTGTCAGGCTCTGCTGGATAAACACTTACTGTAAGGCGTTAAAATGGAATGGGTTAGCGTGGCGCCGTGGTTGCTCGGCGTGCTGTTTCTGGTGGCGTTACTGGCGGGTTTTATCGATTCTATTGCGGGCGGCGGCGGGCTGTTAACCGTTCCGGCGCTGCTGGCGGCGGGGCTGTCACCGGCCCAGGCGCTGGCGACCAATAAGCTGCAGTCGGTGGGGGGATCTTTTTCTGCCAGCCTCTATTTCATCCGCCGTAAAGCGGTCGATCTCAGCCAGCAGAAGCTGAATATTGCGCTGACTTTTCTAGGTTCAATCAGCGGTGCACTGCTGGTGCAGCACGTTAAGGGCGATATTTTGCGCCAGCTGCTGCCGCTGCTGGTGATTGCCATTGGCCTCTATTTCCTGCTGATGCCGAAGATTGGCGAGGAAGATCGCCAGCGTCGTCTGCACGGCTTGCCGTTTGCCCTGGTGACCGGGGGCTGCGTGGGCTTTTACGATGGCTTCTTTGGCCCTGGTGCCGGGTCATTCTACGCGCTGGCGTTTGTCACGCTGTGCGGCTACAACCTGGCGAAGTCGACCGCGCATGCCAAAGTGCTGAACTTTACCTCCAACCTCGGTGGCCTGATGCTGTTTATGATTGGCGGCAAAGTGGTATGGCTGGTGGGTTTGGTGATGCTGGTCGGCCAGGTGTGCGGCGCGCGTCTCGGGGCGAGGATGGTGCTGAGCAAAGGGCAAACGCTTATCCGCCCGATGATTGTGATTGTCTCCGCGGTGATGAGCGCCAAACTGCTGTATGACAGCCACGGCGCACAGTTAGTCAGCTGGTTTCATCAGCTCACGGGCTGACGCGCGGGGTGAGAATAGTTCTCGAAACCCGACGGACAAAATGCGACAATTGCGCGTTTTTTTACTTTGACGACAAACAGCTATGAGCGCGCAACACCACTATCAGGACCTGATCGACATCTTCGATCGCTGCTTTATGGATGATTTTCAGACCCGCCTGATTAAAGGCGACGACGAACCGATCTATCTTCCTGCTGACGACAGCTCGCCGTGGAACCGGGTGGTTTTTGCCCACGGTTTCTACGCCAGCGGCATGCATGAAATTTCCCACTGGTGTATTGCCGGTCCCGAGCGCCGCAAGCGGGTGGATTTTGGCTACTGGTACTGCCCGGACGGTCGTGATGAAGCCACGCAGAGCCAGTTTGAATCAGTGGAGATCAAACCGCAGGCGCTGGAGTGGATGTTTAGTGTTGCAGCGGGCTTTCCGTTCAATGTAAGTTGTGACAATCTTGAAGGTGATTGTGAGCCGGATCGCATTGCGTTTCAGCGTAAGGTCCATGCTCAGGTGATGGAATATCTGGAAAAAGGTATTCCCACGCGCCCGGCACGACTGATTGCCGAACTTCGCTCGTTTTACTCAACTCCCCCGCTAACGGCGGCGCAGTTTCCCTGGCCGGAAGACTTGTGCTAACGGCCGCGCGAATTGCTTACAGAGGAAAGATATGATCGATGAATTTGAGGCGCGTATTCTTGGCCTGATTGATGACATGGTGGATCACGCCAGCGACGACGAGCTGTTTGCCGGCGGCTATCTGCGCGGTCACCTGACGCTGGCCGTGGCCGAGCTGGAGCTGAGCGGCGAACATACCCCGGAGGCACTGCAGATTCAGGTACAGAATAGCCTGCAAAATGCTATCCAGGCGGGTGAACTGTCGCCGCGTGACCAGGCGCTGGTGATTGGCATGTGGGACAACCTGTTCCTGCAGGCGCGCCAGCCGTCGTAACCTCCCGCTTACCTGTGGGCAGCACTCTCGCTGCCCTCAGCGCCCGTTTTTTACCCGCACAATATCCGCCATAATCGCCAGCGCAATCTCCGGTGGCGTTTTACTGCCAATTGGCAGGCCAACCGGGGCTGCGATGCGCGCCAGCTGCTCCTTCGTTAAATCCCCGCACGCCGCCAGCCGTGCCAGCCTGTGCATGCTGTTGCGCGGTGAACCCAGTGCGCCAATATAAAACGCCGCACCGCGACAGGCTTCCATCAGGGTGAGATCGTCGATGCGCGCATCGTGCGTCAGGCAGAGGATGGCCGTGTGTGCTGCGCACTGATGCTGTTCAAGATAACGCGCCGGGAACTGCTTTATCACGGTGACGCCATCGCTCAGCGTGCTGTTGGCGAGGAACGCTGCCAGTGGCTGCTCACGATGCTCACAGAGCACAACAGCGTAGCCCAGCATCTGCGCCAGATGAATGCAGTAGTCAGCGACCGGCGACAGTCCGGCTATCAATAGCGTGGTCGAGCCAGTAAGTTTCAGGCTGACCTGCTGGTCATCAAAGCGAATTTCAGACTGCGGCGTGGCCTTTTCACAGGGAGTCAGCCGGGCAAACTGGCCTGTCACGACGCGTTTCTGTAATGAGCACTCCCCGCGCTGCGCGCTCAGCAGCTGGGCGAGATAACGCTCCGCTGCGGCCGAAGGGGGCAGGTACTCGATGAGCACCTCAAGGCTGCCGCCACAGGGCAGGCTGATATCGGGTTGCAGTCCACCTGCACCATAGCGCACGCGCTGGCTGGGCTGGCGAAATTCTCCTGCCGCCAGGCGGCGCAGGAAACTCTCTTCAATACAGCCGCCAGAGAGTGAGCCGCTTACCGCACCAGCATCAGAGGCCGCCAGCAGCGCGCCGGGCGCGCGCGGGGCCGACCCCCAGGTGTGCAGAACGGTACACAGCCAGATGCTGCGCTGCTGTTGCAGCCACCCCAGCGCACTTTCCAGCACCGTAATATCCAGTGAGCGCATGCTTAACTCCCGCTGTGCCAGTCGGCGGGCCTGTCAATATCACGCACGCAGCCGGGGTCATCGACATCCAGCAGCAGCGGCGGTGCAGGAGAGATGACGTGGCGCCCGCCGTCTTCCCCCTTCAACGCCAGCAGCTGCTCGCGCAGACTGGCGTTAAAACCTACCGGATGTCCTCTGCGCCCTTGCCATAGCGGGCGTACGACATCAGCTAACTGCAGCCCGGCATAAACCTGCTTAACGGTGCTGAGCTGGAGCCAGGGTAAATCAGCCAGCATCACCAGCCAGCCCGACCACTGGGGTTGTGCTGCAACACCGGCGGCAATTGACGACCCTAACCCATCACTTTCAATCAGGGTGGTGGCGCAGCGATAACGCTGTGCCAGCTCAATAATTTGACGGTCTTCGGGGCGTGCCACAACGTTTACGCGTTTTCCACAGGCGGCGATAGCCAGCTGCAGGGTATAGGTCAGCAGCAGCAGATTGTGACAGGCGGGGTGACGGATCAGCAGCTTATGCTGACCGCTTTGATCGATATAGCGCGAGCTGCGCCCGGCAGCCATCACCAGAACTCCAGCTTTCATTGCGACTCCCTGGCGCTTTGCTTACGAATTTCTGCCACTTTATCCTGCAGCCCCTGCCACGGGGTCTGCCCGGCAAACTCCGTGCGTAGCCAGTTGAGCAGCATGGCAATCTGGCTGTCATTAAGCTGGTGACGAAAACCGGGCATGGTGCCGAGATTGTCACTGGCTGGATGGTCGATGCCATCGAGTACGATGCGGATAAGATTGTCCGGCTCGCCAAGATAGAGATTGCTGTTGAGCGCAAGCGACGGGCGAACTCCCGCGAGCTGCGGGCCTTTTTGTTGAGAATGGCAGGCCATACAGGATCCGGAATATTGTCTGGCTCCAGGTGAGTCGAGTCGTTCACTGCGCTGGTCGGCCGCTGCCGTCAGCGCTTCCGCCTGCTGCGTTTTCGGCGGCTGGAAGCTGCTTAACCAGCTGGCAAGCGCTTGCAGATCTTCGTCTGGCAGCTGGGATAATCCCCCGGCTATTACAGGCCCCATCGGACCGGTTGCCACCCCGTGTTCGGCGGAAAAACCGTGGCGCAGATAGCGCATCAGCTGCGGTTTATCCCATGCAACCGGCGCCGGAGAGCTACCGTTGAGTGCCGGCGCGGTCCAGCCCTCGGCAACGCCGCCTGCCAGACGATCGCGCCCGGTTTTTTCGGCCGCCGCGAAGTTGCGCGGCGAGTGGCAGGCGCTGCAGTGTCCGAGGCTTTCGGCAAGGTAAGCGCCGCGATTCCACTGCGCATCCTGTTGAGGATTGGGCGGCAGCGCCCCCGGCTGCAGATAGAGCCAGTTCCAGGCCGCCATGCCCCGGCGAATATTAAACGGGAACCTTAGGCTGGTCTGCGGCGGCTGATAGCTGACGCGGGGCTGGCTCATCAGATATGCATATAAATCCCGCATATCCTGGTCGTTGGTGTGGGTGAAGGCGGTGTAAGGAAACGCCGGATAGAGGTAATTTCCCTGGCGGTCAATGCCATGACGCATGGCGCGTTCAAACGCCGGATAGGACCAGGCGCCTATTCCGCTGTCCATGTCCGGGGTGATATTGCTGGTATAGATAGTGCCAAACGGACTTTCCATTGCCAGTCCACCACTGTTCGTTGCACCGCCTTTGCGGGTATGACAGACAGCACAGTCGCCAAGCGCGGCCAGCGTTTTGCCGCGTGCGATGCTCTGCGCGGAGAACGAAGGGGTTTGCAGTGGTGAAATCGGCGCTATCTCGGGCTGCATGCTGAGCAGTGCCGCAGCGCTGCCCGCCAGCAGCAGGAGCACGCCCAGTGCGATCGGCTTTTTTTTGCCATTTTTCATGCTTCACTTCCCTGTAGTTCACGTAATACCCGATCCGGAGTAAACGGTGGCGCACGGAAGCGCACGCCGGTTGCGTCAAACAGCGCATTGGCAATCGCAGCCGCGCCCGGTACCGAGGCAGACTCACCGGCCCCCATTGCCGGTTCGTCGGGATAATCCAGCAGATTGATCTCCACCTGCGGCAGTTCATCGAAGCGTAGCAGTGGGTAGCTGCCCCATTCGAGTGAGGTGGTGCCGCTGCCATCAAAAGTGGCGAACTCTTTCAGCACTCTGCTGGCGCACTGCACAATATTGCCGTGGACCTGGTGGCGTACCCCGGCCGGATTAACTATCTGCCCACAGTCGTGGCTGACAAAAATCTTCTCGAGTTTGATCTCACCGCTCAGGCGGTTCACCCGCAGGTCACACACCCAGGCAGCCCAGGCGGCACCGAAGCCGGGAAACTGACTGTGGATGTATCGTGCCCAGGCAAATCCACGCCCGTGCAGCCAGTCACCCTGCTGCTGCTGCTGGCGATGCGGCGGGCCAGGCTGCCAGCGCGCCATTTTTTTGACCGCATCAATCAGGGCCACGGCACGAGAATCAGTGAGATAGCCCAGCCGCAGATCGATCGGATCGCGCCCGGTGTGCCACGCGATTTCATCCATCCAGCTCTCATGCGCGAAAACGTTCGGCAGGGCCGAAACGCCGCGCATCCAGGAGGCGCGCACCAGCGGGGCGGCATCCTCACAGATCATACGCATGTGTGGGAAATGATAGGCCGGAACGGCCGTGCGGTCCCCCATCGACTGCACCACGGGCAGGTTAGGGACTTTACCGGTCAGCAGCAGCGGCAGCGTGGTCGCGTTGTTGGATGGATAGCAGGTGCGCAGCTCGTAGCTGGAGATATTCATCATGCGATCCAGCCCGCCGCGCACGCGGATCAGCTGACCGGTGCCTTTCGGCTCCCATGCTGCTTCCTGCTCGCGCATCAGCTGCACCCGCACCGGCACGCCCGCTGCCTGCGACAGCAGCGCAGCATCGGCGGCGACGTCATCGGCACAGTTGCGGCCATAACAGCCAGAGGCTTCCATACGCTTAATTTCAACTACCGCGGCATCGCGCCCCAGCAGCAGGGCAATATCTTTGCGCAGGTCGTGCGGGTTCTGCGTGCCGGACCACACCCGTGCGCGGTCGTCAGTGATGTCGGCTACCGCGCAGGAGGGACCAATGGAGGCGTGCAGCTGATAGGGCCAGACGTAATCGGCATCCACGCTAATATGGCGCAGCTTCAGGGCAAGATCGGTTCCTGGATCGTCGCGCAGCACGCGCGCTGTTTTGGCACAGTTGCTCAGCGTCTGATGCAGCTGGTCCAGCCCGAGCTCCGGCAGCCCGGCCCAGGGCTGCCAGCGTACTTTCAGCGCGTACATCGCGGCGATAGCCTGCTCCTCTCGCTGGGCCACCACGCCGACAAAATCTCCGTTAACCACTACTTTGACGATGCCCGGCAGATGAGCAATCGAATGTTCATCCACCGCCAGCAGGCTATTGCCGAGTGGGGCGCTGCTGTCGGCGCCGCCGTAGGGCGGGCGGATAACGCGGCCGTGCAGCATGCCCGGCACGCGCAGATCGTGAATCCAGGTGAGCTGGCCGCTCACTTTGGCCGGGATATCCACGCGCGGCACCGATTTGCCCACGTAGCGAGGCTTAGCAGTATGTAGCGCAATGGAGGTATCCAGCGGCAGATGAGTGTCTTCGCGGCTGGCAAGCTGGCCATAGCTCAGGCGGCGTTGCGGATGGCTGCTGTCGAAAACCCAGCCGGCTTCGCTGCGCAGCTGGCCAGGCGCAACGTTTAACACTTTGGCTGCCAGCTGCATCAGCTGTTGACGCAGCTGGCTGGCGGCCTGGCGCAGCGGCACGGCCGTAACCTGTAGCGTGGCGCTGGCGATGGTGGGTCCCTGATCCGGCGTCAGTGCGGTATCGCCAAGGATCATGGTGACAGAGTGGAAGGGCACGTCGAGCGCATCGGCAACGTATTGGGCTAAGGCAGTGCGCACGCCGGTGCCGAGATCGACGTGGCCGTTAAAGGCGGTGACGTTGCCATCGGCAGCCAGCGCGATAAAGCTGTCCATGCGATTAAGCGGGCGCTCAGGGAGCGTTAACGATTGTGCCTGCGCGAATGTTGTCTGGGGTAATAGCGTGCTGACGCTGATGACGCCCCCGGCCTTTAACAGGCGGCGGCGGGTGAGATTAAACAGGTTCATGGCTTCTGCTCCCCGCTGATAATGTCACGGGCTTTCTGCGCGGCGCGCAAAATTTCCAGATGCGTACCGCAGCGGCAGAGGTTAAACGCCAGCTCATTTTTTATTTGTTGTTCACAGGCCTGGGGCTCGCGCCTGAACAGCGCGACCAGCGTCATGATCATGCCATTAGTGCAGTAGCCACACTGCGCAGCCTGTTCATCGATAAAGCTCTGCTGCACCGGATGCAGCTTCTCGCCATCGGCCAGCCCTTCCAGAGTGGTGACCTGTTTTCCGGCCACGGTGTGAGCAGGTACGCTGCAGGAGCGCGCAGCGACGCCATCGATAGTGATAGTACAGGCGCCGCATTCACCGATGCCGCAGCCGTATTTCGGGCCGTTAAGCTGGAAGTCGTTGCGCAGAATATAGAGAAGCGGGGTGTTTGAGTGCGCGTCATCAAGAGTGACGTGCTGGCCGTTAAGTGTGAAATACATAGCTTGAATCATCCGTTGATTACCCCGGCGGGGGAGCGAATTGCCCCTGAAGAACTCAAGGGCAATTACGGATTTTATGCTATTTATTGTGCTTTAGTTAAGCTGGTTTGCTGGCGATAGCACCTTAGCGCAAAGATAATTCTTACCCTATTCCACGGGGCGCCCTTTCAACAGTCGCCGTACCCAGAAACGATTGGGGCTGGTGGCCGCCAGCGTGGCATTGTCGAGCGGGATAGGTTCATCACACAGCTGAGCCGCCAGCACTTCGGCCGCCAGCGGTCCGCTGCATAACCCGCGAGAGCCCAGCCCTCCCAGAATAAACAGCCCCTGATGGGCCGGTGCAGTGCCTGCCTGCTGCGGCTGCTGAGCAAGCGTGACATACTGCGCCAGGGTGGCGCTGTAGTCCGGCAGTGCGCCAATCATCGGCAGATGATCGCGCGTGGCGGCACGCACCCCGCAGCGGGCCTCTGCGCCACTGATATCAATCTCTTCAGGCCATTGTTCCCCGGGCAGGCAGCGCAGCAGGCGCTCGCGGTTTTCCTGCTGGTCCTCTGCGCGGTATTCGGCGTCAGTGGCGCCACGATGATAGCTGGCACCTATACAGTGCTGCTGGTAGTGCGGGCTGACGGGGGTGAGATAACCGTCGTAGCACAGCACCTGCTGCAAAGAGGTCAGGGCAGGCGTGGTCGGCACGTGGCTGACCTGGCCACCGACGGCATTCACCGGCAGTTTTTCGCTCTGCGTGAACTGCGCCAGCCGGTGACCGGTCGCGAGCACCAGGTTACGGTGATGGCGTGCAGGCTGGGTGGCAAAGTGCAGCTGCCAGCCCTGTTCAGCTTCATTCAGCTGTGTGATTTCGTGCTGCCAGTTGAGCTGCGCCCCCTGCTGCTGCGCCAGCTGCCACAGCGCGGCGGTCAGTTCAGCGGGGGAGAGCCAGCCGCCGAGGGGATAGGTGATGCCACCACAGCCGGTCGGCACACCGCAGAGCGCTTCCGCTTCCGCCCGATCCACCGCGTACGCGATGCTGTGCGGCAGGCCCATCTGCAGCATTTTTTCAATCTTCTGCGCGCTTTTCTCATCCCACGCCAGCTGCGTCACGCCGCACCAGTCGTGTTCGAAAGCGAGGTCCAGCTGGTCATACAGGCGCCGTGCAAAGGTAAAGGCGGCAGGGAACAGCTGCGCCAGCGCCGGGTCGTGGTCGTTGAGCAGCGGGTAGAGTGCGCCCTGACGATTGCCTGAAGCACCCTGTGCCGGCAGGGCATCGGCGCAGTAGAGCGTCACCCGTTTGCCGCGCCGCAGCAGCGCCAGCGCCAGCAGCGCACTGGCAATACCGCCTCCGGCGATCGCAATATCATCGCCATCGGCGGCAGGGCGGGCATACCACGGAGCCTGCGCGGTGGTGACCACCGCAGCGGGCAGATAGCCTGCCAGCATGTCGCGTTTTTCACCAAAGCCTTTGCATTTGCGCACCGCGAACCCGGCCTGATTCAGCCCACGGCGCACAAATCCGGCGGCGGTAAAGGTCGCCAGCGTGCAGCCAGGGCGCGCCAGCCTTGCCATGCAGTCGAACAGCTCCTGAGTCCACATATCGGGGTTTTTCGCCGGGGCGAAGCCGTCGAGGAACCAGGCATCAACTTGCTGATTCAGGGTGTCATCAAAAGTGTGAATAAGCTGGTTAATATCGCCAAACCACAGGTCAAGCGTGATGCGGCCGCCGTCCAGCAGCAGGCGCTGACAGCCCGGCAGCGCTTCGGGCCACTGTGCCTGCAGCTGGCGTGCATAATTTTCCAGCTCCGGCCAGCTGGCATGGGCTGCCGCCAGGTCGCTGGCGCTTAACGGAAACTTCTCACAGCTTATAAAGTGCAAACGCTGTACCGTAGCGTCTGGCTGCGCTTGCCGAAAGGCGTCAAAAGCCTGCCATAGGGTGAGAAAATTCAGACCGGTGCCAAAGCCGGTTTCCGCGGTGATGAATAAATCACGCGAATGATGAGCAAAACGCTCAGGCAGACCATTGTTGCCGAGAAATACATAACGCGTCTCTTTAAGACCATTCTGGTTAGAGAAGTAAACATCATCAAATACTCGGGATACAGGTGTACCCTGATCGTTCCAGCTTAGCTCAGCGTACTCTATTGGTGCGGTTTTCACGGCAAAGGCTCATTGCTCAGGCAGTGGCGCGATTTTAACGATGTGGTTGACCCTACGCAAATTTACACAAGGAATCTGCTGATCGGACTTGTTCGGCGTACAACTGTAAGCTAGAGTGCCAGTCGAATCCTAATTAGAAGTGGAAGAGGTATTGAATGAAACGTGCTGTGATTACTGGCTTAGGGATCGTTTCCAGTATTGGTAATAACCAAGAGGAAGTTCTGGCATCATTGCGTGAAGGACGCTCTGGTATTACCTTCTCGCAGGAGCTGAAAGATTCCGGCATGCGTAGTCACGTCTGGGGCAATGTTAAGTTGTCTAAAGAAGACATTGCGGCGCGTATTGACCGCAAAATGCTGCGTTTTATGAGCGATGCGTCAATTTATGCTTTCCTCTCCATGCAGGACGCGGTGAAAGATGCCGGCCTGACTGACGAGCAGTACCAGAACAACCCACGCGTGGGCCTGGTTGCCGGTTCCGGCGGCGGTTCTCCGTTCTATCAGGCTGCCAGCGTTGACGGTATGCGCGCTAAAGGCCTGCGCGGCGTTGGCCCTTACATGGTGACCAAAGCGATGGCATCCGGCGTGTCTGCCTGCCTGGCTACCCCGTTCAAAATCCACGGTGTTAACTACTCTATCAGCTCCGCCTGCGCCACCTCTGCACACTGCATCGGTAACGCGGTAGAGCAGATCCAGCTGGGCAAGCAGGACATCGTGTTTGCTGGCGGCGGCGAAGAGCTGTGCTGGGAAATGTCCTGTGAGTTTGATGCGATGGGCGCCCTGTCCACCAGGTACAACGACACGCCAGAAAAAGCGTCGCGTACCTACGATCAGCAGCGTGACGGCTTCGTCATTGCTGGCGGCGGCGGTATGGTGGTGGTGGAAGAGCTGGAACATGCTCTGGCACGCGGCGCGCACATTTACGCTGAAATCGTCGGCTACGGCGCAACCTCTGACGGGGCTGATATGGTGGCTCCATCAGGTGAAGGCGCAATGCGCTGCATGCGTATGGCGATGGAAGGCGTGGATACCCCAATCGACTACCTGAACACCCACGGTACCTCTACCCCGGTCGGCGACGTGAAAGAGCTGGGCGCAATTCGCGCCGTGTTCCCGGACAAAACCCCGGCCATGTCAGCCACTAAAGCCATGACCGGCCACTCTCTGGGTGCCGCTGGCGTGCAGGAAGCTATCTATTCACTGCTGATGCTGGAGCACGGTTTCGTTGCGCCAAGCATCAACATTGATGAGCTGGACCCGGCGGCCGAAGGCCTGGACATCGTGATGAAGCCTACCGAGCGTAAGCTGACCACCGTGATGTCAAACAGCTTCGGCTTCGGTGGCACCAACGCCACCCTGGTGATGCGTAAACTGGCGTAATCTGCCGAAATAAAAAGGGGAGACTGTAAAGTCTCCCCTTTTTTTTTACCTCTCAGGTAAATCAGCGTTTTTCCATTGGCCGTAAGCGCTTCGGCAGCCCGGCAACCACCAGGTCGTATGACTCTTCCACCAGCTGTTTGATCAATCCTTCGCTTATCTGCTCTCCGGCATAAATCGAAATCCAGTGGCGCTTATTCATATGGTAGCCGGCGTGGATGCTGTCATAAATCACGCGATGCAGTTCGCCATCTTGCGGGCGGCATTTCAGGTTCACCACCCTCTCGCCGCGCACCTGCGCCATCAGGGCAAACATCTTGCCGCGTACCTTGAACACCTCATACTCCGGCCCGAACGGGTAGCACAGCTCAGCAGCGGGTAGCTCCTGTGCGATGCGCATCGCGATTTTCTGTATCTGTTGTCCGTCCATTGCCAGCATCCGTCATCGTTGAATATCAGCAGGCTAGCACAGAGCAACCGCGCTTTCCTTTTTTGCGCACTTATTCAGCAGAGATAAAGCGGGAGATAAGTAATATGCCTGCGGGTGCTTGAGGCTTTCTGCCTTAAGCATGCTGTTTGCAGACGGCAGAAAGAGAAAAGCCCCGAGTGATTTTTCAATCAACCCGAGGCCTATCCTATGCTTAGCAACATCAGGTTAGCGTCTTACCCGTCGCAAGACAAGGAGAGCAACCATGAAACAGCACAAGGCGATCTTTATCGCCCTTATCATCCTCTGTATGACGGCGCTGGCCGCCGTTCTGGTGACGAGGAAGGACCTGTGTGAGGTGCGGATCCGCGCCGGTATCGCAGAGGTGGCTGCGTTTATGGCCTGCGACCCGCAGAAGTAAGAGCAGCCGGAGGCGGGAGCAATCCCGCCTTTTCGGTGTGGCGATGCACTGTCCTTAAGCACCCTTTCTATTGCTCTTCGCGCAGGATCTTCCCGACATTGCCGCCCGGGTGCACCGCCAGCAGTGTTTGCCTGTCATAGCCGCTGTATTCCATCAGCACGGCAATCATCGCATCGAACACCGCCAGTACGCTGATGATGGAGGTGGTCGCCAGCATGTTTAGCGGGTCGATCTCCTGCGTTTTCGGCATGAGCAGCAGCAAATCTGCCGCGTGGGCAATCGCCGAATCAGCGTTTTCGGTCACGCTAATCAGCAGGGTGCCTTTGGCTTTAAGCGTCGGCAGCAGGCGCGTCAGCTCATCGGAATTGCCGCCGCGCGACAGCATAATCAGCACGTCATCGGCGCGCAGAAAACCGATGTCACCGTGCGCAGCATCGGCGGCGCTCAGCCAGATGGCAGGGTGCTCAACGCAGGCCAGCATATGGGCGATTTTACGCGCCGCGATGCCGGAAGTGCCGATGCCGGTGACGGCGATTTTTCCGCGACAATGGGCAAGGGCATCAAGCACCGCCTGCCACTGCTGACGGTCGAGCTGCTGCTCCAGCGCGCTTAGCGCTTGCCGATAACTTTGCCAGCCCGCGCAGGCCTGCTGCCAGCTCTGTTGTGCATCCATCAGGCCTCCTGCATCATCTGCTGATATTTCATATGGTCGTGATACATCTCACGGAACACGCGGTATTTACGATCGTAGTAGCGTTTGATTTCGTTGGTTTGCGGGGTGACGGTTTTGCCAATCCGGCTCATGGCATTCATGGCTTCCGGCAGTGAGTCATATACGCCTGCGGCCACCGTGCCCATCATCGCGCTGCCCAGCAGCATTGATTCGCTCTCTTCCGCCAGCAGCATCGTGCAGCCGGTGGCGTTGGCATGCTCCTGCACGAAAATTGGGTTTTTCGTGCCGCCACCGCTGGCCATAATGGTATCGATGCTGTAACCCGTCTGGTTCATGGTCTCAATAATGTGGCGCGTGCCGAGCGCAATCGCCTGGATGGTGGCCAGATAATGGAGCGCCATATCTTCCGGGGTACGCGACAGCTTCAATCCGGTAAGCATTCCGGTCAGATTCGGATTCGCCCGCGGCGAACGGTTGCCGTGGAAATAGGGCAGCATATGGATATCCTGCGTGAGAAAGGCGATCTTATCCGCTTCACCCGCCATACTGCGCAGCAGGCCATTCAGCACTTCATAAATGGTTTTATCCTGAGTTTTTCCCTGTTCGCGCAGCGTGGCGTAGCAGGGGTGCGATTGGATAACGTGGTCGATCAGCGCCCCGGTTGCTGACTGGCCGCCTTCATTCAACCAAAAGTCTGGCAGCACCGCCGAGAAGTAGGGCCCCCAAACACCTTTGATAAAGCGCGGCTCGCGGGAGATCGCCATATGACCGGTGGAGGTGCCGCCAATAAGCGCGATGCGACGGTCAAAATCAGCCAGCTCGCCGGACGGCCCGGCGGCACCCAGGGTGCCAAGGCTGCCAGCGTGCGCATCAATGATCGAGGCGCTAACCGCCGTGCCGGGCAACAGGCCTAGCTCGCCGGCGGCGCGCTGGGTCAGCCCTCGCCCAAGCGGTTCGCCCATGCTTTTCACTTCACTGCCAATTTTAGCCGCGTCGCGCTCCAGCAGGTCATCCAGCCCAATCTGTTTAAAGTAGCTGGCATCCCAGCCGTCCTGGTGGGCAAGGTAGGTCCATTTACACACCAGCGAACAAAGCGAGCGGGTTTCGTCCGCCGTGGCGCGCCAGGTCAGGAAGTCGGGCAGGTCGAACAGATGGCCGATATTCTGCCAGCTGGCGGGCATATGCTGTTTCAGCCACAGCAGCTTCGGAGTCTGCATCTCCGGGGAGATTACGCCACCCACGTAATCGAGCACCGGATGTTTTAAGGCATTAATGCGCTCGGCCTGCACGATGGCGCGGTGGTCCATCCAGACGATGATGTTCTGCTCATTACGACCGGACGGACTGACCGTCAGCGGCTTGCCTTCTTTATCCAGTACCACCAGCGAACAGGTGGCATCAAAGCCCAGCCCTTTAATCTGCACCGGGTTAATATTGCTCTGGTTAATCGCATCGCGCACCGCCTGGCAAACCGCCTGCCAGATATTGTCGGAGGACTGCTCGACAAAATTGGCCTGTGGGCGATACATATCAATTTCACGGCTGGCCTGGCCCATCATGCGCCCGGTGATATCGAAAATCCCCGCGCGTGCGCTGCCCGTTCCCACATCCACACCAATGTAATAGCTCGCCATTTTTATCCTCAGTCGTCAGGTTCTGCGATTTTGCAACGCAATAAACAGGATCAGTACGCCACCCCAAAGTGCCATGGTGAGGTAGCTACTCACCCCCAGCAGATTCAGTCCACTTTCAATCATCTGTAACACAATCAGCGCCAGCACCAGCCCGGGAATACGGCCAAAGCCGCCGTCAGGATTGATGCCGCCGAGCACGGAGGCGAGGATGGTGACCAGCAGCCATGACTCGCCATAACCTGCCTTGGCAGAGTTAAACATCGACATCATCAGCAGCGCGGCTCCCCAGCTCATCAACGCGGAGAGGACATACACGGTGATAATCACGCGGGTGGTGTTCACCCCGCTAAAGCGCGTGGCCTTCTCATTCGACCCGATGAGCAGAATGCTGCGCCCGAGCGTGGTGCGTTCCAGCAGCAGCCACACCAGCGCAGCGACCAGCAGGAAGATCAACAGCGAGAGCGGGATGCCGGCGATATCCCCGTTGCCGAGCATCTGGATCAGCGGCGGGAAGCCAGAGATTACCGCACCGTTCGACAGCAGGATATTCAGCCCGGCAATCAACGTCATGGTGCCGAGCGTTGCCAGAATTGGCGAAACGCCCACCACTGCAATCAGCACACCGTTAAGCACGCCAATCGCCACGGCCGTCAGCAGGCCGGCCAGCAGCGCCAGGGCCAGCCACAGCGGCTGTTCCGGATGGGCGACAATCAGTGCCGCCATCACCAGCGAGCAGGCATTGGCACTGGCAATAATCGATAGATTAATGCCGCCGGTCAGCATGGTCACTGCCATGCCTAATGCCAGCAGCCCCAGCACCGGCAGCTGGCTGGCGATAGACTGAAAGTTGCCGTTGCTAAAGAAGCGTCCGCCAAGCGTCAGGGAAAACAGCGCCAGCACCACCACCATCATCAGCAGCTGCAGCCGGATGATGCGGTCGCCCGGCAGTTTATTCAGTAATGTCTGCATCTCAGTTCCCCTTCGCCAGCTGGTGTTTCTCGTTCCACGCCGTCGCGCTGACGCTCACCAGAATAATCACTCCGCTGAACACCATGTGCCAGTAGGATGACACCGCCATCAGCGTCAGGCCGTTTTGCAGAAAGGCCAGTAGTAATACGCCGAGCAGGGTACCAATCAGCGTTCCTCGCCCGCCGCTCATACTGGCTCCTCCCAGCACGACCGCCGCCAGCACCGTCAGCTCGTAGCCGACCAGCGAGTTCGGTGCTACCGACTGCGTGGTCTGTGCCTGAACCACGGCCGCGACGCCCGCCAGCACGCCCATATATCCGTAAACCGCCAGATGCAGGCTGCGCAGGTTGATGCCGAGGCGCGAAGCGGATTCGCGGTTACCGCCCATCGCGTAGATCTGCCGCCCGAAGCGGGTAAAGTTCATCAGCACACCGGTCAGCACAAAGACGCCCAGCAGGCAAAGCAGCGGCAGCGTCAGGCCATATTCATAGCCGTCCGAAGCGGTAAAGGAGAGCCAGTTAATGCCGTTCATAAACCATTCCGGGAAGCCGTACAGCCAGGTGCCGTTGGTTATCCACACCAGCAGGCCATAGAACAGGTTGAGCGTGGCGATGGTGATAATAATTGCCGGCACCCTCAGCAGGTATACCAGCAGCCCGTTAACCATGCCGAGCAGCAGCCCGCAGCCGATGGCAATGGCAAAGGCGCTGAAGAAATTGCCGCCGTGCGCCAGCAGGGTGCTGGCCATCACGTACTGCGCGATGGCGGTCATCGCCGGGAAGGAGATATCGATGCCTCCGGCGATCAGCACCACAAACAGGCCGCAGGCGAGAATGCCGAGAATGGCATAGCTGGTGGCCACGTCGGTCAGGTTGCCGAGAGTGAGAAATTCGCTGGTGCGCAGGCTTAGTCCCAGCGCCAGCAGGACAATTAACAGACCCAGCCAGAACTCATGGTGGCTGATCAAGTGACGCAGCTTGCTATTCATTAACCACCCCGGCAATCTCCTCTTCGCTGCACTGATGGGGCGCGAAGCTGGCAACCAGCTCGCCTTTGCGCATCACCAGTACGCGATGACTGTTGTAGTAAGCTTCCGGGATCTCATCGCATATCATCAGCACCGCCATACCGGAATCGGCCAGCTCGCGGGCAATGCGATAGATCCCCTCTTTATTAGCAATATCGACGCCGACGGTCGGCGAGTCGAGGATCAGCACTTTGGGCTGCGTCGCCACCCATTTACCGATCGCCACGCGCTGGGCGTTGCCGCCGGAAAGCGTTTGAACCGGCAGCTGGCTGTCGGACACTTTGATATTGAGCTCGCGGATGAGTGAGGCCACCTGGTGGCGCGCCTGCGTGCGATCCATCAAGCCGAGTCGACCGCGCAGGCGGCCAAACACCGGCACCAGCAGGTTGTCGAAGATCGACTGCGGCATAATCAGCCCTTCGCTCTGACGATCTTCCGAAACGTAAGCAATGCCGTGGCGGATAGCGTCGCGATTATGGCGCAGCCTGACTGACTTACCGTCTATCAGCATTTCGCCGCTGTCCGGGCGCGAAAGGCCAAACAGCGACAGGCAAAGCTCGGTGCGCCCGGCACCCAGCAGGCCGACGATGGCGGTGATCTCGCCGCGTCTTAGCTGCAGGTTAATCTGCTGATACTGGTTGCGCCGCGAGAGGTTGCGCACTTCCAGCAGCGGGGTTTCGCTGCGGTCGGCCCGCTCCGGCAGGTGGTTGAAGCTGAAACGCTGGCCGGTCATCAGGAACGCCAGTTCATCACCGTCCAGTTCACTGGCGGCATAGGTGCCGACCAGCTTGCCGTCGCGGATCACGCTGATGCGGTCCGAAACCTCCATCACCTCATCCAGCTTATGGCTGACGAACACCACGCAGATCCCGGCGGCCTTTAGCTCACGCACCACGCGCAGCAGGCCATTAACCTCATGGCGCGTCAGTGAGGCGGTGGGCTCATCCATGATCACCAGGCTGGCATCGGCGGCCAGCGCCCGGCAGATCGCCACCAGCTGCCGGTCGGCGATCGACAGTTTTTCTACTTTGCGCGCCGGGTCGAGACTAACGCCGATACGCTGCATGGTCTCCAGCGCCAGCTGGCGCATGGCACGGCGATTCACCCAGAAGCTGCCGCCCGGCAGATAGCGGTGGACCGCGATGTTCTCCATCACCGATAAATTGGGAAACAGCGACAGATCCTGGTAGATCACCTGCACGCCGTAATACGCCGACAGGGCAGGGCTGAGCTGGTTAAAGCGCTTGCCGTCAACGCTGATATGCGAGCCTTTGTCGGGGTGATATACCCCGGAAATGACTTTGATCAGGGTACTTTTGCCACAGCCGTTTTGCCCGGCCAGGCAGTGTACTTCGCCGCGGTTCAGCGTCAGCGTGACGTTATCCAGCGCACGCACGCCGGGAAACGATTTGCTGATTTTTTCCAACGATATAAAAGGAGTTTGTGTGGCCATCATTCATCGCCCTGGAGTGGGTGAGGGCCGACAGTCGCCGGCCCGAAACAATCAAAAACCGAGGGATTTAGCGTTATCTTTGGTCACTTCCAGAATGCGGTTGAAGCGGATAACGTGATGCTGCATATCAACATCCGCTTTGCCCAGGCCGTCGATGGTCAGGTCAGGCGTCACCTGTTTGCCATCCAGCAGCTGATCCGCCAGGCTGACCAGGGCGAAACCGGCATCTTTTGGATCCCACAGCAGGGCTTTTTTGATATCGCCACTCATCAGATAAGGCGCAGCCTGAGCTGGCATCGCGATACCCACCACGGCGATCTTGTTTTTCGCCCGTTTACTTTTCACCGCCTGTCCGGCACCGATTGGGCCAAGCGAGCCAAAACCGATGATGCCCTTGAGGTCAGGGTAGGTGCGCATCAGGTCGAGCGTAGTGGCATAGGATTTGTCGATGCTCTCCGCCACCGGCAGGCGCGCGGTCACTTCGTGCATTTCCGGGTATTTCTCTTTCTGGTATTTGATGGCCGCATCGGCCCAGGCATTGTGCAGCGGCACGGTCAGTGAGCCAACGTAAATGGCGTATCCGCCCTTGCCACCCATCGCGCTCGCCAGCTCATCCATATTCTTTTCGGCATATTTGGTGCTGTCGATGGTTTCAATATCCCACTGACCAATCTGCTGGTCCGGGGATTCATGGGTCAGCACGACGATGCCCTGGTCACGCGCTTTTTTCAGCACGGGCTCAAGGACTTTGGCGTCATTGGGCACCACGATGATTGCGTCGACTTTTTTGGCGATCAGGTCCTCAATCACCTTTACCTGCTGCGCCGGATCGGCCGTGGAGCCGCCAACCTGGTAAGCATTGACGTCGAGCTTTTTCGCCGCTTCGTCCACGCCCACCGCCATCCGGGTAAACCACGGAATGCCTGTGACTTTTGCCACGACGGCGATATCATGTTTTTCTGCTGCCAGCACGGGTGTTGCTAATAACATGCAGGCGGATACGACACATGCATTGAGTAACGCGAGGTTAAATTTCATAGCAGTACCTTGTTATCCAGATCGTTGTTTTCGTCAGGTATGAAGGTGGATTTCACCACCGGCTCACGATAGCAATAAGATTTTGGCGAAGAAGTGGGCAATGATAGAAAGTGTGATCGGTGACCTTTAAAGTTAAATTATGTAGTCAATTATGTTAATAGCTTGTTATTTTAGGCGTGATTGTAGGAAGTTTACTGAGATCTTATTGTTTCTTAATTGTTAATTTTTTTTCCTGTTATCATTTTGGTAACAATTACCTGCAGGGCGCATCCCGGCCTGAGTGAAAGTGGTACTCTAATCTCAAACAGCCGCTATTTTTGTCAGCGAAATGCGGCGCATATCGCGATTTTATGCCTGAGCCTGGTCTGGTTGTTTAGCTACCGCAGGTAATAAGGCACGTAACTGGGTTACATTCCAGCGCGGGCGGTTAATTGCGTTGACGATTTGAAACTATTTAGCCACTCTGGTTGCCTTTGAAAATAAAATTCCATAACCATCTGTGGCACAGGCCGTGCCCCGGTTCTCTCAGGAGGAGTTAACGATGTCCAGCCGTATCGACCAACGCCCGGCGCAGGCCACGACTGCGCTGGCGCGCATCTCATTTGCCGTATTTCTCACCTACCTGACGGCGGGCCTCGCGCTGCCGGTGATCCCGCTTTATGTGCACCAGGTGCTGGGGCTGAACAACTTTCTGGTGGGCGTTGCGGTAGGCATCCAGTTTTTTGCCACGCTGCTAACGCGTGGCTATGCCGGAAGGCTGGCCGATCAGCGCGGGGCAAAACGCTCAACGCTACAGGGCATGCTGGCGCTGGCGCTGGTTGGGGTTGCCTATCTGCTGGCGGCACTGCTGCCGCTGCCGGTAATGGCTAAATTTGCCCTGCTGGTGGCCGGGCGCCTGCTGCTGGGCTTTGGTGAAAGCCAGCTGCTGACCGGCAATCTGACCTGGGGCATGGGGCTGGTGGGCGCGACGCGCGGCGGCCAGGTGATGTCGTGGAACGGCATGGCCATTTATGGCGCGCTGGCTGCAGGAGCACCGCTCGGGCTGCTGTTATACAGCCACGGCGGTTTTGCACTGCTGGGCATTGCCACTATTCTGCTGCCGCTGGCGGCGCTGCTGTTCAACCTTGGCGTGCGCACCGTACCGGTACACGGTGGTGAGCGACCGTCACTGTGGAAAGTGGTTGGGCAGATTGCACAGCCGGGATCTGCGTTGGCACTTCAGGGGGCAGGCTTTGCGGTGATTGGCACCTTCACCTCGCTCTATTTCGCCGATCGCCAGTGGGGCAATGCCGGGTTTGCTTTAACCGCGTTTGGCGTAGCCTTTGTGCTGGTGCGCGTGCTGTTTGGCGGCCTGCCGGATCGGCTGGGTGGTACGCGCGTGGCGCTGATTTCATTGACGGTGGAAGCGCTTGGCCTGCTGCTGCTCGGCATGGCCCCGAACGGCTGGATAGCCCTGGCAGGGGCGGCTTTGACCGGCTGCGGCTGTTCGCTGGTGTTCCCGGCGCTGGGAGTTGAGGTGCTAAAACGGGTGGCGCCGCAGGTGCGTGGCACCGCGCTAGGCGGTTTTTCGGCGTTTCAGGATATCGCTTATGGCATCACCGGCCCGCTTACCGGGCTGCTGGCCACCGGTCTCGGCTACGGTTCGGTGTACATTGCCGGAGCGGTCTGCGCCGCGCTGGGTATTGCCGTCACCTTCAGCTTTGCCCGCGCGGGGCTGACCAATCCAGGCGGCTAAGCCGGGTCACTGCCTGGACGATCTCCGCCGGCTGCAGGGCTGAATATCCCAGCATCCAGCCCGCCTGCGCTGGCTGCTGCTGATAAAGCGGCGACAGGCGCGGTAGCAGCAGGCCGTGCTGTGCTGCCTGCTGCGTCAGCTGCTGTTCACTGCCCATTTTCAGCCCGACCGCCAGCTGTAAACCGCCCTGATGTGGGAATAGCGTAAGGCGATCGGCGAGTTTATCATTCACCTCATTGACCAGCAGATTGCGTCGGCTGGCATACAGCTGGCGCATCAGGCGCAGGTGCGCGGCAAAGTGACCGTGGTGAATAAAATCTGCCGTCACCGCCTGCATCAGCTGCGCGCTGTGCCCGTCGATAATGCTGCGCAGGCGGCGTAATGGTTCGATTAATGCATCGGGCACCACCAGATACGCCAGCCGCAAAGAGGGAAACAGCACTTTGGAGAAGGTGCCGAGATACAGCACCCGGGCATCCTCTTCCAGACCCTGCAAGGCGGGCATCGGGCGCTGGTCGTAGTGAAATTCGCTATCATAATCATCTTCTATCAGCCAGCACTGCTGTTGGCGGGCAAAAGCCAGCCACGCCAGGCGCCGCTCCAGCGCTAGCGTCACGCCGGTGGGATATTGATGGGATGGCGTGAGATACACCAGCTTTGGCGCATCTCCGCCCGGAATCATCGCGCCACTCTCATCGCAAGCGATGCCGCGGACCTGCGCGCCGCTGCTGCTAAACGCCTGCCAGGCCCCGAGATAGCCCGGATCCTCCATCCAGACGCTGTCACCGCTATCGCACAGCAGCAGGGCGATCATCTGCAGTGCCTGTTGGGAACTTGTGAGGATCACCACCTGTTCAGCGTGGCAGCGCACCCCGCGAGACTGCGCCAGATAGTGCGCCACCGCCTGGCGCAGCGCCGGCAGGCCGAGCGGATCGCCATAGCGCATCAGGCTTTCGCCATCCAGCCGCAGGCGCTGCTGCGTCAGTCTGCGCCATATCCGCTGAGGGAACGCGCGCAGGTCTGGCGATCCGGCTGCAAACGCTTGAGGAAACAGCGGATCTTCACAGCCGCCGTCGGCGACGATCTGCTGCCCGCGCAGGGAAAGAAGCGGGGCAACCGCGGGCGGGCGGCGGCGCGTCGACAGCACGGGCGCAACAGCGACAAACGTTCCGCGCCCGGTCTGGCGCGTCAAATAGCCTTCACTCTCCAGCTGGCTGTAAGCTGCTTCAACCGTGATGCGCGACAGCGACAAATCCCTGGCCAGCACGCGAGAAGAGGGCAGGCGTACCGCGGTTGGCAGTGAGCCGTCGACGATGGCCTGACGCAGCATCGCGCACACTTTCTCGCGCAGGGTGGTGGCATTCTGACGACTAAATAGAGCAGGAAACGGCACGGTAACAGTGGGCATATTGGCCTTATCGTAGTGGCTTAATGGGTCTTATGGTTAAGACCCATCTGCATTAAGATAACACCATTAACCCGAACCGGAGCATGAGATGACCCCCTTTTCAGCCGTTTTACAGTTTCCCCCGCCATCCCCCGCGCAGAGTGAAGCGTGGCTGCGTGACAAACTGGCGCATTACGCCGATGCCTGGGATGTGGCGCAGGACCTGGCTGCGGGCGTCGCGGCAATTGTAGTGCTGGATGTGCGCTCCGCAGAGCAGTACCGCGCCGGCCATATAGCCGGGGCGCTCAGCTTTCCCCATCGCACCATGACGGCAGAAACCCTGGCCGAACTGGCGCGCGAAAAGGTGTATATCACTTACTGTGACGGCATTGGCTGTAACGGTTCGACTAAAGGAGCCTGGAAGCTGGCTGCAGCGGGTTTTCAAGTGAAAGAGCTGATTGGCGGGCTGGATTTTTGGCAGCGCGATAGCCATCCGATCGTGACAGGAGATAATGCGGGGCAGTGGCCCGCCGCTGCCGCGCTAACCGACTGCGGATGTTAAATGACTTTTGAATTTGTCGAAAACTGTGACGGAGTCTACACTTTTTGCGCGACTCACCGTTTAGCGCCTTTTTCACAATAAATGTGAGCGCCACAGACTTTTCTTCTTATTCAGGGATCATATGAACATAACCTCCCCAGACTCATCTGAAGCCGATGGGTCTTCGCGCGCGACGATTGTTAAACAGCGAATTTTCTTTGTGGTGCTGGTCGCCACAATGGGTGCGCTGGCCTTTGGTTACGACACCGGTATTATCTCCGGGGCTTTACCCTATATGTCCGCGCCTGCGGCACAGGGCGGGCTGGGCTTAAACTCGTTTACTGAAGGGCTGGTCGCCTCTTCACTGGTGTTTGGCGCCGCGCTCGGTTCCTTCCTCAGTGGTTTCTTCTCCGACAAGTTTGGCCGCCGCATCACGCTACGCAGCCTCGCCGTGCTGTTTGTTGCCGGCTCCCTCGGTACCGCTCTTGCACCGTCGATTTCGGTGATGGTGGCGATGCGTTTTCTGCTCGGTATCGCCGTTGGCGGCGGGTCGGCCACCGTGCCGGTGTTTATTGCTGAGATCGCCGGTCCGAAATTAAGGGCTCCACTGGTGAGCCGTAATGAGCTGATGATTGTCACCGGCCAGCTGGTGGCCTACGTTGCCAGCACGCTGCTCAGCTATCTGCTGCATGACGAACACCTGTGGCGCTATATGCTGGCCATCGCCATGATCCCCGGCCTGCTGCTGTTTATCGGCACCTTCTTTGTTCCGGCATCCCCGCACTGGATGGTGGCCGAAGGGCGACTGCAGGAGGCAAAAAACATCCTGAAGTACCTGCGTGAAACTCCGCGAGAGGTGCGTAAGGAGATGCGCGAGATGAAAAAGCAGGCGCGTAAGGCCGAGCGTGGGCCGGACGTAATGACCCTGATTAAGGAAAAATGGGTGCTGCGCCTGTTGATGATCGGCATCGGGCTGGGTTTCGTTATCCAGTTCACCGGGGTCAATGCCTTTATGTACTACACGCCGATTATCCTGAAGTCGACCGGGCTGGGAACCAGCGCCTCTATCGCCGCCACGATTGGCAACGGTGTGGTTTCCGTGATTGCCACCTTCGTGGGTATTTGGGCGGTTAGCCGCTTCCCACGCCGTAAGATGCTGATGACCGGGCTGTTCTTTGTTATCGCCGCTCAGCTGCTGTTAGGGCTGGTGATGACGCTGGTGCCAGCCGGTCTAACCCAAAGCTATCTGGCGCTGGCCTTTATTCTGATGTTCCTGTTCTTTATGCAGATGTGCATTTCACCCGTCTACTGGCTGCTGATGTCCGAACTGTTCCCGATGCAGCTGCGCGGGGCGCTGACGGGCACCGCGGTGTCATTACAGTGGATTTTTAATGCGCTGGTCGCTTTCTGCTTCCCGCCGCTGATGGCGTTTGCCGGCAGCAAAACTTTCTTTATTTTCGCCATCATTAACATCGGCTCACTGGCCTTTGTGGCGCTGATGCTGCCGGAGACAAGAGGTAAGAGCCTGGAGGAGATCGAGCAGATTATGCGCGACCGCTTTGGCGGCAAGCCGGTAGAGGAAGTGGCCTGAGAAGAAGAGCTGGCGCCGCGTTGGTGCCAGCCCTGATAAGGCGCTAAATCAGAACAGCATCCACAGCACCAGAACCAGCAGGATCAGCATGGCAAAGGCGGTAAACACCGGACGATTCGCCAGCGGCTGCAACATTGGCGGCAGCGTACCCCAGATTGGCGCTGCAATCGGTTTTGGATTCAGCTCGCTGTCGGCCAGCGGCTGTTCCTGCAAACGCTCTGCGCGGCGGCTGAACAGTAGATTGAGCAGGTCCTGTGCCTGAGTCGGGCTGAGCACCGTTTGTGGCGCAATGCTGAAGCGCTGCTGGCTGTAATCCTCCAGCATACGCTGCTCGCCCACATCCGGCGGCTGCTTCAGGGTGGCAATCAGCTGAGTCAGCGTCGGCGCGCTATGCTGGCTAAGCGTCTGGCTTGCCTGCAGATACTGGTTGAGCAGCGGGAAGGCGCGCGAGGGGATAGGATCACCGCTGTGCAGGTTCATCACCTTCAGTACGGAAGCCCACAGTTTGACCGGCTGCTCGCCGGTGGCGGCGGCAAGGCGCGAAATCTGCTGGTTAAGCGTCTGATGCTCGGCTGGCAGCAGGCTGCGATCGCTGCTGCGCGTCTGCTGCGGCTGTGGGATCGCCATCTGCCCGTTCTGCAGCATGGTCAGCACCTGACGCAGCTGGTCAGGGTTGAGCGAGCTTAAGACCGTATGACCAAACTGCTGACGGATAAAGTCGCTCACCGCCTGGCGGTTATTTCCGGTGGGCAGCAGGTCGGTCAGCTGCTGTAACAGCTGGCGCGTGGCGTGGGTGTTTTGCACCTGTGACAAACGCGTATTGAGAAACTGTTCCGCCGGTGGAAAATGGCGCGCCAGCAGGCCAGCATCATTTTTTACTCCGACCTCATGGCGCAGGCCAGCCCACAGCTCGGGGGATTTCAGCGTGCTGAGCGACATGATCTTGACGATCAGGCGCTCCAGCGTGGTGCGCTGTGCAGGCGTAAGAGGTTGATCGCCAGGGCCGGGGCGCGATGTGCCCTTTTGGGCATCGATCGTCGGGCGATCGCCGGGAATCGGCGCACCAGGGCCACTCAAAGGTTGCATGGCGAAGTCCTTCAGTCAGAGTCATTATCCGGGGCGCGCCGGACCACAGAGGGTAATAGATCATGATAACAATCCCGGCCGGGGATAGGTAGAGGAGTGGAGGGGAATCAGCCCGCATTACGACATTTTTTTGTCTTCTCCCTGTTTACAGATAGTCCACCGTCCATGTCAGCGTGGCTTCAGCGCTGCCGGGCGTGATAATCGAACCTGTCTGATAAAAACGAACCTGCATCGGCACGCTCACCATACTGTCAGAGAGTGGATAGCTGGCGATTTGCCATGACTGCCCGATATCAACGGGCGTGGCATTGCTGGCATGGACAATTTGCATTGCTACCCCGCTTGCCCCGCCGTCCTGGTGATTTAACCTAATCAATCCTTTTGCTGATAGACCTTCAGGGGCGCGGCCATCGAGCCGCAGCATCACATTAAAACTACCCGAAACATCGCGCTCGCAAAGAAAATTAAGCGCAAAGGGCTTACCGGTACTGGTCGAACCGATGCGGGAGCCTAATCCCTGTTCGGTCGAAATCCTCACTGGACCCAGCGAGACGTTAAACGAAGCCGGCCCCTGAATCCGGCAGCTGCGTGCAATAAACGTCAGGCCGGTCGTCGCATCCAGCATCAGATAACGGGCAGGTTTGCCCCCGGTATCGGACCCCAGTTCAAACAGGGGGATTCTCGCGCTGACAGGCTTTACCAGTTCGGGCCGCTCAGGTGTGGCGGCAGTTTTTACTATCTCCACCGCGACATTCAGTTCCAGCCGTTGCCAGGTGCGTGGCGGCATTCCCGCTGCGGCGTTGTGGTTATCAATCATCACTCCCGTAGCGACCCGGCTATGCGTATCGCTGCCGCGATCGCCATTGAGCGTGGTGAATAGCGTCAGGCCGTTGCCAAGGGTCAGGGGGCCCGTCAGGCGAGTAAACCATGCCATTTCCTCTGCGCTTTGCAGGGGATCGCTGATGCTGCACCAGGCGGTGATGTGATAGCTTTGGTTAAACACGCTGCGGCCAATAGGTAGCGAGGTGGAGAGTTTAAGGGCATTCTCTGCGGTAAAAATCACCACGGGAGAGGGCCCCGATCGCTCAGTACGGCAATGGAGTGAACCGGCACTGACAGCCTGACTAAGCAGGCACAGCAGGCAGATCATCAGGGATAAGAACAGGTTCATTATGAGGGTTCCTCAGGTTCCGGGTTGGCAGGGGAGATGAAATTGGGCAAAACCGTTGGGTGACGCGGACTTTTTGCTGAGCGACAGCTTCATCATGCAGATACTCCGCCCGGCGGACATCACCTCGAGGCGAGAGTCCCCCTCTGGCAGGCGAACGTAAATCATGTCTCCCTGTGCAACCATGCCGAGATCCTGCCCCTGCGCATCGCGCACGCTGGCACCAAAGGGCAGACTCTGGCCCGCAGGCAGCGCCACGTGGATCAGCACCGCGCGGCCAACGCGGGTAGCGAAATCCACTTTCACCAGCGCGCCGGAGTGGGGCACCGTCTGACTGAGCGTGCTCTTTAACTCCACATCCTGCGGTAGCCCCTGCGGGTTAAGAGCGATCTCATTCTGACGGTAGGCAACAAGATAGGGCACCAGGGCGTGGCCCTGAGCATTAAGCTGTAGTCCGGAATGACCTTCCACATAAGCTCCTGAAGCGCCGGGCGCGCTGACCAATGCCATGGTTTTGCTGTACCAGGGGCTGGCAACGATGCCCTCTGAAACCACCGCCCCCGCACCATTCATTCCTGCCGACCAGGCGTCGCTATGGCTGCCCCTCTCATAGCTGCCCTGCAGGGTAGTGACCGGCGTATGCCAGCTAGCAGCCGCACTGGCGCTGCTGTGCTGCTGGCGGTCGTGGCTGGCGCCCAGGGTGTATTCG
Source organism: Erwinia aphidicola (assembly GCF_014773485.1). Classification (GTDB taxonomy): domain Bacteria; phylum Pseudomonadota; class Gammaproteobacteria; order Enterobacterales; family Enterobacteriaceae; genus Erwinia; species Erwinia aphidicola. The sequence continues at coordinate 335,860 of NZ_JACXBP010000003.1, read as the reverse complement.
AGCTGCTGACCCTCCCCTAGTGAACTGTTGATATTCGCCAGGCTGGCCAGCCCGTCATTGCTGTAGTTGACGTTCACATTCAGGCTGGTGTGGCGGCTGCCGGAGCCGAGCGGTACTGACAGGCCAAGGGTGTACTGCGTCTCTTCTCCCTGGCGCGAGTGAACACGGTTGACCGACAATGACCCGTTCACTGAGCCAAAGTTGTTGCTGTAACCGGCCTGGAGCTGATTATTATTACCGCTACCCTGCCAGTAACTTTGCCTGATTGCACTGAGGTACAGCTGCCCCCACCCCTCATGGAATCCCTGCGACAGGCTAACGGAGATGCGGCTGCGCGGGGTGGCATAAGCAGAGAGGGTCTCATTGGGATGAGCGCGCCGGGCATCCTCACCCCAGCGCACCGCATTATTCAGGCTCAGGTATCCAGACGAAGAGACGCGCCACGCGGCCACTGAAACCGTGCTGTTGCTGGCGTTAAAGAGTTTGCTCCACGTTAGCCGGTAGCTTTGCCCCTGGCGATGCTGACGCTGACTGGCTGCATGGGTTTGGGTTGCATCCAGCGCGATGGCACCGTATGGCGTGCCCAGCGCGCCCCCCAGCAGCAGCGCATGATAATAACGGGTGCTCAGCAGACCACCATAGCCCGTGAGGTGGTTACTGATACCGCGCTGCAGCGTAGCCTGAGCCACTTTTTCACTGCGTGACAAATTGATGTTACGCAAGGTGCCTGCGGTCAGGCTGTAAAGCATCATCCCTGGCCTGACCAGCTGTGCTATGGCGGCATAAGGAACCGTAAACTGATTTTCCCGGCCATCAGATTCTCGCACGGTAACGCTAATATCGCCGCCGTAGCCGGTGGGGTAGAGGTCATCAATACTGAAGGGGCCGGGGGGAACGGTGGTTTCGTACAGCAGGCTATTATTTTGCCGTACCGTGACATGGGCATTAGTCTGCGCGACGCCACGTATTATCGGAGCATACCCGCGCTGTGAATCTGGCAACATATTATCATCGCTGGCAAGCATAATGCCGCGAAATGAAAAACTATCAAAAAGATTACCGCTGGTATCGGCATCACCCAGGGTCACGCGAGCTTTTAGCGGGGCAATATCATGCTCAACATAGTTGCGCTGGCTGCGATAATGTTTTCCACTATTCTGCTGCCAGTTGAGAGATCCGCGATGCCGGAGCATAAATCCGTGCAGATTGATGCCAATGTTGTCACCATTATAGAATGACTTAAAATCACCCTCTTTTTGACTGGATTGATAATAATTAGCATCATAGCTGAACAAAAGTGCATTAATACCCCTGTCCCATAATGAGGGATCAATATCATTGGATGTTCGCCGACTCAGCGCTGCCTGCGGGATAGAAATAATGAGCTGCTGAGTGGCGATATCGATATGAGCTTGAGCTGCCGGAACTAACTGCTCAATAGTCTGACAGCTGCTGTGCCGGTCGGATTTTTTAAAATGATAGTCACTAAGATACTCTGATTTGATGTGAAGCTTTTCAACTAACTCTGGTGAAAGACAGATGGTTGAATTTTTCTCAATTTTCTTGACCACAACCTGAGACATACTGATTTTTCTTTCATTCAGGATGACACCGAGAAGATAGTTGCCCGGCTGTAATGGGGTAGAGTGATTGAACACGGATAAATCCAGCGGAGTATCGGAGCTGGTATGCAGGAAATGCGGATCGAAAATAGCTTCATCACCTGTCGCAGCACGGCTGATATTTTGGCCTATTTCAGAGGTGGTGAAACTGAGAAATAGAAAAATGAAAAATTTATTATTGGATTTTCTGCGCGTGGGGTAGGGGGCGACAGGAATTAAAGTGAAATTGTTTCGTTGCATTTTAACCCTCCGTCATGTTGATCTGGTTTTACATCGGTGCATTTTGGTTTTTCAGGACGATAAGGGTGCCGAAGTCGTTCACTACCTCATAGGTTAATTTCGAGTAATCGGGGCGGTCTAAGATTGAGTTAAATGCTATTTCTCCTGTGCTAAAGGGTGGGATCATCTCCCCGTTAAGACTTTTTATTTTTCTGTCTCTATTCTCCAGGGTGACGCTGGCAATATTAATAAAATAGGGGGTTGGGTTTTTTACCGGCATTATTTTAGGTGAAGTGCTTTCAGGATAACCCCAGATCAACCTAGCGTAAGAATTTCGCGCTCCTGCCATATCCAGCCCGGGAGGGCGAAAAAATATTTTTATTCGACTGCGTATCGCCATCTTTAAAACGTTCTCACCTTTTAGATTAAGATCTTTGGGGGGGATATCCAGAACGTTAAGCCAGTATATGGACTCCCGATCCTGCGGCTGGGCAATCCCTGTCCATGTTAGCCTCAGCGTTTGCCCTGCATGAGGCTCAATGCGGAAAACCGGCGGCATCAAAACGAAAGGAACTGAAATATTGCTGATTTTTTCGTCGGGATCGCCGATATCAAGCCACGCCTGGACCAATGCAGGCTGGTCGCCATCATTACTGAGTTGAATGCTGACTTCTTGCTGATCCTGCGGGTAGATAACGCGAGTACCATGAATAATGACATTAGCAAAGGCCAGCCACGGTATCATGGCCGTCAAAGTGCATAGTGAAAAATGATGCCGCTTTATTCTTTCTAAAAGGAACATAGATAATGCTCTGAATTCAATAAACAAGAGTGCAAGGACATTGTCCTTGCACCATGGCTACATATTAGAAATAGCTTAATGAGTAGTTAACCAGAGTATCCACCTCACCTGCAGTGACTGCATCTGTGGCATAATATCGGGCGAAATAATTGAGGGTGGCCATATCATCTTTAATCGTGAATGCCGGGCTATTGGATTGAGATCCGTCAGCCAGATTGATGGGCTGGTGTGAGCTGTCAAGTAACTGCACCTGGACGTTACCGGCCGAGCCGTTAATGTTTTTCAGGTTACCTGTGGTATTATCGGTTGCGGCACTTTCGAACAACGCCCGAACATTCTGACTGGCATTTTGACAGTTGGTTAAATTCATATTGACAGGTTTTTCACCTGCTACCTCGCCCTGTTTGGAGAGTGCGCTTATTGAAATGGGATCAAACCTGACCGTTGTGCTTTTATTGCCACCGTTGACGCTGACGTTGCAAGTGGTGTTGGTAATGGTTCCGTTAAATGTAATGGTGCCATCATAAGCGCTGGCAGAGAAAACGGGCAGCGCAATTGTGGCAGTCAATGAACTAATAAGTAATATTTTTTTCATTGCTACTTCCTTTTGAACGAAAAGTAATTTTTGATAACGCAAGGCATTAATCACTCAAAATATGGGTTAATGTTTTCCTGCGGTCCATGAATCCCTTAACGGCATTGAATGCGGATAATAATGATTCAGAACGAGGTTCGCTGGTGTATAAAAAGCAACTGCAATTATGCCGCCCGTTGCATAGCGATTTTTATAATCAGAGGTAATGAAGGGATGTGGTATGGCGTACCCGCGAAGAACGACGAGTTCTTCTCATCCATGAGTCATTAAATAACATTTTTATCCTCCCGTCTCGCCAGGGAATTATCTCTTATTAAATTCTGTGGTGATAACTCTAGGTGCATTCTTAGGTGTAGTATTAGATCTCTAGATTAAATCGTAAATAGCAAATCAGCCATAATAATACTTTATGGCCGTGAGTTTTTTTATGTGATTTTATTGGAGTTAATTGAGGTGTTGAGCGGGGGAATAAATACGGTGTTAGAATGATCTTAATCGGCCACTATACTCATGTGGCCGGTAAGTTTCCTAATCTTAAATTATTTGAGTTTATCTGCTCTATTTGCAGTCAGTGGAATACGCAGGCGCTGGGCGAGAGCAACGCCTAAAATCGCGATCCCACCGCCGATATAGTGATAGGCATGCAGCTGCTCATGCAGGAACAGTACGGCAATAATTGCGGTAAAAATCGGCACCAGATTCATAAAGATGCTGGTGGTGCTGGCTCCGAGTCGTGCCACGCCCTGGATCCACAAAAACGGTGCAATGACCGAAGCAGGAATGCCGGCAAACAGTACCAGCGGAATATTGTGCGCATTGAGCGAGACCTCCGGCGCCATTAGAAAACCCGGCGTCAGGAGTAGCACGCCAAAGAAGATTTGTACCCACAGGCTCTGCCAGTTGGGCAGTGGCAGCGCCCAGCGTTTGGTGAGCACGCCGTACAGCGCGTAAGAACCTGATGCGGCGAACATCATCAGCTCACCTTTACCCAGCCCGTGCGACAGCAGCTGCGCGGGGTTACCCTGGCTGACCAGCCACACCAGCCCGCAAAAGGAGAGCAGGCTGCCGAGCAGAATACCGACGGTCGGAGCCAGGCGCAGCAGCAGCAGGCTTAACAGCACCGTCAGCAGCGGGATCAGCGCATTGAGGATCCCCATAAACAGCGCGCTGACGCTGTGAGCGGCATAATAGGCCAGGCTCTGATACAGCACCATGCCGAGTAACCCGAGCACCAGTAACTTCCAGCCATTTTGTTTCACCTGCTGACGATGGCGCCAGACGCCGGGCAGGGCAAACGGTGCCAGCACCAGCAGGGCCAGCAGCCAGCGGTAGAAGGAGATGGCGGCGGGATCGATTGCCGTGGCAGACATCTTGCTGACCACGGCGTTGATCGACCAGATCAGCACCGCAAACAGGGGAAACAGAAAATTCATCGGGGTTCTCTTATGTTCAGGGAAAGCGCAGCAGTGTAATCTTGTCGGTTTTGAAACAGATAATCATAATCAGACAAAAGTATGACGCAATCGGACAAGATGATTCGGCAGTTAACCTACAGCGCACCGGCGGATGCTGAAGCGCTGCGGTTGTTTTTCCGCTATGAACAGGCCAATGCGCGTACCGAATATCTGCCGCATCAGCACCGCTGGGGCCAGGTGATTTTCGTCAAGTGTAATGTGCTGGAGATGCAGGTGGAGGGCGAGCGTCTGCTGACGCCACCCGATCTGCCGATCTGGATCCCCCCTTTGCAGCAGCATGCCAGCTATAACCACAAGCAGGCGCATTTTCGCACGCTGAATATCGCCGCAGAGGATTGCGCGTCGCTGCCGCCGCGTGCCTGCCTGCTGCGCGTCAGTTCGGTGGTACATGCCATTATCGATGTGTGTGCTGCTCGCCAGCTGCTGGTGCCGGAAAGTGCAGAAGATCGTCGGCTGTGCGCGGTGCTGCTCGACCAGCTGCGGCAGGCGGAAAGCCAGCAGAGTTATCTGCCTTCTACCCAGGATAAAGCGCTGGCGCCGGTATTGCAGGCGCTGGAGCGTAACCCGGCGGACAACACCACGCTGGCACAGTGGGCGCAGCGGGTTTACACCACGGAGCGCACCCTGTCGCGGCGCTGCCAGGCGCTGCTTGGCATGTCATTCAGTGAATGGCGTCAGCGGCTGCGTTTTTTGCACGCTATTTCGCTGCTGGAGCAGGGTAAAAGCGTGCAGGAGGTAGCGCTGGACCTGGGGTACAGCTCGGCGTCAGCGCTGATTGTGATGTTTCAGCAGCAGTCGGGCACCACCCCGGAACGTTATCGTAATCGTGCCTGAAGTTAGCGGGCGCGGTAAGCCGCGCCCTTCACCAGTCTGAGGATGCCTCCCGGCTGTGCTTGTGGCAGAATAATGCCCCTCACCCAGCCGACTGGAATCAGACTGTGAAAATCCTCGTTGATGAAAATATGCCGTACGCCCGCGAACTGTTTAGCCGCACCGGTGATGTGGTTGCCGTGCCGGGTCGCCCCATCCCGCAGGCCGAACTGGACGATGCGGACGGTTTGATGGTGCGTTCGGTAACCAAAGTGAATGCTGAACTACTGAAGGGTAAGCCGGTGAAGTTTGTTGGCACCGCCACGGCGGGCACCGACCATATTGACGAAGAGTTCCTGGGCGAGCAGGGCATCGCGTTCTCCGCCGCGCCCGGCTGTAATGCCATCGCCGTGGTTGAATATGTCTTCTCCGCACTGCTGCTGCTGGCCGAGCGTGATGGTTTCCAGCTGGCGGACCGCACCGTGGGTATCGTCGGCGTGGGCAATGTCGGTGGTCGCTTGCAGGCGCGGCTGGCAGCGCTGGGCATTCGTACGCTGCTGTGCGATCCACCGCGGGCCGATCGCGGTGATGAAGGTGATTTCCTTGCGCTCTCTGAGCTGGTAGAGCAGGCCGATATCCTGACCTTCCATACTCCGCTGTTCAAGCAGGGGCCCTATCAGACCCTGCATATGGCCGATGAAGCCCTGCTGCTGGCGCTGAAGCCGAATACTATTTTGATCAACGCCTGCCGTGGCCCGGTAGTAGATAACGCGGCGCTGCTGAAAGTGCTGGGGCAGCGCGACGACCTGAACGTGGTGCTCGACGTCTGGGAGCCGGAGCCGGAACTGTCGCTGCCGCTGCTGGACAAGGTGGATATCGCCACCGCCCACATTGCCGGGTATACGCTGGAAGGCAAAGCGCGCGGCACCACGCAGGTATTTGAAGCCTGGACGCAGTTTATCGGCCAGCCGCAGCAGGTGGCGCTGGATACGCTGCTGCCCGCGCCGGAATTTGGCCGCATCACGCTACATGGCCCGCTCGATCAGGCAACGCTAAAACGTCTGGTGCATCTGGTGTATGATGTGCGCCGCGATGACGCACCGCTGCGCCACGTCGCGGCGATAGCCGGTGAATTCGACCGTCTGCGTAAGAATTATCAGGAGCGCCGCGAATGGTCTTCACTGCAGGTTGAGTGTGATAACGCCGAGGCCGCAGCGCTGCTCAACAGGCTGGGCTTTAACGCCTTTAGCCATTAAGTCTTTATTAATTCATCTCATTTAAAATCTCGGTTTCATGAAGGGATTTTTCTGAATCTTAAGGCGATGAAGTCATCGTCTTCTACTTTTGTGTCATTGTCTGGAGTAAACCAACATGTCTGACGGCTGGAATATCGCGCTTTTAGGTGCGACAGGCGCAGTAGGGGCAGCTTTACTGGAATTGCTGGCGGAACGCCAGTTCCCGGTTGGTGAGTTATACGCGCTGGCAAGCGAGCGTAGCGCGGGTGAAGTACTGCGCTATGAAGGGAAATCGGTCCAGGTCACCGATGCGGCTGACTTCGACTGGTCACAGGCGCAGCTGGCCTTCTTTGTCGCCGGGCGTGACGCCTCGGCACGTTACGCGGAAGATGCGGCCAACGCCGGCTGCCTGGTGATCGACAGCAGCGACCTGTTCGCGCTGGAGCCGGACGTTCCGCTGGTGGTGCCTGACGTCAATCCCCAGGTGCTGGGCGACTATCGCAACCGCAACATTATCAGCGTGGCCGATGCATTAACCAGCCAGCTGCTGTGCGCCATCAAACCGCTGGTGGATAACGCCGGTCTCGGGCGTTTGCAGGTGACCAACCTGCTGGCCGCCTCTTCACACGGCAAAGCGGCGGTGGATTCGCTGGCCGGTGAAAGTGCGCGTCTGCTGAACGGTTTGCCGGCTGAAGAGGGATATTTCGGCCGCCAGCTGGCGTTCAACATGCTGCCGCTGGTCGCTGATGCGGAAGGCAGCGTCGCGCAGGAGCGCCGCCTGGTGGATCAGGTGCGTAAAGTGCTGCAGGACGACGGTTTGCCTATCGCGGTCAGCACCGTGCAGGCGCCGGTGTTCTACGGTAACGCGCAGATTGTGCATATTGAAAACCTGCGTCCGGTCTCGGCCGAAGAGGCGCGTGAAGCGCTGCAGCAGGCGGAAGATATCAACCTGACCGATGAAGATGACTTCCCGACTCAGGTCGGTGATGCCTCCGGCAGCGCGCATCTCAGCATTGGCTGCGTGCGCAACGATTACGGTATCGCCGAGCTGTTACAGTTCTGGTCGGTGGCCGATAACGTACGCTTTGGCGGCGCGCTGATGGCGATCAAAACCGCTGAAAAACTGGTGCAGGAGTATCTGTACTGATGTCCGACAGCACTGTGCCACAGCCGCTGACCAAGCTGGCGCTGGGCATTGAATATGACGGCAGCCGTTATTACGGCTGGCAAAAACAGAACGAAGTTCGCAGCGTGCAGGAAAAACTGGAAAAGGCGCTAACGAAAGTGGCCGATCATCCGGTGGTGGTGTTCTGCGCCGGGCGCACCGATGCCGGGGTCCACGGCACCGGACAGGTGGTGCATTTCGAGACCAGCGCGCAGCGTAAAGATGCCGCATGGACGCTGGGCGCTAACGCCAATTTACCGGCGGATATTGCGGTGCGTTGGGTTAAAACGGTGGCGGACGATTTTCACGCCCGCTTCAGCGCCACGGCGCGCCGTTACCGCTATGTGATCTACAACCAGCGGCTGCGCCCGGCGATCCTGTCGGGGGGCGTTACGCACTTCTACCATCCGCTGGATGTGGAAAAGATGCAGCGTGCCGGACAGTGCCTGCTGGGCGAGAACGACTTCACCTCGTTCCGCGCCGTGCAGTGCCAGTCGCGCACGCCGATGCGCTACGTGATGCACCTCAACGTCAGCCGCTTTGGCGCTTACGTGGTGGTGGATATTAAAGCTAACGCCTTTGTGCACCATATGGTGCGCAATATCGTGGGCAGCCTGATGGAAATTGGCTGCGGGAATCAGCCCGAAGGCTGGATGGCTGAGCTACTGGCGGCGAAAGACCGAACGCTGGCAGCAGCAACCGCGCGTGCCGAAGGTCTTTATCTGGTCGCCGTGGATTATCCCGCACGCTTTGAATTACCCCGTCCACCGATGGGACCACTGTTCCTCGGGGATTAACCCTGGCCTGGAGTATTAAAGGAAGCCTGTATGGAATTGATTCGTTTTGTTGTCGACTTCATTCTGCATATCGACGTCCACCTTGCGGAACTGGTGGCACAGTATGGTATCTGGATTTACGCCATTCTGTTCCTGATCCTGTTCTGCGAAACCGGGCTGGTGGTGACACCGTTCCTGCCGGGGGATTCCCTGCTGTTTGTTGCCGGTGCGCTGGCCGCACTGCCGGGCAATGACCTGAACGTGCACACCATGGTGGCGCTGATGGTGGTGGCGGCGATCCTCGGCGATGCGGTTAACTACACCATTGGCAGATTGTTTGGCGATAAGCTGTTCAGCAACCCGAACTCAAAAATCTTCCGTCGCAGCTATCTCAATAAAACCCATGAATTTTACGAGCGCCACGGCGGTAAAACGATTATTCTGGCGCGCTTCGTGCCGATCGTTCGTACTTTCGCGCCATTCGTGGCTGGAATGGGCAAAATGTCCTATCGTCATTTTGCGCTGTACAACGTCGCGGGCGGGCTACTGTGGGTGCTGCTGTTTACCTATGCGGGTTACTTCTTCGGAAACCTGCCTGCGGTGCAGGAGAACCTTAAGTTATTGATTGTGGCGATTATCCTGCTGTCCATTATGCCGGGTGTTATCGAAGTATGGCGTCATCGCCGTGCGGCACGTCAGCAAAAACAGTAATATGAGAGATCATCAGACTGTCACCCCCTTACCAGATTTTTATCCACAGTGACGGGCGGTTATGGTTTAATGAGCGACAATTTATGGTTTGCGTTGCCGCCCGGCGTGGCAACGTAGAAAAGAAAAACTGGCACTTCCCAAGAGAAGGCCAGGTTCAAACAGAAAGGTCATCAATGAGCTGGATTGAACGAATTCTCAACAAGAGCACAACTGCCCCATCGCGTAAAGCAAGCATTCCTGAAGGGGTTTGGACCAAGTGTGATAGCTGCGGGCAGGTTCTTTACCGTGCCGAGCTGGAGCGCAATCTCGAAGTCTGCCCGAAATGCGACCACCACATGCGTATGCACGGTCGCGACCGTCTGCACAGTGTGCTGGATGAAGGTTCAATGACTGAACTGGGCAGCGAGCTGGAACCGAAAGATCTGCTCAAGTTCAAGGATTCAAAAAAATACAAAGATCGCTTAGTCGCTGCTCAGAAAGAGACCGACGAAAAAGACGCGCTGATCGTGATGAAAGGCACCCTGCACGGGATGCCGGTTGTTGCTGCGGCGTTTGAGTTCTCCTTTATGGGCGGCTCAATGGGTTCCGTGGTCGGCGCGCGCTTTGTGCGTGCTGTTGAGCAGGCGCTGGAAGATGGTTGCCCGATGATCTGCTTCTCGGCCTCAGGCGGTGCGCGTATGCAGGAAGCGCTGATGTCGCTGATGCAGATGGCGAAAACCAGTGCAGCCCTGGCGAAGATGCAGGAGCGTGGTTTGCCCTATATCTCCGTGCTGACTGACCCGACCATGGGCGGGGTTTCTGCCAGCTTCGCGATGCTGGGCGACCTCAACATCGCTGAACCAAAAGCGCTGATCGGCTTTGCCGGCCCACGCGTGATCGAGCAGACCGTGCGTGAAAAACTGCCGCCGGGCTTCCAGCGCAGTGAGTTCCTGATCGAGAAGGGTGCGATCGACATGATCGTGCGCCGCCCGGTGATGCGCTTCAAGCTGGCCTGCTTGCTGGCTAAGTTCATGAATCTGCCTGCACCGCAGGAAGAAGAGATCGCTGAAGCTGCTGCTGTTCCACAGAGCCCCGAGGCCTGATCGATGATGAGAAAGGGACCACGGGTCCCTTTCACCAATGAACCGTAACTTTGTGAACGGGACACATGGATAATCTTCCTCAAGCCACGTCGCCTCTTGCCACGTGGCTTTATTATCTTGAGCACTTACACTCTCAGGCTATCGAACTTGGGCTGGATCGTGTCCAGCGCGTTGCCACCTCACTCGACCTGCTCAAACCTGCCCCCATGGTCTTCACCGTTGCCGGAACGAATGGCAAAGGCACCACCTGCCGAACTCTGGAAACTGTGCTGATGGCCGCAGGCTTTCGCGTGGGCGTATACAGCTCCCCGCACCTGGTGCGCTACACCGAACGCGTGCGCATTCAGGGGGCAGAACTGGCCGAGTCGGCACACACCGCTTCGTTTGCGGCAATTGAAGCCGGGCGTGGCGCAACCTCGTTAACCTATTTTGAATACGGCACCCTGTCGGCGCTGTGGCTGTTTAAGCAGGCGCAGCTGGACGTCGCGATCCTCGAAGTTGGCCTCGGCGGGCGCCTTGACGCCACCAACATCGTGGATGCTGATGTAGCCGTGATCACCAGCATTGCGCTGGATCATACCGACTGGCTGGGGCCGGACCGTGAAAGCATTGGTCGCGAAAAAGCGGGCGTGTTCCGCGGCGGCAAACCGGCCATTGTCGGTGAACCGGATATGCCGCATACCATTGCAGATGTGGCGACGGAGAAGGGCGCACTGCTGAGCCAGCGCGATCGTGACTGGTCATATCAGGCAAGCGCACAAGGCTGGTCTTTCCAGGATGCTCAGGGCCGCGTCGACCAGTTACCGCTGCCGCAGGTGCCGTTGCCCAATGCCGCCACCGCGCTGGCCGCGCTGCGTGCCTCCGGGCTGAAGGTCGATGAAACGGTGATCCGCACGCATCTGCATCAGGCCATTTTGCCGGGCCGTTTTCAGACGGTGGCAGAGTCACCGCGGGTGATCCTCGATGTGGCGCATAATCCCCATGCGGCGGCCTATCTGGCTGGCCGACTGGCAGAATTAGCGCACGTCGGGAAGGTCCATGCGGTGGTCGGTATGCTGCACGACAAAGATATTGCCGGTACGCTGGACTGCCTCCGTCCCCAGGTTGATGCCTGGTACTGTGCGCCGCTTGACGGCCCGCGCGGTGCCAGCGCAGAGCAGCTGATGGCGTATCTGGAGGGCGCGCAGGCCTTCAGTTCGGTGACGGCGGCGTATCAGCAGGCGCTGCAGCAGGCAGCAGAACAGGATATTGTGCTGGTGTGTGGTTCATTCCACACCGTAGCGCAGGTCATGGAAACGATGGAAACGGAGAACGGCAGTGGCCAGTAAGTTTCAGAACCGTTTAGTCGGAACCATCATCATTGTCGCGCTGGGTGTGATCGTGCTGCCCGGCGTGCTCGATGGTAAGAAAAAACATTACAAAGAAGAGTTTGCCGCAATCCCGCTGGTGCCGAAACCGGAAGATCAGCAGGAAACGGATCTCGTACCGCCTGTCACGCAGTCGTTGCCCGCTCAGCCGCCGCAAGGCGCAGCGGCCACGGCACCGGGCAGCAGTGAAAATACCTCACAGGCGGACAGTGGTTCCACCGTGCCGCAGTCGCGCAATCAGCCGACTGTCGTTACGCCGCCGCCGGTGCAGCAGCAGCCGCCGAAAGTGGTGGAGAAACCGCTGGCGAAACCGAAGCCGGTAGAGAAACCGGTAGAAAAACCGGTTGAGAAAGCGAAGCCGGTTGAGAAGCCGAAAGCGGTAGAAAAACCGGTCGAGAAGCCAGTTGAGAAAACGCAGCCGAAAGAAGAAGCACCGGCAGCGGAAGCCGCACCAGGCGGTCAGGCCTATGTTGTTCAGCTCGGCGCGCTGAAAAATGCCGCTAAGGTGAATGAGATTGTCGCCCAGCTACGTCTGTCGGGCTATCGCGCCTTTACCGTGCCTTCAACGCCGGTGCAGGGGCAGATCACCCGGATTTACGTCGGCCCGGATGCCTCCAAGGCGAAAATGCAGGCGTCAGTCAGCCAGCTGCAAAGCATCTCCGGCCTCGGCGGGGTGGTGAAGCCTTACAGCGCCAGATAGTGTTGTTGACCCGTGCGCAGCAATGGCACGGGCTATGATTGCGATAGCTTTTATCGTCTCACGCCCGGAACGGCAGCACTGTCGTTCCGGGCGTACTACGTGATGATACTGGCAAATCAAGGTATTGCGTTGCGGCGTGCTGACGGCCGAAATCGTGGCCCGTCTGTAGATTTTTTCCACGTCGGCGATTATTTAAATCGACGTGGGAAAACCCTACGCAAACGTTTTCTTTTTCTGTTAGAATTCGCCCCGAACGAGCTGGATGGCTGGATTCAGGGGCATTGTCACTGGAAGAGTTCATGGTCTGGATAGATTACGTCATTATTGCGGTTGTTGGTTTTTCGGCTCTTGTCAGCCTGATCCGTGGGTTTGTTCGGGAAGCTCTTTCTCTCGTCACCTGGGGTTGCGCATTTTTTGTCGCCAGTCATTACTACTCCTTCCTTGCCGTCTGGTTTACAGGATTTGAAGACGAACTGGTTCGAAATGGAATCGCCATTGCGGTGTTGTTTATTGCCACGCTGATTGTCGGGGCAATCGTCAACTATGTGATCGGGTCGCTGGTTGAAAAAACCGGCCTGTCGGGTACCGACAGAGTACTGGGAGTCTGTTTCGGGGCATTACGTGGTGTGCTGATTGTTTCAGCGATGCTGTTCTTCCTTGATACTTTCACCGGTTTTTCCAAAAGCCCGGACTGGCAGCAGTCTCAGCTTATTCCCCAGTTCAGTTACATCATCAGGTGGTTTTTTGATTACCTGAAAAGCACGTCGAGTTTTTTGCCCCAGTAATCGCACTGGGGTTGCGGCTTATGAGGAAATGTCACTATGTGCGGTATTGTCGGGATCGCCGGATTCATGCCGGTCAACCAGTCGATTTATGATGCGTTAACGGTGCTTCAGCACCGTGGGCAGGATGCCGCCGGCATCGTTACCATTGATGCATTGAATTGCTTCCGTCTGCGTAAAGCAAACGGCCTGGTCAGCGATGTATTTGAAGCCCGCCACATGCAGCGTATGCAGGGCAATATGGGTATCGGCCACGTGCGCTACCCAACGGCAGGAAGCTCCAGTGCTTCTGAAGCCCAGCCTTTCTATGTGAACTCCCCTTACGGTATTACCCTTGCCCACAACGGCAACCTGACCAACGCCCACGAGCTGCGCAAGGCGCTGTTCGAAAGTGGCCGCCGTCATGTGAATACCACGTCGGATTCCGAAATCCTGCTGAACATCTTTGCGCAGGAAGTGGACCGCTTTCAGCACTACCCGCTGGAAGCCGAAAACATCTTCTCCGCCATTGCTGCCGTTCACCAGAAGGTGCGCGGGGCTTATGCCTGTGTGGCGATGATCATTGGTCATGGCCTGGTGGCATTCCGTGACCCGAACGGCATCCGCCCGCTGGTTATCGGTAAACGCGGCATGGCCGACGGCCGCACCGAGTATATGGTCGCTTCCGAAAGCGTGGCGCTGGATACTTTAGGCTTTGAGTTCCTGCGCGATGTGGCACCTGGCGAAGCGGTGTACGTCACCGAAAAAGGTCAGCTGTTCACCCGCCAGTGCGCGGAGAACCCGAAATACAATCCGTGCCTGTTCGAGTATGTCTACTTTGCGCGCCCGGACTCTTTCCTTGATAAGATCTCCGTGTACAGCGCCCGCGTGCGCATGGGTACCAAGCTGGGGGCGAAAATCGCCCGCGAGTGGGAAGATCTCGACATCGATGTGGTTATCCCCATTCCGGAAACCTCCTGCGATATCGCGCTGGAGATGGCGCGTATTCTCGATAAGCCCTACCGTCAGGGTTTTGTGAAAAACCGCTACGTAGGCCGTACCTTTATCATGCCTGGCCAGCACCTGCGCCGCAGTGCGGTTCGCCGCAAGCTGAACGCTAACCGTGCTGAGTTCCGCGGTAAAAACGTGCTGCTGGTGGATGACTCCATCGTGCGCGGCACCACCTGTGAGCAGATCATCGAGATGGCGCGTGAAGCCGGGGCGAAAAAAGTTTACCTCGCCTCTGCGGCCCCGGAAATTCGCTTCCCGAACGTTTACGGTATCGATATGCCGAGCGCCACTGAGCTGATTGCTCACGGACGTGAAGTGGAAGAGATCCGCCAGCTGATTGGTGCTGATGCGCTGATCTTCCAGGATCTGAGCGACCTGATCGAAGCGGTGCGTGAAGAGAACCCCGATATTGCCCAGTTTGAATGCTCGGTATTTGACGGTATCTACGTGACCAAAGACGTCGATCAGCAATACCTGGAGTATCTGCAGTCGCTGCGTAATGACGATGCGAAGGCGATGCAGCGTCAGAACGAAGTTGAGAACCTGGAAATGCATAACGAAGGCTAAGCCCGGGTAAATACGCTAAGATGGGCCGGAAGTGATTCCGGCCCATTTTTTTTAAGGATTTTTATGAAGCGACTCATTATTGGTATCTCTGGCGCCAGCGGGGTGATTTATGGCATCCGCACGCTGCAAATTTTGCAGCAGGTGAGCGGGGTAGAGACCCATCTGATAATGAGCCAGGCCGCGCGTCAGACGCTGGCGCTGGAGAGTGATTACACCGTGCGCGAGGTTCAGGCGCTGGCCGATGTGGTGCATGACGTGCGTGATATCGCCGCCAGTATCTCTTCCGGCTCATACAAAACCGACGGCATGGCTATTCTGCCGTGCTCAATGAAAACCCTTTCCGGGATCGTTCACAGCTATAGCGACGGCCTGCTAACGCGCGCGGCGGATGTGGTGCTGAAAGAGCGTCGCCGTCTGGTGCTGTGCGTGCGCGAGACCCCGCTGCATCTCGGCCATTTGCGCATGATGACCACGGCCGCTGAACTGGGGGCGATTATTATGCCGCCGGTGCCGGCTTTTTATCATCGTCCGCAGAGCGTGATGGACATCGTTGACCAGACGGTAAACCGCGTACTCGACCAGTTTGATATCGAGTTGGACAACGATCTGTTTACGCGCTGGCAAGGTGCATAGCGCCAATGGGCTGCACTGATTAAGTGCAAATGTTGGTGCTGAATCGCTTTTCGTGCAAGTTGTGCACCAATATGAAACATAGTTGCTTCCTGCCGCTCACAAACCTGCTATACATTTTCCTGCAAACTGAGTAATCGCGGTGCTTTTACCTTGCGTAATATAAACAGGGCCTTGCCACAAAATGTGGCACGGAATCTGCTATCAGTAAGGGGTGAAGCTGTTTTCAACGTACCGCGCAGACACATCACGAACCACATAATAATACTGAAACTCGAGGGTAATTTATGAAAAAGCAGGTCCTGGTTCTCTCCCTGTTGATGGCAACACTGGCTGCGGGCAGCGCATTTGCAGCTGGCCCAAAAACGCTGCGTATCGGCACCGACCCGACCTATGCACCGTTCGAAATGAAGAATGCGCAGGGGCAGCTGGTAGGCTTTGATATCGATCTGGCCAACGAAATCTGTAAGCGCATGGAAACCAAATGTACTTTCGTGGAAAGTGATTTTGATGCGCTGATCCCTTCGCTGAAAGCGAAAAAAATTGACGCGATCATCTCTTCTCTGTCGATTACCGAAAAGCGTCAGCAGGAGATCGCCTTCTCAGAAAAACTGTACGCGGCAAACTCACGTCTGATCGCGCCTAAAGGGTCGAAAATTCAGCCAACGCTGGAGTCGCTGAAAGGTAAAACCATCGGGCTGCTGCAGGGCACTACGCAGGAAACCTACGCCAACGACAACTGGCGTCCTAAAGGCATTACTGTGACCCCGTACGCGAACCAGGACCTGGTGTATCAGGATCTGACCGCGGGCCGCATCGATGCCGCTTTCCAGGATGAAGTTGCCGCCAGCGAAGGCTTCCTCAAGCAGCCAGCCGGTAAGGAATATGCGTTTGCCGGCCCGGCGGTAAAAGATGAGAAGATCTTCGGCGTCGGTACCGGTATGGGCATGCGTAAAGATGACCCCGCGCTGAAAGCCGCTATCGATAAAGCATTCGACGAAATGCGTAAAGATGGCACCTACGACAAATTAGCGAAAAAATATTTCGATTTTGATGTGTACGGCGGTTAAGTAAAAACCTGTCTGCAGGCCCCACCGTCTGGCACGGTGGGGCTACTGCCCGCAAAATGATGATATATGCCTGAATAGCTCGAGCAGCAGACAACGCATCTGCGGCTTGAAGTATGACGGTAGAACGACAGGATATTGCTTATGCTGTATGGCTACTCTGAAGTCATTTTTAAAGGTGCTATGGTCACCCTCGAGCTGGCAGTCAGCTCTCTGGTGGTTGCCGTTGTACTGGGTTTAATTGGCGCCGGGGCCAAACTTTCTAGCAGTCGCCCACTGGTGGCTGTATTTGAAGGCTACACTACGCTGATCCGTGGCGTGCCTGATTTGGTTCTGATGCTGCTGATCTTTTACGGTCTGCAAATTATTCTTAACCAGGTTACCGATTTCCTGGGTCTGTCGCAGTTCGACATTGACCCGATGGTTGCCGGGATCATCACCCTCGGCTTTATCTACGGAGCTTACTTCACTGAGACCTTCCGCGGGGCCTATATGGCCGTACCGAAAGGGCAGATTGAAGCGGCGACCGCCTTTGGTTTTACCTCATCCCAGACCTTCCGCCGCATCCTTTTCCCAGGCATGATGCGCTACGCGCTGCCGGGCATTGGCAACAACTGGCAGGTTATCCTGAAGGCCACCGCGCTGGTGTCGCTGCTGGGGCTGGAAGATGTTGTGAAGGCCACGCAGCTGGCCGGGAAATCGACCTGGCAGCCGTTCTACTTCGCCGTGGTCGCGGGCGTGATCTATCTGATTTTTACCACGCTCTCCAACGGCGTGCTGTGGTGGCTGGAACGACGTTATACGGTAGGCGTGAAAAGGGCTGACTTATGATCGAAATTATTCAGGAATACTGGAAAGCCCTGCTGTGGACCGACGGTTATCGCTTTTCCGGCGTGGCGATCACGCTGTGGCTGCTGGTGATCTCCGTGGTGCTGGGTGGCTGTCTGGCCGTGCTGTTGTCCATTGCCCGCGTTTCGCCAATTAAAGCGATCCGTTTCCCGGTGTGGCTGTTTACCTATGTGTTTCGCGGTACCCCGCTGTATGTGCAGCTGCTGGTGTTTTATTCCGGCATGTACACGCTGGAGATTGTGAAAGGCACCGAGCTGCTGAATGCCTTCTTCCGCAGCGGGCTCAACTGTACGCTGCTGGCGCTGACGCTGAATACCTGTGCCTATACCACCGAGATTTTTGCCGGGGCGATCCGCTCGGTGCCGCACGGTGAGATTGAGGCCGCACGCGCTTACGGTTTCTCCACCTTCAAGCTGTACCGCTGCATTATCATGCCTGCGGCGCTGCGCACCGCGCTACCGGCTTACAGCAACGAAGTGATTCTGATGCTGCACTCGACGGCGTTGGCGTTTACCGCCACGGTGCCGGACCTGCTCAAGGTGGCGCGCGACATTAACTCCGCAACCTACCAGCCGTTTGTCGCGTTCGGTATTGCTGCGGTGCTGTATCTGATTATTTCCTATGTGTTGATTAGTCTGTTCCGTAAAGCGGAAAAACGCTGGCTGGCGCACGTTAAACCTTCATCTTCACATTGAGTGACACTATGGCTGAGAATAAATTAAACGTCACCGAACTGCACAAGCGTTACGGTGAGCATGAAGTGCTGAAGGGCGTCTCTCTGCAGGCGAACGCGGGCGATGTGATCAGCATTATCGGCTCGTCCGGTTCCGGGAAAAGTACCTTCCTGCGCTGCATCAACTTCCTTGAAAAGCCGAGTGAAGGCACAATTTCTGTTAACAATGAGAGCATTAACCTGGTGCGCGATACCGACGGCCAGCTGAAAGTCTCCAACAAAGAGCAGCTGCGCATGCTGCGAACCCGCCTGACGATGGTATTCCAGCACTTTAATCTCTGGAGCCATATGACAGTGCTGGAGAACGTGATGGAAGCCCCGATCCAGGTGCTGGGCCTGAGCAAGAGTGAAGCGCGTGAGCGCGCCATTCGCTATCTGGATAAGGTGGGGATTGATGAGCGGGCGCGGGCGAAATATCCGGTGCATCTCTCCGGCGGTCAGCAGCAGCGCGTTTCCATCGCGCGTGCGCTGGCAATGGAGCCAGAAGTGCTGCTGTTTGATGAACCGACCTCCGCGCTGGATCCTGAACTGGTGGGCGAAGTGTTGCGCATCATGCAGAAACTGGCGGAAGAGGGCAAAACCATGGTGGTGGTGACTCACGAGATGGAGTTCGCCCGCCACGTTTCCAGCCATGTGATTTTCC
Organism: Erwinia aphidicola; assembly: GCF_014773485.1. GTDB lineage: Bacteria > Pseudomonadota > Gammaproteobacteria > Enterobacterales > Enterobacteriaceae > Erwinia > Erwinia aphidicola. The sequence goes on along the minus strand of NZ_JACXBP010000003.1, from coordinate 317,040 downwards.
TGCATCAGGGGAAAATCGAGGAGGAGGGCGCGCCTGAAGAGTTGTTTAACAACCCGAAGAGCGGCCGCCTCCAGCAGTTTTTGTCTGGCGCGTTAAAGTAATATTCGGTAGGGCCAGGCATGCCTGGCCCCTACGCAGTTGTTTACACCACATCCGCTAACGCTTTATCTAACTCATACCATTTAAAACTGAATCCCGAGGCTTCCAGCCGCTGCGGGATAACATGCTGCCCGCCTAATACCAGCACCGCCGATTCGCCCATCATCAGCTTGATGGCGGCGGCAGGCGTGCGCATAAACGCCGGACGATGCAGGGCATGGCCGAGCGCGGCGGCGAACTGCTCGTTGCGAACCGCATAAGGTGCCACCAGGTTAAACGGCCCGCTGAGCTGCGGATGTTCCAGCAGCCAGATGATGCCGTTCAGGGCGTCTTCCAGATGGATCCACGGCATATACTGCTTACCGTTACCGAGCGGCCCGCCAATGCCCAGCTTAAACGGCAGCTTCATTTTTGCCAGCGCACCGCCCTGTTTTGCCAGCACCACGCCGGTGCGCAGCAGGCAGACGCGGGTGCGTTCGCTTTCCGCGCGCAGTGCCCGCTGCTCCCAGCCTGCACAAAGCCGGTGGGTGAACTCGTTATGGCCCGGATCGTCCTCGGTCAGCACTACTTCGCCGGCATCACCATAGAAGCCAGTGGCGGAACCGGAAATGAGCAGGGCAGGCGGCTCGCTGCTGGCTTGAATCAGCGCGACCAGACGTTCTGTCAGCAGCCAGCGGCTGTCGCACAGCTGGCGCTTTTGTGCCTCATTCCAGCGCTTATCAGCAATCGGCTCCCCGGCCAGGTTAATCACCGCATCAATACCGTTCAGATCGCGCTGCTGGTCCAGCCCCGACCACAGATTAACCTGTTCGCCCAGCAGGTGGCGGGCGGCGGCGACATCGCGCGTCACCACGCTAACCTGGTGACCGGCCTGCAGCAGGCGTGCCGTCAGCGGTCGGCCAATCAGCCCGGTGCCGCCAGTGATCAATATATGCATGTTGTTTTCCTTCAAAGTGATGGGTATCCACATCCTGTGTTTAGCATAGGTGAAGTTAGCGAGTTTGCGTGTGAGCGATGCCGCGTCAGGCCGCGATGGTAAGCGTTTCTGAAAACCAGCAGGAAGCTGTTCAGGTGATTGCCTTTAGGCTAAAAAACAGCTAAACAGGAGGTTCAAGTTGATGAACGTCAGAGGACGTCCGGATGAGTATTCCCACTCTCGTTTTATGGTCAGATGCCAATTTCTTCAGCCCCTATGTAATGTCGGTTTACGTTGCCCTCAGTGAAAAAGGCATTCCTTTTACGCTGAAGCGTGTCGACCTTGCCAGCCAGGAGCATCAGCAGCCAGCCTATGGCGAAGTGTCGCTCACCCGCCGCGTTCCCACCCTTGCGGTAGACGGTTTCCAGCTCTCTGAGTCTTCAGCAATTACTGAGTATCTGGAAGACCGTTTTCCGGCACCGGAATATGAGCGCCTTTATCCGCGTGACATTGAAAAGCGCGCCAAAGCGCGTGAAATCCAGGCGTGGCTGCGCAGCGACTTTATGCCCATTCGCCAGCAGCGTCCGACCGAGGTGCTGTTTGCCGGCAAGCGTTTTGCCGCGCTGGATGAAGCGGCGCAGCAGTCAGCCGCCAGGCTTATCGCTGCTGCCGATCGCATGTTGCCGGAAGGCCAGCAGAATCTGTTTGGCGAGTGGTCGATTGCCGACACCGATCTGGCCGTGATGCTGAACCGCCTGGCTCTGCATGATGACCCGCTGCCGCAGCGGCTGGCTGACTACGCCCATTTCCAGTGGCAGCGTGCTTCGGTGCAGCTGTGGCTTGCCGAGTCGTCAAAAACAGCAGAGTGCGGGATGAGCACAAATTGATGATTGCGTCATACGGCGTTAAACATTAATTTAAGCGCAGCGCGAAGGCGCGTAAAAACGTTTGATTCAACTGAGCGCCAGGCGCCAGAACAATAAAAGGGTTACGGATGGTGGAGCAAGATCAGGGCACGGAGTGGGTGGATATCGTTAACGAAGATAACGAGGTTATTGCACAATCCAGCCGTGCGCAGATGCGAGCGCAGTGTTTGCGCCATCGCGCAACCTACATCGTGGTTCACGATGGCAGGGGTAAAATTCTGGTACAGCGCCGCACAGAAATTAAAGACTTTATGCCGGGCATGTTAGATGCCACGGCCGGTGGCGTGGTGCAGAGCGGTGAGGAGATGCTGGCCTCCGCGCGCCGTGAAGCGGAAGAGGAGCTGGGCATCGCGGCGGTGCCGTTTGCCGAGCACGGCCATTTCTACTACGAGGATGAGCACTGCCGCGTATGGGGCGGGCTGTTCAGCTGCGTTTCTCATGGCCCGTTCGCCATGCAGGAAGAGGAAGTGGATGAGATTTTCTGGATGACGCCGGAAGAGATTACCGCCCGCTGTGACGAATTCACCAACGATTCGCTGAAAGCGCTGTCGCTGTGGCTGACGCGTAACAACGAGTCAGGCACTCTCTAATAAAAAGGGATGCACATCACTGTGCATCCCTGTTCATTAACTGGCAGCAATTGCGATTAATTCAGCACTTTAGTTTCCGGCTGAGTATTACGGCCAATTTTACCTACCACGCCCGCGATAACCGCTTGCACCAGCAGGATCAGTAACAGATACCAGCTGGCTTTTGCCGTCGCCGCGGCCGCCTTCTCGGCTGCCTCACGCGCTTTCTGCTCGGCTTCTGCTTTCAGCTGCTGATACTTTTGATAAGCCTGCTCATAGCTTTTCTGTACCTGAGCGACCATTTGGTCGACTTCCTGATCGCTTTTCCCGGTACGCGCTTTAATAATATTTTTCAGCGCATCAACGTCGGCGGCCTGCAGGGTAGCCTGATTACGTTCAACCACACCTTTAAACCAGTTGCTTAAATCACTGTCCGCGGTTTGCGGATGATTTGCGGTATCCTGCGCCTGATTTTGCGCATTATTCGCTTCGCCCTGGGCATCGTTTTTAAGATTCTCAGGCTGCAACTCCGGCTTGCCGGTTTGACGCAGCGTTTTTTCCAGCTCGTTCTGAACATTACCCAGATCGATATTGCTCTCTTTCAGTTTATCTTTGGCTGCCTGGGTCACCGACGGGGCGACGGCAGAAATACCTTGTCCCATCAAATTAAAACCGGAACCGATCACGCTTGCGGTGCCGCTCACTGCTGAACTCAGTACAGAGACCACAAGCCAGACGCAGATCAGCGTGTTAACTGCCCACATCAAAATACCGTGCAGCGCGCCTTCACGCTGTGCCAGTCTGCCGCTGACGAAGGCGCCAACCGCTATGGAAATCAGCATGCTCAGCCCGCTCCAAATCAGCGCGCCTTTACCCAATCCATCCAGTGGATTTTGCTCCTTCAGCGGGTCGATAGTGGTTGTACCAATAGCGGTGCCTAATATCGAAAGCAGCAGATAGATGACAATCGACAAAATAACGCCGGCAAAAACAGCGCTCCATGAAATACGTTTTAATGGTACGCCAGTGTAATTTTCACGATAAACCGGTTGAGTAAAGTTTTCGCTCATAACATTATTCCTTTGATTAATCTCTGGTTGCTAATTGAACCTTGCTTTGACAGTTATTCAAGTAAACGCAAGTCCTGATGCGTTCGAAGTAAGGTTAGTCACGAGAAGTGATTTCCACCAGAAAATAAATTTATTGGAATTACTGCAAAAGCAGACTAGCGAATGCGGAACATTTTTAATGTTTAGCGTTTAATCAATAAGCATTAAAGGGTAATTCAAATACCTGTTTGCGAGAGCGTATTTGAATTACCCCGGTACTGTTTAATACAACCTATTGTTCAGGCCTGCGCGGGCTGACGCATTTTTTCCCCACGGCGGCGTAAAATTTCCATCACGATTAACAGGATCAGTGATGCGCCAATCATCAGGCTGGCCGCGGCAGCGATGGTGGGATCAAGGTTTTCCCGGATCCCGGCAAACATCTGGATCGGCAGCGTGCGCTGGCCGGGGCTGGCAAGGAATAGCGTGACCACCACTTCATCGAACGAGGCAGCAAAGGCAAATAGCGCACCGGAAAACACTCCGGGGGCAATCAGCGGCAGCGTTACCTTGCGGAATGTCAGGAACGGCGATGCGCCCAGGCTGGCCGCCGCGCGTGACAGGTTAGTATCGTAGCTCTTCAGCACCGCCACCACGGTGATCACCACAAAGGGCACCCCCAGCAGCGCATGGGCCAGAACCAGACCGAGATAACTGTTGAGCAGCGACAGCCTGGCGAAGAAGAAGAACATTCCCACGGCGATGATCACCACCGGCGCAACCATCGGCGAAATGATAATCGCCATCACCAGTCCTTTGCCGCGAAACTCACCGCGCACCAGCCCCATCGACGCCAGCACGCCCAGCACCGTCGCCAGCAGGGTGGCCAGGGGGGCAATAATCAGGCTGTTGCCCAACGCGCTCAGCCACTCCTGCGAATGAAAGAAGGTCTGATACCAGCGCAGCGAAAAGCCGCTCAGCGGGTAGCTGAGAAATGAACTGGCATTAAACGAGAGCGGCACTATCACCAGCACCGGCACAATTAAAAACAGCAGTACGGCAGCGCTGTAGAAATTGAACAGGCCTTTCCATAAGCGCAGGATCAGGGTTCCCTGTTGTCTCATCATCATCTCCTTAGTGAGCTGCCGCTTCGGCAGAGGTGCGGGTGACGCGGATATATACGATGTACAGCAGCATGACAATGATCAGCAGCTGGCTGCCGAGTGCGGCGGCCATGCCCCAGTTCATGGTGCTGTTAGTAAAGAAGGCGACGAAATAGCTGACCATCTGGTCATCCGGGCCGCCCAGCAGGGCAGGGGTCACGTAGTAGCCAATCGCCATCATAAACACCAGCAGCGCTCCGGCAGCAATCCCGGCCCAGGTCTGCGGCACATAGACGCGCCAGAAGGCAAGAAACGGATGAGCCCCAAGCGATACCGCAGCACGCACGTAGCTTGGTGAAATCCCCTTCATCACCGCGTACAGCGGCAGCACAATAAATGGCAGCAGGATGTGGGTCATGGAGATGAACACCCCGACGCGGTTAAACACCAGCGTGAGCGGATGATCGATGATGCCGACCGCCATCAGCGCCCGGTTGATCAATCCGCCGGACTGTAGCAGCACGATCCAGCTGGCGGTGCGGACAATCAGCGAGGTCCAGAACGGTAGCAGTACCAGAATCATCAGCAGGTTGGCGCGGTTTGATGGCTGTTTTGCCAGCCAGTAAGCCAGCGGATAGCCAATGCCCACGCACAGCAGCGTTACCACGGTTGCCATCCACAGCGTGCGCAGCAGCACATTGACATACAGCGCCTGGTCGGCGGGCAGGGCCTTAACTTCACCGCTTTGCACATCAATTTTACGGTCAAATACCGACAGCAGGTAATAGCTGGTCACCGGGCTGGAGACGCGCTTGAGCGTTTGCCAGGTGGAGAGCTCGCCCCACAAAGGCTGTTTGGCAATCAGCGCGTCTTTAACCCCCATGCCCGATTCCGGCACCTGCCGTGGCGCGGTGACGATCAGGCGGCGGAAAGCCGCGTTTTCATAGCTCAGGCGTTTAGCCACGGCAGCAATCTGCCCGCTTTCACGTGCGGCGATCAGCTCCTTGCCCAGCGTGGCGTACAGCGCTTCATCCGGCAGGTTTTTCCCCGACCACTGCTCAAGCGCACGGGAAGTCTGCGGGAGAGCGTCGTGGAATTCCGGATTCTCAACGCTTTTGCTCAGGATGGAGGCAATTGGAAACAGGAAACAGAGCACCACGAAAATCAGCAGCGGCGCAATCAGCAGCAGGGAGCGGCGGGTTTTAGTACCGTCGACCTGACGCAGGCGCTGGGTTAGCGACACCCCGGCTGGGGCCGAAGGGGTGGGGGTTTCCATTACGGTATGACTCATTGCTGTCTCCTGAAAGATATCTGGCAACGGGGTGTCGCCCCTACAGTAGGGGCGGACTTTTTGTTGCGGTCCGCCCGCAGGGTATTATTTTGCCGCCCAGGCGTTAAAACGCTGCTCCAGGTCTTCACCGTGCTCGAGCCAGAATTCGCTGTTGATCTGCATGGAAACGGCAAGGTTTTCCGGTGCCGTCGGCAGTTTGCTCAGCCGCGCCGAATCCAGCAGTTTGCTGGTATTCAGGTTGGTAGGGCCGTAAGGAATGTTCTCGGCAAACACCTTCTGGTTTTCAGGCTGGTTGGCAAAGGCAATAAACTGCTCCGCCAGCGCCTTGTGCTTCGACCCTTTAACGATCGCCCAGTTGTCGAGGTCATACAGCGCGTTGTCCCAGACGATCCTGAAGTTGTGGCCTTCATCCTGCGCGGCGCCGATGCGGCCGTTATAGGCGGAGCTCATCACCACGTCGCCGGATACCAGCCACTGCAGCGGCTGCGCGCCGGATTCCCACCACTGAATATTTGGCTTCAGCTGGTCCAGTTTCTTGAAGGCGCGCTCAACGCCAGCCGGAGTGGCCAGCACTTTATACACCTCTTCCCGCTTCACGCCGTCGGCCATCAGCGCAATTTCCAGGGTATATTTCGCGCTCTTACGCAGGGCACGTTTGCCCGGGAACGCCTTCACGTTCCAGAAATCTGCCCAGCTGGCTGGCCCTTTTTTCAGCTTGTCGGCGTCATAGGTCAGCACGGTTGACCAGACGAAAATGCCCGCGCCGCACTCGGTCACCGCAGCAGGGATAAAGTCCGACTTCTTGCCCAGCTTATTCCAGTCCAGCGTCTCAAACAGACCCTCTTCACAGCCGCGCTGCAGTTCCGGGGTTTCCAGCTCAACCACATCCCAGCCGATCTGACCTGTTTCGACCATCGCACGAATACGCGCCATTTCGCCGTTATATTCACCCGCTTCGAGGGTGCCTTTGCCTGCGGCGGTAAACGGTTTATAGAAGGCTTTGTCCTGTGCATCTTTATTGGTGCCGCCGAACGAAATCACCGTCAGGCTTTCCGCCTGCGCCTGGAGTGTGAACGTCGCGAGAATCAGTGCAGCTAATGTCTTTACCATGCCAAACTCCTGATTATTAATGTTTTATATGCAGTTTCAATGCCACTTCCCTGTGGCCGGGCGCAATCGGTCAGCCACGTAATAAAGTAGAGAGCAGTGCGAGCGCGCTTTTGAACTGTGCGTCTGGGATCGTCAGCGGGTAGAGGAAGCGGATGACGTTGCCGTGCACGCCGCAGGTCAGCAGGATCAGGCCCTGCTCGAGCGCACGCTGCTGGATGCTGCGCGCAATCTCTGCGGACGGTTTACCGGTGGCAGGGTCGTTAAATTCGGCGGCCACCATGGAACCGCGCGCGCGGACTTCGACCAGCGCCGGGTTGTTGCTGCTATTCAGCGTTTCGACCAGCTCAGCGCCGAGGCGCAGCGCGCGGGCGCACAGCTGCTCTTCTTCGATCACCTCTAACACCGCCAGCGAGGCCGCCACCGCTAGCGGATTACCGGCGTAAGTGCCGCCCAGACCACCGGGTTCTGGCGCATCCATCACCGCAGCGCGGCCGGAGACGGCAGAGATAGGCAGACCGCCGCCGAGGCTTTTCGCCATGGTCATCAGATCGGGTTTTACCTCATAGTATTCACTGGCAAACAGCTTGCCGGTGCGGGCAAAACCGCTCTGGATCTCATCGGCAATCAGCAGGATGCCGTGCTGGTCACACAGCTTACGCAGGGCGCTGACAAACTCGGCGGGGGCGATGTTAAAACCCCCTTCGCCCTGAATTGGCTCATAAATGATTGCCGCGACCTGCTGCGGGCTGATATCACATTTGAACAGCGTTTCCAGGCTCTCCAGCGCATCATCCACGCTGTAGCCGTGCAGCGCGTTCGGATAGCGGGCGTGGAATACGGAGCCGGGGAAGGGACCGAAGCCGGTTTTGTACGGCGTGACTTTACCGGTCAGGCCCATGGTCATCAGCGTGCGGCCATGGAATGCACCGGTGAAAGCAATAACGCCAGGGCGACCGGTGGCAGCGCGGGCAATTTTCACCGCATTTTCTACCGCTTCGGCACCGCTGGAGAAGAAGGTGGTTTTGCACGGACCGCTGACAGGAACCCGGGCATTAAGCTGTTCGGCCAGAGCGATGTAGTTCTCGTAGGGGATCACCTGGTACGCGGTATGGGTGAAGCACTCGAGCTGTTGGCTGACGGCGGCCATCACTTTTGGGTGCCGGTGGCCGGTGTTGAGCACTGCTATCCCGGCGGTGAAGTCGATATATTCGCGGCCCTGATGGTCCCACAGCGTGGCATTTTCGGCCTTAGCGGCGAAGAAATCACACATCACACCGACACCGCGCGGGGTGGCATTCAGACGGCGCTGTTGTACTTCACTGTGACTCATGGTGTTACCTCGTCAAATTTTAGGTATAAACTTCACACATTCTCAGCTCTCCCTGTTTTGTAGCTTTTTCGGGGGTTTATAAACCAGATCCAGTTTTTTTTATTTCAAGGAACCAATTTTGCGAACGTTACTCGGAGACCTGCTTGCACACCGCTTAGCCCGGAACCCTAATGGGGCGCTGGGCAAACGTTTGTACGACGTGCTGCAGTGTGCGATTCAGGATGGATCCATTGCCACCGGCAGCCGCCTGCCCGCCACGCGCGACCTGGCGCGCGAGCTGTCGGTCTCACGTAATACCGTGCTGGCAGCCTACGAGCAGCTGCAGTCCGAGGGCTATCTGCAGACGCGCACCGGAAGTGGTACCTTCGTCAGCGACTCACTGCCGGAAGCGGTGCCGGAAACCGATGAATTACCGGTCAGCGCCGGCAAGCCATTTAACTTTGTGCGCTTCTCCAGCCGTGGTTCACGGCTGCTGACGCGCAGCGGGGCCGGGCCGCATCAGTGGGGGGCGTTTATGCCCGGAGTGCCGGATGTCAGCCATATGCCGCACGACATCTGGCGCAAGATCCACCTGCGGCTTAGCCGCCGTATGCCGGTGGAGGCGCTGAGCTACTCCAGCCACGGCGGCTGCCTAGAGTTGCAGCAGGCGTTAGCCGACTATCTGCGGGTAATCCGCTCGGTCAACTGCACGCCGGAGCAGATTCTGATCACTGCCGGAACGCACCAGGCGCTGGACCTGCTGGCGAAAATGCTCTGCGACCCGGGCGACCGCGCGTGGATTGAGGAGCCGGGCTATTGGGGGATCCGCAACGTGCTGGCGGTCAACGGTATCGACCTGCTGCCGACGGCGGTGGATGAGCAGGGCATGACGCTGCCGGACCTTAGCGCGGAGCTGCGCCCGCCGCGCCTGATCTGCGTCACGCCTTCGCACCAGTATCCGCTCGGTTCGGTGATGAGCCTGCAGCGGCGGCACCAGCTGCTGGCGCTGGCGCAAAGCGCGGGCAGCTGGGTGGTGGAGGATGATTACGACGGTGAGTTTCGCTTTGCCGAGTCGCCGATCCCGGCCTTGCAGGGGCTGGCACCGGATGCACCGGTAATTTATCTCGGTACCTTCAGCAAAACGCTCTACCCCGGGCTGCGCCTGAGCTACATGGTGGTGCCGAAAGCGCTGGCGGCGCGCATGAAGATGGCTCACTCCGAACTGTATCGCGGTGGCAATGGGCTGGTGCAGTTGACGCTGGCGGAGTTCATTCGCGAGGGGCATTACGCGGCGCACGTGCGCAAGATGCGCCAGCTCTACAGCCGCCGCCGCGCGGAGCTGGTGCGGGTCATCAAGGAGAGCCTGGGGGAGAGTTTTATCGCTCAGCAGAGCAATGCCGGGCTGCACCTGATCCTCTCCCTGCCCGATAATATTGACGATGTGGCGCTCAGCGCCGAGCTGGAGCAAAACGGCGTGCTGACCCGCCCGCTCTCGGCCTATTACCTGCTGGGTACCACGCGGCGCGGGCTGTTGTTGGGTTATGCCTGCGTCGAGGAGCAGCAGATGGCGGAGAAATTTGCCCCCGTGCTCGCCTGTCTCAACCGTCGCCTGCAGTCGGCGCAATTGCACCAGCGCAGTGCGGACTGAGCGAATAGCCTGATTCTGCGGGTTATTTGTATGACCTGATCTGGTGCAAAGATAAAAAACAATATAAAACAATAGCCTGGGAGATCTGCTCTCAGGCTTTTTTTTTGTGATTTTGTCAAATTCTGCTTGTCGAAGCGAAATTCGTTGTGGTAGAGCTAAAAAAGAGCCACCCGACAGATGCGCCCGGTGCAGGTAATGCACAAAGCGTGCCTGAGAGGTTTTTCCCCCGCTTGACGAGAGAATACTATGAGATCCCTGGTGAGTTTTAAGAACATCAAAAAGAGCTACGACGGCGAAAAGCTGGTGGTTCGCAACCTGAATCTTGAGGTGCAGGAGGGTGAGTTTTTAACGCTTTTAGGGCCATCTGGATCTGGAAAAACCACCAGCCTGATGATGCTCGCTGGCTTTGAAACTCCGACCGATGGCGAGATTTTTCTACGCGAGAAACCGCTGCATACCCTGCCGCCGCACCAGCGTGATATCGGCATGGTATTCCAGAATTATGCGCTGTTTCCCCATATGACCGTGGCGGAAAACCTGGCATTCCCGCTGTCGATCCGCCGCATGAACAAGGCGGATATCAAAGATCGGGTGTCGCGCATTCTCGATATGATTAAGCTGACGTCGCTGGCCGATCGCTATCCGGCGCAGATGTCGGGTGGGCAACAGCAGCGCGTGGCCCTGGCGCGTGCGCTGGTGTTTGAACCTAAGCTGGTACTGATGGATGAGCCGCTGGGTGCGCTGGATAAGCAGCTGCGCGAGCATATGCAGCTGGAGATTAAACAGCTGCACGAAATGCTGGGTCTGACCATCGTCTACGTTACGCACGACCAGAGCGAAGCGATGACCATGTCGAACCGGGTGGCGGTATTCAACGACGGCATGATCCAGCAGATGGACAGCCCCGGCACGCTTTATGAGCAGCCGGCGAATGCTTTCGTCGCGCAGTTTATCGGCGAAAATAACAACCTGCTGGCGACTCAGGTCTCGGTGCAGGGCGACTACTACCGCGTGAAGCTGGACGATGGCGGCGAGCTGGATGCGCTTAAGGTGCGCCCAAGTTCGCCGGGTAAGAAAATCCAGCTCAGCATCCGCCCGGAGCGCATTAACGTCAATGCGCCGGAACAGGGCGATCAGCAGGTGAAGGCGCGGGTTCAGCAGTTTATCTATCTGGGGGATCACGTGCGGATGCTGACGGAAGTCGCAGGGCAGGGGAACTTTATGGTCAAGCTGTCACCCGCCAAAATGGACAGCCGCTGGCAGCCTGGTAGTGAAGTGCTGCTGTCGTGGCAGCCGCAGCATCTGCGGGCGCTGGATGTGGTGCTCCAGTAAATTCAGTCAATAAAAAAGGCGAGGCATGCCTCGCCCCTGCGGGGTAACGACGATGTGTAAAAGGGCCGGGTAGGGACAGGCTGCCTGACCCGGCTGCGCGATTACCCTTCCGCCTGCTTCGACTGGATCGCCGTCAGCGCGATGGTGTAGACGATATCGTCGACCAGTGCGCCACGCGACAGGTCGTTGACCGGCTTGCGCATCCCCTGCAGCATTGGCCCGATTGAGATCAGGTCCGCAGAGCGCTGTACCGCTTTGTAAGTGGTATTACCGGTGTTCAGATCCGGGAAGATGAACACGGTCGCACGGCCGGCAACCGGGGAGTTTGGCGCTTTAGATTTCGCCACGTCGGCCATAATCGCTGCGTCATACTGCAGTGGACCGTCGATCACCAGGTCAGGGCGTTTTTCCTGCGCGATACGCGTCGCTTCACGCACTTTCTCAACGTCGCTACCGGCACCTGAGTTACCGGTGGAGTAGGAGATCATCGCCACGCGCGGCTCGATGCCAAACGCCAGCGCGGAGTCGGCGGACTGAATCGCAATCTCTGCCAGCTGTTCCGGATTCGGGTCCGGGTTGATGGCGCAGTCGCCATACACCAGCACCTGCTCAGGCAGCAGCATAAAGAACACCGACGAGACCAGCGAGCTGTTCGGCGCGGTTTTAATCAGCTGCAGCGGCGGGCGGATAGTGTTGGCAGTGGTGTGAACCGCACCGGAAACCAGGCCGTCCACTTCGCCACGCTCCAGCATCATGGTGCCGAGCATCACGTTATCTTCCAGCTGCTCCTGCGCGACCACTTCGGTCATGCCTTTGCTCTTACGCAGCTCTACCAGGCGCGCCACGTAGTTTTCACGTGCGGCTTCCGGGTCAACAATCTCAATGCCTTTACCCAGCTCAACGCCCTGAGCTGCGGCCACGCGCTGGATCTCTTCCGGGTTGCCCAGCAGGACACAGGTGGCGATGCCGCGTTCGGCACAGATAGCCGCCGCTTTCACGGTGCGAGGTTCGTCGCCTTCCGGCAGCACGATGCGCTTGCCCGCTTTACGCGCCAGCTCGGTGAGCTGGTAGCGGAAGGCCGGAGGAGAGAGGCGACGGCTGCGTTCGGAAGCGGCGGTCAGCGACTCGATCCAGTCTGCGTCAATGTGGCTGGCCACGTACTCCTGCACGCGCTCAATACGCTGGGTATCGTCGCTGGGTACTTCCAGGTTGAAGCTCTGCAGGCTAAGGGAGGTCTGCCAGGTGTTAGTGTCGACCATAAATACCGGCAGGCCAGTCTGGAAGGCGCGTTCACACAGCTTCTGAATGGGGGCATCAATCGCGTAACCACCGGTCAGCAGGATGGCACCAATCTCAACGCCGTTCATCGCCGCAAGGCAGGCTGCAACCAGCACGTCAGGGCGGTCGGCAGAGGTCACCAGCAGGGAACCCGGACGGAAGTGCTCCAGCATGTGGGGAATGCTGCGTGCACAGAAGGTCACGGATTTCACGCGGCGGGTGGCGATCTCACCTTCGTTAATGATGCGGGCGTCAAGGTGACGGCACATATCAATGGCGCGGGTGGCGATCAGCTCGAAGCTCCACGGCACGCAGCCCAGAACCGGCAGCGGGCTGTTAGCGAACAGCTGCTTGGGATCGATATTCGCGACGCTGGCTTTGGTGGAGTCGTCGAAGATCTCGGAAAGATCCGGGCGCGTACGGCCCTGATCGTCAACAGGTGCGTTCAGCTTGTTAATGATCACGCCGGTGATGTTTTTATTTTTGCTGCCGCCGAAGCTGCTCTGGGTCAGTTCGATACGCTCTTTCAGCTGCGCCGGCGAGTCATTGCCCAGCGACATCACGAAGACGATTTCCGCATTCAGGGTTTTGGCGATTTCATAGTTTAGCGCCGAGGCAAACTGATGTTTGCGCGTCGGCACCAGGCCCTCGACCAACACGACCTCTGCGTCTTTGGTGTTTTCATGGTAGTTGGCGATGATCTCTTCCATCAGCACGTCCTGCTGATTGGAGCCCAGCAGGGATTCCACGCGGCTCATGGCCAGCGGCACGGCGGCGGGAATGCTGGAGTTTTTACGGATGATAGTGGTGGTCTGATCCGGGCTGTCGCCACCCGCGCGCGGCTGGGCGATAGGCTTGAAGACGCTAAGACGCACGCCTTTACGTTCCATAGCACGAATAACGCCGAGGCTGACGCTGGTCAGGCCGACGCTGGTGCCGGTAGGGATGAGCATGATTGTACGGGACACAATAACTCCTCATGACTTTAGCCTGCACACGTAGAGCAGCTGCTCCAGTAGCAAGGGCTATACAAATTTCTTGGTGTCTAAAACAACTCCGCCAGCCTGAGCTGACGGAGAGAATCGTTTATTATGCGGTGAGACGGTCTGCGTCCTGCGCGATGACCAACTCTTCGTTGGTTGGGATAACCAGCGCCGGGCGGGTGCCCTCTTTGTTGATGAAGCCGGATTTGCCGAAGCGCGCGGCCAGGTTGCGTTCGTGGTCCACTTCGAAGCCCAGCAGGCCGAGCTTCGCCAGCGACAGCTCGCGCACCATCGCGGCATTCTCACCAATCCCGCCGGTGAAGATCACCGCGTCCAGACGGCCATCCATCAGCGCGGCATAAGAGCCGATATATTTCGCCAGGCGGTGGCAGTAAACGTCCATCGCACGTTTGGCATCGGCTTTGGTATCGTAGTTATCTTCCACATAGCGGCAGTCGCTGGTGACTTCGGTCAGGCCCAGCAGGCCAGACTCTTTGGTCAGCATCTTGTTGATCGCATCCACGTTCATGCCGAGCGTATCGTGCAGGAAGAAGATAATCGCCGGGTCGATATCACCGCTGCGGGTCCCCATCACCAGGCCTTCCAGCGGGGTCAGACCCATGGAGGTGTCAACGCACTCGCCGTTACGGATAGCGGAAACCGAACCACCGTTACCCAGGTGACAGGTGATGATGTTCAGCTCGGACACCGGCTTATTCAGCACTTTGGCCGCTTCCTGCGTCACGTAGAAGTGGCTGGTACCGTGCGCGCCATAGCGGCGAACGCCGTGCTCTTTGTACAATTTGTACGGCAGGGCATAGAGATAAGACTCTTCCGGCATAGTCTGATGGAAAGCGGTGTCGAAAACAGCCACATTTTTATCTGACAGGTGCGGGAAGTTTTTCAGCGCTTCGTCGATGCCGATCAGGTGCGCCGGGTTGTGCAGCGGTGCAAATGAAGAGGCGTCTTTGATACCCTGGATGACGGATTCGTCAATCACTACGGACTGCGTTAACTTTTCGCCACCGTGAACGATGCGATGACCGATAGCAACGATTTGTGCCGACAGTTCTGGTTTTTGTGCCAGAATAGTTTTAACCATGAAGTTCAGTGCTTCGCTGTGCGCTGCGCCTGCACCCAGAGCCGCTTCTTGTTTAGCGCCTTCCAGTTTCCACTTAATGCGGGCTTCCGGCAGGTGGAAACATTCAGCTAAACCTGACAGGTATTCGTCGCCGTTTGCCGGATCGATAATGGCAAACTTCAGGGAAGAACTACCGCAGTTCAGAACCAGTACTAACTTACTCGACATGGAAGGTCCTATTTATTAAAAGTGGCGAAATAAAAGTCAAACAGACTATCAGCGTAGCGCATGAAAGCTGGTACATTAATGATGAACATCATGCTGCCGGAAAGTTTTGTCCGAAAGCAAAAAATTTTGGAAACTTTACGATTTTTTTTAAATCTGATGCGCTTTTTCATGGCTTGGCCGAATGTTGACCAGGATTGCTCGCTGTCCAGGGCCTAAAACGCGCACAGGATAACCAGTGTCACCCTTAAAGACAAAATATTTTGAATGATGTTAGGTAAAGTTGGTGAGTTGTAATTTTTTTTTAATATTTATCTCTGAAGTTGAGGTTAGCCATGGCTAATGAATCCGGCAGTGTCGGTTGGTTTAAGCTGTTCCAGCATGGTCAGCACTACATGAAGACATGGCCTGTCGATAAACGCCTTGCGCCTATGTTTCCAGAAAATCGCGTCACGCGTGCGACACGATTTGCAATCCGCATTATGCCGCCCGTGGCTGTTTTCAGCCTCACCTGGCAGATCGCCCTTGGCGGGCAGCTGGGCCCGGCCGTCGCCACCGCGCTGTTCGCCTGCAGCCTGCCGATGCAGGGTCTGTGGTGGCTGGGCAAGCGCTCGGTAACGCCATTACCGCCTTCTTTATTGGGCTGGTTCCATGACGTGCGTGAAAAATTGCAGGCCGCAGGCCAGGCCATTGCCCCGGTGGAAGGCAAGCCAACCTATCAGTCACTGGCTGACGTGCTGAAGCGCGCCTTCAAGCAGCTGGATAAAACCTTCCTCGACGACCTTTAATCGCGTTTGCGGGTTTTCTGTGACGATCTCACCGGAAACCCGCGCTGCGTCAAAGAAGCCTCTCCCCGCGCCGTGAGATCCTGCCGCCACTGACTATTTTCCCCGTGGCGGAGGAGCCCCAAATGGACATGACCCATGCCCAGCGTTTAATTCTTTCCAATCAGTACCAGATGATGGCGATGCTCGACCCGGATAACGCCGCGCGTTACCAGCGCCATCAGACCATTATCGAACGCGGCTTTGGCCTGCAGATGCGCGAGCTGGATAACGATTTTAGCCAGCTGCCGGAGGCGGAGTGCCGCACGCTGATCGCGATGATGGAGATGTATCACGCCCTGCATATCTCCTGGACTAATCTGAAAGAACCGCAGGGCATCGAGCTGCGTCGTCTGGTATTCCCTGGCTTTGATGCCGCTTCTGAAGGGCGATATCTTGGCTATGTGCGCTTTCTGGTGGAGGTTGAAGGGCGCTACACCCACTTTGATGCGGGCAGCCACGAGTTTGATACTCAGGTGCCGATGTGGGAAAAATACCAACGCATGCTCGCGCTGTGGCACAATTGTCCCCGGCAGTATCATCTGAGTGCGAACGAGATCGCGCAAGTTATCAACGCCTGAGAAGGAAGATGCGGTGAAGTGTAAAGGTTTTCTGTTTGATCTGGATGGCACGTTAGTTGACTCCCTTGCGGTAGTTGAACGTGCCTGGAAAAACTGGGGTAAGCGCCACGGGATCGCGCCTGAAGAGGTGCTGGGCTTCATCCACGGTAAGCAGGCAATTACCTCACTGCGCCACTTTATGAGCGGAGCTTCAGCGGAGGAGATTCAGCAGGAATTTATCGCGCTGGAAAAGCTGGAAGCTGAAGATATTGACGGCATTGTTGCCCTGCCCGGTGCGGTTGAGCTGCTAAGCCAGCTGGACGAGCTGGAGATCCCCTGGGCGATCGTCACTTCAGGTTCCGTACCCGTTGCCAGCGCGCGCCATGCGGCGGCAGGTTTACCGGCCCCGGCGGCATTTGTCACCGCCGAGCGCGTTGAGCGCGGCAAGCCGGAGCCGGATGCCTATCTGCTTGGCGCCCAGCTGCTCGACCTGGAGCCGGAGGAGTGCGTGGTGGTGGAAGATGCCGCTGCCGGGATCCTCTCCGGTCTGGCTTCCGGCAGTCATGTGATCGCGGTTAACGCGCCGGCAGATTCGCCACGGCTGGAAGATGTCGATATGGTGCTCAGCTCGCTGGAAGAGTTGGTCATCAACAAGAATCCGGACGGCAGCGTCAACGTCCACCGTAAACACTAAAGTGCTTAAAGGGCGTGGTTCGCCACGCCCTGCTGGTTACAGCGAATCCTGACTGATCTCATCCAGCGACAGGCTAAAGCTCGGAACAAATACCTCTACAAAGTAGTCCATCTCCGGGCTGTGGCGCTGTGCCAGCGTCTTTTCCAGGCGCGCTTTGGCCAGCAGAAACTCATTATTGCCCGCCGACAGCTCTTCGAGACACTTCAGATAGGCACAGAGCGCGTCGGCCTGCTTCACCACCGCCGTTTCGGCTTCGCTGTGCTGATGCTCGTCAATCAGCGGAGCATAGGCGGAGCGCAGCTCCTCCGGCAGCATCTCAATCAGCTTACGCTGGGCTATCTTTTCGATTTTCTTATATTCGTGGGCGATCTGCGCATTGTAATACTTCACCGGGGTGGGGAGATCGCCGGTAAGTACTTCGCTGGCATCGTGATACATCGCCATCATGGCGATGCGTTCAGCATTGAGATTGCCATTAAACTTTTTGTTCTTGATGACCGCCAGCGCATGGGCAACCATCGCTACCTGCAGGCTGTGTTCGGAAACGTTCTCCGTGCGCACGTTGCGCATCAGCGGCCAGCGGTTGATTAACTTCAGGCGGGAGAGGTGGGCGAAGAAGTGGCTTTGGGTCATGATTATTTTCCCTGGTACAAAATGCGAAGAGCGGCCTGAGCCGCTCTTTGGGGAGAACATTACAGCTGGCGGTAGCCACTGAGGAAACGACCAAACTTGTTAATCGCCATATCCAGTTCATCAACGCGCGGCAGCGTGACAATGCGCACGTGATCTGGCCACGGCCAGTTAAAGGCGGTGCCCTGAACCAGCAGCACTTTTTCCTGCAGCAGGAAGTCGAGCACCATCTTCTGGTCATCGTGAATATTGAACTTCTTGCTGTCAATTTTCGGGAACATATACAGCGCGCCGTCTGGCTTCACGCAGCTCACGCCCGGAATGTCATTAATCAGCTCCCATGCCCGGTTGCGCTGCTCATAGAGGCGGCCGCCAGGCTGGATAAATTCGCTGATGCTCTGATAGCCACCCAGCGCGGTCTGAATGGCGTGCTGTGCCGGAACGTTGGCGCACAGGCGCATGGAGGCCAGCATCTCCAGACCTTCAATATAGCCTTTGGCGTGCTTCTTCGGCCCGTTGAGGACCATCCAGCCCTGGCGGAAGCCCGCGACGCGATAGGTTTTAGACAGACCGTTAAAGGTGATTGTCAGCAGGTCCGGCGCCAGCGCGGCAATAGAGTGGTGCTGTGCGGCATCGTAAAGGATTTTGTCGTAGATTTCGTCGGCGAAAATAATCAGGTTGTGCTGACGCGCCAGCTCGACCACTTCCATCAGCAGCTCTTTGCTGTAAACGGCACCGGTCGGGTTATTGGGGTTGATAATCACAATGCCGCGGGTGCGCGGGGTGATTTTGCTGCGGATATCATCAAGGTCCGGGAACCAGCCTGCGGACTCATCACACAGGTAGTGAACGGCTTTGCCACCCGAAAGCGAGACGGCCGCAGTCCACAGCGGATAATCCGGCGCCGGAACCAGCATTTCGTCACCGGTATTCAGCAAGGCCTGCATCGACTGTACGATCAGTTCAGAGACGCCGTTGCCGATGTAGATATCTTCAACGGTGATATCACGCATGCCGCGTGCCTGGTAGTGCTGCATGATCGCTTTACGCGCCGAGTACAACCCTTTGGAATCGCAGTAGCCCTGAGCGCTTGGCAGATTGCGGATCACATCCACCAGAATCTCATCGGGGGCTTCAAAACCAAACGGCGCCGGGTTGCCGATGTTCAGCTTGAGGACTTTATTACCTTCTTCTTCGAGGCGCTTAGCTTCTTTCAGCACCGGGCCGCGAATGTCGTAACACACATTATCCAGTTTGCTGGATTTATCAATTGGGGTCATTTTTGTCGCCTTGACTGGCAGAACTGCGTTCCTGCCGTGGAAAACTAAACATTGCACAATGTACTCCTCTCCTCTGAGCTTTTGAAGGGCGACAGCGGGCTTTGGTGAGTTAAAGGATGTTTTTTCACTCAGCTGGCAGGGGGGCGCGTCAGGGCCGAATATTCTGATATTTCATGCTGCATAATGGGTGTAATCCGATACTAACATCTGTGCAATGATTCTACGCTGTCAAGCGCCTGCATGATTAGTCGTTCCACTAAAGGGACTCTGTTAGCTGATTCAGTAAAAAACGGTGTACTGATGCTTTAAGAAACTGTGAAGATAAACTTATTTCACTGTCTGTTTTTTAATCAGTCGGGGCGATAGCTGAAGAACAGGCAGCATCTGAGGGGTGAGGGGGGAGAGAAGGATCGCAACTTGAGGCTACCCGTGTGACGATAAATTTTTTAGGGCCAGGCCCGGTATTGCGTGCTGTCGCCGATAAAATCTTGCTTTAGTGATAAGTTTAATTGCTTTTGGGCTTAAAAAGTAAACGACAGTATGTCAGGATAATGCTCAGGAGACTTTGCACCGTGCGTGCAGGTACTCCGGGTGATAAAAAAACGCTTTTTATTACCCTAAATAGTAAGTTGTACTTAACATTTTGCGCTGTAACTACAGCGATCTGGCAATTCAATTTTCAATGGTTGTTTTAGACTTGCGGCACCACAACTCATCCTTTTTTGAGTTTCGTCGGTGTTAATTAACTATAACGACGCGGCTTCCTGCAACTTATGGGTTAGTGCAGCGTGCATTAGTGATGTATCAGACGGAAGAACCTATTTAACTCTGGCAGTAAATCCTGGCTCAAGCGGGATCGATGGCTGGAGGTGAAGAGTCTTTATCGTCTGCAAATGTAAGTAATGCATCGGGTAATTTTTAATTGCTAAACACTGTAGCCATTACGCAATTGTTATCGTCTTATCCCTTTGATAAGACTGGTAATAACACCAGGGTAGCTGTTTGTAAAAAACTTATAAAGTGAAGAAAAACATGACTAGTGCAAATCGTCCGATACTTAATCTCGACCTCGATCTGCTGAGAACTTTCGTGGCTGTTGCCGACCTGAACACTTTTGCCGCTGCTGCGGCCGCCGTGTGCAGAACGCAGTCCGCCGTGAGCCAGCAGATGCAGCGTCTGGAGCAATTGGTAGGCAAAGAGCTGTTTGCCAGGCATGGACGCAACAAGTTATTGACGGAACATGGTATTCAGCTGTTGGGCTACGCCAGAAAGATACTGCGCTTCAACGATGAAGCCTGTACTTCTCTGATGTACAGCAACATTCAGGGGGTGCTCACCATCGGTGCCTCCGATGATACTTCTGATACCATTTTACCGTTCCTGCTCAATCGTGTGACCTCGGTATACCCGAAACTGGCCATCGACGTTCGCGTGAAGCGCAATCCATTTATGATGGAAATGCTTAACCAGGGCGAAGTTGACCTGGTGGTGACCACCTCCAGCCCGATGAATTTCACCTGGCAGGTACTGCGTACGTCGCCGACCCTGTGGTACTGCGCGGCTGATTACATCTTCCAGCGTGGGGAAGCGATTCCTCTGGTACTGCTGGATGAGCCAAGCCCATACCGCGACATGGCGATCGATCACCTTAACGAAGCGGGCATCCCGTGGCGTATATCGTACGTGGCCTCTACGCTGGCTGCGGTACGTGCTGCGGTGAAAGCGGGCTTAGGTGTGACTGCGCGCCCGGTGGAGATGATGAGCCCGGAGCTGCGCGTAATGGGTGCTGCAGAAGGCCTGCCAATGCTGCCGGATACCGAGTATCTGCTGTGCCGTAATCCGGACAGCGATAACGAGCTGGCGCTGGCAATCTTCAACGCGATGGAGTCCAGCAACGATCCGTACAACCTGATCACTGCAGGGCAGAGCGCCGCAGGCTTCGCCGACGAAGATGAATAACCGTCCAAACGCAAACGATTACTTTTATCATTAAAAGTCGATTGTTTTCGAAATGAGTGGTTAAAAAAGGCCTTTCAGTTAGAAATTAAGCTGAAGGGCCTTTTTGTTGCAAATTTATATGCCAGCTCAGGCCATTTTTTGGCATTAATCTGGCTATGCGCGTTAAAAAGCACCCATTCAGCTTAAAACCTAAAAATCCTCCCTCACGCTCCACTCTGGTCCGATCAGTGAATTGATTCTGCTCAAAAAAAGTTGCCTGTTTTACCGGCATAAAACCCCAAAGTGTGTTCTGGATCAAAAAAATAACCCCAATAAGGGGCAGGAAAACCGGGTGAATCCTGCCAAAATAGGCGTTGTTAAATACCCGATCCAAACAAGGTTTTAGCCGCTACACTAACTTCACATGATGCTACTGACTCGATTTAGCTCACTTATTGAGCATCATATGTTAAATTCGTGTTGTGGGTGTAAATTAATGTGCGGATAGTTTTGTCAAAGTTGACAAAAGGTTAGTTAAAGGAGTAAAAAACCACATAAAATTACTGCCTAATCGCGAAAGACAGTAAGATTTATCAGGTTTTTCATTCTTCCCTTGAATCGATGTGGTGTGTTAACTGCCAATTATCAGAGCAGGACGCGAAACGCCACTTTTGGTGAGTAAGCAAGAGTATGTCAACAACCACAGAAGTCGTCGCCCATCATTGGGCATTCGCTGTTTTCCTGATCGTCTCTATTGGCCTTTGCTGCGCAATGCTGGCCGGAGCATGGTTCCTGGGCGGAAAAGCCCGTGGAAGGCATACAAATACACCTTTTGAATCCGGTATTGCTTCGGTGGGCAGCGCTAAACTGCGCCTGTCTGCCAAGTTTTACCTGGTTGCCATGTTCTTCGTCATCTTCGACGTTGAAGCCCTCTATCTCTACGCATGGTCGACGGCGATCCGCGAAAGCGGTTGGGTCGGCTTTGTGGAAGCCGCTATTTTCATTTTGGTTCTGCTAGCTGGTCTGTTTTATCTGGTTCGCATTGGCGCGCTGGATTGGGCTCCTGCCCGTCGTCAGTTTGACGTCAAACCAACCACCATCTCGCACGCCAACCGTCACAAGCAGTAACAGCGAGGCAAAAACACATGGACTATACGCTCACCCGCATAGACCCGAACGGTGAGAACGACCGTTACCCCCTGCAAAAACAGGAGATTGTTACCGATCCCCTGGAAAAGCACGTTCATCAAAACGTCTATATGGGCAAGTTGGAACACGCTCTGCATGACATGGTGAACTGGGGTCGTAAGAACTCCCTTTGGCCGTTTAACTTCGGCCTTTCTTGTTGCTACGTCGAAATGACTACCTCGTTTACGGCGGTACATGACGTGGCGCGATTCGGGTCGGAAGTTATTCGTGCTTCGCCTCGCCAGGCTGACTTTATGGTGGTAGCGGGAACCTGTTTCACCAAGATGGCTCCGGTTGTTCAGCGCCTGTATGACCAGATGCTGGAACCAAAATGGGTGATCTCAATGGGTGCCTGCGCGAACTCCGGCGGTATGTACGATATCTATTCTGTGGTGCAGGGTGTGGACAAGTTCCTGCCGGTTGACGTGTATATCCCAGGTTGCCCTCCGCGTCCTGAAGCCTATATGCAGGCACTGCTGCTGCTGCAGGAGTCGATTGGCAAAGAGCGCCGCCCGCTGTCGTGGGTCGTCAGCGATCAGGGCGTGTATCGCGCCAATATGCAGTCGGAGCGCGATAGAAAGAATGCCGAGCGTATCGCCGTGACTAATCTGCGCACGCCTGACGAAATTTAAAAACAGCAGTTTATGGATGTGGTCAGCAACAGCGCAAAAAAAACACAATGTAACGTGCGCCGACCCACCTGACGCCAACACTGAGCGCCTGGATAACAGGCCAGAATGGTGAACCACTTATGACAGATTTAACCACGCAAGATCTCGCTCAGCCGTTATGGCAAACCCGAGATCACCAGGATGACCCGGTGATCGGCGAGCTGCGTAATCGTTTTGGGCCTGATGCCTTTACTGTGCAAGCAACCCGTACCGGCATTCCGGTAGTCTGGGTGAAACGTGAGCAGCTGCTTGAGATTATCCATTTCCTGCGCAAGCTGCCAAAACCCTATGTGATGCTGTATGACCTGCATGGCATGGACGAGCGTCTGCGCACTCACCGTGCGGGTTTACCCGCGGCGGATTTTTCCGTTTTCTACCACTTCATCTCCATTGAACGCAATCGCGATATCATGCTCAAGGTGGCGTTGTCTGAAAACGATTTGAATGTGCCGACCATCACCAAAATCTTCCCGAATGCCAACTGGTATGAGCGTGAAACCTGGGAGATGTTTGGTATCAATATTGAGGGCCACCCGCACCTGACGCGCATCATGATGCCGCAGACGTGGGAAGGGCACCCGCTGCGCAAAGATTATCCGGCGCGTGCGACCGAATTCGATCCTTTCGAGCTGACCAAGCAGAAAGAAGATCTGGAGATGGAATCGCTCACCTTCAAGCCTGAAGACTGGGGCATGAAGCGCAGCACCAACAATGAGGACTTTATGTTCCTCAACCTCGGCCCGAACCACCCGTCGGCGCACGGTGCGTTCCGTATTATCCTGCAGCTGGACGGCGAAGAGATCGTCGACTGCGTGCCGGATATCGGTTACCACCATCGCGGTGCGGAGAAGATGGGCGAGCGTCAATCCTGGCACAGCTACATTCCTTACACCGACCGCATCGAGTATCTTGGCGGCTGCGTAAATGAAATGCCGTACGTGTTAGCGGTTGAGAAACTGGCCGGTATCAAAGTGCCAGAGCGCGTGGATGTCATCCGCGTGATGCTTTCAGAGCTGTTCCGTATAAACAGCCACCTGCTCTACATCTCAACGTTTATTCAGGACGTCGGTGCGATGTCTCCGGTGTTCTTTGCCTTTACCGATCGCCAGAAAATTTATGACGTGGTGGAAGCCATTACTGGTTTCCGTATGCACCCGGCCTGGTTCCGCATCGGCGGCGTGGCGCATGACCTGCCGAAAGGCTGGGAGCGCCTGCTGCGCGAGCTGCTGGACTGGTTGCCAAAACGTCTGAAATCCTACGAACAGACCGCGTTGAAAAACTCCGTGCTGATTGCCCGTTCGAAAGGTGTTTCTGCCTACAACATGGAAGAGGCACTGGCCTGGGGTACCACCGGCGCAGGTCTGCGCGCGACGGGTCTCGACTTTGACGTGCGTAAATGGCGCCCTTACTCCGGTTATGAAAACTTCGATTTCGACATTCCAATCGGTGACGGGGTCAGCTGTGCTTACAGCCGCGTGATGCTGAAGATGGAAGAGATGCGTCAGAGTATGCGCATCCTGGAACAGTGCCTGAAGAATATGCCGGAAGGCCCGTTCAAGGCTGACCATCCGCTGACCACGCCGCCGCCAAAAGAGCGCACGCTGCAGCATATCGAAACCCTGATCACTCACTTCCTGCAGGTTTCATGGGGCCCGGTGATGCCGGCCAATGAGTCCTTCCAGATGATTGAAGCGACCAAAGGGATTAACAGTTACTACCTGACCAGCGACGGCAGCACCATGAGCTATCGCACCCGCGTGCGTACGCCTAGCTTCCCGCACCTGCAGCAGATCCCTTCAGTGATCAACGGCAGCCTGGTATCCGACCTGATCGTATACCTCGGTAGTATCGATTTTGTTATGTCAGACGTGGACCGCTAATTATGCACGATCAAAGAATTGCGATCGAAACGATCGATGAATCCGGGGCTTTTGTGCTGAGTGCCACCGAGCGCGACGCCATCGAGCATGAAAAGCACCATTACGAAGATGCGCGTGCCGCTTCAATTGAAGCGCTGAAAATTGTTCAGAAGCATCGCGGCTGGGTGCCTGACGGCGCGATCAACGCCATTGCGGGCGTGCTGGGCATTCCGGCCAGCGATGTGGAAGGGGTGGCAACATTCTACAGCCAGATCTACCGCACGCCGGTTGGCCGCCATGTGATCCGCTACTGCGACAGCGTGGTGTGCCACATCACTGGCTTCCAGGGCATTCAGGCCGCGCTGGAAACCAATCTGAACATCAAGCCGGGCCAGACCACGGCTGATGGCCGCTTCACGCTGCTGCCGACCTGTTGCCTGGGTAACTGCGACAAAGGGCCGGTGATGATGGTGGATGAAGACACTCACGTTCATCTGACGCCGGAAGGCATCGCCAACTTACTGGAGCAGTATCAATGAGACAGATCGTGCGTACTGCCGAAATGCATCCGCTGACCTGGCGCATGCGTGAAGACAAACAGCCGGTATTTCTTGAGGAATATCGCAGTAAGAATGGCTATGCCGGTGCTGAGAAAGCCCTGAAATCCATGGCGCCGGAAGAGATCGTCGCGCAGGTTAAAGACTCTGGCCTGAAAGGGCGCGGCGGTGCAGGCTTCTCCACGGGTTTGAAGTGGAGCCTGATGCCGAAAGACGAATCCATGAACATCCGTTACCTGCTGTGTAACGCCGATGAAATGGAGCCAGGCACCTATAAAGACCGCCTGCTGATGGAGCAGATGCCGCACCAGCTGGTGGAAGGCATGTTGATCGCCGCTTTCGCGTTGAAAACCTATCGTGGCTATATCTTCCTGCGTGGCGAATATATTGAAGCGGCCGCTAATCTGCGCCGCGCCATCGCGGAAGCAACCGAAGCGGGTCTGTTGGGTAAAAATATCCTCGGGTCGGGCTTCGACTTTGAGCTGATCGTGCACACCGGCGCTGGTCGCTATATCTGTGGTGAAGAGACCGCGCTGATTAACTCCCTGGAAGGGCGCCGCGCTAACCCGCGCTCCAAGCCACCCTTCCCGGCATCAGCGGGTGCCTGGGGCAAGCCGACCTGCGTGAATAACGTTGAGACGCTCTCCAACGTGCCGGCCATCATTGCTAATGGCGTTGACTGGTACAAAGGCATTTCCACCAGTGAAGATACCGGCACCAAAATGATGGGCTTCTCCGGCAGGGTGAAAAATCCTGGCGTCTGGGAACTGCCGTTTGGCACCACCGCCCGCGAAATTCTGGAAGAGTATGCCGGTGGCATGCGCGACGGCCTGAAATTCAAAGCCTGGCAGCCGGGTGGCGCAGGGACTGACTTCCTGACCGAATCCCACCTCGACCTGCCAATGGAATTTGCCAGCATTGGTAAAGCCGGTAGCCGTCTGGGTACGGCGCTGGCAATGGCTGTTGACCACGAGATCAACATGGTGTCGCTGGTGCGCAATCTGGAAGAGTTCTTCGCCCGTGAATCCTGCGGCTGGTGTACACCCTGCCGTGACGGCCTGCCGTGGAGCGTTAAAATTCTGCGCGCGCTGGAGAACAAGCAGGGGCAGCCAGGGGATATAGAAACCCTGCTGCAGCTCTGCCGCCAGCTTGGCCCGGGTAAAACATTCTGTGCGCATGCGCCGGGTGCAGTAGAGCCACTGCAAAGTGCCATTAAATACTTCCGCGAAGAGTTTGAAGCGGGAATGGCACCCCAGGTATACAGCAACGCACACGCGATTAGCGGCATCCAGCCAAACCTGTTAAAGGCGCGCTGGTAAGCAAAGTTTAACGCCCGTGTTCGCACGGGCCTTACGGAAGCATGTTCACTATGGCTACAATTCATGTAGACGGTAAAGAATATGATGTTGATGGTGCAGACAACCTGTTGCAGGCATGTCTCTCCCTCGGCCTTGATATTCCTTATTTCTGCTGGCACCCGGCGCTCGGTAGCGTCGGTGCCTGCCGCCAGTGTGCGGTAAAGCAGTTCCAAAATGCCGAAGACACCCGTGGCCGCCTGGTTATGTCCTGCATGACCCCGGCGTCCGATGGCACGTTCATCTCCATTGATGATGGTGAAGCGAAAGAGTTCCGCGAAAGCGTGGTGGAGTGGTTAATGACTAACCACCCGCACGACTGTCCGGTCTGTGAAGAGGGCGGTAACTGCCACCTGCAGGATATGACAGTGATGACCGGCCACAGTTTCCGCCGTTATCGCTTCACCAAGCGTACTCACCGCAATCAGGATCTCGGTCCGTTTATCTCCCATGAGATGAACCGCTGTATCGCCTGTTATCGCTGCGTGCGCTACTACAAAGATTATGCCGATGGTACAGACCTCGGCGTTTACGGTGCGCATGACAACGTCTACTTTGGCCGCCCGGAAGATGGCGTGCTGGAGAGTGAATTCTCCGGTAACCTGGTAGAAATCTGCCCGACCGGCGTGTTCACCGACAAAACTCACTCCGAGCGATATAACCGTAAGTGGGATATGCAGTTTGCGCCAAGCATCTGCCAGCAGTGCAGCATCGGCTGTAACACCAGCCCGGGCGAGCGCTACGGTGAACTGCGCCGCATCGAAAACCGCTATAACGGTACGGTAAACCACTACTTCCTGTGCGACCGTGGCCGTTTCGGCTATGGCTACGTTAACCTGAAAGATCGCCCGCGCCAGCCAATGCAGCGCCGCGGCGACGACTGGATCGCGCTCAACGCTGAGCAGGCGATGCAGGGAGCCGCAGATGTGCTGCGCCAGGCGAAGAAAGTGATCGGCATCGGTTCACCGCGCGCCAGCGTGGAGAGCAACTTCGCCCTGCGCGAGCTGGTGGGAGCAGAAAACTTCTCTACCGGTATCGCGGCGGGCGAGCAGGCGCGTCTTGAGCTGATGCTTAACGTGCTGCGCGACAGCGGCATTCACACCCCGGCGCTGCGTGATATTGAGAGCTACGATGCGGTGCTGGTGCTGGGTGAAGATCTGACTCAGACCGGGGCGCGCGTTGCGCTCTCCGTGCGTCAGGCCGTGAAGGGCAAATCGCGTGAAATGGCCGCCGCACAGAAAGTCGCGGACTGGCAGATTGCTGCGATTCTCAATATCGGTCAGAACGCCAAACATCCGCTGTTCGTGACTAACGTGGATGAAACCCGCCTGGATGATATCGCCGCCTGGAGCTATCGCGCCCCGGTTGACGATCAGGCGCGCTTAGGTTTTGCCATTGCCCATGAGCTGGACGCCAGCGCACCGGCAGTCAGCGATCTCGATAAATCACTGGCGGGCAAAATTGATGTGATCGTGCAGGCGCTGGCCGGTGCGAAAAAACCGCTGATTATTTCCGGCACTCACTCCGGCAGTGAAGCGATGATTCAGGCCGCCGCCAACGTGGCGAAAGCGCTGAAAGCGCGCGGTTCTGATGTGGGGATCACCCTGATTGCGGGTGCCACTAACAGCGTTGGCCTTGGCATGATCGGCGGTCACTCGCTCGACGTCGCCCTGGCCGAGCTGGAAAACGGCGCGGCAGATGCGGTGATCATTTTGGAGAACGATCTCTATCGTCACCTGCCGAAAGCCACCGTCGATGCCGCGCTGAGCAATACGCCAAACGTGATCGTGCTCGATCACCAGCGTACTGCCACCAGCGAAAAGGCCGGTCTGATCCTCTCTACCGCCAGCTTCGCCGAAAGCGACGGCACCGTCGTCAACCAGGAGGGCCGCGCACAGCGTTTCTTCCAGGTTTATGACCCGGCTTACTACGACGAAAAAGTTCAGATGCTGGAAAGCTGGCGCTGGCTGCACTCGCTACAGAGCACCATCAACAGCCGCGAAGTGGACTGGAGCCAGCTCGATCACGTCATAGATGCCTGCGTGGCGGTACTGCCGCAGCTGGCCGGAATTAAACAAGCGGCACCGGATGCCAGCTTCCGTATTCGTGGTCAAAAGCTGGCGCGTTCGCCGCATCGCTCAAGTGGACGTACCGCGATGCGCGCCAATATCAGCGTGCACGAACCGCGTCAGCCGCAGGACAAAGACACCATGTTCTCCTTCTCAATGGAAGGGAACAACCAGCCGGGCGCTGCGCGCTCGCAGATCCCATTTGCATGGGCTCCAGGCTGGAACTCACCGCAGGCATGGAACAAATTCCAGGCGGAAGTGGGTGGACATCTGCGTAACGGCGATCCAGGCGTGCGCCTGATCGAAGCGGGTGAGTCTCAGCTGGGCTGGTTCGAAAATGTGCCGGCTGCCTTCAGCGGTAACGCCGAAAGCTGGCGCGTGGCGCCATACTTCCACCTGTTTGGTAGTGAAGAGATGACGCAGCGCGCTCCGGTTATTCAGCAGCGTATGCCTGAAGCTTACGTGATGGTGAACCCGGACGATGCGGCAAAACTGGGCGTCAATGCCGGTGCTGCGGTGGAATTTAACTGCCAGGGTGAAGTCCTGCGTCTGCCGGTGCGCTTCTCCAGCAACCTGCAGGCAGGGCAGGTTGGTCTGCCAATTGGTTTGCCGGGTGTTCCACCGTTCCTTGCCGGAAGCGACATTGAAAATCTGCGGGAGGCTGCACAATGAGCTGGCTGACACCGGAAGTTATCGACGTCATTATCGCCGTCGTAAAAGCCTTAGTGATTCTGTTTGTCGTGGTGGGCTGCGGCGCGTTTATGAGCTTCGGCGAACGTCGCCTGCTCGGGCTGTTCCAGAACCGTTACGGACCAAACCGTGTCGGCTGGGGCGGCTCGCTGCAGCTGGTGGCGGATATGATCAAAATGTTCTTCAAAGAGGACTGGATCCCACCGTTCACCGACCGCGTGATCTTTACTCTTGCGCCAATGATCGCTTTCACCTCGCTGCTGCTGGCGATGGCGATTGTGCCGGTGACTTCCACCTGGATGGGCGCGGACCTGAACATCGGTCTGCTGTTCTTCCTGATGATGGCAGGCCTGGCAGTGTATGCCGTGCTGTTCGCGGGCTGGTCGAGTAATAACAAATACTCACTGCTCGGTGCGATGCGTGCCTCGGCCCAGACGCTGAGCTACGAAGTGTTCCTCGGCCTGTCGCTGATGGGCGTGGTCGCTCAGGCTGGCTCGTTCAACATGGTCGACATTGTGAACAGCCAGCAGCATCTGTGGAACGTGATCCCGCAGTTCCTGGGCTTTATCACCTTCTGCATCGCCGGTGTTGCCGTGTGTCACCGCCATCCGTTTGACCAGCCAGAAGCCGAGCAGGAACTGGCCGACGGTTACCACATTGAGTATGCCGGGATGAAGTTCGGCCTGTTCTTCGTCGGTGAATACGTTGGTATCGTGACCGTATCGTCACTGATCGTCACGCTGTTCTTCGGTGGCTGGTATGGTCCGTGGCTGCCGCCGATTTTCTGGTTTGCCATCAAAACGGCATTCTTCATGATGATGTTCATTCTGATTCGTGCTGCGTTACCGCGCCCGCGCTATGACCAGGTGATGTCGTTCGGCTGGAAAGTCTGTCTGCCGTTGACGCTGTTGAATCTGCTGGCGACCGCCGCAGTGATTCTGTACACGGCGCAGTAAGGGGTTAAGAACATGACATTAAAAGACCTTGTCGTTGGTTTCGGGACAACCGTACGCAGTATCTGGCTGATAGGTATGAATGCCTTCGCCAAACGCGAAACCATGATGTACCCGGAAGAGCCGGTTTACCTGCCGCCACGTTATCGTGGGCGTATCGTGCTGACGCGCGATCCGGACGGCCAGGAACGCTGCGTTGCCTGTAACCTGTGTGCCGTCGCCTGCCCGGTGGGCTGTATCTCGCTGCAAAAAGCAGAGATGGCCGACGGCCGCTGGTATCCAGAATTCTTCCGTATCAACTTCTCGCGCTGCATCTTCTGTGGCCTGTGTGAAGAGGCTTGCCCGACCACTGCGATTCAGCTTACCCCAGATTTCGAACTGGGTGAGTTCAAGCGTCAGGATCTGGTGTATGAAAAAGAACACCTGCTGATTTCCGGCCCGGGCAAATACCCGGAATACAATTTTTACCGGATGGCGGGTATGGCGATCGACGGCAAAGACAAAGGCGACGCAGAAAACGAAGCCAAACCCATCGACGTCAAGGGCTTGTTACCTTAAGGAGCCAGGCATGGAATTTGCGTTTTATCTTTGCGGACTGGTAGCGGTGCTGGCGACGTTGCGCGTTGTCACCCACACAGACCCGGTACATGCGTTGCTGTACCTGATTATTTCTCTGCTGGCTGTCGCCGGTGTGTTCTTCTCGCTCGGCGCTTACTTTGCCGGTGCGCTGGAGATCATTGTGTATGCGGGTGCCATCATGGTGCTGTTCGTCTTCGTGGTGATGATGCTGAACCTTGGCGGCCAGGAGATCGAGCAGGAGCGCCGCTGGCTGCAACCTTCTATGTGGATCGGGCCTGCCGTGCTGTCGTTTGTCCTGCTGGTGGTGCTGGTTTACGCCATCCGTAGCATTAATGACCAGGGCATTGACGGCACGATGATCGATGCAAAAGCCGTCGGCATCAGCCTGTTTGGTCCTTATGTTCTGGCCGTTGAGCTGGCTTCCATGCTGCTGCTGGCAGGCCTGGTCGTGGCCTTCCACATCGGTCGCGAGCAGCGCCCTGGTGAGGTGCTGAGCAACCGCCCGGCGGACAAAGTGAAAAGTAACAAGGAGGAGCAGGTATGATCCCTCTGCAGCATGGACTTATTCTGGCGGCCATTCTGTTTGTCCTCGGACTCACGGGCGTGGTTATTCGCCGTAACTTGCTGTTTATGTTGATTGGTCTCGAAATCATGATTAACGCCGCAGCACTGGCGTTTGTGGTGGCGGGGAGCTACTGGGGTCAGGCAGACGGTCAGGTGATGTATATCCTGGCAATCAGCCTGGCTGCGGCTGAGGCCAGTATTGGCCTGGCGCTGCTGCTGCAGCTGCATCGCCGCAGTCAGACCCTCAACATTGATAAAGTGAGTGAGATGCGCGGATGAACCTTCTCTATTTAACAATCCTGTTTCCGCTGATTGGCTTCTTACTGCTGGCATTTTCCCGTGGTCGCTGGTCAGAAAATCTGGCCGCTACCGTCGGGATGGGCTCTGTCGGTCTGGCCGCGCTGGTCACGCTCTATGTTGGCATGGACTTCTTTGCCAACGGCCAGCAGGTATTTAATCAGCTGCTGTGGACCTGGATCCACGTAGGTAACTACAACATCAGCGTCAGCCTGACGCTGGATGGGCTGTCGCTGACTATGCTGTCTGTGGTCACCGGTGTCGGCTTCTTCATCCATATGTTCGCCTCCTGGTACATGCGTGGGGAGGAGGGCTACTCGCGCTTCTTCGCCTATACCAACCTGTTTATCGCCAGCATGGTGGTTCTGGTACTGGCCGATAACCTGATGCTGATGTATCTCGGCTGGGAAGGCGTGGGTCTCTGCTCGTACCTGCTGATCGGTTTCTACTACACCGAAGCGAAAAACGGTGCGGCGGCGATGAAGGCCTTTATCGTGACCCGCGTGGGTGACGTGTTCCTGGCATTTGCGTTGTTCATTCTTTACAACGAGCTGGGTACGCTGAACTTCCGCGAGATGGTCGAGCTGGCGCCGGCACACTTTGCTGCCGATAACCATATGCTGATGTGGGCAACCCTGATGCTGTTAGGTGGTGCGGTCGGTAAATCAGCCCAGCTGCCATTGCAGACCTGGCTGGCCGACGCGATGGCGGGCCCAACCCCGGTATCTGCACTGATCCACGCGGCAACCATGGTCACCGCAGGTGTCTATCTGATTGCCCGTACTCACGGCCTGTTCCTGATGACGCCGGAAGTGCTGCATCTGGTCGGTATCGTTGGTGCGGTGACGCTGGTGCTGGCTGGCTTTGCGGCGCTGGTGCAGACCGATATCAAGCGCGTATTGGCTTATTCGACCATGAGTCAGATTGGCTATATGTTCCTGGCGCTCGGCGTTCAGGCCTGGGATGCGGCGATTTTCCACCTGATGACCCATGCGTTCTTCAAAGCGCTGCTGTTCCTCTCCTCGGGTTCGGTGATCCTTGCCTGCCATCATGAGCAGAACATCTTCAAAATGGGCGGCTTGCGTAAAAGTATCCCACTGGTGTATGTCTGCTTCCTGGTCGGGGGCGCCGCGCTGTCTGCTCTGCCGCTGATCACTGCGGGCTTCTTCAGTAAAGATGAGATTCTGGCAGGGGCACTGGCTAATGGTCATCTTAACCTGATGATTGCCGGTCTGGCCGGGGCGTTTATGACCTCGCTCTACACCTTCCGTATGATCTTCATTACTTTCCACGGGAAAGAACAAATTCACGCTCACGCCGGCAAAGGGATTACTCATCATCTGCCGCTGATCGTGCTGTTAATTCTCTCAACCTTTATTGGCGCGATGATTGTGCCGCCGCTGAAAGGCGTACTGCCGGATACCGCTGAACTGGCGCACGGCAGCGTGCTGACGTTGGAGATTGCCTCTGGCGTAGTCGCGATTGTCGGCATTCTGCTGGCTGCCGCGCTGTGGCTGGGCAAACGCACGCTGGTGACTTCGATCGCCAACAGCGCGCCAGGCCGTTTCTTCTCGACCTGGTGGTTTGCTGCCTGGGGCTTCGACTGGCTGTACGACAAAATCTTCGTCAAGCCTTACCTTGGCGTGGCCTGGCTGCTGTCGCGTGACCCGTTAAATGCCCTGATGAACATCCCGGCACTGTTGGCGCGTGGCGCTAACAAAGGCCTGGTGATCAGCGAAAACGGCTACCTGCGCTGGTATCTGGCCTCAATGAGCATCGGCGCCGTGGTGGTGCTGGCTCTGCTGATGGTGATGTAAAGGTTCGTGAGTGGGGTGGGGCTGGTTGGCCCCGTCCTGAGTTTAAGAATGTTGAAAATTACCTGAAGGTTGGGCGTCATCGGCGCAGTCAGTTTTGTCACCGCCAGCGCAGAGCAAGCGCAGCATACTGAAGTATGTGAGCATTGCGAGCACTGCCGGGGGCAAAAATGGCAAGCAAGATAGCCCATTCAGGCTTATAAAGGGAACAAATCGCCATGTTATTACCCTGGCTTATATTAATCCCGTTTGTCGGCGGCTTGCTGTGCTGGCAGCTTGAGCGCTTCGGACCCAAGCTACCGCGCTGGATCGCACTGATCGCAATGGGGCTGACGCTGGTGCTTTCGCTGCAGCTGTGGTTGCAGGGAGGCTATTCACTGACTCAGGCTGCGGGGATCCCGCAGTGGCAATCTGAGTTCTCCGTTCCGTGGATCCCGCGCTTTGGTATTGAGTTCCATCTGGCGCTCGACGGCCTGTCGCTGCTGATGGTGGTGTTGACCGGGTTGCTTGGCCTGATGGCGATCCTCTGCTCGTGGAATGAAATCGAGAAATGGCAGGGCTTCTTCCACCTTAACCTGCTGTGGATCCTCGGTGGCGTGATCGGCGTGTTCCTCGCCATGGACATGTTCCTGTTCTTCTTCTTCTGGGAGATGATGCTGGTGCCGATGTACTTCCTGATCGCGCTGTGGGGCCACAAAGCCTCCGACGGGAAGACGCGTATTTCTGCCGCGACCAAGTTCTTCATCTATACCCAGGCCAGCGGCCTGGTGATGCTGATTGCGATTCTTGCGCTGGTGTTTGTGCACTACAACGCGACCGGCGAATGGACGTTCAGCTACGAACGACTGCTGAAAACGCCAATGTCGCACGGCGTTGAATACCTGCTGATGCTGGGCTTCTTTATCGCCTTCGCGGTAAAAATGCCGGTGGTTCCGCTGCACGGCTGGCTGCCGGATGCGCATAGCCAGGCACCCACGGCAGGTTCGGTAGACCTTGCCGGTATTCTGTTGAAAACCGCCGCTTACGGTCTGCTGCGTTTCGCGCTGCCGCTGTTCCCAAATGCTTCGGCCGAGTTTGCTCCTATTGCGATGTGGCTGGGGATTATCGGTATCTTCTACGGCGCGTGGATGGCTTTCTCGCAGTACGATATCAAGCGCCTGATTGCTTATACCTCTATCTCCCACATGGGCTTCGTGCTGATTGCTATCTACACCGGTAGCCAGCTGGCGTTCCAGGGCGCGGTGGTGCAGATGATTGCGCACGGCCTGTCAGCTTCTGCGCTGTTCATCCTTTGTGGTCAGCTGTATGAGCGTTTGCATACCCGTGATATGCGTCAGATGGGTGGCCTGTGGGCACGTATCAAATGGTTACCGGGCCTGTCGCTGTTCTTCGCGGTAGCAAACCTTGGGATGCCGGGTACGGGTAACTTCGTCGGGGAGTTTATGATCCTGACGGGCAGCTTCCAGACGGTGCCAGTGATCATCGTCATCGCGACCTTCGGTCTGGTGTTTGCTTCGGTTTACTCACTGATTATGATGCAACGCGCTTACTACGGTGCGCCAAAGTCAGATACTCCTCTGCGCGGTATGTCAGCGCGTGAGTTCCTGATGATTATGGTGCTGGTGGTCCTGCTGGTGCTGCTGGGTGTTTATCCTCAGCCGATTCTGGATACCTCGCATGCTGCGATGAGTAATATTCAGCAGTGGTTTACTGCTTCAATTTCAACTACAAGGCCGTAATTCGCCATGACAATAACTCCTCAACAATTGATCGCGCTTCTACCGCTGCTGATCGTCGGATTGACGGTGGTAGTTGTGATGCTGTCCATTGCGTGGCGACGCAATCACTTCGTTAATGCGACGCTGGCCGTCATCGGTCTCAACCTGGCGCTGTTCTCGCTGTACTTTGTCGGCCAGGCTGGGCCAATGGATGTCACCCCGCTACTGCGCGTGGACAGCTATTCGATGCTGTATACCGGGCTGGTTATCCTTGCCAGCCTGGCAACCTGCACCTTTGCCTACCCGTGGCTGGCGGGCTACCCGGATAACCGCGAAGAGTTTTACCTGCTGGTACTGATTGCGACGCTGGGCGGTGTGATGCTGGCCAGCGCGAATCACCTGGCTTCGCTGTTCCTTGGTATTGAGCTGATCTCCCTGCCGCTGTTTGGCCTGGTGGGCTACGCCTTCCAGCAGAAACGCTCGCTGGAAGCGGCGATCAAGTACACCATCCTGTCGGCTGCCGCATCATCATTCCTGCTGTTCGGTATGGCGCTGGTGTATGCAGACTCGGGCAACCTCAGCTTTGTTTCGCTGGGTAAGAGCCTGAACGATGGTGTCCTGCATGAGCCGCTGCTGATGGCGGGTCTGGGTATGATGATCGTTGGCTTTGGCTTCAAGCTGTCGCTGGTTCCGTTCCACCTGTGGACGCCAGACGTCTATCAGGGGGCTCCGGCTCCGGTGTCGACCTTCCTGGCTACCGCCAGCAAAATCGCCATCTTTGGCGTGCTGATGCGCCTGTTTATGTATGCACCGCTGGCCGATAACGAAGGCGTGCGCAGCGTACTCGGCATCATGGCGGTGCTGTCGATGCTGTTCGGTAACCTGATGGCGATTTCGCAGACCAACATCAAGCGTATGCTGGGCTACTCGTCAATTGCTCACCTCGGCTATCTGCTGGTGGCGCTGATTGCCGTGCAGACTCACCAGCTGTCGATGGAGACGGTTGGCGTTTACCTGGCCGGTTATCTGTTCAGCAGCCTTGGTGCTTTCGGTGTCGTCAGCCTGATGTCCAGCCCTTACCGTGGCCCGGATGCTGACTCGCTGTACTCCTACCGTGGTCTGTTCTGGCACCGTCCGATCCTCGCCGCGGTGATGACCGTGATGATGCTGTCACTGGCGGGTATCCCGATGACGCTTGGCTTTATCGGTAAGTTCTACGTCATTGCGGTCGGTGTGAGTGCGCATTTGTGGTGGCTGACCGGCGCCGTGGTGCTGGGCAGTGCCATCGGCCTGTACTACTACCTGCGTATGACCGTCAGCCTGTACCTCAACCCGCCAGAGTTGATGCAGCGTGATACCCCGGCGAACTGGGCGTTCACCGCCGGTGGTGTGGTGGTCCTGATTTCAGCAATCCTGGTGCTGGCGCTGGGTATCTACCCGCAGCCGCTGATCTCGCTGGTAAAACTGGCGCAGCCGCTAATGTAATTCAGCACGCTGCCAATAAAAAATCGGGCCA
Source organism: Erwinia aphidicola (assembly GCF_014773485.1). Lineage (GTDB taxonomy): Bacteria > Pseudomonadota > Gammaproteobacteria > Enterobacterales > Enterobacteriaceae > Erwinia > Erwinia aphidicola. Next base: position 280,365 of record NZ_JACXBP010000003.1, on the reverse strand, counting down.
TGTGGCCCGATTTTTTTTTACCTGTAATTTGATTAACCCGCAGTCATCACGCGGTCATCAATATACTTACGCTTGTCAGGCGGCGGTGGGAAGTACTGATACAGCCAGGTTTCGCTCAGCGTCTCATCCTTGGTTCGCAGGAACAGGCGCATATTCACCGGCGCGGTGGCGTCGCTGTCAGGATACCAGTCGAACAGGATGCGGTAGCCATCGATAGGCTCAACGTAGAGGATCTCAACCTGCTTAAGGGTGCCGCTACTGACGTTGATCACCGGCTCAATCCCTTTCGGGGCTGCCGCTTTCAGATCGCCACCCACGAAGTCGACCGCAAAACGGCGCGCCCAGACGTCGGGATAGTGTTCGCCCGGCGCCCAGCCCTCCGGGAAGCCGCCCATACCGGTGCGCGTCGCATTCACCCGTGACAGACCGCTACGAACCGGCGGCAGACCGCTCCAGTAAAGCTTGTAGGAGAAGCTGTGCTCGCTGCCCGCTTTGATGGCGTCGGCAGGCTGCCAGAAGCAGACGATGTTATCCAGCGTTTCACCCGTGGTCGGGATCTCCATCAGATTAATCGCCCCTTTACCCCACTTGCCGACCGGCTCAACCCACAGGCTCGGCCGCTTGTTATACCAGCCAATCACGTCCTGATAATCCTGGAAGTCATGATTAAGCTGCAACATGCCGAAACCGCGCGGGTTTTCGTCCTGATAAGCGTTAAAGGTCAGGCGCTGCGGGTTGTTCAGCGGGCGGCAGATCCACTCACCGCTACCGGTCCACATCGCCAGACGGTCGGAGTCGTGAATTTGCGGATGGATGGTGTCACACATGCGGCGTTCGTTATTGCCGCAGCTAAACATGGTCGTCATGGGAGAGATACCCAGCTGCTGAATATCTTTACGCGCATAAATGTGGTTTTCCACTTCCATCACCACGCGTTTCTCTTCGCAGTGGATGGTGAATTTAAATGCGCCGGTGCAGCTTGGGCCATCCAGCAGGGTGTACATCACAAACGTGGTGTCGTCTGCTTTTGGCGTTTCGAACCAGAAGGCAGTGAAGTCCGGGAACTCTTCTTTGCTGGTAAAGGTATCGATCGCTACGCCGCGTGCCGACAGCCCGTACTGGTAGGTTTCATCTACCGCGCGGAAATAGCTGGCGCCAAGGAACGAAACGATGTCGCGTTTTGCCAGTTCCGGTTTTTTAAACGCGCGGAAACCGGCAAAGCCGAGGTCGTTTTTGCCTTCCAGCTGCTGAGTATCCACGTGGGCATTGTTGTAGTTGAACAGCTCCGGGCGGAAGTGGATTTCACGCGCCTCACGGCTGGCGCCGTCAACGGAGAACATGCGGATACGGCGTTTAAAGCCCATACCCACATGGAAGAACTGAACGTCGAGCTGACGATTGTCGATGCCGTTCCACAGCGAGTGGTTTGCATCGTACTGGATTTCGTTATAAGCCTGCGGAGTCAGCGTTGCCAGGGTTTCCGGCAGCGGTGCCGGAGCACCACCATAGGCCTGTTTTGCCATGCCGGCAGCCATTTTTTTCAGGACGTCAAAGTCAAAACGCTTAGCGGTTCCGTCGGCAATCCCATCTTCCGCCCAGGCAGCCTGGGAGAATAACGCGGAGAGTCCTGACATCCCACTTACGGTAGCGAATGCCATTGACGCTTTCATAAACATTCTTCGATTCATGCCGGAAATAATTTCCTCAGGTGAACGGAGTTTGTAGTGACTGTCGTGCGTTTGCACGCATTCGCTTGGCCGGATTTAGCCCGGTTACAGGGAGTTACGACAGCGAGCCGGGTTGATAATTCAGTTCACGCAAAATTTATCAGATAAATCTAACTGCCGCAGTGATTTCCCGTGTTTATTCGTTGGTTTACCGCGCCTGAAGCACAAATACACGCGCCTTATGGCAACCTTCTGCGCGATTCTCAGCGCATTCCTGGTCGCTTTAGCCAGGCAGAGCGGCAAATACTGTCTATAGTTATCAACGTATGTTATTCGCCCAAGGAGAATGGAAATGGCAACAACAACTGAACCACATGAAACTCGACTGGATGACGACCTGGCGTTACTGACTGAAACGCTGGAACAAGTACTGAAATCATCGGGCGACCCGGCAGACCAGAAATACATGGAGCTGAAAGCGAAAGCGGAAAAATCACTGAATGAAGTGAAATCCCGCGTCAGCAACGCGTCTGATACCTACTATGTGCGCGCTAAGCAGGCTGTCACGCGCGCCGACGAGTATGTGCATGATAAACCGTGGCAGGGTATTGGCGTCGGTGCCACCCTTGGCCTGGTCGTCGGGCTGCTATTGGCTCGACGCTAAGCGTTAATTGCTCGTGATTCAGGCGCCGCTTCGGCGCCTGTTTTCATTCTGCCCCACTGAGATCAATATTCCCCGTTTTTCCCTTCATTAAAATGTGCGCCTGGCCCGTTTACTGCCGAGGTTCCCTTGCCGTTCGTCCGTGCGCTGCATCAACTGCGTGACCAGCTTATTGAGATTTCGAGTGATGCCCCCGGCGCGCTGCAGCTACGCGTCTCTCTGTCAGGGGAGGTCGACGCGCTGGCGTGGCTGGGTACCCAGCGCTGCTGGCCGCAGTTTTACTGGCAGTCACGCTGCGGGCAGAGCACCTTAATGGCGCTTGGGGCGCGGGATGTTTGCCGCTCGATGGATCGGGCGACCGCACGACTTCACGCACTCCCGCCGCACTGGCAGCTGGTCGGGGGGAACGCCGTCGATGGCGACAGCTACCTGTTTCTGCCGATCCTCAGCCTGCGACAGGACGACAGCGGGCAGTGGCTGAGCCTTAACTTACTCAGCGACACCTCCCTGTATCAGGAAGCCCGGCACCTGCTGGCCTGGCTCGACGGCCTGCTGCCGTCACAGCCGCTGCCACCGTTACCCCGTGCAATCAGCGTCAATACGCTGCCGGATAAATCCGGCTGGTGCCAGCAGGTTGAGCGCGCCCTGCAGGCCATTCGCGCTGGCGAACTGGATAAGGTCGTGCTGGCCCGCGCCAGTGATTTCACCTGCGCGCAGCCGCTCTCAGCTGCAGCGCTGCTGGCCGCCAGTCAGCGGATCAACCCGCGCTGTTATCACTTTATGCTGGCCACCGCCGAAGATCGGGCACTGGCAGGCTCCAGCCCGGAAAGGTTATATGCCCGGCATGGCACGGAACTGTGGAGCGAAGCCCTGGCGGGTACCGCCGATATTGCTGAGGCTGGCCTGCTGACCGACGGTAAAAATCAGTGGGAAAACCAGCTGGTGGTTGAGGATATCCGCCAGCGGCTGGCCGATGAGGTGACGGCGCTCGACGTCGCGGCTGCGGAACTGCTGCCGCTGCGTCAGCTGCAGCACCTGCGGCGCAGCATTCACGCCACGCTGCGCCACAGCGATGACGCACGCTGCGTGTCCCGCCTGCAGCCGAGCGCCGCCGTCTATGGCTTACCGCGCCGCGCGGCCGCCGCGTTCATCCATCAGCATCAGTCATTTCAGCGCGGCTGGTACAGCGGGTCAATTGGCTATCTCTCCCTGCACCACAGTGAGTTCGCAGTGGTGCTGCGCTGTGCCGAAGTACGGGGGAATCAGGCGCGGCTGTATGCCGGAGCGGGCATTGTCAGCGGCTCCGATGCGCAGCGGGAGTGGCAGGAAGTTGAGCATAAGGCAGCGACGCTTGGCTGCTTATTCAGTGGTGAAAACCCGGCGTAATACGGGTTCAAATCAAAAAGGGCGCAGAACAGCTGCTTATAATAGCAGCAGGGTTTTTGATGCGGAGTGGCTATGCAGCAAACGAGGTCGCAGGGGAGTTCACAGGCAGCGTTTAATCGCTGCTGGGCAGAGGTGCTGCTGGAGACGCTCACGCGCCACGGCATCCACCACGTCTGCATTGCACCCGGTTCACGCTCGGCGCCGCTGGCGCTGGCCGCCGCGGCAAACCAAAAGCTGGTGTGCCACACCCATTTTGACGAGCGCGGGCTGGGCTTTCTGGCGCTGGGTCTGGCGAAATCAACCCGCCAGGCGGTGGCGATTATTGTCACCTCCGGCACGGCGGTGGCGAATCTGCATCCGGCGGTGGTGGAAGCACAGCTGACCGGAGAAAAACTGGTGATTATCAGCGCCGACCGCCCGCCAGAATTAATCCACTGCGGCGCCAATCAGGCGACCGAGCAGCCTGGCCTGTTTGCATCTCACCTCGCAGGCTCCCTCAATTTGCCGCGCCCGACGGCGGAGATCCCGGCGCGCTGGCTGGTTAGCGCGCTGGATACGCTGCTGGCAAACCCGCGTCACGGTCCGGTTCATATTAACTGTCCGTTTGCCGAGCCGCTGTACGCTGAGCAGAGCGATGATTTCCCTGGCTGGCAGCAGGCGCTGGGCGACTGGTGGCAGAGCCGGGATCCCTGGCTGCATTACGCTCGCACTGTGAATATCCCGACCGAAGCCGACTGGTTGTTCTGGCGGCAGAAGCGTGGCGTGGTGATTGCGGGAAGAATGACGGCGGCCGAGGGCCTGCTGGTGGGGCAGTGGGCCGCAGAGCTGGGCTGGCCGCTGCTGGGTGATGTGATTGCGCAATGTGGGCAACCATTACCGGCCGCCGCGCTGTGGCTGGCACATCCTGATGCACAGCGGGCGCTGGATGCCGCGCAGATTGTGCTGCAGTTTGGCAGCAGCCTGACCGGGAAAAACCTGCTCGGCTACCAGGCCAACTGCCGGGCGCAGAGCTACTGGCATGTTGATCCTCTGCCCGGCCAGCGTAACCCGGCGTGCCCGCGCGGGCGGCGGATGGAAGTGCAGATTGATCGCTGGTTACAGCACCATCCGGCCCAGCCGCGCCAGCCCTGGTGCCCGCAGCTTGATGCGCTGGCGCAGCGCACCCGGCGCTATCTTCATCAGCATCTGCACCACTTCGGCGAGGCGCAGCTGGCCCATCGTCTGTGCGAACTGCTGCCGGAAAAAGGCGCGCTGTTTCTCGGTAACAGCCTGTCGATCCGGCTGGTGGACGCCTTTGCCTCGCTGCCGGCCGGATATCCGGTGTACTGCAATCGCGGTGCCAGCGGTATTGATGGCCTGCTGGCGACGGCGGCGGGCACCCAGCGCGGCAACGGCCAGCCGCTGCTGGTGCTGCTGGGCGACCTCTCCACGCTGTACGATCTTAACAGCCTGGCGCTGCTGCAGCAGGCCCCGGCTCCGGTGGTGATCCTGGTGGTCAACAATCAGGGTGGGCAGATCTTCTCGCTGCTGCCGACGCCGCCTGCGCAGCGCGCTTCGCTGTTTGCCCTGCCGCCGCAGGCGGACTTCAGCCATGCGGCGGCGCTGTTTGGTCTGCAGTTCCGGCGCGTAGCCAGCTGGCTGGCGCTGCAACAGGCGGTGCAGCAGGGCTTTAACGGCGGCGTCACGCTGGTCGAAGTGGTGGTCAATGGCGACGACGGCGCGCAAACCCTGGACTGCTGCGCCAGAGAAGTGGTGACCCTGTGATGCTCCATGCGCACTGGCAGGGGCATCATCACAGCACGCGCCCGGTGCTGGTCTGGCTGCACGGTTTTCTCGGCAGCGCGCAGGAGTGGCAGCCGGTACAGCGCTATTTCAGCCACTGGCCGCTGCTCAGCGTTGATCTCCCCGGGCATGGTGGTTCGCGCGCGCAAAGCGTTAACGGCTTTGATGAGCTGTCGCAGCGGCTTAACGCCACCCTGGATTATCACCAGGTTAAGCGCTACTGGCTGATTGGCTATTCGCTCGGCGGACGGCTGGCGCTTTACCACGCCTGCCGCCATGCCGGGAAGGAACTGATGGGGTTACTGGTCGAAGCCGGACATTTTGGCCTCGCTTCGCCCTCAGAGCGCGCGATCCGCAGGGAGCACGATCTCTGCTGGGCGCAGCGCTTTCGCCAGCAGCCGCTGGAGCAGGCGCTGTGCCAGTGGTATCAGCAGCCGGTCTTTGCCGAGCTGACCCCGATTGAGCGCCAGCGCCTGGTGGCTCGCCGCCTGGATAATCGCGGTGAAGGGCTGGCCGCGATGCTGGAGGCCACGTCGCTGTCGGCGCAGCCCTGGCTCCTGCCGGAGCTAAGGCAGAAAAGTTTCCCGTTCCGCTATCTGTGCGGTGAGTGGGATCAAAAATTCCTGCAGCTGGCGCTTCAGGCCGCGCTGCCCCCGGCGGTGATCCCCGCTGCGGGCCACAACTCTCACCTGGCGAACCCGCTGGCTTTTGCCCATCAGCTCGCTCGCGTGCTCAATTATCATTAAGGAACTTCGATGATCTACCCCGATGAAAGCCTGCTGACGGCACCCGTCGAATGGCACGACTGCGGAGCGGACTACCGCGATATTCGCTATCACAAGTCGAGCGACGGCATAGCAAAAATTACCCTTAACCGCCCGGAGGTGCGCAACGCTTTTCGCCCGCTGACCATTAGCGAAATTCAGCAGGCGCTGGATAACGCGCGGCGCGACCCGGCGGTCGGCGTGATTATCCTCACCGGCGAGGGCGAACTGGCGTTTTGCGCGGGCGGCGATCAGAAAATCCGCGGCAATTACGGCGGTTATCAGGATGATGCCGGGGTACATCACCTCAACGTGCTCGACCTGCAGCGCCAGATCCGCACCTGCCCGAAGCCGGTGGTGGCAATGGTAGCCGGCTATGCCGTCGGCGGGGGGCACGTACTGCATATGATGTGCGATCTGACTATCGCAGCGGATAACGCACAGTTTGGTCAAACCGGCCCGAAGGTCGGTTCATTCGACGGCGGCTGGGGCGCAGCCTATATGGCGCGCATTGTCGGGCAGAAGAGAGCGCGGGAAATCTGGTTCCTGTGCCGCATGTACAGCGCACCGCAGGCACTGGCGATGGGGCTGGTGAACACCGTCGTCCCGCTGGCGCAGCTGGAGCAGGAAACCGTGCGCTGGTGCCGCGAAATGTTGCAGAACAGCCCGATGGCGCTGCGCTGCCTGAAAGCGGCGCTCAATGCCGACTGTGACGGCCAGGCCGGGCTGCAGGAGCTCGCGGGCAACGCCACCATGCTGTTCTACATGACCGAAGAGGGGCAGGAGGGGCGCAACGCCTTCAATGAAAAACGCCCGCCCGATTTCAGCCACTTCCGGCGCAATCCCTGATGCGTGCGGTCGCACTGTATCGCTATCAGATCCCGCTGGAAGCGGGGGTTGTGCTGCGCCATCAGCGGTTAACAGCGCGCCAGGGCCTGCTGATCCAGCTGCGTGACCAACGCGGTGAGGGCTGGGGTGAGATCGCGCCGCTGCCAGAGTTCAGCGTGGAAACGCCCGCGCAGGCGGAGCAGGCCTGCCGTGCCTGGCTGGCGGCGTGGCGCGCCGGTTCTCATCCCGCAGAGAGCGATCTGCCTTCCGTCGCATTTGGCATCAGCTGTGCGCTTGCCGAGCTGGATGGCACGCTGCCCACCGCAGGCGAGTATCGTACCGCCTTACTGTGCAGCGGCGACCCGGATGAGCTGTTCCAGCGGCTGCGCCAGCTGCCGCAGCCGCTGGCAAAAATGAAAGTTGGGCTGTATGAAGCGGTGCGCGACGGGATGCAGGCCAACCTGCTGCTGGAGGCGCTACCCAACCTGACGCTGCGGCTGGACGCGAACCGCAGCTGGAGCCTGGAAAAAGCGCTGCAGTTTGCCCGTTACGTCTCACCCGAGCTGCGCGGGCGCATCGCCTTTATCGAAGAGCCGTGCCGCAACATGGCGGAAAGCCTCACATTTGCCCAGCAAACATCCATCGCTGTTGCCTGGGATGAGAGCCTGCGCGAGGGGCCGCTGGCAGCAGCACCGGGCGTCAGCGCGGTGGTGATCAAACCGACGCTGACCGGCAGCATTCAGCGCGTGCAGCAGCAGGTGGCATGGGCCAAATCCCAGGGATTAACCCCGGTAATCAGCAGCGCGCTGGAGTCGAGCCTCGGTCTGACCCAGCTGGCACGGCTGGCACACTGGCTCACGCCGGGCATCATCCCCGGGCTCGACACGCTGCAGCTGATGCAGCAGCAGCTGTTGCGCCGCTGGCCCGGCAGTGCGCTACCCGTGGCGGTGCCTGTGACCGACAGGGAGGTTTTAACATGTCTGTGGCAGCACTAACTGACTGGCCGTGGCGTCACTGGGCGCGCAGATGCCCGCAGGCGCAGGCCATCGATGCGGGTGACGTCACGCTCAGCTGGCAGCAGCTGGAGCAGGAAATTGTCCAGCACGCCCAGGGGTTTCGCCAGCAGGGCGTGCAGCCGGGTAACCTGGTGATACTGCGCAGTGCCAACAGTCTGCAGGCGGTCGTGAGCTGGCTAAGCCTGCTCGCCTGCGGCGCCCGGGTGCTGGCGCTTAATCCCCAGCTGCCGGACAGCCAGCTGGAAATGCTGTTACCCAACCTCCGCGCCGATTTCAGCGTCGGCAGCGCAGGCACTGGCTGCCTGAACCCGCCTGCGCTGCTGAACCTGCGGCGCGCAGGCCATGTTATTCACCCCTGGCAGCCGGCAGCGCTGGCAACCCTGACGCTGACCTCGGGTTCCTGCGGGTTGCCAAAAGCCGCAGCGCACACGATTGCGGCCCATCTGCACAGTGCTGCAGCGGTGATCGCACTGATGGAGTTCAGCGCGCGCGACCGCTGGCTGCTGTCGCTGCCGCTGTTTCACGTTTCCGGGTTGGGCATTCTCTGGCGCTGGCTGGTCAGCGGGGCGACATTAACGCTGGCGGACAGTACCGGGTTTAGCGCCGCGCTGGCGCGCAGCAGTTTCGCTTCGCTGGTGCCAACCCAACTGTGGCGACTGCTGCGCCAGCCGGAGCGTCCGGCAATGCTGCGCTCGGTGCTGCTGGGAGGCGCAGCTATCGCCAGCGAGCTGGTGCAGCGGGCGGAGGCAGCGGGCATCCGCTGCTTCTGCGGGTATGGCATGACGGAAAGCGCCTCGACCGTCAGCGCCAAACGTGCAGACGACCGTCCGGGCGTCGGGAAGCCGCTCGACGGGCAGGAGGTCAGGATTGTCAACGGTGAGATCTGGCTACGCTCGCCCACGCTGGCGCTCGGTTACTGGCAGCAGGGTCAGCTGCGTCCGCTGACGGATGCCGACGGCTGGCTGCACAGCGGCGATCTCGGTGCGTGGCGCCTGGATGAACTCTGCGTTCTTGGCCGGCGGGATAACCTGTTTTTTTGTGGCGCAGAAGCCGTGCAGCCGGAAGTGATTGAGCGCCTGCTGCTGCGGCATCCGCAGGTGACGCAGGCAGTCGTGGTCGCGCTGGAAGATGATGAATACGGCAGCCGGCCGGTGGCGCTGGTGAATGACGGGGTGGCAATGGCACCGTTGGCCGCATGGGCGCTGCCGCAGCTGGCTGCCTGGCAGCGCCCGGTTAAGTGGTATACGCTGCCAGCGCTCGGCTGCGGTGGCATCAAGCCATCGCGCCGCCGGCTGATGCAGTGGGTGGCGCAGCAGCAGGAAATTGACGTTGTGTTTCCGCAAAGGGCTTCCTAGACTGTGTCCCATAACTGTGCGTGAGTTTGGCACTGCGACGGCACCACGACCAGTTACGGGACACAGCCCACCGTGTTATGCCCTGAGTACACCGGAGAACAACATGATAAGAGTGGAAATGCTCGCAACCGGCGATGAAGTGCTGCACGGCCAGATCGTCGATACCAACGCGGCCTGGCTGGCGACAGTGCTGTTTGAACACGGTTTACCGATGACCAGCCGCCAGACGGTGGGCGACAGCCTGCAGGAACTGGTTACGGTGCTGACTGAACGCAGCAAAGTGGCTGACGTGCTGATCGTCAACGGCGGCCTTGGCCCGACCAGCGACGATTTGAGCGCGCTGGCCGCCGCGACCGCCGCCGGTGTGGCGCTAAAAATTCACCCCGAGTGGCTGGCTAAAATGGAAGCTTTCTTCGCCAGCCGCGGCAAGGCGATGGCCGCCAGCAACCGTAAGCAGGCGGAGATCCCGGAAGGGGCCGAGATGATCGACAATCCGGTCGGCACCGCCTGCGGTTTCGCCATGCAGCTTAACCGCTGCTGGATCTTCTTCACCCCCGGCGTCCCTTCCGAATATAAAGTGATGGTGATGGACCAGATCCTGCCGCGCCTGAAAGCCCGTTATCAGCTGCCAGAGCCGCCGGTCTGCCTGCGCATGACCACTTTTGGCCGTGGCGAGAGCGATCTGGCATCCGACATTGAACCGCTGCCGCTGCCGGAAGGCGTGGTGATGGGCTATCGCGCCTCGATGCCGATTATCGAACTGAAGCTGAACGGCCCGGCGGAAAAACTGCCGGAAATGGAGCAGTTCTGGCAGCAGGTGCGCGAGATAGCAGGCGACAGCGTGATTTTCGAAGGATTTGAGACCTTACCGCAGCAGCTGGCGCGCCGTCTGCAGGCGCGCAACCTTACGCTGGCCGTCAGCGAACAGTTCAGCGCCGGGCTGCTGCAGTGGCAGCTGATCTCCGCCGGCGCCGCGCTGGCCGCAGGCAACATATTGCCGAATCAGGCCGAGCCGCTGCAGAACATGGCCGAGCGTGCGCGCCAGCTGGCAGCCAGCAGCGGTTCCGCTGTGGCGCTGCTGGTGGGCGGCATTGAGGACGATCGTTTAGGCTTTGCGCTGCACACGCCGGATGGCACTTTTGCCCAGAAGGTGAAGTTCAACGTCAACCGTCACGATCTGAAGGCACGGCAGGATATGGTGGCCATGCTGGCGATGAATATGCTGCGCCGCTGGCTGAACGGTCAGTCCGTCAGCACCGGGCATGGCTGGATAGATGTGGTGGAAACGCTATAAGATTTGGGCGTTTCAATACGGGCTGACCGAAAAAGAAGGTCAGCCCCTACGCCAGATCGTGTAGGGGTCGGGCATGCCCGACCCGTTCTACAGCTCGATCTCAATATCACCCTCGGCCTTACAGCAGCATGGCAAGATCTCACCCTGCTGCACAAAGGCCAGCGGTTTCGCGCTGTAGCTCACTTCCCCTTTCAACAGGCGCATCCGGCAGGAGCCGCAGTAGCCTTCGCGGCACTGATACTCCACGCAGACGCGGTGCGATTCCAGCGCAGCCAGCAGGGAAGGGTGTTCATCATGGCATTCAAGCTGCGCACCGGTGGTCCGCAGCGTAATGGTAGAGCGTGCCATCAGAATTACAGTTCGAAGTCGCTGAGGTCGTCGGCGTTGACTTCAGAGTCGATCTGTCCGACCAGGTAAGAGCTGACTTCCACTTCCTGCGGAGCAACCTGCACGTTATCGGACACCAGCCACGAGTTGATCCACGGGATCGGGTTCGAGCGGGTTTTAAACGGCAGATCCAGACCAACAGCGTTCATACGGATGTTGGTGATGTACTCAATGTACTGCCACAGAATATCTTTATTCAGGCCAATCATTGAACCGCCGCTGAACAGATATTCCGCCCACTCTTTCTCCTGCTCGGCAGCCAGCACGAACAGATCGTAGCACTCTTGACGGCACTCTTTAGCAATCTCGGCCATTTCCGGATCGTCTTCCCCACTGCGCAGCAGGTTCAGCATATGCTGAGTGCCGGTCAGGTGCAGAGCTTCATCGCGGGCGATCAGCTTAATGATTTTGGCATTGCCTTCCATCAGTTCGCGCTCGGCAAAGGCGAAAGAGCAGGCGAAGCTGACGTAAAAGCGGATCGCTTCCAGCGCGTTGACGCTCATCAGGCAGATATAGAGCTGCTTTTTCAGCGCGCGCAGGCTGACGGTCACGGTTTTGCCCGCAACCTGGTGCGTGCCTTCACCCAGCAGATGCCAGTAGTTGGTCATTTCGATCAGATCGTCGTAGTAGCCAGAGATATCTTTGGCGCGTGACAGGATCTGCTCGTTGGTGACGATATCGTCAAAGACCAGCGCCGGGTCGTTAACGATATTACGAATAATATGGGTGTACGAACGCGAGTGGATAGTCTCGGAGAACGCCCAGGTTTCAATCCAGGTTTCCAGTTCCGGGATCGAGATCAGCGGCAGCAACGCCACGTTCGGGCTGCGTCCCTGAATAGAGTCCAGCAGAGTCTGATACTTCAGGTTGCTGATAAAGATGTGTTTTTCGTGCTCTGGCAGCGCCTGATAGTCAATACGATCGCGCGAGACGTCCACTTCTTCCGGGCGCCAGAAGAAAGAGAGCTGCTTTTCGATCAGCTTTTCAAAGATGTCATATTTCTGCTGGTCGAAACGCGCCACGTTTACCGGCTGTCCGAAGAACATCGGTTCTAACAGTTGGTTATTTTTATTCTGCGAAAATGTGGTGTAAGCCATGATTCAGTCCAAATGCTTCAGGGTCGGGCATGCCCGACCCCTACAGAGTCAATGTTGCGCATAGGGGCCAGGCATGCCTGACCCACCGTTATCAGATTTTGCAGGCGCCGCTTTCACAGCCGTCATCCTGAATCGATGGCGCCAGATCTTCCTGCGTATCTTCCGCACCGTCACGGGTGTTTTGGTAGTAGAGCGTTTTCACGCCAAACTTATAGGCAGTCAGCAGGTCTTTCAGCAGCTGCTTCATCGGCACCTTACCGTTGGCGAAGCGCGTCGGGTCGTAGTTGGTGTTGGATGAAATGGCCTGGTCGATAAATTTCTGCATCAGGCCGACCAGCTGCAGGTAACCGTCGTTATTTGGCATATCCCACAGCAGTTCGTAGTTATCTTTCAGGCGCTCATACTCTGGCACCACCTGACGCAGAATGCCGTCTTTCGACGCTTTAATGCTGATATGACCGCGCGGTGGTTCAATACCGTTGGTGGCGTTCGAGATCTGGGAAGAGGTCTCAGACGGCATCAGGGCAGAGAGCGTAGAGTTGCGCAGGCCGTGGGTTTTCACCGATTCACGCAGCGCTTCCCAGTCCAGCAGCAGCGGCGTATCACAGATCGCATCCAGGTCCTTCTTATAGGTGTCGATCGGCATAATACCCTGCGCATAGGTGGTTTCGTTAAACCACGGGCAGGCACCCTGTTCGATAGCCAGATCGTTAGAGGCTTTCAGCAACCAGTACTGAATGGCTTCAAAGGTCTGGTGCGTCAGGACATTAGCGCTGCCGTCGGAGTAACGCACGCCGTTCTTCGCCAGGTAGTAAGCGTAGTTGATCACGCCAATACCCAGAGTACGGCGACCCATTGCGCCACGCTGCGCGGCCGGGATTGGGTAGTCCTGGTAGTCCAGCAGGGCATCCAGCGCACGCACCGCCAGGGTTGCCAGCTCCTGCAGGTCGTCCAGGCTCTCAATCGCGCCGAGGTTAAACGCCGACAGCGTACAGAGCGCGATTTCGCCATTTTCGTCGTTAACATCCAGCAGCGGTTTGGTCGGCAGTGCGATCTCCAGGCACAGGTTAGACTGGCGCACTGGCGCGATTGCCGGGTCAAACGGGCTGTGGGTGTTGCAGTGGTCAACGTTCTGAATGTAGATACGGCCGGTAGAGGCGCGTTCCTGCATCATCAGCGAGAACAGATCTACCGCCTTCACGCGCTGCTTGCGGATGCTGTCGTCTTTCTCGTATTTGGTGTACAGGCGCTCAAACTCATCCTGATCGGCGAAGAACGCGTCATACAAGCCAGGCACGTCGGACGGGCTGAACAGAGTAATCTCTTCACCCTTCAGCAGGCGCTGATACATCAGCTTGTTCAGCTGCACGCCGTAGTCCATATGACGCACGCGGTTGCCTTCAACGCCGCGGTTGTTCTTCAGCACCAGCAGGCTTTCCACTTCCAGATGCCACATTGGGTAGAACAGGGTCGCTGCACCGCCGCGCACGCCGCCCTGAGAGCAGGACTTCACCGCGGTCTGGAAGTGCTTATAGAACGGAATGCAGCCGGTGTGGAATGCTTCACCGCCGCGGATCGGGCTGCCCAGCGCACGGATGCGACCGGCGTTAATGCCGATACCGGCACGCTGAGAAACGTACTTCACAATCGCGCTGGAGGTGGCGTTAATGGAATCAAGGCTGTCGCCGCACTCAATCAGTACGCAGGAGCTGAACTGGCGCGTCGGGGTGCGCACGCCGGACATAATTGGCGTCGGCAGCGAAATCTTAAAGGTGGAGATCGCATCGTAGAAACGCTTGACGTAATCAAGACGGGTTTCACGCGGGTAGCCAGAGAACAGGCAGGCGGCCACGAGGATATACAGGAACTGCGCGCTCTCGTAGATCTCACCGCTGACGCGGTTCTGCACCAGGTATTTACCTTCCAGCTGCTTGACTGCCGCATAGGAGAAGTTCATGTCGCGCCAGTGGTCGATAAAGCCGTCCATCTGCTCAAACTCTTCCGCGCTGTAATCTTCCAGCAGGTGAGGGTCATATTTGCCCATATCGACCATGCGTTTGACCTGCTCGATCAGTTTTGGCGGCTCGAACTGGCCGTAGGCTTTTTTACGCAGGTGGAAGATGGCCAGGCGGGCGGCCATGTACTGGTAATCAGGTGCATCACGCGAGATCAGGTCAGCGGCAGACTTGATCACCGTTTCATGAATGTCGGAGGTGCGAATACCTTCGTAGAACTGGATGTGTGAACGCAGTTCAACCTGCGAAACGGAGACGTTTTGCAGACCTTCGGCAGCCCAGTCGAGAACACGGTGGATTTTATCGAGATCGATGCGTTCGGTGCGGCCGTCGCGTTTGGTTACAAGCAGACTCTGATTCATGTCGCGTTTTACCTGTCCTTAACAAATAATCCCCACGTTTATACACAGCTTGCTCGTTGTGAGTAACTCTGTGGATAAACACTATATATAGGGGGTGAGGGAAGACTGACTAACAATATGGTGAGTATTCTAGTAATTTCCGCGTGCTTAACAAGGCTTGATTTTCAGGTGAAACTACTGTCGCAGGGTGGGTATTTTTCCTAAGTCCACGTTTCTCAAGGCCCACAGTCGATGTCAATGGTTTGAGAAATTTTTTAGAAATTTGATCGAGCGCGGGTTTCTTGTTCATCCCCGATATTTCCTGAATTTCTTTGCTGAAAAATGCGGCGTATTGAGACGCCTCACAGCAATAATTGTCGTGATGGGGTAACCCTAACTCAGCCGTGATGACAGTTGTAAGACGAAAAAGATCTGGCAGGGGTGGAGCGGTATCCACCCCCTGATGGGTCAGTCAATCGCGCGGTGCGTGTGAACCATGTAGTTCACATCAACGCCAGGGGCCAGCTTGAAGTGGTTGGTCAGCGGGTTGTAGTGCAGGCCAATGATATGGCGCTCGCGCAGTGGGGTTTCGTCAACCCAGTTCAGCAGTTCGCCGGGGCGGATGAATTTTTTGATGTCGTGCGTTCCGCGCGGCACCATGCGCAGCACGTACTCAGCGCCGATAATCGCCATCAGCCAGGCTTTACTGTTGCGGTTCAGCGTAGAGAAGAACACTTCGCCGCCGGGTTTCACCAGCCTGGCGCAGGCGTGAACCACAGAGCGCGGGTCCGGCACGTGCTCCAGCATCTCCATGCAGGTCACCACGTCATACTGCCCGGCGAACTGTTCGGCGTGCTCTTCAACCGTTTGCTGCACGTAATCAATGGTCACACCGCTTTCCAGCGCGTGCAGACGGGCGACCTGTAACGGCTCCGCGCCCATGTCCAGCCCGGTGACGTTAGCACCTTCACGTGCCATGCTCTCCGCCAGGATGCCGCCGCCGCAGCCGACGTCGAGGATCTTTTTACCAAACAGCCCGTCGCAGTGCTGAGCAATCCAGCCGAGGCGCAGGGGGTTAATCCGGTGCAGCGGCTTAAATTCGCCATCCAGGTCCCACCAGCGTGTTGCTACTGCTTCAAATTTGGCGATCTCGCCGCGATCTACGTTCTGCGCGCCCGCGTTTTGTTCTGCTTTCATTGGGGTATGACTCCGGCCAAAGTTTGCCGCAGTATACAAGTTTCCCGCCCCTGACAGCCAGGGTTGTTGCCTGCGCTAAAAACAGAATGCAATAAAGCGGCCAAAGCGATGCTTTCCATTCAACACATGCCCGCGATGTGATATACTTTCGCACCTTTGAATCCGGGAATAAGACAGAAGGAAAGCGCGTCCATGAGCGACCTCGCCCGCGAAATTACACCGGTCAATATCGAAGAAGAGCTAAAGAACTCTTATCTGGATTATGCAATGTCGGTCATCGTTGGCCGTGCGCTGCCAGATGTCCGTGATGGTTTAAAGCCGGTTCACCGCCGTGTGCTTTACGCTATGAACGTGCTCGGTAACGACTGGAACAAAGCCTATAAAAAATCCGCCCGTGTTGTCGGCGACGTCATCGGTAAATATCACCCGCATGGTGATACCGCCGTGTACGACACCATCGTGCGTATGGCGCAGCCATTCTCGCTGCGCTACATGCTGGTCGATGGCCAGGGTAACTTCGGTTCCGTCGACGGCGACTCGGCTGCGGCGATGCGTTATACCGAAGTGCGCATGTCCAAAATTGCTCACGAACTGCTGGCGGATCTTGAAAAAGAGACCGTCGACTTTGTGCCAAACTACGACGGCACCGAGCAGATCCCAGAAGTGATGCCAACCCGCGTACCTAACCTGCTGGTTAACGGTGCTTCGGGGATTGCAGTCGGTATGGCGACTAACATTCCGCCGCACAACCTGACCGAAGTGATCAACGGCTGTCTGGCGTATATCGACGATGAGAACATCACCGTTGAAGGCCTGATGGAGCACATCCCAGGCCCGGACTTCCCCACCGCTGCTATCATCAACGGTCGTCGCGGCATCGAAGAAGCTTATCGTACCGGTCGCGGCAAAATTTACATCCGCGCCCGTGGCGAAGTGGAAGTGGATGCCAAGACCGGCCGTGAAACTATCATCGTGCATGAAATTCCTTATCAGGTGAACAAAGCGCGCCTGATTGAGAAAATCGCCGAGCTGGTGAAAGAGAAGCGTCTGGAAGGCATCAGCGCCCTGCGCGATGAGTCCGACAAAGACGGGATGCGCATCGTCATCGAAGTGAAGCGCGATGCGGTGGGCGAAGTGGTGTTAAACAACCTTTACTCGCTGACGCAGCTGCAAACTTCTTTCGGCATCAACATGGTGGCACTGCATCAGGGCCAGCCGAAGATTATGCCGCTGAAGGATATTCTCGAAGCCTTCGTGCGTCACCGTCGTGAAGTGATCACCCGCCGTACCATCTTCGAACTACGTAAAGCGCGCGACCGTGCCCATATCCTTGAAGCACTGGCCGTGGCCCTGGCAAACATCGATCCGATTATCGAGCTGATCCGCCAGGCTGCGACCCCAGCCGAAGCAAAAGCGGGCCTGATTGCCCGCCCATGGCTGCTGGGCAACGTTTCAGCGATGCTGGAACGTGCCGGTGACAACGCCGCCCGCCCTGAGTGGCTGGAAGAGCAGTACGGTATTCGTGACGGCCAGTACTACCTGACCGAGCAGCAGGCGCAGGCTATCCTGGATTTACGCCTGCAGAAACTGACCGGCCTTGAGCATGAAAAACTGCTCGACGAGTATAAAGATCTGCTGGCGCAGATTGCCGAGCTGCTGCGCATTCTGGGCAGTTCAGAGCGCCTGATGGAAGTGATCCGTGAAGAGCTGGAGCTGATCCGCGATCAGTTCGGCGACGCGCGTCGTACCGAGATCACCGCCAACAGCGCCGACATCAATATCGAAGACCTGATCAACCAGGAAGACGTTGTGGTGACCCTGTCGCACCAGGGCTACGTGAAGTATCAGCCACTGACTGATTACGAAGCGCAGCGCCGCGGCGGTAAGGGTAAATCGGCAGCGCGTATTAAAGAAGAAGACTTTATTGACCGCCTGCTGGTGGCCAACACCCATGACACCATCCTCTGCTTCTCAAGCCGCGGTCGTCTCTACTGGATGAAGGTCTACCAGCTGCCGGAAGCGAGCCGCGGTGCGCGTGGGCGTCCAATCGTCAACCTGCTGCCGCTGGAAGCGAATGAACGTATTACCGCGATCCTGCCGGTGCGTGAATACGCCGAGGGCTGGAACATCTTTATGGCGACCGCCAGCGGTACCGTGAAGAAAACCGCGCTGACCGAGTTCAGCCGTCCGCGCAGTGCCGGTATTATTGCCGTCAACCTGCGTGACGATGACGAACTGATCGGCGTGGCCCTGACTAACGGCACGGATGAAACCATGCTGTTCTCTGCCGCCGGTAAAGTGGTGCGCTTCGCTGAAAGCGCGGTGCGTGCCATGGGCCGAACCGCCTCAGGCGTGCGCGGTATCAAGCTGGCAGAAGGTGACCGCGTGGTTTCCCTGATTGTGCCGCGTGATGACGGCGCCATCCTGACGGTGACGCAGAACGGTTATGGTAAGCGTACCGCCAACAGCGAATACCCGACCAAGTCGCGTGCGACTCAGGGGGTGATCTCGATTAAAGTCACCGAGCGTAACGGACCGGTTATCGGTGCGGTACAGGTGGTCGACAGCGATCAGATCATGATGATCACCGATGCCGGTACGCTGGTGCGTACCCGCGTTTCTGAAGTGAGTGTGGTCGGGCGTAACACCCAGGGTGTGATCCTGATCCGTACCGCGGAAGATGAAAACGTGGTTGGCCTGCAGCGCGTGGCCGAGCCGGTAGCGGAAGAAGAGCTCGATGCTATCGACGGCAGCGTGGCGGAAGGGGATGATGATATCGCACCTGAAGTCGACAATGACGATGAAGCGCCAGAGGCCGATGACGAGTAATCGTTAAGCCCTGATGAAAAAGCCGGTTCAGCTGAACCGGCTTTTTTTTGCCTGAAATCTGGGGATCTGGAAGACGCTACGCAGGATGCAGCGCCAAATCTGACCAGCAGAGCAGAGAGTGATACAACCAGCGGGTACCCAAAAGGAAAGGTGGCCATGGATATTACTGTTAAGGCGTTCTCATCACCGCTATTAGCCAACGCGCTGAGTTATCTGGTTTCGGTGAAAAAGTCAGGGGGAAGAGACAATGAATATGTTGTTGAGATAAAAAGATTACCAACGATGATCCAGAACTGCTTTGGTTGTTACTGGTCTGGTTATTACCTACAGAATTACTGCTGGTTGGTTGATTTTTATCCATATGACGCGCTATTCTCGTCGGAACCTGGTGCCCGCTACAAAGTCGACCGCCGTATGGCATTTAGCTACAGTGAGTTGATACGGTTTTTGGCAGAAGGGGTCGGCCAGGCGGTGGAGAGTTTTCTTCAGCATCAGCTTGTAGCCTCTCTTCTGGCTATGCCAATCCATCCGGCATTAGGAAAAATGTACCATCGGTTACTGCGGCGTTACGCCGCCGAAAAAGGATTTATCTATAATCAGACGTGGTTGCAGGAGGCAGTATATGTCATTGAAAAAAAATAATGCTATGGATATGAACATCATAGCCACCTCAAAGCGGCGGGAAGCGATTGGCGCAGCGATGGACCAGATGTTTTTGGAAAGCAGTGCGAGAATACGCCAAATCCTGCTCGAGTATGGATCGCTGGAGCCTTTCCTTGGCCCCGACCTCTCTGCCAAACCTGAACTCAAATCGAAACGCTGAGTTCACTCAATATTGAAACTCCCGCTGCTCAGCTGCGCTGAATAAACGCGCTGACGGCGGTAATTGTCTGCTGATGTACCTCCTCACGCTTTTCCCGCGATGTTTCGCAAATAAATGCTTCCCCTTCCTCTGCCAGAATCGCTTGTGCCGCTGGCTGACATAGCGGCAGGAAGTCATAGTGCCCGGCCTGTGGCAGGCGCAACAGCGGTAGCGGCAACCTATCCACCCCCAAATTAATCTCCGGCTGCGCGCGGATATAATAGCCCGCGGCAATCACCAGCAGTGGAAGGGTAATAGAGTGCAGGTTGGCGGGAGTGAAAACATCGCTCATTCCCGGGTCGATAGCGACGACAAACTTCACTCGCGGGTCACGATAGCTGGCCGCCAGCGTGGCCGCCGATCGCTGTGCCAGCGGCAGGTGCCCGCGCTGGTAAAACAGGCAGTCCGGCATCTGCGGTTTGCTGCGGCAGTACTCAACCAGCCTTGCCAGGGTTATCCGCGCTCCGGCCAGTGCCAGCACGCTGTAACCGCCCTTTGAATGCCCGATAGCGCCAATCCTGTCGGCGTCAATGGCAGGCCGCCATCTTGCGTCATCAAGATAGTGGGTGATTAAAAACGACAGGTCGCGCGTCTGCAGGGTGAGGTCGGTATCGGGGCTGGAATCGCCGGTGGTGCTGCCCGGGTGATTAGCGGCAATCACAATGGCCCCTTGGGCCGCCAGCGGCACGGCCAGCCAGGCGAGGCTGCTGTTATTACCGCCGCTGCCGTGGCTCAGCACAATCAGGGGAAACTTGCCCGCAGCAGGCTGAGCCTGTTCTATCGCATAAAATCCAGTCAGCACCGGTCTTGCTGCCTGCAAGGTCGCTGCCTGATGGCTTTCGCTGGGGTAGAAAATACGGACATTAAGCGTGCGCTTCAGGACAGGATTACTGAGCGTTTCCTGTTGCGTAGCAACGGAATAGCTCCAGCTCGAGAAACTGATTAACATCAGTGAAAACAGAAAAATCAGCGGCATCTTATTTACTCCTCACGTATAAAAGTCCCATTATCAGAACTTTACAGACGCCTGGCGTCCTCGATCGCGATTGAGTCCTATGCTAATACCGATAAATTTTCTCCTTAGCTTTGCCTGCCTGCTGCTGCTGGTGCAGAAACGTCAGGCGGGCGCGTTCTTCCGTCTGCTGCTGCTGGTTTTCCTGCTGCACACGGTGGTTGCCGGTTTGGGGGCACTGCCGCAGTTTAATCAGCTGCGCATAATACAGCCGCTGACGGCAGTTGCGCTGCCGCTGTTTTGCTATCTGGCACTGTGCCAGGCCACCGGGCAGAGGCTGCATCTTGCGCTTAGCGTGCTGGCGCTACTGTTAATGGCTGGCAGTATCCTGTGGCTCCCGCAGGCGATTGATGGGCTGATGGCAGTCATCTGGATGAGTAGCGCAGCAGCGATGCTAATAACATTGCGTCAGGGCAGGGACACTTTCTGCCAGCTGCCGCTGGAGAGCAGTGGCCTGAGCGTAAATGGCTGGCGTCTGCTGGCCGTCTTGCTAATCGCGGTCGCGCTGATCGACATCAGCGTTGCGGGGCTGCTGGAATACAGGGCGGGCAGCGGGGTTCAGCTATTAACAGCCTGCGGTAATTTACTGGTCTGCCTGCTGGTGGCGCTGACGCTACTGCTGACGCCTGCCACCGCCAGCACGGCGGTAAAATCGCGCAAGGTGAAAGAGGGCGACGCCGCCGTGCTCGAACGCATCGATGAGCTGATGCGTAGCGGTATTCATCGCGAGACCGGACTGAACCTGGAGCAGCTGGCGCGTAAATCAGGAATTCCGAGTCGTCAGGTCTCCGCCGCCATCAATGCACTCCACCGCCAGAGCGTATCGCAGTATGTTAACAGTTGGCGAATTGCTGAAGCCTGCGAGCACCTTTGCCGCAGTCAGAGTACGATCATTGAGATCATGGAAAACGTCGGTTTCCAGACCAAATCAAACTTTAATCGCGAGTTTCTGCGCATTACCGGAAAAACCCCCTCGCAGTGGCGTAAAGAGTCCGGGGAACAAAGCAGAATTAGCTGAAATAGAGCGGGGGCGGGGCGGGGATAACTGGCTTTTTCAGCAGGTGAACGCTACTGTATCGGCACTCTGTTTTATCACTGCTGATGGCTGCGTGGGTCCCGTTTGAAATATCTTGTCTCTTTCCGTACAACGTTAAAAATCTCGCGCTACCTGTTCCGTGCGCTGGCGCTGATGCTGTGGATGCTGGGTGCCTTGCTGACAACGTTCTACATTATTAACGTCCTGCACGAGAGAGAGTCCCAGGTTCGCCAGGAGTTTAATACCAGCTATGATCAGACTCAGTGGTACGTGCGTCACTCCGCAGACGTGACGCGCGAGCTGAAGTTTATTGCTGAAAACCGCCTGAATACCTCGTCCAGCGGGCTTGATGTGCTGAACGGCGTGTTTCCCGGTAAGAGTACGCTGCCGCAGTTCTACCCGCTTTATGCCGATTCAGACTGTAGTGCGATGAGCAACACCTGGCGTAATTCGCTGGAATCGCTCAGCTATTTTCTCAATTACTGGAAAGTGAACTTTGCCTCGGCCTATGAGCTGAACCGGGTGTTTTTCGTCGGTGGCGAGAGCCAGTGCCTGGCGGACTTCGGGGTGGGGAATGCTTCCGTCGACCGTGAGCGGGCGCTGAAATCACTGCATGAACGCATCCTGAAGTACCGCAGCGGCAACGAAGAGGAGCGCAAAAATAGCCTGTTCTGGGTGTCGCCGACCGCGCAGCCGGGGGTCGGTTATTACTATATGATCACCCCGGTTTATGTGGCGAATAAGGTAGCGGCGCTGCTCGGTATTGAGCAGAGCATTCGTATGGAGGACTTTATCACCCCGGGCAACCTGCCGGTGGCGGTGACGCTGGTCGATCAGAACAACCAGCGGGTGCTCTCTTCCGCCCGCGGCGCGCTGGCCTTTTCCGCCGACGATCTCCCTGATGACGCCAGCTGGTTTGGCTATGTTGCCGGGTACAAACAGCTGGTGATGAAAAAAGAGCTGCCGCCTTCGTCCCTGAGCGTGGTGTACTCGGTGCCGACCAGCGCGATGATTGAGCCGCTAAAAATGCTGCTGATCAACGCCATTCTGCTGAATATTATCAGCGCGATTATCCTGTTTACCCTCGCCTGGCTGTTCGAGCGCCGCATGTTTCTCCCCGCCGAGGATAATGCACACCGGCTGGAAGAGCATGAGCAGTTCAACCGCAAAATTGTCGCTTCGGCGCCGGTCGGGATCTGCATTCTGCGCACCAGTGACGGCACCAATATTCTGAGTAACGAGCTGGCGCATAACTACCTCACCATGCTGACTCAGGAAGACCGTCTGCGCCTGACCGAGATTATCTGCGGACAGCAGGTAAACTTTGTCGACGTGCTGACCGGTAGCAATACCAACCTGCAAATCAGTTTTGTGCATTCACGCTACCGCAATGAAAACGTGGCGATCTGCGTGCTGGTGGATGTCAGCGCGCGCGTGAAGATGGAAGAGTCGCTGCAGGAGATGGCGCAGGCCGCAGAGCAGGCCAGCCAGTCGAAATCGATGTTCCTCGCCACCGTCAGCCACGAGCTACGCACCCCGCTGTACGGCATTATTGGTAACCTCGACCTGCTGCAAACCAAAACTTTACCCAAAGGCGTGGAGTCGCTGGTGACGGCGATGAACAACTCCTCCAGCCTGCTGCTGAAAATCATCAGTGATATCCTCGATTTCTCGAAAATCGAGTCTGAGCAGTTGAAGATTGAGCCGCGTGAGTTTTCCCCGCGTGAGGTGATAGCGCATATCACCTCCAACTATCTGGCGATGGTGGTGAAAAAGCGTCTGACGCTGTGGTGCTTCATCGACAGCGACGTGCCGGTGACGCTGGACGGCGATCCGATGCGTTTGCAGCAGGTGATCTCTAACCTGTTGAGCAACTCCATCAAGTTTACCCATACCGGCGGCATCGTCCTGCACGCCTACGTCAAGGATGGCTACCTGGCGTTCCGCGTGCGCGACAGCGGCGTGGGGATCCCGGCGAAAGAGCTGACCCGGCTATTTGACCCGTTCTTCCAGGTCGGCAGCGGCGTGCAGCGGAATTTCCAGGGAACCGGACTCGGGCTGGCAATCTGTGAGAAGCTGATCAACATGATGGACGGCGATATTGAGGTGGACTCCGAGCCGGGGATGGGCAGCCAGTTTATTATCCGTATACCGCTCTATAACAGCCGGGTGATGACCCCCGAGCTGCATGACGGCTTGCAGGATAAACAGTGCTGGCTGGCGGTGCGTAACGATCAGCTGGCGGAATTCCTCGACAAAATGTTGCGCGGTCATGGCATCCAGGTGCGGCGCTACGAGGGTGAGGCTGAAGCGGAGGACGTGATTATCTGCGATTACGACTGTCAGCCGGAACAGAACGTGCGCGCTGTGATACGCTTCGACAATCGTCATAATGACGGACCGCGCGAAGTGCTGCCGGGGCGCTGGCTGTGCGCCACGACCACGCCGCACGAGCTGCCGGTGCTGCTTGGGCGCATCTATCGCGTGGAAGTCGCGATGCCGGAAGGATTACCGGCCACGCTGGTTGAGCAGGAGAGCGGCGTCAGCAATGACGATATCCTGATTCTGGTGGTTGATGACCATCCGATCAACCGCATGCTGCTGTCAGATCAGCTCGGCTCGCTGGGTTACCGCGTCAAAACGGCGCAGGACGGTATTGATGCCCTCAATGTACTGAGCCGCAGCGAGATTGATATTGTGCTGACCGATGTCAATATGCCGAATATGGATGGCTACCGTCTGACGCAGCGCCTGCGCGAGCTGGGGCAAACTTTCCCGGTGGTCGGCGTGACCGCGAATGCGCTGGCCGAAGAGAAGCAGCGTTGTATTGAGGCCGGAATGGATAACTGCCTGTCGAAGCCGGTGACGATGGATACGTTGCAGCAGGCGCTGGCGTTTTATGCGGAGCGGGTGAGAAAGGGCAGAGGTAGCGTTTAAGTAGTAAGGGCTGACCGGAAAAGAAGGTCAGCCCCTACAAATTCCCATGTAGGGGGCGGCCATTTTTCCGGTCGACCCGTTACACATTCCCTCGTAGGGGTCGGCCATTTTTCCGGTCGACCCGTTGCACATTTCCTCGTAGGGGTCGACCATTTTTTCCGGTCGACCCGCCAGGTGAATATTGGCTTAATCTACGGAAGGAGACATGCTCACTGAAGAGAGATAGTTCAGCAGGGCAATATCGTTATCAACACCCAGCTTCATCATCGCTGATTTCTTCTGGCTACTGATGGTTTTAATACTGCGGTTCAGCTTCTTGGCAATTTCAGTCACCAGGAAACCTTCAGCAAACAGGCGTAATACTTCGCTCTCTTTCGGCGACAGACGTTTGTCACCGTAGCCACCCGCGCTGATTTTCTCCAGCAGTTTTGCCACGCTATCCGGAGTATATTTCTTACCCTTCTGCAAGGCTGCCAGCGCTTTCGGCAGGTCGGTTGGTGCACCCTGCTTCAGGACAATACCTTCGATATCCAGGTCCAGTACCGCGCTCAGGATCGCCGGGTTATTGTTCATGGTCAGAACAATAATCGACAGGTCGGGATAGTGACGCTTGATGTATTTAATCAGCGTAATACCGTCGCCATATTTCTCACCTGGCATAGAAAGGTCGGTGATCAGCACGTTCGCATCAAGCTTAGGCAGGCTGTTAACTAAGGCCGTGGAGTCTTCAAATTCGCCTACAACGTTGACCCATTCAATCTGCTCAAGCGACTTACGAATGCCGAACAGAACAATAGGATGGTCGTCGGCAATAATGACATTCAGGTTATTCATATTATTGGTTACCTTGCTGCAGCAGTTCATCGACGTAAGTGTCAACTTCACTGGTGGTATTTTTAATGTTTGAATCGTCACATTCTTTAATGTGCAGTTCTAACGTTTCACAAAGCTGCTTGCCGGGTAGCAAATTTAACATGGCAAACACGCCTTTCAGCCGGTGTGCGGTCTGAGCCAGCGCACTGTAATCCCTGTCTGCGGCTTCATTATACAGCCTCTTTACATCATCTGGTACTGTATCAACGAAAAGCTGGAAATAGCCACTGGCGAAAAGTTGAGCCGTATCCTGCGGGTCCATATTTTCGTCAGTCAACTCGTCCCGGGCAAGCTGTTGTTCAATCAATGTCAGCAGCGCATCCTGCATCGCACTGCTGATATTGAAGTTCACGCGGTACTGATTTGCAGCCAGCTGGCTGAAACCGGGTTCATCATCCGTGAGCAGTAGCGACCATGGCGTTAAACGCTGTGGATCGTCAGTCACCAGCACATCATGTTCCTGGCCGGAGAAGCGCTCGTCTGGCGTAATGCAGTTCGCGCCCCAGTTTTCCAGTTGATGCACCACGATTTTACGCACGTCATCAACGGTAATATCAATCAGGGCGTTAACCCCTTCCAGCAGTTTCTCTTCCTGATCCTGCTGCGGCTCCAGCGGGGCGTGTAGCTGAATACTGTAGCGCGAGCCAATGTCCGGGCGCGCCGCAATGTCCAAATGCCCGCCAAGCTGTTTACACAGCTGCTTGCAGAGGAAGAAGGCCATACCGGATGCTTGACCAAAACGATCCTGGTGCGTCTCTCCGAGGAACGGGAAATCGGTATTTGCCATCTCATCGGCGGACAGCCCCGCGCCGGTATCGACAATCTCAATCGACAGGCGGTCGGCGCGCTCTGGCGGTGCGCTGATGGTGATGCTGACGCGGCCCCAGGTGGTGGTGGTCACCGCGTAATGCACCAGCGTTGAGAGAATTTTAGCAATGGCCCGGCGGTCACCGAAACGCATCTCATCGCTGCTAAGGGTGTTGTTAATCATCAGCGTCAACCCTTTGCGGCGCATTATCGGCAGGATCTCTACCGCCAGCTCATCCAGCAGGGTTTGCAGGCTGAAGCTGCAGGCGTCCGGCGCCCAGTCGAGAGTTTCCAGCTGGTTCAGCAGCACGATATCATCCACCAGGCGGCTCAGAGCCTTTGACGCCTCCAGCGAATCTTCGAGCTGCTCAGGCTGGTGTTCCGCCCCGAGCGACTGCAAACGGCCGATAACATCATGCAGCGGGCGCTGCAGGGCATGACCCAGGTTCTGTAACAGCTGCTGACGCGACTGGTGGTTTTTATCCAGCACCTGCTGCGCTTTCTGCAGCTTCTTGTTGACCAGTAATTCCCGGTCCTGATCGCGCATCATAAACAGCTGGGTATGCGGAGAGATGACGCTGCGCGCATGGCGGATCTCATACACTTCGTTGTTCACCGTGGCCTGCAACACGCCCTGATGCTGATCGGACATATTGATAATCTTTTGCAGGTTAAGATGCGGCAGCAGATGTTCGGCAATCTTGTTACTGATAATCGTGCGGTTGTTGGCGAAGTCATACACCAGCAGACCGACTGGCAGCGTGCCAACAATCTCTTCGTTCAGCAGGCGCAGTGACTCCAGCTCTGCGCTCTGATTCTCGCTCGGGCGCAGCGACTGCTGGCGCAGCAAAAACAGCCCAGCCAGCGACATGATCAGCAGCGCGAGGTTTGCCAGCAGCGGCCACAGCAGATTGTGCAGGGTATCAATGACCAGGCCGGTGATCGGTACGCGATAAACCAGCTGTAGCGGGGTGCTGGCCAGCGAAGCGGCAATTTCAATATTCGGGTTAACCCAGTCAATGCGCGTGCTGCCGTTGCTGTCCTGATTGTCATCCCCTTCCGCCACCGGTGCGGCATCCTGCTTCAACTGGAAGTTTTCCAGCGGCATATTGAGCGGGACCAGGTCATTCACCGGCAGGTCAAACGCCACCACGGTTGCCAGATGACCCGGCTGATTAAAAGTGGTGCGTACCGTAAAGTAGTGGTCGTTCTGCCAGCTGAAGCGGCGCAGCGGCGAGAAGCTCTCTCGCTCGTCCAGGGCGTTGGCCTGCTGCAGCATCTCCGCGCGGCGTGCCTCAACGATATTGCTGATGGCGCTCTCTTTGTAGCGCGTGGCCATATCCTTCAGCGGCAGGGTAGAGACCAGGATCATGCTGTTATCCTGGCCGTTCAAAAAGTACATCGACCAGGTGCTGTTTTCCGCGCCCCACAGCGTATCAAGGTAGTTGCTCATGCGCAGGGTCATATCCAGCGTGCCGCTATCGTGAGAACCAAAAATCAGCGCTTCGGTTTTACGACGGGTTTTTTCCAGATAGTAGACGTCCGGGCGCAGGCGCGTTTCCTGCAGACTGTTCGATGGCATACCGGCCGCGCTGGCCGCCAGGTTTTCATAGATCTGCCAGGTGGCGAAGCGATAGGTATCAATGCGCTTTTGCATGGCATGGGTGATATCCGCCATCGCATAACGTTTTTCCGTCAACCAGGCGTTTACCGCGTTGTGGATCATAAATCCTGATGCCAGAAGCAGCACCACGATAAACATCACAAAAAAGCGCGTAACATTGCCGGATGTCAGCGGAAATTTATATGGCAACATGCAATGAAACCCCAGTTAACGTGTAATCAGTCGGGCGCTGGCAGCCACGACTAAAAGCAGCGCGGCAATGGCACTGAAGGCCACCGACAGGCTGGACAACTGTGAGATAAATCCGACTAAAGCCGGGCCTGCCAGAATACCTGCATAACCGATGGTTGTCATGGCCGAAATCGCCAGATTGACCGGCATCACCTGCTGTTTACCCGCAGCGGTGAACATAATCGGTACGGCATTGGCACCACCAAAACCGATCAGCATAAAACCCAACAGCGTCACCAGCGTACTCGGCACCAACACCGCCAGCAGCATCCCGGCGGCGGCGCAGAGCGTGCCGCAGAATAGCGTCGCGGTGCGGCCAAAATAGTTAACGATTCGGTCGCCGGTTAAGCGGCCAATGGTCATCGCCACCGAGAATACCGCATAGCCCAGCCCGGCCTGAGCGGCAGGCAAGTCACGCGCCTGGTTGAGGAACAGCGCCCCCCAGTCGAGGATTGCGCCTTCGGTTAAAAACAGAATAAAGCACATCACTCCGAGGAACAGTACCCAGCCACGCGGCATCACAAACAGCGGTGTATCCGGCTGGTGCAGGCGCTGGTTCATCAGGTGACGCTGGCAGCCCAGCCACAGCAGGACCAGTAATAAATCGATAAACAGCACGCCAACTAACGGACTGGCGCCAAGGGCGAGGGCCGCGCTGACCAGACCGGCACCGACTATCCCCCCCGCGCTGAAAAAGCCATGAAAGCCCGACATCATGGCCTTATCTGCGGCCTTTTCGACCTCCACGGCCTGGATATTCATCGCCACGTCGATTAACCCGATCGCAGCACCAAATACCATCAGCGTCAGCCCCAGCGAGAGGGGCGTTGAGAGCGATGCCAGCAGAGGCAGCAGGACCAGCAGTAGAGCACTTCCGGTGGCCATCACCCGCTTGCAGCCGAAGCGGCCGACCAGCACGCCGGTGAGCGGCATGGCGATCAGTGAGCCTAAACCCAGGCACAGCAGCAGGGTACCGAGTGAGCCGTCACTCAGCTGAGCACGCTGTTTAGCGTAGGGGACCAGCGGGGCCCACGACGCCATCCCGATACCGGCGATCAAAAACGCTATTCGCGTTGCGCGCTGTACTGCTCGCGCTTGAGTATCAGAGGCTTGCGCATCCACTGTCGTCATTTTATCCCTATTGCCAGCCACAAAAATTAGCCCCAATTTTTACCACATCTGACCTGTTTTAAGAAGCTAAACCCTGGCGGAATGAGGTTAAAAGCGCTGGCACCAATCCAGCTAGATTAGGGTAGAGGAGTTAATAACCTGAAAAAATGCGGCTGTTAATCAGAATTGTCGCTTAAGGGCAAATTTCCAGAGGAGTCCTGGAAAGCGTGACGGGGATCACTCCTTAAGCCAAATCACTGGAAAAGCGTAAAAAAATTCTGCTGGCAGTGACTTTATGACCGTTCCTCACCAGACGTTTGTCTTGGATAAAACTTGTGCTGAATGTCACGAATCAACATGAAATTTTCGCGAAACTCACCGGGCGGTATTACCTGTTTTTACTCCACTCTGACGTAATGAATTGCCCATTCCTCTCGCTGCTGATTAGGATTTTTCTTGGATTTAAATCAAATCATTACTGTCAGCTGAATAGTAATTATCTGGCATTTTTTGCCGCTCTTCTCAGCTGTAGAGTACGATTAGTAATTAAATAAATTTATCCTTCCGATAAATAAACATCAAACAACACATTCACTTTATTAATTATATCTGTTAGTGAAATTAACAAAATAACAGTCTCTATTAGCCAGTTTTGGTCCTATATTTTCGCGGGGAAACTAACCTCCGTCCGTACATCAGGTGAAAAGCGCTGCCGGTAGTTGGCACTGCTCAAAATTTTGTCCAACGCATAAAAGTGAAATTTATTTTCACTTTTATGCGTTGGACACTTAATCCCTGTTATCTGGTGTACACGAGGTTATGACCATGGCACAGCTCAATAATGGCAGCGTAGAAATCCTTTCACGCGACGACGGAACGATCCTCTCTCAGGCCACTTCGGGCTCCTCGAAAACGGTTCTCCTCAATCAGCCTAGCGTGGTGAAAATCCACGGCACGCGCGAGATGGTGGCTGAATACGAACGCCAGGGTAACGACCTGATCCTGCACATGAAAGATGGCACTACCGTGCGCTATCAGCAGTTCTTCTTTGACGATGTGGACGGCGAGCACAGCGAACTGGTGTTTGACGATGGGGTTAACCGGCCGGAGCACGTGCTGTTCCCGGTGACCAACGAACTTGATGCACAGACCGCGATGGTCCTGACCCCGCAATATGAATCCCTCGGCAGTATTGAACCGCTGCTGCTGGCTGATACGGGGGCCGGTAACGGCGTGATGACCGCTGCCGGTATCGGGGCGCTGGGATTAGTCGGCGTGGGCATCGGCGCCTTAGCGGGCGGTGGCGGCGGTGGCGGGGGCGATGACAACAACGGCGGCACAAATCCGCCTGCCACCACGCCGACGCTGACTATCGGCAACTTCGCCGGGGATAACATTCTTGACGGCAGCGAAAAGCAGACCAGTCAGCTGCTGAGTGGCACCACCACCAACGTGCAGGCCGGGCAGACGGTGACTATCACGCTTAACGGCGTGAATTACACGGCGGTGGTGCAGGCCAACGGCAGCTGGAGCGTTTCCGTGCCTGCCAGCGCGCTGCAGGCGCTGGCGAGCGGGACTGCCACTTTCTCCGCCACCGTCACCAACGCCAGCGGCCAGACGGCGACCGACACGCATAATTTCACCGTTGAGCCAACGGTGGTACCCGGCGTACCCACCCTGACCATCGGCACTTTTGCCGGGGATAACGTGCTGGACGGCGCGGAAAAGCAGACCAGCCAGCTGCTGAGCGGCACCACCACCAACGTACAGGCCGGGCAGACGGTCACCATCACCCTTAACGGCGTTTCCTACACCGCCAGCGTGCAGGCCAACGGCAGCTGGAGCGTCTCGGTTCCTGCCAGCGCGCTGCAGGCGCTGGCGAGCGGCACCGCGACCCTCTCCGCCACCGTCACCAACGCCAGCGGTCAGACGGCGACCGATACGCACAATTTCACCGTACAGCCCGATGCCACCGGCAGCATCAGCATCACTGCGCCTGTCAGCGGCGATGGCTATCTTAACGCCACGGAAGCACAAAGCGCGCTGACCATTTCCGGTACGGCCAGCGGTCTGCCAGCCGGCACGGCGATTTCCGTCACCCTCGGCGGCCATGCTTACACCACCACCACGGCAGCGAACGGCAGCTGGAGCATCAGCGTACCGTCTGCCGATCTGCAAAGCCTGCCGCAAGGCTCAAACCTGATCGTGGCGACCGCCACGCTGGCCAACGGCACCACTTTGCAGAACAGTACGGTCGTGACGGTTGACGTCCACACCACGCTGCCAAATGGCGGGATCGATCTGCCGTTTGGCGACGGGGTGCTGAGCGGCGCGGAAGCGGGCAGCAGTCAGACCATCACCGGTAACACCGGCGTGAGCGGGGCGGGCCAAACCGTCACTGTGACGTTCAACGGCAACACCTACACCGGCACGGTTAACAGTAACGGCAGCTGGAGCGTCACTCTGCCCGCCAATGCGGTCTCAACCCCGATTGAAGGGCAGCTGCCGCTGGTGGTGACCGTCACCGATCCCGCAGGCAACAAAACCACCACCACCACCCAGGTGAATGTCGATACCCAGCCTCCGGGGCTGGAGGTGAATATTCCTGATGCCCCACTCAACGCCGCCGATGTCGGCCAGGCGTTGACGCTGACCGGCATTAGCACCGGCGGCCAGACCGTCACCGTGACGCTGGATGGTCAGACCTACACCGCGACGGTGGGCGCGAACGGCAGCTGGAGCGTCAATATTCCGGCTTCCGCGCTGCAGCAGCTTGAGCAGGGGAATAATTCGCTGACGGTAACGGCCAGCGATAAATATGGCAACACGGTCAGCAGCGACCCGCTGAATCTCAACGTGGATACGCTGCCGCCTGCCGTTAGCGTTAACCCCGTCAGCGGCGATGGCTACGTCAGCGCCGCTGAACTGGCGGGTAACCTGACCATCAGCGGTCGGGCGGAAGCCAACAGCACTATTCAGGTGAAGTTTGGCGACGTGACGCTGACCACTACCACCAACGGTTCCGGCGACTGGAGCGTGGTGGTTCCGCCGGAAAGCAAAGCTACCCTCGTTGACGGCAGCTATCCGGTCACCGTGACGGCAACCGATGCGGCCGGTAACCAGGGCACGGCCTATACCGAGGTGACCTTTGCCGCCCAGCCAGCCAATCAGCCAACCATCACCTTCAACAGCTTCGCCGGGGATAATATTCTGCAGGGGGCAGAGCTGAATGTGGCGCAGGAGCTGAGCGGCACCGCCGCCCACGTGCAGGCCGGACAAACCCTGACCCTGACCTTCAACGGGGTGCAGTACACCACCACGGTGCTGGCGGGCGGGCTGTGGCACGTCTCCATCCCGGCCAGCGCCCTCAGCGGCCTGAGCGACGGCCAGACGGTAACGTACTCCGCCACCGTTGCCGATAGAGCAGGCAACGTCGCCACCAGCAGCGGTTCGGTCAGTGTGGCTCTCGATCCGGCTGCCGCCAGCCTCGCCATTGCTCCGATCAGCGAAGATAACTGGGTCAACGCGCAGGAGGCTCAGTCACCGGTTAGCGTGAACGGTACCAGCCTCAATCTGCCCGTGGGCGCGCCGCTCACCGTCACCTTTAACGGCCATACTTACAACACCACCGTGGCAGCCGATGGCAGCTGGAGCATCACCATCCCTCCGGCTGATTTCGCCGGAGTGGCTAACGGCAGTTATCCGGTGGTGGTCACCGATGCCAATAACAACTCGGTGACCAGCAGCCTCAATTTGGGCGTGCAGGTTAACTTCCCGAACAATATTGAATTTAATGCCGCCTTCGGTGGCGACAACATCCTCAACCTGGGCGAATCGACAACCCCGCAGGTGCTGAGCGGTAATACCGGGCTGGCGCTGCCGGACCAGGTGGTCACCGTGAGCCTGAACGGCGTGAACTACCCGGCGACGGTTAACCCGGCCACCGGCGAGTGGAGCGTAACGCTGCCGCCATCGGCGCTCAGCGGGCTACCGCAGGGGAGCAATACGGTCACCGTGACCGTCAGCGATGCCGCAGGCAACCAGATCGTCAGCAGCACCACTGTCAGCGTGGATACCACCCCGCCAACCCTTTCTGTCGGCACCATTGCTGGCGACGGCGTGATTAACGCCAGCGAGCAGAATCAGCCGCTGGCGCTGAGCGGCCAGGCAGAGGCGCTCAGCACTATTACCGTGGTGATCAACGGTGTGACCTACCACAGCGCGGCCGATGCCAGCGGCAGCTGGAGCGTCAATGTCGACCCGGCCACCCTGCAGGGGCTGAGCGATGGCAAATATGACATCAGCATTACCGCACGCGACAGCGGCGGCAATGAAACCACCGTGCAGGCGCCGATCGTCATCGATACCGCGCCTCCGGTTGTGACCGTCGCGCCGGTTTCCGGCGATGGCTATCTTAATGCTGCCGAGCATAACGCGGCGCTGGCGATCGTCGGCACCACCGAGCCGGGTGCGGGCGTGGTCGTGACCATCAACAATGTCGACTACACCGCTACCGTGGCTGCCGACGGCAGCTGGAGTGCGAATATACCGGCCAATGTGGTTAGCGGCCTGGCGGACGGCAGCTACACCGTGACGGTGACCGCTACCGACAGTCTCGGCAACATGGGCAGCAGCAGCCAGCCGCTGACCGTGATTGCCAGCGCTGCCTCGCTCCCGGTGATTACCGTGGGCGCGTTTGCCGGCGATAATATTGTGGATGGCGCCGAGAAAGGGCTGTCGCAGCTGATGACCGGCAGCACCAGCAACGTACAGGCCGGGCAGGTAGTGACCGTGACGCTTAACGGCAACCAGTACACCGGGCTAGTGAACGCCGACGGCAGCTGGAGCGTGCTGGTTCCGGCAGCGGCGCTGGCTAACCTCGCGAACGGCACCGACAGCTACACCGTTAGCGTCAGCGACGTTGCCGGTAACCCGACCAGCGCCAACGGTAGCTTCACCGTTGATAACACCTTCAGCGCCATCGCCATCGGGGTGATCAGCGATGACAATATGCTGAGCCACAACGAGTCGCTGTTGCCGATGGCGATTCACGGCTTCAGCCGCTTTGTTGCCGCAGGCAGCCGCGTCGCGGTGACCTTCAACGGCAAAGAGTATCTGACCACGACCAATAGCGACGGTAGCTGGACGGTGAATGTGCCGTCTGCCGACCTGGTGGCGCTGCCCAACGGCAACCTGACCGTGACCGCCACTGCCACGGATATCAATGGCAACACCGTCACGGCTCAGCACTCGCTGGACAGTTCCGTGACCTCTGAGCTCGACCTCAGCATCAATCCGCCGTTTGGCGATGCCTTGCTCAACGCGGCGGAGGCCGGCAGCGAGCAGACCCTGAGCGGCAGCACCGGGGTGGAGGGGGCAGGCCAGACCGTCAGCGTGGTGATTGCGGGGATTACCTACACCGGGACGGTGGACGCGCAGGGCAACTGGAGTGTTTCTCTGCCTTCCGCCGTGCTGCAGTCTCTGCCGCAGGGGGCCAACTCCCTGAGCGTCACGGTGGCTGACAGCGCGGGCAACACCAGCACGGCGACCGGCAACTTCACTGTCGACACCGTGGCGCCGCAGGTCAGCGTGGAAGCCCTGACCGGGGATAACCGCATCAACGCCGCAGAGAGCGGCGAGCTGCAAACCCTCAGCGGCTCCGGTGAGGTCGGCGACCGCATCACCGTCACGCTGAATGGCGAAACCTACACTACCACGGTTGGCGGCACCGGCAGCTGGAGCATCGATCTGCCGGCAAACGCACTGACGGCCCTGACCAATGGCAGCTACCCACTGCAGGTCACCAGCACCGATACGGCGGGCAACAGCACCACCGTCACGCGCACCATCGAAGTGGACCTGACGGCCCCAGCGGTCAGCGTTAATCCGGTCTCTGACGGCGTTATTAACGCCGCGGAATCCGGCCAGCCGCTGGTCGTCACCGGCAGCGGGGAAGCGGGTAACGTCATTAGCGTTGAGCTGAACGGTACCGCCTTCAGCGCGGTGGTCGGCACCAACGGCCAGTGGACGCTGACCATTCCGGGAACTTACGTGGCGGGCGTAGCCGATGGCAGCTATACCCTCAACGTCACCGCAACCGATCCGGCGGGCAACACCAGCAGCACCAGCACGCCGCTGGCTATTGATACCGGGGTTCCGGCGATCTTTGTCTCTAATGTCACCGCCAATAATATCGTTGATGGCGCAGAGCAGCAGGTGGCGCAGATTATCAGCGGCACCGTGACCAATGCCGAAGCCGGGAATACGGTTATCGTTACCCTGAACGGCGAAAGCTACACCACCATGGTACAGGCGGGCAGTCCGGGCAGCTGGCAGGTGGAGCTGCCGGCATCGGCGCTGAGCGGGCTGGCGAATGGCTCTTACACCCTGACGGTCAGCATTACTGACCAGGCAGGCAACACCGGCAGCAGCAGCAAAACCTTCACCGTGGATAACACCCAGCCGGCGATTGCCTTCGACCCGCTGAGCGACGACGGCTATCTCAACCAGCAGGAAGCCGAAAACGGGCTGGCTGTGAGCGGTAGCACCCTCAATATCGCGGAAGGCAGCACCGTCACCTTCACCTTCAATGGCAAAACCTACAGCGCACAGGTGCAGGCGGACGGTTCGTGGAGCACCACCATTCCGGCGGGCGATCTCACCGTACTGGCCGACGGTCCGTTTACCGCCACCGCCAGCGTGGTGGCGCCAAATGGCACTGAGGTGACCAGCAGCAGTACCCTCAATGTGCATATCAACACTCTGCCGCAGCCAACGCTGGAAGCGCCGTTTGGCGACAGCGTGCTGACCAATGCTGAAGCAACCGCTGCCGCGGGCCAGACGCTGAGCGGCACCACTGGCGAAACCGGCAACGGCCAGACGGTGGTGGTCAACATCGGCGGCACGGACTTTAACGCGACCGTTAACAGCTCCGGCGTGTGGACGCTGGCGCTGACGCCGGAACAGCTGCAGGCGCTGCCCACCGGGCAACAGAACATTACCGTCACCGCGACGGACGTGGCCGGAAACAGCACCACCACCACGCCGGTTCCGGTGAATATTGCCACGGAGCTGCCGCCAGTGACGGTTGGCCCGGTGGCGGAAGATGGCATTATCAACGCGGCGGAACATGCGCTGCCGCTCGACATTAGCGGTACCACCACGGCGGGCAATAGCGTGGTGGTCAGCCTGAATGGCAAAACCTATGAGGCGGTGGTCGACGGTGACGGCAACTGGAGCGCCACCATCCCGGCCAACGACGTGCTGGCGCTGCAAAACGGCGGCTATCCGCTGACGGTCACGGTTTCTGACCCATCGGGCAACCAGACGGTTAACAGTGAAGTCGTACAGGTGCAGCTTACCGCGCCTACTTATACCCTCGATCCGATTGCCGGAGACGGCATCATCGATCGCGCTGAAGCCGCGCAGCCGCTGGATATCACCGGGACCGGCACCAACGGTGATACCGTCAGCGTCACCATTGGTGGCCAGACGCTGACCACCACGGTGGTGAACGGCGCATGGTCGGTGACCGTTCCGGCAGAGACCCTCGGGGCACTGCCGCAGGGCGACAACACGGTAACCGTAGTGGTGACCGCGCCGAACGGTAACAGCGCCAGCCAAAATGCGACGGTCGATGTGGATACCAGTATCAGCAATCAAGTGTTGGTGAATCCGGTTGCGGGCGACGATCTGATCAATGCGGCAGAAGCGACCGCCGGGTTTAACGTTACCGGCAGCGTGCCGGACGGCAGTACCTCGGTGGTAGTGAACTTCAATGGCACTAACTACCCTGCCACCGTCGGGCCTGATGGCCTGTGGAGCGCCACCATTCCGGCCGGCGCGCTGAACGGCGTGACCGATGGCAGCTACACGCTGACCGTGACGGCCACTACAACGGCGGGAGATGTCGCGACCGTGACTCGCCCTGTCGGGCTGGACACCACGCCGCCGGACTTTACCGTGGCGCCAATTTCTACCGATGGCTATCTCAATGCCGCCGAGCAGGGGCAGCCGCTGACCATCAGCGGTACCGGCGACAGCAATGACAGCGTGCGCGTGACGCTGAACGGCAAAGTCTACACCGCTACCGTTGACGGTGACGGCAACTGGTCGGTCAGCGTTCCGCCAGCCGATCTCGCTGCACTGAACAACGGCGACTACACCGTCAGCGTGGCGGTGAAAGATGGCGCGGGCAATATCAGCACGCAGACCCCGGCGCTGACGGTGGACGTCGCTGCACCAGCGCTGACGCTCAATCCGCCAGCCGGGGATAACATCCTCAACGCCGCCGAGCAGCAGGAGGGCATTACGCTGAGCGGCAGCGGCGAGCGCGGGGCCAGCATTTCCGTCACGCTAAACAATGAAACTTACACCACCACCGTCGGGCCAAACGGCCAGTGGTCGCTGCCGCTCAGCGCTGACGATCTGGCTGCGCTGACCAACGGTAACTATCCGCTCAGCGTGACCGCTACCGATGCCGCAGGTAACGTCACTACGCAGACCACCACGCTGGCGGTCAGTGTGGACGCGGCAACGCTGCCGACCCTGACGGTGAACACCTTTGCCGGTAATAACATCGTTGACGGCGCGGAACAGCACGTCAGTCAGGTGCTGAGCGGCACCACCACTAACGTGCAGGAAGGGCAGCTGGTTAGCGTCACGCTGGGCGGTGTGACTTACACTGGCGTAGTGCAGGCCAGTGGGGCATGGAGCATGACCATTCCGGCCTCCGCGCTGGAGGCGCTGAGTAACGGCCAACAGAGCTACAGCGTGGTGGTCAGCGATGCGGCAGGCAATCCGGCCACGGTCAGCGGCAGCTTCGAGATCAATAATCAGCTCTCCGGCCTGGCGATTAACCCGGTCAGCGTGGATGGTTACCTGAATGCGGAGGAAGCGGCGCAGCCGCTGACCATCAGCGGCACCTCGGCGAATTACACGGCGGGAACCCAGCTGACCGTGGCGATTGGCGGGGCGTCTTACCTGGCAACCGTACAGGCAGACGGCAGCTGGAGCGTGACGCTGCCGCAAAACGTGGTGGCGGATTTCACCGACGGCACGCTGCCGATTGTGGTCAGCGGTCCGGATGCGGCGGGCGTAACCCAGACCAGCAGCAGCAGCCTGGTGGTGATTGTTGATACCCTGCCGGTGGTCGCCGTTAACCCACCGTTTGGCGACGGCGCGCTCAACGCGCAGGAGGCAACGGCGACACAAAATATTACCGGCAGCACCGGCGTGACGGGCGATGGTCAGACCGTCACCCTGACGCTGAACGGCACCACCTATACCGGTATCGTAGCGGCTGACGGCAGCTGGAGCGTGGCGGTACCTGCCACCGCGCTGGCGGGCCTGGCCCAGGGGGATAACAGCTTCAGCGTGGTGGTCAGCGATGCCGCAGGTAACAGCGCCAATACCACCCAGCCGTTTACGGTCGACACCGTGGCACCAACGGTAACGGTAGCCCCCGTGGCGGGCGATGGCATCCTGAATGCTGCCGAACAGGGCGCGGATCTGGCCGTCAGCGGTCGGGGCGAAGCCGGGGACACGATTGTCGTCACGCTGAACGGCGTCACCTACCAGGGCGTGCAGGTCAACGGCAACGGCGACTGGACGGTATCTGTTCCGAGCGCCGATTTGCAGGCGCTGGCTGACGGCAGCTACACGCTGAGCGTTATGGCGACCGATGCAGCAGGCAACAGCAACACCACCAGCAGCCCGCTGGAGGTCAAGGCGGCGGCCGCCGATCTGCCGACCATCAGCATCAATACCTTTGCCGGCAACGATATCCTGGACGGGGCGGAGCAGCAGAGCAGCCAGCTGCTCTCCGGGACCACCAGTAATGTGGAAGCCGGGCAGACGGTCAGCATCACCCTTGGTACGGAAGTATACAGCGCGCTGGTGCAGGCGGACGGCAGCTGGAGCGTCTCTATTCCTGCCTCCACGCTGCAAGGGCTGGAGAACGGCACTACCACCATCGCGGCGGCGGTCAGCGATGCGGCCGGAAACCCGGTCAGTGCCAGCCATGATGTCACGGTAAACAGCCTGGCATCCGGCATCAGTATCGACCCGATCTCCAACGACGGCTATCTCAATGCCAGCGAAGCGCAGGAGCCGCTGATCGTGACCGGGCACACCGCCAACGTTGACGCGGGCAGCCAGCTGACGCTGACCATCAACGGCCAGACTTTCCAGGCGACGGTCGGCAACGGCGGCGCATGGAGCGTGGTGGTTCCGGCTGCCGCGCTGGCAGGGCTGCCTGATGGCCCGGCAACCGTCGGCGTCAGCGTAACCGACGCCACCGGTAACCTCGTCAACAGCAGTGCGAGCCTGAATGTGGTGGTCAACACGCTTCCTGCCGTCACTGTCGACGTGCCGTTTAACGACGGCGCGCTCAACGCGAGTGAGGCCGCGCTGACCCAGACGCTGAACGGCACCACCGGCGTCAGCGGTAACGGCCAGACGGTGAGCGTCACCATTGACGGCACCCAGTACAGCGGCACCGTCGACGGTAACGGCAACTGGAGCATCAGCCTGCCTTCTGCGGTACTGCAATCCTTCGAACAGGGCAGCAATACTCTGCAGGTGACGGCAACCGATGCGGCGGGCAACGCCAGTACGCAGCCGGTCAGCTTTAACGTTGATACCGTGGCTCCGGCCATTACGCTGAACCCGATTGCCGGCGACGGTATTATTAACGCCAGCGAAGCGGGCCAGCCGCTGACCATTAGCGGCAGCACCGATAACGGCAGCGGTCCGGCCCTGGAAGGGCAGACGGTCACCGTTAACTTCAACGGCCAGACCTGGACTACCACCGTGGGTGCCGACGGCAGCTGGACGCTGGATATTCCGGCGGCGGCATTGACGGGCGTCACCGACGGCAACTACACGCTGACCGCCACGGTCACCGACCAGGCGGGCAACCCGGGCAGCAACAGCGCGGATGTCACCCTGGCGACCGCAGCGCTGCAGCCGACCATCAACACCCCGTTTGGCGATGGCTACCTCAACCAGGATGAAGCAGGCGCAGGTCAGACGCTGAGCGGGACCACCGGCACTGTCGGTGCAGGCCAGCAGGTCAGCGTGAACATCGGCGGCACGGACTATCCGGCCACGGTGGATAACAACGGCAACTGGACGCTGAATATCCCGGCGGCCACGCTGCAGGGGCTGAACGAAGGCAATCTGCCGATTACGGTGACGGTGACCGATGCCGCGGGTAACAGCGGCACTGTCAGCAGTGCCGCCATCGTGGACCTGACGCCGCCGGATCTGGTGCTGAATAACGTGGCGGGTGATAACGTCATCAACCCGACCGAGATCCAGCAGACGATTACCGTTTCCGGCAGCACTTCGCCGGATGAGGTGGGCCAGCAGGTCAGCATCATCTTTAACGGCATCCAGCCTGCTTACATTGCTATCGTGCAGAGTGACGGCAGCTGGAGCTTCGATCTGCCGGGCAGCGTGACCAAAACGCTCGCCAACGGCGATTACACCGTGACCGCCACGCTGACCGACAGCGCGGGCAACCAGACGGTACAAACTGAAACCGTCACCGTGCGCGCTACCGCTGCTGACCTGCCGTTAATCACCATTGCTCCGGTCTCCGGCGATGACTACATCAACAGCACCGAGCATAATCAGCCGCTGCTGCTGAGTGGCACCACCAGTGACGGCGTGCCGGACGGTCAAACGGTCACCATCACGCTCGGCGGCCAGACTTATACCACTACGGTAACAGGTGGGGAATGGCGCTTCAGCGTACCGGCTGCGGATGTACAGCAGCTGGCGGATGGTGCTCAGCAGGTGAGCGTTTCCGTCACCGACCGCGATGGCAATATTGCCAACGACAGTCAGGACTTCACCGTGGTGGCGCAGCCTGGCAACCTGCCAACCATTACCATCGATCCCGTGACCAGCGACGATATGGTCGACTACCAGGAGTCGCGCAGTGACCTGACGATCACCGGGAGCAGCCAGCATATTCCGGCGGGGCAGACGATTACCGTCACTCTGAACAATAAAAACTACACCGCGACGGTGGATGCCGACGGCAACTGGCAGGCCACCGTGCCCGCTGCGGATGTGCAGGCGCTGCCGCAAGATGGCAACACCGTCACCGCGACCGGCAATGATGTGGCGCAGAACGTGGCGACGGACAGCCAGGAGTTCACCGTTCACACCGTGCCGCCGCTGCTGACGGTGGATGTCGGCGTGGGTGCGGATAATATTCTCAGCCTGGCCGAAGCGCTGGCGGGCCTGCTGATTGAAGGCACCACCCTGCCAAACCTTAATCTGACCATCACGGTGGGGGCCAAAGTTTACAACGTGCTGGCCGATGCAGACGGTAACTGGAGCACCACTATTCCAGCCGCCGATCTGCTGGCGCTGGTGGACGGCAACGTCACGGTAGGCGTGTCCGTTACCGATACCAACGGCAATACCACCACCAGCAACGTCGGGATTGTGGTGGATGTTCACGATACGCCAACGCTGACGCTGGATCTGCCATTTGGTGACGGTCTGGTGAGCGGCGTGGAGGCGGCGCTGGCGCAGACGCTGACCGGTACGGTGAGCAATCTTGAGGTCGGCACGGCGCTGGTGGTGACGGTCGGTAACCTGACCTTTGCCGGTACGGTGGGCGCTGACGGTACCTGGTCGGCGAATATTCCGGCGGGCGCGCTGGTCGGGCTGGGTAACGGGGCGGTGCAGGTCACTGTCAGTACCGAAGCCGGGCTGGTGAATCCGGCCAGCGCTACCGCCAGTGCGGAACTGGTGCTGACCACTACGCTGAACCCAACCATCAATCTGCCGTTTGTTGACGGCTTGCTGAATGTCGCTGAGGCGGGCGTCGCACAGACCCTGACGGGCACCACCGGCCTGATCGGGGCCGGGCAGACCATCAGCGTCACCATTGGCGGCACCGCGCTGACCGCGACGGTCAATGATAATGGCGTATGGAGCGCCACGGTGTCACCGGCGCAGCTGCTGGCGCTGGGCAATGGCAATCATGAAATCGTGGTGACGGCGGGGGATGCAGCGGGCAATAGCGACAGCGCCACGCTGAACTTCGACGCCATCGTTACCGCACTGCCAACCGTGTCCGTTGGCGGCCTGCCGCTGTTCGGCGACGGCGTGCTGAACGCGGCGGAAGCGGCGCTCGGCGGCACCCTGAGCGGGGCGATCACCCATGCCGGTGGTCTGGCGGGGCTGACGGTGACGGTCAACGTCAATGGCGCACTGCTGCCTGCCACCATCAGTGCCGACGGCACCAGCTGGTCGCTGCCGCTGTCGGCTGAGGTGCTGCAGGCGCTGCCGGACGGTAACTGGCCGATCTCGGTGACCATCACCGATGCGGTTGGCAACAGCAGCTCTGCCAACACTTCGCTGGTGGTGGCGGTGCATGATATTCCGGCCGTGACGCTGGTTACGCCGTTTGTCGATGGCCTGCTGAGCATTGCCGAGGCGGGCGTCGCCCAGCTACTCAGTGGCTCTACCGGCGTGACCGGGGCGGGGCAGAGCGTGCTGGTCAGTATTAACGGCGGTACGGCGATTGCCGCCACGGTAAACGCCAACGGCGACTGGTCGCTGAACCTGACGCCCGATCAGCTTGCCGGGTTTGGCAACGGGACGAAAACCGTGGTGGTGACCGCTACCGACAGCTACGGCAACGAATCGGTGCTCAACGGCAGCTACACCGCCGTGCTGACCGCCCCGGTGCCGACCATCACCAATCCGTTTGCTAACGACGCGCTGGGCATTACTCAGGCCAACGGTGCGATCACCATCACCGGGAATACCGGCGTGACCGGCGCCAATCAGGG
The DNA here is from genome assembly GCF_014773485.1 of Erwinia aphidicola. Lineage (GTDB taxonomy): Bacteria > Pseudomonadota > Gammaproteobacteria > Enterobacterales > Enterobacteriaceae > Erwinia > Erwinia aphidicola. Next base: position 237,434 of record NZ_JACXBP010000003.1, on the reverse strand, counting down.
CGTGGTGCTGAAGGTCGACGTCAATGGCATCAGCTATACCGGCACGGTGAACAGCGACGGCAGCTGGTCGGTGGCGCTGCCTGCCGGGGCGCTGAGCGGCCTGGCGAACGGCGAACACAATCTCAGCGTGACGGTAACCGATGCGGCAGGCAACAGCGCCAGCCAGACGCTGGGCTTCTACGCTTACCTGACGCTGCCGCTGCCGACGGTTGGCGTGGCGTTTGGTGACGGCTACCTTAACCTGAACGAGCTGACCAACGGCGGGACGCTGACCGGGACCACCGGTGCAGTGGGGGCAGGCCAGACGGTCTCCGTCACCCTCAACGGCCAGACCCATGCAGCTACGGTGGGGACCAACGGCAACTGGACCCTCGCGTTGACCAACGCCGAACTGAGCGGGATTGGCCAGGGGTCGCAGAATCTGTCGGTGACCGTGACAGACCCTGCGGGCAACAGCAACACCATCAGCGAAGGCTTTATCGTTGACACCGTGGCGCCAGCGATCTCCGGCCTGACCTTTGCCGGGGATAACACCCTGAGCTATCTGGAAAGCCTGACCACTCAGACGCTGACCGGGACCACCAACGCTGCCGACGTCGGCTCCACCGTAACGTTGACCATCGGCAGCCAGACCCTAACCGGCACGGTGCAGGCCAACGGCAGCTGGAGCGTCAATGTCTCGGTCGCCGCGCTCGCCGAGCTGGCAACCAACCTGGGCGCTTACAGCGTGTCGATTACCGACGCGGCGGGTAACACCGCCACCGCCAATGGTTCGGTGATTCTTGACCTGACCGTGCCGCTGACGCCGTCAATCACGCTGAACCCGGTAACCGGCGACAATATTATTAACACAGCGGATGGGGCAACCACGACCCTGAGCGGTGCGTTGCAAAATGCCACCCCGGGTGTCGGAGGCACCATCACCATTACGGTGAATGGCACCTTAGTCAGCACGGTGACGGTTAATGCAATCCGTGCGGATAACAACTGGACCTCTGCTGCACTCTCCACTGCGGAATTCCCGCAGGGGACAGATACGGTGGTTGTCACCTATACCCCAACCGTTGGCTCTCCGGTAACCACCACCACCACGGTGCTGGTCGATACGGTGGTGCCAACCCTGACTATCGGTGACTTTGCCGGTGCGGATAATGTACTGAATGCCAGCGAAGCCGCGGTTTCGCAGGCCATCAGCGGCACCGCATCGCTCACTGAAGTGGGGCGTACGGTGACCGTCACGCTGGGCGGAAAAACCTACACCACCGTGGTGCAGGCGGGCGGTACCTGGTCACTCAACGTGCCGTCGGCGGATCTGCAGGCGCTGGGGCAGAATGCGCAAACCATTAATGCCTCTATTAGCGATGCAGCGGGCAACGTCGGGACGGCAACGCATGGCATCGTGGTGGCTACCACACCGCCGCTGATCGCGCTTAACGTGCTGGCGCAGGACAACATCATCAATGGGGTGGAAGCAACGCTACAGCAGCTGCTGACCGGGACAGCGACCGGCGCGGATGGGCAAACCGTTGGCGTTTATCTGGGCAACACGCTGCTGGCCTCGGCCGTGGTGACTGACGGGGTGTTCAGCATCCCGCTGGCCGCTGCCGAGATTGCCCTGTTAGCCAGCGGCACCAACGTGCTGTCGGTCCGAGTCAATGATGTCAACGGCAACCAGGGCAGCGCCGCGCTGACCGTCAGCAAAGTGCTGAACACCCTGGCGCTGGCGGTTGACCCGCTGTTTGATAATGGCTTCCTGAGCAAAGCCGATCTGCTGGTCGATCACGTGATTACCGGTACCGGCACCATTGGCGCAACGGTTTCCCTGTCTCTGGGGGGACAAAACCTGACCGCCACCGTGGGCCAGGATGGTAAATGGTCGCTGGCCATCCCATCCTCCGCGCTGAGCGGCGTGACCGATGGCAATCTGGCGCTCAATGTAGTGGTGAGCGACGCGGCAGGTAACAGCAAAACCCTGGCGGAAAACGTCACGGCGATTATCAACAACGTACCGGTAGTTCCGGCGCTTACCGGCCTGTTTGGCGGGGATAATCTGCTGAACCACGCTGAGGCGCTGCTGGGCCAGACCATTGGCGGTACGCTGAATGCGGTGGCCGGTTCAACCGTTACCGTCACCCTCGGCACTAAAACCTATACCACCACGGTGCAGGCGGGCGGGGCGTGGAGCGTGAATATTGGCGCCACGGATCTGCTTAGCCTGGCCACCGGGAACGCCACGCTGGGCGTCAAAGTGGTCGACCCGGCGGGCAACACCGCCAGCAACAGCGTCACCGTGGGCCTGCTGACCGCAGAACCGAGCATTACCCTTAACACCATCTTCGGTGACGGGGCGCTCAACCTTAACGATGTCACTAACTTCGCCAGCCAGCTGATTAGCGGTACGGTGAAAAACGTGGCGGCGGGCACTATCGTCAATCTCAACGTGGGGAATATTGTCTCTGCCACCGCCACGGTGAATGCCGATGGCACCTTCAGCACCAACCTGACGCAGGCGCAGCTGCAGCTGCTGACCGGTAACCCGAACCTGACGGTGACCGCTTCGCTACAGGATGCGGCGGGCAATACCGCCAGCGCCTCGGGCGGGCTGGCAGTTAACCTCACCGCGCCGTCGCTGGTGCTCAACCAGCTGCAGCTGTTCGGTGATGGCGTGCTGAACGCGGCGGATGCGCTGCTGACCCAGACCATCAGCGGCACCACCACTGCCGGAGCGCGCGTGGTGGTAAGCGTAAACAGTACGCAGCTGGTAGCGACCGCAGACAGCGACGGGAAATTCAGCATTGCGCTGACCCCGGCGCTGCTGGCAACGCTGACCGACGGCAACCTCAATGTTGGCGTCAGCGTTACCGACGCGGCGGGCAACACCACCAGCAACTCGCTGAGTGCGATTGTTGGCATCAACAACCTGCCTTCGGTCACGCTGAATCCGCTGTTTGGCGATGGCGTGCTGAGCGTGGCGGAAGCGCTGCTCGGCCAGACGCTGAGCGGGCATGTGAATAACGTGGCGGCGGGAACCAGCGTCCGAATCAATGTGGGTACCACCACGCTGACCGCCACCACCGATGCCAACGGTAACTTCACCGCCGCGCTGGCGCCTTCGCTGCTGACCACGTTGCTGACCGGCAATCTTACCGTGGGCGTGGCGGTGACCGATGCCTATGGTAACAACGCCAGTGCCAGCGTGGGCGTCATCATCGGCGTGCAGAGCGCCCCCACTATCGCGGTCAACACTATTTTCGGTGACGGCGTGCTGAGCGCGGGCGATCTCGCCAACGCCCAGCTGATCAGCGGGACCTCCACTAACGCGGTGGCGGGTTCAACGGTCACGGTGGTGCTCGGAACGCATACCTATACCACCACGGTGGGCAGCGGCGGTGGCTGGAGCCTGAGCGTGCCGAAAGCGGACCTCGCGACGCTGGCGAACGGTACGCAGACGGCGCAGGTCACGCTTAGCGACCCGTATGGCAACAGCGCGACCACCAGCGGTACGGTCAGCGTGATCGCCCAGAATGCCCCGACTATCACTATCGGCACGCTGTTTGGCGACGGCGGCCTGAATGCGGTCGAGGCGCTGTCGGCACAGACTATCTCCGGTACCGCCACCAATGCGGAAGGTTCAACCATTGCGGTGAAGGTCGGTGCACTGACCCTTAACGCCATTGTTGCCGCCAACGGCAGCTGGAGTGTCTCAGTCCCCTCTGCCAGCCTGCTGGCGCTGGCGGACGGTACGCAGACCATTACCGCCAGTCTGGTCAACGGCGCGGGCAACACGGCAAACGGCTCGGCATCGGTGATTGTCGGTACGCACGTCACGCCAACGGTCACGCTGACCAACGCCTCGGTTTTTACCGACCACTACCTCAACCTGGCGGAAGCGGGGGCGGCGCAGACCCTGAGCGGCACGGCAACCAACGCGGTGGGCGGAACCGTGGCGGTCAACATTGCCGGTACGGTCTACAACACCACGGTGGGCAGCAACGGCAGCTGGAGCGTCAGCGTGCCGAGCTCGGGCCTCAGCGCGATTGCCGATGGCAGCCACACTGTCGCGGTAACCGTGACGGACCGGGCGGGCAACAGCGCCAGCACCAGCACCAGCTTCACGGCGGTGACCCACAGCCTGCCGGCAGTTGGGGTCGATGCGGTTACCAGCCTGGTGAATGTGCTGTTAACCGGTCTGACCATCTCCGGCGGCACGCTGCGCCTGGCAACGGGCACCACGGTCAGCATCACGCTGTCGCAGAATGGCCAGTCGCAAACGCAAACGGCAGTGATTGACGCCAATGGGCGCTACAGCGCCAAGTTCACCGGGGGGCTACTCACCACGCTGAACCTGGGTGCGCTGGTGACGGTCGCGGCGGTGGATGCGGCGGGCAACCCGGCGACGACCTCTACCACGCTGCTGCTCGGCTCGCTGTTGCCGGTCAGCTCAACGGTGGCAGCGGCATCGCTGATGGCGGTCGCGGCTGATGACTCGCTGGCGGTGGCCTCAACCGATACCTCCAGCACCAGCAGCAAAACCAGCACCACCACGGAGGAGAGCAGCAGCACGGCGCATGCCGTCGCGGCAGTTCACTCGACGCTGGTGACCGACAGCGACACCAGCAGCACCGATGCCGCCACAACCAGCACCAGCGCAACGACCAGCACCGCGGCAGCGGCGACCACCCCCGTCGAGGCTGACAGCGATGCTTACACCATCGGCGGCGTCACCATTACGCTGGCGGACGGGCAGGTGCTGCATGGCGACTCGGTGACGGGCAGCAGCGGTAACGACACCATCTCGGTTGGCTCAATGGACTTTAGCCATATCGACGGTGGCGCAGGGACCGACACCCTGGTGCTGAACGGCGAGCATCTCACGCTGGATCTCACCTCGCTCGGGCTGAAGGTGGAGCATATCGAGATCATCGACCTCGGCTCGGCGGGCAATAACAGCATCAAGCTGGACCTTAACGAGGCGCTGAACATCACCGACAAGCAGACGGATGATTTGTTGATTAAAGGGACGCTGGGTGACCAGGTGACGCTGGCCAACGGTGATGGCGGCATCTGGGCTACCACCGGGCAGCGCACGGTCGGCGGGCAAACCTATGACGTCTACCACAACTCGGCGCTGTCGTCAGAGAACACCCTGGGCGACGTGTTGATCCAGCACAATCTGCAGGTCCATGTCATATAACAAAAAAATAACCCCTGCGCGGTTCGCATTCCCGTGCAGGGGGTCTAAAGTTAAGAGGAAGTGATGGGTTGGTAAAAATAATGACCAGCAGCGGCTTCGGCCGCTGTTGGTCGTTGTGGCGCCAGTCAACCCAGTATAGAAACTGGCACTCAACGACGCCGGTATTGATAACGTCATGAAAATTATTTGCATTTTTTTGGCGCTGAGCCAATTTATTCTTGTTACGGATTACATGGTAATCCTTAAGCACACCGGGTAAAGCCTGGCATCATGGTTGTGATGCTGGCCAACGTGATACGTGGGAAGAAACAGCACAGCTTGTGTTTTTCCGCGGGCGTTTTTCATTTTTCCGGGGTATTAAGGAGAGATCAATGGCTAATTCCGCCCGTGGCGCGGTTATTATTCTTGCCACCTGCCTGAGTAGTCAGACGGCGCTGGCCGCGCAACAGCAGCCGGTCGCGGCATTTAACTGGCGCGCGGCACCGACCGAAGAACAGATTGCTACCCTGACCCTGCGCGATGCCATCCTGCGCGCTTTTGCCCGCAACCCGAAAATTTCTGAAGCTGCCGCACAAATCCGTGTTGGCGACGCCGATCTCGATGCGGCGAAAAGCGCGTGGTATCCGCAAATCTCGCTGGCGGCCAGCGGTGGGCGCTCGCAGCAGACCGACTCCGCAGGCAGCCTGAACAACAGCGCTTCGGGCGGCATCACCCTCAGCCAGCTGCTGTATGACTTTGGCCGCACCGGCGGGGCGATTGATGAACAGCACAAGCTCTCTGAAGCCTATCAATATGCCCTGTACGACACCATGACCACCGTGGCGCAGGACACGCTGCAAGCCTATCTGTCGGTCAAGCGCTACCAGGCGCTGGTGGAGGCCGCGCGCGCCAACATTCGCTCGCTGGAGCGGGTGCGCGACATGGCGAAACTGCGCGCCGATGCCGGGCTTAGCTCGCAGTCCGACGTATTGCAGGCGTCAACGCGCATCGCCGGGATGAACGCCAGCATGGAGCAGTACCGTGCGCAGGAGCGCTCGGCGCGCGCGCAGCTGACGGTGCTGACCGGAGTGATGTCCGACAATCTGCCGGAACTGCCGCAGGCACTGCTCAACCAGCAGGTAACGCTGGATAAGATTGCCTATGAGAAAAGCGCTGCGGTGCGCAGCGCGCAGGCCAAGCAGGAAGCTGCGATGGAGCGCGTGCGCCAGGCCTCCTCCAACCACTGGCCGACCATCAAAGTGCAGGCGGGGCGCACCCGCTATGAAAACCAGAGCCGCTCTTACTGGGACGACGAGCTGCAACTGCAGGTCGAAGCGCCGCTCTATCAGGGCGGGCTGGTTAATGCCAAAACCCGCGCCGCCGAGGGCGACCGCGAAGCCGCCGAAGCCGCCATCCAGCAGTCAAAGCTGCAAATCAACCAGAATGCCTCCACTGCCTACGCCGACATGATCGGCGCGCAGCAGCGCCAGCAGGCGGGTGAGATGCAGCTGGACAGCGCGGATCATACGCGTTCGGTCTACGCCGATGAGTACAAACTGAACAAACGCAGCCTGAATGACCTGCTCAGCGTGGAGCAGGATGTCTTTCAGGCCGACAGCGGCCGCCTGACGGCGCTGTACGACGGCTGGGATGCCACGGTCCGCTACGCTGCCGCAGTCGACAATCTGCTGGATATTTTAGGCATCGATCGTGAAGCAAACAGTGGGCAAACGCTGCCGTCGCTGTAAAGCGGCCGTGTGCATGACAACCAGATAAGGCAGTTCTATGACGAAACAAACCGCAACCACCGAAAACTGGATCGATGCCATGCTGCGCGTGGCGGCGCGCTTCGGTAAGCCGGCCGATGGAAAAACCCTGCGTCAGCAGATGCGCTGGTTCGAACACCTCAGCCCGCCTCAGCAGCTGGAGCGCCTGGCCGGGCTGCTCGGTCTGCATCTCACCATGACCCCGCGCGATAAGATCCGCTGGCGTCAGGAGGTCACGCCGGTGGTGCTGATCATGGAGAACGGCAGCGTGGTGGTGCTGGAAGCCATCGACGGCGAAGGTAATGCCCGCTACTGGCTGAGCGACGGCGGCGACGTGGTACGCGAAAGCGAGCTGGCGCTGCTGCTGGCCCAGAGCCAGCAGGAGGTCGGCATCGTTGGCGTGGCGGCGCGCGGGCGCGATGCGCGCATCGATGAATTTGTTCAGCCGTATAAAGAGCACTGGTTCTGGCACAACTTCAAAGGAATGGGGCGCCGAATTGGTGAGATCTCACTGGCCTCGATTGTTGGCAACGTGCTGGCGCTGGCCGGGATCCTGTTCTCGATGCAGATCTATGACCGGGTGATCCCCGCACAGTCCGAATCGACGCTGTGGGTGCTGTTCGGCGGCGTACTGATCGCGGCGGTGATTGAATATCTCATCCGCCTGATGCGTACCCAGGTTTCCGATCTGATGGGGAAGCGCATCGACCTGAAAGTCTCCTCCATGCTTTTTGCCAGGGCGATGAACATCCGCAACGAGGCCAGGCCCAAATCCACCGGTTCGTTTATCTCCCAGCTGCGTGAGATAGACCAGGTGCGCGAGCTGTTGACCTCCACCACCGTCGGGGCGGCAGCGGATATGCCGTTTGTCATCCTGTTCCTGTTTATCATGGCGTTTATCGGCGGCCCGCTGGTGATTGTGCCGCTGCTGGCGATCCCGCTGATCGTCATTCCTGGCCTGCTGATCCAGATCCCGATGGCGAAACTGGCAAAAGAGGGGCTGCGCGAAGGGGCGCTGCGCAATGCGATCCTTGTGGAGACTATTGAAGGGATTGAGGATATTAAATCGCTGCAGGCGGAGCCGTACTTCCAGCGCCAGTGGGAGCAGACGCATGAAGTGAGCGCCGCCATCGGCATGCAGCAGCGACTGTGGGGCGCCCGGCTCACCGGCTGGGCCTCCAGCGTGCAGCAGCTGACCTATGCCAGCATGCTGGTATTCGGCGTCTATCTGGTGCTCGACGGCGCAATTACTACCGGTACCCTGGTCGCCAGCAGCATGCTCTCCTCACGCACCATTGCGCCGCTGATGCAGCTGACGATGGTGTTCTCGCGCTGGCAGCATGCAAAAAGCGCGATGAACGGCCTGGACGAACTGCTGAAAAAGCCGCTCGACCAGCCGGAGGAGGGCGAAATGGCGCACTGCCCAACGCTGACTGGGCACTACGATCTGCGCGGCGTGCAGTACAGCTATGAGGAAGAGAACCCGAAAAACGTGCTGACCATCAATCAGCTGCAGATTAAACCGGGGGAGCGCATCGCCATTCTTGGCCGCGTCGGTGCCGGAAAATCGACGCTGCTCAAGCTGCTGGCCGGCCAGGCACTGGCCAGCCAGGGCAAAGTGATGGTCGATGGCGTTGATCTGCGCCGTATTGACCCGGTGGATCTGCGCCGTCAGCTCGGCTGGCTGTCGCAGGATTCACGCCTGTTCTTCGGCACGCTGCGCCAGAACCTGATGCTGGGGAATCCCCACGCCAGCGAGCAGGATATGCTGCAGGCGCTACGCGTCAGCGGGGCGCTGAGCCTGATCCAGCAGGATGCCGCCAGCCTCGACCGCATTATTAATGAGGGCGGGCGCGGGCTGTCCGGCGGGCAGCGGCAGATGGTGATGCTGAGCCGTATGATCCTGCGCCAGCCGCAGGTGGTACTGATGGATGAGCCGACCGCTTCAATGGATGAACAGCTGGAAGAGCATGTGATTAAGCAGATGCAGGGCTGGCTGAGCGGACGCACGCTGGTGCTGGTCACCCACCGCCCGGCGCTGCTGAAAATGGTCGATCGCATTATCGTGATGGACAACGGGCGGGTCATCGCCGACGGCCCGAAAGATGAGATTCTTAAGCGTGCCACTGCTGCCAGCACCCCGCCGGCCGCCACGCCCGCCCGGGGAGATGCCGCATGAGCCTGGTATTGATCGACCGCAGCCTGAAAAAAAATGAACGGCGCACCTCCGCCATTATCTGGATCTGTACCGCTGCGCTGGTGCTCTTTATTGTCTGGGCGCACTTCGCCATTCTTGACGAAGTCACCGTCGGTACCGGCAAGGTCACCCCGCTCAGCCGTGCGCAGGTGATCGAAAGCCTCGACGGCGGCATCGTCGATGAGCTAAACGTGCACGAGGGCAACATCGTGGAGAAGGGGCAGGTGCTGGCAAAGCTCGACCCGACCCGCTTCCAGTCGAACTTTGGCGAGGCGGCCTCCAAAGCGACCACCCTGCGCGCCTCGGCAGAGCGCCTGCGCGCGGAGCTGACCGGCGCACCGCTGCAGTTCAGTGCAGCCACCCTGAAAGAGCCGGACCTGGTGGCGCGTGAGACCCAGCTCTATCAGTCACGGCGCCAGAACCTGACGGAAACCGTTAGCAACCTGCAACAGTCGAAAAAGCTGGTGCAGGACGAGCTGCGCATGACTGAACCGCTGGTGGCTAAAGGTGCAGCCGGTCAGGTAGAGGTGATCCGCCTGCGGCGTCAGGTCACTGAGCTGCAGGGAAAAATTGACGAAGCACGCAATGACTACGCGGTACGCGCCCGTGAAGAGCAGGTAAAAAATAACGCCGACCTCGACGCTCAGCTGCAGGTGATGACCGGTAAAGAGGATCAGCTCACCCGCGCCACAATCTATTCGCCGGTGCGCGGTATCGTGAAGGATATCCAGGTCACCACCGTAGGCGGCGTACTGCAGCCTGGCGGCAAGCTAATGGAGATTGTGCCGTTAGAGGATCAGCTGCTGATTGAAACGCGCATTAACCCGCGTGATATCGCCTATATCCGCCCCGGGCTACCCGCCACGGTGAAGGTGACCGCCTATGACTCTTCGATCTATGGCGACCTGCACGGCGAGGTGGAAACCGTGTCGCCGGATACCTTACAGGATGAGGTCAAACGCGATCAGTACTACTACCGCGTCTATGTACGCACCGACAAAGCCGAGTTGACCAATAAAGCAGGGCGCAAATTCCCTATCGTGCCGGGCATGGTCGCCAATGTTGAAATTAAAACGGGCCAGAAATCCGTCATGGATTACCTGATTAAGCCGCTGAATAAAGTCAAAGAGTCGCTGCGTGAGCGTTAGATATTACGGCCAGGCTTACTGAGAGGGGCAGTTATTTTCGGCGCTTAATTGATTGGCAATTTAGAGAGGAGCACGCCGGATATTTCAGTTATCTGGCGTAAATTCCCGGCAAAGCGGGGACTTATTTTGTTGCCGTGGTTAACTTTACCGTTATTGACATTTTTTGACGCTGGGTGAAAAAAAGGCAAAAAAATGCCGGGAACTAAGCCCGGCGGGAATACTAAATGTGGCAACTCATTCGGGGTGAATGAAGGTAATACTGAAATAAAATGATGATAGCGGGGTAATAATACATCCACATGGGTGAAAATTTTTATCATTCAGTGCGCAAGGATAGGTTTCCAGTTAAGTTGATGTAATTATGGAATTATCTTATTTTCTTGTCTTTAGATGCCATAATTTTTATCTATTTGTGCTGTATAAAAGTTCCGCTTAAATTACATTTTGTAATATTTTTACCTTAAATGAAACACTTTCGGAAATTCAGTATCATTTTCCTGATAGATTATTACTCACCTCGGCTTAACATGACACTTCGTGCTCAAATCCATATTCAGCACGCAGTGGCAAATAAGACTTATAATCGAGAGGGTAATAAAATGAAACTTCGCGTTCTTTCCCTGATGGTCCCGGCATTGCTGGTTACAGCATCGGCTGGTGCAGCAGAAATTTATAACAAAGACGGCAACAAACTGGACCTTTTCGGTAAAGTTGACGGCCTGCACTATTTCTCTGACGACTCCGGCACCGATGGCGACCAGTCTTACCTGCGCTTTGGCTTCAAGGGCGAAACTCAGATTTCAGACCAGCTGACCGGTTACGGCCAGTGGGAGTACCAGGCTGCGCTGAACACCGCAGAATCTCAGGGTACGGCAAACAGCTACACGCGTGTTGGCTTTGCTGGTGTGAAATTTGGTGATGCTGGCTCTTTCGATTATGGTCGTAACTATGGCGTAGCCTATGACATCGGCGCATGGACCGACGTGCTGCCAGAGTTCGGTGGCGATACCTACGGCGCGGACAACTTTATGTTCCAGCGCGGTAACGGGATGGCGACCTACCGTAACAACAACTTCTTTGGTCTGGTTGACGGCCTGAACGTCGCCGTGCAGTACCAGGGTAAAAACGACAGCGATGCAGAAGTCGCCGGCAACCGCAGCGCCACCGCGCAGAACGGTGATGGCTACGGTCTGTCTGCCACCTACGACTTCGGTCAGGGCTTCAGCGCCGGTGCGGCCATGTTCTCCTCCGACCGTACCAACACTCAGAACAGCGCAGCGCTGCTGGGTAACGGTGACAAAGCTGAGGCTTACACCGGTGGTCTGAAATATGATGCCAACAATATCTACCTGGCCGCGATGTACACCAAATCGTACAACGCCACCCGTTTCGGCAGCACCGACAACCCAGCCGCCTACGGCTTTGCGGATAAAGCAGAAAACTGGGAGCTGGTTGCTCAGTACCAGTTCGACTTCGGCCTGCGCCCATCTCTGGCATACGTGACCTCACGCGGTACCGACATTCAGAACTGGGGCACCCAGAACCTGAAGCAGTACATCGACGTGGGCGCCACCTACTACTTCAACAAAAATATGTCTACCTATGTTGATTACCAGATCAACCTGATGGACAGCAACGACTTCACCGAAGCCGCCGGTATCAACACCGACGACGTGGTGGCAGTGGGCCTGGTTTACCAGTTCTGATCAAAAGGGTCGGCCCGACTGTAGGGGCCGATCGTCTTTTCCGAACGGCCCATCGGGGCGACCTTTTTTTCCGGTCGCCCCTGTTCAATATCAACCTGTCTACGCGGCAATCACGCCCGCTTTCTTCTCACTACTCTGATCTTTCGTTGGCAGGTAACTGCCTTCCAGCCCCATCCCACCGAGCGTAAACAGCGAAAAACGCAGCAGGCGACGACGTGCCTGGTTCTCTTTAACCGAATTTTTGTTGCGCATCGTAGTATCCCTCGCGGTCAGCAGAAAACATTTTCTGTCTCCAGCCATGCTTGCAGAAAACGTGCCAGCTAAGCGGGGGCGATTGAGGCGGGATTAAGGTGTGGCAGGGCAGAATAGCTGCGCTAATACGGTGCAGCGCGCACGAAGAGAGTGCCGCAAGGGCAACTCCCCTGGCCAACAGGGGAGCCGGGTTAGCATCAGCGATAGCGCGGGCGATGCAGCTGGCGGGTGTGTGTCTGCTTGTAATGCTTATAGCCCGCAAAGATAATCAGTGCGGTGGAAATCATGAGAAGCGCGAAATAGATCATTATGGCTCTCCTGTTAAGGGTGAAAAAAGGGGGCGGGGATCGGCCCTGTTCAGCCACTATCCTGGTGAGAGCACGCCGCAAGATCAAGGTCTCGAATCTGAGTTTTTCCTGCGCGATAACCCGGATCGGACCAGTTTTTAATTAAGATTACAGGCAAATATGAAGAGTAATTGGCGGTGTTTTTTAAGTTTTATGGTGGTTTGCTTGCTGGCAGCCTGTGACGCGCCTCAGCCATCGAAAGGTCCTGATGGTATGGTACTCGAAGGGCGCACTATGGGAACATTCTGGAGAGTTAGCCTGGCCGGAGTGGCAGCGGATCGGCGCGCGGCGCTGCAAACAGCGGTGCAGCAGCAGCTGGACAACGACGACCATGAGCTGTCGACCTGGAAAAATGACTCGGTGCTGTCACGGTTTAATCAGTATCGCGGTACTGACCCGCAGCCGGTGAGCAACAATATGGCGGATATCGTCACGCTGTCGCTGCGCATTGGCCAGCAGACGCAGGGCGCGATGGATATCACCGTCGGGCCGCTGGTGAATTTGTGGGGCTTCGGGCCGGATAAGCAGCCGGTGAAAACGCCGGACGCGCAGCAGATCGCCGCCGCACGCGCGCTGACTGGCCTGCAGCACTTGCAGGTGATCAACCGCGCCGGGCAGGCCTGGCTGCAAAAAGATCTGCCCGGGCTGTATGTTGATCTCTCTACCGTCGGCGAAGGCTTCGCCACCGATCACCTGGCGCGCCTGATGGAGCGGGAAGGGATTAACAACTATCTGGTATCGGTCGGCGGGGCAGTGCTGACGCGCGGGAAAAACGCGCAGGGCAATGCCTGGCAGGTGGCGATCCAGAAACCGACCGATAAAGAGAATGCGGTGCAGGCAATTGTCGATTTACAGGGCCACGGCATCAGCACCTCCGGCAGCTATCGCAACTATTATGAACTGGACGGTAAGCGCATCTCGCACGTCATTGACCCGGCAACCGGGCAGCCGATTCAGCACAAGCTGGTTTCTGCCACGGTGATCGCCACAACCGCGCTGGAGGCCGATGGCTGGGATACCGGGCTGATGGTGCTGGGTACCGAGCGCGCGAAAGCGCTGGCGCTGCGTGATAAACTGGCGGTGTATCTGATCTACAAGCAGGGGGATCGCTTTGAGAGCTGGATGTCGCCGCAGTTTGCTGCCTTTCTTACCCCGTCCTCCACGCACTGATTAAGGAGAGCCGATGCTCGATCTGTTTGCCGAAGATAGCCCATGGCAGGAGCCGCTGGCAGAAGGGGCGGTGATCCTGCGCCGTCGCGCCCGCGCACGTTCAGAAGAACTGATGACGCTGGTGGAGCAGGTCGCGGCAGAGAACCCGTTTCGTCACCGCATCACGCCCGGCGGCCACCGCATGTCGGTGGCGATGACCAACTGCGGTGATTCCGGCTGGACCACCGATTCACGCGGCTATCAGTACAGCGAGCAGGATAACCTGAGTGGGCAGCGCTGGCCCGCGATGCCGCCGCTGTTTCGCCAGCTGGCGGTAACCTGCGCGCGCGAGGCGGGGTTTAACGGCTTCAATCCCGATGCCTGCCTGCTCAACCGCTACCAGCCGGGGGCGAAACTGACGCTGCATCAGGATAAAGACGAGCGCGACCTGCGCCAGCCGATTGTTTCTGTCTCGCTGGGGTTACCGGCGATATTTCTGTTCGGCGGCTTCGAACGCGGTGATGGCTGCCAGCGCGTGCTGCTGGAGCATGGCGATGTGGTGGTGTGGGGCGGTCCGTCGCGCCTGCGCTATCACGGCATTTTGCCGCTTAAGCCGGGCATTCATCCGCTGGCCGGGGCGTTCCGCTTTAATCTCACCTTCCGCCGCGCCCGCTAATTTCCCCCGCGGCACTCTCCCGAATGAGAATTGTTATTGATATCGTCTTGCTTCTCATTAAACTGCAAGCTGCTTTTTTACCTGCCGGGATGTTTTCATGGAGTTGCTTCACGTCGTTTACAAGCAGTACCGCTGGCCGTTTATTCTGGTGATTGTGCTCAGCCTGCTCAGCGCCGCGCTGGGGATCGGGCTGATCGCGTTTATTAACCGCGAGCTGATCGTCACCTTAAATTCCTCGCTGATGGTGCTGCCACAGTTTCTCGGCCTGCTGCTGCTGCTGATGGCGGTAACGCTTGGCTCGCAGCTGGCGCTGACGCTGCTCGGCCACCACTTTGTCTACCGCCTGCGCGGCGAGTTTATCAAGCGCATCCTCGACACCCGCGTAGAGCGCATTGAGCAGATCGGCAGCGCACAGCTGCTGGCCGGGCTGACCAGCGACGTGCGCAATATTACTATCGCCTTTGTGCGCCTGCCGGAGTTAATCCAGGGGATTATCCTGACCGTCGGCTCTGCGGCCTACCTGGCCTGGCTGTCGCCGAAAATGCTGGTGGTGACCGCCGTCTGGGTGGCGATCACCATCATCGGCGGCTGGCTGCTGGTGGCGCGGGTTTACCGCCATATGGCAATCCTGCGTGATACCGAAGATAACCTGTACGCTGACTTCCAGACCATTATTGAAGGGCGTAAAGAGCTGGCGCTCAACCGCCAGCGCGCGCAGCAGATCTTCGACGAGGTCTACAGCGTGGATGCCAAAACCTACCGTCATCACATCGTGCGTGCCGATACCTATCACCTCAGCGCGGTGAACTGGTCGAATATTATGATGCTCGGCGCCATCGGGCTGGCGTTTTACCTCGCCAACAGCCTGGGCTGGGCCGATACCGCCGTGGCGGCAACCTACTCTCTGACGCTGCTGTTCCTGCGCACGCCCATGCTGTCAGCAGTCGGCGCGCTGCCGACGTTACTCACCGCGCAGGTGGCATTTGACAAGCTGAACAGGTTTAATCTGGCGCCGTATCAGGCGGAGTTCCCGCAGCTGCCGGCGGCAAAAAGCTGGCAGACGCTGGAGCTGCGCAATCTGATATTCCACTACGGCGACCACGGTTTTGCCGTTGGCCCGGTGAACATGACGCTGAAGCGCGGCGAGCTGGTGTTCCTGATTGGCGGCAACGGCAGCGGTAAGTCAACGCTGGCGATGCTGCTGACCGGGCTGTATCAGCCGGTTTCCGGTGAGATCCTGCTGGATGGCAAGGTGATTGATAGCGCGGCGATGGACAGCTACCGCCGCATGTTCTCGGCGGTGTTTACCGACGTGCATCTGTTTGATCGCCTGATTGATGACCAGGGTAAGGCGATCGATCCGGCGCTGGTGCAGCGCTGGCTGGAACGCCTGAAGATGCAGGACAAGATCAAGCTGGAAGGCAACCGGGTGCTGAACCTCAAGCTGTCGAAGGGGCAGACTAAGCGCCTGGCGCTGCTGCTGGCAACCGCCGAACAGCGCGACATTCTGCTGCTGGACGAATGGGCGGCGGATCAGGACCCGCACTTCCGCCGCATCTTCTATCGCGAGCTGCTGCCGTGGTTAAAGGAGATGGGGAAAACGGTGTTTGCCATCAGCCATGATGACCACTACTTCCTGCATGCCGACCGCCTGCTGGAGATGCGTGACGGCGTGCTGAGCGAGCTGACCGGCATTGAGCGCGATGCCGCCACGCTCGATGCGGTGAAACGCACCGATACCGATACCGCAGCGGGTTCCCCCCCGTAGGGGGCGACCATTTTTTTCGGTCGCCCCGTGCCGCAGGTTTGCACCGGCCGCAATGAAGACCATTTTTTCCGGTCGCCCTCGACGCGGTGAAACGCACTGGTACCGCAACGGGTTGACCGAAAAAGAAGGTCAACCCCTACAAAGCAACGTGTTCGCCCCGTGCCGCAGGTCCTACAATACTTTCGCCAGAAAACGCCGGGTGCGTGGGTGCTGCGGCTGGTTCAGCACCTGCCGTGCACTGCCCTGTTCGACAATCTTTCCTTCCACCATAAACACCACCTGGTCCGCCACCTCGCGGGCAAAACCAATCTCGTGGGTCACCACCACCAGCGTGGTGCCGGAGCGCGCCAGCTTTTTAATGGTGTCCAGCACTTCGCCCACCAGCTCCGGGTCCAGCGCTGAGGTGGGTTCATCGAACAGGATCACCTTCGGGTTAAGCGCCAGCGCCCGGGCAATGGCCACGCGCTGCTGCTGGCCGCCGGAAAGGTGGCGCGGCCAGGCATCGGCCTTATGGCGTAGCCCGACCGCTTCCAGCAGTTCCAGCGCCCGCCGTTCCGCTGCCTCGCGGCTGAGCTGCTTATGCGCCAGCGGCGCTTCAATAATATTTTCCAGTACCGTCATGTGCGGGAACAGATTGAAATTCTGGAACACATAGCCGACGCCGGTGCGCTGACGCAGGATCGCTTTCTCCTTCAGCTCGTACAGCCGGTTGCCGCGCCGCTGATAGCCAATATAGTCGCCGTCAATGCGGATAAAGCCCTGGTCCACGCGCTCCAGATGATTAATCGCGCGCAGCAGGGTGGACTTGCCGGAGCCGGACGGGCCGATGATCACCGTCACGGAACCCGGCATCAGCTCCAGTGAAACATCGTCCAGCGCTTTAAATTTGCCGTAACTTTTACTCACCCCGGCGATGGAGATATGGCCAAGGGTCGGGACGTTTTCCAGTGCAATCGCTTCAGACATGGTTAGCTCCTGATTGGGGTGATGGCGGCGGCGCCCGGCGCAGTGGTTGCGGTGCGCGACCCGGATTCACGCGTGGCGCCGCGTGCCAGCCAGCGCTCAACATAGTGCTGAACGGCGGACAGAACGGTGGTGATAATCAGATACCAGACCGCCGCCACCATCAGCAGTGGGATCACCTGCTGCGTGCGGTTGTAGACCATCTGAATGGTGTAGAACAGTTCCGGCATCGCCAGCACGTAGACCATCGCGGTGCCTTTGGCGAGGCTGATAATCTCGTTGAAGCCGGTCGGAATAATCGCCCGCAGCGCCTGCGGCAGGATAATGCGATAGGTGCGGCGTGAGGCGGGCAGGCCGAGCGCCGCAGCGGCTTCAAACTGCCCCTGATCGACCCCGAGAATGCCGCCGCGAATAATCTCCGCGCTGTAGGCCGCCTGCACCAGCGTCAGGCCAATCACCGCAGTGCTGAACTGGCCGAGCACGTCGATAGTGTGGTACTCAGCCAGCGTTAGCGCGGTAAACGGAATGCCAATCGACAGCGTGTCGTACAGGTAAGAGAAGTTATAGAGAATAATCAGCACCACAATCAGCGGCAGCGAGCGGAACAGCCAGATATAGCTGAACGCCAGCCCGGAGAGCAGCCAGGAAGGGGAGAGGCGCGCCAGCGCCAGCCCGACGCCGAGCACGATGCTCAGTACGCTGGCAATCAGCGTCAGCAGCAGCGTCTGCCCCAGCCCGCTGAGGATGGCCGGGTGGAAGAACCAGTGGGCAAACACCGACCACTCCCAGCGTGGATTAAACGCCACCGACTGGATCACCACCGCCAGAATAAACAGCGCAATCGCCGCACCCACCAGCCGCAGCGGATAGCGGGCGGGCACCACGCGCAGGGTTTCAGTCGATTTCATGGGGGGCTCCTGTTGTGGCATGCTGATGCAGCGCTTTGGTAAAGCGCAGGCGGCCATCGTAAGGGGCGCGGCTGTACTCTTCCGGGTCGCGCGTGGTGTCAAACTGCGGCTGATAGCCGTGCGACAGATAGAGGCGCACCGCCTCCGGCTGGCGGAAACCGGTGGTGAGATACACCTGACGATATCCAGCCTGCAGTGCCAGCCGCTCCAGCTCCTGCAGGATTTTCAGCGCCAGCCCCTGGCGACGCAGATCGCCGCGCGTCCAGATACGCTTCAGCTCGGCGGTTTCCGCATCCAGTGGCTTATAGGCGCCCATGGCAATAATCTCGCCGTCGCGCTCCAGCACCACAAACATGCCGCGCGGTGGCAGATACCATTCGGTCAGTTCAACCTCGGCATCGCGCGCAAAAAAGTCGCCGTAGCGCGCGCTGTATTCACCGAAAAGCCCGTCGATAATCGGTTCCAGCTCCGGGGCTTCCGGCGACAGCTGGCGAAATTGTTCATGGCTCATGCGGACCTCCGTTAATCGCCCAGACCGGCCGGGTTAATTTCTGAGTGGTCAAGGCGCTCAATGCCTTCGCCCCAGCGGTTCAGCACTTTGTCGTACTCGCCGCCTTTGATCACGCCGTTCAGCGCGGCATTCACCGCCGTCACCAGACCGCTGCCTTTCTTCAGCGTCACCGCGATGTGCGCCGCTTTTGGCCAGCCGCCGTCTACGCTGCCGACCAGTTTGGTTTTGCCGGTCAGCGCCGCTTTCCATGCGCCAATCACGTTCGGGCCGAAGTAAGCGTCGGCGCGGCCGGACTGGATTGCCAGCGTCTGCGCGGCATCATCCTTGACGTAGATCGGCGTGAAGGCCTTCAGGCCGTTTTTCTGGTTCTCTTCATCCCACGCCAGCAGGATCGCTTCCTGATTGGTGCCGGAGCCGACAATAATCCGCAGCCCGGCAATATCCGGCGCTTTGGTCAGTGAGGTGATTTTGCTGTCAGATTTGACGTAAAAACCCAGCGAGTCCTTGCGGTAGGTGGCGAAGTCGAACTTCTCTTTGCGCGCTTTGGTCACCGTCACGTTGGTGATGGCCGCATCATATTTTCCCGAGCTGACGCCCAGCGGCCAGTCTTCCCACGAGGTAGGTACCACATTGAGCTCCAGCCCGAGGCTGTCGGCCACAAGGCGGGCGATGTCTACCTCGCTGCCCTGCAGGGTTTTATTGTCGTCGGAGAACAGCGTTAACGGCGGAGAGTTAAGCGCGGCAACCGCCACGGTAAACTTGCCCGGCTGCGCCAGACGCAGATCCTTCGGCAGCAGCGCGACCGCCTGCGGGTTGACCGGCGCATGGATTGGTGCGGCGTTGGCTTCGACGCTGATCCCGGTGCCGTTCACGGTGACGGTTTCGGCGCGTGCCGTGATGCTGAGTAACAGCGAAGCGCTGAGCAGGCTGAGGAGCAGTGTTTTTTTCATAGTGAGTGACTCTTATTATGTGTGCAGATGAAAGTTCGGCAGTTCCCTGCCGGTTAAGCGATCTCGTGTAATGCATCCTGCGCCAGCTGGCTGAAATAGTGCGCAGCGGGGGAGAGCAGGGCCTCGTCCGGGTTAAAAGCGGGATGATGCAGGCCAAACTCGCTGGCGCTGCCGATGCTGACAAAGGTGCCGGGGGTATCATGCAGATAGAAGGCAAAATCCTCGCCGCCCATCTGCAGTTCGGCGTGCTGCACCTCGTACCCGGCGCGTGCCGCCACCCGTTTGCTGAACTCGGCCCAGCGCTCGGTGTTGACCACGGCGGGCGGACCCGGGTGCCAGTTGAGTTCGCTGCGCGCGCCAAATCCGGCGGCAACGCCCTCAATCAGCTTCGCGAGGCGCACCGGCACATCACGACGTATGGAATCGCTGTAGGTGCGCACGGTGCCTTCCAGCACCACTTTTTGCGGCAGCACGTTCCAGGTATTTCCGCCCTCAATACGCGTGACGCTGACCACCACCGTTTCCAGCGGGCTGTAGCTGCGGCTGACCAGCGTTTGCAGAGCCGTGACGATCTGGCTGGCAGTGACAATGGCATCGACCCCTTCCTGCGGGCGGGCGGCATGTGCCCCTTTGCCGTACACCTCAATTTCAAAGCGGTCGACGTTGGCGTAAAACGGGCCGCCGCGCGTGGCGAAGGTGCCGACCGGCAGCTCCGGAGCGTTATGCATGCCGAAGATTGCCGCGACGTTTTGCAGCGCGCCGGCGGCGATCAGCGTTTTGGCCCCGCCGAAGCGCTCTTCCGCAGGCTGGAACAGCAGCCGCACGCGGCCGGGTAAGGTTTTTTCACGCGCTTTTAGCAGCCGCGCCGCGCCGAGCATCACCGAAGTATGCACATCGTGACCGCAGGCATGCATCACTCCGGCGTTGCGCGAACGGAACTCGACCGCTACCCCCTCTTCTATCGGCAGGGCATCGATGTCGGCGCGCAAAGCAATCAGCGGCTCGCCCTGACCGATTTCCGCCACCACGCCGGTCGCGAGATCAAACGGCAGCGGGGTTATGCCGTCGGCCCGCAGCCAGTTTTTAATGCGTTCGGTAGTGGCGAACTCCTGATTGGAAAGCTCGGGAAACTGATGCAGCTCGCGGCGCCAGGCGATCAGCTGTTGTGCAAAATCGTGGCTCATAATACGGCCTCCTGCGCGATGGCGGGCTGGCGGCTGGCGAGCAGGCGCAGGGAGTTGAGGCGCGGTACCGCGGCGTTGAGCGGCGTATCGATGATAAATTCCTCGACGCCAAACTGCTGGTGCAGCTGCGCCAGCCGGGCGTGAACCTGGGATGCAGTTCCCTTTAGCACCGCCGATTCACGCGGTTCGATGCGATGCCGGGTAGCACCCGACTGGCGAATAAACGCCTGCGCCTGCTCAAGGTTGCCCACGGTGACGCTCTGGCCGTTATCCACATGCACCCGGTATTGCTGCAGGTCCGCTGCCAGCAGTTCGGCTGCGGCCGGGGAGTCGGCGACAATCACCTGTACCGCCAGCAGTGCGGATTTGCCGCCGCTCAGGTCGCGATACGCGGCCAGCGAGCGCTCCAGCTCCTGACGGTCACCGTTCAAATGCGCGGCGAAAACAAACTGCCAGCCCAGCTGTGCCGCCAGTCGGGCGCTGGCTTCGCTGGCCCCCAGCAGAAAACGTTCGGCGGGGCGGGCGGGCAGCGGCGTCGCCAGCAGCTGGTCCTCCTCTTTGCCCGTGGGTCTGGCATTCAGCCAGCTATCCAGCAGCTTGAGCTGGCTGGCAAAATCGCCTTTCTCTTCAGCATGCACGCCAAGCTGCAGGGCTTTGGTCGACAGCGGCAGGCCGCCCGGCGCTTTACCGACGCCAAGATCCACCCGGCCCGGGGCCAGCGCGGCCAACAGGTTAAAGTTTTCCGCCACTTTATAGGGGCTGTAGTGCTGCAGCATCACGCCACCGGAACCGACGCGCAGGTGGGTAGTGTGCGCCAGAATCCAGGCGATCAGCACTTCCGGCGACGGGCTGGCCAGCGCCTGAGTATTGTGATGCTCGGCCAGCCAGAAACGATGATAGCCCAGCGCCTCCGCCTGCTGTGCCAGGGCTACGGTGCGGGCCAGCGCGGCAGATGCGCTCTCGCCTTCGGCCAGCGGGCTTTTATCCAGTAAGCTCAGTCGGTAAGCCATAATGCATCCTTGTTCAGTTCAGATGCGGGCAATTATTGAAGGGCTGAAGGGGGGCTGTAAAACAACAAATCTGGCTTAAAACAGTCGCCAGACGGGAATGGCGGCCTTTGCCGGAAAACGCAAATAGCTGTGAGAAATGGGTATTTTGCCGCAGGGCGATCGTCAGGTTTAATCAGGGTTCACTGAGCAGAGGAGAACAGAGTATGAAAGGGTTCTGGCAGCACTTTACGCGTTATTTTGAAGGCCCCTCTGGTATGGCAACCTTTGACAGCTGTCGCGTGGTCGAGGCGATGATACCGATGATCGAACTGTACGGTGTCGATCTCTATGAGCTGACCACGCCGGAGCCGCGTGGACAGGATGAAAACCGCTAACGCAAGCTTATCACTGCTGCCCGACGACCCAGGTTAACACCTCGTCGGGCTGCACCTGCGCTCTGCCAGTAAACTCCCGCCCGGCCACCATCTCTGTTGAAAAAGTGTGCGTCAGCCGCAGCGTAAGCTGTTGCAGATCGTCACTGCAGGCCACCACTTGCGCCGCGCTGAAATCCATAAACTGCAACAGCTGCGGATAGAGCGCTTTATACAGGCTCTCCTTTAGCGAGAACACCACCGTCAGAGCCAGGTTAAATGGCAGGCTGCACTGCTCCAGCATGCGCTTTTCTGCCGCGTTGATTAACATATGCTGGGTTTCGGCGGCGGTTTCCGCCGTCATCAGGCGTTCGCAATCCACCCCCAGCAGCAGTCCGCGCTCCCGCGTCAGCAGCGCGCATACCCGATGCTGCGTATGGGACAGCGACCCACCGATTCCCTCAGGCCAGACTGGCGCGCGATCTTCCCCGTTACGCAGCACAAAACCCTCAATCCCCAACGTCTGCATCGCCTGCTGAATGCAGTAGCGGCTGACCAGATATTCAGCGCGGCGCTTTTTCACGGCGCGAATGAGATGCGCGGGTGGGGTGATGTTCAAGGTGCTGAACAGGGATTCCGCAAACTGGCTGGCGTCGAAATGCACATCAAGTAGCAAAATAGCCGGATAGTCGTCGAGGGGGCGCAGGGTGTAGTTACTGAACAGTGGGGTGCTTAGGGCAGACATAGCCACTAACCTGTTTAAAAAAGAAAAAAATATTTAAACAGGTTAATGGCCGGATATCAAAAGCTACTTTAACGCATCAGTGATTTGGCGGTATCGCCATGCTTTTCAGAGAGACGACGAAGTGATCGTCACCCTTGGAGATTTTAGCGCCGCGGTCACACCACTGGCTGGCCAGGCGAAAGAAATCATCGCTGCCGATGTCGTAAGCCAGTTCTACTTTGCTAATCCCGGAGTACAGCATTTCTTCTGCATCTTTAAGGTTTTTTGCTTTGATCGTCGCCATGGGTTTGATCCTGTTTACGGATTGCCGGGAAAGTGTAGCGACAGCCTATGATATTACTGTGACAGTTTTGTTGCAGGGTTGAAAATTGAGAAGATCGCCACAATTTTACGACCAGTGAAAACTTTAGCTACAGTGAAAAAAAACTGTAAAGAAGCGCCTTTTTTCCTCCCCTTTTTCGCCGCGTTAACTACACTTTTTAGCCTTTTCCGGGCAGGAAATTCTGAAAATCGATGAAAGACGCCAGTCTTAACATCAATTTCGCCGCTTCGAGCTAATGTTAATAAGGTTATAAAAACAACAAAACGATAAGGGTCTGTAGATGTTTACTTTTTATTATATTAATAAACTACCACAGCAAAATGGCCTGTACGGCGTCCATATTAAGGGCTGTCGCCACCTTCCTCCCGTGCAGCAGCGCGAGTTTCTCGGCAGTTTTTTCTCCGCAAGCGATGCATTAAGAGTGGCCAGGCTGCGATTCGGACCGGTGACCCGCTGCCAGTCCTGTCTGCATCCCCAGGGAACCCCGCCGGCTCGCCGTCAGCGTCAGCAGACAGGTAAAATACAGCCGGGCAGTGGCAAGCACTGCGGGCAGTAGCCCTGAAACAAAAAAGGAGCTAATCGTAAGATTAGCTCCTTTTCAACTGGAGTATTTTGGTCGGCACGGAGAGATTTGAACTCTCGACCCTCGCCACCCCATGACGATGCGCTACCAGGCTGCGCTACGCGCCGACAGATGACGTTATATTACTCAACTTCACTTCGATTGCAAGCGGCTAACATCTTGACTGCGCAGGATTTGTGCAGTTAATTGGCGATAAAGCGCTTCTCGTCGGTCAACACCTGTAATAGCAGTGCCAGCTGCGGCTTATGGTCTTTCAGACTATTGCCCTGACTATCCCATGCGGCATAGCTGCCGTTATTATCCAGCGCCAGCGTCTCCTGTGGGGTGGTGATCAGCAGCTGATGGTTGGTGCTGCTGGCAACCCAGTTATGACGTCGCTGAGCGGCAAACAGATCCTCGCCCTGCGAGTAATCCACCGCAGGGGTGCTGACGTGCAGCAGCCGCTGCATCAGGGTGGTCATGATGTCCTGATGATCGGTGAGTTTATTCACGGTTTGCGCCGGCGTGTTTGGCCAGTGTACTACCAGCGGCACCTGCAGCATTTCACGATTCCCCGCTACGGCTTCGCCATCCAGCACTACGCCGTGCTGGGCGGTGATCACCACCACGGTATTCGCCAGCAGACCTTTCTGATCGAGCGTGGTCAGCACGTTCTGAATCTGTTTATCCGCGTTACCGGCTGCGCGGTTGTAGCGGCGCAGCGTAGTTTTATCCGCACTGTTGCTGTCATCTGCCGTCGACAGGGAAATATAGGAGAACCACGGGCTGCTCTCATTTTTATGGCTGTCCAGCCAGCGCTGCCACTGGCTGGTGGTATCCGCGTTGGACTGATTTTGCGCGCTCGGCAGTGAGAAGTCGGACAGCAACGCCTGACGATACAGCGGCGAATTAAAGCCGTCGCTGGCAAACAGGCCAAACTGGTAACCCTGCTGGCTTAGCGCATTGATCAGCGTTGACGGCACGCGCGACGACAGCACACCGTCCATATAGCTTGGTGAGATACCGTAGAACAGGCCGAAAAGACCGCTGTCTTCTGAGCTGCCGGAGCTGAAGTGCTGGCTGAAGCGCACGTTGTCGTCGGCGAAGCGCATCAGATTGGGCAGCGATTTCGCCATTGAGGCTTCATTCAGGGCATCAACGGTGATCACCAGCAGATTATTACGCGTGCCTTTATCGCTGAAGGTGATGTCGTTAAGCGGGTAAGCCACCGATACCGCTTCTGGATTGCCCTGCTGGACCAGACGGCGCTGGTACTCCTGCGCATCCAGCAGCCCGTGTTTTTCCAGGAAGCGACGCGCGGTCATTGGATAGGAGAGCGGCAGGTTAGAGCGCTGCATGGTGATCGGGCGATAGAAGTTAGCATCTGCCCAGATATACATCAGATGGCTGGTAAAAAACGCGGTGATAAACAGCCCGGCCAGCGGTTTACCAAAGCTGCGCCGGTTGAGGCTGCGCAATTTCTGCCAGCTCCACGTCGCGAATAGCATCTCAACGAGGAAAATCGCCGGCACGCTGATAAACATCAGCTGCCAGTCGCGCGCCATCTCACTCTGGTCGGGGTTAACGACCAGTTCCCAAACCACCGGATTCAGGTGCAGGTGGAAGCGGGCGAACACCGCGCTGTCGATGAGGATCAGCGTCAGCCCGGCGGTGGCAATAATCGCCGACAGGAAACGCAGCAGGCGTTGCGACATCACCATAAAGGTGAGCGGGAAAACAATCAGCAGATAGGCGGCAAAGACAATAAAGCTGAAGTGACCAATCCAGCTGCTGAAAGAGTAGATACGTCCGGCCAGCGAGGCTGGCCAGTCGGAGACAAACAGGTAACGGCTGCCGAGAATAAAGGCAAAAATGATGTTAAACAGGGCGAACCAGTGCCCCCAGCTAATCATCTGGGAGACTTTTTCTCGGTAGCGCTGTCGATTTGTTACCATAGCGGGATCGGGGCGTCTCTTTAGTGGGCTTTGTCGTTGTTGATCACGGAAGCCTGCAGGGCTTCGGCAAACGAACGAGCCATATGCTGGCGCTGCGCAGGTGCCACGCTGGTATTAAGTAGATTGGTCACCATATTTCCCAGAACCATCAGGGAAAGATCGGTTGGGGCCTGGTTTTGTTCCAGAACCTGCACCATTTCTGCGAGGATGCGTTCCACGCGTTCGTTACTGTAGCGAGATGATTGGGCCATGAGGTCAATTTTACTGAGATTTAAAAGGCGCTATCTTACCGTAAGAGCGCATTTTTTTCTGCATTTTTATCGTAATCATCCGCGTAAACTTGTTGCAGTTGATCGTAAAGGCGCACAGTGATTGAATACGCGCCTGTGCTTAAAGGAGAGTTTACCATGAGTCTGGATATCGACCAGATTGCCCTTCACCAGATGATCAAACGTGACGAACAAACGCTTGAGCTGGTCCTGCGCGATTCCCTGCTGCCGTCCAATGCGACCGTGACGGCGATGATGGAAGAGCTGCATCGTGTTTACAGCGCCAAGAGCAAAGCCTACGGCCTGTTCAATGAAGAGAGCGAGCTGGCCGATGCGCTGCGTAACTGCCGCAAGGGTGAGAATGACTTCCTGGCGTTCAGCCGCGCGGCCAGCGCACGCCTGCGCGATGAGTTGGGCAAGTATCCGTTTGCGGAAGGCGGCATTGTGCTGTTTGGCCATTACCGCTATCTGGCGGTTGAGTACCTGCTGATTGCGGTGCTCAGCAGCCAGAACAGCATGCGCGTTAATGAAGAGCTGGATATCAGCAGTACGCACTATCTGGATATCAACCACGCGGATATTGTCGCGCGTATCGATCTGACCGAGTGGGAAACCAACCCGGAATCGACGCGCTATCTCACCTTCCTGCGCGGGCGGGTAGGGCGTAAAGTCTCCGATTTCTTTATGGATTTCCTCGGTGCTAGCGTCGGGCTGGACACCAAAGCGCAGAACCGCGGCCTGTTGCAGGCAGTGGATGATTACTGCGAAGAGGCGAGCCTGGATAAAAACGAGCGTCAGAATTATCGTCAGCAGGTCTCGGCCTACTGCAACGAGCAGCTGAAGTCCGGTGAAGAGATTGAACTGGCCGGGTTGTCGAACGAGCTGGCGCCGCTGGGGGAGAAAACCTTCCAGGCATTTACCCAGGAGCAGGGCTACGAGCTGGAAGAGAGCTTCCCCGCCGACCGCAGCACGCTGCGTCAGTTAACCAAGTTTGCCGGCAGCGGCGGCGGCTTAACCATCAACTTCGATGCGATGCTGTTAGGCGAGCGTATTTTCTGGGACCCGGTGACGGACACTCTGACCATCAAAGGCACGCCACCGAACCTGCGCGACCAGCTGCAGCGCCGCACCAGCGGGAAGTAGCCGCAGGGAAGAGGGGGGCCATAACGGGTCGACGCTACCACTCTTTTTAGAGGCCGACCGCGAAGGTATCCTCTGAAATGCCCCCCTCGCTATACGCCTGCTAACCGGTCTGAGCTCAGCCTGAGCACGCCGGAACGGCAAAAGACGCTCCCTGCGGGCCTCGTCACGCGGCATCCCTGCCGCGTGACGTCCGGCTTACCTCAGGCTGAGCTCAGCTCCCGCTATCATTATGCTCGCTGTGGGTTTACAACTACGACGATGAGGCTATGTCGAAAGCAGCCTTCCTCCTCAAACCGACAGCTGTCATCCCGCGATAATATTCAGATCAATTTTTATGGGGATACCTCAGGGGCCGACCTTATTACTGAAGAAATTCCAGTAGGTAGAAGTTTTCGGAAGTTCGTCCAAGATGCTTAATCTCAACCTATGCTGGCTCGGCAGGCATATGAGGTAGTGAAAAGTAATCTTTTTCAATTTTCCTGATTTCTTTCCAGTCCGTATCCAATTGTTCGAATTTCTTATAAAACAATCCGACCATACCGATGGCTGTCTGTAAGCCTGTAGTGACCTGCAGTATGTCACCGGGCTTCACCCAGCGCTTTACACTGACAAAAGACGGGAGGTTTTCAATTCTGTCCCACGGAAAGTCCCTGAATTCACGATCTGAGACTGGCGAAACCAACAGTATATGACCGCAGAAGCCGCTGAATACGGGGTCCTGACTGATGCTGTCGATAAAATGTGACGTATTAACAAAGGCGTTTACTGTAGCGGAAACATGGTTTTCGCCCGTAACGGCTGTGGTCAATAAAGGGTCGAGGCTTCCATGGAGGCGGGAATTCAGCTCAACGATGACCGGGCCTTCACTGGTTAACATAACTTCCATGTGTGATGGGCCATAATTTAGCCCCACCACATTCAAAACCTTTTTAGCGTAATCAATAAGCTGTGAGTAACTCTGTTGCGTATGATCAACCACCATCATTTTTTCAAGCCGTGGCGACTCGCGGCGGTCGCGATCAACTTGCCATACGCTGACAACTTTGTGAATTCCCTTAAAAGATACGATGTCAACAATAAATTCCTGACCTTCTGTACAGGATTGAACCAGAATTTCATTCTGATCTTCATTATAATAAGATTTAGAGTTGAGAATGCTTTCAGAAGCCTCCCGGACCTGAGAAAGGGTGTGGCATACCTTTACTCCGCTTACACCTGCTCCGCGTGTAGGTTTCACCACTACCGGCAGGATCAGATGAGTACGTGTCCATCTCATAATCCCAGCAACCTGATCTGACTGATACTGTTTTGGCGTGAGTAAACCGCTACGGTGCAAAATTTCAATCTGTTCATATTTATGACGGCGGGCTTTTGCCAGATGGCCGGGGTTTTTATAGGGGACGTCAAGCGTATCAGCGAGTTCGGAGGCAAGCTCAATGCCACTCCCCCCGCCTGGTAAAACCACATCGATTTGCAAATCTTTCAGCATATTAGCCAGAACATTAATGTCGCCCTGGTAAACGACACTACGTATATAGTCTGAATGAATGATTTGCACTTTAAGCCTATCTGGCAGTGACTCACTGCTGAGTACGTGCACACATTTAATGCCATAAGAACGAAAAGCAGGCGCCAGATAAGCGCTGGTTGATGCACCATCCACAATGGCTACAGTACTTATTAATTTCATTTAATCATTCTCGAGTTGTTTATTTCGCATTAAATTTCTTATATAAACGTATGCCCTGCGACTGCGGTTCCTCAGGTGCTGTGGGCCATAGGTGATGTGTATAATGTCATTCTTCAATTCTCCACTTTCAGCAAACTTCCAGGGCAGCGGATCGCTTTCTAGAAAAAAAATAACGCAGGCATAGGCGTCGGGAAGAAATTTTACGGGGACAGTAACGTCTTTTTCCTGAAGTTTATTAAGAAGGTGATCAACCATATCGAAGCTATAAGCATCGTGTATAATATCACAGATAAAACTGCCTGCAATTCTGGGGTTCAATTCAATAATGCCGGCGAGACCATCATTAACAATGCAGTCAATGTGAACCGGACCCCAATTCAACCCTGCTGCTTCGACTGCTCGAGAACCTGTTTCGATGAGATTGCGTAGGGCTTTTTCATCCATATCAAGTTCTGATGTGTAGCCGCGTTCAAAAAAATCATTGCCGAAACGTTTAGATTTGCGTATGGCTCCTACATAATTCCCGTCAAAATATTCAACGCAGTATTCTGTTCCCGGTAAATATTTTTCCAATAGAACAATATCGCTGGGAATCAAGTCGGGCCTTAATTTTTTCTGATCGGCAAGAAAATCAAGATGGCTGAAGACTTCAGAATAAAGAGTGCATCTTTTTACACCATTACTGGCAGTCCCTTCTGAGGGTTTTATAACTATCGGAAATTCAAGTTGGCCGAGCATTGCTTCCTTTTTTTCAATATTTGAAAGGTTGAATTCCCTGAATTCGGGAGTAGGGATTTTTTTGGCGACAAGTATTTTCTTTTGTTGATTTTTTGACACTGCACGGGAGACGCAGAAGACGTCTGGCCCTGGAAGATTAAGCGCCGAGCTTACCTGGGCTGTAATACATGCGTACACATCGTTTAATGTTGTGATTCTCAGAGTGGATTGAGGAGTAGGATAATTTTCTTTAATCCAGTTGATGATGAAACTGACATCTGAGATCATGTACTTTATTACGACGCATGAAGAAAAAACTCCGTCTATTCTGTCCTCGGGGTTGCTTATTATCGTTACGTCAATCCCCCTGCTTAGCGCTGCATTAACCAGTGCAAGGCTAGTTCCTGTTTTTCTGATGCCAATAATTACAAGCCTCATCATATTGCCTTTCCTCTTCGAAATAATTTCTTTACAGAAACAATATGGCCAAAATGACTCCGGCCATCCTTAGTACTGCTGAAATATCAAAGGCGAGACTGGCACCCTCTGTCATATTATCAATTGTACCTCTCATCATGGCTCCTAACAGCACCACGCCCAGCGCACTCCCTACCTGACGTGACGCATTGAAGATGGCCGATGCGGTTGCAGAGCGGGTTGCAGGGACATTGCTCAAAATGGCTGATGTGAGAGCAGGCGTGCTTATTCCAGAGCCTATCGCCAGTAACATCATGCACAGCATGATAGAATAATAAGGCGTATTCTGCTCCAGACCGTGTAAAAGCAGGAAGCTGAGAACTGATAAAACTCCCCCGCCAATAACTGTCATGCGGGGTGTGAAGTGTCTGGCAAGCCGACTGCTTGCTACATTGGCAATTATAATCACGGTAAAAGGTAATAAAGCCAGCCCTGCCTCAGTCGGCGTATATCCTTTTACACTTTGAAAAAAAATACTCAGAATAAATATCAGGGCATAAAAACTCAGGTTTGAAAGTAGTCCTAAAATAACTGAAATTGTCAGTACAGGGCTGCGAAATAAAGTGAGCGGTAACATTGGGTTTTCAGCCCGTGATTCCCTGGCCAGAAACAATAATGCAGTGGTTAGTGCCAGGATAAAACCAGTCCATATTGCCGTGGAAAACCATCCTTTTGCCCCGGCTTCAATAACGGAGTAGGTGAGTAAAAACAGAAATAAAATTGCCAGAATCTGGCCGGGGGTATCGAAGCTTTCACTTTTAGTTGCCTGTGTTTCAGCCACAAACCGGTGGGTTGCCCACATGCTTAATAAACATACGGGAAGATTTACCAGGAAGATGGCGCGCCATCCAAAACCTGTTATGAGAAGCCCCCCTGCGACCGGTCCCATGGCGCTTACACCTCCCCCGATAGCACTCCACCATCCGATTGCATGGCTTCTCGCTGCTGAATCTTCTGCGCACGCGTGTGAAAGTAGCGCTAAAGAGGTTGGAAGTATAAGCGCCGCGCCGGCCCCCTGAAGGCAGCGAGCAGCGATAAGTAGGTCGACCGACTGTGCAAGCGCACATGTCAGGGAGGCCATACAGAATAGTAAAAGACCGGCATTAAAAACATTGCGGCTTCCAAACCGGTCTCCGGCAGATCCGGCTGTAAGCAGCAGGGCAGCAAATGAAAGGGTATAAGCGTCAACCACCCACTGAAGCCCTGATACACCTGTCCGTAAGCTGCTGCCAATTTCCGGAAGTGCAACATTCACTATTGTGACATCCAGTTGGACGACAATGAAACCGAAGCTGGTTGCAAGTAAGGTTCCCGTTATATTACCGGCGCCACCCGGAATGTAGCGCTTGAGGGATGTCCGACTGGCTGGTTTCATTAACATTCCTTTTTGGCGTTAGCGGTGTCGTAAAGGCTTTACGCTGCTGATGATGCAGTTTTAAGATTTGTCTTTTCAGACGCTGCTATTTTGTTTGTGGGGTCAAATACGCGATCTTCTACAGCAGTGAACTCTCTGAAGTTCCACAGGTTTCGGGCAACGAAAACTCTCTGGACCCAGCGAAGTGCACGATCATTTTCATCAAAATTGGGTTTAAAACTATCACGGGAATGCAAAGTGAAACTGTTATTGATGAGTATCAGTCTGCCAGGGTTTATCTGAATGCCAAATGAGACTTCACGTACCGCCTGATAAAGGTTTTCAAGAGCCTGTTTGGCGCTTTGATTAACTGCAAGCACCATATCAGGGTAGAAAGCCACGGTGACACGTGGAGCAGAGATAGGGCCTGAAAGAATTGGGCTTAAATCCGTATTATCGCGTGGTTCAGCAGAAGCGCCACGCCAACGGTAGGGCACGCGAATAATAAAATTTTTGCCATAAAGATGTTTTATATCTTCCTCAGAAAGTTTTTCTAACGCCCGGCGGCAGTCTGAAATACGGGTCTGTGGGCCCCCGTGAAGTTCACCACGTACGCCAAGTAATATAAGAGCAAGAGGTGAGGTGTCACCTTCTGGCATATACGCTTGTGCGGCATTTTCGATATGGAAATCAAGCTCAACTTCAGATCCAAGACCGGTAAATTCTTTTGCGGCCTCTTTATGTGGTGTAAGATTATTTACCAGCTCATGACCTTCATGAGCAATAGAATATGGTTCACCAGTAAGTACACCCATCGTCACCAGCACATTTTCGCTTAATACGCCATTTTTGAATGCATTGCCGGTTTCTCTGTGGCGGGGGCTTCCAGTGACACCCTTGTCTATTGGAAGATTATCAATTTGTAAGTAACCGAGAGCGCTAGATGAAAAGCTTTTAATTCGATTGATTGCTGTTATTACACGTTCAGGAAATGTCGCATAAGCCACCTTACGGATTTCGTTTAGATACAAATCTGAACCCGATGGGTCGTAAGCAATATTTTCAAGAACTGAACGAATATATTCTGATTCTTTCGTGCTGAGAAGAATATTTTGATCTTCATTTAGCTTCATTTGATAAATCCTCTCCAGGGTGAGGTTTGGTTGGTATCCTTATAAAACGATACAAAAGCTACTTTACAAGACCTGAAGGGATATATTCTGGTTCAACCGTGCTGAGAAAAATATTTTATCCTACTTTAAGCTTCATTTGATAATCCTCATCCAGGATGAGATTGGGGGATGTCTTTACAGGATTATATTGAACCTACTGGCGTAAAATATTTTAGCTAAACCTTAGTTAATGAATGATTGTTAACAGTTTTTCATATGCATGAAATGTAGTGATGTGATGAACCTTTCATGAAGTAGCCCCACAAAAATTGATCTGAATATCATCGCGGGATGACAGGTGCCAGGTATCAGGAGGGATGCCGAATGCCGAGGCCCGCAGAGAGCGTCTTTTGCAGCTCCTGTTGGCTCAGGCTGAGCTCCGGGGGGGTTACCGAGAAGTGATTGATAGGGGCTCAGGGGCCGAACCTTCTGGTCGGCCCGCCCCCAATCACCACAATATTCAGACGAAAAAAAACGCCGCAGATGCGGCGTCTCTTTTACATCATTTTCACTCGGGCAATTAAGCGCGAACGAAGTCGATGTGGTGCAGTTTTGGCTTGAACGGGTGACGCTGAACAGCCTGCACTTTAACTTTGGTTTCTTTACCATCTACAACCAGAGTCAGCACTTCTTCGTAGAAACCAGGCTTAGTCTGCTGGTTCAGTACGGAGTCGTGGTCCAGTTCGATAGCTACAGCTGCTTCGTTTCCGCCATAAATGATTGCCGGGAATTTGTTAGCTGTACGCAGGCGGCGGCTCGCACCCTTGCCCTGCTCTTTACGAGTTTCTGCTTTAATAGTGAACATTGTTAAGTCTCTTCAATTTTTAATCCTGCTACAGGCGACCCAGCAGCAGTCTGGATTGTTCAGCTTTGACCGGGTGAAACCCGGCAAAAGCGGGCGGGATTATAGCCGAATACCATCCCCCAGGCAATGCAATAACTCAGCGCAGCTCGTTGGCGCGGCGAAAACGCCCCTGGTAATCAAACACTTTCTCGCGAATTTGCCAGAAATGGCGCTGTTTGCGCGCCACCACAAAATCCGGGTGGCGCAGTAACGGTTGCAGGGCGATCACATCGGCGGCGGTTTTCCAGCCGAGCGGCACGCCGGGAGCACGCTGATGCGGGCGCAGGAACAGCTGCTCAAAGGCGGTACGCTGCGCCGGGGTTTTCAGGCGAAAACGCTCGCTGACCTCGGTAGCATCTTCATCGTAATAGCGTGCTTTCAGCCACTCGCCGTGTTCGTCGCTGCCGCTCTCCAGCACCATTGCGGCACAGCGCAGCACCAGCGCATCCTTCAGCTTTAGCGCGGCTTTCAGCATATCATCCGGGTCAACCAGAATGGTGTCGCACTCGCGGCAGCGGCGGGCGGCGATATCGTTTTCGGCATTGCACTGCGGGCAGTTTTTAAAACGGAAGCGATAATCGCACTGCTCACGCAGGCCGTCATCATCCTCCAGCACGCCCTGACAGCGGCGGCCAAAATGCTCAATAATGGTGCCGTCAGCGGTGGTCTTCCCCCAGAAGGTATTGGCAAAGCCGCAGCCGGGGCAGAACACCTGCACCGGCTGGTTATCACTTTTACCCTTCGGTGCGCCCACTTCCGGGGTGAACAGATCGTGAGGATTGCCCGCATAGTCGAGGATCAGGCAGTCGGTTTTACCGGGGCTGAGGCGCAGGCCGCGCCCGACGATCTGCTGATACAGGCTGACGGACTCGGTCGGGCGCAGAATGGCAATCAGATCCACGTGCGGGGCATCGAAGCCGGTGGTCAGCACTGCCACATTGACCATGTAGCGCAGCTCGCGGGCTTTAAAGGCGGCGATCAGCGCGTCGCGTTCGGCGGCCGGGGTACCTGCACTGATCAGCGCCTTACTGCCGGGCAGCAGGCCGAGCACCTCACGCGCGTGTTCAACGGTGGCGGCGAAGATCATCACGCCCTCTCGCTGTTCGGCAAACTCGACAATCTGCTGAATAATATGCGGCGTGATGCGCTGCTGCTGTTTCAACTCGCGATTGAGATCGGCTTCGCTAAACAGGCCGTTTTCCTGCGCCTGCAGGCGGCTAAAATCATACTGCACCACCGGCATATCCAGCCGCTCCGGCGGCACCAGAAAGCCGTGTTTGATCATGTAGCGCAGCGGCAGCTCATAGATGCAGTCGCGGAACAGCGCCCGTTCATCGCCGCGCACCATGCCGTGATAGTGGAACTGGTAAATCCAGCCTTTCCCCAGACGGTAAGGCGTGGCCGTAAGCCCGAGCAGGCGCAGCTGCGGATTATGCTGGCGCAGCTGGTTGATAATCTGCTGATACTGGCTATCTTCGGCGTCGCTGATGCGGTGGCACTCGTCGACAATCAATAGTGAAAAATCGGCATCGAACAGCTCAAGGTTGCGTGCCACCGACTGCACGCTGCCAAACACCACTTTGGCGCGGCTCTCTTTGCGCTGCAGCCCGGCGGCGAAAATGTCGGCGCCCAGCCCGTAGGCCTGATACTTGGCGTGGTTCTGCGCCACCAGTTCCTTAACGTGCGCCAGCACCAGCACGCGTCCGCGCGCCACGCGTGCCAGTTCGGCAATCACCAGGCTTTTTCCGGCACCGGTCGGTAGCACAATGACGGCGGGCTGGCTGGAGCGGCGGAAGTAGCTGATGGTGGCATCCACTGCTTCCTGCTGATAGGGGCGTAGGGTAAACGACATGAACACTCGTAAAGCAGCAACAAAGGCATATTATGCCACGAAATTACTTTGCGAGTACGATCCCCTCTGTGCCTTGTGGGTTTCTATCGCTATAATAGGCCGTGACTCGTAATTATGCGCGAGACGCAGCCTATTTTTCCATTCTGGATGAGCGTCCAACGCCACATCTCAAGACCTATTTTTCCGTTTTCACCCCAAATAACAGGCAGTGCAGAGTTAATGCGACTTGATAAATTTATTTCCCAGCAGCTGGAAGTCAGCCGCGCCATCGCCGCACGCGAACTTCGCGCCAATAAAATCACCGTTGATGGTGAAGTGGTACGCAGTGGTGCCTTTAAACTCAGCGCGGAAAGCGCAGTAGAATATGACGGCAACCCGCTGCACGTTCAGGTGGGGCCGCGCTACTTTATGCTGAATAAGCCGCAGGGCTATGTCTGCTCAACGGATGACCCGGATCACCCGACGGTGCTCTATTTCCTCGCTGAACCGACCGCTTACAAACTGCACGCCGCCGGGCGTCTGGATATCGACACCACCGGGCTGGTGCTGATGACCGATGATGGTCAATGGTCGCACCGCATTACCTCTCCACGCCATCACTGCGAGAAAACCTATCTGGTGACGCTGGAATCGCCGCTCTCTGACGATACTGCCCGGCAGTTTGCCGACGGCGTGCAGCTGCATAACGAGAAGACCCTGACCAAACCGGCGACGCTGGAAGTGATTGACCCGCAGACGGTGCGCCTGACCATTAGCGAAGGGCGCTACCACCAGGTTAAGCGTATGTTCGCCGCCGTCGGCAACCACGTGGTGGCCCTGCACCGTGAGCGCATCGGCGCGATTGCCCTGGATGCGGATATGGAACCGGGTGAATACCGTCCATTAACAGAAGAAGAAATTGTCAGCGTCGGTTTGGCGCGTTAAGACTTTTTTTAAAGGGTGGGTGCGTGGCTAAGGATAAGAATTCCTCTGTGGGTCTGGTGGTGATCCTCGGACTGCTGGCGATGTTAATGCCGCTGTCGATTGATATGTATCTTCCGGCGCTGCCGCAAATCGCCCGCGAATTCTCGGTCTCTGCGGGCAGCGTACAGATGACGCTAAACGCCTATATTCTTGGCTTCGCGCTCGGTCAGCTGGTATATGGCCCGCTGGCGGACAGCTTTGGCCGCAAACCGGTGATTGCCGTTGGCACGCTGATCTTTGCGATTGCGGCCGGGGCCTGTGCCATGGCGCAGACCATCGATCAGCTGATCGTCCTGCGCTTTATGCATGGCCTGTCGGCGGCGGCGGGCAGCGTGGTGATCAGCGCCCTGATGCGTGACACCTACTCGAAAGAGGAGTTTTCACGCATGATGTCTTTCGTGATGCTGGTCACCACTATTGCACCGCTGCTGGCACCGATTGTCGGCGGCTGGCTGCTGCTGATTTGGAGCTGGCACGCGATTTTCTGGACCATTTCAGCCGCGGCCGTCATCACCACCGTGATGGTGGTGACCCAGATCAAAGAGACATTACCGCACGATAAACGCCAGAAGTTTAACCTGCGCACCACCCTGCGTAATTTCCTGTCGCTGTTCCGCCATAAGCGCGTATTCAGCTACATGCTGGCGAGCGGCTTCTCGTTTGCCGGGCTGTTCTCGTTCCTCAATGCCGGTCCGTTTGTTTACATCGAACTGAACCACATCTCGCCGCAGGATTTCGGCTATTACTTTGCGCTTAACGTGGTGTTTCTGTTCCTGATGACGCTGCTTAACAGCCGCTGCGTGCGCCGTTTTGGGCCGCTGGTGATGTTCCGCCTTGGGCTGCTGATCCAGTTCACCATGGGCGTCTGGATGGTGATCGTTAGCGCGCTGAACCTCGGCTTTCTGCCGCTGGTGTTTGGCGTGGCGATGTTTATCGGCTGCGTCGCGATGGTGTCATCCAATGCAATGGCGGTGATCCTGGAAGAGTTTCCACATATGGCCGGTACTGCGTCTTCGCTGGCGGGCACGCTGCGCTTTGGCGTGGGGGCGCTGGCTGGCGCACTGCTGTCGCTGATCACCTTCAACAGCGCATGGCCGATGGTGGGCGCGATCTTTATCTGCGCGACCGTGTCGATTGTGCTGTTTACCTACGCTTCACGGCCACGTAAATCGGATAGGGTGGGCTGACCCCGGGCTGACCCCGGGCTGACTCCGGGCTGACCGAAAAAGAGGGTCAGCCCCTACAGTGTAATCGCCCGCCGTAGGGGGGCGACCATTTTTTCCGGTCGCCCCGTGCCGAGGATTTGCACCGCTCCCAATGAAGACCATTTTCCCGGTCGCCCCGTGCCGAGGATCTGCACCGTCCCTGATGAAGACCCTTTCTCCGCTCGAGCCATATCATCTGGCTTCCCCACTAAAACCCTGCTCAATATGTTGATTATTTGTAAAAATATTTCGCAAGAAGTAACCAGAATGCAGCGAAATTGGTTGTGATTGGCCGGCGAACGCGGTAAATATAACGAATAAATGAGAGGTAGCTCTCAAAAAAACCGCCGAATGCAGGATTTATCCCGCTGAAGGGTAAACAGTTGCAGGGTAAATAGTGCCAGTTATTAATGAGTTGCTTTGCTGGCGCCAATTGATGATTTACCTTGTGAATTATTTGTGAAAATATTGTTTAAAATTCGCTCTGGGGAACCCTGTTGAATACGTTACAACATTCAGTAGTACATCGTTTGCCGCAAAGCTATCGCTGGTGCGCCGGGCCTGTTGGCATGGCTGTCGAACCACGCGCACTCAACCTCCTGAACAGCGATGACGATTTAATCGGGCTGCGCCTGCTCAGCCACAGCGGGGCTTCTGCGTGGGAAATTATGCAGAAGATTGAGGCCGCGCTGGCTGAAATTCAGCTCAGCTGTTCGGTGCTGGAGTGGGAAGGGGAGCCTTGCCTGTTCGTCCAGCGCGAAGACGAATGCGCCACCACCTGCCGTCTGAAAAACTTTGGCGTAGGCATTGCCGAGCCGTTCTCAGGCTAACGCCAGCAGCTGGCGCGTATACTCCTGCGCTGGCGCGCTAAACACGCTTTCGCACATGCCCTGTTCCACCACCTCTCCCTGCCGCAACACCACCA
Source organism: Erwinia aphidicola (assembly GCF_014773485.1). Taxonomy (GTDB): domain Bacteria; phylum Pseudomonadota; class Gammaproteobacteria; order Enterobacterales; family Enterobacteriaceae; genus Erwinia; species Erwinia aphidicola. Next base: position 199,181 of record NZ_JACXBP010000003.1, on the reverse strand, counting down.
CCTGATGGCATAACGACCGCACCACGCGCAGATCGTGGCTGATAAAGATATAGGCCAGCCGGTGCTGCTGCTGAAGATTTTTCAGTAGTGCGAGGATCTGCTTTTGCACCGAACGGTCGAGCGATGAGGTCGGTTCATCCAGGATGATCAGCTGCGGCTGCAGGATCAGGGCGCGCGCAATGGCAATACGCTGGCGCTGACCGCCGGAAAACTCTGACGGATAGCGCTGGCGCGTAGCCGGATCCAGCCCAACCTCTTCCATTGCGGTTATCACGCGCGCCTCGCGCTCGGCTTCATTCAGCTCGGGATGGTGCACCTGCAGACCCTCGGCGATAATCTGCAGCACGTTGAGGCGCGGGTTGAGCGATGAGTTAGGATCCTGGAACACCACCTGGATCTGACGGCGAACCGGCAGCATCTTTTTACGGTTCCACAAATGCAGCGGCTGCTGTTTAAACCAGATCTCACCCTGCGAATGCAGCAGGCGCAGCAGGGCCAGCCCGGTGGTGCTTTTGCCAGAGCCGGATTCCCCCACCAGCCCAAGGCTCTCACCCGGGCGCAGCGTAAAGCTCAGTGACTTCAGCGCATGGTGATAGCCCACAGTGCGCTTCATCAGTCCCTGTTTGATTGGGAAGGCCACCTGCAGATTCTCTACCTGCAGCAGCGGCTCCGCAGCACTGTCAGCCGGGTCAGGCTGGCCTTCTGGCTCTGAGTCCAGCAGCTTTTGCGTATAGGGATGCTGTGGTGCGCTGAACAGCTGCTGGGTGCGATTATGTTCGACCGCCTGACCGTTGCGCATCACCGTGACGCTGTCCGCCAGCTGGCGCACGATATTCAGATTGTGCGTGATAAACAGCAGGCCCATATTCATCTCCTGCTTCAGCTCTTTCAGCAGCACCAGGATCTGCGCCTGCACCGTCACATCCAGCGCGGTGGTTGGTTCATCGGCGATCAACAATTCAGGCTGGGTCAGCAGCGCCATGGCGATCATCACGCGCTGACGTTCACCCCCGGAAAGCTGATGCGGAAAATCACTCAGGCGCTGCGCGGCATTGCGGATGCCCACGCGATCAAGGCAGCTGAGCATCTCGGCCCGGGCGGCTTCACGGCGCATGCCGCGGTGCAGCGACAGCACCTCGTACAGCTGCTTTTCGATATTGTGCAGCGGATTAAGCGACACCATCGGCTCCTGAAAGATCATCGCGATGCGGTTACCGCGCAGGCCGCGCAGCGTGCGCTCATCGGCGTGCAGCACGCTCTGCCCGGCAAACAGAATATCACCCTGCGGATACACTACCGGCGGCGTTGGCAGCAGGCGCATCACCGACAGGGCGGTGACGCTTTTTCCGGAGCCGGACTCGCCGACCAGCGCCAGCGTCTCTCCGGCATCGACCGACAGCGACAGCCCCTCGACCACGCGGCGCTCTTGCGCGCCCTGACGAAAGGCAATGCTCAGATCCTGAATCGAGAGTAGTGCCATATCAATACACCTTGCTGGGGTCAAAGGCGTCGCGCACCGCTTCGCCGATAAATATTAACAGCGACAGCAGAATCGCCAGCGAGAAGAAAGCGGTCAGGCCAAGCCACGGCGCCTGCAGGTTGTTTTTGCCCTGCAGCAGCAGCTCACCCAGCGACGGCGAACCCATCGGTAAACCAAAACCGAGGAAATCGAGCGAAGTCAGCGTAGTGATTGAGCCGCAGAGAATAAAGGGCAGGTAGGTGAGCGTGGCGACCATCGCATTGGGCAGCATATGGCGCGACATAATGCGCCAGTCGCTGACGCCCATCGCCTGCGCGGCGCGGATATAGTCAAAGTTACGCGTGCGCAGGAATTCGGCACGCACCACCCCCACCAGGCTCATCCAGCCAAACAGCACGGTAATGCCCAGCAGCCACCAGAAGCCGGGCTGGATCACGCTGGAGAGCAGGATAATCAGGAATAGCGTCGGCATGCCCGACCACACTTCAATAAAGCGCTGGCCCCACAGGTCGACCCTGCCGCCGAAATAGCCCTGAATCGCGCCGGCGAGGATGCCAATCACGCTGGAGGCCAGCGTCAGCATCAGCCCGAACAGCAGCGAGATGCGGGCGCCGTAAAGAATGCGCGCCAGCACGTCGCCGCCATTGGCATCGGTGCCCAGCCAGTTCTGCGCCGAGGGGGGGGAAGGGAAGGGAACATCGGTGGCAAAGTTAATGGTGTCGTCACCAAAGCGCACCGGCGCCCAGATTGCCCAGCCGTTTGCTGCCAGCCGCGATTTCAGCCACGGATCCTGATAATCCGCCGGGGTCTCCAGCGGGCCGCCGAAGTCGCTTTCGGTATAGTTCACCAGCAGCGGGAAATAGGTGCGGTCGTGATAGTGCACCACCAGCGGCTTATCGTTGGCCAGCAGCTCTGCGCCCAGCGACAGGGCAAACAGCACGGCAAAAATCCACAGCGACCAGTAGCCGCGGCGGTTATGGCGGAATCGCGCCCAGCGCGCCTGATTAATCGGGTTTAAACGGCTCATTAGCGGCCCTCAAAATCAATACGTGGGTCGACCAGCGTATAGGTGATGTCACTGAGAATATTGAGCAGCAGGCCGATCAGGGTGAAAATATACAGCGTGCCGAACATCACCGGGTAATCGCGCTGGATGGTGGCGTCATAGCCCAGCAGCCCGAGGCCGTTGAGCGAGAACATCACTTCTATCAGCAGCGACCCGGTAAAGAACATGCTGATAAAGGTGGCCGGGAACCCGGCAATCACCAGCAGCATGGCATTGCGGAACACGTGGCGATAAAGGATCTTTTTCTCGTCCAGCCCCTTTGCGCGTGCGGTCACCACATACTGCTTGCGGATCTCATCCATAAACGAGTTTTTCGTCAGCATGGTCAGCGTAGCGAAGCCACCAATCACGGTTGCCAGCACCGGCAGGCAGATATGCCACAGATAATCTGTGACCTTGCCGTACCACGGCAGCGTGTCGAACTGCGGGGATACCAGGCCACGCAGCGGGAACCAGTCGAGGTAGCTGCCGCCGGCAAACAGCACGATCATGATGATACCGAACAGGAAGGAGGGGATGGCGTAGCCGACAATGATCAGCGTGCTGCTCCAGATATCAAACGCGCTGCCGTTGCGCACCGCCTTTTTGATCCCCAGCGGGATCGACACCAGGTAGATGATCAGCGTGCTCCACAGCCCTAACGTCACCGAAACCGGCAGGCTCTCTTTAATCAGCTGGATCACCGAGCTGCTGCGGAACAGGCTGTCACCGAAGTCGAAACGAATGTAGTTCCATAGCATGGTGAAGTAGCGCTCGTGCAGCGGCTTATCAAAGCCGTAGCGTTTGGTGATCTCCGCGATCACCTCCGGGTCCAGCCCGCGCGAGCCGCGATACTGATTGTCGCCCGGTGAGGCATTGAGCGAACTGCGCCCGTGCGCCGCGCCCTCTCCGGCGGCGCCAGGCATGCCGGTGGTCTGGCCGAACTGAATATTGGCAATCGCCTGATCGACCGGGCCGCCGGGGGCAATCTGCACAATAAAGAAGTTGATAGTAATAATCGCCCACAGCGTGGGAATAATCAGTAATAAGCGACGAATTAAATAAGCACCCACAGTCTGGCTCCTTAACGACGTTGCGCCGGCAGCTGTGCGGCTTTATTGACATCGTACCACCAGTTGTCGATGCCCTGCGCATAGGTCGGGCGCGTGGTCGGCATCGAGAACTTGTTCCAGTACGCATAGCGATCGTTGGCGGCATACCACATCGGGATCATGTAATAGTTCCACAGCAGCACCCGGTCCAGCACGCGGCCCAGCGGCAGCAGGGCATCTTTGTCGCCCTGATGCTGCACAATCTGCGCAATCAGATTATCCACCAGCGGGCTGGTCACGCCCGGCGTGTTCCATGAAGAGTCGATATAGGCGGAAGCCCAGACAATCTGCAGCTGCGCATCCGGGGTGGCAAACGCCAGGTAGCGCGTAGGCAGCATATCGAAATCGCGCTTGCGCAGGCGCGCCAGGTACTGTGAGCTGTCAACCTGGCGCACGTTCATCGTAATACCAATACGCGCCAGATTATGCTGGAACGGCAGCACCCACTGGTCGTTGCCGCCGCTGCGCAGCAGCAGTTCGAAGCGGAATGGCTGGCCGGTTTTCACATTCACCAGCTGCTGATTTTTCAGCTGCCAGCCCGCCTGCTTCAGCAAATCCAGCGCCTGCATCAGTTTGCTGCGGTCATAGCCTGAAGCGTCCGACTTTGGCGGCTGATAGATCTTATCAATCACGTCCGAAGGATACTGGCCTTTTAACGGCCCTAAAATTTCCAGCTCTTTGGCATCCGGGTAGTTGCGCGCAGCGTATTCGGTGTTCTGGAAATAGCTGTCGACGCGCTGGTAGGCGTTGTAGAACAGCGCTTTGTTCATCCATTCAAAATCAAACAGCAGGGAGAGTGCTTCACGCACGCGGCGGTCGGCAAACTGCGGCTTCTGGATATTAAACGCCAGCCACTGGGTATCGGTGCTGACGGTATTTGGAACCTCTTCCTTAACGATATAGCCGCGTTCAAAGTTATTGCCGCTGTACTGCGTCGCCCATTTTTTTGCCGACCCTTCGGCACGGAAATCAAATGCCCCGGCCTTAAACGCTTCAAAGGCGACATTATCGTCCAGATAGTAGTCATAGCGCATGGTGTCGAAATTGTAGCGGCCTTTATTCACCGGCAGGTTTGCAGCCCAGTAGTTTTTCACCCGTGTATAAGTGACTGACTGGCCCACTTTATAGGCAGTGATGCGGTACGGACCGCTGGACGGTGGCGGTGACGGCAGCGGGTCGGCGAGGTTGTGATCTTTCCAGAAGCTTTTCGGAAAAACTTTCGACGACAGCAAGGAGAGCATCTGATCACGGTCCGACTTTGGCAGCTCAAAACGTACCGTCAGGCGCGAAATGGCTTTTGCCGTTACGCCCTTATAGATCACGCGATATTGGGGCACGCCCTGGGTCATAAACATATTAAAGGTGAAGGCCGCATCTTCAGCGGTAATCGGCGTACCGTCGTGGAAACGCGCGCGCGGATTGATACTGACCTCAACCCAGCGGTAATCATCCGGATAGCGCGCGAACTCGGCCACCAGCGGGTAAAGGCTGCCGGTTTCATCATCCGAGGAGGTAAACAGCGTGTCGTACAGCGACTCCGTTCCTACGGCCGGGTTGCCGCGCATGGCGTAGCGGTTAAAGTTGTCGTAGGTGCCAATGGCGGAGAGGGTAATGCTGCCGCCTTTCGGTGCGGCCGGGTCGGCATAATCAAAGTGGTTGAAACCGCTGGCGTATTTCGCTGTACCCAGCTGAGCAAAGCTGTAGCTCACATTAATCTTTTCCGCCTGGACAACGCTGGCGGTCAGGGTAAATAGCGTCAGGGCAACAATACGCGCAATCATGGTTTCATCGGCTCCCACCTGTGACGGGTCAGTAATCTGCTTAAGCCTGACACCATTAGCCGGGCGGAGCAATGATATTAAAGGCTTTTTACCCGCTTTGACAGTATCTGCTAGAGGTTGACGCTGAGAATTTTAGCCGGTACCTGCTGCTGCAGATAATATTCGATCAGCTGCGCCACGCCGCGCGGACGACTAAACAGATAACCCTGCATATGGGTCACGCCGCGGTTAATTAACCATAGCGCCTGTTCTCCGGTTTCCACCCCTTCGGCCACGGTTTTAAGATTAAGCTTTTTCGCCAGGCTCAGCACGGTGTCCAGCACCGGTGAGTTTACCGTCTCCATGCCGATGCTCTGCACAAAGCCACGGTCAACCTTCAGGTAGTCAAACTGGAACTTTTCCAGATAGATCAGGGCACTGTGACCGGTGCCGAAATCATCAATGGCAATTTTAATTCCGCGCTCGCGGATCCAGTCGAACACCTCATCGGCATTTGCCTCAGCCACCATGGAGCGTTCGGTAATCTCAAACATATACCCAAAGTGGTCTGCAGGCATCGCGCTAATCCAGTCGTTGACGTCCTGACGGAAGGTCGAATGAACCAGATGAGCGGGGGAGAGATTAACACCCATTTTGGTGCCCTTAGGCACGGCGTGACGCAGGCGATGGGCATCGCGCGCCACCAGGCGAAACAGATGGCGGGTCAGTGGGACGATCAGGTTCTGCCCTTCGGCGTAGCTGATAAAGGAGTCCGGTGGAATGCGTCCCTCGGTCGGATGCGTCCAGCGTAGCAGTGCTTCGATCGCGTAGGGTTTGCCGCTGCTGGCATCAATGACCGGCTGGTACTCAACGTGAAACTCGCCGCGCTTAATCCCCAGCAGGATCTCCTTGCCGGGGCGCAGGCGCAGGGTCAACAGCAGGAAGCAGCCGCAGGTAATCAGCACGCCCAGCAGTAGCCCGGCCAGCAAAATAATATGAACATCGCGCCCCGGCAGCACTTCGCCATACAGATAGAGCGTGAGTGGATAGCCCGGAATGGCGATTTTACGCAGCGGGCTGGCGGGCAGCTGACTGCGGTTGACCACTTTGTCATTCCAGGTGGTCAGCGCCCTCTGCCCGGCGGCAATCGCCATACCGCTGATCTCCTGCTGGCGCGAAGCGAGCAGCAGGTAAGGGGTCAGGTTGATATTCAGCGTGGTAAAAATCCCACTGCCGGGCTGGGAAGCATTCTTCAGCCACAGCACGATAGCGGGTGTGTTGCGCACCATTGGCGTTTCGGGGATCAGGCGAATATCAACGGCACGGCTGGCGTCGGTTTCGGGTGAGATTTCATCGATATCCAGCGCCATGGGGCCGGTGGCGGATGAACAAAAAGCGCTGTGATCTTTCACCAGCAGGATGGCGCGAATATTGGCTGCAAAGGCCGCGCGCTGGGTTAAATCACTGCGAACCTGCTCACAGGGAGCCTGCGTCGCGCCCTGCAAGGGCAACAGGGTGGTTTTCAGCTCATCGAAAACGTTGATGACATAAGACTGCGTATATCCGGCAAGCCGGTTATGGCCTTCGGAGCGCCGATTCCAGGTCAGGATCAGCGTGATAGCAACAAATAACAGAAAAAAGAGCAGCCCCATTGCCGCACTCAGGCAGATTATCCTGCGCGGATGCGTCACATGCCGCCTGACGGTGGTGGTGAGTGGCATTGGGTGTTTTCTCCCGTTTTCGCCGGTTCTTATTATGTTGTCGTCAAATACTGCTCTCTGGTGAAGCCCATGAGAATATAACGGCGCTGGCCGTTCTGTCTCTATGATTATTGATGTGTACCAATCCTTTTTCAGCGCCGCTATTTGCGCTGAAAATCAGGCAAAAAAAAACGCTGCCTGGGCAGCGTTTTCATATCTCGTGTTTCGCGAACTTCAGGAGATCGGAAGTTAGCTTTGCGTATGGCTCAGTACGCGACGTGCATCGCGGTAGCGATTTTTCCAGTATGAGTCATTCAGGTTAGAAATCATCACACCGCTGCTGGTGGAGGCATGAACGAAGTTATCATTACCGATATAAATACCGACATGACGACCCGTAGAGCCTGCACGGAACAGAACTAAATCACCCGGGCGCAATTTCGTGCGCTGAATACTTTTACCGGTATCTTCCTGCTCATAGGTCGAGCGGGGCAGATCCAGGCCAAACTGCTCACGGAACGTGTTCTGTACAAAGGCGGAGCAATCAACGCCGCGCTTGCTGGTACCGCCTAAGCGGTAACGCACACCTTTCCAGTCCGCGTACTGGTCCATCAGGCGGGATTTGATATCCACATTCTGAACCATCTGTTCGAATTCATCCTGAGACGCTTGAAGTAAAAAACCGTTCTGGCTTTTAACTGCATGAGTATCAGTTTGTACATTGTGTCCGCTGTTCGAACTACATGCTGACAACAGCGCCGCTAACGCGACAGCGGGGAGCGCCCGCAAAACATATCTCAGAATAGGTTGAGACTTGACCATTATGTTTGTGATCCCTTGAAGTCCTTAACGACCAAGTCGTTAGAAAAGTGACGGAGCGAAACGAGATTAATTAGTCCGGTGAGCTAAGACAATTCGGAAAACGTTAAAATGTGTGATTTAGCACACTTTAAAATGTAACTTACCGAAATACTTTAGCCAGATCGTCTAATTGAAAGTGAGGTTAACCGATTACAAGCCGCATGGCGAGGGGTTTTAAGCAGTTTTTTATAGGTTTTTGTGATGTGAAATCATTACGCAACGAATTGATTACATTATCGTCAATTTGCAGCGCAACCGTGTGCACCTAAGTGCAATTTTGCAACAACGCGCTCATAGTCAAGTTAAAATCAGAATTATCGGGCTGGACGGATGGGAAAATCAGAGGATTTTGTGCGGGCCAGGGCATAATAAATTCTATTTATCACGCTTCGTTAGCAGACTAATTAATTTCAATTATCGCAGCAGCAGGCGAGGAAATATTCCCCGCCGTTTCGCTACTGCCGATAAATTATTTCCGCGGCTTATATTTTCCCGGCAGGTTTCGATCCAGCCAGTTAACCAGATAATCACTCGCCGGAGTGATCAGCCACCAGCTCATACCAACCAGCACTATCGATAACGAGCCTACGGCGATATCGGTAAACCAGTGGGCGCCAATCATTACGCGCGGCAGAGCAAATACCAGCACGATAACCACAGCGACGGCAAACGCGCGCCGGGTGAAATAACGCAGCATAAAGCAGGCGAATATCATCAGCATCATGCCGTGATCGCCCGGGAAGCTGTCCGCAGAGGAGTCTTTAGTCGGGATGCCGGTCAGCCTGGTCACGTGGTTGACGTCCGGGAAGAACTTCGTCGGGCTGCCGTGAGAGACCGGGATCAAATGCCCTAACTGGTTCAGACCGACCGCGGTAATCAGCATCGTGATGCCAATCGCCAACATCCGGCGGCGCCCCTGTGGGGTTTCACGGCGCCAGAAGTGCAGATACAGCGCACCCATCGCCAGCAGCGACACGCCGTCAAACGCGCGGAAGTTGGTGATGGCTACCAGCCACAGCAGGGCCTGGTTAGTCACCAGATGCTGGTTAAACCAGTAGAAAATCGTCTTGTCGAGGATAAACCACTGGCCATGATTCTCCGGCAGATACCACGAGAAGAACAGCGCAAAGCCCGCAGCGTTCAGGGCCAGTATTGTTAGCAGGCGTTTAGTTGTCATTGTGATTAAGGATTTATTAAGAAATGTCGCGGCGTAGAGTATGCCTGACATTATAAACGAAGGCTCAACAAAGCACTTTGTAAAATATTCCAGTCGGACTGTTCCTGGTGAATAAGCTCAATCCGACTGTCCGGCGGCGGCAACTGGCGGGTTTCGATATGGAAGTCGGCGCCCTGGCGGTTAATGCTCACCTGGCCCTCGGCGATCCGCAGCACGCCCTTTACGCGCGAAACGGGCGCCAGTCGCGCCCATTCAAGCAGGCCGATGGTGTCGAATACGGTGTCACTGTCGAAAATCCAGCCCGCCGCATAGTAGCCCTGGCCCTGATTAAGCGCGCGGCGCCAGCGGGAATTTTCATTCAGCCGCAGCGAGGCCAGCGGTGAGGGGGCGCCGTGATGGTGGTGCAAAGGGGAGGGTAATACCTGCTGATTGCTGCGCGGCCGATCGAGCAGGGCGGCGTCGATGGTGCCTTGAGAGGTGCGCACCAGCGGCCGCGCCTGGCCGAAATCCTGCTGCCACTGGCTGAGCGCCGTTTGCGTGACTTCGTCCCAGCGATCCTGCTTATTGGCAATAATGATATCGGCGGCGGCCAGCTGATCGCGGAAGTTTTCATTTTCTACTACGCGATTATCCGCCAGCTGGCGCGGATCAAGCAGGCAAAGCGTGGCGCGCAGATCGATCCACGGCTGATATACCGCCGCCGATAACATATCCAGGATCTGTTTAGGGTGGCCAAGGCCGGTGGGTTCAATCAGCAGGCGGTCGGGCCGGGTCTGCTTGAGCAGCATATTTAGCCCGACCTGCATTGGCAGGCCGTTGACGCAGCACATGCAGCCGCCAGGTATTTCCTTCAGAACCGCGCCGCTCTCCGCCAGCAGGGCACCATCGATACCGATTTCGCCGAACTCATTTACCAGCACCGCCCAGTTTTCACCTGCAGGTTTGCTGGCCAGCAGATGGCGCAGGGTGGTGGTTTTTCCGCTTCCCAGAAAGCCAGTAATCAGATTTACGCGGGTCATCGGCACTCCTTGAAGAAACTTTAATGATATTTATCGTTCTTTACCGTGATTTGTTTTCATCATGTAACTAATTGTAATTGGCTATCCTAATAAGGAACACAATAAACGATGAGGTGAGCATGAAAAGCATTCTTTCGGCTGCGGCCGTGGTGCTATTCGCCTCATGGACGAGCAGTGTTATGGCAGGGAATAGTCAATCAACGAGCGGTACGGGTGTTATTAATTTTCAAGGCAGTATCGTTGAGTCTCTCTGCGATTCCGATGTGAATAAAACCCAGGTTAATGTCTCCTGTCAGCGCAACGGCAAGACAAAAGTCAGCACGCTGGCACTGAACAGCACGACCGCACAGCAGTTGCCCTACAATATCGGCAGCAGCAAAATCCACTGGATTGATGCGCAGCGAAGAGTGGGGATTGTCACGGTAGAGTATCAGTAGTCACAATCAAGTTGTTATAACATAACATCAACGGCGCCGTCATCAGACCGCGCCTTTTTTTATGGTCGCAGGCGAAGGCTAGTCAGCGCGGCTCATGTAACGGCGTTCCGGGATGTGAATGCGGATTTTGTCGCCGTTGCTCAGGTATTCCGGCACCTGCACCACCAGGCCGGTACTCATTTTGGCCGGTTTGGTGCGGGCGCTGGCGGAAGCGCCTTTAATGCCAGGTGTGGTTTCAACGATTTCCATGTCCACCGTTTGCGGCAGCTCCAGCGCCAGAATCTGGCCGTCCATGGTCAGCACCTGAATACCCGGAATGCCGCCTTCCGGCAGGAACAGCAGCTCATCTTCAATCTGCTCCTGTTTAAAGTTGTAAGGGGTGTAGTCTTCGTCATCCATAAACACGTACTCGTCACCGTCAATATAGGAGAAAGTGACCTGACGGCGGCTTAGCTGGATGGTGTCGAGAAGGTCATCGCCTTTGAAGCGCTCCTCGACTTTCAGGCCGGTACGCACATCGGTAAAGCGCATCTTATAAAGGGTAGACGCGCCACGGGCGCTGGGGCTTTGTACATCAATATCTTTGACTAACAGCAGCTTGCCGTTGTAATTGATCGCCATGCCCTTTTTAACTTCGTTCGCTCTTGGCATAAAACAGGTCTCGTCGTGAAGAGGATAAATTATCGCGACACGTTACTCGCGCCGCTGCCGCCAGGCAAGATGGCGCAGTGAAAATATCTGGTCGGAAGATCATCAAAATCTCGGGAGATCGCAGGGGGCGACCTTCTTTTTTGGTCGACCCGATCGGGCCATCGTTAAACAATAGTATTCAGCAGGGCGAGCTGCTATTGTCGCGATCTTATTACAGGGGGGTCAGTGATGGAATGTCGTGCCGGATGTGGTGCCTGCTGTACAGCACCGTCAATTTCATCGCCTATTCCCGGCATGCCGAACGGCAAACCGGCAAACACACCCTGCGTGCAGCTCGACAGCCAGTCGCGCTGCAAAATATTCGGCTCCCCGCTGCGGCCCAAAGTCTGTGCCGGGCTGCAGCCGGAATTGACGATGTGCGGCAGTAGCCGCCAGCAGGCGATGGTGTTTCTGCTGGATCTGGAGGCGCAAACCGCGCCCTGAATTACCCTTGTGCCACTTCACAACTCTGCACTTTTGGTTCCGGCACGCGTAACAGGCAGGCGATTGCTGCCGCCATCATCACCACCGCAAACCACAATACGCCATGATAGCTCCAGAACTGCGCCACGGCACCCGCCAGCGCGCCGCCAATAATCCAGCCCATCCGCGTTGAGTTGGTGAACAGCGTAGTGGCCGCTCCGGCCTGGCCGGGCATCATATCCTGGAAGTAGATCATGCCAATACCCGCGAGGATACCGATAAACACCGCATTCAGCCCCTGCAATACCAGCATCTGCATCTCACCATCAAACAGCAGCGTGCCGGTGTAAAACAGCAGCCCGGCAACGGCGGCGATGCGCATTAACAGGCGTTTGCCAAAGCGCTTAGCGTAATAGCCCGCCAGCAGCATGATCGGGATCTCCAGCCCGGCCGCCAGCCCCATCATGATCCCCGCCAGCTTGTCCGGCAGATGCAGTTCATTGACTACGTATAGCGGCATGGTAATCAGATACAGTCCGTTGCAGGACCACATCAGGGTGCAGGCGATAAACAGCGTCAGGGTAGCGCGGCGGTGCTGGCGCGGCGCCTGAATGGGTTTTGCGGTCACCTGCGTCGTTTTGCGCATTGACGGCAGCAGGTAGCGAACAATGACCGCGCATAGCACAAAGGCAATGGCGGCGGTGAGATACATGGTGCGGAAACCATAGCCTAGCGCCAGCGCAAAGGCTAAAGGTGGGCCTATCATCCACGCCAGAGAAATCTGTGCGCGCATCACCGAGCTGAACATCACGCTCTCGCGCCCGGTTTTATCGGCGTGCTCACGCGCCAGCGCAAACATTTGCGAGGTCGCGCTGCTGCCAAAGCTGGAAAGCAGCACGCCAGTGAGTAGCAGCACGAAGTAGTTGCGGTTCCAGGCAAACAGCAGGGAAGCCAGCGCACCGAGCAGGCAGCAGTAAAGGATCAGCGTTTTTCGGTCGCCTTTACGGTCCGAGTAACGCGCCAGCAGCTGGCTGACCAGAATGCCAATGACCGCATTAAAGGTGAAAAACAGCCCAACCATAAAAGGCCGCACCTGCACTTCGGTGGTGAGAAACAGGCTGAGGGTCGGGGTCTGCAGCGCCCCGGCGAGGCCAGAGATAAAAGCCACCACGAGGAAGGCCAGCGAGCGGTTGCCGGGCAAGGTTCTGGCGGGTGCAGCGGGTATTTGCATGGGGTAATCGGGCCTGATAAGGAAAAACGGCGAGATTTTACGCCGTTATCCAGCGGGCGGGAATGCTTTTGCAATCCTTTGCGCAAGTGTGTGGAATTAACGCACTTTTTGCACAATAAAGCCCTGTATCGTCTGGCTTCAGCAGGCCTTCAGCTATTTGAGTTAAGGGGCTCTTTTTCCGAAAAACCTTGATGAAATGTGCGGGACATCAAAAATCTGCTACGCCGTTCACAGTAAAACTTGCAACGGATCCGCTAACGGGACCAAACTCATTGAAACGTTTCAGCGTTGTCGCTTCAGGTTGTTATCAAGGTGATAGCGCTTTTTTTCTCAAATTAGCTGAAACGATTCAAATTCAGCAGCGAGGAGAACCATGTTCCAGTTAGAACTCAACGCCATTAAGCCTGGTGCCCAGGCCGGCGACAAACAGGATGCCATTCGTCAGGTTGCTGCCGCGCTGACCGCAGCAGGTAACGTGGGCGAAGGCTACGTAAACGGCATGCTGGCGCGTGAACAGCAGACCTCTACCTATCTGGGTAACGGCATCGCTATTCCGCACGGTACCACCGATACCCGCGACCTGGTGCTGAAAACCGGTGTGCAGGTATTCCAGTTCCCGCAGGGCATCGCCTGGGGTGACGATCAGACCGCCTATGTGGTGATCGGCATTGCGGCGAAGTCTGACGAGCATCTGGCACTGCTGCGCCAGCTGACGCACGTACTGAGCGATGATAGCGTAACGGAACAGCTGAAAACGGCCGACTCCGCCGAAACTCTGCGCAGCATCCTGATGGGTGAGAAGCTGGCCGCCGAATTCAAATTTGATACCTCGCTGATTGCCACCGACGTTGCAGCCAGCGATCTGATGACCCTGCAGGCGCTGAACGCCGGGCGTTTACAGCAGGCGGGCGCGGTAGATGCCTCATTCCTGACCTGCGTGATTGCCGGTAAGCCGCTGAACCTCGGGCAGGGCATCTGGCTGAGCGACAGCACCAGCGGTAACCTCGCCAGCGCCGTGGCAATCAGCCGCGCTGCCGCACCGTTTGATGTTAATGGTGAAACTGCACAGCTGCTGATCACCGTATCCGTCGCCGATGACCAGCCGTTAACCGTGCTCAACTATTTAAGCGATCTGCTGATCCAGCAGAAAGCCGATCGCCTGCTGAGCGCCGATGCCGCCGGGATCCTCGCGCTGTTAACCAGCGAAGTGTCCGAACAGGCAGACGTGCTGACCGAAGAGTTCAGCATTCGTAATGAACATGGCCTGCATGCCCGTCCGGGCACCGCCCTGGTCAGCGTGATCAAGCAGTTCAACTGTGATGTCACCGTGACTAACCTCGACGGCAGCGGCAAGCCCGCTAACGGCCGCAGCCTGATGAAAGTGGTCGCGCTGGGCGTGAAAAAAGGCCACCGTCTGCGCTTCACCGCCAGCGGTGAAGATGCCCGCGCCGCGCTGGATGCCATCGGCGCCGCCATCGCTTCCGGCCTGGGTGAGGGGGCAGCATGAGCAGACGCGTAGCCACCATTACCCTCAACCCGGCCTATGACCTGGTCGGGTACGTGCCGGAAGTTGAACGCGGAGAAGTCAACCTGGTAAAAACCACCGGGCTGCACGCGGCGGGCAAGGGCATCAACGTGGCCAAAGTGCTGAAGGATCTCGGCATCGACGTCACCGTTGGCGGCTTCCTCGGCAAAGAGAATCAGGACGGCTTCCAGCACCTGTTTAGCGACCTTGGCATCGCCAACCGCTTCCAGGTGGTGGAAGGGCGCACGCGAATCAACGTGAAGCTGACTGAAAAAGACGGCGACGTGACCGACCTGAACTTCTCAGGTTTTGAAGTCACTGCTCAGGACTGGGAGCGCTTCACCGCCGACTCGCTGACCTGGCTGGGTCAGTTCGACATGGTCTGCGTCAGCGGCAGTCTGCCAGCAGGCGTCGATCCGGATGCGTTCACCGAATGGATGACGCAGCTGCGTACCCACTGCCCGTGCATTATTTTTGACAGCAGCCGTGAGGCGCTGGTCGCTGGCCTGAAAGCCGCGCCGTGGCTGGTCAAGCCTAACCGCCGCGAGCTGGAAATCTGGGCGGGGCGTAAACTCCCGACATTACAAGATGTGATTGAAGCAGCACATGCGCTGCGTGAGCAGGGTATCGCACACGTGGTGATCTCTCTCGGTGCCGAAGGGGCGCTGTGGGTGAATGCTTCAGGCGAATGGATTGCAAAACCACCTGCCTGTGAAGTTGTAAGCACCGTGGGTGCCGGTGATTCGATGGTTGGCGGGCTGATCTACGGCCTGCTGATGCGCGAATCCAGCGAGCATACACTGCGTCTTGCAACGGCAGTGGCGGCGATGGCCGTCAGCCAGAGCAACGTGGGCGTTACCGATCGTACCCAGTTGGCCGCGATGATGGCGCGTGTCGACCTACAACCCTATAACTAACAGCAGGAGAAGCTAAATGAAAACGCTGCTGATAATCGATTCTTCGCTGGGACTGGCAACGGGCTATCTGGCAAAAAATATCACCACTGCGGCTGCTGCAAAAGCCGGTCTGACGCTGACGGATAATCCGGCAGAGGCGGACCAGGTCATTGTTGCAGGTAAAAATATTCCAGCGGACAGCACGCTGAACGGTAAAGCCATCTATCTGGCGGATATCGAGCAGCTGATGCGCGAACCTGCACAAGTGCTGGCGAAAGCGCAGACTGACGCCCAGCCGTACACTGCGCCAGCGGTGAGCGCGGCACCGGCACCGGCTGCGGCCGCCAGCAAAGGGCCAAAACGCATCGTGGCCGTCACTGCTTGCCCGACTGGCGTGGCGCACACCTTTATGGCGGCGGAAGCCATCGACACCGAAGCGAAAAAGCGCGGCTGGTGGGTGAAGGTGGAAACCCGTGGTTCAGTGGGCGCGGGTAACGCAATCACTGCGGAAGAAGTGGCAGAGGCCGACCTGGTGATCGTCGCGGCGGATATTGAAGTGGATCTGGCGAAGTTTGCCGGCAAGCCGATGTACCGCACCTCTACCGGACTTGCGCTGAAGAAAACCGCGCAGGAACTGGATAAGGCCGTGGCGGAAGCCAAGCCATACCAGCCGCAGGGCGGCCACTCTTCCGCTACCGAAGATAAGAAAGAGAAAGCGGGGGCTTATCGTCATCTGCTGACCGGCGTCTCTTACATGCTGCCGATGGTGGTCGCAGGGGGTCTGAGCATCGCGCTGTCGTTTGCCTTTGGTATCACCGCGTTTAAAGAGCAGGGTACGCTGGCTGCGGCGCTGATGCAGATCGGGGGTGGCAGTGCCTTCGCCCTGATGGTGCCGGTGCTGGCAGGTTTTATTGCCTTCTCGATTGCCGACCGTCCGGGTCTGACCCCGGGGCTGATTGGCGGGATGATCGCCACCAGCATTAACGCCGGCTTCCTTGGTGGGATTATCGCCGGTTTCATTGCCGGCTATGCCGCGAAGTTCCTCAGCTCGAAGGTGAAACTGCCGACCAGTATGGAAGCGCTGAAGCCGATCCTGATCATTCCGCTGGTTGCCAGCCTGATCACCGGTCTGCTGATGATCTACGTCGTGGGCACGCCGGTTGCCGGCATTATGTCCGGTCTGACCGCGTGGCTGGCGAACCTGGGTACCGCCAACGCGGTCGTACTGGGGGCGATTCTCGGCGGCATGATGTGTACTGATATGGGCGGCCCGGTGAACAAAGTGGCCTACGCGTTCGGCGTTGGGCTGTTAAGCTCACAAACCTACGCTCCTATGGCAGCGATTATGGCCGCCGGTATGGTGCCACCGCTGGCGATGGGCCTGGCGACGCTGGTTGCGCGTAAGAAGTTCAACAAGGGTCAGCAGGAAGGCGGCAAAGCGGCGCTGGTACTGGGACTGTGCTTTATTTCTGAAGGTGCGATTCCGTTTGCGGCGCGTGACCCGATGCGCGTCCTGCCTTGCTGCATCATCGGTGGTGCGGTAACGGGTGCGATGTCGATGGCGATTGGTGCCAAACTGATGGCGCCACACGGCGGTCTGTTTGTACTGCTGATCCCTGGCGCTATCACCCCGGTGCTGGGCTACCTGGGGGCGATTATCGTCGGTACGCTCATTGCTGGCCTGGCTTACGCGGTGCTGAAGCGCCCGGAAGCAGAAGCACTGAAAGTGTAATCTTATCACCGTAGGGGCGGGGCATGCCTCGCCCTGGTAACAGGTTATCAAAAGGGGTCAGGCATGCCTGACCCCTACTTTTTTTAACGCTGTTCCGACTTCAGCCACGCAATCTCATCTTTCCAGATATCCGGGTTAACGGTTTCCAGAATCATCGGGATCCCGTCAAAACGCGCATCCTTCATTAGCCAGCTAAACACCGTTTTACCAATGTTGCCTTCGCCAAGACTGTGGTGACGGTCGACGCGGCTGTTAAACTCGCTCTTGGCATCATTGAGGTGCATCCCGCGCAGATACTGGAAGCCAACGATACGCTCAAACTCGGCAAAGGTTTTCACACACTCATCTTCCGTGCGCAGATCGTAGCCCCCGGCAAATGCATGGCAGGTATCAATGCAGACGCCGACGCGGGATTTATCCTCAACGCCGTCGATAATCGCGGCCAGATGTTCAAAGCGGAAGCCAAGATTGCTGCCCTGACCGGCGGTGTTTTCGATCACCGCCGTCACCCCTTCGGTTTTATCCAGCACGATATTGATCGACTCGGCGATACGCTTCAGGCAATCCTCTTCGCTAATCTGATGCAGATGGCTGCCGGGATGGAAGTTCAGCAGCGTCAGGCCGAGCTGCATGCAGCGCGTTACTTCATCATGGAAAGCTTCGCGCGACTTCTCCAGCGCTTCACTCACCGGGTGGCCGAGGTTAATCAGGTAGCTGTCGTGCGGCAGGATCTGCCCGGGCGTGTAGTGATACTTTTCACAGGCGAGGCGAAAGGCGGAAATCACTTCATCAGTCAGCGGAGACGCGCGCCACTGGCGCTGGTTTTTGGTAAAGAGCGCGAAAGCAGTCGCTTCCAGTTCATATGCGCGTTGTACCGCCTGATCCACACCGCCAGCCGCGCTGACGTGGGCACCGATATATTTCATGCCGTTCTCCTGTTAATGATTCTGCGCAGTGCAGGCGCATCATCATAACCGGAAAACGGCAGGAATTATGCCATCAAATGCGCGACCGCCAGATTGATCGCACCGCCACCGACAATCAGCCAGACAAACAGCATCAGTCCGAGCAGCAGGGGTTTCAGGCCCGCCTTTTTCAGTGAGCCAGCATGGGTGGTCAGGCCAAGCGCCGCCATTGCCGTTGCCAGTAAGATGTTATCCAGCTGATTGATATAACTAATCACCACCGGCGGCAGCAGATGCAGCGAGTTAAACAGCGTGACCACAATGAACATCAGCGCGAACCACGGGAAGGTAATCGGTCCGCTGCTTTTGCTGCTGTCACTGCGGCGCACCTGCGCTGCCAGCAGCACCAGGAACGGCGCAAGCATCATCACGCGCAGCAGTTTGGCGATGACCGCTGAGTTCTCCGCATCCGGGCCAATCGCGTGACCGGCGGCCACTACCTGCGCCACTTCATGCATGGTGGAACCGGTATAGACGCCGAATTCACTGGCGCTGACCTGCGGCAGCCAGTGGCTCACCAGCGGCCACATCAGCGGATAGATAAAGATTGCCAGCGTGCCGAAAATCACTACCGTCGCAATGGCGACCGCGACTTTGGCCGGGTCCGCTTTCACCACCGGCTCGGTCGCCAGTACCGCCGCGGCGCCGCAGATGCTGCTACCCGCGCCGATCAGCCAGCTGGTATCACGGTCCAGCCCCAGCACGCGCTGCCCCAGCCAGCAGGCAAGCACGAAGGTGGAGCTGAGCGTCAGCGCATCGATAATCACACCGCTAATGCCGACATCGGTAAGCTGTTGCAGAGTTAAGCGAAAACCATACAGCACGATACCGGCGCGCAGCAGGCGCTGTTTGGCCAGCACGACGCCGCTGTCACAGCGCACGGCAATGCGCGGATAGACGCTATTACCGACCACGATCCCGCCGATAATCGCCAGCGTTAACGATCCCAGGCCCAGCGCGGCGATATGCGGTTGGTTGCCCAGCCAGATCGCCGCAGCGGCAATAACCAGCGCCAGCAATACGCCGGGTGCAAAACGCGTTGGACGCGGATGATGATGAGTAATATTCAGTTCAGCCATGATCTCTTCTCCTTATGCAATATCCACATAATGAGGGGGGCTGGTATAAAAGAGAAATTGATTATATATTTATAATTAACCACTATAAGTGTTAACGCGTCATCGTCTGATCGAGGCCCGATGCGCCGCAATAACAGTAAGGAACGACTATGCATATCACGCTGCGCCAGCTGGAAGTTTTTACCGAGGTGCTGAAAAGCGGATCGACCACCCAGGCATCTCAGGTGCTGGCGCTGTCGCAGTCGGCCGTCAGCGCCGCCCTCGCCGATCTGGAGGGGCAGCTCAGCGTGCAGCTGTTTGACCGCGTCGGTAAACGGCTGGTCATTAACGAGCATGGCCGCCTGCTGTATCCGCGCGCGGTCGGATTGCTGGAGCAGGCGCTGGAGATCGAGCAGCTGTTTCGTGAAGATAACGGCGCGCTGCGCGTGTCGGCCAGTAGCACCATTGGCAACTATCTACTGCCGGGGATGATCGCTAACTATCGCCGCGATTTCCCGGCGCTGCCGCTGGAGATGAGCGTCGGCAACAGTCAGGATGTGATCACCGCCGTGGCGGATTTTCGCGTCGATATTGGCTTAATTGAGGGGCCGTGTCATATGGCCGAGCTGATCACCGAGCCGTGGCTGGAAGATGAGCTGGTAGTGTTTGCCGCACCGGGTGCCGCGATCCTCAGCCAGCCGGTCTCACTGAAAAGCCTGGCGGCTGCGCCATGGATCCTGCGTGAGCATGGTTCCGGCACGCGTGAGATTGTCGATTATCTGCTGCTGTCGCACCTGCCGCAGTTTGAGCTGGCGCTGGAGCTGGGCAATTCGGAGGCGATTAAAAATGCGGTGCGCCACGGCATGGGGATTAGCTGCCTGTCGCGGCGGGTGATTGCCGAGCAGCTGGAGATGGGAACGCTGGTGGAAGTGTCGATACCGCTGCCCGCGCTCAAGCGCACGCTGTACCGCATTCACCACCGCCAGAAGCATATTTCGAAAGCGCTGAGCCGTTTCCTGAGTTACTGCACCGAGTAACCGGGCCGACGATCCTCCGCAGGGGGCGACCATTTTTTCGCTCGCCCCCTGCTGAGGGTTTACACCTGACGTACCCGCGCTAATAATCCGCCGCCGATCATGAAGCTAACTTATAACGTGGCGTTATCGCTATACCGGGATGCCCATGTTGCTATAATCGCGCCTCATTTTTTGCAAGGCGCAGCGTTAAAACATGGATCATGACACAAAAACAACACAACCGCCTGGGTTAAGGCGTGAGCTTAAAGCTCGTCATTTAACGATGATCGCCATTGGCGGTTCAATTGGTACCGGTCTGTTTGTCGCCTCTGGCGCGACCATTTCGCAGGCTGGCCCGGGCGGGGCGCTACTCTCATACGCGCTGATCGGCCTGATGGTTTACTTCCTGATGACCAGCCTCGGTGAGCTGGCGGCGTTTATGCCGGTCTCAGGCTCATTTTCTACCTACGGCGCAAAATACGTCGAAGAGGGCTTCGGCTTCGCGCTGGGCTGGAACTACTGGTACAACTGGGCGGTGACCATCGCCGTTGACCTCGTCGCCTCACAGCTGGTGATGACGTGGTGGTTCCCGGATACCCCTGGCTGGATCTGGAGCGCGCTGTTCCTCTGCCTGATCTTCCTGCTTAACTACATCTCGGTGAAAGGCTTCGGCGAAGCGGAATACTGGTTCTCGCTGATCAAGGTCGCCACCGTGATCATCTTTATTATTGTCGGTGTGGCGATGATCGTCGGCATTCTGCGCGGCGGTGAGAGCGCGGGCTGGCACAACTGGCAGATTGGCGATGCGCCATTCTCCGGCGGGTTTGCCGCCATGATCGGCGTGGCGATGATTGTCGGCTTCTCCTTCCAGGGCACCGAGCTTATCGGCATCGCCGCCGGGGAGTCGGAAGATCCGGCGAAGAACATTCCGCGCGCGGTGCGCCAGGTGTTCTGGCGTATCCTGCTATTCTACGTGTTGGCCATTCTGGTGATCAGCCTGATCATCCCGTACACCGACCCGAGCCTGCTGCGCAACGATGTGAAAGACATCAGCGTCAGCCCGTTCACCCTGGTGTTCCAGCACGCAGGCCTGCTGTCGGCTGCGGCGGTGATGAATGCGGTGATCCTGACGGCAGTACTGTCGGCGGGTAACTCCGGCATGTACGCCTCCACGCGTATGCTCTACACCCTGGCGTCTGAAGGCAAAGCGCCGCGCATTTTCGCCAGGCTGTCGAAAGGCGGCGTGCCGCGTAATGCGCTGTATGCCACCACCGTGGTCGCGGGAATGTGCTTCCTGACCTCAATGTTTGGTAATCAGACCGTCTACCTGTGGCTGCTGAATACCTCGGGCATGACCGGCTTTATCGCCTGGCTCGGGATTGCTATCAGCCACTACCGCTTCCGCCGCGGTTATGTGGCGCAGGGGCACGATCTGGCCGATCTGCCTTACCGCTCCGGCTTCTTCCCGCTGGGGCCGATCTTCGCCTTCGTGCTGTGCCTGATTATTACCCTCGGCCAGAACTACCAGGCATTCCTGTCCGACACCATCGACTGGGGCGGCGTGGCGGCAACCTACATCGGTATTCCGCTGTTCCTGATTATCTGGTTCGGCTTCAAGCTGACGCGCAAAACGCGTTTCGTGAAGTACAGCGAGATGGAATTCCCGAAATTCGAGAAATAAATCGGGCGGAAAGTTAACTCAGGCGCGGGCTCTCCGCGCCTTTTTTTATTCTGAAATCTGGGATTACAAATATTACTGATACGTATTATCATTTGCTCTATTTTATCGCACCTGAACACAAAAACAGGGATTCAAATGAGTGTAACCCACGAACCGCTGGCGACCTCTGCCGCGCAGCCTCCTGAAGGCGTGATGGGGCGCTACCATCAGCTGCTGCGCCACCGCCTGCTGATGATGGCGATTCTGCTGCTGGCGATTGTCGCCTCGCTGGTGCTTGACTTTACCCTTGGCCCTTCGGGCCTGTCGCTCTCCACGCTGTGGCAAACGCTACTGTCGCCGGAAACGGTTGATGCCGGCACCCGGGTGATCGTTTGGGATATTCGCCTGCCCTATGCGCTGATGGCGGTGGTGGTTGGGCTGGGGCTGGGGCTCGCCGGGGCTGAGATGCAAACCATCCTGAATAACCCGCTGGCCAGTCCATTTACCCTTGGCGTCTCCTCCGCCGCCGCGTTTGGCGCCGCGCTGGCGATTGTGCTGGGCATCGGTATTCCGGGCATTCCCGATCAGTGGTTTATCTCCGCCAATGCGTTTGTCTTTGCGCTGTTTGCCGCGCTGATGCTGGATGCGGTAACGCGCTGGACGCAGGTGGCAACCTCCGGCGTGGTGCTGTTCGGCATTGCGCTGGTGTTCACCTTCAACGCGCTGGTGTCGATGATGCAGTTTATCGCCAGCGAAGACACTCTGCAGGGGCTGGTATTCTGGACCATGGGCAGCCTGGCGCGCGCGTCGTGGGATAAACTGGGCGTGCTGTGCATCGCGCTGCTGGTGCTGGTGCCGTTTTCGCTGCTCAGCAGCTGGAAACTGACCGCGCTGCGCCTTGGAGAAGATCGCGCCGTCAGCTTTGGCATCGACGTGCGCCGCCTGCGCCTCGCGACGCTGCTGCGCATCAGCATTATCTCCGCGCTGGCGGTGGCGTTCGTCGGGCCCATTGGCTTTATCGGCCTGGTGGCACCGCATATCGCTCGAATGCTGTTTGGCGAAGATCACCGCTTCTATCTGCCTGCCAGTGCGCTGACCGGGGCGCTGGTGCTGTCGATGGCCTCGGTGGTGTCGAAGAATTTGATCCCCGGTGTGATCATTCCAGTGGGCATTGTGACCTCGCTGGTGGGCGTGCCGTTCTTCCTGAGTATTATTCTGCGCCACCGAGGAAGTGTCTGATGCAGGGGTTAAAAATCAGCGGCTTTAACGCCGGTTATCCGAAGCGCCAGATTATCAGCGACCTCAATGTGCCCATGCTGCCACGCGGCAAAATCACCGTACTGCTGGGGCCGAATGGCTGCGGTAAATCGACGCTGCTGCGCTCGCTGGCGGGGCTTAACCGCGCCTCCGGTGAGCTGTGGCTCAATGGTGAAGAGCTGATGGCGCTGCCGTTTGCCCGCCGCGCCAGCCGCGTGGTCTACCTGCCGCAGTCGCTGCCCGCCGGGGTGCATCTGCACGTGCTGGAGTCGATTATCGTGGCGCAGCGCGCCAGCGGCGGGCGGAGCAGTGCTGCCAGCGAAGCGGAAGTGATGGCGCTGCTGGAGCAGTTGGGGATCGCTCATCTGGCGCTCAGCTATCTTGACCAGCTTTCCGGCGGGCAGAAGCAGCTGGTGGGCCTGGCGCAGTCATTGATCCGCCGCCCGGAGCTGCTGCTGCTGGATGAACCGCTTAGCGCGCTGGATCTGAACTACCAGTTCCACGTGATGGATCTGGTGCGGCGCGAAACGCGGCTGCGCAATATCGTCACGGTGGTAGTGGTACACGACATCAATATCGCGCTGCGCCACGGTGAGCATGTGCTGATGTTGCAGAACGGCGAGCTGATAGCGGATGGATTGCCAGAAGAGGTGATCACGCCGCAGAGCCTGGCACGGGTTTACGGCGTGAAAGGGCGCATTGAGCGCTGTTCGCAGGGCACCCCGCAGGTATTAATTGATGGATTAGTTGAATCACCGGCGTTTTGATTATGGGCCGACCGGAAAAAAAAGGTCGGCCTCTGGGCGCAATGTGATTATGGGCCGACCGGAAAAAAAAGGTCGGCCTCTGGGCGCAATGTGATTATGGGCCGACCGGAAAAAAAGGTCGGCCTCTGGGCGCAATCATGTAGGGGCCGACCCTCTGTTTCGGTCGGCCCGTTTTTTATGCCAGCAGATGCTGCGCATGAAAGCGCAGGTGATCCTCAACAAAACTGGCGATAAAGAAGTAGCTGTGGTCGTATCCCGGCTGCTCACGCACCGTTAACGGATACTTCACCTCCAGCGCAATCTCTTCCAGCCGCTGCGGCCGCAGCTGATCGGCGAGGAACTGATCGCTGTCCCCCTGGTCGATCAGCATCGGCAGCACCGCACCGCCGTTACGCATCAGCCAGCAGCTGTCGTATTGACGCCACGTCGTCTCATCATCACCCAGATAAGCGCGGAAGGCTTTTTGCCCCCACGGCACTTCCAGCGGATTGACGATAGGGGCAAATGCCGACACCGAGCTGAATTTCCCCGGATTACGCAGCGCAATCATCAGCGCGCCGTGGCCGCCCATCGAGTGCCCCATTATCGCCTGACGATCGCTGACGTTGAAATTACCGGAAATCAGTGCCGGTAGCTCATCGTTGATGTAGTCGTACATACGAAAATGGCTGGCCCACGGTGCCTCGGTGGCATTGAGGTAGAACCCGGCGCCCTGGCCGAGGTCATAGCCCTCGTCATTGGCAACGCCTTCGCCGCGCGGGCTGGTATCCGGCATCACCAGCACCAGCCCCAGTTCGGCGGCTACGCGCTGCGCCCCGGACTTAACGCTGAAGTTCTCATCGCTGCAGGTCAGCCCCGCGAGGAAGTACACCACCGGCGGCGGGGTACTGCCTTTTGGGCCAGGCAGGAATACGCTAAAGGTCATCGCGCAGTTGAGGCTGGTTGACGGGTGGCGATAGCGCTGCTGCCAGCCGCCAAACAGGCGATGTTCTTCTAAAAGCTCCAGTGTGGATGGCATCCTTTCCTCGCTTATTTTTTGTTGAAATGAATCACAGAGCGAATGGATTTGCCTTCGTGCATCAGGTCAAACGCTTCGTTAATCTCTTCCAGCGGCATGGTGTGGGTAATAAAGTCGTTAAGCTGGAACTCACCGTTCATGTAACGCTCAACAATGCCCGGCAGCTGCGAACGGCCCTTCACGCCACCAAAGGCGGAACCGCGCCATACGCGTCCGGTCACCAGCTGGAATGGACGGGTAGCGATCTCTTCGCCTGCACCGGCCACGCCGATAATCACTGACTCGCCCCAGCCCTTGTGGCAGCACTCCAGTGCGGAACGCATCACGTTGACGTTGCCAATACATTCAAAGGAGAAGTCGACGCCGCCGTCGGTCATTTCGACAATCACGTCCTGAATCGGCTTATCGAAATCTTTCGGGTTGATCAGGTCAGTGGCACCGAGCTTGCGCGCCAGGTCGTATTTGCTGGTGTTGATATCGATACCAATAATGCGCCCAGCCTTGGCCATTTTAGCGCCGATAATCGCCGACAGACCGATGCCGCCCAGGCCGAAGATCGCCACGGTATCGCCTTCCTTCACTTTCGCGGTGTTCATTACCGCGCCCATGCCGGTGGTCACGCCACAGCCCAGCAGGCACACTTCTTCCAGCGGCGCTTCTTTACTGACCACCGCCAGCGAGATTTCTGGCACCACGGTGTACTCAGAGAAGGTAGAGGTACCCATATAGTGGAAGATCGGCTGGCCGTCTTTAAAGAAGCGGGTGGTGCCGTCCGGCATCAAGCCCTTGCCCTGGGTGGTGCGGATTGCCTGGCACAGGTTAGTTTTACCGGACAGGCAGAATTTACATTTGCCGCATTCCGGAGTGTAAAGCGGGATAACGTGGTCGCCAACCGCGACGCTGGTCACGCCTTCACCGATGGCTTCCACCACGCCGCCGCCTTCATGGCCGAGGATCGCCGGGAACACGCCTTCCGGATCTTTGCCAGAAAGGGTGTAGGCATCGGTGTGGCATACGCCGGTGGCGACGATGCGTACCAGCACTTCGCCTTTTTGCGGCGGCATCAGATCCACTTCTTCAATCTTCAGCGGCTCACCGGCGGCCCAGGCTACGGCGGCGCGTGTTTTAATCATCTGCATATATTTTTTTCCTGTCAGTCGTGGAGAGAGTTAAGCGTAACCAGGGTTGAGGAAAAGCGCCGCTAATCGCTGGACTTCTCGTCAAATTGTTCAATAATCAGGTACTTCAGCGCTTCCACGTTGGGGGTGAAAGCATCGCGACGCCACACCAGCCAGGTGTCGGTATCACGTAATTCAGCGGGGATGGGGTGCTGGCGCACGCGCTCGCGACCGGGCATCTGCTCCAGCACGGCGGCGGGTAACAGTGCCAGGCCGCCACCGCTGGCCACGCAGGCCAGCATGGCATGATAGGACTGGATCTCCATCACGTTGCCGGGCTGTACCCCGGCGGCGCGGAACCAGTTCTCAAAGCGCACGCGATAGGAGCAGCTGGGACGAAAGCCAAACAATGTACAGCCTGCGGCGTCAGCCGGCTGGGTTATCAGGGCATGCTCGGTGCTTGAGATCAACACCATCTGCTCAGGAAACGCTTTACAGCTGTTCAGCTCATCAACGTTAATTGGGCCGTCGACGAGCGCGGCGGCCAGCGTACCGGCGCGCACGCGCTCAATAATATCGCCGGAAGTGCCGGTACTCAGCGCCAGCGATACGGCCGGATAGCGCTGATGAAACTCGGCCAACAGGGTGGGCAGGCGAGTGGCGGCGGTGCTTTCCATCGAACCGAGCGCGAAATTACCCGCTGGTTCGCCGCCTTTCGCCATATTGAGCGCTTCCTCGCTCAGCGCCAGAATGCGCTGGGCATAGCAGAGAAAATTATGCCCCATCGGCGACAGGCGCAGGCGCTGTTTTTCGCGGATAAACAGCTCGGTGCCCAGCTCTTCTTCCAGCTGGCGCAGGCGAGTGGTGAGGTTGGACGGGACGCGATGAAGCTGCTCCGCCGCGCGCACCACCGATCCGCTTTCGGCCACGGCACAGAACATTTTTAGCTGGGTCAGATCCATGTATTCTCTTATTGTAAGTAACTTGATTACTATTATTCACTTTTCGTGAGTTTACTCATCCCCCATGCTGGTGGCAACTGAAAAGCAGAATCTGAGGTAAAAATGGCTGTGCGCGTCGCGTTTAGCGCCTTTCTGGCGCTGGTAGTAGCAATGGGGATTGGGCGTTTTGCCTTTACGCCGCAGGTGCCATTAATGATAGCCGAACATCAGCTGTCGCTGACCAGCGCGGCGGTGGTGGCGGCCTTAAACTATCTGGGATATTTGTGCGGCTCGTTTGACGCCATGCGCGCCACGCGCCGGGTAGAGTGGCGCTTACAGGCCGGCATCTGGGGCGCCGTGCTGCTGACGCTGCTGTCGGCCTGCGTCTCCGGGCCGTGGCTGCACGGCGTGGTACGCTTCCTGATCGGCTGGGCCAGCGGCTGGGGGATGGTGCTGATCGCCGCCTGGAGCAACGAGCAGCTGCACCGCTACCAGCGCCCGGGCCTCAGCGCCGCCGTTTTTGCCGGCCCCGGCACCGGGATTTTTATCAGCGGCATGCTGGCGGTCGGGCTGCACAGCCTACAGGTTTCTGCGGCCTGGGCGTGGGCCGCTTACGGCGTGCTGGCGCTGATTCTGGTGGCGCTGATCGCCCGCACGCTGCCACGCACCGGTCAGCTTCATCGCCCGGATATTGCGCCGGAGCCGCTGCGCCTGACGACGGGCCTGAAGCGGCTGGTGTGGAGCTACAGCCTGGCCGGGTTTGGTTACATTCTGCCCGCCACCTTTCTGGCCCAGATGGCGACCACCCGCTTCCCCGGCCTGATCAGCCAGTTTGTCTGGCCGGTATTTGGTGGGGCAGCGGTGATCGGCATTGTGATTGGCATCCTTACGCGTCATCTGGGCAGCAGTAACCGCCGCCTGGCGCTGGTGCTGTGGGTGCAGGCGTTGGGCGTATTTGCCTCCGATCTGCTGCCCGGACTGGGCGGGCTGGCGCTGGGGGCCGCACTGGTCGGCGGCGGCTTCCTCTGCGTGGTGCAGCTGTCGCTGCAGTACGCGCGTGAACTGGCACCGCAGCATACGCGCTATCTCGCCGGGCTGCTTACCACCGGCTATGCGGTAGGGCAGTTGGTCGGGCCGCTGCTGTCGGCTGCCTCCACCGCGTTAACGCACCGGCTGGAACCGGCGCTGTATGTGGCAGGCGTAGCGCTGCTGATCGCCGGCCTGCTGGTGTGGCAGCGTGACGCGATGGCTGAATGAAGCAGTTTCATCGTCAATTGCTCTGATTCACTGGATTACACCGGCAATGTGTACCAAAATAGCGCCTCAGAATTTTCGCCAGGACTGTTTATCCTGGCAAGTCACACCTGCCGGAGAAAGAAAATCATGGCGACGTTGAGTCAGGAAGCCACACTCGTTCACGAAGCACTGCTTGCCCGTGGTCTGGAAACCCCGCTGCGTTCACCCGTGCGCGACATGGATGATGACACGCGTAAAGCGCTGATCGCCGGTCATATGACCGAGATCATGCAGCTGCTCAATCTCGATCTCGAAGATGACAGCCTGGCGGAAACCCCGCAGCGCATCGCCAAAATGTACGTTAATGAAGTGTTTTCCGGCCTGGATTACGCCAACTTCCCGAAAATCACCCTGATTGAAAACAAAATGAAAGTGGACGAGATGGTAACGGTGCGTGATATCACGCTGACCAGCACCTGCGAACACCATTTTGTGATTATCGATGGCCAGGCGACCGTGGCGTATATTCCGAAAGATAAGGTGATTGGCCTGTCGAAAATCAACCGCATCGTGCAGTTCTTCTCCTCGCGCCCGCAGGTGCAGGAACGATTGACGCAGCAGATCCTGCTGGCGCTGCAAACGCTGCTCGGCACCAATAATGTGGCCGTATCGATCGATGCCGTTCACTATTGCGTGAAAGCACGCGGCATTCGTGATGCTACCAGCGCCACCACCACCACTTCACTGGGTGGGCTGTTCAAATCGAGCCAGAACACTCGCCAGGAGTTTCTGCGCTCCGTACGCCACCGTTAACTGATTATCCCTCTCAGGGGCGGACCCCTGTTTATCGGTCCGCCCGTAATGGTCTCAGCATCCCTGATGTGGAACCTTTTATGCCGCGTATTGTTCCGCTGGATTTTGTGCGTGGGATGGCGATCCTCGGCATCCTGCTGCTGAATATCACCGCCTTTGGCCTGCCGAAGGCCGCCTATCTTAATCCTGCCTGGCAGGGGCTACCGTCCGCCAGCGATTTCTGGGTATGGGCGAGCATGGATCTGCTGGCGCAGGCGAAATTCCTCACGCTGTTTGCCATTCTGTTCGGTGCCGGGCTGCAACTGCTGCTGCCACGCGGCAAGCGCTGGATCCAGTCGCGCCTGTCGTGGCTGGTGATCTTCGGTTTACTGCATGCGCTGCTGCTGTGGGAGGGCGATATCCTGCTGGCCTATGGGCTGGTGGGGTTAATTGCGTGGCGCATGATCCGCGACGTGCCGGGTACGCGGCAGCTGTTTAACACCGGCGTGATGCTTTACCTGATCGGTAGCGCGGTGCTGGTGGTGCTCGGGTTGGCGTCCGGACCCACGCCTAACAGCTCCTGGCTGCCGGGTGCGGCCGAGGTGCAGTATGAAACCTTCTGGCGGACTCAGGGCGGTGGGGAAGCGGCGTTTAATCGTCTTGATATGCTGGGTTCGGCGCTGATGGCGCTGGCGGCGCAGTATGGCTGGCAGCTGGCGGGGCTGATGATGCTGGGCGCCGCGCTGATGCGCAGCGGCTGGCTGCAGGGCACCTACAGCTTGCAGCACTATCGTCGCAGCGGACTGATCCTCATCACCGCAGGCCTGGCGATTGAGCTGCCGTCGATCGTCATGCAGTGGGTAACGCAGTGGGATTTCCGCTGGTCCGGCTTCTTCCTGCAGGTGCCGCGTGAAATCAGTGCGCCGCTGCAGGCGCTGGGCTATGCCGCGTTATGCTTCGGTTTCTGGCCGCAGTTACAGCGTTTTCGCATCACGCACGGCATTACCGCCGTAGGACGGATGGCGCTGAGTAACTACCTGTTACAGACGCTGATCTGCACCACGCTATTTAACCACTTTGCGCTGTTTAATCAGCTGGACCGCCTGCAGTTATTGATGCTGGTGCCGGCGATCTGGCTGATTAACCTGTTGTTTTCCACCCTGTGGCTGCGCGTTTTCCGCCAGGGACCGATGGAGTGGTTATGGCGGCGTTTAACCCGCTCTGGAACGAAAATCGAAGATAAGTCCCTCGACGGAAGATGACATGCATCACAAAGGTTACAAATTTGTATGTAACCGTTTTCAGCGCTGTGACGGAATTCACGTAGCCCCCCGCTGCACACTGACAGAATAGACGCCAGAATGCGTCTGTCAGGAAGGGTTATGCAAAACTTATACTTCAGCGGTAATCGCTCATGATTACTATTCGTGATGTGGCACGTGAAGCGGGCGTGTCGGTAGCGACCGTGTCGCGCGTGCTCAACAACAGCGCATCGGTCACGGGCGACACGCGGGATACGGTGCTGAAAACCGTGGAACGGCTGGGCTACCGGCCCAACGCCAACGCGCAGGCGCTGGCCACCCAGGTTAGCGACACCATCGGTGTTGTCGTGATGGACGTTTCCGATCCCTTCTTTGGCGCGCTGGTCAAAGCGGTGGATACCGTGGCCCAGCGTCTGCACAAGCATGTCCTTATCAACAACTCCTATCATCAGGCGGATAAAGAGCGCCACGCGATTGAAGTGCTTATCCGTCAGCGCTGTAACGCCCTGATCGTCCATGCAAAAGCGTTGTGCGATGCCGAGCTGGGGTCCCTGATGCAGCAGGTGCCGGGCATGGTTCTGGTCAACCGGATTATCCCCGGTTTTGCTCACCGCTGCGTCTGCCTCGATAACGTTAGCGGGGCGCTGATGGCGATGCGTATGCTGCAACAGCATGGTCATCAGCGCATTGGCTACCTGGGTTCTGCCCACCCCATCGAAGATAACGATCAGCGCCGTGAGGGCTGGTCGCAGGCGCTGACAGAGCAGGGGATTGTTCCGGTCGACAGCTGGTGCGCCAGCGGCGAACCCGACTTACAGGGCGGGGAAGCGGCGATGGTGGAGCTGCTGGGGCGTAATCTGCATCTGACCGCCGTCTTCGCCTATAACGACAGCATGGCCGCCGGAGCTTTAGCCGCGCTGAAAGACAACGGCATTGCGGTGCCGCAGCAGCTTTCAGTGGTGGGCTTCGATGATATTCCTATTTCGCGTTACACCGACCCGCAGCTGAGCACCGTGCGCTATCCGATTGTTTCCATGGCAAAACTGGCCACCGAACTGGCGTTAAAAGGGGCAGCTGGCGAGCTGGATAGCAGTGCTGAGCACTGCTTTATGCCTACTCTTGTGCGTCGCCATTCGGTGGCCGTGCGGCAAAATGTGGCGGCCGTCACTAACTCAGGCGAATCTGGGATGTAACCGTTTCCAATCTGTGAGTAAATTCACAGTTAATTAACAGGGCCTTCTCTATGATGGCAGCGTCCTGCAGGGTTTGAAACATTATGTAACGGCGAGAGCGCCCCTGATAGCTCTCTTCTTACTGCCCTGTGAAACATTTTCACACACAGTAACTGGAAAGCATTTCCGTACAGGGAAGTCGGGTTTGATGTTTTAGAACGTCGGCTGTGCGCAACATCGATTTAACACTATCGCCGCGCCGCCACCAACTGGATGCTGCGTGTTGTACTGATAGCCGACACGCGGCGTTGAGTACTACCCTACAAAAACCGGAGATACCATGAATAAGAAGGTTTTCACTCTCAGCGCCCTGGTGGCCACCATGCTGTTTGGCGCCACTGCTCATGCTGCTGACACCCGTATCGGCGTAACTATTTATAAGTATGACGACAACTTTATGTCGGTGGTGCGTAAGGATATCGAGAAAGAAGCCAAAAACAGCCCGGACGTTCAGCTGTTGATGAATGACTCGCAGAACAGCCAGTCTACCCAGAACGACCAGGTCGACGTTATGGTTGCTAAGGGCGTTAAGGCGATGGCCATCAACCTGGTTGACCCGGCTGCGGCTGCGGTGGTGATTAGCAAAGCGAAAGCTAACGATATCCCGGTGGTGTTCTTCAACAAAGAGCCATCGGCAAAAGCACTGGCCAGCTATGACAAAGCCTATTACGTCGGGACTGACTCCAAAGAGTCTGGCGTGAAGCAGGGCGAACTGATCGAGAAGCAGTGGAAAGCGAACGCGGCATGGGACCTGAACAAAGATGGTCAGATCCAGTTCGTGCTGCTGAAAGGCGAGCCGGGCCACCCGGATGCTGAAGCGCGTACCAAGTATGTGATCGAGACGCTGAATAAAGATGGCCTGAAAACTCAGCAGCTGCATATGGATACCGCGATGTGGGATACCGCTCAGGCGAAAGACAAAATGGACGCCTGGCTGTCCGGCCCGAACGGTAACAAAATCGAAGTGGTTATCGCTAACAACGATGCAATGGCAATGGGTGCGGTAGAAGCGCTGAAAGCCCACAACAAATCTTCTGTACCGGTGTTCGGTGTAGATGCGCTGCCAGAAGCGCTGGCGATGGTGAAATCCGGTGCAATGGCCGGTACTGTGCTGAATGATGCTGAAAACCAGGCTAAAGCCACCTTCGATATGGCGAAAAACCTGGCAGCGGGTAAACCTGCTACCGAAGGCACCAACTATAAGCTGGACGGCAAAGTGGTTCGCGTTGCCTATGTTCCAGTCGATAAAGAGAATCTGTCTCAGTTCGTCAAATAAGTATCACCTGATGCGGGCGCTGCGGCGCCCGTATTCAGGCGTTGAGTCAGGGTGACCTGACTCTACACCACTCATCCAGGTAGACATATGGGCAGTGATAACGTGCAAACACAGCGCGAATATTTGCTGGAAATGACTGATGTCAGTAAGTCATTCCCCGGTGTTAAAGCGCTCGATAATGTAAATTTAAAAGTCCGTCCACACTCTATTCACGCCTTGATGGGGGAGAATGGCGCGGGGAAATCGACGCTATTAAAATGCCTGTTTGGCATTTACAGTAAAGATACGGGGAGCATTCTTTTTCAGGGTGAGGAAGTTAATTACAAAAGCTCTAAAGAAGCGCTGGAAAATGGCGTTTCAATGGTGCATCAGGAATTAAACCTCGTTCTGCAACGTACCGTTATGGACAATATGTGGCTCGGGCGTTATCCGAGAAAAGGCTTTTTCGTCGATCAGGATAAAATGTATCGCGATACCAAAGCCATTTTCGACGAGCTGGATATTGATATCGATCCGCGCGACAAGGTGATTAATCTCTCTGTATCCCAGATGCAGATGATCGAAATCGCGAAAGCGTTCTCCTATAATGCCAAAATTGTCATTATGGATGAGCCAACGTCATCGCTGACCGAAAAAGAAGTGAACCATCTGTTCACCATTATTCGTAAGCTGAAAGATCGCGGCTGCGGCATTATCTATATCTCGCACAAGATGGAAGAGATTTTCCAGCTGTGTGACGAAATCACCATCCTGCGCGACGGCCAGTGGATTGCCACTCAGTCGCTGGAAGGGCTGGATATGGATAAGATCATCTCAATGATGGTTGGGCGCTCGCTCAATCAGCGTTTCCCGGATAAAGCCAACGTGCCGGGGGAAACCATTCTTGAGGTGCGCAACCTGACATCGCTGCGCCAGCCGTCGATCCGTGATATCTCCTTTGACCTGCGTAAAGGTGAGATCCTCGGCATTGCGGGCCTGGTTGGGGCGAAACGAACCGATATCGTGGAAACGCTGTTTGGTATTCGCGAGAAGTCCGGCGGTACTATTCGCCTGCACGGTAAAGCGATCAATAACCACAGTGCCAATGAAGCGATCAACCATGGTTTTGCCCTGGTGACCGAAGAGCGCCGCTCAACCGGAATTTATGCGTACCTGGATATCGGTTTCAATTCACTGATCTCCAATATTAAGAAATATAAAAACAGTATTGGCCTGCTGGATAACAGCCGCATGAAGAGCGATACCCAGTGGGTGATTGACTCCATGCGGGTGAAAACACCGGGGCACCACACGTCCATCGGTTCTTTATCCGGTGGTAACCAGCAAAAGGTCATTATCGGCCGCTGGTTATTAACCCAGCCGGAAATATTGATGCTCGATGAACCTACGCGCGGTATTGACGTGGGGGCGAAATTTGAAATCTATCAGTTGATTTCAGAGCTGGCGAAGAAGGATAAGGGGATTATTATTATCTCTTCTGAAATGCCAGAGTTGTTAGGGATTACCGACAGGATTCTGGTAATGAGTAATGGCCTGGTTGCAGGCATTGTCGAAACAAAAACGACTACGCAAAACGAAATATTGCGTTTGGCATCGTTGCACCTTTAATGATGTAAGGGCTGTTACTATGAATGCAGTGAATAAGAAAAGTGCGCTCACCTTTTTAAAAGAGGGCGGGATTTATGTGGTGCTGCTGGTATTGCTGGCGATCATTATTATCCAGGATCCAACATTCTTAAGCTTAATGAATCTGAGTAATATTCTGACTCAGTCTTCCGTGCGCGTGATTATCGCACTCGGTGTGGCCGGGCTGATTGTTACTCAGGGCACGGACCTGTCAGCAGGGCGTCAGGTTGGCCTTGCAGCGGTGGTGGCAGCAACGCTGCTGCAGGCGATGGACAATGCTAACAAGGTGTTCCCGCACCTGGAAACTCTGCCGATTGCGGCGGTGATTGCGATTGTCTGCGCCATTGGTGCGGTGATTGGCCTGGTTAACGGCCTGATTATTGCCTACCTGAAGGTGACACCGTTTATCACCACGCTGGGCACCATGATTATCGTTTATGGTATTAACTCACTGTATTACGACTTTGTGGGTGCTTCGCCGGTGGCGGGCTTTGACGAGAAGTTTTCAACCTTTGCTCAGGGCTTCCTGCGCTTTGGTGACTTCAAGCTCTCTTACATAACCTTCTACGCGATTATCGCCATCTTCCTGGTGTGGATCCTGTGGAACAAAACGCGCTTTGGTAAAAACATCTTCGCTATCGGCGGTAACCCGGAAGCGGCGAAAGTCTCTGGCGTTAACGTACCGTACAACCTGATTCTGGTGTACGCGCTGTCCGGCGTGTTCTACGCCTTCGGCGGCATGCTGGAAGCCGGGCGCATCGGTTCTGCTACCAACAACCTCGGCTTTATGTATGAGCTGGATGCGATTGCGGCTTGCGTGGTCGGCGGCGTGTCGTTTGCCGGTGGTGTGGGTACGGTAGCGGGCGTGGTAACCGGGGTTATCATCTTTACGGTGATCAACTACGGCCTGACCTATATCGGCGTTAACCCTTACTGGCAGTACATTATTAAGGGCGGCATCATCATCTTCGCCGTGGCGCTGGATTCGCTTAAGTACGCACGTAAGAAGTAATTCTCCTGAGCTGACGGGTTGACCGAAAAAGAAGGTCAACCCCTACAAGTGGCAGAAGATCGCGTAGGGGCCGACCGCTTTTTGGGTCGGCCCTTTTTATTTCGGAAATAGGCTGATAACTCGCACAGTGGATTTAACGCTTAAGTCCTATCTCTTCTGCTGAATCTCCAGCAGCTGCTCTGGCGTCACCGCCGGGTAGCTCTGCGCATCTTCCGGCACTTCGTGTACGGCGGGGATCGGCACCAGCGGTCCGAGGAAGCGCGGTTCACGCTTCATCAGGTACAGGTCCGCCAGCGCGCCGAGGCGGGCGCCGACTTCACGCATACGCACGCTCAGCATATTCTTGGGTGATGGCACCGCATAGCACTGCGCCTGAATGCCCATATGGAGGGCGATAAACAGCGCACGCTCGCAGTGGAAGCGCTGGGTGATGATAATAAAGTCGTTGGTATCAAAGACCTTACGCGTGCGCACAATCGAATCGAGGGTGCGGAAACCGGCATAGTCCAGCACGATATCGGATGGTTCAACGCCTGCGGCGATCAGGTCGCGGCGCATGGTCATGGGCTCGTTGTAGCTCTGTAAGGCGTTATCCCCGCTCAGCAGCAGATAGTTCACCTTGCCGCTGTTGTAGGCGTTCAACGCGCCCTGCATGCGGTAGAGATAATACTGATTGATTACC
This sequence comes from Erwinia aphidicola, assembly GCF_014773485.1. Taxonomy (GTDB): domain Bacteria; phylum Pseudomonadota; class Gammaproteobacteria; order Enterobacterales; family Enterobacteriaceae; genus Erwinia; species Erwinia aphidicola. Next base: position 163,175 of record NZ_JACXBP010000003.1, on the reverse strand, counting down.
CCGGTGCGATAATATTTCGCGGTGCCCAGGACCACGCCAACCTGACGGTGCGGCAGCGTTTTCAGATCGTCATATATATAGGGTGCCGTTTTCCAGCTGATCCAGCGGTCCAGGCCAAGCGCGGCCATCACCATCAGGGCGACGATGATAATCAGACCATAAATCAGGCGTTTCAACATGCTGGACGGCGCTCGGGTTGGCAATCAAAAGAGAATTCAAGGCTACTTGAGGCAGGGGAGTGAAGCAAGTGACAGTGCGTCGGATGGCGGGATTTCGCACAAATAACCGGGCGCAATGCTGCACCCGGCTATCAAGTGAGGGGTTAGACGATCAAATTGAGGTGCGGCGGTAATTACGATACTGCGGCAGCCAGAAGTTGGCGGCGATGGCTTTCGACAGTACATCTTCAGAAGTCACCACGGCAACGCCGGCCAGCTGTGCGGCTTTACCGACCGCCATTGCGATCACTTTCGACACGCCCTGAATGTCCTTCACTTCAGGCAGCACCGGGCCGCTGCCCTCGTTCGCCAGCGGGGAACAGTCGGCCAGCGCGCGGCTGGCCGCCATCAGCATGCTGTCAGTGACGCGGGTCGCGCCAGAGGCAATCACGCCAAGCCCAATACCCGGGAAGATATAGGAGTTATTGCACTGTGCGATAGGATAGGTTTTATCCTTCCAGCTCACCGGGGAGAACGGGCTGCCGGTGGCGACCAGCGCATTGCCGTCGGTCCACGCCATAATATCCTGCGGCGTTGCTTCCACGCGTGAAGTCGGGTTCGACAGCGGCATAATGATCGGGCGTGCGCAGTGCTTATGCATCTCGCGCACGATCTCTTCGCTGAACAGGCCCGGCTGGCCGGAAACACCGATCATAATACTTGGCTGCGCGTTACGCACCACGTCGAGCAGCGACAGCGAATCGCTGCTGCTGTCCCAGCCGCTCAGGCCGTCGCTCTTCTGCACCAGCTTGCTCTGGAAGTTAAGCAGATTTGGCAGTTTGTCGGTCAGCAGGCCAAAGCGGTCGACCATAAATACGCGCCCGCGCGCCTCTTCGTCGCTGAGCCCTTCAGACTTCATCTGCGCGACGATCTGCTCGGCGATGCCGCAACCCGCGGAACCGGCACCAAGGAACACCACCTTCTGCTCGCACAGCCTGCTGCCCGCGGCGCGGCTGGCGGCGATCAGCGTACCCAGCGTCACCGCTGCGGTGCCCTGGATATCATCGTTAAAGCAGCACACTTCGTCGCGATAGCGCTCCAGCAGCGGCATGGCATTCTTCTGCGCGAAGTCCTCAAACTGCAGCAGCACGTTCGGCCAGCGGCTCTTGACGGCGTTGATGAACTCGTTGACGAACGCGTCATACTCTTCGCCGATGATGCGCGGATGGCGCCATCCCATATACAGCGGGTCGTTCAGCAGCTGCTGATTGTTGGTGCCGACATCCAGCACCACCGGCAGGGTATACGCCGGGCTGATGCCGCCACAGGCGGTGTACAGCGACAGCTTACCGATAGGAATGCCCATGCCGCCGATGCCCTGGTCGCCCAGGCCAAGAATGCGCTCGCCGTCGGTGACCACGATCACCTTTACGTTTTGCTTGGTGGCGTTTTGCAGCATGTCTTCAATGCTGGAGCGGTTCGGGTAGGAGATAAACAGGCCGCGCGCGCGGCGGTAGATTTCGGAGAAGTGCTCACAGGCCGCGCCCACGGTCGGGGTGTAAATAATTGGCATCATCTTTTCCAGATGATTGTCCAGCAGGCGGTAGAACAGCGTTTCGTTAGTGTCCTGAATATTGCGCAGGTAGACGTGCTTATCGTTATCGTTTTTAAAGTCCTGGAACTGGCGCCATGCACGCTCAGCCTGCTCCTCAATGGTTTCCACCGTTTCTGGCAGCAGACCATTCAGGTTGAAGTCATTACGCTCTTCAATGGAGAACGCACTGCCTTTGTTCAGAAGGGGAAATTCCAGCAGGATAGGGCCGGCATAAGGGATATACAGCGGTCGTTTACTTTCGTATTCGAGTTCCATGCAATTAATACTCTGTCAGGTGTCAGGATCGGAAGTGTCGTGGCGCCAATCCTAAAATAATTCATCTGAAAGTACAGCTTTTGTTAACAAGTAATAACAAAAGCTGCGATCCTCCTCGACGAACAGAGGCTTTGTTACGCTTTAACCAGAGCAACGACGTTGAGATTACCGCAGCCGAGGGCAGCCAGGGTGGCGGCGGTGGCATTCTGCTGGCTCAGCTTCGCCTGCGGGGATTCAGCCAGTACTGCACGCTGGATGGTATTCAGGCTGTGCCCTGCCAGGTTCAGCAGGTTCAGTGCCCCCTGCAACGGCGGCAGGCCAGGGTTAAAGGCGGCATTTTCCGCGTAGCTTCCGGCGAAGATACCCCCCTCAGCCGTCTCCAGCGCCACGCCGCTGTAAGCCTGGCTGTAAGGGGCATGGCTGCGGTTGGCGGCATTCAGGGCGGCCTGCTCCAGCGTATCACCCGAAGGGACGATGCCGTGGTCGACGGCATCCATCAGCAGGGTGGTGATCGCCAGGTCACGCGGGCCGAAAGAGTCAGGCAGATAGTGGCCCAGCGTTGCGGCAGCGCGGCCGGGCAGTTCAATCGTCAGCTGCGTTCCGCTGTTCAGCTCGTTCATAAACTGACGGCAGTGGCCGCACGGCGTGTAGTTGACGGTTATCGAGGCCAGCGCGCTTTCCCCGCGCATCCAGGCATGGGTGACCGCGCTCTGCTCGGCATGCACCGTCTGCTGCATGGTGGCCCCGGCAAATTCCATATTGGCACCAAACCACAGCGTGCCGCTGGCTCCGCGGGCAATCGCCCCCACTTTAAAATCAGACAGGGTGGCCACGGCGCAGGCCGCCGCCAGCGGCAGCAGGGCAAAGGCCAGCTCGCTGTCACTGTAACCGCAGTGCTGTTTTAACTGGTGTGCCTGGCTGGCAGTGATAAATCCGGCAAAGTCGTCAGCGGATAATATCGGCTGCAAAGCGCTCTGTAACAGGGTAGGCAGCGTGGCAAATGCCTGCTGATAACGTGGGTGCATAGTAAGCCTCTCGCAAAAAGCCGCCCGTGCTAGCGGGCCGGCAGCCATTTATATGTGATCTGAATCGCTCTATCAATGCAATACATGAAAACGATCAACAAATTGCGAGACTTATCGCAAGTTTTACCCCCACAGCGCCATCAGCAGCGGGAAAATAAACGGCGCCAGCAGGGAAGTGATAATCCCGCACAGTACCAGCGCCAGCGAACTGAATGCGCCCTCCTGATAGTCCACTTCAGCAGCGCGAGCGGTGCCAAGAGCGTGTGATGCATTACCAATCGCCAGCCCGCGCGCCGCTTTACTGCGCACCTTCAGCAGGTTCAGCAGCATATGGCCGAACACCGCGCCGAGCACCCCGGCCAGCAGCACGCAGATGGCGCTGATCGCCGGGATGCCGCCCAGCGTGCCGGAGACTGCCATCGCAATCGGCGTGGTGACCGATTTCGGCAGCAGGGTAGCGGCGATCTGCGGCGTTGCGCCCAGCCACAGCGCAATCGCGGTGCCGGAGATCATCGCCGTCAGGCTACCGATAAAGCATACGCTGATAATCGATTTCCAGCGTGCGCGGATCTGATGCATCTGCTCATACAGCGGCAGCGCCAGCGCTACCACGGCCGGTTGCAGCAGGTCATTGAGCAGCTTGCTGCCCTGAAAGTAGCGCGTATAGGGCAGCTGCAGCAGCAAAAGTAGCGGAATAATCACCGCCATGGCGATCAGCAGCGGATTGACGATCGACACTTTCACTTTTGCCGCCAGCCTTCGCGCCGCGAAGAACACCGCAATGGTCAGCGGTAGCGACCACCAGATATCACTCATTTTCGCCTCCCGCCCGCTGGATGTGGCGATCGTTGAGGCGCTGCGAAATCAGGCCGACGGTCACCAGTACAATCAGGGTGCTGACAATGCAGGAGAGCACAATTGGGGCAAACTGGGCGGTGAGAATATCCATATCGTTCATCACGCCGACGCTGATCGGCACGAACAGCAGCGCCATATAGCGGATCAGCAGATGACAGCCGGGTTTCACCCAGTGAACGGGCAGCAGCTGTGAAGCGAGCAGGGCAAACAGCAGCAGCATACCGAGAATGCTACCGGGGATGGCGACGGGCAGCAGGGTTTCAATGCCGCGACCGGCAAAAAGACAGAGGTAGATTATGAATAAGGCGCGGAGGTATTGCCATAAAACAAGCGGAACGTTGCGCATGGTCGGCCCCAGGATTGAACGACAATCGCCGTAGGGGTCAGGCATGCCTGACCCGGGCGGGGCATGCCCCGCCCCTACGAAGTTACTTAACCGCCTGGCCTGGCTGTGCGCCGCTGTCAGGGCTGAGCAGGAAGATATCCTTCCCGCCAGGACCGGCTGCCATCACCATTCCTTCCGAGATGCCAAAGCGCATTTTACGCGGCGCCAGGTTCGCTACCATCACCGTCAGGCGGCCGACCAGCAGCGCAGGGTCAGGATAGGCGGCGCGGATGCCGGAAAACACGTTGCGCTTCTCGCCGCCGAGATCCAGCGACAGGCGCAGCAGCTTGTCAGAACCTTCAACGAACTCGGCATTCTCAATCAGCGCGATACGCATATCAACTTTGGCGAAGTCGTCAAAGCTGATGGTTTCAGCGATCGGGTCGTCCGCCAGCGGGCCGCTAGCCGGTGCTTTTGCCGCCGCGGCATCTTCTTTCGAGGCTTCAATCAGGCCGTTAACCTTGTCCATTTCAACGCGGTTATACAGCGCCTTGAACGCCGAAATGTTGTGGCTCAGCAGCGGCTGCTGAATGCCGTTCCAGCTCAGTTCCTGATTCAGGAAGGCTTCGGTGCGCTCGGCCAGCGAAGGCATCACCGGCTTCAGCCAGGTCATCAGCACGCGGAACATATTGATGCCCATTGAACAGATCGCCTGTAGATCGGCATCGCGGCCTTCCTGCTTCGCCACTACCCACGGAGCCTGCTCGTCAACATAGCGGTTGGCTACGTCGGCCAGCGCCATGATTTCGCGGATGGCACGGCCAAATTCACGGCTGGTCCAGGCTTCGCCAATGCTCTCAGCGGCATCAGTAAAGGTTTTGTACAGCGCCGGGTCGGCCAGTTCAGCAGACAGCTGGCCGCCAAAGCGTTTGTTGATGAAACCGGCATTGCGCGAGGCCAGGTTCACCACCTTGTTTACGATGTCCGCATTGACGCGCTGCACGTAATCTTCCAGATTGAGGTCGATATCGTCGATACGCGAAGAGAGCTTGGCCGCGTAGTAGTAGCGCAGGCTGTCGGCATCCAGGTGCTGCAACCAGGTGCTGGCCTTAATAAAGGTGCCGCGCGATTTAGACATTTTCGCGCCGTTGACCGTGACATAGCCGTGCACAAACAGGTTGGTAGGCTTGCGGAAATTGCTGCCTTCCAGCATCGCTGGCCAGAACAGGCTGTGGAAGTAGACGATGTCCTTGCCGATGAAGTGGTACAGCTCGGCGTCCGAATCTTTCTTCCAGAAGTCGTCAAAGTTGATGTCGCCACGCTTATCACACAGGTTCTTGAACGAGCCCATGTAACCGATGGGGGCATCCAGCCAGACGTAGAAGTATTTGCCCGGCGCACCGGGAATTTCGAAGCCGAAGTAGGGGGCATCGCGCGAGATATCCCACTGCTGCAGGCCGGATTCAAACCACTCCTGCATCTTATTCGCCACCTGCTCCTGCAGCGCGCCGGAGCGCGTCCACGCCTGCAGCATGGCGCTGAACTCAGGCAGGTCAAAGAAGAAGTGCTCAGAGTCACGCATCACCGGCGTGGCGCCAGAAACCACCGATTTCGGGTCGATCAGTTCGGTCGGGCTGTACGTGGCCGAGCACACTTCACAGTTGTCGCCGTACTGATCCGGAGATTTACATTTCGGGCAGGTGCCTTTAACAAAACGGTCCGGCAGGAACATGCCTTTTTCCGGATCGTAGAGCTGAGAGATGGTACGGTTCTTAATAAAACCATTCTCTTTCAGACGAGTATAGATCAGCTCAGACAGCTCACGGTTCTCTTCGCTGTGCGTCGAGTGGTAGTTGTCATAGCTGATTTCGAAACCGGCAAAGTCGGTCTGATGTTCCTGACTCATCTCGGCAATCATCTGCTCCGGCGCAATACCCATCTGCTGAGCTTTCAGCATGATTGGCGTACCGTGTGCGTCATCGGCACAGATGAAGTAAACCTGATTGCCGCGCATTCGCTGGTATCGGACCCAAATATCTGCCTGGATATGCTCGAGCATGTGGCCGAGATGGATGGAGCCGTTAGCGTACGGCAGTGCGCACGTTACCAAAATTTTTTTCGCGACTTGAGTCATAGTGAGACTTAGCTCATACCTGTTGAAAAAGGGGTTTAGATGGTAACCGATTGCCGGACCCTGCGTAAACAAGGGCTTCTACTGCCAGAGGATTTTTCCAGCGGCTAAGGTCAGCACATGGCAGATCTGATATGCTTAAACGCAGATATCGAACAAAACCACCAGCAATATCAAGGAACCGAGATGACTTCACAATCCAGGGGGCATCACTCCCCCGAGGCGCTGCGTGCTATCGTGATGGGCGTGCTGACGACGTTTGAACACCCCACTCTGCAGCACAACCTCACTACGTTGAAGGCGTTACGCCACTGCGCGCTGATGGATAACACGCTGCATATCGAACTGAGCATGCCGTTTGTCTGGCAAAGCCCGTTTGAGGAGCTGAAAGCTTCGCTCAGCGCCGAGCTGCTGCGCCTGACTCAGGCGAGTGCGATAGCCTGGCGCTTAACGCTGGATGTTGCCACTCTGCAGCGGGTGAAAAACCGCCCGGGCACCAACGGCGTGAAAAATATTATCGCCATCAGCTCCGGTAAGGGCGGGGTGGGGAAATCGACGACGGCGGTGAATCTGGCGCTGGCGCTGGCCGCGGAAGGGGCGAAAGTGGGTTTGCTGGATGCGGATATCTACGGCCCGTCGATCCCGGATATGCTCGGCGTGGAAGATCAGCGCCCGACCTCACCGGACGGCACGCATATGGCGCCGATCGTGGCGCACGGCCTGGCAACCAACTCGATTGGCTACCTGGTCAGCGAAGATAACGCCATGGTGTGGCGCGGCCCGATGGCCAGCAAGGCGCTGATGCAGCTGCTGAATGAAACGCTGTGGCCGGAGCTGGATTACCTGATCCTCGATATGCCGCCAGGCACCGGAGACATCCAGCTGACGCTGGCGCAGAACGTGCCGGTGACCGGGGCGATAGTGGTCACCACACCGCAGGATATTGCGCTGTTGGATGCGCGCAAGGGTATTGTGATGTTCGAGAAGGTCAACGTTCCGGTACTGGGCGTGGTGGAAAATATGAGCATGCATATCTGTAGCCAGTGCGGCCATCATGAACCGATCTTTGGCACCGGCGGGGCGGAGAAGCTGGCGGCGCAGTATCACACCCGGCTGCTGAGCCAGATGCCGCTGCACATCAGCCTGCGCGAAGACCTCGATGCTGGTGAGCCAACCGTGGTGCGCCGACCGGACAGTGAGTTTACGCGCCTTTACCGCCAGCTGGCGAACGCCGTGGCGGCCCAGCTTTACTGGCAGGGCGACGTTATCCCGCAGGATATCGCCTTCCGCGCGCTGTAATTCTCTATCTTTATAGGGGCCGACCTTTATTTTGGTCGGCCTGTTTAAGATATTTCACACTAAACGCACGTGCCGCTGCTGGAAGCCATCCACCATCGAATAATCAAAATCGATTTTCCCACCGTCAAACAGCTGGTTAATCAGGGTAAAGTCATTATCCGGCGTCACGTTGCAGCGGTGGTTGAGCAGGGTGTCCTGGATAGTAAAGGCCTTGTCGCCACGCGCAATGCGCTTCAGATATTGCAGCATCTCATAAGCGTTTTTGCTTACGCCCGCCTGTTCGTGAAGAGGTCTGTTGGTCATCGTCGGTTCTGGCGCCATTCTTAGAGCTAAAACCGCATTATAGTCGGTTGTGTTCGACAGGCGGCAAGCCGATTTTATATTTCAGTGCAGGTGTGATGCTGCGGTGGCGGCTATTTCAGCACGTAGTGCATTAACAGGTATTCACCCTGGTCGCTCTCGCCCTGCGCCACTACCCGCCAGCCGTGCTTTTTATAGAAGCTCTGCGCCTGTAAGTTTTCCGCCAGACACTTGAGCGCCCCGGTAGAGGTAAAGCTGTTCTGTACCGCCTGCAACAGCGCGCTGCCCGCGCCGCTGCCCTGCCAGGCCGGATCAATAAACAGGCTGTGCAAAAAGTTATCGTTATCCAGCACCGCGGCAAAACCCACGCGGTGCCCGTCCTCTTCTGCCACCAGCACGCGCTCGCCGAGCGTCACGCGGTCAAAATCCTCTAACTGCCATTCGGCGTCGTCCAGCCAGGTCCAGTTCACCTTGCGCGAGGCGAGAAACAGCGTGCGCAAAAATGGGCGGTCAGCTTCGGTAAACGGACGAATATTCATGATGAAACTCCTGCAGCAAAACGCCGTGTGGCAACGGCGCAGAGTTTATCGCAAAACAGCCGTTTCTGAAGAAGAAAAAGCGCGCAAAGGAGGTTAGCTGACCCCGGCATAACGCAGCAGGGCGGTGACCAGCGCCGCCGCGAAGATCACGACGATCAGCGGCGCCTTACGCCAGGCCAGCAGCACGGCCACGGCCACCCCGGCCACGCGGGCAATCCCGGCAAAATGTACCCCTTCATAGAGGGTATTCGCCAGGGCAACGGCAAACAGCAGCGTGGTGGCGGCATCGGAGAGCAGCGTGCGCGCATTTTCTGACAGCGCCATGCGGTTACCGAGTTTTGCTCCGGCAAAACGCATCAGCCAGGTGCCGAGCGCCAGAATCGCGATACCGCTGATGATCAAAGAGTGAGCGGGCATTATTTCCTCCTCGCCAGTAGGCCGGCCATCGACAGCAGCACCGGTAAGCCGACCGGAGTAAACGGCACTGCCAGCAGCGACAGCGCCGCGCCGCAGGAGGCGCGCGTCAGGGTGGTACGAGACTTAAACGCCGGGATCACCAGCGCCAGCAGGATCGCCGGAAACACGGCATCCAGCCCAATCACGCTGGTATCGGGCAGCAGGGTGCCAATCAGGCTGCCGATCAGCGCCCCAAGCGGCCAGACGATCGCCACCCCTAGCCCGCACAGCCAGAATGCGGCCTTACGCTGCTGCGGCGTGGACTGCGATAGGCCAAATACCACGCTCTCGTCATTCATAATATGGCAGCCAAGCAGCGCGGAGAGGCGTGAACCGACCAGGTCGCGCACCGCAATGCCAAATGGAAAATGGCGGGCATTGACCAGCAGCCCGGCGGCGGCGGCGGCTAACGGATTGCCGCCGCTGGCAATAATGGCGATAAACATAAACTCTGACGCCCCGGCCAGCACAAACAGCGAGGAGAACAGCGGCACCCACAGCGGAAAACCGTAAGCCGTTGCCAGAGAACCGTAGGAAACACCCACCACGCCAACGGCAAGGCAGATCAGGTAGATCGCCTTACGCGTGGCGGGCGTCAGCGAGGAAAAATTGTGGCTAAACATGCTTTTCTAACCCTATCGAACGAAACTGCCATTATAATGAACGCATTAGAATAGGTTATCAAGACGAACGTTTCGTTCGTTTTAACGAACTGTGAGGTAAGGCATGACCCAGCCAATCGCCCTGATTGCCCAAAGCCTGGTGCGCGAGCGGACGCGTGCAGGGCTGTCGCTGGCCGAAGTCGCCCGGCGGGCAGAGATCGCTAAATCCACGCTGTCGCAGCTGGAGGCGGGTAACGGCAATCCCAGCCTGGAAACGCTGTGGGCGCTGTGCGTGGCGCTGAATATCCCGTTTGCTAAACTGCTGGAGCCGGAGAGCAATAAGACTCAGGTGGTACGGCGTGGAGAGGGAAGTAAAGTGGTGGCCGAGCGCGGCAACTATGAGGCCATCCTGCTGGCCAGCTGTCCGCCGGGCGCGCGGCGGGATATCTATCTGCTGATCACCCAGCCTGGCGAGGAACGCCTCTCACAGCCCCATATTCCCGGCTCTGTTGAGCATATTATCATCACCCAGGGGCGGGCGCTGGTGGGGCTGAAAGAGTCGCCGGAAGAGTTATTTCCCGGCGATTACATCTGCTATCCCGGCGATCGCCCGCATATCTTCAAGGCGCTGGAGCCGGATACGCTGGCGCTGCTGGTGGCGGAGCAGGGATAGAGAAGCCTTTACTCGACCACCATACGGCCATTCAGCGGCTGCACCGGGCGATTGTTGCTCTGTGCCAGCGCTTTCTGGAACTGCGCCAGCTGTGCTGCGGACAAGGTGACCGGATTTTTCATCACCAGCCAGCGCAAGCCCTCTGTGCAAGGTGGTGTGGTCAGCGAGCCGCTGAAACGGTAGTAGTGTAGATCGGTCGGGAACAGGGGTTTCAGGTCATAACGCTCATCCAGCTTCACACTCTGGTTTAACTCAGCCGGAATGTGCTTAAGGATAGGGTTGAGGGCACTGTTTTCCGCACCCACGTCAAACATCACCGCCACTACCGCCAGTGAGCCCTTAGCATCGGCATGTACAAAATGCACTTCCAGCGGATAACGTTTACCGTTAATCAGGTTCTCGCTTGGCGCGTGGAAGTGATACTGGCGCAGGGTGAACACACGGTTATCCAGTTTAAACTCATCTTCATCATCAACGGTGACCTGCAGGGTGTGACCATTGTTTACCAGGCTCTCGGCCTCGGAGTGATAATCCATTTTGAGCGCGGGAAGGTTAGCTTTGGTCACGAAACGGATATCGATAGGTGACTGGAACTGGCCCAGTTTACAGGTAGCGAACTTTTCGCTCAGGTTTCCCCAGTTTTCTGGTCCAGCCTGGCCTTCATAGCTCCAGTGTGGTGCTGACTCTGCGCAGGCTGATGCAGAGAGGGCGAGAAGTGTTGCGGCAATAAAAAGTTTCATTTCTGTCTCTGTTATTTGGATGTCATTGTGGTGTTGGCACGGTTAAAGAGGGGGGATTATCGGCGTTGCGCAACCTGTCACCTACGAGATGCGTCTCGTATTCGGATGCATGACAAATGGGTTTACAAGATAGCACCATCCCCCGCATTCTGTGACTTCGCTGCAGGCGTAATGAATTCGAAAATTTAAAGATTTATCAATGACTCGGTGTGCCAGGCCAACCGTCCGGCTGAGAAAAACCCGCATAACCTGAACTGGATAATGCCAGCGTAGGGAAGTCAGATGCCCGACCGGCATCGCCTCCTTGATCGCCGGTTGGGAGTCATCATGATCCAACCTCAAAGCCTCAGCCACGCCGACGTGGCGCAAACCTTTACTGCCAATGAGCTGCTGGCACTGGGCGCTTCCCCGGCGATGGTTATCGACCCGGAAGTGGCCGCGCAGTTCAGCACGATTGCCGATGGGCTGCTGATCAACGTCGGTACGCTGACGCTGCCGGTGGCGGAGCAGGGGTAGAATTGCCCTGAGTGCAACACTCAGGGCAGAGATTAAACCAATAAATGCGGATTTAATTATTTGATGCTTTAACTATTAAATTCGTGAAATGCTATTGAAAAAACGGCTGGTATATCTATATTCTTTGTTTCGAAGAGCATGCTATTTTTAAACGGATTTTTATCGCAACGGATGCAACGATGCCAACTAAATCATTTCGTTTTCATCAGTTTTCTGTTTTACCTGCAGAGGGTGTGGGAGTGCTGCATGCCTCTTTCGAGTTAAAGATATCGACTGCCATCTTTGGAAGTTAAAGCTGGTTACGTATTAGATACTGGCTATACAGGATTAATTAGACCAGTACCGGGAGATACAACCAATCATATTGACTTACATAAATTTAAATAGAGATGTTATGAATACTTTATCCAAAAGAAAAATTCTCTTTTTTTATGTTTTTATGTTTTTTTCTTTTTCAACTATGGCGGTTGAAGAAATTCATCATATGGACAAAAGCACTCAGCAAGCTAGTGACCTCACCAAGCGAATGACGATTGCCGATCCTGCTGAAAAGATTATTCTCTTAGAGAAATTAAAAATCCTTGTTACTAAAAACCCCGATAATATATGGGTGAGGAAAATGTACGTCAATAACCTGATTGCTGAAAAACATTATCAACAAGGTCTTGCTGGTCTTGAAGTAATCATTAAACAGCGCTTTAGCCGAATTGATCTGCTGACTGAGTGCATGTTAAAAGAGCGTTTAGGGCACAGAGATGAAGCATGTTATCAAAAGGTTATCCAACTTTCTGAGAAGGATAATCTCGTCGATTCCGACTATATTACGGCACTTTTCTTTACTGACTCCCCTAAGTTTGAAACGTTAAAATCTACCCTAATCAAAGAAAAACAGTTTAGCGAGAGTGATTTTTTAGTCTTTACCCTAGGTAAAGAAAAAATGCTGCACGAATTCTTCCCATGATTGTGCGCGAAAATCGACAAGCATCCTGTAAAAAGTGAATGACAAATGGGTTTACAAGATAGCGCCATCCCCCGTATTCTGTGACTTCGCTGCAGGCGTAATGAATTCGAAAATTTAAAGATTTATCAATGACTCGGGGTGCCAGACCAACCGTCCGGCTGAGAAAAACCCGCATAACCTGAACTGGATAATGCCAGCGTAGGGAAGTCAGATGCCCGACCGGCATCGCCTTCTTGATCGCCGGTTGGGAGTAATCATGATCCAACCTCAAAGCCTCAGCCACGCCGACGTGGCCCACTCTCTGGCGCTGTTTCGCCAAAAATCACCGTTAATCCACTGTATGACCAATGACGTGGTGCAAACCTTTACTGCCAACGTGCTGCTGGCGCTGGGGGCCTCCCCGGCGATGGTGATCGACCCGGATGAAGCCGCGCAGTTCAGCGCCATCGCCGATGCCTTACTGGTCAACGTCGGCACGCTAACGCATTCGCGCAGTGACGCGATGCGTGCGGCGATCGGCGCGGCGAATGGCGCCGGACACGCCTGGACGCTGGACCCGGTGGCGGTCGGCGCGCTGGATTTCCGCAGTGAATTCTGTCAGCGGCTGCTGGCGAGCAGGCCCGCCGCGATCCGCGGTAATGCTTCCGAAATTATGGCGCTGGCAAAACAGGCGGTCAGCGGGCGTGGCGTCGACAGCCTGCATCCGTCGGATGCAGCGTTACAGGCCGCCGAAACCCTAGCGCTTGCCAGCGGCGCGGTGATTGCTGTAACCGGCGAGGTCGATTTTGTCACCGACGGGCAGCGCACGCTAAGCGTAAGCGGCGGTTCGCCCTTGATGACTCGCGTGGTGGGTACCGGCTGTGCACTGTCGGCGGTGGTGGCCGGGTTTGCCGCGCTGCCGGGCGACCGTCTGGTGAATGTCGCCAGCGCCTGCCGCGTGGTGTCGCTGGCTGGCGAGCGTGCTGCCGCGCAGGTGAAGGGGCCGGGCAGCTTTATCCCGGCGTTTCTCGATGCCCTGTACCAACTCAATCCGGAGGCGCTGGTATGAAACGTATTAACGCCATGACTATTGCCGGTACCGACCCGAGCGGCGGGGCGGGTATTCAAGCCGATCTTAAGGCGTTCTCCGCGCTGGGCGCTTACGGCACCAGCGTGATCACCGCGCTGGTGGCGCAAAACACTACCGGGGTGCATTCGGTGTATCGCATTGAGCCGGATTTTGTCGCCGCGCAGCTGGATTCGGTGCTGTCCGACGTGCGCATCGACACCATTAAAATCGGCATGCTGGCGGAAAGTGCCATCGTCGACGTGGTGGCCGATCGCCTGAAGGGTGCCAGCGCACCGTGGGTGGTGCTGGATACGGTGATGCTGGCGAAAAGCGGCGATCCGCTGCTCTCGGTGGAGGCCGTTGCCACGCTACGCGAACGCCTGCTGCCGCAGGTAGCGTTGATCACCCCAAACCTGCCTGAAGCCGCGGCTCTGTTACAGTGCCAGCCCGCGCGCAACGAAACCGAGATGCGCGCACAAGGGCGGGCGCTGCTGGCGCTCGGCTGCCAGGCGGTGCTGATGAAGGGCGGCCACCTCAGCGAAGAGGAGAGCCCTGACTGGCTATTAACCCGCGAGTTAGAACAGCGCTTCACCGCACCGCGTATTAACACGCGCAACACCCACGGCACCGGCTGCACGCTCTCGGCGGCGCTGGCAGCGCTGCGTCCGCGCCATGATAACTGGGTAACGACGGTGCAGGCCGCCAAGCAGTGGCTGCAGGGGGCGCTGGAGCAGGCTGACTCGCTGGAGGTCGGCCACGGGCACGGCCCGGTGCACCATTTCCATCAGTGGTGGTAGCGCACAGCCCCTCACGCTTTTTAGTGCGGATCCTTCTGAAAAATGGAGTCAGCAATTTGCCTTAATGGCCGTTTTGGGTTCACCCTGTTGAGGTCAGTCAGTCTGACCCGCGGGCCGCTTCGCTGCGGCCTCCACAACTTTGACAGGAGTTACCATGACGGACATCGTACAGTTATTGGGCAAAGAAGCAGACTCTCTTTTGCAACATCGCTGCATGACTATTCCAGCGGACAGCCTCTATCTCCCGGGCGCGGATTATGTTGATCGGGTGATGGTGGATAATAACCGCCCGCCTGCGGTACTGCGCAATATGCAAACCCTGTACAACACCGGACGTTTAGCCGGGACAGGTTACCTCTCTATCCTGCCAGTCGATCAGGGCGTTGAGCACTCTGCGGGCGCCTCCTTCGCCGCCAATCCCCTCTATTTTGATCCGAAAAATATCGTGGAGCTGGCGATTGAAGCCGGATGCAACTGCGTGGCGTCCACCTATGGCGTGCTGGCGTCGGTATCGCGCCGCTATGCCCACCGCATTCCGTTTATGGTCAAGCTGAACCACAACGAAACCCTCAGCTACCCAACGCAGTACGACCAGACCCTGTACGCCAGCGTCGAGCAGGCGTTCAATCTTGGTGCGGTGGCGGTCGGTGCCACGATTTATTTCGGTTCTGAGCAGTCGCGTCGCCAGATTGAGGAGATCTCCGCCGCGTTTGAGCGCGCGCATGAGCTGGGAATGGTCACCGTGCTATGGGCCTACCTGCGCAACGATAGCTTCAAGAAGGAGGGGGTGGATTACCACGCCAGCGCCGATCTGACCGGCCAGGCCAACCATCTGGCCGCCACCATCGGGGCGGATATCGTTAAGCAGAAGATGGCGGAGAATAACGGCGGCTACCAGGCGCTGAAGTTCGGTCATACCGACGAGCGCGTTTACAGCAAACTGACCAGTGATAATCCTATCGATCTGGTGCGTTATCAGTTGGCGAACTGCTATATGGGCCGCGCCGGGCTGATTAACTCCGGTGGTGCAGCAGCAGGGGAGACGGATACCGCCGAATCGGTGCGTACCGCGGTGATCAACAAACGTGCGGGTGGCATGGGGTTAATCCTTGGCCGCAAGGCGTTTAAGAAGTCGATGAAAGAGGGCGTGGCGCTGATTAATTCGGTGCAGGATGTGTATCTGGCGAAGAACGTGACTATCGCTTGAGGTAAAACGGGCTGACCGAAAAAGAGGGTCAGCCCCTACAAAATTCCGTAGGGGTCGACCATTTTTTCCGGTCGACCCGTGACAGATTTCACAGCGCTTCAAACCACTCGCTGTTCTGCTCGGCAATCGGAGTGATGGAGAAGATCATCTCCTGCAGATGACGGCGCAGCGCACTTTCGGCGGCATCGGCATCGCGCGCGCGCAGCGCCTGATATATCAGCTGGTGCTGCTCAATCAGGCTTTCGGGCGGGGAGACTTTGCTCAGCGTCAGGAAGCGCACACGGTCCATGGTGGCTTTGATATTTTCCACCGTCTCCCATGCCAGCTCACAGTGAATACTTTGCGCAATCAGGCGATGAAACTCATCATCCAGCAGCAGGAACGCCTGGCTGTCATGGCGCTCTGCCGCCAGTCTTTGCAGCTGCAGATTGTGCTCCAGCGCCGCCAGGCCGTCTGCACTTGCTTCGACGGCCGCCCGCCGCACGACTGCGACTTCCACCGCCTCACGAATAAATCGCCCATCGGCCACGCGCTGCGCGGAGATTTTACGCACGAAGGTGCCACGCTGCGGCAGTACCTGCACCAGTCCAGCTTCCGCCAGTTTGATAAAGGCTTCACGCACCGGCTGGCGCGAGACGTTGAAGCGCGCAGACACCTCTTTTTCCGACAGCAGCGAACCGGGGTGAATGGCGCAAGTGACGATCTCCTGGCGCAAAAAGCGGTAGATTTGCTGGTTGACCGGTTCACTGGCGGTAATGGTATACGACATTCGGCAACTTCCTTTTGCGGCAGACTCAGCAGCCTGCCTGCGAGCGACGGGAAAGCACCAGTCTAATCAGCATGGCGTTTATGCGCTACCGTTAAACGTCAGCAACCCGCTGATGTACCGTCAGTTTGGCACCCTGGCTGAGCAGCTGCTGGTAAAAATGGTTGACCCGGCTGACAAACTGCGCGCTGGCGGGTAAATCTTCACCAAATACGTTAGTCATCGCCAGTAATGCACTCACGCGCTCCTGACCTTCGCTGCTGGATGCCACACGCTGCGCCAGATCGTCACGCAGCGGGTCGTTAATCGCGATGGGCTCTCCCCGTTCGTTCTTGCCAGCGACATAGCGGATCCAGCCCGCCACGCCAAGCGCCAGCAGGTCAAAGTTGCTGCCGTTGGCGAGGTGCCAGCGAATACTGTCCAGCCAGCGCTGCGGCAGCTTCTGACTGCCATCGTTGGCAATCTGCGCGGTGCGGTGCTTAATTGCGCGGTTGCTGTAGCGGGCTATCAGGGAATCGGCGTAGGCCGTCAGGTCCACGCCCTGAGTGCGCAGCGTCGGCGCCTGCTGGTCGAGCATCAGCTGGCGTGCGGCCTGTTTAAATTTGGCATCGGCCATACAGTCGCTGATATGTTCATAGCCCGCCAGATTGCCGAGGTAAGCGAGAAAAGAGTGGCTGCCGTTCAGCATGCGCAGCTTCATCTCTTCGAACGGCAGTACGTCGGTAACCAGCTCTGCTCCAGCCAGCTCCCAGGCCGGGCGCCCGCTGACAAAATTATCCTCAATCACCCATTGGAAAAAGGGTTCACAGGCCACGGCTACCGGGTCTTCGCAGCCCAGCTTATCGTGCAGGGCGCGGTGAGTGTCATCCGTCATCGCCGGAACGATACGGTCAACCATGGTCGACGGGAAAGTCAGGTTCTGCGCAATCCAGTCGGCCAGTTCGGGCTGCTGCTGGCGGGCCAGTGCGCTGATAACCTGGCGCGTGACGTGGCCGTTTTCTGGCATATTGTCACAGGACATCACGCTGAAAGGAGCCAGCCCCAGCTCGCGGCGGCGGCGGATGGCGGCAAGAATAATGCCCGGCAGCGACTCAGGCGCATCCGGATGGGCCAGATCGTGCACGATAGCCGGGTGTTCAAGGTTCAGCTTGCCGCTGGCCGGATGATGGCAGTAGCCTTTTTCCGTCACGGTCATCGAAACAATCGCCACATCCGGCTGGCACAGTGCATCCAGCACCGCACTGATGCCGTCGGACTGGCCGTGCAGAGCGGCGGTCACCACGCCAATGACCCGCAGATTGAGGCGGTCATCGGCCATCTCTGCCACGCTGTAGCACAGCTGCTGCTGGCGCAGAGCCTGAATCAGCTCGCCGCTGTTGAGATTGATTTCACAATAGCCCCAGTCGCTGCCCTGCTCGGCGGCGAGGCGGTCACTGCATACCGCCTGATGAGCGCGGTGGAAAGCACCAAAACCGATATGTACCATGCGGGTGCGCAGCGCCTTACGGTCATACTGCGGGCGCTGTACGTCTTGCGGAAGCTTATCGAGGGAGAGCATAAAACATCCTTAGTTTAGGGCGGGTTATCCCCGCCCGCAGGGGTCACACTGAAACCGGGGTGTTATGGGTTTTCGGCGGTTTAATCACCAGTAGTACCAGCAGCGCGCCCAGCGCGGCCACGCAGCCGGCGAGGATAAAGGCGCTGTCAAACTTGCCGGTGTGCTGCACGATATAGCCGGTGACAATCGGGCCAACGATACCGGACAGGCTGCCAATCAGATGGATAAAACCACTGATACTGCCTACGCGGCTCTTATGCACCACGTCCTGAATAATCGCCCAGTAAATGGCCCCGGTGATATACAGGAAGAAGATGGAAACCGACATCAGGCCAACCGCCGACGTTACCTCTTTTACCGTACCCGCCAGGCCGACACAAATCGCCGCTGCCATTAACGAGACCACCAGCACAATTTTGCGGGCAAGCAGTAACTTACCGGTGACTTTAAAGATCTTGTCTGAAATGATCCCACCCAGCGCCAGGCCGACGAAACCGACAATCCACGGGATCATGGTGGTGATGCTCATCGCCTTAATATCCAGCCCGTGCGCCTGTACCAGATAGGCCGGGAACCAGCTCAGGAAGAAGAAGAGAATATAGTTGTAGCAGAAGAAGGCGAACGCCGTGACCAGAATGATCGGCTGGCGCAGGTAGTAGCCGAGCCCGTGCTGCGACTGCGACAGCTCCTCTTCCGCACTGAGCTGCTCATCTTTCATCTGCGCAATCAGGGCGCGCTCACGCTCGCTGATGATTTTGCTTTTTAGCGGGTTATCCGAGGCGATAAAGAACCACACCACCATCCAGACGATGCCGATGCTGCAGATAATGGCAAACGCCGGGCGCCAGCCAAAGGCGAGGGCGAGGTAGCCAATAATCGGCCCCGCCACGGCCCCGCCGAGCGGAGAACCCGCGCTAAGCAGCCCCATCGCGGTTGCCGCCTGTTTTTTCGGGAACCAGCCGTTAATGGCCTTGTTAGCCGAGGCGCAGATAGGCCCTTCCGCCATGCCGAACAGCACGCGCAGGATCAGCATCGACCAGAAGCCGGTCGCCAGCGCGGTGAAGCCGCAGAACAGCGACCACATCCCGACGGCGACGCCGAGGGTCAGCGTTGGGCCGAATTTGTCGGTCGCCAGACCGCCGACAAAGTTAAAAATGGCATAGCCGAAGAAGAAGCTGCCGAAAATCAGGCCAAACTCTTCGGCGTTCAGCATCAGGTCTTTTTCAATCATCGGCACGGTCAGCGACAGCGCGACGCGGTCGAGATAGTTGATCATGTAAACAAGGAACAGTAATAAGACTATCGTCCAGCGCAGGTTCTTAAACATAGTAATAACTCCGCTTGTTATATTTTTAGTGGGTAGGGTTTGAGGTATTGATATTGACCGCAGGCCGGGAACCGGGCCTGCGGCGTTCTGGTGTTAGCTAACCTGTAAAATCACTTTGCAGCAGCTGCGCGGATCCTTTTCGAACAGCGTCATCGCCTGCTCAATCTGAGTGAGCGGCAGCGTATGGGTAACCAGTTTTTCCGGCTGGATCAGCCCCTGCTCCATCCAGGCAATCACCTCGGGGAAGCGGTGGCTGTTCAGGCGCGAGGTGAACAGCGACAGCTCTTTGCTGGTCAGGCTCTGCTGCGTCACGGTGCACGCCTCGCCGGAGAATCCAAGCAGGCCGATGCGCCCGGCGGGGGAGGCGAGCGCCGCCGCTTCCGCCAAAATCGACGGATGGCAGGCGGCATCGATAATCAGCGTAGGCTGCACGCCATTCAGCTGTTCTGCCAGCGGCGTTTCGCCATTATTCAGCACCAGGTCCGCGCCATTGGCTTTGGCCATCGCCAGTCGCTCATCCAGCCGATCGGCGACAATCACTTGCCTGACCTTATACACGCCTTTCAGCACCTGAATGGCGGTCAGCCCCATCGGACCGGAGCCGTAAATCAGCGCCACGTCATCCGGCTGCGGCTTAAGGAACGCGGTGATATTGGCGGCGATGGTAAACGGCTCAACCAGGCTGGCCAGCGTATCAGGGATGGCTGCCGGCAGAGTGTAAGCATTGCCCGCCGGGGCCAGCGCATACTCGCTGAAGCCGCCGTCGCGATGTACGCCAATCACCTGCAGCTCGCGACAGACGTTAGGGCGGCCGATGGAGCAGGGGTAGCAGTGGCCGCAGCTCACTACCGGGTCCACCGCCACACGTTCGCCGATGCGCGCAGCATCCACCCCGTCGCCGACGGCGTCAATTACGCCAAAAAACTCATGGCCGATAACGCGCGGATAGCGGGCAAAGGGGTTGTGGCCGTGCCAGATATGCACGTCAGAGCCGCAGATGCTGGCGTAGCGCACCTTGACGCGCACTTCACCCGTGGACGGGGCGAGCAGCGGGCGCTCCTGCAGCTGCAGTTCGCCCGGGCGTTCAATCACCACACTTTTCATTGTTCTCTCCTTACCAGTTCCACAGGGTGCCGTCTTCCAGGCGTGCCACCGGCAGATACGCAGGTTCGTAGGGATATTTCGCCGCCAGCTTCTCATCAAACTCAATGCCGAGGCCCGGCTTGTCGCCCGGATGCATATAGCCGTTGTCGAAGCTCCAGCTGTTCGGGAACACCTCCAGCATCTGCTCCGAATAGCCCATATACTCCTGCACGCCAAAGTTAGGCACCCAGAGGTCAAAGTGCAGCGCCGCCGCCATGCAGATTGGCGACAGGTCGGACGGGCCGTGTGAGCCGGTACGAACCTGGTAGAGCGAGGCAAAGTCGGCGATACGGCGCATCCCGGTGATGCCGCCCGCGTGGGTAATAGTGGTGCGGATATAGTCGATCAGCTGCTCTTCAATCAGCTGCTTGCAGTCCCAGATGCTGTTAAACACCTCGCCGACGGCAATCGGCGTGACGGTGTGCTGGCGGATAAGGCGGAAGCTCTCCTGGTTTTCGGCCGGGGTTGGGTCTTCCATCCAGAACAGGCGGTACGCTTCCACGCTTTTGCCAAAGCGCGCCGCTTCAATCGGGGTCAGGCGGTGATGCATATCGTGCAGCAGATGCTCGTTGAAACCAAACTTGTCGCGGATCGCCTCAAACAGCTTCGGCGTGAAGTCGAGGTATTTCTCGGTCGACCACAGCTGCTCTTCCGGGCGGGCACCTTTGGTGGCGGGTTCATAAGCTTCACCTTTCCCCTTCGCCATGCCGTAGGTGGTTTTCATCCCCGGCACGCCGCACTGAGCGCGGATCGCCTTAAAGCCCAGCTCCTGGTGCTTGGCATAGTCGTCCATCACTTCATCAATGCTATGGCCGGTGGTATGGCAGTAAACCATCACCCCGGTGCGTGATGCGCCGCCCAGCAGCTGGTAAACCGGCATATTCGCCGCTTTCCCTTTGATATCCCACAGTGCCTGGTCCACGGCAGAGATCGCCGACATGGTGACCGGGCCACGACGCCAGTAAGCGCCCTTATAGAAGAACTGCCAGATATCTTCAATCTGGTGCGCATTGCGGCCAATCAGCTGTGGGCAGACGTGATCTTTCAGGTAGGAGGCAACGGGCAGCTCACGCCCGTTGAGTGTGGCATCGCCGACGCCGGTCAGCCCCTGGTCAGTGGTGATTTTAACGGTGACAAAGTTCCTGCCTGGGCAGGTAACAAAGACTTCTGCTTTAACAATTTTCATTCTGAGTTCGCCTTGTGCGCTGACAATGGTGAAAAAATACGCTCTTAGCGTACTACCATACAAGTTGCTCATGCAGAATTCGCGAAGGGGATCACATTTGCTTAACATGGGTGGCGTGAGAGAAAAGCGCCGGTTGGCGCTTATCAGATAGTGGAAAATCGGTTACTTGCTGGCAGAGGAGTTAGCCTGCGCGGCGGCGGCTGCCTTCGCCGCTTCTTCGGCCTGCCAGGCATCCCAGGCTTCTCCGGCCCGCATCATCATCGCAGTGAGAATCCTGAGAGATCTTTGCGCCGCCTCTTCATCTTCTTTTCGCTCAGCTTCTTTTTGCTCAGCGGTAACAGTATTTTGTCCGTATAACATATCCCCTCCCGATGGGTTTAAAGCCTGATTCCAGAGTATTTCCCCTGGCGTGGTGTTTTTTAATGATGCGTTGATAAATCGCAGCCAGCTTAATATCGCTGGCGGCGAAGATATACATACCAGCATTAAATTCCTCAAGGTGTGCAATTAATGCTTTCTCAATCTGGCGAATAACCTGTATTGCTGACACCTGGCCAGGCAACGCCCGTGCATATAACTGCTTCGCTAAGCGGTTCGCTTTAATATCAAAGCTAACTTCATACGCGCCATTTTTACTCAGGATAAAGCCTTCCTGCAGGCTGATACTGGCCTGATCGGTACGGGTGACCTGCTCGATATTTATCTCATATTCAATCCCCCGCGAGGCGAAATGATAAATATAGGTTATCCGGTTAGTGTGATAGTAAAAAGTCTTAAATTCCATTCTTGCAATCGGCCCTGTCGTCCGCAGAATAATAACGCCTGCTCATCTACAACGAATAATAACGATTACAACTTACCGGTCTATTTAAAGTTTTGATGAAAGGAATAAAACGGAAGGCGTGCCGCAAAATAATGATCGGTAATGATATTAGGCCGACCGTTTTGCGATCGGCCTTCAGGGGTTAGGCTAACAGTTCGCAGGAAGGTGGCAGGCGGCACTCCAGCGCGTCCGGCATCACCTCAATACGGAATTCCGTTCCGCTCAGGGGTTCGCCGTCGAGATTAAAGGTCATCTCATTTGGCGCACGGATAGTCAGCCACGGCAGGGAAGCGGTGATCAGGTTCGGGTTTTCTTCGTCGCTGGTCAGCTTGTGAATGAGGGTGGGCAGCAGCTCCTGCGAGGTGGCGATGCTCAGCTCCAGCCTGCCGTCATTAATCAGCGCGGTCGGGCACAGGCGCTGCCCACCCCCGGCCTGGCGCCCGTTACCGATGCCAATCACCAGCGCGTCACCCTGCCAGTGAAAATCCGGGCCTTGCAGCGTGCAGCTGTCGGCTTTTAGAGTATCCATGCGCATCAGACCATGAATAAAGTAGGAGACGCCGCCGAGTGCCGACTTTAGCTTTTCCGGGGTTTCGGTGGTAATGCGCGTACCGAAGCCGCCGGTCGCCATATTGATAAAGTAGCGGTCGTTATTGACGCGGGCGATGTCGATAGGCGTGGCTTTACCAAGAATGGCCAGGCGCAGCGCATTTTCCATCTCCAGCGGGATACCCGCACTGGTGGCGAAGTCGTTGGCCGTACCCAGTGGCACCAGGCCCAGCACCGGCCGGTGTTGCGGCGCCAGACGGGCCAGCGCGGTGGCGATCTCATTGATGGTGCCGTCGCCGCCCGCGGCAATCACGGTGCTGGCCTGCAGCGCTACCGCTTCGTGCACGTAGCGTTCGCCGTCGCCGTGTTCCCAGGTAACGCGTACCTCCAGCGGGAAGCCCTGCTGGCGCAAAGTGCTAATCGCCGCGCGCAGCTCTTCATTACCAGCGCTTTTACCGTTGAGGATCGCCAGGGTAAGTGAATGTTTTTCCATTTTTAATTCCTGATGGCGTTTGCAGTTTGCATCAAGATATAGCATATCCTGGCGCCTGGGGGTAACGCAGGGGGACAACGTCTGAAAAATTTGGGCATGAAAAAAAGAAATGGCCCGCACGGGGGAGCCGGGCGAGCCAAATGAGGTGGTTTCTGACCACTATCTTTCAAGCCGCAGAGGCGTTAGCGGCGTTCTCTCATCCCAGTCACTTACTGGTGTAAGCTCCGGGGGATGCGTTCGCTTGCTGCCTTCCTGCAACTGGAAATCTCTGGGTCAGAGGGTGCTATTTGGATTTGTTCGTTAGGAGCGGGAGCATCATAACCAGGAATGTCCTGAGGTTATGTGACCAGATTCTAATATCAGTAACATTATGTGACTTCTTTTGCCAAGTCGACCGCATGGGGGGAGCGGGTAGTGGTGCCTGACAGATTGCGCATCAGCAGGGCGTATTGCAGATCCACCGCCTCCGGAAGCGGCAGCCACACCAGATGACCGTTGCCCGGAGCAACCTCAATCGGCTGCGCCTTGCCGTTTTCCATCTGTGCCAGGGTGAAATTGATATTGCCCGCCGGGGTCATCAGTTCCAGGCTATCGCCCACGCTGAATTTGTTCTTCACATCGACCTGGGCCAGCGCACCGCGCCGCTCGCCGGTAAATTCCCCGACAAACTGCTGACGGTCGGAGACGGAGTACCCGGCATCATAGCTTTGGTAGCTATCGTGCGTGTGGCGGCGCAGAAACCCTTCGGTATAGCCGCGGTGCGCCAACCCTTCCAGCGTTTCCAGCAGGGCAGGGTCGAACGGTTTTCCGGCGGCTGCGTCATCAATCGCCCGGCGATAAACCTGAGCGGTGCGGGCGCAGTAGTAGAACGACTTGGTGCGCCCCTCGATCTTTAGTGAGTGGACGCCCATCCGCGTCAGGCGCTCAACGTGCGCCACCGCGCGCAGATCCTTTGAGTTCATAATATAGGTGCCGTGCTCATCTTCGAAGGCGGTCATATATTCGCCGGGGCGCATCGCTTCTTCGATCATAAACACTTTATCGGTTGGCTCACCGACGCCCAGCGTGGGTTCAGCGTTGCGCACCGCAATCGGCTGCTGGCGATGAACGATATTGCCGACGGCATCCTCTTTACCTTCCTGCACGTTGTATTCCCAGCGGCAGGCGTTGGTGCAGGTTCCCTGGTTCGGGTCACGCTTGTTGATGTAGCCGGAGAGCAGGCAGCGGCCGGAATAAGCCATACACAGTGCGCCATGTACGAAGATCTCCAGCTCCATCTCCGGCACCTGCTGGCGGATCTCGTCAATCTCTTCCAGCGACAGTTCGCGCGACAGGATTGCCCGCGTCAGCCCCATCTGCTGCCAGAATTTCACCGTTGCCCAGTTGACGGCGTTGGCCTGCACCGACAGGTGGATATCAATCTGCGGGAAGGCTTCGCGCACCAGCATAATCAGCCCGGGATCGGACATAATCAGCGCATCCGGCCCCATCGCCACCACTGGCTGCAGGTCGCGAATAAACGTTTTTAGCTTGGCGTTATGTGGGGCGATGTTCACCACCACGTAGAATTTTTTACCGAGCGCGTGGGCTTCATTGATGCCGATGGCGAGGTTGTGATGATTAAATTCATTATTGCGCACGCGCAGGCTATAGCGAGGCTGACCGGCATACACTGCGTCTGCGCCATACGCAAAAGCGTAACGCATATTTTTCAGGGTGCCGGCCGGAGAAAGCAGTTCCGGTTTATGCATGATGTCTCAGTCTGATGTCAGGTCAGAAATTGCAATTAAGTGATTTAGGTGCGGGTCAGGCATGCCTGACCCCTACGGGCTGACGCAGGTCTGCGTAATCGCAGCGGCGAGGCATGCCTGACCCCTACGGGCTGGCGCAGGTCTGCGTAATCGCAGCGGCGAGGCATGCCTGACCCCTGCGGGCTGGCGCAGGTCTGCTTAATCGTAGCGGCGAGGCATGCCTCGCCCGATGTGTTGCCCGGCGGGGGATTGTACTGGCGGGAATCGCGGCGGGATTTGATCTAAATCAAACGACAGACATCGGCTTCCCAGCGATAGCCCATGCCGTACACGGCGCGGATAAAGGGCTGGTCGGCGTCGAGCGACTCCAGCTTGCGGCGCAGATTTTTAATATGGCTGTCGATGGTGCGGTCGGTCACCACGCGATAATCGTCGTACAGGTGGTTTAGCAGCTGTTCGCGGGAAAATACCTTGCCCGGCTCCTGCGCCAGCGTTTTCAGCAGGCGGAACTCCGCCGGAGTGAGGTCGAGAGGTTTTTCGTCCCAGCTGGCCTGAAAGCGGTTTTCATCAACCTTCAGCAGCGAGACTGCCTGTGCTTCTTCCGGCGTTCGCTGGCAGCGTTTCAGAATGGTTTTCACCCGCGCCACCACTTCCCGCGGGCTGAAAGGCTTACAGATGTAATCATCCGCGCCAATCTCCAGCCCCAGCAGGCGATCAATCTCTTCAATTTTTGCCGTAACCATCATCACCGGCAGCTCGGAGAAGCGGCGCAGCTCGCGGCACACTGACAGACCATCCAGCCCCGGCAGCATCAGATCGAGCAGCACCAGGTCCGGCGCATGCTGCTTAATCCAGTCGATGGCTTCATCACCGCGCATCAGATGGTGGGTGCGATAGTTGGCGGCCTGCAGATAATCCACCATCAGCTGGCCAAGTTTCGGTTCATCTTCAACGATTAAGATCAGCGGAGCAGCGTTGTCCGGAAGCATTAAATGAGTCCATATCAGTGAGTCTTATACGGTAAGTGTACCGTAATTCTCACGCCGCCGGCATCGGAGTGCTCCGCAACGATGGTGCCGTCGTGGGCTTCGACAATGTTCTGGCAGATAGCCAGCCCAAGACCAGAACCGCCGCTGGCTCGATTACGCGATCCTTCCGCGCGATAAAAACGCTCAAAAATCTGGCTCCGCTGCTCATCGCTAATACCGGGCGCGCTGTCGTCAAAATGAAGTAAATTGCCGTCCGGCAGGGGTTGCAAACTGATATGCAGCGTGCCGCCGGGGTCGGTATAGCGCAGGCTGTTCTCCATCAGATTGGTAAAGAGCTGTATCAGGCGGTCCGGATCGCCAAACTGCGGCGCGGTCGCCGGCAAATCCAGCGTCAGGGCCAGCGGATGGCGGGCAAAGCGGTGGGAGAAGTTACCGGAAACCAGCTCCAGCAGCGACGCCAGATCGATCTGGCTTTTGCGGTAAGCCAGCGCCCCCTCGTCGGACAACGAGAGCTGGTGCACATCGTCGACCAGCTTGGTCAGCGTCGCGACTTCACCCTGAAGTGAGACAATCGACTCCGGCGTCAGCTTGCGCACCCCGTCCTGAATCGCTTCCAGCTCGCCGCGCAGGATCGCCAGCGGCGTGCGCAGCTCGTGCGAGATATCGGCCATAAAGGCGCGGCGCATGCTTTCGTTTTTCTCCAGCGTGCTGGCAAGGCGGTTAAAGTCCTGCGCCAGCCGCCCAAGCTCATCGCGGCTGGAGGACTCAACCCGGGTGGCGAAATCCCCGGCGGCGAGGTGATGGGTACCGTCGACCAGCCGTTTTACCGGGGCCAACAGGCCGCGCGACATTAGCCAGGTTACCGCTGCGGCCAGCAGCATCGTCAGCCCGACGATCATCCAGCTGGTGCGCTTCTGCTGCTGGTCAAAGTTGATATCGGCGCTGCGCGTCAGGCGCTCGGGCGGCGAGCCAATCACCCAGCCGACCACTTTGCCACTGCTGGTGGTGATATTGCGCCGCGAACCTTCCGGCGGCACTGGCGCGCGCGGCCCCATCATCACGTGATACTGCTGGTCGATAATCCAGAATTGCGTGCGCCAGCCGTGCGGCGGCAGCTGATTACTGGCGTCGGGATTCTGCTCCAGCGAGCGCAGAATATTAAACACCAGCTTATTGTTGTTGCGCAGGAAGTCCCAGTTGCCGTGCTGTTCGTACTGGTCCGCCAGCGCATCGCTCAGCATCATCAGCCGCTGCTCGTTGCCGCGTTTAATGTAATCGATAAAGCCGTGCTCAAAGCTGAGGCGCACCCCCCAGTGCATGGTGATCAGCACCAGCATGCAGGTGGAGAAGATCGCCGCGAACAGCTTGGCGGTGATGCCGATACGTAATTTTGCCAACATTTAATGCTTTCTCCTGCGCGCCAGCAGCGCATTAGGGCCAGTTTCCGCAGGCACGCGCCAGAACACCAGCGCGGGCAGGGCGATAACCAGCGCCATGCAGAAATAAGTGTAAATAAAGGCCTGGTGCACCGTCGGGCTGTCGGTCACCGCCTGGTGGGCAAAGGTGCCGAGCAGCAGCCCGGCGATGGTCACGCCGATACTCATCGACAGCTGCATCACCATCGACAGCAGGCTGTTGCCGCTGCTGGCCAGCTCATCGGGCAGCTCTTTCAGCGTCAGGGTGTTCATCGCCGAGAAGCGGATAGCGTTGACCATGCCCTGTAACAACAGCACCAGCGGCAGCAGCAGGTTCCAGCCCAGCAGCGCTACGGCGGGGAACAGCAGCACCACCAGCGCCAGCCCGAGGGTGGATCCGACCAGCACGTTGCGATAGCCGAAGCGATTAACGATCTGCACGATAATGCGCTTCATGCCCATATTGCCGAGCACCATCGGGATCATCATCAGCCCGGCGTGAAACGGGCTGTAGCCCATGCCGATCTGCAGGAAAATCGGCGTCATAAACGGCAGCATCCCACTGCCAATGCGCCCGGTCAGGCTGCCGAGCAGCCCAATTGAGTAGATGCGGTTGTCAAACAGCTTCAGGCTGAACAGTGCGCGCTCGTTATTGCGCGCATGCAGCAGATAGAACAGCAGGGCGAATACTCCGGCGAGGATCAGCAGGCACAGCAGCAGCGGTGAAATACCTAAGCCGCGCTGGCCGTCAAGCGCCAACGTCAGCGTGGCCATCCCCGCCGCGAGCAGAAAAAAGCCGCTAAAGTCGAAGCGCCGGGTTTGCAGCGTGAAGTTGGGCAGCAGCATCAGCGTGGCGATCGCGCCAACAATGCCCACCGGAATATTAATCAGAAAGATCCAGTGCCAGCTGGCGTACTCGACCAGCACGCCGCCAAGCGCCGGGCCGAGCAGCGGGCCAATCTGCCCCGGCAGCGTGACAAAGGTCATCGCCGCCATATATTGCGCGCGCGGCACCAGCTTCATCACCGTCAGCCGCCCGACCGGCACCATCATTGCCCCGCCGATGCCCTGTACCACGCGCGACAGCAGCAGCTGATCCAGCGTGGCGGAGATCGCGCAGCACAGCGACCCGATGCTGAACAGGATAATCGCGCTAAAGAAGACGTTGCGTACCCCGAAGCGGTCGGCCAGCCAGCCGCTGACCGGCAGCATCACCGCCACCGTCAGCACGTAGGAGACAATCACCGAATGCATATGCAGCGGGCTGACGTTGAGGCTGGCGGCCATCGACGGCAGCGCGGTATTCACGATGGTCGTATCCAGCGCCTGCATAAAAAAGCCGAAGGCAACAATCCACAGCTGCCAGCGTACCGAAGCGGGGGGCGCGTTAGCCATCTCAGGCTCCTTCGTGTGCCGGTTGCGGCTTAGCTTTACGCCGCAGTTTATCCATATACAGATACACCACCGGAGTGGTGTAGAGCGTCAGCAGCTGACTCATGACCAGTCCCCCGACGATGGTGATCCCCAGCGGCTGGCGCAGTTCGGCCCCGTCACCGCTAGTCAGCACCAGCGGCAGTGCACCCAGCAGGGCTGCCAGCGTGGTCATCATAATCGGGCGGAAGCGCAGCAGGCTGGCCTGGAAGATCGCCTCACGCGCCGTGAGATTGCCGCTTCGCTGCGCTTCGAGCGCAAAGTCGACCATCATAATGGCGTTCTTCTTGACGATCCCGATCAGCAGCAGGATCCCTATCAGCGCAATCAGGCTGAACGGCGCGGAGAACAGCTCCAGCGCCAGCAGCGCGCCGACGCCCGCCGAGGGCAGGGTAGAGAGAATAGTCAGCGGGTGGACGTAGCTCTCATACAGGATCCCCAGCACGATATACACCGTGGCGATAGCGGCAAGGATCATCCACAGCTGGCTGCTCTGCGTCTGCTCAAACACCGCCGCGGTACCGGCAAAGCTGCCGCGCACGCTGGAAGGCACACCCAGCGAGGTCATGCTGCGGTCAATCGCGGCGGAAGCCTCGGACAGCGATACCCCTTCCGGCAGGTTAAAGGACACGGTTGAAGCCGCAGAAAGCCCCTGATGATTCACCGACAGCGGTGAGTTCTGCGGCTGCCATTTGGCGAAGGAGGAGAGCGGAATGGACTGCCCCTCACTGTTGATCACGTACATCTGGTTAAGCGCGCTGATATCCTGGGTGTAGCGCGGGTCAACCTCCATGACCACTTTGTACTGGTTGAGCGGCTGATAGATGGTGGAGATCTGGCGCTGGCCGAAGGCGTTATTTAGCAGGCCGTTGGCGTCCGCCACGTCAATCCCTAGCCGCGCCATAGTCTCACGGTCGTAGGTCAGCGCCATCTCCGAGCCTTTGTCCTCCTGGTCGGAGTTGACGTCGGCCAGCTCCGGTAGTGCGGCAAAGGCGCGGCGGATTTTCGGCTCCCACTCGCGCAGGTCGTCGAGGCTGTCGGACAGCAGCGTGTACTGATAGCCGGCGTTGGACTCGCGCCCGCCGACGCGCAGATCCTGCTCGGCCATCAGGTAGAGATTGGCGCCCGGCTCTTTCGCCAGCTTGCCGCGCAGGCGGGCAATCACCTGCTGGGCGGTTTCCGTGCGCTCGCTCAGCGGTTTCAGGGCGATAAACATCGAGCCGCTGTTGGTGCGTGACCCGCCGGTAAAGCCCACCACGCTGTCAACCGCCGGGTCGGCATGGACGATGCGCATAAAGTCTTCCAGCTTGCCGCGCATCGACTGGAAGGAGATGCTCTGGTCGGCCTGGATAAAGCCCATCAGCCGCCCGGTATCCTGCTCCGGCATAAAGGTTTTCGGGATCGAGACGTAGAGGTACAGGGTCAGGCCGATGGTGGCGAGAAAAAGCAGCAAGGTATAGCGTGCATGATTCAGCACCAGATTGAGGGTGCGGCCGTAGCCCTGCTGTACGGCCAGCAGCAGCTTACCAAAACCGCGAATGCGCGGCTGCTGGTGGCGCGGCTTGTTGCGCAGCAGGTAGGCACACATCATCGGCGTCAGGGTAATCGACACCAGCAGCGATATGGCGATCGATACCGACAGCGTGACGGCAAACTCGCGGAAGAAGCGGCCTATCAGCCCGCCGAGCATCAGCAGCGGAATAAATACCGCCACCAGAGAAATACTCATCGAGACCACGGTAAAGCCGACTTCACGCACCCCCTGCAGCGCCGCCGCCAGCGGTTTCATCCCCGCTTCGACGTGGCGCGAGATATTTTCCAGCACCACAATTGCATCATCGACAACAAAGCCGGTCGCCACGGTCAGCGCCATCAGCGACAGGTTATTGAGGCTGAAGCCGCACAGGTACATCGCGGCGAAGGTGCCGATCAGCGAGACGGGCACGGCGACTGCCGGGATCAGCGTGGCGCGCCCGGAGCGCAGGAAAGCAAACACCACCAGAATAACCAGCCCGACCGAGATCGCCAGCGACTGCTCGACCTCATGCAGCGATGCGCGGATGGTCGGTGAACGGTCCTGCGCCACCTCCAGTTTGATCGACGCTGGAATGACTTTGCGCAGTTCGGGCAGCTGGGCGTTAATCCGGTCGACGGTATCAATGATATTGGCTTCCGGCGCTTTGCGGATCAGCGCCAGAATAGCCGGGCGGGCGTTGGACATCCCGGCGTTGCGCACGTCCTGCACCGAGTCCGAGACGGTAGCGACATCCTGCAACCGCACCGCCGCGCCATTGTTGTAATGCACGATCAGCGGCTGATACTCGGCAGCGGTTTGCAGCTCGTCATTGGTTTTGAGCCACCAGCGCTGCTGCTGATCCTCGATCGCACCCTGCGGTTTACGCACGTTGGCGTCGGCAATGGCGGTACGCACCGCGTCCAGCGACACGCCCTGATTAAACAGCGCCTGCGGATTGAGGTCTACGCGCACCGCAGGCAGCGAGCTGCCGCCAATGGTGACATCGCCTACGCCATCAATTTGCGCCAGCTTCTGCGCCAGCTGCGTTGAGGCATAGTCGTACAGCTGGCCGGGGGAGTAAGTGTCCGAGGTTAGCGTCATAATCATGATCGGCGCATCGGACGGATTCACTTTGCGATAGGTCGGGCGGCTTGGCATCCCGGTTGGCAGCAGGCTCTGGGCGGCGTTAATCGCGCCCTGCACGTCACGTGCCGCGCCGTTGATATCGCGCTCGAAGTCGAATACCAGTATCACCCGCGTGCTGCCGAGCGAGCTGGTAGAGGTCATTTCACTCACCCCGGCAATGCGTCCCAGCGCCCGTTCCAGCGGGGTAGCAACCGAGGAGGCCATGGTTTCCGGCGAGGCACCGGGCAGCGAGGCGCTGACCACAATCACCGGGAAATCGACCTGCGGCAGCGAGGCCACCGGCAGCAGGCGAAAGCCGAGCATGCCCGCCAGCAGGATCGCCACCGTCAGCAGAATGGTGGCGACCGGGCGATGAATAAACAGCGCGAAAAATTTCACTCTGCCTCCTGCTTGCTGAAGCGGCGGCGCGTGGCGAGCGCCAGACGGTCAAACAGCAGGTAGATCACTGGCGTGGTGAACAGCGTCAGTACCTGGCTGACGATCAGGCCGCCCACCATCGCGGTGCCCAGCGGGCGGCGCAGTTCGGCACCGACGCCGGTGCTCAGCATCAGCGGCAGCGCACCGAGCAGTGCCGCCAGCGTGGTCATCAGGATCGGACGGAAGCGCAGCAGACAGGCCTGATAAATCGCCTCATACGGCGTCATGCCCTGTTCACGCTCGGCCGCCAGCGCAAAGTCGATCATCATGATGGCGTTCTTCTTGACGATGCCGATCAGCAGAATAATGCCGATAATGGCAATCACGTCCAGCTCGCTGCCGCTGATCAGCAGCGCCAGTAGCGCACCCACCCCGGCGGTCGGCAGCGTCGAGAGAATGGTGACCGGGTGAATAAAGCTCTCGTACAGCACGCCGAGCACGATATACATCGCCACAACCGCCGCAACAATCAGCCATACGGTACTGGAGAGCGCCGCCTGGAAGGCGAGGGTGCTGCCCTGGAACTGGGTAATGATCTCCGTCGGCATGGCCAGATCCTGTTCCGCCTGGGTTATCGCATTCACTGCCTGCTCCAGCGAATAACCGTCGCTGACGTTAAACGAGAAGGTGGTCGACGGGAACTGATCGAGGTGGTTAATGCTCAGCGCGCCGTGGCGCTGTTCGATGCTGGCAATGGCGCTGAGCGGCACGCTGCCGCCATCGGTGCTCTTCAGCCGGATACTTTGCAGCGCAGCCAGCCCCGGCGTGGCGGCGGTGTCGTGCTCCAGCACCACGCGATACTGGCTGGCCTGGGTATAAATCGTTGAGATCAGCCGCTGCCCGAAGGCGTTATACAGCGCGTTATCGACGTCAGACAGGGAGATGCCCAACCGGCTGGCATTGTCGCGATCGACGCGGATATAGGCTTCCAGCCCCTGGTCCTGCCAGTCGCTGCTTACCTCTTTCAGCTGCGGTAATTTGTTCAGCTCGGCCTGCAGTTTCGGCACCCACAGGCTGAGCGAATTGAGCGAACCTGCCTGCAGGCTGAACTGATACTGCGTGCGGCTGGCCTGGGTATCAATCGTCAGGTCCTGCACCGGCTGCAGATAGAGGTTAATGCCCGGCAGCTTCGCCACCTCCTGCTGCAGGCGGGCGATCACCACCGGAATGCGGTCGTCACGCTGGTCAAGCGGCTTGAGGTTGATCTGCAGGCGGCCGCTGTTCAGCGCCTGGTTGGTGCCGTCCACGCCGACGAAGGAGGTCAGGCTCTGCACCGCCGGATCTTTCATAATGATCGAGGCCACTTCCTGCTGGCGCTGCGCCATATTGCTGTAGGAAACCGACTGCGGCGCCTGAACGGTGCCCTGAATAATGCCGTTATCCTGCAGCGGGAAGAAGCCTTTCGGGATCGCCAGCCACAGCAGCACGGTGATTGCCATGGTGCTGAGCGCCACGCCCAGCGTCAGCCACGGATGGCTGAGCACCTTTTGCAGCATGATGCCGTAGCGCGCAATCACGCGCTCAAAGAAGGCTTCGCTGGCGCGGGAGAACCGGTTCTGTTTGCGCAGCGACTCGGCCTTCAGCATGCGCGCGCACATCATCGGCGTTAGCGTCAGCGACACCAGCGCGGAGATCAGGATAGCCACCGCCAGCGTTACCGCAAACTCGCGGAACAGGCGGCCGACGATGTCGCCCATAAACAGCAGCGGGATCAGCACGGCAATCAGCGAGAAGGTCAGCGAGATAATGGTAAAGCCGATCTCACCCGCCCCTTTCAGCGCCGCCGTCAGCGGCTTTTCGCCTTTCTCGATGTAGCGAGTGATGTTTTCAATGACCACGATAGCGTCATCGACCACAAAGCCGGTGGCGATGGTCAGCGCCATCAGCGTCAGGTTATTCACCGAAAAGCCGAGGAAGTACATCACCGCGAAGGTGCCGACCAGCGACAGCGGTACCGCCACCGCCGGGATTATGGTCGCCGCCACGTTGCGCAGGAACAGATAGATGATCATCACCACCAGCGCAATCGCCAGCAGCAGCTCAAACTGCACGTCGTGCACCGAAGCGCGAATATTGGTGGTGCGGTCGCTCAGCAGCTGCACGTTGACCGACTTTGGCAGCGATGCGGTGAGGGCAGGCAGCATCTGGCGGATATTGTCAGCGGTGGCAATAATATTGGCGCCCGGCTGGCGCTGCACGTTCAGCACAATGGCCTGCTGGCGGTTAGCCCAGGCGCCGAGCCAGCTGTTTTCCGCCCCCTGTTCAACCGATGCCACATCGCCCAAGCGCACCGGTGCACCGTTGCTGTAGCTGACGATCAGCTGGCGGTAGCCTTCGGCGGTTTTAATCTGGTCGTTGGCGGAGAGGGTAATCGAGCGGTCAGGGCCATCCAGGCTGCCTTTGGCCGAGTTGACGTTGGCGTTGCTGATGGCGGTGCGCACCGTTTCACTGGTGATACCGAGCGCCGCCAGCGCCTGCGCGTTGAGCTTCACCCGCACCGCGGGCCGCTGGCCACCGGAGAGCGTCACCAGCCCGACGCCGGACACCTGGGAAATTTTCTGCGCCACGCGGTTCTCCACCATATCCTGCACCTGGGTCATTGGCATGCTGGAGGTGGTGACGGCAAGGGTCATAATCGGCGGGTCGGCCGGGTTAACCTTGCTGTAAACCGGCGGATTGGGCAGATCGTTAGGCAGCAGGTTGGTGGCGGCATTGATCGCCGCCTGCACTTCCTGCTCGGCAACGTCGAGCGGCAGCGCCAGCTGGAACTGCAGCGTGACTACCGATGCACCGCCCGCACTCTGCGAGGCCATCTGCTTCAGCCCGGACATCTGCCCGAACTGGCGCTCCAGCGGGGCGGTAATCGCCGAGGTCACCACGTCCGGGCTGGCGCCCGGATAGAGCGTGACGACCTGAATGGTGGGGTAGTCGACTTCCGGCAGGGCCGAAACCGGCAGCGAGCGGTAGCCAATGATCCCCGCCAGCAGGATAGCGATCATCAGCAGGGTGGTGGCGACCGGGCGCAGAATAAACAGGCGGGACGGTCCGCCGCCTGGCGTTGGGGGCATCACCTGCATCAGTCGCTGGCTCCCTTGCTTGGCAGGGCGCTTTTCCCTGAGGTCAGCGGCGTGGCCTGCGCAGCCACCACCTCCACCTGCGCGCCTTCGGTCAGGCGGTCAATCCCGTCGGTGACCACTTTCTCCCCGGCTTCCAGCCCGGCCTTAACCACGACTTTTTCACTGTCCTGGAAGCCTACGCTGACAATTTTCTTGCTGACTTTACTGTCGCTGTTGACCACCCAGACGAAGCTGCCTTCGTTGCCCATCTGCAGCGCGGCGGTCGGGATAACAATCGCATCCTGCAGCGTGCTGACCTTCAGACGCGCATTAACAAACTGATTGGGGAACAGCCGATCGTCTTCATTGGTAAAGCGCGCCTTCAGCTTGACGGTGCCGGTAGTGGTATCAATCTGATTGTCCATGCTCAGCAGCTGGCCGGTGGTGAGCAGGTTTTTGTTGTTGCGATCCCAGGCTTCGACCGGCACCGCGCCGCTTTTCTGCGCGCTGAGAATGCTGGAAATATCGTTTTCCGGCAGGCTGAACACCAGGTCAATCGGGTGTGTCTGGGTGATCACGACAATACCGTTGGTATCGCCACTGGTGATGTAATTGCCGATATCGACCTGTTTCAGCCCGACGCGGCCGGAGATGGGCGCGGTGACGCGGCTGTAGCTCAGGTTGAGCTGGGCGCTGGCCACGCTGCCTTCGTCGGCTTTAAGGGTGCCGAGGGTTTCACTGACCAGCGAGCGCTGCGTATCCAGCTCCTGTTTTGACACCAGGCTGGTTTTCGCCAGCTTTTCATAGCGCGCCAGGTCGCGGCGGGCGTTGGCTAATGTCGCCTGATCCTTCGCCAGCTGTCCCTGAGCCTGCATCAGCGCGACCTGGTACGGGCGCGGATCGATTTCGGCCAGCAGCTCACCGGCTTTGACTTCCTGCCCTTCGGTGAAGTGAATCGCCATTAAATCGCCGTCCACCCGGCTACGCAGCGTCACGGTATTGGCCGCGGTGACGGTCCCTAATCCGGAAAGGTACTGCGGCACGCTCTGACGTACCGCCTCTGACGCCTGCACGGGAGCCATCGCTGCACCCGCGCCGCCGTGTCGCCCACCTTTGCCACGCGGTTGCTGAGTGCCGGCTTTTGGCTCAGCAGTGGATGAGGCGCTGTGGCTGTGCCACCAGTAAGCGCCACCACCGATCAGGGCAACGAGGATAATCAGGGGAATTAGCGGAACGCGGCGCTGCGATTTCATGGTTTTTTTGCTCTCCGGTAGCAGGGCCTGAAGCCCAGGCGGGACAAAACAGTATCCCGAATATAGTCACAATAGCGGATTTCAAGCGCTGAAAAATGAAGGAAATAAGGATAACGGGTTAGTTTTGTTCTGTCCCGCGTTCATCGGGCCGAATACGCAAATCTTTTGCCACAAATTAGCGCAGCGCGAAAAGCTTAGTTTGCTAAGCTTACAGGCTGTTGCATCCTTCATATCAGGAGAATGATCATGAGTAATTTAGAACATCGCCAGCTGGGCCGCAGCAAGCTTCAGGTTCCGGTGCTGACTTTTGGTGGCAACGTATTTGGCTGGACCGTCGACGAAAAGACCTCGTTTTCGCTGCTCGACGCGCTGGTGGAAAAGGGACTCAATTTTATTGATACCGCCGATGTCTATTCACGCTGGGCGCCGGGCAACAAGGGCGGCGAGTCAGAGGTGATTATTGGTAACTGGCTGAAGCAGAGCGGCAAGCGCGACAAAATTATTCTCGCCACCAAGGTTGGCATGGACCTCGGTGATGGCAAAACCGGCCTCGCGCCGCACTATATTCGTCAGGCGGTTGAGGCATCGCTCAAGCGCCTGCAAACCGACTATATCGACCTCTATCAGGCGCACCGTGACGATGCCGATACGCCGTTGCAGGAGACGCTGGCGGCGTTTGATGCGCTGATTAAAGAGGGCAAGGTGCGGGTGATTGGTGCCTCTAACTACTCCGATGAACGTCTGGAGGAGGCGCTGAAAGTCAGCAGCGACAATGGCCTGGCGCGCTACGAGACTCTGCAGCCGGAATATAACCTTTACGACCGTGAAGGCTATGAGAGCGGGCTGGAGAAAGTCGCGAAAGATCACGGGCTGGGGGTGATTAACTACTATTCGCTGGCCAGCGGTTTTCTCAGCGGGAAATACCTGAGTAAAGAGGACGCTGCGAAAAGCGCGCGCGGGCAGGGCGTGGTCGAGAAGTATCTTAACGATCGCGGGCTGAAGATTGTGAAAGCGCTGGTAGAGGTGGCGGAGAAACATCGCGCTACGCCGACGCAGGTGGCACTGGCATGGCAGATTGCCCGCCCGAGCATCACCGCCCCGATCGTCAGCGCAACATCCCTGGCACAGGTTGAAGAGCTAAGCAAAGCGGCGGTGCTGAAGCTGAAGGATGACGATTTGCGCCTGCTGTCGGAAGTGAGCAGTTATTAAAAAAAACGGGTCGGGCATGCCCGACCCCTACGAGGGATTTCAAGTGCTGAAATCAGCGGAACATCACCTGCGCCCAGCGTGCCAGCCCGGCGGTGACCGAGCCGAAATCATCGCCGCTGGCCAGCGGGATATCCGGCAATTGCTGCTGCAGTGCGGCACGCAGTACCGGGGATTTGGCGCTGCCGCCGGTGAGATAAATGACGTCAGGACGGGTGCCGCTGGTATTTAACGCCAGCGTCACCTGCTCCTGGATCCGCTCTAACGGCTGGCTGATAGCCGTCTCTAATCCCGCCACGCTAATCCCGGTTTCCAGCCCGCTCTCGATAAAGTCCAACGCGGTCAGCACCTCTCTCTGCTGCGACAGGGCAATTTTGCTCTCTTCCGCCGCGCGCACCAGGCGATAGCCGAGATGCTGTTGCCACACTTTCAGCAGACGCTGCACCTTTTGCGGCTCGGCCGCGTCGCGGATCAGGTCCTGCAGCAGCTTGCGCGAAGCTGCGGCGTAAAAATCACTCTGCGCCGGAACGTCGTTAATCGCCACGGCATTCCACCACGGCAGCGCGGGCAGGCCGGTGCCCTTCACGGTTTCCCCACCAAGGCCCAGCAGCGGCATCAGCTCTTTAAACGCCAGCATAATGTCGAGATCGTTTCCGCCAACGCGGCAGCCGCTGTGGCCCAGCAGGCTCTGCTTACGGTCGGCTTTATCATGCCACTGCGGCCCCATTAGCAGCATCGAGCAGTCGGTGGTTCCCCCGCCGATATCCACCACCAGCACGCGCGTCTCTTTGCTCAGTGTGGCTTCAAAATCCAGCCCGGCAGCGACCGGTTCAAACTGGAATACCACATCGCTAAACCCGGCGCGGCTGGCAGCGCGTGCCAGAATACCTTCAGCCTGCTGGTTGGCATCATCGCCGCCCAACCCCTGGAAGTTGACCGGGCGGCCAATCACGGCCTGCGTCACGCTGTCATTCAGCGCGCTTTGCGCAGAATGGCGAATTTGCAGCATCATCGCGCACACCAGGTCCTCAAAGAAGGCCACCTGCTGAGGTTTCAGGCCGCTGGCACCGAGGAAGGATTTTGGTGATTTAACAAACCACACCTCCTCAGGGTCATCCATATATTGCGCCAGCGACGCCAGCCCGAATTTCACGCTGCCCGGCAGCACTTCGATATCTTCCTCACGGTTAAAGGCGAGGGCACGGCGCAGCAGCGCCTGGTTTTCCGCCTGCGGAGTCGGCACCTGGTGGTGACGGAACAGCCATTCACTGACGGCATCGCGGGTCGGCGCACACAGCATTGAAGGTAAATAAGGCGAGCCCTGCTCTAACGGCAGCAGCTTTGGTGCGCCGTTTTCCATGATGGCAACCGAGCAGTTTGCCGTACCGTAGTCGAAACCGATAAACATCGTTTCCTCCGCTGAGTGTGAAAAAAGGGGGCGACTTTAGCCTGTGTGCGGGGGCGGCGCAAGCGGCAAATCCCGCTTTGAATATCGCGGCTTTCAAATATCAACCGACTGCATATAGAATCGGCAGCGCTGAACGGAATCGTTCTTTATTATTTTGCAGGGGGCATATTGTGCACTTAACGCTGTCAGTGGCGCTGCTGTTGCTGATTATCATGCTGGGGCCGCTGTTGCTGGCTATCGGCGCACTGGTTCTGGCCGTCAAATGGCAGCGGCCTGCGTCGCGGCGGCTCCTTCTCTTGCTGCTCTTGCCGCAGTGCCTGATTGCCGCGGTGATGCTGTGGCAGGGCCTGAATGCTGTCGGGCTGGCGCTGCCGATGATGGCCTGGCTGGTGCTGTTCTGCGCGCTGCTGACGTTGCTGTTTGGCCGCTGGCGACCGCAGGCGTGGCCCCAGGCTCTGGTGAGCGGCTGGGCGCTGTTTATCCTGCTGGCGGCGGCATTCTGGTTCTACCCACAGCATCAGAGCGCCATGGAATGGGCGCGCCATCAGCAGCAGGTGCAGCATAATCTGGGTCTGCTGCAGCGACAGGCATGGGCAGATCTCGACCGCCTGCCGAGCGGGCAACAGCGCGAGCTGTTTTTCCGTGCAGTCGAGCAGGATTATCCGGTTGAGAGCTACCACTACTTTATTCGTCAGGGGATCTCCCCCCTCGATCGGCAGGAGTTGGGCTTTACGCCGTTCAGTAATGCGATTGAACACCATAATCCGGTCGCCCTTGATCTGTTCTTAACATTGATGACTCCGGCGCAGATTCAGGCGCTCACCTTCGATCACGATCCGCTGCGCGACCTGCGCCTCGAACCGCCTTATCACGATGCCGAAAGGAAAAGGTTTTACCGCAGCATGGCGCTGTTACTGAAGGCACGTCCGGACTGGATCCATCCGCGCAGTGGCTCTTCGCCATCTTATTTCACCACCGCCATCTTTAACGGCTACACCGAAAGTGCCAACTTTTTACTGGCGTGGCTGCCCGCCCCGCAGGGGGTCTGGCAGCTGGCGCTGCTGGCGTTAAATGGTCAAACGCAGCCGCTGATGACTGCGCTGCACCAGCAGCCGGCGCAGCTCGAAGAAACCTTGACGGAGGGTGAGGGGCGCAGTATGAGTTTGATGGAGTGGCTGATTAAATACGCCGCTCAACCCACCCGTCAGGCCGTACTGGAGAGCAACCTGATAGCGTGGGATCGCTTTCAGCACGCGTCAGCTGACGGGAAAGTAGAGAATACGCTGGTGAATGAGGCGCGCGGGAACTGGCGTTTTCGCGATGAAAACCCCACGGTGCTGCAGCAGGTGCTGGTCAGCGCGGTGCGCCAGCGTGCCACGCTGCCAGCAGCGCAGCTGGCAGATATTTTACGCTACGACGAGCAGGGGGTAACGCTGGCGATGCTGATCGAGGCGGGGCTGCCGTGCTCCCGACTGCTCTCCGTCAGCGCGCTGCTGAAAGAGGATGACAACGATATTCGCGCTCGTCAGCGGATTGCGCAGCGGTGTTCTGCCCCTACTTAATCGCAAAATAGCTGTTCACCAGCAGCGTAGATAATGGCTGGGGTGCGGCGATGGCATCGCCCCACACGGCATCAATACCGATTGATGACAGAGTATTAAGCGCGGCGGGCAGGTCGACCGGTCCGGCCAGCGTCAGGATCCCCTGGCGCTGGGCGTGACCGTGAATAATTGACACCATCATTTCGTCCATCAGATTACAGTGGACGTTACTGACCAGTTCCGGGGCGAGGATCAGGTAATCAATCTCATCAGCGGGCAGCTGATTGAAGGCGTCAAGATTGCGGCCAAAATCGCGCAGCACGATGCGGCAGCCGGCAGCGCGCAGGCGGCCGATATTAGCATGCAGGCGCTCGTCCGGCTGGCTGAGCACATCGGCATTGATGGTAAACCACAGCAGATGATCCGGAACGTTATAGCGCCCTATCATCGCCAGCGCGTCACTGATAAAGGCATCCTCACGCAGCCCGAAGCCGGAAAGCGGCAGGGCCAGCGTCAGCGACTTGCCGATCACTCCCTGCGCATAGTGCTGGAAAAACTCACTCATCAGCTTGCGGTCGAGCGCAACGAACAGCTCACCATCCTGTAAGCCAGCGCGGAAGCTGGCCTCATCAATCTCATAACCTTCCGGGGTAAACAGCTGCATCTCCGCCAGCCAGAAGCTGACCGCATGAATTTTGCGCGGCGGGGCGGCGGCGCGGATCTGCAGGCGCATCGGCTGCTGGGTGATAATCTGCTCATTTTCAATGCGGCTCATCACTGGCTTCAGGCGCTGGTGCAGGTGATTTTCATACACCGACAGCTGACCCCGGCCGTTATGCTTAGCGTTATAGCAGGCGAGGTCGGCCTGGGCCATCAGCTCGCTGGCGCTGGCATTCTCCCGGGTAATCACGGTTAACCCGGCGCTGGCCCCGACGCGGTGCAGGCGGCCCTCCCAAAGAAAGCGATGCTGGTTAACGGCATCAACGATGCGGCCGACCGCCTCACTGGCTTTCTCCATGCTGCACTCCGCCAGCAGCACGCCGAATTCGTCGCCGCCGAGGCGGGCAAGGAAATCCGTGCCGCGCAGGTGATGCTGCATCACCCCGGAGATTTCGCGCAGCAGCGCATCGCCCGCCGCGTGGCCTGCGGTATCGTTCACCGCCTTAAAGCGGTCGAGGTCGATAAACACCAGCGCATGCTGCACCTGATGCTCGCTGGCGCTGGCGATCAGGCGTTTTAGCTGACGCTCGAAGCTGACCCGGTTCGGCAGGCGCGTCAGCATATCGTGCGAGGCGCTGTAGCTCAGGCGCTTCATCATCTCCCGCGACTCGCTGACGTCCTGAATTACCATCACGCTGCCGATTTGCTCGCCTTGCAGTGTGCTCAACGGCGACAGGCTGTAGTGAATGGCGTACTGCTCGCCGGAGCGGTTATGCAGCACCAGCTCGGCGTCAAAGTCGCCCGGTGTTTTTTCCTGCGGCACATCGCACTGCAGCAGATTATCCATGCGGGGGCCATGGCTGCCGTGGGTGATGCGCAGAATATCACTTAGCGGCCTGCCGGAAGCCTGATGCTGCAGCCAGCCGCTCATCTTCTCGGCCACCGGGTTCATAAAGATGACCCGCATCTCTTCATCGGTGCTGATCACCGCTTCGCCGATGGCGTCGAGCGTGATGTGCATCCGCTCTTTTTCCTGATACAGCGCGTCGGTCAGCAGGCGCATAGCGGTGACATCCTGGTTAATACCCAGCATGCGTTCGACATTGCCTTTCTCATCCAGCACGATGCTGCCCTGGCTGCGGATGTAGCGAATGCCAGTGGCGGTTTCAATACGAAATTCCACGTCCGCCGGGGTGCCATTTCTGGCAGCATCATCAAAGACTTTAATCGCCATCTCCCGGTCGGCGGGGTGCAGGCTGTTTACCCATGTCAGATAACTGGCCTGCATCGCACTGGGTAACTGATAGATCTGGAACATGCGCTTATCCCAGCTCATGGTGCCGCTATTAAAATCCCACTCCCAGACGCCAATCCCGCCCGCCTCATTCGCCAGCGTGATGCGTTCCATCAGGCGCTGGTTGACCTTTTCGGTCTGCTTCAGGCCGGTGATATCTTCGATCTGTGCGATGAGATACAGCGGAGTGTGCTCGCTGTCGCGCACCAGCGACACCGCCAGCAGCGTCCAGACAATCTCGCCGTCCTTGCGCAGATAGCGTTTTTCCATGCTGTAGTTGTCGACCTCTGCCGTCAGCAGCGCATGCAGCTGCGTCAGGTCGGCGTTGAGGTCGTCCGGATGGGTCAGCTGCTGGAAGTTAAGCGACAGCAGCTCTTTCGGGGTGTACCCCAGCAGTTTGCACAGGGATTTATTGACCTGTAACCACTGGCCGGAGGGGGAAACCAGCGCCATGCCGATGGCGGAAAACTCCATGGCATGGCGGAAACGCGTTTCGCTCTCCGAGATATGTTTGCGCTCTTCGCGGAAGGAGTGCATCACCAGCGTCATCATATGGCTGGGGATCAGCGCCAGCAGGAAGGGGACCCAGGGCATGGAGAGCAGCTGGCGCGCGGTGGTGTCGGTGGGGATCAGCTGGAACACCAGCATCAGCGACATCATCGATACGGTGGCGAGATAGACCACAAAAGCTTCAAGGCGCGGCAGGCGCACCGCGCTGTAGAACAGGATCACAATCACGAAGGTAAATGGCCAGGGCGCATAGCGCAGCGTGACCCAACACAGCGCCAGCGTGGCGGTCAGCGTCAGCAGGGCTTCAAACAGCACATTTTGACGCAGGTGGCGGCGCACATAATCGCGCTGCCACAGCAGGCAGACCGGTCCGATTGCCAGCATGCCGACCACTTCAGACATGACCCAGGTCGTAAAGAAGCGCAGCGAGGCATGACCATGAATGTCCAGCAGCCAGCTGGCCAGCAGCCCGCCGACCAGCGGGGTGAAAATCCCCACGGCCACCAACATTTTACTCCAGCTTAATAACGAGCTAAGCGGCGCATGGCGATCGAGCAGCAGGCGCAGCAGAGCGCCGCCGAGCAGCGCCTGGATCAGGTTGATCAGCGGGAAGAGAAGGTTAGACAGAGCCGGGCCAATCACCAGCGCATTGGCGCAGGCAACGCCCAGCACGCAGCCGAGTAACAGCAGCGGCAGCGTGCGGCGTGGGTTGCGGAACACCACGATGGTCATCAGGGCGGTAGAGAACCAGAGCGGGGAGATCTGCCCGCTGACCTTAATCAGTTCCAGGCAGTAAAACGTGACGACAAAACTCAATACCCCCAGCAGCCCGGCGTTAAGCCAGGGTTGGGGAGAGGTCTCGGGGCGGGGCAAAGTTTCTATCGTCATCACACATCCAGCACGGCGCCGATATAGGCGTAATCTTAATAACTTTTGCCATGCTAGCATAAGAAATAAGCGATGCAGCGCGCGAAATACAAAGATGCCTGTATTCGGACGATTGACAGGCGATTGTGGCCGCGCGGGGCGGCCAGTGAATCCTGTTACTGGCGCAGCTTCAGCAGCTCTTCGCGCGTCCAGGCATGGTCGATGCCGGCTATCTGCACCGACAGACGCTGTAAAAATTGCTGAGTGGTGGCGATGCGCCCATGACCAATCAGCAACAGCGGCAGCAGCAGGGCAATGCACAGCTGGACGGGGGAGAATCCGTGCGGGCGGATGCGGCGCTGGCTGACGAGGAAGGCGGTGCTGAGGGTGAAACCGAGGATCAGACCGCAGATGACTTCGCTGGTGGAGTGGTAGTTAAGCACCAGGCGTGAAATCCCCACCATCAGCGGGATCAGATAGCCGACAACCAGCGCCAGCCCGCGCCAGAAGTTGCTAAGACGGCCGCTCAGCAGCCACAGCATCACCGGCCACAGGGTGGCAGACATCGCGCTGTGGCCGCTGAACCCGGTAAAATTAAAGCGTGCGCTGCCGATGCCAAATCCGAGAAAGGCAATTTTGGACAGACTAACCACTGCACCCGCCGCGCAAAACGCCAGCACCCAGTACCACGCGGTGCGCTTATCGTCACTTTTCCAGTGCAGCAGCAGCGCCATAATAATGGCGGTCGGGATCAGCAACATGCTGTCGCCAAAGTAAGTC
The DNA here is from genome assembly GCF_014773485.1 of Erwinia aphidicola. Lineage (GTDB taxonomy): Bacteria > Pseudomonadota > Gammaproteobacteria > Enterobacterales > Enterobacteriaceae > Erwinia > Erwinia aphidicola. Next base: position 118,585 of record NZ_JACXBP010000003.1, on the reverse strand, counting down.
AGGAGATGAATGAGATGCCAGGACACGCTGTTTCCTTTTGCTGTTTTTCTGCTGTCCAGTTTAACGGTGAAAGCATTTGTCGCCTAACGGGAAAGTCCGAAAACAGCAAGGGCGCTTTTCTCTGGCATCAGAGCGGCTAACTCCCTATAATTGCGGCGTTCCATCCAGGTGTATTCATACTTTTTAATATCGTCTCAAAATCAGGTCTTTAATATATGACTGACAAGTCACACCAGTGCGTCATCGTAGGTATCGCGGGCGCATCTGCCTCGGGAAAAAGTCTTATTGCCAGTACGCTGTATCGTGAAGTGCGCGATCGGGTAGGTGATGAAAACATCGGCGTTATCCCAGAGGATGCCTATTACAAAGACCAAAGCCATTTAACCATGGAAGAGCGGGTCAAAACCAACTACGACCACCCGAGCGCCATGGATCACAGCCTCCTGCTGCAACATCTGCAGATGCTGAAAGCAGGGCAGCAGATTGAACTGCCGGTCTACAGCTACGTTGAGCATACCCGCACCTCGCAAACGATTATTCTCAAACCGAAGAAAGTGATTATTCTTGAAGGCATTCTGCTGCTGACCGATGCGCGCCTGCGCCAGGAGATGAACTTCTCCATCTTCGTCGACACGCCGCTGGATATCTGCCTGATGCGTCGTATGAAGCGTGATGTTAACGAACGCGGCCGCTCGATGGATTCGGTCATGGCACAGTATCAGAAGACAGTGCGCCCGATGTTCCTGCAGTTTATCGAACCGTCCAAACAGTACGCCGATATCATCGTGCCGCGCGGCGGTAAAAACCGCATTGCTATCGATATCCTGAAAGCAAAAATTAATCAGTTCTTCGAATGATCGAAGCGTCAGCTGGAGTAGCGCAATGAGATTATGTGACCGCGATATAGAAGCCTGGCTCGACAACGGCAAGCTGGGCATTGAGCCGCGCCCGCCGGTTGAGCGTATCAATGGCGCAACCGTTGATGTGCGTCTGGGCAACCAGTTCCGCACCTTTCGCGGCCATACGGCCCCCTTTATCGATTTAAGCGGTCCTAAGGATGAAGTCAGCGCAGCGCTTGACCGCGTGATGAGCGACGAGATTGTGCTGCCGGAAGGGGATGCTTTTTATCTTCATCCTGGCGAGCTGGCGCTGGCGGTGACGTTTGAATCCGTCACGCTGCCTGACGATTTAGTCGGCTGGCTGGACGGGCGCTCTTCGCTGGCGCGCCTTGGCCTGATGGTGCACGTTACGGCGCACCGCATCGACCCTGGCTGGCAGGGACGCATCGTGCTGGAGTTCTATAATTCAGGTAAGCTACCGCTGGCGCTGCGCCCCGGGATGCTGATTGGCGCACTCAGTTTTGAGCCACTTTCCGGGCCGGCTGCTCGTCCTTATAACAGCCGCCAGGATGCCAAGTACAAGGGGCAGCAGGGTGCCGACGCCAGCCGGATAGATAAAGACTAGCGGACAGATGTCAGGCCCAAAAGATTTCAGGTTGCAGGAAGGCAGCCAACACACCTGCAATTTGAAAGATGAAGGGTTTAAGGAGTAGGCATGAAAAGATTGATAACCACACTGGCCATCCTCCTGGTGGTGATGGTGGCAGGAATGACTGCGTTAGTGGTGCTGGTCAATCCGAATGATTTTCGCGCCTATATGATCCGTCAGGTCGAGCAGCGCAGCGGCTATCAGCTGGCGCTGAACGGTGAGCTGCGCTGGCACGTCTGGCCGCAGCTCAGCATTCTTTCCGGCCCGATCACCCTGACCGCACCCGGTGCGGCCCAGCCGATTGTCCACGCAGACAATATGCGCCTCGACGTCAACTTACTGCCGCTGCTCTCCCATCAGCTTTCCGTTAAGCAGGTGATGCTGAAAGGGGCGGTGGTGCGCCTGACGCCGGACAGCGAAAGCCAGCGCCCGGCAGATGCACCGATTGGCCCAGCCAGCGACAACAGCGAGCTGTCGGTGGATGAGGTGACGCGCGGCTGGCGCTTTGATATCTCCCGCCTGCGTATCAACGACAGCCTGCTGGTCTGGCAGCAAAATAACGGCGAGCAGCTTAACGTGCGCGATTTTAATCTGTCGCTCGATCAAACTCAGCCGCGCCAGGCACACATTGAATTCAGCAGCCGCATCAACCGCGATCAACGTGAACTGCAGCTGCACTTTGATGCCGATCTCGATATCACCGATTACCCGAAGCACCTCAGCGCGTTGGTTAACCAGCTTGATTACCAGCTGAAAGGGGCCGATCTGCCGCAGGAGGGCATCAAGGGTAAAGGGCAGATGAAAGCGCGCTGGGCGGCAACCGCTCAGCGTTTCGAACTGAGCGATTTCAGCCTCAGCGCCAACGACAGCACGCTGGCCGGTACCCTTTCGGGCACCCTCGGCCAGCGGCCGCAGCTGTTGGCCGATCTGCACTCGCCCAGCCTGAATCTTGACTCGCTGTTCGGATTTGTCGCCGATGCCGAGGACAGCACCAGCGGGTCAGATCAGCGCAGCGGGCGCGGGCCGGTGATCTCCAGCACTCCTGAATCTGATAATGCCGATTCGGTGCTGAACGCGATGGACGGTGAACTAACGCTGGCGGTAGATCAGCTGCGCTGGCGCGGTATGCCGTTCAGTAAGGTTACGGTGCATGGCGTGAGTAAAGACGGGCTGCTGACGGTGGACAACTTTAAAGGGCAGTCTGAAAACGGCAGTTTCTCGTTGCCCGGGACCGTTGATGTGCGTACCGCCACGACGCGCGTGACGCTGGCTCCTGAACTGCATCAAATCAATCTGCCACCGCTGCTGAAAAGTTTCGCCATGCCGGACACCGTCAGCGGCGTTCTGTCACTCAACGGCAATTTTACCGGCAGCGGCCTGAGCGTGGATGACTTTAAACGCCAGTGGCGGGGCAAAGCCCAGCTCAGTGTGGAGAATGCCCAGTTCGCCGGGCTGAATTTCCAACAGCTGATTCAACGTGCGGTGGAAAATAGCAGCAGCAAAGTGCACGGCCAGGGCGATGAGAATATTCCGGACCTGCAGTCAATTACCGGCAGCGCCACCCTGAACAATGGGGTGATTGATTTCGGCACGCTGGATGCCCGCTCGAACCTGCTGAACTATACCGGTGCGGGCAGCGTTGATTTAGTTAAGCGGGCGCTGGATGTGCGCTTTGGCGTCACGGTGACGGCGGGCTGGAGCGGCGACGACACGCTGGTTAAACGCCTGCAGCAGACGCCGGTGCCGCTGCGCATTTACGGTCCGTGGTCAGCGATTAACTACAACCTGAAGGTGGATGATGTGCTGCGCCAGCAGCTGCGTGACGAAGCGCGCCAACGCCTGAAAGAGTGGATTGGCCGCAACCCGGACAGTGACAAAAACAGCGATGCGAAAAAGTTACTCAAGGATATGTAAAAGCTGAAGGGTCGACCATTTTTTGCGGTCGACCCGTGCGGATGTTTGCACCGGGCGGACCGAAAAAGAGGGGCCGCCCCTACAGTTATGGGTTGATATTTAACGGAACGATCTGCACTTTCTGCACCCGGTGGCTGTCCACCTGCAGGGTACGGAACAGATACTGGCCCACCTCCACCTCTTCTCCCTCCTGCGGCACGTGCTGCAAATGTTCCATCAGCAGGCCCGCCAGGGTGTGGTACTCACGCTTATCATCCAGTTCCAGCGGCAGATGCATGGCTAAATCATCCAGCGGCATATGGCCGTTGGCGGTCCAGCTGCCGTCGCTGTGCTGCTCAATATCATAGCGCGGGTCGGTTTTCTCCCCCTCATTGGGCAGATTACCGGCAATGGTTTCCATGACGTCACTCAGCGTGACCACGCCCTCGACCGAACCGAATTCATCGACCACAAAGGCAAAGTGGGTACGCGCGTTGCGAAACTGCTCAAGCGCGGGCAGCAGGGAGAGCTGCTCCGGGAACACCAGCGGCTGGCGAATTAACCCCCGCAGGTCGAGATCGTTGCCGTGCAGCGCCTGCTTCAGCAGGTCAATGACATGTACCACGCCGAGCGGGTCGTCATTGCCCTCGGTAATAATCAATCGCGTGTGCTGGTTATTATCCAGCAACGCCATAATTTGCTGCGGCGTTTCGGCGAGATCAATATGCTCAATATCGTGGCGTGAAGTCATAATGCTGCTGACGCTGCGCTGGCCCATGGCCAGCACGCGTGCAATCATCATGCGCTCCTGCTTATTAAAGATCGCTTTACGCCCCGGATTATCGGCCACCAGCGAGGCGGTCTCAGCATCCAGCTCTGACTCTTCATGATGCCCGCGCAGCAGGCGCAGGACGGCTTCTGCGGTGCGTTTGCGCAGCGGGGCATTGCCTGACAGGAAGCGTCGGCGGTTAAAGTGCGCCAGCTGGTTGAGCGCTTCAATAATTACCGAGAAGCCAATCGCCGCGTACAGATAGCCTTTCGGGATCGCGTAGCCAAAGCCGTCAGCCACCAGGCTAAAGCCAATCATCAGCAGGAAGCTCAGGCAGAGAATAATAATCGTGGGGTGGCCGTTGACGAAGCGGGTGAGCGGCTTACTGGCCAGCAGCATCAGCAGGATCGCGATAATCACTGCGGCCATCATCACGGCCAGGTGGTCCACCATTCCGACGGCAGTAATCACCGAGTCGAGTGAGAATACCGCATCCAGCACCACGATTTGCGCCACCACTGGCCAGAAACGTGCGCCACGCTTCTGCGGCCCCTCTTCATCATCCTTGCCTTCCAGCCGCTCATTCAACTCCATGGTGGCCTTAAAAAGCAGGAATAATCCGCCGACCAGCATGATCAGATCGCGTGCACTAAAGGGGTGCGCGCCCACGCTGAATAATGGTGCGGTCAGTGAAGAGAGCCAGGAAATTGAAGCCAGCAGCAGCAGGCGCATCACCAGCGCCAGCAGTAATCCGGTTACGCGCGCCCGGTCGCGCAGGGCAGGGGGGAGTTTTTCCGCCAGAATGGCAATGAACACCAGGTTGTCAATGCCCAGCACCAGTTCCAGTACCACTAACGTGACCAGGCCAGCCCATATTGACGGGTCGGCGATCCATTCGAACATTGTTTTCACCTGAACAGCATTTGCAATATTTCAATGATGGGACGCTTTGCCGGGCATTTCAACCTGCAACGGCATTTCTGCGGCTTTTGCTTAGCAGGCTGGCGAACAAAAAAACAGCAATCACGCTGTGTTATTAACCCATTACTTCCGAAATTCTTAATCTGATGGCTTTCAGGAATAATCGTATAGGGGCTATCTGATTAAAGCGTGATACTTAACGGGTAATAACGCACCGAGCAGGATTAGTCTTAAATTGCTATATGGGCTAATTCCGAATTTTACTGTGTAAGGGGTGGGGCTATGAGTGGTACTGACACAGTCGTAAGGTAGTCTTATTCCTAAAAGAAGGTACGGGCGCAGGGAGCCTCTTGTAAACAGGCCAGTTATAACTAGTATAGCAACGTGTTACTGAATGTCTGCGTGGATGTTGTATTTAGCGCAGTGCTGAGCGGTTGGATGTTGATTTATGTGATTCGACACGCAACTTGCTGATAAACGCTAAAGCCTGCCGTAAGAGATGACGGGTGAACAACATGATACGGAAACATTTACAGCGCATTGGCAGCTACAAGCCAGGGGCGGTAGCGTGTCCTGACGAGTCTTGAGACTGTTCAGGAAGCGCCGCGGACAGTAAACGTTTATGTTGATTTTATTGCCAAAATCTCTTGCCGCTATGCAGCTATAATGACCTTTTTGCCAGACTCCCTAAATAAGTTTCCTGTGTAATAACCGCCGTGTTGCTAAGACACGCATCTTCAGGTTTGAAACCAATAAAACACAGGCTTCCTAAGATAAAAATTACGAGTTAACTATGCGCGATATTGAATTTACCTTTAAAGGGTTGTTAATAAAACTGTCATTGGCTCTTTCAGATCTCATCTGTTTTAATGCAGCATTGGCAATTGCCATTATGCTGATTAATAGTTTGCCTGGTGATATTCTGTCAGAAATACCGGCTCACGATCTAAACCTGAAAATAGCAACACATATTTTACTCTCTGTAGTTTGTGTTGGCTGGTTCTGGGTGAGATTACGCCATTACACTTACCGCAAGCCGTTCTGGTTTGAGTTAAAAGAAGTCTTCAGAACAATTCTGGTGTTCTCCATTGTTGATCTGTCGATTAGCGCACTGTCCAAATGGGAACTCTCCCGCTGGATCTGGGTATTAACCTGGCTGCTGGCGATGGTGATGATTCCAATCGGGCGCTCGGTAGTGAAACGCGTGCTTAACCGCAACAAGTTATGGAAGAAACAGTCCATTATTCTTGGCAGCGGTAAGAATGCGGAAGAGGCGTATAAAGCGCTGCAAAGCGAAGAAGTGATGGGCTTCGACGTGGTGGCATTCTTTGATGTTGACGGTAGCCAGCCTGCTCTGGAGCTGTTTGGTATTCCGGTACTCAAAGATGAGCAGCAGCTATGGTCACTGGTAAACAGCGAAACGCAGTTTATCGTGGCCGTGGAATATGAGCAGAGCCAGTCGCGCGATCTGTGGCTGAAAAATCTGGCTAAACATAACTGCCGTTCTGTTTCGGTCATCCCTTCTTTACGCGGCGTTCCGCTTTATGGCACGGATATGGCATATATCTTCAGTCATGAAGTGATGATCCTGCGCGTAAATAACAATCTCGCCAAGCGCACTTCGCGTTTCCTGAAACGCAGCTTCGATATTGTGGGTGCGCTGAGCATTATCACCATGCTGATGCCCGCATTGGCTGTCCTGATCTTTATGGTCTCCCGCGATGGTGGGGCGCCTATCTACGGTCACGAACGCGTGGGCCTTAACGGCCGCAAATTCAAATGTCTGAAGTTCCGCTCAATGGTAGTGAACTCCAAGGAGGTTCTGGAGGAGGTGCTGCGAACCGACCCGGCAGCGCGTGAAGAATGGGATAAAGACTTTAAGCTGAAAAATGACCCGCGCATTACCCGCGTTGGCCATTTCATCCGCAAAACCAGCCTTGATGAACTGCCGCAGCTGTGGAACGTGGTGCGCGGTGAGATGAGCCTGGTGGGTCCACGTCCGGTGATTGAAGCCGAACTGGAGCGTTATGCGGGGGATGTTGATTACTACTTTATGGCTAAACCAGGCATGACTGGATTGTGGCAGGTGAGTGGGCGTAACGACGTGGACTATGAAACCCGTGTTTACTTCGACTCCTGGTACGTGAAGAACTGGTCACTGTGGAACGATATCGCCATCTTATTTAAAACCGTCGGCGTGGTGTTGAAACGCGATGGGGCTTATTAAAACGAAGCCAGGGGGCTAAAGATAATGACCAACAGTACCAGTGCCTGATTTGAGCAATTAGCTACTTTTAGACGCTACACAGCGGCGGTCTCGCCACTATCATTCAAATTACTGATAGCGATGAACTAGATGATTACAATCAAAACTAAATTGATACCCCTGCTGGTATCGGCAGCACTCCTTTCCGGCTGTACTATCGAGCCGGGCAGTCATCTCTCTACCATGGGGAAAGATGTCGTCAAGCAACAGGACAGCGACTTCGACATTGATAAATACGTCAATGTCTACCCGCTGACGCCAAGCCTGGTAGAACGCATGAAGCCGAAGCCCGTTGTGGCGCAGGCCAATGCCGGTCTGCAGCGCGAGGTGCAGAACTATGAATACCGCGTTGGTGTGGGCGATGTCCTGACCGTGACCGTCTGGGATCACCCGGAACTGACCACGCCAGCCGGTCAGTATCGTAGCGCCAGCGACACCGGTAACTGGGTACATTCCGACGGCACCATCTTCTATCCGTACATCGGCCGCGTGCGCGTTGCCGGCCGTACCGTGCAGGAAGTGCGCGATGAGATTGCCCGCCGTCTGGCGCAGTACATCGAAAGCCCGCAGGTGGATGTCAGCATCGCCTCGTTCAAATCGCAAAAAACTTACGTGACCGGGGAAGTGACCACCTCTGGCCAGCAGCCAATCACTAACGTGCCGTTGACGATTCTGGATGCGATCAATGCCGCGGGTGGTCTGACTGCCAACGCCGACTGGCGCAACGTGGTGCTGACGCACAACGGCCAGGAGCAGCCGATCTCGCTGCAGGCGCTGATGCAGAATGGCGACCTGTCGCAAAACCATCTGCTCTACCCGGGCGACATTCTCTATGTGCCGCGTAATGACGATCTCAAAGTGTTTGTGATGGGTGAAGTCAAGCAGCAGGCCACGCTGAAAATGGACCGCAGCGGTATGACGCTGTCGGAAGCGCTGGGTAATGCACAGGGTATGGACCAGACCGTGGCAGATGCAACGGGCGTCTTCGTTATCCGTCCGATTCGTGGACAAAACCGCAGTAAAATCGCCAACATCTATCAGCTTAATACTAAAGATGCCGCCGCGATGGTAATGGGAACTGAGTTCCAGCTAGAACCTTATGACATCGTTTATGTCACCTCGACGCCTCTGGCACGTTGGAACCGCGTGATTTCACAGCTGGTCCCAACCATCAGTGGTGTTTACGATGCGACACGAACCGTGCAGACGCTTCATAACTGGTAACCCTCGGGGATCATTATGATTAATTCAATCTTAGTCGTTTGTGTAGGCAACATCTGCCGCTCCCCGACCGGGGAACGGCTGCTGAAAACCGCACTGCCTGAGAAGAATATCGCTTCCGCAGGGCTGGGCGCTCTGGTTGATCACGCTGCTGACGAAACCGCCAGCAGCGTGGCCAGTGAGCATGGTGTGTCGCTGGAAGGTCATGCGGCACAGCAGCTCACCTCGAACATGTGCCGGGATTATGACCTGATCCTGGTGATGGAAAAAAAACATGTCGACCAGGTGTGCCGCATCAACCCCTCCGTACGTGGCAAAACCATGCTGTTTGGACACTGGATCAATCAGCAGGAAATAGCGGACCCGTATAAGAAAAGCCGCGATGCCTTTGAAGCCGTGTACGGAATCCTTGAAAACGCTGCCCAGAAATGGGTCAACGCATTAAGCCGATAGTTGGGACCTCCATGAAAATAAAAAGTAAGGCACCGTCAGCGCCTAAAGACGATTCTAGCGGATTCGATCTGGCGCACCTTGTGGGACAACTTATTGACCATCGCTGGATCATTGTGGCTGTCACAGCGCTGTTTATGCTGATGGGCACGCTGTACAGCCTGTTCGCAACACCGATTTATAGCGCCGATGCGATGGTGCAGGTGGAGTCGAAAAACGCCAACACCGTCCTGAATGATTTGACGCAGATGATGCCGAATTCACAGCCGGCCTCCGCGACCGAAGTGGAAATCGTGACCTCGCGTATGGTGCTGGGCAAAACGGTTCAGGACCTTGGCCTCGACGTGCTGGTGCAGGAAGACTTCTTCCCGCTGATCGGTAAAGGTTTGTCGCGCATGATGGGCAACAAACCGGCGCAGATCGCCATCTCGCGCATGAAAGTGCCGGCGGTGTGGGAAAAGCGTCAGCTGACCGTTGAAGTTGATGGCCCGGACAGCTACACCGTCAGCAAAGATGGTGATGAGCTGTTTAAAGGTAAAGTGGGTCAGTTCGAGCAGCACGGCGATGTCACCATGCTGGTCAGCGACATTAAAGCGGATGAGGGTACCAGCTTCACCGTGACCAAACTCAGCGACCTGCAGGCGATCAAACTGGTCAGCAGCAACCTGACCGTGGCCGATATGGGTAAAGACACCGGCGTGCTGGGCCTGACCTATAACGGTGAAGATCCGCAGCAGATCAGCCTGGTCCTGAACCAGATTATTAACAACTATCTGTATCAGAACGTTGAGCGTAAATCTGAAGAAGCCGAGAAGAGCCTCGAGTTCCTTAAGCACCAGCTGCCGGAAGTGCGCGCTAAGCTGGACCAGGCTGAAGATAAGCTCAACAGCTACCGTCGCCAGAATGACTCGGTGGATATGTCGCTGGAAGCCAAGTCGGCGCTCGACTCTTCCGTCAGCATCCAGAGCCAGCTGAACGAGCTGACCTTCCGTGAAGCAGAAGTGTCCCAGCTGTTCAAGAAAGATCACCCAACCTACCGTGCGCTGCTGGAAAAACGCCAGACGCTGGAAGATCAGCAGAAAAAGCTGAACGGCAAAATCAGCCAGATGCCGCAAACCCAGCAGGAAATCGTGCGTCTGACGCGTGATGTGCAGGCCGGGCAGGAGATCTACATGCAGCTGCTGAACCGTCAGCAGGAACTGAACATCAGCAAAGCCAGCACCGTCGGTGATGTGCGTATTATCGACCATGCGGAAACTGCCGGTACGCCTGTGGCACCGAAGAAACTGCTGCTGATTGCCGCCAGCCTGATTGTTGGCCTGGTGGTCTCCGTAGGCGTGATTCTGCTGAAGGCACTGTTCCACCACGGTATCGACAACCCTGAGCAGCTGGAAGAGCTGGGCCTGAGCGTTTACGCCAGCGTGCCGCTCTCCGACTGGCAGCGTAAGAAAGATGCTGAAGCGCTGGCCAAACGCGGCCTGAAAGCCAAAGCTGACCCGCACAATACGCTGCTGGCGCTGGGTAACCCGACCGACCTCTCTATCGAAGCGATCCGCAGCCTGCGTACCAGCCTGCACTTTGCGATGATGGAAGCGAAAAACAACATTCTGATGATTACCGGTGCCAGCCCGGGGATTGGTAAAACCTTTATCAGTACCAACCTGGCGACACTGGTGGCTCAGGCCGGTCAGAAAGTGCTGTTCATCGATGGTGATATGCGCCGTGGATACACCCACGACCTGCTGGGTGCGGAAACCAAAAGCGGTTTGTCGAACATCCTGTCCGGTAAAACACCGCTCAGCAGTGAACTGGTGCAGCACGGTCCGTACGGCTTTGACTTTATCGCCCGCGGCCAGGTGCCACCGAATCCGTCCGAACTGTTGATGCATAACCGCATGAGCGAGCTGCTCGACTGGGCCAGCAAGAACTACGATCTGGTGCTGATCGATACGCCACCGATTCTGGCTGTGACCGATGCCTCGATCATCGGCAAGATGGCAGGGACTTCACTGATGGTGGCGCGTTTCGAAACCAACACCGTGAAAGAGGTCGAGTTCAGCTACAAGCGCTTCGCCCAGAATGGTATCGATATTAAAGGGGTGATCCTCAATGCCGTAGTGCGTAAGGCCGCTAATTCTCATGGTTATGGCTATGACTATTACGACTACAGCTACAAGCAGGATGCGAAAAGCTAAGTAAACCCTGAGGAACCTTCTTTGAAGGTTCCTTTATTTTTTAGAATGTTGTTTTGGACGATTAAAAGGTGCCTGACAATGAAGGATATTTTATTTTCCATCGTCATTCCTGCATATAATGCATCCGAATCTATCGTGACCACCCTGGATTGTGTGGCAGCGCAGAGTTACCAGAATTTTGAAGTGATCATCATTGATGATAAATCCGCCGATGCCGAACAGCTGGCTGCGGTGGTGCAGTCAGAGCGTTACGCGCAGCTGAAGATCAACCTGGTGCTGTCGCAGGAGAAGCTCAACGGCTCCGGCGCGCGCAATAAAGGCATCGAACTGGCGACCGGCGACTATATCAGCTTCCTCGATGCCGATGACGAATGGCACAAGGACAAGCTGCAGGAGAGCCTGAAGCTCATCCGGCAGCTGGAAGGGCAGGGTAAGCAGAAGTTTATTATCTATAGCCAGGTTAACATTATTCAGGACGGTCACTTCCTGAAAGTGCTGCCGCTACAGCAGGTGTCGCGCACTGAAACCGTGGCCGAATATCTGTTTGGCTGCTACGGCTTTATCCAGACCAGCACCATTGTGCTGAAGCGCGAATATGCGCAGGAGATCCGCTTTGATCAGAAGTACATCCGCCATCAGGATTACGATTTCTGCATCCGCGCCGATCGCCTTGGCTATGAGTTCGTGATGATTGCGCAGCCGCTGGCGAACTATCATCTGGTGACCAAGTTTGGCTCCAAGCATAAGGGTGAGTCGGTGAAGTACTCTTACTTCTGGCTCGATAATATGAAGCCGTACCTGACTCGCCGTGATATCCACACCTATAAAGCGTACAAGCTGCCGTTACGTTATAAGATGGATGGCAAGTCATTTCAGGCCAGCCTCAGCTTTGCCCGCTACTTTTTCTTAACCAATAAAGATAACCGCACTTACTTCCTTAATCGTCTGAAAGATAAATTCAGGGCGCGTTTAGGGGGGAAGTAGCACTATAAGAATTATAAAGAACGGGCGGATTAGAACATGGCAATATATTGGATAATTAGCTACACCATTCTCGTTTTCTGTTTTTTTGAACTGGCATCGATTAACCAGGCCAATGAACCAAAAATGAAGCGCGTGCTGACCTACTTCTTCTTTATTGGTACGGTGGCGCTGATCATGTTTGCCGGTTTCAGGGGGCCAAATTCGGGTATCGATGACTGGCAGTATCTTGGCTTCTTCCACGATTTCTCGCGGCAGACCACTATCAGTGGCTACGCCACCGTGGCGGATATCTACCGCTATGAAAACCTGTTTATGCTGCTGGCATGGGTGCTGGGCTGGTTCACGCATGAAAGCTACTACTTCCTGCTGTTTGTCGCATTTATTGCCGTATCGACCAACGCCTGGATTTATAAGAAGTATTCGCCGTTAATCCTCTGTTCGCTGTGCCTGTACTCAGCGCACCTGTTTATCAACAAGGATATGAACCAGATCCGTTTCGGCCTGTCGAGTGCTTTCGCCGTGGCCTGTATCTGTTCGGCGGCCGGGCGCAAGTACTTCATGGCGTTTGTCTTCCTGGCATTCAGTACCCAGTCGCACTCCACTGGCTATGCGGTGCTGATGGTGCTGCCGTTCCTGTTCCTGAAAGAGCGTAAGTACTTCGGTCTGGCGATGGTGTTTGCCGCTATCCCATTAGGCCTGGTCGGCGGTAAAAAGCTGTTCCTTGACTCGCTGGGTATTGTGCCGGTGATCGGCGACCGCGCCATGGGCTATAGCGGTACGGTGTTTGATGCTGCCTCGCCGGTGTTTGGCCTGGCGAACCTGAAAAACATCGCCTTTATTGCCTTCTTCACCGTGGTCTACTTCCGCCAGCCGATTAAAGAAGAAGATCGCATCGCCTATATTCTGTTTATCGCCTATTCGGCGGGTGCGGCGGTGCGTATCGTCTTCTCAGACTTCTCAATCCTGGGTGGGCGCGTAGGTAACCTGTTCCTGCACTGCGAGCCGTTGCTGCTGGCCTTCCTGATGATGCGCATCCGTAACGTGCTGCTGAACTTTGGGCTGCTGTTTGCCATGACGTCTTATTACCTGGCTTACAACACCATCCTGTCGGTGCAGTCGATTAACGGTTACAGCATCGCGCCAATATTCAGATTGTTTTAATTAACGTCGCGGCCGGGCATACCCGGCCCTGAAAATTTAATAATTTATAAACCTCAGATTCAGGGTATCAGATGAATAATCAAATCGGCACGGTCGGGATTATTATCCCCATGTACAACGCGCGCGCGACCATTTTGCGGGCGGTGCAGTCGGTGATTGATCAGACCTATACTGACTGGCGGATCTACCTGATTAACGATAAATCTACCGATGATTCACTGGAGTTCGTGCGCCAGCACTGCACCGACGAGCGCATCACGATCCTCAGCAATGAGGTCAACCTCGGCGCGGCGGAAACCCGCAATGTCGGCCTGAAAGCGGCGCGCGAACCGTTTATTGCTTTCCTCGACAGTGATGATGAGTGGTTCAGTGACAAGCTGATGCTGCAAACGCGGGCGCTGGCCTCCGGCGACGATCTGGTGATCAGCGATTACAGCTACCGTTCGCGCACCAAATCCTATGACGTGCGCTACGGCAAACCCTATCTGATGCAGGATAGCTTCGTGAAAAAGCAGTTCCGTATCTGCTTCTCTTCCGTCTGCTATCGCCGCCCGGCGAAAACGGTGCTGTTTAAGAAAAAGGGCCACGAAGACTTCCTGTTCCTGTACGAGCTGTTTGAACAATATAAGCAGGCGCGGGTGATCGATAAAAATCTGGTGACCTATTACGAGATGGGTGACTCGCTGTCGCGCAATAAAAATAAAGCGGCCAAATGGCATCTCGACCTGTTGAAGTTCATTTTTAAAAATAACCCGCTGAAAGTCTATTACTACTATGTCTGGTACATGGTTAATGGCGTGTTGTTCACTTTGAAACACAGATAAATTTGGCAGTTCTTGAGGTGGTTTTAATCATGAAAAAAATCGTGCTGGTTATCAAAGATGCCTATTCCTATGCCGGAACGGAGAACATCTGTAACTTTATGTCGGAGTGTTTAGGCCCGCAGCATGAGGTTACCGTCTATTCGCTGGAAGGCTCGGGGCAGCCGTTCTATCCCTTTGAGCATGTGCAGCAAATTGTCAGTTTTGCCGGTGAAAAGCAGCCGCTGAAAAGCGTGGTGAAACGCATTCATCAGGAGCAGTTTGACGCAGTGTTTCTGATCAGCATGGGGCGCCTCAGCGTGATGTTTGCCCTGTACAGCATGATGACGCTGAAAAAGAAAACGGCCAAAGTGTACGCCTGCGAGCACGTGGCGATTAACTCCTTCAGTAAACCGATCAAACTCCTCAAGTACCTGATGCTGCGCTATTACGACCGCGTAATTGTGCTGACGGATAAAGACCATCAGGTGTTCAACGGCTGGAATATCGCCAGCAAAACCATCCCCAATCCTGTGGTGTACAAAAATCATCACCGCACTCAGCGCCACTACCAGGCGCTGGCCGTCGGCCGTCTGGATCATCAGAAAGGTTTCGATCTGCTGCTGGATGTCTGGCAGGGCTTTGTGGCGACCAATCCTGACTGGAAGCTGGTGATTGCCGGTGACGGTGAGTTGAAAGAGCAGCTGATAGCCCAGGCGGCGCGTCTGAATATCAGCAACAGCGTCAATTTTGTCGGCCGCGTCAGCAATATCAACGACTACTATCGCGACAGCGATATGGCGCTGATGACCTCGCGCTATGAAGGCTTGCCGCTGGTGCTGCTGGAAGCGAAATCCTGGTCCCTGCCGGTGGTGGCGTATGACTGCCCGACCGGGCCGCAGGAGATCGTTAATCATCAGCAGGATGGATTCCTGGTGGCGATGAACGATAAAGCGCGCTTTATCGAAAGCATGAATCAGCTTGCCCATGACGATGAGCTGTTTTACGCCATGAGCGCCAGTACCCAAACGACCGCCCTCAAGTTTGACGGCAAGGTCATCAAAGAAGCCTGGCTGTCGCTGATTTAATGACGGCACGGGCTCGCGCCTGACCTCTGGAAGTCTGTTTCATACCTGCTGTGCTGCAGGACCAAAAATTGACCACGGGACAACATCATGAAAAGAAGAGAATTACTCACTGCGTTCTCATCGATTCTTGCAGGGTTCACTGTAAGCTCATTCACCGCTAATGCGGCCAAAAGTAACCCCACACTGGCCCTGAAAAGTGTCAATCCTGGCGATCTGCCGAAGGGTGATGTGCCTATTCTGACGCCGGAAAATGTCTTTACCATGCCGGATCAGTTCTGGAAAAATTTCAGCGGCAAACTCTATATCGGTAAAGCCGGCAGCGACCCGACCCAAGCGGGCAATCTGATTAGCCTCTACCTGCGCGATGCCAAAGGCAACGTGTCTGAAGTGCAGCAGCCGGTGGCGCTGAATAAAGGCAGCTTCGAACAGTTTATTGCCGATAATGCCGCGCTGATTGCTGACCCGTCGCACTCGATGGCGGTGGTGGATGACGGCGGACAAACGCTGTTTAACATCCCTGACGTGACGCGCGGCAGTAACAACTTCAGCCAGCGCCTGGCTCAGCCCGCCGGTTACCAGCTGATCGGTGAAATTGCCTCGGTGGATGACTTGCGTAAAACCCGCCCGCTGTTCAGCGGTGCCAAGATCAAGCTGAAGAGCTGGCATGAAGGGCTGGAGGTCGGCGGCGGCGAGTTTGTCGGTAACCTCAGCGCCGCCAAAGATGATGGCGGGGTGATTATCGCAGGCAACGGCGACTTCCACTGGCGCCGCGTGGTTGAGGACTTCAACCGCCTGACCCTGTTTGACTTCGGGGCGATTGACGATGGCAAAACCGACAGCGCACCGGCAATCAAGGCCATGTACCAGTGGGCGCAGGATGCCAATCAGCAAATCTGCCTGCAGTTCCCTGCGGGGACGTTCTTCGTCAGCGCCTGCGATTTCTCTGCACAGCAAACGCGCTTCTTCCGCATCTCTGGTGCGATGGTCAACTTTGGCTACTTCCCGGCCACCACCATTGTTTCCGACGGCGATTCAGACTTTGTCTTTAAGGTGAATACCCGCTGGGTGGAAGTCAGCAACCTGCAGTTCAACGGCCGTACCGACGAGCGCCCGAACAGGCAGGGCTTCTTCGACAATAAATGCGCCGGCGGCCAGTATTTCCGCGGCGCCTGCCTGCGCTTCGTGCGCGTTGGCGGCACCTCGCTCAGCCTGATGGACACCCTCGACTGTAAAATTGACCAGTGGTATGCGCTGCGCTGCAGCGGTGACGTAATCAAATCCGTCTGGTCGAACGCGCCGCAGGGCAAGTGGGACCACAGCACCGCCATCGAGCTGTCTAACTTTAACGCGCAGTACTGCACCGAAGGGAAAGTCCTTAACCTGCAGCGCTGCGGTCAGTCGCTGATCCACAACGGCTGGATCGAGCATACCGAATTCCCCGGCGACATCTCCAACGGCCAGTGGATTATCGATGCCCTGAGCCTGGAAACCTGTAAGAACCCGCTGATCGCCCATAACTCGCGCCTGAATACGCGCCAGACGAATCTGCAGGCCGGCAGCTGGATCGATAACTCGCTGGCGGAAGGTGAGTGGCTGGGCGCCTGGGAGCGCGGTTCAACCCGCGTGGAATCCTACGGTATCGCGGTCGACGGCAGCATGAAGTACAACTACCTGACTTCGCGTTTCCGCATCGAAAACAACAGCAATCAGCAGAAATGGGTTGAGCTGGGCAACATCTATACCCCGGATGTCGGCGATGCGTGGGAGATTGAAATCTTCGGCCAGTCCTCATTCAGTAACGGCAGCAGCAGCGCGCCGCTTAATAAGGTGGTCGGCGATAAGACTACCGGCGGGCGGGCGATCGTCAGCCTGCAGCGCAAAACCCACAAGTTTGAAGCCTCATGGCATGCGGAAGGTGCCAGTCCGGTGCTCGACGTGATGATCGTGACGCCGCACGACACCGATGTGCAGGTCTTCGTCAAAATTGACGGCTGGGTTGCTTCTGCCGGGGTGCTGATCAAAACCACGGCTAAAGACCGCTTCAAGACCGGACGCTGCGCGCGCTTCGACAGCAGCATGAAATTTGGCGCGGCGCCAACGGGCAAAGACGCCAGCCGTGCGGTGCAGCGCTTCAGCCTGCACAACGGTAAAGCGGGCATCGGCGCTAATGAAAATGGCGATTTGCTGATGGCTTCCCGCCCGCTGAGCGCCGATCAGGTAAATACCGACCATCCCGAGGGGTTTGTCTCGATTGTTCTTAACGGCAAGCAGGTAGCTATTCCCTATTTCGCATTGAAATAGTGTCAGTTTTTCGTTAAGACCACGGTTTTTCAGAGTTATCAGGCTGTTTTTCTGATGCCTGGAAAGGCAGCCTGTTTTAAGCGGTTAAGACGTATTGATGGGTGTTTGGCAGTTTTTAAACAATAAGACTTGTTAATTAACCACTTAAGGTCATTTAGGCCTGTAAGAATTATAAAATTTTTTCTGGAGTAGTTATGAAGATTTTGTTAGTTGGCAATCATACATGTGGAAATCGTGGTGATGGCGCTATTTTACGCGGGATTATTGATTCGTTAAACCTGGCAAGGAACGACCTCGATATTGACGTTATTAGCCGTTATCCAACCAGTTCTGGTTACCTGCTCCAGCAAGATATTCTGCCAGATGCGCTCTTTTTGCAGACTAAAAAGGGCAAAAACAAGCTGGTAGATAAAATTAAGCGCCGTCTGATGCCGAAAATCATGATGGCGCATATCGCCAAACGCGGCGTGTTTAAGCTGTTTCCTGTGCCGCAGTATCTGCAGGAGTTCAGCGACAACTTGAAGCAGTATGACGCGATTATTCAGGTCGGTGGCTCGTTCTTCGTTGACCTTTACGGCCCGTTGCAGTTTGAACACTCACTGTGTGCGCTGCTGGCCGGCAAGCCGATTCATATGATTGGGCACAGCGTGGGTCCTTTCCAGAAGCCGCGCTTTAATGAAATCGCCAATTTTGTCTTTGACCGCGTAAACAGCCTGGTGCTGCGTGAAAGCGTCAGCCTGGAGATGATGAAGCAGGGCGGTATCACCACCGGGAAAGTGGTAAAAGGTGCTGATACCGCCTTTCTGGTGCGCGCACGTGAAGTGGCGGAGCCGGGCCATAACCTGCTGCACTGGCAGCAGGTTATCGGCCAGCAAAAGACCATTGCCATCACCGTGCGTGAACTGGCCCCGTTCGACAAGCGACTGGGCGTTACGCAGCAGCAGTATGAAGAAGCCTTTGGCAAAGTGATCAACGCCATGATCGCCCGCGGCTACCAGGTGGTGGCGTTCTCGACCTGTACCGGCATCGACAGCTACAACAAAGATGACCGTATGGTGGCGATGACCCTGAGCGACCATATCGAACAGAAAGATAAGTACCACGTCATCATGGATGAGTTTAACGACCTTGAGCTGGGTATCCTGCTGGGTCAGTGCCACCTGACGATTGGTACACGCCTGCACTCGGCGATTATCTCAATGAACTTTGGTACGCCAGCCGTGGCGATTAACTATGAGCACAAATCCCTTGGGGTGATGAACCAGCTGGGTCTGCCAGAGATGGCCAGCGATGTGAAGAGCCTGATGGACGGCAGCATTATCACGAAAGTGAATACCGTACTGGATAACTACGATGCGGTGAAACAGCAGGTAGACAGCGCTGTGGAACAGGAACGGATGCTGGGTAACCGGATCACTGACGACGTGGTTAAACTCTTAGGGTGAATCAATGAAATTAACATTTTTCACGATGCGTTTTCCGGTCAGCTCTGAAACTTTCGTGCTGAACCAGGTGACGCATTTTATTGATATCGGCTATGACGTTGAGGTTATCTCGGTGTTCCCGGGCGATCTGGTAAACCGACACGGGGCCTTTGACCGCTATAATCTGGCGGAAAAAACCCACTATCTGCTGCCGGAAGAGAAGGTGACCAATGCGGACAAGCTGAAGCAGCGTCTGCAGATCGTGTTGCCGAAAATTCTTAGCTCCGCCACCCTGAAATCATTCAATATCGGGCGCTACGGCGCGCAGTCGAGCAAGCTGCTGTTGCCGGCGATTGTTGCCGCCAACAAGACGCCGTTTGTCGCGGACGTGTTCCTGGTGCACTTCGGCTACGCCGGGGCGCTGGCGAACAAGCTGCGCGAGCTTGGCGTACTGCAGGGCAAGCAGGCCACCGTATTCCACGGGGCGGATATCTCCCGCCGCCATATCCTTGAAGAGCACAAAGAGGATTACGCGCGCCTGTTTACCCAGAGCGAACTGCTGTTGCCGATCAGTCATCTGTGGGAGCGCAAGCTGATCGAGATGGGCTGCCCGCCGGAGAAGATCCATGTGACGCGCATGGGGATCGAGCCGGAGAAATTTAATCTGCAGGCCCGTGATTCGCTTCACCAGCCGCTGCGCATTCTCTCCGTGGCTCGCCTGACCGAGAAAAAAGGGCTGGGCGTGGCGATTGATGCCTGCAAAATCCTGAAAGCGCAGGGCGGTCACTTCGAGTACACCATCGTCGGTAACGGCGACCTTGAAGATGAGCTGCGTGCCACCATCACCAACGCCAAGTTGGAAGAGTGCGTGAAGATGGTTGGCTTCAAACCGCAGGAGGAGATTAAACGCTATCTGGATGAAGCCGATATCTTCCTGCTGCCGTCGCTGACCGCTGCCGATGGCGATATGGAAGGGATCCCTGTCGCGCTGATGGAGGCGATGGCCGTCGGGCTGCCGGTGGTGTCGAGCGAGCACAGCGGTATTCCTGAGCTGATCGAGCACAAAGTCTCCGGCTGGCTGGCGCCAGAGGGCGACGCCGAAGCGCTGGCCGACATCCTGCTGAAATTGTCGAAGGGCGAGGCCGATGTAGCCCCGGTGGTGGCCGCAGCCCGTCTTAAGGTTGAAACCGAGTTTAACCAGCATATTGCCTACCGCAGGCTGGCCGAAATTCTGGAGCAATTAGCGTGAGTAGTTTAAAAAACCAGGCCGTATGGCTGTTTGGTGGTACCTGTTTTGCTGCGGTACTGCAAGTTGTTCAGCTGGGCGTACTGGCGCGCAAACTGGAAGCGCATGAACTGGGTATTCTGGCAATTATCAATGCCATCCTCGCGGTGGCCATGGTGTTGCAGGATATGGGGATGAGCAGCTATATCGTGCATCGCCAGAACATTACCCGCAAAGAGCAGAGCACCATCTATTGGGTGAACGTGCTGCTCAGCCTGCTAACCGGGCTGCTGCTGATCGCCATTGCCTGGCCGATTGCGTACTTTTATCATCTGCCGCAGCTCACCGGGTTGATTATGCTGACCAGCCTGAACTTCCTGGTGCTCGGCTCGCTGTCGCAGTATCAGGCGCACTTTATCAAAGCCAAGCGCATGGTGCTGCTGGCGAAGATAGAGATGGTGACTAAGTTCCTCGCTTT
Organism: Erwinia aphidicola; assembly: GCF_014773485.1. GTDB lineage: Bacteria > Pseudomonadota > Gammaproteobacteria > Enterobacterales > Enterobacteriaceae > Erwinia > Erwinia aphidicola. The sequence continues at coordinate 97,921 of NZ_JACXBP010000003.1, read as the reverse complement.
CGCTCTGACGGTCGCGCTGCTGTACCTCACGCCGCTTAACGTTTCGGCGGTGATCCTCGGCCTGTTCGCCAATGCCGCCATGCGTATTCTCTGCATGATCTGGTTTGGTGAGAAGTCGTGGCGTCCAACCTTTGAGTTTGATAAAGGCACCTTCTTCAGTTCGATGAAGTACGGCGTGTATCAGCTCGGCTCGCAGACCATTAACCAGCTGCGCACCCAGGCCGACTCCCTGATTGTCGGCAAGGTGATGGGCGCCGAGATGCTCGGGGTTTACTCGCTGGCAAAAGAGCTGGTGCTGCAACCGCTGAAGCTGGTGACGCCGGTCATTAACCGCCTGGCACTGCCACGCTTTGCTGAAAAACAGCATGAGCCTGCGCAGCTGCAGAAGCTGTTCCTCAAGGGCACGCTGGCGATTATGCTGTTCAGCAGCCTGATGTATCTGGCGATTGGTATTCTCTCCCCGGTGATTGTTCGCGTGCTTTACGGTACGGCTCATGAGGCGGTAGGGCACCTGATCCCACTGATGCTGCTGTTCGGCATGCTGCGCCCGATGGGCGGGCTGACCGGCGCGATCTCCCAGGCCAATGGCCGCACCAACGTCGAGTTCTACTGGAATATTGTTGCCAGTCTAATCGTGGTTGCGGTGCTGGCGACAACCTGGATCTGGCCAAATGTCGCTTACGTGGCGTTGACGCTGTCGATTTCACAGGTGCTGATTTCTGGCTTCGCGCATCCGTTCTTTATTAAGCCAGTGATTGGGATCCGCTTCATTCCGTACGCCCGCCAGTGGGTGTCGGTGTCGGTGGTGTTCGTCGGGATCATGGCGCTGGTCAGTTATTATAATTTATTTGTGATGCCCGAATGGTTCAGCGGCATCCTGTAACCCGGTAATAAATATAAGGTCACCCTGGCGGTGGCCTTTTTTATAGCTGGCCCTGGCGCTATTTTTTCAGATTAAGATTATACTTGTGAATCATCCCTTTAATGCATAATGAGTGAACGTTTTTTACTTCATTTATATGGAAAAAATATGACCAAGCTTAAAGCAGTTATCCCGGTTGCGGGTCTCGGTATGCATATGCTCCCTGCTACAAAAGCCATTCCTAAAGAGATGTTGCCGGTAGTCGATAAGCCGATGATTCAGTACATCATCGACGAGTGCGTGGCAGCAGGTATCAAGGAAATTGTTCTGGTCACCCACGCGTCCAAGAATGCGGTCGAAAACCATTTTGATACTTCCTACGAACTGGAAGCCCTGCTCGAAGCGCGCGTTAAGCGTTCCCTGCTGAGCGAAGTGAAATCTATCTGCCCACCGGGCGTGACCATTATGAACGTGCGCCAGCCTCAGCCGCTGGGCCTGGCGAATGCGCTGCTGTGCGCGCGCCCGATGCTGCATGACGAAGCGTTTGTTGTGGTACTGCCGGACGTGTTGCTGGACAACGCCAGCGCCGACCCACTGCGCTATAACCTGGCTGCCATGGTGGCACGTTTCGAAGAGACCGGCCGCAGCCAGGTACTGGCACACCACATGCCGGAAGCCGATCTCTCCGAATACTCGGTGATCACCACCGACGAGCCGCTGGATTTTGCCGGTAAAGTGGCCTCTATTGTTGAGTTCGTCGAGAAACCTGAAAACCCACAGACGCTGAACTCCGATCTGGCTGCGGTAGGTCGCTACGTGCTGTCTGCGGATATCTGGACCGAGCTGGAAAACCTTGAGCCGGGTGCCTGGGGCCGTTATCAGCTGACCGACGCCATTGCCAACCTGAATAAAAAACAGCCGGTTGACGCGCACCTGCTGAGCGGCGACAGCTTTGACTGTGGTCGTAAGCTGGGTTACATGAAAGCCTTCGTGACCTGGGGCCTGCGTAACCATGACCAGGGCCGCGATTTCCGCGAAGAAATTCAGAAGATTTTAGCGAAACAACCTTAACCCGAACGTGGCCACGCCCGGCGTGGTTGCAAGGAGTCAACATGGCTATTTTAGTAACGGGCGGAGCTGGCTACATCGGTTCCCACACGGTGCTGGCGCTGCTTGAGCGCGGCGACGACGTTGTAGTACTGGATAACCTGAGCAACGCATCACGTGAATCAATCAGCCGGGTTGAGAAGCTGACCGGCAGGAAAGCGGTGTTTTGCGAAGGTGATATCCTCGATCGCGCCTGCCTGCGTGATATCTTCGCCAGTAACAGCATCAGCGCGGTGATCCACTTTGCCGGCCTGAAGGCGGTAGGGGAGTCAACCCGCATGCCGCTGGAGTATTACCAGAACAACGTCACCGGTACGCTGGTGCTGTTGGAAGAGATGCGCAGTGCCGGTGTGAACCAGTTTATCTTCAGCTCCTCCGCCACTGTGTACGGCGCTGATGCCCCGGTTCCCTACGTGGAAACCACGCCAATCGGCGGCACCACCAGCCCTTACGGCACCTCCAAGCTGATGGTTGAGCTGATCCTGCGCGATTACGCTAAAGCCAACCCGGAGTTCAAAACCATCGCGCTGCGCTACTTTAACCCGGTTGGCGCGCATGAGTCTGGCCAGATTGGCGAAGATCCGAACGGTATCCCGAACAACCTGCTGCCATACATTGCGCAGGTCGCTATCGGTCGCCTGGAAAAGCTCGGCATCTTTGGTGGCGATTACCCAACAAAAGACGGCACGGGTGAACGTGACTATATCCACGTCATGGATCTGGCAGAAGGGCATCTGAAGGCGCTGGACCATATCGCGGCGGTTGACGGCTATAAAGCCTATAACCTCGGTGCCGGCGTTGGCTACTCGGTGCTGGAGATGGTGAAAGCCTTTGAGAAAGCGGCGGGTAAACCGGTGCCGTATCAGATTTCACCGCGCCGCGCTGGCGACCTGCCGGCATTCTGGGCGGATGCCTCGTTGGCGGACAAAGAGCTGAACTGGCGCGTCTCTCGCGGTATCGATGAGATGATGCGCGATACCTGGAACTGGCAGTCGAACAATCCTAACGGTTACCGATAGTTCAGACATGACTGGCATTGATTAAAAAAACTCCCTGATTTGGGAGTTTTTTCATTTCTGCGGGCAGCGAAATTTTGCACGAGACTGCAACCGATAAGCGCTGGCGTCATGACGGTAGTGGCGTGTCAAAAAATAACCGGTCAGTGATACTTAATTGTTCAACGTGGTTGAGAATGGTAAATTACATAAAAAAGACAGTAGATTAAGCTTGTGTGACCGCGCCAATAGTATAAGAATTGTCGCACAATTTTGTAACGCGACATGTGGATTTGTTTCCAGGATAAATCCAATAAAAAAAAACAAAGCTGGCCGGAATTCACTGGCTATGCTTGTAGGTGAATCAGTGACAGCCAACTGGTAGCTATAGCCAGGGGCGGTAGCGTGGTCAAATTTAGTCAGGATGCTTAAATTTTGTGGGCACGGGTAAACATATGCTAGATATCATTGTTGTCTTTGTAGGCGCACTGGCGCTGCTGTTCGCCGCGCGAAAAATTGCCCGTCGGGTTGGCCTGGTCGACAAGCCGAACGCGCGCAAGCATCACTCCGGACACATCCCGCTGGTGGGTGGGGTTTCTATCTATTTTTCGTTATGGCTACTGTATAGTCTGCAGCCTGGCTGGCTGCCGGGTTTTCCAGTCTACATGCTGTGCATCACGCTGCTGCTACTGGTCGGCGTGATTGACGACCGCTTTGACCTGCCGGTGATGCCGCGCATGCTGGTACAGGCCGGGGTAGCGGGGATTATGATGTGGCAGGGGCTGGCGATTGACTCGCTGGGCACCTTCCTGTTTGGCTACCCGCTGATGTTGGGGGCGCTCGGATATCTGGTAACCCTATTTGCCGTGATCGGTTCGATCAATGCCTTTAATATGGTTGACGGTATCGACGGCTTACTTGGTGCCCTGGCCAGCGTGGCCTTTGCCACCCTGAGCATGCTGTTCTTCTTCGGCGGACAGACGGAGCTGGGGATGTGGTGTCTGGCGCTGGTGGTGGCCTGCATGCCGTATATTCTGCTCAACCTCGGGGTGCCATGGGGGCGGAAATTCAAAATATTTATGGGTGATGCCGGCAGCATGCTGATCGGCTTTACCGTAATCTGGTTACTTATCCTTGCCTCTCAGGGCGAAGACGCGGTGATGGCACCGGTGACCGCACTGTGGATTATCGCTCTGCCGTTGATGGATATGATCCGCGTGATGATCTCCCGCGTACGCCGAGGCAGCAGCCCGTTCCGCCCCGATCGCGAGCACATGCACCACATTCTGATGCGCGCCGGATTCAGCGGGCGTATGACCCTGGCGATGATGACGTCAGGCCAGCTGTTTAGCGGCATGCTCGGTATTATCCTCGAAGGTTGCCACGTGCCGGATAACTGGCAGTTTGCTATCTTCTGCCTGAGTTTTATCGCGTTTATTTATGGCGTACGCATGGTGGCGAGAATAAAGCTAACTTCTGACACTATTATGACGGTGAAATAGAAATTCATCTGATGCAGAAATAAAATTGAATACAGAGAGAATAGAAGCGTGAAAATTCTAGTGACGGGCGGAGCCGGATTTATCGGCTCGGCCGTGGTTCGCCATATTATTAACAGCACCTCTGACAGCGTCATCAATGTCGATAAATTAACCTACGCCGGCAATCTGGAATCTCTGGCGGATGTCAGCAGCAGTGAACGTTATGCCTTTGTGCAGGCAGATATCTGCGACAGCGCGGCAATGAGTGCCATTTTCAGCCAGCATCAGCCTGATGCGGTAATGCACCTGGCGGCGGAGAGCCATGTCGACCGCTCAATCAGCGGCCCGGCAGCATTTATTGAAACCAATATTGTCGGTACCTATGTACTGCTTGAAGCCGCGCGTAGCTACTGGAATGGGTTAGATTCAGACCGTAAAGCGGCGTTTCGCTTCCACCATATCTCGACGGATGAAGTGTATGGTGACCTGCCGCATCCTGATGAAGAGCCAGCGGGTGCTGCGCTGCCATTGTTCACTGAAACCACGCCGTATGCACCCAGCAGCCCTTACTCCGCGTCAAAAGCATCCAGCGACCATCTGGTTCGTGCCTGGCTGCGTACTTACGGATTCCCGACAATCGTCACCAACTGTTCCAATAATTATGGCCCATACCACTTCCCGGAAAAACTGATCCCGCTGGTGATCCTCAACGCGCTGGATGGCAAAGCGCTGCCGGTATACGGTAAAGGCGATCAAATCCGCGACTGGCTGTATGTAGAAGACCATGCGCGCGCGCTCTATACCGTGGTGACGCAAGGGCAGATAGGTGAGACCTATAACATCGGCGGCCACAATGAGAAGCAGAATCTGCAGGTAGTTGAAACCATCTGTGACCTGCTGGACGAACTGGTGCCTAAAGAGTGCAGCTACCGCCAGCAGATTACCTATGTTGCCGACCGTCCGGGCCACGATCGCCGCTACGCCATCGATGCCGCTAAGATTGCAGCAGAACTTAACTGGCAACCGCAGGAAACCTTTGAAAGCGGGATCCGCAAAACGGTGCGGTGGTATCTGACTCACAGTGAGTGGGTTAGCAATGTGAAGAGCGGGGCCTACCAGTCGTGGATTGAGCAGAACTATAGTGAACGTCAGCCATGAATATTCTGCTGTTCGGGAAAAATGGACAGGTGGGCTGGGAGTTACAACGTTCCCTGGCGCCGCTGGGTAACGTCACCGCGCTGGCAACATCCTCTACTGACTACTGTGGTGACTTCACTAACACTGCAGGCATCATTGCCACCATCCGCGCCCTTCGACCTGACGTCATCGTAAATGCAGCCGCTTACACTGCCGTTGATAAAGCGGAAAGTGAGCCGGAACAGGCACGCTTAATTAATGCCGTCACCGTCGAGGCCATCGCTAAAGAAGCTCAGGCGCTGGGTGCATGGCTGGTGCATTACTCCACTGACTACGTTTTTCCCGGTAACGGAGAGCAGGCGTGGGCAGAAGATGATGCCACCGGGCCGCTCAATGTTTATGGCGCAAGCAAGCTGGCAGGTGAGCAGGCAATTAAGCAGCACTGCCACAAGCATCTTATTTTCCGCACCAGCTGGGTTTACGCCACTAAAGGTAATAATTTCGCTAAGACAATGTTACGACTGGCGAAAGAGCGGGCTGAACTGGGGATTATAAACGATCAGTACGGAGCACCAACCGGTGCAGATCTGTTGGCTGATTGTACTGCTCATGCCATTACTGCTGCCCAGCGTGACTCTTCGGTTGCTGGTCTTTATCATCTGGTTGCTTCAGGAACCACCACATGGTTCGACTACGCCAGCCTGGTGTTTACTCAGGCAAGAAAGGCGGGTGTTGCGCTGGCGCTCACAGAGGCGAAACCTCTGCCGACCAGCAGCTATCCCACTCCGGCTCAGCGACCTTTGAATTCTCGCCTTGATAACGCAAAGTTTCAGCAAACTTTTGCACTTGATCTGCCAGAGTGGCAGGCAGGTGTCCGACGCATGCTCGAAGAGCTTGCAGCGTTACGGGCAATTTGACCCATTTAAATTCTGAGATTTGCTCAGAATGACAGATTAGAGATACCCAATGCGTAAAGGAATTATTCTGGCGGGCGGTTCCGGTACCCGCCTGTACCCGGTCACGATGGCCGTCAGCAAGCAGCTGCTACCTATCTACGACAAGCCGATGATCTATTACCCAATCAGCACCCTGATGCTGGCGGGAATTCGCGATATTTTAATTATCAGTACCCCGCAGGATACACCGCGCTTTGAGCAACTGCTGGGCGATGGCAGCCAGTGGGGCTTGAACCTGCAGTACAAAGTGCAGGAAAGCCCGGATGGGCTGGCGCAGGCCTTTATTATCGGCGAAGAGTTTATCGGTGATGATAATGTGGCGCTGGTGCTGGGCGATAACATTTTCTACGGCCACGACCTGCCGAAAGAACTGGAAGCTGCAGTAAACCAGAAATCTGGTGCTACGGTCTTTGCTTACCACGTCAACGATCCAGAACGCTACGGCGTAGTTGAGTTTGATAGAGAGGGCATCGCTGTCTCCCTCGAAGAAAAACCGCTGGAGCCGAAGAGTAACTATGCGGTGACCGGGCTATATTTTTACGATAACAGCGTGGTGAATATGGCTAAAAGCCTTAAACCCTCTCCGCGTGGCGAGTTGGAAATCACCGATATCAACCGTCTGTATATGGAGCAGGGTAGTCTCTCTGTGGCGATGATGGGGCGCGGCTATGCGTGGCTGGATACCGGTACGCATCACAGCCTGATTGAAGCGAGTAATTTTATCCAGACTATTGAACAGCGACAGGGACTAAAAGTCTCCTGCCCGGAAGAGATTGCCTATCGTAAAGGTTTTATCGATGCGGAACAGGTCAAGAAACTGGCTGCACCTTTATCGAAGAATGAGTACGGGCAGTATCTGCTCAAGATGGTGAAAGGATACTGATGCCATGAACGTGATTAAAACTGAAATCCCTGATGTACTAATTTTTGAACCCAAAGTGTTTGGCGATGAGCGCGGTTTCTTCTTTGAAAGTTTCAGCCAGAAAGTGTTCGAAGAGGCAGTAGGGCGCAAAGTTGAGTTTGTTCAGGATAACCATTCTAAGTCTTCCAAAGGAGTTCTGCGCGGACTGCACTATCAGCTGGCGCCACACGCGCAGGGAAAATTAGTACGCTGTGTTGCTGGTGAAGTATTTGATGTGGCTGTTGATATCCGTAAGGACTCTGTGACGTTTGGGAAATGGGTTGGCGTAAATCTTTCTGCTGAAAATAAACGCCAGTTGTGGATACCTGAAGGTTTTGCACATGGTTTTCAAGTATTGAGTGAAAATGCTGAGTTTGTGTATAAAACTACTAATTACTATCATCCTGAAAGCGATAGAGGAATAATCTGGAATGATGCGAAACTAAATATTCAATGGGTAGGCTTAAATGAAATAATATTATCTAACAAAGACCAGAGTATGCCAAGTTTAGATTTCCGTTAATTAACACTGCATTATAATTCTGGTTGGATATCATGATAAAAAACAGCTTTATTCGAAGTGTTTTTATATTAGCGTCTGGGACGGCGTTGGCTCAAATTATCAACTTGGCTTTTATACCGATTATCACTCGTCAATATGGCCCAGAAGCTTACGGTATGATGGGTAGCTTTATGTCTGTAGTGAATATACTTATTCCACTTTCAGCCCTGAGCTACCCGATAGCAGTTGTTTTACCTCAGCAGCGTATAATGGCAGCTACGCTTGTTAGATTGAGCCTATATTTGGGAGTGATGGTAGCAGCTACTTCCTTAATGTTGTTTTTTTTTGTTAGATTATTATTTCCTGAAGTAATTAATACAGAGAAGTTTCCGTTGTGGTTCTGGATGCTCATACCTATGATGCTGCTGATACTACCTTTCCAACAAAGCGGCCAGCAATGGCTTATAAGAACAAGAAGCTACAAAAAGATTGCCCAAATTTCTGTGGTGCAAGCTGGAATATTAAACTCATTGCGTGTTTGCGGTGGTTTACTAGTTCCTTTACCCGTTACTCTGGTATTGATTACAGCAGTTGGATACGTCCTTCAGGCTTTACAGTTATTTTTACGTTCACTAAGCACCGGTCTTGTATTCAACTCGAGATGGTTTTGCGCCCGGGTCATAAAATTAGCTGCAACGCGATACTATGACTTTCCATTATATCGAACTCCCCAGGTACTGGTGAATTCTCTTTCGCAGAGCCTGCCAATTTTTATTATTGCATGGTATTTTGGCGCAGCAGAAGCAGGGTTTTATACTCTCGCACAAACTATTCTTGGTGCACCAGTGACTTTATTAAGTAGTGCAATTAGTAATGTTTATTATCCGAAGGTGAATGAAAAAGTAACTAGCAATGAGATGATTTTCCCCTTTATTAGTAAATCTACTTTGCTAATGTTATCGGCCTCTTTTATGATTTATATAATAGTCATCTTTTGTGGTCCGTGGCTTTTCTCGCTAATATTTGGAGGTAAGTGGCATATGGCAGGTGAGTTTGGGCGTTGGATGGCAATATACTGTGTTTTCTGGCTGGGAGCAAGACCGGCTATTGATTCTATACCCTCACTGAAAATCCAGCACCTCTTCCTAGTGTACGAGTTAACTTCCCTTTTATTAAAATGCACAGCACTTTTTGCTGGGGTCTACTTTATTAGAACCAGCTTAGGTACGATGGCGCTTTTTTCTATTGTGAATGCGCTGGCATATTTTTCACTAATCGCTATGGTTCTTATTATAGCAAAAAAACTAGATTTGAAAAAAATGGAAGAATGTAATGCAAACTGAAGGGATTACCCGAAGTCACACTCCTTATGAAAAATACAATCTACTACTTATAAATGTCATAATTTATGTTAGTTTGTTTAGTGTTGCTTTCCGTATATTGGCGCTTGCTCTTATTACGATGGTTCTAGCAACCTTACTGCTGGTATCGAAGTTTAGAGCAAGAATGCAAAGCTATTTGTTTATTGGTTTTTTTCTAGTTTTTTTTCTTTTGTATTACTTTTTAGGGATTGGCCATTTTGAGCGTGGGCCTGAAAAATTCACTAATTTGATTTTGTTGAATTTGTTTTGTTTTATGTTTTTCTTTATGCTAGGCTACCTTGAAGCTAAACAAAATATAAATAAATATATAAATTTTTTTAGTATAAGTAGCATGCTTTATGTTTATTTGGTCTGTATTTATAGCCAGTTAAATGGCTATCCTGGATATAATCTTGTTTACGACGTAGTAAATGGTAGTGAAGAAAACTCACCTTTGTATGCATTACAGTTGGTTATCTTCAGCGTAGTATACATTAATAACAACAAGGTCAAGGGTAATTTATTAACTATCATCATTATATCATTGCTTACATTTTATTTCAGTGCAATTTATCTAGGTTCGCGTGCTGCATTTATATTACTAGTTTTATATTTCATTTTAACATATAGGTATAATCTAAAGCGTATATTATTATTCGTGATGTTTTTTTTGATTTTAGCGATGCTATACATATTCTCGATCGATAGTTTATCTTGGTTAAATATAAAAGATTTTGGCGGTTTTTCTCAGCGTGGTTTAGATAGCCCACGTTTTAGTATGTTGGTTTATGGCATTGAAAACTTTCTTAACTACCCAACCGGAGGCTTGAAAGTACAGGCCGAGGGTTATACTGGGATCTGGTTTCATAACATGCTTCTGGACTTAGTAAGAGTATCGGGTTTTTATGTGATGTTTATGTGGCTAGCAGTGCTGATATTCGTTGGGATAATTTTCTTAAAATTCCGAGAAAAAAACCATAACTTGATTATATATCTTATCTTAAATATTGCACTCATGCAGGATCTCGCATTTGATGGATTCTTTAATATTATGGCGTTGGAATTCTATTTAATTGGAAATGCGGTCTGGCTAGCTTTTGGCCGCCAGCAAAAAATGAGTCAAATATAATGATTAATAATACATTGTTTATCAATGAGTCTCCTGTTTATGGTGGGCATGAGGAGATGTTTATAAGAATACTGACCTACTTGGATCTAGAAGATGATCAGGAGGTTACAATACTTACGAATTCAAAAAATAAAAAGTTCAATGAAGAGTTAGAAAGAATAAAAGCCCAAAACAAACGAAAGATAAAAATAATATCTCATTCATTTATGGGACTACCTGTTAGGCCATTGACTAATCTTCTGGCATGGCACGATGCACTAATAATTTATCGCGCTATACGCAGTGGTTGCTTTAACCAGGTAGTTGTAGTACAAGGCACAATTGAAATTGGTGGATTGTCATTGTTTGTGGCAAAACTGGCTGGTTGCAAAGTGATCACGTATATTCCAATTACTAAGCGTAGTAAGTCACTAGGTGTTAAATTCGGATATCTAAGAGACTATATTAATAAGTATTTCTACTATAAGTTACCAGATTTATTTATTACAATCTCTTCTTTCAATAAGAAAGAGTTGGTCACCGATTTTAACGTTAATGCTGAGAAAATTGAAATTGTTTATAATTTTACAGAACACTCATCAGAAGTCTCATTGACTAGTCAATCGATAAAACTTCCTTCAGGTATTAATTTCTTGTTAATTGGTCGCATAGATTTTTTACAAAAAAGGCAGGATAAATTTCTGTATAGCTTTTTACGTTTAAAGTCGGGGCGAAATGTTAATTTGCATATCGTTGGTGACAATGATGGCACTCAGTCAAATACATTGAGAGCTAACTTTCAAAATCAAGAGAATATTTTTTTTCACGGGTGGAGAGATCCATTTGAAATTGCAGTTCTCATCCGCGAGTCTGATGGAGTAATCCTACCCTCATTATTCGAAGGTGTACCACTTGTTATGATTGAGGCGGTGAAGATGCACAGAGTAGTTTTTGCCAGTAACGTTGATGGAATGAAAGAATTTTTACCAGCGGAATGGCTTTTTGATGCGAACGATCTTTCTCAGGCAGTGAAGCTTATGGAACAAAGTAAGGTATGTAAGTTTTCAAATGATAAGAAACTTGATGCTCTTAAAACAGATTTTGAAGATAAATTTAATGCTCAACAGACGTGCTCTGCATTTCTTAAGATAATTTCTAGATAGGCTCTTAATGAAAATTTTATTAGATTGCAGGCTTATGACGGCTAGGCCAACAGGTATTTCAAGGTATTCAGAAAAGTTATTATCCTATTATGTTGAAAAATATGGTTACGAAAAAATTACTGCCCTAGTTAACGAGTTTCATCCAGATATAAAATGTCAACAACAGAAAACCAATTTAAAGCCTTTTAATATATTGCACTGGTTAAGGTTCCCGCTCTGGTTGAGAAATTTAAAATTTGATTACTATATAAGTTTCCATTATTCCGGTCTTGCATACAAGGTTAAAGGTATAACATCAGCGATCACTGTTCATGATATGATGTTTGAACTGGTCCCAGGTTTTTTTAGTGGGAGAGTTAAAAAAATAATAGGGAAGATTTATTTTCGGTTTATAGTTAAACGTAGTATGGCATGTAGTAATGCCGTGCTGAGCGTTTCCGAAACAACACGCAAAGATGTCAAAAGTTTGTACGGTTACGATTCAGTAGTCACTGGTGAAGGTCTTTTCCTTAATGCTGCTCCTAATTCGGATATAATATCTCAGCTAAAATTAAATGATAAAAGTTACTATCTTTATATTGGTAATAATAGACCTCATAAAAATATTGGCAGTCTTCTTAAAGCCTTTGAAAATATTCATCAGCAACATCCTGAGCGCTCATTAGTATTGGTAGGGCATCGCAGTGATGTCATGGCAGAAGGAGTCATTTATCCTGGTTTTGTCAGTGACGAGCAATTAGTGAGTTTATATCAGCATGCAAGGGTGTTTGTATTTCCTTCATTGTATGAGGGTTTTGGATTGCCAATTTTGGAAGCACTGTCAAATAATTGTGCTGTTATTGCTTCTGACATTCCCGCATTCCGTGAATTCGAGAACGATAACATTATTTACTTTGACCTCAAGCATCCAACATCACTCTTAGATAAAATGTCAGCAGAAGTAATTTTCAACTCAAGCGAAGCTTCAGTTATTCTTGATAGATTTAGCTGGGCTAACACCTATCGAAATCTCGACCTTTTTTTGAAGAGATTTATATGAAACAGGTATTTGTTTTACACGATTTTGATGGGAAACCATATTTTAAAGCATTAGAAACTGTAGCTAATGTAACCTATCTTAATACTCGCCCTTTTCGTTTTTTGTTACGGGATCTATTTAAGTATAAGAAGGTGCAAGCCGAAACTATACAATCACTTCTGTTCTTTTTTAAAATGCCGTTCGTTAAAGACAAGGTTATATTATTAGGGATGGCACCATTTAACTATCGTATGTTGATTTATGGTTGGTTGTATATGCGTAATAAAATGGTGTTGCATACTTCTTGGCATGAATGGAACGGAGCAGTACCATTTAATTATTCCCAACCATTGAAGAGTGTTTTAAAAAGAGCGTGGCGCTATTTTTTAACGCGCTTTGCATGCACTGTGGCTGTGACACAGCAAACGGCTAATTCATTTAGTACGTTTCTACCTGATGTTTCCGATAGAGTATTAACAATTCCCCATGTTGTAGATATTGAACGTATATCAGAAAAAAAATTAAAGGATAAATGGCAGGGGCAGGCTTTAAATTTTCTTTTTACTGGTCGTCTCACTCAAGCCAAAGGTGTTAGTCAGTATTTACAACTCGCTGAAATTGCTTGCCAGCAGGGTAATGAATTTAAATTTCACATGGCGGGGCGTGGAGAGCTGGAACAAAACGTTCTTGGCTTTATGAATACACACGCAAACCTTTACTTTCATGGTTTCATCAGTGACCGCAAGCAGCTGAAAGAACTTATGGCCCAGAGTCATATTTTACTTCTGCCATCGCGTAGGACTAATGGTTGGGAGGAATTATTCGGTCTGGTGGTAATTGAGGCTATGAGTCAGGGATGCGTGGTAATTGCATCAGATCACATAGGTCCTAGTGAAATAATAACGCATGAAGTGGACGGTATGTTAACTCATGAGGATAAATTTTTCCCAACTGTCAAACTCGTGATCGACCAAATCGGGGTTAATCGGCTAAAGTATTTTAACTATGCTCAAAGAGCTGTCATAACAAGTGAAAAATACTCATTGGATAAGGTTTCGCTGAAGTGGTCTGCGATGCTTGAGAATTTATGATTATTTGGGTACGCCATGAATATTTATATTAGTGTTGTGTCGCACGGTCATGCTGAGCTTATTAAGGAAATCAACTGTCTGCCAGAACTCGCAAAGCATTGCCAGGTTGTTGTAAAAAGTAACAAGCCGGTTGACTCTCTGGCTTTAAATGACTGGTGCCTTTCAAATAACATCCATCTTATATCTGAATTTTATGGTATTGGTTTTGGTGCTAATAACAATATTGTATATCATTATTGCGAAACTGCACTAGACATGAAGGAAGATGATTACTTCATTGTGCTTAATCCTGATTTGTCAATCTCCGCAGAGCAAGTCCTACTGCTAACTCAGTACATGCAGGTTGATAATGTAAAGTTTGGCGCAATAAACCTATTCAAAGATGCAGAGATGACGCTATACGATAATTCAGTCAGACAATTCCCAACTTTAAAGGATTTTATCAAGTCTTTCATCTTTAGAGTGAATGACTGCATTATTGATAAGTCGCAGATTTCGACTCCGTCAAAGGTAGATTGGACTGCAGGCTCTTTTATGGCAATAAATTCTGGGTTATATAAGACACTGGATGGTTTTGACGAAAGATATTTTATGTATTGTGAAGATATAGATATATGCTACCGTTCATCATTATCTGGTGCGCCGGTCGTTTACTATCCTCATGTTAGGGCAGTACATTTGGCTAAGCATGCAAATAGAAGTTTTTTTTCACGCCATTTCATCTGGCATTTGACCAGTGCATTCAGATTTCTTGTTTTCAAATTCAATAATAAGTTGCCTAAAAAATGATTATTCCTGTAATTATGGCTGGTGGTAGCGGCAGTCGTCTATGGCCGCTGTCGCGTGCGCTGTTCCCAAAACAATTTCTATCATTGTTTTCAGAAAAGAGTTTACTACAGGATACTTTACTGAGGAGTTATAATTTAGCGCCCAGTCATCCTATTATTATTTGTAATAATGAACATCGATTTTTGGTGAAAGAGCAGTTATTAGAAGTCGGTATCAACGATGCTGAAATCGTACTTGAGCCTTCAGCAAGGAATACCGCACCTGCCATCGCCTTGGCTGCATTTAGTGCAATGGAACGCTCGGAAGATGCAGTTATATTAGTCATGCCATCAGACCATTTAATTGGTGATAACGAAATATTTTCTCAGAAATGTCATATTGCTTATGACTCTGCAATGAATGGGAAGTTAGTCACTTTTGGAATAGAAGCAACAGCGCCCGAGACTGGCTATGGCTATATTAGCGCTGGTGACGAATTAGAGCCAGGAGTATTCGCGGTCAAAAATTTTTTTGAAAAACCGGATATAGCATTAGCACATTCTTATATCTCAAGTGGAGATTACACTTGGAATAGTGGCATTTTTTTATTTAAAGCTAGCACCTATCTTTCTGAGTTGAAAAAATATCGTCTGGATATCTGGCAAACTTGTCAGGAGGCCTTCGCGCAGTCCTGGCGGGATCTTGATTTTATACGTCTGCCTACTGAACTATTTTCTTCTTGCCCAGCTGAATCAATCGACTATGCGGTGATGGAAAGAACAGATAATGCTGTTGTAATTCCAGTGAACTTTGCTTGGAGTGACATTGGTTCATGGTCAGCACTTTGGGATATGACACCTAAAAACGATTGTGGCAACGTCATTCATGGTGATATATATACCTATGACTCTCATAATAACTACTTGTCTGCACAGGACAAGTTTGTAGCCTGTATAGGCATTGATAATGCAGTTATTGTTGAGACTAGAGATGCGGTTCTAATTGCCGACAAAGATCGAGTTCAGGACGTAAAAAAAGTTGTAGAATATTTAAACGTAAATCATCGTGTAGAGAGTCAAAGCCATCATAAACAGTATCGACCCTGGGGAAATCATGAAACTCTTTCCACAGGTGCTCGTTACAGCGTTAAACATCTTATTGTTAAGCCAGGTGAGCGAAGTGCTTCTCAGATACATTATCACCGCTCAGAACACTGGATTGTAGTTTCTGGTACTGCCTGTGTAGTTCGTGGAGAAGAAACGTTTATTTTGTCAGAAAATCAGTCAACTTACATACCAATAGGCGTACCACACTATTTTGAGAATCCAGGTAAGATCACGCTAGAAATTATTGAGGTGCAGACGGGTTCTTATCTAGCAGAAAATGATGTATTGAGGAACAGCGAAAAATGAATGATGTGGTCAAGCTCAATTGTTTCAAATCTTACGATATTCGCGGACGTTTAAACGAAGAGCTTAACGAAGATATCGCCTGGCGTATAGGGCGTGCATTTGCTGCGTTGTTTAAACCTGTAACTGTGGTTGTCGGTGGTGATTCACGATTGACAAGCAAAAGCTTGAAAGCATCATTGACACGTGGGCTGCTGGAGTCAGGTGTTAACGTTATCGACATCGGTCTCTCAGGAACTGAAGAGATTTATTTTGCTACCGCCTGGTTGAATATTGATGGTGGAATTCAGGTGACAGCCAGCCATAATCCAATCGATTATAACGGTATGAAGATAGTACGTGGTGGCGCGCGTCCCTTAAGCGGTGATAAAGAACTACGAGAATTGCAGAAATGTGTAGAAGAGAATAATTTTCCGCATTTAAAAAATATTAACCCCGGGAACTATTCACAACGCTGCCTCAAAAATGAATATGTAAGTCATCTACTTTCATTTATAACTGGCGAAAATCTAAAGCCACTAAAATTAGTTATCAATTCAGGTAATGGTGCTGCTGGTCCAGTAATTGATGAAATAGAAAATCGATTCAATGATATTGGTGCGCCTATTGAAATTATTAAAGTCCATCATAATCCAGACGGCACTTTCCCAAATGGCATTCCTAATCCTTTATTACCTGAGTGCCGACATTTCACGCGGAATGCAGTCATTAATCATGAAGCCGATATTGGGATTGCTTTTGACGGGGATTTTGATCGTTGCTTTCTCTTTGATGAAAAAGGGAACTTTATTGAAGGGTATTATATTGTTGGTTTGCTCGCCGCCGCTTTTCTAAAAAAACAACCTGGTTCCGTAATTATTCATGATCCACGCTTAACCTGGAATACTCAGGAAGTTGTTAAAATGTCCGGAGGACGCTCACTTCAATCTCAAACAGGCCACGTCTTCATGAAGGAAATGATGCGTATTGAGGATGCTGTTTATGGCGGTGAAATGAGCGCTCATCACTATTTTCGCGATTTCTTTTACTGTGATAGTGGAATGATTCCATGGTTGCTAGTAATAGAATTACTCTCTCTCAGTAATTGTAATTTATCAGATTTAGTTGCCAATTTTATTAATAGTTACCCCTCTTCTGGTGAGGTAAATATACGTCTTAAAAATCCCTCCGATGCAATCGAGAAAGTAAAAGCAGTATATTCGCCGCTGGCTTTGTATATTGATAACAGTGATGGACTTTCTATTGAGTTTAAAGAATGGCGTTTCAATTTAAGGATTTCCAACACAGAGTCGTTGTTAAGGCTGAATGTTGAATCTAGAGGCAATAAGCCACTCATGGATATCAAAACTCATGAAATACTTAGTATTTTGAAGGGCTAACTAGCTGTTTTTTTCTACAAAATTATCTATCGCACCAATCACTACCCTCACCCCCTAAACCTGAGTTAACATGTTCAGAACATTGACCGCAGTCACAGAACTGCTGGTTTTCTCACCTAGACAGGAGTAGGTATGTCCAAGCAACAGATCGGCGTTGTAGGTATGGCTGTGATGGGCCGTAATCTGGCACTCAACATTGAGAGCCGTGGCTACACAGTTTCTATCTTCAACCGCTCGCGTGAAAAAACCGATGAAGTCGTGGCAGAGAACCCTGGTAAGAAGCTGGTTCCGCACTACAGCATCGAAGAGTTTGTTGACTCTCTGGAAAAACCTCGTCGTATCCTTCTGATGGTGCAGGCCGGTGAAGCCACCGACAAAACCATCGCCTCCCTGACTCCGCACCTCGATAAAGGTGACATCCTGATTGATGGTGGTAACACCTTCTATAAAGACACCATTCGCCGCAATCGCGAACTGTCTGAGCAGGGCTTCAACTTCATCGGTACCGGCGTTTCAGGTGGTGAAGAGGGCGCTCTGAAAGGCCCTTCCATCATGCCTGGTGGTCAGAAAGAAGCTTATGAACTGGTTGCGCCAATCCTGACCGAGATCGCGGCAGTTGCAGAAGGTGAAGCCTGCGTCGCTTACATGGGTCCGGACGGTGCGGGTCACTATGTGAAAATGGTGCATAACGGTATCGAATACGGCGACATGCAGCTGATTGCAGAAGCCTATTCCCTGCTGAAAGGCGCGCTGAACCTGAGCAACGAAGAGCTGGCTAAGACCTTCAGCGAGTGGAACGAAGGCGAGCTGAGCAGCTACCTGATCGACATCACCAAAGATATCTTCACCAAGAAAGATGAAGAAGGTAACTACCTGGTTGATGTGATTCTGGATGAAGCAGCGAATAAAGGCACCGGTAAGTGGACCAGCCAGAGCTCTCTGGATCTCGGCGAACCGCTGTCACTGATCACCGAATCGGTATTTGCCCGTTACCTCTCTTCCCTCAAAACCCAGCGCGTTGCGGCTTCCAAAGTACTGAGCGGTCCGAAAGTTCAGGCTGTGAGCGGTGATAAAGCGGAGTTCGTTGAGAAGGTGCGTCGCGCCCTGTATCTGGGTAAAATCGTCTCTTACGCTCAGGGCTTCTCCCAGCTGAAAGCGGCGTCTACCGAGAACAACTGGAACCTGCACTACGGTGAGATTGCTAAGATCTTCCGTGCCGGCTGTATCATCCGTGCCCAGTTCCTGCAGAAAATCACCGATGCCTATGCTGAAGATGCTGACATCGCGAACCTGCTGCTGGCGCCGTACTTCAAGAACATCGCGGATGAGTATCAGCAGGCGCTGCGTGACGTGGTGGCTTATGCCGTGCAGAACGGTATCCCAACGCCGACCTTCTCTGCGGCTATCGCCTACTATGACAGCTACCGTTCAGCGGTACTGCCAGCTAACCTGATCCAGGCTCAGCGTGACTACTTCGGTGCGCACACTTACAAGCGCACTGATAAAGAGGGTGTGTTCCACACCGAGTGGCTCGACTAACTTCCCCTCTAACCTCCCGCAATGCGGGAGGTTTCTTACCTCGTTTTAAGAATCTATCCATAGCGTTTCCCGCCAAACTCCTCTACATTTAGTCAGCTATCGCCTGAGTTTTATCTTATTTTCTTTTGCGCAGAGTTTACTGACTATATGAACCCCGATAATAAAAATGTTGAGCTGTCCCCGCGTCACCAGAACTTTTCCAACACAGCCGATGAAATCGATTTACTGGAAATTATTGCTCAGCTATGGAACGGCAAAAAAACCATCATCATCAGCGTGATTGTTGCTATGGTGCTGGCAGGCATTTACCTGTTTGTCGCGAAAGAAAAATGGACCTCCACCGCGATTGTTGCCACCCCAACGTCAGGGATGATTGCAAACTACAACGCTTCTCTCAGCGTGCTGTATACGCAAACCCCGGCAGACAAACCTTCGCTTCCCGATCTGCAAAACCAGTTCTTTGGCCGATTTGGCGCATCCATGTATGCCCTGTCCTCTGCGCTGCAAAATCTGGAAGAGCCCCAGATGCTGAAAGTGGATCAGGTGGTGAAGGGCAGCAATGACCAGCTCAGCATCGCTTACACCGCACCTACCGCGAAGGATGCGCAGGCGCAGCTGACCAAGTATATCGAACAGGTCAACGATAAAATCGTCGACGGCTACACCGCCGATCTCAGGCGTACGCTTGGGGTAAAAACCAATGAGCTTTCCAGCGCGCTGGATACGCAGAAGCAGGTGGCGATTGATAAACAGCATCAGCGTATGGATGCCATCAAACAGGCGCTGACGATTGCAGAAGCCTCCGGGGTGAAGAGCACGCAGCTGAATCAGGCGGAGTATCTCTCTGACGATACCCTCTACCTGCTGGGTACCAGCGCACTACAGTCAATGATTCAGAATGAGGCGACTAAACCGTTAATTTACGATCAATCCTACTATGATACGCAGAGCGCTTTGCTGGCCGTGACACATATGAAAATCGACCTGTCGCATCTGCAGTCTTACCGCTACATCGCTACCGCCGATTTGCCTATCCGCCGCGATAGCCCGAAAAAGACGCTGGTGATGCTGCTGGCAATTATTCTTGGTGGGGTAGTGGGTTCAGCGATAGTGATTGGCCGCAATGTCAGCGCCAGCTATCGCTTGCGAAAAAGCAGCTAACTCTCAAATATCTAACAGAAGGCCGGGAATTCCCGGCCTTTTTTATTGACGTCAGAACTGCGGCAGCCTACTTATGGCGCTGGCGCAGGTTCTCAATTACCGTCGACAGGTTAAGATCCTGGTCCTGCAGCAGCACCAGAAGATGATAGACCAGGTCCGACGCTTCGTTGGTCAGCTCGTGGCGATCGTTGACGGTGGCGGCCAGCGCAACCTCAACGCCTTCCTCACCGACTTTCTGCGCAATACGCTTAGTGCCGCTGGCATACAGGCTGGCGGTATAGGAGCTTTTTGGGTCGGCGTGCTTGCGCTCTGCCAGCACCTGCTCCAGCTGATAGAGGAATGTCCAGTCACAAGCGGCAGGTGAGAAGCAGCTGGAGGTGCCAAGGTGGCAGGTCGGGCCAACCGGGTTGGCCAGCACCAGCAGCGTGTCGTTATCACAGTCAGGGGTGATGCTGACCACGTTAAGGAAGTGCTCAGAGCTTTCCCCCTTGGTCCACAGGCGCTGTTTGGTGCGCGACCAGAAGGTCACCTTACCCGTTGCCAGCGTCTTATCCAGCGCTTGCTGGTTCATATAGCCGTGCATCAGCACTTCGCCAGAAACGGCGTGCTGGACTATGGCCGGCATCATACCGTCGGTTTTTACCCAGTCCAGCTGGGCGAGCTGTTGTTCTGTTAACACACGCGAATCTCCACACCTTTTTCAATCAGGAACGTTTTCAGTTCGCCGATATTAATAATCTGTTTATGGAACACCGAGGCGGCCAGCGCGCCATCAACGTCCGCATCCCGGAAGGCTTGATGGAAATGTTCCATGGTGCCCGCGCCGCCGGAGGCAATCAGCGGCACCTTACAGCGCGCGCGCACCTTTTGCAGCTGCACCAGGTCGTAGCCGTTACGCACCCCGTCCTGGTTCATCATGTTGAGGACGATCTCGCCTGCGCCGCGCTTCTGCACTTCGTCCACCCAGTCGAGGGTTTCCCAGGTGGTCACTTTGGTGCGGCTCTCATCGCCGGTGTACTGGTTAACGTGGTATTTGCCGCTTTCGCTGTCATACCAGGTATCGATGCCCACCACGATGCACTGCACGCCAAAGCGATCCGCCAGGCGGGTGATCAGCTCCGGGTCGGCAAGCGCCGGGGAGTTAATGGAGATCTTATCTGCGCCGTAGGAGAGCAGCAGGGCGGCGTCTTCCACTGACCTGATACCGCCCGCCACGCAGAAGGGGATATCAATCACTTCTGCCACGCGCGAGATCCAGCTTTTGTCCACCACGCGGCCATCGCTGGAGGCGGTGATATCATAAAACACTAGCTCGTCGGCGCCTTCCTGCGCATAGCGCTGCGCCAGCGGAACGATGTCACCGATAATCTCGTGGTTGCGGAACTGTACGCCTTTGACCACCTGGCCGTCACGCACGTCAAGGCAGGGGATTATCCGTTTTGCCAGCATGTAATCGCCTCCGATACGGTAAATTTATCTTCCAGCAGGGCGCGACCGACAATCACCCCCTGTGCGCCGCAGCCGCGCAGGGCCGCAATATCATCCAGCGAGCCGATGCCGCCGGAGGACTGGAAGGCAATCTGCGGATAGCGCGCGGAGACTTCACGATACAGCGCAACATTAGAGCCGCTCAGCGTGCCATCGCGGGAAATATCGGTGCACAGCACGTGCTTCAGGCCGAACGGCAGAAACTGTTCGATCACTTCTTCCAGCGTGATGCCGCTGGCTTCCTGCCAGCCGCTGATCGCCACTTCTTTGCGGTTATCCGCGTCAATGCGCACGTCCAGCGCCAGTACAATCGCTTCCGCGCCGTACTGCTTAAACCACTGCTGCACCTCTTGCGGCTGTTTCACCGCGGTAGAACCTACTACCACGCGCGTGGCGCCAGCTTTGAGCAGGGCTTCCACATCGTCTTTAGTGCGAATGCCGCCGCCAACCTGCACCGGCACGGATACGCCTGCCAGCAGCTTGGTAAGCAGGGGGATCTGGCGCGCAGCCGGATCTTTCGCACCGGTCAGGTCAACCAGGTGCAGCACTTCCGCGCCCTGGGCCTGATAATCCTGCAGGCGCGGCAGCGGATCGCTCCCATAATCGCGCTGCTGGCCGTAATCGCCCTGATGCAGGCGTACTACCTTGCCATCAATTAAATCTAACGCCGGGATAATCATCCGTTACATCTCCAGGAAATTTTTCAACAGCTGCGCGCCAGCGGCACCGGAACGCTCGGGGTGGAACTGTACGCCGAAGAAGTTATCTTTTTGCACCGCTGCGGTAAACGCTGCGCCGTAGTGACACTGCGCAATGGTGAATTCATTCACCGGCATGGCGTAGCCGTGCACAAAGTAGAAGTAGGCGCCGTCGTCGATGCCGCGAAACAGATGGTTGCCCGCCTGCGAGGCAATCTGGTTCCAGCCCATATGCGGCAGCGGCAGGCCGAGATCCTGCATACGCTCAACCGGGTGTTCAATAATATTCAGCGTAGAGATGCCGCCGCTCTCGTCGCTCTGTGAGCCGAGCAGCTGCATGCCGAGGCAGATACCCAGCACGGGCTGGGTACAGGCTTTGATCAGCTCAATCAGCTCGCGCTCGCGCAGCTGGTCCATCGCCGCCTGCGCGGTGCCGACGCCCGGCAAAAACAGCTTGTCGGCATTAAGTACGATATCGGCTTCCTTACTGACATGCGGCTGGTAGCCAAGGCGCTGCACCGCCCACTTCACTGAAGAGAGGTTGGCGCAGCCGGTATCGAGGATCACCACATCCATCACAGCACTCCTTTCGAGCTTGGCAGGGTATTGCCTTCCACGCGGATCGCCTGGCGCAGCGTGCGGCCAAAGGCTTTAAACAGGCTTTCAACGCGGTGATGGTCGTTTTTACCTTTGGTGCGCAGGTGCAGGGTGCTGGCCATGGTGTAAGAGAGCGAGCTGAAGAAGTGTTCGACCATCTCGGTGCTCAGGTCCCCCACGCGCTGATAGCTGAACTCCGCTTTATATTCAAGGTGCGGGCGGCCGGAGATATCCAGCGCGCAGCGTGCCAGGCACTCGTCCATTGGCAGGACAAAGCCGAAACGGCCGATGCCGCGTTTGTCGCCCAGCGCTTTCAGCAGCGCTTCGCCCAGCGCCAGGCCGGTATCTTCTACGGTGTGATGGTCATCAATGTACAGGTCGCCCTTCACATCAATGTTCATACGGAAGCCGCCGTGGGTGGAGATCTGGTCAAGCATATGATCGAAGAAGCCAACGCCGGTGTTGATTTTGCTCTCGCCTTCGCGGTCCAGCCACACTTCGACTTTAATCTGCGTCTCTTTGGTGTTGCGCTGCACCAGCGCATAGCGGTCGCGTTTGGTTAGCTGCTGTTCGATAGCCTTCCAGTTAAGGTCCTTTCCGTACAGCAGGCCGGTAATGCCCATATTCTGCGCCAGCTGCACGTCGGTGGCACGGTCGCCAATCACATAGCTGTTGGCGGTGTCAATTGCCCCTTCGGCCAGCCAGGCTTCCACCATTTTGGTTTTCGGCTTGCGGCAGTCGCAGTTATCTTCCGGCAGATGCGGGCAGATCAGAATATCGTCGAACTTCACGCCCTGGGAGCTGAGGATCTGCATCATCAGGTTATGCGGGCCGTCGAAATCCGCCTGCGGGAAGCTGCGGGTGCCCAGACCATCCTGATTGGTGATCATCACCAGCTGATAGCCCGCCTTTTGTAACGACAGCAGGGCCGGGATCACGTCCGGCTCGAAGGCCAGTTTGTCCATGCGGTCGACCTGATAATCTTCCGGCGGCTCAGAAATAAGGGTGCCATCGCGATCGATAAAGAGGACTTTCTGACTCATGCTTGCTCCTGAGAAACGGGGGTACCGGGTAATGATTTCAATGCGGCAACGGCGCGCTGGCACTCTTCACGGGTGCCGATAGAGATGCGCAGGCAGCCGGCCAGGCCGGGCTGCTTATTCTGGTCACGCAGAATAATGCCCTGGTCCCACAGCGTTTTAAAGACCTGACTGGAAGCGGTAAAGCGCGCCAGAATATAGTTGGTGTCACTCTCATAGACCTGCTCAACGCAGTCGAGGCTGCGCAGGTCGGCTATCAACTGTTCGCGGGTGGCGATGAGCTCGGCAACGTGCTGGCGCATCAGGGCGATACCCTGGTCGCTTAAGGCCTGACCGGCGATATCGGCGACAGGAGTAGAGAGCGGATAAGGCGCGATCACCTTCATCAGCAGCGCGATCACCTCTGCGCTGGCGAGGGTGAAACCGCAGCGCAGCCCGGCGAGCGCGAAGGCTTTCGACAGCGTGCGCAGAATAACCAGGTGCGGGTAATCCTTCAGCCAGCCAGCGAGTGACGCCTGCGGGCAGAACTCGATATAGGCTTCATCCGCCACCACCAGCGCTTTGCCCTGGGTCATCTCCAGTAGCTGACGCAGATCGTCCGGGTTGATGAGGTTACCGGTTGGGTTGTTTGGGCTGCAAACGTACACCAGCTTGACGCCGTCCAGCTGGTCGGCAATCGCAGGCAGGTTCAACTGCCAGTCCTCGCCTGCTTCCACCGTGCGATATTCAATGCCGATGGTTTCCGCGCTGACACTGTACATACCGTAAGTCGGCGGGCAGAACAGTACCGCGTCCTGGCCAGGCTCGCAGAAGGCGCGCATCAGCAGTTCGATGCCTTCATCCGCGCCGCGGCTCACCAATACCTGCTCAGGCGTCAGTCCGGCATAGGCGGCGTAGCGTTCAATCACCAACTTTGGCTGGCACTCCGGGTAGCGGTTCAGCGTCTGCTGGCTGAGCTCAAACGGCACGGCCAGCGGATATTCATTGGCGTTCAGCCACACGTCGCCGTTACCGCCAAGGCGGCGCGCCGACTGGTAAGGGGTGAGGGCGCGCACGTTGGCGCGAGCCAGGTCTTGAATTGTGCTGCTCATGGCTTCTCCTTCAGTGCAGCCACGCGCAGGGTGACGGCATTTTTGTGGGCGGTTAACTGTTCGGCCGCGGCCAGCGTCTCAATGGTTGCCGCCAGCCCCATAAAGCCGGCAGGCGTCAGCTCCTGCACCGTCATGCGCTTCTGGAAATCAGCCAGCCCCAGGCTTGAGCAGGTGGCGGTATAGCCATAGGTCGGCAGCACGTGGTTGGTGCCGGAGGCATAGTCGCCAGCGGATTCCGGTGACCAGTCACCAAGAAATACCGAACCGGCGCTGGTAATGCTGTCGACCAGATCCCGTGCGCGGCGCGTCTGAATAATCAGGTGCTCCGGTCCGTAGCGGTTGCTGATCTCGACGCACTGCTGAAGATCGCGTGCCACAATCAGGCGGCTGCTCTCCAGCGCCTTAGCCGCGGTGGCGGCGCGTGGCAGTTCTGCCAGCTGGCGCTCGACGGCCTGCGCCACCGCTTCTGCCATCGTGAGGGAAGGGGTCAGCAGGATCACCTGTGAATCAGGACCGTGCTCTGCCTGTGACAGCAGGTCGGAAGCGACGAAGTCAGGCGTGGCGCCCTCATCGGCAATCACCAGCACTTCGGAAGGCCCTGCCGGCATATCAATTGCTGCACCGTCCAGGCGCTGGCTGACCTGGCGCTTGGCCTCGGTCACATACGCATTGCCCGGGCCAAAGATTTTGTCGACCTTCGGTACTGATTCAGTGCCGAGGGCGAGGGCGGCAATCGCCTGCGCCCCGCCAACCTGAAACACTTCCTGCACGCCGCACAGCTTAGCGGCATAGAGAATTTCATCGGCAATCGGCGGTGGCGAGCACAGCACCACGCGGCCACATCCGGCGATGCGTGCCGGGGTTGCCAGCATCAGCACGGTGGAGAAGAGCGGGGCAGAACCGCCGGGAATATAGAGCCCGACAGAGGCCACCGGGCGCGTAATCTGCTGGCAGCGCACGCCCGGCTGCGTTTCAATATCAACCGCTGGCAGCATCTGCGCCACGTGGAATTTATCGATGTTGGCGACCGCGACGGCCATCGCCTGTTTGATCTCATCACCCAGTCGCGCGCAGGCATCGGCAATCTGCTGCTCGCTGACGCGCAGGGCATCCACCTGAGTTTTATCGAAGGTCGCGCTGTAGTAGCGCAGCGCGTCATCGCCCTCGGCTTTTACCTTTTCAAGAATGCCACGCACGGTGGCAGTAATGCTTTCAGAGGCAGAGATCGCCGGGCGCATCAGCAGCGCCTGCTGCTCTTCCGCGCTGCACTGCTGCCAGCTAATGGGGGTCATCAGGGTCGCCATCGAATTACTCCATCATCTTCTCAATGGGCAGCACCAGAATCGAGCTGGCACCCAGGGCTTTGAGTTTTTCCATGGTTTCCCAGAACAGCGTTTCGCTGCTGACCATGTGCATCGCCACGCGGCTCTTATCACCCGCCAGCGGCAGTACGGTAGGGCGCTCGGCCCCCGGCAGCAGGGCAATGATGTCTTCCAGACGTTCGCCCGGCGCGTGCAGCATGATGTACTTCGATTCACGCGCCTGGATCACGCCCTGAATACGCGTCATTAGTTTGTCGATCAGCTCCTGCTTGGCAGCCGGCATTTCGCCATCGCGCTGGATCAGGCAGGCCTTCGAGCGGTAAATGACTTCCACTTCGCGCAGACCGTTGGCTTCCAGCGTGGCGCCGGTTGACACCAGGTCACAGATGGCATCGGCCAGACCGGCGCGCGGAGCCACTTCAACAGAACCGTTCAGCAGGCAGGATTTGAAGCTGACGCCCTGCTTGTCGAGGTACTTTTTCAGCAGGTGCGGGTAAGAGGTGGCAATGCGGGAGTTTTGCAAACACTGCGGGCCGGTATATTCGTCATCAACCGACATCGCCAGCGACAGGCGGCAGCCGCCGAAGTCCAGACGGCGCAGGGTGAAATAGCGCGGGTCTTCGCCCTGAGCACGACGGGTCAGCAGCTCTTCTTCCAGCACGTTTTCACCAATGATGCCGAGGTCAACCACACCATCCATCACCAGGCCCGGGATATCGTCATCGCGCACGCGCAGAATATCAATCGGCATGTTCTCGGCAAACGCGATCAGGCGCTGCTGCTGCAGATTGATTTTGATGCCGCAGCGCGCGAGCAATTCGCGTGATTCATCGCTTAAACGGCCTGATTTCTGCATAGCTATGCGTAAACGGGTGTTATCTAACATCGGGGATAATCCTCTTTTCCTGTCTGCTTAAGTTCACTATGCCAGCGTTTCAATTTCATCGGGCCAAAAAAAAGCCCCCGGAAGGCGATCTTCCGGGGGCTGATTTCGCGTTCTGCACCACTGGAAGATCCTGATCGTCTTCCAGCACACATCGCCTGAAAGACTAGTCAGGGTGATGGTGATGATGGTGATTGAACTGAACGCGTGTCATAAAATTCTCTTGGATGAATGGATATTCATATCGTGACAAATAACCTAACCAGAATGGACGCGTGGCGCAACCCTTTTTTGTCAATGTTGAAAGATTCTCTTATCAACGGGCAGTTGTCACTGACTTCAGGCTGGCGTAGCCTGAAACTCTGACGGTGTGAGTTCAAAGGAGTAAAGGGATGAAAAAAGTTGCGATAGTCGGGCTGGGGTGGCTGGGCATGCCGCTGGCCATGTCGCTGACGGCGGCTGGCTGGCAGGTGACCGGCACTAAAACCACGCAGGACGGGGTAGCGGCGGCACGGATGAGCGGTATCGACAGCTATCTGCTGGAGCTGACGCCGGAGCTCATCTGCGAGTCTGAAGACCTGGAGTCTCTGCTCAGCCATGTAGATGCTCTGGTGATAACGTTACCGGCCAGCAGAACCGCGTCAGGCGGTGAGAGCTATCAGTTGGCAGTACAGCAGCTGGTGGACAGCGCGCTGGCCTTCAGCGTGCCGCGCATAATATTTACCAGCTCCACTTCTGTGTACGGCGACAGCGTAGGTAATACCAAAGAGAGTACGCCGCTTGAGCCGGTGAGCGTTGCCGGGCGCACCTTACAGGATTTGGAGAGCTGGCTTCATAATCTGCCTAATACCTCGGTGGATATTTTGCGCCTCGCCGGGCTGGTAGGGCCAAACCGCCATCCGGGGCGTTTCCTCGCCGGAAAAACGGGGCTGGCGAACGGGTCACAGGGCGTAAACCTGGTGCATCTGGAAGATGTGATCGAGGCGATTACGCTGCTGCTGCAAACGCCGAAGGGCGGACATATTTACAACCTCAGTGCCGCGCAGCATCCGGCGCGAGCGCAGTTTTATCCGCAGGTGGCACGCCAGCTGGGGCTGCAACCTCCCACCTTCCTCGCGGATGACAGCGGTAACAGCGGCAAGCTGATCGACGGCAGTAAAATTTGCCGCGAACTGGGCTTTGAGTACCGTTACCCCGACCCGAACAAGATGCCGTTAGCGTGAAATAACGGGCTGACCCTGAAACAACGGGCTGACCCTAAAACAACGGGCTGACCGAAAAAGAGGGTCAGCCCCTACCGGCGAGTTGCCACAAAACCGTAGGGGTCGATCTTCTTTTCCGATCGACCCATAAACTTCCAGGTTACCAGCGAGTTGCCACTAAAACCGTAGGGGGCGATCTTCTTTTCCGATCGCCCCATAACCTTCCAGGTTGCGCCTATACCCCCAGCCTGTCGCGCAACGCATACCACGCGGCACCCATTGCGGTTAACGGCACGCGCAGCCGCCGTCCGCCCGGGAAGGGCAGGTGCGGCAGCCTGGCAAAGGCATCAAAGCGCTCTGCGTCGCCGCGCATCGCCTCCGCAATCAGCTTCCCGGCCAGGTGGGTGCAGGTCACGCCGTGCCCGCTGTCACCCTGCATATAGTAAACGCCGTTCTCCAGCCGTCCGAACTGCGGCATGCGCGACAGGGTCAACAGAAAATTGCCGCTCCACGCAAAGTCAAATTTTACCCCTGCCAGCTGCGGGAAGGTTTTCAGCAGCTTCGGGCGGATCAGGGCATCAATATCGCCCGGATCGCGCGCGCCGTAGATGACCCCGCCGCCGTACAGCAGGCGGTTATCGGCGGTCAGGCGGAAGTAGTCCAGCAGGTAGTTACAGTCCTCGACGCAGCAGTTGTTCGGCAGCAGCGACAGCGCCTGGTCCGCAGAGAGCGGCTCGGTGGCGACAATCTGCGAGCCGCAGGGCAGGCTTTTGTTCGCCAGCCGGGGTTCCAGATGCGGGGCCAGATAGGCATTGCCGGCAAAAATCACAAAGCGGGCTTTCACTTCGCCCTGCTCCGTGCGGATCAGATGCGGGTTACCGTAGTTCACCGCGGTGACCGCCGAGTTCTCATAGATGCGCCCGCCGTGGCGACGAATGGCTTCGGCTTCACCCAGCGCCAGATTGAGCGGGTGAATATGGCCGCCGCGCTTGTCCAACAGGCCACCGACATAGCGATCGCTGCCCACTTCCCGGCGAATACCGGTCTGGTCGAGCAGTTCAAGGTCATAATTGCCGTAGCGCTGCCACAGCTTGTGCTGCCTGCTGAGGTGCTGCATTTGTCGGTTGTTTAACGCGGCAAAAATACCGCCGGGCCGGTAATCACAACGGATGGCGTAGCGGTCGATGCGGTCACGGATAATCGCTGCCCCCTCGAACATCATGCTGCCGAGCAGGCGCGCGGTCTCTTTGCCGTAGCGCTGCTCAATCACATCAACGTCGCGACTGTAGGAGTTCACCACCTGGCCGCCGTTGCGCCCGCTGGCGCCAAACCCGACGCGCGCGGCTTCCAGCAGCACCACGTCGTATCCCGCCTCGGTGAGAAACAGCGCGGACGACAGCCCGGTAAAGCCGCCGCCAATCACGCAAACATCGCACTCTATTGCCCCTTCGAGCCGTAGCCAGGGATCGTGTGCATTGGTGGTTGCCGAATAGTAGCTGTTGATATGTTCCATGCAGTCTCCCTGTTAAAACGTGGCCGGCGTATGTGCGCTGATAATGCGGCAGGGCCGGGTCGACGTATTGGTAAAGCTGTGCGGCTGGCTGGTATTAATCACGTAGCTCTGCCCGGCGCGCAGCGGGTAACTCTGACCGCTGATGGTCAGGATGATCTCCCCCTCCAGTAGCGTGCCGGTCTCTTCGCCCTGATGACGAATTTTTTCACCGGTGGTCGCGCCGGGTTCATAGGTCTCCAGCAGCATCGCCAGCGTGCGCTGCGGATTACCGTTGTGGATTAGCCGCAGTGAAACGCCCTGGCTGCCAATATCGATCAGCTCGTGCGCATCGATCACCACTTTCGGCGGCTCATCCTGCACCTTCTCGGCAAAAAATTCGGACAGCGACAGGCCATAAACCTTCAGCAGTTTCTGCAGGGTGCTGACGGCCGGGCTGACCTTGTCCTGCTCAATGGTGCTGATGGCGCTGTGCGTCAGGCCGGAAAGCTCGGCGACGCGCCGCTGAGACAGGCCCATCTGCTGGCGGATCTCCGCCAGGCGCCTTCCCGGTGCCAGCAGGGTCTCGCTCACAGCCGCGATCCTTTCTGAAACTGCTGGCAGGCGTGAATAAACCCATCAAACAGCTGGCGCGAGAGCGCGGAGCTGTCGCTGTGCCATTCCGGGTGCCACTGCACCGCCAGTGCGAAGGGATGCTGGCGATGGCTGACGGCTTCGATTAAACCATCTGCGGCACGCGCTTCGACCCGCAGCGCGCTGCCCGTTTCGCGAATGCCCTGACCATGCAGCGAGTTGACCCAAAACGTCTCAGCGTAATTGACCAGTGGGGCCAGCAGCCCGCCGGGTTCCAGCCACACCTCGTGAGCCGGAGCGTACTGCTCATCCAGCGTTTGCGCTTCATCCTCCCGGTGTTCCTGCAGGCCGGGGATCTGATGCAGCTGGCGGTGCAGCTTACCGCCGGTAGCGACCACCAGCTCCTGCAGGCCACGGCAGATCGCCAGCAGCGGCAGCTGCTGCTCCAGAGCATAATCTATCAGCGCAAAAGAGAGACGGTCGCGCCCCGGATCGGCCAGCGGCTCGTTCCCCGGCTCGCCGTAGTGATGCGGTTCGATATTGCTCGGGCTGCCGGTAAGCAGAATGCCGTCGAGGACAGCCATAGCATTTTCTAATAGATGAGGGGCCGACATCAGGCCGTGGGGCAGGGCGAATGGCACACCGCCAGCGCCGAGCACCGCTTCCAGATATTTGTTATGCACCATCTGCGTGGGGTGCCCGCCAATTTCTGTCTGACACATCACTACGCCAATCAAAGGCTTGTCAAAAATAATGCCCATTCACCCCCCGTCATACTGTTAAAAATATCAGCCGGTATCGCGCAAAATGGCGCAAAAGTGTGCAATATATTTTCAATCTAGCAATCAGTTGGTGAATATTCAAACGCAATGCGGGCAAAAATAAAGCTGTCAGTAACATTTGCACACTTTTTATGTTGACGCTATGTTAAGGGAGTGGCCGTTATTTTGAGCGGGCGCCGACTACATAAACCTCATGCGGGCAGGTGCATCATGACTAATATCGTCGAAGTAGAAGACTTCACGCGGCACAGTGAAGAGAAACGAACCAGCGCGTTCCGGAATGAAGTGAAAGCTTATCTGGAACGCCATCCTGAAACTCAGTACGTCGATATTCTGCTTAATGATTTAAACGGTGTTTTTCGCGGTAAGCGCATCCCCATCGCCAGCCTGCTCAAGCTCGACAAAGGCTGCTACTTCCCGGCTTCGGTGTTCGCCATGGACATTCTGGGCAATACAGTGGAAGAGGCGGGGCTCGGTCAGGCGCTGGGCGAGCCTGATAATATCTGCATGCCGGTTGAAGGCACCCTTATCCCCTCTGCGGCTGACCCGCAACATCTGGCACAGCTCCTGCTGACCATGTGTAATCAAGATGGCACTCCCTTTGACGTTGAACCCCGTAATGTCCTCAATCAGCTGTGGCAACAGCTGCGCAATCGAGGACTGTTCCCGGTGGTAGCGGTAGAGCTGGAGTTCTATCTGGTCGACAAGCAGCGCGATGCAGAGGGCTATATCCAGCCGCCGTGCTCGCCGGGAAGCGACGAGCGCAATATGCAAAGCCAGGTTTACTCCGTCGATAATCTTGACCACTTCTCTGACGTGCTGCGGGATATTGACTCGATTGCCCGTCAGCAGGGCATCCCCGCCGACGGGGCGCTGGCAGAGGCTTCGCCAGGCCAGTTTGAGATTAACCTGCACCACACCCGCAACGTGCTAAACGCCTGCGACCATGCGGTGCAGCTGAAACGCCTGGTGCGCCAGGTGGCCGAGCAGCACGGCATGAACGCCACCTTTATGGCGAAGCCGTATGAGGAGTACGCGGGCAGCGGCATGCACGTGCATATCAGCATGCTGGATGCCGCCGACCACAATGCCTTTGCCTGCGATGACGGCAGCGACTCGCCGCTGCTGAAGCGTGCGCTGGCTGGGATGATCGACCTGATGCCCGCCTCGATGGCGCTACTGGCCCCTAACGTCAATGCCTACCGCCGCTTCCTGCCGGATGCCTTCGTTCCGCTTCAGGCTTCCTGGGGGCACAACAACCGCACCGTCGCGCTGCGCATTCCCTGTGGTGATAGCGATAATCATCGCGTGGAGTATCGCGTGGCGGGGGCCGATGCCAATCCTTATCTGGTGATGGCGGCGATTCTCGCCGGTATCCTGCACGGCATCGATAATCAGCTGCCGCTGCCGCCCGCGGTAAAAGGTAACGGCCACCAGGCCGAAGGTAACCCACTGCCGATCCGTCAGAGCGATGCGCTCTACGAGTTTGAGCAGAATCATGCCCTGCAGAAACTGTTAGGGAAGCGCTTCGGCTTTGTCTGGCACAGCTGCAAGCATCACGAACTGATGCACTTTGAGCGCCTGATTACCGCCACCGAAATCGACTGGATGCTGAAAAACGCCTAAGTGCCGCAGGGGGCGAGCAGGCCTTAGCCGCTCTTTTCGGCAAAAAAATGGCATTAAACGTCTCTGACGCTTGTCATACTGCTTTGTTATGGTGCAAAATATGCGCCTTGCAATTTGCAACATAAAACCGACGCTGGATTTACCCCGGCGGCGGTATTTTTTTATCTGTATGCAAAGCGCAGGACTTTCGCATTCTAATGAGGCCGGTCCAGAACCGGATGGATATACGCTTTTAAAAACACGGTGACGTGTACATTGAGGAAACAAACATGGGGCAACATCTTCTTACTCCGGTATCGGCTGGGATTCGCCAGCGCGATGACTACGGCGCCACAGCAGGTTACACCATCACTCCTGCCTGTCGTTCCATGAATCCTCTTTCGAAAAGCTCTCGCATAATGCGAAGTTTCCCTGTGGTTCAACCCAGAAAGGTTGACGCTATGGGGAGGCTGAACCATGTCGCATAGTACCGCTACTCCAGCCGCACAGCCGCGTGCACATCTGAAAAAAACGCTGACGTTACTGCCTGTTGTTATGATGGGTCTGGCTTATATGCAGCCGATGACACTGTTCGATACTTTCGGCATTGTTTCCGGCCTGACTGACGGCCACGTCGCGACCGCATACGCATTCGCGCTGATTGCTATTCTGTTTACCGCGCTGAGCTACGGCCAGCTGGTGCGCCGTTTCCCGTCTGCGGGTTCGGCCTATACCTATGCGCAGAAAGCCATCAGTCCGCACGTCGGCTTTATGGTCGGCTGGTCTTCGCTGCTTGATTATCTGTTTATGCCGATGATCAACATTCTGCTGGCGAAAATTTACTGGGAAGCTTTGGTTCCCGGCATTCCATCATGGATCTTTGTGGTACTGCTGGTGGGCTTTATGACGCTCTCCAACCTCAAAGGCATCAAAACCGTGGCCAACTTTAACAGCGTGATCGTGGTGCTGCAGGTGGCGGTGATGGTGGTTATCATGGGGATGGTGGTGTATGGCGTGGCGCACGGCGAAGGTGCCGGGACGCTGGTCAGCAGTAAACCATTCTGGTCTGAGAATGCTCATGTGGTGCCGATGATCACCGGGGCGACGATACTCTGCTTCTCGTTCCTTGGCTTTGACGGTATCAGCTCACTGTCGGAAGAGACCAAAGACGCAGAGCGCGTGATCCCGAAAGCGATTTTCCTTACCGCACTGATTGGCGGCGTGATCTTTGTCGTAGTCTCCTATTTCCTGCAGCTGTACTTCCCGGATATCTCACGCTTCAAAGATCCGGACGCGTCGCAGCCGGAAATCATGCTGTACGTGGCGGGTAAAGCCTTCCAGTTCGGCATCCTGATCTTCTCCTGCGTCACCGTGCTGGCATCCGGCATGGCAGCCCATGCGGGCGTGTCGCGTCTGATGTACGTGATGGGCCGTGACGGCGTGTTCCCGGAGCGTTTCTTCGGCTATATCCATCCGAAGTGGCGCACCCCGGCGCTGAACGTGCTGCTGGTTGGCGCGATTGCCCTGTCGTCGATCACCTTCGACCTGGTGACCGCAACGGCGCTGATTAACTTCGGTGCGCTGGTGGCGTTTACCTTCGTTAACCTGTCGGTGATCTCGCAGTTCTGGATCCGTGAGAAGCGCAATAAGACTCTGAAAGACAACTTCAAGTTCCTGATCCTGCCGCTGCTTGGCGCACTGACCGTAGGTGCTCTGTGGGCGAACCTGGAAGAGAGCTCGATGGTGCTGGGGCTGGTGTGGGCCGCAATCGGCCTGGTCTACCTGGCGTTCGTTACCCGCAGCTTCCGTAACCCGGTGCCGCAGTGGAGCGAAGAAGGGCTATAATTCTCGATGATATGATCGTAGGGGTCAGGCATGCCTGACCCTGGGCGAGGTTTACCTCGCCCCTACGACACCAGCTCTCGCGCATACTCGAACAACGCCTTCAGCTGATCCAGCTTCTCCTGCTCCCCTTCGTACTGATTAAACAGCATCTCCAGCTCCTGCACATAGCTTTGCACCCGTTCAGGGTTCAGCATCTCACGGCGATGCTGCAGCCAGCGCTTTTGCTCGGCGTCATCCAGCGTGCCGAAGAAGTTGCGCGCGCGGTAGCGGAACAGCAGCTTTTCAATACGCGCATCGTTGAAGGTCAGATCGAGCGCCGGCAGATTTTCCGCGGCAGTCTGGCGAATAATATTCATCGCGTTGCGATCGGCATCGCTGAAAAAGCCGTTGTAGATCTGCGCATCGACATCTTCCGACGGGGTAAAGGGTTCGGCTTCCGCAAACAGCGCCACCACTTTTTCACGCACTTCCGGATGCTGACGCAGCAGGGCGAGATTATCCAGGCAGCGCTGGCGGTCAATGCCGATGCGCTCGGCATCTTCCGGGCGCAGGGTATTCGCCGGGGCAACCACCGGGCATTTGTTGATATGCACCAGTTTAAGCGGTACCGGGGAGGCATCCCCCAGCTCGTCGCGGCGGGTGTACAGGCGTTCGCGCAGCGCATCGGCGTCCAGCTCCAGCAGCGGCGACATATCACCGCCGAGATCGCAGGTTATCAGCGCATTGCGGTTTTCCGGGTGCCAGGCAAGCGGGGCGATCCAGCTGGTATTACCGCGCGCTGCGCCAAACATGCCGGAAATATGCACCAGCGGTTTCATCTGCGGAATATCGACCAGCGCGGTGATCTTCTGCTTATTGCGGTGGCTGAACAGGAAGTCATACAGGCGCGGCTGCTTCTCTTTGACCAGCCTGGCCATGGCAATGGTGGCATAAACGTCCGACATAGCATCATGGGCGTTGTCATGGGCCACGCCGTTGGCTTTGGTCAGGTGCTCAAGGCGGAAGCTGGGGAAGCCATCCTCATTTTCCGGCCACGCAATCCCGTCCGGGCGCAGGGCATAGCAGGCGCGCATCACGTCCAGCAGGTCCCAGCGGCTGTTACCGTGCTGCCAGCTCCACGCGTAAGGGTCGTAAAAGTTGCGATAAAACAGGTTACGGCTGACTTCGTCGTCAAAACGCACGTTGTTGTACCCCACCACGCAGGTGTTTGGCTCACTGAACAGCTGATGAATACGGCGGGTGAACTCCACTTCCGGCACCCCACGGGCGCGGGCAATCTGCGGGGTAATCCCGGTGATCATTACCGCTTCCGGCTGCGGCAGATAGTCATCCGCAGGCTGGCAGTAAAACACCTCCGGCTCGCCAATGATGTTGAAATCCATATCGGTACGGATGCCGGCAAACTGCGCAGGACGGTCCAGCGACGGGCTTTTACCAAAGGTTTCGTAATCGTGAAAAAGGAAGGTGGGCTGGCTGGTGGCGTTTTTCATGATGTTATGGCGGTCCACTTAATAATTAACTTCCTGAAAACGCAGCATTGAGTCTGGCGGGAAAATCCCTCTACCTTCATCCTGAGCTCTCTCCTGAGCGATGCGTTTTAGTGATATGCCTTATGGTAAACCATATCCCCTACAGGCTGAAGCGTCGCAGCAGCGGTGTCAGACGAAAAAAAACCGGCATTTCGCCGGTCAGGTAAGGTCAGGCGCAGGATTACTGCGGTATGCGCAGTTTCTGGCCCGGGTAGATCTTGTCCGGATGGCTCAGCATCGGCTTGTTGGCTTCGAAAATTTTATTGTAGTCGTTGGCGTTGCCATACTCTTTCTTAGCGATAGCACTCAGGGTATCACCGGAAACAACGGTATAGAATCTGGCCTCAACGGCTACCGAGGTGACGGTAATCTTGTCATCTACGCTGCTGATACCCTTCACGTTGCCGGCGGCGACGATGATCTTCTCTTTCTCCTCCTGCGTCAGGCCATCACCGGTAACCACGACCTTGTCACCATTGACCTCAACCTTGACCTTATCAGCACCGGGGATCCCCGATTTTTTCAGGTCATCTTCAATTGCAGTCGCCTGCGCGTGTGCATTGCCGGAGAAGGCCTCGATAATTTTGCTTCCGGCCTCTTTAACGAAATCAAGCAGTCCCATGTCCATAACTCCTGTTAGTGGGTGAGTAGAGCAGCTTAAGTTTAGACGCCCCGGCACGTTTTGCGCAGCAGATGCCCGACCCGGTTAAAATTTTATCGGAAATGAGACCCGACTTTCATCGCTGCCAAAGTCCGGCGGCAGCCCCTGGCGTGCACGAATTTTTTCATCGCGGGTCGGCTTGTGGGTAGCTGATGAGGATGAGTGTTTACCGG
Organism: Erwinia aphidicola; assembly: GCF_014773485.1. Lineage (GTDB taxonomy): Bacteria > Pseudomonadota > Gammaproteobacteria > Enterobacterales > Enterobacteriaceae > Erwinia > Erwinia aphidicola. The sequence goes on along the minus strand of NZ_JACXBP010000003.1, from coordinate 60,984 downwards.
GCGGGGTGTTACAGCCGAAACCCTGACAAATGACCGGGCCCTGACGGCTATCAAGGGGGGCTGCGCTATCGGCACAGCCGTTCAGGCAAAGTGCAAGTAAGGCCAAGGGTATTAACTTCATTTTTAATCACGCTCCTGTCATTAAAGTGTCGACGTAAAACTACATCAGGCCGCTGCAATGGTGATATCCAGAAGAGGGCATTTCCCTGTGGAAAAATTTCAGCGCCACACCAGGGGCAGCTCCATCAGCTAATCGGCTGATTTATTCATATTTTCTTGCAATTTATTCGCACAAAATGCCAAAGGATCCCGTACAACATGCGCAGTTTTTTTATCTGTTACCGTATTGAGGATTGAGCGTTGAAAAAGCGTCAGCTTGTAAGTTTAACCGTGGTTATGGCCCTGAGTACCGTAGCCCATGCCGAAAACAACCCGGGCGTTGACGCACTGGCGTTCCCAATGACTTCCCCGGCGATTGATGCCGCTTCCTGGGTGCTGATGGATGCCACTACCGGGCAAATCCTCTCTTCCGGCAACCCGGATGAGCGCCGCAATCCGGCCAGCCTGACCAAGCTGATGACCGGCTATGTGGTTGACCGCGCTATTGATAAAAAGCGGATTAGCCGTGATGACATGGTCACCGTCGGGCAGGATGCCTGGGGAGCAGGCAACCCGGTATTTAAAGGTTCTTCGCTGATGTTCCTCAAGCCGGGGGAGAAGGTCTCGGTGCGCGATTTAAGCCGCGGCGTGATTATCGATTCGGGCAATGATGCCTGCGTGGCGCTTGCCGATTATGTTGCGGGCAGCGAGGCAAACTTTGTCACCATGATGAATCAGTATGTTGAAAAGCTTGGCCTGAGTAATACCCACTTTGAAACCGTTCACGGGCTTGATGCACCGGGCCAGTTCACCACCGCGCGCGACCTGGCGAAGCTGTCACGGGCGATCATCAGCGGCGAGCCGGACTTCTACCAGATGTACAGCGAGAAGTCGCTCACCTGGAACGGCATTACCCAGCAGAACCGCAACGGCCTGCTGTGGGACAAAACCCTGCACGTCGACGGGCTGAAGACCGGCCACACCGAAAGCGCCGGCTTTAATATCATTGCCTCCAGCGTGGACGGTCAGCGCCGCCTTATTGCCGTGGTGATGGGGGGTAAAAGCCCGAAAGGGCGTGAAGAGCAGGCGCGCAAACTGCTGATCTGGGGCCAGAGCAATTTCGATACCGTCCAGCTGTTCCACGCGGGCAAAGAGATTGGCCATGAAAATGTCTGGTACGGCAACCCGCACCGCATTTCTCTGGGCAGTGAAAATGACGTCTATCTTACCCTGCCACGCGATGCAGTGCAGAAGGTCAAAGCCAAGTACGTCATCGACCGCAAGGATCTGGAAGCGCCGATTAAGCTGCACGAGCAGGTCGGCACTATTCAACTGGTTGAGGGCGATAAGCAGCTGGCCAGCTACCCGCTGGTGGCGCTGCAGCCGATAGAAGAGGCAGGCGTTATCACGCGCATTTCAGACTATATCAAGCGCAAGCTGTAAGGCTGATTTTTCCATGGCCGCCTCCCTGCGGCCATGTTATTTAAAAGTTAATAAATTCATCGGCAAGGTAATGGATTATTAACGGGCTGTATCTCCCCGTTAAACTCAATGTTTTCTGCCGTTAACTCGTCATAAATGAGTGAAAAAACATCCGAAAAGCGTCGCTCTACGCCTTTTCCCGACCCCGACTTCAGGTATCATGGCGCGCAGAGACCCCCATCTTTCGGAGCCTGTTTTGCGACCGGACAAGCCGATTTCGGCCCTGCAGTTCAACGTATATCGTAATTACCGCACAGTGCACGGCGTGCGTATCGCGCTGGCTTTCGTGCTTACCTTCCTGCTGGTCAGGCTGATGGAGATCCCCGAGGGCAGCTGGCCGCTGATCACGCTGGTGGTGGTGATGGGGCCGATATCCTTCTGGGGCAATGTCTTTCCGCGCGCGCTGCAGCGCATTGGCGGCACCCTGTATGGCTCTATCTCCGGGCTGATCGCGCTCAGGCTGGAGCTGATCTCGCTGCCGGGCATGCTGCTGTGGTGCGCGGCGATCATGTTTATCAGCGGCTTTCTGACGCTGGGCAAACAGCCCTATATGGCGCTGCTGATTGGCATCACCCTGGCGGTGATCTGCGGCGGGATCCCGGGGGATATGACCACCGCCCTGTGGCGCGGCGGTGATGTGATCCTCGGCTCGCTGCTGGCGCTGCTGTTCACCAGCATCTGGCCGCAAAAAGCCTACACCCACTGGCGCATTCAGCTGTCCGATCTGCTGCTGGAAACCGCGCGGGTTTATCACGCCGGTTTCTCTCCCAACCTTGTTGAAAAACCGCGCCTGACGCGCCCGTTACAGCGCCTGCTCAGTAATGTGATTAAGATGCGCGCGCTGATCGAGCCTTCCAGTAAAGAGACGCGCACGCCGCGCTCGGTATTTGAAGGGATACAGACGCTGAACCGCAATCTGGTCTGCACGCTGGAGCTGCAGCTCAATGCCTGGTGGGCGTCGCGCCAGAGCCACCTGATTATGCTGAACGCCCCGGCGCTGCGCCGCACCCAGCAGATGACCGAAAATACGCTGCGGGCGCTGTCGCAGGCTATCGTGGAGGGGAATACCGACAAGATTGGGGCAAACAGCGAAGAACTGGTGGAGATTACGCGGGAACTGCGCCAGCTGATCGCCGAGTCTGACAGTGACGAACTGGTGGAAACCCCCATTCACGGCTACGTCTGGCTCAGTCTGGAGATGGTCCGGCAGCTGGAGCGGTTATCGGAACTTATTCGCCTGGCGCTGCGAAAATAGAATGATCCAGCAACAACTTACTGCGAGGCGGGTCGCTTCAGGGTAAGATAGGCCCAATCCGATTCTGCAAGTTTAAAATTGCCATCGCCAGCGGCGCGCCGCTAATCTGATGGCTACGACAATGATGCCTGTGTAAGCAGGCCCAAATGAAAGGTGTCTTCATGGAAAATGCAAAGCAATCATTTCAGGACGTACTGGAGTTCGTGCGTATGTTTCGTCGTAAGAACAAGCTGCAACGTGAAATTCACGACAACGAAAAGAAAATCCGTGATAACCAGAAGCGTGTTCTGCTGCTCGACAACCTGGGTGAGTACATTAAACCCGGCATGAGCGTGGAAGCTATCCAGGAGATTATCTCCAGCATGCGCAGCGATTACGAAGATCGCGTGGATGATTACATCATCAAAAATGCCGACCTTTCTAAAGAGCGTCGCGATCTGTCGAAGAAGCTGAAAGCAATGGGCGAGCCGAAAGCGTAACGGCGAACGACAGCATGATGAGGGCCGGGCAATCTGTCCGGCTTTTTTATGCCTGCTGTTCCGGAGCCTGACGGGTGCTGGCGCGCACCACCAGCGTGGTGGCAAAAGGCGTCAGCGCCTCACAGGCAGCGGGGTTTTCCAGCTTAGCCACCAGCCAGTTCACGCTGCATTCACCTAGCTGGCGCATATTCTGGCGCACCGTGGTCAGCGGCGGCTGATACCAGGCGCTGTCGGCGGTATCGTCATAGCCCACCACCGACATCCCGGCGGGTACCGCCACGCCAAGCTGGTGCAGCGCCTGCATCGCACCGAGCGCCATCTGATCGTTAGCCACTAACAGCGCCGTAGAGCGTGCCGCGTCGTCCAGCTGCATCACCGCGCGGTAGCCCGACTCTGCGCTCCAGTCGCCGCTGAGCTGCTGTGAGGGTGCCAGATCCCGTTCCTTCAGCACTGCCAGCCACGCCCTGCTGCGCACCTGCGCCGCCACCGAGTCCGCCGGCCCGTTTAATAACGCAATTCGCCGATGCCCCAGTTGCAAAAGATGCTCGGCCCCCTGGCGTGCGCCGGTCTGTGCGCTGAAGCTGCATATCGCCACCGCGGCATCCTCCGCCACATCCAGAAAGATGCAGGGCAGGGACCCCGCCATCTGCTCAATCTGGCTGGCGGCAGAGGCATCAAGCGGGATATTGATTATCAGCGCGTCGACGCGCTGTGCCAGCAGGTCGCTGACCGCCTGGCGTGCGCCGCCGCTGCCCGCCATCGCTATCACCAGGTGGTAATCCAGCTGGCTGGCGCGCTGCTGAATGGCGGAGGCAATCTGCGCCGGAGCCAGCAGCGCGAGGTCGCTGGTGGCGAGGCCCAGCGTGCGCGTATTCTTGCCCGCCAGCTGCTGTGCCACCCGGTTTGGCACATAGTTAAGCGCCTGCATCGCTGCCTCAACCCGCTGGCGGGTCTTTCCGGAGACCTGCTGCGAATGGTTCAGCACTCTGGAGACGGTCTGATACGAGACGCCAGCGGCACGGGCGACATCTTCCAGCGTCACGGAACGGGGTTTCATAGGTCACTCCTGTTTTTGATGGCGCAGTGTAGCAACAAATCGCGCGCGCATCTTTCGCTTTACCGCAGGCGGTTCCGGGGCTGGATCGTTTAGTCGGGGTTTAATCAAAAATCCATCGTCTCCCTATAATGGCCGGGTAGAAGTTCCCCTTGTGGCATGCAATAAGGATATCAAATGTCTGAACAATCTTTATCTCAGGAGCTGGTGATTCGAACACTGCCCAACACGCGTTGGGATGAGTCATTGGTGGATACCAGCGCTATTGATGCGCTGGAGCAGGGTAAAGTGCTGTTTCTGCCCCAGCTGGCTTTCACTCTGACAGCCGAAGAACAGATGCTGTTAACGCCGCAGCTGGTCGATGCGAAGCGCAAAAACATCAGCTTTAATCCGCAGACAGATCGGGTTAACGGTGTGGCCGATGACAGCAAACTACCGCAGGTTAAAGCGCTGATGGTGCGTCACTACCAGCACTCTCTGCGGTTGATCGACGGCATACTGCCTGATTATCGCGCGTCGTTACACTCCCCGGCCAACACCCTGCGCCTGCACCCGATTGCCGCGTGGCGCGATGCCACTTCGTGGCGCAAGGACGACAGCCGACTGCACGTCGACGCATTCCCGTCGCGGCCTAATCACGGCGAGCGTATTTTGCGCATCTTCTCCAATATCCATCCCCACGGTGAAAGCCGCCGCTGGCGGGTGGGGGAACCTTTCCCGGTATTAGCGCAGCGTTTTATCTCACGCCTGAAAGGGTACTCGCCGCTCGGCAGCTGGCTGCAGCAGCGTCTTGGCATCACCAAATCCTACCGTACCCATTACGATCATCTGATGCTGCAGCTGCATGATGCAATGAAAGCTGACCTGCGCTATCAGGAGCAGGGCCCGCAGGTGGCACTGGAACTGCCGGCGGGCAGTAGCTGGATCTGCTTTGCCGATCAAACGCCACATGCGGCGATGAGCGGGCAGTTTATGATGGAGCAGACCTTTTTCCTGCCGGTGGCCGGAATGAGAAATCCACAAAATGCGCCGCTCACGATCCTTGAAAAGCTGCTGCAGCGACCGCTGGTCTGAGTGGCAAAGGGCATCTGCAATGGAGGCCCTTTTTTTTTGCTGCACTTTGATACATAAAAAGACTTTGCAGAAACCCTGTCCCTTTACCATGATAACAGTGACCCCCTCCTCTGGTAATAAACTGGAATACTCTTGCTAAACTTCAGAACTTCACTGCTGCAGGCTATCCAGCACAGTGCGTGGTATCCGAAACGACGTTCCCTGCGGATACTCTTCTGGCGAGAAATCACCCCGCTGGCCGTGCCGATCTTCTTTGAAAACCTCTGCGTTCTGCTGATGGGGGTGTTGAGTACTTTCCTGGTCAGCTGGCTCGGGTCGGAAGCGATGGCCGGAGTCGGGCTGGCGGACAGCTTCAATATCGTGGTGATCTCATTTTTTGCCGCCATCGATCTCGGGACCACCGTGGTGGTGGCTTTTAGCCTCGGCAAGCTGAACCGGGAGAGGGCAGTTGCCGCGGCGCGCCAGTCGCTGATTATTATGACGGGGTTCGCCGTGCTGCTGGCGCTGGCGATTGAGTTTATCGGCCCGCAGATCATCGACCTGATTGCAGGCAAAGCGGAGCCGCAGGTAAAAGCGCTGGCGCTCTCCTATCTGCAGACGACCGCATGGAGTTACCCGGCGGCGGCTATCGCGCTGATCGGCTGCGGCGCGCTGCGCGGCGCCGGGAATACCAAAATCCCGATGCTGATCAACGGCGGCATGAACATCCTCAACATTGTTATCAGCAGCGTGCTGATCTACGGCTGCTTCTCCTGGCACGGTCTGGGGTTTGTCGGGGCGGGACTCGGGCTGACCATTTCACGCTATATCGGGGCCGCTGCCGTGATTTACGTGCTGGTGATTGGCTTCGTCCCGGCGTTGAAAATCTCCCTGAAAAGCTACTTCACCCGGCTCAATCTCAACATCCTGCGCGAAGTGCTCGGTATTGGCGTCCCTGCCAGTATCGAGTCCGTGCTGTTTAACGGCGGCAAGCTGCTGACCCAGGTGTTCGTCGCCGGGATGGGCACCGATGTTATCGCCGGTAACTTTATCGCATTTTCTATCGTCTCCCTGATTAACCTGCCGGGTAACGCGCTGGGTTCCGCTTCCACTATTATCGTCGGCACCCGCCTTGGCCGGGGTCAGCTGGGCCAGCCGGAGCGCCTGCTGCGCTATATATTCTGGCTGTCGACCATTGGGCTGTGCGCGCTGGCGCTGCTGACGGTGCCGTTTGCCGGGCTGCTGGCACAGTTCTACACGCGTGATGAAGAGGTGATCCACGTGGTGAAAATGCTGGTGTGGCTCAACGCCGCGTTTATGCCGTTCTGGGCGGCTTCATGGGTATTGCCCGCCGGATTAAAAGGCGCGCGCGATGCGCGTTACACCATGTGGGTGTCGCTGCTCAGCATGTGGGGTGGACGCATCGTGGCCGGTTACCTGCTGGGAATTGTGCTCGGTTTTGGCGTGGTGGGGATCTGGTTAGGTATGGTGCTGGACTGGATGATCCGCGGCTCCTGCTTCTATCGCCGGCTGGACAGCGGTAAATGGCTGTGGAAATACCGCCCGCTGGTGAAGGAGCCGAAGGATTAGCACAGACTGCCACGTTTTTCCCGGCTGAGGATAGCGTGCTGGCTTGCATTCAAGATATATCATAGATATATTTTATCTCGCAAATGAGAATCATTACTGAAATTAAGCCGGGAGAATCTTCGTGACCGAACAGAGCAAAAATTCGCGGGCGCCACAGCGCGTGCGTAACGAACTGCGTTTCCGCCAGCTGACCGTCACCGGCAAAACCAAAGTGGCCGACAGCTTCTGGCGTATCGACTTTGGCGGCGCCGACCTGAGCGGCTTTACCTCGCCTGGCTTCGACGACCATATCAAAGTGTTTTTCCCCGATGCCAGCGGTGTGCTGAGCCTCCCTGAGGTGACCGAGGACGGCGTGGTGTGGAAAGAGGGGGTGCGCCCGGTATCGCGTGACTACACGCCGCTGTTCTTCGACGGGGAGAAAAATACCCTGACCATCGACTTCTTTATCCACGACGGCGGCGTGGCCAGCGACTGGGCTGAACAGGCTAAAATCGGCGATCCGCTGGCGATCGGTGGCCCACGCGGGTCGCTGGTGGTGCCAGATGATTATGCTTTCCAGCTCTATGTCTGCGACGAAAGCGGCCTGCCCGCCTTTAAGCGCCGCCAGGCCAGCGTCAGGGCGAAGCGCCTGAAGCTGTTTGCCTATGCGGATGAAGCACAGGGCAGGGTATATCTGGATCCCCTGAATGGTATCGATGCCAGCTGGTTCGGGCACGGCTGCATGGATAAAGCGCATCTTGACGCGCTGGTGGCGCAGCTTGACCAACTGGTGCTGCCGCCGGAGGAGTACTTTATCTGGCTGACCGGGGAAGCCGACTTCGTGAAGTCGCTCAGTGACTATTTCATTAACCAGCGCGGCTGCGATGCCACCTTTGTGCGCGCCGTGGCCTACTGGCATCAGAAATAGCATGCGCGTGCCGTTTCCCGCTGCGGAGCCCGGGCAGGGCCGCCGCAAACGCCGTGAAAAGATGCTTGATGCCGCCGATATTCGCCTGCTGGTGCTGCATTTTCTCAGCCTCAATCCGGCGCACGGCTACGAGCTGATTAAGGCGATAGAGGAGCTGTCGAAGGGCGAATACACGCCAAGCCCCGGCATTATCTACCCCAATCTCACCCTGCTGGAGGAGATGGAGTGCATCGCGGTGCTGGATGCGCAGGCCACGCGTAAAGCGTACCGGCTGATCGACAAAGGGTTTGAACTGTTACAACAGGAGCAGGCAGCGCTGGAGATCATCGTGCAGCGGCTCTCTTCGATGGCGGTACTGGTGAATAACCGCAGCCTGCCGGACGTGGAGCGTGCGATTCATAATATGAAGACCGCGCTTAATGTGCGCCTGTCGCAGGAGGGGATTTCTCAGGATGCGCTGTACGCGATTATTGATGCGCTGGATGACGCCGCAAAGAAGATTGAGCGCAGTTAAGTTCGCGGCGACCGGAAAAAACAGTCGCCCCTGCGGAATTTGTCGGGGCCGACCCGCTTTTTCGGTCAGCCTGTTTCCCGGCGTGTGAATGCGCTAAACGGGTTCTTCACGCAGCGGATTCTCTCACCGTGCTTGCGGCAGAACTGAATCACCCTGCAACGGAAGAGCGGCAGGGGCATAATCGAAAGAAAAGCAAAAAGCCCGCTCAGGTTTCCCTGAGCGGGCTTCTCAAATATGGCTCCTCTGACTGGACTCGAACCAGTGACATACGGATTAACAGTCCGCCGTTCTACCGACTGAACTACAGAGGAATTGTTGGAACGGGGCGCATCATATCCAGCAGGGCGGGTGATGTCAAAGGCTGATTTCACGCTTTTGGTTCGACTGCTGAATAAAACAGCATGTTGTGTGGGGGCGGCCGCTTTTTTCGGCAAATATCCGGCATTTGCGCTGCCTGCTGCAACTTCCGGCTGGTGTTGCAGTAGCGTTGCACTCTTTTTCGTCAGCGCGATCACGTTTGTTTCATTTTTATATTGTGAAGCCCGTTAATGGAATATACATTCCAATTACATTGTACGTTTGTTCCATTTTCACCCTGCACAAGGACCCACCATGCAAAAAGTCAGAATTGGATTGATCGGTACCGGCTATATTGGGCGCTGCCATGCCATTGCCTATTCGCAGGCGCCGACGGTATTTAACCTCAAGGGTGAACTGGTGCGCGAGATGCTGGCAGAGGTCAATCCAGAGCTGGCCGCCGCCCAGGCCGCAACGCTGGGTTTCAGCCGCTCAACCGGTGACTGGCGCGAGCTGGTGGCGGATGAAAATATCGACGTGGTGGATATCTGTGCCCCGAACTTCCTGCATAAAGAGATGGCGCTGGAAGCGATCCGTCACGGTAAGCATGTTTATTCCGAAAAGCCGCTGGCGCTGAATGTGGCGGACGCCGAAGAGATGGTGCGCGCCGCGGAAAAAGCCGGAGTGAAAACCCTGGTTGGCTTCAACTATATGAAAAATCCGACCAGCCAGCTGGCGCGTGAAATTATTGAGCGCGGCGAAATTGGCGAGGTAGTGCATTTTTACGGCACCCATAACGAAGATTATCTGGCAAACCCGAATACGCCGCTCGACTGGCACTGCCAGAAAGCGCTGGCGGGGCTGGGCGCGCTGGGCGATCTGGCGGCGCATATCGTCAATATGGCGCACTTCCTCGTCGGCAATATCGATGAAGTCAGCGGCGATATGATGACGGTAATCAAACAGCGCCCGGACCCGAAAAATCCGTCCCAGCAGCGCGAGGTGGAAAACGAAGACCAGGCCAGCGCGCTGCTGCGTTTTGCCAACGGTGCGCACGGCGTGATTGAAACCTCACGCATCGCCTGCGGCAGCAAAATGGGCCTGACCTATGTGGTCACCGGCACCAAAGGCAGCATTCGCTACACCCAGGAGCGCATGGCGGAGCTGGAGCTGTATATTCATGACGAACCGGCAGGGCGCCAGGGCTTCAAGACTATCCTTACCGGCCCGGCGCACCCGGACTATGCGGCATTCTGCATCTCTGCCGGGCACGGCATCGGCTTTAACGACCAGAAAACCGTTGAAGTACGTGACCTGATCAACGGCATCGCCGCTAACGATCGCATGTGGCCGGACTTTGCCGAAGGGTTGCAGGTATCAAAAGTGCTGGAAGCTATCGCCATCTCCGCTGCCGAAGGGCGCTGGATGAAAGTGTAAGTGAATGGCCGGGTGCGCCCGGCCTGATTTATCCCGCATCACTATCCCCGCAGCCTTAAGCGTTTAATTCGCCCGCCATTAATTGTATGATAATAAGACTCATTTACGATGAAATTGCCAAGATGAAAAAATCCTTCTCCTTCCCGCTGCTGTGCGCAGCGTTGATTATTGCTGCCCTGGTGATGGTGGTCGCAGTGCGCAGCTGCTCTACGCAGCATAAAGAAGCCCCCCCGGTTAGCACCGCAAACCAGGCAACCACCACAGTAGCTCAGGGCTGGCCGCGCACGCTGCAGACGCCAAAAGGGCCACTGACTCTACAACAGGCGCCCAAGCGCATTGTCTCAACCAGCGTCACGATTACCGGCACGCTGCTGGCGATTAACGCGCCGCTGGTCGGCTCCGGCGGCACCAGCCGCAACAGCACCGTCTCTGACGATCAGGGTTTTTTTAAGCAGTGGAGCGCGGCGGCAAAAAAGGTCGATCTCAAACCCTTGTATATCAGCGAACCCAATGCTGAAGCGATTGCCGCTGCGGCGCCCGATCTGATTGTGATTGCCGCCACCGGTGGGGATTCGGCACTGAAACTGTACGACCAGCTTGCCGCCATTGCGCCCACGCTGGTGATTGATTACGGCGATAAGAGCTGGCAGCAGCTGGCACAGCAGCTAGGGAAAATCACCGGCCATGAGCAGGACGCCGCTGCAGCGGTCGGCCAGTTTGAGCAGCGGGTGCAGGCGGTGAAGCAGGCAATAACGCTGCCGCCGCAGCCGGTTTCCGCGCTGGTCTACTACGAAGATGGGCGAGGGGTGAATCTGTGGACCCCGGCTTCCGCTCAGGGCAAACTGCTGGGCGAGCTGGGCTTCGCGCTGGCCATGCCGCCTGAAGAGGTTCACGGCGGCACCAGCATGGGTAAGCGTAACGACATTATCCAGCTGTCGGGGGAGAATATGGCGGCGGGGCTGACCGGGAAAACGCTGCTGCTGTTCGCGGCGGATAATGACACGGTGACGCGCGTGCGCGCCAATCCGTTCCTGGAACATCTGGAGCCGGTCAGCGCGCAGCGCGTGTATGCGATGGGGCCGGATACTTTCCGCCTGGATTACTACAGCGCCAGCAATATGCTTAACAGCATTGAGCGCCAGTTCACCGCGCATTAATACTGTGCGGGTCGACCCCTACGAGGGTTTTGCAGGGGCCGATTATCTTTTTCGGTCAGCCCTTAACCCGCAGGCGCAAGGCATGCCTTGCGCGGATTTTCCCTCTCACGTTGCTACGGGTTGGCAACCGGCTCTGCGATTTCCGGTTCTTGCGTAGCCAGCGTACTGCGGCGCAGCGTGCCGACACAGGCCGCCAGCACCAGCGCCACCCCAGCCGCCGCCGCGCCAAACGACAGCACTCCCACCAATGGCGTAAACAGTTTGCCCAGCACGCCTAATCCCAATGCCCCGACAGAATCCCCGGTGACGTCCTGCGCGCTGCCCAGGCTATTGACGCGGCCCAGCAGAGGGTCCGGCGTATGGTGCTGGATCAGCATATATTGCAGTAAGGATGCGATGGCGTTGCAGTAGCCGTAAACCACCAGCGCCAGCAGCGCGGGCAGGAAATGGCTGTAAAGACCAAGCGAGGCGATGGCGAGGAATGCACAGGTGGCGCTGACCAGCACCAGGATGCCCGGGCGGCGATGGCGCGGCACCCAGCCGCTGGTAAAGGCTCCAATCATCGCCCCCAGCGGCACGGCTGAGTACATCAGGCCAATCGCCGATGCATCCGCGTGATAGCTGATTGCCAGCGCCGGGAACAGAATACGCACCGCACCGACAATACTGATCAGCATCCCCAGCAGCACCACCGAACCGACCACCTTCTGACGGCAGACAAACTGCACGCCGCTGACCATCGCACGCAGCGGATGTTCCGGCTCCTGCGTTTCCGGCTTCATCGACGGCAGGCGCACCAGTGGGATCAGGGTCGCCAGCGTGCCCACAGCCGCCACGGCAAATGCCCAGCCCACACCGCCCGCCACGATAATCACGCCGCCAATCGCCGGGGAAAGAATGGCCCCGAGACGCACGGTCACCATGCTCAGCGCGCCGGCAGCGCCGAGGTTTTCGCGCCCGACCAGCAGCGGGATCACCGCCATCAGCGCGGTCATCCCCAGCGCGCCGAAGAAGCCATCCCAGAAGGCCAGCAGGTAGAGCGCCCACAGGGAAGGGGAGGCGCTAAAGGCGTTAAGGCTGAGGAACACAAAGCCAATACCGCAGGTGCCGCGCGCAAACAGGATCAGCTTACGGCGATCCAGGCGGTCAGCGAGAATGCCGCCCAGCATCAGGCCGATAAACATCCCTACGCCGTCCAGCGTCACCGCCACGCCAACCTGTAGCGTTGAGCCGGTCATCGCCTGGATCTGGATCGGGACGCCGACGGCCAGCATGCCGAGGGCAAACACCGACAGCATACGGGCGCAGAAGATGGCGCGAAAATGCGCGTTATTTTTCAGCAGGCTGAAATTAAGCAGGATGGAGGGCTTAGCCATAATTTTCCATTTTGGTTGACTGAAGTTTTGAGGCGAAGGTTGCCGATGTTTTTCTGGCGGGCGCATGGTAACATATTTGATTAATAACGTTAATGATAATAATACTCATATTCATTTGCATATGAGCAGGGGGTTTGGGGATGTCGTTGCAACAGGCTCGGGCTCGGCCGGCCACGGGCGTCGCGCTACCGCGTGGTATAACGCGCAGCGGCGGTGTGCTGCTCTGCCTGATTTTACTGCTGGCGATAGCCGCCATCAGCCTGATGTTGGGCGCGAAATCGATCCCCGCGCAGGGGGTCTGGCACAGCCTGAGCGGGCAGCTCAATGATGCTGACAGCACGATCGTGCTCAACGCCCGCCTGCCGCGCACGCTCGCCGGTATTCTGGTCGGAATGGCACTGGGCGCGGCGGGGGCGGTGATCCAGGCGCTGACGCGTAATCCGCTGGCGGACCCGGGTATCCTCGGCGTAAACGCCGGGGCCAGCTTTGCGCTGGCCGTCGGCATAACCCTGTTCGGGGTCAACGGTATGGCGGGCTGGCTCGGCTTCGCCTGGGCTGGCGCGCTGGCGGCCAGCGTGGTGGTGTGGACGATAGGTTCGCTGAGCGGCGGGCGCGTCAACCCGATCCGCCTGACGCTGGCCGGGGTGGCGCTCAGCGCGGTGCTCAGCGGGCTGACCTCTTCGCTGTCGCTGCTCAACCCGCAGACGCTCGACCAGCTGCGCTTCTGGCAGGCCGGTACGCTGGATATCCGATCGCTGCATAATCTGCTGCTGGTCACCCCGGCCATCCTGGTGGGTGGGGTGCTGGCGCTGGTGGCGGCACGCTCGCTCAACAGCCTTAGCATGGGGGAAGAGATGGCGGCGGCGCTCGGCACACGGGTTGTGCTGGTGCGCGTGGTGGCGCTGCTGGCGGTGATGCTGCTGTGTGGATCCTCCACCGCGCTGGTCGGGCCGATTGGCTTTGTCGGCCTGATGGTGCCGCACGTGGCGCGTTGGTGGGTGGGGGCCGATCAGCGCTGGGTGCTGATTTACTCCTCGCTGATGGCGCCTATCCTGCTGCTGTCGGCCGATATCCTCGGGCGCTTTATGGCGGCGGGGGAGCTGCGCGTGTCAATCGTTACGGCGCTGATCGGCGCGCCGGTGCTGATCTGGCTGGTTCGCCAGCGCAGGTATTAAGGAGAACAGGATGCAGAGCCGTACTTTACTGATTGGCCGCGCAGAGGGCTGGCTGAACCTCAAGCTATCCGCGCGCACGCTGTGGGTCAATCTGAGCGTAATCCTGCTCTGCCTGCTGCTGGCGCTGTTTGCCCTGTGCTACGGCACGCTGCGCATCGCTCCGCTGCAGGTGTGGCAGGCGCTGCAGGGCGAAGGGCCGCAGGGATTGATGACGGTGGTCGGCCAGTGGCGCGCGCCGCGCGTGGTGCTGGCGCTGGTGCTCGGCGCGGGGTTGGGCGTCAGCGGGGCGATATTTCAGTCGGCGATCCGCAACCCGCTCGGCAGCCCGGACGTGGTCGGTTTTAACACCGGAGCCTACACCGGCGCGCTGGTGACGATTATTCTGCTCGGCGGCGGCTACTATCAGGTTGCCGCCGGGGCGCTGGTCGGCGGCGTCGCCTCTGCCGCTCTGGTCTACCTGCTGGCGTGGCGTCAGGGCATTAGCGGCTTCCGCCTGATTATTGTCGGCATTGGCATTGGCGCCGTGCTGTCGGCGTTAAACAGCTGGCTGATTATCAGCGCCTCGCTGGAGAGTGCGATGAGCGCCGCGCTGTGGGGGGCGGGCTCGCTCAACGGGATCACCTGGGCCAAAGGCCAGCCCGCGCTGCTGCTGGTGCCGTTAACGGTTTGCGCCGCGCTGCTGCTCGGCCGCCGCCTGCAGCTGATGGAGATGGGTGATGACAGCGCGCGTGCGCTGGGCGTCAACGCGGAATCAAGCCGCCTGTGGCTGATGCTGTGCGGGATTATCCTTACCGCGATTGCCACCGCCAGCGCCGGACCAATTGCATTTATTGCGCTGGCCGCGCCGCAGATCGCCCGTCGCCTGATCGTGGCCAGCGCCGTTCCGCTATTCTCTGCCGCCACCAGCGGCGCACTGTTATTGCTGGCGGCGGATATCATCGCCCAGCACGCCTTCAGCGGGATACAGCTGCCGGTCGGCGCCGTCACCGTCAGCATCGGTGGGCTGTATCTTATCTGGTTGCTTATCAGGGAGTCACGACGTTAATCATGGAACCTTCCACCTCGCGTTTACAGGCTTCAGCACTGACGCTGGCCTACGATCAAAAGACCATTGCGCGCGATCTCAGCGTCGGGATCCCCGACCGCCAGTTCACGGTGATCATCGGCCCCAACGCCTGCGGCAAGTCGACGTTGCTGCGCGCTTTATGCCGCCTGCTGAAGCCGCGTAACGGCCAGGTGCTGCTCGACGGTCAGGATATCCACCGGATGGGCACCAAAGCCCTGGCGCGCCAGCTCGGCCTGCTGCCGCAGCACGCCATCGTGCCGGAGGGGATCAGCGTTGCTGACCTGGTGGCGCGCGGGCGCTATCCGCACCAGAGTCTGTTAAAGCAGTGGAGCGAGGCCGACCGCCAGGCGGTGGATGCCGCCATGCAGGCGACTAACATCAGTGAGCTGGCCGCGCGCAGCGTGGATGCCCTGTCCGGCGGCCAGCGCCAGCGCGTGTGGGTGGCAATGGTGCTGGCGCAGCAAACCCCGCTGCTGCTGCTGGATGAGCCGACCACCTGGCTGGATATTGCCCACCAGATTGAGCTGCTGGATCTGTTCCGCCAGCTGAATCAGGAGCACGGGCATACGCTGGTGGCGGTGCTGCACGACCTGAACCAGGCCTGCCGCTATGCCGACCATCTGATCGTGATGAAAGAGGGGGCGATTATTGCCCAGGGTAAGCCCGCTGAGATTATTAGCGCGCCGCTGGTGCAGCAGGTGTTTGGCATGAGCAGCGTGATTATCAACGATCCGGTGTCACATACCCCGATGATCGTCCCGTGCGGGCGCTATCATCAGCCTGGATAAATAAAAAAGGGTCGACCGGAAAAAAGGTCGACCCCTACATGGGTTCTTACAGGGGCGGACTGGAAAAAGGTCGACCCCGACGGCGAGACTTGTAGGGGCGAGGCAAGCCTCGCCCGTGATTCTACGCCAGGTGCTGGCACGCCTTCATCAGCCTGTCCAGCAGCGGCCCCAGCGTCACCAGCGTTTCCGGTGACAGGATATCCATATGCTCGCAGGCCAGCTCATGGACTTTCAGCTGTGCGATATACGGCGCCCAGCTTTCACGCACATCCATGCCCTGCGGCAGCGTTTTGCTGGCGACAAACAGCGTGGCTTCACCGTCAAAGCGCGGGCTGCTGGCGGAGGCCAGGCGCAGCACGGCATCTTTGTAGTTGGCCACAATGGTGCTGAACATCGCCGCTTTCTCCGCCAGCAGCAGCGCATCGTCGTCGGTGGCTGCCATAAACTCGGCCTCCTCCCGCGCCACTTCCTCACGCGCATCCTCTTCTGACGGGCTGGTCCAGTCCTGGCCTTCCGGCGGATAAGTATCCAGCAGGCCAAGGAATTTCACCGCTTCCCCCTGCTGCTGCAGGCGTGCGGCGATGCCGTGGGCAAGGGTGCCGCCGAGCGAGTAGCCAAGCAGGTGGTACGGCCCCTGCGGCTGCACGCTGCGGATGGTCGCCAGATGGCGCTCGCACATCTCATCGATGCTGTCACAGGCGGCAATCACCCCATCAGGGCGCGGCGACTGCAGGCCAATAATCGGGAATGCGCCCGCCAGGTGGCGCATCATGCCGGAATACTGCCAGGCAAAGCCGGACGCTGGATGGATGCAGAACAGCGCCGGTCCCTGACCGCTGCGCAACGGCAGGCTTTCACCGTTGGCGCGGCCATCAGTGCCATCGCCGGAGGCAGCATCATCCAGCAGGCGCGCCATCTTCTCAACGCTGCGCGCTGCCATAATCTGGCCGATAGAGAGTGGATGCGCCAGCGTGCGGCGCAGTTCGGCCGCCAGGCGCATCGCCAGCAGCGAATGCCCGCCGAGCGCGAAGAAGTCGCCGTCGGCAGAGACCGTTTCCAGCTCCAGCAGGCGGGCGAACAGCTGCGCCAGCAGCGTCTCGTGCGGTCCCTCAGGCTGACGACCAGCGGCCTGCGGGGCCTGCGGTGACGGCAGGGCTTTGCGGTCCAGCTTGCCGTTGGCGCTGAGCGGGAAGCTATCGGTCAGCACATAGCTGACCGGCAGCATATGCGCCGGCAGCCGCAGCGAGAGCTGCTGGTGCACTTCTGCCGTCTCCAACACGCTGCCGGGCTGCGCGATGAGCCAGGCGACCAGCTGGCGCGCATCGGCCCCAGCGGCGGCCACATTGCCGAGCTCGCGGGCGGCCACCACGCTCTGCGCGACCCCCGGTAAGGTCAGCAGCGCCTGTTCGATTTCGCCCAGCTCAATGCGCTGACCGCGAATTTTCAGCTGATCATCGCTGCGGCCCAGATACTCGACCGCGCCACTCTCCAGCCAGCGCGCGATATCGCCGGTGCGGTACATACGTTCACCGGCGGCAAACGGGTCGGCGACAAAGCGCTGCGAGGTCAGATCGGCGCGGTACAGGTAGCCTTCTGCCAGCTGCGCGCCGCACAGGTAGAGATCGCCCGCCACACCGATCGGCACCGGGCGCAGCAGCGCGTCCAGAATGCGCAGCTCGGTGTTCCATACCGGGTAGCCGATCGGCACGCCAGCACCCTGACATGCGGCGAGATCCCTGCCGGATGCCGGATGCCGGATGATAGGTGACATCTACCGCCGCTTCGGTCGGGCCGTACAGATTGTGCAGCGGTGCCGCGATCAGCGCCTGATAGCTGGCTGCAAGGTCGCACGACAGCGCTTCACCGCTGCAGAATACGCGCTGCAGGCTGTGGCAGCCCTTATCCGCACCTGAACGCTGCTCCAGCGCGCTGACCCAGGCGGCCAGCATCGACGGCACAAAGTGCATCGTGGTGACCGCATAGTCCTCAATCAGCTGCACCAGCGCTTCCGGATCGCGGTGCGCTTCCGGCGGGGCCATTAGCAGCTGTGAACCCACCATCAGCGGCCAGAAGAACTCCCACACCGACACGTCGAAGCTGCACGGCGTTTTCTGCAATACCACGTCGGCGGCACTCATCGGATAGGTATCCTGCATCCACCACAGGCGGTTAACGATCGCCTGCTGCCCGACCACCACGCCTTTGGGGCGCCCGGTAGAGCCGGAGGTATACAGCACGTAGGCCGGGTGGCTGCTGTCAGGCTGCGGCAGCGCATGCCGTGGCTGCTGATGCTCGTCGGCCAGCTGGTCAAAAGTCAGCAGCGTGCCGAGCAGGGCGAAACGGTCCTGCAAAGCACTTTCAGTGATGATCAGGCGCGGGCGCGCATCCTCAACCATGTAGCCGAGGCGCTCATCCGGGTAGCCGGTATCCAGCGGCAGCCAGGCGGCACCGGCCTGCAAGATGGCGGTCAGCGCCAGGCTGAGGCGCACCGAGCGCGGCAGGGCCACGGCGACGATATCACCCGGCTGCACGCCAGCGTCAATCAGGCGATCCGCCAGCAGGCGCGCCTGCTGCTGCATCTGGCGATAGCTCAGACGATGGTCGGCATCCAGCAGTGCCAGCGCGTCCGGCGTGCGCGCAACCTGCTGCGCAATAGCCCCCTGTAGGGTGCCCGCCGCCAGCGGATACGCGGTGTTATTGATATTCGCGATCAGCGCCCGTTCGTCCGGGGTTTGCAGCTGCCAGCGTGCCAGCGGCAGGTCCGGCTGCGCGACCAGTTGGGATAACAGCATCAGCAGGCGGGAAGCAAAACGCTCTGGCTGCAGCAACGCATCGCGGTACTCCAGCAGCAGATGCAGGCGCTCACCCGGCAGCACCAGCAGCGTCAGCGGATAGTGGGTGTAGCCACGGTTGCTGATAGCGTCGCAGCGCAGGCCATCGTGGCCCTGCAGCAGTTCGGCGTTATCCGGGTAGTTCTCGACCACCAGCAGGGTATCAAACAGCGTGCCGCTGCCCGCCAGCTGCTGGATCTCCCCCAGCCCCAGATCGTCATGCTCAATCAGCTGGATCTGCTGCGCCTGATGGTCGGCGAGCTGTGCCAGCAGCGGGCGCTGGCTGTCGAAGCGCAGGCGCACCGGCAGGGTGTTGCTAAACAGGCCGACGTGCTGCTCCTGGCCCTCAATCTGACCAAAGCGCCCGGAAACCGGCGAGCCGAATACCACGTCCTGATGACCGCTTTCGATGCTCAGCAGCAGTGCCCAGATGCCCTGCATCACGCTGTTGAGCGTCAGACCACGCTCGCGGCATAGCGCCATCAGGCCCTGTTCCACCTCTGGGGCCAGCGTCAGATCCCTGTCGTGCACCGGGCCGTCGTGCGGTTCATTGCCGAACAGCAGGGTCGGGCGCACGTCCTGCAATACCTGCTGCCACAGCTGGCGCGAGGCGTCGGCATCGCGCGCTGCCAGCTGGCGCACAATGGTGGCGTAGCTGAAACGGTGCGGCGTCAGCGCCTGCGGGCCGTGGTTCAGCGCGCTGAACAGATCGCGCAGGATCACCGGCGTTGACCAGCCGTCGACCACCAGATGATGCGCATTGAGCATCAGGGTAAAGCGCGCAGCGTCGCCGTGCTGCACCAGCAGCGCGTGTAACATCACCGGCTGGGCGAACAGATCGCGCGCCAGCTCGCGTTTCTCCAGTGCCAGCAGCGCTTCAGCCTCTTCGGCGGCGGTCAGTTCAGGCAGTGCATGGCGATCCAGCGCCCAGTAATGCCGGTTGGGCTGCATCAGTGGGATCAGCTGTAACGGCAGCAGGGTCTGTTCACTATCAAAGCGCGCCGCCAGCTGCGGATGATGGCGCACCACCGCATCCAGCGCCGCCTGCAGCCGCTGCTCATCGAGCGGGCCGCTGAAGCTCAGGCGCGTCAGCGAGTTATAGCTGCCGCTGCTGTCGGCGGTCTGGGCGTGGAACAGCAATCCTTTCTGTAGCGGCAGCAGCGGCAGCACGGCAGCCAGCGGGCCGTGATGCTGCGACAGGGCCAGCAGGTCCTGCTGGCTGACGCCGTCAATTGCCACCTCCGCCGCCACCAGCGTGTCAGCCGCCTGCTGTGGATGGCGCCGGGCGAAATCGCTCAGCCCGTCAGCGGCCTGGGCCATCGCGCTGTGCAGTGCATCAATATCCGCTTCGCTGAAGACGTCGTGCAGCCAGCCCCAGTTGATCGCCAGGCGCGGCTCGTTGGCGGTCTCATCAACGAAGATGTTGACCTCGAGCGCGTGCAGCTGCGGCATGTCGGCATCCTGATGCACGGCAAAGGCATCGCGGAAATGTTTGCGCGTGCGCTGCGGCGTCCAAAGTCCATCCCCGGCGCTGAAACGGCCCAGGTAGTTAAACAGCACCTCCGGCGCGTGCTGCTGCGCCAGGGCTTGCAGCTGCGGCGCACGCACCGCGTCGAGATAGTAGAGCTGGCCGTAGCCAATCCCGCGATCCGGCACGGCGCGCAGCACGCTTTTCACCGCGCGCAGCGCATCGCGCAGGCAGCCCGTTTCCCCTTCATCCAGCGTCACCAGCAGTGGATATTCGGCGGTCAGCCAGCCGACGGTACGCGCCAGATCGTGCTCACCGTCCAGCCCGGCACGGCCGTGGGATTCCAGAGTGTAGCGCAGTTGCGTGGCATTAAAGCGGGCGAGCAGCGCCAGCGACAGGGCGCACAGCAGGGTCTCTTCCACGCTGGCGCGATACTGCTGCGGCAGGCGGTTAAGCAGCGCGGCGGTTTGCTCTGCGCTCAGCAGGGTGCGCTTCTCTTTCATCGCGCGGTGGCAATCCTGCGGCAGCAGCGCACGCCGGCCGAGCCGGGGCACCGGCTGCTGCAGCATGCTCTGCCAGAATGGCAGTTCAGCGGCACGCTTTGCCACGCCGCGTTGCACGCTGGCGGACCAGTCGTGCAGCGAGGTCTCTTCGGCGGGCAGTGCCAGCGGCGCTCCGCTGAGTGCAGCCTCACTCGCCTGGCGCAGCTCATCGAGCAGCACGCGCCACGAGACGCCATCAACCACCAGGTGATGGATCGCCAGCACCAGGCCAAAGGCGTGCTGATGATGCTGCAACAGCACCGCCTGCATCATCATGCCGCAGGCAGGGTCAAGGCGGGTAACGGCGGCGTCAAAGGCTTCCTCGGCGCAGGCTTCGGGCGCGTGGTGCAGGATCTGGCTGCTGACGCGTGCTAAACCGGCAGCAGGGGAGGGTTCACCGACAATCAGCTGACCGTCGCGGGTAAAGGCAGCCAGCGCCGGGTGCGCCACGCTGAGCGCATGCAGCGCCTGTTCCAGCTGGGCAGCCTGCAGTTCAGCCGGCACCCGCAGGAACACGCCGTGGGCAAAGCGCTGGTTAATGCCGCCGTGCTGGTTAAACCAGTGCAGGATTGGCAGACCCGTTACCGGCCCCTGCTGCGCCACGCGATTGACCGCCACGCCGGAGCTTAGCGGCTGCATGCTGCTGGCCATGCGCGCCGGAGTGCGCTGGGCGAAAATATCGCGCGGGCGCAGCAGCCAGCCCGCCCGGCGGGCGGCGGTGCCCAGGCCCATGGCGGAGATACTGTCGCCGCCGAGCGCGAAAAAGTCATCGTCGGCGCCGACGCGCTCCATGCCTAACAGGTCGGCGACGGCCTGGCAGATCAGCGTTTCCTGCGGGGTCTGCGCATCGCGCCCCGGGGTAAAGGCCATCTGCTGCGGCGCGGGCAGCGCCTGGCGGTCGATTTTACCGTTAACGTTAAGCGGTAGCTCTTCCATCACTATCAGGATCGCCGGCACCATGTAGTCGGGCAGGGTGATGGCCAGTTTGCCCAGCAGCCTGGTTGAAATCTGCCGATCGGCGCGCAGCGCGGCGTCACCGACCGAGCAGTAGCCGATCAGACGGTTGGTCGCCCCAATCGGCTGAGCGATCACCACGGCGGTGCTGACCTCCTCCAGCGCTACCAGCGCGTTCTCAACCTCCCCCAGCTCAATGCGGAAGCCGCGCACTTTAATCTGATGGTCAGTGCGGCCGATAAACGCCAGCTGGCCGTCGCTGCGCCAGCGCATCAGGTCTCCGCTGCGGTACATCACTTCCCCCTCCAGGAACGGGTTAGCGACAAAGCGCGCGGCGGTCAGGTCCGGGCGGCGCAGGTAGCCACGGGCGATACCGCTGCCGGAAATATAAAGCTCGCCGGGGCAGCCCACCGGCACCGGGCGCAGCTGGTTATCCAGCAGCCACACCCGGGTATTGCCGACCGGGCGGCCAATCACCGGCTGATCGGAGACCATCACGCTGGCGCCGAGGGTATCGATGGTGTATTCCGACGGGCCGTAATAGTTAACGATCTCCAGCTCCGGGTGCTGCTGCATCAGCTTCCACAGCGTTGGCGTGGCGGCTTCACCGCCGATCATCACAAACGCCGGGCGATGATTTTCCGGCTCGAACAGCCCGGCGTCGATCATCTGCGAGAAGAACGACGGGGTGATATCCAGCAGATCGACCGGCACCTGCTTCATCTTCTGCAGCAGTGCCCAGGCATCGCGGCGCAGCTCTTCATCGAAGATATGCAGCTCGCAGCCCATCATCATGCAGAACAGCGGTTCCCATGACGAGTCGAACGAGAACGAGGCAGTGTGGCCGCTGCGCATGCGGCGCGTACTGGCGGCGGTGAATTTCTCTATCGCCGGACCGAACAGGTTGCTCTGGTGCGACAGAAACAGGTTCAGCAGCCCGGCGTGGGTGCTCATCACCCCTTTCGGACGCCCGGTAGAGCCGGAGGTGTAGATCATATAAGCCAGATGATCACCGCGCTGGGCGACGCGGCGCTCGTCATCGCACACCGGGCTGGCGGGGTGCGCATCGCACGCGGCGCGCACGGCGGCATCATCGATGCACAGGTAAGCGCCAGGCGGCATTTGCGCCAGCGTGCTGCTGTGGGTAAGCAGCAGCTGCGGCTGCGCGTCGTCGCACATCAGCGCCAGGCGTTCGCGCGGATAGTCGAGGTCGAGCGGCATATAGGCCGCGCCGCTTGCCAGCACGCCAAAGATCGCCACCAGCGAATCGACCGAGCGCGGAATGCCAATCGCCACCACGTCTTCGGCCCGAAGGCCGCGGGCGATCAGCTCCCGCGCCAGCTGCATCGCGCGCGCCGAAAGCTGGCCATAGGTCAGGCGCATCTCACCGCAGACAACCGCAATGGCGTCCGGCTGCCGATCGACCTGACGCTGAAGCATCGCCAGAATCGACACCTCACCCGCTTGAGGCGTGACGCCGATGCCCTGCGACCAGCTGGCGAGATGCTGCTGCTCATCGTGGCCCATCAGCGCCAGCGCCGCCAGCGGCAGCTGCGGTTGCTGCGCCAGCTGCTCTGCCATAAAGGCAATGCGCTCGCCGTGCCACGCCAGCAGTTGGCGGTCATATTTTTCCGCATTGGCGACCAGCGTCAGCTGAAGCTGGCCCTGCTGGAAGCCGATCTCAAACTCCAGATCGTCCACCGGTCCCATCGCCAGCGTGTGCGTTACCGCCGGGATGCCGTCAAACTCCAGCGGGTCGTGATAAACCTTCAGGTTGATCACCGGACCATACAGCGGCTGGCTGCTGCCGACCAGGCCGAGATCGCGCCGCAGCTGCTCCGCTTCATAGCGCTGGTGGCGGCGCACCTGCCCGATCTCCGCCTGCACCCGCTGACCGATCTCGGCCAGCGTCATCGCATCGTTGAGCGCCAGCTGCAGCGGCAGTACGTTGACCACCGGGCCAGTAGCGGCCAGCGCGGCCGACCCCATGCGGCGCATAAACGGGAAGCCAATGCTCAGACGGTTTTCGCCGCTGATGCGCGCCAGATAAGCGGTGAGCAGGGCGCAGGCGATCTCCGCCGGGGCGCTCTGCTGCAGGCCGGGCTGCTGCGCCAGGCTGGTGAACAGGGCGGTGGGAAGCGTGACCTGCTGCTTGAGCGGCGCACCATCGCCCTCAGGCGTGAACTGTTCGGCGGAGAGTGAGATGGCCGCCGGGAAAGCCTGGGTGTGCTGCTGCCAGAACAGCGCCGCCCGCTGGCAGGCGGGGGAGTGCTGCCAGGCCTGATATTCGGCCACCACTTCACCAAAGGAAATGAACGGCGAGGGGGCTGGCGTCTGCTGCTGACGCAGCGCCTGGTACACCGCCGCCACGCGCCGGGTCAGCGCTTCGAAGCTAAAGCCGTCGAGCATCAGATGGTGATAGCGCTGGTACCAGAACCAGCGATCGTCGCTGACGCGGATCATCAGTTGCCGGTACAGCGGGCGTTCGCCGTCGGCGGGCAGGTCGGCGGCCAGGTCGGACTGCATCAGGCTGAGCGCAGCCTGCGCACCGTCAGCACGCTGGCTGAAGTTGAGCCATTCAACGGGCTGCACCTGCTGCGCTGAGCAGGCGTTGGGCAGCCGCTGCACGGCACTGCCGTCGGCGGCGAGGCCGAACTTAGCCTGAACGGTGTCGGCTTCCGCCATCGCCTGGCGGATAGCCGCGTCCAGCGCGGTGCGGTCGATATCACCATGCAGCTCGCTGTAGTGGGCGACGGCAAAGGTATTACCTTTGGTCGCGATCTGATCGGCGATCCAGATGCCGGGCTGCGCGGCTACCAGCGGATATTCACTATAGCTGGCCTGCACGACGGGCGTAATTTGAGCTTCTGACACGGGAGCGATTCCTGTCGATAAATGAAAAATTCATCATTAAAATTCAGCGCCGACCGAAAAAAGGGTCGGCCCCTGTGTTGTATGGCGTAAATATTCCGTTGTCGGGGGCGACCCTCTTTTCCGGTCGACCCGTTCCTTGATTAACCGGCCGTTTTTATCGCTGCCGGGCGCATATCCTGCCAGTGCGTTTCGATGTAGCTGATGCACTCGGCGCGGGCTGCGGGACCGGACACGGTCTGCCAGCCGGCGGGAACCTCGGCAAAGGCAGGCCACAGGCTGTACTGCCCACGCGCGTTCAGCAGCACCAGGAAGTCCAGGCTTTCATCGTCGAAGGGGTTTTGTTGTTCGGTCATGGTCGTTACCTGTTGTCGCCAGAGAAAGGAGGGGTGATAAAATCGGCCAGCAGCCAGCGCAGCCCGTCAAGCAGCCCGCCGCGCCAGCACAGCGAGTCGTGCCCGCCGGAAAAAATACGGAAGTGAATGTCATGCCCAGCCGGCAGCAGGGCCTGGCGCATCTGCTGGTTGACGTAGGCCATATCGCCTTCGCGATCGCCAGCTTCCTGGAAGATCTTCAGCCTGCCCTGCGGCAGCCTACCGGCCAGCACTTCAGCGGTCAGCCAGCCCATTTCATGGCCTTCAATCTCGGCAAAATGCGTCACCAGGCGGAAGTCCGGCCACCAGAAAGAGCCGGACTGGCTGAGGATGCGGCCAAAGCGTGCAGGCCAGTTAAGCCCGGCATATATCGCGGCCAGCCCGCCGTAGCTCTGACCGGCCACCACGGTGTGGTCGGCCCGTTCGCTGAAGGCCATCCGCGCGCGCACCTGCGGCAGCAGCTCTTCCTGCACCGCCTGCCAGAACTGCGCATTGCACGGCAGCTCCTTCTCGCGCCACTCGCCGTTAATCGCATCAATAAATAGCCAGCAGGCGGCGGGCAGATGGCCGCTGTTGGTTTCCGCATCCAGCGCGGCAAAAATCGGTAATCCCAGCGCCCAGTTCTGGCCGTCCAACAGGATGCCTAATGGCCGGGTTTCTGGGGTGACGGTGCTGCCGGTGGTGTAGAGCCAGATGCGGCGCTGATTGCCGAGCAGGGCGCTCTCCCAGCTGAACTGCAGCAGGCGCTGCTCATCAACCCGCGCCAGACTGCCGTCCAGCGCATGCCAGGCCGACTGGTCCGGGGCGGCGGGCATATGGGCCGCGGATGTCGGATGGCGGCGGCTGTTGCAATGCGCGCAGCTCCGGTTAAGCGGATCGGCGATGGCGCTGGGGAACAGCGAGATCCACCACTCGCGCTGCTGTTTGCTGCGCGTGGCGTCATCGCGGCTAAAAGCAGGAGGAAGCTGGTGGGCATCAATGGGGATCAGGCTGTAGCTGCCGCGCCAGCGCTGGTCAATCTCAGTAGACCAGTGCCAGACGTCGGTGCCCGCCAGGCGCTGCAGGCTCTGCGGCTGCGGGCTGTGATGGTCGGTCACGCAGTTGATATCGATATATACCCGGCAAACTTCAGAGCGGGTTTCATCCCCGGCCGGGTCGCGCCAGAAGTAGCTCATTTTCACTTTGCCGGCGGAAAACTCCTCCACCAACGGCGTGCCAAGCTGTGCCAGCTGCTGCCACCAGGCAGTGTTGCCGACATTATCGGCAGCCAGCAGCTCAGCGGCGCATCCGGCGGGCTGACGCAGAGGCCACGATTGGTGCCTGGATGTCATGATAATTTTCCTTAATTTACTTTTGATGACTTAAACGGAAGAACTTGAATCTCACTGACAATTAGCGGCGCTAATGCGAATAGTATTGAGAATAGTTTACATTTGCAATAAGATGCGACGCAACTTTCTTGAGATGCCTGTAACTGGCACAAAGCTAAGGGGTTTTTAAGAAGGTAGAGAAGCCGCGTCAAAAGCAGTGGCCGACGTGATGCTTGATCTTAGCCTGCGCCAGCCAGCGGCTCTTATCGGTTGGCAGGCTTTACTGGTTTTTTTCGTAGACAAGGCTGTTCCAGACGAGATAACTGAACATGTTTAATAAGATTAAAAAACAGGCAATACCCGGCTCGGCAGTACACACGGATAAACACACCCTGCGCTTAATACTGGCTTCAACGCTGTTGATGGTGCCAGCCGTACAGGCAGCAGAAGATACCCTGACCGTGACCGCAGAAACCCAGGAGAGCGTGACCGCGCCGACCAAAGGGATCGTGGCGAAGGAGAGTGCTTCAGGCACCAAAACCGCCACCCCGCTGCGGAAAACCCCGCAGACCATCTCGGTGGTGACGCGCGAGCAGATGAACGATCAGCAACCTGCCTCGGTGGCGGATGCGCTGGGCTACAGCAGCGGCGTGGTCACCAACTATCGCGGTAACTCAAACCGTAATGATGAAGTGATCAGCCGCGGCTTCCGCTACGCGCCCAAGCTGCTGGACGGTTTGCACTACGGGCTCTCCTCCGAGAACGGCGGCGCGGGGCAGTTAGACCCGTGGTTATTAGAGCGCGTAGAGATGGTGCATGGCCCGGCCGGCGTGCTGTACGGCCAGGTCAGCCCCGGCGGCCTGCTGATGATGACCAGCAAGCGCCCGACGGCAGAAAGCATTCATGAAGTGAAGCTCAGCACCGGCAACCGCCACTATGGCGAAGTGGCGTTCGACTTCGGCGGCAAGCTAAATGATGACAATACGCTGTTCTACCGCATCAACGGCATCGCTAATACTAAAAGCGAGTTTGTGAAAAACAGCAAACAGCAGCGGATGGCGATTGCCCCGGCAATCACCTGGCTGCCCAACGAAGACACCAGTTTTACCCTGCTGACCAGCTACCAGAACGACCCGAAAGCGGGATCGCGTAACTTCCTGCCGCGTTCCGGCACGCTGTACGCCACGCCGGAAGGCTTCACCGTGCCTTACGACCTTAACGTCAGCGACTCCGATTTCGCCAAATCGAAGCGCGAGCAAACCTCCATCGGCTATAGTCTGGATCACAGCTTTAATGAGGCGGTCTCGTTCACCCAGAACCTGCGCTACAGCCACCGTAATGAAGACTATAAGTACCTGGTTTACGGCTACGACTACAGCGACCATGTGATGACGCGCATGCCGCAGCATGAAGAGACACAGACCAATGAGTTCAACGTTGATAACCAGCTGAAAGGGCTGTTTGAAACCGGCGATGTCAGCCACACCGTGCTGGGTGGCCTGGACTATCGCTATAGCCACATCGACCTCAAGCTGTCGCGCGCCTACGGCACGCAGTACAACCTCGACTGGACCAATCCGGGGCGCATCGACATTGATGAAAACGATCTGGCGCTGGCTACCAGCACGCTGAAGACGCTGAATCAGTATGGCGTTTACCTGCAGGATCAGATGGCGTGGAATAACTGGAACCTGGTGCTGTCCGGCCGCGAAGACTGGTCGCAGGTGCGCACCCAGGATCGCCTGGCAAACACCGATGTGACCTATAACGACAGCGCCTTCACCGGCCGGGCGGGGCTGCTGTACGCCTTTGATAACGGGGTTTCTCCGTATATCAGCTACAGCACCTCGTTCGAACCGGTACTGGCGCAGCCTGCACCGGGCTCCGATCCGCTCAAGCCAACGACCGGCGCGCAGACTGAGGTTGGGATGAAGTTCCAGCCGGTAGGCAGCAATACCATGATGACCGTCTCCTGGTTTGATATAAACCAGAAGAACGTGCTGAGCTCGATTGATGGCACCCGCTATTACAATCAGATCGGTAAGGTGAACTCGCAGGGGATCGAAACTGAGATCCACGCGCAGCCAACCCCTGAAATCAAGCTGATTGCCGCCTACACCTACACGGATGCCACCACGAAAGAGTCGGATACGGCGGCAGAAGTGGGGCACAGCCCGGCAGCTATTCCGCGCCACGCGGCATCTGCCTGGGGCAGCTACAGCTTCCTCGACGGCGCGCTGGACGGCCTGACTGTGGGAACCGGCGTGCGCTACGTCGGTAAAGCGGGCGGTGATAACACGGGCGAATACTATGTGCCGCACTACACCCTGTATGACGCGATGGTGAAGTATGAGCTCGGCCAGGCCGTTCCGGCGCTTAAGGGAACCAGCCTGCAGTTCAACGTGCAGAACCTGACCGACGAGCACTATGTCGCATCCTGCTCTAACGCCTATGCTTGTTTCTATGGCAGTGGCCGCACCTTTGTTGCTTCCGTCGATTACCGCTGGTAAGCGCACGGGTTAGCTTGCATCATTCCGCAGGGGCCAGGCATGCCTGGCCCGTTTTATCTCTTGCCCCCCCCCAGGGCGATCGATAAGGAGCACTATGCAAAAACTCACGCGATGGAACCGGATCGGCGCCGCCTGCCTGGCGCTGGGCGGGCTGATCTATCTGCTGGCGGAGCGCATCAGCGCGCTGGCGTGGCAGCACCCCCCTTACCGCTATCAATTCAACTACATCAGCGACCTTGGCGTCCCCCAGTGCGGCTCGCTGATCTGCTCCCCGCTGCATAACGTCATGAACAGCGGATTCGCCGCCGAAGGAGTGCTGTTTTTCTGCGGTTGTATCCTGCTTTTCTCGCGAGTTAAAAACCGCTGGGCGCTGCTGCTGGCAGGCATCCACGGCGCGGGCGGCGTGCTGATTGCTCTGTTTCACAGCGGCGGCATCAGCAGCGGCATCACCCTGCATCAAACCGGCGCGGTGATGGCGATTGGCGGCGGTAATCTCTGTTTGATCGCGGTCGGTCTGCACGCTATTTTTCTCGCGCCGGGCGGAAAAGGAGGTCGGCCCCTTCCCGCCGGACTCGGCTATTTCAGTTTGCTGCTCGGTGGGTTTGGCCTGCTCAGCATGCTGGCTATCCCCTCGGCGCTGTTCCCCATCGGCATTATTGAGCGCGCCTCGGTTTACCCCATCACCACCTGGCAGATCGTTACCGGCTTTGCGCTGTTGATAAACCGTTCTGACGCTGATTAATCTGAGTAATATTCTGCAACTTATCGCCGACAGGCGTATTCTGTTGTCGCCGTCAGAGCGGCGTCATTTCCACAGGAGGGTGAGTTGTGAATCAGAGCCAGCGCGAACATATTGCCACCGTCATGGAGAGCCTGAGCCCGGGCGCGCAGAGGCGACATCTGCGCCAGCATGACCAGACCATTCGCGACTCCTGGCAGCGCTGCGTCGAGTTTCACGGCCTGGATCCGAGCCGCATGCAGGAAGCGCGCATTCTGCCGTATAACGAACTGCGTGAGCATCGCGAAAATCTTGAAGAGTTCCGCCGCATTGCCCGTCACGGGCTGGGCGTGCTGTATCAGCAGATCGCTCAGGCCGGTTATGTGGTGCTGCTCAACGATGCCAGTGGCGTGACGGTCGACTATCTGGGCGATGCCGGGTCTGAAATCAGCCTGCGCCGCGCCGGGCTATTCCTTGGGGCGCAGTGGTCGGAAGCCTGGGCGGGCACCTGCGCGGTGGGCACCGCGCTGGCGACCGGCAAGGCGCTGACCGTGCATCAGGCGGACCATTTCGACGCCACCCATATTCCGCTCACCTGCAGCGCGGTACCGCTGTTTGACCCGCAGGGGCAGCTGAATGCCATTCTCGATATCTCCGCGCTGACCTCGCCGCAGTCGAAATCCAGCCAGCAGCTGGCGCTACAGATCGCCAGACTCTCCGCCCATCAGATTGAAAACGCCTGGTTTGAGCACCGCCACCGCAGCGACTGGGTGCTGAAGCTCAGCCCGTCGTCGTCGTTTGTTGAGGTTAGCCCGGATTTCCTGATCGCCTTTGACGCCAGCGGGCGCCTGGTCGGGCATAACCATCGTGCGCAGCGCATGCTGGAGCACGAGCTGGGGATTACGGCGCCGTCGCCGCACAGCCGCAGCACGCTAATCGGGATGCCGATTGAACAGCTGTTTAATACCGCCATCGACAGCCTGCCGGACTGGCTGGCCAGCGCTAACGGGCGGCAGGGTACGCTGGAGCGGATCAACAGCGGCGAGCGGCTCTATGTGACCGCCGTGCAACCGGCGCGGCGCCCGCCGCGGCGAGTGATGACCGCACCGCTGGCACTGCCGCAACCCCTGGCAGCGCTGAGCGGTGGTGATGCGGCGCTACAGCAGCAGCTGCAGCGGGCGGCACGGCTGCTGAATGCGCCGCTGCACCTGGTGGTACATGGCGAAACCGGCTGCGGCAAAGAGGTTTTTGCCCGTGCGTTTCATCAGGCCAGCGCGCGCCGGACACGGCCGTTTATTGCGGTTAACTGCGCCGCCATCGCGCCGACGCTGATTGAAAGCGAGCTGTTCGGCCACCTGCCGGGCAGCTTTTCCGGCGCGGGCAGCAAGGCAAAGCGCGGGCTGGTGCAGGAGGCCGACGGGGGGACGCTGTTCCTCGACGAGATCGGTGATATGCCGCTGGAGATGCAGACGCGGCTGCTGCGCGTGTTGGCCGAGCAGGAGGTGCTGCCGGTTGGCGCCACCCGCCCGCAGCCCGTCGATATCCGCGTGATCTCCGCCTCGCATCACGCGCTCGATAAGCTGGTGGAGCAGGGGCGTTTCCGCGCCGACCTGTTTTATCGCCTGCAGGGTGCACGCATCTCGCTGCCGCCGCTGCGCGCACGCAGCGATCTCGACTGGCTGGTCGCCCGACTGCTGGCGGGCAGGGCTGAACTGACGCCGCAGGCGCGCACACGGCTGCATCAGCACGCCTGGCCCGGCAACCTGCGCGAGCTGCGTAACGTCCTCGACTACGCTGCCGCAGTGTGTGACGGCGGGCGGATTGAGGTTGACGATCTGCCGGAAACCCTGAAGGCCCACGCTGACGATCCCCGCACGCAGCCTGACCCGCAGGAAGCCACGGACCTGCCGCCGCAGGCGCAGTTGCTGATGCAGCAGCTGCACGCCGCCCGCTGGAACCACAGTGCGGTGGCCCGCCAGCTGGGCATCAGCCGCATGACGCTCTATCGACGCATGCAGCGTTACGGCATCCGGTCACCGAATAAGGGGGGGCGATGACCCCTGTGACGGCGGCCGCTACGTCAGGCGGTCTGTTTAGCTTAGGGTTCGGTCGGCTACAAAAGCAACTGCGCTTCTCGCTCATCGCTGCCCGTTCAAATATCTTGTATGGGCAGTTTAGTCACTATGCGCTTAGATACGGACGGGCCTGAATTTCAATATTAATTGTTACCGTGTCATCCACCAGTGCGGCAAAGCTGTCCATATTGAATGCTGAACGCGAAATCGCTGTTGAAGCATGCATAACAAGGATCTCAGTACTGGAGGATACCGCCTTTTTCCCATTCAGTGAGGCGTCAAGGATCACCGGGCGCGTGACGTTCTTGATTTTCAGCGTGCCAAACAAGCGAAAATGTCCGTTTCCCAGTGCCACAAGGCGACTGCTGGTGAAAGCGATGTTCGGATAGCGCTCTGCATCAAAAAAGGGACGGCTTTTCATCTGATAAGTTAACAGGCCATTGGAAGCCTCAAGGGTCGCGGCCGGAATGGTCACTTCGATACGGTCCGCCCTTTCATCTCCTGCATCCAGGGTAATTCCTCCCGTCACCTTTGCCATGCTGGCTTTAGAGACACTGCCAAATGCATGCCATGAGAGGGAAATTGTCGTGTTTTGAGTGTCGATACGGTAGCTGACCGGGCTGGCGTATAAGCAAAGCGGATGGAACAAAAAGCCCAGGGCGATGGCATGCATGAAACGAGTCATATTGATAATCCTCAGAGTGAGTATCGTGTAAACGCTTCAGCCGTCTTTTTTATTCGATTTTACGCCCCGTTTTAAAATTGAAATGCGGTCAACGCCATAAGTTGAAGATGCGGCAGACATTTCGCCTGCCGCATCTATTATCCCGACGATTCAACCCACTGGCGTTTTAGCTATTTCGTGCGACCTGAGAGTGATACGAACTGGCGCAGATTTATAGGATGGTGTGCCGCTTTCCTTGTCGATATAGTCGAGCGGAATAAGTACGTTAGCTTCAGGGTAGTAGGCGCCAATCGACCCCGGTGAAATAGCGTAACGCACTACCGTCATGGATTCGAGGCGCATGTGGTAGCCCGGTACCGCTGACTCAAGATCGACGACATCACCGTGTTCCAGGCCCAGACGCTCAAGGTCATAATCGCACATAAATAGCACATCGCGGCGGCCAAATACGCCGCGATAGCGGTCGTCTAAAGCGTAGATTGTGGTGTTGTACTGATCGTGACTGCGCAACGTAATGAGCCGCAGCACGTCCTCACCCTCAACGGATAAATCCTCATGAGTGCCCTGATAGACTGAAAACACCGCTTTTCCTGATTGAGTGGGCCAGATGCGCTCTCTCGGTGGAAGCGGCATCTGGAAACCGCCGGGATGACGAATACGCGCGTTATAGTTGTCAAAACCGGGTATGGTTTTTTCGATCAGCTCCCGGATGAGGTCGTAATCGGCAACCAGTTCACTCCAGTTAACCCGTGTATCCGGCAAGGAAGCTTTCGCCATCCCGGCGACTATCGCAGGTTCAGAGCGCAGCAGTGGTGATGCAGGCTTGAGCTTACCGGAGGAGGCGTGCACCATCGACATCGAGTCTTCAACGGTGACCGACTGCCGGATACCGGATTGCTCGTCAAGTTCAGTGCGTCCGAGGCAAGGCAGCAGCAACGTCTCTTTCCCGGTCAGAAGATGTGTCCGGTTAAGTTTGGTGGCGATGTGGACGCTGAGCTCAAGTTCACGCATCGCCGCAAAGGAGACATCAGGGTCGGGTAACGCCACCGCAAAGTTACCGCCAAGGCAAATCAGTGCCTTAGCTCTTTTCTCAACCATGGCTTGCATCGCCTGCACCGCATCGTGACCGTGCTGAGCGGGCGGAGTAAATCCGAATACGTTCTGCAGCTTGCTGAGGAAATCAGAGCCGGGCTTTTCAGTGATCCCTACGGTGCGGTTGCCCTGGACGTTAGAGTGACCTCGCAGCGGACACACGCCAGCACCGGGTTTACCGATATTGCCGCGCATCAGCAACAGATTAACCAGCAGGCGTACGTTGTCCGTTCCGCGGTTGTGCTGGGTGATGCCCATGCCGTAGGTCAGGATGGTGGCCTTCGATTTGACATAGGCTTCTGCCACGCTGCGAAGTTCCGCTTGCTTCAGACCGGAGTCATGCTCAATTGAATGCCACGAAGTGGCATGAATGTCCGTTGCAAAGCGCCCGAAACCTTCGGTGTGCTCGCGGATAAAATCATGATCCAGCGCCGCGCCTGTTTCGGCCTCAATTTCAAGTACCGCTTTAGCGATGCCCTTTAGCGCAGCCGAGTCGCCTCCGGCGCGCACCAGATAGTAAGTTGAGGCGATGTCAGTCGAGCCGTAAGTGGCCATCTCCATGACATTCTGCGGATCGGCGAAACGCTCAAGCGCGCGTTCACGCATTGGGTTAAAGACGATAATAGGTACTTTGCGGCGCGCCAGCTCGTGCAACGTCCCCATCATACGCGGGTGGTTGGTCCCCGGATTGTGGCCCATTGAGAGAATGAGCTCTGCGCTATCGAAGTCGTCCAGTGAGACAGTGCCTTTACCGATACCTATCGACTGCGGCAAGCCTACGCTTGTCGCTTCGTGACACATGTTTGAACAGTCAGGAAAATTGTTGGTTCCATACTCGCGGGCGAACAGCTGAAACAGGTAGGCTGCTTCGTTAGATGCCCGGCCGGAGGTATAAAACTCGACTTCGTCCGGCTGCAGCGCTGCCAGACCTTTGGCGATGTGGCTGAATGCTTCGTCCCAGCTCACTTCTTTAAAGGTATCGCTTGCTGCATCGTATCGCAGTGGCGTGGTTAACCGGCCATACCCCTCAAGCTCGAAGTCTGTTCGCTTCAGCAGGGAGGTAACGGTATTTTCTGCAAGAAATGCCGGCGTCACGCGTTTGGTGGTGGCTTCCCAGGTGACGGCCTTGGCGCCGTTCTCACAAAACTGGAAGGTTGAACCATGGTCCTTATCCGGCCAGGCACAGCCGGGGCAGTCAAAGCCTTCTGGCTGGTTTGTGCGCATCAAAGTGGGCGGCGCTTTGAAGGTATCCATCTGGTTTTTAACGGCAATGGCGGTGGCCTTGAGTGCTCCCCAGCCGCCTGCGGGCCCATCATATGGATGTACACCAGGCACTGTACGATGATTTTTCTTGCTCATAATGGTCCTGCGGCCTCTTCATCTTTTTAAAATCTGATTAAATGAAAGTAGCAAAGAAATGCAGCAGGCCCCGGCGGGTTATCAATTAGTTACTTAAAAGTTCAGGCTGCTATCGATGGAAGTGGCGACCAAGGTAGAGCCTGAGTTATCTCCAGAAATGACTTCCATCGCTAAACGTCCGCAAACCGCTCTGAGCTCAGCCCCCCGTTACCATCGTGCTCGCTGTGGCTTTAAACCGCGACGCTGGGGCCTTGGGTGCAAGGAGGGCGGGCTGATTGCAGCAGGCCCACGGCCAGGGATGGCCGTGCTGCCTCGCTACAGGGATGTATTCATGCCGGTGCGGAAAGCAGCCCCCCTCCTGAAACCGTACACCTGTCATCCCGCGATAATATTCAGATCAATGTCTGGGGGGGACCGCAGAGGTCGACCCTATAGCAGCGGTTACTGCGGCGGGCGCACCAGGATTTTCACCTGATTCTTCTCTTTGACCAGTGCCTCAAAACCTTCGGTCACCAGATCGTTCAGCTCAATGCGCTTAGTTACCAGCTTATCGGCCTGGAAGTAGCCCTGGGTCATCAGCTCCATCACCGCCGGGAAAATATGGCGATAGGCAATAATACCCTTCACGTTGCGTTCTGCCAGCACCACCCTGTTCGGATGGAATGAGGCTTCGCCCTCCCAGATAGAGACAATAATGGTTTCGCCCTCGTAGCGGGTGGCGTCGATGCACTGTTTCAGCACTACCGGCACCCCGGTCACTTCGAACGACACGTCTACGCCGCCTTTACTCAGGTCGCGGATGGTGGCAACAGCGTCCTTCTTGCTCGGGTCAATCACCACGTTGGCGCCCAGCTCAAGCGCCTTCTCAGCGCGCTGCGGCGACAGCTCCACCACGTAAATCTCAGAAGCACCCGCCGCGCGCAGCGCTTCAATCACCAGCAGGCCAATCGGGCCCGCGCCGAATACCGCCGCTTTATCCCCGGCTTTCAGCTTACTCATGCGCACCGCATGTAGCGCCACGGCGGCAGGCTCGACCAGCGCACCCTGCTCGTAAGAGAGGCCATCCGGCATGCGGTGCACCATATGCTCGTCAACCATCGTAAAAGAGGAGAAACCGCCGCCGCCGCCGGATAAACCGTGGAAGCCAAGGTCGCCGCACAGGTTATATTTGCCTTCGCGGCAGGCCTCGCACTCGCGGCAGGCGAGGATAGGTTCCACCACCACGCGGTCACCTGCTTTAAATTTGCTGACGCCTGCGCCCACCTCGACCACTTCGCCGGAGAACTCGTGGCCCATCACAATCGGGGCGATGTCATGGCTGATTTTGTGCGGCTTATCGACCGGGACGAAAATGGGGCCGGCGAGGTACTCATGCAGATCGCTACCGCAGATCCCAGTCCACGCCACTTTGATTTTGACTTTGCCTGCGGATACCTGCGGCTCCTCGATGTCGTCAATGCGGATATCGTGCGCTTTATACCAACGTGCTGCTTTCATCATATTTCCCTTGAGAGTGGAACAAGAAAACCTGTCCATCGCCGCAGTCAGCGGCCGGTGCAGGAACTCAGGGCGACATAGTGCGAAAAGCGTGCCATAAAGTGCTTTTTTGGTAATTTGCTGATTCTATTTGTTTATTTCTGTTTCTACAGAGGGGAGAGGGAGTGACACAAGAAGGAAATGTGACACCTGTAACAGCGACAGGTGTCACAGCAGGCTTAACGGAACGGCGGCTCGTTAAAGGTGCGCAGCTTGCGCGAGTGCAGGCGGTCGCCCTCGGCGCGCAGCAGATCAATCGCGCGGATGCCAATCTGCAAATGCTCGGAAATCGCCCCTTCGTAGAAGCGATTCGCCTGGCCCGGCAGCTTGATCTCGCCGTGCAGAGGTTTGTCGGAGACGCACAGCAGCGTGCCGTAAGGAACGCGGAAGCGGTAACCCTGTGCGGCAATGGTGGCGCTCTCCATATCTACCGCCACCGCTCGGCTGAGGTTAAAGCGCAGCGCGGAAGCGGAGTAGCGCAGCTCCCAGTTGCGGTCGTCGGTAGTGACTACCGTTCCGGTACGCAGGCGCTGTTTCACCTCTTCGCCCGGCATGTTGCTGACCTGCTTGGTCGCGTCGTACAGCGCGCGCTGCACTTCGGCAATGCTCGGGATTGGGATATCCGGCGGCAGCACCGCGTCCAGCACGTGGTCATCGCGCAGATAGGCGTGCGCCAGCACGTAATCGCCAATGGTCTGGCTCTCACGCAGGCCGCCGCAGTGGCCAATCATCAGCCAGGCATGCGGGCGCATCACCGCCAGATGGTCGCAAATGGTTTTAGCATTTGACGGGCCAACGCCGATATTGACCAGCGTAATGCCCTGGCCGTCTTCAGCAATCAGGTGCCAGGCGGGCATCTGATGTTTTTTCCATGCCAGATCGGAGATGGTCTGCTCCGGGTGCGGCGTGTCGTGGGTCAGCGTAGTGCCGCCCGCGCAGGAGAGGGCCACGTACGGCGAGGCCGGGTCGGCTATCTGCGCGCAGGCCCACGTCACGAACTCATCAACGTAGCGCGTGTAGTTGGTAAACAGCACGTAGGGCTGGAAGTCTTCCACCGGGGTGCCGGTGTAGTGGCGCAGGCGGGCCAGCGAAAAGTCGGTGCGCAGCGCATCGAAGTGCGACAGCGGGAAAGTTTCCCCCGGTGGCAGCAGGCCGTCGGCATTCTCATCGCCAATCTGTGATAGCTCGGTGGTCGGGAAGTGCTGGGCGATCCCGGCGCTCATGCTGCGATCCAGCGCCAGCCCGGAACCGTCAATGACATACGGGAAGGGGATCTCCTGCTGCGATGGCAGCACTTCAATGGTGACCTGATATTCGCTGGTCAGCATCGACAGCTGCTCACTGAGATAGTGGCGCAGCAGGGCCGGACGGGTAATGGTGGTGCTGTAGCAGCCGGCTCGGGTAAAGCGGCCAAAGGCGCGGGTCAGGCGCTGCGAGGGGGCAACGCCGTTCCAGCTGACGCGCAGCTGCGGGTAGACAAACAGACCGGCGGCACGGCGTGCCGCATC
Organism: Erwinia aphidicola; assembly: GCF_014773485.1. GTDB lineage: Bacteria > Pseudomonadota > Gammaproteobacteria > Enterobacterales > Enterobacteriaceae > Erwinia > Erwinia aphidicola. Next base: position 23,422 of record NZ_JACXBP010000003.1, on the reverse strand, counting down.
CGGCAGGGCGCCGTTAGCGATAAATGCGGTAATGGCATCACGCAGGGCATCGACCGCCGCGTTGTACTGGCTATCCAGGGCGTCCAGCGCCTCGTTAACCGTCAGGGATCGCGCTACGGGTTGAGTCATAATATCTCCTTGGATCGTTTGCACCATGGCAAACAGACTAACTGAAGATGGTGATAAACGGCTATTACCAGTGAACTTTTTTCTCTTCTGGCCGGAAATTTGTGCGGCGCGCTGTATAAAAAAAAAGCATAATTGCTAAAAGTAGCAGCAGGGCTTAGGTTGGAAATAGAGGCCCGCCTGCGCAACGGTTTTTATGCCACAGGAGGGGAAAGGATGCAGAAATCAGGGAGGAAGACAGGGATGCCACTACTTATTCCGTCGGCGGAGTTCGATGAGAAACTCAGCCGGACATCAACAGGGAAGAATACCCAGCATACCCAGGCATTTATCGATGGCGGGTCGCATGATTTTTACCTGACTGACTACGCGGTGCCGCCGGGGTATCGCCTGCGGCAATCATCGCGTGAAGATCAGTATCGCCTGATTAAAGCAGGCGCTGAGCCGGAAACCGTCTATGCCGTCAAGCTACTGCTGCTGGACACTATCGTCCCTTCGCGGCGCAGCTGTACGCAGATTATGGTGTGGCGCAGCGTGTTGCCTCAGCACGAAGAGGCGGTTCATGGTCTCGCCCGGCGCTTCTTCCGCTATTTTCTTCAGCGCTATTCCATCGTGGTTTCCGACAGCGAGCATACCGGCGATGGCCGCCGCTTCTGGGAGGGGATGATTGCCTGGGCTCTGGCGCAGCCTGAATACCATGTCTATCTGTCTGACGGCCGTTTCTACGATCGTCCCCTGCGTGCTATCCCCAACTGGGACGATTTTTACGACCACTGGGCGCAATATGGCTGGGGGGAAGACCGCGATTATCATCCACACAGGCTTTTTGTCATCAGCCACGAAAAGCTGGAGTAATCCTTCAGCTGCTGGCGCCAGGCTCGAGGGTAAACTTCGCCTGCTCGGCCAGCGGCTGCGGGGCGTCATCCAGCATCGCCATTAGCCGCTCGCCGACCTGCTGGCCAAGTTTTTCATAATTGAGGCGCATCGACGTCAGCGCCGGGAATGTGTGGTCACAGTTGCTGGAGCCGTCCAGGCAGGCGACCGCCAGGTCGTACGGCACCTTCAGCAACCGGCGCTGGCACTCGGCCAGCACGCCAAAAGCAATCTCTTCATGGCTGCAGATAATCGCATCGAGGTCCGGCTGATTCTGTAGCAGCTGGCCGAGGGCGTAGCGGCCAAACTGCAGGCTCGGTGCGTCCGGCACGGTGATCATCAGGTCCGCGTTCTGATAGTGCGCCAGCATCGCCTTGTGCCAGCCGTTAAGCTGCTGCTTGTGCAGGCGGTTGTCGGTCTGCGCGCCGATAAAAGCGATGCGGCGATAGCCTTTATCCAGCAGGTGGCGGGTCAGGCGTTCGGCGGCATCGCTTATCGCAATATCCAGCGTGATATCGGCGTTAAAGCGCTCGGCGCCGCAGACGTTGGCGGTCACCAGTTCGCAGGACTCAATCAGATCGGCGGTTTTCCTCGCCAGCTGCGCGCCGAACAGCACCAGCGCGGAAGGGCGGTGCTGCAGCAGCTTCTCCACCAGCGGCGTTTCGCCGTACTGATGATACTCGTGGCAGGCCATAATTAACTGGAAAGGCTGTTTGCTCAGCGTCTGTTGCAGCGCCTGAATAAAGCGCGTACTGGCGCGATCGTGCTGAAAGGGGTAGAGCACGGCGACGGTATGCAGGGTGCTGGAGGCCAGCGAGGCGGCGGCAAGGTACGGTACGTAGCCCAGTTCTGTGACCGCCTGCTGCACTTTTTTGAGCGAGGCGTCAGAGACCAGCGAAGGGTCACGCAGGGCGCGGGAGACCGTCATCGGTCCGATACCGGCGTGGCGCGCCACGTCCTGCAAGGTGACGCGGCTGGCGCTGCTGCTGGCGACGTCGCTGGCGTCGGGGTTGGCTTCATAACCCAGTGCGCGTGCGGCTTGCTCAACTTTGCTGCGCACCTTTTCAGAAACCAGCTCCGGCGTGCGCATGACGCGCGACACCGTCATCGCGCCGACGCCGACATAGTCGGCCACATCCTGCAGTGTCACGCGACCGCTACTTCGCCGCTTTCGCATCCTGGTTTCTCCTTTCATCATCTGGTCAAGCGGGCTGACCGAAAAGAGGGTCAGCCCCTACAAAGGCCGAATAATAGCGCTGTAGGGGCCGATCATTTTTCCGATCGGCCCGCCTGATCCTCATTTACGGCACAGTTGCAGTGTGCCGCGCCAACCTTCAGGCAACAACTTATTCTTCGGCGGATGATAAGCCGATCACATTTAGTGATAGTTATAACAGTTAGCGCTATCTTTTTAGATATTCGTCACATTATTCCAGCGTTACTGGCACTACTCTGCTCGAGCGATGAGAGAGAGGTGACCTGAAATGCTGAAAGAATTACTGACCGCTGATGTTGTCCAGATTGTTCCCGCCTGCACCGACTGGCGTCACGCCGTCTCGCTTTCCTGCCAGCCGCTGCTTGATAACGGCACGGTGGAAGCGCGCTACGTAGACGCCATTTTCCGCTCGCATGAAGCCATCGGCCCATATTACGTGGTTGGCCCCGGTCTCGCTATGCCTCATGCACGCCCGGAAGACGGCGCCCACAAAATGGGAGTCAGCCTGACCGTGGTGCAGCAGGGGGTGAACTTTGACTCAGACGGTAACGACCCGGTGCACCTGCTGATTGTGCTGGCCGCGACCGACAGCAACAGCCATATCGGTATTATTACCGCGCTGGCACAGCTGTTTGATACCCCTGAAGATACCGCGTCACTGATGGCTGCGACGACGGTTGAAGAGATTTTATCCATTATTTCGCGTTATTGATAAACACCAGAGGACACAAAATGAAAATCACCGTGGTATGTGGCAACGGCCTGGGCACCAGCCTGATGATGGAAATGAGCATCAAAAGCATTGTGAAAGATCTGGGTGTCAACGCTGACGTTGACCATGTCGACCTTGGCTCAGCCAAAGGCACCCAGAGCGATATCTTCGTCGGCACCTCCGATATTGCCGAGCAATTAGTCGCTCAGCAGGTTGGCGGCAAAATTGTCTCCCTGAAAAACATGGTGGACAAAGTGGCGATGAAAGAGCGTATCGCAGCGGCGCTGACCGAACTCGGCGCATTATAACAGGGAGCCAGAAATGGAATTTTTCCGTTTTTTAATGAGCGACGTGCTGTCTGAGCCCTCCATCCTGGTGGGGCTGATTGCACTGATCGGTCTGGTGGCGCAGAAAAAGCCGGCGACCGAAGTGATCAAAGGCACGGTGAAAACCGTGATGGGCTTCCTGATCCTCGGTGCGGGCGCCGGGCTGATTGTCTCCTCGCTGGGCGACTTCGCCGCTATCTTCCATCATGCCTTCGGGATCCCGGGCGTGGTGCCGAATAACGAAGCGATCGTGGCGGTAGCGCAGAAGAGCTTCGGCACGGAAATGGCGATGATCATGTTCTTCGCCATGGTGATTAACATTGCGATTGCGCGCTTTACGCCGTGGAAATACATCTTCCTGACCGGCCACCACACGCTGTTTATGTCGATGATGGTGGCGGTGATTCTGGCTACGGCGGGCATGAAGGGGGCCACCCTGATCGCCGTCGGCTCGCTGGTGGTCGGCGTGTCGATGGTATTCTTCCCGGCGATCATCCACCCGTATATGAAAAAGGTAACCGGTTCGGATGATGTGGCGTTCGGTCACTTCTCGGCGATCTCTCAGCTGCTCTCTGCCTGGATCGGCAGCAAGTTCGGCAATAAAGAGAAGTCGACCGAAGATATGGAAGTGCCGAAAAGCCTGCTGTTCCTGCGCGACACGCCGGTGGCGATTGCCTTTACCATGTTCTTCATCTTTATCTTCACCTGCCTGGTGGCCGGTCCGTCAACGGTGAAAGAGATGAACGCGGGTGGCAAAAACTGGTTTATGTTCTCGCTAATGCAGTCGATCACCTTTGCCGCCGGGGTTTATATCGTGCTGCAGGGCGTACGCATGGTGATTGCGGAGATCGTTCCGGCGTTTAAAGGGATTTCCGACAAGCTGGTACCGAACGCCAAACCGGCGCTCGACTGCCCGGTGGTGTTCCCGTATGCGCCGAACGCGGTACTGGTTGGCTTCCTCAGCAGCTTTGTGGCCGGGGTGCTGGGCATGTTCCTGCTGTATGCGCTGAACATGACGGTGATTATTCCAGGCGTGGTGCCGCACTTCTTCGTCGGCGCGGCCGCCGGAGTATTCGGTAATGCAACGGGAGGGCGTCGCGGCGCCATCCTTGGTGCGTTCACCAACGGCCTGCTGATCACCTTTATTCCGGTGTTCCTGCTGCCGGTACTGGGCAGCATTGGCCTGGCGAACACCACCTTCAGCGACTCCGACTTCGGCGCGGTCGGGATCCTGCTCGGCTTGATCGTGCGTTAACCGCTGGCTTCACTGCTGAACACGCCCCGCTTAGTGCGGGGCTTTTTTATGGTCAACGGTACAGCCACGGATAGTGTAAAAGGGTATTTGCGAGGAATACATTTCTGTTCAGGCTTGTGATAGCTTAATGACCCACGCGGGATGGCAGGAAGCTTAAGGAGAGCAAGCAATGAAAGAAGTAACGCGAGAAGACCTGTTGAAAGGCGGCTTTACAGAGAAAGAGATAATCCGGCTAGATGATGCTATTATTAGGGGCGGAGGGGAAACGGGAAAATATGAGCCCACTATTAAAGGGTTAAGACAAATATTCATTAGGGGTTTATGTATACTTCTGTTTGTTATCTTGTCATATATTTTTGTTTTGCTTCGTTACAGGCAGTACTGGGTTGGGTTATCTGTTGTTTTTGCATTTGGCTTTTCTGTTTTTTTCTTCCTGATTCCATTCGGATTGTCCTGTAAAGCTTATAAATTCATATCGAACAGGAATGACAAGTGAGTATTGCTGTTCACTTTATTTCTTTCTCTTTCTCTTTCTCATTCAGGTCGTTAATGGTTATGCCTAACTTGATTGCTTTTACTGCTGCTCCAGCCCCTTTTATTGCAAGAGCGGGTCTGCTCATCTTACTGACTTTTCGGTAGTAATCAGAAGGTAAATGGCTAAACAATCTCCATGCTTCTGGCTTTAGGGATAGTTTTATTATTCCATAATATGCCGTGGACAAATCAGTTATCTGATATGACAACGTTCCAACTCTTCTGTCAAATCCTAAAAATTCCGCTACATCCTGATGGGTATCTCTCATGAAATTAGTGGGGTTAGCATCACCAGTTAATTTCTGATAACTCTCAAAAGTTGATGACAATCCATTTAAAAAAATATTAGCCCCGGCTATTATGCCCACAACATTCTCGCTCATTACTGATGTGGCAAGAATACCCGCACCACCGACCACCTGTAGCCCACCGATTACTACACCAATCCCATCAATCACATAGCCAATGACTTTTTCATGATCGTGAAAAAACTGCGCTGACGCTGTGACGACCGCGTCACCAAATCTCAGCATTCTGTCCTGTTTTTCGATGTTGACTTGCTCCTGTCGCATATTATCTACATATAGATTGCACTCATTATCAGATTTAGCGTTGTTTAAAGCCTGCATATTAGCGTCAATAAATCGCTGAATATCCTCCTGAAAGCGAATGCGTATCAGATAATCCTTTATATGCCAGATTGAGATAACTTTGGCTTTATCATTCAAGTTTTCGGCAGCTTTTTTGGCAAGCATCCGTTAAGTCACGCGCAGCCTGTTTTTATCCAGATAGTTATCCACTTTTTTATTCTCCCTTTTCCCTGTAGGATCTGCTTGAGTGTATATAGCAGATAATTAAGGAGAGTGAAATGAGCAAGGATATCTTTTTAAGAGTTGATGGCATTACGGGGGAATCAAAAGATGCACGGCATCCGGGTTGGATACAGGTAGAATCATTCGGCTGGGGAGCGACGCAGCCTTCGGCTATAGAGGTTGGCAGCGGCGGTGGGGCAGGAAAAGTTAAATTTCGTGATTTAACGGTTAATGCTTTTATCGATAAAGCCACACCCAATTTACTACGCTATGTATCAAATGGGAAACATATTAACTCGGTAGAGCTCTCTTCCTGCAAAGCCGGAGGTGAACAGTTAGAATATTTCAAAATAAACCTGAAACAAGTGATGGTTACCGATGTGGTATTTAACGGGGCAACCGGGCAGGATTTATTTGGCGTTACTTACTGCTTCAGGGCAGCAGAAGTGAGTAATCATTATTTTGAGCAAACGACAGAGGGTGCTCGTGGCGCGGAATTCTCGTCTGGGTGGAGCATCAAAGAGAACAAAGAATTGTAGTAACAGGCACTACCCTTGAGAGCGACCAGCGGTGGATGTTTTCCAGCTTCTTCAGCCGATCGCTCTTAAAGCCGGGGATTGCAGACTCCGCATCCACCGGGAATCCAGTGGCCTGGGTATCCCTTACATCAAACCTTTTTTGGGTTTTTATCAGATTTTTTTAGTTAATTTAATGTATAGTGCATGTAATTATTTGTCAGAAAATAATTACGTTGATTAACACTAAGGGATACCAATGCTTAACAAACTCACCGGTATTGTCATCGCGGTCATTGCAATCGCTATGCTGTACATGGGCGCCCAACTCCTGATGCTGGGAGGGTCGCCATTCTATGTGATTATCGGGGTTGGCCTGTTGGCTACCGCTATCACACTGTTTATGAACAAAAAAATTGCGCTTTCCATCTATGCCGTGCTGATGTGGCTGGTGGTCGCGTGGTCAATTTATGAAGTCGGCTTCGACAAATGGCAGTGGATCCCACGTGGGGATATCATTGGTGTGATCGGCCTGTGGCTGGTGATGCCGTGGGTGGTACGCCCGCTGTATAAAGCTGAAAAACGCCGCTTCCATCCGTTCCTCGGTACCACCATGGTGCTGATTATCGCGCTGGTAGTGGGGATGATGTTCTATGACCCGTATCCGAAAGCGGGCACCATCACCACCCAGCGTCAGGGCAGCAGTACCGAGGTGGCAGGCAGTGACTGGTCAGCCTACGGCGGCACCAGCAATGGCCTGCGCTTCTCCGACCTCAAGCAGATCACCCGCGATAACGTCAGCAACCTGCAGGTGGCCTGGACTTATCATACCGGCGATCTGCGCGCCAGCGATGATGCTTCCGAATACACCTTTGAAGCGACCCCGCTGAAGGTTAACAACAGCGTCTATTTCTGTACGCCGCACAATGAAATTCACGCGCTGAACCCGGAAACCGGGGCGCTGAAATGGAAATATCAGCCGAAGAAAGAGGCTTCTTATCTGCAACAGCACCAGACCTGTCGCGGCGTGAGCTATTACGACGGCGGCCAGCAGGCCCAGGCAGACACTGGCGCGGCCAGCCCAGCTATCTGCCGCAAGCGTATCTTTAACGCCAGCAACGATGCCAAACTGATCGCGCTGGATGCCGATACCGGTAAACTGTGTGCCGACTTCGGCAACAACGGCGTGGTCGATCTGCATGCCAACATGGGTACTGTGCGCCCGCACGCGCTGATGCAGACTGCGGCACCGCTGGTAGCCGGCAATCTGGTGATTGTCGGGGGGTCGGTGATGGATAACGGCTTCAACAGCGGTAATCCGTCTGGCGTGATCCGCGCTTACGATGCCACTTCCGGTCGCCTGGTGTGGAACTTTGAGCCGGCTAACCCGGAAAACACTCAGCCGATTGCGGCTGACGCCACCTATCCGCAGGATACGCCGGTAGCCTGGGCCACGCTGAGCGCTGACCTGAAAAATGGCCTGGTGTACGTTCCATTTGGTAATGCCTCCCCGGATGAAGTGGGGATTGAGCGTAATGCCGACAGCAACACCGAGAAGTTCCGCGACACGCTGGTGGCGCTGGATCTGAAAACCGGTGCCTTTAAATGGCGCTTCCAGTCATCGAAGCATGACCTTTGGGACCGCGATAATCCATCACAGCCGTCGCTGCTGGATATTGATTACCAGGGCAAGAAACAGCCGGTGGTGATCCTGCCGACCAAAACCGGCAACCTGTTTGTGCTTAATCGTCTGACCGGTGAGGCGGTGTATCCGATCAATCAGAAAGACGTTTCTACTAAAGGTATTGCTGGCGAGAAGTATTCGCCAACGCAGCCGGTCTCCGCGCTGAACTTTATCCCGGAGCCGCTGAGCGAAAAATCAATGTGGGGCATCACGCCGTTCGACCAGATGGCCTGCCGCATTGACTTTAAATCCCTGCGCTACGACGGTAACCCGTGGACGCCAGCGACCGAAGGCGGTTCGATTGTCTTCCCGGGCAATATCGGGGTGTTTAACTGGGGATCGGTGGCGGTTGACCCTGAGCGCCAGATCCTGATCGCTTCGCCGGTACGCCTGGCCTATAAGTACAACCTGATCAAACGTAACGCGGAAAATGCTAAACAGCGCCTGTTCACCAAGGACGGCACGCCGTACTGGAATGAGAACTTTGACGGCGATTATGCCATTCATATTCAGCAGCTCTCCTCCAGCCTGGGGATCCCGTGCATCGCGCCACCGTGGGGCCGTATGGTGGGCGTTGACCTGTCTACCGGTAAAACCGAGTGGATGCGCCGCGTAGGTACCACTAAAAATCTGAAAACCTCGTTCCTGCCGGGCCGTTTCCCAATCGGTTTCCCGATGGGGATGGTGGCACACGGTGGGCCGTTAACCACGGCCGGTGATGTGGTGTTCCATGGCGCAACGGCGGATAACTTCTTCCGCGCTTACGACGTCAACAGCGGAGAACTGCTGTGGCAGACCGAGCTGCCAGCGGGCGGTCAGGCAACGCCTTCTACCTATATGGGCAGCGACAATAAGCAGTACGTGGTGATTGCGGCCGGTGGTCACGGTTCGCTGGGCACCAAAGAGGGTGATGCCGTGGTGGCGTACCGTCTGAAATAAGCGGGATGTGGCTGGCTGACCGAAAAAGAGGGTCAGCCACTACTAAAAACCGTAGGGGTCGACCCGCTTTTCCGGTCGACCCGTGCCGAGATTTGCGCCATTCGTATTGAAGACCCGCTTTTCCGGTCGACCCTGATTCTGCGCTAATCGACGATACAAATCCGGCAGGTATTCGCGCTGCCAATCAGCCCCACGCTGTCCCCCTGCGACAGCACCACCAGATCCCCCGAACTGAGATAACCCGCTTCCCGCAGCACCGCGATGGCATCCTGCGCCGACTGCACGCCCTCCGCATGGCCGTTAAACAGCACCGGCGTCACCCCGCGGTACAGCGTGGTGAGGTTAAGTGTGGACTGATGGCGGGAGAGGGCGAAAATCGGCAGGCGTGAGGTAATGCGCGACATCATGCGCGCGGTGCGCCCGGATTCGGTCATGGCGATCACCGCTTTTACCCCGGTCAGATGGTTGGCGGCATACATTGCCGACATCGCCGTCATCTCTTCAATATTATCGAACTGCACCTCAAGGCGATGCTTCGACACCGTGACGCTCGGCACGCGTTCCGCCCCCAGGCAGACACCGTGCATGGCGGCGACCGCTTCGGCCGGGAAGCTGCCGGCGGCGGTTTCGGCAGAGAGCATCACCGCATCGGTGCCGTCAAGTACCGCATTTGCCACGTCCATCACTTCGGCGCGGGTCGGCAGCGGATTGGTGATCATCGACTCCATCATCTGCGTGGCGGTAATAACCACGCGGTTGAGCTGGCGCGAGCGGGCAATCAGGCGCTTTTGCACCGCCACCAGCGCAGCATCGCCAATCTCTACGCCGAGATCGCCACGCGCCACCATGATCACGTCGGAGGCGAGGATCATGTCGTCCATGCTCTCCTGCGTGGCTACCACTTCTGCGCGCTCAACCTTTGCCACAATCAGCGCGCGGCAGCCCGCTTCCTGCGCCAGCCTGCGCGCGTAGCGCAGGTCTTCACCGTTGCGCGGGAAGGAGACGGCAAGATAGTCGACGTTCATCGCGGCGGCGGTCACAATATCCGCCTTATCTTTTTCGGTTAGCGCCTCCGCAGACAGTCCGCCGCCGAGCTTGTTGACGCCTTTATTATTTGACAGCACGCCGCCCACCGTGACAACGGTGTGAATGGCGGCCCCGGCAATGCTCACTACGCGCAGCTGGATGCGGCCATCGTCGAGCAGCAGAATATCGCCCGGCAGCACATCCTCCGGCAGCGCTTTGTAATCAATGCCTACGCGCTGATTGTCACCCAGCCCCTTTTCCAGCCAGGCATCCAGAATAAACGGCTCGCCGGCCGTCAGCAGCGCCTTGCCCTCTTTGAAAGTCGATACGCGGATTTTCGGCCCCTGCAAATCGCCGAGGATCGCCACCTGGCGACCAAGACGCTGCGCCACGTCGCGCACGCGCTGCGCCCGGGCAATATGGTCGGCGGCGGCGCCGTGGGAGAAGTTGAGCCGGACCACATTCGCCCCGGCCTTGATGATTTTTTCTAAGTTGTTATCGCGGTCGGTTGCCGGCCCCAGGGTGGCAACAATTTTGGTGCGTCTTAATACGTCAGACATGATTACGTCCTTATTAACATTCACGTTGAAAAAGAAGCAGAGTGAGACAATTGTTTTATTTAATGCTGCTTAGTGTACGGACGCAGATCAATATAGTGGAGAACGGTGGCATTTCTTTTACGCGAAGTGCATTACGCAGAGAGTTTGATGCAGGGGCGGACCCTCTTTTCGGCCCGCCCGCGTGATGATTACAGCTGAGCGATGCGCAGTAAATCCTCTTTGGCGCCGGGGGCTACCGCCAGCACCGGGCCGCCGCGCAGCAGGTTTTCACCGTCGGTGTTAAACGGATGTACCCAGCCGCCTGCCTCGCTCACCAGGCAGTAGCCCGCCAGGCAGTCCCAGGCGTGCATATAGGGTTCGTAATAGCCGACCAGGCGCCCGGCGGCGACATAGGCCAGCATCATCGCGCCGGAACCGTTGCGGAAGAAGTTGCCGCCGACGGCGGTAATGGCAGCGACAATCTCGCCGACGCGCTGCGGCGTAACGTAGCTGTTAGCGCCAAAGCCGATAACGTGATTCTGCATGGTGCGCGCCGGGTCGACCTTCAGCGGCCTGCCGTTCAGGGTCGCGCCCTGGCCGCGTGCCGAGACAAAGCACTCCTGCTGGCACGGGGCCATAATCACGCCGATTACCGGCTCACCCTGATAGATCACCGCCACCGATACGCACCAGTTCGGCATGCCGTTAACAAAAGGGCTGGTGCCGTCAATCGGGTCAACCACCCAGCTGTAGCCGGAGCTGCCGGGCAGCAGGCCATACTCCTCGCCGAGAAACCCGTCCTGCGGGAACTGCTCTGCGGTCTGCTCGCGGATCAGCAGCTCCACCTCGCGGTCGGCTATCGACACCACGTCCTGCGCGTCCCGCTTGGTTTCTATCACCAGGCTGTCGCGGCGGTTAAAATAGTCCAGCGCTTTTACCCCGGCCTGGCGCGCGACCTGCTCGGCCAGCGCCAGGCGCTGCAAAATCTCGTCACTCATGGTCATTCCTTATTAAAGCGGGATCACTGCGCAATCAGCGCCAGCCCCTGAGGTTTAAAATCTACGGATACCGCTGTGGCGGGCGCCAGCTGGCGCTCCATCTGCACATCGATAACAAACAGCGCGCCAAGCTCGGTCTGCACTTCATATTCGATGTGATCGCCCAGCCAGGTGCTGTGGGTCACCTCCCCGTTCAGCGCACCGGGCTGGTCGGCGTGCAGCGTAATAAACTTTGGCCGCACCGACAGCTGTGCTGCCCCTGGTCGCGCCTGCATGCCGGGCACCCGGTAAGTGCGACTGCCGAGAACGATCAGCGCTTCGCCGCCTTCCACCCGCTCTACGGCGCAGGGCAGGATATTTGCCTCGCCCATAAAATCGGCGATAAACACCGAGGCAGGAGAGTGGTACAGCGCCTGCGGTGCGCCCTGCTGGGCAATATGCCCCTCTTTCATGACAATTATCTTATCGGAGACCGCCAGCGCTTCCTCCTGATCGTGCGTGACGTACACGGCGGTAAAGCCGAGGCGCTGCTGCAGATCGCGGATCTCAGTGCGCACGCGGCGGCGCAGGCGTTCATCCAGGTTAGATAACGGCTCGTCGAGCAGCAGCACCTGCGGTTCCAGCACCAGCGCGCGCGCCACGGCAATACGCTGCTGCTGCCCGCCCGAGAGTTCGGCAGGCAGGCGCTGGCCCATGGTCTCCAGCCCGACCAGCTTCAGCCCCTCACGCGCCCGGTCCTGCGCCTCCTTACGACTCAAGCCGCTGGCGCTGAGGCCGTACATCACGTTATCCAGCGCGTTCATATGTGGGAACAGCGCATAGGACTGAAACACCATCGCCACATCGCGCTCGTTGGCGGGCAGATGGGTGACATCCTTGCCGCCGATCAGGATGCGCCCGGACGTCGGGTGCTCCAGCCCGGCCAACAGGCGCAGGGTAGTGGTTTTGCCGCAGCCGCTGGGGCCGAGCAGCGTCACCAGCGTGCCCGGCTCGACGGTGAGCGACAGGTCGGGCAGGGCGGTAAAGCCGGCAAACTGTTTACTGACGTTTTCAAACACCACGGAACCGGTTTTGATGGCGGTCATACGGCACTCTCCTGAGATAAAGTGGTTGGAACCACGGCGACAGGTGCCGTGGCCACGCGATAAGTGCGGCGCAGGCGGCGTTCACCGACCAGCAGCTGGAAGGTGAGGATCACTGCCAGCATCACCACGATAAGCACCGAGGAGTAAGCGATAGCCACGCCGTATTCCCCATTTTCCACCAGCCCGACAATATAGGAGGTGGCCATGTTGTACTGGGCGCTGACGAGGAAGATCACCGCGCTGATCGAGGTGATAGCGCGCACGAAGGCATACACCAGCGCGGCGCTGATCGCCGGCTTCAGCAGCGGCAGGATCACCTTGCGCAGGGTGCGGAAGCTGCTCGCACCGAGCGTCAGTGAAGCTTCATCCAGGCTGCGGTCCAGCTGGCTCATGGCGGCAATTCCGCCGCGCACGCCAACCGGCATATTGCGGAACACAAAGCAGGCGACGAGGATCAGTGCCGTGCCGGTGATCTCCAGCGGCGGCAGGTTGTAGGCCATGATGTAGCTGACCCCGATCACCGTGCCGGGAATGGCAAAGCTCAGCATCAGCATAAACTCGAAGGTCTGGCGCCCGGCAAACTTCTGCCGCACGATCAGCCACGCGGTCAGCAGGCCAACTATTGCCGTGAGCGGGGCGGCAATCAGCGAGATTTCCATCGTGGTCCAGAACGAGTTCCACGCCACGCCGGTCCAGACAATCTGCCCTTCATTCCAGTGGAAGCCGAATGCACGGGCGTAGTGCGCCAGCGTCAGGCTGCTGTCCAGACCCCACGACTGCACAAAGCCGCCAATTAAAATCATGCCGTAGATAACCAGCGTGAACAGGCCCCACGGGATCACCAGCGCATAAACCCCGTAGCGCAGCGCGCGCGGCAGCCCGCAGTGCTGGCCGGAATCGCCTTTGCCGGTGACGGTGGCGAAGTTTTTCCCCGCCAGCCACAGGCGCTGCAGGATAAAGGCGCTGAGGGTGAAGCACAGCAGGATAATCGCCAATACCGCCGCGCGGCTCGGGTCATTCTGCGCGCCGACCACCGAGAAGAAGATCTCCGTCGACAGCACGCCGTGACTGCCGCCCAGCACCATTGGGTTGCCGAAGTCCGCCATGCTCTCGATAAAGCTGATGAGAAATGCGTTTGCCAGCCCCGGTGCCATCAGCGGTAGCGACACCGAGCGGAAGGTGCGCCAGCGGTTGGCGCGCAGGGTCTGCGACGCCTCCTCCAGCGACGGGCTGACGCCCTCGACCACGCCGATCAGCACCAGGAAGGCGATAGGCGTAAACGAGAGCACCTGCGCAATCCAGATCCCGGTCAGGCCATACAGCCAGCGGCCGGGTTCAATGCCGAACAGCGAGGAGAGCAGCTCGGTAACCACCCCGGCGCGGCCAAACAGCAGCATCAGCGCCAGGCCAATCACAAACGGCGGCGTGATGATCGGCAGCACGGTCAGCAGGCGCAGCCCCTTTTTAAACGGCAGCGGCGTGCGCGTCGCGGCCAGCGCAAACGCCAGCCCCAGCAGCGTGGATCCGCTGGCGGTCATTAGCGCCAGCCACAGCGTGCGCCATGCGGTGCCGCAGCTGCCGCCGCTCAAGCAGCCCAGACTCCAGATCGCCGGATCCTGAATATTAGCGATCATGCCGTCCGGTTTAAACGAGCCGTCTGTATCCTGTACCGAGGCGACAAACATGCTCAGCACCGGGTAGAGCACGAAGGTAGTGACCAGCGCCACCAGCAGCACAATGGCCGCAACGACAAAGGCATCGCCCTTCAGCACGCCGCGCTCGGCCAGCGCAAAGGAGAACAGCAACAGGAAAGTGGTCAGCAGCAGGATCGCCCCGGCGCCAAACGCCGGCTGGCCGTCGCTCAGCGCGCCGAATAGCTGCTCGCTCCACTGCCAGTTCCAGCCGCTGTAGCCGATGGCGTGGCCCTCAAACAGCAGGAACAGTACGCCGGCCGCGCTGGCCCCCAGCAGCACGCCCGAGCGCAGCGTGCCGATGTGCAGCAGGCGGCCCAGCGCGCACAGCACCAGCATCAACACAGCCACGGCCAGCCACGGGCGGCCGAATAGCGCGATTTGCCACAGCGCCGGAGCGCTTTCGCCCTCCTGCCACAGCGTGGTCAGCCAGCCGAAGTCGAAGAATCCGGCTTCGAGGCTGTACCAGGGCAGCAGCAGAATTGCCAGTGCGCCCAGCAGTAAAGCCCCGTCGAGGCGGCGGTTTTGAGCATTCATCTTCACCTCGACAGTTATTGGGCGTTGGCGCCGATCTCTTTATCCCAGCGGCTGAGCAGCGCTTTGCGTTTTGCCGAGTCGCCGTAGGTTTTGAAGTCGTAATCGATCAGCTTGATGTTCTCAAAGCGCGGCGCATATTCGGAGATGGCGGCGTTTTTATTCGATGGCAGCTGGAAGGATTTGGCATCTTTCATATGCGACTGCGCTTCCGCGCTCAGCGCCCAGTCGTACCACACTTTGGCACTGGCGAGGTTGCGGGCGCCTTTCACAATCGACATCGAGCCAATCTCATAGCCGGTGCCTTCGCACGGTGCCACGGCCTTGATCGGGAAGCCATCGACCTGCATCGCCACCGCGTCATGCATAAACACGATGCCGATGGTGGTTTCGCCACGCGCCGCGGCTTTCACCGGGGCCGAGCCGGATTTGGTGTACTGGGAGATATTGGCGTTAAGCTTTTTCAGGTAGTCGAAGGCTTTCTCTTCGCCCATGATCTGCACCAGGGTGGCGAGGGTGTTATAGGCGGTGCCGGACGAGTTCGGGTTTGCCATCTGGATTTCGCCCTTGTACGACGGGTCGAGCAGATCGGCCCAGCAGGCCGGGGCTTTTAATTTCTTATCCGCGACCAGTTTCGTGTTGTAGCCCCAGCCAAGGGCCCCAGCATACACGCCGATGGTGCGATATCCGGCGCTTTCGGCCTGCTTGCGTGCCCAGTCCTGCTGCTGGTCAAGCAGCGGAGATTTGTACACCTGGGTTAAGCCCTCATCCGCCGCCTGCATGTGCGGGTCGCCGGTGCCTGCCCACCAGATATCGGTACGCGGGTTGCGGGCTTCAGTGCGAATGCGGGCATAGGCTTCGCCAGCGGAGAGGCGCACCATGCTGACCTTGATATCCGGGTGCTGTTTTTCAAACAGGTTGGTCATTTGCTCACAAACCACGACATCCGCGGAGCAGATCATATTCAGCTTTCCGGCGGCACAGGCGGGCAGGGCAGAGAGCGTGGTAGCGGCAGCAATAGCGGCCATCAGAGTGACGCGATGCATGGTGTTCTCCTTGGTTGTGTAGGGTAGCGATACGTTGTCGCCAGGTTTTTATTTACGCGATTTTTGCACGTGTGTGCAAAGGAATAATGATTAATAATTGCGCTGTCAATCGCGCTGATACGCAACTCCATGGCTGTGTCACAAAAATGAAACAATTGCCTAACAAATTTATTTGCACAGCCTTGCAAAGTGCGACAGACTCTCTGGCGTACAGTTATCAGGCGGAAAAGATATGGCGGTTGAGAAGTCGGTAGTCAGTGCGCAGGACGTGGCGGAGCTGGCCGGGGTATCCCGTTCGGCGGTGTCGCGCACCTTTACGCCGGGGGCCAGCGTGTCGGCGGCAACGCGCAAGCGGGTGATGGCGGCGGCGGAAACGCTGGGTTATCACGTCAATCATCTGGCGCGCGGGCTGGTGCGCAACCGCAGCGGCATTGTCTGCCTGATTGTCTCCGAACTGGCCACGCCATACCGCGCCAGCCTGGTGCGGCTGGTGACGCAGCACCTGCAGGAAGCGGGCAAAATCGCCATGCTGATCAACACCGATCGTTCGGATGACAGCGTCTCCCAGGCGCTGCAGCAGGCGATTAATTACCGCGCCGATGCTTCTTTTGTCCTCTCCGGAATGCCGGAAAGCGCCATTGCCCGCCTGTGCCACAAGCACGGCCAGCGGCTGGTGCTGATCAACCGCAACGACGCGCTGCCCGGATCGCTCAGTATCAATCTGGATAATGAAGAGGCCGCCAGCCGGGTGGTGATGGCGTTTGCCCGGGCGGGCTGTAACAAGCTGGCCTTTGCCAACTCGCTGGCGGGCACCCCCAGCCTGATGGCGCGCGAGCGCGGATATTTACAGGCGGCGCAAGCGGCCGGGCTGAGCGTCAGCGTTGAGCGCTTCGGCACCACCTCCTATGAGAGCGGTCAGATCCTCGCACATCGCCTGTTGACCCGGCGCGAGCGCCCGGATGCGGTGTTCTGCGTCACCGATCTGCTGGCCTGCGGCTTTATGGATGAGGCGCGCCACCGCTTTTCCCTGCGCATCCCCGAGGATCTCTGCGTGGCGGGCTACGACGATATTCCGCAGGCTGCCTGGTCCTCCTATCATCTCACCACCTTCGCACAGCCGGTCGAGCAGTTCGCCCGTGACGCGGTGCAGTGGCTGATTGCCGAAGAGCAGAAGGAAGGGGAGTTACCTCCCCCCCCTGGGCTGGAGATGCCCGGCGAAACGCGGCTCTATCATGCTGATTTTATCTGGAGAGGGACGGTGCGTGGGGGTTAGGTGGTGGCGACGCTTATTTTTAACCGCTTTGCGCTCATGCTCGCAAAGTCATGCAAGCAAATGTCTGTTACCTCGAAACGCCCGAACATTTTGGCTTTGCGTTATAAACAACTCCTGCTGAAAACAAAAAGCCCGCTCAGGTATCCTGAGCGGGCTTTTCAAATTTGGCTCCTCTGACTGGACTCGAACCAGTGACATACGGATTAACAGTCCGCCGTTCTACCGACTGAACTACAGAGGAATCGTGTGAACGGGGCGCATAATAATCATGGCAGGGAGGTGTGTCAACGTTAAATATCCTCCGATAGAATGCTGCCTGCCATGTTGGTCAGAAGATTATTATCCGCCGTGCCACTGGTGCTCAGCGAGCAATCGCTGTGCCTGGCTCTAGGTGGATTTTTCGACGTCTATTCCAAACTATTTACTGTTTCGCATTATTGCGGTCGCTGTCCTGCGGGTAGCTTCTGGTATCCAGCTTGAAGTTTACTGAGTATTAAACAGTATGAAAGCGGTCTTTTTTGCAAAAATGAATCACGCTTAATACATTAAATTTTCATCAAAAAATGGAAGGCGCGCCGCAGTTATTTTCAGCATTTTCAGCGATTTTGCAGAAATTCAGGAGTATATTTGTACAGTAGTTAACAGAGCAGGGCAGGCAGAGAGACAGAACAACAAAGAGTAACTAAGCGCGGACTGAAGGTGTTCAAGCACCGACAGCCCGCTGACCACAGCAACTATACAAGGTAGTTATCATGGCTAAGCGAGATTGTAAGTCAGAACCACGCACAACTGAAGTTCCGCAACCGACCCACCGCTGTGAGTTTCACAGCAGCGCCCTGCATCACGGGCTGTTTTTACGCGGTGAGTGGCTGGAGCAGGCGGGATTTATACAGGGGATGCCGATTAAGATCCGGGTGATGCCCGACTGCATTGTGATTACCACCCAGGACACCCGCGAGCTGTGGGGCTGCATCGAGGGCTTAAGCGTTGTGCCGATTAACCGCAGGAAGGTGGCGCAGTGGCTTAAAGCGTTTCCGGGAGCGATACAAAATACCTGTGACGTGCCGAAGTTTACGCGCAACAGCGGGTATCATGCACGGGAGCTGAAATAGCGACGATCCCGCCTGATGAGGGCGGGATTTTCTTTTAATTATTATAAGTGATTATGAGTTTGCTTATTTCATGCCGAAGCTGCTCTTCATTAAACTCATACTCTTCACGATCATCATCTGGATTATACATATCAGCGATGCAAAATACGCTGGATAACAATTCGCTCAAGTTATCATCATCTTGTACAAGTAAATTACTATCGCATTCTATCTTTCACTTCATCATATAAGCGTCTGCAAAGCAGTCAGCATTTATATCCTTGGATATAAAACTATCAATATAGTTCTTAAGTGATTGGCTCATCTTAATGCCCCCCTTATTTATGAAGTTTTTATACTATTTTGTTGGGGGGCAAGTTTCCACCCGTGGCGATTCAAAAAGCCAGATCACGAACTTTTCCTTCCAGCTCAAGACGGATACGAATTCCCCAGATATGAGGGATCTCAAAAGGCCGTTTCTGGCCGATAATGCAGCTTTTGTTCCAGGGGGAGGTTGTCATGTTCAATATCCATGGGTTAGGAGATGTGATTATGAATGTACCATATGAGCGAAAAGCGGCCATAAGGCGTTTCAAATCGACAAAGGTGAGTTATATTAGTACTTAACGATTAGCAATACACAGCCTAAATCATTTGAAAGGGTGAAAATTAAAATACTCATGAGCAGACGGCTTAACAGAGATCATCGAACCAAAGTCAGAAATATTCCACGCCGCTTGAAAGCTCTTAACCGGTGGGCTGATACATTTCATAACCCTCAACGAAGCGTGTTTTCAGAGGATGAGCATTACTGGAATTTTAAAATCCCGGTAGAGATTAATCTTGTTGAGGGAAAGTACAGTACACTTAAAACCAAAGCAGATTGCGCGCAAGCCATGATTAATGCTTGTTCAAATCTTATAACGGCAACTGCTGGTATAAATTACAGCCCCCGGATTACTGCGGTTATATGCCTTCCGGATATGTTTACAAGCGAAATCTGTCTCTATCGATCAGAAGACTATTACCAAAGCTTTATTACTGAAGACCGTTCTGAAAATGGTGCCTCCGCTTTGATTAAAAAGCGCAGCCTAGCTGCTGAGTGGGGGCTCATTCTTCCCGATAATGTGCAAGAACTGGGTATTACGCTCGAATACTATGGGAGTGAGGATCGTGATGAATGGTTCACCGGAGAGCGTTGGTATTATGGACAGCTCCTGTGATAGTGCTGTTTTCTATGTTTACTTGAACGTCCGCTCTTGGCACGAAGCAGGCTTGCGTTCTGGGAGGTCCACTAAGAGCGAAAAGCAGATGTAGTTTTCAATTACTGAGTCTGTTATTTAATATCCTAACGTACGATGGTCTTGCTCATATTGATACCTGTCACTCCAAAACCGCAGCTCTGGTATACATGGAGAGCACGGGCATCAGACTATCATTACCACGAGAGATGCTGATGACGAAGCAGAAATTTGTTTCTGAGATGCTGGATAACGTGATTGGTAAAGCAGAATAGTTAACAGCCGCGGGACTGAGGTGATTGCCACACCCCGGTCCCGTTAACCACAGGCAACTAAAAAGAGTTGATTATGGCTAAGCGCGATTGTAAGTCAGAACCACGCACAACTGAAGCGCCGGAGCTAAAAAAACGCAGTTATACCGTGGGTTATATCCGGGATTCAAACCATTTCCGGCCATCGGCTAGTATTACGTTTAAAGGAGGCTGGCGGGATTTGCAACCGGGACGGCGGTTTACGTGCGGGTGATGAACGGCTGTCTGGTGCTGACGGCGGAAATACCGCCACCGGAACCGGAGATAATGCAAACCCTGCGCCAGCTCTGCCCGAAGCTCTCGGCCCGTAAGCAGCGGGAGCTGTTGGGGGTGATTCAGGTGATGGCGAAGCCGCAGAAGCGGGGCGGTAACTGACCGTTAACGTAAAAATCCCGGCGCGATGGCCGGGATTCCTGATGGCTAATAGAAGTCGGGATCTATTTGACCTTCTGCTTTCAAGATCTCAAGAAAGCGGTTATAAGCAGCTTCATCCCGCTCTAATATATCATCCAGTAACTTTTCTTTTATCAAGGACCAATGATATATCCCATTTATATGCGTGGAAAAGTATTTAAAGGTACCATGCAAAGTTGAATCAATAACTTGAACATTTTTTTCTTTATAAGCAAGTAAGCCGCCATAGTTTTTAGGTAATCCTAAAAATAGAGTTTCATTTTCAAGCCAATATATGGCGAACACATCCAATATGGTTCCATCTTTCTCTTTTATTTTCATTTAACCTGCCCTTTAATATTCTCGATCACATTTGCTGGATCAGAGCTAACCCTTTGAGGAGTATCAATTTTCATATCGTAGGCTTTACCAGTATTAGAGTTATACTGATAATGAATAGTGATTGATTCTCCCTTAGCATTTTTCTGTACTACCTGCATTTTTTGGGATCCTGCACTGGTAGGAAAACGAGGATCATTATTCATCCCTGGCAGGACATCCCCTTTTGCAGGGTTTTCCTCCACCTGTTTCCACACTATTTGTTCATTCAGATCCCTTGGTATTGCTGATTGTTTCCCAGGTTTCGCCGTCGATATTTTTTCCGCTGCGCTGATCAGGATCTTGTTATCAATAAATTTAAGACCTTTACCAACCAGTGACAGCGCTTTTTCTGCCGGGATCGACGTCAGCAGCGCCAGCGCATAATCCTTCGCATCTTTTGCATCCAGCAACGCCATGACCGTATCTGAGCCGGGATTATTGCTCAAAATTGCCTTGATGATGTCTGCACCTTCCGGCAGGTCACCTTTGACCATTCTTTCCATGTCGGCTTTGACCTGCTCAGGCGGCAGATTGTTATCCTGAGCATACTGCGCATAAGAAGCAACAGATTGACCGTAATCTGCCATCCCTTTTGGCAGGCTCAGCGCATTATTCTCCACAACAACATTATCCGTTGCGAAGTCAGCCAGAGAACACCATTTTTCCCTAGTACAGTCAGTAGGTTACAATCTGTTTTCGCCAGTGCGCTCTGATGTACGGACTTACAAGCCCCGACGCGCACTTTTGCACCCTGTAAGCCATTTTCCCCGACGCTGTTAAAGAGCTTTCATCCGCAACAGTATATCGGCGGCGTCAGCCGCCGATAAGCCCATGCTTTTGTTTTGTGACCACCATCATTACACTAACCAATACCATCATCCTGAAGGGCGACTAGCTGGAAGGTGCAGGGTTTACAACCGGTACACCGCTGAAGATTCGCGTGATGCCCGGTTGGCTGGTGCTGACCGCACAAGATCTCGAACCCACACCGCCGCCAGAGCCGGAGATTATGCAGACACTGAATGAGGTCTGTAAGCTCTCGGGCCGTAAGCAACAGCAAATCCTTGAGTTTATTGAGGTGATCACCGCTAAGAAGCCTCTTGTCGGGAAGTGGATTCGACAGCTGACAGGTAAAAAAATCCCGGCTCGGTGGCCGGGATCTTTCAGTTCATTTGTTTGTGTATATGCTTTAACCATTCTTCAGATGAAGGCCATTCATTAGGGTAATAATAATTACAATCAATTTTGTTAAGCAAAATGTCTTGTAATTCATCATCTGACAAAGAAAGTGCCAACAGATAATCTATTTCAGCTTTCATCTGCAATCGCTCTTCCGTAGTTTCGGTAGCCTTATAAGCTGCTAATGTTTCATCCGCGTTGCCAAAGAGCACTTCAAAATCTTGGTTAAAGTAGCATCTTAGCAAATATGATAAAGAAGGATATTTTTCGTTAATATTCATGGCGTTGGATATCCTGTAATGATTCTATACCCATCTGGCATTGAAGGATCCCTTCCAATGATGATTCTGGCATTTGTGGTTGGTACAACATTTGTAGAACCACGAGTAACGCTAATACCAATAGCTGCAGAAGATTGATAATCAAGTTCTAAGTAACCCTTTTGGCTACCAGATAAATAACTCTGGATCTTCGATTGATTACTATCAATGGCTTTACTTGTTACAGCTTCTGCTGTAGCTCTATCAGTAAATGTAGATGCTGTTTTTGTATTACCTGTAGACACTCTATCAAATAACTCCGCTTCAGTTTTTCCTACATGTCGATCAATCAAATGACCGCCTGCTTTCTCATGGGCTGCCAGCCCGCCACCAGGAACGATAGTACTACTTTGTCCAGTTGCCGATGTTTCTTTCGCTCCAGACTTCCCAATCCCCGCCGCTATCCCTGCCGCACTTGTCCCTGCCACCTGCGCTAACGAGTTTATTGCAAGTTGCTTCACTTCAGGCGAGTCACCGGACATCAGCGCATTATGGATCGCCGCGTTTCTGTCTGCCTCAAGTTGGATAGCCGTCAACTGAAGGACAGATAATTCGTTCTGTTCTGCCGGGCTTAAACCACCATCAGAACGAGCCTTTTCAAGCAACTCATTGGTGCGACGGACATAATCAGCCTGTAACTGGCCCACCTCATTGGCTTTGTTAACACAGTCCTGAGCGCCTTTGCATCCCACCACGCTTTCATGCTGTTCTGCATTGATTTTCTTGTACTTATCAATAACAGCATTTTTACAGGCAGCACTACCCTGGCACTGAGTCATTTCCTGAGCACGCGCTTTGTTGTCCGGCACGCTCAGCGCATTATTCTCCACCGCATTCTTACCCGCCTGAGCGGCCGTCACAGCACCGCCAGTATCGCCCGTCGCCAGGCCCCCTGCAAGCCCTGGGGCCAGCTGGCTCAGCGCGCTGACCTGTTGTTTCTCACTCTCGCTCAGCTGGTCTGCGGTTTTGCCCGGGAACAGCTGCCCGGCGATGTAGCGCGCCGCCAGCTCGCCGCCGCCTGCGCCCAGCCCCCCGGCCACGGCCGACTGGTTGTTCAGCTGCGCCGTTACCGCGCCCAGCACCGCGTGCGCCATCGCGTTGGCGGCAATGTTGTCTTCACCCACGCGTTTCTTTATTTCCGTCGCCAGATACGGCGATGCGCCGCTCGCCAGCGCCCCGGCCAGGTTATTGCCCGCCAGCGCCGTCAGCGCGCCCGTTACCGCCTGCGCCGCCTTCTGCAGGTCGCTGCCGGTGCCGTACTGCTGCATCGCGTTGTTATAGGCGCGCTGCAGCACGTCCGACTCGCGGAACGGTTTGTCGTC
>NZ_JACXBP010000002.1 GCF_014773485.1 Erwinia aphidicola | reverse complement strand
GACCCCTGAAGGGACGTTGAAGACTACGACGTTGATAGGCCGGGTGTGTAAGCGCAGCGATGCGTTGAGCTAACCGGTACTAATGACCCGTGAGGCTTAACCTTACAACGCCAGAAGCGTTCTGGTGCGCGTTATGAGAGACGCAAAAGAGATTTTCAGCCTGTTTACCGGAATTAAGTCCGAAGTATTTTGCGCTGAGGCAAGGCGGCAAGCGAAGGAAAGGAGGGAGCATACTGAAGTATGTGACTGACTTTACGAGCGCGGCCAACGCAGCATCAGCACAAAAGACACAGGACAGAGCACAAAGAATTTGCCTGGCGGCTTTAGCGCGGTGGTCCCACCTGACCCCATGCCGAACTCAGAAGTGAAACGCCGTAGCGCCGATGGTAGTGTGGGGTCTCCCCATGCGAGAGTAGGGAACTGCCAGGCATCAAATAAAGCAATAACCCCGACCGAAAGGCCGGGGTTTTTTGCGTTTACAGGGCTGTTAAGCACGCCAGATCCCAAAGGCCAATCGTTGATCGACACGTGCTGCCTACTTACTGCGTAAGATCTTCACTAATCCATACATAATGATGAGATAACCCAGGCTCTGAGTGGGCTCTTCAGCAGTATTTTTCAATGCTTCGCTATAATGAATATTCGCAATTCCCTTCCAGACATAGCGGTTGCCAAACAGTCTGGACCACACCAGCACTAAAATAAGACCACAAATCAAGTAGTTATAATCGCCGAATCGGTGCAGCTCGACAAGATTTCTCAAAGTCTTCCTGATGCCTTGCTGAGCCGCCTGCCACAGATAACTCACTGATATTGCGATAGCCAGCCACGACCAGTGAAGCGCTCCGTTAAATAAATCGCGAATATTTTCCCGGTTCTCACGGATAAACATCGCAGCAAAAAGCCCTATAATCAGTAAGATCCCCCCGGACAGGTCTCTGTTATTATGTTTGATTTTATACAGCAGGATTATATTAATAATCAGAAAGACAGAGTGTGAGATGGCGGTTATTGAATGCTTATTAACCTCATTTTTGAAAATATAATTATCAGCCATTACAATCAGATATGGCACGCACATCATCATCGCCAGCGCGAGATATTCCTTTATTTTTTGCATATCATTGAACACATTATCTGTTTAGAAATGTGCAATCTAACAAAGCCAGGCAGCTCCCGACTTCCCTATTTTAGCTATTATTGACGCACACTGCGGGAACAACACTTTTAGTCCCCAAAGCCAGGCGTGATGAAACATTTTCAACTATTCGATGAATACTCGACATTCACGGCAGAGCGCGTTATCTTTGGCTGTCTGGATGTCTAAACGTATAAACGTATGTAGTGAGGAAGCAGGTTATGCCGATCAGGGTACCCGATGAATTACCAGCCGTGAATTTTCTGCGCAACGAGAACGTCTTTGTCATGACGTCCACGCGTGCCAGCACGCAGATGATCCGCCCGCTAAAAGTGCTGGTACTGAATCTGATGCCGAAGAAGATCGAAACCGAGAACCAGTTTCTGCGCCTGCTCTCCAACTCTCCCCTGCAAATTGATGTGCAGCTGCTGCGCATCGACAGCCGGGAATCACGTAATACCCCTTCGGAGCATCTGAATAATTTCTACTGTAATTTCGAAGATATTCAGCATGATAACTACGATGGATTGATCGTCACCGGCGCGCCGCTGGGACTGGTCGACTTTAATGATGTGGCTTACTGGCCGCAGATCCAGCAGGTACTGCACTGGGCGAAAGAACACGTCACTTCCACACTGTTCGTCTGTTGGGCGGTACAGGCGGCGTTAAACATTCTGTATGGCATTCCCAAGCAGACGCGGGAAAACAAGCTTTCAGGTGTGTTTGAGCACCAGATCCTGCATCCGCATGCGCTGCTCACGCGGGGCTTTGACGATACCTTCCTTGCGCCGCACTCACGCTATGCTGATTTCCCGGTGCAGCTACTGCGAGACTACACCGATCTGGAGATCTTCGCGGAATCGGAGCAGACCGGAGCCTATCTGTTTGCCAGCAAGGATAAGCGCCTGGCATTTGTCACCGGCCACCCCGAGTACGATGCCCTGACGCTTTCCGGCGAATATCATCGCGACTACGACGCTGGCCTGCAGCCGGAAGTACCATTCAACTACTTCCCCCATGACAACCCTGAGCTACCGCCGCGTGCCAGCTGGCGTAGCCATGGCAACCTGCTGTTCTCCAACTGGCTCAACTACTACGTTTACCAGATTACGCCATTCGACCTGCGCCATATGAACCCGACGCTCGAATAGTCGCGCTGAACGTAGAAAGCAAAGGGTGGATCCTCGATCCACCCTTTGGCATTTCCACAGCTGTAAACTCCTCCCCATCAAGCTTAATCCTGTCACCCGAGCTTACTCACATTTCCGATGAAAACACCTTCCTGTTATTGCGAGCTTTAATCTCTCTTTAAATCATCATGTTGAGATGAATTTTTAATTAAAATGGAAATAGTTTTTGATTTTAAATTTTAACTGATTATATTTTGATCCTGTAGCTTAAAGATTGTTCAGCGGCAGCACCCCGATCTCTCAGCCGACCACCGGTCGATGACAGGAGAATAAGATGACACAGCAGGTAATCAGCAGCGAACTGACCTTTCAGCGCGCATTTGGTCAGGCAGAACAACAGATCCTTACCGATTCCGCCGTCGATTTTCTGGCTGAACTGGTGGCACGCTTTACGCCGCGACGTCATGCACTACTGGCCGATCGCCAACGGGTGCAGCATAAAATCGATGGCGGAGTACTGCCGGGTTTTATTTCGGAAACTAATTCCATTAAAGATAAAGAGTGGAAGATCCGCGGTATCCCAGCCGATTTACAGAACCGCCGGGTAGAGATCACCGGCCCGGTTGAACGCAAGATGGTGATCAATGCGCTCAACGCCAACGTGAATGTCTTTATGGCGGATTTTGAGGATTCGCTGGCGCCCAGCTGGGAGAAGGTGATTGCCGGACAGATCAATCTACGCGATGCGGTAAACGGCACTATCAGCTACCGCAATGAAGCCGGGAAGATCTACCAGCTGAAGCCCGATCCCGCGGTATTGATCTGCCGCGTGCGCGGTCTGCACCTGCCGGAAAAACACGTTACCTGGCGTGATGAGGCGATCCCGGGCAGCCTGTTTGATTTCGCGCTCTACTTCTTTCACAACGTCGACACGCTGCTGGCAAAGGGCAGTGGCCCCTATTTCTACCTGCCAAAAACCCAGTCTTACCAGGAGGCGGCCTGGTGGAGTGACGTATTCAGCTACGCCGAAGATCGTTTCGATCTGCCACGCGGTACCATCAAAGCCACGCTGCTTATTGAAACGCTGCCGGCGGTATTCCAGATGGACGAGATCCTCTATCACCTGCGCGATCACATCGTCGGGCTAAACTGCGGTCGCTGGGATTACATCTTCAGCTATATCAAAACGCTGAAGAACTACCCGGATCGCGTCCTGCCGGATCGCCAGTCGCTCACGATGGATCAGGGGTTTCTCGATGCTTACTCACGACTGTTGATCAAAACCTGCCACCGGCGCGGCGCGTTTGCGATGGGTGGCATGGCGGCCTTTATCCCCAGCAAAGATGCCGAACGCAATCAGTGGGTGCTGGATAAAGTGCAGGCTGATAAGCAGCGTGAAGCCAGCAATGGGCATGACGGCACCTGGATTGCACATCCAGGCCTGGCCGACGCCGTGATGGAGATTTTCAATCAGGTACTGGGCGACCGCCCAAACCAGCTACAGGTAATGCGCGTGCAGGATGCCCCCGTTACCGCTGAGCAGCTGCTGGCCCCCTGCGACGGAGCGCGCACCGCGGCGGGCATGCGCGCCAATATTCGCGTGGCGGTGCAGTACATCGAAGCCTGGATTAGCGGCAACGGCTGCGTGCCAATTTACGGTCTGATGGAGGATGCTGCCACCGCTGAGATCTCGCGTACCTCAATCTGGCAGTGGATCCACCATCGCAAAACCCTGCAAAGCGGAGAAGTGGTAACCGAAGCACTGTTCCGCCAGATGCTGACTGAAGAGACGCAGGTTATTCGCCAGGAGCTGGGCGACACGCGCTATGACAACGGGCGCTTTAACGAAGCCGCCGCGCTGATGGAGCGCATTACCACCGAACCCGAACTGGTGGAGTTTCTGACTCTGCCCGGCTACCGCTTACTCCCCTGAACCCTGACAAGGAGCACCACAATGACTTCTCGTATCCAACAGATTCAGCAGATAGAACAAACCTGGCGTGAAGCTCGCTGGGACGGCATTACCCGCCCCTACAGCGCGGCGGAAGTGGTTAAGCTGCGCGGCTCGGTCAACCCGGTCTGTACCCTGGCCGAAAACGGTGCGCACCGGCTCTGGAAACTGCTTAACGGCGGAGCGCAGAAAGGTTACGTCAACAGCCTGGGCGCCCTGACCGGTGGGCAGGCGCTGCAGCAGGCGAAAGCGGGGATTGAGGCTATTTACTTATCCGGCTGGCAGGTCGCGGCCGATGCTAATCTCGCAGCCAGCATGTACCCGGACCAGTCGCTGTACCCGGCCAACTCGGTGCCGTCGGTGGTGGAACGGATCAACAACACGTTCCAGCGTGCCGATCAGATCCAGTGGTCGAGCGAGATTGAGCCGGGCGACCCGCGCCATGTTGACTACTTCCTGCCGATTGTCGCGGATGCCGAAGCCGGATTTGGCGGCGTGCTGAATGCATTTGAACTGATGAAGTCGATGATCCAGGCTGGAGCCGCCGGCGTGCATTTTGAGGATCAGCTGGCCTCGGTGAAGAAGTGCGGACATATGGGTGGCAAAGTGCTGGTGCCAACCCAGGAAGCGATTCAGAAACTGGTGGCGGCGCGGCTGGCGGCGGATGTGATGGGTGTGCCAACGGTGCTGATTGCGCGTACCGATGCCGACGCAGCAGACCTGATCACCTCCGACTGCGACGAATATGACCGTGCATTTATCAGCGGTGAGCGCACCCCGGAGGGCTTTTTCCGCACCCATGCCGGAGTCGAACAGGCGATCAGCCGCGGGCTGGCCTACGCACCTTATGCCGACGTGATCTGGTGTGAAACCTCGAAGCCGGACCTGGAGCAGGCGCGCCGTTTCGCCGACGCGATACACGCCCGCTTCCCCTGCAAGCTGCTGGCATACAACTGTTCACCGTCATTTAACTGGAAAAAGAATCTCGACGACGACACCATCGCCCGCTTCCAGCAGGCACTGTCTGAAATGGGCTACAAATATCAGTTCATCACCCTGGCAGGGATCCACAGCATGTGGTTCAACATGTTCGACCTCGCGCAGGCGTATGCGCAGGGGGAGGGGATGCGCCACTACGTAGAGAAAGTGCAGCAGCCGGAGTTTGCCGCTATCAAGCAGGGTTACACTTTCTCTTCGCATCAGCAGGAGGTCGGCACCGGCTACTTTGACCATGTCACCACCATTATTCAGGGTGGGGTGTCATCCGTCACGGCATTGACCGGTTCGACGGAAGAAGATCAGTTTTAGCCACAACGCTTCAGGTTTCTCAACAGGGACGGGCATGCCCGTCCCTTCCTGAATCCAGCGCCGGAGGCACACCATGGCCACACTCGAAACCCTGATTGCCCGCACCATCCTGCAGGGATTTGACGCGCAGTATGGTCGCTTTCTTGAGGTTACCGCCGGGGCGCAGCAGCGCTTTGAACAGGCCGACTGGCTGGCGGTGCAGCAGGCGATGAAAGCGCGTATTCACCTCTACGACCATCACGTCGGCCTGGTGGTGGAACAGCTGCGCTGCATCACCGCCTCACAGGCCGACGACCGCGATTTTCTCCAGCGGGTGAAGGCGATCTATACCGATCTGCTGCCGGACTATCCGCGCTTTGAGATTGCCGAAAGCTTTTTTAACTCCGTCTACTGTCGGCTGTTCAGCCACCAGGCATTGACGCCGGAGCGGCTATTTATCTTCAGCTCGCAGCCCGAACGGCGCTTTCGTACCATTCCGCGGCCGCTGGCCAGGGAGTTCAGCGCGACGGCCGGCTGGCCGCCGCTGCTGAGCCGTCTGCTGCACGACCTGCCGCTGCGCCTGCCCTGGCAGGATCTGGCGCGCGATATCGGCTTTATCACGGCGCACCTGCACGAACAGTTCAGTGCGGAGGCGCTACAGCAGGCAACGCTACAGGTGGCTAACGAACTGTTTTATCGCAACAAAGCGGCCTGGCTGGTGGCTAAATTGCGCACCCCTTGCGGCATCTGCGCCTTTCTGCTGCCAATCCACCGCAGCGATGAGGGCGAGCTGTTTATCGATACCTGCCTGACCAGCAACCGTGAGGCGAGTATCGTGTTTGGCTTCGCCCGCTCCTATTTTATGGTTTATGCCCCACTGCCGGCGGCGCTGGTCGAATGGCTGCGCGAGATCCTTCCCGGCAAAACCACCGCCGAGCTGTATATGGCGATTGGCTGCCAGAAGCATGGCAAGACTGAGAGCTATCGCGAATACCTCAGCTATATGACGCAAACCCGCGAACAGTTTGTTATCGCGCCCGGCGTACCGGGCCTGGTGATGCTGGTATTTACCCTGCCGGGCTTCGATCGGGTATTTAAGGTGATCAAAGACCGCTTTGCGCCGCAGAAAGAGGTCACGCCGGAGCGGGTGCGCGCGTGCTACCAGCTGGTCAAGGAGCATGACCGCGTGGGCAGAATGGCCGACACCCAGGAGTTTGAGAACTTCGCGATCGAGCAGCAGCGGCTTAGCCCACAGCTGCTGGCACTGCTGCAGCGCGAGGTGCCGGAGAAACTCCACTATCAGGGCGAGCAGCTGGTCATCAGCCATCTGTATATGGAGCGCCGCATGACGCCGCTCAATATGTGGCTGGAGCAGGCTAATCCGCAGCAGCGGCGCGAGGCAATCGAGGAGTACGGCAACGCGGTAAAGCAGCTGGCGGCGGCCAACATCTTCCCCGGCGATATGCTGTATAAAAATTTCGGCATCACCCGCCACGGGCGCGTGGTGTTCTATGACTACGATGAAATCAGTTACATGACCGAAGTGAATTTTCGCGACATCCCGCCGCCGCGCTACCCGGAGGATGAGCTGAGCCACGAGCCGTGGTACAGCGTGTCGCCGGAGGATGTGTTCCCGGAGGAGTTTCGTCACTATCTGTGTGCCGACCCGGCAATCGCCAGGCTGTTCGATGAGATGCACAGTGAACTGTTTCGCGCCGGGTACTGGCGCGAGCTGCAGCAGCGCATCCGCAATGGCCATATCGAAGATGTGTTTGCTTATCGTCGGCGTCAGCGCTTTTGCCAGCGCTATACCCTTCATACCCTTTGATGCCGCTCCCATTATTTTGGCTATAAATGAGGTTAGCGCCCACCGCCATATTCGCGGGTGATCTCTTTGGCGGCTTTAATCGCCAGCGCACCCAGCTCGGTCACGCGGTCATCGGTAATACGCGAGATTGGGCCGGAGATGGAGATCGCCGCAAACGGTTCGTGGTGCTCATCATAAATGCAGGCGGCCACGCAGCGCAGCCCCAGCGCATGCTCCTCATCGTCGAACGAATAGCCGGTTTTGCGCACCAGCGCGAGATTATCCTTCAGGCTCTGCGGCGACATCAGGGTTTTCGGCGTGTAATAGTGCAGCCCCTTGCGATGCAGCAGTTCCGTTACCTGCTTGTCGTTCAGATTGGCCAGAAACGCTTTACCTGCCCCGGAGGCGTGCATCGGTAGCTTGCCGCCGATCGGTGCCGACATACGCATCAGCTGGGTACACTGCACCTGGTCGATAATCACCGCCTGATGATCGCTGAGGTCCAGTACCGCCAGATTCACCGTCTCTCCCGACTCTTCCATCAGCGAACGCAACATCGGATGCACCAGCGCCAGCAGGTTGCGGCTCTGCAAGAAGCTGCTGCCGATTACAAACGCGTGCGCGCCAATGGTCCATAGCCCTAAGTCGCCCACCTGACGCACAAATCCCTGCTGCTGCATGGTCGTCAACAGACGATGGGTGGTGGAGTTGGGTAAGCCGGCCTGCTGCGCCAGTTCGGTCAGCGCCACGCTGCCGTGCGATTCAGCAATGAATTCCAGCAGCTTAAGGCCGCGGGTTAATGACTGGACCTGCCCGGCAGGTGCGGCGGGAGCAGCGGCGGCAGCGCGGGGTTTCTTTCCGCGTTTTGCCGCGACGGGGGTGGCCATACCTGACTCCTTAGTTGTTATGGTTATGGAAATCATTTTCGTTGCATACCCGCCATACTTCCAGCTTTTTCTGGCTTTATTAGCGGTTGAAGAACTCTCATATCGCATAACTTTTACCCGCGCAAAAGTTGTGCCAGTATGGCGTGTTGGCGTTGGTGCCTGCGAGTGAAGTGGAAGGGGAAGTGCTGTGAGTAACCGGATTGAAGCGCTGCATCAGCAGCTGAAAAAACGCATTATGCTGCTTGATGGCGGTATGGGCACCATGATCCAGAGCTACAGGCTGGAAGAAGAAGATTATCGCGGTGCGCGTTTCGCCGACTGGCCGAGCGATCTCAAGGGCAACAACGACCTGCTGGTGCTCACCCAACCGGATATAATTAGCGAAATTCACAACGGCTATCTGGCTGCAGGCGCGGATATCCTCGAAACCAACACGTTCAACTCCACCACCATCGCGATGGCCGACTACCATATGGAGTCGCTGTCAGCAGAAATTAACTACGCCGCCGCAAAGCTGGCGCGCGCCTGCGCCGATGAATGGTGTGCTAAAACGCCGGATCGCCCGCGCTATGTTGCCGGTGTGTTAGGGCCTACTAACCGTACCTGCTCCATTTCTCCTGATGTTAACGACCCAGCCTTTCGAAACGTCACCTTTAATCAGCTGGTGGAAGCCTACCGTGAATCGACGCGTGCGCTGGTGGAAGGCGGTTGCGATATCATCATGATCGAAACGGTGTTCGATACCCTGAACGCCAAAGCGGCGATCTTCGCCGTCAAAGAGGAGTTCGAAGCCCTCGGCATCGAGCTGCCGCTGATGATTTCCGGTACCATCACCGATGCCTCCGGGCGTACGCTCTCCGGCCAGACTACCGAAGCCTTCTATCACTCGCTGCGCCACGCCGAGCCGCTCTCGTTTGGCCTTAACTGTGCGCTTGGCCCGGATGAACTGCGCCAGTATGTGGCCGAGCTGTCGCGCATCGCCGAAAGCTATGTTACTGCTCATCCGAATGCAGGGCTGCCGAACGCCTTCGGCGAGTACGATCTTGATGCTGACATTATGGCCGAACAGATTGGTGAATGGGCGCGCTCCGGCTTCCTCAATATCGTCGGCGGCTGCTGCGGCACCACCCCGCAGCACATTGCGGCGATGGCGCAAGCTATCGACGGCGTCGCCCCGCGCCAGCTGCCGCAATTGCCAGTCGCCTGCCGCCTCTCCGGGCTGGAGCCGCTGACCATCAGCGCGGAAAGCCTGTTTGTGAACGTCGGCGAGCGTACCAACGTCACCGGTTCGGCGAAGTTTAAGCGCCTGATCAAAGAAGAAAAGTATAACGAAGCTCTGGAAGTCGCGCTGCAGCAGGTGCAGAGCGGTGCGCAGATCATCGATATCAATATGGATGAAGGGATGCTCGACGCCGAAGCGGCGATGGTGCGTTTCCTTAACCTGATCGCCGGCGAGCCGGATATCGCCCGCGTGCCGATCATGATCGACTCCTCCAAGTGGGAGGTGATCGAAAAAGGCCTGCAGTGCATTCAGGGCAAAGGGATTGTGAACTCCATCTCGATGAAAGAGGGGGTCGATCAGTTCCTGCGACATGCCCGCCTGGTGCGGCGCTACGGCGCGGCGATGGTGGTGATGGCCTTCGATGAAGTTGGCCAGGCAGACACCCGCGCGCGTAAAATCGAGATTTGCCGCCGCGCTTATCAGCTGCTGACTGAAGACGTGGGCTTCCCGCCGGAAGATATCATATTTGACCCAAATATCTTCGCCGTTGCCACCGGGATCGAAGAACATAACAACTACGCGATGGACTTTATCGGCGCCTGTGAAGATATCAAGCGCGAACTGCCGCATGCGATGATCTCTGGCGGCGTCTCCAACGTGTCGTTCTCCTTCCGCGGGAACGACCCGGTGCGCGAGGCGATCCACGCGGTGTTCCTCTATCACGCCATCCGCAACGGCATGGATATGGGCATCGTCAACGCCGGGCAGCTGGCAATCTATGACGATTTGCCAGGCGATCTGCGTGAAGCGGTGGAGGACGTTATTCAGAACCGCCGCGACGACGGCACCGAGCGCCTGCTCGACCTCGCCGAGAAATATCGCGGCAGCAAAGCGGAAGATGACAGTACTAAACCCCAGGCGGAATGGCGCAGTTGGGAAGTAGCGAAGCGCCTCGAATATTCGCTGGTGAAAGGCATTACCGAATTTATTGAGGAAGATACTGAAGCCGCACGTCAGCTGGCCGCTCGCCCGATTGAGGTGATTGAAGGGCCGCTGATGTCCGGCATGAATGTGGTCGGCGACCTGTTCGGCGAGGGCAAAATGTTCCTGCCGCAGGTGGTGAAATCTGCCCGCGTAATGAAGCAGGCGGTGGCTTACCTTGAACCCTATATCGAAGCCAGCAAAGCGAAGGGCAGCACCAACGGCAAAATCGTGCTGGCAACGGTGAAGGGCGACGTACACGACATCGGCAAGAATATCGTCGGCGTGGTGTTGCAGTGTAATAACTACGAAATAATCGATCTTGGCGTGATGGTGCCGAGCGACAAAATTCTGAAAACGGCCCGCGAGCACAACGCCGATATCATCGGGCTGTCCGGGCTGATCACCCCGTCGCTGGATGAGATGGTCAACGTGGCAAAAGAGATGGAACGCCAGGGCTTTACCCTGCCGCTGTTGATTGGCGGCGCGACCACCTCAAAAGCGCACACGGCGGTGAAAATCGAGCAGAACTACAGCGGACCAACGGTCTACGTGCAGAATGCTTCGCGCACCGTGGGCGTGGTGTCGGCGCTGCTGTCGGCGACGCAGCGCGAAGACTTTGTGGCCCGCACGCGCAAAGAGTATGACACGGTGCGTATTCAGCATGCGCGTAAGAAGCCGCGCACGCCGCCGGTGACGTTGCAGGCTGCGCGCGACAATGATTTTACCTTCGACTGGCAAAGTTATACACCCCCGCCAGCACACAGGATGGGTGTAAGCGAAGTAAGCGCTAACATCGAAGTGCTGCGTAACTACATCGACTGGACGCCATTCTTTATGACCTGGTCTCTGGCGGGCAAATATCCGCGCATTCTGGAAGATGAGGTGGTCGGCGAAGAGGCAAAACGCCTGTTCGCCGATGCCAATGCGATGCTCGACCAGCTCAGTCGCGATGGCGCGCTCAATCCGCGCGGCGTAGTGGGGATTTTCCCGGCTAACCGCGTGGGTGACGACATTGAAATCTACACTGATGAATCGCGTTCGCATATTTTGAAAGTGAGTCATCACTTACGCCAACAGACAGAAAAGACGGGCTTTGCTAACTACTGTCTCGCTGATTTCGTCGCACCAAAGTCCAGCGGTAAGGCCGACTACCTCGGCGCCTTTGCCGTGACCGGCGGGCTGGAAGAGGATGCACTGGCTGAAGCCTGGGATGCTAAGCATGACGACTACAATAAGATCATGGTGAAGGCGCTGGCAGACCGCCTGGCGGAAGGCTTTGCCGAATACCTGCATGAGCGGGTGCGTAAGGTCATCTGGGGCTTTGCCGCCACTGAAAACCTCAGCAACGAAGAGCTGATCCGCGAAAACTATCAGGGCATCCGTCCGGCACCGGGCTACCCCGCCTGTCCGGAGCACACCGAGAAAGCCACCATCTGGCAGCTGCTCGACGTGGAAACTCACACCGGCATGCAGCTCACCGAGTCATTCGCCATGTGGCCAGGTGCGGCGGTCTCTGGCTGGATTTTCAGCCACCCGGACAGTAAATATTTCGCCGTGGCTCAGCTGCAGCGTGACCAGATTGAAGACTACGCCAAACGCAAAGGCATGCCGGTCAGCGAAGTCGAACGCTGGCTGGCCCCGAACCTGGGATATGACGCGGATTGATCCCTCATGGGGGTGTACGCCCCCGCTCCGCGATCTCTGCGCTCTCAGGACGCTGAAGCTTTCGTACGTAATCTGGCGCGGAAAATGCCACTGTATGAGGACCAACTGATGACTATTGCTGAGCAGCTTGAACAGAAAGGCCTTGAGCAGGGTCTTAAAAAAGGTCTTAAAAAAGGTCTTGAGCAAGGTCTTGAGACTGGACGGCAGGAAGGAAAGCGTGAGGTCGCGCGTAATCTGATCCTGAAAGGCATGGAGATGCAATTAGTCAAAGAGCTGACCGGCCTCTCTGACCACGACCTGGCTCAAATCAGTCACTGAACCGCCTTCACTGATGAACCGTCATTCACGCCGCTGACGGTTCATCGCGCTTTATCGATGATTGGCCAGGACGTTATCCCACCTCGTTTACTGCCTGCTTCACCTCTACCGCAATATACAGCGCGTCATAACGCCAGTACTCGCAGTCGCAGTCGATAATCCGGTCGTGCTGGTCGCGGTTAACGCGGGTGATAAACAGTGCCGGACTGCCGGCGGCGACTTTCAGCGCCGGGGCGGCGAAGGCTGGCAGCGGGGCGGGCAGCATTGTGAAGCCGACACGGCCATAGCTGATGCCATACTCCTCCTGATACAGCTGGGTCAGCGAACGCGTCAGGTCAAAGCTCAGCAGCTGAGGAAAATAGCGCGGGTTGAGATAGTGTTCGACATACAGCACCGCCCGGCCATCAATGCGCCGCAGGCGACGAATGCGCACCACCTCTTCCCCCTCCTGCATCTCCAAACGCGTGGCTATCGTCGCGCTGACCGCCACATTTTGCGCATCCAGCACCTGGGTGGCAGCGACGCGCCCCTGGCGTTCGGCCATCGCGTGAAAGTGGCTGCGCAGCAGCGGGTCGTAGGCGAGGCGTGGCGGAGCGATAAACCAGCCGCGCCGCAGTTCGCGATAAATCATTCCCTCGGCTTCCAACTGCCCCAGCGCCTCACGCAGCGTGATGCGCGTGGTGGCGAACTGCTCGCTCAGCACGCGTTCGGCAGGCAGACGCCGACTGGCGGCATAATCCCCCTGACGGATCCTCGCCGCCAGTGTCCGGCTGATTACATCCACCGTTAATGATTTGGTCATCGTTAAGCCTCAATTTGGTGCGAAACTGCACAATAATCGCACCACCGGGGGCGCAAGCCTAAGGACACAGCCTGGCAGGAGAGGGTGGACTAGTCCACAGCCCACGGGCGCTGTCATAAAACATTCATCCCACCAGGCTAGATTGGCTCGCATCTTGCTGGACTAGTCCAGAAGGCCACCCCCCATTATTCGGAGCATCAACCATGAAATCTTTGTTCGCATCCGTATTAGCCAGTGCCATCGTCCTGTCATTACCGGCCAGCAGCTGGGCTGCCAATACCGCCGCGCTGGAAAAAGCCGCGCAGGCGGAAGGCCAGGTTAACAGCGTTGGCATGCCTGACAGCTGGGCTAACTGGAAAGGCACCTGGGAAGATATCAGCAGCAAATATGGTATCAAGCACAGTGATACGGATATGTCCTCCGCTCAGGAGATTGCCAAGTTCGCCGCGGAGAAAAATAACGCGAGTGCGGATATCGGCGATGTCGGTGCGGCTTTCGGGCCGGTCGCCGTGCAGAAAGGGGTGACGCAGCCCTACAAACCCACCACCTGGGATCAGATCCCGGACTGGGCGAAAGACAAAGATGGCCATTGGGCGCTGGCCTATACCGGCACCATCGCCTTTATCATCAATAAAGACCAGGTCAAAGATATCCCCCACAGCTGGGCCGACCTGAAGAAAGGCAAATATGTGGTGACCATCGGCGACGTCGGCATTGCGGCACAGGCGGCCAACGGCGTGCTGGCTGCCAGCTACGCGATGGGCGGCAACGAGAAGAACCTGAAACCCGCGCTGGATTTCTTTAGCGAGCTGGCAAAAGAGGGGCGGCTTGGCGTAACCGATCCGGTGATTGCCAACATCGAGAAGGGGGAGATTCAGGTCGCCGTGGTGTGGGACTTCAACGGTCTGAACTACCGCGACCAGATTGACCCGAAACGCTTTGAAGTGGTGATCCCGTCCGATGGCTCTATCACCTCCGGCTACACCACCATCATCAACAAATATGCCAAACACCCGAACGCCGCCAAACTGGCGCGTGAATATATCTTCTCCGACGCCGGGCAGATTAACCTCGCACGCGGCTATGCCCGCCCAATTCGCGCAGAACACCTGAAACTGCCAGCGGACGTGCAGGCCAAAATGCTGCCGGATGCGGAATACAAAAATGCGCATCCTATCGCCGACACCGCCGCGTGGGATAAAGCGGCAAAACAGCTGCCGCGACTGTGGCAGGAAAGCGTCATCATCAACATGAAGCAATAAGGCAACGTGATGAAAACCATTCTGGTGGTGCTGGACGGCCTGAATTTTCAGGTGGCGCAACACGCGATGGGCTATTTGCAGGCGGAGTGCGCTCAGGGCCACGGGCAGCGCTACCGGATGATCTGCGAGCTGCCTTCGCTCTCGCGCCCGCTGTATGAGTGCATCCTCACCGGCATCACGCCGGTGAACAGCGGCATTATTCACAACGGCGTCAGCCGCCTCAGCAACCAGCGCAGCGTGTTCCACTATGCGCGGGCGGCGGGGCTGACCACGGCTGCAGCGGCCTATCACTGGGTCAGCGAGCTGTATAACCGCACGCCGTTTTCTGCGGCGCGCGACCGTCACACTGAAGCGCCCGAGCTGCCGATCCAGTTCGGGCACTTCTACTCTGATGATGGCTACCCGGACTCGCATCTGTTTGAAGATGCCGAGAGCCTGCGGCTGCGCTATCAGCCGGACTTTTTGCTGATCCACCCGATGAATATCGACGATGCCGGGCACCAGCACGGCTTCTCCTCTGCGCAATACCGCAACCGGGCGCGCATGGCCGACGGCTATCTGTCGCACTGGATGCCGGCCTGGCTGCAGCAGGGTTATCAGGTGATTGTCACCGCCGATCACGGTATGAACGACGATCGCAGCCATGGCGGAATATTGCCGGAAGAGACTCACGTCCCGCTGTTTGTCTTCGGCAGCGCTTTTTCGATGAATGCGGACGCCGTGCCGCAGCAAACCGAACTGTGCGGCACAATCTGCCAGATCCTCGGCGTTGAGCACGATAAACCCTACTGCGCCGCCCTGCTGGAACCCACGCTATGAGGGGGAAATGGCTCGCGCTGCTGTGCCTGCTGCCGTTTGCGCTATTCTTTATCGCCTTTCAAATTGCGCCGCTGGTGTGGATCGCCATCAACAGCTTCTACAGCGATATCAACGAGGCCTGGGGATGGGCCAACTACAGCGATATCCTCACCTCGCCGTTTTACCAGCAGGCGATCCGTTTCTCGCTCAATATCTCGTTCTGGTCGAGCGTGTACGGCCTGGCTATCGCGCTGTTCGGCGGCTACTCGCTGCACCAGCTCGGCGGCGGCAGGCTGCACCGTTTTCTGATGTCATTTACCAATATGACCAGCAACTTTGCCGGCGTGCCGCTGGCGTTTGCCTTCGTGATCCTGCTGGGGCTAAACGGCTGCCTGACGCTGCTGATGGGTAAATACGACATCATGCAGGGCTTCAAGCTCTACTCCAGCGACGGGCTGATTGTGGTGTATACCTGGTTCCAGATCCCGCTTGGCATTCTGCTGCTTTACCCGGCGTTCGACAGCCTGAAGAGGGACTGGCAGGAGTCGGCGGCGCTGCTTGGCGCCAGCCGCGCGCGCTACTGGTGGCATATCGGCCTGCCGATCCTGATGCCCGCGCTGATCGGCACCTTTGTCATTCTGCTGGCCAACGCGCTGGGCGCTTACGCCACGATCTACGCGTTGACCACCGGCAACTTTAACGTCATTCCGGTGCGGATAGCCGCGCTGGTTTCCGGCGACATTTCGCTCGACCCCAACCTCGGCAGCGCGCTGGCGATGCTGCTGGTGGTGCTGATGTCGCTGATCACCGTGATCCACCAGTGGCTGGTGCGTAAGAGCTACCAGCACGTCCGGCAGGGGAGCTGACTATGTCGCGCAGTGAATACCTATATCATCGGGTGGTCGTCTGGCTGGTATTTGCCATTCTGGCCCTGCCGCTGCTGGCGACGTTGCTGTATGCGCTGGCAACCCGCTGGGGCGCAACCATTGTGCCTGATGGCTTTACCTTAAAGTGGCTGATCCAGCTGTGGAGCGACCCGCGCTTTCTGACGGCGCTCTGGCATTCGCTACTGATCTGCTTCGGCTCGCTGCTGCTCTCGCTGCTGCTGGTGCTGCCGACGATGTTTGTGATTGCTTACTACTTTCCAAAACTCGATGCGGTGATGAACATCCTGATCCTGCTGCCGTTCGCCATTCCACCGGTGGTCTCTTCGGTCGGGCTGCTGCAGCTCTACTCCGCGCCGCCGCTGATGCTAACCGGTACGCCGTGGATCCTGCTGGGCTGCTACTTCACCATCGCGCTGCCGTTTATCTACCGCGCCATCGCCAACAATATGCAGGCGATTAACCTGCGCGAGCTGATCGACGCCGCACATCTGCTCGGTGCCAGCACCTGGCAGGCGGCGCTGCTGGTGGTACTGCCGAATCTGCGCAAAGGCGCGACCATCGCGGTGCTGCTCTCCTTCTCCTTCCTGATCGGCGAGTTTGTCTTCGCTAATCTGCTGGTCGGCACCCGGTTTGAAACCTTGCAGGTGTATCTCTACAACGTGCGCAACAGCAGCGGCCACTTCAGCAGCGCGCTGGTGATCTCCTACTTCTTTGTTGTCCTGCTGGTGACCTGGCTGGCGAATACCCTGAACCGTGAAAGAGGCTGAGCATGACGTATCTGAGCGTTACCCAACTGAATAAAAGCTACGGTCCAACCCCCATCTTTCAGGATATTGAGTTCAGCGCCAGCGAGGGGGAGTTCGTCACGCTGCTCGGCCCAAGCGGCTGCGGCAAATCGACGCTGCTGCGCTGCCTGGCGGGGCTGACTTCGGTCGACAGCGGGCAGATTATCCTGCAGGGGCAGGACATTGTGCCGCTGGCACCGCAGCAGCGCACCATTGGCATGGTGTTTCAGAGCTACGCGCTGTTTCCGAATATGACGGTGGAGCGCAACGTGGCGTTTGGCCTGAAAATGCAGAAGCTGGGCGGGGCGGAGATCCAGCGGCGGGTGGCGGAGGTGCTTGAGCTGGTGGAGCTTAATGACTACGCAAAACGCTACCCGCATCAGCTCTCCGGCGGCCAGTGTCAGCGCGTGGCGCTGGCGCGATCGCTGGTGACGCGCCCGCGCCTGCTGCTGCTGGATGAGCCGCTGTCGGCACTGGACGCGCGTATCCGCCGCCATCTGCGCGATCAGATCCGCCGTATCCAGAAAGAGCTGAATCTCACCACGCTGTTTGTCACTCACGATCAGGAAGAGGCGCTGACGCTGTCAGACCGCATCGTGCTGATGAACAAAGGCAAAATCGTACAGAAC
Source organism: Erwinia aphidicola (assembly GCF_014773485.1). Classification (GTDB taxonomy): domain Bacteria; phylum Pseudomonadota; class Gammaproteobacteria; order Enterobacterales; family Enterobacteriaceae; genus Erwinia; species Erwinia aphidicola. Next base: position 638,800 of record NZ_JACXBP010000002.1, on the reverse strand, counting down.
GGCAGCGCCGAGTCGCTGTATACCCAGCCGGTGAATCTGTTTGCCGCCGGGTTTATCGGTAACTACAACCTGCTGACGCCGGAACAGGCAACGCGCCTGACCGGGTTTGGCTTCAACAGCCAGGTGGCGATCCGCCCTGAGTCGCTGCTGTTCTGCGCGCAGCAAGAGGGGATCCCAGCGGAAATCCTCAGCCACAGCCTACTGGGCAACGTTATCCGCTACCGGGTGAAAGCGCGCGATGTTGAGCTGATGGTGGATGTGCTGAACCGCTCGGTGGACGATCTGCACCCGGCGGGCTCTATCATCGGCCTGCAGCTGGATAAGAAAACCTTGCGTGAAGTGGCGTGATATCACGCTGATTAAAAAGATTTTTTTAACAATACCGACTAAACTTATTGCCATCAGGCGCAGCGCACATAGCCGCTGCGTAAGAATCCTATTTCTTATGGTATGAGGTTCTTATCGGTGTTAACCCTGCTTAATCTTCTTTCTGCCGTGGCGCTGCTGGTGTGGGGAACCCATATTGTCCGCACCGGTATTATGCGCGTTTACGGTGCCGATCTGCGCCGGGTTCTGAGCCGCAGCGTGGCGAAAAAACCGATGGCGTTCCTTGCCGGAATTGGCGTCACCGCGCTGGTACAGAGCAGTAATGCCACCACCATGCTGGTTACGTCGTTTGTCGCGCAGGAGCTGGTCGGGCTAACGCCTGCGCTGGTGATTATCCTGGGTGCTGATGTGGGTACGGCGCTGATGGCGCGTATTCTGACCTTTGATCTCTCCTGGCTGTCGCCGCTATTTATCTTCTTTGGCGTGGTGTTTTTCCTCGGGCGCAAGCAGACCCGCGCCGGTCAGCTGGGGCGAGCCAGCATCGGGCTGGGGCTGATCCTGCTGGCGCTGCAGCTGATTGTTGCCGCCGCCACGCCGATCACCCAGGCGGCTGGCGTGAAGGTGCTGTTTTCCTCACTGACCGGCGACGTGATGCTCGACTCGCTGATCGGCGCGCTGTTCGCCATTATCAGCTACTCCAGCCTGGCTGCGGTGCTGCTGACCGCGACGCTGACCGCCACCGGGGTGATCTCCTTTAAGGTGGCGCTGTGCCTGGTGATCGGGGCGAACCTCGGCAGCGGCCTGCTGGCGATGCTGAATAACAGTGCGTCGAACGCCGCCGGAAAGCGCGTGGCGCTGGGCAGCCTGCTGTTTAAATTTATTGGCTCACTGCTGGTGCTGCCGTTTATCGATCCGCTGGCGGCGCTGCTGGAAAAGCTGCCGGTCAACGACGAAGAGCTTGTCATCTTCTTCCACGTTTTTTACAACCTGATCCGCTGCATCATTATGGTGCCGTTTGCCGAACCGATGGCCGGGCTGTGCAAGCGGCTGATTGGGGACGATACCGAAACCGACCTGCGCCTGAAGCCGCGCCATCTTGATCCCGGCTCGCTCGATACCCCGGCGCTGGCGCTGGCGAATGCCGCGCGTGAAACCCTGCGCATGGGCGATGTGCTGGAGCAGATGCTCACCACCTTCAGCAAGGTGGTACATGGCGAACTGCGCGAAGACCGCGAAATCCGTAAGCTGGATGACGATGTTGACGTGCTGTACACCGCCATCAAGCTCTACCTGGCACAGATGCCGAAGGAAGATCTCCCGGAAGAGGATTCACGGCGCTGGGCGGAAACGATTGAGATGGCGCTGAACCTGGAAATGGCGGGCGATATTCTGGAGCGCATGAGTGGTGACGTGGCTGATAAATCGCTGGCAGCGCGCCGGGCGTTTTCGCAGGAGGGCATGAAAGAGCTGGATGCGCAGCTGGAGCTGTTAACTAACAATTTGCGCCTCAGCCTGTCGGTGTTTTTATCGCGTGATATCACCAGTGCCAGGCGCCTGCGCCGCTCGAAGCACCGTTTCCGCATCACCAACCGCCGCTATTCGCACTCGCATGTCGATCGCCTGCATCAGCATAACGTTCAGAGTATCGAAACCAGCTCGCTGCACCTCGGCCTGCTGGGCGACATGAAGCGCCTGAACTCACTGTTCTGCGCGGTGGCCTACAGCGTGCTGGAACAGCCGGATGATGATAAAGATGAGGATTGAGTGAGGTTGACCGCAACGGGTCGGGCATGCCCGACCCCTACGTCATTTTGCCGGTGTTGGTACGGGTCGGGCATGCCCGATCCCTGCGTCGTTTTGCCGGTGTTGGTAGGGGTCAGGCATGCCTGACCCGCAGTCATAGCCGCAGCCACACCGGTGCAGGCAGGTTACTTTTTCTTAATCGGCTTACCGGACCAGTAACCGGCCAGCAGCGAACCGGACAGGTTGTGCCACACCGAGAACAGCGCACCCGGCAGGGCGGCGAGCGGGGAGAAGTACAGCTTGCCGAGCGTTGCCGCCAGGCCGGAGTTCTGCATCCCCACTTCCAGCGCCAGCGTGCGGCAGGTAGATTCGTCGAAGCCAAACAGCTTGCCGCCCCAGTAACCGCCCAGCAGTCCAATCGCGTTATGCAGGATCACCGCGACAATCACCACCAGGCCAACGGAACCGATAAAGCCCTGGCTGCCTGCCACCACCGCGCTGATGATCAGCAAAATACACACCATCGAAAATGCCGGCAGATACGGCTCGACGCGCTTTACCACGCCGTTCAGGGTGTGATGGATAATCAAGCCAAGGCCGATCGGCACCACCACAATTTTCACAATGCTCAGCAGCATGCCGACGACATCGACCTGAATATGGGTATCAACGTACAGCTTGGTCAGCAGCGGGGTGGCAAATACGCCAACCAGCGCGGAGACGGAAGAGATGGTCACTGACAGCGCGACATCACCCTTAGCCAGATAGATCATCACGTTCGATGCGGTGCCGCTGGCGACGCTGCCGACCAGAATCATGCCGGCGGAGAGGTCCGGCGGCATATTGAACAGCTTAGCCAGGCCCCACGCGGCCAGCGGCATCACCAGATAATGCAGAAATGTCCCGGCAATCACCGGCGCCGGACGGGTCAGCACGCGCTTAAAGTCATCGATGTTCAGCGTCACGCCCATGCCGAACATAATCAGCATCAGCAGGTAGGTGACGTATGGGCCAATCCCGGTAAAGGTGGTGGGGGTGTAATATGCGGCGACAGAGAGCAGGACTGCCCAGAGGGGAAACAGTCGGGTAATGGTGGCGAGCATAGCCGGAAATCCTTATTAGCGTTGTTGATTAAGCAGACATATTTGTCATAACACAGGATATAGATAGCAGGTTTACAGTAAGAAAAAACCGGGCCAGGCCCGGTTTGAGTGTTACTCGAATAAATTTCGGTGCAGCGTCTGAACCACCTTCTCGGCATCGTTGCCCGGTACCAGGAAGCAGAGGTTATAGCTGCTGGCGCCATAGCAGATCATGCGCAGATTGAACGGGTCGAGCACGCCAAACACCTCTTTACCCACGCCACACGCCTGCGACAGCTTGTTGCCGATAATCGCGATCAGCGCCAGGTTCTCTTCAACCTCAACGCGGCAAAGTGAGGAAAGCTCGGTGAGCAGCGCCTGTGAAAGCAGGCTGTCGCCGGTAGAGGTCGAGCCGGTGGTGTCCAGCGTCAGCGCCACGCTCACTTCGGAGGTGGTGATCAGGTCGACAGAAATCTGATGGCGCGCCAGGATGCTGAACAGTTCAGCCAGGAAGCCGTGCGTGTGCAGCATGCTCAGGCTGTGCAGCGTCAACAGTGTCTGCTTGCGGCGCAGAGCCAGCGCGCGGAACAGCGGCGGGTTCTCGGTTTTGTTGCAGACGATAGTGCCGCCCGCAGCCGGGTCCTTACTGGAGCCGACAAACACCGGAATATCACGGCGTACCGCAGGCAGCAGGGTCGCCGGGTGCAGCACTTTGGCACCGAAGGTCGCCATTTCGGCGGCTTCTTCGAAGGTAATCACATCAATGCGCTTCGCCGCCGGCACCACGCGGGGATCGGTGGTGTAGATACCCGGCACATCGGTCCAGATATCAATGCGCGCAGCATTCAGCGCTTCGCCCAACAGCGCAGCGGTATAATCGCTGCCGCCGCGGCCCAACGTGGTGGTGCGGCCCTTCGCTTCGCTGCCAATAAAGCCCTGAGTCACAATCAGCGCTTCCGCAATGCGCGGCTGCAGCTGCACGCTAGCCAGCTCGGCGAGCGTCGCCACCTCCGGCGCGGCACGACCAAAGTGGTCGTCGGTGCGCATCACTTTGCGCACGTCGAACCACTCTGCGGCAGCTTCGCGCTGGCGCAGGATCTCAACAAACAGCAGGGTGGACATCAGCTCACCGTGGCTGACCAGTTCGTCGGTCAGTGCGGTCGAATTGGCCAGTGCCGCCGCTTCGGACAGCATGGTGATGTTATCCAGCATGCGGTCGATCTCTTCGCGGATCACCGCTGGCTGGTTAAGTGAATCGATAATGGCGTACTGAATGCGGCGGATCTCATCCAGCAGGTAAGCGCGCTGCTCCTGCGGCTGGCCTTCAGCCAGAGAGACCAACAGATTAGTGACACCCGCAGACGCGGAAAGGACCACCAGACGAACGTCGGGGTTAGACAGCACGACATCGGCGCTGCGGTTCATAGCGTGGAAGTCGGCTACGCTGGTGCCGCCAAATTTCGCTACGATCAGGTTTTGAGACATTACGATGACTACCTTCGTGTCAGGATTTATTCCATCAGCTTGGCACAAGGGAAGGGCAGATGAGGGGAAGCCGAAGCATAAAGCGACGATTTACCCAGAAGCGCCCCACCTCGCCGCCCGACTACCGGACGTTGCTGGTGACAACCCAGAGGATTCAGCCCCTGTGGTCGATACGCCCCACTCCGCGTGGTTGGTACCTCGGCGTCGCTTCCCCCTGATGTGTCTTCACCGGATACGGCTCCTCCAACACACTACCTGGGCGACGCGCCTCTTCTGGCTTACGCACGTGGTGCATAAGTTGCGGACTAGAAATATCGGGTTATGCCTCCCCTGTCAACGCTTGTCGGCTGAGGATTATTCATTTTTGTTATGACCGCGCTGGTATCACTCATGCTTATCACTTTTGTCAGCTAAATCACCGTTTAGACCATAAGCGTCAATTCTTATAAGCACGCCCCAGGCTATAATTTTTTTCCTTAACAGGGTATGAATAGTCATACTGAAACCCCTGGTGGGCACGATCCTCACCCGCCGAGTGCAAAATCGCGATGGGATGATTGCTGATACCTGTTGCAGGAAAAGGAAAGAGCCTGCTCCTTAACGGGTAACATGTCGTCCGATCTGAATGACGGTTCTTAAATAAAAAGAGTGTGTTGCTATGAAAAATATCAATCCGACACAAACCGCTGCCTGGCAGGCACTGCAGCAGCATTTTGAACAGATGAAAGATGTGCAGATTGCCGACCTGTTCGCGCAAGATGCCGACCGGTTTGCTAAATTCTCCGCGACTTTTGACGACCAGATGCTGGTGGATTTTTCCAAAAACCGCATCACCCAGGAAACCCTCGACAAGCTGCAAGCGCTGGCGAAAGAGACCGACCTGCAGGGCGCGATCAAGTCGATGTTCTCCGGCGAGAAGATCAACCGCACTGAAGATCGTGCCGTGCTGCACGTGGCGCTGCGCAACCGCAGCAACACCCCGATCATGGTTGATGGCAAAGATGTGATGCCGGAAGTCAACGCGGTGCTGGAAAAGATGAAAGGCTTCTCCGAGCGCATTATCAGCGGCGACTGGAAAGGCTACACCGGCAAAGCCATCACTGACGTGGTGAACATTGGTATCGGCGGCTCCGACCTCGGTCCGTTTATGGTCACCGAAGCACTGCGCCCATATAAGAACCACCTGAATATGCACTTCGTTTCCAACGTCGACGGCACCCATATTGCCGAAACGCTGAAAACGCTGAACCCGGAAACCACGCTGTTCCTCGTGGCCTCGAAAACTTTCACCACTCAGGAGACCATGACCAACGCCCACAGCGCGCGTGACTGGTTCCTGACCTCCGGTGAACAGGAAGACGTGGCGAAGCACTTTGCCGCGCTGTCGACCAACGCTAAAGCGGTCAGCGAGTTCGGGATTGATACTGACAATATGTTCGAGTTCTGGGACTGGGTCGGCGGCCGCTACTCACTGTGGTCGGCGATTGGCCTGTCGATCATCCTGTCTATCGGTTTCAGCAACTTTGAGAAGCTGCTGAGCGGCGCGCACGCGATGGACCGCCACTTTGCCGACACGCCGGAAGAGAAAAACCTGCCGGTGCTGCTGGCGCTGATCGGCATCTGGTACAACAACTTCTTTGGTGCTGAAACCGAAGCGATCCTGCCGTACGACCAGTATATGCACCGCTTTGCCGCCTATTTCCAGCAGGGCAACATGGAGTCCAACGGTAAGTACGTTGACCGTAACGGCACGCCGGTAACTTACGAAACGGGTCCGATTATCTGGGGCGAGCCGGGCACTAACGGCCAGCATGCGTTCTACCAGCTGATCCACCAGGGCACTAAGCTTATCCCTTGCGACTTTATTGCTCCGGCGAACACCCACAACAAGCTGGGCGATCATCACAGCAAGCTGCTGTCGAACTTCTTTGCCCAGACCGAAGCGCTGGCGTTTGGTAAAGCGCGTGACGTGGTAGAGAAAGAGTTTGCCGATGCCGGAAAAGATGCGCAGTCCGTCGAGCACGTGGTGCCGTTCAAAGTGTTTGAAGGTAACCGCCCGACCAACTCCATCCTGCTGCGTGATATCACGCCGTTCAGCCTCGGCGCGCTGATTGCGCTGTATGAGCATAAGATCTTCACTCAGGGCGCAATCCTCAACATCTTTACCTTCGATCAGTGGGGCGTTGAGCTGGGCAAACAGCTGGCTAACCGCATCCTGCCGGAACTCTCCGGCGCGGATAACGTCACCAGCCACGACAGCTCTACCAATGGCCTGATTAACCGCTATAAGTCCTGGCGTTAATTCTCCCTCGAAGGGGCGAGGTGTGCCTCGCCCTGGGTCAGGCGTGCCTGACCCCTACAAATCCGCATACCCGTGAACCGTAGGGGTCGACCATTTTTTCCGGTCGACCCGTTCCGTTGGCCTGCACCGGCCATAATGAAGACCATTTTTTCCGGTCGACCCGTTCCGATGGCCTGCACAATATTGCCGAACCCCCATTTACTGGGGGTTTTTTATTTTCTGGTATTCCCTGGCACTGGTTGACAGCCGGGCAGCCCCCTGTCAGCGATAATCCCACCGTCATCTCGCCGTAAAACCCCCCCAAAGATGAGTAAAGTTTGCGTTTTTGAGATGGGCATATTCCTAAAATTGCGCAAAATCGCCCGATTTCGCGGCAGAAAATTCCGAATCTGGCCGCTGTTTACAGGGGCTAAACGCGGTCATTCTCTGTGATTATCTTCATGTTTTTAAATGGATTATTACAAAGATAATGCCATTTGCTACCGTCATGTCATTAATATTTCATCTGGCTGGGATTTTTAGCCTATGGCGCCAGATTTAAATTAAATATTGGTATTAATCTCCGTTTAAGGCACTTATGTAGATAAATATCTGCCTTAACCGCAACTTTCCCGCCATTTACCAGTGTTTTACACCATCTCTTTCCGCGCCGGATGGCCCGCTGCTTTCTGATAATTTATTCCCCATACTGGTGTCGCCAGGTGCCATCCAGGCCCTGGTATCCATTCATTTAATGAAGGGAAAGTGTGATGAAAAAAGTCTTATGGGCTACTGCAGCCATAGTGTACTTAGCGAGTGCTTCGGGCGCGTTTGCCGCAGAAGCAGCTGGCGCATCAGCGACAGAGACCGGTGCAGCTGCCGGTGCTGAAGCCGGTGCGATGTCGGCCGGTGTAACCACTGCCGTTGGTATTGGTGCTGCTGGCGCTCTGGCCGGTATTGCGCTGGCCGCGAGCAGCGGTGGTAATGGTTCCAATACCGGAACCACGACCACCACGACCACAAGCACCACCCGCTAAGTACAAAAAATTAATCATAACCACACGCTTGTGTGGTTATTTTCAGCCTTGTTCTACTTTGCTCAGGGACACACACAGGTGCGAAACCTTCCACTGCTGATCCTCTGCCTGCTGCTTCAGGCCTGTACTCAAACGCAAAAAGGATTGGGTGAAACCGTCAAGCTGGCATTTCTCGGCGCTGACGACATCCAGATGACTAACCAACAAATCGACAGTTTGCCCTACGCCAGCATGTATTTGCGCGTCAATGACGGCCAGCAAATCTTCGTGGTGCTCGGCTTCAACGAGAACGGCCAGCAGAAGTGGATCACCCGCGATCGGGCGATGCTGGTGACCCAGCATGGTCGTCTGGTGAAAACGCTGGGTATGGCCGATAACCTCAATGACGTCAGTAATCTGGCTAACGACCCGCTGCGTGATGCGCTGCACCTTAGCGATGGGGCCAGCTGGGCGCGGGCGATGAGCTGGACGGAAAACGGCCAGCCGCGCGCCGGCAGCGCGACATCCCGCTTTACCCGCCTGAAGGATGAGGTGCTGCAGCTGGCCGGTGAGCCGGTGGCGTGCCGCGTGTGGCAGGAAGAGGTCAGCGCCGACGACGGCCACGCCTGGCGCAATACGTTCTGGATTGATACCACCAGCGGGCAGGTCCGTCAGGCCCGGCAGATGCTGGGTGCGGACACTATCCCGGTTGAATTCACTATCCTGAAGCCTGCGAAATCATGAAAAAAACCCTAACAACTCTTCTCGCAGGGATAGTGGCATCGCTGTCGCTGCAGGCTGTGGCGGATAGCCAGGTCACGGTATTTTATCCCGGGCAAACGGTACCGGTGGCGATCGTCCACGCCGAAAATCTCGCTCAGCTAGTCACCAGCCCGGTACTCCAGCAGAAAACCTGGTGGCCCGGCACGGTGATAAGCGAAAAGCTGGCTACGGCGGTGGCAGTACAGCAGCAGCAGATGCTGATGGCGCGCCTGCAGGCGTGGCGCGACGAATTGAAAAGTGACGGTGACGGCGAACAGGCGGCCATCGTGGACAACGTGCGTCAGCAGATCGCGGCGCTAAAAGTGACAGGACGGCAGAGAGTCAATCTCGACCCGGACTGGGTGCGCTTACGGCCAGAGGCTAACCGCACGCTGCAGGGCGAGTACAGCGTCTATACCCTGGAAAAACCCACCTCGGTGACGCTGGCCGGAGTGGTGGAGAAGGCGGGCAATACGCCGTGGGCGGCCGGGCGATCCGTGGTGGATTACCTCGATGCTCACCCACGCATGAGCGGCGGCGAGCGCAACACCGCGCAGGTGATCTCCCCGGCGGGTGAGGTGACCGAGGTGCCCGTGGCTTACTGGAATCGACGTCACTACGAGCCGCAGCCGGGTAGCATCCTCTTTGTTGGCTTCTCCTCCTGGACGCTGCCGAGCGCCTATGCCGATCTCAACCAGCAGATCGTTTCTGTTCTGACGCACCGGATCCCTGACTGATGAAAAAACGTTATCTTCTCAGCCTGCTGTCATTTTCCGTCGCCTGTGCCTGCCAGGCGCAGGCGGCCACCTGGCCCGACCCGATCGGCCCCTCCCAGTCCGACTTCGGCGGCGTGGGCCTGATGCAGGTGCCGACCGCGCGTATGGCAAAAGAGGGCGAGTTCAGCCTTAACTATCGCTACAACGACCAGTACCATTTCTACTCCTCCTCGGTGCAGCTGTTCCCGTGGCTGGAAGCCACCATCCGCTACACCGACGTAAAAACCCGCGAGTACAGCGCGGTGTCGAGCTTCTCGGGCGATCAGACCTATAAAGATAAAGCGTTCGACCTCAAGCTGCGGCTGTGGGAAGAGGGCTTCTGGCTGCCGGAAGTCTCGGTGGGCTCGCGCGATCTCGGCGGTACCGGGCTGTTCGACAGTGAATACCTGGTGGCGACCAAAGCCTGGGGACCGTTTGATTTCACCCTTGGCCTCGGCTGGGGCTACATCGGTAACAGCGGCACCATCAAGAACCCGTTCTGCTCCGCCAGTGAAAAATACTGCTACCGCACTGAAGGCAACGGCACCGCCGGTTCGGTCAGCGGCAGCGATATGTTCAAAGGCCCGACGGCGCTGTTTGGCGGCATCGAATACCAGACCCCGTGGCAGCCGCTGCGCCTGAAAATGGAGTACGAAGGCAACGACTACCAGGATGATTTTGCCGGTCGTCTGGAGCAGAAGAGCAAGTTCAACGTCGGGGCAATTTACCGCCTCACCGACTGGGCAGACGTCAACGTCAGCTATGAGCGTGGCAACACCTTTATGGCGGGCTTTACCCTGCGCACCAACTTCAACGACCTGCATCAAAACCAGCGCGACACGCCGAAGCCGGAGTACAATCCGCAGCCGCAGGATCGCTTCCTCGACCCGACGGTGACCGCCAGCCAGCTGACCGACCTGAAGTACAATGCCGGGCTTAACGCGCCGAATATTCAGGTGGATGGCAGCACCATGACCGTCACCGGCGAACAGTATAAATATCGCGATACCCAGCGCGGCGTCGATCGCGCCAACGTGATCCTCGCCAATCATCTGCCGTCAGGTATTGAGACGCTGCGCGTCACCCAGACGCGCAGCAACATGCCGCAGGTGACTACCGAAACCAACGTCGGCAGCCTGCAACGCCAGCTGGCAGGCTATCCGCTCGGGCGTGAAGAGACGCTACAGCAGCAGCGGGTAAATCCGGTCAGGCTGGGCCATACCGAGCAGGGCTTCCGCATTGACGGCGACCGTCTCAACTACAGCCTGTCGCCGGTGCTTAATCAGTCGGTAGGCGGCCCGGAAAGTTTCTATCTGTATCAGGTGGGGGTGATGGCCAATGCCAGCTTCTGGCTGACCGACCACCTGCTGCTGGACGGCAGCCTGTTCGGCAACCTGACCAACAACTACGACAAGTTTAACTACAACGGCGCCCCGTCCGACTCCTCGCTGCCGCGCGTGCGTACCCACATTCGCGACTACGTGGAAAACAACGTCTATGTGAATAACCTGCAGGCCAACTACATGCGCGAGCTGGGCAACGGTTTCTACGGTCAGCTCTACGGCGGCTATCTGGAGACCATGTACGGCGGCGTGGGTGGGGAAGTGCTGTATCGTCCGCTGGATGCCAGCTGGGCGGTGGGCGTCGATGCCAACTACGTCAAGCAGCGTGACTGGGACAATATGATGCAGTTCACCGACTATACGGCGAAGGTGGGCAACATTACCGGTTACTGGCAGCCGTGGTTTATGCGCAACGTGCTGGTGAAAGCCAGCGTCGGGCAGTACCTGGCGGAAGATAAAGGCGTGACGGTCGACGTGTCGAAGCGCTTCGACAGCGGCATTATCGTTGGCGCTTACGCCACCAAAACCAACGTCTCGGCGGAGGAGTACGGCGAGGGTGACTTCACCAAAGGCTTCTATATTTCGGTGCCGATGGATGTGTTCAGCGTGTCGCCAACCCGTGGCCGTGCGCAGGTTAACTGGACGCCGCTGACGCGCGATGGCGGTCAGATGCTGGGCCGTAAGTACCAGCTGTACGATATGACCACCGACCGCGACGCCAACTACCGTTAACCACCCCGTTGATGTCGGGGGCGACCTTCTCTTCCGGTCGCCCCGTGCCGACGGTTTGACGGGCTGAACGAAACAGCGGGTCAGCCCCTACCTGTCACAGCCGGCGAAATGCCTTTCTTAAATCGAAATGTTGTGATCTGCGTCACGCTCAAGCATATTGTATCCGTCGGCATTCCCGACGGATAACAATGACTTTGAGGCACCCGAGATGACTTCCCAAGACCGTAACACGCCCGCCACCCGGCTGGCCTTTGCCCTGCAAATGGTATTAAACACCGGCCTGATCGTGCTGGCCTGTATCCTGATCATCTTCCTCGGCAAAGAGACCATCCACCTCGGCAATGTGCTGCTCAACACCGGCGAGCAGACCTCGTCGTATCTGCTGATTGAAGGCATCGTTATCTACTTCCTTTACTTCGAGTTTATCGCCCTGATCATTAAATACTTCCAGTCGGGCTACCACTTCCCGCTGCGCTACTTTGTTTATATCGGCATCACCGCGATTATCCGCCTGATTATCGTCGACCATAAAAACCCGTTCGACACCCTGGCCTACTCCATAGCCATCCTGATCTTAGTGGTCACGCTGTGGCTGGCGAACAGCAACCGGCTGAAGCGCGAATAAAAAAACAGGCGATCCGAAGATCGCCTGAAGACACAGGGTAACGCTAAGCACTCTCGCAGTGGCAACAACAAAATCGAATTAACCCTTTACGCCGCCCGCCGTCAGGCCATTGACCAGCCAGCGCTGGGCGACAATAAACACCAGCGTAATCGGCAGCGCCGACAGCACCGCCGCCGCGGCAAAATCGCCCCACAGATAGTTCTGCGGATTCAGATACTGCTGCATGCCGACCGCCAGCGTGTAGCTGTTAACGTCGCGCAGCAGCAGCGAGGCGACCGGCACTTCGGTAACGGCAGCAATAAACGACAGAATAAACACCACCGCCAGAATCGGCACCGACAGCGGCAGCAGGATCAGACGGAACGCCTGCCACGGCGTGGCACCGTCCAGCGCCGCTGCTTCTTCCAGCGAGCCATCGATCGTTTCGAAATAGCCCTTAATCGTCCAGACATGCAGCGCGATACCGCCCAGATAGGCGAAGATCAGCCCGGCATGGGTATTCAGCCCGATAAATGGCAGATACTGGCCAAGGCGGTCAAACAGCGCATACAGCGCCACCAGCGACAGCACCGCCGGGAACATCTGGAAAATCAGCATCCCCTTCAGCAGGCTGGCTTTGCCGCGAAAGCGCATGCGGGCAAAGGCATAAGCGCAGGTGGTGGAGAGGGCGACGATGCCGACGGCGGTGATCGCCGCGACCTTCACCGAATTCCACAGCCACAGCAGCACCGGGAACGGCGGCGGCGTCACGCTGCCGTTCTCATGCGTCACCGCAAAGCCGAGCGCCAGCTTCCAGTGATCCCAGGAAATATGCTCCGGCAGCAGCGAGCCAATCGCATAGTTGCCGGGGCGCAGCGAAATGGCGATCACCATCAGCAGCGGATACATAATCACCGCGACAAACGCCAGCAGCAGCAGGTGGGTCAGCAGCAGCCGCAGCTTTTGCGATTTAGGTTGCACGACAGCCATATCTACCTCACTCGATTTTCATACGCGTGGCTTTCAGGTTCAGCACCGCCAGCCCGCCAACTAACAGGAAGATTAGCGTGGCAATCGCCGCCGCCAGGCCAAAGTCCTGCCCGCCGCCGCCCTCAAAGGCGATGCGCCAGGTGTAGCTCACCAGCAGGTCGGTATAGCCCGCCGGAGTGGTGGTACCAAGCCGGTCCGGGCCGCCGTTGGTCAGCAGCTGGATCAGCACAAAGTTATTAAAGTTAAAGGCGAAGCTGGCAATCATCAGCGGCGTCAGCGGCTTGAGCAGCAGCGGTAGCGTGATGCGGAAGAAGTTCTGCCCTGGCGTGGCGCCGTCGAGCGCTGAGGCCTCATAGAGATCCTCCGGGATCGCCTTCAGCAGCCCCATGCACAGAATCATCATGTACGGATAGCCAAGCCAGGTATTGACGATCACCAGCATGCCGCGCGCCAGCGTCGGGTCGCTAAACCAGGCCGGTTTTATCCCCAGCAGGCTTTGCAGCATGATATTGATCTCGCCGAAGCTCTGGTTGAACAACCCTTTGAAGATCAGAATCGAGATAAACGCCGGGACCGCATACGGCAGGATTAGCAGCAGGCGATAGGTGGCGCGGCCGCGCAGCGCTTCCCACTGCATCAGGCAGGCCAGCACCATGCCCACGGCGGTGGTCAGCAGAACCGTCAGCAGTGAGAACACCACGGTCCAGACGAAGATCGCCAGGAACGGTTTCTGAATGCCATCGTCGGTCATCACCCGCAGGAAGTTTTTCCAGCCGATCGGCACGGTATAGCCCGGGCTGAGACGCTCGCCGCTCCACTGCTGCGCGGCGTCTTTTGCCTGATAAAACCCGCTGGCGTCGTTCGGCCAGTAAACCGTGCCGTTCTGCTGATTGGTCAGCTCACCCGCGCTGCCCAGCTTGTAGAGCGGCTGACTGGCGGAGAACTGGCGCAGTGAACTCATGCGCAGGCGGCTGCCGTCCGGCAGCGTGGCGCTGATGCGCGCCAGTGCCTGGCGGTTCTGCGTCACCACGCGCAGCATGGCTCGCTCGCCCGGAGGGTTGCTGCTCTGCGCTTGCAGCGTCAGAGACAGGTCTTTCTGCTCATCGAACGAGAACGGCGCAGAGAGGAAACGCTGCTGATTGTCGTCGCTGAGCTGTAAAATCCACTGATTGCCCGCCGGCCACAGGCTGAAGCTGTAGTGCTCCCCGGCCTGGTACTGACGGTCCAGCAGCACCGTCTGCGCCCGTTCAAAGGTCAGCTGGTTGGTGCTGCTGTAGTTGGTAAAGGCAATGGCAATGGTGGCCGCCAGCGGGAACAGGACGAACAGCGCCATGCCCGCCAGCCCCGGATACACATAGCGCCAGGCGCTGGCGCGGCGCTGGGCGAAAATCACCAGCCCGGTGCTGAGCACAATCAGCGTCAGGGCGGCAAACAGCGTTTCGCCCTGCGCATACATCAGCACCACCAGATAACCGGTGAAAATGGCAAACAGGCTGATAACAAGCCACTTCAGGGCGTTCTGTCCGGCTGGCTTCACCATACGAGATTCCTTATCCGGTGGGTTATTTGGTGATGCGCGTCTGCGCGTCTTTCAGCGCGGCATCCACCGTCTGACGGCCATTAATCGCATTCAGCACTGCCGTGCGCTCGGCATACCAGAAGGCGCTCATCTGCGGCACGTTCGGCATGATTTCACCCTTCTGCGAGTTGGCCATGGTGGCGGCGATTTTCGGATCCTGCGCCAGCTTTTCCTGCATCGACTTCAGCGCCACGGCACCCAGCGGCTTATCGGCGTTCACTTTCGCCAGCCCGTCATCGGTCAGCAGATAGTTTTCGATAAACTCTTTCGCCAGCTCTTTGTTCGGACTGGCGGCGTTGATGCCCGCGCTCAGCACGCCAACAAACGGTTTCGACGGCTGGCCTTTAAAGGTCGGCAGCAGGGTAACGCCGTAGTTGATTTTGGCGCTGTCGATATTGCCCCACGCCCACGGGCCGTTGATGGTCATCGCCGTTTCGCCCTTGTTAAAGGCGGCTTCGGCAATGGCAAAGTCGGTATCGGCATTCAGGTGTTTGTTTTTAATCAGATCGACGAGGAACTGTAAGCCCTCCTGCGAGCCTTTGTTCGCCACGCCAACATCCTTCAGGTCATAGCTGCCGTCAGGTTTTTTCTTGAAGGCGTAGCCACCGTCAGCGGCGGTGAGCGGCCAGGTGAAATAGGGTTCCTGCAGGTTAAACATGATGGCGCTTTTGCCTTTGGCGCGCAGCTGCTTGTCGAGCGCCGGGATCGCTTCCCAACTTTTTGGCGGCTCGGGCAGCAGGTCTTTGTTGTAGATCAGCGACAGCGCTTCGGCAGCAATCGGGTAGCCAATCAGCTTACCGTTAAAACGTACCGCGTCCCAGGTGAAGGGGTAGAGCTTGTCCTGGAAGGCTTTATCCGGCGACACCTCCGCCAGCAGGCCGGACTGCGCGTAGCCGCCAAAGCGATCATGCGCCCAGAAGATAATGTCCGGGCCGTCCCCGGTAGCCGCCACCTGCGGATACTTCTCTTCCAGCTTGTCCGGGTGCTCTACCGAGACCTTAATGCCGGTATCCTGCTCAAACTTCTTCCCGACTTCCGCCAGACCGTTGTAGCCCTTGTCGCCGTTGATCCAGATAACCAGTTTGCCCTCTTCAATCTTTGCCAGCGCCGTCGCCGGGAGCAGCGCGCAGGTCAGGCTGCACAGCAGCAGGGTTTTCGTACTTAATCTGAACTTCGCCATATTTCGTTCCTCTAAGTGTGAGAAGCCGGGATGTGCCCGCAGTCTGCGGTTAATGCACGCAACTGGCTTCCTCCCTGCGTCTACTCCCCCCAATTGCGTTATGTGATCGCGCTTACATAAGCGTGAAATCTGCGTGTGCGCGCACAAAAAACACCCCCTGATTTTGCCCGTGACGTCACGAATTTCCGCCGCCGCCCCGGCTTGCCTTCATGCTGCCCGTTTCCTCATCCTCCTTTCTCCTCCCCCATAAAAAAGCGCCCGGTGGAGGAGTTGCCGCGCCGCCGCCTGCCGCACACTCCGGCCATCGAACAGCGTGGAAGGGAGAGGCAGATGGCCAGCGTGGTGCTGAATAATGTCACCAAAGCATGGGGTGACGTGGTGGTATCAGATGCGATTGACCTGACGATTGCCGAAGGGGAATTCGTGGTGTTTGTCGGTCCTTCGGGCTGCGGCAAGTCAACGCTGCTGCGGATGATTGCCGGGCTGGAGGAGATCACCTCCGGCGAGCTGCTGATTGGCGACCGCCGCATGAATGAAGTGCCGCCCGCCGGGCGCGGCGTTGGCATGGTGTTCCAGTCATACGCGCTCTATCCCCATCTGACCGTGGCGGAAAACATGTCCTTCGGCCTGAAGCTGGCCGGGGTGCCGAAAGCGCAAATCCAGCAGCGGGTGAACCAGGTCGCCGAAGTGCTGCAGCTGGCGCACCTGCTGGAACGCCAGCCGAAAGCGCTCTCCGGCGGCCAGCGTCAGCGCGTGGCAATCGGCCGCACGCTGGTGGCAGAGCCGCAGGTATTCCTGCTGGATGAACCCTTGTCAAACCTCGATGCCGCGCTGCGCGTGCAGATGCGCATTGAGATCTCCCGCCTGCATAAGCGCTTACAGCGCACCATGATTTACGTCACTCACGACCAGGTAGAAGCGATGACGCTGGCCGACAAAATCGTGGTGCTTGAGGGCGGTCGCATTGCCCAGATCGGTAAACCGCTCGAGCTGTACCACTATCCCGCCAACCGCTTCGTTGCCGGGTTTATCGGCTCGCCGAAGATGAACTTCCTGCCGGTCAAAGTGACCGCCACCGCCATTGATCAGGTGCAGGTTGAGCTGCCGAATCGCCAACAGATCTGGCTACCCGTCTCCAGTGACGGCGTGCAGCCCGGCAGCAATATGTCGCTTGGCATTCGCCCCGAGCACCTGCTGCCGAGCGAGGTCGCCGACGTCACGCTCGCCGGGGTGGTGCAGGTGGTCGAACAGCTCGGCCACGAAACCCAGATCCATATCCAGATCCCCGCGCTGCGTCAGAACCTGGTTTACCGCCAGAACGACGTGGTGCTGGTAGAAGAAGGTGCCCATTACGCCATCGGCCTGCCGCCCCAGCGTTGCCATCTGTTTCGCGAAGATGGTCGTGCCTGTCGCCGGCTGCATCAGGAACCGGGTGTTGAAGCACTCCAGCAAAAGCAGTGATAACAGGAGTCAAACAGAATGATTAAGCTGAAATATCCTCTGGCAGTGGCCATTGCGATGGCCATCTCCGGCCAGGCAGCGGCGGTAGATTTTAAAGGCTATGCGCGTTCAGGCATCGGCTGGACCGGCAGCGGCGGCGAGCAGCAGTGCTTCCAGGCGACCGGGGCCAACAGCAAATACCGTCTGGGTAACGAATGTGAAACCTACGCCGAATTAAAACTCGGGCAGGAGCTGTGGAAAGAGGGCGATAAGAGCTTCTACTTCGACACCAACCTGGCCTATGCCGTGTCTCAGCGTTCAGATTTCGAAAGCGTCGATCCCGGCTTTCGTGAAGTGAACGTGCAGGGTAAAAACCTGATTGAGTGGCTGCCAGGTTCTACCCTGTGGGCGGGTAAACGCTTCTATCAGCGTCATGACGTCCATATGATCGACTTCTACTACTGGGACATCTCCGGGCCGGGTGCCGGTCTGGAAAACGTCGATCTCGGCTTCGGTAAACTGTCGATGGCAGTGACGCGTAACGGCGAAGCAGGCGGCTCTTACGGCTTTATCGATAACCAGCAGAACCAGGTGCCGACCATTAACGACACCTTCGACGTGCGGCTTGCCGAGCTGAATACTAACCCGGGCGGCGTGCTGGAGTTCGGCGTCGACTACGGTCGTGCTAACGTGCAGGACGGCTACTCGCTGGCCGACGGTGCCACCAAAGATGGCTGGATGCTGACCGCAGAACATACCCAGACTATCTACAACGGCTACAACAAGTTTGTCGTGCAGTACGCGACCGATGCGCTGACCTCCCAGCGTAACGGCCGTACCGAAGGTTCCAGCATTGATAACAACGGCAAAATGATGCGCTTAATCGACCATGGCGCGCTCGACTTCAATGACAAATGGGGCCTGATGTACGTGGCGATGTTCCAGGATGTGGACCGCGACAACCAGAACGGCACCACCTGGTACACCGCCGGCGTGCGCCCGATGTACAAATGGACGCCAATCATGAGCACCCTGCTGGAGCTGGGCTATGACAACGTCAAGTCGCAGGAAACCGGCGATCGCAACAGCCAGTATAAAGTGACCCTTGCCCAGCAGTGGCAGGCCGGTGACAGCATCTGGTCGCGCCCGGCAATCCGCCTGTTCGCTACCTACGCCAAGTGGGATGAGAAGTGGGGCTACGCCACGGCGGACGATACCGGCTTCACCTCCGGCACCGCCTACAACGATACCAGCGCCAAAACCTTCAGCCGCGGAAACGATGACGAAGTCACCTTCGGCGTGCAGATGGAAGCCTGGTGGTAACCCCTGCCTGAGCGCATGTTTTACCCCGATGTTGCATTGCCTGGCGGCATCGGGGTTGTCCGTTTGAGGAACCTAAAATGAAAAAAAATCTGCTGTCTCTCTGCCTGATCGCCGCGCTTGGCCTCGGTGCAGCCCCGCTGTCGCAGGCGGAAACCTTCACTTCTCCGACTAACGTGGCGGTGGCACCGAGCATCCCGGCGGACGCGCTTCAGCGCCTCTCCTGGCTGCCGATGACGCCGCCTGTCTCGAACGATATCCAGCTGAACGCCTCGTCGCAGTCGCTCAACCAGGGCGAAATCACCGGCCCGGTTGCCGCCGTGACGCTGCCCGCCGATCGCGGCTCGCTGGAGATTACCCTCACCAGCGTGGTGAAAGACAAGCGCGTGTACGTGCCGAACGTGCTGGTGCTGGATGAGCAGAAGCGCCCGGCGGCCTTCTATCCCGGTAGCTACTTCCCGTATGAAAAACCTGGCGTGGTGTCGATGGACAGGCTGGAGGGAACGCTGAAGCTCACCCCGGCGCTGGGCCAGAAGCAGATCTATCTGCTGATCTACACCACCCGTCAGGATCTGACCACCACCACCCAGCTGAAAAATCCAGCAAAAGCCTACGCGGAAGGGGTGGGTAATGCGGTGCCGTCAATCCCCGATCCGGTGGCGACTCACGTCAGCGATGGCCTGATCAAGCTAAAGGTTAAGGCGGAGCAGGGTAGCGGCAACATTATGATAGGCCAGGTGTTTAACCAGCCTGAACCGCAGCCGGTGGTGGTTGGCGGCAGCGCACCCGCCAGCGCTCCGGCTCCGGCGGCGTCAGCGCCTGCAGCTAAAGGCGAACCGATGCTCAGCGATACCGAAAGCTACTTCAACCAGGGCATCCGCCAGGCGGCGAAAGCGGGCGATATCGACAAAGCCCTGCGCCTGATGAATGAGGCTGAGCGTTTAGGCTCCACCTCAGCGCGCAAAACCTTTATCAGCAGTGTGAAAGGCAAGGGCTAAGCTCTGCCCCGCCATGGGCTGCAAGCCCATGGCGGGGGACGGCGTAAAACCCCGCACTGCTGTTGTGGCGGGATGACTGGTGCGCTGCGTTATCGGGCGCACTTTTTTTCACGCTTTTTCCTGACAAAATTCCTCACTTTTACCGCGCTTTAATAGGTTTGCCCCCTGGGTGTGCGATACACTCAGGCATCAAAAGTTTTACGGAGAAGTGTTATGGCTGATAACGCGCTGTCGCTGTTGCGCGCGATCAACTGGCTACCGAACTCATCACCCCTGCTAACCGCCCCCCTGCTCGACTGGCTGATGGAAGTTGATTCCATGACCCGCCGCTTTGAGCGTCACTGCCAGTGCGTGACGGTTAACCTGCTGCGTGAAGGGTTTGTTGGCGCTGAGGAAGCGGGAGAGGATGCGGCGCTGCTGCCGGATGAGTCTCAATACTGGCTGCGGGAAATCGAGCTGTGTGGCGATGGCGTGCCGTGGCTGGTGGCGCGCACCCTGGTGCCGGAATCGACCCTCAACGGCCCGGAGCAAAAGCTCCAGCAGCTCGGCACTGTCCCGCTCGGGCGCTATCTGTTTGCCACCTCGACCCTGACGCGCGATTTTATTGACGTTGGCCACAGTGCTGAACTGTGGGGGCGGCGCTCGCGCCTGCGCCTGGCGGGCAAACCGCTGCTGTTAACCGAACTGTTTTTACCGCCTTCACCGCTCTACGCCAGCCTGGAGGCCAAGTAGCATGGAGAGAACGTTGCCAATGAGTAAGCTGTCGGCATATAGCCGCCTGATGCGCATCGATAAACCGATTGGCTCGCTGCTGCTGCTGTGGCCAACGCTGTGGGCGCTGTGGCTGTCCGGCATGCAGATGCCGCCACTCAATGTGCTGCTGGTGTTCGTGCTGGGCGTATTCTTTATGCGCGCCGCGGGCTGCGTGGTGAATGACTTTGCCGACCGTAAAATCGACGGCCACGTTAAGCGCACGCGCGGGCGCCCGCTGCCGAGCGGCGCGGTCAGCAGTAAAGAGGCTAAAGTGCTGTTTGCCGTGCTGGTGCTCATCTCCTTTGCGCTGGTGCTGACCATGAACCGCCTGACTATCTGGCTGTCATTTGGTGGCCTGGCGCTGGCGTGGATGTACCCGTTTATGAAGCGCCATACCCATCTGCCGCAGGTGGTGCTCGGTGCGGCGTTTGGCTGGTCGATCCCGATGGGCTGGGCGGCAGTGAGCGGCAGCGTGCCGCTGAACTGCTGGCTGCTGTTCCTTGCCAATATCTGCTGGACCGTGGCCTACGACACGCAGTATGCGATGGTCGACCGCGATGACGACCTGAAGATCGGCGTGAAATCGACGGCAATCCTGTTTGGGCGCTTCGACAATTTGATTAACGGCGTGCTGCAGCTGGCGGCGCTGGGCCTGCTGGCGCTGGTTGGCATGCGTAGCGGGCTGGGCAGTGCCTTCTACTGGTCGATGCTGGTGGCGGCGGGGTTGTTTGTTTATCAACAGAAGCTGACCGCCAATCGCCAGCGCGAGCTGTGCTTCAAGGCGTTTCTCAATAATAACTGGGTAGGCTTCACGCTGTTCGTCGGCGTGGTGCTGGGCATCTGGCAGTAGCGGGACGGGCATGCCCGTCCCGCAGGCACCAAGTTTCCAACGCATTAAAAAAGGGTCGACCGCAAAAAAAAGGTCGACCCTTACCGGGATCGGGTGCCGTGAATTATAGGGGCCGATCTTTTGTGTCGATCGGCCCGTAGATCCTGTCCTCAGTCGGGCGCGACCGCGCTCTCAATCGTCATCCGGACTTCCTGAGTAATCAGCTCGGCCAGCAGCTGATAAACCTGCTGCGTGCGCTCGACCTGGGCGTCGCCAGAATCACTGATATAGCCCTCATCACGCAGCGTCAGCACCAGTGAAGTAAACACCGCTTTATCAAAGAACTCCGGCGCGTTAATCCCGTGCAGCACCGACAGGCGCTGGGCCATGGTGCGGCTCTCTTTCTCCAGCGTACCGCGGTTGATTGCCGGGTTAGCGCTGAGGATAGAGAAGGTAATCGCGTAACGCTGCAGGGTTTCACGGACGCCCGCCGCCAGCAGCTGCAGCGTGCGGAAACGACCCGGGCTCAGGCGCAGCGTGCTTTCATCGGCATTCAGCAGCCCCTGGCGCGCCATCTCCGCGATCAGCGCATCCAGCACCGCAGGCAGTTCTGCAATATCCCAGCGCAGGAACAGCTCGGCCTTCAGCATCGGATAAACCACGCTCACCTGGCGCAGCAGCCCGGCGCGGTCGATCTCGCGGTGCTGCATCAGAATCGCAGCAATCAGCGACGGCAGGACCAGCATGTGATGAATGTTGTTGCGGTAATAGGTCATCAGCACCGCCTGCTCGCGCGGCAGAATGACAATCTCACCGATGCTGTCCTGCTCCAGCTCGAACTTATTCATGCTCAGCGCATGTTCCAGCAGCGCTTCCGGCGTCATATCTGGCACGGTGGAGTCCGGCGAATAGGGCACGTTGCGCAGCAGTTGGGTATAGCAGTCGAGCTGTTCAGTCAGCTGTTCACGCGTCATCGAACGCTGGCGCGAGGCCAGCAGCGCGGTGACGCACAGGTTCATGGCATTAGCGGCACCGGCGTTGTTGATGCGCACCATCACTTTCTGGGCGATATCGTTGACGGCCGGGGTCAGCCACGCCGGGCGCTGGGCTTCAATAGGGTCGATCGCGTCACGCCACTCCGGCACCTGCTGGTTAAGGTAGGAGACCAGCGGCAGCGGCTCACCGAAGTTGACGTAGCCCTGACCGAGGTTGCGCAGCTTACGCAGCCCGCGCACCATCGACATAAAGCCCTCTTTCTCTTTCGTCGCCCCGCGCAGCTCTTTGGCGTAAGTACCCACTTCCATCACGTGCTCATAACCGATGTAGATGGGCACCAGGGTGATTGGGCGATTACCACCGCGCAGCATTGCCTGAATGGTCATCGACAGCGTGCCGGTTTTCGGGTCGAGCAGGCGACCGGTACGTGAACGGCCCCCCTCAACGAAATACTCCACCGAATAGCCGCGGGTAAACAGCTCGCCGAGATATTCGCGGAACACCGTGGAATAGAGCTTGTTGCCCTTGAAGGTGCGGCGAATAAAGAACGCACCCAGGCGGCGGAAGATCGGACCGGCTGGCCAGAAGTTCAGGTTGATACCGGCAGCGATATGCGGCGGCACCAGACCCTGGTGATACAGTACGTAAGAGAGCAGCAGGTAGTCCATATGGCTGCGATGGCAGGGGACGTAAACAATTTCATGCCCGTCCTGCGCCAGCTGGCGCACGCGCTCGCCGCCATTAACGTTGATGCCCTGATACAGCTTGCTCCAGGTCCAGCCCATGATGCGGTCGGTGAGGCGAATAGCCTCGTAGGAGAAGTCGGCAGCGATCTCTTCCATCAGCTCAACGGCGTTCTGCTGGGCTTTCTCATGGGAAATTTTCTTACTGCGCGCTTCATCCTCCACCGCCTTGGCGATAGCTTTCGACTGCAGCAGCTTATTGAACAGGTCCTGACGCACCGGCAGGCGTGGCCCGACGGCAGCCAGACGCTGGCGGGCAAAGTGCATCCGCGCCACGCGGGCCAGCTTCTGGGCAATAATCTTGTCGGTGCCATGCTCGGTGGCCATATGGCGTAAAGAGACCATCGGCGAGAAGCGCACAAAGCTGTCGCGGCCCAGCCACAGCACTGCAAAGAATTTCTGAATGCCGTTCAGCATCCGCAGATGCGGCTGTGCATCACCCTGAACCTCGCGGCCCGGCGAGCGCCCGAACATCACCGATACCGGCACCATCTGCACATCCAGTTCCGGATGGCTGCGGTGCAGGTCGAGATATTCATGGAACAGCTTGACTGACTCAAGGTTCGGCACGAAATAGGGGAATACGCGTGGGCCATCATGGATAAACACATGACGTGGCAAAACGGCCCCGTCTATCTCCAGCGGTTCCAGCGGATCGGGGAGATCCTGCTTGCGGCACTGCTCTCGCAGTGCAAGGAGATCGGCCTTTGAATCATAAGGCAGTACATACATAATAGGGCGCGACGTATCCAGCCCGAGCTCGGCAACCGGCTCAGCGGGGATCGCCTTGCTTTTTACCAGGAATTTAACTGGTAGATTCAATAAGTTATAATATAAATTACGCCAACCTGACATAGACAACATGAAGCCTCTTGTTAGCAAAGCGCCGCAAGCATACCAGAAAGCGCCAACAGATTCTGTGGTGTTGCAAAATGTGCGCCACCCAGACATTGACGTTCAACATCGTAAAGGGTTCCCTGATTATGGCAAATAACGTCACCGGATTGACTCGGATTATAAAAGCTGCGGGCTATTCCTGGAAAGGTTTACGCGCGGCATGGCAGCATGAAGCGGCATTTCGTCAGGAGGCTATCGCCGCGATTGTTGCCATTGTTGTTGCTCTGTGGCTCGACGTGGACGCCATCACTCGTGTCCTGCTGGTCGGCTCCGTGGTGCTGGTGATTATCGTTGAGGTGCTCAATAGCGCCGTCGAAGCGGTCGTCGACCGCATCGGCAGTGAAATTCACCCGCTGGCAGGCCGGGCGAAAGACATGGGTTCGGCAGCCGTCTTGCTGACGATTTTGCTGGCTGTTTTTGTCTGGATCATGCTGTTAGTGCCGCATTTGCGATGAGTTTTCCAAAATTTGCAACAAACTGAATTTTGACCAACTTTAGGTTTTCATCGCGCAAATACCTGTATATACTCACAGTCGACTGTATAAACAACCAGGGGGCGGGATGAAAGCACTAACGGCAAGGCAGCAGCAGGTTTACGACCTGATTCGCGACCACATTAACCAGACCGGCATGCCGCCGACACGGGCAGAGATTGCTACGCAGCTCGGTTTCCGTTCCCCGAATGCCGCTGAAGAACACCTCAAAGCGTTGGCGCGTAAAGGCGTGATTGAGATTGTTTCAGGCGCTTCACGCGGTATCCGCCTGATGATGGAAGAAGAAGACGGTCTTCCGCTGATTGGTCGCGTCGCCGCAGGTGAACCGCTGCTGGCTGAGCAACATATCGAAGGCCACTACAAAGTGGACCCTGACCTGTTTAAACCGGGCGCCGATTTCCTGCTGCGCGTCAGCGGAATGTCGATGAGAGATATCGGCATTATGGATGGTGACCTGCTGGCGGTACATAAAACTGAAGACGTGCGTAACGGCCAGGTGGTGGTTGCCCGTATCGATGATGAAGTGACCGTGAAGCGCCTGAAGCGCCAGGGTAACACCGTGCATCTGCTGCCGGAAAACCCGGAATTCCAGCCTATCGTGGTTGACCTGCGTAACCAGACGCTGACCATCGAAGGTCTGGCCGTCGGCGTGATCCGCAACGGCAACTGGCTGTAGCAGTTACTCCCTCTAAGCGGGTCGGTCATGACCGACCCCGACTAAATCCAGATACCGACCCCTGTGAAATCCTGGTAACGCACCATGCGACTCCTCACTACAGCTGATAAACACCTCTGGCGGCTGGCGCTGCCGATGATCCTCTCCAATATCACCGTGCCGCTGCTAGGCCTGGTGGATACCGCCGTGATTGGCCATCTCGATAGCCCGGTTTACCTGGGCGGCGTTGCGGTCGGTACTATCGTTACCAGCTTCCTGTTTATGCTGCTGCTGTTCCTGCGTATGAGCACCACCGGGCTGACCGCGCAGGCATTTGGCGCGCAGGACAAACCCGCGCTGGCGCGCGCGCTAATGCAGCCGCTGCTGCTGGCACTGCTCGCCGGGCTGCTGTTCATCATCCTGAAAACGCCGCTCACTCAGCTGGCGCTCAGTCTGACCGGCGGCAGCGAGGCGGTGCTGCACCAGGCGGCGCTGTTTATGCAGATCCGCTGGCTCAGCGCCCCGGCAACGCTGGCTAACCTGGTGCTGCTCGGCTGGCTGCTGGGCGTGCAGTATGCGCGTGCGCCGGTGATCCTGCTGGTGGTCGGTAACCTGGTGAATATTCTGCTCGACCTGTGGTTCGTTATCGGCCTGGGGTGGGGCGTGCAGGGCGCGGCGGCGGCCACCGCTATTGCGGAGTACGTCAGCTTTATTGTCGGGCTGCTGCTGGTGTGGCGGGTGATGGTACTGCGCGGCCTGTCGCTGCGCCTGCTGCTCAATGCCTGGCGCGGAAACCTGGGGCGCCTGCTGCGACTTAATCGCGACATCATGCTGCGCTCTCTGCTGCTGCAAATCTGCTTCGCCTCGCTGACCCTCTTAGGGGCGCGGCTCGGCAGCGATGTGGTGGCGGTCAATGCAGTGCTGCTGATGTTCCTGACTTTTACCGCCTATGCGCTCGACGGCTTTGCCTATGCGGTGGAAGCCTGCTCCGGCGAAGCCTACGGCGCCAGCAACAGCCAGCGCCTGCTCAGCGTCTGGCACGCTGCCTGCCGCCAGTCGGTGGTGGTAGCCATCGCCTTCTCGTTACTCTATGCGCTGTGTGGCGAGCAGATAGTCGCGTTGCTGACCTCGCTACAGCCGCTGCAGCAGCTGGCCGATCGCTATCTTTGGTGGCAGGTTGTGATGCCGCTGGCGGGAGTGGGATGCTATCTGCTGGACGGGATGTTTATTGGCGCCACGCGCGCCAGCGAGATGCGCAACGGCATGGCGATAGCCGCGGTCGGTTTTGCCTTAACCCTGTGCAGCGTTCCCTGGTTGGGTAATCATGGGCTGTGGCTGGCAATGACCGTGTTCCTGCTCCTGCGCGGCCTGACGCTGTGGATTATCTGGCGCAGGCACTGGCGCAACGGCACCTGGTTTGCTCACTGAAACATTTGTTTACGTCTTCCGCCGCTGCGCTACCTCTATGATGTATTAGGGTTTTTCTCTGCTTTATAGCTTTTTTGTCAGGGGTTGTCGCAACGAGAACCCATTTCTCTACTACAATTATCTCTACGTTAAGCACTTGACCAGATATTTGACTGGTATCTAAGTGGAATTCTTAACCATAAAAGCTGTTTTAACCCAAGGTAGAGGAAACACATCATGAATAAAGACGAAGCCGGCGGTAACTGGAAACAGTTTAAAGGTAAAGTGAAAGAGCAATGGGGCAAGCTGACGGATGACGACCTGACCGTGGTTGAAGGTAAACGCGATCAGTTGGTCGGCAAAATCCAGGAGCGCTACGGCTATCAGAAAGATCAGGCCGAAAAAGAGCTTAAAGACTGGGAAACCCGTAACGATCATCGCTGGTAAGCGACGAACGACAGTAAGTATTAGCTCCTACCCAGGCACATGGAATGTGCCATCCCCCAATAATTCCCGCAAAAAAATTTATCAACGCCCGCGCTTTTTACTCTGCACGCTATGATCGTGCTGGCACGCATCCTGATGGGTGCAGGCTTCAATCTCACCACACTCCTGACAAAATCCGTGCGCTTCAATCACACTATGCCCAAGGGTAAAACCTGACTTCAGGGCCAAAGATTTCAAGATATCTTCCACGCCATCCGCATGCTGCTCGCTTACTGAACCGCAGCGATCGCAAATCAACATCGCTGAGGTGTGCGAAGGCTCTTCAAAATGGTGGCAGACCACGTAGCTATTGGTTGACTCGACGCGGTGGATAAAACCCTGCTCCAGCAGGAAGTCCAGCGCCCGATAAATGGTCGGGGGTTTTGCCTGGGGTTCAGAGACGCGCAGCAGGTCCAGCAGGTCATAGGCGCTGATAGCCCCATTCTGTTCGCTCATCAGCCGCAGCACTTCAAGGCGCTGTGGCGTCAGACGCACGCTACGCTGCTGGCAAATCACTTCAGCCTGCGTCAGGATTTTTTCTGCACTGGTAATATTCATGGATCCCCCTCAGGCAAGATAGGATGTTATTTTATCACGTCTGCCACAAAACGCCGAGTTTGCCATTTTAACCTGCCGACCCTGTATAAATGACTGGTATTGCCGATAAGCTAAGCTGATAAAGAAGGTTTAATCAGTGGCGGCTTAACGATCAGGTCCAGATTTTTTTTGATTAACACAACTAATCTGATTTGCAGCGCTTAGCGTTTATGTCTACCTTTTTCCTAGGGCCGGATGCGTTTTTACCGCGAAGTCACAGTGTAAAAATGCTCAACTGTTAGCGTGTTAACAGATTAATAAAATGGCAATGACCTGAAAAGCCCACTCATTTTCTCTCAATTCACAGCAATGAAATGCTGCCTGTATGTTCATCATTCAGGTATGACGGTTGTGCGCGCGTTTTCGCATTCGCTTTTACATTTTCTATGGTGGATTCTGGGTAAATGGCTAATACATTCAAAAAGTTGATCGGGGTTTCCCGGCCTGTGGTGTTACCCGCTCTGTTTCTGGCGCCTTTCAGCGTGATGGCCGCCGGCAACTATTTCGACGCCCGCAACGATGCGATGGGCGGCACCGGCGTGGCCTCTTCAACCTACGGATCTGCGGTGCTGGCTAACCCAGCCCTGATGACCAAAGCGCAGCCGGAGGATAAGGTCAGTATCATCCTGCCTGCGGCCGGTGCGCAGATCAGTGACAACGATAAGCTGATCGACAAAGTTGACGATCTGACCAACTCCGTCGACGGTTATCGTGACCTGCTGAATAACTTCGTTTTCCCCACCGATATTCCGCGTATCCAGGCCGCGGCGGGCGATTTAGCTAACCGGCTGGAGGATATTCGCGGTGAGAAAGCCTGGGGGCAGGCCGGTGCGGCATTTGCCGTGACGGTGCCGAATGATGTGCTGACCTTTGCCCTGGTGACCAAAGCCTACGGAACAGCCTCAGTCAGTAGTGAAATCAGCCAGAGCGATATCGACAACCTGAACGCGGTCGCCGGGGGAGGCTTGCCATCATCGCTGGATCTCACTTCCGTCGGGCTGGGCCGCGGGGCCATCGTCTATGATTTCGGCGTGGCAATGGCGCATGAATTTGATATCGGTGGCCACCCGGTGTCGTTTGGCGTGACGCCGAAACTGCAGAAAACCACGCTGTATAACTACAGCGCCTCGGTGTACACCTACGACAAGTCAGACTTTACCGACGGTCGTTACAAGAACAACAATACCGGCTTTAACGTTGACGCCGGTGTCGCCACCGATCTCGGTGACAACTGGACGTTCGGCCTGAGCGGGCAAAACCTGATTTCGCGTGATATCGACACCAAAGAAGTGAACGGTTACATCGATACCTACCAGATCCGCCCGCTGGTCACTTCTGGCGTGTCGTTCCACACCGAGCGTCTGACCACCGCGCTGGATGTTGACCTGACGCCAACCAAACGCTTTAAGTCAATGCAGGACAGCCAGTACGCCTCGGTCGGTGCAGAATATCGTCTGCTGAGCTGGCTGCAGCTGCGCGCCGGCTACCGCGCCGATATGAAATCGAACGATACCAACGTGTTCACCGGTGGTTTCGGTATTTCACCGTACAACAAGGTGCATCTGGATCTCGCCGGAATGGCGGGTAAGGACAACACCTGGGGCGCGGTGGCGCAGCTTAACTTCACCTTCTAACCCTCTGCGGGCGAGGCTTGCCTCGCCCCTGCGCGATCCCCGTTTTACATAGCCAAAACAGTGCCCTGAACTGCACGGATGATGTAAATATCGCCAGGCGTTGCACGTTCAGGAACACGTGGTATGCCGTTCCACATTTAGGAACACGGACGCCACAATGATTACAAGCTTCAAACACAAAGGATTGGAAAATTTTTTCATGAAAGTCGATCGTAGCGGGATTGAACAAAAATGGGTGCCCCGCATCAAGACACGGCTTACCGTAATCGACGCGGCTGAAACCATCGATGCTATCAATCTCCCCGGGTATGACCTGCATCAGCTCAAGGGCGATCGTGCCGACATCGGGTCAATCAGTGTCTCCGGGAACTGGCGCATCACGTTCAGGTTTATCGACGGAGATGCAGAAATTCTCAATTTGGAGGATTATCACTAATGAGAATGGCAACCCCCGCCTATCCGGGCGAAATCATCGCTTCGTCTTTAGCTTCCTTTCTTCGCTTATCAATAAACTCCGCCGGGTCCGAAACATCCACTGTGCGCGGTGATTTCTGATAGCTGCGATCCGGAAAGTCGCGAGGAGCAATTCGCCACCGCGCTGGGTTGATACCAGGGGACGACCGGAAAAAAAGGTCGTCCCCTACAGGATCACTCCCCACCGTGCTATCATTGCGCACAATATCGTCACCCCTTCTGATACAGAGTTAGCGCTTTTCATGACCGAGAAATTACCTGCACACCGCTTTTCCATTGCCCCGATGCTCGACTGGACCGATCGTCACTGCCGTTACTTCCATCGCCAGTTGACGCGGCAGACGCTGCTGTACACCGAAATGGTGACCACCGGCGCGATCATCCACGGTAAAGGCGACTATCTGGCATTCAGCCCGGAAGAGCAGCCGGTTGCACTGCAGCTGGGCGGCAGCGATCCCGCTGCGCTGGCGCAGTGTGCCGTGCTGGCGGAACAGCGCGGCTACAATGAGGTGAACCTCAACGTGGGCTGCCCATCAGACCGCGTGCAGAACGGCCGCTTTGGTGCCTGCCTGATGGGTGAAGCCCAGCTGGTGGCGGATGGCATTAAAGCGATGCGCGATAAGGTCTCGATTCCGGTCACGGTGAAAACCCGCATCGGCATTGATGACCAGGACAGCTATGAATTTCTCTGTGATTTTATCCGCACGGTGTCAGAGCAGGGCGGCTGCGACTCTTTTATCATCCATGCGCGTAAAGCCTGGCTTTCCGGCCTCAGCCCGAAAGAGAACCGTGAAATCCCACCGCTCGACTACCCGCGCGTTTATCAGCTGAAGCGCGATTTCCCGCACCTGACGCTGGCGATTAACGGCGGCGTGAAGACGCTGGAAGAAGCGCAAACTCACCTGCAGCATCTGGACGGCGTAATGATGGGGCGCGAAGCCTATCAGAACCCTGGCCTGCTGGCGCAGGTGGACCAGCAGATTTTCGGCAGCAGTCAGCCGGTGGTGGACCCGGTTGCCGTGGTGCGCTCAATGTACCCCTACATTGAACGTGAACTGGCGAACGGCACCTACCTCGGCCATGTTACCCGTCATATGTTGGGCCTGTTCCAGGGGATCCCGGGTGCGCGCCAGTGGCGGCGTTACCTCAGCGAAAACGCACACAAAGCGGGCGCGGGCGTTGACGTGGTCGAGAAGGCGCTCTCGCTGGTTGCCGATAAGATCCCTGCCGCAGTTTAAGTTCGTCAAAACTTCACCAGATTGTGATGAATTTCATCAGGGGAAATCCTCCCCTGGTGAATATCTCTCATGAATATCAATCAGTTAACTTCTTCTCCATTCTGGCACGCTTCTTGTAATAGCTCTCCTGGAGTTCAATATCTGGAGCGAGTGATTATGTTAGAGATCCTGTTTGTCATCGGTTTTTTTCTGATGCTGCTGCTGACCGGTATTTCCCTGCTGGGAATTATCGCGGCGCTGCTGGTTGCCACCGTGGTGATGTTCGTGGGTGGGCTGTTTGCTATTGTTATTAAATTGTTGCCGTGGCTGGTGGTGGCGGTGGTTGCCGTGTGGCTGTATCGCGCGTTGCGCAAGCCGTCAGCGGATGATAAGCCCTGGCTATCTCGCTGATATCAATCAGGAGTCTGCTGCTTCCGTGAATGTAATGCGGGCTGGATCACATCATGACAAATTGCTTAGCTGAATATCGCAATTAAACATATTTTTTACTTATGAATTCTGTCAGGATGGTTTAACTGAATCATCACGTATTCATCGCCGCTGACCCTACACCAGCGCGAACTATAAAAAAGAAAGAAACAAAAAGGGGCTTCCGCAAGGGAGCCCCATTTTTTTGCCTGAATGATGCAGTGGGTCAGGCATGCCTGACCCTGGAACATCTAGGGAATCAACAAGCTCGACCCCTGGGTGCCGCGGCTCTCCAGCGTCTGATGTGCCTTTTGCGCATCCGCCAGGGCAAATTTCTGCGCCTGTGGCACATCTACCCTGATCGCGTTGCTGGCAATCAGCGAGAACAGCTCATTGCTGGCCTGCGTCAGCGCCTCACGCGTGGTGATATAGCCGTTGAGCGACGGGCGGGTAACGTACAGCGAGCCTTTCTGATTCAGGATCGCCAGATTCACCCCGGTGACCGGGCCGGAAGAGTTGCCAAAGCTAACCATCAGCCCACGGCGTTGCAGGCAGTCGAGCGAGGCTTCCCAGGTATCTTTCCCCACCGAGTCATACACCACGCGCAGCTTTTTACCGTGCGTTAGCTCGCTGACCCGCCCGGCAATATTCTCTTCGCGATAATTAATGGTGGCCCATGCCCCGGCATCTTTTGCCATCTGCGCCTTCTCTGCTGAGCCGACCGTACCGATCAAATGCGCACCCAGCGCTTTCGCCCACTGGCAGGCAATCAGCCCAACGCCCCCGGCCGCCGCGTGGAACAGGAATACCTCATCCGGCTGCACCACATAGGTCTGGCGCAGCAGGTAATGCACGGTCAGCCCTTTGAGGAAGGAGGCAGCAGCCTGCTCAAAGGAGATGGCATCCGGCAGCAGCGCCAGCTTATCTACCGGCACGTTATGCACTTCGCTGTAGGCACCGAGGGAGGATTGCGCGTACACCACGCGGTCACCCGGCTTCAGTTCGCTGACGCCGGGGCCAACACGCGTCACCACGCCTGCCGCTTCGGTGCCTAAACCGGATGGCAGCGGGGCAGGATAAAGCCCGCTGCGCACGTAGGTATCGATATAGTTGATACCTATCGCTTTATTCTCAACCTGCACCTCTCCCGCAGCCGGATCGGCCGGGTCGAAGTCCACCAGTTGCATCACTTCGGGTGCGCCGTGCTGGCTGATTTGTATACGTTTTGCCATGATCACTCCTGTGGATTGCGCCGCGAATGGGGGAGGACGCAGGCTATGCAAACGAGTATACTTGCGCGTCCCCCCACAAGATTTTTGGTATTACATCACTATGGCAGGAAATAAACCCACCAACAAATCCTTCGAAAACCGTGAGCCGCGTGACCGTCAGATGGAAGGTCTGAAGCTGCCGCCGCACTCGCTGGAAGCAGAACAGTCGGTGTTGGGCGGTTTAATGCTGGATAACGAACGCTGGGATAATGTCTCCGAGCGCGTGGTGGCGAAGGACTTCTTCAGCCGACCGCACCGCATGATTTTCGCGGAAATGCAGCACCTGCTGGAACAGGGCAAGCCGATCGATCTGATCACGCTGTCCGAGTCGATGGAAACCAAGGGCGAGCTGAGCATGGTGGGTGGCTTTGCTTATCTGGCTGAGCTGTCGAAAAATACGCCAAGTGCGGCGAACATTGGCGCTTATGCCGATATCGTGCGCGAACGCGCGGTAGTACGTGAGATGATTGCGGTGGCGAATGAGATCGCCGACGCGGGTTACGATCCGCAGGGCCGTACCAGCGAGGATCTGCTCGATCTCGCTGAATCCCGCGTATTCCAGATCGCCGAAAGCCGCGCCAATAAAGATGACGGCCCGAAAAGCGTCGATCAGATCCTCGAAGCCACCATTGCGCGTATTGAATCGCTCTATCAGACGCCGCACGACGGGGTAACCGGCGTCGATACCGGCTATCACGACCTGAACAAGAAGACCGCAGGTCTGCAGCGCTCGGATCTGATTATCGTGGCGGCTCGTCCGGCAATGGGTAAAACCACCTTCGCCATGAACCTGTGTGAAAACGCCGCGATGCTGCAGGATAAACCGGTGCTGATCTTCAGCCTCGAGATGCCCGGCGAGCAGATCATGATGCGTATGCTGGCGTCGCTGTCACGCGTGGACCAGACGCGCATTCGTACCGGCCAGCTGGATGATGAGGACTGGGCGCGTATCTCCAGCACCATGGGCATCCTGCTGGAGAAGAAGAACATGTTTATTGATGACTCTTCCGGCCTGACGCCAACCGAAGTCCGCTCGCGTGCGCGCCGTATCTTCCGCGAGCACGGCGGTCTGAGCATGATCATGATCGACTACCTGCAGCTGATGCGCGTGCCGTCACTGTCCGATAACCGTACGCTGGAGATCGCCGAGATCTCACGCTCGCTTAAGGCACTGGCGAAAGAGCTGCAGGTGCCGGTGGTGGCGCTGTCGCAGCTTAACCGCTCCCTGGAGCAGCGTGCCGATAAGCGCCCGGTCAACTCCGACCTGCGTGAATCCGGCTCCATCGAGCAGGATGCCGATCTGATCATGTTTATCTACCGTGATGAGGTGTATCACGAAAACAGCGATCTGAAAGGGGTGGCGGAGATCATTCTGGGTAAGCAGCGTAACGGCCCCATCGGCACCGTGCGCCTGACCTTTAACGGCCAGTGGTCACGCTTCGATAACTACGCGGGCCCACAGTACGACGACGAATAATCACATCATTAACGGGCCGATCGAAAAAGAGGATCGGCCCCTACGGTTCACCCCAGCCTCGTTACCCTCTCCGGATCATCACAAAATAGTGTTGGACAACACTGCAAAAAATGCGGTTATCTGTCGGTAAGCAGTACCCAGCAACCGGCATGGACGAACGATGACCCAGATTGATGATTTCGACCTTAAGATACTGACTTTACTGGAAGCAAACGGCCGCCTGACCAATCAGGAACTGAGCGATATCGTCGGGCTTTCCGCCTCACAGTGTTCCCGCCGCCGCATTAACCTTGAGCAGGCGGGATTGATCCTCGGCTACCACGCCAGGCTATCGCCGGATGCGGTGGGTTTAGGCATGATCGGCCTGATTGAGGTGCGTCTGATCAACCATACCGCGGAATACGTTGAGAGTTTTCACCGCATGGTGGCGGAGCAGGCGGGCATTGTTGATGCCTATAAAACCACCGGAGATGCCGATTACCTGTTGAAAGTCGCGGTTGCCGATCTCGCCGGGCTGAGTGCTTTAATCAGCCAGCTGGTCGCCGGGCATCAGAGCGTGGCGCATGTGAAAACCTCAGTGGTCCTCGACCGTCTGAAGGAGAATGGTTTGATGTCGGTAAGCGAGACTCTGCTGCGCTAGAATGGTGCGTGTTACGCACCCCAATTGTGCATAAAACTCCGGATGCATGCGGTATCCGTGCGGGAAAACAGCTTTCAGTGCGTGAAATGATGCTGTGTTAATCATTTCATGCACAAAATAGAGCAATAAAGCGCCTTGTATTCAATGGGTTAATTCGCTGGCACCATCCGGTGGTTTGAACCTCCACCGGATTGGTGCGATTTTTGCTAGGTTATTGCTAAAATTTGGCGGTCCCTCTGCCATATCCCTAGTCATAATCACCAGAGAATCAATCTGATGGACAACGTGGTACACCCTGTCAAAATCCCCCATACCCTGCTGGAAGATGTGCTGGCTATCGTGCTCGGCACTCTGATGGTCTCCTTTGGTGTTACCCTGTTAAAACAGGCCGGGGCGTTAACCGGCAGCACTGCAGGCATTGCCTTTCTCATCAGTTACCTGAGCAAAACCTCTTTTGGCCTCGCTTTCTTTCTGATTAACATCCCGTTCTACTGGCTGGCGGTCAGGCGCATGGGATGGGCATTCACTGTAAAAACCTTCTCTGCCGTGGCGCTGGTTTCGCTCTTCAGCCACCTGCACCCGTTATTTATCCATTTTTCCGCGCTGGATCCCTTTTATGCGACACTGTTCGGTAACGTGGTGATGGGAATTGGGTTTATAGTGTTATTTCGCCATAAGGCCAGCCTTGGCGGCATCAATATTCTGGCGCTGTGGCTGCAGGACCGTTACGGTATCCGTGCCGGAAAATTGCAGATGGTGGTCGATACCTGCGTGGTGCTGGCCTCGCTGTTTGTGGTCTCACGCGAGATGCTGGCAGCCTCAATTGCCGGAGCCGTGGTGCTCAACCTGATTATCGCCATGAACCATCGCCCTGGCCGCTATTTCGTCTGAGTCGCTGAAATTATTGATTATTTAATGGAGATTTGCACCGTGTTTCAAAACGTTGATGCCTACGCTGGCGACCCGATCCTCTCCCTGATGGAAACCTTCAAGCAGGATGCCCGCCCGCACAAGGTCAACCTGAGCATTGGTCTGTACTACAACGAGCAGGGTGTGATCCCACAGATGCAGGCTGTTGCCGCCGCTGAAGAGCAGCTGCACGCCCAGCCGCAGGCCGCCTCGCTCTATCTGCCGATGGAAGGGCTGCCGCCTTACCGCAGCGCCATCGCACCTTTGCTGTTCGGCGCCGAGCACCCGGTACTGAAAGCGGGCCGCATCGCCACTATTCAGACGCTGGGCGGTTCCGGTGCGCTGAAAGTCGGTGCCGACTTCCTGAAGTTCTACTTCCCGAATTCGCAGGTGTGGGTCAGCGATCCGACGTGGGAAAACCATATCGCCATCTTCAACGGTGCCGGTTTCACCGTAAATACCTACCCGTGGTACGACACGGCAACCAACGGCGTGAAGTTTGATGCGCTGCTGGAAAAACTCAGTACGCTGCCGGCGCAAAGCATCGTGCTGCTGCATCCGTGCTGTCACAACCCAACCGGTGCTGACCTGACTAATGCGCAGTGGGATGAAGTGACCAGGGTGCTGAAAGACCGCGAGCTGATCCCGTTCCTCGACATCGCCTATCAGGGCTTTGGCGGCGGCATGGAGGAAGATGCCTACGCTATTCGCAGCATCGCCGCAGCGGGCCTGCCAGCGCTGGTCAGTAACTCATTCTCGAAAATCTTCTCGCTGTACGGCGAGCGCGTTGGCGGTCTGTCAATCGTCTGCGATGACGCCGAAGAAGCCGCCCGCGTACTGGGCCAGCTGAAGGCCACCGTGCGCCGCAACTACTCCAGCCCGCCAAACTTCGGGGCGCAGGTGGTTTCCTGCGTGCTGAATAACCCTGAGCTGAAGGCCAGCTGGCTGGCGGAAGTGGAAGCGATGCGCCTGCGTATTATTGAGATGCGCCAGGTGCTGGTGGACGCGCTGACTCAGGCGGTGCCGGGCAAGAACTTCGACTTCCTGCTCAAGCAGCGCGGTATGTTCAGCTACACCGGCCTGAGCGCTGCACAGGTTGATCGCCTGCGTAACGAGTTTGGTGTCTATCTGATCGCCAGCGGCCGCGTCTGCATGGCCGGTCTCAACCGCAACAACGTGCATCAGGTAGCGGAAGCCTTCGCCGCCGTGATGTAATTTCTGCTGGCCGGGGCTGCCCGGCCACAGTTTTTCCCTTTTCAGGTTTACCTTTTCGCCACTTGCTGCACACTTAACGGAACCGATAAGTTAAGGAGCCGTATCATGTGGTATCAGCAAACCCTTACCCTGAACGAAAAACCACGCGGATTTCATCTGGTTACTGACGAAATCCTCGCAGAGCTGCGCCGCTTAGCGGATGTTCAGACCGGGCTGTTGCACCTGCTGTTGCAGCACACTTCCGCCTCACTGACGCTGAATGAGAACTGCGACCCAACGGTCCGTGCCGATATGGAGCAGCATTTCCTGCGCACGATACCGGAAGATGCGCCGTATCAGCACGATTACGAAGGGGCCGACGATATGCCCGCCCACATCAAGTCCTCACTGCTGGGCACCTCGCTGATGCTGCCGGTCAGCCGCGGGCGTCTGCTGCTGGGGACCTGGCAGGGGATTTATCTTGGTGAACACCGTATTCACGGCGGGCAGCGGCGCATTGTCGCCACTTTACAGGGGGATGATTAATTATGACGGTTTCCGATTTGCTCACCTACTGCATGAACAAACCCGGCGCGCAGCAGAGCGTGCACAGCGACTGGAAAGCCACGCAGATTAAGGTCGATGATGTGATGTTTGCCATGGTGCACGAGATT
This sequence comes from Erwinia aphidicola, assembly GCF_014773485.1. GTDB lineage: Bacteria > Pseudomonadota > Gammaproteobacteria > Enterobacterales > Enterobacteriaceae > Erwinia > Erwinia aphidicola. Next base: position 601,387 of record NZ_JACXBP010000002.1, on the reverse strand, counting down.
GATGGCCACCCGGCGGTGGCACTGAAGTGCAGCCCGGCGCTGGCGGAGTTGATCCGCGAGCAGCACAGCGATGTGCATCCCAGCGCGCACCTCAATCCATCGCACTGGAACACCGTACTGCTCGACGGTTCGCTTAAAGATTCACAGATCTATTATCTGGTCGATGCATCGCTGCAGCAGATCCAGAAACAGTTATAACGGGTGTTGACCTCCAGGAAACCTGTAGGGGCGGACCTTTTGTTTCGGTCCGCCCGTCTCACAGAGGAACGCCGTGCTTATGCGCGCAGTGAATCGATATCGATCACGAAACGGTACTTCACGTCGCTTTTCAGCATACGCTCGTAGGCCTCATTGATCTGATCGATCTTAATCATCTCGATATCGGAAGTGATGTTGTGCTTACCACAGAAATCCAGCATCTCCTGCGTCTCTTTGATCCCACCGATCAGCGATCCTGCCACGCTGCGGCGTTTGAAGATCATATTAACCACCTGCGTTGACGGATGGTCATGCTCCGGCACGCCAACCAGCGTCATGGTGCCATCGCGGCGCAGCAGGTTGATAAACGGGTTGAGATCGTGCTGAGCAGCAACGGTGTTAAGAATGAAGTCGAAGCTGTTGGTGTGCTGCGCCATCTGATCGGCATCTTTCGAGATCACCACTTCATCGGCGCCCAGGCGCTTACCGTCTTCTACTTTAGAAGGCGAAGTAGTGAAGAGCACCACGTGCGCACCCATCGCATGAGCAATTTTCACGCCCATATGACCCAGTCCGCCAAGGCCAACGATACCAACTTTTTTGCCCGGGCCAACGCCCCAGTGGTGTAGTGGGGAGAAGGTGGTGATACCCGCGCACAGCAGCGGAGCAGCACCGGCCGGATCAAGATTTTCCGGCACGCGCAGCACGAAGTCTTCGTGTACGACCACTTGAGTCGAGTAACCGCCGTAGGTGATATCGCCGCTGGTGCGGTCTTTACCGTTGTAGGTGCCGACGAAACCCTCTTCGCAGTACTGCTCAAGATCCTCTTTACAGCTGTCGCAGGTGCGACAGGAGTCGACCATACAGCCTACGCCGACCAGATCGCCAACTTTGTATTTATGGCCGTGCGCGCCGACTGCCGTCACGCGGCCAACAATCTCGTGGCCTGGCACCACCGGGAAGATCGTGTTGCGCCATTCATTGCGCGCCTGGTGCAGGTCAGAGTGGCACACGCCGCAGTACTGCACTTCAATCTGCACATCATGTTCACGCAGTTCGCGCGGTTTAAATTCAAACGGAGCCAGCGGAGATTTTGCGTCCTGAGCGGCATAAGCATGCGTAATATTCATTGGTCTCTCCAGTTGTGGATGATGTGGCGCAGTGGCCGTAATGGCGGGAGCAGGCAGCAGGAAAAGCGGGCCTTCTCCGCAAAAAGATGAAGGTTAAGCATAGTCACTCAACGGCGTAACGGGTATATCCAAAACTCGCTAAGTCTTGCCTGATCCTGCAAGATTTTGTGGTAATTGTAAGAAAAGTGCAGCAAATAGCGGGGAAAACCAGGGCTGACAGTAGCGGGGCAGGCGTGCCCGACCCGTACGGGATTGCGGCGGGTATAAGCCAGGGGCGAGGCATGCCTCGCCCGTCGGTTATTAACCCTGTAACAGCGGTTTCAGGAAGCGCGCGGTGTGCGAACGCTTGCACTGCGCCACGGTTTCCGGCGTGCCGGAGACGAGGATTTCACCGCCGCCGCTGCCGCCTTCCGGGCCGAGATCGACAATCCAGTCGGCGGTTTTGATCACATCAAGATTGTGCTCAATCACCACGATGGTATTGCCCTGGTCGCGCAGCTGGTGCAGGACTTCCAGCAGCTGCTGGATATCGGCGAAGTGCAGACCGGTGGTCGGCTCATCAAGGATATACAGCGTCTGCCCGGTGCCGCGCTTCGACAGCTCACGCGCCAGCTTCACGCGCTGCGCTTCACCGCCGGACAGCGTGGTAGCCGACTGACCGAGGCGGATATACGACAGGCCAACGTCCATCAGCGTTTGCAGCTTACGCGCCAGCGCCGGTACCGCATCGAAGAACTCACGCGCTTCTTCAATGGTCATCTCCAGCACTTCATGAATGCTCTTGCCCTTGTACTTCACTTCCAGCGTCTCGCGGTTATAGCGTTTGCCTTTACACTGGTCGCACGGCACGTAGATATCCGGCAGGAAGTGCATCTCAACCTTGATCACGCCGTCGCCCTGGCAGGCTTCGCAGCGCCCGCCGCGCACGTTAAAGCTGAAACGCCCCGGCGTGTAGCCACGGGTACGTGATTCCGGCACCCCGGCAAACAGCTCGCGCACCGGGGTAAAGATACCGGTATAGGTTGCCGGGTTGGAGCGCGGCGTGCGGCCAATCGGGCTTTGATCGATATCGATAACTTTGTCGAAGTGCTCCATGCCGCTGATGCTGCGGTAAGGCGCGGCTTCGGCAATGGTGGCGCCGTTCAGCTGGCGCTGGGCCAGCGGGAACAGGGTATCGTTGATCAGCGTGGATTTACCGGAGCCGGACACGCCGGTAACGCAGGTAAACAGGCCAACCGGCAGCGTCAGGGTGACATCCTTCAGGTTGTTGCCGCTGGCTCCGGTCAGCTTCAGCACTTTCGCCGGGTCGCCCTTCACCCGCTCCTCAGGAATGGCGATGCCGCGCTTGCCGCTGAGGAACTGCCCGGTCAGCGACGCTTCTACAGCCATAATGTCGTCAACGGTGCCTTCGGCGACAATCTGCCCGCCGTGCACGCCCGCGCCGGGCCCGATATCGATCACATGGTCAGCAGCGCGAATCGCATCTTCATCATGCTCTACCACAATCACCGTATTGCCGAGATTGCGCAGGTGGACCAGCGTTTCCAGCAGGCGTTCATTGTCGCGCTGATGCAGACCGATAGACGGCTCATCCAGTACGTACATCACGCCGACCAGTCCGGCACCAATCTGGCTGGCCAGACGAATACGCTGTGCCTCGCCGCCGGAGAGCGTTTCCGCCGAGCGCGACATCGACAGGTAGTTCAGCCCGACGTTCACCAGGAACTTCAGGCGGTCGCCGATCTCTTTCAGCACTTTCTCAGCAATCTGCGCGCGCTGGCCGCTGAGCTTCATATTCTGGAAAAACGCCATCGCATGGCCGATGCTCATATCTGAGATGGTCGGCAGCGTGGTGTTCTCAACAAAAACGTGGCGCGCTTCACGGCGCAGACGGGTGCCGTGGCAGCTGGTGCAGGAGCGGTTACTGATAAACTTCGCCAGCTCTTCGCGTACCGCAGACGATTCTGTCTCTTTATAACGGCGCTCGATATTGTGCAGCACGCCCTCGAACGGATGGCGGCGCACTGAAGTGTCTCCGCGATCGTTGACGTATTTAAACTCGATATTGTCTTTGCCGGAACCGTACAGGATCACCTTGCGGCTCTCTTCCGGCAGGGAGTTGAACGGCGCTTCGATATCAAACTTCAGATGCTCCGCCAGCGAGCGCAGCATCTGGAAATAGTAGAAGTTGCGGCGGTCCCAGCCGCGGATCGCGCCGCCGGCCAGCGACAGCTCCGGGTTCTGCACCACGCGCTCCGGGTCGAAATACTGCTGAACGCCCAGCCCGTCACAGGTCGGGCAGGCACCGGCCGGGTTATTGAAGGAGAACAGGCGGGGTTCCAGCTCGTTCATGCTGTAGCCGCAAATCGGGCAGGCGAAGTTGGCCGAGAACAGCAGCTCTTCAGCGGCGGCGTCATCCATATCGGCCACCACGGCGGTGCCGCCGGAGAGCTCCAGCGCGGTTTCAAACGACTCTGCCAGGCGCTGCGCGAGATCGTCACGTACCTTAAAGCGGTCCACCACCACTTCGATGGTGTGTTTCTTCTGCAGTTCCAGCTTTGGCGGATCGGAGAGATCGCACACTTCACCGTCGATGCGGGCGCGGATATAGCCCTGGCTGGCGAGGTTTTCCAGCGTTTTGCTGTGCTCACCTTTGCGATCTTTGACGATCGGGGCCAGCAGCATCAGGCGGCGGCCTTCCGGCTGCGCCAGCACGTTGTCCACCATCTGGCTAACGGTCTGTGCCGCCAGCGTGACGTCGTGATCCGGACAGCGCGGTTCGCCAACGCGGGCAAACAGCAGGCGCAGGTAGTCATGGATTTCGGTGATGGTGCCGACGGTGGAACGCGGGTTATGCGAGGTAGATTTCTGCTCGATCGAAATCGCCGGAGAAAGACCCTCAATGTGGTCAACGTCCGGTTTTTCCATCAGTGACAGGAACTGGCGCGCATAGGCGGAGAGCGATTCAACGTAGCGGCGCTGACCCTCGGCGTACAGCGTATCAAACGCCAGCGAGGACTTGCCGGAACCTGACAGGCCGGTCACCACGATCAGTTTATCGCGCGGAATGGTCAGGTTGATGTTTTTCAAATTGTGGGTGCGGGCACCCCGTACTTCGATCTTATCCATTCACAATTCCCGGATTAGCACAAACCTCACCATGCCTGCCCGGCACGGCCAGAAAGAAACGTGTCATTATGGCACAAAAAAACCTGAATGGATAACCAGTGTTTTGCCCTGAAGTGCCATGCAAACTGATGCAACGCTGCAACGAAAGTAAGCCTTTTTCGAGGCGTCTCCTAAATGTAGGATCTCAGGGTAGCCCATGATAGAATTTTGCGCCTAGACTTAGAGAACGAACATTAACCGGAGAGAGCAACATGGCCAGCAGAGGCGTAAACAAAGTAATTTTAGTCGGAAATCTGGGGCAGGACCCGGAAGTTCGCTACATGCCGAATGGCGGTGCCGTTGCCAACATCACTCTGGCTACCTCCGAATCCTGGCGCGACAAGCAGACCGGCGAAACCAAAGAGAAAACTGAATGGCACCGCGTTGTGCTGTTCGGCAAGCTGGCTGAAGTGGCCGGTGAATACCTGCGTAAAGGCTCTCAGGTTTATATCGAAGGCGCACTGCAGACCCGTAAATGGACTGACCAGGCTGGCGTTGAGAAGTACACCACCGAAGTTGTGGTTAACGTTGGCGGCACCATGCAGATGCTGGGCGGTCGTGCTCAGGGCGGCGGTGCTCCAGCAGGCGGCGGTCAGGGCGCAGGCAACAACAACGGTTGGGGCCAGCCTCAGCAGCCACAGGGCGGCAACCAGTTCAGCGGCGGCGCACAGCAGTCCCGTCCGCAGCAGGCTCCACAGCAGAACAGCGCACCTGCTAACAACGAGCCACCAATGGACTTCGATGACGACATCCCTTTCTGATTTGACAGCGTCGTCAGCGAGTCAAAAAAAGCCCCGCATGCCAATGCGGGGCTTTTTGTTTTCAGCTGATGACGGGGGCTCAATCAGCCCGCCCAGCGCGGAGGCGCTTTCAGGCTACATGATGAGGGCGGTGTGTAACATCACCTCGGCCTTTAAGGAGTCCTGCGACAGAAATATCTTCATCCAGCTCATCCCAGTGAATCCCAACAGGACTCAGCTCGTAGTTATTCCGCTGATCTGGGGTGGCATCTAACAAACGTGGAAACCACGCCAGAGGCACGCCGATCGTGCGGGCATCGTTGAGTTCGACCCACATGGTGGCCTCATCGAATCTGACACTTTTAGCTGAAGTAGTCATTCCAGGCCTCCAGAAACACTGTGTGGTTTTGTTCGGTGAGCTCAATGAGCTCTCTAAGTATTCGTGAGTGAAAGCCATTATTGCTGGCCAGAGCTACACAGGGAGTCAGCCAAAACTTAGCTTCACTACCTGATTTCATCACGTGAATGTGGGCCGGCTCAAGAGGATTCCCCTCGTTCGAATAGAAAAAAAATTTGAATCCATCGATTCTCAGTATCACGGGCATCGCAGCTTCCTCCTTGAAGACAGTACGATTATGTACAAATAACCATCACTCGTCAAAACGAGGATGTTTTCAATCTCCGGATTGAAATTTAAGGTCAATTAACAGGTTTTATCGCAGGCGCAAACACCTGAATAGCTTTAGTTTTGATTGTGAAGCGAGCAGGGGTCTGCCCGATCAGCTCACCGTCGGCGTTGATATCATGCGGGCGACGGGTGGTCAGCGTCAGCGCAGTGGTGGAAAGCGTGCGCACCTTGCGCCAGCGGCCATGCGTGCCGCGCCGCAGCGCAGGCAGCAGGGCGATCATCTGCCACCAGTGCGCCACTTCCAGGCTGTACACGTCCAGCAATCCGTCATCGGGGGCAGCACTCTGTTCCACGGTCATTCCGCCGCCGTAAAAACGCCCGTTGCCGACTGAAACCTGCACGGTTTTCACCTTCTCGGTCACGCCGTCATGCTCGATGGTGGCGCTAAACGGGCGGCTCTGTTTCAGCAGCTTAAACGCGGCCAGCGCATAGCCGAAGGTGCCCCAGCGCTTTTTCGATTCGGCGGTCAGATGGCGGGCAAGCGTGGCGGAAAAGCCGATGCTGGAGACGTTGAAAAACAGGTGGCCATTAACTTCGCCAAGATCGACCTCCCGGCGATGTCCGGCGGCAATAATTTTCACCGCCTGATGCAGATCGTTGCTGATGCCGAGCGTGCGGGCAAAATCATTGGCGGTACCCAGCGGCAATACGCCGAGCGGCAAGCCGCTGCTCATTAACCCCGGCGCTGCGGCATTCAGGCTGCCGTCACCGCCGCCAACAATCACCAGATCAATGCCGTCGGCCCAGGCGCGGATCAGGTCACTGCTGCTGCGGCGATCCTCTTTTGGCGGTTCAATCACGTCGATGCGGTGCGCTGACAGGCTCTGTTTCGCCTGCTGGCGTAGCGCTTTGCCATTGCGCGAATGCTCATTGATCAATAACAGCGCGGTCAGATTGCGTGGCTCAGAATCGGTGTTATTTCTCATTAGGCTTAATTCAACTCATTGAACGGAACGGGGGGAGAGTGCATCGAATCACGGTAATGAGCAGGTGAGCAATCGCCATTTCTCATGTTTACATTTATCGATAAATCATGACGTCCCCTTTTTCTGCCTCTGCGCCAATTACCCCTGTTTATCTCACGATTTCGGTCATAACTTTTTCTTATCGGTCGTCTCTGCCTTGAGGGGGCGCCAGGGCAGAGCTGGCGGTGCTTTGCGCGATTTTTGCTGCTTTTCCCTGCGCTTTTCAACTCATCACTTTTTCATTGCACCCTTAAAGTGCGGTGATATAGTCGCGCAAGGAACCTCATCATCCCTCTGATTATCCTGAAAAATAATGAATGTCATCAGGGCTAGCTCATCTCGCATAAGGAATTTGTTATGACAGCTTTTACCTCTCTGGAAGCGTTTCTCACCTCTTTACAGCAGCGCGATCCGCATCAGCCGGAGTATCTGCAGGCGGTGCGCGAAGTATTCACCTCCCTGTGGCCATTCCTCGAACAAAACCCTCACTATCAGCAGCAGGCGCTGCTGGAGCGGCTGGTTGAGCCGGAGCGCGCTATTCAGTTCCGCGTGTCCTGGGTTGATGATAAAGGCCAGGTACAGGTTAATCGTGCGTGGCGCGTGCAGTTCAGCTCGGCGATTGGTCCGTATAAAGGAGGGATGCGCTTTCATCCATCGGTAAATCTGTCGATCCTCAAGTTCCTCGGCTTCGAGCAGACCTTTAAAAATGCGCTGACGACGTTACCCATGGGCGGTGGCAAGGGCGGTTCTGACTTCAACCCGAAAGGGAAAAGTCACGGTGAAGTGATGCGCTTCTGTCAGGCGCTGATGACCGAACTGTATCGCCACCTTGGCCCGGATACCGACGTTCCGGCCGGGGATATCGGCGTGGGCGGGCGCGAAGTGGCATTTATGGCTGGGATGATGAAGAAGTTATCGAATAACACCGCCTGCGTGTTCACCGGCAAAGGACTGTCGTTCGGCGGCAGCCTGATCCGCCCGGAAGCGACCGGCTATGGCCTGGTGTACTTTACCGACGCGATGCTGAAACGCCACGGTCTGGGCTTTGAGGGCAGCACGGTTGCCGTGTCCGGCGCGGGCAACGTGGCGCAGTATGCGATTGAAAAGGCGATGGCGCTGGGCGCGCGCGTGCTGACCGCGTCGGATTCACGCGGCACGGTAGTGGATGAAGCGGGCTTTACGCCTGCGAGCCTGGCGCATCTGGCCGAGATCAAAAACGAACGATACGGCAGCGTGGAAGAGTATGCGCGCGAACGCAACCTGGTGTATCTCGCCGGGCAGCAGCCGTGGAGCGTGCCGGTGGATATCGCGCTGCCGTGCGCCACGCAGAATGAGCTGGATCTACCTGCCGCCCGTCTGCTGATTGCCAATGGCGTGAAGGCGGTGGCGGAAGGTGCCAACATGCCAACCACCATCCAGGCGACCGATGCGTTTCTTGATGCGGGCGTGCTGTTTGCGCCCGGCAAGGCAGCGAATGCGGGCGGGGTAGCGACTTCCGGGCTGGAGATGGCGCAGAACGCCGCGCGTCTGAGCTGGAAGGCGGAGAAGGTCGATATCCGCCTGCAACATATCATGCTGGATATCCACCACGCCTGCGTGGAGCACGGCGGGGAGGGCAAGCAGACGCACTACGTGCGCGGCGCCAACATTGCCGGATTCGTCAAAGTCGCCGACGCGATGCTGGCGCAGGGCGTGCTGTAACCGCGATGACCACACCGCCGGGGCCGATCCTCTTTTTCGATCGGCCGCCGGGCCATTACAAAACCGTGGCGGTCTGCTGCTGCTCCCGACGCTGCTTCACCCGCCAGAACCACGCCAGCAGGATAAACCACAGCGGCATTGCACAGAGCGCGCTCAGCGTATCCGGGTCAAACACCATCACCACCAGCGAGAACAGGAAAAACAGCAGGGTTAGCCAGCTCATCACAATCCCCGCCGGCATCTTAAACGTCGAGCGCTGGTGCAGTTGCGGGCAGCGCTTGCGGTACACCAGATAGGCCACCAGAATCATCCCCCAGCTGTAAATCACCAGGATTGCCGCCAGCGTCGACACCACGGTAAACAGCGTCATCACGTTCGGCACCAGGAACAGCAGCAGCGTCCCGCTTAGCATGCAAAAGCAGGAGAACATCAGGCTGCGCACCGGAATGCGCGTGGTGCGCGACAGAATGCGGAACTGCCAGTGGGCGTGCTGCTCAACCGACAGGCCATAAAGCATGCGCGTACTGGAGTAGACGCCGCTGTTGGCCGAGGACATCGCCGAGGTCAGGGCCACAAAGTTGATCACCGCGGCGGCGGCAGGCAGGCCCGCCTTGGCAAACAGCGTGACGAACGGGCTGGTTTCCGGCGAAATATGCTGCCACGAGGTCACCGCAATAATCACCACCATCGAAAGCACATAGAAGATGATGATGCGCAGCGGAATCGCCTTGATCGCCTTCGGCAGCACCGTCTGCGGCGATTTGGTTTCGGCGCTCATGGTGCCGAGCAGCTCAATACCGGTGTAGGAGAAAATCGCGATCTGGAAACCGGCAAAAAAGCCGACAATGCCGTGCGGCATAAACACCGCCGGGTCGCTGAGGTTATGCAGCGAGGCGGTCACGCCGTCCGGGGAGGTCCAGCCGGTTGCCACCATCCAGATGCCGGTGACGATCAGCGCCACAATGGCGATCACCTTAATAATCGCAAACCAGAATTCCGCCTCGCCAAACATTTTCACCGACAGCAGGTTAAACAGGCACAGCAACCCAAGGGTGAACAGCGCCGGTATCCACGGTGACAGCTCCGGTAGCCAGTACTGTACATAACCTCCGCACACCACCACATCGGCAATACAGGTCACCACCCAGCTCAGCCAGTAGGACCAACCGAGGAAGAAGCTGGCCTTAGGGCCGAGATAGTCGGAAACGAAATCGGCGAAGGAGCGGTAATCGAGCTTTGTCAGCAGCACTTCACCCATCGCGCGCATCACCATATACATAAAGAAGCCGACCACGATATAGGTGATAAGGATCGAGGTGCCGGAAACGGCGATGGTTTTGCCCGCGCCCATAAACAGCCCGGTGCCGATCGCACCGCCGAGGGAGATAAGCTGAATATGGCGTGAACTCAGGCCGCGATGCAGGTGTTGCTGCGCATCCGTTTGGTCAGACATAGCATCCTCTCAACATTGTATTATTAGCGGGCAAAACCACCCCTTCCCCATTGAAATATCAGGGCGTTACGAGCGCAGGAAGTCGGTAAGTGGGCATCATGCTGGCGCTGTGCTGTAACAAAGTCAACACAGTGTCATCCGTAATTATTCACTTTATGATCACATTCAACTTTTTGAAAAACAGAGATAAATTTTTTTATATGCATTTTTACTGCATATAAGTTGCATAAAATTGCGTTGTCTATACCAGAGTAAAAAGCTAACTAATTATTCATTCGTAAGCGGGTCAGGTACACTCGATGCGGCAAAAAAATAAACGCTAAGGAGAGGCAAGAAGATGCAACATGCTCTTACCCTGCAAAAGCTGACCGACCTGGTCAGCGCCGATAATCTGATTACCGATAGCTACCAGAAAGCCTGGTACTGCAAAGGCTTTCGCGTCGGGCACGGTGATGCGCTGGCGGTGGTGCTGCCGGAAACGCTGCTGCAGCTGTGGCAGGTGCTGCAGGTGTGCCAGCAGAATGACTGCATAATTTTGATGCAGGCGTCTAATACCGGGGTAACCGGCGGTTCAACGCCGCACGGTGATGACTACGATCGCCCGGTGATTATCGTCAGCACGCGCAAGATCAAAGGCGTGCAGGTGATTGATAATGCAGAGCAGATTATTGCCTTTCCCGGCAGCACCCTGACCGAGCTGGAAGCGGCGCTTGCCCCTTACAATAAGGAGCCGCATTCGGTGATCGGCTCCTCGTGCATTGGCGCGTCGGTGGTGGGCGGTATCTGTAATAATTCCGGCGGCTCGCTACTGCAGCGCGGCCCGGCGTTTACCGAGAAGTCGCTGTTTGCACAAATTACCGAGGACGGCCAGCTGCTGCTGGTCAATCACCTCGGTATCGATCTCGGCACTGCGCCGGAGGAGATCATCGCCAACCTGGAGGCCGGGCAGTATACCACCGGTACCGCGCCGGATTGGGCGGGTAAGATCTGGGCGGATGACTATGCGGCGGTGATCAAAGACGTGGCGGCGGAAACCCCAACGCGCTTCAACGGCAATCCGCAGTATCTGCACGACAGCGCGGGCTGCGCCGGCAAAGTGATCGTTTTCGCCGTGCGCCTGGCAACCTTTGACGCTACCCCGCAGGAGGACACCTTCTATATCGGCAGCAACGATGAGCAGGTGCTGCTCGACCTGCGCCGCTTTCTGATTGAGAATCTGGAAACCCTGCCGATTCAGGCGGAGTATATCCATCGCAACGCCTTCCGTCTGACGCTGCGCTATGCCCGCCATATGTTCCTGTCGATCAAGCGCCTTGGCCCGGCGGCGCTGCCCGGCCTGATGCGTAAAAAGGCGTTGTGGGATGCACGGGTGAAAAAGCTGAAGCTGTTCCCTGCCAACACCATCGATAAGCTGATCCAGTGGGGCAACCGCGTGACGCCATCAACCGTGGCGCCGCGCCTGCTCTCCTGGCATCGCCGCTATGAACACCATCTGATGATTAAACTGGCCCACGATGAGGTTGCGTCGATGAGCCGTCTGCTGACGGCCTTTTTCGCCGCGCGCAACGGCGAGTGGTTTCACTGCAGCGAAGCCGAACAGCAGGATGCGTTTCTGGTGCGTTTCGGCGTGGGTGCCTGCACGGTGTTCTACTGCGACTATTACGGTATTAATACCGACGACAGGCTGATCGCCTTTGACGTCGCCCTGCGCCGCAACGATACGCAGTGGCTGATCCACCTGCCGCCGGAGCTTCAGTCACAGGTGCTGGAAGACTCCTGCTGCGGCCACTTCTTCTGCCTGGTCAACCATCAGGACTATATCCTCAAGCCGGGCGTTGATGGCGCCCGGTTCAAGGCGGCGGTGCTGGAGTATCTCGACCAGCGCGGGGCGAAATATCCGGCCGAGCACAATATTGGCCACCTGTATCACGCCTCACAAGCGCATCAGCAGCACTTCCATCAGCTCGATCCCACCAATAGCTGCAATCCGGGCATTGGCAAAACCAGCAAGAGGAAGCACTGGGCATGAATCCGACACCGTTAGTTTTACTGCCCGGCGTGATGTGTGATGCCGGGCTGTGGCAGCGTATGCTGCCGGAGCTGGAGCAGCTTGGCCCGCTAATTTACGGCGATCTGTCGCAGGGGCGCTCCATTACTGAGATGGCCGATGCGGTACTGGCAGCCTGCCCGCCAAGGTTCACGCTGGTGGGTTTCTCAATGGGCGGATATGTCGCGCGCGAGATCCTGCGCCGGGTGCCGCAGCGCGTGCAGAGTCTGGTGCTGATAGCCACCTCCAGCGCGGCGGACAGTGAGGCGATGGCGGAGTTTAAGCAGGCGGTGGCGGAGAATCTGCAGCGCGCCAGCGGCACCTTCCACGGCATCGGCCAGCGGGCGATCGCGCAATCGCTGAGCCGTGACCATCAGTCCGACCCGCAGCTGCAGCAGGCGATCCTCGATATGAGCGTGCGCCTCGGGCGCGAGACCTTTATCCGCCAGCTGCGGATGCCGCGCAGCAGCGACACCGATCTCCTGTCGGCCATCCGCTGCCCCACGCTGGTGATTGCCGCCGCCGACGATCGCATGCGCACGCTGGAAGAGTCGCGGCAGCTGGCGGCTGCCATTCCCGCATCGCGGCTGGAAGTGGTCGAAAACAGTGGGCATATGCTGCCGCTGGAGCAGCCCGGTGCGCTGCTTATGCTGCTGCGCGACTGGCTGGGCAACGCGGCATAAACAGTTACTAAAAAAACAGGCGGGCAGAGGGGCGCAGGGCTGGATTAGCCGGATAATTTCAATACAATCACTGTCGGCCAGGACGGCACTAAAATGCTCAGGAGTGTAAGTGGTGATTTATCCGGGATGGTTTGCATGAAAAAGTGGTTGCTGATGCTGGTTATCACGCTGTTTGCCTGTGGGGCGGTGGCGGCGGAGCATAACGTCGATCCACAGGGGACCAGCCTGGCCTTTTACAGCTGGTATCTGACGGCATTGAGTAAAGAAGAGAGCCCGATCGATGAACACGATCCGCTGTTAAATGAATATGTTACCCAGCGCCTGCTGCAAAAAATTAACCTGCTGATCAAAAGCCCTGATGGCATGGACGATGACTATTTTCTGCAGGATCAGGACTACAGCGATGGCTGGGTCAATAACGTCAGCGTCAGCCGTTTTACCTACAACGGCAACCGCGCCGCCGGGGATGTGATCCTCGGCCGCGATCCCAGCGACCAGCAGCATCTGCTGGTAACGCTGGTGCATGAACGCGACGGCTGGAAGATCGACGAAGTGCAGCAGGAATCCACCCCCGCGCAGTAATCCCCTCAGGCGAAGCGGCTAAACTGCTGGTGCAGATCGTCCAGCAGCTGATAGCGGCGGCGATACTCCGCGCGTTTCTTACTGGGGATCTCTTCCATGGCTTTGTGTGCCAGTTCCGCTGGCAGTTGCCATAGCTGGCGCGACAGGCGGCTGGCATCAAGCGACTGCCAGAACTCATCATAGCTGGCGACAAACGCCTCTTTCTTTTTAAAGCGATAGCGCAGGCTGCGCCAGGTGTGGCTGCAGTCGCTGACCCCCTGCAGGGTGCTGATACCGAGCTCACGCGCCAGCAAAAATGCCACTTCCAGCAGTAATCGTTTCGGAAACAGACCGTAGCAGGCCTTGGTCGCGAGGCGGATTGCCTCGTGGGGCGTATCGCGATGGGCACCCTGCACGCAACCAATTACCAGCACCGGCTGGCCGCGCTGTTCGGTAATGGCGAACGTCAGCACCGCCAGCGTAACCTCCCCACTACTGAGCAGCATCACCACTTCACCCTCGCGCTCGCAGCGGCCATTACAGGCAACTGTGACGCGAAAAGGTTGGTCATCCTTGCCATAAAAACTCACCAGCTCGGTGGAGTGCGGCGACAGCAGCGCCTGGCGCAGAACGCCAGCGGTTAACTGTTGCATAAAACGGTAATGCTGGCCGATGGTCCGGGCACGCTGGGTGGCGCTCAGCCCCAGATGCAGGTACGGGCGGTGAACTTTTCCCGGCAGCATCGGCTGAAGCACAAGTGCTTCGCGCATTGCCGGGATATCCGCCAGCTGCCTCATATGCAGGGCGGTGCTGTGCGGAAAGGCCAGCGAGCGCAGCAGGAACTTTGCCCGATAAGCGGAGGATTGCCATGTGGCGTTCGGCGTGATGCGTCCGCTGACCAGGGCAGTAAACAGTGAGAGCGCGCTCTCGGGACTGCTGAAAAACAGTGCTTCTGATGACATGACAATAAGCCGTTGTAGGAAAGTGTCCCGATTAAAACAGGACAAATCTTAATGGTGCCTCAATGCCCGGTGACTGTTTCGTGACGTTATCATTCGGTTGAATCGGCGTTTACTCTTCTCTGGTAACACCTGTGCGGTGGCATAAACGGCTAACGGCGGCGTAGACTGAATCGCGTATGGTGATGCCCATCTATTAACAAGGAGTTAGCTTGATGAAACTGTTCTATACCCCGGGTGCCTGTTCGTTATCTCCCCACATTGCTCTGGAAGAAGTGGGTGCGACCTTCACGCTGGAACGCGTTGATCTGAAAACTAAAAAAACCGAAAGCGGCGCAGATTTCACCACCATCAACAGCAAAGGCTATATTCCTGCCTTACTGCTGGATGATGGCAGCCTGCTGACCGAAGGTACCGTGATTGCGCAGTACGTGGCTGACCTCAAGCCGGAGTCGGGTCTTGCGCCCTTAGCCGGCACCGCCGAACGCTACAGGCTGATGGAGTGGCTGAGCTTTATCAGCACCGAGCTGCACAAGCCGATGGGGTCGCTATTCAACCCCGCGCAGTCGGCGGACTGGAAACAGGCGGCGACCGGCAATCTGAACAAACGTCTCGACTGGCTCTCCGGCGCGCTGGCGGGTAAAAACTGGCTGATGGGCGATAAATTTACCGTGGCCGATGCCTATCTGTTTACCGTTCTCGGCTGGAGCAAAGTGGTGGGCTTTAGCCTGGATAACTGGCCGGATCTGCAGGCGTTTGCGGGCCGCGTTGCGGCTCGTCCGGCGGTTCAGCGCGCGATGAAGGCGGAAGGTCTGATCTAGACCGGCTGGAAAGCGTGAGGCAAACACCGTAAGCTGACGCCCTGTTCATTTTTTGATGGGGTCGGCAGTGGAAGGGGTACCAGAGCAGTTTTGCTACGAGCAGGATCGCGCCAGCTTCCGGCATCTTTCCGGGCAGCCAGGCGTCGAGCTGTATCGTGCGCATATCACGCGTTACGCCTTCGAGCCTCATACGCATGAAGCGTTCGGCATCGGCACCATCGATCGCGGTGCCGAACGCTTTCGCTATCGCGGGGCGCAGCATGTCGCCCCGGTCGATTCACTGGTGCTGATGAACCCGGACGAGCTGCACACCGGCGAATCCGCCACCGAAGGCGGCTGGCAGTACCGTATGATCTACCTTGAGCCACAACGTCTGGCTGCCCTGACGGGGGAAGCAGAATGGTGGTTTGAACAGGCGGTGTGCCACGATCCACAGCGCGCCCGTCTGCTGTCGCAGCTGCTGGAAAATCTGTGGCATCACGATGATCCGCTGGCCGTGGATGGCCTGTTGCTCAACCTCTGCGAGCTACTGCGCCCGCACGCCCGCATCGCCCGCCCCTTAGCGGCAGGACCACGCCATCGCTTTGACGTGGTGCGTGATTATCTGCGCGCGAACCTCTGCGAACGCATCTCCCTGAATGAGCTGGCCGCGCTGGTCTCGCTCAGCCCGTATCACTTTCAGCGGCAGTTTAAGGCACAGTACCACGTCACCCCGCATCAGATGCTGATGGCATTTCGCCTTTACCGCGCCAGCCAGCTGTTGGCCGCCGGCCTGCCTGCGGCGGACGTGGCAGCATCGGTTGGGCTGACCGACCAGGCGCACCTGACGCGCTCCTTCGCCATCCGCTACGGCATTACCCCTTCGCGCTATCAGAAGCAGGTGCGTGCTCAGCTGCGCTGATCGCAATTTGCTACAATCTCTGCCCGCTCTCTTTCCCCATACTGGCGTTTTCTTTTGGCCGGAGCGGACTATGCTTGCTGGAATTTTCTTTGCCCTGATTGCAGGGCTGATGTGGGGGCTGATCTTCGTTGGCCCGCTGATGGTGCCGGATTATCCTGGCACGCTGCAGTCGATGGGGCGTTACCTGGCGTTTGGACTGATTGCGCTGCTGCTGGCCTGGCAGGATCGCCATCGTCTGAAGAAACTGTCGCGCCGCGACTGGCAGGAGGCTTTTCGCCTGACGCTGGTCGGCAACCTTCTCTATTACGCCTGCCTGGCGACGGCGATCCAGCGCACCGGCGCGCCAATCTCTACCATGATTATCGGCACGCTGCCGGTGGTTATCTCGGTGAGTGCCAATCTGTTTTACGGCGCTGAAGAAGGGCGCTTGCGCTGGGCGAAACTCTGCCCCGCGCTGCTGCTGATTGCTGCCGGGCTGGTGTGCGTCAACGTGGCCGAGTTGCGTACAGTGGGGCAGCAGTTTGATCTTTGGCGCTACCTGAGCGGCATGGCGCTGGCGTTTGCCGCCGTCGTTTGCTGGACATGGTATCCACTGCGTAATGCCCGCTGGCTGCGCCGGCATCCCATCCGACCGGCGACCTGGGCAACTGCGCAGGGGGTGGTCACGCTGCCGCTGGCCGCCGTGGGTTATCTGCTGGTGATGGCGCTGCTTCATGTGACCAGGCCGGAGTTCGCCTTGCCCTTTGGCCCGCGTCCCGGCGTATTTATTGCGCTGATGCTGGCGATTGCGCTGCTCTGCTCGTGGCTGGGCACGCTGTGCTGGAATGAAGCCAGCCAGCGCTTGCCGACTGTGCTGGTGGGGCCACTTATCGTGTTCGAAATCCTCGCCGGGCTCACTTATACCTTTTTATTACGTCAGTCGTGGCCGCCGTTACTTACCCTGTGCGGCGTGGCTTGCCTGATGGTCGGCGTGATTAGCGCAATGCGTATCAAGCCAGAGCCGGTAGTAAAGTCGTTGAAGATAACTCAGTAATGCAGGCTGCTGGCGAGGAAATCCTGACGATTTCTGTCGCGCAGCGGCCCGCTCTGGCTCGCGCTCACCGCGGGCCATATAATCGTATTTGTGTGATTTAGATCACACATTCTTGGCCATGTCGGCCGCGCTTTTTTTCATCTCTTGCCACCGCTGCTTGGCACAATCCAGGATTGTTCCGCTATAAGAATAATCGCTATTCTTATTGCACCTTTTTTTTGGACAGTGAATCCCTCCTACTGAATGTTAAATTCTCCATTTTTGAGACGCATTTATCTTGCGGATACCACTATTTAATCGAAAAAATGAGTCAAAAATTGATAAGTCGCCCGAGGTTTTCCCCATGGGAAGAGGAGGGATTGATAAGATAAAACATCATTTAACAGTAGTGAAGGCGTGGGTTAAGCCTGTAATGTTTAACTCTGATAATGTAAAAGCGCACTTGTAGCATGATGCTACTCACATTCTGATGCCCTTAAAGGCGCGTGGCAGCACATTTCGTTAAACATAACCTCAGAGACGGAACGCCCACAATAAATCAGTTTAATGAACCAGTGATTAAGCG
Organism: Erwinia aphidicola; assembly: GCF_014773485.1. Classification (GTDB taxonomy): domain Bacteria; phylum Pseudomonadota; class Gammaproteobacteria; order Enterobacterales; family Enterobacteriaceae; genus Erwinia; species Erwinia aphidicola. The sequence continues at coordinate 583,774 of NZ_JACXBP010000002.1, read as the reverse complement.
AGAATGATTATCGTGGCAGGGGCATTAGCGGCGTGGATTGGTGGAATTATTAGAAGTTGTTAAGTCACTTTCGGCGCGTTTATCTTTGCCTGCAAAGATAAACGCGCATTGAAAGCCTTGATGCTACTGAGTTTTTAGCTGGTGACTGAGTAAGTTACGGCCAAACTACTGGGCGGGATTACGAATAATTCATCAGTGAAAATCCGCGCCAAAAAAACGTCCGGTACTTTTCAATAAGTATTGAGAATATTTTAATTTGGACCTGTTAATACATTACAAACAGCTTAAAACGATTACTGATTTTCGAGATTATACGGGTAATGATAGACGCTACGGCTGATATCCAGCAGGCGACAGCTGCGGCGCGTGCCGATGTCGTAAGTATCCTGCAAAAAATTAACGGCCTGGCGCTTGTCATTGGTGGTAAAGAAATTCTTCAATACGCTTTGCAGCATCTCTTTGTCCGATGACAGGGTTTGCAGTTCCCGCTCCATAGTGTGTACTTTTTCCTCCAACTCTTTGATTTTTCGCCCTTCTTCTGAAGAGAGGCCAGCATATTTCTTTTTCCAACTGTAGAAAGTTGCTTCAGAAATCCCCAGTTCATCACAAATCTCTTTCACCTTAATGCCGCTCTCAGAAGCTTTAATGGCACTGGTGATTTGCTCTTCGGTATATCGTGACTTTCTCATAATGCTATTACCTTTCTTAACAATATTGGGATGAGAATAACTGCATTAATCAATGGATCTGTTTTGTACAGATATTGGCGCAGTGTTTAAAAGTACGCGATTGGAATGGCAGGCTTTAAGTTAAGGGATTATGAAGAAATAACATCATGGGATTTCTCCTATTTTATTTCAAAAGGGTTTTGTTAGCTTTCGATATTGGTTTTTTTGATATAAATTCGTCTCATGCCAGTACAAGACCAGGCAGTAATTAGGAAAACTCCAGCGGGCAGGGAAAAAAAACTGTGCTAACTTTGCTCCCGACTTAAGCATTTTTGTGAAAACGGTCACAGTATGAATAAGACCAGAGTTAACTACACTCGCAGCAGTTGAGAATGTGGCACGGTTAAAAAAACCGTCTCAAAAATAAATGGCATGATTTAATAAAAGGCACGCCGATGCCTGATTAGCAGATTAATTTTCGCTTTGTCGCCAGGTATCACTGTGCGTTATTGAATCAGTTGTGGACAAGGATGTGTTGGTTAGTGGCTTTAGGGTGTTGGAAACACAAAGGATGCTTCGATGAAATACAGTGTGATGTCTAATGCTGCCTGGATGATGTCTGAAAAGATTGTCTCGGTTTTTGGTGTAATTTTTGTCACCTCCTATGTGGCCAAATCTTTCGGTCCAGCCATATTTGGCCAAATAGCATTTTCTGCATCACTTTTTTCAATTGTTCAGACTATTGCCATTTTTGGTACTGAAACCATTCTTTTCAAAAGCATCAGCAAAAGTGCATCGAAAGGAATGCGGTTGATGGCCGTAGCGAAATCACTGCGCCTGACATTATTACTGGTGCTGTCGTTACCGGTATTGCTGTATGTCTGGTTGACCATGCGTGAAAATTTTATTGTTTTTGCCGTGGCTTCATTTATTTCGGCCATGTTCGTTACTCAGGATATCTTTAGCGTATACAACAATGCGCGCCTTGAATCGCGAATGAACACGGTGGCCAATGCCACGGGGATGATACTCAGTTTCGCCATCAGCTTTGGCGTTGCCTGGTTCAAACTCAGCCCGTTGCTGCTGTCACTGTCGATTGTTGCGGTTACGCTGGTACCGTATCTGATCAAGCGCAGCCGCTTTTATCAGACCAACAGCATCAGCCCACCGCCGCGGCGCAAGCGCAGGAATTATTTACGTTATTTACTGCATGCGGGTTTGCCACTGGCGATTTCCAGCGTGTTTATCTCTATCCAGGTAAAGACGGCACAGTTCTTTCTGGTTGGGGTTGGCTCAGCGCATGAGCTGGGGTTGTTCACCGCAGCAAACACCATTTCTGCTTCATGGATTTTTATTCCGGTCGCAATCATTACATCGTGCTTTTCTGAGATTTTCCGGGAACGCGGTGATGTGGCAGTAAAACTGGCTTCACGACTGTACGGATATGTAATGGCAGTTTCATTTTTGATGCTCTCCCTTGTCACGCTGTTTGGTGACAGGATCATCAACAGCCTTTATGGGCAAGACTACACACAATCGGGAAACCTCATTACGTTGTTGTCGTTAGCAACCTGCTTTTCGGCAATGGGAACAGTAGCGTATCGCTACATGGTTAAAGAGGGCGGTTTCAACTACTTACTGGTGAAAGTCATTTTACTGGTGGTGATTGGTCTGGCAACGTCTTACTTCTTTATCCACTCCTGGGGATTAACAGGCGCAGCCTGGAGCGTGTTTGTTACTGAGCTTTTATCCCTGACGATAATGAATTATTTCTTTAAGAATGGCGTCATTCTTAAAATACAGCTTTCCTCACTCAACTACAAAACCTACAGATGAGGTAAATCATGTTGAAGCTCAAAGCAGAATTGAGAAAAGGTTTTGTTTACCTGCTCAAAAAGATGCCTTGGTCTTACCAGGATAAAGTTTATTACTTTCAGAAATTCAGAAGTATACCTAACATCCGGGAACCTAAGTTATTCAATGAGAAAGTTCTGTATCGTAAATATGTGACCGGCGATCATGTACGCTATGCCAATCTTTCAGATAAATTGCTGGTAAGAGATTATATTGCCCGCGTTATTGGCGAAGAGTATCTGATTCCGTTGATTCATGAGACTGACGATCCGATTTCACTGCTCAGCCTGGGCAGCCTGAAAAATACCGTGATCAAGCCGAACCATGGCTCAGGGATGGTCGAAATCGTGCTGGAAGAGCCCGACTGCATTCAGAAGCAGCTGCTGATTAAACGTTGTGATGAGTGGCTGCATCAGGACTTCTCGCACCATGCGCGTGAGATCCACTATCGCTATATCAAGCCGCGCATTCTGGTTGAGCAATACGTTGGGGATGGCAAGTTTGCCGCCGTTGACTACAAGTTCCATATGTTCAACAAGAAAGACGGCAACTTTGAGTATGTGCTGCAGGTGATCTACAACCGCGCAGGCTGTTCGGCGCTGTCGATGAACTTCTACGTTAACAACCTGAAGAACTGCTTCTACAAAATCCGCGATACCGGTTTTGATATCAGCGGCGATATGGAGACGCTGGAACGTGCGCTAACCCTCAGCAAACAGCTGGCGGCAGATTTTGACTATGTGCGCGTGGACTGGTATATCCATGAAGGGCATATCTACTTTGGCGAACTGACGTTTACCCCAGGCGCGGGGTTGGTGACCGGTCTGGATAACGGACTGAATCAGCTGATGGGAGATATGTGGTTGCAGGACCGTAAATCAGAAGCGTTGCCGGGAAGCAAAGAGCCCGAAGATGTGCCGTTACCGGCGGTGCTAAAAAAGATTTAAAGAGTGGCAAATAATACCCTGTACGGCGAGCCGGGTCAGCTCGCCATGCAGGTGTCGCTTACGGCATTGGCCAGTCAGCGGGTGTACGGCTCATCACTTCGACAAACACATCTTTGGTGATATGCCAGAAGTTGTGCAGATTTTCCATACTCAGCGTAATACCCAGCAGCCCGGTGACAAACCAGCATGACATACCAATACCGATACCAGTAAACATGAAAGCCATCGCATTGCGACTGGCTTTTCGGCACTGCACGTTAAAGGTGCTGGCAATAAACATCATCACTGCACTCAGCAGTTCCCATCTCATGAGTAGTACGCTGGTGGTAATCGTAGCCATCTTATCTAAACTCCACGGTGATCGGTCCTGACAAACGGATGCATCATCACCATGAGCGGACGGGAGCTGCCAGGTAGGCTCCGTTTCGCCTTGACGCGCAGGTCATTAAAGTGTGACGGCGGTCACATTATATCACTCGATTTTAAAAGTTGAACAATATTTATACCTGGTATGGTAGTTTTTTTAGTATCAAAAGTGACCGTAACCTCTGGCGAAAAACGTCTGTTTGCTCTCAGTGATTTGACTTACCGCTAAGTCAAACTTGATGGTTTAAGATGAATCTCACGCTGTTTAAAGTTGTGCGGCCTGGCGATGACCTGTAGGATTTTTATCAATGCTGCTCCTAATCTTAATTTCCAGAAATCTATTCTGGAGGGTTTCCGCTTGCCGAAATCCAAGCAAAAATAATTAATCAGGGGCAGAAGATAATAAGGAGCCTGCGTGTCATTTAATGGTAACTCCTGGCTATCCAGCCTTTTACACCAGCGAAATAAAACCGTGGCCGCGCGCGAACTGCCGACCATGCGCGAGTCTTTTCAGCGCATTCACCTGATCATTATCGTGGTATCGCTGCTGTTCAGCGGTGCATCGCTGTCGGCGCTGTCGATGTTCGCACTGCGCAGCTACGCCGAGAATAATATTCAGCTGGTCGCAACCAGCGTCAGCTACAGCGCGCAAATGGCGGTAGCGCAGAATGATGCAGCAGCGGCAAAGGAGATCCTGCGCGAGATCGGTAACCAGGCAGAATTTGCCTCCGGGCGCATTTATAACGCGAACCTACAGCTGCTCGCCAGCTGGCAGCAGCCGGGCAAGGCAGAGCACAGCGGGCTGAGCGCTGCCGTGTCGCGCTGGCTGTTTCCGCAACCGGTTAGCGCGCCGGTGATGCTGCATCGGCAGGAAATTGGCCGGGTGTGGATCAGCGGCGATGCGACTCGCGTGCTGCACTATCTGTGGCAGGCACTGCTGTGGCTAAGCGGCAGCCTGTTTGTCACCGCGCTGGTGGCGTGTGCGCTGTCGAACCGCATGCATGCGGGGATCCTCCTGGGCCTGCAAAATATCGCCTCCGTTGCCCACGATGTGCGCCGCCGACGGGCATTTTCCCTGCGCGTGCCGTCATCGTCGATTGCAGAGCTGAACAAGCTAAGCGGCGACTTTAACAGCCTGCTCGACGAGCTGGATAACTGGCAGCGCCATCTGAAGCGTGAAAATGACACGCTGGCCCATCAGGCGCTGCACGATTCCCTGACCGGCCTGCCCAACCGCAAGGCGTTTGAGCAGCAGCTGGCGACGCTGATGCAGGATGCGCTGGCGCGCAAGCAGGTTGGCGTGCTGTTTATTGACGGCGACCGCTTCAAGCAGGTCAACGACCGTTTCGGCCACGCGGCGGGGGACTACGTGCTGACCGTCACCGCGCAGCGGCTGCGCGCCAGTTTACCCGCGTATAATTTGGTGGCGCGTCTCGGCGGCGATGAGTTTGCCGTGCTGCTGCCAACGGTAGAGCGTGAGGAGCAGGTGGCTCAGGTGGCGCGCAACATCCTTGATGCGATGGCGCTGCCGATCCCTCTGCCGGAAGGCACGCGGGTAAGGCAGGCGCTAAGCATTGGCGTGGCGCTGGCTAAAAATCACCGTTCCGCCGAGTCGCTGCTGGCGCAGGCCGATGCGGCGATGTATCACATCAAGGAGATGGGCGGTGGCTGGTACCTGTCGCCCTCGTACTGGGGGCAGGAGGCGCAGGGGCTGCCACCGACAATCGCAGTGGCGTCGCGCTGATTCAGTTGCGCAGCCCGCTGCTTGAGTAGTCGCTGCAGTCGAAGTTCCAGCTGCTGCGCTGTAAAGACTGGCGGCGCATAGCGTGGCGATAAGCGGTCGGCGTCTGTGAGAACTGGCGGCGGAACACGCGTGAGAAGGTCTGCTGCGAGTCATAGCCATACTGCATAGCGATATCAAACACCGGGCGCTGGGTCTGACGCAGGGCTTCTGCGGCCAGCGTCAGGCGGCGTTCGCGAATATAGTTGCCCAGCGTCTGCCTGGTGACGGTGCGGAACATACGCTGCAGGTGCCATTTCGAATATCCCGATTTTGCCGCCACTTCATCTATCGACAACGTCTTATCCAGGTTGTTATCAATCCAGTGGGTCAGGGTGTTGATGATGTCGTCATGCATTCCTTATTCTCCCAGGTCTTGTGCGTCAAACGGTCGCGGTCTCAATGGTTGCTGAGTATAATTCCTCAAGTTAACTTGAGGTAAAGGGCCAAATGAAAAAAAGTCTCAACAATCCCAACAAGCGAGAACTGACCCCCGGCGACGTGGCGCAGCGCTGCGGCGTGGCGGTCTCCACGCTGCACTTCTATGAAAGCAAAGGATTAATCAGCAGCTATCGCAACCCTGGCAACCAGCGGCGTTACACGCGCGACGTGCTGCGGCGCGTGGCGGTGATCAAGATTGCCCAGCGCATCGGTATTCCGCTGGCGACCATCAGCGACAGTCTGATGCAGTACCCGCCGGGCAAACGCATGTCGCCAAAAGAGTGGGCGGTGCTGTCGCAGCAGTGGCGTGTAGAGCTGGATCGCCGCATCGAGACGCTGACCCATCTCAGAGACGATCTCGACGGCTGCATCGGCTGTGGCTGCCTGTCGATGGAGGACTGCCCGCTGCGCAACCCGGGCGACAGGCTGAGCGAGCAGGGCACCGGCGCGATCCTGCTGGATGTGAAAGGGCCATAAACTCCTATACTTAGAATTTGTTCACCGCTTGAAGGAGTGGCTATGATCACCGTGCATCATCTGAATAATTCGCGCTCGCAGCGTGTGCTGTGGCTGCTGGAAGAGCTGGAAGTGCCCTACCAGATCAAGCGTTACCAGCGCGAAGCCAGCATGCTGGCCCCCGCCGAGCTGAAAAAAGTGCATCCGCTGGGGAAATCCCCGGTTATCACCGACGGAAATCGCGTGGTGGCTGAGTCCGGCGCGATCCTCGAATACCTGGAAGCCCACTATGACGCAGAAAATCGGCTGAAACTTTTCGATGAGGAGGAGGTGATCCAGTCGCGCTACTGGCTGCACTACGCGGAAGGCTCACTGATGCCGCTGCTGGTGATGAAGCTGATCTTCAGCCGCATGGGGCAGGCTCCGGTGCCGTGGCTGCTGCGCCCGATCGGCAGCGCCTTTGGCAAAGGGGTACAGAAAGGGTATCTCAATCCACAGATCGCGACTCACCGCCAGTTTATTGAGCAGCACCTGACCAGCCATCAGTGGTTTGCCGGCAGCCGCTTCAGCATTGCCGATGTGCAAATGAGTTTTCCGCTACAGGCGCTGACCGCACGCGGAGGCGCCGCCGACAGCCCGGCGATTCAGGCATGGCTGCAAAAAGTGCAGGCGCGTGCTGCCTGGCAGCGCGCTCTGCAGCAGGGTGGCGAAATTAACCTCTCCTGAATCTTTTTCTCCTCCTGACGCATAAAGGTTTCACCCAGCCTGCATCGTGCCATAGCCATAAGAAAGCGCTATTACGATGCAGGCACGCTCCCCCGCTACTATTTTGCTGAGATCCGCTTAACAGGTGTTGAAAATGCACCAATAAACACCGGATAATCGTTTGCTCATAAATAAGCACTGCAATTACGCGGTTTTTTGCGTGGAATAGAAAACGTTTGCCTTTATCCGGTCAGCGCCTCGCCCTGAGGTTTTTTGTACCGCGTATATTGTGCCAGGGATGCAAATGTTGGACGCCGCTGGGTAACAGCGGTACTGCGCAGCGATAACTCATAAGAAAGCTCAGGGGATTACTATGTCGACTCCTTCTCAACCGGCCAGCGGCTCTTTAGACGCCTGGTTCAAAATCTCTGCGCGCGGCAGTAGCGTGCGCCAGGAAGTCTTAGCCGGACTCACCACCTTCCTTGCGATGGTTTACTCGGTGATCGTGGTGCCTTCAATGCTGGGCAAAGCCGGTTTCCCACCGACCGCCGTGTTCGTCGCGACCTGCCTGGTGGCCGGTTTCGGCTCGCTGCTGATGGGCCTGTGGGCCAACCTGCCGATGGCGATTGGCTGTGCTATCTCGCTGACGGCATTTACCGCCTTCAGCCTGGTGCTGGGCCAGCATATCAGCGTTCCGGTGGCACTCGGTGCGGTATTCCTGATGGGGATGCTGTTTACGCTGATTTCCGCCACCGGTATTCGCGCGTGGATTTTGCGTAACCTGCCGATGGGCGTGGCGCACGGCACCGGCGTGGGTATTGGCCTGTTCCTGCTGCTGATTGCGGCGGATGGCGTTGGTCTGGTGGTGAAAAACCCGGGCCCAGGCCTGCCGGTTACGCTGGGTCACTTCCCCTCCTTCCCGGTGGTGATGACGCTGCTTGGTCTGGCGGTGATTTTCGGCCTGGAAAAACTGCGCGTGCCGGGCGGCATCCTGCTGACGATTATTGCTATCTCGGTGATTGGTCTGATCTTCGACCCGGCGGTGAGCTATCAGGGGCTGTTCGCGATGCCAAGCCTGAGCGATGCGCAGGGTAACTCGCTGCTGTTCAGCCTTGATATTCTTGGCGCGCTGAAACCGGCGGTGCTGCCAAGCGTGCTGGCGCTGGTGATGACGGCGGTGTTTGACGCCACCGGTACCATCCGCGCGGTGGCTGGCCAGGCAAATCTGCTGGACAAAGATAACCAGATTATTAACGGCGGCAAGGCACTGACCACCGACTCACTGAGCAGCATCTTCTCCGGTCTGGTCGGCGCCGCACCTGCGGCCGTGTATATCGAATCGGCAGCGGGCACGGCGGCGGGCGGTAAAACCGGTCTGACGGCGATTGTGGTTGGCGTGCTGTTCCTGATGATCCTGTTCCTGTCGCCGCTGGCCTATCTGGTCCCTGGCTATGCCACTGCGCCTGCGCTGATGTACGTTGGCCTGCTGATGCTGAGCAATGTGTCGAAAATTGATTTCAGCGACTTCGTGGATGCGATGTCCGGCCTGCTGGCTGCGGTATTTATCGTGCTGACCTGTAACATCGTCACCGGCATCATGCTCGGTTTCGGCGCCCTGGTCATCGGCCGTATCTTTGCCGGCGAGTGGCGCAAGCTGAATGCGGGCACGGTGATCATTGCCGTGGCCCTGGTCGCTTTCTATGCCGGCGGTTGGGCGATTTAATCCTGTTTCGGGGCCGAATTCGTCGGCCCCACCTTCAGATGTCACTGAATTTCTCCTCTATACGCACATCCTGTTTCTAAACATTTTCTTAATTTGTTTTACTATCATTCAGGACATGATCATCATCATGTTCGTGGTTGTTTTTTACCCACCGGAAGACGTATAAAGAAAGGAAAGCATGGAAATCTTCTTCACCATCCTCATTTTGACGCTGGTTGTTTCGCTGTCCGGCGTTGCTGCACGCATCATTCCGTTTCAAATTCCCCTGCCGCTGGTGCAGATCGCCATGGGCGCGCTGCTGGCGTGGCCGACCTTTGGTCTGCATGTCGACTTTGACCCGGAGCTGTTTTTAGTCCTGTTTATCCCGCCGCTGCTGTTTGCCGATGGCTGGAAAACCCCAACCAGTGAGTTTCTGCACCACGGGCGCGAGATCCTCGGCCTGGCGCTTGTGCTGGTACTGATTACCGTGGTCGGTATCGGCTATCTGATTTACTGGCTGGTGCCGGGCATTCCGCTGCTGGCCGCCTTTGCGCTGGCGGCGGTGCTGTCACCCACCGATGCCGTGGCGCTCTCCGGTATCGTCGGCGAGGGGCGCATCCCGAAAAAGATCATGGCGATTTTGCAGGGCGAGGCGCTGATGAACGATGCGTCTGGCCTGGTGTCGCTGAAATTTGCCGTTGCGGTAGCGATGGGCACCATGGTGTTTACCGTTTCCGGCGCCTCGATAGAGTTCCTGAAAGTGGCGATCGGCGGCCTGCTGGCGGGTATTGCCATCTGCTGGCTGTACGGTAAATCGCTGCGCCTGTTCAGCCGCTGGAGCGGGGATGATCCGGCCACCCAGACCGTGCTGCTGTTGCTGCTGCCGTTTGCTTCTTATCTGATTGCCGAACATATCGGCGTCTCCGGTATCCTTGCGGCGGTAGCAGCCGGGATGACCATTTCGCGCTCCGGCATTATCCGCCAGGCACCGCTGGCGATGCGTCTGCGCGCCAACAGCGTCTGGCAGATGCTGGAGTTTGTCTTTAACGGCATGGTGTTCCTGATGCTGGGCCTGCAGCTGCCGGGCATACTTGAAATCTCGGTGCACCAGGCGGATGCGGATCCCAACGTTGAGCTGTGGGCGCTGTTTGCTTCCGTGGTGATGATCTATGTCGCGCTGATGATTGTACGTTTTGGCTGGCTGTGGACCATGCGCCTCATCAGCCGCACCGCGCTGAAAAAGCGTCCGATGGAGTTCTCCAGCTACTCGACGCGTGAACTGCTGATTGCCTCCTTTGCCGGGGTGCGCGGGGCGATTACTCTGGCCGGTGTGCTCTCTATTCCACTGCTGCTGACCAACGGCGATGATTTCCCGGCGCGCTATGAGCTGGTGTTCCTCGCCACCGGGGTGATCCTGTTCTCACTGCTGGTCGGCGTCGTGGTGCTGCCGCTGCTGCTGCGCGGGGTCGAAGGGATTGATAAAACCGTTCACCGCCGCGAAGTACAGATGGCGCGCGCGGTGATGGCCGGCACGGCGATCGAGAGCCTGTACAAGATGGAAGAGCGCCTGGCGGCGGATACGGAAGAGAATATCGACCCGGAGCTGCTGAAAGAGATCAGTTCGCGCGTGGTGGGTAACCTGCGCCGCCGCGTGGACGGTAAGGAAGATCTGGAGCGCGCACTGTATGCCGAGAACCTCGAACGCCGCTTCCGCCTCAGCGGCCTGCGTGCCGAGCGCGGCGAGCTGTATCATCTGCGCGCCACGCAGCAGATCAGCAACGAAACCATGCAGAAACTGCTGCACGACCTCGACCTGCTGGAAACGCTGCTGATTGAGAAAGAGGAATAAAGGGATTGCGGGTCGGGCATGCCCGACCCCTACGCGATTTCGCAGGGGCGAGGCACGCCTCGCCCTGGTTTTGCCGGGATTACAACGATAACCGCGGCGCTTCTCCCGGCCAGAACTCGCGGCAGCAGGTGATCCACGCCTGGGCGCTGCGCGACAGATAGCTGCCTTCCCGCCAGATCAAGCCCAGTTTCCACACCAGCTCCGACTCCAGCGGCAGCCACAGCAGCTGGCTTTTATCCAGCCGCTGACAGATTGGCTCCGGCAGGATCGCCACCCCCATTCCCGCCTGCACCATTGCCGCCAGAAAATCCCACTGCCCGCTGCGCACCGCAATCTGTGGGGTAAAGCCGCTGGCCTGGAAGGCGCGCATCAGCTGGCGATTGAGCGAGAACTCTTCGTTATAAATCAGGATCGGCAGCCCGGCCAGCTCGCTGATCGGCAGATGACTGCGGCGCAGCCACTGCTCGGTGCGCGGCACCAGTACGCACAGCGGGTGGCTCATCAGCGCCAGCGAGTTTAGCGGCAAATCGTCGGCTACCGGCAGCGCGGTCATGGCGATATCAAGGCTGCCAGACAGCACCGCCTGCTGCACCGTCAGGCCGCCAAATTCGGAAATTTTCAGCTTCACCCCAGGATAGCGCTGGCGAAAGGCCGAAATGGAACCGGCAATCTGCATCCCGACCATGGGCGGAATGCCGAGGCGCAGCTCGCCGGTTTTCAGCTCGTTAATATCGCTGATCTCCGCTTCCAGCTGCTTAAACTCCTGCAGGATGGTCAGCCCGCGCTGATACACCGCCTGGCCGGTATCGGTCAGATGCAGTTTGCGGCCCTCGCGGATCAGCAGCGTACAGCCCAGCTCGTCTTCCAGCTGGCGCAGCATCTTACTGATCGTCGGCTGAGTGACGTACAGCTGCTCGGCTGCGCGGGTAAAGCTCTGCTGGCGAACCACTTCCACAAAGTAGCGCAGGGCGCGAACGTCCATAATCATTCCTGTCTGGCATAGTTTGAATAATATTAAGTCATTTTTTTCACCCTTTGTTACCGCTTTATAATGTTTGCAGTAAAAACAATTGGCGATGGGGTAAACATCATGGCGCTGGCAATAAGCCCGCAGAGAACGGGCTGGCTGCACAGGTTACAGGTTCCGCTACAGGTGATGCTGTACATTGGGCTATTTGTTTTTTCAGAACAGCTAGTTATCTGGTTCCATTTGCCGCTTCCGGCCAATATCGTCGGCATGTTAATGCTGCTGACGCTGATTATCTGCCGCGTGATGCCGCTCGGCTGGGTGAAGGCCGGGGCCAGCTGGCTGCTGGCGGAAATGCTGCTGTTTTTTGTTCCTGCGGTGGTGGCGGTGGTTAACTACGCCGAGCTGCTGCGTCTTGAGGGCTGGCGCATTCTGCTGGTGATTGGCCTCAGCACGCTGCTGGTGCTGGCGGCGACCTCGCTGGTGGTCGAGCGGGTTTATCGTTTCGAAATCTGGCTGGCGCAGCGCAAACAGGAGAAACGCGATGCGTGATTTGCTGCTGAGTATCGCCTGCCTGCTGGCCACGCTGCTGGTTTACTTCCTCAACAAACGCCTTTACCGCCGCTGGCACCGACTGCTGATGATGCCGCTGGTGATGACGCCAATGGTGCTGGTGGCGCTGCTGCTGGTGACGCATATCTCCTGGCAGGATTACATTGGTCAGAGCCGCTGGCTGCTGTGGCTGCTCGGCCCGGCCACCCTGGCGTTTGCCGTGCCGGTGTATGAGAACCTGGCGATTATCCGCCGCCACTGGCTGTCGCTCAGCGCCGGGGTGATCACCGCCACTACCGTCGCGGTGTGCAGCTCGGTGTGGCTGGCGCGCCTGCTGACGCTGCCGGAGGAGATCCAGCGCAGCCTGGCAGTGCGCTCCATCACCACACCGTTTGCGCTGGCGGCGGCGAAACAGCTCGGCGGGCAGCCGGATCTGGTGGCGCTGTTCGTGGTGATCACCGGGGTATTTGGTATGGCGGTCGGTGACCTGCTGTTTCTGCGCCTGGCGATCAAGCAGGGGTTGGCAAAAGGTGCCGGGTTTGGCGCGGCATCGCACGGGGCGGGAACGGCACGCGCCTATGAGATCGGCCAGCAGGAGGGGGTGGTTTCCAGCCTGGTAATGATGCTGTCAGGCGTGGTGACCGTGGTTATTGCCCCGGCGATTGGCCATGTTATGTGGGCGGTTGCCTGAAACATTCACTTGCGCGATGTTTTGTAATGTTACTCAAATTCATCTCAATTGGTTTCTTTCTCATATAAATCCGTATTGGGTTGGTTTACTCTGCACAGCCGCCGCATTTCGGCGTGAGTAAAATTAATCAGGAGAAAAAAATGAAAAGAGTGGCAATGACAACGGGCGCACTGGCGCTGCTGGCGCTGGCAGGCTCTGCTCAGGCTATCGAAGGTGGCGTGAATGTGGGCAAAAATTACACTGACGTACACGTAGGCCTGGGAACTAACTCACCTGGTTTTGCCCTTTCCGGTGACTGGTTGCGCAGCGATCACGACGGTAACGTTGAAAGCCTGGGTCTGGGCTACAACGTCGCGGTCGGTGATGTGTTCCTGTCACCTACCGTGAAAGCCATGTCCACCAACCCGAAAGACACCAAAGATGGCTACGGTATTGCTATCGGTGGCGGCGTGAAGGTTCCGGTTACCAATATGTTCAACGTATACGGTGAATATTTCTGGTCGCCGGATTCGTTCTCCAGCCATATCGACAACTATCAGGAAGCGTCAGCGGGCGTGAGCTTCCAGCCGATTTCGCTGGTTGATGTCAGCGTGGGTTACAAATACATGACGATGAACGGTAAAGATGGCCGTAAAGACAACGTGGTGGCCGATGGCCCATACGTTGGCGCCGCAGTGCATTTCTAATCTTTAACGGCGCGGGCGGACCGAAAAAAAGGGTCCGCCCCTACGGGTTCGTTGTCGGGGCCGACCGCTTTTTCTGGTCGGCCCTTTTCAATGCCGCAGTTAATGTCCTTTCCCACCCTCAATGCCAATACCGGTCTGCGAACGCACAAACTGTGCGCGGAAGCGCAGGCGCTCCTGCGCGCCGGATGCCGAGTGATCGGTGATGGAGAACAGCCACGTCCCGATAAACGCCACCAGCATTGAGAACAGCGCCGGATACTCATACGGGAAGATCGCTTTGGCGTGCCCCAGCACCTGCACCCACACCGTCGGGCCGAGGATCATCAGCAGTACCGCCGTCAGCAGCCCCAGCCAGCCGCCAATCATCGCGCCGCGCGTGGTCAGCTTCGACCAGTACATCGACAGCAGGATAATCGGGAAGTTACAGCTGGCCGCGATGGAGAACGCCAGGCCGACCATAAAGGCGATGTTCTGCTTCTCAAACATTATCCCCAGCAGAATCGCCACCACGCCCAGGATCACCACGGTAATCTTCGAGACGCGCAGCTCCTCTTTCTCACTCGCCTGGCCCTGACGGAACACGCTGGCGTAGAGATCGTGCGAAACGGCAGAAGCGCCTGCCAGCGTCAGCCCGGCGACCACCGCCAGGATAGTGGCAAACGCCACGGCGGAGATAAAGCCAAGGAACAGGCTGCCGCCCACCGCATCGGCCAGATGCACCGCCGCCATGTTATTACCGCCAATCAGCGCCCCGGTGGCATCTTTAAACGCCGGGTTAGCCCCGACCAGCAGGATGGCGCCGAAGCCGATAATAAAGGTCAGGAAGTAGAAGTAGCCCATAAAGCCGGTGGCGTAGAACACGCTTTTACGCGCCTCGCGCGCGTCGCTGACGGTGAAGAAGCGCATCAGGATATGCGGCAGGCCGGCGGTACCAAACATCAACCCGAGGCCGAGCGACAGCGCGGATATCGGGTCATGTACCAGCCCGCCGGGGCTCATAATCGCAATGCCTTTCGGGTGCACCTTCATTGCTTCAGTAAACAGCGTGTTAAAGCTGAAGCCAACGGTCTTCATCACCATAATTGCCATAAAGCTGGCGCCGAACAGCAGCAGCACGGCTTTAATAATCTGCACCCAGGTGGTGGCGAGCATGCCGCCAAACAGCACATACATCACCATCAGAATACCGACCAGCACCACGGCAACGTGATAGTCGAGGCCGAAAAGCAGCTGGATAAGTTTGCCCGCGCCGACCATCTGCGCAATCAGGTACAGCGCCACCACCACCAGCGAGCCGCAGGCCGACAGTACGCGGATCGGCTTCTGCTTCAGGCGGTAAGAGGCGACGTCGGCAAAGGTATAGCGCCCGAGGTTGCGCAGGCGTTCGGCAATCAGGAACAGGATAATTGGCCAGCCGACGAGGAAGCCGAGCGAGTAGATCAGCCCGTCATAGCCGGAGGTGTAAACCAGCGCGGAGATCCCGAGGAAAGAGGCCGCCGACATAAAGTCCCCGGCCATCGCCAGCCCGTTCTGGAAGCCGGTGATATTGCCGCCTGCGGTATAATAATCGCTGCGTGAACGGGTGCGTTTGGACGCCCAGTAAGTGATGCCAAGCGTAAAGGCGACGAATATCAGAAACATGATAATCGCTTCGACGTTGGTCGGCTGCCGCTCAACCGCCCCGCTGATAGCATCGGCCGCCAGCACGCCGCCCGGCAGTAACACCGCCAGAGCCGGTAACAGATATCGTGATTTCATCCCTTCACCTCTTTCAGCAGTTCACGGGTCAGGCGATCGAATTCACCATTCGCGCGCCAGACATACACACCGGTCAACAGGAAGGAGATGACAATTAAGCCAACGCCTATGGGAATGCCGCGCGTCACATTGGTGCCTTGGTGCAGCGGCGTACCCAGCCACGCGGGCGCGAAGGCAATCAGTAAAATAAAGCCGACGTACAGCACCAGCATAATTATCGACAGCAGGGTGGCAAAGCTCTGGCGTTTTCTCACCAGCTCTTTAAAGCGTGCGCTTTTTTCTATTCTTTCATATAAGACATCGTTCATTGCAGCATCTCCAGAGGTAGAGAGGGTGAGTATTTTTTTTATAACTTCACGGTGCTGAAAATTAAGACGTAATACGGCAGGGCTGCTCTGTGGCAGTTAGGATTGAGAGAATAATGGGGGCGCTGAGAGGCCCCCACGGAGTTATGGCATTTTAATGGACTGCTTCTCTACGAGTAATTTCTCCACCACGCCTGGATCGGCGAGAGTTGAGGTATCGCCGAGGTTGCTGGTATCACCGGCGGCAATTTTGCGCAAAATGCGGCGCATAATTTTCCCCGAGCGGGTTTTAGGCAGTGAGTCGGTCCAGTGCAGCACGTCCGGCGTGGCAATCGGGCCGATCTCTTTACGTACCCAGTTACGTACTTCGCTATACAGCTCCGGCGACGGCTCTTCGCCGCTGTTCAGCGTGATATAGGCATAGATCGCCTGGCCCTTCAGCCCGTGTGGAATACCGACCACGGCGGCCTCGGCGATTTTCGGATGGGAGACCAGCGCAGATTCAATCTCCGCGGTGCCCAGGCGGTGGCCGGAGACATTCAGTACGTCATCCACGCGCCCGGTGATCCAGTAATAGCCATCTTCATCACGGCGCGCGCCGTCGCCGCTGAAGTACATATTTTTAAAGGTGGAGAAGTAGGTCTGCTCAAAGCGCTCGTGATCGCCAAACAGCGTGCGCGCCTGACCCGGCCAGGAGTCGACAATCGCCAGGTTGCCTTCGGTCGCGCCCTCCAGCACGTTGCCTTCGTTATCCACCAGCGCGGGCTGGACGCCGAAGAACGGATGGGTCGCCGAGCCGGGTTTCAGCGCGGTGGCACCCGGCAGCGGGGTGATCATAAAGCCGCCGGTTTCGGTTTGCCACCAGGTGTCAGAGATAGGGCAGTTGCCGTTACCTATTTTCTTGTGGAACCACTCCCAGGCTTCCGGGTTGATTGGCTCACCGACGGAGCCGAGAATGCGCAGGCTGGAACGGTCGGTGCCCTCAATGGCTCTGTCGCCCTCTGCCATGAGTGCACGCACGGCGGTCGGCGCAGTGTAGAGAATGGTGACCTTATGTTTGTCCACCACTTCGGCCATCCGGCTCGGTTTCGGCCAGTTTGGCACCCCTTCAAACATCAGGGTGGTGGCACCACACGCCAGCGGGCCGTACAGCAGGTAGCTGTGACCGGTGACCCAGCCAACATCGGCGGTACACCAGTAGACATCTTCCGGATGGTAATCAAACACGTATTTAAAGGTGGTGGCTGCGTACACCAGGTAGCCACCGGTGGTGTGCAGCACGCCTTTCGGCTTGCCGGTGGAACCCGAGGTGTAGAGGATAAACAGCGGGTCCTCGGCGTTCATCTCTTCCGGCTGGTGGTGGGCGCTGGCTTTGTTCATCAGCTCGTGCCACCAGAGATCGCGATCGCCGTTCCAGCCGACATCTTTGCCGGTGCGTTTAAACACCACCACTTTACCTACGCTGGTGACAGCGGGGTTAGCCAGCGCGTCGTCGACGTTTTTCTTCAGCGGGATGCTGCGCCCGGCGCGCACGCCCTCATCGGCGGTGATCACCAGGCGGGCGTTACTGTCGATAATACGGCCAGAGACGGCTTCCGGCGAGAAGCCACCGAAGATCACCGAGTGCACCGCGCCAATGCGCGCGCAGGCCAGCATCGCCACGGCCGCTTCCGGCACCATGGGCATGTAAATCGCCACGACATCGCCTTTGTTGATGCCGAGCTCTTTCAGGGTGTTGGCAAAGCGGCACACGTCGCGGTGCAGCTCACGGTAGCTAATGGTTTTGCTTTCGCTGGCGTCATCACCTTCCCAGATGATGGCCGGATGGTCGCCGCGCGTTTGCAGATGGCGATCAAGGCAGTTAGCGGCAAGGTTTAGCGTGCCGTCCTCATACCAGCGAATGGAAATATTGCCGGGGGCGAAAGAGGTGTTCTTCACCGTGCGGTAGGGTTTGATCCAGTCAAGTATCTTGCCTTGCTCACCCCAGAATGCGTCTGGGTCCTGTACCGACTGCTGATACATCGACTGGTACTGCTGGGCATTAATCAGGGTGTTTTCCGCGATGTTCGCGGGCACCGGGTATACGTGTGATTGGCTCATGGCTGGTCTCCTTGAAGATGTTAATAATATGTCAATCAATGGTTAAGTGAAGATGCGCGTTTGGCTTTGTTTTCTTTTTGCGCGGCAGATCACGTCATAACGGAATGTAATGAAATGGCAATATCACTTTGCTCAAAAGAGAAGAGGCGATGCTAACAATCTTAGAAAAATGCCCGCGAAGGTGCGCAAAAAAAGCGCAACCAGACCATTTCGTTGTTACGGGTAATTGTTCACTTTTTGCATGGCTATGCTATTTGCTCTAAGAATATTACCTTTTATAACAAAGGTTTATTTTAAGTGGCTACAGGCAGTGCTTTATCCTGTCTACTGAGCATTAAATAGACACATCTCGCGTAGGGTTGCATTCTTACCGCTGAAAATGGTACTGATTACGCGCCTGCAAAACAGGAATCAACCATCCATTACCTGCGAATTGCCCGATCCCGGTCATCCTCCTTCGAGTGTTATTCACTCCGCATGCACTACGCGGAAAGCAGGTTTTGTTAAGGAAAAATACAATATGAAAGCTGTAAAATTCAGCCTCGCCTGGCAAATTCTGGTGGCGTTGGTACTGGGGATCACCGTCGGGGCGATACTGCATAACCAGCCGGAAAACCGTGAATGGTTAGTCACTAACGTACTCACGCCGGCTGGGGATATCTTTATCCACCTGATTAAAATGATCGTGGTGCCTATCGTAATTTCCACGCTGATTGTCGGCATTGCCGGCGTCGGGGATGCGAAAAAACTGGGGCGTATTGGCGTTAAAACCATCGTCTACTTCGAAGTGATTACCACCATTGCCATTGTGACAGGTATTACTCTGGCGAACGTGTTCCAACCCGGCTCCGGCATTGATATGTCGACGCTGGCAACGGTGGACATCTCTAAATATGAAGCGACCACGCAGCAGGTGCAGAGCGGCCCGCATAGCCTGGTGACCACTATCCTGTCGCTGATCCCGCAGAATATCTTCGCGGCGATTGCCAGGGGTGACATGCTGCCGATTATCTTCTTCTCGGTGCTGTTTGGCCTTGGACTCTCTTCACTGCCGTCTGAACACCGCGATCCGCTGGTAAAAGTGTTCCGCTCAACGTCAGAAGCGATGTTCAAAGTTACCCATATGATTATGCGTTATGCCCCTGTTGGGGTGTTTGCGCTGATCTCGGTGACGGTAGCAAACTTCGGCTTTGCCTCGCTGTGGCCGCTGGCGAAGCTGGTGATACTGGTGTATGCCGCTATCTTCTTCTTCGCGCTGGTGGTGCTGGGTGGGGTGGCGCGCTTCTGCGGTCTGCGCATTACCACGCTGATACGTATCCTCAAGGATGAGCTCATCCTCTCTTACTCCACGGCCAGCTCTGAAACCGTGCTGCCGCGCATCATGGAGAAGATGGAAGCCTACGGCGCGCCGAAGTCGATCACCAGCTTTGTGGTGCCGACCGGCTACTCGTTTAACCTGGACGGTTCGACACTGTACCAAAGTATCGCCGCCATCTTTATCGCGCAGCTATACGGCATTGACCTGTCGCTGGGCGATGAGATCGTACTGGTGCTGACGCTGATGGTGACGTCAAAAGGGATTGCTGGCGTGCCGGGCGTCTCCTTCGTGGTGCTGCTGGCCACTCTTGGCAGTGTCGGAATTCCGCTGGAAGGCCTGGCGTTTATCGCTGGCGTTGACCGTATCCTCGATATGGCACGTACCGCGCTGAACGTGGTGGGCAACGCGCTGGCGGTGCTGGTGATTGCCAAGTGGGAAGATCAGTTTGATGCGAAGCAGGCGCTCGCCTATGAAGCACAGCTGAAAGCCCAGCCTACAGGCCAGTAAAAATCGCGGGCGGGTGATGCGTCACCTGCCCGTTTTGCCTCCACTCTCCAGTTTAGCCCTGGATCCTACCTCACAAATCTCGCAAAAATTTCCGTAAGTTTGATTTAAGTGCCCTGGCGTTCAGTTCCGATCTGTGAAGCGGGTGTCTCATACCGCAAGGTTACTATTACGATTTATCATCAATAAGTTAGCTGCGAATTTTTCGCTGCTATTAGTGTCGCTGTTGGTAACACTATTTTATCTTTGCCGTGAATTTCATAAAAAAATTCAGAATAATGAGTTGCCAGAAAATAAATCAAAAACTATAGATGAATAGACATTATTATCAGCAAAAGTATTAATGAGACTAATTATTGATATTAGCGCCATTTATTTATAGAGATTCTATTTATCATTTATTTTATTTGAATATTTATCCTTGTTATTAACAGGTGCCTTTCTGGGGATGTCACTCCGCACGGATGGATGAGTCTGCTGCTTCCCAAGGCCCGGCAATAAACCCTGTATGGACTTAGGGGGACTGCATTCGCCCGGAGGAAATATGCGTTACAGATTAAATCCAGTATTGTCAGGCCTGCTCGCCACTTTTAGTATTCCTTTCGCTACTGCCGATGTGCTATCTATTTATTCCCCGCTAACGAACGATAATCTTGCTAACCGACAGGCGGTAATTAATGATGGTTCCGTCGGCGCTATTACCGGTAATCAACGCTTCCAGCCCGGAACCAATGGTGCAGTCAATACCACGCTGGGCTCATTACAAAGCGCCGGGCGTATTGTTAATGACAACGGGGTGATTGGTGCCGAGCGCCTCGATCCCGGCCCGCAGAATTTCGCGATAACCATCCCCGATGCGACCACCGGCGGCAACACCACTTTCCAGGTATATAACCCCGCCAGTCTGGTGGCGCAAACCCCGGTTGGCGCCAGCACTGCGGTACCGGATATCGTCAACGTGGGTGACGATCAGTACATCAATACCCGTATTGCCGATGTCACAAACGGCACGCTAAACGTCGATATTGGGCAGCGCGGGGCACGGTCGACCGCCGCGACCAATGGCTGGACCATGGCGGCCAAGCAGAGCACGCTGTTCAACGTTGACGGTACCACCAACAGCTCAACGGTGAACTGGAATTCGAACAACCGCATCACCTTTACCGGCGCAGCCGCAGACCCCACGGTGCCGCGCCAGTTCCAGGTCACCAACGTCGCTACCTACAAGGGCGCATTTAGCGTCACCACCCTTGATGGCAAAAGTAACGCGTTTAACGTCACCAGCGCTGCCGGGCTTAAAAGCTATAACGACTGGCTGATTACCCAGCTGAAAAGCGGAAATCTCAATACTGCCTCCTACCTGACCGAATTTAACAAAGCCTTCAGTAAAACCAACCAGAATATCGACTACACCATCAGCGCGGATGACCCGAACGATGACGTGGCGCAGGCGATTGGCGACCGGGTGGTGATCGGCGCCAGCGGGGCCAGTGCGCAGGTGAATATTGCGGCGGGCAGCACGCTGGAAGTGGTCGGCGCCAACGGTGGTGCCATTCGCGCCACCGACGGGGCGACCGTGACAAATAACGGTAAAGTCTCCAGCTCCGGCGGGCTGGGCTCCGACAGCGCGGCGCTGAGCCTGAATACCGGCAGCCGCGGCACCAACTCCGCTACCGGGGTGATCAACGGCGGCTTTTACAATCGCGTCGACGGTACTGGAGTCGGGGCAACCGGCTATAACTCGAATGGCGTTAACCTGGCGGGGGGCAGCACCTTCGACAATGCCGGGATTGTCAACTTCGCCAGCGGCGGCAACCCGGCGGGCGGCTCGACGGCGGCGATTAATCTGACCTCTTCCACGGCGACCAACAGCGGCAACATCAACGTCGGCGTTAATGGCTCCAGCGCCAGCGGCACCACCAGCGGCGTGGCGGTGGATACCGGCTCTGATTTTACCAACGCCCGCGGCGGGACGATCTACCTGGGTCGCGGCCCGCAGAACAGCCTGGGTGAAGAGACGGCAGAAACCGCGCTGAATCAAAGTGGGACCACCAGCGGCATTTCGGTCAGCGGCAACGGCAGCGCCATCAACCATGGTGAGATCATTATGGGTAGCAGGGTACAGAACGGCGCCGGCATGCTGGCCAGCGGCGGAGCTAACAGTACCCTGATTAACGATACCGACGGCGTGATTACCGTCAACGGCGCAGCGGCGGCTGTACCGCGGGAAAATATCGCCATGTCGGTGCTCAATGCGGGCAGCGGCGGTAATATTGAAAACCGCGGTACCATTAACCTCAACGGCGTCAACGCCACCGGGCTGAAGGTGCTGGCCACCAACGGCAATACGGCGGCAGCGCAGTCCAGCGGCACTATCAACGTTGCGGGCGGCGCGGATCCCGACAGCGGCACGCGCAACTTCGGCGTCTGGGCGGAAGGCCAGGGCAGCGGTACGGCCACGGCCAATGTCGATGGCCCGATCAACCTGACCGGTAACGGGGCCATTGGTGTCCATGCGCGCGGCAATGCGACGGTGCTGGTCAACAGCGACGCCGTACCGCGCTTCAGCCAGGGCAGCAATCAGATCGCCTTCTTCGCTTACGGCCCGAATGCCAGGATCGACGTGACCAATAATAACGCCTTTGACGTGACCACCAGCGGCTCGACCCTGTTCCGTCTGGAGCAGGGCGCGGACTTTGCCGGTAACAACCTGTCGCTAACCGCTTCCGGCGCTAACTCCGTCGGGGTGATGGGGACCGGAACGGGTGGCACCGAGATCAACACGCAGAACGCCAGCTTTGAGGTTTCCGGCAGTGGTGCCACCGCGGTCATTATTGAAGGGGGAGCGGTGGGAAATATTGATGCCGGAACCTCCATCAATCTCAGCGGCGTTAATGCTGTCGGGGCGATTGCCGACGGGCAGAAACACACCCTGGCCGGGCGCACCAGCGGCAGCCCGGTGGCCAGCACCACGCTGACCTCGCAGGCTGCCCTCAGCTCCGGCCAGACCGGGCTAACCGGACTGATTGCCCGCAACCGGGCGCAGCTCACCAACGCCGGGAATATCACTTTCACCGGCGCCGGCTCCACCGGCATCCTGGTGGAGAGCGGGGCAACGGGTACCAACAGCGGCGATATCTCGGTGACCGATGGCGGCTTCGGCATGCGCGTCAACGGCAGCGGTAGCCAGGCGACCACGGCGAACAATAGCGGCACGATTAATGTGGAAGGCGGCTCGACCAGCCAGCGCACGCGCGGCGTCAGCGCGGCCGGCACCAGGGCGGTGGCAAACCTGACGGGGGCCATTAATATGAACGGACGCGGAGCGATAGGCGCCGAGGCGCTGAACGGCGCAACGGTTAACGTGGGTAGCGCTGCAACGCCCGCGTTTAATAATAGCGATCAGATCGCCTATCACGCCGCGGGCATCGGCTCAACCATCAACAGCAGTAGCGCAACCAGCAACGTCACCACCGATCGTTCCTCGCTGTACCGCATTGACGATGCCGCCGCGCTGAACTTCGGCACGCCGGCCAATATTACCCTCAGCGGGGCAGGCAGCAGTGGCGTGATCGCCTCCGGCCCCGACAGCCTGTTTAATAGCGGCAGCAGCCAGTTCAACGTTAACGGCAACGGAGCGAATGCGCTGCGCGTCGAAGGCGGTGCCAGCGCCACGCTCGGCAGCGGCACCCGCGTGGCGCTCAACGGCGCCAGCAGCATTGGCGTACTGGTGAATAATCTGCGTACCGACCTCAGCAATGCGCTGGATGGCAGTGCAGCGCCCACCCTGGTCACCAGCAGCGCCAGCGTGAGCGCAACAGGTGCCAACAGCATCGGCTATGACGTGGCCAACGGCGCCACGCTGGTTAACGACGGTGCGGTGAATATGAACGGCGCCAACAATATCGGTATCCGCACGCGCAGCGGCAGCAACATCACCAATAACGGCGTGGTGAATGTTGCCAACGGCACCGGGCTGGATATCAGCGGCAGCGGCACCACGCTGGCGAAAGGCGGTGAGATTAACGTGGCGGACGGCGTGGCCGGGGTGCGTATCAGCGCCGGCTCCAGCCTTGCGCTAAGCGGCAGCGACACGGTGATCGCTACCAACGGCAGCGCGCATGGCATTCTGCTCGACAGCGGGGCGGCGGCGCTGAATGCCAGCGATGCCACTATCAACGTTAACGGCGGCGGCAACGGTATTGAAAACCGCGTCGAGACGCGCAGCGTGACGCTAAATAACCTGACGGTCAACGTCGCCGACGGCAGCGGCCTGCGTACCGCCGTACCGTTCGATCCCGCCTCGACGGTGACCACTAACGTCAGCGGCAGCGGCACCGGGCTGAATTTCACCCAGGCCAACGGCAGCGCAACCACCAACGATTTGATCCTCGGCAGCGGCTATCAGTTTAACGTCAGCGGCGCGGGCGGCACCGGGATCCGCGCCAATACCACCGGAGCGGTGCAGTCGGCGGCCAACGTCAATATCACCAGCGCCAGCGGCGGTTCGGCCCTGGTAGCGGGCACCGCCAGCTCGGTGCTGAACACCGGGACGCTGGTCTCCGCCAGCACCCGTGCGCCGGTAGTGGATTTACGTGGCGGCACGGCGGTGTTTGAAAACCGTGGCACCATCACGCCAGGCTCGCCTGAGGGCGTGGCGGTGGCGGGCAGCAACGCCAACGATGTGGTGCTGCTGACTAACGGTGACGTGCTGGGGGATATCAATACCGGCGGCGGCACCGATGCACTTGAGTGGACCGGCGGTACGCTGAACGGCAGCCTGACGCTGGGCAATGGTGTGAATAACCGCGCCCTGATCCAGGGCGTTGACCTGGCGCAAACGCGTCACATCACTAACGGCGGAGCAACGGGCGGTGCGTTGACCTTTGACAATATCAGCGCGCGCGGTGGCTCGTTTAGCGCGGATGATATCAGTAAAGGCACCAACCTCGGCTCGGGCTGGAGCACCATTAACTTCAGTAACAGCCAGTGGACGCTGACCGATAATCTGCAGCTGGCGCACAGCACCGTCAATATCGACAGCGGCTCCACGCTGTATGCCGGGAACGGCGTTAATCCGGTGCTGGCAGGCGGCAGCAGCAACTCGCTGACGGTGAATAACGGCGGGCTGATTGACCTGACTAACGGCAGCGGATCGCCGGGCAACTCGCTGACGATTAACGGCAATCTCGCCTCTGCAGGCGGTTCGGTGAAAATAAATACCGAGCTGAACGCAGGCGGCGCGCTGAGCAATCAGTTCAGCGATAACCTGCGGGTGACCGGCAATGCCAGCGGCACCACGCTGCTGGATGTCACCCCGACCGCGCTCAGCACGGGGGCGCTGACCGACCTCGACTTCAGCAGCTCAATTGAGAGTAATGAAGGGATTTCACTGGCGCAGGTGGCGGGTAATGCCAGCAGAGATAGCTTTGCGCTGAAGGATGGCTACCTGGCCGCCGGCCCCTGGAGCTACGGGCTGTACAGCTTCGCACCGGGCACCAGTGATGCCAGCCAGCGGCGCGTTGCCGGGGGCAGCGATAATCAGTTCTGGGACTATCGCCTGGCAAATAACTACGTCTGCGCTGGCGGTGCTGCCTGTCTGACCACCTTTAACGACTACCTCGCGCCGAATCAGGAGAGCCGCCCGGCGGTGGTGCCGCAGGTGCCTTCCTATATCTCTGCACCGGTCGGCCTGGCCTACTACACCGCGGCGATTATCGACGACCTGCATAAACGCCTTGGCGAGCTGCGCCACCAGCAGAGCCAGCAGGCGGGCGACAGCGGCGAGATGTTCGTGCGCTATATTGGCTCCAACCTGGCCTGGAGCAGTAATAAGAGCTTTAAAGACTTCGGTTATGACTTCGACCTCGACTATAGCGCGCTGCAAATCGGCGGTAACCTGCTGCGGCTCGACGGCGAGAAAGACAGCCTGCGCGGTGGCCTGGCCTACACTCGCGGCAACACCCGCCTGCGCCCGGATGCGGCGGACGGTTACAGCTCCACCACCTTTGACAGCGACAGCCTGGCGCTCTATATGACCTGGCAGCGTGAAAGCGGCTTCTACCTGGATGGCGCACTGTCGTATGACTGGCACCGTGGCGAAACCGATATCCCGCGCCAGAAGGATGTGGCGAAGCTGAGAGGCAAGGGCTGGACGGCATCACTGGAGAGCGGCTACCCGTTTGAGTTTGATAACGGCGTGCGGCTGGAACCGCAGGCGCAGTTGATGTACATGCACCTGGGGATGGATGACTTCACCGATAAAGACCAGCTGACCGTGAAGTATGACAGCTACAACCAGACCATTGGCCGCCTCGGTGCGCGACTCGATCGCACCTGGACCGATGAGAGCAACCGTCAGTACACGCCTTACGTGCGCGCTAACTACTATCGCGGCTGGGGCGGTGAGTCAAAAACCCGCATTGGTGCGGAAAACCTCGACGTCAGTAACACCTTCAGCGGCGGCAACTTTGGCCAGATGTGGGAACTGGGCGTCGGTGGCACCACCACCTTTAAAAACGACATCTCGCTATATGCGGAAACCGACTACCGCAAGCAGATCGACGACAACGGGGCCAAGGGCTGGCGCTATAACGTCGGCGTGCGCTGGAACTTCTGATCGTCAGGCGGGCTGTATCACGCAGCCCGCCGTACTAAACATGCATCAGCAGTATTATAAACGTTGCCTTTAGAGTCAGCGCTGACTCTGAAGGTGTCTTAGCTGGCTCTTTTCCGCCTCTCACCGCCAAAATGTCGTTATGTCGCAATATTGCGCGCTTTGCTGGCGCGATCGCAAAATCAGGCGAACGCCGGCTAAAGATCCACGAACTCACGCCGAAAATATAAAAAAACGTAATTAATATTCTCCTCGCCAACCTTTGTTGATCCCTTTAAGGATTTAACCCATGCGTAATAATTTGCCCGTTACACAGCAAGAGTACCTGTTTGACGATCGCGCCACCCTGATGTCAACCACCGACACCCACAGCCATATCACCTATGCCAATGATGCGTTTATTGAGGCCAGCGGTTTCTCGCCGGAGGAGATTAACGGTCAGCCGCACAATATGGTGCGCCACCCGGATATGCCGCCGGAAGCGTTCGCCGATATGTGGGCGACCCTGAAGCAGGGCGAGCCCTGGACCGCGCTGGTAAAAAACCGCCGCAAGAACGGCGATCACTACTGGGTGCGCGCCAACGCCATTCCGGTGGTGCGCGACGGCGTGGTACAGGGCTATATGTCGGTGCGCACCAAACCAACCCCTCAGGAGGTGCGCGATACAGAACGCCTGTATCAGAACTTCCGCGAGGGCAAAGCCAAAGGGCTGCGTTTTCATAAAGGGCTGATTGTCCGCACCGGCATGATGCGCTGGCGCTCGATTTTCAAAACCCTGTCGCTGCGCTGGCGTATTCGCTCGGCGCTGCTGGCCCTGCTGCCGCTGTCAACGCTTGGCGTTTGGGGGCTGGGGCTGAGCCCGGCCGCGCTGGCGATGTTTGCTGGCGGCATGGCGCTGCTGCTGCTGCTGGCTTCGGCCTGGCTGGAGATGCAGGTCTCCCGGCCGATTGAGCGCGTCTGCCGCCAGGCGCTGCGCGTGGCGACCGGGGCCGATCATAAAGTGGAGCAGATGGACCGCGTGGATGAAGTTGGCACGACGCTACGCGCCATTGGTCAGCTGGGGCTGATGTTCCGCTGGCTGGTGGATGACGTCAGCGGCCAGGCGATCAACGTGCTGAGCGCCAGCGATTCTATTGCCCAGAGCAACAGCGAGCTGAGCCGCCGCACGGAACAGGCTGCGGCCAACGTGCAGCAGACGGCGGCGACCATGAACGAGATGACTGCGACGGTGAAGAGCAACACCGAAACTGCCGCCGAAGTGAAAACCCTGTCAGCCAGCACCAGCAGTGCGGCGGTGCAGGGTGGAGAAGCGATGGCGGATATGGTGACGATGATGGCGGAAATTACCGACAGCTCGAAGAAAATCGCCAATATTACCAGCGTGATCGACGGCATCGCCTTCCAGACCAATATCCTGGCGCTGAATGCGGCGGTGGAAGCGGCGCGCGCCGGTGAGCAGGGTAAAGGTTTTGCCGTGGTCGCCGGGGAAGTGCGCAGTCTCGCCCAGCGCAGCGCCAAGGCCGCCAGCGAGATCAAACAGCTGGTGGAAACCAGCGCCGAGAAGGTGAAGTCCGGTACGCTGCACGTTAACGAGGCCGGTAAAACCATCGAAAGTATTGTCTCGCAGGTGCAAAACGTCACCGCGCTGATTGCCCAGATCAGCTCCGCCACCGCCGAGCAGGCCACTGCCATCGGTGAGATTAGCCTGGCAGTGGAAGATCTCGACAACATCACCCATCAGAATGCCGCGAAGGTGGAGGAGGGCGCGCAGGCCTCCGGCCGCATGACCCGCCAGGCCACCCGCCTGGTCGAAGCGATCAGCGTGTTCCGTTAATTGCGTAGGGGTCGGGCATGCCCGACCCGCTAAACATTTGCTATGCTGACTCTCCATCCATTCGTGAGGATCCCATGTCAGCCACCGTCGACTTCTCCTTTGCTCACCGCCCGCTGATCCCCTATGCGCACGACTATCGCCACGGCGACTGCCAGCCGACGCATCATCATAGTTGTGCGCAGCTGGTGCATACGCTGAGCGGCGTGGTGAAGGTGGAGACGCCGCAGGGGCACTGGATTGTGCCGCCGGGGCGTGGCGTCTGGCTGCCTGCTGGGGTGCCTCATGCGTTGCAGATCACCGGGGAGGTGGCGGCGCGTACACTGTTTATCGACCCACTGGCGCGCGCCGATCTGCCCGCCACCTGCCAGGTGGTACAGGTTTCGTCGCTGCTGCGTGAGCTGATCGTCAGCGCACTTGAGCTGCCGGAGGTCTATGCGCCTGCCAGCCGCGCCGAACGGATTTATGAGCTGATCCTTGATGAGATCCGCGTAATGGCCGAGCTGCCGTTTACCCTACCGGAACCGAGCAGTGACGCGCTGATTGCGCTGTGCCAGGCACTACGGGCCGCCCCGGGGGAGAGCTGGACGCTGGAGAGCAGCGCCCGGCGGATTAACGTCAGCAGCCGCACTCTGGCGCGGCGCTTTTATCAGGAAACCGGACTGCAGTTCAGTGACTGGGTGCGGCGCGCCAGAGTAATGGAGGCCCTGACGCGCCTGGCGCTCGGTGAGTCGGTGCTGGCGGTCTCACTCGAGCTGGGTTATGAGAGCCAGAGCGCCTTCAGCGCTATGTTCCGCCGCATTCTCGGCGTGGCGCCCAGCGACTACTTCCCGTCCGCCAGCTGACCCTGTGCCAGCGCATTCAGCAGCGCCTGCAGCGAGGCCCGCGACACGTCGCTGTCGATGCCCACGCCCCACGCGCTGCGGTTATCGGGAAAAGTGCAGAGCAGATAGGTGGCGGAGCGGCTGTCGCTACGCTGGCCGAGGGTGTGCTCGTAGTAATCCTGGATTGAGAACGGCACGTCAAACGCCTGGCGCAGCGCGTCAACCGCCGCGGACAACAGGCCGTTGCCACGCCCGCTAATCTGCTGCATTTTTTCCCCCTGGCGTACGCTGGCGCTGAACAGCAGTTGGCCCTGGCTATCGCTTTCGCTGCGATACTCCGCCAGCTGGAGCTGCGGCGTATCAATGCCGTACTCCCGGCGGAAAAGCTGCCAGAGCGCCGCCTGGGTCATCTCTTTACTCTCGCGGTCTGCTTCCTGCTGCACCCGCTGGCTGAAGTCCTGCTGTAGCGCACGCGGCAGGCTCAGACCGTGATTCTGCTCGATCATCCACGCGGCCCCGCTCTTGCCGGACTGGCTGTTGACGCGGATCACGGCCTCATAGCTACAGCCGATGTCTGCCGGATCGAGCGGCAAATAAGGGACTTCCCAGCGATTATCCTGCTGCTGTTTGCGTTCGGCGAAACCTTTCTTAATCGCATCCTGGTGCGATCCGGAGAAGGCGGTAAATACCAGCTCCCCGGCATAAGGATGGCGCGGATGCACCGGCAGCTGATTGCACAGCTCGACGACGTCCACCACCTGCTTAATCTGACTGAAATCGAGCTGCGGGTGTATGCCCTGGCTGTAGAAGTTGAGCGCCATCGTTACCAGGTCGACATTGCCAGTGCGCTCGCCGTTGCCAAACAGGCAGCCTTCGACGCGATCCGCACCGGCCAGCAGCGCCAGCTCGGCAGCGGCAATGCCGGTGCCGCGATCGTTATGCGGATGCACGCTGATGCATACCTGCTCACGCTGCGAGAAGTGGCGGCAGAAGTATTCAATCTGGTCGGCGTAAACATTCGGCGTGCTGACCTCCACGGTGGCGGGCAGGTTGATAATCATTGGCCGCGCGGCACACGGCTGCCACACGGCGGCGACCGCCTCGCAGATCTCCAGCGCAAACTCCGCTTCGGTAAAGCAGAAGGTTTCCGGTGAGTATTCATAGGTCCAGCGCGTCTCTGGCTGCGCTTCGCAGCGTTGGCGGATCAGGCGGGTGGCATTCACTGCCAGTTCAATAATCTGCGCTTTGCTCTGGCGGAACACCAGGCGGCGAAACACCGGCGCGGTAGCGTTGTACAGATGAACGCAGGCACTGTGCGCACCCTTCAGCGCGACGAAGGTGCGGTCGATCAGGTCGTCCCTCGCCTGAGTCAGCACCTGGAGGGTGACATCGTCGGGGATCATGCGCTCCTCGATCAGCTCGCGCACAAAGTTAAAATCGGTCTGCGACGCCGAAGGAAACGCCACCTCAATCTCTTTAAAGCCACACTGCAGCAGCAGCTGCCAGAACTGCTTTTTCCGCACGGCATCCATCGGTTCCGCCAGCGACTGATTGCCATCACGCAGGTCGGTGGAGAGCCAGCGCGGGGCCTGTCTGAGCGTGCGTCCGGGCCACTGGCGATCGGTTAACTGTAACGGAGGAAAGGGATGATACTTGTCAGCGGGGTGTTGCAGCATGGTCTGGCTCCTTGTGTTGTGAGCCGTTAGTCTGACGCGCAGCGCGGCGGCTGGCTGGCGCATAACTGACAACCTGTGGTGCAAAACTGACAGGCGAAAAACATAAAAAAAAGAGCAAACGATGAAGTTTGCCCCTTGTAACGCCCTGGTGGTGGCGTGATAGGTCTGTTATCTGCGGATAAATGATCACTGCCAGCAAGGCTGATAGAAATATCTCATTATATCCTTGCTGCTTTAATGGAGATATAGGCGTGCTTTATTATGTCAGTGGATCTGACACTGAAGGTTATAAGCGTCTTTTCTCATCAGTGCAGGAAGATTAATAGCAAAATGTGATTGATACTGCAATTTCATTTGGTACGCCATGCAGCCACTAATATGTGTTTAAATATTACCACTAAGAAAAAATGCATAACATTCAATTGGTTGGTGTTATGCATTGTGGGGTTTTTCTGAGTTCAGTATCGCGAAGGTTATTTTTCGCTTTCATCACGCGTGCAAACGACGAATAAAAGGCTATAACTGGACGTTAGCAGGCTATTAATTATTAGATGTACAGGTAACAGATATTACTCATGCACAAGAGGGAGAGACAATGAGTCAGTTCTTTATGAATCAGAAGCAGGATCTGGTCAATGAGGCGATTGAAGGGGTGCTGCAAAGCGCGGCCAGCCACAATCTGGCGCGGCTGGCGCTGGGGCCGCAGATGCGGGTGGTGGTACGCAGCGACTGGGATAAGTCGCGGGTTGCCCTGATCTCCGGCGGTGGCTCTGGCCATGAACCGGCCCATATCGGTTTTGTTGGCAAAGGCATGCTAACCGCGGCGGTCTGCGGCGATGTATTTGCTTCACCCAGCGTGGATGCGGTGCTGCACGCCATTATTAACGTCACGGGCGAAGCGGGCTGCCTGCTGATCGTTAAAAACTACACCGGCGACCGTCTCAACTTCGGCCTTGCAGCGGAAAAAGCCAAACAGCTGGGCTATCGCGTTGAGATGGTGATGGTGCGTGATGATATCGCCCTGCCGGATAATCCGCAGCCGCGCGGAATTGCCGGAACGGCGCTGGTGCATAAGGTCGCTGGCTTTGCCGCTGAGCAGGGGCAGGGGTTGGAGGCCGTCAGCGCGCTGGCGCAGCGGGCAATTGATGCGACTGCCTCTATCGGGCTGGCCTTTACCACCTGCCACGTGCCGGGGGAGGATCGTGACGATCATCGCGTCAAGCCGGGGTGCAGCGAGCTGGGCATGGGGATCCACGGCGAGCCGGGCGCCTCGACGCTGAAAACGCAGAACAGCGCGGAGATCGTGGCGGAGCTGACGCAGCGTTTAGCCAGCAAAAGTGGCAGCGGTAAGCTGGCGCTGCTGGTGAATAATCTGGGCGGTTTCTCCGCGCTGGAGATGGCTATCCTGACGCGCGAAACGCTGAAATCTGCTCTCGGTAAACAGGTGAAGCTGCTGATTGGCCCGGCAACGCTGGTCAGCGCGCTGGATATGAAAGGCTTCTCACTCTCCACCCTGCAGCTTGATGATGAGCTGGAAGCCGCGCTGTTAGCCCCGGTAGAAACCAGCGGCTGGGTGCGTGCGTTTGAACCCCGGCCGGCAAAAGAGCAGGAAGCGAAACGCGTCGCGCAGCAGCAGAACTTTACGCCTTCGGATAATGCGGCCGTGGCCGCAACGCTTCACACGCTGTGCCAGACGCTGATTGAACTGGAGAGCGAACTAAACCAGCTGGATGCCAAAGTAGGCGATGGCGATACCGGATCCACCTTCTCTGCCGGAGCGCGCAGCGTGCTGGAAGCCAGCCAGAACGGGGAGCTGCCGCTCGACCAGATGGATGCGCTGCTTACGGTGGTGGGCGAAAAGCTGGCGAACGTGATGGGGGGCTCCAGCGGCGTGCTGATGTCGATTATGTTTACCGCTGCCGGGCAGCAGTTGAAGCAGGGTAAATCGCTGGCCGGGGCGCTGACCTTTGGCCTTGAACGCATGCAGCATTACGGTGGAGCGGGCGTGGGCGACCGCACGATGATCGACGCACTCGACCCGGCGTTTGCCGCGTTAGCGGCAGGCAAAAATCTGGCCGCTGTCGCTGCCGCAGCGAAGCAGGGCGCAGACAGTACCCGCCAGATGCTCAGCGCCGCCGCCGGGCGCTCCTCCTACCTCAATCAGGAGAGCCTGAAGGACGTTAAAGATCCGGGGGCTTTCGCGGTGGAGAGCGTCTTCGCTGCGCTGGCCGCTCAGAGTTAATGTCGTGACAAGGGCCGACCGAAACAGAAGATCGGCCCCTACAACGCTCTTTTGGGTCAGTCCAAATGGTTTATCCATACGAAGGATCGGCCCCTAATGTAGGGGCTGACCCTCTTTTTCGGTCAGCCCGAAGGGGTCATCCAGCGTGCGCTCAAAGCCACGCAGACGTTTGTAGATCGACATCAGCTCGACCAGCGTGGTCCATGAGTTAATCAGGTACTGGAATGATCCACGTACCTGATCGAACACGTTAGTGATCTGTCTCATCAGCCCAAGCGTGATCGCACCGGTAACAATCGACGGGAACAGCATCAGCATGCCAAATACCGCGTCCACCTGCAGATAGAAAATACGCACGATATTGAAGTAGAGATAGTGGAAGTAGAGGCGGAAATAGTTCCTGCGCACGCCAAGGAACAGTTCACGCACCGTCGGCGGCTGCGCCCGCGATGCATCATCCTCGCCGTAGACCAGCTCTTTACGATAGGCCGCCTCCACCCGCTGATTGCGGAACGACAGCCCCGGCAGTTTGATGCCGACGATGGCCAGCAGCCCGGTGCCGAACAGCGACCACAGCACGGCGGCAATCACCAATGCATAAGGGATGCTGCCCAGAACTGGCACGGTTTTCACATGCACCGACAGCGTTACCAGCACCGGCAGGAAGGCAATCAGCGTCATAATGGCGTTAATAAAGCTGACGCCCATATCCTCCAGCGTGGAGGCAAAACGCATCGTGTCCTCCTGCACACGCTGGGCGGCACCCTCAATGTGGCGCAGGCGCGGCCAGTACTGCATGTAGTAATTGTTCATCGCCGTGCGCCAGCGGAACACGTAATGGCTGATAAAGAACAGATTTAGCGTGTTAATTGTTACGTAAATCAGGGCGATGTAGAGAAACGTCCTGGTTAACGCGTAGAGGGTGGTCAGCTTAACGGTATTGGGATGCGCCATCGCCTGCTGAATGAGATCGAAAAAAGGCTCATACCAGCTGTTGATTGCCACGCCCAGTTCTACCGAAAACCAGGTAATGAAGATAATCAGCGCGCTGCCAAGTATTGACCAGTATTGCCACGGGTGCGGGCTGGCAATAAACCAGAAACCGGCAAACAGCAGCGTGACCAGCAGGTAGTAGCTGTAGATTGCGAGCATCGATGGGGCAATAAAGCGTGAAACGTTATTCGGTAAAGGCCCGTCGGCAACCGGGGAGAAATGCATCAGGTGAGCGAACAGGCTGTCGGCATAGCCGAACCACAGCAGTATCGCCAGCAGGCTCCAGATTGCCGCACTGCTGAAGAACAGCGCTGGCCTGGGGAAAAAGGATTTAAACATAGGCACTCCGCTGTCAATGTTTGATGGTTATACCCTGATTGACTGTGAGTAATCTCACTGCGGTTGTATCTATTAATTTCAGTGGTGAAGCCTGAACGTTTGAATAAGTTATTTATACCTTTTTTAACTCAATTTCATTTATTTTATAAAAGCCAACAGACAAATTTCCCACATAAATATAAGCGCAGCGGCAAGTTTATTTTTTTTCAGCGCTGAATGTTTTTTAAACAAAGCCGATAACGATCAATGAACCGCAGTGCTGAAGCGGAAATTGCTTGAATTGGCTGATGTTTTCGGTTTATACCCGTGTGGTTTTAACACACATAAAACAGGGTACCTGCGGCGAAAGAGCGCGTGGGACGGTAATTTTTACGTCAGTTAATGGCGTATTGCAGCGTTGCGCATATTTTCTACTGTGGGGAAAATGACGGCCAGCGCCCAGGCGAAAATAATAATGAATGAAGACTCTGATGTCATGTACCGTCTACTGGTACAGAGCGTGGTTGACTACGCCATATATATGCTGACGCCAGAAGGTAACGTCGCTAACTGGAATCCGGGCGCGCAGCGCGCCAAAGGATACCGCCCTGATGAGATCGTCGGGAAAAACTTTAGTTGTTTCTACAGCACTCAGGATCGGCTGGACAAAGTACCGGAGAAGAATCTGGCCACCGCTTACCGAACCGGGCGCTTTGAAGAGCAGGGCTGGCGCTACCGTAAAGACGGCAGCGCGTTTTGGGCAAACGTAGTCATTGATGCGGTACGCGATGATGACGGCAAGCTGATTGGTTACGCCAAGATCACCCGCGATTGCACCGAGGTGCGCGAGTACGAACAGCAGATCCTGCGTGGGAAAGATCTGGCCGAGCAGAACAGTGAAAAAATGGCCTCGCTGTCAAAATTCCTCGACATTATCGTCGCCAATATTCCGTCCAGCGTGATTGTTGAGGATGTGGTCTCGCGCGAGATCCTGCTGATCAACAGCAAGGCGCAGCAGCTGCTTGGCGGCACGCAGCGCCAGTTTATTGGCAAGCGCGCGCCCGACTGCATGACGGCGGAAATGGGCGAATATTTTATGCAGCTCTCCGATGCGGCGCAGCGCAAGGAGGGGACGCAGCGCAACGAACGTCTGCTGAACACGCCGGGCGGCGAGCGTATTCTGAATACCACCGCCACCATTATTCGCGGCAACGACGAACGCCATAACTACGTGCTGCTGATCGCTGACGACGTCACCGATCAGCGTGCGGCGGATGCGCGCATCCACCATATGGCGCACCACGATAACCTCACCAGCCTGCCGAACCGCGTGCTGTTTAGCCAGCGCCTGACCGCCGCGCTGCGCGAGGATCGCGATGCCCGCCGGCTGACCGCCACGCTGGGGCTGGATCTTGATAACTTCAAAAACGTTAACGACGCGCTCGGCCATCAGGTCGGCGACGAGCTGCTGCGTTCGGTGGCGGTGCGTCTGCACTCGGTGCTGCGCGACCAGGATACGCTGGCGCGCAGCGGCGGCGATGAGTTCTCTGTCGTGCTGCCGGGGCTGTCGCATCAGCAGGAGGCGGAAGTGGTCGCCAGCCGCCTGATCGAAACCATTCGTCCGCCGTTTAACGTGGACGGGCACAACCTCTCCGTCGGGCTGAGCATCGGTATTGCCATCGCCGACAGCGGCATGACCACCCCGGACCAGCTGCTGCGCTGCGCGGATATGGCGCTGTATGAAGCCAAGCGCAACGGGCGCAACCGCTTTGAACACTTCACCGCTGCAATGGGCGATATAGCGCAGAAGCGTCGGGTCATCGAGAGCGACCTGCGCGAGGCGCTCACCAGCCGCCAGCTCAAGCTTTACTATCAGCCGATCACTAACAATCTGCATCAGGAGATCATCGGCTATGAAGCGCTGATGCGCTGGCATCACCCGCAAAAGGGCACCATCATGCCGATGGACTTTATTCCGATAGCCGAAGAGACCGGCCTGATCCACAGCCTGGGGGCTTACGCGCTGTATGAAGCCTGCCGCGAGGCCGCTACCTGGCCTGGCGATCAGAGCGTGGCGGTCAATCTGTCGCCGCTGCAGTTTAAAAACAGCGCCCTGGTGTCGGTGGTGGAAGCGGCGCTGAAAGATTCCGGGCTGGCCCCGCATCGTCTGGAGGTGGAGATCACCGAATCGGTGCTGCTGGATAACACGCTGGTCAATATCCATATTCTGCAAAAGCTTAAGGCGCTGGGCGTGCATATTGCGCTGGATGATTTCGGCACCGGCTATTCATCGCTCAGCTACCTGCGCTCATTCCCGTTCGATAAGATCAAGATAGACAAGTCGTTTATCAATGATATGCATGACAGTCGGGAAGCGCTGGCGATTATCCGGGCGATTACCGGCATGAGCCGCAGCCTGGATATTCAAATCACCGCCGAAGGGGTGGAGAGCAACGAGCAGTTCGAACGGCTGAAAGCGGAAGGGTGCACCCTGTTCCAGGGCTACTACTTTGGCCGCCCGCAGCCGTCGGAGAGCCGTTTGCAGCAGTTTTAACTGTTGCGGGTCGGGCATGCCCGACCCCTCCAGTCGGGCACTGTGCCACGCCAGTGAAATTTAAATATTCTCCAGGTTAATTCCGCGCGTTTTCGGCCCGAAAATGCCGATGGTTAGCATCACGATCAGCATGCTGACCACGATAAATGCGATCACCCCCTGGGTGCCCGCCGCCTGCAAAATCATGCCGATAATCAGACTGCTAAACACCGTCGACAGGCGGCTGAAGGAGTAGCAGAAGCCGACCGCACGGGCGCGAATATAGGTCGGGAACACCTCGGTCTGATAAGCGTGATAGCTGTAGGTCAGCCAGGCATTGGAGTAAGTAATGCAGAAGCCGCAGAGGATCAGCATCAGCGGATTATTCTGCAGCGCGAACAGCGTGCCGAACACCACCGTCATCAGCGACGACAGAACGATCTGCCACTTGTTCTCAATCTTATCGGCGTAGCGGCTGCAAATCAGCGAGCCGAGCGGGTAGGCAAGGGTAATAAAGAATGCGTACAGCAGGCTGTGGGTGATGCTCGCGCCTTTGCCGGACAGCAGCGCGGGCAGCCAGTTGCCGAAGCCGAAGAAACCAATCGCCTGGAAGATATTCATCACCACCAGCATCAGCGTGCGCTGGCGGTATTGCGGCGCCCAGATATCGCGAAAACGGCCTTTACGCTGGCTGATTTCTGCCGTTTCAATCTCTTGTGGATGTGGGGCGCTGTCCGCCGCGCCGCAGCGAATTTCCATCGCGCTGACCACCTGATGCGCTTCCTGATGGCGCCCCTGCTGCGCCAGCCAGCGCGGAGACTCCGGCAGGTTCTTGCGTACCAGCCAGATAACCATTGAGCAGACCGCACCGGCTATCACCACCCAGCGCCAGCCTGTCAGGCCAAGAATGGTCTGCGGCACCAGCCACCAGGACATCAGCGCCACCGCCGGAACCGATAAAAACTGTACAAAGAAGGCGAAGGCAAAGGCTTTGCTGCGCAGGCGCGTCGGGACACATTCAGTGAGATAAGTATCGATGGTCACCAGCTCAATTCCCAGCCCGACGCCGACCAGAAAGCGGCAGAAGATGATCCACTCCGCCTGATTCTGAAACGCCATCAGCAGTGAAAAACAGCCGTACCACGCCAGGGCAAACATAAACGTCAGGCGGCGGCCAAAGCGATCGGCGTAAGGGGCCAGCAGACTGGCCCCGAAAAACAGCCCGAGGAAGGTCACGGAAGCAAATGCGGCCTGGTCAGATATGCCAAATACGCCGAGATCGCCAACATGAAATATGCCTCCGGCGATTAAACCTGAACTGATATAGCCCGTCTGGAACAGATCGTAGAGTTCGAAAAAACCGCCAAGTGAGAGTAAGGCAATAAAGCGCCACAGCCCGGCAGAAGCGGGAAGGGCATCGATGCGTTCAGATAATTTATTGTTATTAAAGGGTTTATGTTGCGGTTCGGGCATCCCTGGGGCGCAGGCTTCACTCATGTTACGTTCCTGATAATCATTGCACGGTAAAATAATTTTCCATGCTAATAGTTAGCAGTAAAATTTAAATTTTGAATTACGCCCCGTAAGCAGAAAAATAAGCATAAAAAATGGCAATGGCCGTTTTGCTGCTATTTCTTCCTGTTTCATCCGCCAGGCGTTCAGACTGAAGCTTGCGCAGTTGTTAATGATTTTGTGCCATTTTGTTTCCATACCCTCACGCTTTTCCCCGGTTACTGTTACAATCTGCATGATTGTTACCGGTAACAAACTGCCGGTAAATACCGGCCTGGTAAAAAAGCAGGCGGCGACTCACTATTGTCCCTACACTTTGTGTCACTAAACTTTTTGTCATTAAAAAATCGACCCCCCATTTTAATCAGCCCCCTGTGCTGGTTCGAGAAGGCAATGTCATGTCAGAGCAAAAAACCGGAAGCACGCGCAGAGACTTTCTGCTGAAAACTATCACCCTCGCCCCGGCGATGGCGATTGGCTCCGCAGGGCTGGGTTCACTGGCCGCCGCTGCGCCCGCCGTGGCGAAAGAGGCCGCTAAAACCGGGCCACAGCAGGCGCGCGAGTACCAGCCAACGTGGTTCACCCCCGAAGAGTATGCCTTTCTGCAGGCCGCCGTTGCGCGTCTGATCCCGGCCGATGAACGCGGCCCTGGCGCGCTGGAAGCGGGCGTGCCCGAGTATATCGACCGCCAGATGAACACCCCGTATGCCACCGGCGCCAACTGGTACATGCAGGGGCCGTTCCACCCGGATGCCGATAAAGCGCTGGGCTACCAGCTGCCATTGACCCCGCGTGATATCTATCGCCTGGGCCTGGCCGATGCCGATGCGCTGGCAAAACAGCAGCATGGCAAGGTGTTTGCTGCGCTAAGCGGCGAGCAGCAGGATGCGCTGTTACAGGCGCTGGAAGCGGGCAGCGTGGAGCTGAAACAGCTGCCTGCCAAAACCTTTTTCTCCTTCCTGCTGCAGAACACCCGCGAAGGGTTCTTCAGCGACCCGATCCACGGCGGCAACCAGGGGCTGGTCGGCTGGCAGCTGATTAACTTCCCCGGCGCGCGCGCTGATTTTATGGACTGGGTGGAGCGCGGCGAGCAGTATCCGCTGCCGCCGGTGTCAATTCGTGGGGAAAGAGCATAACCATGGCAAACGTACAGAAGAAAGTAGATGCGGTAATCGTTGGTTTCGGCTGGGCCGGGGCGATTATGGCCAAAGAGCTGACCGAAGCCGGTCTTAACGTGGTGGCGCTGGAGCGCGGCCCGCATCGCGATACCTATCCTGACGGTGCGTATCCGCAGGTGATTGACGAACTGACCTATAACATTCGTAAAAAGCTGTTCCAGGATCTGTCAAAAAGCACCGTGACCATCCGTCATAACTCCGCGCAGACCGCGCAGCCGTATCGTCAGCTGGCGGCATTCCTGCCCGGCACCGGCACCGGCGGCGCGGGCCTGCACTGGTCCGGCGTGCATTTCCGCGTCGACCCGATGGAACTGCGCATGCGCAGCCATTATGAAGAGCGCTACGGCAAAAACTTTATCCCGGAAGGGATGACCATCCAGGACTTCGGCGTCACTTACGACGAGCTGGAACCCTATTTCGACCAGGCCGAGAAGGTGTTCGGCACTTCCGGTTCAGCCTGGAGCGTAAAGGGTAAAGTGGTCGGTCAGGGCGGCAAAGGCAACCCGTTTGCCCCGGACCGCTCCAGCCCGTTCCCGCTGCCCGCGCAGAAGCGCACTTACTCGGCGCAGCTGTTTGCCCAGGCGGCGGAAAGCATTGGCTACCATCCGTACGACCTGCCTTCTGCCAATACCTCCGGCCCGTATACCAACACCTACGGTGCGCAGATGGGGCCGTGCAACTTCTGCGGCTACTGCAGCGGCTATGCCTGCTACATGTATTCCAAAGCCTCGCCGAACGTCAACATCCTGCCTGCACTGCGTCAGGAGTCGAAGTTCGAGCTGCGCAATAACGCTTACGTCCTGCGCGTTAACCTGACGGACGACAAGAAGCACGCGACCGGCGTCACCTATGTTGATGCACTGGGGCGTGAAAACGAACAGCCTGCTGACCTGGTGATCCTCTCCGCGTTCCAGTTCCACAACGTGCATCTGATGCTGCTGTCCGGCATCGGCAAGCCGTACGATCCGGTGACGAACGAAGGCACCGTCGGGCGCAACTTCGCCTATCAGAACATCTCCACCATCAAAGCGTTCTTCGATAAAGACGTGTTTACCAATAACTTTATCGGTGCAGGCGGCGCGGGCGTTGGGGTGGATGACTTCAACGGCGACAACTTCGACCACGCGCAGTATGGCTTCGTTGGCGGTTCGCCGATGTGGGTGAATCAGGCGGGGGTCAAGCCGATCTCCGGCCTGCCGACCCCTCCGGGCACGCCGAACTGGGGCAGCAAGTGGAAAGCGGCGGTGGCCGATCACTACACCCACCACGTGTCGATGGATGCCCACGGCGCGCATCAGTCGTACCGCAATAACTACCTCGACCTCGATCCCAACTACAAGGATATCCACGGCCAGCCGCTGCTGCGTATGACCTTCGACTGGCAGGAAAACGACATCAAAATGTCGCAGTTTATGCACGGTCGCATGCACAAGATTGCCGAAGCGATGAACCCGAAATTGATCAGCGGTGCGCCAAAAATGCCGGGCGCGCACTTCGACACCACCGTATATCAGACCACGCATATGAACGGCGGCGCGATCATGGGTGAAGATCCAAAAACCAGCGCGATTAACCGTTATCTGCAAAGCTGGGACGTGCCGAACGTCTTTGTGCCGGGCGCCTCCGCTTTCCCGCAGGGGCTGGGCTACAACCCGACCGGTATGGTGGCGGCGCTGACCTACTGGTCGGCGAAGGCGATTCGTGAACAGTACCTGAAAAACCCGGGTCCACTGGTGCAGGCATAAGGATAAGCAGATGAAAAAGTTACTTCTTATTGCCCTGCTGCCGGGCATGCTGGCGTTTAATGCGCTGGCCGATGATAGCGCGGCGGCTGAAATTCAGCGCGGTGAGTATCTGGCGCGCGCCGGGGACTGCGTGGCCTGCCACACCAAAGCGGGCGGCGAAGCTTTTGCCGGTGGCCTGCCGATGGCAACGCCTATCGGCACCATCTACTCCACCAATATCACCCCGGACAAGCAGAGCGGGATTGGCGGCTACAGCTATGACGACTTCCAGAAAGCGGTGCGTCACGGCGTGGCGAAAAACGGCG
The DNA here is from genome assembly GCF_014773485.1 of Erwinia aphidicola. Classification (GTDB taxonomy): domain Bacteria; phylum Pseudomonadota; class Gammaproteobacteria; order Enterobacterales; family Enterobacteriaceae; genus Erwinia; species Erwinia aphidicola. Next base: position 542,352 of record NZ_JACXBP010000002.1, on the reverse strand, counting down.
ACACGCTCTACCCGGCGATGCCTTACCCGTCCTACGCGGTGGTCAGCGACGAGGATATGCAGGCGCTTTACGCCTACTTTATGCACGGCGTTAAGCCGGTGAACCAGGCGAACAAAGAGAGCGACATTCCGTGGCCGCTGTCGATGCGCTGGCCGCTGGCGATCTGGCGCGGAGTGTTTGCGCCGGACGTGAAGGCCTTCCAGCCGATCAAAGGGCAGGACCCGGTGCTGGCGCGTGGCCAGTATCTGGTTGAGGGCCTGGGCCACTGCGGCGCCTGCCATACGCCGCGCAGCATCACCATGCAGGAAAAAGCGCTGAACAACGAGGAAGGCAGTGATTACCTCTCCGGCAGCAGCGCGCCCATCGACGGCTGGACCGCGAGCAATCTGCGCGGTGATGGCCGCGACGGGCTGGGCCGCTGGAGTGAAGATGACCTGGTGCAGTTCCTGCGCATGGGCCGTAACGATCGCACCGCGGTATTTGGCGGTATGACCGATGTGGTACAGCACAGCCTGCAGCATCTGACGCCGGAAGATGCGACCGCGATTGCACGCTACCTGAAATCGCTGGGGGCTAAAGATCCCAACCAGGTGGGCTTCACGCCGGATGATGCAGTGGCGAAAGCGCTGTGGAAGGGCGACGACAGCAAAACTGGCGCATCAGTCTATGTTGACAGCTGCGCGGCCTGCCATAAAACCGACGGCAGCGGCTACCAGCGCTTCTTCCCGGAGCTGCGCGGTAATCCGGTGGTGCTGGCGGAAGATCCGACTTCGCTGATCCATATTGTGCTGAGCGGCGCACAGCTGCCGGGCGTCAAGGATGCGCCTACCACTATCACCATGCCGGCCTTCGGCTGGCGTCTGAACGACCAGCAGGTCGCAGACGTGGTGAACTTTATCCGCACCAGCTGGGGCAATACCGCGAAGTCTGCGGTGTCAGCCAGCGACGTGGCGAAAGTGCGCAAGGATGAAGCGGTGGTCAATCAGCAGGGCAATGTTGATGTGGAGAAGTTGACGCCATAACGTTGAGCTGGCCTTGCGGGTCGATCGGAAAAGAGGATCGACCCCTACGGTTCGTGGGCATGTCCGGTTCGGAAAACCCGGCCGTTGTAGGGGCGGACCTTCTGTTTCGGTCCGCCCGTCAAAGGGCACGCTATTGCCCGTAATACGCCCCTGTCCCATGTTTACGCAGATAATGCTTATCCAGCAGCACCTGCTGCATATCGCGCATCCCCGGCGTCAGCTGGCGCGAGAAAATCCCCATATAGGCAATCTCCTCCAGTACCACCGCGTTATGCACCGCATTCTCCGCGCTGCTGCCCCAGGCAAACGGGCCGTGGGCGTTGACCAGCACCGCCGGGATCGCCGTCGGACTGATGCCGCGTGACTGGAAGGTATCAATTATCACCTCGCCGGTGTTGTGCTCATAATTCTCCGCGATCTCCTGCGCTGTCATCAGACGCGTGCAGGGAATGGTGCCGTAGAAATAGTCGGCGTGGGTGGTGCCCCAGGCGGGGAGATCCAGCCCGGCCTGCGCCCAGATAGTGGCGTGGCGCGAATGGGTATGAACAATGCCGCCGATATCGCTAAACGCACGGTACAGCGCCAGGTGGGTCGCGGTATCAGAAGAGGGCTTCTTGCTGCCCTCCACGGTGCGGCCGCTTTCCAGCTCTACCACCACGATATCGTCAACCGTCATGCCGTCATACTCCACCCCGGAAGGCTTGATCGCTACCAGCCCGCGATGACGGTCAATGGCGCTGACGTTGCCCCAGGTGAAGGTCACCAGACGGTGGCGTGGCAGTGCCAGATTGGCCGCCAAAACCTGCTGTTTCAGTGTTGATAAGCTCATTGTAAGCCTCCTTCCTGCATTTTCTGTTCAATCCAGCGCCGTGCCTGCACAATCTCAGCCACCGGCTCCTCGGCTTTTTCTGTCCACATCTCAATCAGAAACGCGCCACGATAGTTCAGCTGTTTCAGCGTGCGGAACACCCCAACAAAATCGACGCACCCCTCACCAAACGGTACGTCGCGAAACTGCCCCGGCGAACTGGCGGTGACGGGCTGCGTGTCTTTCAGATGGATAGCGGCAATACGGTCAATGCCCAGCGCCAGCTCGGCGGCGACGTCATTGCCCCAGGCGGTCAGATTGCCGACGTCGGGATAGACGGTGAACCACGGCGAGGCCTGCTGCTTATCCCACTGTTTCCACTTGCTGATGGCGTTCATAAATTCGGTATCCATAATCTCGACAGCCAGCATCACCTGCGCGGCTGCGGCGCGATCGACCGCCCAGGCGAGCCCTTGCGCGAAGCGCGCCACCGTGCCCTCGTCATGCGCTTCGTAGTAAACGTCGTAGCCCGCCAGCTGGATGGTGCGGATGCCAACGTCCGTTGCCAGCTGGATCGCCTGCTCCATCAGGCTATAGGCCTGCTGGCGGATCGCCGGGTCGTGGCTGCCAAACGGGAAGCGGCGGTGGCCCGAGAGGCACATCGACGGGATAGTCACTCCGGTTTCCATCATTGCGTTCACCAGCGACAGGCGCTGCTCTTTGCTCCATTGCAGGCGCGACAGCCGCAGATCGGTCTCGTCCACCGACATCTCGACAAAGTCGAAACCGCAGGCTTTTGCCAGGGCCAGACGTTCCGGCCAGCTCAGATGAGGCGGCAGGGCTTTTTCATAAATTCCCAGCGGATGTTGGCGCATAGTTATTGTCCCCAGATGCTGGCAATGGCCTGATGGAAGTCGGCGGCGGCCGCGCGCCCGTCGGCACTTTCGCTGAGTGCCCGCCCGACGATAAATGCCTTCACGTCGATATTTTTAAACTGCGGCAGCTCGTCCGGGGTAATGCCGCCGGTGACCGACAGGGCAAAGCCCAGATCGGACAGGGCTTTCATCGCATCCAGATCCTGCTGGCTCCACTGCTGGCCGCTGGCCTGGGCATCGCGTCCGCGGTGGTAAATGGCCTGCGTCAGGCCCAGCTCGCGCCAGCGCTTAGCCTCAGCCAGCGTCCAGTGGCCGAACAGCTCAATCTGGATATCGCCCTGATGCTGATGGGCCACCTCCAGCGCGCTGGCAAAGGTCGCCAGCGGGGCTGCGCAGATCACCGTCATCCAGTTGGCCCCGGCTTCAAACGCCAGCGTCGCCAGCGTCGCCCCGGCATCCGCCACTTTAAAATCGGCCACCAGGGTTTTAGCGGGCAACTGCTGGCGCAGCTGGCGCACCGCGTCTATCCCGGAGCTGAAGCACAGAATGGTGCCGGCTTCGACAATATCGACCTGCTGATGCAGGCGCTGTGCCGTCTCGAGCGCGGCATCCAGCCGGGTGTGGTCGAGGGCCAGCTGAAGCTGGGGAACCCGGGAACGGCTCATGATGTCACTCCTTGTGTGGCGATCAGCGCCGCCAGTAGTTGCTGATAACGTTGATATTTTTTCTGATACAGCGCATGACGCTCGCTATCGGGCTGGTAGCTCAGGATTTCGGGTACCAGCGCCTGCTGTGCCTGTTGCAGCGAGGCATATGCCCCGGTGCCGGTCATTGCCGCCAGCGCTGCGCCCAGGCAGCCACTCTCTTCGATCTGAGGGATCTCCACCGGCAGGCCGCTGGCGTCGGCAAACATTTGCATCCACACCGCCGAGCGCGTCGCCCCCCCGCTCAGACGCAAGGCCTTGACCTGCGGGAAGCGTGTCAGAATGCGATTGAGATGGGTGAGGTGGGAGAACACCACGCCTTCGTAGATGGCCTGCACCAGGTGGCCGCGCTGGTGGCCCGCCTGCATGCCGAAGAAGCTGGCGTGCAGGTCAGCCCCGGCGTTGCAGCCGTAGAGGAACGGCAGGAACAGCAGGGAACTCGCGGCTGGCGGCAGTTCGGCCACCCACTGATTCAGCTGGTGGTAGTCATCGATGCCCCACTGCTGGCAGAACCACTCCAGATTGGCGGCCGAGGTTGGGCTGGCTTCGTGAATAATGTACTGTCCGTCAATGGCATAGCGGCCGTAGACAAAGCGATAATCGGCTTCGTCGCTGATGCGGTCGGTAATCCCGCTGGTCACCGACCAGGTGCCCATGACGGCGTTTAGCCGGGTATCGTCATGCAGCCCGGCGCACAGCGCGGTAGACACCACGTCGAACAGCCCGCCGACCACCGGCGTCCCGGCACGCAGTCCGCACAGGGCGGCCGCTTCAGCGGTGACATAGCCCGCAGTGTCCGTCGGCCCGACAATCGGCGGCAGGGCAGGCAGAATGTCGCCGATGCCGAGAGTTTCTGCCAGCGCGGCAGACCAGCCGCCCTGCTGCATGTGGTACAGGTTGGATTCGGAAATATTGGTCTCTTCACAGGCCAGCTCTCCGGTCAGGCAGTAGCGCAGATAGTCATGGGCCATCAGCACACTGCCAATCGCCGCGTAGCGCTGCGGTTGATGCTCCTTCAGCCAGCGCAGCAGTGACACGGGATGCCCGGTCCATAACGTCTGTCGGGTGAGCGGATAAAGCGTCTGCGGCATGCCGTCACGCTGCCACTGCTGCACCAGCGCCAGCGCCCGGCGATCGGAGGAGAGCATGCCGTTACCCAGCGGCTGCTGCTGTTTATCCAGCAGAAACAGCCCTTTGCCCTGCGCCGAAATGCCCACTCCGGCAATCTGTGCCGCATCCAGCCCGCTGCGTTTCAGCACCTCTGCGATGACCCGTGCGGCCTGCTGCCAGAGCAGCGGCATATCGCGCTCGGCCCAGCCCGGTTGCGGTACCCGTACTGGCAGCGTCTGTCGTGCCACCGCGCGCTCGCCGCCCTTTGCGTCATACAGCCCGGCCTTAATAAAGGTGCCGCCGCAGTCCAGCCCTAACCAGTAGTTCATGCGGCCTCCCGTTGCTGCGCATCGCAGCGGGCTGGCAGCGTCAGCGCCAGCAGTGAGGCAATCGCCAGCGCGATCGCCAGGCTGTAGACTCCGGCATCTTTGCTGTACGCCACGATTAACACCCCGACCATATAGGGGCCGCAGAAGCCACCGAGGTTGCCCAGGGCGTTAATCACCCCGCGCGCACCGCCGGCCACTTCGGCATTAAACAGGCGTGGAGGAATGCTCCAGAACACCCCAGCCGCAGACTGGATAAAGAAACCGCAGCCGACCAGCGCTGCGTAAGACCACCAGATATGCGCTTTCAGCAGTACCGACAGCGCCATACACAGGGCAAAACCGGCCAGCGGAAGGGCGACGAACAGTTTGCGGCGTCCGGTGGCATCCGACAGCGCGGAGAACAGGAACATGCCGAAAATCGCGCAGACATAGGGAAGGATCGCCAGCCAGCCGACCTGCTCCAGATTGCCGTGGGTCAGCCCTTTGAGAATGGTGGGCAGCCACAGGGTGTAGCCGTAGATCCCGGTCTGGTAGAAGAAGTTCACCAGGATCAGCCGCCACATCACCGGCTCACGCATCACCTGACGCAGTGAGGCTTTGCGGGTGTTTTGGCCTTTGATCAGCAGCTGCTCGTCGTGCAGGGTTTTGATCAGATACTGTTTTTCCGCTGCGGAGATCCACTTCGCCTCCTGCGGGCGGTTGCTGATGGTGAAATGCCACAGTCCCATGACAAACAGCGACAGTACACCCTCAACGAAGAACAGCATGCGCCAGTCCCAGGCGGTAATGATCCAGCCGGAGAGCGGGGCGGTGAGGATCCCAGCGATCGGCACAAACATGATCACAATGGCGTTGGCGCGGCCGCGCTCGGCATCGGGGAACCAGTTGCCGATCATCGTCAGCACCACCGGTAACATTCCGCCTTCGGAAACCCCCAGCGCAAAACGCAGTGCCAGCAGCTGATACTGATTGGTGGCGAGGCCGGTCAGCAGGGAGATTACCGCCCAGGCCAGCAGTGACCAGCCGATAAAGCGTTTACCGTTGCCGTAGACCGCCAGCTTGCCCCCCGGCACCTGTAAGAACAGATAACCGATAAAGAAGATGCCCCCGGCCAGTCCGGCCATTGAGGCGCTGATGCCGAGATCGGCATCCATCCCGCCCGGCATGGCAAAGGCGATATTGACCCGATCCATATAAGAAATAATGCAGGTGATCAGGATTGGCGGAATGATCCGCAGCCAGCGCAGAGACGGGATCCCTTCGCGGGCGAGGGTGGTAGACGTCAGGCTCATAGCGATCCTCTTTTAGTCAGCGAGATCGGCCACAGGGACCTTCACCACCACCTTGCGGATGGCCTCAGGGGCATGCAGCGCGCAGTTTGGGCGGTGAATATCCTGCGGGAAGAACACCGCGAAGTTTCCCGGCTGCATCAGCACCAGGGTTTCATTGGGGGCATCCTGGTAGAAGATGATGTCGCGCACGTCATCATACGGCTGGTGGATCGCCGGTTCCGCTCCCCCGGTGGAGACGCCCATCAGCTCATTGCCGCAGACCAGGTACTGCACATCGATAAAGTGCCGGTGCGCCTCCGGGTAGTTGTCGCCGTGCGGGGCGGTTTGCAGGTCAAGCACCTGCACCTGCCAGCCGGTTTGGCTGTCCTGGTAACGCCCGGCGGCCATAGTGGCCAGATCGTGGCGGGCTAAATAGTCGATGGCGCGCGCAATCGCAGGCGGATAGTGGCGGGCATCGGTATTGTTGATATGGCCAAAAATCATGGTGTGTGCTCCCGTTATAGTGCCTGGATGCGTGCCCAGACGCGTTCATCCACCGGAATGCCGAGGCGCTGGTTTTCAGCGCGAATACCGGGGAACTTGTGGCCCGGCAGGCGGATCGCCTGCCGGTCGGCGCGATCGGCACCGGTAATCGATGCGCGGATGCGCGCCAGCTTGCTGTCGCGGGTGGCGCCGTCGATCAGGCGATCGACATCGATGGCGATAAAGACCTGGGAGATGCCAAATTCGTCGCCGTTGTCCTCGGTCACTGCGGTCACGGAGGCCCCGTTAGAGAGCAGGGTGGCGACCATATCCAGCACGATTGAGAGCGCGGAACCTTTCCAGTAGCCCATGGGTAAAATGCGGCGATTTTCTTCTATCGTGGCGGGATCGCGAGTGTATTGGCCGTCATTGTCAAAACCGCCGTCGACCGGCAGGGTTTTGCCCGCCAGGCGGTTCACTTCCAGCATGCCGTAGGAGAACATCGACATCGACATATCGACCATGGTGATCGGTTCGCCCGGCACGGCAACGATCAGCGGGTTGGTGCCGATGGCGCAGCTTTTGGCCCCCCACGGCGGCATAACCGCAATGGAGTTGGTCCAGCAGACGCCGATATAGCCTTTTTCTGCTGCCTGCCAGCCGTAGCTGCCGCCGCGCATCCAGTGGTTGGCATTACGCAGCGCCACCAGACCGATCCCGTGGCCGTCGGCCAGTTCAATGGCGCGATCCATCATGCTGCGGGCGGTGAGATTGCCTATCGCACGGTGCGCATCCCACTGTTCGATCGCCCCCAGCGAGAGGATTTTTTCGGCTTCTGCCTGCGGCACGATATGCCCGGCGTCCAGCTGCTGGATAAAGCGGGGAAAACGATTCACCCCGTGGGAGTAAACGCCGCTCTCGCTGGTGTCAGCGAACAGGGTGGCACAGCTTTCGGCTTTCTCTGCTGGCACACCGCGCGCCAGTAACACCCGCAGAAACTCCTGTTTCAACTGCTGATAGCTGATTCTCATACTGCTGTTTCTCCCCGGAGATGGCTTTATTTCAATATATGGAATATCGTTCCAAATAAATCCTATGCGCCTGACGAGGACAAGTCAAAGAAATGAGCTGTGATTTTGTCTTTATAAAACAGTGAGATAAAAATAGTGTTGGGTTCTGTGATCGGTAACACATCGGGTGAAATCGTGGCGTGGGGAAGCCGGGTCAGGCATGCCTGACCCCGACAAAAAAACGCATCGCGGCCATCCCTTACCGTAAGGGCGTGGCACGCCTTGCCCGGCCGTTAACCGATGATCGCCCGGTACAGCGAGGTGGTGGCGGTGATATACAGCTCATTACCCTGCGGACCGCCGAGGGTGCAGTTTGACACCCGTTCCGGCACCGCGATCTTGCCGCGCGTCACGCCTTTGCTGTCGAAAATAATCACCCCGTCGGCGCAGCTACAGTAAACATTGCCGCGCGGATCCACGCAGAAGCCATCCGGAAAACCGGGGGCCACCTCGGCAAACAGCCGCCCGCTGCCCAGCTCCCGACCATCTACCGGATAGACCCTGAGCTGGCGGCGACCCAGCGTCGGGAAGTCAACCACCGACATATCCGCGACATACAGCAGGCTTTCATCGGGCGAAAAGGCCAGCCCGTTGGGGCGTTGCAGATCGCTGGCGGCGATGGTCAGCCGCTGTTCGTTCGGATCGAAGCAGTAGAGATAACAGCCGATCACCTGGCTGTGCGCGTGATAGCCCTCCTCGTCGCTGACGATGCCGTAGGGCGGATCGGTGAACCAGATCGTGCCATCGGATCGCACCACGACGTCGTTCGGCGAGTTGAAACGCTTGCCGTCCACCTTCTCCACCAGCAGCCTGACGCTGCCGTCATGCTCGGTGCGGCTGATGGCGCGGCGGCCATGCTCGCAGCTCACCACCCGGCCCTCATTATCCAGGGCATTGCCGTTAGCGTAGTGCGACGATGCCCGCCACAGGCTGACTTCGCCATTGCGCTGCCAGCAGAACATGCGGTTACCCTTCACGTCGCTGAACACCACCGCATCCTGCCCGGGCAGCCATACCGGCCCCTCAGCCCAGATGGCCGGGGAGCAGAGTTTTTCCAGCGTCAGATTATCGGTCTGCATAGCGCCTCCGTTACTTCACGCCCCAGATAGTTTTGTAATGCCCCTGATAATCATTCTGCGGGTCGTAATGGTTCTGCGGCCCGCCGTCGCTGCCGATATTATCGCGGGTGATCAGATGCGCGGGGGTGACGTAACCTGATGGCGGCTGCCCGGCAAAGGCGCGGTTAAACTCATCCAGCAGCTGCCAGCCGTGCAGTTTCAGCGGCTCGGCCACCGTGCCAATCTGGCTGTCGCCGCTGCGAATACGCTGGAAGGCAGAGATTGACCCATCCCCGGCGGAGATATTAAACGGCGCGTTTTTGCCGCCTTTGCCGGCGGTCTTCAGCGCCGGGGCCATAAAGTCAAAGTAGAGGTCGTTGATCGCCAGCGCGTACTGGAAGTTGTCGCCGTATTTTTGCAGCAGGCTGAAGGTCATCGATGGCATACGGTTAGCGGTATCGGCCAGCGGGGTATCGATAAACTCCACCACTTTACAGCCGCTGCATTTCTCAATTTCCTGCTTCATCGCGTTGGCCTTGTCCAGGGCAATTTGATACAGCGAATCGGTGAAAATCAGCACCTGCGCCTTGCCACCGGACTGCACCACCGCATACTGCGCGGCAAGGCGGGCGACCTCGTCAGAGTCTGAGGTGATGTTGGCGACCACGTTATATTTGGCAATCGGCCCCGGCTGCGGTTCGGCGTGCCAGGCCATCAGCACGATTTTCTGCTGAACCGCTTTTTTCAGCGGAATTTTCGCCACGTTCGGATTCCAGCCGCCAATAACAATGCCGTCAGGGCGCTGGGCGATCGCCTGATTGAGCGCCGCCAGCTGATCTTTCACCGAGCCGCCACCGTCGAGGGTTTCCAGCTTCCAGCCCGCCGCCGCCGCGGCTTCACTCAGCCCCTGCTGCACGCCCTGTACGCCGCCGTTTTTCATATCAGAGGCGATAAAAATCACCTTCTTATTCTTTTGCAGGGTCGGGCCGGTCGTCGGGCCGTCCCACTCGGTGACGCTGGCAGTGGCTTTGGTGACCGCCGCCGTGGCCCGATCGATATAGCTGTCGGCCCAGGCGGGCAGCGAACCTGCCAGCAGGGCGCCAAGGGTCAGAGCAAGAAGATGACGTTTCATAAGGTACTCCCTGGAGTGAGGGTTTTCTGGTTATTGTCAGGGGGGGTAGCCGGAGCGGTTTGACTGCGCACCACGGCCTTTTGGTTCAACATCCGGCGACGCTGGGCGTAACCGGCGAGGGTGATGGAGAGCAGCAGGGTGGCGCCGTTAAACAGCGGTTCAACCCAGAAGTCGCCGCCGAACTGCTGGATGCCGGCAATGCCGATGGCCAGGATGGCGATGCCGACCACGGTGCCCCAGACATTCACGCGTCCGGGGCGAATGGTGGTACTGCCGAGGAATGCACCCACCAGCGCAGGCAGCAGGTAATCCATGCCGACGCTGGCCTGACCAACGCCCTGTTCGGCGGCGATCAGCACCCCGCTGAAGCCGGTCAGCACGCTGGAGGCGATAAAGGCACCGATGGTAAATTTATTCACCGCAATACCGTTCAGCCGCGCCGCCGCAGGGTTACCGCCTACGGCATACATGCAGCGGCCAAGCGGGGTGTGTTCGGTGATCAGCCACAGGATAATGGCCACGGCCAGCACGTAGAACGCGCCGATTGGGATACCGAAGATTTCGGTGTGATGCAGGGCGGTAAAAGCATCAGGCAGATCGCCGACGATCTGGCGGCCGCCGGAGTGCCACAGCGCCACGGCGTACAGCACGGTGCCGGAGCCCAGGGTAGCAACGAAGCTATCGATATCGGCCAGCGCCACCAGAATGCCGTTCAGCAAGCCGTAAACGGCGGAGATGGCCAGCACGGTCAGCACCGCCATCTGCCAGGAGAAGCCATATTCCACTTGTAAGGTGATGGCGAGGATATGCCAAAGCACAATACCAAAGCCGACGTTCAGGTCGATTTTGCCAACAATCATCGGAATGGTGGCGGCCAGCGCCAGCAGGGCAATTTTGGCCTTACTGGCGAGGATCGCCTGTAAGGTCAGCATGCTGGCAAATGAGGGCGAAAGTAAGGAAAACAGAAGGGTGAGCAAAATACACAGCAGCAGCAGGCCGTAGCGGGTGACGATCTGCATCAGCCACGCGGCGGGGCCGTGCTCGCTGAGGCTGACCCGCTGTTCAAGCGCGGTAGACTTCACGGATGTTTTGGACATAGCAGCTTCTCCTGCCACCGTTGCGAGGTGGCGTTAATCATTCAGGCGGTGGCGACAGGGGTTTCGTGGCTGGCAGAGGCCAGTTCGAGTAAGTTGGCAAAGGTGACGCGTTCATTTTTCAGTTCACCCACCACCTGACCACGGTTAAACACCAGCGCGCGGTTGCAGATATGGGCGATCTCTTCAAAGTCATTGGAGATCACCAGCACCGCCACGCCGTCGGCCAGTGCTTTATTCAGCAGGTGATAGATCTCTTCCCGTGCGCCGACATCGACGCCAGCGGTGGGATCTTCGAGGATCAGCAGCGGGGCATTGAGGTGCATCCAGCGCGCCATCACCACTTTTTGCTGATTGCCGCCGGAGAGGGCGCTGATGTCGAGGTTGACGTCTTTCGGACGGACATCGAACAGCTGCACTTTCCACCAGCTGGCCCCGATTTCGGCGCGGCGGCCGTAGCGTGACAGCAGGGCATGGCCGCTGGCGCAGGGATTAATAAACAGGTTTTCGCGCACGCTCATCGACATCACCAGGCTTTCGCCAGTACGGTCGCCTGCCACCAGAGAGATACCTGCGGCCATCGCCTGCTGCGGCGACTGCGCGTCATACCGTTTGTCCCGGAGCTGAATGTTGCCGCCGCTGCGCTGGCGCAGGCCAAACAGCAGGCGACCAATCTCCTCCTGCCCGGCACCGCGCAGACCGGCCAGCGCCAGCATCTCGCCGGGTTGCAGGCTGAAGGAGACCGGGCCGACCTCATCAATACACACCTGGTCGAGAGCCAGTACCGGATCTTTGCCTGCCGGCAGGGCTTCACGCCGATCGCCGTCGATCGCTTCTCCGACGATCATTTCCACCAGATTGCGCAGGGTATATTGCGCCGTCATCCCGCCCGCCACCCGTTTGCCGTCGCGCATTACGCAGACGCGATCGGCAATCTCTATCACCTCATCCAGACGATGAGTGACGTAAATCATCCCGACCTTCTTACTTTTCAGATGGTTGATCACGCTGAACAGGTGGCGCACGTCGTTGGCGGGTAGCGAGGCGGTGGGTTCATCCAGCACCAGTACTTCGGCGTTGACCGCCACGGCACGGGCAATCGCCAGTAGGGATTTTTCGGTACGCGACAGCTCAAATACGCGGGCGTCCGGATCGAGTGCGATGCCGACTTCCTCCAGCGCCGCACGCGAACGTTCACGCACCGCGCGCCAGTCAATCAGCCCCAGACGGCGGGTAAATCCCATCACCAGCGCCATATTCTCCGCCACGGTCATCCACTCAATCAGCCCGAGATCCTGATGGATAAAAGCGATGGGCTGCTGGCGTGCGGTTTTTAAACTGGCAGCAGAAGCGATGCTGGTATGTTGAAAACGGATATCCCCGCTGTCGCGGCCATAGACTCCGGCCAGCACTTTGATCAGCGTGGACTTTCCGGCCCCGTTTTCCCCCAGCAGGGCGACCACTTCACCAGGGAAAACCTCCAGACTGACATCGTTAACAGCGATATTGCCGCCAAAGCGTTTGGTGATATGGCTCAGAGTAAGAACCGGCGTACCGGGTGTATGCTGCATGACAGCCTCCTGCAACTCCTGGTGGGCATTCAACGCGGCGTGATTGGGAAATAATCACCGCAATATTTCAATATGCGAAATCGAGTTTCAAAAATACTATTCTCAGTTGAAACGGAAAGCAAAGGAGCGGCTGTTTTATTTGTGTAATTAAAACAACAGGTTATTTTTGATGTTGTGGAATTGTGATGGACAGCGCACTTCTGCAGCGGGCGCCTGCGGGTGAAATTCTGCCTAAAACGGCGCTGAAACGGGGTTCCATGTTCACAGTGCAGGGTGCATGGGGTAACATCGGGCCACTCCCCGTTGCGGGGCAGGAACTTAAGGGGAAGTGTGGATGAGCGTGAAGGACGATAAGAAAGACAAGCCGCTGGGCACCCAGAGCCTGTTTCGTGGCCTTCAGTTGATTGAACTGTTAAGCAATTATCCGAACGGCTGCCCGCTGGCCACTCTGTCTGAGCTGTCCGGGATGAATAAAAGTACGGTACACCGCCTGTTGCAGGGGCTGCACAGCAGCGGCTATGTGACTCAGGCACCGTCGCCGGGCAGTTATCGTCTGACCACTAAATTTATCTCCGTCGGGCAGAAGGCGCTCTCGTCGCTGAACGTGATCCACGTTGCGGCGCCGCATCTGGAAAAACTCAATCTTGAGGTCGGTGAAACCGTCAACTTCTCCAGCCGCGAAGATGACCATGTGATCCTGATTTACAAGCTGGAACCGACCACCGGCATGATGCGGACCCGCGCCTATATTGGCCAGCATATGCCGCTTTACTGCTCGGCGATGGGCAAGATCTTTATGGCCTGGGGCAGCGAAGATTATCCCGCGCAGTACTGGCAGAGCCATCAGGACACTATCCAGCCGCTAACGAAAAATACCATCACCACGCTGCCAGAGATGCTGGACGAGCTGAAAAATATTCGTCAGCAGCAGACGGCGATGGACCGCGAGGAGAACGAGTTGGGCGTTTCCTGTATTGCCGCGCCGGTGTTTGATATTCAGCAGCGGGTGCCGTTCGCGGTATCGGTATCGTTACCGACGGCGAAACTGCAGCAGATTGGGGTGAAAAAACTGATGGCGCCGGTGGTGGCGACCGCCAAAGCCATCTCCGCAGAATTGGGCTTCCACGGTTAACGCATCATCCCGGGGCGGCCCGTGTTGCGGTCGCCTCGCTTTATTCAATTCTTAATTTCTCCAGCGTGTTCAGCAGGGCATCCACCTTTGGCGTCAGCTGCTTTTTACGTGGCCACACCACGTACAGCGGCAAACCCGGCACGCTCAGCTCCGGCAGGAATGGCACCAGCTCGCCATTGGCTAACTGCTCTTCCATCAGCCACGTTGCCATCTGCGCCACCCCCAAACCCGCCATTACCGCTGCGCGCTGCGCTTCGCCATCCCCTAAAGCCATGCGGTGCGCCACGGTGCGCGTGGTGACCCGACCGTCCGGTGAGGTGACGTGCCACGGGCTGGTACTGCCGTCGCCGCGGTAATAGACAATCGCCCGGTGCTGCTCCAGCTCGGCCAGCGACTGCGGCGTGCCGTGCTGAGCCAGGTAAGCGGGCGAAGCGCAGAAGATCAGCCGCTCGCAGCCCTGGTAACGTACGCTGAGGGAGGGGGGATAGTTGCCCGGCCCGCCGATGCGGATCGCCACATCCACCCCTTCCTCAAACAGATCGACAAAGCGGTCGGAGAACGACAGGCTGAGCTGCATCTCAGGGTATTGCAGGCAGAACGGGTTGAGCAGCGGCAGCACGTGCAGGCGGCCGTAAGTGTGCGGCACCGTTAGCATCAGGCGCCCGACCGGGATGGTGCGCTGGGCGGCCAGCACCGCTTCGGCTTCCGCCAGTTCGTTCAGCACGCGGGTACAGGTATCATAAAATGCCTGTCCGGCGTCGGTCAGCGCCAGGCTGCGGGTGGTGCGCTCGAACAGCCGCGAGCCGAGCCGCTCCTCCAGCCGCGCGACACTCTTACTCACCGCCGAACTGGTCAGATGCAGGCTCTCCGCCGCCGCGGTAAAGCTGCCGTGTTCCACGGTGGCAACAAACGGGGTTATCCCGCGCAGACGATCGTCAGATAGCGCCATTCATTCCTCCAGTTCATTAATCCTGTGAATTTATACCTGAGATGAGAATTATATTCTCTATTAAGCTTAATCCATCAACCGAACAGGAGAGAACCTATGCAACAACGAGCTTTGATTGTCGGCGTCAGTGGCGTCACCGGAAGTGCGCTGGCGGAACGTCTGCTGGCTGAGGGCTGGGCGGTTTACGGGCTGTCGCGCGGGCGGACTCCGGTTGCTGCAGGCGTGCAATCGCTGACTGCTGACCTGACCGATGCCGCTTCCGTACAGTCCGCATTACAGGGCGTGGTAGTGGATAAGGTGTTCTTCAGCGCCTGGGCGCGCCAGGAAACTGAAAAAGAGAATATCCGCGTCAACGGCGGCATGGTGCGTAACGTGCTGAGCGCGCTGGGTGACTCGCTGAAGGGCGGCCATGTGGCGCTGATCACCGGTCTGAAACACTACCTTGGCCCGTTTGACGCCTACGGTAAAGGGGCAGTGCCGCAGACGCCGTTCCGTGAGGAGCAGGGCCGTCAGCCGGTCGAAAACTTCTACTACGCGCAGGAAGATGAGGTATTTGCCGCCGCAGAGAAATACGGTTTCAGCTGGAGCGTACATCGCCCGCATACGGTGATTGGTTTCGCCGTCGGCAACGCGATGAACATGGGCCAGACGCTGGCGGTGTATGCCAGCCTGTGTAAACAGAGCGGGCAGCCGTTTATCTTCCCTGGCTCGAAAGCGCAGTGGGAAGGGGTTAGCGACATGACCGACGCACGGCTGCTGGCCGACCAGCTGCTGTGGGCCGCGACCACGCCGTCGGCACAGAATCAGGACTACAATGTGGTCAACGGCGACGTGTTCCGCTGGCAGTGGATGTGGGGCGAAATTGCCGACTACTTCGGTATCGAAGCCGCGCCGTTCAGTGGCGAGATGCAGCCGCTGGAAGGCCGGATGAACGACGCCCCTGCCCAGTGGCAGGCGCTGGCGCAGCAGCACGGGCTCAAGCAGGACGATGTGACTAAGCTGGCCTCCTGGTGGCACACCGATGCCGATCTCGGTCGCCCGATGGAAGTGTTCACCGACGTCAGCAAAAGCCGTCAGGCCGGGTTCACTGGCTATCAGCCAACGCGTGAGGCGTTCTTCGAACTGTTCGATCGCCTGAAAGCCGAGCAGCTGATCCCGCGCTGAGAGGCAACGGTTGTTTCCTGATGGAAACAATCGTGCACTTTGATAGTTTATTGTTGCGCTGAAAACTGGCTGTGGCAGGATGGTTTCAACGGGTGATTACCCACTTAAATTGAGACGAATCTGAATTAAGGGTCTGCTATGAACGATAAAGTTGTTAACTGGAATGGTGGCTTACAGCCGGAAGCCGTGAAGATCCTGTCTGCTGAAGGCGGCATGATCGTCTGCCCAACTAAAGTGGGCTACATCATCATGACTTCCGATGCCAAAGGTCTGGAGCGCAAATTTGACGCCAAGCAGCGTAACCGTAACAAGCCGGGCGTCGTGCTGTGTGGTTCTCTGGCGCAGCTGAAAGAGCTGGCGCAGCTGAACCCGGAAATCGAAGCGCTGTATCAGCAGCACTGGGACAAAGACGTGCTGCTGGGCTGCATCCTGCCGTGGAAAGAAGAAGCGGTTGCGCGTATCCCGAATGACGGTTCTAAAGATCTGATGATGGACCGCCGCCAGACCAGCTGCTTCGTGATTAAGTTCGGTACCCCGGGCGAAAATCTGGCGAAAGAGCTGTGGGAAAACCACGGTAAATTCTCCTTCGCCAGCTCGGCCAACCCGTCAGGCAAAGGCAACCGTGGCCTGGTAGAGGGCATCGGTGAGCGCATTGAGCAGCACGCTGACCTGATTATCGCGGCCAACGACTATGTGAAATCTATCCAGCCAAACGAGTCTGAAAAGACCCGCTATGAGCAGGGTGTGATGGTGGCGATGGTTGATGAGAATGGCAAACTGGTGCCAGAGCAGAAGGGCGAGCGCAATATTACCCCTTGCCCGGTACTGATCCGTAAAGGTCTGGACGTGGATAAGATTATGTCGATGATGTCGGATATCTTTACCACCTGGGATTACCGTCACGGCAACTATTATTAATCTTCTGTCGAAGATGAATAAAGGGCTGACCGAAACAGAAGGTCAGCCCCTACTGTAGGGGGCGATCTTCTTTTCGATCGCCCCTTTTATTCCTGCAACGCCTTCTGCAAATCTTCAATAAATAATCTCACCCGTGGCGAAATGAAATTATCGCTCTTCACCAGAATATACGATTTATAAATATCCATTTCCCAGTCGGGTAATATCTGCACCAGCCTGCCGCTTTCTACCGCTTCCTGCGCAATATAATTCGGTAAATAAGCAATGCCGGTCTGCGCGACCGCGGAATTTAACAGGGCGATACTGTTGTTGGCGCGAAAACGGCTGCGCACCTCAATATCTTTCTTCTGCTTTTCCTTACGAAACGGTAATGAAATGGTGTGGGCGGGGCCGCGGAACAGAATAAAATCCTGGCGCGGCAGGTCGTCCGGGCTGGCGATGGCATTCAGCTTACTAAGATAGCCCGGCGCGGCATAAAGTCCCCAGGCAATATCAATGAGCGGTCGGTAGTGGCGGTGATCCGGCAGGTCGCGGGTGATGGCAATGGCGATATCAAAATGGTCATCTTCCAGATTCACCGGGCGGTCGGTGAGATCGAGGTCAATGCTGACGTGGATATTGCCAGCCACAAAGCTATTAAGCACCGGTACAATGCACTGGCAGCCAAAGGTGACCGGGGCCACCACGCGCAGGCTGCCGGTTGGCTCCTCATGGAACTGGCGGATAAACAGGTCTGCGCTTTTCACCTCGTGCAGAATGCGGTAGCAGTAGTGGTAATAGGTCATACCGACTTCCGTCACCTGAATGCGCCGCGTGGTGCGCTGCAGCAGCTTCGCCCCGAGACGCACTTCCAGCGCCGAGATCTCTTTACTCACCGAGGATTTTGCCAGCCCGAGCGTCTTTGCCGCTTCGGTATAGCTCAGCGTTTCCACCACCCTGGCAAAAATAATCATCCCGTGCAGGTTTTCAAAATCGCTCATTATTATCCCGGATTGTTTTCAGGCGGAAACAGTGCGCGATATTAGCATATTCCGCGTTTGCTGCGCAGGGAAAAGCGCTATGGTGATTAAAATTCATTTACTCCCCGATAATCTCACAACGCAGAGAGTTAATTTAATGGGTCAGACAATCAGCCAGAAAATACTCGCCCAGAGCTAAAGTCTGGGATGTGCAACGTTTTATTATGATCCCGGACTGCTTTGTCTATTCTGCTAATGCGCAGGCGAATCAAAATATCCGCGTGATGCGCGAATTCGCCGCGGAGCAGGGAATTAAATACTTCAAGGATGTGGGTACGCCACAGTATAAAGGTATCTGCCACATCGGGCTGGCGGAAGGGGGGCATACTCGTCCTGATGAAATGCTGCCCGGCACCGATTCGCACACCGTGACCGCCGGGGAGCTACTGCTGTTTGCCTTTGCCCGCGCCAGCGGACGCATCAAAACCGCCGGGTAAATTACTTCGCCGAGAGGGCCAGTGCGCCACCGGCAAAAACGAACAGGCTGCCCGTTGAGCGGTTGAGAATGCGCAGACGGCGGCGGCTGGCGAAGACGCCCGACAGGCGGCGACCGGCGCAGGCATAGCTGAACATAATGCTGCAATCCAGCACCGCCCAGGTGATGGCCAGCGTGGCGAACTGCAGGGCGTGCGGCTGGCTGGCATCGATGAAGTTCGGGAACAGCGCGGCGAAGAACAGCAGATCCTTCGGGTTGCTGATGCCGACGGTGAAGCCTTTGCGGAACAGACGAAATGCCCCTGGCGCCTCTTCCATTTCGCTGGTGCTGACCGCCGTCGGCTCGCTGTTATCGCGCCAGGCAGCAATTCCCAGCCAGATCAGATAGGCAGCGCCCACCACTTTCAGCACGGTAAAGGCGGTGGTTGAGGCGGCGAGGATCGCGCCCAGGCCCAGCGCGGAGGCCGTCATCAGCATCATTGCGGCCAGTACGCCACCGCTGACGGTCGCCAGCGCCTGCCTGCGGCCATAGCGCAGGCCGTGGGTCATGCTGATCAGCGCCGAAGGGCCGGGAATGGCAATCAGTGCGGCAATCACACCGGTGTACGCCAGCCAGAGTTGAAGCGTCATGAAAAAAATCCTTTAATTGACAACCCTCTGCCTGAGAGTCTCAGCGATAGGGAATGGGGTTCAGAGTAAAGCCTTTCGAAGGCGCAATAGTTTATTTTCCCGGCGATAAGAAGTAAATCTCTGCCGTAAGAAATATCCCGGTTCAGGTGTAGGATTGTGCTGAGTATTGTCTGAAACCTCAGTTCGGCGCCCGATTTGCAACTTTTACACCGGTGTAACACGCGGGCGGGTAACGGCTCGGCAAGGGTAATCTCGACCTGTTCAGCGGAAGGTGAACTAATTATCTGTTCATATTGAAGATTATGGCGCGCTGCGCGAATTTACGCTGTTTTATCAGTTTGGCTTCTCAGCGGGATAACTCACTGTAATAAATCAATTAATTCATCGAAATTAACACTACGATTAACCTTGTCAGTTTATGTTTATTTTCGCGTAATACTTCCCCTGGCTGTCAATAAATTAGGGGAAATTCGCCATCTGTTTATTTTTTGAAATATCTCTTCATTAAGAGTAATAGAAACATCGGGTTGCGTCGCGAGACTGCGGTACTATAATAGGTTGCTTATTCACCAAGCGACTTTGTCGGACTTTTTCGGCATCAGGAGGTTCTTATCACTTTCAACCAAAACGAAACGCTGATTGACAATAACCATACTGAATATGAAGCCTGGTATGATGATTATGAGTCGGGTCCAGAGGCGGGGGTTGAACCGCAGCCGGAGCCGATTCGTGGGCTGCCCGCCTCGGACATCCTCACGCCGTCAGACCGTTATCAGGATCTGTTCGAGGCGGTGCAGATGTCGCGTATTTTCCCCGACAGCAAAACCTTTGCCGACTGTGCGCCGAAGATTGAACCGGAGCGCATCCTGTATCGCTATTATCTGGAACGCGAGCAGCAGCAGTTCGACCTGCTGAAGTTTGTGCTGGAGAATTTCGATCTGCCGGGGACTTATGACAGCCGCTATGTGTCTGACCCCACCAACACCATGGCGCAGCACATTGATGCGCTGTGGCCGGTACTCACCCGTCAGCCGCAGAAGCACAGTGAGTTCTCCTCCCTGCTGCCGCTGCCAAAACCCTATGTGGTGCCGGGTGGTCGCTTTAGTGAGACCTATTACTGGGACTCATACTTCAGCATGCTGGGCTTTGCGGCGGCAGGGCGCTGCGATCTGATGCGCAATATGGCCGATAACTTTGCGTGGATGATCGACAAGTACGGCCATATCCCTAACGGCAACCGGACCTATTATCTCAGCCGCTCGCAGCCGCCGGTGTTCGCCATGATGGTCGAGCTGTTTGAGAAGAACGACGTGCATGAAGCGGCGCACTATCTGCCGCAGCTGAAAAGCGAATATGCGTTCTGGATGGACGGGCAGGAAAACCTGCAGCCGAATCAGGCCTATCGCCACGTGGTGATGCTGCCGGACGGCTCGGTGCTGAACCGCTACTGGGATGACCGCGACACGCCGCGCGACGAATCCTGGTATGAGGATGTAGAGACGGCCCGCCAGTCGTCACGCCCGGCGAGCGAAGTCTACCGCGACCTGCGTGCCGGGGCGGCTTCCGGCTGGGACTATACCTCGCGCTGGCTGAGCGAGCCTGGCCGTCTGGAGAGTATCCAGACCACCAGCATTGTGCCGATCGATCTGAATGCGTTCCTCTACAAGCTGGAAACCACCATTGCGCGCCTATCGGCCAGCAAAGGCGACCAGGCGACTGCGGATCGCTATCAGCAGCTGGCGCTGACGCGCCGTGAAATCGTTGATAAGTATCTGTGGGAAGAGGATACCGGCCTGTATCGTGACTATAACTGGCGCGATGGCGAAAAGGCGTCGTTCTCTGCCGCTGCGGTAACCCCGGTGTATGTCGGCATGTCGAGCCTGGATCAGGCGACGCGCACCTCGAAAGCGGTGCGGAATTATCTGCTGGCTCCGGGCGGCATGCTGTGCAGCATGGAAGTGACCGGCGAGCAGTGGGACAGCCCGAACGGCTGGGCGCCGCTGCAGTGGCTGGCGGTGAAAGGCTTTAACAGCTACGGCGAAGAGCTGCTGGCGCAGGAGATTGCCAGCCGCTGGCTGAAAACCGTCGGTGCGACCTATGACCAGCACCATAAGATGGTGGAGAAGTACAACATCAGCGGTGATGCCGCGCTGCTGGGCGGCGGCGGTGAGTATCCGCTGCAGGATGGCTTCGGCTGGACCAATGGCGTGACGCGCCGCCTGCTGGAGATGTATCCACAGCTGTAATGACCCCGGGGCGGCACGCTGTCGCCCCGTTTAATTTCCCCGCGCATTATAAAAGTGGCTTATAAACGGCCGCGCTTTCATAAGACAAATGCTTTATTTCTTAATGTGAAATCATGCTATTACTGGTGCTTAACCCTAGAAAGCTCCCGGAGATCGTGGCATGAAAAAACTGACTTTAACCGCGCTGGCACTGTTGGCGGGGTTTAGCGCTTCGGCATTCGCCGCTGAAGAGCTGCGCTTCGGCGTCGACCCGACTTTCCCACCGTTTGAATCGAAAGCGCCTGATGGCTCGCTGCAGGGTTTTGATATCGATATGGGTAACGCTATCTGCCAGCAGATGCAGGTGAAATGCGTCTGGGTGCAGACCGGCTATGACGGCATCATCCCGGCGCTGCAGGCACGTAAATTTGACGCAATTCTCTCGGCCATGGCGATGACCGAAAAGCGCCGCCAGCAGGTGGCCTTCACCGATATGCTCTACAACACGCCGAGCGCACTGCTGACGCGTAAAGAGAGTAAGCTGCTGCCGGAGCTGGCATCGCTGAAGGGCAAAACCGTCGGCGTGGCGCAGGGCACTACCCAGGAAGGCTACGCGAAAGCGATGTGGGGCAGCCAGGGCGTGGAAGTGATTAGCTACCCCAACCAGTCCGAGATTTATCCGGATCTCGCTTCGGGCCGTCTCGACTCCACCTTTACCAGCGCGGCATCCGCCGAATCGGGCTTTCTGAAAACCCCTCAGGGTGCCGGTTATCACATTGCCGGTAAACCGCTGTATGACCCGAAATACTTTGGTGAAGGCGTGGGGATTGGGCTGCGTAAAGATGACACTGCGCGCATTGCCAAAATTAACGCGGCGATGGCCGAGCTGCATAAAAACGGCACCTACGACCAGCTGTCGAAAAAGTACTTCAGCTTTGATGTTTACCATCGACCGGAGTAGACCATGACGCAGATAACACTGCCCGATTATCGCCAGCAGCGGGCGCGCTTCCTGGCGGCCGTTGGGCGGCTGGGCGGGGCAATCACTGGCTATCCGCACCCGCTGACAGGACCGCAGGGCGAGGCACTCTCCACCGAGGTGGCGGTGATTGGCCGGGCCGATGCGCCGCAGGTAATGCTGGTGGTTTCCGGCACGCACGGCGTTGAAGGGTATTATGGCTCTGACAGCCAGATCGCCTGGCTCGACGCGCTCGACGGCAGTTCGCTGCCGCCGCACGTGGCGCTGGTGATGGTGCATCTGATCAATCCCTGGGGCACCGCGCACCTGCGCCGCGTCAATGAAGATAATGCTGACCTGAACCGCAACTTTATCGATTTCAGCGCGGCTATTCCGCAAAACCTGGCGTACCCGCCGCTGCACAGCATTTATCGCTGTCAGGATATCGATGGCCCCGAGCGCGCTGCCGCCGATATGCAGATGGCGCAGAAGTGTGCCGATATGGGCTGGAGTGGCGTAAAGCGGATTGTCGAAGCCGGCCAGTATCAGTTTGCCGACGGCATTTTCTACGGTGGCTGCGAGCCCAGCTGGTCGCAGCGCACGCTGCGCCAGATTATTGCGAATCATCTGCAAATGGCGCGGCGGATTATCAGCTTCGATCTGCACACCGGCGCGGGGGCTTACGGCCATCCGATGCTGTTAGCCATTGCCGAGCGCCCTTATGCGGCGCTGGAGCAGGCTAAGCAGCTGTTCGGCGAGTGGCTGACGGTGATCATGACCGGTGACAACCGCGACAGCGAAACCGGGGTCACCGCGACGGCAACCGGCTATCTGTCACAGTTTATGCTCGACCAGTTACCGGACACCGAACTGCTGCAGCTGGTAGTAGAGTGCGGCACCTACGAAGGGCGTGAGATGCATCGCCGGGTGCGCGACGATCACTGGCTGCATCTTTACGGCGAGCCGCTTAGCGAGCAGGGCATCGCGCTGAAAAAGCAGCTGTTTGAGGGGTTCTATCCGGCGGATGAAGACTGGCGAGCGCTAACGGCACTGCGCACCCGCCAGATCTTCCAGCGCGGTTGGGATGCCCTGATCGGCTAAGGTTACAGGCGCCCGTAGAAGGTCATGCGGGCGCTTTCCGACAGCGCAATATCCGGCTGGGCATTGTAAGCCAGCACCACCAGCATGCGCGTGGTATCGCCTTCCGTTGGTGAGACGCGATGCAGCGCATTACGCCCGCGGAACAGCACTAAATCCCCCGGTTCAATCGCCAGCTGCTGTACCGCACGTTCCCCGTCCAGCACTTCGGCCACCCCGGCAAAATTCATTTCACCCGCTTCCGCATCACGCAAATGGCTGACGTACTCAAACACGCCGCCCGCCTCGGGTTTCTGGATCAGCAAAGTAATGGCAAATGAGGAGTTATCAAAGTGCCAGCCCAGCTCCTGCCCGGTATGCGCGTAGTGCAGGTTGATAGAGGAGAGCGTGTCGGCATAAGGATAGAGCTGCTGCTCCTGCAATACCCCGCAGAGAAAGGCCTTAAACACCGGCGAGTCGTAAAGGGTACGCAGCGGGGAATCAGCCGGGATCTCTTCATCGGTGATGCAGCCTTTCGACGAGACCACCTGACGGTTGCGCGGGTGGTTGTCAGCATAGTGCGCATCGGGCTTTTGCAGATAGACGTTGTGCTGGCTGGCAGCGTAGAACGCCAGCTGCTGATTTTCATCGCCTTCCTGCTTAATCGCGGCCAGCGCATCCGCAGTCAGAAAACCGCGCAGCACCAGCGCGCCGTCGCTGGCCAATTGCTGCTGGCAGTGGGCGATATAGTCAGCATCGTCAATCGGGTGGGTAGTGAGGTTGAGCAGCGGGGCAAGAGGGTTCATCGCGTTCTCATCGGCAGAATGGGGATAAACCAATGTAAAGCTTTGCCCGACGAGTTGCTACGGGGTGTGGCTGATTTTTCATCAGATTATCACCGGCGCTATTTTCATTTCGTCGCTTTCGTAGGGTCGCCCTGTGAGGGATCCCCAGAAATGACTTCTATCGCTAAACGTCCGCAAACCGGTCTGAGCTCAGCCTGAGCACGCCGGAACGGCAAAAGACGCTCCCTGCGGGCCTCGTCACGCGGCATCCCTGCCGCGTGACGTCCGGTTTATCTCAGGCTGAGCTCATCCCCCACTCGCATCGTGCTCGCTGTGGGTTTCAAACCGCGACGCTGAGGCTTCGGGTGCAGGGAGGGAGGGCTGATTGCAGCAGGCCCACGGCCAGGGATGGCCGTGAGCCAGGCTACAGGGACGTATTCATGCCGGTGCGGAAAGCAGCCCTCCCTCCTGAAACCGGGCACCTGTCATCCCGCAACACTATTCAAATCAATTTTTGTGGAGATACCTCAGCGGGCGCCCTCGCTCAGCGCGTTAAGATCGGTTTCTGCCAGCAGTGATTGCAGCGGGGCGAACAGCGGCTGCGGCAGAGCGCCTACGTCAAACCACTGCCAGCCTTCACATTTTTCCGGTTCCAGGCGCTGCGGCGTGCCTTCGGCGTCGTAATTAAGCATAAAAATCGTGACGTAATGTTTCTGCTCACGGCTGAAAAAGTCATTTGTAAAGGGACCATTAATGCATTTCCCTAAGGTTAATCCGGTTTCTTCGGCTACCTCCCGCGCGGCGCACTGCTGCGGCGTCTCGCCATACTCCAGATGCCCGCCGGGGGCTGACCAGTCGCCGGCACCGTGGCTGCCGCTGCGTTTCCCCAGTAACAGCAGGCCATTGCGGAATATCAGGACGCCAACGCCCACTCGTGGATAGGTCATATTTACTCCTCACGATGATGTTTTAAGCTGCCTCAGCCTGCAATCAGCCGCGGGCTGAAATTAGACTGGGGTATCAGCCACGCTTAACTATTGCCCTAATTTACAATCCATTTACAAATCCGCCTACGTAGTGTGAAACTGGTCACAATTTTTTAAACCAGGCATCCATTTATGTTAACACGCAGGACACTCATCACTTCCGGTGCGGCGCTGCTGGGCATGGCGGTACTCAACCCGTCCCTCTCCTGGGGCGCCGCGCCTGCCGCTTCGAGCGACAGCCATATTTTTTACCGGATCTCGCAGTTATTAACCGGGCGCACGCAGCTTAGCCCGCTGGTTTCAGAGCGCGCACTGCACTGCCTGGCGGCGGAAGATGCGCAGTTTCCAGCCCATCTTCAGCAGCTGAGCAGCGCGTTGCAGAGCGCGGGCATCACTCAAGCGGACCAGCTTAACGGTCATGCGCTGATGCAGGGGGCCAGCGGTGACACGATCAAAACCATTATCTCAGCCTGGTATCTCGGCTACACCGGTACGCCGGTTGCGCTGCGTGCCGTTGATAATACCCGTTTTGTCACCTACACCGATGCGCTGATGTATGCCCCGACGCTGGATGCCACCGTCATCCCAACGTATTCCCGTGGTCATACCAATTACTGGACCCAGCCGCCAGCAACAATAAAAAACGATTAACTCTTTCTCTTTTAATGTGAGCACCACTATGAGCCAACAATACGATGCCGATGTGATTGTCGTCGGTTCCGGCGCGCTGGGCAGTAATGCCGCCACTACGCTGGCCCGCATGGGCAAATCGGTGATTATTCTGGAAGCCGGAGAGAAGATCCCGCGCTGGAAAATCGTCGAAAACTTCCGTAATTCGCCGAAAAAAGGCAACTATAACTCGCCGTACCCGAATGAGCCCTGGGCGCACCACTCTTACGACGAACAGTATATTGAAAATACCGGTTCGTTCGACTTTCGCCCCGGCATGCTGAAGCTGGTGGGCGGCACGACCTGGCACTGGGCGGCAGCCTGCTGGCGCTATCTGCCGAATGATATGAAGCTGAAAACTCTGTACGGCGTCGGTCGCGACTGGCCGATGGAGTACAGCGAACTGGAGCCGTATTACCAGAAGGCGGAAGAGGCGCTCGGCGTGTGCGGCAGCGATACGGACGACCAGAGCGGCCAGGGCGGCAGCGCCTTCCCGCCGCGCTCAAAACCGTACCCGATGGAGCCGGAAGGCGAAACCTATATTTTCCAGCGCCTGAAAAGCCGCCTCAGCCCGGCCGGGTACAACTTTATCCATGAGCCTAATGGCCGCGCCACCCGACCTTATGACGGTCGCCCGGCGTGCAGCGGCAACAACAACTGCATGCCGGTGTGCCCGATTGGCTCGATGTACAGCGGCGACAAGCACGCGCAGCACGCGGAAGATGCCGGGGCGCGCCTGCTGACCGACTCCACCGCGTGGAAGCTGGAAAAAGGCGCCGACAGTAAGATTGTGGCGGTGCACGTACGCAGTTCAAAAGGCGTCGATACGCGCCTGACGGCGA
This sequence comes from Erwinia aphidicola, assembly GCF_014773485.1. Lineage (GTDB taxonomy): Bacteria > Pseudomonadota > Gammaproteobacteria > Enterobacterales > Enterobacteriaceae > Erwinia > Erwinia aphidicola. The sequence continues at coordinate 516,036 of NZ_JACXBP010000002.1, read as the reverse complement.
AATATTTTATCGTTGCCGCACACGGGCTGGAAACGCCCAAGCTGCTGCTGATCTCGGATGTCGCCAACAGTTCCGATCAGGTTGGGCGTAACCTGATGGACCACACCGGCATGGGGCTGCAGTTCCTTGCCGATGAGCCGCTGTGGCCCGGCCGGGGAGCGGTGCAGCAGGGCGGCATCTTCAACTATCGCGACGGCGACTTCCGCAAGAAACACGCCGCAATCAAACACGCCATGTCGAACAACGTGCCGAATATGGCGGTGGCGCAGCGGCTGATCGCCAAAGGGGTCATCGGTAAGGCACTCGACGAGCAGATCCGTCACCAGGCCGCGCGCTGGGTGGATATCTCCACGGTATTTGAGATCCTGCCGCACGCCACCAACACCGTGCGCCCGAGCAGCACGCGCAAAGATGCCCTCGGCATCCCGATGCTGACGGTGCATTACGAGGTGGATGATTACGTCAAGGCGGCGAAAAACGTGGTAGATGCCGACTATCGCCGCTTCGTCAGCCTGATGGGCGGAGAAGTGGTGGAGGACAACACCGGCTGGCAGAACCGCGACCACCTGATGGGCACGGTGATCATGGGCGCTGACCCGAAAGATTCGGTGGTCAATCACGAATGCCGCAGCTGGGATCACAGCAATCTGTTCCTTGCGACGACGGGCGTTATTCCGGCTTCCGGAGTCATCAACCCCACGCTGACCGGCGTGGCGCTGAGTATCCGCATGGCGGAAATCATTGAGAGGGAGATCTGATGATGAAAACGCTTCTGACTACTCTGCTGCTGACCTGCGCTTTCAGCGCGGCGGCGGCTGATGCACAGCCTGACCCGGCGCTGATTGCCCGCGGTAAGTACGTGGCCGTCGCCGCCGACTGCGGCGCCTGCCACCGTCAGACCGCTGAGAACGGCGCGCCGTTTGCCGGGGGCTACGCCATCGACTCGCCGATGGGGCGCATTATTGCCAGCAATATCACCCCGTCGAAGCAGTTCGGCATCGGCAACTACACGGAACAGCAGTTCGCCGACGCGCTGCGCAAAGGGGTGGCCGCCGACGGCAGTAATCTCTACCCGGCGATGCCGTACACCGCCTATCAGGGGATGACCGATGAGGATATCCGCGCGCTGTACGCCTACCTGATGCACGACGTGAAGCCGGTCGAGCAGGCTCCGGCGGAGAAAACTCAACTGGCGTTCCCGTTCAATATTCGCCAGATCATGTGGGGCTGGAACCTGCTGTACCGCGACGATAAGCCTTTTAAACCGCAGGCCGATCTCAGCGCGCAGCTCAATCGCGGTAAATATCTGGTCGACGTGCTGGCCCACTGCAGCACCTGCCATACCCCGCGCAACCTAATGATGGCGGAAGAGAGCAGCCGCTATCTGGCGGGCAGCCCGCTGGGTGGCTGGTACGCCCCCAATATTACGCCGGATAAATCAGGGATTGGCGACTGGAGCCAGCAGGATATTGTCACCTATCTGAAAACCGGCCACCTTGAGGGCAAAGCGCAGGCGGCGGGTGCGATGGGCGAAGCGGTGGAGCACAGCTTCCAGTACCTGCCGGATAACGATTTGCAGGCAATTGCCGCGTGGATCAAACAGGTCCCCGCGCAGCAAAGCCCGCTGGCGGTCACCGCTGATAAACCGGCTGCAACCGATATCAACGCGGTGATTAGCGGGCAGGGCGACCAGGCTTCGCTGGCGGACAGTGCCACCACCGACGGTGCGGTGCTATACAGCGGCGCGTGTTCCAGCTGCCATGGCCGGACGGGCGAGGGCACGAAGGATAACTTCTACCCGTCGCTGACCCACAACAGCGCGGTCTCCGCCGCCACGCCGAACAACCTGGTGATGACCATCGTTGACGGCATTCATCGTAAAAGCCGCGATGCGGACGTGGGCATGCCAGCGTTTGCTACCGAGCTGAACAACGCGCAGATTGCCTCGGTCACCCGCTATGTGCGCAGCCACTTTGCCGGAATTAATGATGAGTTAACGGCCGATGAGGTCGCCCAGCTGCGTCAGGGCGGGCAAGCGCCGCTGATTGTGCGTTACATGAACTGGCTGATTGCCGGAGGCGTGGTGCTGGTGCTGCTGCTCCTCTTCGCGCTGCTGCGCCTGCGCAGGCGCTAACCTCGCCAACCCATGAGCGGACCGTTCTGGTCCGCTTCTCTCTTTAGCGCAGACGTTCCTGCACAAAATCACGGATGCTGCTCTCCTGACAGTGTTCAAAGAAGCAGTGCTGGAAGCGTTCCCCGGAAATCGCCGTTTTCACCAGCTCCGGGTCAATGGCGCGCAGCGTATCGAGATAGTTATCTTTGGTCACCGCGGCCTTCACCTGGTTGAGGATCCCGGCGTTGCGCACCTGTGGCTCTTTGCGCTCCGGTGGGTAACCCTGACCTTTGGCACCGGCGAAGGCCTTCTCAAAGATAAAGCGCAGGTTCAGCTCCGCGCCCCAGCCAAAACCTTTAGCGAACGGCAGCGACAGCGCATTGCCATTGTTGATCTGGGCAAATAAATAGGCATCCGCCGGGTCGATGCAGTAGCCGCACACCACGCCGGGGTGAATATTGAGAGAGACCAGCGCGCCCTGACCGGTGCCGCACCCGGCAATGACAAAATCCACGGCTTTTGAATTCAGTAGCAGGCTGGCCATAATCCCCAGGTGGATGTAGGTCAGGTGGTGATCCTGCTCATCGCTCATGCCGACGTTATACACCGGGAAGTCCTGCTGGGCGGCAACCTGCTGCAGTTCATTCAGCACGATGGCGTTCTTCGCGGCCTGGCTGTTTTCCATCATCAATGCAATTTTCATCCGGTCTCTCCTGATTAAGCGGGTCGTGATGTCAGGTGAGTGTAGTGCGGCCCGCCGAAGAGCTCAAGTAAAAGTAAAACAGTGTTTCATTTTTGTGATTTAGCTATCTCATCCCCCGATGAGATCAAATTCTGTGATGAAACTATCACTTAGCTCGCAGCGGCATGACTATCCTGCGGGTGGGACTTTTCAGGAGAACAGTAATGAGCGACCGGTTTATCAGCGCGGACCATATTCGTGACCGCTTTTCCAAAGCGATGTCGGCGATGTACCAGACGGAAGTTCCTCAATATGGCACGCTGTTGCAGCTGGTGCGTGAGGTGAATCAACAGGTTTTACAGCAGCACCCTGAGCAGCTGGCAGCGGCGCAGTGGCAGCAGGAAGTGGAGCGGCTAAGCGTGGAGCGTCACGGCGCTATCCGCGTCGGCAGCGCGCAGGAGTTAGCGACGCTGCGCCAGGTGTTTGCGGTGATGGGCATGTCGGCGGTCGGCTATTACGACCTGTCGGCGGCGGGCGTGCCGGTGCACTCCACCGCGTTCCGCCCGGTGGAAGAGCGCGCGCTGCAGATCAATCCGTTTCGCGTGTTTACCTCGCTGCTGCGCCTGGAGCTGATTAGCGATGACGCGCTGCGCCAGCGGGTCAGTGAGATCCTGCAACAGCGCGATATCTTTACGCCGCGCCTGCGCGAGCTGCTGGCGCAGTGGCAGCAGGAGGGCGGGCTGAGGGATGATGATGCCGATGAGTTTGTGCGCCAGGCGCTGGAAACGTTCCGCTGGCACCAGCAGGCCTCGGTCGATCTCAGCACCTATAACACCCTGCTGGCGCAGCACCGGCTGATCGCCGACGTGGTCTGCTTCCGCGGGCCGCATATCAACCATCTGACGCCGCGCACGCTGGATATTGACCGCGTGCAGCAGCTGATGCCGGAGTATGGCATCACGCCGAAGGAGACCATAGAAGGACCGCCAGCGCGCAGCTGTCCGATCCTGCTGCGTCAGACCAGTTTTAAAGCCCTGAACGAGGCGATTGATTTCAGCGATCGCACGGCCGGCACGCATACGGCGCGCTTTGGCGAGATTGAGCAGCGCGGCGTGGCGTTAACCCGTAAAGGACGCGAGCTGTATGACCGCCTGCTGCGCGAGGCCGCAGCGGAAAAACACAGCGATAACGCCAGCCATCAGCAGCATCTCAGCGCGGTGTTCGCTGCCTTCCCGGATGATGCCGCAACCTTACGGCGCGAGCAGCTGGCGTGGTATCGCTACCGGCGTAATCAGCAGGTCAGCGCGCAGCCGGGCGAAGATCTGGAAAGCCTGATTGCCCGTGGCGCGGTGACGGCCGAGCCGATTATCTACGAGGATTTTTTGCCGGTGAGTGCGGCAGGGATTTTCCAGTCGAATCTGGGCAGCGATGCCAGTTCAGTGGGCAGCGGCAACCCCAGCCAGGCGGAATTTGAACGGGCGCTGGGCGTGGCCGTGATTGATGAGTTCAGCCTGTACCAGCAGCTGCAGCAGGATTCAATCGATAATTTGTTCCGTTAAGGGGCACGCCCACCACGGGGCGAGCGGAAAAATGGTCGGCCCCTACAACAAACTGCATTCGTAGGGGCGGACCTTATTTTTCGGTCAGCCCGTTTTTAGGGGTTAAACGGATGGCTTCCGGCCAGCACGCGCTCAATCACATTGAGCGCACCTTGCTGATTGTTACTCTCGGTGTGATACCCCGCGACCTTTTTCACCCCGGGCTGGGCATTATCCATGGCAAAGCCAAAGCCGGCGTGGGCCACCATTTCGATATCATTGCCGCTGTCGCCGACCGCCACCACTTCCTCATCGGCAATCTGCCACTGACGCTGCAGCAGCTTCAGCCCGTGGGCTTTATGTACGCCGGGTATGATCAGGTCGACAAAGCCAAAGCCGCTGGAAACCGGGGTGACAATACCCTCCAGTGCATCCCCGATATGCGCCATCAGCTCGGGGATCTTCTCGTCATTCAGATTCAGGGAGAACTTAAAGATGGTGTCATCCAGCGCGGCAAAATTCTCGCGCAGTTCAAGGCGATGATAATGCTTAGCCATCAGCGCCAGCAGCGGTTGCGGGGTGGTATCAAGCATGTACGCGCTGCGCGGTCCGCACACCACGGCATGGATATAGGGAATGCCCGCCAGCACTTCCAGCACGCGCCGCAGATGCGCATCGCTGAGCGCTCCACAAAACAGCGTTCTACCCTTATCCACGATATTCGCCCCATTTTCGGCGATAAAAGCAATCTCATCGCGGATTTCTGGGAAGAAGCTAATCAGCTGGTAATACTGGTTGCCGCTGGCCACCACAAACTTGATTCCCCGCTGCTTTAACTGCTGATACTGCTGTAAAAATCGCGCCTTGTTATAGCGCTTATTATCGTCGAGAAAGGTGCCGTCCATATCCACAGCAATCATCTTAATCATCACGCCAGCCCCAGGTTGAAATAAACAGAAGATAAACCCTGCCTATCATCGGGGAAAAACATACCGTGAAAAAGAGGTCGTTTTTGCCGATGGCTTCCCCTTTTCAACTGCAACACAGGCTGTTATCAGACGCCGGTAGCGATTTTATTCCCCCTGACAGGGCGTCAGCAGCAAAAGAGGATAGGTTAGAAATATCTGAGTAAAAAAAGAGGCATCGAATAACGCCGTGGAAAGAGATTGTGAACCCGCCACAGCTTTCATATTATGAAAATCACGCTTTATTTTGAAACATCCAGTCACGTCATGGAGCAGAAATGAAAGAGAGACAGCGGCGCATTCTCGATCGGGTAGAAGAGAAAGGTAAAGTCAGCATCAGCGAGCTGGCGCGTCTGTCCGGGGTTTCCGGGGTGACGATCCGTAAAGATCTCGCGGAGCTGGAGAGCCTGCACTATCTGAGCCGCGCCCACGGTTATGCGGTGTCGCTTAACGACCTCAGCGAACGCGTCAGCAGCAACTTCACCACCAAAGAGGCGATGGCAAAACGGGCGCTGACGCTGCTGGAGGAGGGCGATACGCTGTTTATTGAAGCGGGCAGCAGCAATGCGCATTTCGCCCGTGAGATTGGCCGCTCCGGGCTGGATGTCACGGTGGTCACGCCCTGCGTTTATGTGGCTAATGAACTGAAAAACTGCCATCAGGATGTGGTGCTGATCGGTGGCGTGCTGCAAAAACGCAGCGAGTGCCTCGTCGGGCCGCTGACGCATCTGTGCATCAATAACATCAATTTTAACAAGGTATTCATCGGCATTGATGGCTACCACCCGAACTATGGCTTCACCGGCCGCGATATTATGCGCGCAGAGAATATCCGCCTGGCAATTGAGAAAGGCGTGCAGAACTTTGTCATCGCCGAGTCGGCGAAATTCGGCAAGCTGTTCCCTTATAACGTGGCGAAGCACAGCGATATCGACACGGTGATTACCGATGCGGGCCTGCTGCTGAACGTCGAAACGGCGCTGACGCAGCAGGGCGTGACGGTGATGAAAGCCTGAAGCTTTCATAAAACGTAGCCTGAGTGACTCAATCCTGCCGCAGATGAAAGCGCGCTTTCACTTATTGCAGGCGGCAGTGGATGTAACACCATTAATCAGTTAATTTTCATAGAGATACATCGCCATTCGCGCATGTAATTTGCACATGTGGAAGCGTGATGGCGATCAAATTTAGCCATCAGGATTTCATTTATCTTGCTGTGAAACAAAATAGCTTTCATTTGAAAGGTAAACTGGCTTCCCGGAGGGTGTGATGGAATTTTATTTAGATACCGCTGACGTCGGCGTGGTGAAACGCCTGGCGGCGATCCTGCCGATCAAAGGGGTCACCACCAATCCCAGCATTGTGGCACGCAGCAGGCGTCCGCTCAGCAGCGTGCTGCAGGAGCTGGTCTCAATCCTGCCTGCTGACAGTACGCTGTTTGCTCAGGTGATCGCCCACGATGCCGCGGCGATGGTGGATGAGGCGCTGCAGCTGCGCGAAGCGGTGCCGGAACTGGTGGTGAAAGTGCCGGTGACGCATCAGGGGCTGACGGCGATTAAAGCGCTGACGCAGCAGAATATCCCGACCCTGGGCACGGCAGTATACGGTGCCGGACAGGGGTTTTACGCGGCGCTGGCCGGGGCGAGCTATATCGCGCCCTATGTGAACCGCATCGATGCGCAGGGCGGAGACGGCATTGCGCTGGTGAAGGAGCTGCAAACCCTGCTCGGGCTGCACTGCCCGCACAGTAAAGTGCTGGCGGCCAGCTTCCGCACGCCGCGCCAGGTGCTCGACTGTATGCTGGCGGGCTGCCAGGCGATCACCGTCGATCCCGACGTGGCCGAGCTGTTCCTGCTCGATCCGGCGGTCGACAGCGCGCTGCAGCGCTTCGATCAGGACTGGTCTGCGGCCTACGGTAGCCTGCAGCTGTCGTAGATCTCTTACTCGCTGGCGAGGTGCTGTTCCAGCTTCGCCAGCAGCGCCACCAGCTGCTGCTGCTCATCATCACTCAGGGCGGTCAGCATCGCTCTCTCATTTGCCACATGCTTGCCCACCAGCTCATCAATCAGCTGAAACCCGCTGTCGGTTAACTGCACGTGCACCGAACGGCGGTCGCCAACAATCGGCACGCGGATAAGGTGGCCGTGCTTCTCCAGGCGATCGAGGCGGCTGGTTAGCGTGCTGTTGTTGATCATCAGGGCGCTGACAAGCTGCGACGGGTTCAGTGCGTAGGGCGCGCCGCTGCGGCGCAGGGTAGCGAGAATATCGAATTCGCTGCTTGAGAGCCCGTACTGGCTGAACAGCTGCTGGATTTTCAGCCCGGCGAAATAGCGGGTGCGGCCGAGCTGACCAATCACCCGCATGGGCGCGACATCAAGGTCCGGACGCTCCTGCTGCCACTGCGCAATGATCTTGTCGATAGGCATCTGTGAACTCATCTTTCTGATATTCCTTCTTATTTTTTTACTGTCACTCGCATGCTTGCGCCAAAGTAGCATAATTTGGGCAAAAATATCATCCGCGGATATTTCACTTTCGAAATACTTTGACTGATTTATAACGCTATCGTACTTTACGATCTCGTAATAAATTCGGCCTGTCGCCGGATAATGCGCGGAGTGCAAAATGATAGCGTTACGACACCTGGCGTTTCTCGCCCCCTGCGTGTGGGGCTCCACCTACTATGTCACTACCCAGTTTTTACCGGATGATAAACCGCTGCTGGCGGCGCTGATCCGCGCGCTGCCCGCCGGGCTGATCCTGATTTGTGGGGCTCGCCTGCCGGAGTGGCGCTGGCTGCTGCGGCTGCTGGTGCTGGGTGCGCTGAATATCGGCCTGTTCTTTATCCTGCTGTTTTCTGCAGCCTATCGCGTACCGGGTGGGGTGGTGGCGCTGATTGGGGCGCTGCAACCGCTGGCGGTGATCGCGCTCTCCAGCCTGCTGCTTGCGCAGCGCGCCAGCAGAAGCCAGCTGCTGGCGGCCGGGCTGGGGGCGGTGGGCGTTTTTCTGCTGATTGCGCTGCCTTCAGGACGGCTCGATCCCGTCGGGCTGCTGGCGGCGTTTCTCGCCACTCTGAGCATGGGCAGCGGGCTGGTCTTAACGAAAAAGTGGGGCAGGCCCCCACGGATGAGCATGATGACGTTTACCGGCTGGCAGCTGCTGGCCGGTGGACTGGTGGTGCTGCCCGCCCAGCTGCTGACGGAGTCCTTGCCGGCAACGCTGACCCTGACCAATCTGCTTGGCTATGCCTGGGTGGCGATCCCCGGTTCGCTGTGCGCCTACTGGCTGTGGTTTGCCGGCGCCGAGGCAAACCCCCCGGTGGTGATGTCGCTGCTGGGGTTGCTCAGCCCGCTGGTGGCGCTGATCATCGGTTATGCGCTGCTCGACCAGACGCTGAACGCCAGCCAGCGGGTGGGGGCGCTGCTGATTTTCAGCGTGGTGCTGATGGTGCAGTGGGGCAACGCGCGGCGCGTCCCTGCATCCTGACAATAAAGCTGCCCGCGCCTGCCAGCGTCAGCAGCGCCACCACGCCAGGCCAGCCCGCTTTTTCCAGCATCAGGCTGCCGAGCGCTGAGCCTATTGCCATGCCGATAAACACCCCGGTGAACATCAGCGCATTGAGACGGCTGCGGGCGGCCGGTTCCAGGCCGAAAATCAGCGTCTGGTGCGATACCAGCGTAGCCTGCACGCCGAAATCAAAGCCGATGGCGGAGGTGACAATCAGCGCCAGCTGCGCAGGTACCGGCAGCAGCGGCAGTAAGAACAGCGCCGCGAAGGAGACGGTCGCCAGCGCGGTGCTGAACTGCGTCACCAGCGCCGGGCCGCGGCGGTCGGCCATGGCGCCGGCCAGCGGAGCCGCCAGCGCACCGGCAGCGCCGGCGAGGCCAAATGCTCCCGCCGTGGCGCTGCCAAGCCCGTAGTGGTTATGCAGCATAACCGCCAGCGTCGACCAGAAAGCGCTGAATCCAACCGACAGCAGCCCCTGCGCCAGCGCGGCGCGGCGCAGTTCGCCATGCTGGCGCCAGAGATGGCGCATTGAGGCCAGCAGCGCCGGGTAGCTCAGACTGGTGCTCGGGGCGATATGCGGCAGGCGGCGCCATAAAATCAGGGTCATCATCAGCACCAGCGCCGCCGCGAGGATAAACATCACGCGCCAGCCAAAAACCTGCGCGACCAGCCCGCTCACCACGCGCGACAGCAGAATGCCGAGCAGCAGCCCGGTCATCACCGTGCCGACGGTTTTACCGCGCTGCGCTTCCGGTGACAGGCTGGCCGAGGCCGGAACAATATCCTGCGCCATGGTCGCGGTAATACCAATGGCCAGGCTGGCAGCCAGCAGCACCATGATGTTGCCCGCGGCGGCGCTCAGCAGCAGCGCCAGCGTCAGCAGCACGCCCTTGATGGTGATGATGGTGCGGCGATCGTGACGGTCGCCCAGCGGAGCCAGCAGTAAGATACCCAGCGCGTAGCCCATCTGCGTCAGCGTCGGCACCAGGCCGCTGGCGGTGACGCTGGCGTGCAGATCGCCGGATAAAATCGCCAGCATCGGCTGGCTGTAATAGATGGATGCCACGCTAAAGCCCGCGCCGCTGGCTAACATCAGCACGGTGCGGCCGCTGAGCGGTGGAGGAGTGAGTGATGCGCCGGAGAGGGTCGACATGTTGTGTAGCCTGTTAGTCAGTGGTGGATGCCGCTATTGTCCGCTGCGCGGGTGACGCTGGGTAGTCGCCTGGCGAGTAAAACTGTTATACGATGAGCGTATGAACAAATCTTCTCTTGCTGGCACGGACCGTATAGAACTGATGCAGACCTTCGTGCGCATCGTTGAAGCAGGCAGCCTGTCTGCGGCGGCCGCACGTCTGGAAACCAGCCAGCCGACCATCAGCCGCCGCCTGCAGGCGCTGGAAAAGCTGCTCGGCCTGAAGCTGGTGCAGCGCACCACGCACGTCATGAAGCTGACCGAGGACGGCGAACGCTGCTATGCGCATGCGAAAACGCTGCTGGAGAGCTGGCAGGGGATCGAGGACGATCTGCGCGGCGTCACCGAGGAGCCGCAGGGCGTGCTGCGCGTGCTGGCTCCGCACGCCTTTGGTCAGGACCAGATGATCGCTCCGCTGCAATCCTATCTGCAGCGTTACCCCAAAATGACCGTCGACTGGATGCTGAGCGACCGCCGCCCGGACTTTATTGCCGAGGGTATCGACTGCGCGGTGCACGTCGGCCCGGTAACCGATCCGTCGGTGGTGGCCCTGCTGGTGGCGGAAGTGCCGCGTATTGTGATCGGCACCCCGGCGCTGCTGGCACAGCGGCCGCTGCCGCGCCATCCCCAGCAGCTGCAGGACCTGCCGTGGCTGTCGCTGAGTATTTTCTATCGCCACAGCGTGACGCTCAGCCATGAGCAGAGCGGGGAGACGCAACGTTTTGATATTCAGCCACGCCTGATGACCGACAGCCTGTACGCGCTGCGCAATGCGGCGTTGGCTGGGATGGGGGTGGGCATTGCCTCATCCTGGGTGGTGGCAGAGGATATTGCGCGCGGTGAGCTGCTGCATCTGGCCCCCGAGTGGCAGGCTTCCGCGCTGCCGGTTTATCTGGTTTATCCGCACGCGCGCTACTACCCGGCGCGTTTACGCATGTTTCTGGCGCTGATGAAAGAGGTCATGCCGGCGCTGAGCGGAACTCAGCACCCGGGAAGATAGAAGGGCGCCCGTCAGGAGCGCCCGTTAAGCGGTGATTAGAAGCTGTAGCTGACGCCCGCCTGCCAGGTGCGGTCGCGGCCGATCCAGCAGTTATTGGTGTCGTAGCAGGTGAAGGTCTCTTTGTTGGTCAGGTTCTGCGCGCTGACTTTCAGCGTGACGCCCGACAGCGTTGCATCCACTGCCGCCATATTGTAGGACAGCGCCATATCAAACAGCGTGGTGCCGCCCAGTTTGCCCTGATCGTTGGCCAGCGAAATCTCCATCGGACCGGTATAACGCGCACCGCCACCGACGGTCAGACCGCGCAGCACGCTGCTGTCGAAGGTGTAATCCCCCCAAACGTTAAATGCATTCTCGGCCACCTGAGTAGGGCGCTTGCCCTGGTATTTATCATCTTTGGTATTCAGCGCGTGGGTATAGGCGTAGTTGGCGATGATAGTGATATTGTCGGTTGGGCGGGCGTTCAGCGACACTTCGGCCCCCTTCGACTCCACTTCCCCGGTCTGGCGATAGTTCAGATAGCTGAGATCGGAAGTCAGCACGTTTTTCTGGCGGATAGTAAACACCGAGGCTGTCAGGGTGGTGGCATAGTCAGCCAGCAGATATTTCACACCGCCTTCCAGCTGGCGGCTGGTAGTGGGTTTGGCGCTGGTCAGATTGCCGGTTGGCGACACGGGCAGGAAACCTTCGGAGTAGCTGATAAACGGCGCAATACCGTTATCGAAGGTGTAAAGCGCGCCGAGGCGTTTGGTCAGACGATGCTGTTCAACCCAGCTCTTATCGTTGTTGCTCAGAGAGTTGGTATTGGTTGAACGGTAGTCGTCATAGCGCAGTCCGGCGATCAGGCTTAGCTGGTCAAACTCGATTTGGTCCTGGAAGTAGTAGCCGGTCTGATTGTAGCTCAGGCGATTTTTCTGCGCGGTATACAACCCCAGAGCGGACTCTGACACCAGGTTGTAATCCGGGTGCAGCATATCGATATCCGGTGATTTCTGCGAGGCGTACTGATAGTTAAAGTGCGAGTCCAGGCGCTGGTGATCGATACCGACCATCAGATGGTTTTTAACGTCGCCGATATCTACCTGTTTGGTGAGCTGATTATCGATATTAAAGCTGCGCAGGTCTTCGTCAGTGGTGTAGGCAAAGCGCGGCAGGATAATGCTGTCCGCCGTCTGCGTCATGCTACCGGTGGCGTAGATGCTGCGCTGATGGGTATCGACATCGAAGTAGCGTGCTTTCTGCGCGAAGCCCCAGCCGCTGTCAAACTCATGTTCAAAACTGTAGCCAACGGACCACTGGCGCTGCTTAAAGCCGCTCCAGTTATCACCGGAGTAATCACGGCGGGAAGCGTGCCCCGAACGCAGATAAGCAATCGGCAGCGGATTAGACGGCGTCAGGCTTGGGATATCCTGGTACTGGGCATCAAGGGTCAGACGCGTTTTATCCGATGGCTGCCAGGTCACGGAAGGGGCCAGCAGGTAATTTTCTGATTGAGTGGAATGTGGCTGATCGTCGCCCGCGCTGGCCTTGCCGATAAAGCGGTAACTCCAGTCGCTGTCGGCAATCGCACCGGTACTGTCGATATAGCCTTCGCGCAGGTTGCGGCTACCCGTATTAAAGCCCACTTCGGTTTGCTGCTCGCGCTGCGGTTTTTTACTCTGAATGTTGACCAGGCCGCCCGGCGATCCGTTGCCGTACAGCACAGAGGCCGGGCCTTTCAGGATATCCACGTGATCGATCAGAATCGGGTCAATATTGGCTTTGGTATTACCGGTGACGTTATACGGCAGCTGCAAGCCGTCGTAGAAGGTGTTATCGACGGTGAAACCACGAATTTTGTACTCGCTCATATAGCTGGTCGAGCCGCGGGTTTCTGTCGACACGCCAGGCGCATAGCGCAGGATCTCATTCAGCGAGTTGGCATGGCGCTGGCTAATTTCCCTGCTGCTGACGCTGTTAATCACCTGCGGTGTTTTACTCTCCGGCACTGCCGACTTAGTGGCACTGTTGGTGTAAGCCGGCAGGGTGGCTGCGGAGCCGTCACCGGAGGCACTGACCACGAGGGTGTCATCGGCGCTGGCGGCAAAAGCGGAAGAACTGAAGCTGCTGGTGATAAGCACGGCAAGAAGGCACGGCTTAAAAGTAAACGTTTTCATGGTTGCCATTATGATAATGTGAAAGATAACGACAATTATTATCATTAGCGATTCAAAAACAATAAGGCGATGAAAATAAAAACGGCAGGGAGGCTGATCGCGGGTGGCAGTTGGCGACTCAGTGAAAGCCGCATCTCACCCTCAGGCAGATGCGGCTGAATGTTAGCTCTCGGAACTGAGAGGGGTTTCCGCCGGGATAAAGCTGTTGATGATACGCACGTAATGTTTACGCTGGGTTTCGGTAAAATCTTTATTCACCGCCAGAGTGAATACCAGAAGTTTGCGAGAGTCCGGATTGCGTTGCGGATGCACAGGAAGCGTAACAATAGACGATACCTGCTTAATCCATACCCCCTCTTCAAGGAATTTATTGGCCGTTTGCAGCACCGCCAGTTTAGCCGGGCCTATTTCATGTTTGAGATTTTTTCCTTCCACCTCAAAACCCGGCACAGATCGCTTCATTTTTTCCCACTGTTTTTCACAAAAATCGTCAACGCTCTGGTCTTCATCCAGGGTGGCGCGATTAATCAAGATATTGTAGGGATTATTCTCTTCATCCATATAGCGCAGAATATTGATCGACTGATCTTCCTGCGGTTGGTAAGTAGAAAATACACCTTCATTAATTGGGTAAATAATTGATTTTTTTAACATAAAGTTTCTCTCAATTCCTTTTGCTTGTTACAGGTAATGAAATGATTTCTACGCGGCGATTCTGCGCGCGCCCTTCTTCGGTCTCGTTGCTGGCTATCGGATGCATGTTACCCGCGCCTTCAACAACAAAATGCGTGGTGGGCAAGCCGGTTTTTGTTACCAGCCAGTCTTTGACCATCTGCGCCCGTTCTGTCGATAGAGCATAATTAGCCTGCGGAGAACCCGTGCTATCGCTATGGCCGACGATCAGAAACATCTGGTGCGGATGCTGAACCAGCGTACTGGCGATCTCCTCCAGCTTTTTTTCGCTGCCGGGCATCATGCTGCTGCTGCCATGTTTAAACAGCGGAACGATATCGGTTAACACGAAAGATCGCGCATCCCCGTCGCGCGGTGGGGCAGGCAAAAATGACCTCAGGGGATTTAAGGCGCTTAACGGGGTGCGAACAGGCTGGCGGTACTCATGGAGGGTAAATGCCGCCAATAACATGATTAACAGCGCGGCAATGGCTGGCCAGTGACGGCGTCGCTTGCCTGAAGCGGTTAACGCCAGGGGGGCGGTAAACGGCTGGATATCCCTTTCTGCAGGAAGCGGGATCGCAGGAAGCGGAGGCATCGCCGTTGAGGCCGAAAGTGCAGGCAGAATACCGTACTTTTCCTGCATCCATAGCGACCAGGCACCATGACGGCTGAACCCCTCGCTGTGGTCAGCAAGAGTCACTCCGGCCAGATCCAGCTGCGAGTTATCGAACAGGCTTTGTAGCACATTCATAATACGGTTCTCAGCCATCCAGGCAACAAACATACTTCCCAGCGCCTGACGCTGTATGGCATATAAATCACTACCGTCATCGACAGCGTCGAGTTCGGCGAGCAGTTTGATAAGGCAGGTTTCCAGGTTCAGATGCCCAGCGCCCGAGGTTGTCAGCCTTCCTGTCCAGGTGGCGCGTTCCGGGTCGTGTGAATGGCGCTGCTGGCTAAGCCGGGAATACAACCCCAGCAGGCAAGGCAGATTTCCAGTCAGGGGGGTGGCAGATAAAGCCTGCTGCCAGGCGGTGATCTGCTCGATCAGTAATCCACTGTTCTCTAGCCCGTCCGCCAGCAGGGGAAAATAGGCCAGGGTGGCTAAGTGGCTTTGGTTGGCTTTCAGGTGCACCAGCCGTTTGGCAAGGGTGTTGGCATGGCCGGCGACTATCCAGACAATGCCGTTATCATTGCTGGTGGAAAGGTCGGACTGACTGAACCACTTGCTGGCAAAAGGCCCGATGATAAACACCATCAGTCGTGGGGAGCGGAGCTGAAACTCATCTTCTGGCAGCCATGTTTCGCTATCGCTTGAGGCAGTCAGAGCCGGCCGGGGGCGGTATAGGTAGCGGGCGCGGCAGTGAGTGCGCAGTCTAATCAAGGCTTCGGTTTGCGTTTCTACCTGTATGAAAAGCATTAACAGTTGCCAGGCGTAACGGAAAGTCACCTCGCTTTCGCTGTTAAGCAGACGTTCCAGCATGGCAGCGGGCTGATTTTCATCACTCTCTGCGCTGTAGCCATAGAAGTAATTCACCAGTGAATAGCGCTGCCACGACAGCATATCACTCTGCGAGTGGGTGAGCAGATGCCGGTCAAAATAACAGCATATTGCCCTGCACAGCGCTTCGCTCTCGCTTTCCGGCTGGCCTTCTGCACGTCGTGTTTTGTTAAACTGCTCTATCAGCGAAATGAGTTTGAGCTGGAAATCCGCAGCAGAAGGAATGATACCTTCGCAGGAGAACAGCGTGTCTATGCCGACCAGGCGGCTAAAAAAAACGTCACTTTTCACCATGCGCTCTCCGTCACTGCGCCCCAGCCATCGGCTGCCGACCACGGACATACCCTTACGGTGACGGGCTTATGCGCCAGGTTCGCGGCTTTAAAATCCACTGAGAGGCGCAGCTCGTCATTTATCGCTTCAGCGCGCAGCGCCTGTAAATCGACGGGGGTGAGTTTGCGTTGATAAAGCAGCACGTTCTGAAGGCTATAAACCTGGATGTGGAGATAGCCCTCATGCTGCACGCAGAAGGTAAAGTCCGCCTGATTTAAGGTAATGGGCTTTCTATACCAGGCAAACTGGCGGTCCAGCCATGCGGCTTCGTCGTTGGGTGGGGTAGCAAAAAAACTCACGGCGTCTGGGCCTGCAACTTCAGGCTGTACGGTGCCATTTTGCAGGCAAATTCCCGCCTGGTATTCAAACTGCCTCAGTGTCCTTTTATTACCTAGCGTATAAGGAGTAAGGCTATCCGCACATTCGGCTTCCAACCCTAATAAGGTCCTGACGCGCTTTTTGGAGAGGTTATCTCTTTGCCACCAGGCTTGTTCTACCGCGCCTTCCTCTTGGGCCTCGGTGGTGTGATCGCCCCAGACCTTGGGGCGATCTTCACGCTGATAGTAGTGCCACAGCAAAGGTTTGTGCGGATGATAAATATCGTAGCCGTGAGTAAAAGCGCGTAATGCCATGGCGATCTCCTCACCAGCAAAAAAGATCTGCGGGTCGTTTGGAACTGTGCTGACAAAGTCACCGCTGGTGAAAATGAAGCCGGCTGCCAGATAACTTCCGCGCACCGGAGCGGTATCCTCGAATGTTTTGGAGTTAAACATAGGGATGCCCAGCCGATCGTATTCATTAAATATCAAGCGGCTGACATATCGCTTTTTGCTCTCTTCTTCGCCTTCTCCCGGAGAATAGGCCGGCGGGTAAGAGGAAATAATCGGTAACGCTGATGTTGTGCGCAGTTTCTGTAGCATGGCGATCATCTCGCTATCCCAGTCGGGAATGAAGCGGCAGTGAGAGTCGATTTGCAGGAAATAAGTTTCATTGTTAAACAGCTTTTCGGCCAGGCTTCGTGCCCAGCATGCGCCCTGGCTGCTGTAATAATGTTTAATGATTATCGCGATCTCTGCCTGCTGGTAGCGATAGCTTGCCACTTTTTCACCCGCGACGGTCTGGCAGCCCTGCAGCTCCAGCCCTGCCTGTTCGAAAACGCGCATATCTTCGTTATCCTGCCAGCAAATGGCGATACGCAGATTTTCAGGGTGCGCGGCATGGTGCAGCATATCCCGTAAAGTGGGCAGCAATTCCGCGTCACGATAGCTGGCGATACTGATAAATACAGTCTCCGGTTTATTCATTTTTTTCCTTCCGTGAAAAATTATCCTGTCACTCAATATCAAAAGTTATTTCGGCCTTAGCGGTGAACACGCCTTCAGCAGGGGAGGGTTTTGGTCCGGCAATCAGCCTGGCCTTCCACGAGTATTCTGCCGGTCCCTGACTGGTGCTGGAAAGCTGCTCCGAAGTACTGCCATCGAGCTTCATCACTTTTCCATTGCTGTCTTTAATTTGAATTGCCAGTTTGTCTTTATTTCCCGACGCATCTTCTGCCCGAATTAAGGAAGCATCTGAAGAGGGCGTGTTGGTCGTGATCGAGGCACTGGCGGTATAGTTGCCGTAATCGCTTTTACAGGTAATCGAGAAATCAAGATCGCGCTCTACACCGTCTTTAAGCAGGGAAGGGGTCACAGTACCGAAATCGATATTTTTGGCGCTGTCGGGGGTGCAAACTGGGGTACTGATGATTTTTATTTTATCGATATAGAGCTTGAGGTAATAAGAGGATACAGCTGGCGAATTTATCCAGTTGTAACCATATTCGTTTGGGTCGAGCACGGTATCACCCAGCGGATCTTTCAGGCGCAGTCTGTCACTGGTTTTGAAAAACTGAATATGGTAGTACGAGCCGGGAAAAATGGAGAATAACCCTGTTTTATCGTCTGCGAAGCTCATTTTTGAGTCACTGGGAAAAGCGCCCTCTGCTGTGGCGTTGTTAAACCATAATTTCACGCCAATACCGGGAATATTGGTCGGGTAAATTTTTTCACTGCTCGGTAAGCCAGACAGGTTCTCCGTTGTTTTGCCATACGGTGTACCTGGTCTGCAGAATTGGTATTTTATATATGAGGTGGTTGAAGGCGAGTAGAAATCTGCGATGCTTGAAGTCGTACCGCTTGCTGCGTCGGCGGAGATATTAATAGTCTGTTCAGCAACGGTGAGGGTAGTGGGTGAGCTCCCTTCATCTAAATAGCAGAATCCACCGGCAGCTGCTGGCGCTGCGATTGAGAAGATTAACCCCGAAAGTACGACGATTAAGAGCCTTAACATTCGTTACTCCTTCTCTTGATTCAGTAGGGTGACGATTTCTACGGGGTACATTTTTAACAGGTCAGAAAAATTTCTGCCGATGCTCTGTTCTGCATAGTCCAGCAGCTGGACAACAGGGGTGCTGGGTTCGCTGGTGGCAAACCATTGGCGAACTTCCCTCAGGCGGAGTAACGCCTCCGCACGGCCGGTAATGCCAGCCTGTTTTGTCACCGACTGAGCGGCGCAAGGGGCGACCGCAACGGGGGGGGTAAGCAGGGCTGGCTCGCTATCGGTGGTGGTGACTTCCGCCACAACTTCTGCGCTCTGTTGTAACGGCAGAGCCGGGGGAGGCGCTTCAGTGAGCTCAGCGAGTGCAAAGGGTGCGCTAAGAAACTCGCTGGAAAATGGCTGGAGCAGCCCGCTCAGCAGCGCGAAATCCGGCGCTTCGTGCGCCAGCATCTCTGTCAGGAGCTGTTTTATCGCTATGACATAGTGATAAGCCTCTGAGAGTGGACGGATGTCATCATTGGCGTTCAGTCGCCATTCATCCATGATGCCAGCAATAGCGGTATCCGACAGCGCGCTCTCTTCACGGGGAATCAGATGGGCCTTCTCAACGTCTTTGATCGTGAGCTGCAGGCCAGATGCTTTGGGCAGGGGATGATTGCGAAGATCGTGCAGCAGGGCGTTGGTATCTTCCAGCTCGGAAAAGGCGTTAGCGCGAAGTATCGGGGTAAACTCCCCCTCGTCGTACAGCTGTGGATGAAGGTCATTCGGCCAACTTTGTAATACCACATAGAGTGCCTCCAGCCCCTCCGGCAGCGCGCGCAGGCCAATCTTGCGTAGCCGGCAGCGTATCAAAATGATAATCAGCCTGATGTCTTTGCTTTTTTGCAGCAGAGTAAGGCAATCGCGCTCGGTATCGGTCCAGTTAACTGGCTCTGCCGCTTCAAAAAAACTGCCATATTCAACATCCTGCCTCGGCTGCAGCCTTGACTGCAGCAAAATAAAATCGGCATCGTACTCAATGTTTTCGCCGCAGGGGGCATGCCCAACGGTGGGGTGTAAAACGGCTTGATAATAATCGGAGAAAGTTAACTTAATTATCTGATTCATATGTTTTTCATCCATGAGTCGTGGCTTATCTTTCCCTGAGCCACCGTTAGCGGTGATAAAGTTCAGGGGCAAAACTAATACCGAATACCGGCTTATCGTGTGTTTCCCGTAAAAGCCAGCAGGCGTAGCCAAGTTGGTGGCTGCCATCCAGCGTTGCCAGCGGTACCGCATCGGCAGCCAGCACTAACTGCATATCCCAGGCGTATTCAAAGCCGATGTAGCTGCGCACCAGTTCGCGCATCACCGACATATCTCTGCCCCAGGGACTAAACTGCAGGTATTGCGTGAGTGTAAGTGGGCCCATAATCAGCTTGAACTTGTGCTGTCTGTCCTGCACGGTGTCCCCCAGGATAGCTCCATCTCCGAGTAGCGAGGCGTGGTGATAGTCTCCCAGCACGGTCTGATCCTTGCCTTCAAGGAAAATCCATTGCAGGTCAAACTCTTCAATCTGCACCAATACGTCAAAGTAGTACTGCATTGCCCCCAGCAAGCCGTCTGGGTTGCGGGCTTCACGAATCAAGTGTGCTGAAGAAGCTAGCCTGGCGTGTTTCTGCAGCGGCGCAGGGTCAAGTTCTGCCGGGTCCAGACCAATAAGGCTGCCAATGTAAAAGGAGAAACGTTCGTCCTCATGGCGATCCAGGGATGCGGTATCCTGCGATAAGAACCAGGCGCGATAAAACTGGCTGAGTGCCCGATGGTGGAAAATATCTGCAAAATCAATCAGCGTGTGGTCATGCTGCTCGTAACGGGAATAGGCCAGTTCAGAAAGGTGAAAAGGCATTGCGCCCTGTGCGCCCCAAATCCCGAGGCCATACAGCTGCAGCTTAATTTTTTCATTTTGCAGGCTGATGGCAGAAATCTCACGCGGAGAGAAAGTCATGCTGGAAACTTGCCCCAGGCGAAAGCGCTCTTGCGCCGGACGCTCTGCCTGGCCGGGGGGAGGCAAATCTGGGGTGAGGGCGGCAATAGCCCGCATGACGCTTATGAAGCCGGCCTCCCAGGGCTTGGCACTGTCGTACCAGGCATCCAGCTCGGGGGGCAGCATCGGCTGATTATTAAGTTCAGGCGGAGTCATAACGCTCCCCGTCTACCCGGGCGTGCTTTCCAACGGCCGATAAGTCCTCGCTGCATAGAGTGCAGCTCTGTTTCCGTAAAGATATTGATGGCGGCGTGGCGCGCCAGGTAGTTCTCCATGATCAGACCAAACAGGTAGGGACTAACACCCGAGAAACCTTCTTCATCTACCGTCAGGCTACAGCTGACTCCGCGGCCATAAACCAGCAGGCCATCCTCTGACAGGCGGCGCACGACCGGCTGGGTTTTGCATCCCACAAGGCTGTTGATTTGCGCCACGGAATCAAGATCGGAAGCGTTGGTAAAAAGCCGTAGCATATTACGCAGCGATTCCCCACCCTGAGCATGTTCCATCTCAGACAGCGGCAAATAATTGAAGCTTAACTGCCGGATAAGCCGCCATGCGGCTTCACCTACGGCAAAGGGTGAGCGTGGAACGCTGGGAGAGCTGACAAAGCGGGCGCCATGAACAGGAACAGCATTCGACATGGTTAAATCAAAGCTGCCGGTGCTGCTAAGAAGGCGCGGCAAATCGCGATTAGTCGCCATAGTGTCAACCAGAAGGTAGCGGATATGTTCCCCGTAAGGGGCTTCCAGCTGATCGACCAGGGAGATAAATATTTCGGTTCCGCTGTAAGGGGTCCGGGTGTCATATTTTCTTCCTGTTGCTTCTTTAATCCGCACTTCCCTTGTTACCGAGAAATAACGGCCAAAATTATTGGTATCAGTGTGGCGGGTCTGATAGAGCGGGTTAAAGGTCAATTCATCACTGGTCTCAGCCTGCAGGCCGAAAACTTTATTTACTGAAAATACCTCATAATCCAGCGGGCGGCTTCGATCGGGCACAATATGGAAGTTATTTAATGCCCGATTGACTTCAATGCGATCGACCCGTTTCGGGAAAAGATTAATGACAGGAGTACAAAAAAGTAGAAAGCGCGAGGCATCCATGTGAGCGATTAAATGCTGAGGGAGTTTATTAAGCAGAACAATTATCTCAACCTCTTGGGTATTATTCTCCGCGAGCGCACGGGATAACTGAGTGAGGGTGAAGAAGTAAAAACGCTCACGGCAGGCGATGTACTCCTGAATCAAAGTATGTCCGTGGAAAATATTCCATTGCATAGGCAGCAGGCTTTGATCCACATTCATTCCTTCGAATTTTAACGGCTGGCTGTTGATGATGTGGTGCCGTGGTTTATCCTGCTCCCCACTACGGACTACCATGGCAATATGGCTGCCATGCAGCAACTCAAAAGTATGTGAAACAATACGCTCATCACCTTTAATATAGATCGGAAGCTCATCTAACCCAATTAAATCTGAAAAGAGCACATCACCCTTTAGTCTAAGTTTAATCCGCAACGCACCCTTCATTTGTTGATGGCTGACACGATGGTTTTCCATGTTTGGTATGTCTGGCGGTACGGATGTTAATCTGACTTCTGAAATTTCCAGAGGCCAGAGCGTCACTTCTTGATTGTTTCGGAATTCGCAGCGGGTCATTTCTCCCGGTAAAATACTGCTATAAAAAGCACTTTTTTTAGCGACAGTGTAGCCATGAGTTAAATCTCCCTCGCTTAAATTGGGATCAAGCTGAACAACGCCCATTGAGGGAGTGGGTGAGTTATAGTTTGGATAAACTACATCCAGCAATCTCTGAGTAAACCTGGGGAACTCAGCATCAAGTTTAATCTGAGTTCTTGCCGATAAAAAACAAAAAGCTTCAATTAAACGTTCAACGTAAGGATCGGCAACTTCGATACCGTTCATTCCCAAACGCCCGGCAATTTTGGGATGGCGCTGTGAAAACTCCTGCGCCATTTCGCGCACGAATGTGAGTTCCTTGTTGTAGTAGTCTAAAAAATTATTTTCCACCCGCCATCCTGTCAATTGTCGTTTTTGCGAAAAAGGTTCTCTGAAATTACAATGAATACCTATAATAAAACCGCAGCCTGTGTTCGCAAAGAGTTTGAGCTTCATTAATTAGTGACTATTTTAAAAGTAAAAATCAACTTTACGATGGGCATATTGTTCTTGTCGCCAAATTTAAGAATTTGCATCGGGCAAAAATCCTAAAATTGAGCTGGCGGTTCCTGAAAGGTTTTTCTTTTCGGGGCTACTGGCTAATATGCCCCGGGCATCGGTTTCCGGTATAAATAATCTCTATGGTACAACCGGGCGTCTACCCACTTAGGAAGAGTGAAAAATGAGAATTTACATTTACAGGGAGCGTAACTATGGTCATCACTCGCAAAAATCTGTTTGGTAAGCTAAACACAAGCTTATTCAAAAGCCTTGAAAGTGCCACAACGCTCTGTAAGCTTCGGGGCAATCCTTATGTCGAGCTGATACATTGGTTGAACCAAATTTATCATCAGCAAGATAGTGATATTAAACATATTATTCGCCACTTTAAGTTGGATGCTGAAGTGCTTGAGCACGATTTCTCTCAGGCATTAATCCGTTTACCCGCTGGCGCAAGCTCAATCTCTGATTTTTCCTATGATGTTGAAATGGCAATTGAACGCGCGTGGGTCTTTGCCAGCCTTGAGTGTCATAGTGCTTGTATTCGTAGCGCGCACTTACTTATCTCCTTGCTTAATAATAGGGAGCTACAGCGCGCAACGTTTGCGATATCTCGTGAGTTCGAAAAAATTCCGCTGGAACACATCAGTAAAGATATGGGATATATCATTCGCGAATCGGCGGAGGAGAGCGACTTAGCGGATGGCTCAGCGCTTCCCCACGACGCGGGTGTTCCCGGGGAAGCCAGTCATGCGATGGGTGCACCTCATTCAGGGGCATCTCTTTCTCAATACTCCACGGATCTGACGGCCCTCGCGCGCGAGGGAAAAATTGATCCGGTGTTGGGGCGTGATAAAGAGATTAATACCATGATCGATATCCTGCTGCGTCGTCGGCAGAATAACCCGTTACTGACCGGGGAAGCGGGCGTAGGTAAGACTGCCGTTGTGGAAGGCCTGGCTCTGGCGGTAGCGGCGGGTGAAGTCCCTCCCTCCCTGAAAAATGTCCGTCTGCTGACGCTGGACCTGGTCGCACTCTCTGCGGGCGCCAGCATGAAAGGTGAGTTTGAGGCCCGCTTAAAATCACTGCTGGAAGAGGCGATCAACTCGGCCGAGCCGGTGATTCTGTTTATTGATGAAGTCCATACTCTGGTGGGGGCGGGTGGTAATGCCGGAACGGGCGATGCCGCCAACCTCATGAAGCCAATGCTGGCGCGTGGCCAGTTGAGGACCATCGGCGCGACCACGTGGAGTGAATTCAAACGCCACATTGAAAAAGACCCCGCCCTTACGCGCCGTTTTCAGGTACTCCAGGTTGATGAACCCAGTGAAGAGATGGCGATCGCCATGCTGCGCGGCTTGTTACCTGTGCTGGAAGAGCATCACGGCGTGTGGGTAATGGATGAGGCAATACAGGCGGCTGTACGCCTTTCTCATCGCTATATTCCCGCCCGCCAGCTGCCTGATAAGGCGATCGGTTTGCTGGATACAGCCTGCGCTCGGGTGGCTGTTGCACAGCATACGCCGCCAACCGAACTGCAAATTTTGAAATTCAATAGTCAGTCAGCTCAGGCTGAAATGTCGCTGCTTGAAAAAGCGATTGGCTTCGGTAAGGAGGAGCGGAAAAGCATTCAGCCTATCCTCACGGTTATCAATCAGCATGCTGAAGAAGCGAAAGTGCTTGGCAGCCGCTGGACACAAGAGTGTGAGCTGGTAACCGATATTGTTGAAACGCGCAGGCAGCTGCTTGATTACATGAAAGATGCACCTCAAGAGCCGGAAAAGCTTGTCGCGCTTCAGGCCAAGCTGCATCAGTTTGAGCAGTCGCTAAGTGATATTCGTGGTGAGCTGCCCCTGGTGCAGGCAGAGGTTAATGCGGGTGTAGTAGCGGCTATTGTTGCCAGTTGGACAGGTATTCCTGTTGGGCAGGTGTTGAAAGATGACGTTAGCGCAGTAATGGAGCTTCCACTGCGTCTCTCAGAAAGGGTCATTGGCCAGGAATACGCTCTCACCTGCCTGAGCCAAGGTATCCAAACTGCGCGTGCCGGGCTTGCAGACCCAAAAAAACCTTTCGGGGTCTTTATGTTAGTGGGGCCATCTGGCGTGGGGAAAACGGAAACCGCACTGGCGATTGCCAGCCAGCTTTACGGCGGTGAGCAGAATCTGATCACTATTAACATGAGTGAGTATCAGGAAGCGCATACGGTCTCTTCACTTAAAGGTTCTCCTCCGGGTTATGTCGGTTACGGTGAAGGCGGTGTGTTAACCGAGGCGGTACGACGTAAACCTTACAGCGTCATTTTACTTGATGAAATAGAAAAAGCGCACTCCGATGTTCACGAGTTATTCTTCCAGGTTTTCGACAAAGGCTCAATGGAAGATGGCGAGGGGCGCCAGATAGATTTCAAAAATACGATTATTTTGCTGACCAGTAATACTGGGAGTGAAATTATCAGTCACGCCTGTGCCGATCCTGAAACAATGCCGAATGAAGAAGGCTTGCTGGAAATGCTGAAGCCCGCGTTACTGCAGACATTTCCGGCAGCATTTTTAGGCCGTGTTACCACCATACCTTATCTTCCGCTGGCAACAGACTCACTGCAGCATATTGTAAAAATCCATCTTGAACGTATTGCCGAACGAGCAAGGGGCAATTATGGCATCGAGATAATTTTTAGTGATGAATTAATGCACCATATTATTGAGCAGTGCCCGGTTGCTGAGACCGGGGCAAGGCTATTAATTCGCTATATAGAGAAGAATATTTTGCCAAAAATTGGCGTGGCCGTGCTGAACTCTACGGGGGCTGCTGATTCAAAATGCAAGAAAATGACGATGTATGTGAACTTATCATATGAAAAGAGAATTGAAGTTTTTATGCAAAACGAGGAGGAGTTATCAGTAGAGTGATTCCAAAGAATCTGAGTAAAAAACGGCAAGGTATATTTCCCGTCAAATCGTAATGAAAAATTATAGGAAATTATTAAATGCGTAAATTAAAAATGAAACTGTGCGCAGTGGCACTGGCTACAGTATCAGCATCAGCAATGGCAGCCGACGCGGACCTGGCTCCCGGACAGGGGACGGTAACCTTCAACGGCAAGCTAATAGCAGAGACCTGTACCATCGCCAGCGATTCACTTGATATACAGATACAGCTTCCTACCCTCTCTATTCAGACTTTGAAATCTGCTGGCGTAACCGCAGGTTCAAAAAACTTTGATGTCAATGTGGAAAACTGTCCAAAAGAAATCACTAATGTTGCCGCGCATTTTGAAGCTATCGGCAGTAGTGGTGTGGATTCCGCAACGGGCAACCTGACGAACCAATACCAGGATGGTGGTACCGCGGATCCTAAAGCCGGTAATGTTGAAGTGATCCTCTATGACTCGAACGAAAAGCACCTGAAATTAGGAGATACCGGCACCGGAGTTAAACCCGATGCAGATGGTAAAGCCACCATGACTTATTACGGTGGATATTACGCCACGGATGCGACCACCGCAGGTAAGGTCTATGCCAAGGCACGTTACACCCTGGCATATCCATAACCTTTTACCTATGGGTGAAAATGGGGCGAGAAATCGCCCCATTTTACCAAGAACTCATCCCGTATGCCTCTTTTCAGGTGGGATATGAAACCCGCAGGGTAGCGCTATGTCATATCAAAAAAAAATAGTTTCACTATTTTCCGGCACGATTTTGTCGCTTGCATTAACTACTCAGCTCGCATTAGCGGGTATGACCATCTCAGGCACCCGCATTATTTTTCCAGCGGCCGAACGTGAGCAAACCGTCAGAACCACGAATAAAGGTCATAGTCCGCTGCTGGTGCAGGTGTGGGTTGATGATGGCAGTAAGAATGATGATATCAACAGCATTAAAGTTCCGTTTACCGTTACCCCGCCGATTTATCGCGTGGAGCCGGGAAGAGGGCAGAGTATACGCCTGATTTATAATGGCATGGTTCTGCCCCAGGACCGCGAGTCGGTTTTTTATTTTAACCTGCTGGAAATTCCACCGGTCGATGAAAAAGTGAAAAACACCGATCGACTTGAACTGGCTTTCAGAACACGGATTAAAATATTTTATCGCCCGGCGGTTTTAACCGGTAGCAGCTACAAAGATGTTAACAAAGTGCGTTGGGAAGTTATCAGTCCGACGAAAGGGATTAAAGTGACAAATCCCACGCCCTACTATTTTTCGTTTGACTCCGCATTCATCACTTCAGGTGGAGTGAAATATCCACTGTCTGTTGATATGGTTGCCCCTTTTAGCAGCAGAGATTTCCCTTTGCAACTTAAAGGTAACGCGCCGCCGGTCACAGTCAATGGCGGAGGAGTTAGTTTGATAAGCGATTATGGTAGCGTAATTAAATATAGTCTTACTCCTGGTTTAGGGAAAGTTTTAACCATTAAAGAGTGAGAGTTTTCTTTAAGGTGACAGTCGTAAGTTTGTTGCCATAGCTTGTTGTTTTAGTCGGGGAGGCAAGGAAGTGAAACCGATAAAATTTAAGCATCATCAATCCCGATTGATATATGAATCAAGGTTAGCTTATGCAGTCAGACTGATTATTATCTCTTCTTTGGTAGCGAGTTTTTCAATTCCGGCCCAGGAGGGCGTGGCTCATTTTCCAGCCCGAAATGAGCAGGGATCCTCCCCTGAAAATGTGAAGTTCAACAGTGCTTTTATGCATGGGATCAGCGTTGATGTCTCACAATATTTCCAGGGTAATCCTAATCCTGCCGGGGAGTTTGCCATCTCCATTTCCCTCAATGGTAAAAACCGTGGCCAGCACAACGTACTGTTCGCGCCGGTGAAAGGGGCTATCGGCGCGCAACCCTGTTTCAAGGGAGAGCAGCTTGCCAAACTGGGGATCAAAGTAGAGGACGCGGAGGGAGCAGCTGCGGTCAATGGCAGTGATGTAAAAGATGCCGGGCAGTGTGCGACGATGGAACAATGGATTCCCGGTGCCAGTGCCAACTATATCGCTGGTGATTTTCACCTTGATCTGATTATTCCTCAGGCCTACCTGGTGCAAGTTCCACGCGGCTATACCGACCCAAATAGCTGGGAAAGGGGTACTACCGTGGCATTGCTGGACTATAACTCCAACTTTTACGTCCAGCAGAGAACGGGCAGCTCCTCAGGTGGTGATACCCATTCTTTAAGCGGGAATTTAGGGATGATGGCCGGACTGAATGCTCTGGGATGGCGCCTGCGCAAGCGTATTAATACCAGCTTAAGCAGCAATTCTTCGCAACATACTCAGTCACTTTTGACCTATATTCAGCGAGATATCCCGGTTCTGAGAAGCCAGTTAACGCTAGGTGACAGCACGACCAGCGGTGACCTTTTTGATAGTCTGACAATACGCGGGATCCAGCTACAGTCGGATGATCGCATGCTGCCGGATGGGCTGCGTTACTACACGCCCCGCATCCGCGGTCTGGCCGAAACCAATGCGAAAGTGACAGTGACTCAGCGTGGGCAGATATTATACCAAACCACTGTTCCCCCTGGTCCCTTTGATATTGACGAAATTGGCGCGCTCGGATACGGGGGCGATCTGCAGGTCACTGTGACCGAAGCGGACGGCCGCAAGAAAACCCAGGTTGTTCCTTTTGCAGCCCCACCTATGCTGCTGCATCAAGGTGTTGCCCGCTTTAGTGTTACGGTAGGCAAGCTGCAGGACGATTCGTTGCTCGAAAAGCCTGGAATGGCGCAGGGTTTTTATCAATACGGCATCGGCAATCTTTATACGCTGTATGGCGGTGGCCAGCTTTCCGATAACTATGCGGCATTGGGGCTGGGGCATGCATTTAATACCCCGTTAGGTGGGATATCAATGGATATGACCCGCGCACGTAGCCAACTGGGTAGTGGCAAAGTATCTAGCGGTAACAGCCTCAATATCGGGTTCAGTAAATATGTCGGTACCACCGATACAGATGTCACCCTTGCTGCGTATCGCTATTCATCCAAAGGCTTCTACAGCCTGAGAGATGCGGTGCTGGAGATGCACGGAACGAGGCACAACGATCAATATCTGGTCGACTACCGAACTCGTCAGCGTTTTACAGTGAACATTGGGCAGCCCGTGTGGCGTGACGGCAGATTGAATTTCTCAGGCAATTTCTACAGTTACTGGAGCAAGCGCTCCTCAGCCAGTCAGTACACGGTGACCTATAACCAATCCCAGCGGCATTTCTCTTGGGCAATCTCGGCTTCACGCTCCTATACCAGTGACGGTCATAATGTAAATAATCTGATGCTGTCATTCAGTGTTCCTTTGGGATACAGCAGCATTGCCAACAAGCCGGCGTTCAATACGCTTTACTCCACGGTTACGCATGATAACGACGGCGCGACATCGTTGCAGGCAAATGCGATTGGTAACCAGGGTACACAAAATGAGCTGAGCTACGGTGTCGGGACCTCGGTTTCCAGTGCTAAGAGCGAAAGCACGCAGGCGGCTGTGAATGGTAACCTGAACTATCAGTCGCAATACGGCGAGTTTGGCTCGACAGCCTCCGTTGGCAACAGTGCACGTCAGCTCTCGCTTTCAGCGAGTGGCAGCGTCATCGCTCACAGTGGTGGCGTAACTCTTGGCCCGCGCCTGGGGGATTATCCGTTTGCCCTGGTGAGCGCACCGGGGGCTGAAGGTGCGCGATTACTCAATGGCTATGGCTCCAGAATCGATGCCAACGGTTATGCCATTGTGCCGTCGTTGACCCCTTATCGTACCAACACCGTTGCGGTGAATACGCGAGGCTTGCCAGATACGGTGGACGTTCTGGAAAGTGAAGCAACAGTGATCCCTCAGATGGGCGCGGCGGTGAAAGTAAACGTTAAGACCCTTGTCGGAAGCCCAGCGGTACTTATCGTGCGCGACAGTAAAGGCAATCCGCTGCCGATTGGCGCAAATCTTGCGGAAGAAGGCAACAGCAGCATCGGTATTATCGGTCAGGGGGGTATGGCATTTGTGCGCGGCTGGAAAGCTGAGAAAGATAATCTTTATGTTGAAAACTCATCCGGTCGTCGTCTCTGTACCATCTATTCTGATGAAAGTATTGCGCAAAAAATTGCTGATGCTAAGGGGGCAATTACCCAGGTGGAGGTAGTATGCCATTGAGTAAATTTACCATCGGGGAAGTAGGTATTTTCCGAGTAATATTCATTTTTGCGGCATTAAGCGGCCAATTAATTTTATCCGCGGATGCTTGTTTAACTGATTGTGCTATCGATGTCAGTTTTACAGGAAAATATACGGAAGAAACCTGTGAGGTGCTGGTTAATAATGGTGGTAATAATGGCGTGGTAACATTGCCACAGATATCTACGAATTCTCTTAAGAATAACGCGAGTGAAGCAGGAAGTACGCCTTTTGATATTGCATTAAAAAACTGTCCAGCTAATCGTTCAGTGACGCTTTTTTTCAATAGCCATTTATCAAGTTTTGATAGCGTCACGGGTAATTTAATAAATAATACTATAGATAAAACATATAGTCTTAATGTACAAATACGGGTCAGAAAAGAAGATGGCTCGCAGGTCTTTATTGATAATCCATCAACTGGTCAGACTTATCTTATTCCAGAGTCAGCGGAGCCAATAAGTCACAGGTTTGTAGCGAGCTACTATGCATTAGGGGACTCGGCCGTTACCGCAGGTAAAATTCAGACAATCGCCGGGGTCGAGTTGGATTACAAATGACAGGGAGGCAGTGCTGGCTAATCACCTGACAGTAGCCATCAGGTTAAAAAACATTCTTCAACACTTTTAAAAGAGTAAATATTCCTATGAGAAGAAGTAATTCGCAAAAATTTATTGCACGCAATCGTGCACCAAGGGTGCAGATAGAGTATGACGTGGAAATTTATGGTAGTGAAAAGAAAATCGAATTGCCATTTGTTATGGGTGTGCTTGCCGATCTGTCTGGTAAGCCACTTGAGCCGCTGCCGCCTGTTGCCGACAGAAAGTTTTTAAATATCGATATCGACAACTTTGACGAACGTATGAAGGGTATGCGACCGCGCGTTGCATTCGCGGTTCCTAATACGCTAACGGGCGAAGGACAGCTGATGGTGGATATGACTTTTGAAAGCATGGATGATTTTGCACCAGATGCGATTGCCCGCAAAGTTGACTCTTTGGCGCAGCTGCTTGAGGCCCGTACTCAACTTGCCAACCTGCAAACTTATATGGACGGTAAAGCCGGCGCAGAAAACCTGGTGATGAAAGTGCTTAATGACAAATCACTATTAAGTACTCTGGCTTCGGCTCCTAAACCAAAAAAGGCTGATGACAGCACTTCCTTAAAGTGATGAAGAGAGAAAACTATGGCAACTCATTCAGAAACAAATAAATCTGCTGTGACGCAGACGGCCTCGCAGAGTGATTTTAGCACCTTATTAACTCGTGAGTTTAAGCCGAAGTCTGAGCAGGCTAAAACGGCAGTTGAAATTGCGGTGAAAACACTCGCTGAACAGGCGTTAAGCACTTCAATTACCCTGGCTGACGACGCGTATAAAAATATCGCGGCAATCATTGCAGAGATCGATCTGAAACTTTCCGAGCAAATTAATCTGATCCTTCATCATGATGATTTTCAGCGCCTTGAGAGTGCCTGGCGTGGGCTGAACTACCTGGTCTACAACACCGAAACTGATGAAAAGCTGAAGTTACGTTTTATGGACATTTCCAAAAATGACCTACGCCGTAATATGCGGCGTTATAAAGGCATTGCCTGGGATCAGAGCCCGCTTTTCAAGCAAATTTATGAAGAAGAGTATGGCCAGTTGGGGGGTGAACCCTATGGTTGCCTGGTCGCTGATTACCACTTCGATCATTCGGCACCTGATGTTGATCTCCTTTCATCAATTGGACGGGTGGCTGCATCCGCCCATATGCCATTTATAACTGGCGCATCACCTTCTGTGATGCAGATGGATTCCTGGCAGGAACTGGCAAACCCGCGCGATTTGACAAAAATCTTCACGCAAAATCTCGAATATGCAGCCTGGAACTCTTTGCGCCAGTCTGAGGACTCTCGTTACATCGGGCTGGCGATGCCGCGTTTTCTCGCCCGTCTGCCGTACGGTATCAAAACCAATCCGGTCGATAACTTCAATTTTGAAGAAACCACCGACGGTGCTGATCACAGTAAATATGTTTGGTCGAATGCGGCTTACGCAATGGCGGTGAACATCAACCGTTCGTTCAAGTATTACGGCTGGTGCACCATGATCCGTGGAGTAGAAAGTGGTGGCGTCGTAGAGGATCTTCCGTGCCACACTTTTCCAACCGATGATGGCGGAATCGATATGAAATGCCCGACGGAAATCGCCATTTCTGACCGTCGCGAAGCCGAGTTGGCGAAAAATGGATTTATCCCGTTAATTCACCGGAAAAATACCGACTACGCAGCATTTATTGGTGCGCAATCGCTTCAGAAGCCGGCGGAATACTACGATCCCGATGCCACCGCAAACGCTAATCTTTCCGCCCGTTTGCCTTATCTGTTTGCCTGCTCGCGCTTTGCGCATTATCTGAAATGTATCGTGCGTGACAAGATCGGTTCTTTCAAAGAGCGTGAGGATATGCAGCGCTGGCTGAACAACTGGGTGATGAACTACGTGGATGGCGACCCAGCTAACTCTTCTCAGGAGAGTAAAGCCCGCCGACCATTGGCTGCCGCTGAGGTGGTGGTAGAAGATGTGGAAGGCAACCCGGGGTATTATCAGGCGAAGTTCTTCCTACGACCGCATTTCCAGCTGGAAGGTTTGACCGTTTCATTACGTATGGTGGCTAAATTACCTTCTTTGAAAAATGTTGCCTGATTTATTAGATGCTATTAATTAATCTTTGACTAAAAACCGGGTTTTTAGATTTTTTTGATTAACTAAATTTAACTCTAGATTTTTTTATAATTTTTTTTCTTGTTGCACTTTGTGTGACGTAACTCAATGAGAAATGATAAAGGAAATATTATGGCTCAAGATATGTTTATCAAAATTGAAGGCATCGAAGGAGAATCACTGGATGCTACTCACAAAAATGAAATAGAAGTGCTTTCATGGAAGTGGGAGAGTTCTCAACATTCAAATATGCACAGTGGTTCTGGCGGCGGTTCTGGCAAAGCAACGGTGGAAGATTTTTGCTTCGTGCATTACGTTGATAAAGCCAGTACTAATCTTCTTAACTATTGTCTTTCGGGTAAGCACATTAAAAACATCCAGTTTGTAGTGCGTAAAGCCGGTGGCGATCCCCTGGAATATCTGACAATCAAGTTCACCGATGCGATTATTACTCGAGTCAGCACCGAGGGTTCATATGACGATGAAACCCGTCCGCGCGAGACTGTAAAATTCGCTTTCACTAAGCTGACTCAGGATTATGTGATGCAAAATGCTGAGGGTGCCAAATCTGGTGTTATCTCAACAAGCTACGACGTAAAAGCTAACTTGCGCAGCTAATTTTACGGGTATGATGTAAAAGAGTTTTGCTGTAGCAGCGGCAAAACTCTCATTCAAAAAATAAAAATCATGGATAGGATTATGTTGTTCAGAACAGGAGTTCAAAAAGTATGCTTTTGTATTCAGCATGGTCTGGCAGTAATACTTCTGTCGACCTTATTAACCTCCTGCAGCAGCCACGAAGAACGTGAGCCAGTAAATGGTGAGATAAAAATAAATCTGGCTGCAAGCAAAGACGTTAACCCCAATGAAAACGGCCATCCCGCACCATTGAAAATATTTGTTTACAGCGTCAGGGATATGGACGTTTTTAATAATGTTGATTTTTTCGAAATATTTGATGGAAATAGCAAGCCAGTCCAGGAAGCTACGTCTAAAGATTATGAAGCGATTTTACAACCGGGAGAAGCTCGCGTGATTTTTCTTAAGCCAGATCGCGATGTCCATGGATTGGGTTTCATTGGTGCTTATCGCGATATCAATGATTCAGTTTGGTCAAATAGTTGGGTTTTTCCCGAAAGAAAAAAATCATGGTGGTGGTCAAATATTTTTAGTGATGATTCGATTGAACTGAGTGTGGATTTCCAAAAAACAAAAATTACAATCAATAAAATGGATTAAGCCGTGAGAACGAATAAAGTCGTCTGGAGTGAAGGGCTGTTTCTGCGTCCGCAACTTTTTCAACAGCAGGAACGTTACTTTGAATATTATGCTCATAAGAGAGCATCAACCCTGAGTCCTTTTTATTGGGGGTTTTCACAGTACGAGATAGATCGTGAAGCGCTTGCCTATGGCAAATTAGTGCTGCGTTCTGCACGTGGCGTTTTGCCAGACGGTACCCCCTTTGACATTCCGGATCATGCCGATTTGCCGGAACCATTAACCATTTTGCCAGAGCATCTGGGCAAAACGCTCTGCCTGGCTGTTCCGCTGCGGCTTGATAACAGCGATGAGACCATCTTCAGTCAGTATGACAATAGTTCTCTTGCGCGTTTTCGTGCCCAGGAAGCTGAGCTGTGTGATACCAATTCGATTCGGCAGGGCCCTAAACCCGTACAGCTTGCTAAGCTCCGGCTGAAACTGGTCTCTCAGGATGAGATGACTGAATCATGGATTGGCCTAACATTGACACGCGTCAAGGCGATTCAACCGGATGGCAGCGTCCTGTTGCACTTGGAAGACCACATCCCTCCGGTCACCGGTTATGCCGCTAATCATCTGCTCACGGAGTGGCTGACACATTTAAACGGTCTGGTAAAAATGCGCGCTGAAATGCTGGCAACCCGTTTATCAACTTCAGATGGAAAAGCCAGCGCCAGCGCGGAAGTTGTGGACTATCTGCTACTGCAAATCTTCAATAAATATGAACCGATCCTCGATCACCTGCGCAATATCCCGGAGCTGCCACCGATAGTTCTGTATGAAGAACTGGCTAAACTTGCCGGCGAGCTGTCGACGTTTGTTCGGACCAAAACGCGCCGCCCAAAACCGGCGCCTGGCTACGATCACGCCAGGCTTTATCCTTCCATTCGTCCCTTGGTTGATGATGTTCACGATTTGCTGAACCAAATTTTGGTGCGCGCAGGTCAGCTCATCGATCTCCACCACAAGGGTAACGGTGTCTGGTCGGCTGCCATCCTGCCGAATGAGCTGCTTTCCTTCACTAACCTGGTTCTGGCGGTTCATGCACAGCTGCCGATGGATGTGTTGCAGCAGCAGTTCCATGCACAGGCCAAAATCAGTGCGCCGCAGCAGCTTCACGAACTGGTGCGTTCACACCTGCCAGGTCTGGTGTTGCAAGGGTTACCGGTGCCTCCGCGGCAGATCCCTTATAGCTCGGGATATGTTTATTTTGAGTTGCTTAAAAGCGGTCCTTTCTGGGAAAAGATTTCCACCACCGGTGCGCTGGCGCTACACATTGCCGGTGAATTCCCAGGCCTGAAAATGGATCTTTGGGGAATCAGGGGCTGATGAAAGACGATACCAACCCGCCAACCACGGCTGCTTCAGAGCTGGTTGCCGATCAAGAGAGTTCAGCGCAGGCATTGGGTAAATTCCTGCTTGATGAACAGGGTGACTGGGTTCAAAAGCCGGGTGTGAAATCCTCTGAGCAGGGTGATATGCCCGAGCCTGATGATAAAATTTTCAAAAATCACCTGATGCTGAAAAGCGAAAGCGTACAGCAGCGCATGTTAAAGGTTTCGACGGCAGAAAGTCCCCTGCTTGAGGCTGCTCAACCGCTGTTGCGCGCTCTGAGTGATATGCCAGAACAGATCGCCGATCTCAGTTACGTCGAGATGCTCAAAACTACGCTTAAGAGCCAAATCAATCTGTTCAGTATCGTCTGTGACGAGGTCAACATTCCCTGGAAAAAGATGGCAATAGTCCGCTACTGCCTGTGCACAGCTCTGGATGAGGCCGCGCACACCACCGCGTGGGGGCTGGAGTCCGGCTGGTCGCAAAGCAACCTGTTAAACCACTTTGAAGGGGATAACGACGGAGGCAACAAATTTTTTCTGCTGATTGGCCGTCTGTCGATGAACCCCAGCGAGTTCGCTGATGTGCTGGAAGTGCTGCTACGTATTCTAGGACTCGGTTTTGAGGGGCGTTACAGCATCGTTGAAGAGGGGGATCGCCAGCTGACTAAAATACGGCAGCGCCTACTGACGTTGATTCAAAGCACCCGCGAAACCACTCTTTCTCTCTTGTCACCGCATGGCCTGCAGCCGCACGGACCGGTACGACGCAAGAAAATGATCGTTCCGGTGCGGCTGACGGCACTCTGTGCCGGGATCGTGGTCGCTGCCGCATTTATCGGGTGCAAATACTGGCTGTCAATGCGGGCAGATGGGCTGAACAATGACATCTACCTGATGCAAAACATTAAGGTGACCAGCCCGCAGCTGAAAATGCGCCTGCGTCTGGCTGTGCTGTTGCGTAAAGAAATTAACCAGCAGCTCCTGAGCGTGGATGAAACGCAGAAACTGAGCAAGGTGGTATTGCATGGCGATTCATTATTCCTGTCTGGCTCCATCAAGGTTCAGCCACAAATGGTGAAAGTTATCGAACGCGTGGCGCGTGAAGTACGTCGTGTTGATGGGGATGTGGTGATTGTTGGCCATACGGACAACACGCCTATCCACCGCCCCGGTCTGGAAGACAACCTGGTGCTGTCGGAAAAACGCGCAGCGGAAGTGGCCAGCTATTTCACGGCGGCAGGTTTGCCCGCCAGCAAGGTGAAAGTTCAGGGGGTCGGCAGCAGCCAGCCGCTGGCTTCTGATGATACTGCTCAGGGACGGGCGAAAAATCGCCGCGTAGAGTTTTTTGTCACGTATTAGTGAGAGTGACCATGTCTTATTTAAATAGAGTCTTCAACAGGCGGTCTTTGAAGGCGCTGCTAACTATTTGCTGCATTGCTCTGGTCGTTGCTGCTATCTGGCTGCTTGGGCCATTCTTTGGCTTTGGCGAATCGCGCCCGCTGCTCAGCGCTAAGTCGCGGTTTATCTTCATTCTGCTGTCGATACTGGCACTGGTGAGCTTCTGGCTGCGCTGGCCGCTTTTTATCGTGCTAAGCGCCTCTGTTTGCGTCCTGGTCTGGGTTTTTGGTCCGTTCCTTCTGGCGGGAGATAGCCATCCGCTTGCCGCGATAAGCGCGCGCTTAATGATTATCGCGGCAGTTCTGGTCATCACCTTGCTCTACGCTTTGTGGTTACTGCTGCTGGCGTTAAAAGATAACCCGTCCCTGCTGGATAAATTCATTCGTAACGCTCCCGCTGCGGCCGAAGAGGACACCTCAGAAGTGACTTCAGCTATCGCCAGCGCGGTAGAGTACGTCAATAAAAATCGTAGCAACCTCTCGTTTTTTCAACGAGTCATTCTCGCTCGCAAACCACTTGAAGTGCTGCCCTGGTACATGATGTTAGGCACGGAAGATGCGGGGAAAACTTCCGCTATTCTGGCTTCGGGACAAAACTTCCCTCTGCCTGAACAGTTAAATCTGGTGGGGAAACCGGCAAAGCAGACGCGAAACTGTGAATGCTGGTTCGCCAATGATGCCATTTATATTGATACTGCGGGTAAATACGTTAGCGAAGCCGAAAAGCATCTGAGTGAGTGGAATGCGATGCTCAAGGCGTTAAAGAAATACCGACCGGTGAAAGCGCTGAATGGCGTGGTGGTCGCTTTTTCCGCAGCCGATGTGATGGGGCGCAATAAAGCAGAGTTGTTCGAGCTGGCGGCGACGTTACGTGCCAGAATAGAGGATTTACGCCAGACGCTGGGCGTTCGCTTCCCGGTGTATGTCGTGGTGACAAAGCTTGATCAGCTACCCGGTTTTGCCGAATATTTCAGGATCTTAACCGAGCAGGAACGTGAGCAGGTTTGGGGAGTCACCTTCCCGTATGGCGATGCCCGAACAGAGTCGTGTTCTGATATCTCTGGCCAGATAACAGCGGAGTTACAGCTGCTGGAAGAGCGTATCGAACGCGATATGATCGTACGGCAGCAGGAAGAGTACGATAACCGTGACCGTAAGAAGATGTACGCGCTACCGCAGGATGTTCGTCTACTTGCAGGCATGGTGTCTGAGGTTGTGAACAACATCTTCTTTTCTTCCCGCTACGATGAAACCCAGAGTTATACCCAGCTGCGGGGCTTGTATTTCGTCAGCAGCCTGCAGCCGGTAGATTTTAGTTTGTTAAATAATGAGACCATTATGCGCAAATGGTCCAACTACGTGGATCATACGGTCCCAACGGTATCAGCCTCTCTCACGGCAGTACCTGGAGACCGCGATTTCCTCATTAAAGATGTCTCCTATGGTCGGCAATATTTCCTGAAGCAACTGTTCAGTGAAGTGATCGTTAAGGACCTTGATTTAGCACGCCATAATTTGGCGAATGAGTCGAAATATCGCCTGCAGCGTTTTCTTGGGCATACGCTCTGTATTATTACGACATTTATAATGCTTAACGGTTTTTACAACAGCTATCACTTGAATAATTCTTTCCTGGATACTGTCCAGACGAAAGTCGTGGCGCTAGATACTGAAGTGAAACGCTTCGTCAGCACGTCTAATCACAATCTGCTGCCACGGCTGCTGATGCTTTCACAATATTTGCCAGAATACGGCAACCTGGACATTTTTAATCCGACGTTAGAGTGGCGTTATGGCCTTTATACCGGCACGGATGTGATGAATGCTTCGGATTCACTCTATCAATTTTTCCTGCAAAGATTGCTGCTGCCGCAGATCGAACAGCAGACGACACAGGCGTTGCAACAGGCGATCGATAAAGGCAATACCGAGCAAATTTTCAATCAGTTAAAACTCTACTTGCAGGTATTTGCGCAGGGGAAAATGGATCGTGAATACATGATCGACAGCATCACTCATCTTTGGGAGACCAGTGGGAAACTGCAGGCTTATGAAGAGCGTCGGATTTTCGTCTCACATCTGACCAACCTGCTGGCCTCGCCCGACTGGCGTCGCTATGGCCAGGGAGTTGATGACGGCCTGGTGAAGTATGCTCGTACCCTGATCGAGCGCGAGGATGTTGCCAGCAGACTGTATGAGCGGATTAAAACCTCACTGGCACCCGATGTACCTGCTGATTTGACGCTGAATGCGATGACAAAATCCCGCAGCGGTGAGCTTTTCACAATGGATGATGCCGCGGGGGAGACGGTCATTCCCGGCCTTTTTACCCGCGCAGGCTATTACGAGCTGTTTAAAAAAAAAATGGACCCGGGCTTAATGCTGCTGGAGCGTGAGGACGCCTGGGTGTTGGGCAAAGGCAGCAGTAATGGGGAGGGCGGCGCGCGGCCAAAGATAAAAGTGACAGGCGAAGGGGTGTTAGTTAACCCGGTTCAGCAGCAGATTTTGGCACTTTACCTGGATGAGTACGCCCGACACTGGCAGGAATTTCTGGGTAATATTCGCATCAAAACAGATGTGATGCCGCTGGAGTACGGGGATGCTGGCGTTATCGGCGATGTATATATGCTAAAAACGCTCAGCGCTACGGATTCTCCATTGGTGAATCTGCTCCAGCGAGCAGTGGAGGAAACGACACTGGTAGGAAAAGACGATAAGTCTTTGCTCGATAACGTTAGAAATAAAGGCAGGATTTTAAATGCGGTAGCGAAAGTTAATCTGGCGTGGGCCGCGGTGGAAAAGAAGCTGCTGCGTGAGCATGTGGACAGTCAGTTTTCTCCACTGCGCGAATTTGTGACCGGTAGCAGTGAGCCAGCCATGGATGCGCGCCCGGCGAGGGCAGGAGCAGAGCTGAACAAGCTGATGGCAGCGCTCAGTGAGCAATATACGCTGTTCGTACTCTACAACGATGCATTGAAGAGCGGCAGCGTTTTGGCGCTGTCCAATGCCGCTCTTAACATGAGTGCAGAAGCGCAAACCTGGCCTGAACCGCTACCTGAGCTGGTTGGCCCGCTGTTGGAAAATGCCTATCTCCACGCCAGCCGTGAAACTATCGCCAAAAGTAATGAAGGCATTGAGGACAGCCTGGGGCAGGTTTGCCGCGCAACGATTGAAGGCCGTTACCCCTTTGCGCAAAGTCAGCGTGAAGTAAAACGATCTGACTTTGAGCGCTTTTTTGCTGCCGGAGGTCTGGTTGACAATTATTTCCAAAAAAATTTGGCGGATAAAGTGGATACCGCTTCCCATCCGTGGCGCTATAAGGGGCAGAGCGATTACAGCGATGAGGACATACTGAATGTTTTTGAGCAGGCCGCAGAAATTCGTGATGCTTTTTTTCAGGAGGAAGGTGGGCGTAAGCTGTCGCTCTCTTTTAAAGTATCCGTTCCTTACTTAGACCCGGAAATTACACAGCTTAATATGAATTTTGACGGCGCGCAGGTGAATTATGCTCACTGGGCCGTTTCGCCAGTGTCTGTCACTTGGCCAACCTCCCGTATCGCGTCAAAAATTACGTTGAATGCGATGCCGCGGGTAATTTCCGGCTCATCATCGCGGAAATACAGTGGCCCATGGGCGCTATTCCATTGGCTCGAGGGGGCCAAAGATATTGTCGATTCAGATGACGACGGTATGGCACTGGTATATGAATTAGATAAGCGCCGCGCAAATATTGAAGTTAGTGGGCTGACCTTTGGAGATCGTCTTGCGATGGACCTGTTGCATGATTTCCGCTGCCCTGGTGATAAATAACACCTGCAAATCTAAGATAGAGGGAACTATGTCGTTACGCCTGTATTTACTTGTCGACGGATCGCGTGCAGGCCTGTTTAGTCGCTGGGGCAGAGCGCAGAGAAAAGTGCACGATTTTATTGTGAAGAATGTGCTAATGAATATGGGTGAGGCTATGTCAGATGAATATTGCTCACGGGGGTATCCGTGGTGCTTTGTCATCTCGGCTGCTGCTTTGAAAGTGAATAAATATTACATCGGCTCATTTATTATTCAGCCTGGAGAGGCAGGAGTAGAATCATTGGTTATTATCTACAGTGCGGTTTCTTCTCCCTGGCTTGAGAAAAATATGCTTGCTGAATACCCACTAACATTCTGGGCAGCAAGGATTTTGAATAATCGGCAGAAAAGCGATTTTTCTGACAAAAAATGGAAAACATTGTTTCAGTGGGTTAAAGCGTTAAAGCGTTCTTATTCACCCTTTTGGGAATCTTTTGCTTTAAAAAAAGCATGGAGCTTTAACACACTTTCTCAGGTTTTACTCATGGAGGGTTCGAAGGAAGATTATGGGATTCGCATCAATGACGGTGTCGAAGCAATGCCGTGGAAGAGCTGGCCTGACTGTATTCAACAGGAAGAGGGGATCTGGGTTTGGCGGCAAAGTCGGCACAGGAAAATTTTGGATTCGCGCAGGATCCCGTTACGAGGGGCAGAGGCAAAAATGCCTGAGGCACCATTCTAAGATATTCACAACGCATCGGGTGGTGATATGTCACGTACTATTACATTAAGCAGTCCGGCTATGCCGGTACTACTTGGAGAGCCGGCGTTGGTCATCTCGAAGTTGAAAGGGGAAGAGGCACTTTCTACGCTCTATTCCTACACGATTACTGCGAAAACACCGGCTAACTCACTCATTCCATGGCAGTCTGCATCAAACGTTGATTTGAAAGCGTTGATTGGTAAAGAGATGACCATCGAGATAGAAATTGATGGTAACGGGCTGGGTGAGGTTTATGGCGTTGGTAAAGATACGCGAGAAATTTCTGGCTTGGTTGAAAAAGCGCGTTACCGAAGTCGTGATGGTAACCAGGCTTTATATGAAATAGTGATCCGTCCCTGGTTTAACCTGGCGACATTAACCAGAGATTTCAAAATATTCCAGCAGAAGTCTGTGGTAGATATTATTGACGAAGTTCTGTCCGATTACAATTTCCCTTATGAAAAACGGCTGGCGGGTAACTATCCCTCGCTTGACTTCCAGGTTCAGTATGGGGAAAGCGATCACGAATTTCTGCAGCGGCTCATGGAAGAGTGGGGGATTTACTGGTTTTTTGAGCACAGTGAAAAAAATCACAAGTTGATTTTAGTCGATAATGTCGGTGCGCATAAGAAATTCCCTAGTGAAGCCTATCATGTGATGCAGTATGGCCCCGATAGCCCGAAGATGGATCAGGAGTATATTAATAAATTCGAATTCGAAGAAACTATTACCTCCGGCTCCTGGGTAACTAATGACTATGATTTTACCAAATCACGCGCAGACATCATGGCGCTGGATAATAAGCCAAGGAAGACCAGTTTTAACCAGATGGAGATATTTCACTGGCCCGGTGACTATGAGCAGCCACAAATTGGTGAGCAGCTGGCGCGCGTGCGCATGGAAGAACGAGGGGCGCTGGGCTCCCGGTGTGAAGGCTCGGGAGAACTGCGCGGTATCGCTTGCGGCTGCGTTTACGAGCTGGTCAATTACCCCGTAACGAAAGCGAATCGGGAATATATGATCCTCCGCAGTTCACTTGAGATCGAGGAGGTCGATCAGATCTCGTCACAGGATCAATTTACTTACCAGTGTCAGTTCACCGTTCAACCTACCACCAAAATCTACCGTCATCCTATGACCGTGGTAAAGCCAAAAACCAGTGGCCCGCAGCCCGCGATTATCGTCGGGCCTCCGGGTGAGACAGTCTGGACTGATGAGTATGGGCGGGTAAAAGTCCACTTCCTGTGGGACCGCTATGGTGTAAACCGCGAGTCTGACTCCTGCTGGCTGCGCGTCACGCAGAGCTGGGCAGGGGATAATTTCGGTGCGATTCATATTCCGCGTATTGGACATGAAGTGATCGTTGATTTTATCAATGGTGATCCCGACAGGCCGTTGATTATCGGCTGCCTGTACAACAACACCACGATGCCGCCGTGGGATCTTCCGGCTAACGGCACGCAGAGTGGCCTGATCAGCCGTACGATCGGCGGTGGCCGCAGTAACTACAACGGCGTACGTTTTGAAGATAAACCGGGCGCGGAGCACTACTGGGAGCAGGCGGAACGCGACATGACCCGCCTGACCAAAAGCAATGAAGTGCAGAGCATTGGGCTAAATTCTGATGTGAACGTTGGCGTTTCACGCAATCTGTTTGTCGGTGCCAACTATAAGTCTGACGTAGGCGGTAATAGTAGCGCCATTATTGGGGCAGCGCTGGGTATTCAGGTTGGTGCTGCCCATAGCCTTAACGTTGGCGCTCTCTACGGGATCAACGTTGGAGCGGCGATGATGACGAACGTCGGCGGCGCATCAATAACTGACGTCGGTGGTGCGATGATGACGAACGTCGGCGGTGCATCTATGACCAACGTCGGCGGTTACAACTCACTTGCCGTTGGCGGTGCCAATACTACGGTGGTGGGGGGGGCTATGACCATCGCCGTAGGGGGCGAGCTGTGCCTTACTGCCTCTGTCATCAAGCTTGTCGCTGGGAAAATCGTTATCCAGGGGGGGGAGGTAGATATCAACCCTGGTGACTGCGGTAACAGTTGCGGTGCTGGCGGCGGCGGCGGCGGCGGCATCGGTATCCTTATGGGGTTGCCAGGGTTACCCATGCTTTGCACGTTGCCTGGGGTGGTTGTCCCTCTGCCACCGCTGCCAACACCGAAGCCAACGGAACCACCGGTCACGGAACCGCCAGCAACGACGCCGCCACCGACGACGCCACCAGCAACGACGCCACCAGCAACGACGCCGCCACCGACGACGCCACCAGCAACGACGCCGCCATCGACGACGCCACCACCAACGACGCCGCCAGCAACGACGCCGCCATCGACGACGCCACCACCAACGACGCCGCCATCGACGACGCCACCACCAACGACGCCGCCAGCAACGACGCCGCCAGCAACGACGCCGCCAGCAACGACGCCGCCACCAACGACGCCACCACCAACGACGCCGCCAGCAACGACGCCGCCACCAACGACGCCGCCAGCAACGACGCCACCACCAACGACGCCGCCAGCAACGACGCCACCACCAACGACGCCGCCACCAACGACGCCGCCACCGACGACGCCGCCACCAACGACGCCGCCACCAACACCGACCGCAACACCAGAGCCTTAACGGTTCAGGCAATTACGACAGCAGATTTATTCGCTGTCGTAAGTTCAATTTCATTAAGGAGAATTAACGATGCAAAACGCAGCAAGAGTTGGGGATGCGACTTCTCACGGAGGAGCGATAGCTACCGGCTCTGACAACGTGACTACTAATGGATGTGCCGCGGCACTGGTTAGCGTCAGCATTGCACCCTGTGCCATTGGGCACGGCGCTGCACCAGTCGCGACCGGTTCTGGCTCGGTATTTATCAATGGTCAACCAGCAGCGCGGGTCGGCGATGTCACGGGCTGTGGCGCTGCGATAGTGTCAGGCTCTGGTGATGTGTTTATAGGGGGGTAATGGCATGAATATTCAATTTGAATGGCCAGCTTTGCGCCAGCCTGTAGCACTGGATAAGAGGCTCACTGCGGAGAATATTGCTGTTCTTGATGTGGTCAGTGGCGACTTTGGTATCACGAATAGCCGCTCAGGGCGAGATGTGGTTGCCTTCTATTGGCATCTCAACAGGCCCGTAATACTTAATTTGTGCGTTGATCACCTCTGTAGTCTGGATAGCGTAGAGCTCAAGTATGGCAGCGCCCATTCGCTGCGGCCTGGAAGCAAAATTCAGGCCGGTCATTTCAAACTCTCTCTGGCGAGAGAGAGCGATGTTGAAACCGAAGAACAGAATTTTTACCAGCTGATTTACTCTGGCA
This sequence comes from Erwinia aphidicola, assembly GCF_014773485.1. Lineage (GTDB taxonomy): Bacteria > Pseudomonadota > Gammaproteobacteria > Enterobacterales > Enterobacteriaceae > Erwinia > Erwinia aphidicola. Next base: position 472,112 of record NZ_JACXBP010000002.1, on the reverse strand, counting down.
GTGACTTGCAGGCTTCCAAAAAAATTCCTGAGGTTGAAGAGGTGCTTCCCAATAGCGGAAGTAATATCAACGATCTGCACTACTTTATTGAACTCGACCAGGCAGAAGATAAGGGTAGCGATATCTTGAAAAGGCTGGAGGCGGAATATAAATATTTCCTTATCTGGCAGAAGCAGGGGGGGGATGAATATCATGATGCGAGTCACTATGAAAAACATACTATTAAAACGGACGATCGTTTCGACCACATCAGGGAGCAGGTTAAAGGAAAAACATTAACTGAATGCATCATCGCACGGGATTTTCTTATGGAGAAGGTTTGGCCGGATTTTGAAACAGGAGAATCTATTGATGATTTTTTCCAGCAAGATCAAAAAACCGATCTTTTAAAAGCGCTCTCTCCTGAGTATATCATGGCGAAAAACAAAGACAGAGTCCCTGACCTGGTATTTCAGGACTTTTATAAAGTGGGTCTGGATTCTCATTACTGAGAAAAGGAATAGCTATTATGAACGATTTAACCTCCCTCACTCAGGCACTTAAAATCTCATCGCTGGAAGAGATATTTGAACAGGTAGTCGCACAGGTAAAAGAGTATCCACAAAACCTTAAATTACGCGAGGCTCTGTTTAAACTTTATTGTGTTGATGGCGCCTGGCAGAAAGCCCTGCTACAGCTGGAGACCCTGGCGCTGCTTGAGGACGGTCGTGAAAAACAAACCGAGCTCTGCAAAAACCTGGTGTTCAGTGAAATGCAGCGCGCTCAGGTATTGCACGGCGAACGGCAGGCGGCAACCCTGCAAGGGGACACCCCGCTGTGGATGCAGAAATTGCATGATGCAAATGTGCAGCAGTATCATGGGGATGTAGAACAGGCGGAAATCTTGCGCTATGAAGCTTTCGATCTGGCTGATGAAACGGCGGGCCAAAGTGCTCTGCTGGGTAATTTTTCCTGGATAGCTGATAGTGATGGCCGCCTTGGCCCAGTTTGCGAATTTATCTGTGCCGGTGGATATCGCTGGGTACCTTTTTCTTCTATTCAGCAACTGAGTGTTTCACCGCCAGATCAGCTACTCGATCTGCTATGGGTACCTGCCACCATTAAAACAGGTGAGGAGATCTATCACGGGTTTATACCGGCTCGTTATCCTGTCGAAAAGCAGGAAGCACAGGAATTGAAACTCGGCTTTAAAACGGAGTGGTCTCAGCTGTCTGACATTTTTTCACCAGGTCGCGGCCGTAAAGTTATAATTACCAATCTTAATGAGCACTCAATTATGGAGGTTGGCGATATTGTTTTCGGATAAACCACAGGCAAGAAAAACACAATATCTGCCAACCCTGCTGGAACGGCTTCAGGATGATGAGCCAAAAAATTTGCACGATCGGTCAAAGCCAATCGATATCAGGCAGATGCGTACTTTGGTACAAAATGCTATTGCCGATCTGATCAATCATAGCAATATTGAAGATATTTTGGATGAGCGTCGACATAAGCTTATTATGAGCTCGGTGATCAATTATGGTGTGCCCGCACTGATTGGCACCCAGGAAAATCACCCTAACTGGAGTTTTATCGAAAAATCTATCCGGAACACGATTCTGCGGTTTGAACCAAGAGTTATTCCCGAAACGTTAATCGTTACATCTATGCAGGAAAAAGATCGCGTGGCGCGTTATGGCGTCATTAAATTTGAAATCAGGGGGCTGATATACTGGTACCCAAGGCCGGTTGATCTATGCATGAGTGGCCGGTATGACGTCGAATCTGAAAAGGTCGAGCTGCAGGTGCTTTAGATGAGAAGAAACAGTGAAATATCGATGCTGTCTGGCCGTTATCGATAACGTCATGTAATTAATAATTAGTAGGTAAAGTCCTGGCTGATTTTCCTAAAATTTCACAGCGGTTATTTCATTGTGAACTTTTTCGGACGATCGGCCGCTCCTTGCGACATTAAAAACCGATTTTTATAATCCTACAGAGGGGATATGTATCCTTTGAGTATTTGTATGGTGATTTGTTTTTTATTTTTATGATCTAACCGGGTGTTTGATCGCCGATACTGTTGCGCGTAGAATGCTGGATTAAAAGTGGAACCTACATAACATAATAACCGAAGTGCAACACATGGGTGTGAAGCATGTTAAATATAGCTATCATGGATGCTGATTTTTATAATTTATCGGGGTTGAGTTTTTTAATCACAGAACAGATTTCCGAAGAGGGTTTAGGCAATGTTTGTTTTGTGATCCCTTCCCTGGAATGTAGCGAAAAAATTTCAAATGTAATTTTTCGTGACAATACCGTGACGATTAATCTTTTTAAAAAAAAAGCTGCTCTTCAACGCATTAAAACAGCAGATGAACATTCTGAAAAAATCACTATCCACATCCCTTTTTTGACGAAATATCATACTCTGTATGATATTTCGATGAAGATTAGAAAAATTTTGGCGATTGCCTGTGCCGATTACAATATTCTGGTTAATAAAGAGGAGTCTTTCTGGAATTTTGGGCTTAAAAAGTATCGGCAGCTTTCCGATGCTGAAAATGATGTGATGGTCTTGATGGGAAAAGGGTTCAATAGTAATGATATCTCAAGGATGCTGAGTCGTTCGCCCAAAACGATCAATACACACTACCGTAACGCCAGTCGTAAGATTGGCGTTGCAAACAGAGCTGAATTCTATCGTTTTGCCTCATTTATCGCAGAGTGCGGGTGTAACGAAAGAAATACATTATGTTTGTGAGTGACCAGTGTAAAAGGATTTTAATATGAAAAGATACGTTAATCAATGTACTCTCGGTTTAATGATCAATGCATCACTGTATTCTTTACCAGTTTTCTTTTCTGTTAGTTTAGCGGTATGGGCGCAAACTAACGATACCATTATCGTCAATGGAAAAGAGGGCGCTATTTCTGATAAGACCCTGAATAACAGCGATATTGGAATTAATGGCTTCATTATCAGAGCGATGAAAGGTGCCAGCTTTAGTGCGACGAACTCTTTCCTCAACAGTTCAGGCATTCGCGGCGGTGGCGCGATTATTCAAGACAGTAAGTTTTACGGCAGAGACTTAAATATTAATGTGAGTGGGAGTCATGGTACCGGAATTTATCTTGCAGGTAAAAGCGATGCTGCCTTGGATCATATTAATATCCATGGGAAAGGTACTGCGGTAGGGCTACAAATGGATGGTACTCAGCATAGGCCGTTCACCCTGCCTACCGCCAAAATTAATGACAGTACCCTCTCGACCGAAAACGGCGATGCCATCATGGTCATGTCTGGCGATCTGGCGTTGAACCATGTGTCAGCCAGCACCCTTGGCAACGATACCCATGCCATTAACGCAAACATGGCGGCTACCGTTGCCATGGAGGGCGGGAAACTATCCACCCAGGGCACGCAGAGTGATGCCGTATGGATACCATCCGATGATTCATCCGTCAGCTTAAGCCATGTCGACGTTGCCACTCAGGGCAACGTTTCAATTGGGGTGAATGCGCAGGTGGGCACCGCCAAAGTTTCCACCAGCACGGTTGAAACCCACGGCGAGCGTTCCTATGGGCTATACACTGAGAATCAATTGGATGGCGATAACGTTGCCATTACGACCTTCGGTAACAATGCAGTGGGTCTTTTTACCGCAAATGGCGGTAAGGCCACGTTAATCAATAGCAATATTTCCACCCAGGGTGAACTTGCCGCGGCTCTGGTGGCTTATCCGCAGGCGCGTATTGATGCTAACAATGTGCGCATCGATACCTCAGGGAAACAAGGTTTCGGGCTGTGGAGCCGTGCAGGAACACTTAATGTTAATAAGAGCATCATAACGACTTCTGGTGAGGCGGCTGCCGGATTATATGTAAACGGTAAACCTGCTGACGCTTCCCACCCTGAAAATCATATCCGCTTGAATAATGTGACGCTGCACGCCGGACAGGCGCAGGCAATAGATGTTAACGCCACCCAACTGGCTCTTGAGGTTAAAGACTCCAGTCTGACCGGGGGTAACGGCCAGGTTATGACCGTCCGCCACTTTGCCGATCCTCAAGATAAAAAAAATAATATTTACAGTAAGGTTACGTTCAATGCAGAAAACAGCACGCTTAACGGCAACATGCTGTCATCCAGCTTCAATAACGCGGTGAGGGCAAATCTCACTGGCGGTTCTATTTTTAATGGCGCTGCAGACAAGGTGTCTTCAATTACGCTGGATAGCAGCAGTCAGTGGAATATGAATAATAGCTCCTTGGTGGGGCAGTTAACCAATAATGGCACCATTACCTTTTCCGACAAAAAGAAGTTCGACACGCTTAACGTGGCGGGGGATTACCTCGGCGATGGCGGCACACTGGTGATGAACGGCATACTGGCAGCGGATGATTCACCGATAAACAAAATGATCGTCGGTGGAGATGTGCAGCAGGGTACTACTCATGTTGCTATTAATAATCTTGGCGGGCATGGTGCGCAAACGGTGGAAGGCATTGAGGTTGTGAATGTTGCTGGGACCTCTAAAGGTAATTTTGTCAAAACCGGGCGGATCGTGGCAGGAGCATATGATTACGATCTCGATAAGAAAGGCCAAAACTGGTATCTGACCAGTCACCCGACAGGTCCCGGTGACGGGACGGATAAGCCTTCTGTGCTGCGTCCTGAAGGTGGCAGTTACGTTGCTAACCTTGCTGCTGCCAACACCCTGTTTGTGATGAGCCTACATGACCGCCTGGGAGAACCGCAGTTTACGGATACCCTCAAGGATAAAAATGAAGTCACCAGCCTGTGGCTGCGACAGGTGGGTGGGCATAATAGCTGGCATGACAGTAGTGGGCAGTTAAGAAGCCAGGGCAATCGCTATGTCGCTCAGATTGGCGGCGATCTCGCGCAATGGAGTGAAAATGGCGCAGACCGCTGGCATCTTGGATTTATGGCGGGCTATGGTAACCAGCACAGCAACACGCATAACCGGCAAAGTCACTTTCATTCTAAAGGCACCCTCGATGGCTATAGCGTAGGGGGATATGCGACCTGGTACGCCAATGCTGCCGATCAAACGGGGGCTTATCTGGATAGCTGGCTGCAGTACGCCTGGTTTACCAATGACGTGAAAGGTGAAAAGCAGGCAACGGAGCACTATAAATCACATGGGGTAATAACCTCTCTCGAAGGGGGATACACGTGGAAAACAGGCGAGTTTTGGGGAAGCCATGGATCGCGTAACGAGTGGTTTATCCAGCCGCAGGCACAGCTTGTCTGGATGGGGGTGCGTGCAGACACGCATCACGAAGATAACCGCACTGTGGTAAAAGGCGAGGGCGACGGTAATCTGTTGACGCGACTGGGCATTAAAACCTATCTGAAAGGGCACCATGCGCTGGATAACGGTAAACAGCGTGAGTTCCAGCCCTTCATCGTAGTGAACTGGCTGCATAACACGCGTAAATTCGCGGCCAAAATGGATGGTGCACGCGTCAGTCAGGATGGTGCGACTAATCTGCTCGAGCTCAAAATGGGTGTGGAAGGGCAAATCGATTCGCGGTTGAATCTTTGGGGGAACGTTGGGTCACAATTCGGTGGCCACGCTTATAACGATACTGGTGCGATGGTTGGGGTGAAGTACAATTTTTAACCTTATCAGCCTACCTCCAGCAAATCCGCTTCTGGCGGGTTTGTTGTATGGTATCACCGTGCTACTTAGTTTCTGTCATAAAGCTTAACGGGACATACATAAGCGGTGTTCTGGTTGTCCGAAAGCGTTGAAAGTGTTGCCTGTCAATGTGATTGACATGTACTATCAGAGAAATTTTTCGTAGTAAAACAACGTAGATATTTCATGATATGAACAATCCTAAGAAGATATTATTTATTGTAGAGATGCTTAATGGCAGGGGGGGGATGGAGAATGTAACCTGTCAATTGATTAACATGCTGAATAATGAAGAGTATATTTCTGCAGGATTGTTCATTATCAATTATCATTCAGGAGGTGAATCTGATTTCTGGATGAAGGATATCGTATGGGGTTCCAGCACAGATGTGATGAGAAATCCCAAAATAACGCGCTTATTTCATACGCTGCGTCTTGCATGGTTTTTGAAAAAAAACAAGCCCGGACACATTATCGCACTCAATACGGTCCCCTGCCTTATTGCCCATCGTGCTATTTGTCTATCCAGGCAGAAAATCATGCTATCTTCATGGATGCATCTCCCACCGAAATATAGATACAGACCACGTTACCTGACTTTAGCCAATCATCATTTTGCTATAAGCGAAGGTATCAAACAACAATTGATAGATTTAGGTGCAAATGAGCAGTCTATTGATGTTGTATTCAATCCGGTAAAAAGAAATGATTCTGTCATTCCCCGTTCAAAAAAGATGAAATTCCTTTATGTAGGAAGGGTTCATTTTGAGGATCAGAAGCAGCTAAAAGATTTATTTGATGCAGTCAGCCAACTCGACTTCGATTGGTCACTGGATATTGTAGGGGATGGCCCTGATTCTGAACGTTGCAAAAAATATGCTGTCGATAAAAATATCAGTGACAAAGTTTTCTGGCATGGTTGGCAAGAAGATTCATGGGGGTATATCGAAAAAAATATAAAAAGCGTGACATGCCTCCTTCTGACATCAAATAACGAAGGTTTTCCACTGGTACTACTGGAAGCAATATCGCGTGGAGTATTTTGCATTTCTTCTGATTGTATCAGTGGACCATCAGAAATCATTAGACCAGGAGTGAATGGTCAGTTGTATCAGACCAATCATATTGAGCAGTTGGCTGAGGTGTTAAAAAACCTGAATAAGAAAGGCATAATGTCATCACAAAATGATATTAAAGACAGCGTTTCTGATTTTTATGAGTCTTCTTATATGGAAAGATTCAAGAAAATAATTAATGATAAAGCACTGGAAATAAAATGAACATTGATATAAAAGATAACAATATTTTTGCTAAGTTGATCAATGTTGCTGTTGTTTTTCTATCTACTTCCCTAGCGCTCAACCTTGTTACTTATGGGATCTCACAGAAGCTATTTTACCTTACAGGTTATATCTGCGCTTTTCTTACCGTGATGGTCTTATTTAAAAAAGAAGAGAGAAAGGAAATAGATTTTTTCACATATCTTCTGGTTTTGGCATTGATTTTTATAGGGGTTGTGCGCGTTGCTTGGGTAGTTTATATTCAAAGCGAACCTCGGGAGATATCTGATATTGCCGCTGGAGTTCTTGACGGTTATCGTTTGAGTGGGAAAAGATTGTTCCTCGGGGCCTTTATCGTTGCTGCAATGATGATATATGGAAGGAAAGTATCCAAAAAAACCGTCAGCTGCGTCAAGGTTATCCTGCTCATTGGAATGATAGTTACCTTGGTTGCCGGGTTTTACGAATATTTTTATGTAACACATCGTCGAATTAAACTAACGGCCGATGCTGCATCGAGTTCTTCTTATATGGTGATGTTTATCTACTGCGCTTATTTGTGGCTATGTGGTTTCCATTTCGGGAAGTTATGGCGATTGATTGATGTAGTATTTATTGCGGTCGCATTTTTGGTTATGGTTCTGTGTGGTACTAGAATTACGTTCCTCGCATTTATGGGTGTCACTTTTCTCTACTATATTAAAGCGCTGGGTTGGAGGAACATTATATATAGCAAGAGGAATATTGCTCTTGCAGTATGTTTAATGACGGTGGTCATCTCCTTCACTCAGGCTCGATGGATTGAGGCGATCAATAATATTGATAACTACGATGTTAATAGTTCTACATCTGTTGGGGCGCGGTTCTCTATATGGGCAAGTGGTGTGAATTTTATTGAGAAAAACATAGGGTTTTCTTCTCCTGATGAACGCACTGAAGTTTCAAGAAAGTATATTCATCATATCGATCCCAAAAATCACACGGCTTATAATAATGTTGAATATAATATGCATAATGAATTTTTAGAGGTCACGAGCCTGCAAGGTTTGTTAGGCTTTGCTTCATTGTTCATCTTTTACCTGGTTGTGCTTGTTGGTAAATTTAAACACTCGCCTCTTCACGGGGTTGTTATGCCTGTAGCGGCATTGTTTATTACGGGATTAACAGATTCAGTGTTGATCTATGGCCCTACAGCCATGGTGTTCGTTTCTGCATTAGCTCTCTGTTCTATCAACTCAGAGCGCAAGATGATGGAGTGAAAGAATAAGTCTCGTTTATTGGGGGATGAGTTAACTTCCCCCCTTGAATGGCATTGCACAGCTCCTGATCCGCAGTGCAGCTTCAATTTTATCCGCAGTTTTGGTCACCATCCACACAATCACCTTATAAAACCCGGTTACGATTAAGAAGGCTTCGGGATAGTGCCCCACTGCTGTCGGTGATATAGCCGTGATCCCCCAGCTTGTTGTGCATGCTGCTCATCAGCAGGTTGATGCCTTTGCCACCCAGGCACTGGCCCTGCACCTGATTCGACATGCGCTGCAGCGGCAGCCAGTGCAGTAAGGCGCTGCCCGGCGCAAAAAATGAGGGACAACATCAAACAATCCTTGTTAATGAAACGCTTAATAATTAGCCATGTTGAGGTGGCGAATAATAGGAACAGCCTGGTCGTTTTGCAACCCGTTAGTGCGTTTCTAAGGGATCTTCTTAAGCGCAGCGGGGGTGGAGTAAACCCGCTATTTCTGAGTCACGCTGAGGTTTTTGCTGCGTGTGGCCACCGTGCTGATTTTACCGATATGACTCGGTCAGTTCGCGCTGGGCAGGACAAAACAGAGGGCGCAGCAGAAGATGACAAATTTGTCATCTTTGCTCGTCGCCGCGCAGTAATGGTTTATTCTGTCGCATGAGTTTTTCCGGTAAATCTTAAGGATCGCACGATGAAGACGGTGGTATTTGGCTATCACGATATGGGATGCAGTGGATTGCAGGCGCTGCTGGCGGCCGGTTATGAGGTCATGGCGGTTTTCACCCATGCCGATGTGCCGGGTGAAAACCACTTCCACGGTTCGCTGGCACAGCAGGCCGCTGAGCAGGGCATTGCGGTGTTTATGCCTGAAGATATCAATCAGCCATCCATCGTCGCGCAGCTCAGGGCGCTGGCACCTGAAGCGATTTTTTGTTTCTCATACCGTCAGGCGCTGAATGCAGAGATTCGGGCCTGTGCCAGCGTGGGAGCTTTCAATGTGCATGCTTCATTGCTGCCTGCCCATCGCGGCAGGGCACACCTGAACTGGGCGCTGATTAAAGGGGATAAAGAGACCGGCGTTACGCTACACCGTATCACCGAGCGGCCCGATGCCGGGCCGATACTTGCTCAACAGCGGGTGGCCATTACCCCACAGGATGATGTTTTTTCGCTGCATAACAAGCTGGTCGCCACCAGCGCGGCGCAGTTGGCCCTCTGGCTTCCTGCGCTGAAGGCAGGGCGGCTGACGGAAACGGAACAGGACGAAAGCCAGGCCAGCAGTTTTGGTGCGCGTAAGCCTGAAGACGGTGAAATTTATTGGCAGCAGAGCGCCGACGAGGTTCACAATCTTATCCGTGCGCTGACGCGGCCCTGGCCAGGCGCTTTTAGCGGCTATCAGGGGCAGCGCATCATCATCTGGCAGAGCCGGGCGATCAACGAATCTTCCCCGCAACCGCCGGGCCCCCTGATTTCGATCTCACCGCTGATGGTTGCCTGTGGTTCTGGGGCGTTGGAAATCCTACAGGCGGAGTGTGTGGCCATGGCGAACATGGCGGTTGGCGATAAATTAAGCGGCTGAGCGTAGAGTAAGCAGCGTTATTTTATTGATAATAAAAGTAAAAAAATCTCCATGTCATATTTATTAAATGCCTTAAGGTATTCCTAATCTGCGGTGGCGACACTGGGTGCAATTGTTTGATAATGGGCCCAAAAGTTATGCCACTGCTTTACTTTAAAAGACCAGCGCTGAGCCGCATCTCTTATCTGATTCTCTTTTCACTCTATATTTCTGTCTTTCTGAATATTGCCTATTACCGTCAGGTTTTAGTGGATATGCCGCTCGATAACCTGCGCACCGTGCTGGTGTTCCTGTCGATGCCGGTGGTGGCTTTTAGCGTGATTAATATCATCACCACGCTAGCCTCGTTCCTGTGGCTCGACCGTCTGGTGATTGCCCTGTTTATCCTGGTCTCGGCCTGCGGGCAGTATTTCATTATCAATTACGGCATTGTGCTCGACCGTTCGATGATCGTGAACATGATGGACACCACCGCATCGGAGACCTTTGCGCTACTGACGCCGAAAATGGTGATTACGCTGCTGCTGACGGCGGTACTGATGATGGTGATGGCGTTCTGGGTGCGGATTAAAAAGACGCAGCCGCTGTGGAAAAGCGCGCTTTATCGCCTGATCGGCGTGGCGATCTCCATCTGCCTGATCCTGCTGGTGGCGCTGTTCTTCTACAAAGATTATGCCTCGCTGTTTCGCAATAATAAGGAACTGGTGAAGGCGCTAAGCCCGTCGAACAGCATTGTCGCCTCGCTCTCTTACTACTCGCATCAGAAGCTGGCGAATGCTCCGCTGATTAAGATTGGCGAGGATGCAAAGCTAAACCCGTTAATGAGCGGCGGTAAAAAAAATCTGACCATTATCGTGCTGGGTGAAACCACGCGCGCGGACAACTTCTCGCTGGGCGGCACTTATTCGCGTGAGACCACGCCGCTGCTGGCAAAAGAGGATGTGGCTTACTTCCCGCACACCATTTCGTGCGGCACGGCCACGGCAGTGTCGGTGCCCTGCATGTTCTCCAATATGCCACGCGCCCATTACGACAGCGACCTTGCCGCTCACCAGGAGGGGATGCTGGATATCATTCAGCGCGCCGGTATTCAGGTGCTGTGGAAGGATAACGATGGTGGCTGTAAAGGGGCCTGCGATCGCGTGCCGCATGAGGATGTCACCAGCCTGAACCTGGCAGATATGTGCATTAACGGTGAATGTTACGACGAGGCGCTGTTCCACAATCTTGAGGATTATATTCAGAACCTGAAAGGCAACGGCGTCATTGTTCTGCACACCATTGGCAGTCACGGCCCGACCTACTGGCACCGTTATCCGCCACAGTTCCGCAAATTTACCCCGACCTGTGATACCAGCCAGATTCAGGAGTGCTCGCAGCAGCAGCTGATAAATACTTACGACAATACCATTCTGTATATCGATTACGTCGTCGATAAAGCGATTAACGTGCTGAAATCACATCAGGATCGGTACACCACCAGCCTGGTTTATCTCTCCGATCACGGTGAGTCGCTGGGGGAAAACGGCGCCTATCTGCACGGCCTGCCGTATGCGATTGCGCCGATGACGCAGAAGCACGTCCCGATGCTGATCTGGCTGTCGCCGGATTATCAGCAGCGCTATGGCGTTAACGGCGAGTGTCTGAAAAAGCTGGCGGAAAACGATGAGTTTTCTCAGGACAACCTGTTCTCCACGATGCTGGGATTAACCGGCACGCAGACCAAAGAGTATGTGGCGGGTGATGATATTTTGACGGCGTGCAGAGGGAAGTCATAACCAGGCGTTGAGTGCAACGACGAGTCTCAGGGAAGAGATTCATTATCAAGCGCAGAAAGCAAAAAACCCGCCAGAGGCGGGTTTTTCTAAATATGGTGCCCGAACCCGGAATCGAACCAGGGACACGGGGATTTTCAATCCCCTGCTCTACCGACTGAGCTATTCGGGCAACGGGGCGCATTAAACCGTAAAGGCCGTTCGGCGTCAACGGCTTTGTCATAAAAAAGACGCAAACTCCCGCCGACTGCCTGCTTTTTACCCGCCTGGATTAAAAGCTGTTCAGCTCAGCGCACCGTTCTTGCGGCACAGCGCAAAGTTGAGCACATCTTCCGCCAGACAGCGCGCAGTCTCGACATCCTCTACCTGGCGTTTAACCAGCAGGCGTGACAGGCAGCCCTCCAGAATCAGCTCCATCTGGTGCGCGACGCCCGCAGGGTTGTCCGTTTCCAGCTCGCTCAGCAGTTGATGAGTGAACTGCCACGAAGCCTGCTTTTGCAGCTCGGCAATCTGGTGGATCGGGTGCTCCGGCTGCGGATAGAAGCTGCAGGCGGCAATAAACAGGCAGCCGGGATAGCGCTTATTGTTCACCGCATCGGCCAGCACCTGGTAACGGGCCAGCAGTTTTTGCCCGGCGCTCAGGCTGTCATCCAGCAGCAGCTGGCGGCGCCACACGTCGATCTGCTGGCCGTGATAGCGCAGCGCGTCATACAGCAGCGCGTCGCGATCCGGCCAGAAGCGCTGCAGCTCCTGTGCACTGCAGTCCAGTTCACCCGCCATCATTTCAAGAGAGGTGGTCGCCGCAAGGCCATGCTGCTCCAGCACGTTCAGAGCCTGTTCAAGTACGTGTTCACGCTGCACGCGGTTCTCCTCTTTTACACTTCATTATCGAACCTTAGTGTCGTTTAATGCGCCAGTTTCTGCAAATGCGCGCGGAAAGCGGCAGGTTTCATCAAGCCGGTGATGCGCGAGCCGGGAATTTCGTGGCCGCTGGCATCGAAGAACAAAATGGTCGGCAGGCCGAGCACGTTCAGGTGCTGGAGCAGGGCGCTGTCGGTGGCACTGTTGGCGGTAACGTCCGCCTGTAACAGCTGCAGCTGACCGAGCGCGCTCTGCACCTGGCCGTCGCTGAAGGTGTACTTCTCAAACTCTTTGCAGGCCACGCACCAGTCGGCATACAGATCGAGCATGGTGATTTTGCCCGCACTGTTTTGCAGCTGCTGGTTGAGCTGCTTAACGCTGCTGACGCGGTTAAAGCTGAGGTGCGCGGCCGATTCTGCCGTTGGCGCATTGCCGAAGGCCCAGTCCTGTAACGGGCGGGCAGCAATCAGCATTGCGCCCAGCAGCAGGATTTGCAGCACGCGCAGCCAGCCGCGGTCGGCTTTCAGGCTGCTGATAAATGCCCAGCCGAAGAAGGCCACGCCCAGCGCGCTCCACAGGCGCAGGCCCCAGGCATCGCCGATAACGCGTTCCAGCAGGAACACCGGCAGGGCGAGGATGACGAAGCCGAAGCCCTCTTTGACCGTCTGCATCCACGGGCCGCTTTTCGGCAGCAGGCGGTTACCAAACAGCGTAATGGCAATCAGCGGCAGGCCCATGCCCAGCGCGTAGAGATACAGCGTGCCGCCACCGGCCAGCATATTGCCGCTCTGGGCGATATACAGCAGGATGGCGCTGAGCGGGGCAGTGGTGCACGGCGAGCAAATTAGCCCGGCCAGCGCGCCCATCAGGAATACGCCGGGCAGCGATCCCCCCTGCTGGCGGTTGCTCCACAGCGTCAGGCGGGTCTGCAGGGAAGAGGGCAGCTGCAGGCTGAACAGGCCAAACATCGACAGCGCCAGCACGATAAACAACGCGGAAAGCACGATCAGAACGGCGGGAGCCTGCAGTGCCGCCTGGAAGCGCAGCCCGGCAGCGGCGACCACAATCCCCATCACCGTGTAGGTCAGCGCCATTCCCTGCACATAGACCATCGCCAGCGCGAACAGGCGGCCCAGGCGGTACTGGCGGTTGCCGCCGAGGATAATGCCGGAGATCAGCGGATACATCGGCAGTACGCAGGGGGTGAACGCCACGCCAATCCCAATCAGCAATGCCCACAGCGGGGAGAATGGCAGGGCATTATCGCTGCGGTTATCCGGCGCGGCGCTGACGGCGGCTGATGGCGCGGGCGCAGGTGCGCTGCTGTGGGCTGCCACGGCATTGAGCGGCACGCTGCGGGTTTCCGGCGGGTAGCAGAATCCGGCAGCGGCGCAGCCCTGATAGGTGACCGTCATCTGCGCGCCGTTTCCGGCCTGCTCAAGGGTAAACGGCAGCGTCAGGCTCTGCGGGTAGATTTCGGTCTTGCCGTAGAACTCATCTTGGTGTGGCTTGCCTGCAGGCAGTTCCCACTGCGCCAGGGTCGCGCCCTGTACGCTGATTTTCAGCTGTTGGCGATAAAGGTAGTAGCCGGGCTTGACCTGCCAGCTGAGCGTGAGCTGATCGTTTTTCTGAGAAAAATCAAAAGCAAAAGCCTGATTGACCGGAACAAACTGGCTGTTACTGTTCTGCCCGAACAGTGATGCACTGGCGGTAGCGCTGAACAGGCTGAGCAACAGCAGAAAAATGTAGGGGATAAGTCGCTGGGTCATAACGGGTCTTTCTCTCTCCATGTGGGACCGGCCTTACGGGGGAGAGATAATAGCATGGCGTAGGAATTTCGGGTCGACAGTAAATGAGCGGGTCGACCGGAAAAAAGGTCGACCCCTACAGTGCTGAATCGACCCCTGATGTCAGAGGAAAATTCCGCCGAGCAGGAAACCAAACGCAACCGACAGGATAATCGCCAGCGTGCCGGGCACCAGGAATGAGTGGTTAAACACAAAGCGGCCAATGCGCGTCGACCCGGTGTCGTCCATCTCTACTGCCGCCAGCAGGGTTGGGTAGGTCGGTAGCACAAACAGCGCGGACACCGCTGCAAATGAGGCGACGGCGGTAACCGGCGACACGCCGAGCAGCAGCGCCGCTGGCATCAGCGCTTTGGTGGTCGCCGCCTGAGAATAGAGCAGGGTGGAAGCGAAGAACAGGATCACCGCCAGCATCCACGGATAGTCATGCAGCAGCTCGCCCGCCACCTGCTGAATCTCGCCGATATGCGCTTTAACAAAAGTGTCGCCCAGCCACGCTACGCCGAGTACGCAGACGCAGGCGCTCATGCCAGATTTAAAGGTACTGGCGCTGAGGATCTCCCCGGTGTCGATTTTACAGGTCAGGCAGATCAGCGCGGCCACGGTCAGCATAAACACCACAATGGCCTCATTGCGCGGCAGCACCGGGTTGGCAATCAGCCCAACGGCATCGCTGATGGCGGTGGCGTACAGCACCACGGCAACGATCCCCAGCAGCAGCAGCAGCACTGAACGCTTAGCGCCGGGCTTCTCCTGGAATTTGCTGGCGCCGCGCAGGGTCACCTCGCCCTTTGCCAGACGTGCCTGGTAAACATCATCATCTTTTAACTCCTTACCTAAGAAGTTGGTGAACAGCGCGGCAATAAAGATGGCGGCCATGGTGGACGGGATCGCCACGCCAAGCAGCGCCAGATAGCTGATGCCGCGAGGTTCGAGAATGCCGGCCATAAACACCACCGCCGCCGAGATAGGCGAGGCGGTAATCGCAATCTGCGAGGCGACGACCGCAATCGACAGCGGGCGCGACGGGCGCACACCCTGCTCCTTGGCAACTTCGGCAATCACCGGCAGCGTCGAGAATGCGGTGTGCCCGGTTCCGGCCAGCAGCGTCATAAAATAGGTCACCAGCGGCGCGAGGAAGGTGATGTAGCGCGGATGCTTGCGCAGCAGGCGCTCTGCCAGGCTGACCAGGTAATCCATCCCCCCGGCAACCTGCATTGCGGCGATGGCGGCGATCACCCCCATAATGATCTCAATCACGTCGAACGGGATGGCTCCCGGGGTGATCTGGAAACCGAGGGTGAGCACCAGAACCCCCATTCCCCCGGCAAAGCCAATGCCGATGCCGCCCAGCCGGCTACCTAAATAGATCGCCAAAAACACGACGATGAGTTCTGGTAATAACATGTTGTATTCCTTAAGACTAAAGATAAAAAACCGTTAAAAATTTGTGCGCCATACAAAGTAAAAAGGCACGTCGTTCTGAGAACTGACGTGCCTTAAGCTGCTATCTGATGAGTGGATTATTGTTCATTTTCATCGGTGTAACGTTTGGCTTTATACACCGGGAACATCAGGTTCTGAGTGGAGAAGATGTCATCAAGCTCGCTTTCGGTCAGCAGCCCGCGCTCCAGCACCACTTCGCGTACGCTCTTACCGGTTTCGGCGCAGATTTTGCCAACGATATCGCCGTTGTGGTGGCCGATGTACGGGTTGAGGTAGGTGACGATACCGATGGAGTTAAACACATAGGCTTCGCACACCGCTTTATTGGCAGTGATGCCATCGACGCATTTTTCCAGCAGGTTGTAGCAGGCGTTGGTCAGGATGTGGATCGACTCAAACATCGCCTGGCCAATCACCGGCTCCATCACGTTGAGCTGCAGCTGACCCGCTTCAGAGGCCATGGTGACGGTGATGTCGTTGCCGATCACCTTGAAGCAGACCTGATTCACCACTTCCGGCACTACCGGGTTCACCTTGGCGGGCATGATGGACGAACCGGCCTGCAGTTCAGGCAGATTGATTTCATTCAGGCCAGCACGCGGGCCGGAGGAGAGCAGGCGCAGGTCATTACAGATTTTTGACAGTTTAACCGCCAGGCGCTTCAGCGAGCTGTGCACCATCACGTAAGCCCCACAGTCGGAGGTCGCTTCGATCAGGTCTTCCGCCGGAACGCAGGCGAGGCCGCTGACTTCCGCCAGCTTCTGCACCGCCAGCTGCTGATAGCCATCCGGGGTATTCAGGCGCGTGCCGATGGCGGTGGCGCCAAGGTTCACTTCCAGCAGCAGTTCAGCGGTGCGCAGTATGCTGCGGATCTCTTCGTTCAGCAGTACGTTAAACGCGTGGAACTCCTGGCCAAGCGTCATCGGGACGGCATCCTGCAGCTGGGTACGGCCCATCTTCAGAATGGTATTAAACTCGACGGCCTTGCGCTGAAAGCCTTCGCTCAGCTGGCCGATAGCATCCAGCAGCTTGAGGATTGAGCTATAGACCGCAATGCGGAAACCGGTTGGATAGGCATCGTTGGTTGACTGGCATTTGTTGACATGGTCGTTCGGGTTGAGGAACTGATACTCCCCTTTCTGATGGCCCATCAGCTCAAGACCGATATTGGCTAACACTTCGTTGGTGTTCATGTTCACCGAGGTGCCCGCGCCGCCCTGATAGACGTCAATCGGGAACTGATCCATGCATTTGCCGTTGTTCAGCACTTCATCGCAGGCATTGACGATCGCATTAGCGATGTTGCGCGGAATGGTTTGTAGCTCTTTGTTCGCCAGCGCAGCCGCTTTTTTTACCATCACCATACCGCGCACAAACTCAGGGATATCGCTGATTTTGCTGTTGCTGATATAGAAGTTTTCAATCGCACGCAGAGTATGAACACCGTAGTAAGCATCGGCGGGAACTTCACGCATACCTAACAGGTCTTCTTCGATACGAATGTTATTAGCCATGTGAACCTTCTTTTAGGGGATTACCGGGTAAATCATCACAATTTAAGTGCCTGCTCCGTGGCTGGCATCCAGTGATTATCGGGCCGTGGACAGCCCGCCGCGGGATCTTATCCGTTTGCGCTGGGCTGAGCACGATCATATTCTGCTATGTTGCAAAAGCCTGAATCCAGATCACTTAAACCGCTTGCCATATCAAACAGTTTCAATGATATGTGATCCTGGTCACTTTGAAAGGGGCGGGTGAATTTCGGCATTTCCAGTTGAAAAACGGGGTTGCCGCTCCCATCTTCTATACTATCGGTCGCGAAGACCGCCATTTTCTGCCGCCGCAACACAGTGGGGCGGCCACTGATACAGGAGAATACGGTGCGCTGGTTACCGTTCTTAGTGATTTTTGCCCTGGTGTGGATCGAGATCTCTCTCTTCATCCAGGTGGCCCACGTGATGGGCGTTTTACTGACCATGCTGCTGGTGATCTTCACCTCCTGCATCGGGATCTCGCTGGTGAAAAACCAGGGGATGAAAAACTTTATGCTGATGCAGCAGAAGCTGAATGCGGGCGAAAGCCCGGCGGCGGAGATGATCAAGAGCGTTTCGCTGGTGCTGGCGGGCTTTCTGCTGCTGCTGCCGGGGTTCTTCACCGATTTCCTCGGCCTGCTGCTGCTGTTACCGCCGGTGCAGAAGCACCTGACGCTGAAGCTGATGCCGCATCTTAAAATGTGGCGTGGCAATGGCGCCGGGCCGGACAGCGGGTTTACCGTCGACGGTGAATACGAACGCAAAGAGTCTCATCTGATTGAGCATGACGATCGCCACGATCGTCATTGATTTTCCCAATAAATTCGCTAGCGGCGCAGCCTTAAGGACTGCGCCGTTTTTTTTGCACTGGGCGACCAGTTGCGCAAAAAAACGCCGAACGAAGCAGTTAGCAAAAAAAAATACCTCCTGCCCTTGAAAGGGGTGCTACCCGGCCTTATCTCTTCCGTCACGAGGCCGATGCCAAAGCAGCACGGCTTTCATCCCAAAATGATTGGACTTCTCAAAGGAGAGCTAACAATGAAAATTCGTCCATTGCACGATCGTGTTATCGTCAAGCGTAAAGAAGTTGAATCCAAATCTGCTGGCGGCATCGTGCTGACTGGTTCCGCGGCGGGCAAATCGACCCGTGGCGAAGTGCTGGCTGTCGGTAACGGCCGCATCCTGGAAAACGGTGACGTGAAGCCGTTGGACGTGAAAGTGGGTGATGTCGTGATCTTCAGCGAAGGCTACGGCGCAAAAACTGAAAAAATCGACAACGAAGAAGTTCTGATCATCTCAGAAAACGACATTCTGGCGATTGTTGAAGGGTAATTCTCGCCCATTCATTTCACTTCAGTCACTGAACGTAACGAATTTAAGGAATAAGTAAAAATGGCAGCTAAAGACGTAAAATTCGGTAATGACGCACGCGTAAAAATGCTGCGCGGTGTCAACGTACTGGCAGATGCAGTAAAAGTTACCCTGGGCCCGAAAGGCCGTAACGTGGTTCTGGATAAATCTTTTGGTGCACCGACCATCACCAAAGATGGTGTTTCTGTCGCACGTGAAATCGAGCTGGAAGACAAGTTCGAAAACATGGGCGCGCAGATGGTGAAAGAAGTGGCCTCTAAAGCGAACGATGCTGCAGGCGACGGTACCACCACCGCCACCGTACTGGCTCAGTCCATCATCACCGAAGGCCTGAAAGCCGTCGCTGCGGGCATGAACCCGATGGATCTGAAGCGCGGTATCGACCAGGCGGTTATCGCTGCGGTTGACGAACTGAAAAAACTGTCTGTGCCATGCTCTGACTCTAAAGCTATCGCTCAGGTGGGGACTATCTCTGCTAACTCCGACGCAACCGTGGGCGAACTGATTGCTCAGGCGATGGAAAAAGTCGGCAAAGAAGGCGTGATCACCGTTGAAGAAGGCACCGGCCTGCAGGACGAGCTGGACGTGGTTGAAGGTATGCAGTTCGACCGTGGCTACCTGTCCCCGTACTTCATCAACAAGCCAGAAACTGGCGCAGTTGAGCTGGAATCTCCATTCATCCTGCTGGCTGACAAAAAAATCTCCAACATCCGTGAAATGCTGCCAGTGCTGGAAGCCGTTGCAAAAGCCGGTAAACCACTGCTGATCATCGCTGAAGATGTTGAAGGCGAAGCGCTGGCTACCCTGGTGGTTAACACCATGCGCGGCATCGTGAAAGTGGCTGCGGTTAAAGCACCAGGCTTCGGCGACCGTCGTAAAGCTATGCTGCAGGATATCGCAGTGCTGACCGGTGGTACCGTGATCTCTGAAGAGATCGGTATGGAGCTGGAAAAAGCCGGTCTGGAAGATATGGGCCAGGCGAAACGCGTTGTGATCAACAAAGACACCACCATCATCATCGATGGTACCGGCGAAGAAGCGACGATCAACGGCCGTGTGACTCAGATCCGTCAGCAGATCGAAGAAGCGACCTCTGATTACGACCGTGAAAAACTGCAGGAGCGCGTAGCGAAACTGGCAGGCGGCGTGGCCGTGCTGAAAGTGGGCGCAGCAACTGAAGTTGAAATGAAAGAGAAGAAAGCGCGCGTTGAAGATGCCCTGCACGCAACCCGTGCTGCGGTAGAAGAAGGCGTGGTTGCTGGTGGTGGTGTTGCACTGGTACGCGTGGCTTCTAAACTGGCTGAACTGCGTGGTCAGAACGAAGACCAGAACGTGGGTATCAAAGTGGCACTGCGTGCGATGGAATCCCCACTGCGTCAGATCGTTTCTAACGCCGGTGAAGAGCCATCTGTGGTCACCAACAACGTGAAAGCGGGTGAAGGTAACTACGGTTACAACGCGCAGACCGAAGAGTACGGCGACATGATCGACTTCGGTATCCTCGACCCAACTAAAGTGACCCGTTCTGCTCTGCAGTACGCGGCCTCTGTTGCTGGCCTGATGATCACCACCGAATGCATGGTGACCGACCTGCCTAAAGGCGATGCGCCTGACTTAGGTGCTGGCGGCGGCATGGGCGGCATGGGTGGTATGGGCGGAATGATGTAATTCCCCCACCTCGCGTGAGTAAAAACCCTCTGTCTTTGACAGGGGGTTTTTCTTTTTGGGGGGAAAATAGTAAAGTCATTAGCACACGATCTAACCTGATGAATTTTTTGCGGGTTCCAGGGCAAGGATAGATGATGCTCTGGCCTGAATCTGATGATAATAAATGGGGATTAAAATGCGGATTAACTTGCTGGGACTCTCTGTGGCGGCCCTGCTGCTGGCAGGCTGTAGTACCTCTAACACCCTGAGTTCTGCGGGCGAGCGCGTCACCTTTACCGATCAGCAACCGGCCAGCAGCTGCCAGCTGCTGGGCAACGTGACCGGCGCGCAAAGCAACTGGTTCTCAGGTGCAGGCGGTGAAGGCAGCTCACTGCGCGGCGCGGCCAACGACCTGCGTAACCGTGCGGCCGAGATGGGCGGCAACGTCATTTATGGTGCCACCAGCCCAACCCAGAACATCTGGTCCAGCTTCGCACCGCTGGACAGTAAAATGAGCGGCCAGGTTTACAAGTGCCCGTGAAATCGCTGATTTAAGCGGTGATGTGCCTTGAATAAGGGTGGCCTCTGCGGCCACCTTTTTTATGCAGATTAGTGAACGGACTTACGGTCGTTACGGTAATTGACCACCGCGTTAATCACCAGCGTCAGCGCCAGGATGCCGCCAACAATCCCCAGCGAAATCGCAATCGGGATATGGAAGAAATCGACAATCAGCATCTTCACGCCGATAAACACCAGAATCACCGACAGGCCATATTTCAGCATGCTGAAGCGCTCCGCGACGTTCGCCAGCAGGAAGTACATCGCACGCAGGCCGAGGATGGCGAACAGGTTAGAGGTCAGCACGATAAACGGGTCAGTGGTGACGGCGAAGATCGCCGGAATACTGTCGACCGCGAAAATCACATCGCTCAGCTCGACCATAATCAGCACCAGCAGCAGCGGGGTGGCATACAGCAGGCCGTTCTGACGCACGAAGAACTTCTCGCCTTCGATCTTATCAGTCATGCGCAGGTGGCCGCGCAGCCAGCGCACCAGCGGCTTATCGCCAATCGCGCTGTCATCTTCCTTCGCCAGCGCCATTTTAATCCCGGTGAACAGCAGGAACGCGCCGAAGATATAGAGCAGCCAGCTGAACTGCGTGACCAGCCAGCTCCCGGCGAAAATCATGATGGTACGCAGCACGATAGCGCCCAACACGCCGTAGATCAGCACCCGGCGCTGCAGCGCCGCAGGCACGGCAAAGTAGCTGAACAGCATCAGCCAGACGAAGACGTTATCCACCGCCAGCGCTTTTTCAATCAGATAGCCGGTGAGGAACGCCAGCGCCTGGGTATCGGCCACCTCGCGCCCGGCAGTGCCGGTGAGATACCACCAGAAGGCAGCGTTAAACAGCAGCGAAAGGGTCACCCAGACCAGTGACCAGGCCGCAGCCTGCTTCATGGTCATGGTGTGTGAGCCGCGACGGCCCTGCAGCAGCAGGTCAATCGCCAGCATAATTACGACAACGACAGCGAAGCTGCCCCAGAGTAACGGTGTGCCGACAGTATTCATTTTTTCTTGCCCCAATAACAAAAATGGCCAACGTCGGAAGACGCCAGCCACATTATTATTGTCGCTGTAAGCAAACCTCGCCTTCCGGCAAGGTCTCACTTACAACCAAAATTTGGTTGCCCCAGTAACCGGACATCGTGTGGATGTCGTATTGACGATTAACTGGCGAAGAAGTTACTCCCCTTTGCCTGGCAAAAGATAGGCTGCGCGCGCAGCCAGGTCAACATTCTTCAGTAATATTTAGAAATATTTACACAACCACCGCATCGGGGCTGTCCGCCGGGAACACCACGCCGGTCTGACGGCGGATCTCGGTCAGCAGCTGGGCGGTGGTCAGCGAGGTTGCCAGGCCGGCATGATTGATCTCGTTGTGCTCCACCAGGCGGGCGAAGGTTTCCGCTTCGTACAGCATGGTGTTGATGTGCTGCGGCTGGCTGAGATCCTGCGCTTTGCCGCCGCGGGGCACCAGGCTCACGCGCTGGCATTCGGAAACCTGCTCAATCACCAGCGAACCCTCTTCGCCCTGGATCTCACTCGGCAGCGTCGACTGGCTGACCTTCGAGTGCTGGATAGTGACGTCAAAATCGCCGTAGTTAAGGATCACGCTGCCGTGGGCGTCGACGCCGCTCTCCAGCAGGCTGGCGCTGGCGGTGACGCTGTAAGGTGCCCCCCACAGGCTGACGGCGGTGCCGAGGCAGTAATAACCGATATCCATAATTGAACCGTTCGACCACGCCGGGTTGAAGGTGTTGGGGTTCTCACCGTCAAGGTAGCGCTGATAGCGTGACGAATACTGACAGTAGTTGAGAAAGGCTTTGCGCAGCTTGCCAATACGGGTGAGCGACTGCTGCAGGGTCAGGAAATTCGGCAGGCTGGCGGTTTTAAACGCCTCAAACAGCACGACCTGGTTGTCACGTGCGCAGGCCACCATCGCCTCCGCTTCGCGCAGGTTGGACGCCAGCGGCTTCTCGCAGATCACATGCTTGCCGTGGCGCATAAACAGCAGCGCCTGCGGGCAGTGCAGGGCGTTTGGGCTGGCGATATACACCGCATCGATAGCCTCGCTCTGCGCCAGCTGCTCCAGGGAGTCAAACAGCAGCTCAACCGGATAATCGCTGGCGAAGGTTTGCGCCTGCTGCAGCGAGCGCGAATAGACGGCGCTGAGCTTCATTTTTCCGGTTTCGTGAGCGGCATCGACAAACTGACGGGTGATCCAGTTGGTTCCAACGACGGCGAAGCGAATCATAGTGTTCCTGTGCGGCTGGGTGAACGAAAAGGCAGATTACCATTTGTGTAAAGTGAGGCAATGACAAAAAGGCGTGATTTGATTTTTCAGCTCACCTCTCGCACCATACAGGAAATCATCCTGAGGGAACCCGATGAGTATCAGCAGCAGGCACGCACTTAACTGGACCAGCATTCTGGTCGCCATACCCGTCGGGCTGGTCGCCACGCTGGTGACGCTGCTCTTTCGTGAAGCCATCGCCCTGGTGGATACCCTGATTTTTGGCGGCGCCGGTGATATCACGCAGTCAATGCGCGCCTACCTCTGGTACTGCTGGCCGCTGATTATTGGCGCGGGCGGGCTGGTCGCCGGATTTTTCCTGCGCTACGCCGCCGCCATCGAGCAGAAAGAGACGGTGCGCACCGACTATCTGGAAGTGATCAACGCCCGGCTCGATGCGGTGCCGACGAAAACCTCGCTGTTTCGCGGGCTCTCCTCGCTGGCGAGTATCAGCAGCGGTGCGTCCATCGGGCGCGAAGGGCCGATGGTGCAGCTCTCTGCGCTGAGCGGCAGCCTGATGGGGCGCTGGCTGTTCCGCTCCCTGCCGCTGAAAAACAGCGATGTGGTGGCGATGGCCGCCGCGGCCGGGCTGGCGTCGGTGTATCACGCACCGCTGGCTTCGGCGATCTTCGTCGCCGAGATCGCTTTTGGCATCTCCTCGATGCAGCGGCTGATCCCGCTAATCATCGCCGCCGGCGTCGCGGTGCTAACCATGTGGTCGCTGGGCTTTCGCTCCGCCATCTATCCCTTCTCCCACAGCCAGTTTGACCTCTCTGCAGGCAGTATCGCCCTGACGGTGCTTATCGGGCTGCTGGCCGGGCTGCTTGGCTGGGCAATGATCGGGCTGATTGGTCAGAGCAAGCGGCTGTTCGCGCCGCTGAAAAGCCTGCCGCTGCGCCTCGGTATCGGCGGCGTGCTGGTCGGTGTACTGGCGATTGGCAGCACCCAGATCCTCGGCAATGGTTACGAAGTGATCGTACGCATTATGGCCGGGGATTTCCTGCTGCCGATGCTGCTGGCGCTGCTGCTGCTGAAGATGCTGGCGACGGCGATCTCGGTGGGTTCCAGCGCGGTGGGCGGCCTGTTTACCCCGGCGCTGCTGATTGGTGCTCTGATGGGGGAGGCGGTGGCGCTGGTGGCCGCCGCTGCCGGGCTACCCATCGGTAATGCCGAAGTGTTCGCCGCCGTGGGTATGGGCGCGGTGCTGGCCTCGGTCAGTCAGGCTCCGCTGATGGCGATGCTGATGGTGCTGGAGATGACGCTCAACAGCAGCCTGCTGTTTCCGGCGATGATCGCCTGCGTGCTGGCCTCGATGACGGTTTACCGCCTGCATTCCACCAGCACCTATCCGGTGATGAACAACCACTTCAGCCGCTCTGACGCCAAGTTCAACTTTGATAACGGCATCATTTCGCAGTTTATTATTTCCGGTGCGGCGCTGACGCCGGAGGCCTCAGTGGGCAAAGCGCTGGCGGTCAGCTCCCTGAAGCGCGAGCGTTTTGTTTATGTGGTCAGCGAGGAGGGGAAGTTCCTTGGCGCCGTGTCGATCCATGACATCTCGCATAAAGTGCTGGATAAAGAGATTACCCTGACCTCCCCGGTGAGCTGCGTGATGGACAGCAGCTTCCCCTATATCTATGAAAATCAGACCATCAAAGAGGGATGGGAAGCTTTCGCCCAGGTGACGCTGGAGCGCCTGCCGGTGCTGAATAACCCGGTAGAGAAGAAGTTTCTCGGCGCGCTGACTAAAACCAGCCTGATCCAGCAGGCAAAAGACTTTATCTGAGGCTGAAAAAAACAGAGAGCGCCCCTTTGCGTGGGGCGCTCAGCGTCTGACAGCGGCTGGTGAAGCTGACAAAGGTTACTGATAATAGTAAACCCCAAAGTCATTCATTCTTTTCTGGAAGTCGGCCATGTTTTTGCATTTCAGCTTTTCCATAATTTTTAATTTATAGTAGCTAATGGTTTTAATGCTCAGCGGCAAGCGGCGCGAAATATCCTTATGGCATTTCCCTTCCGACAGGAAGCGCAGCAGATAAAACTCACGCGCGGTTAAAATATCCTTCTGATAACAGGCCAGCTCCTCTTCTACGGTTTGCTGATGCAACCTTGAGGGTGTAATACAGAGCGACAGGGCAATAGCGCTTTCATATTTAAATGCCAGCTCGCAGCGCGGCAGAATTTTACGCACGTAAGCAATCAGTGCCGGATCGCGCAGGCGGGTAAAAATAACCAGCTTGATGGTAGGCCAGCGGTGCTGAAAATTCTTATAGAAATCAATGCAGGCGAACAGATTATTGCTATCCGTCATGAGCTCGCTAATGACAACCTTAATCCTATTTTTCTGTAGGATATTTTCCAGTTGGATCAGCGAAGAACAGCCGACTGTTGGGATCTCGCTGAGTTTAAAATATTCCTCAACGCCTTTAATACAAAATGCGTCGCTATCAAGTATGGCGATATGGGACATAATCAGGTGACCGTGTAATTAGAATAATCTCATTACACTCCTGGCCCCATTTATTGTCTATCAGTGCAATCCTCTGTTTCCGTAGGATTATTCTGACGAGATGACGACTTAAATTAACTCTCGCGCCCCTCCAGCGCCTGCGCCGTTAACCACAGCCGCGTATCAAACTCCAGCTGATGATAATGCGGCTCCATATGGCAGCAGAGCTGATAAAACGCTTTGTTGTGATCCTTCTCTTTGATGTGCGCCAGCTCGTGTACCACAATCATACGCAGGAACGCTTCCGGCGCCTGTTTGAAAATGGTCGCCACGCGGATCTCCGCCTTGGCCTTTAGCTTGCCACCCTGCACGCGGGAAATAGCGGTATGCAGCCCCAGGGCGTGCTTCATCACTTTGATCTTGCTGTCGTACAGCACTTTATTTAACGGCGGGGCATTGCGCAGCGACTGATTCTTTAAATCCAGCGCGTAATCATACAGCGCTTTATCGCTGGTGATGCCGTGCGTGGAGGGATAACGCTGGTTGATCACCTCGCCCAGACGCTGCTGTTCGATCAGCGTGCGCACCTGTGACAGCAGTGATTCAGGGTAACCTTGCAGGTAAATCAGTGACGACATGCGAACTCCATTAAAGAAAAACGTTTACTGCGCGCCCGTTTTAGGGGATAAAACGCGGAAATTTTACCACTAAGGTGATCCCATGAGCCAACTTGAACTGAGCAACCGCACGCTGACGCTGCATCGATTTCCACAAATGCGCGAAGAGAGCCCGTTGCAGGCCTGGGATGCGGCCGACGAATATCTGCTGCGCCATCTTGATGATGCCCCGGTTAACGGCCCGACGCTGATCTTTAACGATACCTTCGGCGCGCTGGGCTGTGCGCTGGCGGGCGAGGGCGTATACAGCATCAGTGATTCGTGGCTGAACCAGCAGGCGACGCGGCAGAACCTGGCGCTCAACGGGCTGGATGAGGGCGATGTGCAGCTGCTGGACAGCCTGGCAGCGCTACCGGCCGCTCCGGCCCGCGTGCTGATGAAAGTGCCAAAGACCCTCGCATTACTGGAGCAGCAGCTGCGTGCGCTGCGCGCTGTTGTTACCCCGCAGACCCAGATTATCGCCGCCGGTAAAGCGAAGGACATCCACACCTCGACCCTGCAGCTGTTTGAAAAAGTGCTTGGCCCGACTACCACCTCGCTGGCGTGGAAAAAAGCGCGTCTGATTTACGGCACCTTCACAAAGCCCGCACTGGCAGAGAGTGACGTGATTGCGCGCTGGCAGCTGGATGGCACCGACTATCAGATCGGCAACCACGCCAACGTCTTCTCGCGCGGCGGGCTGGACGTGGGCGCGCGCTTCTTCCTGCAGCATCTGCCGTCCGATCTGGAAGGGGAGATTGTTGACCTCGGCTGCGGCAATGGGGTGATTGGCCTGATGGCGCTGCAGCAGAACCCGCTGGCACAGGTACATTTCGTCGATGAGTCGTATATGGCGGTGGCTTCCAGCCGCATGAACATTGAAGCCAACCGCCCGCAGGATCTGGCGCGCAGCGAGTTTCGCGTCAATAACTCGCTGGCCGGCTTCCCGTCCGATCGCCTGCACGCGGTGCTGTGCAACCCGCCGTTCCACCAGCAGAGCGCGGTCACCGACCATATCGCCTGGCAGATGCTGCGCGATGCGCGCCGCTGCCTGCAGGACGGCGGCGAGCTGCGTATTGTCGGCAACCGCCACCTCGATAACTACCACAAAATGAAAAAGCTGTTTGGTAACTGCACGACCGTCGCCAGCAACCAGAAATTTGTGGTGCTGCGTTCGGTGAAGATGCCGTAAATCATGCGGGTCGGGCATGCCCGACCCCTACGAAAACCTTGCACCACCGTAGTGGCGAGGCATGCCCGCCCCCTACGAAAACCCTGCACCACCGTAGTGGCGAGGCATGCCTCGCCCGCTGTTATCACCGCTTCGCAATCCACGAGAAGCGCTGCTCATACCCGTGCTGGCAATGGCTGTTGCGGCGGTAGCTGGCTTTCTCCTCCGCCATGCAGTAGGTACAAATCCCCGCCTGCTCAATCTGCGCCTGCGGCACGCCCGCACGCCGGGCAATGCGCTGTGCCAGCAGCGGCAGATCGAACCACACTCCCCCCGTCGTGCCCTGCGCCTGCGCGCGCTGCGCCAGCGGATTGTTGACCGCCTGCGCCGACCACGGCAGCAATCCGGCCAGCTGCTGCGGGTCATCCTGCTGCGCGCACGCCATCACATCCTGCCCCAGCTCATAGCAGCACGGCCCAATCGCCGGGCCGATGGCAATATACAGGCTATCCGGCGTCGCCCCGCGTGCGCATAACGCCTGTATCGCATTAATCAGCACGCCGCTCAGCACCCCTTTTAACCCACCGTGTACCGCCGCCACCTGCTGCTGGCGCGTATCGGCCAGCAAGATCGGCAGGCAATCGGCGGTATATACCGCCACCGGATTTGACCCGCTGCCAATTAACCCGTCCGCATCCTGGCTTTTGACCGGCAGGGCCTCAACATCGCGGATCACGCGCGCGCTATGGCGCTGCTGATTGTAGAGCGTCCCCTGCGGCGGGCGCTCCCCGGCGGGCAGAAACGCGTGGTCGAGCCAGTCAAAACGGGAAAGCAGCGGTGAGCGATAAGGGGAGGGCATGGTGAATTCCTCAAAGCGGGAAAGAGCTCGATGCTACCAGAAAAGCGGGCGGAAACCATTCCACCGGCCGAACGAAAAAATAATCGGCCCCTACATTTTCAGAAGTCGACTGTTATAGGGGCGAACCCTCTTTTCTGGTCCGCCCGCTACCTCCATGTTGAAACTACCCGCTTAACAGAACTTTAAATTTATGAAAAATCGCTGTAACAGGGAAAATAGTTTGCGAGAGCGATTCCAAAAATAAAGAGAAGTAAGTCAGTTGAAAGAGATTTAATAAAATTATTTTAATTATGAGGCAAGCTTGGGGGATTAATCACCTCGACCTGAAAGTCATGGAACAGATCGGCATCTGGTTGAGGCGCTAAAAGCAGCAAGAGCAAGGAGGCGCTCTATGAATAATAACCCGATTCAGTGGCTTGCACCCTTTGACGATCGATTCGGTAGTGAAATGATTTACAGGCTTTTTTCCGTAGGGGGCAAGTTATTTGGCGTTGGGTTTCAACGAGTTGAAAATATTCATGATCTTAACGATAAGGCAGTTGATATATTTGTCGTTAAGCCTGACTTCGTATTTCCTGCCAGCGGAGTATGGACTTTGGCATTCGATGAGGTTGATCCTGATACTGTGTCATTTAAAGGTTTCGGTCATGTTAGTCATTCCGCTAATAACGCTGGAAGCGTTTTTCGTGAGGTTGCAAGTATAATTTTTGATCATTATAGTGTTTGTCACGCAGGAGCTTATGTCTTCTGTGCCGCCATTGATCTACAGCATCAGCGCAAAACAGATTTAACAACTCTGTACAGTAAAGCCCTGGGTGTGAATGGATTCAGACAGAGCAGGTTGTTTAAGGCCAGGTTTGCTGGCTGGCACCCCTACAGTGATGTTGCTAAAGGAGGAAGATGTTATGTCGTCACCACAAAATACTATTGAGCAGCACAACGCTGCGGTCGAACGTTTGACGCTGGAACTGGGTAAGCGACTCCACGAAGCCGCTGGCCGTTTGGTTCGTGAAAAGCTGGCCTCGGGTGAGATTAAAATCGTCGATGGGCGCTACGTCGGTGAGTGTTTGAAGCCTGCAAAGAGACCCCCCCGGCCGGACAAAGCTACAGACTAAAGCATCGTGGTACCAAGCCCCGTTGCAGGGGCTTTTTATTATTTTTCGCTCCTCCCGTTAGAGCCAGCCAGCATGAGTCGCGTAGGGGCGGACCCTCTTTTCTGGTCCGCCCGGTCAGCAGATAAAATGCCGGGTTCGCTGTGGATCCGGGCTGCAGGAGAAGGGTTATCCACGTTGCGCCAGAGAAAAAAAGAACGGACAATGCATTTACAAATTTAAATGTATAAATATAATGTCGCCACTTTATCAGCCAGAGGATTTTTCGTTATGTCATCTCTTTTTACCCCCCTGACGCTGGGTGGCCTGCCGCTACGCAACCGTATCGCCTTGCCCCCTCTGACACGCTGCCGCAGCGCACAGCCGGGCAACATCCCCAGCGATCTGATGGTGGAATACTACCGCCAGCGATCCAGCGCAGGGTTTATGGTGACGGAAGGCACACAAATTGAACCCCGCGGCCAGGGATATGCGTGGACGCCCGGTATTCACAGCGCTGCGCAGATTGCCGGCTGGAAAAAAGTCACCGAGGCGGTACATCAGGAAGGCGGCACGATTTTCTGCCAGCTCTGGCATGTGGGGCGCGTTTCGCATCAGGAACTTCAGCCGGGCAACCAGCCACCCGTGGCCCCCTCAGCCGTAGCCGCTGATAACGTCAGGGTGTTTATTGAAACCGCGCCTGGAGCCGGAATATTGACGGCACCCAGCGCGCCGCGCGAGCTGACCACCGCAGAAGTGAAAGAGATCGTAGAACTTTATCGAATCGCTGCGGAGAATGCGAAAACGGCGGGTTTCGACGGTGTCGAACTGCACTCCGCCAACGGCTACCTGATTAACCAGTTTATTTCTGAACATACTAACTTTCGCGATGATGAGTACGGCGGTTCACTGGATAATCGTCTGCGTTTTCTGCGCGAAGTCACCGAGGCGGTCAGTTCGGTGTTTGGCAGCCATCGCGTTGGCGTTCGCTTTGCGCCGCTGTTTTCGAGCACCGATGAAGAGCGCGTCTATCTGGGACTGGTTGAGCGCGATCCGCACGCCACATACCTGCGCGCCGCGCAGCTGCTCAACGAGCTCGACGTGGGGTATCTCTCCATTGCGGAAGCCGATTGGGAAAACAGTCCGGAGCTGCCGCAAAGCTTCAGGATCGCCCTGCGCGAAACTTTCCGTTCGCCCATTATGTATTCAGGCCGCTATACCCAGGAAAAAGCGGAACGGATGCTGGAAAAAGGCTGGGGAGATCTGTTCGGCTTTGGCCGCCCCTTTATTGCCAATCCGGATTTACCGCAGCGTTTAAAATGCGGCCATCCTCTCAATATCGCGGATAATTCCTCACTGTATGGCGGTGATGAGAAAGGATATACTGATTATCCTGTTTATCCATCCTGATGTTTTGTGAGGCTGCATGTCAGCGGAAAATGCCTTAAAGTTGCTGTCCAACCCCACGCGAGTTGCAGTACTGAAATGGCTAAAAAATCCTGAAGAAGCGTTTGCTGGTTATTCCCAGCTCTATCCCTTCGAACAATATGGCGTCTGCGCCAGCCTCATTCAGGATAAGGCGGGCTTATCGCAGCCCGCCACTTCACTCTGCCTCAAGGTGCTGTATGATGCAGGCCTGATTGAAGCCAGCAAGGTGGGCAAGTGGACCTATTATCGCCGCTGCGAACCGCGTATTGGCGAATTGACCCGTGTCGTCACCCAGTCACTGCAGGAACTCTGATAGTCAGGATTATCACGCCAGTCAGACTGCGCCAGAGTCACGCTGAATTAATCCTGTACGACCACATCACACTCTTCACACCCTGCATTACGTTTCGCACTTATCAACTGTAATAATATCACTCCATCCCCCCACTGAGGCTGCCTGATGAATACCCTATCGTCGCGTGACAACGCACAACTGCTGCGCGAAACGACCAGACAGTTCTGGCTGCACATTGTGCCCATTGTGTGGCTCGCCTTAGGTATTCACATCGTATTTCTCATCCTGTTTATCGTGCTGCAATTTCCCTCCCTTGCAGCGGGTAATGTCGTCAGTATTTTCGTTTATGTGTTCTGCCTGAAGGCGATACGCGCAGGTCGCTATAGTTTTACTGGCATATTGATGAGTGTAGAAATTATTCTGCATGCCCTGCTGGCGACCTGGAAGCTGGGTTGGGACAGCAATTTTTACTTTTACCTGTATTGCCTGATCCCGATTATCGCGTTTAGTTTTCAACATGCACCCGTACCACGTTTAATGCTTAATTTTGCCATCGTTGCCGTTTCGGTGGCTGGGTTTGCGTTACGAGGGCACATGGGGATCAATTCTGGCGTCGGGGGGCAGTTGCTGGAGGTGATCGGCGTCATCAATGTGTTTGCCGCACTTAGCGTGCTGCTGCACTGCACCGCCTTATCCGTGGGCTTCACCCGTTCTGTGCAGTCCAAACTGTTTCACACGGCCAATCGCGATAGCCTGACCAATCTCTACACCCGCCGCCGGGTCATGCAGGAGGTCGGGCAATTATCTGAGTCGGGGCCAACAGCCATCATTTTGCTGGACGTCGATCACTTCAAACAGATTAACGATCGCCTGGGTCACGAATGGGGCGATCTGATCCTCAAACGCGTCGCGGAGGCGATCGGCAGTCATGTGCGCACGACGGATGTGGCTTCGCGTTGGGGGGGCGAAGAATTTCTGATATTGATGCCCCTGACATCGGCGCAAGTGGCAGAGACAGTAGCGGATAAAATCCTGTCGCGCATCCGCAATTGGGCCGGACAGACAGGTGATAAGCCCATTACCGTCACCGCAACCCTGGCCGTGAGCGAAATACGCCCGGCGGAGGATTTTGAAAGCGCTCTGCTACGCGCGGATCAAGCGTTGTACAAAGGGAAGCAGCAGGGGCGTGACCAGGTTATCCTGGCGAGTTGAGTACCCGACAGGATCCGGCCTGGCCCGCGCTATTCCGGCACTAAATCGCCAGCCCCAGCCTGGTGCCCTGGGCAATTGCCCGCCTGGCATCCAGCTCCTCGGCGACATCCGCGCCGCCGATAATATGCGGTTGCTTCCCCTGCGCCATCAGCGCATCGGCTAAACGGCGGTTGGGCTCCTGACCGGCGCAGATCACCACGTTATCGACTGCCAGCAGCTGCGGTTCGCCGTCGCGCAGAATATGCAGCCCGTCATTATCAATACGCAGATAATGCACGCCGCCCCACATCTGCACACCGTGCATTTGCAGGCTGGCGCGGTGGATCCAGCCGGTGGTTTTTGCCAGCCCGGCGCCCGGCTTGCCGGGTTTACGCTGCAGCAGCCAGATGTCACGACGGCTGTGCGGCAGAACCGGGTGCTTCAGGCCCCCGGGCTGCTGCAGGCTGCGGTCGATGCCCCACTGCTGGCAAAATGCGGCGATATCCAGCGCGGTCTGCTCGCCGCTGGCAGCCAGGTACTCCGCCGTATCAAAGCCGATGCCGCCCGCGCCAATAATCGCCACGCGCGGCCCGACCGGTCTTTTATCGCGGATCACGTCGAGATAGCTCAGCACCGAAGGGTGATCGATGCCGGGGATCTGCGGCGTGCGCGGCACGATACCGCTCGCCAGCACCACTTCATCAAACCCGGCCAGATGGTCTGCACGGGCCGTGTGATTCAGCCGCTGGACAACATGGTGCAGCTCCAGCTGGCGGCGATAATAGCGCAGCGTCTCGCTGAACTCCTCTTTACCGGGGATCTGACGCGCAATATTGAACTGGCCGCCAACCTGCGGGCTGGCATCAAACAGCGTCACCCGGTGGCCGCGCTGCGCGGCGTTAACGGCAAACGCCAGCCCGGCTGGCCCGGCACCGACCACCGCAATGCGTTTGATCTGCTGCGCGGGCGTCATCACCAGCTCGGTCTCGTGGCAGGCGCGTGGATTCACCAGGCAGGAGGTCAGCTTGCCGACGAAAATCTGGTCGAGGCAGGCCTGGTTACAGCCAATGCAGGTGTTGATCTCATCGCTTCGCCCCTGCTGCGCTTTCAGCACAAACTCCGCGTCGGCAAGGAACGGCCGCGCCATCGACACCATATCAGCGCAGCCCTCGTCCAGCAGCGCCTGCGCCACGTCCGGGTGATTAATGCGGTTGGTGGTAATCAGCGGGATGCGCAGATGCTGCTTCAGCGTCTGCGTTACCCAGCCAAACGCCGCGCGCGGCACCGAAGTGGCGATGGTCGGAATGCGCGCCTCGTGCCAGCCAATGCCGGTGTTGATCAGCGTCGCACCGGCCTGCTCCACCGCTTTGGCCAGGCGGATGGTCTGCTCCAGCGTGCTGCCCTGTTCCACCAGGTCGAGCATCGACAGGCGGAAGATAATAATAAACGCCTCACCGACGGCGGCGCGCACCGCCCGCAGGATCTCCAGCGCCAGCCGCTGACGGCGGGCTTCATCGCCGCCCCATTCGTCGTCGCGCTGGTTGGTACGCGCCACCAGGAACTGGTTAATCAGATAGCCTTCGGAGGCCATAATCTCCACGCCGTCATAGCCCGCCTGCTGCGCCAGCCGCGCACAGCGGGCGTAATCGGCGATCAGCTGGACAATGTCATCATGGCTTAACGCGCGCGGTGTAAACGGGTTAATCGGCGCCTGCAGTGCGGAAGGGGCGACCAGCGCGGGCTGATAGCTGTAGCGCCCGGCGTGCAGGATCTGCATGGCGATTTTGCCACCCGCCTGATGCACCGCGTCGGTAACTTCGCGGTGATGCGGCAGCTGCGACGCATCGTTGAGCACCGAAGCGCCTCTGCTCACCCCCCCCTCCGGCGAGGGGGCGATGCCGCCGGTAACAATCAGTGCCACCCCGGCACGGGCGCGCTCGGCATAAAAAGCGGCCAGCCGCGCCGCGCCATCCGGGTGCTCTTCCAGCCCGGTATGCATCGAACCCATCAGAAAACGGTTTTTAAGCTGGGTGAATCCCAGGTCGAGGGGGGCAAACAGTGAGACGCTCATCGTCAGCGATTCCTGAAGTGGTCGGATGAGTTCTACTGTAGCGGTGATATGACCGTGACGAAAGTGCAGTTATTGGCTTTGTGATGCGCGCCACTGATTCCCGCTACCCTGAAAGGGCTACCTGCTTCACGTTATGCGTAACATGGGTTTAGTAACATGAATTTTGGTGATCTGATTCACAGTTTTACAAGTTAAACATCTGTCTGATAGGCAGCTGAACTGATACGCATTTAGAGGTACGTCATGAGCACCATCACGCAATCCTGCATGATTAACGGTAAAGAACAGGTTGAAGTCATCAGCCAGCAGGTCAACTACCAGGGCGAAGGCACGCTGGTGCGCATCACGCGCGGCGGCATCTGCGGTTCCGATCTGCACTACTACCAGCACGGTAAAGTCGGCAGTTTTGCGGTGAAGATGCCGATGATCCTCGGCCACGAAGTGATCGGCCAGGTGGTGAAAAGCGATAACCCGGCGCTAAAAGAGGGGCAGAAAGTGGCGGTTAACCCGTCGAAGCCGTGCGGCTGCTGCAAGTATTGCCTGGCGGATGAAGATAACCAGTGCACCACCATGCGCTTCTTCGGCAGCGCGATGTATACCCCGCACGTGGACGGCGGCTTTACCCAGTACAAAGTGGTCGACAGCGCGCAGTGCATCCCCTACGACAACGCCGCCGACGACACCATTATGGTGTTCGCTGAACCGCTGGCGGTGTGCATTCACGCGGCCAACCAGGGCGGCGCGCTGAAAGGCAAAAAAGTGTTTATCTCCGGCGTGGGTCCGATTGGCTGCCTGATTGCCGCCGCGGCGAAAGCCAAAGGCGCGGCGGAGGTGGTCTGTGCCGACGTCAGCGAGCGCTCGCTGGAGATGGCAACCGCCATGGGCGCTACCCGCACCATTCATGCCGCAGACGGCGATTTTGCGTCCTACCTGGCGGATAAGGGCTATTTTGACGTGTCGTTTGAGGCCTCCGGCCATCCCTCCTCGCTGACCCGCTGCCTGGAAGTCACCCGCGCCAAAGGCACGCTGGTGCAGGTCGGTATGGGCGGCGACGTACCGGGCTTCCCGATCATGATGCTGATCGCCAAAGAGATTAATCTGGTCGGCTCTTTCCGCTTCACCACCGAGTTCAATACGGCGGTTGAGTGGCTCGGCAACGGCACGGTTAACCCACTGCCGCTGTTTAGCGGTGCCTATGACTACCAGAATATCGATGCGGCGCTGCAGTTTGCCGGTGACAAGAGCAAAGCCGCCAAAGTGCAGCTAACTTTTTAAGGGATGACCATGACCACACTTTTCTCGCTGGAAAACAAACGCGTGCTGATCACCGGTTCCGCTCGCGGCATCGGCTTTCTGATGGCGAAGGGCCTGTGCGAAGCCGGGGCAGAGGTGATTATCAACGCCACCACGCAACAGGGCGCAGAGAGAGCCGCCGCCGAGCTGCAACAGCAGGGCTTTAAGGCCCACGCGGTGGCCTTTAACGTCACCCAGTCCGCCGAAGTGAACGCGGCGGTAGCGAAGATTGAGAGTGAAATAGGCCCGATTGACGTGCTGGTGAATAACGCCGGGATCCAGCGCCGCCGCCCGTTCCTCGAATTCCCGGAGCAGGACTGGAACGAGGTGATTGCGGTCAACCAGACGGCGGTGTTCCTGGTCTCGCAGGCGGTGGCCCGTCAGATGGTCACGCGCCAGAAAGGTAAAATTATCAACATCGGCTCAATGCAGAGCGAGCTGGGGCGCGACACCATTACGCCGTATGCCGCGTCGAAAGGGGCGGTCACCATGCTGACGCGCGGCATGTGCGTGGAGCTGGCGCGCCACAATATTCAGGTCAACGGCATTGCCCCGGGCTATTTCAAAACCGAAATGACCCAGGCACTGGCGGATGATGAAGCCTTCACCTCCTGGCTGTGCAAGCGCACCCCGGCGGCGCGCTGGGGTAACCCGGAGGAGTTGATCGGGGCGGCGGTGTTCCTGGCATCGAAAGCCTCTGATTTTGTGAACGGCCACTTACTTTTTGTCGATGGTGGCATGCGAGTGGCGGTGTAACAGCTACAACTTATTCACCTGTACCTACCTCTACCTTAAAGGAAGTGCTTTATGCCCATTACAATAATAGCTATTGGCGTAATCCTGCTGTTGGTGCTGATGATCGTCTTCAAGGTCAACGGCTTTATCGCCTTGATATTTGTCTCCGCCGTGGTGGGGATGGCGGAAGGGATGACGCCGCTGGCCGTTATCGCCTCAATCCAGAAGGGGGTTGGCGGCACGCTCGGCAGCCTGGCGCTGATCCTCGGATTCGGGGCGATGCTGGGGAAACTGGTGTCGGACACCGGGGCCGCGCAGCGCGTTGCCACCACGCTGATCGCCTCGTTTGGCAAGCAGCGCGTGCAGTGGGCGCTGATGGTCACCGGGCTGATCGTCGGCCTGGCGATGTTCTATGAAATCGGCTTCGTGCTGCTGCTGCCGCTGGTGTTTACCGTGGTTGCCGCATCGGGTATGCCGATGCTGTACGTTGGCCTGCCGATGGTTGCCGCGCTGTCGGTCACCCACTGCTTCCTGCCGCCGCACCCGGGCCCGACGGCGATCGCCACCATCTTTGGCGCCAATCTCGGCACCACGCTGCTGTACGGCATGATCATCACCATCCCGACGGTGATTATCGCCGGGCCAATCTTCTCTAAATTCCTCAAAGGCTTTGAAAAATCGCCGCCGGAAGGGCTGTATAACCCGAAAATCTTCGAAGACCACGAAATGCCGGGCTTCTGGACCAGCATTTTTGCCGCAGTGATCCCGGTGATCCTGATGGCGGTGGCGGCGGTGTTTGAGCTGACCACGCCGAAAGAGAACGTGCTGCGCCAGTTCTTCGAATTTGTCGGCAACCCGGCGGTGGCGCTGTTTATCTCGGTGGTGATTGCCGTCTTCACCCTCGGCCTGCGGAACGGACGCAAGATGGAAGAGGTGATGGAGATGTGCGGTTCGTCGATTGCCGCCATTGCCATGATCGTCTTTATTATCGCCGGTGGCGGTGCCTTTAAGCAGGTGCTGGTCGACAGCGGCGTGGGCGACTACATCGCCAATATGATGAAAGGCTCGTCGCTGTCTCCGCTGCTGATGTGCTGGACGGTCGCGGCGATGCTGCGTATCGCGCTGGGTTCAGCAACCGTGGCGGCGATTACTACCGCGGGTATCGTCACGCCAATTATCGCTATCACCCACGCCGACCCGGCGCTGATGGTGCTGGCGGTCGGCTCCGGTAGCGTTATCGCCTCCCACGTTAACGACCCGGGCTTCTGGCTGTTCAAAGGTTACTTCAACCTGAGCGTGGTCGAAACGCTGAAAACCTGGACGGTGATGGAAACCCTGATCTCCTTCCTCGGCCTGGCAGGGGTGTTGATCCTGAACGCGATTATTCATTAATCCTGTGCTGTACAGTAGGGGGCGACCGATTTTCTGGTCGCCCCTTTTCACATTTAATCACGGAACCCTGATGCGCGCGCACCGAATCTCCCTGCAGGACATCGCTTCGCTTGCTGGCGTAACCAAAATGACGGTAAGCCGCTATCTGCGCACCCCCGACCGCGTTTCGCCGCAGACCGGGGCGAAAATCGCGCAGATCATCGAAGAGATAAACTACATTCCCAACCGCGCGCCGGAGATGCTGCTCAGTTCGAAAAGCTACACCCTCGGCGTGCTGATCCCCTCGTTTAAAAATCAGATCTTCGCCGACCTGCTGAGCGGCATTGAAGCGGCGACCAAGGAGGGCCGCTACCAGACGCTGATCGCCAACTACAACTACGACAGGCAGACGGAAGAGGAGCAGATCATCAATCTGCTGTCGTACAACATCGACGGCATTCTGCTGAGCGAGAAGGATCACACCCTGCGTGCGGTGAAATATCTGCGTGCGGCGCAGATCCCGATTGTTGAAGTGATGGACACCCAAGGCGGCTGTCTGGATATGCAGGTTGGCTTTAATAACTTCAGCGCGGGCTACGATATGACGCGGGTGCTGCTCGACCAGGGGCGCAGCAATATTATCTACTTTGGCTCGCAGGATGACCGGCGCGATGAGTTTCGCTATCAGGGCTACTGCCAGGCGATGGAGCAGCACGGCGGGGTGGGGCTGCGCATCAATCCAAAGGCGATCTCCTCGCAGAAGCTGGGGGCGGCGATGCTCGCCAGCGCGCTGGAGCGGCATCCCGACCTTGATGCGGTGTTCTGCACCAATGACGATCTGGCGCTCGGTGCGCTGCTGCACTGCCAGCGTCACGGCATTGCGGTGCCGCAGCGTATTGCCATCGCCGGCTTTCACGGGCTGGATATCAGCCGCGAAATGTACCCGACAATGGCGAGCGTCATCACCCCGCGTTATGCGATCGGTTACACCGCCGCGGAGCTGCTGCTAAAAAAAATCGGCGACAGTCATTTTGTCGCCGACTCGGTCGATCTCAGCTATCAGATCTTTATGGGTGAGACCATTTAAGGCTTATCGCCCTGCTGGAAAACCGGTGGCGAGGCCAGTTTGGCCTCCTCGCGCAGCGTATTAACCTGCTTCGCGCTGACGTTTGCCGCCGCCGGGTTACCAAACTGCTGGCTGACAAAATTACTGACGTCGGCCACCTGCTGGTCGCTCAGCTCCGGGGCAAAGGCGGGCATGAAGATCTCGCCTTCGGCCATGTGGCGGCGCACGCCGTTCAGCACTACCGACACCACGTTACGCGCATCGGCCGCGCCGGTGCTGGTGTGGTGGAACAGCGATGGATAGGCATGGAAGCCTTTGCCCGAACCCGCTCCGTCCGCGCCGTGGCAGCTGGCGCAGTTGCCGGCAAACACCACCGCACCCGGCTGCGCATCACGCGTGGCGGCATCCGCACCGCGCAGCGTAATCAGCGCATTCGACGGTTGCCCCCAGCTGTCCCGCGCCCGGGTCTGCTGCTTATCCCCCTGAGGCTTCACGCTCTTGAGATAGGTGGCAATATCCTCAAGATCGCTCTCCGGCAGGTACTGCAGGCTGTGCTCGATAGCTTCCGCCATCGGGCCGGAGGCGCTGGCTTTTCCGGCGACAAAGCCGGTTTTCAGGTAGGTCACCAGCTCCTGCTGACTCCAGTCACCAATCCCGGCCTGCTTATCCGGCGTGATGTTGTACGCCAGCCAGCCGCCCAGATCGCCGCCTGCCAGCGGTTTATCGTTATCCATGCCCATCGTCAGAGTGCGCGGCGTATGGCAGGTGCCGCAGTGCGCCAGCGCCTCAACCAGATAGCGGCCGTTATTCCACTGTGCGCTCTGCTGCGCATCGTTCTGCAGCTCACCCCGATCAAAGTTGAACCACTTCCAGAAGCGCATCCCCCAGCGCTGATTGAACGGGAACGGCAGGTCGGTCTGCGGTGACGCCTGATGCACCGCAGGCATCGACATCAGGTAAGCTTTAATCGCCAGCACATCCTCGCGCTTCATTTTGGTGAAGGAGTCGTAAGGCATCGCCGGGTAGAGCTGCTCGCCATTTTTGCCGATGCCCTCCTGCACTGCCGCGACAAACTGGTCGTCGCTCCAGCTGCCGATGCCGTACTGCTTATCGGAAGAGATGTTACTACCCCAGATCTGGCCAAACGGGGTGCTGACGGCAAAGCCGCCGCCAAACAGCGGGCCGTTGGTGGCGGTATGGCAGGCGGTACAGTCGCCCGCCCGCGCCAGGTACTCGCCGCGCTTGATCAGCGCGCTGTTGTCTGCCGCCTGCGCCGCTGCGCACTGCATCAGGGCCACCGCGATGACGAAGGTGCTTAAAACAATTTTCATCGGGTGCTCCTTACAGGCTGGAAAGAACGGTGTCGGCCATACGCAGTGCCAGCGCGGTTCCGGTCAGCGTTGAGTTCACCGTCGAGGCTGACGGCATGATCCCGGTTCCGGCAATAAACAGGTTCGGGTGATCGTGGGTGCGGCAGTGGCCGTCCACCACGGAATCCTGCGGATTACTGCCCATGATCATGGTGCCGGTAATGTGCTGGTTATTGTCGTAAACGCCGCGCTTGCTGTAGATCGCCTCGCTGCCGCCCATCTCCTTCACCATGCGCTGGAAGTCGATCATCGACTGGTCATAGCCGCGATGCACATATTCCGGGAAGCTGTAGTAGACCTCCAGCCGCGGAATGCCCCAGGCATCCTTTTCGGTTTTGCTGAGCGTGACGCGGTTCTGCGGTTCCGGCAGCATTTCCAGCAGGCACTTCAGCTGGACAAAGCGTTCGGACTGGAAGGCCAGCTTGTCGTTGAGCGCTTTGCCGTAGTAGCCCTGGCGCACCAGCCGTTCGGTGAGGTAGCGCACCGGCGAGGTATTGGCGAGGTCGATGCGCAGCGCCGAGCGCTCGCTGCGGAAATCCCCGTCGCGCAGATTATTGATGCTGCCCGGACGCATTGGCCCGCGGCCAAACCACACCGGCTCATCGGCGTAGAACTCCACCGACGATCCCGGGTGATCCATCAGATTGCGCCCGACCATGCCGGAGCTGTTGGCGATGCCGTCCGGGTAGCGTTCGCTGGTGGAGAGCAGCAGAATTTTCGGGCTTTCAATACCGTTGGCCGTCAGGACAAACTGTTTACCGGTGACGCGATGGCGCACTTTGTTCCGATCGAGGTAGTGCACCGCTTGGATGGTCCCTTTGTCATCAGCTTCAATGCGGAACACCACCGCATTGGCAACGATTTTCACCCCGGCATCCAGCGCCTTACGCGCCGAAATACCGCCGTGATACTGCGCATCGATCGGGCAGACCGGCATACAGTTATTGTTGCCGCAGCAGGCTGGGCGGCCATCGTAAGCGATGCTATTGCGCGCCTGCGGGCCAATACCCACCTCATAGCCCAGCGGGCCGAGGCGCTGCCTGAGGCGTTCGAAGCCGTACGGCAGCGGAATGCCGGGCAGCGGGTAGGGGCGCGAACGCGGCGACGCCAGATCGCTGTCGCCGGAGACGCCCATCTGGTATTCGGCGTCGCAGTAGTACGGCTCCAGTTCGGCGTAGCTGATGGGCCAGTCGCGCCCGATGCCGTACAGAGAGTGGATGCGCATATCGTTCGGCAGCAGGCGAAATGCCTGGCCTGCCCAGTGCCAGGTGGTACCGCCGATGCCGCGCAGGTACTGGGCGCGATAGGGGTCCGGCCCTTTCTGGATCAGGTAGTTATTATCGGCAGGAATAAACTTCGGCTGCGGTGCCCACGGCTGCGGCGGGAAGGGTTCGGTAAAGTCGCCTTTAAACGGCGAGTTGCGAAAATACTCCACCGCTTCGTCGCGCTTAATCTCCGGCCCGGACTCCAGCATCAGCACCGAAGCGCCCGCTTTGGCCATCTTCAGTGCCGCCAGCGAACCGGCAATCCCGGCACCAATCACCACCACATCGGCGCTTAATGAATCAGACATGTGCTCTCCTTGCTGGCGGCTGCGTCCAGAAATCAGGTTGCCCCGGCGCATAGCTCGGCGGTAACAGGGAATCGCGAACCAGCCGATAGCTGGCAATATTTTCAAAGGCAATACACTGCGGGCGCGGCAGCGGGCCGACCACGCCGAGATACCAGCCGGAAACCAGCGCCTGATAGAGGTCGTTCAGCGCTTTAGGCTGCGCCGCCAGCAGCGTTAACAGGGCGCTGCCGTTGGCGTCAGGCTGCTGTTGCAGCAGCGTGTTGAGCGTATCCAGCTGGCTGTCCAACAGGGGGAAATGGTCATGCAGCCAGCTGTACAGGCGCTGGGACAGCAGGGCATCCGGCTGATCAAAAGCGGTCAGCCTGACGGAGATGGCGCGAAAACTGGCGGACGGTGCCACCGCAGCGGCCAGCGGAGGGCTGGCAAAGGCCAGGCTGGCGGGCAGCACCTGAGCCAGGACGCCAGCCACCAGCAGGCCCGCCGTGCCGGTCAGTAACCGGCGGCGTGAGAGAGTTATCATCAGAATTCCCCTGGCGTTATTTCAGTGCCTGAGCGGCAGCCTCTGAAGCCTGATTGTCCAGCTCCTGTTTCGGCGTGCTGACGCCGACGGCGCCGACCACTTCATCCTGCAGAGCCAGCGGATAACCGCCGCCGAGTGCGATGGCATGCGGGATAGCCAGCACGGTGGTTTCGCCACTCTGCAAGCGCTGCATAAATTTCAGCGAGGGGGCGTGATACAGCGCGGAGGTGCGCGCTTTACCGATTGCCGCATCGACACAGCCCGGCGAGGCGCCATCCAGGCGCTGGAAGGCAAGCAGCGTGCCGCTGGCATCCACCACGGCGACGCAGCCGGTGCTGTGCTGCGCGCTGATACTGTTTTTCACGCTGGCGATCACCTGGTCAGCGTGAGAGGCGTCCAGCTGCGCCGCTGCGGCCTGGCCAATGCCAGCCGCCAGGAGTAGGGAGAGGGTTACAGATGCTCTAAGTTTCATACATTGCTTCCTGATATCCATTCACCGGTGAGCGCACTGGCCCCGGTATTTATTTTTTTCAGACGACCATCTCGTCGCCGTTACGCTACGCCGTTGCCCATAGCCAGGCAACGCGCGATAAACAAAACTCATGCCTCTATCCACATAACTCATTGTGCTGGATAGATCTTATCCAGCGTCTCCTGCCAGACAAACGGAGTGAGCTGCTGATACTCCAGCGATCGCGCCTGCAGTGCGTCCACCAGCCCCTGCTGGGTTGTGAAGATGGCCGCGCTCATGGCGGGTGGAACCCCGACGTCGCGCAGGGTTTTCACCACTTCCTGCATCTCTTCGGCGCGGCGCTGGCCGTGCTCCGCCACGCGGCTAATCAGGTAGTGCGGCAGCTGTCCATCCCAGCCGAGCGAAGGGAAGCTGGCGTGCAGTGAGTCGAGCACCGCCTGCTCGACGCCGTACTGCCGCGCCGCGCTCAGACACTCAGTGGTCAGGGCTTCCAGCCCTTTGATCATGATGCTGCGGCACATCTTAATGGCCGAAGCTTCCCCCACTTCGCTGCCCAGCAGCCGGCTGTTAAGACCGAGCTGCAGCAGCAGGGCATTAACTGCCTCAGCCTGAATTCCGCCGACCAGCAGCGGCGTGGCAAGGCGTTTTGGCGGCACCGGGGCCATCACGGCGACGTCGATATAGCTGGCCCCGTGCGCACCCACCGCGTCGGCCGCCGCGCGTTTGGTATGCGGGGCCACCGAATTCAGATCGAGGAAGTGCTGCCCGGCCTTGAGCAGCGGCGCGGCCTGCTGCGCCACGCCCAGCGCCTGGGATGCGGTGACCGTGGAGAAGACCAGCGTGGCGCTCTGCAACGCCTCAGCCAGCGAGGG
Organism: Erwinia aphidicola; assembly: GCF_014773485.1. Classification (GTDB taxonomy): domain Bacteria; phylum Pseudomonadota; class Gammaproteobacteria; order Enterobacterales; family Enterobacteriaceae; genus Erwinia; species Erwinia aphidicola. The sequence goes on along the minus strand of NZ_JACXBP010000002.1, from coordinate 428,573 downwards.
CGCCAGCCGCACGCCGCTCTGCAGCGCTTTTTCCCGCAGCGCGGGCAGGCTCTGCGCCTCCAGCGCTTTACGGTCCCACACCGTCAGCACATGGCCCTGCGCCTGTAAGTCACGGGCCAGGATGCCGCCCGCTTCGCCAAAACCGATAAAGGTGATGTTCATAACGCTACTCCTTGCTCAGCGGCCAGACAGCCGCAGGGATGAGGACTTCCCCGGCAAAAATGGCGCGCGCGGTGCGCAGTAGCCCGCAGCCCGCCAGCGGATTATCGCCAGCGCGCTGCAGCAGCACGCTGAACTCACCGCTGGGATGCTCCACGCTCAGGCGCTGCTGGGGGGCGTTGCTGATGCGCGCCAGCCCGTCAGCAACGCTGCCCGGGATCAGGCAGGCGCTGGCGACGCTGACCGCGCCGAGCACGCCAATCGACGCGTGACAGCGGTGCGGAATAAAGGTGCGCGAGCTGACAGCACCGCCGTGGCGCGCCTCGGCCAGCAGGGTGACTTTCGGCACCGTACGCTGGCTGACGTCGCCCAGATTCATGCGCGGCCCGGCCTGCAGGCGAATCGACTCCAGCCGCTGCTTCAGCTCGCTGTCGTTATCCAACTGCTCACGGCTCTCATAGCCGCTGCGGCCCACATCCGCAGCGCGCAGCAGCACCACCGGCATGCCGTTATCGATACAGGTGACGTCGACGTCGTCAAAGCGATCGCGCGGCTGGCCGGTCGGCAACAGCGCCCCGCAGCTCGATCCGGCAATCTCTTCGAAGGTAAGGGCGATCTCGCCCGCGGTGCCTGGTACGCCATCGATGCGCAGATCGCCGTCATAGTCGACCTCGCCGCCTGGGGTGGCGAATTCCGCCTCGGCAATCTGCCCGGTGTTTTGCATGAAGATGCGCACGCGGGTACGCTCACTGCCCGCCGTCACCAGCCCACGCTCAACGGCGAATGGCCCCACGGCGGCGAGAATATTGCCGCAGTTCTGCCCGTAATCAACGTAAGGCCGATCGACGTTGACCTGGGCAAACAGGTAGTCGACATCCGCATCGTCACGGCGGGAAGCGCTGACGATCGCCACTTTGCTGGTGAGCGGATCGGCGCCGCCCAGACCGTCTATCTGGCGGATATCGGGCGAGCCCATGACCGCCAGCAGCACCCGGTCGCGCACGGAGGGATCCGATGGCAGATCGTCTGCCAGGAAGCAGGCGGCTTTTGAGGTGCCGCCGCGCATCAGTAAACAGGGGATGCGGCGCTGGCGCATGGGTTACTCCTCCAGTTGCTCAAGCGTGTCGACATAGCGCAGCCCTTTTTCCGCCAGGCGCGGGCGCATCTGATAGATATCCAGCCCCAGCTCGCCTGCCGCCATGCGGTCGCGCTTGCTCTCTTCCAGCGCTTCGCGCTGCTGCGCTTTTTCCGCCACGCTGGCGGCTTCGCGGCGCGCTACCACCACCACGCCGTCGTCATCGGCGACGATCACATCTCCGGGCCAGATCGGCTGCCCGGCGCACACCAGCGGCACATTGACCGAGCCGAGCGTCTCTTTCACGGTGCCCTGCGCATACACGGCCCGCGACCAGACGGCAAAGCCCATGGCGCGCAGCGTGCGGGTATCACGCACGCCAAGGTCTGCCACCAGCCCGCGCACGCCGCGTGACTGCAATGAGGTCGCCAGCAGATCGCCGAAGTAGCCGTCGCTGCACGGAGAGGTGGGCGCAACCACCAGCACGTCCCCCGGCTGGCAGAGTTCTACCGCCACGTGGAACATCCAGTTGTCACCCGGTGCCACCAGCACGGTGACTGCACTCCCGGCGATGCCGCAGTCCTGCTGGATGGGGCGGATGGCCGGGTCCAGCAACCCTTTTCGCCCCTGGGCCTCATGGACGGTGGCGACGCCGGAGCGGGCCAGCGCGTCAATGTCGCTGCTGGCTGCGCGTGGGATCTGGCGCACGACGACGCCCTTTTTACCGATGATGCTCATGCCAGATCCTCCGTCACGCGTGGGAAGATACTCTGGTAGCCTTCGCCGTATACGATGTCGCGGCTGCTGGTAATCCCGACGTTACGCTTGGCCTGCACGCCGCGCTGCTGCGCCACCCGCGTGTAGTATTCCCACAGATGTTCCTGCCCGGCCATGCACTGGATGGCCTGATATTTTTTGTCCCACACCGTGGTGATATCCAGCAGCACGTCCGGCTTCCAGCTGCACTGTTCAGGCTGATGCGGTTCAAAGCAGTAGACCGGCGGTGCCCCGATGATCTTCTCGCCCGGGCGGTAACCTTCGGCCTGGGCGATGATGCGCGCTTCCTGCGCCAGATGCGTGGCCATCGGATGGTCATAGTTGTACGGGTCCTGCAGCGAGTGCGTCAGCACAAAGTGCGGCTGCACGCGGCGATAGACGTCCGCCAGACGGAACAGCGTCTCTTTATCGGGGCGCAGCGGGTAGTCGCCGAGATCGAAAAATTCGATGCTGGCGCCGAGGATCTCCGCTGCGGCCTGCGCTTCGCTGCGGCGGGCCGCCTTCACTTTGGCCTCGCTCATCTCACCCTTGCGCCACAGCTTGGCCGATTCGCCACGCTCGCCAAATGAGAGGCAGACCACGTGGACGTCATAGCCCCGGGCATGGTGCAGAGCGATGGCCCCACCCGCGCGCCAGACGAAATCTGCCGAGTGGGCGCTAACCACCAGCGCGGTTTTTTTTGGGGTGTTCTCAGTCATGGCACTTCCTCCGCTGTTTTTTTCCATGCTGTCACCGCCGGCGCGGTGGCGATAATTCATTTGATTGCAGCGGGTATGCGTTTTATTTATATTGCAACTTCGGACGGTGGCGAAAACAGGCAGGGAATCAGAGTGGAAAATGCAACGCAGGAACTGACAAACCTGATGCAAATCAGAGCATTCAGTCAGGTGGTCGCCCAGGGGAGTGTCTCCCGTGCTGCGGATGAATTATTTCGCACCCAGTCGGCAATAACCCGTGCAATTCGCGATCTCGAACTCACTTTAGGCGTGACGTTATTTGAGCGTCACGCCGGGGGAATGATGCTGACCGACCTCGGCAAATGCGTGCTGCCGCGCGCGCTACGGGCAATTGATGAACTGCATCAGGTGCCGCAGCGGCTGGCAAAACTGCACGGGCGCGCGGGGTTGCGCAGCGACGCGGAGCCGCTGTGGTTATTCAACGTGCGTCGCCTGCAAATTTTTATCACCCTGTGCCAGACGCGGCATATGCAGACAGTGGCAGCCCGGCTCGGGCTGAGCCAGCCAGCGGTGAGTGCAGCGCTGCGCGTGCTGGAAAACGGCGCGGGCGTCGCACTGCTGGAGCGCACCCCACACGGCATGATGCCGTCGCTGGCCGGGCGTGAAATAGAGCCTAACGTGCGGCGAGCGCTGAATGAACTGCGCCATATTCCGGCTGATATCGCCGCCCGCAGCGGGGTGCTGGAGGGGACGGTGCGGGTCGGTGCTCTGCCGCTGGGGCGCACGCGCATTCTGCCGCAGGCGATTGTGATGCTGACGGCGCGCTACCCTGGCGTGCGGGTGGTGACCAGCGAAAGCGCGTTTGGCGTGCTGGCCTCTGAGATGCGCTCCGGCGATATCGATTTTATCTTTGGGGCATTGCGGCGTGATGAAGAGGCGCTCGACGTGACGCGTGAAACGCTGTTTTCCGAGCGCATGGTGCTGCTGGCGCGCCACGATCATCCGCTGGTGGGGCGTGACATCTCCAGCGCCGATCTGCGGGCGGCGCGCTGGGTGCTGCCGCGTTCGGCAACGCCTGCCCGCCATCTGCTGGACAACAGCTTTCAGGCAATGGGCATCCCGGCACCTAATCCGGTGGTGGAAACCGGCGATCTGGCGCTGGTGCGCGGGCTGCTGATGCAGTCTGATATGCTGGCGGCGGTCTCCGCGCATCAGCTGGAAGTTGAGCTGGCCTCCGGCGCGCTGGTGGCGCTGCCGGTACCGCTGCCGGATACCGAGCGCGCCATCGGGCTGACGGTGCGCGCCGGCTGCCTGCACTCCCCGGCAGCCGATGCGCTAATCCGCTGTCTGCGCGAGGTGTGTGCACCCTGAATTAGCCCTCCCTCTGACCGGTTAGCGCACGTTGAGCGAACGAAGTCGGGGATATTTCATGGGCAGCCGCGACATGCTTAAATCACAATCCGCCTGACTTATAATTTCTCGCCGCCGGCGCGCCGTTGCTGGCCGGCGTTTTACGACCGATAGTCTCCATGCGTACCTGGAACGGTGGGAACGGCATCTCCAGCCCGTGCTCATGATAACCGCGCAGGATCAGCTGATGCAGCTCATGGCGCAGCGGCATGCGGTGCCCCATTTCAGCGGCGTGAATACGCAGCTCAAACAGCTGAATACCCTGCTGTAAATCCACCAGGAACGCTTCCGGCTGCGGCGTATCGAGCACATAACTGCAGCGCTGTGCCGCGGTCAGCAGCACGTTGGTGACCTCTTCACTGTTGGCTTCTGCCGCAGCGGGTATGGTCAGCACCACGCGCGTCACCGGATCGGTCAGCGACCAGTTGATAAACTGCTCGGTGATGAAGGCCTTGTTCGGCACGATAATCTCTTTGCGATCCCAGTCGGTAATCGTGGTCGCACGCGTATTGATGCGCGTGATGCTGCCGGTGAGGTCGCGGATAGTGACGGTATCGCCGATGCGGATCGGTTTCTCAAACAGGATGATCAGGCCGGAGATAAAGTTGGCGAAAATCTCCTGCAAACCAAACCCTAACCCGACCCCTAAGGCCGCCACCAGCCACTGCAGCTTCGACCAGTCGACGCCGAGCATGGAGAAGCCGCTCAGCCCGCCAATCAGGATCAGCAGATACTTGGTGATGGTGGTGACGGCATACCCGGTACCCGGCGTCAGGCTGAGGTGCTGCAACAGCGCCAGCTCCAGCAGGGCAGGCATATTGCGCACCAGCTGGGTGGTGATAATCAACACCAGCACGGCGATCAGCACCGATCCGAGGGTGATCGGCTGCAGGTTCTCCACCCCCTGCACGGTGGTGCTGACATCCCACAGGCGGATGTTTTCGAGGAAGCCGAAGGCAGAGTGGATCTCCGACCACAGCACGATCACCGACACCAGCGCGATCAGCGTCAGGATCGAGCGCACCAGCCGCAGCGACTGTGCGCTGATGGCATCAAGGTCGATCACCGGCTCTTCCACATCGATATTATCGGCAGCGGTTTGCTGCGCAGTCAGCTCCTCTTCACTGCGTGCACGCTGTGCCAGAATCTCGGCGCGGCGCTGACGGGCGCGATCAAAGGCGATGCGGCGGCGCTGGATCAGCATCCAGCGGCGGATAATGTGGTAAATCACCAGCAGCAGGAACCAGATCGCCACCGAAGTTTCCAGCCTGGCCAGCAGCGCCTGGGCGGTGGCCAGATAGCCGATGCAGGAAGCCAGCGCCGCCAGCAGCGGAATGGCGATCATCGCGTTCCACAGCACGTTATTAATAAAATTCTCGCCGTTACCCTCTTTATCCAGGTGCAGCGGAATACCGGCGCGTTTCAGGCTGACGGTCACCATGCTCAGAGCGCCACAGATCAGGATAAAGCACAGGCGACCGAGGGTGGCCGAAAATTCGCGGTCTTCGAGGTTATCAAAGGCGATCAGCAGCATGATCAGCGGCACCACCAGCCCGATGCACAGCGTGTAAAAGCGCATCGCACGCGCCACGCGCGCCTGCGGCCAGCGGAAATGAACGATAAACAGCCCCTGAGAGCGGGCGAAGCTGTTGCTGATCATAAACGCCCACAGCAGCGGCACGCTGGCGGTGACGCCATCGCCAATCGCCACGGCAATCGGATAGGGCCAGGCGTGCTGTAAACCGTAGCCGAGCGCGGCCCACAGCACCGGCAGCGGCAATGCCACCAGTATTGACCAGAATACGGTGCGCATCGTCAGGCTGAAATGGTCCTGCGTGACTTTGCCGACTTTGCTGGAGGCACGTTCAAGGAAGCGGCGGAAGTGGCGGCGCGAGCTGATGCTAAAGCCGACCAGCAGGATCGCGCCGATGATCGGCAGCACGGTTTCACGGCTGGTGACCATCATCACCATCGCCCCGCCGAGCTGGCCGAGGGTATCCAGCGACAGCAGGCGTTGCAGATCGCGCGCTAAATCAAGCGGATAGCTGAAGCTCAGCGCGCTGACGTCGGCGGTCCAGAACAGATAGCGGTGGGTGGCTTCTTTGACTTCGTTCAGCGCATCCACCAGCTGGCTGTTGCCCACTTTCAGCTTGGTGACTTCCAGAATCAGGTTATCGCAGCCGGAGAGCAGGGAGGTCAGCAGCTCACGCTGGGTTTTCAGCTGCGCCTCGAGGATGCGTTTCTGCTCGTTGGTCAGGTTACTGTTATCGTCCTGACGCAGCTGGCGCAGCGACTGCTGGCGCTCCAGCAGATCTTCATAGTGCAGGCGCTGCACGCGCAGCTGGGCCATTTCACTGTCGAGCTGCTGTGGTTTAGGCATATCCGGCAGGCGTGATACCTGAGCGCGCAGCGCTTCCCCCAGCACGTTCGAGACGCCGAGCCACTGTGATTGCTCACGGATGGTGCTCAGCGCCTGGCGCACCTGAATCGTCTGGTTAGCGGCGGTGCGCTGCTGCGAGGCCACCAGATCCATGCGCTGCGCCTGCTGGTTCAGCGCGGCGGAGAGCTCGCGGTTGACGCGGAACTGATCGGTGATACCTTTGGGCATGTCGCCGCTGTTTTCCGCCAGCTGTTCGGTGCGCGCCAGCGCCATTTCCGCTTCACGCTGACGCAGGCCGTTGAGCTGATTGCGCAGGTCCTGCAGGTAGGCATCCAGCTCGGCGGACTTGCGCTGGTGGACTTCCGCGCGCATACGCGCCAGCTCCTGACGATTGTTGGCCGACAGCTGCGCCAGCTCCAGCTCGTCAACGCGGGCCTTCTGCGCGGCGGACTCCGCCTGGCGCTGTGCCAGCTGAGCCTGGCCGAGCGGGGTGGTGGCAGCGGGCTGCCCCTGCAGGCGGCGTTCGATTTCATTGAGCGCGCGGCGCGCTTCGGTCTGCTGCTGCGGCAGCTGGGAAAGGGAGTCACTGATTTCGCGCGCGCGGTCCTGCTCCTGCTGCGCCTGGCGGCTCTCTTCCAGCAGCTGACTGCTGACCTGTAGGATCTCCTGATCGAGATCGGCCGCGCTCATATTGCTGCGCAGCGTTCTGCTGCTGTCGGTCAGATTGACGATTTGCTGGCGCAGTTCGCGCGAGAGCTTAGGGAAGTCATCAATAACCTGCTGGTAATCGTTTGAGCGCTGAAGGGACTCCTCGCGCTCATCCAGCCAGTTAATCGTGCCCTGCAGGGCGGCGACAAGTTCCGCCTGATTCGCGGTGGTTTTGTCTGACTTTGCCTCATCAAGTTCCTGTTTGATCTGCGCGGCATCCGGTGCGCTGGCGGCATAAACCGGCTGGAGCAAGCTCCAGCCTAACAAAAGCGTGAGGATCAGGCGTGACATGGCGCTCTGCTATGGGTGATGGAGGACGTCTTCCGCACTCTCTTTCTGGAGTGCGATGGCCAGCGTTTCGCCAAGGCGGGTTTTGCTCTCTGCCGCCAGGCTCTCTGCCAGTTTCACTTTACCCGCCGCGAACAGGTTGATCACCGTGGAACCCAGCTTGAAGCGGCCCATCTCCTGGCCCTTCAGCAGCACCACGGCGCCTTCTTCGTCAGCACCCGGCCAGCTCCAGCGCTTGATTACGCCTTCACGCGGCGGGGTCACGGTGCCGGACCAGACGGTTTCAATACTGCCGACAATGGTGGCGCCCACCAGAATCTGCACCATCGGGCCAACTTCAGTATCGAAGCGGCAGATGACGCGCTCATTACGGGCAAACAGGTTGGGAATGTTCTGCGCGGTCAGCGGGTTTACCGAGTACAGGTCGCCCGGTACGTAGATCATTTCGCGCAGGATCCCGTTACACGGCATATGCACGCGGTGATAGTCGCGCGGGGCCAGGTAGGTGGTAACGAACTCGCCGTCGCGGAACATATCGGTCATCGCGGCGTTTCCGGCCAGCAGCGCTTCCAGCGAATAGGTGTGGCCCTTCGCCTGGAAAATCTGGTCGCCGTGAATGCGGCCCAGCTGGCTGATGGCGCCATCGGCAGGCAGGATCAGCAGGTTTGGGTCAGTCTCAATCGGGCGGGCATCGTCACGCAGCGGGCGCACGAAGAAATCGTTAAACGTGCGATAGCTGGCGGTATCGGGTTTCTGCGCCTCTTTCATATCCACTTTGTAATACCAGACAAAAGCATCGATAACGGCTTTGGTCAGCCATCCTGCACGCTTGCTGGCACCCCAGCCTGCCAGTTCAGTCAGGGCTTTTTTAGGCAATACATTATTCAGGCCGAGTTTAATACGATCTAACACGTTAGCCTCCTGGCTTGGCAAGACACTCGATAAAAGGGGGCGGATTGTAGCAGCGCCGGCAGGATTAGGCTATTGCCTGCCTGCGGGCGCGCCCCGGTCAGTCTTTGTCCGTGGTAAAGTTGCGGCGCGTTTTCGCCTGCACTTCAGACATCGTTTCCAGAATCAGGTGATAGTTAACAAAACGCGATTCGTCGATCTCACCTTTTTCCACCGCTTCGCGGATGGCGCAGCCGGGGTCGGTGTCATGCTTACAGTCGCGGAATTTGCAGCCACCTAAATAGTCACGGAATTCGACAAATCCCTGGGTGATTTGTTCCGGCTCCAGATGCCATAAACCAAATTCCCGCACGCCCGGCGAGTCAATCACATCGCCGCCGTGCGGGAAGTGGTACAGGCGTGATGCGGTGGTGGTGTGCTGGCCCAGGCCCGAGTTATCGGAGACGTCATTAGTGAGGATCTCCGCGCTGCTCAGCTCCAGCCCCAGCAGCGCATTCAGCAGGCTGGATTTGCCCACGCCCGACTGCCCGGCAAAGATGCTGATACGGTCGGTGAGCGCGCTTTCCAGCTCCGTCAGACCCTCTTTGCGATGGCTGGAGACCATCAGCACCTTGTAGCCAATATGGCGATAGATATCCATCTGCTGGTCAACGAACCTGCGGCCATCCTCATCCAGCAGGTCGGTTTTGTTCAGCACGATCAGCGGCTCCACGCCGAGCGTTTCGCAGGCCACCAGATAGCGGTCGATAATGTTCAGCGACAGCTCGGGCAGAATGGCCGAGACCACCACGATCTGATCGATATTGGCGGCAATCGGTTTCACGCCGTCATAAAAGTCAGGGCGGGTCAGCACCGAGGTGCGCTCGTGGACGGCTTCAACAATGCCTTTGACCGTGGCTGCGCCTTCAGCACCCGGGCGCCACAGCACGCGGTCCCCGGTCACCAGCGAACGAATAGTACGGCGGATGTTGCAGCGGTGAACTGAACCATCCGCATCTTCCACATCGCAGTGCATACCAAAACGGCTGATCACCACGCCATCACGCGCTTCCCCGAACAGATTGTCATCTGGCTCGGGTTTATCAGCACGCTGCTTCAGGCGACGATCGTGGTTGGCACTTACGCGACGTTGCTGACCTTTGGATAGTTTGTTTTTAGTCACTGTTCCTCACACCCTGTTCGGCATATTTCGCCCTGGCAGGGCAAAACGTCTATCATACACGCTAATTGTGAACAATGCCGCTCAACACCGTGAGACCCGATATGACTGCTAATGCTAATAACCTGATTTGGATTGACCTTGAGATGACCGGGCTGGACCCGGAGCAGGACCGGATTATTGAGATCGCCACGCTGGTGACCGATGCCGATTTAAACATCCTTGCGGAAGGCCCGGTGTTTGCCGTGCATCAGTCTGACGCGCAGCTGGCGCTGATGGATGAGTGGAACGTCAATACGCATACCCACAGTGGCCTGGTGGAACGCGTCAAGGCCAGCCAGTACGATGACCGCGCCGCCGAGCTGGCGACGATTGAGTTCCTTAAACAGTGGGTGCCGCACAACAGCTCGCCGATTTGCGGCAACAGCATCGGCCAGGATCGCCGCTTCCTGTTCAAATATATGCCGGAGCTGGAAGCCTACTTCCATTATCGCTATCTCGACGTTAGCACCCTGAAAGAGCTGGCGCGTCGCTGGAAGCCGGAGATCCTGCCAGGCTTTAAAAAGCAGGGTACCCACCAGGCGATGGACGATATTCGCGAATCCGTGGCCGAGCTGGCCTATTACCGCGAACATTTTATTCAGCTTTAATTGCCTGAAAGCAGGCTGTTTTCGCGCCAGATTGCCGATTAAAACCCCATTACGCTGTTTTAATCGGCAGTCAGACGTAAAAGTGAAAATTTTTAGCGGGACAGGGTTGCTACAGGATAAAATCCTCGTATAATGCGCACCCCGTACCGGTGAAGAATTTACATCGTTACGCAGAGCGGGAATAGCTCAGTTGGTAGAGCACGACCTTGCCAAGGTCGGGGTCGCGAGTTCGAGTCTCGTTTCCCGCTCCAAATTACGTTTTTAGCCGTATCAGCACCACCCAAGCGGGAATAGCTCAGTTGGTAGAGCACGACCTTGCCAAGGTCGGGGTCGCGAGTTCGAGTCTCGTTTCCCGCTCCAAATTCAGTTTGCAGATCCCGGTCTGTAAGCAATTAAAGAAAGAGCCGCAAGGCTCTTTTTTTATGCCTGTTTTTCGCGCGGCTTAGCGGGCAAAGCTCAGTCTGGCGAGGTCGATAAACGCCCGCGCCGCCGCCGTCTGATAGCCCCCTTTTCTTTGCAGCAGCACCGCCGTTCTCTCCAGCAGAGAAGGGGAGAGTGCAACCGCCTTCAGCTCCCCGTTTTCCCGTGCAATCTTCGCCGGTAACAGCGTGGCCAGCTGCGTGCGCCGCACGATCTCCACCACCGCACTGACCGAACTGGCTTCCATCTGCACCTTTGGCCGCAGCTGGTGCTGGCGGCAGTAATAGTCAATCTGTTCGCGGGTGGCATATTCGGGCGTCAGCAGCACCAGATGCAGGTCGTTAAGCGCGCTCAGCCCGATTTGGCTCTCAATGGCCAGCGGATGATGGCGGGCAACGACCAGCGCCAGCGTCTCGCTCAGCAGCGGCTGGGCGTCGATATCCGCCTGCACGCCGTCGGCAAACCCCAGCGCCAGGTCCAGCCGGTCAGCCAGCAGATCCTGCTGCATCTGCTCCTGCGGCATCTCGCGGATCGCCAGCGTAATCGACGGATACTGCTGATGGAAGCGTGCCACCAGCGGACCAAGCAGGTAGCCGGTAAACGTCGGGTTGATGGCGATGCGCAACGCGCCTCGGCTGAGGTTGTCGACGTCGTGGATAGCCCGTTCGCCCGCCGACAGCTCGCGCAGCGCCTGCTGCGCATAGCGGGCATACACTTCACCGGCATCGGTCAGGCGTACTGTGCGGCCGGAGCGGTCAAACAGTATCGCCCCGAGCGTCTCCTCCAGCTGTTTAATCTGCTGGGACAGGGCGGGCTGGGAGACGTAGAGCGCGCTGGCAGCACGGGTAAAACTGCCGTGCTCGGCCACGGCCAGAAAATAGTGAATATGGCGCAACAGCATACCACTTCCTATAACTTCAGCTTATAGCATTGATTATAAATGCGACTTTTACATTATACCAATGCGCGCTTAACCTCAGTGCTGTCACTACTGCTAATGAGGAGAAGATCATGGATTTTGTACAACGCACCGTTGACCTGGCGCTGAAAAACGTTGAAGAGGGCGGGCGCCCGTTTGCCACGGTGATTGTGCGCAATGGCGAAGTGATTGCAGAAAGCGCCAATCAAGTTGCGCAGACCAGCGATCCGACCGCGCATGCGGAGATCCTCGCAATTCGTGAAGCTTGCACTAAGCTGGGCACGGAAAACCTGACCGACTGCGAAATTTATATTCTCGCCAGCCCGTGCCCGATGTGCCTGGGTTCGCTCTACTACTGCAGCCCGAAAAAAGTGGTCTATCTCACCACGCGCGAAGACTACGCGCCATTCTACCAGGATGACCGCAAGTACTTTGAGCTGGATACCTTCTATGCTGAGTACAGCAAGCCGATTGCCCAGCGCCGGCTGCCGATGGTTCAGCAGAAGAGTGGCGAGGCAATTAAGGTTTATCAGCGCTGGCAACAGCTGAACTCTCAGTAACCAGTCAGCTGGCCAGCCCGCTGGCAGGCGCAGTGCGTGCTGTTGCATTTGTGTGCAACATGAATTTTTTTTGACGCAACGCTTGCCAGCACCATTAAACAGGTACATAATGGCGACCTCTCCTCAGAAAGAGAGGGTTAAAAATCAGTATAATCAATAACTTACAGGTTTTTAGCGCAGTAAAGCAGCACCACTCCTAAGCGGGAATAGCTCAGTTGGTAGAGCACGACCTTGCCAAGGTCGGGGTCGCGAGTTCGAGTCTCGTTTCCCGCTCCAAATAAAATTTTTTCTCATTTAGCCCCATACTTATCCACAGCGCCAGACGCCGTGCGCTCGCTCATTTACCCTCTCTGAAATAATTTTCTAAACAGACTTATCCACAGCTTCTGTTGCCGCACGCTTATCAGCTGAAATGAGCAAAATCTTACATGACTTGTGTAACTCATTGATTTTAAGTTTATTGTGATTATTTCAAAATGTTATCTGGATCGCTTGTGCTTTCTGTGACGCTTGAATGACAACGAGTTTTTATTTTTATTCACAGCATGTGGAAAAGATTTCGCTTCGGTAATATTCAGCGTGTTGTGCATTTAAGCATCACGGGGTAAGCCTTTCTCCACCACCCGCACCAGGCGTTTTTGCTGGCTGCTCTGCACTTCAATCGTATTTTCATCTCTACGCGCCAGCTGGCAGGCTATCGCCCAGTGAATATGCTCATCCAGCATGCTGTTTTCACCCAGCCGCGCTTGCAGCGCTGACAGGTGGGCTTGGTCCCACGGGGCATTCCCCAGCGCCACCGCAATATTGCGCAGCCAGCGCAGATGACCAATGCGGCGGATAGCCGACCCTTCCGTCACGCGCAGGAATTTTGCTTCATCCCAGGCAAACAGATCGGTCAGCGGCGGAGCGTGCAGTACCGCACGTGGGCTAAAATCATCCTCATCGGTAAGCTGGCCGTAGCGGTTCCACGGGCAGATCAGCTGGCAGTCGTCACAGCCGTAAATACGGTTACCAATCAGCGGTCGAAACTCTTCCGGGATTGCGCCTTCTAACTCAATGGTGAGATAGGAGATGCAGCGGCGGGCATCGACGGTGTAGGGTTCAACAATGGCGCCGGTTGGACAGGTAGTGATACAGGCGACGCAGCGCCCGCAGTTCTCCTCAACCGGCTGATCCACCGGCAGCGGCAGATTGATCAGCAGCTCGCCGAGGAAAAACCAGGAGCCGGCTTCACGATTGAGGATCAGCGAATGTTTGCCGGTCCAGCCCAGCCCGGCTTTCGCCGCCAGCGGGCGCTCCAGCAGCGGGGCGGAGTCAACAAAGGGGCGGAACTCAGCCTGTTCGCAGTGCTCACGGATCATATCGCCAAGCTTTTTCAGGCGGTTGCGTAATACTTTGTGATAGTCACGCCCCAACGCATAGCGACTAACATATCCGAGACGCGGATTTTTTAGCGTGCTGGCAAAGGCTGCTTTGGCAGGCAGGTAGTTCATCCGCACGCTGATCACCCGCAGCGTGCCGGGCAGCAGTTCATGGGGACGGGCGCGCATCATACCGTGACGCGCCATCCAGTCCATCTCACCGTGATATTGCTTATCCAGCCAGGCCTGCAGCCGCGGCTCTTCCAGCGTCAGGTCGGTATCACAGATACCCACCTGCTGAAAGCCGAGCGCCAGCCCCCACTGTTTAATATCCAGGGCGAGTTGATTGAAATCGAGAGGATGCGACATGAATAACCTGAACCAGCAGAAAGACTCTGACAGTTTACCCTATTCTGTCTGGCCTGTAGAGGCGTTAGCCCGGCTGGAGCGCGAAGGGGCCGATGCACTCGGCCTCACGCTGTTCGAACTGATGCAGCGCGCCGGCGAAGCGGCATTTGCGCAGCTGCGCCAGCGCTACCCTGCGGCTCAGCACTGGCTGGTGCTGTGCGGGCATGGCAATAACGGCGGCGATGGCTATATCGTGGCGCGGCTGGCGCAGTCCGCCGGGCTGACGGTGACGGTGATCGCCGTGGAGGGTAGCAAGGCGCTGCCGGAAGAGGCGCAGCAGGCGCGCGATGGCTGGCTGGCGGCGGGCGGCGCGATCCACGATGCGGCGATCGCCTGGCCGGAAAAGGTGGAGGTGATTGTCGATGCGCTGCTGGGTACCGGCCTCAACCGGGCTGTGCAAGCGCCGTATGACCAGCTGATTGAGCAGGCTAATCGCCATTCAGCGCCGATTTTTGCCGTTGATGTGCCCTCGGGGTTAGTGGCTGCTAACGGCACAGCGCCCGGCAGCGTGATAAATGCCGACCATACCTTAACGTTTATTGCCCTTAAGCCGGGATTACTGACCGGCAAAGCGCGTGACCATGTCGGGCAGCTGCACTGTCATGCGCTGAGTCTGGATAGCTGGCTGGACACCCAGCCCGCGCCGCTGGCCCGTTATGATGCCACCAGCCTGACGCAGTGGCTGCAGCCGCGTCGGCCCACCTCGCACAAGGGCGATCACGGCAAGCTGCTGGTGATTGGCGGTGACCACGGCACGGCGGGAGCCATCCGCATGACCGCCGAGGCCGCGCTGCGAAGTGGAGCTGGCTTGGTGCGAGTACTTACTCACAAAGATAACCTTGGCCCGCTGCTGACCGCCCGGCCAGAACTGATGGTGCAGGAACTGAGCGCGGCCGCAATGGATGACGGTCTGGAGTGGGCCGATGTCATCGTGATTGGCCCCGGTCTGGGACAGAATGCCTGGGGCAAAAAAGCCCTGAAAAAAGTAGAAAACTGCCAGAAACCGATGCTTTGGGACGCTGACGCGCTTAACCTGCTGGCAATCAGCCCCGATAAACGTCAAAATCGAATCATTACGCCGCACCCCGGTGAAGCGGCCCGCTTACTTAACTGTAAAGTCAGTGAAATTGAGAGTGACCGCTTACTTGCTGCAAGGCGCCTGGCGAAGCGTTATGGCGGTGTCGTGGTGTTAAAAGGTGCCGGAACGTTAATCGCCGACGCCGGCGGCAGCATGGCGATAGCGGATGTGGGTAATGCCGGTATGGCCAGCGGGGGCATGGGAGATGTGTTATCTGGTATCATCGGCAGTCTGGCAGGGCAAAAGCTCTCACTGTACGATGCCGCCTGCGCAGGATGCGTAGCGCACGGAGCGGCGGCCGAAGCGGTGGCAAAACGTCAGGGTACACGCGGGATGTTAGCCACCGATCTGTTTTCCGAGCTGTATCTGTTTGTCAATCCTGAGATGTCGAATACAAAAGAATGATGACCTGTGAAATTGCGTTGCCCGATGAGGCAGCAACCCTCGCACTGGGTGCCCGCCTGGCCCGCGCCTGTGACGGCGCGGCGACCCTCTATCTTTATGGCGACCTGGGTGCGGGTAAAACCACCTTTAGCCGCGGATTTTTGCAGGCGCTGGGGCATCAGGGCAATGTTAAAAGCCCGACCTATACGCTGGTGGAGCCTTATGAACTGCCCGATCGCCGCGTTTATCATTTTGACCTTTATCGCCTCTCCGACCCGGAAGAGCTGGAGTTTATGGGCATTCGTGATTACTTCGGCGCGGACAGCCTGTGCCTGGTCGAATGGCCGCAGCAGGGCGCAGGCGTCTTACCCGAGCCCGACCTGGAGCTGCACCTTAGCTATGTCGGCCACGCACGCCAGGCCCAACTGCGCGCCTGCTCGCCCGCGGGCGAAACCATGCTGCAGCGCGTTGCTGCTGAGCAGGGTGAGGCATGATGCTGCGTTTTAAATTCTGGTGCCTGCTGGCCCTGTTCTGCTGCTCGTTTAGCGCGCTCTCCGCCAATCTTTCCGATATCAAAGTCTCGAACGGCAGTAATCAGGCGGAAGTGACGCTCAGCTTTAGCTCACAGCCGATCTACGCTTTCTTCCCGCTGCATAATCCGGAGCGCGTGGTGCTCGACATCCGCCAGAGTGCGGTGGTGCAGGGATTACCGCTGACCTTCAGCGGTGAGAATATCGTGAAGCGCATCCGCTCCAGCAACGCGCAGGACAGCCAGAGCATCCGCCTGGTGTTTGAACTGACCCAGCGCGGCAAAACGCGGGCGGTCACCAAGCGCAGCGGCAGCAATTACAACGTGGTGTTCACCATTTCCGGCACGCAGCCGGCGCAAACGGCCAGCCGCAGTGCGCCGGTCAGCAGCGCTACCGCCTCACGCCCGGTCAGCAGCACTCCGCCTAAAAGCCCATTCGATGCCAACCCGGTGACGGCAGTGAGCAGCGGTAATCAGGTGGCACGGCCGCGCAGCGCTGCCAGCAGCAATGACACGGTGATTGTGGCGATCGATGCCGGTCACGGTGGTCAGGATCCTGGCGCGATTGGCGGCGGCGGGCTGAAAGAGAAGAATGTGACCATCGCCATTGCCCGCAAGTTGAAGGCATTGCTGAATGCCGACCCGATGTTTAAAGGGGTGATGACGCGCGATGGCGACTACTTTATCTCAGTGATGGGCCGTTCGGACGTGGCGCGTAAGCAGAACGCCAACCTGCTGGTCTCGATTCACGCCGACGCCGCGCCAAACCGCAGCGCCTCCGGTGCATCGGTATGGGTGCTGTCGAACCGCCGCGCCAATAGTGAAATGGCAGGCTGGTTAGAGCAGCATGAGAAACAGTCTGAACTGCTTGGCGGGGCCGGAGATCTGCTGGCAAATAGCCAGGCGGATCCCTACCTCAGCCAGGCGGTGCTCGACCTGCAGTTCGGCCACTCGCAGCGGGTGGGATATGATGTCGCGGTAAAAGTGATTGCTCAGCTGCAGCGCGTGGGCGCACTGCACAAGCGCCGACCGGAACATGCCAGCCTGGGCGTTCTGCGCTCGCCGGATATTCCTTCCCTGCTGGTGGAAACCGGCTTTATCAGTAATCCTTCGGAGGAGCGACTGCTAGGCAGTAGCGCATACCAGCAGAAGATTGCCGAGTCGATTTATAAAGGCTTACGCAACTACTTCCTGGCGCACCCGCTGCAATCAATCCCAAAGGAGGAAAACCGTCCGTTGCAGTCCGCAGCGGCGGTTGAGGTAGAAGCTAACCCGGCCCCGGCAGGCACAGAGTACAGCGGCCCGACGCAGCGCCACGTGGTGAAACGCGGTGAGACGCTGTCCGGTATCGCCGCGAACTACGGCGTCAGCATGGCGACGCTGCGTGCGATGAACACCCTGAAAAGAGACGTGGTGTGGGTCGGACAGCGGCTAAAAGTGCCGGCAGGCAGCAGCAGTGCGGCGACGGCCAGCGTGGCCAGAAGTAAAAAACCGCTGCGCCATAAAGTGGTGCGCGGTGACTCGCTCACGGCGATTGCGGCCAAATACGGCGTCAGCCCGCAGGCGATCCAGCAGGCGAACAAAATGAAGTCGCAGAATGTGATGCTGGGCCAGACGCTGAAGATCCCGACGTCATAATCCCGGGCGGACCGAAAAAGAGGGTCCGCCCCTACAATGTTCGCTGTCGTTTGTAGGGGCCGATCTTTTTTCCCGATCGGCCCGTGCCAAACGAACTCAAGGATACATCATGCCCATCCAGGTATTACCGCCACAGCTTGCTAACCAGATTGCCGCCGGAGAGGTGGTTGAACGCCCGGCTTCGGTAGTCAAAGAGCTGGTGGAAAATAGCCTGGATGCCGGTGCCACGCGCATCGACATTGATATCGAGAAGGGCGGCGCCAGGCTGATCCGCATTCGCGATAACGGTTGTGGCATAGGTAAAGACGAGCTGGCAATGGCCTTAGCGCGCCACGCCACCAGTAAAATCACCACGCTGGATGACCTTGAAGCGATTATCAGCCTCGGCTTTCGTGGTGAAGCGCTGGCCAGTATCAGTTCGGTTTCACGCCTGACGCTGACCTCGCGCACCGAGGCGCAAAGTGAAGCCTGGCAGGCCTATGCTGAAGGGCGCGATCAGAGCGTCACGGTGAAACCGGCCGCGCACCCGGTCGGCACTACCCTGGAAGTGCTGGACCTGTTCTATAACACCCCGGCGCGGCGTAAATTTATGCGCACCGAGAAAACCGAATTTACCCATATTGATGAAGTGATCCGCCGTATTGCGCTGGCACGCTTTGATGTGGCGATCTCCCTCAGCCACAATGGCAAACTGATGCGCCAGTACCGCGGCGTCAGCGATAACAGCCAGCGCGAGCGCCGTTTAGGAGCGATCTGCGGCACCGCTTTCCTGACCCATGCACTCAAAATTGCGTGGCAGCACGGCGAGCTGAGCCTGCACGGCTGGGTCGCCGACCCGGTCGGGTCGAAAGCGCTGCCTGAGCTGCAATATTGCTACGTCAACGGGCGTATGATGCGTGACCGCCTGATCAATCATGCCATCCGCCAGGCCTATCAGGATAAGCTCGGCGATCGGCATCAGCCCGCTTATGTACTCTATCTCGAGATCGATCCGCACCAGGTGGATGTCAACGTGCATCCGGCGAAACACGAAGTGCGCTTCCATCAGTCGCGGCTGGTGCACGACTTTATCTATCAGGGCGTGGTCAGCGCGCTACAGGAAACCGGTGCGGAAAGCCTGCCCGACGTGACCGATTCCGCGCCCGCTGAACGCTGGCAGCCGGAAAACCGCCAGGCGGCTGGCGGCAATCACTTCGCCACGCCGGCACCGGCAGCGGCGCCGCGCCCGGCGGCAACGTCGGGTGGCGGAGGGGGAGGCAGCAGCAGGCAGCCGCCGCTGCCTCCGACCTATCAGCAACGGGAAGGCGCGGTGTATCAGCAGCTGCTGAAAACCCCAGCGCCCGCCCGCAGCGAAGAGCCTGCTGCGCAGCCGGTAAAAGAGCCACCGCTCGGCGCCCACGTTCACAGCTTTGGCCGCGTGCTGACGGTGGTAGAGCAGCAGTATGCGCTGGTCGAAGGGAAGAGAGGGCTGGCGCTGGTGGCGTTAGCGGTGGCGGAGCGCTGGTTAAAGCAGGCGCAGCTCGACCCTGGCAACGAGGCGTTAAAACCGCAGCCGCTGCTGATTCCGGTCCGGCTAAAGCTGGAGAAGGCGGAACGAGAGGCGGGTAGCAGCAGCACGGCTTTATTAAACCAGATGGGTATCGACCTGCAGTTTGACGGCCATCATGTGATGCTGCGCGCCGTGCCTTTACCATTACGCCAACAAAATTTACAAAACTTGATTCCAGAAATGTTAGGGTATTTGGCCCGGCAGCAGGATGTTTCAGTCAGCCAGACGGCGCAGTGGTTAGCGCGCCAGGCGGTCTCTGAACATCAGCACTGGAATCACTCGCAGGCGATCTCCCTGCTGGCTGAAGTCGAACGACTCTGCCCGCAACTGGTGAAATCGCCACCTTCTGGATTACTGCAAGATGTCGATCTTGCGACGGCGATGAATGCCCTGAAGCATGAGTGAACAATCCACGGCTGGCCTGCCTAAGGCAATATTTTTGATGGGGCCGACGGCCTCCGGTAAAACCGCACTGGCGATTGCATTACGTCAGGCGTTACCGGTTGAGCTAATCAGTGTTGATTCGGCGCTGATCTACCGCGGAATGGATATTGGCACCGCCAAGCCTTCTGCCGAAGAACTGGCGCTTGCGCCCCATCGTTTGCTGGACATCCGCGACCCGGCTGAAACCTATTCAGCCGCTGAGTTTCGTCGCGATGCGCTGGCTGAAATGGCGGAAATTACCCAACGTGGGAATATTCCGTTGCTTGTTGGTGGCACCATGCTTTACTACAAGGCGTTGCTGGAAGGATTGTCGCCGTTGCCCTCGGCGGATCCAGAGGTACGTCAGCGTATAGAGCAGATGGCGAGTGAAGAGGGCTGGGAAGCACTTCACCGCCAGTTATGTGATGTAGATCCCGTTGCTGGACGTCGTATTCATCCGAATGATCCCCAGAGACTCTCGCGAGCACTGGAAGTTTTTTTTATTTCGGGTAAAACTTTAACGGAACTGACAAAAACATCGGGCGAAGCTCTGCCGTATGATGTTGCCCAGTTCGCCATCGCACCCGCGAGCCGCGAGCTGATCCATCAACGAATTGAGCAGCGCTTTCATCAGATGCTGGCGTCAGGATTTGAAGCGGAGGCTCGGGCGCTCTTTGCACGAGGTGATTTGCATACGGACATGCCTTCCATTCGTTGTGTTGGTTATCGCCAGATGTGGTCATTTTTATCCGGTGAAATTGATTACGATGACATGGTTTATCGGGGGATTTGCGCAACCCGGCAGTTGGCTAAGCGCCAGATAACCTGGTTACGCGGCTGGAAGGACGTTCACTGGCTTGACAGCGAACAGCCTGAAGCGGCGTACTCCCAAGTGTTACAGGTTCTTAGTGCGAAGCATGGGTGATTGTGTACAATTGGTCTGTTTTCTTGCGCAAATTTTTACGTCGTATTTCGAACCGCAGGGTTCTTAAGTTACAAACAACAAGCATATAAGGAAAAGATAGAATGGCTAAGGGGCAATCATTGCAAGATCCGTTCTTGAACGCACTGCGTCGCGAACGTGTTCCGGTTTCGATTTATTTGGTAAACGGTATCAAACTTCAGGGCCAGATCGAGTCGTTTGACCAATTTGTTATTCTTTTGAAAAACACGGTTAGCCAGATGGTGTATAAGCACGCGATCTCTACCGTTGTTCCGTCCCGTCCGGTCTCCCACCACAGTAACAACACGGGTGGCGGAAGCAGCAACTATCATCATAGTGGCAGTAACCAGGGGGCGTCTTCTCAGCCTTCACAAGACAGTGAAGATGCTGAATAAGTAGCGTGGCTGTCCCTCCACGACGGGGAGTCTTTGGCATTCAGGTTCCCCGTCCTGGCGATGATACTCGAATAATGAACAAGAATTAAACAAGAGAACTATCGCTGAATTCCTCATCTCACCCCGGTTGGGTGGGATCATAAAAACGCCGTCTGGCAAGCTGGACGCGCATTTTGAATCTGGTATTAACGCTGTATGGCCCCAACGCGTAGCAGGTTTAACAAGGTACTGAGAGGTTTTAAGTTTGTTTGACCGTTATGATGCCGGTGAGCAGGCCGTACTGGTTCACATCTATTTCTCGCAAGACAGAGATACGGAAGATTTGCAGGAGTTCGAAACCCTGGTCTCTTCTGCTGGCGTAGAAGCGCTGCGCGTTGTCACTGGCAGCCGCAAAGCGCCACACCCCAAATATTTTGTCGGTGAAGGAAAAGCTGTCGAAATCGCCGAAGCGGTAAAAGAGAGCGGTGCCACCGTGGTGCTGTTCGATCACGCCCTGAGTCCGGCGCAGGAGCGCAACCTTGAAGCGCTGTGCGAGTGCCGCGTTATCGACCGCACCGGGCTTATCCTCGATATTTTTGCCCAGCGTGCGCGCACCCATGAAGGTAAATTACAGGTTGAGCTGGCGCAGCTGCGCCATCTGGCCACGCGGCTGGTGCGCGGCTGGACGCACCTTGAGCGCCAGAAAGGCGGTATCGGTTTACGCGGGCCGGGTGAAACCCAGCTGGAGACCGACCGCCGCTTGCTGCGTAATCGCATTACTCTGATCCTCTCCCGCCTTGAGCGCGTCTCGAAACAGCGCGAGCAGGGCAGGCAGGCTCGCAACAAGGCCGATGTGCCGACCGTGTCGCTGGTGGGTTACACCAACGCCGGTAAATCCACACTGTTTAACCGCCTGACCACGTCTGAGGTTTACGTGGCCGACCAGCTGTTCGCTACCCTCGATCCGACTCTGCGCCGCGTTGACGTGGTGGATGTGGGCGAAGTGGTGCTGGCCGATACCGTAGGCTTTATTCGCCACCTGCCGCACGACCTGGTGGCCGCGTTTAAAGCCACGCTGCAGGAAACCCGCGAGGCCGCGCTGCTGCTGCACGTGATTGACGCAGCGGACGTGCGGGTCGATGAGAACATCGAAGCGGTAAACGAAGTGCTGGAAGAGATTGAATCCGATGAAATCCCCAGCCTGCTGGTGATGAATAAAATCGATATGCTTGACGGTTTCGTCCCGCGTATCGACCGTGATGAAGAGAACCTGCCAATCCGGGTCTGGCTCTCCGCCCAAAGTGGAGAGGGCATCCCGCTGCTGTTTCAGGCGCTGACCGAGCGCCTGGCCGGTGAGATTGCGCAGTATGATTTACGTCTACCGCCGGCTGCAGGGCGGCTGCGTAGCCGTTTTTACCAGTTGCAGGCGATTGAAAAAGAGTGGAATGAAGAGGACGGTAGCGTGGGATTACACGTGCGCATGCCGATCGTCGACTGGCGCCGACTGTGCAAACAGGAACCGACGCTGGTGGATTACATTGTTTGACTGATGTTGCCTGACACGCGTATCCCGGCTTGGGATACCACCGCACACACAATTAATGGAGTATAAACATGGCGTGGAATCAGCCCGGGAATAACGGACAGGACCGCGACCCGTGGGGAAGCAGCAATAATCAAGGCGGCAACTCTGGGGGAAATAAAGGAGGGCGCGATAAGGGGCCTCCTGATTTAGATGATATCTTCCGTAAGCTGAGCAATAAGCTTGGTGGACTGGGCGGTGGCAAAAAAAGCGGCGGTGACGGGTCAGGTAACGGCAGCGCACCGCGCAAGCCGGGCAGCGGCGGGCGTCTGGTTGGCATCGTGGCCGTGGCCGTGGTGGTGATTTGGGCCGGTAGCGGTTTCTACACCATCAAAGAAGCCGAGCGCGGCGTGGTGACACGCTTCGGTAAGTTTAGCCATCTGGTCGAGCCAGGTCTGAACTGGAAACCGACCTTTGTCGATCAGGTACGTGCGGTGAACGTGGAGGCGGTGCGCGAGCTCTCTGCTTCCGGCACCATGCTAACCTCGGATGAGAACGTGGTGCGCGTTGAGATGAACGTGCAGTACCGCATCACCAATCCGGAACGCTACCTGTACGCGGTGACCAGCGCCGATGACAGCCTGCGTCAGGCAACCGACAGCGCCCTGCGTGGCGTGATTGGTCGCTCGACCATGGACCGAATTCTGACCGAAGGGCGTACCGTGGTGCGTAGCGAAACCCAGCGCGAGCTGGAAGAGACGATTCGCCCTTACGATATGGGTATTACCCTGCTGGACGTTAACTTCCAGACGGCGCGCCCACCGGAAGACGTTAAAGCGTCATTCGATGATGCCATTGCCGCACGTGAGAACCGTGAGCAGGCGGTACGTGAAGCCGAAGCCTACGCCAACGATAAGCTGCCGCGCGCCCGTGGTGATGCGCAGGGTATCCTTGAGCAGGCTCGTGCCTACAAGTCCCGCGTGACGCTGGAAGCCCAGGGTGAAGTCGACAGCTTTGCGCGTATCCTGCCGGAATACAAAGCCGCACCGCAGATCACCCGCGAGCGTCTGTATATCGAAACCATGGAACGTGTTCTGTCACACACGCGTAAGGTGCTGGTTAACGATAAAGGCAACAGCCTGATGGTGCTGCCTCTCGATCAGCTGATGCGCGGCCAGAGTGGCGCGGCATCCGGCAATAACCAGAGCGGAAGCAGCAGCCTGCTGCGTCTGCCACCCGCTTCAGGCAGCAGCGAGCGCGCCAGCAGCAGTTCGTCGTTCAGTCCGGACGACATCATGGATCAGCGCCGGGTGAATGCTCAGCGTAACGATAGCCAGCGCGAAGGGAGAGAGTAATCGATGCGTAAGCCATTAATCGTACTATTGATTGTTGTGCTGGTGGTGCTGTACGCGTCACTGTTTGTGGTGCAGGAAGGCCAGCGCGGCATTGTGATGCGCTTCGGTAAAGTTCTGCGCGATGATGAAAATAAACCGCTGGTGTATGCGCCAGGCCTGCACTTCAAGATCCCATTCCTGGAATCTGTGAAGTCACTTGATGCGCGTATCCAGACCATGGACAACCAGGCCGACCGCTTCGTCACCAAAGAGAAGAAAGATCTGATTGTTGACTCCTATATCAAATGGCGCGTCAGCGACTTCAGCCGTTATTACCTCGCCACCGGCGGCGGTGATATTTCTCAGGCCGAAGTGCTGCTGAAACGTAAGTTCAGCGACCGTCTGCGTTCTGAGATTGGGCGTCTGGACGTGAAAGATATCGTCACCGATTCCCGTGGCCGTCTGACCACCGATGTGCGCGATGCGCTGAACACCGGTAGTGCGGGTGCGGATGATGAAGTGGCTACGCCAGCAGCAGACGATGCGATTGCCTCTGTGGCTAAGCGCGTTGAGAGCGAGACCAACAGCAACGAACCGGCTATCAACCCGAACAGTATGGCGGCGTTGGGTATCCAGGTGGTTGACGTGCGCATCAAGCAGATCAACCTGCCAACTGAAGTGTCTGATGCGATCTATGCGCGTATGCGTGCCGAGCGTGAATCCGTTGCCCGTAGCCAGCGTGCTCAGGGTGCGGAAGAAGCCGCCAAAGTGCGTGCTCAGGCCGACTACGAAGTTGAACGTACGCTGGCAGAAGCCCGCCGTCAGGCTCTGATCACGCAGGGTGAAGGTGATGCCGAAGCGGCCAAACTGTTTGCTGATGCTTTCAGTCAGGATCCGGATTTCTACGCCTTTATGCGTAGCCTGCGTGCTTACGACAACAGCTTCAAGAGCAATCAGGATGTGATGGTGCTGAGCCCGGATAGCGACTTCTTCCGCTTTATGAAAAGTCCGTCTTCCTCCACGCGCTAATAATCTGCTATAACGTGCGAAGGGCCGGTTCTCCGGCCCTTTTTTTATGGGATTTTCCAGGCGAAGCGGCGAGTAACAATAATGAATACAACTGTATGGATGGCGTTAGGGCTGGTGCTGGTGTTCGAGGGGTTAGGCCCGGTGCTCTATCCGCAGCTGTGGCGGCGGATGATTCTGGCAATGGCAAACATGCCCGATGGACTGCTGCGCCGGGTTGGCGGTGGGCTGGTGGTGGCAGGCGCAGTAATCTACTACATGCTCAGCCGCGCGAACGGGGCATAGGCTTAACGCTGCGGGTGATGTAGCGCACTTTGGCAAAAAAGTCCGCAATCGTATGCTAAAACAGCTGAAAGACTAAAATGACGATGGTAGAATCCTTTTTTAAGCAATCGGTGATTTTGAAAATGGGTAAGAACGTCGTCGTACTGGGCACCCAATGGGGTGACGAAGGTAAAGGTAAGATTGTTGACCTTCTGACAGAACGCGCTAAATACGTAGTGCGCTATCAGGGTGGCCATAACGCTGGCCACACGCTAGTCATCAACGGTGAGAAAACCGTCCTCCACTTAATTCCATCTGGCATCCTGCGTGAAAACGTCACCAGCATCATCGGCAACGGTGTTGTTCTGTCGCCTGCCGCGCTGATGAAAGAGATGAAAGGTCTGGAAGATCGTGGCTTCCCGGTACGCGAACGTCTGTTCATTTCAGAAGCCTGCCCGCTGATCCTTGAATATCACGTTGCCCTTGATGTGGCACGTGAGAAAGCCCGTGGCGCGAAAGCGATCGGCACCACCGGTCGGGGTATCGGCCCGGCCTACGAAGATAAAGTTGCCCGTCGCGGCCTGCGTGTTAGCGACCTGTTCAACAAAGAAACCTTCGCGGCCAAGCTGAAAGAAGTGATGGATTACCATAACTTCCAGCTGGTGAACTTCTACAAAGAAGAGGCAGTCGACTTCGACAAAGTGCTGGCGGATACTCTGGCGATTGCCGATATCCTGACGGGCATGGTGGTTGACGTTTCTGAACTGCTGGACGGCGCGCGCAAGCGTGGCGACCTGATCATGTTCGAAGGCGCGCAGGGTACGCTGCTGGATATCGACCACGGTACCTATCCGTACGTGACCTCTTCCAACACCACCGCAGGCGGCGTGGCAACCGGTTCAGGTATTGGTCCGCGCTACGTTGATTACGTGCTGGGCATTGTCAAAGCCTACTCCACTCGCGTTGGTGCAGGTCCATTCCCTACAGAGCTGTTCGACGAAACCGGTGAGTTCCTGTGCAAGCAGGGCAACGAGTTTGGCGCCACCACTGGCCGTCGTCGTCGCACCGGCTGGCTGGATGCGGTTGCCGTGCGCCGCGCGGTGCAGATCAACTCCCTTTCTGGCTTCTGCATGACCAAACTGGACGTGCTGGATGGCCTGAAAGAGGTAAAAATCTGCGTAGCCTACCGCATGCCGGATGGCCGCGAAGTGACCACCACCCCGCTGGCAGCAGAGGGTTGGGAAGGTATTGAGCCAATCTACGAATCCATGCCGGGCTGGTCTGAGACCACCTTCGGGGTGAAAACGCTGGATGGCCTGCCGCAGGCAGCGCGCAACTACATCAAGCGCATTGAAGAAGTGACCGGAGTGCCGATTGATATTATCTCTACCGGCCCGGACCGCAGTGAAACCATGATTCTGCGCGACCCGTTTGACGCATAATCCAGGCCGGGCATTGCCCGGCCAGCTTTTATCCAGCACCGGTTATCCGCCGTTCCCCTCTGCTGTCATGATAAATAAAATGGCCCCAATCGCTGAGGCTGGTTTATTATCATTGCTAATCACACCCATTCTTAAGCGGACGATCGCAACAACCGCGGTGAACTCTCTGAGGTTTTCTTGCAGCTGACCAGTTTTACAGATTATGGTTTACGTGCGCTGATCTATCTCGCCACGCTTCCGGCAGGCCAGATGACCAGTATCAGCGAAGTCACGGACACTTATGGCGTGTCGCGTAATCATATGGTCAAAATTATCAATCAACTTAGTCGTGCTGGCTATGTTGCTGCCGTGCGCGGTAAGAATGGCGGTATCCGACTGGGTAGGCCTGCTGAAGAAATAGTGATAGGTCAGGTGGTGCGCGATATGGAACCGCTACAGCTGGTGAACTGCCACAGCGATTTCTGCCACATCACCTCTGCCTGCCGCCTGAAAAAAGCGCTGCATGACGCCGTCCAGAGTTTTCTGCGTGAACTGGACCAATACACCCTGGCCGATCTGGTTGAAGACAACCATCCGCTCTACAAAATTTTGCTGAATGAACGACCTTCATTCAGCAGCTGACAACGGAGGAACCTCGATGTCACACGATCCCTTTCAGGAACGAGAAGCTGAAAAGTACGAAAACCCCATTCCAAGCCGCGAGTTCATTCTTGCCCATCTGGACAAACGCGAAAAGCCGGCCAGCCGTGAAGAGCTGGCGCAAGAGTTAGATATCAGCGGCGAAGAGCAGATCGAAGCGCTGCGCCGCCGCCTGCGCGCCATGGAGCGCGATGGCCAGCTGGTCTTTACCCGCCGCCAGTGCTACGCGCTGCCGGAGCGCCTTGATCTGCTGAAAGGCAAGGTTATCGGCCACCGCGACGGCTTCGGCTTCCTGCGTATTGAAGGTAGCAAAGACGATCTCTACCTCTCTGCCGAACAGATGAAAATGTGCATGCACGGGGATATGATCCTTGCGCAGGCGATGGGCGCCGACCGTAAAGGCCGCCGTGAAGCCCGCGTAGTGCGCGTGGTTGAGCCGCGTAATGCACAGATTGTTGGCCGTTACTTCACCGACTCCGGCGTTGGCTTTGTCGTCCCGGATGACAGCCGCCTGAGCTTCGACATCCTGATCCCGGCTGAAGAGCTGATGGGTGCGCGCATGGGCTTTGTGGTGGTGGTGGAGCTGACTCAGCGCCCAACCCGCCGCAGTAAAGCCGTCGGTAAAGTGGTGGAAGTGCTCGGCGATAACATGGGCACCAGCATGGCGGTCGATATGGCGCTACGCACCCATGATATTCCACACGAATGGCCGGAAGCGCTGGAAAAACAGATTGCTCACCTTAGCGAAGAAGTGCCGGAAGAGGCGAAACAGGGCCGCGTTGACCTGCGCGATCTGCCGCTGGTCACTATTGATGGCGAAGACGCCCGCGACTTCGATGATGCGGTATTCTGCGAGCGTAAGCGCGGCGGCGGCTGGCGCCTGTGGGTAGCGATTGCTGACGTCAGCTACTATGTGCGCCCGGGTACCCCGCTGGATGACGAAGCGGTGAATCGCGGTACCTCGGTTTACTTCCCTTCCCAGGTGGTGCCGATGCTGCCGGAAGTGCTGTCAAATGGCCTCTGCTCGCTGAACCCGGAAGTTGACCGTCTGTGTATGGTGTGTGAGATGACTATCTCCTCCACCGGCAAGCTGACCGGCTACAAACACTACGAAGCGGTGATGAACTCCTTCGCCCGCCTGACCTATAACAAGGTGTGGAACATTTTGCAGGGGCATCAGGAACTGCGCGAGCAGTACCAGCCGCTGGTGAAAGATCTGGAAGAGCTGCACCGCATGTATCTGGCGCTGGAAAAAGCGCGCGAGCAGCGTGGCGGTATCTCCTTCGAGACCGAAGAAGCGAAATTTGTCTTCAACGCCGACCGCCGCATTGAGCGCGTCGAGCAGGTGTCGCGTAACGATGCGCACAAGCTGATCGAAGAGTGCATGATCCTCGCCAACATCGCTTCAGCCCGCTACGTTGAGAAAAATAACGAACCGGCGCTGTTCCGCGATCACGACCGTCCAGGTGATGAGAGCATCAAGAGCTTCCGCTCGGTGCTGAATGAGCTGGGCCTGACGCTGCCGGGCGGCGACAAACCGCAGCCGGTGGACTACTCCGCGCTGCTGAGCCAGATCGCCGGTCGTCAGGATCACGAAATGCTGCAAACCATGCTGCTGCGTTCAATGAAGCAGGCAGTATATGACCCGGAAAACCGTGGCCACTTCGGTCTGGCGCTGGCTTCTTACGCGCACTTCACCTCGCCGATCCGCCGCTACCCGGACCTGCTGCTGCACCGCGCCATCAAGTATCTGCTGGCGAAAGAGGCGGGCACCCTGCAGGGCAACACCACGCCAACCGGCGGCTACCATTACGAAATGCCGCAGATGCTACAGCTCGGCCAGCACTGTTCGCTGACCGAACGCCGCGCCGATGAAGCCACGCGTGATGTTGCCGACTGGCTGAAGTGCGACTTTATGCAGGATCAGGTCGGGGAAACCTTTAGCGGCGTGATCTCCAGCGTCACCGGCTTCGGCTTCTTCGTACGCCTGACCGATCTGTTTATCGACGGTCTGGTACACGTTTCGACGCTCGACAATGATTACTACCGCTTTGACGCCATTGGCCAGCGCCTGATCGGTGAATCCGGCGGTCGTACCTATCGCCTGGGCGATACTGTTGAAGTCCGCGTTGAGGCGGTGCATATGGATGAGCGTAAGATCGACTTCGCGCTGATCTCAAGCAGCCGTAAGCCGCGTGGCGAAGGCAAAACCGAGCGCGAGCGTGAAAAACGCGGTGCGGCGAAAAACAGCGGCAGCCGTCGTCGCGCACCGCGCAAGGGTGCCAACTTCGAGCCGGACAGCGCCTTCCGCCCGGCCAAAGGGGCAGAAAATACCCCTGCGGCAAACAAAGAGAAGAAACCGCGTAAGCCGTCGGATAAAACCCGTAAACCTGGCGCCACGCGCGCTAAGCGCGCGAAGAAGACCGACGACGCCTAATCGCATCCGGGCGACGCATGCGTCGCCCCTACGGCGTAGTGGTCAGGCATGCCTGAACCGCACCCGCATAAATCACGAACTACTGAGTTAATGAAATGAGTGAAATTGTTTTTGGTATCCACGCCGTGCAGGCGCTGCTCGACAGCGATCCGCAGCGTTTCCAGGAAGTATTTATCCTGAAAGGGCGTGAAGACCGCCGCTTGCAGACGCTGGTAAAAGCGCTGGAAGCACAGGGCATCGTTATCCAGGTTGCCAACAAGCAGATGCTGGACGCCAAATCTGAAGGTGCCGTGCATCAGGGCATCATCGCGCGCGTCAAGCCGGGCCGTCAGTATCAGGAAGGCGATCTGCCGGACCTGCTGGCCAGCCTGGATAACCCGTTCCTGCTGATCCTTGATGGCGTCACCGACCCGCATAACCTCGGGGCCTGCATGCGCAGCGCTGATGCTGCTGGCGTTCACGCCATCATCGTGCCCAAAGATCGCTCCGCGGCGCTTAACGCTACGGCGAAAAAAGTCGCCAGCGGCGCAGCAGAGCACGTGCCACTGATCCGCGTAACCAACCTGGCGCGCACGATGCGCGTGCTGCAGGAGGCCAACGTGTGGATCGTCGGAACGGCGGGCGAAGCTGACCATACTCTGTACCAGAGCAAAATGACCGGCCCGATGGCGCTGGTGATGGGCGCGGAAGGCGAAGGCATGCGCCGCCTGACGCGTGAGCACTGCGACGAACTGATCGGTATCCCAATGGCGGGTAGCGTTTCATCGCTGAACGTCTCCGTCGCCACCGGTGTTTGCCTGTTTGAAGCGGTGCGTCAGCGCAGCGTGAAGTAAATTGTCCGGGGCGTGACCTGCGCCCCAGCATTCTCCTCTGTCCGTCCTATCCTTTCCTCTGGCTTGTCAGAAAAGGATGCCGCAATGGACTGGAAAACTCATCGCGTTTTTAATCAGCCCCGACCGCTCAGCAACAGCAATCTGTTTCTCTCTGATACTGCCCTGCTTGAGGCCGTGCAGCGTGAAGGCGCTGGCTGGGACAGCGAGCGCCTGGCGTCCGTCGGTCAGCAGTTGGGTAGCGCCGAATCGCTCGAACTGGGGCGGCTGGCGAACCGTCATCCTCCTGAACTGCTGCGCTATGATGCCCGCGGCGAGCGGCTTGACGAACTGCGTTTTCACCCGGCATGGCACCTGCTGATGCAGGGGCTGTGCGCCAACCGCGTACACAACCTCGCGTGGCAGCCGGATGCGCCAGCGGGCGCGTTCGTCGCGCGCGCCGCGCGTTTTCTGCTGCATGCGCAGGTGGAAGCCGGCACGCTGTGCCCGGTAACCATGACCTTCGGCGCCATTCCGCTGCTGCAAAAATCTCTGCCGCCACCTTATCAGCACTGGCTGCCCGGGCTGCTTTCCGACCGCTACGATCCCCATCTGCACGGCGGCGAACAAAAACGCGGGCTGCTGATCGGCATGGGGATGACGGAAAAGCAGGGGGGTACCGACGTGCTGAGCAACACCACGCGGGCAGAACCGCTGGCGCAGCGCGGGCCGGGCGAAGCCTACCGGCTGGTGGGGCACAAATGGTTCTTCTCGGTGCCGCAGAGCGATGCGCATCTGGTGCTGGCGCAGACGGCGGGCGGGCTCTCCTGCTTCTTTCTGCCGCGCCTGCTGCCGGATAACACGCGTAACGCGGTGCAGATCGAGCGCCTGAAGGACAAACTGGGTAACTGCTCCAACGCCAGCGGTGAAGTGGAGTTCCGCCACGCCAGCGGCTGGCTGATAGGCGAAGAGGGTGAGGGCGTGCGGCAGATCCTCAAAATGGGCGGCTACACCCGCTTTGACTGCGCGCTCGGCAGCCACGCCCTGATGCGCCGCGCCTTTTCCGTGGCGCTCTATCATGCACACCAGCGCCAGGTGCAGGGCAAAACCCTGATCGAACAGCCGCTGATGCGCCAGCAGCTGTGCGCGCAGGCGCTGCTGCTGGAAGGGCAAACTGCCGTGCTGATGCGGCTGGCGCGCGCCTGGTCCCAGCCCGCCACGGCCGGCGAGCGCAGCTATTGCCGCCTGCTGACGCCCGCCGCCAAGTTTGCCGTCTGCCAGCGCGGGCCGGGATTTGTCGCGCAGGCGATGGAGATCCTCGGCGGGATTGGCTACTGCGAGGAGAGTGAGCTACCACGGCTGTACCGTGAAATGCCGGTCAACAGCATCTGGGAGGGCTCGGGCAATGTGATGTGCCTCGACGTGCTGCGCGTGCTGGCGAAGCAGCCTGCGGTGCTGGAGCAGCTTGAGGCCGGTTTTGACGGTGTGAAAGGGCAGAGCCGCTACTTTGACCAGCGCTGGCGCCAGCTGCGGCAGGCACTGAAACGCCCGCAGGAAGCGCAGGCGCGGCAGCTGGTCGAGCGTTTATTCACACTGGCAACGGCGGAGCAGGTGCTGCGCCATCTCGACCCACCGCTGGCGGATGCGTGGTGCCGCCAGCAGTTAGATCCGCAGTCAGGTTATCTGCTGACGGAAAAGGTCTGTCAGCGCCTGCTACTGCGTGCCAGCGGCGGCAGCTGACGGGCCGTAAAGAATGGCTGAGCCGTACCACATGCCCGGCGCCACGGTCTCACTGACCATCTGGATCAGATAGTAAGTGGCACCTGCGGCGTTGGCTTTCGCGGCCAGCTCACGCTCGGCATCGTCCGGGGAGCCGCGCACCGTCGCGCTGATGGTGCCCAGGCGCGGCAGGGTGCCGCTCTGCGCACGGGTGATCTCCTGGGCCTGCGACGTTGCCGCAGGCGGCGGTTGTGGCGTGGTGTTCAGCGCGCTGCAGCCCGTCAGCAGCAGCGCGACCAGCAGAGCAGGTATCTGGCGCATGATATTCATCTCATAACAGTCTGAATATCAGTGTACGCCACAATCATCACTTCACGCTAAACACCTTCACCAGCTCGCTCAGATGGTGCCCCTTGCGGCTCAGCTCCTGCGCGGTCAGCTCGGAGTGTGTCACCAGCTCGCTGTTCTGGTGGGTAGCCTGGCCGATCTGCGCCATCGCCAGATTGACGTGGCCGATCCCGGTCGTCTGCTCCTGCGATGCGATATTGATTTCGCTCATCAGCGTCTTCACCTGGCCGATGCTGGCAGTGATGTTATCCATCGCCCTGCGCGTCTGTTCGGACAGTTCATGCCCCTGCACCACTTTGCTCAGCGAGTTGGCAATCAGCCCCTCGATCTCTTTTGCCGCCTGCGCGCTGCGCTGTGCCAGCGAGCGAACTTCGGCCGCCACCACCGCGAAGCCTTTGCCGTTTTCCCCGGCGCGCGCCGCTTCAACCGCCGCATTCAGCGCCAGAATATTGGTCTGGAAGGCGATCGATTCAATCACCTGGGTAATATCGGCAATGCTCTGCGAGGCGGTTTTGATATCCGACATGGTGGCGACGGAGCGGCTAACGGTATTATCGCCGAGGCTGACGGCACTGGCCGCCTCACCCACCAGCTGCAGCGCCTGAGTAACGTTACCGGCGTTTTGCGCCACGGTGGCGCCGAGCTGTTCCATGCTGGCCGAGGTCTCTTCGACGCTGCTGGCCTGGCGCGTGATCTGCTCGCTGATATTGCCGCTGCTGGCGACAATCGCCTCGGTGCCGTTGGCGATCTCATCGGCCGCATGGCGCACCT
The DNA here is from genome assembly GCF_014773485.1 of Erwinia aphidicola. Lineage (GTDB taxonomy): Bacteria > Pseudomonadota > Gammaproteobacteria > Enterobacterales > Enterobacteriaceae > Erwinia > Erwinia aphidicola. Next base: position 395,484 of record NZ_JACXBP010000002.1, on the reverse strand, counting down.
GCGCCACCACCCGCTCCAGTCCCTCGCCGATACCGTTAATCGCCACGATCAGCTGGCCCACTTCATCCTGGCGCCGAGTGTTCAGCGTCGAGCGCAGATCGCCGGCGGCATACTGGCGTGCCAGGGCGATCACCTGCTGCAGCGGCTGGCTCAGCCAGCGGCGTGTTACCCAGACAAACGTCACGGCGAATACCAGGACCATCGCGCTGCCGATCAGCAGGAACAGATTGCGCGTCTGCTGAACCGGGGCCAGCAGGCTGGCTTTATTGACCTGCGCCACCACCACCCAGTTCCACTCCGGCAGATACTGCCAGGCGAGGATCTGCGGCTCGCCGTGTTCATCCAGGGTTTCAAGCGTGCCTTGAGGCTGGTTAAGCAGCTGCTGCTGGGTCTCCTGCGGCAGCGTTGGCCGCTTCCCTTCCAGCGTCGGGTGGAAAAGATACTGGCCGTACTGTTTCCCTGCCGCGCGGTTCAGCACGAAGAACGAGCCGCTGTCGCCGAGATGTTTCGCCAGCACTTTCTGGCGGATGGCCGCGTACTGCTTGCTGATATCCACCCCGACGAACAGAATGGCAATCACCCGGCCCGCCTCATCGCGCACCGGCTGATACTGTGTGATATAGCGCTTGCCAAACAGCAGGGCCACGCCACGGAAGATCTCGCCCTTCTGCACCGGCTGCCAGGCGGGGCTGTTGTGGTCAAGCAGGGTGCCGATCGCCCGATCGCCGTTCTCTTTGCGCAGCGAGGTTGAAACGCGCATAAACTCGTTAGCGTGGGTCAGGGCAAAGATAGTGGCAATCGCCCCGGTGCGATCCTGGAAGTCATCCACCAGCACCTGGTCGAGGTTGAGGGTGCGCAGCCCGGCGCGCAGCGTTGGCGTGGGTTGCCCCCCGACGACAATCTGCTGGGATTCATCCAGCGTAAAACGCTTTGGCAGGAAGCTCTGGAACAGCCCGGTGTAATTACTTACCTCTTCAGCCAGCGTGGTGTTGAACATGCCCGCCATATCGCCGATGCCGTTAACCTGGTTTTCCATATCGCTCAGGGTCAGCGTATGAACCTGCTTCGCGGCGCTGTGGCTGAGCGCCAGGGTTAACATGAGGAACAGGACCGCCACGCCAAGCGAGGTCAGTACCGAAAGTTTGACGCCCAGACTCCATGTCTTGAGAGAGAGACGCTTCATTATTGTGCCTTAATTAGGTTAGGGTGTTACACGGATTAACGGCATGGCGCGGATAAAGTTTATGAGGAAAGGTGATGATCGAGCTGAAGAGTGAAAGTTTCTCCGGGATTGAGTGCCTGCATGCCTTCCCTGCCGGCCAGCGCGATGCGCCACTGCCCAGCGTGATTTTCTATCACGGCTTCACCTCGTCAAAGGAGGTTTACGCCTATTTCGCCGTCGCGCTGGCTCAGGCCGGGTTTCGTGCGGTGCTGCCGGACGCTGACCTGCACGGTGCGCGCTACAGCGGCGACAGCGAACTGCGCCTGACGCGTTTCTGGGAGATCCTGCGTAGCAATATTGACGAGCTGCCCGCAATCGAACAGGCGCTGCGCGCGCGCCAGCTGGTGGACGCTGAGCGGCTGGCGGTGGCCGGGGCATCCATGGGCGGCATGACGGCGCTGGGGGCGATGGCGCGCTATCCGCAGCTGCGCGCGGCGGCGAGCATGATGGGCTCCGGCTATTTCAGCCAGCTGGCCCGGACGCTGTTTCCGCCGCGAGTGGCGCGCACGCAGGAGGAGAAAAAACAGCTGGCCGAGCGGCTGGCACCGCTGGCGCAGTATGATGTCGGCCACCAGCTGGAAAAGCTGGCCAATCGCCCGCTGCTGCTGTGGCACGGGGAAGCCGATGAGGTAGTGCCCGCCGCAGAAAGTGCGCGGCTGGAAAAAGCCCTGCGTGACAGCGGGCAGGACGGCAACCTGACGTATCTTACCGAGTCCGGCGTGGGCCACCGCATCACCCCGCCGGCGCTGACCGCCTTTACCGCCTTTTTTCAGCATCATTTATAAGCCGTAGGGGCGGACCCTCTTTTTCGGTCCGCCCGAAATCAACGTACCCGCGCCAATATTTACCTTGTGTTTATCCCTCCTCGCCAGTATGATTACGCGTCAATTTTTCAGCCGCATTCTCAGGTTGTGACCCGGAGTTTACTCTGGTCACGGCTTATAACGTTCCTTGCTTCCATGGGCCGCGGCTGACCCTGACAGGAGGCTGAATAATCCGTAAGGAGCAAATTCGATGCGTCATTACGAAATCGTATTTATGGTTCATCCTGACCAAAGCGAACAGGTTCCTGGCATGATCGAGCGTTACTCTGCAACCATCACTGGTGCAGAAGGTACGATCCACCGCCTGGAAGACTGGGGCCGCCGTCAGCTGGCTTACCCGATCAACAAACTGCACAAAGCTCACTACGTTCTGCTGAACGTGGAAGCGCCGCAGGAAGCGATCGATGAGCTGGAAACTAACTTCCGCTTCAACGACGCCGTTATCCGCAGCATGGTTATGCGCGTTAAGCACGCGGTAACTGAAGCATCTCCGATGGTTAAAGCTAAAGATGAGCGTCGTGATCGTCGCGAAGATTTTGCTAACGAAACCTCTGATGATGCAGATGCTGGGGATTCTGAAGAGTAATTGTCCGTGACGGCCAATCGTCTGACGCTGTCTGGCACCGTGTGCAAGACGCCGATACGAAAAGTGAGCCCGTCAGGAATTCCACACTGCCAGTTCGTGCTTGAGCACCGTTCAGAGCAGGTGGAAGCCGGTTTTAACCGGCAAGCCTGGTGTCGGATGCCGGTGATTATCAGCGGCAAAGCCCATCAGGCCATTACTCAAAGTATAACGGTCGGTACGCAGGTTACGGTTCAGGGATTTATTAGCTGCCATCAAGGGCGCAATGGCCTGAACAAGATCGTACTGCATGCCGAGCAGATTGAATTGATAGATACTGGAGACTAGCCTAATGGCACGTTATTTCCGTCGTCGCAAGTTCTGCCGTTTCACCGCGGAAGGCGTTGTAGAGATTGATTACAAAGACATCGCTACGCTGAAAAACTATATCACTGAAAGTGGTAAAATTGTCCCGAGCCGTATTACCGGTACTCGTGCAAAATACCAGCGTCAGCTGGCTCGCTGCATCAAGCGCGCTCGCTACCTGTCCCTGCTGCCATACACTGATCGTCATCAGTAATCGGCCGCCGTCTATTAACGACTTAAAGAGGATAAGGTAATGCAAGTTATTCTGCTTGATAAAGTAGCAAACCTGGGCAGCCTGGGTGACCAGGTTAACGTTAAAGCGGGCTACGCTCGTAACTTCCTGGTACCACAGGGCAAAGCTGTTCCTGCTACCAAGAAAAACGTTGAGTTCTTCGAAGCACGTCGTGCAGAACTGGAAGCCAAACTGGCTGACGTTCTGTCTGCAGCTAATGCACGCGCTGAGAAAATCAATGCACTGGGCACCGTGACCATCGCGTCTAAATCAGGCGACGAAGGTAAACTGTTCGGTTCCATCGGTACCCGCGACATCGCTGATGCAGTTACTGCAGCTGGCGTTGAAGTGGCTAAGAGCGAAGTTCGTCTGCCGAACGGCGTTCTGCGTGTGACCGGTGAGCATGAAGTGGACTTCCAGGTTCACAGCGAAGTCTTCGCTAAGCTGATCGTTAACATCGTTGCTGAAGCTTAATCGCTGACGTTAGCGTTGTTCAAAGCGCCGCCCCCTGGGGCGGCGTTTTTGTTTCTATTGCGCTTTTAAGAATGTTCCATCGGGCTGGCGGGTAAACAGTATTTCCCCGTTGCCGCTGTCCAGCGTCAACCCTGTCACCACTCCCTGCGCATCCTGACGAATCTTCACCGTCTGCCCGGCATGTAACGTGCTGAGCGGTTTATCGTTGCCCTCAACCCGCGCCATCGCAAACACATCATTGACCGGCAGATTATTGTCACGGAACAGCTGCGCCAGCGTCTGGCCGGAGGCAATCAGGTATTCATGCCACTCGCCCTGGCTGTCCGACTGGGCGGTGCTGGTTTGCGCGGGCGGCGCAGTGGGTGTTGTTGCTGGCGGAGGGCTATCGGTGATTTCCGCCTGTAACGGCACTTCAGTGCCGGCGTCGCCGCTCTGCATGGGCGTGACCGGCTGCACCGCACGCTGTTGCGGGGTTGACGGCCACAGGAAGGCCAGCAGGACAACCAGCGCGGCGGCAATAATGCCGCGGCGATGAGGCGCTGGCAGCGGGTTCATCCAGCTTATCTGGTCCGGCAAATGCCAGATTTGATGAAGCCACGACGATAAACGTGATGTTGGCGATGCGTCTGGCATTGCTTCTTCCTCCTGGCGCGACACTCGCGCAATCAGTGAGCGGTTTGCCAGCCAGTTTTTGACCTGGCTGACTAACTGCGGCTGGCCTTTCCTTCGCCTGCGGGCAATCTGGCCCATTTATACCTCTAATACACTGTAGCTTAGCCCGTTGCTGGTGGCGTGTTTTTATCGGTACAGGCCAGCAAGGGGTTTTGGGGCTAATAATCGGAAGTGATATTGTTTCCGTTTCACGGCGAAAAGTCACCAGTGGAAGATGGGATTTTACGCCCGTTGTCTGCGCTGTTATGCTTCGTCTTCGGTTTTATCAATGATGAAAGGAAAATCCATGACAACCCCTTCTTTTGACAGCGTTGAAGCGCAAGCAAGTTACGGTATCGGTTTACAGGTCGGTCAGCAGCTGCAGGAATCTGGTCTGCAGGGTTTACAGCCAGAAGCACTGCTGGCAGGCCTGCGCGACGCGCTGGAAGGGAATGCCCCGTCCGTTCCTGTTGATGTGGTTCACCGCGCGCTGCGTGAAGTTCACGAGCGTGCAGAAGCCGTGCGTCAGGAGCGCCAACAGGCCATGGCAGTAGAAGGTCAGAAGTTCCTGGAAGACAACGCCAAGCGTGACGGCGTCAGCAGCACCGAGACCGGTTTACAGTTCAGCGTGCTGACTCAGGGTGAGGGCGCAATCCCATCCCGTCAGGACCGCGTACGCGTTCACTATACCGGTAAACTGATCGACGGCAGCGTGTTCGACAGCTCCGTACAGCGTGGCGAGCCGGCTGAATTCCCGGTAAGCGGCGTGATCCCAGGCTGGATCGAAGCGCTGACCCTGATGCCGGTTGGCTCTAAATGGGAACTGGTGATCCCACACAACCTCGCCTACGGCGAGCGCGGTGCAGGTGCTTCCATCCCACCATTCAGCACCCTGGTGTTTGAAGTCGAGCTGCTGGAAATCCTGTAAGTTCTTCGCGGGCCGGGCATCGCGCCCGGCCCCTGAGCCTGCCTGCGAAAACACCGCCACAACCCGCCTTTTCCCCGCCCCTTAACTCTGTGATTTATCATAAAATACCAGGAAATCGTGTCCCTGCGCGTCAGGTGCGTTATGCTGTTGAAAACACCAGAACAGTCAGGAGGTGGGAAGTGTTAGACCAAATTTGTCAGCTGGCGCGTGATGCCGGTGATGCCATTATGCGAGTGTACGACGGCCAAACGCCGTTGGATGTCGCCCATAAATCCGATGATTCCCCGGTTACGGCAGCAGACATTGCCGCGCACAAGGTGATCGTTGCTGGCCTGCAGGCGCTGACGCCGGCGATCCCGGTGCTGTCAGAGGAAGATCCTGCCGGCTGGGAAGTGCGTCAGCACTGGCAGAAATACTGGCTGGTTGACCCGCTTGATGGCACCAAAGAATTTATTAAGCGTAACGGCGAGTTCACGGTGAACATCGCGTTGATTGAGGGCGGCAAGCCGGTGCTCGGCGTGGTTTATGCGCCGGTATTACAAGTGCTCTATTCCGCCGATAATGGTAAAGCCTGGAAAGAAGAGGGCGGGCATAAGGTGCAGATCCAGGTACAGAACGCGCATCCGCCGCTGGTGGTGGTGAGCCGCTCCCATTCCGATAGCGAGCTGGAAGATTATCTCAGCCAGCTGGGCGAGCATCAGACCACCGCGATTGGCTCATCGCTGAAGTTCTGCCTGGTGGCGGAAGGCAAAGCGCAGCTCTACCCGCGCTTTGGGCCAACCAATATCTGGGACACCGGTGCGGGCCACGCGGTGGCGCTGGCAGCGGGCGCCCACGTGCACGACTGGCAGGGAAAAACGCTGGATTACACCCCGCGTGAGTCGTTCCTCAACCCCGGTTTCCGCGTCTCAATATATTGATGTTTGCCGCGCCGGGCCCATGCTATCTGGATTTCTGTAGGGGCGGACCTTTTTTTTCGATCCCCCTAATTGGGGTTATGTAGGGGCGGACCTTCTTTTTCGGTCCGCCCTGGTCATCACTAGTGCAGTAACTCTTGCAACAATGTCATCACCTGCTTCACTTCATCCTGCGTCAGCGCCCCCTCTTTGGCGAACCGCACCTTACCCTGCTTATCCAGCACGATAATCGCTGAGCCGCCGCTCTCCAGCTGCCAGGCTTTACGTGCCGCACCGTTGCTATCGACAATGAACTGCGACCACGGGAACTGCTGCTTGTTGCTGTGAATGCTGCTGCGCACGAACATCCCGGTGCCGGGAATGGCATCATCGGTGTTCACCACCGTGGTTGTCTGGTAGCGGTCGTGCGGCAGTTTTGCCGCTTTGATCGCCTCAATCAGCGCCGCGTTCTGCTCTTTAGCGGAAGATCGCCCGGCAATATGCTGTATCACTCGCACTTTCCCTGGCAGCTGCGCGCTGTTCCAGTTTTTATAGCTAAACTTATCCTGCTGCAGCACCAGTTCACCCTTGTCGGCAATCCCGACCGGCGCAACGCGTTCCCCCATGTTGAAGTTGTGCGCGGCGACGGTAAAAGGGATAAAAAGGCAAAGCGTAGCTGCCAGTTGGCGGGCTGTTGTCATGATGGCTCCCGAGTTTCGATGTGATCCGACCAGTTAGTCATGGTTCTGCAATAATAAGCGCGGATGATGCTGCTGTCGCATCGAAACAACATCTTTGCAACAGATCGCACAAAACCCTATGTATTGAAGGTTTACACTGCGCAGGTACGTTCAGGTAACAGAGAGTTCTGTCATGATGTGTAAAAACAGTAAAAAAAATCGCTTTTAGGAACATCGGCAACGAATGTTGTTCTATATTGTAGTCACTTTGCGCTTCACCACTTCGTACCGTGCTTGGTCACGATGAAGCGTACGCTATACGTTCAGGAGTAAAAACAGAATGAAGATCTTCCAGCGATATAATCCATTTCAGGTCGCTAAATACGTCAAAACGTTGTTCCGGGGAAGGTTGTATATCAAGGATGTGGGCGCGTTTGAGTTCGATAAGGGCAAGATCCTTATTCCCCGCGTCAAGGATAAACAGCACTACAGCGTGATGTCAGAAGTTAACCGTCAGGTTCTGCGCCTGCAGACTGAGTTTAACTGATAAAAAAGATTCAGGGTCAGGCATGCCTGACCCAGACAAGTAGGGTCGAGGCATGCCTCGACCGCAAACCACCCTTACACCATTCTCAATGCATTCTACGAAACCGCACTCTCTTCAGGATCTTTCGGCAGCGCCGGCGTAGTCGGGCGTGCATCAATGCGTGTCACCAGCAGCTGGTCGATGCGGTAACTGTCGATGTCGACAACTTCAAACTTAAAGCCGTGGAACTTCACGAAGTCGGTGCGCTTTGGAATTTTGCGCAGCATAAACATCATAAAGCCGCCGATGGTTTCATAGTTGCCGGACTGCGGGAACTCGTCGATATGCAGCACGCGCATCACGTCATCAATTGGCGTTCCGCCCTCTACCAGCCATGAGTTCTCGTCGCGCGCGACAATTTGCTCTTCCATTCCCTGGCCGACCAGGTCGCCCATCAGCGTGGTCATCACGTCGTTGAGGGTGATAATGCCCACCACCAGCGCGTATTCATTCATGATCACCGCGAAGTCTTCACCCGCCGCTTTAAAACTTTCCAGCGCTTCAGAGAGCGTCAGCGTGTCCGGCACAATCAGCGCCGAGCGGATCTGCACGCCGCTGTTCAGCGCCATGCTCTGATTACCCAGCACGCGCAGCAGCAGCTCTTTCGAGTCGACGTAACCGATAATGTGGTCAATATCTTCGTTGCACACCAGGAACTTGGAGTGCGGGAAGCGGGCGATCTTCTCTTTCAGGCTGCCCTCATCTTCGTGCAGGTCAAACCACACCACGTTTTCGCGGGAGGTCATCGATGAAGGCACGGTGCGCGACTCCAGCTCGAACACGTTCTCGATCAGCTCATGCTCCTGCTTGCGCAGCACGCCAGCCAGCGCGCCCGCCTCCACCACCGCATAGATATCGTCGGAGGTGATGTCGTCTTTGCGCACCAGCGGGATTTTAAACAGGCGGAAGATGATGTTAGCCCCGCCGTTAAAGAACCACACCAGCGGGCGGAACAGAAACAGGCAGAAACGCATCGGGTTGATGATCTTCAGCGCCACGGTTTCCGGCGCGATCATGCCAAGGCGTTTAGGGAACAGGTCGGCAAACAGAATAAACAGGCTGGTGACCACGGTGAAGGAGCAGATAAAGCTAATGCGCTCCGCCATCTCCGGCTCGAAGAAGCGTTCAAACAGCGAGCGGAAAGCGGGGGAGAACGCGGCATCGCCGACAATACCACCAAGAATGGCGACGGCGTTCAGGCCAATCTGCACCACGGTAAAGAACATGCCGGGGGTTTCCTGCATCTTCATTACGCGCTGCGCGTTGATGTTACCTTCGTCCGCCAGCAGCTTAAGTTTAATTTTGCGGGCAGCCGCCAGAGAAATTTCTGACAGAGAGAAAAATGAGCTGATGGCAATCAGCAGTACGATGACAAGCAAGCTGTCTAACATAGAACATCCATTATTTGGCTCGGCTCTGTGGCGGTGAGAATAGGCTCGCGGTCAGAGTGGGCCGGGTTAATCACTTGTCATTTTTGGCCTGGGCAGCGCGCAGGATGATGTCGAATCGGGTCGATCAGGGCTATCCGTGCCAAAAATGTCTGCGGTTCGGCAAGTGCGCCGGAGCAGAAGGGTAATCAGGGCGCGGTGCGCCCTGTCGGCAGATTATAACTGTGCCGACGAGCGCTTACAATTACGGCAGTTGCGGGAGTGGATTGCGCGCGGAGAAAAAGTGCGGCGACTTGTCCGATCGCCATAGCGCGTTACACTCCTTTTACCCGCAATCGCGATACTGTGTTGTAACGTACCGTGACTTTGCACACAATAGGCACAAAATTTGTCTTAGGTTTAGATGCTACTTAGCCACAGTGATTCATGCAGGGTTGAAAGCTGTTGCAGCACAATGGTCGCATAATGGGATTATCAGGTTAAGCCCGGTGGATTGCGGGCTGGCAATAAAAACGGGAGTAAGCGTGCCAAGAGTTCATGTGGTTTGCATGTCTTGCCTGCTGATCGTTGCGCCTGCCGTAGAGGCAGCGAACGTTCGTTTGCAGGTGACAGGGTTATCAGGGGAGTTACAGAAGAATGTCAGGGCGCGTTTATCCACCATCACTAATGATGAAGTGACCTCCGATGGCCGCTTCCGCTCGCGGGTGAGCGAAGCGGTGAAAGAGGGCCTGAAGGCGCTGGGATACTACGAACCTGAGATCGACTTCGAACTGCAACCTCCTCCTCCTGGCGGAAAGCGTCCGCTGCTGCTGGCAAAAGTCACCCCTGGTGAGCCGGTAAAACTGGCGGGAGAAACCGTGATCCTGCGCGGCGGCGCCCGCACAGACGAAGACTATCAAAAGCTGGTGAAAAGCGGAAAACCGCCGCTGGGGACGGTGCTCAACCACAGCGACTATGAAAAATTCAAAAGCTCGCTGAGCAATCTGGCGCTGCGCAAAGGCTACTTTGACGGCGACTACCGTAAAAGCCAGCTGGGGGTGTCGGTAGAGCGGCGTGAAGCCTTCTGGGACCTCGACTATGACAGCGGCCAGCGCTATCGCTTTGGCGACGTCAGCTTCTCCGGTTCGCAAATCCGCGAAGACTATCTGCAAAACCTGGTGCCGTTTAAACAAGGCGATTACTACAACTCCCGCGACCTGGCCGAACTGAATCGCCGCCTGTCGGCGACCGGCTGGTTTAACTCGGTGGTGGTGGCCCCCGAGTTTGATAAGGCGCGCGACAGCAAAGTGTTGCCGCTGCATGGCGTGGTGTCGCCGCGCACCGAAAACACCATTGAGACCGGTGTAGGTTACTCGACCGACGTGGGCCCACGCGTCAAAGCGACGTGGAAAAAGCCGTGGGTCAACGATCGTGGCCACAGCTTCAGCACCAGCGCCAATATTTCTGCCCCCGAGCAGCAGCTGGACTTCAGCTATAAAATGCCGCTGCGCAAAAGCCCCCTCGAGCAGTACTACCTGCTGCAGGGCGGGTTGAAGCGCACCGATCTCAACGACACCAAAGCCGACTCCAGCACGCTGGCTGCCTCGCGCTACTGGGACAGTTCCAGCGGCTGGCAGCGGGCGATTAATCTGCGCTGGAGCCTCGACCACTTTACCCAGGGCAGCGTCACCAACACCACGATGCTGATCTACCCTGGCGTCAGCGTTAACCGCACCCGCTCGCGCGGTGGGCTGATGCCAACCTGGGGTGATTCCCAGCGCTACTCGCTGGATGTCTCCGATACCACCTGGGGCTCCGATATCGACTTCGCCGTGATGCAGGCGCAGAACGTCTGGATCCGCACGCTGGAAGATAAACACCGCTTTGTGGTGCGCGGTAACCTCGGCTGGATAGAAACCAACAACTTCAGCAAGGTCCCACCCGATCTGCGCTTCTTCGCCGGGGGCGATCGCAGCATTCGTGGCTATAAATACAAGGGTATTTCGCCGCGCGATGACGAAGGCAAGCTGACCGGTGCCTCCAAACTGGCGACCGGCTCGCTGGAGTATCAATACAACGTGTCAGGAAAATGGTGGGGGGCGGTGTTTGTCGATTCGGGCGAAGCCGTCAACGACATCAAGCAGAGTAATTTCAAAACCGGCGCGGGCTTTGGCGTGCGCTGGCAGTCGCCGGTTGGGCCAATCAAGCTGGACATTGCCCGGCCAATTGGCGACCAGGACGATCGCGATATTCAGTTTTACATTGGACTGGGGCCTGAACTATGAAGTGGTGGAAAAAGGGCCTGATTGGCATTGGGGTTTTTGTGGTACTGCTGCTGGGCGGCGTTGCCTTTTTACTCGGCACCACCACCGGTCTGCATCTGGTGCTGAACGGCGCTGCACGCTGGGTGCCGGGGCTCGATATCCAGCAGGTGGACGGTGGTTGGCGTAATCTCACCGTCAAAGGGCTGAAGTATGAGATGCCGGGCGTCACGGTTAACGCCGGGGAGTTCCATCTTGCGCTCAAGCTAAGCTGCCTGAAAGAGAGCGCGTTCTGCGTCAACGACCTGTCGCTGAAGGACGTCAATGTGGTGGTGGACAGCAAAAAAATGGCCCCGGCCGCCACGCCACCGGTTGAGGAAGAGAGCAGCAGCGGGGAGATCAGCACCCCCTATCCGCTCACTCTCAGCAGGCTGGCACTGCACAACATCAATCTGAAAATTGATGATACCGCCATTTCTCTCGCCGACTTCACCAGCGGAATGCACTGGCAGGAGCGCAGCCTGACGCTGACCCCGACCCATATTCAGGGGCTGCTGATCGCGCTGCCGAAAGCGGCAAAAGTCGCCAACGAGCAGGTGGTCCAGCCAAAAGTGCAGGATCCTCAGCCGGATGAAAAGCCGCTGGGTGAAACCCTGAAGGCGATGTTTGCTAAACCGCTGCTGCCGGACCTGCCGGAATTCACGATGCCGCTGGATGTCGAGGTGCAGCAGATCCTCGGCGAGCAGCTGCGCATCACCGGCGATACCGATATTGCGGTCAACCGCCTGATGCTGAAGGCGAAGAGCGAAAACAGCCTGCTGCAGCTGCAAACCCTCGACATTGACTCACCGCAGGGGCAGCTTAACGCACAGGGGCAGGCCACGCTGAGCGGCAGCTGGCCGGTCAGCTTCAACCTCTACAGCGCGCTGAATATCGATCCCATCAAGGGCGAAAAAATCAAGATGACGCTGGACGGCGGGCTGCGCGATAGCCTCAAGCTGGCGCTGAATCTCTCCGGCCCGGTGCGCGCCCAGCTGGATGCGGATACGCAGCTGGCTGAAATCGGCCTGCCGCTGAATATGACGCTGCAAAGCCCGCAGCTGCGCTGGCCGCTGGACGGCGTGGCACAGTATCAGGCGGATAACCTCAACTTCACCTTCAAAGGCAAAGCCACCGATTACGTGATGTCGCTGAAGGCGGCGTTGCAGGGCCAGGGCATTCCTCCTGCCACCCTGACGCTGGACGGTAAAGGCAACGTTGAGCAGTTTGCGCTGGATAAGCTGCGGCTGGCGGCGCTTCAGGGCAATGCTGACCTGAGCGCGCTGGTGGACTGGAGCAAGGCGGTCAGCTGGCACAGCGAACTGCTGCTGAGCGGCATCAATACCGCGAAGCAGTACCCGGACTGGCCAGCGAAGCTGGACGGCAAAATCACCACGCGCGGCAGCCTGTACGGCGGCAGCTGGCAGATGCGCGTGCCCGAGCTGAAGCTGAAAGGCAACGTCAGAAACAACGCGGTCAGCGCCGACGGTTCGCTGTACGGCAACAGCTACAACCAGTGGAATATTCCCGGCATCAAACTGGTGCTGGGGCGTAACAACGTTGATGTGAAAGGCTCACTCGGCGATAAGCTGAACCTTGATGCCAATATCGATGCGCAGCATCTCGACAATGCGCTGCCGGGGCTGGGCGGTGTAGCGAAAGGCACTCTCCGCGCCCGTGGCGACCTGAAAACCCCACAGCTGCTGGCCGACCTTACCGCCAGCGGGCTGCGCTGGCAGGCGATGCGCATTGGCCGCATCAAGCTGGATGGCGACGTCAGCTCCGGCGAGCAGGTGCAGGGCAAACTGGCGCTGCGCGTCGAGCAGCTGAAGCAGGATGCGCTGGCGGTGGATCTGCTGACCCTTGATGCCAGCGGCACGGAGAAGCAGCATCAGCTCAAGCTCAATCTCAAAGGTGAACCGGTTTCCGGCCAGCTGGCGCTGAACGGCAGCTTTGACCGCGCCACCCAGCGCTGGCAGGGCAATCTCAACAACACCCGCTTTGATACCCCGGTTGGCGAGTGGCGCTTAACCCGCGCTATCGCGCTCGACTATCTCAACAGCGCCCAGACGGTGAAGATTGGCCCACACTGCTGGCAGAACCCGAACGCCGAGCTGTGCGTGCCGCAGACGGTGGAAGCGGGCCCTTCCGGCAACGCGCGCGTGGTGCTGAATCGCTTTGACCTGGCGATGATCAAACCGTTTATGCCGGAAGCGACCCAGCTGCGCGGCGTGTTCAACGGCGATGCCGATGTCTCCTGGACTGCCGATGGCGCACTGCCGACCGGGCGCATCGCGCTGAAGGGCAGCGGGGTGAAAGTGGAGCAGGATGTGCAGGGCAACACGCTGCCGGTCGCCTTCGACACGCTGAACCTTAATGCGGCGCTGAAAAATGGCCGCGCGCAGCTCGACTGGCTGATCCGCATCGCGGGTAACGGCCAGCTTGACGGTAACGTGCAGATTGCCGACCCGCAGGGCAAGCGCACGCTCTCCGGCAATATCAATATTGCCAATTTGTCGCTGGCGATGCTCAACCCGGCGCTGATGCAGGGCGAGAAAATCGCCGGGGTGCTGAGCAGCAACCTGCGCCTTGGCGGCAATCTGCAGAAACCGCAGGTGTTCGGCCAGCTGGGGCTGCGCAATGTCGATGTCGACGGCAGCTTTATGCCGGTTGATCTGACGGCAGCCAATCTGAATATGGTGTTCAACGGCATGAGTTCGACGCTGGAGGGGCTGATCCAGACCTCACAAGGGCAGATAGCGCTGAACGGTGACGCCGACTGGAGCCAGCTGGATGCCTGGCGTGCGCGCGTGGCGGCCAAGGGCGATAAAGTGCGCGTCACCGTGCCGCCGATGGTGCGTATGGACGTGTCGCCGGACCTGGTGTTTGAAGCCACGCCGCAGCTGTTTAATCTCGATGGCCGCGTCGACATCCCGTGGGCGCGCATTACGGTGCAGGAGGTGCCGGAGAGCGCGGTTGGCGTCTCCTCCGACGAAGTGCTGCTGGATAAAGACCTCAAGCCGATTGCGCCGAAGTCCACCGCCATCCCGATCAACAGCAATCTGATCATCCACGTCGGCAACGATGTGCGCCTCAGCGCCTTTGGCCTGAAAGCGAAGCTCAACGGCGATCTTAAGCTGGTGCAGGATAAGCGTGGCCTCGGGCTGAACGGGCAGATCAACATTCCGTCCGGTCGCTTCCACGCCTACGGGCAGGACCTGCTGGTGCGCAAGGGCGAGCTGCAGTTCTCCGGCCCGCCGGACCAGCCTTACATCAATATGGAAGCGATCCGTAACCCGGAAGCCACCGAGGATGATGTCACCGCCGGGGTGCGCGTCACCGGGCTGGCGGATGAACCCAAGGTTGAGATCTTCTCCGACCCGGCGAAATCCCAGCAGGAGGCACTCTCCTATCTGCTGCGCGGCCAGGGTTTAGGCGCCTCCGGCAGCGACAGTGACGCATTAACTTCAGCGCTGGTCGGATTGGGGGTTGCACAAAGTGGTCAGGTTGTGGGTAAAATCGGGGAGACCTTCGGCGTCAGCAACCTGGCGCTGGATACTGCAGGGGTTGGCGACAGCCAGCAGGTGCAGGTCAGCGGCTACGTGCTGCCGGGTCTACAGGTAAAATACGGTGTTGGCATATTTGATTCACTGGCGACGTTAACGCTGCGTTACCGCCTGATGCCCAAACTCTATTTGGAAGCGGTGTCTGGTATCGACCAGGCGCTGGACGTGCTCTATCAGTTTGAGTTTTAGCAATGCGAATAATCGTTTATGGCAGCCTGCGGCGCAAGCAGGGCAACAGTCACTGGATGACCAACGGGCAGTGGCTGGGCGATCATCAGATCGACGGCTACGCGCTCTATAACCTCGGGCTCTACCCGGGCGTGGTTCACGGTGAAGGTCAAGTCTACTGCGAAGTCTACCGCATCGACGCCTCCACGCTGGGCGAGCTGGATGCGTTGAGAACCAAAGGCGGAGAGTACAAGCGGGAGCTGGTGCCAACGCCGTATGGCAGCGCCTGGCTTTATGTGTATCAGCGTTCCGTCTCCGGCAGGCAGCATATCGCCAGCGGCGACTGGCTGCGGCGCGATGCGGCTGAATAACCCCCCAAAAAACACCGCTTTCGAGCGGTGTTTTTTTTGCCTGTTATCCGGGCCTTAGTTTATCCAGTGAAACTGGTTTAGAAATTAGTGGGATATATGATTGTTTTTTTTCCGTTTATAAGGGGGTTTTAACTATGGGTAAAGCAGCAGAGATATCATTCGTATCGCGTTATTAATAATGACTGCTTATTGCGATATTAAATTCTAATTAAAAAGCTTTTTTTTGTAGTATTTATTATTTTCCTGCCTGTCGAGGAGTGGTCTGTGGATTTAATAAGCTGGCATGATATTATACGCCACGATTAACTTAGTAGGTATTATTCGCCTTATTTTTGGAATTGAATTTCCATTAATCATTTTAAATAGGAGCCTTTTGGTAAATGAAACACCTTGAATACATTTGTAAGCTTTAAGGCTTTAGGTGTATTAAAGGTGTTCTGTTTCTTATTTTTAGGAAAGGAACGCGCCTGATGGTCAGCGCTAAGCATCGGTTGTTGGTGCTTAACTGCTGATTATTTCCAGACTGATACTGCCGCATTATCTGCGTGTGGTCAGGTCACAATGTTTAAAATAAAGGACTATTGCAATGAAAAAAATGACTGCGCTTGCCGCATCAATCCTCGTCGTTATCGCTTCTGGCCAGGCTATGGCCAACTCATCGGTAAATCTGCAGGTGAGCGGCAAGCTTGTCCCGTCTGCTTGCGAAATCAGCACCGGTGGTCAAGGCGTTACTTTTGGTGATATCGATATCAGCAGCCTTAACCAAGATAAAGCCACCGAACTGAAAGATAAATCGCAGACAATCAACATCACGTTGAAGTGTCCGGCGGCCATGAAGACGGGCATTAAATTCTCCGATCTTTCAGGTGGCGAGGACAGTGCGTCGTTTTCACTGGGTAAAAAAGGCAACGTGCAGCTGGGAAGCTACGCGCTGAGACTGGATCCTAAGGCAAGCCAGGTAGACGGCAAGCCTCCTGTTTCCTTTGCCTTACGTCAGGAAAATGGCCTATTCCTACCGGTGCAGGGAATTTCAGAAGTGTTAATGTCAAATGCCAGCGTGATTAAAACAGCAGGCTTTGATATGGGTTCGACGGAGGAAAATGGTCATGCGGCGGCTACCAATAAGCTTTTCAGCATGACTGTTACTCCAACTATTAATGCCCTTAAGGACATTGGCAATGTGCAGGAAGCCGAACTTAATGGTATCGCGTCGGTTGATATTATCTACTTATAATTAATCATGCCACCGGCAAAACAGTTCAGCTCAGGCTGGTGGGCCGGTGGCTTTTTATCAGATTAAGCATCAAGGATGAATATTTTGCTTAAAATTTTTCCTCCGCTATTATTTTCACTCGTTTCACTGCTATTTTTTCATTCTGCCTTCGCTGTGATGCAGCCGCAAACCTCCATGATATTAATTGATGAGGAGAAGGGCGGCGGCAGTATTAATGTGACCAATACGGACGATCGGGAGGCATTGCTGTATGTCAAAGTCACCGATCTGGATGACGATAAGCAGCCGCAGGTGGTGGTTACCCAGCCGGTAGTACGGGTTGGCGCAGGGAAGACCCAGCGGGTGCGCTTTGTGCTGTCAAGCCAGCAGCCGCTAAGCGTGGAGCATATAAAACGGGTCACGTTTGAAGGGCTTCCTTTAGTTTCAGAGTCCGGAAAAAATACGGTCAGTATCAACGTGCGCCAGGATCTCCCGCTGATTATTCGTCCGCGTGCGCTGGCAGCTGCCGCCGACCCGTGGAAAGCGCTGGCATGGTCGGTGGGCGGCGGAAAAATGACGGTTCACAACGCCTCGGCTTACGTCATCAGGCTTGGACAAGATATTGCGCTACTTCCCGGCGGGCAAAAAGGCAAAATAACGAAAAGCTACCTGCTGCCGGGCGAGACGCTGGCTGTAGTGGTATCTGATGCCAAAGCTCTGGCCAATGTGAGCAAGGTGCGCTTTGAGACCCTCTCGCAGTACGGGTTTGAAATCGGCAAGGTTGACATGCCCGTCAGCCACGGCAGCTGACTACCATGTCGTCCTGTTCTCTGAGGCCGGCACCGCTCTGCGTTCTGGTTCTGCTGGCGCTGCCGGCAGAGGTGCTGAGCAATGTGGCGCTGCCGCCGCTGAATAAAACGCCACCGCCGCTGGCGCGCGAGCCGGATGACAACAAAAGCGCAGCCACAGACCAGGAGTCGCTGGCGGTAAAACTACTGAAAGCGCGCGGCATCGACCCCGCCCAGCTGGGCATACTGGATAACAACGCGCGCTTTCCTGCTGGCGAAAATGTCCTCGATCTTAGCGTTAACGGTGAGTTTAAAGGTACCTTCAGCGTCACGGTAAATGCCGGCGGGGATCTCTGTTTTACCCCACAGCTGATCGCGCAGCTGGGGTTAAAACCCGTGGAAAAGATGCCGCCGCAGGGCTGCTTTGCCTGGGTAAAGCACGACCCGCATATCACCACCCGGTCCGAGCCCGCCACGCTGTCAGCCAGTATTGTGGTACCGCAAAGCTGGCTAGCCCCTGCTGAGCGGGCGAACAGCAGCGAAACCGGGGGCGCCGGGGCGCTGCTTAACTACAGCTACTTTAATACCCTCAACGTCGGCCGCAGCGGCCGCAACCGCTACAGCTATCTGACGCTGGAGGATGGCCTCAATCTCGGCGGCTGGATGGTGCGCAGCTATCAGCAGCTGAGCCAGAGTGATGGGGTAAACAGTGCCAGCGTCAGCTCTCTCTATGCTGAGCGCACCCTTGCCCGCTGGCAGCAGCGGCTGCAGTTTGGCCAGATTAGCGTCAGCGATACGCTGTTTGCCGTCGGCGACATTAACGGGGTACAGCTGATCCCTGATAATGGCTTCGAACAGCAGGAGGAGAGCGGCGTCATGGTCGAGGGCATTGCCAGTACGCCGCAGGCGCGCGTCGAAGTGCGCCAGTATGGCGTGGTCATTTATAACACCCTGGTACCGGCTGGCCCGTTTCACCTGCGTAATATTCCGCTGACCAACCGCAACAGCGATCTTGACGTCAGCGTGCTGGAAACCGACGGTCGGCAGCAGCACTTCAGCGTGCCCGCCAGTCAGCTGATGGCGTTTAGCAGCCCTGCGCCACGCGGATTTTCGCTGGCGCTGGGTAAATTGCGTGACACCGGCAGCCAGGGCCAGCAAGTGCCGGCTATCTTCACCCTGAATAAGAGCTGGCAGCCGACGGCGCGCCTCTCGGCACAAAACGGCATCATGCTGGCGAAAAAGTACCAGTCGCTGGCAATGGCGGTCAGCGGCCAGCTGCTGCAGGGGTTTCAGCTGGCGGCGCAGATCATGGCGACCAACGACAGCTACAGCAAGGTGCGCAGCGGCCGGCTCTCATTGTCTGCCAGCTACCGGCTCTCCGCGCTGCTGTCGCTCAGCGGCAGCGTGACTAAGAACACGCCGAACTATTTAACACTCAGTGAAGCCAGCAGTCGCAGTCGCTGGCGCAACGGCGTTCGCGACCTGGAAAACACCCAGTACTCGCTGTCGGCCAGCCTGTCGCTACCGGTACTGGGGAGTGTTTCCCTCAGCCACTCTGAAAGCACCAGCTTTGGCGCCGGGCACGGTACCACGCGTTACAACATGCTGAGCTGGAGCAGAAATATCAGCAGGGCGATGCTGTCTGTCAGCTATGCGCGCAGCAGCGGCGGCTCTGGCGATAAACAGCTGTCGGTTAACCTGACGCTGCCGCTGGGGCAGCAGCAGCTCAGCAGCTATTACCGCAGCAGTGCCAGGTCCAGCCAGCTTGGCGCCCAGACGCAGGGGGCGCTTAACAATAATATGAGCTACGCGCTGTCAACCGAACGCGATCTGCAGCAGCGCAGGCAGTCGGTGCAGGGCGGGGTTAATGCCAACCTGCACTACACCATGATGGGGGTGACTACCCAGCAGAGCGGCGGCGGTTCAAGCAGTTACTCGCAGAACGGCAGCGGGAGTATGGCGCTGATCGACCGCCATCTGCTGTTCTCGTCTCATCCGGTCGGCCAGACGTTTGGCCTGATTGCGCTGAATGAACCGCTGGCCAACGTTGAGATAAGCACCCCAGGCGGCACCAGCTGGACCGACTGGCGCGGGCTGGCGCTGGCGCCCAACCTGCAGGCGTGGAGAGAGAGCGGGCTGGATTTGAACACCGAAACGCTGCCGAAGCGCAGCGATGTCAGCAACGGCCACCGTAGCGTCAACCTGGCGCGCGGGGCGGTCAAGCGGATCAACTTCTCCGTGCTGACCACGCGCCGGCTGCTGCTGACGCTGCAGCTCAGCGACGGCAAACCGCTGCCGCGCGGCAGCATGGTGAGAGATGAAAACAATAAGCTGTTAACCATGGCGATCGATGACGGCACCGTTTATCTCGAAAATTCGCCGGAAAAAGCCACGCTGCATATTGAAATAGCCGATAAACAGCAGCAGTGCAGCTTCTCCTATCAGCTTGAAGACGATAAGTCGCAGGATGCGCCTTTCCAGAAAATCAGCGGCGTCTGCGTCTGAATACCATCAACCAGGGAGGAACAGGATGAAAATAGTGAGCCGCACTTTACTGCTCAGCACGCTGATTACCGCTTCAACCGCGCACGCCGATACGCAGCTCACGCTGCAGGTAAAAGGGGCGATCTCGCCACCCTCGTGCGATCTGACCATTGACCAGCAGGGGGTGCTTGACTGGCAGCAGATTAACAGCGCGTCGCTGTCAACCACCCATGCCACCACGCTGCCTGCGCGCACCACCCATCTTAACGTCAGCTGCGAAACCGCTACCCTGTTCGCGCTGCGCGCTAAGGATATTGCCGCCCGAGCGGCAGAGGCAGGCAGCGGCGATGCCACCCGGTTCAGCCTGGGCACCACCCGCACAGGCAAAGCGATTGGCAGTTACACCATTCGCAGCGCGGCCAGCAGCTGCCTGGTGGATGGGAAAAAGATGGCGGCACTGATGAGTTCCGACGACAGGGGTAAAACCTGGCAGCCGGTGCAGGACGAGCTGAGCTGGACCACGTCGGGTGAGCAGCTGATCGCCTTTTCTGACGGCGCTAACCCGCAGCCACTGCCGGCGAAAACGGCGGTCTTTACGCTGCGCGTTACCCCCTCGGTGGCGGCACGGCAGGCGCTGGATTTTGACGACAGCGTCACCCTGGCCGGCAGCACCACCTTCGATTTAGTCTATCTGTAGCGCAACTAACGGTAACCGCAACCCGTGAAATTCAATCGATTCAGTGCGCTAACCCTCTGCCTGACTGCGCTGCTGGGGGCGGGCGCAGCAGAAGCATCCATTATGCGCCCGGCCAGCTCGATGGTGCTGATCCAGGAGGCGGCGCAGGGCGGCAGCCTGAACGTGACCAATACCAGCGATGTGGACGCCCTGCTGTATGTGAAAATCTACGATCTGCCGGACGATCGGGGTCCGCAGCTGCTGGTCACGCAACCGGTGACCCGGCTGGCGGCTGGCGAGACGCAGCGCGTGCGCTTTCTACTCAATACCCGCGCAGCGCTGACGCATGAGCACCTGAAAAGGATGATCGTTGAGGGGATCCCGCTGGTGCCGATCGACGCGGATCGCGTGGCGGTCAATCTGCGCCAGGATCTGCCGGTGATCGTCCATCCGGCGGCTCTGCCCATGCTGGCGGATCCGTGGAAGATGCTGCGCTGCAGGACGGTCAATGGCGATCTGCGCATCGAAAATAGCGGCCGCTACGTGGTTCGCCTGGCGCAGAGCATCACGCTGCTGCCGCAGCAGAAAACAGTGACGCTGGATAAAAGCTATCTGCTGCCCGGGGAGGTCATCACGCTGGCCGGGCAGGGAAGGTCAGAGACGCGCCAGCTGGAGATTCAGAGCCTGTCAAAGTATGGCTACGTCGCCGGAAAGTTTCGGCTGATCGTTAGCGGGGCAGCGCATGCGCAAACATCAGGGAGGAAAAGTGATTAAAAGAAAAATTCAGATGCGTCAGCTGGCAAGGCGCGCGCTGGCTGCTGCCCTGCTGCTCACTCCGCTGGGGGCCGCAGCAGCCTGTACTATCAGCAGCAGTACTTTACAGCTGGATTATGGCCAGCTGAATAAACAGATTATGCCAGACAGCACCAGCCGGATTGAACTACCGGCACGTGAAGTGCAGGTCAGCGTGGATTGCGATGCCCCCCGGGAGATGAAACTGGCATTTAGCGGGCGCAACGGCAGCAACCCGCAGCAGTTCTCTTTTGGCCGTGATGGAAATCTCGAGGTGGCTATTTCAGCGCTGGTGCTCGACAAACATGCCAGTCAGTTTATTGAACGATCGCCGTGGCTGCGCAGCGATGAAGCGCAAAGTAAGAGTACGGCAAAATTATTGCCGGGCAGTCAGATTATTATCAACCCGGCTGGGCAGCATCTCAGTTTTACCCTGAAACTGCATCCGGTATTTAGCAACAGTCTGTTTGCCGTTCAGGATGATTATTCCCCTGAGAATGCGATTACGATATCGCTCATCGATTAAAGCGGAAGGCTGTTTTTATTTTAACGGGACAGTTAGATTAGCAAAAAAAACACCGCCGCAGCGGTGTTTTTATTTAACGCGGAGGAGAGTTCATCTCCTGCACGGATTATTTTGCTGCACGCTCGAAAGAAGAAACAATTTCAGCTTTAGCCGCTGCCACACCTTCCCAACCGTCAACTTTAACCCATTTCCCTTTTTCCAGCGCTTTGTACTGCTCGAAGAAGTGGGTGATCTGGCCGCGCAGCAGTTCTGGCAGGTCGTTCACATCCTGGATGTGCTCATACTCTTTGCTCAGCTTGCTGTGTGGAACGGCAACAACCTTGGCATCTTCACCCGATTCGTCGGTCATTTTCAGCACGCCTACCGGACGGCAGCGGATCACTGAACCTGGCTGCAGTGGGTACGGGGTTGGCACCAGCACGTCTACCGGGTCACCATCCAGGGAGAGGGTGTTGTTGATGTAACCGTAGTTGCACGGGTAGAACATCGCAGTCGCCATGAAGCGGTCTACGAACAGCGCGCCAGTCTCTTTGTCGACTTCGTATTTGATCGGAGAGGCATTCGCTGGGATCTCAATCACGACGTAGATATCATCTGGCAGGTCTTTGCCCGCAGGAACGTGGTTCAGGCTCATTTCGATTCCTTTAATTAGCGTAGTTAAGTGCCAGGTATTATAGCTATCTCACCCGGCAACGCACCCCCCTTTTTCCGGCTTTCAGAATAGACCTGAGCGCGGTGGCGCCGTGTTTGCGAGAAAAAACGCTGCCGCTGATGCGCTACAGGGATTAAAAAAGCTTAAGCGCTGCCGTTTTAAGCAGATTAATCGATTAATAATCTCCATTTTGTGCAAAAAAACGCCACGCTCAGCGCCCCTTTTTCTCTGACCTGCAGCTTCCCTGTCTGCCCCTGCTGCAGGGGAGTGGAACAGCGGTGAATGCCGCTTTAGCCAGCATTAATGACTGCTTTTCTTCTTTTAGCGAGAGATTAATAGATTAATAAAGTGACTTACCAGACAGGAAAACTATGATGGCTGCGAATCTTGTTGGGGTGATTGCGGTGTATTCCCACTGCCATAGCCCCCCTCAGTTACGGACTACAACAATGACACTGAAGATAAAAAAACTCTCCTGCGCTCTGGCCTTACTCTGCAGCGTGACAGTGAGCCAAAACGCGCTGGCAGCAGACAGCGCCATGCTGGAAATTCGCGGAGTGATTAAACCTCCTTCGTGCAACATCGATTTTCAGGGCGGCGGCAGGCTGGACTGGGGCAAGATCCGCGCCTCAGAGTTGAAGCGCGATGAGCCGACCTGGCTGTCACAGAAAAGCACCAGCCTGAACGTTAGCTGTGCCTCCCCAACGCTGTTTTCCATCAAATCGAAGGATGTGGCGGAGCTGGCCGGCACGCCGCTGGATGGGGTGCCCGATCCGGCGCTACAGTTCAGCCTCGGCGCCACGCGAGAAAACAAACTGGTGGGGGTTTACCGCATCAGCACCATCCGCGAGGCATCTCAACTGAACAGTAAACCCGATATTTTCTTCGTCAGCTCAGATGACCATGGTTCAAGCTGGACCCGCATCAACACCATTGAGTGGAGTAATAGCGAAACCCTGAATGCCTTCAGCGACAGCGTAACGGCTGCACCGGTGGTCGCCTCAAACGTGATGCTGAATATCCAGGTCACCCCGGCTATCTCCCCGGCGGACGAGCTGGGCAAGCTGGAGAATATCCCGCTCAACGGCAACGCGACCTTTGACATTGTCTACCTCTGAAACAACGCCTGAATTAAAGAGTGATTAATATGAAAAAAATGACATTACCACTGGTCGCCGCCGCTGTGCTGGGGCTGGGATCTCTCAGTGCGGCGCAGGCAGCAACCCAGGCACGGCTGCAGGTCAGGGGGATTATCGAGCCACCCGCCTGCAACGTTGCGCTGGAAGGTGGCAGCGTACTTAACTGGGGGGATATTGATGCCACTAGCCTGCACGCCAACCGGGCAACCCAGCTGGAGAGTAAAAGCGTTAACCTCAAAGTTGCCTGTGAAGCCAGCGCGCTGGTGCTGGTGAAGCCAGCCGATATTGCTGAACTGGCAGGGCAAGTCAGCATTGATGGTAAAAACGACGCCAGCTATTTCAGTCTGGGTACCACGTCAGAAGGCAAGATGATCGGCGCCTGGACGCTGAGTGCCGAGGCAAAGAACGCCCATGCTGATGACAAACAGGCGGTGATGCTGCTGGAGTCGGATACCGGCGGCAGCAGCTGGACAGCCAGCAGTCAGGAAATTCAATGGAAGGCATCCGGCAATAGTCTGTATGGCTTAGCGCTGGACGGCGAAGCGTTGCCAGCGGCAACCAAAGAGCTGACCATGGGACTTTCGGCCACGCCCTATATTGCGTCAATTAACGACCTCGGGAACGCTGATGATATTACGCTCTCCGGTATGGCAACTTTTGATGTGGTCTATCTCTGACCTGACGTTATCTCCCCTCGCTTAATAGAGGCGTAATTAACGCCTTTACAGTCTGAATTACGCAGAGAAAAAATAGTTATCTTTGGCATGCCACGAACCCTGGTGGCATGTCCTTTTTCTCTATGTGTTATTTTTAACGGAAAGTTTATTTATATGTTATTACGTTCTTTATTATTATCACTGGCTGTTATTTCTCCTTTCGCGCAGTCATCAATTATGAAACCTGAAACCTCAATGGTGCTTATTAATGAGGAAGAGGGCGGTGGCAGTATTAATATAACCAACACCAGCGATACCGAAGCGCTGCTTTACGTAAAAGTTTACGACCTGCCGGATGATAAAGAGCCGCAGATACTGGTCACTCAACCCGTTAGCCGCATTGCTGCCGGTCAGACGCAGCGCGTGCGCTTTATTCTCAATCAGGATAAACCGCTGCAGCATCAGCACATGAAGCGGGTTATTTTCGAAGGGATACCGCCGCAGACTGCCAGCGGCGCCAACAGTATTGGCATGAATATTCGTCAGGATCTGCCGGTCATTATCCATCCGGCAGCGCTGGAGATGAGCGCTGACCCGTGGAAGGCGCTGAAATGGACTCAGCGCGGCACAACCTTAACCGTCACCAATCCCTCAGACATGGTGGTGCGCCTGGCGCAGGAGATTGAACTGCTGCCGCTAAGAAGGAAACTGAAGCTCAGTAAAAGCTACATCCTGCCGGGGCAGTCGCTAAACGTGACGCTGCCGGAAAGCGCAGGCGTCCAGTCGGGTCGCCAGGTGCAGATTCAGACGCTCTCTAAATATGGCTATGTTGCCGGTAAGTTTAAACAGCCGGTCTCGCTTGCCAGCTAATGAACAGGCCGCTACTTCTGCTGCTGACCCTCGCTGGCGCCCTGCATTCTGGCTGTGGCGCTGCAGACGATGGGACGCAGCCGGCCAGCGCCGCCGTCAGCTGGGACGCGGGGCGCCTGAAGCGCAGCGGTATCGACCCCAGCATGCTGCAGCTGCTTGAGCGCAACAACCGTTTCCCGGCAGGCGATAACCTGGTGGATATCAGCCTGAACGGCCAGATGGTGGGCGCCTTTCGGGTGCGTTTTGGCCCGCAGGGGGCACTGTGCTTTACGCCCAAACTGTTTCAGCAGCTGGGCGTGAAAGAGGTGCGGCCTGACGGCCCGGCAGGCGAGGAGAGTGCCGCCTGTCATGACTGGGCCGACAGCGATCCTGACGTTAGCATTCGCTATCGTCCCTACCGTCTGACGGTCAGCCTGGTGGTGCCGCAGGATCGACTGCAGCAGGAGGATCCGGCGCTGCAGGGTGAAGAGGGCGGTGGCGCGGGCATGCTCAACTACGAATTCTATACCTCGCTGGCGCGCGCGCGCGGCTGGCAGGAGCGTTACAGCTGGCTGAACACCGAGAACGGCATCAATGTTAATAACTGGCTGGTGCGCAGTCGCCAGCAGTTTCAGAAGATGGATGGCAAAGTGGGCGGCGAAATCAGCTCGCTCTGGGCGCAGCGCTATCTGCAGCCGCTCAACAAACTGCTGCAGGCGGGGGTGGTGAATGTCAGCAATACGCCCTTTGCGCTGGGCGTCATTAACGGCGTACAGCTGATGCCGGACAACGGCCTGAATCCGGAGAAAGGTTCCGGCGTGACGGTAAACGGCTTTAGCGCGACGGCCCAGGCAAGAGTCGAAATCCGCCAGTATGGCATGGAGGTTTTTCGTACGCTGGTACCGGCAGGCGCCTTCACGCTGGATAATATTCCGGTGAAAAATCGCAATGCCGATCTTGAGGTAACGGTAACGGAAACCGATGGACGCGTGCAGCAGTTCAGCGTACCGGCCAGCGGCTTCGGGCGCACGCTCACCTCCAGCGCGCAGGGCTACTCGCTGGCGATCGGAAAGATGCGCAACAGCGGCGGTGGCGAGCAACCGCTGCTGGCGACGCTGTCGCAGCAGTGGCAGCCGGCAGGGTGGCTCGATCTGCAAAGCGGCATGCTGCTATCCCGGCAGTATCATTCGCTGGCGCTGGCGGCTTCGTCCGCCCCGCTGCCCGCGCTGACGGTCATGTCGCAGCTGGTCGCGGTCAATGACAGCTACCGTCGCCAGGTCAGCAGACAGCTGCGGCTGAACACGCGCTATCAGTTCTCTGACACCTTCTCCGCCAGCGTCGGGCTGACTAAAAGCAGCAGTGGTTTTCTCACGCCGGCTGAAGCGACGGATCGCCAGCGCACGACAAAGAAAGAGGGCACCACCCAGTACAGCCTGATGTTGGCCTGGGCGCCCCCTAAACTGGGGCGATTCACCTACAGCCACGCGGTATCTCAACGCTCGCATGATGGCAAACCTTCGCGCTTTCACACCCTTGGCTGGAGTAAGCGCGTGGCGTCTACGCTGGTGACGGTGCACGCTTCACACGGCAGTGACGGGCGAAGCAACGACCGCCAGCTGTCGCTTAACCTGAGCTTCCCGCTCGGCGAACAGCGGCAAAACAGCTACTACCGTCGCAGCAATGACAGCGAACGTATTGGGCTGGAGAGCAGTGGCGAACTCTCTGACAACAGTAACTACCAGCTCTCGACCGAGCGCGACCTGACGGGAAGAGCCTCGTCGGTCTACGGCGCCCTGAACACCAATCTGCACTATACGTGGATGAACGCCACCGCAGGTTACGACAGCGCCGGGCAGCAAAATTACTCCCTTGGCCTTAACGGGGGCATGGCGCTGCATGAGGGAGGGCTGACCTTCACCGCCTCGCGCATTGGCGATACCTTCGGCGTGGTGGAGCTGAATGAGAAGCTGGCCGGGGTGGAGATCGTCTCGCCCGGCGGCACCAGCTGGACCGACTGGCGTGGGCGGGCGCTGGTGCCGTCGATGACGCCGTGGCAGCGCAGCAGCATCGATGTGAATACCGAGAAGCTGCCAAAACATATTGATATCAGTAACGGTCACCGTGATGCCACGCTGGCGCGCGGCACGGTGAAAAAGTTTCGCTATGCCATGCTCACCAGCAATCGCCTGCTGTTCAACCTGACGCTGGCTAACGGTAAACCGCTGCCGCGCGGCAGCCGCGTCTGGGATCGAAAAAACAATTACATCACCAGCGCCATCGATGATGGCGTGGTCTGGCTAAGCAACGCCCCCGAACAGGTGCATCTTGTCGCCGAGACCGGCAGCGGCGAACAGCGCTGTGAATTCCATTACGACAGCAAAAACAGCAGATCGGAGAAACAACTGTATGAAAAAGTTATCGCGCAGTGCCTGTAACAGCCTGCTGATTCTGGCCACGCTGCTCTCTGCGGCGTCAGCAGAAGCAGCCTGTCACGTGACCAGCCACGGTGGGCGCATCGATTACGGCGAGTTGAATCGCCACCTTATCCCCGGCTCGGCAGAAAAATTGAGCCTGACGGCGCGCGAGGTGCAGATCGGCATTGACTGCGATGCGCCACAAATTATCAGCGTGCGCTTCACCTCAGCGCAGGGCGCAGAAGCGGCCTTTGCCTTCGGGCAACAGGGTGAGATGCAGCTGCGGCTGCATGATGCCCGCCTCGACAGCCGCGCGGCCAGCTTCAATTTTCTGCCGTCAGGGGGAAGTCCGGAGAGCGCGCAGCCGCTGAGTGAGGTCTTCGCCGAGCCGGAAAGCCGCATTGTTATGCGTGAACCGGGTCAGCACCTGCGCTTTACGCTGTCGCTGCTGCCGCGCTTTGCGCCGGGGTTTTCCAGCGTGCGCGATCGGACGTCGTTATTGACTCAGATCAGGCTGGAGGTCTCAGAAGGCACATAACCCTGCGCGAAGGGTAAAGATTAACCGCAGAAGTGCCGATAATGATGACGATTTAACGCTCTTGAATAATCTGACTATCTTATCGGGACAACAATCATGCTGAAGAAGATTTCAATACGCTCGGGATTACTGGTGCTGCTCTCACTGATGACGCTATTGCTGCTGGTGGTCAGCATCATGGGGATTATCGCTATTCAGAAAGGAAATCGCTCGCTGGATGTTATCAATCGCATCCAGGGTATTGAACTCAATGCCTTATATATCACTAATGGCAACCTGCTGCGCACCCGCGCTACCGCCGCGCTGGCCATTCGCAAGCTTGAGGTTGGCTTGCCGGATGAAGCGGCTACCATCGCCAGGCGTTCTGCCAGTTATGTGGCTATTTCACAGCAAGAGCTGAAACGATTCGTCGATGCCGGTACGGTGACGGCGCACGGTAAAACGCTGGCCGATGCGGTGGTCGCCACCTACAAGAATTACCTGGACGGCGGCATCACGCCGATGATGAACGCGCTGCAAAAGCAGAGCGCGGATGACTACTACGAGGTGCTGGAGGGCAACATCTCCCCGCTGGCCGGTAAGTTCTCCGATGCGGTCAATAATTTCGGCAGCTATGCCGATGAGGTGAGCGAGGCTCAGCTGGCGCAGGCGGCACGCAATCAAACGCTGATGACGGTGCTGATTCTGGTAGCGGGCGGCCTGACCCTGCTGCTGGTCGCGCTGGCGTGGATGGTGCTGCGTGAACTGCTGTTGAAGCCGCTGGATGGCGCGATTAAGCATCTGGAGCATGTCGCGGCAGGCGATCTCACCCAGCCGGTACCGGAAAGCGGCAATACCGAACTGGGCCGCCTCAATGCTGCGCTCGGCAGCATGCAGCAGTCGCTGCAGCACTCGGTCAGCCTGGTGCGCGACGCCAGCATGCAGATTGACGTCGGCAGCCGCGAGCTGGCCTCTGGCAACCTCAACCTCTCGCAGCGCACTGAAGAGTCGGCCGCCTCGCTGGAGCAGACCGCCGCCAGCATGGAGCAGCTGACCGCCACCGTGAAGCAGAATGCGGATAATGCCCAGCAGGCGCACCTGCTGGCGCGCTCGGTCTCGGACACGGCCGATAAAGGCGCCGAAGTGGTGTGCTACGTGATGGAGAAAATGGCGGAGATCGCCAACAGCTCCCAGCGCATTGGCGACATCCTCGGCGTTATCGACGGTATCGCCTTCCAGACCAATATTCTGGCGCTGAATGCCTCGGTGGAAGCGGCGCGAGCAGGTGAGCAAGGGCGTGGTTTCGCCGTGGTCGCCAGCGAAGTGCGCAACCTCGCACAGCGCAGTGCCACCGCCGCTAAAGAGATCCGTACGCTGATTGCGGAGTCGCAAGTTCGCGTCAACGAAGGCAGCGACATGGCGACCAAAGCCGGGGAAACCATGGATGAGATCTCCAGCGAGGTGATGCGCGTGACCACCCTGATGAAAGAGATCTCCAGCGCGTCGCAGGAGCAGAGCCGGGGCATCGAGCAGGTGAATCAGGCGGTGACGCAGATGGATGAAGTGGCACAGCAGAACGCCGCGCTGGTCGAAGAAGCCGCCGCTGCCACCCAGTCGCTGGAAGAGCAGTCGCAGCAGTTAGTGCAGACAATGGCGGTGTTTAAAGTCACTCACGTCGCCTAAATCGTAGGGGCGAGGCATGCCTCGCCCTGATCAACGCGGGTCGGGCATGCCCGACCCCTACGAATCAGTTGCCGTTATCCGGGAACTCACGCAGGAAGCGTTCAGTGTCGTCGACCATATGATCGTTACCGACGAAGAACGGTGAGCGCTCGTGCAGGCTTTGCGGCACCAGATCAAGAATACGGTTTTTACCATCAGAGGCTTTACCGCCGGCCTGCTCCGCCAGGAACGCCATCGGATTGCACTCGTACAGCAGGCGCAGCTTGCCTTTCGGGTGGCTGGCAGTGCTTGGGTACAGGTAGATGCCGCCTTTCAGCAGGTTGCGGTGGAAGTCCGCCACCAGCGAGCCGATATAGCGTGAGGTGTAAGGACGGTGCGTCTCTTTATCCTCTTCCTGGCAGAATTTGAGGTACTTTTTCACACCCTGCGGGAAGCGGATATAGTTACCTTCGTTGATCGAGTAGGTGTAACCCTTCTCCGGGAAGGTCATACGCTCTGCGCTCAGGCAGAACACGCCCAGTGACGGGTCGTAAGTGAAGGCATGCACGCCACAGCCGGTGGTATAAACCAGCATGGTGGAGGAGCCGTAAACCACGTACCCGGCCGCAACCTGCTGGCTGCCCGGCTGCAGGAAGTCTTCTTCGGTGACCGGTGTACCCGGTGGGGTAATACGGCGGTAGATGGAGAAGATGGTACCGACAGACACGTTAACGTCGATGTTGGAGGAGCCGTCAAGCGGATCCATCAGCACCACGTACTTGCCGTTTTCGACGCCTTCGAAGATCACAATCTCATCTTCTTCTTCAGAGGCGATACCGGCCACGATACCGCGCGCTTTCAGAGCCGCCTTCAGCTTTTCGTTGGCAAACAGATCGAGCTTCATCTGTTCTTCGCCCTGAATATTTTCAGCGCCGCTGGCGCCGAGAATATCGACCAGGCCAGCTTTGTTAATATCGCGGTGGATGATCTTCGCGCCCAGCTTGATCGCGGAGATTAACGCGGTCAGTTCGCCTGTCGCGTGCGGAAAGTCGTGTTGCTTCTCGACGATGAATTCGCCTAACGTTTTCATAACACAATCCCTGAATCTGCGGTTGAGTAGCAGCCTGCTTCACAAACTGCCAACGTATGCGTACGCAGTCTAGCCGATTGGGCGCTAAAGAACATAGGGCAAATCCGTTTCTTCCGCACGATGGGGACGGTACACTGTGCGGGAACTTTTTAAGCAACGGACCTTTTATGCGTATTCATATCCTCGGTATCTGTGGCACTTTCATGGGCGGTCTGGCGATGCTGGCACGCGAGCTTGGCCATGAAGTCACGGGCTCAGATGCTAACGTCTACCCGCCAATGAGCACGCTGCTGGAAAAGCAGGGTATTGATTTAATTCAGGGTTATGACGCCTCACAGCTCGATCCCGCCCCGGACCTGGTGATCATCGGCAACGCCATGACGCGCGGCAATCCGTGTGTGGAAGCAGTGCTGGAGCGCAATATTCCTTACCTCTCCGGCCCGCAGTGGCTGCACGATTACGTGCTGCGCGACCGCTGGGTGATTGCGGTGGCGGGAACCCACGGTAAAACCACCACCGCCGGCATGGCAGCGTGGATTTTACAGGCCTGCGGCTATCAGCCAGGGTTTGTGATTGGTGGGGTACCGGGGAATTTCGAGGTTTCAGCGAATTTAGGAAAAAGCCCATTCTTCGTGATCGAGGCCGACGAGTACGACTGTGCGTTCTTCGACAAGCGTTCCAAGTTCGTGCACTACTGTCCGCGCACCCTGATCCTCAACAACCTTGAGTTTGACCACGCCGATATCTTTGACGATCTGCGTGCGGTGCAAAAGCAGTTCCACCACCTGGTGCGCATCGTGCCGGGGCAGGGCAAGATCATCCTGCCGGAGCACGATGCCAATATTAAGCAGGTGATGGCGATGGGCTGCTGGAGCGAGCAGGAAACCGTGGGTGAAAACGGCCACTGGCAGGCGAAGAAGCTGTCGCCGGATGCGTCGCACTGGGAAGTGCTGCTGGACGGTGAGCGCGTAGCCGAGGTCAACTGGGCGCTGGTTGGCGAGCACAATATGCATAACGGCATGATGGCGATTGCTGCGGCACGCCATGTGGGCGTGAAGCCGGAAGATGCCGGGCGTGCGCTGAATGACTTTATCAACGCCCGCCGCCGCCTGGAGCTGCGCGGTGAGAGCAACGGCATCAAAGTGTACGATGACTTTGCTCACCACCCGACCGCTATCCTCGCCACGCTCTCCGCGCTGCGTGGCAAAGTGGGCGGCACCGCGCGCATTCTGGCGGTGCTGGAACCGCGTTCAAACACCATGAAGATGGGTATCAGCAAGAACGATCTTGCCCCGTCGCTGGCGCGTGCGGATGAAGTGTTCCTGTTCCAGCCGCACCACATTCCGTGGCAGGTCTCTGAGGTTGCCGATGCCTGCATTCAGCCGGCGCAGTGGAGTGCGGATATTGATACGCTGGTCGAGATGATCGCCAAAAAAGCCCAGCCGGGGGATACCATCCTGGTGATGAGCAACGGCGGTTTTGGCGGGATCCATCAGAAGTTGCTGGACCGGTTAGCTTAGCGGGTATGGCGGGCCGATCGAAAAAAACGATCGGCCCCTACATCGGTGTCTGTAGGGGCGGACCCTGCTTTTCGGTCCGCCCTTAACAGGCTGTCATGACGCCTGAGCTAATTCGCGCAGATACTGGAAAATCTGACGATAGGCTTTTGGTGGCTTATTGGTCGCTTTCTCTTTCTGCGCGTTACGGATCATCGCACGCAGCTGCTGGCGGTCCGCATCCGGGTAGAGGTTAAGTACCTCCGGGATCACGTCATCACCCTGTTCCACCAGGCGGTCACGCAGTACTTCCAGCTTATGGAACAGCGCAACCTGCTGGTTGTGGCGGTTCTTCAGCTTGTCCAGCGCGGTACGGATCGGCTCTTCATCACGCGAGCGCAGCATCTTACCAATCAGCTGCATCTGGCGGCGGCGGCCCTCTTTCTTGATCTTCTGCGCCAGCTCAATCGCGGCACGCAGATCTTCATCCAGTGGGATCTTGTCCAGGGAGTTTTTCCCCAGTTCCACCAGTTCACCACCGAGGCGCTTCAGCTCTTCGGCGTCACGTTTAATCTCACTTTTACTGACCCAGATAATCTCTTCGTCTTCTTCTTCTTCGTTATCGGGTACTTCGTCGAGCCAGTCATCGGGCTGCTTGGTCATTGGTACGGCTCCTGAAAAAGAGGCTAATGCTATCAGGTTACGTGGCTACTGCGAAATTGTTCTCTGAGTCTGTTAGACTCAAATCATTCCTTATCACCTTGAGAGCTGCATTTGATGCAGGTATTTCTCAACTAATTATATGGCAGGCCGATGAAATTACTCTCCCAAGTTGCAGAACAGCGTAAAACCCTGGAGCAGGCGGTCTCAACAGCACTCGAGCTGGCGAAAGTCAGCAGCGATGGGGCAGA
The DNA here is from genome assembly GCF_014773485.1 of Erwinia aphidicola. Taxonomy (GTDB): domain Bacteria; phylum Pseudomonadota; class Gammaproteobacteria; order Enterobacterales; family Enterobacteriaceae; genus Erwinia; species Erwinia aphidicola. The sequence goes on along the minus strand of NZ_JACXBP010000002.1, from coordinate 362,426 downwards.
AGTCGCGGTAACCAAAACCACCGGCATCAGCGTCAGCACGCGTTACGGGGAAGTGGAAAACGTCGAATTCAACAGCGATGGTGCGCTCGGCATCACCGTTTACTATCAGAACCGTAAGGGCAGCGCCTCCTCCACCGATCTCAGCCCGGAGGCGATCAAACGCACCGTGCAGGCCGCGCTGGATATTGCACGCTACACCTCACCGGATCCCTTTGCCGGCGTGGCGGATCGCGAGCTGCTGGCGTTTGACGCACCGGATCTCGATCTGTTTCACCCAACGGAGATCGACGCCGATCGCGCTATCGAACTGGCTGCGCGTGCAGAACAGGCTGCGCTGCAGGCTGACTCGCGCATCACCAACACCGAAGGCGGCAGCTTTAACAGCCACGTCGGAATTAAAGTGTTTGGCAACAGCCACGGCATGCTGCAGGGCTACTGCTCCAGCCGTCATTCGCTCTCCAGCTGCGTGATTGCGGAAGCCAACGGCGATATGGAGCGTGACTACGCCTATACCATTGGCCGGGCGATGGAGGATTTGAAGTCGCCAGAGTCGGTCGGTGAAGAGTGCGCGCGCCGCACGCTGTCACGCCTGTCGCCGCGCAAACTGTCGACGATGAAAGCGCCGGTGCTGTTTGCCGCGGAAGTGGCCACCGGGCTGTTTGGTCACCTGGTGGGGGCCATCAGCGGCGGCAGCGTCTACCGCAAATCCACCTTCCTGCTTGACTCCCTCGGCCAGCAGATCCTGCCGGAATGGCTGACGATTGAGGAGCATCCGCACCTGCTGAAAGGGCTGGCCTCAACGCCGTTTGACAGCGAAGGCGTGCGTACCGAGCGCCGCGACATCATTAAAGATGGTGTACTGCAGAACTGGCTGATGACCAGCTACTCGGCGCGCAAGCTGGGGCTGCAGAGCACCGGCCACGCGGGCGGCATCCATAACTGGCGCATTGCCGGGCAGGGCCACAGCTTTGATGACCTGCTCAAGCAGCTCGGCACCGGGCTGGTGGTGACGGAACTGATGGGCCAGGCGGTCAGTGCGCTGACCGGCGACTACTCGCGCGGCGCATCCGGTTTCTGGGTTGAGAATGGCGTAATCCAGTATCCGGTCAGTGAAATCACCATCGCCGGTAACCTGAAAGATATGTGGCGCAATATGGTGACCATCGGCAGCGATATTGAAACCCGCAGCAATATCCAGTGTGGATCCATTCTGTTACCAGAAATGAAGATTGCCGGGCAGTAATTTAGCGATTTAGGCGTATGCTTATCAGGCGGCTGCTCAGACAGTCGCCTTTTTTTATAATTAAAAGGACTGAAGCAATGCGTAAATTAATGTTTGCAATGTTGAGTGGTTCGCTGTTGTTATCCAGTTTCGCCGTGCTGTCGCAGGATCTGGAAGGCGATATGGATATGCTGAAAGGCGGCCTGCGTACGGTGCAGAAAACCGACGATAAAGCCGAAATGATTAAAGCGCTGACCGATATGAAGGGCGCAGCTGAAAACGCTAAAACCCAGACGCCGGATAAGCTTAAGGGCCAGTCGGCAGACAGCGCGCAGATCAAAGACTATCACGCCGGGCTGGATACCCTGATTGGCCAGATCGATACCAGCCTTAAGCTGGCCAATGACGGGGACCTGAAAGGCGCGAAGGAAGAAGCGAAAAAAATGGCTGAAACCCGCGACGCCAATCACAAAAAGTTCCGCTAACGCTCAGGGCCGGGAATTATCCCCGGCCCTGATTAAATCCGTCATAGGTTTTTCCTCTATTTCCTTCTGCTGGACGCTTTACTCTGCTGCTGTTTTCTCTGCCTCTGCATAAATGGCGCAAAATAGTCTTTATTTTGTGATTTAACTCTCATTTTATAATTATTGATGCACGGTCTGATGTTTTTTGCGACCTGGCTCGTACCCCATCCGTTTATTTCCGCTTGCTGGCGGAAAAAGTCGTTCTCCACAGCACCTCTGCGCAGCGGTAGCTTATAACCATTGCAAAAAGGGGGGGACAAACGTGAGTAATGGAACGGGGCCGAGTGTGGCAACAGAGCAGGATGATGAGATTCAGGCGCTGGCCGCACGGGTGATGGGGCAGATTGCCGACCTGTTTGCGGCCAGGGCAATACAGCCCAACCCGGTACAGCAGCAGATGCTTACCTCCCACGTGCGGGCGATGGCGCTGCGCTCGCTGACCGGTGAGGCGCTACCCGAAGTGGAAGCTGACCTGTTTGACGATATTTCGCCAGAATCCATGCTGCTGGCACAGCAGGTGGTCGATCTGTTCGGTAACCTGCCGAAAGAGGAAGCCTGGCTACTCTCCGTGCATTTCGAAGTCGCCAAAGAAAACCAATAGTGTGCCTGGTTTACTTGCCATTTTGGGATTGGGCAGTGCTCAAAATCCTCACGTACTACGTGTACGCTCCGGTTTTTCCGCGCTGTCCGCACCCAAACTGACTGCGCCACCGACGGCACGAGTAATCACTCTATAAATTAAAGGAATACACCATGTCTCAAATCATCGTAGTGATCGGCGATCGTTTAGGTAAAGGCCAGAAAGTGGCAGCAGGTATCGAGAAAGCGGGCGGTAAAGCCATCGTGGTTCCTGGCGTGGCAGCGGATATGAAGCTGGGCGACGTGATGAAAGCGGAAAACGCCAACTTCGGAATCTCCTTCTGCGGCAGCGGCGGCGCAGGTGCCATCACCGCACAGAACAAATATGGCTATAAAGCCAAACACGGCATGCGCTCCATCGACGAAGGCGTCACCGCCATCAACGAAGGCGCCACCGTGCTGGGCTTCGGCTTTATGGATAAAGAAGAGCTGGGCGAGCGTCTGGTGCAGGCGTGGCAGAAGAAGCACGGCTGATGAAAGAGCAATTCACCACCACGGTGAACGTCAGCGGCAAGGGCGACAGCAAAGCAAAAGCCTTTGCCGACGCCCTGAGCCGGGTGCAAAACACGGTGCTCAAGTCCACCAGCAATATCCTCCTGCGTATTGAGCCGGTGGATGTGAAGGTGCTGCGTGCCGAACTGCGCGTCAAAACGGAAAAGTTTCTGTTCTTCTTTCTGGCGCGCGAACGGCGAACCTACAGCGTTGAGCTGGCGATCACCGTCAACGTCGCGGTGGTCGACACCGACAAGGTGGATTTCACCGCGGTTAACTAAAAACGTTGGGATATAAATCCAAAGGAAAAAACTGATGTTTTTAATCATCTTATTTAAGTCGTTGATTATTGGCGGCCTGGTCGGAGTGGGCGTCGGTGCCGGGGCAGCGCGTATGTTCCACGCCCCGACCACACAGGGCATGGGCGCATTTCGCACACTGGGTGAACTGAATTCCTGTGAGGGCGACCCGGCTTCTCACTTCTCCTTCGGCCTTGGCTTCTTCTTTAACGCCTGGGCCTCCTCCGTGGCGGCAGGTTCCTTCACTCAGGACGTTGACCACCGCATCATCCCCAACTGGGGCGCGGCGGCACTGATGGTGAAAAACCGCAACGTGGCGGAAACCCTGCATAACCCGAAAAAGATGGCGATTGCCTGCGGCATCATCGGCATGATTGTGGTGGCGTTTCTCAACTCCACCGCCTCTGCCGTGCCTGCTGCGCTGCAGGTCACCGCGGTGAAAGTGCTGGTGCCTGCGGCTAACCTGCTGGTGAACACCGTGATGCCGGTGATCTTCTGGCTGGCCGCCATCGACGCCGGTAAGAAATCGGGCTTCTGGGCCACCATTTTCGGCGGCCTCGCGCAGCTGATTATGGGTAACGCCGTGCCGGGCCTGGTGCTGGGCATCCTGATCGGCAAAGGGGTGGAAGAGGCGGGCTGGAACCGCGTCACGAAGGTGATGATGATCGCCATCGTGCTGCTGTTCGTGCTGAGCGGCTTCTTCCGTGGCTTCGACATGAAGCTGTTGCAGTCCTTCCAGCTTGGCGTGCCCGGCTGGATGGAGATGATCCACAACTCCCTGAGCGGCAAATAAGAGGACAAGGGTAATGGAAGAGTCAAAAAGCGGTTTCTGGTATGCCGACTGGTCGTTCCCGATCTTTGTCGGTCTGCTCTCTGCCGGGGTGTTCGCCGGTACGCATATGTATTACGTCTACGGCCTGGGCGCGTTTAACGAGGTCGCGTTTGTTTCGATGCTGCGTTCCGGCATGGAAACTGGCGTCTACGGCGCGGTGGCGGCATTTGGTGCCAGCTTCCTGTTTGCGCGCATTATCGAAGGTTCGCTGGTTGGTATTCTTGATATTGGCGGCGCGATCCAGACCGGTATCGGCCTTGGCGTGCCGGCACTGCTGCTTGGGGCAGGCATCGTCTTCCCGGTAGCCAACTTCGCGGCCTCGCTGGTTACCGGCCTGGCGCTCGGCCTGGCGGTGGGTTACATCATTATCCTGGCGCGTAAGTTCACCATCAACAACAGCGACTCCACCTACGGGGCCGACGTGATGATGGGCGCAGGTAACGCCTCCGGCCGCTTCCTCGGGCCGTTGATTATCCTGTCGGCAATGGCCGCTTCGATCCCCATTGGCCTCGGCTCGCTGGTGGGTTCACTGCTGTTTTACCTGTGGAATAAACCGATTACCGGCGGCGCTATCCTCGGCGCCATGGTGCTGGGGGCGATCTTCCCGGTGGCGCTGTAACCAACTTGCGCGGCGGCAGGACGCCGCCGCGCTCAGGAGTCTGCAATGTATGATCTGATTATCCGCCGGGCGCGCCTCAGCGATGGCACCCTCAGCGATGTGGCGATTCGCGCGGGCAAGATTGCCGAAATCGGGCAAATCGACGGCCCGGCACAGCGCGAGTGGGACCTGCACGGGCGCTACTGGCTCAGCGCGGGCTGGATTGATTCACACGTTCACTGCTACCCCAAATCGCCGATTTATCACGATGAAGCCGACCGCATTGGCGTGGAAACCGGCGTCACCACGGTGGTGGACGCCGGCAGCACCGGCGCCGACGATATCGACGATTTCTACCAGCTGACGCGCAGCGCCAGCACCCAGGTTTACGCACTGCTCAATATCGCCCGCAGCGGCATTCTGACGCAGAACGAGTTAGCGGATATGGCGCGCATTGACGCCGCAGCGGTACAAGCCGCGCTGCAGCGCCTGCCGCAATTTATTCTCGGCCTGAAAGCGCGTATCAGCAGCAGCGTGGTGGAGCACAACGGCATTAAGCCGCTGCAGCGCGCCAAGGCGATGCAGCAGGAGAACGGCGGCCTGCCGCTGATGGTGCATATCGGCAATAATCCGCCCAACCTCGATGAAATTGCCGACCTGCTGAGCAGCGGCGACATCATCACCCACTGCTATAACGGCAAGCCGAACCGCATTCTGACGCCGCAGGGCGAGCTGCGCGCCTCGATTAGCGCTGCGCTCAAACGCGGCGTGCGCCTCGACGTTGGCCACGGCAGCGCCAGCTTCAGCTTCGAAGTGGCGCGCGTGGCAATTGCGCAGGGCATTCTGCCGCACACCATCAGCTCCGATATCTACTGCCGCAACCGTCTGAACGGCCCGGTGTATACCCTCGCGCACGTGATGTCGAAGTTCTTCTGCATCGGCATGACGCTGCCGCAGGTGATCGACTGCGTTACCGCGCACGCCGCAGACGGCCTGCGCCTCGCCGGTAAAGGGCGCCTTGAAGTCGGCTATGACGCCGATCTGACCATTTTCGACGTGCAGCAGGAAAGCGCGCTGTTCACCGATTCAGACGGACAAACGCTGTCCGGTACAACGCAGCTGGTGCCGCTGGCCGCTGTGGTCGCCGGTCAGGCATTCGTGACTAACGAAGGGAAGAAACGTAATGACTTCAGTAAATGAGCTTTCTATTTATGAGAAATATCATCTCAAGCAGGTGATCAACGCCTCCGGCCGCATGACCATTCTCGGTGTGTCGACCCCGAGCGCGGACGTGGTGGAGACGGTGAGCTATGGCCTCAATCACTATTTTGAAATGAAAGATCTGGTCAACAAAACCGGAGCCTATATTGCCGGGCTGCTGGGTTGTGAAGCGGCGGTGGTGGTCTCCTGCGCTTCGGCCGGGATTGCGCAGTCGGTAGCGGCGGTTATCGTTAAGGATAACGACTGGCTGCTGGAAAATCTGCACGCCGCACCGCTGATGGTGCCGCACGACATCGTGCTGCCGAAGGGCCATAACGTTAACTACGGCGCGCCAGTGGGCACCATGGTGGCGCTGGGCGGCGGCAAGCTGGTGGAAGCGGGCTACGCCAACGAGTGCTCGCCGCAGCAGCTCTCCGCCGCGATCACCCCGCAGACCGCCGCAATCATGTATATCAAATCGCATCACAGCGTGCAGAAAAGCCATCTCAGCGTGAAGCAGGCCGCCGTGGTGGCGCGTGAACACGGCGTGCCGCTGATTGTGGATGCCGCCGCCGAGGAGGATTTGCAGGCTTATTACGGCTTTGGTGCTGACCTGGTGATCTACAGCGGCGCAAAAGCCATTGAAGGGCCAACCAGCGGGCTGGTGATCGGCAAAGCGCAGTACGTTGAGTGGGTGAAGCGCCAGTCGAACGGCATTGGCCGCGCGATGAAGGTCGGCAAAGAGGGGATCCTCGGCCTGACGCAGGCGATTGAAAACTATCTGCGCGTGGAGAAGACCACCGGCGCGCAGATGGTGGAGAAGATGACGCCGTTTATCGACAGCTTAAACCAGCTGGCGGGCATTCAGGCGCGCACGGTGTGGGACGCCGCCGGGCGTGATATCGCCCGCGCTGAGATCCACTTCGACGAGGCGGTGATAGGCCGCACCACCGGTGAAGTGGTGCAGGCGCTGAAAACCGGTGCCATCGCCATCTACTTCCGTGGCTACAAGGCCAACGAAGGCATTGTTGAAGTCGACGTGCGCAGCGTCTCTGCCGAACAGCTGCACACCATTTTTATCTGCATCAGAGATCTGTTAACCGGAGAAGCACGCGCATGACACTGAAACCGAAATTTTACCGCGACCGCGTCTGCCTGAATGTCCTCGCCGGTTCGAAACAGAATGCCCGCGACATCTGGCAAGCCGCAGAAGGCCACGTGCTGGTTGGCGTGCTGTCGAAGGACTACCCGGACGTGGCGAGCGCGGTAGCCGATATGCGTGATTACGCGGCGCTGATTGATAACGCGCTGTCGGTCGGCCTCGGCGCGGGCGACCCGAACCAGTCGGCGATGGTCAGCGCGATTGCCGCTGAGGTGCAGCCGCAGCACGTCAACCAGGTGTTTACCGGCGTCGCGACTTCGCGCGCGCTGCTTGGCCAGTCTGACACCGTGGTCAACGGCCTGATCTCCCCGACCGGCACGGTTGGCAAGGTGAAGATCTCCACCGGGCCGCTCAGCTCGCAGCAGGCCGACGGCATTGTGCCCATCGCTACCGCGGTTGCGTTGCTGAAGGATATGGGCGGCAGCTCGGTAAAATACTTCCCGATGGGCGGCCTGAAGGCGATCAACGAGTTCAAAGCGGTGGCAGAAGCCTGCGCCGCGCAGGGGTTCTGGCTGGAGCCAACCGGCGGCATCGATCTCGATAACTATGAAGCGATCCTGCAGATCGCGCTGGATGCGGGCGTCAGCAGGATCATCCCGCATATTTACAGCTCGATTATCGATAAACAGAGCGGGCAGACGCGGCCGCAGGATGTCGCCACGCTGCTGGCAATGACCAAAAAATTAGTCGGTTAATACTGACCGCGCCCTGGGATTATGCCGGGGCGCGCTATTTTCCCGCAGTGAATTCCGTTAGCCTGCAACAACCCGCTAACAAGGTCGACTATCTAAAGAAGAGCGCTCCGTGAGATTCCCCAACCAACGACTGGCCCAGCTGTTTGATCTGCTACAAAACGAAACGCTGCCGCAGGACGAGCTGGCGCGGCGCTTCGACGTCTCCACGCGCACCGTGCGCAGCGATATTAACGTGCTCAACGAACTGCTGGCCGAGCACGGTGCCAGCTTTGTGCTAAGCCGTGGTGCGGGCTATCGGCTGGAGATTGCCGATGCGCGCCGCTACGCTCAGCTGCAGCAGCAGTCACCTTCACATCTGCGCGTGCCGCGCACCTCTGCCGCCCGCGTGCACTATCTGCTCACCCGTTTTCTCACCTCGGCTTTTTCCCTCAAGCTGGAAGACCTGGCCGACGAATGGTTTGTCAGCCGCACCACGCTGCAAAGCGATATGGCCGAGGTGAGAGAGTGGCTGGCGCGTTATCAGCTGGCGATTGAAACCAAGCCGCGCTACGGTATGAAGCTGTTCGGCCCCGAAGTGGCGATGCGCACCTGCCTGACCGACCTGCTGTACCAGATTGCGCAGGAGGACAGCGACAGCCCGCTGCTACAGCTGGAGGCGCTTAACAGCGGGATGCTCACCACCCTGCAACCGCTGCTGCAGCAGTGCCTGTCGCGCTTTAATATCCGCCTGGCCGACGACGGCGAGTTTTATCTGCGCCTCTACTGCGCGGTGGCGGTGCGGCGCATTGGCGAGGGCTACCCGCTGACCGACTTCAGCGCGGAGGATGTTGATGATGAGGTGCGCGATGCGGCGCGCCACATCGTTAACCTGATGCGGCCGATTGTCGGCAAGGCGATCTCCCCGGCGGAAGAGGCCTACCTGCGCGTTAATATCGCCGCCCGCCGCGTGGAAGAGATTGCGCCCAGCGCCATCAGCCCGGACGACGGCGATTCGCTGGTGGATTACATCCTCGGCTACATCAACACCCACTACAACTTCAACCTGCAAAATGACCCGCAGCTGCGCGCCGACCTGCTGACGCACATCAAAACGATGATCACCCGCGTGCGCTATCAGATCCACATTCCCAATCCGCTGCTGACCAACATCAAACAGCACTATCCGATGGCCTGGGACGTGACGCTGGCGGCGGTTTCCAGCTGGGGCAAATACACCCCGTACACCATCAGCGAAAACGAGATTGGCTTCCTGGTGCTGCATATTGGCGTCGGGCTGGAGCGCCACTACAACGTGGGCTATCAGCGCCATCCGCAGATCCTGCTGGTGTGCGACACCGGTAACTCCACGGTGCGCATGATCCAGGCGATGCTACTGCGCAAATACCCGCAGATCGTGGTGAACGGCATTATTACGCTGCGCGAGTACGAGCAGCTGGCGAGCGTGGACGAGGACTTTGTTATCTCCACCGTGCGCCTTAGCGACAAGGATAAGCCGGTAGTGGTGATGTCGCCGTTCCCCACTGAGTACCAGCTGGAGCAGATCGGCAAGCTGGTGCTGCTCGATCGCACCCGCCCCTACATGCTGGAAAAGTTCTTCGATGCCAGCCATTTCCTGATCCTCGATCGGCCGCTGGACCGCAGCGCTCTGTTCCGCCAGCTGTGCGGCGAGCTGGAGCAGGAAGGGATGGTGGATGAGACGTTTTACCCGTCGGTGGAAGAGCGTGAAGCCATCGTCAGCACCATGCTCGGCGAAGGCATTGCGCTGCCGCACTCGCTGGGGCTGCTGGCAAAGAAAACCTGCGTCTATACCGTGCTGGCACCGGAGGGCATCGCGTGGGGGGATGAAACCGCATATGTGATTTTCCTGCTGGCGATCAGCAAGACGGAGTATGAAGAGGCGATGGCCATCTACGATCTGTTCGTGACGTTTATGCGCGAGCGGGCGATGACAAGGCTGCGCGACAGCGCGGATTTCGCCAGCTTCAAGGCGGTGGCAATGGATTGTTTAAGCCGGTTGTAGGGGCCGACCTTCTTTTCCGGTCGGCCCGTATTGAGGATTTGTACGGTATTACGCAGGGGCCGACCTTCTTTTCCGGTCGGCCCGTAAATCTTATTTCAAAATGGTAAACGCGGTGGTGACGTGTTTCACGCCGCTCACCCGGCTGGCGATATCCGCAGCCGCTTTCGCTTCTGCATCCGTCACCAGACCCAGCAGGAACACTTCGCCATTCTCGGTGGTGACTTTCACATTCGAGGATTTCACCTGATCGCTACCCAGCAGCTGTGAGCGCACTTTGGTGGTGATCCAGGTATCTGAAGATGCCGTGCCGAAGCTGACTTTGTCGCCGATACGGATCTCGTTATACACCTCGGTTGCGCCATCCACGCCCACGGCAATCTGTTTTGCACGCAGCGCCAGATCGGCACTCGGTGACTGCCCGGTCAGCAGCACTTTACCCTGATAAGCGGTGGCAACAATGTGTGCGCTCTGTTTGATCTGCTCATCTTTCGACAGCGCGTTCGTGACGCGCAGTTCCAGCGTGCCGTCATCAACCTGCGTACCAACGGAACGCGGGTCAGTGGCGGATTTGGTCGCCACGGCCGCACTGCCAACAACCGCCGCGACACAGCCCTGTAGCATCAACGCGGTAAGAATAACTGCACATGCAGATAATGCCTTCATTTAAGCTCCTTAAACATCCTGGTGGGGAAACAAAGTGTTATCTATTAAATCGCACAGACAATTCACGGTGAGCATATGCATTTCCTGAATTCTCGCACTGCGGTGGGAAGGAATGCGGATCTCCACATCCTGCGGACCCAGCAGACCGGCGAGCTCGCCGCCGTCGTAGCCGGTCAGGGCGATAATGGTCATATCGCGGGTGACCGCTGCCTCTACGGCTTTGACAATATCACGGCTGTTGCCGCGCGTTGAAATCGCCAGCAGGATATCGCCGGCATGGCCTAAAGCGCGCACCTGTTTGGCGTAAATCTCTTCATGCAGGCGGTCATTACCAATGGCCGTCAGCAGCACGTTATCCGCACTCAGCGCAATGGCGGGCAGGCTTGGGCGCTCGGTCTCAAAACGGTTAATCATGCTGGCAGCAAAATGCTGGGCATTGGCGCTGGAGGTTCCATTACCACAGCTCAGTATTTTGTTGCCATTGAGCAGCGACTGTACCATGGTCATCGCCGCACGTGAGATGGCATCCGGCAGCGCTTCTGCCGCCGCGATTTGTGTTTGTATACTTTCCGTAAAACAGACTTTGATTCTTTCCAGCACGTCATTCACCTGGTCTAGTTATTCTGCTGTAAACGCATTGGGTAACCATTCCACCTGCTCGCCGGTGATCGCTACCACATCAAAACGACAGTCGGCGGTGTCAAAACTCTGCCCGCGACCGTTAAGCCACAGCGCTGCTGCACGCAGCAGCTTCAGCTGTTTACTGCGGGTGACGCTGGCCGCCGCGCCGCCAAAGCGGTCACTGCTGCGGTAGCGCACCTCGACAAATACCCACGTTTTGCCATCGCGCATGATCAGGTCAATTTCGCCTGACCGGTAGCGCACGTTAGCGGCGACAAAACGCAGGCCTGACGTTTCCAGCAGGCGGCGAGCCTGACGTTCACGGCTCGCCCCTTGCTGCTGCCGGCTTAGTTGGCCGGAACGATCTGTCCCTGACGATACTGGCTCCATACTAACTTCCTGTTAATCACGCAGTCCTGATCCGCGCTCAGACTGCCGGTGTCGCCCTTAACCTGGAAGCCCGGCAGCGTGCGCATTTCGTTAAAGTGGTTCGCCAGTGTCCAGGCATCAATGCCCATCGCGTAGAGGCGCACCAGCGAGTAGTCGTTGTTAAACATCTTCGCCGCCTGCTGCATCAGCGCCGGGTTGGCACCGGAGAGCAGCGGAGCATCGCTGAACTGCAGGCCATCCACTTCCAGACGGTAGTCCGGGCCGCCGCCTGCCTGATAGCTGCGCGAGCTGGCATACAGGCCCACATTATCACGGCTGCTGACGCGCATGGAGATCATCGGCTTAATCAGTGCCAGTTCATCCTGCGTGGCGACGATATACACCGAGTCAACGCTGCCGCCGCTGGTGGTGGCAGCCGTCGGTTCAGCGACCGGGGCCGGGATCGTCAGGCCGCCAATGGTAACGCCCGCGGGCTGTTCAGGCTGCACGTTAACCGGCGTACCGCTCAGACGGATACCGGCACCGCTGTTGATCCCCTGCTTCAGCTCTGCGGTCGAACCGAACTGCTGCTGCAGCACGGTGCCGCCGCCAAGCTTCTGCCACTCAGCGGCAAAGGCTTTATTCACGCGGTCGCCGAGTGAGCTGCGCGGCACCAGCAGCAGCGGTGCACGTTTGCCCTGGTCCCACATATGATGCGCGGCATCACGGGCTTCGTCTTCAGGAGAAAGCGCAAAGTAGCAAATATTCGGATGGTTCTGGATGGTTTCCGGCTCGTTAAGCGCCAGAACGTTGAGGGTCGTCTGGCTGGCTGCCAGCTTTTCGACGTTGCTTTTTAGCAGCGGGCCGACCACCAGCGTAGCGCCGTCTTTTTGTGCCTGCGCCAGCACCTGCTCAATCGGCTGGCTGCTGGTGTCATAGACCTGTACCTGCGTACCGCTGGACGGCGGCGCGGTTTCGACGCTGTTAGCTGGCGCGGACTGCGGCTGCACCTGCTGTGGCTGCGCAGCGGCGGCATCGGTTGGCGCAGCAGGAGGGCTGACTACGGCGTTAGGATCGGCCGGGGTTGCGGCATCCGCAGCGGCAGCCTGTGGCGCTTCAACCGGTGCCGCAGGTGCGGAACCCTGTGCCAGCACGCCGTTTTTCGCGTCGTTAAAGCCTTTCTGAATGGCGTTAGCAAACACCTGCGCCTGGCCGCTCAGCGGCAGCAGCAGCGCGATTTTGCCGGTGGAAGCGGGCTGGAAGTTCTGCACCTGGCTGAGCGCGGTCGGCAGCATTTTCGCCGCCGGGTTATTCGGATAGCGCGTCTGCCAGTCGCGGATCCCGGCTTTCAGCATATCCGGGTCGTTGCTGTTGGCCCGGTAAACGCCGGAGAGATCCAACCAGCCCTGCAGTACGTTTTCATCCGCGTTGATGTTCAGGCTGTTGAGCTGCTCAGGCGTCATCTGGCTCAGCGCCTGCCAGGTGGCATCAATATTCTTCTGCTTGTCTGCCGGGTTGCTCAGCAGCGGCTCCTGGGCAATATAGGCGCGCAGCACCTCCAGCGACGGGCGACCCTGGCTGGCGGCGATCAGCAGCTGGTAGTAGCGGGCCTGCTGATCTTTCGACAGACTGCCGATATCAATCTGCTTCAGCTGGTCAGCGGCGGCGGGCAGATTCTGCTGCATCACGCTGAGCTGAGCCTGCAGCAGCTGGCGCTCCTGCTGCTGGGTGGCGTCCAGGTTCTGCGGCAGCTGGGAGAACTGATCGCTCGCCTGCGGCACCTTGCCTTCGTTCAACAGCGCTCTGATTGCGAGTAATTGCCAGCCAACCTTGTTATCATCTGCGCTTTGCTGCATCTGCTGCAGGTAATAGTCAGAGGTGCCAGTTGCGGCTCCCTGCACATTCGCCTCGGGCGTTTTGGGAGCCTGGCCGGTACATCCGGCAAAAATCAGGGCGGCCAGCAGAAGCGGTACCGTGCGTAGCGCTTTGCGCTGAAGAACTTTCGAAGGAAGCATACTGTATCCAGTGATGTTTTTTTCAAGATGCTCAATATTAAATCGGCAATTCGGATGAAACAATGAAACAACACGATCGGGCAGATATTTCTGCCAGCACGCTCTATATCGTTCCCACACCCATCGGTAATCTGGGCGATATCACCCAGCGGGCACTGAAGGTGCTTGCGAGCGTCGATCTGATCGCAGCGGAAGATACACGTCATACCGGACTGTTGCTACAACATTTCGCCATCAATGCGCGCCTGTTCGCACTGCATGACCATAATGAACAGCAGAAAGCGGAAGTGCTGCTGGCGAAGCTGCGCGAAGGGCAGAGCGTGGCACTGGTTTCTGATGCCGGTACGCCGCTGATCAACGATCCCGGCTATCACCTGGTGCGCCTGTGCCGTGAAGCGGGCATCCGCGTGGTGCCGCTGCCGGGCGCCTGTGCAGCGATTGCCGCGCTGAGCGCCGCGGGCCTGCCGTCGGATCGTTTCTGTTACGAAGGGTTTCTGCCGGCTAAAAGCAAAGGCCGCTGCGATACGCTGCGCGCGCTGGAGCAGGAGCCGCGCACCATTATTTTCTACGAATCCACCCACCGCCTGCTCGACAGCCTGCAGGATATGGTGACGGTGCTGGGCCCCGAGCGCTATGTGGTGCTGGCGCGTGAAATCACCAAAACCTGGGAGTCGATCCACGGTGCGCCGGTGGGGGAGCTGCTGGCCTGGGTGCAGGAAGAAGAGAACCGCCGTAAAGGGGAGATGGTGCTGATCGTTGAGGGTTACCACCAGGCGGAAGAAGAGGCGCTGCCGCCGGAAGCGCTGCGTACCCTGGCGCTGTTGCAGGGTGAGCTGCCGCTGAAGAAAGCCGCCGCACTGACCGCCGAGATCCACGGCGTGAAGAAAAATGCGCTGTATAAGTACGCGCTGGAGCAGCAGGGTGAGTGACAACCCGGTGAAAACCTTATACACTGCGCGCCGAAGCTGACCAGACAGTCGCCGCTTTGTTGCCGTCCTCCTTCGGGGGAGACAGACAGAGGGGAGGAAAGTCCGGGCTCCATAGGGCAGGGTGCCAGGTAACGCCTGGGGGGCGCAAGCCCACGACCAGTGCAACAGAGAGCAAACCGCCGATGGCCCACGCAAGTGGGATCAGGTAAGGGTGAAAGGGTGCGGTAAGAGCGCACCGCGCGGCTGGCAACAGTTCGTGGCACGGTAAACTCCACCCGGAGCAAGGCCAAATAGGGGTTCACCAGGTACGGCCCGTACTGAACCCGGGTAGGCTGCTTGAGCCAGTGAGCGATTGCTGGCCTAGATGAATGACTGTCCACGACAGAACCCGGCTTACCGGTCAGCTTCGAACTCATTCAATGAAAAACCCCGCAGAGTGAAAACTTTGCGGGGTTTTTTGTTATTTGCCCTACGGACATGATGAATGACTGTCCACGACACTCTCTATGACAGGAAGGCGGCTTACCAGTCAGCTTCGAACTCATTCAATGAAAAACCCCGCTTCGGCGGGGTTTTTTGTTTTCATGCTTTTGACCCCGTAGGGGCGAGGCCTGCCTCGACCGGGTGTTTGAGGGCCAGGCAGGAAAGCAGCTCAGCGGTGTTATTTTACAGCGGCTGGCAGGCGATAACCAGGCGTGCCAGCGGGGTAATGTCGCCCAGCGCGCACTCAAACTGCTGCAGGGCACTGCTAACGCGCACACGGCCCGGTGGAATACGCGTCAGGTGGCGCACCGTCACCTGGCCTTCCATCGATACCAGCCACTCGCCGTCAAGGATCTCCGCCCAGGCCTGCTCGGCAATCCACTGGCGCTGTCCTTCCACCACGATCAGCGGCTTCACCAATGCCGTGGCGCTGAACGCCAGAAAATCTTCATCCAGCATCACCGCCGTCAAATCGCTCAGCTTACCGGCCTCCAGCCGCTGACGCGGTAGCAATGTGGTATTCACTTTTTGTGATTCTTCAGCGCCTGCACCGCTCAGTGCTTCACCCTGACCCGTCACCAGCCAGTGCAGCGTTGCGCCGGTATCCGCCATGCAGCGCACCACAATATCCGAAGGGAAATAGCCGCGCGAGTAGCGGTTTGCCAGACTGCTACTGGCAATGCCGAGGTGTTCTGCCAGTGCCAGCTTGGTGGAAAAACCATATGCCTGAAGCACACGGTCCAGCACTTCTTTTGCCCCACTCTGGAAATCGATTTGTAGGCTCAAGCTAAAACTCCTTGCTATTTCACTTTTAGTGAATATACAATTTGCATTGTAGGGTTGTGTGATTTTACTGGCAGTACGCGATACAACAACCCCGGAGTTTGCCCGAAAA
Organism: Erwinia aphidicola; assembly: GCF_014773485.1. GTDB lineage: Bacteria > Pseudomonadota > Gammaproteobacteria > Enterobacterales > Enterobacteriaceae > Erwinia > Erwinia aphidicola. The sequence goes on along the minus strand of NZ_JACXBP010000002.1, from coordinate 346,768 downwards.
GAGCAAAAATTACAATCTTCAGGCCTGCTATTCACCGCGATGAAAGCCAGTTGTTCATCTTTTGTGAATTGCCTGCCGCTAACCGGAGAGTTTAAATGGCCGATGAAATGGACCGCGCACAGCAGCGCGAAGCCGAAAATCTGGCGCGCCACCTTGCGCGTGCCGTTCAGCGCCCGATGCAGCCCAGCGCCTTTTTCTGTGAAGCGTGCGGGGAACCGATCCCGCTGGCACGGCGCAAAGCGCTGGACGGCGTGACGCTATGCGTCAGCTGCAAAGAGATTGACGAACACCAGGCAAAACACTGCCGTTCCCCCCTTGCATAACGCCAGCTACAGTCGGCAGGGAAGCCGTACCCGCGCGGTTTTTGATTAAGTAAACTGCATGTTCGACTGTAAAATCGTCTCTCCCCGGTGAAAAATCACGTCTGGCGCGTCCCGCAGTTAAAAATATCGCATTACATGTTTGGGTAAATGCCTCTGCATCTAACTACCTAATTATCATCGAGATAACCCGCTCATTAGCCGGGCCGAAAATACTTTTATTAATGATGAACGCTATGCTACTGTATATATATACAGTAATGCTGGAGGGGGAAGTTGTGGATAAAGAATTAGCGGAACGAGTTATCCTGGAGCGGGTGGAACTGATTGCAAGGTTAACCTCTGAAGGGGTCTGCCAGGAGCGCGATCGTGAGATTGCCCTGCACCTGATTGCCGACATTGCCAGCGGCATAGAGCTGAAAAATGCGCAGTTTTCCGTCATCTTTTCTGCCCAGCCGCAGAAGCGCTAAACGGCTTTTCAGTCCTGCTGTCCGGCCAAACTTGTTTGCGTATCAGGAACGGATGCCGCCCCCTCTACGCACCCTCCCTTATTAGCCCCTTTATGGGGCTTTTTTGTTTATATCGTTTCCCATAATCCGACTCTCGGTTGTCACACCGCTCCTACAACAGCCCCGCATTGAGCGGCTTGCGGCGAAATCGCACACTTCATCAGGTCATCCGGCAGCACGTATTTCAATCGGCCTGCCGTTCCTGAAAGCGCTTTAACCAATCCGGGAGAACCACCTATGAAAATTTTTGCCCTGCAGGGGGACAGCGTTGATGAAATCTGTTTTCGCCACTACGGCCGTACCCGCCAGGTGGTAGAGCAGGTCTACGCGGCCAATAGCGGGCTGGCAGAGCAGGGCGCCTGCCTGCCCCACGGCTACCCGCTTGAGCTACCCGACCTCCCAAGCTCTGCCACCCATGAAACGCTGAATCTCTGGAGCTAGCGATGGAGAGAAACAGCTCGATTGTGAGCTACCTGGTCGGTGTGCTGATGATGTGGGCCAGCCGCCACACGGTGCAGGACATCGCTTTTGGCATTGGGGCGCTGGTGGCGGTGGCTACGCTGGCCATCAATGTCGCCAATTTTTTTATCAACTGGCACTACCGCCGCAAAACCTGGCTGCTGTTACAGCTGCGCCAGGAGCAAAGGAAACACGATGAATTCCACAGCTAAGAAGTGCGCGGTGCTGACGATTGTCGCGCTGGCCGCGCTGCTGCCGGAGTTTCGCACCTTGCGCATCTCCTCTGACGGCCTGCTGCTGCTGGCGAATGCCGAAGGCTGCCGCACATCGCCGTACCAGTGCAGCGCCGGGGTGTGGACTAACGGCATCGGCCATACCCGTGGCGTCACGCCGCTCAGCGCGGTGAACGAGCGCCAGGTGGCGGTCAACCTGATCGACGACCTGCAGCGGGTGGAGCGCGGTATAGCGCGCTGTATGCCGGTCAGCATGCCGCAGCCGGTGTACGACGCCACGGTGTCATTTGCCTTCAACGTGGGGGTCGGTGCCGCGTGCGGTTCGACCTTCGCCACGCTGATTAACCAGCAGAAGTGGCGCGCCGCCTGCAGTCAGCTGCCGCGCTGGATCTACGTGGATGGCAAATCGAGCCAGGGGCTGATGCAGCGGCGCAGGGCAGAGCAGGCATGGTGCCTGAAGGGGGCAGAGTGAAGCGCCTGCTGCCCTTGCTGTTGATGCTGATGCTGGCGCTTTTCGCCGCAGTGAGCTGGAAGCTGGTGCGCCTGAACCAGCAGCTGCGGGTGCTGCAGCAGCAGAACGCCACTCTCAGCGCGGGGATCGTCAGCCGCGACGTCACCCTCAGCCAGATGCAGGAAGAGAACGGTCAGCGTGAAAAAAGCGAGCTGGCCCTGCGCCAGGCGCTGATTGATGCCGGCGATCTCGGGCTGAAACGTCAGCTCACTATGAACAGGATGATTGATCGTGATGAAGCACTTCGCCACTGGAGCACTGCTGCTCTGCCTGACGGGATTATCCGCCTGCAGCAGCGCCCCGCCTTCACCAGCGCCCGTGATTATCTGGCGTGGTTGTCCCAGGGTCAGCAGCTGCCCGATCCCCGGCAGCCAGAGCGTGACTCAGGGGGATCTACTGGCCGACATTCGCCAGCTGGAGCAGGCGCTGCTGCTGTGCGGCCTGCAAATTGAAACCATTAAACAGTGTCAGGAGCAACACGATGTTAAAGCCAACCCTGTTACGCGCCGCTCTGCTGGCCCAGGTGCCGCTGCTGCAAACCGATCCGCAGCGGCTGACGCTCACCCTTGAGCCGGGACGGGTAGTCAGCACCCTCGCCAGCTCGCTGAGCTTTGAGTATCAGTACCCGCTGCGCGTCACGCTCAGCCAGTACGTGGATGACGAAGATGCGCTGATGCTGCCGCTGCTGCTGTGGCTGCGTGACAACCAGCCCGACCAGCAGGCCAGCGCGGATAAGCAGCAGAACGCCATCCTGTTCAGCCATCTGGAAAACGGCGATTTCAGCGTGCTGCTGCAACTCACCGAGCGGGTGATCGTCAGCGAAATCGACGGCGCGCTGCACGCCACGCACGTCCCAGAGCCGCCGCAGCCGGAACACGTCCCGCGCCCGTGGCAGCTGTATATCAACCATCAGCTGGTCAGTGAATGGCCCGCCGTCTGAAAGCCAGAAGGAGTACGCAATGAATGAATTTGTCGTGGAGACCCGCCGCCAGCTCAATAACCTGCTGCGCATCGGCACCGTCAGCGAGGTCGATCTGCCCCGGGCGCGCTGCCGGGTGCAGAGCGATGGCAACCTGACCGGCTGGCTGCCGTGGCTGAACAGCAGCGCTGGCCAGGTGCGCAGCTGGCATGCGCCGTCGCCCGGTGAGCAGGTTCTCCTGCTGGCGCTGAGCGGCGAGCTGACCACCGCCTTTGTGCTGCCGGGGATTTTCTCCGATGCCTTCCCGGCGCCGTCGGCAGCAAAGGATGCGGTGTGCTGGCAGTTCCCGGACGGGGCGCAGATCGCTTACGAACCCGAGAGCGGCGCGCTGACCGCCAGCGGCATCCAGTCGGCCAGCATCCGGGCGGCGGTGAAAATTACCCTCGACAGCCCGCTGGTGGAGTGCACCCAGCAGCTGAAGGCGAAAACCTTTGCGCTCAGCGAGGGCGGCACGCTGCAGGGCAATATCAGCCACAGCGGCGGCAGCTTCTCTTCCAACGGGGTGGTGGCCCACAGCCACGTTCACGCGGGCGTCGAGAGCGGCGGCAGCAAAACAGCGGGGCCACAGTGATGAGCAGAGCAACCTGGTCCGGCATGCAGCGCGACAGCGGCCTGCAGCTGACTGATATCGACCATATCCGCCAGTCGGTGCGCGACATCCTGCTGACCCCGCAGGGCTCGCGGGTGATGCGCCGTGACTACGGCTCGCTGCTGTCGGCGCTGCTCGACCAGCCGCAGAACGAGACGCTGCGCCTGCAGATTATGTCGGCCTGCTACATGGCGCTGCAGCGCTGGGAGCCGCGCATCACGCTCGACAGCATCCGCTATCAGCCGGGGTTTGACGGCAGCATGGAGGTAGCGCTAAGCGGCACCCGCAACCAGTCCACATTTTCCTTATCCATTCCAGTGAGTTAACACCTATGGCCACGATTGATTTAAGTCAGTTACCCGCGCCGAACATCGTCGAAGCGCTGGATTTTGAGACCCTGTTGCAGCAGCGCAAAAGCGCGCTGATTGCGCGCTATCCCGCCGATAAGCATGAGGCGATAGCCCGCACCTTAACCCTGGCGTCGGAGCCGATCGTCAAGCTGCTGGAGGAGAACGCCTACCGCGAGGTGATCCTGCGCCAGCGCATTAACGAAGCGGCGAAAGCCACCATGGTGGCATTCGCCAGCGGCAGCGATCTCGACCAGCTTGGGGTCAACAACGGCGTCACCCGTCTGGTGCTGAAACCTGCAGATAACAGCACGCTGCCGCCGACCCCGGCGCGGCTTGAGAGCGACGACGACTTCCGTCTGCGCATCGCCCAGGCCTTTGAGGGGCTGAGCGTAGCGGGGCCGGGCGGGGCCTATGAATATCACGCCCGCAGCGCCGATGGTCGCGTGGCGGATGTCACCGCCATCAGCCCGTCCCCGGCCGTGGTCACCATCACCGTGCTGTCGCGTGAAGGGCGCGGCGAAGCCAGCGCTGAACTGCTGGCCGTCGTCAACGCGGCGCTGAATGACGAGGAGGTGCGCCCGGTGGCGGATCGCGTCAGCGTGCAGTCGGCAAAAATCGTCGAGTACCGCGTTGAGGCCACGCTGTTTCTCTATCCCGGGCCGGAGGCGGAGCCGATCCGCGCCGCCTCGGCAGCCCGGCTGGCGGCCTTTGTAAACGCCCAGTCGCGGCTGGGGCGCGATATCCGCAGGTCAGCGCTGTATGCGGCGCTGCACGTCGAGGGTGTCCAGCGCGTGGAGCTGGCGCAGCCTGCTGCTGATGTGGTGCTGGATAAAACCCAGGCGGCGTACTGCACCGCTACGCAGATCGCGGTAGGAGGTTCCGATGAGTGACCGCCTGCTGCCCGTCGGCTCGTCACAGCTCGAGGTGGCCGCCGCCGAAGCCTGTGCGCGCCTGCAGCAGCTGCCGGTGCCGCTGCGCACCCTGTGGAACCCGCAGACTTGCCCGCTGCCGCTGTTGCCCTATCTCGCCTGGGCCTGGTCGGTGGATCGCTGGGATCAGGAGTGGCCGGAAGAGACCCGGCGTGCGGTGGTCGCCGCCTCGCAGTTTATCCACCGCCGCAAGGGCACCATCTCGGCGATCCGCCGGGTGGTGGAGCCGCTGGGGTATCTCATCCGTATTACCGAATGGTGGCAGCACAACGCCGCACCTGGAACTTTCAGGCTGGACGTCGGTGTACTGGAAACTGGCATTACTGAGGAGATGTACAACGAGCTGGAACGATTGATTGGCGACGCGAAACCCGTCAGCCGCCATCTTACCGGCCTGACAATCAACCTGGATACAAGCGGGAAGATATGGGCGGCTGCAGCCAGCTACAGTGGAGATGAGCTGACGGTTTATCCCTACACGCCAGAAGTTATTACCACGGGCGGCTACAGCTACAGCGGTGCTGCACTTCATATTATCGACAACCTGAGAGTAAACGCATGACGACAAAATATTACGCATTGCTCACCGAAATCGGTGCAGCAAAACTGGCAAATGCCACGGCTTTGGGTACAAAACTTCAGATCACGCAGATGGCGGTCGGTGACGGCGGGGGTACGTTGCCAACACCTGGCGCTAAGCAAACTGCGTTGATTGGGGAAAAGCGCCGCGCACCGCTTAATTCACTGAGCGTTGATCCGGTCAACAGCAGCCAGATCGTTGCCGAGCAGATTATCCCGGAAAGTGAGGGAGGCTATTGGATCCGTGAGATCGGCCTGTTTGACGCTGATAACGCGTTAATTGCCGTGGCAAACTGTGCGGAAACCTACAAACCACAGCTGCAGGAAGGCAGTGGCCGCACCCAGACAGTACGTATGATCTTGATTGTCAGTAGTACCGCGGCGGTGACTTTAAAAATCGACCCATCGGTAGTACTTGCCACGCGTAAATACGTCGATGATAAGGTGATTGAAGTAAAGGCGTATGTGGATTTAAAAATGTCGCAACACCTTGCTGCAGTAAATCCTCACAATCAATATTTACTTATTGCTAATGCGCTATCGGAGGTTAAGGAAAAAAATCTTGTCAGTCAGTTACATGCAAACCTCAGCTTGGGGGAAGCAGCAAAGCGCAATGTAGGAACCAACTTAAATCAGATCCCTGATATGAGTGTATTTTCAAGTTCTCTTGGTTCACCAGGTTTTCAGAAATTACCTTCAGGTTTGATCATTCAGTGGGGGTTAGTTGGTGGAGCCTCGAGCTATACAGTTACTTTCCCGGTAAGTTTCCCAAACCGTGTGCTTATGTTAATGGCTATACCGCATACAACTCCGGCGGCTGGCGTTACTTCATTAGGAATTGCAAACTGTTCTGATCTTGGTAAATCACAATGCTCAATCCTCGTTGGAAAATTAAGTCAGAATTCAATGGTGGAGTATGAACGAGCTTGTTATTGGTTAGCTATAGGGGTATAGGTGAAAATATGATTTTTTATTCAAAAATAAACAAAGGTTTCTTTATCGAAGGTATAAATGACATTATGCCGAATGATGTTGTCAAGGTGAATGCTGATTTATATAAAGAACTCATGTCAGAACAGCAACTAGATGGAAAGGTCATAGTACCAGACAAAAATGGATTCCCGAGTATTTGGCTTGCCAAAGTTGACCCCTGCGCCCTTGCAGAGGACTATCGAAAACAGTTGCTCTCTGAAATTGACAATGTCATTTCTGATTGGCGAGTGGAGTTAATGCTAGGTGAAATTAGCAATGAAAATAAAGAAAAGTTGTCATCATGGATGGAGTATAAGAATAGAGTAAAATTGACAGACACATCTACTGCTCCAGATATTAACTGGCCGACATCACCAGATAATAAGGTGAATTTTTGAATTTAATGTGAAATTTTTTAATGCTTACTCCATTGGTTTGATTTATGCGATGGCTTTCGTTTTTTATTGCATGATGAAAATCAACTATTTCTAATTAACGATTGATGGTTTTTTGATATTCCTCTTCGAGGACGGAATTGGATAAGTAAGATTTAATTTAAAAGCCACCAGAGTTTTAGGTGGCTTTTTTTTGTTCATCATGTTGTCCCCTCCGCCCCACAACGCCAATCGCATGCCCGCCAATTAAATTCTTGTCATCATTACCTCACCCCAACCACGGAGTGTAATAAAGATGGCTAATTATCACCACGGCGTACGCGTCGTTGAAATCAATGACGGAACCCGCAGTATTTCCACGGTATCCACTTCTATTGTCGGCATGGTCTGCACTGCAGCGGATGCTGATGCCACCGTATTCCCGCTCAACACGCCGGTGCTGATTACCGACGTGCAGGCGGCGGTGGGGAAAGCCGGTGTCAGCGGCACGCTGGCGAAAGCGCTGCAGGCGATTGCCGACCAGAGCAAGCCGGTAACGGTGGTGGTGCGCGTTGAGGAGGGTGAAGACGAAGCGGCAACCACCAGCAATATCATCGGCGGCAGCGATGCTAACGGCCGCTACACCGGGATGAAAGCGCTGCTCGCGGCGCAGACCGACCTTGGCGTTAAGCCGCGTATTCTCGGCGTGCCGGGGCTGGATTCGCTGGAAGTGGCCACCGCGCTGGCGGCAATCTGCCAGCAGCTGCGCGCCTTCGGCTATATCTCGGCTTACGGCTGTAAAACGGTAAGCGATGCGCTCAAGTATCGCGAAAACTTCAGCCAGCGCGAGCTGATGGTGATCTGGCCCGACTTTGTCGCCTGGAACACCGTGACCAGCGCGGCGGAAACTGCCTATGCCACCGCCCGCGCCCTCGGCCTGCGCGCCAAAATCGATAACGACAGCGGCTGGCATAAAACCCTGTCGAACGTCGGCGTCAACGGCGTGACCGGCGTTTCCGCCTCGGTATTCTGGGACCTGCAGCAGGTGGGGACCGATGCCGATCTGCTGAATGAAGCCAGCGTCACCACGCTGATCCGCAAAGACGGTTTCCGCTTCTGGGGCAACCGCACCTGTAGCGATGACCCGCTGTTCGCCTTTGAAAACTACACCCGCTCGGCGCAGGTGATCGCCGACACCATGGCCGATGCGCATATGTGGGCCAACGACAAGCCGCTGACGCCGACGCTGGTGCGCGACATTATCGCCGGGATCAACGCCAAGTTCCGTGAGCTGATCAACGCCGGTTATCTGCTGGGCGCCAACTGCTGGTACGACGAAAGCGCCAACAGCCAGGAGAGCCTGAAAGCCGGCAAGCTGTATATCGACTACGACTATACCCCGGTGCCGCCGCTGGAAGATCTGACCCTGCGTCAGCGCATTACCGACAGCTACCTGGCGAACTTCGCCGCTTCTGTGAACAGCTAAGGAGAAACCCTCATGGCACTGCCTAAGAAACTGAAATACCTGAATTTGTTTAACGATGCCAACAGCTATCAGGGTGTGGTGACCTCACTGACGCTGCCGAAGCTGGCGCGCAAGCTCGACCCTTACCGCGGCGGCGGCATGAACGGCGTGGCGCATATCGATAATGGCCTGGAAGATGATGCGCTGGATCTGGAGTGGACCATCTCCGGCCTCGACGACCGCGTGCTGAGCCAGTGGGGTGGCGCCACGGTGCCGCTGCGCTTTATGGGTTCCTACCAGCGTGACGACACCGACGAGACCATCGCGGTGGAGGTGGAGCTGCGCGGCAAGCATCAGCAGTTCGACTTCGGCGAGAGCAAGCAGGGTGAGGAGAACGAAACCAAAATCACCACCAAATGCACCTACTACAAGCTGAGCTGGAACGGCAAAGCGCTGATTGAGATCGACACCGTCAACATGGTCGAGATCGTGAACGGCATCGACCGCCTGGCCGAGCACCGTAAGAACATCGGCCTGGTTTAATCCGTAGGGGTCGGGCTTACCCGACCCGCATCGTGCAACCCGCCGGGGCCGGGCTTACCTGTCCTGCATTGTCCACCCCGTAGGGGGCGGGCATGCCCGACCCGCTTTCCAATGAAATAAGGAATTCTCATGCAACAGTCAGAAAATACCGTTCAGCTGGTCACGCCAATCGTGCGTGGCGAAACGACCATCGCCAGCGTCGAGCTGATCAAACCGAATGCGGGCGCATTGCGCGGCACGCGGCTGGTGGATCTTGCCGGATCGGACGTCGACGCGCTGATCGTGGTACTGCCGCGCATCACGCTGCCGAACCTGACCAAATCAGAGTGCCTGAACCTTGACCCGATCGATCTGATTGAGCTGGGCGGGCGGGTGATCGCTTTTTTGTCAGCGAAACCGGACACCTCCGCTGGCCCGACGGGCTGACGGTAGATGACCTGATGGCGGATATCGCCGCCATCTTTCACTGGCCGCCGTCGGAAATGAACGCCATGCCGCTGGCAGAACTGCTCGCCTGGCGGCACAAGGCCATCGTGCGCAGCGGGACACAGAGTGGAGAGTCATGATGAGTATTAACCTCGGTCTGGACGGACTGCGCAAAGCGGTGATCCGGGCAAGCCTGTTCTTAAACGATCTGCCCGGGGAGACCCACTCCCTTGGCAATGCCATGTTTCAGCAGCGCGTGGCGCTAACGGCCAGCGCGACGCGCACCCGAAACGCCACGCGCAACAGTAAATCAGCACTCAAAGCCAGCAAGGAGCGCCTGCAGGAGATCCGCATCACCGAGGCGCTTGAGCGGCCGCAGCGGGCCGGCGACAACCTTAATAAGGCACAGCAGCGCTTTACGCTCGGTCAGAGCAAGGTTCAGCAGCGCTATCAGGCCGGGCAGGGTGTGGTAGATAAGATCGGAGCGGTCAGCGGTCAGGCAATGAGCGTGGCCCGTCAGGGGGCGAAGCTGCTGCAGCCGGGCTATCAGGCGCTGACGGTGCAGCCCGCTGCAGCAACGCCGGGGGCGGAACCATCGCCTGCCGCCGGGTTGCCGCCCACGCGCACAGCGGCAAGCGCCGATAACCTTGCGGGGGATATCGCCCGGCTGAACGGCGCGCTAGAGGCCATCAGCATCGCTATCTTCCAGCAGCTCGACGGCACCCTGCGCAGCCTGACGCAGGCCGCCACCGGGCTACTGGGCAGTGTGGATCGCTGGATCCAGGCTAACCCGGCGCTGGCGGGCGGAATGGCCCAGCTGGTGGCCGGCGGCGTGATACTGGTCGGGGCGCTGGGGGCGATCGGCTCAGTGGTGGCACCGGTGCTGAGCGGGCTGAATCTGCTGATCGCCGGCGCCGGGATGCTGAGCAGCGTCTTTACTTTTGCCGGAGGGGCGATGACGGCCGCGCTGGGGGCAATAACGCTGCCGATAGCGGGCATCGCGCTGGCTGTCGCGGCGGGTGTGGCGCTCATTTACAAATACTGGGAGCCAATTAGCGCGTTCTTCGCCGGAGTGATGAGGGGGATTGGTTCCGCACTGGCTCCTGCGGCGCAATTTTTCGCGCCTTTTAAACCCGTATTTGACGGGGTGGGCGCGGGGATCGCCTGGCTGTATGACGCTTTTAAACGGCTGATGCAACCGATCGCGCTGACAGGAGAAGCGCTGAATAAAATAGGCGGTGCCGGGGAGTGGATAGGCAAAGCGCTGGGCGATGCCTTTATGCTGCCGCTGAAGATATTCAATGACCTGAGCAGTGGCATTACCGGCCTGATGGAAAAGCTCGGGCTTATTGATAAAAAATCGGCGGATGCGCAGGCATCACTGCGCGACCAGCCGCCAGAACAGCCGCCTCTATCGGCCCTCGTCGGTGCAGGAGAAAGCTTCCCGCAGAGTGAATTTCCTGTCGCGCTGGGCGGTGCCCGTTACAAACCGGTGACCGCCACCACCAGCAGCAGCAGCCAGCAGAACACCTTTAACAGCAGCTACGTGATTAATGTTCCTGCAGGCATGGGGGAGGCAGACGTACGCACCCTGATCGAGAATCACGAGCAGCAAACGCGTGCGCGGGCCGCTATCAGCCAGCGCAGCAGTTACCTGGAGTAATAAACCATGATGATGATTTTAGGTATGTTCGTATTCCAGCGCCGCACCCTGCCTTTCCAGACCATGACGCATCAGAGCGCTTACCGTTGGGCGGCGGGCAGCCGTATCGGCTCGCGCCCGGCTCAGCAGTTTCTTGGCGTTGGGGATGAAAGCATCACCCTGGCAGGGGAACTGCGCCCGGAAATCACCGGGGGAGTGCCGTCGCTGGCGATTTTGAAGGGCATGGCTGAGAGCGGGCGCGTCTGGCCGCTGCTCAGTGGTGAAGGGATACCTTACGGGATTTTTGTTATTGAAGCGGTGAATGGTGTCCATACCGATCTGCTGGCGAACGGAGCGGCGCAAAAAATTAGCTTTACCCTACAGCTTAAGCGCGTCGACGGTTCGCTGGATGGGCTGTATGGCGACCTGAAACAGCAGCTGGAGCAGATTTACGGCGAGGTGAGCGCTAAGGCACGCGAGCTGGCAGGGAGCCTGTTATGAATAACTCGATTCCGGTCGATATCGGCGCGCAGCTGGCGCCCGATTACCTTATTCGGCTCAATAACCGCGATATCACCGACAATCTGCGCAAGCGTCTGCTGAGTATGACGATTGATGATGCCCGGGGTCTGGAAGCCGACACGCTGACGCTGTTACTGGATGACAGTGACGGCTGGCTGATGATGCCGCAGCGCGGCGCTATCCTGCGCGTGTATATCGGCTGGCAGGGTAGGCCGCTCTTCTGCAAAGGGGATTTTATCATTGATGAACTGCATCACACCGGGGCGCCCGACCGATTAACCCTGGTCGGGCGCAGCGCCAACCTGAGCGAATCACTGACGCAGAAGGCGCAGCACTCCTGGGATAAAACCACGCTGGGGCAGGTCGTCTCTGAGATAGCTGAGCGCAACAGCCTGCAGGCTAAAGTCAGCGATGGGCTGGCATCTATCAGCATTGCGCATCTCGACCAGGCGGATGAGAGCGATGCCCAGTTCCTGACGAAGCTGGCGATAAATCATGGTGCTACCGTCACCGTTAAGGAGAACACCGTTCTGATGCTGCCCCGTGGCGGCAATAGAACCGCTCAGGGAACCGAGATACCACCCATCGTGTTAACGCGCAAAGAGGGCGACCAGCATGCCTGGCAGGTAGTGTCAAAGCTGCAATACAGCGGCGTCCAGACCCGCTGGCTGCAGCTTGATAAAGCCAGCAGCGGTAAGGTCAGAGTGTTTCGCGCCATCACGGATAACCAGCCGGAGCTGTTTGGCGACGGCGCTGAGCAGGACAGCCCGCTGCCGCTTTATCAGCGGGAGGTTATCATCAGTGAAGTGTTCAGCACGCAGGATGAAGCAGTCAGAAGAGCAGAGGCAGAGTGGAAGGCGCGCCAGACCTTGACGGCCAGCATGAGCTTCGTCCTGGCGATGGGGATGCCTGCCCTGTTCCCGGAAACCCCGGTGCGGCTGCGGGGATTTAAAACGGTGATTGATGCGCAGCAGTGGACCGTGGTCAAAGTGGGGCATGTGATTGATAGTACAGGATTTCGCACGACGGTAAATCTGGAAAGCTCGTGGAAAGGTGAAACCTACCAGCTCCTTATTGAAGCTGACTAGCCCACGAAGTGAAAAATTCACTTGATGATTCACTTAAAGTGAATATAATTAGTTTTATTCACACAGTGTGAGTTTAACTGACCCCACGGAGTTCACTTATGATGCCTTGCCCGATTTGCCAGCATAACAGCCACGCCCGCTCCAGCCGTATCATCAGCAGTGAGACCAAGGAGCGTTATCACCAGTGCCAGAATCTGAACTGCAGCTGCACGTTCAAGTCGATGGAGACGATCACCAGCATTGTTGCCCGCCCGCTGGACGCCAATACGCCGCCCCCGCCCGCAGCGGCGACGAAGGCGCCGACCAGCCGTCTCGGCAGTTAGATCTTGTGCTTCCCCCCAGCGGCGGGGTCACTCCCGCCCTGGCTTTTGCTGCCCCCTTTCCCGGTTTTCTGCGCTATGATGGTCCGCTTCCCCCGAGACTGCTGGCGCCCCTATGACCGATATTTCTCCGCACACTCCGATCTTCGACGGCCATAACGATCTGCTGCTGCATCTGTGGCTGCATCATCCCGATAACCCGGCTGAAGCCTTTATGCAGCAGCGCCTGAGCGGCCATCTGGATTTTGCCCGCATGCAGGCTGGCGGCTTTGCCGGGGGGCTGTTCGCCATCTTTGTACCGCCAGCCGACTACGTAGCGAAATTCCCCGCGCGCCAGCCGGAAGTTTTCGACCCGCTGGCGATTGTCGAGCAGCAGCTGCACATCCTGCAGCAGCTGGCGGCGGGATCGGCGGGGCGCGCTAAGATCTGCCGCAGCGTGGCCGAGATCGAGCGGTGCCTGGCCGACGGCGTGCTGGCGATGGTGATGCATATAGAAGGGGCGGAGGCGCTGGATGACGACTTTAGCCAGCTGGCGCGCTGGGTTGATGCCGGGCTGCGCAGCATCGGGCCATTCTGGAATACCCCGAACCGCTTTGGTTTTGGCGTCAGCGGCCGCTTTCCCGGCTCGCCGGATACCGGCGACGGGCTGACGGAAGCGGGTAAACGACTGATCCGCGCCTGCAACCAGCAGCGGCTGATGATCGACCTGTCGCACATGAATGAAAAAGCCTTCTGGGACACGGCGCGCCTGAGCGATGCGCCGCTGATTGCCAGCCACTCTAACGTCCACGCCCTGTGCCCGCAGCCGCGCAACCTGACCGACAGCCAGCTGGCCGCCATCGCAGACAGCGACGGGCTGGTGGGGCTGAACTTTGGCACGGCGTTTCTGCGCGCCGACGGCAAGCGCGATGGCGATATGCCGCTCAGCGTGATGGTGCAGCACCTCGACTATCTGCTGGAGAAGCTGGGGGAGGATCGCGTGGCTTTCGGTTCCGATTTTGACGGTATCAATCTGCCGGACGAGATCGGCGACGTCAGCGGCCTGCCGCGGCTGCTTGCCGCGCTGCGTGCGGCGGGTTACAGCGAAGCGCTAATCAACAAGCTGTGCCGCGCCAACTGGCTGCGCGTGCTGAGAAAAACCTGGGGCAAATAATGCCCGGCTTTTGAACCAAATAGTTCAAAATAGCATAAACCGTGCAGATTTTAGGGTTGATATCGATTTATCATAGGCGCAACATCTGTGCCGCCAAATTCTTATAATTTGACAACATGCCGATCCCTTGTCGACACTGACAGGTGTGACGTCTGTTTTTTGAACACCAAGAGGATATGATTATGTGGACTAAACCAACTTTCATCGATATGCGCCTGGGCCTGGAAGTAACCTTATATATCTCCAACCGTTAAATTGCCGTCATACTTCGCACTGTAACTGCGTTAGCTTTCCTCGCCCACCCCGGTCACTTACTGATGTAAGCTCCCGGGGATGTGCTGCGTTGCTGCCTTGTTACAGCACGAATTATTTAGGCAATTGCATTGATGCCTGCGTTATTGCGGGCATTTTTAATTCCTACTCCCGGTTTCCCCATGAAAATCAAAGTTCTCGGCTCTGCGGCCGGTGGCGGCTTCCCGCAGTGGAACTGTAACTGCCGCAACTGCCAGGGCGTGCGCGATGGCAGCATCCCGGCTACGGCACGTACCCAGTCCTCGATAGCCGTCAGTGATAACGGCAGCGACTGGGTGCTGTGTAATGCGTCGCCCGATATCTGCCACCAGATCGCCGCCAATCCCGAACTCAATAAGCACGGCGCGCTGCGCGGCACGGCGATCGGCTCGATCATCCTTACCGACAGCCAGATCGACCACTGCACCGGGCTGCTCAACCTGCGCGAAGGCTGCCCGCACCAGGTGTGGTGTACGCCAGAAGTGCACGCGGACCTGACCAGCGGCTTCCCGATCTTCACCATGCTGAAGCACTGGAACGGCGGGCTGCAGCATCACGCTATTCAGCCCGGCGAGCCGTTCTCCGTGGCGGTCTGCCCGGCGCTGACCTTTACCCCGATTGCCATCCTCAGCAACGCGCCGCCCTATTCGCCGTATCGCGGGCGCCCGCTGCCTGGCCATAACATCGCGCTGATGATCGAAAACCGCGAAACCGGCAGCAAGCTGCTGTACGCACCGGGCCTCGGCGAGCCGGATGCTGCGCTTCTGGCGCTGATGGCGCAGGCCGACTGCCTGCTGATTGACGGCACGCTGTGGCAGGATAACGAGCTGGCAAACACCGGCGTCGGGCGCAATACCGGGCGCGATATGGGCCACCTGGCGCTGGGCGAAGAGCAGGGGTTGATGGCGCTGCTCGCCGAACTGCCCGCCAGGCGTAAGATCCTGATCCACATTAACAACACCAATCCGATCCTTGATGAATCCTCCGCCGAGCGTGCCGCGCTAACCCGGCAGGGCATCGAGGTCAGTTTTGACGGCATGAGTATCGAACTATGAGCACTCCGACCCTGATGACCCCTGAGCAGTTTGAGCAGGCGCTGCGCGATCGCGGCGCCTGTTACCACATCCATCACCCTTTCCACATTGCCATGCACAACGGCGAAGCGACGCGTGAGCAGATCCAGGGCTGGGTGGCGAACCGCTTCTACTACCAGACCAGCATCCCGCTAAAGGATGCGGCGATCATGGCGAACTGCCCGGATCCCCTGACGCGCCGTAAATGGGTGCAGCGCATCCTCGATCACGACGGCCAGGGCGACAGCGACGGCGGTATTGAAGCCTGGCTGCGCCTGGGTGAAGCGGTAGGGCTGGATCGTGAGGTGCTGCTCTCCGGGCGCATGGTACTGCCTGGCGTGCGCTTCGCGGTGGATGCCTACGTCAATTTTGCCCGCCGCGCGGTGTGGCAGGAAGCGGCCTGCAGCTCGCTGACCGAGCTGTTCGCCCCGCAGATCCACCAGTCGCGCCTCGACAGCTGGCCGCAGCACTATCAGTGGATTGAAGAAGAGGGCTACGGCTACTTCCGTGGCCGCCTCAGCCAGGCTCGCCGCGACGTGGAGCACGGCCTGCAGCTGGCGCTGGAGTACTGCGACACGGTGGAGAAGCAGCAGCGCATGCTGGAGATCCTGCAGTTCAAGCTCGATATTCTGTGGAGCATGCTCGATGCGATGACCATGGCCTACGTCCTGCAGCGCCCACCGTATCACACCGTCACCGACCAGCCCGTCTGGCATAAAGGAGGGCTGCTGTGAGCACCCCACAAACCATCCCGATGTTCCGCCGCGGCTACCGCCTGCAGTGGGAGGAAGTGCAGGGCTGCCATGTGATCCTCTACCCGGAAGGTATGGCGAAACTCAACGATAGCGCCGCCCTGATCCTTGAGCTGGTGGATGGCAAACGCACGCTGGTGCAGATCGTCGATGCCCTGAACGCACGCTTCCCGGAAGCGGGCGGCGTGGACGATGACGTCATCGATTTCTTCGCGGCGGCGCGCGAGCAGAAGTGGATAATTTTCCGTGAACCAGCCTGAATCCCACGTTAAGCCACCGCTGTGGCTGCTGGCGGAGCTGACTTACCGCTGCCCGCTGCAGTGCCCGTACTGCTCAAACCCGCTCGACTTTGCCCAGCAGGAGAAAGAGCTGAGCACCGAACAGTGGATCGAGGTGTTCAAACAGGCGCGCGCGATGGGCGCGGTGCAGATCGGCTTCTCCGGCGGTGAACCGCTGGTGCGTAAGGATCTGGCTGAGCTTATCAAGGCGGCGCGCGATCTCGGCTTCTACACCAACCTGATCACCTCGGGGATCGGCCTGACGCAGAAGAAGATCGACGCCTTCGCCGAGGCCGGGCTGGATCATATTCAGATCAGTTTCCAGGCCAGCGATGAAGTGCTGAATGCGGCACTGGCCGGCTCCAGGAAGGCGTTCCAGCAGAAGCTGGAGATGGCGCGTGCGGTGAAGGCCCACGGCTACCCGATGGTGCTTAACTTCGTGCTGCACCGCCACAATATCGATCAGATCGATCGCATTATCGAGCTGTGCATTGAGCTGGAAGCGGATGACGTTGAGCTGGCGACCTGCCAGTTTTACGGCTGGGCGCAGCTTAACCGCGAAGGGCTGCTGCCGACGCGTGAGCAGATTGAACGCGCTGAAGCGGTGGTGCATCGCTACCGTGAGAAGATGGCCGCCAGCGATAACCTCGCCAACCTGCTGTTTGTCACCCCGGACTACTATGAAGAGCGGCCCAAGCCGTGCATGGGCGGCTGGGGCGCGATCTTCCTCAGCGTCACGCCGGAAGGCACTGCGCTGCCGTGCCACAGCGCGCGCCAGCTGCCGGTGCAGTTTCCGTCGGTGCTGGAGCAGAGTTTGCAGGATATCTGGTTTAACTCCTTCGGCTTTAACCGCTATCGCGGCTTTGACTGGATGCCGGAGCCGTGCCGCTCCTGTTCGGAGAAGGAGAAGGACTTCGGCGGCTGCCGCTGCCAGGCGTTTATGCTGACCGGCAGCGCCGACAACACCGACCCGGTGTGCAGTAAATCGGAGCATCACCACCAAATCCTCGCCGCGCGTGAGCAGGCCAACTGCACCAATATCCAGGTGAACCAGCTGCAGTTCCGCAACCGCGCTAACTCCCAGCGGGTTAACGCGCAGCTGATCTTCAAGGGCTGACGGATGCTGCGCCTCAGTAACGGCCTGCGGGTTGAGCGGGTCAGCGACCCGCAGGCAACCCGTGCGGCGGCGCTGCTGCAGGTTGATGTCGGCAGCCACCAGGAACCGGACGCGTGGCCGGGGCTGGCGCATCTGCTGGAGCATCTGCTGTTCGCCGGTAGCCGCAGCTTCAGCGGCGCGCAGCGGCTGATGAGCTGGCTGCCCGCGCAGGGTGGCCGGCTGAATGCCACCACCCAGGGCAGCAGCACGGCTTTCTTCTTCGAGTGCGCGCCCTCCCAGCTGGCAGAAGCGCTGGCGCGGCTTAGCGATATGCTGGCGGCGCCGCTGCTGGCTGAGGAGGCCATCCGCCAGGAAATCGCCACCCTCGACGCCGAGTGCCAGCTGCTGAGCAGCCATCAGGAGACGCTGTGTGAGGCGGCGCTCAGCAGCGCCTTTCAGCCGCATCCGTGGCAGCGTTTTCAGGCGGGCAATGCCCGGCATTTTGGCAGCGACATCGCGGCGCTGCTTGCCGCGCTGCGCCAGTTCCATCAGCGCTATTACCGCGCGCCGCATATGACGCTGTGGCTGCACGGGCCGCAGAGTGACGACGAGCTAGGGCAGCTGGCGCAGCATCACGCCAGCACGTTCGTCAGCGAGGAGGTCGCCCTGGCGCCGCTGCCCGCGCTGCGCCTGGCTCCGCAGCGGGATATCGCCCTGCAGCTCAGCGGTGCGCCGCGCCTGCGCCTCTCATACCTGCTGGACGGGGAGTATCAACGCGAGCTGACGCTGCTGCGCCAGCTGCTGCTGGATGAAGCAGAGGGCGGGCTGATGGCCGCGCTGCGCGCCGACGATCTCGCCGATGAGGCGCGCCTGCTGCTGGCTTACCGCAGCGCTTCGCAGACGGTGGTCAGCATTGAGCTGACGCTGGTGGATCGGCAGCAGTCCGCGGCGGTGGAAGGGCGGGTGCTGCACTGGCTCCAGCAGCTCACGCAGCTCACCGCGCAGCAGCGCCAGCACGCGGCGCAGCTGGCGGATCGGCACTTTTCCCGGCTGCCGCCGATGGACCAGCTGCGCGAACGGGCGTTTGGCTTTGCGCCCGTGCAGGCAGCCGATGTGGATCTCAACGCGCTGCTGGAGGGGCTGCACCCGGCGCGCGCGACCCGCCTGCGCATCTCCGATCGGCCGCTGCCGCTGCGGGCTGCGCAGGGGTTCCCCTTACGCTACCAGCCAGGGCCGTTTAAACCGGCACGCCGCGCTGGCCCGGATCTGCGCTTCTATCCGCAGCCTGGCGGCACGGTAACGCCAACATTGCCGGTGCATCAGGCATTACTCCACCATCAGCCCGGCCCTGAGCAACCGATCCTGCTGCTCAGCCCGCTGGAGGCGCTGCCTGCGTCCTGGGGCGAGATCCTGCAGGCCAGCCTGCGATCGCTGGCGGCCAGCTGCGTGCATCAGGATGCCGCACTCAGCGTCAGCCGCCATCAGGGGCTGTGGTTGATCCAGCTCAGCGCCAGTCCGCTGCTGATGGTGAGCACGCTGAGCGATCTGATCGTCCGCCTGCGATCGCTCGCGCCGCAGGCGATCGCCCAGGGCAAACGCGCACATCAGCGCCAGCAGCAGGCGCGGCATGCAGGCATTGCGGTACGTGCGCTGCTGGAGGCGTTACCGGAACTGCTGCAGGCGGCCGGTGACACTCCGGCAGGCAACATGCTGCCCCACGTTGCCTGGCAGGCCACGCTGGAAGGGGGCGACGCGGCGCTGCATCAACAGCTGGCGCAGCTGCTGAGTGCCTTCCCCGGCGCAATCAACCCGGCGGTGCGCGCCTTGGCCGAGCCCATCGCGCCGCAGCCTGAATATGCCATTGCCACCGCCAGCCCCGACGCCGCGCTGCTGCTGTTCTGCCCACTGGCAGAGAATAGCGCCGCATGCCTCGCCGCGTGGCAGCTGCTGGCGCTGATCTATCAGCCGGCTTTTTTCCAGCGCCTGCGCGTGGAGCAGAATATTGGCTATGTGGTCAGCTGTCGTTTTCAGCAGGTAGCGGGCCAGCCTGGCATCCTGTTTGCGCTGCAGTCGCCCACCTTCAGCGTGGCGCAGCTGTGGCAGTGCATTGACGAATTTTTATCGCAGATGACGCAGCAGCTGGCCGCAATGACGGCGCAGCAGCTGGCGGATAATCAGGCGGTGTTAACCGGGTCGCTGGACAGCAGCAGCCAGGACGCGCTGGTGCTCAGCCTTGAGCGCTGGCAGCAGCGCCAGAGCGTTGCCGCGCCGCTGACGCAGGGCGCGATTGCCGGGCTGGGCCTCGAACGGCTTCAGCATTGCCACCTGCAGCTGTGCCAGCAGCGTGAACGCTGGTGGCGGGTGAGTAATCAGCTTAAATGAGGGGGCAGGCCATCTGATATGACCTAATGTGACGTAATTACCAGCTAAGTTTCTCGCCGCTGGCTTTTACATTTTGTTTGTACATCATATCTAAGTTGTTGTAATTACACATATCAATAGCGCCCTGGCAATAATCCGCAATCACTTTGTCCATTACTGGGCGATTTTTGGCTTGTGTCATCTGCTTGAAAGCCTTGAGGTTTTGCTTTTCCATCATGCGCAACGTGGTAGGTTGGCACATATCGATACTGCCTTCACAGTAGTCTTTTTTCACTTTTGCCTGAATGTATTCAATCACTTCTTTTTTTTGGGCTTCCGACCCGTCGAAATCCATTGGATGAATAAAGGCAGCGTGCAGATTAAAAGCAGCAGTGAACAGGGCTAACCCCAGAATTTTTTTCATGAACATCTTCCATGGTTGTTAAATCATTAGCTGTGTTGCTGAATTCTAACATCAACGCAAAAAATTGTTGAATACCGAGCCTTAAACACCGCATAAAATATTTCGGGCTTATCCCAGTCAGGCGCCAGCCTTCAACACTGGTTTCAGAGAGGGTACGCAAAATCTTTATCCGTTGCTTCTCGCGCTAATCCAGGGCAAAGCGTGCACTTATCGCCTGCTGATTCCTCTTCCGCCTGCAACATTGTGTCGCGTGGATGCTGGGGGCGTTTCACCCGCTGGATATCCGCGAAGCCTCGCCGCGGGATATGACCCTGGCGCAGGCGCTGCAGCTGACCGGATAGTCGCGCCAGTGAAAAATATTTTCACCCGACCGCAACCTTTGCCCAAACTCCAGCGAAACTCCAGTTAAGGTCATCAGGCACTCTGCCTTTTTTCATACTGGAGAAACAACATGCGTTACAAAACCTCGTTAAGTACGCTGGCTGCCGCAGCCGTTCTGAGCCTGACACTGCCCGTCACCTCCGCGCTCGCCGCGCTGCAGGTGGGCGAGAAAGCCCCCGATTTCAACCTGAGCGCTGCGCTGGCGGGTAAAGCCACCACCTTTAATCTGCAGCAGGCGCTGCAAAAAGGGCCGGTGGTGCTCTACTTCTTCCCGGCCGCCTTCAGCGCGGGCTGCACGCTGGAAGCGCACGACTTTGCCGAAGCCACCGATGAGTTCAAAAAACAGGGCGCCACCGTGATTGGCGTTACCGCCGGTAACGTTGACCAGATTGCTAAATTCTCCCAGCTTGAGTGCCGCGACAAGTTCACCGTGGCCGCTGACCCAGGCGCGAAAGTGGCCGCAGAGTATAAAAGCACCATGGAGATGAAAGGCCAGACCCTCTCTGACCGTACCTCTTACGTGATTGCGCCCGATGGCAAAATCCTGCTGAGCTACACCGATAAAAACCCGGACGCGCATATCCAGAAAGCGCTGGACGCGGTGAAAAAATATCGTCAGGCCAACCCGGCTTAACTTCCTAACCTGAGTGGGTTCATCATGCTGACTGCCATCGCCGCCGCCTTCCTTGGCGGCATTATTCTCAATCTGATGCCGTGCGTGTTTCCGGTTATCTCGCTGAAGGCGCTGAGCCTGATCCGCCACCACGACAAACCCGCCCAGGCGCGGGCTGAAGGGCTTGCGTTTCTGGCGGGCGTGGTGGTCACCATGCTGCTGCTGGTGGGCGTACTGCTGCTGGCCCGCTCCGGCGGCTCGGCGGTGGGCTGGGGCTTCCAGCTGCAGTCGCCGCTGGTGATTGCGCTGCTGATCCTGGTGATGCTGCTGTCGGCACTGAACCTGTTTGGCCTGTTTGAAGTGGGCATGTCGGTGCAGCGCGTCGGCGAAGTCGGCAGCGGGCGCGGCGGTCTGACCGGCTCGGCGCTGACCGGGGCGCTGGCGATTATCGTCGCCACCCCTTGCAGCGCGCCGTTTATGGCCAGTGCGGTCGGCTATGCGCTGACCCAGCCGCCCGCCGTCAGCGTGGTGATCTTTATCGCGCTGGCGCTCGGTTTTGCCGCGCCCTTTACTCTGGTCTCCTTCTTCCCGCTTCTGGCACGCGTGCTGCCAAAACCGGGCACCTGGATGGTGACGCTGAAGCATGCGCTGGCTTTCCCGATGCTCGCTGCGGTGGCGTGGCTAATCTGGGTACTGGAGCGCCAGGCGGGATCGGCGGCGCTGGCGGCGATCCTCGGCTGCTGTCTGCTGGTGAGCTTTGCCGCCTGGCTGTATGGCATGGCGCAGAAACGCCGTATGATGGGCCAGCGCCACTGGGCGCTGCACATTGCTACCGCGCTATTTATTTTGCTGGCGGTGCCGCCGCTGGCTAACCTTAAAGCGTCGGCGGATGAGCCAGGCAGCGCGCAAGCTTCTGAAGCCGCCGCCGCCGTGGCGTGGTCCCCGGCCAACGTCGATGCGATTAAAGGGCAGGGCAAACCGATCCTGGTGAACTTTACCGCGTCATGGTGCATTACCTGCCAGGTCAACGACCGCACCTCGCTGTCGACCCAGGCGGTGAAGGCGGCAATGGCGCGTACCGATACCATCTATATGATCGCCGACTCGACAAAGTACAATCCGGACGTGGAGCAGGCGCTGAGTGATTTTGGCCGGGGTGGATTACCGCTCTACGTGGTTTATCCGGCCGACGGCGGTAAGCCGGTGGTGCTGCCGCAGGTGCTGACGCCAAACATTGTGATCTCGGCGCTCGATAAAGCGACAGCCGGCGCAAAAAAAACGTAAACAGACGGGAGTAAACCTCTGCGTAATGCGATGCCTTAAGTTTCTCAGGTCAGGCAATGGCGGACACTGACGCCCGCGCGCGGTTATGGCCAGCACTCATGGCCCGTGCCCAGGCAGGCGACAGAGACGCCTATAACCAGCTGCTGAAAGCGATGGTGCCCGCCATCCGCGGCTTCGTGCGCAAAAAAATCGCCGATGAGGCGCTGATAGAGGATGTGATCCAGGAGACGTTAATGGCGATTCACCGCGTGCGTCACACCTACGATCCCCAGCGCCCGATCCTGCCGTGGGTGGCGGCGATCAGCGCGGCGCGGGCGATTGATGCTCTGCGCCAGCGCGGGCGCCGCCACGAAGTGCAGGATGACGAAGCGCTGCAGCAGCAGCCCGCCCGTGAAGGGGCTTATATCACCACCGAGGGTGAAGAGTTAAACGGTTATCTCGGCAGCCTGCCGCTGCGCCAGCGCGAGATTGTTGAGTCCGTCCATCTGCGCGAGCAGAGCCTGGCGCAGGCGGCGGCGGAAAATAATCTGTCGCTCTCGGCGGTCAAATCACTGTTGCATCGCGCAATGCTCAACCTACGTAAATATGGAAGCGGTAATCATGAGAAATCATGACCATCTGATCGACAAACTTAGCGGCTCAGCCCGTCCGGTGAAGCGCACCTGGCCGACCGGCTGGCGCGTGGCTGCCTGGATCGCGGCGGTGCTGCCGTGCGGTACGCTCAGCAGCTGGGCGCTGCACTCCCGCTTCACCGACTGGACGCAGAGCGGGGCGCTGATGGCGCTCGCCACGCTGCTGCTCTCGCTGATTATCGGTGCCAGCACTATCGCCGGGGCGTTTAACCTCAGCATCGCAGGCCGCAAGCCGCTCGGGCTGCGCTGGGCCGCGCTGCTGGCCGTGCTGTGGCTGGCGCTCAACCTGCTGAACACCGCGCCCACTGCCGCCGTCTCTCAGCATGGCCGCTTCGGCGAGGGCATCCACTGCTATCTGTTTATGCTCTCCGCCAGCCTGCCGATGATTGTCATCTCCATCATCAGCCTGCAGCGCACCCGTTCGCTCTATCCGCGCCAAAGCCTGGCGCTGGCCGGCTGCGGCATCGCTTTTATGTCCTCGATGCTGCTGTCGCTGTGCCATGAGATCCACCTGCACGCGCTGGACTTCGCCATGCACCTCGCGGCGGGCGTGACGATTGTGGTTTTGACGGTGGTGCTGGGGAGGCGGTGGATTGGGGTGGGTGAAGTCAGTAAACCCCGGTTTTAAGTGTTTTACGGCCTTTATCGTAAAATGCGATTGATGGAATTTTATACTATAGTGCGGCGGTCTAATGCTGTCCTGTAATGGGAGAGAGAGGTAATATTCCCCCTTTCGCCAGAAGTTTTAGTCCCATCGGGAGGATTTATGCGTGAACTTCTCCGCAAGATGTTGGCAGCACCCGGAAAAATGATTCAGGGGGTGATGCATCAAGATGTTCAGCAGACTGATAACAGTAAAATTACCACTGATGCTCATGGAAATGCGTCACTGAACATGAGAAATCAACATGTGCGCGAATCGATGCGCGCCAGAATGGAAGAGCTAGCGAGCAAAAATTAAGGATAATTCAAAAGGAGATTGAATTATGGCACTTACACCCCGTAAACCCAGCGCTGTTAAAGATATTCTTCAATACGAATATCTGGAGCCGCTTGGTTTAAAAATCAATGATTTAGCTCAGATGATCAATATGCATCGCAATTCTGTTAGCGCACTGGTCAATAACAACCGCAAACTAACGCCTGACATGGCCTTCAGGCTGGCCGCTGCATTTGAAACCAGCGTCGAGTTTTGGTTAAACCTGCAGAACAGCGTTGATATTTGGGAAGTTGAAAATGATGCACGCGCTCAGGAAGAGATTAGCCGGGTAACTTCCGTAACGGAATTTATGGCGAAGAGAAAAAGCCAGGAAGAACAGGCAGCATAGTGTTTTTAGCCTGTAATTAAAGGATATGATTGCCTGCTTCTGATTCCCTTCCGCGCCGCCAGACCACAAAGGTTGAGTGGTAAAAATACCTGAGCCATTTTATCGACCCTGTAAAAAACATCAAAAAAGCCATCGTGACAGGTGGCTAAATCAGCTGATGTCAAAACTACACTCATAAAGCTGCACGCGCCCTTCATTGCTGATGCGGTGAAGGGGGGAGTTCGGAATCCGCACCAGGCATCATGCAGGGCATACTGGATAGATGGACCCGCTCCGATTCGCACCATCTCCTCGCCGAGAATCCGCAATGCACGAGACAGCGTTGGCTGACTAATACCCATTATTTCAGTCAGTTGCCGGGAAGTCATCGGCCCCTGGTTGAGCAACTGGCGTATCCTGTCAGAGGGTTCATGCATAAGGTTGAATCGATTTATGAATAGATAAATGAATAGGTAGATGAATAGATAATCTATCAGTTAAATATCGACCAGTGACCATCCGGAATGGGCAGAGGGGAACAGGGAGACACTTTTGCGACACAAAGTCTGAGAAACAAAAAAGCCACCCCTTTCAGGATGGCTTAATTATATGATTATAAAGCTAAAATCTGGTGGCCCCAGCTGGACTTGAACCAGCGACCAAGCGATTATGAGTCGCGTGCTCTAACCAACTGAGCTATGGGGCCTGAGGCGCAGGATTATAATGTAACTGCGCGGCCCGATCCAGCGCTTAACCGTTGTCTGCTGCAATTCCAGGCAAATTTATTTTGGCCGGAACTGGTTGAATCATAACCGTTATCTGCCGCAGCCCGCGCCGCGCAGGCGTTAACGGTAGCGTGACGCTGACCGATCGCGTGATAAATCGGGGATCAGCGCCGCACGACTTGCCTCGTAGGCCTGCCATTTCTCAATGTTTTCCAGTGATGCAATCGTCACGCTCTCGCCCAGGTCGAGTCCCGCCAGCGCGGCATCAACCAGCGTATCAACCTCCATAATCATCTGCGGCGGCACCTCGTCCAGTGATTTGCCGGAGCGCTCGAAAATTTCGGTGCGCGTTAAGCCCGGCAGCACCGCCTGCACGCGCACGCCGTGCGCACTCAGCGACGCTTCCAGCGAACGGCTGAAGGTCAGCACAAATGATTTACTGGCGTTATACGCGCCGTTGAACATCTCATGCACCAGCGCCAGCACCGAAGCCACGTTGATCAGCGTACCGTGGCCGCGAGCTTTAAATGCATTGCCTGCGGCGTGCGCAAGGCGGGTGGGGGCGAGGATATTCAGCGCAATCATCGTCTCTACCCTGTCGATATCGTTATCGAGGAAGTCGCCATCCACGCTCATTCCGGCATTATTCACCAGCAGGCTGATGCTGGCGTCGCTGCGCAGGCGCTGCTCAACGCGGGCAAGGTCCTGCTTATTGGTCAGGTCCGCCGCCAGCACTTCGCTGCTGATGCCGTACTTGTCGGCCAGCTGCTGCGCCAGCTTCTCTAACCGCTGCTGGTCACGTGCCACCAGCAGGACGTTATAGCCGCGTGCCGCCAGGCGCTCGGCATAGACCGCGCCAATGCCGCTCGACGCGCCCGTAATCACTGCCGTACCCAAAGTTGCCGTTGTCATGGTTATTCCTCTATATGATGGTCATCATGTTTGCCCTGAGCTAATATGACGGTCATCATATATACTGTCAATACGCCACCCGCATTGAATATGACGATCATAATAATTACTCTGATAGCCCTTGCCTGTGGGCACTCATTCAGGAAGCCGTTATGTCAGAAGCAGTCAGTCACAAAGAACGTACCCGCCAGCGCATTCTCGATGAGGCGGCGGCGATCATGCGCGTGGTCGGCACCGAGGGGATCGGCGTAGCGGCGCTGATGAAGCGCGTTGGGCTGACCCACGGCGGCTTCTATGCGCACTTTAGCTCGCGTGACGATCTGGTGGCGCAGGTGGTCGGGCAGATGTTCGATCAGACCCACGCGCGCGTGCGCAGCGAAATAAGCGACGGCAGCGTCGCGCAGCAGCTGGCACAGCTGATTGACCTCTACCTGTCGCCCGAGGCGCGTAATGCACCGGAGTGCAGCTGCCCGCTGCCGTCACTGAGCGGTGAAGCTTCGCGCCTGCCGCCGGAGGCACGTCAGCGCTTTGACCAGGGGATTCAGGCGATGCATGCTTTGCTGGTGCAGTGGCTGAGTGCGCTGGGGCATGAAGAAGCACGAATGCTGGCGAGTTCGGTGCAGGCGGAGATGATCGGCGCGATGGCGCTGGCGCGCGCGATACCGGATGAAGCCCGTGCCGGGAGTGCGCTGCAGGCGTCGCGCACCGCGCTTAAGCAGCGTATCGGGATTTAAATCAGCGGCGGGTGGTAGATGGCACTGCTCCAGTGGCGGCTGCTGGCGTGTTTCTCCCCCAGCCAGCCGAGCTTGCGCAGCTGGCGCGCAATCAGTTTGTTCATGATGCCGTGGCCGACCAGCAGCACATCGCCGTGCCGGGATAGCGCAATCAGCTGCAGGGCGGCACGCGCCGCGCGCTGCTTTGCCTCGGCGTATGACTCCACCTCCCCTTTGTAGCCAAACAGCCACATTGCGCGCAGCAGCGGCAGCCACAGCAGCGGCGGCAGAGCAGGGAACGCCAGCGGCATCACCGGCATCGCCACCTCACGGTATAACGCATCGACGTGCTGCGCCTGCCTGCCCAGCTTCGCCAGCGACGAACGCGCGCGCGGCAGCGGGCTGGTGACGATCACCTGCGCCCGCGCCGCCAGCCGCAGGCTGCGTTCCGGCGGACGATCGCAGATCTCAGCCAGATCGTAAGCCTCGCACCACTGCGCCATCGCCAGCGCCGAGCGGCGGCCGGGGAGGTGGTGGTCGGGTTTACCGTGGCGCATCAGAGTTATGGTCATCGCATCTCGCCTGCTTATTCCGTCCGTCAGCTTAACCACTCCCCGGCATCAAGACAAACGCCCCGGCATTTTTCAGACGATGTCATCAAAGCGCAACATCCAGCGGTTAAAAACGTCGGGCCAGCGCGCGGTTTAACCTCATTTGTCTTAAGTTTTGCTGCCCCGTGGCGCGATAGAAAAAAATTGCATGTTTTTCACACGATTCAGCCCGTTGATTTTATTTGATTTTTTGGCAGGTCCTGGTTGTGAATGTCAAGATAATCTAATTAATTGTGCTGCGATGGCTTGATTTATCTACCCGCGTAGATACAATAGCTCCGTAGTGAAAATTCACGGTGCTTGATGGTTAGCAGTCACCTGAAGGTCAACTTAGTTTCGCGTAACTTATACGACTGGTCATTTTTAGACCGGCGGCGCAAAGCGAAGAAGCGTTCCAACACCAGGGAACCTTACACGACCTTTCGTCATGGCTTTTATATCAGCATCTTCACTGGCGAATTTTCCTCTGCGGAGGAGTGCGAACCAGGGAAGGTGACAAACTGAACTCCTCACATCAGGGAAATTTTCATGTCTACACCGCAAAACGTCGCATCGGATAGTGCAATGCCAGCCACCTCGGCGGCAGATGAACGTTTAACCACCCCCGAAGGACGCAAAGATTTCTGGCGTGCCACCTTGTCCTGCTGGCTCGGCACGGCGATGGAATATGCCGATTTCGCGTTATATGGCCTTGCCGCCGGGATTATCTTTGGCGATGTCTTCTTCCCCGAAGCCACCCCCGCCATGGCACTGCTTTCCACCTTCGCGACCTGGTCTGTCGGCTTTATTGCCCGCCCGATTGGCGCACTGTTCTTTGGCTGGCTGGGCGACCGTAAGGGTCGTAAAGTCGTCATGGTCTCCACCATCATCCTGATGGGCGCTTCCACCACGCTTATCGGTCTTATCCCCAGCTATGCTTCAATTGGCCTGTGGGCGCCTGCCTGTTTGGTGGTCCTGCGCTTTAGTCAGGGCTTTGGCGCAGGGGCGGAGCTGTCCGGCGGCACGGTGATGCTGGGCGAATATGCCCCGGCGCAGCGGCGTGGGCTGGTCTCTTCGATTATTGCTCTTGGCTCCAACAGCGGTACGCTGGTGGCGTCACTGGTGTGGCTGGCGGTGGTGCAGATGGACCAGCAGTCATTGCAGGAGTGGGGCTGGCGTATTCCGTTCCTGTGCAGCTCGCTGATTGCGCTGGTGGCACTGTGGATCCGCCGCCATCTGCGAGAAACGCCGGTATTTGAACGCAAGAAAGCGGAAGTTGAAGCGCAGCGTGAGCAGCGAATCGCCGCGCAGCCGCAGGAGGCCGATACCCGCGGTTTCTGGCGCCGCAGCCGTGCCTTCCTGACCATGATTGGCCTGCGCATCGGTGAGAACGGCCCGTCGTATCTGGCCCAGGGCTTTATCATTGGTTACGTGGTGAAAGTGCTGGCGGTGGATAAGTCCGTTGCCACCACTGCCGTATTTATCGCCTCGCTGCTCGGCTTCCTGATTATCCCGCTGGCCGGCTGGCTCTCGGACCGCTTCGGTCGTCGCATTACCTATCGCTGCTTCTGTCTGCTGTTAATCCTCTACGCCTTCCCGGCTTTTATGCTGCTCGATTCGCGCGAGCCGGCGATTGTCATTGCCACCATCGTCACCGGCATGGGGCTGGCATCGCTCGGGATCTTTGGCGTGCAGGCCGCGTGGGGCGTTGAGATGTTCGGGGTAACCCACCGCTACACTAAAATGGCGACGGCGAAAGAGATTGGCTCGATTCTCTCCGGCGGCACCGCGCCGCTAGTGGCTGCGGCGCTGCTCTCCTGGACCGGGCACTGGTGGCCGATTGCGACCTATTTTGCGGTGATGGCGGGCATTGGCTTCCTTACCACCTTTGTGGCACCGGAAACCCGCGGGCGCGATCTTAATGACCCGAACGATGCGATATAAACAGGGATAACGAACTCAAAGGATGCGTGAGCCGGGAACCTGTTCCCGGCTTTGAGCTGTTTCAAACCAAAGGAAAATGCCTGTGAGCAAACAGAACCCTCAGCGCGCAACCCGCGCCGATGTGGCGAAAGAGGCAGGAACCTCGGTGGCGGTGGTGAGCTACGTCGTCAACAACGGCCCGCGCCCGGTGGCCCCGGCCACGCGCGAGCGCTGGCTTCCGGCACCACCAAAACCTACGGGCTGGTGGTGCCGAATATCAACAATGCGTTTATCGCCTCGCTGGCAAATGCCTTGCAGCAGGAAGCTCAGGCCAATGACATGGTGATGCTGCTCGGCGACTCTGGCGATAACCGCAAGCGCGAGCTGCAGCTGATCAACAATCTGCTCGGCCAGCAGGTCAACGGCCTGATTTACACCAGCGTCGATCGCCACCCCTATATTGATGTTCTGCAGGCCAGCAATACGCCGTTTGTGATGCTGGACAGAGTCGATCCCAGCCTGCAGGTCAGCGTGCTGCGCGTTGATGAGCGCGCGGCTTCGCGCCAGGTGACGGCGCATCTGTTAAGCCACGGCTATCAGGACGTGGGGATTATCTCCGGCCCGCTGGAGATGCTTAACGCGCAGGATCGTCTGCAGGGCTGGCGCGAAGCGCTGGCTGAACAGGGCGTGGCGCAGCGCGAAGAGTGGGTTTTCGCCGCGCCTTACACCCGCAGCGGCGGTTATCAGGCGGCACAGCAGATGCTGCAGGGCGCCACTCGTCCACGCGCGCTGTTCACCGCCAACGAAGCGCAGGCGATTGGCTGCATCCGTGCGCTCTCCGAGCAGGGGATCCGCGTCCCGCACGATATTGCGCTGGTCTGTTTCAATGGCACCGAGCAATCCGCCTTTCATGTTCCTTCGCTGACCACGGTACGTCAGCCGGTGCAGGAGATGGCAAAAACCGCGATTAAGATGCTCGCGGCATGGAAAGGAGAGACCACGCTGCGTGAGTTTTCTCACCAGCTGGAAATTGGCGAGTCCTGTGGCTGCAAGCTGGCCCGATAATAAGAAACCGATAAATGAAACGATTAATTATTGATTGCGATCCGGGGAATGGTATTGCAGGCGCCAACGTCGATGACGGGCTGGCTATCGCGCTGGCGATGGCCGCTCCGGAGATCTCGCTGGAGCTGATCACCATCGTGGCGGGCAACACGCCCAGCGATGTCGGATACAGCGTGGCGAAAGATCTGATGGAGCGCACCGGGCAAGCGGTGCCGGTGATCAAAGGTGCGGATGCCGCACTGTGTGAACCCGCCGCCGCCTGGCGTGAAGCGCTGGATACGCGGGTGCACACCAGCCAGCTGGCACATCTGTGGCGCGGCGTGCGTCAGCCGCCGCCCTGTTCACCGCCGCCGCAGGAGGCTGCCGATGCGATGGGGCAGCTGATTTGCGCCAACCCGGGCAAAATTACCCTGGTGGCGATCGGCCCGCTGACCAATGTGGCGCTGGCGCTGGAGCGTTACCCGGAGATGGCCGATGCGGTGCAGGAGATCGCCATTATGGGCGGGGTGTTTGCGCTGGACGACTTTATTAAAGACACCAACTTTGGCATCGACCCGGAAGCGGCGCACAGGGTGCTGAGCAGCGGGGCAAACATCACCCTAGTGCCGATGGATGTCACCAGCCAGACGCTGATGACCCATCAGGATCTGAATCGCATCGCTAAAATCGATACGGTGCTGGCGCGCTTTGTCACCGAGACGCTGCGGCCGTGGATTGACTATTCCATCCATACCCGTCATCTGCCGGGCTGCTGGATCCACGATGCGCTGGTGGTGGCGTGGCTGCTGAATCAGCAGGTGGCCACCGCCGCTGACTATTTTGTCGATGTCGAGCTGCGGCCGGGCATGACGCGCGGGAAATCCTGGCGTTTCCGCCAGCCGCTGCGGGTGGATGTGGGTATCGGTCAGCCGCAGGGTGGGT
The DNA here is from genome assembly GCF_014773485.1 of Erwinia aphidicola. Taxonomy (GTDB): domain Bacteria; phylum Pseudomonadota; class Gammaproteobacteria; order Enterobacterales; family Enterobacteriaceae; genus Erwinia; species Erwinia aphidicola. Next base: position 315,464 of record NZ_JACXBP010000002.1, on the reverse strand, counting down.
TAGTCCACGTGCTGCAGACGGTGAATAACCAGCGCCTGCTGGGGATGCTGGAACGTTATCTGGCAAAGCCGTTGGCTTAAATCCCGGGTCGGGCATGCCCGCCCCACCGTAGGGGACGACCATTTTTTCCGGTCGTCCCGTGCCGATGATTTGCACCCATTACGATGAAGACCATTTTTCCGGTCGTCCCGTGCCGATGATATACATCGGGTGTTTATGTCGTGACACTACGCCAGCGCCACATATCTATCGCCAGCAGCACCAGCAGGCTGGCGCCCATCACCGGCAAGCTCACCGCCGCAACCGCAACGATCACCAGCAGCAGGAAACGGGCGCTGATTGAAAGCGGGCGCCAGCAGCCGAGCAGGGTATCCAGCGGGGCAACCCTGCCACCCGCCGGGCGGCGCAGCCACCACATGCGGTAGCCGATGACGATCATCACGCACAGCCCAAGGCCAAACAGCGCCAGCACCAGCTGATTCGCCAGCCCGAACAGCACCCCCATATGCGCATCCACGCCCCAGCGCGTCAGCTTCGCCAGCAGGCCAAACTGGGCGAACTCCACCTTATCAATCACCTGATTACTCTGCGGATTGACCGCCACGCTGTCGACCTGGGTTGGCCAGCTGCGGTCAATCTCATTCACCGTCCAGGCCTTATCCGCCTGGTAAGCGGGGCGGATCTCAAGCTTCGCCGCATCAATCCCGGCTGCCCGCGCTGCGCTGAGCACGCGATCAAACTGTGCGGGATGGATCGCCACTTGCGCGGCATCGTGCGCCATCATCCTATGGCCCTGATGCTCGGCGTGTTCATCCATCGGCATCGCCATCGCCGGTTCGGGATGCAGGGCCGTATTGACCTGGGGTGTTAACCAGCCGAAATGACTGCGCAATTGGGCGATATTCTCTCCGGCCCAGCGCGACCACGTCAGCCCGGTGGCGGAGAAAAATACCAGACCAAGCAGCAGCGCCAGCCCGAGCGTGGTGTGCCAGTGGCGCTGCCCGGCCAGGCGCTGCGCGCGCGTTGGCTGCGCACTGGCTTTACGGCGCGGCGGGCGGCGGGTGGCCCACAGCAGAGCACCGCCCAGCGCGGCTATCCACAGCCAGCTGGCGGCCAGTTCGCTGTAGTTGCGCCCGACCTCGCCCAGCAGCAGGCTGCGGTGCAGATAGTCGAGCCAGGTGCGCAGCGGCAGGATGCCGCTGGTGCCGTAGACGGTCAGCGAGCCGCGCACTTCCAGCGTTTTCGGGTCGATAAATATCGCCTGGCTCTCCGACGGTCCCAGACCGGGGCGGGAAAACATCACTCGCGTGGTTTCGCCCTCGTGCGGGGCCGGGCGTACCGCCACAATCCTCGCACCAGGTCCGTTAAACTCGCTGGCGCGCGCCACCTGGGCAGACAGCGGCTGGTCCACTCCGCTGGAGGCGGTAAACAGCTGCTGATGATACAGCGCCTTTTCCAGCTGCGGGGTCAGCACATACAGCGTGCCGGTCAGCGCGGCGATAAAGATAAACGGGGCGATAAACAGCCCGATATAGAAATGCAGGCGACGCAGCAGCGGCAGCACGCTGCTGCGGCTCTGGCTGGCGTGCAGGGGGATAGGTTTTAGTTGTTCTGACATAGTCTCTTCCATCCGCCTGATAAACAGGCATCCATCAGGGCCTGCGCACGGGCAGGCAATAAATGACGTGATTACAGGAAAGCGACTGTCTGCGGCGGGGCGCGAGGGTGGAAATAGCGGGGAACAATGCGTGCGGCAACCGACTGCACCAGCGGCAGCTGGGGCGGTTTGGCCGCCTGAAGCGCCGACCACAGCAGCGGCAGCACCAGCATGTCGAGCGGCAGGTGCGCCAGCAGCACGCAGTAGCCGCAGGCGCTGTCATCCATCATTGACAGCGGATGATGGTCCGGCATCGGCTGGTCCATCGCCGGCATCCCGGCCATCTCCATCTCCATCTCCATACCCATCGCATGATGCATCATCATGCTGTCACCGCCGCGCCGATCCGCCAGTGATTTGGAAATCACCGGAGCAACAAACAGCAGCAGTATCGCCAGCAGGCCAAGCCAGGCGGCCTGCCGACTGCGGGTATAAGAAAATTCGCATAGAGACATGCGCGGATTGTACGTGAATTGATTGCCGGGATGGAAAAGATTATTGCTCAGATTAAGGCGATTTAAGTTGAAACACGGTTAGTGGGCTAATGATTACATGGGTAATAGAATGAAACGCGCGCTTACAGCCTGAATCTAAGCCTGACAAAAGGCCGCCCGGAAACACCTGTATTACATGTTATAAACAAAAGGTTAACACCCCTCTCGCCCTATAAGACAGGATCTGACCCTATGTTTAACTGGACTTCAACCCAGCGCAACGTGGCGTTTGCCAGCTTTGCCAGCTGGACGCTGGACGCGTTTGACTTCTTTATTCTGGTCTTCGTGTTGAGCGATATTGCCGCAAACTTTAATACTAAAATTTCCGAGGTTTCGCTGGCGATTATGCTGACGCTGGCGGTGCGACCGATTGGCGCGCTGCTGTTTGGCCGCCTGGCAGAGAAATTTGGCCGCCGCCCGATCCTGATGGTGAATATCATCACCTTCACCATTTTCGAACTGCTGTCGGCCTGGTCGCCGACGCTGGAGTGGTTCCTGGTGTTCCGCGTGATTTACGGCGTGGCGATGGGCGGAGTGTGGGGCGTGGCCTCCTCGCTGGCGATGGAAACCATTCCTGACCGTTCACGCGGGCTGATGTCGGGCGTATTCCAGGCGGGCTATCCGTGCGGTTACCTGCTGGCGTCGGTGATCTTCGGCCTGTGCTACAGCCTGGTCGGCTGGCGCGGCATGTTCCTGATTGGCGCGCTGCCTATCCTGCTGCTGCCGTTTATCTATTTCAAAGTGCCGGAGTCGCCGGTGTGGCTGGCGGCACGCGAGCGCAAAGAGAGCAGCGCGCTGATGCCCGTATTGAAAAGCCACTGGAAGCTGTGTGTATATCTGGTGCTGCTGATGGCCTGCTTTAACTTCTTCAGCCACGGCACGCAGGATCTCTACCCAACCTTCCTTAAGGTGCAGCACGGCTTAGAGCCGCACGTCATCAGCATCATTGCCATTTGCTACAACATCGCCGCCATGCTGGGCGGCGTCTTCTTTGGTTCGCTGTCGGAGAAGATCGGGCGTAAAAAGGCGATGATAATTGCCGCGTTCCTTGCGCTGCCGGTGCTGCCGCTGTGGGCTTTCTCCAGCGGCTCCTGGGCTGTGGGCATCGGTGCATTCCTGATGCAGTTTATGGTGCAGGGAGCCTGGGGCGTGGTGCCGACCTATCTCACCGAGCTGGTGCCGGCCAATGCGCGTGCGGTGCTGCCGGGTTTTGTCTACCAGCTGGGGAATCTGATTGCCTCGGTCAATGCCACGCTGCAGTCAAAAATCGCGGAGGCGCACGGCAACAATTACGGTCTGGCGATGGCGATTGTGGCGGGCACCGTCGCGGTGCTGATCTGCGTGATTGTCGCCTTCGGGCGCGAAACGCGCGGCGTCAAAATCTCCGGGCAGCCGTGAGTTAAGTAGAGGCGGACCCTCTTTTCCGGTCCGCCCGTTCATGTTGGGGCCGCGCTGCGGGACGACCAGAAAAGCGGTCGTCCCCTACGGTTTCATCGGCGGTTGGCATACATCCACCCATTCGGCGTCGGTGAGCTGCGCCATATAGTCGGGGGTAATGCGCACTGCGCTATGGATAGCGCCTGCGGCAGGCAGCACCTCGTCAAAATCCTTTAGCGACACATCACAATAGACGGTCAGCGGATGCTCCAGCCCGAACGGGCAGACGCCGCCGACCGGGTGCCCGGTCCAGGTGACCACTTCATCGGTACTCAGCATGCGCGCCTTGCTGCCCAGCGCCTCTTTCAGCTTACGGTTGTCCAGCCGCGCATCGCCACGGGTGACGATCAGCACCACGCGGTCTTTCACCTTCAGCGACAGGGTTTTGGCGATCTGCCCTGGGGTGACCCGGTGGGCTTTCGCCGCCAGATCGACGGTGGCAGTGCTTTCCGCCAGTTCAATGATGCTGATTTCGGGGGCGCGTTCGGCAAAAAACTGCCTGACAGATTCCAGACTCATGCTGTTCTCCTGAATTTTTAGCCGATAAAATTGCCATATTGTTAGCAATCTGTAAACGGCAAAAAAATCGCGCAGAATGAAAAAACAGCGGTGCTATTTACACTGTTCTCGATTTAATTTGGCTTAATATCTTATTCGGCGTGGGCAATAAAGCGTTTGTATTAAGTAAAGGAGAAGTTTTGAAAATGAATGAGCCTGTTATCCAGGCTCATTCATTTTTACAGCGCGTCGGCGGCCTGAGTCAGTGGTTTTTTAATCAAATCCTGATGGCTGAGTATAGTATTACGGCCCTGGTTTTTTGCCAGATATAATGCCCTATCTGCATTAGCCAGCGCAGTATCAAAATCCTCTTCAATCAGTGGCGCAATTCCGGCGCTGACGGTGACGTGTGTTGCGACCCGATCGTTAAAGTGATGAGGAATATCCAGGTCGAGCACGTACTGGCGGATGCGCTCGGCCAGCTTCAGGGCAATCGACTCATTCACGTTGGTCAGCAGCACCAAAAACTCTTCGCCGCCGTAGCGGCTGACGATATCGCGCGAGCGCACGGCATCACGGATCGCCACTGATACCCGCGCCAGCGCCTGATCACCCATCGCATGGCCGTAATTGTCGTTATAGGCCTTGAAATGGTCGATATCCAGCAGCAGCACAAAGTGGCTGCCAGCGTGATTCTCCAGAATATTTTCAAGGCGGTTTTTCAGCCCGCGCCGGTTATACAGCCCGGTCAGCGGGTCAAGCATGCTGAGATCGCTGTAAGTCTCTTTCTCTTCATACAGCTGGCTCACCAGCCGCCGGGTAAAGTGGTCGCGACGGCGCTGCATCAGGTGGTGCAGGGTGAAGCCAATCAGCGGCAGCGTAATCGTGAACAGTATCAGCAGCGTGTTTTGCCCCTGATCGAGCATCAGCACCGCCACGGAGGCCGGGGCGGTATGCAGGCAAAAGGCCAACAGGTGATCTCCCAGCGCAATGGCGCTGATAAAGAACACGCTGACCAGCGCCATCATCAGATAGCTGTCGTCAAAATAAAACGCCTGATTATACTTAACCACAATTTGCCACGCCCAAAGTATTCCGGTAATCAGCGCCGCAATATTTAATAGCGGAAATTTCCCTAAAGGCTTTAACAACATCCATATCAGTAAGGTGACGCTCATTATTACTATCGCGAGGGAGGGCTTGGTTACCATTGACGCGGCATAGCCATTCACGCGCAGCATGCAGAATGAAGCGGTAGCTGTGTTTAAAAATAGAAATAGCATCAGCGATAGCCGACGCTTGCTGTGCAGCAATTCATCGTAGCTTTGTATTTTCATTATGAATACTCATGACTGCCCTGAAATATCAAAACGCTATCATTGCGTGATGGCCGATATCCCAACCTGGAATAGTTTTGAGTTGTTATTATAAGAATTATCTTAATAGTGTTCGCTGCCAATCTACCACTTAAAGCTGGAACTGTCATCTGCGGGGTCAAAGTTTCAACAATGTTGCTGCAAAATGATAAGAACTATCATATGCTATTGGTAATCATTATCATTTGTAAGCGTGTGGATTAGGGGGGAAGCTGGATGATAGGTAAACGACTGGATAGCGGCTGGGGGATCCTGCTGCCGTGCGCCATGATGCCGCTGGTGGCGATGATGGAGCTGTCGTTCAGTGAATGGCGCGTACTGATGGTGGCGGCGTTCCTCGCAACCCTGGTGATGCTGTTTCATAAACGGCTGCGTCACTACATGCTGCTGCCATCGTGCATAGCACTGGCGGGCGGCGTTGCGGCGATTTCGGTGAATTTTACGTCAGGGTGATGAACGGATAAAACAGGGATGAACAGACAACAACAGGGAGTGTTGATATCAGAGAAAAAACGGATGAAATACGGTGGGAGTCACTACTGAGGGATTCAACATGGTGCGAAGAGAGGGACTTGAACCCTCACGTCCGTTAAGACACTAACACCTGAAGCTAGCGCGTCTACCAATTCCGCCACCTTCGCGTCCTGTTGAACTATCGTACTGCTTATTCATATCACCGCAAATGGTGCGAAGAGAGGGACTTGAACCCTCACGTCCGTTAAGACACTAACACCTGAAGCTAGCGCGTCTACCAATTCCGCCACCTTCGCGCAGATGCTGCGTAATATGAACAACGTGGTTTTTGGTGCGAAGAGAGGGACTTGAACCCTCACGTCCGTTAAGACACTAACACCTGAAGCTAGCGCGTCTACCAATTCCGCCACCTTCGCATACCCGCAACATAACAACGTTATATCGCAACCACGGAGGCGCATTCTAGAGATTTTACCAGGGACGTCAACAGTTATTTCTTATTGTTGAAACAACAGCCTGGAAAAACAGCGCTGCCGTAACGTTTGAAGCGGGTCGGGCATGCCCGACCCTACGGATTGCGGCGTACTATTTCTTAGGTGGGCGGCCTTTAACGGCGCGGTACACTTTGAAACGGCCATTCTGTAGCAGCACTTCGTGGCTGCCGAAGGTTTCGTCCAGCACCTGCGGATAAGGCAGGAAGGCGTTGGCGACAATGCGCAGCTCACCGCCGGTGTTCAGGTGGGTGATGGCCCCGCGGATCAGCGTCTGTGCCGCATCCAGGCTGGTCTGCACGCCATCGTGGAATGGCGGGTTAGAGATGATCATATCGAAGCGGCCGGGGATGTCGGTGTAAACATTACTGGCGAACACTTCGCCTTCCAGCTGGTTGGCTGCCAGCGTGGCTTTACTGGCTTCAATCGCCGCCGCGTTGACATCGGTCAGCGTCAGGCGCACTTTTGGCGAGAAGCTGGCGATCATCGCGGAGAGCACCCCGGCGCCGCAGCCCATATCCAGCACTTTGCCTTTCATATGCGGCTTGAGGGTGGAGAGCAGCAGCTGGCTACCGATGTCCAGACCGTCGCGGCTGAACACCCCCGGCAGGGTTTTCACCGTCAGGTCGCCCAGCGGGTATTCGTCCCAGAAGGTATCGACGTCGAACGCTGGCTGTTTCTCCAGCTGGCCGTGATACAGACCGCAGCGGCGCGCGCTGTCGATTTTCTCAAGTGAACACCAGCCTTCCAGCATCTGCTCGGCGCTGCGCACGCCGCTGCGGTTTTCACCGATGACGAAAACATCGCTACCCACCGGCAGCAGGGCCAGCAGGTTTTGCAGCTGGAACTGCGCTTCCGGCTTGTTCTTCGGCCAGTAGTACACCAGCGTATTGCAGTCGGCGACCATGTCGGCCGTGGCGACGAGGCCATAATGGGCATTTTCTCCCAGGGCGCGGCTGAGGATCTGCCAGTGATGATACTGCTGGGTATGTACCCGGCTGAGCGCGGTATCCAGTTGGGCGGGCAGGTCATCCTGCAGGTCGCCAGCAAACAGCACGCGGCGTTCAGTAAATTCATCACTGTGGCGCAGTATCACTTCACTGGCCGGGGTAAATGCGGACATCGATGGCTCCTTTAATTTCAGAGCGGGGATTATAGTCGTTTGTTGGCTCTTAATCATCGGGTTTGCTAGCATAGGCGCGCAAACGGGCGACCAGACAGGAAAAAAAGATGTCTTCCAGACGTGACTGGTTATTACAGCAAATGGGCATAACGCAGTATACGCTGCGGCGTCCGCGCGCCCTGCAGGGGGAGATTGCGGTGACGTTACCCGCTGAAACCCGCCTGGTGATTGTGGCGGATACCCCGCCCGTCCTGCAGGATCCGCTGGTGGCGGACGTGCTGCGCGCCCTGAACCTGCAGGCACCGCAGGTGCAATTACTCACTCCCGACCAGCTGGCGATGTTGCCGGATGACGCCCGCTGTAACAGCTGGCGTTTAGGGCTGGACGCCCCGGTGGCCTTAGCCGGAACTCAAATCGCTTCGCCAGTGCTGGCGGAGCTTTATCACAATGCCGACGCCAAACGGGCGCTCTGGCTGCAAATTTGCCAACATGAATCAGATTTCTTTACTCACCACGCAAGACCTTGAGCCGGCGTTTGCCATTGAGCAGCGTAGCCACGCTTTCCCCTGGACAGAAAAGACACTAGCCAGCAATCAGGGCGAGCGCTATCTGAATTTTGCCCTGCGCGTCGACGGCGTGCTGGCAGCCTTCGCCATTACGCAGGTGGTGCTGGATGAAGCGACGCTGTTTAACCTGGCGGTGGACCCGGCCTTTCAGCGCCGTGGCCTCGGGCGGGAGCTGTTACGTCATCTGATCGGCGAGCTGGAGCAGCGCGGGGTGATGACGCTGTGGCTGGAAGTGCGCGCCTCAAACGCTGCTGCTATCGCGCTCTATGAGCAGCTGGATTTCAACGAGGTCTCGATCCGCCGTAACTATTATCCAACCAGGGACGGTAAAGAAGACGCGATCATGATGGCCCTCACGATATAAATGACACATTACGCCTGACCTTCAAGTAAGTAAGGAATGCTCCAATGCTACAAAACCGTGACTGGATTCTTTTTGACGCTGACGAAACGCTGTTCCACTTTGATGCGTTCGCCGGCTTGCAGCGTCTGTTTCAGCAGTACGATGTACAGTTCAACAAGGCGGACTACGACGACTACCAGGCGATCAACAAGCCGCTGTGGGTCGACTACCAGAACGGCGCTATCAGCGCACTTCAGCTGCAGCAGCGTCGATTCGAAGGCTGGGCCAGCAGGCTGAACGTCACCGCGCACCATCTTAACAGCGGTTTCCTGACGGCGATGGCCGAGATCTGCACGCCGCTGCCGGGTGCCGTTGAGTTACTCAACGCGCTGAAGGGGAGGGTGAAGATGGGGATTATCACCAACGGCTTTACCGCACTGCAGCAGGCGCGTCTGGAGCGTACCGGCTTCCTCGGCTACTTCGATCTGCTGGTGATCTCCGAACAGGTCGGCCACGCCAAACCGCACCCGGCAATCTTTGATTATGCTCTGAACCAGATGGGCAACCCGCCGCGCGAGCGCGTGCTGATGGTGGGTGACAACCCGGATTCCGATATTCTTGGTGGTATCAACGCCGGCATGGCGACCTGCTGGCTGAATGCCGATGGCCGCAGCCTGCCGGAAGGCATTGCGCCGACCTGGCAGGTGACTTCTCTGAACGAACTACAACGTCTGCTGGGTCTTTAACCCCCCGGCTGCCTGCGGCTGATTGTCCTGATTGGCCGCGGGTGATGTCCCTATTTGCCCCTTTTCTGCCCCCTCGAGTGCGAAATTCTCTCCACTTTTGAGACACTTATATCCAGTGAACGCCCATCCTTAAATTTGTCTTAACCTGCCAGATTAGAGCTTTCTGCTGCCTTCGTAGTGGTTATTACTCTCATTTACTGCCTTGTGGCACAGAACCAGGATTTAAGTCTGATACCCCAATCTCATTGTGGCCGGGCGCTAACTGCGTCTCATTTAGTACCGGCATAAACAGTTTTTTTAAAAAATTTTTGTTTCGGATATTTCACAATTTTGCACGTCAATTACGCGATTTGATAAATAATCAATAAGAATTTCTAGGATTAATCCTAAGTAACTTCTGAAATTGAGTGATATTTGTCTTAACAGTGATAGTTAAGTAATCCTAATTATAACTTAAGTGGATCAAGCACGTTGAATTGTTGAATGTTGTCTGTAAACTTATCGTGAAATTTACAAATAAATACTTCCCATTACCTTTTTGAGATGACTTTTGTCAGCCTCATGCGGTAGCTATAGCCAAATTCCAGCGCGACAAGTCTTTGTAACTTGATGTTATTGATCGTAATTGCGGTTGTTTGCTGGTGTGGTAAGGATTGTTGCCGCCTGTGGTGCTTTACAATTCATTTTTGGCTCCATTTGGAGCTGTAGCCATAAGTTTCCGAATTATAAGTGTAATGGTAGCTATCTGGTCTAATCTGTTCTAATCGTAACCTATTGATTTTTACTTTTATAATCGTTGCAAATTAATCAATGATCCTGGGTGGTACCGTTATCACTCTCGTCTTATTGATGTATCGCTTATGTAAATCAGTAATCTTGTCTGATGTGAGCTTTTGATCAATCTCGCCTGCAGGAAGCAGCGGATAAATCCTGGTGACTTGATTCTTGCCTGGCTCAGCAGCGCTTCGCTGGCAAATGCCCGGCACGCTGCCCCCTTCCTGCTGGTTAAATCTGTACTGCTGTCTTTTTTTGGTGCTGTTCTGCGGGCATATCTGCCCGTCCCTGTCATTTTGAGAAACGTATGAGGATCATGGTGAAAATTCGTATCGCATTAAGCCTGCTGTTTGTGTTGAGCGTTGCCGGATGCAAAGCACCACCGCCGCCAATGACGGATGACACGATTGTTTCCAGTACTGTCGATGGGGTGAAGCTGAGCTATCGCCACGCTATCACTCCGCCGCAGAGCTTCACGCCCGTCAACGAAGAGTACCGTGCGCTGTACGGCGCCTCAGTGATGAGCCGACCTGACTTTGGCGGCAAGCTGGTGCGTAACCTGGATAACGCGCAGAGCTTCACCGTGCTGGGAACCGTAGAGAATAACTGGCTGGCAATTGCCGAAAGCGGGCAGGAGCAGCTGCTGGGCTACGTGCCGCTGCGAGCCGGTGTGAAAAGCGACATTTACGACAAAACGATAAAGGCCGATCAGCGCCGTAAGCGCGTGCGCGCTCCGGCGAAAAAAACCTGCGTTGCGGTGGATGGCGATAGCAAAGCGTGCCAGAGCAGCAACAGCGGAACCTGGATCATCGATTAATCGTTAATGGTCGCCCGATTATGAACAGACTGAATATTTGGCGCCTGAGCCTTCAGGTGCTTTGCCTCACCGCGCTGGCACTGCTGGCCGGCTGCGGTTCATCTTCACGAGACACACCCACGCAATACAGCCTGCTGTTCCAGGCGCATCCGCAAATTAACCAGTCGGCACCGCTGAAAGTGCGCGTGCTGTGGCTGAAATCCGATGCGGATTTCATGTCGGCTGATTTTTACTCTCTGCAAAACAACGCGCAGAGCGTGCTGGGTGCCAACCTGCTGGACAGCGAGCAGTTCTTCCTGATGCCGGGCCAAACCAATAAAAAAATCGTCGGGCAGAACAACCCTGGCGCGCGCTACATCGCCATCATGGCGGAATACCAGGCGCTGGATGGCAAGAGATGGCGTCTCTCCCTGCCGTTACCGCAGCCTTCAGACAGCCGTTTTTATGAGGTCTGGAAGGGGTCGGACGATGAGCTGCATGCCGAAGTCATTGCGGATATCAGCGGCATCCGCGTGGTGAAAAACTGACAGCGCCGGAGACAGGAGCCAACATGAGCAAAGCAGAAAAAGTGGTCTGGACCGAAGGCATGTTCCTGCGCCCGCACCATTTCCAGCAGTCTGAAAGCCACCTGCACAGCACCCTGCGTGATTGGGGCCTGGCACAGCGCCCCTATCTGTGGGGGCTGCACGATATCGAATTCGACGAGGCGATGCTGCGCCAGGGCAAAGTGGCGCTGGTCTCCGCCAGCGGGCTGCTGCCGGATGGCACCGCCTTCTCGTTTCGCGATGCGCGCCAGTCGCCGCCCCCGCTAAGCATTCCGGACAACCAAACCAACGTGAAAGTGGTGCTGGCACTGCCGGTACGGCGCGGCGGGCGCGAAGAGGTGATTTTCAGCGAAGCGGGGGATTCCCTGGCGCGCTTTATCAGCTTCGAACGCGAAGTCGATGATTTCAACGCCATCTCGGTCGGGCAGGCGGCCGTGCAGTTTGGGCGCCTGCGCCTGCGGCTAATGCTGGAGAGCGAACTGACCGCGGAATGGACGGCGATTGGCGTGGCGCGGGTCAGCGAAAAGCGCAGCGACAGCCAGCTGCGCCTCGACAGCAGCTATATCCCGCCGATGCTTAACGCCATCAGCCAGCCGCTGCTGTACGAATATGTCGGCGATATTCACGGCCTGCTGGAGCAGCGCAGCCAGCAGATCGGCCAGCGCCTGCAGCAGTCCGGGCGCTTCAATACCGCTGATATGGTCGACTTTATGCTGCTGGCACTGATCAACCAGCAGCTGGGCCACATCAGCCATGTTAAAAATCTGCCGCTGCTGCACCCGGAAGCGCTGTTCCAGCACTGGCTGGCCTTTGCCAGCGAGCTCACCAGCTGGACGCCGCAGCGCGGGCCGCACAATACGCTGCCGGTGTATAACCACGATGATCTGGCAGGCTGCTTCGGGCAACTGACGCTGCTGCTGCGCCAGGGGCTGTCGCAGGTGATGGAAGAGAACGCCATCCAGCTGCCGCTGACCGAGCGCTCCCACGGCCTTAACGTGGCGACGGTTACCGAAGCGTCAATGGTGCGCGAGTTTGGCTTCGTGCTGGCGGTGCGCGCTAACGTACCGGCCGACGCGCTGCAAACCCACTTCCCGGCGCAGATGAAAGTCGCCCCGGTGACCAAAATTCGCGATCTGGTGCAGCTGCAGCTGCCGGGCATGGTGCTGCGCGCAATGCCGACCGCACCGCCGCAAATCCCCTGGCACGCCGGTTACAACTACTTCCAGCTGGAGAAGGGCGGGGAGTTATGGAAAGAGATGGAGAAGTCCGGGGCCTTTGCCCTGCATCTCGCCGGGGAGTTCCCGGGGCTGGAGATGGAATTCTGGGCAATCCGCAGTCACGCCGTCTGAGCAGGGAATGAATCACCATGAAACAGGAACGACACGCCGATGCGCAAGCCTGGGTTTCCGGGGCCAACAGCCATAACCCGCTGGTGGCGGCGGCCAATCCGCTGCTGAATGCTATCCCGCAAATCCGCCATTCGGTTTCCCACCCCGATCCCGCCGGTTTACGCCAGCGCCTGATCGATGAGATCCGCCAGTTTGAGATGAACTGCCAGCGCGCCGGGCTGCCGTATGAAGCGATTATCGGCGCCCGTTACTGCCTGTGCACCGCGCTGGATGAAGCCGCCGCGCTCACTCCGTGGGGCGGGCGGGGCGTCTGGCCGGGCAGCGGCCTGCTGGTGACGTTTCACAATGAAACCTGGGGCGGGGAGAAATTTTTCCAGCTGCTGGCACGCCTGTCGCAGACGCCGCGTGAACAGATTGCGCTGCTGGAGCTGATTAACTTCTGCCTGCAGATGGGCTTCGAAGGACGTTACCGGGTCATGGATAACGGCCGCTCGCAGCTGGAAACCATCAAGCAGCGCCTGCTGCAGATGATCCGCTCAGTGCGCGGCAGCTATGCGCCGCCGCTGTCGGTCCACCCGGAAGATCACCCGGTGACGCGCAAGCTTTGGCGCCCGGTGGTGCCGCTCTGGGCCTGCACCGCCGTGGTGGGTTTCCTCGCCTGCCTGCTCTACATCCTGCTCAACTGGCGTCTTGGGGATTACACCAGCCCGGTGCTGGCCTCGGTTTATCAGACCGCGCTGCCGGAAGTCACTATCCACGATCCGGCGCCAGCACCGCCTGCCGCGCTGGACCTGAAAACCTTCCTGCGCCCGGAGATCGAACAGGGGCTGGTGTCGGTGCGTGACGAAGCCGACCGCAGCGTGGTGACGCTGAAAGGTGATGGCCTGTTCAGCTCGGCCGCCACCTCGGTGAGCGACGGCTACGCCAGCGTGCTCAACCGCATCGCGGCGGCGATGAACAATGTCAGCGGGCGCATTCTGGTGGTGGGCTACAGCGACAATGTGCCAATCCGCAGCGCCCGTTTTGCCTCGAATTATGAACTGTCGCTGGCGCGCGCGCAGTCGGTCACCGAACAGCTGCAGCAGCATCTCTCCCAGCCGCAGCGCGTCAAAGCGGAAGGGCGTGGGGAGAGCAACCCCATCGCGCCGAACAACAGCGCCGCTAACCGCGCGCGCAATCGCCGGGTCGAGATCACCCTGCTGGTGGCACCGGGAAATACCCAGGCCCAGCTTAACGGCCAGGTGCAAGGAACTCACTGATGCTGAATATTCTGTTTGCCGTCTTAACCAACCGCCTGCTGTGGGGCTTTGTTGGTATCACCGCGCTGTCGTTTATTATCTGGGTGATTGGCCCGGTGTTTTCGATTGTCGATTCACGCCCGCTGGAGCCGGAAGTCAACCGCCAGATCAGTATTGGGCTGCTCTACCTGGTGTGGGCTCTGGGCAACGTGGTGCCGCGCCTCTATAACAGCTGGCTGAACCGTAAGCTGATGGGCAGCCTGAAAACCACGCCGGGGGAGTCGCCAGATGGGGAGAGCCCGCGTCTGACCAGCGAAGACCGGGTGCTGGCGGAGCGCTTTAACGAAGCCTCCGAGCTGCTGAAAAAAGCGCACTTCTCTCACGCCAGCGGCCGCTCGCCGTTCTGGGCGCAGCGCTTCAGCCGTCAGTATCTATATCAGCTGCCGTGGTACGTGATTATCGGCGCGCCCGGGGCGGGTAAAACCACCGCGCTGGTTAACTCCGGCCTGCAGTTTCCGCTGGCCGACCGCTTTGGTAAGTCCGCGCTGCGCGGCATTGGCGGCACGCGCAACTGCGACTGGTGGTTCACCAACGAAGCGGTGCTGCTGGATACTGCCGGGCGCTACACCACCCAGGAGAGTCAGCAGCAGCAGGACGCCAGCGAGTGGCAGGGCTTTATCGGCCTGCTGCGCAAATATCGCGGCCGCCAGCCGATCAACGGCGTGATCGTCACCGTCAGCATCTCCGACCTGCTGACCCAGTCGGCGGAGGCGTCGCAGCAGCAGGCGGTGGCGCTGCGCCAGCGCCTGATGGAGCTGCACGAACAGCTTGGTATTCGCTTCCCGGTCTATGTCCTGGTGACCAAAGCGGACCTGCTGAAGGGCTTCCGCGCTTACTTCGCCAAATTCGATAAGGCGCAGCGCGAGCAGATCTGGGGCTTCACCTTCCCGTGGGATAAAGCGCGGCTGGCCGATTTCGATCTGATGGCGGCCTTCACTCAGGAGTTCGCCCTGCTGCAGCAGCGGCTGGACGCCGGGCTGGCGGACACGCTACTGCAGGAGAGCGATGCCAAAGCGCGCGCGGAAAGTTTCCTCTTCCCGCAGGAGTTCGCCGCGCTGCGCCCGCTGCTGGCCGACTACCTCGACACTGTGTTTGCCCGCTCCAACTTTGAAACCCAGTTCTCGCCGCGCGGCATCTATTTCGCCAGCGGCACTCAAGAGGGGCTGCCGTTTGACCGCGTGATGGGCGAACTGAACCGCGCCATGCAGCTGCCGCAGGATGACAGCGGCGTTCAGGGCAGCTGGCAGCAGGTCAGTAAAGAGGCGCCGATCCCCGGCAACAAAGGTCAGAGCTTCTTCCTGAAGGATATGCTGCAAAAAGTGGTGTTTGCTGAAGCCGGTCTGGCGGGCAGCAACCGCTGGTGGGAGCTGCGCAACCGCGCGCTGCTGTGGTCCGGCTATATCGCTCTGGCTGCCGTGCTGGTGGTGGCCTCGCTGCTGTGGTTCACCAGCTACGGCAACAACAAAAGCTACCTGCAGCAAGTCCAGGCGCGGGTGCCGGAAGTGGCGCGCCAGAGCACGGCGCTGCAGGGCAGCGACCCGCGCGATCTCTTTGCGCTGCTGCCGTTCCTTAATAGCGTGCTGCACCTGCCGGAGAGCGACGAGTTTGACCTTAACTCACCGCCGCTGACCCGCCGCATGGGGCTGTATCGCGGCGCGGAAGTCAGCGATGCCACCCAGGCGCTGTACCAGAAAGCGCTGCAGCAGATGCTGATGCCGCAGGTGGCGCAGCTGATTACCACCTGGCTGCGTAACGATAACGGCAGCGATGCCGACTACAGCTATGAAGCGCTGAAAGCCTATCAGATGCTGTATCAGCCGAAACACTACGACGGCAAATTCCTGCACGCCTGGCTGATGCTGAATATCCAGCGCACTCTGCCGCAAAACGTCGCTCAGGCGCAGGTGAAGCAGCTGGAGTGGCATCTCAGCCAGCTGCTGGAGAACCAGATTCAGGCCTCACCGTATGCCCGGGATGATGCGCTGGTAAAGCGCGAGCAGGCGCTGATTAATCAGATGCCGCTGTCGCAGCGCGTCTACGGACGCCTGAAGCGCCTGCTGGAACGTGATGACAGCTTACGGGCGGTGTCGCTGGCTTCGCTCGGCGGGCCGCAGAGCGAGCTGGTGTTTTCGCGCAAGAGCGGGCGCTCGATTGCTGACACCATCCCGGGGCTATACACCCCGGACGGTTACTGGAACAGCTTCGACAAAAACATCGCTGAGGTGACCAAAGCGCTGCATGACGATGACCAGTGGGTGCTCGGCGGTCAGGTACAGGGCGAGACGCAGCAGCAGACCGATGCGGCGGTGCGCCAGCTCTATATCAGCGACTATATTCGCCAGTGGGACGGGCTGCTGCAGGATATCCAGCTCAACGGCAGCGCCGACCTGGCGCAGCGCATCAACAGCGCGCGGCTGCTCTCCAGCAGCAGCTCGCCGCTGCGCAAGCTGGTGATTAACCTCAGCCACTATCTGGTGCTGGAAAAAGTGCCGCAGGGCGATGACAAAGCCGCTAAGCCCGCCGACAGCGTCAGCGATAACAGCGCCACGCGGACCCTGCAGGCGCTGTTCCGCTCGCGCCAGCACAGCCCCGGCGCGGCGGTACAGCAGACGCCGGAGCAGGCAGTGGCTAACCACTTCGCGCCGATTATTGAGCTGGCCGATCCGCTGGAAGAGGGGGGTAAAACCATCGCCTTCGACGACTTCCTTAAGCAGATTGACGACCTGTATCGCTACCTGACGGCGGTGCAGGACGCCGCCAACAGCGGCATGCCACCGCCGGCGGGTGAGGCGATCAGCCACCTGCAGGCCAGTGCGGGCAGGCTGCCCGGCTCGCTGCAAAACATGTTTACCAGTATGGCGGTTGGCGCCAGCAGCGACACCCAGCGCCGTGACCTCGACAACGTGCGTAAACGCATCAACGTCGAAGTCGGCGGCTTTTGCCGCCAGGCGATAGCCGGGCGTTATCCGCTGGTGCGTTCCGGGCGCAGTGAAGTCACCCCGGACGATCTGGCGCGCATGTTCGCTCCGGGCAGCGGCCTGATGGACAGTTTCTTCCGCGATAACCTGGCCAACAAGGTGGATACCACCCAGTCGGCGTGGCGCTTTACGCCAGGCATTGATGGCAAAACCCTGCCGGGCGGCGAGAGTATTCTGCGCCCGTTCCAGCAGGCGCAGAGTATTCGCGACGCCTTCTTTGCCAACGGCTCTACCACGCCGTCATTCCGCGTGACGGTGCGCACGGTGCGGATGGATAACGACATCCTCACCCTGACGCTGGACGTTGACGGTCAGCTGCTGCGCTACAGCCACGGCCCGCAGGCGGTACAGCTGATGAGCTGGCCGGGCAGCGGCGGCACCAACCAGGTGCGTATGCAGCTCGGGCTGGCCAACGGCACCACCTCGACGCTGGTGACCAACGGCTCCTGGGCGCTGAACCGCTTCTTTGACCGCGCCCAGCAGAGCGCAGGTAGCAGCAGCCTGAGCCGCCAGGCCACCTTTAATGTCGATGGTCACCGTGTGACGCTGGAGTTCACCCCGAACAGTATCCGCAATCCGTTCCAGCTTCCCGGGTTCTCGTGCCCGTAGCCGTGAGGAGAAGAGAATGAGCCAGACGCCCGTGATTAGCTGGTACGGCAAATTGCCCAGCGCCGGAGATTTTCTCAAGCGCCGCTTTCCCGATGTGCTGTTTAACCAGTGGAGCCACTGGTTCCAGGTTGGCCTGCTTAACTGGCAGAACGGTGAGGAGCAGCCCTCAGAGAGCCGCCGTCAGTTTGCCAATGCCCCGGTATGGAACTTCGTGGTGCCGCCGATGCTGGGCAGCCAGCAGGTGCAGATGGGCTGCCTGCTACCGGGTAAAGACAGCGTGGGCCGCCGCTACCCGCTGTGCGCGCTACTGAGCTTCAATCCGGCGCAGTGGTCGGCGCAGCAGCTGGCGCTGGCGGGGGAGTGGTATCAGCAGCTCGGGCGCACGCTGCTGCACGCGGTGCGCAACGGCTACTCCGCCGAACAGCTTGACCAGGTATTGCTGACCATTCCGGCACCGCCGCAGCCCGAACACTTAGACACCTCCGGCATTCTGGCGGTGATTGGTCAGCCGGCGGAAGAGAACACCCTCGGCTGGTCACAGGTGGCGGACTGCTTCAGCCCGCAGCAGTACACCAGCTTCTGGTGGACCAACCGCACCGACGGTTACCCGCTCTACACCCATCTGCACAGCGGCAACTTCACCAGCCAACTGTTTACGATGCTGTTCGACCCGGCGGCGGGTGCCAAACCCGGTCGGAACGGCCTTTATCCGCCGATGTTTGAATAGGAAATCCGATGAATATCGATGCGCTTCTTACCCCTGTCAGCAGCGAGCAGCCCTGCGGCGAAAACCTCGAATATGACGCCGACTATATGGCGATGGAGCAGGCCTGCGCCGGTAAAGCCGAACAGCAGTTTGGCGACACCATCATCCCGGCGGAACCCGCCGACTGGAACAAAGTCGAGCAGCTGGCCCTCAGCCTGCTGGAGCGCAGTAAAGATCTGCGCGTGATGCTGGCGCTGACCCGCGCCTGGACCCAGCTGAAAGGGCTGCGCGGCTATGCCAACGGCCTGCTGCTGGTGCAGCAGGCGCTGCTGCTCTACTGGGAACCGCTCTGGCCGCTGCTGGAAGAGGACGGGCAGCACGACCCGTTCTACCGCGTTAACGCGCTGGCGGCGCTGAGTGATAAATCGGCGCTCAGCACCGCCCTGCGCCAGGCCGCGCTGATACGCCATGCGTCCGACGAGATCAGCCTGCGCGATGCCTGTTCGCTGCTCGACGGCAGCAAGACCGACTGCCCCGGCTATCCCGGCGGTTTGACCCGCCTGCAGGATGAGCTGGCGCGCGGCGGTCCCGGCCCTGAAGCGGTGGTGCTGATAGCCGAACGCCTGCTGACCATTCGTGAAACCGTCACCGAGCAGCTGGGCAACGGCGGCCTGCCGGAGATGGAGCAGCTGCTGAAAACCGTCAACACGGTGGCCGCCGCCTGTCAGAGCACCGATCTCAGCAGCCTGATCCCACCGCCTTCCAGCAGCAGCGCCGCTGAGCCAACGCCTAAGAGCGCGCCGCAGTCTGCCGACTGGCGCACGGTGCAGCTCAGCTCACGCGCCGATGCGCAGCTGATGCTGGAGAAGGTGAAACACTATTTTGTCCGGCACGAACCCAGCCACCCGGCGCCGCTGATGATCGAGCGGGTGCAGCGTATGGTCGAGCTGGACTTTATGGAGATCATCCGCGACCTCGCGCCGGACGGCGTGCATCAGCTGGAAACTCTTTTCGGGCGTCGCGATAGCTAACGCTTGCGGCGCAATATTTTTGTACGCGCACATCCAATGGAGAACACCATGCCAGTCAGTAAATCCAGTGGGCAGAAATTCATTGCCCGTAATCGCGCGCCCCGCGTACAGATCGAGTACGACGTGGAGATCTACGGCGCAGAACGCAAAATCGAACTGCCTTTTATCATGGGCGTGATGGCCGACCTGGTCGGTAAACCCGTCGACGCTCAGCCGGGCGTGGACGAGCGCAAGTTCCTTGAGATCGATATAGATAACTTCGACGAGCGCATGAAGTCGCTGAAACCGCGCGTGGCGTTCCAGGCTGATAACACCCTGACCGGGGAAGGGCGTCTGAACATCGACCTGACCTTCAACAGCATGGAAGACTTCTCGCCGGACGCGGTGGCGCGCAAGGTCGAGCCGCTCAACCAGATGCTGGAAGCGCGCACCCAGCTCTCTAACCTGCTGACCTATATGGACGGCAAAAACGGTGCGGAAGAGCTGATCGCCAAAATCCTGCAGGATCCCACGCTGCTGCAATCCCTCAGCCACCTGCCGAAATCAGACGATGCCGCAGCGGACAGCAGCGCTAAAGAGGAGTAACTGATGAGCAACCCATCCCAGCAGTCGCTGGCGCAGGAGCAGCAGGCCTGGAGCCAGGACGAGTTCAGCGCGCTGCTGAACAAAGAGTTCCGCCCGAAAAGCGATCAGGCGCGTAATGCCGTCGAGAGCGCGGTCAAAACTCTGGCGCAGCAGGCGCTGGAGAACACCGTTACCGTCTCCAACGATGCTTACCGCACCATTCAGGCTCTGATCGCCGAGATCGACGAGAAGCTGTCAAAGCAGGTGAACCAGATTATCCACCACGACGATTTCCAGAAGCTGGAAGGGGCGTGGCGCGGTCTGAGCTACCTGGTGAACAACACCGAAACCGACGAGATGCTGAAAATCCGCTTTATGAGCATCTCCAAGCAGGAGCTGGGCCGCACCCTTAAGCGCTATAAAGGCGTGGGCTGGGACCAGAGCCCAATCTTCAAGAAAGTCTACGAAGAAGAGTATGGCCAGTTCGGCGGCGAGCCGTTTGGCTGCCTGGTCGGCGACTACTACTTCGACCACGGCCCGCAGGATGTTGAGCTGCTGAGCGAGATGGCCCGCATTGGCGCGGCCGCCCACTGCCCGTTTATCACCGGTACCGCGCCGGGGGTGATGCAGATGGAGTCCTGGCAGGAGCTGGCAAACCCGCGCGACCTGACCAAGATCTTCCAGAACACCGAGTACGCCGCGTGGCGTAGCCTGCGCGAGTCGGAAGATGCGCGCTACCTCGGCCTGGTGATGCCGCGCTTCCTGTCGCGCCTGCCTTACGGCATCCGTACCAACCCGGTGGACAGCTTCGACTTTGAGGAAGAGACCGACGGCGCGAATCACGGCAACTACACCTGGACCAACGCCGCTTACGCGATGGCGGCCAACATCAACCGCTCGTTCAAGGACTTCGGCTGGTGTACGTCGATTCGCGGCGTGGAGTCCGGCGGCGCAGTGGAAAACCTGCCGTGCCACACTTTCCCGAGCGACGACGGCGGCGTGGACATGAAGTGCCCGACCGAGATCGCCATCAGCGACCGTCGCGAAGCCGAGCTGGCGAAGAACGGCTTTATGCCGCTGGTGCACCGCAAGAACTCCGACTTTGCCGCCTTTATTGGCGCACAGTCGCTGCAGAAACCGGCGGAGTACCACGATCCCGATGCCACAGCCAATGCCCGTCTGGCCGCGCGCCTGCCGTACCTGTTCGCCTGCTGCCGCTTTGCGCACTACCTGAAGTGCATCGTGCGCGACAAGATCGGCTCCTTCCGCGAGCGTGACGAGATGGAGCGCTGGCTGAACGACTGGGTGATGAACTACGTCGACGGCGACCCGGCTAACTCCTCGCAGGAGACCAAGTCGCGTAAGCCGCTGGCCTCCGCCGAAGTGCAGGTAGAAGAGATTGAAGACAACCCGGGCTACTACGCCGCGAAGTTCTTCCTGCGCCCGCACTACCAGCTGGAAGGCCTGACCGTGTCGCTGCGCCTGGTATCCAAACTGCCATCGCTGAAGTCGAACGACGCGTAAGTCTACGCTGAATGTACCGGTGGCCATTGGGTGCCACCGGGCTGTTAACCCTTTAAAAAGCATTCTCTCTAGGGGGATGCGAAGGGTTAACGCGAAACGAATCATAGAGTTGAATGAAGCACATTAATCATTAGATTAGCAGTGATCTCTTAATGATGTTTTCGAGGTTTTGAATGTTTAAACGAATTATTAAGTGGTTAGCTGCTAATTTGATTATTTCTCTTTCAGCTTTATTGTTTTTTAGCTCGCTGGGATATTATTTATTCTGGTTTGATTGGAATGTGAGTGCGTTAGATAAGTTGATTCATACGGTGATTTTTATTTTATTAATCACCGCATCAGTAGTTGTCTACGCTATTGGTGAAAAGCTTAGGTTAAGTGATTGAACGCTTGTTGCGCTATTTAAGAAGACATCCTAAAAAATCAGTAATGGCTGAGGGTAGGATAAGTCAATACCCAATGACATAAGACATTAACCCTTAGCGGGCTCCAGTATGGCAAAATAAATGACAACCTTTTTTTTAATTTGTCGTGTTGCGAACGATGCTGCTGGGATAAGAAAATTTAGCTATTAAATCCTGCGGGTTATTAATAGCTATCTCCTCTGACATATCCATCTAGTGATATTCAGAAGCAAGGCAGAGGTGAAATATGGACTGTTTTATTCAGCCCCATTGCTTTCCTGTTTGCCATATCAGTGCTTTATCTAGACCCAAAGGTTTCCTGAAGGAAGCAGGGTAAAAGCAAAAACTTTAACTAATGAGAGTAGATAACTATGGCTATTGATATGTATATGAAGGTTGACGGTGTGACTGGCGAATCAAAAGATTCTAATCACACTGGCTGGATCGATATTGATTCATTCTCTTGGGGTGCTTCTCAGCCGGGCAACATGTCTGTGGGTGGCGGTGGCGGTGCCGGTAAAGTGAACTTTAATGACCTGCACATCAATGCAAAAATTGATAAAGCCGTTACAGCACTGCTGAAGAACTGCGCTAGCGGTAAGCACGTAGCAAAAGTAGAAGTGTCTGTCTGCAAAGCGGGTGGTACTCAGGTTGAATATACCCGCATTACGCTGGAAGACGTGTTGGTGACCAGCGTTCAGTTTGTGGGTTCAGAGCATGATGACACGCTGGGTGTGACCTATGCCTTCCAGGCGGCGAAAGTGAAACAGCAGTACTGGGAGCAGAGCACTTCCGGTGGTAAAGGCGCTGAGAGCAGCGCTGGCTGGAATATCAAAGAAAACAAAGAAGCGTAATGCTACTGCCCACTCGCTATGGGTGGGCATCTCCGAAAAGTTTCACGGCAACGCATCGAGTATTTAATCGGGTAGAGTGAACAACCGGGGCAGGATCGGGTCGACGTTTTGGAAAAACATGGCGGCCACCAGGTCCAGCGCCGGCTGTTTAGTATTTCAGTTGACCATAAATCAGACAAATGCTCAGTGACTAAGATGATTTAGAAGACGGCTCGTTATTGTGACTTAACCTCTGTATGCCGTGATAACAGGTAAAGACTAAGAATAATCAGAGAGATGAAAGGCATCTAGTCGGTGAGCCATGTGTCTGATACGTGCTGGATAATCCATGATGCCTCAGGCTGCCAGGATACCAGCCGATTTACAGGGATTCCCCCCGCAATTGAAACAGTAACGTGAGGAGAGTAAATGGCTATTATGGCTTCAGTCGGCCAGGGTGGTAAAAACCATTTCGGCGACGTTAAACAAGTTCAGCAGCTGCTTCAGCGCAATGGCTTCCCGCAGATCCGAGATGATGGCCGCATTGGCCCGAAAACCATTCAAGCGATTAAAGACTTTCAGTCGCGTTTTATGGCCCGGCCGGATGGGGTGATTGATGCAAATGGTAAAAGTTACAGTTATCTGATTCGGGGTAACGCACCGGGGCGTGTCGCACCGCCTGCGCGCTCAACGCCACCGGCTAACACGCCCGCCACCTCAGGGACGCTGACCGTCAGTGCCGGGCAGGTGACATTCGATGCGGAGGGGGGCGATAACCCCAGCCGAAACAACTTCAGCCGCCATATTCACTGTCCAAGCGATGATTCCGGAGTCACTATTGGGCGAGGTTATGACATGAAGATGCGTTCAGAGTCGAGCATTATCAGCGACCTGACGCAGGCGGGCGTGCCACTGGCTCAGGCTCAGCAGATAGCGAAGTCGCATGGCAAGAGCGGGGCCGCTGCTAAAGCATTTGTCAGGGACAATCGTGCCGCAATTGGAACTATCACTCATCAAATGCAAGTCCGCCTTTTCGAACTGATCTATCCACGTTATGTTGAGACGGCCCACCATTTTTATGATTTACGTACGGCGAATATCCCGCAAAGACCGACTTGGGAAAACCTCAAGCCCGCCGTGCGAGCCCTGACCGTGGATTTCGTTTATCAGGGCTTCAAAAGTGAAAATACCATGAAGAAATGTATGTCTAATGATATCGATACACTCATTAACTACATTGAAACCACACCTGAATTATCGCAGTATGAGGGTGGACGAAATCGCGTAGGTTTTTTGAAAAGAAATCGCTGAAAGGATTGTTTATGAATAAGAAGTTATTATCTGTCGCCCTGTTGTCATTATCATTTTCCAGCTTTGCGGCGCTGGCAGAGCAGGATTGTTCTAAGATGGATTCAACGGGTGGTGTTTATGATTGTGTCCAGAAGAATAAAGACGAGTCAGAGGTAGCGCTTAATAAAGCGTATGGCGAAGCAAAGAAAAAAATCACCGCTGCATACAGTAATGACGCAAGCTATGAAAAGCCCCTGCAGTTGGCTTTACTGGATGGACAGCGCGCATGGGTAAAATTTAGAGAGAATCAATGCAAAATGGAGTCCTTGGTCGCCGAAGAGGGCAGCTCTGCAAACAAAACCGCAGCTAACAACTGTATCATCAGAATGAATAAACAGCGCATCGCCCAGTTTGGTGAGATGCCTTACTAATCAATCCAATCCGGGCAGCCATAATGCGATTTATGGCTGCCCGGCAAAAAAAAACTTCAGAAAGACACTCTCACGATTATGGTTCCTGCGTTATTCATAGCGGCAAAGCCTGCTGGTTATTAAACTTTATAGGAAAAGCCTGATCGTTCGCTTCAGCGGCTATAACAGGTAATTAAGCTGTCAGACAGGAAAGAAAAATATTTTTTATTATTGATTAAGTGCGGCGTTATTAATGCCGCTACTCCCGCTTAAAAATGTTCGTCAGCCAACTACAGCCGGATGTGACCCGCATGAAACGCATTAAGCAGCTAGATAACATTCTCAAAAACTGATTTCCCCGCGCCTACCGCTACCTGAATTTCGCCCGTTTTAGTTTCCCTGCCGAGACGGGCGCAGTGCAGATGCCGAACACACCTGAGCAGGAACATCTTATGCGATTTACGATTATAACCACCAAACAGGGTCATCAGCCGCCGCAGAGCAGCTGCGATTTCTTGCCACCCGGCGGCACGATTGGCCGTGGCGTTGACAATAACCTGGTGCTGCCGGACGACGATCGCACCATTTCACGGCTGCAGGCGATTGTGCACATCAGCGCCGACGGTGAGTGCCGTATCACCAACCGTGGCAACGTGACGCGCGTGCTGCTCAACGATATCCCGCTGGAGCGCGGCCGTCAGGTGGAGCTGCAGGATGGCGATGTGCTGGGCATTGATGACTATCGCCTGCAGGTCAGCGAGCTGGGCGAGGTAGCACGCCCGCTGGTGCAGCCGACGGTGGCCCCGACGGCTGCGCGCCCGCAAAGTGCAGCTGCCGCTGCGGCGCCTGCTGCTGCCCCGCTGGCAAAACAGGCCGCGCAGACTGCCGCCATTCCCAGCGAGATCTGGGACAGCCTGGCGCAGGAGTTCTCCATCTCCGACAACCTCTCCAGCCGCCGGCAGAATAAAAGTGCAGAGAGCTATGCCAACCCGCTCACCGCGCCCGCTGCCGCAGAGCGAAACCCGGCCGACCCGCTGGCGCAGCTGGGGCAGGGCAGCGAGCCGCTCAACTTCGATCGCCGCCAGCAGACGCCGGAGAGCCTGTTCGAGCCTGACCCGCTGTTCAAGCAGGAAAGCATCTTCGATGACAGCACCCCGAGCACGCTGTTCCAGCAGCCCGGTGCTAAAAGCCCGCTGCCGGACAGCAAGCCGCAGGATGAGCAGGACCCGCTGGCACTGTTTGGCGCCGGCAGCAGCCCGGCGCAGGTTAACAGCGACGACCCGCTGGGCCTGATGATGGGTAGCGCCGTGCCGCTGGCGCCGCTGGATGAGGAGCCTGGCCAGCAGAGCGCGCCGATAATTACGCCGCCGCCGCCGCCGCACGTGCAGCCTGACGCCGCCGCCCAGCCCGAAGCGAGCGACGCGCAAAGCGCGCCAGCCGACGACCCG
The DNA here is from genome assembly GCF_014773485.1 of Erwinia aphidicola. Taxonomy (GTDB): domain Bacteria; phylum Pseudomonadota; class Gammaproteobacteria; order Enterobacterales; family Enterobacteriaceae; genus Erwinia; species Erwinia aphidicola. Next base: position 289,679 of record NZ_JACXBP010000002.1, on the reverse strand, counting down.
CTGCCGCCGCTCGACAGCGACTTCTCGCTGTTTGGCGCTGACGCCAGCCAGCAGCCTGACAACGCCGGGTTTGCCAGCTCGCCGCTGTTTGATGAGCCTGTCGATGCCGCACCCGCACCGCCGCCGCCGGACTACAGCGGCATTACGCTGCCGACCCCGCAGGCGATGGTGCGCCAGAACGCCCCGGTGCCAAAAGGCCGCCTGCGCATTGACCCGGTCGCCAACAGCAGCCAGCAGAGCAGCGCCGCAGCGGGCGGTGAAACGCTGGATGGCGAGCTGCTCAACGCGCTGATCGGCGGCATGGGTTTGCAGGACCTGCAGCCGACGCCGCGTTTTGACCACGACTCCATCCAGGAGCTGGGGCAGATGCTGAGCATGTTTTCACAGGGCACCGTGGCGCTGCTGTCGTCGCGTTCGATCCTTAAGCGCGGGGTGAAAGCGGAGATGACGGTGATCCTCGACGAGGCCAACAACCCGTTCAAGCTGCTGCCTTCCGGTAAGTCGGTGCTGATGCAGATGTTTGGCAGCCGCATGCCCGGTTTTATGCCGCCGAAGCAGTCGGTGCGCGATGCGCTGGTGGATCTGCAGGCGCACCAGCTGGGGATGATCGCCGGGATCCGCGCGCTGATCGCCTCCATGCTGCAGTCGTTCAACCCGCAGCAGCTGGAAGAAGAAGCGCGGGCAGAGGGAGCCACCTCGCGCCTGTCACTGCCCAGCAGCCGCAAGGCCGCGCTGTGGGATCACTTCACCAAACGCTATGGCGAAACCGCCGGTGAGATAGAAGACGACTTCCACACGCTGTTTGGCGAAGCCTTCCTCCACGCCTACGACATGGAAGTGAACCAGTACAAAGACTCTCAGATCAGATCGGAAGAATGATGAATATCACCATTGCCTCAATGTCGAACCAGGGTGAACGCGCCAGCAATCAGGATCAGATCGGCGAGATCGTCGGTGAGCGCTCGGCCTGCTTTGTGGTGTGCGATGGCGTTGCGGGCCTGCCGGGGGGCGATATCGCCGCCAGCGTGGCGCGTAACACCATTATGCAGCGCTTTGACGGGCAGCAGCATCTGAATGCCCAGCTGATCCGCGAGTACGTCAACGGTGCCAACGGCGCTATCCGCCAGCAGCAGAAAAGCGAACCGGACTATCACCGCATGGGCACCACGCTGGTCAGCCTGTTTATCGACCGCGACTACCAGCTGGCTTACTGGGCGCACGCCGGGGACAGCCGCCTGTATCTGTTCCGCCGCGGTTATCTCTACCACGTCACCACCGATCACAGCCTGGTGCAGCAGATGAAGGATGCCGGGCATCAGACCGAAGGGATCAACGGCAACCTGCTCTATTTTGCCCTCGGCATGGGCGATGAAGATCGCGATGCCAGCTACAGCGACGTGGTGCCGATTGAAGATGGCGACGCGTTTCTGCTGTGTACCGACGGCTTCTGGCACGGCGTTTCCCAGCACCATATGCAGCAGTCACTGCATATGGTCAACACGCCGGACGAGTGGCTGACGCTGATGCAGCAGATGATTAAGAAAAACGAACAACAGTCGGAGGGCAGCCAGGATAACTACAGCGCCGTGGCCGTCTGGGTCGGGGAGCCGCAGGACACAACGCTGCTGCACTCGCTGTCGGAAGCGGCGCAGTTTATTCCGCTGCGTGATTGAAACAGGAAATGGATGTTATGAAATATTGGCTGTCAGGTGCTCTCTCACTCCTGCTCGCGTCCAGCGCCTGGGCGCAGGACTATCAGATTGTGCAGTCCCGCTCGCTCAAACTGGATATCTGGATCGACAACGTTAAAAGCAACAGTCCGCAAAGCTGGTGCGCGCGCGAACTGCCGCTGCGCATCGTCGCCAACGGCAAGAAAGATCCGGCGCTGCTGGATGATTTCCTGCCGCGCGTCGCCAGCCTATTACAGAGCCAGTGCGCTTCGCTCAGCCAGATCCACTGGCAGATGAACGATAGCGCCGGAGCCAAACTGGCGCAGGGCAGCGCCAGCAAAGCGCAGGAGTGGGTTCCCGTGGTGACGCCGGAGGCGCCCGCAGCACCTGCCGTGGCTGCGGCGACACCGCCGGCCGAAGTGGCGCCCACGGCGCCAGCGGCAGAAGATCTCTCCCCACCCGCCGATACCACGCCGTGGATGCAGTTCAGCCTGATGGACGGCTGCCACTTCCGCACCTGGTGGCGCGGCGGCAGTCAGACCAGCGCACTGTTCGTTCCGGCCAAAGGTGGCGTCAGCTGCGGTGCTGATGGCTGGCTAAGCGGATCGGGGCAGATCACCCTCGTCGGGCACGGCGCCAGCAAAAGCCAGCGCATGAGCTTCCTGCAGGGCTTCCCGGTGGCTGGCCTGAATAACAGAGCGCCAGCCCACGCGCTGCAGATACTGACGGTCAACAACCAGCGCATGGTGCTGAGCGATGAGAAACAGCCCGGCAGCTGGATGGTGGTGCCCTACGCGCCGGAGCTGAACGGTTTTCAGGCCCGCGGCGAGCTGGTAGTCCAGATCAGCGCGCAGGACGCGGCGGATAAAGCGCTGCTGCAAAAGCGCCTGAATGAGATACGCAATCTGTGGTCACCGTACCTGAGTAACAGCACCGACCTGACCATCAAACTGGTGGACGCGCTGCATCCGCAGCTGCAGGACCCGGCCGCCGGGGCATTCAGCACGCTTCATTAAGGAAAGATCATGCACTCTCTACAACAACTGATGGCCGGACAGTCCCTGAATGACACGCTGGCGCAGGTGGAAGGCCAGATCAAGCAGAAGCCCGCCGATGCTGACCTGCGCGCCAGCTTCGTCCAGCTGCTGTGCCTGATGGGGAACTGGAGCCGGGCGCTGACCCAGCTGAAAAGCTGGCGGGCGCTGAAGCCGCAGGCGCAGCCGACGGTCACGCTGCTGGAGCAGGCGATCGGCGGTGAGCTGAAGCGGGCGCGGGTGTTCAGCGGCGAGGATGCCCCACGTATGCCGGGCGACAGCTGGAGCTGGGCAGAACAGCTGTTACAGGCGCTCAGGGCCGACCATCGTGGCGACCACGCGCAGGCCCAGGCGCTGCGTGCCGCCGCCTTTGACGCTGCCGCGCTTAATCCCGGCCAGCTGCAGCGCCAGGGTGAGGAGCAGGCGCACGCTTTTGACTGGCTGATTGATGGCGATGGTCGCCTCGGGCCGCTGTGCGAGCTGATCGTTAACGGTGAGTACAGCTGGCTGCCGTTCAGCGCCATCAGCGAACTGCGTTTCCAGCCCCCGGCCAGCGTCACCGACCTGGTGTGGCGCCACACGCTGGTACGGCTGATCGACGGCAGCGAACAGGTGTGCCAGATCCCGGCGCGCTACCCGCTGGCGCAGGACGACGACGACCGTTACCGGCTGGGATCGCTGACCGAATGGCGGCCCCTGAGCGCCGATGAGCAGCAGTTCAGCGGCCACGGCCAAAAAAGCTGGCTCAGCGCGCAGGATGACTTTCCGCTGCTGAACCTGGAGACGCTGACCTTCGCCACTGCGGAGTCTGCATCATGAGCCAGCACAGCGGAGACGGGCACGACCTGCTGCACGGCGGCTATCGCCAGCGGCGCCAGCAGGAAAGCTTAAGCGCGCGCGACAAAATGCAGGCCTCGCTGCTCGACCGCCTGACCGATAACGCGCCCGATAAGCAGCAGGAGGCGGCTTACCACACGTTGATCTCCCACAGCTCGCTGCGCCGTAACGTACTGCGCGACCTGCAGTGGCTGTTTAACACCATCAACAACGAAGCCCAGCAGGACCTGCACCCCTTTCCGCAGGTTAAACGCTCCACGCTGAACTTTGGTATCGCGCCGCTGGCCGGGCAGCGCATGTCGGACATTGAGTGGCTGGATATCCAGCGCAAGCTGACGGCGGCGATCCTCAACTTTGAGCCGCGCATTCTGCCGGGCGGCCTGCAGGTGCGCTGCGTCTCCGAAACCGGATCGCTCGACCTGCACAACGTGCTGTCGATAGAGATTAAGGGCCGCCTGTGGTGCGTGCCGTACCCGCTTGAATTCCTGTTTCGTACCGATGTGGATCTGGAAAACGGTCACTTTGAACTGAAAGATATCGGTTAATAAAGAAGGTCATTGTCATGGACAGCAAGCTGCTTGATTACTACAACCGCGAACTGGCCTACCTGCGTGAGATGGGGGCCGAGTTTGCCGGGCGCTATCCCAAGGTTGCCGGGCGTCTGGGGATGCGCGGCGATGAAGTGGCCGACCCTTATGTCGAGCGGCTGATGGAGGGCTTCGCCTTTCTCACCTCGCGCGTACAGCTGAAGATGGATGCCGAGTTTCCGCGTTTCTCCCAGCGCATGCTGGAGATGATCGCGCCGAACTATCTCGCGCCGACGCCGTCGATGGCCATCGCCGAGCTGCACCCGGACAGCCGCAAGGGGGATATCAGCGGCGGATTCTGCGTGCCGCGCGGCACCATGATGGACAGCCAGATCCTCAAGCAGAGCGGCGTGACCTGCAGCTACACCACTGCCCACGACGTGATGCTGCAGCCGCTGGAGATAAAACAGGTCGAGCTGGGCGGCATTCCGGCCAATATCCCGCTCGGCCAGCTTGGGCTGAGCCAGCTGGGGGCGGTAAGCGCGCTGCGTATCCGCCTGAAGTGCGATGAAGCGGTGACGCTGTCGCACCTTAACTTCGACAGCCTGATGTTCTTTCTCAGCGGGCCGGATATGCAGGCGCAGCAGCTGCTGGAGCTGGTGATGCAGCACTACGTGGGCGGTTTCTGCCAGAGCGTCACGGCCAGCACGCGCCGCACGCTGCTGGATGATGGCGCGGTGCAGCAGGAGGGCTTCGCACCGGAACAGGCGCTGCTGCCGGATGACCTGCGTAACTTTGATGGCTACCGCCTGCTGCAGGAGTATTTTGCCTTTCCGGCGCGCTTCCAGTTTATCAGCATCAGCCAGCTGCGCCCGCTGCTGCAGGGCGCAGGGGAAGGGGAGCGTGAGTTTGACATCGTGCTGCTGCTGGATAAAAGCAGCGAGGCGCTGGAGCGGGTGATTGACCGCAGCCACCTGGCGCTGCACTGCACCCCGGTGATCAACCTGTTCCCGAAGGTAGCAGAGCGCCAGAAGCTGAATGACAGCGTGCATGAGTATCACCTGGTGGTGGACAACATCCGCCCGCTCGATTACGAGATCTTCTCGGTGCAGAAGCTGTACGCCAGCGGCGACAACCAGCGCGAGGAGCAGCTGTTCCGCCCGTTCTGGAGCACCTTCAGCGACGACGGCGGTAACTACGGCGCCTACTTTTCGCTGCGCCGCGAGCAGCGCACGCTGTCGGAACATGCGCAGCGCTACGGCACGCGCACCGGCTATGTCGGCTCGGAAGTGTTTCTCTCGCTGGTGGATGAACAGCACGCGCCGTGGCATGAAGATCTGCGCCACCTTAGCGCGGAAGTGCTCTGTACCAGCCGCGACCTGCCGCTGCTGCTGCAGCAGCAGCAGGGCAACTTTGTGATGCCGGACTCGGTGCCGATCCGCCAGCTGACGCTGCGCAAAGGGCCAACGGCGCCGCGTGCTGCGCTGGCCGAGGGCAAAATCGCCTGGCGGCTGATCAGCCATTTGCAGATGAACTACCTCAGCCTGATGGACGGCGATAACGGCCAGGGAGCCGCTGCGCTGCGCCAGATGCTCGGGTTATATGCCAATCTGGCCGATGCCCCGGTGGCGCGCCAGATTGAGGGCATTCGCCACTGCCAGCTTAAGCCGGTGTTCCGCCGGGTGCCGGAGCCGGGACCGATTGTGTTTGCCCGCGGCATCAGCGTTGAGCTGGAGGTGGATGAACAGGCGTTTTCCGGCGCCAGCCCGTGGCTGCTCGGCAGCGTGCTGGAGCGGGTTTTCTCACGGCTGGTAGCGATTAACACCTTCACCGAAGTGACGCTCAACAGCCAGCAGCGTGGGGAGGTCGGCTACTGGGCACCGCGCATGGGTAAAAGGACGCTGATATGACCGCGCAGGCTGCAAAAATTCATCGTCTGAAGCGCCTGCCCGCCGACTTCTGGCCCGCGCTGCAGGCCGCGCCCTGGCGTTACGACCTGTTCCAGCTGCTGCGGCGCATCGATGCACAGGGCGGGGAGCGTTATCCGCTGGGGCGTGCGCCGCTGCCGCGCCATGAACCGCTGCGCATCGGCCAGCTGCCCTCGCTGGCGTTTGCTCCCTCGACCATTGCCAGCGTTACGCCGCGCGACGGCAGCCCGCTGCATGAGGTGTCGATCTACAGCTTCGGGCTGTTTGGCCCTAACGGACCGCTGCCGGTTCACCTGACCGAGTACGCGCGTGAGCGCATCTATCACCAGCAGGACCACAGCTTCACTGCCTTTGCCGACCTGTTTCACCACCGGCTGACGCTGCTGTTCTACCGCGCCTGGGCCGATGCGCAGCCGACCGTGGCGCTGGATCGCGCCGGGCAGCGCCATTTTGAGCAGTACATCGCCAGCCTGATCGGCATGGGCCAGCCGGGCCAGCTGCAAAAAGGCAGCCTGAGCGACCACGCCCGCTTCGCCGTTGCCGGGCATCTGGCGCGCCAGGGGCGCGACGGCGAAGGGCTGGAGAAGGTCCTGCGCCACTATTTTCGCGTGCCGGTAAAGCTGGTGGAGAACGTGCCGCACTGGCAGCCGATTGACCCGCGGGAGCGCGCCAGCCTCGGGGCCGGACGGCGTAAACCGCGCCTCGGCGAGTCGGCATTCCTCGGCGTGGCGGTGCGCGATGTGCAGCATAAGTTTCGTATTGAGCTGGGGCCGCTGCCGCTGGAGAAGTACAACCGCCTGCTGCCCGGCGAACCCTGGGCCGTGCAGCTGCGCGACTGGGTGCGCCAGTATCTCGGCATCGAATACGTCTGGGACGTGCGCCTGACGCTGGCGGCGCCGGATGTGCAGGGCATCACCCTCGGCGGCAGCGGGCGGCTGGGTTACAGCAGCTGGCTCGGCCAGCCCGCGACGCCGCAGCCGCGCAGTGACTTAACTTTTAGCCCGGAAGTGCAGGAAGAGATCGTCAGCTGACCCATTGCTTAAGGGCAGAATCCCATCCCATCAGATCTATAACCACTGAGAATAATCATGTCAGAGATAAGCCGCGCCGTACTGTTCGGCAAACTGGATACGCTGTTATTTACCTCTCTGGAAAGCGCCACCGCCTTTTGTAAACTGCGCGGCAATCCTTATGTGGAGCTGGTTCACTGGCTGCATCAGCTGATGCAGCACCAGGACGGCGATTTACAGCAGCTGATCCGCTATTTTTCACTGGATGAAGAGGCGCTGACGCGCGATATCGTGGCGGCGCTCGATCGGCTGCCGCGCGGGGCCAGCGCGGTGTCTGACCTCTCTGAACATATCGACAGCGCGGTGGAGCGCGCCTGGGTTTACGGCTCGCTGAAGTTTGGCGTGCAGCAGATCCGCGGCGGCCATCTGCTGATCGGCATGCTGAAAACCTTCAACCTCGCCAATCTGCTGAAAGGCATCTCGCCCCAGTTCAGCCGCATCAGCATGGACGTGCTGCTGGAGCAGTTCGACGCGGTATTCGACGGCAGCAAAGAGGCGGCGCAGGTTGCCGCCGCACCGCAGGGTAACGCGGGTAACGTTCCGCAGCAGCAGGGCACGCTGGCGCAGTATGCGCAGGACCTGACGGCGCGCGCGCGCGACGGCAAGATTGACCCGGTGGCCGGGCGTGACGAGGAGATCCGCCAGATGGTCGATATCCTGATGCGCCGCCGCCAGAACAACCCGCTGCTGACCGGGGAGGCGGGCGTTGGCAAAACCGCCGTGGTCGAAGGGCTGGCGCTGCGCATCGCCGCCGGCGACGTTCCGGCCCCGCTGCAGGAGGTGCAGCTGTGGCTGCTGGATATCGGCATGCTGCAGGCGGGCGCAGGAATGAAAGGCGAGTTTGAGGCGCGCCTGCAGGCGCTGATTAATGAAGTGCAGTCCAGCCCGACGCCGATCGTGCTGTTTATCGACGAAATCCACACCCTGGTCGGTGCGGGCGGGCAGCAGGGCACCGGTGATGCCGCTAACCTGCTTAAGCCAGCGCTGGCGCGCGGCCAGCTGCGCACCATCGGCGCCACGACCTGGGCGGAGTACAAAAAGTATATTGAGAAAGACCCGGCGCTGACCCGGCGCTTCCAGACCGTACAGGTCCACGAGCCGGACGAAGAGAAAGCGCTGCTGATGCTGCGCAGCACCGTCAGCCCGCTGGAGAAGCATCACCGCGTGCTGCTGCTGGATGAAGCGGTGGCGGCGGCGGTGAAGCTGTCGCACCGCTACATCCCTGCGCGCCAGCTGCCGGATAAAGCCGTGGCGCTTTTAGATACCGCCTGCGCGCGCGTGGCCGTCAGCCAGAGCGCGCAGCCGCCGCAGCTGGAAGACTGCCTGCACCGCATTCACGCGCTGGAGATCGAGCGCGATATCGCCGGGCGCGAAGCACGTCTCGGCATGGGTGAAGCCGGGCGCGTGGCAGCGCTGGAGCAGCAGCTGAGCGAGCTGGCCGTACAGCGCGACCAGCTGAGCGCGCGCTGGCAGCAGGAGCGGACGCGGGTCGATGCGATTATCGCCCTGCGGGCGCAGCTGCACGACGACGAGGTGGAAGATCGCGCTGCGCTGCACCAGCAGCTCAGCGCCCAGCAGCAGGCGCTGCGCGAGCTGCAGGGGGAAGCGCCGCTGCTGTTTGCCGCGGTGGATGCTAACGTGGTGGCGGCGGTGGTTTCCGACTGGACCGGCATCCCGCTGGGACGCATGGTGAAAAACGAGATCGACGCGGTGCTGAAGCTGGCCGATACCCTCAACCAGCGGGTGATTGGTCAGCGCCACGGGCTGGAGCTGATCGCCCGCCGCGTGCGTACCTCGCGCGCGCGGCTTGATGACCCGAACAAGCCGGTCGGCGTGTTTATGCTGTGCGGCCCGTCCGGCGTTGGTAAAACCGAGACCGCGCTGGCGCTGGCAGAGACGCTGTACGGCGGCGAGCAGAACATCATCACCATCAATATGAGCGAATTCCAGGAAGCGCACACCGTCTCCACCCTTAAGGGCGCGCCTCCCGGCTATGTCGGCTACGGCGAAGGCGGTGTGCTGACCGAGGCGGTGCGCCGCCGTCCTTACAGCGTGGTGCTGCTCGACGAGATCGAAAAAGCGCACCCGGACGTGCACGAGATCTTCTTCCAGGTGTTTGATAAAGGCTGGATGGAGGATGGCGAAGGGCGGCATATCGACTTCCGCAACACCATTATCATCCTCACTTCCAACGTCGGCACCCAGCTGATTGACGCGATGTGTGCCGACCCGGAGCTGATGCCGGAGCCGGAAGTGCTGGCCGGGGCGCTGCGCCCGCCGCTGCTGGAGGTGTTCCCGCCTGCGCTGCTCGGTCGCCTGCTGGTGGTGCCGTACTACCCGCTGAGCGATGCGATGCTGGCGCAGATTGTGCGCCTGCAGCTGCAGCGCATTCAGCGCCGCCTGGAGGAGAACCACGGTATCGCCTCGGTGGTCGACGACAGCGTGATTGCGCAGATTGTGCAGCGCTGCACTGAAGTGGAGTCCGGCGGCCGTATGGTTGACGCCATCCTCACTAATACCCTGTTGCCGCAAATGAGCCAGATGCTGCTGTCTGCCAGCGCGCGCGACGAACAGTATCGCCGCCTGCACGTCTCACTGCTTGAAGGTGAGTTCCACTGTCAATTTGCTTAAGCTATCAGAGAGTTATCCATAATGTCTGAACATGATAACAACCGCACGGTGCCGAACGCACTGCCGGTCGGCTACCGCTTCAATGAGTTTGAGATTGAGCAGGTGATTGGCGGCGGCGGCTTTGGCATTGTCTATCGCGCCCGCGACCATCAGCTGGAGCGCACCATCGCCATCAAAGAGTTTATGCCCGCCTCACTGGCGGCGCGTAACAGCGACCTGACGCTGGTGCTGCGCAGCGAGCACTTCAGTAAAACCTTTCACGCCGGGCTGAACAGCTTTATTCAGGAAGCGCGCCTGCTGGCGCGTTTTAACCACCCGAACCTGCTGCACGTGCTGCGCTTCTGGGTGCAGAACGACACCGCCTACATGTGTACCGCGTTTTACAGCGGCACCACGCTGTCGCAGCTGCACCAGCAGCGGCCGCAGATCATCGACGAGGCCTGGATCCGCCGCCTGCTACCGCCGCTGTTTGGCGCGATTAACGCCATCCACCAGGAGGGCTACCTGCACCGTGATATCTCGCTGGATAACATCCAGATCCAGGATAACGGGGTGCCGGTGCTGCTCGACTTTGGCTCGGCGCGTAAGGCGATCGGCAACCTGTCCGACGAAACCGAAACCATGCTCAAGCCTGGCTTCGCGCCGATTGAGCAGTACAGCGACGACAACGAGAGCGAGCAGGGCACCTGGACCGATATCTATGCGCTTGGCGCAGTGCTGCACACCCTGATTGTCGGCACGCCGCCGACCGTCAGCGTGGTGCGCAGCATTGAAGACAGCTACCAGCCGCTGACGGAGCGCCGCCCGGCGGGCTACTCGCTGCCGCTGCTTGACGCCATTGACCAGGCGCTGGCGCTGCACCCGGAAGATCGCCCGCAGACCGTCGATGCCTTTGCCGCACTGATGGAGCTGCCGGTCTCTGACATCAACGAGATCCACGAAGTGAAAGTCAGCGGACCGGGCACCATGCTGGTGCCGGTTGAGCCAGAAGCGCAAGCGCCCACCCCGGTTAACAGGCTGCAGCGCTTTATGCTGCCGGGCCTGGTGGCGGCCGGGGTGCTGGTGGGGATCGGCGTTGGGGTGCTGATGGGTTCATCCGGCGGCGATGATGCCCCGGTGGCCGCGCAGGCGCCGGCTGAGACGCCTGCGCAGCAGACCGCCAGCAATGCCGCGCCCGCTAACAGTGCTGCGGCAGCGCCAGAAGCGGCGGCGACGCCTGCTGCCGCACCGCCGCCGCCGGAGCCGATTGCCCAGGTCTATATCCGGCTGCAGCCGGGCGACAAAGTGCAGGTGAACGGTAAAGCCGAAGCGCTGGTGCCGTCGCCAAACGGCTTCGCCACCCTGCAGCTGCCGCCTGGCAACTACCAGTTTGACGTCACCAATCGCGGTGAAACCCGCAGTCAGAGCATCACTATTGAGCAGGAAGGTGCGTGGCTGCTGAACCCGCAGAGCTGACGCTATCGCCCGCCGCGTGCGGGCACCGCATTCAGGGAGCAAGATAATGTTTGATCGTATTACCGCCACCACCCCCGCCGGAGACGGCACCCTGCAGTTCTGGAAGCTGGAGGGAATGGAAGTGGTCTCGCGCAGCTTTGAGCTGACCGTGACGCTGCTCAGCACCGACGCGCGCCTTGACCGCCGGGCGATGCTCGGCCAGCCGATCACGCTGACCATTCCCACCACCGCGCTGGCCGCCGCGCCGCGCTACCTCAACGGCAAAATCACCTCGGTGAAGGTGCACAGCGCCGACCTGAACGGCACGCGCTACGCGGTGTACACCCTGGTGATGGAGTCCGACCTGTGGCCGCTGAAGCGCGACCGCAACCAGCGCATCTTCCAGAACCAGCGGCTGCCGGACATCATCAAAACCGTGCTCGGCGAGTACGGGGTCAACGTGGAGGACAGGCTGGCGGGGGACTACCGCACGTGGGAGTACTGCGTGCAGTACCAGGAGAGCAGCTACGACTTTATCTCGCGCCTGATGGAGCTGGAGGGGATCTACTTCTTCTTCCGCCACGACGCGGAGCAGCACACGCTGGTGATGTTCGACGCGCCGCAGCAGCACCAGGCGTTCGCCGGCTATGAGGCTATCCCCTACCACGCCACCGCCTCCGGCGGCTCGACGGATGAAGAGGGGATTGGCGCATGGTCGATAGCCGAGCGGGTCACGCCGGGCATCTACAGCCTGGACGACTACGACTTCCGCAAGCCGAACGCGTGGATGTTCCAGGCGCGGCAGAACCCGTCGTCGCCGCAGCCGGGCAAGATTGACTACTACGAGTGGCCGGGGCGGTTTGTTGAGCACAGCCACGGCGAGTTCTACGCGCGCATCCGCCAGGAGGAGTGGCAGGCGGAGCACCAGCGCATCGACGCCAAAGCGACCTCGACCGGCATCGTGCCGGGCTGCACCTTCACGCTGAGCAACCCGCCGTTCGCCAGTGACGCCGACGACTACCTGATCCTCAGCGCGCTGTACCACTTTGAAGAGAACAGCTACGCGTCCGGCGGGGGCGAGAGCAACCACACGGTGTGGCTGACGGTGATCCCGTCCAGTACGCAGTTCCGCTCGGCGCAGCGCACCGCGTGGCCGCGCACCCACGGTCCGCAGACGGCGAAGGTGGTGGGGCCGCAGGGTGAATCAATCTGGACCGACAAATATGGCCGGGTGAAGGTGAAGTTTCACTGGGACCGACACGCGAAGGGCGACGACACCAGCTCGTGCTGGGTGCGCGTGTCGAGCGCGTGGGCGGGCCAGGGTTTCGGCGGGGTGCAGATCCCGCGCGTGAATGACGAGGTGGTGATCGACTTTATCAACGGCGACCCGGACCGGCCGATTATCACCGGGCGCGTTTACAACGAAGCCAGCATGCCGCCGTGGGCGCTGCCCGCCGCCGCCACGCAGATGGGCTTTATGAGCCGCTCAAAAGACGGTACCCCGGATAACGCCAACGCCCTGCGTTTTGAAGATAAAGCGGGTGAGGAGCAGCTGTGGGTGCAGGCCGAGCGCAATATGGACACCACCGTTAAAAATGATGAGACGCGCTCGGTTGGCGGTAACCAGACGCTGGCGGTGGCAAAAAGCTTTGACGGCAAGGTGAGTGGCCTCTACAACCATGCCACCCAGCTGAACCGCAGCGAGCTGGTGGGCGGCGATTACAGCCTTGATAGCCAGGGCGCGATCCTGCTCTCTTCAGGTCAGGGCATTCGCCTGCTGAGCGGCGACAGCATGCTGATCCTCGACCCGAACGGCACTATCTCGCTGCAGTGCCTTAACTTCCAGATAAATGCCTCGCAGCAGGGCGAGATCAATACCGGCGGTACGCTGGATCTCAACGTCAAGCAACCCGCGCAGGCCGCCCCGCAGCAGCCAACCCCGGCGGATATCACCGCCAAAGTGAAGGATGCCTTTAACAACTCAGGGAGCAACTCATGAGCCAGCCAGTCGAATATCACCTGTCGGAAGGCACCCTGACGCTGCCGGAAGTGGCGCAGGATCAGAGCGTGACCATTCTGCGCCTGCCAGCAAGCCGCGCCACGCTGGTGCTGACGCGCGCGTGGGAGGTGAAAGCGGGCGATGAGCAGGCTTTTATCGACCAGCAGATTGCCAAAGTTAAGCGAGATATGAAGAAGTTCTCCGGCGATGAGCCGCAGGAGAGCCATTTCGGGCCGCTGCCTGCCCGTGAAATCACTATGCGCTTTGAGACGCAGGGCGTGCGCGTGGCGCAAAAACTGCTGGTGGTCATGCTGCCTACGCATCTGCTGGCGGTGACGTTTAGCTGCAGCGGCGAGTTCGATGCGGCGGCGCTGGCCACCTGGGAGGGGATCCGTCAGGGATTCACTCCGTTGCCGGGCGGGGAGGCGTAAGCGATGGCGGATGAGTTAATCGCAGCGCGCATCGACGACCCGCTGGTCCACAGCTCGCTGCTGGGGGACTTCGCCGCCGGGCTGGTGGAAGGCGCGATCTATCTGGCGGTGTTCTCCGCCGGGGCGGCGATGGCCGCCAGCGGTGTTGGCGTGGCGATTGGCGCCGCGCTGGTGGTGGGGGCGATGGTCAACGGTTTTCCGGAGCGCATCGGCAGCATGGTCAGTGACGCCGTTGATGGCCTGCTGGATACCCTCGGCATGCGTGGCCCGCCGGATGCGCTGATTACAAGCGGTTCCGATAACGTGCTGATGAAGGGCAAAAAAGCGGCGCGTGCGGCGGGTAAAGTCGACCATGATTTTCTCAACGCCCCGGCCCCGAAAGCGGAAGATGAGCCGGGCGCGCTGGCGATTGCTATGGCGATGGCCACCAGCGTGGCCGATACCGTGCGCCATCCGGGGGCTTTTCTCAGCGCACTGGGCGAGAGTATCAGCAGCATCAACGCCGATTCGGTAGGTAACTTCTTCAAAAACGTCGGCCAGGATATTGTGCAGCCGACCGTGGCCAGCGCCAGCCCCTATGCGACCCCGTCGGATAAAGATACCGTGGCGTGCAGCAAAGGGCATATGGTGGAGAGTGAAAACTTTCTTGCGGAAGGCTCAAAGCGCGTACTGATTAACGGCCACCCGGCGGTGCGCAACGGTCACCGCAGCACCTGCGAGGCGAAGATAGAAGTTGCTGACGACCCGCGCGTGCGCATCGGCGGCGACAGCATCGTGGTGCGCGACATCCGCAGCGGTAAAAATTTCCTCGCCTACTTTGCCGGCAACCTGATTGGCGGCGGACTCGGCAAGGAGCTGGGGCAGCTGGGCGTGCAGATGCTTGACCGCTCGGTCAGTCGCCTGATGGCGCGCCTGGCGGTGCGTAAAACCGCCTGCGCCATCGGCGGTGAAGCGGTGGGGAACGCGGCGGCGGCGGCCGTTGGCAGGCTGGCGCAGAACGCCATGGCGACCGCGCACCCGGTCAATATTGCGCTGGGGTCGAAGATCCTCGCCGGGCAGGAAGATCTCGACTTTGTGCTGCAGGACCGTATCCCGCTCTACTGGCAGCGCATCTACCATAGCCGCAACCGCGCCAGCGGGATGCTGGGCAGCGGCTGGATGCTGCCGTTTGAGACCCGCCTGCTGCGCGTGCAGGCAGCGGACGGTACGCTGCATTTTCTCTGGCGCGATATGTCCGGGCGCGAGCTGGGGCTGGGCGAAGTGCGCCCAGGTGATGTGATCCAGTTCCATGAAGATGGCTTTACCCTGTACTGCACCCTGCAGGGCGTGGTGGTGATGCAGACCGCGCAGGGGGAGTTTTTCCTCTACGAGCCGGACCCGACCCGCGAAGGCGAGTGGCGCATTGCGCGCCAGTACGATCGCCACGATAACTGCCTGCACTTCAGCTGGAACGACGCCGGGCAGCTGGTCTCCATCGCCAGCGACAATGAGGCGCTGGAAGTGCGCCTCAGCTATGAGAATGCTCACGGGCGGCTGGCGGCGGTGCATCAGCAGGTAGACGGCGCGCCGCAGCTGCGGGTGCGCTATGCCTACAACCCGCAGGGGCAGCTGATTGCGGTGCAGGATGCGGACGGCATCACCACCCGCTGCTTTGGCTGGGATCGCGCCAGCGATCTGCTGGCCTCGCACAGCTACGCCACCGGCCTGACGGTGGCGTATCAGTGGCGGCCCGCCGCCGACGGCGAGAACTGGCGCGTCAGCGAATATCAGGTTCTCGATGGCGAACAGAGCCTTGAGCACTGGCTGATCGATGCGGATGAACAGGCGCGCAGCGCCACCGTCACCTGCCTTTCAGGGGGCAGCAGCGAGCATCGCTGGGACGCGCTGTACCGTATTACTCACTACACCGACAGCTACGGCGCGGAGTGGCGTTATCGCTGGGCGGCGCAGGGCGAACTGTTGCTCAGCACCACCGGCCCGCAGGGTGAGCGCTGGGAGTATGGCTACGACGAGCGCGCCAACCTGACGCAGGTGAAAGATCCGCTGGGGCGCTCGACGCTGACCGTCTGGCACCCGGTATGGGCGCTGCCGGAGCAGGAGGTCATGCCGGACGGTGCCGCCTGGCAGTATCAGTACAGCGCGCTGGGCGATGTGGTGGCGGTAACCGATCCGCAGGGTGCCGTGACGCGCTACCAGTGGAACGCGCAGGGCGACCTGACCTGCACGATTGATGCGCTGGAGAATACGCACCGCTACGCCTGGGATGAGCGCGGCCAGCTGCTGCATGACGAGGACTGCTCGGGCTACCAGAGCCATAACCAGTATGATGCCGCCGGACGGCTGGCAGCGCACACCGACGCTGCCGGTAACTGCACGCGCTACCGCTGGAGCGCGGCGGGCCGTTTGCAGCGGCTGACCCGCCCGGACGGGCGCGAGACGCTTTACGAGTACGATGCCGCCGGGCTACTGACCGGCGAGAATATTGACGGCTTCAGCGAGCGTAAGGTAAAACGCAACGTGCGCGGGCAGATTGTCAGCGAGATCAGCCCCGCCGGGCACGTCACCCGTTACCAGTACGATCGCTTTGGCCGCATGACCGGATTGATCAACGCCAACAGTGACCGCTGGCAGTTTGAGTACGACAGCGGCGAGCGCCTGCTGGCGCAGACTGACTACGCCGGGCGGCGTAAGCGCTATCGCTATGACCAGCAGGGCCAGGTGGTTGAGATAACCCAGCAGCCGCTGCTGCAGGCGGGCGAAGCGCTGGCCGCACACAGCACAAAGATGGAGTATGACGCGCTGGGCCGCATTACCGCCCGGCAGACGGCGGAGCACCGCACCGAGTACCGGTACCAGCCGCGTGGCATCACGCTGCGCAAAGTGGCGCTGGCACAGTGGCAGCAGGCGCAGTCTGCGGGCCAGGCGGTAGCGTGGGCGGAAGAGCTGAACTTTACCCGCGACGCGCTCGGCAACCTGCTGAGCGAGGAGAACCACGGCGGCCTGTGGCAGTATCAGTATGATGCGCTGGGCAACCTCAGCCAGAGCAGCCGCCCCGATGGTCGGGCGCTGAATTTCCTGCGTTACGGCAGCGGGCACCTGCTGCAGCTCAACCTGCAGCACGCCGGGCAGAACCAGGAAATTACGGCTTATCAGCGCGACGCGCTGCACCGCGAGATCGTGCGCAGCCAGGGCGCGCTGAGCCTGGAGACGCGCTATGACCGCGTCGGGCGCATTGTGATGCGGCGCAGCCCGGTGCTGGAACGCCGCTATCAGTGGGACCGGCTTGACCAGGTGGCGCAGCAGACGCTGATTAACGGCGTCAGCGCCGACGGCGAAGCGCCGTTTGCGCAGCAGCGCTTTGGCTACGATGCCGAAGGGCAGGTGACGCGCAGGCTGCGCCCGCAGCAGGAGGAGCGCTTCCACTATGACCCGGCGGGCAACCGCACCGATGCACCGGGGCAGGTGGTGTGGCACAACCTGCTGCAGCGGCTGAAGGGGGCGCGCTGGCAGTATGACGGCTTTGGCCGCCTGACGTGGCGCCGCGCCGCGCGCGACGGCGTGGAGCAGCATTTCGCCTGGGACGACGAGCACCGCGTGTCGGAGGTGACCCTGAGCGGCCACCGCGAGTTCAGCCGGGTGGCCTACCGCTACGACCTGCTTGGGCGGCGTACGCAGAAGATCCTGCATCGCCACGGCGAGTCACCGGATGATGCCGAGATTGTCACTTTCCACTGGACCGGCCTGCAGATGGTCGGCGAGCAGAGCAGCCGTCAGCCTGCGCGCAGCACGCAGTATATCTACGCGGAGGGCGGCTGGGAGCCGCTGGCGCGGGTGGACAGCGTGGGCGAGAGCAGCGAAACGTACTGGTATCACAGCGAGCTGAACGGCCTGCCGGAGCGCATGACCGACCAGTATGGCGAGGTGGTGTGGCAGGGGACTTTCTCCACCTGGGGGGAAACGGAGCGCGAGAGCAGCCCGCGCGGGTTGAAGCAGAACCTGCGCTTTCAGGGGCAGTATTTTGACGCGGAGACCGGGCTTCACTACAATTTATTCCGCTACTACGACCCGGTGGCAGGGCGGTTTACCCAGCTGGACCCGATAGGGCTGGCGGGGGGGCTGAACACCTATGCTTATGTGCCGGACCCGCTGACGTGGGTGGATCCGCTGGGGTTGAGTGGTTGTAAGCCAGAAAAATGGGATGTAAATTCTCATCAGGGCAACAAGAATGCGGTGAAGGGGTTAAATCTTGGGTTGGACTCGCATCACGTGGGCCAGAAAAACCTGATGAAAGATTTGGTCGAAGGATATGATCCTATGACTGCACCTGCCATGTTAGTGCCGCGTGTTGGCCATACCGTATCGAAAGAAGGTGTTGGAATTGTATCCAGAAGCAAAATAAATGCTAACACTGGATTGCCGTTTACAAATGCCAGAGATGTTATCGCAAGAGACATCAAAGAATTAAGGCGAGTTTACCCTGAAGTGCCGAATAGTAAACTTCAGGAGCTTATCGATTTAAACAAGAAAATGTACCCTGAGCTAAGGTGATGAGGAATATATGAATCTTAATGAACAGGTAGTTAATGCAATTTTCAAAGAGTTATTTGAAGATAACTCCTCGCGTTATAAAAAATCTTTAAAAAAAACAGTTAACAACGATACTGATGTTTATGCTAAAGCAAGAAATGCTTTGGCTAAACTAAGTGATGCGGACAAAGATGATGTTTTAAGGTTTATTGATGTTGCAATTGCCGATAGTGCTTCAGTAATACTAGGCACTCTCGATGGTTCTCATTATCCTGATAATATAGATGGTGATTTTATTGTTACTTATAAAGATGAAGAAATACAGGGTGAATTGCAAGAACTCTTTATAGAAAAAGCTGAAAACAAAGATATATATAATTAAATGAAACCGGAAGTGATCCTTGAGAACCTTCCGGGTTTATTTTTTGGTTTGTAGCGGATTAGCGTAACCCAAGAGAGAATGGCAGTAAAAAAATATTTGGTTTTATGTTCGGGTTCTGTAAATAATGTTACGTAGCTGCCAGCTTTTCGAAGGTGGCAGTTAAGACTGTCACCGAATGCGATAATAGAACCACTCAATCCTGAGCCGTGTAAGCTTTCTTAATAAATTTAAAAATGAGTTTAAGCAGGCATCTGTAATTCCTGGAAGTGAGTTGAGAGATTGGTCTTCATGCAAAGATAAAAAATGGCCAGTTATCGGCATTGATGGCCAGGGTGAATATGTTTCAATTAAATTGTTTGTTAAAAATGCTGTATCGCAAAGTGATAGTGACTACCCAATTCCCACATTCAAAATAGAACGTGTGTGTAATGAGGGTGATACGATAAGTCCTTTGCTTCAGTCAAATATACTAGAGCTTTGATTATCTCAAAGTGAATGGATGCTAAAGCAGGAAGATTATGCCAA
Source organism: Erwinia aphidicola (assembly GCF_014773485.1). Taxonomy (GTDB): domain Bacteria; phylum Pseudomonadota; class Gammaproteobacteria; order Enterobacterales; family Enterobacteriaceae; genus Erwinia; species Erwinia aphidicola. The sequence goes on along the minus strand of NZ_JACXBP010000002.1, from coordinate 270,684 downwards.
AGTAGAATGGTGTGATTAAATTTACGCAGGTGTTTCTTCAACTATAGCAATAAGGATAGCGAATGAACGATAAAAAAATCAGTAGCCTGGTAATATACAAACTGATGCTGATAGGCTTTGGGGTATCAATAATGGTGTTGTCCACTATCATTGGTATAGCCGGTATATTCGGTGCAGGCGTGGTGAAATTTAACGATAAACTCATTACGGGTATTGCTGCATTACCTGTTTCTCTATTTAGTGGCCTGCTCATTACGGTGGGATTTACTGCTATTTTTGGTACCCTGGCTTTTATCGGGCTGTGGTTATATAGCAAAGTCAGGCCGCTTAAAATAAAAGTCATTGATTAATCATCTTATCGGTGAGCACGACATCCCACTCTATACGGCACGGCCGGTATCTCTCCGTGAGGCTTAAGGCAAAATGCCGGTGGGATTGGGCGGCCTGGCTCAGGCCGCCCTCTGCCGCTCTTACAGCCCCAGCTTAGCAAAGTCCTGCGCGTCGTGGCGCTCCGCCAGCTGCTCGTTCTCCGGGCCCCAGGTGCGGTTAACCACGCGGCCGCGTTTTACCGCCGGGCGGGCTGCCACTTCGTCGGTCCAGCGCAGCAGATTTTTGTACGATGCTGCATCAATAAACTCCGCCGCCTCATACATCAGCCCCTTCACCAGCGCGCCGTACCACGGCCACACCGCCATATCGGCAATCGTGTAATCATCCCCGGCAATATAACGATGCTTCGCCAGCTGCTGGTCGAGCAGGTCGAGCTGTCGCTTGGCTTCCATGGTGAAGCGGTCGATAGCGTATTCGATTTTCACCGGTGCATAGGCGTAGAAGTGGCCAAAGCCACCGCCCAGGTAAGGCGCAGCGCCCTGCAGCCAGAACAGCCAGTTCAGCGTTTCGGTGCGCGCTGCCGGGTCTTTCGGCAGGAAGTGGCCAAACTTCTCGGCGAGGTAAAGCAGGATAGCGCCGGACTCAAATACGCGGGTACCGGGAATGGTGGTGGTGTCGAGCAGCGCCGGGATTTTCGAGTTCGGGTTCAGCGCAACGAAACCGGAGGAGAACTGGTCGCTGTCGCCGATGCGGATCAGGTGCGCGTCATACTCCGCGCCCTGCACGTTTAACGCCAGCAGCTCTTCCAGCAGGATAGTCACCTTCTGGCCGTTCGGCGTGCCCATCGAATAGAGCTGTAGCGGGTGCTTGCCGACCGGCAGCTCGGCGTCAAAACGCGCTCCGGCAGTCGGGCGGTTGATGCTGCCCCAGGTGCCGCCGAGGGCTTTGTTTTCGCTCCAGACTTTTGCTGGCTGATACTCTTTATCGCTCATAATTTACACGGCCTTGTTAAGTGGGGATGGAGTAAACGTAGTTGAACAGGTTGGATTATGCGATTAGGTATAGCATTGCGTGCGCGTTGGCGTTTACCCTCAAAGAGCACTGTTAAACAAGGAGAGCGTTAAATGGATAACGTGGATCTTGCCGCTTCAGGGCTGACCCTAAGCGCAGACGGGCGCACCTGCTGTGCCTGGCAGCCTGCCATGCCGCATTACCACGATAGCGAGTGGGGGCGGGTGGTGGTGGATGACATCCTGCTGTTTGAAAAAGTGTGCCTGGAAGGATTTCTCTCCGGCATGTCGTGGAAGATGATTTATAACAAGCGCGATAACTTCCGCCTGGCGTTTGCCTGCTTTGATTTTCGCCAGGTGGCGCGCTTCAACGATGAGGATATCGCCCGGCTGATGGCGGATAAGGGTATCGTGCGCAACCGCGCTAAAATCCTCTCGACCATTAATAACGCGCAGCGGGCCATCGAGCTGGTGGACGAAGCGGGTTCGCTGGCGGCGTGGTTCTGGCAGTTTGAGCCTGCGGCGGACCAGCGCCCGGCGCAGGTTGACCTGGCGTACTGGCAGACGGTGAAAACCTGCCCGGAAGCGCAGGCGATGTCAAAAGCGCTAAAAAAACGCGGCTGGACGTGGGTGGGGCCGGTGGCGACCTACTCGCTGATGCAGGCGCTCGGGCTGGTGAACGATCATCTGGCAGGCTGCTGCATTCGGGCCGAGTGCGAGGCCGAACGATCGGCTGCGATAAGACCGTCCTGACCGCTGTTTACGGCGTTTGTCGGCCATTCGGCTGAATAAGCGCCGTTGTTCATTGTTTCTCACGCCGGGATCGGCGAAAATGCCGGCCATTAATGATTCATCATCTGTAGAAGAATTTTCATGTCAAATGCACCCTTTATGCAAGAGGTGGCTCGCCGCCGCACTTTTGCCATCATCTCGCACCCGGATGCCGGTAAAACCACCATCACTGAAAAAGTGCTGCTGTTCGGACAGGCGATCCAGACCGCCGGTACGGTAAAAGGCCGCGGCTCCAACCAGCACGCCAAGTCCGACTGGATGGAGATGGAAAAACAGCGCGGTATCTCCATTACTACCTCGGTGATGCAGTTCCCCTATCGCGATAGCCTGGTCAACCTGCTGGACACCCCGGGGCACGAAGACTTCTCCGAAGATACTTACCGTACTCTGACGGCGGTTGACTGCTGTCTGATGGTGATCGACGCCGCGAAAGGCGTTGAGGATCGTACCCGTAAGCTGATGGAAGTGACCCGTCTGCGCGACACGCCGATCCTGACCTTTATGAACAAGCTCGACCGTGACATCCGCGACCCAATGGAAGTGATGGACGAAGTTGAGAGCGAGCTGAAAATCGCCTGTGCGCCAATCACCTGGCCAATCGGCTGCGGCAAGCTGTTTAAGGGCGTTTACCACCTGTATAAAAATGAAACCTACCTGTACCAGACCGGTAAGGGTCATACCATTCAGGAAGTGCGCGTGGTTAAAGGGCTGGATAACCCGGAGCTGGACGCCGCCATCGGTGAAGATCTCGCCGGGCAGCTGCGCGACGAGCTGGAGCTGGTGCAGGGCGCATCGCACGAGTTTGACCGCGAGCTGTTCCTGGCAGGCCAGCTAACCCCGGTGTTCTTCGGGACTGCGCTGGGTAACTTTGGCGTTGACCACATGCTCGACGGGCTGGTTGAGTGGGCGCCATCGCCGATGCCGCGCGATACCGATCTGCGCACCGTCACCGCTGCCGATGAGAAATTTACCGGCTTCGTGTTTAAGATTCAGGCCAACATGGACCCGAAACACCGCGACCGCGTGGCGTTTATGCGCGTGGTGTCCGGTAAATATGAAAAAGGCATGAAGCTGCGCCAGGTGCGCACCGGTAAAGATGTCACCATCGCCGACGCGCTGACCTTTATGGCCGGTGACCGTTCGCACGTGGAAGAGGCCTATCCGGGCGATATTATCGGCCTGCACAACCACGGCACCATCCAGATCGGCGACACCTTTACCCAGGGTGAGAACATGAAGTTCACCGGTATACCGAACTTCGCCCCTGAGCTGTTCCGCCGCATTCGTCTGCGCGACCCGCTGAAGCAGAAACAGCTGCTGAAAGGGCTGGTGCAGCTGTCGGAAGAGGGCGCCGTGCAGGTGTTCCGCCCGGTCCACAACAACGATCTGATCGTGGGCGCGGTGGGTGTCCTGCAGTTCGACGTGGTGGTTGCGCGCCTGAAAAGCGAATACAACGTGGAAGCGATCTACGAAGCGATTAACGTCTCTACCGCCCGCTGGGTAGAGTGCAGCGACGCGAAGAAGTTTGATGAGTTCCAGCGTAAGAATGAAGTTAACCTGGCGCTCGACGGCGGCGATAACCTGACCTACATCGCGCCAACCATGGTGAACCTCAACATTACCCAGGAGCGTTATCCTGACGTGGTGTTCCGTAAAACCCGCGAGCATTAATCTTCTTAGGGCCGATCGAAAAAAAAGATCGGCCCCTACAATCTTACAGACTCCTCCTAAACACTCTCTTTTCTGCTGCTTTATCCATCAATTCAACCACTATCCCCGGTGAAATCCTGATTACCGTCTATATTGATTTCTACAGGACGCAAAATATGCGGCGCGGTTGCTGCAACGTTCACGGGCTAAGCTCCATCTGGCCGACAACTACAGCCACGCCGTTTGTGGCTGAAAAGCTCACCGTTGTGAGTGGTACTAATCAAAAGGAACGAATCGATGATCAACACTAAGATTGCAAAAACTCTGATGGCGGTAATGGTAGGTTCGGTACTGGCTGGTGGCTCTGCGATGGCAGCGGACACTATGACGGGCAAAGCGGAGTCTACCGCCGACAGCGCGGGTTCGAAAATCGATAGCTCAATGAAAAAAGTCGGTGGCTACATGGACGACAGCGGCGTAACGGCGAAGGTGAAAGCAGCCCTTGTCGATGACGAAGCGATTAAAAGTACCGATATTTCTGTCGAAACCCACAGTGGCGTTGTCACTCTGAACGGCTTCGTGACTTCCCAGGACCAGGCCGAGAAGGCTGTAGCGGTCGCGGGTAAAGTTGAAGGCGTGAAATCGGTTAGCGACAAACTACACGTAAAAGACAGCACTAAGCAGACAATGAAAGGTTACGCTGGAGATACGGCAACAACCTCTGAAATTAAAGCTAAACTGTTAGCAGATGACATCGTACCGTCACGTAATGTGAAAGTGGAAACCACTAATGGCGTGGTGCAGCTGTCCGGTACGGTGAAAACGCAGGCGCAGTCAGAACGCGCTGAAGGTATTGCCAAGGCCATTGATGGCGTGAAAAGTGTTAAAAACGATTTAGTGGTTAAATCGTAATTACCCGGCGGCCTTCGCTCTGCGGGGGCCACCACTGTCAGACCTGCAAAGAATAACGTTCAGCCACAAGCCGTGAGCTGAATGATAAAAACAGTTTGAATACACTACTGGTAAGGAGAGGCTTATGTTTCGTTGGGGTATTATCTTCCTGATTATCGCACTGATTGCAGCTGCGTTAGGGTTTGGTGGTCTGGCTGGTACAGCAGCATGGGCAGCAAAAATTGTCTTCGTTGTCGGTATCATTATCTTCCTGGTCAGCCTGTTTACCGGTCGTAAAAAACTCTAGTTTCCAAACGTTACATCTGAGAGCAAGAAGCGCCTCACAGATTTGACTGATAACAGGTATCCTCTCTTTTTCATCTGAGAGGATACCTGGCTTGGGCATACGCATCCCGATAACCCTCGGCAATATTGAGCCGCTGGCGTTAAAACCTTTCACCCCGGGCAGAATTGCTCTGGTGTGCGAAGGGGGTGGGCAGCGCGGTATCTTTACCGCGGGAGTGCTGGATGAGTTTCAGCGTGCTCACTTCAATCCTTTCGACCTGATGCTCGGCACCTCCGCCGGGGCACAAAACCTTTCCGCTTTCGTCTGCGCACAGCCCGGCTACGCGCGGCGCGTCATCACCCGCTACACCACCAGTAAACTGTTTTTTGACCCGATGCGCTTTGTGCGCGGTGGTCACTTGATCGATCTCGACTGGCTGGTGGATATTACCCGTTCTGAGTTCCCGCTGGCGCTCAGCGCTGCCGAAAAAATGTTTGCTGACGGGCGCGAATTTTATATGTGCGCCTGCCGTAGCGACGACTACACCCCAAGCTACTTCGCGCCGACGGCGGATAACTGGCACGACATTATTAAAGCCTCCAGCGCTATTCCCGGTTTTTATCGCCCCGGGGTGGATCTGGCGGGCGTCAGCTATCTGGACGGCGGTATCCGTGATGCGATCCCGGTGCGTGAAGCGGCGCGGCGCGGGGCAGATACCATTGTGGTGATCCGCACGGTCCCCTCTCAGATGACCTATACTCCGCAGTGGCTGAAGCGCGTGGAGCGCTGGCTGAGTGAGGGCGCTTTGCAGCCGCTGATCAACATTATGCAGGTGCACGAAGAGAGCTATCACCAAATTCAGAGCTTTATCGATAACCCGCCGGATAATCTGCGCATTATTGAGATCTACCCGCCGCGCCCGCTCGCCAGTATGGCGCTCGGCAGCCGGGTCGCCTCACTGAATAAAGATTATCATCTGGGCCGCCGCTGCGGGCGTTACTTCCTCGCCACCGTCGGCCAGTGGCTGAATGGCGGTGACAGCGTGGTGCGTCGTCATATTGTGGTGCCACCTGCGCCGGTGGCGAATGAGCCGGATCGCCAGGGGATTATTCTCGACCCGCTGGTGGGTAATGAAACCGATTACGATAAAGGATCGCTGGCATGACAATGCGTTTTGTCGATACCCACTGTCACTTTGATTTTCCGCCGTTTGTCGGTGACGAGGCCGCCAGCCTGGCGCGTGCCGCCGCTGCCGGGGTGGAGAAGATCATTGCGGTGGGCGTGTCGGCGCAGCGCTTTGCCGGCGTGCTGGCGCTGGCAAAGCAGCATGACGCTGTCTATGCCGCGCTGGGCATGCACCCGATGGCGATTGCCGAACACGGTGAGCCGCAGCTGGCAGCGCTGGAACAGCATTTAAAAGCACGCCCGCCAAAGCTGGTGGCGATTGGGGAGATCGGCCTCGATCTGTTTATCGACAATCCGCAGTTTGAACGTCAGCAGGCGCTGCTGGATGCGCAGCTGCGGCTGGCGCGTGACTACGATCTGCCGGTGATCCTCCATTCACGCCGCACTCATGACAAGCTGGCGCTGCACCTGCGGCGCATTGCGCTGCCGCGCCGTGGCGTGGTGCATGGCTTTGCCGGCAGCGAACAGCAGGCGCTGGCCTTCATTCGCGCCGGATATTCGATTGGCGTCGGTGGCACCATCACCTATGAGCGCGCCAGCAAAACCCGCAATACCCTTGCCCGCCTGCCGCTCTCTTCGCTGCTGCTGGAAACCGACTCCCCCGATATGCCGCTGCAGGGCTTTCAGGGCCAGCCCAACCGCCCGGAACGGGTAAAAGAGGTGTGGCAGGCCCTGTGTGAACTGCGCCCCGAATCCCCTGAGCAAATTGCTGAAACCCTGCGCCAAAACACCCGCACGCTCTTTGGCCTGTGAAGCACGGGCTACACTTCTGAGAGACCTGTTTTGCCTTGAAGATGAAATGTTATAATTATAACATTTTCTTCTGGCTGGCTGTGGCTGCGTTATTGCGTGCCGCTCAGGGCGCCATGCGGTTAAATTGTGATGGGCGTCACTATTCATGCAATAATGGTGCAACTGTCATCTTTTTAATGTGAAACTACACGCAAAATAGCTCGCCACGGGCTGTTATAATTTTAACATTATCAGGTGCGCTGACCGTGCCTGCTGCTAAATTGTCTGGAGACAACCATGTCCGATGTAAAAACTCAGGCGCTGCGCGCGCTGCAGCTGATGGATCTCACCACCCTGAATGACGATGACACCGATGCGAAAGTGATCGCGCTGTGCCATCAGGCGAAATCCCCTGCCGGAAACACCGCCGCCATCTGCATCTACCCGCGCTTTATCCCGATTGCGCGTAAAACGCTGCGCGAGCAGGGCACTCCGGATATCCGCATCGCGACCGTCACCAACTTCCCACACGGCAACGACGATATTGATATCGCGCTGGCGGAAACCCGTGCTGCTATCGCTTACGGCGCGGACGAAGTGGACGTGGTATTCCCGTACCGTGCGCTGATTGCCGGTAATGAAACCGTCGGCTTTGAGCTGGTAAAAGCCTGTAAAGATGCCTGCTCTGCGGCAAACGTGCTGTTAAAAGTGATTATTGAAACCGGTGAGCTGAAAGAGGAAGCGCTGATCCGTAAAGCCTCCGAAATCGCCATCAAAGCGGGTGCGGACTTTATTAAAACCTCGACCGGTAAAGTGCCGGTCAATGCGACGCCAGAAGTCGCAGAGATTATGATGCGCGTGATTGCCGAGCAGGGCGTGAAGCAGCAGGTGGGCTTTAAGCCTGCTGGCGGCGTGCGCACCGCTGACGATGCGGCGATCTACCTCAAGCTGGCCGATGACATCCTGGGGGCGGAGTGGGCCGATGCGCGCCATTTCCGCTTTGGCGCTTCCAGCCTGTTAGCCAGCCTGCTGAATGCGGCAGGGCACAGCGGTGCGACCAGCGACAGCAAATATTAATTCCGGCATGCGGGTCAGGCATGCCTGACCCCTACGACGGTGCATAACTCGCCGCCGTCGGGCATGCTGATGCGAGACGGCGGCACAGGCAAACGTGCTGTTTACCCGTAGGGGCCGGGCATGCCCGGCCCGTAAATCCGTTGTTCGATTTTCAACTTAAATACCGGGGGTTAGCGTGTTCCTGCCACAAGAAATTATTCGTAAAAAACGTGATGGTCAGGCGCTGAGTGAAGAAGAGATCCGCTTCTTTATCAACGGCGTGCGCGACAACACGGTGTCAGAAGGGCAGATTGCCGCGCTGGCAATGACCATCTACTTCCACGATATGTCGCTGCCGGAGCGCGTGGCGCTGACCATGGCGATGCGTGATTCTGGTTCGGTACTGAACTGGAAGGCGCTGAACCTCAATGGCCCGGTGGTGGATAAGCACTCCACCGGCGGCGTCGGCGACGTGACCTCGCTGATGCTGGGCCCGATGGTGGCGGCCTGCGGCGGCTACGTGCCAATGATCTCCGGGCGCGGCCTGGGGCACACCGGCGGCACGCTGGACAAGCTGGAAGCGATCCCCGGTTTTGACATTTTCCCGGAAGATGACCGCTTCCGTCAGATTATTAAAGACGTTGGCGTGGCGATTATCGGCCAGACTAACTCGCTGGCGCCGGCGGATAAACGCTTCTACGCCACGCGCGATATCACCGCGACCGTCGACTCTATTCCGCTGATTACCGCCTCGATCCTCGCGAAAAAACTGGCTGAAGGGCTGGATGCACTGGTGATGGATGTGAAAGTAGGGTCAGGCGCGTTTATGCCGACCTATGAACTGTCGGAATCGCTGGCGCAGGCGATAGTCGGCGTGGCCAACGGCGCGGGTTGCAAAACCACCGCGCTGCTGACCGATATGAACCAGGTGCTGGCCTCCAGCGCTGGCAATGCGCTGGAAGTGCGCGAAGCGGTGCAGTTCCTCACCGGGGCTTACCGCAACCCGCGCCTGCTGGAGGTGACGATGGCGCTGTGCAGCGAAATGCTGATCTCCGGCGGCCTGGCCGCGACGGCGCAGGAGGCGCAGGCGAAGCTGCAGGCGGTGCTGGACAATGGCCGTGCCGCCGAAATCTTCGGCCGCATGGTGGCGGCGCAGAAAGGTCCGCTGGACTTTATCGAGCGTATGGACCACTACCTGCCCGCGCCGATGCTGAGCAAAGCGGTGTATGCCGACCGGCCGGGGATCGTCGGTGCCATGGATACGCGCGCGCTGGGAATGGCCGTGGTATCGATGGGCGGCGGGCGTCGTCGTGCCAGCGACAGCATTGATTACAGCGTTGGCTTCAGCGAGATGGCGCAGCTGGGCGACAGCGTTGATGCGCAGCGCCCGCTGGCAGTGATCCACGCGGCGACGGAAGCCAGCTGGCAGGAAGCCGCCGCCGCCGTGAAGCGCGCGGTGGCGGTGGGCAGTGAACAGCCGCAGGTAACGCCGGTTATCTATCGCAGAATCTCGCAATAACGAGTATTCTGTTCTGATCGCATTTTTTTAATGCCTATCGCGACAATCGCGCAGGAGACCAGGATGAAACGTGCATTTATCATGGTGCTCGATTCCTTTGGAATCGGCTCCAGTAAAGACGCCGACAAGTTCGGTGATGAAGGCTCGGATACGCTCGGCCATATCGCCGAGGCGTGCTTCAGGGGTGAAGCAGACAAAGGGCGTAAGGGCCCACTCCATCTGCCGAATCTGACCGCCTTAGGGTTGGGCAAAGCGGCAGAGGCCTCAACCGGGAAATTCCCGCCGGGGCTGGACAAAGAGGCCGAAATTATTGGCGCTTATGCCTACGCCAGCGAGCTCTCCTCCGGGAAAGATACGCCGTCCGGCCACTGGGAAATCGCCGGGGTGCCGGTGCTGTTTGACTGGGGCTATTTCAGCGACGTGGAGAACAGCTTCCCGCAGGAGCTGCTCGACCTGCTGGTGGAAAAAGCCAATCTGCCGGGTTATCTCGGCAACTGCCACTCCTCCGGTACGGTGATCCTCGACCAGCTCGGCGAAGAGCATATGAAAACCGGCAAGCCGATTTTCTATACCTCCGCCGACTCGGTATTCCAGATTGCCTGCCATGAAGAGACCTTCGGCCTTGACCGTCTGTATGCGCTGTGCGAAATAGCGCGCGAAGCGCTGACCGAAGGCGGTTACAATATCGGCCGCGTGATCGCCCGTCCGTTTGTTGGTGATAAGCCGGGCAGCTTTGAGCGCACCGGGAACCGTCATGACCTGGCGGTGGAGCCTCCGGCCCCGACCATCCTGAAAAAACTGGTGGACGAGCAGGGTGGGGAAGTGATCTCCGTCGGCAAAATCGCGGATATCTATGCCCACGTTGGCATCACCAAAAAGGTGAAAGCCACCGGGCTGGACGCGCTGTTTGACGTTACCGTTGAAGAGATGAAAATTGCCCCGGATAACAGTATTGTGTTCACCAACTTCGTTGATTTCGACTCAACGTGGGGACATCGCCGCGATATCCCTGGCTATGCCGGTGGTCTCGAGCTGTTTGACCGCCGCCTGCCGGAGCTGATGGCGCTGGTCAAAGAGGGCGATATTCTGATCCTCACCGCCGACCATGGCTGTGACCCAAGCTGGCGCGGCACCGAGCACACCCGCGAGCATATCCCGGTGCTGATCTACGGCCCAGGCGTGAAACCGGGCGATTACGGCTATCGCGACACCTTCGCCGACATTGGTCAGACGGTTGCCAGCTATTTTGGCCTGTCGCCGATGGAATACGGTAAAAGTATTCTTTAAACCCCATTTAATAAGATTAAGGATTTAACATGGCTACGCCTCATATTAACGCTGAGATGGGTGATTTCGCTGACGTGGTACTGATGCCGGGCGACCCGCTGCGCGCTAAGCACATCGCGGAGACCTTCCTGCAGGACGCGGTCGAAGTGAACAACGTGCGCGGCATGCTGGGTTATACCGGCACCTATAAAGGCCGTAAGATTTCAGTGATGGGCCACGGTATGGGTATTCCATCCTGCTCCATCTATGCGAAAGAGCTGATTACCGATTTCGGCGTGAAAAAAATCATCCGCGTCGGTTCCTGCGGTGCGGTGCGCAGTGATGTGAAACTGCGTGACGTGGTGATCGGCATGGGTGCCAGCACCGACTCCAAAGTGAACCGTATGCGCTTCAAAGACCATGATTTCGCAGCGATTGCCGATTTCGACATGGTGCGCAACGCGGTTGATGCGGCTAAAGCGCTGGGTGTGGATGCCCGCGTGGGTAACATCTTCTCGGCGGATCTGTTCTACACCCCGGACCCGCAGATGTTCGACGTGATGGAGAAGTACGGCATTCTCGGCGTGGAGATGGAAGCCGCGGGTATCTACGGCGTGGCGGCAGAGTTCGGCGCGAAAGCGCTGGCGATTTGCACCGTGTCTGACCATATCCGCTCCGGCGAGCAGACCACCGCCGCCGAGCGTCAGACCACCTTCAGCGAAATGATCGAGATCGCGCTGGAGTCCGTCCTGCTGGGTGACAAAGAGTAACCCCGGACCGACGGGCTGACCGAAAAAGAGGGTCAGCCCCTACGACTTCGGTGTTACCCAATAGGGTAGGGGTCGACCTTTTTTCCGGTCGACCCGGTTTGCCCCTACAATTAAAGGAAAGGTCGCGTGTTTGCGATCGATGAACAGGGAGAACGTTATGAATTCACGCGCGATGTTCGTCAATGCCGGTGGCGGCTTTGACCATGTCTTTCCCGGCGAAAGCCCGGCTGCCGCCCCCAAAAGCGGCGAAATTACCGTGCGCCTGCACGCCAGTTCCCTTAACTTCCATGATTACGCGGTGGTCTGCGGCATTATGCCCCCTGCGGAAAAACGTATCCCGATGGCCGACGGTGCCGGAGAGGTGATCGCCGTTGGCCCCGACGTCAGCGAGTTTGCCGTGGGTGATGCGGTGGTCAGCACCTTCTTCCCCGACTGGCTGGATGGCGACTCGGCGGAATCGAGCTTTATGAATACGCCGGGTGACGGTATCGACGGCTATGCGCGCAGCGTGGTGACCGCGCGCGTCAATGCCTTTACCCGTGCCCCCAAAGGCTGGAGCCACGCTCAGGCCTCAACCCTGACCACCGCCGGACTGACCGCCTGGCGTGCGCTGATGGTTGACGGGCAGCTGAAACCCGGCGACAGCGTGCTGGTGCAGGGCACTGGCGGCGTGTCAATTTTTGCGCTGCAGCTGGCAAAACTGGCGGGCGCGACGGTGATTGCGACCTCCTCCAGCGACAGTAAACTGCAGAAGCTGCTCGACCTGGGCGCGGATCACGTCATCAACTATCGCAAGCACGCTAACTGGGGCGAAAAGGTTCAGCAGCTGACGCGCGGGCGGGGTGTTGACCATATTATCGAAGTGGGCGGGCCGTCGACGCTGGAGCAGTCGCTGATCGCCGCACGGATTGGCGGCCATATTGCGATGATCGGCATTCTTACCGGCATGGCGGGCGAGCTGCCGGTGATTAACGTGCTGCTGAAGCAGCTGCGTCTGCAGGGTGTGCTGGTGGGCAACCGCAGCCAGCAGCTGGCGATGATCCGTGCGCTGGATGCCAGTCCGCTGCGCCCGGTGATCGACCGCCAGTTTGACCTTAGCGAAATGGTGGATGCCTTCCGCTATCAGGAATCGAATCAGCACTTCGGCAAGATTTGCCTGAGCATCTGACGCAGCGGGCACGGTGCCGCTGCGCCGTGCTTCTACCTGAATTATCTATTGAAGTATCCACTTCTAAGGCGGCTTGCAGAGAATCTGCAGGCCGTTTGACGGCGTTACTGGCAGCTGTCGCTGATTTTGACGATGACCGCCTGATAGACGCTGGCATCATCAGCGGAGAAGATCGCCAGCCCTTTGTGGTTGCCCTGCGCGGGCAGCTGGCCGCTCAGCAAAGCGTCATCAACCGTATCGAGCTTAAAACGTTTATCATCTGGAGAGAGGGCAGTCAGACAAAGGTTCCTCAGGTTGATAGCCTTATCGGATAAATTCGCCAGAGTCACTTCAAAACGTTTGGTGAACACCTGTTTCGCGCCGGTGGAAATTGACCCTATCTCCTGCTGTGTGGCAATAACGGCAATCGAGTCTGTCTTCGCCGCGACGGCGGAAAAACTGAGAATAGCGGTGAAAAAGAGGGCGAGTTGATTCCGTTTCATTTTATGTTCCCCGAACCGTGACAGTCAGAAAGCGCGTGATGCGCGGGTGAAAGCCTAACATGCGTGGGATAGGGATTAACGTACAGGTCAGCAAGAGCTATTCCTGGTGAATAGCTCTATTTGCCGGGGGGATCAGCGCGGGGTCTCTTCCGGTTTTTCGTCCTCGTCGTCATCCTCTTTTACCGGGTTATTGGCGGTGAGCAGGAATGGCGACTGCTGCCAGCGCGTACGGCGCGCGCGCAGCAGGGTGCGGGTCAGGATAATCCCGATAGCCAGCGCCAGCAGCATCATCAGGCGCAGAATGTTGGTGGTGTTATCCACCTGCTTGGATTCCGTCACCAGCACGTGGGTATCCAGCGTAACGCGCAGGGAGCCGCGCGGACCCTCCTTTGTCGCCAGCGGCTCAACAATCTGATGGTTAAAATAACTACCGGCACGCTGGCCGTCGAGCGCCAGGCGATCGCGCACGTTGATGTTTTCACCACTGTGGGCGATGAGGCTGCCTTCATCGTCATACACTGAAGCATCAAGAATACGGCTTTCGTGCGTCAGCTGGTCGAGGGTGTCGACAATTTTCTGATGGTTATCATCGCTGTTTTCCATCAGCGGGGTCAGATTCCACGCTACCTGGCGGGTCAGCGTATGCGCCAGCTCTTCCACCTGCTCGGAACGGGCCATCTGGTGCCCAAGGCTGAACCAGGAAGCACCCTGCATCAACACCACTAACAGCGTCAGGCAGATCAGCACGATCACCGTACGGTGCAGGCGAAATTTTAGTTTGGCTTTAGCCATCTTGACCCTTCAGACTTGGTAGAGGAACCGGCTCCCGGTCCTTAGCTTTATGTTGCCAGAACACGCTGTAACAAGGTAGCCTCTTGCATTATTTTGCGCAGAATTGCGTGTTGAATGTCCCTACAGGAGCTGTAATGCCAAATAGTCTGACCTGGTGCGACCTGCCTGCTGAAGTCTCTCTCTGGCCGGGGTTACCTCTTTCATTAAGCGGTGATGAAGTGATGCCGCTGGACTACCGCGCCGGCCGTAGCGGCTGGCTGCTGTATGGACGCCAACTCGACAAAGCGCGCCTGACCGAATATCAGCGCCAGCTGGGCGCGGCAATGGTGATCGTCAGCGCGTGGGTGGTGGAAGATTATCAGGTCGTGCGCCTGGCCGGATCGCTGACCCCGCTGGCAACCCGGCTGGCGCATGACGCCGGGTTTGACGTGGCGCCGATGGGCAAGATCCCGCATCTGAAAACGCCGGGCCTGCTGGTGATGGATATGGACTCCACCGCGATTGAGATCGAGTGCATTGATGAGATTGCCAAACTGGCCGGCAGCGGCGAGCAGGTGGCGGAAGTGACCGAGCGGGCGATGCGCGGCGAGCTGGACTTTGCCGCCAGCCTGCGTCAGCGCGTGGCTACCCTGAAAGGGGCCGATGCTAATATCCTGAAAGCGGTACGCGATACGCTGCCGCTGATGCCGGGCCTGACCTCGCTGGTGGCCAGGCTGCAGGCGATGGGCTGGGAAGTGGCTATCGCTTCCGGCGGCTTCACCTACTACGCTGAGCATCTGCGCGACACCCTGCACCTCTCTGCGGTGGCCGCTAACGTGCTGGAGATCGAGGACGGCAAGCTGACCGGTGAAGTGCTGGGCGATATTGTCGATGCGCAATATAAAGCCGACACCTTGCAGAAGCTGGCTCAGCGCTTCAATATCGCGCCTCAGCAAACCGTGGCCGTCGGTGACGGGGCCAACGACCTGCCGATGATCAAAATTGCCGGCCTTGGTATTGCCTATCACGCCAAGCCGAAAGTGAATGAACAGACCGCTGTGACGATCCGTCACGCGGATTTAATGGGCGTGTTCTGCATTCTGAGCGGCAGCCTGATTTTTGACGAGCGTTAAGGGGACGATTTGGCCAAAGCGGTAAAGCGCGCCTTTGTATGTAACGAGTGCGGCGCAGACTATCCTCGCTGGCAGGGGCAATGCAGCGCCTGTCATGCCTGGAACACCATCACCGAGATGCGGCTTGCCGCCTCCCCCACCGTGGCGCGTAACGAGCGGCTCTCCGGCTATGCGGGCAGTGCGGGCGTCAGCCGCGTGCAGAAGCTGTCGGAAATCAGCCTCGACGAACTGCCGCGTTTCAGCACCGGTTTTAAAGAGTTTGACCGCGTGCTTGGCGGCGGCGTGGTGCCGGGCAGCGCTATTCTGATTGGCGGTAACCCCGGGGCGGGGAAAAGTACGCTGCTGTTGCAGACTCTGTGCAAGCTGTCAGAGAGCATGAAAACCCTGTACGTCACCGGGGAAGAGTCGCTGCAGCAGGTGGCGATGCGCGCCCATCGTCTGGGATTACCCAGCGAAAATCTGAATATGCTGTCGGAAACCAGCATCGAGCAGATCTGCCTGATCGCCGAGCAGGAGCAGCCGAAGCTGATGGTGATCGACTCGATCCAGGTGATGCACATGGCGGATATCCAGTCTTCGCCGGGCAGCGTGGCGCAGGTGCGCGAAACCGCCGCCTACCTCACGCGCTTCGCCAAAACCAAAGGCGTGGCGATTGTGATGGTCGGGCACGTGACGAAAGATGGCTCGCTGGCTGGCCCGAAGGTGCTGGAGCACTGCATCGACTGTTCGGTGCTGCTTGATGGCGATGCCGACTCGCGTTTTCGCACGCTGCGCAGCCATAAAAACCGCTTTGGCGCGGTGAATGAGCTGGGCGTGTTTGCCATGACCGAGCAGGGGCTGCGTGAAGTCAGCAACCCGTCGGCGATCTTCCTGAGCCGGGGGGATGAAGTGACTTCCGGTAGCTCGGTGATGGTGCTGTGGGAGGGAACGCGCCCGCTGCTGGTCGAGATCCAGGCGCTGGTCGATCACTCAATGATGGGCAACCCGCGTCGCGTGGCGGTGGGGCTTGAGCAGAACCGCCTGGCGATTCTGCTGGCGGTGCTGCACCGCCACGGCGGCCTGCAAATGGCCGATCAGGACGTGTTTGTTAACGTGGTTGGCGGGGTGAAAGTCACTGAAACCAGCGCCGATCTGGCGCTGATGCTGTCGATGGTCTCCAGCCTGCGCGACCGCCCGCTGCCGCAGGATCTGGTGGTGTTTGGCGAGGTTGGGCTGGCCGGGGAGATCCGTCCGGTGCCAAGCGGCCAGGAGCGTATTTCTGAAGCGGCCAAGCACGGATTCCGCCGCGCGATTGTACCTGCCGCCAACGTGCCGAAAAAATTGCCGGAAAACATGAAAGTGTACGGCGTGAAAAAGCTGGCCGATGCGCTCTCTATCCTTGACGATCTCTAATTGCCGGAGGCATAAATGTCGTCTTTTGATTACCTGAAAACCGCGATTCGCCAGCAGGGCTGTACTCTGCAACAGGTGGCGGACGCCAGCGGCATGACCAAGGGCTACCTCAGCCAGCTGCTGAATGCCAAAATCAAAAGCCCCAGCGCGCAAAAGCTGGAGGCGCTGCATCGCTTTCTCGGCCTGGAGTTTCCCCGCCGCGAGAAAACCATCGGTGTGGTGTTCGGCAAATTTTATCCGCTGCATACCGGGCATATCTACCTAATCCAGCGCGCCTGTAGCCAGGTCGACGAGCTGCACATCATCATGGGGTATGATGAGCCGCGCGATCGCCAGCTGTTTGAAGACAGCGCGATGTCGCAGCAGCCGACGGTTAGCGACCGCCTGCGCTGGCTGCTGCAGACCTTTAAGTATCAGAAGAACATCCGCATTCATTCGTTTAATGAAGAGGGGATGGAGCCGTATCCGCACGGCTGGGACGTCTGGAGCAAAGGGGTGCAGGCGTTTATGGACGATCGCGGCATCGTGCCCAACTGCATTTACACCAGCGAAGAGGGTGACGCCGAACAGTTCAGCGCGCAGCTCGGGGTGGAGACGATCGTCATCGATCCGCAGCGCTCGTTTATGAGCATCAGCGGCGGCCAGATCCGTCAGGATCCGTTCCGCTACTGGGAATATATTCCGACCGAAGTGAAGCCGTTCTTCGTGCGCACCGTGGCGATCCTCGGCGGGGAGTCGAGCGGCAAATCGACGCTGGTTAACAAGCTGGCGAATATCTTCAATACCACCAGTGCGTGGGAGTTCGGCCGCGATTACGTCTTCTCACACCTCGGCGGCGACGAGATGGCGCTGCAGTATTCTGACTATGACAAAATCGCCCTCGGCCAGGCGCAGTACATCGATTTTGCGGTGAAGTACGCCAATAAAGTGGCGTTTATCGATACCGACTTCGTGACCACCCAGGCGTTTTGTAAAAAGTATGAAGGGCGCGAGCACCCGTTTGTGCAGGCATTGATCGACGAGTATCGCTTCGACCTGGTTATTCTGGTGGAAAACAACGTCCCCTGGGTGGCCGATGGTCTGCGCAGCCTCGGCAGCTCGGTCGACCGTAAAGAGTTCCAGTCGCTGCTGATCTCGATGCTGGAAGAGAACAACATCAGCTACGTGCGCGTCGAGCAGGATAACTACGACGAGCGCTTCCTGCGCTGCGTCGAGTTAGTGAAAGAGATGCTGGGCGATCAGAAATAGTAGCCAATATTGACGTTGCTGCGGAAATACCACTTACCGCTACCGGGGGACTGAGTGCTGGTCCAGCCGGTGGCGTTAAGCGCACCGCCCCAGGGATTGGCGTTTTTTGCCCAGGTTAAATCCAGCCAGAACATCACCGGCAGCGCAAACAGCTGCATTCCCAGCGTGTTCATCTGCGAGTCATCCCAGCTGCCTTTATCTTTCCACAGCACGCTGTAATCATCATAAAAGCGCAGTTTGCTGATCGGGCCAAAATCGACTTTAACATCGCGCGCGATATTCAGCGCCGCAGTGGTGGCTTTAGCCGGGATCAGATAGGCAGGCGACAGCCCATTGGTTCCCATCAGGATGGTATCTTTATCACCCCCGCTGGGGTTCTTCGCCGCGTAAGCATAGCGGATCGCCTGGGTGCTGAGCTGCCACGGTCCGTTGTTCAGCGTGGCGTGCAGCCCGCCCGACCAGAATGAGCCGTTATCGCCGCTGCGGTGGTTATACAGGCGCGAGGCCGCCAGTGAGCCGCCCAGCTCGCTGTGCCAGCTGCCGCTGTCAAACTCGCGCGCCAGCCGCAGGTTAAGCTGATCGCGCTTCTCATTGAGCTGCAGGTGGTGCGGGCCATATATTGTGCCTTTCAGCTCGCCGTAATAGCCCACGTCCGGCGCATAGCGCACCCCCTCAGGCAGCATTTTGGCAAAATACGCCGCCTCCAACGTCCAGTTATTCGCCCGGTAGCGATACTTAGCGCCGAGCCCGCTGTTGACCGCAAAGCCGAGATAAAACGGAATATCATATGACCAGCCAAACTGCGGATAGGGGGCCAAACCAAAAGGTTTCTCCGGTGCGCCGATCTGAATCTGCTGGTCGCGGTTAACTTGGTAGCCAATATAGGCGCGGTCAATAGCATATTTGCGCTGGTCCTGAAACCAGAAGCCGGAATCAAAAAAGAAATTATCTGCATGGCCGCTGGCATCAATGCGAAAAGTATCAAAACGCAAATGGGGCTGGCGGCGGTTGCGGCTGGTGTTCCAGTCTTCATAGCGATAGTTGGCGCGCAGCGCGCCGCCAATATCAATGCCCTGTTGACCATCCGCGCTCTGCCAGTGCAGGTGGGGCGGGGCGCTGGCGGCCTGAACGCCGCTGCTGAGGCAAAATGTCAGTAACAGCTGCTTTATTTTACGCATAACGATCCCTCGTCTTTTTCCTTAATTAAAGAAAAAATCCATGAAGTATTAAATATGAAACTTGCGCGGGTTAAATTACCGTTGAACCATAAAATAACCAGCAGCTATGTCAAGATGAAATAAATGGAAGTGCCAGCGGGGTAAAATAAAAAAAGATATTACGGCGGGATGTTTCATGGGCGAACCAAATAAGGTCCGCCCGTCGGAATTAATAGACCATCACAACCTTGCCGCGCATGTGACCTTCCAGCACCTGCTTATGGGCCGCGGTCAGCGTGTCGACGCTTAAGCCGTGCAGGGTCTGGCTCAGCGAGGTAGTGACTTTCCCCTCATCCAGCAGTTTTGCCGTGGCGTCGAGGATCTCCCCCTGGCGCGCAATATCCGGGGTGTTATACATGCTGCGGGTGTACATAAACTCAAAGTGCAGCGCGGCGCTTTTCAGCTTCAGCTGGTCCATGCTCAGCGGTTTTTCATTCTCAACGATGGTACAGATTTGCCCCTGCGGCGCGATAAGCTGGCTCATCGTTTCCCAGTGGCCGTCGGTATCGTTCAGGCAGAAGATATAGTCCACCTGCTTGAGGCCATGTTTCTCCAGCTCTGCTGGCATATCCTGATAGTTAATCACCAGGTCCGCGCCGCGATCTTTACACCACTGCACCGAGTCCGGGCGCGAGGCGGTGGCGATCACTTTGACCTTGGTGTGCAGCTTAGCAAACGGGATCGCCAGCGATCCAACGCCACCGGCACCGCCGACGATCAGCAGCGTTTTACCTTCTGCAGCGCGGTCAAGCTGCAGGCGGTCGAACAGGCCTTCCCATGCGGTAAGCGCGGTCAGTGGAATAGCCGCAGCCTGCGCCCAGTCGAGCGAGCGCGGCTTGTGCCCGGTGATACGCGCATCAACCAGCTGCTGGCTGGCGTTGCTGCCGGGGCGAGTGATGTCCCCGGCGTAGTAGACTTCGTCACCCGCTTTAAAGCCGCTGACCTTACTACCTACCGCCAGCACCACGCCGCTGGCATCCCAGCCGAGAATACGCGGCTGCTGCAAGCCATTTTTCTGCGCACCCTTATGCACTTTGGTATCCACCGGGTTGACCGAGGCGGCTTTCACTTCAACCAGCAGATCAAACTCGCCCGGGGTGGGCTGCGGCTGCTGGATTTCAATAAAGCTCTGCGGATTTTCTGGATTGATAGCAATCGCTTTGATTGTCATAGCACTTCTCCTTAATGATGTGATATTCAGTGTAGGTAATAAGCAGGCTAATGATAAGCTGCACAATAACGCACTAAGTGTTCGTCTGGGGTGAACAATAATGTTTAAACAGTTGCAGGATATGGCGCTGTTTGCGCTGGTCGCAGAGTGTGGCAGTTTCACGGCGGCGGCTACGCGCGCGGGATTACCGAAGTCCAGCGTCAGCCAGCGCGTCAGCCAGCTTGAACAGGCGCTGGGGCTGCGCTTAATCAACCGTACCACCCGCCAGCTCAATCTGACCTTTGCCGGGGAACGTTATCTGGTGCACTGCCAGGAGATGCTGGCCGCCAGCGAACGCGCCAGTATGGCTATCGAACGCCTGCGTGATAACCCCAGCGGGCGACTGCGCATCACTTCTCCCGCAGGCATCGGTGCCACGCTGCTGGCGCGCTTCAACGCCGGGTTCCAGCGCCAGTTTCCCGACGTCACGCTGGAGGTCTCCGTCTCTGATGAGATCCGCGATCTGGTGCAGGACGGTTTTGATGTGGCGCTGCGCACCGGGCGGCCGCAGGACTCGTCGCTGATCGGTCGGCGTATTGGTTACTGTGAGCGGATGCTGGTGGCCTCACCCGCCTATCTGGCCGATTACGACGTCCTGACACACCCCAGCCAGCTGATGGAGCATCGCAGTATTGCTCACCGGGCCTGGAGCGAATGGGTATTGAAACGTAACGAAGAGTTCTACAGCTGGCTGCTACCGCCGACCCATATGACCGACAACCTGGTGTACGCGCGCGAATGTGCGCTGGGCAATGCCGGGATTACGTTACTGCCGCTCTTTATGATCAATGAATTATTACCGCGGGGTGATTTAGTGCGGGTGTTACCGGAATGGGAAGTGGAGGGGAATGAACTGTGGCTGGTTTACCCGAGCCGAAAGCTGAACTCACCCGCGCTGGCGCGCTTTATTGAATTTGCCATGCAGTCGCCGGTATTCCGCGAATTTTATCAGTAGGGGGCGACCTTTTACTGGTCGCCCCGCAAGCCTGAATAGCTTACTTAATCATACGCTTGTACTTGATACGCTTCGGCTCCAGCGCTTCGGCGCCCAGCGTGCGTTTCTTGTACTCTTCGTATTCGGTGAAGTTACCTTCGAAGAACTCGATCTTGCCTTCATCCTGATAGTCCAGAATGTGGGTGGCAATACGGTCGAGGAACCAGCGGTCGTGCGAGATCACCATGGCACAGCCCGGGAACTCCAGCAGGGCGTTTTCCAGCGCGCGCAGGGTTTCGATGTCGAGGTCGTTGGTCGGTTCATCCAGCAGCAGCATGTTGCCGCCAACCTGCAGCAGCTTCGCCAGGTGCAGACGACCGCGCTCACCACCGGAGAGTTCGCCAACGCGTTTACCCTGATCAACCCCTTTAAAGTTAAAGCGGCCAACGTAGGCACGGCTTGGCATCTCGGTGTTGCCGATACGCATAATATCCTGGCCGCCGGAGACTTCTTCCCAAACGGTTTTAGAATTATCCATGCTGTCGCGGAACTGATCGACCGACGCCAGCTTAACGGTTTCACCCAGCACGATCTCGCCGGAGTCAGGCTGCTCCTGACCGGACATCATGCGGAACAGCGTGGATTTACCCGCGCCGTTCGGACCGATGATGCCGACAATCGCACCCTTAGGAACCGAGAAGGAGAGGTCGTCAATCAGCAGGCGGTCGCCATAGGATTTACGCAGGTTGCTGACTTCCAGCACCTTGTCACCCAGGCGTGCTCCAGGTGGAATGAACAGTTCGTTGGTTTCGTTACGCTTCTGGTACTCGGTGTTGTTCAGCTCTTCAAAGCGCGCCAGACGGGCCTTGCCTTTGGACTGCTGACCTTTGGCACCTTTGCGCACCCACTCCAGCTCTTTCTCAATCGATTTACGACGAGCGGCTTCGGATGAGGCTTCCTGCGCCAGACGCGCATCTTTCTGCTCCAGCCAGGAAGAGTAGTTACCTTCCCACGGAATACCTTCGCCGCGGTCCAGCTCGAGGATCCAACCCGCTACGTTATCCAGGAAGTAACGGTCGTGGGTAATCGCCACCACGGTCCCTTCGAAGTCGTGCAGGAAGCGTTCCAGCCAGGCCACGGATTCGGCATCCAGGTGGTTGGTCGGTTCGTCCAGCAGCAGCATGTCCGGCTTTTCCAGCAGCAGGCGGCACAGAGCGACGCGGCGGCGCTCACCACCGGACAGGTTAGCAATTTTTGCATCCCAGTCCGGCAGGCGCAGCGCATCGGCCGCACGCTCCAGCTGGGTATTCAGGTTGTGGCCGTCGTGCGCCTGGATGATCTCTTCAAACTTGCCCTGCTGAGCGGCGAGCTTGTCGAAGTCAGCATCCGGCTCGGCGTACTTGGCGTACACCTCGTCCAGCCCTTTCAGCGCGCCCACCACTTCGGCCACGGCTTCTTCCACCGATTCGCGCACGGTGTGTTCCAGGTTCAGCTTCGGTTCCTGCTCCAGGTAGCCGATCTTCAGGCCTGGCTGCGGGCGTGCTTCCCCTTCGATATCTTTATCGATGCCGGCCATGATGCGCAGCAGGGTGGATTTACCCGCACCGTTCAGACCCAGTACGCCGATCTTGGCACCTGGGAAGAAACTGAGGGAGATGTTCTTTAAAATATGACGCTTCGGCGGTACGACTTTGCCGACGCGATGCATGCTATAGACGAATTGAGCCACGTTGGGTTGAGCCTCTTATGGTCTGGGGTTTAATTGGGGCAAAACAGCTGCCCACTCAGATAGCGGAGTTTAGCTGTTTTCCCCTGCTATTCACAGCCGGGACGGCCTGATTATCCTGATATCGCTACAAGCGCCTGTTTCTGATTGATTTCTGTTCAGTTACGGCTAAGCTGGTTTTTTTGCCTTTAAAACCATGGAGATATCAATGAGAGTTCTGATAGCCGCGGAAGAGAATGCCTGGGGTGGGATGATCCAGCAGTTTCGCCAGCGTTTGCCCGACGTCGAATTTGTCGCATCGCCGGGCCACGCGGCGGAAAGCCTGGCCGGTTTTGACGCGTTGATCCCCGGCATGGCGAAGGTCACTCCCGCTCTGTTGCGCACCGCCGATCGCCTCAAGCTGATTCAGCAGGCCGGGGCCGGGCTGGAAGGGGTGGATATCGCCAGCGCCCATGCGCAGGGCGTGATGGTGGCGAACGTACCGTCCGACCGCTCCGGCAACGCCGACTCGGTGGCGGAGCTGGGCATCTGGATGATGATCGGGCTGGCGCGTAAGGCTAACCAGGTGCCACAGATGATCGCCACGCGCCAGCTTGGCCTGCCGGTTGGCATGGGACTGAAGGGCAAAACCGTCGGGCTGGTCGGGCTGGGGGGCATTGGCAAAGCGCTGGCGCAGAGGCTGGCGGCGTTTGAGATGCGTACGATCGGCGTTAAGCGCAGCGCCGATGATGACTTTGCCCGCCAGCATCGTCTGGCGTGGGTCGGAGAGATGGACTGCCTGCCGCAGCTGCTGCGGGAAGCTGACTTTGTGGTGCTCAGCCTGCCGGATAACCCGGCGACCCATCATATTATTGATGAAGCGGCGCTGGCGCAGATGAAGCCGGGGGCTTTTCTGATTAATCTCGGGCGCGGCGGGCTGATTGAGAAGTCTGCGCTGCTGGCGGCGCTCGCGAACGGTCAGCTGAGCGGCGCCGGGCTGGACGTGTTCTGGCAGGAGCCGCCCGAGCCGCAGGATGCGTTGTTCAGCTATAACGTGATTGCCACCCCGCACATTGGCGGCGTGACCGATATCTCGCTGGCTGGCAATGTCGCGGCGGTGTGTGAGAATTTACGCCGCCTGCGCGATGGCGAAGAGATTTTAAATCGCTGGTAAAGCGCAGCGGGCGGAGCGAAAAAGAAGGTCCGCCCCTACCGTTTCTGCGGTCGCCGCGCGCCGAGAGTTTGCGCCGGTTACGGGGTGATAACCTCAATACCGATGTCGTACCCGGGGGCGGCATCGCTGATTAAGCCGTTAAACGCGCTGAGATCGGCGATGCGCGCCGGCAGCACCTTGCCATATTTGCTGCTGTCGGCCACCAGTAACTTCTGGCGCGCGCGCTGCAGTGCCAGAAGCTTCATCGGCAGCTCGTTCAGGTTGTAGCAGCTGGCACCCTGCTGCACATCGATTCCGGCGGCGGAGATGAACGCCTTATCCGGACACAGGCTGTCCATCACTGACAGCTGACCCAGCGGGGTGAAGATGGCGTTATCCGCGTGGAACTCGCCGCCGCACAGGATCACCCGGGCATTTTTCTCTTTCAGCGCGAGGAAAGTGTTCATCGCACAGCAGACGGCGGTAAACGGCAGGTCGGGATCGATGGCGTCAATCACCCACGGAATGGTGGTACCGCAGTCAAAATAGACCGTTTCATTGGCATTGATCAGCGAGCTGGCGTGCTGGCCCAGCAGGCGCTTTTGCTCGACATGCTGCCCCTGCTGATCGGAAACAAAATAGTGGTTCTGGTGACGCATCGGGTCGCTGACGATGTAGCCGCCCAGCAATACCACCGCGCCCGGGCCTTCATTCAGGTCGCGGCGAATGGTCATCTCAGACACCCCAAGCAGTTGAGCCGCCTCTTTCAGATGGATTTTATCGGTGCCTTTCAGCGCCTGGGCCAGCTTATTGATGCGCTCGTCGCGCCGGGTTTCCATGAGTTTGTTTCCAGTTGTCGCGGAATTTGGAGTTTACCGTCAATAAGATAGGGCTGCAAACAGCAGGGCGCAGGCAGGTAAAAACAGGGGGCGGGCATGCCCGCCCCCTACGCAGGAACGCGGATGTTGCATGCCTGACCCGCTGGTTTACGCCGCGCTGCTGCCGATCTTCTGCGCCAGGTTCAGCGCGGCGACGATCGGTTCGTGGCACAGGATAATCGAATGGTGATTGGCCGCCAGCGGGATCACCTGCAGCTGCGGGCAGACTTTACCCAGGCCATTATCGCTCAGCGCCAGCAGTTCCACGCCGTCGATACCGTCCATGCTCAGGTCGGCAAACTCGGTGGCTTTAAACAGCGTCACCCGGCTGTGGCGCAGCGGGGCGCTCAGCGGCTGGTTGTTCATCGACAGTTCAAGCTGCTCAATGCGCAGCGCGCGTTCGGCCGCTTCCCCCTCGATGCCGATCATCGCCAGCAGTGGCGCCAGCATGCCCGCCACAATGCGCTGCTGAATGTCGGTCTGGTACAGGCTGTCGAGCAGGCAGAGATGGATATCGCGATAGCCGCGCTGCTCGAGCTGAGCGGCTATCTCCAGCGCAATCACGCCACCGAGCGACCAGCCCAGCAGCTGCACTGGCTGCTGGCGCGACAGCCCCTGGCTCACCATATGCTGCAGGTAATAGCTGGCGAGCGCCGACAGCGACGGGATAGGCGGCTGGTGGTACAGATTGTAATTATTGATGCCGATGGCATTGAGCTGGCCGTCAAACGCCTGCGCCAGATCGCGGTAGATCTCACAGCCAACCACCGCCGGATGCACCATCCACAGATTACCTGCTTCAGCGGGCGAGTTCAGGCGCTGGGTGAGCCGGAACTGCGCCGCGGGCTGGTTGAGCTGCTGCAGCAGTTTCTGCATCGGCAGCGGCGCGTGAGCCTGCGCGTTCAGCTCCGCGCATCCGGCGATGGCGCGCGCCTGGGCGCTTAGCGTGCTGTTGGCAAACAGGGTTTTCATCTCCAGCGCGATGCCCGCGCGCTTGAGCTTCACCATCAGCTGGATGGCGTGCAGCGAGTGGCCGCCAAGCGCGAAGAAATCGTCGTCGCAGCCGATGTTCTCCACCTGTAGCAGCTCGCGCCACCACGCTGCCAGCTGGCGTTCACCCGCGCTCTGCGGGGCGCGCCACGCCGTTTCTTCCGCCTGCCACGCAGGCTGCGGCAATGCTTTGCGGTCCAGCTTACCGTTAGGGGAGAGCGGAAACGCATCCAGCCGCACAAAGGCGCTGGGGATCATATATTCCGGCAGCGCGTCCTGCAGGGTGCGGCGCAGCTTCTCGCGCAGGCCGGGCTGCGGGGCGGCAACCAGCCAGGCGATCAGCCGTTTGTCACCCCGGCCGTCGTCGCAGGCCATCACCACCACATCGTCGATGCCGCTAAATCCGGCAATCTGCTGCTCAATCTCGCCCAGCTCAATGCGCAGGCCGTGGATTTTCACCTGGAAATCATTGCGCCCGAGGTACTCAATGCTGCCATCCTCCAGCCAGCGCGCCAGATCGCCGGTTTTATACAGGCGGGCAGCGGGGTCGCTGCTGAACGGGTCGGCAATAAAGCGCTCGGCGCTCAGCTGTTCGCGGTTAAGGTAGCCGCGCGCCACCTGCACGCCGCCGATATGCAGCTCGCCGCTGACGCCCGGCGGCAGCGGTTGCAGCTGTGCATCAAGGATATAGAGCTGGGTGTTGGCGACCGGTCTGCCAATCGGCACCAGCCCGCGCGCATCGTCGCGCCGGCAGTGCCAGAAGGAGACATCCACCGCCGCTTCGGTCGGGCCGTACAGATTATGCAGTTCGGCATCCGGCAGCTGCTGGTGGAAGCGCTGCACTGCCGCCAGCGGCAGCGCTTCGCCGCTGCACATCACCTTGCGCAGCGGGCGGCACCGTTCCATGTCGCCGTGGCGAAGAAACAGCTGCAGCATTGAAGGGACGAAGTGCAGGGTCGTGACCTGCTGTGCGGCGATAAGCTGGCTGAGGTAGTCCGGGTCCTGGTGACCCGCCGGCCTGGCGATGGCCAACCGTGCGCCGACCATCAGCGGCCAGAAGAACTCCCACACCGAGACATCAAAGCTGAACGGGGTTTTTTGCAGTACGCAGTCCTGCGGCGTCAGCCGGTACTCCTCCTGCATCCAGCGCAGGCGGTTCATCACCCCGAGGTGTTCGTTCATGACCCCTTTCGGTTTGCCCGTTGAGCCGGAGGTGTAGATAACATAGGCCAGCGAGCGCTGGGGATCGGCGGCCAGCGCGGGCAGATTAGCCTCGCGCTGAGTTTGCCAGCGGGCGGCATCGCGGCTCAGATGCCAGACCGGCAGATCGGCGCCCAGCAGCGGGCTCAGCGCCTGCTCGCCGGCATCGTCGAGCAGCACCAGCGCGGCCCCGCAGTCGCTGAGCATATGGCTGAGGCGATCCGGCGGATAGTCGGGATCGAGCGGTACGTAAGCGCCGCCGGATTTGAGGATCGCCAGCAGCGCCGTCACCATCTCACTGCTGCGGGCGCAGCACAGCGCCACGCGATCGTCAGGGCCAATCCCCGCCTGGCGCAGTTCTGCCGCCAGCCGGTTAGCGCGCTGATTGAGCTGCTGATAGCTGACGTTGCCGCCGTGACCGCACAGCGCAACGGCGCCGGGCGTGCGTGCCGTCTGCTGCTCAAACCCGCAGTGAATGCCTTCCGGCAGCGGCCACTGCTGTTCAGTGTTATTCCACTGGCCGAAGATCTGCTGCTGTTCCTGCGGCAATAGCAGTGGGATCTGCGCCAGCGGCTGCTCTGCGCCGTGGTCGAGCAGATGATCCAGCAGCATCAGCAGGCGGTCGGCGCTGCGCTGCGCATCGGCGGCGCTGAACCAGGCTTCATTGAAGTTAAACTCCAGCAGCGGCGCATCGCCGGGGTGATAGTGGCGCAGATAAAGCGCCAGCGGCATCTGTTCAAAACCGTGATGCAGGGTTTCCACTTTCAGCTGGCTGCCTTCCAGTTCAATATCGGTCGGGAAGACTTCCAGCGAAAAGCTCAGGTCATACAGCTGGCGGCGGCCCTGCTGCCCGAGGCGCAGCTGGCGGTTAAGCTCGGCAATCGGGAAGCGCTGGTGGCGGTAGCAGCAGCGAAGTTCGGCGGCAATCTGGCTCATCAGGGCGCTGAATGGCTGGCTGAGGTCAACGCTGAGTGCCACCGGGATCATCGAAGAGAACATGCCAAGCGTACGCTTGTGCTGAGCGCCGCTGCGGTTATGGACCGGCACGCCGAGCGTCAGCTGTTCAACCTGCCACAGGCGGCTGTACCAGCAGGCCAGCAGCGCGGTCATCAGGTGCATCGGCGAACAGCCGTGTGCGGCGGCCAGGGCGCACAGGCGCTGATAGCGCTCCAGCGGAAGAGGGCGGTTAATCTGCTGGCTGGGCCACGCCTGGCCTGGGTCAAAGCCGGCACGCCGCTCCATTCCCGGCTGGGCATGCTCAGCAAAGCGCGTCAGCCAGAAGGCGCGGTCGCGTTCATAGCGTGTGGACTGCAAATAGGCGCAGTCGTTAGCGATAAAGTCACGATAGCCGAAAATCTGCTGGTGGGCTGCTAACTGACCGTTTTTCAGCTGTTTGTAGCGATCCATAATCATGCCGCTCAGCAGAGAGACTGAAGTCCCGTCGGCGATAATATGATGGGCATTAATCAACCATAAGGCAGTTGTCGCCGTGGTTTTAATAAATACGCAGCGCCAGAGTAATTCTTCATACAGTTTAAAAGGTTGATTAAATTTATCCTTTAGGTATTCGCGGGCTTTTTTTTCGGCGTCGT
This sequence comes from Erwinia aphidicola, assembly GCF_014773485.1. Classification (GTDB taxonomy): domain Bacteria; phylum Pseudomonadota; class Gammaproteobacteria; order Enterobacterales; family Enterobacteriaceae; genus Erwinia; species Erwinia aphidicola. The sequence continues at coordinate 242,124 of NZ_JACXBP010000002.1, read as the reverse complement.
TATCCTGACTAAAGTCGTGGTATTCGAGAGTGAAGTCTTGATTCGATACGGTCGTCTGAATGATACCGCCTTCACTCTCTTTTAAGGTTAATTTCAGCGCATCATGTTGGGCGAGAGTTTCATTTATTGCCTGATTTAACAGGGTGATATCAACCTCTCTTTCAATGCGCCACAGCGCGCCAACGTTGTAGCAGGGGGTGGATGGTGTTAATAACTGATCGAGCCAGACGGCTTGCTGCACGCTGGTTAGCGGATAAATAGCCACGCGAGTACCTCCATTAAAGGATCGGTAAATTTGATTTCATGACAATACAGGAAAGTAGTATATGAATATTTCCAAAATATGAAATGAAATTAAATTTATTTCTTTATGAAGAATATTCAGTAACGGCAGGGAATTATAATATTGCGGGCGGAGATATAAATCTATTAATGAGATGGTAATTTATTTAATTGGGATTATTAACATGATTTTTTTAAAGGCCGACCGAGAAATCCGTAGGGGCCGACCCTCTTTTTCCGTCGGCCCGCCGTATCAAAATCAAATCGCTACTAACCCGCGCACCCCGTCGCTTTCCATCTCCTTGCCGAGGCCGCGCTGGACAATCTCACCGCGCGACATCACCAGATAGCTGTCGGCCAGCTCGGCGGCAAAGTCGTAAAACTGTTCAACCAGCAGGATCGCCATATCGCCGCGTGCGGCCAGCTGACGGATCACCGCGCCGATCTCCTTGATCACCGACGGCTGGATCCCTTCCGTCGGTTCGTCGAGGATCAGCAGCTGCGGCCTGCAGGCCAGCGCGCGGCCAATGGCTAACTGCTGCTGCTGGCCACCGGAAAGATCGCCGCCGCGCCGCTGCTTCATCTGCCACAGTACCGGAAACAGCTGCCAGATCTCCTCCGGCACCTGACGCGCCTGGCTGCCGGAAAAACGTGCCAGCCCCATGAGCAGATTCTCCTCTACCGTCAGGCGCGGGAAGATCTCGCGCCCCTGCGGCACGTAGGCGATGCCCGCCTGCACGCGCTGGTGCGGCTTGCGCCCGTTGATCGGCTTATCCTGCCAGCTGATGGTGCCGGACTTCGCCGGGATCAGCCCCATCAGGCATTTAAGCAGCGTGGTTTTCCCTACGCCGTTGCGCCCCAGCAGGCAGGTGATCTCACCCGCTTTAACCTCAAACGACAGGCCGCGCAGAATGTGGCTGCCGCCATAATATTGATTTAGTTCAGTAACCTGTAACATATCAGCGCCCCAGATAAACTTCGATAACCTGCTCGTTGGCCTGCACCTCGCGCAGCGATCCTTCCGCCAGCACCTGGCCCTGATGCAGCACCGTCACGTGGTCGGCGATGGTTTCGACAAAGCCCATATCGTGCTCAACCACCATCAGCGAATGCTTGCCGGCCAGCGAGCGGAACAGCTCGGCGGTGTATTCGGTTTCGGCATCCGTCATGCCTGCCGCCGGTTCATCCAGCAGCAGCAGGTGCGGGTCCTGCACCAGCAGCATGCCGATTTCCAGAAACTGCTTCTGCCCGTGCGACAGCAGCCCGGCGGGGCGCTGACGTTCCGCCCCGAGGCGCAGCAGCTTCAGCACCTCATCAATGCGGTCCTGCTGCTCGCCGTTAAGCTTTGCCCGCAGGCAGGCCCATACCGACTTATCGGTTTTCAGCGCGATCTCCAGATTTTCAAACACCGTCAGCGCGGCAAACACCGTTGGTTTCTGGAACTTGCGCCCGATGCCGATGCGTGCGATTTCGACAGGGGAAAGCGTGGTCAGGTCAGTGCTCTGGTCGTAGAACACCCGGCCATTGTCCGGGCGGGTTTTGCCGGTTATCACATCCATCAGGGTGGTTTTTCCCGCGCCGTTCGGGCCGATGACGCAGCGCAGTTCACCGACGCCAATCTGAAGTGACAGGTCGGTCAGCGCTTTAAAACCGTCAAACGAGACGTTGATTTTTTCCAGCTGGAGCACCGGGTCGGTCTGCAGGCGATGGCGGTCTGCCGGGTGTGGCTGGGTAAACAGGGGTTCAGTCATGCTTCCTCCGGCGCAGCAGGCCAATCACGCCACGCGGCAGGAACAGCGTGACGAGGATAAACATCAGGCCTAAGAAGAACAGCCAGTATTCCGGGAAGGCGACGGTGAACCAGCTTTTCGCGCCGTTGACGATCCCGGCTCCGAGCAGCGGACCGATCAGCGTGCCGCGCCCGCCGAGCGCCACCCAAATGGCAGCCTCAATTGAGTTGGTTGGCGACATTTCGCCGGGGTTGATAATCCCCACCTGCGGCACGTACAGCGCGCCCGCCAGCCCGCACAACACGGCGGAGAGCGTCCAGACAAACAGCTTGAAGCCTTTCGGATCGTAGCCGCAAAACATCAGGCGATTTTCGGCATCGCGCACTGCCGTCAGCACGCGGCCAAACTTGCTGCGTGCCAGGGCGAAACCGACGGCGAGGCTGGCTGCCAGCAGCAGCACGCTGGCGACAAACAGCCCGACGCGGGTGCGGGTGGCGGTGACAGGGAAGCCAAGCAGCGTGGTGAAGCCGGTGAAGCCGTTATTGCCGCCAAAGCCGGTTTCGTTGCGGAAGAACAGCAGCATCCCGGCGTAGGTCAGCGCCTGGGTCATAATCGAGAAGTAGACGCCTTTGATTTTCGAGCGAAAGGCGAACCAGCCGAACACCAGCGCCAGCATCCCCGGCACCAGCACAATCAGGCACAGCGCCCAGGCAAAATGCTGCGTTCCCGCCCAGAACCACGGCAGCTCGTTCCACGACAGGAAGGACATAAACGCCGGCAGGCCATCCCCCGCTGCCTGGCGCATCAGATACATGCCCATCGCATAGCCGCCGAGGGCAAAGAACAGCCCGTGGCCAAGCGACAGCAGCCCGGCGTAGCCCCACACCAGGTCGAGCGCCACCGCGACAATGGCATAGCAAAGGATCTTGCCGACCAGCGTCAGTGTATAGGTGGAGATCGCCAGCGGGTTGTCCGCCGGTAGCAGGGCCAGAAACGGCATCAGCAGCAGGGCGAGCAGCAGTAGCGCGCCAAGGCAGAGCGTCAGGCGCGGCGCTTTCTGCGCCACGGTAAGCGTTATCGGTTGCGTCATCAGTCAATCACCCTGCCTTTTAAGGCGAACAGCCCCTGCGGTCGCTTCTGAATAAACAGCACGATGAGCACGAGGATCAGGATTTTGCCGAGTACCGCACCAATCTGCGGCTCCAGCACCTTGTTGAGAATACCCAGGCCCAGCGCGGCGACCACGGTGCCCGCCAGCTGGCCGACGCCGCCGGTGACCACCACCAGGAAGGAGTCGATGATATAGCCCTGTCCCAGCTCCGGACCGACGTTGCCAAGCTGCGACAGCGCCACGCCGCCCAGCCCGGCAATACCGGACCCGAGGCCGAATGCCAGCATATCCACGCGTCCGGTCGGTACGCCGCAGCAGTCGGCCATCGCGCGGTTCTGCGTCACCGCACGCACGTTCATCCCGAGGCGGGTTTTATTCAGCAGCAGCCAGGTGAGCACCAGCACGCCGATAACAAACAGGATCACCGCCAGGCGGTTGTACGGCAGCACCAGGTTTGGCAGCACCTGTAAGCCCCCGGAGAGCCAGGGCGGGTTAGCGACCTCAAGATTCTGCGAGCCAAACAGCACGCGCACCAGCTGGATCAGCATCAGGCTGATGCCCCAGGTCGCCAGCAGGGTTTCCAGCGGGCGGCCATACAGGTGGCGAATGATGGTGCGCTCCAGCGCCATGCCGACCGCGGCGGTGATAAAGAACGCCACCGGCAGCGCCAGCAGCGGATAAAACACCAGCCACTCCGGGGCGAAACGCTGGAACAGGCTCTGTACCATCCAGGTGGCGTAGGCGCCGATCATCAGCATCTCGCCGTGCGCCATATTGATCACCCCGAGCAGGCCGTAGGTGATCGCCAGGCCAAGCGCCGCCAGCAGCAGCACCGATCCGAGCGACAGGCCGGTGAAGGCCTGGCCGAGCAGGTCGCCGAGCAGCAGGCGATGGCGGATCTGTTTCAGGCTGTCGGCGGCGGCGGCACGCACGCTGGCATCGGCTTCAACGCTGGGTTGCAGCAGGCGTTCGAGGCTGGCTTGCGTCTGCGGATCGCTGGTTTCGCCCAGCAGCTTCACCGCTTCGAGGCGCACCTGCGGGTTAGCGTCGGCCAGCTGCAGCCCGGCAACGGCCTGCGCCAGCACCGCCTGCACGCGGCTGTCCGGTTCGGCGGCCAGCCGCTGTTTCAGCAGCGGCAGCTGGTCGGCCTGCGCATCATTTTGCAGCGTGCGCGCCGCGCTCAGGCGCTGGGCGCTATCCGGGCTGACCAGCTGGTGGGCGGCGAGGGTGGTGGCGATCATCACCCGCAGCCTGTTGTTCATAAACAGCTTTTTGGTGCTGCCGGCGGGCGCATTGCTGCCTTCCAGCGGCGTCAGCTGGCCATTAATCTGGCTGAAGGGGTGTTTATTGTCGTCCAGCACGACACGCTCCTGGCGCAGAGCCTGCAACAGCGGCAGGCGTGCGGCATCCGGTGCGGCGGCCCACTGCTGCAGAAGTTTCAGCTGATCGCTGCGGCTGGCGGCGGCAAAATCGGCGGCCGGTCCGGCCTGAACAAGCCAGGGCAGGCTGAGCAGCAGTAACAGCAGGAATCGCATCATCATATTTCGCTCCGGGAGTGGGCGGGGCATGCCCCGCCACTACGCTTTTAGGGCCGGGCATGCTCCGCCCCTACGCTTTTACGGCGGATTAATTGCTGGTTTTTACCGGGCTATCCGGCTTTTTATCGTTGCCGGCGATATACGGGCTCCACGGCTGGGCGCGCACCGGTTTGTCGGTCTGCCAGACCACGTTGAACTGGCCGTTATCTTCGATCTCGCCAATCATCACCGGCTTATGCAGGTGGTGGTTGGTCTGATCCATGGTCAGGGTGAAGCCGTCCGGCGCGGCAAAGGTCTGCCCGGCCATCGCCGCACGAACCTTATCCACGTCGGTAGTGCCCGCTTTCTCAACCGCCTGCGCCCACATATGGATGCCGACATAGGTGGCTTCCATGGGATCGTTGGTCACCACGGTATCGGCGTTCGGCAGCTTGTGCGCCTTGGCGTAAGCGCGGTAGGCAGCGACGAACTGCTTGTTGGTTGGGTTATCCACCGACTCGAAGTAGTTCCACGCGGCGAGGTTGCCGACCAGCGGTTTAGTGTCGATGCCGCGCAGCTCCTCTTCGCCTACCGAGAAGGCGACCACGGGCACATCGGTGGCTTTGATGCCCTGGTTAGCCAGCTCTTTATAGAACGGTACGTTGGAGTCACCGTTGATGGTGGAGACCACCGCCGTTTTACCACCCGCCGAGAATTTCTTGATGTTGGCGACGATTGTCTGGTAGTCGCTGTATCCAAACGGCGTGTAGACCTCTTCGATGTCGCTATCCTTCACGCCTTTTGAGTGCAGGAAGGCGCGCAGGATTTTGTTGGTGGTGCGCGGGTAGACGTAGTCAGTGCCGAGCAGGAAGAAGCGCTTAGCGGAACCGCCATCTTCGCTCATCAGATATTCCACCGCCGGGATCGCCTGCTGGTTTGGCGCGGCGCCGGTGTAGAACACGTTGGGCGACATCTCTTCGCCTTCATACTGCACCGGGTAGAACAGCAGGCCGTTCAGCTCCTCAAACACCGGCAGCACGGACTTGCGCGACACCGAGGTCCAGCAGCCGAACACCACGGCGGCTTTATCCTGAGTCAGCAGCTGGCGCGCCTTTTCGGCAAACAGCGGCCAGTTAGAAGCCGGGTCAACCACCACCGGCTCCAGTTTTTTCCCCAGCACGCCGCCTTTGGCGTTGATCTCATCAATGGTCATCAGCGCCACATCCTTCAGCGGCGATTCGGAAATCGCCATGGTGCCGGACAGGGAATGCATAATCCCCACTTTGATGGTGTCAGCCGCCTGCACGCTCCACGACAGACCCATTGCCACAACGCTGGCAGACAGCGCGAATGCCTTGATAAACGAACGTCTCTTCATCAGTGAACCCCTAAAAGTAGTGAAAGATTATGTGGATGAAACATTGTGTAGCCTTGCCTGCTGTAACATATGGAGGGTAATTTTTCTGACCTCGGCCCGACTGCCGGCAATGTGATCGGTCAGGATGCGCTGAGCCTCCTCGCTGTGCTGATGCAATATCGCGCGTAAAATGCGCGCGTGTTCGTTATAGGTGGCGCTAATGCGATCCGCGCGGGTGAAGTCGAGGCGGCGAATAATGCGGATCTTCTCCGTCAGTTCGGCGTGAATGCGCGCCATTTCGCTGTTGCCTGCGCTGGCGACCAGCGCCAGATGGAACGCCTCATCGTGCAGCGACACGGCATTGCCGTCTGCCAGACGCGCTTCGTCGATCCAGAAGCAGGTCAGCCGGGTTAGCAGCTGGGCGCAGTCAGCGGCAGGCAGGCAGCACAGGCGTTTCACCGCTTCGCACTCCAGCACAATGCGCAGGTCATACAGCTCTTCGAAGTAGGCGAAGTCGAACTGCCGCACCTGCCAGCCGCTGCGGAACCACACCTCGACATAGCCTTCGCGCTCCAGGCGGAACAGCGCCTGGCGCACCGGCGTGCGGCTGACCTCCATGCGCTCCGCCACTTCGCTTTCGCTGAAGCGGTCGCCCGGCATCAGGCGAAAGTCGAAGATGTCGTTTTTCAGCCGCTGGTAAACGCGATCGGCCAGCGCTTCCGGCCGATCTTTACTGCGTTTGGCCTCCATGACTATTCCAGCCATAGCAGGGCATCGCCGGGGCTGACCGGGCGGCCTGGCTGGCAGCCGATGCGCTTCACGCGCCCGGCCTGCGGGGCGTTGATCGCCAGCTCCATTTTCATCGCTTCCACGATGATCAATGGCTGCCCGGCTGCCACTTCGTCGCCCGGCTGCACCAGCACTTTCCAGATATTGCCGTTCATGTCGGCGCTGACCTGCAGCGCGCCGTCATCCTCTGGCGCCGGGCACAGCGTCTCTTCGCTGGTCAGCGGCGCGCCTTCCTCCTCCTGCGCCCACAGCGCCACTTCGGTCTCAAAGGCGCTGGCCTGCCTGCGGCGGAATTCAGCGATAGAGTGCGCATTTTCGTTAAGAAACTGCGTATGTTCGGCGAAATCAAACAGCGACGGCTCGATGCGAATGGTGGCGCGCCCCTCGCGGAAATCGTCGCGCAGCACGTCCAGCTCGGCTTCGCTCACCGGGTAGAAACGGACCTGGTCGAAGAAGCGCAGCAGCCACGGCTCGCTGGCGGCGAACTGTTCGTTCTTGAGGAACTTGTTCCAGATTGGCAGCGTGCGCCCGACCAGCTGGTAGCCGCCCGGTGAGTCCATGCCGTAGATGCACATGTACATGCCGCCGATGCCGACGGTACCTTCGGCGGTAAAGGTGCGCGCCGGGTTGTATTTCGAGCTCAGCAGGCGGTGGCGCGGGTCGATCGGCACGGCGCACGGTGCGCCGAGGTAAACGTCGCCGAGGCCGAGGATCAGGTAGCTGGCATCAAAAAGGGTGCTGCTGACCTCTTCACGGCTGCTGAGGCCGTTAATACGCTGGATGAAATCAACGTTGTTGGGCAGCCACGGCGCGCTGGTGCGCACGGTTTCGGCATAGCGCTCAACCGCTCCCAGCGTGGCGCTATCCTCAAAGGCCATCGGCAGGTGAACGATGCGCGACGGCACTTTCATCTGCGTGACGTCGCCGAGATTTTTTTCCAGCTGAAGCAGCAGGGTCATCAGCTGTTTCTGGCTGAGGATCTGGCTGTCGTAGCGAATTTGCAGCGAGCGCACGCCCGGAGACAGCTCCTCAACCCCCGGCTGGCCGGACTCGCGCAGCGCAGTCATCAGCAGGTGAACGCGCAGGCGCAGCGCCAGATCCAGCACGTTGTCGCCATACTCCAGCAGGATGTAGTTGTCGCCCGCCTGGCGATAAATCGCGGTTGGCGTGCTGGTAGTGGCTTTGATCGCCGCCAGAACCGTGCCCGAGCCCTGTGCGGTTTGCGCCAGTGACGGCACGGCAAAGGGGGCGCAGTGCAGGGCGCTCAGGCTGTCGACGCTGCGGTCCTGCGCCTGCTCCAGCGCGTGCGCCTCGTCGAAACCGATCGGATGGAAGCGGATGCGGTCACCCGGTTTCACCTGGCCAACCTTCCACAGTTCGGCTTTGGCGATGGTCACCGGGCAGACGAAGCCGCCGAGGCTCGGTCCGTCACGGGTGAGGATCACCGGGAAGTCGCCGGTAAAGTTGACCGCGCCGATGGCGTATTCACAGTCGTGGACGTTGGACGGATGCAGACCGGCTTCGCCGCCGTTGGCGCGTGCCCACCCCGGTTTTGGGCCGACTAAGCGCACCCCGAGGCGGTTTGAGTTGTAGTGCACCTGCCACTCGGCGGCGAAGAACTCGTCAATCGACTGCTGGGTGAAGAAGTCCGGGGCGCCGTGCGGGCCGTACAGCACGCCGATGCGCCACTCGTCGCCATACACAGGCTGCTGCGCCGGGGCCAGCGCGGCGGGTTCAGTCTGCGGGGCGGGCGTGGTGCAGGCGGCCAGCTCAGGCTGGGAGATCGCCAGCATATCGGCGACGCGCAGGGTGCGCCCGGCGTGGCCGCCAAACTGACCCAGGGCGAAGGTCGAGCGGCTGCCGAGGTATTCCGGCACGTCGAAACCGTTGCGCACCGCCAGATAGGTGCGGCAACCCTGCTGAGCACGGCCGAGGGTCAGCGTCTGCCCGGCTTTAACCTTTAGCGGCTGCCAGTACGCCACCTCTTCGCCGTCCAGCGCTGCCGGGCAGGCGGCACCGGTCAGGGCAATCAGCGCGTCGCTGTGAAAACGCAGGGTTGGCCCCTGAAGAGTGAACTCCAGCCCGGCGGCCTCTTTAGCATTGCCGACGATGCGGTTGGCCAGGCGAAAAGCGTAATCATCCATCGGGCCGGACGGCGGCACGCCGATGTCCCAGTAGCCGAGGCGGCCCGGATAGTCCTGAATGCTGCTCCAGGTGCCGGGCTGGATCACCTCGATCACCGGCGCTTTTGGCGTGAAGCCGTCGAGCAGGCGCGTCCAGACGTTGCCGGTGCGGAAGGCCTCGGTGGCGACGATCTGGCGCAGGTAGTCGAGGTTGGTGGCGATGCCGTGCAGGCGGGTTTCACTGAGCGCCGCCTGCATTTTTTCCAGCGCCGCCGCGCGGCTGTCGGCATGGACAATCAGCTTGGCGATCATCGGATCGTAGAACGGCGAGACTTCGGTGCCGGTACTGATCCAGCTGTCGACGCGCACCCCCTCCGGGAAGCAGACTTCGGTCAATACGCCGGGGCTGGGCTGGAAGTTTTTCAGCGGATCTTCAGCGTAAATACGCACTTCGATCGAGGCGCCCTGCGGCATCCGGGCCATCTTCGCCCAGTCCGGCTGTTCCCCGGCGGCGACCTGCAGCATGCACTCCACCAGATCCAGCCCGGTCACGCACTCGGTGACCGGGTGCTCCACCTGTAAGCGGGTGTTCACTTCGAGGAAAAAGAATTCGTCGCGCGCCGCGTCATAGATATATTCCACCGTCCCGGCGCTGCGATAGTTGACCAGCTCGCCGAGCTTAACGGCGGATGCCAGCAGGGCAGCGCGGGTGGCGGCAGGCAGGTTCGGCGCCGGGGTCTCTTCCACCACTTTCTGATTACGGCGCTGCAGCGAGCAGTCGCGTTCGCCGAGGGCCACAACCTTGCCTTTACCGTCACCGAAGATCTGTACTTCGACGTGGCGCGCCTGGTCGATGCAGCGCTCCAGAAACACCCCTGCGTCGCTGAAGAACTGTTCGCCGAGGCGGCGCACGCTCTCCCAGGCGCTGATGAGTGCGGCCTCATCCGCGCAGCGCGTCAGGCCGATGCCGCCACCGCCCGCGGTGCTTTTCAGCATCACCGGGTAGCCGATACGGGTGGCGGCTGCGATGGCATCGTCCAGTGAGGCTAGCAGCGGGGTGCCGGGCGTCATCGGCACGCCAGCGGCGGCGGCCAGCTCGCGCGCGCGGTGCTTGAGGCCAAACTCGCCAATCTGCTGCGCGGTCGGGCCGACAAATTCAATCCCGGCGGCTTCACAGGCGGCGGCGAAGGCCAGGCTCTCGGAGAGGAAGCCGTAGCCCGGCCAGATCGCTTGGGCACCGCTCTGTTTGGCGGCGGTGAGGATCTTGTCGATTGCCAGGTAGCTGTCGCTGGCTTTATCCCCGCCGAGGGCGATAGCGATGTCGGCATCCTTGACGTGCTGCGCGTTTTTATCGGCGTCGGAGTAGACCGCCACGCTGGTCACGCCGAGGCGCTTCAGGGTGCGGATGGCGCGGCAGGCAATCTCGCCGCGGTTAGCGATCAGAACAGTGCTAAACATGAGATTTCTCCTCGCGGCTCAGCCAGCGACGCCAGCCGCCGAATTCGGTAATGTCAGTGGCCTGCGTCAGCGCCGCAGGTTCGCAGATAAAGCCTTTCACCGTGCGGCCATCGGCCAGCTCCAGCGTACCGATGCCGAGCGGGGCGGGGATCTCCGCCACGAACTCGCCAAAGCGCGCCAGCGGGATATCCCACAGCTCAACGATAATGGCGCTGCCTGCGCTATCGCGTGCCAGGCCCGGCTTTGGCGGGGTAGTGTTGGCCAGCGCGTACAGACGGTAGCAGGCGGCGGTGGTGGTCTCTTCAACCCGCACCGCATCGCGGCGCGTCAGCTGGTGGTTGAGCGGCATTCCGCTAAGGTGCGCGCCGACCACCGCCACGCGCACGTGCAGCGCGGAGGCAGGCAGATCGTTGGCGAACGGCAGCGGCCTGCCGGTGGCGCCGAGGCTCAGGGCCTGGCGCTTCTGCCAGCGGCTGCCAAAGGTCGCCAGCGCCCGGTCATACCAGGCCGGGGCGATCAGCGTAATGCCCGCAGGCAGGCCGTCGGCGCGGAACGGGCCCGGCAGCGCAAGGGCTGACAGGTCGGCGAGGTTGGTGAAGTTGGTGTAAGTGCCGAACTGCGAGTTGTAGCGCACCGGCTCCTGCTTCATCTCTTCCAGGGTGTGAATGGTCGGCGAGGTGGGCACCACTAAGGCGTCGAACTGGCTCAGCGTCTGCTGGATCTGACGGGTCAGTTCGGCCCGCAGGTACTCAGCCTTAAAGGCATCCACCGCGCTGTAGCTGTTGCCGCTGGCGACGATGCCATACACCACCGGGTCCATCTCTTCCGGGCGCGACAGCATTTCGCCCACCGCCACGGTGCGCTCTGCCACCCACGGGCCGTAGTAGAGCTGCTCGGCGAGTTGAGTGAAGGGGGTGAAGTCGATCGGATGCAGCGTGGCTCCGCCAGCGATTAATTTGTCCAGGGCGGCCTGCCACGCATCCTGCGCCTGTTGGTCACCGAAGAACTCCGGACTGGCCGGAATCGCGAAACGCGCCGCTTCCGGCAGCGAGGCCGGGGCAAGGCCTGGGTTAACACGCGAGTAGGCGTCGAGGCTGTCATAACCCCCTGCGCAGCTGGCGGCGAGGAAGGCATCTTCCACCGTCAGGGCAAAGATTGAGATGGTGTCATTCAGGCGGCAGGCGGGCACCACGCCGGTGGCGGAGAGCCAGCCTTTGGTGGGCTTCAGGCCAACAATATTGTTAAACCCGGCCGGAACGCGCCCGGAGCCGGCCGTGTCGGTGCCAAGGGCGAAGCACACCAGGCCGCGCGCGGTGACGGAGGCAGAGCCAGAGCTGGACCCGCCGCTGACGTAGTCAGGATTAAAGGTGTTACACACCGCGCCAAACGGCGAGCGCGTGCCGACCAGCCCGGTGGCGTATTGATCGAGATTGGTTTTGCCGATGGCAATCGCGCCGGCGGCCTTGAGATTCGCGACTGCCACGGCATCGCTTTCCGCGGTGTAGGTAAATGCCGGGCAGGCGGCGCTGGTCGGCCAGCCGGCAATATCAATATTGTCTTTCACCGCAAAGGGGACGCCAAACAGCGGCAGCGAGGCGGGATCCTGCTGCCAGGCGACCAGCAGCGGTTCCAGCTGCGCACGCAGCTGCGCCTTCGTCGCCAGGTAGAGCCAGGCGTTGTCATCGATAGAGAGCGAGGCCAGCAGCGCCTCCAGCGTGGAGAGCACCTCCTGTGGATGCTGCTGATGGTGCTGCTGCCACTGCTGGAGCGTAAACCCGGTGGTCAAAGCCATATGTTGAATTCCGTCTGGTATACAAGATGGAATTCAACAAAGCAAACGATGTGCCAGTTTTTAATATATTGATTTAAAGCGATATTTTAAAATTCAGACTGACCGCATGCACGCTCAGTGCGCAGGCTTTGTACAAAGTTGGGGCAAGGGTTGGACCGTTGCAGGGGGCGACCGCTTTTTTGTGTCGCTCCGTGTTTTCAATGTCGGGCCGATCGAAAAAGAGGATCGACCCCTACAAAGGAATGCGAGCGTGCCGAGCGAAAAAATGGCGTAGGGGCGACCGCTTTTTTTGGTCGCCCAGTGTCTTCAATGCCGGGTCGATCGAAAAAGAGGATCGACCCCTACAAAGGAATGCGAGCGTGCCGAGCGAAAAAATGGCGTAGGGGGCGACCGCTTTTTTTGGTCGCTCCGTGTTTTCAATGCCGGGCCGATCGAAAAAGAGGATCGACCCCTACAAAGGAATGCGAGCGTGCCGAGCGAAAAAATGGCGTAGGGGGCGACCGCTTTTTTTGGTCGCCCCGTATCTTCAATGCCGGGTCGATCGAAAAAGAGGATCGACCCCTACAATGGAATGCGAGCGTGCCGAGCGAAAAAATGGCGTAGGGGGCGACCGCTTTTTTTGGTCGCCCCGTGTTTTCAATGTCGGGTCGATCGAAAAAGAGGATCGACCCCTACAATGGAATGCGAGCGTGCCGAGCGAAAAAATGGCGTAGGGGGCGACCGCTTTTTTTGGTCGCTCCGTGTTTTCAATGCCGGGTCGATCGAAAAAGAGGATCGACCCCTACAGAGGAGTGGGGGTGTCATTCCGTAAATATTTGTTCAGTTCATGGCACGTTGGGCCGCACCTGGTTAGCATGAAGGGGATACATTTCGCGGTTCAGGATAATTAAGGCGGTAACGTGGGGAAAGTCATGGCGGACAAGTGGCAGTTATGGGTAGTAGCGGCGTGCTTAACGGCAGCCACCGGCAGTGCCTGGGCGGATTCACTGGATGAACAGCGTACCCGCTACCTGCAAATCAAGCAGGCGTGGGACAGCAAGCAGATGGATACCGTCGACCAGCTGATGCCGACGCTGCGCGATTATCCACTCTATCCCTATCTGGAGTATCGTCAGCTGGCGCAGAACCTCGATCAGGAGACCGGGCTGGCGGTGAACGCATTTATCCAACGTTACCCGACGCTGCCGCCGGTGCGCTCGCTCTCCTCACGCTTTGTTAATGAACTGGCCCGCCGCGAAGACTGGCGCGGGCTGCTGGTGTTCAGCCCGCAGGCGCCGAAGCCGGTTGCGGCGCGCTGCAACTGGTATTACGCCAAATGGGCAACCGGCGAGCAGCAGGTGGCCTGGGAGGGAGCGAAGTCGATTTGGCTGACCGGAACCTCGCTGCCTGCTACCTGCGATAAGCTGTTTACCGTCTGGCAGCAGGCCGGACAGCAAAACCCGATCACCACGCTGGAGCGCATCCGCCTGGCGATGAAGGCGGGTAACGGCAGCCTGGTGAATTTCCTTGCTAAGCAGCTGCCGCAGGATTATCAGACCATTGCCAATGCGGTGATGGATCTGCAAAACAATCCGGGCACCATTGAGAACTTCGCGCGCAGCGTGGGGCCGACCGACTTTACCCGCCAGGCCACGGTGATTGCCTTTGCCAGCGTGGCGCGCAGCGATGTGGAGAATGCGCGCCAAATGATCCCGACGCTGGTGCAGCTGCAAAAGCTCGACGAACAGCAGGCGCAGGAACTGAAAGAGACCGTGGCCTGGCGTCTGATGGGCAACGATATCACCAGCGAACAGGCGCGCTGGCGCGACGATGTGGTGATGCGCAGCGATTCAACGTCGCTGATTGAGCGGCGGGTGCGCATGTCGCTGGGCAATAACGATCGCCGCGGTATGAATACCTGGATCGCCCGTCTGCCGGTGGAAGCGAAAGAGAAAGACGAGTGGCAGTACTGGCAGGCCGACCTGCTGCTGGAGCAGGGGCGCAAGGATGAAGCGCAAGGCATTCTGCGCAAGCTGATGCAGGAGCGCGGCTTCTACCCGATGGCCGCTGCGCAAAAGCTGGGCGTGGACTATCCGCTGCAGGTTGATACGGCTCCGGCGGTCGACAGCAGCCTGACCAGCGGCCCTGAGATTGCCCGCGTGCGCGAGCTGATGTACTGGGGGATGGATAACCTGGCGCGCAGCGAGTGGAGCTACCTGGTCTCCAGCCGTACCACCTCGCAGCAGCAGATGCTGGCCAGCTACGCGCGTCAGCAGAACTGGTGGGATCTCAGCGTGCAGGCAACGATCACCGGCAAACTGTGGAACAGCCTGCAGGAGCGTTTCCCCATCGCCTGGCAGCCGCAGTTTGAACGCAATATCAGCGGTAAGAGCATCCCGATCAGCTATGCCATGGCGATCGCCCGTCAGGAGAGCGCCTGGAACCCGAAAGCGCGATCCCCGGTGGGCGCCGCGGGCCTGATGCAGGTGATGCCCGCCACGGCGCAGCACACCGTGACTAAATTTGCTATTCCGGGCTACAGCAACAGCAGCCAGCTGCTGGATGCGGAAACCAATATCCAGATTGGTACGCAGTATCTGGAATCGGTCTATCAGCAGTTTGGTCAGAACCGTATCTTTGCCTCGGCGGCGTACAACGCGGGTCCGTCGCGGGTGCGCACCTGGCAGGGCAACAGCGCCGGGCGCATTGACGTGGTGGCGTTTGTGGAGACGATCCCGTTTTCAGAAACCCGTGGCTACGTGAAGAACGTGCTGGCGTATGACGCTTACTACCGCCACTTCCTGAATAAGTCCGATAAGCTGTTTGCCGACAGCGAGTGGCAGCAGCGTTACTAAATTTGATTGTGCGCAGCCGATACAGCTGTAGCTTCAAGTATGCAGACGATGATGGTATGCTTCTGTACTAGTTAAATAGTATGGCGGCATATCATGAACGAACACGCACCCATTCCCGTTACCGCAGAGCCAGCCAATGAAGACTGGCTGCGCTTTGTCACGCTGCTACAGCGCGCCTATCAGGGTGAGCTTCATCTGCCGCTGCTGCAGCTGATGCTGACCCCGGACGAGCGTGAAGCGCTGGGAACCCGGCTACGGATTATTGAAGAGCTGATGCGCGGCAAGATGAGCCAGCGTGAGCTGAAGAATGAGCTGGGTGCGGGGATTGCCACGATTACCCGTGGCTCGAACAGCCTGAAAAGTGCGCCGCCAGCCCTGAAGCAGTGGCTGGAGGCGCAGCTGCTAAATGGCTCAGATAAGGTCTGAGCCATCATCGGCTTTGCGCTGATAGATGTCGTTATGGAACGGGCACAGCGCGAGGATCAGCGCCTGATGGTAAACGCTGGTGCGCGTCAGATGGCCTGCGGTAAACGCCCCGATAGCACCACCTTTGTGCTTAATATTCTCAACACCGGTCAGGCGCGCCATTTCATCACCCAGCTCGCGCCCGGCGTGAATGCCCTTCATCACAATCGCCGGCAGGGTGAAGCTGGCAGAGCGTGATTCACCACGCAGCTTATGGTTTTCTATCACCATCCACGCGAAGGCGCTGTCATCTTCAATACCGGCTTCAATCGCGACCCAAAAGTCGGCTTCTGGTCTGACCTGGCGGGCATTCATCACGCGCTGACGTGCGCCAGTTCGCGTTTCTGTGTTTGTGATCGGCTGTGCGGCCACGCCGCTATCGACCTCGACACCTTCAATATGGCAGGATCCCTCGCCAAATATATCGCTGAACGCTTGAGAAATTGCCTTAATTTTGGCGGGATTGATGGTAGCAGCGACAACATGGTACATAATTGTTTGAACCCTCTACGCAAATTTGTCGCAGTATAACGGAAAAAAGCATGTTACAGGTCTATCTTGTTCGCCACGGAGAAACGCTATGGAATGCGGCTCGTCGCATTCAGGGCCAGTCAGACAGCGCGCTGACTGAAAAAGGAGAGCAGCAGGCTCATCAGGTGGGGGAGCGAGTGAAGCAGCTCGGAATTACCCATGTGATCGCCAGCGATCTGGGCCGTACCCGCCGTACCGCCGAGATCATTGCCGATGCCTGCGGTTGTGAAGTGACACTCGACCCACGCCTGCGTGAGCTGAATATGGGCGTGCTGGAACAGCGCCAGCTGGATTCACTCAGCGCTGAGGAAGAGGGCTGGCGCAAAACGCTGGTGGATGGCACCGTCAATGGCCGCATCCCGCAAGGGGAGTCGATGAGCGAAATGGCGGCGCGCATGCATCAGGCGCTCAATGCCTGCCTCGAACTGCCCGAGGGGAGCCGTCCGCTGATTGTCAGCCACGGCATGGCGCTGGGCGTGCTGCTGAGCACCATTCTGGGGCTGCCAGCGAATGCAGAACGCCGTCTGCGCCTGCGCAACTGTTCCCTCTCGCGGGTTGATCATCAACAGAGCGCGTGGCTGGCTTCTGGCTGGGTGGTGGAAACGGCCGGGGATGTGGCGCATCTTGAACAGACGTCACTCGACGAACTGCAGCGCTAATGGAATGCCTGAGATAAACAGGGCCGCAGTGAGCGGCCCTTTTGACATCTGTCTGCTTAATCCTGATTGTGACGGATCGGGATCAGATATTCACAGCGAATATCGACCGGAGGTTCAGCGCGCTTCTTACCGCCGTGGGTGTAGAAACGCTCAATATCCTGACCGTGGCGACGTGTCAGTTTCAGTGTCGGCATACAGGTTCCGTAGATTTGCAGGACAAACTCCTGAAGACCGCTACGCGGCCCTTCATAGGTAAACTGTACGTAATCCCCGCCTTCCAACATCACCCGCTGAGTGGCATGAAGCTGGCTGGACATCTGATCGGACGTCACGGCGGTGGTATACAGGATCTCCTGCTCATCATCTTTTTCCGCACTCGGTCGCGACTGGTGCAGGCCATACAGCACCGGCGGAACCGTATCGGTCTCAGTCAGGAACTGGCGCCAGAAATGCAGGCGCATCTCATCGCGAAAGCGAGAAATCTGTTCCAGAGTGCAGGTGTAGCTTTGGGTTTGCCCTATCAGCTCGGTTTCCGGCAAACTGACCCACGTAGGTTCAGGCAGTTTGCTATCGCCAAGGCGAATAGGAGGCCGCAGGCCATAGGCATTCCAGTCTGATATCCGGCGATACCAGGCAGGGGTCTGGGTAAACTGTTTCTTGAAGGCCCGGGTGAAGGTCTGCTGGGAATCAAAACGATACTGTAAAGCGATGTCCAGAATTGGCCGGCTGGTCAGGCGTAGTGCCACTGCCGCTTTTGACAGGCGGCGGGCGCGAATATAAGCGCCAATCGCATGACCGGTGACGTCCTTAAACATTCTTTGCAGATGCCATTTTGAATATCCTGCCTTCGCCGCCACGTTATCCAGCGATAACGGTTGGTCCAGGTGGCTCTCCAGCCAGACAAGCAAATCTCGAATGATACCGGCTTGGTCCATAAATCGTCCTCATATTACTCAGTGTTGGTGCAGATAAGCAAAGCCGACGAATATTAGCATTAATTGCAAAGCAAGGTGTTGAATTTTAGCGGTAAGAATCCGCTTAATCACTGCAGGTTAACGACAAATCAAGAAATAGTTATAGGTAGGCGTTTGCGTTTAAGTTAACTTACAATGGCATCTATTTTCTTTGAAATGGTAACGTGATGACAATTAAAAAAGTGTTAATAGCCGCGTCAGTGATAGCCACATCCTGGGCCGCACAGGCTGAACAGGTGGGTTCTGTGGACACCGTTTTTAAGATATTCGGTCCCGATCATAAAATAGTGGTCGAAGCCTTTGATGACCCTGATGTGAAAAATGTGACCTGCTATATCAGCCGGGCAAAAACCGGCGGAATCAAAGGGGGGCTGGGTTTGGCTGAGGATACCTCTGATGCCGCCATCTCCTGTCAGCAGGTTGGCCCAGTAGAGATCAGCGATAAGATTGCCAAAGGCAAAGCGGAAGGGGAGGTGGTATTCCGTCAGCGGACATCGCTTATTTTCAAGAAGCTGCAAGTTGTGCGTTTTTACGATCGGAAGCGCAACGCGCTGGTCTACCTGAGCTATTCAGACAAGGTTGTCGACGGTTCGCCTAAGAATGCACTTAGCGCGGTGCCGATTATACCGTGGGGAAATAAATAACGTACCTGACGGGATTGACGCGGGTCGAGCGGACATTTGACAGGGTCGATCGGACGTTTGACGCGGGTCGAGCGGACATTTGATACGGGTCGACCGGAAAAGAAGGTCGACCCCTACGGCAGAATGTCAGTTTACAGGTCGCGTAGGGGCGGACCTTTTTTTTCGGTCCGCCGATTATTAATCCTGCAAATCGCCGCAGAAGCGGTAACCTTCGCCGTGGATGGTGGCGATGATTTCCGGGGTGTCCGGAGTCGATTCGAAATGCTTACGGATGCGGCGAATCGTCACGTCGACGGTACGGTCGTGCGGTTTCAGCTCGCGGCCGGTCATTTTCTTCAGCAGATCGGCACGGGTCTGGATCTTGCCAGGGTTTTCGCAGAAGTGCAGCATAGCGCGGAATTCGCTACGCGGCAGCTTGTACTGCTCGCCCTGTGGGCTGACCAGTGAACGGCTGTTAATATCCAGCTCCCAACCGTTAAAGCGGTAGGCTTCAACCAGCTTACGTTCTTCACTCACTGCCGCCAGGTTCATGGTGCGTGACAGCAGGTTGCGTGCGCGAATGGTTAATTCACGCGGATTGAACGGTTTGGTGATGTAATCATCTGCACCGATTTCAAGGCCGAGGATCTTGTCCACCTCATTATCGCGACCGGTGAGGAACATCAGGGCAACATTGGCCTGCTCGCGCAGCTCACGCGCCAGCAACAGGCCATTTTTACCCGGCAGGTTGATGTCCATAATCACCAGATTGACGTCGTTTTCAGTCAGGATCTGGTGCATTTCAGCGCCGTCTGTAGCTTCATAAACCATGTAGCCTTCGGCTTCAAAAATACTTTTGAGCGTATTACGAGTGACTAATTCGTCTTCAACGATAAGTATGTGCGGGGTCTGCATGTGTTCGCTACCTAAAATTGCCAACAATATCGAAACAGGGCATACCGCTGTTGGCGCTGGCAAAACCCAGTGTTCAGAGCCAGAAGCATAACAACAGCAGTACAGAATTATGTTCTTGATACACCATCCATTACCGTCAACAACATATGTAGCGCAGCCATTAGGATGAATCCTGCATGCCCCGGCAGTGCTCAAAACGGTGTATATCCTAACTGCATTAACAGCAACATAACAGCAAAGGCAACAACCATTACGCAACAAAACAACGCTTAGTTGACTTATATCAAACCAATTGTAGCACGTTAACACTTTTGTGAAAAACTCTTCCCAGATTGCCAGCTTAGCTCACAAACCCGTAGAGAAGGTCACCTTTTAGCGTGAATAGTTAACAGCAGGTTTACGTTGTTTTTAACAAATGTTAATTGATTGATAGATAATGTTTTTGTCTGTGAAAAAACCAATTTTATAGGTTAATCAATAAAGAATGAGTATAACACTGCATCCAACGAATTTAAATCGGCGAGAAATAGCGTTGCTTTACTGTTAATTAATGCCGTTTGGATTTTTAAGGGCGGGCATGGCAAAGTAGGCGCCGTCATTTTTCTATATTGGGATATCTATGCGTTTTCCTCTGATCCTGGTTGCCCCTGCGCGTGCTGAAAATGTGGGTGCTGCCGCCCGCGCCATGAAAACCATGGGGTTTAGCGAATTACGCATCGTCGACAGCCAGGCGCATCTCGACCCGGCAGCAAAACGGGTGGCCCACGGCGCGGGCGAGATTCTGGAAAATGCCACCCAGTGGGGATCGCTAAGCGCGGCGCTGGCGGATATCGACTTCAGCATTGCGACGACCGCCCGCGCACGGGCGAAGTTCCGCTATTACGCGACGCCGCAGCAGGTACAGACAGTACTGGAAGAGAAGCAGCAGTGGGTCAACAGCGCCGCGCTGGTGTTTGGCCGCGAGGACAGCGGGCTGACCAACGAGGAGCTGGCACAGGTTGACCTGCTGACCGGCATCCCGATGGCGGCTGACTACCCGTCACTGAATCTGGGCCAGGCGGTGATGGTTTACTGCTATCAGCTCTCTGCGCTGCGCCAGGTAAGTGCGCAAACGGCCGCTGCGGCAGAAGTGCCACAGCTGGATGCACTGCGCCAGCGTGCTGAGAATCTGCTGCATCAGTTGGACGTGGCCGCAGACGAAAAGCTGGCGGACTGGATGCAGCAGCGGCTGGGCCTGCTGCAGCAGCGCGATACCGCTATGCTGCACCGACTGCTGCATGACGTAGAAAAAAAACTTATAGATAAAAACGCTGGCAAAAAGTAAAAAATTAGCGCGTTTTACTGCCTTTTTTTCTCTGCGTAACAGAACAGATCGGCGACGAAGGGAAAAAGGCTGAGCGGGCATCGCGGCGCGAAAAGTGCCGTTTGATAAAAAAATTGACTTGGCCGACCGTTTGCTTTACTTCTGAAGGCCGACAGATTTTACAGACAGAATAAATCCAAAATGCGTAAACACAGCCTGATTACCACAATCATTATTACCACCACCATTACCACAGGTAACGGTGCGGGCTGACGCATACAGGAAAAATCAAAAAAAAGCCCGCACCTAACCAGTGCGGGCTTTTTTTTCGGCAAAAATTCAGGAGAGCTTGAACATGCGAGTGCTGAAATTCGGTGGAACCTCGGTAGCCAATGCGGAACGTTTTCTGCGTGTGGCTGACATTCTGGAAAGCAATGCAAAGCAGGGACAGGTCGCTACCGTATTGTCCGCGCCAGCGAAGATTACCAATCACCTGGTGGCAATGATTGAGAAAACCATCAGCGGCCAGGACGCCACGCCGAACATCACTGATGCCGAGCGTATTTTTGCCGAACTGCTGCAGGGGCTGGCTGAAGCCCAGCCTGGCTTTAACGGCGACAAGCTGAAAGCGGTAGTCGACCAGGAGTTTGCCCAGCTTAAGCAGGTGCTGCACGGTATCGCGCTGCTGGGGCAGTGCCCGGACAGCGTCAATGCCGCCATCATCTGTCGCGGTGAAAAGCTCTCTATCGCCATCATGGAAGGGTTGCTGCAGGCGCGCGGTTATGGCGTCAGCGTGATTAACCCGGTTGAGCAGCTGCTGGCCGTCGGCCACTATCTGGAATCCACCGTTGATATTGCCGAATCCACCCGCCGCATCGCCGCACGCCTGATCCCGGCCAGCAATATGGTGCTGATGGCGGGCTTTACGGCCGGTAACGAACGCGGTGAGCTGGTGGTGCTGGGCCGTAACGGTTCTGACTACTCAGCCGCCGTGCTGGCTGCCTGCCTGCGTGCGGACTGCTGTGAGATCTGGACCGACGTTGACGGCGTGTATACCTGCGATCCGCGCCAGGTACCGGACGCCCGTCTGTTAAAATCAATGTCTTATCAGGAGGCGATGGAGCTCTCCTACTTCGGCGCCAAAGTGCTGCACCCGCGCACTATCTCACCTATTGCCCAGTTTCAAATCCCCTGCCTGATCAAAAATACCGCCAACCCACAGGCCCCCGGCACGCTGATCGGCGGCGACGGTAGTGATGAAGATAATCCGGTGAAAGGCATCACCAACCTGAATAATATGGCGATGTTCAACGTTTCTGGCCCGGGAATGAAAGGCATGGTCGGCATGGCGGCACGCGTGTTTGCGGCAATGTCGCGCAGCGGGATCTCGGTGGTGTTGATCACCCAGTCGTCGTCCGAATACAGCATCAGCTTCTGCGTGTCGCAGAGCGAGCTGGCGCGTGCGCGCCGCGTGCTGGAAGATGAGTTCTATCTGGAGCTGAAAGATGGCCTGCTGGAGCCGCTGGACGTGATGGAGCATCTGGCGGTGATCTCGGTGGTGGGTGACGGCATGCGCACGCTGCGCGGCATCTCTGCCAAGTTCTTCTCCGCGCTGGCGCGCGCCAACATCAATATTGTGGCGATTGCACAGGGCTCCTCCGAGCGCTCCATTTCGGTGGTGGTGAATAATGACGAAGCAACCACTGGCGTGCGCGTGGTGCATCAGATGCTGTTTGCTACCGATCAGGTGATTGAAGTGTTCGTTATCGGCGTGGGTGGCGTGGGTGCTGCGCTAATCGACCAGCTACATCGTCAGCAGAGCTGGCTGAAGAACAAGCATATTGACCTGCGCGTCTGCGGTATCGCCAATTCACGCGCGCTGCTGACCAACGTGCACGGCATTCCGCTGGAGAACTGGCAGGAGCAGCTGAAGGCGGCGAAGGAGCCGTTTGATCTGGGCCGTCTGAATCGTTTGGTGAAAGAGTATCACCTGCTGAATCCGGTGATTGTCGACTGTACCTCCAGCCAGCAGGTCGCCGACCAGTACGCTGACTTTCTCGCCGACGGTTTCCACGTGGTGACGCCGAATAAAAAGGCCAACACCTCAAGCTGGAATTACTATCAGCAGATGCGTGCGGCGGCGGCAAAATCGCGCCGTAAGTTCCTCTATGACACCAACGTCGGTGCCGGTCTGCCGGTGATTGAGAACCTGCAAAATCTGCTGAATGCCGGCGATGAGCTGATCAGCTTCTCGGGTATTCTTTCTGGCTCGCTGTCGTTTATTTTCGGCAAGCTGGATGAGGGCGTATCGCTCTCTGACGCGACGAAAATGGCGCGTGAGATGGGCTTTACCGAGCCGGATCCGCGTGAAGATCTCTCCGGCCTCGACGTGGCGCGTAAGCTGCTGATCCTCGCCCGCGAAGCGGGGCATCAGCTGGAGCTGAGCGACATTGAGATTGAAGCGCTGCTGCCGCCAGAACTGACCGCGATTGCCGATGTGGAAGCGTTTATGGCGCGCCTGTCGGAGCTGGATGACAGCATGGCGGCAAAAGTCGCCAGCGCCCGCGATGCGGGTAAAGTGCTGCGCTTTGTCGGTGCCATTGAAGAGGGCGGCATCTGTAAAGTGAAGATCGATGCGGTTGACGGCAACGATCCGCTGTATAAAGTGAAAAACGGTGAAAACGCGCTGGCCTTCTACAGCCGCTATTATCAGCCAATCCCACTGGTGCTGCGCGGTTATGGCGCCGGTAATGATGTGACCGCGGCAGGGGTGTTTGCCGATCTGTTACGTACTCTGTCGTGGAAGTTGGGAGTTTAATCATGGTTAAAATTCATGCCCCTGCCTCAATTGGCAATGTCAGCGTTGGTTTTGACGTGCTCGGGGCTGCGGTGTCGCCGGTTGATGGCACCCTGCTGGGGGACTGCGTGACCGTGGAAGCGGCCAGCGAGTTCAGCCTGCACAACGAAGGCAGCTTTGTCAGCAAACTGCCTGCCGACCCCAAAGAGAATATTGTCTATCAGTGCTGGGACCGCTTCTGTGAGGCGATCGGCAAGCGCGTACCGGTGAAGATGACGCTGGAAAAAAACATGCCGATTGGTTCCGGCCTTGGCTCCAGCGCCTGCTCGGTGGTGGCGGGCCTGATGGCGATGAACGAACACTGCGGCAAACCGCTGAACGACACGGAACTGCTGGCGCTGATGGGCGAGTTAGAAGGGCGTATTTCCGGCAGCGTTCACTATGATAACGTGGCGCCTTGCTTCCTCGGCGGCATGCAGCTGATGCTGGAAGAGAACGGCATCATCAGCCAGCAGGTGCCAGGCTTTAGTGACTGGCTGTGGGTAATGGCCTATCCGGGGATTAAGGTTTCTACCGCCGAAGCCCGTGCGATCCTGCCTGCGCAGTATCGCAAAGAGGAGATTATTCGCCACGGTCGCTATCTCGGCGGTTTTATCCACGCCTGCCATACGCAGCAGCCGTTGCTGGCCGCGAAGCTGATGCAGGATGTGATTGCTGAACCGTACCGCACCAAATTGTTACCGGGCTTCGCACAAGCTCGCCAGGCCGCCGCCGATATCGGTGCGCTGGCCTGCGGTATTTCCGGCTCCGGCCCGACGCTGTTTGCCGTGTGCAACCAGCCGGATACCGCACAACGCATGGCAGAGTGGCTGCGTCAGCACTATCTGCAAAATGATGAAGGCTTCGTCCATATTTGCCGTTTAGACACGGCAGGCGCACGTAAACTGGGATAACGCATGAAACTGTACAATCTTAAGGATCACAACGAGCAGGTGAGCTTCGCACAAGCGGTGAAGCAGGGGCTGGGCACACAGCAGGGCCTGTTCTTTCCACTGGAGCTGCCTGAGTTCGAACTGACCGACATCGATGAGATGCTCGAGATGGATTTCGTGACCCGCAGCAGCAAAATCCTCTCGGCTTTTATCGGCGATGAAATTGCCCCGCACCAGCTGAACGAGCGCCTGAAAACGGCGTTTACCTTCCCGGCTCCGGTGGTGAAAGTGACTGAGGATATCTCGGCGCTGGAGCTGTTCCACGGCCCGACGCTGGCATTTAAAGACTTCGGCGGCCGCTTTATGGCGCAGATGCTCGCCTACGTTAGCGATGCCGATGAGCAGATCACCATTCTGACCGCCACCTCCGGCGACACCGGTGCAGCGGTTGCCCATGCCTTCTACGGCATGGATAACGTGCGCGTGGTGATCCTCTACCCGCAGGGCAAAATCAGCCCGCTGCAGGAGAAGCTGTTCTGCACCCTCGGTGGCAATATTGAAACGATTGCCATCGACGGCGATTTTGATGCCTGCCAGGCCCTGGTGAAACAGGCGTTTGACGATGAAGCGCTGAAAAAAGC
Organism: Erwinia aphidicola; assembly: GCF_014773485.1. Taxonomy (GTDB): domain Bacteria; phylum Pseudomonadota; class Gammaproteobacteria; order Enterobacterales; family Enterobacteriaceae; genus Erwinia; species Erwinia aphidicola. The sequence goes on along the minus strand of NZ_JACXBP010000002.1, from coordinate 217,291 downwards.
CATTGGCCTGAACTCGGCGAATTCGATCAACATCAGCCGCCTGCTGGCGCAGATCTGCTACTACTTCGAGGCGGTCGCACAGCTGCCGCAGGAGAAGCGTAATCAGCTGGTCATCTCAGTGCCAAGCGGTAACTTCGGCGACCTGACCGCGGGCCTGCTGGCGAAATCGCTCGGCCTGCCGGTGAAGCGCTTTATCGCCGCCACCAATGCCAACGATACCGTGCCGCGCTTCCTGGAAAAGGGTGAGTGGACGCCAAACGTGACGGTTGCCACGCTGTCGAACGCGATGGATGTGTCGCAGCCAAACAACTGGCCGCGCGTGGAAGAGATTTTCCGCCGCAAAACCTGGCGCTTGCAGGATCTTGGCTACGGTGCTGTCAGTGATGAGACAACCAAAGCCACCATGCGCGAGCTGGCGGATATCGGTTACCTGTCTGAGCCACACGCGGCGATCGCTTACCGCCTGCTGCGCGATCAGCTGCAGGAAGGGGAGTTCGGTCTGTTCCTCGGCACCGCGCATCCGGCGAAGTTTAAGGAGAGCGTGGAAGCGATCCTCGAGCAGCAGCTGCCGCTGCCGGAAGCCCTGGCCGAACGCGCCGACATGGAACTGCTGTCGCATAATATGAAAGCGGACTTTGCCGATCTGCGTGCTTTTTTACTGAAAAAGTAACCTGATGCACAGGGGCTGGCCCTTATTGCGGTCAGCCCTCCCTCCTGGCACCCAAAGCTTCAGCGTAGCGGTTTAAAACCCGCAGCCAGCACGATGCTAACGGGGGGATGAGCTCAGACCGGTTAACAGACGTTTAGCAATAGCAGTCATTTCTGGGGAACCCTCAGGGGCGCCCCTGCGCTCAAACGGCTTCGTGACGTTTAAACACCAGCTCGTTGCCCTTGCTGGCATCCGCATCAAAGAAGTAGCCATCGACATCGAACGTCTTCAGCTGTGCCGGTTTACTCAGTTTATTCTCAATGATATAGCGGCTCATCAGGCCACGCGCTTTCTTGGCGTAGAAGCTGATCACCTTAAATTTGCCGTTCTTCTCATCTAAAAATACCGGTTTGATAATCTCGCCGTTCAGCAGTTTCGGCTTCACCGCTTTGAAATACTCATCCGAGGCAAGATTAATCAGCACGTTATCGCCCTGTTCCGCCAGCGCAGCGTTCAGCGCTTCAGTAAGCTTGTCACCCCAGAAGCTGTAGAGATCCTTACCGACCGGATTCGCCAGTTTAATCCCCATTTCCAGGCGGTACGGCATCATCAGGTCGAGCGGGCGCAGCAGGCCGTATAAGCCGGAGAGCATGCGCAGATGCTGCTGGGCAAAATCGAACTGCTTCTCGCTGAAGGTTTCGGCCTGCAGGCCGGTATAGACATCGCCTTTAAACGCGAGGATCGCCTGGCGGGCGTTGTCCGGGGTGAAATCCGGCTGCCAGTCGTTGAAGCGCTCGGCATTCAGTACGGCCAGTTTATCGCTGATATGCATCAGCGAACCGATATCGGCAGGGGAGAGCTTACGGGCGACGTTAATCAGCTTTTGTGACTCATCCAGCAGCACGGGCTGAGTGTAGCGTTTGGTCGCCAGCGGACTTTCAAAATCCAGCGTTTTGGCCGGAGAAATTACCATCAACATGCGCGCGTCCTTTTAAAATTTTTAGTCGCTCTGGTTTCGGATAACAGTGTGCAGCTATGTTAGCAAAAAAGCGCCTTCGCGTGACGAATCGCTGCTATTGGTGAAGGTTTATCACCGAATCTGGCCGTTGTTGCCCGCAGAGAATGCAGGGGAAAATGTGATTTTGTGCGCTGGCATTCTCCTGCTGTGTTACGGGGAACGGCACTGCTTGCATGGCGGGGTGCGCGTGCTATCATCCGGGACAGACATTTTCAACACCCTGACAAATCAACTTTGATGAGAATGACAACTATGACGGACAAATTATCTTCCCTGCGTCAACTCACTACCGTTGTTGCTGATACCGGCGACATTGCGGCGATGAAACTCTACAAACCTCAGGATGCCACCACTAACCCTTCTCTGATCCTCAGCGCTGCACAGATCCCGGAATACCGTAAGCTGATCGACGAAGCGGTGAGCTGGGCGCGTGAGCAGACCAGTGACAAAGAAGAGCAGATCTCCTACGCTGCCGACAAGCTGGCTGTGAACATCGGTCTGGAAATCCTCAAGCTGGTCCCTGGCCGTATCTCTACCGAAGTTGATGCGCGCCTCTCTTACGACACCGAAGGCAGCATCGCTAAAGCGCATAGCCTGATCAAACTGTATAACGATGCCGGCATCAGCAATGACCGCATCCTGATCAAGCTGGCTTCCACCTGGCAGGGCATCCGTGCCGCTGAGCAGCTGGAAAAAGAGGGCATCAACTGTAACCTGACGCTGCTGTTCTCCTTCGCTCAGGCGCGTGCTTGTGCTGAAGCTGGCGTGTTCCTGATCTCCCCGTTTGTTGGCCGTATCCTCGACTGGTACAAAGCGAACACCGATAAGAAAGAGTACGCACCGAACGAAGATCCAGGCGTGATTTCCGTGACTGAAATCTACGAATACTACAAGCAGCACGGTTACGAGACCGTGGTGATGGGCGCCAGCTTCCGTAACGTGGGCGAAATCATCGAACTGGCCGGCTGCGACCGCCTGACCATCTCTCCGGGCCTGCTGAAAGAGCTGTCTGAAACCGAAGGCACTCTGGAGCGTAAGCTCTCTTACCAGGGCGAAGTGAAAGCGCGCCCGGCTAAAATGACAGAGTCCGAGTTCCTGTGGCAGCACAACCAGGACCCAATGGCGGTCCAGAAACTGGCTGAAGGCATCCGTAACTTTGCCATCGACCAGGGCAAGCTCGATAAGATGATTGCTGAACTGCTGTAATAGCCTGCAGTCTTAAACTGTAGCGGGGTGAGCGCATTTGCCGCCTTGCTACAGTTCCCATTGTTTTGGCTATTCCTGAATTCTAATCTCTCCCCCCTCGCTATACATCCTGCTTTGCTATGGTTTATCCTTGCCTCAATCTCCCTTTATCTCACGGCAAAAACCTATGAATACACTACGCATTGGCCTGATCTCCGTTTCCGATCGTGCCGCTAATGGCATCTATCAGGATCAGGGCTTACCGGCGCTGGAAGCGTGGCTGGGGAAGGCGCTGACCACATCGTTTGAAATTGAAAAACGTCTGGTGCCCGATGAGCAGCCGATGATTGAGCAGGCGATCTGTGAACTGGTCGATGAGCTGTTCTGTCATCTGGTGCTCACCACCGGCGGCACCGGCCCGGCGCGGCGCGATGTGACGCCGGACGCGACGCTGGCGATTGCCGACCGTGAAATGCCGGGCTTTGGCGAGCAGATGCGCCAGATTAGCCTGAACTTTGTCCCGACCGCCATCCTGTCGCGTCAGGTTGGCGTGATCCGCAAGCAGTCGCTGGTCATCAACCTGCCGGGCCAGCCGAAGTCAATTACCGAGACGCTGGAAGGATTGAAAGATGAGCAGGGTAATAGCCTGGTCCACGGAATTTTTGCCAGCGTGCCTTACTGCATCCAGCTGCTGGAAGGGCCATATATCGAGACGGACCCGCAGGTGGTAGCAGCATTTCGCCCGAAAAGCGCCCGACGCGAGACAAATAGCTAAAAATTCATTTTTTCAGGCATAAGATCCAGTGCTCGCTGCTGTGGCAGAAAATTGACGGTATAGTAAGCTCAGCTTTACAGCGGCAACGATACTGTTTTCTTCTGACTCTGGGCCATTCTGACAACATATGCAGACCGATCACGCACGCCGTCTTAACCGACAGGATTACAAAACTCTGGCGCTGGCTGCCCTTGGTGGCGCGCTGGAGTTCTACGACTTTATCATCTTCGTCTTCTTCGCTGCGGTCATCGGCGAGCTGTTCTTCCCCGCGGATATTCCCGAGTGGCTGCGCCAGCTGCAAACCTTTGGCATCTTTGCCGCCGGTTATCTGGCGCGCCCGCTGGGCGGGCTTATCATGGCGCATTTTGGCGACAGTAAAGGGCGCAAGAAGATGTTCAGCCTGAGCATTTTACTGATGGCCCTGCCGACGCTGGCCATGGGCCTGCTGCCGACTTATGACGCTATTGGCATTACTGCACCGCTGTTACTGCTGCTGCTGCGCGTATTGCAGGGGGCGGCGATAGGCGGAGAAGTGCCGGGCGCCTGGGTATTCGTTGCCGAACACGTGCCGGAAAAACGCATCGGCTTCGCCTGCGGCACGCTGACCGCCGGGCTGACCTTCGGCATCTTACTGGGTTCGCTGGTGGCAACGCTGATTACCACGACCATGAGCCAGCAAAGCATCCATGATACCGGCTGGCGCATCCCATTCCTGCTGGGCGGCGGGTTTGGACTGCTGGCGATGTATCTGCGCCGCTGGCTGCATGAAACGCCGGTGTTTACCCGGATGCAGCAGCGCAAAGCGCTGTCGAGCGAGCTGCCGTTGAAAACGGTGGTGCTGCGCCACACGCATGGCGTGGTGGTCTCGATGCTGCTCACGTGGCTACTGTCGGCCTGTATTGTGGTGGTATTGCTGATGGCCCCCGCGCTGCTGCAGAAACTGCACGGCCTGCCCGCGGCGCTGACGCTGCAGGCCAACAGCGTTGCCACCGTGATGCTGATCTTTGGCTGCATCATTGCCGGGGCGCTGGTCGATCGCATTGGGGCCGGCGTAACGCTGATTGTCGGCAGTGTGCTGATGGCCGCGACCAGCTATACCTTTTTCCACGTCGCGGCCACGGCACCGGCTTATCTGTTTAGCGCCTATGCGCTGGCCGGGCTGTGCGTTGGCGTGGTGGGCGTGGTGCCCTTTGTGATGGTGCGCGCCTTTCCGGCAGAGGTGCGGTTTACCGGCATCTCCTTCTCTTACAATATCGCCTACGCCATTTTTGGCGGCCTGACGCCGATCGCGCTGACGCTGGTGATGAAGCTGACGCCAATGGCCCCGGCATACTACGTTCTGCTGCTGGCGCTGATTGGCGTGCTGGTCGGCTGCTGGCTGCAGCGCGATGCCGGCAGACAATCGCTGTTAAAACAGGTCAGTATTCAGTAACTCTCCCAATCGCGTCAAAAAGTGGGTCAGCTTCAGCTGGCCCACTTTTTTGCGGCAAAGTGAAAATTTTTTTACCTTCCCCCCTTGATGCCGCGCTGCGCGGCCCCATCTTATTTGGCATCCGAGGCTACGGACCTGGAAAAAAAGCGCAGGGCGAGCAGTTGAAACTGTAAAAAATGCCCGCATTTATTGGTTCATAACCTGATTTGACATGAATTTAAGTGGGAGACGTTTCAATGGGTAAGATTATTGGTATTGACCTGGGCACAACTAACTCTTGTGTAGCTATCATGGATGGCGGCAAAGCGCGTGTACTGGAGAATGCAGAAGGCGATCGCACTACGCCATCGATCATCGCTTACACTCAGGATGGTGAAACACTGGTCGGTCAGCCAGCTAAACGTCAGGCGGTGACTAACCCGCAGAATACCCTGTTTGCGATTAAGCGCCTGATTGGCCGTCGCTTCCAGGACGAAGAAGTACAGCGTGATATTAAAATCATGCCGTTCAAAATCGTCGGCGCTGATAATGGCGACGCATGGCTTGACGTGAAAGGCCAGCGTGTTGCACCTCCGCAGATCTCTGCTGAAGTGCTGAAGAAAATGAAGAAAACGGCGGAAGATTACCTGGGCGAGCCAGTGACTGAAGCGGTTATCACTGTACCGGCTTACTTCAACGATGCGCAGCGTCAGGCAACGAAAGATGCCGGTCGTATCGCCGGTCTGGAAGTAAAACGTATCATCAACGAACCAACCGCTGCGGCACTGGCCTACGGTCTGGATAAAGGTCAGGGCAACCGCACTATCGCGGTATATGACCTGGGTGGTGGTACTTTCGATATCTCTATTATCGAAATCGACGAAGTTGACGGCGAAAAAACCTTCGAAGTTCTGGCAACCAACGGTGATACCCACCTGGGTGGTGAAGACTTCGACAGCCGTATGATCAACTATCTGGTGGCTGAATTTAAGAAAGATCAGGGCATCGATCTGCACAACGATCCGCTGGCAATGCAGCGTCTGAAAGAAGCCGCAGAGAAAGCGAAAATTGAGCTCTCTTCTGCACAGCAGACCGACGTGAACCTGCCGTACATCACCGCTGATGCAACAGGTCCTAAGCACCTGAACATTAAAGTGACCCGTGCGAAGCTGGAATCACTGGTAGAAGACCTGGTTGCACGCTCTATCGAGCCGCTGAAAGTGGCTCTGCAGGATGCTGGCCTGTCGGTTTCTGACATCAACGACGTGATCCTGGTCGGTGGTCAGACGCGTATGCCAATGGTGCAGGCGAAGGTTGCTGAGTTCTTTGGTAAAGAGCCACGTAAAGACGTTAACCCGGACGAAGCGGTTGCTGTAGGTGCTGCGGTTCAGGGCGGCGTGCTGGCCGGTGAAGTGAAAGACGTTCTGCTGCTGGACGTTACCCCGCTGTCGCTGGGTATCGAAACCATGGGCGGCGTGATGACTTCACTGATCGCTAAGAACACCACCATCCCAACCAAGCACAGCCAGGTGTTCTCTACCGCTGAAGACAACCAGTCTGCGGTAACCATTCACGTGGTGCAGGGTGAGCGTAAGCGTGCAGCGGATAACAAATCGCTGGGCCAGTTCAACCTCGACGGTATTCAGGCGGCGCCGCGCGGTATGCCACAGATCGAAGTGACCTTCGACATCGATGCTGACGGTATTCTGCACGTGTCTGCGAAAGACAAAAATAGCGGTAAAGAGCAGAAGATCACCATCAAAGCCTCTTCCGGTCTGAATGACGAAGAGATCGAAAAAATGGTGCGTGATGCCGAAGCTAACGCTGAGTCTGACCGTAAGTTCGAAGAGCTGGTGCAGACCCGTAACCAGGGTGACCAGGTCTCGCACAGCACGCGTAAGCAGCTGGACGAAGCGGGCGACAAACTGCCAGCAGACGACAAAGCGCCAATCGAAGCCGCACTGGCTGAGCTGAACACCGCGCTGAAAGGCGAGGATAAAGCGGAAATCGAAGCCAAAATGCAGGCTCTGATGGAAGTGTCCGGCAAGCTGATGGAGTTCGCCCAGCAGCAGCAGGCCGCTGGCGGCGCAGCTGATGCCACCGACGGTGCGAAGAAAGACGATGATGTTGTCGACGCTGAATTCGAAGAAGTGAAAGACAACAAAAAATAATCGCCCTTGAGCGGGCACGGTGGCAGTCATTGCCACCGATGATAACCAGCACGGGCGTCGGAGAAATCCTACGCCCGTGCACGCATGTTAAGGGCAGGAACAACAACAATGGCGAAAAGAGACTATTACGAGGTTTTAGGCGTATCCAAATCTGCGGATGAGCGTGAGATCAAAAAGGCTTACAAACGCCTGGCAATGAAATTCCACCCTGACCGCAACCAGGGCGAAGGTGCCGAAGAGCAGTTTAAAGAGGTAAAAGAAGCCTACGAAATTCTGACCGATGCGCAGAAACGTGCGGCTTACGATCAGTACGGCCATGCAGCCTTTGAACAGGGTGGTGGCGGTGGCTACGGCGGCGGCTTTGGCGGCGGCGGCGGTGCTGACTTCAGCGATATCTTTGGCGACGTATTCGGCGATATCTTTGGCGGAGGCCGCCGTCAGCAGCGCGCCGCTCGCGGTGCTGATTTACGCTACAACATGGAGCTGTCGCTGGAAGAAGCGGTACGCGGCGTGACCAAAGAGATCCGCATTCCAACCCTGGAAGAGTGTGACGTTTGCCACGGTAGCGGCGCGAAAGCGGGGACGAAGCCGCAAACCTGCCAGACCTGTCACGGGGCAGGCCAGGTGCAGATGCGCCAGGGCTTCTTTACCGTTCAGCAGGCGTGTCCAACCTGTCACGGTCGCGGTTCGGTGATTAAAGATCCGTGCAACGCCTGCCACGGTCATGGCCGGGTTGAGAAGTCGAAAACCCTGTCGGTGAAAATCCCGGCCGGTGTTGATACCGGTGACCGCATCCGGCTGACCGGCGAAGGCGAAGCGGGTGAGCAGGGTGCGCCAGCGGGCGATCTCTACGTTCAGGTGCAGGTGCGTAAGCACAACATCTTCGAACGTGAAGAGAACAACCTGTATTGCGAAGTGCCAATCAACTTTGTGATGGCCGCACTGGGCGGTGAAATTGAAGTGCCGACCCTTGATGGCCGCGTCAAGCTGAAGGTGCCTGCGGAAACGCAGACCGGCAAGCTGTTCCGCATGCGTGGTAAAGGTGTGAAATCGGTGCGCGGTGGTGCTCAGGGTGACCTGCTGTGCCGCGTGGTGGTCGAAACCCCGGTCAGCCTGAACGAGAAACAGAAAGCGCTGCTGCGTGAACTGGAAGAGAGCTTTGGCGGTCCTTCCGGCGAACATAACAGCCCGCGTTCTAAAAGTTTCTTCGACGGCGTGAAGAAATTCTTCGACGATTTAACCCGCTAATCTGCCAGCCTCAGGGCCGATCGATATAAAAAGATCGGCCCTTACCCCTTAATCCTCGTAAATACCGAACCTTTCGCGCTGTATAAACTGTTTTTTTCGAGCGGTTTAACGGCGTATGCTATCCGCTATCTGATTGACAACATCTGGATATTCAGCGGAGTCTGTAATGAACCTCTTTCTCAAAAAACTGTTAAAAAATGACGCCACCGGCGGCGTGGTGCTGATCGTTGCTGCGGCAGTGGCGATGTTTCTCGCCAATAACGCCAGCACGCAGCAGGCTTACCAGGCCATTCTGGCCATGCCGGTGCAGTTCCGCTTCGGCGCGCTGGACATCAATAAAGACCTGCTGCTGTGGATCAACGATGCCCTGATGGCGCTGTTCTTCCTGATGATCGGTCTGGAAGTGAAGCGCGAGCTGTTGATGGGCTCGCTGAAAGGGCGTGAGAAAGCGATGTTCCCGCTGATTGCCGCCCTGGGCGGCATGGTAGCCCCAGGGTTGATTTATGCGGCGCTGAACCACAGCGATGAGCTGGCGATCCACGGTTGGGCAATCCCGGCCGCGACGGATATCGCTTTCGCGCTGGGTATCCTCGCCCTGCTGGGCAGCCGCGTACCTCCGGCGCTGAAAATGTTCCTGATGGCGCTGGCGGTGATCGATGACCTTGGCGCCATTGTGATTATCGCCTTCTTCTATACCCACGATTTATCGCTGGTCTCACTCGGCGTCGCGGCGGCGTCGATCGCGGTGCTGGTGATACTCAACCTGTGCGGCGTGCGGAAAACTTCGGTATATCTGCTGGTCGGCATGGTGCTGTGGGTGGCGGTGCTGAAGTCGGGTGTGCACGCTACGCTGGCCGGTGTGATTGTCGGGCTGTTAATCCCGCTGAAAAAGCAGGATGGGCATTCACCTTCTATCGAGCTGGAACACGGCTTGCACCCGTGGGTCAGCTGGCTGATCCTGCCGCTGTTCGCCTTTGCTAATGCCGGTGTTTCACTGACTGGCGTCTCCATTGACGGCCTGTTCTCGATGGTACCGCTGGGGATTATCCTTGGTCTGCTGGTCGGTAAGCCGCTGGGGATCACGCTGATTTGCTGGCTGTCGGTGAAGTTAAAAATTGCGGCGCTGCCGGAAAATACCAAGATGGTGGATATTGCCGCGGTGGGTGTGCTGTGTGGGATTGGCTTTACCATGTCGATCTTTATCGCCTCGCTGGCGTTTGACGCCGCACATGAAGAGATGGTGACGCTGGCCAAGCTGGGCATCCTTAGCGGGTCGGTGCTGTCGGCGGTACTGGGCTATGTGCTGCTTTACTTCAAACTGCGCCCAGCCCCGCAGAAGCACGCTTAACGGTTTGGCCCAGCTATGGCGCAGATGAACTACAACCACCTCTACTATTTCTGGCAGGTGTGTAAAACCGGCTCGGTGGCGGGCGCGGCGGAGGTTCTCAACCTCACTTCGCAGACCGTCACCGGCCAGCTAAAAACGCTGGAAGAGCGCCTGCAGGGTAAGCTGTTCAAGCGCCAGGGGCGGGGGCTGGTGCCGTCGGAGCTGGGCCAGCTGGTGTTTCGCTATGCTGACCGCATGTTTACGCTTAGCCATGAGATGCTGGATATCGTCAACTACCGCAAGGAGGCTAACCTGCTGTTCGACGTGGGCGTGGCGGATGCGCTCTCCAAGCGGCTGGTGAGTAAAGTGCTGGAAACGGCGGTGGTGGCGGAAGAGCCGATCCATCTGCGCTGTTTTGAATCGACCCATGAACTGCTGCTGGAGCAGCTCAGCCAGCATAAGCTGGATATGATCCTCTCCGACTGCCCGGTCGACTCCTCGCAGCAGGAAGGGCTGTTCTCGGTAAAACTCGGCGAGTGCAGCGTCAGCTTCTGGTGCCACGCGCCGCTGCCGGAAACGGCATTTCCGCACTGCCTCAGCACGCGCAAGCTGCTGATCCCCGGGCGGCGTTCAATGCTCGGCCGCAAGCTGCTCAACTGGTTTCAAACGCAGGGGCTGGAGGTGGATATCCTCGGCGAGTTTGACGATGCCGCCCTGATGAAAGCCTTTGGCGCGGCGAACCGGGCGATTTTTGTTGCGCCAACGCTGTACGGGCAGGAGAGTTTTCAGCACGAGGGAATTGTTGAACTGGGGCGGCTTGATACGGTAATGGAAGAGTATCATGTTATTTTTGCCGAGCGGATGATCCAGCATCCGGCGGTGCAGCGTATCTGCAATAAAGATTTTTCTCAGCTTTTTACCCAGCCCGATTAATATTCAGGCGGCAATCACTCCTTCGCTAATAATAAGCCTGCTCTTTTATTTCACTGCCATTAATTACTGGAATCAGGCGGCTTTTCTGCGGGTAAATAATAGCGAAATTCTCAAATTAATCCCGGCTATTTACCGCGCTATCATCCTTGAATACTCTGTTACGTGAAGTTAACTGAACCTGCTCAGGTTTATTTTCACTATATTTGAATGACATTCCCGGCGGAACGCTGTTTCTGCCGAGGGATGCGTTCGGGAGAGTCGCCTTGGAAGAGACCAACAGTACGCTGCCAGAAGCGGGCAGCGCGGCGCTGCTCCCCATTCCCGCGCTGGCCAGCCACAAAAGTCGTCGGCTAGTGCTCAGCCACTATCAGTATTTGTTCCTGCTGGTCGCGCTGGTGAACCTCAGTCTGTTCAGCTATGGATTAACAGGTGGGCACTGGTGGTCAGAAAAAGGCATTCATCTGATTGAAATCGGCAACATGGTTATTATTAATCTGACTGTGGCGGTGCTTATTCGTCAGCAATATATCATCAACTTTTTATTTCGCCTGGTCTGGCATACCCCGCTGCACTGGCCCTTATCAGTACGCAGGCAGCTGGCGAAAGTGTATCATTTTGGCGGTCTGCACTCCGGCTGTGCACTGTTTGCCTGCCTGTGGCTGATGGTTTTCAGCGCGGCGGTCTATTACCATCACTGCCACGCGCTGCCCAATGTTTCCCTGATGCTGCTGACGGTCACGGCGATGCTGGCCGCGCTGCTGCTGACCATTGTGATTCTGGCGCTGCCGGCTGTGCGTGCGCGCTACCATAATCTGTTTGAGCATGCGCACCGCTACGTTGGCTGGCTCGCCCTGCTGCTGTCATGGCTACAGGTAACCTGCTTTATTCGCGACTGCCACGGCGGGCAGTGGTCATGGCAGGCGTTGATTGAAACACCCGCATTCTGGGCACTGCTGACCATCACCGCCAGCATCATCCTGCCCTGGCTGCGCCTGCGTAAAGTTGCGGTGCAGGTTGAGCGCCCTTCATCGCACGCGGCCATCGTCACTTTCTCGCTGCCGCGGGATCCTTTCCCCGGCTCGTCATTTGCGATTAGTCGGGCGCCGCTAGATGAGTGGCACGCCTTTGCCAACATTCCCCTCGGCAGCGGGTCGGGCTGCCGCATGCTGATCTCGCGCGCCGGTGACTGGACCGGGCGCTTTATCGACTCGCCGCCGGATCACGTATGGTTTAAAGGTTTGCCGACGCCGGGCGTGGGCAGCGTAGGAAAAATTTTTCACTCAGTGGTGTACGTTGCCACCGGCAGCGGCATTGGCCCGCTGCTGCCGCATCTGATGGCGCCAGGCACACCCCGGCGCTTAATCTGGTCGACGCGTAATCCGCGTCTGACCTACGGCGACAGTTTTGTGGATGAAATCATTCGCCTTCAGCCCGACGTGCTGATCTGGGATACCGATGCACACGGTAAACCTGATTTGCTGCAGTTGGCGTTACAGAAGGTAGAAGAGAGCGGGGCGGAGGCGGTGATCTGCATCGCTAATCGTAAGCTGACGGACTATGTTGTCGGGGGCTGTGAGGCGCGCAGGGTGGCGGCCTATGGTGCAATTTGGGATTCCTGAGCGGTTTGCCAAATTTTGGGCATAAAAAAACCGGCCAGGCCGGTTTCTTTATCAAAGCTCGATTAACACGCTGACATTAAGCCAGTTTGCTGATCTGTGCAGCCAGGTTAGCTTTATGGCGTGCAGCTTTGTTCTTGTGGATCAGGCCTTTAGCTGCCTGACGGTCCACAATTGGTTGCATATCGTTAAATGCGTTCTGCGCAGCTGCTTTATCGCCAGTAGCGATTGCCGCGTAAACTTTCTTGATAAAAGTACGCAGCATTGAACGACGGCTAGCGTTGTGCTTACGACGCTTCTCAGACGTTACAGCGCGTTTCTTAGCTGATTTGATATTAGCCAAGGTCCAACTCCCAAATAGTTCTATGAGGACAATTCAAAGGCCGAGGAATATGCCCTTTTCGCCTTCGGTTGTCAATGGATTTGTGCAAATAAGCGCCGATGAAACAATGGCACTTGGTTACGTTTCGATGGCGCAAGATTCTATCAGCTTCGGCATGGCGAATACAGCTCAATCACAAGAAAAATATCAATACGCTCAGGATCAGCACCATACAGAACGAAATGGCGCGGGTATAGCATGAAAGTGATGAATCGCGGGTTAACCTTCCTGGCTGTACAAGGTATAATCCGCCGATTTCCACAAATTTGAGCCAGCCATGAAGTTTATCCGCGGCATACATAACCTTAGAGAGCAGCATCGCGGCTGCGTACTGACCATCGGCAACTTCGATGGCGTACATCGCGGCCATCAGGCGCTGCTGGCACAACTGTGCGAAGAGGGGCGTCAGCGCAACTTGCCGGTAATGGTAATGCTGTTTGAACCTCAACCGCTGGAGCTGTTTGCAGCGGATAAAGCCCCGGCACGCCTGACGCGCCTGCGCGAGAAAGTGCGCTACCTCCAGCAGGCGGGCGTTGATGCCGTGCTGTGCGTGCGCTTTGACCGCCGCTTTGCTGCCCATACGGCACAAAGTTTTGTCACCGACCTGCTGGTCGATAAGCTGGATGTAAAGTTCCTGGCCGTCGGAGATGATTTCCGCTTTGGCGCTGGTCGCCAGGGTGATTTCCTGTTATTACAGAAGGCTGGCGTCGAGTATGGCTTTGATGTCATCAGTACCCAGACCTTTTGCGATGACGGTAAGCGCATCAGCAGTACTGCGATTCGCCAGGCGCTGTCAGATGACAATCTGGCACTGGCTAACGTCCTGCTGGGGCGTCCCTTCAGCATTTCAGGCCGTGTCGTGCATGGCGATGCGCTGGGCCGCACCATCGGTTTTCCTACCGCTAATCTGCCGCTTAAGCGCACGGTCTCCCCGGTGAAAGGGGTGTATGCCGTTGAAGTGCTGGGGCTGGGGGATAAACCGCTTCCCGGCGTGGCCAATATCGGCACGCGTCCCACGATAGGCGGGCTACGTCAGCAGCTGGAAGTGCACCTGCTGGACGTATCGATGGACCTGTACGGGCGCCATATTGAAGTGGTGCTGCGTGACAAACTGCGTAACGAGCAGCGTTTTGCCTCGTTTGACGCGCTGAAAGAACAAATTGCTAACGATGTGCTGACTGCCCGCCGCTTTTTTGGGCTGAACGCATCGGTTTAAGTGTAAACAGAACCGACATACGGAACCGAGAATCTGATGAGTGACTATAAATCTACCCTGAATTTGCCGGAAACGGGGTTCCCAATGCGTGGCGATCTGGCCAAACGCGAACCGGGCATGCTGCAACGTTGGTATGATGACAAGCTGTACGGCATCATCCGCGAAGCCAAAAAAGGGAAAAAAACCTTTATCCTGCACGATGGCCCTCCTTACGCCAACGGCAGTATTCATATTGGTCACTCAGTTAACAAGATTCTGAAAGACATTATCGTTAAGTCGAAAGGCATGGCGGGCTATGACTCCCCTTATGTTCCCGGCTGGGACTGCCATGGTCTGCCTATCGAGCACAAAGTTGAGCAGATGATCGGTAAGCCGGGCGAGAAAGTCAGCGCCGCTGAGTTCCGCGCTGCCTGCCGTGCCTATGCCGCAGAGCAGGTTGAAGGACAGAAAGCTGATTTCATCCGCCTTGGCGTGCTGGGTGACTGGGATCGCCCATACCTGACGATGAACTTCCAAACCGAAGCGAACATCATCCGTGCGCTGGGTAAAATTATCGGTAACGGCCATCTGCACAAAGGCGCTAAGCCGGTGCACTGGTGCCTGGACTGCCGCTCCGCGCTGGCTGAAGCGGAAGTGGAGTATTACGACAAAACTTCACCGTCTATCGACGTGATGTTTAACGCCGTTGATAAAGACGCGGTTGCCGCCAAATTTGGCGCTGCTGCGGTCAATGGCCCGATTGCCCTGGTGATCTGGACCACCACCCCGTGGACCATGCCGGCCAACCGCGCTATCTCTCTGCACCCTGAGTTTGACTATCAGCTGGTACAGATCGACGGTCGTGCGCTGATCCTGGCGAAAGACCTGGTCGATAGCGTCATGAAGCGTGCCGGTGTTGCAGAGTGGAACGTGCTGGGCGAAGTGAAAGGCGCCGAGCTGGAGCTGATGGGCTTCCAGCACCCGTTCCTCGGCCACGTTTCCCCGGTGGTGTTGGGTGAGCACGTGACGCTGGATGCGGGTACCGGTGCGGTACATACGGCGCCAGGCCACGGCCCGGATGACTTTGTCATTGGGCAGAAATACGGTATCGAAGTCGCTAATCCGGTCGGCCCGGACGGCAGCTTCCTGCCGGGCACTTACCCTGGCCTTGATGGGGTTAACGTCTTTAAAGCCAACGACCTGATTGTTGAGCTGCTGCGTGAAAAGGGTGCGCTGCTGCATGTGGAAAAACTGCATCACAGCTACCCGCACTGCTGGCGCCACAAAACCCCGATCATCTTCCGTGCTACCCCGCAGTGGTTTATCAGCATGGATCAGAAAGGCCTGCGTGCGCAGTCGCTGAAAGAGATTAAAGGCGTGCAGTGGATCCCGGACTGGGGCCAGGCACGTATCGAGTCGATGGTTGCCAACCGTCCTGACTGGTGCATCTCGCGTCAGCGTACCTGGGGCGTGCCGATGTCGCTGTTTGTGCATAAAGACACCGAGCAGCTGCACCCGGACTCGCTGGCGCTGATGGAGAAAGTCGCGCAGCGGGTTGAGCAGGACGGCATTCAGGCGTGGTGGGACCTCGATCCGCGCGATCTGATGGGCGCCGACGCCGATCACTACGTCAAAGTGCAGGATACCCTGGACGTGTGGTTCGACTCCGGTTCAACCAGCTACTCGGTAGTGGATGCTCGCCCAGAGTTTGGTGGCCATACCCCGGACATGTATCTGGAAGGTTCTGACCAGCACCGCGGCTGGTTTATGTCCTCGCTGATGATCTCCACCGCGATGAAGGGCAAAGCGCCTTATCGCCAGGTACTGACCCACGGCTTCACCGTTGACGGCCAGGGCCGCAAGATGTCCAAATCGCTGGGCAACACCGTGAGCCCGCAGGATGTAATGAACAAGCTCGGTGCTGACATTCTGCGCCTGTGGGTAGCATCCACCGACTACTCCGGCGAGATCGCGGTTTCCGACGAGATCCTCAAGCGCTCTGCCGACAGCTATCGTCGTATCCGTAACACCGCGCGCTTCCTGCTGGCCAACCTCGCGGGCTTCAACCCGGAAACCGACATGGTGAAACCGGAAGAGATGGTGGTGGTTGACCGCTGGGCAGTTGGCCGTGCGCTGGCAGCACAGAACGATATCGTTGCCTCCTATGAAGCGTATGACTTCCATGAAGTGGTCCAGCGCCTGATGCAGTTCTGCTCGGTCGAAATGGGCTCCTTCTACCTGGATATCATTAAAGATCGCCAGTACACCGCCAAAGCCGATGGCCTGGCGCGCCGCAGCTGCCAGACCGCGCTGTGGTACATCGTGGAAGCGCTGGTGCGCTGGATGGCGCCGATCATGTCCTTCACTGCGGATGAGATCTGGGGCTACCTGCCGGGTAAACGCAGCCAGTATGTGTTCACCGAAGAGTGGTTCGACGGGCTGTTCAGCCTGGCGGATAACGAACCGATGAACGATGCCTACTGGGCGGAGCTGCTGAAAGTGCGCGGCGAAGTGAACAAGGTGATCGAGCAGGCGCGTGCCGATAAGCGTATCGGCGGCTCGCTGGAAGCCAGCGTCACGCTGTATGCCGATGCCGCGCTGGCTGCTAAGTTGACCAGCCTGGGCGAAGAGCTGCGCTTTGTGCTGCTGACCTCCGGTGCGCAGGTAGCGGATTACGCGCTGGCAACGGATGAAGCGCAGCAGAGCGACGTGGTGAAAGGTCTGAAAATTGCCCTGCATAAAGCAGAAGGCGAGAAATGCCCACGCTGCTGGCATTACACTAGCGATATCGGCCAAAACGCTGAACACGCTGACGTCTGTGGCCGCTGTGCCTCTAACGTCGCGGGCAGCGGCGAACAGCGTAAGTTTGCATGATGAAAAGACCTGTTCTCTCAAGCGGATTACGCTGGCTGTGGCTGGTATTGGTGGTGATTGGCATCGATTTCGCCAGTAAGCAGTGGATTATGAATAATCTGATGCTGCACGAATCGATGTCCGTGATGCCGTTCTTCAACTTCTTTTATGCTCACAACTACGGCGCGGCGTTCAGCTTCCTCGCCGATAAAGGTGGCTGGCAGCGCTGGTTCTTCGCCGGAATTGCCATTGCCATTGTGGTGGTGCTGCTGGTGATGATGTACCGCACGGCGGCGAGCAATAAACTGAATAACATCGCCTATGCGCTGATTGTCGGTGGCGCATTGGGCAACCTGTTCGACAGGGCATATCATGGCTTTGTGGTGGATTTTATCGACTTCTACGTCGGTGACTGGCACTTCGCCACGTTTAATATTGCCGACTGCGGTATCTGTATTGGTGCCGCGCTGATCGTGCTGGAAGGGTTTATCACCCCGGCCAGCAAGCAGGCTAAGAATAAAGGGTAAGGCATGACTGATTCTGTACAGCATGACAGCGCAGTGCTGGTGCATTTCACCTTAAAGCTGGCGGATGGTTCCACGGCGGAGTCAACGCGCAGCAACGGTAAGCCTGCGCTGTTTTGCCTCGGCGATGGCAGCCTGTCAGAGGGGCTGGAAAGCCATCTGCTGGGCCTGCCGGTTGGCGGGAAAGCGGCGTTCGCGCTGGAAGCGGCCGACGCGTTTGGCGGTATCAGCCCGGATCTGGTGCAGTACTTCTCGCGCCGCGATTTTGTCGAGGCCGGGGAGCCGGAAATCGGCGCCATCATGCTGTTCAGCGGCATGGACGGTAACGAAATGCCGGGGGTGATCCGCGAGATCTCCGGGGATTCCATTACCGTGGATTTCAACCACCCGCTGGCCGGGCAGACCATTCACTTTGACGTAGAAGTGCTGGAGATTGATCCGGTACTGGAGACCAGCAATGCAGATCCTGTTGGCTAACCCGCGCGGTTTCTGCGCAGGCGTTGATCGTGCTATCAGTATTGTCGAGCGAGCGCTGGAAATGTACGGTGCGCCGATCTATGTGCGTCACGAAGTGGTGCATAACCGTTACGTGGTCAACAGCCTGCGCGAGCGCGGGGCGATCTTTATTGAAGATATCGGTGAAGTGCCGGACGCGTCGATCCTGATCTTCTCTGCGCACGGGGTCTCTCAGGCGGTGCGTGCGGAAGCCAAAGCGCGCGACTTGACGATGCTGTTCGATGCCACCTGTCCGCTGGTGACCAAAGTGCATATGGAAGTGGCGCGCGCCAGCCGTAAAGGCACCGAGGCTATCCTGATTGGTCATGCCGGTCACCCGGAAGTGGAAGGCACCATGGGCCAGTACAGCAACCCGAAGGGCGGCATGTATCTGGTTGAAGCCCCTGCGGATGTCTGGAAGTTACAGGTTAAGGATGAAAATAACCTGTGCTTTATGACGCAGACCACGCTGTCGGTGGATGACACCTACGAGGTGATTGACGCCCTGCGTGAGCGTTTCCCGAAGATTGTTGGCCCGCGCAAGGACGATATCTGCTACGCCACCACCAACCGTCAGGAAGCGGTGCGCACGCTGGCACGCGATGCGGACGTGGTGCTGGTGGTGGGGTCGAAGAACTCTTCAAACTCTAACCGCCTGGCGGAGCTGGCACAGCGTGCTGGTAAGCTGGCGCGCCTGATCGACTCGGCTGATGATATTCAGGAAGAGTGGGTGCGCGGCGTCGGCTGTGTTGGCGTGACTGCCGGTGCCTCCGCGCCGGATATTCTGGTGCAGCAGGTGATCCAGCGTCTCAATGAGCTGGGCGGCGTCGATGCTGTCGAGCTGATTGGCCGTGAAGAGAATATCGTGTTTGAAGTGCCGAAAGAGCTGCGCGTAGAGGTAAAGCAGATCACTTGAGGGCGGCTATTTTACCTGCTATTTTGAACCTGGGCAGTGCTCACACTCCTCACGTACTACGTGTACGCTCCGGGTGTTGTGCGCTGTCCGTGTTCAAACTCGCTGCGCCGATAACGCCACGTTACGGCTGCCATGCTTAATCATTTCCTTTCCCCAATCCTTACGAAATCTGTTTTACTGATAATCCTCACGCGCTGGCGTAAAATTCTTATTATGTGTTTTTAGTTGTGGCGCAGGGATTAACGCGTGGCTAATCTGAATGCGCTTTACATGCCTATACTCGTCATTTTCAAGCGACAGGTGCGTTGGCTACGCCCGTTCACCCCGGTCACAGGGTTATCTGTGTTGCCGGGATTCACTGGCTTGCCGCCTTCCTGTAACGCGAATTGTTGAGAGTATAACTATTGGTCAGGAATGAATAATTATGAGTAATGCAGAAATCCGTATCGCCATTGTGGGAGCCGCAGGGCGTATGGGGCGTCAGCTGATTCAGGCAACTGAACAGGCTGAGGGGGCGCGTCTGGGCGCAGCCATTGTCCGTGCTGGCTCATCGCTGGTTGGCGCCGATGCAGGTGAACTGGCGGGCTGTGGCGCACTGGGTATCAAGGTCAGCGACAATCTGGATGCCGTGGTTAATGACTTCGACGTACTGATCGACTTCACCCGCCCGGAAGGCACGCTGCACTATATGGCATTTTGCCGTCAGCATAAGAAAGCGATGGTGATTGGCACCACCGGTTTTGATGAGGCAGGCAAAGCGGCGATCAAAGCCGCAGCGCAAGAGATTGGTATCGTATTTGCGGCTAATTTCAGCGTTGGCGTCAATCTGGTGCTGAAGCTGTTGGAGAAGGCGGCAAAAGTGATGGGTGACTATGCGGATATCGAAATTATCGAAGCGCACCACCGTCATAAGGTTGATGCACCATCAGGTACGGCGCTGGCAATGGGGGAAGCCATTGCTGATGCGATGAACTGGAACCTGAACGAGCATGCGGTCTATGCGCGTGAAGGCCACACCGGTGAGCGTGAAGCGCAGACTATCGGTTTCGCCACCGTGCGCGCCGGGGATATCGTCGGCGAGCACACCGCGATGTTTGCTGATGTTGGCGAGCGAGTAGAGATTACCCACAAGGCTTCAAGCCGCATGACCTTCGCTAATGGCGCAGTTCGTGCAGCTGTCTGGTTAAAGGCGCATAAAAGTGGTCTTCATGACATGAGAAGCGTGCTTAGCCTGGATGATTTATAAGTGTTGTGCACCATCGTGATGTGGTTATTTCAATCATAACGTTTTGATTGGATGGGCAATAATTTTATTGCCCTTTTTATTTTTAGAAAAATAGCTGTTTGTCATTAATGTTTAATCATTACCGCTATAAAGTTAGATTACCCTTCTTTTTTTCTCGCTCATAACGCTAATTTTGACCATTTGGTCCACTTTTTTACTCTTTCACACCAGAAATTATGCAGAAGCTGGCAGGCAACCGTTTTTATTGCCAGGATATGTGCTGTTTTCAGGGTAAATCATCCGACTTTCCACTCAGTGAGTTAAAAAACGCAGAAAAAGTGGCGCGCAGGGTAGACTTTCGCCAGGGCTATCATTAGAATGCGCCCAATTTGCCAAAAACTGGGCAGTCAGGCAGTTTTTGCATTGATTTTGGGGTCATCCCTGAATTAATATGCAGATATTGTGACTGTTTATTCCCTGGAGGATGTTTTGATTAAGTCAGCGCTCTTGGTTCTGGAAGACGGAACCCAATTCCACGGTCGGGCCATCGGGGCAACCGGATCGGCAGTGGGAGAAGTTGTTTTCAACACTTCAATGACCGGTTATCAAGAAATCCTCACTGATCCTTCCTATTCCCGCCAGATCGTCACTCTCACTTATCCCCATATCGGCAATGTCGGCACTAACGCCGCTGACGCAGAATCCACTCAGGTACACGCTCAGGGATTAGTTATCCGCGACCTGCCGCTGATTGCCAGCAACTACCGCAATGAAGAAGGCCTGTCTGACTATCTGACGCGCAACAACATTGTCGCGATTGCCGATATCGATACGCGTAAGCTGACCCGTCTGCTGCGTGAGAAAGGGGCGCAGAACGGCTGCATCATCGCCGGAGACGCACTGGACGCCGCCGAAGCCCTGGCAAAAGCCAAAGCTTTTCCGGGCCTGAAGGGGATGGATCTGGCGAAAGAAGTGACTGTGGCACAGCCTTACAGCTGGCAGCAGGGCAGCTGGACGCTGGAAGGCGAACTGCCGGCCGAGAAAGCCGCTGCTGACCTGCCATTCCACGTGGTGGCCTACGACTACGGCGTGAAGCGCAACATTTTGCGTATGCTGGTCGATCGCGGCTGCCGCCTGACGGTGGTGCCGGCGCAGACCCCGGCAGAAGAGGTGCTGAAGCTCAACCCGGACGGGGTGTTCCTCTCCAACGGTCCTGGCGATCCGGAGCCTTGCGACTACGCCATTACCGCGATTAAACGCCTGCTGGAAACCGAGATCCCGATCTTCGGCATCTGCCTCGGCCATCAGCTGCTGGCGCTGGCAAGCGGTGCGAAAACCGTGAAGATGAAGCTTGGCCACCACGGCGGTAACCACCCGGTGAAAGATCACGACAATAACACCGTGATGATCACCGCACAGAACCACGGCTTCGCCGTTGATGACAGCAACCTGCCGGCCAACCTGCGCGTGACGCACACCTCGCTGTTTGACCACACGGTGCAGGGCATCCACCGCACCGATAAAGCGGCGTTCAGCTTCCAGGGTCACCCGGAAGCCAGCCCGGGGCCGCACGATGCCGCACCGTTGTTCGATCACTTTATCGAACTGATTAAAGCCTCTAAATAAGATCAGGAGAGAAAGACAATGCCAAAACGTACAGACATACAAAGCATCCTGATCCTTGGCGCTGGCCCGATCGTAATCGGCCAGGCCTGTGAATTCGACTACTCCGGTGCACAGGCGTGTAAAGCGCTGCGTGAAGAGGGTTACCGCGTTATCCTGGTAAACTCTAACCCGGCAACCATTATGACCGACCCGGATATGGCCGATGCGACCTACATCGAGCCAATTAACTGGGAAGTGGTACGCAAAATCATTGAGAAAGAGCGTCCGGATGCGGTGCTGCCCACCATGGGCGGCCAGACCGCGCTGAACTGTGCGCTGGAGTTAGAGCGCCAGGGCGTGCTGGAAGAGTTCGGCGTGACCATGATCGGTGCCACCGCGGACGCGATTGATAAAGCGGAAGACCGTCGCCGTTTCGACGTGGCGATGAAGAAAATCGGCCTCGACACCGCGCGTTCCGGTATCGCACACACCATGGAAGAAGCGTTGGCGGTTGCCGCTGACGTCGGCTTCCCGTGCATCATCCGTCCCTCCTTTACCATGGGCGGGACCGGTGGCGGTATCGCATACAACCGTGAAGAGTTCGAAGAGATTTGCGAGCGCGGCCTCGATCTGTCGCCGACCAATGAGCTACTGATTGATGAGTCGCTGATTGGCTGGAAAGAGTACGAGATGGAAGTGGTGCGTGATAAAAACGACAACTGCATCATCGTCTGTTCAATCGAAAACTTTGATGCCATGGGCATTCATACCGGTGACTCGATTACCGTTGCGCCAGCGCAGACGCTGACCGACAAAGAGTACCAGATCATGCGTAACGCCTCGCTGGCGGTGCTGCGTGAAATCGGCGTGGAAACCGGGGGATCAAACGTGCAGTTCTCGGTGAACCCGGAGAATGGCCGTCTGATCGTCATTGAGATGAACCCACGCGTGTCGCGCTCCTCCGCGCTGGCCTCGAAAGCTACCGGCTTCCCGATTGCTAAAATCGCCGCCAAGCTGGCAGTGGGCTTCACCCTCGATGAGCTGACCAATGACATCACCGGCGGTCTGACCCCGGCGTCGTTCGAACCGTCTATTGACTACGTGGTCACCAAAATTCCCCGCTTCAACTTTGAAAAATTTGCCGGTGCTAACGACCGCCTGACCACGCAGATGAAATCTGTCGGGGAAGTGATGGCGATTGGCCGCACTCTACAGGAGTCGATGCAGAAAGCGCTGCGCGGCCTGGAAGTGGGCGCGCACGGCTTTGATCCAAAGGTGGATCTTAACGACCCGGAAGCGCTGACCACTATCCGTCGCGAGCTGAAAGATGCTGGCTGCGACCGCATCTGGTACATCGCTGACGCCTTCCGCGCCGGAATGAGCGTGGAGGATGTCTTCGCGCTGACCAATGTTGACCGCTGGTTCCTGGTGCAGATTGAAGAACTGGTCCAGCTGGAGCAGCAGGTGGCAGAGCAGGGCGTGAACGGCCTGAGCTATGACTTCCTGCGCACGCTGAAGCGTAAAGGCTTTGCCGATGCGCGCCTGGCCGATGTGGCGGGCGTGTCTGAAGCGG
The DNA here is from genome assembly GCF_014773485.1 of Erwinia aphidicola. Taxonomy (GTDB): domain Bacteria; phylum Pseudomonadota; class Gammaproteobacteria; order Enterobacterales; family Enterobacteriaceae; genus Erwinia; species Erwinia aphidicola. Next base: position 194,190 of record NZ_JACXBP010000002.1, on the reverse strand, counting down.
AAATCCGTGCCCTGCGCGAGCAGCACAACCTGCACCCGGTCTACAAGCGTGTGGATACCTGTGCGGCAGAGTTCTCTACGGACACCGCCTACATGTACTCAACCTATGAAGAAGAGTGCGAAGCCAATCCGAATCAGGATCGTGACAAAATTATGGTGCTGGGCGGCGGTCCAAACCGTATCGGCCAGGGTATCGAGTTTGACTACTGCTGCGTACACGCCTCGCTTGCGCTGCGCGAAGACGGTTTCGAAACCATTATGGTTAACTGCAACCCGGAAACCGTATCCACCGATTACGACACCTCTGACCGCCTGTACTTTGAACCGGTCACGCTGGAAGACGTGCTGGAAATCGTGCGCATTGAGAAACCAAAAGGGGTGATCGTGCAGTACGGCGGGCAGACTCCGCTGAAGCTGGCGCGTGCGCTGGAAGCCGCAGGCGTGCCGGTTATCGGCACCAGCCCGGATGCGATTGACCGTGCAGAAGACCGCGAACGTTTCCAGCAGGCGGTTGAGCGCCTGGGCCTGAAGCAGCCGGCCAACGCCACCGTCACCGCCATCGATATGGCCGTGGAAAAGGCGGCGCTGATTGGCTACCCGCTGGTGGTGCGCCCGTCCTATGTCCTGGGCGGCCGCGCGATGGAAATCGTTTATGACGAAATCGACCTGAAGCGCTACTTCAATACCGCGGTTTCCGTGTCTAACGACGCGCCGGTGCTGCTGGACCGCTTCCTTGATGATGCGGTAGAAGTTGACGTTGATGCGATCTGCGACGGTGAGCAGGTGCTGATTGGCGGCATCATGGAGCACATCGAACAGGCGGGCGTTCACTCCGGGGACTCTGCCTGCTCCCTGCCAGCCTACACGCTGAGCCAGGAGATTCAGGATGTGATGCGTGACCAGGTGAAGAAACTGGCCTTTGAGCTGGGCGTGCGTGGCCTGATGAACGTGCAGTTTGCGGTTAAGGACAATGAGGTTTACCTGATTGAGGTCAACCCACGTGCTGCGCGTACCGTGCCGTTTGTCTCCAAGGCAACCGGCATGCCGCTGGCGAAAGTGGCCGCGCGCGTGATGGCGGGTAAAACCCTCGCCGCGCAGGGCGTGACCAAAGAGATCATCCCACCGTACTACTCGGTGAAAGAGGTGGTGCTGCCGTTTAACAAGTTCCAGGGCGTCGACCCTATCCTCGGCCCGGAAATGCGTTCTACCGGTGAAGTGATGGGCGTGGGCCGTACCTTTGCAGAAGCGTTCTGCAAGGCGATGCTCGGCGCGCAGAGCAACATGAAGAAAACCGGTCGTGCGCTGCTGTCCGTGCGTGAAGGTGATAAGAAGCGTATTGCTGAGCTGGCGCGCCGCCTGCAGGCTTACGGCTTCGAGCTGGATGCTACCGCGGGTACTGCTGCGGTGCTGAAAGCTGCCGGTATTGACGTGCGCCAGGTAAACAAAGTGCACGAAGGCCGCCCGCACATTCAGGACCGCCTGAAGAACGGTGAGTACGCCTACATCGTCAACACCACCGCAGGCCGCCAGGCGATTGAAGATTCCAAACTGATCCGCCGCAGCGCGCTGCAGTATAAGGTGCATTACGATACTACGCTGAACGGCGGTTTCGCCACCGTGACGTCGCTGAACTCCAGCGCCACGGACCAGGTGATTTCCGTGCAGGAGATGCACGCGCAGATTAGCGCATAATTCGCTGCACATCGGGCGGACCGAAACAGAGGGTCCGCCCCTACACGTATTGCAGGGGGCGACCGTCAACGGTCGCCCCTTTTTTATCCCTTGCTTGCTCACTCCCTGCGCAGTCCCGCGCTGTTTTGCACCTTTCCCGACCAGAAGATTTGCTTATTTGTTAGCTAATCCCAGCTAAATCAACCTGTTGATTTTTTGGCATCAAACTTGCTCAAGCAAAAGAGGTTGAGTTGTTGGGCCAATTTATCAGGGGGCAGCATGACATTATTAAGCGCCAGTCTGGCACCGATCGCGGTGCAGCACAGTGACGTGCTGGTGCTCGATGCCCTGACGCGCTACGTGGCGCAGTCCGGCACCCGGATCGGCGAGCGCCTGCCGCCGGAGCGCGTACTGGCGGAGCAGCTGGGCGTCAGCCGCAACACGGTGCGTGAGGCGCTTAAGCGCTGGGAAGCGCTGGGCATCATCGTACGCCGCAAGGGCAGCGGCACCTTCCTGCATGCCGAGGTCAGCAGTAACGACAGTTTCCTGTCGCTGCGCTTTAAAAATGACTCGCAGAACATGCTGCACGCGCTGGAGGTGCGGCGAATTATTGAAGCCGAATCCTGCAGCCTGGCGGCGGTGCGTGCCACTCGCGCGGACCTGGTACTGATTGAGCAGCGCTTGAACGAGATGGAGCGCGTGCACCTCGCGATTGGCTCCGCCGGGGCCGAGGACTGGGCCTTCCACGCCAGTATTTATCAGGCTGCACATAACCCGCTGCTGCTGCATATGGTGGTCGGCCTGTACGACACTCTGCACGCTTTCTTCGAATCCCCGCCCGAGCAGGCGCTGTTCAGCGACTCGTTTCCGCTGCACCGCACGCTGTTTGAGGCGATAGCCCGCCGCGATGCCGATGAGGCGCGGCACGTCAGCCATCTGATTCTCGATATCACCGAACGTGACATGAAGGACGTGATCCATGCAGCCAGAAAAGTTTAGCGACCAGACGCAGTTAACCCACGATGCCCGCCACGATAAAGGGGCGGTGTCGCCGCCGATCTACCAGTCGTCGCTGTTCAGCTTCAGCGACTACGACAGCATGATTGCCCGTTTTCGTGGCGACAGCGATCTGCCGCTCTATTCCCGCGTGGATAACCCGACGGTGAAAGCGCTGCAGGATAAAGTCGCGCTGCTGGAGCAGGGTGAAGCCTGTCTGGCCTTCAGCAGCGGCATGGCAGCAATCAGCAATGCCATCCTTAGCGTGGTCTCGCCGGGTGACAAAGTGGTGTGCATCAATCACGTTTACCCGGATACCTATCGCTTCCTGCGCGGTTTCTGCCAGCGCTTCCATATCGACAGCGAGTTTGTCGATGGCGACTCGCTGGCTGCCGTCGAAGCCGCCCTGCCGGGCGCAAAACTGCTGTATCTGGAAAGCCCGAGCAGCTGGGTGATGGGCGAGCAGGATCTACGCGCCCTGACGGCGCTGGCGCGCGAGCACGGCGTTACCACCCTTATCGACAACAGCTGGGCCTCGCCGCTGTTCCAGAAGCCGCTGACGCTTGGCGTCGACATCGTGGTGCACTCCGCCTCGAAATATATCAGCGGCCACAGCGATGTGGTGGCGGGGCTGGTGATAGCCAGCCATGAACGTATTGCCACCATTACCCGCGGCGTCAGCCCGTTCCTCGGCGGCAAGCTGTCGGCTAACGAAGCCTGGCTGCTGATCCGCGGCCTGCGCACGCTGCCGCTGCGTATGCGCCAGCATCATCAGAGCGCGCTGACGATAGCAAAGCGGCTGCTGGAACATCCGCAGGTGATGCGCGTTTACCATCCCGGTCTCGACCCGCAATCCTTCTCCACGCTGAGCGGCTACAGCGGGCTGTTCTCGTTCGAGCTGGACGAGTCGGTGGATATTCCGCGCTTCTGCAACGCGCTCAAGCTGTTCCATATGGGCGTCAGCTGGGGCGGCTTCGAAAGCCTGGTGATGCCGGCGATTTCGGTGCTCAACCAGGCCGGTGAGTTTAACTCCGCGCGCGATTTTGGCGTTTCACCGCGCGTGGTGCGCATCTCCATCGGTCTGGAAGAGACCGATGATTTATGGCTCGACCTGCAGCAGGCAATTGCCGCTGCCCGCTAACTTCAACGAAAAGAGGTCATGATGAAGCAACATCCTTTGCGCGCCTGGTTAGGTAAAAGCGTGGTTTTAGCCCTGGGGATCGCCAGCACCTTTAACACTGTTGCCGCCACCAAACTGACGCTGGTGGAGGTGATCACCAGCCCGGCGCGAACAGAAATGCTGCAAAAAATGCTGACCGAGTACAAGGCGCAGCATCCGGGTACGGAAATTGAAGTGGTGTCGCTGCCGTGGGGCCAGGCCTTTGAAAAGCTGGGCACCATGCTGCAGAGCGGCCAGGTGCCGGACGTGGTGGAGATGCCGGATACCTGGCAGGGACTGTATGCCAGCAACAATATGCTGGAAGAGCTGGAGCCGCAGCTGAAAAGCTGGGCGGGCACGCCAGAACTCACCGATAAAGCGCTGGCAATGGCGCGTGCCGCCAACGGTAAAGCCACCATGATCCCTTACGGTTTCTACCTGCGCGCCATGTTCTGGAATAAAAAACTGTTCCAGCAGGCAGGCCTGAGCGAAGCGCCAAAAACCATGGATGAGTTCGTGGCTGATGCGAAGAAAATCAGCGCGCTGGGCAACGGCATTAGCGGCTACTGCATGCGCGGCGGCGTTGGGGGTACCAATGCCTGGATGATGTTTATGGCGGCGATGAACGGCTCGCCGGCGTTTTTTGACCAGCAGGGTAACAGCACTCTGACCCAGCCGGGGGCGCTGAAGGGGGCGCAGCTGCTGGTCGATATGTATAAGAGCGGCGGGGCGCCGAAAGACAGCGTCAACTGGGGCTTTAACGAGATCGTTTCCGGGTTCTACTCCGGGAAATGCGCGATGCTCGATCAGGATCCGGACGCGCTGATCGCGATCAAAAACAGCATGAATCCGGATGATTTTGCCGTGGCACCGATGCCGCTGGGGCCGTCGGGCAAAGCCTTCCCGACCATTGGCTACACCGGCTGGTCGGTATTCAAACAGGCCGGTCAGAAGGCGCAGTCGTGGCAGCTGATCCAGTTCCTCAGCAGTAGAGAGAACAACCTTACCTGGTCGAAGTTTGTCGGTACGCTGCCGATCTACAAAGGTGCGGAGAGCGACCCGTACTTCCACACGCCACAGTTTGCCGGCTGGTTTACCGAGCTGAACGACCCGAAATATGTACCGCTCACCATGCCAACGCATCTGAAAGGCTGGGGCTACTTTAACTCGGTGATCGTGAAAGAGAGCAGCCAGGAAACGTTACTGGACCAGAATGATACCCAATCAATGGTGGAAGACTGGGCCAAATATCTGACCAAAGAGCAGAAAGCCTGGATGGCAGCGCAATAACCGGATGAGAGTACCGTAGGGGTTGACCCTTTTTTTCGGTCAACCCGCGTACCTGATAACCCCCGCACTGGAGACGCCATATGATGCTTGACGCCACCACTGAAACCCCCACGCGAGCGCCGCGCTTCGTGCGCCTGCGGATGCTGGCTGAGCCCTGGCTGTACCTCAGCCCGACCCTGGTGCTGATTGGCTTGTTTATCTTTGTGCCGATGCTGATCGGTATCTCTTATGCCTTCCAGAATATCCAGCTGCTCAACCCGCTGGACAGCGGCTGGGTCGGGCTGGATAACTTCCGCGCCATGTTCGACGATCGGCGCTTCTTTAAGGCGCTTGGCCACACGGTGAACTGGACGCTGACCTCGCTCGTGCTGCAATTCTTCCTCGGGCTGGGGCTGGCGCTGCTGCTTAACCGCGAGTTTCCGCTGCGCCGCTGGGCGCAGGCGCTGGTGTTTCTGCCTTGGGCAGTTCCGGCGTTTCTCTCCGGGCTCACCTGGTCATGGCTGCTCAACCCGGTGATTGGCATTCTGCCGCACTGGATGGTTGACCTGCACCTGATTAGCGAGCCGTACAATATTCTGTCCGATCCCAGCCTCGCGCTGTACGGGCCGGTGATCGCCAACGTCTGGTTTGGCATCCCGTTCTTCGCTATTACGCTGCTGGCGGCGCTGCAGTCGATCCCGAAAGATCTGTATGAGGCGGCGTCGATGGACGGGGCCAGCGGCTGGCAGCAGTTTAAGCGCGTTACGCTGCCGTTTCTCGCGCCGATGATCGCCATCACCGTGATGCTGCGCACTATCTGGATCGCTAACTTCGCCGATCTGATTGTGGTCATGACCGACGGTGGCCCGGCGGGATCAACCTCGATTCTCTCCAGCTATATCTTCACCACCGCCTACCGCAAGCTCGACTTCGGTTACGCTTCGGCGATGGCGGTATTCCTGCTGGTCCTGATGACCTGCTATGCGCTGGTGCTGCTGCGCATTCGCCATCAGCTGTTGAAATAGGAGAGGCCGATGAATGCATTATTACGCCTGATCGGGCACCGCGCCGCGATCCTCGGCTACCTGCTGTTTGCGCTGTTCCCGCTCTACTGGGTGATTAAAATCTCCGTCACGCCGGACAAGCTGCTGTACAGCGAAGGGGTGACCCTGTGGCCCGCCGCGCTGACGCTGGACCACTTCCGCCGCGTGCTGGTGGAGAGTGATTTCCCGACCTTTTTCACCAACAGCCTGATCGTTTCAATGGGCACCGCCGGGCTGGCAACGGTGGTAGCGGCCGCAGCGGGCTATGCCTTTTCACGCTTTGGCTTCCGGGGCAAAACGGTGATGGCGGCGCTGCTGCTGTTCACCCAGATGTTCCCGCTGGTGATGATCCTTGCGCCGATCTACAAGGTGATGGCCCCGCTCGGGCTGACCAACAGCCTGCTCGGGCTGATCCTCGTCTACAGCGCATTTAACGTGCCGTTTGCTACTTTCCTGATGCAGTCGTTCTTCGATGCGATTCCAAAAGATCTGGAAGAGTCGGCGATGCTGGAGGGCTGCACCCGTTTTCAGGCGCTGTACCGCGTGCTGATGCCGCTGACGCTGCCCGGCATGGCAGCCACGCTTGGTTTTGTCTTTACCGCCGCATGGAGCGAGCTGCTGTTCTCGCTGATGCTGATTAACAAAAACGACGTGATGACCTTCCCGGTTGGGCTGCTGAGCTTCGTGTCGAAATTCGCCGTTTCCTGGGGAGATATGATGGCCGCCGCCGTGCTGGTGCTGATCCCCGCCTGTCTGTTTTTCGCCTTCATTCAGCGCTACCTGATCCAGGGGCTGACGGCTGGCGCGGTAAAAGGATAATCCTGATGGCTCAGATCTCTCTTTCGCAAATCCAGAAGCAGTACGGCAACGTTGAGGTACTGCGCAATATCAACCTGACCATCGCCGACGGTGAGTTCGTGGTGCTGGTCGGGCCGTCCGGCTGCGGCAAATCGACGCTGCTGCGCACCATCGCCGGGCTGGAGCTGGCAAGCAGCGGCGACATTCGCATCGGCTCGCGCCTGATGAATGAGGTAGCGCCGAAGGACCGCGATATCTCGATGGTGTTCCAGAGCTACGCGCTCTATCCGCATCTCACCGTGGCGCGCAATATGGGCTTCAGCCTGGAAGTGCAGAAGCGGCCCAAAGCGGAGATTGACGCTGCGGTGAATCGGGCGGCGGAGATCCTCAGCCTGACGCACCTGCTGGATCGTCGGCCGAAAGAGCTCTCCGGTGGCCAGCGTCAGCGCGTGGCAATGGGGCGGGCGATTGTGCGTCAGCCGCAGGTCTTCCTGTTTGATGAACCGCTGTCGAACCTTGACGCGCAGCTGCGCGGGCAGATGCGCGTGGAGATCAAAAAGCTGCACCAGCAGATGAACAACACCATTGTGTATGTCACCCACGATCAGGTGGAGGCGATGACGCTGGCGGACCGCATCGTGGTGCTCAATCACGGCGTGATCCAGCAGGTCGGCAGCCCGCTGGAGCTGTATGACACCCCAGCCAACAGGTTCGTCGCCAGTTTTATTGGCTCACCGCCGATGAACTTTATCAGTGGCCGCGTGCAGACAGGGGAGTGCGGCCCCTGCGTTGAAGTCAGCGCACGGCTGGTGTTACCGCTGGGCGCGCGCAGCGACCTGCCGGTCGGCAAAGCGGTGACTTACGGTATTCGCCCGGAAAATATTACGCTGTGCGATTTGGCGGATGAGGGCGCGCTGCCGCTGCAGGTGTCGCTGATCGAGCCTACCGGACTGTCGGAGCTGATCCACGGCACGCTGTACGGTGAGCCGGTGATGATCTACAGCACGCTGCGTTCAGGCTGTCAGGCAGGAGATACGGTCGGGATGAAGATTGAGGTGGAGCGGGTATTGATATTCGATGCGGACAGCCAATTGCGCTTGTAACGGGCCGACCTTTTTTTCCGGTCGGCCCGCAACAGATATCACGACAAAGCCACTTTAATCCCCAGCGCGATCAGCACGCCGCCGAGCATCTTATCCACGATGCGCTGCGCTTTTGCCAGCCCGCGACGAACCGGACCGCTCTGGATCAGCACCACCAGTAGCGGCCACCACAGCGTGGAGAGGCCGAGGATAATCCCGGCGTATAGCAGCTTCTCGTGCACGTCCGAATTGACGTTCAGCACCTGGGTGAAGATCGAAAGAAAGAACAGTGTCGCTTTCGGATTCAGCAGGTTGCACAGATAGCCCTGCAAAAAGGCTTTCTTCAGCGAGGTCTGCTCCTGCACCACATTGCTCAGGTCCATTTTGCTGTTGCCGCGCGAGCGCAGCGCCTGGATACCGATATAGATCAGGTAGCCCGCACCGGCATATTTCAGCAGCATAAACAGCCATGGCGTGGTGGTGATCACCACGGCCAGCCCGGCCACGCAGTAGGCCATATGAGTGGCAACGGCACAGTTTACCCCCATGGCGGTCATCAGCGCGGCGCTGCGACGGTAGCGGGCGGCATTTTTAATAATCAGGAAAAAGTCAGGGCCGGGAGAGATCATCCCGAGTGCCGCAATAGTGGCGACAAATAAGCTGGTTTCTAACATGGCGGCGGTCTGTGGCTGAATGAACGGCGGATTCTACCACGGCCGTTGTTTTTTGCATGGTGAAAAACAGCGGGAAGGTGACGCAATCGATACCCTGATAAACCTTTACCGAATAACCCGGGCTTTCCTATCGACGAAAGTTTCGCCTTTCCGTATGATGGCGCCAATTTTACACCCTGTTGAGTTGATATGATGATTAGCCTGATTGCGGCCCTGGCGGCCGACCGCGTCATTGGGATGGAAAACGCCATGCCGTGGCACCTGCCGGCTGACCTGGCGTGGTTTAAAAAGCAGACGCTGAATAAACCGGTAATTATGGGGCGCCGTACCTGGGAATCTATCGGTCGCCCACTGCCGGGCCGCCTGAATATCGTGATCAGCAGCCAGAAGGGCGATGCTGAAGGCGTCACCTGGGTAACCTCAATTGAAGATGCGCTGAAAGCGGCGGGCGAAGTCGAAGAGCTGATGGTGATTGGCGGTGGACGCATCTATGAGCAGATGCTGACGCGCGCCGATCGTCTGTATCTGACGCACATCGATGCGGAAGTGGAAGGGGATACCCATTTCCCGGACTACGAGCCGGATGAGTGGCAGTCAACCTTCAGTGAGTTTCATGACGCTGACGACAAGAATTCGCACAGCTTCTGCTTCGAGATTTTAGACCGCCGTTAAACATAAAACGGGTCGGGCGTGCCCGTAAAAACACGGGTCGGGCGTGCCCGACCCCTACGGGGCGCTGCGATTCGATACCTGAGTAAACACCCGCTTATCCTCCCAGCGCAGCATGGTTAAGGTGCCACCCCAGCAGCAGCCGGTGTCCAGCGCAATTATCCCTTCCGGCGTTCCTTTACCTTCCAGCGAAGCCCAGTGACCAAAGGCAATGGTGTAGTCGCGTGATACCGGGCCGGGAATGGAAAACCACGGTTTCAATGGTGGTGGCGCGCTGTCCGGCGCTTCTTTGGCGATCATATCCAGCTGCCCGTTCGGGAAGCAGAAACGCATACGCGTCAGGGCATTGGTGCTGAAGCGCAGGCGCGCCAGCCCGGTCAGTTCCGGTACCCAGTTGTTAGGCATATCGCCATACATCGCATCAAGGAACAGCGGATAGGTGTCGCTGCTCAGCACCGCTTCCACTTCCCGCGCGCAGCTGATGGCGGTGTCGATGTCCCACTGCGGGGTAATACCGGCGTGCGCCATCACCAGCTTTTTCTCTTCATCCACCTGCAGCAGCGGCTGGCGACGTAGCCAGTTGATCAGCAGGTCGGCATCTGGGGCTTCCAGTAGCGGGGTAATACGGTCTTTCGGCTTGTTGCGGCTGATCCCGGCGTAGACGGCCAGCAGGTGCAGGTCGTGATTACCCAACACCATTTTTACGCAGTCGCCCAGGTAGCGCACAAAACGCAGAACTTCCAGTGAGTCAGGCCCGCGCGCCACCAGATCGCCGGTAAGCCACAGCTGATCGACCTGCGGGTCAAAAGCCACCTGGTCAAGAAGTGAACGTAGCTCGTCGTGGCAACCGTGGACATCGCCGATTAAATAAGTGCTCATGCAGTAACGCCGGATTTAGTGAATATGGGTGGCAATCGCCAGGCGGAAAACCGGGATATCGACAAGGAACAGAGAGCCATCAGGTTCGGCCATCTGATAGTGGCCCTGCATGGTGCCCATTGGGGTTTCCAGAATGGCGCCGCTGGTGTACTGAAACTCGCCGCCGGGTTCGATGTGCGGCTGCTCACCGACCACACCTTCCCCCTGTACTTCGGTTTCACGCCCGTTGCCGTTGGTGATCAGCCAGTAGCGGCCAATCAGCTGAACCGGGATACGCCCCAGATTACGAATTGTGATGGTGTAGGCGAAGACATAACGCTCATCTTCGGGCGCTGACTGCGATGCAATATAGCTGCTCTGCACCTGGACACAAACTCGGGGCGTATCGATCATGATCAGTTCTCCTGCGGCTGTTCCTGTGACTGTGGGTGCGCAGTCAACCAGTTTGCCAGCTGGCAATATTGCTTTACGCTGATGTTCTCAGCGCGCAGCGTCGGGTCGATGTTTAGCTCCGCCAGCACTTCAGCAGAGAACAGGTGACCAAGGCTGTTGCGCAGCGTTTTGCGGCGCTTGCCAAAGGCTTCAGTAGTGATACGGCTTAGCGCGCGGATATCCTCAACGGGATGCGGGATTGTCTGGTACGGCATCAGTCGCACCACGGCAGAGTCCACTTTTGGCGCCGGAGTAAAGGATTCTGGCGGCACTTCCAGCACCGGAATAACCTGGCAATAGTACTGTGCCATCACGCTCAGGCGGCCATAGGCTTTACTGCCCGGTCCGGCAACCAGACGGTTAACCACTTCTTTCTGCAGCATAAAGTGCATATCTTTGATAGCACCCATGTAGCTGAAGAGGTGGAACATCAGCGGCGTAGAGATATTGTAGGGCAGGTTGCCGAACACGCGTATCGGCTGGCCTTTCTCCGCAGCGTAGGCGGCGAAATCAAAGGTCATCGCATCCTGCTGGAAAATGGTCAGCTTAGGGCCAAGGAACGGATGGGTTTGCAGGCGTGCGGCAAGATCGCGGTCAATCTCGATCACCGTCATGGCATCCAGACGATCGCCTACCGGCTCCGTCAGAGCAGCAAGACCAGGGCCGATCTCAACGACCACTTCACCTTTTTGCGGGTGGATGGCGTTGACAATACTTTCGATAATGTAGGGATCGTTAAGGAAGTTCTGTCCAAAACGTTTGCGGGCAAAGTGACCCTGGTGAACGCGACTATTCATTACTGCTCTTAATCATGGTAATGGCGAGGTTAAGCGCCGTCTTAAAGCTGCCCGCATCGGCCTGACCACTGGCGGCCAGCTCTAAAGCTGTCCCGTGATCTACTGACGTGCGGATAAATGGCAGACCGAGGGTGATATTCACCGCCCGACCAAAGCCCTGATATTTTAGCACCGGAAGCCCCTGATCGTGATACATCGCCAGCACCGCATCGGCATGCTGCAGATATTTCGGCTGGAACAGGGTATCCGCAGGTAGCGGTCCGGTTAACTGCATGCCGCGCTGGCGCAGCTCATCCAGCGCCGGAATGATCACATCGATCTCTTCCCGGCCCATATGGCCGCCTTCCCCTGCATGCGGGTTAAGGCCACAAACGTAGATGTGCGGCTGCTCCAGCCCGAACTTGCTTTGCAGGTCGGCGTGCAGAATGGTGATCGTTTCATGCAGGCTGTCGCGGGTGATACTGGCGGCAACGTCTTTCAGCGGCAGATGGGTGGTGGCCAGCGCCACGCGCAGCTCCTCCGTTGCCAGCATCATCACCACGCGTTCGCGATGAGCGCGCTCAGCGAAGAATTCGGTATGGCCGCTGAACGGGATCCCGGCATCATTGATCACCCCTTTATGCACCGGCCCGGTGATCAGCGCGGCAAATTCTCCGCTCAGACAGCCGTCGCAGGCGCGGGCGAGAGACGCCAGCACGTAGCCGCTGTTCTCCACGCACAGCTGCCCGGCGACCACGGGCTGGGCAAGAGGAAGCGGCAGCACGGTCAGCGTGCCCGCGTGCTGCGGCTGGGCTGGGCTGTCTGGCTGATAGTCGCGCAGCGTAAGGGGTAAATGCAAAGCTGCCGCGCGGGTGCGCAGCAGCTCGGGGTTAGCACAGACAACCAGTTCAACCGGCCAGTCCTGCTGGGCCAGCTGAACGATTAAATCGGGACCAATCCCGGCGGGTTCGCCGGGAGTGATCGCTACACGTTGATTACTGAGCATTCGCATCCAGAATCTTCACATAGGCAGAAGCACGCTGTTCCTGCATCCAGGTCTGGGCTTCTTCAGAGAACTTACGGTTGAACAGCAGACGGTAAGCGCGCTCTTTCTTCGCCGCGTCGGTTTTATCCACCTGGCGGGTATCGATCAGCTGAATCAGGTGCCAGCCGAAGGAGGAGTGAACCGGTGCGCTCATCTGGCCTTTTTTCAGGCGCAGCAGGGCATCACGGAACGCCGGATCGAACACTTCCGGCGAGCTCCAGCCAAGATCGCCGCCCTGGTTCGCGGAGCCCGGATCCTGAGACAGCTGTTTCGCGGCGTCGGCAAAGGTCAGCTTGCCGCTGTTGATCTGCGCTGCCACTTCCTGCAGCTTCTGACGCGCCTGGTCATCGGTCATGATCGGGGACGGCTTCAGCAGGATGTGACGGGCATGAACTTCAGTAACGGAAATACTTTTGTTATCACCGCGCACGTCGTTCACTTTCAGGATATGGAAGCCAACACCTGAGCGGATTGGGCCGACGATATCGCCTTTCTGTGCGGTGACCAGCGCCTGAGCAAACAGCGATGGCAGCTCCTGGAGACGGCCCCAGCCCATGTTGCCACCTTTCAGCGCCTGTGGGTCAGCCGAGTAGGTGATCGCCAGCTTGCCGAAGTCAGCGCCGCCTTTGGCTTCGCTCACCAGCTGTTTTGCCAGCGCTTCCTGATCGTCAACCTGCTGCTGCGTCGGGTTTTCCGGCAGTGGCAGCAGGATATGGCTGATGTTCAGTTCGGTGCCGGCATCGTTCTGCGAGGCCATCTGCGTGGCTAACTGGTCCACTTCCTGCGGCAGAATGGTCACGCGACGACGCACTTCGTTATTACGCACTTCTGAGGTCAGCATCTCTTTGCGGATCTGCTCACGGTAGGTGGCGTAGTTCATGCCGTCGTAGGCCAGGCGGCTGCGCAGCTGATCGACAGACATTTTGTTCTGTGCGGCGATGTTGGCAATCGCCTGGTCCAGCTGCTGGTCGCTAACCTGAATACCGGCCTGTTTTGCCATTTGCAGCAGGATATTGTCCATCACCAGACGCTCAACAATCTGATGGCGCAGGGTTTTATCATCCGGCAGCTGCTGACCAGCCTGCTGAGCCTGGCCCTTTACTGACTGCATCATGCCGTCAACATCACTTTCTAATACCACGCCGTTATTGACGACGGCGGCGACTTTATCAACGACCTGCGGGGCTGCAAACGCGGTGCTGGCTGTCAGGGCTGCACCGAGGATCAGCATTCTCCAGTTCTTCATACTTTTTCCATTCTTCTATCCGCACTGCGGGTTGGCATACCAAACATTACAACATCAGAAAGCGCGCTGATAAGGCAGGATGCCCTGACGCAGCATTTGACCGGTGCCTAAGCCATAACTTGGGCTGAGACCACGCAGTTCAATGTTGAACGAGATTTTGTTGTCGTACTTACTGTTGTCGTTTTCCCAACCGGTGATTTTGCGCTCGTAGCCAAGGCGGACCGCATAGCAGCAGGAGCTGTACTGCACGCCCAGCAGCTGGTCAGCAGCCTGGTTAGCTTTGGTATCGTAATACCAGGCACCCACCACGGACCACGCATCGGCGATTGGCCAGCTGGCGGTTGCACCCACCTGTGAAATCTCCTGCTGCCACAGCGGGTTGTTATACCCGGTAAGCGTCTGCTGGACATATTCTTTGCTGGTATAACGGTAGTTCAGCTGCACCATACGGTCCGCATCACGGCGATATTCCAGCACGGCGTTGCCCTGCGAAACATCATTCAAACGGGTGTCATACTGCAGTCCACCGCGTGCTGCCCAGCGGTCGCTGATCTTCCAGTAGCTGTCACCTGCCCAAATCAGGCTGCCGCGATCGTCTTCACCAACGGTGTTCACTCCGGTACGAGACGGGGTGAACGAGTAGATTTGACCAATGGAAGCGTTAAAACGTTCAACCAGATCGTTATCAAAAATTCGCGTGGTCACGCCGGTGCTGACCTGGTTGTTCGACGCAATGCGATCCAGGCCGCTGTAGGTGCGGTCGCGGAACAGGCCGGTGTAGTCACTCTGCAGCAGCGTGGAGTCATAGGCACGAATGTCGCTCTGGTCGCGATACGGCGTGTAAAGGTACTGCACGCGCGGTTCCAGCGTCTGGGTGTAACCCGGTGACCAGTCCATGTCGCGGTCGAAGACCATCTTGCCGTCAACCTTGAACTGCGGCATGACGCGGTTAACCGTGCCCTTAAGCTGGTTATCGGCGCTGCTGCTCAGCGAGTTGTAATACTCAATGTCATCCTGCTGATAGTGGGTCGCCAGCAGTTTGGCTTCGGTATTCAGGCTGCCCCAGCCGTTCGACATCGGCAGATCCAGCGTTGGCTCCAGGTGCAGACGCGTGGCATCCGGCAGCCTTTGGTTCACGTTGGTAAACTTCACCGCCTGCGCGTAAACGTGAGTATCGAACGGGCCAACATCATTCTGGTACCAGTTCATATCGAGCTGAGGTTCAGCGCGATAGACATCGTTGTTCGCGTTGGTTGAGAAGATCTGGAACTGCTTGGTCGACAGCGTGGCATCCCAGTTGGTATCGGCGTAGCCAATGCTGAACTTCTGCGTCACATAGCCGTCGGTAGTCGATCCATAAACCGAGTCGAGATCGGTAAAGTAGTAGGGATCGCTGACTTTGGTGTAGTCAGCGCTGAAGCGCCAGTGCTGATCGTAGACACCGGCATGGCGCCAGTAGAACAGCCAGCGGTTCGAGTCTTCATCCGTCGGATGCTTATCTTCATAGGTGCGGTCAGAGCCGAGGTAGTCGAACTGCAACAGACCGGCACCGGCGGTGGTCAGGTAGCGGAACTCATTCTGCCACTGCATGCCGCGGCGGCTGATATAGTGCGGCGTAATGGTGGCATCGGCCTGCGGCGCGATGTTCCAGTAGTACGGCAGCATAAACTCGAAGCCGCTGTTACTACTGTATTTAGCATTAGGGATCAGGAAACCTGAACGGCGCTTATCCCCGACCGGCAGCTGCAGGTACGGGCTGTAAAACACCGGCACCGGGCCGAGTTTGAAGCGGGCGTTCCAGATTTCGACCAGCTGCTCGTCGCTATCGTGGATCACTTCTGAACCCGCCACGCTCCAGCTGTTCTGGCCCGGCAGGCAGGAGGTAAAGGTACCGTTTTCCAGAATGGTGTAGCGGTTATCGCCGCGCAGCTTCATCTGGTCTGCCTTACCACGGCCCTGACGTCCCACCATCTGGTAGTCGCCGTTCCAGACGTTGGTGTCTTTAGTATCCAGATTCGACCAGGCTTTCGGACCTTTCAGGATGACCTGATTGTCGTCATAGTGCACATTACCCAGTGCATCAACCGTGCGGGTCGGGGTAGTTTGTCCGCTGAGCATCCTTTGATGCAGCTGAACTTCGTCGGACTGCAGGCGACTGTTGCCCTGACGAATGTCGACATTGCCAGTAAAGACCGCATCATCGGGATAGTTGCCTTTGGCTTTATCCGCGTCAATGGTGACCGGCAGTTCGTTGGTTTTACCCTGTACTAAAGGACGGTCGTAACTGGGCACCCCAAGCATACATTGAGATGCGAGGTCATCGGCCAGGCCCTGCTGGCTGTAAAGCGCTGAACCGATTAGGGTGGCCAGCAACGTAGGTAGTCTTTTTTTCATACGCGGTATCGAGAATTCCGTGATCACTGGCATCATGCCGACAAACGGTCAGAGACTAACTTACTCAACTGCGTTGCGCTAGTCTTTATCCTGGTTGTTTGACCGCGTACCAATAGGCTATGGGATAAATGACAGGTATGATAATGCAATTTTTAGCCTTCAGCATGGCGAATTGAGGAGTATATGCGCTATTGGGGAAAAGTATTGGGTCTTGTGCTGGGATTATTGTCCGGTGCAGGCTTCTGGGGCGTCGTTTTTGGCCTGTTGGCCGGGCATTTGATTGATAAAGCGCGTGCGCCAAATCGACAGGGCTATTTTGCTAACCAGCAGACGCGGCAAATGCTGTTTTTCCGCACCACGTTCCAGGTGATGGGCCATTTAACCAAATCCAAAGGGCGGGTGACGGACGCGGATATCCAGATGGCAACGCTGCTGATGGACCGCATGCAGCTGCATGGCGAAGCGCGCACCTCGGCACAGCGCGCGTTCCGAGAAGGCAAAGAGGGCGATTATCCACTGCGCGATAAACTGCGTGAGCTGCGCAGCGCCTGCTTTGGCCGTTTCGATCTGATTCGCATGTTCCTGGAAATTCAGATTCAGGCGGCCTTTGCCGACGGTTCACTGCATCCTAACGAACGCCAGGTGCTGTATGTGATTGCCGAAGAGCTGGGCATATCCCGCACCCAGTTCGATCAGTTCCTGCGCATGATGGAGAGCGGCCAGCAGTTTGGCGGCGGCTATCAGGGCGGCGGTGGCTCTTCGCAGGGCGGCTTTGCCGGTGCACGGCGTGGTCCCACGCTGGAGGACGCCTGCAGCGTGCTTGGGGTAAAAAGCAGCGACGATGGCACTACCATCAAGCGCGCCTATCGCAAGCTGATGAGCGAGCATCACCCGGATAAGCTGGTGGCGAAAGGGTTACCGCCGCAGATGATGGAGATGGCGAAGCAGAAAGCGCAGGAGATTCAGTCAGCGTACGATCTGATCAAGCGCGAGAAGGGATTTAAATAAGGCTGAAAAAAGGGCGGACCGAAAAAGAAGGTCCGCCCCTACCGTAGGGGCCGATCATCTGTTCCGATCGGCCCGTATCACTGGGTCAATAAATTAAAACTCCGCCGGCTGCCGGAACGTCATTGGCGTGCCGTACTGCGGGTGGCTAATGCTCAGGCTTTCGGCATGCAGCTGCAGACGGGGTGCCATCGCTTTCGCCGCGTCGTGCGCGTAAAAGTTATCGCCGAGGATCGGGTGGCCGAGCGCCAGCATATGCACGCGCAGCTGGTGGGAACGCCCGGTAATTGGCTTCAGCTGTACGCGCGCGCTGTTATCACTGGCGTAGTCCAGCACCTGATACTCCGTCTGCGCCGACTTACCCGTGTCAAAACAGACCTTCTGCTTTGGCCGGTTCGGCCAGTCACAGATCAGCGGTAAATCGACCAGCCCTTTCTCCGGCTGCGGATGCCCCCAGACGCGCGCCACGTAAGTTTTCTGCGGCTCGCGCTCGCGAAACTGCCGTTTCAGCTCGCGCTCGGCGGCTTTGGTTAGCGCCACCACCATCACGCCGCTGGTGGCCATATCCAGCCGGTGCACCGACTCCGCCGCCGGATAATCACGCTGGACGCGGGTCATGACGCTGTCCTTGTGATCGTCCAGGCGGCCGGGAACCGACAGCAGCCCGCTGGGTTTATTGACCACCATGATGTGCTCATCCTGATAGAGGATATGCAGCCACGGCTCCAGCGGCGGATTGTAGGGTGCCATCATCATTTACTGGTGCGTCACAACAATCAGACGCAGCGCATCAAGACGCCAGCCTGCTTCATCAAGATTGGCCAGCACCTGCTCGCGGTTGCTTTCCAGCGCGTCAATCTCATCCTGACGGATGTTAGGATTGACCGCGCTCAGCGCCTGCAGGCGTGACAGCTCGGCGCTCAGCTTTTCGTTAGCTTCCACGCGTGCTGCATCAATCACCTTACGCGCTTCCAGTGCGGCCGGCTCTTCTGACAGCTTAATGATCTCATGTACGTCCTGCTGCACCGCATTGACCAGCTTGCTGCCGGTGTGGCGGTTAACCGCATTCAGCTGGCGGTTGAAGCTTTCAAACTCCACTTTGGCCGCCAGGTTGGTGCCTTTGCGGTCGACCAGCATGCGGATAGGCGTGGGCGGCAGGAAGCGGGTCAGCTGCAGGTGCTTCGGCGCCTGAGCTTCCACCACGTAGATCAGCTCCAGCAGCAGCGTGCCGACCGGCAGGGCTTTGTTCTTCAGCAGCGACAGCGCGCAGCTACCGGTGTCGCCGGAGAGGATCAGATCCAGCCCGTTACGGATGATCGGGTGCTCCCAGCTGACGTACTGCGCATCTTCACGCGACAGCGCCTGGTTGCGGTCAAAGGTGATGGTGCAGCCATCTTCCGGCAGACCCGGGAAGTCCGGCACCAGCATATGGTCGCCCGGCGTCAGGATGATCAGGTTATCGCTGCGATCTTCCTGATTAATACCGACGATATCGAACAGGTTGAGGGCAAAGTTGACCAGCTCAATATCGTTATCCTGCTCGGAGATCAGGTTAGCCAGCGCCTGGGCTTTTTCGCCGCCGTTGGAGTTCAGCTCCAGCAGACGGTCACGGCCCTGTTCCAGCTGGGCTTTCAGGCCGTCGTGCTGCTTGCGGCACTGGCGGATAAACTCATCCAGCCCTTCCGGGTTCTCCGGCGCGGCGAGATACTCAATCAGCTGGCTGTAGGCGCTGTCATACACGGTACGGCCGGTCGGGCAGGTGTGCTCGAATGCATCCAGCCCTTCGTGATACCACTGCACCAGCACCGACTGTGCGGTTCTTTCCAGATAAGGCACGTGGATCTGAATATCGTGCGCCTGACCGATACGGTCGAGACGGCCAATACGCTGCTCCAGCAGGTCCGGGTTAAACGGCAGGTCGAACATCACCATCTGGCTGGCGAACTGGAAGTTACGCCCTTCAGAGCCGATTTCAGAACAGAGCAGCACCTGCGCGCCATCCTCTTCCGAGGCGAACCAGGCCGCCGCGCGATCGCGTTCAATAATTGACAGCCCTTCATGGAATACGGCGGCACGAATACCTTCGCGCTCGCGCAGGACCTGCTCCAGCTGCAGTGCTGTGGCGGCTTTAGCGCAGATCACCAGCACTTTTTTATCGCGGTTGCTGGTGAGGAAGCCCATCAGCCACTCAACGCGCGGGTCGAAGTTCCACCAGGTGCCGCTGTCGCCTTCAAATTCCTGATAAATCTGCTCCGGGTAGAGCATGTCGCGGGCGCGTTCGTCGGCGGACTTACGCGCGCCCATAATGCCGGAGACTTTGATTGCCGTCTGATACTGCGTCGGCAGCGGCAGACGGATCTGATGCAGTTCGCGTTTCGGGAAGCCTTTGACGCCGTTACGCGTGTTGCGGAACAGCACGCGGCTGGTGCCGTGACGGTCCATCAGCATGCTAATCAGCTCCTGGCGCGCTTCCAGCTTGCCTTCGCGATCGCTGTTGGCGGTTTGCAGCAGCGGTTCAATATCCTGCTCGCCCATCAGGTCATTCAGCAGGTTCAGCTCATCGTTGCCGATGGTTTTATCGGCCAGCAGCAGAGAGACCGCGTCGGCAATCGGGCGGAAGTGCTTCTGCTCTTCCACAAATTGCGCAAAGTCGTGGAAGCGATTCGGGTCCAGCAGGCGCAGGCGGGCGAAGTGGCTCTCCATTCCCAGCTGTTCCGGGGTGGCGGTCAGCAGCAGGATGCCGGGGATCTGCTCGGCGAGCTGTTCGATCACCTGATATTCGCGGCTTGGTGCTTCTTCAGACCACACCAGGTGATGAGCTTCATCCACCACCATCAGGTCCCATTCGGCATCGGCCAGTTTTTCCAGGCGCTGTTTGTTGCGGCGCACAAAGTCGAGCGAACAGATAATCATCTGCTCGGTTTCAAATGGGTTATCGCTGTCAAGCTGCGCCTGAGCGTAGCGGTCATCGTCGAACAGCGCAAAGCGCAGGTTAAAGCGGCGCAGCATTTCCACCAGCCACTGATGCTGCAGAGTTTCCGGTACCACGATCAGAATACGCTCGGCACGACCGGCCAGCAGCTGCTGGTGGATGATCATCCCGGCTTCGATGGTTTTACCCAGGCCTACTTCATCGGCCAGCAGCACGCGCGGCGCGTGGCGGCGGCCAACATCGTGCGCGATATGCAACTGGTGCGGGATCAGGCTGGTGCGCATGCCGCGCAGGCCGCTGGTGGCAAGGCGATATTGCTCACTCTGATATTTACGCGCGCGAAAGCGCAGCGCGAAGCGGTCCATGCGGTCCAGCTGGCCGGCAAACAGGCGGTCCTGAGGTTTACCGAACACCAGCTTGCTGTCGAGCATTACCTCGCGCAGCACCACATCGCTTTCCTCAGTATCAAGGCGGGTGCCGACGTAGCTGACTACGCCGTTGACCGTGTTGACTTCGGTAACTTCCATCTCCCAGCCTTCGTGACTGGTAATGGTGTCGCCCGGGTTGAACACCACGCGGGTGATCGGAGAATCATTTCTGGCGTAGAGACGGTTTTCGCCCGTAGCAGGAAAGAGCAGGGTGACCATGCGTGTATCGACGGCAACCACAGTTCCCAATCCCAGTTCGCTTTCCGTATCGCTTATCCAGCGTTGACCAAGTGTAAAAGGCATAAATATTCGGCTCGATTCTCGTCTGGTGTGTTTCAGGTGTTAGCATTCCGCCCGGCGATAATAAGGCCCGGCAGTGAATTCAATCTGAGTGAAAACAGGAAGGGCGCTATGGTACTGGAAGGCTGCCCGTTCGTCACCTGTCAAAAAAGCCCCATTTGTCCGGTTACCAGTGTAGCAAAGTCATCATGCATGAAGGGCAGAATGCCATCGGCCACCGGCTGCAGCTGGCGCTCAAGGTAGTGATCGTAGTCCAGCGGCGTCATTCGCGCTTCCAGCGGTTCCGGTCCGCTGGTGGCAATCACATAGCGGATCTTGCCGCCGTTCTGATACAGCAGCGGGCGGCCAAGCTTTTGATTCTGTTCATCGGCGATGCGTGCAGCGCGCACGTGCGGCGGCACGTTGCGCTGATATTCCCCCAGCGGGCGGCGCAGGCGCTTGCTATAGGTGAGCTGATCGTCCAGCTCGCCATCCAGCAGCTGGCGCACGGTTTCACGAATGTAGTCCTGATAGGGCTGGCCGGTAAAAATTTTCAGGTACAGCTCCTGCTGGAACTTCTGCGCCAGCGGCGTCCAGTCGGTACGTACCGTTTCCAGCCCTTTAAATACCATGCGCTGATTTTCACCCTTGCGGATCAGGCCCGCATAACGTTTTTTACTGCCCTGTTCGGCGCCGCGAATGGTCGGCATTAAAAAGCGGCTGAAGTGGGTTTCATACTCCAGCTCCAGCGCACTCTCGACGCCGTACTCCGCCTGCAGATGCTGTTGCCACCAGCGGTTCACTTTCTCCACCAGCTGATGACCGATTTCAGCGGCGCGGGTTTCGTCGTGCGCCGATTTTAGCCAGACGAAGGTGGAGTCGGTATCACCATAAATCACGTCATAGCCTTCGGCCTCAATCAGCTCGCGCGTCTGGCGCATGATGTCATGGCCGCGCATGGTAATTGACGAGGCCAGGCGTGGGTCGAAGAAGCGGCAGGCGCTGGTGCCGAGCACGCCATAAAAGGCGTTCATGATAATTTTCAGCGCCTGCGACAGCGGCTTGTTACCCTGTTTTTTCGCCGCTTCGCGCCCCTGCCAGATCTGGTTAACGATCTCCGGCAGGCAGTGGGTGGTGCGCGAAAAGCGGGCGCCCAGGTAGCCGCCAACGGAATCGGCCTCGTCAGGGTGCGCCATTCCTTCCACCAGCCCGACCGGGTCAATCAGGAAGGTGCGGATAATCGACGGATACAGGCTTTTATAATCCAGCACCAGCACCGAATCATACAGGCCGGGGCGTGAGTCCATCACGTAGCCGCCGGGGCTGGCCTGCGGGGCGACTTCACCCATATTTGGCGCGACAAATCCGGCGCGATGCATGCGCGGCAGGTAAAGATGGCTGAACGCCGCCACCGATCCGCCGTGACGATCGACCGCCAGGCCATTGACGGAGGCGCGCTCCAGCAGGAATGGCATCAGCTCGGTGTGCTGGAAGATGCGCGTTACCAGCTCGCAGTCTTTCAGGTTATAAAGCGCCAGCGCGGGCTTGTCCTCGGCGAAGCGCTGGTTGATCTCCTCCATGCGCTGCCACGGATTATTGATCGCTTTCCCTTCGCCGAGCAGCTCGCGCGATACCGCTTCCAGACTGAAAGAGTCAAAGTTCCAGAAGGCGGACTTCAGCGCTTCAATACCGTCTATTATCAGCCGCCCGCTGGCCTGGGCGAAGAAGACGCCGGGCTTAAACCCGTGCTCGCGCCACTCAAGCGCGCCGTTGTGTCCGCGCCCAAGCTGAAGAGGAATGCCGTAGCGGTCGGCGTGCTTTTGCAGCACGCGCAGGTCGAACTGCACCACGTTCCAGCCAATCAGCACGTCGGGGTCATGGCGGGCAAACCAGGCATTGAGTTTTTCCAGCAGCTGCGGGCGGGTATCAACGTACTCAAGGTTGAAGTTCAGCTGGCTGGCATCGCCGTTTTCCGGGCCGAGCATATAGACATCACGCTGGCCGCAGCCCTCCAGCCCGATGCAATAAAGCTCGCCGTGGCGGGTGGTCTCGATATCCAGCGACACCCACTTTAGCGGTGGGCGATAGTCGGGGTGGGGTTTCAGCCGGGTATTGACCAGGCGATCGCCGGAAGGCTGACCGCTGAACCACACCGGGGCGGTGATAAAGCGCTCCATCAGATAGCGCTCGGGCGGGCGCACGTCGGCCTCATACACGGCGATGCCGTTTTCGCGCAGCAGCTTTTCCAGCTTCTGCAGCTGACGGTTTTGCTTGCAGTAGAGGCCGACCACCGGGCGCTGGCGGAAATCCTTCAGCTCAAGCGCGGCAAAGCGCCAGTGCCGCTCACCAGCCAGTAAGGCCGCGGCATCCGCCTGCTGCTCTGCGGGGATAAACGCCACGGACTCCTGCGGCGGTAACACCACCTGCTGTGGCCCGCTGTCGGTTGCCAGCCACAGCACCACCTCACTGCCGGCGGGCGTATCGCGCCAGTGGCGGCTTAACAGGAATCCTGCACGTGCGTCGTTCACCCAAATTCTCCTGCATCATAATTCATCAATGATAGCATGTTTATTTATACAGTGATTGTGTTGTTCACTCGCCGCCATACGTTCCCATACAAATCAGGCCTTGACGCTTTCCAGCTGCCTCTGGAGAATCCAGGGTTCTTCTTACCGTTTTGGAATGATATGGAAGCCTGGCTGCAACATTTAATTACCCAATCACTGGCCTGGTCGCTACTGGCGATCGGCCTGGTGACTTTCTTTGAATCGTTGGCGCTGGTCGGGCTGCTGCTGCCGGGAACGGTGTTAATGGCTTCCTTTGGCGCGCTGATCGGCAGCGGGCAGATTGGGCTCTATCCTGCGTGGGCGGTGGGGACGATAGGTTGCCTGCTCGGTGACTGGATCTCCTATTTTATCGGCTGGCAGTTTAAAGGGCCGCTGCACCGCTGGTCGTTTATCAAAAAACACCAGAAGCTGATGGATAAAACCGAACATGCGCTGCACGCGCACAGCATGTTCACCATTATCGTCGGGCGCTTTGTTGGGCCTACGCGACCGCTGATCCCGCTGGTGGCAGGGATGCTGGAGCTGCCGGTGCGCAAATTTATTCCGCCGAATCTGATTGGCTGCATTCTGTGGCCGCCGCTCTATCTGCTGCCGGGGATCCTGGCGGGCGTGGCGATTGACGTGCCGAAGGATGCCAGCAGCGGGATGTTTAAGTGGCTGCTGCTCGGCGTGGCGCTGCTGGTATGGCTCGGCTGCTGGCTGTGCTGGCGCTGGCTGCGGGCGAAAAAGCAGAACGACTGGGCCACGCCGTTTCTGCCGGTTGCGCGCCTGCGCTGGTTAGCGCCGCTGGTGGCGGTGTTGGCGATAGCCAGCTTTACCGCGATTCAGTTCCACCCGATGATGCCGATTTTCCGCCATCTGTTATGGGACGTGTTTTTCTAAAGTCACCCCGAGTACCGCCGCCTCCGGCACGGCACCGCGCTGCAACAGCGCGGTGCTGCCATCCCAGTAAACCCTTCCGTCAACGATCAGCAGGCTGCGCGGTGCGATGGTCGCGGCATCTTCAATGCTGTGCGACACCATCAGCAGCGTGATATTGCGCTCGGCACAGACCTCATCCACCAGCGCCAGCATCTCTTTACGCAGGGCCGGATCGAGGGCGGAGAACGGCTCGTCGAGCAGCAGGATCGGCTGTTGTCTCACCAGGCAGCGGGCGAGGGCCGCACGCTGGCGCTGGCCGCCGGAGAGCTGATGCGGCAGGCGCTGTAGCTCATCCGTCAGCCCGACGCGCTGGGCGATGTTCTGTAACTCATGCTTGTGCTGGTGGCTGAGCTTCAGCCCGGGGTGCAGGCCAAGGCCAATATTCTGCGCCACCGTCAGGTGCGGAAACAGGTTGTTCTCCTGAAACAGCATCGACACCGGGCGCTGCGCCGGAGGCGTCGCACGATGATCGCAGCCGTTTAGCCGCAGATCGCCGCCGCTGATCGGCAGAAAGCCGGCCAGCAGGCTCAGCAGGGTGCTTTTGCCCGCGCCGCTCGGGCCGAGGATCGCCAGCCGCTCGCCCGCCTGCGCGCTGAAGGTGAAGCGCATCGGCAGGTGGTTGTACAGATAGGTGAGATTAGTCAGGCTTAACATGGCGCCCCGGCAGTTTTTCAATCACGGTGAACAGCAGGAAGCAGAGCAGCAGCAGCAGCAGGGCCGTTACTGCGCCGTCGCTGCTGCGGTACGAACCTATCTGCTGATAGAGGTAGAACGGCAGCGTGCGGAAGTGCTCGTTGCCAAACAGCGCCACCGCGCCGAAATCCCCAATCGACAGTACGCAGGCAAAGGCCAGCGCCTGCGCCAGCGGGCGTTTCAGGGCGCGTAGCTCAATCAGCCGCAGGCGGTTCCAGCCGCGAATATCCAGCGATAAGCAGAGGCGGTTGTAGCGCTCGGCGATGTCGCGCAGCGGGTTTTCCAGCACCTTCATGGCATAAGGCACCGCCATCAGCGCATTGGTGAAAATAACGATGCCGTCCGCGGAGTCCGGTAGCCCCACGCTCTGGTTGAGCAGCAGGAAAAAGCCGGTCGCCAGAACAATACCGGGCATGGCGAGGATCAGCATGCCGCTTAGCTCCAGCGCCTGGCCCCACAGCGAATGCTGACGCAGGCGCAGTTCGCGGCTGCTCCACAGCAGCATCACCGTCAGCAGCACGCTCAACAGCCCGGCCCCGAGGGCGATGCGCAGCGAGGTAAACGTCGCCTGCCACAGCGCGGTCTGCTGCAATACGCCGCTAAAGCCCTGATTGAGCCCGTCAGCGACCACCGCCAGCAGCGGTGGCAGGATCAGCAGCAGCGCCAGCGCGATCAGCACGCCGTCAAGCAGGCGTGCGCGCCAGCTGTCCTGCGGATTACGCCAGCCGCCCAGGCTGTCGCTGCCCGCCGGAATGGCCTTGCTCAGACGCTGGCTCAGCACGACCAGCCCCAGGCAGCAGACCATCTGCAATAGCGCCAGCAGAGCGGCGCGGCCCGGGTCGTAGTCAAAGCTCAGCGCCTGAAAAATTGCCAGCTCGATGGTGGTGGCCTGCGGTCCGCCGCCAAGCGACAGCACCGTCGCGAAGCTGGCGAAACAGAGCATAAAGATCAGCGCGCCTGCCGGCAGGATCTGCCGCCGCAGCCACGGCCATTCGACAATGCAAAAATGCGCCCATCCGCCCAGGCCCAGCTGGGCAGCAAGCTGGCGCTGTTCGCCGGGGATCTGCTGCAAGGCCTGCAACAGCAGGCGCGTGGCCAGCGGCAGATTAAAGAAGACGTGCGCCAGCAGGATGCCCTGCAGGCCGTAAGGCGTGAACGAATAGTGGATGCCGAGCAGGGCGCAGAGCTGCGCCAGCCAGCCGCTGCGGCCATAGACGCTGAGAATGCCAAACACGGCGACCAGCACCGGCAGCACCAGCGTCATGGCGCACAGCCGCAGCAGGGTGGCGCGCCCGGTAAAGCGGCGGCGATACAGCGCCCGCGCCAGCAGAATCGCCGGTAACACCGACAGCAGCGCCGACAGCAGCGCCTGGCCGAAGGAGAAGCGCAGCACGTGCCACAGATAGCTGTCATGCCAGAGTGCGCGCCAGTCGGTTGCGGGTGCATTCTGCCACAGGGCAAAAAACGCCAGCAGCGCCACGCCGATCAGCAGCAGCGCGGCAATCCCGCCGGGCAGCAGCCAGCCGGGGATTACTGGCTGACGGCGCGTTGCCATGCACTAATCCAGCTGCTGCGCTGGCTCGCTACGTCCCCGGCGCTGTACTGCAAAGAGGTGGCGGGCACTGTCAGGGTGTCGAAACCGGCAGGCAGGGTGGTTTTGATCGCCGGGTACATCCAGTTGCCGGTGGCGATAGTGTCCTGGAAGGCAGGCGTCAGAATGAACTGCATAAACTGCTGTGCCAGTTCAGGCTGCTTGCTGGCCTTCAGCTGCCCGGCCACCTCTACCTGTAGATAGTGGCCTTCGCTAAAGTTAGCGGCGGCGTACTGGTCTTTCTTCTCGGCAATCAGGTGATAAGCCGGGGAGGTGGTGTAACTCAGCACCATATCGCTCTCCCCTTTCAGAAACAGGCCATAGGCTTCGCTCCAGCCTTTGGTGACGGTGACGGTTTTCTTCGCCAGCTTCTGCCACGCCTGCGGGCTGTCAGCGCCAAACACTTTCTGCATCCACAGCAGCAGGCCGAGTCCCGGCGTGCTGGTGCGCGGATCCTGGTAAATGATCTTCAGCGGTCGGTCGCTCTCCACCAGCTCTTTCAGGCTTTTTGGCGGATTTTGCAGTTTGGTTTTATCATAAACGAAGGCGAACCAGCCGTAATCGAACGGCACGAAGGTGCTGTTGTGCCAGCCGCCCGGCACCGTGCTGCCGTGGGTGTCGACAGTGGCCGGGGCAAACAGCCCGGTCTTTTCGGCGGCATCCAGCAGGTTGTTATCCAGCCCCAGCACCACGTCGGCCTTGCTGTTCTTGCCTTCCATGCGCAGCCGGTTGAGCAGCGACACGCCATCCTCCAGCGCCACGTATTTCAGCTCGCAGTTGCACTGCGCTTCGAACGCTTTTTTTATCGCCGGGCCGGGGCCCCAGTCGGCGGAGAAAGAGTCATAGGTGTAAACCGTCAGGGTCTCTTTCGCCGCGAAGGCAGGCAGGGAAAACAGCACCAGCAGAGGCAGTATTCTTTTCAACACGTGGCGTTCCTTCAGTAGGGTGGGCCGCTAATCGCGGCTTATTGTAGAGGCTTCGTCAACAGGGCGAAAGCGTCATGATTCCGGCGGCGCGAACCAGGCAGACTTGAAGTCAAACCAGCCGAGGGTGTTCATGCGCACGCCGCGCATACTGCGCTGCCCGTGCAGCAGCAGCCAGTGGTGGAACAGCGGATGCAGGAAGTTGCTCTCAATCAGCTGCTTGCTCCAGTCGGCGAGCGGCAGCTTCTGCTCGCGCCACTGCACCGCATCGCTTTCCCAGTCGATCGGCACGCAGTGGTGCATCAGCGGGATCTCATACAGCAGGGCAAACAGCGAGAACTCCAGCGGCAGGGTAAAGTTGGCGCTGCCGAGCCAGATATCGCTTTCGGCTTCGCCGCGATACCAGCTCTCATAGTCGATCTCCTGAGTGATTAGCTCGACGCCGTGCGCGGCCAGGATCGGCCCGAGCGCGTTGGCGATGCCCTGGTGCTCAATGTGGTCGCTATACCAGGTGATGGTGAGCGAAGTTAGCCCCGGCGGCTTCCCGGCAACCGCCATATCGCGGCGATGGTGCCAGCGCGGCAGCAGGCCGTAGGCCGGGAACCAGTAGCGCTGATAGGCGATGCCGCTGTGGTTAAGCAGCGCGATCGGGTTGAAGATGGTGCTGATCCAGCGGCGCAGCTGCTCATTACGGCCGTGTGCGGAGCGCTGGTCAAACATCAGGAAGTAGCAGCCCTCCTCAAGACGGCTCTCCTCTGATTTCTCATCGGTGCTTTCGCTTTGCAGCTTCACGCCGGAGTAGACCAGCTCGTCGCTGATCTCCGGCAGCACCCAGATGTTGACCTCGTCAATCAGCGCCCGGTAGCCAAAGTAGTCATCAAACGCCGAGATGCGCAGCTGGCTGTGCTGGTTGCGCTCGACCGCGTAGGCCCCGGTGCCCACCGGCTGGCGGGCAAAGTTGCGCATGTGCGGCCACTCCTTTGGCAGGATCATCGCGCTGACGCTGCCCAGCAGCCAGGGTAGCCAGGCATCAGGGTGGCTGAGATGGATATCCAGCGTCCACGGCGTATGGCTTTCAATCTGCGCGAAGTGGCTGAACAGCGGCTGCTGTTTCAGGCGCTCCAGCGTGGCGATGACATCGTCCATCTCCAGCTCGCGGCCGTGGTGGAAATGAATCGCCGGGCGCAGAAAGAAGCGCCAGTGCAGCGGGGCGATCTGCTGCCAGTGGTGGGCAATGTCCGGCTCGATTTCCCCGTTTTCCTCATTTATCCGCGCCAGGCCGTTAAAGATCTGGCGGGCGAGGTGGGTTTCTGAGCGGCGCAGCGGCGTGCCGGGCAGCAGATTGAGCAGCGGGCGGTAGTAGAGCACGCGCAGGATATGTTTCCCCTGGCGGAAGCTGCGGCCCAGATGCGATAGCAGCATCTGACGCACGCGGTTTTTGTCGCCGACCAGCTGTACCAGCTGATCGATGCGGTCCTGTTCCAGCAGGTCCTCCGCCCGCTGCTGCTGCAGGGCCAGCCCGGTGTAGCGGAAGGTCAGGCGTGAGCGCTTGCCGCGCCCGGCTTCCGCCTGCCACTCAAGCCAGCCCTGTTCCTGCATAGCGTTCAGCAGGTTGCGCATATGGCGACGAGAACAGCTGAGCTGGACCGCCAGATCGCTCAGCGTGGTTTCCTGTGACTGGCCCTCGCAGCACTGCCAGAGCCGGATAAACTGCTGCTGCAAACGCGGTGAAGACATAAAAGGGGAACCCTGTGTTAAAAGCCGTCTGTTTTTGCTGCCCTATATTACGGTGATAATGCTGACAGATGAAAGAGTGGGAGGCATTCTTCGGAATGGCACTCTGAATCTTTACCCGGACCGGGTAGTTCTGAGTATGGTGCTTTTCACCGGCCAGCTGGCGTCTATGCCGCTGGCTTTTTTCATGCTTTCTCTTCTAAGCTATTGGTTTAGCACTCTCTCCATTTTTGCAGGTCGAGGCACCCGTAATGAAATCGCTCCTTCGCAATCGCCGTATTCATCCGGTGTACCTGGCTTTTATGGCTGTCTCTTTTATGGTCGGCGTCGCCGGGGCATTACAGGCCCCGACGCTGAGCCTGTTCCTCAGCCGTGAAGTAGCCGTGCGGCCGTTCTGGGTCGGGCTGTTTTATACGGTGAATGCGGTGGCGGGGATCGTGGTCAGCCTGCTGCTGGCGAAGCGCTCCGATAATCGCGGCGACCGGCGCATGCTGATCCTGTTCTGCTGCGTGATGGCGGTGGCGAATGCGCTGCTGTTTGCCTTCAACCGCCACTATCTGACGCTGATCACCGCCGGGGTGCTGCTGTCGGCGATTGCCAGCGTGGCGATGCCGCAGATATTTGCCCTGGCGCGGGAATATGCCGACAGCTCAGCGCGTGAGGCGGTGATGTTTAGTTCGGTGATGCGTGCCCAGCTGTCGCTGGCGTGGGTAATTGGCCCGCCGCTGTCGTTTGCTATTGCCCTGAACTATGGCTTTACCACCATGTTTATCGTTGCCGCAGCGCTGTTCGTTGCCTGCGTGGCGCTGGTGTGGTTTACCCTGCCGTCGGTGCCGCGTGCGGAGAGTAGCGGGGCAGTTCCTATCACCGAGATGAGCGCCTGGAAAAGTGCGGACGTGCGCATGCTGTTTATCGCCTCGGTGATCATGTGGACCTGCAATACCATGTATATCATTGATATGCCGCTGTATATCAGCGGCGTGCTGGGGCTGCCGGAGAAACTGGCCGGGCTGCTGATGGGCACCGCGGCCGGGCTGGAGATCCCGGTCATGCTGCTGGCCGGGCACTCTGTGAAACGCTTTGGTAAACGCACCATGATGCTATTGGCGATCGGCTGCGGCGTGCTGTTTTATCTCGGGCTGGTGCTGTTTCACAGCCGCACGGCGCTGATGATACTGCAGCTGTTTAATGCGGTGTTTATCGGCATTATTGCCGGGATTGGCATGATCTGGTTCCAGGATTTAATGCCTGGGCGCCCCGGCGCGGCCACCACGCTGTTTACCAACAGTATTTCGACCGGGGTCATTCTGGCGGGGGTGCTGCAGGGGGCGCTGGCGGAGACCTTCGGGCATGACGCGGTTTACTGGCTGGCGTTCCTGCTGGCGATAGTGTCGTTTGCGCTGTCGTGGCGGGTGCGGGAGAAAAGAGCGGTGTGATTGATAGGGGTCGACCGGAAAAAAAGGTCGAACCCTACCGTATTTGTAGCGGCTGACCCTCTTTTTCGGTCAGCCCGCCGCCGCATCAACGCAAAAACGCGGGTTGTTTCTGTTCCCAGGCGCTGATATCGGCATCGTGCTGCAACGTCAGGCCAATGGAGTCCAGACCGTTGATCAGGCAGTGGCGGCGGAAGCTGTCGATCTCAAACGGCCAGGCTTTATCCCCGACCAGCACCTGCTGATTGACCAGATCAACGGTAAAACGCATGCCCGGCTCAGCGGCGACCATCCGAAACATCTCATCCACTTCTGCTTCACTCAGCGTCACCAGCAGCAGCTGATTATTGAACGAGTTATTAGCAAAGATATCGGCAAAGCCGGAGCCAATAATCGCCTGGATGCCATAATCGGTCAGCGCCCACGGTGCATGTTCACGCGAGGAGCCGCAGCCGAAGTTTTCACGGGTCAGCATAATGCTGGCACCGCTGAACGCCGGCTGGTTAAGGATAAAGTCCGGGTTAGGGATTTGCCCCTCAGCGTCGCTGTAGCGCCAGTCATAAAACAGGTTGCGGCCAAAACCGGTGCGCGTCACCATCTGCAAAAACTGCTTGGGGATAATCGCATCGGTGTCGACGTTGGCTGCATCCAGCGGCACCACGATACCGCTGTGTTGGGTAAATTTTTTCGCCATAATAATTCCTTACGCCAGCTCACGAATGTCGGCAAAATGGCCGGCTACGGCTGCTGCGGCTGCCATCGCCGGGCTGACCAGATGAGTGCGTCCGCCGCGCCCCTGGCGACCTTCAAAGTTACGGTTGCTGGTGGAAGCGCAGCGTTCACCCGGGCTGAGGCGGTCGTTGTTCATGGCCAGGCACATCGAGCAGCCTGGCAGGCGCCATTCAAAACCCGCATCAATAAAGATCTTATCCAGACCTTCCGCTTCCGCCTGAGCTTTCACCGGGCCGGAACCGGGCACCACATACCCCTGCACGCCAGCAGCGATCTTATGGCCTTTTACCACCGCCGCCGCCGCGCGCAGATCTTCAATGCGCGAGTTGGTACAGGAGCCGATAAACACTTTGTCGATGCGCACATCGGTCAGGCGAATACCGGGTTTGAGATCCATATAGGCCAGCGCTTTTTCCGCAGAGGCGCGTTCCACCGGGTCGCTGAACGACGCCGGGTCCGGGATGAGATCGCTGACGGCGATCACCTGGCCGGGATTGGTGCCCCAGGTCACCTGCGGCGCAATATCGGCGGCATCCAGCGTCACCACTTTGTCGAACTGCACGCCATCATCGGATTTTAGCGTGCGCCAGTAATCTACCGCCTGCTGCCACTCAGCCTCTTTCGGGGCAAAGCGACGGCCCTTAACGTAGTTAAAGGTGGTGTCATCAGGCGCAATCAGCCCGGCCTTCGCGCCCAGCTCAATCGCCATGTTGCACAGGGTCATGCGGCCTTCCATGCTCAGGGCTTCCACCGCTTCGCCGCAGAATTCGACCACGTGACCGTTGCCGCCGCCGCTGCCGGTTTTACCGATAATCGCCAGCGCGATATCTTTCGCGGTAATGCCCGCTGCCGTTTTGCCGCGCACTTCCACCTTCATGGTTTTCGCCCGCGACTGTTTCAGCGTCTGCGTGGCCAGCACGTGTTCGACCTCGGAGGTGCCGATACCAAACGCCAGCGCGCCTAACGCGCCGTGGGTGGAGGTATGGGAATCACCACAAACGATAGTCATGCCCGGCAGCGACAGGCCCTGCTCCGGCCCCATCACGTGTACGATGCCCTGAAACTGATGGTTCAGGTCAAACAGCTGCACGCCGAACGCCTCACAGTTTTTCATCAGCATCGACATCTGGATACGCGCCATCTCGCCGCTGGCGTTGATGTCCCGCGACTGGGTGGAGACGTTATGATCCATGGTGGCAAAGGTTTTTGACGGCTGGCGCACCGGGCGGCCGTGCGCGCGCAGGCCGTCAAATGCCTGCGCTGAGGTCACCTCATGGACGAGGTGACGGTCAATATAGATCAGCGGTGTTTCATTGGGTGCTTCGTGCACGACGTGCGCATCAAACAGCTTCTCGTACAGTGTTTTCATCATTATGCTTCGCGAATAAACCGGGCAATCACGCTGCCCATTTCATCGGTGCCGATCGCTTTACCGTTACCGGCCAGGTCGCCGGTGCGATAACCCTCTTCCAGCGCGCGGTTAATGGCGTGCTCAATAGCGTCGGCGGCGTTTGCCGCATTCAGGCTGTAGCGCAGCAGCAGGGCCAGTGACAGGATCTGCGCCACCGGGTTAGCGATATTTTTCCCGGCGATATCCGGCGCGGAACCGCCCGCCGGTTCGAACAGACCAAAGCCTTTCTCATTCAGGCTGGCGGAGGGCAGCATGCCCATCGAGCCGGTGATCATTGCGCATTCGTCCGACAGGATGTCGCCAAACAGATTTGAGCACAGCATCACGTCAAACTGCGACGGCGCCTTGATCAGCTGCATGGTGGCGTTGTCGATATACATATGGCTCAGCTCAACGTCCGGGTAGTCCTGCGCCACTTCGTTAACAATCTGACGCCACAAAATAGAGGACTGCAGCACGTTAGCTTTATCGATCGAGGTTACCTTGTTGCGGCGTTTGCGCGCTGACTCAAAAGCGATACGCGCAATGCGTTCAATTTCGAAACGGTGATAAACCTCGGTGTCGAAAGCGCGCTCATGCATTCCGCTGCCTTCACGCCCCTTTGGCTGGCCAAAATAGATGCCGCCGGTCAGTTCACGCACCACCAGAATGTCGAAACCCTGGTCGGCAATGTCGCGGCGCAGCGGGCAGAAATCTTCCAGCCCCTGATACAGGCTGGCCGGGCGCAGGTTGCTGAACAGCTGGAAGTGCTTACGCAGCGGCAGCAGTGCGCCGCGCTCCGGCTGTTCTGCAGGCGGAAGGTGTTCCCATTTTGGGCCACCGACCGAGCCGAACAGAATCGCATCCGCCTGCTCACAGCCTTTAATCGTTGCCTGCGGTAAGGGCTCCCCGTGGCGGTCAATAGCGATGCCGCCGACGTCATATTCGCTGGTGGAGATGCGCATGTTGAAGCGCTCGCGTACTGCGTCCAGCACTTTGCTGGCCTGAGCCATCACTTCCGGGCCGATGCCATCACCGGGTAATACTGCAATATGGTAGCTGCTGGACATTTATACGGCTTCCTTCTGATCTTTCATCTGCGACTTACGCTGCAATTCCTGCTCGACCTGGCGAGCGCGCCAGATGTTATTCAGTGCGTTAACCATGGCTTTTGCTGAAGACTCAACGATATCGGTCGCCAGACCGACGCCGTGGAATTTACGCTCGTTGTACTGCACCACGATATCTACCTGGCCCAGCGCATCTTTACCGTGGCCTTTGGCGGTCAGCTGATAGTTGATCAGCTCAGCATCGAAATCGGTGATGCGGTTGATCGCCTGATAGACCGCATCAACCGGACCGTTACCGGTAGCGGCTTCGGTTTTCTGCTCATCACCGCAGCCCAGCTGCACGGTGGCGGTGGCAATTACGGTAGAACCGGACTGCACGTTGAAGGTGTCCAGCTTGAAGTATTCCGGCTCTTCAGACTGCTTGTTGATAAACGCCAGCGCTTCCAGGTCGTAATCGAAGACCTGGCCTTTCTTATCGGCCAGCGCTTTGAAGGCCTCGTACAGCGTATCCATGTTGTACTCGGCTTCGGTGTAGCCCATCTCTTCCATGCGGTGCTTCACGGCAGCGCGGCCGGAGCGCGAAGTCAGGTTCAGCTGTACCTGTTTCAGACCGATAGATTCCGGGGTCAGGATTTCATAGTTTTCGCGGTTCTTCAGCACGCCATCCTGGTGGATACCGGAGGAGTGGGCGAATGCGTTGGAACCGATAATCGCTTTATGTGCCGGGATAGGCATATTGCAGATTTTGCTGACGGTCTGGCAGGTACGGTAAATCTCCTGATGATTAATGCGCGTGTGCACATTCATCAGCTGGCTGCGGGTTTTAATCGCCATGATCACCTCTTCCAGCGCGCAGTTACCGGCACGCTCACCCAGGCCGTTCATGGCGCCTTCAACCTGGCGCGCACCGGCATTTACCGCGGCCAGCGCGTTGCCGACCGCCATGCCCAGGTCATCATGGGTATGGACGGACAGGATCGCTTTATCGATATTGGGTACGCGTTCGCGCAGGGCGCTAAAGATGTTGGCGTATTCGTAAGGCAGGGTGTAACCGACGGTATCCGGGATGTTGATGGTGGTGGCACCGGCATTAATCGCGGCTTCTACCACGCGGCACAGGTCATCGATTGGCGTTCGGCCGCCGTCTTCGCAGGAGAACTCCACATCGTCGGTGTAGTTACGGGCGCGCTTCACCATCTTCACCGCACGCTCAATCACTTCTGGCAGGGTACTGCGCAGTTTGGTGGCGATGTGCATCGGCGAGGTCGCCAGGAAAGTGTGGATGCGGTAGGCCTCCGCCACGCGCAGCGCTTCGTAGGCTGCGTCGATATCTTTTTCCACACAGCGTGCCAGACCGCAAACCCGGCTGTTCTTAATCTGGCGGGCGATGGTCTGCACCGATTCAAAATCACCCGGGGAGGAGACCGGGAAGCCGACCTCCATGACGTCGACGCCCATACGTTCCAGTGCCAGGGCAATTTGCAGCTTTTCTTTCACACTCAGGCTGGCCTGTAATGCCTGCTCGCCATCGCGCAGAGTGGTATCGAAAATAATGACTTGTTGGCTCATTGGGTTGTTCCTTGTCGTGTTTACGTCGCCGGTTGCCGCGAGCATAAAAAAACCCGCGCATTGGCGCGGGTTTCTTAGTTTTGCAAGCCTGAATCAGTGATTGATTCCGCCCACAAGTCTACCGCGCAATGAGGATGCGTTTAGTAGTAGACCGAGTAGGCGGGTGGAACGAATCATTGAATCAGACCCCATAAATTGTAAAGTGGCTTTATTGATACCCGATCAAACCCAGGGCTGTCAACCATCAATAACAATCCGCTGCGCATGGTCATTATTCAGCCGACCGGGCATTCGATGCCACAGAGTTTTAATAACAAAACGATCACAATGCAAATAACCGGGCAGCAGTATATTCCGCTTTTGGAATGCCTTATTTTCAGTGTAATTGTCGCTGGCAAGGGTAGGGCGGCAGAGCCTTAATTAACGCTTTGCGCACTCGTGGTGTGGTTTGCCGTTTGCCTGCCAACTTTTCTACGGTTATGGTATTTGCGATAAACGCCCACAAGAATTCATAACTCAATAACGTTTATTCAACGAGTGGGGCTGCGCCCTGTACCTGGATGTTGGAAATGATTTCCAATTTCTGAGCATAAAAAACAGGTTTTGACCTTATCTGTCCGCAGATAAATCAGCACCTTAAAGCCTGGAGGCAAAAATGGAGATGTTGTCAGGAGCCGAGATGGTGGTCCGATCGTTAATCGATCAGGGCGTAAAACATGTATTCGGCTATCCCGGTGGAGCGGTCCTCGATATCTATGACGCTCTGCAAACCGTCGGCGGCGTAGATCACATCCTGGTCCGTCACGAACAGGGCGCTGTGCATATGGCGGATGGTTACGCCCGTGCCACCGGTGATGTCGGCGTGGTGCTGGTCACCTCCGGTCCCGGTGCCACCAATGCCATTACTGGTATTGCCACGGCCTATATGGACTCGATCCCGATGGTGGTGCTCTCCGGTCAGGTGATGTCCTCGCTTATCGGTTATGACGCCTTCCAGGAGTGCGACATGGTCGGGATCTCCCGTCCTGTGGTGAAACACAGCTTTATGGTGAAGCGGGTTGAAGATATCCCGACCATCATGAAGAAAGCTTTCTGGCTGGCTGCCAGCGGTCGTCCTGGCCCGGTGGTGGTTGACCTGCCAAAAGATATGATGAACCCGGCGAACAAACTGCCTTACGTCTGGCCGGATGAAGTGAGCATGCGCTCTTACAATCCGACGACGCAGGGTCACAAAGGTCAGATTAAGCGCGCATTGCAGACGCTGCTGGCGGCGAAAAAGCCGGTGATTTATGCCGGTGGTGGTGTGATTAATGCAGCCTGCCACGAAGAGCTGCTGACGCTTGCCGAAAAACTGAATGTTCCGGTGACCACCTCGCTGATGGGGCTGGGCGCCTTCCCGGGCACGCACCGTCAGTGCGTGGGGATGCTCGGCATGCACGGCACCTACGAAGCCAACATGACGATGCATCACTCCGATGTGATCTTCGCCGTTGGCGTGCGCTTCGATGACCGTACCACCAACAATCTGGCAAAATACTGCCCGAATGCCACCGTGCTGCACATCGATATCGACCCAACATCGATCTCGAAAACCGTGGCCGCCGATGTGCCGATCGTGGGTGATGCGAAGCAGGTGCTGCAACAGATGCTGGAGCTGCTGGGCCAGAGCGACGTGCAGCAGAATTATGACAGCGTGCGCGACTGGTGGCAGAGCATTGAGCAGTGGCGTTCCCGTCAGTGCCTGGAGTTCGACCGCACCAGCGATAAGATTAAGCCGCAGGCGGTAATCGAAACCATCTGCCGTCTGACCAAAGGTGAAGCCTATGTCACCTCTGACGTGGGTCAGCACCAAATGTTTGCCGCGCTTTACTATCAGTTCGACAAGCCGCGCCGTTGGATCAACTCCGGCGGTCTCGGCACCATGGGCTTCGGCCTGCCGGCTGCGCTGGGCGTGAAGCTGGCGCTGCCGCAAGAAACCGTAGTCTGTGTGACCGGTGACGGCAGTATTCAGATGAATATTCAGGAGCTGTCTACCGCGCTGCAGTACGGCATTCCGGTGCTGGTGCTGAACCTCAACAACCGTTTCCTCGGCATGGTGAAGCAGTGGCAGGATATGATCTACTCCGGTCGCCATTCACAATCTTATATGGAATCACTGCCTGACTTCGTGCGCCTGGCGGAAGCCTATGGCCATGTTGGTATCTCGATCAATCGCCCTGACGAGCTGGAATCGAAGCTGACAGAAGCACTGGAACAGTTAGGCAAAGAGCGCCTGGTGTTTGTTGACGTCAACGTTGATGGCACCGAGCACGTCTACCCGATGCATATTCGCGGTGGCGGTATGGACGAAATGTGGCTGAGCAAAACGGAGAGGACTTAATTATGCGTCGTGTATTATCGGTTCTGCTGGAAAACGAATCCGGCGCATTGTCCCGCGTGGTGGGTCTGTTCTCCCAGCGTGGCTACAACATTGAAAGCCTGACCGTGGCGCCAACGGACGACCCGACGCTGTCACGCATGACCATTCAGACCGTCGGTGACGAGAAGGTGATT
The DNA here is from genome assembly GCF_014773485.1 of Erwinia aphidicola. GTDB lineage: Bacteria > Pseudomonadota > Gammaproteobacteria > Enterobacterales > Enterobacteriaceae > Erwinia > Erwinia aphidicola. Next base: position 156,238 of record NZ_JACXBP010000002.1, on the reverse strand, counting down.
GAGCAGATCGAAAAGCAGCTGCACAAGCTGGTGGACGTGCTGCGCGTCAGTGAGCTGGGCCAGGGCGCTTTCGTTGAGCGTGAGATCATGCTGGTGAAGATTCAGGCCAGCGGCTACGGTCGCGAAGAGGTGAAACGCTCGGCGGAGATCTTCCGTGGGCAGATCGTTGACGTCACGCCATCGCTTTACACGGTTCAGCTTGCGGGTACCAGCGATAAGCTGGATGCCTTCCTCAGCACCGTGCGCGAAGTGGCGGAAATCGTTGAAGTTGCGCGCTCCGGCATTGTTGGCGTGTCGCGCGGCGATCGTATCATGCGGTAATTTCACCAGGTGACGATCAGAATTGTTTGCTAACCCGGCGTAATGCCGGGTTTTTTTTATTTGTCACAAAGCGCCTGCTGCGGATGAAAAGCGGTTGCTCGCCACACTTTTCTGCGGTTAGATGTGACAAATGCTAATCCATAAAGAAGTGTGGGGTTATTGTGAAACTGGATGAAATTGCGCGCCTCGCGGGTGTTTCGCGCACGACGGCCAGCTATGTGATTAATGGCAAGGCTAAGCAGTATCGTGTCAGCGATAAAACCGTCGAGAAAGTGATGGCGGTGGTGCGTGAACATAATTACCACCCTAACGCGGTGGCGGCAGGGCTTCGCGCCGGTCGTACGCGCTCAATAGGGCTGGTGATCCCCGATTTGGAAAATACCAGCTACACCCGAATTGCTAACTATCTGGAACGCCAGGCGCGCCAGCGCGGCTATCAGCTGCTGATCGCCTGTTCAGAAGATCAGCCCGATAACGAAATGCGCTGCGTTGAGCATCTGCTACAGCGCCAGGTCGATGCAATTATCGTCTCGACCTCACTGCCGCCGGAACATCCGTTTTATCAGCGCTGGGTCAATGATCCGCTGCCGATCATTGCGCTGGACCGGGCGCTGGATCGTGAGCACTTCACCAGCGTGGTCGGTGCCGATCAGGACGATGCAGAAGCGCTCGGTGCTGAACTGCGTAAGCTGCCGGCGAAATCGGTGCTGTTCCTTGGCGCGCTGCCGGAGCTGTCCGTCAGTTTCCTGCGCGAGCTGGGCTTCCGCGATGCGTGGAAGGGCGATGAACGACCGATCGACTTTATCTATGCCAACAGCTTTGAGCGCAGCGCAGCGGCGGCCCTGTTCGAAAATTATCTCGACACCCATGAGATGCCGGAAGCACTGTTCACCACCTCTTTCGGCCTGCTGCAGGGCGTGATGGACGTGACGCTGAAACGTGAAGGGCGTTTACCACAGGACCTGGCGATTGCCACCTTTGGCGACCACGAACTGCTGGATTTCCTTGAGTGCCCGGTACTGGCAGTGGGCCAGCGTCATCGCGATGTGGCAGAGCGCGTGCTGGAACTGGTGCTGGCCAGTCTTGATGAGCCGCGCAAGCCAAAGCCGGGGCTGACGCGTATTCGCCGTAATCTTTATCGCCGTGGGCGTCTGAACCGCAAAGCAAACTAAGACAGTGGGCGCGCAACGTCGCGCCCATTATTTCCGCCCCCGTTTGTCCAGAACCAATCTGAGCCATCTTTGGCCCCCTCCTCACATTTAAGCGTCCGCGCTCAGCCAGACAGGTAAATAAAAGTAAAGCCCAGCCGTCGGCGTCAGCTTTTGATTATAAAACTTAACGTTTATAAATAAGTTGTTGCACCTGTCGCCACGCGCCTGCCGCAGAGAATCTGCATCACGCTGGGAAAGTGTTAGGAAATGCCTTAAAATGCCGCCGGTGTCGCAAAGCGGGCAGTTTATTTTTTACGGTCAAAATGTGGTATTTTTTTGAGCAGCTTAAAGGTGTGTGAGAATTTCCTGCCACTATTCATTAGTTTATTTTTGAATTCTCTCCTCAGGCGGTTTGTTTCTAACTTCCCTACGTTTTATCTCACGAAGAAATAATGCCAATCCGCTATTACTGCGGCTTGACAATGTTTTCCTCTGCTCCGTACACTCTTTTGGTGGGAATTTGTGGAGTAAAGTGGTGATTTTGGGTATCTGGGGGGTGAGGCTGACATGTTCCGGGGAGCAACGTTAGTCAATCTCGACAGCAAAGGCCGGCTTGCCGTGCCGACGCGCTATCGCGAAACGCTGATCGGGGAATCACAGGGGCAAATGGTCTGTACCATTGACCTCCACCAGCCATGCCTGTTGCTTTACACCTTACCCGAATGGGAAATCATTGAACAAAAGCTGTCGCGTTTATCCAGCATGAACCCCGCAGAGCGCCGTGTACAACGCCTCCTGCTGGGGCACGCCAGTGAATGTCAGATGGATAATGCAGGCCGTTTACTGCTGGCGAATACGCTTCGTCAACATGCGAGCCTGACTAAAGAAGTGATGCTGGTTGGGCAGTTCAACAAGTTTGAACTGTGGGATGAACAGACCTGGTATCAACAAGTCAAGGATGATATTGACGCAGAGCAGTCCTCACAGGAACCCCTGTCTGAGCGGCTGCAGGATTTGTCGTTATAGCTATGCAGGATACTTACAAACACAGAACGGTGCTGTTAGACGAGGCGGTAAGCGGCCTCAATATCAAACCTGACGGCATCTACATTGATGGCACTTTTGGCCGCGGCGGACATTCACGCCTGATCCTCTCCCAGCTGGGCGAGCAGGGTCGTTTATATGCTATCGACCGCGATCCGCAAGCTATCGCAGCCGCTGCTGAGATTAACGATCCTCGTTTCAGCATCATCCACGGTCCGTTTTCTGCACTGGCAGAGTATGCCGAAGAGCGCGGCCTGCAGGGGAAGATTGATGGGATCCTGCTGGATCTGGGCGTCTCCTCACCGCAGCTGGATGATGCCGAACGTGGATTCTCCTTTATGCGTGACGGGCCGCTGGATATGCGTATGGACCCGACGCGCGGCCAGTCAGCTGCCGAATGGCTGCTGAAAGCGGAAGAGGCGGATATCGCCTTCGTGCTGAAAACCTTCGGTGAAGAGCGTTTCGCTAAGCGCATTGCCCGCGCCATCGTTGAGCGCAATCGTGAACAGCCGATGACGCGCACCAAAGAGCTGGCCGAGGTGATTTATGTCGCCACGCCGGTGAAAGACAAATTCAAACACCCGGCCACGCGCAGCTTCCAGGCAATCCGTATCTGGGTAAACAGCGAACTCGAAGAGATTGAACAGGCGCTGAAGGGCGCACTGAGCGCGCTGGCCCCGGGTGGTCGACTGTCGATTATTAGCTTCCACTCGCTGGAAGACCGCATTGTGAAACGCTTTATGCGCGAGCAGAGCCGCGGACCGCAGGTGCCACATGGCCTGCCGATGACCGAAGCCCAGCTCAGCAGCCTGGGCGGTCGCCAGCTGAAAGCGCTGGGCAAAATGATGCCGGGCGACAGCGAAGTGGCCGATAATCCGCGCGCGCGCAGTTCCGTATTACGCATCGCGGAGCGAACGGCATCATGATCGGTAACGAGCGCCACAATTTACCCGGCGTCATCGGTGGTGACCTGTTACGCCACGGCAAGATCGCTCTGATTTTGCTGATTGCGGTGCTGGTAACTGCCGTGACGGTGGTGACCACCGCGCATAAAACCCGCTTGCTAACCGCACAGCGTGAACAGCTGGTACTGGAGCGGGATGCGCTGGATATCGAATGGCGCAACCTGATCCTCGAAGAGAATGCGCTTGGCGATCACAGCCGGGTGGAACGTACAGCTACGGAGAAACTTCAGATGCAGCATGTTGATCCTTCGCAGGAAAATATTGTGGTACAGCAATAAGGACGCCCGGACTCAATGAGAGCCGCAAATAAGACGCAGAAGTCGAAACGCACGGAAGATCAGGCCAGCTTTGTCAGCTGGCGTTTTGCGTTGTTGTGTGGCTGTATTTTCCTTGCGCTGGCAGGGTTGCTGCTGCGCGTGGCCTATCTGCAGGTGATCAATCCTGACCGCCTGGTGCGTGAAGGGGACATGCGCTCCCTGCGCGTGCAGGCTGTACCGACCTCACGCGGCATGATCAGCGATCGCGCTGGCCGCCCGCTGGCCGTCAGCGTACCGGTCAACGCCATCTGGGCCGATCCGAAAGAGCTGCACGACAAGGGTGGCATTACGCTCGACAGCCGCTGGAAGGCGTTGTCTGACGCGTTGTCGATTCCGCTCGACCAGTTAGCCGCACGCGTGAATGCCAATCCTAACGGCCGCTTCGTTTATCTGGCGCGTCAGGTCAACCCGGCCATTGGCGACTATGTGAAAAAACTCAAGCTGCCGGGCATCTTTCTGCGCGAAGAGTCACGCCGCTACTATCCTGCCGGGCAGGTCACTTCTCACCTGATTGGCTTCACTAATATCGACGGCCAGGGTATTGAAGGCGTTGAAAAAAGTTTTGATAAGTGGTTAACCGGCCAGCCGGGCGAACGTACCGTGCGTAAAGACCGTAACGGCCGCGTGATTGAAGATATCTCCTCGGTGGACAGCCAGGCGGCGCATAACCTCGCGCTGAGCATCGACGAACGCCTGCAGGCACAGGTTTACCGCGAGCTGAACAACGCCGTGGCGTTTAACAAAGCGGAGTCGGGCACCGCGGTGCTGGTGGATGTCAACACCGGCGAAGTGCTGGCAATGGCTAACAGCCCGGCCTACAACCCGAACAACCTCACCGGCACGACCAAAGATGTGATGCGTAACCGCGCGATTACCGACATCTTCGAGCCTGGCTCCACCGTGAAGCCAATGGTGGTAATGACCGCACTGCAGCGCGGCGTGGTACGTGAAGGTAGCGTGCTGAACACCGTGCCTTACCGTATTAACGGCCACGAAATTAAAGACGTGGCGCGCTATAGCGAACTGACCCTGACCGGGGTGCTCCAGAAATCGTCCAACGTCGGTGTTTCTCGACTGGCGCTGGCGATGCCTTCCAACGCGTTAGTAGATACTTACTCACGTTTTGGTTTCGGCAAAGCGACCAATTTGGGGTTGGTCGGAGAAAGCAGTGGCATATACCCTCAAAAACAACGGTGGTCTGACATAGAGAGGGCCACCTTCTCTTTCGGCTACGGGCTAATGGTAACGCCGTTACAGCTAGCGCGAGTCTACGCAACGATGGGCAGCTATGGCATTTATCGCCCGCTGTCGATTACCAAAGTTGACCCGCCGGTGGCGGGTCAGCGCGTCTTCCCTGAACCGCTGGTGCGCACCGTGCTGCACATGATGGAAAGCGTTGCCCTGCCGGGCGGCGGTGGCGTTAAAGCGGCGATCAAGGGTTACCGCATCGCGATTAAAACCGGTACGGCGAAGAAAGTTGGGCCGGACGGGAAATACGTCAATAAATACATTGCTTATACCGCAGGTGTTGCACCTGCAAGCAACCCTCGTTTTGCGCTGGTGGTGGTGATTAATGACCCGCAGGCCGGCAAATATTACGGTGGTGCGGTATCCGCGCCGGTATTTGGCGCCATCATGGGCAGCGTGCTGCGCACCATGAACGTTGAACCGGATGCCATACCCACCAGTGACAAAAGCGAGATGGTAACTAACAAGAATGAGGGATCGAGTGACCGATCGTAATCTGCGCGACTTACTGGCTCCATGGGTGCCTGCTGCGCCCGATCGCCCGCTGCGTGAAATGACGCTGGACAGCCGTGAAGTGGCCTCCGGCGATCTGTTTGTGGCAGTGAAAGGCCATGCGGCTGACGGCCGTCGTTTTATTCCCCAGGCCATTGCTCAGGGCGTGGCGGCGGTCATCGCGGATGCCGAAGGTGAAGCGGAAGATGGGCAAATTGTAGAGATGCACGGCGTGCCGGTTATCTACCTTGCCCAGCTCTCCCAGCGTTTATCAGCCCTGGCCGGGCGCTTCTATCAGCAGCCAGGCGAAAAGCTCAAGCTCATTGGCGTGACCGGCACTAACGGCAAAACCACCACTACGCAGCTGCTGGCGCAGTGGGCGCAGCTGCTGGGTGAAACCGGCGCGGTGATGGGGACCGTCGGCAACGGCGTGTATGGCCAGCTGGCCCCGGCGGAAAATACCACCGGCTCAGCGGTTGACGTTCAGCATCTGCTGGCATCGCTGGTCAACAAAGGCGCCACGCTGGCGGCGATGGAGATCTCCTCGCACGGCCTGGTGCAGCATCGCGTAGCGGCCCTGCCGTTTGCGGCTGCCGCCTTTACCAATCTCAGCCGCGACCACCTCGACTACCACGGCGATATGGCGCGCTATGAAGCCGCAAAATGGCTGCTGTTCTCTGAGCATCAGGTCGGCCAGGCGATTATCAACGCCGATGATGAAGTCGGCCGCCGCTGGCTGCAGCAGCTGCCTGACGCCGTTGCCGTCACCATGGAAAACAATTTACAGCCTGGCTGTCACGGCCGCTGGCTGAGAGCCACTGACGTTCGCTATCACGACGGCGGGGCTTCCGTGCGCTTTGAGTCAAGCTGGGGCAACGGTGAAATTGACAGCCGCCTGATGGGCGCATTCAACGTCAGCAACCTGCTGGTGGCGCTGGCGACGCTGCTGTCTCTGGATTATCCACTGGCGGCGCTGGTCGCTACGGCAAGCCAGCTGTTGCCGGTTACCGGGCGCATGGAAGTGTTTAGCGCGCCGGGCAAACCGACGGTAGTGGTGGATTATGCGCACACGCCAGACGCGCTGGAAAAAGCGCTGAGCGCCGCGCGACTGCACTGTAAAGGGCAGCTGTGGTGCCTGTTTGGCTGCGGCGGCGATCGCGATAAAGGCAAGCGCCCGTTAATGGGGGCGATTGCCGAGCAGTTCGCCGATGTGGTGGTGATCACCGATGATAACCCGCGCAGTGAAGATCCGGCGGCGATTGTGGCCGATGTGCTGACTGGCCTGCTGGACCCCGGCCGCGCCCGCGTGGTAATGGGGCGTGCGCAAGCGGTCACTAACGCGGTGATGCAGGCGCAGGAAGGCGACATTGTAGTGGTGGCCGGCAAAGGCCACGAAGATTACCAGATTATCGGCAGCCAGCGCCTTGATTACTCTGACCGCGTGACCGTGGCGCGTCTGCTGGGGGTGATAGCATGATCGCCTTCACTCTGCAGCAGCTGGCTGAGATCACCGGCGGCACGCTGTACGGCGCTGACCGCAGCATCACCGAAGTGACCACCGACACGCGTAAGGTGAGCGCAGGCTGCCTGTTTATCGCCCTGAAAGGCGAACGCTTCGATGCCCATGACTTCGTCGGTGACGCTATCAGCGCTGGCTGTTTAGCGCTGCTTGTGAGTAAGCACTTACCTGTCGCGGTAGCGCAGGTTGTGGTCGCAGACACCCGCATTGCCCTCGGCCAGATCGCAGGTTGGGTGCGTCAGCAGTCCACTGCCCGCGTCGTCGCGCTCACCGGTTCCTCCGGCAAAACCTCGGTTAAAGAGATGACCGCCGCCATTCTGCGTGAATGTGGCGAGACGCTGTACACCGCGGGCAACCTGAATAACGACATCGGCGTGCCGCTGACGCTGCTGCGCCTGACCGAAGCTCACCAGTATGCGGTGATCGAACTGGGGGCTAACCACCAGGGTGAGATCGCTTATACCACCGAACTGACGCGCCCGGAGACGGCGCTGGTCAATAACCTGGCCGCAGCGCACCTGGAAGGGTTCGGGTCGCTGGCGGGCGTGGCGAAAGCCAAAGGTGAGATTTTCAACGGTCTGCCGCTGCACGGCACCGCCATTATCAACAGCGACAGCAACGACTGGCCGCACTGGCAGCAGACGCTGCACGGTAAAACCGTCTGGCGCTTCTCACCGGAGCCGCAGGCTGACTGTGATTTCAGCGCCTCTGAGGTGAAATTCAGCGCTAAGGGTACCCATTTCACGCTGCACAGCCCGCAGGGCGACATCGCGATTACCCTGCCGCTGCCGGGCCGTCACAACATTGCTAACGCGCTGGCCGCGACGGCGCTGGCCCTCTCTGTCGGAGCGCCGCTCACGGCGGTGCAGCAGGGGCTGAGCCAGCTTAAAGCCGTGCCGGGGCGCCTGTTCCCGATCGCACTGGGTGAAAACAAGCTGCTGCTGGATGACAGCTACAACGCCAACGTCGGTTCAATGACCGCCGCCGCGCAGGTGCTGGCTGAAATGCCGGGCTACCGCGTAATGATCGTCGGCGACATGGGCGAACTGGGGGCAGAAGCCGCCGAGTGTCATCGTCAGGTCGGCGAAGCGGCTCGCCTGGCCGGCATCGATAAAGTTTTAAGCGTGGGCACGCTCAGCCAGGGTATCTCTGATGCCAGCGGCGTGGGTGAGCACTTCACGGAGAAGGCAGCCCTGAGCGCGCGTGCGCTGGCGCTGCTGTCACAGCATTCACACATTACCGTATTGGTTAAAGGTTCACGTAGTGCCGCGATGGAGCAGGTAGTGCAAACCTTACAGGAGAAAGGCACATGTTAGTCTGGCTGGCCGAGCATCTGGTCTCTTTATATTCTGGCTTTAACGTCTTCTCCTACCTGACGTTTCGCGCCATTGTCAGCCTGCTGACCGCGCTGTTTATTTCACTGTGGATGGGCCCGCGCATGATCGCCCGCCTGCAGGAAATGTCCTTTGGCCAGGTGGTACGTAACGACGGTCCTGAGTCGCACTTCAGCAAGCGCGGTACGCCGACCATGGGCGGGATTATGATCCTCACCTCCATCACCATTTCGGTGCTGCTGTGGGCTTATCCATCAAACCCTTACGTCTGGTGCGTACTGTTCGTGCTGGTCGGTTATGGCATTGTCGGCTTCGTCGATGACTACCGCAAAGTGGTGCGCAAGGACACTAAAGGCCTGATCGCCCGCTGGAAATATTTCTGGCAGTCGGTGATCGCCCTCGGTGCCGCTTTTGTCATGTATATGATTGGCAAAGACACCCCGGCGACCGAGCTGGTAGTGCCGTTCTTTAAAGACGTGATGCCGCAGCTTGGCCTGCTGTATCTGCTGCTGGCTTACTTCGTGATTGTCGGCACCAGTAATGCGGTCAACCTGACCGACGGGCTGGATGGCCTGGCGATTATGCCAACCGTGTTTGTCGCCGCTGGTTTCGCGCTGGTGGCGTGGGCGACCGGTAACGTGAAGTTTGCCGAGTATCTGCATATCCCTTATCTGCGTCACGCGGGTGAGCTGGTGATCGTCTGTACCGCCATTGTCGGTGCGGGTCTTGGTTTCCTGTGGTTCAACACTTACCCGGCGCAGGTCTTTATGGGGGATGTTGGTTCCCTGGCGCTAGGCGGCGCGCTCGGCACTATCGCCGTGCTGTTGCGTCAGGAGTTCCTGCTGGTGATTATGGGCGGCGTATTCGTGGTGGAGACGCTGTCGGTGATCCTGCAGGTCGGTTCCTTCAAACTGCGCGGGCAGCGTATTTTCCGCATGGCACCCATTCACCACCACTATGAATTGAAAGGCTGGCCGGAACCGCGCGTGATTGTGCGCTTCTGGATTATTTCACTGATGCTGGTGCTGATTGGCCTGGCCACGCTGAAGGTGCGGTAATCATGGCTGACTATCAGGGTAAAAAAGTCGTCATCATCGGGTTGGGGCTGACCGGCCTCTCCTGTGTTGATTTCTTTGTCGCACGTGGCGTGACGCCGCGCGTGATGGATACCCGTGTCGTGCCGCCGGGGCTGGAAAAGCTGCCGAAAGAGGTTGAGCGCTGGTTAGGTTCGTTAAACGAAGACTGGCTGCTGGCTGCCGACCTGATCGTGGCCAGCCCGGGAATGGCGCTGGCTCATCCGTCGCTGATGGCGGCGGCGGATGCCGGAGTAGAGATCGTCGGCGATATCGAGCTGTTCTGCCGCGAAGCGCAGGCGCCCATCGTGGCGATCACCGGCTCTAACGGCAAAAGCACCGTCACCACGCTGGTGGGCGAGATGGCGAAAGCCGCAGGCTGGCAGGTTGGCGTGGGCGGCAATATCGGCCTGCCAGCACTGATGCTGCTGGCGCAACCGGCGCAGCTTTACGTGCTGGAACTCTCCAGCTTCCAGCTGGAAACCACCACCAGCCTGCGCGCCGCCGCTGCCACCATCCTTAACGTGACAGAAGATCATATGGATCGCTATCCGCTGGGGATGCAGCAGTACCGTGCGGCCAAGCTGCGCATTTATGAGAATGCCGCCGTCTGCGTGGTCAATGCCGATGATGCGATGACCATGCCGGTGCGTGGTGCCGACACGCGCTGCGTCAGTTTTGGCGCCGACGTCGGCGATTATCATCTCAATCACCAGCAGGGCAGTATCTGGCTGCGGGTGAAAGGCGAGAAAGTGCTGAACACCGATGAGATGCATCTGGTCGGTAAGCACAATTACACTAACGCGCTGGCCGCGCTGGCGCTGGCGGACGCCGTCGGCCTGCCGCGTGCCAGCAGCCTGAAAGCGTTAACCACCTTCGCCGGTCTGCCGCACCGTTTCCAGCTGGTGCATGAGCGCAACGGCGTGCGCTGGATAAATGATTCCAAAGCCACCAACGTCGGCAGCACCGAAGCGGCGCTGAAGGGGTTACAGGTTAAGGGAACGCTGCATCTGCTGCTCGGCGGTGACGGTAAATCCGCCGACTTCAGCGCGCTGGCACCCTACCTGCAGGGGGAGCGTATCCGCATCTGGTGCTTTGGCCGTGACGGTGCGGAGCTGGCTGAGCTGCGCCCGGAAATTGCCGTGCAGACGGAAACCCTGGCTGAAGCGGTGCAGCAGATTAAAACCGTACTGCAGCCTGGCGATCTGGTGCTGCTGTCTCCGGCCTGCGCCAGCCTCGATCAGTTTAAAAACTTTGAGCAGCGCGGCGACGTGTTTGCCCAACTGGCGCGGGAGGCTGACTGATGCGCGTTCCTGGTCTGAGCCTTGCCAGCGGTATTTCTGACCTGCTGAGAAACTGGGTCATGGGATCGCGTGAAAGCGATACCAACTCGATGGTGCTGTATGACCGCACCCTGCTATGGCTGACGTTTGGCCTGGCGATTATAGGTTTTGTTATGGTGACATCGGCGTCGATGCCGGTTGGCCAGCGTCTTAACGATGACCCGTTCTACTTTGCCAAGCGCGATGCGTTTTACATCCTGCTGGCGATGGGGATGGCGCTGGTGACCCTGCGCGTGCCGATGGATTTCTGGCAGCGCTACAGCAATATCATGCTGCTGGGCACCGTTGCCATGCTGCTGGTGGTGCTGGTGGTGGGTAGCTCGGTTAACGGGGCATCGCGCTGGATCGCCCTCGGCCCGTTGCGTATCCAGCCTGCCGAGCTGTCAAAACTGTCGCTGTTCTGCTATCTCGCCAGCTATCTGGTGCGTAAGGTCGAAGAGGTTCGTAACAACTTTTGGGGCTTCTGTAAGCCGATGGGCGTGATGGTGGTGCTGGCGGTACTGCTGCTGGCGCAGCCGGACCTCGGTACGGTGGTAGTGCTGTTTGTCACCACGCTGGCGATGCTGTTCCTTGCCGGGGCAAAACTGTGGCAGTTCCTTGCGATTATCGGCTCCGGGATTTTCGCCGTCTGCCTGCTGATTGTGGCCGAACCCTATCGTATGCGCCGCGTCACCTCCTTCTGGAACCCGTGGGAAGATCCGTTTGGCAGTGGCTACCAGCTGACCCAGTCCCTGATGGCGTTTGGTCGTGGGGAATTCTGGGGCCAGGGCTTAGGTAACTCCGTGCAAAAACTGGAATATTTACCGGAAGCGCACACCGACTTTATCTTCTCGATTATCGGAGAAGAACTGGGTTATATCGGTGTGGTTTTAGCCCTGTTAATGGTATTCTTCGTCGCTTTTCGCGCGATGTCCATCGGGCGAAAAGCTTTAGAGATCGATCAGCGCTTTTCCGGCTTCCTCGCCTGTTCAATTGGCGTCTGGTTTAGCTTCCAGGCACTGGTTAACGTCGGGGCCGCAGCGGGCATGTTACCGACCAAAGGTCTGACGCTGCCGCTGATCAGTTACGGTGGTTCGAGTCTGATTATTATGTCGACCGCCATCGTGTTCCTGTTACGCATAGATTATGAGACGCGTCTGGCGAAAGCCCAGGCGTTCACCAGAGGGTAGTTGATGACTGGAAAGCGACTGATGGTGATGGCTGGCGGAACCGGTGGGCATGTTTTCCCCGGGCTGGCGGTGGCACACCATCTGATGGCGCAGGGCTGGCAGGTACGCTGGCTTGGAACCGCTGACCGTATGGAAGCGGACCTGGTGCCGAAGCACGGCATTGAAATTGATTTTATTCGCATCAGCGGGCTGCGTGGCAAAGGCATCAAAGCATTACTGGCGGCGCCACTGCGCATCTTCAACGCCTGGCGTCAGGCGCGGGCGATTATGAAAGCCTGGCAGCCGGATGTGGTACTTGGAATGGGCGGTTACGTTTCCGGCCCCGGCGGTCTGGCCGCGTGGAGCTGCGGTATTCCGGTGGTGCTGCATGAGCAGAACGGCATTGCGGGTCTGACTAACAAATGGCTGGCGAAGATTGCCAGCAAAGTGATGCAGGCCTTTCCAGGTGCCTTCCCTAAGGCGGAAGTGGTGGGGAACCCGGTGCGAACCGACGTGTTGGCACTGCCTCTGCCGGCGGTACGCTTAGCCGGGCGAGAAGGCCCGACGCGCGTGCTGGTGATCGGTGGCAGTCAGGGCGCCCGCGTACTGAACCAGACCATGCCGCAGGTAGCGGCCAGGCTGGGTGACAGCATTACGCTGTGGCACCAGGTGGGCAAAGGCGCGCTGGATGAAGTGAATCAGGCTTACATTCAGGTGAACCAGACGCAGCATAAGGTGTCCGAGTTCATCGACGATATGGCCGCCGCCTACGCCTGGGCTGATGTGGTGGTGTGCCGTTCCGGCGCGCTGACCGTCAGCGAAGTGGCTGCGGCAGGATTACCGGCGATATTTGTGCCGTTTCAGCATAAAGATCGTCAGCAGTACTGGAATGCCCTGCCGCTGGAGCAGGCCGGTGCCGCCAAAATTTACGAGCAGCCGCAGTTCACCAGTGAGGTGGTGGCGGCAACGCTGGCAGGATGGGATCGCGCAACGCTGCTGAACATGGCAGAAAAAGCCCGCGCGGTGGCGATCCCGGATGCAACCGAACGTGTCGCAGCTGAAGTCAGTAAAGCGGCCAAATGATTTTTGTAGGGGCAGGCAGGTCTGACCCGCAGCAACACAGGTAACAGATGAATACACAGCAACTGGCAAAACTGCGTTCTATCGTGCCCGAGATGCGTCGCGTCCGGCACATCCACTTTGTTGGCATCGGTGGTGCCGGCATGGGCGGTATTGCCGAAGTGTTAGCGAATGAAGGCTATGAAATCAGCGGTTCAGACCTGGCGCCGAATGCGGTGACTCAGCATCTGAGCGCGTTGGGCGCAACGATCTATTTTAACCATCGCCCGGAGAACGTCAGCGATGCCAGCGTGGTGGTGGTCTCTACCGCTGTCTCGCAGGACAACCCGGAAGTGGTTGCCGCACGCGAAGCGCGTATCCCGGTGATCCGCCGTGCAGAGATGCTGGCTGAACTGATGCGCTTCCGCCACGGTATTGCCGTTGCTGGTACGCACGGCAAAACCACCACCACGGCGATGGTCTCCAGCATTTATGCGGAAGGCGGCCTCGACCCGACTTTCGTTAACGGTGGGCTGGTGAAAGCGGCGGGAACCCACGCGCGCCTTGGCAGCAGCCGTTACCTGATTGCGGAAGCGGACGAGAGCGATGCCTCATTCCTGCATCTGCAGCCGATGGTGGCGATTGTCACCAATATCGAAGCCGACCACATGGATACCTACCAGGGCGACTTCGAAAATCTGAAGCAGACGTTTATCAACTTCCTGCACAACCTGCCGTTTTATGGCCGTGCGGTGATGTGCGTGGATGACGCGGTGATCCGCGATTTGATCCCGCGCGTCGGGCGCCAGATCACCACCTATGGCTTTAGCGATGACGCCGATGTGCGGGTGGAAAATTACCAACAGCGCGGCGCACAGGGCTTCTTTACCCTGGTACGCCACGACAAACCGCTGATGCACGTAACATTGAACGCCCCGGGTCGCCATAACGCGCTTAACGCCGCCGCTGCGGTTGCCGTGGCGACGGAAGAGGGCATTGAGGATGATGAAATCCTCAGCGCGCTACTGAGTTTCCAGGGCACCGGGCGCCGCTTCGACTTCCTCGGTGAATATCCGCTGGCAGAAGTGAACGGCCAGGCAGGCAGCGCGATGCTGGTGGACGATTACGGCCATCATCCGACCGAAGTTGACGTGACGATTAAAGCCGCGCGTGCGGGCTGGCCGGATAAAAATCTGGTGATGATCTTCCAGCCACACCGCTACACGCGCACCCGCGATCTGTATGACGATTTTGCCAACGTGCTGTCACAGGTCGATGTGCTGCTGATGCTGGATGTTTACGCCGCCGGTGAGGCACCGATCCCCGGCGCCGACAGCCGCTCTCTGTGCCGCACCATTCGTGGTCGTGGCAAAGTCGACCCGATTCTGGTGTCTGACCATGATGCCGTGCTGGAAATGCTGTTACCGAAGCTGACCGGTAACGACCTTATTTTAGTGCAGGGCGCCGGCAACGTTGGCCGTATCGCCCGCACGCTGGCTGAGCTTAAGTTACAACCGCAGACGAATAAAGAGGAACATCATGGCTGAGAAAGTAGCGGTATTGCTGGGTGGAACCTCCGCAGAACGTGACGTATCGCTGTTATCGGGCGCTGCCGTTCTGCAAGGCCTGCAGGATGCAGGCATTGATGCACATCCGGTCGACATCCGTGATTTCCCGGTGATGCGACTGAAAGAGGAAGGGTTTGCCAAAGCCTTTATCGCCCTGCACGGTCGCGGCGGTGAAGATGGCACCTTACAGGGCGTGCTGGAATTTCTGCAGATCCCTTACACCGGCAGCGGCGTCATGGCATCGGCCATCACGATGGACAAACTGCGCAGTAAGTATCTGTGGCAGGGCTGTGGGCTGCCGGTGGCGCCATTTGTCGCGCTGACGCGCGCCCAGATGGATGAAGGCCTGACGGCGGATGAGCTGGCCAGCATTGATGCCCTTGGCCTGCCGCTGTTCGTCAAGCCGAGCCGTGAAGGTTCAAGCGTGGGGATCTCGCGGGTGAACGAGGCGTACCAGTTCCCTGCTGCGCTGGATGAAGCCTTCCGCCACGACGATGAAGTGCTGGTGGAAGCCTTTTTAAGCGGTCCTGAGTACACCGTTGGCGTGATTGGCGATCAAATTCTGCCGTCAATCAGAATAAAAACCGCCAGCGAGTTCTATGACTATGAAGCTAAATACATTTCTGACGATACTCAATACTTCTGCCCGTCAGGATTGAGTGCCGAACAGGAAGCGGAACTGAGCGAACTGACCCTCGCTGCCTGGCGCGCGCTGGGTTGCAGCGGCTGGGGCCGCGTAGACGTGATGATGGGCGGTGATGGCCGTTTCTATCTGCTGGAAGTCAACACGTCACCGGGTATGACCAGCCATAGCCTGGTGCCAATGGCGGCAAAACAGGCCGGGATGACCTTCTCGCAGCTGGTGGCGCGCATTCTGGAGCTGGCGGACTGATATGTCCCAGGCTGCTCTGAATGTCCGTAACCGCGAAGCGCAGGAAAAAGCGCGCACCGGGCGCAGTAACGGTTCACGCCTTGCCGGGATGATCTTTCTGGCGATGGTACTGGGTGTGATGCTGGCCGGTGGGTTTGTGGTGCTGAAATGGATGAACGATGCCTCGCAGCTGCCGCTGTCAAAGCTGGTGGTGACCGGGCAGACGCACTACACCACCAATGATGACATCCGCCAGGCGATTTTATCGCTTGGCGAACCTGGCACTTTTATGTCGCAGGATGTGGATGTTATTCAGCAGCAGATTGAGCGCTTGCCGTGGATCCAGCAGGTGAGCGTGCGCAAGCAGTGGCCGGACGAATTAAAGATTCATCTGGTTGAGTACGTTCCGGTTGCACGCTGGAATGATGTGCATATGGTTGATGCAGAAGGCAAATCGTTCAGCGTCCCGGCCAGTCATCTCGGTAAAGAAAATATGCCGATGCTGTATGGCCCGGAAGGCAGCGAATCTGAAGTGTTAGCCGGCTACCACCAGATGAGTAACGCGCTGGCGGCCAGCAAATTGAAATTGAAGGCGGCGTCCATGACCGCAAGGCGTTCATGGCAGCTGGTGTTAGAAGATGACACCCGTCTGGAGTTAGGGCGTAACGAGGATATGAAACGTCTGCAGCGTTTCATCGAGTTACTGCCTACCCTGCAACGTCAGGGCCAGGCGGAGAACAAACGTATCAGCTACGTAGACCTGCGTTACGACTCTGGCGCGGCAGTAGGATGGGCACCGGCGCCGATGGCGGCCGCTGACAGTAATCAGCAACAGCAACAGAATCAGGCACAGGCTAAACAACAATGATCAAGTCGACGGACAGAAAACTGGTAGTTGGACTCGAGATAGGCACCGCGAAGGTTGCCGCCCTGGTAGGGGAAGTTCTGCCTGATGGCATGGTTAATATTATCGGGGTGGGCAGCTGCCCGTCTCGCGGGATGGATAAAGGCGGCGTTAACGACCTGGAGTCGGTAGTGAAATGCGTTCAGCGCGCTATCGATCAGGCCGAACTGATGGCGGACTGTCAGATTTCGTCGGTTTACCTTGCATTATCGGGCAAACATATCAGCTGCCAGAACGAAATAGGGATGGTTCCTATTTCCGAAGAGGAAGTGACGCAGGAAGATGTGGAGAATGTGGTACATACCGCTAAATCCGTCCGTGTTCGCGATGAACACCGCATCCTCCATGTTATTCCGCAAGAATATGCGATCGACTATCAGGAAGGGATCAAAAACCCGGTCGGATTATCGGGCGTGCGCATGCAGGCGAAAGTGCACCTGATCACCTGCCACAACGATATGGCGAAAAACATCGTCAAAGCGGTTGAACGTTGCGGCCTGAAAGTTGACCAACTGATTTTCGCCGGTCTGGCATCGAGCTTTGCCGTGCTGACCGAAGATGAGCGCGAGCTGGGCGTCTGCGTAGTCGATGTCGGCGGCGGAACCATGGATATCGCGGTTTACACCGGCGGCGCACTGCGCCACACCAAGGTTATCCCGTACGCGGGCAACGTGGTGACCAGCGATATCGCTTACGCCTTCGGCACTCCGCCAACCGACGCGGAAGCGATCAAAGTGCGTCACGGTTGTGCGCTGGGTTCGATTGTTGGCAAAGACGAAAACGTCGAAGTGCCAAGCGTAGGTGGGCGTCCACCGCGCAGCCTGCAGCGCCAGACGCTGGCTGAAGTGATTGAGCCGCGTTACACCGAGCTGCTGAACCTGGTGAATGACGAAATCCTGCAGCTGCAGGAGCAGCTTCGCCAGCAGGGCGTGAAACATCACCTCGCGGCCGGAATTGTGTTGACCGGCGGCGCGGCACAGATTGAAGGATTGGCGGCTTGCGCCCAGCGTGTCTTCCACACGCAGGTGCGTATCGGACAGCCGCTGAACATTACAGGATTAACGGATTACGCGCAGGAGCCTTACTACTCAACGGCGGTGGGCTTACTGCACTACGGAAAAGAGTCTCACCTTAACGGTGAAGCAGAAGTAGAAAAAAGAGCCTCAGTGGGTAACTGGTTCAAGAAAATCAACAGCTGGCTGAGAAAAGAGTTTTAATTTTTACCATAGGGGATCATGCTAGACTTATTTAGTGATCTCCAGGCGAACAGGCACATAACGGAGAGAAATTATGTTTGAACCAATGGAATTAACCAATGACGCGGTGATTAAAGTCATCGGCGTCGGCGGCGGCGGCGGTAACGCCGTAGAGCATATGGTGCGTGAGCGTATCGAAGGCGTTGAGTTCTTCGCGGTAAATACCGATGCTCAGGCATTGCGTAAAACTGCGGTAGGCCAGACGATTCAGATCGGTAACGGAATTACTAAAGGTCTGGGCGCTGGGGCTAACCCGGAAGTCGGCCGTAACTCCGCCGAAGAAGATCGCGAAGCACTGCGTCAGGCACTGGAAGGTGCAGACATGGTATTTATCGCTGCGGGTATGGGCGGTGGTACCGGTACGGGTGCTGCGCCAGTCGTGGCTGAAGTGGCCAAAGACCTCGGTATTCTGACCGTTGCAGTGGTGACTAAGCCATTCAACTTTGAAGGCAAAAAGCGCATGGCTTTTGCCGAGCAGGGGATTGCCGAGCTGTCTAAGCACGTCGACTCACTGATCACCATTCCAAACGACAAGCTGCTGAAGGTGCTGGGTCGCGGTATCTCTCTGCTGGACGCGTTCGGCGCGGCTAATGACGTGCTGAAAGGCGCGGTACAGGGTATCGCAGAACTGATCACCCGTCCGGGCCTGATGAACGTCGACTTTGCCGACGTGCGCACCGTGATGTCCGAAATGGGCTACGCGATGATGGGGTCTGGCGTGGCCTGTGGTGAAGACCGTGCGGAAGAAGCGGCAGAAATGGCGATCTCCAGCCCACTGTTGGAAGATATCGACCTGTCTGGCGCACGCGGCGTGCTGGTTAACATCACTGCTGGCTTCGACCTGCGTCTGGATGAGTTCGAAACCGTGGGTAACACCATCCGCGCCTTCGCATCTGACAACGCAACCGTGGTTATCGGTACTTCCCTTGACCCGGAAATGAACGACGAACTGCGTGTGACCGTGGTGGCTACCGGTATCGGCATGGACAAACGTCCAGAAATTACGCTGGTGACCAATAAGCAGACCACTCAGCCAGTGATGGATCACCGTTACCAGCAGCACGGTATGGCCCCGCTGCCACAGGAGCAGAAACCTGCGGCGAAAGTGGTCAACGATCCGGGCACACAGACTAACAAAGAGCCTGACTATCTGGACATTCCAGCCTTCCTGCGCAAGCAGGCAGACTAGGAATAACCCGAGAAATTGGGATTCTTCGCTCTTTGTGTTAAACTGTTCGCCCGCCAGTGAAGTAAACTGGCGGTCGGATGGCTAATTTTTGCGAGATAATGCGATGATCAAACAACGGACATTAAAACGTATTGTTCAGACGACTGGCGTCGGGTTACATACCGGCAAGAAAGTCACGCTGACGTTACGCCCTGCGCCGGCTAATACCGGGGTCATCTATCGTCGCACTGACTTGAATCCACCGGTTGATTTCCCGGCTGATGCCAAATCCGTGCGTGATACCATGCTCTGTACTTGCCTGGTTAATGAGCATGACGTACGTATTTCGACAGTCGAACACCTGAATGCAGCCCTTGCAGGCCTTGGCATTGATAATATTGTGGTGGAAGTGAACGCGCCTGAAATTCCAATTATGGATGGCAGCGCCGCACCCTTTATCTATCTGCTGATGGACGCAGGTATTGAAGAGCTGAATAGCGCTAAGAAGTTTGTGCGCATCAAACAGCCTGTCCGGGTTGAAGATGGCGACAAATGGGCTGAGTTTACGCCGTACAATGGTTTCTCACTGGATTTCACCATTGATTTTAACCACCCGGCGATTGACTCCAGCTCCCAGCGCTACCGCATGGAATTCTCTGCGGAAGCCTTCGCGCGTCAGATCAGTCGTGCTCGTACTTTCGGCTTCATGCGTGACATCGAAGCACTGCAGTCCCGTGGCCTGTGCCTCGGCGGCAGCTTTGACTGCGCAATCGTGGTAGATGACTACCGCGTATTGAACGAAGATGGTCTGCGTTTTGAAGATGAATTTGTGCGTCATAAAATGCTCGATGCTATCGGTGACCTGTACATGTGTGGCCACAACATCATTGGTGCGTTTACCGCATTCAAATCTGGCCATGCCCTGAACAATAAGCTGTTACAGGCTGTTCTGGCTAAGCAGGAAGCATGGGAATGGGCAACGTTTGAAGACGAAGCAACACTCCCGGTGACATTCAAGGCACCAAATCTGGTTCTGGCGTAACCCAGAATCAAACGCTCCCCCAAATAATTGCAGCAGCAGCTGTAAATATGAAGGGGGTATTAACGACTGGTTGAGCTGGTACCCTCTCCGGCCAGTGAGGCCAGTCGTTCTAATATTTTCTTCAGCTTTTCCGGGCTTTGGCTCGCGACACTCCGTAAAATCTCCGCGCTATGCTCACTTAGCTGCCTCATAGGCGGTTTCTCCGCGTCTTTCGCTCGAGTGCTGTTTTCTTGCACAGATTCCTGGCCTTTTGCCGCCAGCGATGGATTTATCCTGATGTCGATCGACGTCAATGATGGTAATATTTGCGCACGTAAAGCTGACAGCAAGCTGGACTGTTCGTAGCGTAAGCGCATCAGCCAGTTAGCATTAGCCGTTTCGATCACCAGAACGCCCTGACGGAAGTTTGCCACGCGGCACCAGGGATGCAGTTGAGCAGGAAGAATGCCCTGCACTGCGCGGTTCAGTTTGTTCAGAGCAATAGCTCGCTGCTGCACGTTTTGCAGCGCGCTCTTCTCCTGAGCATGGTCGAAAAAACTCTCAATTGATTGTGGGCGACTATCGCGCATAGCAAGCTCCGGCGGAACACAGTGATCGGTATTCTTAATCGTTGGCGACAATTTGGCAGACGCTATTTCTGGCCGCATCTCCTGTTGGGGATGGTCGCGGCGAGTCTTGGCCTGCCGCACGCGTCAGCGCACGATCGCCCTACCTTAGCAGAAACCTCGTCGCGAAGCCTGAATATTGGCACGGCGGTGCGTTTTGAGAGCCTGGCGCTGCTGGAGAGCGCGCGTCGCCCTTCATTCAGCGTAGATTACTGGCATCAGCACGCGATCCGCACGGTTATCCGCCACCTGTCATTTACGCTTACGCCTTCGGTTTCTCCGGTAGCGGAAGAGACCCAGCCGCTTGAAGCCCATAAGCTGGCGCTGCTCGACACCCTTAACGCGCTGCTGACCCATGAAGCGAAACCGCCGGTCATCATTCGCACGACGGCCCAACGTCAGGTTGAAGCCGTTCCCCGCCATCAAACCGGCCTGTGGCTGGCACAGGTTCACGGCATTCGCGCCGGACCGCTATCTGCACTTAATTCATAACAACCAATCTGTTTAAAATTAAACGTTAAGTGTCCATCGTGAACGCGGTGGCTGAGAGAATTATTTACTATGTTAATCAAATTATTAACCAAAGTTTTTGGTAGCAGTAACGACCGCACGCTGCGTCGTATGCGCAAAGCGGTAGACCTGATCAACAAGATGGAACCCGATTTCGTTAAGCTGTCTGACGACGAGCTGAAAGCGAAAACCGTTGAGTTCCGCGCACGCCTGGAGAAAGGCGAAGAGCTGGAAAACCTGATCCCGGAAGCGTTCGCCACCGTTCGTGAAGCGAGTAAACGCGTATTCGGCATGCGCCACTTTGACGTGCAGCTGCTGGGCGGTATGGTGCTGAACGATCGCTGCATCGCCGAGATGCGTACCGGTGAAGGTAAAACCCTGACGGCAACGCTGCCAGCCTACCTTAATGCGCTGAGCGGTAAAGGCGTCCACGTGGTTACCGTGAATGACTACCTGGCCCAGCGTGACGCCGAAAACAACCGTGCGCTGTTTGAATTCCTTGGTCTGAGCATTGGTATCAATCTGCCAGGCATGCCGGCTCCGGCCAAGCGTGCCGCCTATGCCGCCGATATCACCTACGGCACCAACAACGAATACGGTTTTGACTACCTGCGCGACAACATGGCGTTTAGCCCGGAAGACCGCGTGCAGCGCAAGCTGAACTACGCGCTGGTGGATGAGGTTGACTCCATTCTGATCGATGAAGCGCGTACGCCGCTGATCATCTCCGGCCCGGCGGAAGACAGTTCCGAGCTGTATATTCAGGTGAACAAAATCATTCCGCGCCTGATCCGTCAGGAGAAAGAGGATTCCGACACCTTCCAGGGCGAAGGCCACTTCTCCGTTGATGAGAAAGCGCGCCAGGTTCACCTGACCGAACGTGGTCTGGTCGCCGTTGAAGAGTTGATGGTCAGCGAAGGCATTATGCAAGAGGGCGAATCCCTCTACTCGCCGGGCAACATCATGATGATGCATCACGTCACCGCCGCACTGCGCGCGCACGTGCTGTTTACCCGCGACGTTGACTACATCGTTAAAGATGGCGAAGTGATTATCGTTGATGAGCACACCGGTCGTACCATGCAGGGGCGTCGCTGGTCTGATGGCCTGCATCAGGCGGTGGAAGCCAAAGAGGGTGTGGAAATTCAGAACGAGAACCAGACGCTGGCCTCGATCACCTTCCAGAACTACTTCCGTCTGTATAACAAACTGGCCGGGATGACCGGTACCGCCGATACCGAAGCGTTTGAATTCAGCTCAATCTACAAGCTGGATACCATTGTCGTGCCGACTAACCGCCCAATGGTGCGTAAGGATCTGCCGGATCTGGTCTACATGACCGAAATGGAGAAGATCGGCGCGATCATTGAAGATATCCGCGAGCGTACCGCTAACGGTCAGCCGGTGCTGGTCGGTACTATTTCGATTGAAAAATCCGAAGTGGTGTCCCATGAGCTAAACAAAGCGGGCATTAAACACGAAGTGCTTAACGCTAAATTCCACGCCCGCGAAGCGGATATCGTGGCGCAGGCGGGTCAGCCTTCAGCCGTGACCATTGCGACCAACATGGCGGGTCGTGGTACCGACATCGTACTGGGCGGCAGCTGGCAGGCAGAGATTGCCGCGCTTGAAAATCCAACCGAAGAGCAGATCGAAGCCATCAAGAGCGCGTGGAAAGTTCGCCACGACGCGGTGCTGGCTTCAGGCGGTCTGCATATCATCGGTACCGAACGTCATGAGTCGCGCCGTATCGATAACCAGCTGCGCGGTCGTTCTGGTCGTCAGGGCGACAACGGTTCATCCCGTTTCTACCTGTCGATGGAAGATGCCCTGATGCGTATTTTTGCCTCGGATCGCGTGACCAACATGATGCGTAAACTGGGGATGAAACCTGGCGAAGCGATTGAGCACCCGTGGGTGACTAAAGCGATTGCAAACGCCCAGCGTAAAGTGGAAAGCCGCAACTTTGACATCCGTAAGCAGCTGCTGGAGTACGATGACGTTGCCAGCGATCAGCGCCGTGCCATCTACACCCAGCGTAACGAACTGCTCGACGTCTCTGACGTGTCAGAAACTATCGCCAGCATTCGTGAAGACGTGTTCAAAGCCACCATTGATGGCTATATCCCACCGCAGTCTCTGGAAGAGATGTGGGATGTTGCTGGCCTGCAGGAGCGCCTTAGCAACGACTTCGACCTCAATCTGCCGATTGCCGAGTGGCTGGATAAAGAGCCGGATCTGCATGAAGAGACGCTGCGTGAGCGCATCATGGAAGAGGCGAGAACCCAGTATCAGCGCAAAGAAGAAGTGGTTGGCGTGGAGATGATGCGCAACTTCGAAAAAGGCGTGATGCTGCAAACGCTGGACTCGCTGTGGAAAGAGCACCTGGCGGCGATGGATTATCTGCGTCAGGGTATCCATCTGCGTGGCTACGCGCAGAAAGATCCCAAGCAGGAGTACAAGCGTGAGTCCTTCGCGATGTTCGCCGCAATGCTGGAGTCGCTGAAATACGAAGTGATCAGCACCCTGAGCAAAGTTCAGGTGCGCATGCCGGAAGAGATCGAGCAGATGGAAGAGCAGCGCCGTCAGGAAGCTGAACATCTGGCGCAGCAGCAGCAGCTGAGCCACGCTGATGCCGACACGGAAGCCGCGCAGTCACTCTCTGAGCAGACTGGCGAGCGTAAAGTGGGGCGTAATGACCTGTGCCCATGCGGTTCCGGTAAGAAATATAAGCAGTGTCACGGCCGTCTGGCTTAACCCAGCAGCACGGTAACATCGAGAGGCGGCGATGCCGACCTGATGTCAGCCAGTGAAGCGAATAAAATTGCCGCAGCGGATAACGCTGCGGCTTTTTTTTTGCCGCGACTGAGGCAGGGCTCCGCCCCATCTGCCCCCCGCGTATTGCGGCGGCAGGAAGGAATAAAAAAAAACGCCCCCGGCCATTCAGGCCGGGGGCGTCAGGGTATTAAATACCTGCTTTCCGCTACATGGATTCAGGTATTAGTGCTTATGAGACTTAGCCGCAGTGCCCACTTCGCTCCACGCATCTTTCCAGTAGCCGCCGACGCCCGGCTCGTAGTGGTTAGCGCTGGCAGCGTAGATGGTGCACCAGCCGCTGGTCTGGCCTTTTTTACACTCATACACTTTGCCATCTTTTGGCTGCAGAACTTTGGTGCCGCCTACGTACTGCTTGATGTTTTCCGGGTAGGTGAACTGGTAATCACCGCCGCCAGCCGCTTCGCTCAGGGTCAGATCGAAGCTCTGCTGCAACATCTGCTGATCGCGGGTGATACCCACTACGGTCAGGGTGTAGTTGCCTGGCTTCAGGTTCTTATTTTGCAGCGCCACGTTAACGCTACCGTCTTTCACCGTTTCGCTACCAAAGCCGAGCAGGGTGTTATGTTTATCGAACAGCTTGGCGTTAATCACCATCTCACCGGTCACGGTAGCGGTCAGCTCAATAGGTGCGTGGCCATCGGTAATGGTGTACTGATTTTTTACCCCGCCAATCTCCATCACCGGTTTAACTTCTTCGTGCGTGTCCAGCTCAATTTCCACGCGCGTCAGGCCGCTGCCATCGCGGGTATAAATGGTGTTCATCCCCTCAACCGGGTTAACTTCGCCCTGGTTATTTTTCTGGCCGGCGCGCAGGTCAGGCTGTTGCGCATTGATACGTGCAGCCAGTGCTTTTGACCAGATGTTGATATCGCCTTCGGCGTCGCTGTTAATGTTGAGGGTGGTGCTCAGCTCAGGGCGCTCATCAGGACCAAATACGCGGGTTTTCACGCTGTCGCCCGCTTTCAGCGCCAGTTTTGGCGAGATGGTGCCAATGGTTTTTTTCCACTCGGAAGGGACGGTATCTTCAAACTCGACGTCGATCATCTTATAGAAGGTGTTTGTCGTGTTAGACACTTCCCAGTTGGCGTAAATAACGTGGTAACCGCTGCGCTCCGGGATAGTACAGCTGTGGGTGATATCGCTTGGTGGAACAATCTCTTTACCGTCATGCACGCAGAATGGCGTTAATTCAAACGAGTCGCGCGTCAGGACTTTATTCGGATTCCAGTCTGGCTTGGTGATAAAGTATTTCCAGTTCTGCGTGGCGTGCATGGCAGTGAAATGCCAGGAGAAGTCATGCTCACCGGCCTGAATCTTATTTTTTGCCCAGCGATCGCTAGTCTGTTCATTCAGTTTTGCAGCCAAACCTTCGCTATTTCCATTATCACCGCTAGCCAGCTTGCCATCCGGCGGCGTGCCAGCGCCCGGGAACCCTTTAGTAGACTCACCCACGCTCTGCGGCTCGTAGGCGGCATTGCCGCAGTCGGTGTTAACCCCTTTCTGACACAGCAGGTCGCGGGAAGGCGGCTCGGTAAGATAACCGTGGGCCAAAGCGCCACCGCTGACTAACAGTGAAGATAATGCCAGGGCGACTTTGTTCAGTTTCATCATTTTCTATTCCATAATTCCAGATATAAAGTGGATACCTGCCACAGGTCAGGTGCTCGTAGCCTAGGGAAAAAATGCAGGTGGGGTTACTTATTGAAACTTAAACAGCGTTAACGCCGCTGGCGGGGAATGGCTCAGGGCTGAAAACGGCTTAAATGACCTTAGCAAAACGGAGAGGTGAAACAGGGGATGTATAATTTCCCCTCTTTATATCTCCCAAAAGATGACCTTAATGATGAAGTTAGTGTTTCCCGCTCTGCTGCTCAGCACGCTGGCGCTTACCGCCTGCCAGCATCACCAGCCTGCGGCAGCCGTGCCGGTTGCCAGCCAGCTCTCTCAGCTCTCTGCCGTTGTGGCTTCCGCCAGCTGGCTGCGCCAAAACTGCAACCGTAGCGATATTGCGGCGGACGATCGCCTGGCCGCCAGCGCACTCTTGCTGGCCGCAGAGCGGGGATGGGCGACGCCACCAGACTTTCGCCAGCAGCTGGCGGCGCAGGTTGCCAGCCGCATGAGCGCGCTGGATGCGGATGCTCCCACGCTGGCCGACAAATGTGCGGCGCTGAACCAGTCCAGCGCGCCCTTTATTCACTTTACTCAGAAAAAAGAGTCAGCGGTTGCCGCTCAGCCACAGTAACCAGCCGGCAACGGCCAGAAAAGGGCCAAACGGCAAAGCGGCGCTGAGGGGGCGCTGCCACAGCAGGCGCGCCATCAGCGCCCAGCCAATCCCGCCAATCGAAGCCAGCAGCAGCAGCTGGGGCAACGGTTGCCATCCCAGCCACGCACCCAGCGCCGCCAGCAGCTTGGCATCCCCCAAACCCAACGCCTCTTTCCCGCGCAGCCAGTACCAGCCATGTGCCAGCAGCGCCAGCACGCCATAGCCCGTAATGGCTCCGGCAACGCTGGCGTGGAGCGTAACGGCGGGCAGCCAGGCCAGCAGGTTAGCCAGCAGGCCAAGCCACAGCAATCCCAGCGTCAGCAGATCGGGCAGTAGCTGATGTTCGGCATCAATTACCATTAGCGGCAGCAGCAGCCAGCTTAGCAGCAGCGTCGCCAGCAGCAGCGGGCCACAGGGGAAGATGGCGCTGACCGCCAGCGTCAGTAGCAGGGTGACCCCCTCCATCAGCGGATAGCGCACGGCAATCCGCTGCCGGCAATGACGGCAGCGGCCCTGTAGCCGCAACCAGCTGATGAGCGGAATATTGTCGCGCCACTTCAGCGGCGTTTGACACTGTGGGCAGTGTGAAGCGGGTAGCCACAGGTTGAAACCTGCGGGCGCCTGCGCGGTGATCATCAGCGGCAGTCGCCAGCAGACGACATTCAGCAGGCTACCTACCGTCAGACCCAGCGCGGCCAGCAGCAGCCAGTAAGCGGCATCAGCGAACATCGTTCAGCTCCAGCAGCGTCAGGCGCAGCCGTGTTTCCTGCCGTTCCAGCCGCAGGCGGGTAGCCTGCAGGCGCTGCTGCTGCTCCAGCGATATCAACACATTGATCAGCGGCTTAAACTCCACGGATTCGGCACTGGCAATCAGTGCGCCATTTGCCCCCGGCTGCAGCGACAGGCCGGTGAGCTGATTAAGGGTGGCAATGTCGGGCCGCGCGGGTAATACCGCCTGCATACGCGCCTCAAGCTGCTGCATCTGCTGCCATGCTCGCTGCTGCTGTTGCAGGCGTGCTGCCGCCTGCTGCTGCCACGCAACGGCACCCTGCCGGGCGCTGTAAAGCAGGGCAACGCAGGCCACGACCAGGCACAGCAGCAGCAGAGCCTGCTCGCGCGGCTGTCGAGACTGCCAGAAATGGTGTACGCGTTGCTTCATGGTTCCCTTCCTATAATCAGCTGGTTATGATCCTGCAGGTCAACACGGATACCCGCGGGTGCAGCCTGCAGGGCTGTCGCTGCCAGCGGTGTGGCGAAGTGTAAGTGCAACTGCTGGCGTGCTGCATCCCATTCCAGCCGCTGCAGGGCAGTTGTATCCAGATTTGCGAGCAGTGCCTGAGATGCCGTCATCAGCGACAACAGCCCTGAGGTGGAAGGGGCGGCTTCCAGCCGCTGCAGCTGGTGGCGAAATGCTGCGCCCGCATCGGTCGGCGACTGTCCGTTAAAATAGTGCTGGTAACGCTGCAGCGCCTGCTGGTTTATCTGCCCGGCGGCGCGGTTAAACTGCCAGCCCTGCCACAGCGGTACGGCAGGCAGGGCCGCAAGCGAAAGCAGCAGCGCGGCAGCCAGGCAGTGCAGGCTTTTACCCCAGCGGATGGCCGGAGAAAATGCGCCATGCAGTAGAGAGAAGCAGGGTGGTTTAGCGGGCAGCGCTGGCCACGCCACCTGGGGTAAACCCGCCAGCGTAGGGTCAAGCGTCTGCAAATGTGCGACATCGCCAGAGGGCAGGCTGACGCCAGCAAAGGGCGCATGATGTGCCAGCCACTGTTCGCCAGCCTGGCTGGCATGCCCCTGTGGCAGGCACATGACGTCCGGCAGCGCGTAACTTACCCTGAGGCCACTTTGTGCGATGTGCGCCAGCGTGGTACGTAACCACTCTGCGTCAATCGCCACCAGATGCTGCTGCCCGGCCTCTTTTGCCAGCACGGTGATATGCAAGGCTTCGATATCGCCCAGCGCAAACCCCTCCAGCTGCCAGCGCAGGGCCTGCGGCGAGATCCTGCCGCCGCCGCCGCTGGCGGTATAAAACAGACAGCGTTCCGAGGGGACCGCAAGCCACACCTGGTCGCCCTCAAGCGCCGGGCAAGGGGCATCCTCTACGCCCGTGCTGCATTCGCCAGAGGCGGAGCGATAGTGCCAGTGCCGCAGGTTTCGCCCGGCACCGCTGAAATAAAGACAAAGTAATCCGCTTTGCCTGCGTGCAAATGTGATCATGTCGTTCACTCACTTAATCCATAAAGCCGGGCAGTGACCCGATAGCTTTCATCCTGCTGTTCAATCCGGCTACGTAATGCGCTAAAAATTGTCGGATGATCGCCCCAAATCAGCAGTTCAAAGTAGCGGCTCTCGGTTAC
This sequence comes from Erwinia aphidicola, assembly GCF_014773485.1. GTDB lineage: Bacteria > Pseudomonadota > Gammaproteobacteria > Enterobacterales > Enterobacteriaceae > Erwinia > Erwinia aphidicola. The sequence goes on along the minus strand of NZ_JACXBP010000002.1, from coordinate 127,845 downwards.
CACCACGCTTTGCAGGGTGGCGATAGCAGGTTCGAGCGTCCGGCTGCTTATCCCGCTAACCAAAGCATGAATGTCTTTCCACCCCTCAGGGGGACGGGCATCAAGCAGCGATTGCAGCTGCGTGGAGGAGAGCTGCCCGGCAAACAGCGCGCTGAATAACGGCATCTGGCGTGCAGTCAGGCCATTCACGTTGATGTTGAGTCGGGTTTCCGGCGTCACGCACAGCAGCGGCTGCAGTTTTTGCCACAGGGAGGGGGTGACCGCAGGCAGCGTTCTCAGCTGGCTGACTTCATCAAACAGCCGCCATTTGTTGACCTGCGGGTCGGGTTTAACCGAGGCAATAAGCTGCTGCATCAGGCGGTCGGCTTCCTCTTTCTTCAGGCCAAGCTGGCCCAGCATGCGCAGAAAAAGCTGGCGCGCGAGGGAGGGTAAAGCAGGCTGCTGGTCTTCCGCCACCCTCTGCATCAGCAGCGCATTCAAATTGAAACAGGCCTGACGATCGCGCAGCCTGAAGTGCAGCAGCTGTTCACCAAACTGCTGCTGGCGCGCCGCATTAAACGGCTGCTGCAGCGGCTGAGTGGTGAGAAACCACTGCTCTGCACCCAGCAGGTCCCATTTCGCCTGCAGCATAGCCTGCCGGTTGCCCGCCTGGGCCACAGCCAGGTTGCCATACTGATTGCTGGTGGTTGCCAGCAGCGCCATCATGGCGATCATTAGCAGAACCACCAGCAGCGCCATTCCGCGCTGTTGCCGCTGCATTATTGCCCGCCGCTTAGCAGAATGATGGTGGAAAGCTGGCCGTAATCCGGGGTGTGCAGCGTGACCTCTATCGCCTCGGGCAGGCTAAACGCTGCGGGCCAGACAGCCTGCCAGCTCCCCGCCGACCAGAAGCGTAGCTGCACCCGATCGATCCGCTGAAAGCGGGCTGTGATCTCATTCGACTCAAGATTTTCACGCAGCAGGCCGCTATCAGCCAGCCGCCAGCGCACCCTCTGTAATGAGGATCGTGGTGCGATGCTGGCGGGAAGGGTGCTGTTACGCCGGGTAAACTGCAGCAGCGCCGCCGGCGTATTACTGATAAATGCCGGGTGCGCGTGAGAGCGCTTTTCATCCTGTGACGGGATCATTGCCTGTGAGAGATCGCGATCGAGCAGTGCAAACAGGCGGCCAATCTCTTCCCGCCTGGTGACGTTCTGGCGGATCTGTTCGTCGCTGCGCATAACCGCCTGCAGGATCTGATAGCCCGTCAGGCTGAGAACGGCAAAAATTGCCAGCGCCAGCATCATTTCAATCAGGGTAAACCCCTGCTGACTGCGCATCATGATTTGCCCTGCCAGCCGTGCAGCGTAGCCAGTGCGGCCTGCTGAGAAGGGTCGAGACGCACCTCAATTTCCAGCGCCCTGATTTGCGCATGACGGGTGCTGACGCCGCGCCAGCGCCAGTACCAGCGCCGCTGCGCCATCGACGTGTTGCCATACTGCCAGCTTTGCGGCGGCCAGACCTGCTGCAGCTGTAGCTGTGCGAGTTGATTATCCGCCACCAGATAAGCGAACTGTTTCTCCTCCAGCCGCGACAGATTACGTACCTGCTCACCGCTGGTTTTCATCAGTGCCAGACCGGCAATCGCCAGCAGCGCCAGCGCGACCATCACCTCCAGCAGCGTCATCCCCCGTTGCTTCATGGTGACTCCGATAACACAGCCTCACCGCTGCGCGCGGTGATGCGGGTGGCGCGCAGCCCAGGGCTGCTAATCCGCAAAGTAAAAGCGGGTTGGCTGCCATCCGCCAGAAACAGCAGCGATGCTGGCAGCGGCACCGTTCTGCACTCCACGATTAAACTCAGCTGCCCGGGCTCAGGCAGGTCGAGCTGCACCAGGCGCGTGCCAAGTGGCTGCCAGTGGTGTCCCGGAAACGGCGTTTCGCCCTCAGAGTGGCCAGCCGCCAGGCGGAAAAGCGTGGCCTGCTGCTGGCTCACCTGAAGCCGTATCACTCCACCATCGAGCTGCGGCTGGCCGATCGCCTGGCGAATCATCACCAGCAGTTTCTCCGCCTGTGGTCTGGTGCTGGCCGCAGGCAGGGTGGCGATGGTTCCCAGGGCAATAATGCTTAATAGCAGCAGCACCATCATCATTTCCAGCAGCGTAAATCCGTTCTGGCGCGGCATCAGTCGCTTGCGGTCTGCCAGTTGGTAATATCGTCCTCAGTGCCGGCGACCCCATCCGCCCCCGCAGAGAAAATATCCACGCTGCTCTGTTTCCCAGGGCTTACCAGCTGGTAATCATTGCCCCACGGGTCCTGCGGCAGGCGGCGAATATAGCCATCGCTGCGGTAATTCTGCGGAACGGGCGGCAGGGCTGGTTTACTCACAAGCGCTTTCAGCCCCTGCTCGCTGCTGGGGTAGCGGCTGTTGTCCAGCCGGTACATATCCAGCGCATTTTCCAGCGTCACGATATCGCTGATGGCTTTCTGACGATCGGCACGATCTTTATTGCCCATCAGACTGGGGATCACCAGGCTGGCAAGAATGCCGAGTATCACGATCACCACCATCATTTCGAGCAGGGTGAAGCCCCGCTGCCTCTGTTGATTAACGCCTTGTTCCATAATGATTTATCCTACCAGGTTGTTGAGTTGTAAAATGGGTTGCAGGATCGCCAGCACGATAAACAGCACCACGGCGGCCATCACCACCACCAGCAGCGGTTCGAACAGGCTGACCGCCAGCGTCATCTGGCTGAGAAACGCGCTATCCTGCATATCTGCGCAGCGCGCCAGCATGCTGTCCAGCTCGCCGCTGCTCTCTCCACTGGCGACCATATGACGCATCATTGGTGACAGTAGCTGCGTCTGTTCAAGCGCCAGCGTCAGGCTGCTGCCTTCGCGTACCTGCGTGGCGGCCTGTTCAAGCTGCTGGCGAATAAACTGATTGGTCAGCACCGTGGCACCGATGCTCATCCCCTCCAGCAGTGGCACGGCGCTGTTGCTGAGAATGCTGAGGGTGCGCGCATAGCGGGCGAGGTTGAGATTGAGAACAATACGTCCCACTATCGGCAGCCGCAGTGTCGCCTGATGCCAGCGCAGGCGGTGTCGTGGCTGGCGCAGCAGCAGATGGGCAGCGCCAGCCGCCAGCAGAAGCAGCACCAGCAGTGGAAATCCAGTGCGACGCACCAGATCGCTGAGCGCCATCAGCAGGCGGGTCGACAGCGGGAGCGCCTGCTTCATGTGCACAAACTGTTCCACCACGGTAGGAACCACGGCGGCCAGCAGCACAGAGATCACGCCAATAGCCACCAGCGTCAGCAGTAGGGGATAGATCAGTGCCTGAGTCAGCTTACTTTTGAGCTGCGCACTCTTTTCGCTGTAGTCTGCCAGCTGCTCCAGCACGCTATCGAGCTTGCCCGAGGCTTCGCCGGCAGCGATCATCGCCTGATAGAGTGGGGGAAAGATGGCGGGGTAGAGCGCGACCGCGTACGCCAGCGTCGCCCCCTCCAGCACCTTCTGGCGCAGGGTATGCAGCATGGCGCGGCCCGCAGGGCGGGTGGTCTGATTTTCCAGGGCCAGCAGCGCCTGTTCCAGCGGCAGTGCGGCAGCGACCAGCGTGGCCAGCTGGCGTATCAGCAGCACGCGTTCCCCGGCGGAGAGCGCGCTGCGTTGGAGGCTCAGGCCTGCCCGCTGTACACGCAACTGCAACGGCTGCAGCTGCTGTTCGCGCAGCCGCTGGCGTGCCAGCTGCGCAGTGTCGGCTTCAAGCACCCCGCGCACGCGCTGTCCCTGGCGGTTAACGGCCTGATAACGAAAACGCATCTTAGCTTTCATTCCTTGTCACGCGCAGGATCTCTTCCAGCGTGGTGATCCCCTCCTGCGCTTTTTGCAGTCCATCCTGCTGCAGGCTCTGATAGTCAGCGCTGACCAGTTGATGCAGCGGCTGCTCGCTATGCGGGTGGCTTATCGCCCGACGCAGGCTGTCATCAATGATTAACAGTTCGTGAATGCCGATACGGCCGCGATAGCCGCTGTGATGGCAGCGTTCGCAGCCCACTGCCTGCCAGAGCGTCAGCCCGCTGGAGGCGGAGGGGAAGTAGCTGAGCTGGGCCGCCGTCGCCGCCACCGGCTGGCGACAGGCCTGGCAGAGCCGGCGTACCAGGCGCTGAGAAAGCACACCCAGCAGCGAGCTGGCCAGGAGAAAGGGTTCAACGCCCATATCTCGCAGGCGTTCAATGGCGCCAAGCGCGCTGTTGGTGTGTAGCGTTGACAGCACCAGATGGCCGGTCAGCGAGGCCTGCACGGCAATCTGCGCGGTTTCGCTATCGCGGATCTCACCGATCATCACCACGTCGGGGTCCTGGCGCAGGATCGCCCGCAGCCCGCGCGCAAAGGTCATATCGATTTTGCTATTAACCTGAGTCTGCCCGATCCCTTCCAGTTCGTACTCGACCGGATCCTCAATGGTCATAATATTTTTATCATCGCCGTGGATCAGCTTCAGTCCGGCGTACAGCGTGGTGCTTTTACCTGAACCCGTAGGTCCGGTAACCAGTAAAATACCGTGCGGGCTGTGCAGCAGACGGGCCATATCCCGCTGCGCTGCAGCCGTCATGCCAATCGCCGCCAGACTCAGCGTCAGCCCATTTTTATCCAGCACGCGCAGTACAATACGTTCGCCATGCTGGGCGGGCAGGGTTGAGACGCGGACATCGATATTTCGCCCACCGAGGCGCAGCGAAATACGGCCATCCTGCGGCACCCGCTTTTCGGCAATATCCAGCCGGGCCATCACTTTGATGCGCGACAGCAGATAGCGGCTGAGCTGCACCGGTGGCGATAAAACCGGGCGCAGCATGCCATCAATGCGGAAGCGTACCGACAATACTTTTTCAAACGGCTCAATATGAATATCGGAAGCCCCCTGCTTGATCGCCTCGGTGAGAATGGCATTGATCAGGCGGATCACCGGCGCGCCGTCATCGCTGTCCAGCAGATCGTTATCCTCCGGCAGGTGCTGGACCGCCTGATCGAGGTCAAACTCACTGCCCAGTGATTCAAACAGCTCGGCAGAGCGGCTGTTCTGCTGGTAAACCTCCGCCACTTTCTCACTGAAGGCGGCCTCATCAAGCGGCATCAGCGAGCTTTGCGGCAGATAGCGCCGTGCTTCGAACAGCGCGGATATGCTGCTTTTGGGATGAAAGCACAGGGTCGCGTCAGGCAGCAGCAGCACCTGGTACTGCTGTACCCAGTTAAACGGCAACAGCGGCTGAGTCATGATGCATCCGCCCGCCAGAAGGTCGCGACATCCTGCTGCAGCTGCTGGAGCGCGTGGTTACTCTGGCGCACGTTAAGCTGCTGCTTCAGCGCTTTCTTGAGCGGCAGGTCTTCATTACCCTCATCAAGCTGCTGACGAAAGGTGTTCAGCTTATCTGAGCTGGTGCGGTCAAAGGCGTGCTGCTGACGAATGATGGTGGGGCGAATAAACAGCATGAGATTACGCTTGCTCTGCTTGTCGGAGCTGTAGCGAAACAGATGACCAATCAGTGGGATATCACCCAGTAACGGTACGCGACTTTCGCTACGGTTGTGCGCAGTATCGAGCAGGCCGCCGACCACGACGGTATTACCGCTGTCCACCAGCACCGCGTTTTTGACCATGCGCGTATTAAACGTCATGCCAAGCGGGTCACCGCTGCTTTGATCGGCAACGCTGGAAACCTCCTGCTCGATCTCCATCAGCACCGAATCGCCTTTGTTAATCTGCGGCTTCACCTTCAGCTTGATGCCGACACTTTTGCGCGCCACCGAGTTGAATACCCCGTCGCCGCTGGTGGTTTGTGAACCGGTGAGAATGGGGACATCCTGACCGACGGTGAATTCGGCTTCCATATTATCCAGCGTCACGATGCTGGGGGTGGCGAGAATATTATTCTGTCCATTGGTTTGCAGGGCGCTGAACAGCCCGGCCCAGTTACCACGATAAAACCCGGCGGCCAGCCCGCTGGTCTTGCTCAGCGCACTGGCGAACCCTTTATCCGGCAGCGTGGTAATAGGGGCATCAGTACCCGGGAACTGCGTGCCGCCAGCGTGACGGTTAAACCACTGTACGCCCAGCGCCAGGCCATCAGCGTCCTGCACCTCTACAATAATCGCTTCCACCTGAACCTGCGGGCGACTGATGTCCAGCCGTTTGATAATCTCTTCAAGGTCATCCATCACGTCAGGTGGTGCGTTGATAATCAGGGAGTTCGTGTGCGCATCGGCTTTCACCACAATATCTTTCATCATGGTGACGCCGCTGGCGGCCTTACCTTCGGCTTTGTCCTGCAGCGAACCGCTGACGCCGGTCAAAACGTCCAGCAGATTGTCAGCCTTGGCATGCTGCAGGTAAAACACGCGCGAGTTGCTGTGGCTGTCATTCTTCGTATCCAGATCGTGCGCCGCGTCAATCATCTGCTGACGCGCCTGCTCCTCGCCGGTAATTAACACGGCGTTGGTCCGGGTATCTGCCACTGCTTTGGCGCGCAGTTTGCTGCTGCTACCGGGCTGAGTGCTGTTATTCAATTGATTAAGGATTTCGGCAACCTGCGCGGCAGAAGCCCAGCGCAGTTTGACACTATCAACACTGTTGTCTTCCGGCTGGTCAATACTCTCGACTATGGCTGCCAGCTGCTGGATGACGGCGGCTCTGCCGGTCATCAGCAGCACGTTTGAAGGGTCGTAATGCACGACGCTGCCAGCTGCCGCGTCGTTGAGCTGGCGCAGCAGCGGGGCCAGCTCTTTGGCGGTAATATAATGCAGCGGAACCACGCGGCTGATCATTTCATCCCCGCTGGCCTGACCGTCAGCGGAAACCAGCGGGACTGCAGCACCTTTGGCATTTTTAGCCGGGATAACCTTTACCACGCCATTGTCCATGCTGATGGCGGCAAAGCCATGCACGTCGAGCACGCTAAGGAAAAACTGGTAATACTGCTGGTCATTCAGCGTTTCGTAACTGCGTACGCTGATTTTCCCTTTTACCGTCGGCTCAATGATGATGGTCTTGTTCAACGCCTTACTGACCGTGGTAATAAACTCGTCAATATCGGTATTTTTGAAATTAGCCTGGTAGCCCTGCGCATGGGCGCTAAGGGAAAACAGAAAGCCAGCCAGTAACAGCAGCATGCCACGGCCCGCCGGACGACATTGGGAGAAAATCATCTGCATAAATGTTCCAGAGTAAAGCGACTCATTTGATATAAAAGGCTTCATAGCGACCGTTATGGCGAATAACCACGCGGTCGGGGAAAATGCGAACCACAGAGGCTTGGGTGCCCGGTAACTGCTCTGCGATGCTTACCACCCGCTGCTGATTGCCGTGCTGGAAGACGGCCATCGAGAGCCGGGCATCGCTGTTGCTAAGCAACCCGCTTAACCGGAACGGCAGTGAACTTTGCACGGCGTGCACGATTTGCTGGTCTTCATCCCCCGCCAGCGTGGCAGCCGAGCTGGCCTGGGTGGCGAACCACTCAAGTGCCTGCAGCGACGCATAAGGTTTTGCTGGCGGCGGCAGTGGGGCCGGCTCATTACGCTGCGCCACGGGTGAAGGCTTGCCTTCGTAGTGAAACGCAGCGGTGAAAGAGGTTAGCGGTAATAGCAGACTGAAAATAATGATCCTGCCTGGTGTTAACACCCGACGACCCCAAAAAAGAAGATCCTGACCAACCGGTAATATCATGATTAATAGTGTGAAACCTTAAAGATTAAATTAGCGGATAGCATTTAAAAACCACTGCCTTAGGGAAGGTCGATTAAGCTTATCTTTCTTTTCTACGGCTTTTACAGCACTGCTTTCGCAAAAGTCATTGTGCCTGGATTCTGCTTCGATCTTCATCAATAAAGGTTTGTTAAGCTTTAATCCATAGTAAGGGACGGTGATCAAAATATCTCCCGGCAGCTGATGGCGTTGCAGTAGTGCCCGTAGTTGAAAAACTAACTGGTGATAGTTATTATCCCGAATGTATTGATGATTCTCGTACCAGACGATATTGATAATTTCTCTTTTGTTATTAATATTGGTTAACAGGCAGATTAACAACCGCTTTTGCGTTTCACTTAACGGGATGCTGAGCTTTCTGCTGGGAATATTAAGCGTATTGAGCTGGCAATCCACCGTTAAAATGTTATCGAAATGAATGTGATCAATATCGAGAATCTTTTCGCATTGCTGAACACTTAGCATTGTAGATATTCCTTGGTAATTTCCACGTCACCTGATTTTTTAGCAGATCTGACCAGGGCAAATGTTCATGCAAAATGTTCTGATTAACGGACACTTTGATGTTGAAATGCAATTGACCTGAATCGCCATCTGATTTGAAGGATATAGATAACTCTCATCAGCCTGCAATACAAGCTGTAGGGGTTAATTTGTAAAGTTATCTATGTATATGTTTTATATGGTTTTTGTGTGTTTTATTAATGGATTAATTAAATTTTAAAACCCATTATCACCTTGCGCAAAGGGCTTTTTTTTCATTATGTTTTTCTGTGAAATTTATGAGGGTGCCAGAGAGTACGCTACCAACTCATTTTCTTCAGGATAGGATTGCCTGCAAGGTGGTGAAAAAAAACAGCCAGTACATGCATGACAATCAGTATAGACAGCGTCACGCAGGAGATAATATGCAGCTGATGGAATGCACTGGTCAGAGCTCCGCCCTGAAGCGGATGGGGAAGTTGGACCAAATTAAATATATTAATATCCCTTTCCATCATCATCACGCCGGTAAAAAGCACCAAAGCAGTATTGATATAGATAATGATATGCACCGCATTGGCTAAAGCATGGTTGTCGGGTTTTCTTTTAATATTGGCTGGTTTTCCCGATTTGATCGCGTAATATATACGAAGAGCAAAGAAAGGAACAAACAGTGTTGTCACGGATACATTGATAAACCCTACGAACTCTTTTACATGCTCTGAAGTATTTCCTAAGAAAATATAAAAGCCACTTGTCATCGCCCATATAATAACGATGGCGGAAATCCAGTGTAATAACACTTGCACCGGTGAGTACTTAGTCATTGTTTTTCCTTCTGCTATGATGTTCAGCATCATTCATTTTACTGATGCCAGGATGATTCATAGTGGAATACACTAAGCAAATACTCGCTGCGGGGTAAAATTAAACTCTCTTATTTTACTTATTGTCCGGGCTGTTAACACCTGCATCCTGTAAAGATGCGTATGTGCGGCAGCAGGACAGTACTGTCAATCGATGATAGAGTGGCGCGGTTCAAATTAAACCCTGGCAGAGTGAATAAGCATGAAACATTTACAGGTAGCAGTAGGCATTATCCGTAACGGCGCTCGGCAGATTTTTTTGGCTCAGCGCGCCGCCAGTTCGCATATGGCAAACATGTGGGAATTTCCAGGCGGTAAAATCGAGAGTGGCGAAACGCCAGAGCTGGCGTTGAAACGTGAGCTGCAGGAAGAGACCGGCATTGAGGTGCTGAGCGCCAGCGCATACGGGATTGCCGACCATACTTACGCCGACCTGCGCGTGACGCTGCACTTCTTTCTGGTTGAACAGTGGAATGGCGAGCCGTATGGGCGGGAAGGGCAGCCGTCACGCTGGGTGGATCAGGCTGAGTTGCAGGCCGATGAGTTTCCACCGGCCAACGCGGAGCTGGTGGTGCGCCTGAAAGCTGAAGCGCATCAGGCCACGCCGTAACCTTAACTGCTAGTCGCGATCGAGCAGTTGCTCACTCCAGCTTTCGTTGTCATTCAGACCGTCGCTGCTGGGAATACGCTTCTCTTCAGCGGCCCATTCGCCAAGATCGATCAGCTGGCAGCGCTTGCTGCAAAACGGACGCCAGCTGCTAAGTTCATCCCAAATGACCTGCTTGCCGCAGGTCGGGCAGTTCACCATGGTTACATCACTCATACAATTACCTCAACAACAGGCCAGCTCAAAATCGAGACGGGCGGGAACTTCACCCCGTTCGCTATCCAGCGGCAGAAAACGGATGGCATAACGGCTTTTATGACCGGAAACCTGCGGATAAAGAGAGTCGTCCAGCTTTAACTGCAGGCGCAGCAGGTCAGCACCCTCGGCGTTATCCTGGAAGAAACCGTTCAGGCTGGTGTGGTTGCGAAAAATCCCGGACTGACGGATCAGGTCGAGGATCATCGTCAGTGCATCGCGCATTGGCGCCAGGGAGTTCAGCCAGATGGCCACCTGCTGGTCACGTAGCGGTTGTTCAATATGAAGCCAGATATGCAGCGTCGGCAGATCAAAGCTACAGCAGCCTCCCGGAATGCTTAAACGCTGACGCACCAGAGCAATTAAACGGTCTTCGCGCAGCTGCTGGCCCATGCGCGGGGCGGCCATCAGCGCCGCACCGCGGGTTTTCAGGTCGGCACGCAGGGCATCAATCGTGGCGGTATCGACGCCGGGAACTTCAGACCATGACTGCAGTTTTTGCTGCTGACGCTCCAGCTCTTTAAGGATTTCGGTGCGCAGTTCACCACGCTCAAACACGTCCAGCAGCTCGGCGGCATTGCGGAAAAAAGTCAGCGCGCCCAGGTGATCAACAATGTTCTGGCTGGCGCTAAGTTGCTTGAGTAAAAATTCGATACGCAGCCAGGTACGCATTTTTTCGTTCAGTGGATGTTCAAAAAGAACCGTTGTGCTCATGCTGTTAATCCCGATCGGTTGCTGCTGCCAGCGCCAGATAGCGCTGATGGAGATCAGCAACGCGCGCGATCGCCGTTTCGGGCGATCCGCTGTTATCAATAATGTCATCCGCCACTGCCAGACGCGCTTCACGCGAGGCCTGAGCAGCAAGAATATTTTCCGCCTGTTCACGGCTGATACCGTCGCGGCGTAGGGTGCGCGCCAGCTGGGTTTCACGGTCTACATCGACCACCAGCACCCGGTCAGCGAGGTGTTGCAAATGGTTCTCTACCAGCAGCGGAACCACCCACAGGCACCAGGCCGAGCGGGTCAATGCTAACTGCTTACGCGTCTCTGCATGGATAAGAGGATGTAACAGTTTGTTAATCCAGCTTTTATCCTGCGGCGAACTAAAGATTTTCTGCCGCAGCACGCCCCGGTTCAGCGAACCGTCCGGGTGCAGAATCTCATCACCAAAGCGTTGAGAAATGGCCGCCAGTGCCGGCTGCCCAGGCGCTACCACCTGGCGCGCAATCACGTCGGCATCAACAATATCAATGTCCAGTGCGGCAAAAGCGTTAGCAATGGTACTTTTTCCACTGCCGATGCCGCCGGTTAGCGCAACGATATAAGGCATGCTTTCAAGTTCTCGCTGCTTTGTTGACCTGATTTTACACCGCCCAGCTCAATTTTGAGGCGCAGATCACAAAGCAGTTTTACAGGTAAATTTAACGGATTGTAGCGTAAATAAAGCAAATTTCGCAGTCTTGTCGGCGCGTTTTTAGCGCGTATGATAGCGTCACTGGAACAGGCATTCAGCTTTATCCGCGCCGCGTAACCCCGAAGGGAGCGCTCCCGGATCACCGCCATCAACCAGGATAATCGTTATGCGTATCGAAGAAGATATTAAGTTAGGCTTTAAGGATGTTTTAATCCGTCCAAAGCGTTCCACCCTGCAAAGCCGTTCTCAGGTTGAGCTGGAACGTCAGTTCACCTTCAAACACTCCGCTATCAGCTGGTCCGGCGTTCCTGTTATTGCCGCCAATATGGATACGGTAGGCACGTTCAGCATGGCGACTGCGCTGGCTTCCTTCAATATTCTTACTGCCGTCCACAAGCATTACAGCGTTGAGCAGTGGCGTGAGTTTGTCATCCGTAGCACCCCCGAGGTATTGCGCCATGTAATGGTCTCAACCGGGACTTCAGATGCTGACTTTACCAAGCTGCAGCAGATCCTGGCCTTATCTCCGGCGCTAAATTTTATCTGTATCGACGTGGCAAACGGCTATTCCGAGCACTTCGTGCAGTTCCTGCAGCGTGCGCGTGAGGCCTGCCCGGGTAAAACGATCTGCGCCGGGAATGTGGTGACGGGTGAGATGGTGGAGGAGCTGATCCTCTCCGGGGCGGATATTGTCAAGGTGGGCATCGGTCCGGGTTCCGTCTGCACCACGCGGGTGAAAACCGGCGTCGGCTATCCGCAGCTTTCCGCCGTGATTGAGTGCGCCGATGCGGCACACGGCCTGGGTGGGCAGATCGTCAGCGATGGCGGTTGTTCCGTGCCGGGTGATGTGGCGAAGGCCTTTGGCGGCGGCGCTGATTTCGTCATGCTGGGCGGCATGCTCGCCGCCCACGACGAATGCGAAGGCACGCTGGTTGAGGAGAACGGCGAACAGTTTATGCTGTTCTACGGCATGAGCTCCGAATCCGCCATGAAACGCCACGTCGGCGGAGTGGCGCAGTACCGTGCTGCCGAGGGCAAAACCGTTAAGCTGCCGCTGCGTGGGCCGGTTGATCAGACCGCGCGTGACATCCTTGGCGGGCTGCGCTCAGCCTGTACCTATGTAGGCGCAGAGCGTTTAAAAGAGCTGACCAAGCGCACCACGTTTATCCGCGTTAACGAGCAGGAAAACCGCGTCTTTAATCGTTAAAGATTGCTGTTGACCTGGGGCCGTCGTGCATCCAGCGCGACGGCCTAACCCAGCGCATCACCGAGGCGGAAAACCGGCAGATACATGGCAACCACCAGCGTGCCGACAATCGCGCCAATCACCACCATCATTAGCGGCTCCAGCGCGGCTGCCAGCGCATCCGCCAGCTGATGAGTTCGCTGTTCATGCCAGCCCGCCAGCCTTGCCAGCAGCGCATCCAGTGAACCTGACTCTTCCCCCACTTTCACCAGCTGATAGCACAGCGGCGTAAACAGCTGATGCGTCTTTAATGCCTGGTGCAGCGGATTGCCGTTTTCGATATGCCGCTGCAGCGCAGCAATAGCTTCGCGCCACAGCAGCGGCGACAGCGTCTTCTCTACCGCCTGCAAACTTTGCAGCAGCGTCAGCCCGGCGCGCTGGGTGAGCGCCAGGGTGGTAAAGATCTGGCTCAGCAGGCTGCCACGATACAGGGCGGCGATCAGCGGCAGCCGCATCAGCAGCCGCTGCTCGCGGCGCTGCCAGCCAGGGGACTTTTTATGCAGCCTGCGCCAGAGCAGAACAACCGCGATAACCAGCGTAATGCCCGGCAAGGCCTGCTGCTGGATGAGCTGCGAAAAGGCGATCACCGCGGCGGTAAACGCCGGCAGGGGGGCATTGAATGTCTGATAAATCGCGACAAACTCCGGCAGAACAAAGACCAGCATACCGATGCTAACCAGTAGCGCCACCGCGAGGATAAACAGCGGATAGCGCAGCGCCTTTTTCACCTTCTGCTGCAGCAGCTGCTGCTGTTCCTGTTGCAACGCCAGCTGCAGGCAGCACTCATCCAGCTCTCCGGTCAGTTCACCGATGTGGATCAGTGCGGCGTACAGCGGCGGAAATACATCAGGCCAGGCCGCCAGCGCGTCTGAAAAAGGGATACCTGATGTAATCCGCTGCTGGAGTTCCAGCAGCAGGGCCTGCCAGCAGGGTTCAGGATGCCCCTCACCCAGCAGCTGCAGGCTGGATGCCAGCGGCATTCCCGCCTTGAGTAAGGTTGCCAGCTGGCGCACCAGCGCGGTTTTTTGCGCCCCTTTCCACTGACGTTGCCCACAGCGCTGGCGCGGGGATATCTTCAGGGGCAGCTGATGATGCGCGGCAAGGTCGGCCGCAATCTGCCCGGCGCTGGGGGCAAAACTGCAGCCGTGATGCAGGTTGCCGCTATCGTCCATGGCCTGCCAGCGAAACAGGTAGCGCTCACTCATCACAGCCTCCGGCAACGCGTGTCAGCTCCTCGAGGGTGGTATCGCCCCGATTCACGCAGTGAAGTCCCTCGACAAACAGTGAATTCAGCCCCTGCTGACGCGCGATTTTCTCCAGCTCTTCAGGCATGGCCGAGCTGGCCAGCGCATTTTGCAGCCGTGCAGATATCGGCAGCATTTCGAACAGCGCCAGGCGGCCGTAAAAACCGGAAAAGCAGCGATCGCACCCTACGGCGTGCCAGTTCTGAATGGTTCCCGGCCAGATATGTGATGGCAGGTGAGCTGTAGCCTCGGCGGGCTGACGGCAGTGCGGGCACAGCCTTCGCACCAGACGCTGGGCAATCACCAGTTTCAATGCTGAAGCCAGCAGATAACCGGGTACGCCCATCTGTCCCAGCCTGACCAGCGTTTCGGTCGTTGAGTTAGTGTGCAGCGTCGACAGCACCAGGTGACCAGTCTGCGCCGCTTTCACCGCAATTTCAGCCGTTTCACCATCGCGGATCTCGCCGATCATAATCACGTCGGGATCCTGGCGTAGCAGCGCGCGCAGCACCCGATGGAAATCGAGCCCCGAGCGGGGGTGGATCTGGGTTTGGTTGATCCCCGCCAGCGGGATCTCCACCGGGTCCTCCACGCTGCACAGATTACGCGTGGCGATATTCAGCCAGCTCAGCCCGCTGTAAAGCGTGAACGTTTTGCCACTGCCGGTCGGGCCTGTCACCAGGATCATGCCCTGCGGGCGTGAGAGGGCTTCGCGGTAACGCTTAAGTTGGGGGGCTGGCATCTTGAGATTCTCCAGTGCCACCGACTGGGAATCACTCTGCAGCAGGCGCACCACGGCTTTCTCACCGCCGCGCACCGGCAGCGTCGACAGGCGGAATGAGTGGGTTTGCTGGCCAAGCTGCAGGGAAAACTGCCCATCCTGCGGCACCCGGCGCTCAGCGATATCGAGGCTGGCGAGGATTTTCAGGCGTGCAATCAGCGGGGCGCTGTTCTCCGCCCAGCTGCCCGGCAATTGCTGCAGTACGCCATCGACGCGTAAGCGGACGCGCAGCCCCTTTTCCTGTGGTTCAAGGTGAATATCCGACGCGCGCTTCTGCAAAGCCTGGGTCAGCAGTTCGTTAATCTTCACAACGGCCGCACCGCTGTACTCTTCGGCGCTCTCCTGTGCTGATGCGGTGGCGCTACTTCCCTCGCGCTGAATAAATTGTTCAAGCCTGGCCTGAGGCCAGCACTCCACTTCGATGGCACTTTGTGTGGCAAAGCGCAGTTCTGTCATCATTTCGTGACCCGGAGTAGCGGCCAGTGCAATGTGCAGCCGCTGGGCATTGAACCCGACAATCACCGCCTGATAGCGCTGGCAGATAGCCTCAACCGCGCGCTGCGTCTCTGGGTTCATGGCGCCTGCTCCTCATCAAAGCGGAACACATCCTGGCAAGCCTCTTGCAATCCGGAAGACTCGCTTTTACAGCTGCGCTGCCAGTCCATCTGTCCGTTATCGCTGTTCCATTGCGGTGTCAGTTTGACGTCCAGCCCTTTAAGGCTCTCCTTGCCGCTTAGGGCAATCTCGCCGGCTTTAACGCTGAGTGCCGACACATAGCGAGAAGTGCGCTCCATCGGCACACCGTTGCTGCCTGCGCTGCAGTTGCCGCTACCGCCGTGCTCAATAGCGCAGAGCTCAACGGCGGTTTTGAACGGCATCGCCGTTTGCAGCATATCGGTCAGCGCGGCTTTTTGCAGATAGCCCTGGTAAGCGGGCAGCCCGATAGCGCTGAGAATGGCAATAATGGCGATAACGATCATCAGTTCGATCAGGGTGAATCCCTGCTGGTTCATGGCAAACCTCCTTGTGGTTAAGAGGTGAGCAACATAATTCGCCACCGCAGGCTGGCGCCAGCAGCGATCCCGAGTTTTCAGAGCGGGGCCGTAAACAATTTTTGTCTGTTACATCAGCGGATTAATGTGGCGGAAGGCGGCTCGCAAAAACAAAACCTGGGCAGAAAAAAGGCCACTGTATGAAGTGGCCTGAATCGTCAGAGGATAAGTTGTTCGGGGCGGCATTGGTAAAGTCTGGCAAGTTTCTCACGGGTTTTCTTATGCGGTTTACTGTCAACGCGCTCCCACTGCGAAACGGCGGACTGGGTGGTACCCAGCTTTTCCGCCACGTCATATTGCGACAGGCCGCGATGAATGCGCCAGGCTGCCTGCAGGCTGACCTCCTGCCCGACCATGATCCCGACAATTTCCTGCGGAACGGTTTCATTATCATGTTCGTCAGCCTCATAGGGCAGGCTGGCCCATTCACTGCTGGCATTGGACAGCAGCTTTTCATACTCGGCCACAGGCAGTACTACAAACTGCGCCGTGCCGTTTTCATCATAAATAACCTGTTTTGGCACTGGGTATCCTCCAGTCTGAGAGCCATGTTCCGTATCTGGTTGCGTTAGTAAGTGTGGGTTGCCCGACGCTTTACTTCCTGAATAACCACAACCACAGGCTCGCCGTTAATCAGTTGAAAAATGACTCTGTAGTTCCCTACTCGCAGCCGGAAAAGAGTGTCATTTCCCTCTATTTTTTTCACGTCCAGCGGCACCACCGGAAAAGCGACCAGCTGTCGACTCTTTTCTGCGATGGCTCTGCGATAGCGGCTGTCAATTTTGCTGAGCTGCTTTAACGCCCGCCTTGTCCACATAACTTCAACCATTGCTCCCCCATTTCCCTGGCATAGCCACACGAGGTTGATTAGATAATAGGTCTAAAATTTGGCTTATACAATGACTTTACTAATTATCTAATCCCTGTATGGGCTGGTGCTGTGTAACACATTCCGCTGTTAATCTCATTAACCCTCCCTCTGTTGCCAGCGGTAGCCATGATTTTTCAGAGCGGGGCCGTAAACAATTTTTGTCTGTTACATCAGCGGATTAATGTGGCGGAAGGCGGCTCGCAAAAACAAAACCTGGGCAGAAAAAAGGCCAGCACATGTAGCTGGCCTGAGGTACAAACAGGTGAAGAGCAGGGATGACTAGCGCTTAGCGAAAGCGCATCGACAAATCGAGGGCACGCACATGTTTGGTCAATGCACCAACGGAGATATAGTCCACGCCGGTTTCGGCAAAGGTTCGCAGGGTCTCGTCGGTGACATTCCCGGAGACTTCCAGCAGGGCGCGGTTGTCACTCAGCTTGACGGCATCGCGCATCTGCTCGACGGTAAAGTTATCGAGCATCACGATATCTGCGCCAGCCTGCAGCGCTTGCTCAAGCTCTTCCATGGTTTCGACTTCGACCTCTACCGGCACATCAGGGTGCATCCAGAAGGCTTTCTCCACCGCTTTGGTGATCGAACCGCAGGCAATAATGTGGTTCTCTTTGATCAAAAAGGCATCCGACAGGCCGAGACGATGGTTGGCGCCACCGCCGCACAGCACGGCGTACTTCAGCGCGGTACGCAACCCGGGCAGGGTTTTACGCGTATCCAGCAGCTGGGTGCGGGTACCTTCCAGAATAGCCACATAGCGGCTGACTTCAGTCGCTACGCCGGACAACGTCTGCACAAAATTCAGCGCGGTGCGCTCTGCGGTAAGAATAAGCTTCGCCGGACCGATAGCTTCGAACAGCGTCTGGTCGGCAGCGATCTTATCGCCGTCATCCACATGCCAGGTAAGCTGTACTTTGTCACCCAGCTGGATAAACACTTCCTCCACCCAACGTTTACCGCAAAAAATACCGGGTTCACGGGTAATGACAACAGCGTGCGAGGCCGTATCGTCAGAGAGCAGGCTGGCGGTGATGTCCCGGCAGGGGTCCACTTCGCCACCCAGATCTTCACGCAGCGCCTGCGCGACGGCAGGGGGAATATCGTCCTCAATACGGTCCATCAGTTCAGCACGGCGGCTGTCGGGATCGTAACGGCGAGATGTCATGATCAAACTCCGAAAGGTCGGGTAACAGAGGCTGACATGCTAGCGTGTTTAATCCGGCCTTGCCAGCCACCTCAGCGCACGAAAGGCGTGTCATGATGGCGCCGTTGAAACCGATCACCTTCGACCTGGAAGCCGTGCGAACCTTCGTGCGGGCAGTGGAGTTGGGCAGTTTTGTGCAAACAGCAGGCCAGCTGCAGCAATCGGCCTCTGCGGTCAATGCTCAGCTAAAGAGGCTGGAGCGGCAGTGCGGGCTGCCGCTGTTACAGGCGTCCGGCGAACAGCTGACATTAACCGCAGGCGGGGAGGTGATGATTGCCTATGGCCGACGGCTGCTGGCGTTGAACGATGAAGCTGTCAGCACCTTACACTGCGCCTACCCTGAACGGGTGGTTAAAGCCGAATGACCTTGCCGCTAAACAGGACTGGTCCGGTGGGTTGCCCGGTGGGGGAGCCACCGCGAGGCTCCAGGCTGATCGCCAGCGTTGGCAGGCTGGCAAGCTGAACGGGCCTGATGCTCACCTGCTGGCTGGCGGAGGAGGCAATCAGCCCCAGCGACTGCGGTTTTTCACCCGGCGGGATCAGCCAGAGTTGCAGGCTGCGGTCTGGCTGAATGGCTGCAGCGTTGATAGCCTGCACCGTCAGCCGGTCTTTGGCCGCATTAAGGCTGACCACCCACGACCCCTGCTGTGCGCTGCCGTTGAGAACAGCCACGGCCTGTGGAGCAGGCGGGGGCGTAAGCTGCGTGTAGATTAGCGCACCGGCAAAAGAGGCCGCCAGCGCCCAGCCCAGCCACGGCCAGCGCACGCTGCGGGCTGGCGTTTTGTCCGCTGGCAGGCTGTGTGCCAGCCGTTGCCAAACCGCTTGCGGAGGCGTAACCGGCTTAACGTTGTGGTCCAGCTCCGCCAGTGCGTGCTGCCAGCGGCCGACTTCGGCCGCCAGTTCAGGCTCCTGCAGCAGGCGGCGGGCGAAACGCTGGCGCGCCGCGCCGCGCAGCGTGCCAAGGGCATATTCTGCGGCCAGGGCTGAGTCGTAATCGCGTCTGCTGTTCATAGGCCCACACACTCTTTCAATTGCGCTAATGCCCGGCGGATCCAGCTTTTTACCGTGCCGTCCGGTTGCTGTAGGTGCTGCGCTATTTCACGGTGCGACAGCCCCTGATAATAAGCCAGACGGATGCTTTGCCGCTGTTCCGGCTGCAGCTGGTCCATACAGTCAGCCAGCCTGCGCGATTCCGAGCGGAACGGCGAATCCTGAGTGGGGTCGTCAGCGTCTGACAACGCTTCCTCTTCCAGTTCGATAACGCGGTTATCCTGCAGGCGTAAATAATCGATTGCGCGGTTGCGCACGATGTTCGTTAACCAGGTTTTGGGGGCGCTGAACGCCGGATCGAAGCTGGCGGCACGCTGCCAGACGGTGAGAAAGCTGTCGTGCAACACCTCTTCAGCCCAGCCACGCCGGTGCAGCATGCGCAGTGCAATGGCGAAAAGGTAAGGGGAATAATGGCGGTACAGCGCTTCGAAAGCGCGCTTGTCCCCTGCGGCTATTGCCTGCATCAGCACAACCTGGCTATCAATCACGTCGTCCGTCATGAACCATCCTGAAAAAGGTGCAGAGGGGTTAAAAATCCTGCTGCACCAAGTGTATACCCTTATTTTTAACCTCTGCGGGTATTTTTAATATTTTCCCTGGTGTTACCGGGTAAATCTTTATGGCATCAGGACGGTATCAATCACGTCAATCACGCCATTTTTCTGCTGCACATCATAGGTACTGATATTGGCGACATTGCCTTTATCATCTTTCAGCTGAATATTGTGCGGGCCGTTCATCATCAGCCACAGCGGTGCGCCGTTTACGGTCTTCAGCTCTGTGCTGCCGTGGCCCTGTTTGATTTTTTTCATCAGCGCCTGCATATCATATTTCCCGGCAACCACATGGTAGGTCAGCACGCTGGTGAGCATGGCTTTATTTTCCGGTTTTAGCAGATTATCAACGGTGCCGGCAGGCAGTTTGGCAAAGGCCGCATTGGTCGGGGCAAAGACGGTGAACGGGCCCGGGCCCTGTAGCGTGTCTGCCAGTCCAGCCGCTTTAACCGCAGCCACCAGCGTGGTGTGATCTTTAGAATTAAGGGCATTCTCAACGATATTATGGGAAGGGTACATAGCGGCCCCGCCTACCATCACGGTATTCTGCGCCATCTCAGCCATTGACGCGGCGCTAAACAGCAGTGATGCACACAGAGCAGAGCGGATGAATGTTTTCATGATGAATTCCTCAGGGTAAGAGAAGGCGTTTTTGCCTCACACTGCTATCTACGGTTGAGGCGATAAATTGGATGCAGAATCAGAAAAATATTTTTCTTCGGCGCTAAACAGCGGGCAGAGAAGTTTGAAAAAGCGAAAAAAAATCATGTTAATCTGAGGTGAATTGAACACAGGAGAGCAGGGTATGCAGTTGCAAGAGGGTTGGATAGCTGGCGTCCGGCGCGTGCCGTCCCCCCATTTTAACCCGCGGCCGGATGATGAAACGCCTTCGCTGCTGGTGGTCCACAATATCAGTCTGCCCCCGGGCGAGTTTGGTGGCCCGTGGATTGACGCGCTGTTTACCGGCCAGCTCGATCCTGAAGCCCATCCCTATTTTGCTGATATCCACCATCTGCGGGTGTCAGCCCACTGCCTGATCCGTCGTGACGGAGAAATTGTGCAGTATGTTCCGTTTCATCTGCGCGCCTGGCACGCGGGCATCTCTCTTTATCAGGGGCGGGAAGCCTGCAACGATTTCTCTATCGGCATTGAGCTGGAGGGGACCGATACGCTGCCCTACACCGATGCCCAGTACGCTGCGCTGCAGGCCATTACCGAACTGCTGGTGCAGCACTATCCCCTGATTGCGCAAAATATTACCGGGCACAGTGATATTGCCCCGCAGCGTAAGACCGACCCTGGCCCGTCCTTCGACTGGCCACGTTTTCGCGCCGGGCTGGCGCACCTCACCCAGACTACTGTTAATGGGAGTAAGGCATGACGTTATTTAGCCTGTTGCTGGTTCTCGGATGGGAACGCTTGTTTAAAATGGGGGAGCACTGGCAGCTTGACCACCACCTGATGCCGCTGTTCCGCGGTCGTCAGCGTTTTTCGCTAATGCGCACGCTGCTGATGATGCTGCTGGCAATGGCGGTGGTTGCCCTGTGCCTGCTGGCGCTGAACGGGCTATTTTTTGGCGTACCGAAGCTGCTGTTCTGGATTTTAGTCGGGCTGCTGTGCATCGGGGCGGGGTCGGTGCGCCTGCACTATCACGCCTATTTGCAGGCGGCCAGCCATAACGATGCCGACGCGCATAATGCGATGGTGGAGGAGCTGACGCTGATCCACGGCGTGCCGGTCGAATGTAACGAACGCGAATTCCTCTGCGAGCTGCAAAATGCGCTGCTGTGGATCAACTACCGCTTCTATCTTGCGCCGCTGTTCTGGTTTGTGGTGGGTGGCCCGTGGGGGCCGGTGCTGCTGGTGGGTTACGCTTTCCTGCGCGCCTGGCAGAGTTGGCTGGCGCGCAGGCAGGATGCGCTGGCGCGTGCGCAGTCGGGCGTGGATGCCATTCTGCACTGGGTTGACTGGATCCCGGTTCGGCTGGTGGGCGTGGCCTATGCGCTGCTGGGTCACGGTGAGCGCGCGCTGCCCGCGTGGTTCGCCTCCCTGGGCGACCGTCATACGCCGCAGTATCAGGTGCTGACCCGCCTGGCGCAGTATTCGCTGGCGCGCGATCCGCACCTTGATAAGGTAGAGACCCCGCGCGTGGCGGTGGCACTGGCGAAAAAGGTGTCGCTGGTGCTGGTGGTAGTGGTTGCGTTACTGACTATTTACGGCACGCTGGTGTAACATCGTGTCGGCCGGTGGTGTGCCAAACTGCGGCATGCCATCGGCGCCCCAGCTGAAGGTCTTGATGCGCGTATGGCGGTTGGGGTCATACAGCGGGTCCCCCTCAATTTCCGTGTAATTGCGCGCGTGATAAACCAGCACATCCTCGCCATTTTCCCCCTGCGTAAAGCTGTTATGCCCCGGGCCATACTGACGGTTCTCCCAGCTGGTGGTGAACACCGGTGCGGCGGATTTTTGCCAGTTAGCCGCTTCCAGCGGATCGGCATCCGCGTCAATCCACAGCAGCCCCATGCAGTAGTTCTCATCGGTAGCGCTGGCAGAGTAGCTGACAAACAGCCGCTGGCCATGGCGAATAGCCGCGGGCCCCTCATTGACGCTGAACCCCGCGCACTCCCACTCATACTGCGGGCGGCTGATCATCACCGTCGGGCCGCTGAGCTGCCACGGGGTCGCCAGCTCACTGAGATAGAGGTTGGAGTTGCCGGGGATCGCCGGATCTTTCTGCGCCCAC
Organism: Erwinia aphidicola; assembly: GCF_014773485.1. Classification (GTDB taxonomy): domain Bacteria; phylum Pseudomonadota; class Gammaproteobacteria; order Enterobacterales; family Enterobacteriaceae; genus Erwinia; species Erwinia aphidicola. The sequence continues at coordinate 105,720 of NZ_JACXBP010000002.1, read as the reverse complement.
AAATACCAGTGTTTGCCCTGGTGTATGAAGTGGGTGGCATCCAGCGCGAAGCTGTCGATGGGAGTAACGACCTGGCCGCGCTCCTGCCAGCTTCCACGCTGGGGATCGGCATCATCGCAGGTAAGGGCAAACATGCGGTGCTGGAACAGGCCGTTTTTAATCACCTTTGACGGCGCGGCGGCAAAATAGATCACCCACTGCCCGTCAATATGGTGCAGCTCCGGCGCCCAGATCAGTGCGCTCAGCGGGCCGCGATCGGGTTTACGCCACACGACGGTCGCCGGGGCATCTGCCAGTTGGGCCAGCGTCTCAGCACGGCGGATCTCCAGCCGATCATACTCGGGTACGGAGGCAATAAACCAGTAGCTGTCCTGATGGCGCAGGATGAACGGGTCGGCGCGTTGTTCAATTAATGGATTAGGCCAGTGGCTCATCGGCGGCTCCTTTAAGTTTGGTTTTCAGCGGTTTGCTGTGGTGATAGTCATTGAGTTCCTGGTAATTGACCCGGCGCTGTTCCAGCTCCCGCTGGATCTGCTGCATCAGCGTGCGGTCTACCTTCAGCAGGCGCACTACGCCCGCAGTGATCAGATAGCCCACGCCGGGGATCACGGTGAACAGCAGCACAATACCGTTCAGCGCCGCCGGGCTTTGCTGCTTAGCACCCGCGTCGTAGCCGTACCATGACAGCAGGAAACCGACCATCGCTCCGGCAACCGCCAGCCCGACTTTGAGGAAGAACAGGTTGCCGGAGAAGCTAATCCCGGTAATGCGCTTGCCGGTTTTCCACTCGCCGTAGTCATCCACGTCTGCCATCAGCGACCAGTGCAGCGGTGATGGGATCTGATGCAGAATATTCAGCAGGAAGTACATCACCAGCACCAGTACGGTGGCCTGCGGGTTAAGGAAGTAAAAGCCGCTGGAGAAGATCGCCAGCGCGATGTTGGTCCAGAAAAACACCTTCAGTTTGCACCAGCGGTCGGTCAGCACTTTCGCCAGCGTACTGCCGAGCATCATGCCCACTACGCCAAGGCTGATAAACAGCGTGGCGAAGTGGGTCGACTGCTGCATCACCCAGGTGACGTAATACATGGTGGCCGCCATGCGGATAAAGCCAGGGCAGACGTTGCACAGCGTCAGCAGCAGGATGCGCACCCACTGATCGTTTTTCCACACGTCGCGCAGGTCGGCTTTCAGATCGTCATTGCTCGGCACCGCCGGTCGGATACGTTCGCGCACCGTGGCGAAGCAGAACAGGAACATCAGCAGCGCCACCAGGGCCATCACGCCCATCGCCATCTGGTAGCCGCGCGCTTTATCTGCGCCGCCGAACCACTCCGCCAGCGGCAGCAGCGTCAGTGACAGGATCAGGGTGGCAATCCCCACCATGACAAAGCGGTAAGACTGGCAGGAGACGCGTTCCCCCGGGTCATTGGTGATCACCCCACCGAGCGAGCAGTAGGGAATATTGATGGCGGTATAGGTGAGCGACATCAGGAAATAGGTGACAAACGCCCAGATGACTTTGCTCTGGTAGCTCCAGTCCGGGGTGGTGAACATCAGCACGCTAAACAGGACATAGGGCAGGGAGATCCACAGCAGCCACGGGCGAAAGCGCCCCCAGCGGCTCTGAGTACGGTCGGCAATCGCGCCCATAATCGGGTCGGTAACCGCATCCAGCACCCTGACCGACAGCAGTAAAATGCCCACCAGCGCCGGAGCCAGGCCAAAGACATCGGTGTAGAAATAGTTAAGAAAAAGCATAATGGCGCCGCCGATCATATTGCACCCGGCATCGCCCATTCCGTAGCCAATCTTCTCTCTGACAGAGAGTGCTGTGCCCTTCATGGATAATTCTCCCGCTTGTCGTTAGTGCTCGAGAGTATTCACGCTTAACGCACGGCGTGCGCAGGCGTAAAACGTCGCAGAGATGGACAAAACGCCTGGGAGGGGGAAAGTGTGAGGCAGATAACAATTCGGCCAGCGGGTGCTGGCCGAATCAAAAGCGCGGGTAATGTTTACGCGCGCTGTGCGCGGTTCTTCACCCAGTAGCCGACGCCGAGGATAGCCACCCAGACCGGGATCAGCCACACCGAGATCGCCATACCCGGAGTCATGGCCATCAGCACCAGAATACCGGCAAGGAACAGCAGGCAGATCCAGTTGCCCAGCGGGTAAAGCAGCGCCGGGAAGCGGGTTTTCACCCCCTGCTGGTCTTTCTTACGGCGAAACTTCATGTGCGCCAGGCTGATCATCGCCCAGTTAATCACCAGTGCAGAAACCACCAGCGCCATCAGCAGGCCAAAGGCCTCGCCCGGCATCAGATAGTTGAGCAGCACGCACAGGCCGGTGGCTAGCGCAGAGAACAGGATTGAGATCACCGGCACGCCACGGCTGTCGACTTTCAGCAGCGCTTTCGGGGCATTGCCCTGCTGCGCCAGGCCGAACAGCATGCGGCTGTTACAGTAAACGCAGCTGTTGTACACCGACAGGGCAGCGGTGAGGATCACCACATTGAGCGCATTGGCTACCAGCGCATCGCCCAGCTCGTGGAAGATCAGTACAAACGGGCTGGTGTCAGCGGTGACGCGGGTCCAGGGCAGCAGAGAAAGCAGCACCGCCAGCGAGCCGATATAGAAGATCAAAATGCGGTAGATCACCTGATTGGTGGCTTTTGGAATGCTGGTTTCCGGGTTATCAGCTTCTGCTGCCGTAATGCCAACCAGTTCCAGACCGCCGAAGGAGAACATGATAATCGCCATCATCATAATCAGCCCGGTGAAACCGTGCGGCAGGAAGCCACCCTGTTGCCACAGGTTGCGTACCGTGGCCTGCGGACCGGCGGTGTCGCTGAACAGCAGCCATGCGCCGAACAGGATCATGGCGACAACGGCCACCACTTTGACAATCGCGAACCAGAACTCCATCTCACCGAACACTTTGACGTTCGTCAGGTTGATGGCGTTGATAAGGATAAAGAACACTGCAGCCGACATCCACGTCGGGATATCCGGATACCAGAACTGGATGTATTTGCCGACGGCGGTCAGTTCCGCCATCGCCACCAGCACATACAGCACCCAGTAGTTCCAGCCAGAGGCGAAACCGGCGAAATTACCCCAGTATTTATAAGCGAAGTGGCTGAAGCTACCTGCAACAGGTTCTTCCACTACCATTTCGCCTAACTGGCGCATAATCAGGAAGGCGATAAAACCCGCGATAGCGTAGCCGAGAATAACCCCCGGACCCGCAGATTGAATAACCGATGCACTACCCAGAAACAGGCCGGTGCCGACGGCGCCGCCTAATGCAATCAGCTGAATGTGACGGTTTTTTAACCCGCGCTTCAGCGTTTCGCCCTGCTGTTGTTCCATAGAAACCTCGTTCTTATTTACCCTGCGTACTTCACGCTAAAGCCCGAATTATTTGGGGTAGAATATTTGTAATGTATTAAAATCTTTACGCTGTGGTGTAAGCGAAAATAGGGCAAAACCTATCCTGGCGAAGAGAATAGTGTTAAGTGCCCCCTATTGCACTCGCTTTTGCTTTCCGTGCGAAAGAATGCCCAAAAAATCAACGTTCGCTCTCACTTTTCACATTCCATTATTTGGCATAAACCGGAGCGAATGACGAATAACATTCTCTTATAGTGCCTTCAGATCTTATCCACTAAGCCGCTGCCGCCTTTCGAAAAAGTGACCAAATTTAACATTTGCCGCGCTGCTTCAGGTGGGGAATACGGGGGCCTGTTGCCTGATGAGGAACGAGACGACGGTCTGCTTTCAGTCGGTTGCCATATGGACATCAGGTGAATACTTTGTTACTTTACGGGCTCCTTTTGGAAATTGGTATTACCAATTTACTTTGGCAAATCGTAGAAGAAGGGATAATGGCATACAGTAAGATCCGCCAACCAAAGCTCTCTGATGCCATCGAGCAACAGCTCGAGTCCCTGATTATGGAAGGGACACTGCGTCCCGGAGAGAAACTGCTGCCCGAGCGTGAGCTGGCCGTGCAGTTTGATGTCTCCCGTCCCTCCCTGCGTGAAGCTATCCAGCGTCTGGAAGCCAAAGGGTTGCTGCTGCGCCGTCAGGGCGGGGGCACCTTCGTCCAGAACAGCCTGTGGAAAAGCCTGAGCGACCCGCTCGTTGAATTACTTGCCGGCCATCCTGAATCCCAGTTCGACCTGCTGGAAACGCGTCACGCGCTGGAAGGGATTGCCGCCTATTACGCCGCACTGCGCGGCACTGACGAAGACCTGGTGCGCATCCGCGACTGCCACGTGCAGATCCAGACCGCCCAGCAGAGCGGCGACCTGGACGCTGAAGCCAATGCGGTGATGCAATATCAGATTGCTGTCACAGAAGCCGCCCATAATGTCGTGCTTTTACATCTATTGCGCAGCATGGGGCCGATGCTGCAACAGAACGTCAGACAGAACTTCGAAATGCTTTACTTGCGCCGTGAAATACTGGCGCAGGTGAGTGAACACCGCGCCAGTATTTTTGAGGCGATTGTGGCACGCGAGCCGGAACAGGCGCGCGAAGCTTCACACCGCCATCTGGCGTTTATCGAGGAAATATTGCTGGACAGGAGTCGGGAGCAAAGTCGTAGAGAGCGCTCCTTGCGACGTTTACAGCAACGTAAGGACTAACGCGTAAAAATAACGCGGCAGATACCGATAAAGGTATAAACGACGGGCCTGTCTCTCTGTGTTTTGCAATGAATCAGAGGACAGAGAGACAGGCTCCAGACAATTCAACGTAATTAGACACAGATAAGGAATACCCCCCATGTCAGAACGTTTAAACAATGACGTGGATCCGATCGAAACTCGCGACTGGCTAGAAGCGATCGAATCGGTCATCCGTGAAGAAGGTGTTGAGCGCGCACAGTACCTTATCGACCAGGTCCTGAGCGAAGCACGTAAAGGCGGCGTTAAAGTGGCAGCCGGTGCTGGAGCCAATAACTACGTCAACTCTATTGCTGTTGAAGATGAGCCGGAATACCCGGGCAACACCTCTTTAGAGCGCCGTATCCGTTCCGCGATTCGCTGGAACGCTATCATGACCGTGCTGCGTGCTTCCAAGAAAGATCTGGAACTGGGTGGCCATATGTCCTCCTTCCAGTCTTCCGCAACCGTGTATGAAGTGTGCTTTAACCACTTCTTCCGCGCGCGTACCGAAAAAGACGGCGGCGATCTGGTTTACTTCCAGGGCCACATCTCTCCAGGCGTGTACGCACGTGCGTTCCTTGAAGGTCGCCTGACCGAAGAGCAGATGAACAACTTCCGTCAGGAAGTGCACGGTAAAGGCCTCTCCTCTTACCCGCACCCGAAACTGATGCCTGACTTCTGGCAGTTCCCGACCGTTTCCATGGGCCTGGGTCCACTGGGTGCGATCTACCAGGCGAAGTTCCTGAAATATCTGGAGCACCGCGGCCTGAAAGATACCTCTCAGCAGACCGTTTACGCCTTCCTCGGTGACGGTGAGATGGATGAGCCGGAATCCAAAGGTGCGATCACCATCGCCACCCGTGAAAAACTGGATAACCTGGTCTTCATCATCAACTGTAACCTGCAGCGCCTGGATGGCCCGGTCACCGGTAACGGCAAGATCATTAACGAACTGGACGGCATCTTCGGTGGCGCCGGCTGGGAAGTGATCAAAGTGATCTGGGGCGATCGTTGGGATGCGCTGCTGCGTAAAGATACCAGCGGTAAGCTGGTCCAGCTGATGAACGAAACCGTTGACGGTGACTACCAGACCTTCAAATCGAAAAACGGCGCTTACGTGCGTGAGCACTTCTTCGGTAAATATCCGGAAACCGCAGAGCTGGTGAAAGATATGACCGACGACGAGATCTGGTCACTGAACCGTGGCGGCCACGATCCGAAGAAAGTCTATGCCGCGCTGAAAAAAGCGCAGGATACCAAAGGCAAACCTGTGGTGATCCTGGCTCATACCGTTAAAGGTTACGGTATGGGTGAGACTGCGGAAGGCAAAAACATCGCGCACCAGGTTAAGAAGATGAACCACGAAGGCGTGCGTTACATCCGCGACCGCTTCAACGTGCCAGTCAGCGATGAAGAGATCGAAAACCTGCCTTACGTGACCTTCGCTGAAGGCTCGGAAGAGCACACTTACCTGCACGGCCAGCGTCAGAAGCTGGGTGGCTACCTGCCAACCCGCGAAGCAAAATTCAGCGAGAAGCTGGAAATGCCTGCGCTGGAAGATTTCCGTCAGCTGCTGGATGAGCAGAACAAAGAGATCTCCACCACTATCGCCTTCGTGCGTGCCCTGAACGTGATGCTGAAGAACCCGTCGATCAAAGATCGCCTGGTGCCAATCATCGCCGATGAAGCGCGTACCTTCGGTATGGAAGGTCTGTTCCGTCAGATCGGTATCTACAGCCCGAACGGCCAGCAGTACACCCCGCAGGACCGTGAGCAGGTTGCTTACTATAAAGAAGACGAGAAAGGTCAGATCCTGCAGGAAGGCATTAACGAACTGGGTGCAGGCGCATCGTGGCTGGCGGCGGCAACGTCTTACAGCACCAACAACCTGCCAATGATCCCGTTCTACATCTACTACTCGATGTTCGGTTTCCAGCGTATCGGCGACCTGTGCTGGGCAGCAGGTGACCAGCAGGCGCGTGGCTTCCTGGTGGGCGGCACTTCCGGTCGCACCACGCTGAACGGCGAAGGTCTGCAGCACGAAGATGGTCACAGCCACATTCAGTCGCTGACTATCCCGAACTGTATCTCTTACGATCCAGCGTACGCCTATGAAGTTGCGGTCATCATGCATGACGGTCTGGTACGCATGTACGGTGACGCGCAGGAAAACGTTTACTACTACATCACCACGCTGAACGAAAACTACCATATGCCAGCCATGCCGGCCGGTGCCGAAGAGGGTATCCGTAAAGGTATCTACAAACTCGACACCATCGCGGGTAGCAAAGGTAAAGTTCAGCTGCTGGGTTCAGGCTCTATCCTGCGTCACGTGCGTGAAGCGGCAGAGATCCTGGCGAAAGACTACGGTGTGGGTTCTGACGTCTACAGCGTGACCTCCTTCACCGAACTGGCCCGTGACGGTCAGGACTGTGAGCGCTGGAACATGCTGCACCCAACAGAAGAAGCACGCGTACCGTACATCGCTCAGGTGATGAACGATGCACCCGCCGTGGCTTCAACTGACTACATGAAACTGTTCGCCGAGCAGGTGCGCAGCTATGTGCCTGCCAGCGATTACCGCGTGCTGGGTACGGACGGCTTTGGTCGTTCAGACAGCCGTGAGAACCTGCGTCACCACTTCGAAGTGGACGCGTCTTACGTGGTCGTAGCGGCCCTGGGTGAACTGGCTAAACGTGGCGAAATCGACAAGAAAGTGGTTGCAGATGCCATCGCCAAGTTCGAGATCGATGCAGATAAAGTTAACCCGCGTCTGGCATAAGAGGTAAGAGAGTAATGGCTATCGAAATTAATGTACCGGATATCGGCGCGGACGAAGTTGAAGTCACTGAGATCCTGGTCAAGGTTGGCGACAAGGTTGAAGTTGAGCAGTCGCTGATTGTCGTAGAAGGCGATAAAGCCTCTATGGAAGTCCCGTCTCCGCAGGCTGGCGTGGTAAAAGAGATCAAGATCTCTACCGGCGACAAAGTTGAGACTGGCAAACTGATCATGATCTTCGAAGCGGAAGGCGGTGCTGCGGCACCGGCTCCGGCCGAAGAGAAGAAAGAAGAAGCGGCCCCGGCGGCTGCGCCTGCTGCGGCTCCTGCTGCGGCCAGCGGTGCAAAAGACGTTAACGTACCGGACATCGGCGGCGACGAAGTTGAAGTCACCGAGATCATGGTTAAAGTTGGCGACAAGGTTGAAGCTGAGCAGTCGATCCTCACCGTTGAAGGCGACAAAGCCTCAATGGAAGTTCCGGCGCCGTTCGCGGGTACCGTGAAAGAGATCAAAATTGCCACCGGCGACAAAGTCAGCACCGGCTCTCTGGTGATGGTGTTCGAAGTGGAAGGCGCTGCTCCAGCCGCCGCCGCGCCGGCTGCCAAAACAGAAGATGCCCCAGCTGCGCCTAAGCAGGAAGAGAAAGCGGCCCCGGCTGCGGCTCCTGCTAAAGCGGAAGCGAAGTCTGATTTCGCAGAAAACGATGCCTACGTGCATGCCACCCCGGTGATCCGCCGTCTGGCACGCGAATTCGGTGTAAACCTGGCGAAAGTCAAAGGCACCGGACGTAAAGGCCGTATTCTGAAAGAAGACGTGCAGAGCTACGTGAAAGACGCGGTGAAACGCGCAGAAGCTCCTGCTGCCGCTGGCGGCGGTCTGCCTGGCATGCTGCCATGGCCGAAAGTGGACTTCAGCAAGTTCGGCGAAATCGAAGAAGTCGAGCTGGGCCGCATCCAGAAAATTTCTGGTGCTAACCTGAGCCGCAACTGGGTGATGATCCCACACGTGACTCACTTCGATAAAACCGACATCACCGAACTGGAAGCGTTCCGCAAGCAGCAGAACGCCGAAGCCGAGAAGCGTAAGCTGGACGTGAAGTTCACCCCGGTGGTGTTCATCATGAAAGCAGTCGCGGCTGCGCTTGAGCAGATGCCTCGCTTCAACAGCTCGCTGTCTGAAGATGGTCAGAAACTGACGCTGAAAAAATACATCAACATCGGTGTGGCGGTTGATACGCCAAACGGTCTGGTGGTTCCGGTGTTCAAAGACGTGAACAAGAAAGGCATTACCGAGCTTTCGCGTGAACTGATGGCTATCTCCAAAAAAGCGCGTGATGGCAAGCTGACCGCGGGCGAAATGCAGGGCGGTTGCTTCACCATCTCGAGCCTGGGCGGTATCGGGACAACTCACTTCGCGCCAATCGTTAACGCGCCGGAAGTGGCTATCCTGGGCGTTTCCAAGTCGGCGATGGAGCCGGTCTGGAACGGTAAAGAGTTCACGCCGCGTCTGATGATGCCGATGTCGCTCTCCTTCGACCACCGCGTCATCGACGGTGCTGACGGTGCGCGTTTCATCACCATCATCAACAATGCACTGGCCGACATTCGCCGTCTGGTGATGTAACCCTTAACAAGGCCGGCGAAAGCCGGCCTTGTCGTAAGATGTTGTAGTGATTCGTGGCACCGCGGTTTGCAGTTTATTAACAATTCTGTAAACTCTTGCGGTGAACGCGTCCCGGTGGAAGAAGGACGTTCAAATTCAAAGCCCTGACCCGCCGGACAATCAATTAAGAGGTCATGATGAGTACAGAAATTAAAACTCAGGTCGTGGTACTTGGGGCAGGTCCTGCAGGCTACTCTGCAGCCTTCCGTGCAGCGGATTTAGGTCTGGAGACCGTGATCGTTGAGCGTTACAGCACCCTGGGTGGTGTCTGTCTGAATGTCGGCTGTATCCCTTCTAAAGCCCTGCTGCACGTGGCGAAGGTGATTGAAGAAGCCAAAGCGCTGGAAGCTCACGGTATCGTCTTCGGCAAGCCGCAGACCGATGTTGATAAAATCCGCAGCTGGAAAGAGAAAGTGATCGGTCAGCTGACCGGTGGCCTGGCCGGCATGGCAAAAGGCCGTAAAGTGAACGTGGTCAACGGCCTGGGTAAATTTACCGGTGCAAATACTCTGGTTGTAGAAAATGAGAAGGGTGAAACCACCACGATCACTTTCGACAACGCAATTATCGCGGCGGGTTCCCGTCCCATTCAGCTGCCATTCATTCCGCACGAAGACCCACGCGTTTGGGACTCTACCGATGCGCTGGAGCTGAAAGAAGTGCCAGAGCGTTTGCTGGTCATGGGCGGCGGTATCATCGGTCTGGAGATGGGCACCGTGTATCACGCGCTCGGCTCACAGATTGACGTGGTAGAAATGTTTGATCAGGTGATCCCGGCTGCCGACAAAGACGTGGTAAAAGTCTTCACTAAGCGTATCGGTAAGCAGTTCAACCTGATGCTGGAAACCAAAGTCACCGCGGTAGAAGCGAAAGAAGACGGCATCTACGTGACCATGGAAGGCAAAAAAGCCCCTGCAGAACCACAGCGTTACGACGCGGTGCTGGTGGCGATTGGCCGCGTACCGAACGGTAAAGGTCTGGATGCTGGCAAAGCGGGCGTGGAAGTGGACGACCGTGGTTTCATCCGCGTCGACAAGCAGATGCGTACCAACGTGCCGCACATCTTTGCTATCGGCGACATCGTCGGTCAGCCAATGCTGGCACACAAAGGCGTGCATGAAGGCCACGTGGCGGCAGAAGTGATTTCTGGTAAGAAACACTACTTCGACCCGAAAGTGATCCCATCGATTGCTTACACTGAGCCAGAAGTTGCCTGGGTCGGTCTGACCGAGAAAGAAGCGAAAGAGAAAGGCATCAGCTATGAAACCGCCACCTTCCCGTGGGCAGCTTCAGGCCGCGCTATCGCTTCCGACTGTGCAGACGGCATGACCAAACTGATCTTCGACAAAGAGACTCACCGCGTGATCGGTGGTGCGATTGTCGGCACCAACGGCGGCGAGCTGCTGGGTGAAATCGGTCTGGCTATCGAGATGGGTTGTGACGCTGAAGATCTGGCGCTGACCATCCACGCTCACCCAACCCTGCACGAATCGGTTGGTCTGGCGGCGGAAATCTTCGAAGGCAGCATCACCGACCTGCCAAACCCGAAAGCGAAAAAGAAATAATTCGCTGACGCGTTAGAAACGGCTCCTGCGGGAGCCGTTTTGCTTACTGTACCCCGCTAAAAATCCGCGCAGGGCGACGAAAATTCGCGTATCTTTGCAGGCAATTTCTGCCCAGCTAAAAGGCGTGTTGTGTTAAACAAAGTCGCACTGATTACCGGTGCCTCCCGCGGTATCGGTCACCATCTTGCCCGCCATTTCTATGAGCAGGGCTATCATCTGATTCTACTGGCGCGTGATGCGCAGGCGCTGGCAAGCTTTGCCGCCACGCGCGATCCCGCACGCTTACAGACGCTGGCGCTCGACGTCTGTGACTATCCTGCCGTTGCACAGCAGGTGCAGCAGGCACTCAGCCAGCATCAGCAGCTTGATGTCCTGATCAACGCCGCCGGGATCTTCCGCGCCGGGTCGACCTGCACCCCGGTCGATGACTTCAGCGCGATGCTGGCCACCAATGTCACCGCCATTCATCACCTGTGCCAGCTCTGTACGCCGTGGCTGCTGCGTGCGCCGGACGCGCGCATCTTTAATCTGGCTTCGGTCAGCGGCGTGCAGCCTTACGGCAGCGTCGCCAGCTATGCCGCCAGCAAACATGCACTGGTCGGCTACAGCCGCTCGATTGCCCGCGAGCTGGGCGCACAGGGGATTAAAGTCACTACTCTGTGCCCGGACGTGGTGGATACCGATATGGCGCAGGGTTCAGGACTGACGCCGGACGAGATGCTGAGCAGCGAAGATATCTGCCGCGCCGTCGATTTCGTTATGTCGCTGTCGCCTGCCGCCGTGGTCGAGCAGCTGACCATTGGCCGCCAGTATCGCCCGCGCAAACCCGCCTGAGCCAGGAGACTTCATGCTGGAACTGAAAGGGGTATCGCACGCTTACGGTGAGCGCACGGTACTCGACAATATCAATCTGCAGCTGACGGAAAAACGCATCGGCATCGTCGGCAGCAACGGCTGCGGTAAAAGCACCTTTGTCCGCCTGCTGAATGGCCTGCTGCTGCCGAAGCAGGGCGAGGTGCTGGTCGACGGCCTCAACACCCGTCAGCACGGTAAAGCGGTGCGGCGCAAAGTCGGCTTTGTTTTCCAGAACCCGGATAATCAGATTGTTTTTCCGGTGGTGGAGGAAGATCTCGCCTTCGGGATGAAAAATCTTGGCCTGTCGAAAGCCGTGATCCGCGAGCGCAGCGATGCCGCACTGGCGCGCTACGATATGCAGGCGTTTCGCCAGCATCCGGCGCACCTGCTGAGCGGCGGTCAGAAACAGCTGCTGGCGATCTCCGGCGTGCTGGTGATGGCGCCGGAGTACATCGTGTTTGATGAGCCGACGACGCTGCTGGATCTGCGCAACAAGCGCCGGATTGCCCAGGCGATTGCCGACCTCGAGCAGACCGCTATTGTGGTCTCGCACGATCTGGAGTTTTTGCAGGATTTCGAGCGCGTGCTGGTGTTCGACCACGGCAAAGTGGTGATTGACGATGTGCCCGCCGTGGCGCTGAAAGAGTACGTCAGGTTGATGTCATGACGCTGAGCGACTATATTCCGGGTCATTCCCCGCTGCACCGTTTGCCGCCGGGCATCAAGATCCTCACGCTGGCGATCCTCGGCACGCTGCTGTTTGTCTTCCCGCGCCTGGATGCGACGCTTGGCGCGCTGCTGGTGGTGATGCTGCTCTATCCGCTGGCACGCATCAGCCTGCGTATTATGCTGCTGCAGCTGAAGCCGCTGCTGTGGGTGCTGGTGCTGCTGTTTGCCGTGCAGTGGTGGATGGTCAGCTGGCAGTCCGGGGTGCTGGTGATTGCCCGCCTGGCGGCGCTGATGCTGATGGCGGCGCTGGTGACGCTCACCACCCGCACTTCAGAGATGATCGACGCGCTGGAGAAAGGCCTGTCCTGGCTGCGCTTCCTGCGCATCAACCCGGCCAAAGTCAGCCTGGCGCTGTCGCTGGCGCTGCGTTTTATTCCGGTGCTGGCGGGGATCACCGCCGAAGTGCGCGAAGCGCAAAAGGCGCGCGGGCTGGATCGCAGCGTGCTGGCGGTGGCGATCCCGGTGATTGTGCGTACCCTGAAGATGGCCGATGATATTGCCGCCGCGCTGGAAGCCCGCGCCTGGGACCCCCAGCTGCGCCGTGAGCGCAGCGATGCTGAAAAAGTGAGAGAGTAATGTCGACCCGAGATATTGTGTATATCGCGCTGTTTGCTGCGATCACCGCCGCGCTGGGCCTGTTCCCGGCCTTCAGCCTGCCGGTGATTGCGGTACCGATCACCGCCCAGACGCTAGGCCCGATGCTGGCCGGAGCGATTGCCGGAGCCAAACGCGGCGCGCTGGCGCTGGCGCTGTTTGTACTGCTGGTGGCAATTGGCCTGCCGCTGCTGGCCGGTGGGCGCGGTGGCCTTGGCGTTTTCCTCGGCACCAGCGGCGGATTTATCCTCTCGTGGCCGCTGGCGGCACTGCTGACAGGCTGGCTGTATCAGCGTAATCTGCGATCGCTAACGCTGGTGAAAGAGCTGCTGTTCCTGACGCTGGGCGGCGTGGTGCTGATCTACTCGGCGGGTATTCCGTGGATTGCGCTGGTGGCGGGGCTGCCGCTTAAGCAGGCGGCGCTGGGTTCTCTCGGCTTCCTGCCGGGGGATATCGTTAAAGTGGTGCTGGCGGTGCTGATTGTGCGCGCCGTGCGCCGGGCCTATCCGACCCTGGAATAAGCCCGACACCTGCATAGGGGCCGACCCTCTTGTTCGGTCGGCCCGTTTCTGACGCTACATGCGCAATAAAATCTTGCCCTGCAACTCCCCCGACTGCACCGCTTTTACCGCTTGATCAATCTCTTCCAGCGCGAACTCCGCCACAATTTCGGTGGCGATCACCCCGTCGCGGATAAGCGCCATCACCTCGTTGATCCGGCGCTGCACCAGCGCTTTCTCATGGTTATGCACCCACAGGCGCAGATGGAAATTGGAAAAGCGAATGTCCGGGCGACTGCGCCAGAACGCAGGCGGAATGGGCTGGCCGGAGAGCAGGCCGTAATGGATAAACTGCCCGCCGGGTGCCAGCGCCTGCGCCAGCGTCAGCGATTCGTCACCGCCAATGCAGTCGAGGATCGCCGCCGCGCCGCCGCTGCGCGCAATCGCCGCCAGCTTCTGCGCATAATCCGCCGCGCTGCTGTTAATCACCTGCCCGGTAGCATAACCCGCGAACAGGCCGAGGTTCTGCGCCCGCCGCACGATAACAATCGGCTCCAGCCCCATATGGTTGGCGATGCGGATCAGCATTTTGCCAATCGCGGAGTTGGCGGCGTTAATGATGATGCGCATCCCCGGGGTAAACTGCAGCTCCTCTGTCAGCATCAGCAGCGCGGTCATCGGGTTGACGTAGCTGGTCGCCGCCTGCTGGTCAGTGACGTAGTCGGGCAGGGTGAAGCACCACTGCGGCTCGCTCTCTTTCCAGGTCTGCCACGCGCCCATACTGCCGACCGGCAGCACGCGCTGACCGACGGCCAGCGTGTCGTCATGGCTCTCACTGACTGTGCCGGTGCCTTCAAAACCCGGCACGAACGGCAGGGCGATGCGTGAACGGTATGCGCCGGAAATGGTAATAATATCGGAGGGATTAATCGTGGCGTAGCGCATTCTGACCCGCACGTGACCCGCCGCTAACGGAGCTAATGCGCACTGCTCCAGCTGCACAACGTCGCTGATGTTGCCGAACTCCCGGACCACCGCTCTGGTGAATAAAGTCTCTTTCATGGTATATTTTCTTCAGTGTTGTCCGGTTTACAGGTTAATGATTTTTATGCAGGATCAGTATAATAGCGAAACATTTCGCGTATCAATGCGCGACATTGATTTCAACGGCCACGTGCATAATTCCGTCTATCTGGACTACTGCGAAGACGCGGTAGTGAATGCTTTTCGCCGTGCGGATATTCTGCCGCTGTTTCGCCCCGACAGTGCGGGCGTGGTGTATCACGTTAAAAAATGCGAAGCCACTTTTCTGCATCCGCTGTCGGTGGATGATGTGGTGGCCCCGCAGGTGACGATTGAGAAGCTCGGCAACAGCAGCCTGACGTTTAGCATCCAGCTGATGCTACAGGGAAAAAACATTCCCGCCGCGCTCGGCAAATTAGTCTGGGTCTGTGTCGACCTCACCGACCATAAACCCTGCCGCATTCCCGATGAAACGCGCCAGGCGTTAACCCGCTATTTCCCCGTCAGCGAGGCCTGAGGCAGATGCCGGTCCACGACAGGGTTAAGCGGCACGCGAACAACACCCCGAATAAAACCGCCGTCAGCATCGATGGCCAGACGCTGAGCTGGCAGCAGCTGTGGCAGCGCGGCCTCGCACTGTATCAGCATCTGCGCCAGCAGCCGAATGCATCCGGCACTGTGGCGATTGCCACCGGTAACCACCTTGCTTTTCCCGTCGCCTGGCTTGCCGCCACCGCGCATCCCTACACCGCCGCGATTATCGACCCGCAGGCCCCGCTTGAGCAGCTGCGCGATATGCTGAGCCGCCTGGCGCCCGGCCTGCTGCTGCTGAAACAGCAGGACCATCAGCTGATCGCCGTGGCGGAGCAGCTTGCGATCCGCTGGCTGGCGGTGGACAGCTGGCAGCCCGCCGACCAAGCGCTGGAGGAGGGGGAGTTTTGTGCCCAGATGCAGGCGCCAACGCCGTTTCTGATCAACTTCACCTCCGGCACCACCAGCCTGCCAAAAGCCTTTATCCGCTCGCGCCGCTCGTGGCGCTGCAGCTTTGAAAACGGCGAGGCGATTTTCCAGCTGGCCGCAGCGCCGTCAACCCTTTTTCCCGGCCCGCTGTCGCACGGCATTGGCCTCTACTGCCTGAATGAGACGCTGTATGCCGGGGGCACCTTTTATAGCCTTGGACAGTGGCAGCCTGCGGCGGCGCTGGCCCTGATCGCTGCGGAAAAAATTGCGCGCATCGTGCTGGTGCCGACGATGATCGCCGGGTTCGCCCGCGTCAGCGCCGGGGCAGAATTCCCCGACCTGCGCAGCCTGCTGAGCGCCGGGGCCAAGCTGGAGCTGAACCACTATCGCCAGGCGCGCGCGCTGTTTCCGGCGGCGCGCATGCAGGAGTATTACGGCGCTTCCGAGCTGGGATTTATTGCGGTCTCGACGCTGGATGACGACAACATCTGCGACTCGCTGGCCAACGTCGGGTCTGCTTTTCCCGGCACCGAAATCACCATCCGTGATGACGACGGTAAATTACTGCCCGCCGGCCAGCCCGGCACCATCTGGCTCAGCAGCGAGCAGCTGATCGAAGGGTATTTATGGGGCGATGACGGCACTGCCTTTGTAAAGCAGGGTCATATGGCGACGGTGGCCGATATTGGTTATCTCGACCCGCGTCAGCGCTTAACGGTGATTGGCCGCCGGGGAAATATGATCCTCAGCGGCGGTAATAATATCTACCTCTCCGAAATCGAGTCGGTGATTAAATCGCTGCCGGGAATGATTGAGGCGGTGGTGATCGCCGTTGATGATGACTACCTCGGCAAAAAGCTGGTAGCGGTTGTTGAAGCCGATGACGACGCCTGCCGCCAGCTGGCAGGCAAGTGCCGGGAGCTTCTGGCAAAATATAAGCGCCCGCGCCACTATTACCGCATTACCCGCTGGCCGCTGACGCCAAGCGGCAAGATAAAACGTAACGAGCTGGAAAAGAGGATTGCAGGCCATGCCGCAGAGCTTACTGAACTATCAGCCGCAGAGTGACAGCCAACCGGTGATTGTCGCCGCGTGCCGCACGCCGATAGGCAGAGCTTATGGCGCACTGGCCAGCCTGCCAATGGAAGCGCTGCTGGCACCGCTGTTTACCCATCTTCTGGCGACGCTGCCGGAAAATTTCAGCGCCATCGACGAGGTGATTATCGGCAATGCTACCGGCGGCGGTGGCAACATTGCCCGCCTGGCGGCGCTGGCGGCAGGGCTTCCGCTGGCGGTTCCGGCGGTAACGGTTGACCGCCAGTGCGGCTCGGGGCTGGAGGCGGTGATCAACGCCTGCCGTCTGGTGCAGGCGCAGGCCGGCGAATGCTACCTGGCCGGTGGCGTTGAGAGCGTCAGCACCGCGCCGTGGCGGGTGGAGAAACCCGGCTCTCTGAAGCAGATGCCGCGCTTTTATGGCCGTGCGCGCTTCTCGCCGGAGGAGGTGGGAGACCCGGAGATGGGCATCGCCGCCGAAAATGTCGCGCAGCACTGCGGCATCGGCCGCCAGCGTCAGGACCAGTTTGCCCTGCGCAGCCATCAGCGCGCCGTCGCCGCACAGCAGCAGGGCGCATTTGCCGCCGAAATCGTGGCGCTCAGCGTGAACGGCCAGCAGATAGCCAGCGATGAGTGCCCGCGCCCCGGCACCTCCCTTGAGCGGCTGGCGGCACTTTCCCCGGTTTTCGCCGCCAACGGCACGGTGACCGCAGGCAACTGCTGCCCGCTAAATGACGGCGCTTCGCTGCTGCTGGTGATGAGCCGCCGCAAAGCGCGCGAGTGCGGTTTTAGCGAGGGGCTGCTGTTTGCCGATGCCTGTAGTGCGGGCGTTGACCCGAACCTGCTGGGCCTCGGCCCGGTGCCCGCCACGCAAAAGCTACTGGCGCGCCAGCCGCAGCTGACGCTGGATGCTATACCCGTGATTGAGTTTAACGAGGCCTTCGCCGCGCAGGTACTGGGTTCGGTGGACGCGCTGGGCATTGATGAGCAGCGCATTAATTTGCAGGGCGGGGCGATCGCCCTCGGCCACCCTTACGGCGCTTCCGGTGCCATTATGGTGACGCGCCTGTTCAACCAGCTGGTCGGCAAACAGCAGGGGAGTGGCTACGGGCTGGCGATGCTCGGCATCGCCGGTGGATTAGGGCTAAGCGCGCTGTTTCAGGCGGTGCAGCTGTAATCCTACTTTCCGCGCCACTGCGGGGCGCGCCGCTCAGCAAAGGCGTGCAGGCCTTCCTGATAGTCGAGGCTGCTTTGCAGCTGCTGTAACTCTTCAGCGCTGCGCTGGCGCAGATCCTCAGCGAGAGTCTCTCTCAACAGCGCGTTGCAGGCCTGAACCGCCAGCGGCGCGTTGCGGTTTAGGCGGGCCGCCAGCGCCAGCGCGCTCTCCATCAGCTCTTCCGCCTCCGCCAGCTGATAAAACAGCCCCAGCGCCAGTGCCCGCTGTGCGTCCATCGGTTCGCCGATCAGCAGCATCTCACGCGCCACGCTGGCAGGCAGCCGCGTGGCCAGCTGGCCGATCGCGCCACCGAGCGGCAGCAGCCCGTGCTTCACTTCCGGCAGTGCGATTTTCACCTGCTGCGCCGCGATAATAAAATCGCACTCCAGCGCCAGCTCCAGCCCGCCGCCGAAGGCATGACCGTTAAGCGCGGCAATCCAGATTTTGCGCCGGGGCAGGTGCTGCAACGGGTTATAGCCACCGTGAGAGTTCATCAGCCCTTTGCCGCCATCGGTGAATGCTTCCTGCAAATCGGCACCGCCGCAGAATACCGTACCGCTGCCGGTGAGGATCACCGTGCGGATATCCGGCTGCTGCTCGCACCAGCTCAGGCACGCTTCCAGCTCGGCTACCATCACCGCGTTGTAGGCATTGCTGGCGGCGGGGCGGTTAAGCGTCAGGCGCGCCACGTGGGCAATCGGGCGGTCGCAGCGCACCAGCTGCGTGTTCGGTTGTTGGCTATTCATCATGGCTTACCGTGACTGTCTGAGGGCGAAGAGTGTAGCTTTATGCCTATCCATTTTTTTAGCAAGCTTACGACGCGCGAGTTCGCGAGGTTGAAGTTTTAAAGCAAAAAGATCCTTCTGCTGAAAAAAACTAAGTATTTAAAGTCGAGGGTAGGGTCGAGGCATGCCTCGACCTGGTGTTTAGAGGCTTATCTCATCCACTGTCACTCTTAATGATCTGTACGTTATTGAAAACCGCACGACCCTCTTTTTTGTCACCTCGATAACTTTTTGATTTTAAACGATCTAATCGAACAGCTTTAAAAAAGGGTTTTTTACCAGGAGTGCAGCAATTGAATAATGTTTATAACGAGTTAGAGTGGTTTGCCAACCGTTCACTGCCGAGCAGGCAGCTTAGAAAATTCTGTCGTAAAGTCTGCAGTTCACTGCCGTACAGGCAGCTTAGAAAACAGAGTTGCTCCCGCCTGGATGCATACTGCCCTGGGATCGAAGGGCGGTTGATGTCACCACAGACATTAAGATGCCATTGAGTACCGCCGGTACGCCGATTGATCCTAACGATACGGCCATTGCCGTCGGTGCTATTCTGGTGACTAATAACACGCGGGAGTTTAAGCGATTGCCAGGCATTATGCTGGAGGACTGATCAGAATAATTTTAGCAATAATGAGCTTTGTGCATTGATAAAAAAACGTATGCTGAAAACACTGCTAATATACTTTTCTTAATATTCTTTTGACTGGTTTTTCGTCATCATAATACCGCGATGGCCAGATTTTTTCTGGCGGAATCCCGATTTTCATAGCAATAATTAACTCACCCTTCAGCCATGGTTTTGATAAAGCATTTGCCAGCGTACCGGATGATAAACCGTACTCGCGAGATAACTGTGCTAAAGAATAGCCTTTCATTCTGAGTGCGCACTGGATTTGCGCCCTGTGCCAGTCTGGAGTGTTAATGCTAGTTTTGGTTTTATTTCGATTCATGATCTCAACCTTTTTATTCGGGTTTATTAGATTTTATGTTTTTCTTGTAATCATGTGTTAGAAGGTTTTTTTGGTTCATTTTCCCACTTTTGATTCAGGCTTTTGAAAGAAATTCTGTGGGATGTAACTATTGAAATTATGCTGGAAGCAGTAGTCCAGGAATGCGCGCTTATTATTTACATTGGCTTTGCTATGGATGACCCGCATTCTGTTTTCTATGGTTCTTTTGGACAGGCATAGTTTGTTTGATATCTCTTTACCTGTAAAACCATGGATGACATAAAAAATCAAATCCCATTCACTGGTTGTAAACAGCTCTGATGGGGGAGTAAATACGAGTGATGTTGGGATTTGAATGCTTTCAAGGCTGGTTAACACCAGTGCATCTACGGGGCGGCCATGAAAAATAGTTCCACAGCATAATCCCACATCATCAAACAAGGGATATTTGTCAAAATACCAGGGTTGTAGCCAGTCATGTTTTTCAAATGGATGAATTTCTATTGACGTGACGCGATCCTGCATTGCTTCAACTTTACGGTCATGTGCCTGAAATTGTTCCTGGAAGCACGCTGTTGATGCCGGCAACTCGCCATCCTTTCTGCCGGCTACGTCGTAACCTTCAGGTAATCCAAGTAATCTACAATAAGCACTGTTTGCATAGATAAACGTTGATGTGGCGTCTTTCGCTCCCCATGGTTCCTGACTTATCTCCCAGAATCTAATCATATTATTGACGCTGGCTCTCAGTTTATAAATATCTTTCATTCTGTTTCCCTTGTAGTAATTTATCCATTTTAATATTTTTTGCACATTATCTTTTACATGTCCATGTTATGAGTGTAGGTAATTAGATTGTTTATAGTGCAGTTTTTATAGGGTAAAAGTTACTCTGAATTGTAAAAAAAAGGAGCTAAACGTGATTTTAATATCAAATTTTAATATTGATCGTGCGGAAAAGGATCAGCTGGCAGGGATTTCAATTACGGAGATGGTCATCAAGAATGGGCTGTGTGCCTACGGCACCTCATTAGCAAAAGGAAAGCGAGTGACGTGCCACAGTCACAGCGAGGGAGAAGAGTGGTATATTATTATGTCGGGCCAGGGGAAGATATGGACTGGAGATAGTGACAATCATACGGTGAAAAATACCCGTTCGGACCCGATAAATTCAGGTTCGGTATTTTGCATCTATCCAGGTACTGCGCATCAGCTGATAGCGCTCACCGACATGGAATTTATCTTTTTATGTCCGCCTACGCATATTACGACCGACAGAACCTTTTTTGACGATATAGCCAGTTGAGTAAACGGCGGGGCGGCGATCTGCTGCCCACCACCATGCACAACGCCACTTTAATCAAAGAAATCCACAGCGCTTTGCCAAGCATCGTATGACGCGCCAGCCTGCTTCCCTGCCAGAGAAAAATAGCTCTACTTGTTTTCTCTCACGTGCAGCGTTGGATCAGTTTGTCGCGCAAGCAAAGGCTCGTGTGTAGCATATTCTGCATAAAAAAATTTACCCACTATCACGTAGGCTGCTTTGAGTTCATGCCAATTCACGACTCCTTAGCTCAGTGATAGTGGCTTTGACGCAATGCTGCCATGACTAAACAATTCACTGCCGTACAGGCAGCTTAGAAAATTCTGTCTTAGAGTCTGCGGATTTTAACGATTGTTGCTCTGCTGGTGAGTGACGCAAGTCATCAACATTACATCCGAAGCAACCCGCCAGTGACCAACGCGCCAATCCCACCCCATAAGTTATCAAAATCATCTGATAAATAAGCTGAAATTATTTCCACAGGCTCTGATGGGAGATGACTGTGCGGGAGATATGCGGTTTTTTAATCGCTGTCGCAGTGAGATTGCCAAAACTAGCCTGAAAAGGTAGTGAAAAGCGCTGCAAAGGGCTGTTTATGGCCGCGTGAAGCAGCAGCAAGCTGATGTTGCTTTTTTGTAAACAGATTAACATGCAGGCCGAATCCTGCTATGCTGCCACTCGCGAAACCGGGCACCTTACCCTACACACGGATTGTTTTCACTTCGCGGTGACTTAGGTAGCCCGGGATGCCAAATACAATGAGAGTGAGGAGAACGTCGTGCTAGAAGAATACCGTAAGCACGTTGCCGAGCGTGCTGCCCAGGGGATTGTTCCTAAACCGTTAGATGCTTCCCAAATGGCCGCGCTGGTTGAACTGCTAAAAGCCCCTCCAGCGGGTGAAGAAGAGTTTCTGTTAGACCTGTTAATTAACCGAGTGCCGCCGGGCGTAGATGAAGCGGCGTATGTTAAAGCCGGTTTCCTGGCTGCTGTCGCGAAAGGCGAAGCGACTTCTCCTCTGGTTACTCCTGAAAAAGCCGTTGAGCTGCTGGGCACCATGCAGGGCGGTTATAACATCCATGCGCTGATCGAAGCGCTTGACGATGAAAAGCTGGCGCCAATTGCCGCTGAAGCCCTGTCCCACACGCTGCTGATGTTCGACAACTTCTATGACGTTGAAGAAAAATCCAAAGCGGGCAACCCTCACGCGAAGAAAATTATTCAGTCCTGGGCTGACGCCGAATGGTTCCTGAAGCGTCCGAAACTGGCAGAAAAAATCACCGTAACCGTGTTCAAAGTGACCGGCGAAACCAATACCGACGACCTCTCTCCGGCGCCGGATGCCTGGTCGCGCCCGGATATTCCACTGCACGCGTTAGCGATGTTGAAAAACGCCCGTGAAGGCATCGAACCCGATGATGCCGGTAACGTTGGCCCGATCAAACAGATTGAAGCCCTGCAGCAAAAAGGCTTCCCGCTGACTTACGTAGGTGACGTGGTCGGTACCGGTTCTTCACGTAAATCCGCCACCAACTCGGTGCTGTGGTTTATGGGTGACGATATCCCTTACGTGCCAAACAAGAAGGGCGGCGGCGTCTGCCTCGGCGGTAAAATCGCGCCGATCTTCTTCAACACCATGGAAGATGCCGGCGCACTGCCGATCGAAGTGGACGTTGACCGTCTGAATATGGGCGATGTGATCGACATCTATCCCTACAAAGGCGAAGTGCGCAATCACGAAACCGGTGAAGTGCTGGCTAATTTCGAACTGAAAACCAACGTGCTGCTGGATGAAGTGCGTGCGGGTGGCCGTATTCCACTGATTATCGGCCGTGGCCTGACCACCAAAGCGCGTGAATCTCTCGGTCTGCCGCACAGCGACGTGTTTGAGCAGGCGAAAGACGTGGCGGCCAGCACCCGTGGCTTCTCCCTGGCGCAGAAAATGGTTGGCCGCGCCTGTGGCGTTGACGGCGTGCGCCCTGGTGCCTACTGCGAACCGAAAATGACCTCGGTTGGCTCGCAGGATACCACCGGTCCAATGACCCGTGATGAGCTGAAAGATCTTGCCTGCCTGGGCTTCTCTGCGGACCTGGTGATGCAGTCCTTCTGCCACACCGCGGCCTATCCGAAGCCGGTGGACGTGACCACGCACCACACTCTGCCTGACTTCATTATGAACCGTGGTGGTGTATCGCTGCGCCCTGGCGACGGCATTATCCACAGCTGGCTGAACCGTATGCTGCTGCCGGATACCGTCGGTACGGGCGGTGACTCGCACACCCGTTTCCCTATTGGCATCTCCTTCCCGGCGGGTTCTGGCCTGGTGGCGTTTGCTGCGGCAACCGGCGTTATGCCGCTGGATATGCCAGAGTCGGTGCTGGTGCGCTTCAAAGGCAAAATGCAGCCTGGCATCACCCTGCGCGATCTGGTACACGCGATCCCGCTGTATGCGATCAAAGCTGGCCTGCTGACCGTTGAGAAGAAAGGTAAGAAAAACATCTTCTCTGGCCGCATCCTCGAAATTGAAGGTCTGCCTGACCTGAAAGTTGAGCAGGCATTCGAACTGTCCGATGCTTCGGCAGAGCGCTCTGCAGCGGGCTGTAGCATCAAGCTGGGCAAAGACCCGATCATCGAGTATCTCAACTCGAACATCGTGCTGCTGAAGTGGATGATCTCTGAAGGCTACGGCGACCGTCGTACCATCGAGCGCCGTATCCAGGGCATGGAGAAATGGCTGGCGGATCCACAGCTGATGGAAGGCGATGCTGACGCGGAATACGCGGCAGTCATCGAAATCGATCTGGCCGACATCAAAGAGCCAATTCTCTGTGCGCCAAACGACCCGGACGATGCCCGCCTGCTGTCCGACGTGCAGGGCACCAAGATTGACGAAGTGTTTATTGGCTCCTGCATGACCAACATCGGTCACTTCCGTGCGGCTGGTAAGCTGCTGGATGCGCACAAAGGCCAGCTGCCAACCCGTCTGTGGGTGGCTCCGCCAACCAAGATGGACGCGGCGCAGCTGACTGAAGAGGGCTACTACAGCGTGTTCGGTAAGAGCGGCGCGCGCATCGAGATCCCCGGCTGTTCCCTGTGCATGGGTAACCAGGCGCGTGTGGCAGATGGCGCAACGGTGGTGTCGACCTCCACGCGTAACTTCCCGAACCGTCTGGGTACCGGTGCCAACGTCTTCCTGGCGTCTGCCGAGCTGTCTGCGGTAGCGTCTCTGCTGGGCAAACTGCCAACGCCGGAAGAGTACCTGAAGTTCATGGACCAGGTGGACAAAACTGCGGTGGATACCTACCGTTACCTGAACTTTGACCAGTTGAGCCAGTACACCGACAAAGCTGACGGCGTGATTTTCCAGACTGCGGTTTAACCCCCAGTTAGCGCTGACAAACCGGGCCTCGTGCCCGGTTTTTTTATGCCTGACGTAAAAGCGCTGCTTTTGTGCAGGCGGGCTGCGATAATGCGCGCTCAAGCTCAGATTTGTCGGGGCAGACGCGCAACAGTAAGCCGTCTGTGCTGGAGGAAAGTATCATGGAATACGAATTTTTAAGGGACATCACCGGCGTGGTGAAAGTCCGCATGACGATGGGCCACGAGGCCGTCGGCCACTGGTTTAATGATGAGGTGAATGAAAACCTCGCGCTGCTGGATGAAGTGGAAGCGGCAGTGGCTGAAGTGAAAGGCAGCGTGCGCCAGTGGCAGCGGGTGGGGAAAGAGTACACGCTGCTGCTGGATGAAGAAGAGGTGATGATCCGCGCCAATCAGCTCGGTTTTGACGGCGACGAGATGGAAGACGGCATGAGCTATTACGACGAAGAGAGCCTGGCGTTCTGCGGCGTGGAGGATTTTCTCGCGGTGATCGCCGCCTATCGCGCGTTTTTGCAGGGGCGATGAGCAGCGAATGCGGGCCGATCAAAACAAAAGATCGGCCCCTGGGATGGGGGCAACCTCATCCCGTAGGGGCTGGTCATGGCCCTGCGCTGTTAAGACTCGGGCTTCATTTTCACGCTGAGAAACTGCGTGCCGTCTTTAGTGGTAATCACTTCTACGGTGCCATTTTTACGTGCCTCTGCCAGAGCGGCCTGGGCCCGTTCAATTAATTTAACCTGAGTTGCACGCGCTCGGTCAGAATTCTTCAGGGAAGCTGTTTGGTGTTCTGATGACATATTCCTTATCTCCTGTAGCTCGTTGCAAAGAAAATCCCTTATGTTGCCTGAGCAGTTTACTCGAAATTGAGTGATAAACTTGATTCAGTTTTTCATCACTGGCGATAAAACAGTATATCTCAGGATGATGTTCCTAATAGTGGGATAAGATGGTTTCAATACCCCTTCTAAATACAATAACTGCTCTACTTCCGATATTTTGTCTGGCGAAATGGGTATTATTGATCTGGTTTTCGATTATCCTTATGCCAGTGCAGCTATCGTGCCTCATGCAGCAAGGGGAGAGCAACAGGCTGGCAGCGGATTTATTGCGTAGCGTTACGCAAATTACAATGTGATTAAATGAAAATGGCAGAAATAAAAAACGGCCCGCAGGCCGTTTATTTATACGAATAACTTAAAGCGATAAGTTAAGCGGTTAAGGCGCTTTTAATCCAATGGCTGGAATGTTGCGGCCATAGTAAATTTCACGCATCTCTTTCCACAGCAGATCGGTGATACGCTTATGTTCCTGCGGGCTGAGGTCGGCAGGGTCGGTATTAAACAGATAATGTTTAAGATCGAACTCCTTCAGCAGCATTTTGCTATGGAACATATTTTCCTGATAGACATTCACATCCATCATGTCATACATCGACTTCATATCGTCCGACATAAAGTTCTGGATCGAATTGATCTCGTGGTCGATAAAGTGTTTCACCCCGTTGACGTCGCGCGTAAAGCCGCGCACGCGATAGTCGATGGTGACAATATCGGACTCCAGCTGGTGAATTAAGTAGTTCAGCGCTTTCAGGGGCGAAATCACGCCGCAGGTTGATACTTCAATATCGGCACGGAAAGTACAGAGCCCGCCTTCGGGATGGCTTTCCGGGTAGGTATGCACGCAGATATGGCTCTTATCAAGGTGCGCAACCACGGAGTTTGGCAGCGGGCCGGGGTGCTCAGAGGTATCAATATCGCGCGGATCGACAGGCTCTTCGCTCACCAGAATCGTCACGCTGGCACCCTGTGGTTCATAGTCCTGGCGTGCGATATTCAGCACGTTCGCCCCGATAATCGAGCAGGTTTCGCTCAGAATTTCGGTCAGGCGGTTAGCATTATACTGCTCATCAATGTACGCAATGTATCCGTCGCGTTCAGCCTCAGTGTTCGCGTAACAGATATCGTAGATACAAAAACTCAGGCTTTTCGTCAGGTTGTTGAAGCCATGTAGTTTCAGCTTTTGCAATTTCACTCACCCCCTAAGAATGCCCGGCTAGTCAGCCAGCGCATTCAACAGATATTGCGGCAGGGCAAAACTGCCCGTATGGATTGCCGGATTATAGTAACGGCAGGTCAGTCCTGCTGCGTCAAAGCGCGATGCGATAGTGGCCGCATCCAGCTGGCGTAGCGCCGGGTTGTCGCTGGCCCAGGCAAAGGTCATGATGCCGCCGTAATAGGTCGGCACCGCCGCCTGATAGAAGCTGACATCCGCAAAGTAGTGGCCGAGCTTGCGGTGGCTGTTGACGGCTTCGTCCTGCTGCAGGAAACAGACGCCATTCTGCGCCACGAAGATGCCGCCAGGATTAAGGCAGCGGTGGCATCCCTGATAGAAGTCTGAGGTAAACAGGCTTTCCCCCGGTCCAATCGGATCGGTACAGTCAGAGATAATGACATCAAACTTTTCACCGGTCTGGCTCACGAAGTTCACGCCATCGTCGATCACCAGCGTAAAGCGCGGATCGTCATAAGCGCCCTGGCTGTGGTTCGGCAGGTACTGTTTGCAGAACGTCACCACGCCCGCATCAATTTCGACCATGGTGATTTTTTCGATGTTCTGATGACGGCTGACTTCACGCAGCATGGCACCATCGCCACCGCCGATAATCAGCACGTGTTTTGCCGCGCCGTGAGCCAGCAGCGGAACGTGGGTCATCATCTCATGATAGATAAACTCATCGCGCTCGGTGGTTTGTACCACACCGTCCAGCGCCATGACGCGACCTAACGCGGAGTTTTCAAAAATGACCAGATCCTGATGCCCGGTTTGTTCGCGATACAGTACTTTATCGACAGAAAAATACTGTCCGAATCCGGCATGAAGCGTTTCATACCACATTTCTTTATCGGTCATGGTGGGGACTCCTCCTGACGAAAAATGGGCCAATATCATAGCCATTTATGACCGTGGTTGCACGGTCAAATGATCGGCAGCAGGAAGGATATCAGAGGTTTATTTCACGTAGGCGAGCAGGCTCAGCGAGTCCCGTGCGAGAGATTTGCACTTGGTATCATTAGGAACGGCAATACCGCTCAGATCGCGATAGCTGTCTTCACCCAGCGCTTTCATGTTGAAACTGTTGTAATTGGTTAAATCCCAACGGTTTTGCTGTGCAAAAAAGACCAGTGCCCGGCGAATTTGCCCGTCCGGTAAATCCTGATAGCCACAGTCGTTTTTCAAATAAACAAATACGGCGGTTAAATCTGCCAAATCTTCTGCTTCCGATTCGCTCAGGGCGAAACTGGTGGAGGAGAAGCCAAACAGCCCTAACAGCAACAGAGCCTTGATGCTTTTCTTCATAGTTATTCTCATACGTGTGCAATAACCTGACGTTAGCACAGTTCAGGCCAGGTGCCAGCCAAAATTAGCGTAGAAAATTCCTGAAGCGCCCAATCCGCACAAAGTAAACGGGCTTGACCTTACCGCTGGGGCAGGGTTTATGCTGCCCGCATTATTCACGTTTGACGCAAGGAATGGACGATGCAACGCCGTGATTTTCTCAAATTAAGCGCCGCGCTGGGCGCTGCCAGCGCACTGCCACTGTGGAGCCGCTCGCTGATGGCGGCGGAACAGCGGCCGCTGTTGCCGATCCCCTCATTACTCACTGCCGATGCTCGCAGTGAAATTAGCCTGATCGCGCAGGCGGGCAGCAGCAGCTGGCGCGGAAAAAATGTCCCTACCTGGGGCTATAATGGCGCTCTGCTTGGCCCGGCAATCCAGCTGGAGCGTGGCAAAGAGGTCAACATCACCGTGTATAACCGCCTGCCGGAAGCGACGACGGTGCACTGGCACGGTCTGGAGCTGCCCGGCCAGGTCGATGGCGGACCCCAGGCGC
Organism: Erwinia aphidicola; assembly: GCF_014773485.1. Classification (GTDB taxonomy): domain Bacteria; phylum Pseudomonadota; class Gammaproteobacteria; order Enterobacterales; family Enterobacteriaceae; genus Erwinia; species Erwinia aphidicola. The sequence continues at coordinate 77,790 of NZ_JACXBP010000002.1, read as the reverse complement.
GCATTGCGCCTAACCAGAGCCGCCGCGTGACCTTTACCCCGGACCAACCTGCTGCGACCTGCTGGTTCCACCCGCACCAGCATGGCCGTACCGGTTATCAGGTGGCGCAAGGGCTGGCCGGGCTGGTGCTGATTAACGACCCGGAGAGCGGCGAGCTGCTGCTGCCAAAGCAGTGGGGCATTGATGATATTCCGGTGATCCTGCAGGACAAACGGCTAACCGCTGACGGCAGCCAGATCGACTATCAGCTGGATATCATGAGTGCCGCCGTCGGCTGGTTTGGCGACACCATGCTGACTAACGGGGCGATTTACCCGCAGGCGGGCGTGCCGCGCGGCTGGTTGCGCCTGCGCCTGCTCAACGGCTGTAACGCCCGCTCGCTGAATATCACCACCAGCGATAAGCGCCCGATGTATGTGATTGCCAGCGATGGCGGGCTGCTGGGTGAACCCGTGCAGGTTAGCGAGCTGCCGATGATGCCGGGCGAGCGCTTCGAAGTGCTGGTCGATACCACCGATGGCAAGCCGTTCGACCTGCAAACGCTGCCGGTGCGCCAGATGGGGATGACGCTACCGCCGTTTAACCAGCCGCTGCCGGTACTGTCGATTGCGCCGCTGCAGGTGCAGGCCAGCGGCACGCTGCCGGATAGGCTGGTTGAGATGCCTGCCGTGCCTGCTGCGCAGGGCGCCAATACGCGCTGGCTACAGCTGATGATGGACCCTGAGCTGGACCGTCGCGGCATGCTGGCGCTGATGGAGAAATACGGCCATGCGTCGATGGCGGGCATGAGTATGGATGCGCACGACAGCGACAAAGCGGACGCTAAGCCGCAGATGGCGATGTCGGGGATGGATCACGGCGAGATGGCGGGAATGGACCATGCCAAAACGCCGAAAGCTTATGACTTCCACCAGGGAAATCAGATTAACGGCGTGGCGTTCAACATGGATAAACCCTCGTTCGAAGTGAAGCAGGGCGCGTATGAGAAGTGGACCCTCTCGGGCGAAGGCGATCAGATGCTGCATCCGTTCCACATTCACGGTACCCAGTTCCGCATTTTGTCAGAAAACGGTAAACCGCCCGCGCCGCACCGCAGCGGCTGGAAGGACACGGTGCGCGTTGAGGGCTGGCGCAGCGAAGTGCTGGTCCGGTTTAACCATCAGGCCACGCCAGACCAGGCCTATATGGCGCACTGCCATCTGCTGGAGCACGAAGATACCGGGATGATGCTCGGGTTTACCGTGGCTTAAGCCCGAGGGTGCCAGCTAAACGGGACGACCGGAAAAAAGGTCGTCCCCTACGAAAACATCTCCTTGCCTTTGTAGGGGCGAGGCATGCCTCGCCCGCCTCTATCCCAGCGCCAGGCGCAAATCCTCGATCAAATCATCTTTGTTCTCAATACCGATCGATAAACGGATGGTAGAGGATTTTATGCCAATGCGGTCGCGCACCTCCAGCGGCACGCCGGAGTGGGTGGTGCTGGCCGGATGGCTGGCGAGAGATTCGGTGCCGCCGAGGCTGACCGCCAGCTTGAACAGCTGCACCGCATTGAGGAACTTAAATGCCGCCTCCTGACCGCCCCGAATATCGAACGAGAAGGTCGAACCGGCACCGCTGCACTGGGCGCGCCAGGTTTTTCCGGCCGCAGAGTCCGCCGCCAGGAATGGCAGATAGTGAATCTGCTCGACCGCCGGATGACTACGCAGAAACTCCGCCACGGCGGCGGCATTATCGTTCGCCCGCTCCATGCGCAGTGCCAGCGTCTCAAGCGAGCGGCCAATCATCCAGCTGGAGTGCGGATCGAGCTGCGTGCCGATTGCGCTGCGCAGCGCCTTCACCTGGCGGATGAGGGCCTTATTGCCCATCGCTGCCCCGGCGATCAGATCCGAGTGGCCGCCGACATATTTGGTCAGGGAATAGAGCGAAATATCCGCCCCGTGCTCCGTCGGGCGGGAAAACACCGGGCCGAGCAGGGTGTTATCGCAGGCAATCACCGGGCGGTGCTGTTGCTGGTGTTCAATTTTGTCGGCCACGCGCTTAATCAGCGCGATATCCACCAGGCTGTTAGTCGGGTTCGCCGGGGATTCAATCAGGATCACCGACACCCGCCCCTGCGCCATCGCGGCATCCGCCGCCGCCTGTACCGATGCTTCATTAACGCCATCGCTAAAGCCCACCGAGGTCACGCTAAGATTGTGGAAGGTTTTGCTTAGCAGCGTTTCGGTGCCGCCATACAGCGGCTGTGAGTGCAGGATAACATCACCCGGTTTCACAAAGGTCAGTAGGGTGGTGGAGATCGCCGACATCCCCGACGAGAACAGCGCCGCGCTGTCGGTACGCTCGTAGATCGCCAGCCGATCCTCGACAATTTCACTGTTGGGGTGGTTGAAGCGCGAGTAGACCAGCCCGTTGCCTTCGCCCGCAGGGGGTTCACGCCGGCCCGAAACGTAATCAAAGAAATCCCGCCCCTCCTCCGCGCTGTTAAACACAAAGGTCGAGGTGAGAAACACCGGGGGTTTAACCGCGCCTTCAGAGAGCGCCGGGTCATAACCGTAGTTCAGCATCTGCGTTTCGGGCTGCAGCTCGCGCGTGCCAATGTGGGTCTTTTTGGAATGTGATGAAGCCATGTGTTCTCCTGCCTGCTGGCATGATGATTACTTATTCTGGACGCTAAGCTAGCATGTGGCAGGTTGTGCTGATAAATGAATAAACGCTCTATGGTTAAATCATTATGCGATATGAAATGTGGCTATCTGAACGTACAGCAGTCTATATGTCTGTCGCGCGCGAATGAAAGCCACGTTGCGCAACAGCGAGCGCCGGGCGTGAGAAGTGTGATAAACTGCGGCGCTTTCCCTGAGCAATCGACGAAGAGCTATGAAACACACCGTTGAAGTTATGATCTCCGAAGCGGAGATCAAATCCCGCGTTGCCGCACTCGGCCAGCAAATCACTGAACATTACCGCGACAGCGGTAGTGAAATGGTGCTGGTGGGCCTGCTGCGCGGTTCATTTATGTTTATGGCCGATCTGTGTCGCGCCATTGATGTCCCCCACGAAGTCGACTTTATGACGGCGTCGAGCTACGGAAATGGCACCTCGAGCACCCGTGATGTGAAAATCCTTAAAGACCTGGATGAGGATATTCGCGGTAAAGACGTGCTGATCGTCGAAGATATTATCGATTCAGGTAATACGCTGAGCAAAGTGCGTGAGCTTTTCAACCTGCGCGGCCCGAAATCCGTGGCGATCTGCACCCTGCTGGATAAGCCTTCCCGCCGCGAAGTGGACGTGCCGGTAGAGTATGTCGGTTTCGCCATTCCTGACGAGTTTGTGGTGGGCTACGGCATTGACTATGCCCAGCGCTATCGCCACCTGCCGTACGTGGGCAAAGTGGTGATGCTGGACGAGTAATCGCAGGTTTATCCACAGCACAATCGACTAAGGCCGGATTTTCCGGCCTGTAATAACATACGCCGCTTGCTCGTCATTCTTCAAGCTGCCTGTGCGTTGGCTTCTCCTGTTCACCCCAGTCACATAGTGACCTATGCTCCCGGGGATTCGCAGGCTTGCCGCCTTCATCCAGCGTGAATAATTTAGAGCAAGGATATAAATGGGGATTACGGATTGAGATCCGGGTCGTTCAGCAGGTTGGCGATACCGTGGCGATAGCGCTGTTCGAGGATTTCACGACTGGTTGCGGAGACTTCCAGATCGCGCAGGTAACCGTCCTGAATACCGTAAACCCAACCGTGAATGTTGACCTTCTGCCCGCGTTTCCACGCTGACTGCATGATGGTGGAGTGGCCGAGGTTGTAAACTTGCTCAATCACGTTGATTTCACACAGTTTATCAAAGCGCTTTTCCGGCGGCAGTTCACCGAGTAACGCGCTATGCTTGTACCACAAATCACGGATATGCAGCAGCCAGTTGTCAATCAGGCCGAGTTCCGGGTTATCCACCGCCGCCTGAACGCCGCCGCAGCCGTAGTGACCACAGATAATAATGTGTTCCACTTCCAGCACTTCAACCGCGTACTGCACCACCGACAGGCAGTTGAGATCGGTGTGCACCACCAGGTTGGCGACGTTGCGGTGAACAAACAGTTCACCCGGCTCCAGCCCGGTCAGGCGCTCGGCAGGTACCCGGCTGTCAGAACAGCCAATCCACAGGAAGCGCGGCTTCTGCGCCAGAGACAGGCGTTCAAAGAAACCGGGATCTTCCTCTTTCAGTAATTTGGACCACTGGCGATTGTTGCTGATAAGGGTGTTAATGTCTTTCATAATGATGTCTGCCACTACCTCGAAATGCGTACCGTAATATAGGGCAACGCACCGTGATTGGAAATGACAAACAAGAAACCCATACCCAAAATAATTCGAGTTGCGGGAAGGCGGCAAATGAGTGAATCCCGATGAGCTTACTGAAGTCAGTGATTCGGGTGAACGAATGTAGCCAACGCACCTGCAGCTTGAAGTCTGAAGGGTATAAATGAATAAGGCTCTCGCTTACCTATGACATATGCACTGGAACTTGAAAAGCTGACCAAAACCTACACAGGCGGGGTTCAGGCGCTCAAGGGCATCGATCTCGCTGTCGAGGCCGGTGATTTCTATGCGCTGCTCGGCCCTAACGGCGCCGGTAAATCTACCACCATCGGCATTATCAGCTCGCTGGTTAACAAAACCGGCGGCAAAGTCCGGGTGTTTGGCTATGACCTGCAGCAGGACGTGGTCAACGCCAAGCGTCAGCTCGGGCTGGTGCCGCAGGAGTTCAACTTTAACCAGTTTGAAACCGTGATGCAGATTGTGGTCAGCCAGGCCGGACTGTACGGCGTGGAGAAACCGGACGCGTTAAAGCGTGCGGAAAAATACCTGAAGCAGCTGGATTTATGGGATAAACGCAACGAACGTGCGCGCATGCTTTCCGGCGGGATGAAGCGCCGCCTGATGATCGCCCGCGCGCTGATGCACGAGCCAAAGCTGCTGATCCTCGATGAGCCAACCGCCGGGGTGGATATCGAACTGCGCCGCTCAATGTGGACCTTCCTGCAGGAGCTGAATGCGCAGGGCACCACCATTATCCTGACCACCCACTATCTGGAAGAAGCCGAAATGCTGTGCCGCAATATCGGCATTATCCAGCGCGGTGAGCTGGTGGAAAACACCTCAATGAAGGGCCTGCTTTCTAAGCTGAAATCGGAAACCTTTATTCTCGACCTCGCGGCTAAAAGCCCGCTGCCGAAGCTGGAAGGTTTCCAGTATCGGCTGATTGATACCTCGACGCTGGAAGTGGAAGTGCTGCGTGAGCAGGGGCTGAACAGCGTGTTTAGCCAGCTCAGCCATCAGGGCGTGCAGGTATTGAGTATGCGCAACAAGGCCAACCGTCTTGAGGAGCTGTTTGTCGACCTGGTTAACGGGCGCACAGGAGAAAAAGCATGACACATTTATACTGGGTCGCCCTGAAGAGCATCTGGGGTAAAGAGATTAACCGTTTCGCCCGCATCTGGATCCAGACGCTGGTGCCGCCGGTGATCACCATGACGCTCTACTTTATTATTTTCGGCAACCTGATCGGCTCGCGCATCGGTGAGATGCACGGCTTCAGCTATATGCAGTTTATTGTGCCGGGCCTGATTATGATGGCGGTGATCACCAATGCCTATGCCAACGTGGCCTCGTCGTTCTTCAGCGCCAAGTTCCAGCGCAATATCGAAGAGCTGCTGGTGGCACCGGTACCGACGCACGTGATTATCGCCGGTTATGTCGGCGGCGGCGTGGCGCGCGGGATCTGCGTGGGCGTGCTGGTGACGGCGATTTCGCTGTTCTTCGTGCCGTTCCAGGTGCATTCGTGGCTGATGGTGGCGGTGACGCTGCTGCTGACGGCGGTGCTGTTCTCGCTGGCGGGCCTGTTGAATGCGGTATTTGCCCGGACTTTCGATGATATCAGCCTGATCCCGACCTTCGTGCTGACGCCGCTGACCTACCTTGGCGGGGTGTTCTATTCACTGACGCTGCTGCCGCCGGTATGGCAGATGGTGTCGAAGCTGAACCCGATCGTCTATATGATCAGCGGATTCCGCTACGGTTTCCTCGGGATTAACGATGTGCCGCTGGCGTTTACGCTGGGCGTGCTGGTGGCGTTTATTGCGGTGTTTTATATTCTGGTGTGGGTGCTGATCCAGCGCGGTCGCGGATTACGTACCTGATGGATAGGGGCCGATCATTTTTCCGATCGGCCCCTACATGTTTGGCTTTTTACGCCACCTGAACCGGCACGGCTTTCGCCACGCGCTTCATCTGGTTTTTACCTTCGAAATAGGCCACCTTCGGCTGCCACTCGCGGGCCTCTGCGTCCGACATCTGCACGTACGAACAGATAATCAGCAGGTCCCCTTCGCAGGCACAGCGCGCTGCCGCACCGTTGACCGAGATGATTTTCGAACCGCGTTCGGCGGCGATAGCGTAGGTTGAGAAACGCTGGCCGTTGTTGATGTTATAGATATCGATCGCTTCGTATTGCAGAATGCCGGAAGCATCGAGGAAATCCTGATCGATGGCGCAGGAACCTTCGTAATTCAGGTCAGCCTGGGTCACGGTGACCCGGTGGAGTTTGCCCTGCAACATAGTACGATTCATAACTCATCACTCTACAGTCAATGCAAAAAACGGACGCCAGTATTACCCGGCGCCGCACGTCTGTCTACTGGGTCAGATCAACCTGTTGGTTATCAATCAGGCGAGCCTTGCCGAGCCAGGCCGCCATCAGGATCACCGCACGCTGACTGTCGACATTGAGCGGCAGCAGCGTATCGGCATCCACAATCGCCAGCCCATCGGCCTGTAAGCCCTGCGCTGCCAGCTCACTTTCCGCCGCCGCAATCATCTCTTCCACATGGCGCTCGCCGCTTTCCAGTTTTGCAGCGATGCTGTGCATCACCTGGCTCAGCACCGGGGCGATTTTACGCTCATCGCTGCTCAGATAGCCGTTACGCGAGCTGAGCGCCAGGCCATCTTTGGCACGCACGGTGGGCACGCCGACGATATCAATATCGTAGCCCATATCCGCCACCATTTTGCGGATCAGCGCCAGCTGCTGGTAATCCTTTTCGCCAAAGCAGGCGAGGTCGGGCTGCACCAGGTTAAACAGCTTGCTGACGATGGTGGAAACGCCGCGGAAGTGCCCCGGGCGGCTGGCGCCTTCCAGCAGGGTGGAAAGGCCGGGAACGTCGACAAACGTCTGCTCGCTCAGCCCTTTGGGATAGACATCGCCCGGTGCCGGGGAGAACACCAGATCAACGCCGCGGCGGTTCAGCTTTTCACAATCCTGCTGCAGCGTGCGCGGATAGCGCGCCAGATCGTCTGCGCGCTCAAACTGCATCGGGTTAACGAAGATCGACACCACCACGATATCGGCACGCGCGCGCGCTTCATCCACCAGGGTCATATGCCCGTCATGCAGGTTGCCCATGGTTGGCACCAGCGCAATGCGCTTGCCGTCCTGGCGCCAGCGGCGAATTTCGCGGCGCAGCATCGGCAGGGTTTCAATAATCAGCACGGTGTTTCTCCTGGTTTACTGGAAACTGTGTTCAGCGGCCGGATAACTTCCGGCTTCAACTTCTGCTACATACTGACGCACTGCGGCGCGGATCTCTCCGGCCTCAGCGAGGAAGTTTTTGGCAAATTTAGGAATGTGACCGCCGGTAATGCCAAAGGCGTCGTGCATCACCAGTATCTGACCGTCGGTGACGCTGCCCGCGCCAATGCCAATCACCGGGATGGCCAGCGCCTCGGTCACGCGTTTTGCCAGCGAAACCGGCACGCACTCCAGCACCAGCAGCTGTATGCCTGCTGCTTCCAGCGCCAGTGCATCTTCCAGCAGGCGCTCGGCATCGGCGCTTTCACGACCCTGCACTTTGTACCCGCCAAAAACATTCACCGACTGCGGCGTCAGCCCGAGGTGGCCACACACCGGCACCGCGCGTTCGGTTAACTGTTGCACCGTTTCCGCCAGCCACTTGCCGCCCTCCAGCTTCACCATGTTGGCCCCGGCGCGCATCAGCGTCGCGGCGCTGTCAAAGGTCTGCTGTGGCGTGGCGTAGCTCATAAACGGTAGGTCAGCGAGCAGCAGCGCAGCGGGGGCGCCACGGCGCACGGTTTGCGTGTGGTAAGCGATATCGGCAACCGTGACCGGCAGCGTGGAGTCGTGGCCCTGAACCACCATGCCAAGAGAGTCACCCACCAGCATGACCTGAATACCCTCATCGGCAAACAGGCGGGCAAAGCTGTAATCATAGGCGGTGATGGTGGCGAATTTGTGCCCCTGCTGCTTCCACTGGCGTAAGGTCGAGACGGTAGTCGGTTTCATCAGATCCCCGTTAGGCATTTTCTGTTGGGCGTATCTTAATGGAAGGGGAGAGGGATGTCAGCATTGTCGCGGGTGAGGTCGCGGGCATGCCCGGCCCGCGGTTTGCCGATTACCAGTGCCGGATGCTGCTGCTGTCGAGCGTCGCCAGCAAATCCGCGATGCGGGTGCCGTTGGGCAAGGTCAGATCGGGGGCGATCTCCAGCAGCGGCAGCAGCATAAAGGCGCGATTGTGCATATCGTAGTGGGGGACCGTCAGGCGTAGCGTGCTCAGCGTCTGCTCACCAAACAGCATGATGTCGAGGTCAAGCGTGCGCGGCCCCCAGCGATGCGCTTTGCGCACGCGCCCCTGCTCCAGCTCAATGCGCTGGGTATGGTCGAGCAGGGTTTCGGCCGCAAGTGCCGTATCCAGCGCCACGGCAGCATTGAGAAAATCAGGCTGGTCCGGCGGGCCGTAAGGGGGGGTGCGGTAAAGAGAAGAGGTGGCTACCAGCGTGGTATCAGGCAGGGCCGCCAGCGCATTCAGGGCAGATTGCACCTGATGCAGCGGGTCGGCCAGATTACTGCCCAGCGCCAGATAAACGCGGATCATGCGTCGTTGTTATGGTCGCGGCGCTGGCCGCCGGGAACGCGCTTGCGCGGGCGGCGGGTGCGGCGGCGTGGCACCGGATCATCGCCCAGGGTGTTGAGCATGGTTTTCTGCTGCGGTGGCGCAGAAACCTGGAACTCGCCCCACCAGGTGGTCAGACGCTGCAGTTCGTGGTTGTTTTCCACTTCGGCACGCAGTGCCAGCAGGTCGTAAGCGGCGCGGAATTTCGGATGCTCCATCAGCTTCCACGCACGCTTACCGTGGCGGCGCGACAGGCGCAGCTGCAGCTGCCAGATATCCCGCACCAGCGTGGTAATGCGTTTTGGAATAGCCAGCGAGCGGCACGCCTCATCCAGCACGTCATTCATCGACAGCGCGAAGGCATCGTAATAGACCAGCCCGCTCTCCTGGGCGATTTTCTGCGCGGCTTCCAGCTGTGGATACCAGAACATCGCCGCAAACAGGAACGCCGGGTTAACACGCATCTGGTTGTGGATGCGGTTATCGGTATTTTTCAGCACCTGCAGGATCATCTTCTCCATATTACTGTCACCCTGTTCGGTGAAGTAGCGGGTGATGATCGGGAACAGCGGCTGGAACAGCTGATATTCACGCAGTTTCAGATAAGTTTGATGACCGTAACCCGCCTGCAGCAGCTTCAGCGTCTCTTCGAACAGGCGTGCCGGTGGGATATCGTTCAGTAGCGTAGCGAGACGCGGGATGGGCTCACCGGTTTCGGGCGCGATGCTCATGTCCAGCTTGGCGGCGAAGCGCACCACGCGCAGCATACGCACCGGGTCTTCACGGTAGCGGGTTTCCGGGTCACCGATCATCCGGATGATGCCCTGCTGCAGGTCGCTCAGGCCACCCACGTAATCACGCACGGTGAAGTCGGCCACGCTGTAATAGAGGCTGTTAATCGTCAGATCGCGGCGCTGGGCGTCATCTTCAATCGAACCGAAAATATTATCGCGCAGCAGCATACCATTCTGGCCGCGCTGCGAGCTGTTGCGGTCATCAGCAACCGGCTGCTCCGCTTCATGGTGACCACGGAAGGTGGCGACCTCGATAATTTCCGGGCCAAACATCACGTGCGCGAGGCGGAAGCGACGACCGACCAGACGGCAGTTGCGGAACAGTTTACGCATCTGATCCGGCGTGGCGTTGGTGGTCACATCGAAGTCTTTCGGTTTTTTACCCAGCAGCAAATCGCGCACGCCGCCGCCTACCAGGTAGGCTTCGAATCCGGCTTTGTTCAGGCGATACAGTACCTTGAGGGCATTTTCACTGATGTCCTTGCGCGAGATGTTATGACTATCGCGCGGAATGACGGTCATCTGACGCACTTCCTCGACCTCGGCTGGCGCCACGTCATCGCGACTGAGGACTTTCCGGCAAAAATTAGCAACTCGGGTAAAAATGGGACACCTCGATAGTGACAATGAAATTTGGTCGGTAAAAACAGCGGCTAATCATAGCTCAGAGTGAAGCGTTTGAGAATGCCGAAGTCGGTGTATGCTACTGCTGCGCGTCGTTTATTGGGATTTTTTTGCACTTCCAGTCACCGATTGCGTGCTGTAACAGCGCGGCAACGCTCAGATCGCGCCAGCTTTCTGCCACCGGCTGACCGAGAAAACGCAGCGCTGCTGCCAGCGCCGGGCGCGGATCGCCTTCCGGCAGCGGCGGCGCATGATTCTGCTTGGAGAGCTTGTTGCCGTCGTGGTTTAACACCAGCGGCAGGTGCAGATAGCGCGGCGCAGGCCAGCCAAACTGATCGTAGAGCGTGATTTGACGCACGGTCGGCTCAATCAGATCCGCGCCGCGCACCACTTCCGTCACGCCCTGGAAATGGTCATCCACCACCACCGCAAGGTTATAGGCAAACAGCCCATCGCGGCGATGAATAATAAAGTCTTCCTGCGCCAGCCTGGCATCGGCCTTGACGCTGCCACGCAGCTGGTCGTGAAATTCGCTCAGCGGACGATCAACCTTAAGGCGCAGCGCGGCGTTTTCCGGCCCGAGCCCCAGCGCCCGGCAGTGGCCGTCGTACAGCCCGCCAACCTGCTGAATACGGCTGCGCGTGCAGGTGCAGTAGTAGCTGTGCCCGTCACGCTGCAGTCGATCGAGCGCGGCGCGGTAGGCTTCATGGCGCTGCGACTGCCACAGGACTTCTCCATCCCACTCCAGTCCGTACTGCTCCAGCTGCTGCAGGATACGCGTTGCCGCACCGGGGACTTCACGCGGCGGGTCAATATCTTCAATGCGTACGTACCACGCGCCATGCTGCGCGCGAGCCTGGAGATAACTGCCTAAAGCAGCAATCAGAGAGCCAAAGTGAAGTTCACCGGAGGGGGAGGGGGCGAAGCGCCCGATATAGTCTGAGGTCATCATCTTGAAGATGGGCAGTGAAGCGACTGCGGGAGAGATTCCCCGCTTCACTGCACAATCATATGCCGTTAACCGGCCATTTGTTTTTCGCGGATTTCTGCCAGCGTTTTACAGTCGATGCAAAGATCGGCGGTAGGACGCGCTTCCAGACGACGGATACCGATTTCAACGCCACAGGAGTCACAGTAGCCGAAATCATCGTCTTCAACTTTCTTCAGCGTCTTTTCGATCTTTTTAATCAGCTTGCGCTCGCGATCGCGGTTACGCAATTCAAGACTGAACTCTTCTTCCTGAGCGGCACGATCGACCGGGTCCGGGAAGTTAGCGGCTTCGTCCTGCATGTGTGTGACCGTACGATCGACTTCATCCCGGAGTTGATTACGCCACGCCCCAAGAATTTTCTTGAAGTGCTCCAGCTGGGCTTCATTCATATACTCTTCGCCCGGCTTCTCTTGGTATGGCTCCACCCCAGCGATGGCGAGAATACTCAGGGACGATGTTTTACGGTTTTGCCCTTCTTGCATGTTGCTTCTCCTGGATAACACGCACTACACCCTTCATCTTTAAGCTGCAGGGGCGTTGGTCGCTATCCCGCAACCCGAAATCTTCGGGTATCGATCCCACATGGGGAAAAAAACAGGCCGCTATAAATACCAGAAGCGGTTAAGGTAAGCAATTATTCCTGATCACGCCTTGACAAGCATGTGAGGAAAAGCGTATTTGCGCGATCGGCAGTATAAAAGCAAATTGCGCTAAATTTTACAACTCCACTTTCAGGGCTTTTCTGAGAACCATCCCCTCCGGTGATAACTGCGCCTTATAACATAGCACCTCTACACCATTCTGCCGGGCCTGCGACAGGAGTTCTGCGTAGCGAGCATCAATGTGTCGCGCCGGGGCAACGTCCTCAATCCCCGAGTGCAGAACGGCGAAGAACAGTACCGCCCGCTGGCCCGATTGCGCAATCTGACTAAGCTCGCGCAGGTGTTTCTGGCCACGCACGGTCACCGCATCCGGAAAATACCCTTTACCCTGCTGTAATAGCGTCACGGATTTGACTTCAATATAGCAGTTACGGCGATCGCTTGCCTGTAACAGGAAGTCTATCCGGCTGTTTTCTGCGCCATATTTAACTTCAGGCAGCAGCGTATCGTAACCGGATAATTCCGCAATCTGGCCTGCATTAAGTGCCTCACGCACTAACCCATTGGCGCGTAAGGTATTGACGCAAATCCAGTCGCCCTGCTGCGTTTCGGTTAGCTCCCAGCTGTGCGGATATTTTCGCGTCAGGCTGGCCGATGTCGAATACCACACCATGTCGCCCGGCGTGGCGCAGCCCGTCATTGCCCCGGTATTAGCACAGTGGATTGTCAGCTCTTCACCCTGCGGGGTGACCACATCAGCCAGAAAGCGTTTATAGCGTTTAACCAGCCGCGCGGGTTGCAGGTCCGGGCTAAATTCCATAGGAATTCCTTATCGTAATTTCCATTCCGCCACTTCTTCATAGCGGGTGCGACCGCGCGTAAAATGTGACTGAAACAGGACAAAGCGCTCGACCGGCACTGACCAGTGAAAATTGCGCGGCGGCAACGACACCGGGTGCAGAGCGTGGCGCAGTAATGTGACATGCGGATGAAAAGGCAGAGCAGGTTGCATACAGCCGCTGCGTGCCGCCTGCGATCGCAGCAGCTCTGCCAGCTGCAGCAGCCCGCGCGGCGCCTGGCGCGGCCCCAGCCACACCACGCCGGAGCGCGGCCAGTGCCCGGCATCATCCAGCGTCAGCGTAAAAGCGGGCTGCGTAATGCGGCCGGCGAGCTGCATCAGCGCCCGCTGCTTCTGCGCACTGATTTCGCCGAGGAACGCCAGCGTCAGGTGCAGGCTGTCGGCGGCTACCGGGCGGCCCGCTTCCGCCGGGAAGGTCGCGGCGCGCCACTGGATCAGGCTCTGCTTACACTCATCCGGCAGTTCGAGGCCGAAAAACAGCCGTTTTTGTGCGCTCATCGCGTCCTCCGGTAAATCAAACCCGGGAATGCTACAATGCGCCGCAGATTATGACCATGGCGTTCTGGAGTAAATACGTGAGTTCATTACCGGTCAGTGCCGTCCTACCCGAACTGCTGGCGGCACTGCAATCCGCCCCGCAGGTGCTGCTGGCTGCCCCGACCGGCGCCGGAAAATCCACCTGGCTGCCGCTCCAGATCCTGCAACAGGCGGGATTCAGCGGGCGCATCCTGCTGCTGGAACCGCGCAGGCTGGCGGCGCGCAACGTTGCACAGCGGCTGGCCGAGCTGCTGGGCCAGCAGCCGGGCGAGATCGTTGGCTACCGCATGCGTGGCGAGTCGCGCTGCGGGCCTGACACACGCTTAGAGGTGGTGACGGAAGGGATCCTGACGCGCATGCTGCAGCAGGATCCGATGCTGGAGGGCGTGTCGCTGGTGATCCTTGATGAGTTTCACGAGCGCAGTTTGCAGGGCGATCTGGCGCTGGCGCTGCTGCTGGACGTGCAGGGCGGGCTGCGTGACGATCTGAAAGTGCTGATCATGTCGGCAACGCTGGACAACTCGCGGCTGCGCGAGTGGCTGCCGGATGCGCCGCTGATCGCCTCCGAGGGGCGATCCTTCCCGGTAGATCGCCGCTACCAGCCGCTCTCCCCCACGCTGCGCTTTGACGATGCGGTGGCACGCCAGGTGAGCCAGCTATTACGCGAGGAGAGCGGCTCGCTGCTGCTGTTTCTGCCCGGCGTGGCGGAGATCCAGCGTGTGCAGAGTGCGCTTAGCGACCTTGTCGCCAGCGATGTTGACCTCTGCCCGTTATACGGTGCGCTATCGCTGGCGGATCAGCGCCGGGCTATCCTGCCTGCCGCGGCCGGGCGGCGCAAAGTGGTGCTGGCTACCAATATCGCCGAAACCAGCTTAACCATCGAGGGCATTCGTCTGGTGGTGGACTGCGCGCTGGAGCGCAGCGCGTTTTTCGACCTGCGCAGCGGGCTGACCAGCCTGCAAACCCGGCGCGTCAGCCAGGCCTCGATGACCCAGCGTGCCGGGCGCGCCGGGCGCCTCGAACCCGGCATCTGCCTGCATCTGATAGCCAAGGAGCAGGCGGAGCGCGCTGCCGCCCACAGCGACCCGGAAATACTCACCAGCGATCTCGCGGCGCTGTGGCTCGATCTGCTGCAGTGGGGCTGCCACGATATCAACCAGCTTAACTGGCTGGACGTGCCGCCCGCCGCGGGTATCGAGGCGGCGCGTCAGCTGCTGCAAAAGCTGGGGGCGACCGACGGTGACGGGCGTCTGAATGCGCAGGGGCGCAAAATGGCCGCGCTCGGCAGCGAACCGCGCTTTGCCGCGATGCTGATTGCCGCCGGCAGCGATGCCGATGCGGTCGCCACCGCCGCCCAGCTGGTGGCGATGCTGGAGGATCCACAGCGCGGCAGCCCCGACCTGCGCGACAGCTTCCAGCGCCGCCTGCCGCAGTGGCAGCGCCGCGCCCGTCAGCTGCAGCAGCGGCTGAAGGTCAGTGGTGGAACGCTGGATGAAGATCGCCTCCCGGCGCTGCTGGCGGTAGCCTTCCCGGACCGCATCGCGCGGCGGCGCGGTGCCGAGGGGCGCTATCAGCTGGCGAACGGCAGCGGGGCCGCGCTCGATCGTGAAGAGGCCTTAACCCGCTACGAGTGGCTGATTGCGCCACAGCTGCTGCAGAGCCATAGCCAACCCGACGCGCGTATTTTGCAGGCGCTGCCGCTGGATATCGACCAGCTGGTGCGCCAGCTTCCTGTTCTGCTGACGCAGCAAACTGAAGTGGAGTGGGATGAAGAGAAAGGCACGCTGCGCGCCTGGCGCCGTGAGCAGGTCGGCCAGCTGGTGCTGAAGTCGCAGCCGCTGGCGAAACCGGACGAGCAGGAGCTGCACGCGGCGATGCTGCGCTGGGTGCGCAGCAAAGGTTTATCGGTGCTGAACTGGACGCCACAGGCAGAGCAGCTAAGATTGCGGCTGGTCTGTGCCGCGCAGTGGCTGCCGGAAGAGGAGTGGCCCGCCGCCGATGAGCCCGCGCTGCTGGAGCGCCTGGAGCGCTGGCTGCTGCCCGCGATGAATGGCGTGCGCGATGCGCGTGGCCTGCGCCAGCTCGACTGTGCCGCTGCGTTATTACAATTGCTCACATGGTCACAGCGACAGCAACTGGATACTGCATTGCCAACTCATTACACTGTGCCGACCGGAAGCCGCCTGCCGATCCAGTACTCTGCTGATAAACCGCCCGCCCTGGCGGTGCGTCTGCAGGAGATGTACGGCGAAGCGCACAATCCCAGCGTTGCCGCAGGGCGCATTCCGCTGGTTCTGGAGCTGCTATCCCCGGCGCAGCGCCCGCTGCAGATCACCCGCGATCTGGCGGCGTTCTGGAACGGGGCTTACCGGGAAGTGCAAAAAGAGATGAAAGGGCGCTACCCCAAACATCTGTGGCCGGATGACCCGGCAAATACATTACCGACGCGGCGCGTGAAAAAGTTTTCCGCGACGTGATTTTTCTGTACTGAATCGTGGCCCGAATATTCGGAAGGTTCCACTTCCGTAACGGCCCCTGTGCGACGAGAGTAGTCGGCCTGGCCGACGCGTGCCCCTGGAGAAATGAAACACATGTCTGACGATCGCGAACCTATCGGGCGTAAAGGAAAGCAGCCCAAGCCGCCGCGTAACAAAGCGGGGCGAGGTCGCCGCAGGGAAGAGGAAGAATATGATGAGTATGACGATCAGGATGATGACCTGGATGACGAGGAGGTAACCCCGGTGCCACGTAAAGGAAAAGGACGCTCACCGCGTAAGAAAAGAGGCTGGATTGGCTTACTGATTAAGCTGTTCCTGCTGTTTGCCGTGGTGATGGCAATCTATGGTGTCTATCTTGACTCCCAGATCCGCAGCCGCATTGACGGCAAAGTCTGGCAGCTGCCGGCGACGGTTTATGGCCGCATGGTCAGCCTCGAGCCGGGTATGTCGTACAACAAGAAAGAGATGATCGCCCTGCTGGAAGGCACGCAGTATCGCGAAGTGACGCGTATGACGCGGCCCGGTGAATTTACCGTGCAGGGTAATAGCATTGAGATGATCCGCCGCCCGTTTGATTTCCCCGACAGCAAAGAGGGGCAGATCCGCGCGCGCCTGAGCTTTAGCGGCGACCAGCTGAGCGACATCAAAAATCTCGACAGCGGCCGCAGCTTTGGCTTCTTCCGCCTCGATCCGCGGCTGATCACTATGCTGCAGTCGCCGAACGGCGAACAGCGCCTGTTTGTGCCGCGTGCCGGCTTCCCTGACCTGCTGGTGGACACGCTGGTGGCAACGGAAGACCGCCACTTCTATCAGCATGACGGCATCAGCTTCTACTCGATTGGCCGTGCTTTCCTCGCCAACATCACCGCCGGGCGTGCGGTGCAGGGCGGCAGTACGCTGACCCAGCAGCTGGTGAAGAACCTGTTCCTGACCAACGAGCGCTCGCTGTGGCGTAAAGCCAACGAAGCCTATATGGCGCTGATCATGGATGCGCGCTATAGCAAGGACCGCATCCTGGAGCTGTATCTGAATGAGGTGTACCTCGGACAGGCCGGTAACGATCAGATCCGCGGCTTCCCGCTGGCCAGCCTCTACTACTTTGGCCGCCCGGTGGACGAGCTGAGCCTCGACCAGCAGGCGCTTTTGGTGGGGATGGTAAAAGGCGCTTCGCTCTATAACCCATGGCGTAATCCGAAGCTGGCGCTGGAGCGCCGCAACCTGGTGCTGCGCCTGCTGCAGCAGCAGAAGGTGATCGACCAGGAGCTGTACGACATGCTGAGCGCCCGCCCGCTGGGTGTGCAGCCGAAAGGGGGGGTGATAACGCCGCAGCCGGCCTTTATGCAGATGGTGCGTAATGAGCTGCAGGCGAAGCTCGGGGATAAAATTAAAGATCTCTCCGGGGTGAAAATCTTCACCACCCTTGACCCGGTGTCACAGGATGCGGCCGAGAAGTCGGTGGAAGAGGGGATGCCGGCGCTGCGTAAACAGCGTGGCCTGAACGATCTGGAAACTGCCATGGTGATTGTTGACCGCTTCAGCGGTGAAGTGCGTGCCATGGTTGGCGGTGCCGATCCGCAGTTTGCCGGTTACAACCGTGCCCTGCAGGCGCGCCGTTCGATTGGTTCCCTGGCAAAACCAGCGACTTATCTGACCGCCCTCAGCCAGCCGGATACCTATCGCCTGAATACCTGGATTGCCGATAACCCGATTGCGCTGAAGCAGCCGAATGGCCAGGTATGGAAACCGCAGAACGACGATCGTCGATTCAGCGGCCAGGTGATGCTGGTGGATGCGCTAACCCGCTCAATGAACGTGCCAACGGTTAACCTTGGCATGACGCTGGGGCTGCCGCAGGTGGTGGATACCTGGACCAAACTGGGCGTGCCGAAAGACCAGCTGAACCCGGTACCTGCGATGCTGCTGGGGGCGCTTAACCTGACCCCGGTTGAAGTGGCGCAGGCGTTCCAGACTATTGCCAGCGGCGGCAGCCGTGCACCGCTCTCTGCGGTGCGCTCGGTGATTGCCGAAGATGGTAGCGTGCTGTATCAGAGTTTCCCACAGGCAGAACGTGCGGTACCTGCTCAGGCCGCCTACCTGACGCTTTACACCATGCAGCAGGTGGTCGATCACGGTACGGCGCGCGCGCTGGGTGCCAAATATCCTCGCGCCAGCCTGGCGGGTAAAACCGGTACCACCAACAACCTGGTGGACAGCTGGTTTGCCGGTATTGATGGCAAAGAGGTGGCGATCACCTGGATTGGCCGTGATAACAACCAGCCGACCAAGGTCTATGGCTCAAGCGGTGCCATGCAGCTCTACCTGCGCTATCTGGCTAACCAGGCGCCGATGCCGCTGCAGCTGACGCCGCCGGAAGATATCGCGCCGATGAGCGTTGATTCTGCCGGCAACTTTGTCTGCGGCAGTGCCAGCAGCAGCTGGCGCACCCTGCCGGTCTGGACCACCGATGCTGAGGCGCTGTGTCAGCAACAGCAGCAGCAAATTCAGCAACAGCAGCAGATGTTGCAGCAGCAGAACAGCCAGCAGCAACCGCAGCAGGGTCAGCCGCAGCAGCAAAATGAGCAGAAGGACAGCGATGGCGTAGCGGGCTGGATTAAAGATATGTTCGGCAAGTAACAGCGATTGTTGATTGTAAAAAAAGCCGGGGAACCGGCTTTTTTTATGTCTGTTATTCAGAGTTTGTGTCGAACAGGGACTGTTTTAGTTAATTGATTAAGTTACTGTTTTTGATTTTGAGTGCCAAAAACATCCAAATAGATCTAATAAAAAATAAAATGAGATCTGCATATCTTTTTTTGCATTGCCTTTCAGTGAGGATAAGCCTGCTTTTACTCATAAAAAGGAATTTCAATGAAACTTAATGCGTTATATTCCAGCCTGATGTTAGGCGGTGCTTTACTCACCGCACTCTGCGCACAGGCTGACAACACCAGCGTTATCCCTTTCCACACCGCAGCTCAGGCCGTCGACAGCCAGTACTACCTGCCACCACCGCCAAAAGAGGGCAGCTCCGCTTACTCCTATGACAAGGCGGCTTATGAAAAAGGCTACGCGCTGAAAGGCTCGCCGCGCTGGCAGCAAGCCACTCAGGATGCCAACCTGCACGTCGAGAATATCGCCAAAATCTTCTCTCCCGTGCTGGGGGTCACCATCAGTGCCAGTGAAACCCCTGCGACCTGGAACATGCTGCAAAATCTGCTGATCCTCGGCGGTGCTTACGCGCCGGACGGGGCGAAAAATTACTATATGCGCACCCGTCCTTTTGTGGTGTTCAACCATCACACCTGCCAGCCCGCCGATGAACCGGCGCTGCGTAAAAATGGCTCTTACCCCTCCGGCCACACCACCTACGGCACGCTGCTGGCGCTGGTGCTGTCGCAGGCCAAACCCGAGCGGGCGAAGGAGCTGGCGGAACGCGCGTGGGAATTTGGGCAGAGCCGGGTGATTTGTGGCGCGCACTGGCAAAGTGATGTCAATGCCGGGCGTTACGTGGGGGCGGTCGAGTATGCTCGTCTGCAAACTGTTCCCGCCTTTCTCGAGCAGGAAAAACAGGTCAAAGCTGAGCTGAATACTGGCTCCGGCCAGTAATCTGCGTGCAGTAAAGTCAGCAAAGCGGCTCAGGGTAGCCGCTTTTTTGATCAACCTTTCTTTCGCTTCATCCTGCATTATCTGCCCGATATGGGTCGTCCAATGGATAAAGGAGGAGCGAAACGACAATGAATGTTTATGCGGTTTCCAGAACCGTCGGCCGTTACTTTCCTCTGTTGCTGGCCGCAAACTGCTTTGCCACCACCCCGACACTGACCGTCAATGCCGATGATGCGCCGCCCCAGGAAGATGCCTGGGGCCCTGCCGCAACCCTGGCCGCAAAACGCAGTGCCAGCGGCAGTAAAACCGATACGGCGCTGGAGAAAATCCCGCAGTCGGTTTCGGTGGTGACCGCTGCAGAGTTGCAGCGCATGCAGCCACAGTCGGTCAAAGAAGCCCTCAGCTACACCCCAGGTGTGACGGTGAACGCCAGCGGCAGTGCCAATCTGTTTGATAATGTCGCGATCCGCGGCTTTGGTGGGCAGCAAAATATTAACGAGTATCTGGACGGCATCAAATTGCAGGGCGACAGTTATTCACTGGCCGCCATTGACCCCTACATGCTGGAGCGCGTTGAAGTCCTGCACGGGCCTGCCTCAGTGCTGTATGGCAAGAGCAGCCCCGGCGGGCTGATTGCGCTGGTGAGCAAACAGCCGCTGGGAGAGCGCCTGCGCGAGATCCAGTTTCAGATGGGTAACCAGAATCTGTATGAGACCGGCTTCGATTTTAGCGATATTGTCGATGATGACCCGCGCTATAGCTGGCGGTTGACCGGGCTGGCCCGCAGTAACGACGCGCAGCAGGTGAATGCGCGCGAGAAGCGCTATGCGGTTGCGCCTTCCTTTCGCTGGCAGCCAAATGTGCACACCAGCCTGACGCTGTTAACCCAATTTCAGCATGAACCCGAGTCAGGGTATAACGGCTGGCTGCCCCGTCAGGGCACGGTGGACCCGTTTGTCACTGCGGATGGTAAGCAGCATAAACTGTCGACCCGCTTTAGCGATGGCGAGCGCAGCGGGCGCTATCAGCATACGCAGAACCTGGCTGGCTATCGCCTGATACACGATCTCAGCGACAGCTGGCAGGTGCGGCAGAATGTGCGCTATATGCATCTGGACTCGCACAGCACCGGCTTCAACGGCATAGGTTATATTGCGCCGCAGACCCTGATGCGCTCTTCAGCGCATTTTGACGAGCGGCTGAGCAATATTGATGTCGATACCCAGATGGAAGGGAAATTAGCCAGCGGTCCGCTGGATCATCGCCTGCTGTTTGGCATCGACTATATGCATATGCGCGATGATATTAACGGATTTTACGGTCTCGCCGATCCGCTTGATCTGCTCAACCCGCAATATGGCGATGACACCATCCCGGAATTTGGGCGGATGCCGCAAAAAACGCTGGATCGCCAGCAGCAAACCGGGATCTACGCGCAGGATCAGGCGCAGTGGCGACGGTGGGTGGTGACGTTAGGCGGACGTTATGACTGGGCAATGACCTCAGCCTTTGACAGAGTTGCGCGCAGCACCAACCGTCGTCACGATAAGCAGTTTAGCTGGCGCGGCGGCGTGAATTATCTGTTTGATAACGGTATTGCACCTTACTTCAGCTTCAGCGAGTCTTTTCAACCGACATCCGGCAGCGATGTCCATCATCAGACCTTTTCACCTTCACGCGGCAAGCAGTATGAGCTCGGCCTGAAGTTTGTGCCGCAGGATCGCCCGATTGTGCTGACGGCGGCGCTGTTTCAGCTGGTGAAAAATAAAAATCTGGTGGTGGATACCAGCGTCGGTGCCGGAATGGGGATGGGGTCTTTCAGCAAGCAGGCGGGTAAAACGCGATCGCGCGGCCTGGAGCTTGAGGCTAAAGCGGCGGTAAACCTCAACCTCAATTTGAGCGCCTCCTATACCTTTACTGACGTGCGCTACGCGCGAGACGGCAGCGAGCAGTCAGACCGCCGCCCGTATCAGATACCCGCCAATATGGCCTCTTTATGGGCTGACTATACCTTCCATCAGACGGCGTTGAGCGGCCTGACGCTGGGCAGCGGCGTGCGTTATGTCGGCAGCAGCTGGGGCGATACGGCCAACAGCTTCAAGGTTAAACCCTACACGCTGGTGGATGCGGTAATGCGCTACGATCTGGCGCGTGTTGGCTTACCGGGTTCAAATGTAGCGTTAAATATTAATAACTTACTCGATCGTCATTATGTGGCAAGCTGCATGTCTGGCTATGCCTGCTACTGGGGTCGAGACCGCCGTATCATCGCCACCATGACCTTCCGCTATTAAATAATTCCTGACCTTGCGCAAAATTCCGCGTGCCGCTGACGGGTAAACTCTGCCCGCAGCCGCGCCGGGCGTGGCTTTTCCCTTGCGAAAGCTGCTTCGTTTCGCATATTATCCGAGCGTTATAATAATAATTATCGTTTCGTTTCACATTCAACAATCCTTGTTCAGAGAAAGCTCAATGGCCAACACGCGCAATTTTTCCACTGATTTCAATACCGTAAAGACGGCGAAACGCCAGCTGGCAGTCTTGGTTGCCTTGTCCCTGACCAGCGGCGCTGCCTTTGCCGCTGACGACACCATTACCGTAAACGCTAATGCCAGCAGCGCGCCGCAGGAGAGTCCGTGGGGGCCAGCGCCAACCATCGCCGCTAAAACCAGCGCCACCGCTACCAAAACTGCGACGCCAATTGAGAAAAACCCACAGTCGGTTTCCGTGGTCACCAGCCAGGAGATGCAGACGCATCAGCCGCTGTCGGTGAAAGAAGCGCTGGGCTACACCACCGGCGTAATGGTGGGTAACCGCGGTGCCTCCAACGTGATTGATGCGCTCTCTATTCGCGGCTTTAGCGAAACCAATACCAACCAGTATCTGAACGGCCTGAAATTGCAGGGTGATAACTACTCTGAATTTGCCATTGACCCTTACTTCCTTGAGCGCGTCGAGCTGATGCGCGGACCGACCTCGGTGCTGTACGGAAAAAGTAACCCGGGCGGTATCGTGGCAATGGTCAGCAAGCGGCCAACCACGGAGACCCTGCGTGAAGTGCAGTTCCAGATGGGTAGCGATAACCTGTTTTCCACCGGCTTTGACTTCGGCGGTGCGCTGGATGATAACGAAGCGTTTTCTTACCGCCTGACCGGCCTGGCGCGCAGCGCCGATGCGCAGCAGCAGATGAACAAAGAGAAGCGCTACACCATTGCGCCATCGTTTAGCTGGCAGCCGGATGAAAACACCCATTTCACCTTCCTGAGCTATTTCCAGAACGAGCCGGAAACCGGCTACTACGGCTGGCTGCCGCGTGAAGGCACGGTAGTGCCCATTACCGATGCCAACGGCAATCAGCATAAGCTGCCAACCGATTTTGATGAGGGTGAAGCGAGCAATAAAATCTCGCGCAACACCAAAATGGTGGGCTACAGCTTTGACCACGCGTTCAACGATACCTGGACCGTGCGCCAGAACCTGCGTTACGCACAGATGCGAACTGATTACCTCAGCATCTATGGCAACGGCCTGAATACGGCAAACAACACTATCGACCGCGGTTACGCACATTCGCAGGAAAAGCTGAACCAGTTTGCCGTGGATACCCAGGCACAGGCGAAGTTTGCTACCGCGCAGCTGGAGCATACGCTGCTGATGGGCGTGGATTACCAGCGTTCGCGTAACGATATCGATGCCATTTTTGGCGCTGCTGCCCCGCTGGATGCGCTCAATCCGGTGTATGGTAACGACCAGCCAACGGCGCTGTATAACCCGTACCAGTATCTGAACAAACAGGAACAGACCGGTCTGTACGCGCAGGATCAGATGGAGTGGGACCGCTGGGTGTTGACGCTGGGCGGGCGCTACGATTACCTCACCATGTCCGCCTTTGACCGTAACGGCAGCGAGAATAAAACCCACGACCAGGCCTTCACCTGGCGCGGCGGCGTTAACTACGTCTTCGATAACGGCATTGCCCCTTACTTCAGCTACAGCGAGTCATTTATCCCGAATACCGGCACCACGCTCGGCGGCGAAACTTTCCAGCCATCGCGCGCCAAACAGTATGAAGCCGGGGTGAAATACGTACCGAAAGATCGCCCGATTGTGCTGACCGGGGCGATCTACCAGTTGACCAAAAACAACAATCTGATGGGTGACCCGACCGCACCGCTGTTTAGCGTACAGGGGGGCGAAATCCGCTCACGCGGCTTTGAATTTGAAGCCAAGGCCGCCGTCAATGCCAACGTCAACGTGACGGCTTCTTACAGCTATACCGATGCGGAATACACCGAAGACAACTATCTGCGTGGTAAAACCCCGGTGCAGGTGCCGAAGCATATGGCGTCACTGTGGGGTGATTACACCTTCCACGAAACGGCGCTCTCCGGCCTGACGCTGGGTACCGGTCTGCGTTACGTCGGTGAGAGCAAAGGTCTGTATCGCCACCAGGAGAGCAACGGTGCTAACCAGGATCAGAACTTCGACGTCGCGGGCTATACGCTGGTGGATGCGGTCGTGAAATACGATCTGGCACGCTTTGGCCTGCCGGGTTCATCGGTGGGGGTTAACGTCAATAACCTGTTTGACCGCGAGTATGTGGCCAGCTGCTACCGCGAGCACGCCTGCTACTGGGGCGCGGAACGTCAGATTGTGGGTACCGCCACCTTCCGTTTCTAACTCTCTCATCGGGCGCGGTACGCTGCGCCCGCCAATCAGAAGAAAACCATGCCACATCAGTCTGCTACAGAAACCACCTTCACCCTGGATAACGTCAGCTTTGCCGTACCGGGCAGAACCCTGTTACAGCCCTTGTCGCTGGCCTTTCCCGCCGGAAAAGTGTGTGGCCTGATCGGCCATAACGGCTCCGGAAAATCGACGCTGTTAAAAATGCTCGGTCGCCACCATGCGGCATCAGCAGGGCAGGTGCGACTTAACCAGCAGCCGCTCGACAGCTGGAGCAGTAAAGCCTTTGCCCGAGAAGTGGCGTATCTGCCGCAGCAGCTTCCCGCTGCGGAAGGGATGACGGTACGCGAGCTGGTGGCGATTGGACGTTATCCGTGGCACGGCGCGCTAGGGCGCTATGGCGCGGAGGATCGTCAGCGTGTTGATGAAGCGATTGCGCTGGTCGGCCTGAAACCGTTGGCCAGCCGTCTGGTCGACAGTCTCTCCGGCGGCGAGCGTCAGCGCGCATGGATTGCCATGCTGGTTGCGCAGAACAGCCGCTGTCTGCTGCTGGATGAACCGACCTCGGCACTGGACATCGCCCATCAGGTTGACGTGCTGGCGCTGATCCAGCGTCTCAGCCGTGAACGGGGCCTGACGGTGATCGCGGTGCTGCACGATCTCAATATGGCGGCCCGCTACTGCGATCATATGGTGGCGCTGCGCCACGGTGAGATGATCGCCCAGGGCGAGCCGCAGGCGATCATGCAGGGTGACGTGCTGGGGGAGATTTATGGTATCCCGATGGGTATTTTACCGCACCCGAATGGCGGCGCGCCGGTGAGTTTTGTTTACTAAGGATTGGATGTTGTGATGCCGGATATTTCGCGTCGCCGTCTGCTGACGGCACTGGCCTGTTCCCCGCTGCTGGCCCAGCTTCCCCGCTCTGCATATGCTGCTGATGAGCAGCGCATTATTGCGCTGGAGTGGCTACCGCTCGAGCTGCTGATGGCGCTTGGCGTGACGCCCACTGGCGCGTCTGAACTGCACGGTTATCGCAACTGGGTGGGGGAGCCGGTCCTGCCGCCGTCGGTGGTGGATGTGGGGCTGCGTAGCGAACCTAACCTTGAACTAATCACTCAGCTGAAGCCCTCGCTGATCCTCTTTTCACAAGGTTATGGCCCGGATCCGACACGTTTTCAGCGCATCGCGCCGGGCATGGGCTTCACCTTTAACGACGGTAACGGCAAGCCGCTGACCAGCGCCCGTCAGTCGCTGATGGCGCTGGCGCAGCGCATCAACCGCGTGCCGCAGGCTGAAGCCCATCTGGCCGAACTGGATGCACTGATCGAGCGCGTGAAGGCCCGCCTGGCCCGCCGGCAGCAGCGGCCGCTGCTGCTGATGTCTATTCTCGACCCGCGTCATGCGATTGTCTTCACCGCCAATGGCCTGTTCCAGCAGGTGATGGATGCGCTGGGGCTGGTGAATGCATGGCAGGGGGAGACCACCTTTTGGGGAAGTGCGGTGATTGGAATTGAACGACTGGCAGATCAGCACGATGTTGAGGCGATCTGCTTCGAGCACGGCAATGCAAATTTGATGAAACAGGTGACCGCCTCCGACCTGTGGCGTTCGATGCCCTTTGTGCGCGCGCAGCGCTTCACCGAAGTGCCGCGCGTCTGGTTCTATGGCGCGACGCTCTCGGCGATGCAGCTGCTCTACACGCTTGACCGCGTGCTGGGAGGGGAGTGATGCGCCAGTACCGTTTACCGATCGCGCTGCTGCTGCTGCTGTTTATCGCCGCGCTGGCGCTGACGCTCACCAACCTGCAACATCAGCTTCCTGCCGAACAGTGGCTGACGGCGCTGCGCGCGCCGGATATGAACAATATCGAGCAGATGGTATTCCACTACAGCCTGCTGCCGCGCCTGTCGCTGTCGCTGCTGGCCGGCGCCGGGCTGGGGTTGGTGGGGCTGCTGTTCCAGCAGGTGCTGCGCAATCCGCTGGCGGAACCGGCGACGCTGGGCGTGGCGAGCGGGGCGCAATTGGGCATTACCGTGGTGACGCTGTGGAGCGTGCCGGGCGGCATGCTGACGCAGCAGCTGGCGGCGACCTTTGGTGCCATCGCGGTTGGCGTGGTGGTGTTTGGTGTGGCGTGGGGCAAACGGATGTCGCCGGTAACGCTGATCCTCGCCGGGCTGGTGCTGTCTCTCTACTGCGGCGCGGTGAATCAGATCTTCGCTATCTTCAATCATGACCAGCTGCAAAACATGTTTCTGTGGAGCACCGGATCGCTGAATCAGATGGACTGGAGCAACGTCGAGTTCCTCTGGCCGCGCCTGCTGGGCGGTGTACTGCTGACGCTGCTGCTGCTGCGCCCGATGACCCTGATGGGGCTGGACGACGGCGTGGCGAAAAATCTTGGCCTGGGGATTTCGCTGGCGCGCTTTGCGGTGCTGGCGCTGGCTATCCTGATCAGTGCCTCGCTGGTTAATGCCACCGGGATTATCGGCTTTATCGGCCTTTTCTCGCCGCTGCTGGCGAAAATGCTCGGCTTCCGCCGTCTGATTGGTCGCCTGCTGGTGGCGCCGCTGATTGGTGCGCTGCTGCTGTGGCTGGCGGACCAGAGCGTGCTGTGGCTGGCGGATAAAATGGGCGAGATCTCCACCGGCACGGTGACGGCGGTGATCGGGGCGCCGCTGCTGCTGTGGCTATTGCCGCGCCTGCGCACCGCTTCGCTGCCGCCGGCGATGAATCAGGGTGATAACGTTCCTGCCGAGCGCCACCGCGTGCTGTGGTGGGCGCTGCTGGGCGGCGGCGTACTGCTGCTGCTGAGTGCGGTGGCGCTGAGCTTTGGCCGCGACGCGCACGGCTGGGTGTGGGCGAGCGGGGAACTGTGGCATCAGCTGCTGCCGTGGCGCGGGCCGCGTATGCTGGCGGCGCTGGCCACCGGGATGATGCTGGGCGTGGCGGGCTGCGTGGTGCAGCGCCTGACCGGTAATCCAATGGCCAGCCCGGAAGTGCTGGGCATCAGCTCCGGCGCGGCGTTTGGCGTGGTGATTATGCTGTTTATCGTGCCGGGTGATGCCTTTGGCTGGCTGCTGCCGGCCGGTAGCCTCGGCGCGGCAGTGACGCTGCTGATTATCTCGATTGCCGCCGGACGCGGCGGTTTCTCCCCCGAGCGCATGCTGCTGGCCGGGATGGCGTTGAGCACGGCGTTTGCCACGCTGCTGATGCTGCTGCTGGCAAGCGGCGACCCGCGGATGGCTGGCCTGCTGACGTGGATTTCCGGTTCGACCTATCAAATCGATGCGCTGCAGGCGAAGCGAACGCTGATCATTGCCGCCATCCTGCTGGCGCTGGTGCCGCTGTGCCGCCGCTGGCTGACCATTCTGCCGCTTGGCGGGGCGACGGCACGCGCTGTCGGCGTGGCGTTGACGCCCTCGCGCCTGGCACTGCTGCTGCTGGCGGCCTGCCTGACGGCGGCGGCCACGCTGACTATCGGTCCGCTGAGTTTCGTCGGCCTGATGGCCCCGCATATTGCGCGCATGCTCGGCTTCCGCCGGGCGCTGCCGCAGCAGGTGATGGCGGCGCTGTTGGGAGGTGGACTGATGGTGGCGGCAGACTGGTGCGGCAGGATGCTCTCCTTCCCGGATCAGATCCCGGCCGGATTGCTGGCGACCTTTATCGGCGCGCCTTACTTTATCTATCTGTTGCGCAAGGTATAAAAAAAGGTCAGGCTGCCTGACCTTTTCGGATGTTGTCCGGGCGGAGCATGCCCCGCCCGGAGATTAGCGTTTGAGCCCAGCGGCCCATGGCATTGTGGTTTACAGTTTCGCGAAGCTACGACGTGCCGCGTCGATGGTACGCTGAATATCTTCCGGGCTGTGCGCCAGCGACATAAAGCCGGCCTCAAATGCGGACGGGGCCAGATAAACTCCCTCCTCCAGCATCAGATGGAAGAAACGCTTAAAGCGCTCAACGTCGCACTTCTGCACGTCGGCATAATGAGTCACGCTGTCGGCGTCGGTGAAGAACAGGCCGAACATGCCGCCAACGTGGTTAATCACCAGCGGGACATTCTCCTCTTTCGCTGCCGCCAGCAGGCCGTCAGCCAACCGGGTGGTCAGCTCGGTCAGGGTTTGATGCGTACCGGTGCGCGCCACTTCGGTCAGACAGGCGAAGCCTGCGGCCATGGCGATCGGGTTGCCGGACAGCGTACCCGCCTGGTAAACCGGGCCGCCAGGCGCCAGCGCTTCCATCACTTCACGACGGCCGCCAAAGGCACCTACCGGCATGCCGCCGCCGATGATTTTGCCGAGGCAGGTCAGGTCCGGCTCCACGCCGTAATAAGCCTGCGCCCCCGCCAGCGCTACGCGGAAGCCGGTCATGACTTCATCGATGATCAGCAGCGCACCAAACTCATCGCACAGCGCACGCAGGCCCGGCAGGAACTCCGGCAGCGGCGGAATGCAGTTCATGTTGCCGGCGACCGGCTCAACGATGATGCAGGCCACTTCCTGCGGATACTGCTCAAAGGCCGCGCGTACGGAGTCGAGGTCGTTGTAAGTGCAGGTCAGCGTATGTTTGGCAAAGTCCGCCGGCACGCCAGGGGAGTTAGGCTGGCCGAGAGTCAGGGCGCCGGAACCCGCCTTTACCAGCAGGCAGTCAGCGTGGCCGTGGTAGCAGCCTTCGAACTTGATGATTTTATCGCGATGGGTAAAGCCGCGCGCCAGACGAATCGCACTCATGGTGGCTTCAGTCCCGGAGTTCACCATGCGCACCATATCCATGGTCGGCACCAGCTCGGTGACCAGCGCCGCCATTTTCACTTCCATCTCGGTGGGAGCGCCGAAGCTCAGGCCGCGTTCAGCCGCTTCAATCACCGCGTTGCGGATGGCGGGGTGGTTGTGCCCCAGTACCATCGGGCCCCAGGAGCCGACATAGTCGATATAGGCTTTACCGTCTGCATCAAACAGATAAGCCCCGTCAGCGCGTTCGATAAACAGCGGTACGCCACCCACGCCGTTAAAGGCTCGCACTGGCGAGTTGACGCCGCCGGGAATTAACTGCTGCGCCTGAGCGTACAGGTTTTCAGACTTACTCATGGAACCGCTCCTGATCATTCATTAAAAAACCCGTCTATTCTAAGGTAACTTCGCGAGTCAGCCAAAGGCTGTTGCTGATTCTGACACGATTAGAGAGAAATTAAGCGCGGGCTTTACTGGCGAGAACAGGTAAGATATTGACCAATCTTTACAATAAAATGAATGGCCTATGACTCAGCACTCCACCTCAACTGATGATTTGCACGTGGTGCCTGCCCGGCGCGGCGATTTTCTGCGCCTGCTGCTGCGGCGCGATAAAACGCCGCTGGCGGTGCTGGTGATGGCCGGAATTGCCGGAACGCTGACCGGCCTGGTCGGCGTTGGCTTTGAACACGCGGTGAACTGGATTATCGGCCAGCGCGTCGGGCTGCTGGCGTCATTCAGCCAGCATCCGCTGGTGATGTATCCGTTGGCGTTTATCATGTCCGCCCTGCTGGCGGCGGTTGGCTATGGTCTGGTGCGCGCGTTCGCCCCTGAAGCCGCAGGTTCCGGGATCCCGGAAATCGAAGGTGCGCTGGAGGAGCTGCGCCCGGTGCGCTGGTGGCGGGTCATTCCAGTGAAGTTTATCGGCGGGATGGGGACGCTCGGCGCCGGGATGGTGCTGGGTCGGGAAGGCCCGACGGTGCAGTTGGGTGGCAATATCGGCCGTATGCTGCTGGATATCTTCCGCATGAAGAGTACCGAAGCGCGGCACTCGCTGCTGGCGACGGGGGCGGCGGCGGGGCTGTCGGCGGCGTTTAACGCACCGCTGGCCGGTATCCTGTTTATTATCGAAGAGATGCGCCTGCAGTTTCGCTATAGCCTGATCTCGATTAAGGCGGTGTTTATCGGGGTGATTATGTCGAGCATCGTGTTCCGGGTGTTTAACGGCGACCGGGCGGTGATCGAAGTGGGGCGGCTGTCGGATGCGCCGGTGAATACGCTGTGGCTCTACCTGCTGCTGGGGATGGTCATTGGCGTGGTGGGCGTGACGTTTAATCAGCTGATCTTTCGCATTCAGGATCTGTTTCAACGCCTGCACGGTGGCAGGATGAGTAAGGTGCTGCTGATCGGGGCGCTGCTGGGGGGCATCTGCGGCGTGCTGGGGCTGGTCATGCCTGCGGCTTCCGGCGGCGGCTCCGGGCTGATCCCGCTGGTGGCGGCAGGAAATTACACCGCCGGAACGCTGCTGTTTATTTTTATCATTCGTCTGGCGACCACGCTGCTCTGTTTCTGCTCCGGCGCGCCCGGCGGGATTTTTGCCCCGATGCTGGCGCTCGGCACGGTGCTTGGCACGGCGTTTGGCCTTGTCAGCGCGGCCCTGCTGCCGGAGTATCACTTGCAGGCGGCGACCTTCGCTATTGCCGGAATGGGGGCGCTATTTGCTGCGTCGGTGCGCGCACCGCTGACCGGCATTGTGCTGGTGCTGGAGATGACGGACAACTACCAGCTGATCCTGCCGATGATTATTACCTGCCTGGGGGCGACGCTGCTGGCGCAGTTTCTTGGCGGCCAGCCCTTGTATTCCTCCCTGCTTGCCCGCACTCTGGCTAAGCAGCAGAAACAGGAAGCGGCCAATGCCACCGCACAGGGTGGTACAGCCTGAGCTTGATTGCTCTACCCGTGTGTAAGATAATGACAACAATTATGGTCGATTTGTGACCTGTCAGGCACCCGGCCTGAAAGCATACTGGAGTATCACATGAGCGACGATGTAGCACTGCCCCTGCAATTTACCGATGCGGCGGCCAGTAAAGTCAAAAACCTGATTTCCGATGAGGACAACCCGGAGCTGAAACTGCGTGTGTATATCACCGGCGGTGGCTGCAGCGGTTTCCAGTACGGATTTACCTTTGACGACAAGATTAACGACGGTGACATGACGATTGAGAAATCGGGCGTGGCACTGGTGGTGGACCCGATGAGCCTGCAATATCTGGTGGGCGGTTCGGTGGATTACACCGAAGGGCTGGAGGGTTCACGCTTTATCGTGACCAACCCCAATGCGAAAACCACCTGTGGTTGTGGTTCTTCCTTCAGCATCTGATCCCGCTTAAAGAAAGCCTCCCATCCGGGAGGCTTTTTTTTACATTCGATAATTTTACCATTCGACGGTAACTAACCTTACTTTCTGAGCCGCACTGTCCTCAACTACGTTTTGCGTAATTTTCGGCTGGGCATCAGGCTGTACTCCACAGGCAATATCCGGCTGGCGGCTGGCAGAAACAGCGCTGCCATCAACGCGGCACTGCGTGTAGATGGTTAATTTCACGCCAATGCTGCCGGTTGTTGAAGCGGCAAAGGCATGACCCGTCATCATCAGCCCGAGAGCCAGATAAACGGATTTCATATGACGATTTCCTGGTGGTGTAAACCGGGGAATTAACTCAAAGCAATAAAACGGGCGGCGGATTATGTACGGATTTCGCTGCCTCGTTATTTAGTTAACGGCCAATATTGCCGGATCTTTAATCACGCATAGCGGTGATTTTTCGTTCTCCGGGCTTGCCGGCTAGCGATAGCTGGCTGCACAGTTTTTGCGCAGCCAGAATCATACGCGGTCCGGCGCGGCTTAGCCAGTCATCATTGATAGCAATCACCGTTGCCGCAAGCTGCGGGCGCCAGAACTGCGCCACCTGCTGCGCCTGTGCCTCATCGCCGGGGATGACAATTGCCCGCGGCTGGCGGACTAAAACCTGTTCGCGGCTGACCTGCGGCCACGGCACTCGTGCATCGGCAAAGATATTCTCCCCGCCGCACAGCTGCAGTACTTCATTTTGCAAAGTATGGCCCGCTGCCGTAAACAGCGGTCGCATGCCAAACTGCATGAAAACCGGCTTTGGCTGCTGCCGGGCATAGCGCAGGCGTAGATCGGCAAACTGCTGCTGCAGGCGATCTGCCGCCTGTTCGGCCTGCTGTGGCTGCGGGCTGTAAACCGACAGCTGGCGCAGGCTGGAGACCAGCTCAGCGATAGAGTCCGGCGCCAGCCACACCACCTTCACCCCCAGCGACTGCAGCTGGTCAGCCTGGCGCTGCGGCGTGCCGCCGCGCCAGGCGAGCACCACGTCGGGCTTCAGCGCCAGCAGCTTCTCCGTATTGATCCCCTGCCAGTTTGCCACTTCGCGGATCTGCTGCGCCGCAGGCGGATAATCAGAGAATGCGCTGACGCCAACCGGAGTAATGCCCGCTGCAAAGGCCAGTTCGGTCAGGTTGGGGGCCAGCGTAACCACGCGCGGCGCTGCCGTGGCGGCACAGGCCAGCCACAGCAGCAGCAGGGGGAGAACGCGTTTAGCCACGAGCCAGCTGGGCCAGCAGGGTTTCCACCATTAATGAAGACTGCTTAGCGGCGACCACCAGGAACTCGTCAAAGCTGAGGTGGGATTCCTGATCGGCTACGTCAGAGATGGCGCGTACCACGACGAACGGCGTGTTGAACTGATGGCAGACGTGGGCGATGGCGGTCGCTTCCATTTCCACGGCCACCGCCTGCGGGAAGGTGCTGCGTATGCGTGCCAGCGGGGCAGCGCCGTTGATAAAGGCATCACCGCTCACCACCAGGCCGCGCACGGCGTTGAGGCCCAGCTGAGCAATGCACTGCTCTGCGGCGGTAATCAGCTTGTCGTCAGCTTTAAACGCCGCCGGGCAGCCGGCCATCTGGCCTGGCTCGTAACCGAAGGCGGTCACGTCGGCATCGTGATAGCGCACTTCGTCTGACACCACGATATCGCCCACTTTCAGCGTGGAGGCGAGACCACCGGCGGAACCGGTATTGATTACCACGTCCGGCTTGCACAGCTGCAGCAGCAGGGTAGTGCCAAGTGCGGCAGAGACTTTACCAATGCCGGATTTCAGCAGGGCCACGTCAACACCGTTCAGCGTTCCGGTATAAATTTCACAGCCCGCCAGGGTCAGAGTCTGACGGTTTTCAATTTTGTCACGCAGCAGCGTAACTTCCTGTTCCATCGCACCAATAATGCCTGCTTTCATAGGGATACCCGCTAAAATTGTAGAATTTGCCAATGATTTCGGCGCATAGTCTATCATGGCAGCATTACAGTGATAATCCGTCTGACGGTGATGCGTACCGTTAACCCGAGGGAACAGGCATGAGCGCGATAGACTTTCGCACGAAAATTAACTGGCAGCGTCGCTATCGTCCGTATCAGGGGCCGAAGGATGAGCATGAAATTCTGCGCATATTTGAGAGCGATCGCGGGCGGATTATCAACTCTGCGGCGATCCGCCGCCTGCAGCAGAAAACCCAGGTTTTCCCGCTGGAGCGCAATGCCGCCGTGCGTACCCGGCTGACGCATTCGCTTGAAGTGCAGCAGGTTGGGCGCTATATCGCCAAAGAGGTGCTGACGCGCCTGCAGGAGCAGGGCCAGCTGGCCGCGCTGGGGCTGGCGCAGCTGACCGCGCCGTTTGAAAGCATCGTCGAGATGGCCTGCCTGATGCACGATATCGGCAATCCGCCGTTTGGTCATTTCGGCGAGTCGGCGATCAACGACTGGTTCCGTCAGCAGCTGGATGCGGGCTGGCAGCCGGAGAGCCAGCGCCCCGACCGCTGTGTGCCCGAGGTGCTGCGTCACTGCGACGATGGGCTGAACGAGCTGCGTGCAAATATTCGTCAGGATTTGTCGCACTTCGAGGGCAATGCGCAGGCGATCCGCATGGTGCACACGCTGATGAAGATGAATCTGACCTGGGCGCAGGTGGGCTGCATTTTGAAATACACTCGCCCGGCCTGGCACAGCGGTCCGGTTCCGGACAGCCACAGCTATTTAATGAAAAAGCCCGGCTACTATCTGGCGGAAGAGGAGTATGTCAGCCGCCTGCGCGAGCAGCTGGATCTGCAGCCGCACAGCCGTTTTCCGCTGACCTATATCATGGAAGCGGCCGACGATATCTCCTACTGCGTGGCGGATCTGGAAGATGCCGTGGAGAAAAAAATCTTCAGCGTTGAGCAGCTGTATGAACATCTGTCCCAGCTCTGGCCGAATCATCAGCAGGGCGATCTGTTTGCCACGGTGGTGACCACCGCGCTGGAGAAATCACGCAGCCGCCAGACCAACCTCAGTCGCGAGGATCAGTTCTTTATGTATCTGCGCGTCAATACTGTCGCGGAGCTCGTGCCGCACGCCGCCAGCCGTTTCATCGATCATCTGCCCGCGGTCTATCATGGTGATTTCAACGAGGCGCTGCTGGAAGATGGCAGTCCTCACAGCCTGCTGCTGGATATTTTCAAAAAAGTCGCCTTCCGCCACGTATTTAATCATCCGGAAGTTGAGCAGCTGGAATTGCAGGGGTATCGGGTTATCAGCGGCCTGCTGGATATATACCGCCCGCTGCTGCTGTTAACGCGCGAAGAATTTAGCGAGTTGAATGAGAAGGATTATCTGAAGGGGTATCCGATTGAAACGCGGCTGTTTCACAAACTCTCAACGCGTTTTCGCCTCGCCTACAGTGAAGCCGTGGAAAAACTGGATAAAACGCCAAACGAAGAGGCTATCTGGGAATACTATTATCGCGCGCGCCTGTTACAGGATTACATTAGCGGGATGACCGATCTGTACGCCTGGGATGAGTATCGGCGTCTGATGGCCGTGGAATAAGCTGTGCTGAGTTTTGTAAAGGGAGCCAATACTTTTTTACCTTTCCCTAATATTTAAACATGAACTTAGCGCTAAAAAGTTAATCTCATCATCACAACCACAGCAATGGTTATTTAACTGAATACTTGAGAATCCATCTAATGAAAAAAACCACGTTAGTATTAAGTGCCCTTGCCATGAGCATTGGGCTGGCAATGAGCCCGTTATCTGCCAGCGCTGCTGAAACCGCCTCATCTTCTACGCCCACTCAGCAGTTGCCAAGCCTGGCACCGATGCTGGAAAAAGTGATGCCGTCGGTGGTCAGTATCAATGTTGAAGGCAGCACCACGGTGCGCACGCAGCGTATGCCGCAGCAGTTCCAGCAGTTCTTCGGCGACAACTCGCCATTCTGTCAGGACGGTTCGCCGTTCCAGTCCTCACCAATGTGTCAGGGCGGCGGGGCGGAAGGCAACGGCGGAGCAGATACCCAGCAGCAGAAATTCAAAGCGCTCGGCTCTGGCGTAGTGATTGATGCCGCTAAAGGCTATGTGGTCACCAATAACCACGTGGTAGATAACGCCACCAAAATTCAGGTGCAGCTGAGCGACGGGCGTAAATTTGACGCCAAAGTGATTGGTAAAGATCCGCGTTCCGATATCGCACTGATTCAGCTGAAAGATGCCAAAGGTCTCACCGCGATTAAAATTGCCGATTCAGATGCGCTGCGCGTGGGTGACTACACCGTGGCGATCGGTAACCCGTACGGCCTGGGTGAAACGGTCACCTCGGGGATCGTCTCTGCGCTTGGCCGCAGCGGCCTGAATGTGGAAAACTACGAAAACTTTATCCAGACCGATGCGGCGATCAACCGCGGTAACTCCGGCGGTGCGCTGGTGAACCTGAACGGTGAGCTGATCGGGATTAATACCGCGATCCTGGCGCCAGACGGCGGCAACATCGGTATCGGCTTTGCTATCCCAAGTAACATGGTGAAAAACCTGACCGGTCAGATGGTTGAGTATGGCCAAGTGAAACGCGGCGAGCTGGGGATTATGGGCACCGAGCTGAACTCTGAGCTGGCGAAAGCGATGAAGGTCGACGCGCAGCGCGGTGCATTTGTCAGCCAGGTGCTGCCTAAATCTTCCGCTGCGGAAGCGGGCATTAAAGCCGGGGACGTGATCGTTTCTCTCAACAACAAGCCAATTTCCAGCTTTGCGGCGCTGCGTGCTGAAGTCGGCTCGCTGCCGGTTGGCACCAAAATGGAGCTGGGCCTGATCCGCGACGGTAAGCCGATGAAGGTTAACGTGGCGCTGCAGCAGAGCACCGCAGCCAAGGTCGATTCCGGTACTATCTACACCGGTATTGAAGGCGCTAACCTGAGCAACTACGATGCGAAGGGAACCAAAGGCGTGAAGGTGGATAGCGTGAAGGCCGGTTCTGCGGCGGCGCGCATCGGTCTGAAGAAAGACGATGTGATCCTGGGCGTTAACCAGCAGGCAATTGCTAATCTGGGTGAGCTGCGCAAAATCCTGGATACTAAGCCATCGGTACTGGCGCTGAATATTCAGCGTGGCGACAGCAGCATTTACCTGCTGATGCAGTAAATGATGTCGAAAAGGGCGGACCGAAAAAGAGGGGCCGCCCTTACACTGGACTTTAAGCGTAAGGGGAGACCTTTTTTCTGGTCACCCCTTATTTATTTTAACGACCGTTGCGGGTCAGTTTATCCAGGTCTGATTCAATTTCTGCGATCTTATTTGAAACAACGCTTTCCAGATGACGCAGGTCGTCGAGAATTTTACGTTTCAGATCGACTTCTACCTGATCGCGCTGGCAAATCTGATCCAGTTCGTCAATCACATAGCGCAGATTAGGGCTAATTTCCTGCACTTCTTTGTAACCCTGGCTGGCATTATCAGCCACCACAGTTTTACGCTGACGCGGATATTTAAATTTCACGCTCTTGGCAAAGAACTCGCCTTTGTCTTTGCGGAAATAGATTTTCAGGATGTCGTTGTTCGCTTCCTGACGCAGGCTGTAACGGTCGATATCTTCCGGCGTTGCAATGCCCAGACCTTTCAAATTATCGTACATAGCATTTTCCTTTAAGGAGACACTCGATCCAGATGCGATCAATGTAGTCGCTATCCGAAAAACGGAAAAGGATCGGTTAATTTAAGAACAGGATTTTTCTGGCGCGGATTATGGCTCAGATTGTGCGCAATAGCATCACTTGTTTCGCGGCGTGAAAGAGGTAGTTCGTAGAAGAAACGTAAAGTTAACGTTACAGGAGAGGGCGGGCCGCCGTGGCAGCCCGCAGACGAGATTAGTCGATGGTACGCAGCAGTTCGTTGATGCCGGTTTTGCCGAGGGTTTTGGCGTCAACCTTTTTCACAATCACCGCACAGTACAGGCTGTAGGTACCGTCTTTGGATGGCAGGTTGCCGGAAACCACTACTGAACCCGCCGGAACGCGACCGAAGTGGACTTCGCCGGTTTCGCGGTCAAAGATTTTGGTGCTCTGGCCGATATAAACGCCCATTGAGATCACCGAGCCTTCTTCCACGATCACGCCTTCAACGATCTCAGAACGGGCGCCGATAAAGCAGTTGTCTTCGATGATTGTCGGGTTGGCCTGCAGAGGCTCCAGTACGCCACCGATGCCCACGCCGCCGGACAGGTGCACGTTTTTACCAATCTGCGCACAGGAGCCCACGGTCGCCCAGGTATCCACCATCGAGCCTTCATCAACATAGGCACCAATGTTGACGTAAGAAGGCATCAGCACGGTGTTACGGGCGATAAATGCACCCTGACGCACGGCGGCAGGTGGCACCACGCGGAAGCCCTCTTTCTTAAAGCGCGCTTCGTCATAGTCGGCGAATTTCATCGGGACTTTGTCGTAGTAGCGGCTTTCAGCGCCTTCCATTACCTGATTGTCATTGATGCGGAAAGAGAGCAGCACCGCTTTCTTCAGCCACTGGTGAGTCACCCACTGACCGTCGATCTTCTCAGCCACGCGCAGGGCACCGCTGTCGAGCAGGGCAATAACCTGGTTAACCGCTTCACGGGTAACGGTATCCGCGTTGGCTGGGGTAATGTCCGCACGGCGCTCGAAAGCAGCCTCAATAACACTCTGTAACTGTTGCATAGTTAGTCTCTTCCTGGTTTTGCCGACGCATATTCAACGAAAACGATTCCGCTGCGGCAGAATCACGCGCTGGCACTGATAAAAAGTAAATCTGGGTCACACTTTATCGTTTGGATTAAGGGCCTCTGTCAACCGTTGTTGCAGCACTTCGCGCAAATCTGCGTCTAATGCCCGACGATCGCTGTTGGCGAGGATAAATAAATCCTCGACGCGTTCGCCGATGGTGCTGATGCGCGCGCCGTGCAGCGACACGTTTAAGTCGGCAAACACTTCGCCAACGCGTGCCAGTAACCCGGGCTGATCGAGCGCCACTAATTCCAGATACGTTCGTCTGTCAGTATGTGTGGGTAAGAAATTCACCGCGGTATCAACGCTAAAATGCTTCAACCTTGCCGACTGCCGGCGCATGCGCGGCGGCTGCCAGTGAGTTTGACAGATCGCCTGCTCCAGCGCCTGGCGGATCATCTCATGGCGATCCGGCGCCAGCGGGCTACCGTCCGGCTCCAGCACGATAAAGGTATCCATTGCCATGCCGTCGCGGCTGGTAAAGATCTGCGCATCGTGAACGCTGAGGTTACGGCGATCCAGCTCCCCGGCTACGGTGGCAAACAGGTAGGGACGATCCGGGCTCCAGATAAAGATCTCGGTGCCGCCGCGTGTCGCCTGCGGGCTGACGAGGATCAGCGGCTTGCTGAGGTCGTGATTCATCAGGTGGCGCGCATGCCAGGCCAGCTGGTTAGGCGTGTGGCGCAGGAAATAGTCTGCGCGGCAGCGGCCCCAGATACGGTGCAGGGCCTCTTCATCGATGTTGTCCATGCGCAGCAGCGCCAGCGCCTGCAGGCGGTGGTGGCGTACGCGCTCGCGCAGGTCGGGGCTGTTCTCCATGCCGCGCCGCAGCTGCTTCTCGGTGGCGAAGAACAGTTCGCGTATCAGGCTCTGCTTCCAGCTGTTCCACAGCGTTTCATTGGTGGCGCAGATATCCGCCACCGTCAGGCACACCAGGTAACGCAGGCGACTTTCGTTCTGCATCACTTCAGCGAACTGCTGGATCTCCGTCGGGTCCTGAATATCGCGGCGCTGGGCGGTCACCGACATCAGCAGGTGGTGGCGCACCAGCCAGGCAACCAGCTGGGTTTCGCGTGAATTCAGGCCGTGCATTTCGGCGAACTCCAGCGCGTCCTGCGCGCCGAGGATCGAGTGGTCACCGCCGCGCCCTTTGGCGATATCGTGGAACAGTGCCGCCATCAGCAGCAGCTCCAGCTGCGGCAGGCGTGGCCACAGCTCCACGCACAGCGGGTGGCGCGGGCGGGTGCGTTCGTCGGCAAAGCTTTCCAGCTTTTGCAGCACGCGAATGGTGTGCTCATCAACGGTATAAGCATGGAACAGGTCAAACTGCATCTGGCCGACAATGTTACTCCACTGCGGCATGTAGGCCCACAGCACGCTGTGGCGGTGCATTGGCACCAGTGCCCGGCTCACCGCGCCTGGGTGCCGCAGGATCGACAGGAACAGCTCACGCGCCTGCGGGATGGTACAGAGCGGCTGCGTCAGATTGCGGCGCGCGTGGCGCAGGTGGCGCAGGGTAGTGGAGTAAATACCGGTAATTTTCGGCGTGCGCACCATCGCCCAGAACATGCGCATGATCGCTTCCGGCTGCCGGGCGAACAGGGTCTCATCCCGCAGGTCAATCAGGGTGCCGCGCAGCTGGAATTCCTCATCCATCGGCCGCGGTTTCTCGTCGGTGCCGAGCGCGAGGATAGCCTCATCAAACAGCTGCAGCAGCATCTGGTTGAGTTCACCGACGCGGCGCGTGACGCGGAAAAAGTCCTTCATCATGCGCTCGACAGGTTCATTGACGTCACCCTGATAGTTAAGACGCTGGGCCACGTTGAGCTGGCGGTCAAACAGCAGGCGGTTGTCGTAGCGGGTGAGGGTGAGGTGCAGGGCGAAGCGGATACGCCACAGCATGCTCTGGCATTCGTTGAGTTCATTACGCTCGGCTTCGGTCAGGAAACCAAAGCCAACCATATCGTCAAGCGAAGTGGCGCCGAAGTGGCGGCGGGCGACCCACAGCAGCGTGTGGATATCGCGCAGGCCACCGGGACTGCTTTTGATATCCGGCTCCAGGTTGTAGCTGGTGCCGTGGTAGCGCTGGTGGCGCTCCTGCTGCTCTTCGATTTTGGCGGCGAAGAAGCGGTCAGAAGGCCAGAAGCCATCGCTGAAAATGTTCTTCTGCAACTCGAGGAATAGCGCAAGGTCGCCGGTCAGCATGCGCGATTCAATCAGGTTGGTGGCGACGGTGAGGTCGGACAGCCCCTCCAGCAGGCACTCTTCGAGGGTGCGCACGCTGTGGCCAACTTCCAGCTTCAGGTCCCACATCAGGGTTAGCAGATCGCTGGTGCGCTGGGCATCTTCGTCTGACAGCGGTTTGCGGCTGAGGATCAGTACGTCAATATCGGAGAGCGGGTGCAGCTCGCCACGGCCATAGCCGCCAACGGCGACCAGCGCGACGCCCTCTTTTTCCGGGAAGCCAAAGAAGCGCCACAGCCGCCGCAGCAGGCGGTCAATAAACAGGGTGCGCGCATCGATCAGGCTTTCCACGTCCTGCCCGGCGTCGAACGCGGCGGCCAGATGCTGCTGGAAAACATCAAGGTGATGCTTCAGCGTATCGCGATTTAGCTCGCGGTCTTCCCAGCGTCGTGGCGCTTTGGTGAGCTTTTTCAGGATGCTGGCTTCAGTTACATCTTTATTCATTTCACCGCCCCTAAGACATAAAAAAACCGGCTTGCGCCGGCCTGGTATTCTGCATGCGGGCTAACCGGGAAAAGAAGGTCAGCCCCTGTAACTATTCCGCAACCAGAATCGCCGGGATGGTGTCATCTTTACGCAGCGTCATAATTTCGCAGCCGTTTTCCGTTACCACAATAGTGTGTTCGTACTGTGCGGACAAGCTGCGATCTTTGGTTTTTACGGTCCAGCCATCTTTCATGCTGCGGATACGGTAATCACCGGCGTTAACCATCGGTTCGATGGTAAAGGCCATACCGGCCTGCAGCACCACGCCGCCGTCATCTGCGTCGTAGTGCAGTACCTGCGGCTCTTCGTGGAAGCCTTTACCGATACCGTGGCCGCAGTACTCACGCACGACGGAGAAGTCCTGCGCCTCTACAAACTTCTGGATCTCACGACCGATAGTGCGCAGGCGGATACCCGGCTTCACCATACGCAGGGCCAGGTAGAGGCTCTCCTGGGTGACGCGGCACAGGCGCTCGCCCTGAATCGTCGGTTTACCCACGATAAACATGGTTGAGGTATCGCCGTGATACTCATCTTTGATTACGGTGACGTCGATATTGACGATATCGCCATCCTTCAGAATTTTTTCGTCGCTCGGAATACCGTGGCACACCACTTCATTGACCGAAATACAGACGGATTTCGGGAAGCCGTGATAGCCGAGGCTGGCGGAGACCGCATGCTGCT
Source organism: Erwinia aphidicola (assembly GCF_014773485.1). Lineage (GTDB taxonomy): Bacteria > Pseudomonadota > Gammaproteobacteria > Enterobacterales > Enterobacteriaceae > Erwinia > Erwinia aphidicola. The sequence continues at coordinate 36,328 of NZ_JACXBP010000002.1, read as the reverse complement.
TGTTGACGATGTGATCGTGGCAGATACGGTCCAGCTCACCGGTGCTGACGCCAGGCTTGACGTGCTCTTCAATCATCTCAAGCACTTCAGCCGCCAGGCGACCGGCAACGCGCATTTTTTCGATTTCTTCAGGGGTTTTAATTGAGATAGCCATTCATTCGGTCCACATTTGTCGTCATTGTCGACAATAATATAAAGAAAGTGCTGCAATGGTATCAGCCTGCCCCGACGCTGCCAATTGCAGTTTGTGGTCTCAGCCATGCTGTGGCCTGCGGCAGTCATTTAATTCGGGCCGCAAGGGTAACAATAGTTGGCTACAGCTGCGGCTTTATGGTATAAAGCGCGCCGACGATTCTCTGTTCGGTGAGTCTCTTCGCCAGATTGAGAAACGCATAAATCTCACTATGTGTAAATAACACACACGTATCGACACCTACGCCGGGGTGCCTTGCTGGTTCGAAAGAGCCGATGGGTCGGTTGTACGGGATACGTGGAGGCTTAACCCCAAACTATATCTATAGAGGTAATCATGGCAACTGTTTCCATGCGCGACATGCTCAAGGCCGGTGTACACTTCGGTCACCAGACCCGTTACTGGAACCCGAAAATGAAGCCATTCATCTTCGGCGCGCGTAACAAAGTTCACATCATCAACCTTGAGAAAACTGTACCAATGTTCAACGAAGCCCTGGCTGAGCTGAGCAAGATCTCTTCCCGTAAAGGTAAGATTCTGTTTGTTGGTACTAAGCGCGCTGCAAGCGAAGCGGTAAAAGAGCACGCTCTGAGCTGCGACCAGTTCTTCGTTAATCACCGCTGGTTGGGTGGTATGCTGACTAACTGGAAAACCGTTCGTCAGTCAATCAAACGTCTGAAAGATCTGGAAACTCAGTCTCAGGATGGCACCTTCGACAAACTGACTAAGAAAGAAGCGCTGATGCGCGCTCGTGAACTGGCCAAGCTGGAAAACAGCCTGGGCGGTATCAAAGACATGGGCGGCCTGCCAGACGCACTGTTTGTTGTCGATGCAGACCACGAACACATTGCTATCAAAGAAGCAAACAACCTGGGTATCCCAGTGTTCGCTATCGTTGATACCAACTCTGATCCAGACGGTGTTGACTACATTATCCCAGGTAATGACGATGCAATCCGTGCTGTTAGCCTGTACCTGACTGCAGTGGCTACCACTGTACGTGAAGGTCGCTCTCAGGACCTGGCTCAGCAGGCAGAAGAAACCTTCGCTGAAGCTGAGTAATAAGGCTTGCTCTGTTAAGAGCCCTTAAAAATCAGATGTGAATCTGTAAGGGGCCTTTGTGGCCCCTTTATTTTTTCGAGTTCGCTTTGCTGAAAGAAAATTCAGCGGGGCAGAATGTTTCCCGTTAAGGCTTCTGTAATTGCAGATGCTGAGCTAACCGAGGATTAGAGAATGGCTGATATTACCGCTGCTCTGGTAAAAGAACTGCGCGAGCGCACTGGCGCTGGCATGATGGATTGTAAGAAAGCGCTGACTGAAGCCAATGGCGACATCGAGCTGGCCATTGAGAACATGCGTAAATCTGGCGCAATCAAAGCGGCTAAGAAAGCAGGCAACGTGGCTGCTGACGGCGTGATCAAAACCAAAATCGAAGGCAACTACGGTGTGATTCTGGAAGTTAACTGCCAGACTGACTTCGTTGCTAAAGATGCTGGTTTCCAGGCATTCGCTGACAAAGTGCTGGACGCGGCTGTTGCCGGTAAAATCACTGATGTTGAAGTGCTGAAAGCCCAGTTCGAAGAAGAGCGTGTTGCACTGGTTGCTAAAATCGGTGAGAACATCAACATTCGTCGCGTTGCAAGCCTGGAAGGCGACCTGCTGGGTACCTACCTGCACGGCGCGCGTATCGGCGTTCTGATTGCCGCTACCAATGCTGATGAAGAGCTGGTTAAGCAGCTGGCTATGCACGTTGCCGCGAGCAAGCCAGAATTCGTTAAGCCAGAAGACGTGTCTGCTGAAGTGGTAGAGAAAGAGTACCAGGTTCAGCTGGACATCGCGATGCAGTCTGGTAAGCCAAAAGAGATCGCTGAGAAAATGGTTGAAGGCCGCATGAAGAAATTCACCGGTGAAGTTTCTCTGACTGGCCAGCCTTTCGTTATTGACCCATCAAAAACTGTGGGTCAGGCACTGAAAGAGAAAAATGCAGACGTCACTAACTTCATCCGCTTCGAAGTGGGTGAAGGCATTGAGAAAGCTGAGACCGATTTCGCAGCAGAAGTTGCGGCGATGTCCAAGCAGTCTTAATTGCTCTAAAAGAACCGCCAAACGGCGGTTCTTTTTTGCCTGTCTTTCGACAGCGCATTTTCAGTCTCATCCCAATAGCATTTCTCTGGCGCTTTTAGGATGATACCGCACACAGTCAACACCCCTTTTCGACATAGCTTCCAGGAAAAAAACCATGGCGACCAATGCAAAACCTGTATATCAACGTATTCTTCTGAAACTGAGTGGCGAAGCCCTGCAAGGCGCTGAAGGCTTTGGCATCGATGCCAGCGTGCTGGATCGCATGGCTCAGGAAGTCAAAGAACTGGTAGAGCTGGGCATTCAGGTAGGTGTGGTGATCGGTGGTGGTAATCTGTTCCGTGGTGCTGGCCTGGCGCAGGCAGGCATGAACCGCGTTGTCGGCGACCACATGGGTATGCTGGCAACCGTGATGAATGGCCTGGCGATGCGTGATGCACTTCACCGTGCCTACGTCAATGCCCGTTTGATGTCCGCTATTCCACTGAACGGCGTGTGCGACAACTACAGCTGGGCTGAAGCTATTAGCCTGCTGCGCAACAACCGCGTGGTGATTTTCTCCGCCGGTACCGGTAACCCATTCTTTACCACTGACTCCGCAGCCTGCCTGCGCGGCATCGAAATCGAAGCCGATGTGGTGCTGAAAGCGACCAAGGTTGACGGCGTTTACTCTGCCGACCCGGTGAAGAACCCGGATGCAACCCTGCACGAACAGCTGACCTACAGCGAAGTGCTGGAAAAAGAGCTGAAAGTGATGGATCTGGCCGCCTTTACGCTGGCTCGCGACCATTCACTGCCTATCCGCGTGTTCAATATGAACAAGCCGGGCGCACTGCGTCGCGTTGTGATGGGTGAAAAAGAAGGCACGCTGATTACGCATTGATATCAGTCTGCGGTTAAAATAAGGTATATTACTCGTCATATTTCAAGCTGCATGTGCGTTGGCTACGCTCGTCCACCCCAGTCACATAGTGATCTATGCTGCTGGCGATTCACGAACTTGCCGCCTTCCTGCACCAACAGTAGGCCCCATGAGGGGACTCGAAATATTTAGAGTATACTGCCTCTCAGAGTTATCTTTAAATGCATTTGAACGGCTTTCGGCACTGTCGAAAGCTGGTGGATCAAACAGAATCCAAGGGTTTCAACGTGATTAACGACATCAAGAAAGATGCAGAAGTACGCATGGAAAAATGCGTAGAAGCATTCAAAAACAACATCAGCAAGATCCGTACTGGCCGTGCATCTCCGGCTATCCTCGACGGTATCATGGTTGATTACTACGGTTCTGCTACTCCGCTGCGCCAGCTGGCAAGCGTCACGGTAGAAGACTCCCGCACGCTGAAAATCAACGTGTTTGACCGTTCTATCAGCAACGCAGTTGAAAAAGCGATCATGTCTTCCGACCTGGGCCTGAACCCAATGTCAGCGGGCACCGATATTCGCGTCCCGCTGCCAGCGCTGACCGAAGAGCGTCGTAAAGATCTGATCAAGATCGTGCGCGGCGAAGCCGAGCAGGGCCGCGTATCCGTGCGTAACGTGCGTCGTGATGCTAACGACAAAGTGAAAGCGCTGCTGAAAGACAAAGAGATCAGTGAAGACGACGATCGTCGCTCACAGGAAGAGATCCAGAAAATGACCGACGTCGGTATCAAGAAAATTGATGCTGCGCTGGCAGAGAAAGAAGCGGAGCTGATGGACTTCTGATCCCATCATAATCCGATGAAACGCCGCACAGATTACCGTTCGTATGAAGGGTCAGTCTGGCGGCGTTTTGCGTTTGTTAACTTTCCCGGCAGAGGGTGATTCTTCTCCTGAGCGGGTTTATACAGAGCAACCTCATGAAGCAATTGACCATCCTCGGTTCAACCGGATCTATTGGTACCAGTACGCTTGGCGTCGTGCGCGCTAACCCCCATCTGTTCGCCATTAAAGCACTGGTTGCCGGGCGTAACGTCGAACTGATGGTTGAACAGTGCGTTGAATTTCGCCCGACTTATGCCGCGATGTCAGACAGCGGGGCGGCCGCCGCTCTGCGACTTCGTCTGAAAGAGCTCAATCTGGCGACCGAAGTCATGAGCGGCGAGCAGGCGGTCTGCGATCTGGCCGCGCTGGATGATGTTGACCAGGTGATGGCGGCAATTGTCGGCGCGGCAGGATTATTGCCTACCCTGGCCGCAATTCGCGCGGGAAAACAGGTGCTGCTGGCGAATAAAGAGTCGCTTGTCACCTGCGGCCGCCTTTTTCTGGAGGCGGTGAGCGCTTCCGGCGCCCAGCTGTTGCCCATCGACAGCGAGCACAACGCCATTTTTCAGAGTTTGCCTGCTTCCCTCCAGCAGCAGTTAGGGTACGCTTCTCTGGAGGATAATGGCATTGATAGCATTATCCTCACGGGGTCAGGTGGCCCGTTTCGTGACACGCCGCTGGCTGAATTAAGCCATATGACGCCCGACCAGGCGTGTGCGCATCCTAACTGGACGATGGGGAGAAAAATCTCCGTTGATTCGGCCACCATGATGAATAAAGGCCTGGAATATATCGAAGCCCGCTGGCTGTTTAATGCCACAGACGCCCAGATGGAAGTCATTCTGCATCCGCAGTCGGTGATCCATTCGATGGTGCGCTACCGTGATGGCAGCGTCATTGCCCAGCTCGGTTCGCCGGATATGCGTACGCCAATCGCTCATGCCATGGCCTGGCCGCAGCGCGTAAACTCAGGTGCCCAACCACTCGATTTTACGCGCATGTCGGCAATGACCTTTGCTGAACCTGATTACGCACGTTACCCCTGCCTGAAGCTGGCGATTGATGCCAGTATCACCGGGCAGGCGGCGACCACCACGCTGAATGCGGCAAATGAGATTGCGGTGGCCGCTTTCCTCGCGTCTGAAATCCGCTTTACCGATATCGCCGCGCTGAATGTGGCGGTGCTGGAAACGCTGCAGTGTCATGAACCGCAAAGCGTTGAGGCGGTGATTGCCATTGACGGCGAGGCACGCGCAGCAGCGACAGCGCTGCTGCCACGTTTTGCGGCAGGGCGAGTCAGCGCGTTTTAACGCGCCGCCATTTGTGAGCGCTGGGCGGAGGTGGTATAGTCTTGCCCCACCGTCCAGAGCCAGCGACGTGATAAAGCGGATAAGCGAATCGTATTTGTACGGTTCATTTGCGCCGGGCGGGTGAGATATTTCAGAAGCCGTTGTATTTCTGAATAAGGAAATAGTTACGCGTTATGTCGTCCGAAAATCAATTAAAAACCGATGACCAGCAGGGGAACGGTCCCCGCCATGTGGCCATCATTATGGATGGCAATGGCCGCTGGGCTAAAAACCAGGGCAAGCTGCGTATTTCTGGTCATAAAGCGGGAGTGAAATCCGTGCGCCGCGCCGTGAGTTTTGCCGTCAGCAATAAGCTGGATGCGCTCACGCTTTATGCCTTCAGTAGCGAAAACTGGAATCGTCCACAGCAGGAAGTTTTAGCGCTGATGGAGTTGTTCGTCTGGGCACTCGACAGCGAAGTTAAAAGTCTGCACAAGCACAATGTCCGGTTGAAAATTATCGGCGATATCGGCCGATTTAATGCTCGTTTACAGGAGCGTATTCGCCGTGCTGAGGAACTTACTCAACAAAATAATGGACTAACGCTCAACATAGCCGCAAATTATGGCGGTCGTTGGGATATTATCCATGGCGTCAGAAAAATTGCAGAGCAGGTCCAGGAAGGGCTTCTTCGACCGGATCAGATCGAAGAAGAGAGCCTGGCACCGCATCTCTGCCTGAATGAACTGGCGCCTGTGGATCTGGTAATAAGGACCGGGGGAGAGCATCGGATCAGTAACTTCCTGCTGTGGCAAGTCGCCTATGCAGAGTTTTGGTTTACCGATACTCTTTGGCCTGATTTTGATGAACAAGTTTTTGAAGGTGCACTGAATGCGTTTGCACAACGAGAGCGCCGGTTTGGCGGCGCAGCACCCGGCGGCGCATAAGCGCACTGGGGGTAATCTTTGTTAAAGTCTCGCCTGATTACCGCGTTTATATTGATTCCCATCGTCATTGCAGCGCTGTTCTTGCTGCCGCCGTTAGGGTTTGCCATCACCCTGTTAGCGATCTGCATGCTGGCCGCATGGGAATGGGGCCAGCTGGCAGGCTTTGCAGCGCGCTCACAGCGCGTCTGGCTGGCGCTGCTGTGCGGACTGCTGCTGGCCTTTATGCTGTTCACACTGCCTGCTTACCAGCACTCCGTGCATCTGCCACAGATTGGCGGCCCACTTTGGGCTTCCCTCGGTTGGTGGATCGTCGCGCTGGCGCTGGTGCTGTTCTATCCCCATTCTGCTACCTTCTGGCGCCATTCACGCGCCATTCGCCTGATATTCGGTCTGTTGACTATCGTGCCGTTCTTCTGGGGCATGCTGGCGCTGCGCCAGTATCACTACCAGGAAGACCACTTTGCCGGCGCCTGGTGGCTGCTGTACGTGATGGTTCTCGTATGGGGAGCGGACTCCGGTGCTTATATGTTTGGCAAGCTGTTCGGCAAGCACAAACTCGCACCAAAAGTCTCACCGGGCAAAACCTGGGAAGGCTTCCTCGGCGGGTTGGCGACGTCGGCACTGATCTCCTGGCTGTTCAGCGTGTTTGCCCCGCTGCAGGTATCGCTTGCAACACTGCTGATTTGCTCGATTATCGCCGCGCTGGCCTCGGTGCTGGGTGACCTGACCGAGAGTATGTTCAAGCGTGAAGCGGGCATCAAAGATAGCGGGAGCCTGATCCCCGGGCATGGCGGCATTCTCGACCGTATTGACAGCCTCACCGCTGCGGTACCGGTATTTGCCTGCCTGCTGTTGCTGGTCTTTGGGACGCTGTAGGGAAACACTATGCTGAGCGTACTCTGGAGTTTTGCTGCATTTATCGTTGCGCTGGGGATTTTAATCACCGTGCATGAGTTCGGCCACTTTTGGGTGGCCCGCCGCTGTGGCGTAAAAGTCGAACGTTTTTCGATTGGCTTTGGCAAAGCGCTGTGGCGGCGCACTGACAAGCAGGGTACCGAGTATGTTATCGCACTGATCCCGCTCGGCGGCTATGTCAAGATGCTGGATGAGCGCGTCGAGAGCGTGCCGCCGGAACTGCGCCATCAGGCCTTCAACAATAAAACCATTTTGCAACGTGCCGCGATTATCAGCGCTGGCCCGATAGCGAATTTCATCTTTGCCATTTTTGCTTACTGGCTGGTGTTTATCATCGGCGTACCTGGCGTGCGCCCGGTGGTTGGCGAAATAGTGAGCGGTTCACCTGCCGCAGAAGCTCAAATTGCGCCAGGAACGGAACTTAAAGCCGTTGACGGTATCGAAACGCCTGATTGGGATGCTGTGCGCATGGCGCTGGTGGCGAGAATTGGCGACGAGAGTACCGTCGTTACCGTCGCCCCATTTGGCAGCGAGCAGACCCGTGATAAAACCGTGAACCTGCGCAACTGGCACTTTGAGCCAGACAAGCAGGATCCGGTGGCTTCACTGGGCATCCAGCCGCGCGGCCCGCAGATCGAATCGGTGCTGGCGCAGGTGCAGAAGAACTCCGCTGCCAGCAAGGCAGGTTTGCAAGCGGGCGACAGGATCGTTAAAGTCGATGGTCAGCCTTTGGACCAGTGGCAAAGTTTTGTTGCCACCGTGCGTGACAATCCAGGTACAGAAATTGCGCTGGAGGTAGAACGTCAGGGCAGCACCGTCGATTTGACGCTGACGCCGGACGTAAATCCTCGTAACAAAGCAGAAGGGTTTGCCGGCGTTATCCCGCGCATTGTCCCTCTGCCAGATGAGTACAGAACGGTGCGTCAGTATGGCCCGTTTGCAGCAATCGGTGAGGCCAGTGAAAAAACCTGGCAGCTGATGAAGCTTACGGTAAGCATGCTAGGCAAACTGATTGTCGGTGATGTGAAGTTGAACAATCTCAGCGGCCCGATTTCGATCGCGCAGGGAGCTGGGATGTCAGCGGAATATGGTTTGATTTACTACCTGATGTTCCTCGCTCTGATTAGCGTGAACCTGGGGATTATCAATCTGTTCCCACTGCCGGTGTTAGATGGTGGTCATTTGCTGTTCCTGCTGATCGAAAAGATCAAGGGAGGGCCGGTGTCCGAGCGAGTTCAGGACTTCAGTTATCGTATCGGCTCGATTGTGCTGGTGCTGTTAATGGGGCTTGCGCTATTCAATGATTTCTCAAGGCTATAGTCTGCCAGCAGGCAAACTATTCGCGAGAACCAGTTAGGAAGAATGCATAAACACGATGGCGATGAAAAAGTTGCTCATAGCGTCGCTGCTGCTTAGCAGCGCTACCGTATACGGTGCAGACGGATTCGTAGTGAAGGATATTCATTTCGAAGGCCTGCAGCGAGTCGCCGTCGGTGCGGCATTGCTCAGTATGCCCGTCCGCGTTGGGGACACTGTCTCCGATGAAGATCTCAGTAACACCATTCGCGCGCTGTTTGCGACCGGGAATTTTGAGGATGTTCAGGTCCTGCGCGACGGCGGCACGCTGATCGTTCAGGTGAAAGAGCGCCCAACGATTGCCAGCATCACTTTCTCCGGCAACAAAGCGGTGAAAGAAGATATGCTCAAGCAGAACCTCGAAGCCTCTGGCGTGCGCGTGGGTGAAGCACTGGATCGCACCACGATCTCCTCCATTGAGAAAGGCCTGGAAGACTTCTACTACAGCGTGGGTAAATACAGCGCCAGCGTCAAAGCCGTTGTTACTCCGCTGCCGCGTAACCGTGTTGACCTGAAGCTGGTGTTTACCGAAGGGGTTTCTGCGAAGATCCAGCAGATCAATATCGTCGGTAACAAGGCCTACAGCTCCGATGAACTGATCTCCCGCTTCCAGCTGCGTGATGAGGTGCCATGGTGGAACGTGGTGGGTGACCGTAAGTACCAGAAGCAAAAACTGGCCGGTGACCTTGAAACTCTGCGCAGCTTCTATCTGGACCGCGGTTATGCCCGTTTCAACATTGATTCGACGCAGGTCAGCCTGACGCCGGACAAAAAGGGTATCTACATCACGGTGAACATCAACGAAGGCGATCAGTACAAGCTTTCAGGTGTGACCGTTAGCGGTAACCTGGCGGGGCACTCTGCCGAAATCGAAACGTTGAGCAAAATCACCCCGGGTGAGCTTTACAACGGCTCGAAAGTGACGCGCATTGAAGACGATATCAAGAAGCTGCTGGGCCGTTACGGCTACGCGTATCCACGCGTACAGACGCAGCCTGAAATCGACGACGCGAACAAGACCGTTAAACTGCGTATCAACGTGGACGCCGGTAACCGTTACTACGTGCGTAAAGTGCGCTTTGAGGGCAACGATACCTCGAAAGATTCCGTACTGCGCCGTGAAATGCGCCAGATGGAAGGTGCCTGGTTAGGCAGCAATCTGGTTGAGCAGGGTAAAGAACGTCTGAATCGCCTCGGCTACTTCGAAACCGTTGATACCGAAACCCAGCGTGTGCCGGGTTCACCTGACCAGGTTGACGTGGTCTACAAGGTGAAAGAGCGTAACACCGGTACGCTGAACTTCGGCGTCGGTTACGGTACCGAAAGCGGCGTCAGCTTCCAGGCTGGCGTGACCCAGGATAACTGGCTCGGCACCGGTAATACCGTTGGCATCAGCGGAACCAAGAATGACTATCAGACCTATGCTGAATTCTCACTGACCGACCCGTACTTCACGGTCGACGGTGTCAGCCTGGGCGGTCGTGTTTTCTATAACGACTTTAAAGCGGATGATGCCGATCTGTCTGACTATACCAACAAGAGTTACGGTGTAGACGGCACGCTGGGCTTCCCGGTCAATGAAAATAACACCCTGCGTGTGGGTCTGGGCTATGTGCATAACAGCCTCTCCAACATGCAGCCGCAGATCGCCATGTGGCGTTACCTGCGCTCTGTCGGGAAAAACCCATCGCTGACCGGCGATGAAGATTTCTCGGCGGATGACTTCACCTTTAACTACGGCTGGACGTACAACACCCTTGACCGCGGATTCTTCCCAACGTCAGGTAACCGTACTAACCTGAATGGTAAAGTGACTATTCCGGGTTCTGATAATGCCTTCTACAAGGCTACGCTGGATACACAACAGTATCTGCCGCTGAATCAGGATCGTACCTGGGTGCTGTTGGGACGTGGTCGCGTAGGCTATGGCGATGGTCTGAACGGTAAAGAGATGCCGTTCTACGAGAACTTCTACGCCGGTGGTTCCAGCTCCGTACGTGGGTTCCGTTCTAACAACATCGGCCCGAAAGCGGCTTACCTGAACAACGGTTCTTCCGATTGTTCTGGCAGCAGCCCGGTATGTAATTCCGATGATGCTATCGGCGGTAACGCGATGGCTGTTGCCAGCGCCGAGCTGATTACACCAACGCCGTTCCTGAGTGAGAAGTATGCTAACTCAGTCCGTACCTCGCTGTTTGTTGATGCGGGTACCGTTTGGGATACCAAATGGGAAAACACTGCCGAAACTCGTGCGGCGGGTATCCCAGACTATAGCGATCCAAGCAACATCCGTATGTCAGCCGGTCTGGCACTGCAATGGATGTCGCCGCTGGGGCCGCTGGTGTTCTCATACGCTCAGCCATTCAAAAAGTATGACGGAGATAAGGCCGAACAGTTCCAGTTTAACATTGGTAAAACCTGGTAATTCGCCTTTGCACGGAAGCGTAGCAAGAGAGTATCGCGCTGTTTAATCCTGGCCCGTACGCGGGCCACGATAAAGCGCAACACATGTGTCCGTGACACAAACGTTGATGGTAAGGAGTTTTATAGTGAAAAAGTTGTTGTGTGCCGCAGGTCTGGGTATTGCTCTGGCGGTTTCCGCCGGTGCTCAGGCTGCTGATAAAATTGCAGTGGTGAACGTTTCCAGCATTTTCCAACAGTTACCAGCGCGTGCGACCGTTGCGAAACAGTTGGAAAACGAGTTCAAAGGCCGTGCAACCGAGTTGCAGGGTATGGAACGCGATCTGCAAGCCAAAATGCAGCGTCTGCAGCGTGACGGCTCGACCATGAAGGCGAGCGATCGCAGCAAGATGGAAAAAGACGTGATGGCACAGCGTGAAGCCTTCTCCACGAAAGCTCAGGCTTTCGAGCAGGACAACCGCCGTCGTCAGATGGAAGAGCGTAATAAAATCCTGAGCCGTATCCAGGACGCCGTGCAGAAAGTTGCTGATGACGAAGGTTATGACGTTGTTATCGATCAGAACGCGGTTGCTTATGCTGCTAAATCTAAAGACATCACTGCTGATGTTCTGAAACAGGTTAAATAAGCCATGCCTTCAATTCGACTGGCTGATTTAGCCCAGCAGTTGGATGCAGAATTGCACGGAGATGGCGATATCGCCATCTCCGGCATTGCTTCTATGCAATCCGCCCAAACCGGTCAGATCACGTTTCTCTCAAACAGCCGTTACCGTGAGCAGCTCGCAGCCTGTCAGGCTTCCGCTGTGGTGCTCTCTGAAGCGGACCGTGAATTTTTCCCTGGCGCAGCGCTGGTGGTTAAAAACCCGTATCTGACCTACGCCCGTATGGCGCAACTGCTGGACACCACGCCGCAGCCAGCCCAAAACATTGCCCCAAGTGCCGTGATTGATGCGAGCGCAAAATTGGGGAGTAACGTCTCGATTGGCGCTAACGCGGTGATCGAATCTGATGTAGTACTTGCTGATAACGTGGTTATTGGCCCGGGCTGCTTCATCGGTAAAAAGACGCAGATTGGCGCAGGCAGCCGCCTGTGGGCCAACGTCTCTGTCTATCATGAAGTGCAGATTGGTCGCGACTGTCTGATCCAGTCAGGCACAGTGATCGGCGCTGATGGCTTCGGTTACGCTAACGATCGTGGCAATTGGGTGAAGATCCCGCAGCTTGGCACCGTCATCATTGGTGACCGCGTTGAGATTGGCGCCTGCACGACCATCGATCGCGGTGCGCTGGATAACACCCAAATCGGGAATGGTGTTATCATAGATAACCAATGCCAGATTGCACACAACGTCGTGATTGGTGACAATACCGCGGTTGCGGGTGGCGTCATCATGGCGGGCAGTCTTAAAATTGGCCGCTACTGCATGATTGGTGGGGCCAGCGTGATTAATGGCCACATGGAAATTTGTGACAAAGTTACCGTCACAGGGATGGGAATGGTGATGCGACCTATCACTGAACCTGGAGTATACTCCTCCGGCATTCCGTTACAGCCCAACAAAACCTGGCGCAAAACTGCAGCTCTGGTGCTGAGCATCGATGAAATAAGCAAACGCTTAAAAGCCATCGAGCGTAAAGTCAGTAAAGACTAAGCGATCGCACCACGCTGCCCGGCTTTCATAAATACAATATGCTAGCAGGGAAAGCTAAAGCTAAGCGTACAGAACATGATTTGCGGCCTGCAGACGATCGACAGATTGTTGCAGGCCGTGTTATTGATGCCATCAGAATTTTTAGGACAGGAAGAGTATTTTGACTACTGAAACTCATACTCTGCAGATTGAAGAGATTATTGAACTTTTACCGCACCGTTACCCGTTCTTGCTGGTCGACCGCGTACTTGATTTCGAAGAAAACAAGTTTCTGCGTGCAGTAAAGAACGTCTCGGTTAACGAACCGTTTTTCCAGGGCCATTTCCCTGGTAAACCGATTTTCCCGGGCGTGCTGATTCTGGAAGCAATGGCACAGGCAACGGGTATTCTGGCGTTTAAAAGCGTTGGAAAACTGGAACCGGGCGAACTTTATTACTTTGCCGGTATCGACGAAGCGCGCTTCAAGCGCCCGGTGGTACCTGGCGACCAGATGATCATGGAAGTCACCTTCGAGAAAACCCGCCGTGGTGTAACCCGCTTTAAAGGCGTGGCCACCGTTGACGGAAAAATTGTCTGCGAAGCAACGATGATGTGTGCCCGCAGCCGGGAGGCTTAATTCGTGATTGATAGCACCGCCGTAATTCATCCCAGCTCGATCGTAGAAGAAGGCGCCATTATTGGTGCGGGTGTCCAGATTGGTCCGTTTTGTACCGTGGGTGCGAACGTCTCGATCGGTGAAGGCACCGTTCTGAAATCTCATGTAGTGGTCAATGGTCACACCTCAATAGGTAAAGACAACACCATCTACCAGTTTGCTTCGATCGGTGAAGCTAATCAGGATCTGAAATACGCGGGTGAACCTACCCGGGTTGAGATTGGCGACCGTAACCGCATTCGTGAAAGCGTGACCATTCATCGTGGCACCTCACAGGCTGAAGGGCTGACGAAAGTCGGCAACGACAATCTGCTGATGGTGAATGCGCACGTGGCGCACGACTGCGTGGTGGGTAATCACTGTATTCTGGCCAACAACGCGACGCTGGCGGGCCATGTTTCAGTGGACGATCATGCCATCATTGGTGGTATGACGGCGGTGCATCAATTCTGCGTTATCGGCGCGCACGTGATGGTCGGCGGCTGCTCCGGTGTGGCGCAGGATGTTCCTCCTTACGTCATTGCTCAGGGCAACCATGCCACGCCGTTCGGCGTTAACCTGGTGGGCCTGAAGCGCCGTGGCTTCAGCAAAGAGGCACTGCATGCGATTACTGCAGCATATAAGCTGCTGTACCGCAGCGGCAAGACGCTGGATGAAGTGAAGCCGGAGATTGCTGAAATCGCCAAAGCGCATCCGGAAGTTCAGCCGTTTTATGACTTTTTTGCCCGCTCCACAAGGGGTCTGATTCGTTAACTCATGCCAAAGCATCCCTTAACGATTGCCCTTGTCGCCGGAGAAACCTCCGGCGATATTCTTGGTGCCGGTCTTATCCGCGCGCTGAAAGAGAAGCATCCTGACGCACGTTTTGTCGGCGTTGCCGGCCCGCTGATGCAGGCCGAAGGGTGTGAAGCCTGGTATGAGATGGAAGAGCTGGCGGTTATGGGCATCGTTGAGGTGCTGGGCCGTCTGCGTCGCCTGCTGCACATCCGCCGCGACCTGACCCGCCGCTTTACCGCCCTGAAGCCGGATGTTTTCGTCGGCATTGATGCCCCTGATTTCAATATCACTCTCGAAGGGAAGCTGAAACAGCAGGGTATTCGTACCATTCATTACGTCAGCCCTTCGGTCTGGGCGTGGCGCCAGAAGCGCGTGTTCAAAATTGGCCGCTCCACCGATCTGGTGCTGGCGTTCCTGCCGTTTGAAAAAGCCTTCTACGATCGCTTCAACGTTCCCTGTCGTTTTATCGGCCATACCATGGCTGATGCGATGCCGATTGAACCGGATAAACAGGCGGCACGCCGCGAGCTGGGGATTGCGTCAGATGCAGTATGCCTGGCTCTGCTGCCGGGCAGTCGCGGGGCAGAAGTTGAAATGCTCAGCGCTGACTTCCTGCGGACGGCGATGCTGCTGCGGGCGAAATATCCGCAGCTGGAGATCGTCGTGCCGCTGGTGAACCCTAAGCGGCGCGAGCAGTTTGAAGCGATTAAAGCCGAAGTTGCCCCCGATCTGCCCATGCACCTGCTGGACGGCAAAGGCCGCGCCGCAATGGTGGCCAGCGATGCCGCACTGCTGGCTTCCGGCACTGCCGCGCTGGAGTGCATGCTGGCAAAATGCCCGATGGTGGTGGGGTACCGCATGAAGCCGTTTACCTTCTGGCTGGCGAAACGTCTGGTGAAAACCGATTATGTCTCGTTGCCGAACCTGCTGGCCGGGCGCGAACTGGTGAAAGAGCTGCTGCAGGATGAGTGCCAGCCTGAGCAGCTGGCCGCTGCGTTAGAGCCATTGCTGGCTGCCGGTGAAACGCGCGATCGGCTGCTGGCAACCTTTGCCGAGCTGCACCACCAGATCCGCTGGAATGCCGACGAACAGGCAGCCGCCGCCGTACTGGAGTTATGCCCGTGAGTGAATTTATTTACCCTAATGCTGCGCTGATTGCCGGCGTTGATGAGGTAGGGCGTGGTCCGCTGGTGGGCGCCGTGGTCACCGCCGCGGTGATCCTCGATCCGGCTCGTCCGATTATCGGGCTCGCCGATTCGAAAAAGCTGTCGGAAAAACGCCGTCTGGCGCTGTTTGATGAGATCGTCGAGAAAGCGTTAAGCTGGAGTCTGGGCCGTGCCGAGCCGGAAGAGATTGACCAGCTCAATATCCTGCACGCCACCATGCTGGCAATGCAGCGTGCGGTTGCCGGGCTGCACCTGACGCCGGACTTTGTGCTGATTGACGGCAATCGCTGCCCACCGCTGCCGATGCCGAGCCAGGCCGTGGTGAAGGGCGACAGTCTGGTGCGCGAAATCAGCGCCGCCTCGATTATTGCAAAAGTGACGCGCGACCGTGAGATGGCACAGCTCGATCTGCTGTATCCTGAATATGGCTTCGCTCAGCACAAAGGTTATCCAACCGCTCTGCATATGGAAAAACTGACGCAGCATGGCGTGACTCCGCAGCATCGCCGCAGTTTTGCCCCGGTGCGCAATGCGCTGCTGGATGCCGAAGTCAGCGCGTCGGTAGTCCGCACGCTGTAATTTTCATCCCTAGTTTTAACGGAATCCCAGATGGCCGAACCTCGTTTTATTCATTTACGCGTTCACAGCGACTACTCCATGATCGATGGGCTAGCCAAAACGGGCCCGTTGGTGAAAAACGCAGCGAAACTGGGAATGCCGGCGATTGCGATTACCGACTTCACCAACCTGTGCGGCCTGGTGAAGTTTTACGGCACCGCTCACGGCCAGGGCATGAAGCCGATTATCGGCGCTGATTTTAATGTTGCCAGTGAAGCGATGGGTGACGAGCTGTCGCATATCACCGTGCTGGCAGCGGATAACGAAGGCTACCAAAACCTGACGCTGCTGATCTCGCGCGCCTACCAGCGCGGCTATGGTCCGGCAGGCCCAACGATCGATCGCGACTGGCTGGTTGAACATCAGCAGGGGATTATTCTGTTGTCCGGCGGGCGTCGTGGCGATGTTGGCAAAATGCTGTTGCGCGGCAACACGGCGCTGGTTGCCGACTGTCTGGCGTTTTATCAGCAACATTTTGCCGATCGCTACTACCTTGAGCTGATCCGTACCGGTCGTCAGGACGAAGAGACCTATCTGCACGCCGCGGTGGAGCTGGCGATTGCCAACGGCATCCCGGTGGTGGCCACCAACGAGGTCTGCTTCCTGCAGGAGTCAGACTTTGACGCGCATGAAATACGCGTTGCCATTCATGATGGTTTCACTCTTGACGACCCGAAACGCCCGCGCAGCTACAGCCCGCAGCAGTATATGCGCACGGAAGAGGAGATGTGCGAGCTGTTCTCGGACATCCCTGAAGCGCTGGAAAACAGCGTTGAGATAGCCCGCCGCTGCAATGTCACCATTCGCCTTGGCGAATACTTCCTGCCGCAGTTCCCGACCGGGGAAATGAGCACCGAAGATTTCCTCGTGATGAAATCGCGCGAGGGGCTGGAAGAGCGCCTCGCGTTCCTGTTCCCGGACGAGCAGGTACGCCGCGAAAAGCGGCCAGAATATGATGAACGTCTGGAAATTGAGCTTAACGTGATCAACCAGATGGGCTTCCCGGGCTACTTCCTGATCGTGATGGAATTCATCCAGTGGTCGAAGGATAACGACGTGCCCGTGGGGCCGGGACGTGGTTCCGGTGCCGGTTCTCTGGTGGCCTACGCACTGAAAATTACCGACCTCGACCCGCTGGAGTTTGACCTGCTGTTCGAACGTTTCCTCAACCCGGAACGTGTTTCGATGCCCGACTTTGACGTCGACTTCTGCATGGAGAAGCGCGATCTGGTGATTGAGCACGTGGCCGATATGTACGGTCGCCAGGCGGTATCGCAGATTATTACCTTCGGGACCATGGCGGCGAAAGCGGTCATCCGCGACGTAGGGCGCGTGCTGGGGCACCCGTACGGATTCGTCGACCGCATTTCGAAACTGGTGCCGCCTGACCCGGGCATGACGCTGGAAAAAGCCTTTGCTGCTGAACCACAGCTGCCGGAAATTTATGAGGCAGATGAAGAGGTTAAGGCGCTGATCGACATGGCGCGCAAGCTGGAAGGCGTGACGCGTAACGCCGGTAAACACGCCGGCGGCGTGGTGATCGCGCCGACTAAAATTACCGATTTTGCCCCGCTTTACTGTGACGAAAACGGTAATCATCCGGTTACCCAGTTTGATAAAAATGATGTGGAATATGCCGGGCTGGTGAAGTTCGACTTCCTGGGGCTGCGAACGCTGACCATCATTGACTGGGCGCTGGCGATGATTAACGCCAGGCGTGAAAAAGAGGGCGAGCCGCCGATCGATATCGCGGCGATTCCGCTTGAAGATAAAAAAAGTTTCGATATGCTGCAACGCTCGGAAACCACAGCGGTGTTCCAGCTCGAATCACGCGGCATGAAAGATCTGATCAAACGCCTGAAGCCCGACTGCTTCGAGGATATGATCGCCCTGGTCGCCCTGTTCCGCCCCGGTCCGCTGCAATCGGGCATGGTAGATAACTTTATTGACCGTAAGCACGGGCGTGAAGAGATCTCCTACCCGGACATTCAGTGGCAGCACGAGTCGCTGAAACCGGTGCTGGAGCCGACCTACGGCATTATCCTGTATCAGGAACAGGTGATGCAGATTGCTCAGGTGCTGGCGGGTTACAGCCTGGGCGGTGCGGACATGCTGCGCCGTGCGATGGGTAAAAAGAACCCGGTCGAGATGGCTAAGCAGCGTGGCGGCTTTGAAGACGGCGCGAAAGCGCGCGGCATCGACGGTGAGCTGGCGATCAAGATTTTCGACCTGGTGGAGAAATTCGCCGGTTATGGTTTTAACAAATCGCACTCTGCCGCCTATGCGCTGGTCTCTTATCAGACGCTGTGGCTGAAAGCGCACTACCCGGCCGAGTTTATGGCAGCGGTAATGACCGCCGATATGGACAACACCGAGAAGGTGGTCGGGCTGGTGGATGAGTGCTGGCGCATGGGGCTGAAGGTGCTGCCGCCGGATATTAACTCCGGGCAGTATCAGTTCCACGTCAACGAGAACGGCGAAATTGTTTACGGCATCGGCGCAATTAAAGGCGTCGGTGAAGGCCCGATCGAGGCAATAATCGAAGCGCGTAACGAAGGCGGTTATTTCCGCGAGCTGTTTGACCTTTGTGCGCGTACCGACACCAAAAAGCTGAATAAGCGGGTGCTGGAAAAGCTGATTATGTCCGGGGCGTTTGACCGCTTAGGCCCGCACCGTGCGGCGCTGATGAGTGCGCTGCCCGATGCGCTGAAAGCCGCCGATCAGCACGCGAAAGCGGAAGCGATTGGCCAGGCCGATATGTTCGGTGTGCTGGCCGAAGCGCCAGAGCAGGTCGAGAAATCCTATTCCGACGTCACGCCGTGGCCGGAACAGATTCAGCTGGATGGGGAGCGTGAGACGTTAGGGCTTTACCTGACCGGCCACCCCATCAACCAGTATCTGAAAGAGATTGAGCGCTATGTCGGTGGACAGCGCCTGAAAGACATGCACCCGACCGAGCGTGGTAAAATGACCACCGCAGCCGGTCTGGTGGTGGCGGCCCGCGTAATGGTGACAAAGCGCGGCAACCGTATTGGCATCTGCACGCTGGATGACCGTTCCGGTCGTCTGGAAGTGATGTTATTTACAGATGCGTTAGATAAGTTCCAGCATATGCTGGAGAAGGACCGTATCCTGATCGTTAGCGGGCAGGTCAGCTTCGATGACTTCAACGGCGGGCTTAAAATGATGGCCCGCGATATGATGGACATTGATGAAGCACGCGAAAAATATGCGCGCGGGCTTGCTATCTCGCTGACGGACAGGCAAATTGATGACCAGCTTTTGAACCGTCTCCGTCAATCCCTGGAACCCCATCGTTCGGGGACAATTCCGGTACATCTCTACTATCAGAGAGAGGATGCGCGGGCGAAGTTGCGCTTCGGTGCAACCTGGCGCGTGTCGCCGAGCGATCGTTTGCTGAACGATCTTCGGTCGTTGATAGGATCGGAGCAGGTGGAACTGGAGTTTGACTAAAACAGGATTATTATGAGTCTTAATTACCTGGATTTCGAACAGCCAATCGCAGAACTTGAAGCGAAGATCGATTCGCTTAAGTCGGTTGGCCGTCACGATGAAAAACTGGATATTAATCTGGATGAAGAAGTTCAGCGTCTGCGCGATAAAAGCGTGGAGCTGACACGTAAAATCTTCTCCGATTTAGGTGCCTGGCAGATCGCGCAGCTCGCGCGTCATCCGCTGCGCCCGTATACGCTGGACTATGTCCGCAATGTGTTTACCGACTTTGACGAACTGGCGGGCGACCGTGCCTACGCTGATGATAAAGCTATCGTCGGAGGTATTGCGCGTCTGGAAGGCCGTCCGGTGATGATCATTGGTCATCAGAAAGGGCGTGAAACCAAAGAGAAGATCCGTCGTAACTTCGGTATGCCAGCGCCAGAAGGCTACCGTAAAGCGCTGCGTCTGATGGAGATGGCCGAGCGTTTTAACATGCCGATCATCACCTTTATCGACACCCCGGGTGCTTACCCTGGCGTCGGTGCAGAAGAGCGCGGTCAGTCTGAAGCCATCGCCCGTAACCTGCGTGAGATGTCTGGCCTGACGGTTCCGGTGATCTGTACCGTTATCGGTGAAGGCGGCTCCGGTGGTGCACTGGCTATCGGCGTGGGTGACAAAGTCAACATGCTGCAGTACAGCACCTACTCGGTGATCTCGCCGGAAGGCTGTGCCTCTATTCTGTGGAAAAGCGCAGATAAAGCACCGCTGGCGGCGGAAGCGATGGGCATTATCGCCCCGCGCCTGAAAGAGCTGAAGCTGATCGACACCGTGCTGCCTGAACCATTAGGTGGCGCGCATCGCGACCCGCTGGCGATTGGCGCAACGATGAAGGCTCAGCTGCTGTCCGACCTGGCCGAGCTGGATAAGTTGACCAAAGCCGAACTGCTGGACCGTCGTTACCAGCGTCTGATGAGCTACGGTTACGCTTGATTCTGTGGGGCGCGGCACACCGCGCCCCTGCTTTACGTTGTGCCATCTCCTGGCGCGTGGTTGCCTGCCCCTCCTTACTTTAGTCTTAGGTTTCCTCTCAACCACAGGAAGAAACATAAGATGGAAAATCAACCTCTCACCCATTGTGCCTCTCAGTGCGCTAACTTTGAACACGAGGCCATCCATAAGCTTAGCGAGCAGCTGTGCGATCGCCGTACCGCAGAGATTCTGGCGCCGTTTATCACCGATGCCGGTTTTAATATGACCCCGCCTTCAGGCTTTATTCATGAGGCCAGCCTGTTGATTGCTTTTGCCTTTGGTAACCGTCCAAACGCCGAGCATGATCCTGACAAGCTGGCGCTGCCGGGGCCGATGAATAGAGAGCTGGCGCGCTGCTGTGCTGCCGTCTGGCATAAAAAACACCTGCCGATGTTTGTGCAGTGGGAAATTGCCCGCTGCCTGTATGAGCCGGAGTTTTCGTACATCCCGCGTAAAGATATTATCTCGATCGAACCCTACTGGGATGACACAGGCAAGCTGGTGTACCTGAGCACTGACGGCGTGGTGCAGGAGATCGTCGAGAAGTATTACCACAACGATCCGGCTTCGATGGGCAAGGCCGCAGTGATCGGTCATCGCGACCACGTTAAGCGCTGCATTCTCACCTGTGCCGGGCGCAAGGTGAAGGGGTTTGCTCCGAGGGGCATTGGCCTGCCAGCCTGGTACGATGTGCACTCTGACCAGAGCTGGACGCGTCGCCGCGACCTCTATGTGCTGCAGGATGTCGCCGCCCAGCTGGCGATGAGTGCGCAGGCAAACATTGCGAAGGCTTACCCGCAGGGCTAAATCCGCTATGCTTATGTTTTGATTATGTATCGGACGAGGCGTGCCTCGTCCCTACAGCAGGAGATAAGCATTGAATATTATCGCGATCGTGGGACCGCAAAACGCCTTTTATAAAGATGAACCCATCCGAGAGCTTGACGCCGCATTAAAACTCCAGGGCTTTCAGACCATCTATCCGCACGATGCCAGCGACCTGCTAAAACTGATTGAGCATAATCCGCGTATCTGCGGCGTGGTGTTCGACTGGGACGAGCACAGCCTCGAACTGTGCAGCGAAATCAACCAGCTAAATGAATACCTGCCGCTGTATGCCTTTATCAATACTCATTCGACGATGGACGTCAGCATTAACGAAATGCGCATGACCCTGTGGTTCTTCGAGTATGCGCTGAGCGCCGCCGAAGAGATCTCGCAGCGTATCCGCCTCTATACCGATGAATATATCGATACCATTACGCCACCGCTGACCAAAGCGCTATTTACCTATGTCAAAGAGGGCAAGTACACCTTCTGTACCCCGGGGCATATGGCGGGAACGGCCTTCCAGAAAAGCCCGGTTGGTAGCCTGTTTTATGACTTTTTTGGCGCGAACACGCTGAAAGCAGATATCTCTATTTCCGTCACCGAGCTGGGTTCGCTGCTCGATCATACCGGCCCGCATCTTGAGGCTGAGGAGTATGTTGCCCGTACCTTCGGCGCGGAGCAGAGCTATATGGTGACAAATGGTACCTCAACGTCGAACAAAATCGTCGGCATGTACGCTGCTCCGGCGGGCAGCACGATGCTGGTGGATCGCAACTGCCACAAATCACTGACTCATCTGCTAATGATGAGCGACATTATTCCTATCTGGCTAAAACCGACGCGTAACGCGCTCGGCATCCTCGGCGGCATCCCCAAACGCGAATTCACCAAAGAGAGTATCGCGCTGAAAGTGGCGCAAACGCCGCGCGCCAGCTGGCCGGTGCATGCGGTAATCACTAACTCCACCTATGACGGGCTGCTGTACAGCACGCAGTACATTAAAGAGACGCTGGACGTGCCGTCGATCCACTTCGATTCTGCGTGGGTGCCGTACACCAACTTCCACCCGATCTATCAGGGGCTGAGCGGCATGAGCGGCGAGCGCACGCCGGGCAAGGTGATCTACGAAACGCAGTCGACGCATAAGCTGCTGGCGGCGTTCTCGCAGGCTTCGCTGATCCACATTAAAGGCGAGTACGACGAACAGACCTTTAATGAAGCCTACATGATGCACACCACCACCTCGCCAAACTATGCGATTGTCGCCTCGATAGAGACTGCCGCCGCGATGCTGCGCGGCAATCCCGGCAAGCGCCTGATTAACCGTTCCGTGGAGCGGGCGCTGCATTTCCGCCGCGAAGTACAGCGCCTGCGTGAAGAGTCGGACGGCTGGTTCTTTGATATCTGGCAGCCGGAAGGGGTTGATGAACCGGAATGCTGGCCTATTCAGCCCGGTGAAGAGGAGTGGCACGGCTTCCGCGATGCTGATGCCGACCATATGTACCTCGACCCGATCAAGGTGACGATCCTGACGCCGGGTATGAGCGAGCTGGGCGAGATGGCGGAACAGGGGATCCCGGCGGCGCTGGTGGCGAAGTTCCTCGATGAGCGCGGCGTGGTGGTGGAGAAAACCGGGCCGTACAATCTGCTGTTCCTGTTCAGCATCGGCATTGATAAAACCAAGGCAATGAGCGTACTGCGCGGGCTGACCGAGTTCAAACGCGCGTACGATCTCAACCTGCGGGTGAAGAATATGCTGCCGGATCTGTATGCTGAGGATCCGGACTTCTACCGTCATACGCGCATTCAGGATCTGGCGCAGGGGATCCATAGCCTGATCCGCCAGCACGATCTGCCGCGCCTGATGCTGCAGGCCTTTGCCACGCTGCCGGAGATGAAGCTGACGCCGCATCAGGCTTTCCAGCAGCAGGTGAAGGGCAATGTTGAGACCGTGCCGCTGAGCGAAATGGTCGGGCGCATCTCGGCCAATATGATCCTGCCTTACCCGCCGGGCGTGCCTGTGGTAATGCCAGGGGAGGTGATTACCGAACAGAGCCGGGCGGTGCTCGATTTCCTGCTGATGCTCTGTACCATTGGGCAGCACTATCCGGGCTTTGAAACCGATATTCACGGCGCGACGCTGACCGACGAGGGGCAGTATCTGGTGCGTGTGCTGAAAGCGGACGCCATTATCTGATATCGCTTTCCAGAATCATGCCATTGCGCTATCGAAGGGGGCCGGATAACGTGACGGAGAAGTGTTTAACAGGAGCAGGTATGTCAGGTTTACAGTTAAAAAAAGTGCACCACATCGCGATTATTGCGCGGGATTATCCGGCCAGCCGCGATTTTTACTGCAATATCCTCGGTTTTACCCTGATGGAAGAAGTCTACCGTGAGGCGCGTGATTCGTGGAAAGGGGATCTGGCGCTGAACGGTGACTATACGATTGAGCTGTTCTCCTTCCCGCAGCCGCCCGCGCGCCCGACGCAGCCGGAAGCCTGTGGTCTGCGCCATCTGGCCTTCAGCGTCGATGATATTGACGCCGCAAAGCAGTATCTGGAAACTCACGGCGTGCGCTGTGAGGAGATCCGCGTCGACCCACTGACCGATAAGCGTTTTACCTTTTTTAACGATCCGGATGGGTTGCCGCTGGAGCTCTACCAGGCTTAAAATAGCCGTCATTCTTGAAGCCGCAGCTGCGTTAGCTGCGTGCATTCAACCCGGTCACTCACTGGCGTAAGCTCCCGGAGATGAATAAGCCTCTTCCCTGGGGCTGACCCTGCGGGCAGCACCCGTGCTGTTCAAATCCGTTCCTGACCGATTTGTCATTGACTTGCTGCCTTGCTGCAGCCAAAGTCGGCCCCCGAGGGGCGCCAATTATTCGGTAATTTAAGCCTTTTCATTATTGCAGGAACGCCCATGTCTGCCATCGCCCATCTTGAACGCGCACTTGCGTCACAGCCTGCTGTGCTGCTGGCCTACAGCGGTGGGTTGGATTCCAGCGTGCTGCTGCATCAGCTGGTGCTGCTGAGAAACCAGCGGCCGGAGCTGCAGCTGCGGGCGGTTCATATCCATCACGGGCTGAATCCGCTGGCGGATAGCTGGGTGGCACACTGTGAGCAGCAGTGCGCGCAGTGGCAGGTGCCGCTTGAGGTGGTGAGAGTGCAGATTGATGCGCGCGCAGGCGGGATCGAAGCCGCGGCCCGCACCGCGCGCTACGACGCGTTCAGCCAGCTGCTGCTGCCGGACGAGGCGCTGCTGACCGCCCAGCACCTTGATGACCAAAGTGAAACGGTGCTGCTGGCCCTGAAGCGCGGTAGCGGCCCGGCGGGTCTGGCCGCGATGCCCCAGCAGCACTGGTTGGGGCAACATCGCCATCTGCGGCCGCTGCTGGCAGTAAGCCGCAGCCAGCTGGAAGCGTGGGCGCAGCATCACCAGCTGTCATGGATTGAGGATGACAGCAATCAGGACCCGCGCTATGACCGCAACTTTCTGCGTTTAAAGGTGCTGCCGTTACTCAATGACCGCTGGCCGCATTTTGCCAGCGCCGTGGCACGCAGCGCCGCGCTGTGCGGCGAGCAGGAGCAGCTGCTTGACGAGCTGCTGGCCGAATCGCTGGCCCTGCTGATGGACGAGCAGGGGGCATTGTCGATTGCGCCGCTGCTGGAGATCAGCGATGCACGGCGGGCAGCGCTGCTGCGGCGCTGGATCGCCACTCATCATGCCAGCATGCCGTCGCGCGAGGCATTACAGCGGCTCTGGCAGGAAGTGGCATGCAGCCGTGAGGATGCAGAGCCGCGCCTGCGGTTGGGCAGCCATCAAATCCGCCGCTTCCGCGATCGCCTCTACTGGCTACCGCTTTACCCGCCGCTGCGTGAGATCCGCCTGAACTGGCCGGCACCGTGGCAGCCATTAGCGCTGCCCGACGGGCTGGGCCAGCTGCAGCTGGGGGCGCATGGCATTGCGCTGCGTGCGCCGCAGCCCGCTGAAGCGGTCACTATCCGTTTTCAGGCGCAGGGGGCTTTTCACATCCAGGGGCGTGCAGGCAGCCGCCCGCTGAAAAAGCTGTGGCAGGAGCTGGCCGTTGCGCCCTGGCTGCGTGAGCGCACCCCGTTACTTTTTTATGGCGATCGTTTGATTGCCGCCATTGGCGTGTTTGTCACCCGCGAGGGCGCGCCGCTGGAAAATGAAGCCTGCTGGCATCTGCACTGGTGCCGCTAAAATAACTGACTGGAGATCAATGATGAGTACCCGACTTTTGGCGCTGATGCTGCTGGCGTGCAGCCTGCCTGCGCTCGGCGCGGGCAACAGCAGCGCCGGGCAGGAGAAATCAGCCCGCTGCATGGCGTGCCACGGCGCCGACGGCAAAGCGGCTGCGCCAGTCTATCCCAACCTTGCCGGGCAGCATGAGGCGTATCTTGAACAGGCTTTACAGGCGTACAAAAGCGGTGCGCGCAGCGGCGGGCAGGCGGAAGTCATGAAGGCCTTCGTTGCCGGGCTAAGCGATAAGGATATAGCCGATCTGGCGGCGTATTACGCGGGGTTGAAACCTTAGGATGAAGAGGCGGATCGTCGATCCGCCAGGCTAAAACGGGGCTTAATCGGACTCGCTGACCTTTACAGTACCCAGGTCAGGGTGGCTAAAGGTGTCGATATGGTCGAGGCGCAGCTGGCGCTCCTCGCCATTGATCTCAATGCTGAGGTATTCAACGTTTTTGCGCGACACCATATCTTTAGCTTTGGCCGTCAGCTGTTCGCCATTTTTCAGCGTCAGCGACAGGGGCCAGCTGTTCTGGCAGGCGAGTTCCAGATTGTCGTAGTCATCACAGTTGATCGGTTTATACGCTTCGTTCGTCAACATAGTCGCTCACCAATAAGTTTGCGGCAGCAAAGGCTGCCTGTTCCCTGATGGAAGAGTGTAGCTCAGGATTACCCGCTACCTCATCAAGTGCTTTCAACACGCACGCTAATGCGTCCGGCACGTATCCCAGATCGCCACTGCCTATCTCGGCATATTTTTGGCGAACTAACTCACAATACTTTGGCACATGCACCTCCTTCAGAGTTTTCTCTGGCGATTATCCGACTATAGCACAGCCATTTATCGGAAATCAGCCCGCAAGCGGGTGATTTGCTCACTCATCAGGTTACAATAGGCGCGAATTGAAATAAGGAACCTCATGGCACTTAAAGCTACGATTTATAAAGCTACCGTCAATGTCGCCGACATGGACCGTAACGTGTTTATCGACAACACGCTGACGCTGGCACGTCACCCTTCGGAAACGGAAGAGCGGCTGATGCTGCGCCTGCTGGCATGGCTGGTTCATGCCAACGAACGCCTGACCTTCACCCGCGGCCTGAGCGCGGAAGATGAGCCGGAAATCTGGCAGCTGAACGACCATAACGGCATTGATGTTTGGGTTGATCTCGGCCTGCCGGAAGAGCGCCGAATCAAAAAGGCCTGTAGCCGCTCGCAGCACGTCTGGCTGTATACCTACAACGGTCGCGCCGCTCAGCCGTGGTGGCAGCAGAACCAGAATAAGCTGACCCAGCATGATAACCTGACCATTCGCTATATCAGCGACGAGCAGCTCAGCGCCCTGGTGCAGCTGGCCTCGCGTTCGATGACGCTGCAGGCCACTATTCAGGATGGCACTATCTGGTTGTCAGATAACAGTCATCATCTGGAAATTCAGTTCGAGCAGTGGCTGGATGCCGGAAAGCGCACATGATTGTTTTATCACGTAACGTCACTATTCCGGATGCCGAAATCGAGATCACCGCGATCAGAGCGCAGGGCAACGGTGGCCAGAACGTGAATAAGAGTTCGACGGCGATCCACCTGCGCTTCGATATTCGCTCTTCCAGCCTGCCTGAGTTTTATCAGCAGCGTATGCTGGCGGTTAGCCACCATCTGATCACCCCGGAAGGGGTGGTGATTATTAAGGCCCAGGAGTATCGCAGCCAGGAGATGAATCGTGAAGCCGCGCTGAAAAGGCTGGAAAATCTGATTGTTGAACTCACCGTGGTGGAGAAGACTCGCCGGGCAACGCGCCCGACGATGGCGTCCAAAAAACGTCGGCTGGAAGGCAAAGCACGCAAAGCTTCGACCAAATCGCTGCGCGGCAAAGTGCGCGGCGACTGAGTTGTTTATTTTTTTGCCGCAGCGACGCTGAAAGCTGCTGTTCTCAATCATCTGACGGCGAATAACCGCAAGTTACTGTCAATGCCGGAACGGTATTCCGCCAATAATACCGGGTGATTTAAAAGGTCTTATCTGTAATTAACTCAAATTAATCTCCTCCGTTGCAGAGTATTCCCCGTTCTGCAACGGCACTGTTTTCCTGCGCCAGGTAAATAATCCTAAAGCAACGTTAACCTCTTGTTGCACCTGTTAAAATATTGTCTTATGGTCGTGTTGACTCCCCTAAGTTTTAATATAGCTGACGCATGACCAGAGAAGGATCTCACGCCATTTTTCATTCTGCAGAGAGATCTCTCTTTCGCTATTGCCTGATATAAGCAGCTTTTTCTTTTAACACACAAATTGCGAGTTTATTATCTTGAACGAATTAACGGCATTGAAAAAAGGATATACCCGGGTATTCCTCTGGCTTTTAGTCACGCTTTTTCTCATCCCCACTATTACGCTGCTGTTTGCCGAATATGGCACGCGTCAACTGGATCAGGAATACAGTGCGCTCTTTATTGATGATGCACGTGGTCAGGGCCAGGACGTCAATAAACTCACCACTTTCCTGCAACAGAACCCGCCGTCCAGCGCGTGTGGCCCAGTGCCGGATGATCTGCTCGACTATAAGAGTGCCGTCTGTGCGGAGAAATCAGAGCTGTGGCAGTTCTGGATGATCGATAAAGTGGCCTTCTGGACGCTGGTGGGCGGCGTCGTCATGCTGGGCATGATTGTGCTGTTCAGCATGCTGGCATTTAAAAGTCGTCAGGGTCAGTTGCAAAGCCTGACGCTGGCACGTCCGTTCCTGATGCTGGCGAGTGCACTGGAAGTGCTGGTTCAGGGGGGAATGCTGGTCTGGCTCTCCTTCTGGGGAACGGCATTCTTTACCCAAACCTATTATCCGAAGCTGGTGATGGCGATGGGGCTGCTGGTGCTGGTCGCGATGTACTATATGATCAGGGGCATCTTCAAAAAGCTGCCGCCGGAAGAGGATGTTGAAGGCGATGTGGTGACGCGTGAGGCAGCGCCGGCCCTGTGGGCGCGCATTGATACGCTGGCCTCGCAGGTCGGAACGGCACCACCGGACCATATTATTGCCGGTATCGATACCAACTTTTATGTGACCGAAGCGCCTTTGAGCCTCGAAGGAGAGGCCCTTGACGGCCGCAAGCTGTATGTCAGCATCCCGTTGCTGCGCCAGTTGACTACCGCGCAGGCTGATGGCGTCATGGTGCATGAGTTAACCCATCTGCATGCAGGCGATACGGCATCAGGTGCCTTACTGGGGCCGAAGCTCCATCGTTTTGATCAGTACCTCCATCTGATGAGAAAAGATATCTCTACGGTGGTGGTCTATTATCCCCTTTGCCTCTATCGCATGCTGTTTGAACTGGCGTGGCAGCGCAACAGCCGCCAGCGTGAATTCGTTGCCGACCGTAATGCCGCCAGCCTGATTGCCCCTGCGGCGATTGTTGAGTCCCTGATTAAAATCTCTGCTTATGCCAGCTATCGCAGCGAAGTTGAGCAGACCCTGTTTGATAATAAAACCCTGCATCAGAATGAACTGGGTATCAGCAAAGCGATTGCTCAGGGCCTGCCACAGCACGTCAGTTCACCGGATTTTATCGGCATGATGCGTGAACAGAATGTGCCGCACCCGTTTGATTCACACCCACCGCTGGCAGAGCGTATGCGCAACGTCGGCTATACGGTGGATGAAACCGGCTACGCCGCGATCGCGGCGCAATTACCGACGGAGAGTTGGGTTGACCTGATGCCGGTAGCGGCAGAGATTGAGCAACATCTGTGGCAGAAATATGAGCGTGACTTCTCTTCCGCCCATGAAGTCAGCCTGGCATGGCGTTATTTGCCTGAGGGAGAGGAAGAGACGGCGCTGGTGCTGAAGCATTTCCCGCCGGTTGCCTGGACGCTGAAAGATGGTAGCCAGATTGAGATCGCATATCAGGGGATTATAAAGCCACTGACCGCCGAGTTGTTGCCGTGGGATAACATCAAAAATATCAATGTGATTCGCCGCTTTGGCACTGACGTGCTGTACCTGCAACACGTTCAGCCTAATGCAGCGGGTAAAAAACGCAGTGAGATCCGTCTGCCTGGCCTGAAGAAGGATATTGAGGTGTTTAAATACACCCTGAGTCACTACTGGCAGCGCCATCAGACGATGCGGGCGCTACAGGAGCAAGACCAGGCTCTGACAGCGCTCAGCTAAAAAGAAAAAGCCACCGCATGCGGTGGCTTTTTTATCTCTGAACGTGTGGCTCAGCGGGGGGGAATCTTAAACCGCCAGCTCGCTCACCAGGAAATCAACGATTTCATTGGTTTTGATCATACGCTTCTCACCTTCACGGCGTGATTTGTATTCCACTTCTTCGCTGTCGAGATTACGGTCGCCGATGACGATGGTGTGCGGCACGCCGATCAGTTCCATATCGGCAAACATCACGCCCGGACGCTCTTTGCGGTCATCCAGAATCACATCAATACCTTTGGCACGCAGCGTGCTGTACAGCTCTTCCGCCAGCTCTTTGACGCGGAACGACTTCTGCATGTTCATTGGCAGGATAGCTACCTGGAAAGGTGCCAGCGCCGGGGACCAGATGATGCCGCGCTCGTCGTGATTCTGCTCAATGGCAGCGGCCACGATGCGGGTAATACCAATACCGTAGCAGCCCATGGTCATAATCTGGTTACGGCCATCTTCACCCTGTACCGAGGCTTTCATCGCTTCGGAATACTTCGTCCCGAGCTGGAAGATATGGCCCACTTCGATACCGCGTTTGATCAGCAGCGTGCCTTTTCCGTCCGGGCTGGCATCGCCTTCAACCACGTTACGCAGATCGGCCACGCGTGGTAATGGCAGGTCGCGTTCCCAGTTGATGCCTTTCAGGTGCTGACCGTCAATATTGGCACCCGCGCTGAAGTCGCTCATTGCCGCAACGGTACGGTCCGCAACGATCGGCATATTCAGACCGACCGGGCCGAGTGAACCTGGACCTGCATTGACCAGCGCACGGATCTCTTCTTCCGTGGCGAAAGTCAGCGGCGCGTCAACGATATCAATCTTCTCAGCTTTGATTTCATTCAGCTCGTGGTCGCCGCGCAGCAGCAGGGCAACCAGCGTATGGCCGCTCTCTTTGGTGGCTTTTACCATCAGCGTTTTCACGGTTTTTTCGATCGGCAGATTATACTGCTCAACCAGCTCAGCGATGGTTTTGGCGTTCGGCGTAGCGAACTGCGTCATCTCCTGAGTCGCAGCAGCGCGGCCAGCAGCAGGAGCAACGGCCTCCGCTTTTTCCATATTTGCCGCGTAGTCTGACTCGGTAGAGAACACCACATCATCCTCACCGCTCTGTGCCAGCACCTGGAACTCGTGAGAAGCGCTGCCGCCAATCGAACCGGTGTCGGCATCCACCGCACGGAAATTCAGACCCATGCGGGTGAAGATCTGGCTGTAGGCGCGATACATGGCGTCGTAGGTTTCCTGCAGCGACTCCTGGGTCGTGTGGAACGAGTAGGCATCCTTCATGATGAATTCACGTGAACGCATCACGCCAAAGCGCGGGCGCACTTCATCACGGAATTTAGTCTGGATCTGGAACAGGTTCAGCGGCAGCTGCTTATAAGAGCTCAGCTCGTTGCGGATCAGGTCGGTGATCACCTCTTCGTGCGTTGGGCCGAGAACAAACGGACGCTCGCCACGATCAACAAAACGCAGCAGTTCCGGGCCGTACTGCTCCCAGCGTCCACTCTCCTGCCATAAATCCGCGGGCTGCACCACCGGCATGGAAATCTCAATCGCACCGGCGTTATTCATCTCTTCGCGCACGATATTTTCGACTTTTTTCAGCACGCGCAACCCCGTCGGCAGCCAGGTATACAGGCCGGAAGCCAGTTTACGGATCATCCCGGCGCGCAGCATCAGCTGGTGGCTGATCACTTCAGCGTCGGCAGGTGTCTCCTTAAGTGTGGAGAGCAGATATTGAGTAGTACGCATGAGTTACGATTCCATATGAACGCAGAGAGCCAAAAAAAACGTGGACGCTAGTGTACCAGCGTGACAGGTGACTCAAAAGATGCCGGAAGAAATTAACGTGGGTCGATGGCAATTACTTCGGTGCCGCTAAGCGTAACGCGCCAGCGCACGTTGAACTCCAGCAGCCAGGCGGCGTATTCGCGATCGGGCTCTTCCCCTTTACGATAGGCCGGACGTGGGTCCTGCGCCAGTACCTGCTGAATAAAACGCTCAAGGTGGGGATAGTGGCGCAGATGCAGAGCCAGCTGCTGCTGCGCTTCAGGCGTAAAGCTCACCGGCATGTCCGCCTGCGGAGCCTGCTGGGCAAATCCGGCGCGAGCATCGGGCAGCGCCTCAGCGAAGGGGAGGTACGGCTTGATATCGACGATCGGCGTGCCGTCGACCAGGTCCAGACTGCCGAGTTCGAGGATCACCTGCTGCTTCTCAACGCGAATACCTTTTAACTCGACCAGCGACATGCCGATGGGGTTAGGGCGGAAGGTCGAACGGGTGGCAAACACGCCCATGCGGGCATTACCGCCCAGGCGCGGGGGCCTGACCGTTGGGCGCCAGCCGCCTTCCATCGTTTGATGGAAGACAAAAAGCAGCCACAGATGGCTGAACGCTTCCAGGCCGCGCACGGCTTCCGGGTGGTTATACGGCGCTGCGAAGTGGAGTTCTCCACCGCCATCCTGAATCAAACCAGGCTGACGGGGAACGGCGAACTTTTCCTTCCACGGAGAGTGGATCACACCAATCTGGGAGAAGGAGAATGCACTCATTGATTGCTGACTTTCAGTGCGGAGCCCTGGCAAATCGCTTGACGATAGCAGCCCTGCGCAGCGGTGACGATCTCACATTTATGCACCAGCACAGCGTTGGCTTTCATAGCGGATGCCCGAATCTGCATACGTTTACGCGCGGTGGCGAGATTCGGCGGTGAGTCCTGTGAGCTGCTCTGGCAATCGTCGCCATACACTTCACCCAGGTCACGGAAAGGCTTGCTCACCAGGTCAGCAGCATCGGTATACAGTTTTACCGGGGCAGGGCGCGCTGCAGGTTTCGCCTGGGAAGCATCGGTCTGCGTTGACTGCGGAAAAGGTTTAACAGGCTCATAGGGCTTAGGGAATAACGAACACCCTGTCAGCGTCAGCGCTAACAAACAGAGCGGTAAAAAACGCATGGGAAAATCCTCATGATCGATAAAGTGGCGTTATTGAAGCAAGCTGGAACGGAAATAACAAGCGGAGAGCATCAGGCAGGCACATCTGGCAATATCTATTGAGCTGCGGGCAGCTGGCGCTGCCCGCATGCGGCTGGTTACCAGCCTTTTACTGCGCCACCGTTAAACACTTTATTAGCGGCGTCGTTGACTTCGTCAGACTGGTAAGCCTGCACGAATTTCTTCACGTTTTCCGCGTCTTTGTTGTCTTCGCGCGCCACGATCAGGTTAACGTAAGGGGAGTCTTTGTCTTCAACAAAGATGCCGTCTTTCGCTGGAGTCAGGTTGATCTGGCTGGCGTAAGTGGTATTGATCACTGCCAGTGCGATCTGCTGATCGTCCAGTGAACGTGGTAGCTGCGGTGCTTCCAGCTCTACCAGCTTCAGGTTTTTCGGGTTCTCAACCACATCCAGTGAGGTTGGCAGCAGGCCAACACCCTCTTTCAGTTTGATCAGGCCCACTTTCTGTAGCAGCAGCAGGGAACGGCCGAGGTTAGTGGGGTCATTCGGGATAGCAACCTGTGCGCCGTTCTGCAGTTCGTCCAGAGATTTGATCTTCTTAGAGTAACCCGCGATCGGGTAAACAAAGGTGCTACCCACGGAAACCAGCTTGTAGCCACGATCTTTAATCTGCTGATCGAGGTAAGGTTTATGCTGGAAGGCATTGGCGTCAATATCGCCTTTGCTCAGCGCTTCGTTCGGCAGTACGTAGTCATTGAAGGTCACCAGCTCAACATCCAGACCGTATTTCTCTTTCGCCACTTTGGCTGCCACTTCGGCAACCTGCTGCTCAGAACCAACGATCACACCAACCTTGATGTGGTTTGGATCTTTCTCTTTCTGATCGCATCCAACTAATGCCAGGGTACCAATCAGAGCGCCTACTGCGGCAAACGTTTTAAGATTAAAAGACATATCCCTTCCTTAAATAGAGAGAAATTACTGTTGTGTTTACTTGTGGGTGACCGCACGAACAATGCGATCGCCACAGAACTGAATCAAATACACCAAAACAACCAGCAGGACTAATACCGTGTTCATCACGGTGGCGTTATAGCCGATATAGCCATACTGATAGCCAATCTGACCCAGACCGCCTGCGCCGACGGCGCCACCCATTGCTGAGTAGCCGACGAGGGTAATCAGAGTAATAGTAGCGGCATTCACCAGACCCGGCAGTGCTTCCGGCAGCAGAACCTTGCGGATGATCTGTAATGGGGTGGCCCCCATTGCGCGGGAAGCTTCGATCAGTCCGGTTGGCAGCTCAAGCAGCGCATTTTCCACCATGCGGGCAATAAAGGGGGCAGCGCCAACGGTCAGCGGCACGATAGCGGCCTGCAAACCAATGGAGGTGCCGACGATAATGCGCGTGAACGGGATCATCCAGACCAGCAGGATAATGAACGGAATCGAGCGGAAGATATTTACCGCAGCGGAGAGCACGCGATAGAGTTTGGCATTCGCCACAATCTGACCCGGGCGAGTGACATAGAGAAGAACGCCTGTTGGCAGGCCCAACACGAAGCCGAAAAAGCCAGAGACAAAGGTCATCATCAGCGTTTCCCAAATGCCCCGGCCCAGTAACCACATCATTGCCTCAGACATAACCTAATACCTCTACCTTTACATGATGCTCGTGCAGGAAAGCGATGGCGGCCTGGGTGTCGGCTGCCTCACCGTGGATCTCCGCCAGCATGATGCCGAACTTCACACCACCGGCGTAATCCATCTGCGCGCTAATAATATTGTTGTTAACGTTAAAACGGCGTGCTGACTCAGAAAGCAGCGGCGCATCGACAGACTGACCGGTAAACTCCAGGCGCAGCAGAGGGACGGTGGTCGCACTCGCTTCTGGCGACAGGCGCTTGAGGTAGTCCTCCGGGATGTCCAGATGCAACGTTGACTGAATAAACTGCTGCGCCAGTGGCGTCTTCGGATGGGAGAACACTTCACTGACGGTATCCTGCTCAATCAGTTCGCCATTGCTGATGACGGCCACGCAGTCGCAGATGCGTTTCACCACATCCATTTCATGGGTGATCAGCAGGATGGTAATGCCCAGACGACGGTTGATATCTTTCAGCAGTTCGAGGATTGAGCGCGTGGTTGCCGGGTCCAGCGCGCTGGTGGCTTCATCGCACAGCAGCACTTTGGGATTGGTGGCCAGCGCACGAGCAATGGCCACGCGCTGTTTCTGGCCGCCGGAAAGATTGGCTGGCCAGGTGTCATGCTTGTCTGACAGGCCGACCAGCTCCAGCAGCTCACTGACGCGCGCTTTAATTTCGGTTCTGGACAGATTTCCCAGCTCAAGCGGCAGCGCGACGTTGCCGGCTACGGTGCGTGAGTTCAGCAGATTGAAGTGCTGGAAGATCATACCAATCTGGCGGCGTGCCAGCGTGAGCTGCCCTTCTGAAAGGGTAGTCAGGTCCTGACCATCAACCAGCACGCTACCGGAAGTGGGGCGCTCCAGCAGATTAACGCAGCGGATCAGGGTACTTTTACCCGCACCGGATGCGCCGATCACGCCATAAATTTGTCCGGCGGGAACGTGCAGGCTGACATCCGACAGCGCTGTGATAGTCCGTGAACCCTGCTGGAACACTTTGGTGATATTTGAAAGTTTTATCATTGAGTTATTTATTATCGTGATGGGAATTATCCGTGGCGTAAATGATCAATCCATCCCGCGCTTCCGGGATTGCGAGTGGATGTTAAGGCATCCAGACGTCTAAATCAATCGAAGTCATTCAAACTGCCATTCTCTCTTTTCAGGCAATCATGCGATACTCTACGGCAAATTTTGTAGCAGGAGTTACTACGTGGCTGACAAGGTCCCCGCAATTTTCCTCGATCGAGACGGCACTATTAATGTCGATCACGGTTATGTCTCTGAAATCGATAACTTCGAGTTTATCGATGGCGTCATTGATGCCATGCGTGAACTGAAGAGGATGGGCTTTGCGCTGGTGCTGGTGACTAACCAGTCCGGTATTGCCCGTGGCATGTTTAGTGAAGATCAGTTTATGCAGCTGACCGAATGGATGGACTGGTCACTGGCCGACCGCGATGTCGACCTCGACGGTATCTATTTCTGCCCGCATCATCCCGAAGCAATAGTAGAAGAGTTACGCCAGTCCTGTGACTGCCGTAAACCAGAGCCGGGAATGTTGCTCACTGCTCAGCAGGAGCTGAACATTGATATGGCTTCTTCTTATATGGTTGGCGACAAGATTGAAGACATGCTGGCGGCAAAAGCTGCTGGAGTGGGTAAAAAAGTATTAGTGCGTAGCGGTAAGCCCGTCACTGCTGAAGGCGAAGCCGCAGCCGATTGGGTGCTAAATAGCCTGAAAGAGCTGCCGGCACGTATCAAACAGGGCTAAAAAGCAGCGTTTCGCGTGAACTTTCAGCAGGCAGTAAAAAAGTTAAGATTACTGCTTGCGTTCCCGAAGAGCCTGTCTATAATGCGCAACCACTGAGACGGCACAACGGCTTACAGGCCAGCGACTCAGGAGGTTCAGGAAGTATCTGAACCGCCGGAAAAACTTCTCAAAAAGAAGTTGACTCCGAAGGAGGAAAGCGTAATATACGCCACCTCGCGACAGGATGCTTCGGCACTGCTCGCAACGCTCTTTAACAATTTATCAGACAATCTGTGTGGGCACTCGCAGGATTGATATCAACGTCTCCGGACGTAAAAAATATCAAGCCTCACGAGTGAACACATAATGAAATTCATTATGACGTT
>NZ_JACXBP010000025.1 GCF_014773485.1 Erwinia aphidicola | reverse complement strand
CCGAAGGACGACATGCTGTCGTGAGCATTTGAGAGACTCGAACGCATCGTTAACTTCATTCTTATTACGGAGAATGAATACGACGCGTCGTTTCAATTTTCAGCTTGTTCCGGATTGTTAAAGAGCATAATACTTCGCAGCATGCTGTTATCCAGCACACTCTGAAGTATTTTATTTAGAAAAACAGTATGGTGGAGCTAAGCGGGATCGAACCGCTGACCTCCTGCGTGCAAGGCAGGCGCTCTCCCAGCTGAGCTATAGCCCCATACAGTCTTACAGAAACCTTTTACTACCATTACATTCCAAAGAAGAAATGTAATTTGTGCTCAGGCAAGGCATGCAGGAGGGAGGTTTACTTTGGTAAACGACCGAGTGCATAACGCCGCATGAGTGCAAATTTGGTAGGCCTGAGTGGACTTGAACCACCGACCTCACCCTTATCAGGGGTGCGCTCTAACCACCTGAGCTACAAGCCTGTAGAGGTTTTTCTGCTCGTTACTTTTTCATCAGACAATCTGTGTGGACACTACGCGGGAAGGTATCTTCAGGTAAGGAGGTGATCCAACCGCAGGTTCCCCTACGGTTACCTTGTTACGACTTCACCCCAGTCATGAATCACAAAGTGGTAAGCGCCCTCCCGAAGGTTAAGCT
>NZ_JACXBP010000024.1 GCF_014773485.1 Erwinia aphidicola | reverse complement strand
ATTGCGAAACGCAGACCGTCGTCCATTGCGATTGGTTTGATCAGTTCAACAACCAGTTTGATGTTGTCGCCTGGCATTACCATCTCAACGCCTTCTGGCAGTTCGATGGTACCGGTCACGTCAGTTGTACGGAAGTAGAACTGTGGACGGTAACCTTTGAAGAATGGGCTATGACGGCCGCCTTCTTCTTTAGACAGAATATAAACTTCTGACTCGAACTTGGTGTGTGGCTTGATTGAGCCTGGCTTAGCCAGAACCTGGCCGCGCTCAACGTCTTCACGCTTAATACCGCGCAGCAGGATACCACAGTTCTCGCCTGCACGACCTTCGTCCAGCAGCTTACGGAACATCTCAACGCCGGTACAGGTAGATTTCACGGTGTCTTTCAGACCCACGATCTCAACTTCTTCACCCACTTTAACGATACCGCGCTCTACACGACCGGTCACAACAGTACCACGGCCGGAGATGGAGAATACGTCTTCGATAGGCAGCAGGAATGGCTTGTCAATCGCACGCTCTGGCTCTGGGATGTAGCTATCCAGATGCTCAGCCAGTTCGATGATTTTTGCTTCCCACTCAGCTTCGCCCTGCAGGGCTTTCAGTGCAGAACCGCGCACGATTGGCAGGTCATCACCAGGGAAATCGTAAGCAGACAGCAGCTCACGCACTTCCATTTCTACCAGCTCCAGCAGCTCTTCGTCATCAACCATGTCACATTTGTTCATGAACACGATGATGAAAGGAACGCCAACCTGACGACCCAGCAGGATGTGCTCACGAGTCTGTGGCATTGGGCCATCAGTCGCAGCAACAACCAGGATCGCGCCGTCCATCTGAGCAGCACCGGTGATCATGTTTTTCACATAGTCGGCGTGGCCTGGGCAGTCAACGTGCGCGTAGTGGCGAGTTGGGGTGTCATATTCAACGTGAGAAGTGTTGATGGTGATACCACGTGCTTTTTCTTCTGGCGCGTTATCGATCTGGTCGAACGCACGAGCAGAACCGCCGTAGGTTTTAGCCAGAACGGTGGTGATAGCAGCAGTCAGGGTAGTTTTACCGTGGTCAACGTGGCCGATAGTACCAACGTTGACGTGCGGTTTGGAACGTTCAAATTT
>NZ_JACXBP010000023.1 GCF_014773485.1 Erwinia aphidicola | reverse complement strand
CACTACGCGGGAAGGTATCTTCAGGTAAGGAGGTGATCCAACCGCAGGTTCCCCTACGGTTACCTTGTTACGACTTCACCCCAGTCATGAATCACAAAGTGGTAAGCGCCCTCCCGAAGGTTAAGCTACCTACT
Organism: Erwinia aphidicola; assembly: GCF_014773485.1. Taxonomy (GTDB): domain Bacteria; phylum Pseudomonadota; class Gammaproteobacteria; order Enterobacterales; family Enterobacteriaceae; genus Erwinia; species Erwinia aphidicola. Next base: position 1,603 of record NZ_JACXBP010000023.1, on the reverse strand, counting down.
TCTTTTGCAACCCACTCCCATGGTGTGACGGGCGGTGTGTACAAGGCCCGGGAACGTATTCACCGTAGCATTCTGATCTACGATTACTAGCGATTCCGACTTCACGGAGTCGAGTTGCAGACTCCGATCCGGACTACGACGCACTTTATGAGGTCCGCTTGCTCTCGCGAGGTCGCTTCTCTTTGTATGCGCCATTGTAGCACGTGTGTAGCCCTGGCCGTAAGGGCCATGATGACTTGACGTCATCCCCACCTTCCTCCGGTTTATCACCGGCAGTCTCCTTTGAGTTCCCACCATTACGTGCTGGCAACAAAGGATAAGGGTTGCGCTCGTTGCGGGACTTAACCCAACATTTCACAACACGAGCTGACGACAGCCATGCAGCACCTGTCTCACGGTTCCCGAAGGCACTAAGGCATCTCTGCCAAATTCCGTGGATGTCAAGGCCAGGTAAGGTTCTTCGCGTTGCATCGAATTAAACCACATGCTCCACCGCTTGTGCGGGCCCCCGTCAATTCATTTGAGTTTTAACCTTGCGGCCGTACTCCCCAGGCGGTCGACTTAACGCGTTAGCTCCGGAAGCCACGCCTCAAGGGCACAACCTCCAAGTCGACATCGTTTACGGCGTGGACTACCAGGGTATCTAATCCTGTTTGCTCCCCACGCTTTCGCACCTGAGCGTCAGTCTTTGTCCAGGGGGCCGCCTTCGCCACCGGTATTCCTCCAGATCTCTACGCATTTCACCGCTACACCTGGAATTCTACCCCCCTCTACAAGACTCTAGCCTGCCAGTTTCGAATGCAGTTCCCAGGTTGAGCCCGGGGATTTCACATCCGACTTGACAGACCGCCTGCGTGCGCTTTACGCCCAGTAATTCCGATTAACGCTTGCACCCTCCGTATTACCGCGGCTGCTGGCACGGAGTTAGCCGGTGCTTCTTCTGCGGGTAACGTCAATCGACGAAGCTATTAACTTCATCGCCTTCCTCCCCACTGAAAGTACTTTACAACCCGAAGGCCTTCTTCATACACGCGGCATGGCTGCATCAGGCTTGCGCCCATTGTGCAATATTCCCCACTGCTGCCTCCCGTAGGAGTCTGGACCGTGTCTCAGTTCCAGTGTGGCTGGTCATCCTCTCAGACCAGCTAGGGATCGTCGCCTAGGTGAGCCGTTACCCCACCTACTAGCTAATCCCATCTGGGCACATCCGATGGTGTGAGGCCCGAAGGTCCCCCACTTTGGTCCGAAGACGTTATGCGGTATTAGCTACCGTTTCCAGTAGTTATCCCCCTCCATCGGGCAGTTTCCCAGACATTACTCACCCGTCCGCCACTCGTCACCCAAGAGCAAGCTCTCTGTGCTACCGTTCGACTTGCATGTGTTAGGCCTGCCGCCAGCGTTCAATCTGAGCCATGATCAAACTCTTCAATTAAAAGTTCGATTTGCTGAAACAAGTTCAGCGGTGCTCATCTGTAAAACGTCATAATGAATTTCATTATGTGTTCACTCGTGAGGCTTGATATTTTTTACGTCCGGAGACGTTGATATCAATCCTGCGAGTGCCCACACAGATTGTCTGATAAATTGTTAAAGAGCGTTGCGA
>NZ_JACXBP010000022.1 GCF_014773485.1 Erwinia aphidicola | reverse complement strand
GTGCTGCAGCGCGCCTATAACAACGCGATGCAGCAGTACGGCACCGGCAGCGACCTGCAGAAGGCGGCGCAGGCGGTAACCGGCGCGCTGACGGCGCTGGCGGGCAATAACCTGGCCGGGGCGCTGGCGAGCGGCGCATCGCCGTATCTGGCGACGGAAATAAAGAAACGCGTGGGTGAAGACAACATTGCCGCCAACGCGATGGCGCACGCGGTGCTGGGCGCGGTAACGGCGCAGCTGAACAACCAGTCGGCCGTGGCCGGGGGGCTGGGCGCAGGCGGCGCGCTACATCGCCGGGCAGCTGTTCCCGGGCAAAACCGCAGACCAGCTGAGCGAGAGTGAGAAACAACAGGTCAGCGCGCTGAGCCAGCTGGCCTCAGGGCTTGCAGGGGGCCTGGCGACGGGCGATACTGGCGGTGCTGTGACGGCCGCTCAGGCGGGTAAGAATGCGGTGGAGAATAATGCACTGAGCGATATTGCGCAGGCGCAGTCTGAAGGCAAGACGCTGGAGCAGAAGGCCGGTGAGTACGTTGACGCTGAGAATGAGCGATACAAGAAGGCCAACTGCGGCGGCATGAGCGCCGAAGCCTGCTCGGTGAAGATGTACACTGAACGGCGTGAAGCGCTGAAAGATATGACGTCAGCCGGGGCAGATTTTTTGCCAGTGGTTGGGGATATAAAGAGTTTTGCGGAAGCGCAGAGTGCGCTTGATTATCTGGCGGCGGCCATCGGTATTATACCGGGTGCTGGTGATGCTGCTGGTAAGGCTATCAAGGCGGCAGAAACGGCCTTGAAGAAAGGTGATGTCGCTGAGGCGTCAAGGCTGATAAATCAGGCCAGTATTGAAGCTTATAATTCAGTTAATGGATTAAAACTTAACAAGTCTTTAGCTAGTGAAAGTCAATTGTCTGAATTATCCAGAACTGGCGGTTTGGCTGTAGCTGGCGCAGGAACTGAAACGACCCTCCGAGTTGCTGAAGACCTAGCGAAGCAATACGGGGGTAAGGCTTCAGATTGGAGTAAAGTTACCAGTTCAAGTTATAAAGCGGCCGATGGAACAATTTTTGAAATACATGCTTATCGTAATTCAGTCACAGGTAAGCTGGTTGAACCTAAAAGCATCCCCATCAAAAAATAGGGAAATACGATGAAAGTTAAGTGCATTGCAACGTGTTTAACTATTGAACAAAAGAGTAAGTTGGGTCTTATAGAAAATGAGGCCCCTCAATATCCATTTGTTATCGGTGATATCTATACAGTTTTAGGCTTGCATACGCAAACTGGTTATTATGAAGGTACGATATTGCAGATCCCAATGCGATATGCGGTTCCTGCACCCTTATGTCTGTTTGAAGTTGTAGACGACAGACCATCAAAATACTGGAAGATTAAAAAACGTGGAGATAATGGTGTAACTCTTTGGCCAGAAGAATTATATCGAGAATATTTTCAAGATGATCTTACTGATGGTGTACCTGAAATTGTTGAAATTTATAATGCGGTAGTTGAGCGGTTAGAAAAAGAGTTTGATTAGAAAAATCCCAGCCGCCTGGCTGGGATTTTTTTGCCTGTCCTTCAGATATTAATATCCAGTTCAATCACCATCCTGCCGCGCTCAACGGTAATGATGGTCAGCTTGCCGGTATCAAAGCCAAACTTCTCCATCCAGCGGCCGTTGATGGTGAGCTGTGGCGTGGGGTTGCAGCGGTATCGACGTACAGCCGTCGGATATCCGGCTTGCCAACCGGCTGGCGCACGAAGTGCTGGGCAGAACGCTGGACGAGATGCCGCCGCAGACGCGCAAGCTGCTGGTACTGATACAGGAGATGGTCAGGGAGATGGCGGTCAACGGTCACAGCCTGGCGTCAGAGGTGCGCTTCACGCGGCGGGATATCCGGGACTGGACCAACTGGAGCGATAACCAGCTGAAGGTGCACTGTATGCGGCTTACTGAAATGGAATACCTGCTGCTGCACGGCGGCAGCCGCGGCCACCTGCTGCGCTACGAACTGTTGTGGGACGGCGGCAGCGGGGAAGAAAACCACCTGTGCGGGCTGCTGGACGTGGAGGAAAGCGAGGGCAGTAACCGCAAGTTGGATGTAGAGGAAAGCAAGTTGCCGTTAAGTTGGGGCCATGTTGGGGCTAAGTTGGGGGATGAAAACCCGGCCTCAGAGCAGGAAGCACAAGGCCCGGAGCCTGAAGGGGTTGGGGTTAACGGAAACGCAGTAATAAAGCAAAAAAAGAAAACGCCATTGCCGCCTTCGCCCTTGTTATCCGAATCCTCTTCTTAGCCGCCTGTTCTGACACCGGAGCGTTAACATGGCCAACCGCAAACCGTCCCCGAATCGCCTGCTGACTGTGGATGACGTGTACCGCCAGCCGGTCGGCCCGGCCTCTGAGCCGAAAAGCCTGTACGCCCTGCTGCTGTGGTTCGTGAAGTGGCGCAGGGAGCGCAACTGGTCTGAAACCACCCTGAAGACGCAGACGCACCACAGCTACCGCTTTATCCTGTGGGCGGCTGAACGGGGCGTGAACTATGCCTCAGAGGTGACGCGCCCGGTGCTGGAAACGTACCAGCGTTACCTGTACGGCTACCGGAAAACAAACGGCGAGCCACTGAGCACCCGCACCCAGCGCACCACATTACAGCCGCTTCAGGTGTGGTTCTCGTGGATGACCAGGCAGGGGCTAATACTCGCCAATCCCGCCGCCGACCTGGAGCTGTCACGACTGGAGAAGCGTCTTCCCCGGACAGCAGAACCGACTCAGGCAGGCCCAGCTTATCGGCGAAATCGCCGGTCAGGCGATGGACGTTATCCGCACCCAGGGCGACATCGCCGGGCTGAAGGCGCAGACCGACCCGGCGGCGCTGGCGCAGGCGCGGGAGCAGCTGAAGAAGGACG
>NZ_JACXBP010000021.1 GCF_014773485.1 Erwinia aphidicola | reverse complement strand
CACCAGAACGCTTCTGGCGTTGTAAGGTTAAGCCTCACGGGTCATTAGTACCGGTTAGCTCAACGCATCGCTGCGCTTACACACCCGGCCTATCAACGTCGTAGTCTTCAACGTCCCTTCAGGGGTCTCAAGGACCCAGGGAGAATTCATCTCGAGGCAAGTTTCGCGCTTAGATGCTTTCAGCGCTTATCTTTTCCGCACTTAGCTACCGGGCAATGCCATTGGCATGACAACCCGAACACCAGTGGTGCGTTCACTCCGGTCCTCTCGTACTAGGAGCAACCCCTCTCAATTCTCCAGCGCCCACGGCAGATAGGGACCGAACTGTCTCACGACGTTCTAAACCCAGCTCGCGTACCACTTTAAACGGCGAACAGCCGTACCCTTGGGACCTACTTCAGCCCCAGGATGTGATGAGCCGACATCGAGGTGCCAAACACCGCCGTCGATATGAACTCTTGGGCGGTATCAGCCTGTTATCCCCGGAGTACCTTTTATCCGTTGAGCGATGGCCCTTCCATTCAGAACCACCGGATCACTATGACCTGCTTTCGCACCTGCTCGAGCCGTCACTCTCGCAGTCAAGCTAGCTTATGCCATTGCACTAACCTCACGATGTCCGACCGTGATTAGCTAACCTTCGTGCTCCTCCGTTACTCTTTAGGAGGAGACCGCCCCAGTCAAACTACCCACCAGACACTGTCCCCACGCCGGATCACGGCGCCAGGTTAGAACATCAAACGTTAAAGGGTGGTATTTCAAGGTTGGCTCCACGCAGACTGGCGTCCACGCTTCAAAGCCTCCCACCTATCCTACACATCAAGGCTCAATGTTCAGTGTCAAGCTGTAGTAAAGGTTCACGGGGTCTTTCCGTCTTGCCGCGGGTACACTGCATCTTCACAGCGAGTTCAATTTCACTGAGTCTCGGGTGGAGACAGCCTGGCCATCATTACGCCATTCGTGCAGGTCGGAACTTACCCGACAAGGAATTTCGCTACCTTAGGACCGTTATAGTTACGGCCGCCGTTTACCGGGGCTTCGATCAAGAGCTTCTCCTTGCGGATAACCCCATCAATTAACCTTCCGGCACCGGGCAGGCGTCACACCGTATACGTCCACTTTCGTGTTTGCACAGTGCTGTGTTTTTAATAAACAGTTGCAGCCAGCTGGTATCTTCGACTGCCTTCAGCTCCGTCAGCAAGTGACTTCACCTAACGACAGCGTGCCTTCTCCCGAAGTTACGGCACCATTTTGCCTAGTTCCTTCACCCGAGTTCTCTCAAGCGCCTTGGTATTCTCTACCTGACCACCTGTGTCGGTTTGGGGTACGATTCGATGTTACCTGATGCTTAGAGGCTTTTCCTGGAAGCAGGGCATTTGTTACTTCAGCACCGTAGTGCCTCGTCGTCACGCCTCAGCCTTAAAGAGTTCCGGATTTGCCTGGAACTCAAGCCTACACGCTTAAACCGGGACAACCGTCGCCCGGCTAACATAGCCTTCTCCGTCCCCCCTTCGCAGTAACACCGAGTACGGGAATATTAACCCGTTTCCCATCGACTACGCCTTTCGGCCTCGCCTTAGGGGTCGACTCACCCTGCCCCGATTAACGTTGGACAGGAACCCTTGGTCTTCCGGCGAGCGGGCTTTTCACCCGCTTTATCGTTACTTATGTCAGCATTCGCACTTCTGATACCTCCAGCATGCCTCACAGCACACCTTCAACGGCTTACAGAACGCTCCCCTACCCAACAATACTTACGTATCGCTGCCGCAGCTTCGGTGCATGGTTTAGCCCCGTTACATCTTCCGCGCAGGCCGACTCGACCAGTGAGCTATTACGCTTTCTTTAAATGATGGCTGCTTCTAAGCCAACATCCTGGCTGTCTGTGCCTTCCCACATCGTTTCCCACTTAACCATGACTTTGGGACCTTAGCTGGCGGTCTGGGTTGTTTCCCTCTTCACGACGGACGTTAGCACCCGCCGTGTGTCTCCCGTGATAACATTCTTCGGTATTCGCAGTTTGCATCGGGTTGGTAAGCCGGGATGGCCCCCTAGCCGAAACAGTGCTCTACCCCCGAAGATGAGTTCACGAGGCGCTACCTAAATAGCTTTCGGGGAGAACCAGCTATCTCCCGGTTTGATTGGCCTTTCACCCCCAGCCACAAGTCATCCGCTAATTTTTCAACATTAGTCGGTTCGGTCCTCCAGTTAGTGTTACCCAACCTTCAACCTGCCCATGGCTAGATCACCGGGTTTCGGGTCTATACCCTGCAACTTAACGCCCAGTTAAGACTCGGTTTCCCTGCGGCTCCCCTATACGGTTAACCTTGCTACAGAATATAAGTCGCTGACCCATTATACAAAAGGTACGCAGTCACACCACGAAGGTGCTCCCACTGCTTGTACGTACACGGTTTCAGGTTCTGTTTCACTCCCCTCGCCGGGGTTCTTTTCGCCTTTCCCTCACGGTACTGGTTCACTATCGGTCAGTCAGGAGTATTTAGCCTTGGAGGATGGTCCCCCCATATTCAGACAGGATGTCACGTGTCCCGCCCTACTCATCGAACTCACAGCGAGTGCATTTTTGTGTACGGGAGTATCACCCTGTACCCTGCGACTTTCCAGACGCTTCCACTAATGCACAAGCTGATTCAGGTTCTGGGCTGTTCCCCGTTCGCTCGCCGCTACTGGGGGAATCTCGGTTGATTTCTTTTCCTCGGGGTACTTAGATGTTTCAGTTCCCCCGGTTCGCCTCATGCCACTATGTATTCATGACATGATAGTGTGACGTATCACACTGGGTTTCCCCATTCGGGTATCGTCGGTTATTGCGGTTCATATCACCTTACCGACGCTTATCGCAGATTAGCACGCCCTTCATCGCCTCTGACTGCCTAGGCATCCACCGTGTACGCTTAGTCGCTTAACCTCACAACCCACAAGCGTCCCGAAGGAC
>NZ_JACXBP010000001.1 GCF_014773485.1 Erwinia aphidicola | reverse complement strand
CTGGTTTCAGGCTGTTCCCGGGCTGGAGGTGGGGGTTATACCGCTGGCGATATTCGCGGGATTAATCATATGCCTTACGTCATCAACCACATGGATGTGAATGGCTATGGAGGTCCGAATATGGGCTCATATGGAGAGGGTGGTGGCTATTGCTGCATTATGCTGCCTGATAAATGGAGGCCGGGATTAAAAGCTCATGTTGAGTGGGAGGTAGATCCTAATCCAAAAGAACATATACCAATGGAAAAAGAAGGCTTCGGATATGAAAAAGAAGCCTATGCCAGGCACAAAGCGAACTATCAAAAACACTCTGCGGTAGTGGATATCCCTCAATATGGTGAAGAGCGCTGTGGTATCACGGTGCATTTCCTGCCCTGTAATCAGGTCAAGGTTACAACCATCTGTGATGGTTACGGCACGCCAGATTACCCGATTAAAGAACCTCTGGAGATGAAGGAGCCTGCGCAATGTCCAAAATAAGCCTCGCTGTGCGGCAAGCTCCACATCGCTACAAATAAGGAACTCAGCTATGCATAAATGGATGTTGTTTGTATTTTTAGTTTTGCTGGTTTCAGGCTGTTCCCGGGCTGGAGATAATGAGTATACCGCCGGAGATTTAAGGGCAAAAAACCATGTCGCGGGCCAGACCATCAACTGGTTTAAGGTTAATGGCTACCGCGCGCCGGGTTTAGGGGGAGGATATTGTTGTGTGATGCTGCCGGAAAAATGGACCCCGGGATTAAAAGCTCATGTGGAGTGGGAGGTAGATCCTAATCCAAACGAATACATTCCTTTTAAGAAGAAGGGTTCTGGATATGAGGAAGAAGCTTACGCCAGACACAAAGCAAACTTCCAAAAACACTCTATGGTAGTGGATATCCCTCAATATGGTAAAGAGCGCTGTGGTATCACGGTGCATTTTCTGCCCTGTAATCAGGTTAAAGTCACCGCTATCTGCGATGGCTACGGCACGCCAAATTACCCGATTAAAGAACCTCTGGAGATGAAGGAGCCCGCGCAATGTCCAAAATAATCCTCGCTTTTCGGCAAGCTCCGCATCACTACAAATAAGGAACTCAGTTATGCGTAAATGGATGTTGTTTGTATATGTGGTTTTGCTGGTTTCAGGCTGTTCCCGGGCTGGAGGTGGGGGTTATACCGCTGGCGATATTCGCGGGATTAATCATATGCCTTACGTCATCAACCACATGGATGTGAATGGCTATGGAGGTCCGAATATGGGCTCATATGGAGAGGGTGGTGGCTATTGCTGCATTATGCTGCCTGATAAATGGAGGCCGGGATTAAAAGCTCATGTTGAGTGGGAGGTAGATCCTAATCCAAAAGAACATATACCAATGGAAAAAGAAGGCTTCGGATATGAAAAAGAAGCCTATGCCAGGCACAAAGCGAACTATCAAAAACACTCTGCGGTAGTGGATATCCCTCAATATGGTGAAGAGCGCTGTGGTATCACGGTGCATTTTCTGCCCTGTAATCAGGTCAAAGTCACTACTATTTGCGATGGTTACGGCACGCCAAATTACCCGATTAAAGAACCTCTGGAGATGAAGGAGCCTGCGCAATGTCCAAAATAAGCCTTGCGCTGCCGTGCTTTGCCCCGCCTGAGTTCCCCGAGGGTGGGCGACTGATCCTGACCCCGGAACAGATTACCGCTAACTACCGCAAGCAGACGCTGGAAGAGAGGCAGTACCACGAAAAGTTAATTAAGCTGACGGGAAAGCGCATGTTCCCTCCTTGCTGCCAAAGCCTGCATATCAGCCTGTTTTTTGATGGCACTGGTAATAATGAGAAAAATGATACGGATTTCGCCAATCCTCCCCATCCCACTAATATCGCGAAGCTCTATCATGCCACCTATCAGGATGCGGAGAGCCAGGGCTACTTTCGTTACTATATGCCGGGTGTCGGTACCCCATTCCCGAAAATTAATGAGTTTAGTTACAGCGGCGCTGGCCTGATGTTTGCCTCGGGCGGTGAAGACCGCATTAACTGGGCGCTGCTGCGGCTGGTGGATGCCCTGATGATCGCCATTACGCCCACGCGAAAGGGGCTGGACGACAGCGTGGCGCGCGAGCAGATTGCCGCGATGCGCGCCCACTGGCCGCTGAGTGGCGATGCCAACCGCCGCCGCGCCATCAACGGGCTGCTGACACCGCTGCGTGCCAGAGTTACGCAGGCGCGGCCGCAGCCCATCGCCATCAAGCTGTTTATCTATGGCTTTTCACGCGGCGCGGCGGAAGCGCGCACCTTTGTCAGCTGGCTGTCGGAGCTGCTGGTCGACCCGGAGAGCGATGCGGTGGAGCTGGAGCTGCTCGGGCTACCGCTCAGCATTGAGTTTCTTGGCGTACTGGATACCGTGCCCTCGGTGGGCATTGCGCACATTGCCCCCGGTTTTGACGGCCATATGGGCTGGGCTAGCGGCACCCAGCAGCTGCCGCCTGCCAGCCGCTTTCCTGGCCTGATTAAGTGCTGCCGCCATTTTGTTGCCGCCCACGAGCAGCGCCTGAGCTTTCCGCTGGACTCGATACGTCGCCCGGAAGGCCATTATCCCTCACAAACCCAGGAGGTGGTTTACCCCGGTATGCACTCTGATATCGGCGGTGGTTACTCGCCGGGCGAGCAGGGAAAATCAACGGGGGGCGTGGGTGAAGTGCTGTCGCAGATCGTCCTGCACGACCTGTATGCTGCCGCGTTTTCAGCGGGTGCGCCGCTTGCGATAAGGGCAGATTTAATAACTTCATTGATTAAAAATATTCGACCGTCGAGAGCTATGTCTCCAGATACATTTGATGAGTTCAACGCTTCTGAAATCTTGATCAGTCGCTTCAATGCCTGGCGCAAACTAACCCTGCTCGACGCCGTGGCGCTTGAAGCCGATATCCCGGCGGCGGAGCAAAACGGTTATCAGCCGCAAGCGCTTTCCAGCTCGCTGGAGAGCGTAGTTATACAGCAGATGGCATGGATGACCGCCTGGCGCATCGGGCGCTATGCCCACAATAGCCTGCTGGCCCAGCCGTTCTATCTTAATGCGCCGCAAAAAGATACCGCCGGGCTGGAAGAGGAAAAGCGCCAGTACGATATTAAATTCAATGCGTGGCGTAACCAGTTGGATTTGGCGCGCAAGGATCGTCCCGGCTGGCAGGACACCATAGAGCAGGGGCCGCCCGATTATGATCCCACCAACGGCCAGTACCAGCTGCGTGAAGCCGCACGCGAGTTTGAGCATGACTACCGCAACTGGCTCCGCGATGTCAATGGCAACCCGGCAGAAAAAGTTATTCAGGTTGCACTGGATGGCGTGCTGAAGCACCCGGTCTATCGGCTCAACGGCGATGATGAAAACAAAGAGTATGAGCAGATGCGTAAAGAGGGCGATTACCACTATGCGCGCCTGTTCAGCGACAGGCTCGGCACCGGCACCCGTAAAGAGCCGGAGGCGCAGTTACTGGCGCTGTTTGACCAACAGATCCACGACTCACGTGCCTGGTTTGTGCAAAGCACGCTGGGCGGGCGCGAACCCTGGGGCGGCTATTTCCGCTACCGCATGATCTACTGCGGCAGCAAAGCCAACAAGCAGGTGCAGCTGATTTATGTCGAAGGCAAAGCAGTCGGCGCCCCGCAGCTGGACCCGCCACTCTTATTTATCGTCGAGTCGCGCAGCGGTGAGGAGAGGGTGACGGAAGTGCAAAAGGTGCGCGAGCTGGCCAGCGGGCAGGTTGAAGTGCTCACGCCCGGCAGTATGCTGCCCGCCAGTCATGAGCCGGGCCTGATCGCCGCTCGTGAAAGCGCGCGCATCCGCGCGGAGCGTCATCAGCAGGCCCAGCTCGCCATTGCGCAAAAAATGAGTGAATGGAATAGTAAAAATATTGGCTAGCCGCGCATGGATTGAAAATATATCGCGGAATATTATTAACATAAGGATATTATGTGGGAAGGTTTATTTTTTTTGCCCGTCGGGCCGTAGTAATCATCACTTTATTTTTCTTATTAGGCTGCGAAAGTAATAAGCTATCAAAAGAGATTCGCGATGAGGCTAAGGGAGGTGATTTATACAGTAGTGATAGTATTAAAACTGTTTCAATGACTCCAGTGGGGGGTGGGAAATATGGTTGGGTGTTTAATGGTATCCATTTTGATTACTCTCTATCCTCCGGTGTTGATGAGTTTCTTCGTCTTATAGTAAGCGGAAAGCTTGATAAAACGCATATTGAAATGAATAATTCAGGGGTTTTTATTCTGTCAAGAAATAAAAAGAGCTTTGCCGGTGTAGTTGATTTTACTTATCATTATTATAATGAAGAAGAAAGAAAGCTAATTTGGTCTGTCACAAGAAACCCGAATGAAAATTGCCACTGGAATTATGATAAGTCAGGAGTGTGTAATATCAGTCTGACGGAATTACGCGGTACAATACATCAGAAGAGCATTGTGCCTACTGATGCTTTTAAGTTTAATCATGCATTTAATGTCAACTTTTATACCGAAGGGTCGCCTTCATTTAAGCAAGAAGCCTATCCGGTGAAAATTGCTAAAAATGTCGTTATGGCACCTTTGTATGTGTTAGTAACTATATTGATTTTACCTGTATATATTCTTCTTTCAGCTAATTAGCAAAAAATTTTAGAATGTTGTTTGAATATAAAGGAATAACAATGCCGCACTCACACAACTCCCCCTCACTGTATGAAATGCTGTACGGCAACTTTGCCGGCGGGCTGGATCTGCACAACGTCAGTGAAGAGAACCAGGTGATCCTCTCGGTGCTCGACAATATGCAGCGCATCCTCAACTGCCGCGCCGGAACCCTGGCGCATCTGCCCGATTACGGCCTGCCGGATATGACCAAAATATTGCAGGGCATGCCCGGCACCGCGCACCAGCTGATGACCACGCTGTCCGGCGTGCTGCTGCGCTACGAGCCGCGCCTCAGCAGTATTAAGGTCGATATGCTGCCGCAAAGCATTCCCGGCGAGCTGCGCTACGCCATTGATGCCGAGCTGAAGGGCATCGGCCTGGTGCGCTACGGCACCGAATTTATGCCGGAAGGCAAAGTGCTGATCCGCCACATGAAACAGCAGCAGTACCTCGACGCCCGCGCCTCGCTGTAGTCAGCGGCACCCCTCTCTGATAATCATCGAAACTTTTTATGAATCTATCTGAACGTTACCTGAAAACCGGCGGCGACCCACGCACGCTGCCGGACTACGCGGCGCTGCGCGACGAGCTGGGCAAGCTGTCCCACCCGGCGCGCCCGGACGTGAACTGGCACTGTGTGGAAAAACTCAGCCTCGCGCTGTTTGAACATAACGGCGTCGAGCTGCAAACGGCGGCCTGGTATACCCTGGCGCGCACCCAGCTGGGCGGGCTGGCTGGCCTGAACGAAGGTCTGGCCATCCTCGAAGCGTTAATCAGCCACCAGTGGGGCAACCTGTGGCCGCAGCAGGTGCATGCGCGCGTGGAGATCCTCAGCGGCCTCAGCCGCCGCGTGCAGCAGATGATGCGCACGCTGCCGATCGGCTACAGCGATCTCAGCCAGCTTTACCGCGCCGAGCAGCAGCTCACCCGGCTGAACGAGGTGTTGCAGCGGCTGGAGCTGCGCCATCTCAGCCAGTTTGACGCGCTGGCGGCGCTGATGCACAGCAGCGCGCTGCGGCTGGAGAACAGCGATGCGGCGGCAGGCAGCGCGACAGCCACCCCTTCAGGAGCGGTGCTGCCCGCCAGCGCCCAGCGTGCAGCCGACCCGGCTGTGGAGATGACGCCTTCAGCCGTAAAATGGGTCTATATCGCCCAGCCCCAGCCCGAGGCGAACATTGAGGTCATGACGCCGCCGCCGCCGACCAGCCGCTGGAAGCCGTTTGCCGCAGGGGTTGTGACCATGCTGGTGGTGGGCGCTGCGGGAATAGGGGGATGGCAGCTTGTGCAACGCCCCGATCCGCTGATAGATCATCTTGCCGCCACGCTTTCACCCCTGGCAATGCCGCTTACCGGGGAGCAGGTCGACAGCCTGAAGCGGCAAAACTATCAGCCGGAAAAAATCCGCGAGCACACCGAACAGCAGCTGGGGTGGCTGGCGGCGCTGTCACCCTGCTGGGCGCTTGATTATGGGCAGCGGCTGGTGCGCCAGGCCCAGGCGTTTAAACCGCAGGATGCTGCGGTCGGCAGAATGGCCGCCGAGTGGCAGCAGCAGCTTAAAGCCACGGCGCTTCCTGAGGAGGCAATGGGCGGCTGGCAGCAGGGGATGGAGCAGCTGCAGCAGCTGACGGACAGGCTGAATGCCCTTGACGGGCAGCGCGGTAAATATATCACCGTCAGCGAGCTGAAATCGGTGGTGTACAACGCCACCCAGGCGTTTAGCCGTTCAACCCCGGCAGAAGAGCAGCTGCGTCTTTATTCGGTTAACCCGTCGGATATTCAGCGCCGCCAGGCCGAGATGGCGCTGGAGCAGTTAGAGAAGCGCTATTTTTTGCTAAAGCAGCAGCAGGAGTGAAGCAGAAACAAAAAACCCGCCAGTTGGCGGGTTTTTTTATACTTCCGTTTTCTCGCGGAACTCGCATAAATCTTCAATCAGGCAGGAGCCGCAGCGCGGTTTACGCGCAATGCAGGTGTAGCGACCGTGCAGGATAAACCAGTGGTGGCAGTCGACCTTAAACTCCTTCGGTACCACCTTCAGCAGCTTCTCTTCCACCTGTTCCACGTTGTTACCCGGCGCAAAGCGCGTGCGGTTGCAGACGCGGAAAATATGGGTATCGACGGCGATGGTCGGCCAGCCAAAGGCGGTGTTCAGCACCACGTTAGCGGTTTTTCGCCCCACGCCCGGCAGCGCTTCCAGCGCCTCGCGGCTCTCCGGCACTTCTCCGCCGTGCTGCTCGACCAGAATGCGGCAGGTTTTGATCACGTTCTCGGCCTTGCTGTTAAACAGGCCGATGGTTTTGATGTACTCCTTCACCCCGTCTACGCCAAGTGCCAGAATCGCCGCAGGCGTATTAGCTACCGGGTAGAGTTTGGCCATCGCTTTGTTTACGCTGACGTCGGTGGCCTGCGCGGAGAGCAGCACCGCAATCAGTAGTTCAAACGGGGAAGTGAAGTTCAGTTCGGTGGTGGGGTGCGGGTTATTGTCCCGCAGCCGCACCAGAATCTCGTGACGCTTATCCTTGTTCACTGCGCAGTTTTTCCTTCCGGCATAGCAGCACTCTCCTGTTCTGCTTTCAGCGCGGCGCGCTGTTTCATCTTATTGTCGATGAGATATTTTGCCGCCAGCAGCATGCCGAGGCCGATAAACGCGCCCGGCGGCAGCATCGCCAGCAGCATTGGCGAGTCGAAATGCACCACTTCAATGCGCATCGCCTTTGCCCACGGGCCAAGCAGCTGGTCTGCGCCGTTAAAGATGGTGCCGTTGCCGATAATTTCACGGATAGAGCCCAGCACCACCATCACGCTGGTGGCGCCGAGGCCAATCGCCATACCGTCCAGCGCCGCCAGCCCGACATGGCTTTTGGACGCCACCGCTTCGGCGCGGCCCACCACGATACAGTTGGTGACGATCAGCGGGATGAAGATCCCCAGGGACTGATACAGGCCGTAGGCATAGGCATTGATCAGCATCTGCACGCAGCTGACCACGGCCGCGATAATCATCACGTAAATCGGAATACGGATTTCAGATGGCACCCAGCGGCGCGACAGGGAGATGCCGCTGTTGGTGCAGGTCAGCACCAGGGTAGTGGCCAGACCAAGGCCGAGGGCGTTGGTAGCGGTCGAAGTCACGGCCAGCAGCGGGCAGAGGCCCAGCAGCTGCACCAGCGCGGAGTTATTCTTCCACAGCCCGCCGACCAGCAGGGTTTTTGCTTCACTCATTGGCGTCTCCACAGGATGGCAACGAGGACAGTTGCCCCGGTAAGGTTTCAATATACAACGTTGTGCGCTTCACCGCATTGACCACCGCACGCGGCGTAATCGTTGCGCCAGTAAACTGGTCGAAGTCGCCACCGTCTTTCTTCACCGCGAAATGGCTGTCATCCGCGCCGGTCACTTTTTTGCCGTTAAAGCTCATGATCCAGTCAGAGATTCGCAGCTCGATTTTATCGCCAAGACCCGGTGTTTCATGATGTTCCACCACGCGGGTGCCGTACACCGTGCCGTCAAAGCTGGCGCCGACAATCAGCTGAATATTGCCAGAGTAGCCGTCAGGCGCGGTAGTTTCCACCGCCGCTGCCACGGGTTTATCACCCTTGCGCGCCAGATAGAGGTGGTGCGGGCTGCCGTTGCCCAGTGCCGGATTAGTGACAACGTAACACTCCTGCTGAATTTTATTATCATACAGCTCGGGCGGCACCACCTGGTCCAGCAGGATCTTCTGCTGTACGGCGGTCTGATGTTCAATAGTCGGCTTGGTTACCGCATTAATCACCGCCGTCAGGCCGGTGGTGATAGCGGCAAACACCGCCAGCGTTACGCCGTTTTTACGAATCGCGTCCAGCATCATTTACCCTTACGGTGTCCGTATACGCGCGGCTGCGTGTAGTAGTCAATCAGCGGCACGCAGATATTCGCCAGCAGCACGGCAAATGCCACGCCGTCCGGATAGCCGCCAAAGCTGCGGATCAGCCACACCAGCAGGCCAATCAGCACGCCGTACAGCAGGCGGCCTTTATTGGTGGTGGAGGCGGTCACCGGGTCGGTGGCGATAAAGAATGCGCCCAGCATGGTGGCCCCGGAGAACAGATGCACCAGCGGAGATACCAGGCTGTCCGGTGACAGCAGCCAGCCGAGCGTGGCGCAGAACGCCAGCGAGGCGATAAAGCTCACCGGGATATGCCAGCGGATGCTGCGCGTCCACAGCAGGAAAATGCCCCCGGCCAGGAACGCCACGTTGACCCACTGCCAGCCCAGGCCGGCCAGCACGCCGCCGTAAATCGGCATGGCGCGCACTTCTTCAGCCGAATGGCCGGCGCGCAGCCCGGTTTTGAAGGTGTCGAGCGGCGTAGCCTGGCTGATGCCGTCGATCCCCACCTGCAGCTGCTGCATGCTGTGGCCGTCAAGCGTATGGAAATGGAAGATCATACTCAGGGTGTCGCCAAAGGTCGGGCTGATGCCCTGCAGCACGTCCGGCGGTAGCCAGCTGGTCATCTGCACCGGGAAGGAGATCAGCAGCACCACGTAGCCGACCATCGCCGGGTTGAACGGGTTCTGACCGAGGCCGCCGTAAAGATGCTTGGAGATAATCACCGCAAACAGCGTGCCGATAACAATCAGCCACCACGGCGCCAGCGGCGGGATGCTGATGCCGAGCAGCAGGGCGGTCAGCAGCGCGGAGTTATCCTTCAGCGTCTCCGCCAGCGGCAGCTTGCGCAACCGCAGGATAGCCGCTTCAGCCGCGATAGCGGCAGCCGCCGCGATCAGCACCTGGATCAGGTTACCCCAGCCAAAGTACCAGCACTGCACGGCCATGCCGGGTACGGCTGCCAGCAGCACCAGCAGCATAATGGTGCTGGTGCTACGGCGGTTATGAGTATAGGGCGAGCTTGCAATACGAAATGCCATTTAATCCTCTTGCGTCGACGGCTGCTGCGATTTACGCGCTTTCACGCGTGCAATGGCCGCTGCCACCGCCGCTTTACGTGCATCCTCAGGGGAGGCGGCGGGCGCCTCTTCCTGACGGGGTTCGGGTTGTTCAGGGGTGACTTCTGGCAGAGCTTCGGCGGCCTGCGCGGCTTTTTTCGCTTTGGCGCGGGCAATAGCGGCTTCGATGGCCGCCTTGCGAGGGTCGGCGGCAGGTGCCGGTTGTTCTGCCGCAGCCGGTTGCGGTTCAGCAACGGCGGCCTGCGCGGCTTTCTTCGCTTTGGCACGGGCGATAGCCGCTTCCACCGCCGTTTTACGCGGGTCAGCGGCTGGCGGCGTATCGGCGGTTGCCGGCGGCTCAGCGATGGCCGCGCTGGCTTCGGCTTTCTTCGCTTTGGCGCGGGCAATCGCGGCTTCAACGGCGGCTTTGCGCGGATCGTCTGCCTGGCGCGTCACCGGTTCGCTGCTGGCCTGTTGCTCAGCCTGGCGCGCGCGGGCTTCCGCCTGGCGGGCTGCACGCTGAGCTGCCGCCGCGTCGTCATCGAGCGGTGCGGCAGCGGCGGCCTGCTTCGCCTTCACGCGTTCGCGCGCGGCGTTAAGCGCATCGGCGTCGGTGATAGCCACGCTGCGTTTGGCCTGCTGGTGCTTCGCTTCACGCGCCGCTTTTTCCCGCTCCAGGCGCTGTTGACGCGCTTCAAAACGCGCCTTGGCCAGGGCAGTACGCTCGGCTTCCAGATCGATAGCCTGAATCTCGGCCTTCTCCTGGCGGTAATACTGCACCAGCGGGATATTACTCGGGCAGACATAAGCACAGGCGCCGCACTCAATGCAGTCTGCAATATTATGCTCGCGCGCTTTGTCGTGATCGCCGCCGCGGCTGTACCAGTAAAGCTGCTGCGGCAGCAGGGCGGCCGGGCAGGCGTCGGCGCAGGCGCTGCAGCGGATGCAGCCCTGCTCCGGCTCGTTGTGGCCCATCTCAGAGGCGGCGGGTGCGAGAATACAGTTGGTGATTTTCACCACCGGCACATCCAGCGTCGGCAGGGTGAAGCCCATCAGCGGGCCACCCATGACCACCATCTGTTCGGCACCCGGTGCGAAATCGGCGTGATGCAGCAGATGGCTGATCGGCGTGCCGAGGCGGCCCCAGACGTTGCCAGGCTGGCGCACCGACTCACCGGTCAGGGTAATAACGCGTTCAGTAAGCGGCTCGCCGTCAATAATCGCGCGCTTAACGGCATAGGCGGTGCCGACGTTCTGCATCAGCACGCCGATATCGGTAGAGCGCCCGCCGTGCGGCACCTCTTTACCGGTGAGAATTTTCGTCAGCTGTTTGGCGCCACCGGAAGGATATTTGGTGGGGATGACGCGGATCTCCATATCGCGCGCGTTGCCCAGGGCGGCTTTCAGCGCGGCAATCGCTTCCGGTTTGTTATCTTCAATGCCGATCAGGGTGCGCTCCGCCTGCAGCGTCCACGCCAGAATGCGGCAGCCTTCCAGCACTTCTGCGGCGCAGTCCTGCATCAGGCGATCGTCGGCGGTGATATAAGGCTCGCACTCGGCGGCATTGATAATCAGGGTATTGACCCCGCGCAGCCCGCCCTTCAGCTTGGTGGCGGTAGGGAAGCCCGCGCCGCCCAGCCCGGCAACGCCAGCCTGATGCACGCGGCGCACCACCTCCTGGCGGTCCAGGCTGCGATAGTCGCTCAGCGTCTGCTTATCAATCCAGCGGTCTTCGCCGTCCGGAGTGATAAAGATGCACATCTCCGCCAGCGCGGAGGGATGCGCAGTCATATGCGGGGCGATTTTGCTCACGGTACCGGAGCTTGGCGCGTGGATCGGCAGCATACGGCCATTGCCAAAGGTCAGCGCCTGGCCGCGCAGGACAGCGTCGCCGGGGCGCACGCAGATCTCGCCTTCGTTACCGATATGCTGTTTCAGCGGCAGTATAAACTGGGCGGGCAGCGGCAGCTGGCGCAGCGGCGTGCCGTTTGACTGGGTCTTCATCTCCGGTGGATGAATGCCACCTTCGAAGTCCCAAAGCCGATCTTTTTTAAAGTAGTTGAGCAGATTAAGCATGACTTTCTACAGTGATCACCCGCACCGGAATGGTTTGCAGGTCCCATTTCCAGTTGGCAGTAGTGGTAGCAACCGGACGCATTTCAATGCAGTCGGTCGGGCAGGGAGCAACGCACAGGTCGCAGCCGGTACAGACATCGCTCAGCACGGTGTGCATCGCGCGGGTGGCGCCGACAATTGCATCCACCGGGCAGGCCTGAATGCACTTGGTGCAGCCGATGCAGTTGGCTTCGTCAATCCACGCCACTTTACGCTCTGGCTCCAAAGCGGCCTCTTCACCCAGCGGCTGCGGGTCGACGTTAAGCAGCGCCGCCAGTTTCAGCATGGTCTGCTCGCCGCCGGGCGCGCATTTGTTGATCAGTTCGCCGTTATTACCCACCGCGTCGGCATAGGGGCGGCAGCCGGGATAACCGCACTGCCCGCACTGGCTCTGCGGCAAAATAGCGTCAATCTGTTCGACAATCGGGTCTTCTTCCACTTCGAAGCGGCGCGAGGCGTAGCCCAGCAGCCCCCCCAACACCAGGCTAAGTGCGCTAAGAACCAGCACAGCAATCCAAATCGCACTCATCAGAACTTCACCAGTCCGGTAAAGCCCATAAACGCCAGCGCCATCAGGCCGGCGGTGACCAGTGCAATCGATGAACCCTTAAACGGCGCGGGCACATCGGCGAGCACCAGGCGCTCGCGGATGCCGGCGAACAGCACCATCACCAGCGAGAAGCCGATAGAGGCGCTAAAGCCGAACAGCGCGGCCTGCAGGAAAGTGTGATTGAGGTTGACGCTAAGCAGCGGCACGCCAAGCACCGCACAGTTGGTGGTGATCAGCGGCAGGAAGATACCCAGCAGGCGGTAGAGGTCAGGGCTGGTTTTACGCACCACCATTTCGGTGAACTGCACGACCACGGCAATCACCAGGATATAGGCCATGGTGCGCAGGTAGACCAGATCGAGCGGCAGCAGGATCAGGTGATTGACCAGCCATGCACAGATAGAGGCCAGGGTAATAACAAAGGTGGTGGCGAGTCCCATGCCAATTGCCGTTTCCAGTTTTTTGGAAACGCCCATGAAGGGACAAAGGCCGAGAAACTTCACCAGGACGAAGTTATTCACCAGCACTGTGCCAATAAAGAGAAGCAGGTATTCGGTCATTATTACGCCTGAAGAAAAGTCAAAAGCAGCACATTATCGGATATTGGCTACGCCATCACAACCGTTGCGCGGCGGGTGTCCGACGCCAGCGCACTCAGGATTAAATTCTTGACGTTTATTTCGCCATCACGGTTCGATGAAAGTGTTCTTAACGCGTTGAGAACGCTTGAAATAAGGCACCAGTACCGCTGCCGCCAGCAGGGCGATCAGTAAAGTCCGAATTGCCGCACCATCGGCCACCGGAGAGAAGGCAAAAGTCTTCACCGCCAGCAGCACGGTGAGTAGCAGCCACAAAATGTAGTGGCGCGGCAGCCGACGCGAGCGTTGACAGAAGATCCACGTCACCCAGGCACTGTAGCACCAGACTACGGTAGAGGTCAGCAGCGAGGCTCCCCACTGCCATAATGCGTTGCTTTCATGGCTGAACAGCGCGTTACGCATCGCCGGGTCGAGCAGGGCGCTTAAATACATTGCCATCACCAGCGCGCTGGTCAGCAAGGTCATGATCAGCCATGCCAGCGGCACCAGCAGCCAGCCTGCCAGGCGCGGTTTAGTATCAACAGCCACTTATTCATCCTTATCCAGTCAGCAAACTCTGCCATCAAGGCAAAAGGTGCACCGTCAGGATACACCTCATATCAGAAAAGGATTATACGGAACTTCATGCGCCAGGTCATTAACCAGAGCGAACTGGAACCTTAAACGACGTAGCGCCAGACAGTTTTTGGCACGCGTCCAAGGTCAAACAGGCGACCGCCGGAAACCAGTTCTGCGCGACGGTGATCGGCAGCGCGGTACATCTGAATAATTTCACCATCATCGTTAAGGGAATAGTTGAGATGGTCGAAGAGTTTTTCCAGAGTTTCCAGGGAATTAACTTTGCGAAATTTTAACAAATAGTCTTGAGCGGTCATATTGGCCATTTGCGAACGGAATAGTGAGTGATAAGTATATTATTTGGCAAAAAAGAGTCCAGAAAGTTCGCGATGAAATAGGTAAATTCAGACTAATGATGAAGATATTCGGGGCTGAAATAGATTTTTTAAGAGTTTTCTAGGAATTTTTATACCGCTTATTGATTTAGTGGTATTTAGGTTCATTTTATTGCGCGCCGCTATCCACTTCCTGTCACCGACTCACATCGCCCGGCTGCAGGCCAGCGTTTTGCCGGAATTTAGCAAACTGTGTAACAGCTCACAAATCCACACTTTACCCGACGTCGCAACCGCGCCGCACGGCGGCGACAGAACTGCACGCGGTATTGTAATCGCTTCCAAATGATTGCGGCGCAAACGCTTCTGTTTATTACAGTTATTTAACCTCAATTTGGCACCCACTGCGTGATTTTTCCATATCGACCCGCTAAGGCCTGGGGCGCGGGGTTGGCGTAAGCCATTTGTTTTGTTGCGTTTTGTGAGCATTGTCGAAAATGTTTTTTGGTGAATAGTACAGGCTTAAGTGGCTCTTAACCCTATTCGATAAAATCCCATCAGAGGAAAAATGATCATGTGGAAGCGTTTACTCTTATCCACCCTCATCAGTGCCAGCCTGGCGGCTCCGGCGCTGGCTGAATCCATGACTGTTGGTTTCTCTCAGGTTGGCTCGGAATCGGGCTGGCGAGCCGCAGAGACCAGCGTGGCGAAAAGTGAAGCGCAAAAGCGCGGTATCACGCTGAAAATCGCCGACGGGCAGCAAAAACAGGAGAACCAGATCAAGGCAGTGCGTTCGTTTATTGCCCAAGGCGTGGATGCCATCTTCATTGCTCCGGTAGTCCAGACCGGCTGGGAGCCGGTGCTTGAAGAAGCGAAAGACGCCAAAATCCCGGTATTCCTGCTGGACCGCGCTATCGTGGTCAAAGATAAATCGCTGTATCAGGCGGTCGTCACCGCCGACAACGTCTATGAAGGTAAGCTAATCGGTGACTGGCTGGTGAAACAGCAGGCGGGCAAGCCGTGTAACGTGGTTGAGCTACAGGGTACCGTCGGCGCCAGCGTGGCGATTGACCGTAAGAAGGGCTTCGCTGAAGCGATTGCCAACACGCCAAATATTAAAGTGATCCGTTCGCAGTCCGGCGATTTTACCCGCAGCAAGGGTAAAGAGGTGATGGAGAGTTTCATCAAGGCAGAGAACAACGGTAAAAACATCTGCATGGTTTACGCCCATAACGATGATATGGCTATCGGTGCCATTCAGGCGATTAAAGAGGCCGGTCTGAAACCGGGTAAAGATATTCTCACCGGCTCCATTGACGGCGTGCCGGATATTTATAAAGCGATGCTGGCAGGTGAAGCCAATGCCAACGTCGAGCTGACGCCAAATATGGCCGGCCCGGCTTTCGACGCGCTGGAAAAACTTAAAAAAGACGGCACCATGCCGCCGAAGATCATCAAAACCGAATCGAAACTTTTCCTTCCTGCTGATGCCCAGGCCCAGCTGGATAAGAAAAAAGGTATGGGTTACTGATCCCCGGGCCGCCCTGAGGGCGGCTTTTTTCATGGCGTGAGGCACGCGTATGACCATCGACTCCTCTCCACCGCCGCTGCTTGCCATTAGCGGCGTCAGTAAGTCCTTTCCCGGCGTGCGGGCGCTGGATAATGTCTCTTTCGACCTGCGTCCCGGTGAAATCATGGCGCTGCTGGGGGAAAACGGGGCCGGGAAATCGACCCTGATTAAAGTGCTGACCGGCGTTTATCAGCGCGATGCTGGCACCATTACCCTCTCCGGAAACCCGATCAATCCGCGCAATACCGCCGAGGCACAGCAGCTGGGCATCGGCACGGTGTATCAGGAAGTGAACCTGCTGCCGAATATGTCGGTTGCCGATAATCTGTTTATCGGGCGTGAACCGAAACGTTTTGGCCTGATAGACCGTAAAACGCTAAACCAGCGCGCGGTGAAATTACTCAACGACTACGGTTTCGAGCTGGATGTCACCCGCCCGCTGGGCCAGTACTCGGTGGCAATGCAGCAGATCATTGCTATCTGCCGCGCCGTGGATCTCTCCGCTCAGGTGCTGATCCTCGATGAACCCACCGCCAGCCTGGACGCCAGCGAAGTCGAGATGCTGTTCACGCTGATGAGACAGCTGAAGACAAAGGGGATGAGCCTGGTGTTTGTCACCCACTTTCTCGACCAGGTTTACCGCGTCACCGACCGTATTACGGTGCTGCGCAACGGGCAGTTTATTGCCACGCGCGATACCCATTCCCTGCCGCAGATTGAGCTGATCAAACTGATGCTCGGCCGTGAGCTGCTGGAAACCGCGCTGCAGCGCGCGGGCAGCACGCTGAAAAGTCATCAGCCGGTGGTGGAATTTAAAAATTACGGCAAGAAAGGCACCATCGAGCCGTTCAGCCTGAGCGTGCGCCCGGGCGAAGCGGTCGGGCTGGCTGGCCTGCTGGGATCCGGGCGTACCGAAACCGCCGAGCTGCTGTTCGGCATTAAGCGTGCCGACAGCGGCAGCGCCTTTATCAAGGGTAAAGCCAAAACCATTCGCTCCCCGGCGCAGGCGTCTCGCCTCGGCATGGGCTTCTGCCCGGAAGACCGCAAAACCGACGGTATTATCGGTGCCGCTTCGGTGCGGGAAAATATCATTCTGGCTCTGCAGGCGCAGCGCGGCTGGCTGCGGCCCATCCCACGCCGCGAACAGCAGCAGGTGGCCGACCGCTATATCAAGAGCCTTGGCATTCGCACTCCGGACGCCGATCAGCCGGTTGAGCTGCTCTCCGGCGGCAATCAGCAGAAAGTACTGCTGTCGCGCTGGCTGGTGACCAAACCGCAGTTTCTGATCCTTGATGAACCGACGCGCGGCATTGATGTTGGCGCCCACGCCGAAATCATCCGCCTGATTGAGACCCTGTGTGCCGATGGCCTGGCGCTGCTGGTGATCTCCTCCGAGCTGGAAGAGCTGGTGGGCTACGCCGACCGCGTGCTGATCCTGCGCGATCGCCAGCAGGTGGCGGAGATTCCGCTGGAGCAGCTCTCCGTTGCCTCCATTGTTAACGCCATTGCGGCGGGAGGGGAGCAACATGCCTGATTCCCACTTATTGACGGGGAAACCGCCGATGCAGAAACGTAAACTGCCGCCGGGCCTGCCGCAGATTGGCGCGCTGCTGCTGGTGCTGCTGATCGACAGCCTGGTGGCCAATAACTTCTTTGCTATTCATGTGCAGGATGGTCGGCTGTTCGGCAGCCCGATAGATATCCTTAACCGCGCTGCGCCGGTGGCGATTCTGGCGATAGGGATGACGCTGGTGATCGCCACCGGCGGGATAGATCTGTCGGTCGGGGCGGTGATGGCGATAGCCGGAGCCACGGCGGCGACGCTGACCGTGGCCGGGCACAGCCTGCCGGTGATTATTCTGGTGACGCTGGGCAGCGGCCTGCTGTGCGGCCTGTGGAACGGCGTGCTGGTGGCGCTGCTGAAGATCCAGCCGTTTGTCGCCACGCTGATCCTGATGGTGGCGGGACGCGGCATCGCGCAGCTGATCACCCAGGGGCAGATAGTCACTTTTAACAGCGACTCGCTGGCGCAGCTTGGCAGCGGCACGCTGCTGCTGTTCCCGGTGCCGATGTGGATCACCCTGGCGCTGGCGCTGCTGGTCTGGCTGCTGACGCGCAAAACCGCGCTGGGGATGTTTATCGAGGCCGTCGGCATCAACCTGCGCGCCGCGCGCAATGCCGGGGTGAACGGCTGGCTGGTCGTGATGAGTACCTATCTGCTGAGCGGCCTGTGCGCGGCTGTGGCCGGGCTGATCGTCGCGGCGGATATTCGCGGTGCCGATGCCAACAACGCCGGGCTGTGGCTGGAGCTGGATGCGATTCTGGCGGTGGTGATTGGCGGGGCGTCGCTGATGGGCGGCCGCTTTAACCTGCTGCTGTCGCTGATTGGCGCACTGATTATACAGGCGATGAACACCGGGATTTTGCTCTCCGGCTTCCCGCCGGAGCTGAACCAGGTGGTCAAAGCGGTGGTGGTAATGGTGGTGCTGCTGCTGCAGTCGCCGCGCTTTATTCAACTGTTTAAACGAGGGCGCCGCCGTGATTAAACGTCATCTGCCGTTAATGATTACCCTGCTGGTATTTGTAGCGGGCTACCTGTTCTGCCTCAGTCAGTTTCCCGGCTTCGCCTCAACGCGGGTGATCGCCAATATCCTTACCGATAACGCCTTCCTCGGCATTATTGCGGTTGGGATGACTTTTGTGATCCTTTCCGGCGGTATCGATCTGTCGGTCGGCGCGGTGATCGCCTTTACCGGGGTGTTTCTCGCCCGCGCGATTGGTGATTTCCACCTCGATCCGTGGCTGGCGTTTGCGCTGGTGATGGTGATGGGCTCGGCGTTTGGCGCCTTTATGGGCTGGCTGATCGACGCGCTGAAAATCCCGGCGTTTATTATCACCCTGGCGGGGATGTTCTTCCTGCGCGGCAGCAGCTATCTGGTGGCGGAAAGCTCGCTGCCGATCGACCATCCGCTGTATGCCACGCTGTCGTCGATGGCGTGGAAAATTCCCGGCGGCGGGCGGCTCAGCCTGCTGGCGGTGATCATGCTGGTGGTGGTGGCCTTTGGCATCCTGCTGGCGCACCGCAGCCGCTTCGGTAATCAGGTATATGCCATTGGCGGCAACGCCACCTCGGCGCAGCTGATGGGCATTTCGACGCGCAGCACCACGGTGCGCATTTATATGCTCTCATCCGGCTTGGCGACGCTGGCGGGCATCGTCTTTTCAATCTACACCTCGGCGGGCTATGCGCTGGCGGGGATGGGCGTGGAGCTGGATGCCATTGCCTCGGTGGTGATTGGCGGCACGCTGCTCTCCGGCGGCGTTGGCACCGTGCTGGGGACGCTGTTCGGCGTGCTGATTCAGGGGCTGATCCAGACATGGATTAACTTCGACGGTACGCTCAGCTCGTGGTGGACCAAGATCGCCATCGGCATCCTGCTGTTCGCCTTTATTGCCCTGCAACGCCTGCTGACCGTGATGTGGGATCGCCAGCAGAATGCGCCAGTGAAACGGTTGATATCCTGAAACGGTGGGAAAATGGGTCGACCGGAAAAAATAGTCGACCCCTACAGACCCTGTAGCGGCTGACCTACCCGGCCCCTGTAGCGGCTGACCCTCTTTTCCGGTCAGCCGGAAGGTGCAAAATAAAAGGGCGGCACCTGTTTATGGGGCCGCCCTTGTTGTTTCCTGCCTGCAGGATTACCGCTGATTCAGACGGTAATACGCCTCGTTCCAGCGCAGTGCATCGCGGAAGCCGTGCAGCGTGGTCTCTTCGTCAATCACCAGCGCCTCGATGCCATTCAGCTCGGCATACAGGCGCATATCCTCCACCGTCAGCGCCTGGCTGAACACCGTGTGGTGCGCGCCGCCGCCGAGGATCCACGCCTCTGACGCGGTGGCCAGCGACGGCTGCGCACGCCACAGCGCACGCGCCACCGGCAGCTTAGGCAGCGCCTGCGGCTGTTCAATGGTATCCACCACGTTGACCAGCAGGCGGAAGCGGTCGCCCATATCAATCACGCTGGCATTTACCGCTCGCCCGGCAGGTGCCGAGAAGATCAGGCGCGCCGGGTCAGCCTTGCCGCCGATGCCCAGCGGCTGGACGTCGAGCAGTGGTTTAGCTTCACGCGCGATGGTCGGGCACACTTCCAGCATATGTGAACCGAGCACCAGGTCGTTACCCGGCGCGAAGTGGTAGGTGTAATCCTCCATAAAGGACGTCCCGCCCGGCTGGCTGCCCGCCATGACTTTGAAGATGTGCAGCAGGGCGGCGGTTTTCCAGTCGCCTTCTCCGGCGAAGCCGTAGCCCTGCTGCATCAGGCGCTGCACCGCCAGCCCCGGCAGCTGCGTCATGCCGTGCAGCGTCTGGAAGTTAGTGGTGAAGGCGCGGCAGCCCTCGGCGTCGAGGAAGCGCTTGATCCCCAGCTCAATCCGCGCCGCATCCAGCACGTTTTGCCGCTTATCGCCGCCGATCGCCGCCGCAGCGGAAAATTCATACTGGCTCTCGTATTCGTCAATCAGCGTGCTGACGTCGCCGTCGCTCACCTGGTTGATCACCTCGACCAAATCGCCAACGCCCCAGCCATTCACTGCGTAGCCAAACTGGATCTGCGCCGCGACTTTATCACCCTCGGTTACCGCCACTTCGCGCATATTGTCGCCAAAGCGCGCCACCTTCAGCTGCTGGCTGGCCTGCAGCGCGGCGGCACCGCGCATCCACTGGCCGATACGCTGCTGGGTGGTTCGATCCTGCCAGTGGCCGGTCACCACCTGATGCGGCAGGCGCATGCGCGCGCCGATAAAACCGAACTCGCGGCCGCCGTGCGCGGTCTGGTTCAGGTTCATAAAGTCCATATCCATGCTGTCCCACGGGATTTCCGCGTTGAACTGGGTATGCAGCTGCAGCAGTGGCTTGTTCAGCACGCTCAGCCCGCCAATCCACATCTTGGCCGGGGAGAAGGTGTGCAGCCAGGTAACGATCCCTAAGCAGCCAAGATCGTGATTGGCCTCGCGGCACAGGGCCAGCGCTTCATCGGGGGTTTTTACCAGCGGCTTAAGCTGGAGTGTAAAGGGCAGAATCCCGGCACGATTCAGGCCCTCGACCACCTGCTGGCCGTGCTGCTCCACCTGGCGCAGGGTTTCCGCACCGTACAGATGCTGCGTACCAATCACAAACCATACGCTCTGGGCGTTTAACTGTGTCATAAAACGGTTCCTTAACTAGCTGACGAAGAGGTTGATGGGGCAAACTGCGGCTCAGCGCATTCACACCACTGAAGGTAACGCTGATAAAGCTGCTGGAAACGGGCCACGCGCTGCGGATCGGGCTGCAGGGTCTGCGCCAGCGGGCTGGCCATCTGGGCCTGCGCGCTCGGAATATCGGGATAAACGCCGGCGGCGACGGCGGCAAAAATCGCCGCGCCGAGCGCACAGCACTCGTCGGAGGCGACGATATCCAGCGGGCGGTTCATCACATCGCAGCACACCTGCATGATGACCGGCGATTTGCGCGCAATGCCGCCCAGTGCCAGCACCTGCTGCACCGGGATATCCTGCTGTTCGAAGCACTCCATAATGGCGCGGGCGCCAAAGGCGGTGGCGGCGATAAAACCGCCGAACAGCGTGGGCGCATCGGTGCCGAGATTCAGGTCGGTAATCACCCCTTTCAGGCGCTGGTTGGCGAACGGCGTGCGGCGGCCGTTAAACCAGTCAAGCACCACCGGCAGATGGTCAAGCTGCGGGTCGGCGGCCCAGGCGGCGGTAAGCTGCTGCAGCAGATCGTTTTGCATCGCTTCCAGCTGCGGTCTGAGTTCAGGCTGTTGCTGAGCGGCCTGCACCAGCGGCCAGCTCAACAGGCGGCTGAACCAGGCATACATATCGCCAAACGCCGACTGCCCGGCCTCCAGCCCGATCATTCCCGGCATCACGCTGCCGTCGACCTGGCCGCAGATACCTTTGATTGCCCGATCGGCGACGCGCTCAGCATCGGCGATCAGGATGTCGCAGGTCGAGGTGCCGATCACTTTCACCAGCGTGTAGGGCTGCGCCCCGGCCCCAACCGCGCCCATATGGCAGTCAAACGCACCGCCGGAAATAGTGACACTGCCAGGCAGGCCGAGCCGTTCGGCCCATTCAGCGCTCAGCACGCCCACGGGGAGCTCGGCAGTGAAGGTATCGTGAAACAGCGGGTGATCGAGGTCGCGGGTCAGCAGCGGGTCGAGCGCGTTAAGAAACTGCGCGTCCGGTAAACCCTGCCATAGCGGGTGCCACAGCGATTTATGCCCGGCGGCGCAGCGCCCGCGCTTCAGCTCTGCCGGGGCAGTGGTGCCGCTCAGCAGCGCCGGTACCCAGTCGCACAGCTCCACCCAGGAGACTGCCGCCTCACGCACCGCCGCATCGCTGCGGCTGACGTGCAGGATTTTGGCCCAGAACCATTCAGAGGAGTAAATGCCGCCGATAAAGCGTGAATAGTCCTGATATTCGCCGCTGTGGCACAGCCGGGTAATCGCCTCGGCCTCTTCAATGGCGGTGTGGTCCTTCCACAGCACGAACATTGCATTAGGGTTATCAGCAAACTCCGGGCGCAGCGCCAGCACCCGGCCTTCGCGATCGATTGGCGCGGGGGTGGAGCCGGTAGAATCGACGCCGATGCCCACCACATTCTGGCGCTGCTCGGGCGTCATCTTCGTGACAACGTCACGTATGGCCTGCTCCAGCGCGTCAATGTAGTCCTGTGGGTGATGGCGGAACTGGTTGCGCGCCGGCATACAGTAGTGCCCGGCCTTCCAGCGTGGGTAGGCCACGACCTGCTTAAACAGCTCGCGCCCGCTGGCGCACTCCACTGCCAGTGCCCGCACCGAATCGCTGCCAAAATCCAGACCGAGGGTAATCGCACCCTTATGCATAGTTGTTCTCCGTTATTTTCAGAACAGGCTTTTTTCATGTCCCTCTATCCTGGAAAGCTCGCGGCAATCACGTTAGGTGCGGCTGGCTGCAAATATGCACTTTTCTGCCATCAGCGGGGGTTATGTGATGGGCTTCAAATGTTGCGTGACGGTTAAACTGGCTGAATAGATGGACAAAACGACTGTAATTTCAGGGTGTGATAGCGCTCTACAAATTTTCCCTTGCATGCGGGTAAAACTAGCGCACTACCGTCACTGTAACGCCGTCAGTGCTCAGGTAAGGTATTGAATAGCAGCTTTTAAATTTATGAACATCCGATTGTTACCGTTTACACAAACCCGCGTAAAGCGGGCACTGAGCCGGAGAGCCTCATGCACAAATTCACTCAAGCGTTGGCCGCGATTGGCCTCGCCGCCGTTATGTCACAATCCGCTATGGCGGAGACCATGAAACTCGGTTTTCTGGTGAAGCAGCCGGAAGAGCCGTGGTTCCAGACCGAATGGAAGTTCGCCGATAAGGCCGGTAAAGAGATGGGCTTTGAGGTGATTAAAATCGCCGTGCCGGACGGTGAGAAAACCCTGAACGCCATCGACAGCCTGGCCGCCAGCGGCGCGAAGGGGTTCGTTATCTGTACGCCGGACCCAAAACTGGGCTCCGCCATTGTCGCGAAAGCGCGCAGCTATGACCTGAAGGTGATCGCCGTTGATGACCAGTTCGTCACCGCCAAAGGTAAACCGATGGATAGCGTGCCGCTGGTGATGATGGCCGCAACCAAAATCGGCGAGCGCCAGGGGCAGGAGCTGTACAAAGAGATGCAGAAACGCGGCTGGGATGCGAAAGAGACGGCGGTAATGGCGATCACCGCCAACGAGCTGGATACCGCCCGTCGCCGCACCGGCGGGTCGATGGATGCGCTGAAGGCTGCTGGATTCCCGGAAAAACAGATTTATCAGATCCCAACCAAATCCAACGATATTCCCGGCGCGTTTGATGCCGGTAACTCCCTGCTGGTGCAGCATCCGGAGGTGAAGCACTGGCTGATCGTGGGTATGAACGACAACACCGTGCTGGGCGGCGTGCGCGCCACCGAAGGCCAGGGCTTTAAGGCGGCCGACGTCATTGGCATCGGGATTAATGGAGTGGATGCGGTAAGCGAACTGTCGAAAGGTGCCGCGACCGGCTTCTACGGCTCTCTGCTGCCAAGCCCGGACGTGCACGGCTACCGCAGTATCAAGATGCTGCATGACTGGGTGACCAACGGCACCGAGCCTGCCAAGTTCACCGAAGTGACCGACGTGGTACTGATTACCCGCGATAACTTCAAAGCCGAACTGGCGAAGAAAGGGCTGATGTAATCAGTGACAACGGGTCGGGCATGCCCGACCCCTACGGTTCGACCATGGTGATGAGGCGGACTGCGGGCCGATCGAAACAAAGGATCGGCCCCTACGGTTAAAGAATGCGGTAGGGGCGGACCCTCTTTTTCGGTCCGCCCGCTGCAAACGCTCAACGTGCAGGAGGAGACACTATGACCACGCAACCCGCTTATCTGAGCTTTCACGGCATAGGCAAAACCTTTCCCGGCGTAAAAGCGCTGCAGGATATCAGTTTTGACTGCTATGCCGGGGAAGTGCATGCCCTGATGGGCGAGAACGGCGCGGGCAAATCGACGCTGTTGAAGATCCTCAGCGGCAGCTATCAGGCCAGCAGTGGAGAGATCCGCATTCAAGGCCAGCCGGCTAACTTCCAGCACACCACCGATGCGCTGAATGCCGGGGTAGCGATTATCTATCAGGAACTGCATCTGGTGCCGGAAATGTCGGTGGCAGAAAACATCTTCTTAGGCCAGCTGCCGCAGCGCGGCGGGCTGGTTAACCGGGCGAAGCTGCGTGCCGAAGCCGCGCGCCAGCTAAAAACGCTCGGCATGGATATCGACCCGGATCTGCCGCTGAAATACCTGTCGCTCGGCCAGTGGCAGATGGTGGAAATTGCCAAAGCGCTGGCGCGCAACGCCAAAGTGATCGCCTTTGACGAACCGACCAGCTCACTGTCTGCGCGGGAAATCGACCAGCTGTTCCGTGTTATCCGCCAGCTGCGCGCCGATGGCAAAGTGGTGCTGTACGTCTCGCACCGCATGGAGGAGATTTTCGCCCTTAGCGATGCAATCACCGTATTTAAAGATGGCCGCTACGTGCGCACCTTCACCGATATGCAAACCACCACCAACGACCTGCTGGTGCAGGCAATGGTCGGGCGTGAAATCGGCGATATCTACGGCTACCGCCCGCGTGCGCACGGTGCAGTGCGCCTGCAGCTCGACAATGTCCAGGCCAAAGGCGTGCGCAGCGCGGTGTCGTTCAGCGTGCGAGCCGGGGAGATCGTCGGGCTGTTCGGCCTGGTCGGCGCCGGGCGCAGCGAACTGATGAAAGGGCTGTTCGGCGCCACGCGTCTCATCAGCGGCGAGCTGCGCCTCGATGGCGAGGTGCTCAATCTGCGTGAGCCGATTGAGGCCATTCGTGCCGGGATCATGCTCTGCCCGGAAGACCGCAAGGCCGACGGCATCATCCCGGTGCATTCGGTGCGCGACAACATCAACATCAGCGCCCGGCGCAACAACCTTACCGCCGGCTGTCTGATCAACAAAGGTTGGGAAGCGAAAAACGCCGGGGCGCATATTCGCTCACTGAATATCAAAACCCCGTCGGCTGACCAGCTGATTATGAACCTGTCGGGTGGCAATCAGCAGAAGGCCATCCTTGGCCGCTGGCTGTCGGAAGAGATGAAAGTGATCCTGCTCGACGAGCCAACGCGCGGCATTGATGTCGGAGCAAAAAATGAGATCTATCAGCTGATTTACGCGCTGGCCGAACAGGGGATTGCGGTGCTGTTTGCCTCCAGCGATCTGCCGGAAGTGATGGGGCTGGCCGACCGGATCCTGGTGATGCGCGAAGGCGAAATCGCCGGGGAGCTGGACCACAACGACGCAACGGAAGCGCTGACCTTAAGTCTGGCGATGCCAAAAACCGCTAAACCTGCCACCCAGGTGGCCTGACATGCAGGAGAAACCGATGTCTACGACAACTTCAACCGGGACGCCAGCCGCCCCATCACGCTTCAGCCTTTGGCGCATCTGGGACAACTTCGGCATGCTGGTGGTGTTTGCCGCGCTGTTTATCGCCTGCACGGTGTTTGTGCCGAACTTCGGCAGCCTGATCAATATGAAAGGCCTCGGCCTGGCAATGTCGATGTCCGGTATGGTGGCCTGCGGCATGCTGTTCTGCCTCGCGTCCGGTGATTTTGACCTGTCGGTCGCCTCGGTGATTGCCTGTGCCGGGGTGGTGTGCGCGGTGGTGATCAACATGACCGAAAGCCTGTGGATCGGCGTGGCGGCGGGGCTACTGCTCGGCGTCGCCTGCGGCCTGATCAACGGCTTTGTCATTGCTAAACTGAAAATTAACGCCCTGATCACCACGCTGGCGACCATGCAGATTGTGCGCGGGCTGGCGTATATCTTCTCCGACGGTAAGGCGGTCGGTATCGAAGACGAGCGCTTCTTCGCGCTCGGCTACGCCAGCTGGCTGGGCATTCCTGCGCCGGTGTGGCTGACGATAGTCACTCTGGTGCTGTTCGGTTTCCTGCTGAACAAAACCACCTTTGGCCGCAATACGCTGGCGATTGGCGGTAATGAAGAGGCGGCAAGGCTGGCCGGGGTGCCGGTGGTGCGCACGCGCATTATCATCTTTATCCTCTCCGGGCTGGTGTCGGCGGCGGCGGGCATTATCCTCGCCTCGCGCATGACCAGCGGCCAGCCAATGACCTCGCTCGGCTATGAGCTGATTGTGATTTCTGCCTGCGTGCTCGGTGGCGTGTCGCTGAAGGGGGGGATTGGTAAGATTTCCTATGTGGTTGCCGGGGTGTTAATCCTCGGAACGGTTGAGAATGCGATGAATTTACTCAATATCTCGCCTTTCTCACAGTACGTGGTGCGCGGTCTGATATTGTTAGCGGCGGTGATTTTTGACCGTTACAAACAAAAAGCCAAAGCGGCCTGACAGGAGGGGTTATGTATCATCGTCTGGCGCCGGTGGCGCAATCCAACCCGCTGCTTCCGGGGTATCCGTTTAGCGCCTGGCTGGTGGCCGGGCTGACCCCCATCAACGCTGACGGGCCGCTCGATTTCTTTATCGATCGCCCGCACGGCATGAAGGGCTACATTCTCAACCTGACGATTAAAGGGCGTGGCCGGGTGTGTGACGGCGAGGCGGCGTTTGACTGCGAACCGGGCGACCTGCTGCTGTTTCAGCCGAAAACTCCGCACTATTACGGCCGTTCGCCTGACAGCGACAGCTGGTATCACCGCTGGGTCTATTTCCGCCCGCGCGCCTACTGGAGCGACTGGCTGGAGTGGCAGGATGAAGCGCAGGGCGTGGGGCGCCTGCGCCTGCCGGAGTCGCTGCGCGGCGAGTTTGACCGCCTGTTCGCCAATATCGAACACACCCACAACTCCGGGCGGCGCTTTGCCGAGGAGCTGGCGATGAATCTGCTGGAGCGCCTGCTGCTGCGGGCGGTGCAGGAAGATCCGCGCAGCCATCAGCAGATCCGCGATGCGCGCGTGGTCGAAGCCTGCCAGTACGTCACCAACAATCTGGCGGCGGAGGTGAAAATTGAAGAGGTGGCGAAGCATGTCTGCCTGTCACCGTCGCGGCTGGCGCACCTGTTCCGCGAGCAGATGGGGGTCAACCTGCTGCGCTGGCGAGAGGATCAGCGGGTGATCCGCGCCAAGCTGCTGCTGCAAACTACCCAGGAACCGATCGCCAGCATCGGGCGCGAAGTGGGCTATGACGATCAACTCTACTTTTCCCGCGTATTCCGCAAGCGCGCGGGCGTCAGCCCCAGCGATTTCCGCCGTCGCAGCCTGGATGCACACGATGCGCTGGTCGCCCAGGAGACCTGGCACTTACCGCGCCGTGCCAATGAATAGCTTTTAGGGTAAATCCTTCTTGTGGTTGCCCCGTCGATCGACTTAAATCAACGGGGTAACTACGAGAGGGATTCTAATGAGTGATAAAATTCGTGTTGGTCTGGTGGGCTACGGCTTCGCCAGCAAAACCTTCCATGCACCCCTAATCTCAGGCACTGCTGAGATGGAGCTGGCCGCCGTTTCCAGCAGCGATGCCGGCAAAGTTCATGCGGACTGGCCTTCGGTGCAGGTGGTGTCCGACCCTCAGGCACTGTTCGACGACCCAACCCTGCAGCTGATTGTCATTCCCACCCCAAACGATACCCACTTCCCGCTGGCCAAAGCCGCGCTAAATGCCGGAAAACATGTGGTTGTCGACAAACCGTTTACCGTGACGCTGTCACAGGCGCGCGAGCTGGACGCGCTGGCAAAAGCCAAAGGGCTGCTGCTGTCGGTGTTCCATAACCGCCGCTGGGACAGTGATTTCCTCACCCTTAAAGCGCTGCTGGCTGACGGCACGCTGGGCGATGTACGCTACTTTGAGTCGCACTTTGACCGCTTCCGCCCAACCGTGCAGCAGCGCTGGCGCGAGCAGAAAGGCGCGGGCAGCGGCATCTGGTACGATCTGGGGCCACACGTGATTGACCAGGCGCTGCAGCTGTTTGGCTCCCCGGTGGCGATTACTCTCGATGCCGCCGAGTTGCGCCCGGGGGCGCAAACCACCGACTACTTCCACTGCACGCTGACCTATCCTCAGCGCCGCGTGGTGCTGCACGCCAGCATGCTGGTTGCCGCCCAATCGGCGCGCTATCAGGTGCACGGTACCAAAGGCAGCTTTGTGAAGTTTGGCCTTGATCCGCAGGAGGATGCGCTGAAAGCCGGGGCGCGCCCGCCGCAGGAAGACTGGGGCTACGATATGCGCGACGGCGTGCTGACGCTGGCCGAAGGTGATGCAATGGTCGAGAAGAGCCTGCTGACTATTCCTGGCAACTATCCGGCTTACTATGCGGGCATTCGCGATGCGATTAACGGCGTGGGTGAAAACCCGGTGCAGGCGGAAGAGGCGATTCAGGTGATGGAGCTGATCGAGCTGGGCTTACAGTCCGCCGAGAAGCGCCAGACCCTGTCGTTGAAATAGGATTACGCCGTGAAAAGGGCCGACCGAAAAAGAAGGTCGGCCCCTACCGTAGGGGTCGACCATTTTTTCCGGTCGACCCGTGTTAAGGATTGGCATAGGCCGTGATGGAGACCATTTTTTCCGGTCGACCCGCGTCATTAATTACGCTGCGGCACGCGCCCGCACTGCGGCTTTCTCGGCATCGCTGAGGAACGCAATCTTCAGGCCATTCTCCTGCGCCACGCGCATCTGCTCCCTGCTCAAACCTGCTGCCGGGGCGGCAATTTCGTATTCGTGACCGATCTCAATCCCCTGAACCGCCGGATCGTCGGTATTGATGGTGGCGAGGATACCGTGGTCAAGGAAGGCCTTCAGCGGATGCTGTGCCAGCGAGGCCACGGTGCTGGTCTGGATATTGGAGGTCAGGCACGACTCAATGCCAATCCCGTGCTGCGCGAGGAACTCCATCAGCGCCGGATCCTGCACCGCTTTTACTCCGTGACCAATACGCTCCGCGCCCAGCTCGCGGATCGCCTGCCAGATGCTTTCCGGCCCGGCGGCCTCACCGGCATGCACGGTAATGCGCAGCCCGGCGTCACGCGCGCGGTTAAAGTGGCTGAGGAACTGGCTGCCCGGGAAGCCCAGCTCATCACCCGCCAGGTCGAGTGCGGTAATGCTGTCGCGGTGCGCCAGCAGGCCGTCGAGCTCGCGCAGGCAGGCTTCCTCACCGAAGGTGCGGCTCATAATGCCAATCAGGCGCACGTCAATATTGTGCTTGCCGCAGCCCGCCTTAATGCCGTCGATCACCGCTTCCACCACGCCCGCCACCGGCAGGTTGTGGGTCATCGCCATATAGCCCGGCGAGAAGCGCAGCTCAGCATAGTGGATCCCGGCGCGTGCCGCGTCCTCGACGTTTTCCAGCGCCACGCGGCGGCAGGCATCGAGCGAGCCCAGCACTTTTACTCCCCAGTCGAGCTTGTTGAGGAAGCTCACCAGGTCCGGCTCCGCTTCAATCACCTGCACGTGCGGGCGCAGAAGCTCCAGAGTAGTGGCAGGGAGAGTAAGATTAAACTCGCGGCCTAAGTCGAGAATGGTTTGGGCGCGAATATTGCCGTCAAGATGGCGATGGATATCGGTGAGGGGAAGCTGGGAATCGATCATGTCGGCACTCTCTGTTGTTATCGTAAAGTGCAGAGCATTATAAAAACTCTTTGCGCAACAACGCCAGCAAAATGCGCAACGGCGCTGCTGGTCGTTGCTTATCTGCGCAAAGAGGGCGGCTAAGCGCGCGTTTTCAGGCAGTTGTGCAGGGCGGCGATCAGGCGATCCAGCCCGTCATCCACCTTGCTGCGTGGGCAGCCCACGTTAAAGCGCAGCCAGCCGCGCCCGCATTCACCGTAGGTACTGCCCGGCATGATCGCCACCTTCTGCTGCTCAATCAGCTCGCGCTGCAGTTCGCCATCGTCAATGCCCAGCGGATTGAGGTCAATCCACGCCAGGTAGGTCGCCTGCGGTGGCTGCCAGTGAAGCGTGGGAAACGCCGCGTTGAGGCGCTGGGCAACATGCTGCAGGTTGGCGCGCAGATAGTCGCGCAGCGCATCCAGCCACGCCGCGCCGTGCTGATAGGCGGCGATATGGGCGGCCACTGCCAGGATAGCGGGGGAAGAGAGGCCGTCGGCATTTTTTAATGCCTGGAACCACGCTGCGCGATCTTCTTCATCGCTGATAAAGCCATAGGCACCGGTTAACGCCGGAATATTGAAGCTTTTGGACGCCGAGGTAAACAGCGCCCACTGCCCGCGGCCGACGCAGCTCCAGGGGATATGGCGGCTTTGGTCCATGACCATATCCATATGGATCTCGTCGCTGATAACGCGCACCTGATAGCGGGCACACAGCGCGGCCATCTGCTGCAGCTCCGCACGGCGCCACACTTTACCGGTGGGATTATGCGGGCTGCACAGCAGCAGGATTTTGCACTGCGGACTGGCCAGCAACGCCTCCAGCGCCGCCATATCGCACTGCCATTCACCGTCACGCTGGCTGAGCGGCAGCGTCATCACCCGGCGCTGATTGCCTTCGATCACTTTATAAAAGGCATCGTAGGCGGGCGTGTGGATCACCACGCCGTCACCGGGCTGTGACCAGCGGCGCAGCATCTGCGCCACCATATAAATCACCGAGGGCCCGTAAACAATCTGCTGGCGATCCACGCTGACCTCAAAACGCTGCTGATACCAGCGGCTGATGGCACCGAGGAAATCGTCATGCTGCCAGCGGCTGTAGCCGAGCACGCCGTGCGACACGCGCTGCTGCAACGCCTCGATCACCGCCGGAGCGGTGGGGATATCCATATCGGAGATGGTAAAGGGCAGTAAATCGTCCTGGCCGAAGCGGTCGGCGACAAAATCCCACTGCGTACACCAGCTGCCGTGGCGATCGACTAGCCGGTCAAAATTGAACTGTTGAGTGTCTGACATAGCGGCCTCAATAACGCAGGTGCAGAAGAGAGGGGTGCCAGGCACCCCGTTATAAAGTCAGGCTGAAATTTGCGGCATCAGCGTGGCGATCTCATCTTTTACCGACTGTACCTGCGGGCCTATCACCACCTGCAAATTATGCTGATTGAGGTGCACCACGCCAATGACCCGGTTGGCCTTCAGGGCCGCGTCATCCACCAGGCTCATATCCTTTACCGACAGGCGCAGGCGCGTCAGGCAGTTGTCCAGCGAGGTGATGTTGTCGATGCCCCCCAGCGCGGCAAGGATTGCCGGGGTGTTGTAGCCCGATTTGCCCACCGGGCCGCGGGACATTTTCTCGCCGAGGGGGGTGTCGAGCTCACGGCCCGGGGTCTTGATATTGAAGCGGGTAATGGCGAAGCGGAAGATCAGATAGTAACCCGCAAACCAAACCGCTGCCACCACCGGCACCCAGTACCATTTGGTCGACAGCCCGTGCAGAATGCCGAACACCACAAAGTCGATCACGTTGCCGTCGGTATTACCGATGGTGACGCCCAGTACCGCCATTACGGTGAAGCCCAGCCCGGTCAGTACGGCGTGGATCAGATAGAGGAAAGGGGCAACGAACAGGAACAGGAACTCCAACGGTTCGGTGGTCCCGCCCACCACGCAGGCCACCACGCCGGAGATCAACAGCCCTTTAATTTTATGCCGATTTTCCGGACGGGCGCAGTGGTACATCGCCAGCGCCGCGCCAGGCAGGCCGCCGAGGAATGCCGGCATTTTACCCTGCGACAGGAAGCGGGTTGCGCTTTCGGAGAAGCCGCCGGAAGTCGGGCAGGAGAGCTGCGCCTGGAAGATGGTCAGCGCGCCGCTGACGCTGTGACCGCAGACGTCCATGGTGCCGCCCGCATCGGTAAAGCGAATAATCGCCACCAGGATGTGCTGCAGGCCGAACGGCAGCAGCAGGCGCTCCCCGGTACCAAATATCATCGGTCCAAAGTCACCGGCGCTGTTGATCACCCAGCCCAGCCCGGCAATCGCTTTCGCGAACCACGGCCAGATCAGCGGGATCGCCAGACCGGCCAGCCCCATCACCAGAGTGGTGATAATCGGTACAAAGCGCGTGCCGCCGAAGAATGCCAGCGCATCCGGCAGGCGGATGGTGTGGAAGCGTTCATGCAGATAAAACACGATAATCCCGACGATCACCGCCCCGAGGATACCGGTATCGATCGACTGAATGCCGAGAATGCTCTGGATATTATTGGCTTTCAGCACGGCAGCATCGCTGGTGGGTAGAATACCTTTGGCGGTCAGCCAGAAGTTAACCGCCAGGTTCATGACCGCGAAGCCGACAAAGCCGGAGAAAGCCGCAACGCCTTTATTCTCACGCGCCATGCCCAGCGGGATGGCGATGGCGAACATCACCG
Source organism: Erwinia aphidicola (assembly GCF_014773485.1). Taxonomy (GTDB): domain Bacteria; phylum Pseudomonadota; class Gammaproteobacteria; order Enterobacterales; family Enterobacteriaceae; genus Erwinia; species Erwinia aphidicola. The sequence continues at coordinate 929,344 of NZ_JACXBP010000001.1, read as the reverse complement.
GCAGGAAGCTGAAGGCGAACGATCCCACCTTGCTCATCCAGGTAAACACCAGCTGCAGCAGGGGATTACCGAGGAACGGGATCAGGGTGATCACGTCGTGACTGCTTAATGAGCTACCTATACCCAGCATGATCCCGCAGAATGACAGCAGGGCGACGGGCAGCATAAAGGTTTTTCCCAGACTCTGGAAAAACTCCCACAGAGTAATTTTTTGTTTAACGGACGACATGCGCTCTCCTGGCGAATTCGAACTCAGCCGCTGCTGAGGTAAAATAAGATAAAACGTTTTACCTAATATTAATGCGTTGCCGATCACACAGTTCTCGCTCGGTGTGGTTTTCTCTGCCACAATCAGGGTGTAACGTTTAACCTATGCTTTATCGTGATTTTTCAACGGGGTGCAAACCCGGCAGTCAGGAACGCTATGTCGCAGAAAAAAATTACCATTCATGATGTCGCCGCCGAGGCTGGGGTGTCGGTCACCACGGTTTCGCTGGTACTGTCAGGGAAAGGTCGCATTTCGTCCGCGACGATTGAGCGAGTCAACCAGGCTTCGGAAGCGCTGGGCTTTGTGCGTAACCGCTCTGCGACAATGCTGCGCGGCGGCAGCAGTGGGGTGGTCGGGCTGATCGTGCGCGACATCTGCCAGCCGTTTTACGCCGAGATGACCGGCGGACTGAGCGAAGCGCTGGAGCAGCAGGGCAAAGTGTTGTTTCTCACCCAGAGCGGCGCGCAGGGGCAGCACGTAGAGCGCTGCTTCGACTCGCTGGTGGAGCAGGGCGTGGAGGGGATTGTCTTAGGCGGCGGCATTGAGAATGCAGCCGGGCTGCTGCAAAAAGCGCAGGAGCTGAATATCACGCTGATCTGCGCCTCGCGCGCCAGCAATCTTGATCACATCGACTCCGTGCGCCCGGATAATCAGCAGGCGGCCAAAATCGCCACCGACTATCTTATCAAGCGCGGCCACCGCTGCATTGCCTGGCTTGGCGGTTCCGGCTCCTCCTTAACGCGCGCCGAACGTATCGGCGGCTACTGCTCGACGCTGATGCAGTACGGCCTGCCGTTTCGTAGCGAATGGATTATCGAGTGCGGCGCGCAGCAGCGTGATGTCGCCGCGCTGACGCAACAGCTGATCCAGCAGTATCCCACCATTAGCGCAATTCTCTGCCATAACGCCTCGGTGGCGCTCGGCTGCTATTTCGGCATCCAGCGCAGCGGGCGCACCATTGGCAGCGGCGGGGTCAACAGCTTTTACGGCCAGCAGATGGCGCTGGTAGGTTTTGGTGACGTGCCGGAAGCGCAGCTGACCGATCCTCCGCTGAGCTTTGTCTCCAGCTCGGCACGGGAAATCGGCCGCAGCGCGGCACAGCGCCTGCTGCAAAAGATGGCCGACCCAACCAGTGCAGTCCAGCATATCATCCTGCCGCCGCTGCTGATTGAGCGTGGATCGGCTTAAATTTCCTGCAGCGCTGTGACGGGCTTTGCAAATAAAGGGGGCGGCGGGGTGCGCAGAGGAATGCTGGTTATAATCACATTATCTGGGATAAAAAGGATGGTGGTTTATGCTCTGGCTGGAACAAGGTTTATATCTGAGAGTAAAGGAATTGGATAATGGTCCGCGCCCACTGCCCCTGCAAAGCGGTTTCACTCCGGATACCGCTTATCGCGCATTAGGCTGTTACAACCCCTCTGAAACTTCTGATGCCTACTATCTGCTGTCGAACAATCGCGATGAGATCTGGTTTATTTGTAACCGCCACTTACGCACCGTCTGCCTTGAGCGCGACGCGACAGCGTTCAGGATCCCCCTGACCAGCGGGCAGCAGCTGCTGGGAGAAACCACCGATATCAGGATCCAGCATAGCTAGTCAGGCAAAAAAAAAGCCACCTTCAGAAAGGTGGCTGTTTAATTTCAGAACATTACTGCGGCATGCCTTCCGGTGCGACCATGCCAGCGCCACCCAGCATATAGCGGGACAGGAACTGCTCCAGCGGCATCTTCTCACCGTTCATGGTGATCTGACCGGTGCCGTACTGCAGGCTGGTGGTAATGTTGTTATCTTTCTGCGTGGTCAGCTTGAACATCTGGCCCATCGCGGCCACGCCTTTCACCTGCTGGTCCGCCAGTTTTACCGCTTCTTCCTGGCTGTAGCCTTCTGCCATCGCCACATGCGTCATCATCTCGGTCGCCATATCCATCGAGATAGTCAGTTTGGTATCCAGAGTTTTCAGTACGTTATCTACCTGCTGGCCCAGATTCTGCGCCGCAGCGGTGGCGGTGGCCGGGTCCTTGAACTGGGCGTTAAGGTTAAAGCTGCTCTCGCCCTTATCATTTTTCCAGCTAAATGGCGCGATGCTAACTGACGGATCGCCTTTCAGCAGCAGCGGCAGGTTACTGGTGAGGATTTCACTGGTGCGCTGCTGATATAGCTCAGGGTTAGCCTGCACAGCCGGATCGCTGTTCAACGCTTGCATCTGGCGGTTGTAGCTTTCGGAGAAGGCTTTCATCGCCTTGCCATCAAAGCCAGCCAGCTTAACTGCCAGCTTGCCCTGGCCGAAGTTCTGGCCCTGAAGCTTCAGGCTGTCAAGGGTGTAGTCGATCTGGCCGGACACGCTGCCCTTGTCGGAATCGAAGGTCGATTTACCGTTCAGGCCTTCGGCGATCAGCGCCTCTTTGCCATCCACTGCCGCACTCAGTTTTTTTAGCGCGATAGTCTGGTCGCCAATGCGCATCCCTTCCGGGCTAAGTTTGGTATTAGCATCCAGCTTCAGGCCGTTAACGGTGAACAGCACCGGCATCCCCAGCTCGTTTTTGCTGGTCAGCACCAGGCTGTCGATATCGCCATTAAACGCCACTTTATCGCCTTTATCATCCGCACTGACTTTCAGCGTGCCGCCGTTGAAGGCAAAACGTTCACCGGTCTGGGCATTGCTGTAGTCGGCAGGTAACAGTTTGATGTCTGAATCGGTGCTGCCGCCGTAGCCCACGCGGGTTTCCGCCTGCACAATCGACTTGCCTTTGGTGATTTCAAACAGCTTTTTCACCGCGTCGGTGTTTTCCAGCTCGCTGTGTACCGAAGCCATGCTTGGGATCAGGTTGAATTTTTTCAGCTGTGCCAGCGGGAAAGGACCATGATCGATAGTCTCTTTAAACACGATGCTCTGGCCTGGCTTCAGCATGGCGTTATCTTCCGTCTGCGAGCTGCTCTGCAGCACGAAACGTGCGCTGCTGCTAAATACGCCGCGCTGGTAATCCTGATAGCTCAGCTGCAGACGGCTTTCCGGAGCGCTGTTCTGGATCTGGGCGTTAGCCTGCTGTACCAGCTGATCCATATTTTTTTCCAGCTGCTTGCCGGTAAACCAGGCACCAGCAGTCCAGACTACGCCAAGGGCAACCACTACACCCACAGCAATCTTGGTTTTATTCATCAGTTGTGTCGTCCTTTTTCCGTTCGCGAATGCCGGTTAGCCCGTGCAGATCCTGCGGGTAACCCTCTGGCGATAAAAAACGCCAATGCGGCGTTTTTGTTTAATACACTAAATAGCTTAGCAATTATGACCGCTGGCGTCAGCCGCATTTAAGATGTTGATTAAAAACCCTGGCTACGCGGCCATTGCCGGAGAGCGACAGCGTCGGCTCGCTGGCGGCAATAAAAGCAGATTCACCTGCATTAAGTGACAATGACTGACCGCCACAGTTCAGTTCGGCGTGGCCTTCAATGCAGAAAACAATCGCGGCGCTCTCCTGATCCACCGCGAGCGGCTGGCTGTTCAGCGCGTGTATGGCAAAGGCAAAGTCATCCACCGGGATGGGGAAATCGAGCGTTGCGCCATGCTGTTGCGGTGTGGTCAGCAGGGTATCGGCCGCGCGCGAGGTGAATTTCAGGTTGGCCAGCAGCTCAGGAACATCAATGTATTTGGGCGTCAACCCGGCGCGCAGCACGTTATCGGAGTTCGCCATGACCTCCAGCGCCACGCCGTGGAGGTAGGCGTGCGGGGTTTCCGCAAACAGGAACATCGCTTCGCCCGGCTGCAGGGTAACCACGTTCAGCAGCAGGGGGGAGAACAGGCCGCAGTCGTCCGGGTAAACCTCGGCAATTTCAGCAATGGTCTGCCACGGCTCACCGTGCTGGCCAGGCAGCGCCGTGCGCAGAATGTCCAGCGCCAGCGACTTCTCCTCTTCTTTCATCGACAGCAGGCTGGCAAACAGCTGGGCCAGGCGGGTTTCATCGGCGGCATTGAGGAAATGGGCAATGGCCGGGTGCGCGCCCGCCACCGGCTGCAGCAAGGACTGGATTTCGCGCAGCGGGCGGAAGCCGTTAATCGCCTTGAACGGCGTCAGCGCATAGACCAGCTCTGGCTTGTGGTTAGCATCTTTATAGTTACGCTCGGCGGCGTCGACCGGCACGCCAGCGGCATTTTCACGCGCATAGCCCGCTTCGGCAGCCGGTTTGCTCGGGTGAACCTGAATCGACAGCGGCTGTTCTGCGCACAGCACTTTAAACAGGAACGGCAGCTCGCCAAAACGCTGCGCGACGGCGGGGCCAAGCAGGGAAGCTTTATCGGCATCAATTAGCGCGCGCAGCGACTGCGGCTCGCCGTTGATCAGCACTTTTGACGGGCTTTTCGGATGCGCGCCCATCCACAATTCCGCCATCGGCTGCTGGGAAGGGTTGGCAATACCATATAAATCAGTGAGGGCGTGCTTGCTGCCCCATGCATAATTTTGCAGCGAATTGATTAACTTTTGCATCATTTCTCCCTGGTCATTCACTGGTTACTGGCGCTATTAAAGCAGAAAAATGGCGTAGAGAGATAATCAACGTGCGATAAACGCGAATGAGTCGCATACTCGTAAACTATACTGTGTCAGACTTATCACTCATGTGCGCGTTTTTGACCTATCGCAAAGTTAAAAGCGCCAAAAAAGTTGTGCTAAAGGAGAGAGGAATGGCTGCCAACCGCGTTGAAAAAGACTCAATGGGACCGATCGATGTCCCTGCCGATAAACTCTGGGGCGCGCAAACACAGCGCTCGCTGGAGCACTTCCGCATTTCGACGGAAAAAATGCCGACCGAGCTGGTGTATGCGCTGGCGCTGACCAAGCGCGCTGCGGCCAAAGTGAACAGCGACCTGAAGCTGTTACCGGATGAGCGTGCCGAGGCGATCATCAAAGCGGCGGACGAAGTGCTGGCGGACAAGCATCACGGGGAGTTCCCGCTGGCTATCTGGCAAACCGGCTCCGGCACGCAAACCAATATGAATATGAACGAGGTGCTGGCAAACCGCGCCAGCGAGATCCTCGGCGGCGAGCGCGGCATGTCGCGCCTGGTTCACCCCAATGATGATGTTAATAAGAGCCAGAGCTCTAACGACGTGTTCCCAACTGCCATGCACGTCGCGGCGGTGGTGGCGGTGCAGCAGCACCTGATCCCCCAGCTGAAAGTGTTGCAGAAAACGCTGAGCGAGAAGGCAGAAGCGTTTAAAGACATCGTCAAAATTGGCCGTACCCATTTACAGGATGCGACGCCGCTGACGCTCGGCCAAGAGATCTCCGGCTGGGTGGCGATGCTGAGCCACAACCTCAAGCATATTGAACAGAGCATTCCGCATGTGGCGGAGCTGGCGCTGGGCGGCACGGCGGTGGGCACCGGGCTGAACACCCACCCGGAATACGCGGTACGCGTGGCCAAAGAGCTGGCGGAGTTGACTCAGCAGCCGTTTGTCACCGCACCGAATAAATTTGAAGCGCTGGCGACCTGCGATGCGCTGGTGCACGCGCACGGTTCGCTAAAGGGGCTGGCGGCTTCGCTGATGAAAATTGCCAACGACGTGCGCTGGCTGTCGTCCGGCCCGCGCTGCGGCATCGGCGAACTTTCCATCCCGGAAAACGAGCCGGGCAGTTCAATCATGCCGGGTAAGGTCAACCCGACGCAGTGTGAAGCGATGACCATGCTGTGCTGCCAGGTGATGGGCAATGATGTGGCGGTGAATATGGGCGGCGCGTCCGGTAACTTCGAGCTGAACGTTTATCGCCCGATGGTGATCCACAACTTCCTGCAGTCGGTGCGCCTGCTGGCCGACGGAATGGACAGCTTTAACCACCACTGCGCCGTGGGCATCGAGCCAAATCGTGACCGCATCACCCAGCTGCTGAACGAGTCGCTGATGCTGGTGACCGCGCTCAATACCCATATCGGCTACGATAAAGCGGCAGAAATTGCGAAAAAAGCGCATAAACAGGGGCTGACGCTGAAAGGCTCAGCGCTGAAGCTGGGTTACCTGACCGAAGAGGAGTTCGACGCCTGGGTGCGCCCGGAAGAGATGGTCGGCAGCATGAAGGTGTAACGCCCGCAGCAAATTCATGCACGCCAATAAGAATCAGGTATTTGTAGGAGCCGACCTTTTTTCCGGTCGGCCCGCAGCAGACTCATGCTCGCCAGTAGGAATCAGGTTTTTGTAGGGGCCGACCTTTTTTTCCGGTCGGCCCGCAGCAGACTCATGCTCGCCAGTAAGAATCCGGTTTTGTAGGGGCCGACCTTTTTTCCGGTCGGCCCGCAGCAATCGTCATTCAAACTAACCGATCGCTGTACAAATGCAGCCGCGGGATCAGCAGATACAGCGGTTGCGCCTCCGGCTTATAGCGATGCGTGACTTTCCCGGCATCATAATTCAGCAGCTCACCCAGCTTCGGCACGCTGTTCGCATCCGGGCACATCACCAGCAGCGGCGAAGGGCAGGCCAGCTGCGTCTGCTTCTGCTGTTGGCTATCCCACACGCGCGCAATGGGCTGCACTTTCACCGGGCGTTTAATCTTCAGCGCGGCATGAGCCGGCAGCGACTTAATCGCTTCAATCTCATCCGCCACGCGTTCTGCCCACTGCTCACGCGTCCACGGGGCCACCGCGCGCCCGGCCTGCAGGCTTTTATTCAGCTTCTCAAGCATCTCTTCACGGCTGACGTTCTTGATAATGTGCTTATTTGCCCAGCCAAAGCGCACTGAATCCGGCGCGTCGAGCAGGGCGATCGAACGGTAGGCATTCAGCGTGATCAGGCCGCGCAGGTGGGTATGCACAAACTCGAAGCGCTCCTCGGGCGGCAGGCCCGACTCTACGGTGATAATCTGCTCCAGCTGCTGTTTGAGCTGATTGATAGTGGCGACCTGCTGTTGTAACAGGGCACTCTGCTCAGCGTCCGTTTCCACGCAGATTGCGCCCGGCAGGCGTACCGCGGCCTTGGTGCTTATTTTTTCTGACTGATGCTGCATAAACAGGCGGCAGAAGTGGCTGAGGGCCCGCTGCAGGGCGGGCTGACCGACCAGCTGCTCCACCGCAATCTCAGTCAGCGGATCGTGCTCCTTGCCTTTTTCCACGGCGGGCAGTTCAAAAACCCTGGCCGCCAGCAGGCGCAAATCCAGCAGTTGATGCTGCAAGGTATCCAGCTCCTGCTCCAGCTGCGCGACACAGCGGTGTAGCCTATCAACGGCATCATAACGGCTCATAACTCTCTCTATTAGTTACAACATACCTTTGGAATATAACAGACAATAACGGAGATGAACATCGGCAAAGGTGCCAATGTCGTCTGTAGGGTCGGGCATGCCCGACCCCTACGGTCATGGCGATTAGGGGCGATGGCGTGCCTCGCCCGTCAGATGTTGTCGTAGGGGCGATGGCATGCCTCGCCCGCCATCAAACCGCTACAGCCGCTTACCGTGCAGCCGTGTTCCTACCAGTAGCGCCATCACCAGCAGCGCAGCGATAAATGCGGTAATCCCGTGCCAGCCGAAGTTATGCCAGAACACGCCGCCGAGCGTACCCGCTACGCTGGAGCCAAGGTAATAACTGAACAAATACAGCGAAGAAGCCTGACCCTTAGCGCGGCGGGCGCGTGGTCCAATCCAGCCGCTGGCTACCGAGTGTGCAGCAAAGAATCCGGCGGTGAAGAGCATCATCCCGGCCAGAATCAGCCAGATATTGTTGGTCAGGGTAATCAGTAACCCGATCAGCATAATGGCGGTGGAGAAGAGCAGCACCGGGGCGCGACCATACTTTGCCGTCATTGCACCCGCCTTCGGCGAACTCCACGACCCGGTCAGGTAGACCACCGACAGCAGCCCGACAACCGCCTGACTGAGCGAAAAAGGTGCAGAGAGCAGGCGGTAGCCAATATAGTTAAACAGAGTAACGAACGCCCCCATCAGCAGGAAACCTTCGGCGAACAGCAGCGGCAGGCCGCTATCTCGCCAGTGCAGGCGGAAGTTGATCAGCAGGCTGCGCGGCTTAAGCGAGGCCGGGCGGAAATGGCGCGAGGCCGGCAGGATCTTCCAGAACATCAGCGCCGAAGCCAGGGCAAAACAGCCGATAACCATTACCGCCACACGCCAGCTGCTGAAGTCGGTAATCACCCCGCTCAGCAGGCGACCGCTCATCCCACCGATGGAGTTACCGCTGATATACAACCCCATGGAGAACGCCACCATGCTCGGATGGATCTCCTCGCTGAGGTAGGTCATTCCGACCGCTGCCACACCGCTCAGCGACAGGCCAATTAGCGCCCGCATCAGCAAAATACCGTGCCAGCTGGTCATGGTGGCGGAAAGCAGCGTACAGATCGCCGCCAGCATCAGGGCGGTAACCATCACCGGCTTGCGGCCAATCGCATCAGACAGCGGGCCGGTAATCAGCAGGCCGAGCGCCAGCAGCCCGGTGGAGATCGACAGGGAGATACTGCTGGCCGCAGGAGAAACACCAAACTCCTGCGACAGAACGGGCAGGATTGGCTGCACGCAGTACAGCAGAGCAAAAGTTGCCAAACCGGCAGAGAACAGCGCCAGCGTCACGCGCATAAACTGCGGCGTACCGCGTTTGATATACAGCTCTTTGCTGGCTTTGCCCTGGACATCAGCGGGGGAGGAGGCTCGTTCAGCGCGGTCTGGCGCCGCAACGGCAGAGGATGAGCGGTTCACTTCTATTCCTTTTTTTTATTTTGAGTAGTCAATTTGAGGTATCACGTTGTCAAGGGTAAGAAATGCGGATTATGATGTCTAATATATTAATAATATAAAATGATATGTTTAAAGTATGAATATCGAACTCCGTCATCTGCGCTACTTTATTGCCGTTGCTGAAGAGCTGCACTTTGGCCGCGCAGCCACGCGCCTGAATATCTCGCAGCCGCCGCTGAGCCAGCAGATCCAACTGCTGGAGCAGGAGATTGGTGCGCGCCTGTTGGCGCGCACCAATCGCAGCGTGCAGCTGACCGCCGCCGGGCAGCAGTTTCTGCTCGATGCGCGCCAGATTATGCTCAACGTGACCAAGGCCGCGGAAAAAGCCGCCAGGCTGCATCGCGGGGATGAAGGCGAACTACGCATTGGTTTTACCTCCTCCGCGCCGTTTATTACCGCCGTTTCCGATGCGCTGTTCAACTTCCGCCAGCGCTTTCCCGCCGTGCACGTGCAGATGCAGGAGATCAACACCCGCCAGCAGCTGGCGCCGCTCAGCGACGGACGGCTGGATCTGGGCGTGATGCGCAATACCGATCTGCCGGACAATCTCAACCATCAGCTGTTGCTGCGTGAGCCGATGTACGCGCTGGTTCACCGCGCTCACCGTCTGGCAACACGGCAGAAAATTGCGCTTAGCGATCTGGCGCAGGAAGCGTTTGTCTTTTTTGACCCCAGCGTCGGCACGGCACTCTATAGCGAGGTGCTGGAGCTGCTGCGCCGCTATCAGATCCAGCCAAACATTGCCCAGGAGGTGGGGGAAGCCATGACGATCATCGGACTGGTCTCTAGCGGGCTGGGCGTCTCTATTTTACCCGCCTCGTTTCACCGCGTGCGGCTAAGCGATGTGGTGTGGATCCCACTGGAGGAGCAGGACGCGCAGTCTGAAGTGTGGTTGGTGTGGTCGAAACAGCGGGAAATTCCGGCGGTGACGGCAGCGATGATGTCACTGCTCCTGCGCCAGGAAGGCTCTTTTTCGCAGAAAACATGAGCGCATGGCGCTGGTTTATGTGCTGTAAATCACATATCGAATCAAATATTTGACGCCATCTGATAAGTGTTTCACCATGCACAGATGGCTTTATTTTGAAGCGTGAAAATAAGTGCTTCTTTCGGTCGCATTTCGGCTGTGACGGGCAGGTAATAATCAGGAGTGGGGTGTGATTGCGGATAGTCAGCCTGGTCATATCGATCAGATAAAACAGACTAATGCCGGAGCGGTGTACCGACTGATCGACAGGTTTGGGCCCATCTCGCGGATTGAGCTGTCCAAAAAAGCTCAGCTGGCCCCGGCCAGTATTACCAAAATTGTGCGCGAAATGCTGGAAGCTCATCTGGTACAGGAAACCGAGTTTCAGGAGCCGGGCAGCCGTGGCCGTCCGGCGGTTGGCCTGGTGCTGGACACCCAGGCCTGGCACTATCTCTCTGCCCGCATTGGCAACGGCGAAATCACGCTCGCGCTGCGCGATCTCAGCAGCAAAATGGTGGTGGAGCAGCAGTTTCCGCTGCCTGCCGAGGCTGACCAGCCGCTGCTGATGCGCATCATCCAGCTCATCGATCGGTTCTTTATCGATCACCAGCACAAGCTGGAACGCCTTACCGCTATCGCCATTACGCTGCCCGGAATTATGAACAGCCAGTCCGGCATTGTGCACCGCATGCCGTTTTATCAGGTTGATGATATGCCGCTGGGGCCAGAACTGGCGAAGCGCACCGGGCTGCCGGTCTATATCCAGCACGACATCTGCGCCTGGACCATGGCGGAGTCGCTGTTTGGCGCCTCGCGCGATGCCAGCGATGTCCTGCAGGTGGTGATTGACCATCATGTTGGCGCCGGTGTGATTACCGGTGGCCGGTTGCTGCACGGTGGCAGCAGTACGCTGGTGGAAATTGGCCACACGCAGGTCGATCCGTGGGGCAAGCGCTGCTACTGCGGCAATCACGGCTGCCTGGAAACCGTGGCCAGTATCGACAGCATGCTGGAGCTGGCCGCGCAGCGCATGCAGGCGTCGATGAGCTCAACGCTGCATAATCAGCCTCTGACGATTGATGCGCTGTGCGACGCGGCGCTGGCTGGCGATCAGCTGGCCTGCGATGTCATCGCCGGGGTCGGTAGCAGCGTGGGGCGCATTGTGGCCATTATGGTTAATCTGTTCCATCCTCAAAAAATTCTTATCGGTTCCCCGCTTAATCGTGCCCAGAGCGTGCTGTTCCCCGCTATCGCCACCTGCATTCGCCAGCAGGCGCTACCCCGCTACAGCGCTGACTTACAGGTTGAGCCAACCGAGTTTGTTAATCTCGGCACCATGCCGGGCGCCGCGCTGGTCAAAGATGCGCTGTATAACGGTTCGTTATTAATCAAGCTGCTACAGGGCTGATAAATCCACTAAATCTTGCGCTAACGCAATCTCCGGCGGGCTGTACTGCCCTACAATTTTCGCTCACTTGTAAAGTACGAAAATGATTACCCTGGACAGACAGGGCCTGCCGGAGCCATTCATGTTGAAACGTCTATTTGTTACCGGAACCGATACAGAAGTCGGCAAAACGGTGGTGTCCCGCGCGCTGCTACAGAAGCTGGCAGCGCAGGGTAAACAGGCCGTAGGCTATAAACCTGTGGCTAAAAGCAGCCAGCAGACGGAAGAGGGGCCGCGCAATAAAGATGCGCTGGTTCTGCAGGCTTCATCATCGATTCTACTGCCGTACCAGGCGATTAACCCGGTCACCTTGCTGGAAGATGAAATCAGCACCAGCCGCACGCCGATTGATTACGCCACGCTCAGCCATGGGCTGAGGGCACTGGACGGGCAGGCGGATTACACCGTGGTGGAAGGGACGGGCGGCTGGCGCAGCCTGATGAACGATTTGCGTCCGTTATCGGAATGGGCGGTGCAGGAACAGCTGCCGGTGGTACTGGTGGTGGGGATCAAGCTGGGCTGCATCAGCCATGCGCTGCTGACGGCGCAGGCGGTAGTGAATGATGGATTGCCGCTGCTGGGCTGGGTTGCCAACCGGATAAATCCGGGGCTGGCGCACTATGCGCAAATTATCGACGTGCTGAGGGATAAGATCCCGGCGCCGCTGCTGGGGGAGCTGCCGTATCTGCCGCGAGCCGAAACGCGCGAGCTGGCGCACTATCTCGATTTAAGCGCGCTAAAGCTGTAGAAGATTAGGCAGCAACATCGTAGGGGGCAGGCATGCCTGCCCCATTCCGAATCCTGGGGGGCGGGCATGCCTGATCGGCTCCGAATCTTTTGGGGTCAGGCATGCCTGACCCCTACCCAGATGATTAGCTAACGTTCAGTACGCGGCGGGTACGGCCTGAACTGAGGTAATCCGCAATATAATCCTGCGAAATCTCCCCGCTGTAGCGGCCGTCTTCATCGACGATCGGCATCCAGACCAGATTGTGCTCGTACAGCTTTGACAGCACCACGCGCAGGTTCTCTTCCGCCTTGCCGGTGACGGTAAACTTGTGCAGCATATCGGCACAGACGCCGCTGGCAGCGCGCGCCTCGCGACGTTTCACAAAGCCCAGCGGTTTGCCGTCGTTATCCACCACGGTGATTGAACGTAAATCGTTGTCATCCATCATGCCGAACGCTTCTGCCAGCGGCGTGGATTTTTGCACGGTAAGCGTAGGCTGCCGATCGGTAACATCGCCCGCCTGCACCAGCAGCAGCCGCTTCAGCGTGCGGTCCTGGCCAACAAACGACCCGATAAACTCGTTAGCCGGTTTTGCCAGCAGCTCATCCGGGCTGGCGCACTGCACGATTTTTCCCTGGCCGAACACGGCAATACGGTCACCGAGCTTCAGCGCCTCATCGATATCGTGGCTGACCAACATCACGGTTTTCTTCAGCTGGCGCTGCATCTCGAGGAACTCATTCTGGATCACTTCGCGGTTAATCGGGTCGACCGCACCGAACGGCTCATCCATCAGCAGCACCGGTGGGTCCGCCGCCAGCGCGCGGATTACCCCAATGCGCTGCTGCTGGCCGCCGGACATCTCGCGCGGATAGCGGTGAAGAAACTTGTTGGCATCCAGCGCCATCATGCTCATCAGCTCGCGAGCGCGCTCTTTGCAGCGCTGCTTTTCCCAGCCCAGCATACGCGGCACCACGGTAATGTTCTCTTCGATAGTCATATTCGGGAACAGCCCGATCTGCTGGATCACATAGCCAATATTGCGGCGCAGCGTCACGGTGTCTAAGCCGCTGGTATCCTCGCCGTTAATCAGAATTTTGCCGCTGCTGGAAGGGATCAGGCGGTTAATCATCTTCAGCGTGGTGGTTTTGCCGCAGCCGGAAGGGCCGAGCAGGACGCACATTTCGCCTTCCGGCACGTTCAGGCTGACATTATCAACGGCGTTAAAGCTGTTACCGTTTTTCTGCTTAAAGGTTTTGGTGAGGTTTTCCAGTTTTATCATTATCGAATCCCCTTAGGTGTCAGCGCCAGCTGCAGGCGGTGCAGCAGCCAGTCAAGAATAATAGCCAGTAAACAGATCATTAATGCGCCAGCAATCAGCATACGGATATCACTGCCGCTGATGCCGTCCAGCAACAGCAGGCCAAGGCCGCCCGCGCCGATAATCGCGGCAATCGCCATCACGCCAACGTTCATCACCACCGCCGTGCGGATACCGCCGAAGATGACCGGCAGCGCCATCGGGATCTCCACCCAGCGCAGGCGCTGCCAGAACGTCATGCCGATACCGCGCCCGGCTTCACGCAGCCCATCCGGCAGGTTTTCCAGCGCGGTGTGCGTGTTGCGCACAATCGGCAGCAGCGAGTAAAGGAACACCGCAGTCACGGCGGGCAGTACGCCGATGCCCTGACCGATCATCGAAAACAGCGGGATCATCAGGCCAAACAGCGCAATCGACGGAATGGTCAGCACGATAGTTGCCAGCCCTAATATCGGCGTTGCCAGCCACTTAAAACGCACAATCAGAATGCCGAGCGGCACGCCAATCACAATGGCGAAGCCCACCGCCAGCGCCACCAGCCATAAATGCTGGAAGGTGAGGGAAGCGAGGTAGCCCCAGTTATCAATAATGTAGTGAAGGGTATCCATAACTGTCTCCTCAGAGCATGCCGTGAGATTTCAGGAAATCGCGGGCCACCTGCTGCGGCGATTGATGGTCAATATCCACGCGTTTATTCATTTCGGTTATTGCCTCATCGGTGATCAGCGGCGACAGCTTATTCAACGCCGTATCCAGCCCCGGATGATCTTTCAGCGCCTGCTCGGTCACCACCGGCGTTACCGCATAGCTTGGGAAGAAGCCTTTATCATCCTTCAGCACTTTCAAATCGAAGCCTTTTACGCGCCCGTCAGTGGTGTACACCAGACCGGCATCAACAAAGCCATCACGAATGGCGTTGTAAACCAGCCCCGGGTCCATCTGGCGGATCTGCGGGCGGTCCAGCTCCATGCTGTAGGCTTTCTGTAACGGCTTCAGGCCATCGGAGCGCCCGGCAAACTCAAGATCAAGGCCCAGCATCCAGTTATGGTCGGGGTCGTTTTTGCGCACCTGCTCCAGCTTTGCCACCATTTGTGACATCGTATCAATATGCTCGGCGTCGGCGCGTTCGCGCTTCATGGCGAAGGCGTAGGTGTTGTTCATCGGCGCGGGGTTGAGCCACACCAGACCCAGCCTGGCGTCCAGCTTTTTCACCGTCTGATACGCTTCATCAGGCGGCATAGGTTTTGAAATATGGTTAAAAATAATCAGCGAGGTACCGGTATATTCCCAGGTCATATCGACCTGCTTGTTGATCATTGCGTTACGGGCGATGGTGGTGGCAATGTTGGTTTTGGGTTCCACTTCAAAGCCCTGCTTGCGCAGGTACTGGGTGGTCAGCGCCGACAGAATATGCTGTTCGGTAAAGCTCTTAGTGGTCATCACCAGCGGTGCCGCCGCAGCCGCGCCGCTCAGCGCCAGCGAGGCGGTCAGCGCCAGTGCGCCGTGGCGCAGCCAGCGGGTAAACAGGAAATCAGCCATTATCAGCTCCTTATTATTGTTATGCCGCAGTATGCGGGCTGAGCAGGCGGCCAAGACCGGCCAGCAGCATATCCAGGATCAACGCAAACAGTGCCGTGGCGGCAGCGCCAAGGATCAGCGTAGGGAAATCATTCAGGTAAATCCCCGGGAAAATCAGCTCGCCGTAGCTGCTGGCACCAATCAGAAACGCCAGCGGGGCGGTGCCGACGTTAATTGCCGTCGCCACGCGAATGCCGGACAGCATCACCGGCCACGCATTGGGCAGCTCAACCTGGTACAGGCGCTGGCCTTTCGTCATGCCAATGCCGTCAGCGGCCTCCAGCAGTGAAGCGGGCACCGAGCACAGGCCGGCGTAGGTGTTGCGCACAATCGGCAGCAGCGACGCCAGAAACAGTGCGATAATCGCCGGGCGATCGCCAATGCCGATCACCACCATCGCCAGCGCCAGTACCGCCAGCGGCGGCAGGGTATTGCCGACGTTAAAGATCTGCATCACGTATTCCGCCCAGCGGCGGGCAAAAGGGCGGCTAAGAAGAATGCCGCTCGGAATACCAATCAGCAGCGCAAACAGCAGTGACCAGAACACCAGCTTCATATGTTGCTGACCGAGGTAAATCAGATCAACGCGGCGAGCCTGAATAGTCTCTACGCCAAGCCCCCAGACCAGCAGGCCAACGATAGCGGCGATAAACAGCACCGCCAGTAAGGCACGCTGCAACAGCGTGGAATTTTGCATATCATGGTTCTCCCTGGATGCAGATAAGCACTAAAAGTGATGATTAAATGTGTTACTAGCGTTTTACCCGGTAAGTTCGCCTAAAAATCTATAGCAGCGAAGCGGGAGAAGTGCCAAATTTTAGGCCGAAAATCAGGGGGATAGTTTTAAGCTAAACACGCTTAAGCCTTTGCCAGCGCTGGAAAAGCCATCAATGAAAAAAATTTATCGTCAACAGGTGACAATGTCACTTATACAGATAAGCACATTTCGGAAACTGTTTGCTCTAAAATGCTCCACACTAAAGGGATGAACGAAGGACGGGGAAACTATGTCGGAAAATATTGCTAATCCAGTGGCGCAGCGCCACTGGATCCTGATCGCCTCGATGCTGGCGATGTTTATGGCGGCGATCGAGGTCACCATTGTTGCTACAGCTATGCCCACGATTATCGCCGAGCTGGGAGGTTTCTCACAGTTTGGCTGGGTGTTCTCTATCTATCTGCTCACCCAGGCAGTCAGCGTGCCGATTTACGGGCGGCTGGCAGATTTATGGGGCAGAAAGCGCATGTTCTTTATTGGTACAGGCCTGTTTTTATGCGGTTCGGTGCTGTGCGGCTTCGCCACCAATATGGGCTGGCTGATCCTGTTCCGCGCACTACAGGGGCTGGGGGCCGGGGCCATTATGCCGCTCACCTCCACGATTATTGCCGATGTCTATCCGCCGAAAGAGCGGGCGGGGATCCAGGGCTGGCTGTCCAGCGTCTGGGGCGTGGCGGCGATCGTTGGTCCGTTAACCGGGGCGTGGCTGGTGCAGCACTTTAACTGGGCGCTGATTTTCTGGGTCAATGTGCCGATCGGCATTATTTCGATGCTGCTGCTGGCGCGCTTCTTCCCGGAATCGAAGGAGAAAAGTCCGCACCGCCTGAACCTGACGGGCAGCGCCTTGCTGATGCTGACGGTCAGCGCGCTGCTGGTGGCGTTACTGCAGGCGGAATCACTGGGGCTGCCATTGGTCGCCGGGCTGGTCATTGTGGCATGCATCGCCGGCTACGCCTTGCTGCACCACGAGCGTAACGCCAACCAACCGCTGTTCCCGATGGCCATCTGGCGTAGCCGCACGCTGCTGGCAGGTAATGCCGGAAATCTGCTGATCGGTGCGGCGATGATGGGCATCAGCGCCTTTCTGCCCACCTGGATCCAGGGGGTTAACGGCGGCACGCCGCTGCAGGCGGGCAGTGCGCTGGCGATGATGTCAATCGGCTGGCCGCTTGCCAGTACGCTGAGCGGGCGCCTGATGCAGCGCACCTCGTACCGCTTTACCGCGCTGCTCGGCTCGCTGCTGTTAATTGCCGGCACCGCGCTGCTGCTCACCCTGCATCGTGAAAGCCCGGTGTGGCACGCCGGCTTTTTCGCCTTTGTGATTGGCACCGGGATGGGCATGACCAGCACCACCTTCCTGATTGCGGTGCAAAATACCGCCGACTTCGCCATTCGCGGCATCTGTACCGCGTCAATCATGTTTAGCCGCATGCTCGGCTCGGCGCTGGGAACGGCGGTGATGGGAGCGGTGCTGAATTATAATCTGCTGCTGCGCCTGCCGCATAGCAACGACCCGGTACAGCAGGTGATGTCCCATAGCCAGCGCGCGGCGATCGAGGCGGACAGCCTGCAGCATATGCTGAGTGAAATCGCGCTGTCGCTGCATTGGGTATTTGCAGTATCGCTGGGGGTGGCGGTGATGAGCCTGCTGGTGTCACGGATGATCCCGGCGCTGAAACCGCATTAATTTTTTGAGGCGGGTCAGGCATGCCTGACCCCTACAAATGACGAATATATTATAACTTTATAATTGTTGAGGCGGGCCAGGCATGCCTGACCCTGCAGATGGGGTAAATATTATAACGTTTGGTAGGGGCCAGGCATGCCTGGCCAGCGGAATGTTACTGCGCGGAAGTATCCTGCGAGGTACCGGCAGCAGTAGGGACGCTGCTGTCATCGTTATTGCCACTGCGCTTGTAAACAATCTTCTGCGTGTCGTTTTCGCAATGACCTACGACCTGACCACCCGCCTGATCGGCCTGGTCATTCGGCACGATATCCAGCGTAAAGCCGGAGGCCGGAACCCCGTTGTTGATGATTTTCTGGTTAATATCGGCCTTGACCGTTTCGCAAGATGCCTGAACGGCCAGAGGAGTGGCAACGACGAGGGCGGTTAATATCCACTTGAAACTCTTCATCTTATCATCCTTAAATTAGCAGTAATAACAGTGCCGGAGTGGTTAAGGCGTGACCGGACGACCGGTGCGACGGTCGAGGCAGCGCAGGGTTTTCGGCTCCCAGTAGGCATTCAGATTGAGGCTTTTTTCACAGGCTTCGCTGGTATCAAAAGCGCGGTCAACGCGGTCGAACTCTTTCTCGGTGCGGGAATTAACCTTATGGCGCAGATTGCGGGTGTCATCCCACTGCTCTTTCTGCTGGCGCGCTTCTTCTTTAGTCAGTGAGTTATCGCCATCCTCAATCACCAGGCGGTCGGTGCGTGCCTGCGCGCTGTGCTGGACGGAGAACAGGGCTGCCAGCATTAATAGCGGCAGTGTCGCCTGCTTCAGACGGTGTTGTACTGTTTTCATCATAGTTTCCTTTCAGTGGGCAGCCCGCTGTCGCGACTGCGCGGACGATGTTTGTTAGTATATCACCAGCTTTCAGGCAGCGACCAGTCACGCGGTTGCGCCGTTGAACTTTGAGTGAGAATTTACCTTTGCTGACCACCATTTTACTTTTCTTTGCCACCGCACTGGCCGAAATCGTCGGCTGTTTCCTGCCGTATCTGTGGCTGAAAAAGAACGGTTCGCCATGGCTGCTGCTGCCGGCAGCAGTCAGCCTGATGCTGTTTGTCTGGCTGTTGACGCTGCACCCGGCCGCCAGTGGGCGCGTCTACGCCGCCTATGGGGGCGTGTATGTGGTCACGGCGCTGCTGTGGTTGCGCTTTATTGAGGGTGTTCGGCTTAGCACTTTCGACTGGGTTGGGGCGCTGGTGGCGTTCTGCGGAGTGTTGATTATCGTTGCCGGATGGGGGCGGGCCTGAGTCGCCCGCCGCAGGTTAATTACCCTTTGTGCACGCGCAGGCCAGCCTGACTTTGGCCGACTGGCATCATCTCCAGCGCGTTGATATTGACGTGTTTCGGCAGGGTAGCCACCCACCAGACCGCTTCGGTCACATCTTCCGGCGTCAACGGTTCGGTGCCGTCATACACGCTACCCGCTTTGGCATCATCGCCCTTAAAGCGCACATTGGAGAACTCGGTGCCGCCGACCAGGCCCGGTTCGATATCGGTAACGCGCAGCGCGGTGCCGTGCAGGTCGGTACGCAGGTTAAAGCTGAACTGACGTACAAACGCTTTGGTCGCGCCGTAGACGTTACCGCCCGGGTACGGCCAGCTGCCGGCAATCGAACCGATATTAATGATATGGCCGACGTTGCGCTCCACCATGGCGGGCAGAATGGCGCGCGTCATATACACCAGGCCCTTGTTATTGGTGTCGATCATATCTTCCCAGTCTTCCAGGCTGGCACGCTGTGCCGGTTCAATGCCCAGCGCCAGGCCGGCATTATTCACCAGCACGTCAATGTTGCGCCATTCCGCCGGCAGGCTATTCACCGCCGCGTCAATGCCGGCGCGGTCGCGCACGTCGAGAACCAGCGTATAGACGCTGTCGCCCAGCTCCTGCTGTAACGCATCCAGGCGCTCCTGGCGGCGGCCGGTGGCAATGACTTTATGTCCCTGAGCGACAAAGCGGCGGGTAATACTCTGACCAAAACCGGCGGTCGCACCGGTAACAAATACGATCATCTCACTGTTCCTCAACACATTTTGGATTTTTCTTACCTTAACATTATGCCGCGCCGCCGATAAAGGAGCGTTTTGTTATGGGTTAATACCAAAAGCTGCACACTGCTGGTGCACCTCAAGGCAGAAATGCGCCAAAAAAGGGCGCAGGCCCGGCCAAATAAAATGTCATCCCAATCATTAAGCGCACTGTTGCCCATTAGCAATCGGTTGCATTATTAGCAACCGATTGCGCAATCGTTTATTAAGCCTGAATAACAGAGTTTATTAAGGATAATTTTAACTGCCTGTAATTTAAGGGGAATTTATTTTTCCCGGCTGGCACAACAATTGCAAAACTACACTGATAAGAAAGTTATTTGATTACGGGTAAAAACCTCACTGCTGGTAAATACTGAACAGGGTGAGGCCGCCTCAATAAAGGAAATGTTATGTCAGTGACCTATACCCAGGCGATACGCGCCAGCTTTTTTGATATCACCCGCACGGTGGAAAACCCTCAGCAGCTGCCAGACGCCGCACGCCATATTGAAGATGGACTGCTGCTGCTGAACGCGGGCGAAATCGTCGGCCTGTATGAGTGGCAGCAGGGGCAGCACCTGCTGCAGCCGGGGAATGGGGCACTCGACTATCGCGGCCGCCTGATCGTGCCTGGCTTTGTCGACACCCATATTCACTACCCGCAAACCGAAATGATCGGCGCGTTTGGTGAGCAGCTGCTGGAGTGGCTCAATCAGTACACCTTCCCGGTGGAAAGCCAATATCACTGCCCGCAGCACTCGGCGCGCATGTCGGCATTTTTTCTCCAGCAGCTGCTGAGCAACGGCACCACCACCGCGCTGGTATTTGGCACCGTGCATCCTGAATCGGTCGATGCACTGTTTACCGCGGCTGCGGCGCTGGAGATGCGGCTGATTGCCGGCAAGGTGATGATGGACCGCAACGCGCCGGAGAGCCTGACCGAAACCCCGCAGCAGAGCTACCAGCAGACCAAAGCGCTGATCGAACGCTGGCACAATCACGGCCGCCTGAGCTACGCGCTGACCCCGCGCTTTGCCCCGACCTCCTCCCCGCAGTTACTGAGCAAGGTACAGCAGCTGCGCGCCGAATATCCGGATATTTGGCTGCATACTCACCTGAGCGAGAACCCGCAGGAGGTCGAATGGGTGAAGGCGCTGTTCCCGCATCACAACGGCTATCTTGACGTTTATCACCAGTACCAGCTAACCGGCAAGCGCAGCCTGTTTGCCCACTGCCTGCATCTTGACGATGGCGAGTGGGACTGCCTGCACGCCACGGATTCCGCGGTGGCATTCTGCCCGACCTCTAATCTGTTCCTCGGCAGCGGGCTGTTTAATCTGCAAACCTGCTGGCATAAAGGGGTAAAGATGGGTATTGGCACCGACGTCGGCGCGGGCACCACCTTTAATATGCTGCAAACGCTGGGCGAGGCTTACAAGGTTGGCCAGCTGCAGCGCTACAGGCTCTCAGCCTGTGAAGCTTTTTACCACGCCACGCTGGGCGGCGCGAAAGCGCTGGATCTCGACCAGAAGATTGGCAATTTCATGCCGGGCAAAGAGGCCGATTTTGTGGTGCTCGATCCGGCTGTTTCCCCGCTGCAGCAGATGCGCCACGCCAACAGCCGCGATATCTGGGAAAAACTGTTCGTGCTGATGACGCTGGGTGACGACCGCAATATCGCCGCCACCTGGGTCAACGGGCGCTGCGTCTGGCAGAGCGATAAAATGGAGCGTGCAGCATGATCCAGTTCTTACTCAATCAGCGCCTGGTAAGCGAGCAGGAGATCGACCCGAATCTGACGGTGCTCAACTATCTGCGCCAGAACCAGCGGCGCTGCGGCACGAAAGAGGGCTGCGCCTCCGGCGATTGCGGCGCCTGCACCGTCACGCTTGGCCGCGTAGAAAACGGGAAAATGCACTATGAAACGGTCAACAGCTGCCTGACGTTTGTCAGCAGCCTGCAGGGCAAACAGCTGATTAGCGTTGAAGATCTGCGCCAGCCGGAGGGGTTACACCCGGTGCAGCAGGCGATGGTTGACTGCCACGCGTCGCAGTGCGGCTTCTGTACGCCGGGCTTTGTGATGTCGCTGTTCACGCTGCAAAAGCAGGGCAGCGCAAACCATCAGCAGATTGAGCAGGCGCTGGCGGGCAACCTGTGCCGCTGTACCGGCTATCGGCCAATTGTTGCGGCGGCGCAGCAGGCCTGTGCCACGCCGGTCAGCGACAGTTTTCAGCAGCAGGAAGCCGCGACGGTAGAACGTCTGCTGGCGCTGCAAAACAGCGAGATGCAGGAGATCGCGCGGCAGGGCAACCATTGCCTGCTGCCAAAAACTCTCGGTCAGCTCAGCGCGGCGCTGTTGGCCAATCCGCAGGCGCGGCTGCTGGCGGGCGGCACCGACCTGGCGTTGCAGGTGACGCAGCAGCATCAGGCGCTACCGCTGATGATTGCTCTCGGCCACGTCGATGAACTGAAACAGTGTGAAATTGGCAGCGAGGAGATTGTGCTGGGGGCCGGGGCCTCTTTACATCACTGCTGGCAGCTACTGAGCGCGGAAATCCCGGCGTTCAGCCAGCTGCTGGAGCGCTTTGCCTCACTGCAGATCCGCCATCAGGGCACGCTGGGCGGCAACATCGCTAACGCTTCGCCGATTGGCGATACGCCGCCGATGCTGCTGGCGCTGGACGCGGAGCTGCTGCTGCAGCGCGGTGATGAAGTGCGCCGCCTGGCAATCAGTGAGTTCTTCCTCGGCTACCGTAAAACCGCGCTGCGCGCTGGCGAGTTTATCCGCGCTATCGTGATAGCCAAAACGGCGACAGGACGAAATTTCCGCGCCTGGAAGGTCTCCAAACGGCTGGAGGATGATATCTCCGCCGTATTTGCCGCTTTCACGCTGCAAACCGATGCGCAAAACTGCGTGTCGCACGTGCGCATTGCCTTTGGCGGCATGGCGGCGATCCCGCAGCGCGCTTTGCGCTGTGAACAGCTGCTGCTTGGCCAGCCGCTGACGCTCTGCGCCATCGAACAAGCCTGCAAAGCCCTGGAGCAGGAGTTCCAGCCGCTGAGCGACTTCCGCGCCAGCGCGGCTTATCGCCTGCAGCTGGCGAAAAATCTGCTGCGCCGCTACTACGCCGATCTCAACGGTGAACTGACCATTACGGAGGTTGCCCGCTATGTCTCATAATCGCCCGCAGGTCAGTGAAGAGGTGATTGCCCACCAGTTTAAGCAGGGCATTCAGAACGGCGTTGGCAAGAGCAACAAGCATGAGAGCGCGGCGCTGCACGTTAGCGGCGCAGCGCAATATATTGACGATCGCCTCGAGCTGCCTGGGATGCTGCATCTCTGCCCACGCCTCAGCGAACATGCCCATGCGCGCATTATCAGCATTGATGTCGCAGCCTGCTACGCGGTGCCCGGGGTAGTGAGCGTGCTGACCTGGCGCGACGTGCCGGGTGATGTGGATATCGGGCCGCTGGAGCCTGGCGACCCGCTGCTGGCGCAGGACGTGGTGGAGTATGCCGGGCAGATGGTGCTGGTGGTGGCGGCCGAAAGCGAGCAGGCGGCGCGTCAGGCGGCGATGCTGGCAAAAATAGAGTACCAGCCGCTCACCCCGCTGCTGGACGTGAAGCAGGCGCTGGAGCAGCAAAGCTTTGTCCAGCAGCCGCACATCCACCAGCGCGGCGATGCGCAAGCGGCGCTGGCGCGTGCGGCCCACCGCCTGCAGGGCGAATTTCACATCGGCGGTCAGGAGCACTTCTATCTGGAAACTCAGGTGGCGCTGGTGGTGCCCGGCGAAGATCGTGCGCTGCAGGTTTACTCATCAACCCAGAACCCGACCGAAGTGCAGAAGCTGGTGGCCTCGGTAATGGGCGTGACGATGAATAAAGTGACCATCGACATGCGCCGTATGGGCGGCGGCTTCGGCGGTAAAGAGACGCAGGCCGCGGGCGTTGCCTGCCTGTGCGCGGTAGCGGCAGGTAAAAGCGGCAGGCCGGTAAAAATGCGCCTGTCGCGCCGCGACGATATGCGCACCACCGGCAAACGCCATCCGTTCTTTGTGCGCTATGACGTCGGGGTGGATGATGAAGGGCGCTTCTGCGGGGTAAAAATTGATCTGGCGGGCAACTGCGGCTATTCGCTCGATCTCTCGGGTTCTATCGTCGATCGTGCGATGTTCCACGCTGACAATGCCTATTACCTTGGCGATGCTCTGATTACCGGCTATCGCTGTCGCACCAATACCGCGTCCAATACCGCCTATCGCGGCTTTGGCGGGCCGCAGGGCATGGTCGCCATTGAGCAGATTATGGACCATATCGCCCGCGAGCTGGGCCTCGACCCGCTGGAAGTGCGCAAGCGTAACTACTACGGCAAAGAGACGCGCAACGTCACCCACTATTATCAGACGGTGGAAGATAACCTGCTGGAGGAGATGACCGCCCAGCTGGAAGAGAGTGCAGGCTACGCCGCCCGCCGTGCCGAAATCTCGGCGTTTAATGCCGCTAACAGCGTAATGAAGCGCGGCCTGGCGCTGACGCCGGTTAAGTTCGGCATCTCGTTTACCTCCAGCTTCCTGAACCAGGCCGGGGCGCTGATCCTGATCTACACCGACGGCACGGTCCAGCTGAATCACGGCGGCACCGAGATGGGCCAGGGGCTAAACACCAAAGTGGCGCAGATCGTCGCTGAAGTGCTGCAGATCGACGTCGATCGCATCCAGATCACTGCGACCGATACCGGCAAAGTACCCAATACTTCACCGACGGCGGCCTCCAGCGGCACCGATCTCAACGGTAAGGCGGCGCAGAATGCGGCGGAGATCCTGCGCGACCGGCTGATCGCCATGCTGTGCAAAGTACATCACTGCTCTGAGGAGCAGGTGCGCTTCAGCAACGGCATCGTCAAAGTTGGCGACAAGCATTTTACCTTCGCCGAAGTGGCGCAGCAGGCGTGGCTCAATCAGGTGCCGCTCTCCGCCGCCGGCTATTACCGCGTGCCGGGCATCCACTACGATCGCCTGGCGGGACGCGGGCAACCATTCTATTACTACGCTTACGGCGCGGCCTGCGCGGAAGTGATGGTGGATACCCTGACCGGCGAATACCGCCTGCTGCGTGCCGATATCCTGCACGATGTGGGCGCTTCGCTTAACCCGGCGATTGATATCGGCCAGGTTGAAGGCGGTTTTGTGCAGGGCATGGGCTGGCTGACCACCGAGGAACTGGTGTGGAATGCCGAAGGGCGGCTGATGACCGATGGCCCGGCCAGTTACAAAATCCCGGCGATTGGCGATGTGCCGCACGACCTGCGCGTGACGCTGGTCGAAAATCGCAAAAATCCAAAAGAGACCGTGTTCCATTCCAAAGCGGTCGGCGAGCCGCCGTTTATGCTGGGTATTGCGGTGTGGTGCGCGCTGCAGGACGCGGTTGCCAGCGTAGGCGGCTATCGCCAGCATCCGCTGCTGGATGCCCCGGCTACCCCGGAGCGAGTGTTCTGGGGGGCGGAAAAAATGCGTGCGGGAGGGGATAATGCGTAGCGATGACTGGATCACTATTCTGGCGAATCTGCGCGCGCGCGCTGAGGCCTGCGTGCTGCTGACGGTGCTCGATGATAAAGGCTCAGTGCCGCGCGATCGCGGCAGCAAGATGATCGTCAGCCAGCATAACTCCTGGCTGACCATTGGCGGCGGCCATCTGGAGTTTCAGGCCATTGCTATTGCCCGCGAGATGCTGCAAACCCCGGGTGTGCAGGCGCGGCATGAGCAATTCAACCTTGGTGCACGCCTCGGGCAGTGCTGCGGCGGCGTCACCAGTATTCTTTTCGAGCCGCTGGTACAGCCGCAGCCGCAGATCGCCGTGTTTGGCGCCGGGCACGTCGGTCAGGCGCTGGTGAACCTGCTGTCAACGTTACCCTGTCACGTATTTTGGGTTGATGAACGGCCTCAGCAGTTCACGGCGGTGCCGCCAGGGGTGACGACGTGCTGTCTGGAAGACCCCCTCGATCAGGTCAAGCTGATGCCCGCCAACAGCTATTACGTGGTGATGACCCACCATCACCCGCGCGATTTACAGCTGTGTGAAGCGATCCTGCGGCGCGGCGATGCGCGCTATTTTGGTGTGATTGGCTCTGAAACCAAGCGCCAGCGCTTTGATTACCGGCTGGAGGGCAAAGGCTTCAGCCGCGAGCAGCTGGCTGGGATGCGCTGCCCGATAGGGCTACCGGACGTGAAAGGCAAGCTGCCCGCCGAGATTGCCGTGGCGGTGGCGGGGGAGATCATCGCCTGTTATCAGCGCCAGCAATGACTTTGCAACCCGGCGCATCTGCGCCTAAGCTGGTGATTCGTCAACAGGGATGAGGGTAAAGTTATGAGGATTGCACCGTTAGTCTGGGCCATCAGTATGGCAGTCACCGCCAGCGTGCAGGCGGCAGAATCGCAAAAGGAACATCAGCAGATGCAGAGACAGCAAGATAACCCGTTCAGCAAGGCCAGTACATTGCCGTTCCAGGCACCGCCCTTCGACAAGATCCACAGTGCCGACTATCGCCCGGCACTGGAAGCGGCGATAGCGGAAAAGCGCGCCGAAATCGCCCGCATCGCCGACAACCCGGCCGCACCGACCTTTGAAAATACATACCTGGCGCTGGAGCAGAGCGGTCAGAGCCTGGCACGCGTGTATAACGTTTTCAGCGCGATGACCTCCGGCAATACCAGTGATGAACTGCAGGCGCTGGATGAGGAGATGTCGCCAAAACTGGCGGCGCTCGACGACGATATTCACCTCAACGGCAAGCTGTTCGCCAGGCTGGACGCGGTGTATCAGCAGCGCCAGCAGCTGAAGCTGGATGCGGAGTCGCTGCGGCTGACAGAGGTCACCTGGCAGGCGTTTGAACTGGCCGGAGCGCAGCTTTCCGACGCGGATAAAACTCAGCTCAAAGCGCTGAATCAGGAGTCTGCCACGCTCAGCACCCGCTTCACCAACCGCCTGCTGGCCGCCACCAAAGCGGGCGGCGTCCTGTTCAGCAGCGAGCAGCCGCTGGCCGGACTGAGCGCCGGAGAAATTGCCGCAGCGGCCGATGCGGCCCAGGCGCGCGGGCTGAGCAACCAGTGGCTCCTGACCCTGCAAAACACCACCCAGCAGCCGGACCTGCAAACCCTGAGCGCGCGCGCGACGCGTGAAAAACTGTATCAGGCCAGCTGGACGCGCGCCGAAAAAGGTGACGCCAACGACACGCGCGAGCTGATTGCCCGGCTGGCGCAGGTGCGGGCGCAGCAGGCCAAACTGCTGGGCTTCGACAGCTACGCCGCCTGGAAGCTGCAGGATCAGATGGCGAAAACCCCGCAGGCCGCGCTCGATTTTATGCGCCAGATTGTCCCGGCAGCCACCGCGCGCGCCGGGCGTGAAGCGGCAGATATCCAGGCGGTCATCGACCAGCAGCAGGGCGGTTTTACCCTGGCGCCGTGGGACTGGCTGTTCTACGCCGAGCAGGTGCGCCGCGCCAAATATGACCTCGACGAGGCGCAGATCAAACCTTACTTCGAACTGAACAACGTGCTGGAGAACGGCGTGTTCTATGCCGCGACTCAGCTGTACGGCATTACCTTTAAGCCACGCCCCGATCTGCCGGTCTATCACCCGGATGTCAAAGTGTATGAAGTGCTGGATAAAGACGGCACGCCGCTGGCGCTGTTTTACGCCGACTGGTTCAAGCGTGATAACAAAGGCGGCGGCGCGTGGATGGGCAACTTTGTCGAGCAGTCGACGCTGCTGGGCAGTAAGCCGGTGATTTACAACGTGGCGAACTTCAGCAAGCCGTCGCCCGGCCAGCCTGCGCTGCTGTCGTGGGATGATGTGATTACGATGTTCCACGAGTTTGGTCATGCGCTGCACGGCATGTTCGCCGACCAGCGCTACGCCAGCCTGTCCGGCACCGAGACGCCGCGTGATTTTGTTGAGTTCCCGTCGCAGTTTAACGAGCACTGGGCCAGCAACCAGCAGGTGTTCAGCCACTTCGCCCGCCACTACCAGAGCGGGGAGCCGATGCCAGCGGCGCTGCGCGATAAGATGCTGCGTGCCAGCACCTTCAACAAAGGCTATGACATGAGCGAGCTGCTGGCCGCCGCGCTGCTCGATCAGCACTGGCACGGGCTGCATGCCGACCAGCCAGTGCAGAAAACCGATGAGTTTGAACAGCACGCGCTGAGCGAGGAGAAAATCAACCTGGCCGCCGTGCCGCCGCGCTATCGCTCCAGCTACTTCCAGCATATCTGGGGTAACGGCTACGCCGCCGGTTATTACGCCTATCTGTGGACCGAAATGCTGGCGGATGATGGCTTTGCGTGGTTTGAAGAGCACGGCGGCCTGACGCGGGAAAATGGTCAGCGCTTCCGTGACAAAGTGCTGTCACGCGGCAACAGCGAAGATCTGAAGCAGCTCTACCACGACTGGCGCGGGCGTGACCCGGAGATCGAACCGATGCTGCGCAACCGGGGTTTGCAAGAATAACGCCCAGGGGCCGATCTTCTGTTTCGATCGGCCCTGCTTACAGGGGCAAATCGCGGGCTAGGCCAGCGGACCGCCCTGGATGGTTTCGCACATGCCGTTCAGGATGCGCTCGCCAGTCTCCTCGCGCAGCCCCGCGTACCACTCTGCGGTCACCGCTGGCTCTTTGGCGTGGGTAACATCACAGCGCTTACGCGCCTTCAGCACCAGATCCTTTACCCGCCCGGCGCGCTTGTCCTGATAGCGCAGCAGCGCATCTTCAATGCCCAGCGAATTGCTGTGCAGCATCATCGCCAGCACCACCGCATCCTCCATCGCCGCACAGCCGCCCTGGCCGATATCCGGCGTGGTGCTGTGTGCCGCATCGCCCAGCAGCGCTACCCGGCCTTTAACCAGCTGCGCAAAAGGTTCGATATCGTGGATCTCCACGCGGTTAGTGGTTTCCGGGTTCAGCCGTTCAATCAGCTGCTGCACCGGCGCGGCCCAGCCGGAGAAATACCCCTTCAGATCGCTGCGCAGGGTGCTGCGGTCTTGCGCCAGCCCTTTTGGCAGCGGCACGTCGAAGAAGAAATAGAAGCGGTTGCCCGCTACCGGCATCAGCGAAACGCGCTTGCCTTCACCGACAAAGGTGGTCCACTGGTCGCCCGGAGCCAGTGATTCATCAATCTCCACCAGGCCGTTCCAGTTTACGTAGCCCGCGTAACGGCGCTCGGTGGCATAACCCAGCACGTGCTGGCGGATCGCCGAGTGGGTGCCGTCGCAGGCGATCAGCAGGTCGCCGTGTGCTTCTGAACCATCGTCGAAGTAAGCAGTGACACCGTCACTTTTTTCTTCCACGCTGACCACCCGTTTGCCGAACTGAACAGAGTCGCGCCCCCAGGTATCCAACAGCATCGCCTGAAGCTCGGCACGCGCTACCGGATACGGGCGCTCGCCGGAATCCTTAACCAGCGGGTCAAGGCTGAAGCGGGTCAGAGTTTCCGCGCTGTACCCGTCTTTGTAGGCCATCATCTGCATCGGACCGCCAATGGCGCGCAGGGCTTCTCTCATCCCCAGATAGTTGAGGCATTTCACTCCGTTTGGCCAGACTGAGATCGCCGCACCTACCGGTTTGATCTCTTTCACCGCCTCGAACACCTCGCACTCAATGCCGCCGCGCCGCAGCGCAATCGCCGCACACATACCGCCAATACCGGCACCTATGATAATTGCTTTCATCTGTCTCTCCTTTGCGTCATGAGTAAATAAAAGCAATTTCCATACCAGTTTCTTATGAGACAAAAAGTGCCGCCAGCAGGCGAACAATGCGGTTGTTGAAACAAAGGTTGCAGGGAGGTGGCGAACAAATACGGTGCAGTGCACCACGGCGGTGCTTATCGGGTGAAACATTCGTTCTCAGAGAGGCCCTTTTTACTGGCATTTTTTGTGATATTTGCCACAGTAGCATTTCAACGTTAAAGGAGATGCGGCCATGACCATCATTGCCTGCCTGCACGCGGCCAGAAGCAATATAGAAGTGTTCGAGCAGTCGCTCGGCGCGCTCGGCTATGAAGACGTCCAGCTGCTGCACCGGGTGGAGAGTGAACTTTTTGATCAAGCCATTGAGCAGCAGCATGTCACCCCGGAGATCGCAGCCGCCACGCGCCAGGCCATTGAAGAGCTGTGTCAGCAGGCGGATGCGGTGATTGTCACCTGCACCACGCTTGGGGTGGCGGCATACGAGGTCGCCTTCAGCAAACCGGTGGTGCGCATTGATGCCACGCTGGCGAAAATCGCCTCGCGCTATCACGGCACGATACTGGTGCTCTGTACCGCCAGCTCGACGCTGGCCTCCACCACCCAGCTATTTAGCGCCTTTATTCCCGGTGAACGGCTGGTGATCGAACTGATTCCGCGCGCGTGGGCCTGGTTCAATCAGGGCGACATTGACGGCTATCATCAGGAAATTGCGCACTATATTCAGCAACGTCCGGAATGCACCCTGGGCTGTATCGTGCTGGCGCAGGCGTCGATGAGCGGGGCGGAGCGCTTTATTAACAGTACGCTGGCGGTGCTGAGTGGCCCGCAGGTCAGCCTTCAGGCCGCGATTGATGCCAGCCACTGATTGCCTGAAGCGGGCGCGGGTCACGCCCGCGGCGTGGCGGAAAAAAAAGGGTGAGTTGCTGAAAAAATTCTTTATGCTGTGCTCACCACTTTGTTGCGAAACTGTTATCAGGTAAAAAATGTTCGATTTGACCCTCGCTATTCTGCTGTTCCTTGCCGCCCTGAGCTACTTCAGCCACAACCTCACCGTCACCATTGCGCTGCTGGTGCTGGTTGCCATTCGCATGACGCCGCTGCAGCAAACCTTCCCGTGGATTGAGAAGCAGGGCGTCACGGTGGGGATCATTATCCTGACCATTGGCGTGATGGCGCCGATTGCCAGCGGTTCGCTGCCATCCACCACGCTGATGCACTCGTTCCTGAACTGGAAATCGCTGCTGGCAATCGCGGTGGGCATTTTCGTTTCATGGGTTGGCGGGCGCGGCGTGCAGCTGATGAGCAGCCAGCCTACCGTCGTTGGTGGGCTGCTGATCGGCACCATTATCGGCGTCTCGCTGTTTCGCGGCGTGCCGGTCGGGCCGCTGATTGCCGCCGGGCTGGTGTCGCTGATGATCGGGAAATCCTGACCAGATATGTTATCCTGCCGCCCAATTTTTTACTGACAGAGAAAAGCCGTGAGCACCAAACAGGATAAACGTAACAAACGCGCCAAACTGAAAGCCAAACAGGCCAATAAGGCCCGCGCCCACGGACGCCAGCTGGATGCCGTTGGCCGCCAGAACTACGTCGCCACCCCGGAGATGCTGGAACTGTTCGCCACCTTACCCGCGCTGGATGAAAGTGGTGATATGCCATTTGTCGCTGAAATTTACCGCTGGTCGCTGGCCGAATATCAGTTTGACGGCAGCAATGAAGAGGGCGAGCAGCTGCAAGTTGCGGCACTGTGCGTGATGTACATTCACTGGGCCACCAGCGACGGTGCCGATACGCTGGTGCAGAATGAACTGATCGAGGCGGCGCTGCGCCTGGTCGAAGAGAACGAGGCATTTAAGCAGCGTTACCAGCAGGCCGAAGCGGACGCCCGGGCGGAAAAGATCTAAAAAAAGGCAGGTTCCTAAAGGAGCCTGCCATTCTTCGAGCCAACCCTACATCAATACGGTTTTTGAGGGGCTATATTGCTCTTAACCCGGATAGATCCCGCGATCCTTACGTGCCATCAGGATGCGCTCGCACGCCACGATATAGGCGGCGGTGCGCAGGCTGCACGTCTTCTCACGCGCTTTATCCCAGACGTGGACCATCGCTTCGGTCATAAGCTTATCCATGCGCTCATTAATTTCGTCCTCGCTCCAGAAGAAGCTGGCCATATCCTGCACCCACTCAAAGTAGCTGACGGTTACGCCCCCGGCGTTACACACGACGTCCGGCACGACGGTAATACCGCGTGAGGCCAGCACGTCATCGGCTTCCGGGAAGGTTGGGCCGTTTGCGCCTTCCAGCACGATGCGGCAGTGCAGTTTTTCCGCGCGCTGACGGGTGATCTGACCTTCCAGCGCGGCAGGGATCAGAATCTCCATTTCTACGTCCCAGAATGCCTCATCGCTGATAACGTCTGCGCCGCTGAATCCGGCAATCTTTTTATTGGCTGCCTGCCACTCACTCAGCGCGACCAGGTCGATGCCTGCCGCGTTGAACAGCGTGGCGCTGTGGTCCTGAATCGCTACCACGCGCGCCCCGGCATCGTTAAACAGGCGCGCTGCTTCGCTACCGACGTTACCAAAGCCCTGCACGGCAACTCGCGCACCTTCAATTTCAATGCCGCTGCGGCGTGCCACTTCACGGCCGGTAATAAATACGCCGCGCCCGGTGGCTTTTTCGCGCCCCAGTGAACCACCAAGGTGGATAGGCTTACCGGTCACAACGCCCGTGATGGTGGTGCCGTGATTCATTGAATAGGTGTCCATCATCCACGCCATCACTTTAGCGTTGGTGCCAACGTCCGGCGCAGGAATATCTTTTTGCGGGCCGATGATCAGGCCAATTTCGCTGGTGTAGCGGCGCGTCAGGCGCTCGAGCTCGCCTTCCGACAGCGCAAAGGGGTCAACGCGGATCCCGCCCTTGGCGCCGCCATACGGCAGGTTAACCGCCGCACATTTGATCGTCATCCACGCAGAAAGCGCCATGACTTCATTAAGATCCACATTAGGATGGTAACGAATACCGCCTTTACCCGGGCCGCGCGACAGGTTGTGCTGCACGCGGAAGCCTTCGAAGTGGCGGATGCTGCCGTCGTCCATTTGCAGCGGAATGTCTACAATCAGTGCACGTTTCGGATGACGCAGGGTATCCACCCAGCGCGACAGGTCGCCGAGATACGGCGCGACGCGATCGATCTGCTGCAGATAGGTTGACCAGGCCGTCTTGCTGCCTTCAGAAACGTAAGAGAGCTTTTCCATAACAAACCTTCATATGTGTAGAGCCTGTCCGTCAGGGGCAAATGCCGTGCGGGGAGCTCTTAGTTATAAATACTGTCATACCGTGGATGACTCAGTGAATCTCACTAAGTCGCCGCTAATTTAACATCAAAAAAAGGTTTCAAAGTTTTTAAATAAATGTGAAATCCTGTGTTTTAAGCGCAATTCAGCATGACTAACTGCATAGTTAGCGGGTAAAACTGCGCTGACTTTACAGACCGACAGTTGGCAGGCGGTAGTTATGCAGATAAACTGCATATCTGGTTTTTTCTTTATATTTTTCAGAAATTTGAATGCGATCAAACTTTGGCGCTAATGACTGTTTTTCCCATTGTTTAAGCATAAATCGGCCATCACCCCACCACCACAGGAGAAGTCACCATGTTAATGGATGCAGAACAGGTCAGGCAGAATTTTCCACTGGTTAATCAGCTGTGTGCCTTACAACCGGTTACCTGGTTCAACCCTAAAGCCACGACGCTGGCACAGGGCTATGCGCACGTCGGCCTGACGCGTGAACAGGTGGTGGAAGCCAGCGCCCGGCTGGCGCGTTTTGCTCCTTACCTGATGCAGGTATTCCCGGAAACGCGCGCCAGCAACGGCATCATTGAGTCGGAAATTTGCCCGCTGACCCGCTTACAACCGGTGCTTGATGCACGCTATCAGCACGCGCTGCCCGGCAGTTTGTGGTTAAAGAAAGATAGCCACCTGCCGGTGTCGGGCTCGATTAAGGCCCGCGGCGGCATCTATGAAGTGCTGGCACATGCGGAAAAGCTGGCAATCGATGCCGGGCTGCTGAAGGAGACGGATAACTATGCCTGCCTTGCTTCCGCGCCGCTGCGCCAGTTTTTCAGCCAGCGGCGTATTGCCGTCGGCTCGACCGGAAATCTTGGCCTGTCGATCGGGATTATCAGTGCCAGCCTCGGTTTTGATGTCACGGTCCACATGTCGGCGGATGCGCGCGCGTGGAAAAAGCAGAAGCTGCGCGAGCACGGCGTAAAGGTGGTGGAGTATCAGCAGGATTACGGCGTGGCGGTGGCGGAAGGGCGCCGTCAGGCCGAGTCCGATCCGCACTGTTTCTTTATCGACGACGAGAACTCCCATAACCTGTTTCTTGGCTATGCGGTGGCCGGGGAACGGCTGAAGCAGCAGTTTGCTGCGGAAAATATCCGGGTTGATGCACAGCATCCGCTGCTGGTCTATCTGCCGTGCGGCGTCGGCGGTGGCCCCGGCGGCGTGGCGTTTGGCCTTAAGCTGGCCTTTGGCGACAGCGTGCACTGCATCTTTGCCGAGCCGACGCACTCTCCGTGCATGCTGCTGGGCGTACACACCGGCCTGCATGATGAGATCGCGGTACAGGATCTGGGAATCGACAACCGTACCGCAGCGGACGGTCTGGCGGTCGGGCGCGCCTCCGGTTTTGTGGGCCGCGCAATGGAGCGTTTGCTAAGCGCCTTTTATACTCTCAGTGACGAAGAAATGTATGCGCTGCTCGGGCTGCTGTATCAGCATGAACAGCTGGCGCTGGAACCGTCGGCGCTGGCGGGAATGGCAGGGCCGTGGCGTATCAGCGCGCAGCCTGAAAAGCTGGCTCAGCAGGGCATCAGTGCAGCGGCGCTGGCCGGTGCGACGCACTTAGTCTGGGCGACCGGCGGCGGCATGGTGCCGCCTGCGGAGATGGCGCAGTATCAGGCCAGCGCACTAAAAGCGCTTAATCCGTAAGCAACTGGCGCTTACAGAGTAAGCCGAAGCGGCAGATCGGCGCTTCCGCACTTTGCCTGAACCGCTTTACGCGCTATTCTGACGCCCTTATTTCATGAGAAAGTTAATGAAAAAGTTAATGAAAAAGTTTCATAAACTGAGGTCAATATGATTATTAAACCACGCATCCGTGGCTTCATCTGTATTACTGCCCATCCGGCGGGTTGCAAAGCTAACGTCAAAAAACAGATCGAATACGTCACCCAACAGGGCGAGATCGCTTCCGGCCCGAAAAAAGTTCTGGTGATTGGCGCCTCGACGGGTTACGGCCTGGCGGCGCGTATCTCTGCGGCGTTTGGCTGCGGTGCAGATACGCTGGGCGTGTTCTTTGAACGTGCCGGCGAAGAGAATAAAACCGCCACCGCAGGCTGGTACAACTCTGCGGCGTTCGAAGAGTTTGCCGAGGAGAAAGGCCTGTATGCCAAAAGCATCAACGGTGACGCCTACTCCGACGCGGTGAAACAGAAAACCATTGAGATGATTAAGCAGGATCTGGGTCAGGTTGACCTGGTGGTTTACAGCCTGGCCGCGCCACGCCGTACCCACCCAACCACCGGTGAAGTGTTTAACTCTACCCTGAAGCCAATCGGCAAGCCGCTGGTGACCCGTGGGCTGAACACCGATAAAGAAACCATCACCGACGTCTCCCTGGAACCGGCTTCTCAGGAAGAGATCGAAGGCACCGTCGCGGTTATGGGTGGTGAAGATTGGCAGATGTGGATCGACGCGCTGATGGAAGCGGGTGTTCTGGCCGACGGCGCTAAAACTACTGCCTTCACCTATCTGGGCGAGCAGATCACCCATGATATCTACTGGAACGGCTCAATTGGTGAAGCGAAGAAAGATCTCGATAAACGCGTTCTTTCCATTCGCGACAAGCTGGCCGCGCACGGTAACGGCGACGCACGCGTTTCCGTACTGAAAGCGGTAGTGACCCAGGCCAGTTCGGCTATCCCGGTGATGCCGCTTTATCTTTCACTGCTGTTTAAAGTGATGAAAGAGAAAGGCACCCACGAAGGCTGCATCGAGCAGGTCTACGGCCTGTTTAAAGACAGCCTGTATAGTGCTTCGCCGATCCTCGATGACACCGGCCGCCTGCGTGCCGATTATAAAGAGCTGCAGCCTGAAGTTCAGGACGAGGTTTCCGCACTGTGGCCAACCGTCACTGACGAAAACCTGAACCAGCTGACTGACTTCGTTGGTTACAAAACCGAGTTCATGCACCTGTTCGGCTTTGGTCTGGACGGCGTGGATTACGAAGCGGATGTTAATCCGGACGTAAAAATTAAGAACCTGGTGCAGATGTAATTCTGACCACGTTAAGCCCGGCGGCGCAGGGCATCGCGCCGCCAGCTATTGATCAGCTCTCAGCATCCAACCCGGTAAAACAGCGCTCCCCGCTGATATTGCCCTGCTATTCCGCCAAAAACCCTTCTTTCCCTGAAATTCCCCACCAAAGATCGGCTTTTCAATTCAGTCATTTACAGAAAAATTCGCGCAGGCAAAATAGCGCTTATTTTCACTCTTTGCGTGAACCATGTCCGACGAAGCGCTCCACCAGCAAATCCACAACCTGAAAAAACATAATGCGCGCCTGAAGCGTATTGCCCATGACGCCCGCCATAAGCTGAATGCGGCGCTGGACGGCACCGGGCTGTGTCTGTGGCAGCTGGATATCCCCAGCGGCAAGCTGGTGATCTTCAACCGCCGCTGGGGGTCGATGCTGGGCTTCCAGCCGAAGGAGCTGAGTGCGCAATTTGCCGTGTGGCGCGAACATCTGCACCCGGAGGATGCGCAGGAAGTGCTGAAGGCGTTTTATGACCATATCGAGGGGCGCGCACCCTATTATGAGGCGCTGCACCGGATGATCGCCAAGAACGGTAAGATCACCTGGGTGCTGGACCGCGGGCGCGTCAGCGAATGGGACGAGCAGGGTAACGCGCTGAAGGTGACCGGCACTCATATTGATATGACTAAAGAGAAGCAGTACGAAGCCCAGCTCTCGGCGCTGGCGCATCACGATCCGCTAACCGGCCTTACTAACCGCCACGCGCTGCAACACCATTTCAGCCAGATGAAAACGCAGGGTCCGCTGTGCCTTGCCTATATCGACCTCGACAACTTTAAGCACGTTAATGACACGCTCGGCCACCGCAGCGGTGATGAGGTGCTGATCCAGCTCAGCCAGCGTATGCGTGACGCGGTGCCGCCCGCCGTGGTGATTAGCCGGATCGGCGGCGATGAGTTTGTGCTGCTGCTGCCTTACCTGATCGGTTATCCCAAAGTACGCATTGCGGCGCAGGCCGTGCTGGATGCGGCGCTGACGCCGTTCGAGCTCGATAACGGCCTGGCGCAGATTGGCGCATCGGTCGGTATTGCTGAGGTGAAGGAATCTGATGATTTTGGCGCGGCGCTGATGCGCGCCGATGAAGCGATGTACAACGTAAAGCGTAATGGCAAGCAGGGCTTTGGTTTGGCTGCGATAGAGTGACTGGCCAAATATCCTTATTAATCATTATCGTTTTCGGCAGTTAAGGAACTTTCTCATGGCAGGGGGCTTGAGCGGCTCACTATACTGAAAGCCAATTCAGAAGAAGGATGCTCGAATGAAATCTATTAAATTATCTAAATTAGCAGGTTCATTATCTCTGGTGCTGGCCCTCTCTGGTACGGCGACAGCCGCAGGCGCAGCGGAAGTCACTACTCCTGCGGCAGCGGCACCCGCCACGCAGAAAGTCTCGCTGTTGAACGGCGACTTTGCTTTTAATCTGAAAGGTTATCAGCAGCAGCCAATGCCGGGCGGGGCACCGGGCAAGATGTACGTCAGCCAGGCAGAAAAGCGCGTGATTATCCTCGGTGAGGACAATGTCCCCGTTGTGGCGCGAGGCGGCACCGATGCGGACTTCCTCAACGGTATGAAGTCGATTAAGGATAAACAGAAGCAGGCATCGCCGGATTATAAGGTGATCAGCGAGAAGACCGAGAAGGTCAAAGGGCTGGACGTTTATCACATTGAAGCCACCGACAAGATGGACGGTAAAGGCGTGCAGCAGGCGACGCTGCTCTCTACCGCCGATAACAAGTTTGTGGTTATCCAGGTGCTTTCCGGCGCCAGCGACAAAACCGGCCATGCCGCCGCGGTGAACAGCATTCTCGGGAAGTAAGGATGATTTCAGGGCTCGCCGTCGTTAGATCCCTTTAGGCTGGAGCCCTCCCAGCGGGTCGGGCATGCCCGACCCCTACATCGGCCGGTTAACCCGGCTAGTCCTGATTGCCAGCATCCGTTAGTGCCTCTATAAATCCAACGTCATTGCGCTGCCGACAAGCGTAGCCCGTCACGCGTAGTGGCCGACCTTCTTTTCCGGTCGGCCCTAAACTGTTATCGCAACAGCAATCCAATCACATCAAATTATATCGCGCGTCCGGCAGTAGCTTCTCCGGCAGCGGGTGCTGGTTATCCATCTCGCACAGGGTGCGTTCGATGTGGTTACAGATGGCGTTCAGCGGCAGGTCGTTAGCGGAGGTGCCAAAGGGGTCTTCCAGCTCTTCCGCCAGCGATTCCAGCGACAAAAAGGTATAAGAGATAAACACCGAGACCAGCGGCGTCATGTAGTGCAGGTCTGCCACCAGCGCGAACGGCAGCAGGGTGCAGAACAGGTACACCGTGCGATGCACAATCAGGCTGTAGGCAAACGGGATCGGCGTGGTGCTGATGCGCTCGCAGCCGCCCAGAATATGCGACAGCTCATTCAGATTATTATCCATGCCGTTATACAGCAGGTCGCTAATCAGCCCTTTTTCGCGCTGGTCCGCCAGCCACGCGCCCATGCACAACAGCAGGCGGCCGGTCCTGAACGGGCTGGCCAGCACCTCTTCCCGCCACTTTTCCGGGGCCAGGCGGCGGATATCATCGCTGGCATCGGTGCTGCGCAGCTGATGCTTCAGGCTCCAGCTAAAGGCCTTCAGCAGCGCGCTGAATTCGCTCACTGCCGCCGGGTCGCTGCGCAGCGCGCCTTTCGCCTGGCGCAGCAGCGAACGCTGGGTAATCAGCAGCGACCCCCAGAGGGTTCGCGCCTCAACAAAGCGCGCATAGCTGGCGCTATTGCGAAAGCCAAGAAAGATAGCAATCGCCACCCCCAGCAGGCTGAACGGCGCGGTGGTCAGCTTCACCCCCAGCGTTTCATACCACTGAAAGCAGATCACCGCGAATATCGCCATCATCAGATTGAGGCTCAGGCGAAACAGAATTTTTTGCAGCACCGCGCCGTGCCATGAGAACAGGCGCGGAAACCAGTGCTGATGCGGGCGAACAATCATGGCGGCAGGATCCTGAAGTCAGCAAAAGAGAACATCATATTAACCAAAGCGCGACATCATACTCCGCTGCTGGTGCGGGTAAAACCCTCACCGCCCGGCAGTTTGCCGTAATGCGGCATTACAAAGGGGATATTGATATTTAATTCCGTCGCGGATTTATGAAAATCTGGCGTCATATCTTATGACGAGGGAGTAGTAAAATGAGCCAGAATCCACAACGGATCAAACTTGGTCTGATGCTGCAGGGCGCCGGTGGTTTTATGAATGCGTGGCGCCATCATCGTGTCCCGGCCGATGCCAGCGTCAACGTTAGCTGGTATCACCAGCTGGCACGCCAGGCAGAGGATGCCGGGCTGGACTTCCTGTTTGTCGCCGACGGGCTGCACATCAATGAAAAATCCCTGCCGCACTTCCTTAACCGTTTCGAGCCGGTGGCGCTGCTCTCCTCCCTGGCCTCGGTCACCGAACGCATCGGGCTGGCCGGGACCATCTCCACCTCCTACAGCGATCCGTTTACCGTCGCACGGCAGCTGGCAACGCTCGACCTGCTCAGCCACGGGCGCGCAGGCTGGAACGTGGTGACCTCGCCGCTGGAAGGCTCGGCGCGCAACTTTGGTAAAACACACCCGGAGCACGGCCAGCGTTACCAGATAGCGCGTGAATATATTGAAGTGGTGCAGGGGCTGTGGAACAGCTGGGAAGAGGATGCATTTATCCGTGACAAGCAGAGCGGCGAGTTTTTTGACGCCAGCAAGCTGCACAAGCTGAATCATCAGGGCGACCACTTCTCGGTTGAAGGGCCGCTTAATATTCAGCGCTCCCCGCAGGGGCAGCCGGTGATCTTCCAGGCGGGCGCCTCTGAGTCCGGTATTCGCCTGGCGGCGGCGACGGCTGACGCGGTGTTTACCAACGCGCGCACGCTGGAGGAAGCCGAAGGTTACGCCGCCAGCCTGCGTGAACAGGTGGCGCAGCAGGGGCGTGACGCGGTGGGAATTTTTCCCGGCATCAGCCCGATTATTGGCGCCACGGAACAGGAAGCCGAGGAGAAATATCAGTATCTGCTCTCCCTGCTGACGCTGGAGCAGGCGCTGAACTACCTTGGGCGCTTCTTCGACCATCACGACTTCAGCCAGTATGATCCGGACGCGCCTTTCCCGCAGCTGGGTAGCCTGGGCGAGAACAGCTTCCGTTCCACCACCGATCAGATCAAACGACTGGCGGCAGAAGAAAAGTTAACGCTGCGCGAGGTTGCGCTGCGCACCACGCTGCCAAAAGGCGAGTTTTTTGGCACGCCAGAGCAGGTGGCCGACACCTTTATCCGCTGGGTTGAGCAGGGTGGCGCCAGCGGATTTATCATCTGCGGCCCGGTGCTGAACGAAGCGCTGGAAGACGTGGTGCGCTACGTGCTGCCGATCCTCGAAGCCCGCGGTTACTGGCATCAGGACGACAGCCGCACGCTGCGCGAAAGGCTGGGCATCGCCAGGCGCGACCACCACGATCGTCAGACTCATCACGCTGCGTGACGCATAGCGGCATAAGCTTTCCCTTCATTCACCCGCGCTTAGCGGTTATGCTAAGCGTTATCCACGCCCTAACCTCAGAGAAATACAATGAATATCGTTATCCGCCGCGCCGAACGCCCGGACGCTAAACTGATCCTCGCGATGATCGCCGAGCTGGCCGAATATGAGAAAGCGCTACATGAAGTGGTCGCCAGCCAGCAGGACATCGAAGAGTCGCTGTTCGCTGCGGAGAGCAAATCAGAAGCGCTAATCTGCGAAATCGACGGTGAGGCGGCGGGCTACGCGGTGTTCTTTACCAGCTACTCTACCTGGCTGGGCAAAAACGGTATTTATCTTGAAGATCTCTACGTCTCCCCGCGTTTTCGCGGCCATAAAGCCGGTAAAACCCTGCTGCGCCATATCGCCCAGCTGGCGGTCGCGCGCAATTGCGGTCGCCTGGAGTGGAGCGTGCTCGACTGGAACCAGCCTGCCATCGACTTCTACAAAAGCCTCGGCGCGGTTCCGCAGGATGAGTGGGTGCGCTACCGCATGGAAGGCAAGGTGCTGACGGATTTCGCTGAATCCTGAGAGGACTGAGTCACGTCTAAGCCGCTGCGCCGCAAGGAACAGCGGTTTTTTTATGCCATGAGGGCGGCTTTAGCAGAAAGTTCCGCAGGTTAATGTAAATTATTCAATTAGTGTATTGATAATTATTATCGTCTGTATATGATGTCGCAAATTATAAAAGAACGACTTGCCCCGCGCATCGCATTTTCGGGGCCATTAACCTGTTTCATCGGAAAGCACTGTTGAGCAAATACCAATAATTAAATCAGGTATTTATCATGCTCAAATTTTCGTCCCGCCAGGGGCTACTGCAGACATCGCTCGTCATGGGAACTTTACTCACCGCCACCGTCAGCAGCGCTGCGGAGCAGGGTGACGAGACCGCACAAACAGCACAGAACGCCAGCGGCCAGAAACCGTCCGATGCCGCCAGGCCGAAAGATGATGCGGTGATGACCGTGTTGTCGCCGGCGGTGAAAAACGTCGCCGGCAGCAAAATCACGCTCAGCGCGGCGGAGATGCAGCAGCGCGGCGGCAACGACTTTGGCACCATCATGCGTTATGAAACGCTGATCGGTGCGGTCGGCAGCAGCGGTGGCTCCACCAGCGGTAAAAGCGGCTTCGACCGCAGCGGCTACACCGGCTACAACATCCGTGGTCTGGAGGGTAACCGCATCGCGATGGACGTTGACGGCATCCCGCAGCCGGACGCGACCGGGCGCAGCTACGCCAGCCGTGCCGGGGTAAATACCTTCGGTATCGGTCGCGACTACGTGGATCCTTATCTTTACGGCCAGGTCGACATCGAAGTCGGCGCAACCTCTACGGCGCGCAGCAATAACGCGCTCGGTGGCTCCGTCTCCTTCCTGCCAAAATCTGCCGATGACTACCTGGCGCCGTCAAAACCGACCTACTTTGGCTACCAGAGCGATTACGACTCCTCCAACCGCAGCTGGCACAACGGCATTACCGCAGCGATGGGCGATGAAACCCTGCGCGGGCTGGTGGCTTACAGCCGCCGCGACGGGCAGGAGACGCGCAACAACAGCGGCGAGCGGGATGCTTACCCGGCTAACTGGCACTCCGATGCGTTTCTCGCCTCCGGCATCTGGCAGCCCAGCGACGAGCACAAGCTGATAGCCACCGTCGATCTCTACAACAAGGTGAACCACACCCGTTACGACAGCTGGAACACCGCCGGCACAGCGGTACTGGGCGATGCCAATCAGCAGAGCAATACCCGCCGCTGGGGCATCAGCCTGAAAGATGAGTGGACGCCGGCAAACGCGTGGATCGACAGCCTGAGCAACAAGGTCTACTACCAGAAAACCGAAGCGCACGACAACACCCTGATGCCGCTGGATGCGTCATCCATGCAGCGCGTCTATTCTGACTATAACGTTGAAACGGTGGGCTACGAAGCCCAGCTGGCGAAAAGCATTGGCCGTCACGATCTGCTCGCCGGGGTCAATGCCCGTCTGGCCGATGCTGAGCGTCCATTCAGCCAGTCCCCGGCGCAGACCTCGTTCAATAAGATCACCAAACCCCAGGGCGACAGCCGCACCGTGGTTCTGGGTGGTTTCGTGCAGGACACCATTCAGTTCGATCTCGACGGTCACGGCTTTGCGGTAGTGCCCGGCGTGCGCGTGGCACATCAGGAAACCAAACCGCAGAACCTCGATAACCTCGCCGCCGGCACCGACGTGCTCACCGGGGCCGATGCCGAAGCGCTGTACG
This sequence comes from Erwinia aphidicola, assembly GCF_014773485.1. Lineage (GTDB taxonomy): Bacteria > Pseudomonadota > Gammaproteobacteria > Enterobacterales > Enterobacteriaceae > Erwinia > Erwinia aphidicola. The sequence continues at coordinate 886,849 of NZ_JACXBP010000001.1, read as the reverse complement.
GTAAAACCAACAGCGACACGCAGGTGCTGCCGTCCATCAGCTTCAACTACGACATCACGCCAAAGCTGATGACCTATGTGCAGTACAAGCGCGGGGCGCAGTTCCCGAATGCCAGCCAGCTGTACGGCTCGTGGAACCTCGGCTCCAACTACCTGGCCGGCCGCCAGTACGCGCTGATCGGCAACACCGATCTCGATACCGAAACCAGTAACAACGTTGAGTGGGGCGTAAAGGGAGAAGCCACGCCAGGGGTCACCTTCAGCGGCGCGATGTTCTATAACAGCTATAAAAACTTTATTGCCTATACCCGCTACAGCCGCGCCACCAACCCGGAGAAATTCGCCAACGTGCCGTCAAATATCGCCACCACTTATCAGGCGGAAAACCGCGATAAAGCCTACATCTGGGGCGGCAACATCAGTAGCAAAATCAACTACGGCACCTGGTTTGAAGCGGTTAATGGTCTGAACAGCACCTTCGCGCTGGGGTACAGCAAAGGGCAGTCGAAGTCCAGCTATGCCGGCGACAGGTATGTTGACCTCGACAGCGTGGCACCGATGAAAGCCGTGGTCGGCGTGGGCTGGGACGACCCGGCGCAGCGCTTTGGTGCCAATGTCACCGCAACCTTTGTGAAGGGCAAGCAGGCGGAAAACACCAATCGCAACAGCTTCAACAACAGTGGCTCGGCGCTGACCGATGCCACTTCCGAGTACCAGCGCGTGCCGGGCTACGGCATGGTGGATCTCTCCGCGTGGGTGAAGGTGACGAAGAACGTCAGGTTGAGCGGCGGCATCTATAACCTGACCGATCGCAAATATTGGGATTACCTCAGCAGCCGCGACCTGACCGGGGAGACCCCGATGGATATCAACGACCGCTCACTGGCCGTCATGCCGGGGCGTAATTTCCAGCTGGGTGTGAACGTCGATTTCTGATGTAAGGCTCAGGATTAACCATAAGGTCGGGCTTGCCCGGCCTTTTTTGTGCCTGTCAGAGCAATTGTCTGTTTTGTGATCTGGATTGTAGTACAACTTTATCCATTAGTACTACAATCTGCTCATCCACTGCCGCCGCTGACCTGCAGCTCACCGAATGGAAAATCATGACGCAAGAACAGCTAAGTAAAACCGAACGCATCATCCTGACCCTGGGCGAGGAGATCGTTTCGGGCAAATATGTTCCCGGCGGCGCGCTGCCTGCCGAAGCCGAGCTGTGCGAACGCTTTACCACCTCGCGCAATATTATTCGCGAGGTGTTTCGCTCGCTGATGGCGAAACGCCTGATGGAGATGAAGCGCTATCGCGGCGCGTTCGTCACCCTGCGCAACCAGTGGAACTACCTCGACAGCGACGTGCTGCGCTGGTCGCTGGCGCATGATGACGACCCGCGCCTGATCGCCGCCATGAACGAAGTGCGCGTGCTGGTAGAGCCGCAAATTGCGCGCTGGTCGGCGGAGCGCGCCACCTCCAGCGATCTGGCGAATATCGAGATGGCCTGGAACGAGATGGTGGCGAACCGCCGCGATCGTGATGCCTTTAACCAGGCGGATATTCGCTACCACGAAGCGGTGATGGCCTCGGTGCATAACCCGGTGCTGCAACAGCTTAACGTTGCGATTGGCGAGCTGCAAAAAGCGGTGTTTGACCGCACCTTTATGCCGGACGAAGCCAATATGCCGCGTACGCTGGAGGAGCATAAAGCTCTGCTGGATGCCATTCGCCATCAGGATGCCGATGCCGCTGAGCAGGCGGCGAAAACCATGATTGCCAGCTCAACGGGGCGCCTTAAGGAGATAATGTGAACAGCTATATCGCCATCGACTGGGGATCCACCAATTTACGCGCGTGGCACTATCAGCAGGGCGCATGCGTCGAAGAGCGCCGCTCAGAGGCGGGCGTCACGCGCCTCAACGGTCGCCGCTGCGCCGAGGTGTTTGCTGAAGTGACCGCCGGCTGGCCGGTGGATGACGTGCCGGTGGTCATGGCCGGGATGGTCGGCAGCAACGCGGGCTGGCAGCCGGTGCCGTACCTTAGTTGCCCGGTGCGCTTGAGCGACATTGCCGCTCGCCTGACCCGCGTCGATAACCGTGCCTGGGTGGTGCCCGGGCTGAGCGTGCAGCGGGAGGATAACGCCAATGTCATGCGCGGTGAAGAGACGCAGCTGCTGGGCGCACTTCAGCTCGCCCCGGCGGACGTTTACGTGATGCCCGGCACCCATGCCAAGTGGGTGCAGGCCGAAGCGGACAAAATTATCGATTTTCGTACCGTCATGACCGGTGAGCTGCACCACCTGCTGTTAACGCAGTCGCTGGTGGGGGCGGGGCTGCCTGAGCAGCGTGAGGATCGCGCCGCTTTTCGCGACGGGCTGGCGGTAGGCAGCAGCGACCGCTCCATTCTCTCCCGGCTGTTTGAAGTGCGTGCGGCACACGTGCTGGGGGTGCGTGACCGGGCGACGATTAGCGATTTTCTCTCCGGCCTGTTAATTGGCCACGAAGCGGCGCTGATGGCCGGGCAGTACGCGGTGAAGGCCGGGCGTCCGGTGACGATTATAGCCGGGGAGGCGCTGGCGCAACGCTATCAGCAGGCGCTGCGTTTTGTCGGCCTCAATACACAAACGCTGGCGGGCGATAGCGCCTTCCAGCATGGGATAAGGAGCATAGCCAATGAGCTGGCAGACTAAATTACCGTTAATCGCCATTTTACGCGGCATTCGTCCGCAGGAAGCGCAGGAGCATATTGCCGCGCTGATCGCCGCAGGGTTCGACGCCATCGAGATCCCGCTTAACTCCCCGGAGTGGGCGGTCAGCATTAGCGAAGCCGTGCAGAACTTCGGCGATAAAGCCCTGATCGGTGCTGGAACGGTACTGAAAGTGGAGCAGGTTGAGCAGCTGGCGCAGATCAAAAGCCAGCTGGTGGTAACGCCAAATACCAACGCCGCGGTGATCCGCCGGGCGGTCGACTGCGGGATGGTGGTGGCTGCCGGGTGCGCGACCGCGACCGAAGCGTTTACCGCGCTGGAAGCCGGTGCGCAAACCCTGAAAATTTTCCCATCTTCCGCCTTTGGCCCTGACTATATCAAAGCCCTGAAGGCGGTGCTGCCTGCCGACGTTCCGGTATTTGCCGTCGGCGGCGTGACCCCGGAAAACTTAAAAGATTTTATGGCGGCGGGCTGCATTGGCGCCGGGCTGGGCAGCGATCTCTACCGCGCCGGGCAGCCGCTGGCGCGCACCGTTGAACAGGCTCAGGCATTTATTCACGCTTATAAGGACGCGTTACGATGAAAATTACCAAACTGACAACTTACCGCCTACCGCCGCGCTGGATGTTCCTCAAAATTGAAACTGACGAAGGCGTATTCGGTTGGGGCGAGCCGGTAATAGAAGGGGGCGCACGCAGCGTGGAAGCGGCGGTGCACGAGATGTCACACTATCTGATCGGCCAGGATCCGGCGCGCATCAACGATCTCTGGCAGGTCATGTATCGCGGCGGCTTCTATCGCGGTGGCCCAACCCTGATGAGCGCCATTGCGGGCATCGACCAGGCGCTGTGGGATATTAAGGGCAAAGTGCTCGGCGTCCCGGTCTATCAGCTGCTGGGCGGGCTGGTGCGCGACAGCATCAAAGCCTACAGCTGGGTCGGCGGCGACCGCCCGGCAGATGCCATCGCAGGGATCAAAAAGCTGCGCACCATCGGCTTCGACACCTTTAAGCTGAACGGCTGTGAAGAGATGGGCATTATCGATAACTCGCGTAAGATCGATACCGCCGTCAATACCGTGGCGCAGATCCGTGAAGCGTTCGGCAGTGAGATTGAGTTCGGCCTCGACTTCCACGGCCGCGTCAGTGCGCCAATGGCGAAAGTGCTGATCAAAGAGCTGGAGCCGTATCGTCCGCTGTTTATCGAAGAGCCGGTGCTGGCAGAGCAGGCGGAGTACTATCCGAAACTGGCGGCACAAACCCATATTCCGATTGCCGCCGGTGAGCGCATGTTTTCGCGCTTCGAGTTTAAACGCGTGCTGGAAGCGGGCGGTCTCGCTATTCTGCAACCCGATCTCTCCCACGCGGGCGGCATTACCGAGTGCTATAAAATTGCCGCGATGGCTGAATCTTACGATGTGGCGCTGGCGCCGCACTGCCCGCTGGGACCGATTGCGCTGGCAGCCTGCCTGCACGTCGATTTTGTCTCGCGCAATGCGGTATTCCAGGAGCAGAGTATGGGTATCCATTATAATAAGGGCGCCGAACTTCTCGACTACGTGATTAATAAAGACGACTTTAAAATGGATGGCGGTCATTTCTATCCGTTAAATAAACCCGGCCTTGGCGTAGAAATAAACGAAGAGCTGGTGATTGAGCGCAGTAAAAATGCCCCGGACTGGCGTAATCCATTGTGGCGTTTCGCGGATGGTTCCGTGGCGGAATGGTAAATATCCTTCATTCTTCGAGCCGCAGATGCGTTGGCTTCACCCGCTGACCCCAGTCACATAGCTTACTATGCTGCTGGAGACTCACGGGCTTGCCGCCTTCCTGCTGCTCGAGTTATTTTGGATATTAATTAAGAGTGCACAGCCATTAACGATATTAGTGGCAAAGTGTACCGTTCTATTTATATGGCAATTTTTTTATCAAATTATTAGAAAGATAAACCTCTCACCGGGCGGGTAAATCTCGCCCTGAAACCCTACGGAGCCCTATTATGGACATCTCTGACGTTAATACCAGGCCTACGCGTCGGCGCTATTTAACCCTGCTGATGATTTTTATTACCGTGGTGATTTGCTATGTCGACCGCGCCAACCTGGCGGTGGCCTCGGCACATATTCAGGAAGAGTTTGGCATCAGCAAAGCGCAGATGGGCTACGTCTTCTCGGCCTTTGCATGGCTGTATACCCTGTGCCAGATCCCCGGCGGCTGGTTCCTTGACCGCGTCGGTTCGCGCCTGACCTATTTCATCGCCATCTTCGGCTGGTCGGTGGCGACGCTGCTGCAAGGCTTTGCCAGCGGATTAATGTCGTTGATTGGCCTGCGCGCGATTACCGGTATCTTTGAAGCGCCGGCGTTCCCGACCAATAATCGCCTGGTGACCAGCTGGTTCCCGGAGCAGGAGCGTGCTTCGGCCGTGGGTTTTTACACTTCCGGGCAGTTTGTCGGCCTGGCATTTCTGACGCCGCTGCTGATCTGGATCCAGGAGATACTGAGCTGGCACTGGGTGTTTATCATTACCGGCGGCATCGGCATTATCTGGTCATTTGTCTGGATCAAAGTCTACCAGGCTCCGCGCAAAAGCCAGGGTATCAACCAGGCCGAGCTGGAGTACATTCGCGACGGCGGGGCGATGATCGACGGCGATGCCCCCTCAGAGAAGAAAAACCGCGTTAAAATGACGGCGGCTGACTGGAAGCTGGTGTTCCACCGCAAGCTGTGCGGCGTTTACCTCGGGCAGTTTGCCGTGACCTCGACGCTGTGGTTTTTCCTCACCTGGTTCCCTAACTATTTGACCCAGGAGAAACATATTGCGGCACTTACCGCTGGCTTTATGACGACCGTGCCGTTCCTCGCTGCCTTTTTCGGGGTGATCCTCTCCGGCATTGTCGCCGACCGTCTGGTGCGCAGCGGCCGCTCGCTGGGCTTTGCGCGTAAAACGCCGATCATCTGCGGGCTGCTGATCTCCACCTGCATTATGGGCGCCAACTACACCAACGATCCGGTGTGGATCATGGTACTGATGGCGGTGGCGTTCTTCGGCAACGGCTTTGCTTCAATCACCTGGTCGCTGGTCTCTTCGCTGGCGCCGGTGCGTCTGATTGGTTTAACCGGTGGGGTATTCAACTTTATTGGCGGGCTGGGTGGCATCACCGTGCCGCTGGTGGTGGGCTATCTGGCGCAGGATTATGGCTTCTCCCCGGCGCTGATCTATATCTCGGTGGTGGCGCTGATTGGTGCGCTCTCCTACATCCTGCTGGTCGGTGACGTGAAGCGCGTCGGTTAATTGCGATACGGTAAACTACGGGGCGGGCGTGCCCGACCCCTACGGTTGCAGCATCACGGAAAACAACGGGTCGGGCGTGCCCGCCCCCCACGGTAGCAGCATCCGGGTTCAGGTAGGGGTCAGGCATGCCTGACCCGCTGTGGTGTTATTCGGCCGGTTTCACGTGCTGGTCAATATGGCCAAGGTCACGCTCGGGGAAGCAGACGGCGCGCAGGCGGCGTTTGATCTCGGCGGCATCGGGAAAACCGTTATCAGTTTTGCGGTCCCAGATTATCTGGTCGTGGATGGCAATCTGGTAAACACCTCCGGTGCCGGGTATCAGCGTAACCGAGCCAAGGTCGGTGCTAAAGGTGTGCAGCAGCTCCTGCGCCATCCAGCTGGCGCGCAGCATCCAGTTGCACTGGGAGCAGTAGGTGATAGTGACAGCAGGCAGAGTCTTCATTATTCATCTCCTCACAATAGGGGCGGCACTACTTTCCTGCGCCAGCCATAAACATTCTTACCGCGCAGGCGGTCATCTCGCTGACCCGCTTCACGCTCAGCGGCGGCGCGTTGCGCTGGTAAATGCGGATCTCAATTTCTGCAGTCAGCAGGGCGAGGAACTGCAGCGCACGGATCTGCGGGTCGCCCATGCGCAGCACGCCGCTGTCCATCGCGCTGGAGAACAGTCGCGCAAGCCGTTCGATGCTCTCACGCGGCCCTGATTCATAAAACAGCATCCCCATCTCCGAATGACCGGCTTCAGCCACCACCATGCGGTATACCGCCAGCGCGGTGTTGTTGGTGGTCATCACCTGCAGCATCTGCTCACCGAACAGCTGCAGCTTCTCGGTCAGCGACAGGCCTTTGCTGACGGAGGTATCCAGCGCACAGGCGGCGTCGGTCAGGTGCTGCGTCGCATAGGTGCGGATCACCGCGCTAAACAGCTCCTCTTTCGAGGGGAAATAGTTATACAGCGTGGTTTTCGAGCCACCCAGCCGCTTCGCCAGCTCATTCATTGAGGCGCGTTCATACCCCATCTCCTGGAACAGCTGAGCGGCAGCTTCCACAATCGCCTCACGGCGGGCTTCCGTTTTGACTTTCATCGCACCTCCCGCGAAAAATAAACCCGAGTGTACATTTTATTGACAAAAAAATCCTGCCAGGGCACAAGCAAACCGTACGGTACGGTACGGTACGGTACGGTACATTTTAGAAGTGTGATGATGATTAACCCGCGCCTGAAAGACAAGGCGGCCACAGAGCCGCCAGTTTTCCAAATGCTCATTCCTGCACACCTTTCCCCGATTTCTTCTTTGTCCTTACGATACGGCTTTGATATTGCTGTGGTTTAACTCTGACACAGCAAAGGTTAGCCGCAATGGAAATTTACTGGTATCTCACCGCCCCTGATGGCCCTCAGCCGTGGAACGCCGCCGGCAGCTATAACATCGATTATGCCTGGTTCCAGCGGGTGGCGCGCGGTATTGACCGTCTGGGTTTTCACGGTGCGCTGCTGGCGACGGGGGCGCACGATCCGTGGATTATCGGTGCATCGCTGATCTCTGCCACCGAGCGCATGAAGTTTCTGATTGCCATCCAGCCAGGGCTGATCTCCCCGACGCTGCTGGCGAAAATGGCGGTCACCTTTAACCAGTTCTCGAAAGGGAGGGTGCTGCTGAACGTGGTGAGCGGTGATAAAAATACCCTTGGCGCCTACGGTATGCACCTGGAACACGACCAGCGTTATGCCCTGAGCGATGAGTTTCTTACCGTGCTGAAACCGCTGCTGGCCGGGCAGTCGGTGGATTTCCATGGCGACCATCTTGATATCGACAAGGCGAAGCTGGCGTTGGGCAACGGCGGCTATCCGCCTCCGGCACTGTGGTTTGGCGGCTCATCTGAAGCGGCGCAGGACGTCGCGGCTAAGCATATTGATACCTATCTCTCCTGGGGAGAAACCCCGCCGCAGGCTGCAGAGAAAATCGCGGCGGTGAAGCAGCGGGCGGCAGCTTACCAGCGCACGCTACGCTTTGGCATTCGCCTGTATGTCATCGTGCGCGACAGCGACGAGGCCGCATGGCAGGCGGTAGACGAGCTGTATCAGTCGATGGATGAGCAGGCGATCGCTGCCCGCCGGGCGCTGGCGGCGGGGTCGGACTCCGTCGGCCAGGCACGTATGAGCGCGCTGCACAATGACGCCCGCCCCGACGACCCGCGCGAGCTGGAGATCTATCCCGGGCTGTGGGCGGGCATCGGTCTGGTGCGTCCGGGGCCGGGCACGGCGATTGTCGGCAGCCCGCAAACGGTGGAACGCACGCTGAAAGCTTATCAGCAGGCTGGCGTCGAGGTGTTTATTCTCTCCGGCTTCCCGCTGCTGGAGAAGGCCGAGCGCTTCAGCGAGCTGGTGCTGCCGCGCCTGCAGCTGGACGACAATGCGGTCACGGCAGCGGCGGACGAGGCGGCCAATACCTTTACCTGGAGCAATCTGTGGGACCGCCCGATTAGCCAGACGGAGGAGCGCTGATGAGCTTACGTATCGGCAGCCATCCCAATAACCTCTCGCTGTTTATTCTGCGCCAGCGCGGCGTGCTGGAAGCGGCGATAAGCGGCGTGCGCTGGGTGGACTATCTGCACGGCGGCGACAGCGCGGCGATGCTGACCGACCTGCGGCTGGACGTGGCGGGGACCGGCTCAACCCCGCCGATCTACGCCCAGGGTAACGGTCTGGATGTGGCCTATCTCGCCGCCTCTCCCGATCGTGCCGCCAACTGTGCGCTGTTGGCGATGAAGGAGGGCGCCAGGCAAAGCGTACGCGACCTGCGCGGCGCGCGCATTGCCTGTATGAAAGGCTCGTTTACCGACCATTTTCTCGCCCGCCTGCTGCTCCGGCAGCAGCTGACGCTGGGTGACGTCACGCTGGTGGACCTTAACGGCAGCGATGCCGCGCGTGCGCTGCGCGAAGGGCGGGTGGACCTGTGGGCCGCTATCGATCCCTGGCTAACTGCCGCCCGGGATGCTAAAAAGGTGCGCTGTCTCGCTCAGGTCGGCGAGGTGATCCGCAATCGTTCGCTGTTCTGGTGCCGCGCCAGCTGGCTCAGCCAGCATGCGCAGCAGGCAACGCAGCTGCTGGAAGTGCTCAGCGATAATGACCGCTGGATTGCTGAAAACAGCCTGCAGGCGGCCAGACTGCTGCATCAGCATCTGCCGGGGGCGCTGAGCGAAAGCCACTGGCTGGCAACCCTTCGCGCCCGCCCATGGGGCATTCAGCGCGTTGCACCAGCCCTGCTGGCGGAGCAGCAGCAGCAGGCCGACGATCTGCTGGCCGCCGAATTTATCACCCAGCCGTTGACGATTGGCGTTGCGGCAGAATACGGAGTACAGGCATGAAGAACGGAGTGCTGCGCGTGCTGGTTGCCGCGGCGTTAGGCATCACGCTGGCGGCTCAGGCTGCCGACCCTGTCACGCTGCGGATTGGCTTTTTACGTGCGCCGACCGACCTGGCGCTGGCGCGGGAAAACGGCAGCCTGGAAAAGGCGCTGGCCGCGCATAACGTTAAATTGCAGTGGTCGGGGACGTTCTCCTCAGCCGCGCCCGCCTATGAAGCGATGAACGCCGGGTCGATCGATATCACCACCGGCAGCTCAACCGCGTTCGTCACCGCCATCTCTGCCGGGCTGCCGCTGGTGTTCTTCGGCTATCAGGCGATGTCGCCCGATGGCGAAGGCATTGTGGTCCGTAAAGAGTCGCCGCTGAAAACGCTGGCCGACCTGCGCGGGAAAAAGGTGGCGGTGAATAAGGGCGGCACCGGGCAGTATCTGCTGTCGCGCGCGCTGCAAAGCGCCGGGATGAAAGAGAGCGACGTGCAGAAAGAGTACCTGACGCCGACCGACAGCGGCAGCGCCTTTGTCGGCGGCCATGTTGATGCGTGGGCCGTATGGGACCCGTTTCTGTCGCTGGCGCGCCAGAGCTACGATGGCCGCCTGCTGACCAACGGCAAACAGCTTGGCTCGGAAAATGCGGTGGGCTATTTTGTCACCACCTCGTTTTATCAGCAGCACCCGGAAGTGGTGAAGATATTCTGGGAGGTGATGAAGCAGCAGAATGCCTGGGCGAAGCAGCACCCGCATGAGGCCGGGAAAATCTGGGCGCAGCAGATGGGGCGCCTCGGGGACGGGCTGGGCGACCAGCTGGGCACAGTGAATACCGTGCCGCTCTCCCCGGTCGGCGCAGCGCAGCGCCAGCATATTCAGCACGTTGCCGAGTGGTATCTGCAGCAGGGACTGATCAAAGCCATTCCGGATATCAACGCGCATTCCGTCGAATTATAGCGAGCCCGTTATGGGGGCGAGGCCTGCCTCGCCCCTACGTGCCTGTGCATAATGTGTTTACAAAATCGGCATTTACAGGTCATTATTCAGGCTTCTTTTGAACCGAACGGAGCCTGGCGCATGACACGTATGACGGCAAAAGATTTCCCCCCTGAACTACTCGAGTATTTCGATTTCTACGTCCACGGCAAAATCAGCAAGCGCGAATTTCTTGATATCGCGGCGAAATTTGTCGTTGGTGGTCTGTCGGCCGCCGCGCTCGGCACATTGCTGACGCCCAATTATGCTTATGCTCAGCAGGTGAAGTTCACCGATCCTGACATTCTCGCGGAATATATTCACTATCCGTCACCGCAGGGGCACGGCAGCGTAAAAGGCTACCTGGTGCGCCCGGCCAACGCCAGTGGCAAGGTGCCGGGCGTGGTGGTGGTGCACGAAAACCGTGGCCTGAATCCGTATATCGAAGATGTGGCGCGCCGCGTGGCCAAGGCCGGATTTATCGCGCTGGCCCCGGACGGGTTAAGTTCGGTCGGCGGCTATCCCGGTAATGACGAGAAGGGGCGCGAGCTGCAGCAGCAGATCGACCCGACTAAGTTGATGAACGACTTTTTCGCCGCGATTGAATTTCTGATGCAGCATCAACCCGGCACCGGCAAAGTGGGCATTACCGGCTTCTGCTACGGCGGCGGGGTGGCCAATGCTGCAGCTGTCGCCTATCCCGAGCTGGCGGCGGCCGTGCCGTTTTATGGCCGTCAGCCTAAAACGGAAGACGTGGCGAAGATTAAAGCGCCGCTGCTGCTGCACTATGCCGAGCTGGATACGCGCATCACCGAAGGCTGGCCGCCTTACGAAGCGGCGCTGAAAGAGCATCACAAGATTTACGAGGGCTACGTGTACAAAGGGGTCAACCACGGCTTCCATAACGACTCAACTCCGCGTTATGACAAAGCCGCCGCTGATCTGGCGTGGGAAAGAACCCTGGCGTGGTTTAACAAGTACCTGGTTTAAGGTTTGCGGGTCGACCCCTGCGCCAGCTTCGACCACCGTTCCTGTAGGGGCCGACCCTCTTTTTCGGTCGGCCCTGGGTGTTGATGCGGGTCGACCAGAAGGGCGGTCGACCCCTACGCCAGCTTCGGCCACCGTTCCTGTGGGGGCCGACCCTCTTTTTTGGTCGGCCCTGGGTGTTGATGCGGGTCGACCAGAAGGGCGGTCGACCCCTACGCCAGCTTCGACCACCGTTCCTGTAGGGGCCGACCCTCTTTTCCGGTCGGTCCTGGGTGTTGGTGCGGGTCGACCAGAAGGGCGGTCGACCCCTGCGCCAGCTTCGACCACCGTTCCTGTGGGGGCCGACCCTCTTTTCCGGTCGGCCCTGGGTGTTGATGCGGGTCGGCCCCTGCGCCAGCTTCGACCACCGTTCCTGTAGGGGCCGACCCTCTTTTTCGGTCGGCCCTGGGTGTTGATGCGGGTCGTCCCCTGCGCCAGCTTCGGCCACTGTTCCTCGTAGGGGCCGACCTTCTTTTTAGGTTGGCCCGCCAGGGTGAAATATTAGCCCTGATACTGCTCGTCGCTGACATGCTCCAGCCAGTCTACCACTTTGCCATCTTCGGCTTCGGCGATGGCGATATGGGTCATCGCGCTTTCGGCGCTGGCGCCGTGCCAGTGTTTTACCCCGGGACGGATCCACACGTTGTCGCCAGCAGAGATCGCCTGTGCTTCTTTACCCCACTCCTGCACCCAACCCTGGCCCGCCGTCACCAGCAGCGTCTGCCCCAGTGGATGCGTATGCCATGCGGTGCGTGCGCCCGGGGTAAAGGTCACGGTTGCGCCGCTCAGACGCGCCGGTTCAGTGGTGGCAAACGGGGAAGCAACGGTAACCGCCCCGGTGAAATAGTCTGCCGGTCCGGCAACGGCCGGTTTGCTGTCTTTTTTTGTAATATCGATCATCAGTTTGATTCCTTGAGTGTTGAACACCCCTTCATCATAGGCTATTGCACACGGGGGATTGAGTGCGTCTGGCTTATAGAAGTGGTGAGCTGAACTCATTAATGGCGCGTGCTCTGGTGAATGTTATGCGCCAGTCCCCGATGATTAATGAGCTGAACTGATAAGCGCATGCACCTGAGCACTATAGTGTGCTGTATCAGCACCGCATCGACCCTAACGTGCCGATTGAAGAGGTGGCCGGTACGGTTAAGCAGCCGATCGCCGAAGGGAAAGTAAAACATTTTGGCCTGTCCGAAGCCGGGGAACAGACCATCCGCCGATCTGGCGGCGATCAACAGCGCCCTGGCTGAGATCGAAGTCACCGGAGATCGTTACCCCGCCGATCTGATGAAGCGCGTCGGCAATTAAACCCGTCCGCGGAACTCGCTGCGGTAGCGGGCCGGGGAGGTATTAAACTGCGCTTTAAAATGGCGGCGCAGAGCAATGGCGGATGGAAATCCGCTGTGCTGCGCCACCAGCTCAATCGGCTGGTCGGTTTTTTCCAGAAAACGCTGCGCTACCGCCAGCCGCTGATTCAGCAGCCAGGCATTAAAGCTGGTGCCGCTGGTCTGCTGAAAACGGCGGGTAAAGCTGCGGCGGCTCATGCAGGCGTGGTCCGCCAGCATATCCAGCGTTAATGGCTGCTGCAGGTTCTCCGTTGCCCAGCTGAGTGACGATAAAAAGTTATCCCCGCCTTTGGTGTTATACACCGGCTGCTCAACGTACTGCGCCTGCCCACCCTGACGGTGAGGGGGGACCACCAGCAGGCGCGCCACGCTGTTAGCGCTATCCGCCCCACAATGTTTACGCACCAGGTGCAGGCAGCAGTCGATGCTGGCTGCGGTGCCCGCCGAAGTGACAATATCCTCTTCATCGATATAGAGTACGTCCCGGTCAATATCGACCTGCGGATAGCGGCTGAGAAAGTCATCCATCCAGCGCCAGTGCGTGGTGGCGCGACGGCCATTCAGCAGGCCCGCTGCCGCCAGCACAAAGGCCCCGAGGCACAGCCCGACGACGGTAGCTCCACGCTGATGTGCCTTGCGCAGCGCCGCCAGCAGGACTTCAGGGGGGAGCTCGTCCGGTTTACTCCAGCTGGGCACCACCACAATATCCGCTGAATCCAGCGCGTCTAATCCCCGCTCCGCAACAATGGAAAACCCAGCATTGGTGCGCAGCACGCCCGGCGTGGTGGCGCACACGGTTAGCTGAAAAACAGGGCTGCCATCCGGCTGTAGCGCCTTCTCAAATACCGCGCAGGGCACGGAGAGATGGAAAGGAATGATGTCGTCAAACACCACAATCCCTATGTTAATCGCCATGAACCTTCTCCTGTAATCAACCTGGCCCAAAACGATCGTTTTTGGGTATCCGCGCCTCTCTTCAACATGCCGTTTCAGGAGGATACTTGCCGCCATCACTTGATGAGTGAAAAGCAAACTAACCTGAAAATGAGAGAAAGGAAATAACATGAAAACATTATTCACCTCCGCTGCCCTGGTATTAGCCATGATGGCTTCCGGCGCTGCTGTTGCCGCTGACACCGTAACCGCCAGCAAGGCTCCGACTATCCGTACCATGAGCGGCGCGACATCCATCAATCAGCTGACTGCCAAACAGACCGCGCTGGTGGTTATCGACATTCAGAATGAATACTTTGACGGTAAAATGCCGATCCCCGACGGCATGAAAGCTCTGAAGCAGTCACGCAAACTGGTCGATTTTGCGCATAAAAAAGGGATGCCGGTGATCTTCGTGCGTCATGAAGGCCCGGCGGACGGCCCGCTGTTTGCCAAAGGCAGCCACTTTGCAGAGTTCCATAAAGACCTGCAGCCGGGCAAAGGTGACATTGTGATCACCAAAGCCACTCCCAGCTCATTTGTTGGCACCGACCTTGATGCGCAGCTGAAAAAACTGGGCATCAAAGATTTGATTGTCACCGGACTGATGACCCATATGTGTGTCTCTTCCACCGCCCGCGATGCTGTGCCATTAGGCTATCAGGTAATTATTCCGGAAGATGCAACTGCCACTCGTAGCCTGGCGACCTGGGATAATAGCGTCGTCGACAGCAAGGATCTGCAGCGTGCCGCGCTGGCAGGCGTTGCGGACGTATTCGCCGAGATCAAAACCACCCAGCAGGTTCTCGATATGCGGGTAATTAACTAATCCCATTTGTGAGCCTGTCTATAATCAGACAGGCCACTAATTGAACACGCTTACAGGAAAATAACATGACCACATTATCTGCTACTGCAAGCCAGGCACCCAGCATCCGCACCATGAGCGGCGCCACGGCTATTAACCAACTGACGGCCAACGAGACTGCGCTGATCGTTATCGATATCCAGAATGAATATTTTGACGGCAAAATGCCGATCGCCGACGGCATGAAAGTCTTAAAGCAGTCGCGCAAGCTGGTTGATTTTGCCCATGCCCACGCGATGCCGGTATTTTTCGTTCGCCACGAAGGCCCGGCGGACGGCCCACTGTTTGCTAAAGACCACTTTTTGTCTGAGTTTCACCCGGAGTTGCTGCCGGTTGAGGGCGATATCACGATTACCAAACCGACCCCAAGTTCGTTCGTCGGCACCGATCTGGATGCGCAGCTGAAAGCGAAAGGAATTAAAACGCTGATCGTATGCGGCCTGATGACCCACATGTGCGTCTCATCTACCGCGCGTGACGCCGTGCCGCTGGGCTATGAGGTCATTATCCCGCAAGATGCTACCGCCACGCGCAGCCTGGCGACCTGGGATAACAACGTTGTCGACAGCAAGGATCTGCAGCGTGCTGCCCTGGCCGCCGTCGCAGACGTATTCGCCGAGATCAAAACCACCCAGCAGGTGCTTGATCTGCCCGTCAGCCGTTAACGGTGCGCGCAGGCCTGCAGACAGCTCTGAAGTGTACTGCTACAGCCGCTGCGACTGTCACGGTCGCAGCGGCTGTTTTCGATATAGCACTGTTGCTGGCAGCCGCTGCTGTCGGCAGTCGCGACCCGCAGCGGCAGAAGCGCGCTGAGCAGTACCAGGATTAGCAGTGGCATGATGATTCCCCGATGAGATACCCTTGATATGATCGTAATGCAAAAAATCCATCAGGGTGGAAATCAATGAACAATATTGTCCCGGTTGAACTGGAAAAGGCCTACCGCCTGATTAATCACGGCCCGACCATCCTTGTTTCAGCGCGCGCAGGCGGCACGGAAGATGTGATGGCAGCGGCCTGGGCCTGCGGGCTGGATTTCTCGCCGTCAAAGCTGACGGTAGTGATCGACAAAATCGCCAAAACCCGGCAGCTGGTAGAGGAGAGCGGGCTGTTTGTGATTCAGGTTCCCACCGTCGCACAGATCAATCTTACCCATGCGGTTGGCACGCGCAGCCTGTTTAACGAACCGGATAAGCTGGCCAACTGCGGCGTGGAGCTGTTCAGCTTCGACGGCTACGACCTGCCGTTTGTACGCGGCTGTTCCGCGTGGCTGGCCTGCCGGCTAATCCCCGAACCTCATATTCAGAACACTTATGATCTGTTTATCGCTGAAGTGGTGGGCGCATGGGCCGACAGCCGGGTATTCAGCGAAGGTCACTGGCATTTTGACCAGGCCGACCCCGCACTGCGCAGCCTGCACTACGTGGCAGGCGGGCAGTTCTATGCCACGGGCGAGTCGTTGAACGTGCTGGAAGGTTGAATCAGCGCGGGGAATTGCGGGTCAGGCAGGCCTGACCCCTACGGCAACCTCCTGCTGCTGCGCCTGCATCCGCAATCCCGTAGTGGCGAGGCATGCCTCGCCATAACGTTAGCCGAATACGACCTGCACCTTGGCCGCACGGCTCTTATCGCTGGCCATTTCCAGCGCCGCCACGATAGCCTGCTGTGGGAACTCGGCGGAAAGCAGCGGCAGGGGGTTTATCCGTCCGCTCTCCAGCCAGCGCACTGCCAGCTGGAACTCGCTGATAAAGCGGAAGGATCCTGCCAGCACAATCTCCTTAACCAGTAGAGGCCCAAGGGGGAATTCCAGCGCGGCCGCGCCCATCCCCAGCTGCACAATGCGCCCTGCCGGGCGGGTAAAACCGACGGTGGAGGCGATAGCCGCTGCTGCCCCCGAGGCTTCAAAGCACAGGTCGAAATAGCCACCGTCTTCCAGCCAGTGGGCGGTGAGGCTCTCATCGCTGGGATCGATCGCCTGCGTGGCCCCCATTTCCAGCGCCAGCTGGCGGCAGCGCGGACTCATATCGGTTGCGACGATCTCAGCGGCCCCGCCCGCTAAGGCGGCCGCGATCACCAGGCAGCCAATCGGACCGGAACCGGTCACCAGCACCTTCTTGCCGAAAATTTCCCCCGCCTGGTGAATGGCATGCAGCGCCACTGCCAGCGGCTCGGCAAAGGCAATAATCTTGCTGTCCACATCCTCGGCGAATGGCACGCACTGCGCCGGGCTAACCGCGACAAAGCTGGCAAACCCACCGTTGATATGAGGGAAGAACTGCGCGCTGCCCATAAACTTCATGGTGCGGCAGAGGTTCTGTTTGCCCTTCAGGCACAGCTCGCACTGATTACAGGGTTGCGAAGGATTGACCGCCACGCGCTGACCGGCCCGCAAGCCGCTTTCTGGCGGAGCTTGTTCAATGCGGCCGACAAATTCATGCCCCAGTATAAGCGGCTGCTTTAGTATCGACATCCCGGCACGGCCGTGCTGATAGTAATGCAGATCGGAGCCGCAGATCCCGCCGCGCTCGACCTTCACCAGCACCTGGCTGTCGCTCCACGTCAGGCTGCGCGTTTCATTACTGACCTGATGCGCACCGCTGACCACGCTGGCAACGATTTCTTTAATGTGCTGCATTGTTTTCCCTCAGTTTTTTTAATGGTTCATCCGCTTCAGGTTTTTCATCCGGCAGGGCTATCACCTCTATTTTGCCAACCAGCAGCAGATAGGCGAAGAAGCCCGCCAGCGCCACGGCGGCGATATACCACATGGCATACTGGAAGTTATGGGTGCGTTCGAGGATCACGCCAATCACGATAGGGCTGATGATGCCGGACAGGTTGCCGAAGATATTCAGGAAGCCGCCGATGGTGCCGATCAGATGGCGTGGAATAACATCGCTGCACACCACCCAGCCGAGGTTAGAAAAGGCATTGGCAAAGAAGGCGACTGACAGAATCGCGATGGCAATTGTCGGGCTGTGCTGGAAAAAGTTGACCAGCGCAATGGAGGTGGTGACCAACAGGCCGCTCATCACCGGTAGCTTGCGGGCAAACGTGCGTGAATGCCCTTTTTTCAGCAGCATATCGCTCAACGTACCGCCGCACAGCACGCCCGCCATCGCCATCAGGTAGGGGAACATCGCCCCGATCCCCGCTTTGGCAATCGACAGCCCCAGCCCTTTTTCCAGATAGACAATAAACCACGTCAGGAAGAAATAGAGGGTCGATGAAGCGGCGAACTGGGCAATAAATAGCCCCCACACGGTACGCTGGCGCAGGATATGCTTGACGCTGGCCCAGTTCACTTTGCCACTGCTACCTTTCTGATTACTGGAACCATAGCCGCCACCGGCGCGAATATACTCCAGCTCTGCCTGATTGACCGTTTTGCTGTGCTGCGGGTCGCGATAGGCGATCAGCCAGTAAATGCCAAACGCAATGCCAATCCCGCCGGAGAGATAAAACGACATCTCCCAGCCGTATTCCGCCACGATCCAGGAGAGCAGCGGCGTCAGCAGCGCCAGGCCAATATATTGCGCGCTGGAGTAAAAGGCGGTGGCGCGCGCGCGTTCGTGGTCCGGGAACCAGCTGGCAATGATCTTGGTGTTGGAAGGGAAAGAGGGCGCCTCCGCCACGCCAATCAGCGCGCGGCAGGCCAGCAGCATGGCGAACGATGCGCTGGCGGTAGCGAACAGATGGTGCGAGGCAAAGCCCATCACAAAGGTAAAGATACTCCACAGCACGATGGCGCTGCCGTACAGCACCCGCGAACCCACCCGGTCCAGAATATAGCCGACCGGGATCTGGCTCATGGCATAAAACCAGGTGAACATTGAAAACAGCAGGCCAAGCTGGGTCGGTGACAGGGCAAACTCGCCCTGAATATGCGACCCCGCCACCGACAGATTGGCGCGGTCCATATAATTGATGGCCGTCACCACAAACAGCATCAGCAGAATGGTCAAGCGTGAACGCGTGGGTTTCATCGTCGTCATCAGTGCCCCCTTAGCCGGCCACAGTGGCTTGCGCCGTGGAGGAGTGGCTGCTGAAGGTGGTCAGCGCGGCGAGCAGCACCGCCAGCACCAGCGAACCGCCCATAAAGATGTAGGACGCGTCGGGGCTGCCGGTCAGGCCGTTAAGATAGCCTACGATCCACGCACCAATAAAGGATCCCAGTGCGCCAAAACAGACCACGAACGACATCGCCCCAGCCACGACGTTACGTGGGATCATTTCAGGGATCGCCGCAAAGAACGGGCCGTAAGGGGTATACATTGCACCACCGGCAATCACCAGTAGCACCCACGAGAGCCAGAAGTGAGCAGGCCCGATGGAGAAGGAGGCGATAAAGCAGATCGCGCCGAGTCCAAGGAACAACAGGACAATAGCCTTACGCTGCTGGTATTTATCAGAAAACCACGAAGCTGCCAGCATTAGCGGCACCGCCAGCAGATAAGGCGCGGCGGAGAGCCAGCCTGTCGCCACAATCCCCATGCCCGAGGCACTTTTCAGCATCGATGGCAGCCACATAATGAAACCGTACATGCCGATGTTCCAGAAGAAGTGGATAAATGCCAGCGCCAGCACTTTCGGTGAGCGAAACGCTTCACGGTAGTTTTTAACCGGTTTGATCGCCTGCTGCTCCGCAGCCAGCGCACTCTCAATCGCCCGTTTTTCCGCCTCGCTCAGCCATTTGGCGTCGCGCGGGCGGTCTGCATACACCAGCCACCAGATCCCCGCCCAGAGAATTGCCGGAACTCCTTCGATAATAAACATGCCGCGCCAGCCGAAGGCATTGACCAGATAACCGGAAAGGATCGACATCCAGAGCACGGTGATCGGGTTACCGAGGAACAGGAACGTATTGGCTTTTGAACGCTCAGCGCGGGTAAACCAGTGGCTGAGGAAAATCAGCATGGCGGGCATCACCACGCTTTCGGCCACGCCGAGCAGAAAGCGGATCGCGGCCAGCAGCACCACGTTGTGCACCATTCCGGTGGCCGCCGCCAGCGCGCCCCACAGCACCAGGCTCCAGAAAATTAGCCGCTTAGCCGAATGCTTTTCCGCATAAATCCCGCCGGGCACCTGAAAGCAGAAGTAGCCGAGAAAGAACAGCGCGCCGAGAAGGGACGAAATAGCGGGCGTAATATTCAGATCTTCAGCCAGCCCCGCTGCGGCACCAAAGCCATAATTGGCGCGGTCAAGATAGGCGAGACTGTAGGTAATGAAAGCGATGGGGATCAGTTTCCCCCAGCGACTGGCGGGCAGTGCCGCCGCGATTGTCTGATTCATGGTGCTGACCTCGGTATCATGGAAGGGCAGAGTCTTAGCGCTCTGCTCCGGTAGGGTATGCGCTGTTACAGGGTGGCGAGCCAGCCGCCGTCAACGTAGATCATCTGGCCGTTCACATAGTTGGACGCTGACGAGGCCAGATAAACAGAGGTGCCGATCAGCTCATCGGGGTGGCCCCAGCGCCCGGAAGGGTTACTGCTGCGCACCCACTGATCAAACTCCTGGTTATCCACCAGCGCCTGGTTCATATCGGTCAGGATGTAGCCCGGGCCGATACCGTTGCTCTGAATGTTGTACTGTGCCCACTCTGCCGCCATCGACTTAGTGAGCAGCTTGATACCGCCTTTAGCCGCGGTATAGGGGGCAACGGTGGCCCGCGCCGCTTCGCTGGTGAGGGAGCCAATATTGATGATCTTGCCGCCGCTGTTGCGCGCCACCATGCGCGTCGCGGCGGCACGCGAGACGATAAATGCGCTGGTGAGATTGATATCCAGCACGCGCTGCCAGTCGCTGAGCGCCAGTTCGAGCATCGGTTTGCGAAATTGGATCCCGGCGTTATTAATCACAATGTCGACATTGACCTGTTCTTCATCAAGCTGACGGAACACGGCCTCAACCGCTGATTCATCGGCGACATTAAACAGAAACCCGCGTGCGCTGGCGCCCTGAGCGCCGAGGGTGGCCAGGGCAGAGTGCAGGTGCTGCTGCTGCGTACCGTTGATAATCACCGCTGCGCCAGCCGCCGCCAGCCCCTGAGCATAGGCCAGGCCAAGGCCGCGGGTGGAGCCGGTAATCAGCGCGGTTTTACCAGCAAGGGAGAACAGAGAAGACATAGTAACTCCGGTTAATGTATATGTAACATGACTAACAAGTTGTGGCTTAATATCTACGTGATGCGCGTTAAATCGGCAATCCGGGGATAATAAAAATGCAGGCAATATCACATTTTAATTGCCGCAGTGCGGCTTAGTGTATAAAAATCATGAAGTTAACTATTTATCATCAAAGCCTTGCTAATGACACCACGACAATGCTAAAAATAAACCCAGCTTGTAGGACAGGTTAAGAGAGGACGGCAGTGACCCTGGAAAGCGTACAAAAGCACAACGTGGTGAATCTGATCTATCAGCAGATGAAGCAAAACATTCAGGACGGGGTGTGGGAGCCGGGCTGTAAGTTGCCTTCGGAAGCTGAACTGACGGCAACCTTTAACGTTAGCCGGGTCAGCGTGCGCAGTGCGGTGCAGAAACTGCGCGACCTCGGCGTGGTGGTGACCCATCAGGGCAAGGGCACCTTTGTTACGCGTGAAGTGTCGCGCTACGGCGCTTTCAGCGACAGCCAGCCGATACTGCACCTCTCACAGGAAGAGTTTGACGATATGCGCGTGTTCCGCCAGACGGTAGAGTTCCGCTGCATGGACCTGGCCGTAGAGAATGCCACTGATGAAGACATCGTGCGGCTGGAGCAGGCGCTGAACCGCATGCTGGTCAGCAAAGACGACTACAAAAAGTACTCCTTAGCCGACTACGATTTCCACCTGGCGATTGTTAAAGCCTCGCATAACAAGGTGTTTATCCACGTGATGGAGTCGCTGAAGAATATCTATATCCATTATCTGGAAGAGCTTAACCGGGTGCTGGGCGTCACGCTGGAAAGCGTCGAGGCGCATATTAAGGTGTTTATGGCGCTGAAAAACCGTGATGCGGCCACCGCCAGCGAAACCTTGAACAGCGCGATGGCGCACAACGTCAGCGCGATTGAAGAAGTGAAATTGGGCGAAAAGTAGTCGCGCAAAAAGCCTCAGTGCGAGGCTTTTTTTAAAACCCTATCTTGTAGGACATCATACATCATTGCGGTGATACGGAGACAGTTATGGAAACGTTGAAAATAACGAATGTCAGAACCCTGCTGACGGCACCCGGCGGCATCGATCTGGTGGTTGTTAAAGTCGAAACCAATCAGCCGGGGCTGTACGGTTTGGGCTGCGCCACTTTTACTCAGCGCATTTTCGCCGTGGAAGCCGCGATTGAAAATTACATGCGTCCATTTTTGCTGGGGAAAGATCCGCTGCGCATTGAGGATATCTGGCAGTCGGCGGCGGTCAGCGGCTACTGGCGTAGCGGCCCGATCATGAACAACGCGCTGTCCGGCATTGATATGGCGCTGTGGGATATTAAGGGCAAGGTTGCCGGGCTGCCGGTCTATCAGCTGCTGGGCGGCAAATGTCGCGACGCTATTCCGCTCTATCGCCACTGCGACGGTGCCGATGAAGTAGAAGTGGAGGACAACATCCGCGCGCGCATGGAAGAGGGCTATCAGTATGTGCGCTGTCAGATGGGGATGTACGGCGGCGCCGGGACCGAAGATCTGCGCCTGATTGCCGGCAAGCTGGCGAAAGCCCGCAACATCAAAGCGAAAATTTCGCCGCGCAGCCAGACGGCAGGGATCTATTTTGACCCGGATGCTTATGCCCGAGCGGTACCGCGCCTGTTTGACCACCTGCGCGACAAATTAGGCTTTGGCGTTGAGTTTATTCACGACGTTCACGAGCGCATCGCGCCGGTTGCGGCGGTACAGCTGGCGAAAAACCTTGAGCCATACCAGCTGTTCTTCCTTGAAGATCCGGTTGCGCCAGAGAACCTCGACTGGCTGAAAATGATCCGCGCCCAGAGCAGCACCCCGATCTCGATGGGGGAGCTGTTTACCCACGTCAACGAATGGAAGCCGCTGATTCAGCAGCAGCTGATCGATTTTATCCGCTGCCACGTCAGCACCATCGGTGGGATTACCCCCGCGAAGAAGCTGGCGACCTATGCCGAGATCCACGGCGTGCGAACCGCGTGGCACGGCCCGGGGGATATTTCCCCTGTCGGCGTCGCCGCCAATATGCATCTGGATCTCAGCGTGACCAACTTTGGCATTCAGGAGTATACCCCGGTCAATGAGGCGCTGATGGAGGTGTTCCCAGGCTGCCCGGAAATCGACCGCGGCTATGCTTACCTCAGTGACCGTCCGGGGCTGGGGGTGGATATTGATGAGGAGAAAGCGAAACGCTTCCCGGTGAGCGGGGGTCTGCCGGACTGGACCAACGCCCGCCTGCCGGACGGCAGCGCGGCACGACCATAATCACTGGTGGCCCCCGGTCAGGCAGGCCTGACCCCAACCAGGAAAATGGCCCGACCACCGCGCGGGCGAGGTTTGCCTCGCCCGTTAACCCTCTGTTGGCGCACCGCACGCATTGCTCCTAATACTTCCCCCCTCGTTGCCGATAACCCCCAGCGTAAAACCTAACGACACACGGAAGCGCATCTCTTATTTTTTTCACCAGCAGGTGCCAGACTTCAACCCAGACGGCACCGGGCGCTTAGTTAATAAGTAGGCAATAAATGAGTCACACTTCTTTCTGGAACACTGCCGCGCGGCTGAAAACGCGCGGCAGCGTACCTCGTGCCGGTGTTTTTAACGCCAGCCACCCTCCTGCAGGCATGAACGAGCTAGGACTGAGCCGCAACAGCGCCGGTCTGCTGCTAAGTTTTGTGCCGCCGCATGCCGATTTCAGCCGTGTCAGTACGCCGTGGCAGAAGCTGAACGCGGCGCGGCGCAGCGTGCTGACGCTCTCCTCCAATGGCGCACTGTGCAGCGGGCGGGGGCAGAGCACCTACTGTGACGGTGACGGGCAGCAGGGAAGCTGGCTTTGGCTGCCGGAGAGTCTGATTGCCGCACACGAAGTGCATGAAGTTGATCTGCACGTACAGGATACTTCGGGTGCCTCGCAGCGTGTCAGCGCTATTCAGCGCGAGCTTGAGCATCTGGCGCTTAAAATGCCACTCTCGGCAGAGCGGACCTTTGCGCTGATCTTCTGTGATGGCCTGTCAGCATCCGAAGGATTCCTGATGCAGGCGTGGTATGCCTCCGGTCGCTTCCCGTGTCTGGCGATTGGCGGGTCCGCAGGCGGCACGCTGGATTTTGACGGCACCTGGATCGCCAACGGCGGGCGTATTTTGCAGGGCAAGGCGGTGATCGTCTTCTGCCAGATGGCCGCCGGTAAATCCTTTGCGCCGTTTAAAAGCCAGAACTTTGTCCCGACAGCGCACAGCTGGCTGGTCGCGGAAGCGGACCCGGTGGCACGCACCGTCACCTCGCTGTTTGATGCCCAGGGGCGCCAGCACAACGTTATCGAGGCGCTGTGCGCGCAGTTAAATTGCACGCCGGCAAACCTGCAACAAAGCCTGCAGGGGCTGACCTTTGCGGTAAAAGTCGAAGAGGAGTTCTTCATTCGTTCCATCGCCAAAATTTTGCCGGACCGCATTCAGTTCTTCTGCGATCTGGAGTTTGGCGATCGCCTGCATCTGCTGCAGGAGACCGACTTTGCTGCGGCCACGCGCGAAGACTGGCAGAAGTTTACCGCGCAGTATGGCGAGCCAGCGGCGCTGCTGCTGAATGACTGCGTACTGCGCCGGGCCGGTAACCTGGCGCGCCTGCCGCAGTCCCACTTCTTCACCGGCATCCCGGCGGCGGGCTTCTCCAGCTTTGGCGAAATCCTTGGTGTGCCGATCAATCAGACGCTGTCGGCGCTGGCATTCTTCCATCGTCCATCGGATGCGATGCGTAACTTCCCGGTACAGTATGCCGGTTATGCCAGCCACTATGCGCAGCGCGCCCTGCGCCGCTGGGAGGCGTTGAACGCGCTGCAAAGCAAAATTGTGAATCAGGTGGTGGACTATCAGCAGCAGCTCGACCCGCTGATGAAATCGCTGCCGGCGCTGGAAAACGCCACGCGCAGCCAGAGCGAAGCGCTGACCGCGGCAGAAAGCAATATCCGTTCGATCAGCGATGCCGCGCTGCACAGCCAGCAGGCGCAGCATCAGCTCAGCAGCGGCCTTGACCAGCTGGAAACCCTCTCCGCCGGGATTACCACTATCAATAGCGGCATCAGTAATATTGCGTTTCAAACCAATATTCTGGCGCTGAATGCCGCGGTGGAAGCAGCACGCGCCGGGGAGGCAGGACGAGGTTTTGCCGTGGTCGCCAGCGAAGTGCGCCGCCTGGCGCACTCCTCGAAAGAGCAGGCGGATGCCACCTCACGCAGCATCACCGACTCGGTGAGTACCATTCTGCATATCCGTAAAGTGGCGGAGACTACCGTCGAGCGTGCGAAGCAGATGGCCGAGCAGAGCATCGATGCCGCCAACGCCATCGCGGCAATGAGCAGCCAGACGGCCAGCGAGCGTAAGAGCATTAGTGATAACCTCGATAAGCTTAACGAAATGACTTCCGGGATTGATGCAATGCAGGAAGCGGTTGCACAGCTCAAAGTATTGCAAAAGCTGGTGCAAAGCCGATAAACGCACGGGCAGGGCGGCGGCCGCTGGCTGCGGCCCTGTACTTTACCGTCAGTGCCAGGTTAAACCGGACTGTCCCCTCCACATTTCCTGTTACCGATAACCCTGCAGCAGTTGATCGCCCTCACACTTATCCATTTACACAGTGTGGAAAGGCGATCGCCCTCACTCTTTTTTGTTAAAAAAATGAAGAAATTTGGTTACTAATTATTATCAGGAAATAGCGCTCGTCATGTAAAACAATAGGTTAATCATGAGCGCGCTAATTGTTTCATCAGTTTTTTTATCACTACGTGACCAATTTATCACCTTTCATACCGCTTAAAGAGGGGAGTTACCTTGCTGACCATATTGGGTTTTTCGATGGTTGTCTGTTTCATGTACCTGATCATGACCAAGCGCATGTCGGCACTGATTGCACTGATCCTGATCCCGACCCTGTTTGCGCTGGCAGGCGGTTTTTACCATGGCCTGGGCGCCATGATGCTCGATGGGGTGAAGACGCTGGCACCCACCGGCGTGATGCTGACCTTTTCCATTCTCTACTTTGGCCTGATGATTGATGCCGGGCTGTTCGACCCGCTGGTGCGCTTTATTCTCAGGCTGGTGCGCGGGGATCCGCTGAAGGTGCTGGTCGGCACGGCTATCCTGACGCTGCTGGTCTCACTGGACGGCGACAGCTCGACTACCTATATGATCGCCATCGCGGCGTTTTTACCGCTGTACCGCAAGCTGGGAATGAACGTGCTGGCGATGACCTGCCTGGTCAACCTCGCCAGCGGTATTATGAACCTCTCACCGTGGGGCGGCCCTACCGCCCGTGCCGCGGCGGCGCTGCGCATTGATGCGCTGGACATCTTCATCCCGATGCTACCTGCGATGTTTATCGCCTGCGTGACGCTGGTCAGCATGGCGGTGCTGTTTGGCCTGCAGGAGCGTAAGCGCCTCGGGGTAATGAAAATCAGCGACCATCATCTGGAAAACATTGAGCTGGGGCTGGGGGATGCCGAAGAGTGCGCCGCCAACCGCCGCCCGAAAATGTTCTGGCCCAACCTGATCCTTACCACGGTGCTGCTGGTACTGCTGGTGGTGGGCCTGCTGCCGATTCAGATCCTGTTTATGCTGGCCTTCGCCGTGGCGGTGATGCTCAACTACCCGACGCTGGAGCAGCAGAAAGCGCGCATCAGCGCCCATGCGGGTAACGTGCTGGCGGTAACCTCGCTGATTTTCGCCGCCGGGATATTTACCGGCATCCTCTCCGGCACCGGAATGGTCGATGCGATGGCGAAGAGCCTGCTGGCGGTGATCCCGCACAGTTTCGGCCCTTATCTGGCGGTGTTTACCGCGCTGGTCAGCCTGCCGTTTACCTTCTTTATGTCGAACGATGCTTTCTATTTCGGCATCCTGCCGGTGATCGCGCAGACGGCAGCCAGCTATGGCATCTCCGCTGAGGAAATTGCACGCGCATCGATTGTCGGCCAGCCGTTCCATCTGCTCAGCCCGCTGGTGCCGTCAGTCTACCTGCTGGTAGGGCTGGCGAAGGTGGATATTGGTGACCATCAGCGCTTTGCGATTAAGTGGGGGATCCTGGTCAGCCTGATGCTGATGGTCGGCGGACTGATCACCGGTGCGTTCCCGTTCTTCCATAAGGCGGGGTGATCTTTAACAAAAGTTACAAATATTCATAACACTAACTAAACTTTGCAGTGTCGCGGGCGGCGGATGGTTTTGCCGCCCGCATTATTTCTCTGGAGGGTTTGTTATGTCCGAAACTGGCACCTTACGGCAGTCAACGCTGGCACTGGCGCTGTATCAGCTGCTGAATCCCATTCCACTCGGCTGTTTCGTTGCGGCCTGGATCTTCGACATCATCTACGTTTACAGCTTTGAACAGTTCTGGACCCAGGGCGCCAGCTGGCTGATCGTCTTTGGCCTGCTGATTGCCGTGGTTCCGCGACTGATTAATTTATTTCAAGTCTGGGTCGGGCGGGCACCGCTGCGTGCGGGGGCTTACCGCACGGACTTCTGGCTTAACCTGCTGGCGGTGGTGCTGGCGATCTTCAATGCCTTTATTCACAGCCGTGACGGCTACGCGGTGGTGCCGCTTGGGGCTATCCTCTCGACCCTGACCGTCCTGCTGCTGCTGATTGGCAATGTTCAGCTTGCTCTGCGCCTGCGCGCGCGACACTGAGGAGAAAAAGATGAAAAATCAACACGTTTTCCCTCTGCTGGCGCTGTCGGCAGCGCTGATGCTCGCCGGATGCGATGGCGCTTCAACCATGGACCCGAATCAGCAGGTGGGCGCCGATCCGGTGCTGCCGGAGGCGCAGAACTTCCTGATGCCGCCGATGCGCGTGCCGCAGGGCGTCGGCTGGAAGGGCGATGAGAAGCCGCAGGTGGCACAGGGGCTGCAAATTGCCAAAATTGCCAGCGGTCTGCAGCATCCGCGCCAGCTGTACGTGCTGCCGAATAACGATATTCTGGTGGTGGAGGCTAACGGCCCGGCGAAACCCACCAGCCGACCGAAGCAGCTGATTATGGGCATTGTGCAGCAGTCTTCCGGTAAGGGGGGAGCAGGCGGCAACCGTATTACCCTGCTGCGTAACAGCAGCGGCGACGGTAAAACCTGGGAGAAGCATGTTTTCCTTGAGGGGCTGCACTCGCCGTTTGGCGTGCAGCTGGTCGGTAATACGCTGTATGTGGCGAACGCCGACAGCCTGATGAAGTATCCGTATCAGAGCGGACAGACGCGCATTGAGGCGCCGGGGACCGAGCTGACCGAGCTACCGGGCGGCCCGATCAATCACCACTGGACCAAATCGCTGCTCGCCAGCCCGGACGGCAGCAAGCTTTATGTTGGCGTGGGTTCTAACAGTAATATCACCGAAAACGGCATCGGGGCCGAGTATCGGCGGGCGGCAGTGCTGGAAGTGGATGCGGCCAGCGGCGCCAGCCGTATTTATGCCAGCGGGCTGCGCAATCCGACCGGATTACAGTGGGAGCCACAAACCGGAAAATTGTGGGCGGTGGTCAACGAGCGGGATGAAATTGGTGCAGACCTGGTGCCAGATTATCTGACCTCGGTGAATGAAGGGGCGTTCTACGGCTGGCCATACAGCTATTTTGGTCAGCATGTTGACAAGCGTGCACAGCCGCCGCGCCCGGATCTGGTAGCGAAAGCCGTGAAGCCGGATTATGCGCTCAGCTCGCACGTCGCGCCGCTTGGCCTGTGGTTCTACACCGGCAACAGTCTGCCCGCGCAGTATCACGGCGGGGCGTTTATCAGCGAACACGGAAGCTGGGACCGCGACCCGCTCAACGGCTATCGCGTGGCGTACGTCGCCTTTGAGAACGGCAAGCCGGTTGGCCTGCCGCAGCCGGTGGTGACGGGGTTCCTCAGCGACGATCATAAGCAGGTGCACGGCCTGCCGGTTGGGCTGGCGATGGACCAGCAGGGGGCGCTGCTGATCGCCGACGATGCCGGAGACACCGTCTGGCGCGTCACCGCCGCGCAGTAAAGCGTGCAGTCAGGGCGAGTGCGCTGGTGATTATTCTCATCGCCGCATCGCGCTGATTGCGCTATTTTATTGTCAACATTACAAAACCTGACAATAAGATTCGGAATCGCTATGAGTTCACCTGCACCAGCAGCGGATGGTTCGCTGCTGCATCAACGCGCCTTTGTCGCTTTCTGGCTGGCGCGCACTTTCTCTTCCTTCGGTTTTCAGATGTTCTCCGTGGCGGTCAGCTGGCAGATCTACGCTATCACCCACAGTGCAATGGCGCTGGGGATGATTGGCCTGATGCAGTTTCTGCCGTCGGTGCTGCTGGCGCTGCCGGCCGGGCATATGGCCGACCAGTACGATCGCCGCCGTATTGTGCTGTGCGGGCAGCTCATGGAGTGGGGCGCGCTGCTGGCGCTGGTGCTGCTGACCTTTAATCACTGGTCGAATCAGCACGCGCTGTGGGGGCTGGTGTTTCTTATCTCGGTGGCGAAGGCGATTGAAGGCCCGGCAATGCAGTCGATGCTGCCCTCGCTGGTGCCGCCTGCGATGCTGGCGCGCGCCACGGCAGCGGGGGCGGTGAGCGGGCAAAGCGCGGTGATCCTCGGCCCGACTCTCGGCGGGCTGCTGTATGTTGCCGGACCAGAGGTGGTGTATACGGTGGCCGCGGCGTTTTACCTGCTGTCGATTATTATGGTCAGCCGCATCCGCTTTATCCGCGCCGCGCAGCCGCGTCTGCCCGCCAATATCAAAACGCTGTTTGCCGGGGTGAAGTTCATCCGCGAGCGCCGCGACGTGCTGGGCGTGATCTCGCTCGACCTGTTTGCCGTGCTGCTGGGCGGCGCCACTGCGCTGCTGCCAATTTTTGCCAAAGATATTCTGCATACCGGGCCGTGGGGGCTGGGGATGCTGCGCGGCGCACCGTCGGTTGGCGCGCTGCTGGTGGGCGTCTGGCTCAGCCGTAACAAGCTGGAGAAGAATGTCGGCATGATTATGTTTGGTTCCGTAGCCGGGTTCGGCGTTGCTACGCTGGTGTTTGCGCTCTCCAGCCAGCTGTGGCTCTCGCTGCTGGCGCTGGCCGCGCTCGGCGGTTTTGATATGGTCAGCATGGTGATCCGCGGGGCGCTGGTGCAGCTCGACACCCCGGATGATATGCGCGGGCGCGTCAATGCGGTCAACAGCATCTTTATTAATACCTCAAACCAGCTCGGGGAGTTTGAATCCGGCCTGCTGGCAGCAATGATGGGCGCGGTGCCTGCTGCGGTGCTCGGTGGCGTCGGCACCCTGGTGGTGGTCGCGGTGTGGATGACGCTGTTCCCGCATTTGAGGCGGCGGCAGAAGCTGGAGAATTCGTAAGCCTTCGGGTCGGGCATGCCCGACCCCTACCGTAGTGGCCGACCCTCTTTTCCGGTCGGCCTTTTGGTTTATTCTATACCGCGGGTCGACCCAAAAAGCGGTCGCCCCCTACATCAGATCGGCCTTAATGGTCGACCGCTTTTATAGTGCAATCCCGCCTTATTTTTGTGCATCTCCTGCTCTGATCCACGCGCAGGGGTTTCCGATTTGTATCCCGCATCCTATCCCGGCGCCTCTTCAGCAACGATTTACCTGATCTACTCATATCTGGCCCGCTTTATGCAGTGATAGCCTCAGTGCTAGCAATCAGGGTGGGGTGAAATATGTTTGACGATTTACTGGATGGCGATGCGACCAATCTGGCGGCGCATATTCGCCACGGCGAAGTCTCGGCGCTGGAGATTACCCGCGCCGCGCTTGACCGCATGGAGAGCCGCGACGGGCAGATTCACGCGTTTTGTACCCCCACGCCGCAGCGGGCACTGGCGCAGGCCGCGGCGGTAGATGCCCGGCGGGCGCGCGGTGAGACGCTGCCGCCGCTGGCCGGGGTGCCGCTGGCGGTAAAAGACCTGATCTCTACCGCCGGGGTAAAAACCACTTCCGGCTCGGCTATCTATCGCGATTTCGTGCCGGATGAAGATGATATCTGCGTTGAGCGCCTGATGGCCGCCGGTGCGGTGATGCTGGGGAAAACCACCGCGCCGGAGTTCGGCTACAGCGGCGTGGGGGACAACCTGCTGTTTCCCACGCCGCGTAATCCGTGGGATCTCAGCAAGACGCCCGGCGGCTCCAGCGCTGGGTCCGGGGCGGCGCTGGCTGCAAGACTGTGCCCGCTGGCGCTCGGCAGCGACGGCGGCGGGTCGGTACGTATCCCGGCGGCGCACTGCGGGATTTACGGTTTTAAACCGTCGATGGGGCGCGTGCCGCTGTGGCCCGGCTGCCGCGACGATCGCTATCCCGGGGTCTCAAGCTGGGAGTCGCTGGAGCACATTGGCCCGATGACGCGCAGCGTGCGCGATGCGGCGCTGATGATGTCGGTGATGGCGGGACCGGATATGCGCGATCGCCACTCGATTCCCTGCAGCGACGTGGAGTGGCTCGGTTCGTTACGCCAGCCAGTGCGCGGGCTACGCGTAGCCTTCAGCGCCAATTTTGGTTTTGTGGCGCTCGACCCGCAGGTAAGAGCGCTGGTCAGCCGCGCCGCCCAGCGCTTTGCCGATGACCTCGGCTGCACGGTGGAGCTCGTCGACCCGCCATTTGGCGACCAGGTTGAGTCATTTCGCGCCATAGTCGCGCTGGAAACCGACCTGAGCGGCATGCGCGCGCAGCTGCCTGAGTTCGGCGGGCAGATGGCCGCGCATCTGGTTGCCATGCTGCAACGGCCGTGGCAGGCCGCCGAATTTACCGATGCCATGACGGCGCGCAAGAGGCTGGTGAATACGCTGTGGCGCTTTATGCAGGGCTACGACCTGCTGATTACCCCCACGCTGGCCGCACCGCCATTCCCGCTGGGGATGCAGGGGCCGGAAGAGATTAACGGCCGCCGGGTGAGCAGCGATCACTGGCTGTCATTCTGCTTCCCGTTCAACTTCAGCGGCCAGCCTGCTGCCTCGGTGCCGTGCGGATTTACCGCCGAAGGGCTGCCGGTCGGGCTGCAGATCGTTGGCCGCCATCTCGACGATGCCCGCGTGCTGGCCGCCAGCGCCGCGTTTGAACGTCTCCAGCCGTGGAAACACCACCAACCTGCGCGGTTCGCGCCTGAACTCTGAGGAACACCCGTGAAAAAATCATCAGACAGTCTGCATCAGGAATTTGAGCACCAGCCGGTTCCGCTCAGCCATCGTCACTCTACGCGCTCCGTCTCGGCGGTGTGGTTTGGCTTCCCGATGATCCTCACCAACGCGCTGTTCGGCGGCATCATTACCTGGCACCTCGGTTTCTGGCCGGCAATTATCGCTATCCTGCTCGGCAACCTGGTGCTGTTTGCCTATGTCGGTGCGCTGAGCTGGTTTGCCGGCAATAGCGGAATGAACTTTGCGCTGCAGGCAAAACGGACTTTCGGTACCCAGGGCTATATTCTGGTGTCCGGGTTTCTCTCCATCGTGGTGATCGGCTGGTACGCCTTCCAGACCGGGCTGACCGGGCTGGTGATCAACCAGACCTTTGGCTGGAATGCGCTGGCAGTAACGGCGTTTGCCATGGTGCTTTATACCGCCATCACCTTCCTCGGCGTGCGCGCGCTGTCAGTGCTGGGCATCATCGCTGCGCCGCTATATGTGGTGCTCGGGCTGGTGGCGCTGTGGCTGGTGTCAGAAAATCATGACTTCAGCACTGTCACTGAGTTTAAAGGCAGCGCCAGCGTAGCGGGCGGCATGACGCTGGGTACAGCCGTGACGATGGTTGTGGCCGGTTTTGCCGACTCCGGCACCATGACGGCAGACTTTACCCGCAGGTCGAAAAACGGCAGATCCGCCGTATTTGCCGCGTTCTCCGCGTTTCCACTGGCCAATGGCATCTCCTACCTGTTCGGCGTGGTGATTGTGGCGCTGGGCGCAGCGGTGGATCCGCTCAACAACGGCGGCAACTTCCTGCCGCTGCTGATGGGGCACGGCGTGCTGCTCAGTACCGTGGCCTGCCTGTTTGTCTTTATCAACCTTGGCTCGGTGTGTACCCACTGCCTGTACAACGGCGCGGTGGCCTTTAGCCATATCTTCAGCAGCAAAATGCGCATCTGGACCTTGATCCTCGGTGCGGCGGGCGGTGCGCTGGCGCTGGCCGGAGTGTGGCACTACTTCCTGGAGTGGCTCAGTCTGCTCGGCGTGGTGGTGCCGCCATTTGGTGCGGTGATGATTGTTGACCTGATCTTTATGTCGCGCCTCAGCGGCCAGCGTAAAACTCAGCGTATTCGCGGCAGCGCCTTTGCCGGCTGGGCGTTCGGCAGCCTGTGTGCGGTGGCTGCGCATATCTGGTTTCCGCAGTTTGGCGAAGCGACGATCGGGCTGGTGGCGGGTGCGGTCGGCTATCTGGTGTTGATGAAGATCGGAATGGCGCGCACGGCGGATAAAAAGGTCGTCATCCAGGCATAGCGGCAGGGGCCGAGTTTTTTTGCCCGGCCCTTTATTGACATAACTTACTCACTCTCATAACGTGGATTTCCAATAAAAAACATCGCAGGGAATACTTAATGAGCACGCGTTACGCCGACAGAATGGAGCTGGTCAAGCCTTCAGCAATCAGACAGTTATTACAGTTAGGGGCCGACCCTTCCATTATTTCCTTTGGCGGTGGTTACCCGGACTCCAGCCTGTTTCCGGCGCAGGCGTTGCAGGATATCTACGCCGAGCTGCTCTCCGGCCCGGGTGAAGCTTCCCTGCAGTACACTCACTCGACCGGTATGCCTAAGCTGCGCGAGCAGATCGCCGCCCGCATGGCGCGCGAAGGTATTGCCTGCAGCGACGACAATGTGCTGATTTTACAGGGGAGCCAGCAGGGGCTGGACCTGGCGGCGCGCCTGCTGCTGAACCCGGGCGATATCGTTGCCACCGAAGCGCCGACCTTCCTGGGTGCGCTGCTGGCCTTCAACACTTGCCAGCCTGAGTATCTGGCCGTGCCGATGGACGAACAGGGCATGATGACGGAGGTGCTGGAAGCCGAGCTGCAGGCCGGTAAGCGTATCAAATTCATTTATACCGTACCCGATTTCCATAATCCGACCGGTATCACGCTGTCGCTGGCGCGCCGCCGCCATCTGATCGCGCTCGCTAATCAGTACGACTTTATTATCCTTGAGGATTCGCCGTACCGTGAAGTGCGCTATCAGGGCGAGAAAGTCGCCACGCTGAAAGGTATGGATACGGAAGGGCGGGTAATCTATTTCGGCAGCTTCTCGAAAATTCTGGCACCGGGCCTGCGCCTGGGCTGGTCGGTGGCATCGAAGGAGATCACCGAGAAGCTCGGCCTGCTGAAGCTGGCCGCCGACACGCAGTGCAGCACGTTGAATATGGCGGCGGTGTCGCTGTATCTGGAGCGTCATGACATCGACGAGCATATCCAGACCATCAAAGCACGCTATCTGCGTAAGAAAGAGACCATGCTGGCGGCGATCAAGGCGCACTTTCCGCAGACCATCAGCTTCACCAACCCCGACGGTGGCCTGTTTACCTGGCTGGAGTTCCCGCAAGGGGTCGATACCGCGCAGTTTATGCTGCACCATGCGATACCCGAGGCGAAAGTCGCCTATGTGCCTGGCGGGAGTTTCTTCCCCACGCTGCAGCGCCATAACTTCGCCCGCTTCAGCTACTCGACGCACAGCGACGAGAACATAGTTAAAGGGATTGCGACCCTCGGAAAGGTGCTGAAACAGCATCTTTAACCGCTACCGGAGAGGGGGGTTTTTACAGGAGGCGAGCGGGTCGGCATGCCCGACCCCTACGACGCCGGCACCTGTTTGCCGGGGTAAGGCATGCCTGACCCGCTGGCGATTACTCCAGCGAACGCAGATGATCGTCGCGCCGCAGGCTCATCAGCGCCAGAATGCTGATGGCCGCAGTCACAATCACATAGTAAGCCGGGATATCGTTGTTGCCGGTCTGCTTAATCAGCCCGCTGATAATCAGGCCTGCACAGCCGGAAAACAGCGCATTGGAGAGGGAGTAAGCCAGCCCCAGCCCGGTATAACGTACGTGGGTGGGGAACATTTCCGCCAGCATGGCAGGCCCGGGACCGGCAAGCATGCCGACCATCGCCCCGGCAAACAGCACGATCAGGCATTTCACCAGCAGGCCAATATCCGGCATCTGCAATACCTTCAGCAGCGGCCACGCGCACACCAGCAGCAGCACGCTGGCCGCAATCATTACCGGTTTGCGGCCGATGCGGTCGCTGAGTATGCCGGCAGGCAGGATGGTGAGGGCGAAGCCGATATTCGACAGCACCGCGATAACCAGCGCCTGATTCAGCCCGGTATGCAGCACCGACTGCAGGTAGGTGGGCATCACCACCAGGTAGGTATAACCCGCCGCCGACCACACCATAACGCGGCCGATACCCAGCAGAATGACGCTCAGCACCAGCCCGCTGCGCGCTGCCGTGGGTGGGCTGGCTGCACGCTGCGTATTGCTAAAGGTCGGAGTCTCTTCCAGCTGCATACGCAGCCAGAGTGCGACCAGCCCCATCGGCAGCGCGCTAATAAAGGGGATGCGCCAGCCCCAGGCATGCAGTGACTCCGGGCTCATCACGGCAGAGAGCGTGGCGACCACCGCCGCACCCGCCAGCAGGCCAAACGCCACGGTCAGGGATTGCCAGGCGCCATACAGCCCGCGCTTGCCCTTGGGGGCAAACTCCGTCATCAGGGAGACGGCGCCGCCGTACTCGCCGCCGGCGAACAGCCCCTGAAGGATGCGTAACAGGGTCAGCAGCAGCGGGGCGGCGACGCCAATCGAGGCATAAACCGGCACGAAACCGATCGCGGCGGTCGCCAGCGTCATCAGGATCAACACCGCAACCAGCGTCGGCTTGCGGCCGATTCTGTCGCCGATGCGGCCAAAGATAATCGCCCCGAGCGGACGGAAGAAGAAGGCAACGGCAAAAGAAGCCCAGGTCAGGATGATACCCGTCATCGCCGATTCGCCCTGAAGCGTAAAGAAGTTCTGCGCAATCACCGTGGCCAGAAAGCCGTACACGGCAAACTCATACCACTCAATAAAGTTACCCACCGCGCCCGCCACCAGCGCTTTCTTTCTTAACTGCTCAGGCTTTGTCATTGTTATTTTTACCTTCCGGGAAAACAGAGTACATCAAGGGTAGTTACCCGCTTCCCGTCGGGCAAGCGAGTTTTGGTAGGGGACAGGCATATCCATCCTGACGCCTGCACCGAGCACATTTTTCGTAGTGGACGGGCATGCCCGTCCCTGAAGCCTGCACCGCGCTGATGCAGCCTGCCAGAAAATGATGCCCCAATGCGGAACGCGTATAACCTGCGAAAACGCGAATTCACTGATTACCGGGACTTTTAAAGCTGGCACAACTCTTGCTGAGGTAATGATAGCAGCAGCGTTACACAGATAACTGAACACAATAGCAGGCTAGGGTTCCGGTCCACGCAGGTGGATGACTGGTCCGAGAGCTGGCGACCTCGGTTGGGGTTACACGGCGGGAGAAAAGCCCGGGAGACAGCAACACCACAGGTGTCGCGCTGCCCCTTTTCCGTCAAAAACCGAGGTTACAATGAAACTTTCTCACATCCTCAGCATTTGCCTTCTCAGCGTTACCGCGCTGGCCAGCATTCCCTCACAGGCTGTCGCCAAAAAAGAGTTCAACGTCTGCTGGACCATTTACGCCGGCTGGATGCCGTGGGGCCAGATCGCCACCTCTGGCATCATCGACAAGTGGGCGGCTAAATATGGCATTAAAATCCACGTCACCCAGCTTAACGACTATATCGAATCCATTAACCAGTACACTGCCGGGCAGTTTGATGGCTGCACCATGACCAACATGGATGCGCTTACCATTCCTGCCGCCGGGGGCGTTGACAGTACCGCGCTGATCCTGGGTAGCTACTCTGAGGGCAATGACGGCATCGTGCTGAAAGGCAAGGGCAAGACCCTCAACGATCTGAAAGGGATGAAGGTCTACCTGCCGGAACTGTCGGTATCACACTATCTGCTGGTGCGCGGGCTGGAGAAAGCGGGCCTGGCCGAGAAAGATGTCACGGTGGTAAACACCTCTGATGCTGATATCGTCTCGGCGTTTGCCACCAGCAGCGTGCAGGCGGCCGTGGCCTGGAACCCTCAGCTCTCCGCTATCAAAGCCACGCCGGATACCACGGAAGTATTTGAGTCCTCGCAGGTGCCGGGCGAGCTGATCGATATGATGGTAGTCAACAGTGACGTGCTGAAGGATAACCCGGCGCTTGGCAAAGCCCTGACCGGGGCCTGGTACGAGATGATGAGCAAAATGAAAGCGGGTGATAGCGATGCCCTGAATGCAATGGCAGCCGCTTCCGGCACTGATCTGAAAGGCTACCAGGCGCAGCTGAAAACCACCCACCTGTTTTACACCCCCGCCGACAACCTGAAATTTATTAGCGATGCCGAACTGGCGAAAACCATGCAGCGCGTGGCCCGCTTCTCATTTGAGAAAGGGCTGCTTGGCGACGGCGCGCAGAGTGCTGACTTTATCGGCATGCGCTTCCCCGGCAACGTCACCCAGGGCGACAGCAGCAACGTCAAACTGCGCTTTGACGACAGCTTTCTGAAGATGGCCGCCGACGGCAAGCTATAACCCCACACAGAGGAGCCAACGCCATGCGGCAAATGAATCGTCATCCCGACAGAGGCATGCATCTGATGCTGGTGCTGCTGCCGTTTATTCTGGCGATCGCCGCCTATTTCATCGGCTCCGCCGTGCGGCTGGATGCCAACCCGCACGACAAACTGCTGCCAGGACTCGGGCAGATGATCGACGCGGTGCAGCGCATGGCGTTCACCCCGGACAAGCGCAGCGGCGACTATCTGCTGTGGATGGATACCTCCGTCAGTCTTGGCCGCCTGCTGCTGGGGCTGGGCATCGCCTCGCTGCTCGGACTGGCCTTCGGCATTGCCGCCGGGGTGTTTCCAATGTGGCGCTCGCCGCTGTCGTCGTTTATGACCGTGCTGTCGATGGTGCCTCCGCTGGCTATCCTGCCGGTGCTGTTTATCGTCTTCGGACTCGATGAGCTGTCGAAAATCATGCTGATCGTCATTGGCATTACGCCGATGCTGGCGCGCGACCTTGAACAGCGGGCGCGGGAGATCCCGCAGGAGATCCTGATTAAAGCGCAAACGCTGGGGGCCAATAGCTGGACGGTGGTGCTGCGCGTGGTGCTGCCACAGCTGCTGACCCGGCTGCTGACCTCGCTGCGCCTGCTGCTGGGTTCCGCGTGGCTGTTCCTGATCTCCGCGGAGGCGATCTCCTCGACTGCCGGGCTGGGCTACCGCATTTTCCTCGTGCGCCGCTATATGGCGATGGATGTGATCCTGCCTTATGTGTTCTGGATCACGCTGCTGGCCTGGCTGATGGACCTTGGCCTGCGCCGCCTTAACCGCTGGTGCTTCCCGTGGGCCCAGGGAGAGAAATCATGAGCTTTATCAACATCAACAACATCTGGCAGGAGTATGGCAACCACGTGGTGCTGGAGAACCTCAACCTGAGCATCAACGAAGGGGAGTTCTGCACCATGGTCGGTGCCTCCGGCTGCGGTAAATCGACCTTCCTGCGCCTGCTGCTGGGCCAGGAGAAGCCAAGCCGCGGCAGCATCACGCTACAGGGCGAAACCCTGCCTGCGGAACCGGACGCCAGCCGCGGCGTGGTGTTTCAGCGCTATTCGGTCTTTCCACACCTTAACGTGCTGGATAACGTTGCCATCGGGCTGGAGCTGCCCGCTGCGCGCTTCTGTGGCCGGCTGTTCGGCAGGCGTAAACAGGCGGCGCGCCAGCAGGCGGCCGCGATGCTGGAGCGCGTGGGGCTGGGGCAGGCGTTAAAGAAATATCCGGCGCAGCTCTCCGGCGGCATGCAGCAGCGGCTGGCGATCGCCCAGGCGTTCATCATGCAGCCGCGCATTCTGCTGCTCGATGAGCCTTTTGGCGCACTCGATCCCGGCATCCGTAAGGATATGCACAGCCTGCTGCTGGAGCTGTGGCAGGAAACCGCGCTGACGGTGTTTATGGTGACGCATGACCTGTCGGAGGGCTTTAACCTCGGCACGCGCCTGCTGGTGTTCGACAAAGTGCGCATTGACCCGCACGAACCCAACGCCTGGGGCGCACGCATTACTTATGACCTGCCGCTGAACGAAACCCGACTGCGGCAGCGCCGTCAGCCCGCTGAAGTGCTGATGCACCCAACGGCTTTCGCCCACCCATCCACTCAGGAGATTTCCCATGACGCACCTCTATGAAGAGACCTTACCCGGCGGCGGCCACACCTCACTGGTGATAAAAAAGGGCCAGCTACTGCGCCTTACCGATCTTGAAGGCGGCGCCAACGTCAGCCTGATGCTGCTGAATGCCGATGAGAAAAGTGAACGCCTGAACCTGCCGGATACGCTGAAAGGGCAGCACACCGCCAGACTGACCGCCGGGCACTGCCTCTACTCAGATATGGGGCGCGTGCTGGCGGCCATGGTGACCGATACCTGCGGCTGGCACGACTGCTTTGGCGGCGTGCTGAATGCGGCAGAAGTGGCAGAGAAATACGGCGACGGCCGCTATCAGGAGCTGCGCAACGGCTTCTACCGCAACGGCAGCGATAATCTGCTGGTGGAGCTGGGCAAGTGGGACCTGCGGCTGGAAGACCTGCTGATGGTGCTTAACCTGTTCAGTAAAGTGAGCGTTGATGAAGCGGGCAGCTTCCAGTTTCATCAGAACCACTCCGCGCCGGGCAGCGTGGTTGAGCTGTACGCCCCGATGAACACGCTGGTGGTGCTCACCGCGCTGCAGCATCCGATGGACCCGAACCCGCACTATGCGCCGCGCCCGGTGCAGCTGGCGCTGCGAGATGCCCACGATGAACAGATGCTGGAAGGCTGTAAAACCTCGCGCCCGGAGAACCTGCGCGCCTTGCAGAATATCGAACGCTTTAACGTGACAGGAGCCGTCTGATGACTTTAATTACCAGCGCTAAGCAGGCCAGCGATGCCGTTTTGCGCCACACCATTCCGGCGGGTGAACCCTATCTGTTTGAAGTGAAGAAGGGGCAGACCGTGCGCCTGCACGATCTGGAGGGCAATCAGGCCGTTGATACGCTGTTTTACAGCGCTGCCAACCCGCGCGAGCGCTATGACGCCCAGCGCACGCTGCGCCGCCAGAATAACGCCTACCTGACCAGCGGCAGCGTGCTTTACTCCAACCTTGGCAACCCGCTGCTGACCATTGTTGCCGACACCTGCGGGCGCCACGACACCCTTGGCGGTGCCTGCGCCCAGGAGAGCAATACCGTACGCTATCACGCCGATAAGCGCTACATGCACAGCTGCCGCGATAACTTCCTCTGCGTCTGCATCCACGATGGCCGCCTGCACAAGCGTGACATCGCCGCCAACATCAACTTCTTTATGAACGTGCCGGTGACGCCGGAGGGCGGGCTGACCTTTGCAGACGGTATCTCCGCCGCCGGGAAATATGTTGAGCTGCGCGCCGAATGCGACGTGATTGTGCTGATCTCCAACTGTCCGCAGCTTAACAACCCGTGTAACGGCTGGAACCCGACCGCCGCCGAAGTGCTGGTGTGGAACTGAGCCGCCGAAAATCCTGAGATTTCCCCCGGGGACGACCCCGGGCGGCCTGAAGACTGGCGGGACGGCCCGCCCTGGTGTGAGTCTGACCTATGTTTAAAAAATTGCTGATTGCTAACCGTGGCGCGATTGCGAGCCGGATCCTGCGCTCGCTGCGCGAAATGAACGTCAGCGGCGTGGCGGTGTTTGCCGAAGCCGATGCCAGTAGCCTGCACATCCGCGAGGCCGATGAAGCGGTCAGCCTTGGCGATGGCCCGGCGGCCAACACTTATCTGGTGGTGGAGAAGATCCTTGCGGCGGCACGCGCCAGCGCGGCAGACGCTATCCATCCCGGCTACGGTTTTCTCTCCGAAAACGCCGCCTTCGCCGAAGCCTGTGAATCCGCCGGCATCGCCTTTATCGGCCCGACGCCGCAGCAGCTGCGCCTCTTCGGCCTGAAGCACACCGCGCGTGCGCTGGCGAAACAGCATCAGGTACCGCTGCTGGAGGGAACGGAGCTGCTGGAGAGTGTTGGCGCTGCGCTGATGGCCGCCGAACAGGTCGGCTATCCGGTGATGCTGAAAAGCACCGCAGGCGGGGGCGGCATCGGCATGCGCGTTTGCTACAGCGCTGCTGAACTGAGCGAAGCGTTTGAAGCGGTTAAGCGCCTCGGACAGAATAACTTTAGTGATGCGGGCGTGTTTATCGAGAAGTTTATCGAGCGCGCCCGCCACCTTGAGGTGCAGATTTTTGGTGACGGCCAGGGCGAGGTGATTGCGCTCGGCGTGCGCGACTGCTCGGTGCAGCGCCGCAACCAGAAGGTGATTGAAGAGACGCCGGCAGCCAATCTGCCAGAGGGCATGGCCGATGCGCTCTGTGCCGCCGCCATCAAACTGGCGAAGGCGGTCAGCTACCGCAGCGCCGGAACCGTTGAGTTTGTCTACGACAGCGCCGCCGAACAGTTTTACTTCCTCGAGGTTAATACCCGTCTTCAGGTAGAGCACGGCGTCACCGAACAGGTATGGGGCGTGGATCTGGTGCGCTGGATGATCGCCCTTGCGGCGGGGGATTTGCCGCCGCTGGCAGAGCTTGGCGTGACACTGTCACCGCAGGGCCATGCGATTCAGGCGCGCGTTTACGCCGAAGACCCTGGCCGCCAGTTTCAACCGTCGCCCGGTCTGCTGACCGAGGTGTTTTTCCCACCCGCCGACGGCAAACGTCTGCGCATTGACCGCTGGGTAGAGTCCGGCTGTGAGATCCCGCCATTCTTCGACCCGCTGCTGGCGAAGGTTATTGCCTTTGCAGCCAGCCGCGAACAGGCGACAGCAGCGCTCAGCCAGGCTCTGGGAGAAACCCGCCTGTACGGCGTTGAGACTAACCGCCAGTACCTGCAGCAGATCCTCGCGTCGCAGCCGTTCACCAGCGGCTCGCCGTGGACGCGTTGCCTTGAGAAGCTGCACTACCGCGCCACCACCGTTGAGGTGCTGAGCGCCGGAACGCAAACCACCGTGCAGGACTTCCCGGGCCGCCTTGGCTACTGGGCGGTGGGCGTGCCGCCGTCCGGCCCGATGGACGACCGCGCTTTACGCCTGGGCAACCGCCTGCTGGATAACGACCCGACGGCGGCCGCGCTGGAGATCACCATGAGCGGCCCGACGCTGCGCTTCAATACGGCCAGCGTGGCGGTGGTGACGGGGGCGGCGATCCCGCTCACGCTTGACGGCCAGCCGCTGGCGATGAATCAGACCTTCGCGATCGCGGCAGGCAGCACCTTAACTTTCGGCACCATCGCTGGCCGCGGCGTGCGCAGCTATCTCTGCCTGCGCGGCGGGATCGCGGTGCCGGAGTACCTCGGCAGTAAAAGCACCTTTACCCTCGGGCAGTTCGGCGGCCATGCGGGGCGCGCGCTGCGTACGGGCGACGTGTTGCATCTGAGCGAACTGCGCGATGCCCGCGCCGGGGAGGCACTGCCTGACGCGCTGTGCAGCGATCTGCCAGCGCTGCGCGAGCTGCGGGTTATCTACGGCCCGCACGCTGCGCCAGAGTATTTCACTGCCGGCTACATTGAGACGTTTTTCGCCACCGAGTGGCAGGTGCATTTCAACTCCAGCCGCACCGGGGTGCGGCTGATTGGGCCAAAACCGCAGTGGGTGCGCGACAGCGGCGGCGAGGCCGGGCTGCACCCCTCGAATATCCACGATAATCCGTATGCGGTCGGCGCGGTGGATTTCACCGGGGATATGCCGGTGATCCTCGGGCGCGACGGCCCGAGCCTTGGCGGATTTGTCTGCCCGGTGACGGTGATTGAGGCCGATCTCTGGCAGGTCGGGCAGCTGAAAGCGGGCGATCGCCTGAAGTTTGTCGCGGTGGACGTGGCGACCGCCCGCCAGCTGGCCGCAGAGCGTGAGGCGGAGCTGCAGGCGCTGGCGCCGGTTGATTCCGTCTGGCAGCCTGTGCCGCTGAATTCCCCGGTGGTGCTGGAGTGCGGCACGGGTGATACGCAGCTGGTCGCGCGGCTGAGCGGTGATACCCATCTGCTGCTGGAGATTGGCGCGCCGGAGCTGAACCTGGTGCTGCGTTTTCGCGCTCATGCGCTAATGCAGGCGCTGGAGGCCATTAACCATCCGGCAGTCATCGACCTGACGCCCGGCATCCGCTCGCTGCAGGTTCACTATCGCCCTGAAGCGCTGCCGCTGAGCGAGCTGCTGGCAACGGTCGGTCGGCTGTGGCAAACGGTATGCGCGCAGCAGGATCTGCGCGTGCCGTCGCGCGTGGTTTACCTGCCGCTGTCGTGGGATGACCCCGCCTGCCAGCTGGCGATTGATAAATATATGACCACCGTGCGCCGCGATGCGCCCTGGTGCCCGAGTAACCTTGAGTTTATTCGCCGCATCAACGACCTGGCGGATATTGATGAGGTCTACAAAACGGTGTTTGCCGCCAGC
This sequence comes from Erwinia aphidicola, assembly GCF_014773485.1. Lineage (GTDB taxonomy): Bacteria > Pseudomonadota > Gammaproteobacteria > Enterobacterales > Enterobacteriaceae > Erwinia > Erwinia aphidicola. Next base: position 843,671 of record NZ_JACXBP010000001.1, on the reverse strand, counting down.
TATCTGGTCATGGGGCTGGGCGATGTCTACCTTGGCGCTCCGGTCGCTACGCCGCTCGATCCGCGCCACCGGCTGGTCACCACCAAGTATAATCCGGCGCGCACCTGGACTGCGGAGAACTCGGTGGGGATCGGCGGGGCGTATCTGTGCGTTTATGGCATGGAGGGGCCGGGTGGCTATCAGTTTGTGGGGCGGACGCTGCAGATGTGGAACCGCTATCGTGAGGTCGCCGATTTCAACGGCAAACCTTGGCTGCTGCGCTTCTTCGACCAGATAAAGTTCTATCCGGTTTCCGCCGACGAGCTGCAGGTTATCCGCCGTGATTTTCCGCTGGGGCGCTATCCGCTGCGCATTGAGCACACCGAGCTGGCGCTGGCCGACTATCAGCAGTTTTTACAGCGCGAAAGTGGGGGCATTGAGGCATTTCGTACGCACCAGCAGTCGGCCTTTAACGCCGAGCGCGAGCGCTGGATCGCCAGCGGTCAGGCGCACTTCGACAGCCAGGAGGAGGCAAGCGCGGCGCCGGATGACGAGCCGCTGCAGGCCGGGCAGCAGGCGGTAGAGAGCGCGATTGCCGGCAATCTGTGGCAGGTGAAGTTCCAGCCGGGCGATGCGGTAAAGCAGGGCGACGTGCTGGTGATTATCGAGGCAATGAAGATGGAGATCCCGCTGCTGGCGCCTTGCGACGGTATTGTCAGCGAGGTGCGCGTCCAGCCCGGTTGCGCGGTGCGCGCCGGCCAGTGCGTGGTGGTGCTGGAAAGTTAACATTATCCTGCAAGGGGCGGACCTTCTTTTGCGGTCCGCCCGGTTTATCTAACGCTGCTGACCAGCCACGCCTGCAGCTGTGTCAACTCTGTCTGCTGGTTGGGAAACGCCGCTGTCAGCAACGCCACCTGCTGGCCGAGCGCCTGCGGTCGATACTCCACGCCGTGTAAATTCTGTGCCAGCTGCTCTAACGGCGCCGGGTTCAGGCTGTCGCTAAATATCTGGCAGCGGCTAATCTTGCCGCGCTCAACGTCAAAGTGGATCTCCACGCCGCCCCAGCTAAAACGCGTATCCAGCAGGTGCTGGAAGTGCGGAGCCTGACCAAAATTCCACTGCCAGCTGCTCTGCTTAGCAAACTGCTCTTTAAAGCCCGGCAGGTCGGGCAGTGCGCTCGGTGAAATAATCTCCGGCTGGCACTGCCCGGCAAAGTGGCTAAAGAATGCCTGCGTTACCGCGCCACAGATCTGCTCAAAGCTAATCCCGGGCACCAGCTCTTCCAGGTTCGCCACGCGCGAGCGCACCGAGGTAATGCCCTTGGCCTGCAGTTTTTTCACATCCGGGTTGAGGTAGTCTGCCAGCCGGGACAGGTCAGCATTAAGCAGGATGGTGCCGTGGTGGAAGCCGCGATCGTGGGTCTCATGATAGGCAGAGCCAGAAATTTTACGCAGCCCGTCGGCGGTATTCACCACCAGATCGTTGCGCCCTGATGCTTCCGCCGGAATACCCAGCGCGTTAAGCGCGTTGAGAATAATCGCCGTTGATACGCTTTTATCGTACTCCGGCTTGCCAGCCATAAAGGTAAAGCAGCAGTTGCCGAGGTCATGAAACACCGCGCCACCGCCGCTGCTGCGCCGCGCCAGGCGAATATTGTCCTCTTCCATTCTGCGCGTGTTGCACTCTTTCCACGGGTTCTGCGAGCGGCCAATCACCACGGTTTCGGCATTGCGCCACAGGAACAGTACGCGCTGGGTGGCGGGCATCTGGCGAAAAATGCACTCCTCGACCGCCAGGTTAAACCAGGGATCGTAAGAATCGGATAACAGCAAACGCAGTGTGGACATTAATGACTCCATGGAGTGTTCAGCGGCGCAGGCATCATACCACCATGAAGCTTAAGAAAAAAAAGAGCATCATTATGATGCTCTTAGTTATGCTGTTGGGGCTACAGGCCGCGCTGTTCCATCAGCAGCGCGAGGTCAACAAGGCGATTAGAGAAGCCCCATTCGTTGTCGTACCAGGCGAGGATTTTCACCATGTTGCCCCCAATCACCAGCGTTGAGAGGGCGTCAATTACCGAGGAACGCGCGTCGCCGCGATAGTCGCTGGAGACCAGCGGCTCCTCGCTGTAGCCGAGAATATCTTTGAGCGGGCCGGACTCCGCCGCCTGGCGGAATGCGGCATTGACTTCCTCCACCGTCACGTCACGATCCAGATTCACCGTCAGGTCAACGATCGACACCACCGGCACCGGGACGCGCAGCGAGTAGCCGGTCATGCGGCCATCAAGTTCCGGGATCACCTTGCCAATCGCCTTCGCAGCGCCGCTGGAATAGGGGACGATGGACTCGGCGGCGGCACGCGCGCCGCGCAGATCTTTCTCTGGCTGGTCGTGCAGGGCCTGGCTATTCGTGTAGGCGTGCGTGGTGTTCATCAGTCCGTGCTTAATGCCGAAGTGCTGATGCAGTACCTGCGCCGCCGGGGCCAGCCCATTGGTGGTACAGCTGCCGTTACTGACCACTTTATGCAGCGCCGGATCGTACTGCTGGTGGTTAACGCCCATTACGATAGTGAGGTCGTCGCCTTTTGCCGGGGCAGAGATGATCACCCGTTTGGCGCCGCCGTGGGTGATATGCACTTCGGCCTGCGCTTTATCGGTGAAGAAACCGGTAGCCTCGATCACGATATCCACTGCGGCGCTGCTCCACGGAATGGTCGCCGGGTCGCGCTGGGAAAAGACCTGAATACGTTGGCCGTCAACCCACAGTTCGCCGTCGCCCGCTTCCACAGGGACGGGCAGCGTGCCGGAGAGCGAGTCATATTTCAGCAGGTGGGCGAGGGTTTTACTGTCGGTGAGGTCGTTGATCGCCACTACCTGAAAATCACTGCGCCCAAGGGCGGCGCGCAGCACGTTACGTCCGATTCTGCCGAAGCCGTTAATACCGATGTTTACCATGGTGAACTCCTTATTATGAGTAATGAGTTCAGTCTGGACTGGCTTCTGAATGGCGTAAATGACAAATTTAGATCAATTTACGCCATTGTGCGCATGGCGAAGCGCTGACGGTATTCACCCGGCGTGAGGTGCAGATTGCGCTCCATCACCCGGCGCAGATTGAGCGCGCTGCCAAAGCCACACAGGCAGGCAATCTGTTCAACGCCGTCGCGGGTCTGCTCCAGCCGCTGACGTGCCGCGCTTAAACGCAGCTCCTCAACATACTTTGCCGGGCTGATGGCGGTTTCACGGGTAAATACCCGGGTGAAGTTGCGCGGGCTCATTGCCACCCGTTCTGCCAGGCTCTGCACCGACAGATCTGCTTTCAGGTTAGCCGCCATCCAGCTTTGCAGCCCGGCAATCGGGCCATCGGCGGCCTGGTTCAGCAGGTAGCGGCTGAACTGGGCCTGGCCGCCGGGGCGGCGCAGATACATCACCAGGTCCTGCGCTACGCAGCGCGCCAGGTCAAATCCGAGGTCGTCTTCCACCAGCGCCAGCGTAAGGTCAAAACCGGAGCTGACCCCGCCGGAGGTCCAGACCGTGCCATCCTGCACGTACAGCGGGCCATTTTGCACGCTGACGTTCGGGAAGCGGGTTTGCAGGGCCTCCATCAGCCGCCAGTGGGTGGTGGCACGCCGTCCTTCCAGCAGGCCCGCCTGCGCCAGCAGCATCGCGCCGCCGCACACGGATGTCACGCGCCCGGCGTGCGGTGCCGCCAGGCGCAGCCAGTCAGCTACCCCGGCATTTTCCTCCTCGGTTAATCCGCGCCCGGTCACCATTATGGTATCGCGCTGCTCACCCGGGTCGAGATCGAGCAGGCGCTGGTCGGCCAGCAGGTTCAGCCCGGACTGGCCGTGGATCACCCGGTGCGGCTGCGTGGTGGCCACGGTGATGTGATAAAAAGCGTCGGCGTGCGCGCGCTGGCGGTTAGCCTGCATCAGAATGTCGGCGACGCCTGCGGATTCAAACAGCATGCCCCCATCGGGGACGATAATCAGGAAAGTGTGCATGGCGGTAAATGTACGATGTATACAGATTAAGTCAATGGGGCGGTAGGGAAAATTAAGGGCCGACCAGAACAGCGGTCGGCCCCTGCGGTTGATGTGCCCGATGATTGTTACCCGTAGGGGCTGACCCTCTTTTTCGGTCAGCCCGTTTATATAAGGGCCGACCAGAACAGCGGTCGGCCCCTACGATTGATGTGTCGGACGGTTATTTCCGTAGGGGTTGACCTTCTTTTTCGGTCAACCCGATACAGTGAGTTCCCTTAGCTGAATATCAGCAATCAAACGCCATATTTGTCATAATTGTGGCGCTTTACTAATTATTATCGCTCTGATTATATTAATTAAATTCGACAAATCCTGTTGCTGATGGCCTGTGCCATCCGGCATCGCTTTGCCTGTTAATTAAGGGAAATCATGAGCCAGTCAGCGCAACAAACTGCGGCACTTACACGCCCAGAAAATCCTCCGGCCAGGGTGATCCTCAGCGATGAGCTGGCGCTCTGCGCCGCGCGTGCGGTGGCCGATCTGGCGCTGCGCGATGCCGCCACTCGTGACCGCGAACGCATCTACCCGCTGGAGGCGCTGGAGCTGTTCAGCCGCTCCGGCCTCGGCAGTATCTCCGTGCCGCGCGAATTCGGCGGCGGCGGGCTCTCTTACCGCACCGTGGCGGAAGTATTCCGCATTATTTCGGCCGCCGACCCGTCCCTCGGGCAGATCCCGCAGAACCACTTCGGACTGATTCAGTTCCTGCGCGATGAGGGTACCTTCGCACAGCAGCAGCGCCTGTTTTCTGCCGTAGTGCAGGGGCAGCGTTTAGGCAACGGTGGCCCGGAGAAGAACACCCGGCACACCCGGGACGTGCAGGCACGGCTGCGGCAGCGTGAAGGCGGGCTGCGGCTCTCCGGCAGTAAGTTCTACTCCACCGGTGCACTGTTCGCCGACATCATTGTTACCACCGCTATCGACGACAGCGGCCAGCCGGTGATGGCGTTTATGCCCCGCGATTCCGCCGGGCTGGAGATCGTTGATGACTGGTCCGGCATCGGGCAGCGCACCACCGCCAGCGGCACTATCCATCTGGATGAGGTGGCGGTGGAGGCTGCGCTGGTGATCCCCACGCCCGCCAGCGATAAACCGTCGCTGCGCGGCCCGGTATCGCAGCTGATCCAGGCGGCTATCGACGGCGGAATTGCCCGCGGCGCCTTTGATGAGGCCTGCGCCTTTGTGCGCCAGCATTCCCGGCCGTGGGTGGATGCCGGAGTGGAGCGCAACAGCGACGACCCGCACCTGCAGGCCGACGTCGGGCGCGTGTGGGTCGAGATTGCCGCGGCGGATGCGCTGCTGCGCCGGGCGGCACGCTTTCTCGATGAGGTCGACCCTGCCAGCCTGGATGCGGCCACGGCGGCGCGCGCCTCCATCGTGGTGGCGGAGGCCAAAGTGCTGACGACCCAGGCGGCGCTGAGGGCCAGTGAGAAGCTGCTGGAGTGGGGCGGCAGCCGCGCCACGCTCGCTGAGCATAACCTTGACCGCCACTGGCGCAATGCGCGCACCCATACGCTGCACGACCCGATCCGCTGGAAGTTTCACGCCATCGGCAACTACTACCTCAACGGTGTCTTTCCGGTGCGCCATGCCTGGATATAAGGAGCACGTCATGCCAACCAGTCAGGTTCAGGCCAAAAATCCCGCCAGCCGCATTCACAGTGCTGAGCAGGCTATCGAGGTTGCTCAGCAGCTGGCGCAGGAGTTTCGCAGCGGATCTTCACGCAGGGACCGCGAGCGCGAACTGCCGCACGCGCAGTTGCAGGCGCTGTTTGCCTCCGGGCTGGGCGCGATTACCGTACCGGCCGAATTCGGCGGCGCTGCGCTCTCTTCGGCGGTGCTGGCGCAGGCGATCGCCATTCTGAGTGAGGCCGATGCCGCGATTGGTCAGGTGCCGCAGAACCACTTTTATGCGCTGGAGGTACTGCGCGTCAACGGCAGCCCGGCGCAGCAGCAGCGTTTTTATCAGGAGGTGCTGGACGGCGTGCATCTCGGCAACGCGCTGGCGGAGTTCAGCTCGGCGGCGGCCCATCAGCGCTGTACGGCGGTGTTGCCGCAGGGTGCGGATTTACTGCTTAACGGCCAGAAGTTTTACGCCACCGGCGCGCTGTATGCTGACCGCATTCCCACTGCGGCGCGTGATGCCAGCGGCAGGGAACAGCTGGTATTTGTCCCGCGCTTTCAGCCTGGCGTCAGCGTGATCGACGACTGGTCCGGATTCGGGCAGCGTACCACCGGCAGCGGCACGGTCACCTTTGATCACGTCAGGGTCGACCCGCAGGATATCGTGCCGTTTCAGAGCGCCTTTGAGCGCCCGACCACCGTGGGGTCATTCGCGCAGATCATGCATGCCGCCATCGAACAGGGCATCGCCCGCGCCGCATTTAACGACATGCTGAACTTTATCAACAGCCGTGCGCGCCCGTGGCCCGATGCCGGGGTGGATCACGCCGCGCAGGATACGCTGACCATCGATCGCGTGGGCCAGATTGCGCCACGCCTGCAGGCCGGTGACGCCCTCCTGCAGGAGGCGGGTGAAGCGGTAGACGCCGCGCAGCGTAACCCGGATGCCGACAGCGTGGCGGCGGCCTCGATTGCCGTTGCCATCGTGCGCGCCTGGACCACCGAGCTGGCGCTGGAGGCATCCAACCTGCTGTTTGAGCTTTCCGGCACCCGCTCCGCGCTACGCGAGCATAACCTTGACCGACACTGGCGCAATGCCCGCACCCATACGCTGCACGACCCGGTGCGCTGGAAGTATCCGGCGATCGGCAACTATCTGTTAAACGGTGCGTTACCCGCCCGCAGGGGGACGCTGTGAGCAAAAAAATCCTGCTTAACGCCTTCAATATGAACTGCGTCGGGCATATCCATCACGGCATGTGGACCCATCCGCTTGACCGCTCCACCGAGTTTAACGACTTACGCTACTGGCTGGACCTGGCGCGTACCCTGGAGCGCGGCCTGTTTGACGGGCTGTTTATTGCCGATATCCTCGGCGTGTATGACGTCTATCAGCAGGGGATTACGCTGACCGCCAGCGAGTCGGTGCAGCTGCCGGTTAACGATCCGCTGATGCTGGTGTCGGCGATGGCCAGCGTCACCGAGCACCTCGGCTTCGGGCTGACCGCCAACCTGAGCTACGAGGCGCCATACCCGTTTGCCCGCCGTTTTTCCACCCTCGACCATCTCACTAATGGCCGCGTGGGCTGGAACATTGTTACCGGTTATCTCGACAGCGCCGCGCGGGCGATGGGGCAGCCGCAGCTGCTTGGCCACGACGAGCGCTACGACCAGGCGGACGAGTTTCTCGACGTCAGCTACCAGCTGTGGGAGGGCAGCTGGCAAGAGGGTGCAGTGCTCGCCGACCGCCAGCAGCGCCGCTACGCCGATGCGGCAAAAATTCATCCGGTGCGCCATCACGGTAAGTATTACCAGCTGGAGGGGTACCATCTCAGCTCCCCGTCACCGCAGCGCACGCCGCTGCTGTTTCAGGCCGGGAGTTCGGCACGCGGCGTGCAGTTTGCCGCCCGCCACGCGGAGTGTAGCTTTGTTAACGGCAGCACCCCGCAGGCGATGCGCACCCAGGTGGACACGCTGCGCCGCGCCGCGCGCGATGCCGGGCGTGAACCGGGTGATGTGAAGGTGTTTATGGGCGTGTCGGTGATTGTCGCGCCCACGGAAAAGGAGGCGCAGGAGAAGCATCAGGAGTACCTGCGCTATGCCAGCCCGGAAGCGGGGATTGCCCACTTCTCCAGCTCTATCGGCATCGATCTCGCCCGCTTCGGGCTGGATGAGCCGATCGACAGCGGCTCCGGGCGCGCCATCGAGTCGGTCAGCAAAACCTTCAGCGGCTGGACACGGCGGCGGCTGCTGGAGCAGCACGCCCTCGGTGGCCGCTATCCGCTGATTGTTGGCAGCCCGTCGCAGGTGGCCGACCAGCTTATTCACTGGCTGGATGAGGCGGATATCGACGGCTTTAACCTGACGCGCATCGTCAATCCGCAGAGCTATATCGATTTCATCGAGCTGGTCATACCGGAACTTCAGCAGCGCGGGCGTTATAAAACCGCCTATCAGCCCGGCACGCTGCGCCACAAACTCTTCCACCACGACCGCCTGCCGCTGCGCCATCCGGCCGCCCGGTGGCGTCGCGATCTTTGAACATCTGGGACATATAAAGGGGTCATCATGAAAATAATTAAAACACTGTTACTGACCGCGCTGCTCAGCGGAAATGCGCTGGCGGCCGATTACAGCGGGCCGCTCAAAGTCGGCACCACCTCGGCCTTCGCACCGCCACTGGAAACCGCCGTGGCAGAGGCAAAGAAACAGGGGCTGGCGGTGGAACTGATTGAGTTCAGCGACTGGACGGCGCCTAACGTCAGCGTCGAAAACGGCGATATCGACGTTAACCTGTTCCAGCATCAGCCGTTTCTTGATAACGCCAATCAGCAGGGCGGATTTCATCTGGTGAAGTACGCCCCGGCGATTATTAATAATGTCGGCCTGTACTCGAAAAAGCACAGCAGTCTCGATCAGATCCCTGACGGCGGCACGGTGGCGATTGCCAATGACCCCATCAACGGCGGGCGCGGCCTGCTGCTGCTGCAAAAGGCGAAGCTGATAACCCTAAAGCCCGGCGCGGGGCTGAAGTCTACCGTTGACGATATTGTGGCTAACCCGAAGCACCTGAAGATTATTGAAGTGGAAGCGGTGCAGCTGTCGCGCTCGCTGGAGGAGGTTGATCTCGCACAGGGCTATCCGCACTATCTGCGCGCCTCCGGCGTGATTGACCCGAATAACGCGCTGTTGTTTGACGGGCTGGAGCACCCGGAATATGTGATTCAGTTTGTTATCCGCGACGGGCACCAGGACGATCCGCGCCTGAAGAAGTTTGTTGATATCTATCAGCACTCCCCGGTGGTGCGCGCCAGCCTCGATAAGTTTTACGGCAAGCTCTATCAGCCTGGCTGGCAGCAGTAAGCATGGCGACGATGACGTGGGATGAGCTAACAGAAGCTGATGCCGTAAGCCCGGATGGCTCGACGCATGTGGCGATTCAGGGGTTGGTGAAACGCTATTCCGGCCAGCCGCTGGATGCGCTGCACGATATCAACCTGACGATCCCGCGCGGGGCTATCTACGGTATTATCGGGCGCAGCGGCGCGGGCAAGTCCTCGCTGATCCGCTGTCTTAACCGGCTGGAAACGCCCACGGCGGGGCGCGTGGTGGTGGATGGTGTCGATATTAACCGCCTGACTCAGCGTGAGCTGGTTGAATGGCGGCGCGGCACCGGCATGATATTCCAGCACTTCAACCTGCTGTCGGCGAAAAGCGTGCGTGAGAATATCGAGCTACCGCTGAAGGTGGCGGGCGTTTCTCCACCGCTGCGCAAAAAGCGGGTTGATGAGCTGCTGGCGCTGGTCGGGCTGGAAGAACGCCAGCACGCCTGGCCAGCGCAGCTTTCCGGCGGGCAGAAGCAGCGGGTAGGGATTGCCCGGGCGCTGGTGCATCAGCCGCAGCTGCTGCTGTGCGATGAAGCCACCTCGGCACTTGACCCGGAGACTACCGCCTCGATTCTGGCGTTGCTGCGCGAGATTAATCAGCGGCAGGGCATCACCATCGTGCTTATTACCCATGAGATGAATGTGATCCACGATCTGTGCCACCAGGTGGCGGTACTGGAGCAGGGCAAGGTGATAGAGCAGGGCCCGGTGTGGGCGGTGTATGGCGATCCGCAGCAGCCGACCACCCGCATCCTGCTCAATCCTCAGCATAGCGGTCTGCCGGAAGCGCTGCTGGCGCACCTGCATCGCGCTCCCCAGACGCAGAGTGACCAGCCGCTGCTGCGCCTGAGCTATACCGGTCAGGGGGCGGTGCCGCAGCTCGGGCTACTGGGTGAGGAGGTTATCCTGATCCAGAGTGCGCTGGAGTGGGTGCAGGGCCGACAGATTGGCCATATCGTATTGCAGGCGGCCAGACAGCCGCTGCCGTTTAATCCTGCCAGCATTCCGCAGACGCTGGCTGACCGCGTGGAGGTGCTGGGCTATGTCACTCCAGCTTGAACGTTTATGGCAGGGGCTGCTCGATACGCTGATGATGGTCGGAGCCTCCTCGTTGGCCGCGCTGCTGTTGGGGTTGCCGCTGGCGGTGATATTAGTGATTACCGATCGCAATAATCTCTTCGCCAATCCGCTGCTTAATCGCCTGTTGGGCTGGGTCGTCAACCTGTTCCGCTCGGTGCCATTTCTGATCCTGATGGTTGCGCTGATCCCCTTTACCCGACTGGTGGTGGGTACCTCCTATGGCGTGTGGGCCGCCGTTGTCCCACTGACGCTGGCTGCAACGCCGTTCTTTGCGCGTATTGCCGAGGTGAGCCTGCGCGAGGTGGATAAAGGGTTGGTGGAGGCGGCGCAGGCGATGGGCTTCCATCGGCGGCATATCATCTGGCATGTGCTGCTGGCAGAGGCGCGCCCGGGGATTGTCAGCGGATTTACCATTACGCTGGTCACCATGATTAATGCTTCGGCAATGGCGGGCGCGATTGGTGCGGGCGGGCTGGGGGATATTGCTTACCGCTACGGCTATCAGCGTTTTGACTCGCAGGTGATGCTCACGGTGATAATCGTGCTGGTGGCGCTGGTTACGGTATTACAGCTGTGCGGCGATCGGCTGTCGCGGCATTTAAATCATCGATAATGTGGTACTTTAGTTACAACGTACAGATATAACTATGAGTGTGTCATCTGTAACTACCGCGCTATCATTGAGGCTGCAGGCCGTTCAGGAGGACATTTTTAACGGTGCTACGTCAATCTTCCTGTATCACAGTACTGCAAAAACATCAGAATTCACGTAGCGCGATCTGTTTTATATTTTACTTTATATTCAATAGGATAGGAAGTTACGGAGTGTCGATGACCCTCTTTTGCTTCAAATGGATAAGGAGTGGGGAATAGTGCATAGTCAGACATTTAAGCTGAGGTCGTACCAACATTCTGACCTCGAAGGGGTGATTACGGTGTTTGAACGCGCTGTGTGCGAGACAGCCTCACACGATTATAATCCTGCACAGATTGCAGCCTGGGCACAGGTTGATCGGGAGTCCTGGCAAAAGCGGCTGCTCGACAGTCACTGCTGGGTTGCCAGCATCGAGGATAAGATAGTGGGTTTTGGCAACGTAGAGTTTGATGGTCATCTCGATCTGATGTTCACCCATCCGGAGTATCTGCGCACCGGGGTGGCCAGTGCGCTGTTGGAAAAACTGGAGTACGCCGTTATTGCCATGGCGTTGCCGGAGATATTTACTGAGGCCAGCGTCACGGCTGAGCCATTTTTCAGCAGGCGAGGGTACCAACTGCTCGCAGCACAACAGGTGCAGGTGCGTGGCCAGAACTTTATCAACTACCGCATGAGTAAATCACTGCTTTAGCCGGTCGATGACGACAGGCGCGCGGTGATAACTTCCATGCCGATCTGCTGACCATATGACAGCTCCAGCGTATTGCCATCAGGATCCGCAAAGAAAGCCCAGTAGCCAACCGGTGCAGCAGATTGCTGCGCTGCACGGCGCAAAACGCCTTCCTGCTCAGCCAGTTTGACCTTGGCATCGATCTCCTCGCGGCTACCGCAGGCCACGCCAATATGACCGAAGGGTCCCAGCGGTGTGTCATTACTGATTTCTGACTGCACCAGCACCAGCGCGAACGGCCGCGTCAGGTCAGACAGCCACGCCACTTTTTGTGCTTCAGCAATCCCGGGTTCACGCTGATGAATAATCTGCATGCCTGCGTAACGCTGATAAAATTCGACGCTTTTCGACAGGTCTTTCACCTGTAAAGCCAGATGACTAAATCCAACATCATTGTCTGACATGAGCCGTTCCTGTGGGTGATGAGTGAATGCATCATGACACAGGCAAAAGGTGGCAGTTGATCGTGAGTGCGTTTTACAGGCAACGCTACGTAAATCCTGGCGTGGGAGAGCCCACACAATTTCGTAGAATTCACGTAGCGCTGCCTGAATTGACATCCGTAAGAGCAGGGCAATGAGGCTGGTCAGAAAGCCCTGACGGATTAACTACCTGATATCTTATTTAACATAATATACATTATACGCACCGATAACGTCAGTCCCAAGCGATAACGTCAGTCCCAAGCGATAACGTCTTGTTCTAGCAAAGTTAAAATGTCGTACTCCGGTTAGCCTGTTCTTATTCAGGCAGCCAGGATTATCACTATTAGGTTGGTCACCATGTCGCCCTGCAACGGCGATCCTGCCGCTGCTTTGGGGAGTTCTTAACCGCCTTGCGGTGATCCAGGCCTTTGATGAAAAAATGCCTGCGACGTCGTGATGCTGCTTCACCACTCGGGCTGACTGAATGTCAGGTGCAGCGACTAAATGACTCGCGAGACAGCCAGGGGCTATCCACCAGTACCCTCGCCTTGCTGTCATCACCGTTAATGATATGCAAAGTACTCAGTCGACCAATTTCGTAATGCGGTAACTGTACCGTAGATAACGGCGGCAAAAACAGGTTGCCAATGCCTACATGATTATCGTAACCAATAACCCCGATATCCTGCGGGATACGAATTCCTTTAGCCAAAAGCGTCTGATACACCATAAATGCGATGCGGTCATTCCCGCAAATCACCGAATCAAACTGAGGTATCCCCTGACGAATATGAGCCATGAGAAGGTCGGGAATGTCACGGTAGTGCTCATCGCCAAGCTGCATATAGTAATGATCCAGCGTACCGGGATCGATGCCTGCCTCAAGACAGGCGCGCGCCATTCCCTTTTGGCGACGGGACGTCGCCAGGTGGTTGGCGGGTAAATGCAGACAGATAGGCCGACGATATCCTGCTGCCAACAAGGCTCTAACTGCAGTGTACTGGCCCTTCTCGTCATCGGGTATGTAACAGGCAACGGGCTCGTCTTTATTCTCGCAATTTGCCAGAACACAGGGATGTGTCAGCAGCTTGGGCGGTATGCGTACTTCACGCAGCCCCATGGTAGTGAAAATGATGCCACCGGGCCGATGAGCAAGCAGCAGATCGACAATTTCGTCCGGATTATCATCAGAGAACATGTTAACCACGAAGCTTTTCCAACCGTGTGCGCGCGCGGTCTCCTCGATTGACAGCGTGATTTCGACGGAAAAGGGTGTGGTTACCGTATCCAATGCCAGTACGCCAATCGTCTTGTTTTTAGTCCCCACACTGCGGATCTGTTTTGCCGACAAATCGGGTACGTAGTTCAAATGCAGAATCGCTTCCTGCACGCGTGCAAGGGTCTCGGGCTTTACGCGTTCAGGGTAATTAAGCGCCCGCGAAACTGTCATTAACGATACATTGGCCATTCTGGCCACATCTTTCAAAGACGCCATAACCTTCCATTTTGCGAAAATCCGGATACTTCATTGCGCCGCAAGCGAACAGCCGTAATCAAGTTATCCATAGAGTTGAACCCACTATTCTAAGCTTTGAGCCTGTTATTTTGGGAATTTGGCAAAGAAATTTGATACAGATCTCACAATACCAATGTTAACGTTAACTTTTGTGATTAACATCGGATATTGCCATAAAACTCGGTGCCGGCGTATAATGTTAACGTTACCATGTGCGCATATAAATCGCTATGAGATTGCTCAGATGAAAAAAAAGCCTTCCCGCAGCTATATGCTGCTCAGCGCCCTGCTGTTCTTTTTCTTTGTCACATGGTCTTCGTCCAGCTCCCTTCTTTCTATCTGGCTCCACCAGGAAGTGGGTTTAAAAGCCTCCGAGACGGGTATTATCTTTTCCGTCTTATCAGTATCAGCCCTTTTCGCTCAGGTCTTTTACGGCTTCATTCAGGATCGTCTTGGTCTGCGCAAAAACCTGCTGTGGTTTATGGCCGCCCTGCTGATCCTCTCCGGGCCTGCGTATCTCTTCTTCAGCTATTTGCTCAACCTCAATATTCTGCTGGGAAGTGTTTTTGGTGGCCTGTTTATTGGTCTGACGTTTAATGGCGGTATAGGCGTGCTGGAATCCTATACCGAGCGCGTTGCGCGTCAGAGTACCTTTGAATTTGGACGGGCCCGCATGTGGGGTTCTCTCGGTTGGGCCGTTGCCACGTTTTTCGCCGGACTGCTGTTTAACATTAACCCCAATCTTAATTTCCTGGTGGCGTCATGCTCTGGCCTGGTTTTCTTTTTCATGCTGGCCCGATTAAAAATTGCGGCACCGGCGAGCATGGAAAAACTGGAGATTGGGGCTAAAAAGGTTTCTCTGGAAGATGCTATCCGGCTGCTAACGCTACCGCGTTTCTGGGCACTTATTTTCTTCGTGATTGGAACCTGTATTTACGGTGTATACGACCAGCAATTTCCGGTTTATTTTTCCTCACAGTTTCCTACCTTGCGCGAAGGGAACGCGATGTTTGGTTATTTAAACTCCTTCCAGGTACTTCTGGAAGCGGCAGGCATGTTCTGCGCACCCTGGCTGGTTAACAAAATTGGTGCCAAAAATGGCCTGATATTCGCCGGAATGGTAATGGCTCTGCGTATGATCGCTTCCGGGCTGGTTGAAGGACCCCTGCTCATTTCTATTACAAAACTGCTACATGCCCTGGAATTGCCGATACTGTTGGTTGCCATTTTCAAATATAACAGCCTGAACTTCGACAAGCGTTTGTCTTCCACAATTTATCTGGTGGGTTTTGCCTGTACCAGTTCAGTTATTGGCACCGTGTTATCGCCGCTGGCGGGTTTCAGCTACGAAAAATTTGGTTTCGCTCAATCCTATCTGATAATGGGCATTATGGTGTTCTGCACCACGTTTATTTCCATCTTCCTTTTGCGCCCAAATAAACCCACAACTGAACACCCCTTTTTACAGCAAGATGCTGTGTAATTTTCGGGAGAAAGCATAATGACATCTTTATTAAAACAGGCTGAAGAGATGCTTGAAGAAGCACAAGCCGGAATTAACCGCCGCTGGTATCCACGCTATCACCTTGCCGCACGAGCCGGCTGGATGAACGATCCTAACGGGCTGGTCTGGTTCGACGGCTGGTATCATGCCTTTTATCAACATCACCCCTATTCAACGAAATGGGGACCCATGCACTGGGGGCATGCCCGCAGTAAAGATTTGGTTCACTGGGAACATCTGCCTGTGGCACTGGCACCGGAAGGGCCGGCAGATAAAGACGGCTGTTTTTCCGGTTCCGCAGTGGTGGACGGAGATACGCTGGCACTGATTTACACCGGTCATAAATTTCACGGTTCGCCAGAAAGTGATGACAATCTGTATCAGGTGCAATGTCTGGCAACCAGTCGTGACGGAGTTCATTTCGAGCGTCAAGGAATGGTGATTGATACCCCTCCAGGACTGCATCATTTCCGCGACCCGAAAGTATGGCGTGAGGGTGAATACTGGTACATGGTTGTCGGTTCACGCGTGGCGGAAACCGGCCAGGTCCGCCTGTACCGTTCCACGGACCTTCACAAATGGCATGACGAAGGTATTCTGGCTGAATCTGAAGATGGAATGGGCTATATGTGGGAATGCCCTGATTTCTTTACCCTGAACGGCCAGCGTGTGCTGATGTTCTCTCCACAAGGAATGGTGGCACAAGGCTATCAAAACCGTAACCTCTTCCAGAGTGGATATTTACTGGGAGAGTGGCAGCCAGGTCAGGCGTTCAGCCATGACGGGCAATTTATTGAAATGGACAACGGTCACGATTTTTATGCCCCGCAAACGTTTCTCAGTCCGGATGGGCGCAGAATCGTTATTGGCTGGCTGGATATGTGGGAATCACCGATGCCGGAGCAACAGGATGGTTGGGCTGGTATGCTCTCCCTGCCGCGCGAACTGAGCTTAGGTGATAATAATCGCCTGATGATGAAACCCATCGCCGAAGTGACCGCTTTGCGAGGCAGCTATATTCCTGTCACTGCACGTTGTCTGAGTAGTCAACAAATGCTTGTCGCAGCAGATGCTGAAGCCATGGAATTATCACTGGAATGGGAGCGAGCCAGGTCGCAGGCAGAACAGTATGGCATGATGCTGGGAGATGGGCTGCGTATTTACGTTGATAATCAGGCCCAGCGCTTAATATTAGAGCGAAGCTATCCTGATTTTTCGCTTGTGGGAACGCGCAGCATTCCCCTGCCAGAGGACGATATCCTTTCACTGCGAATTTTCATTGACCGTTCATCCGTGGAAGTCTTTGTCAATGAAGGCGAAGCCTGTTTAAGCAGCCGAATCTATCCGCAGCCGGGAGAGCGCGCCATCATGCTGTTTGCAAATAGTGGCAGCGCTGCGTTAAAAGAAGCCGGATGCTGGTCGCTGGATAGATAATTCTGTCAGATATTATCGCGCTACTTATTTTTTCTAACTTTATTTTTGCCAGTCTCAGGCTGGCATTATATCGTCTAAATAAGCAAGAAAAAATGGCCAGTCTGCCGACGTAAGGTAGCGATAAGACAGCCTGGCTGAGGCGATTTGCCTGATGTTATTCGCCAACGTGCATCTCATACACCACGCACTGCGTATCGTAGTGCTGCTCAATGCCTTTGTATGTCATGCCCAGGCGCTGCATCACCCGATGTGAGGCACTGTTATCCGGATGCGCCACCGCAACCAGATAGCGCGCGCCGACCTGTTCAACCGCGAATTTCACAATCGCCTGCGCCGCTTCCGTCGCGTACCCTTGGCCATGATAACTGGCGTTCAGGCGCCAGCCTAGCTCCAGCGGTGCGCCGTCGTCATTGGCTAAATGCTGGAGACAGGCGGCACCGACCAGCGCACCTGACTGCTTCTCCATAAGTGCCCACCAAGAGAAGCCACGCTGTTGCCAGCGCAGCATCACCCGTTCGATGCTTTCACGCGTTTCATCCTCCGTCCTCACCTCGCCTGGACTAATATAGCGCATCATTTCCGGATCTTTTTCCATCTCGCGCAGTCCATCAAAATGAGCGTGTTGGTATGGCTCCAGACGCAGCCGTGCAGTTTCCAATTCCATCTTTCCTCCAGACAACGTGATTTATCATGACGACAGCGCGAGCTGTACCACCGCCCCGCGCCAACGTGAATAGATAACAATATCACGCACTTTCCGCCCGACAGAATTAAAATCCGTTGCGGCGCCATACCTGAGGTGCACAATTTTGGCCCGTAGGTCAGTACGTCGCGGCTTTTTATCAAATTTTGTTCTGATTTACCCGGCTGGATAACTCCTGTTAGCTCTCTTTCCTTCCGCTGTAGCGGTCGGCCAAGTAATGGGTATGCGACTTAAAAATGCGGGTGAGTGCTGCATAAGGACTGCTTGTTAGAAACGGTGCTTTGCAATTTATCATATATGAATTAGCATATGTAATGTCAAATACTATCGAGGTTAACAATGCTGCGACCCGTACAACTTTTTAAACTGCTTGCCGATGAAACACGCTCGAAGGTGGTGATTCTGCTGCGCGAGTCCGGCGAGCTTTGTGTCTGTGATATCTGTGCCATTACCGCAGAGTCTCAGCCGAAAATATCACGCCACATGGCGCTATTACGTGAGGCGGAGCTGGTGATCGATCGCCGTGAAGGCAAATGGGTACACTACCGTTTGTCGCCGCACATGCCCGCCTGGGCTGTAGCTATTATCGATTCTGCGTGGAACTGCGAGCGCGAGCATATACAAAAAAAACTTAGAAATGCGCCGTCAGTTGTCTGTTGAGTATGCGTAATACATACGCTTAAATGAATATAAATGGAGTGTGTAATGTTGCTGGCAAGTGCGATATTTTTACTGACGCTGATCCTGGTTATTTGGCAACCCCGAGGGCTGGGTATTGGCTGGAGCGCCATGCTGGGTGCAGGCCTGGCGCTGATGACGGGCGTTGTTCATATCTCTGATATTGCGGTGGTCTGGCACATTGTCTGGAATGCGACAGCCACCTTTATTGCAGTGATCATCATCAGCCTGCTGCTGGAGGAGTCTGGTTTCTTTGAATGGGCTGCCCTGCACGTTGCCCGCTGGGGCAAAGGCCGTGGCCGCCTGTTGTTTAGCTGGATTATTCTGCTGGGTGCGATGGTGGCCGCGCTGTTCGCCAATGATGGTGCTGCACTGATCCTGACGCCCATCGTCATTGCCATGCTGCTGGCGCTGGGTTTCAGCCCGGCTGCAACCCTGGCTTTTGTGATGGCCGCAGGTTTCATTGCCGATACCGCCAGCCTGCCGTTGATTGTCTCGAACCTGGTTAACATTGTCTCAGCTGACTTTTTCAAGCTTGGATTTACCCAGTATGCCGCCGTGATGGTGCCAGTCAACCTGGCTGCTATCGCAACTACACTGCTCATGCTGCACCTGTTTTTCCGTAAAGAGATCCCGGCTGTTTACGATATTTCGCTGCTAAAGGCGCCAAAAGAGGCCATTCGCGATAGCAGCACGTTTAAAGCCGGCTGGCTGGTTCTGGTTCTGCTGCTAGTCGGCTTCTTCGCACTTGAGCCCCTTGGCGTCCCGGTAAGTCTGGTGGCCGCTGTGGGAGCAGTGTTCCTGCTTGCCGTGGCAAAAAAAGGCCATGCGATCAATACCGCTAAGGTACTGCGCGGTGCGCCCTGGCAGATTGTTATCTTCTCCCTTGGCATGTACCTGGTGGTTTATGGCCTGCGCAACGCCGGGCTGACCCTGTATATTTCCTCGTTGCTGAATCAGCTTGCTGAACACGGACTGTGGGCCGCAACTCTGGGCACCGGCTTCCTGACGGCGTTCCTCTCCTCTTTGATGAACAATATGCCGACCGTGCTGGTTGGCGCGCTGTCGATAGAAAGCAGCCAGGCCACGGGAGTGATTAAACAAGCAATGATTTATGCCAATGTAATCGGCAGTGATTTGGGGCCAAAAATCACCCCGATTGGCAGCCTTGCCACGCTGTTGTGGCTACATGTTTTAGCGCAGAAAAACATCACAGTCAGCTGGGGATATTACTTCCGTGTCGGCATCGTCATGACGATTCCGGTGCTATTTATTACGCTGTCCGCACTGGCGCTGCGGCTGTCCATCGTTTAACTTCTTACCCCTGCATAGCCATGCCGGGGGCCGGATAATAGAGAAAAGAGAGTAACAAAATGAGCCAGGTGACGATTTATCATAATCCCGACTGCGGCACGTCGCGCAATACCCTTGAAATGATCCGCAACAGCGGCATGGAGCCAACGGTAATCCTCTACCTGGAAACGCCGCCAACCCGTTCCGAGCTGGTTAAGCTGATTGCTGATATGGGAATTACCGTGCGCGAACTGCTGCGGAAAAACAGTGATCCTTATCAGCACCTGAAGCTAGATAACCCTGCTTTCACTGATGATGAGCTCATCAGCGCGATACTGGCACATCCAATCCTGATGAACCGCCCTGTCGTTGTCACTGCGCTCGGAACCCGGCTGTGCCGCCCATCAGAGAAAGTTTTAGATATTTTGCCAGCGGCTCAGCGCGGCGAATTCAGCAAAGAAGACGGGGAAGAAGTTGTCGATAAAAACGGGCGCAGGCTGAGCTGAAAGGCACATTCAGGCCAGTACCTGGGGTGTTATGCAGCACATTTTCTCCGTATGATAATCTGCTGTATTAAAATAGAAGCGTCGCATTATCCATTTAATCCTACTTCTGCGCTAATTATCGGCACGTTTAACAGGGAAAATCGCCATGTTTCACCTCATTTTCAGCATACCGAGTTGGTATGTTATTGCCCGTTTTATCATTCCGCTTTCCATGCCACTGGCGTTAAAAATCATACTCTCTCTACTGGCGCTGCTTGCCTCACAATACCTGCTGGTGAGCCGCTTTACTTCTGGCAGCATCTTCTCACCGGAGATGCCAAGAATGGTGATTATCCTGTTCAATTGGGTATATAGCGCGGTGCTGTTCCTCGCCCTCACCCAGATCCTGATTGATGTGGTTGCGCTTGTTGCGATGCTGATGCGCCATCCGTTGGAGATTGCTCCCGGCGTGCGCTACCTGGCTGCCCTGCTGGCATTCGGCCTGGCCAGCTGGGGCGTGCAGCAGGCAATCCGCGTTCCCCCTCTTAAAGATGTGACAATTCAGGTTGCTGATTTGCCGCAGGAGTTTGAGGGTTACCAAATGCTCCAGTTAACCGATATGCACATTACCCCGCTTTTTAACGCCAGCTGGAGTGCCGCGTTAGTCAAGCGCGCGCTGGAGCTGAACGTAGACCTGATTGTCGTTACCGGGGATGTTATTGACGGTACGCTTAAAAATCGCATTAAGGACGTGGAGCCGCTGCGCAATCTGCATGCGCCCGATGGCGTGTTGGCGATTACCGGCAATCACGAATATTTCTTTGAGCAGCAGGCCTGGACCGAGCATCTGGCATCTTTAGGTTTGAAGCCCCTGCTAAACAGTCATTCGGTCATTTCCCGCGGCAACGCCAGCCTGGTGATTGCCGGGCTGCCCGATACTTCTGCACCGGGCCGGGGCGGTAACGGCCCCGATCTGGCTAAAGCGCTGGGTGATGCCCCTGACAACGCGCCGGTGGTGTTACTCGACCACCAGCCAAAGAACGCTCGTGAAAATGCGAAACACGGGGTCGATATTCAGCTGTCCGGCCATACTCACGGCGGCTTAATCGTCGGCTTAGACCGCCTGTTTGCCAAACCGAATGGCGGCTTTGTATCCGGGCTTTATGATGTTGATGGCATGCAGCTGTATGTGAATAACGGCACGGCGCTGTGGCCGGGAATGGCGGTACGCGTGGGACGCCCGTCAGAACTGACGCGCATCACGCTGACGCGGAAAAAATAATCCCCCCTGATAAATAAGGAAGTGAAATGGATCTTGTGGCAGAAGAGTTTCAACTGATTGAGTTGCTGTAACATAGCCTCCTGCGGGAGGCTATAGCAGTACTTAGAGAGGACTAAAGCTTGCGACCGGGCGCATCTTCCAGAAGAGGTCTTTACTGCTGCCCGGCAATCGCCGTCAGTTTTTCGTCCGTGGCCTTCTCTTCATCCAGCGTTTCGGCCAGCAGTTTAGCGGCTGCCTTATAGCCCAGTTTCTGTGCCAGGGCATGCAGCGTGCCGTAAGTGGCAATCTCGTAATGCTCCACTTTCTGAGCTGCGCCAATTAATCCAGCATCGCGCACCGGCCCGGCTTCAACGGAGTCGATAATCTCCTGCGCTTCTTCCGCCAGGCCTTCCAGCGCGTGGCATTTCATCCTTTTAATTTTCACGCCGTCAGTGCTTTCAACCAGCTGGTCAATACGTTCAATTTGACCACGCGTCTCTTCCAGATGTTGCTGAAAGGCCGCCACCAGCTTTTCATCAGTTGCAGCTCTGGCCATTTTAGGCAGGGCTTTCGAGATTTGCTTTTCTGCACTATAGACATCTGATAATTCATGGATAAAGAGATCTTCCAGCGTTTTAATTGTCATAATTAACCTCATATAAGAATTATTTCGAAAAACGTATGCAACCCGATAAGCCTGGCACACAGCGAAAGATAATTATGTTTGATTGGGTTAACTGGATTGTTCGTTTTTTTTGCTAACAGATATGTTGCTAACTCATATTATAGTGTTCGTAAACATTGAGTTATTTTCGGCGCGTATTCACCTTTATCACTTTAAATAAAAGTCGCATGCGCATTTCGAATATAGCAAGTCTTAAAATATTATTTTCGGCTCTTAAAGGTTGTTATTATTCTGTAAAGAGAGGGTTTGATGGGGCAATGCTCCGCTTAAAGAGGGATTTAGAGGTATAAATATTGCAGCCTATTGATAGCAGCACCCTGCCCCGCAAGACGTATAAATGTCAGGGGGCATATTCCCCCTGGTTATTAAACACCAGCTTCACCGCCTCGTAGCAAAAACCGGTTATTTCAATTCAGGCCATGCAACAGGTGGGATGCCTTTGAGCAGCGGTTTGGCAAATAGGAACCCCTGGAACTGGCAGATGCCTGCTGCTTCCAGCCACATCCACTCTTCTGGTTTTTCCACGCCTTCGGCAATAACGGCTATTTCCAGCGAAGAACAGCATTTAATAATGGCCTGGACGATTGCCTGTTTAGGGCCGCTTTTATGCACATCACTGATAATATTACGATCGATCTTGATTTTCTCCGGCTGCACGCGTGAAAGCAGCAGCAGACCGGCGGAGCCGGCACCAAAGTCATCTATTGCCAGACTGATACCCGCCGCTTTCAGATGTTTCAACGCACTGGAGAATGCTTCGATATTCGAAATCACCTCAGTTTCAGTCACCTCTACCACGATCTGCTGAGGCACCAGTCCGTGTCGGGCAATCTCACCCAGCAAGTAATCCACGGCATTCGGGATCTCAACCAGCGTCATCGGCAGCAGGTTAATCGAGAAGGTGATGTCATCAATTTGCAGCTCTTTTGCCAGAGCCAGGGCCCGGCTCTTGGATTCCAGGTCGCGGCGGTAAAGCTCCTCACGCGGCAAACTGGCAAAATAATCCAGCGGTGAAAGCCCCTGTGCGCTGCGCAACAGGGCTTCAAGGGAGACGATGGTTCCGGCCAGCGGGTCGATAATCGGCTGGAAGGCAAAGCTAATCTCCTCGCCTGGTGCAAAGTCAGCATCGGTTAAGGGTAGATCGTCCGTGGCGATAAATTCCCACTGACCGGCAGGTGGGATTTCGAAATAGTTTTCTTTCTCCCAGGATTCGACAAAGGTGCGCAGAAACTGAAGCGCGCGATCATCCCAGGTCAGCAGAAATTCGGATGTGCCTTTATCCAGTACTGCCTGCAGCACCGATGCTTTATCAAACTCATGAAGCGAGAACAGCTCCATGCCGACATTACCAAATCGCCGGAATGGCGCGTAGTCACGCATCAGTTCCACGACATTATGATGACGGGGATCGCGACAGATATGTTCATAAAGCGTACTGACTGCTTGTTCAGGGCCTTCCAGCACTTGGAAGAAATGCGTGCCGTTAAACAGCAAAATGCCGGTAACGCCAATTAACTGGTTGTTTTTATTTGCCTTTTGTACAATTTTGTCCAGCGAGCTTAGCGGAACATTATCGGAAAGATGGCTGCGATAGATGAGGGTAGATAACATAAAAATTCCGCAATACTGGTCTTTTAAAGGCTTACATTAACAGAATCCCTTGCGGTGTTGTCCAGTGCTATTTGCGCAAATAAAAACGGGCAGAATTCTCTGCCCGTTTTTTATGACTTATATTGCACTACAGCAGGCTGCGCCTGTTATCAGAAACTGATTTTAACGCCCACCGCCGCACTGCTGTCGCGGTACTGGCTACTGCCAGCCTGCTGGCCAAGGCTGCCCCAGACGTTAACGAATCGGACATGTTCAGTCTGACATCTCCGGTTAAGCTGTAGTCTGCGTCCTTTATTGACTGTTTTTGACAAAAAACAGAATTTTCATATAGACAAGGTAAAAACAAATTTTCACCACGCTGCCCGAGGGTTAATCTGAGCGCGCTTTGCGTCACAGTCCGCTGTCGCAGTATTCCCTGCCATAATAAGAGTTTTCTGTAGCGTTTTCTCATCACAACACCTTGAAACATGATGATTCTACGACACAAAAAATCCCCAATAAGCGGATAGAGTAAACGGTCTGATTTTTAACTTCTTGATCGATGGATGTAGCGTAAATGAAAGGGATGCCGCCAATTATCCTCGCCCTGCTTGCTGGCTCACTGGTTCTGACGATTGGGCGTGGCGTCACTCTGCCGTTCCTCACTATCTACCTGACTGAGCATTACCAGCTGTTGCCGAAAAGCGTCGGCATTATTATGGGCGCCAGCCTGGCTATCGGTATTTTCAGCAGCCTGTATGGCGGCTATCTGGTCGACAAATTTAACCACCGAACCTTAATCACCCTCTCTATCAGCCTCTTCGCGCTGAGCTTTTTTCTGCTGCCTGTCCTGCCGCAGGTCAGTAGCGTGGTGATGGTGATTGCCCTGCTTAACGCTTCCTATGCACTTTTGAGTATTACCATTAAAGCCTGCATTGCCGCCTGGCTGCCGGTGGAGAAGCGGGTAAAAGCATTTTCGATAAACTACACGCTAATTAATGTCGGCTGGGCCATTGGTTCATCGCTGGGAGTGTGGCTGGCGGGCTTTGATCCTAAGCTACCGTTTATGATATCCGGTAGCCTGGCGCTGGGCACGGTCATTGCTCTGACGGTGGGCTTACGCCATATCCCCAACAGCCCGGCACGCAACGATATTGAGCTAAAGCCGCTGGAAAAACCTGACCTGCGCCAGACGTTAGCTATCCTGATGCGCGACCGTTGCCTGGTCTATTTCACTCTCGGCAGCACTTTTGGCGCGATTGTGTTTGGCCAGTTCACCGGCTATCTGTCGCAGTATCTGATCATTATCTCAGACGCCGCACAGGCTTATAAGATCATCGGCGCCATCATGATCACCAACGCAATAATTGTTATCGCTTTTCAGTACGTCATGAGCAGCGGCATGAAACAGAATAACCTGCTGAAGTGGCTGTTTTTCGGCACGCTGTTTTTCATCCTCGGGCTAGCCGGCTTTATGCTGGCCGGCACTTCGGTACTGCTGTGGATAATCGCGATGACCATCTTCAGCTTTGGCGAGCTGATTGTGATCCCGGTGGAGTATATGTTTATCGACTTTATTGCGCCGGACCATATGAAAGGCAGCTACTACGGCATGCAGAACCTGAGCAACATCGGCGGTGCCATTAACCCTGTGCTGTGCGGCTTCCTGCTCAGCTACACGGCACCGCCGGTAATGTTTTTTGCCTTAATCGCCTTCTCTGCTGCTGGCCTGCTGTTCTTCCGCATGGGGCACCGGATGGCGATGAAAAGGACCTCAGGAGAAGTTCTCCAGCATTGAAATAAACGAATGCCGATCGCCGTGGCCTTCCGTCAGGCGAACCCGCCCTTCAATATCGGCCAGATGGTGCTCCATCAGCTGGCGGGCGGTGGCCAGATCTTTCGCTTTCAGGGCGCTGACAATCTGGCGGTGGTGATCGGCGCCGCAGTCGTCTTTGCGCTCCTCTTCGTAAAGCGACATTACCAGTGACAGGCGAGCAACAATTTTAGCCAGCATCTCGGTCAGAACGGGATTACCCGCCAGCTCGGCCAGCACAATATGAAACTTACCGGAAAGCACCGTTTTAGATTTCTCGTCGCCGTGATGATGGATCTGCTCCTCCTCGTCGGCAAGACGGGCCAGCGCATCCAGCTGTTCGGTGCTGGCTCGCACCACCACGAACTCCAGCAGAACCCCTTCCAGCTGGCGTCGCGCTTCAAACAGGTGCTTTGCCTGCTCAATGCTCGGCTCTGCCACGAAAGTGCCACGATTTCGCTTTCTCTCCAGCAGATGGTCGCTTTCCAGCACGCCAAGTGCGCCACGTACCACGGTACGACTGACGCCGAAATGCTCGGCGATGGCTTCTTCAAGTATTTTACTACCGGGTTTTAGCGCCCCTTCACCAATAGCAGCAGCCAGCGTGGTGCGAATCCGCTCAGAAACATCCTCACTGTGATCGGCACTGCTGCCCTCGGTTTTGGCTTCAGGCGTCGCTCTGACGCGCGTTTTTTTCATGGCTCTCTCCCTGTCCTCTGTATCATTTTGGTGAATGTTGACGCTTGCCTGATAATTTACCGCAACAGCACTCTTACGGGTGATTTATCTTTGTGCGTATCTTTCTGCGTAACGGTCAGGATAAAGTGATGCCCTGCTGCGCGCAAACGGCGCGAATGTGGCTGGCCGACTGCTGGATAAAGTCGATCGCTTCTTTATAGCCATAATTCTGCTTCTGATATGTTGGGTAGCCATAGCGTGAGCTCTCATAGCTTTCCCAGTCCTCAACCTCTCCTGCTGCCACGCGCTGCGCATAGCTGTCCACCAGCGTAAAGTAGGCTTCCAGTTCCCCTGCGTTGAGGTCGGGATGCCCCGCGCGCCAGATCGGATCATCAATCTCGATGCACTGGCGCGGGTTGGCGCGGCGGCGATTATCATCAGTAGATTGTGCAATCTCCAGCGACAGCGTCATCTCGGGGTTAACCTTCGCCAGCATCGTCAGAATCGCGGCAAAGTCGACCACGCCGGTTCCGCACGGACGCGGCTGGAAATCAATGCCGCCGGGCGCCCGCCCGATATAGGCATCTTTGATATGCGTCTGGCGCACCCACGGGGCCAGGCGCTGCGCGGCCAGTACCGGATGTTCGCCGCGCTGCACCATGTTGGCGGTATCCAGTACCACGCCAACGCAATCTTCACCTACCGCTTCAATCAATCGCAGGATCTCAAACGAGGTGATCTCATCATGGGTTTCGATATTCATATGCACTCCGTGAGCACGCGCCACCGGGGCCATTTTGTGCAGCACCTTTTCCATCGCCAGCAGCTGCTCTTGCCAGCTGACGTCAGTGCGAAAACGGTCCACCGCCAGTCGGCCCGGATACTGTGCCTTGAAGTTGCCCGGCGAAACCCACATCTCGCGGCAGTCGATAGCAGCGCTGGCCTCAATCATGCGGGTCAGCCCGGCAACAATGTCGCCGTTGCCGATGGCGCGCAGCTCCGGCGCTTCGGCACTGCAGTAAGGATTAATTTTGCCAAGGCCACTTTCCAGGTAAAGCCCCAGGTCGTCAGCTTTGGCGCGGATATCGCGCAGCTCGCCGCTGTCGAGCGTCGGGCTCATATCCAGCACGGTACTGAAGAAGATCCCCTGCAATCCCAGCGCCCCTACACGATCGAGACTGGCCAGCGGACCCTGTCTCTTCACTTCGGGCAGCTTCAACCCATCAATGCCTAATTTCATAACCTGTTCCTTAATTGCTTTCTGATTTGCTGTTTGAGCACCAGCCGCTGTTGCAAGGCGCATGCCAGTTGCAAAATTTAGCGTGAAAAACCTCCCTATCAATATGATTTTTATAAATAATATTTAAAATAATATATTGTCGAATATATTTGCGAATAACGATGCTAATCGACTTTACTCTTTCTGTCATGGCAAATAGCTCAAGCAGTGAATATTCCCAAAAGAGTCCGCCCTCACGGGCGCTGGCGTAGATTGTTACTCACAAATTGAACGTCTGGCGGCATAAGAACATTCACGTTGACAGGGTTTTTAGTCGCTTTTTTGCACCAAAATGACGATATTGCTGCACCAAAATGGCTTGTCTAAATGTGGGAATTCCTTTCGGATGATAAGGATTAAGTTATTTCGCACAAATTTGCGAATATAATAAATTCATATTTATGGCATAAATTTCAATGTATTGAAGTGGATCCGAACCAGGAATAACTAACCTGGCATGCGGCTTGCAGAATGCTTCACAAGTTTCTAAACGTCTTGTGACCGCTACTCAAAACCAGGGAAGCACCTTATGCCAGATATGCACAACACCGCTGAAAGTAAGCGGCTCAGCGTTCAGGGCCTGACCCATAGCTACGGCAGCAGCAACGCTATCAGCGATGTCTCCTTTAACATTGATCCGGGCGAAATCGTCGCACTGCTCGGCCCGAGCGGATGCGGCAAATCGACCGTGCTGCGTGCCATTGCGGGGTTGATTCAGCCAAAAGCGGGAAAAATCGTGCTGGGAAATCAGGATCTCGCCGCGGTGTCGGCCAGAGGGCGCGGTATTGGCATGGTGTTCCAGAACTATGCGTTATTCCCGCACCTGACCGTTGCCGAAAATATCGCTTATCCGCTGGCGTGCCAGCAGGTTTCCCGCGCTGAGCGGAAACAGCGCGTCGCCGAGATGCTGAATCTGGTGCAGCTGGATGAATACGGTAACCGCCTGCCGCGTGAACTTTCCGGCGGTCAGCAGCAGCGCGTTGCCGTGGCGCGCGCCATTGCCGGTCGCCCTTCTTTGCTGCTGCTGGATGAGCCATTTGGCGCACTCGATCGGGCGCTGCGTTTCGACCTGCAGGTGGAACTTCTACACCTGCAAAAAACGCTGGGTATCACCACGCTGATCGTCACCCACGATCAGGAAGAGGCGCAAAGCCTGGCGAACCGTCTGGTGCTGATGAATAAAGGCAATGTTGAGCAGATCGACACGCCGATGGCGGTATATGACCGACCAAAAACGCTGTTCGTTAACACCTTTATCGGCCAGACCAACCAACTGCATGGCACCGTGCTGCGTTTTGATAACGACACCACGCTGATTGGTTTAGCGGGTCAGCACACGCTGCGCCTGCCGCGCCGTCTCAACTTTACTACTGGCTCGAAGGTCACGATCACCTTCCGCCCTGAAGAGGTGCGGCTGGCAAAGCAGTCGGGTGAAAACACCCAGCCGGTGCGGATGACCGTTTCACTGCCGCTTGGTCCTACGCTGGTCCATGATCTGGCGATGGATGATGGCACCACGCTACGCGCCTCCGAAGTGCGCGGACCGTCAACCTTTATCCCGCAACCCGGATCGCAACTTTACGCTGAGATTGATACTGCACGCTGTCACGCCTTCCCAGCTGAACCGCAACCCATGAATGAAAAACAGAGGTAAGCACCATGAAAGATTTTGAAATCAGTCGTCGTCGGTTTGGTCAGATCATGGCAGGCGTTGCGGCTTCCGCCATGCTGCCCATCTCGCTGCGCGCGTTCGCTGCCGGCGGCGGGACGGCAGTTGCGGCCACCTTCCCCGGTAACTGGGAAGATGCTTACCGCAATACGCTAGCTCCGATCCTTAAAGAGCAGGGTTTTAGTCTGACCATTTCCCCGGCAATGGCGCAGGATCAGCTGGCAAAAGTGATGGCCAGCCCGGGTAACCCGCCGTACGACACGCTGTTAATGTCGCCTGGCCAAATGACGGTGGCAGTAGAAAAGGGGCTGATTCAGAAGATCGACCCTTCCCGCCTGAAAAACTGGAACCTGCTTGACCCGGCATTTCAGGGCGAATATGGCCCGACCGTAACGGTAGAAGTGAACGGCATTGCCTACAACCCGGAGCTGGTGCCGCGCCCGAAAGGCTATCGCGATCTGTTTGACAACCCGGCCTATAAAGGCCTTGTGTCATGGACCGGATTTGGCTCTAACACTGCGGTGATGGCCTACACCGAACTGGCAAAAATCTACGGCAAAGGTCCGGACGATATGCAGGCAGTGTTTGACCTGTTTAAAAAGCACCCTGAGCAGATGGCCAGCATTGTTGACAGCACCAACAGCCAGATGACCCAGTTCCAGCAGGGCAACATCGCCGTATTTATGTGTAGCACCAACAACGTGGCGCGCCTGAAAAGCCTGGGTCTGAAGGCCGAGTTTGTCCATCCGGAAACCGGCTCTCCTGCTGCCCCGGTGAATATCCATCTGACCAAAGGCAGTAAAAATCTCGACGCCGCTTACGCCTATATGGACGCCGCGATTTCACAGTTTGTGCAAACAAAACTGGAGCAGCCGCCGACCGAAATGTTCCCGACTAACAAAAATGTTGAGTTGACCCCGGCAATTGCGGCGTACATCACCCGCGAGCAGGTTAAATCGCTGGTCTACCCGGACTGGAACATTATCAATAAAAATCGTGACGGCTGGATCCGCCAGTTTGATGCGCTGGTCGCAAGTTGAGGTAAATCATGAAACAGAGCGGTTTTCCGTACGTTATCCCCATGTTGTTACTTTCCGTGGTGTTCTTCGCGACGCCGCTCGCTGTTTTGATCGTTTTCAGTTTCACCCGGGATGGCGGAGTGACGTTACAGCACTACGCCCACTTCTTCGGCGACGCTTTTAACTTCCGGGTACTGGTTAATACCGCCCGACTGGGGATTGAAACCGTGATAGGCACCACCCTGCTGGGGGTGCCTATCGCCCTGCTTTACTGGCACGGCGGGCGCACGCTGCGCCAGATTTTAATTTTTCTGACCCTTATTCCAATGCTCACCAGCAACGTGGTGCGCACTTTTGCCTGGATCGTCATCCTCGGGCGTCAGGGGCCGATCAGCGAGGCGCTGATGTTCCTTGGGGTGACCAACATGCCGACCAGCCTGATGTTTACTGAAACCGGTCTGCTGCTGGCAATGTGCCAGATTGATCTGCCGCTGATTATTCTGCCGCTGATCGCCATCCTGTCTCGCACGCCGTATCAGCTGACCGAGGCGGCGCAGGTGTCCGGTGCCGGGCCGTGGCGCGTGCTGGTGACGGTGCTGCTGCCGCTGATGCTGCCTGGCTTGCTGGCGGGCTGGATCCTGGTCTTCGCCAGTACCAGCAGCTCATTTGTTACCCAGGCGGTGATTGGCGGCGCGCGCAATGTCTATGTTCCGCAGCTGATTTATCGCGAAGTCGGCACCCTGTTCGACTGGCCAATGGCCTCTGCTATCGCCGTGGTCCTGCTGGTCTCCACAGGCTGCCTGCTGGTTGCCCTTACCATGATCTCACGCCACCGGAGGCTGAATGGCCATGTTTGAACGTCGCGAAAACCCGCTTCCGGCCCTGCTGTACAAGCTGTTTGTTTATGGCTTCGGTACGCTGTGTGTGATCTATTTGGTGGCGCCGATCGTCATTGCGGTGATGATGTCGTTTACCTCCGGGCAGACGCTGAAATATCCCCCGCAGGGCTTTTCGCTGCGCTGGTATGAGGCGCTGCTTGACCCGGTGCGCTCGACCACCGAGCAAATTGCCGCCTGGAACTCGTTCAAAATCGCCGCGCTGGCGGTACTCGGCGCCATACTGTTTGCGGTGCCTGCCACCATCGGTATGACGCGTATGAAGCGACGCAGCGTCAGTACCATCGAGCCACTGCTGCTCGCCCCGCTGGTGCTGCCGAGCCTGGTTTATGGCCTGGCGGCGCTGATTGTCGCCAACTTTATCGGCTTCCAGCCTTCGCTGTGGCTGAACGTGGTTGGCCACGTAGTGGTATTTGGCCCGCTGATGTACCGCGCCGCATCGGTGGTGGCGCAGGGCATTAATCCGTCGCTGGCAGAAGCCTCAACCACGATGGGGGCCAGCTGGTTTATGACCCTGCGCCGCGTCACGCTGCCGCTGCTGATGCCCGGCATTATGGCGGGGGCGTTCCTGGTGTTTATCCAGTCACTGGATAACGTCACCGTTTCTCTGTTCCTCGCTGATGCCAGCACCACGGTTCTGCCGCTACGCATGTTCGCGATGATCGAGGAGTCCCTTGACGTACGCGTCGCGGCTATCTCCGGCATTTTGATTGCGATAACCCTGCTCGGCATGCTGGTCGCCCGGCGTGTTCTGGCCCCGCGCCCGCAGGCATCTTAACTTTATCAAAAGAAACACAAGGAATGACTATGAAGACTCATGCGACTCAGGCGCCAGGCTATCGTATCGGCGCCCTGCTGGCGGACTTTAAACCGGATTTCGACTTCTCGGCTCCGCTGCCGCTGCCGCTTGAAGAGTTTGAAGAGCGGCTGCGCAAAATCCGCCGCCAGGCGGTGGAAGCCGGGCATGATGCGATTATCGTTCATGTCGGCAGCGTGGGCTGGTTCCACGCCTCGAATCACTATCTGCGCTATATCTGTGACTGGATGCGCGAAGGCGTGCTGATTATCCCGACCGATGCTGACAAAGCGCTGGTGCTGCTCTCCTTCTTCACTCAGTCGGTGCTGCTGCCTCCGGGCGGCGAGCCGCTGCTGGTTGACGAGATTTGGCAGATTGGTCCGATCGGACGTGAATACGCCGACCGCCCGGGTGACTCGGTGATGAAAACTGCCGAGAAGTGCGCGCAGCTGCTGAGCGATCTTGGTCTGGCAAAAGCGCAGATCGGAAAAATCGGCGACCGCACTTCATTGACCTTCTGGGCTGCCGTGGAGTCGATGCTGCCGGGCAGCAAATTTATTGCCGATAACGCCATCCTTGATCGCCTGCAGAAGGTGCGCTCCCCGCGCGAAATTGAGATGTTCCGCGCCGCCGCGCAGCTGATCGGCATCGGCACACAGGCCGCCTGGCACGTGGCCAAACCGGGCGTTACCGATTACGAAATCTTTGCGGCTTTCACCGCGGCGCAGATGGCGTTTGGCGGCGAAACCGGCGACGGCTACCAGATTGGCATTAACCAGTTTGGCACTCACTGCGGCAAACCTTACGGCCATGTGGTGCGCCCGGGCGACCTGATCAACCTGTATATCTCCAACGTCACCTGGCGGGGTTATACTGCGCAGACCGCACGCATGATCGCCGTCGGCGAGATCACCGGGCGCCAGCAGTTGGTGCTGGATGCCTGTACTGCAGGGGTGAAAAATGCCGAGAAGCTGATTAAGCCCGGCGCGCTGATGCGCGATATCAATAACGCCGCTTTTGCGCCAATGATTGAAGCCGGGTTGCTGGCCTCCCCGGAGGCGCGCACCATGCCGTACAACTGGTCGCCAATGCCGGACGGGTCCGCCAGGCGCATCCCGCAGCAGTATGTGCCGGATGCGGATTATGAAGCTCAGGGCCGCAGACTGATGCATGTTTACCCGGCAACGCACGGGCCGCATAACCCGAACCTCGGTCACTCCGTGGGGATGGCGGGGGGGCAGAACAGCTTTAATATCTCCTCGCACAACTACGATCGTCTGGAAGAAGGGATGGTATTTGTGATGCATACCCAGTGGCTGGAGCCGCTGTCAGCAGGCTGTAATATTGGCGATATGTATGTGGTGACCAAAGAGGGCTTTGAAAACCTGAGCCGCCACACCCCGCTGGAAACTCACCGCATTGCCGCCGGAGCCTGAGATGAAAACGATGCCAGGGCATAGCTATTTTGACTTTGCCGAGCTGGG
This sequence comes from Erwinia aphidicola, assembly GCF_014773485.1. GTDB lineage: Bacteria > Pseudomonadota > Gammaproteobacteria > Enterobacterales > Enterobacteriaceae > Erwinia > Erwinia aphidicola. Next base: position 810,963 of record NZ_JACXBP010000001.1, on the reverse strand, counting down.
GGAGCGCGACCGCTACAAGCTATTGATCGGCACTGTGATCCCGCGCCCTATCGCGCTGGTCACGACGCTGAGCAAGGAAGGCCAGCCCAGCGCCGGCCCATTCAGCTTTTTTAACGTGCTGACCCACGATCCGGCGATTGTGGCGATTGGTGTGGAAAACTACGCGGATATGCGCTTTAAGGATACCGCGCGTAATATCCGCGAAACCGGGGAGTTTACCGTGCATATCGTTGACGATGCGCTGGTTGAGCAGATGGAGGTCTGCGCGATTAAATTCGGCCCGGAAGTGGATGAAATGAGCCTCGCCGGGCTAGAAACCACTGCGGGCAAGATGGTGCGCAGCCCGCGTATTCTCTCGGCCCCTGCCGCCCTGGAGTGCCGCCGCCACACTACGTTACAGGTTGGCCCGGCGCGCGAAATCATCCTTGGCGAAGTGCTTGGTGTCTACGTGCGTAGTGACGCGGTCAACCTGGAGAACCTGCACATCGACCAGCAGTTGATGGACGCAGTGGGTCGAATGGGCGGGCATACTTACACCCGCACCCGCGATCAGTTTGATATTAAAACTCTCACGCCTGCCGAGTGGGAAGCGCGCGAACGTCACGATTAAACGCTATTTACCCGTAGGGGTCGGGCATGCCCGACCCGCAACAGCTTTGCGCTGGCGATATTTTTCATTTTCACTTCGCACATAATATCGAAATCGCTAAACGACAATGCCCAGTCGTTCAGGGTGTCGTTAAAGTAGTAGTCTGAATGCGCCCGCAGCTTCATTTTTGACAGCCCCAGCGACTCCTGATCGGGGAACCCCTGCTCGGGAATCAATCCCTCCTGAGAAATCGAGTAGTGCAGCACCGGCCGTACCCCGCGCCAGGACTCTTTGACCAGTGCGATGCGCGCATCGTCGGGCTGTATAAACTGATTCTCCTTCACCCAGTGATGGTGGATATCTAACACGATCGGGCAGAGATCTCTGGCCTGCAAAACATCATCCAGCGAGCAGGAAACCTCATCATTTTCCACCGTCAGCATCAGCCTGGCTTCCGGGCTGAGCCGCTCAAAGGCGGCTTTGAACCCGGCAAAACCGGCGCGCCCGTTCATATGGATATTGATCTTGAAATCCTGAAACTCACGGCCATAACCCAGCAATCTGGCGCACAGCGCATGATACTCAATGTCCACCAGCGCCCTGTCCACCACCTCCGGCGTTTCCGAAGCCAGAACCGTATACTGGCCCGGATGAAACGACAGCCTGATATCCGCTTCTTTTGCCAGCGCACCGGCATGCGCGAACAGAGGCAATAAGTCAGGCAGCAGGCTTTGGTACGGCTCCTGCGCTTCGGGAACGGTAAACAGCGGCAGCAGATCGCTGCCGATACGCATCATTCTTAACTGGTGCGGCAGCTGCGCCAGCTCGCTAAATATGTGCGCCAGCTGCGACAGGTTATGGCTGGCACACGACAGCAGCAGCTCACGGCGCTTGTCCTGATCCAGGCTAAGAAAACGCTTGCGCGTGGGTGATTTAAAAGGGTACGGCTGCTGTAAGTCAGCATTAAGGTATTTGCAGGCAAAGCCTAATTTCATTATTCCTCCCGGTTCGTTTCCTGTAAGTGTATCAACCGATTGGAATTTTGCACGGCAGCCAGGTTATGGCCTCGCAGTTGTGCTGAATCCGCAGCTTTAGCATGGTTAAAACGAGGTAATGACAGAATCTACCTCGTCTGCAGAGGTTATTAGTAAACTGGTGACCCCACGCAGGACAGTGTCAATGGTTAGGTATATAGTCGCTATGCACAATAAATAACCTTTCCTGTTCCTTTCTTAATATCTACACAATTAACGGTGGCTTATGGAAAAGAAACATTTTTTCTCGCAGTTAGCACAATGGCCATTGATTAATTTCGACCACGCTAAGATTGTCGTCGATGGGAAAAAAGCGATGGTGGATTCATGGGCCAACCTTTATGTCTACGATCGCAATGAGAGCGAGGCAAGACTGTTTATTCGCCATGTGGCGGCAGGAACCGATCTGGAGTCGCTAACTGACATTTATAACGGCTGGACTAAAGAGTATAGAAAGTCATTAAAGAGCATTCTGAACATCAGAAAATAAACGCGTCGGAGGAACAATTCCATGTCTTTTTTAGATGATGCGTTGAAACGCATAAATAAAGCCACGACCACCACAGCGATTTGTCCCATTTGCGGGCATAAGTCGTCCCATGCGGCGAGTAAAATCAGGCAGAATCAGACCTTACTCTGCCCCTCCTGTAAATCGCTTTTTGTCGTACCCCATTAATTCTTAACTACTCCTCTCGCTGCGGCAGCTGCTGAAACTATAACGTCGTCCCATTTCAAAAAACGTTTCTCTACCTCTTTCACCACTGCTCCCCTGCGTCTGTTTCGCCTGAAGAGCAAAATTATGAAAATAAATTTTAAATCGTGGCTGACAAACGTGTTTGCGAACATAGCCAGCAGATCAAATAAACCCTTGCAGGCAGACGTCTCCCCTGCCAATGACCCTCCCCTGAAGGCGGAAATTTTTTCTGCGCTGCAAATGGAGCTTTACGGGCAAAAGCTCGCCCGCTCACACCGATTGTCGCCAAAAACTCAGCCGTACTATTTGCTCAAACGACTGGGCAATAACGAGGCGGTGATTACCCACAACTGCTTTTTACTCAATGACGCAGAGAAGGCCAGCATGGCCCCGGCGGGCGAATGGCTGCTGGATAACTACTATCTGATTGAGGAGCAGATCCGCATGGTGCGCCACCATTTACCCAAGAATTTTGGTAAAGGGTTGCCCGTGCTCTCAGCTCCGCACTCCTGCCCCAGGATCTATGATATCGCCGCCGAAGCGATTGCTCACGGTGACGGGCGCTGGGATGTCGGCAGCTTAACCGGCTATATTATGGCCTATCAGCGGGTTACGCCGCTGACGCTGGGCGAGCTGTGGGCGCTACCCGGCATGCTGCGCCTGGCGCTGATTGAGAACCTGCGCCGCATCAGCAGCGAGGTTGCTCAGGCACAAAAAGAGCGCAACCTGGCAGACTCGTGGGTGAATAAACTGATTGCCTGCGCCGAGGCCACCCCCGCTGACCTGGTGCTGGTGATCGCCGATATGGCCCGCTCGCGCCCGCCGTTGAGCAGTGCTTTCGTCGCCGAGCTGGTGCGCAGGCTGCAGGGGCGCGGCAGTTTACTGGCGCTGCCGCTGACCTGGGCCGAGCAGAGCCTGGCCGAAAGTGGCATGACGACCGATGTCATGATCAACCGCTTCAACCAGCAGCTGGCCACCAGCCAGCTTTCGGTCAGCAACAGCATTGCCGGTTTGCGCCTGCTGAGCGAAACCGACTGGGCAGATTTTTGCGAGTCTGCCAGCCTGGTGGAGCAGCTGCTCAGGCAGGATCCCGCCGCGATTTATCCCCAGATGCATTTTGATACCCGCGACCATTACCGGCATGTGATTGAGCGGCTGGCGCGCAACAGTCGTTTCAGCGAGCTGGACGTCACGCGTCAGGTGCTGGCGCTGTCGCAGGCGGCCAGCGGCGCTTCGCCACCGCAGCATATTGGTCACTATCTGATAGGCGAAGAACGCCAGGTGCTGGAAAAAGTGCTGACGGCCAACACCAGCGGAGTCACCCAGCTGCGCCATCGGTTCAATCAGGTGCCGCTGCTCTCCTGGCTCGGTAGCCTCAGCCTGCTGACCATGGCCGTTAGCGCCGCGGTGCTGCAGCGCACTGCCCAGCACGGAATGAGCTGGACGCTATGGCTGCTGGCTCTGCCGCTGGCGCTGGTAATCAGCCAGCTGGTGCTGCAACTGCTGGGCGAAATGACCACGCGTTTTCGCACCCCGATGCCACTGCCGCGCATGGACTACGCCAGCGGCATCCCGCCTGCCGCCAGTACGCTGATAGCCATTCCCTGCCTGCTGGGCAGCCGTAAATCGATTGACGCGCTGCTCAGCAGCCTTGAGGTCTGCTATCTCGGTAATCCCAGCGCCAACCTCTATTTTGCGCTGCTCAGCGATTTTCACGATTCCCCGTCTGAAAGCACGCCGGAGAATGACGCTCTGCTGCAGTGGGCTAGCGCACAGCTACAAAATCTTAACCGCCGCTACGCGCGTGAAACGCCCCTTTTCTACCTGCTGCACCGCTCCCCCACGTGGAACCCTCAGCAGGGCGTCTGGATGGGCTATGAACGCAAACGCGGCAAGCTGGCGATGCTTAACAGCTGGCTGCGGCAGCCCGGCACGCAGTTCTCCTCTATTACCGGCAATGAAAAAGCGCTACCCGCGCCGATCAAATATGTCATCACGCTGGACAGCGATACGGTGCTGCCGCGCGACACCGCACACAAGCTGGTCGCGACCATGGCCCACCCGCTCAACCACCCGGTTTACGATGCGCAGCAACGCCGGGTGGTGAAAGGCTATGGCATTTTACAGCCGGGGCTGGCGGAAGAGATGCCGCGCCACGGTCAGGGGCGCTACGCGGCGATCTGCAGCAGCGTACCGGGCAACGATCCCTACTCGATGATGTCCTCGGATATTTATCAGGATCTGTTTGGCGAAGGGACGTTTGTCGGTAAAGGGATCTATGATGTGGATGTTTTCGCGCAGGCAACCTGCAACATTGGCCCGGAAAATCTGGTGCTGAGCCATGACCTGCTTGAGGGGTGCTACGCCCGCTCCGGCTTGCTGAGCGAGGTGCTGCTGTATGAGCAGTACCCGGTCAACTACCTGACGGATGTCGCCAGGCGCACGCGCTGGATCCGCGGCGACTGGCAGCTCCTCAACTGGCTGAAGCTGCGCGTGACCCGGGCCGATGGCTCGCGCGAGCCTAACCCTCTCACCACCCTGTCACGCTGGAAGTTATTCGATAATCTACGCCGCAGCCTGGCAGCTCCGGCATTTCTTACGCTGCTGTTTTGCGCTTTCCTGCTGGTACCTAACCCCCTGTACTGGCTTGCGGTGCTGGCTATCGTGCTGCTGTTGCCCACTGTGCTGGCCGTGGTGCTGGACCTGGTGATGAGCAACCGCCCTCTGTTGAGCCGCGTGTCGGCTGTCCTGAAGGGGACCTGGCTACGGCTGCTGCGCATCGGGCTGAACTTCATCACGCTGCCGCATGAGGCAGGCTACTCCCTGCATGCCATTGCGCTCACCCTCTGGCGGCTGGCGATTACCCGGCGCAACCTCAATCAGTGGGTCAGCGCCGACCATTCGGCTGTCGGCAACCCGGCTTCCCCACTGGCGTTTTACCGCAGCATGTGGCTGAACGTGGTGGCTGGCCTGCTATTGATTCTGTTAAGCGCGTTGCAGGCGCCCGCCCTGCTGAGCCTCGCCCTGCCCGCCGGATTACTCTGGTGCCTGGCCCCGCTGCTGCTCTGCTGGCTAAGCCGACCTGCGGAACTTTCTGCCCCCGCGCTGAGCAGCGACCATCAAATGCTGCTGCGCCAGAGCAGCCGCGAAATTTGGGCCTTTTTCGAAACATTTACCTGCGCAGACGACAACTGGCTGCCGCCGGACAATTATCAGGAGCAGCCCCACGCCATGATTGCCCACCGCACCTCGCCGACCAATATCGGCCTGTCGCTGATGGCTAATCTGACCGCGATGGATTTCGGCTATATCCCCGGCACCGAAGTGCTGCGGCGCGTCACCCTGACGCTGGACACCCTGGATAAAATGGAGCACTACCGCGGTCACCTGTTCAACTGGTACGACACCCTGACGCTGCTGCCGCTTAACCCGCGCTATGTCTCCAGCGTCGACAGCGGCAATATGGCCGGTCACCTGCTGACGCTCAGCGCGGGCTTAGGTCAGCTGCGCCATCAGCCGATCATCGATATCGGCCAGATGCTGGCGGGGCTTAAAGATACCCTGGCTATTCTGGAAACCTGCTGGGGGGCTCATGCCCCCACCACGCTGCGGCTGCTGCAAAAGCATCTTGTTGACGCCGCGCAGCTCTCCCCGGCGCTGTTACAGGATGAGCTGAAGAAGATGCGCAAACTGAGCGCTCGCCTTGAGGGAATGAGCCAGCAGGAGAACAATGGGGTCAGCCGCTGGACGCGGCTGCTGCACGCGCAGCTGACGCGCTTCTGCCAGGTCTGGTCATCGCTGCTCGGCTGGCTGCCGCCCGACTGGCGTGCGGCCGGGCTGCCTTCGCTGGCGTGGCTTTCCCAGGCTGATACATTGCAGCCCGATTCTCCCCCCCTTTCGGCGATTGTCCAGGCCCGCATGCAGCTCGCCATCATCAGCGAGCTGGAACTGCGGCTGAACGCGCACGCCAGAATGGACTTTGTCTTCCTGTACAGTGACGTTAACCATCAGCTGAGCGTGGGCTATCACTGCGATAACAGCACGCTGGACCACAGCCATTACGACCTGTTCCCCTCTGAGATCCGCCTGACTACCTTCCTGACGATTGCCACTAACCAGCTGCCGTTGAAAAGCTGGTATGCGCTGGGCCGCCTGTTCACCACTATCGATAACAATACCGCGCTGATGTCCTGGAGCGGGTCGATGTTTGAATATCTGATGCCCAATCTGGTGATGCCAATCTACCCCGGCAGCCTGCTGGCCGCCATGAGCCTGTCGGCGGTGAACGGACAGATAGACTGGGGCAAAAAGCGCGGGGTGCCCTGGGGGATCTCTGAGTCGGGATATTATGCCTTTGACGTGGCGCAAAACTATCAGTATCACGCCTTTGGCGTGCCCGGTTTGGGGCTGAAGCGCGGGCTGGCGGAGGATATGGTCATCGCCCCGTATGCCACGTTCCTGGCGCTGATGGTGTCACCGCAAAAAGCCTGTGAGAATCTGGCGCTGCTGGCTAAAAGCGGCGCGCGCGGCGAATACGGTTTCTATGAGGCGCTGGATTTCACCCCTTCGCGCCAGGCCAGCGGCCAGCGCTTTGCCGTGGTGCGTTCATGGATGGCGCATCACCAGGGGATGGCTTTTCAGGCGATCTCCCACCTGCTGCACAACGCGCCCATGACCGATCGCTTTATGTCGGTTGCCGCATTCCAGTCCGGCCGCCTGCTGCTGCAGGAACGGGTGCCGGATGCCGTTGAGCTGTACAGCCCGCGCCGTCATTTTGAGGCCCAGGCAGGGGCATTACTGCCGGTTCACTATCTGCCGCGAGAATTCAATGATGTTAACAGCCCGCTGCCGGAGGTCCAGCTGCTGTCGAATGCTCACTATCACCTGATGCTGACGCAGGCCGGCGGTGGCTACAGCCGCTGGCGCGATCTGGCGCTGACCCGCTGGCACAGCGACGGCACCTGCGATAACTCGGGGCCGTGCTGCTATATTCGCGATGTGGAGAGCGGTGAGCTGTGGAACACCACCTGGCAGCCGCTGGGCGCGCCAGCCGATCGCTACCGGGCATCGTTTACCGACGCGGGTGTGGTATTCACCCGTACTCAGGGCACGCTGGAGATCAAAACCCAGATCGTGGTTTCGCCGGAAGACGATATCGAACTGCGCCGCGTCACGCTGCTCAATCGCGGCCGCAAGGCGCGCAGCGTGGAGCTGACCACCTATGCAGAAGTGGTGCTGGCCCCGGCCGCCAGCGATCGGGCACATCCGGCCTTCAGTAACCTTTTTGTGCAGACGGAACTGCTCACGGAGGATGAAGCCATTCTCTGCCAGCGCCGGCCGAGATCCCCGGATGAAGTCACCCCCTGTCTGTTTCATATGATGGTGGTGCATGGCAGAACGCAGCAAACCGCCTCCTTCGAAACTGACCGCGCCATCTTCCTTGGCCGCGGCAACGATACCGCCAATGCGGCAATGTCCCGTTATAGCGGGCCGCTCAGCAACTCGGCGGGCGCGGTGCTCGACCCGATCATGGCGGTGCGCCAGCCTGTTACCCTGCTACCGGGCCAGTCGGTAACGGTAGACATTGTTTATGGGGTGACGGAAAGCCGCGCCCTCAGTATTCAACTGCTGGAAAAGTACCGCGACCAGCCGATTGCCGATCGGGTCTTTGAACTGGCCTGGTCGCACAGCCAGATTGCGCTGCGGCAGATCAACGCCAACGAAGATGACGCCAAACTGTTTAACCGCCTCGCCAGTGCCGTGCTGTTCCCCAGCCCCGAGCTACGCGCCGGGGCGGAGATCCTCAGCCGCAACCGTCGTGGGCAAAGCGGTCTGTGGGGCTGGGCTATTTCGGGCGATCTGCCGATTGTGATCCTGAGCGTCACCCGCGCGGAAAACACGCCGCTGATCACTACCTTTGTGCAGGCGCATCAATATCTGCGCATGAAAGGTCTGTTGATGGATTTGGTGATCCTCAATGACGGCCCCGGCGGCTATCAGCAGCTGTTGCAAAACCAGATAATGAGCCTGGTTGCCGCGGGCGCCGAAGCCAGCCTGATCGATAAGTCAGGGGGCATTTTTGTGCGCGACGGCCAGCATCTCTCCCCTGAGGACCGCCTGCTGCTGCTCAGCGTGGCGCGGGTCGTCATCGACGATCGCGCCGGTGGGCTGAAAGAACAGCTTAAATTGCGCATGCAGCCCGTGACGGCGGCCGCACAGCCGCTGGTTATCCAGACGGATTTGCCTGCTAATCAGCACCTGCAGTGGCAACCTGAAACGGATGACTTGCTGTTCTTCAACGGGCGCGGAGGCTTCTCCCCTGATGGCCGTGAATACCAGATATTGCTTGATGAGCAGGACCCGACCCCTGCGCCATGGTCCAACGTGATCGCCAATGACAGTTTCGGCTCGGTAATTTCAGAGGCCGGGCAGGCCTACAGCTGGTTCGAGAACGCACACGAATATCGCCTGACGCCGTGGGAAAATGACCCGGTCAGCGACCGTTCAGGTGAAGCCTTCTATCTGCGTGATGAAGAGAGCGGCCACTTCTGGTCACCCACGGCGCTACCCGCCAGGGGCCAGGGGCTGTACCTGAGCCGCCATGGTTTCGGCTACAGCGTATTTCACCACCGCGAAACCGGGCTGGACAGCGAGCTGACCGTACTGGTCGCCGTTGATGCGCCAGTCAAGCTGGCGATCCTCACGGTGAGCAATAACTCAGGGCGGATCCGCAAAATTTCCGCCACCGGCTACGTAGAATGGACGCTGGGCGAGACGCGCAGCAAATCGGCGATGCATATCATGACGCAGCCCGCTGGCGTTGCCGCCGGGTGCGGCGTGCTGGCCACCAACTTCTACGGCAGTAACGGCTCAGAGCGCACGTCCTTCTTTGCCGTCAGCGGCGTCCACTGCTCCCTGACCGGCGACCGGCGTGCCTTTCTTGGCCGTAATGGCACGCAGCGTGCCCCGGCGGCGCTGACCCAGCACATGCTGTCGGGCACCACCGGCGTGGGGTTAGATCCCTGCGCGGCCGTGCAGTCAGCGACCACGCTGATTGATGGCGACCAGCGCACCTTTATTTTTGTTCTCGGCACCGGGCAAACCCCGGCAGAGGCCGAAGGGCTGATTGCGCGCTTTATCAGTGAAGGCGCGGCGCGGCACGAGCTGGAAATCGTCCATCAGCACTGGCACCGCCTGCTCGACAAAATTACCGTGACCACCCCCGACCCGTCGGTGGATCTGCTGGTCAACGGCTGGCTGCTGTACCAAACCCTCTCCAGCCGCATCATGGCGCGCAGCGGCTACTACCAGTCGGGCGGCGCTTACGGCTTCCGCGACCAGCTGCAGGACACGCTGGCGCTGGCGCATGCGGCGCCGGAGCGGCTGCGCCAGCAGATCGTGCTGTGCGCCTCACGCCAGTATCTGGCGGGCGATGTGCAGCACTGGTGGCACCCGCCGCTGGGCAACGGGGTGCGTACCCGCTGCTCCGATGATTATCTCTGGCTGCCGCTGGCCATGTGCCACTACGTGAGCGTGACGGGCGACAGCGCGCTGCTGCAACAGCCCGTCAGCTATATCGAATCGCGCCCGCTGCGGCCGGAAGAGGAGTCAGTTTACCAGCAGCCGACCATCACCCCGCTGGAGGAGACGCTGTGGCAGCACGGCGTGAAGGCAATTCGCCACGGGCTGCGCTTCGGTCCGCACGGCCTGCCGCTGATGGGCGCGGGCGACTGGAATGACGGCATGAATCTGGTCGGTATTGAGGGCAAAGGCGAAAGCGTCTGGCTCGGCTTCTTCCTGTTCACGGTGCTACAGCGCTTCGCCGCGCTGGCGGATCGGATACAGCAGCCCGACGTGGCGCTGCTGTGCCGCGAGCAGGCCGACCTGCTGCAAAAAAATCTCCACGCGTCGGGCTGGGATGGCAAGTGGTATCGCCGCGGCTATTTTGATAACGGTGCGCCGCTCGGCTCCCAGCTCTCTCCCGCCTGCCAGATTGATGCTATAGCCCAGAGCTGGGCGGTGCTGTCGGGTGCAGGCAGCGCGGATCGCTGTGCTCAGGCGATGCGCTCCCTGGACGAGCTGCTGGTCGATGGCGATAACGGCTTAATCAAACTGCTCACTCCGCCGTTCGACGGTCTCGGCCCTAACCCCGGCTATATTCAGGGCTACGTCCCGGGGGTGCGGGAAAATGGTGGGCAGTATACGCACGGCGCTATCTGGGCGGTGATGGCCTTTGCGCAGATGGGCAACAGCGAGCGCGCCTGGCAGCTGTGGTCGATGATTAACCCGGTAAATCACAGCCTGAATGCTGACGCAGTCGCGCGCTATAAGGTCGAGCCTTACGTGATGGCCGCCGACGTCTACAGCGTGGCGCCGCACAACGGGCGCGGCGGCTGGAGCTGGTACACCGGTTCGGCGGGCTGGGCGTACCGCCTGCTGACCGAATCGCTGCTGGGGATAACCCGTGAGGGCGATAAGTTGAGCATCAGGCCGCTGCTGCCCGCCGCCTGGCCTGAAGTGATGATCGCCTATCAGCACGGCAGCAGCCACTACCGCATCACCGTGCGGCGCTGCGACGGAGAGTCTTCACTGTGCCTGGACGGCACGCCGCAGCCGTACGGCGATATTGAGCTGATTGATGACGGGCGCGAACACCGCGTGGATATTCACTCAGGCGCGCACTCATCGGCAGAAGGCTGATAGCTCAGCGTTCCCGCCACGCCGCCTTTGCCGCCATCTTTCGGATGATGGATACCATCCGTAACGTTCAGCGGCGAGAAATCAAACGGCGAGATGCCGTCGATGCAGGCCACGTTGACGGCACGCTGCTGCGGATTAGAGCGGGGCTGATGAAAGGTGTAAATCCCGCAGACGGAGCAGAAATAGTGTGCCACTGATTTGCTGTTGAAGCGGTACTCGGTCAGCTTATCCTCGCCCTGGGTGATGTTAATTTCACTGGCAAACGCCACCACCGCGCCGCGCATGCGGCAAAAAGAACAGTTGCAGCGGCGCACGGTGTTGAAGCCGTCCAGCAGCGTGACGTTAAAGGTGACCGCCCCACAGTGGCACTGGGCAGACTTAATCTCTGGCATAGCTCTCTCCTGATAAAATTGCCGCATGATTTGCTGAGTTCATGATCCTCAACAAGACTATAGGACACCCGTGTTCACGACAAGAAGGTCAAAGTTATGATGATTTCATTAAAAAATCAGGTTGCGCTGGTGACGGGCGCCAGTTCAGGAATTGGCTATGCCTGCGCAGAGGCGCTGGCGGAAGCCGGGGCCAGCGTGGTGATCAATTACAACAGCCAGGCGCAGCCCGCTGAAGAGCTGGCGGCAAAAATTTGTCAGCAAGGCGGCAAAGCCATTGCCGTCGGCGGCGATGTGTCAAAAGAGGACGACGTCGACAACCTGTTTGCCCGCACCATCGACGCTTTTGGCGCGCTGGATATTCTGGTGGCGAACTCCGGGCTGCAAAAAGACGCGCCGATTGGCGAGATGTCGCTGGCCGACTGGAACAAAGTGCTGGATGTCAACCTGACCGGGCAGTTCCTCTGCGCCCGTGCGGCGCTGCGCCAGTTTCGCCAGCAGGGTGCGCGGCCGGAGGTCAGCCGCGCGCTGGGGAAAATTATCCATATGAGCTCGGTACACCAGGTGATCCCGTGGGCCGGGCATGTGAACTATGCGGCCTCCAAAGGCGGTGTCGACCTGCTGATGCGCTCGCTTGCCCAGGAGATTGGCGCCGAGCGTATACGCGTCAATTCGATCGCGCCCGGCGCCATCGCCACCGCGATCAACAAAGAGAGTACCGAGGGTGACGCGGGGCGCAAGCTACTGGAGCTGATCCCCTATGGCCGCATTGGCGAAGCGCGGGATATTGGCAACGCGGTCGTCTGGCTGGCCAGCGATCTGTCCGATTACGTGCACGGCACCACGCTGTTTGTCGATGGCGGCATGACGCTTTATCCGGGTTTTCAGGATAACGGGTGATGGGGTCCGGGCCGACCGAAAAAAAGGGTCGGCCCCTACAGGAAGTACCGGGGCATCATCAGGAATGAATGGCGCATCATCAAGGGACTTCGGGCCGACCGAAAAAAAGGGTCGGCCCCTACAGGAAGTACCGGGGCATCATCAGGAATGAATGACGCATCATCTGTTGTAGGGGCCGACCGCTTTTCTGGTCGGCCCGGGATGGCCGGGCGCACCCGCTTCCCCCAGCAGCCAGTCCGCAAAATCACGCATCCCCGCGCTTTCCGGGCGCGACTGCAGCCGCGTCAGCCAGTACCCCCCTAAGCTGATAGTGGTGGCAAATGGCTGCACGATCTTCCCACTTTGCAGCAGATGGCTGAACATCACCGGCGGCGCCAGCGCAATCCCCGCCCCGGCCTGTGCCGCCTCCAGCATGTTCACCGACGAATCAAACACCATAATATGCTGCGCGGGCGAAGGCGCCGGCTCCCCCACTGCCGCAAACCACGTTGTCCACTCATCGCGGCGGAAGGATCGCAGCAGCGTAAAGGTGTTCAAATCGGCAGGCTGCTGGATCTGCTGCGCCAGCTCCGGCGTGCACAGCGGCGCCAGCGGGGCATCGCACAGAAACTGTGACTCCGTACCGTGCCAGGCGCCGTTGCCGTAGCGGATGGCGTAATCCAGCCCCTCAGCCACGCTGTCGACGCGATTATTGTGGGTGGAGAGCAGCAGATCGATATGCGGATAGCGCAGGCGAAATGCCGCCAGCCGCGGCAGCAGATAGCCGGTGGCAAAGGTTCCGACCACGCCAACTTTCACCTTCTCCCTGACGCGGCCGGCAGAAAAACGGTCCAGCGATTCGGCGATGCGATCGAAGGCGTCACTCAGCGTGGGCAGCAGGATCTCCCCTTCTGGCGTCAGCACCAGCCCGCGCGAGATGCGGATAAATAGCTGACAGTTCAGATGCTGCTCCAGCGCTTTAACCTGCTGGCTGATGGCGGCATGGGTCACATTGAGTTCGATAGCAGCCTTAGTAAAACTTAACTGTCTGGCCGCGGCTTCAAAGGCACGCAGCGAATTTAACGGCAGATAACTGCGGCTCATGGTGCTCTCGTGTAAGATTTTCTATTGTCAGATGCTAAATATAATCGTTTGTCAGATCCGTGCAATCTCTTCAGACTATTCCAGGTCACAAGGAGCAACACTGTTTGCATCAATCAGCCTATGGAACTATTAAGCATGAAAAAAAACCTTCTCCCGATCTTGATTGCTGGCACCCTTTCCAGCTTTTCGCTGTTAGCGGCCCCGCTGAATAACGCGCAGCTCGACCAGATCGTCAATGACACCATCAAACCCTTAATGGCCCAGCAGGCGATCCCCGGCATGGCCGTCGCCGTGGTGTATCAGGGCAAAAGCCATCTCTATAGCTACGGCGAAGCCGACATCGAGGCCAAGCGCCCGGTCACGGCGGATACCCTGTTCGAGCTGGGTTCCGTCAGCAAGACCTTTACCGGTATCGCCGCAGGCGCAGCGATTAACAGCGGTCTGGTGAAGCTCACCGACCCGGCGGTGAAATACGCGCCGCAGCTCAACACGCCGCAGTGGCAGCACATCACTATGCTAAACCTCGCCACCTACACCGCGGGCGGGCTGCCGCTGCAGGTGCCGGATGCGGTGACCGACCAGCAGGCGCTGTGGCACTACTATCAGCAGTGGCAGCCTGAATGGCAGCCCGGCACGATGCGCAGCTACTCCAACGCCAGCATCGGGCTGTTTGGTTTACTGGCGGTGAAAAACAGCGGGCTGAGCTTTGCCGACTATCTGCACAACAACGTGCTGCAACCGCTGAAGATGACGCACACCTATATTGATGTGCCTGCGGCGCAGCAGAAAAATTACGCGTGGGGATATCGCGACGGTAAGCCGGTGCGCGTTTCAGCGGGCATGCTGGATGCGGAAGCCTACGGAGTGAAAACCAGCGTGCAGGATATGGCGAAATATCTGCAGGCGAATATCGACCCGGACAGCACGCCCGCCGTGAAGCAGGCAATCCTCACCAGCCAGGCGCGCTATCTGCGCGTGGGCAACGGGTATCAGGGCTTAGGGTGGGAAATCTATCACTGGCCGGTGGATGCCAAAGAAGTGATTGCTGCCAGCGACAATGGGGTGGCGCTCAAGCCGCACGCCGTCGAGGTGTTAACGCCAGCCGGAAAGGCTGAAGCGCAATCCTGGGTGCATAAAACCGGCAGCACCAACGGCTTCGGCAGCTATATTGCCTTTATTCCGCAGCAGAAAGTCGGGATTGTGATGCTGGCAAATAAAACTTATCCAAACCCGGCAAGGGTGGAAGCGGCGAATAAGATCATCCAGACTCTGACGCAGCATTAACAGAGTTTTATATGCCTTGAGCGTCATCGTCAATAGCGGGTCGACCGAAAAAAAAGGTCGACCCCGACATGACCGATTATTTTTTCTTGTAAGCGACTGCAGTAGCACGCACTTTCTTTTTCTCATTGGCAGAGGTAATGACGTAAATATCCGCCCCCAGTTTTTCCGCTTCTGCCTTGAGTGCCTCTCTTGCATCAATTGTGGAAGATTCATCCGCAACAGAGATATCCCCCACTTTTTCATACTGAAGAGAAACTTTGTCGAAGTCGACTTTCGTCATCAGCTCCGCTGAATAAGCATTAAGTGAGAATAACAATACCGCAGCAGTGGCCAGCTTAGTCTTAAGCATCATGGTTAAATCCTCAGAGTTATCGAATATTATGTTTTTAATTAGTCGGCTAACAAGCGCAGCCGTGTCCTACCTGAAAAGCGTAGTTCACGGCAGGCGGAAAGCAATAAGGTTGGCATTATCCTGGGATTGCTACCTACTCTACGCGTCGGGTCAGGCATGCCTGACCGCTACGAGAGACTCTGCCGCAGCTGCCCTGCCCGCTGCTGCATCTGCTGCGTCGGGCTGCGGCCAATCAATACGTACTGATAACCTTCGGCATACCACCAGGCGAGATTCATACCGTGGCGCTTTTCATCCTGCACCGGGGTGAGATTTTGATGCTGCTCGCGGGAAATACACAGCGCCATCGGACCCTCGCTGGCGCGATCCCAGACGATCTGCGCGATTGAAGCGTCGTCATAGCGCAGCAGGCGTATGCTTTTTAGCTCAGCATCGGGTAACGCCAGCTGCTGTGCGCTGAGCCGCAGGCCCATCTCGCGGGCGGTTCTCTCCAGCGAGCGCGCAATCACCGGCGGCGAATTATCGACATCCGCCAGCGTCTGAGTGCTGTACAACGACATATATTGCGCTTCGAGGTCGCGGATCCTGCCGCTTTCGCGGCGCGAGGCGCTTTCCGGACGGGCGAAATAACCGATACCGGAACCGATAAACAAAAAGCTGAGTGAGGCGGCGATCAGCGCGCGGCGGCTGACTTGTCCCCTGTGCTGCGCAGGCGCGGGGGGCGTCCGGGCCAGCAGTTGTGCCAGATGCCGCTCCATCCTCTCCTCTGGTGCGGCTTCCAGCAAGCCTTCAAATGCTTCTGCAAACGGCTGATTGCTTCTCATCAGTTCAGCGGTGCGGGCTGACAGCGGTTCATCGCGCTTTAGCTGCTGTTCAAATGCCGCAGAGTCTGCCGCGCTCATTTCGCCATCCAGCCAGGCGACGATCGCCTCATCGCTGTAGGGCGCGGTAATATGTTCTCTCTTCACCGGTGTTTCTCCTGTACGGGCGCCGCCTGCGACGTCTGCCTGGCCAGCGTGGCCCTGGCGGCCGCCAGACGGCTCATGATCGTCCCGACAGGCACCATCAGCGTTTCGGCGGCTTCCTGATAGGTAAATCCTTCGACATAGACCAAAAAAACGGCGTTGCGCTGGGCTTCCGGCAGTTGCCCGACGCGCTGCATCACCTTCTGATACTGCCTGCGTTGCTCGTCCTGCGGCTGACTGCCAGGCGCGTGCAGATCGTCGCTGTCGACGAACCCCTGCCCGGCGCGCACCCGCTGCGCCCGCAGGTCGCTGATCCATACCGAGTGCAGAATGGTAAACAGCCACCTGTCGATGCGTGTACCGGATTGATACTGCGCGCTGCGCTCCAGCGCCCGCACGCAGGTGGACTGCACCAGCTCCTCGGCGACGTCGCGATTGCGGGACAGCACCATACCGTAACGCCACAGGCGCGACAGATGGGCGGCCAGCTGTTGCCGTACTTCACTATGGGTAATTTTCACGCCCTCCGGGCAGCTTGAGGCATCATACGGCGCAGCGCGGGATCGACGGTAATCCAGCCCGGAATATCAAACAGGCCGAAGAAACTAACAGGAAGATCACGCTGGCAGCGGTCAGCCAGTGCAGCGTCAGGGTGAAAGCATCATAGCGCTGACGCGCGCGGGAAGTGGCAATGGCAGACATACAGTAGGTTTCCGTTTGTGGATGTTGATCGGTTAACGCGCCATCGCCACTTTTATTCGGAAATTTTAAAAAAATTTCGCTGTTTCTGCGCTTAACCCTGACCCAGTGAAGTTTATCGTGAGTCACGCTACTGAGTTAACTCAAATTATAAACACCTTCGGCATCAAACGGCGGCGGGAAAATCGCGACACCGGGTCTGGCCGGAGGAAATTAAATGCCGGGATATGGCACTTAATGATAATTATGCTGACTGAAGCGATTTTCTCAACCGGATAATTAGTCGACCAATTAATGGCTTAGTTATAAAAGTGGCACGGTTTATTAATTATAGTCAGCGTTATGTAATTAGAGTAACCACTAATTCAGTTAAAGCCTGCAGATAGCAGTAACGATAGCATGCCTATTTAAAATCGAGGCATGGCATTGATAATTAACGCTTTTTAAAATTTAGCCGAATAATTGAATTGTTAAATTTAACCCTATCAATCGTGTTTAAATTAAAAGCTGCAAATAATTCTTAACTTTTCATCTAAGTTCGTTAAAATATCGCCTCAATTTTGAAACCTATATAGATATCTCTCACTGCTATGTCTAAATTTAGAAAAACAATTCCCCTGCTTTCTCTGTCTGCTCTGCTGGTATCTACTGCACTGCATGCTGAAACCCCTGCTCCACAGAAAACCGACGTGCTGTTGATTGGCGGCGGTATCATGAGCGCTTCCTTAGGAACCTGGTTACAGGAACTTCAGCCAGGCTGGAAACAGCTGATGGTAGAGAAGCTGGATGGTGTCGCACTCGAATCATCGAACGGCTGGAACAACGCCGGGACCGGCCACTCTGCGAACATGGAGCTGAACTACACGCCGGAACGTGCTGATGGTTCAATTGATGTCAGCAAAGCGCTGGATATCAACGAACAGTTTATGATCTCGCGCCAGTTCTGGACCGCTCAGGTGAAACGCGGCGTGCTCAACGACCCGCACTCTTTCATCAACTCGACGCCGCATATGAGCTTCGTCTGGGGTGATAAGAACGTCGAGTATCTGACCAAGCGCTACCAGGCACTGCAGCAGACTACCCTGTTCCAGGGCATGAAGTTCTCTACCGACCAGAACCAGATCAAGCAGTGGGCACCGCTGGTGATTGCCGGTCGCGACCCACAGCAGAAAGTGGCCGCTACCTGGACCCCGGTGGGAACCGATGTCAACTACGGCGAGATCACCCGTCAGCTGATCGGCAGCCTGAAGAAAGATAAAAACTTCACCCTTGAAACCTCGACCGAGGCTACCGAATTTAAGCGCAATGCCGATAACTCCTGGCATGTGACGGTTAAAGACGTTAACAGCGGTGAAGAGCACAGCATCGATGCGAAATATGTGTTTATCGGTGCCGGCGGCGGCGCGCTGAAGCTGCTGCAGAAAACCGGTATTCCGGAAGCGGATAACTATGCAGGCTTCCCGGTGGGCGGCTCCTTCCTGGTCACTGAAAACCCGGAAATTACTAAACAGCATCAGGAAAAAGTATACGGTCAGGCTTCAGTGGGCGCACCACCGATGTCCGTTCCACACCTGGATGCCCGCTACCTTGACGGTAAGCGCGTGGTGCTGTTCGGGCCGTTTGCCACCTTCTCTACCAAGTTCCTGAAAAATGGTTCGATCTTCGATCTGCTGGGCACCACCACCACCAGCAACTTCATGCCAATGACGCACGTCGGCCTGGATAACTTTGACCTGGTGAAATACCTGATTGGTCAGGTGATGCTGAATGACGACGACCGCTTCGCCGCGCTGAAAGAGTACTACCCGGACGCGCGTAAAGAGGACTGGAAACTGATCCAGGCAGGTCAGCGCGTGCAGATCATCAAGAAGGATGCCGATAAAGGTGGCGTGCTGAAGCTGGGTACGGAAATTGTGACCGATCAGCAGAAAACCGTCGCGGCCCTGCTGGGCGCTTCACCGGGCGCGTCCACTGCGGCCCCTATCGCGCTCAACGTGATCAAAAAGCTGTTCCCGGAGCAGTTCAACTCTCCTGAGTGGCAGAGCAAAATCCGCACTATCGTGCCGAGCTATGGCCAGCAGCTGAACGGCAACACGCCGCTGACCCAGCAAGTGTGGGATGACACCGCAGCCACCCTGCAGCTGGTGAAGCCGCCGGTGATCAACATGAACGGTGAGCAGAACGCCCCTGCTGCTGCTCCCGCTGAGAAACGCGCAGAGAACCCGCAGCACGATATGGCGCTGTAAGTTCCCCGCCAACCAAAAAGGCCGATCCTGAGGATCGGCCTTTTTTTTTGCTGTTCACTCCGCTGAGAGTAATATCAGCCTGGGGTTTTGGTGGTGTCTGGCGCTTCAGCAAATGCAGGCTTGGTTCGGGTAACCGAGTAGGCCACATGTTTCACTTTGCCCGGTACCGTGGTGATCTCCACCGCCGGAATGGTTACGCGCCCTAAGCCGAACAGCGTCTGGACGTAGCCGCCCACCTTGTGTTTGCCCGGCTCGACAAACAGCGCACGCTTTTCGCCGCGCTTAAGAATGCCCGCTTCAGTACCGTCGATGGTCAGCGTGATGGAGGAGCCATCATCCGCGCGGGTGACAATATGCGAAACATCAATCTGCGTTGGGCCGCTGCTGAACGGTGCTACTGCTGCTGTCCCCTGCGCCGCCGTGACCTTTTCTTCTTTAGCCGGTTCGGCAGGTGCAGTTGGCGTGGCCGTTTCGGCCGGGGTCGGAGCGCTGGCCGTTTCTACTGGCGCGTCAGGTGCGGTCGCTGCCGGAGCGGTTGCTGCCTCAGCTGTCGTCGCCTCAGGGCTGCCTTCGGTGACGGCGCCGGGCGCAGTGACAGGCGTAGTCTGCACCGGCTGTTCGGCTGGCGCGGTTTGCTCTGTTTGCACCGGCTGTTCGGGCTGGGCTGTTGCAGCGGGGGCATCAGCGGTCTGCGTCGCCTGGCTAACGGGCGCCACGGCAGTATTAGATTTAAAGGCAGCGCAACCTGTCAATGTGGTGGCGGCAACAACCGCTGCCAGCGTAAAACGATAAAACATTATGGCGAATTCTCCTCTGCCGAATTTGGCGCGCTGCTATCATAGCGTCACTGCCCGTTTGAATACAGCGTGAGGCGCTTCGGTTTCCTCTGAATTACACTCTCTTTACGCTACTGCTTCAGGAGAATATATGCACGGACCCGACCCCAGCGAGAAACATCCACTCCCTGGCTTTCCCCAGGTCTGCTTTATCAAAAATTGCGTGACCAACCCCAATATCATCATCGGCGACTATACCTACTACGACGATCCTGATGACGCGGAGAACTTCGAGCGCAACGTCCTTTATCACTATCCGTTTATCGGCGATAAGCTGGTTATTGGCAAATTCTGTGCGCTGGCTCGCGGCGTGAAGTTCATTATGAACGGCGCTAACCATAAGACCTCTGGTATATCGACCTTTCCCTTTTTTATTTTCGGCAACGGCTGGGAAAGCGCAGCTCCGCAACCCGGCGACCTGCCTTACAAAGGCGATACCTGCATCGGCAACGATGTCTGGATTGGCTATGACTGCCTGATTATGCCGGGCGTGAGCATCGGCAACGGCGCGATCGTCTCTTCACGCTCCGTAGTGGTTTCCGATGTCCCGGCGTACAGCATAGTGGGCGGTAACCCGGCGCAAGCGATCCGCAAACGCTTTAGTGATGAGGTGATTGCCGAACTGGAAGCGCTAGCCTGGTGGGACTGGCCAGTGGAGAAGATTACTGCCCATCTTGCTGGAATTACGGCGGGTGATATTGCAGCGCTTAAAGGGTAGGCTCAGGCCTGCCTGACCCATTAACAATTATCTGATGTGACACTGTCACTACCCGTGTCACATTTCGCCATTTCATTCTCCCGGATATCAAGCTCCTGCCCGGCTATAGCCTGAGTACTGTTGCGTTTCACCGCTTATTTGCGCATTTGATTTAAGTCGCAAAGCGTTAAAATATTCTGATTACACACGCTTTTTTCTTCCGAACTCTGACTATAAGGTCTTTTGCGTGGCAAAAATCTTCTTACGCAGTGGCAATCTTGATGCTGTGCTCGCTCTGGGGGAGAACGGGCAACCGGTCTATCTCTCCGCTCTGCAACTGCGCGAAACCCTGCGCCTGAGAAAACAGTCTGCGCTGGCCGACTGCCTGGCGATCCCGCAGCCTAACGACGCGGGCGACCGCCTGGACTGGTACTCGCCGGTGAATGGCAAAGTCAGTTCGTGGGCCGCCGCCAGCAACAGCGCACGCAAGGCAGCGCTGAATGACCTGCTCGCCTGCCAGAGCACGCTGGCAGAGATTAGCGACCGCGCCCAGCAGTCCGATAAGCCGAGCCAGAAGCTGTTCGGCGCCCTGCTGAGCAAGGCGTTACAGTTCCCCGACCAGAACTATGTCTACCTGGTGGGCGGCAAACCGGTGATCACCTTCTGGGGCTTTGTCAGCCTGGATAAAAAATCCCGCCAGGACGCTTTCGACTGCCTGCGCGCAGTGGAAGATGATGAGCCGCAGCTCGGCCTGTCGCGCCTTGCACCCGTCGCGGCAGCCCCTGCACCCGCTGCGGCTACGGTATCGCCGGTTATTGCTCCGCTGATTACCCCTGAACCCGCCGCCGCGCCGCGAGTGATGCCCACTATTCCGCCGTTGGAAATTATTGACGAGCCGGAGGCAATCGCACCTGAGCCAGCCCCGGCGGTCCCCGCTACGCCTGCGGCAAAACCACCGATGAAAGCCTGGCTGCGCTACAGCTGGGTTGTTCCGGCCGTGGTGCTGCTGATTGCCTTTGGCGTGCAGCTGAAAAGCTGTAGCGATAAAGCGCCTGAAGAGGTGAAAGCGCCTGAACCCGCCGCACAGCCCGAGCCTGCCGCACCGCAAGCTGCGAATGCGCCAGCCGCACCGGTCGCTCCGGCTGCTGCACCTACTCTGCCACTGGCACCGGCGATTATCGCCCCGGCTGCCGTTACACCCGCTGCGGCCCCGGCAGCAGCGACCGCGGCTGAACCGGCGGTGGAAGCTGTCGCAGACGCGCGCCCGGTGGCGAAAGACGATCTGGTGCTGCCTGCCGATGCGGTCAAAATTGGCTCGACCAAGTTCCTTAACGGTAACTGGCGCGTACTGGTGCAGAAAAATCTGCCAACCGGCACCCCGCCGATGCTGAAATATCAGCTGAAAAATGGCAAAGGGACGGCGCGTATCACCCAGGGCGACGGCGTTAGCTGTAAGGTGGAGGTATTCGCCGGGCTGATGTCCTCCGGCAACCTGGTGATTAACAGCCGCACGAAAGCGCGATGCAGCGATGGTTCGCGCTATCAGATGCCGGAACTGGTGTGTAAACAGGGCCTGAGCGGGCCTGCCGAGTGCAGCGGCAGCTACAATGCCGACACGGTGCTGCCGATGACCATGAAGCGTGAGAGTAAATAATGATGCTGGCGACGATTGCTGATTTTAAACCCAATATGACGCTGGTCCAGAACAGTGGTATCCAGTTCCTCGACTTTGCGCTGACGCCGGACCTGAACAACGACTGGCCGGGTAAATTTGTCCGCCAGACCGCGAATGGCCCGCTGCTGCGCCTGAACTATCACGCGCCCAGCGCCAAGTACCTGCTGCCGCAGGCGGCGGGCACCCCTGCCGAAGTGGTCAAGCCGGAGTTCAGTTTCCCGCTGGCGCAGTCGCTCAGCCTGCTGTGCGGCCAGTGGCTGCCGCTGCCGTTCTTCCGCTTCAACCCACCGCGTACCTTTATCGGCGGCCCGGATAACTGGGCGCGCGTCCAGGTTGTGGCGCTGGATAAACCGGATGCCAGCGGCCATACCCACCGCATCGTGCTGGCGTTTGACACCAAAGTCTGGGCCGATGGCGAAGATGAGTCGCTGGCGCTGAATGAAAATGATGTGAAGAACGGCGTCAATTTCGCGCTGGCCCACCGCAGCGACGAGCTGGGCGAGTTCCTTGACCACACCTGGATTGACGGCTGGCTGCGCGAAGTATTTAGCGACAGCGCTTCCACCCTTGAACAGCGCCCGCAGGTCAATATTAAAGCCGCCCTGCGCGAGTTTGAGTACCAGGCGCACTATCTCAACATCCTGCATATGCTCGGCGAGCAGCTGTCAGTGCCGGAGCTGAAAATCAGCGCGGCGACGCTGCAGGAGCCGGCTATTGCCGTGGATCTGATCCTCGACGTCGGTAACTCCCACACCTGCGGCATTATGGTGGAAGATCACGTTGACGATCACCAGGGCCTGAAGCACACCTACGAACTACAGATGCGTAATCTCAGCCATCCCCATGCGCTGTATAACGAACTGTTTGAAAGCCGCGTCGAGTTCGCCCAGGCCAGCTTCGGCAAGCAGAATTTCTCGCTGGAAAGCGGCCGCGATGAGGCGTTTACCTGGCCTTCGATCGTCCGCGTCGGGCGCGAAGCCGGCAATCTGGCGCTGCAGCGCCTCGGCACCGAAGGTGCTACCGGGCTCTCCAGCCCGCGCCGCTACCTGTGGGATGAAGAGAGCTACACGCCGGGCTGGCGCTTCAGCCGTACCCCGGGCAATCAGCAGCAGGAACCGCTGGCGACCGCGCTGCCGCTGACCTACCTGATTAATGATGAAGGCCAGCCGCTGTACAGCATACCGCTGGATGAGCGCCTGCCGGTGTTCTCCCCGCACTACAGCCGCAGCTCGGTGATGAGCCTGATGCTGTCCGAGCTGCTGGCGCAGGCGCTGTTGCAGATGAACAGCCCGATGCAGCGCCAGAAAATGCTGCACAGCAGCGCCCCGCGCCAGCTGCGTAATATCATTCTCACCCTGCCTTCCGCCATGCCGAAGCCGGAGCGTGAGATCTTCCGCCGCCGCATGCTGGAGGCCATTGCGCTGGTGTGGAAAGCCATGGGCTGGCACCCGGCGGATGATGATTTCACCCGCGCCGAGGATAAAGCCAAAAGCAGCGTGCCGGTGCCGGAGGTGCAGATGGAGTGGGATGAAGCCACCTGCGGCCAGATGGTTTATCTCTATAACGAAACCCAGGTCAACTTTGGTGGCCGTGCTGAAGCCTTCTTCGCCAGCATGGTACGCCCTGACCGCGCCCGTGCTGCCGATGAACCGGCGGGCAAGACGCTGCGCATCGCCTCCATCGACATTGGCGGCGGCACCACCGACCTGGCAATTACTCAATATCGCCTCGATGACGGCGTAGGTAATAACGTAAAAATTATGCCGCGCCTGCTGTTCCGCGAGGGCTTTAAGCTGGCGGGCGACGATATCCTGCTCGACGTCATTCAGCTGTACGTACTGCCCGCGCTGCAGGCGGCCTTTAAGCAGGCTGGCATGGTCAACCCTGAAGCGGTCATGACGCGCCTGTTCGGTCATGAAGGCCGCCTTGACGGGCACTCAACCCTGCGCCAGCAGGTGACGCTGCAGCTGTTTATTCCGCTGGGCCAGGCGGTGCTGGAAGCCTATGAAACCTTCGACCCGCTTGACCTGACGGCAGAGATTGACGCCCGCTTTGGTGAGCTGCTGGCGCAGGCGCCGACCAGCAAACTGCTGGACTATATTAACCGCGAGATCCAGCGCGAGCTGCCGGGCGATGCGGCTGCCTTCGATATTCTCGATGTGGCGCTGATTGTGCGCCTCAGCAAGCTGCACGCTGAGTTCCTCTCGCCGCGCATGAACATTACCCACAGCCTGCGTTCAATGTCGGAAGTGGTGGCGGTATACGACTGCGATGTGCTGCTGCTGACCGGCCGCCCTTCACGCTTCCCCGGCGTGCAGGCGCTGTTCCGCCACCTGCAACCGCTGCCGGTGAGCCGCATTGTTTCACTGGACGGCTATCACACCAATGACTGGTATCCGTTCAACAAGCAGGGAAAAATCGAGAACCCGAAATCTACCGCTGCGGTCGGCGCGATGCTGTGCCTGCTGTCGCTGGACCTGCGCCTGGCGAACTTCTGGTTCAAGGCCGGGGACTTCCAGCCGTACTCGACCATTCGCTATCTCGGGATGCTCGACGGCACCGGCGCGCTGACGGCGGATAACGTCTGGTACAGCGATATTGACCTCGACCAGCAGAACTTTAATCTGGAAGTGCGTAGCCGATTCCAGGTGCGCGGCGCGTTAACCTTAGGGTTCCGCCAGCTGGACAATGACCGCTGGCCTGCGTCACCGCTGTATACCCTGACGATTGTCGATTCGCAGCTGGCGCGCAGCGTGGCCGGGGATAAAGTGCTGCGCATTAAGCTGGCGGTCAGCCGCCCGTTTGGCGAGTTCGGGCCGGAGCGTTTTGATATTGCCGATGCGACGCTTGATGACGGCAGCCAGGTGCCGCTTGAACATCTGCGTCTGCGCCTCAACACCCTTGCCAGCAGCGGATCGGGCATGGCGCATTACTGGATTGACAGCGGGAGCGTCTACAAGAAATGAAATCGTTAAATAAGATCCTCACCGCCCAGGCGAACAAAAAACGTGATGCTCTGACGCAGGGTATTGAGCAGGCGCTGGAGTGGCTGGAGGATAACCGCCAGCAGGCGCCGCGCCTGAATATGGAAGCAGATCGCCTGGCGGTCAAACTGCTGCGCCAGCACAACAAGGCCAGCGTACTGGCCCGCAACACGCCGATCAACCCGGCAATTGGCCTGTTCGGTCTGGCGCAGGCGGGCAAGTCTTATCTGATTGGCGCCCTGGCCGCCAGCGACAAGGGCCGCCTGGAGTGCGCATTTGGCAATAGCGTGCTGGATTATGCCGGCCAGCTTAACCCGCAGCAGCACACCAGTAATCTGGTATTACGCTTCAGCGGTCAGCAGCAGAGCAGCGACAGCAGCTGGCCGGTGCAGCTCACTCTGCTCAGTGAAAGCGAGCTGGTTGCGGTGCTGGCGCTCCAGTATGCGCAGCGCGTGGGTGACACTGTCACCTTTGATGAATCGCAGCTTGGCGAGAAAATGCAGAACGTGGCGATGTACCGCCAGCCGGAAGCGGTTGACGGCATCAACCGTCATCAGATGGTGGCACTGTGGGATGCCCTGCATTTCAGCCTGGCGCGCAACAGCGCGCTGGAGAGCCATTTCTGGCAGCAGGCGGTGGAGCTGGCTCCGTTCCTCGGCGTGGACGACCGCGCCCGCCTGTTCTCCCTGTTGTGGGGCGAGGATCGCCAGCTGACGGCACTGTATCGCCAGCTGGCGCACGTGCTGCACCACCTCTCCTGCGTGGGCGACGTTCTGGCCCCGCTCAGCGTGCTGGACGAACCCTCTTACAGCCTGCTTAACAGCTCCGGCGTCAGCCAGTTTAATGCCACCGTCGATTTGACGCTGCAGGTGGTACCGCGCCACGGTGGCCGTTCTCTGGCCCCGGTCAGCGTGGCGCTGGCAGAACTGACGCTGCTAAGCCGCGAAGTACTGCTGCCGCTCTACAGCGCGCCGCGCGAGGAGCTGTTTAGCGAAGTCGACCTGCTCGATTACCCTGGTTTTGTCAGCCTGCCGGTGCTGCCGGACGACGATCAGCATGCGCTGGCGCTGAGCTTCCTGCAGGCGCGGCGCCCATTCCTGCTGCAGCGTGCGGCGGTACAGCAGGATGTCACTCATCTGCTGGTGTGCAGCGCGTCGGCACACCGTAATGAAACGCGCCACGTTGGCCGCCTGCTCGACTTCTGGGTGAAGCAAACTCAGGGCGAAACCAGCGTGCAGCGCAGCGGCCGCAAGCCTGGGCTGATCTGGGCGATGACGCCGTTTGATCAACGCATTACCCACGGCCACAACCACGATGCGGCAGTGCAGCGCTACGTGGGCAATCCGGGCGATGCCTGGGGTGCCATGCTGGCGATGGATGAAAAAGGCGTGCAGCGTATGGCCGGGTACCTGGTCAATGAAGTGCGTCGTGACAGCAAGCTGGAGCGCATTGCCGCCTGCCGCGCCGAGATCCAGCGCGAGCTGAGTGAAAACCTGCTCGGGCGCTGGTATCAG
This sequence comes from Erwinia aphidicola, assembly GCF_014773485.1. Lineage (GTDB taxonomy): Bacteria > Pseudomonadota > Gammaproteobacteria > Enterobacterales > Enterobacteriaceae > Erwinia > Erwinia aphidicola. The sequence goes on along the minus strand of NZ_JACXBP010000001.1, from coordinate 784,322 downwards.
GCGGCGGAAGGTGAAGATCCGGCCGAGCGCCTGCGCACCGCCGAAACGCTGCTGAAAGCGCTTCAGACCCGCACCGGCGTGCACGGCGAACTGCTGGAGCGCCTGGTGCCGGTGCGCGATACCCTGCGTCACCTGTTCCTGCAGCGCCAGTATCAGCGCAGTGAACGAACTGCCGCTGACGAGTACAGCATCTCCGAGGACGATCCGTTTGGCATTGGTATGACTATCGATCTGCTGAGCGATGAGCCGCTGACGGCGGTACAGACCAGCTATCACAGCGCGCCGGTGGTGGATCAGGAAGCCGAATTTGCCCAGAACGTCTATCGCCACTGGATCAATCAGCTACGCCTGCTGCCGGATAACGGCCCGCTGCTGGAGCTGCTTGGCGTGACCAAACCGACGCTGGAGATGCTGACCGAAGAGCTGATCACCGCCAGCGTGCGCCAGGAGATTGAAGCGGCGCTGCTGCGCATTTTGGCCGACAGCGATGCGGCGGGCCTGCCCGCTGAGCAGATCGCCGATCGTCAGGTGTCGCGTGCGCTGAGCGTGCTGGGTGATTTCGTCGCCTGGCTGGGGTTCCAGCAGTTGCCGGAAGCGCAGCGCCCGGACAGCCGCATCAATCGCGGGCAGAAGATTTTCGCCAAGCCGGAAGCACAGACGGTTAATCTGGGGCCCGGTCAGCGCCTGACGCGTCTGGCGCTGAAGCCAAATAACCACGCCGCGTTTTATATCTACGACTGGCTGGTGGGGCTGAATGAGATGATAGTGCAGAATGCCGGGTATGCGGCATCGCGCGAAATCAGCGGCGAAGAGCGTGAAAGGCTGGCGAAGATTTTGAGCGTGATCCGCCGCTAATGATTCCGCGTAGGGGTCGACCTTTTTTTTCGGTCGACCCGGAGAAGCTCAATAAACCCGTACGCTAAATGCGCCGCCCGTTTCCTGTTCAGCTTCCTGCATCACCTCAATGATGCCCTGCAGTTCCGCCTGCTGAGGATGCCTGTGCAGATGCCGCAGGGTGATCCTCAACGGCAGCGCCACGCCAGCGGTCAGCACATCCCATAAGGCATCGAGATTACTGCCGAACTCGCTCAACGCAAATCTGGCGGCGAACTGGCGATAAAAGTCGGCGCGATCTTCCACCTGCTGTAAGTCAAAACTCACCAGTTGCATATTAATTTACCTGCTGAAAATGGCGGTAATGGTCGCTCGTCACGTAGATCAGGCCATCGCTCGAGTAGAGCATGCGATCGCTGCCGCGCCGCCCGCACTGATAATTGACGTCGGCTTCGAACCAGCGGCGCCCTGCTTTATCTGGCAGCCCCCCTTCGCGGTTGCTGAAGCGATCGCCGCCGATGGCCCGCCCCGGCAGCACGTTGCACAGGTTACCTTTTGACGGGTCCCAGCCCAGTTTACGCGCCTCACCTTTGCGCAGGTAGTAGTCCGGCAGCCGCTGATGCTGTTGCAGATAGTCCGCCACTCGCTGCTGAGCGGTGAGCGTACTGATATCGTTGGCACCCTGACGCGCAGTCGGAGTGGACTGTGTTGATGAAGTCGGCGGTTTCGCCGGATGATGCAGCCCGGCCGCCGCGGCGGCAATCGCGAAGATCGCGGCAATAAGAAGTTTTTTGTTCATGGGCGCAGTTTAGCAAAGCCAGGATGTGGGGCGTAGAGAAAAGCGTGGCGGGAAAGCCAGTAGCTGCGCTATTCCCACCAGATTTTGCCGTTATGGCTATTTATTCTCGTACTGCTTCATGTTTTCCGGCGTCACCAGTTCGAATGGGATCCAGTGGTAAGAATCCAGCTTTTCGCCTTTGATCATACGCTGGGCGACATCTACCGAGGCTTTGCCCTGGCCAACAGCGTCCTGAAATACGGTGACCTGCATCTTGCCGCTGGCCAGCGCTTTAAGACCATCCGGCGTGGCATCAATGCCGCCAACCAGCACTTTATTCTGTTTAATGCCTGACTGCTGCAGCGCCATCGCAGCGCCAATCGCCATTTCATCGTTGTTGGCGGCGACGATATTAATCTCTTCGCCGTTGCTCAGCCAGCTGAGCATCAGGTCCATGCCCTCGCTACGCGAATAGTTCGCCGTCTGCTTCTGCACAACTTTCATTTTCGGGTACTTTGCGACCACCTGCTCAACATCTTTGGTGCGCTGAAGTGCCCCGGCATCGGTCAGGTTACCGATCATGATGCCGACTTTGCCCTGATAGTTGGCGAGTTTTGCCAGCTGTTCCATCTGCAAAGTACCCGACTGCTTCTCATCGGAGCCGACAAACACCACGCCCGGTGGCAGTTTCGGGTCGCCCGGCGTACGGTTAACATAGACCAGCGGGATTTTAGCCTGGGTAACCAGCCGGGTCATAACGGGAGTTCCGGCGGAATTGACCGGATCAACAATGATCGCATCCACCCCGGCGCTGATAAAACTCTGCACCTGGTCGGTCTGGCGCCCGACATCACCGCGCGCGTCTTCAAACTGCACCTTGATGCCGCGCTCTTTGGCCTCTTTATCAATCGCCTGGCGGATAATGGTAAGGAAGTTCTGGTCGAAATAGGCCATCGACACGCCAATGGTTTCGGCCAGTGAGGAAGCGGAGCAGCTTAACGCGGCCACCAGCAGCAGTTTTTTAAAATGTTTCATTATCATTCTCCAGAGGCAAAGGTGACTGCGGTGGATAAAATGAAACATCACAACCGCATTTGGAGGTTAATGAAATGAACGGTTTGAATGCAATCTGATTTTAACGATTCCGTAACATCCATCACGCTTTGCCGTGATAGGCCAGCTCCATCAACAGCATAAACAGCGGCGTGGTCAGCGCGGAAAACAGCGTGGTGAGCAGCATGCTGGTAGCCGCCGGGCCGGTCAGCGCGTTGAACTGCTGCGACATCAGGTAGACATTGACCCCGACCGACATCGAAGCCAGCAGCACCACCACTTTGCTCTCCAGCGGCGGCAGCCCGATCGCCCATGCCAGCCCCCAGACTACCAGCGGCTGGACAATCAGCTTGATGGTGCTTAGCGCGTAGCTGATGGCCAGCCCTTCTTTGATGCGGTAGCCGGCCAGGCTCATCCCCAGCGCGACCAGCGCCAGCGGCACGGCGATCTGGCCGAGCATGGTGACAGGCTGGTCAACCATTTGCGGCAGCGGCAGCCCGCTCAGGCTAAACCCGGTGCCGGAAAGGATGCCAATAATCAGCGGATTTTTAAGCACGCTTTTCGCGGTATTATCAAAGCCTTTGAGATTCAGCGCGCCGTGTTTAAACCACTCTACCGAAACCGTTGCCAGCGTCCACAGGATCAGGCCGTTGAACACCAGCACCAGCGCAACCGATGGGATAGCCGCATCCCCCAGCATGACGCGGGCAATGGGCAAGCCGAGCAGCACATTATTGGAAAAAATTCCGCCCAGCGCGAATACTGAACCGGCAATACCATCAAGCTTAAACAGGCGTGAAGCAACTACCCTACCCAGTGCGAACACCAGCAGGCAGCCGCCGAAAAAGGCAATCAGCAGGCGTCCATCAACCGGCGGGCCCTTACTGAAGTCGCACATCAGGCGGAACAGCATCGCCGGAAGCGCGACGCGAAACACCAGGCGGTTAATTGCTTCGGTAATGCTTTCCGGCCAGTGACGCCAGCGCACCAGCAGCCAACCCAGTGCAATCAGGACAAACAGCGGCATGGCAATCAGCATCTGGTGCAGCAGCGTGGCTATCAGCGGCATGAAAACTCCGTCTCGCGGCCGGAAGCATCCGGCCGAAATGGTTCAGGATTAAATCAGATGAGCGATACGCAGTTCAGCTTTCAGATAGGCGTAATAAACCGGCGCAGCCACCACGCCAGCCAGCCCAAAAGCGGATTCAAACACCAGCATCGCCAGCAGGATCTCCCAGGTCTTGGCGCTGATGCGGCTGCCAAAGATGCGCGCATTAATGAAGTATTCCAGCTTGTGGATCAGGATCAGGTAAATCAGGGCGATCAGCGCCGCTTCCAGCGAAATCGAGAGACCGATCAGCACAATCACCGTATTGGAAATCAGGTTACCAATAATCGGCAGCAGCCCGGCGATAAAGGTCAGCACTACCACGGTTTTGGCAAACGGGAAATGCAGCCCGAACAGCGGCAGGATGCCAAACAGGAAACCGCAGGTCAGCACGGTATTCACCAGCGAGACTTTGATCTGCGCAAACACCACGTTGTGGAAGGCGGCAGCCAGCGTAGTCAGGCGGTCAAGCATCGCCTGCTTCAGCGGCGCTTCCGGGCGCTGGCCGCTACTGTTACGCAGCGAGATAATCGCCCCCAGCAGCATGCCGATCAGCATGGTGGCAAAGGTATGCGCCGCCGTGCGGCCAAAGGTCTGCACCACCACCAGATGCTCACGCAGCCAGGTGACGACCTGATTTTGCAACTCGTCGATGTCTGAAGGCAGATAGCGCACAATCACCGGGGACAGCGTGCGCTGGGCATCTTCAAGCAGTTTGGTGGCGGTAGCGTGGAAAGCGGCGGGGTTCTGGAAATCGTGCAGCAGGAAGCCAATCAGTTTGGTGATGCCGGTCACCAGCGCGAGGATAACCACCACGCTGAGGAACAGGATGCTGATCCAGCGGGCTATCTGCCCTTTCACCAGCCGCTCAACCAGCGGAGTCAGGGCCAGGATAGTTTCATAGACGATAAACCCGGCGAGAAAACAGGGCAGTAAACGCAGGGGGAAGATGGCGAACAGCGCGATAAAAATCAGGCCATAACTGGCGGCCTGACAGAGCTGCGACCGATTAACATTCCGTATTTCCATGACAAGTCCTGTCTTAAAGGAAAAAAATGAAGCGAATTCAGACAGTATACTATGCCATACCAGGATTTGGCTGAACTAAGCGCGGGTTTAGGACTGATGTTGCAGCAGATCCTGATACCAGCGCGCGGCGACGTCGGGATGGGAGCGAAGTCGCCCTTTCAGATAGTTCAGCCCACTGTCCGCCAGTACGGTGACGATGCGCTTACCGTAATTTTCCGGGCGCTTTGCCACTTCACGCGCCGCAAAAAGCACCGCCCCGGCAGATTCACCAATCAAAATACCGTCGCTTAACGCCACTTCGCGCGCTGCGGAGGTCGCCTGCCAGGCTTCTACGGCGATGGCCTCATTATAGATGCTGCGGTCAAGCGTCAGCGGGACGCGTTCAGGCAGAATGTCGCTGAAGGCATGTACACCGGTGATTTCAGCCGCTTCTTCATTCTCGGCGGTCGGGATCGAGTAAGGCGTTCGATGGTCAGTGCCAGCCCGGCGGCGGTCTCTCTCTGTTGCGCTAATGACATCATCTCTCCTCTTTGCATGTAGATGACATATTCCGCCTTTTGACCTGGCGGTAAAATATCAATACTGGCAAAGGTTTACAGCGTGGCGAATAACGATAATCCGCAATTATTAATGCAGGATTGTTATTTTCAGCGCGGGATAAATATTGCCATAGTGCGGCGATAACTCAGTCAACAGGGATAAGCGATATGACGATTTCACGCCGTAATTTTCTCCCTTCGCCAGCGTCGACCCACGCTGTTACGACGTGGTCCGAACGCTCGGGGCCAGCACACTGTTTCTGGTCTGTCGCGTAGCGGTACCGGCATCGATGCCGCACGTCTTTGTCGAAGTGTTTATGGGGCTGGGAGCCTCGTTTTCTGTGCTGGTGGCGGCGGAAATGATGGGGGTGAAATCCGGGCTGGGCTGGTATTTACAGTGGGCGCAGGGCTGGGCAGCTTACGCCAATATGTACGCCGCGCTGATGGTGATGGCGCTGCTTTTTTCTTCGCTGATTACCCTCCTGTTTGCCGTCCGTGACCGTGCGCTGGCATGGCAGCGTGGCGCGGTGAAATGGTAGAGATAACAGGGCCGACCTTCTTACCATCGGCCCAATCTGTCAGGCATGTGCAGCAATCTGCACCTGGCGGCGCCATGCACCCGGCGACTGGCCGAACTGGCGCTTGAAGCTGCGGTTAAAGGACTGCTGGGAGTCAAAACCAAAACTGATCGCCACATCCAGAATCGGCTCACCGCCCCGTGCGAGGCGTTCAGCGGATTTTTTCAGACGGCGTTCACGGATATATTCACCAAGGGCATAGCCAGTATGCTGTTTGAACATGCGCTGCAGGTGCCATTTCGAGTAGCCGGCGCGCGTGGCCACGGTGTCTAAATCCATCTTCCCTTCAATGTGAGTGTCGATCCACTTAACCAGATCGCTAATAAAATCATCATGGCTCATCGGTGTTCCCCTGATTCTGTTTTTTGACGCGGTTTTTTTTATCGACCTTTGCGTTTCCTTGACCTGTCTCACTGCCAGGTGTAAAAGGTAACTTTGACGAATGCACTTAATAAAGTTAAGACAGGAACGGCTATAATGCAAGTTTTATTGTTGCATTAAATTTAGGAATAAGTGCGATCTGGCAGAACTCAGGGGCGACCAGCAAACGGGTCACCCCAACGGGATTCGGGAAGGATGAGTCAGGGAGTTAAATCAGGAGGCGCAGCGCTGCGGTTCTGGTTCGCTCACTTCGCTGCGTTGCAGAATGTCATGCAGAGCATCGGCTACGGTGCGTTTAGCCAGCACGTCCAGCGAGGCCTGTTCAGCCTCTTTCGCCAGCTGTTTAAAGTACCAGCAGGCATTGGCGCTCACCACACAGCATGGCTCCACTTCCGGGCGCCCCGCCATCAGCGGCTTATCTTCAATCACCGAAGTGTAGATATCACACAGGGTGATCTCTTCTGCCGGGCGGCCCAGGCGCGTGGTGCCACAGCGCCCCAGCGTAGAGACAATAATACCGTCGCGGGTCAGCGGCACCATCATTTTGCGCACAAAACTCGGGTTGGCCTTAAGACCATCAGCCAGAATTTTGCTGGTGCAGCGAAGCCCTTCGCGATCCGCCTTAGCAATGCATAACACCATCTGCAGGGCGGTAGGAAAACGAATATCAAGCATGATGTGATCCTTGCTTTTTGCTGTTCATCTGCGGATGAATAACGGTAATAAAAGCATTAAAAATCAGTCAAATATAAAAACATTATTTCGATAATATAACAAACATTGTTGCATTTTTGAAGCCACCCACTAAGCGATATGGGCTATTGGCGATATCATGATGATTTACGGGGCTTTATTAACAGGCACCCGCAAGTGCCTTAAGTCTGCTCAGGCTTTCTTAGCGCCGTCCTGCAAATAGCGATACACCACCGACAGGTCTTTATCCCCGTAACCGGCATCCACCGCGCCCTGCCACTGGGTGGCAATCGCCTTGAGGCCCGGCAGCGGCTGGTTTCCAGCAGCATCAAGCGCCAGGCGAGCATCCTTTAATGCCCACGTCAGCTGCATTTGCGCCGGGTACTCCCCTTCTGCAATCATCGCCAGCTTGCCCTTAACGTAGGGCGCAGCCAGCGGGCCGCCATCCAGCACCTGCCAGAAATCGTCCGGCGAGAAACCTAACTGCTCGGCCAGACGCGTACTTTCTGCCAGCCCCTGCACCATAGACACCAGCCAGGCGTTAGCCACCAGCTTCATTCTGGAACCGGCTCCTGCTTCACCCAGCCATTTCGCCCCTTTCGAAATTGCAGCAAACACCGGTTCAACTGCGGCAGCACGCCCACGATCGCCGCTGGCGAGCACCAGAATCTGTCCCTGCTCAGCTGGAGCTTTAGTCCCGGAAACCGGGGCATCGACCGGGACCACATCCGGACGCTGCGCCTGGATGTTTTGCAGCAGCTGTTCCGTTGCCTCAATGCCGATAGTGCCCATCTGACACAGCACCGCACCATTTTTCAGCGCCGGCAGGATAAGTTCGCAGGCCGCCAGCGTAGTGGCGCCGTCGGCCAGCATCACCAGCACCACGTCCGCATTGGCCACCGCTTCCTGCGGGCTGTCGCACAGTGTTAGCCCGGCGGACTCGAGATCTTCTCCGCGCGAGCGCGTGCGGTTCCAGGCACTGACGCTGAAAGAATTTTTTAACAGGTTGGCAGCGAAGGCATGGCCCATGGCACCCAGACCGAGTACCGCAACCGTTGGCAGTTGATTCATAGCGTGATCCCTTGTTTTTTAACGATTCAGATAGATTCAGGCACGCCTGAGCCCGACAAGTTCAATCGGTAATGCGCTTTAGGGCCGCAGCGCTCTGTTCATCATCAGGGATATACACCAGCAGGCGATCCCCGTTGCGCGGTGCGGACCACCAGTTATTCTGGCGCAGGGTGATGATGCCGACTTCAGGGTGATAGAAGCGTTTAACGTGGTTGTCGATGGCGCGGATCTCGTAACGCTGCCACATGGCGCGAAACTCATCTGACTCCGACAATAACCGTTCCAGCAGCTCCTGCCAGCGCGGATCGTCAAGATGCTCTCCCATCTGGGTGCGAAACAGCGCCACCATATGCGGCATCAGCTGTTCCTGATCGGCCACCGCCTGCCGCCACTGCGGATGGGTGAATGCCAGCAGAATACAGTTGCGATCCTCCGGGGGAATAGTCTCCAGGTCGACATTCATCAGGCGGCACCACGCCGGGTTGTATCCGAGAATGTCGAAGCGCGGCGTCTGGATAATAGCCGGCAGCGGGTTAAGGCTGTCGAGCAGGATCTGCCCGTGCGCCGACACTTTGGCACAGGCTTTGGCCGCTGCCATCACCGGGGTGGGATGGCCCGCAAGCCGAAACAGGTGCTGCGTTTCCGCTTCGTTACACTGTAACGCTGTCGCAATCGAAGCCAGCGTTTTTGGCGACGCTTTAATCTCGCGCCCCTGCTCCAGCCAGGTGTACCAGGTCACGCCAACATCCGCCAGCTGAGCCACCTCTTCCCGCCGCAAACCCGGCGTGCGCCGCGAGCGGTGATGCGGCAGGCCCAGTCGCGACGGATCAATGCTCTCACGGCGGCTGCGTAAAAATGTCGCCAGCAGCTGGCGGTTTTTTTCGCTGATGCTCAGCGGCAGCGGCGTCTCGCTCATCGGGGGTGACTCCAGTCAGGCAGGTAGTGCGGGTACCAGTATAATCAAGAACTGGTACCCGTTTCGGATTTCACTGATGCTATGCCCGGTTACGGTTAAACACAAGGGTTACACACCATGAAAAGCGGTTATGATTGCACCACTCTCGGCCGCAGCGGTCTGACAGTGCTGTTAGCAGGTCAGCTGTTGCCGATGATTGATTTTTCTATCGTGAATGTGGCTTTGGATGCCATGTCCGCCACCTTACATGCAACCCCGATCCAGCTGGAGCTGATTGTCGCCATTTACGGTATCGCCTTCGCCGTCAGCCTGGCGATGGGCAGCCGCCTGGGGGATAACTTCGGCCGCCGCCGCATTTTCAGCATCGGCGTGCTGCTGTTTGGCATCGCCTCCCTGCTGTGCGGTATCACCCCCGGTGTCTGGACGCTGCTGCTGGCGCGTGCCTTACAGGGCGTTGGCGCGGCGCTGGTGGTGCCACAGATCCTCGCCACGCTGCATGTCTCGCTGCACGGTCGTGAACATTCGCGGGCGCTGGGCCTGTACGGTGGTATCGGTGGAATGGCGTTTATTATCGGCCAGGTACTGGGCGGTTTCCTGATTAATGCTAATCCCGGCGGCTACGGCTGGCGCAGCGTGTTCCTGATTAATATCCCGCTCTGCCTGCTAGTCCTGCTGCTGGCGCCGCGCACCATTCCGGAAACGAAAAAGCAGCAGCGCGTCCCCATCGACTGGGCAGGAACCTTTTATCTCGCCGGAGCCATTGGCTGCCTGCTGGTTGCACTGGCGTTAGGGCCGCTGTTCCACTGGTCGTGGCCGTGCATCGCCCTGCTCGCCGCCTTTCCACTGCTGCTTAAGCGCCTGTGGCAGGTGGAAAAACGCATCGAGCAACAGGGCGGTGCCCCTCTGTTACCGCCCTCGCTGATGCAGCTGCACGGCGTGCGCTTCGGTCTGTCGATCGCCGTGCTGTTCTTCTCCTGCTGGAGTGGCTTTATGTTTGTCGTGGCGCTGACGCTGCAGTCGGGCCTCGGCATGAGCGCCTTCCAGTCGGGCAATGCTTTTATTGCGCTGGGCGTGGCCTACTTTATCGGCTCGCTGCTGTCCGCCCGCGTGGTGGAACGCATAGGTAAACTGCCGACGCTGCTGACCGGCTGCGCGATCCAGATGGCCGGGCTGATCGGGCTGATGATCACCTTCAACAGCAGCTGGCAGCAGATGGGCATATTGAGCCTGGCGCCGGCTACGGCGCTGATTGGCTTGGGGCAGTCGTTTATCGTCAGCTGCTTTTTCCGTATTGGTCTGGCGGAAGTGCCGAAAGACCACGCTGGCTCAGGCAGTGCGATGCTCTCCACGGTACAGCAGGCGGCATTCGGCCTGGGTCCGATGGTACTGGGAACGGTGTTCAGCCAGGTGCTGCAACCTCACGGCAACTATCAGCATGCGGTACTGGCTGCGCTGGTTGCCGAGTGGCTGATTATGCTGGCTCTGGTGGTGCGGGCGCTGATGTCCCGGCGCAGGATGGCGGTTCAGGCGGGGTAATTTGCCCGCGCTAAAGGGTCAGGCGCGCCTGACCCATCATCTTTACAACAGTTTCCGAATATCCTGGCGAAGATGCACCGTCACCGACGGCTGGCTAAGCACGCAAAACACCGTCACTAACAGCATCACCAGCGTGGCGATCAACAGCAGGCGAACGTTTAGCATAGGATGACCTGGGCCTCGACGCGCTGAGTGGGTGTAAAGCGCAGGCGGTTGCCGCTCATGGTCCAGACTTCAATAAGTTGTGGAGATGTGCGGATCATTGCCAGTTTGACCAACCCGCCAAACTGACGCAGCTGATGGTTAAGGGTTAACTGTTTTGCCTGAATAGTCATGATTTACCCTCGGTGGGTTAGGTATCAATGCGTGAAATGTAAATTTAATTTTCTACGCGAAATATTACCAGGCAGTCCACTGACGGGGATTGACGTGGATCAATAATTAGTTGCGGTGATTGATTGATGGGGCGTTCTGGCAGGCCAGTAAACTGACCTGCCGTGTGACTGAAAGTCAGAAAATTGAGCGACCGATGCGCTCGGAGAGTAATTCCAGCATCGCCGTACCGGCCAGCGAGTTGCCCTGGCTGTCCAGCTCTGGCGACCAGACGGCGATGCTCATTTCGCCCGGCACTATCGCGATAATCCCACCGCCGACGCCCGATTTCCCCGGCATTCCGACGCGCCAGGCAAACTCCCCCGCTCCGTCATACATCCCGCTGGTCACCATCAGCGCATTTATCTGGCGGGTCTGTTTCGGCGTGAGCAGCGCTTCCCCCTGCCCCAATCCGCGCCCGTGATTGGCCAGATAGAGGAAGCAGCGCGCCAGCTCAACGCAGCTCAGGGTCATGGAGCAGTAGTGGAAATAGGTTTGCAGCACGGTGGGTACGTCGTTGGCAAAATTATTAAACGACTTCATCAGCCAGGCGATGGCCGCGTTGCGCGCCGAATGCTCATATTCAGAGCGTGCCACATGGCGGTCATAGCTGATTTCCGCTTCCTGCGTCAGGCTGCGCACCACTTCCAGCATGCGCTGACGCGGGGCGGTCAGGCGCGTTTCCAGCATATCGCACACCACCAACGCCCCGGCATTGATAAACGGGTTGCGCGGTTTGCCCTGCTCCAGCTCCAGCTGCAGCAGCGAATTAAACGGCTGGCCGGAGGGTTCTTTGCCCACGCGCTGCCAGATTTCGCTGTCCTGATAGCGCGTCAGGGCCAGCGTCAGCGACAGAACTTTAGAGATCGACTGGATGGAGAAACGCTCCTGCGCGTCACCGGCCTGATAAACCGTGCCGTCCAGCATGCAGACGGCAATGCCAAGCCGGTCGGCGGGCACCTCTGCCAGTGCCGGAATATAGCTGGCGACCTTGCCCTGGCCAATTAACGGCCGCACCTGCTGCACAATGTCTGCCAGTAACTCATTATTCAGAACGCTTTCCACTGCCCTTCCCCTGCTGTCGCCATTACGGGCTGAATTATCGCGCGATTTTGCCGCCTGACGGCACGCAGGTCAAATATCCGCATGCGAAAAAAAATTGCTTCTGGATCACATTGTTCGAAAAATCTGCTTTACAATTATTTTGAATTTTCTATTTCATCTGACGACTAAATAAAAGACAATATCCCGACTTGTTCTGTGGCCCGGCGTAACGGGTAATCTTTCCTCAACCACAGCGTTAATCTCAATGCAATCAACTACTGTTTCCCGCAAGACCGCATGGCTGCGCGTGGTGATGCTCGCCATTGCTGCGTTTATTTTTAACACTACTGAATTTGTGCCGGTGGGGCTGCTGTCGGACATTGGCGCCAGTTTTTATATGCAAACGGCGCAGGTCGGGCTGATGCTGACCATCTACGCCTGGGTAGTCGCCCTGATGTCGCTGCCAATGATGCTGCTGACGCGTAATGTCGAGCGCCGCCTGCTGTTGATTGTGATTTTTGTGCTATTTGTTGCCAGCCACGGGCTCTCTGCCATTGCCTGGGATTTCAATACGCTGGTGATCTCACGTATCGGCATCGCCTTCTCGCACGCCATTTTCTGGTCGATCACCGCGTCGCTGGCGATCCGCGTGGCGCCGCCGGGCAAGAAAACTCAGGCGCTGAGCATGCTGGCAACCGGCACCGCGCTGGCGATGGTGCTCGGCCTGCCCATTGGCCGCATGATTGGTCAGCTGCTGGGCTGGCGCATTACCTTTGCGGTGATTGGTGCGGTAGCGCTGGTCACCATGCTGCTACTGATGAAGCTGCTGCCTAAGCTGCCAAGTGAACATACCGGGTCGCTGAAAAGCGTGCCGATGCTGTTCCGCCGCCCGGCGCTGGTTTCGCTGTATATCCTGATTGCGGTCACGGTGACGGCGCACTACACCGCTTACAGCTATATCGAACCGTTTATTCAGGGCGTCGCCGCGCTGAGCGCCGGGTTTACCACCTTCCTGCTGCTGATTTTTGGCGCGGCGGGCATTGTCGGCAGCGTGCTGTTCAGCATGTTTGGCAATAAATATCCGGCGACTTTCCTGCTGGGTGCCATCGCGTTAATTACGCTGTGCATGCTGTCACTCTACCTTGCGGCGACGCATATGCTGGCGATCTCCACCCTGTGTATTATCTGGGGCATGGCGATGATGATTATCGGGCTGGCGGTGCAGGTACGCGTGCTGGCGCTGGCACCGGATGCCACCGACGTGGCGATGTCGCTGCTGTCAGGGATTTACAATATCGGTATCGGCGGCGGTGCGCTGCTGGGTAACCAGGTGAGTCTGCATCTGAATATGGCCAGCGTAGGCTATGTGGGTGGCGCGATTGGCCTGGTATCACTGCTGTGGTGTGCGTGGAGTATGAAGCGTTATCCGCAGCTGCGGTTGAATGGGTAAAGCCGGGAAAAGCCGGGCGAGGCATGCCTCGCCCCTACGCAACTCGTCAATATATTGTGTGTGCAGGCACGGCCTGCTAATAAATCGTAGGGGTCAGGCATGCCTGACCCTTTTTTTACGCCAGATAAAACACGGATAGCAACTCTGCACTGACGGGGCTGTGGTCGGCATTGGACGGCATCAGTTCACTCATCGACTGCCACCAGCGCTGGCACACCTCTGTTTGTGCCACCGCGTTCCAGCGCTCCTCCGACTCTATCTCCACCGTGGCAAACAGCAGGTTGCGCGGTGCATCCAGAAAAATACTGTAGTGATGCGCCCCGTGCGCCTTCAACGTCTGCGCCAGCTCTGGCCAGATGGGGTTATGCCGCTGCTGATACTCCCGGTGCTTATCCGGGTGTACCTGCATGACAAAGGCTTTACGCAACATGGTTATGCTTCGCTTCCAGCGCTGCGCGCCAGGGTTTCACACCAAAGCGTTCGCCCAGTGCCACCAGTTCTTCAGTGGTAATACTCTGCTTCATCCCGCCCATTGACAGCACTTTAACCACCACTTCGGATGACTTCTCGGCGGTATCGATCAGGCCAAAGGTCTCATCAAGGGTTGGCCCCGCGCCGAAAATGCCGTGGAAAGGCCACATCACCAGCGTATGTGACTCCATCTTTTTGGCGGTAGCCGTGCCGATACCGTCGGTGCCCGGCACCATCCACGGCACAATGCCGACGCCGTCCGGGAACACCACCAGACATTCGGTACTGCCTTCCCACAGCAGGCGGGTAAAGCTGGCGGAGTCGAGATCGACGACGTAGCTCAGCGCCATAAAGTGAGTAGCGTGACAGTGCATTATCACGCGGTCGGCGCCGTGAGTGACGGTTTTGCGCACGCTGTGCGACTGGAAGTGGGAAGCCAGCTCAGAGGTCGGCACGCCACCGTTGCTCAGGCCCCAGTGAATGGTAAAGGCCCGACCGTCGGCGCTGACGCGCAGCAGCACCAGGCAGTCTGCCGGGTCGAGCTGCACATTGCGGAAAAACTTGCCGGAGCCGGTGACGAGGAACCAGTCATTCGCCAGCTGAGGCGCGGGCTGGCTCAGTTCCAGGGTACGTGGCTCGCGGTAAAAATCAGCGGCAAAGGGCTGCACTTCTTCATCCAGCAGGCGCAGCGACACGTTGCCGCCGTTGCGTTCATCCCAGCCCTTCAGCCACATATCGGTGGTGGCTTTCACCATGCCCTGGACAAACCAGGAGTTGAGAATCTGTTGCATCTGTTTACCCTTAACGTTGGCTGAGAATCTGTTGTTCGTAATGGCGCACATCGCCTAACCAGCTGGCCCCGGCGGGCACATCGTGACGCAGGCACCACGCTTCCCATACCGCCTGCCACGGCAGGGATTTCTGCTCCTCCAGCAGCGCCAGTCGTGCCGTGTAGTCCCCGCTGTTTTCCAGCTTTTTCAGCGTTTCTACCGGCTCCAGTAGCGCACGCAGCAGCGCTTTTTTCGCATTACGCGTGCCGATGACCCAGGCGGCAATACGGTTGATGGAAGCATCAAAGAAGTCGAGGCCGATATGCACCTTATCGAACAGCTGCTGACGCACGATTTCGCTGGCGATTGCCTGAGTTTCATCATCCAGCAGTACCACATGGTCGCTGTCCCAGCGCACCGGGCGGCTGACGTGCAGCAGCAGGCGCGGCACGTACAGCATGGCGGTAGAAATTTTGTCGGAGATCACTTCGGTCGGATGGAAGTGCCCGGCGTCGAGCGTCAGCGCGGTCTGGCGGCTGGCGGCATAGCCGAGGCAGAATTCGTTGGAACCGACGGTGTAGCTCTCCGCCCCGATGCCGAACAGCTTGCTTTCCACAGCGTCAATATGGTGCGCCGGGTCGAGCTTCTCGCTGATGATGGCATCCAGCGAATTCATCAGGCGCTGGCGCGGTGCCAGGCGGTCCACGGTGAGATCTTTCATGCCGTCCGGCACCCAGATGTTCATCACCGACGGCGTGCCCAGCTGCGCACCGAAATAGGCCGAGACTTTGCGGCTGGCCTGGCAGTGTTCGATCCAGAACTGGCGGATCTCCGCGTTACCGTGGGCCAGGGTAAACCCCTCGGCGCTCAGCTCGTGCGAGAAGCAGCTCGGGTTAAAATCCAGCCCTAAACCGCGCTGCTTCGCCCAGTCGACCCAGCCGGCAAAGTGCTGCGGCTTAATTTCATTGCGTGCCACCGGCTGCTCACTTTCCAGATAAATAGCATGCAGGTTGAGGCGTTTCGGGCCAGGGATCAGCGCCATCGCCCGATCGAGGTCCGAACGCAGCTCTTCGACATTGCGCGCACGTCCCGGATAGTTACCGGTTGCCTGGATACCGCCGGTCAACGCGCCCTGCGGGTTTTCGAAGCCGCGCACGTCATCCCCCTGCCAGCAGTGCATGGAAACCGGCAGCTGATCCAGCTGCTTCAGTGCGGCTTCCACATCGACGCCGATATCGGCAAAACGCTGTTTTGCCAAGGCATATGCCTGTTCGATAGCCTGAGTCATATACAAAGCTCCTTCGCTGTTTGGGTCAGTGACTGAAAGCGCGCCAGACTGCGGCGAAACGCGTCACTGCCGTGAGAGTCAAAACGGATAAGTGGGAAGTGCTGGGCGATCTGCTGGCGGAACTGGGTCACATCTTTTACCGCGCCAGCGGCGATCAGCTGGCAGCCGATATTGCCGAGCGTGGAGGCTTCCACCGGTCCGGCATACACCGGAATACCGCAGGCATCGGCGCACAGCTGGTTTAAAAACTGGTTCTGGCAGCCGCCGCCAACAATATGCAGCTGGCTGAAGGGCTTACCGCGCAGCTGCTCCAGCTCCTGCAGCACCTGGCGGTAGTAGAGCGCCAGGCTGTCAAAGATGCAGCGCGCCAGCTCGGCCGGGCTGCTGGGCACCGGGGCATTCTGTTCAGCGCAGGCGTCCTGAATTTCGCGCACCATGCTGGCGGGATTAATAAAGCGCTCGTCGTTGGGATTGATCAGCCACGCCGCCGCCCTCTGCTGCTGCGCGTCGGCAATCAGCTGACAGAGATCCTGAATCGCCAGCTCATCGCACACGCGCTGCAGCAGCCATAAGCCCATGATGTTTTTCAGCACGCGAAAACGCCCCTCGGCCCCACCTTCATTGGTGATGTTGGCCTGCTGCGCCGCACTGCTGGTAAACGGCTGGCGGCTCTCAAAGCCCATCAGCGACCAGGTGCCGGAACTGAGGTAGGCGGCGTTATCGCCGTGAAGTGGCGTGGCCAGCACTGCGCTGGCGGTATCGTGGGTGGCGACGGCCACCACCGCAATCGACTGCCCCGAAGGCGCTGTCCAGCAGCCGACCTGCTTACCCGGCTGCGACGGAGCGCCAAACCAGGCAGGATCTGCACCGCTCCAGCGCAGCAGTTCGCTATCCCACTCACCGCTGGCAATATTGAGCAGCTGGGTAGTGGTGGCGTTGGTGTACTCCCAGTTCAGCCCCCCGGTCAGCCGATAGTGCAGATAGTCCGGGATCAGCAGCGCATGGGCCACCTGGTCCAGTTCGGGCTGATTGTCGCGGCACAGAGCGCGCAGCTGATAGAGGGTGTTAAAGGGTAAAAACTGGATGCCGGTTCGCTGATAAATTCCCTCGCGCCCCAGCTCACGGCAGGCGGCAGCCATCACGCCGTCGGTGCGATGGTCACGATAGGCCACCGGCAACCCGACGCGCTCGCCCTGCGCATTCAGCAGCACGTAGTCCACGCCCCAGGTGTCGATACCGATGCTCTGCGGCACGATGCCGCGCCGATCGATCTTCTCTAAGGCGGCAATAATAAAGGCTTCCAGCGCGTCGAGATCCCAGCACTGACGATGGTTAATCGTCACCAGTTGATTCACGCAGCGGCTGACTTCTTCCAGCGTTATCGCCCCGGTGTGCGGATGATGGCTGGCCAGCATCACGCGGCCGCTGGAGGCACCGAGATCGACGGCGACATAATGACGTTGGCTCATGAAATAGCTTCCTGATGATTCAATGTCACCAGTGTAAAAGAGCCGGATTCCGCTACCTTCTCGCCACTGCCAGCGAAATTAGCGCGCTGGCAGCAAGGCAAAGATGAACGTGAAGCAGCTCACAGTTCGGTAGCTTGCGGGTTTATTTACGCGATGTGACCCTGCCCGCAAATCTCACCGTTATTCGCCCGTTTCTTAAAAAAATCACCGGGGTAGTGATATTCCGCTGTCGAAAATTCAAGGTGGCACAGCGCGGCGCTGGGTAGACTCTGTTACCAATATGTAAATGAAGAGTGGGGTTATCATGACCGTGTTACACAGCGTTGATTTCTTCTCAGGCGGGCATTGCCCGGTAGCAATCGAACCGCGTGCGCCGCAGGGCGCCTTCCCCGAGCATTATCATGACGATTTTCATGAGATCGTGATTGTTGAACAGGGTTCCGGTATCCACGTATTTAACGGCCAGTCGCAGCCGCTGTGCAGTGGCTGTGTCTGCTTCGTCCGCGATCACGACCGCCATATGTATGAGCAGACCGATAATCTCTGCCTGACCAACGTGCTGTACCGCGGGCCGGAGTCATTCCGTTTTCTCTCCGGCTTACAGCATCTGCTGCCGCAGGAGCAGGATGGCCACTATCCGTCGCACTGGCGCATCGGTAATAAAGTGCTGGCGCAGGCGCGGCAGCTTATCGGCCAGCTGGAGCAGCGCCCCGCCAACGATTCTCTGGCAAGCCAGGCGGAGCAGGAGATGCACTTTATGCAGCTGCTGGTGCTGCTGCGCCAGGGGTGCAGCGCGGCGCAGAGTGACGATCAGGACAGCCGCCTGCGCGCCCTGCTCGACTGGCTGGCCGACCACTATAGCGAAGATGTGGACTGGGAAGGTTTAGCCGACCGCTTCTCCTTATCGCTGCGCACTCTGCACCGCCAGCTGAAACAGCAAACCGGCAGCACGCCGCAGCGCTATCTCAACCGCCTGCGCCTGCTGGAGGCGCGTCATCTGCTGCGCCACAGCGAAATGCGCGTGACGGATATCGCTTTTCAGTGCGGATTTGGTGACAGCAATCACTTTTCTACCCTGTTCAAGCGGGAATTTGGCTGCTCGCCGCGTACACTGCGACAAAATAACTGATGAGGTGAACCGTGACCGCTCCCCTGCGCCTGGCAAAAGCTGACTATTTTCCGTCTGAACAGATGCCCGTGGCGGTGGCCGAGCGCAGCTCGCAACCCTCCTTCCCGCCGCACGTGCACGAGTTCAATGAGATCGTGCTGGTGTGGCGCGGCAACGGCCTGCACGTGATGAATGACCGGCCGTGGCTGGTGACCTGCGGTGATATCTTTTACGTCAGCGCCGACGACTGTCACAGCTATGAGTCGGTACACGATCTGGCGCTCGACAACATTATCTACTGCCCGGAACGTTTTCAGCTGGCGCTGGACTGGCAACAGCTGCTGCCCTCGCAGGATGCGGGATCGTGGCGCTTAACCACGCGCGGCATGGCGCTGGCGCGTGGGGTGATCCAGCAGCTGGAGCAGGAGAGCCGCAAAAGCGACCTGCTGTCACGCCAGCTAACCGAAGCGCTGTTCCTGCAGCTGGCGCTGATCCTGCAACGCCACCGCTACGCCTCGGATCGCGCTTATCAGCAGCCTGAAGGGGAGCAGCTCGACCTGCTGATGGCCGCTATTCAGGGGCAGATTGCCACCTCCTTCGATCTGGCGCTGTTCTGCCATCAACACCAGCTGTCTGAACGGGCGCTGAAGCAGCTGTTTCGCCAGCAGACCGGTATGACCATTAGCCACTACGTGCGCCAGCTCCAGCTGTGCCGTGCCAAGTATCTGCTGCGTACCAGCGAGTGCCTGATCGGTGAAGTGGCCGCCCGCTGCGGTTTTGATGACAGCAACTATTTTTCCGTGGTGTTTACCCGCGATACCGGGCTGACGCCCAGCGCGTGGCGCCAGCGCTTTATTCCTCGCGGCCCGATTGCTGCCCCGACGGTGAAAGCATAAAGGGCTGACCACGGGTCAGCCCTTTTACCCTGCGCAGAGGTGCTACGACACCATCCCCATCCCCACGATATTTGCCGCGAGGATAATCACAAAGCAACCGACGCTGAGTACGCGCACCGGCGTGCGCCCTACGTTATTCCACTCTTTCAATATCAGGCCGACCAGGCCGCCGCACAGCACGTAGAAGCTCATGTGCAGCATCCAGCTGATAAAGTCGTACTGTGCCGGAATGCGCGCATGGCCCCAGGCATAGAAGAAGAACTGCAGATACCACATGGTGCCGCCCAGCAGCGAGAGACCAATATTGGCAATCAGCATCGGTTTGACCACCGAGAAGTCCGCTTTTACCGACAGGTTCGACTTTGTCGCCAGGCGGAAGAAGCAGAAGCCAAGGTTAACCAGCGCCCCGCCCCCCATTATCACCACATAGCTGGGCAGCGCCACGTATAGCGGGTCGATGCCCAGCGCAGCGGCGGCTTCATGCATCGGTTTGGCGGCGTCCATCGCAAACGACATGCCGGCGGAGAAGATGCCGCACATCACCGCCAGCACCAGCCCTTTCTTCAGGTTGAACTCTTCGGCGGTAATGCCCATTGCGCGCTCTTTTAACAGACCCGCACGTGAAACGATAGCCACGCCAATCAAGGCTACCAGCACGCCCAGCAGCGTCATCCGGCCACCGGCGGAGCTGAACAGCTCAACAAAACGCCCCTGGATCAGCGGCGTCATCAGCGTACCGACCACCAGCGTAATGCCGATTGCGATGCCGATACCCATCGACATCCCGAGGTAGCGCATTGTCAGGCCATAGTTAATGTTGCCCACGCCCCACATCGCGCCGAACAGGAACACCTGCAGCAGCTGGGAGAGCGAAAATGAACTGTAGTAAGCCCAGAAATGCGGCAGCAGCACCGCGCTTACCGCCCACGGCAGCACAATCCACGACATTATGCCGCCGACCGACCACATGGTTTCCCATGACCAGTTACGCACTTTTTTAAACGGAGCATAGAAGCAGGCGGCGCTGGCGGCACCGACCAGATGCCAGAGAATGCCTGAGAGGATGGCTTCACTCATTGTTATTTACCTTGGTTGTTGTTTGCCCTGTGTGGTTTGAGTCTACGGACAAGCCATCCGGTTCAACCTTACGCTGGCTGCCGGGCCTGGCAGCAATCTGGCAAAATTCAGCGCCTTTGCCTTTGTAGGATCACAAATCATACATCTCGACGATCCCACAGGGTGAAAAGACTGGTCTTTACTAAACCACTCATATTCTTCACTAAATCGCGAAAATGCCAGCGCCAGCAGAGGCTTCTTGCGATTTTTGCCAGCCTGCTCTCATGGGTGGCAATCAGATCAAGGTGATTCAACGCGCGCTGATGCACCGTCAAAGGCCTGTAACAGCAAACACGCTGTTAGTTAACAATCCCCTATCAAATGTGTCACGGAGAAGCGTCCATGAAGCCTGAACAGCAACAAATGTATATCAACGGTGAGTTTGTCGAAAATCGCGCTGACCGCTGGATCGACGTGATCAATCCGGCAACTGAGGCGCTGCTGTCGCGTATTCCTGAAGGCAGCGTGGAAGACGCGCAGCGCGCGATTGATGCGGCAGAGGCCGCGCAGCCGGGCTGGGAAGCCTTACCCGCGGTGGAGCGTGGGGCCTGGCTGCATAAGATAGCGGCCGGCGTGCGCAGCCGGGCGGCAGAGTTAACCGCGACGATAGTGGCCGAGGGCGGCAAAACTCAGGAGCTGGCAGAAACCGAGGTACTGTTCACCGCAGACTACCTCGACTATATGGCCGAGTGGGCGCGCCGCTATGAGGGCGAAATTGTGCAGAGCGACCGCGCGCAGGAGAACATTCTGGTGTTCAAGAAAGCCATTGGCGTGACCACCGGGATCCTGCCGTGGAACTTCCCGTTCTTTCTGATTGCGCGTAAAGCCGCCCCGGCACTGCTGACCGGCAACACCATTGTGGTGAAACCGAGCGAGCTGACGCCAAACAATGCGATTATCTTTGCCCAAATCGTGCATCAGATCGGCCTGCCTGCGGGCGTGTTTAATCTGGTCACCGGCTATGGCCCGGTGATTGGCCAGGAGCTGGCCGCCAACCCGAAAGTGGGCATGGTGAGCCTGACCGGCAGCGTCGGCGCCGGGATTGCCACGATGCAGGCAGCGGCGAAAAACGTCACCAAAGTGTCACTGGAGCTGGGTGGCAAAGCCCCGGCTATCGTGATGAATGATGCCGACCTCGATTTAGCGGTGAAAGCGATTGTCGCCTCGCGCATGATCAACAGCGGGCAGGTGTGTAACTGCGCGGAGCGCCTCTACGTGCAGGCAGGGGTTTACGACCAGGTGGTGGAGCGCCTGAGCGCTGCATTTAAGCAGGTTACCTTCGGCGACCCGGCTACGCAGAAAGGGCTGGATATGGGGCCGCTGATCACCGCTGCGGCGCTGCAGCGCGTTGAGCAGAAGGTGGCGGATGCGGTTGCCGCCGGGGCGAAAGTGGTTACCGGCGGCAAGCGCGCGGGCAGCACCGGCTTCTTCTTCGAACCGACTCTGCTAATTAACGTTGAGCAGAAAATGAACATCATGCAGGAGGAGACCTTTGGCCCGGTGCTGCCGGTGATGAAGTTCAGCACGCTGGATGAGGCGATCGCGCTGGCCAACGACAGCGAATATGGCCTGACCTCGTCGATCTTCACGCAGAATATCAACACCGCGATGCTGGCGCTGAAGAAGCTGAAGTTCGGCGAAACCTATATTAACCGCGAGAACTTTGAAGCGATGCAGGGCTTCCATGCGGGCTGGCGTAAATCCGGCATCGGCGGTGCGGACGGTCGTCACGGGCTGGAAGAGTATCTGCAAACGCACGTTGCTTATCTGCAATATCAGTAGGCGGATATAGATAAATGGCTGACCGGAACAGAGGGTCAGCCACAGCGCTGAGGCGTTATCCATTCTGTGCATATCGTTATCAGATCAACTCGTTAAGCCCCCTTCTGCCATTTTGATATGTTTTTCCCAGCGGATTGATTACCAGGGGATATAACATGAAAAAAACGCTATTCAGCGCACTGCTGGGCGCAATGACCATCGGCAGCACTTTTGCTGCCAATGCCGCCGAAAACACACCGGAAACCGTCAATATCGGCTATCAGAAAGCCAATATTTTTGCGCTGCTGAAGTACCGCGGCACGCTGGATGAGCAGTTCAAAAAGCAGGGTATCGCCGTGCGCTGGGTCGAGTTTCCCGCCGGGCCACAAATGCTGGAAGGGCTGAACGTCGGCAGTATCGACCTGGCGGCAACGGGCGACGCGCCACCGACTTTCGCCCAGGCGGCGCAGGCCGATCTGGTCTACCTGGCCCACTCTCCGGCTAACCCAAAAACCGAAGCCATTGTAGTGCCTGAGAATTCCACCATCAAAACCGTCGCCGATCTGAAAGGCAAGCGCGTCGCGCTGAACAAAGGCTCTGACGTGAACTATCTGCTGGTCAGCGCGCTGGAGAATGCCGGGCTGAGCTACAAAGACATTACGCCGGTTTACCTGCCGCCCGCCGATGCGCGTGCCGCCTTCCAGCGCGGTGCGGTCGATGCATGGGTGATATGGGACCCGTACTACGCGGAAGTGGAAACTAACGCCAAAGCGCGGCTGGTGAAAAATGCCGAAGGGCTGGTGCCCCACTACACCTTCTATCTCGCCAGCCGCAAGTTTGCTGATACCTATCCGCAGACGGCGAAGCAGGTCGTGGATGAGCTGGGAACGTTGAGCGACTGGGCGAATAAACATCCTGAGGATGCGGCGAAAATTCTCGCTACTTCGACCGGCCTGCCGCAGCCTATCTGGCAGCGGGCGCTGGCGAGAATGCCTTATGGCGCCGAGCGAATGACCCCGGCGGTGTTTAAAGAGCAGCAGGCACTGGCGGATAAATTCAGCCAAATCGGCCTGCTGCCGGTCAAAGTGAACGTCAGCTCCGCGACCTGGTCGCTGGATAAATAGTGTAAATCTGGGCCGACCAAAACGGTAGGGGTCGATCATCTTCTTCGATCGCCCCTCCACCCACACCTTGTTATTCCCCGTTACCAATCTGCCAGATAAACGTCGGCTCTTTGCCGTTGACTTCCCAGTCCCCGACGTTGCGGATCTTATAAATCACCGGATTATGTGAGGCTACCGTGCGGGCATTGCGCCAGTGGCGATCCAGCGCCTTGCTGACCCGGGTATCCGATGCGCCGAGCGCATTAAACAACTCGCTGGCGGCACGCGGCACCAGCTCGCTCGCCACCACCTGCGCCTGCGCCGATTCCAGCTCGGCCAGGACGTTCGCCTGCTGAATACGCGCTTCATCCCCGCTGTTGTGCAGCTCATAAGCCAGCTGCAGCGAGTGGGCGGCGCGCTGGACCGTGGCTTCCACCGCCCACGCCCAGCTGGATATCTGCCCCACCACCTGCAACACCTGCGCATCATTTTTGACCCGTCCGGCATTGCCGTGGCTGTAGGTGCGCGTGCGGTTTGCCACTCCCGCGGCGGCATCACGCTTCACCGCCCTGCCGATACCGGCCAGCGTTGCCAGTAACACGTGCTGGTAGAACGCGGTCTGATAGCGGAAGCGCTCGCTGAAATCAAATACGTGCGCCTGCTCCACCCGCGCCTGACGAAAGCGCGTGCTGCCGCTGCCGGTCAGACGCTGGCCAAAGCCATCCCAGTCATCATCACGCTCCACTCCCGCCTGATGGGTATTCACCAGCGCAATCACATCACGGCCGTTATCGCTGCGCTGAGCGTAAACATCGATCCAGTCGGCATACAGTGAGCCGGTGCTGTAGAACTTCTCCCCGTCGAGCTGCCAGCCGTGTTCCACCGGGCTAACTTTGGTGATCACCTCGCCCAGCTTAACAGTGCCGATTTCAGTCCAGCCGCTGCCCACCAGTTCGCCATCGGCAAAACGGCGGAACCAGCTCTGCCGCTGCGCGCTATCTGGCTGATTCAGGCGGTCTTCGACAAAGGCAAAATGCGCGCGCAGCGCCTGCGGCAGATTTGAGTCGGCTTCGGCCAGCTCCGTCAGCAGCTGGAACAGCTGCGGCAGCGTGGCGCCGAATCCGCCCTGCTGTTGCGGAATGCGCAGGGTGCCAAATCCGGCCTCTTTCAGCCAGCGGATCGCTTCCGTGGGCAGCGTGCGCGTGGTTTCACGCTCTACGGCGCCCTCGGCAATACGCGCGAAAATGGGGCGAAAGGCTGCCGCCAGCGCAGCATAGTCAGGGTGAATATCAGACATGGGATCCTCCGGTTTCAGATTGGTCGTCAATATCCTGCCTGGTCGGTTCAAAGCGGATAATCAGCAGGAAAATAATCGGGATAATCGCGGCCAGCGAGACGATCCAGAACATATTGGTGCCGTAGGCAGCCTGCAAAATTGGCAGGATAAACAGCGCCAGCGCGCTGCCAACCCCCGACAGCGAGCGGCCAAAACCGACGCCGGTCGCACGAATATGAGTGGGATAAGAGAGCGCCGGGTAGATCATCATCTGCGCGCCGGGACCGAAGCCTTCGGCAAACAGCCACAGACCGAGCATCAGAATGGCAAACACCACGCCAGGCGTGGCGGTTGGGTGGCCTATCAGCGCCAGCGAGATCAGCGCAATAAACTGCAGCGCGAACCCGGCAATCGCCACGTGGCGCGACGGGAATTTCCATGCCAGGCGCATCCCCAGCAGTCCACCGGTAAAGGCGAACAGCGCATTAAGCCCCAGCGAAGCGGAGATAGTTTCAAATACGCCAGCGCCGAGGAACTGCGCGAGGATCGACGGCAGGAAGAAGGCGATGGCGGTGTATTCGAAGGAGATACAGATATTCATCACCGCCGTGACAATAGTACGCTCACGATACGGCTGGTGAAAAAGCACGCGGAAGCTGACTTTCGGCGGCGCTTTCTTTACCGGCTCGCGTTCGTGGGCTTCCGCCGCGTGGGCGCTGATGCCGTAAGAGTCGCGCAGGATACGTGCCGCCCCTTCCAGATCGCCCTGGTTCGCCGCCCACAGCGGGGACTCATTCATAAATTTGCTGCGCACCGCAATAATCAGCAGGGCTGGCACCGCGCCAAATAGCAGCGAGGCACGCCACAGCCAGTCGGCGTGCTCTTTCGGCAGCAGGAAATACAGCGCGAAGATAATAAAGAAGCAGGCCGACGACGCCGCGTACCACATCGGGCACCACGCGGCTAAACGTGCGGCTTTATTGCCCTTGCCGGTAAATTTGGAGAACTCAGCCAGATAAGCCATCGCCACTGGCAGGTCGATCCCCACGCCGATCCCCATCAGGAAACGCGCACCGATCAGCACCCAGACGTTTGGCGCCAGCCCGGCGGCGATCGCCGAGACCACAAAGAACAGCATATCGGCCATAAATACCGAGTAGCGGCCATATTTATCGGTCAGCCAGCCGCCCAGCAGGTTGCCAACGATGGTGCCGATCATAATCGATGAGGTGACCAGCCCGGTGATTGCCGGGGTTAAGCCGAACTCTTTAACCACATCATCAATACCGTATGAGAGCGTGGTGAGATCGTAGGCATCTAAAAACACCCCGCCGAGTGCCAGAAAGACAATCCAGCGGGCGTAACTGTTTTTGCTGGTACTGGTGTTAATTAACTGCGCCACATCACTGACAGAGCGCACCGGTGTTGAGGACGAGGGGGGTGAAATAACACCATCGTCAATATTTAATGTACTCATAGTATCCTCATATTATTTTATTAGCAGGTAACACTGCATTTATAAAGAGGAAGCGCTGTAATAACAAACAAGGAAAAATGATTTTATTATGCTTTAAAATCAATTGAATATATTTTTCCAACGCCAAAAGCCGGGCAATATGCCCGGCCTGTTGATGCGTGTTAATTTAATCTGCCGATACCGGCACTAATACGCCCTGCACCTGCGGATCCTGAGTCTCTTTAAGCCACTGCTGCACGCGTGGATCGGCAAAGGCTTTTTTTAACTTGATAATATTCTCATCATTTAAATAGGGTGTACCAATGACTAACTGTGAGGCGAAGGTACGCGGCGCGGGTGGGAATAATATGCCTTTATCACGCCCGACTTTACCGGCATCAAACTGTGAAACATAACCGATTGCGGCGTCGACAGAATTTAAGGCACGCGGCATGGTTAATAAATCCAGCTCTTTAAAATTAAAGTTATGCGGGTTTTTCACAATATCTTTAATTTTGGCGGTGCGCGGCTCAACGTTGGGATCCAGGCCAATCAAACCAATGCGCTGCAGCAGCCACAGCGCCTGTCCCTGGTTAGCCCCGTCGTTTGGCACCACGATTTCCGCGCCGTTGGGCAGATCGGCAATCGCCTTATAGCGGTCCGAGTAGATACCAAACGCCCACTGGAACAGCGGCAGCGTTGAACTGAGTTCGAATTTATTGGCATCCACTACCTGCTTCAGCCACCACTGGTGTTGATA
This sequence comes from Erwinia aphidicola, assembly GCF_014773485.1. Lineage (GTDB taxonomy): Bacteria > Pseudomonadota > Gammaproteobacteria > Enterobacterales > Enterobacteriaceae > Erwinia > Erwinia aphidicola. Next base: position 757,466 of record NZ_JACXBP010000001.1, on the reverse strand, counting down.
CACAGTGGCAGCATATTGCCCTGCCGCCACGGCGCGGTCGGCCTGCACCGGATCCTGCAACCCTACCGCTTCCAGCTGAATACCGTAATCCGGGGCAATATGCTGCGCCACGTACTCGATCAGCTTCTGTTCACCCGCCATGGCCGGCTCGAAGTGCACCTTCAGGGTGGTGCCAAAGGTCACGCTATTTTGCTGCTGGCGGCTGAAGTGCCAGCCGAGTAGCGCAATCAGCGCAATCAGCGCAATCAGCACCACGGCCACCAGCCACGGCCAGGTTTTCTTCTTTTTCAGTTCAAAAGTTTGCTGCGTCATGATGTGTGCGTTCCCTGAGAGTGTTGAAGTCTGGCAACCACGCGATCGCCAATCAGTTGAATCAGTTGAATAGTGGCGATCAGCACGACAATGGTGGCGATCATGATGTGATTATCAAAACGCTGATAGCCATACACCACCGCCAGATAACCAATGCCGCCCGCGCCGATGGTGCCGGCGATAGCCGAATATTCGATCATTGAAATCAGGTTCAGCGTGATGGCGGCTACAATCGCCGGCAGTGCCTCACTGAGCTGCGCGCCGCAGATGATTTGCCAGCGCGAACCGCCGGACACCAGCCCGACGGCCGTCACTTCCGCCGGCAGCTCGCGCAGCGCGTTCTCGACCAGCCGGGCAAAAAATGGCGTTCCGGCGACGATCATCGGGATCACCGCCGCCGGAATACCAATGGTGGTGCCGGTCAGCCAGAAGGTGAAGGGGATAATCGCCGCCATCAGCACCAGAAACGGCAGTGAGCGCCCAATGTTTACCAGCCAGCTCAGGCTGCGATGGGCCGCCGGGTGGGAAAACAGCCCGCGCGCTGAGGTATTAAACAGCACCACGCCGAGCATCCCGCCGAGCGACACCACAAACAGCATCACAATACCGACCATCAGCCAGGTTTCACCGTAAGCAGGCAGCATCAGCCGGTGTATCTGGCTCCATGGCGTGTCCTGGCTTATCACATCCTACGCTTTCATCCGGCCTCCTGCAGGCGCGGACGCGCCTCAATCAGCTGGGCAATAATTCCCAGCTCGGCCATTTGCGCGATCAGCGCCCTGGCTTCCAGCGGGCGCTGATTGAAACGCACGCCAATCTGCATACGCCCGGCCAGCTGCCCGCCAACCTCTTCCACATGCGCGGCCAGCAGATCAATCTGGCAGTGACACTGCTGACCGATCCGCCCGATCCAGTCAGTGGCCAGCGGCGTGGCGTAGGTCAGCTGCAGCAGCAGGTCGGCTGACGCTGAAAGTGGGCGCAGTGGAAACAGCTGCTCTCCCAGCGCCGAGCCTGGCGTGCTGAGCAAGTCGCGCAGCGTGCCCTGCTGTACCAGCTGACCGTCGCGGATCTCTGCCACCGCATCCGCCGTGCTGCGCACCACGTCCATCTCATGGGTGATCAGGACAATCGCCAGGCCAAACTGCTGCCGTAGCTGTTGCAACAGCAGCAGGATGGAGGCCGTCGCCTGCGGGTCCAGCCCGGAGGTGGCTTCGTCCGCCAGCAGCACCGAGGGCTTCAGCGCCAGCGCCCGGGCAATCCCGACGCGCTGGCGCTGGCCGCCGGAGAGCTGCGCCGGGTAATAGCCCGCTTTATCGCTCAGGCCAACGCTATCGAGCAGCTGGTCAACGTGCTGCTTAACCTGTCCCGGCACCACGCCCAGCCACTGCAGCGGTAGCGCGATATTTTCCCAGGCGGTTTTACGCGCCAGCAGCGCCGAAGACTGAAAGACCGTGCCGATTGCGCGTCGCTCACGGCGCAGTGCCTCTCCCGACAGGCGCGACAGATCTTCCCCGTTAACGCGGATGCTGCCGGAGCTGGGGCGTTCCAGCAGGCTGATGCATTTCGCCAGCGTCGATTTCCCGGCACCGCTTGGCCCCACTACGGCGGTAATCGACCCTGCGGGCACGGTGAGAGAGAGGCCTTTCAGCACCTCCACCGTCTTACCGCCCGCCGTCGGGTAGTATTTACGCAGGCTGTCAATTTCAATCATGGCGTGACCTCATCGGCATGGGGCACCCCAGCGGTGGCAGCGCGGCGGTATCCGGCCCCCGGATGCGGGTACTCCAGGCGCGGCCCCTGCTTAAACAGCTTCTCGCGCAGCGTACCCGCCTGATAATCCTGTTTGTAGACCCCGCGCTTTTGCAGCTCCGGGACCAGGTGCTCCACCACGTCGCTAAAGGTTTCATGCGTTACCGCGTAGGCGAGGTTGAAGCCGTCAACATCTGTCTCTTCGACCCAGCTTTGCAGCTCGTCTGCCACGGTCTGCGCACTGCCGACCAGCAGCGGTCCAAAGCCGCCAATCCCCACCCAGTCCGCCAGCCCCTGCACCGTCCACTGACGATTTGGATCGGCGGTGGAGAAAGTTTCCACCGCTGACTGGATAGCGTTGGTGTGCAGATGTTTCAGCACCTGGTCCGGCTGATACTGGCCGAAGTCGATGCCGGTCCAGCCGGAGATCAGCGCCAGCGCGCCTTCGTAGCTGACGTAGCTTTTGTACTCCTGCCATTTCGCCTGCGCCGCTTTATCGGTTTCGTCAACGATTACCGTTTGCAGGTTGAAGATCAGAATGCTGCGCGGATCGCGCCCGGCCTCTGCGGCGCGTCGGCGGATATCGGCGACCGTCTTCTTCAGCAGCACTTTCGACGGCGCGGCCACAAATACGCACTCGGCGTGCTCGGCGGCGAACTGCTTGCCGCGGCTGGATGCTCCAGCCTGATACAGCACCGGCGTGCGCTGCGGCGACGGTTCACACAGGTGAATGCCCGGCACCTGGAAGAAGGAGCCCTGGTGATTGATCGGATGGATTTTCGTTGGGTCGCTGAAGATGCGGCGCTGGCGATCGCGCAGGATGGCTCCCTCCTCCCAGCTGCCTTCCAGCAGTTTGTACACCACCTGCAAATATTCATCGGCGTAGTCGTAGCGTGCATCGTGATCGGTCTGCGCCTGGTGGCCGATATTGCGCGCACCGCTCTCCAGATAGGAGGTGACAATATTCCAGCCGATGCGCCCTTTGGTCAGATGATCCAGGGTGGAGATGCGGCGGGCAAACGGGTAAGGATGCTCAAACGACAGCGATGCGGTAAGGCCAAAGCCGAGATGCTCGGTCACCAGCGCCATCGGGGTGATCAGCGCCAGCGGATCGTTAACCGGCACCTGGGTAGCGTTGCGGATGGCGGCGGCATTATCGCCGTTCAGCACGTCGTAGACGCCAAGGACATCGGCAATAAACAGGCCGTCGAACTTGCCGCGCTCCAGCAGACATGCCAGCTCGGTCCAGTAGCTCAGATCCTTATATTGCCAGGAGCGGTCGCGCGGATGCGCCCACAGGCCCGGAGACTGGTGGCCCACGCAGTTCATATCAAAGGCGTTAAGACGAATTTCACGTTGTGAAGACATAGCACACTCCGAATTTTACACGGCCGGATCCAGCCCGCCCGCTGCAGGTGATAGTTTTTAAGGGTGAATCAACGGTGAGTTACGGCGTCAGGCGGGACATCGCTCCGCATCGAGGCCGAGCAGCTGGCGCGCCACGCTTTCGGCATGCTCCGCCACCTGCGGCAGCCCCATAAGTTCGCCAAAGCGGCCACGGGCAGCCGGCCCGGCGACATACAGATGCGGATTGGCTTGCCCGCTGCGGTTAAGGGTCTGCGACAGGGCATTCACCGCAATACCCAGCGCCAGCGGATCGGGCTGGATGATGCCAGCGATAGTTAACTGATGCAGCAGCGCGTCGCTGCTCAACAGGCTGCCGTGCGCCGGGCCGGTGGTAATAATTACGCGGTCAACGGTAAGTTGCCGCGCCGGCGCTCTGCGCGGCTGCAGCGTCAACTCAATCTGCTGCCCGGCGGCCCGCACCGCGCCCAGCCTGGCGGCAGTCACCGTCAGCTGCCCGCTAGTCAGCCACTGCTCCAGCACCTGACTGACCTGAGGAGCGACGCGGTAGCGGTGCACATCCCACCACGGGCGCAGATGGCGCAGGAAGCGGCGCTGTTCGTCAAGAGTCAGCTGCTGCCAGATGCGCTGGCCGTTCAGGCGAATATCGTCGAGCACCAGCTGCCACGGCAGCCCGCTGGCCGCAATCTCGCGGCGAATACGCCGCAGCCACGCCAGCACCGTGCTGGCCTGCGGCTGCTGGTAATCCAGCGGCGTGGGTTGATAAGCACCGCTGAGATTTGGCCGTGGCAGCAGGCCACGGCGTGAAAAGGCGCTGACCGGGCCGCGATGCCCGTGACGGTGTAACGTTGCCACGACATCCGACATGCTCAGCCCGCTGCCGATAATCGCGATGCGCTCATCCGCCGCAATAGCGCTCAGCGCGCCCTCACACCACGGGTTAGCAATCAGGCCGGGGTGCCCCTCCAGCGCTTCGGCAATCTGGCGCGGCAGCGCGGGCGGTGGATGGCTGATCGCCAGCACCACGTCATCGGCGGCCACGCGCTGCCCCGAGTCCGTCACAATGCTTCCCGCTTCCAGCGCCACCGCCCGGCCGCAAATATGGCGTAATGTCACCGCCGAGCTCTGCTGTGCCTGGGTGAACTGCTCAGCAACCCAGGCGGCAAACTGCCCGCGCTGCGGGTAAACTTTACCGTCATGCCACTGCGCATCGGCATCCTGCTCAAACGCTTGCGAGGCGCGGAACCAGCGGTCAAAATCGCCCTGTTGCGCCGCCGAGAGCTGCATGCGATCGGCCGGAACGTTGATGCGGTGTGCAGGGTCGCGCGTGCCGTAAGCCACTCCGCAGGCCAGCTGCGGCCGTGGCTCAATCACCGTTACCGTCAGCCCGGCGTCACCGAGCCCGGCCAGATGGATGGCCGTGGCGGTGCCGGTAAACCCGCCGCCGACGATAACGATATGACGCTCAGCCATGACTCAACTCCAGCTGTTGTTGCCGCTCCAGCTCACGCACCCGCGGGATCACTTCACGGCCAAAGAATTCGACCTCTTCCTGGAAATGCAGGAAGCCCAGCAGCATCAGGCTCACTCCGGCCTGTTTTAGCGCCATAATACGTTCGGCAATCTGCTGCGGAGTGCCGATCAGGTTAGTTTTAAAACCATCATTGTACTGCACCAGATCCTCGAGCGTGGATTTTGCCCAGTTACCTTCCCCTTCCGGCGAGGCGCTGCCGGCATTTTTAACCTCATGCTGGAAGCCTTTTACCGCATCAGGGTTGGCGTGGTCGAGGATCTGCTGTAGCACCTGTTGCGCTTCCTGCTCGCTGTCACGGGCGATAACAAAACCGTTAACGCCAATTTTTACCTGATGCTGATTGGCTGCTGCTTTGTGACGGATATCTTCAACCTGCTGGCGAATACCTTCCACGGTATTGCCATTGGTGAAGTACCAGTCGGAGACGCGTGCGGCCATATCACGCGCGGCACGCGAGCTGCCGCCCTGGAAAATTTCCGGCTGCGGGTCCAGTGGCTTTGGCTTCAGCGAGTAGTCGCGGTAGCGGTAGAAATCGCCGGCAAAGTTGAAGGTCGGTTCGCGCCAGATGCCCTTCAGGCAGCGAATAAACTCTTCGGATCGCAGATAGCGCTCTTCATGATCGAGCCACGGCTCGCCAATCGCTTTGAACTCGCCGCGAAACCATCCACTGACGATATTCACCGCGATGCGCGCATTCGACAGGTGGCTGATGGTGGCGATCTGTTTCGCCGCCAGCGTTGGATTCCAGGGGCCTGGCAGCAGCGCGGCGATCACCTTCAGCTTCTCGGTGGCCCCCAACAGGCCCTGGGAAAAACTAACCGACTCATGCTGATTATCAGCGCCGTATCCGGCGGTAAAGCGGATCTGCGTCAGCGCATACTCGAAACCAGCCTGCTCGGCAATCTGCGCGAGCTTGCGGTTATAGTCAAAATCCCAGCTGGTGCGCTGTGCGATATTACTGATGACCAGGCCACCTGAAACATTCGGTACCCAGTAGGCAAATTTAATCGGCGTTGACTGACTCATGGAAAATCCCCTTTAGCTTGCGCTGGTCTGCTTTTGCGCTTTCGGGCGCAGATCGCCACCGATGGTTTCGCCAAACGGCCCGGTGTTTACCGTGCGCTGTTTTTTATCGCCATTGCTCGCCAGCGGTAGCAGCGGCATCACCAGCTCGGCAAAGCGGTGCGCCTCTTCCAGATGCGGGTAGCCGGACAGGATAAAGTTCTGGATGCCCAGCTCCTGATATTCGCGAATGCGGTCCGCCACCTGCTGCGGGCTGCCAACCAGCGCGGTGCCCGCGCCTCCGCGCACCAGCCCGACACCGGCCCACAGGTTTGGCCCGATGCGCAGCCCGTCGCGGGAACCGCTGTGCAGCGCGCTCATCCGCGCCTGGCCTGCGGAATCCATGCGCGAAAAAATCTTCTGCGCGGCGGCGATAGTGTCATCGTCAACGTGGGCGATCAGGCGGTCGGCGGCGGCCCAGGCTTCCTCTTCGGTTTCGCGCACGATGACATGCAGGCGAATACCGTAGTCGAGCGTGCGCCCGCGCGCCGCGGCGCGTTCACGCACTACCGCCAGTTTTTCCGCGACCTGAGCCACCGGCTCACCCCAGGTGAGATAGGTATCGACCTGATTGGCGGCCACGTCTATCGCCTCATCGGATGAACCGCCAAAATAGAGCGGTGGGCCGTTTTCCTGCACCGGAGGGAACAGAATTTCTGCACCCTCAACGTGAATATGTTCACCGTGAAAATCGACCTTATCCCCCGCCAGCAGGCGTGAATAGACTTCGAGAAACTCACGGGTCACCTGATAGCGCTCGGCGTGGCTGAGGAAAATACCGTCGCCTTTGTTCTCCACCGGGTCGCCACCGGTCACCACATTGATCAGCAGTCGCCCTTCTGACAAACGGTCAAGCGTGGCGGCCATGCGCGCCGCAAGGCTTGGCGGCTGCAGTCCGGGGCGCACCGCCACCAGGTAGCGCAGGCGTTTGGTGATCGGTGCCAGCGCCGCAGCCACCAGCCAGGAGTCCTCGCAGCTTTTACCCGTCGGGATCAGCACCCCGTAATAGCCGAGGTTATCAGCGGCCAGCGCGACCTGCTGTAGATACGGCAGGTCGACGGCGCGCCCGCCCTCGGTGGTGCCAAGATAGCGCCCGTCGCCGTGGGTCGGGAGAAACCAGAATACGTTGATATTTTTCTGCGCTGAGTCGCTCATTATTCGTTTCCTATATAACTATATCTGAATTTATTCGATAGAAAGTTACGCTTTGGTTATAAACCAGTTAGCAGGAAACGTGCCAGAGTCTGATTCTGTTAAAAACCTTATTTTTCATGACGTTGAAAAGTAATGCCAGCCACTCTTTCTGCTGCATTTGCAGCAGTCACTGACCACAGGCTGCTTCATTTGCAGCAAGGCGGCTCGCCAGCGGGTCGTTAGCTGGCGTACGCCAGGGTAATCTGCCTGCTCTGAGTATAAGGAGCACACTATGCAGCATTCCGGCCCGTTACTGATTGACCCTGCCTCCCTCGCTTTTCAGAGCGTGCTGGACCGCCTTGCGCCAACCGATGCTACCGTGCTGATTGTCGGTGAGACCGGCACCGGCAAAGAGGTGGTGGCGCGCTATCTGCATCATCACAGCCCGCGCCGGACGCAGCCCTTTGTTGCGGTGAACTGCGGTGCGCTGACCGAAAGCCTGGCGGAATCCGAGCTGTTCGGCCATGAGAAAGGCGCGTTTACCGGCGCGGGTGAACGCCATCAGGGCTGGTTTGAAGCGGCGGAGGGCGGCACGCTGCTGCTGGATGAGATCGGCGAGCTGAGCCTGCCGCTGCAGGTTAAGCTGCTGCGCGTGCTGCAGGAGCGCGAAGTGACGCGAGTCGGGTCGCGCCGCCCGGTAAAGGTCAACGTACGAGTGATCGCTGCCACCCACGTGGATCTTGCGGTGGCGATCCGTGAACGCCGCTTTCGCGAAGATCTGTTTTATCGCCTCAATGTGGCGGCGGTCACCCTGCCGCCGCTGCGCCAGCGCCGCGAAGATATCCCGCTGCTGGCCGAGCATTTTCTCACGCTGTACGCCCGCCGCCTGGGGCGCCCGCAGCTGCGTTTAACCGATGACAGCCTTGCGGCGCTGATGGAGTATGCGTGGCCGGGCAACGTGCGTGAGCTGGAAAATACCCTGCACAATGCGGTGCTGCTGAGCCGCGAGCCGCTGATCGCTCCGCAGCAGCTACGCCTCAACCCGGTCGCGCCAGGGCCAGCTTTCGCGGCGGGTGAGCAGGCGCTGGACCAGTTTCTGCGCCAGCAGCTGCAGCAGGAGAGCGGGCCAATCTACCAGCGGGTGATCGACGCCTTAGTGCGCAATGCTTTTGAGCTGAGCGGTGAGAATCAGCTCCAGGCCGCCACGCTGCTGGGCGTCAGCCGCAATACGCTGCGCACTCATCTCGGCCATCTTGGGCTGATCAAGGCGCGCCGCAAGCTGGCGAGCGGCGATGCGCGCCAGAGTGCCCAGCGCCCTGGGGGCGATCGCGAACTGCGCATCGGCTACCAGAAATTTGGCAACCTCGGCATTCTTAAAGCGCGGCAGAGCCTGGAGGCAAGCTTTGCCGGAACGGGCATCAGCGTGCTGTGGAGCGAGTTCCCCGCCGGACCACAGCTGCTGCACGCACTCAGCAGCCGTGAGATTGATTTCGGCACCACCGGGGAAGTGCCGCCGGTCTTTGCCCAGGCCGAGAACAATCCCCTGCTGTACGTTGCCTGGGAACCCGCCGCGCCTCAGAGCGTGGCGCTGCTGGTGGCGCAGGACAGCCCGATTCAAACGCTTGCCGACCTGCGCGGCAAACGTATCGCAGTGAATAAGGGATCTAACGTGCACTATCTGCTGGTGCAGATGCTGGATGAAGCCGGAATGACGCTGAACGACGTGCGCGTGCTCTATGCACCGCCAAAATACCCGCTGACGCCCAGCGATTATCACGCGGTCGATGCCTGGATGATGTGGGACCCGCTGCTGAGCGACGCCGAGCAGAACGGTTGCTTAAGAGTGATTGCTGACGGGTGCGGCCGGGTGAGCAATCATCAGTTTTACCTCGCGCATCGTGACTTTGCCGCACACTCGGCGGACCTGCTGCACAGCGTGATACGGGCGCTGGAGCAGACCGGGCGCTTCATTGATGCTAACCACGCAGAGGCCACCGCCCTGCTGGCCGCCGAACTGGGACTGGGACCTGAGGCGCTGTCGCACGCTCTGCTGCGCCGCAGCCACCAGACGCAGCGCATGGACCTGAGCGTGATCCGTGCGCAGCAAACCATTGCCGACCGCTTCTATGCGCTGGGATTACTGCCGCGTGCTATCAATGTGCGTGATGCCGTGTGGCAGGATTAATGTAACCTTTACGTTTGCTGACGCATTGCTGACATTTCTGGAACTGCCACTCCTGCCGCGCTAATCAAATTTTCATGCCGCTAAATGAAGAGACCACAGATTACCTGGCGTAAACGCCGGTTAGCGCTTTATCGTTTATTAAGTTTAACTGAACATCGCGTCAGCTACGCTAATGTTATTATTTTTACAAAAAAAGGAAATTCCTAAAGATGAGGAATTGATTAATTTATGTTAGGTGTTTACCTCAATATTGGGTAATGTTTCATCGTCGCAAGACACTACACAACAGCACGTTAACTGTCGTACGAGCGATTACAACACCAGGGAAATTATTTCCTTATAAGACCTGAAAATATTAATACCCTTTCGTTTTTCTTCTTTATTTTTTCTATCGTTACTTTAATCCCCCTTGCATCATTTATGCAGGGGGGATTAAATCCCAAGGGGGAATGGCTGTGAAAACTAATATCCTGTCGATTACTTATCTACGGGCCGTGGCCTGTATGCTGGTGGTCGTCTGTCATGCAGAAAGCTTTGCGGCCAAATTAAGTCCGGGCTATTTTTCCGGGCTGTTCGGCTATGGCGGCGCGGTAGGCAAGCTTGGCGTACTGCTGTTCTTTATGATCAGCGGCTACCTGATGGCGTGCGTGCACTGGGAGGACTTTGGCCGCGGTAAGATGGCGATGTTTGTCAAGAAAAGGCTGGTGCGTATTCTGCCGATGTATTATCTGTTTACTCTGCTGACGATTATCGCATGGGTAATTAATCCCGGCTGGTTCCCATCAACTGTGTTAACGCCGCTGGATGATATTCTTTCTCTGTTATTTATTCCTTCGGTTTACATTAAAGAACTCGATACGCTCACGCCGGTATTATCCGTTGGCTGGACGCTGTGCTACGAAATGCTGTTTTATCTGGTGTTTGCCATCGGGCTATTATTCCGCCGCAGTACCGGCCTGATCTTTATTTTTGTCTCCATTGCTGTATTGATGCTGATGGGATATTTGGGCAGTTCTCAACAGAGCTACTTCCTGTTTTATACTAACGATATCATGCTCTATTTCCTGAGCGGGATTATGTGCTTTATGCTGCAAAAGCGCATGCCGGAGCGTTATGCCCATAGCGCGCTGTCGCTGGTGCTGATTGTCGCCCTGCTGACTTTCTCTACGTTGTGGCTGCAGGGCGTGCTTCAGCTGCTGGTGCTGACGCTGAGCTTCTTCCTGCTGACCGGACTGGAGTTTAATGCGGTTCGCCAAACCACCATGACCAAAGTGGTGAGTGCCGTGGGTCTGGCTTCGTACTCTATCTATCTGTGCCACCGTCTGTTTATGGGGGCGCTGGAGAAGGTACTGCATGTGTTTATGCCCGCGGCCAGTACCGCCACGATGTATCTGGCGATGGTGATCCTCAGCGTGGCCTCAGCGGTGGTCGGTTATATGATCTACTGGCTGATTGAGAAGCGCGCCACCATGGTGTTCAGAGTGAAAACCTCCTAGGTATCTGCAATGTGGGTTGACCGAAAAAAAGGGTCAACCCCTACAGGTTTAGGGTTTGTGACAGGGGCGAGCATTTCAGTCGCCCCTGCTGTTTTAGCGCCCTACCCGGCGCTGGCTGTTTATCAACGCCACCGCGCTGAATAACGCCAGCAGGATCAGATAGTAGCTCGGCGCCAGGCTGCTGCCGGTTGCGCTGATCAACAGCGTACAGATCAGCGGCGCAAAACCTCCGAACACCGTGACCGCCACGTTATAGCTGATTGCCATGCCGCTGGCGCGGGTGGTAATCGGGAACAGATCGGCCATCATCGACGGCACGGTAGAGAAGTAGACCGATTTCAGCAGCGCCATCCAGCCAACCAGCAGAATCAAGGTGGTCGGCGTGGTGTTATTCACCACCATGCGGAAAGCCGGATAGATGGTCAGCGCCAGCAGGATTAATGACCCCCACATCAGCGGCACGCGCCCGACTTTCTCCGCCCACAGCCCCATCAGCGGGGTCACCACCGTCAGAATAATTCCGGCAACCAGCGTTGCGGTAAAGGCCGCAGAACCCGGCAGATGCAGCGTTTTGGTGGCATACGTCGGCACATAGTTAAGCATATAGTTGACCCCGGTGGAGATCACCATCAGCCCCATTGCCAGCAGCAGCAGCGTTTTCTGGCGGCTCATCAGGTCTTTCAGCGGCGCGTGGGACTTTTCCTGGGCGACAAAGCTGGCCGGCTCATGCACGTGGCGGCGAATATACAGGCCAACCGGGCCGATAATCAGGCCGAAAGCAAACGGAATGCGCCAGCCCCAGTCCTGAATCTGCGTTTCAGTCAGCCACGAGGTCAGCCCTAAGCCAAACGCCGAGGCCATCAGCGTACTTGCCCCCTGGGTAGCAAACTGCCAGCTGGCGATAAAGGCACGACGCTCGGGAAAGTGCTCCACCAGAAAGGCGGTAGAGCTGCCGAATTCGCCGCCCGCCGAGAAGCCCTGAATCAGGCGCGCCAGCAAAATCATCAGCGGTGCCAGCAGGCCAATGCTCTGATAAGACGGCATCACAGTGATGATTAACCCACCGACCATCATCAACATGATCGACATCAGCAGCGCTTTTTTACGCCCGACGCGGTCTGCATAGGCACCGAGAACAATTGCCCCCAGCGGACGGATCAGAAACGATACGCCAAAGCTGCCGAAAGTCAGCAGCATGGAGACTGACGGATCTTCAGTAGGGAAAAACGCGTGGGCGATATAGCTGGCGAAAAAGCCGTACACCGCAATATCAAACCACTCCAGCGCATTGCCGACGCAGGTCGCGAACAGCGTTTTATACAGGTTCGGCTGCGCCGCCGCCTGAGGCTGAACTAAGCTGCTCACTGGCCTGCCCCCTGTGCACGGTGCGCACGATGGCGCGCCAGCAGATCGCTGCCCTGCTCGCCTAAATCCCAGAATAAGCGCGTCATCATCTGTAACCCCTCGCGGGCGATCGATTTCAGCATATGTTCATCCACCGCGTGCTGACCGCAGGCGGGATAAGAGTGCGGCACCCACAGCGTCGGCAGGCCGAGCGTCTGCGCAAAGACATCATTCGGCAGTGAACCACCAAGGTTGGGCAGCAGCGCCGGTTTTTTACCGCTGGTCTGCGCCATCACTCCGAGCGCCCAGCCCACCAGCGGATCGGTCGGGTCAAGGCGCGTGGCCGGAGAGCCGCGCAGCACCTCGACCTCAACCTGCTGGAAGCCGTGCGCATCCAGATGTGTGCGCAGGTGGCTGGCGATATTTTCCCAGTCGGTATCGACGACAAAACGCAGCTGGCAGACCGCCGTCGCGCTGCCGGGAATGGCGTTCATCGGCCGCGCCGGATTGCCGGTGAGGAAAGAGAGCACTTCAAGCGTGTTCCAGCCGTACAGGCGCTCGGTTGGCGTCAGGCCGGATTCTCCCCAGCTGGGATCGATGGCCGGTCCGTCGCCTTCGCCGACATCAATATCGCTGAGGATCGCTTTTACTGCGGCGCTAATCGCTGGCGGCTTCAGGGCGGCAACCTGCAGCTGGCCCTGCTGATTAACCAGGCAGGCCAGCGCGTTGGCCAGTTGGGTACCCGGGTTGCTCAACAGACCGCCCCAGTTGCCGGAGTGATAATCACGATCGCGCGCGTGGATGCTGAGGCGGAAGTTCACCGCACCGCGCGAACCGAGGAATAGCGTTGGCCGCTCCGCGCTGAGGCGCGGGCCATCGGAGGCGATAAAGATATCGGCTTTCATCAGGTCGGCATGGCGCTGACACACTTCCTTCAGGCCCGGGGAGCTGATCTCTTCCCCCATCTCAAACAGAAACTTGCAGTTAAAGCCAAGACGACCGCCGCGCGCGGCTACTACCTGCTCCAGCGCGGCAATGTTCACCGAGTGTTGCCCTTTGTTGTCGGCGCTGCCGCGCCCGTACCAGCGGTCGCCCTCTTCCAGCAGCTGCCACGGATTCAGCCCACTGCGCCAGTTTTCATCGTCACCAAACACCACATCGCCGTGGCCGTAGCACAGCAGCGTGGGGAGCTGCGGGTCTTCAATGCGGGTTGCCAGCAGGAAGGGGCGCTGCGGCGCCTGCGGGTTCGCCAGCTGCTGCGTGCTGAAGCCCAGCGCCTGCATGGCGGGGACCATCTCATCATCAAGATAGCTCTGGATCAGCGCATCACGGTCGTCGCGCTGGCTTTCACTGCGCAGCGCCACGCGCCGTGCCAGCACCGTTTTAAATTCCCCACTGTCAAAATACGCCGTAGCCTGCGCGACTGCCTGTTCACCTGTCATGATAGTTGTCCGTTTTATCTGTTTATTTTTTGTGTTTGCCATTTAGTTTTAAGCGACAATCGTGCTTTGCTACAATCATCAAAATATCAAACGGGCTTTGCTTTTAAAGCAACGATGCGCTGCACCTTAAAAGCACATGCACCAGCAGGAGGCACTACCATGCACAGCAGTGAAATCCGCTATTTTCTGGCGGTGGTGAACTGCGGCTCACTCAGCGCCGCCAGCCAGCAGCTGTTTGTGGCGGTATCGGCGATCAGCCGCCAGATCCAGCGGCTGGAAGAGCGCGTTGGCGCTCCGCTGTTTGAGCGCCACGCGCGCGGCATGGTGCTGAACGATGCCGGGCAGATTTTCGAAAACCACGTGCGAAAAAGCATGATGGATATGGAGCACGCGATTGCAGAGATTAAAGGGCTAAAAGCCGTCAGGCGCACTGCGCTGCGGGTAGCCTGCACCGACGGAATGGCTTTCAGCCTGCTGCCAATGCTGTTTACCCAGTTTCGCCTGCTGCACCCCGGGGTCAGTTTCCAGCTCACGGTAGCCAGCTCGCTGGAAGTGGCGGAGATCCTGCGGCGCGGCGAGTGTGACGTGGCGTTCCAGTTCAGCCTGCACCCGGAGCGCGGTGTCGAGGTGGCGGCATCCTGGCCTGCTCCGGTTCTGCTGGTGCTGCATAGCAGCCACCCGCTGGCGCAGCAGGAGGTGAAGCTGAGTGACCTGCTGGCGTACCCGCTGGCGCTGCCCAATGCCAACTTCACCGTGCGCCAGCTGTTCGACCTCTCCTGCCGTATGAGCGGCACCTTTATCGAGCCGGTACTGACCTGCAATAACTTCAGCTCCCTTTACACCTTCCTGCTACATACACCGCAGGCGATCACCATCAGTAGCCACTTCACCGTGATGTATCAGGCGCTGGAGCACGGGCTGGTGCTGAAATCGGTGGGACCGGACCAGTTGAGCCAGCGTTCGCTGCAGATGCAGACGGCAATTGGGCGCCAGCCGTCGGCAGCGCTGTCGCTGTTTGTGGATTTTGTGCGAATGGAGTTAAAGCAGCAGGATATGGAGATCAGAGCGCAGTTTAGTCTGTGATGTGGGTGCAGTGCCGTTGGCGGGGCGAGCGAAAAACAAGGTCGCCTCCTGAGCGATCCCCGAAAATGACTGCTTTCGCTAAACGTCCGCAAACCGGTCAGAGCTCAGCCTGAGCACGCAGGAACGGCAAAAGACGCTCCCTGCGGGCCTCGGCACGCGGCATCCCTGCCGCGTGACGTCCGGCTTACCTCAGGCCGAGCCCATCCCCCACTATCATCGTGCTCGCTGTGGGCTTAAACCGCGACGCTGCGGCTTTTCGCTCAAGCCGCTATTTATTTCATCTCTACCTGATAAAAAATATGCTTACCGAAGGGATCGACTTCGTAACCGCTCACCTCTTTGCGCACCGGTTCGAAAATGGTTGAGTGCGCAATCATCACCGCTGGGGCCTGGTCGTGCATGATCTGCTGCGCCTCCCGGTACATCGCCACGCGCTTGTCGTGATCCTGCTCGGCGCGCGCTTTGCTAATCAGCTGGTCAAAGGGCTGGTAGCACCACTTCGACGAGTTTGACCCACCGTTGGCCGAAGTACAGCTGAACAGCGGACCGAAGAAGTTATCTGGATCGCCGGTCGCGGTGGTCCAGCCCATCAGCGCGGCCTGGTGTTCGCCGTTTTTCACCCGTTTGAGGTACTCCCCCCATTCGAAGCTGACGATATTCGCTTTGATGCCCACTTTCGCCCAGTCAGCCTGGATCATTTCGGCCATGCGTCGCGCGTTCGGGTTATAAGGGCGCTGCACCGGCATCGCCCACAGGTCAATGCTGGTGCCAGGAGCTATTCCGGCTTCTTTCAGCAATGCCTTGGCTTTTTCTACGTCGTAATCGTAATCCTTCAGGTCCTGGTCAGCACTCCACACCCCCGGCGGCAGCAGATTTTTCGCTGCGGTGCCGGTGCCCTGGAATACCGCTTCGATAATCGCCGGTTTGTTAATCGCCATACTCAGCGCCTGGCGCACTTTGACGTTATCCAGCGGGGCTTTCTGGGTGTTAAACGCGAGGAAACCGGTGTTGAGCCCGGCCTTCTGCATCAGGGTGATATTTTTGTCTTCGCCCAGTCGCTTAAGGTCGGCAGGGTTTGGGAATGGCATCACCTGGCATTCGTTTTTCTCCAGCTTGGCAGCACGTACCGAGGCATCAGGGGTGATGCTGAATACCAGACGATCCAGTTTCGCTTTGCCCTGCCAGTAGTCCGGAAAGGCACGGTACAGAATGCGCGCGTCCTTCTGGTACTGTACCAGCTCAAATGGCCCGGTGCCGATAGGGTCGCGGTCCACTTTCTCCGGCGTGCCGGCCTTTAGCATCGCATCGGCATATTCGGCGGAGAGGATCGAAGCAAAATACCAGCCGAGATCGGCGAGGAATGGCGCCTCGGCATGGGCCAGCGTAAAGCGCACGGTGTGGTCGTCCACCTTCTCAATTTTTTGCAGCAGCGTGCCAAACTCCAGGCTTTCAAAGTTGGTGTAGCTGCCGTTAGAGACGTTGTGATACGGGTTAGCCGGATCTTTCTGCCGCATAAACGAGAAGATAACGTCGTCGGCGTTGAAATCGCGCGTCGGCTTATAGCTTTTACTGCTGTGGAACTTGACGCCTTTGCGCAGGTGGAAGGTATAAATCTTGCCGTCCGGGCTGATATCCCAGCTCTCGGCGAGGCTCGGGATCAGGTCGGTGGTGCCCGGTGTGAAATCCACCAGGCGGTTATAAATCGGCACCGCGCTGGCATCCACGCTGGTGCCGGAGGTGTACAGCTGAGGGTTAAAGTTTTCCGGCGACCCTTCCGAACAGAACACCAGCGTTTTTGCCGCTGCCCCAGAGGCCACGGTGAGCGCCAGAGCCGCCAGTACCGTGCGTAATACCACTTTCTTCATCTCCATCCTCGCTTTTTATTTGACTTTGTCAGGGGGTGATGCGTAAAACAAAAAGATATCTGTTTAATAAATAACACGATTGGCAACTCTACAGAACCTTTATAGTTCGCGACAAATAAGGAAACGTTATGACCGACAACCTGGCGAGCCAGCTGACTCAGCGTTTTTATCGTTATCTGGCCGTTACCAGCCAGAGTGATGCCGCAGCAACCGTGCTGCCGAGCACGCCGGAACAGCATCAGATGGCGCAAATGCTGGCTGACGAGCTGCGCCAGCTCGGGCTGGAAAAGGTGGTGATTGATGAGTTTGCTACCGTTACCGCCGTTAAGCCCGGCACCCGCCCTGATGCGCCGCGCATTGGCTTTATCACCCATATCGATACCGTCGACGTCGGGCTGTCACCGCATATTCATCCGCAGACGCTGCGCTATGAGGGTGAGGATCTGTGCCTGAACCAAGCGCAGGATATCTGGCTGCGCAGCGCGGAACACCCGGAGATCCGCGCCTATCACGGCCAGGAAATCATCTTCAGCGACGGCACCAGCGTGCTCGGCGCCGACAATAAAGCGGCGGTCACGGTGGTGATGACGCTGATGGAAAACCTGAATGCGCAGCACGCCCACGGCGATATCGTGGTGGCGTTTGTGCCGGATGAAGAGATCGGCCTGCGCGGTGCGAAGGCGCTGGATTTAAAAGCCCGTTTTGACGTCGATTTTGCCTACACTATCGACTGCTGCGAGCTGGGCGAAGTGGTTTATGAGAACTTTAACGCCGCTGCCGCTGAAATCCGCCTGACCGGTGTAACAGCACACCCGATGTCGGGCAAAGGGGTGCTGGTCAATCCGCTGCTGATGGCGTGGGACTTTATCAGCCACTTCGACCGTCAGCAGACGCCGGAGCATACCGAGGGGCGCGAAGGCTACACCTGGTTTAACGACATGCAGGCCAACGCCAGCGAGACGCGTCTGAAGGCTTCAATTCGTGATTTTGACCTCGCCAGTTTTGCCGCACGCAAACAGCAGATGCATGACGTGGCGGAGAAAATCCGTCAGGCCTACCCAACCGGAAAAGTTGAAGTCAGCATCAGCGATACCTACAGCAATATCAGCAATGCTATTGGCGACGATCGCCGCCCGATCGAACTGATCTTTGAGGCGATGAAGCAGTTAGAGATTGAACCGAAGGTGATCCCAATGCGCGGCGGCACCGATGGCGCAGCACTGTCGGCCAAGGGTCTGTTAACGCCGAACTTCTTTACCGGGGCGCATAACTTCCACTCGAAATTTGAGTTCCTGCCGATCCCGTCGTTTGTGAAATCTTACCTGCTGGCAGAGAAAATATGCCTGCTGGCAGCGGAGTGATAGTCGGCGGAAAGAAATACGGTCGAGGCATGCCTCGACCCTGCGATCCGTAGCCGGTCGGGCATCCAGCAACATTATCAAAGGGGTCGGGCATGCCCGACCCGCTTCACATTACTGCTGGAAGACATACACGCGTATACGGTGCCCGTCCGGGTCACAGGCGGTAAAGGTATAGCCAAAGTCCATCTCCGTTGGCACCTGCAGGATCTCAATCCCCCACTGCTGCCACTGGCTGAAACAGTCATCTACTTCGCTACGGCTTGCTGCGGCCAGCACGATCTCTGCCTGGCTGCTGCCCGCGGCTACCGCCGGTTCTACCCCCGAGCGCGCCCATAATCCCAGGCGGCAGGCTGAGGGCAGCGCCAGCATGGCGAAGGTCGGGGATAGCTCGACCGGACTCACATTGAGAATTCGTTGGTAAAATTTAGCGCTACTTGCCGGATTAGTAACATAGAGGATGGTAAATTGAAGCGCGTTCATAGGGGTTCCCGTTTAGTTGATTCGACAGGAAGAGCCTAAGTCACCTTACTGACAGTTTTTGTCAGTAGCCAAAACCCTGGGCTTCAATCCCCTGCTGGGTGCGCCACTGCTTGACCAGTAAGGTGCGGGAACGGTGATAACGCTGCGAAGTGACCTGCATCTTAACAATGCGGTCGAGGCGGAAATGGCGAAAGTCCTGACGCAGTTCGCACCAGGCCGCCAGCAGCTGTACCTGATCAAAAAAACCAATCGCAATTGGCCATAGCGTGCGCTGTGATGCCACGCCCTGCAAATCCAGATAGTCGATCAGAATAATGCTCTGTTGGTCAATAGCCCGGCGCAACGCGACTACATCCAGGGCGATGATGCTGGCCGACGACGCCGGGCCGACCATCAGTGCAGAGAGTTCCAGCTTGGTACGCAGCGAATCCGGCAAAACATCAGCGATTTTGCTCAGCGCGGAGTGTGCCGCCGTGGACAGTTCGCTATCGGCTCGACGCGCCACCCAGCGCGAGCCCAGCACCAGTGCAGCGATTTCCTGCTCGCTGAACATCAGCGGCGGCAGGGTAAATCCCGGCCGCAGCACATAGCCCAGCCCGGCTTCACCGACAATATTGGCGCCCTGCTGCTGCAGCGTGGCAATGTCGCGATAAAGAGTGCGGCAGCTGACTGAAAGCTGGCTGGCAAGATGCTGCGCCGTCACCGGGAAACGATGATTACGCAGTATCTGCAGCAGGTCGAGCAGGCGTTGAGCGCGTGACATAGCCGGTGAATCAAAGGGGGCGGGCATGCCCGCCCCACCCTGATTATTTTACTGACACATCAATGCCGGGGAAGAACTTGGCAGCCAGCCTGGTGACGGTGCCGTCAGCCTGTACTTTAGCAATCGCCGCATCGAGATCCTGCTTCAGCTTAGCGTCGTCTTTACGCAGGCCAAAACCGATTCCCACGCCCAGCACCTGCTCATCCTCTACCGCTTTACCGGCGAAGCTGTAACCCTTGCCCTGCGGCTTGTCGAGGAAGCCGGACTGACCGGCAGCAGACATGACCAGCGTACCGTCGAGGCGGCCAGCATCCATGTCGTTGTACACCTGGTTCTGGTCCTGATAGGAGGTTACGGTCACCCCCTGCGGCTCCCAGTGCTTCTTAGCGAAGGTTTCCTGTACGGACCCTTGCAGTACGCCGACGCTTTTACCTTTCAGGCTCTCCACGGTTGGCTGCAGGCCAGAACCGGTTTTCACGATTAGCATGCTGGGAATACGGTAAATAGGCTTGGTGAAGCCGATGCTTTTCATGCGTGCTTCGGTGATATTCATCGCCGAGTTAATGGCATCAAACTTCTTCGCCGCCAGTGCCGGGATTAAGGCGTCAAAGCTGCTCTCAACCCAGCTGCACTTGAAGTTACCCGCCTGGCAAATGGCTTTGCCCAGTTCAATATCAAACCCTTCCAGCTCCCCGGAGGCATTGCGGCTTTCAAAAGGTGGATACTGCGATTCCAGCCCGTAGCGCAGCGTCTCCTGCGCCAGCGCGGACAAAGAACTCAACAGGCCTACCGCCACCAACAACGCGTTCAGCTTCTTCATGTACTTCCCCTCAAGTGTGATTAAGTTAGCGAGGCTTGACCTGGCAGAGTGCGCGTGCGCCCGCCTGCAAAGTGGCTTCGTCTTTTGCGAAAGAGAGACGGATTAATTTATTGTCGGTGCCATCGGTATAAAATGCCGACAGCGGAATGGTCGCCACACCATGATCAACAATCAGACGTTTTACCATTTCGCTGTCCGTCTCGTCACTGAAATCAGCATAGCTGGCCAACATAAAGAACGATCCCGCCGATGGCAGCAGCCTGAACGGCGAATCCTGCAGCAGCGTGGCTAAGGTGTCGCGCTTGCGCTGATAGAATTCGCCCAGTGCCAGATAGTTAGCTGGCTGGCGCAGATAGTCGGCAAACGCCACCTGCATGGGAGTATCGGCGGAGAACATCATAAACTGATGCACTTTAACCACCTCCTCCATCAGCTGCGCCGGGGCTAACAGATAGCCGACGCGCCAGCCGGTCACGTGGAAAGTTTTACCGAAGGAAGAGACAATCACGCTGCGCTGCGCCAGCTCCGGGTGGGTTGCCATGCCGTGATGCTTGCGGCCGTCAAACAGGATGTGCTCATACACTTCATCGGACAGCACCACGATATCGGTGTTGCGCGTCAGCGCTGCCAGCCGGTCGAGATCTTCGCGGCTCAGCACCTGTGAACTGGGGTTGTGCGGTGTGTTGATGATGATCATCCGCGTGCGCGAGGTGATCGCGGCGCTGACTTCCTCCCAGTTAATCGCAAACTCCGGCACCTGTAACTTCAGGCCAATGGCTTTCGCCCCCTGCAGGCGCACAATCGGCGCATAGCTGTCGAACGCGGGTTCAAAGAAGATCACCTCATCGCCCGCATGCACCAGCCCGGCAATCGCTGAGTAGAGCGCTTCGCTGGCGCTGGCGGTGATCAGCACTTCACTGCCCGCGTCATACTGCTGGCCGTAAAGCGTGTGGACTTTTTCCGCCAGCACGTCTCTCAGCGCGCCCAGCCCCGTCATCGGTGCATATTGGTTATGCCCCTGCTGCATGGCGCGGGTGACACCATCAACCAGCAGCGGGTCGCAAGGGAAGTTTGGTGCGCCCTGCGACAGGTTTATCGCGTTATGCTGCGCGGAGAGCTGGCCAATCACCGAGAAAATGGTGGTGCCAACATCGGGGAGTTTTGAGCGCTGCTGCACCGCTGAGGTGATGGTCATAGAAGCTCCAGTCGGAAGAAAAGTAATGATGCCAGTTCTACCTGGCGGCACTTGAGGCGACAAGCGAATTGTTGTCATAATAGCCATGACTTTTTAACATAGCTCAGAGAGCCTCTATGCCCCAGCGTCCGCTGCCGTTAAATGCCATTCATGCTTTTATCGTTGCTGCCCGTCACCTTAACCTGACGCGTGCGGCCAGCGAGCTGTACATTACTCAGGGTGCAGTGAGCCGTAAAATTGCGGCGCTGGAAGCGTGGCTTGGCTTTACCCTGTTTGACCGCCACGCGCGCGGCCTGCATCTGACCCCGCAGGGGGCCAGCCTGTTGCCCGCGCTGCAAAGCGGCTATCAGCAGATGCACGACGCTGCGCAGCAGGCGAGCCGTCAGCACGCGGTGATCCGCCTGAAAGCCCCAACCTGTGCGATGCGCTGGCTGGTGCCAAAACTGGTGGCGCTGGAGAAGCAGCGCCCGGAACTGCATGTCTCCCTCACCACCACCGTTGAGCACAGCGGCCAGCTGGAAAATTTTGATGCCGCCATTGTTTACGGCAGCATGCCGCGCCACGGCGTGCTGCTGTTTGAAGAGGCATTAACTCCGGTGATGGCCGCCGCGCTGCTGCCCGAACCGGCCGTCACGCCCGCGTCGCTGGCCGCGATGACTTTTCTGCATCCCACCGCCGACAGCCGTGACTGGCAGCTCTGGCTCCAGGCCAACCGCCAGCCGCCGATCATGAAGCGTAACCAGCACTTTGCCACCATGGATCTGGCGATCAGTGCGGCCATTCAGGGGTTTGGCGTGACGGTGGCGGATGTGACGCTGATTGCGGAAGATCTGGCGATGCAGCGCCTGGTGGCGCCGTTTAGCGGCAGTGTGAAAACGGGGGCGGTTTACAGCCTGCTCCGCCGCCCGCCTGAGGAAGCGCCACCGCTGCTGGATGAGCTGGTGGCGTGGTTATCAGCGGGGAATTAGAACGCTACCCAGTCATCAGCGCCAGCCGCCGGGCTTTTTGCCAGGACAGGCGAAGGTGATGCGGCGCGCGCTGGCGATTTCAGCGCCGCACTTTTCACCGCAGGCTCGGTCGCCGACAGGCGGAATTTAGCCACCGACAGCGTCAGCTCTTCCGTCTGGCGCTCCAGCGCGCTGGCAGCGGCGGAGACCTGTTCAACCAGCGAGGCGTTCTGCTGGGTCACGCTGTCCATCTCGGAAATGGCGGTGCCGACCTGCGCAATGCCCTTACTCTGCTCTTCCGATGCCGAGGCGATCTGCTTCATGATCTCGGTCACTTCGCCTACCGAGTGCAGAATATCGTTCATGGTGCTGCCCGCCGCGTTCACCAGCTTCGACCCATCGTCAACCCGGCTGACCGAGTCGGCAATCAGGGTTTCAATCTCTTTGGCCGCGTTAGCACTGCGCTGCGCCAGGTTGCGCACTTCACTGGCTACCACGGCAAAACCGCGCCCCTGCTCACCGGCGCGTGCGGCTTCGACCGCTGCGTTAAGTGCCAGAATGTTGGTCTGAAAAGCAATGCTGTTAATCACCGTGGTAATTTCGGCAATCTTCTTCGAACTGCCGGCAATGCCTTCCATGGTGCTGACCACCTGACCCACCAGCTTGCCGCCTTTACCCGCGGTTGCTGAGGCGGTATCCGCCAGATCGCTGGCCTGACGCGCGTTATCGGCGTTGAACTTCACCGTAGCCGTGAGCTGCTCCATGCTGGCGGCAGTTTGCTCCAGCGCGGAGGCCTGCTCTTCGGTACGCGAAGAGAGATCGTTGTTACCCGAGGAGATCTCCGCTGCGCCGCGATAGATATTTTCGGTGCCGCTGCGAATTGAGCTGACCGCTTCGCGCAGGCTGTCCTGCATCGCGCGCAGTAAAGGCACCAGCTTGCCGACGCAGTTACGGCCAAAGTCATTCACCGGCTGGCTAAGGTCACCTTCGGCAATGACGCGGAAGTGTTCGCGGATGGTGTCGAGCGGGCGCACCAGCATCACCACCAGATAGCGGTCGGTGAACAGTAAAATCAGCAGCCCGGCAATCACCGCCATCACCAGCACGCTTTTGGTGACGTTGGTCAGGTGATCAACGGTGATGCGCGTGTCATCCAGCTTGGCACCCGCCGCGCTGTTGAACTTTTCCACGCTGGCGCCAAATGCGCGGCTCAGCGCAGGCGTTACGCTACTGGCCTGGCGGCGGAAATCATCAAGGCTGCCCTGCTTTGCCAGGTTCACCTGCGGAGAAACGCCCTCATCCAGCAGCTTCTGCCAGCTATCAATGGCGCCCGCCGCATACCGGGCATCAAGCGGGCCGGGAGACTGTTTTTTAAAATCGGCCAGCAGCGTGGTCATGCTATCCAGCGCTTTCTGCACGGAGGCCATATCTTCTGGCTTTTTAGATTCGATGGCCCGCGACAGACGAGTAATCACCCGAAAATACTGGTCGTTACCCTTACTCAGCGTGGTCATCTGGCTTACCAGGTGACGGTCAACGTCGTTACCCTTCGCCAGCTGGTTCAGAGAATAGACGCTGTAGCCGCCAACGCCTCCCCAAAGCAGGCAAAACAGGCCGAGGATCCACAGCATAATGGCGCGGATCGTGTAGTTCTTTAATAAGTTCATAGGGACTCCGTAACCTGGTGATACCGAATAAAAGTGATGACATAAGTGGGCTATCAAGAGAGTTATCGGCAAATTACGAAGAAACAGTTAAGAAAAATACACGATTAATATTGTTGATTCCGCAGCCTGTTTTTAGTGCTGATGTAATATAAGTGATTGCTATGAAGCGATATTTAACTTTTTTAAGTTATTTAAAACACAGCAGTAATCATTAACTATTACCGCTGCGTGATTATTGTTTAGTGTTTAAGATGGACAAGGGCCTTCATCAGCAGGCGGAAAACCTGCATGCGGCGGCGCATAAAACGTTTTTCAATATGGATATCGGCCAACCCGTCCTGACCGAAGCGCAGGGTAACATCCTGTGAAGGATGCCAGGCAGGCCAGCTCACCTCACCGCCGATCTGATGGGAAAACTCGGTGATATCGCGGGCAAAGCTTAGCCAGTATTCACTGACGCGCCGGGCGAACTGGTGGTCACCTGCGGTAAAGGCGTGATCGGCTTCGCCCGGCGGCATCTGCCCCAGCGTATTGAGAACGTACGGCACTTCATTGCCGTGCCAGGTGCCGTGCGGGTAGATATCGCGGGCATTTTCGGAAACATAATCGAAGTAGTAGCGCCAGCCCGGAATGCCAATGCGGTGCTGTGCCAGGGCCATAACATAGCCCAGGGTGGTGAAACTCATATCGCGCGCGACCTGGCGGCCCAGCTCAATGTCATCCCAGACGCCGGGATATAACAGCTTAATCAAGCGCAGCGTCAGGGGCTGTTTGGCGCGCAGCCTGGCGATCACCTTCGCGGCATCGACACCAAAATAGTTCAGCACGCTGGCTTCATCACTGTTACTGCCAATCATCAGCGGCAGACGCTGCTGTTTGCCAGCATTGAATACGTTAAGCATTGGCTGAGGCAATACGCAGTCACCGCTGATGGCGACTGGCCCGGTTCCCAGCGAACTGTCCAGCGACCAGAAGGCTTCGGCGGGCAGCGCGCGCAGCTGTTCTGCCGTCGCTTCGCCAAGTGCAAAATGGCTGGCCAGCGCCTCGCCCTTCTTTAACGCTTCGGTACGGGGGACGTCAGGTAAAGAGTAAGCGCTCTGCGCAATGCCTTTGTGGAATAGACCCTGCGCCAGCGGCGAAGCAAACAGTGACAGGACGCTGCGGGCACCCGAGGATTCGCCCATCAGCGTGACATTGTGCGGGTTGCCGCCAAAGGCATGAATGTTACGTTGCACCCACTGCAGGGCGCTGATCTGGTCGAGCAAGGCGAAATTATTTATCACTTCACCTTTGGCGTACTCGCGGTCCAGCGCCGGATGGGCGAAGAAGCCCAGATGACCCAGGCGATAGTTGATCGTCACCACTACCGCGCCGCGCTGTGCCAGCGGTGCGCCAATGTACGGCGTCAGCCCACCTGAACCGACGGCGTAGCCGCCACCGTGGATCCACACCATCACCGGCAGCGGTGAAGATGGCTCGACATCGGGTGTCCAGACGTTGAGATATAAGCAATCTTCGCTGAAGGTGCCAGGGTCGCCTCCGCCAACGGCGAGGCAGTATTCGCGGCTTTGCCAGCTGGCAAAGCCCCATGCGCTGGCATCCTTTTCCCCTTCCCAGGGCGGGACCGGTTTAGGCGCTCTCCAGCGCAGCGGGCCGACGGGCGGAGCGGCGTAAGGGATCCCTTTAAAAACAAATACACCCTCTTCCACATTTCCTCGCAGACAGCCTTCTGCGGTATTAATCCGTAATAAACGATCGTTTCTCATTAGTTCATCCAAAACTGGCCTGCATTAATTATTTGCATCCGCAGGCAGAAAGTCCATAACGCCAGCTTATTTGCAGATTATGCTGATAGGTGATGAGTTTTTCACAATGCGATGATCCGCGGCTGCGATGCAGGATTATTTGCCATAACGTTGAGGACCACTTTATGTTTTCCGCTATCAATAATGGATTTTCCCGCCTCGGCGACCACCCCGATTTGGGCAAGCTGGTGTTACGCGTTTCACTCGGGGCGCTGCTGCTGTTTCATGGGGTATTTAAGATCCAGCACGGCGTAGGCTGGATTGCACGCCTGCTGCACGCGCACGGCATCCCGGGGTTTGTCGCCTATGGCGCCTATTTCGGCGAGGTCGTTGCACCGGTGATGATTATCGTTGGCCTGCTGACCCGCCCGGCGGCGTTTGTTATCGCAGTCAATCTGGTGGTGGCAACGCTGCTGGTAAAAACCGGTGCGGTATGGGACAGAACCAGCGTTGGCGCATGGGCACTGGAAGGTGAAGCGCTCTATTTCTTCGGCGCGCTGGCGGTCATGTTTTTAGGGGCTGGCCGTTTTACCTTAGTGAAAAACAGCAGTTTGCAGTGATGTGAGGCGGGCTGACCGAAAAAGAGGGTCAGCCCCACCGATTTATTGTGTCGCCCCAGGGTTAATCTGACCGCTGATAGCCATACAGATATTTCGCCACCAGCATCAGCGTGGTGA
Organism: Erwinia aphidicola; assembly: GCF_014773485.1. GTDB lineage: Bacteria > Pseudomonadota > Gammaproteobacteria > Enterobacterales > Enterobacteriaceae > Erwinia > Erwinia aphidicola. The sequence continues at coordinate 731,180 of NZ_JACXBP010000001.1, read as the reverse complement.
GCACCGCCGGAATGGCAAGGAATGAGAAGACATCGGTGATATTCCAGCCCATCGACAGCATCTGTGCCCCGGCAAAAGCGCTGAGGATAGCCCCGACACGACCAACGCCGTGCATCCAGCTGGAACCGGTCGCACGGGCATGGGTAGGATAGTAGCTGGCGGATAATGCATTCATCCCGGTATTAGCACCGTTCAGGCAGAAGCCGCTGCAGAAAGCGATAGCGCTCAGCACCCATGCGTCCGGCGGAGCGTAGCCGATACAGACCGTGGCAATCGCACCGGTAAAATAGATAGCCGCCAGCGCCAAGTTGGCGTTAAAACGGTCCATCATCCAGCCCGCAAACAGTGACCCGACGGTCCCCCCCGCCTGGTACATCGCCGTAACCAGCGCTGCCTGCGTCACCGTCATTCCCACATCCTTCACCAGCGAGGGTAGCCAGGAGCCGATCAGATAGACGAGGAACAACCCCATAAAGTAACTGCCCCACAGCATCATGCTGCCAAAAGCGTAGCGGCGCGATAACACCACTTTTATCGCCCCTTCACTGGCGACACTTTCGCTGCGCGTAAAGCGGCTCTCATCGTTCACGCAGCCAGGATGCATCTTCTGCACAATGGCGCGGATCTCAGCGGCGGGTGCGTTGCGCGTCATCATAAAGCGCACCGATTCCGGCAGCCCGCGTAGCAGCAGAGGCACCAGCAACAGCGGCAGAACCCCACCCAGCACCAGCACCGCGTGCCAGCCAAAATTCGGGATCAGCCACGAGGCGGCAAACCCGCCGGTCGCCGCACCAAAGGTAAAGCCGCAGAACACCACGGTGATCAGGAAGGCGCGTTTGCGCTCCGGGGAGTATTCGGCCACCAGAGTACCGACATTAGGCATCGCTGCGCCCAGCCCAAGCCCGGTCAGGAAGCGAAACAGCATAATCTGGTCGAGGTTTTGCGAAAACGCGGTCGCCAGCGTCCACAGGCCGAAAAAGAAGACGCTGCTGATGATAATTACCCGGCGGCCAAAACGGTCTGCCAGCGGCCCGGCAAACATTGCCCCCAGCGCCAGACCGATCAGCGCAGCGCTGATCACCGCGCCAAGCTGGTGATTGGTCACGCCCCAGGCAGTTTTCAACGCAGGGGCGATAAAGCCCATTAGCGCGATATCCATACCATCCATGGCAACCACGGCAAAACTCAGGGCGATAATCCGTTTCTGATAGCGACTCAACGCCCCCTGATTAATCAACGCACGGATATCGATCGCTGCGCTACTGTCCACATCGCACTCCATAGCTGGCCTGGGTCAACCCCGCCAGATGATGTCGACTCGCTGAGGTTTGACTTAAAAAAGTGGCGGCTATCATAACGGATTGTTATGGAATTCTCCTGCCAGTTTTGTTCGTTTTTTCACGGTAATACGAACAAAAAGCCTGGTTAACCGCAAAAAGGCAGTTCGCCTGTTTTTTCTGCGGTTTTATAATCTGCCGATATAACCCCCAGGGCTTACCCGCATAAAAAGTGATGAATACGGCCATATAGCCGGTAAATGTTAATTAAAATTTGCAATAAGGTTAACAAAACGCTCAGATAGATCTTGCCAGTTTATCGCCGCCCTCATTACTCTGCGTTATGGACAAAAAATATCAGTTTAATCAGCGCATTCGTCTGCGCCATCTGCATACTTTCGTCGCTGTTGCTCAACAGGGGACGCTGGGCCGTGCCGCCGAAACCCTGTCTCTCAGCCAGCCTGCGCTGTCAAAGACGCTCAATGAGCTTGAGGAGCTGGCGGGCGTGCGTCTGTTCGAACGCGGGCGTCTCGGTGCCCAGCTCACCACCATGGGGGAACAGTTTCTGACCCATGCGGTGCGCGTGCTCGATGCGCTCAATCATGCCGGGCAGTCATTTAATCTGCCGGTGAAGCAAGACCCCGAAGTGTTACGCGTTGGCGTTCTGACCACCGTGGCGCTGGGCATGCTACCGTCAATTCTCGATCGTTTTCACCAGCAGCAGCCGCAGGCTATCGTTCAAGTGGCAACGCTGCACAATAATGTGCTGATTGCGGCAATTAAGGCGGGAGAGTTTGATGTCGGCATTGGCCGCATGGCCGATCCGGATTTGATGACCGGGTTAACCTATGAACTGCTGTTCCTGGAGTCGATGCGGCTGGTTGTGCGTCCCGATCACCCGCTATTAAGTGACAACGTCACCTTGTCGAAGGCGCTGTCGTGGCCGGTGGTCATCTCTCCGGAGGGCACAGCACCACGGCGCGTGGCGGAAGCAATGTTGAAGGAGCAAGGCTGCCAGCTGCCCGGCTCGCTGGTCGAAACCTCTTCGACCTCCCTCGCACGCCAGCTGGCGCTGCGCTACAACTATGTTTGGTTTGTGCCATCCGGCGCCATCAAAGAGGATCTGCTGCACAACTCGCTGGCCGCACTGCCCATTGCCCCACATGGCCCGGGGGAACCGGTCGGCATTATGACCCGCTCCGGCAGCAGTCTGACGCTGTGTGCAGAGATTATGCTGGCGACCATCCGTAAATCCCACTCCGGCTAACGGCTGCGTTTGGCGTGACGCTCGCGGTTTTCCAGCCGCGCCTGCTCGCTTTTACGCAATCCGACATAGCAGGCTCCCTCGCCGCCATCATGAGTGCGCGCACAGCAAAAGGCCTGTACCTGCTCCAGCTGCGGTAGCCAGCGCATCAGATAGCTGCGAATAATATTGGCGTGCGAACGATCGTCACGCCCTTTGCCGTGAACGATCAGCAGATTACGCAGCCCGTGATGCTCCGCCTGCAGAATAAACAGATACAGCGCCTGGCGGCACTGCTCAACGCTCTGACGAATCAGATTGAGATTGGCCTGCGGCGGGTATTTGCCGAGGTAGAGTTTATCCAGCACCCCCTGCTGGATGCCTTCCGCCTTATATTCCAGCGGCACGGTAAGCGGAACAATATCCAGCAGCCCGCTGGTCAGGGGGTTGTCTAACTGCAGATCCTGCTTGCGCGGTGCGGTGGGCTTAGGGCTCTTCATCCACACGACGTTGCTGCACTCTTTCAGCGGTTTGACGTCTTCCATCGCGTTTTTAAACAGATCCAGCTCATCAAGGTTGATGGTCATACTCACCCCCGGTCATTATCAAGTCGTGACCCTATTCGGCCAGAGCTGTGAGTTTAGCAAAAATCCGCCCGCGGTCACCTCTGTTGTTCAGGGGATAAAATGATGCAAAAGGGCATAAGGGCGAGAGAATTGGCGATAATACCCCCTTTAACCCGGGTATTTTACACCGCGTTCACATTGATATTCCTTGACAATAACATCCCCATTTTTATTGTGCCTAAAACTGCTCAGATGAGTTTCATTCTGTAAGCGAAAAATGTAAAATTGATGTCAGTCAATTATCATCGAGCGTACATCATGATTCAGGAAAAGCGAATTGTTACCCGACGCATTCAATCAGGTGGTTGTGCTATTCACTGCCAGGATTGCAGCATCAGTCAGCTATGCATTCCCTTCACGCTTAACGAGCACGAACTGGATCAGCTCGATAATATCATCGAGCGAAAAAAACCGATTCAGAAAGGCCAGACGCTGTTTAAAGCCGGTGATGAACTGAAATCACTCTATGCGATCCGTTCAGGAACCATTAAGAGTTACACCATCACCGAACAGGGTGATGAGCAGATTACCGGTTTTCACCTTGCCGGTGACCTTGTTGGATTTGACGCCATTAGCGCCAGTTCTCACCCCAGCTTTGCCCAGGCGTTAGAAACCGCCATGGTGTGTGAAATCCCCTTTGAAACCCTGGACGACCTTTCCGGTAAAATGCCCAGCCTGCGCCAACAGATGATGCGCCTGATGAGCGGTGAGATTAAAGGTGACCAGGAAATGATCCTGCTGCTGTCGAAGAAAAATGCCGAAGAGCGTCTGGCTGCGTTTATTTATGGCCTGTCACGTCGCTTTGGCCAGCGCGGCTTCTCGCAGCGTGAATTCCGCCTGACCATGACCCGTGGCGATATCGGTAATTACCTCGGTTTGACGGTTGAAACCATCAGCCGCCTGCTCGGTCGCTTCCAGAAAAGCGGCATGCTGGCAGTGAAAGGCAAATACATCACCATTGAAAATCATCAAATCCTCTCGGAGCTTGCGGGCCAGAGCCACACGGTGGCCTGATAATTGCCGGGTCAATATTTGTTATTTTATTGATCCGGCAACAACTTTTCCTCTTTTTCCTTTGCCGCGATTGGGCTATCTTTAAACTGACACGCTCAGTGTAAGGAGAAATCGTTATGGCTCAGTATCAAAACATTCTTGTGGCTATCGACCCACAGCAGGACGATCAGCCTGCACTTCGCCGTGCTGTCTATTTGAATCAGCGCCTTGGCGGTAAAATTACCTGTTTTCTTCCTATTTACGACTTCTCCTACGAGATGACTACCCTGCTTTCCCCTGATGAACGCATCACCATGCGTAAAGGGGTGATCAGCCAGCGCACTGAGTGGATCCGCGAGCAGTCGCATGCCTACCTCGCGGCCGGAGTGCAGATTGATATCAAAGTGATCTGGCATAACCGCCCGTACGAAGCCATTATCCAGGAGGTGCTGAACAACCAGCATGACCTGGTGATCAAGATGGCCCACCAGCACGACCGCCTGCAGGCGGTGGTCTTCACCCCGACTGACTGGCACCTGCTGCGCAAGTGCCCCTGCCCGGTTTGGATGGTCAAAGACCAGGCCTGGCCGGAAGGCGGTAAAGCGGTGGTAGCGGTTAACCTTGCCAGTGAAGAACCTCATCACGATCCGCTGAATACCAAGCTGGTGAAAGAGACGCTGGAACTGGCGGAACGCGTCAACCATACCGAAGTGCATCTGGTTGGCGCATACCCCGTCACGCCAATTAACATCGCGATTGAACTGCCGGACTTCGATCCCAGCGTGTATAACGATGCGATTCGCGGTCAGCATTTAGTGGCGATGAAAGCGCTGCGCCAGTCCTTCAGCATTGATGAAAAATTTACTCATGTTGAAAAAGGCCTGCCGGAGGAAGTCATCCCTGACCTGGCGGAACATCTGGATGCGGGTGTGGTGGTGCTGGGAACGATTGGCCGCACCGGGCTGTCCGCGGCCTTCCTTGGCAATACCGCCGAACAGGTGATTGACCACCTGCGCTGCGATCTGCTGGCGATCAAACCCGACGGCTTCACCTCACCGGTTGAACTGGATGACGACGAAGACGATTAAGCTTGCTTAAAAGGTTCAGGCGGCCCCGCAGGCCGCCTTTTTTATGCCGTTTCCGGCAGCTCTTTTTTCAGCAATCCCAGGATCAGCGCCGTCAGCAGCGATCCCGCCGCAATCGCCAGCAGATAGGCAGCGAGGTTGACGATGACATTGGGAATAAACATCACAAATATCCCGCCGTGCGGCGCGCGTGAGGCACAGCCAAACGCCATCGAGAGTGCCCCGGCCAGTCCGGAACCCGCCACGATAGCCGGGATCACGCGTAACGGGTCGGAGACCGCATAAGGGATCGCCCCTTCGGTGATAAACGACAGCCCCAGAACCCAGGTCACTTTACCCGTTTCCCGCTCGCTGCGGCTGAACTTACGGCGGAACAGCAGCGTCGCCAGGGCAATACCGAGTGGAGGTACCATTCCCGCCGCCATGCAGGCCGCGATAGGCCCGTAGACGCCGCTCGACATCAGCCCGATGGCGAACATACAAACGGTTTTATTCAGCGGACCGCCCATATCAAAAGCCACCATCATGCCAAACAGTAAGCCGAGTATCGCGGAGTTGGTGTGCCCGAGCGCATTCAGGAAATCGGTCAGCCAGCCCAGCAGCAGCTTGATGGGTTCGCCAATTAGCCACACCATCAACGCACCGGTGATCAGCACGCTCAGCAGCGGGACAATCAGGATCGGCTTCAGCCCGGCTATCGCCTGCGGCAGTTTAATATGGCGCACAATCAGCAGCGTCACGTAGCCGGCAATAAACCCGGCAATCAGCGCCCCAAGAAAGCCGGAACCGGTGTGAATAGCCATCATGCCGCCCACTGCGCCGGAGACAATGCCCATTTTCCCACTGATTGACTGACTAATGCCCAGCGCGAGTATCGGCAACATCAGGGCAAATGCCGAGCCGCCGCCAATATCCGCCAGCATTTTCGCCAGCGGGCTAAAACTGGCGTCCCCCGGCGTGGCTGCAGTAATGCCAAAAGAGAAGCTGAGCGCGATCAGTATCCCTCCTGCCACCACAAACGGGATCATCAGGTTCACCCCGGTAATCAAATGGACATAGACTGAGGAGAGCAGCGAACTGTTGCCTGCTGCACCCGGCACCGGCTCTTCGCTCAGGGTTTCCAGGCGATGCGGCACCAGTTCGCCACCGGTTATCGCATTCAGTAGTCCTTCAGCATCTCTGGCCGCACGCGCCACCGGAACCTCGATAATGTTTTTATGCTGGAAGCGCCCCATTTCGACTCTCTTATCTGCGGCGATCAGCACAATGTCGGCGGCCGCGATATCCTCCGCGCTAAGGATGTATTGACTCTCAATGGCACCCTGTGTTTCCACGCGCAGGGACAGGCCCAGTTTTCTCGCCGCTTTTTTCAGATTGCTTTCGGCCAGATAGGTATGGGCCACACCGGTAGGACAGGCGGTGATGGCAATGATATTCATGGATGTTCTCCGGTAATTATTGGTGTAGGGTCCGGCCGGAGTCTTATCTAAGCAGAGGCAAAACTGGAAAACACTACCAAATAGTGTCCCGGGCGGTGGACAACACCTGTACTCTCACAAAAAAACAGCGGGAGACCTTTATTTGCCTTAAATTAATAATGATTAATTCAAGTTCGCATTAACATTGCCAAATAAAGTCGCTAAACTATCGCCTTTCATTCACTCTGCAGGGATTGCCAGATTGGTTTCATTCTATCGCCTGTCACAGCGCCGCTTGCCCGCTCTGATCGCTATTCTGGCGGTACTGCTGCTGTTTATTGCGCCGGATGTTTCCAAAACGCTGGAGAGTTATCGCACCTCCGCCGGCAGCGAAATGAGTGCGCATCACCCTGTAGAGATGATGATGGATGGTATGTCCATGCCCGTGATGTCCAGCCACGCCGCGATGATGATGCACGCCGGTTCTGGTGAAGCCATGCATCATGATATGGGCAGCGAGATGGGTATGATGGGCGAATTTGCCTGCGGTTACTGCCAGCTTCTGGTCCATATGCCGCTGCTGCTCTGCCTGTTTATCGCCTTTTTCTGGCTGATATGCCTGATTGCCTGCACCCCGCCCGCGTTAATTCTTCCCGCTTATCACGTCACTTTCTTCCCCGGTATTTGCCAGCCTCGCGCCCCGCCGCTGCTTTAATTCCTTTCGCTGATTAATACAATTATTTTACTGCGGATAACTCCGTCGGAAAGCGTTGTCCTTTTTATATGTGCCCTGCACAGGACCACGCACGCCTGAATATTATTCCGGGTATCCAGACGAGTTATTTAGACAGAACTACCGTTTAAAAAGGAATTAAGCATGAAAGTCATTTACCTGCCGCTGTCGCTGTTAAGCGTGGCGATTATTGCTGCCTGCCCACAACTGGCCGCGGCGCATGCTGTCGTGCCGGATGAGACGGGCGTGATGACCGTCACCGCGCCGCTGACCTCCCCGCTGGAGATTGTCACTTCGCCAAAAACCCCGCGCCAGCCGGTACCTGCCAGCGACGGCTCCGACTATTTGAAAACCATTCCGGGCTTTGCGCAGATTCGTAACGGTGGGACCAACGGTGACCCGGTATTTCGCGGCATGTTCGGCTCGCGCATGCGCATCATGACCGACGGCGGTGAAATGCCCGGTGCCTGCCCGGCGCGCATGGATGCCCCCAGTTCATATATCTCCCCGGAGAGTTACGACCTGTTGAGCATCACCAAAGGCCCGCAAACCGTACTTTGGGGGCCGGGCAATTCGGCGGGCACCGTGCGCTTTGACCGTGAACCGCCCCGCTTCGACCAGCCCGGCATTCAGGGCAACGCCAGCCTGCTGGGCGCGTCGAACAATCGCTGGGATCAGAGTGCTGACCTCAGCGTGGGCAGCGAACAGGGTTATCTGCGGGTGATTGGCAACCACTCTATTTCGCAGGACTACAAGGACGGCAACGGTGACCGCGTGCCGTCGCGCTGGAACAAATGGAACAGCGACGTCGCGCTGGGCTGGACGCCGGATAAAGATACGCTGGTTGAGCTGACTGCGGGGCGCGGCAACGGTGAAGCACGCTACGCCGGGCGCAGCATGGATGGCTCCCAGTTTAAGCGTGAGAGCCTCGGCATGCGGGTGGAGAAATCGAACATCGGCGAGGTACTCGACAAATTTGAAGCACAGATGTACTACAACTATGCCAATCACATCATGGATAATTACAGCCTGCGCAGCCCGGGCAGCATGCCGGGAATGTCCAGCCATATGGATATGAGCATGCCGATGGCGATGCAGCTCGATCGCCGCACCGTTGGTGGCCGCTTTATGGGTACCTGGTTATGGTCTGACTTTGAACTGAAAAGCGGGATGGATATGCAAACCAGCACCCATCGTAACCGCAGGAATAACGACTGGCGCAAAGATGCCCGCTTTCACGATGTTGGCGCCTTTGGTGAACTGAGCTGGAGCATTGACCCGCGCAATAAGCTGGTGAGCGGTGCGCGACTCGACCGCAGCTGGGTGGACAATTTTAGCGCTTCCGGCGAGGGTGCAAGGAGCGATACAATGCCCGCCGGGTTTATGCGGCTGGAACATACGCTGGATAGCCTGCCGCTGATGATGTATGCCGGGGTGGGCTATACGGAGCGTTTCCCGGATTACTGGGAGCTGTTCTCCCCCAGCTACGGCGCAGACGGGCACAGCGCGGCGTTTGACACAGTGAAAGCGGAGAAAACCACCCAGCTGGATATCGGCGCCAAATATTCCGGCAAGCGCATGGATGGCTGGGTTTCGGCTTACCTGGGCCACGTCAGAGACTTTATTCTCTTCAGCTACGATCCGAACAACGCTTATGTCAGCCGCGCCGATAATGTCAACGCCACAATTATGGGCGGTGAAGCGGGCCTGAGTTATAAATTAACGGAGAGCCTGACTGCAGACGGCAGCCTGGCATATTCATGGGGGCAGAACGGCTCGGATCGTCGCCCGCTGCCGCAGATGCCGCCGCTGGAGAGCCGACTGGGTCTGACCTGGAAACAGGGAAGCTGGAGCACGACCGGCCTGCTGCGTATGGTGGGGCCACAAAACCGTATCGCGTTAAATGAAGGCAACGTGGTCGGCAAAGATTTCGAACGCAGCGCCGGGTTCAGCATCTTTTCCGCCAATGCCGCGTATGAAGTGACGAAAAACGTCAAGATTAGCAGCGGCGTCGACAATATTTTCAATAAAGCGTACAGCGAGCACCTGAATCTGGCAGGCAACAGCGTCTTTGGCTATTCCGCCAGTACCCCAGTGAATGAGCCAGGCCGCACCTGGTGGGCAAAAGTTAACGTTAAATTCTGAATCACCGTACAGGAGTACATAACATGTCACTATTTCCACCGGGCAAGAAACGCCGCCAGTTCTTTACCGCTCAGGCCTGCGTGCTGGTTTGCGCCATCATTGTGATGACCAAGGCGATGATTGGCGGAGCGATCAACGAGTACAATATGCCGTTTTCCACCTGGCCTGTTGAGCTGTATGTTTCAGAGTTCTTTATGATTACCATCTATAGCGTGGTCTTCACCCTGCTGCTTTCAGTGCCGCTGTGGTACTGGTTTATTGGCGAGCAGGATCCGTCCGCTAAATGATAAAAAAGGGCTGACCCAGCTAGCGGTCAGCCCTTACAGAACACATCCGGGCGGGGCATGCCCCGCCCCTACGATCTGTGTAGGAGTCAGGCATGTCATCGCCCAGACGCAGATCGTAGGAGTCAGGCATGTCATTCCCCAAACACAGATCGTAGGGGTCAGGCATGCCTGCCCCTGTTGTTACAGCGCTTTCAGAATTGCCTCGACGCTCTCTTTCGCATCGCCAAACAGCATCTGCGTGTTCTCTTTAAAGAACAGCGGGTTCTGCACCCCGGCATAACCGGTATTCATCGAGCGTTTACACACCACTACGTTTTGCGCTTTCCACACTTCCAGTACTGGCATGCCTGCGATTGGGCTGCGCGGATCTTCCTGCGCTGCCGGGTTAACGGTGTCATTGGCGCCGATAACCAGCACGGTGTCAGTGTCGGTGAAATCATCGTTGATCTCATCCATCTCCAGCACGATGTCATACGGCACTTTAGCTTCCGCCAGCAACACGTTCATATGACCGGGCAGGCGACCGGCAACCGGGTGAATACCAAAACGCACCTTGATACCGCGCTCGCGCAGTTTGGCGGTGATATCCGCCACCGGATACTGAGCCTGCGCTACCGCCATGCCGTAGCCCGGCGTGATGATCACCGAGGTGGAGTTTTTCAGCATTTCTGCGGTGCCTGCGGCGTCGATTTCGCGGTATTCGCCCATCTCTTCACCTTCACCGGTTGAGCTGCTGTCGGTGCCGAAGCCCCCGGCGATCACGCTGATAAAGGAACGGTTCATCGCCTTACACATAATGTAAGAGAGGATCGCACCGCTTGAACCCACCAGCGCACCGGTCACAATCAGCAGATCGTTGCTGAGCATAAAGCCCGCTGCCGCCGCTGCCCAGCCCGAATAGGAGTTCAGCATGGAAACCACCACCGGCATATCCGCCCCGCCGATTGATGCTACCAGGTGCCAGCCAAATGCCAGCGCGATCAGCAGCATGACCACTAGCGCAAAGGTCTGAGCGCCAACGCTGTCGCTGCGCACGAAGATAATCAGCAGCGCCAGTGACACCACCAGCGCCAGCAGATTCAGCTTGTGGCGATGCGGCAGGGCCAGCGGTTTAGAGGAGATCTTGCCGCACAGCTTGCCAAACGCCACGATGGAACCCGTAAAGGTCACTGCACCGATAAAGATACCGATGAAGATCTCAGTCAGGTGAATGTTTTCCATCACCGGCAGCAGGCCCGGGCCGTGGTCCAGGTAGCTGTTAAAGCCAACCAGCACCGCCGCCAGGCCAACAAAGCTGTGCAGCATCGCCACCAGCTCTGGCATTTCAGTCATCTCGACTCTCTTCGCCAGACGGATGCCGATGGCGCCGCCAATCACCATCGCCAGCAGGATCCAGGCAACGTTGCCAGAGTCCGGGCCAAAGATGGTGACCACCAGCGCCAGCGCCATCCCGCTGATGCCAAAAATATTCCCCTGCTTAGAGGTTTCATGTTTAGACAGCCCGGCAAGGCTGCAAATAAACAGGATTGCAGCAACGATATATGCTGCAGTCACTAATCCGGAAGACATGGACTACCCCTTAGTTTTTACGGAACATTTTCAGCATGCGCTGGGTGACGGTGAAGCCACCAAAGATATTGATGCTGGCAATCAGCACCGCGACGAAGGACAGGAAGCTGACCCAGCCGCCGTGACCGATTTGCAGCACCGCGCCGACCACAATAATGCCGGAAATGGCATTAGTGACCGACATCAGCGGCGTATGCAGCGCGTGGCTGACGTTCCACACCACGTAATAGCCGACCACGCAGGAGAGCGCGAACACGGTAAAGTGGGAGAGGAATTCCGGCGGAGCAACGTTTGCCAGCCAGCCAAACAGCACGATAGCCAGCACGATCAGACCGTACTTGCGCATCGGTGATACGGGTTTAGCTGCGGTTTTTTCCACCTGTACCTGGGCCGCTGCGGCTTTCGGCGCGGCAGAAACCTGAATCGGTGGCGCAGGCCAGGTGACTTCACCCTCGCGGATCACCGTCACGCCACGCACCACCACATCGTCGAAATCAATGACGATGTTGCCGTCTTTCTCTTTGCACAGCAGCTTCATCAGGTTCACCAGGTTGGTGCCGTAAAGCTGGGAAGACTGCGTTGGCAGGCGGCTTGGCAGATCGGTATAGCCAATAATTTTCACCCCGTTCGGGCTGGTGGTCACGGTATCCGCTACGGTCAGCTCACAGTTCCCGCCGTTTTGCGCGGCGAGATCGACAATCACGCTGCCCGGTTTCATTGAGGCGACCATTTCAGCCGTGATCAGCTTCGGCGCCGGTTTACCTGGAATCAGTGCGGTGGTGACAATAATGTCCACTTCTTCAGCCTGAGCGGCAAACAGCGCCATTTCAGCTTTAATAAAAGCTTCAGACATCACTTTGGCATAGCCGTCACCGCTGCCCGCTTCCTCTGCGAAATCGAGCTCAAGGAACTCGGCGCCCATACTTTGCACCTGCTCTTTGACTTCCGGACGCGTATCGAAGGCGCGCACAATAGCACCCAGGCTGCGAGCCGCGCCGATAGCGGCCAGGCCAGCAACGCCGGCGCCAATCACCATCACTTTGGCTGGCTGAACTTTACCGGCGGCGGTGATCTGCCCGGTGAAGAAACGGCCAAACTCGTGAGCGGCTTCAACAATGGCACGATAGCCTGCAATGTTAGCCATTGAGCTGAGGGCATCCAGCGACTGCGCGCGTGAAATACGCGGCACCGAGTCCATTGCCATCACGGTGACGTTGCGCGCTGCCAGCTTCTGAAGTAGCTCAGGGTTCTGCGCTGGCCAGATAAAGCTGACCAGCGTACTACCCGCGCGCGTTAAGGCGATCTCTTCATCGGTTGGTGCGTTAACTTTCAACACGATATCGGACTGCCAGACAGTGACGGAGTCGGTAATGGTTGCCCCTACCGCCTCAAAGGCTGCATCTTCAAAACTGGCGAGTTTACCGGCGCCGCTCTCAACCGCAACGCTGAAACCCAGTTTGAGCAGCTGTTCAACCGTCTTCGGCGTTGCTGCTGCGCGGGCTTCATTGGCCAACCGCTCTTTGGTAATACCAATAAGCATAATCTTCCCTTTCTTCAGAGAGTACGATGGTTTGTTCTCAAGATCCCGATCGATATGACCGAAACGCTAACTGTTGCAAACTGCTTATAACCTACTGAAAATATTTATTTCGATCCAGCCACCATCAGGCTTTTCGTAGACTAACCTATAAAAATTCAGTTTATAGCCCAATAAGCACTATTTTGGACCTGAATCACAGCCAATCAAACGCATAATGTGCTACGATATTTTTTAACAATTAGAGTAAATATGTAGCAAAAAAGTATTGTTTAACAATGCATTAACGGGTTAAGTGGTAATTATTACCACCGTAAGTGGTTAACCGTCTGCAAATGACACGATTCAGCCAGCTTTCCTGGTTATTCTGAAATAAAGAATTATCGCTGGTCTTCCTGCACACAAAATCGCTGAGACAGCGCGCATTATTACATGTAATAATCGGGCGCTAATCTGTTACACATCAAGAGTCCAGCACGTTTTCGTACTCAATTTTTGCGTAAGGCGAAGGATTAATTTTTATGAAGCTGAAGAACACCATTCTGGCCTCAGCCCTGTTGTCGATGACGGCATTGAGCGCCCACGCGGCCCAGGAACTGACCCCGGAGAAAGCGGCGGCGTTGAAGCCATTCGACCGCATCACCATCAATGGCCGTTTCAATTCCATTGGCGATGCCAACGATGCCGTGTCTAAACGTGCTGATTCAATGGGCGCTGCTTCCTATTATGTGCAGGGCATCAATGATACCAACGGCAACGGCGGTAACTGGAGCGTGACGGCGGATGTTTATCATGCCGATGCACCCGCAGCGCCAAAAAATAAAGACCGTATTATTAACGGCGTACGCGAACTGACTAAATCAGAAGCTTACTCTCTTGAGCCTTACGACACCGTCAGCGCCAGCGGTTTCTTCCGCAGCCAGCCTGATGTCAATGATGCCATCACCAAAGCCGCTAAAGAAAAAGGCGCGGCGTCATTCTTTATCGTGCGTCAGATTGATACCAACAGCGGCGGCAATCAGATCATTACCGCCTACGTGTATAAAGCCGATGCGCCACAGCGCAAAGTTCAGTCCCCTGACCTGATCCCTGCGGATTCTGCTGCCGGTAAAGCCGCGCTGGCCGCTGGTGGCACCGCCGCGAAGCAGGTCGAGATCCCGGGCGTGGCTTCAGCTGAAACGCCAAGCAATAAAGTGGGACGTTTCTTTGAAACGCAAAGCTCAACCGGTCAGCGTTACACTGTAACCACTCCGAACGGTAAAAGCGTGCAGGAAGTGAATGCCATCACCGCCGCACAGATGCAGCCGTATGACAGCATCACCTTTACCGGGCACTTCAGCACCCCGACTGAGATTTCTCAGGAAGTGGGCCGCCGGGCGATTGATAAAGGCGCCAAGTACTATCATGTTACCCGCCAATGGTCTAACCAGAGCGGCGGTAACCTGACCGTCTCGGCTGACCTGTTCAAATAAGTTTTGCTGCGGGGTAGCGCTCAGCTGCCCCGCCTCTTTGAATAATTCCCTTCTCTGTTTGCATAAGTAACGCTGAGTAAGCATTGCATCCTGCCCGATCACTCCGTAAAATCGCCCGCCTTTCAGGGGTTCGTTTCCCTTTACACCCTGACAACCAGTATTAACTCTAACGCTGACGATCAAACTGGCATTTTATTCTGCAAGTGGAGTATTTTTTGGACAAAAAGTTAGGTCTTACCGCGCTGACCGCGCTGGTACTCAGCTCCATGCTCGGTGCGGGCGTCTTCAGCCTGCCGCAAAATATGGCGGCGGTGGCCAGCCCGGCCGCGCTGCTGATCGGCTGGGCAGTGACCGGGGTTGGCATCATCTTTCTCGCACTGGCGATGCTGCTGCTCAGCCGCCTGAAGCCGGAGCTGGATGGCGGTATCTTTACCTACGCCCGGGCGGGATTTGGTGAGCTGACCGGATTCTGTTCTGCCTGGGGATACTGGCTCTGTGCGGTGATCGCCAACGTTTCCTACCTGGTGATTGTCTTCTCTGCCATGAGCTTTTTCACCGACTCACCGGGCCACGCGATCTTCGGCGACGGCAATACCTGGCAGGCGATGCTCGGCGCCTCGGCGCTGCTGTGGCTGGTGCATGCCCTGGTGCTGCGCGGCGTGCAGACCGCCGCCAGCATTAACATGGTCGCGACGCTGGGCAAGCTGCTGCCGCTCGGGCTGTTTGTGCTGCTGGCGATTGCAGCGTTCAATTACGACCGCTTCAGGATTGATTTTACCGGCATCGCGCTGGGTAAACCGGTGTGGCAGCAGGTGAAGGATACAATGCTGATCACCCTGTGGGTGTTTATCGGCGTGGAAGGTGCCGTGGTGGTCTCCTCACGCGCCCGGGATAAAAAAGATGTGGGGCGCGCCACGCTGCTGGCGGTGGTCGCCGCGCTGGTGGTTTATCTGCTGGTGACGCTGCTGTCGCTCGGCATCGTGCCCAGAGACCAGCTGGCGGAAATGCGCAACCCCTCGATGGCCGGGCTGATGACTGCCCTGCTGGGCTCCTGGGGCAATCTGGTGATCGTGGTCGGGTTAATCGTTTCGGTATGCGGTGCCTATCTGAGCTGGACCATTATGGCCGCCGAAGTCCCGCTGGTGGCGGCGCAGCATGGTGCATTTCCGCGCCTGCTCAGCCAGCAGAACGCTCGCGGTGCGCCTGCCGCCTCGCTGTGGCTAACTAACGGCTGCGTACAGCTTTGTCTAATCCTGATTTGGCTGACCGGCTCCGACTACAACACCCTGCTGACTATTGCCTCAGAGATGATTCTGGTGCCTTACCTGCTGGTGGGTATCTATCTGTTTAAGGTGGCGCGTGAGCGTAAGCACGCGCCTGCCAGGGTGGTCGCCATCGGTGCCAGCGCCTACGGCGTGTGGCTACTGTACGCTTCAGGTCCACTGCATCTGCTGCTGTCGGTGGTGCTGTATGCACCGGGCATTGCGCTGTTTTTGTTTGCCCGCCGCGGTGGGCGTGCAACGCAGTCGTTAAACCGGGCGGAAAAATCGATGATGGTGGCGCTGGTGCTGGCGGCGCTGCCCGCCGCATGGCTGCTGGCGCGCTGAGGATTAGTGCGGTACGACCGGAATGATCACGTTCAGCCGGTCGTCATACTGTGCGAGTTGCAGCGGCCGGGCGTACTCCTGGCGGATAGTCACCATCTGCTGTTCGGAAAGCGGATAAGGCAGCAGGATATCGAAATGATCGATCTGCTGCTGCTGGGCCAGGGTGATCAGGCGGGCAATATTGATTTCATCACTGACCTGGGTGGAAATAATTTGCAGCGCCAGATCTTTCAAACGCTCCGGCGATGAGGCACGCGGCAGATCGGCCGGTTTGCGGGTAATCATGCCAAAAAACGGAATGACCCCGTAGATGGCGTCGACAAAACTCCAGCGCTTTTTGCATGATGCGGAGAGAAAATCAATGTAGTTGAGGCAGATGGGGTTACTGTGCTCTGCTGCGACCCGCTTTGTTTCTGGCACTCTTCTCTCCTTATCCATTTTCAACCACTGACCTGACGCTGATGCACCTTCAATTTAGAGGGGTATCATGACATATTCGGCCGGGATTATACTACATAAGCCCAATATTTGGCGTTGATAAATGGTCGGATAAGGATAAGCTACGTTTCTCTCTAGCGATGAACCGGCACTATGAACAAAATTGTATTCGTTGAAGATGATAAAGATGTGGGCGAACTGATCGCCGCCTATCTCGGGCGTCACGATATCGAGGTCATTGTCGAATCACGCGGCGATCGGGCAGAAGAGACCATTGCCGCCGCCTGCCCTGACCTGGTGATGCTCGACATTATGCTGCCGGGTAAAGACGGCATGACGCTGTGCCGCGATCTGCGCAACAGCAGCAGCTGGTCGGGCCCCATCGTGCTGCTGACCTCGCTCGACAGTGATATGAACCATATTTTGTCGCTGGAAATGGGGGCCAATGACTACATTCTTAAAACGACGCCGCCTGCGGTGCTGCTGGCCCGACTCAGGTTACACCTGCGCCAGGCTGGCGTTAGCAGTCCGCACGAGGAGATTGCGCCCAGCGTGGCCGGGCAGAAGATGCTGCGCTTCGGCACGCTGAGCATCGACCCGGTTAACCGCCAGGTCACGCTATCGGATGAGATTGTCGCTCTGTCGACCGCCGATTTTGACCTGCTGTGGGAGCTGGCAACCCATGCCGGAACCATTCTCAACCGTGACGCGCTGCTGAAAACCCTGCGCGGCGTCAGCTATGACGGCATGGATCGCAGCATTGATGTCGCGATCTCACGCCTGCGCAAAAAGCTGCTGGACAGTGCGACCGAACCCTACCGCATCAAAACCATCCGTAATAAAGGCTATCTGTTTGCTCCACACGCGTGGGATGCGCAATAAATGAAGAAGCTGTTTATTCAGTTTTATCTGCTGCTATTCGTCTGCTTTCTGGTGATGGCGATGCTGGTCGGTCTGGTGTACAAATTCACCGCCGAGCGTGCCGGGCGCGAGTCGATGGATGACCTGATGAAAAGTTCGCTCTACCTGATGCGTAGCGAACTGCGCGAGATCCCGCCACGCGACTGGAACAAGACCATCGATAACCTCGACCTTAACCTGTCGTTTAAGCTACATATTGAACCGATGAGCAAATATCAGCTCGACCCGGTCACCATGCACCGCCTGCGCGCAGGGGAAATTGTCGCGCTGGATGAGGAGTACACCTTCTTACAGCACATTCCGCGCAGCCACTACGTGCTGGCCGTTGGCCCCATCCCGTACCTGTTCTTCCTGCACGAAATGCGCATACTCGATATCGCCCTGCTGGCCTTTATCGGTATCTCCCTGGCGCTGCCGGTGTTTATCTGGATGCGCCCGCACTGGAAGGACATGCTGAAGCTGGAGTACGCGGCTCAGCGTTTAGGCCAGGGGCATCTGGACGAACGCATCCATTTCGACAGCGCCTCCAGCCTGCTGCGCCTTGGCGTGGCGTTTAACCAGATGGCCGATAACATCAACACGCTGGTCGCCAGCAAAAAGCAGCTGATCGACGGTATTGCCCATGAGCTGCGTACCCCGCTGGTGCGCCTGCGCTATCGGCTGGAGATGAGTGATAACCTCACCGAGGCTGAATCGGCGGCGCTTAACCGCGACATCGGCCAGCTGGAAGCGTTAATTGAGGAGCTGCTGACCTATGCGCGCCTCGATCGCCCGAAGGTCGACCTCAATCTGCAAAGTCTGGATCTCGCCGCCTGGCTGCACGAACGGCTGGAGGATATCCGCTCGGTGCATCCGGAATTTACCCTCGAACTGAATACGCCGCAGCGCGAAAATATTGGCGTGGCCGATGCGCGCCTGATGGAGCGCGTGCTGGATAATCTGGTGAATAACGCGCTGCGCTATGCCGATCATCACCTGCGCGTTGGACTGTGGTTTGATGGTAACCTCGCCTGCTTACAGGTTGAGGATGACGGCCCCGGTATTCCACTCGATGAACGCCAGCGGGTGTTTGAACCTTTTGTCCGTCTCGATCCCAGCCGTGACCGTGCCACCGGCGGCTGCGGGCTTGGGCTGGCGATTGTGCACTCCGTCTCGCAGGCTTTTGGCGGCTATGTGACCATTGACAGCAGCCCGCTCGGCGGTGCCAGCGTGCGCTTTTGCTGGCCGATCGATCACCCATTACGCGCTACCTGACTCAACTGATAAGGAACTTTATGTCTTCTGCTTACGCTAATCTGACCCGTACTTTCCAGCGTCTGTCACGCTTTGGCCACCTGTCGGCAATTGCCGGCTGGGATATGATGACCATGATGCCCGCAGGCGGCAGCAGCGCACGCGGTGCGGCGCTGGCGGAACTGAGCGTGCTGCGCCATGAAATCCTGACGGCCAAACAGGTTGGCGAGTGGCTGCAGCAGGCGCAGCAGGAAGATCTGGATGATGTGGCGCAGGCCAACCTGTTTGAGATGCAGCGCGCCTGGCAGCAGGCGTCCCTGCTGCCCGCTTCTCTGGTTGAAGCCAAATCGATTGTTGGTTCTCGCTGTGAACACGCATGGCGCAGCCAGCGCCCGAACAACGACTGGCAGGGTTTCTCCGCCAACCTGAAAGAGGTGGTGAAGCTGAGCCGCCAGGAGGCGGAAATCCGCGCTCAGGCCAACTGCTGCTCGCGCTATGATGCCCTGCTGGATGTTTTTGAACCTGGGATGACCAGTGCAAAGCTCGATCTTACCTTCGCTGACCTCAAACAGTGGCTGCCGGATTTACTGCAAAAAATCGTCGCGCAGCAGTCGCAGGAGAACGTTGCCGTTCCCGCTGGCCCGTTCCCCCAGGCGCAGCAGCAGCAGCTGGGGCTGGCGATTATGCAGCAGCTCGGCTTTGATTTTAATGGCGGACGTCTGGATATCAGCGCGCACCCGTTCTGTGGCGGCGTGCCGCAGGATGTGCGCATCACGACCCGTTACAACGAAGCCGAATTTATCAGCGCGATGATGGGGGTGATCCACGAAACCGGCCACGCCCGCTATGAGCAGAACCTGCCGCAGCATTGGGCTGACCAGCCGGTGGCGCTGGCGCGCTCGACCGCCATCCACGAGTCGCAGAGCCTGTTCTTTGAGAAGCAGCTGGGCCGCAGCCCGGAGTTCCTCAGCCTGGTTCAGCCGCTGGCCGTGCGCCTGCTGGGCGATCAGCCTGCAATGGCCGCAGACAACTTTATTGCCTTAAATCAGCGCGTCAAGCCGGGTCTGATCCGCGTTGATGCCGATGAAGTCAGCTATCCGGCGCACGTCATTCTGCGTTACGAAATTGAAAAAGCGCTGATTGCCGGGGAGATTGAAGTTGAGGATATCCCGGCGCTGTGGGATGAGAAAATGCAGCAGTGGCTGGGCCTGGATACCCGGGGCAACTATCGCGATGGCTGTATGCAGGATATCCACTGGACCGACGGCGCGTTTGGCTACTTCCCGACGTATACGCTGGGTGCAATGTATGCGGCACAGCTGTTCCAGGCAGTTAAACGGGCAATCCCACAGGTCAGCGAGCAGATCCGCGCGGGCGACCTGCAGCCGGTGTTTGACTGGCTCCAGCAGAACATCTGGCAGCACGGCTGCCGCTTCAGCACGCGCCAGCTGATTGAAAATGCTACCGGCGAAGACCTCAATCCGCGCTATTTCCGCCAGCATCTGGAAAACCGTTACCTTAAATAACTGTTGCATACTGGGTCGGACATAGTGGGTAGGGCATGCCCGACCCCTACATTGATTCGGTAGGGTCGAGGCATGCCTCGACCGGTTATCACGTCGCCCCCCTGCTTGTACAATCGGTTACACGCCGATACCAATCACTCACGGAAGCCCGCCTCGCATTCCCTTATAGTCTCTTCACCGGCCCCGCAGTGGGCTGATACATGAACTAAACACTTTGAGGGTTTCACAATGAAAAAATTATTCGCTCTGGTTGTCGCCGCTGCAATGGGTCTGTCTTCAGTTGCTTTCGCTGCTGAAACCAGCGCTGCTCCAGCAACAACTGCTGCTCCAGCTGCTACCACCACCACTGCTGCACCGGCTCCAGCTAAAGCCTCTGTTAAGCACGTGAAAAAACATCATAAAGCTGTAGCTCAGAAAGCTCAGGCTGCTAAGAAGCACCACAAAGCTAAAAAAGCTGCCGCTCAGAAAGCGCAGGCTGCTAAAAAGCACCACAAAGCCAAGAAAGCTGCCGCTCAGAAAGCGCAGGCCGCTAAAAAGCACCACAAAGCAGCTAAAAAACCTGTAGCCCAGAAAGCGCAGGCGGCTAAAAAGCATCACAAAGCGGCTAAAAAACCTGTAGCTCAGAAAGCGCAGGCTGCTAAAAAACACCACAAAGCTAAGAAAGTCGCTCCTAAGGCTTAACTCTTCAGCCGAGCTCCGCCCTCGGGCGGAGCCAAAAAGCGGTCCACTCCTTGAGACATTGTAGGGGTTGGCCCATAAACTCAAACACCCGGTTTTACCGGGTGTTTTTTTAAGGAGTTTCGGATGATGGTGCGTCGCTATTTATTCGAAATCATTCTGGTTGTGATGATCGTCTGTGGCGTTGTTGCCGCCAGCTTCTATCTTTAAATGCAGTCTCTGTAGCGTGCTGATATTCCAAATTAAACTCCCTTTTCTGGCACTATCCGTCTATAGTTACTGCATTAGCGTAACCACAAATTACAATGCTTCTCCAGCCTGAGAAAAATATGCGCCTGACTGCTGTGTTATTAATGGGTTGCTTAGCCTTTTCGTTCTATTCTTACGCCGATGATGACGGCCCGAGTGAAGCCGACGTAAAAACGCTATTTTTTGGCAAGGACGATCGCCTGCCGGTAAGCCAGACCGCTACGCCACCGTGGGAAGCCATCGGCCAGCTGGAAACAGAGAGCGGTAACCTTTGCAGTGCTACCCTGATTGCCCCAAACCTGGCGTTAACCGCCGGACACTGCCTGCTTAATCCCCCGGGAAAACTGGATAAAGCCGTGGCGCTGCGTTTTATCGCCAATGGTAAAGGCGGCTGGCGCTATGAGATCCACGATATTGAAGCGCGGGTTGATCCGGCTCTGGGCAGGAAGCTAAAAGCGGATGGCGATGGCTGGATCGTACCCGCCTCCGCTGCGCCTTATGATTTTGGTTTGATTGTGCTGCGTAATCCCCCTTCCGGGATTGTTCCGGTGCCGCTGTTCGCCGGTTCGCGTTCAGAACTGACCGCCGCACTGAAGCAGACTGGCCGTCGGGTTACCCAGGCGGGCTATCCTGAAGACCATCTTGAAACGCTTTACTCCCACAGCGACTGCCTGATTACCGGCTGGGCGCAGAAAACCGTGCTGTCGCACCAGTGCGATACCCTGCCCGGCGACAGTGGCTCCCCGCTGATGTTGAAAGTGAACGGCGACTGGCAGCTGATCGCGGTGCAGAGTTCTGCTCCGGCGGCGAAAGACCGCTACCTGGCAGACAACCGCGCTATCGCTGTGACTGCCTTCCGCGACAGCCTGGAAGCGTTAGCGCAGTAGCATCTATCGTCAATCTGATAGCCGTTTTAACGATGTTCCGCCGGGGTGAATTAAATAATACTGTCAGCGCCTGTATTAATTCACTTCACGGACGGAAATCATGAATAAAGCCCTCACGGCGATCCTCGCCATAGCATTGACCGGATGTTCAACCGGTAACCTCGTTTCACGGCCAGGTTACCAGGTCAATACTCAGCACCCTTCGCAAAGTCAGAATGAACGCGTTCGTTTTCTCATCCTTCACTACACCGCAGAAGACGATGCCGCATCCATGGCGTCATTAACCCGGGGTTCAGTGAGCGCGCATTACCTTGTCCCCTCGGCCGCCGATCCGGCATTAAGTAAAAAAATGGTCTACCAGCTGGTCCCTGAGGATAAGCGTGCCTGGCATGCCGGCCTCAGCAACTGGCATGGCCGCAGCAATCTCAATGACAGCTCTATCGGCGTGGAGATTGTCAACCTGGGTTACCGTCAGGACGCGCTGGACAGATACTGGTATCCCTGGGATGCGCAGCAAATCAGGCTGGTGGCCAGCCTGGCGAAAGATATCATCCAGCGTTATGGCATTACCCCTTATAACGTTCTCGGACACAGTGATGTTGCGCCAACGCGCAAGGTTGACCCCGGCCCACTGTTTCCCTGGCAACAGCTGGCTGAACAGGGAATCGGCGCCTGGCCCGACAAACATACCGTGCAGCACTACCTTGCCGGTCGCTCATTTGCCGCCGCGGGTTCGGTCAGTAAAATTCAGGCCGATCTCGCCAGCTACGGTTACACTATTCCACAAACTGGCGTGAACGACGCCGCAACCAGGCAGGCTATCAGCGTATTCCAGATGCATTTCCGCCCCTCGAACTACACTGGGGTTGCGGATGCAGAGACTGAAGCGATTGCCGCAGCACTGGTGGCAAAATATCGTCCGGCGAGCCGCAGTCTTCTCACGGAGGAGTATGGGGATTAAACAACCGATGGCGACCCGCTGCGGTGCGCCATCAACCCCCGACCACTGTCAGACAGTAATCTGCTCCATCGCCTGTAAAATACGCTTTTCGGAGATTGGGTAAGGTGTTCCCAGCTGCTGCGCGAAGAAACTGACGCGCAGCTCCTCAATCATCCAGCGGATATCCTGTACTTCCTCATCATCCCTGCGCTCAAGCGGCAGCTTGTTGAACCACGTATTCCACGCCTGCTTCACCGTTTCGACCTTCATCATGCGCGCACGGTCGCTGTGCGGATCAACCGCCAGTTTCTCCATGCGCCGCTCAATGGCGTGCAGGTAGCGCAGGGTATCGCCGAGGCGTTTCCAGCCGTTGCCGGTGACAAATCCGCGATACACCAGGCCGCCCATCTGCGCTTTGATATCCGATAGCGCCAGCGCCATCGTCATGTCCACGCGCCCTTTCAGCCGCTTATTGATATTGAACACCGAGGTGAGGATCTGTTCGACCTTCTTCGCAATCTCGACCACCGTGTCGTTCAGTTCGGCGCGGACTTTATCATGCAGCTGCATGTAGCCCTGCTCCTGCCAGCTTGGGCCACCGTGTTCGGCAATCAGCTTATCCACGCCGCAGGCGATGCAGTCGTCGATCAGATCCAGCACTTTGCCATAAGGGTTGAAGTACAGCCCCAGCTTGGCCTTGTTTGGCAGCTTTTCGTGCAGATACTTAATCGGCGACGGGATATTCAGCAGCAGCAGGCGGCGCTGGCCGCGCCACATCGCTTTTTGCTGCTCGTGCTGCGAGTCAAACAGGCGGATCGCCACGCTCTCTTTTTCGTCTACCAGCGCAGGCCAGGCTTTCACGCTATAGCTACCGCGCTTCTGCTCGAAGTGATCCGGCAGATCGCCAAAGCTCCAGATATGCAGCCCGCTCTGCTCCAGACCGTCATCAGCCACTTTCGACAGGGTTTCCTGGACTTTGCCTTTTAACTGCAGTTTTAACGCCGTCAGATCTTTCCCTTCCGCCAGCTTGCGGTTGTTTTCGTCAACAATGCGGAAGGTCATTTTCAGATGATCGGGCACCTGATCCCACTGCCAGGCTTCGCGTTCCAGCGTTACGCCTGACATGCGGCGGAATTCGCGCTCCAGCGACTCCAGCAGCGGCAGCTCAAGCGGCGTCGCGCGGCCAAGGAATGCATCGGCGTAGTTCGGCGCGGGAACGAAGTTACGGCGTAACGGCTTAGGCAGTGATTTGATCAGCGCAATCACCAGCTCGCGGCGGATACCGGGGATCTGCCACTCAAAACCCCGCTCTTCCACCTGGTTGAGCAGCGGCAGCGGTACGTGCACCGTCACGCCATCGGCATCTGCCCCTGGCTCAAACTGATAGCTCAGGCGCAGTTTCAGATTGCCCTGATGCCAGAAGTTCGGATAGTCGAGCTTGCTGACGTTTTCCGCGCCCTGCTTGATCAGCATCTCTTTGGCGAAGTTAAGGCGATCCGGCTCTTCGCGACTGACGGTTTTCCACCAGCTGTCGAAATGGCGCGCGGAAACCACGTCGTGGGCAATACGCTGGTCGTAGAATGCAAACAGCGTTTCATCATCCACCAGGATGTCGCGCCGGCGCGACTTGTGCTCCAGCTCTTCAACTTCGGCACGCAGCTTAAGGTTCGCCTTAAAGAAGGCGTGGCGCGTCTGCCAGTCGCCCTCCACCAGGGCGTGACGGATAAACAGCTCGCGCGATAGCACCGGGTCAATCGTGCCGTAATTCACCTTACGGGCAGCGACGATCGGCAGACCGTACAGCGTTACTTTCTCGCTGGCCATCACCGCGCCCTGACCTTTTTCCCAGTGCGGCTCGCTATAACTGCGCTTCAGCAGGTGCTGCGCCACCGGTTCAATCCACTCCGGCTCAATGCGCGCCGCAATGCGCCCCCACAGGCGGCTGGTTTCCACCAGTTCGGCGACCATGGTCCACTTCGGTGGCTTTTTGAATAAACCGGAGCCGGGGAAGATGGCGAAACGGGCGTTGCGCGCTCCGGTAAATTCCTGTTTGTCCGCATCCTTCTGACCGATATGCGACAGTAGCCCGGTGAGTAAGGCGGTGTGAATTTCACGCATTTCGGCCGGTGCGCTGTTCACCGGCAGCCCGAGTTCGCGCACGACCTGGCGCAGCTGGGTATAGATGTCCTGCCACTCGCGCACGCGCAGGTAGTTCAGGTATTCGGTTTTGCACTGGCGCCGGAACTGGCTGGAGGAGAGCGCTTTTTGCTGCTCCTGCAGGTAGTTCCACAGGTTTACAAAGGCGAGGAAATCAGACTCTTTATCAGCAAAGCGCTGGTGCTTCTCATCGGATGCCTGTTTCTTCTCCGCCGGGCGCTCGCGCGGATCCTGGATCGACAGCGCGGCGGTGATAATCATCACCTCGCGCACGCAGCCATATTTCTGTGCCTCCAGCACCATTTTCGCCAGGCGTGGGTCGACCGGCAGCTGCGCCAGTGCACGGCCCGATGGGGTGAGCTGATAGCGCTGATTGTCAGCGAGCGTGATGGCACCCAGCTCCTCCAGCAGACGTACCCCGTCCTGGATATTGCGCTGGTCCGGTGCCTGCACAAACGGGAAAGCGGCAATATCGCCGAGGCCAAGCGCCGTCATCTGCAGGATCACCGAGGCCAGGTTAGTACGCAGGATCTCCGGGTCGGTAAACGCCGGGCGGCTGAGGAAATCCTCCTCCGCGTATAAACGGATGCAGATACCCTCCGAGACGCGTCCGCAACGCCCTTTACGCTGGTTAGCGGAGGCCTGAGAAATCGGCTCAATCGGCAGGCGCTGCACCTTGGTACGGAAGCTGTAGCGGCTGATGCGTGCCGTGCCCGGATCGATGACGTATTTGATGCCCGGTACGGTCAGCGAGGTTTCCGCCACGTTGGTCGCCAGCACGATGCGGCGCCCGGCATGGGACTGGAACACGCGGTTCTGCTCGGCGTTCGACAGGCGCGCATACAGCGGCAGCACTTCAGTATGCGGCAGGTCGCGCTTCATCAGTGCATCGGCGGTGTCACGAATTTCGCGTTCACCGCTCATAAAGATCAGGATATCGCCACGGCTCTCACGCCCCAGCTCATCCACCGCGTCAAAAATGGCCTGCAGCTGGTCGCGGTCAGTATCATCAGCATCTTCCACTACCGGACGGTAGCGAACTTCCACCGGATAAGTGCGGCCGGAGACTTCAATCACCGGTGCGTTATGGAAATGGCGTGAGAAACGCTGCGGATCAATGGTCGCCGAGGTGATGATCACCTTCAGGTCCGGGCGCTTAGGCAGCAGCTCGCGCAGATAGCCCAATAGGAAGTCGATGTTCAGGCTGCGCTCGTGCGCTTCATCGATAATGATGGTGTCGTACTGCATCAGCAGCCGATCCTGCTGGATCTCCGCCAGCAGAATACCGTCGGTCATCAGTTTGACCTGGGTGGTTTCACCGACCTGATCGTTAAAGCGCACCTTGCAGCCGACACAGCCGCCGAGTGAGGTTTCCAGCTCCGCTGCAATACGGTCAGCAACGGTGCGTGCCGCCAGGCGGCGTGGCTGCGTGTGGCCTATCAGCCCGCGAATGCCGCGCCCCAGCTCCATGCAGATTTTCGGCAGCTGCGTGGTTTTACCCGAACCGGTTTCCCCGGCGACGATCACCACCTGGTGATCGCGGATAGCATCGGCAATATCCTGCTTCTTCTGGCTGACCGGCAGATTTTCCGGGTAGCGGAGGGTTGGCGTCGCGGCACGTCGCGCGGCCACGCGCTGCTCGGCCTGAGCGATTTCCGCACTCAGCTCATCGGTCAGCGCCTGGAGCGCCGCCGGATTTTTAATTTTTTTCGCGCCCTGCAGGCGGCGCTGGAAGCGCTGGCGGTCGCGCAACATTAGCAAATCCAGCCGTGAATAGAGCGGCGCCAGGGCAGATTGTGGTGATTCAGACATGGTAAAAGCTCACTTTGTCGCGCCTGATGCGGGCAACATGGCATTATCAGGGATTAAAATTTTTGCGTATTCTAGCACAGACAGCGACTTAGCGATTTATTTGCCCGCGAGCTGTTATTCAATTATTTCGAACATTGATATCGAAAACTCGCACTTACACTCGCCGTCATTTATCCGTAAAGTGTTATCCATTGAGCGGATAGCCTTCCGCATGACAAAACAGGAAAAAAACCATGAGCAAAGTATTAGTACTGAAATCAAGCATCCTTGCCGGTTATTCTCAGTCTGGTCAGTTGGCCGATCACCTGGTTTCCGAGTGGAAAGCGGCCCATCCGGCTGATGAAGTGACCGAACGTGACCTGGCCGCTAACCCGATTCCAGTACTGGACGGCGAGCTGGTTGGCGCACTGCGTCCTTCTGATGCCGCGCTTACCCCGCGTCAGCAGGAAGCGCTGGACCTGTCCAACGAACTGATCGCTGAGCTGCAGGCACACGACACCATCGTGATCACTGCGCCAATGTACAACTTCAACATCCCTACCCAGCTGAAGAACTACTTTGACCTGGTGGCGCGTGCCGGTATCACTTTCCGCTACACCGAGCAGGGTCCTGAAGGCCTGATCAAAGGCAAAAAAGTGGTGGTGCTGTCCAGCCGTGGCGGTGTTCATAAAGACACCCCAAGCGACCTGCTGACCCCGTACCTGACCCTGTTCCTCGGCTTCCTCGGTATGAGCGACGTGCAGTTCGTGTTTGCTGAAGGTATCGGTTACGGTCCTGAAGTGGCAGCGAAAGCCGCCAGCGATGCGAAAGAAGTGATTTCTCAGATCGTGACTGCCTGAGTTTTATCGCCAAAAGAAAGGCTAAGGCACCGTGACGGTGCCTTAGCTACTTCTTAATCCACTGGCCGTTTATCCCCCGCACGAACTCTCCCGGCTTTGCCCGCTCTACCAGCTTCTGCCCGGCGATATTCGCCACGTCACGCGTGGTCAAATTGTTCTGCTGCGCCAGTATCTGATACTGATTCATGCGCCCGGCATTGATCTCTTTCACCAGCGCCGCTGTCTCTGCATCCTGCTGCACCGCGGCAATGTAGCCGTTAAGCGTTTCGCCTACGCGCCCCTGCTGCCGAGCCTCATCAAGCGTCAGCGCCATCACCTGTGGCGACAACAGCAGGCAGCCCAGCAGTAATCCGCTGCAAAGTCGTTTCATTGCTTGCTCCTCAGAACAGACCGCTCTGGTTTTTTAACAGGGCTTCCACGTCTTTATCGACCTTGATATGGATCTCATGCTCAATTTTGACGTTCATATTGATGGTGATCGGCTCTTTTGGCGCGGCAACCTCAATGCGGGGGATACAGCCGCTAAGCAGCAATAGACAGCCTGCCATCAGCAGGCTAATTCGGGCTTTCATCACTCATTTCCTTTTGCGACGGCAGGGTGGCATTTTGCTCCACCCAGGATTGCAGGTTATCGCCAAAGCGCAGACTGCGCCAGAGTTGGAACAGGTTTTCCTGCTGGGTATAGTTCAGCGTGACGCGCTGGTCACGGTTGCTGAAGCGGCTGGTGCCATCAACCTTTGCGGTCATTTTCATCCAGCCAAGATTGTCGAGGTCAAGGGTGGCCCAGCTGCGCGAAATTTCCATATAGCGCAGCCAGTCCATCGCCGCTCCGGCGGCAAAGTTATTGCTGCTGATGGCATCGGCCATATCTTTATCCATGCGCACGGTTAATGGCCCACTGTTGGCTATCCAGCCCTCTTTCACCAGCCAGCGTGAATCATTCAGCCACAGCGGCAGCGCGCCGTTAATGTGGCCCGACATGGCAATCTGTTTAAGCTTCATCGCCGTCACCAGTTCGGAAACGCTCAGATGCTGAATAGTAATCGTGGCCGCCTGCGTCTGCGGCATCTTCAGGCTGGCCATACTCAGCTGGCCACCTAACAGTTCGAGGCTGACGTTGCTCAGCTCCAGCGGCTGCCTGGCACTCCACGGATACCAGCCCTGCAGATCTGCCGTAACGTTTTGCATGGCAAACTGGTTTTTAATCTCTTTGATGCGCAGCGAGACCGGGCCGTGCGTGCCGAAGTACCAGCGGTGCTCGCGCAGGCGGAACGGCAGCGAGAAATCGATGCCGTTAAATTCGTTATCCGGCAGCAGCGCACTGCCGTCCTGCACCAGGAAGTGGCCGCCCGCTTCCAGCCCCTGATCGCTGGCGGCAGAAAACGCCACCTGAGCCTTGAGCGTGCCATCCAGAATCGCCAGCTTGAGGTCCGGGCTGAGCAGCGGCTGGAAGACGCGCAGCGACTGCTGAGGCCACCACATCTGCCCACGCAGGCGTTCACCGTCCCAACGACCGCGCACCTGCACCGGACCAATGCGCTGCGCCTGCAGGCTGCCGCTGTAGAGGAACCACGCCGGGTCACGCCCTTTCACCGTCAGCGTCAGAAGCGAAGGCGGCAGATAGCCCCCGGCGCTGAAGCGCGTGTCCTGCGCGTTGAGCTTCAGCTCGCCGTTAAATGCGGGATGCTGCGCGTCGCGCTGCCAGCGCACCGACTTACTGAGCGTCAGGCGCGGAGCGTCCACCGTGACGCTGCCATAGGTGAGATGGTCAAATCCGGTCGACAGCGACTGCAGCTCAATCAGCGTGTCCTGCCAGCGTCCGTTACCATTCATATCCCACTTCGCCGCCAGCGGAGCCAGATAGCCGTCGCCCCAGTAGCGCCACAACCACTGCCCTTTATCGGGCCAGAAGTCGGTTGCGCGGCCATCCAGATGCAGGCGAAAACGGCCCATTTCGGCGTCGTGGGCGCTGAGGATCGCCTGCAGTCGGCCATCAATTCCGGCTGATGAAACCGCGACGCCAGCCAGCGGCCAGCGGGCTTCATCCACTTCCAGCGTCGACAGCAGCCGCCCTTTCATCCGCAGTAGTGCGCCGGGCTGCAGGTGCAACTGCGGGTCGAGCAGCGGCCCGCGCAGCTCACCGGGTAGCCCGGCGAAAAACTGCAGGCTGGCCAGTTTGCTCTCACCCGTCAGGCGAAACGGCAGCTGGCTGTCACTCCAGTCAAGATGACCAGGGCCGAGCGTCAGCACCACATTCCCTTTCCCCCCGCGCCCCTGGGTCAGCAGATTAAGACGCCCGCTAATCTCGCTGGCGGGCAGACCCTGCTGCCAGTTTTTGGCACTGAGGGCTATTCCCCCTGACAGCGGCTGCCCGGCGTAAGGCCAGCTCCACTGCCCCTGGGTAATGTCAATCTGCTGAGAGCTGATGTGCCATGGCAGCGTCAGCAGCGGCGTACTTTGGTGTTCAGCGATGGCGGACAGGGTGCCGCTCTGCTGCTGCCAGTCAAGCGTGATCTGCAGCGGGTCAGGGATCCCTGCCAGCGCCAGCTGCCCACGCAGCGCGCCCTGTTCCGGCAGGCCATCGGGTAGGTGTGGCAACGTCAGCGTACCGCTGACCGTGACGGGCCGTGCCACGCCGGGCGCCTGAACCGTCAGTGCGTCGATCGCCAGCTGTTGTCCGCTCAGTTGGGCTGCCAGCGTCAGATTTTTGCTCTGATAGCTGACCTGCTGGCGCTGGGAATCGAAGGTGAGCTGCAGAGCTCCAGCCCACTGCTGCCAGGGAGAAACGCTGAGCTGGCGGATATTGACGCGGGCGTTGGGCAGCATTTGCTGCCATTCGGCGAGGCTGCGCGGTGCGGAAGGGTTATCTGATGTGGGAAGTTTAGCCAGGCAGGCGCTGTCAATCGCCACGCTGTCCGCCGCCAGCTGCCACTGTTTTTGCTGGTAGCCGAGGGAAACATTCACCACTTTCGCCAGCTGACAGTCGCCCGCGCGGTAGCGGATGCCGGGCAGAAACAGTGCCCCATTGCGCCAGCGCGGATTGCCGTCCAGTGCGATGGTAGTATCCGCAGGCAGCCAGATACCAGCCACCCTTGGCAGCCACTGGGTAACCGTAAGAAGAAGTCCTGTTAGCAGCAGGATCACCGCCAGCAGCGCCGCAAGCGCCCTTTTCCAGCCCCGTTTCATGGCAGTAAAACCCTGTTCGCTCCGTGATTATCCCTGAATGATGGCACGGAATATCACTCGGGTGAAGTTTTTCACCAGTAATCAACTCATTCGCTGCTTTTTAGCTCAGCTGAGCGGGATGCCTCGCCCGCGGTTCACAATAGTTGTTACACTGCATTATTATTTAAGCGCGGGTACAGGAGTAACACGATGAAACTTGCGGTGTATAGCACCAAGCAGTATGACCGGAAATACCTTGAACAGGTCAATGAAGACTACGGCTTTGAACTGGAGTTTTTTGACTTCCTTTTGAGTGAGAGCACGGCGAAAAATGCCGTCGGCTGTGATGCGGTCTGTATCTTCGTTAACGATGACGGCAGCCGCACGGTACTGGAAGAGCTGGCGGAGCTGGGCGTGAAGTTTATTGCGCTGCGCTGTGCCGGCTTTAACAACGTGGATCTTGATGCCGCTAAGGAGCTGGGTCTGCAGGTGGTGCGCGTGCCCGCTTACTCCCCGGAAGCGGTCGCCGAGCATGCGGTTGGTTTAATGATGACGCTGAATCGCCGCATCCACCGTGCTTATCAGCGCACCCGCGATGCCAACTTCTCCCTTGAAGGGCTGATCGGTTTTAACATGCATGGCCGCACGGCGGGGGTGGTCGGTACCGGTAAAATCGGCATTGCTACCCTGCGTATTCTGAAAGGCTTTGGCATGAAGCTGCTGGCGTTTGACCCCTATACTAATCCGCAGGCGCTGGAGCTGGGCGCAGAATATGTAGATATCGATACGCTGTTTGCGCAGTCTGACGTTATCACCCTGCACTGCCCGCTGACGGAGGAAAACTATCATCTGCTGAATGCGCAAGCCTTTGCGCAGATGAAGGATGGCGTGATGGTGATCAACACCAGCCGCGGCGCATTAATTGATTCACAGGCGGCGATTGATGCGCTGAAGCAGCAGAAGATTGGCGCGCTGGGAATGGACGTGTATGAGAACGAGCGCGATCTGTTCTTTGAAGATAAATCAAACGACGTAATCCAGGATGATGTGTTCCGCCGGCTCTCCGCCTGCCACAATGTTCTGTTCACCGGCCATCAGGCGTTTCTGACTGATGAAGCCCTGACCAGCATTTCCCAGACCACGCTGCATAACCTGCGTCAGCTGGAGAACGGCGCCGAGTGCGATAATGTGCTAACGGTGTAATTCGCGGCACGGGGCGACCGGAAAAAATGGTCGCCCCCTACATTTCGTCGGTCAGCCCGTTAACGGGCGCAGGTGCCGCTCATTAAGGCACTTTCACCACAGCGGCGACCGTTCGCCAGCTGGCACATCCCCACTGAGCTACCATCTAACTGACGAGACAACGCCAGGGTACCACCTGCACTGGCGCAGTTGCTGGCTGCCAAATCGCCCATCACGACACGCGCTGGCGCATGGGCGGCCGTAGCCTGTTGAGGTGGCTCATTATCACTGTCGCTGCTGCAGGCGGACAGTAGTAACGCTGCCGTTACCAGCAAAAAACTCGCTGCTTTCATCGGGTAAACTCCGGGTGGATTTGCGCTGAGGTGCGTTTGCCAGCATAAGCTACGATTCACACCAGGTCGATAGCTGTCATGCATTCTTACAAAATCAAAATAACAGAAATATCAATAGCCCCGGTTCTTAATTTATAACTACCCGTTCAGATAATGATATCTCTATGTAAAATCAAAAGGATAAGTGATGACCGCTGATATGTTACTGCGCATCGCCATGGCGGGGGTGCTGGGGGGCCTGATTGGGCTTGAGCGCCAGTTGCGGGCGAAAGAAGCAGGTTTGCGCACCCACGTTCTGGTCGGGATCGGCAGCGCGATGTTTATGATCGTCTCAAAATATGGTTTCGACGATATTCTCGCGCACAACCACATTGCGCTCGACCCCAGCCGCGTGGCGGCCCAGGTGGTGAGCGGCATGGGTTTTCTCGGTGCCGGGACCATTATTATTCAAAAGCAGATTGTAAAAGGGTTAACCACCGCCGCCGGGCTGTGGGTGACCGCGGCAATCGGGCTGGTTATCGGCAGTGGCCTGTATGAAATTGGCATTTATGGCACGGTACTGGCGCTGGTGGTGCTGGAGACCTTCAGCCGCATCAGCCGCCTGCTGATCGGTCGACACCACACCCTGACCTTCCATCTCAAGGCCAAGAGCGTACCGCAGGTGCTGGTGACGCTGCAGCAGCTGAATGTCCGCACGGGTAATGTCTCGGTGGTTAACCGTGATGCTGAAAACAGCCTGTGTGAAATGATGGTTGAGGTGACGTTGTCACGCAGAATACAACCGCATCAGCTATATGAAGATCTGCTACAAATCAAAGGGGTGCAGTCGGTCGAAATTCAGTGAGGCCTGAAAAGATCATGGCAAACAGCCGCAGGCACGTTAGTCTTACAGCACGAAACTTCACGCCGCAGGGGTATTTCGCCGCTGACGACGTCATTTTGCCACTCATTAGGAGAAACAGATGTCTGATAAATCCATTCTTATTGTTGCCACTTTCACGGCAAAAGCCGGTAAAGGCGATGAGCTGTTTGCGGTGTTAAACCGCTGCGTGGCGCCAAGCCGTCTTGAGGAAGGGAACCTGCATTACGATCTGTACCGCAGCGTAGAGAACAGCGACAGCTTCCTGTTCCATGAAACCTGGAAAAGCGCCGCCGCGATTGAACTGCACGAGAGCCAGCCACACTTCCAGGCTCTGCTGGCGGGGGTTGAATCGCTGCTGGCAGCACCACCGGTAATTACCAAGATTTAAATGGCAGGGCCGTTCTTGAAAAGAGCGGCACAGCGGGCCGATCGCAACAAAAGATCGGCTTAGCGGGCCGATCGCAATAAAAGATCGGCCCCTACAGGGTTTTGCCTGATTATTTAAGCAGGCGTGCGCGGCAAGATTTGCCTTTAATCTTCACGTCCTTCAACTGCCCCATCACCTGGCGCGCCTGGTCACGACGAATGGCCACATAGGCGTGAGTCGGGCCAACATCAATCTTGCCAACCTGATCGCCCTTCAGCCCGCCGTCACCGGTCAGCGCACCGAGGATATCGCCCGGGCGAATTTTTGCCTTGCGCCCACCGTCGAGGCACACGGTAACCATTTCCGCCGGCAGCGGCTTCACGGCAACTGACTTCAGCTCCGCCACGCTGCGCCAGTTAAGCTTCTGCTGCAGGAAATCTTCCAGCGCGTGCGCACGCACCATCTCATCCGGCGCGACCAGACTGACGGCACAGCCCTCCTGCCCCGCGCGCGCGGTACGACCAATGCGGTGCACGTGGACTTCCGGGTCAAACGACAGCTGATAATTCACCACCATCGCCAGCGCTTTGATGTCCAGCCCGCGCGCAGCCACATCGGTCGCCACCAGCACGCGACAGCTGCCGTTAGCAAAGCGAATCAACACCTGGTCACGATCGCGCTGTTCCAGGTCGCCATGCAGCGCCTGCGCGCTGATCTGGGCAGACTCCAACGCCTGGGCGATATCATCGCATTCGCGCTTGGTGTTGCAGAACACCACGCAGGAAGATGGCTGGCGGTCGCTAAGCAGGCCAATCAGCGCGCTCAGCTTTTCACGCGCCCCGGCTTCATAGAATGACTGTTCGATTTTCGGCAGGTCGGAGACATCGCCGGTTTCTACCGTCAGCGGGTCGCGCTGGATATTCTGGCTGATCTGCGCAATCACCTGCGGCCAGGTCGCGGAGAACAGCAGCGTCTGGCGCTGTGGTGGGCAGTAGCCAATAATGGTGTCGATATCGTCACGGAAACCCATCTCCAGCATGCGGTCGGCTTCATCCAGCACCAGCATATTCACGCCGTCCAGCTTCAGGGTTTCACGCTGCAGGTGATCCATAATGCGCCCCGGCGTTCCTACCACGATATGCGGAGCATGCAGCAGTGAATCACGCTGCGCGGCAAACGGCTGACCGCCGCACAGAGTGAGAATCTTAATATTCGCGGTAAAGCGGGCCAGACGACGCAGCTCTTTCGTTACCTGGTCTGCCAGCTCACGCGTCGGACACAGCACCAGCGCCTGGGTCACATACTGGCTGGCGTCCACCCGGTGCATCACACCCAGCCCAAATGCGGCGGTTTTGCCACTGCCTGTTTTCGCCTGTGCACGCACGTCGCGCCCGGCAAGGATGGCTGGCAGAGATTCCGCCTGAACCGGGGTCATGGCGAGGTAACCCAGCTCGTTGAGGTTCTCAATCTGGCTGGCGGGAAGTTGTGTCAGGGTAGTAAAAGCAGTCACGGGAAAGTTCTCTGATAAAACGGCAAAATAATTGGCGCAGAGTGTAACAGAAAGCAGAGCCTGGAGGGAGAAAAGCGCTGGCGGCAGTGCCGCACAGCGCGTGGAGTGCGTAGTCAGACTAAGATAAAACCAACGCGATCAGCAGCCAGAAGATCAGGCATCCCGCCACCATCGCAATCCAGGTATTTCTTCGATTCCATTTCATGCGTTTTGCTTCTCCCGAACTTTCGTTCTGATTCAGCTATTTGATCGCTAAATAACTGTATAAGACGGAAGTCTTCAGGCGGATTATAGACAAGGCTGGTATTAAATGTCGCGTTTTTAAGGTACGAAAACGCAAATATTTTCAGATTAATCTCAGCATCACGCAGGAGAAAGTACGGCAGAAAGGGGGGATTAGCAAGGTTCACAGGGTGCAAACCTTGCAGGGTTGAGATGATTTAAGCGCGGCTTACTTCTTAGCCGGATCTTTGTAAGGATCCTTTTTATCGTCCTGGCTCCCGTCACGCGTGCGCGGTATTTCACCGTGTTCGCTGGGGTTATCCTTCGCCGGATGCGGCTTGCTCTCTTCTTTATGACTCTCTTTCGACATGACAACCTCCATCTGTGCAGTGCATTAAGCATAGTAGATGGAGGGTTAAATGTTTACAGATTCGCCACGTCGATATACAGCGATTTGTCGATGTTGGTGGAAGAGACGGTGGCTTCGGTAAACGAGTACTCGGCGCGGTCACCGCTGCGGTCAAGCGGCAGCTGTTCAAAGTCAAACAGTTCACGGTCCGCCAGCTGGCTTGGGCTGACGTTTTGCAGCGATTTAAATACGCTCTCCACGCGGCCCGGAGTCTTCTTATCCCACTCGGTCAGCATCGCCTTGATAGACTGACGCTGTAAGTTCTCCTGCGAGCCGCAGAGATTACACGGGATAATCGGGAAATCTTTCTGCTCAGCGTAGGCGATCAGGTCTTTCTCGCGGCAGTAGGTGAGCGGACGGATCACGACGTTACGACCATCGTCAGAGCGCAGTTTAGGCGGCATGGCCTTCATGCGCGCGCCGTGGAACATGTTAAGGAACAGCGTCTCAACGATGTCATCCATATGGTGGCCCAGCGCGATTTTGGTGGCACCAATTTTCTCGGCGAAGGAGTAAAGCGTACCGCGACGCAGGCGGGAGCAGAGACCGCAGGTGGTTTTGCCTTCCGGTATCTTCTCTTTCACCACCGAGTAGGTGTCTTTGTCGACGATGTAATACGGGATATTCAGACTATCGAGATAGGCTGGCAGGATATGCTCAGGAAAACCGGGCTGCTTCTGGTCCAGGTTAACGGCGATCACCTCAAATTTGATCGGGGCGACTTTTTGCAGGCCAATCAAAATATCCAGCATGGCAAACGAATCTTTGCCGCCGCTCATGCAGGCCATCACCACGTCGTTCTCTTCGATCATGTTGTAATCAGTGATAGCGTTGCCAACATTTCTGCGGATACGCTTCTGGAGCTTATTAAACTCAAGGGTTTCTTTTCTTACATCGACTTGATTCATAACCACTTTATTTTGACCCTGATAGCCTGAGAACGACTTGCTTTAAGTAACAATTTTAAGGCGGGCATTATACGTAAGTTTTGCCAGGCAGGAAACATCCGTTGTCCGGCAGGCCGTCTCTCGCGACACGACCTGCGCTGCTTTAACGATGTGGCGGTGGGTCAATAATCGGATACGGGTCGGGATTGTCGGGCGGCGGATCGGGCAGCGGTTGCGGAACAGGGATGGGATCGGGAATGGGAACCGGGTCACCCAGCGGTTCCGAGCTGCGGATCGCTTTTGCGCTGTCAGTGAACATACCTTCCTCCTCAGGTGTTGCATGAACCTTAAGCGTAGGACATCTCAGCCTGCTGGCAAACGGGCAAAAAAAAGCCGGCTATATGCCGGCGTCGTACGAATTAAATGTGCTATGCATTAATTCAAAAAAGGAAGTAAGACAATATGGAGCGCAACGCCCATCGCTTGACGTTGCATTCACCTGCGGGAGTGATATTGCTCCGATTGCGCACCACGTTTATTGACGTCG
The DNA here is from genome assembly GCF_014773485.1 of Erwinia aphidicola. Classification (GTDB taxonomy): domain Bacteria; phylum Pseudomonadota; class Gammaproteobacteria; order Enterobacterales; family Enterobacteriaceae; genus Erwinia; species Erwinia aphidicola. The sequence continues at coordinate 694,004 of NZ_JACXBP010000001.1, read as the reverse complement.
ATCAGCTTTATTCCCCTTTTCTCCGGCAATTTCTCGGCTCAATGTGCTTTTTTACAACCATTTACGTTTTTTTAACCACCAGGCAACGCCCAGTACCAGCACCACCAGCAGCAGGCAGAATGCGCCAAATCCATAACGCCACTCCCCGCCCGGAATGCCGCCAAGGTTGACCCCGAACAGGCCGGTCAGGAAGGTCGTTGGCAGAAACACCATCGCCATCAGCGACATCGTATAGGTGCGGCGGTTCATCGCTTCCGCCATAACGGTGCTGATTTCGTCCGACAGCACGCCGGTACGCGCCACGCTGGCATCCAGGTCATCCAGCCCGCGGCCCAGCCGGTCGGAGATATCCTGCATGCGGCGGCGATCGTCGTCGCTCATCCACGTCAGCCGCTCGCTGGCGATGCGCGAAAAGACATCACGCTGTGGCGCCATGTAGCGGCGCATGATAATCAGCTGCTTGCGGATCAGGGAGAGCTCACCGCGCGGCGGAATTTGCTGGTCCACCACCGCATCCTCCAGCTCAATGATTTTGTCATGCAGATCTTCAATAAATTCGCTGGCGTGATCGGTCAGGGCATCACAGACGTCCACCAGCCAGCTGCCGCCATCGGTTGGACCGTTGCCATTTTTTAAGTCGGTCAGCACTTCATCGATGGCAAAAACTTTGCGGCGGCGGGTTGAGACAATCAGCCTGTCGTTGATAAATACGCGGATCACCACCAGCTGGTCCGGACGTGAGTCCGTGTTCAGATTCACGCTGCGCAGCGTGATCATTGTGCCATCGCTGAGGCGATTGACGCGCGGGCGCATGCTGTCGCCGCCGAGCGCGTCGCGCACGCTGTCCGGGATCAGCGGGGTCGACATCAGCCAGTCGGCGCTATCACGGTGGGTATAGTTGAGGTGCAGCCAGCATGGGCGGTCACAGTCCAGCACCTCGCTGTCATTGATCGGGATTAACCCGCCCTTACCATCCAACTGACATGAAATAATGGCATCCGATACCTGTAGTGCTTTACCTGCAATAACGTCCACGCTCACCCCGGTTTCAACATAATCAATGCGATACAGTCTAGCCTGTACTGGCACCTAAGCAAAATCTGACAATTAGCGACTGCGGTTAAAAATGGTGACAATTTCCAAACCTGCTCCGGGCGCTAAAAGGCGATCGGCCTCACGAAATTAAGTTATTCCCGCCCTCTCCCCTTGCTAACAGCCAGCCGCTGGGGAAATATCAGCGCAGCAAAACAGGATTGTTACTGAATCTCAGGCAAAACCTAAACCGCTTCTTTCGCCCCTACGGCGTTAACGAAGCGGTTTAGGTTTTTTTTTGGCCTGAATTCGGCAACGGCCCTCAGACAAGATGTCAAAACCAGGAGCACACCATGAAGTACCAGGTTTTATCAGAAGAAATTTTGCAGGGCGTCGGCGGCAAAGAGAATATCCGTTCGGTGATGCACTGCGCGACCCGCCTGCGCTTCAAGCTGAAAGACAGCCGCCGGGCAGACACCGCCGCGCTGAAGCAGAATGCCGGCGTGATTATGGTGGTGGAGAGCGGCGGGCAGTATCAGGTGGTGATTGGTAACCACGTCGGCGAGGTCTATCAGGCGTTAATCGCTGCCGCCGGACTGGGCGAGGAGAGCCGCAGTGATGATAGCAGCGCAGAGAAAAGCACCCTGTTTGCCCGCTTCATTGATATCATTTCCGGCATCTTTACCCCGTTCGTCGGCGTAATGGCGGCGTGCGGTATCCTTAAGGGGCTGCTCTCTCTGGCACTGGCGTTTGGCCTGACCCGCGAGGCGACCGGGACTTACAAAACCCTGTTCGCCGCCAGCGATGCCGTATTCTATTTCCTGCCGATTCTGCTGGGGTATACCGCCGGTAAAAAGTTTGGCGGCAATGCCTTCACCACCATGATCATCGGCGCTGCCCTGGTCCATCCGCAGATGCTGGCCGCTTTCACCGCCGCACAAAGCGGCGCGGCGCCGCTGCACTTCTTCGGCATTCCGATGATCCTGATTAACTACAGTTCGTCGGTGATCCCGATTATCTTCGCCGCCTGGTTCTCCTGCCTGATTGAGCGCCTGGTGCACGATCGCCTGCCTGGGGCGGTGCGTAACTTCACCACCCCGCTTCTCTGCCTGGCGATTGTTGTGCCGGTGACCTTTATGCTGATTGGCCCGGCGGCAACCTGGCTGAGCAAGATGCTGGCAGCGGGGTATCTGCACGCTTACAGCTTCAGCCCGACGTTTGCCGGTGCGTTTATGGGGGCGTTCTGGCAGGTGTGCGTTATTTTCGGCCTGCACTGGGGCCTGGTGCCGATTATGCTCAATAACCTTGCGGTACAGGGTGCCGATACGCTGCTGCCGCTGCTGATGCCGGCCATACTCGGCCAGGCCGGAGCTACCCTTGGCGTACTGCTGCGCACGCGTGATGCCAGAATGAAAGGGATTGCCGCTTCCGCCTTCAGCGCCAGCCTGTTTGGTATTACCGAGCCGGCGGTGTATGGCGTCACGCTGCCCAAGCGCCGGCCGTTTATCTTCGGCTGTGTCGGAGGCTCAATGGGCGCTGCCGTGCTCGGTTTCTACCACACCACCAGTTTCTCATTTGGCCTGCCCTCGATATTTACCTTCAGCCAGGTCGTTCCCATTAGCGGTTTTGATGCCAGCGTGGTGGCGGCCGTGGTCGGCGCGCTGATCGCTTTCAGCTTTGCCACCGTCGCCACCCTGCTGTTTGGTGTGCCTGAAGAAGCGCTAGCTGAACCTGCCAGCAAGGCGGTCCCGGTGGCGCCTGCCACTCCTGAGCTGCTGCACAAATCCCTGTTGGTCAGCCCGATAAGCGGCAGCGTAATCGCACTGGAAAAGGTGCCGGACGCCACCTTCGCCAGCGGCCTGCTGGGTAAGGGCATCGGCATCCAGCCCACCGTGGGGCGCGTACTCTCGCCGGTTAACGGCACCGTTGCTTCGCTGTTTCGCACTCACCATGCCATTGGGCTGGAAGCAGATGACGGGTCTGAAGTGCTGATCCACGTAGGTATCGACACGGTCAAACTCGATGGTCTGCACTTCAGCGCGCACGTCAGTCAGGGCGATGCGGTGCGCGTCGGCGACCTGCTGCTGGAGTTTGATATTGCCGCAATTCGTGCGGCCGGATATGACCTGACCACGCCGGTGCTGATTAGCAATAGCGATGACTATATCGATGTGCTGGCCGCCTGCCAGCAAAGTGAAGTCGCAGCCGGCGAACCCCTGCTGACGCTGATTAAATAATCTTTCATAAGGAGATCAACATGACACAACGTTTCCCACAACATTTCCTCTGGGGCGGCGCAGTCGCTGCAAACCAGGTTGAAGGCGCATGGCAGACCGACGGCAAAGGCATCTCCACCTCAGATTTGCAGCCGCAGGGTATCTTTGGTCAGCGCGTGGAGCGCAAGGACGGTGATTTTGGCATTAAGGATCTCGCTATTGATTTCTATCACCGCTATCCGGAAGACATCAAGCTGTTCGCTGAGATGGGCTTTACCGTGCTGCGCACGTCCATCGCCTGGACGCGCATTTTTCCGCAGGGGGATGAAACCCAGCCAAACGAAGCGGGCCTGGCGTTTTACGATCGCCTGTTTGATGAGATGGCCAAATACAATATCACCCCGCTGGTGACGCTCTCCCACTATGAGATGCCGTTCGGGCTGATTCAAAAATATGGCGGCTGGGGCAGTCGTCAGACCATTGATTTCTTCGTCAACTATGCCAAAACCGTGTTTGAACGCTATAAGCACAAGGTGAAATACTGGCTGACTTTTAACGAGATCAATATGTCGCTGCACGCGCCGTTTACCGGGGTGGGTCTGCCGGAAGAGAGTGGCAAACCGGCGGTATATCAGGCCATCCACCATCAGCTGGTTGCCAGCGCCCGCGCGGTGAAAGCCTGCCACGACATTGTGCCTGAGGGTAAAATTGGCAATATGCTGCTGGGGGCGATGCTCTATCCGCTGACCCCTGACCCGGCGGACGTGATGGAAACCCTGCAGCAGAACCGCGACTGGCTGTTCTTTGGCGACGTGCAGACGCGCGGTTACTACCCGGCTTATATGCAGCGTTTCTTTAAACAACAGGGCATCACCCTGGACATTACCGAGCAGGACCGCCTGGATCTGCGCGCCGAGATCGACTTTATCTCCTTCAGTTATTACATGACCGGCTGCGTCACCACTGACGAAGAGCAGAATCAGAAGGAGCGCGCCAACATTCTCAATATGGTGCCGAACCCGCATCTGGCGAGTTCCGAATGGGGCTGGCAGATCGACCCGCAAGGCCTGCGCTATCTGATGAATGTGCTGTATGACCGCTATCAGAAACCGCTGTTTATCGTTGAAAATGGTCTCGGCGCGCGCGACACCGTGGAGGCCGACGGTTCAATCAATGATGACTACCGCATCGCTTATCTCAACGACCATCTGGTGCAGGTGCGTGAAGCGATTGAGGATGGCGTAGAGGTGCTGGGCTACACCTGCTGGGGACCGATCGACCTGGTGAGCGCCTCTAAAGCTGAGTTCTCTAAGCGCTACGGCTTTATCTACGTAGACCGCGACGACCAGGGTAACGGCACGCTGGCGCGCACCCGCAAGAAAAGCTTCTACTGGTATCAGAACGTGATTAAAACTCACGGTGAATCACTGAAGTGATGCTGCGCCGGGCAGCTCTGCCCGGCCTTTTTACGCTTCGTCCGGCTCATCCTTTAGCGACAGCGTCTCTTTCCTGACGCGCTCAATGTGGATGGTCAAAAACATCCGCTCTTCGCTGCCCAGCGTGTACTGATAGTTTTTCATTATGTGTCGGTCAATCTTCTCAACGCACTTGTAGGCGGCGGGATAACGGTCGCGCACCACGTCGTGCAGTGATTCATCGTCGCTGTAGACCCCGCGTTTACCCAGCATACGCTGGGAAAAGAACTTCAGATGGGTGACAAACCGATTATAGCTCAGCGCCTCGGTCTGATAATCGAGCTGCAGCTGATATTTCACGATATGCAGGATCTCCTGCATAAATTTGGTGATATGCATGACCGCTGGCATCTCACTGCCCAGCTGGGCGTTAACCAGGTGCAGCGCGATAAAACCGGCTTCATCATCCGGCAGGCGAACCTGCAGGCGCTGTTCGATAATATCCAGCGCCGCCAGCCCCAGCGCGTACTCCTGCGGATAGAGGCTGCGGATCTCCCACTGCAACACGTTGCGGATCGGCAAGTTTTGCTGATGGCGCATCAGTGCAAAGTTCACATGATCGGTCAGCGCAATCGCCAGGCTCTCATGCAGCGGGGCCTTCAGCTGCTGGCGGGCCTGAACAATAATGCACTCGCTGGCGATCACCACCTCCAGCGGAATTTCGGACAGCAGTTCGCTAAGCCGCCCGCTCAGCTGCTGGCTTTTCAGTGCAAAGGTCTTCTCGACCAGCGCGGGATCGAGATCGTCGCCGCTGCGTTTTTTAAACGCCAGCCCGCGCCCCATCACCACCTGTTCGTGGCCCTGCGCATCGTGGATGATCACCACATTATTATTAAGTACTTTCGCTATTTTCATTTCCCGGCCTGAAAACAAAAAAACCTGACGGCCGGAGACGTTCCAGCGGTCAGGTTTTGCCTGCTTAAATGCAGTAACAATCCAGTGATGACACGATAATCCATAATCCCGCCGCCTCAAGCGCGGCGCGGCGGAACTGTGATACAGCTCTCGTGATTTGTGGGTTCTCTTTCTCAGGTCGCCGCGTGGCACTTCGCCTGTGCCAGCTGCTGTAGCTGCTGCGCCCGCACGGTAGCGGCTTTCTGCGCCCGGCTTTTGGCAATGCCGTTACCGATGCCAAAGTCGAGCGCGGCGCCTACCACCGTCAGGCCGTCAAATTCGCCGGTTTTATCGATTTTCTGCTGCACCTGCTGCTGCGCGGCGATCTGCTGCTGAATGCCGCGGCAGTCGAGCTGGTCGGCCTGCACCGTACTGACCGGTGGCGACGCGGGATAGCGTTTTACGGCACAGCCGCTGAGGAGCAAGGTAAGGGATAGCAGGCAGATCAGTTTCATCGTGGATACCGGGTTGTTCGCGATAGGGCAATTATGCGGGTGAGACCCGTAAACCAATGGGATAAGCAGCAGCGTGAACTGCTGCTTTTTCCGGCGGTCAGTGTTTCAGGATATACAGGGTGCGGCTATAAGCCACGTCTTCGGGGTTAGTCATCGGGTAGCCCTGAACATAAGGTTTGATCAGGCGGCCGTTGGTGTACTGATAGATCGGGGCTATCGGCGCCTGGTCGGCGATCATCTGCTCGGCGCGGTTGTAATCATCGTTGCGGGCGCTGTCATCAGTTTCCCGACTGGCCTGCGCCATCAGCGCGTCGTACTCGCTGCTTTTGAAACGTGCAATGTTGCCGCTGTGCGTGGATGTCAGCAGGCTGAGGAAGGTAGACGGCTCATTATAGTCCCCTACCCAGGAAGCGCGGATCACATCGAAATTGCCGCTGTTGCGGCTGTCGATATAGGTTTTCCACTCCTGGTTCTGCAGCTTGACGTTGACGCCCAGGTTTTTCTTCCACATCGAGGCCACGGCAATGGCAATCTTCTGGTGCGTTTCGGAAGAGTTATACAGCAGGGTCAGGTTGAGGGGGTGCGTCGGACCATAGCCCGCCGCTGCCAGCAGCGCCTTAGCCTGGGCATTCAGCTCTTCCTGACTGTGCTGCTGAATAAAGCTGGCTTTCGGCTTGAATCCGGCCGTCACATCCGGCGTGAAATGCCAGGCGGGCTTCTCCCCCGTTCCCACCACTTTTCCGGCGATGATTTTACGATCGATGCTCCAGCTCAGCGCCTGACGCACGCGCACGTCGGCGGTCGGGCCTTTCTGGGTATTGAAGGCATAGTAATAGGTGCCGAGCTGATCCGGGGTGTAAACCTCATGCGGGATCTGCTTTTTCAGCAGGCCGTACAGCTCTTTTGGGAAGGATTCGGTGATATCAATATCCCCGGCGCGGTAGCGTTTGGTGGCGCTGGACTCTTCGCTAATCGGCAGGAAGGTGACTTTAGTCAGCACCGTATGGGCGTTGTCCCAGTAGTGCGGGTTGCGAACCAGTTCCAGCTTCTCGTTAACCACGCGGCTTTGCAGCTGATAGGCCCCGTTGCCAACCAGATTTCCGGCTTTGGTCCACTGGTCACCGTACTGCGTGACCACTTTTTGCGGCACCGGGAACAGGCTAAAGTTGGCGGTCAGGCTGGCAAAATAGGGAACCGGCTTGTCGAGCGTCACTTTAAGATGGGTGGCATCCATCGCGCTGACGCCAAGCTTATCCGGGCTCATCTGCCCTTTAATAATCGCCCCGGCATTCTCGATACCCGCCAGTTCAGCAAACCAGGCGAAGGTGGAGGTGTTTTTTGGGTCAACCAGACGTTGCCAGCTGTAAACGAAGTCGGCGGCGGTGACAGTGTCACCATTTGACCAGCGGGCATCTTTGCGCAGCGTGAAAATCCACGTCTTGTTATCGTTGGTCTGCCAGTCGGTGGCGACGCCGGGAATGATTTTCCCATTGGCATCCTGATTTGTCAGACCTTCAAACAGATCGCGGATCACCGGAATTTCCGGCAGCCCGACCGCTTTTACCGGATCGAGAGAAGCCGGTTCATCTTTAATGTGGCGGACAATTTCCTGGCGCGCGGCCAGCTGCGTTCCCGCCGGAACATCGGCAGCATGCGTAACAGAACTGATAACCAGCGCTAAAGCAGCCAGCGCAAAGGGGGACGATTTCCTCATAACGGTATCCTTGCAAGCAACGTAACGTGATGTGCGGCCGGGTTATTTTCACGGCTGACTGTAACGCAGATTGTTACAGCGTAAATAGTATTTTATTCATTGTGTGAGCGATGAAGGCTGGCGGGCAATGTGCTAGCTTAATCACTGACTAAATAACTGGAGCACTGCAGATGTCGTTACTTCACCCGAGACCGCTGCGCGGTCGTCTTGATGCCGTGGCGCAACCTTATGGACAGTCGGTACTGGGTGCTCCGCTGCTGTGGTTCCCGGCGCCCATGGCGGATGAAGAGAGTGGCCTGATCCTCGCCGGTACGCACGGCGATGAGAACGCCGCCGTGGTCACCCTCTCATGCGCTATGCGCACGCTGCAGGACAGCCACCGCCGTCACCACGTGGTGCTGGCGGTAAATCCGGATGGCTGCCAGCTTGGCTTACGCGCCAATGCTAACGGGGTTGACCTGAATCGTAATTTTCCTGCCGCCAACTGGCAGCCCGGTGACACGGTTTACCGCTGGAATAGTGCGGCCGACGAGCGCGATGTCCAGCTGTCGACCGGGGATTTCGCCGCGTCCGAACCGGAAACCAAAGCGCTGTGCCAGCTGATCCACCAGATTGCCCCGGCGTGGATTGTCAGCTTCCACGAGCCGCTGGCCTGTATTGAAGACCCGGACAGCAGCCCGCTCGGGCACTGGCTGGCGAGCAAAACCGGCCTGCCGCTGGTCACCAGCGTGGGCTATGCCACGCCGGGTTCGTTTGGCAGCTGGTGCGCCGATCTGGATATGCCATGCATCACGGCAGAGTTCCCGCCGATTTCCGCCGACGCGGCCACCGAACAGTATCTCGGCGCCCTGGTGGATTTACTCAGCTGGCAGCCGTGACAGCTCAATGCGCCCGCAGCTGAACGGCAATACCGGGTCGGCATCCACCGCCAGCCAGGTGGGGCCATCGAGGTCGACAAAGCGCGCCTGAGGCACCAGCGGCAGCGCGGCGCGGATCGCACGTGAGGTGCACAGCATACAGCCGAGCATAATGGCGAATCCCTGCGCCTGCGCGGCGGCGGCCAGCTCCAGCGCGGCGGTCAGGCCGCCGGTTTTATCTAGTTTGATATTCACCATCTCATAGCGGCCGCGCAGTGCAGGCAGGCTGTCGACGGTATGACAGCTCTCATCAGCGCAGATCGGCAGGGGATGAATAAAGTTTTCCAGCGCCGCATCATCACCCGCAGGCAGCGGCTGCTCCAGCATCGCCACCCCGAGGTCGGCCAGCAGCTGGCAGCGCGCTGCCAGCCCTTCGCCGTGCCAGGATTCGTTAGCGTCGACAATCAGCGTCGCCTGCGGCACCGCGCTGCGGATCGCCACCAGCCGCTCAGTAATCAGATGATTGTCGAGTTTGATTTTTAGCAGCCTGGCGCCGTTCTCCCACAGCGCCAGCGCGCTGCTGGCCATCATTTCCGGCCCGTCGATGCTGACGGTCTGCGCCATCTCAATCACCTGTGACTGTGCGCTGTCGGTTAACTGCCACAGGCTGCGCTGCGTACGCTGCACTTCCAGGTTCCACAGCGCGCTGTCGAGGGCATTGCGTGCCGCCCCTGCGGGCAGGCTTCGCTGCAGCTGGGCGCGATCCATCCCCTGTTGCAGCGCGGGAAGCAGCTGAGTAATTTGCGCCAGTACGGAGGCTTCACTTTCACCATAGCGGGGATAAGGGGTGCACTCACCAACGGCTTTTATGCCATCCTCTTCCAGTTCGACCACCACCACGCCCGCCTCACTGCGCGCGCCGCGGGCAATGACAAACGGGCTGTGCAACGGCCAGCTTTCCGGGTAGACCTTGACTGCTCTCATACTCAGCTCCCTGATTTCATTATAATTGGACAGCATGACGGATATTAAACTGTCGCACACCTCAAGCATGGCATACACTGGACCAGGTTAAACACCATTAACATTAAAAGGATAGATTATGTCTCAGACCGTACACTTTCAGGGCAATCCGGTTTCCGTTGACGGCCAGCTGCCAACGCCGGGCCAGAGCGCAAAACCGTTCACCCTGGTGGCCAAAGACCTTTCCGAAGTTTCTCTGTCAAACTACGCGGGTAAGCGCAAAGTTCTGAATATCTTCCCGAGCATTGATACCGGCGTATGTGCCGCTTCAGTGCGTAAATTCAACCAGCTGGCGGGTGAAGTCGACAATGCCGTGGTGTTATGCATCTCTGCCGATCTGCCGTTTGCCCAGTCGCGTTTTTGCGGCTCTGATGGCCTGAGCAATGTGGTGACCCTCTCCACGCTGCGCGGCAACGAATTCCTGCAGGATTATGGCGTGGCGATTGCTAATGGCCCGCTGAAAGGCCTGGCTGCGCGCGCCGTTGTGGTGCTGGATGAAAAAGATAACGTTATCTACAGCCAGATGGTGAACGAGATCACCACCGAGCCGGATTACGATGCCGCCCTGGCATCACTCAATTAAAAATGTAGGGGCCGATCCTCTTTTTCGATCGGCCCGAATTGTAGGGGCCGATCCTCTTTTTCGAGCGGCCCGTTTACCCGACAATCACGGCCTATTCCGCTTCGCTCTTCTTCTGGCTCAGCCCATATTCCCGCAGCTTATTGGCAATCGCCGTATGTGAAACCCCGAGTCGTTTCGCCAGCTTGCGCGTGCTTGGATACGAAAGATATAAGCGCGTCAGCACTGAACGTTCAAAGCGGCTGGTGATCTCATCCAGCGACCCTTCAATCGCATCATCCCCCAGCGGCAGCTCCATCGCATACTCCGGCAGCACGATATCCTGCGGGCGCAATTCGTAACCTTCCAGCTGAGTTAATGCACGATAGAGCGCGTTCTTCAGCTGACGCACATTGCCAGGCCAGGTGTAGCGGGTCAGGAAGGCATTGAGCTGCGCGGAGAGTTTCGGTCTTGCCACCCCCTGCTCGTCGGCAAAGCGCGCCACAAACATTTCGGTCAGCGGCAGGATATCCTGCGGGCGGTCGCGCAGCGGCGGCAGATTAAGGGTTAACACGTTGAGACGATAGAACAGATCCTCGCGGAATTCGCCGCGCTGCACCATTTCCATCAGGTTTTTCTGCGTCGCGCAGATCACCCGCACATCGACGTGCACCTCATGCTCTTCCCCAACGCGGCGGAAGGTGCCGTCATTAAGGAAGCGCAGTAGCTTGGTTTGCATGCGCGGCGACATTTCCCCAATCTCATCCAGCAGCACCGAACCGCCGCTGGCCTGCTCGAAGAAGCCCTTTTTACCTTCCAGCGCGTTCGGGTAGGCCCCGGCAGCGTGACCAAAGAGTTCGCTTTCCGCCACGTCGTCCGGCAGCGAAGCGCAGTTCAGCGCGAGGAACGGCTTTTTGCCGCGCGCGCTGCGCAGGTGGCAAGCGCGTGCCAGCATATCCTTTCCGGTGCCGGTATCGCCGACGATCAGCAGCGGCGCATCGAGCATCGCCAGCTTGCGCGCCTGGTCGATAACCTGACGCATTTTGCTGCTGACGGCGACAATATGCTGGAATTCGCTGTCATCATTGACCGCCAGGTTCTGCAGCTGCTGGCCCATACGCGCGGTGGATTTCAGCATCACCACGCCGCCAACCGGACCCGGCGTTCCCCCCTCTTCATCCTGGGCATGAATCGGGGTGATCTCCATCAGGAAGTCGCGCCCCTGCAGCACCACGTGATGCGCCTGCGCTTCGATGCGCTCGCTCTCCAGCCAGCGCTGGAAGTTGAAGCCGCTAATCAGCGAACCGGCGCTGTAGTTACGCATCTTCTCTTCATTCAGGGCGAACAGCGTCTGCGCTGCCGGGTTCGCCAGCTCAACTTTGCCTTTCAGATCGATGGAGAATACCGGCTCCGGCAGCGCCACCAGTAGCGCACTCAGGGCACGATGTTCACGTTCGGAAGGCAGGTAAGAGACGGTACGCACGTCGGTCACGCTGGGTATGCGGCGAATTTCTGCCATCAGCTGGCTGAACTGGTCGAAGCTGACGCTGGAAAAATTCAGATAGATGCGGCCAATGGCGGCGATTTCGATGCCGCGCAGGTCGATGCTGCGCTCGACCAGCAGATCCAGCAGTTCGCGGGTCAGACCGATTCGGTCCTGGCAAAAGACTTCAAGACGCATGCGTATTAACCTTTAGTGTGATCATAACAATTCGCGCGTTATCAAGCTTAACGGGCCAGGCATGCCTGGCCCCTACTAATGATTGCGTAGGGGCGAGGCATGCCTCGCCCGATACAGCCGATAAATGATTGCGAAATAATACGCTATCCTTTGTAGCTCCAAAAGAAGTCTGTCAGGAAATGTTGACAGTCGCTGTAATCCTGAGCTTATTTGTCACTTTTGCCGCTATTCTGCATGCTCTCTTTCAGCTGGCCGATCAAATCGCGGCGGAAGTCACCTAAGCGTGGTTTCTCCCCTTCCAGCCACGGCAGCGGGCGGCACAGCTCCATCGCTTTAATACCGAGGCGTGCCGTCAACAACCCGGCGCCAATTCCCTGCGCCGCCCGGGCTGAGAGCCGGGCGGCAATGTCCTGTGACATCCAGTCCATGCCGACTTCGCGCACCAGTTCAGACGCACCGGCGAAAGCGATATTGAGCAGCACCAGACGGAACAGGCGAATACGGCTGAAATAGCCAAGTTCAATGCCGTACAGCGCGGCAATACGATTCACCAGCCGCAGATTGCGCCAGGCGATAAATGCCATATCCACCAGCGCCAGCGGGCTGACGGCAATCATCAGCGTTGACTCAGCGGCATAGCGGCTGATTTCCCGGCGCGCCTGGCGGTCGAGCACCGGCTGCACCAGCTGCGCATAGAGCGCGACGATTTCGCGATCGTTATGGGTTTCATGCAGGGAGGCCTGCCAGCGCTGAAGCGCCGGATGACCGGCATCCAGTCCGGCCTGGCTGGCCAGCTTCTCACAGAATGCGCGCCCTTTACCGATGCCGTGGCTGGCCAGCAGCTCCCGCGCCACGTCGCGCTCTTCCGCACGTTCACGCAGGCGATAGAGCCGCCGCCATTCGCTTATCAGCGATCCGGCTCCGGCCGCAACGACCAGTGCGCCCGCCGCGCCGCCGCCCAGCGCAATCCAGTCCTGCGTCACCCAGGCCTGATGCATCCACTGTATGCCCTGCGCCACCACGCTGACGCCAAACAGCCCCAGCCCGGCAATGGTCATTTTGCGCCACAGGCTGCGCTTCGGGCGCAGTGCGGCTTCGACGGCCTGCTCGCCTGCGCCCTCTTCTTCGGCTTCGCGCTCTGGATCGACGACCACGAAATTATCCTGCTGCGCGGCAAAGGCCTGGGTTGGGCGCAGCGGCGCGGCCGCGTCCTCTTTTAACGGTGCGGCAAAATCAATGCGTGGTTTAATCGGTGCGTTCATCGCAGTTTATCTCCCAGTAAAAATTCCAGTGCCGCATCCATGCGGATATGCGGCAGAGGACGATCGACATCCAGATCCTGCGGACGGAACTGTTCAAAGTGGAACCCCTGCTGCTGCCAGAATGCATTGCCAGGCAGGCGCGGCGGCACTTCACCCGGATAGACCGTCAGCGGCTCATTGTCCGCCAGCCGGTGACCGCGCAGTGCCGGGATGCTCTCGCCCTGATGATCGACGCGCCCACTCTGGGTGGCCTGCACCGATGCCAGCCCCACGCAGTCCATGGTGATGCCTTCAAAGGCAGCATTCTGCCAGGCATCCTGCACCAGCTGTTGCAGCAGCGAGACCAGATTGGCGTGCTGGTCGGCGGTGACGTGATCGGATTTGGTGGCGGCGAACAGCAGCTTGTCGATCACCGGAGAAAACATGCGGCGAAACAGCGTGCGCTGCCCGTAGGAGAAGCTCTGCATCAGCTGGGTCAGCGCCAGGCGCATGTCGTTAAACGCCTGCGGCCCGCTGTTGAGCGGTTGCAGGCAGTCCACCAGCACGATCTGGCGATCGAAGCGCAGAAAGTGATTCTTATAGAAGTCCTTCACCACGTGCTGACAGTAGTACTGGTAGCGCGCGCGCAGCATGCCGATATTGGTGGAGGCATCGGCCTGCATCAGGCGCGTTTCACCGCCCTCATCCACCGCCGGCCATGGGAAAAATTGCAGTGCCGGGGCGCCCGCCATCTCACCCGGCAGCACAAAGCGCCCCGGTTGGATAAAGTGCAGCCCCTCCTGCTTGCAGCGCTGCAGATATTCGGTCCAGGCCGCGGCGATCTCTGCCAGACGGTTTTCATCGGCGGGCGCTAACGGGTCGAGATCGGCGCACAGCTGCTGCCAGCGCTGGGACCAGGCTGCGCGGTCGCCCTGCAGCAGGCCAGTCATCTGACGCGACCAGCTCAGGTAATCCTGCGCCAGCATCGGCAGGTCGAGCAGCCATTCACCGGGATAGTCGACGATCTCCAGGTACAGGGTTGAAGCGTCTTTAAAATGGCGCAGCAGGGAATCGCGCGAGCGATAGCGCAGCGCGAGACGCATTTCACTGACGCCGCGCGTCGGCGTGGGCCAGTTTGGCGGCGTACCATACAGCTGCGCCAGCCCCTCATCGTAGGTGAAGCGCGGCATGCCGAGATCGCGCTGCGGCACGCGCTTCACGCCCAGCAGACGCTGTTCGCGCACGGCGGAAAACATCGGCAGGCGCGCACCGGCGTTAACGTTGAGAAGTTGATTAACCAGAGAGGTGATAAAAGCGGTTTTTCCGCTGCGGCTCAGGCCGGTAACCGCAAGGCGCAGATGGCGATCCACGCCGCGATTGACCAGAGAAAGTAATTCATTTTGCAGTCTTTTCATCTGTGGGGTTGCCATCCTTATTGCGAGTTATTCCATTATCGTAACATCAGGCCAGCACCGCACAATCCTTTACCGGGTCGGTTTGACCCAGCGAGCGGTCGCGCGCTTCATTACGCGCCGCACCAGCGGCTCAAGTGCCCAGGCCAGCAGGATTTTCAGCGGCCTGCGGGCAACGGATTTCACCGCCCAGCCGCTCAGGCCTGCCGGGCCATAGGTGACCGCATTAATCAGAATAAACTTACCTGCCTTTTTCAGGGCCGGGGCATGTCGTTGCCATTGGCGCATCGTATTTCTCCGTTGAAGACCGGTTTTAGTATTACAGCTGACGGAAGCGGCTGCGCACGCTGAAGGTTTCAGAAGTCACGTAGCGTTCAACCTCACGTAGCTGCTGCTCTCCGCCATTCAGTTCTGCACTCAGCTCATCGAGCAGCTGATGGGCGCTCAGCGGTTTATCCTGCCCCTGCACGCTGAGCGGCATTTCGTCGAGCACCGCCGCCAGCGCGAAGTAGGCAATCAGGGTAAAGATAAACAGCCCGCAGAACATCGACAGCACCACAATCACGCGTACCAGCAGCACCGGAATACCGAGGTAATCGGCAATCCCGGCACAGACGCCTTTCAGCTTGCCCTGCTGCGGAATGCGATACAGTTTGTTCTTACTCATGGCTGCCTCCAGTTCGGATGCTCAGCGTCGAGAATAGCTTCCAGCGACTGAATGCGCTCGCGCATTTTGCGTGCGTCCTGGGTCAACTGCTGCAGACGCTGCAGTTCATTTTGCGACAGCTCAGCGCTGCCGCTGCGACGATTACTGTAGTGCAGCCAGAGCCAGATCGGTGCCACGAACAGCACGAAGATCGTCAGGGGGATGGCTAAAAATAACGCGCTCATTCACTCTCCTTGCGGGTTAAGCATAGGTTATCCGGCCACTTTCGTGGCCCGTTACATTATTCGCTGCGGTTCATTTTTGCTTTCAGCGCGGCCAGCTGCTCGCTGATTTCATCGTCGGCCTGCAGATCGGCAAACTGCTGATCGAGCGTTTTCTTCTTGCCGAAGCTGTGGCTCTCGGCCTCGGCTTCCATATGATCGATGCGGCGCTCAAACGATTCAAAGCGCGCCATCGCTTCATCAATTTTACCGCTGTCCAGCTGGCGGCGCACATCACGTGAGGAGGAAGCGGCCTGATGACGCAGGGTCAATGCCTGCTGGCGGGCGCGGGTTTCGCTCAGTTTGCTTTCCAGCTCACCAATCTCACCTTTCATACGCGCCAGGCTCTCTTCTACCTGAGTGGCTTCCTGCTGCAGCGTGGCAATCAGATCGGTCAGCTTCTGTTTTTCCATCAGCGCAGCGCGCGCCAGGTCGTCTTTCTCTTTGCGCAGTGCCAGTTCAGCTTTTTCCTGCCATTCCGCCTGCTGGCTTTCAGCCTGGTCAATGCGGCGCAGCAGCTGTTTTTTCTCAGCCAGCGCGCGGGCAGAAGTGGAACGCACTTCAACCAGCGTATCTTCCATTTCCTGAATCATCAGGCGCACCAGCTTCTGCGGATCTTCTGCTTTTTCCAGCAGCGAGTTAATGTTGGCGTTCACGATGTCGGCGAAGCGAGAAAAAATACCCATTATCGAAATCCTCTTCAGTCAGTTGTCGGCACAAAGGATATTGCGCTGTGAGTTATTACTATTCAAATAGCGTGCCAGTTTTTATGTTGCTGATTTTACTGGGCCGGGCGGCTTTACACCCTCAGCCACAGCGGCTAAAGTGGTTTTTATCACTAACACCTGGTGAAATTAATGATGAGCGAAAATCCTGATGCCCTGCTCGGTGAATCAAACAACTTTCTGGAAGTGCTGGAGCAGGTTTCCCGCCTCGCGCCGCTGAATAAGCCGGTGCTGGTTATTGGCGAGCGCGGCACCGGCAAAGAGCTGATCGCCAGCCGTCTGCACTATTTATCCGACCGCTGGCAGGGGCCGTTTATTTCGCTCAACTGCGCCGCGCTCAATGAAAACCTGCTGGATTCGGAGCTGTTCGGCCACGAGGCCGGCGCTTTTACCGGCGCGCAGAAACGCCATCTTGGCCGCTTTGAACGCGCTGACGGCGGTACGCTGTTTCTTGACGAGCTGGCAACGGCGCCGATGCTGGTGCAGGAGAAGCTGCTGAGGGTGATTGAATATGGTCATCTGGAGCGCGTCGGCGGCAGCCAGCCGCTGCAGGTCAGCGTGCGGCTGGTGTGCGCCACCAATGACGACCTGCCGAAGCTGGCGCAGGAAGGGAGATTCCGTGCCGACCTGCTCGACCGCCTGGCGTTCGACGTGGTGCAGCTCCCGCCCCTGCGCGAAAGGCGCAGCGATATTCTGGTGATGGCGCAGCACTTCGCCATTCAGATGTGCCGCGAGCTGGGGCTGGCGCTGTTTCCCGGTTTTTCTCCGGCGGCTGAACAGCGCCTGCTGGATTACGGCTGGCCGGGCAACGTGCGCGAGCTGAAAAACGTGGTGGAGCGCTCGGTGTATCGCCACGCCAGCATTGAGGAACCGCTGGATAACATCATTATCAATCCGTTCGAGCGCACTGCGCCTATCCCGCTGGAGGAGCCCGCCGCGGACGCCCTGCCCGCGCTGCCGCTGGATCTGCGCCGCTGGCAGCACGAACAGGAGAAAGCGCTGCTGGAGAAAAGCCTTGCGCAGGCGCGCTTTAATCAGAAACGCGCCGCCGGGCTGCTGGGCGTGACCTATCATCAGCTGCGCGCCATGCTGAAGAAACACGATTTGAATCCATCATAATTAACGGCGGGCGAGGCATGCCATCGCCCCTACGGTGTTGCGCCGCACCCTCACAGGAGGCGGGCATGCCGTCGCACCACGGTGTTGCGCCGTACCTTCGCTGGGGTCGGGCATGCCATCGCCCCTACGGTATTGTGCCGCACCCTCGTAGGGGTCGGGCATGCCCGACCCTGGTTTTACGGCAAAAAAAAGCCCACGCAGGGTGGGCTAAAAATACTGGAAGCAATGTGAGCAATGTCGTGCTCTTCAGCGGCAGAGCCACCGGTGAAGCGCAGGGGAATAATAATCATTCTCAGTCTTGCTTGTAAAGCATTTTGTTGAGAATCTTTCTCATTTCCATAACAACTTTGTGCGTATTTTCAACACCCTCTGGTTAATGTGCTTATTAATATAGCGGAATCGCCCCGCCACTATGCAGCAAACTTTGGGTGCAGCCTGAGAGTGCGGTACACTGTGTTTATTGCCTGAAT
Source organism: Erwinia aphidicola (assembly GCF_014773485.1). Taxonomy (GTDB): domain Bacteria; phylum Pseudomonadota; class Gammaproteobacteria; order Enterobacterales; family Enterobacteriaceae; genus Erwinia; species Erwinia aphidicola. The sequence goes on along the minus strand of NZ_JACXBP010000001.1, from coordinate 676,204 downwards.
TTTCAGAAGAGTTATGCGCAAACTAATCTCCACTCTGCTTCTGAGCCTGAGCGTGCTAAGCGCCCCGGCCTGGTCCGCAACGCCCGGTGATATCCGCCAGAGCGGCTTCGTGTATTGCGTTAACGGCGTAATGAATACTTTTAACCCGCAGATGGCCAGCGGTGGGCTGGTGGTGGATACCCTCGCCGCCCAGCTGTATGACCGCCTGCTTGACGTCGATCCCTACACCTATCGCCTGATCCCCGAGCTGGCAGAGAGCTGGGAAGTGCTGGATAACGGCGCCACCTATCGCTTCCACCTGCGTCACAACGTGGCCTTCCAGCACACCGCCTGGTTCAAACCCAGCCGCCCGTTGAATGCCGATGACGTGGTGTTTAGCTTCGAGCGCGTATTTAACCGCAAGCACCCGTGGCACAACGTCAACGGCGGCAGCTACCCCTACTTTGACAGCCTGCAATTTTCCGATGCGGTGCAGAGCGTGAAGAAGCTGGATAAGGATACGGTAGAAATCCGCCTTAACAGCCCGGATGCGTCCTTCCTCTGGCACCTTGCCACCCATTACGCGCCGGTGCTGTCAGCCGAGTATGCCGATCGGCTGAGCAAAATTGATCGCCAGGAGCAGCTCGATCGCGAGCCCGTTGGCACCGGTCCGTTTATGCTGAATGATTACCGCAGCGGACAGTACATTCGCCTGCAGCGCAATGACGCTTACTGGAAAGGCCAGCCGCGCATGGCGCAGGTGGTGGTCGATATGGCAGCGGGCGGCACCGGGCGCTTGTCCAAGCTGCTGACCGGCGAGTGCGACGTGCTGGCCTACCCAGCCGCCAGCCAGCTCTCTATTCTGCGTGACGACCCGCGCCTGCGCCTGACGCTGCGCCCGGGCATGAACATCGCCTATCTGGCCTTTAATACCCGCAAAGCGCCGCTCGATCGTCCACAGGTGCGCCAGGCGCTGGCGCTGGCAATCAACAATGAACGCCTGATGGAGTCGATTTATTACGGCACCGCCGAGACCGCAGCCTCGATTCTGCCGCGCGCTTCATGGGCCTATGATACCGATGCGCGCGTCACGCCCTATAATCCGCAGAAAGCCCGTGAAGAGCTAAAGGCGCTGGGCATTGAGAACCTGCACCTCAACCTGTGGGTGCCTTCTGCCTCACAGTCCTGGAACCCCAGCCCGCTGAAAACCGCCGAGCTGATTCAGGCCGATCTGGCGCAGGTTGGCGTTAAAGTGACCATCGTGCAGGTAGAGGGGCGCTTCCAGGAAGCCAGGCTGATGGAGAATAACCACGACCTGACGCTGACCGGCTGGGCAACCGACAGTAATGACCCGGACAGCTTTTTCCGCCCGCTGCTGAGCTGCGCGGCCATCGCCTCACAGACCAACTTTGCCCACTGGTGTAACTCGGCGTTTGATGAGCTGCTGCATAAGGCCCTGCTGTCACAGCAGCTTGCTAACCGCATCGACTATTACGATCGCGCCCAGGCGCTGCTGTCGCAGGAGCTGCCGGTGCTGCCGCTGGCCTATTCGCTGCGCCTGCAGGCCTACCGCCACGATATCAAAGGCCTGGTGCTTAGCCCGTTTGGTAATGCTTCCTTTGCGGGTGTCCACCGCGAAAGTGGTGAGGAGAAATCGCCGTGATTATCTATACGCTGCGCCGCCTGGTGCTGTTTATCGTCACGATGTTTATGCTGACGCTGGTTGGCTTCAGCCTGAGCTATTTCACGCCGCATGCGCCGCTGCAGGGCGCATCGCTGTGGGATGCGCTGCTGTTCTGGCTCAGAGGCATCGTGCAGCTGGATTTCGGGGTGTCCAGTATTAACGGTCAGTCGATTAATCTGCAGCTGCGTGAAGTGTTCCCCGCCACGCTGGAGCTGTGCTTTATGGCCTTCAGCCTGGCACTGCTGGTCGGTATTCCGCTGGGTATTGTCGCCGGGGTGATGCGTAACAAATGGCAGGATAAAGCCATCAGCGCCGTGGCCCTGCTCGGCTTTTCCCTGCCGGTGTTCTGGCTGGCGCTGTTGCTGACGCTGTTTTTCTCGCTTAATCTCGGCTGGCTGCCGGTGTCCGGGCGCTTTGACCTGCTCTATCCGGTGCAGCACATCAGCGGGTTCGCACTGATTGATGCCTGGCTGACGGACTCGCCGTGGCGCCATGAGATGATTATCAGCGCGCTTAAGCATATGATCCTGCCGGTTACCGCGCTGGCCGTGGCACCCACCACTGAGGTGATCCGCCTGCTGCGCATCAGCACCCGCGAGGTGATGGAGCAGAACTATGTGAAAGCCGCCGCCACGCGCGGGCTGTCGCGCTTCACCGTTATACGCCGTCACGTACTGCATAATGCCCTGCCGCCGGTGATCCCGCGTCTCGGGCTACAATTCTCTACCATGCTGACGCTGGCGATGATTACTGAAGTGGTGTTTAGCTGGCCAGGCCTCGGCCGCTGGCTGATTAACGCCATTCGCCAGCAGGATTATGCGGCGATTTCCGCCGGCGTGATGGTGGTTGGCGCTCTGGTGATCGCCGTGAACGTGCTCTCCGATATTCTGGGTGCCATGACAAACCCGCTGAAGCATAAGGAATGGTATGCCCTCAGATAATATCTACTCCGAGAAGCGGCCGCCCAGCCCGCTGCGCCACACGTGGGGGCTGTTCTATCGCGATACCACGGCGATGATTGGCTTCTATGGCTTTATCGCGCTGCTGCTGCTGTGCATTTTTGGCGGGCTGGTGGCGCCTTACGGCCTCGACCAGCAGTTTCTCGGCTTCCAGCTGCTGCCGCCTTCATGGTCACGCTATGGCGATGTTTCGTTCTTTCTCGGTACGGACGATCTGGGGCGCGATCTGCTCAGCCGCCTGCTGAGCGGCGCGGCGCCGACCGTCGGCTCCGCGATTGTGGTCACGCTGGCGGCGGCGCTGTGCGCGATGGTGCTTGGCGTTTTGGCCGGGCTGACGCACGGCCTGCGCTCGGCGGTGATGAATCACGTGCTCGACACGCTGCTGTCGATCCCCTCTCTGCTGCTGGCTATCATCGTGGTGGCCTTTATGGGTCCACGGCTGGAACATGCGATGCTGGCGGTGTTCCTGGCCATTCTGCCGCGCCTGGTGCGCGCCATTTACAGCGCGGTGCATGATGAGCTGGAAAAAGAGTACGTGGTGGCCGCGCGTCTCGACGGCGCCAGCAGCCTGGATATTCTCTGGTATGCCATTTTGCCTAACATTCTGGCGCTGCTGGTGACCGAATTTACCCGCGCGCTGTCGATGGCGATCCTCGATATCGCCGCACTCGGCTTCCTCGACCTCGGTGCGCAGCTCCCCTCCCCGGAGTGGGGCGCGATGCTGGGCGATTCGCTGGAGCTGATTTATGTTGCTCCCTGGACCGTGATGTTACCGGGCGCAGCGATTATGCTTAGTGTACTGATTGTTAACCTGTTGGGTGACGGCGCACGCCGGGCCATCGTTGCGGGAGTTGAATAATGCCGCTGCTCGATATTCGTAACCTGACGATAGAATTTATGACCTCCGAAGGGCCGGTAAAAGCGGTCGACCGGGTCAGCATCACGCTGAGCGAAGGTGAAGTGCGCGGGCTGGTGGGAGAATCCGGTTCGGGCAAGAGCCTGATCGCCAAGGCGATCTGCGGTGTCACCAAGGATAACTGGCGCATCACCGCTGACCGCATGCGCTTTAACGACATCGACCTGCTGCACCTGACGCCGCGTGAACGGCGTAAAATTGTCGGTCATAACGTGTCGATGATTTTCCAGGAGCCGCAGTCGTGCCTTGACCCGTCGGAAAGTATCGGCACTCAGATCAAGCAGGCGATCCCCGGCTGGACGTGGAAAGGCCGCTGGTATCAGCGCTTTGGCTGGCGCCATCGCCGCGCCATTGAGCTGCTGCACCGCGTTGGCATCAAAGATCATAAAGATATTATGAGCAGCTTCCCGTATGAGCTGACCGACGGCGAGTGCCAGAAGGTGATGATTGCCATCGCCCTGGCGAATCAGCCGCGCCTGCTGATTGCCGATGAGCCAACAAACGCCATGGAACCGACCACCCAGGCGCAGATTTTCCGCCTGCTCTCCCGGCTCAACCAAAACAATAACACCACTATTCTGCTGATCAGCCACGACCTGCAGATGCTGAGCCAGTGGGCGGATAAAATTAACGTGATGTACTGCGGGCAGACGGTGGAAACCGCGCTCAGCGACGAGCTGATTAGCGCGCCGCATCACCCATATACTCAGGCGCTGATCCGCGCAATGCCGGACTTTGGCCGTTCGCTGCCGCATAAGAGCCGACTCAATACGCTGCCGGGTGCCATCCCCTCGCTTGAACACCTGCCGATTGGCTGCCGCCTGGGCCCGCGCTGCCCTTATGCCCAGAAAACCTGTATTGAGACCCCGCGCTTAACCGGGTCGAAGAGTCATATGTTTGCCTGCCACTTCCCGCTGAATATGGAGAGTCAGTAATGGTTGAAACGCTGCTGGAAGTGCGCAACCTGAGCAAAACCTACCGCTACCGCACCGGGCTGTTCCGCCGCCAGCATGTTGAGGCGGTGAAGGATGTCAGCTTCACCCTGCGCGAGCGCCAGACGCTGGCGATTATCGGTGAAAACGGCTCGGGCAAATCGACGCTGGCGAAAATGCTGAGCGGGATGATTGCCCCCTCATCCGGCGAAATAGTGATTGACGATCGTCCACTGGAGTATGGCGATTACGGCTATCGCAGTCAGCGTATTCGTATGATATTCCAGGATCCGTCGACCTCCCTGAATCCACGCCAGCGCATCAGCCAGATCCTCGATTTCCCGCTGCGCCTCAACACCGAGCTGAATGCAGATGAGCGCGAGAAACGTATTATCGCCACGCTGCGCCAGGTCGGGCTGCTGCGCGACCACGCTTCCTACTATCCGCACATGCTGGCCCCGGGTCAGAAGCAGCGCATCGGCCTGGCGCGCGCGCTGATTTTACAGCCGAAGGTGATTGTGGCGGATGAAGCGCTGGCGGCGCTGGATATGTCGATGCGCTCGCAGCTGATCAATCTGATGCTGGAGCTGCAGGACAAGCACGGTATTGCCTATATCTACGTCACGCAGCATCTGGGTATGATGAAACATATCAGCGACAAGCTGCTGGTGATGCATCAGGGCGAAGTGGTGGAGCGCGGCAGCACCGCCGACGTGCTGGCCTGCCCGCTGCACGATCTCACCAAACGCCTGATCTCCAGCCACTTCGGTGAAGCGCTGACCGCCGACGCGTGGCGTAAAGACCGCTAACCTCCTACCCGTAGGGGTCAGGCATGCCTGACCCGGCAATTGCTGACCAGGGCGAGGCATGCCTCGCCCCTACGACGGCACCGCTTATGCCATCCAGCTATTTGATAGCACCGAACATTATTTCTTTCGCTTTAGCGCTTACGCCAGGATACCCGTGCCGTAATTGAAAAGGAATGATCATGGAACAGCGCCGCTTTACCGGCAACAACCACTGGTATCATGAAACCCAGACCAGCCTGCCCGCGCAGCGCGCGCCGCTGGTGCCCGAAGCTGCCACTATTGAAGACCGTTTCCTGCTTGGTCTGGCGCAGCAGGTCGAGGGCGACCTGATCCCCACTTTGCAGCAGGTGCAGCCCGCACTGCTGGCCTCCCGCGATCTCTATCAGATCCTGTTCCCCAACGAATTAACCACCAGCCTGACCCACACGCTTACGCTGTATGACCGACTGAGCAGCGCGCTGACGGTGGCGCAGGTTACCGGCGTTCAGCGCCTGTGTAATCACTATGCGGCGCGGCTTAACCCGCTGCCTGGGCCGGATTCATCACGTGAGAGCAATCGCCGCCTGACGCAAATCACCGAGTATGCCCGCCAGCTTGCCAGCCAGCCAACGTTGATTGACGCCGCTGCCGTACAGCATCTGGATGATGTGGGGCTCAGTGCGTCGGATATTGTCACGCTCAGCCAGATTATTGGCTTTGTCAGCTACCAGGCACGCGTGGTGGCCGGAATTCATGCCCTGCTGGCGCTGCCCGTGCGCTGGATGCCGGGCGTAACGGTGCCTGCAGACGCGGACCCCGAGCTGTTCAGCACCGCGGCAGAGTGGCAGCCCAGCCTGCCGCCGCTCGAAATGCGTTACGCCGCAACCGATCAGTTAGAGGCCCTGACTTTCTGTCAGCCGATAGCCGAGCTGGAAGCCGGTGCCTGGCTGTTCGCGCACGACGGCAAAACCCTGTACGGCTGGGCGAGCCTGCTGCAGGCACTGTCTGAAATCCGTCATTCGCCGCAGGCCACGCTGGCGGCGGCAGTGACCGCAAGGATTAACGGCAGTGCTGCCTGCTTTGGCCGCTTAGCGCTGGGCGAATTGCGTGATGCACTGCAGGCGAGTGTCGATCACGCGCTGGCGCTGGCTGACCCGCAGCAGCAGGCGGTAATCCAGCTGGCAGCCCAGCTAACGCGCTCGCCCGAGCGGGTTAACGCGGCGCACGTGCAACCGCTGAAAGAGGCCGGGCTGAGTACCGCGCAAGTGTTTGCGATAATCCTTAGCGTGGCCAACGCCAGCTGGGGCAACCGCCTTATGCAGGGCCTGGGCAGCACGGCAGCGCGTTAGCTCAGCCCATCAGCCAGCGCCGTACTTCATCGAAGAAATGCTGTGCCAGCGGAGTGGCGCGACCAGGCTCGGCGATCACCACCGCAGCCTGGCGTGACATCGGCGGCATCGCCACCGCGCGGCGGCTCAGCTCACCGCTCATCCCCGCGATCAGATGCCCGACGGGAGAAATCAGGCAGCCCAGGCCCACCTGCGCGCCCTGCAGCAGCTGAAATACTGAGGTGGTCTCCAGCACCACGCGCAGCTCCAGCCCGGCTTCGCGGAAATGCCCGTCAACATAGCGGCGAAAATAGCGGGTTTGATCGGCCAGACAGAGCGGCAGCGCGGCGATCTCTGGCAGCGTCAGCGGCTCAGTGCCGTTCAACTGCGGAAAATGCTGCGGATGAAACAGCAGCTCCACGCCATTATCCGCCAGCGTTTCTGCCTGAAAATGCAGTTCGCGCAGCGTCGACAGCTCAAAGAAGCCAATGCCGACATCCACCGTATGGCTATTCAGCGCTTCCAGCAGCTGATCGGCGCTCAGCACCGCCACGCGGTAATCCAGCTGCGGATAGCGCTCGCTAATCGCCTTCAGCATCACCGGCAGCGAGATGCTGCACTGGGGCACCACGCCGATGCGCAGCGTGCCGTTAACCCCGTGCTTCAACGACTCAACTTCCAGCTTTAAGCCCTGATAGACGGAGACGATCTCCCGCGCCCACGAGAGCACACGCTCCCCTTCCGGGGTGAAGCCGTCGAAGTTATTGCTGCGGTTAATCAGCGACAGCCCCAGCTCAATTTCCAGGTTTTTCAGGCGCATCGAAAGCGTGGGCTGACTGACAAAGCTGGCTTCTGCGGCTCGGCCAAAGTGGCGCTCGCGCTCGAGGTTGCACAGGTAGATGAGCTGCTTGATATCCATAATGGTTATTTTATTGGTAAATTTTGGCTAATAGTAACAGCCTGAGAGCCAAAAACGCGACTTCATGCCACGCCCAGCGCACTTTTCACCTCGCTGGCTATTTTCTCTACCTGCGGCCCATAAATCACCTGCACATCGCGATCGCTAACGCGATTTACGCCATTGGCACCGGTGCTCATCAGCGTCTGGTCCACTACCTCGTTCATCTGCTTAACGCGCACGCGCAGACGGGTGAAGCAGCAATCGACGTCCTCTATATTGGCCTTCCCACCCAGCCCGCTGATAATCACGCGGGTGCGCTCGTCGGCGGCAACGGTCTCCTGCTGCGGTTCCTGCCCGGATTCTCGCCCCGGGGTTTCCACCCGCATCCGCAGGATGATGAATTTAAAGCCGCAGTAGTAGATCGGCACGTAGATTAGCCCGAGCACCACGCTCCACCACCAGGCCGTTTTGCTGCCGCCCAGAATGCCGAACACCACCAGATCAATCGCACCGCCCTGAATGTTGCCAATCATCAGGTGCATCAGCGACATCAGCATAAACGACAGCCCGCTCAGCAGGGCGTGCAGGATGTAGAGCACCGGCGAGACAAAGATAAAGCAGAACTCCAGTGGCTCGGTGATCCCGGTGGTAAACGAGGTGAGCGCCCCGGCCATTACCAGCGCCTTCACCCGCTGTTTATGTTCCGGTCGCGCACAGTGATAAATCGCCAGCGCGGCGGCGGGCAGGCCAAACATCATCACCGGGATTTTACCCTGGGCGAGGAAACGCGTGGCCTCCTGCACCGTGGCATCCGGCACCGAGCCGGGATGCGTCAGTGAGGTGTTAAAGATGTTCAGCGCGCCGACAATCGTCTGCCCGTCTACCGTGGCAATGCCGCCAATCGGCGTGAAGCGCACGGTTTCATTGAGGATGTGATGTAACCCGGTCGGGATAAGCAGGCGTTCACTGGTACCGTAGAGCAATGCGCCGTACTGGCCGCTTTTGCCAATCAGCTCCCCGACCCAGGCAATCCCGGCGCCAATCGTCGGCCAGATTAACGCCAGCAGCACGCCCACCAGCGGCAGCACCAGCACGGTGACAATCGGCACAAAGCGCCGCCCGCCGAAAAAGCTGATGGCGGTCGGCAGCTGAGTGGTGTAGCAGCGGTTATGGATCGCCACCGTCAGCAGCCCGGCAATCACCCCGCCCAGCACGCTCATGTTGTAGGTAAAGATACCGAGCATCGGGATATATTCCGCCGAGGTCATCATCGCTGCTGTCTGGTCCATGCCCTGCTGCTGGAGCGCGGCGGGTGTGGTGGTGGCAGCGGTCAGACCCTTGGCGGCTAGCGTGGCGCTAACGCCCACGTGCATAGCGATGAAACCTATCACCGCGGCAAAGGCGGCCGTCGGTTTCTCCGCTTTTGCCAGGCCAATGGCGCTGGCAACGGCAAAGAACAGCGGCAGGTTAGCAAACAGCGCCCCGGCGACCTTACGGATAAAGCCAATGATCAGCTGGGGCGTCTGCATGCTGGCGAAGGCCTCCCCGGTAATCGCCGGATTTTGCAACGCCGCCGCCACACCAAGGAAAATGCCGGCGGCGGCAATCACCGAAATCGGCATCATCAGCGCTTTGCCGAAGGCGTGGATCTTGCTGGCAAACTCTTTCATCTGACCTCTCCCGCTCTGACTGCAAAGAGCTAAGTATTAGTCGCGTGCTTGATTAAGATCGTCTTCAGCGGCAATTTTAACGGTTAATTCTTGAGCGTAATCACACTTCTGCGCCTGCCATGATAAACAGCGCCTATCGCACCATTTCCTCAATCAATTAGACAAATCCCCCTGCCACTCGCAGAATTGCCATAAAGAAGACATATACTCATAACAATTATTCAACATAAGCCTGCGAGATAATGAAATTTAAAGAAGCCATCAAACCTTACCAGGCCGCTGCGGGCGGTTGGGGTTCACTGGAAGCCACGACCCGCTTCGTTTTTGACAGCAAGCAAGTGATCAAAAATCTGCGCAATCTGATGCGCATGAACAAAGCGAAAGGCTTTGACTGCCCGGGCTGTGCCTGGGGTGATGATAATAAAAGTACCTTCAGCTTCTGCGAGAACGGTGCGAAAGCGGTGACCTGGGAAGCTACCCGCCGCAATATCGGTGCCGATTTCTTTGCACAGCATAGCGTCTCGGCACTGTATCAGCAGAGCGATTACTTCCTCGAATATCAGGGGCGTCTGACCGATCCGCTGCGCTATAACCGCGCCACCGACCGCTACGAGCCCATTAGCTGGGACGATGCCTTCCAGCTTATCGCTTCCCATATCAAGGCGATGGACAATCCTGACCAGATGGAGCTGTACACCTCCGGGCGCGCCAGTAATGAAGCCTCCTGGCTGTATCAGCTGTTTGGCCGCATGAACGGCAGCAATAACTTCCCCGACTGCTCTAACATGTGCCACGAAGCCAGCGGCACCGGTTTGAAACGCAGCATCGGCGTCGGCAAAGGCACCATCCGCCTTGACGATTTTGACCATGCTGATGCGATTTTCGTGTTCGGTCAGAACCCCGGCACCAACCATCCGCGTATGCTGCACAGCCTGCGCCACGCCGCCGATCGCGGGGCGAAAATCGTCACGTTCAATACCCTGCGCGAGCGCGGGCTGGAGCGTTTTGCCGATCCGCAAAAACCGCTGGAAGTGGTGACCAGCATGGCCGGTAAAATCAGCTCGACCTACTATCAGCCGAATCTCGGCGGTGATATGGCGGCGGTGCGCGGCATGGTGAAAGTGCTGGCAGAAAACCATCGTGCGCGAGTGGCGCAGGGTGAAAAGGGCCTGTTTGATGAAGTGTTTATCAATGCCAAAACTGAAGGGATGGAGGCTTATCTGGCCGAAGTCGACGCCACCGAATGGTCACACATTGTCAGCCAGTCCGGCCTGAGTGAACAGCAAATTCGCGAAGCCGCCGCCATCTATCAACACTCCGAGCGGGTGATCTGTACCTGGGCGATGGGCATTACCCAGCATAAGCACTCGGTGGATACCGTGCGTGAGATCGTCAACCTGCAGCTGCTGTTTGGTCAACTGGGTAAAAAAGGTGCCGGACTTTGTCCGGTGCGCGGCCACAGTAACGTGCAGGGCAACCGCACTATGGGCATTGATGAGAAACCGTCTAAAGCGTTTCTCGACAGCCTGGGTCAGCATTTCGGCTTTGAGCCGCCGCGTGAAATCGGCCATAACACCGTTGAAGCCCTGGAAGCGATGCTGCGCGATGAGGTTAAAGTGCTGATCGCCCTCGGTGGCAATCTCGCGGCAGCCGCCCCGGACAGCCCTCGCACCGAAGAAGCCTTGAGACGCTGCGGCCTGACCGTGCAAATCAGCACCAAGCTTAACCGCAGCCATCTTTGCCCGGGGGCGATCGATGCGCTGATCCTGCCAACGCTTGGCCGTACCGAGCAGGATGTGCAGGCCAGCGGTGCGCAGTTTATTACCGTCGAAGACTCTTTCAGCATGGTGCATGCCTCCGAGGGCGTCGGCAAACCTCTCGCCGATACCCAGCGGTCAGAAACCTGGATTGTCGCGGGGATCGCCAATGCCGTGCTGGGCAGCGATAAAGTTGACTGGTTATCGCTTGCCGGTGACTACAACAAAATCCGTGACCATATTGCCGCCACGATTCCGGGCTTTAGCGATTTCAACGCCAAATGCGATCTGAAAGGTGGTTTCTACCTGGGTAATGCTGCCGCAGAGCTGCGCTTTACTACCCTGAATGAGAAAGCCCAGTTCAGCGCCGCTGCCCTGCCCACCTCGCTGTTCCCGCAGCTGGATGAGGAAGTGCCGTTTACGCTGCAGACCCTGCGTTCTCACGATCAGTACAACACCACCATTTACGGCCTTGATGACCGTTACCGTGGCGTATATGGCCAGCGCGAGGTGCTGTTCATCAATCCGCAGGATATGGAAAGCATGGGCTACGCCGCCGGCGACAACGTGGATATTGAAACCCTGTGGAACGATGGAATTACCCGCAAAGTGAGCGGCTTCAAGCTGGTGCCTTACGCCATCCCACGCGGTAATCTCGCGGCCTATTATCCGGAAACTAACCCGCTGGTTCCGCTTTCCAGTTTTGGTGACGGCAGCGGTACCCCGACCTCCAAGTCCGTGCCGGTAAAAATTACCCTCTCACCGGTGACGCCGGGCCTGCGCATTGCCTGATGCGCTCATAACGGCAGGCTGATTTAACCAGGCGGCCGGAAAAAATGGTCGCCCCTGAAGACCCCGGAAACGGGGTTTTTTCTTGCCGTAGCGCGGTTAATCGCGTAAAACTGTCTGCCGCTCTTAGGCCACGAAAACGTTGAAATTATGTTCCAGGATAACCCGCTGCTCGCGCAGCTTAAAGAGAAACTCCACTCCCAGACACCGCGTGTTGAGGGTGTGGTAAAAGGCACGGAAAAAGGTTTTGGCTTCCTGGAAGTCGACCCGCAGAAAAGCTACTTTATTCCGCCACCGTTCATGAAAAAAGTGATGCACGGTGACCGCGTGAGCGCAGTGATTCAGACCGACAAAGATCGCGAAGTTGCCGATCCTGAAACGCTGATTGAACCTTTCCTGACGCGTTTTGTTGGCCGGGTACAGAGAAAAGACGACCGCCTGTCGATCGTTCCCGACCATCCCCTGCTGAAAGATGCGATCCAGTGCCGCGCAGAGCGCAGCGTGAAGCATGACTTTCAGGCCGGAGACTGGGCGGTGGCAGAGATGCGCCGCCATCCGCTGAAGGGCGACCGCACCTTCTATGCTGAACTGACCGAATTTATTACCACTGCGGATGACCATCTGGCTCCGTGGTGGGTGACGCTGTCGCGCCACAATCTGGAGCGTGAAGCACCGGACGTGGCTGCGCCTGAAGAGATGCTGGATGAAGGACTGGAGCGTGAAGACCTCACTGCTCTGAACTTCGTCACCATCGACAGCGCCAGCACCGAAGATATGGATGATGCGCTCTATGTGGAAGAGGCCGCCGACGGCGCGCTGAATCTGACTATCGCCATCGCTGACCCGACGGCTTACGTGCCGGTCGGCAGCAAGCTGGATGCGGTCGCCGCTGAACGCTCATTCACCAACTATCTGCCGGGCTTTAATATCCCGATGCTGCCGCGCCAGCTGTCTGATGACACCTGTTCACTGCGTGCCGGTGAGCGCCGTCCGGTGCTGGCCTGCCGCGTGACCGTGGCTGCGGATGGCACGCTGGGTGAGGATATCCACTTCTTCGCCGCCTGGATTGAGTCAAAATCCAAGCTGGTCTACGACAACGTGTCTGACTGGCTGGAAAATAGCGGCGAATGGCAGCCGGAAAGCGAAGCGATTGCTGAGCAGATCCGCCTGCTGCACCGCTTGTGCCTGGCACGCAGCGCGTGGCGCCAGGCGCATGCGCTGGTGTTTAAAGATCGCCCTGATTTCCGCTTCCTGCTGGGTGAGAAAGGCGAAGTGCTGGATATCGTCGCCGAACACCGCCGCATTGCTAACCGCATCGTGGAAGAGTCGATGATCCTTGCTAATATCTGCGCTGCCACCGTGCTGAGCGATAAGCTGGGCTTTGGCGTGTATAACGTGCACCTCGGCTTTGATGCAGCTAACGCGGAGCTGGCTGCTGGCGTGCTGGCCAACCACGGCGTCACAGCCGATCCGCTGGCGATTGCCACGCTGGACGGTTTCCGTAACCTGCGCCGTGAGCTGGATGCGCTGCCCACCCAGTTCCTTGACAGCCGCATTCGCCGCTTCCAGTCTTTTGCTGAGGTGAGCATCACTCCTGGCCCGCACTTCGGTCTTGGCCTTGAGGCGTACGCCACCTGGACTTCCCCTATTCGTAAGTACGGCGACATGGTTAACCACCGCCTGCTGAAAGCGATGATCAAAGGTGAAGCCGCTGAGCGCCCTGCCGATGAGCTGACGGTGAAAATGGCCGAGCGCCGCCGTCAAAACCGCATGGCGGAGCGCGATGTCGGTGACTGGCTCTACTCGCGATTCCTTGAGAAAGCGGTCGGCACCGATCGGCGCTTTAGCGCCGAGGTTATCGACGTCTCGCGCGGCGGCATGCGTGTTCGTCTGCAGGATAACGGCGCTGTCGCCTTTATCCCGGCACCGTTTATTCATGCGGTACGCGATGAGCTGGTGCTGAGCAATGAAAACGGCACGGTGCAGATCAAAGGTGAGGTGGTCTATCGCGTCACCGACCTGATTGAGGTGACCATCGCCGAAGTGCGCATGGAAACCCGCAGCATCGTGGCTCGTCCGGTCGCCTGAACCTGACAGTAGGGGGCTGGCGCCCCCTACTCTTTATAATCCTGACTTAACCACCGCTGCATGGCAGCCTCAAGCACCTGCGAATCCTTCTGCACCTGCTGCCAAAGCTGATGCGCGCGCTGGCGGTCGACATTTTCTTCGCGGCAGACACTCTCCAGCTCCCGGCACAGCGCTTCCACCTTAAACGCACTGATTATCTGTGCGGCGCCTGACAGACGATGGATGCATTTTGCCAGTTCCGGCCAGTCCTCAAGTTCGACCAGATCCCCTGCCTGCACCAGATCCTGCTGGTTGGTTGCCGAAGTGGTTTGCAGCAGCTCATGCAGCAGCTCGTCATCATTTTGCGTCAGCTGCTGCAGCGCCGGGAAATTCACCAGCTGCTCCAGCGTCACCGGGCGCTCTTCAGTCGGTATCTGTGTCTCGCCCAGCTGCCTGGATACCTGGCGCAGCATGGTTTTAAGCTGAGGAAGCTGAAGCGGTTTAAACATGCAGTCGTCCATACCCGCCTGCTGACAGCGAGCGCGCTCCTCCGGCCAGGCGTTCGCCGTTAATCCCACTATCATCACCGGCCGCTGCTGGTGCTGGTGCTGGCGGATCAAGCGCGTCAGCTCCAGGCCGTCCATGCCCGGCATACTGCAATCAGTAATCACCAGATCGAACTCCTGCTGTTGCCACATCTCCCAGCCCTGTTCTCCGTCACAGGCTTCGCTAATGGTGTGCCCGAGACGCGCCAGCTGGCGACGCAGCAGCATCAGGTTAGCCGGGTGGTCGTCAACCGCCAGAATGCGCAGTGAAGTGATTTCACCGTCATCGGCATCTGTCGGTGCAGAAACGGCTGCAGGGGTATAGTCACGCGCAGGCACCGTCAGGGTAAAGGTGACGCGCGTTCCGTTACCCGGTTGGCTCTCCATGAAGATGTTACCGCCCATCATCTGTACCAGCTGTGAACAGATCGCCAGCCCCAGGCCTGAACCGCTTTGCTTGCGTCCAGCCTGCGCCTGTACCCAAGGGTTGAAAATATCACGCTGCTCAGTGATTTCAATGCCGCGGCCACTGTCGTTAACCGTTACGCTTAATATCACTTCACCCGGGGACTGCTTGAGCAGATTAATATCCACATCAACGCCGCCCTTTTCGGTAAATTTAATCGCATTGCTCACCAGGTTAGACAAAATCTGGCGAAAACGCAGCGCGTCAATATGCAGTTCATACGGCATGACGTTCGGCTCAGCGTAGCGTAAAACCAGACTCTTCTGGCGCGCCAGGCCTTCAAACACCCTGACCACCGGGGGGGCCAGTTCGCGGGTTCGCACCCACTCCGGGGCCAGTTCCAGCTTGCCTGACTCAATACGCGCCATATCCAGGATATCGCCGATGATCCCCATCAGCGAGCGGGCAGATTCCCATGCCACCCTGACCGGTTCATCCTCATCGGTCTTTTTACCGGGGGCGCTCACGGCCAGCTCGAGCAGGCCAATGATCGCACTGACCGGGGTGCGGATCTCATGGCTCATCGTCGCAAGGAAAGTGCTCTTAGCACGATTTGCCTGCTCTGCACGTTCACGCGCCTCAGAGAGTTCAGAGGTCAGCGACTGGTGCTCAGTGATATCTACCCAGCTGCAGATAAGCCCAATAACCTGTTGCTTATCATCCACGTAGGGCACGGCTTTGTGCGTCACACTGCGCCAGCTTTCGCCGTTGAACAGCGAAAAATTCTGCTGGTGCGCACTCTTCACCTCGCCTGCCATCGACTGCCAGATGACATGCAGCGGGTTGTCACTCTGTGCAATGCTGCCTCTGGCCTGCGTGAGCCTCTCTGCCTTGAAAAACTGCTGCCAGGGATCGTTAAACAGCACCAGCCCACCGTTAAGATCGATAACATAGACCGGCACCTGCACGCTGTTTAGCAGCGTATCGCTGAACTGCAGCTGCGATTGCAGGCTGAACTGCGCCTTACGGCGCGCGGCTATCTGCCTGCGCAGATAGTAGATCCACACCAGCGAGGTCAATCCAATCACCGCCGTGATAGCCCCGAGCAGCCAGAACTGCTTGCGGTAGGCAGTCCAGGTATCGAGGCGAACATCCGGGGTGGTTTGCCACTTATTAATCACCCGGGTCAGGCTACGCGGGGAGATATCCGCCAGTGCTTTATTGAGAATACTGTACAGTTCTGGCTGATCGCGACGCACGGCAAATGCCAGCTGCGCCGGGTTGCTCTCATCCATCGTCGTGGCAATTTTCAGATCGTCGCGAAAGTAGCGATCGATCATATATCCTGCCCCTGCCAGAGTGTGGATCGCCGCATCCGCTTTCCCCTCATTGACCATTTGCATCGCCAGGCTGGCATTATCAACCGTCAGCAGCTGGATGCCCGGGTAGCGCTGCTTTAGCTCAGGGATCAGCTGATTATTCGCCGTGATGGCAATGCGTACCTTTGCACTGAGGGTAAAAGGTAATGCGGTTTTACGATTCACCACCAGCACAAACGGCGAGCTGAAATAGGGCCGGCTGAAACGCAGGCTGGAGTCGCGCAGCGTGCTGTAGCTGATGGCGCCAATAAACAGCCCCTTTCCCTCTTTGACAGCGGAAAACATATCCCCGACTGAATCAACCTGAACTGGCGTGAAGTTGAGGCCGGTACGCAAACGAATTAAGCGCAGAATGTCGGCGCTGATACCGTAAAAGTCACCATTATGGTCAAACATGGTAAAAGGCGCATACAGCGAATTAACCACTACTGGAATGGTGCGATGGGCACTAAGCCAGCGTTTTTCTGCTTCGGTCAGTTGCAGCCTCTGCTGCGCCGGCAGCATATCGCTGCCCTCACTCCACTGCTGATAAATCACCTGATTCTGCGAGGGAGGAATAGCAGCAATCACTTTATTCACGGCATTGACCAGCAGCTGGTCTTCGCTGCGCAGCAGAAAACGGCTGCCGGGCGCTCTGGCCGGAAAAATTGACTGAACTGCCAGCAGGTTATTGTAGTTGCGGCCAATCAGATAGCTGGCGGTAGTGAGGTTACCGAGATAAAAGTCACTGTCACCGAATGCCAGCGAGGCAAGCGCGGCACTATCGTCATTAAAACGCTTAATATGCGCTTCAGGGAAATGCTGGTTTAACCAGGCACTGTCGAGATAGCTGGACGCCACGGCCAGGTGCAGCGGCCGTTTATCCAGATTGATATTGCTAACCGGCGCATCGATACGACGAATTAAGGTCGGGCGATCCTCCATAAAGGGATCGCTACCGATCAGGCTGCTATAGGAGGGTAACGGATTGCCATTGGGGTCCAGCACCAGATCCACCTGATTATTTTTCAGGGCTTGCAGGGCTGCATCCCGTGAATCGTAACGCAACACCTGCGAGCGCAGGCCGAGATATTGCGTTAACAGCAGGGTGTAGTCAGCATCAATGCCTTCAAACTTCCCCGCTTCGGTGAACATATCAAACGGCGGCGTCTCTGCCAGCCATACGCCGACCTTTAATTCTCTCTTCTGCCCCAGCCAGCGCCACTCATAGTCACTGAGGGAAAATTGATGCGGACTGTAACTCTCACGGCTGTTGATCTGCAAAGGTTCAGGAGGCTCGGCTGGCGCTTCCGCCGCGCTCACTGAAAACCCGGCTAACAGCGCAACGACAATCAGCATTTTTTTCACGGTATTAGTCCAGATTATTGCGGCGGGCAAAATCGATCATCGACAGCGTGCTGCTAAGTTCAAGTTTGGTCATAACCCGGGTTTTATATGTACTGACGGTCTTATTACTGATATGCATTTGCAGTGAAATATCAATTACCTTCATGCCACGCGCCAGGCAGCGCAGCACCTGCAACTCGCGGCTGGAGAGTGATTTAATCAGTTCCATCTCTTTTTCAGGCGCGTGTACCGCATCGCCATTGCTGCGTTTCAACGGGAAATAACCATAGCCGCGAACCACGGCGCGTACCGCGTCACCCAGCTCTTCCAGGTTATTTTTCTTACTGACAAAACCATCGGCGCCAATACTCATGCAGCGGCCAAGGTAGTGTTCATCATCCCGCGCCGTTAGCACCAGTAAACCACCTTTGAAGCCTCCTGCACGCAGTTTCTCAATGACTTCAATCCCGCTAAGCGAGGGGATATCAATATCCACCACCACCAGATCGGGCGAGAGCTTGCGCACCAGAGCAAGCGCCTGCAGGCCATCGTCAGCCTCGGCGACGATGTTGTGCTGGTCTTTTTCCAGCAGCATTCTGATCGCTAAGCGGGCAACCGGATGGTCGTCAATCACAAGTATGTTTGCCATGGATGGCCTCATGTCATTATTTAAGTCTGATTAAATACTGTCACATCATTTTGTTTTGGCAAAGCGAAAGAATAAAAAAAACCAGAAATATCCTGGGGCGTGTAAGCCGGTAGGAAAAGGACCACTAAATAAAAGAATATGCCCACTCAGCAACATGTTGCGTCTTATTAAAACCTCCCTGCAAGGGCGTAGGATCATAGGGTTTTCAAATTAACATCACATAAAGCCGATCTGTTGAAGCCGTTATTAATTTAATTCACAGATTCGCTTTATTTAATTTTCCCTGTTCACTTATCTTTGTAGAAGAAATGATACTTATGCGACGTTCATTATTATCTCAGTGCTGTTTGCTCGCGATCTCTTCATGCACCTTAAGCTTTAATGCCCAGGCAGGTTACAGTGCGACCGGCGGCAACTATATGCAGCCCCTCAATGATTTTAGCAGCGCGATTGCCGGTGACTATCCTCTGTTCGCCAGCGATGTGGGTAGCCTGCTCGAAACCAATCAGCCGCTGACGTTTTCCACCTCCGGCAGTATGCTTTTCGCGGCTTATGCCACCAGTCAGGCGGCGATGAATCTGCGTGACGCAACTCTGGCCACCAATGGTCTGATGGCAGATGGGGCGCGCGTCAACAATGCCAGTCTGACCCTGAGCGGCGGTAAGGTCACCACCCAGGGCGTCAACAGTGCCGCCGTCAACGGGGCGCGTGCGGCACAGTTAACCCTGAACGGCAGCGCGACCACGCCGCTGACGTTAACCACCACCGGCGCACAGAGCAGTGGCGTGCTGCTTGCTGACGGCACGCTGAGCACCAGCAATCTGGCCATCTCCTCCAGCGGCAACGAAGCGAAAGGCGTTGTGCTGGCCTACAGCCTCTCTGACAGCAGCCAAGGGGTGATGGCTTCTCTGAGCGATTCGACCATTAGCGTGCTGGGTAGCGGTTATCAGGGTGCGCTGATGCTGGGCAACGGGGAGCTGACCGGCAGCAATCTGACTCTGGTGACGGCTGACTTCAATGACGGTATCAATCTGTATAACGCTAACGGCGGGCACGCCACGGCCACCATTACCGACAGCGCCATTACCACCGCTAACGGCAATGGCGTCTGGCTGCTTGAAGGCGATATCACGCTGATTAACAGCCAGATTGCTACCCAAAACGGCATTGGCATTAACGTGAATAAAAATGCCAGCGCCACGGTCAGCGGCAGCCAGATCCACACCAGCGGCAACGGAGCCGATGGGGTGTGGATTGCCGATGCGAATTCCCGCGCCGATGTCAGCGACAGCCGTTTTACCACCGAGGGTAACGGTGCCCATGCGTTTAACGCGCAGTACGGTCCGGCGATTATCAGCAACTCGCAGCTCACCACTCATGGCGTCAGCAGCTATGGCCTGTACAGCGAATCGCGCGTTGACGGTGATAAGGTCACGGTTAACAGCGACGGCCGCGGTGGGCTGGGGGTTTTTGCCGCCAATGGGGGCGCGATCTCACTGGCCAATAGCGACATCACCACCACAGGCGACGGTGCAACCGGCCTGCTGGCCTATTCTGGATCGATCATCAATGGTGATAACCTGACGGTCAATACCGCTGGCGACAGTGCTTACGCGCTGGCTACCCGTTCGGGAACCCTGAATCTTGCCAACAGCGACCTCTGCACCCACGGCGCAGCGGCAGGTTTATCGCTAAGCAGTAATAGCGCGGGCCTGGCCAGCAGCGTAACGCTGGATAATAGCCGCCTCAGCAGCGAGCGCGACCGGGCAATCATCGCCAGTAGCGCCAACAGCCGCGTGCAGCTGAGCAACGGGACCACCGTCGACAGCGGCAGCGGCGTAGCGCTGGATGTCAACGCCGGCAGTCAGATCGATCTGAAGGCAGATAATCAGGTGGTGATTAATGGCGATCTCAGAGCGACCGCCGCGGACAGTGTCAACGTTACGTTAAGTCAGCTCTCTACGCTGACCGGCGCGGCACAAAATATCTCCTCGCTAACGCTGGATAACAGCAGCTGGAATCTGAGCGCCAACTCGAGCGTGGGCGCACTGCAACAGAATGGCCAGGTCAATTTTGTTGCTCACCCCGGTGCCTTCTCTACCCTGACGCTGGATTCACTGAGCGGTAACGGTAGCTTTGCCATGAATACCGATATTGCCGCGCTGCGCGGCGACCTGCTGGATATTCACGGCACCGCAGCAGGGGATCACCAGCTGAGCATTAATGACAGCGGCGCGGAACCGGCTAACAGCGAAGGCGTGCTTCCGGTGGTGCTGACGGGCGGCGGCAACGCGATCTTCAGCCTGAAAAATGGCGCGGTGGATGCCGGTGTTTATCAGTATGAGCTTCAGCAGCGCGGTGCTGACTGGGTACTGGCGGCAAAATCAGCCAACCCGGATACGCCAGATATTGATCTACCGCCGGGCGAGGACAATCCGGAACAGCCAACGCAGCCATCAGAGCCGGGTACTGACACTGACACGCCGCCAATCGTAGCCCCCGTTACGCCACCGGGAGTCAATCCCGTTGTCCGACCGGTGGTTAAGCCGGTAGTTAACCCGCAGCTTAGCGCCTCGGCGCGCAGCGCGCTGGGGATCTCCAACGCGCTGCCGCAGGTGGCACAGAGTGAGCTAAGCACCTTACGCACCCGACTGGGTGATATTCGCCTGGGTAAACAGCAGGGTGGAGCGTGGATAAGGATGTTAGGTAACCGTTCACATCTCAGCGGGATTCAGAACAGCAGCGTGAAGATCGATCAGCAGGGCATGATGCTGGGTGCGGATGCCGCTAAAGCAGTCGGTGAGCAGCAGATGCTGCTGGGCGTGTTTGGCGGTTTCAGCGACAGCCAGCTCGACCTGGCCGACCGCAGCAGCGGTAAAATCAACAGCTTCTTTATTGGTGCCTATAACACCTGGCTGCTTGAGGATGGCTGGTATCTGGACGCGGTCGCCAAAGCCA
The DNA here is from genome assembly GCF_014773485.1 of Erwinia aphidicola. GTDB lineage: Bacteria > Pseudomonadota > Gammaproteobacteria > Enterobacterales > Enterobacteriaceae > Erwinia > Erwinia aphidicola. Next base: position 655,171 of record NZ_JACXBP010000001.1, on the reverse strand, counting down.
ATAACTACAGCACCCGCACCCGCGCGCTGATGGCAGGTGGCAATCTTGCTAAAGGCGGTTTCAATACAGCCGGGCTGGCGCTTTCGGCTGAACTCGGCCGCCATATTGACCTCGATCGCGGGCTGTTTATCGAGCCTTCCGCCCTGCTGTCAACCGGCTGGATTAACGGTAAGCCGTGGCAGCTGGATAATGGCATGCAGGTTAAAACCGGGGCGATGCGTTCGCAGCAGGCAGCGCTGAATCTGGTGGTTGGCCGCACCCTGACGCTGGAGAGCGGTGCGCAGATCCAGCCGTGGCTGAAAGCGGCGGCGATCAACGAGTTCGTCGACAGTAACCCGGTGGTGCTCAATGGTATTCGCTTCAGCAATAACCCCTCCGGGCTGCGCGGCCAGTATGGCGCGGGGGTCAGCGCCCAGCTGACGCCGTCGCTGCAGATGTATGGCGAGGTGGACTACAGCAAAGGCAACAAAGTTGAAGCCCCGCTCGGCGGCAGCCTCGGGGTGCGCTGGAGCTGGTAGTCAGAGTAGCGTTTAATATCTTTCACGATGCGTTGCCTTGTCAGGGGCACGCATCGGTTCTGCTTTAAAGTGCCCTTCCATTCCGCCTTCCCCTTCAACATACTGACCTGTTGATTTTATTCAGTAAAGATAACCCCTTCGATTTTCCTCTTCTGCGGGCGGCTGCTTTTTCAAAAAATATTTAGGTCGTTGCCCAAAATGCCGATTCTTATACCGGGTCCTAATGCGCCATAATAAGGCTGCACCTGAACAGGAGAATCAAGATGAAAAAAATCACATTTGCACTATTACTGTCTGGCCTAATGGCCAGTCATGGCGTTTTTGCCACGGAAAGCCTGAGCGTACGCGTCACCGGGGTGATCGTGCCGGAAGCCTGCCAGCCCACAGCCGCGGGCAGCAACAGAGCACAGTTAACGGTAAGCGTTAGCTGTCAGCAGAATAAAGCAGTGAACTTACGCGCTCTGTCACTGCGCCCGGGTGAAACGGAAAATTACCGTCTGCGCCCTCTCGCCAATGGCCAGATGAAAATTGAGAACCGCCAGCGCAGCCCGCTAAGCGGACTGACCACGCTGGAACTCTATTACCTGTAATCAATCTCTGCCGCCGCGCCCTGGCGGGCGCAAAGGCCAGCGCGTCATCCTTGTCCTACAAACCATGGCTGAGTTTCAGTCATCCGCACCGCCCCGCTCCGATATTTCCCCCTGAAGAAAGCACGCATAATTCTGCCATCAACAGAGAAGAGCTTCTCCTCTGCGGACAAATAAGCCATTAAGCCGCGTCAGAGTTCTGCCGTCAGAATGGATTATTTAACCGGCCACCGTGGCCAAACGCGGGCTGTGTCAGCCCGTCTAATAAATTATCTATTATTGAGATGTTAATCATGATGAAGAAAACCGTTCTGGCACTGGCTCTGCTGGCCACTACCGCCTCTGCTTTTGCTGCCGACAGCGTTGACGTGCGCGTGATTGGTACTATCGTTCCTGCGGCCTGTACCCCGACCCTGTCCGGCGGCGGCACCGTGGATTACGGCACCATTAAAGCTGATACCATCAGCGCGACTGACTACACCGTGCTGGCAGAGAAGCAGATTGACTTCTCCATCAGCTGCGATGCACCGGCCAAAGTGGCACTGACCGCGGCGACTGGCCGCCCGGGTTCTGTCGCAGCGGGCACAGAGACCAACCAGGGTGTGGCCTATCCCCCTTTCAACCTGTTTGGGCTTGAGGGCGTAGCAGCAGCGGGGCTGGGTCTGGACGGCAGTGATAAGATTGGCGGTTACGCTGTTCGTATTGACAACAGTACCGTGACGGCTGACGGCGCGGCGGTTGACAGCCTGCGTGCTGATAACAGAGCGGGCGTGATTTCCGCCTGGACCAACGACGCCTGGGCAGGTATCGTTTATTCACCTTTCTCACAGGTACGCATGACAAGCTGGGCAGAGCCGGGTACTCGTACGCCAGTGGCCTTCACCACTCTGGCCGGTAAGCTGGGCGTGCAGGCTTATATCAATAAGGGTGAAGCGCTGGATCTCTCCAAGCCCATTCACCTGGATGGCCTGACCACTATTACTCTGCTTTACCTGTAATTTCCCACCGTTTCTGATGCTAACCCGCTCACCTGAGCGGGTTTTTTTGTTGCGAAATTGCCCTTCTCTGCCTGTCATCCTTTTCATACGCTGCTGGCGTATTATTCACACGCGATGGCGACTCCGCTCCGATATTTCCCCCTGAAGAAAGCACGCATAATTCTGCCATCAACAGAGAAGAGCTTCTCCTCTGCGGACAAATAAGCCATTAAGCCGCGTCAGAAATCTGCCGCCAGAATGGATTATTTAACCGGCCACCGTGGCTAAATGTGGGCTGTGTCAGCCCGCCTAATAAATTATCTATTATTGAGATGTTTATCATGATGAAGAAAACCGTTCTGGCGCTGGCTCTGCTGGCCACTACCGCCTCTGCTTTTGCTGCCGACAGCGTTGACGTGCGCGTGATTGGTACTATCGTTCCTGCGGCCTGTACCCCAACCCTCTCCGGCGGCGGCACCGTGGATTACGGCACTATTAAGGCTGATACCATCAGCGCGACTGACTACACCGTGCTGCCTGCCAAAGAGATTGATTTCTCTATCCAGTGCGATGCACCTGCCAAAGTCGCATTAAAAGCTGTAAGCGGTCGCCCGGGCACCACCGCGGGTGTAACCGAGTCAGCTCAGGCAGCAGGCACAGCACCGGTTAATTTATTCGGCATGGGCCTGGTTGCCGCTGTGGGTCTCGGCATGGATGGCGCTGATAAAATTGGTGGCTACGCGGTACGCATTAATCCAGGTTCAGTGACCGTTGATAGCGTCGCGGCCAACAACCTGCGTAAAGCTGACAGCGGCACAACCTGGATCCAGGATAACTACGCAGGTATTCTCTTCGACCCTAACTACAGTCGCAACACCACCTGGAGCACCAGCGGCACCACGCCTGTCGCCTTCACTAACCTCGCGGGTAAACTGGGCGTGCAGGCTTATATCAACAAAGGTGAAAACCTGGACCTGACCAAACCGATTAACCTCGACGGTTTGACCACGATCACCCTGGTCTACATGTAATTACACCTTATCAAAGCGAACCCGCTCACCTGAGCGGGTTTTTTTTGTTCCCATCGTCATCCATGTAGTCCATTTCTGTCAGATCGCGATCCCTTGCCCTGCTGATTGCTGACGTGGCTCTGATTAAGAAGTTTCCAATAAATTGCGAAAATTCCCCCAGCAAAAAGAGATCCCACCTGGACACAGATTCAGGCTTATCGCTTAACTTTAAACACGTCGAGATACCAAAATGAAACTGGCCCAAGCCGCATCTGCTGTTCAATCTGCTCCGTCACTGTTCCGGCTGTCGCTACTCAGCCTGCTGATCCTCGGTAATCTGGTATCCGTACCGGCGCTCTATGCCGCTGAGGAGACGGAATTCGATACCGAAGCGTTAAAATCGCGCGGCATCGATCCGCGCATTGCTGAAACCTTTAAAAATGCCCCGCGATTTACTACGGGTGAAACCAGCGTAAGCCTGACGGTAAATGGTCGCGCACGCGGTAAAGTGACAGCGAGCTTCGATCGGCAGGGACAGCTGTGTGCCGACGCCCCGTTCTTCAAGGCTGCCGGACTGCAACTCCCCGGCGCCAGCGCGCAGTGCTACGATCTCAAAGCCCTGTGGCCGCAAACCGAGCTGACGCTCAACCCGGGGGATGAGAGCATCACGCTGACCGTACCTGCTGATGCCATCGTAAGTGACGATGAGCAGCAGAACTGGAGCCACGGCGGTGTTGCCGGGCTGCTGAACTATGACGCACAGTATCTGAGCGCCTCCGGTAGCAGCAGCGGCAAGCTGAACTATTATCAGGTCCTTAGCGAAGCGGGATTCAACGCCGGCGACTGGATTTTCCGCAGCCGCCAGACGCTGACCCACTTTAATAACAGCGATACGCTGCAGCACCAGAATGCCTACGCCCAGCGCACGCTCAAAGAGTACAAAAAGATTTTCCAGGCCGGGCAGATTAGCCTTGGCAACTCGATGTTTGGCACCGGGCAGGTACTCGGTTTTCAGCTGTTCCCCGACCAGGCACTACAGGGTAAAGGGCGCGGTATGGGGCTGGTCGAGGGGATTGCCGACAGCCAGTCTGTGGTCGAGATCCGTCAGTCCGGGGTGCTGATCCACACCACCACCGTTCCCGCTGGCCCGTTTTCACTGCGCGACTTTACCCTGCTCAACAGCCGCTCCGATCTTGAAGTCAGCGTGACCGGTAGCGGCGGCGAAAAAAGGCAGTTTATTGTGCCGGCAGCCGCCTTTCTGCTGAACGGCAACCGTATTGCGCCTGGCTGGGCCTTCGGTGCCGGTCGGCTCGATCAGCAGGGCAGCGCAGAGTCGCCCCTGCTGGCAACGGCGGCTAAAGGGTGGCAGTTCTCGCCCGGGCTGTTGCTGAACAGCGGCGTGCTGGCTTCAGCACCCTATCAGGCCGCAGCGGTCGGTGTGGATGCTCAACCCTTTAACGACACCCTGCTGGCCGTGCAGGCTACCGCGGCAAGAGACAGTAAAAATGGCGGTCAGGGTGCGTCATTGAATACCAGCGTGGGCTACAACCTGACCGAGCGCATTAACCTGTCAGCCAACGCCTCACAGCAGACCAGCGGCTTTCGCGAACTGAGTGATGCCGTAGCGCAAGATCCCGCCGAACAAAACCGCAGCAGTCGCCAGTACGGCCTGGGTATCGGCTGGTCAGGAACGGACCTCGGCGCGTTTAATCTGGCCTTCTCTCAGGCACAGACCTACGGCAGCGGCAACGTAAACTATCTGCGCGGTGGCTGGAGTAAGAGTTTCGGTCGTGCCTATCTCGGTGCCAGCGTAGAGCGCAGCAGCGGCGGCTATAACGGCGGTGAAGATCGCTTCTATCTGACGCTGAGCGTGCCGTTTGGCGACCGCAGCGTCAGCAGTTGGGTTAACGGGGCGAAAAACGGTAACCGTGCCGGGTTACGCTACAGCGAGCGCCTGAGCCAGGATCGTAACTACAGCCTGTCGACCGAGCACGATACCGGCAGCAACCGCACCTCGACCAACGGCAACTTCGATATGGTGACCCCGGTGAGCCAGCTGAGCGCCGGCATCGGTCGCGACAGCGATGGCTATACCACCCTGTCAGGACGCGCCAGCGGCGCGGCGGTGGTCCATAATCACGGAGTGACACTGTCACCGTATAAGGTCGGCGATACCTTTGGCATTGCGAAAATTGGCGATGAGAAAGGCGTGCGTGTGGAAACGCCAGCCGGGCCGACCTGGACCGACAGCCGCGGTTTTGCGGTGATCCCGCAAATCACCAGCTACAGCAAATCTGCCGTTCAGGTGGACACGCGCTCGCTGGGCAAAAACGTCGATATTAATAACGCCTTTTATGAGACGGCAGCCGCGCGCGGTTCGGTCAGCTATATCGATTTCGGCGTGGTGCGCAACCGCCGCGTACTGGTTACGGTTAAGGATGCGCAGGGCCAGCCGCTGCTGACCGGTGCCAGCGTGTTTGCTGCGGACAACAGCTTCAGCGCGGTAGTGGCGGAGAAAAGCACGGTATTTATTAACGACGCGGTCTCAGGCAGCACCTTCACCGTGGAGCAGTCCGGTAAAAGCGACTGCCGCTTTACCCTGACCCTGCCGGAGAAGGTCAGCGCGCCGGGACTTTACGAGGAGGCCACTGCCGTGTGCCGCTAGCGGGTGCAGTCAGCCTGTCATCTCCGTCCGACACGCAGTGACAGCTTTCCTTCACCGTTCGGCAAGCACTCTGATTTCTTCGCGGCGGCGCCAGGCACACACTGTGACGCACTGGCGATCCGCCTGATTTACGGACGCTACGACAACACAGCGCTGCCCATACCGGGCAGCTTTGATCACCATTTTAGGAAATGTGACCATGATAAAACATTCTGTTATTGCGCTGGCCGTACTGGCGACCAGTGCCACTGCGGCCCTCGCTGACTCTGTCGACGTCAGGGTTATCGGCACCATTGTACCGGCCGCCTGCACGCCAACGCTGTCCGGTGGCGGTACCGTTGATTACGGCACTATCAAAGCCCAGAGCCTGAACGCCACCGGTTATACCACCCTGGCGGAGAAGCAGCTGGATTTCGCTATTAACTGTGATTCCCCGACCAAGGTCTCGATTGGCGGTTATAACCGTCGTTCCGGCTCTATGGCTGGCGCAACCGAAAGCGGTAACCTGACCGGCCGTATGCCCGTCAAGGTGTTCGGCATGGGTGGCGTCGGCGGCGTCGGGCTGGGGCTGGATGGCAGTGCGAAGATTGGCGGCTACTCCATGCGCCTGGTGGAGAGCACCTTGACCGCAGACGGTAACGCAGTGCGCCTGCTGTCGCGCACCGGCGGCGGAGCAGCATGGGCCAGGCCAACCACGCGAGAGATCTTCTTCGACCCGACCTGGTCTCGTGCCCTCACGCCAGGCGAGTCAACCACTCTGGCGCCACTGGCTTTTAATACCATGAATGTCAAACTCGGCGTTCAGGCCTATATTAACCAGCGTTCGCAGCTCGACCTGACCAAACCGATCCACCTCGATGGTTTGACCAGCATTGAAGTGAGCTACCTCTAATCTCCCCTCTGACTCGCTAATCAACCCCGCCACCGCGGGGTTTTTTACATCATCTTCCCCGCCTCCCCACGCTGTAGTCCACGGCCTACAGATCTGCTCTCTCTGCCCTGCAACAGCAGGCTGGCACTCTGATTAATTTCCAGCCAGCCATCCGCAATAATAGCCTCACTCAACGGAACGAGGCATCACCTCCTTGAGAGCTGATGCAGGGATCAACGGCAAAGCACTGCCGGTGTGCAGGGAAGCGCCACACAGAAATCTGAACAGAGAGTCAGATGCAATAACCCTTAATTAACCTAAACACGTCGAGATTACTGCTATGAAAAAATCCACTTACTTCCTCACCCTGAGCGCAATGTCACTGGCCCTGATGGCGGGACAGAGCCATGCCACCGGCATGATCCCTGAAACCTCGGTAGTCATCGTTGAGGCGGCTGATGGCGAAGGCGCCATTAACGTAAAAAACAGCGACAGCTTCCCGGTATTGCTGATGACCACGCTGGAAAATATCCCAGACGATAACGAATCCCTGCTGCTGGTGACGCCACCGGCTGCACGCGTCGAAGCGGGAAAATCGCAGCGCGTGCGCTTTATTCTGACCAGCAAAACCCCGCTGAAAACGGAACGCCTGAAGCGGGTGATTTTTGAAGGGGTACCGCCAAAAGAGAAAGGCAAAAATGAAGTGCGCATGACAGTGCGGCAAAATCTGCCCGTGCTGATCCGCCCTGCTGGGCTGGCTAAAAATGACGCACCGTGGAAAGAGCTGAAGTGGTCGAATCAGGGCGGCAAGCTGGTCGTGACCAACCCATCACCTTACGTGGTGCGGATGTCGTCGGCAGTGAAAACCCTGCCGGATAACGCTGACTGGAACATGCAGAATAACTACGTGTTACCTGGCCAGACCATCACCCTGGAAAACAGCAAGGGTAAAGCGCTGAGCGCCAGCAAACAGGTGCGTATCTCACCGGCCACGACCTGGGGCTTTACCGTTAACAGCTATGATGCAGCGGTCAATTAAGATGATAAAAACTTCCCTGTCGCTGTTACTGCTGCTGGTGGCCAGCCAGGCACTGGCCGCTCAGCTGCCTGCCCCCTTACAGGCTCCGGCGATACCGGTTGATACCCGTTGCAGTATGAGCAGCAACTCGCGTGAAGCCGACCTGGGTAACCTCTCCCGCTGGCAGCTGCAGCCGGCGGCTGAGGGTGGCGATAAGCTGTCGCTCGGCAAGCGAGATTTCAATGTCAACGTCACCTGCCCGTTTTCACAAAGTATGCAGCTGGTGGTGAACGGGGATCGTAATTCCGCGGGCGGGTTCCGTTACGGTCGCAACGGTGAACTGCGCATCGTGCTCAAAGAGGCCACGCTCGACGGGCAACCGGTGCAGGTCAGGCTGCTGCCAATGGCGAAAGTCAGCGCGGCGGGTAATCTGAACCTCAAGCCTGACCTCAACCTGCAGGTGGTTGCTGCGAATGGAAATGGGGTGAAAGGTAAAAGCCTGTCACTTCTGCTCGAAACCGAACCCGTACTGCGCGAGGCTGATGCCCGCGTAAGTCGCCGCCAGAGCGACGAAAGCAATTTTTCATTACAGTTGATTAATTGAAGTCTTTCCCCCTGTTACCAAGCGCGGTAACAGGTTGGTCCCCCCCGCTGACGTGCGGGGTTTTTTTTTGCCGATCGTCGTACTTTTCCTACAAAAGATCGACCACCTTCCTACAGTTCCCTAAGCCGCGTCCGATATTGTCATAACCCGCCATCTGCCAAAATAGCCTCAGATTCGGGACAGGAACTCCTCCGCCGACAACATTAACGAGACTACGATGAAAAACATGATTAACACAATTGAAGATGCTGGCATGCTGCGTTCGTTTAGCTGGATTACTCTGTTATCGTTCTCTTCAATTTGCTGGGTCGCTGCGCTGGCGCTGACACTGTTCTGGTGATGCCGCTTATCCCTTGCCAATCGAGGGTTTAATCACCTGTTTTTCCTGCTTTATGCCAGAACTTATTTAGCGCTTTAAAAAAATATCGCCCTTATGTATTGTGATTCTCCTGCTCGCCGAATACTGTTGCTAAAATAATAAGATATCATCAGCAAAGTAGCACTGAGGGAGACAAAAGATGACCGATGAACAGGGGCAAACGCTGTTGTATGCTTACTTTGGTACCAGCAGCCCTCATTGGCGTTTATCTGCTGATAGTGATGCGATTCAATTTGCTGAAGATGAAGACGGTGAAACCAATATCGCCGTTCCTCTGACCACGCCTCAGGCTAATATGATCCGCGGGATGACGGTGATCACCTCCAGCGTTAATCTGACGATTACCCTGTACGGTAACTCCCTGTCGATGCATCTGGTTGGCAGGAAAGTCTCCCAGGTGGCGTGGGCCGGTACGGCTTCAGCCTGGGGCGATACTTCCTCAGTGGCGCGCGATCTGGTACTGGGCCTCTCCTTTGCTGAACAGGTGGTTTCCGAGGCTAACTCGGTGATTGTGATTGTCGATCAGCAGGGCCATATCCAGCGTTTTAATCGCCTGTGCGAAGAGTACACCGGCCTGAAAGAGCAGGAAGTTATCGGCCGCAACGTCTTCCAGCTGTTTATGTCGCGTCAGGAAGCGGCGGCCTCGCGACGCAATATCAGCAGCTTTTTCCGCGAAGGCAGTTCGTATGAGGTTGAGCGCTGGATCAAAACCAAAAAAGGCCAGCGGCTGTTTCTGTTCCGCAACAAATTCGTGCACAGCGGCAGCGGCAAAAATGAAATCTTCCTGATCTGTTCCGGCACCGATATTACCGAAGAGCGCCGCGCGCAGGAGCGCCTGCGCGTGCTGGCCAACACCGATAACATCACCGGGCTGCCTAACCGCAACGCCATCAATCATGAAATTACCGAAGCGCTGGAAAAACGCACCAGTGAGCAGATTGGTGTGGTCTATCTTGACCTCGATAACTTTAAAAAAGTGAACGATGCCTACGGGCATATGTTTGGCGATCAGCTGCTGCAGGCGGTTTCACTGGCTATTCTCAGCTGCCTTGACAAGGACCAGACGCTGGCGCGCCTCGGCGGTGATGAGTTTATCGTGCTGGCGGAGAACACCAGCCAGGCCGTGTTAGAAGCGATGTCATCGCGGATCCTTGAACGCCTGAAGCAGCCTTTCCGTATCGGCCTGATCGAAGTTTATACCGGCTGCTCCATTGGTATCGCCCTCGCCCCTCAGCATGGTGAGGACCGTGAAAGCCTGATCCGCAATGCCGATACCGCAATGTACACCGCCAAAGAGAATGGCCGCGGTAAGTTTTGCCTCTTCTGCGCTGAGATGAACCAGCGGGTATTTGAGTATTTGTGGCTGGATACCAATCTGCGTAAAGCGCTGGAGCAACACCAGCTGGTGCTGCACTATCAGCCTAAGATTGATGCGGATGGCGGCGTGACCAGCGTTGAGGCTCTGGTGCGCTGGCTGTCGCCAGAGCGCGGGCTGGTGCGCCCTGACAGCTTTATCTCTTATGCCGAAGAGTCTGGTCTGATTATTCCTTTGGGGCGCTGGGTGATGCTGAGCGCGCTGCAGCAGGTGCTCATCTGGCGCAAGCAGGGGATCAATCTGCGCGTGGCGGTTAACGTCTCCGCCCGGCAGCTGATTGACCAGAGTATTTATACCGATCTAAAACTGGCGCTCGATGAGGCCGGGCTGGACAGCAGCCCGATTGATATTGAACTGACCGAGAGCTGCCTGATTGAAAATGAGCAGCTGGCGCTGGCGCTGATGGGGCAATTTCAGGCGCTGGGGGCGGCGGTACATCTGGATGACTTCGGTACCGGCTACTCCTCGCTGTCTCAGCTGGCGCGAGTGCCTATCGATGCTATTAAGCTCGACCAGAGTTTTGTGCGCGGGGTGAATCAGCAGGAAGTGTCGCAGTCGCTGGTGCGGGCGATCGTCGCCGTGGCGAAAGCGCTCAATTTACAGGTGATTGCGGAAGGTATCGAAACCGAAGAGGAAGCGCGCTTTGTCATGGCGAACGGCGTTGATATTCGTCAGGGTTATCTGTACGCAAAGCCAATGCCCGCTGAACAGCTCGAGCACTGGCTCACGCAGCATCATGCCGGGATCACATCCTGAGGGGGTTAACAGTTAGCCCGCTTTCAGCAGCTGTGCGCTGTGGCGGTTTTGTAGCTGGACCAGTCGCTCCATGTAGGCAATATCTTTCGGCTCAATCGTGAAGGCGAAATCCACCCAGTCTTCGGTGATATCCATCAGTTCAGCCCGAGTGAGTTGCAGCACGCGCTGACGCGCTTTCAGCATCGCTCTCACGCCGTTTAGCTTCGGCTGCAGGGTATCAATGAAGGTACGCGTGCAGCGGTAACCCTCTCCCGGCTGGAACAGTTTATCAACCAGGCCGCGAGTTTCGAACCACTCTGCGGTGTGCGACTCCCCTTCGCAGATCAGCTCTTCCGCCAGCCTCATCCCCGAACGGCGCGCCACCAGAGAGTAGCCTCCCATCCCCGGGAACAGATTAAAGGCAATCTCCGGAAAGCCCATGCGCGCGCTGTTTTGCGCCAGAATAAAGTGATGCGCCAGGGCGGCTTCAAACCCGCCGCCTAATGCACTGCCTTCCACCATTGCAATGGTCACGGCGCCGGTATCAAAGCCGCGCGCGGCGGCATGAATGCAGTCAACGCAGGCGCGGGCATACGATCGCAATGCTTCACGACGCCCGTTTTTAATCGATTCGACAAAGAAACGCAGATCGCCACCGGCATTGAACATGCTCGGCACCAGCGAACCGGTGACCCAGAAATCGATCTTCAGTCCGGATCGTTGTGCGGCGTAGCTGAGGTTCATAATCTCCTCAATCAGCTGATGATTGAAGCTCGGTCGCGGCTGTGCACGAAGCATCATCCACATAGTCCGACGCTCTTCTTCGTAATAGGCGGAGAGCTGAGTCATTTGTCCAGCTTCGCTAAAGAGCCTGCAGGTAGTCTGATTTACAACGGTCATATTATTATCCTCTGATTAGTTATGCGTTAAACGCAGCTCCAGCCTAATCCAGAGTGTGACCCTGCTAAAAGGGCGTTTGATTTTTAAGGTAAATTAACAGATAAACGCCAGATGAAATTGAGTTAAGTATGCAATAGCGTTAAATAATTGATTAAACATAAAGCGATATGATGGGGTGACAACTGCAGCGTATAGTGAAATATTTCGCCACTGATAAGCCGGATTTTAGCCACGCTGATGCCGCCCGAGAGTGGCAACCGGGCGGAGATACGGGCTAACTACTCTTGTCCGTAGTACGCGTTTTTTCCATGTTTTCGCAGGTAGTGTTTATCTAGTAATACCTGCTGTACCGCAGGCAACTCCGGCGTAAGTTGCTGGCTAAAGATCCCCATGTAGGCGACTTCTTCCAGTACTACGGCGCTGTGTACCGCAGCTTCAGCGCTGTTCCCCCAGGCAAACGGGCCATGCGAGTTGACCAGCACTGCAGGGATCGCCAGAGGATCGATATTGCGTTGCTGCAGCGTTTCAATAATGACCTGCCCGGTTTGCCACTCATAGCGCTCGGCGATCTCTTCGGCGCGCATCTGGCGCGTACAAGGGATGGCGCCGTAAAAATCATCGGCGTGAGTCGTCCCCCATGCGGGGAGATCTCTCCCCGCCTGCGCCCAGATAGTGGCGTGACGCGAATGGGTGTGAACGATACCGCCAATCTGCGGCCAGGCAAGATAGAGGGCACGGTGAGTGTCAGTATCTGACGACGGGCGCTTACTCCCTTCGATCACTTCGCCGCTGGCCACATCAACCACCACCATATCGTCACGCTGCATCGCCTCGTAGCTCACCCCGGAAGGCTTAATCACCATTAAGCCCTGCGTGCGGTCAATCGCGCTCACGTTGCCCCAGGTAAAGGTCACCAGACCATAACGCGGCAGCGCCAGATTTGCCTCGAGTACCTGCTGCTTTAGTTGTTCCAGCATGCTGTTATCTCCGTGTTGATATCTGACTTATTGTCAGCGGCAGGAGGCAAAGCGGGTATGGAAGCATTTGCTGGATAAGTGGCAGATTCCGGCTGTTCACTGCGATTTGCGGCAGCAATAACAGCCAGGTCTGGTAGGAATTAAGATTTTTTACCTGTAAATATATTCAGCAATATCTAGAATTAGCTTATCTGTTCTGGCCGCAGGTGATAGTTAGAGACCTAAAGGTTTGATTCATCTTCATCTGCCGGGTGGATGGCACGATAAATTGTTCTATTTTTAAGCGCTATTTACCTGAACAGTGACATAAATCACCAGTAAAAGCGCCTTGTGTACCAACCCTCTTCTATACTTGAGAGGTATTTCTGACGCTGTAACTAAGGAGTAGTCATAATGTCAATCAATGCAAAACGCATCACCGCCGCCGTACTGGCAGCAACGTTAGTTCTTTCCCTGAGCGCCTGTTCAAACTGGTCGAAACGCGATCGTAATACGGCCATCGGTGCAGGTGCCGGTGCAATTGGTGGGTCAATTTTGACCAACGGTAGTGGTCTCGGCACCGTAGGCGGCGCTGCCGTTGGTGGGATTATCGGCCATCAGGTCGACTAACTATAAGAAATTGGCTCCGCACGCACATCTACATGCAGAAGGCCGCGATTTATCGCGGCCTTCTTTTCTTTTCAGCGCAGCGAACGATTAACCGCCAGCCAGCTTGACCTTAAAACCTTTGCCTTCCAGCAGGGTTTTCAACAGATCGCGCTTGTCCCCCTGGATCTCAATAATGCCATCCTTTAGCGCACCGCCGCAGCCGCATCTCTTTTTCAGCTCGGCAGCCAGCTTTGTCAGCTCCGCATCATCAAGGTCAATTCCGCTGATGAGACAGACGCCTTTGCCCTTACGGCCGCTGGTCTGACGCTGGATTCGCACGATGCCGTCGCCTTTTGGCCGCTGCACCACCGCTTTCGGCTCATCGATGCGCCCGCTCTCCGTGGAGTAAACCAGGCGGCTGTTATCATCGGCCATTATGCCCCCTGCAGTTCGCTGAGAATGTTACGCAGCGTCGCCGCCGGGTCGCTGGACTGGGTAATCGGGCGACCGATCACCATATAGTCGACGCCAGCCTGCACAGCCTGCTGGGGCGTCATGATACGGCGCTGATCGCCAGCATCGCTGCCTGCCGGGCGAATGCCAGGCGTCACCAGACGGAACTGCTGTCCGATAACCTGCTTGAAGTGGCTGGCTTCCTGAGCCGAACAGACCACGCCGTCCAGACCACACTGGTGGGTCAGGCGCGCCAGACGCTCAGCCTGCTCTGCCGGCGACAGCTCAATGCCCAGGCCGCGCAGGTCATCAGCATCCATGCTGGTCAATACGGTTACGGCAATCAGCAGCGGCGCATCTTTCCCCATTGGCAGCAGCGCTTCACGCGCGGCGTTCATCATCCGCGCCCCGCCGCTGGCGTGCACGTTTACCATCCATACGCCGAGATCGGCTGCGGCGGCAACGGCATGCGCGGTAGTGTTGGGGATATCGTGGAATTTGAGGTCGAGAAACACCTCGAACCCGCGCTGCTGGAGATCGCGCACCAGCTGCGGACCAAACAGGGTAAACATCTCTTTGCCGACTTTTAAGCGGCAGCTGCCGGGCTCAATCTGGTCAACAAACGCCATTGCGCGATTGAGATCGGCATAATCTAACGCGACCACAATCGGTGAGCCGGTAACCTGAGGTGAAAGCATGGATATACCCTCTTTAATTGGTGCACCGCACGGCGCAAACGATAAACGGGGAGCATTCTACCTATAGCGCAGGGAAATTCACAGTTTACGCTGACAATTATCCTTCCCTGTTAAGCACAGGAGAGTACGGGTGCGGCTGGAACCGCTATTAAATTAAACACCTTAGTATGTTGTAACTAATAATGCTTAGAATCTTTTACGGGCTGACCGGAAAAGAAGGTCAGCCCCTACAATAAAAAGGGTGATAGCTAATAAAAACAGAAGGTTATTGGCCGTCGAGGCCGCGGATGGGTTTGACCGATGACCAGGCGCGGCAGGATGGGCAGTGCCAGTAAAGCGCATGGGCGGTAAACCCGCATTTATGGCAGCGATAGCGTGGCTTGGTGCGGATCTGTTCGCCCACCATCTCACGCAGTACCATCAGGCTCTCTTTCGCGCGGCCATCTTCGGCCTCCTGCAAATTAAAGTCCATCAGGCGATGGAACACCCGCATGGTTGGATGGCGCTGAAGCTGACGAGTGATGTAGGTCTGCGCGGCTTCCGCGCCCTCTTCCCGATCGAGGATGCCAGCAAGGTAAAGCTCGGCTGACGCTCCGGTATTCTCTTCGACGCAGCGACGAAGGTAGTCGGCCCACGCCTGCGGTTGTTCCAGGTGTTGGTAACAGCTTTCAAGCATTTCCAGCGTCTCGCTGACCAGCTCTTTATCCTGCTCGATAACACGCTGCAGGTGCGCTACCGCTTTAGCATACTCGCCTTTCGCCATATGAATGCGCCCCATCATGATCGAGACGCGGGCGCTGTTGCGATCGGCAGAGTCCCCTTTTTTCAGCAGGTTCATCGCACGGTCAAGGTCATCACTGCCCATTGCCTGAAGCGCAAGCTCACAGTAGAAATGGGCGATTTCCATCCGCAGGCGATCCTTACCCAACTTCACCAGCCGCTCAGCGACCTCAATCGCATTAGGCCAGTCGCTGGTTGCCTGATGGATCACCAGCAGCTGCTGCAGTGCGCTCACGCGAAAATCAGTTTCATCGATCAGCTGACCAAACATCTGCTCCGCCCGGTCGTAAAAACCGGCAGCCATATAGTCACGGCCCAACTGTTGAATTGCCAGCAGACGCTGATCGTAGGTCAGAGAAGCACTTTCCATCAGTGCCTGGTGGATGCGAATGGCGCGGTCGACTTCGCCACGCGAACGGAAAAGGTTACCGAGGGTCAGGTGTGCTTCAACCGTGCCGCTGTCCTCTTTAAGCATATCGAGGAACAGGTCAACGGCCTTGTCCTGCTGGTTAGAAAGCAGGAAGTTCACCCCAGTGACATAATCACGTGACAGGCGGCTGGCCTCCTGTTGCTTATCCTGTTGCACGCTTCTGCGCCCCATGTACCAGCCATAAGCGGCGGCGATGGGAAGTAACAGAAAGAGCAGCTCTAACATAAAGTGTTATTCCTTGACGGCAGGATGCTGTGACGAGGTCACGTTGCTTTCAGCCGTACTTAGCTGCTGCTGAATTCGTTTGAGTTTACGCTGAGCATGCGCCAGCGAAACCCGCACGCGCAGCCAGAACAGCCCACAGATCGCCCAGCCCAGCAGAAAACCGACCGCAAACAGCGATGCCAGCAGCGTTGAAATGCGGAATTCGCCCTGTGCCAGCAGGTAGTTAAAGGTCACCACCTGATTGTTGTGGGTGCCAAGCGTGACCGAAATGACGAAAATCGCCAGAACCACTAAAAAAATGAGCAAATATTTCACAGTTCGTCCCATATGCCGGAGTTAAGCAGATGAATTATGCCAAAAAAATCGTCCTGATGCTTGCATTGATGAGTGCAAACCGCGGCAGAACATGAAACAGCGCCCTGACTCTCCTTCGCCACGGCGCCGGCGAAAAGTAAGATATGGGGTCAAATGCCCTCTTTACAATCCATCCGCTTCGGTTTCACGCGCGCTTATTTCCTGCTGCTCCTGCGGCGGCACGGTGAGCGGGCCGCAGAAACGCTGGGCCAGCCAGGTTGCCAGAGTGATAAACAGCCAGCTAATCAGCGTGGCGGTGATGAGATCAATTGGCCAGTGCATTCCGAGAAGCAGGCGGCTGCCCATCACCGTCACCGCCCACCCCATCAGGATAACAATCGTCACGGTGCGGCGACGCGGCCATAGCAGCCCGACGCCAAGCAGCGCCCAGCTGGCGGCGAACATGCTGTGACCCGAAGGGAACGCAAATCCGGTTTCAAACGCCCAGTGCTTTTTCAGCCATTCGGGCAGCTGGGGATCGTTCGCCACCGCACTGCGCACCATCTCACTGCGCTGCGTACGCTTCTGCTCATAGAACTGCCGTTCATTGATGTTGTGGGTCTTTTCCAGCCACAGCACATAAGGGCGCGGCTCCTGCACCCCCTCTTTAATCACGCTTTTGGTGTACTGACCAGCCAGCAGCGTGCCAATGATTATCGCTAATAAAAATATGGCAGGTTTAAGGCGGAAACGCAGGCACCAGAGAAACCAAATGCACAAAACCGCGCTGGTCAGCGTGCCCCACGGGCTGGTGACCGTTTCGGTGAACCAAAACAGAACCAGATGGCCTATTCCCATTTCGCCCGGCTGCCACTGCCAGCCAGATAGCATCACGCCAAGCGGCATAATCAGTAACAGCAGTGCGCCGAGGGTGGTGCGTTTAACGATATCAGCCATTCTTGTTCCTTTTACGCATCTCTGATTGACAACAATGTAATAAGATTATCTTAAAAAATAATAACATAAGGATAGTACTTATGATATTTGTGCTGTATTACAACAATCGCTCTAACGTGTTAACCGCCCCGGCCTGTGTTGTGGCAAAATAGAGGGATTGTTTGCGTCAGGCGACTGACAAAGCGCTATCTGATGATAGCGTACTACCTGAAGTTTCTGGAGAGTCACATGCAGCTTAAACGGGTGGCAGAAGCCAATCTGCCCACGCCATGGGGAGATTTCCTCATGGTCGGTTTTGAAGAACTGGCAACCGGTCATGACCACGTTGCCCTGGTTTATGGCGATATATCTGATAACAAACCGGTGCTGGCCCGCGTTCATTCTGAATGCCTGACTGGCGATGCCCTGTTCAGCCTGCGCTGTGACTGTGGTTTCCAGCTGGAAGCCGCAATGGCGCAGATTGCCGAACTTGGCCGCGGCATTCTGCTTTACCATCGTCAGGAAGGCCGCAATATCGGGTTGCTGAACAAGATCCGCGCTTATGCGCTACAGGATAAAGGCTACGACACGGTTGAAGCTAACCACCAGCTCGGCTTTGCCGCTGATGAGCGTGACTTCACCCCGTGCGCCGATATGTTTAAGCTGCTGGGCGTGGAAGAAGTTCGCCTGTTGACCAACAATCCGCGCAAGGTGGAGATCCTCAGTGAAGCCGGGATCAACATCGTCGAGCGCGTTCCGCTGATCGTCGGGCGCAACCCAAAAAATGCCCACTATCTGGATACCAAAGCCGCCAAAATGGGCCATTTGTTATCTAAATAAGTGCAAAAAAAAGCGGGCCTGTCCTGGCCCGCTCTCTCTTCTGACTCGCGCTAATCCAGCATATTCCTGATCACATAGTGCAGAATGCCGTCATTCTGGTAATAGGTCAGCTCATTACCGGTATCAATACGACAGCGCATCTCCAGCACTTCCTTAGCCCCATCCACGCCGGTTAAGGTCACTTTGACGCTCCCTCCCGGCTGCAGTTGGTTGAGGTCGTGGACATCGATCAGTTCATCCCCGGTCAACTTCAGCGTCTTGCGGGTTACGCCCTGCGGGAACTCCAGCGGTAGAATACCCATACCAATCAGATTCGAGCGGTGGATACGTTCGAACGACTCAGCAATGACTACGCGCACGCCCTGCAAACGCGGGCCTTTCGCTGCCCAGTCGCGGCTGGAACCGGAGCCGTACTCTTTACCCGCAATCACCGCCAGTGGCGTACCCTGCTGTTGATAGCGCATAGCGGCATCATAAATCGCCATCTGCTCATTACCCGGGATAAAGCGGGTCATGCCCCCTTCCACGCCCGGCACCATTTCATTGCGAATGCGAATATTGGCGAAGGTTCCGCGCATCATGACTTCGTGATTACCACGGCGCGAACCGTAGGAGTTAAAGTCCGTGCGCTCCACGCCATGCTCCAGCAGGTAGCGCCCGGCAGGGCTGTCCGCCTTGATGCTGCCCGCAGGCGAAATATGGTCAGTGGTCACCGAGTCTCCCAGCATTGCCAGTACGCGCGCGCCGTGAATATCCTGCACCGGCTTCGGCTCTTTGCCCATGTCATCAAAGAACGGCGAGAGACGAATATAAGTAGAGCCCTCATCCCAGTCATAGGTCGCCGCCTCACTGACTTTGATCTGCTGCCACTCCGGGGTGCCTTCGAAGACTTCGGCATACTCTTTGTGGAACATATCGGTCGAAACTAACTGTACCGCTTCGGCAATCTCTTCCGGCGACGGCCAGATATCTTTCAGATACACGGGTTTGCCGGTGGTGTCTGCGCCGATAGGATCGCTGTGCAGATTCAGGGTCATGTTGCCCGCCAACGCATAGGCGACAACCAGCGGAGGTGAAGCCAGCCAGTTAGTTTTCACAAACGGATGAATGCGCCCTTCAAAATTACGGTTGCCGGACAGCACGGCGCCCACGGTGAGATCGCCCTGCTTAATCGCGCTCTCAATCTCTGCAGGTAGCGGACCCGAGTTACCGATGCAGGTGGTACAGCCATAGCCGACCAGGTTAAAGCCAAGCTTATCGAGATAGGGCGTCAGCCCCGCGCTGGCCAGATAGTCAGACACCACTTTGGAGCCTGGTGCCAGTGAACCCTTAACCCACGGTTTTGGTTTCAGCCCAAGCGACACGGCTTTTTTCGCCAGCAGGCCGGCGGCCATCAGCACGCTAGGGTTTGACGTATTGGTACAGGAAGTGATAGCAGCGATGACCACCGCACCGTCTTCCAGTTGATATTCTTGCCCGCTGTGGCTGTCGCGGTAAGTAATGGCTTTATGATCTTTCTGCGCGCGATTCACTTCCAGTTCATTACTGGCGCGGAAGGCAGCAGGCACATCGCCAAGGGCCACACGGTCCTGCGGGCGCTTCGGTCCGGCGAGGCTGGACTCAACCACGCCCATATCCAGCGACAGGCTGCTGGTGAACACCGGTTCGTCCCCGCTATTACGCCAGAGCCCCTGCGCTTTCGCGTAGGCCTCGACCAGCGCAATCTGCTGGCTGCTGCGCCCGGTCAACGTCATATAACTGAGGGTGATGTCATCGACCGGGAAGAAGCCGCAGGTTGCGCCATATTCTGGCGCCATATTGGCAATGGTCGCACGGTCGGCCAGCGGCAGGTCATCCAGCCCGTCGCCATAGAACTCCACGAACTTACCAACCACCCCGTGCTTGCGCAGCATCTGCGTAACGGTTAACACCAGGTCGGTGGCGGTGATCCCCGCTTTCAGCTTGCCGGTTAATTTGAAGCCCACCACATCCGGGATCAGCATCGACACCGGCTGGCCGAGCATCGCCGCTTCGGCTTCAATGCCGCCAACGCCCCAACCCAGTACGCCGAGCGCATTGATCATCGTGGTGTGCGAGTCAGTGCCAACCAGCGTGTCGGGGTAAGCGACCTGGCGGCCATTTTGTTCTTCGTGCCAGACGGCCTGGCCGAGATACTCAAGGTTTACCTGGTGACAGATACCGGTACCTGGAGGCACCACGCTGAAGCGGTTAAAGGCTTTCTGCCCCCAGCGCAGGAACACGTAGCGCTCGTGGTTGCGCTCCATCTCCAGGCGCACGTTCTCTTCAAACGCGTCGTCGTCGCCAAAGTGGTCCACGGTGACGGAGTGGTCGATGACCAGATCGACGGGCGACAGTG
The DNA here is from genome assembly GCF_014773485.1 of Erwinia aphidicola. GTDB lineage: Bacteria > Pseudomonadota > Gammaproteobacteria > Enterobacterales > Enterobacteriaceae > Erwinia > Erwinia aphidicola. The sequence goes on along the minus strand of NZ_JACXBP010000001.1, from coordinate 634,934 downwards.
GATTGACTTTGGCAACATCACCGCCGAGACGCTTAACCGCCTCGCGCATGGCCGCAAGATCGACCACCGCCGGCACTCCAGTAAAGTCCTGCATTAAAACCCGTGCCGGGCGATAGGCTATTTCCCGGTCGGCATGGGCGTCTTTAAGCCAGCCGGCAAGTGCGCTGATGTCCTCCGCCGTGACGGAATCGCCATCCTGATAGCGCAGCAAGTTCTCCAGCAGGACTTTCATTGATTTGGGTAAGCGGCTGATGTCGCCCAGCTCTGATTGTGCTTTCGTGAGGTTGTAGAAATGGTAGCGCTGATCGTTGACTTCCAGCGTGTCTTGACTGATTTGGCTTAATGTCGACATTGCTCCTCCATTCGTGCGCTCGAATAATCATAACCTTAGTGATTGCAAGGTTTGATTAAACATAGCACAACTCGGCAGCAACGTTTTGATAACAACACTAATTGACAACAGCTGAAACAAAATGAAAATTAAAAAACAAAACGCCCCGCTGTACAGGTCAGCAGGGCGTTATTGTTTATTACGCTAAGCTTTTAATTAAATGCGCGATTAGCGCATCACCATTGCAAGCCATAACGCGCTAGTCCAGAACAGGGCTGAAAATGTCCAGGTGCTGAACCAGGTAATTTGGGTTAAATTCATCATATTCTCTCTCAGGCCACTGCTGGCCAAAACGTACCGCATTAAACCCTCGGCATCTACCACAAGGATTTCACCGTTAAATGATGGCGTTACCATCAGAATTGGGCGTCAAGAAGCCCTGACCAGTGGTTCGGTCTTAAGATTAAATGAATCTGTTTTAATAATATTGCCCGGCAAGGTTGCCTGGGAAATAGTCACGTCGTGACTTATTTTGCTTTCTTGTCTTCGAACATTGACTCAATAAAATTACGCTGCAGTTCATTCAGATTCCATGATGCTGGAATCGAATCCTGAGTGTCATTTTTGCCTTTGCAAAAACGCTCGGTTTTACGTACCTGCTGTGCTTTACGATCGTGCAGTCCAAGTTGCATTGTTACCCCCAAATACGCCAGACAGATAAAGCAACCACAACCCAGAACAATGAGGAAGCAGCGAATACCGTGAGCCAGGCTTTGCGTTTCAGATTGCTGTTACGCTCAACCTTGATGGTTTTGTCCCCGAAGTCGGGTTGTACAGATAATCTAGTAGCCATAGTTTTTGATAATCACTCTCATTAAAACGATTGTTTGAACCAATCAGAAATTAGGATGAATCCTAAACATTCTGTGTTGCAAAATCCAGTAATTTTTATTGAACAAAACGATTAACAGGATTTATCAAGCATCAAAAAGATTAATTAAAAACGCTAAATTAACTTAAGGGGAATAATTACCCCTTAACCCAAACTGGTTTCATTGGCCCCTCTATTAGGTCCAGCCTAAATTAGAGATAAATTTAGCACGCCTCAGGCCACAGGCGATCTCCACTCCTTTTAACTAGAGTATGAGAATCATCCTATCCTGGCGCAAAGAGCGACAATGAAAAGTGTGTACTGTTTCTCATTTAAGAAATAACAATGAAGGAACATGTGATACATGTTTCATTTACGAAAAAATAATGAAATGGGGTTAACGTTTGCAGTAATCGGTGGCACCAATCATAAAAAAAGTGGGCCGCAAGCGGCCCACGTATATCATCAATAATATTGTGGGTTACTACTTTGCCGGCAGCTTGATGTCTTTGAACATCGCTTCAATATCTTCATTCGAGCGTAAACCTACAGCAGTATCAACAACATCACGCGTCAGATGCGGCGCAAAGCGCTGGATGAAGTCATACATATAGCTGCGCAGGAAGGTGCTGCGGCGGAAGCCAATTTTGGTGGTGCTGTAGCTAAAGACGTCGGTCGCTTCAATTCTCACCAGGTCAGGGTCGGATACGGGGTCCACCGCCATACTGGCAATTACCCCTACCCCCAGTCCCAGCCGGACATAGGTTTTTATCACGTCAGCATCGGTTGCAGTAAAGACAATCCGTGGGGTCAGCCCGGCACGGTTAAACGCCGTGTCCAGTTCTGAACGGCCCGTAAAACCGAAGGTGTAGGTGACTAATGGATATTCTGCAAGTTCTTCAATCGACACTTTGCTCTTCGCCGCCAGCGGATGGTCAGGCGTGACGACAATGGCACGGTTCCAGTGATAGCACGGCAGCATGATCAAATCGTCGTAAAGATGCAGAGCTTCAGTGGCAATGGCAAAGTCGGCATTTCCCTTCGACACGGCCTCAGCAATCTGCGTTGGCGAGCCCTGATGCATATGCAGCGAGACGCGCGGATAGCGTTCGATAAAGCCTTTAATCACGTTTGGCAGTGCATAGCGCGCCTGCGTATGCGTGGTCGCCACGTACAGTGAGCCTTTATCAGGCCAGGTATGCTCACCCGCCACGGATTTGATTGCATCAACCTTTGACAGGACTTCACGCGCGATGCGGATAATCTCCTGCCCGGCGGGCGTAACCTGAGTCAGGTGCTTACCGCTGCGGGCGAAAATCTGGATGCCCAGCTCATCTTCCAGCATGCGCACCTGCTTACTGATGCCGGGCTGTGAAGTATACAGGCCCTCGGCCGTTGAAGAGACGTTGAGGTTATGGTTCACCACTTCAACGATGTAACGCAGCTGCTGCAATTTCATTTTTCATTCCATCCAGGGTTTGAAGCAACGCGCCGAATCCCCGTCAGCAAGCTCGCGCTGCGATCGGGTTCACGGTCTAATGCAAATTGATAATAAGAAAGGTGTTATCTATAACAACTATATCAAAAAAGTGGGATATGTATAGCATCGGAAGGGGAAAGCGTGAGGAAGATGAAGCCTGAGCGAACCGCACGAGGCGGCTCGCTCACTGGGGGAAGCAACAAATTATTTCTTCGCGCTCACTTCCCACTTACCGTCAACATAAAAGGCGGACCAGCCGGTGGCTTTGCCGTCTTTCTCGGTGCTGACATACTGCTGTTTAGTTTTACGGCTGAAGCGTACCACGGCTTTGTTGCCATCGGCATCCGTTGCCGGAGCATCGGCCAGGTAACGCAGCTTTTCGGGCAGCCGGTCACGGAAGCGTTGCAGCTCTTCAACCTGCGGCGCGCGGGTTTCACGCGATTTAGGGAAGGTATTCGCCGCAAGGAATACGCCCGCAGCGCCGTCACGCAGCACGAAGTAAGCGTCTGACTTCTCACACGGCAGCTCAGGTAACGGCACCGGATCTTCTTTCGGTGGCGCCACTTCGCCGTTGCGCAGAATTTTACGCGTGTTTTTACAGTCGTCGTTGGTGCAGGCCATGTACTTGCCGAAGCGCCCCATTTTCAGGTGCATTTCAGAGCCGCATTTTTCACACTCAACGATTGGCCCGTCGTACCCCTTAATACGGAACTCGCCCTGCTCGATCTCGTAACCGTCACATTCCGGGTTGTTACCACAGACGTGCAGCTTGCGCGAGGGGTCGATCAGGTAGCTGTCCATCGCGGTGCCACACTTCTGGCAGCGGCGGCGGGCGCGCAGCGCGTTAGTTTCCGCATCATCCCCTTCGAGAATATTCAGTACTTCATTCTCTGGGATCAGGTTAATGGTCTGCTTACAGCGCTCTTTCGGCGGTAGCGCGTAGCCGGAACAGCCGAGGAATACCCCGGTACTGGCGGTACGGATACCCATCTGACGGCTACAGGTCGGGCAGTCAATAGAGGTCAACACCATCTGGTTCGGCTGCATGCCGCCCTCTTCCGGGTCTTTCTCTGCCTGCTCAAGCTGCTGGCTGAATTCGCCAAAGAACTTGTCCAGCACGGCTTTCCACTGCGCTTCGTTGTTCGCTACTTTATCGAGATTGTCTTCCATGTGCGCGGTGAAGTCGTAATTCATCAGCTCACGGAAGTTCTCTTCCAGACGGTCAGTAACGATCTCGCCCATTTTCTCAGCGTAGAAGCGGCGGCTTTCCACTTTCACATAGCCACGATCCTGAATCGTTGAGATGATCGAAGCATAAGTAGAAGGACGACCAATACCGCGTTTTTCCAGCTCACGCACCAGCGAAGCTTCGCTGAAACGCGCCGGTGGCTTAGTGAAGTGCTGGCTGGGTACCAACTGCTGCAGGCTCAGTTCGCTGCCTACTTCAACCGGTGGCAGTACGCGATCTTCATCACCTTTACGCAGCGCCGGCATTACTCGCGTCCAGCCGTCAAAGCGCAGCGTGCGCCCTTTGGCCTTCAGTTTGAAATCGCCTGCTTCTACGGTAAGTGTCGTAGAGTCGTACTGCGCTGGCATCATTTGACAGGCCACGAACTGGCGCCAGATCAGCTGATACAGCTTCTGCGCGTCCGTTTCCATATCTTTCAGCTGCTCAGACTGCACTTTGACATCCGAAGGACGGATGGCCTCGTGCGCTTCCTGAGAGTTCTCTTTACTGCTGTAAACATTGGCGGCTTTCGGCAGGTATTTCGCGCCAAATTCATCCTCAATGTAGCCACGCACCATGCCCACCGCATCCTGGCTCAGGTTGGTAGAGTCAGTACGCATATAGGTGATATGACCCGCTTCATACAGACGCTGCGCCATCATCATGGTTTTCTTCACGCCGAAGCCAAGGCGGGTACTTGCCGCCTGCTGCAACGTAGAGGTAATAAAAGGTGCGCCTGGCTTACTGCTGGTTGGCTTGTCTTCGCGATCGGCCACCACGTAGCGGGCTTTTTCCAGCAGGCTAACGGCAGCATAAGTCTGCTCACGATTAACCGGGCGGAACGGTTTGTCGGCCTGATGAGTCACCTGCATTGGCAGGTCAACGCCTTTCGGCGTAGTCAGGTCAGCATTCAGATCCCAGTACTCTTCCGGGACAAACGCTTTGATCTCACGTTCACGCTCAACCACCAGGCGAACGGCGACTGACTGCACGCGCCCCGCAGAAAGGCCGCGTGCGACTTTTTTCCACAGCAGCGGGGAGACCATATAACCGACCACACGGTCCATGAAGCGGCGTGCCTGCTGAGCATTGACGCGGTCAATATTCAGCTCACCCGGCTTTTCAAATGCCTGCTGGATAGCGTTTTTGGTAATTTCGTTAAACACCACGCGGCTGTAGCGTGATTCATCGCCACCGATCACTTCCCGCAGGTGCCATGCAATGGCCTCCCCTTCGCGGTCAAGGTCCGTTGCGAGATAGATGTGGTCAGCTTTTTCGGCCAGTGCTCTCAGTTCAGCAACGACCTTTTCCTTACCTGGCAGGATTTGATAATTCGCATCCCAGCCGTGATAAGGATCGACGCCCATACGGTTAACGAGGGCAGTCTTTTCGTCTTTTTTGACCTTCTTGCCGGTTTTACTGGTTGTAGAGTCAGCGCTCTTTTTAACTGTTGATCCACTTGTCGGCAAATCACGGATGTGACCCACGCTGGATTTCACCACGTAGTCATTACCGAGATATTTATTGATCGTTTTGGCTTTTGCCGGGGACTCAACTATTACGAGAGCTTTTCCCATAGTTACCTTTACCTGATTAAAACGTCCGAGAGTAAGTTGTGCCGTATTCCTGAAGCTACGCAGCGCACTAAGGATAAGGTTATTGGGGAAAATGAATTCAACCCGAACAACTTTTTCATCGATTCCAGTGCGAAATCTGACGTTACAACACGTTGATTAACGGTACTTTTTACTACCTGTTAAGCGAATCTCTAACAAGGCGTAAAGTCTGTTTTACGCCCGGAACCCGAAACGCCCACACTCTACCTGATAAAATCTGTTACGCAACTTAATTAGCATCCATGCCCCATTTACGCCAGAAAACTAAGAAAAAAGAGTCACTTTTGTATATCACTACAAAGATTGCGGATTTAACGGGCTGGCGTACAATGGCGGCCAGAAAATGACTATATAAAGAAGGAAAAGGACCATGTCACAACAGCAAGCCGTCAATCGTGAACATCTGCTGGCGCTGGCCCGGGAAATGATCGTCAACCATCCAGACTATTTCTCAGGCCTGAGCGTTGACGATGTCGAGCAGAAGGGAGACGTCCTGGTATTTCGCGGCAACTACTATCTTGATGACCAGGGCCTGGCGACGGCAAAGAGCACCACGGTGTTTAACGTCTATAAAGCGCTGGCGGTGAATCTCTCGGCGCGCTACCGGCTGGAAAAATAACGCCCGCGGGTGCGGGCGTTAAGCAGGGTGAACCGTGGCAGTTACAGCAGCGGTTTTTCACCGCGCTGCCAGATACGCAGCAGCAGGCGTTCAACGCTCAGCGTGGCGCTGTTGGTGAAGCGGTCCATCATGCTTTTGCGCCGCGCATAGCGCACGCCGATCACCTGATGTTTCTCTATCCGATCGATGATCAGATCGTCACTGGTGCCAATCGCATCCACCAGTCCCTTCTCCAGCGCCTGGGTGCCGTACCAGTGTTCCCCGGTCGCCACGCTGTCGATATCCAGCGTTGGGCGCATCTGATGCACGAACTGTTTAAACAGCAGGTGGGTTTCATTAAGGTCTTCGCGGAATTTTTCACGCCCTTCTTCGGTGTTTTCACCAAACAGCGTCAGGGTACGCTTGAACTCGCCGGCGGTGTGCAGCTCAACGTCAATTTCATTGCGCTTGAGCAGGCGGTTGAAGTTAGGGATCTGCGCCACCACGCCGATGGAACCGATAATGGAAAATGGCGCGGCGACGATACGGTCCGCCACGCAGGCCATCATATACCCGCCGCTGGCGGCGACTTTGTCCACGGCTACCGTCAGCGGAATACCCTTATCACGCAGGCGCTGCAGCTGTGAAGCAGCCAGTCCATAACCGTGAACTACGCCGCCCGGGCTTTCAAGACGCAGCAGGACTTCGTCACCCGGTGCTGCCACCGCCATCACCGCAGAAACCTCTTCACGCAGCGAAGAGACTTCGCCGGCATCCATGCTGCCCTTAAAATCGAGCACGTACAGCGTGGATTTGGCTTTCTCTTCCGGGCGGCCCAGCTTCGCCTGCTGTTTGGCCGTTTTCGCCGTCAGCTTCTCTTTTTTCTTCTGCTCTTTGTGCCACTGTTTTTGCTGATGCGGCTTCATCTTCGCCAGGCGCATATCGTCCTGCATATCACTGTACTTCTCACCCAGCTGAGTGAGCTTGAGCTGGCCATTATGCGCGCGTTTGCGCAGCGCAAGGTTGGCGATCACCACCGCAATTGCCACTATAGCAATCACCACGGTGACGGTTTTTGCCAGGAAGAGTCCATAATAAGAGAGTAGATCCACTCAATCCGCCTTAATTTACATTATGTTATAGATAGCTCTAGTGTAGCGGAGTCCCCGCGTTGAGTCGCCTGTAACCCGGTAACAGCACATGAATATGCTAAAGCGCTGATTGAACTCACCCACTTTTTCAGGCATAAATCACTTTATTCAGTCCGCGCAAGGGTTTACAACAGGCGATACTATCAGCCGCCCTGCGGAAATCCCCCCATCGCCAGAGGAATTCTTTGTGCACTATCAACCGAAAAGCGATCTGCTCAATAACCGTATTATTCTTGTCACCGGGGCCAGCGACGGCATTGGCCGCGAAGCCGCGCTGACGTATGCTCGCTATGGCGCTCAGCTGGTTCTGCTGGGGCGCAATGCGGACAAACTGCAACAGGTTTGTGACGAGGTTAACCAGCGCAGTCAGGCTCCGGCACTGTGGTTTACCCTCGATCTGGAAACCGCCACGGCGCAAAGCTGCCAGCAGCTGGCAGAAGCTATTGCCGAAAAGCTGCCGCGACTTGATGGCGTGCTGCACAACGCCGGAGTGCTCGGTGAGGTGGTGCCGATGGATAAGCAGGATCCCGCTGTCTGGCAGCAGGTGATGCGCGTCAACATTGACGGCACCTTCTTCCTGACGCAGGCGCTGCTGCCCCTGCTATTAAAAGCTGAGGGGGCTTCACTGGTGTTCACCACTTCCAGCGTGGGCCGCCAGGGCCGCGCCGGCTGGGGGGCGTACTCGGTGTCCAAATTCGCCACCGAAGGCATGATGCAGGTGCTGGCAGAAGAGTATGACCCACGCCAGCTTCGCGTTAACTGCATTAATCCCGGCGGCACGCGCACCAAAATGCGTGCCAGTGCCTTCCCGCAGGAAGATGCCAATAAGCTGAAAACTCCCGCCGACATTATGCCACTCTATCTGTGGCTGATGGGTGATGACAGCAAACGTAAAACCGGCACCAGCTTTGATGCCCAGCCGGGGCGCAAGCCCGGGGCGGCAGAATAATGGCCGAAGATCGCCACCAGCAGCGGCAGCAAAAACTGAAGGATCAGGTTGATGCGCGCATCGCTGCGGCTACCGAAGTACGCGGCATTCTGATGGTATTTACCGGCAACGGCAAAGGGAAAACCACGGCGGCATTCGGCACCGCAAGCCGGGCGGTTGGCCACCAGAAGCGCGTCGGGGTGATTCAGTTTATCAAGGGCGAATGGCCAAACGGCGAGCGCAATCTGCTGGAACCGCACGGCGTAGAGTTTCAGGTGATGGCGACCGGCTTTACCTGGGATACGCAGAATCGTGCAACGGACACCGCCGCCTGCCTGGCCGTCTGGCAGCACGGCAAACGCATGTTGCAGGATCCGACTCTCGACCTGGTGGTGCTGGATGAGCTGACCTACATGGTGAGTTTTGACTACCTGCCGCTGGAAGAAGTGATTGCCGCCCTGCAGCAGCGCCCTGCTCATCAAAGCGTCATCATTACCGGTCGCGGATGTCATCGGGAGATTTTGGCGCTGGCGGACACGGTCAGTGAAATGCGCCCGGTTAAACATGCGTTTGATGCCGGGATCCAGGCACAGCAGGGAATTGACTGGTAGGAAAAAAAAAGGGCCGGGCATGATGCCCGGCCCCTGTCAGTCGTTTAGCCCTGCTGCTGGCGCTTAGACGACTTCGTCGGGCGGCGATTGCTGCCTGGCTTGCTGGCTTTCGCCGTCGTAGTATGGCGCTTAACGGCGCGACGGATCTGATTCGCCTTGGTGCGACGACGATCTTTCTCCACCGCGACCTTGCTGACGGTTTCTGCATCCAGACCCACCAGCTCACGCAGGTAGTTTGTCGGACCCAGCTCAAGCTCGGTCCAGCCACCGCGCGGCAGGCCTTTTGGCAGATCGATATCGCCGTAACGCACGCGGATCAGACGGCTGACCTGCACGCCAACCGCTTCCCACAGGCGGCGCACTTCGCGGTTACGCCCTTCGGTCAGCGTAACGTTGTACCACTGGTTGATCCCTTCACCACCGGTAAACTTCAGCGTTTTAAACGCGGCCGGGCCATCTTCCAGCTGCACACCACGGCTCAGCTGTTTGATCTTATCGTCGTCGACAGCGCCGAATACGCGCACGGCGTATTCGCGCTCAACTTCGCGGCTCGGGTGCATCAGGCGGTTAGCCAGCTCACCGTCGGTGGTGAACAGCAGCAGACCGCAGGTGTTAACGTCCAGACGACCAACGGCAATCCAGCGCGCGCCGCGCAGTTTTGGCAGACGGTCAAATACCGTCGGGCGCCCTTCCGGGTCATTGCGCGTGCAGAGTTCGCCTTCCGGCTTGTAATAAGCCAGTACGCGGCAGACTTCAGTGATGGATTCGCTGACCGGCACAACGTGACCGTCGATGCGGATTTTCATAGATGCGCTTGGCTCAACGCGGTCACCCAGCGTGGCCAGCTTGCCGTCAACGCTGACGCGCCCGGCGGAGATCATGGTTTCGATTTCACGACGGGAACCGTGCCCGGCGCGTGCTAATACTTTCTGTAACTTTTCGCTCTTGTCGCTCATGGAGCTACCTCTGTGTCGCCTTCCCAGGCGTCATTAATTGGTAAGATGGTGCCATCAAAGTGGAGATTCGCACGAATATCAGCCTGCTACCCCAGGCAGCCATGCTGTTTCGCGACCCGCTTTTTCAGGGAAGCGCATTCTACACTATCTGCCTTGCCAATCATAACGCTATAGCCGGAGTTTGCTGATTTGGTGTAGCGCAGTCTGGCACCGGCATCAATACATCCCTGTCGCGAGGTGCGCAGGCAGCATCTTTTGCCGTTGCGGCGTGCTCAGGCGGAGCTCAGACCGGTTTGCGCACGTTTACGGTTGAAATCATTTCATTTTGCATTGATAAGATTTAACAGTGGCTTATCGTTTTAAGATGTTAAATGCTAATCAGTTCAGGCATGATACTTCATTCTCATTCTGCTGAAATTAACGTAAATACAGCGACTTGCCCGGGCATATTTCTGTATGGCTAACAGCGCTACAGGCCGCCCCAGCGTTAGGCTGCCAGCAAATACTCCAGCATCGCTGAACGAATCCAGATTGCTAACCTGCATTTATGCAGTTTCATGGTCTTAAGCACCATTTTATTTTTACAGCGTAGTTTTTTATGCTGAAAAGCAGGGTTAGTGTAAACGATACATTAGCTTCAACATCAAATAGTCAGTTTATAAATATCGTGGATTGAGTTAACGCTGGATGATTAAGACTTTTACCTTTTTTGACCTTTAATTAATTTGCCTGGCTAATAAGTTTGTGTAGAATTCACTCAGGCAGAAGAGCGCCATATAAATAGATTGTTAAATATATATTATAAATACACGTTCATCGTGTAACACAAATTCCTTGATTTATTTTCTTCGTTGGCACGAATCGGGAGCGTAAGTTCCCATTAAAATACGCTGATAAATAGTCAGCATCGGCATTACACGTCATTACTCCTCACCAGGGATCTTACTGACGTGTCCGACAAGAATGTGACAATTATGAAAATTAAAATGACCCTGCCGGTATTGGCTATGCTAATACTGAGCGGCTGCTCTGTAGGCAAATATGACTACAGCAGCGAAGCTATGAAACGTGTAGATATGAATTTTACCGGCATTCCGACCGTCCTCGGTATCGGTTCGCTCGGCACCAGCATTCCTATCACTCCTGAGTACAGCCTGACTGCGGCGCACGTGGCCAAGCTCTCCGTGCAGAAGGTAAAGGCCTACCACCCTTACTGCGACCTCGCGATTATCTACCACAAGAACGACATTAAAACCCTGCCGAAATTCCGCGATGGCGCAATCGGCGAGTCGGTTAAAATGTACGGTTACAGCTTTATTTCCGCCATGCCGGTTGAATCATCCGGCGTTAATCTCACGCTGACCGGGATACGTAATGAGTGGAATAAGCGCCCGTGCGTGGCAATGGCATCGAATGCCGGCGTAGTGAAAGGGATGTCCGGCGGCGCCGTTTATAACAGCGATGATACCATCGGCGGCGTCATTATTGGCTTTACGAATGAGTTAAAACGACCGAAGAAATCTCCAGTTCCGCTTAAGGATGTCTCGCTGTATATTCCGTATCAGGATTTTAAAGAGTGGCTGGAAAAATCAACATCGTGATAACACTAAGCGATAAATAATAACAGGCTCACGCTTCAGAGCCTGTTAATTGCACTTAAAGGAAGGGTTGAATATCGCCCACGCCTTCACGGATCACTTCCGGCGTATTTTCCGTTAAATCGATAACGGTGGTCGGCTGCTGCCCAAGATAACCGCCGTGAATAATCAGGTCGACAATTTTGCCGATCTCATCCTGAATAGCTTCCGGATCCGACTCGGTGAAGTCATTGCCGGGCAGCATCAGCGACGTCGACATCATCGGCTCATTCAGCGCTTCCAGCAGCGCCAGCGCAATGGGGTTAGACGGCACGCGCAGGCCGATGGTTTTACGCTTTTCGCTCATCAGACGACGCGGCACTTCTTTGGTCGCCTTGAGTATAAAAGTGTAGTTGCCCGGCGTGTTGTTTTTGATCAGGCGAAATGCCGTGTTGTCTACGTGAGCATAGGTAGACAGCTCAGACAGATCGCGGCACATCAGGGTAAAGTTGTGGTTACCATCCAGCTGACGGATGCGGCAGATACGCTCCATCGCGTTCTTATCTTCCAGCTTGCAGCCCAGCGCATAACCGGAATCGGTGGGATAAACGATCACGCTGCCTTTGTTCAACATCTCCACCGCCTGCTTGATCAGGCGCGGCTGGGGATTATCCGGGTGAATATAGAAAAATTGACTCATAACTAACCTCTCACCTGCGCTTTCTGCGCGGGTTCATTGTGCGATTTCAGGAAATCTTAGCCACACGGCTTCAACACCGCCAGGTAGCCATAATTTTTTCCCCAGCTCAATCCAGGGACAGGGCTGATGGAAGTCAGACCCCTGCGACGCCGCCAGCTGATAATCCTGTGCATAGCGCGCCAGCTGGCTGCGCTCGTTCGGAGCCTGCTGGCACTGCGCCACTTCCATCGCTTCGCCACCCTGCTCGCTGAAATGCGCCAGCAGGCGCTTCAGCCACTTAGCCGACAGCCCGTAACGCGCCGGATGGGCAAGCACGCTACGGCCGCCAGAATGATGAATAGCATCAATAGCTTGTTTAATTGTACACCACTGTGGCGGCGCATAGCCGGTTTTGCCACGTGCCAGGTAGTTTTTGAATACCTGCTGCATGTTGTCTGCTTTGCCCTGCGCGATAAGAAAACGGGCGAAGTGACCACGGGTAATCGCCCCGCCCTCGGCCAGCGCCAGCGCCCCCTCAAGCGCGCCGGGAATATGCGCTTTCTCCAGCCGCTCAGCAATCAGCTGCGCCCGCGCCATGCGCCGCTCGGCCTGCTGCGCCAGAAACGCCACCATCACCGGGTGTTCGATATCAATTCCCAAGCCAACAATATGGATTTCGTGGTTTTCCCACAGGGTGGAGATTTCCACACCGTTAATCAGCAGGAGTGGCAATTGATGCTGAGCAATCGCCTCACGCGCGGCTGAAATACCTGCGGTAGTGTCATGGTCGGTAATGGCCAGCACGCCCACACGGTGCTCTACTGCCCGCAATACCAGCTGCTCCGGGGTCAAAAGACCATCGGAAGCGCGAGTGTGGCTGTGGAGATCGTAAATAGGGAAAGAACTGACTGAGGTGGCGACTGCTGTCAAAACGGCTCCGGAAAACGCGGGGAAGTATCGCTGCATGATACCGACATTTGCCACTGAGGGAAAAAGAGTATTGACTTTTTTGCCGCGAACCAGTTAACTAGTACGCAAGTTCACAAGCAAAGGTGTCTGTATCATGACGTATTCATTCTCTCTGATGACTGGTTGGTGGCACACTTCACCCTGAACGGGCGAAGCTGTCATGCACGGTTAATACGCAGTGCAGATACTTAAGCCCGCCTACCGCGGGCTTTTTTTTGAGCAAAAAACAGAGAACATCACATGCAAAATGCCAAACCTACAGTGAAGTTGATTACCGGCAACGCACCTTATCGTGAAGATCCCGCCGCGGTCTTTCATCAGCTTTGCGCGGCGCGCACTGAAACACTGCTGCTGGAATCAGCCGACGTCGACAGCAAATGCAACCTGAAAAGCCTGCTGATTGTTGACAGCGCCCTGCGTCTCAGCGCGCTGGATAATCGCGTGCAGGTGCAGGCGCTGTCGGAAAATGGCCGTGCTCTGCTACCGCTGCTGGATGCTGCCCTGCCCGCCAGCGTTGAGAACCACGTGCGTCCGGACGGGCGTGAGCTGGTATTTCCCGTTAATGCTGAAATCCAGGATGAAGATTCCAACCTGCGCGCTTTGTCGGTATTTGACGCGCTGCGCCTGATCCCACAGTTGGTGAATGCCCCGGCAGAAGAGCGCGAAGCGGTGCTGCTGGGCGGCCTGTTCGCTTACGACCTGGTTGCCGGTTTCGAAGCGCTGCCGGCGCTGAAAAACGAACAGCGCTGCCCGGATTACTGTTTTTACCTCGCTGAAACCCTGCTGGTAATCGACCATCAGACGCAGAGCGCACGCCTGCAGGCCAGCCTGTTCACGCACCAGCCGTCCGAGTTTATGCGCCTGCAAAGCCGCATCGAACAGCTGCACAGCCAGATGCAGCAGGCTGCCACGCCGCTGCCAGTGCAGAAAGTGGAAAGCATGAGCCTGAGCATCAGCCAGAGTGATGAAGACTACTGCGCGGTGGTGCGCGAAATGCAGGAAGCGATCCGCGTCGGCGAGATCTTCCAGGTGGTGCCGTCGCGCCGCTTCTCCCTGCCGTGCCCGTCGCCGCTGGCCGCCTATGACACCCTGAAGAACAGCAATCCCAGCCCGTATATGTTCTTTATGCAGGATCGCCACTTCAGCCTGTTCGGTGCCTCTCCGGAAAGCTCGCTGAAATATGACGCGCGCAGCAACCAGATTGAAATCTATCCGATTGCCGGAACCCGCCCGCGCGGACGTCATGCGGATGGTTCGCTGGACCGTGACCTCGACAGCCGTATCGAGCTTGAGATGCGTACCGATCATAAAGAGATGGCTGAACACCTGATGCTGGTTGACCTGGCGCGCAACGACCTGGCGCGTATCTGCCAGCCGGGCACCCGCTATGTCGCGGATTTAACCAAAGTGGACCGCTACACCTTCGTGATGCACCTTGTCTCACGCGTGGTCGGCCAGCTGCGTAACGATATCGACGTGCTGCACGCCTACCGCGCCTGTATGAATATGGGCACCCTGAGCGGCGCGCCGAAAGTACGCGCCATGCAGCTGATTGCCAAAGCCGAGGGGACGCGACGCGGCAGTTACGGCGGCGCCGTGGGCTACTTTACCGCCAGCGGGGATCTGGATACCTGCATCGTAATCCGCTCCGCCTATGTTGAAGATGGCGTGGCAACCGTGCAGGCCGGTGCCGGCGTGGTTCTTGATTCCAATCCGCAGGCGGAAGCGGATGAAAGCCGCAACAAAGCGCGTGCGGTTCTGCGCGCCATTGCCACTGCTCATCACTGCAAGGAGATTTTCTGATGGCCGATATTCTGCTGCTCGATAACTTCGACTCTTTTACCTATAACCTCGTCGACCAGTTACGCACCTTCGGCCATAACGTGATGGTCTACCGTAACAATGTTCCGGCGCAGACGCTGATTGAGCGCCTGCAACAGATGGAAAATCCGGTACTGATGCTGTCGCCAGGCCCGGGCGCGCCGTCAGAAGCCGGCTGTATGCCGGAGCTGCTGCTCGCCTTACGCGGCCGCCTGCCGATTATCGGCATCTGCCTGGGCCACCAGGCCATCGTGGAAGCCTACGGTGGTCACGTCGGTCAGGCCGGCGAAATCCTGCACGGCAAAGCGTCTGCGATAACCCATGACGATCAGGGCATGTTCGCCGGTCTGAGCAACCCGCTGCCGGTAGCCCGCTACCACTCGCTGGTAGGCAGCAACATTCCTGCCGGGCTGACGGTGAACGCCACCTTCAACGGCATGGTGATGGCCGTGCGCGACGACGCCAACCGCGTCTGCGGTTACCAGTTCCATCCGGAATCGATTCTTACCACCCAGGGGGCACGCCTGCTGGAACAAACCCTCGCCTGGGCGCTGGCGTAATCAAGGAGTTACAAGAGATGCACACTATTCTGGAAAAACTCTTTCAGGCTGAGATCCTGACGCAGGCTGAGAGCCACCAGCTGTTTTCGGCGATTATCACCGGGCAGCTGGAACCTACCCAGCTGGCAGGTGCACTGATTGCGATGAAAGTACGCGGTGAGCAGCCGCAGGAGATTGCCGGGGCCGCGACCGCCCTGCTGGAAGATGCCAAACCCTTTCCGCGCCCCGACTACGCGTTTGCCGATATCGTCGGTACCGGCGGTGACGGCAGCAACAGCATTAACATCTCGACCGCCAGCGCGTTTGTCGCCTCGGCCTGCGGCCTGAAGGTTGCCAAGCACGGCAACCGCAGCGTTTCGAGTAAATCCGGTTCTTCAGATTTGCTGGCAGCCTTTGGCATCAGCCTGGATCTTCCGGCGGAGAAAGCACGCCAGGCGCTGGACGATCTTAATGTCTGCTTCCTGTTTGCGCCGCAGTATCACAGCGGATTCCGCCATGCAATGCCGGTACGTAAAGAGCTGAAAACCCGCACTATCTTTAACGTGCTCGGCCCGCTGATCAACCCGGCGCGTCCGCCGCTGGCGGTGATTGGCGTTTACAGCCCGGAGCTGGTGTTGCCGGTAGCGCAAACGCTAAAAGTGCTGGGCTATCAGCGCGCTGCCGTAGTGCACGGTGGCGGCATGGATGAAGTGGCGCTGCACAGCGCAACCCACGTGGCGGAGCTGCGCGACGGTGACATCACCAGCTACCAGCTGACGGCGGAGGACTTCGGTCTGAGCAGCCATCCGCAGGAGGCGCTGGCCGGGGGCACGCCGGAAGAAAATCGTGACATTCTGGCGCGTTTACTCCAGGGTAATGGCGAGCTGGCTCATGAAGAAGCCGTGGCGGCCAACGTCGCCCTGTTGCTGAAAATTTTTGGCCATGAAGATTTGCGACAAAATGCTCAGCAGGCGCTGGAAACCATCCGCAGCGGCCGTGCTTACGAGCAGGTTGTCGCCCTGGCAGCAAGGAGATAATCATGCAGGAAACCGTACTGAATAAAATCGTCCAGGATAAAGCTATCTGGCTGGCAGAGCGCCAGCAGCAGCAGCCCCTGGCCACCTTCCAGAATGAGATCGTCCCCTCAACGCGCGGCTTTTATCATGCGCTACAGGGCGCCCGCACCGTGTTTATTCTGGAGTGCAAAAAAGCCTCCCCGTCGAAGGGTCTGATCCGTGAAGACTTTGACCCGGCGGTTATCGCTGGCGTCTACCAGCATTATGCCTCGGCGATTTCAGTGCTGACTGACGAGAAGTACTTCCAGGGAAGCTTTGATTTTCTGCCGATTGTCAGCAAAGCCGTGACCCAGCCGGTGCTGTGTAAAGACTTTATTATCGACCCTTATCAGATCTATCTGGCGCGCTATCACCAGGCCGATGCCATTTTGCTGATGCTGTCGGTGCTCGACGACGAGCAGTATCGCCAGCTCTCTGCCGTGGCGCATAGCCTGCAGATGGGCGTGCTGACCGAAGTGATCAGTGATGAAGAGCTGGAGCGCGCCACTGCGCTGGGCGCGAAGGTGGTCGGCATTAATAACCGCGACCTGCGCGATCTCTCTATCGATCTGGACCGCACCCGCCGCCTGGCGCCGAAAGTGGCGCACGGGGTCACGGTGATCAGCGAGTCCGGCATTAACAGTTACGCGCAGGTACGTGAGCTTAGCCACTTCGCCAACGGCTTCCTGATTGGCTCTGCCCTGATGTCAGAAGAGGATCTTACCGCCGCCGTGCGCCGGGTGATCCTTGGTGACAATAAGGTGTGCGGACTGACGCGGGCCGAAGATGCCCGCTGCGCACTGGAGGCCGGGGCGAATTATGGTGGGCTGATCTTTGCCGAAGGTTCACCGCGTAAAATCGATAGCGCTCAGGCTGCGGCCGTGATGGCGGGCGGCGCGCTAAAATATGTTGGCGTTTTCCGCAATAACAGCATCAGTGACATTGTCACTAAAGCGCAGCAGTTGAAGCTGTTTGCCGTACAGCTGCACGGTGAGGAAGATCGCCAATTTGTCAGCCAGCTGCGCGCAGAACTTCCGGCCAGCGTGAAGATCTGGAAAGCCTTCAGCATAGGTTCCAGCCTGCCCGCCCGCGACTGGCCGCACGTTGACCGCTATGTGTTTGATAACGGCAGTGGCGGCAGCGGCCAGCAGTTTAACTGGCAGCTGTTGCAGGGTGAGAAACTCGATAACGTGCTGCTGGCCGGTGGTCTCGGGGCGGATAACTGCGTTCAGGCCGCTCAGCTCGGCTGTGCAGGCCTCGACTTTAATTCCGGCGTGGAGAGTGCCCCCGGAATTAAGGATGCCGGTAAAATTGCTTCAGTGTTTCAGACGCTGAAAGCCTACTGATATAAGAGAAGCGATCATGACTAAGTTAAATCCCTATTTTGGTGAGTTTGGTGGCATGTACGTGCCGCAGATCCTGATGCCGGCTCTGGAACAGCTGGAAGACGCCTTTATCAGCGCCCAAAGCGACCCGGAATTCCAGGCTGAATTTACCGACCTGCTGAAGAACTATGCAGGGCGCCCAACGGCGCTGACGCTGTGTAAGAATCTCACCAAAGGCACCCAAACTCGCCTGTATCTGAAGCGAGAAGATCTGCTGCACGGCGGCGCGCACAAAACTAACCAGGTACTCGGTCAGGCGCTGCTGGCAAAACGCATGGGTAAAAACGAAATCATTGCTGAAACCGGAGCCGGTCAGCACGGGGTTGCCTCGGCCCTCGCCAGCGCCCTGCTGGGCCTGAAATGCCGCATTTACATGGGTGCGAAAGATATTGAGCGCCAGTCGCCAAACGTGTTCCGTATGAAGCTGATGGGCGCGGAAGTGATCCCGGTGCACAGCGGCTCTGCCACGCTGAAAGATGCCTGTAACGAAGCGCTGCGCGACTGGTCCGGCAGCTATGAAACCGCGCACTATATGCTCGGCACTGCCGCCGGTCCACACCCGTTCCCGACCATTGTGCGTGAGTTCCAGCGTATGATCGGCGAAGAGACGAAAGCGCAGATTCTGGAGAAAGAAGGCCGCCTGCCGGATGCCGTCATCGCCTGCGTTGGCGGCGGGTCGAACGCCATCGGCATGTTTGCCGACTTTATTGATGAGAGCAGCGTCGGCCTGATCGGCGTCGAGCCTGCTGGCCACGGTATTGAAAGCGGTGAACACGGTGCGCCACTCAAGCATGGCCGCGTCGGCATCTACTTCGGTATGAAGTCGCCAATGATGCAGACCGCAGACGGTCAGATTGAAGAGTCGTATTCCATCTCCGCCGGCCTGGATTTCCCCTCCGTCGGACCGCAGCACGCTTACCTGAACAGCATTGGCCGCGCTGAATACGTCTCGATCACCGACGACGAAGCCATGGATGCGTTCAAAACGCTGTGCCGCAGCGAAGGGATTATCCCGGCGCTGGAATCTTCCCACGCGCTGGCTCATGCCCTGAAGATGATGAAAGCCGACCCTGAGAAAGAGCAGCTGCTGGTGGTCAACCTCTCCGGCCGTGGCGATAAAGATATTTTCACCGTGCATGACATTCTGACCGCGAAGGGAGAAATCTGATGGAACGTTACGATAGCTGTTTCAAACGTCTGGCAGAGCGTAAAGAAGGCGCTTTTGTGCCCTTCGTCACCCTGGGCGACCCAACGCCGGAACTCTCGCTGCAGATTATCGATGCGCTGGTGGCCGGTGGTGCCGATGCGCTGGAGCTGGGCATTCCCTTCTCCGATCCGCTGGCGGATGGTCCGACTATCCAGAATGCTAACCTGCGTGCCTTTGCGGCTGGCGTGACGCCGTCACAATGCTTCGAAATGCTGGCCGCCATCCGCCAGAAATACCCGGAGCTGCCAATCGGCCTGCTGATGTACGCGAACCTGGTATTTTCCAACGGCATCGACAACTTCTATGCCCGCTGCCAGCAGGTTGGCGTCGACTCAGTGCTGGTTGCCGACGTGCCAATTGAAGAGTCTGCCCCGTTCCGTCAGGCGGCGCTGCGCCACAACGTCGCGCCAATCTTTATATGCCCGCCGAACGCCAGTGACGATCTGCTGCGTGAAATTGCCTCCCACGGCCGGGGTTACACCTATCTGCTGTCGCGTGCCGGGGTGACCGGATCGGAAACGCGCGCCAATCTGCCGCTTAAGCATCTGGTCGATAAACTGCGCGAGTACCATGCTGCTCCGGCGCTGCAGGGCTTTGGTATTTCTGAAGCGTCGCAGGTGCAGGAAGCGGTGGGTTGCGGCGCAGCCGGCGCTATCTCTGGCTCTGCCATTGTGAAAATCATCGAGAAAAACCTGGCACAGCCGGAAGTGATGCTCGCTGAGCTGACCGCTTTCGTTAGCAAACTGAAAGCCGCAACGCGCTAAGCAGAACCCATGCCTTATCTCCTGGATAAGGCATTATATTCTTTCAATTTTCCCCGCATAACCATTTGCATTTCTGGCAAACCTCGCTAAAAATCTATAGATACCGATGAATGTGTCGGTTAAAGCCTTATGATGATGACAGGGAGATTACATAGTGAAATGGTTCAAAGTCTTATCAGGTGTGGTTATTGCAGCCGTAGTGGCTCTGTCAGTGAGTGCCTGTGCGCCTACGGCAACTAAAGAGGGAACCGGAGGTTATATTGACGACACCGTCATTACGACCAAGGTAAAATCAACCCTGCTGGCCGATGACTCGCTGAAGTCGACGGAGATCAATGTTGAGACCTTCAAAGGACGCGTTCAGCTGAGTGGATTTGTCAGCTCACCGCAGATGGCTAACCGTGCCGTCGGCATTACGCGCGGCGTGGCGGGTGTAAAATCTGTTGTGAATAATATGCAGATTAAATAACCGTTCTGAATGGCTTAAAAGGCGCGAATTTCGCGCCTTTTTGCATTTTAGCGCTTCAGAAAGTGTAGCCCGCGCCGAAGAAGAACACCCACGGATTAATATGCGTATCAATACTCTGGCGGCCTGCCGCCGCAGAGTCGAAGCGCACTTTGGTGTTGATATCCATGTACCACAGCGAGGCGTTAATCAGCCAGTCAGGCGTTAACTGATAGTCAAGACCTACCTGCCCCGCTAAACCCCAGGAGTTTTTCACGCTGAGATTGCTTAATCCCGCATCACGCCCGGTCTGGTTAAAGTCGGTGTCATAAAACATAGTGTAGTTGACCCCGACGCCCGCATAAGGCTGCCACTTACTGCTGTTACCCATTGGGTACCACTGTGCCATCAGCGTTGGCGGCAACTGGTGAACCGTTGCCAGCGTGCCGGTCGCCTGCAGGCCAACATGGTGTTTAAACGGCGTCGCACCCAGCAGTTCCACGCCAATGTAATCGGTGGCCATATAGGTGAAGGTCAGGCCCATCTGGGTGTTGTTATCAATGTTGAACTCACCCAGGCCCATTACGTCATCCGACCCTCCGGTCGGGCGCACGGTCGCGGAACCGACACGCATAAAGAAATCCCCAGCCTGGTGGGCTGATGCGGCGACGGGCAATAAGCTAATTACGGCGAGTACCAGCGCTTTCAATTTCATAACCACTCCTTTTTTCTGCAAATTATTGTAAGCATGCGACCTGCTTTGAGGCCTTGATGCGTTTTTAGCCGACCTATATTTACCCTGATTTACCGGCGAGATCATGCAAATCAATTAACAAAAAGTTTATATAAAACATAGAGTTGATTTGGATCAATTTTCACGGGTTTTGGCGGTGAAGTGAGCCAGATAAAAACAGCGCAACCAGCATGGCTGAAGTCAACAAGCGCGGAATGGCGGTAATACCTTCTTAAATCGAAAGTTATGTCAATCTGGGTGCCAGCACCCTGCCAGACCATGTACAATCGCCGGGTCTATAACACCGGCCTTTCAAGGAGAGTACATGTCTATCACGGCGGGTTCGCTATACCGTGACACGGGGAATTTCTTCCGCCATCAGTCCGTCACTATTGTACTGATGGCGCTGTTAACTTCGTTTATTACTATGCTTATCGGCAAGGCATTCACACCAGGCGCCGATGAGATGCAGATCCTCGGTGAAGGCGCTGCGGGTTCCGCCAGCAGCCTGATGGAGATGATCCGTAATATGTCCCCCGAACAGCAGCAGGTGCTGCTGCACGCTTCCGCTGCCGGTACTTTTGCTTCACTGGTAGGTAATGTCCTGCTGCTGGGCGGCATGTTAAGCCTGATCCCGCTGGCGTCATCCGGCCAGCGCATCAGCGCGCTGCGTGCTATTGGCGCATCCGCTCCGCGCTTACCGGCACTGCTGCTGCTCACCATCCTGATGACCGTGCTTATCCAGCTCGGCTTTATGGTGCTGGTGGTTCCCGGCGTGCTGCTGGCCGTTACCCTGGCACTCTCCCCGATCATCCTGATGACCGAAAAAGTGGGAGTGATCGCCTCTATGCGTGCCAGCATGCGTCTCGGCTGGAGCCAGATGAAACTGATCGCCCCGGCGGTGATTTTATGGATTGTGGCGAAACTGGTGGTGCTGCTGCTGGCCTCCTCGCTGCTGGTGCTGCCGCCGGACGTCGCTTCTGTGGTGCTCAACGCGCTCAGCAACCTGGTTTCAGCCATACTGATTATCTATTTGTCACGCCTGTATATGCTGTTACGTTAATTAACCTGGAATGCCTCGACAGAGGCATTCTGCTGGATAATGATATTTCGCATTCGTCTGTTATTTGGAAGCCGCTATGAAGCAGTTACTCGACTTTCTTCCCCTCGTGGTGTTTTTTGTTTTCTACAAGCTTTACGACATCTATGTTGCCTCCGGCGCACTGATTGCCGCCTCCGCGCTGGCACTGGCGGCGGGCTGGCTGCTTTATCGTAAAGTTGAAAAGATGTCGCTGGTGACCTTCGCGCTGGTCGCGGTGTTTGGCACGCTGACTATTGCGCTGCACAACCCGGACTTTATTAAGTGGAAAGTCACTATCATCTATGGCCTGTTTACCGCTGCGCTGCTGTTCAGCCAGTGGTTTATGAAACAGCCGCTGATCCAGAAGATGCTGGGGAAAGAACTTCAGCTGCCTGAATTCGCCTGGCGCCGCCTGAATATCGCCTGGGCACTGTTCTTCCTCGCCTGCGGCCTCGCGAATATCTATGTCGCCTTCTGGCTGTCGCAGGATATCTGGATTAACTTTAAAGTCTTTGGCCTGAGCGCCCTGACGCTCCTGTTTACGCTACTGAGCGGCGTCTACATTTATCGTCTGATGCCACAACAAGAAGAAAAATAACTCATCATTGCCCGGACATTTACCCCGGGCGAATTGAATGACCGGAAGCAAGCAATTCGAGAGCACACAATGAGCGAACAACAACGATTACCGCAGGGCGAAATGGTGCTGCGTACGCTGGCGATGCCTGCAGACACCAACGCCAACGGCGATATCTTCGGCGGCTGGCTGATGTCACAGATGGATATGGGTGGCGCTATTCTGGCGAAAGAGATAGCGGAAGGTCGCGTGGTCACCGTGCGCGCCGACGGCATGACCTTTCTGAAACCGGTCGCGGTGGGTGATGTCGTCACCTGCCATGCGCGCTGTATCAAAACCGGTACCAGCTCCATCACCATCAATATCGAGGTGTGGATCAAAAAGGTGTCATCTGAACCCATTGGCCAGCGCTACTGCACCACCGAAGCGGTGTTTATCTATGTTGCCGTCGACCCGGAAGGCAAACCGCGGCCGCTACCCGCCGATAAGAGCCACTTTAAGCTCGACCCGCAGGTATAAAAAAAAAGGGCTTTCGCCCTTTTTTTATTCGATGGATGTCCCACCGTTGATCTTAAACACGATATTCATCGTCAGGTCTTTGCCAGGCTTACCGGCTTCATAGCGCCATTTGCGCATCGCCTGTTTCACTTCACGCTCAAACATGTTGCGCGGTTCGGCCGACAGAATGCGCACATTATCTACCTGGCCGGCGCTGTCGACGTCAAACTGCACCCGCACACGCCCTTCCACCCGCAGGGCAAAAGCACGCGCCGGATAGGCTGGCTTACCAACGGTTAATGCCCGTGGCCCGGTTGAGACGGCGGTAGACGGCGCCTGGGAGGTCTTCGGCGCGGTGGACGGCTTACTCTGCTCAACGGGTTTAGTCTCCTGTGGCGCTGCTGCCGGGCGTGGTTTCACCTCTTTCTTCGGCTTGACCACCTCTTTCTTCACCGGCTTCGGTTTTGGCTTCGGCTTTGGCTCCGGTTTAGGGATCGGTACCGGCTCTGGCTTAGGCGGTTCAGGCATCGGTTCCGGTTCCGGTTCTGGCTCAGGTTCTGGTACCACTTCAGGCGGGGCTGGCTGCGGTTCCGGCTGCACTTCAGGTGCCACTAACGACACGCTGATAGGCTGAGACGCTTTCGGCATTTCGACCACCTGATGAAATGAGGCATACAGCAGTGCCCCGATCGCTAAACCATGCAGTACGACCGAAATCAGCAGTGGTAAAGGTGAGCGGCGAGGTAGTTCAGTTGTCAGCGTCGTCATAATCTTTCTGGTCAAAATGTGAAGCGTTGATTTTAAATGCAAATAGCAATCAATTTCAATAAGCACGCACGCTGATTCGTCGATTTCACCTTTAAAACGCCGCAGGCTGACCTTTATCAAGGCCAGATACGCTTTAGTTTGCACAAATGTTAACGATCACTTAACGTGATGCCGAATCTCATCCCCAGACAGGAGTTCTGAAGGTGCTCTACGTAATTTACGCTGAAGATAATAGTGACTCACTGGAAAAACGCACGGCCGTGCGCCCTGCTCACCTTGCCCGCCTGCAGCTGCTGCGTGATGAAGGTCGCCTGATTATTGCCGGCCCGATGCTCGCGGTAGACAGTAACGAGCCTGGCGTTGCCGGTTTCAGCGGTTCAACCATTATTGCCGAGTTCCCATCGCTGGAAGCCGCGCAGTCATGGGCGCAGGATGATCCCTATATTGCTGCCGGGGTATATAAGCAGGTTGCTATCAAGCCGTTTAAACGCGCTTTCTGATTAAACAGCCCGGCGATCTCGCCACCGCCGGGCCTGTTCCCCGCTTCAGGGAATCTGTGTAATAAACAAAATAGAACGGCGTTGCTGCTGGCTCACCTGATGGCGGAAAGAGTGCATACGTCCGTAGCGACGAGACTGCCCCTCCAACCAACGCGACCGACGCCGCTGAACCTGCCGCAACATGCGCCAGCGCGCCACCTCATTTCTACTTCGTCTCATTACACCCTCTGATTGACCCAGGAAAAACTCGCGACGCAGTATAGACCTTTATCAATCCTCACCAGGTCCGATCTCTTTATTCCTTAAAGTGTGGTTAAAGGTTTCCTGTACTGTCATCTGCACGTAAACTCCATTTAATTGCCGCGTGAACAGGATTTTCACTTAATGACCACCTTTTATACCGTAATGAGCTGGCTGCTGGTGTTTGGTTATTGGTTGCTAATTGCCAGTGTCACCCTGCGTATCCTGATGAAGCGGCGCGCAGTGCCCTCCGCCATGGCCTGGCTGTTAATTATCTATATTATTCCGCTGGTTGGCATCATTGCTTATCTCTCATTCGGTGAGCTGCACCTTGGCAAACGGCGTGCCGAGCGCGCGCGCACCATGTGGCCTTCTACCGCCCGCTGGCTAACCGATCTCAAAGCCAGTCACCATATTTTTGCCGAAGATAACAGCGATGTGGCCCGTTCACTGTTTCAGCTGTGTGAAAACCGTCAGGGCATTGCCGGAGTGAAAGGTAATCAGCTCCAGCTGCTCACCAGCACCGATGACACCCTGCGCGCGCTGGTGCGTGATATTCAGCTGGCACGTCATAATATCGAGATGGTGTTCTATATCTGGCAGCCCGGTGGGCAGGCGGATGAAGTGGCTGAAGCGCTAATGGCGGCGGCGCGGCGCGGCGTTCACTGCCGCCTGATGCTGGACTCGGCGGGCAGCGTCGAATTCTTCCGCAGCCCGTGGGCAGCGATGATGCGCAGCGCGGGTATCGATTTAGTCGAGGCGCTAAAAGTGAGCCTGCTGCGCGTTTTCCTGCGCCGTATGGATCTGCGCCAGCACCGCAAAGTGGTGCTGATCGACAACTATATCGCCTATACCGGCAGCATGAACCTTGTTGACCCACGCTACTTCAAGCAGAACGCTGGCGTCGGCCAGTGGGTTGACCTGATGGCACGTATGGAAGGCCCGGTCGCCACCACACTGGGCATTATTTACTCCTGCGACTGGGAAATTGAGACCGGCAAGCGCATTTTGCCGCCTCCGCCAGATGACAATGTGATGCCGTTTGAGCAGGAGAGCGGCCATACCATTCAGGCGATCGCTTCCGGCCCTGGCTTCCCGGAGGATATGATCCATCAGGCACTGTTAACCGCCGTCTATTCAGCGCGCGAACAGCTGATTATGACCACCCCCTACTTTGTTCCGAGCGACGACCTGCTGCACGCTATCTGCACCGCGGCTTATCGTGGCGTTGATGTCAGTATTATCGTGCCGCGCCGCAACGACTCCCTGCTGGTGGGCTGGGCCAGCCGCGCCTTCTTTGGCGAGCTGCTGGACGCCGGGGTGAAGATCTATCAGTTTGAAGGCGGTCTGCTGCACACCAAGAGTATTCTGGTAGATGGTCAGCTCAGCCTGGTGGGCACCGTGAACCTCGATATGCGCAGCCTGTGGCTCAACTTTGAAATTACGCTGGTGATTGATGACGATGGTTTTGGCAGCGATCTGGCCCGGGTGCAGGAGGATTATATCGCACGATCCAGACTGGTTGATGGTCAACGCTGGTCGCGCCGCGCATACTGGCAGCGTATCGTAGAACGACTGTTTTACTTCTTCAGCCCATTGCTGTAAAACGAGCGAAAATGCACAGCGCCCAAGGGGCAACACAGGAATTTTTATGGACCTAAATAACCGCCTTACCGAAGATGAAACCCTGGAACAGGCCTACGACATCTTTCTTGAGCTGGCCGTCGATAACCTCGACCCGGCGGACGTGATTCTGTTTAATCTGCAGTTTGAGGAGCGCGGTGGTGCAGAGCTGTATGACCCGGCAGAGGACTGGGCTGAACACGTCGATTTCGACCTTAACCCGGACTTTTTCGCTGAAGTGGTGATTGGCCTGGGCGAAGAGGATGGCGAACCGATTACCGATGTCTTTGCCCGCGTACTGCTGTGCCGCGAGAAGGACCACAAGCTGTGCCACATCCTTTGGAAGGAATAAATCCTCGTCATATTTTCCCCTGATCCTGCGTTGGCTGCCTCGGTTCACCCCGGTCACTGACTTCAGTAAGCTCCCGGGGATTCACCTTGTTGCCGCCTTGTCTCAGCGCAAAATATTTAGAGGATTGGGTATGTCATATTTTCCCCCGATCCTGCGTTGGCTGCCTCGGTTCACCCCGGTCACTGACTTCAGTAAGCTCCCGGGGATTCACCTTGTTGCCGCCTTGTCTCAGCGCAAAATATTTAGAGGATTGGGTATGTCATTAAAGCGGGTCCACTTTCAGGCAGGAGACCGCATGGCGGAAACTGCCCTCCAGCAGCGGACGCGTTTTGGCGCATTCCGGCCCGGCAATCGGGCAGCGGGTGCGGAACACGCAGCCTGAAGGCGGATTGATCGGCGACGGCAGTTCACCTTCCAGCAGCTGTATCGTCTTGTTGCGCTCAAGGTCCGGGTCCGGGATCGGCACCGCTGACATTAATGCACGCGTGTAAGGGTGCTGCGGGTTCTGATACACCTCATCGTAAGTTCCCAGCTCCACAGCATGCCCCAGATACATCACCAGCACGCGGTCAGAAATATGCTTCACCACCGCCAGATCGTGGGCGATGAAGATCAGCGATAGCCCCATTTCACGCTGCAGCTGTTGCAGCAGGTTTACCACCTGCGCCTGAATCGACACATCGAGTGCGGACACCGGCTCATCGCAGATAATCAGCTTCGGCTCCAGGATTAGCGCGCGCGCAATGCCAATACGCTGGCACTGGCCGCCGGAGAACTCGTGCGGATAGCGGTTGATCAGGTTGGGCAGTAACCCCACCTTCATCATCATCGCCTTCACGCGCTCTTTCACTTCCTGGCGCGGCATCTTCGGATGATAGGTGCGCAGCGGTTCGGCGATAATCTCGCCGATGTTCATACGCGGGTTCAGTGAGGCCAGCGGATCCTGGAAAATCATCTGAATATCGCTGCGTGCAGCGCGCCATTCGTCTGCGCTCTGCCCCAGCAGGTCGCGCCCCAGCCAGGCAACGCGCCCTTCTGTCGCTTTCACCAGGCCGATAATCGCCCGCGCCAGCGTGGATTTCCCGCAGCCGGACTCACCGACCACGCCGAGGGTTTCCCCCTCATACAGACGCAGGCTGACGCCGTCGACCGCCTTCAGCGTTTTTGGCGGCTGCCAGAACCACTGCCGACCATCTTTGATGTCGAAATGCACTTTGAGATCGGCAATTTCCAGCAGAACTTTCTTCTCAGCAACCGTTGTCATACCAACTCCTCCACGGGCTTAAAGCAGGCGCGCAGTCGGCCTTCGCCGAACGCTTCCAGCGGCGGTGCGCTGGCGCAGATATCCATCGCGTGCGGGCAGCGCGGCTGGAACGGACAGCCCTTTGGCAGACGCGACAGGTTCGGCGGGTTGCCCGGGATCGTCAGCAGCGAGTCGCCCTCGTCGGCATCCAGACGCGGCACGGCATTGAGCAGGCCGATGGAGTACGGATGTGAAGGCCGATAGAAGACATCGCGCGCTTTACCATATTCCATGGTGCGCCCGGCATACATCACCAGCACCTGATCGCAGATCCCGGCCACCACGCCGAGGTCGTGGGTGATCATAATAATCGCGGTATTGAACTCGCGCTTCAGCTCGTTCAGCAGCGTCATAATTTGCGCCTGCACCGTCACGTCGAGCGCGGTGGTCGGCTCATCGGCAATCAGCAGCTTAGGACGGCACAGTAGTGCCATGGCGATCATCACGCGCTGACGCATCCCGCCGGAAAATTCATGGGGGAACATTTTCATGCGCTTACGCGCTTCCGGCATTTTCACCGCGTCGAGCATGCGCACAGACTCTTCAAACGCCTGCGCGCTGTTCATCCCCTTGTGCAGCTGCAGCACTTCCATCAGCTGCTCACCGACGCGCATGTACGGGTTCAGCGAGGTCATCGGGTCCTGGAAGATCATCGCGATCTGCTCGGCGCGCAGCTTATTCAGCTTGTTCTCCGGCAGGTTGAGGATCTCGCTGCCGTTAAAGCGGGCCGAGCCGCCAATGCGCCCGTTGCTGGCCAACAGGCCCATCAGGGCAAAGGCGGTCTGCGATTTTCCGGACCCGGATTCGCCGACGATCCCTAAAGTTTCCCCGGCGCTGAGGCTGAAGTTAAGGTCGTTAACCGCCGTGACATCCCCATCCGGGGTGCTAAAGGTCACGCGCAGGTCTTTAACATCCAGCAGACGTTGGCTTTCCCTGGTTTTGGCCATCGCTGGCTGTAATTCAATCGTGCTCATCGGGAACTCCTTAACGATCTTTCGGGTCGAGGGCATCACGCAGGCCATCGCCAATAAAGTTGAAACAGAACAGGGTGACGACCAGGAAGCCGGCCGGGTAAAGCAGCAGCCACGGCGACACTTCCATCGAGTTAGCGCCGTCGCTCAGCAAAGCGCCCCAGCTGCTGAGCGGCTCCTGAGTACCGAGCCCCAGGAAGCTTAAGAAGGACTCGAACAGGATCATGCTGGGCACCAGCAGTGAGGCATACACCACCACCACGCCGAGCACGTTCGGGACGATATGGCGCAGTACGATATTCATCGTCGATACCCCGCCCACTTCTGCCGCTTCAATAAACTCTTTGCGCTTCAGGCTCAGGGTCTGGCCGCGCACGATACGCGCCATATCCAGCCATGACACCATGCCAATGGCGACGAAAATCAGCAGGATATTCTGACCAAACAGCGTCACCAGCAGGATAACGAAGAACATAAACGGGAAGGAGTTGAGGATCTCCAGCAGGCGCATCATCACCGAGTCGGTTTTGCCGCCCAGATAACCCGCCAGCGTGCCGTACAGCGTGCCGAGCACCACAGCAACCAGCGCCGCGGCAATCCCCACCATCAGTGAGATACGTCCGCCAATCGCCACACGCACCAGCAGGTCGCGCCCGGAGGAGTCGGTGCCCATATAGTGACCGGAGGTCAGGTCCGGCGCGGCCGACATCATCGCCCAGTCGGTGTCATCGTAGGTAAACTGCGACAGCATCGGTGCAAAGGTGACAAACAGAGCCACCAGCAGCAGCACAAACAGGCTGGCAACCGCCGCACGGTTATGGATAAAGCGGCGGCGCGCATCCTGCCAAAGGCTACGCCCTTCCACTTCGAGTTTTTCAGTGAAGTTATCCAGAGCTTCGCTGTTTTTTTTACTTAAAATCATTGCCAGCTCCCGGATTAATAACGAATCTTTGGATCGATAACGGCATACAGCACGTCAACAATCGCGTTAAACAGAATGGTTAACGCCCCAACCAGAATAGTCAGGCTTAACACCAGCGAATAGTCACGGTTCAGCGCGCCATTGACAAATAGCTGACCGATACCCGGCAGACCATAAATCGTCTCGATAACCATTGAACCGGTAATAATGCCGACAAAGGCCGGGCCGAGATAAGAGAGAACCGGCAGCAGCGCGGGCTTCAGCGCGTGGCGCAGTACGATGCGGTGCATCGGCAGCCCTTTCGCGCGCGCGGTGCGGATAAAGTTGGAGTGCAAGACTTCGATCATCGAACCTCGGGTGATGCGCGCAATGCTGGCAATATAGGCCAGGGAGAGCGCCACCATCGGCAGGATCATATATTTCAGCGCCCCGCCGTTCCAGCCGCCGCCCGGCAGCCATTTCAAGGTGATCGAGAACAGCAGCACCAGCAGTGGCGCCACCACAAAGCTCGGAATAACGATGCCGGTCATGGCGACCCCCATCACCGCATAGTCCCATTTGCTGTTCTGCTTGAGGGCGGCGATAACGCCAGCCGTCACGCCAAACACCAGAGCAAACAGAAAGGCCGCAGCGCCCAGCTTGGCGGATACGGGGAATGAACCCGCCACCAGGTCATTGACCGAATAGTCTTTGTATTTAAACGACGGTCCAAAGTCCCCGTGCGCCAACTGCTGGAGATAGTTGAGATACTGTTTCCACATCGGATCGTTTAAATGATATTTGGCTTCGATATTAGCCATCACTTCCGGGGTCAACGTACGTTCACCGGTAAACGGGCTGCCGGGTGCCATACGCATCATGAAAAAGGAGATGGTGATCAGAATAAAGAGCGTCGGAATCGCTTCGAGAAAACGACGCAGTATAAATTTTAACATTGCCCGTACCTGCTGGCTTTACACCGCAGGGGCGAACCCCTGCGGTGACATTGCTTAAAAGAGCAGCATCGCCGCCCGAATTGTTAGTGCTTGATAATGTACAGATCTTTATCGTGACTGTTATCCAGTGGATCTTTACCGGTATAACCACCAACGTAAGGCTTCACTAAACGCAGGTTTTTGTAGTAGTAGACCGGCACGATGGCGGAATCTTTATCGAGCTGCTTCTCCGCTTCGGCGTAAACTTCCGCGCGTTTCGCTTCATCACTCGCGCTCAGTGCCGTTGACATAATTTTGTCAAATGCCGGGCTCTTATAGTGCGAGGTGTTGTTGCTGCTGTCTGACAGCATGATGTTCAGGAAGCTGGTCGGTTCGTTGTAGTCAGCACACCAGGCCGCACGCGCCACATCGAAGTTACCCTGATGGCGAGTATCGAGGAAGGTTTTCCACTCCTGGTTCTGCAGCTTAACGTTTACACCGAGGTTTTTCTTCCAGATGGAGGCTGCGGCAATCGCCAGTTTTTTATGCAGATCGGAGGTGTTATACAGCAGGTCAAACGTCAGCGGTTTGTCGGCGGTGTAACCGGCTTCCGCCAGCAGTTTTTTCGCCTCTTCGTTACGTTTTTCCTGGGTCCAGCTCATCCACTCTGGCTTATCCAGCTTGATGCCGTCGGTGAATGGCGGTGTGAAGCTGTAGGCGGGATCTTCATCCTGCGCTTTCACTTTGTTGACGATGATATCGCGGTCCAGGCCCAGCTTGAGCGCGGTACGCACGCGCGCATCGTTAAATGGCGCCTTCTGGTTGTTGATCTCATAGTAGTAAGTACAGAGATACGGATCGGCGTGGATCTCTTTCGGGATCTCTTTTTTCAGCTTCTGGTAAAGCTCGATTGGCAGGTAGTTATAGGTAATATCGCTGCCGCCGCTGCGGTAGCGGTTGGTGTCGGTGACTTCAGACGGGATCGGCAGGAAAGTGACCTGATTCAGGATGGTGTGCGCGTTATCCCAGTACTCAGGGTTACGCTCAACCACGATGCGCTCGTTCACCACCCACTCTTTCAGTTTGAAGGCACCGTTGCCAACGAAGTTTGCAGGCTGGGTCCACTTCTCGCCAAATTTCTCTACCGCTGGCTTGTACACCGGCGACATAGATGGATGGATCAGCAGCTTATAGAAATAGGGAACTGCATCGCTCAGCGTCACTTCCAGGGTGTGAGCGTCCAGTGCTTTAACGCCGAGGGTATCAGGCGTTTTTTTACCGGCAATGATGTCATCCACATTCAGCAGATGGCCGTACTGCAGATAGCTGGCGTATGGGGACGCTGTTTTCGGGTCGGCCAGGCGCTGCCAGCTGTATACGAAATCCTGCGCGGTCACCGGCTCGCCGTTTGACCACTTGGCGGTGTTACGCAGGTGGAATATCCAGACTTTACCGCCGTCTTTGTTTTCCCATGATTCCGCAACGCCAGGGATGATTTTCCCGTCCGCATCGTTAATCACCAGGCCTTCAAGCACATCACGGTTAACGTTAGATTCCGGGACGCCTTCAATTTTGTGCGGGTCAAGCGACTGCAGCTCAGCACCGTTACCTCTGACCAGCTCCTGCTTATCTGCCAGCTGAACGCCCGCCGGTACATTGGCGGCATAGGCCATATTGCCAGTCAGCGCGGCCATAACGCCTGCGGCGATCAAAGTTTTCTTCGTGATGTTGATCATCTTATTACCTACTCCAGTTTTTATTAATGCCAACGTGTGCCGGGCACCGTGGCTACCCCCGTTTGCGGGAAAACTTCACCGGGTAGAGGAACGATTCCACCCGGCTTGTCTTTTTTTATTTCATCGGTACTGCTTTGCTATCACCCTTTACCGCCCGGCAGGGCCGCACGGTTTAGTGACTGGTTATATAAAAGTATTTAACATCGGTAAGGTCCTGCGGATCTTTACCGGTAAAGCCCCCTACCCACGGCTTCACCAGCCGCGCACTCACCCGGTAGTAGACCGGCACAATGGCAGAATCCTTATCCAGCTGCTGCTCCGCTTGCTGATAGACGGTTGCCCGCTCGGCGTCATCACTCATGTTGAGCGACTGCGCCATCAGTTGGTCAAACGCCGGGCTGCGGTAAAAAGCCGTATTGGTTGAGGAGTCGCTCAGCAACATAGTGAGGAAGGTAGAGGGTTCATTATAGTCGGAACACCAGGTGGCGCGGGCCACGTCATAATTCCCCTGATGACGAGTATCAAGCATGGTTTTCCACTCCTGATTCTGTAACGTCACGTCGGCACCGAGATTCTTTTTCCACATCGATGCGGCCGCAATGGCCTGCTTTTTATTGACGTCAGAGGTGTTATACAGCAGTGAGAAACGCAGCGGTTTTGACGCGCTGTAGCCCGCCTGCGCGAGCAACGCTTTGGCCTGCTGGTTCCGTTCATCCTGCGTCAGGTGGAACCACTGCGGTGCGCTGAACTGCGCGCCGTCAGTAAACGGCGGCGTCAGGCTCCATGCCGGGATCTGCCCCTGGCCCATCACTTTCCCGGTAATGATGTCGCGGTCGAGGGTCAGCTTCACCGCGGTGCGCACGCGCGCATCGTCAAACGGCGGACGGCGGTTATTCAGTTCATAGTAGAAGGTGCAGAGATAAGGACTGACTCTGACCTGCGGGCCAAGCTCTTTTTTCAGCTGCTGAAAACGCTCGGGCGGCAAGGCGCTGTTAGTGATATCAATTTCCCCGCTGCGATAGCGGTTAACATCGCTGGTTTCGGAGACGATCGGTAAGAATGTCACCTGCTCAATCACCGTCTTACCGTTGTTCCAGTAGTGCGGATTGCGCTTGAGCACAATTTTTTCATTGATCACCCAGTCGCTCAGGGTATAAGCCCCATTACCCACGTAATGCGCAGGCAAAGTCCACTTCTCCCCCCAGCGTTCAATCGCAGCCCGGTTGACCGGTTTCAACGCGGTGTGTGCCGCCATAGCAAGGAAATAAGGGACCGGCTGACTGAGCGTGACCTGGAAGTGGCTATCGTCGAGCGCTTTCACCCCGAGATCGCTGGCCGGGCGTTTACCCGCCAGGATCTCATCAACGTTAGCCACGTGAGCGGCCTGCAGATAGCTGGCATAAGGCGATGCAGTTTTAGCGTCCACCAGCCGCTGCCAGCTGTAGACGAAATCGCTGGCCGTGACGGGTTCGCCTTTGCTCCACTTCGCATCTGGCCGCAGGGTAAAGGTCCAGACCTTACCCTGCTCGCTGCTCCAGCTTTGCGCCACGCCGGGCACCAGGTGGCCGTTGTTGTCGGTGCTGACCAATCCTTCCAGCAGATTGAGGATCACATCGGTCTCGGGCACCCCTTCTGTTTTTTGCGGGTCGAGAGATGAAACTTCAGTGCCATTGTTGATCACCAGATTTTGCTGCTTGCTCAGGCTGACCCCGTCCGGAACGTCAGCTGCCACGGCGTTGAGAGTGATAAGGCCCAGCAGTAACCCTGTTCCGCTCGCGATGTGGCGTAATGATGTAAAACATTTCATTCAGCTAAAACCCTGTGTGGTGATACCAACGACTACCGTCAGAACAGCCGGGACGGATGAGGTTAACGTTTTGCACATCTGGTGCCAGTTTTTATCAACTGGCAGAAAAATTATCAGAAGGGGGACATTTGCGCTAAAGCAAAATAACAAAAATGTTAACCAATTCTCTTTTATCATGAGAAAAAGCAGGGGCAAAGTGTTATTTAGCATTGTGAAATAACAGCTAAGCTTATGAAAGAAAATGAATTTAATGACTAAAACCTGACTTTCGAACATAAATAAAGCGATTTCAAAGCAAAAAATAAGCAAATTTTGCCGAAAACACTAAATTCGTCACAAAAATTCCGGGTTTTGCCGGGCGACTAGCATTAAATTTTGATAAATCCGTCTCTCACCGCCAGATTGAAATGTAATAAATCTCACAAACGGTGGTAACTAAGCGATTGAACCGGCAGTTGCAGTAATTACATTAATAATCAGCGCCCTCAATTAAGCGCCATGAATAATTGCACCATAATGATGCAGCTGCACGGTAAGTTGACCTGATATAGTGCACCGCAAGAATGCAGAGATAAAAAAAGCGCAGAATATGCGCTTTAATATGATTATTTCAGAATTAAAACAGGCTAGTTGACCAGCCCCGGGAACAACGCTTTTATCCCGGTCACCACAAACTCTATTCCTAACGCCATCAATAGCAATCCCATAATACGGGTCACCACGTTAATTCCAGTCTGCCCCAACACTCTGACCATTAACGGTGCAGCGCGAAAGCAGAGCCAGCAGCAGAAGGCAAACAGCGCGATCGCCACGCTAAAGCCCAGCAGGTTTTGCCAGCTGTGGTAGCGCGTACTCCAGACAATCGTCGAACTGATTGCCCCCGGTCCCGCCATCAACGGCAGCGCCAGCGGTACGACCCCGATGCTCTCCCGGTTAGCCGTTTCTGACTTCTCCTGTTTATTCTGCTTATCTTCGCCCAGTTTGCCGCTGATCATCGACATCGCAATGGTGACGACCAGAATGCCGCCCGCAATACGAAATGAGTCGATAGAGATCCCGAAGATGTGCAGGATGCCGTCGCCGAGGAATAGCGCCGTCCAGAGGATAATCGCCACGGACAGGTTGGCGGTCAGGTTGGTTTTATTGCGCGCTGCCGGAACCTGATAGCTGGTCATGCTGATAAAAACAGGAATGATCCCCACCGGGTTGACCAGCGCGAACAGGCCAACGAAAAATTTAATATATCCAGAGAGGTCTAAAAGTGCAGGATTCACACCATGCTCCTGTTGGGCTGATTGATGGGCGCTAATGTAATTCAAATCCGTGATAATGACTATCCCCCGCCTCCTGGAATATCACGCCATTGTGCTGCGCCGCAGGCAGTGGATATCGCCATTACGACGCTGAAGATTAGCAGATGAAACTTATTCTCAACTTTCGACGCCAGGTTTGCGATAGTTTGAAGCTGGTCATATTTTAATCACAGGCTGAAAGGTGTCAGCCGCCAGTAAACATGATCCAAATCATTATTTACCCCCAGTACAAGCGCTATGCTCAGTGTTACCAAAAGGAGTTAGTAACTTACCGAAAGTGACCCACAGCGCGTGCAGAGCGCAGACTCTTTCAGTAAACCCGGAAGAACCTGTTTAGCAGGTTGGCCCGCCCTAACACGGCCCGGTAGCCAGCCATGACTATACTTGCTAGTTCTCACTTGTTTACTAATAGAGTTTAACTTTCCAGGAGAGCATTATGGCCGTTACTAATGTCGCTGAACTTAACGCACTTGTTGAACGTGTTAAAACAGCCCAGCGTGAATACGCCAACTTTACTCAAGAACAAGTAGACAAAATCTTCCGGGCTGCGGCATTAGCAGCTGCTGATGCCCGTATCCCACTGGCTAAAATGGCCGTTGCCGAATCTGGCATGGGTATCGTCGAAGATAAAGTGATCAAAAACCACTTTGCTTCTGAATACATCTACAACGCCTACAAAGACGAAAAAACCTGCGGTATTCTTGAAACCGATGACACTTTCGGCACCATCACTATCGCGGAACCCACCGGCATCATCTGCGGGATTGTCCCGACAACCAACCCAACATCTACCGCTATCTTTAAAGCGCTGATCAGCCTGAAAACCCGTAACGGGATTATCTTCTCGCCGCATCCTCGTGCGAAAGATGCCACCAACAAAGCGGCCGATATCGTACTGCAGGCCGCCATTGCGGCCGGGGCACCAAAAGACATTATCGGCTGGATCGATGTCCCCTCCGTTGAGCTGTCTAACCAGCTGATGCACCACCCTGATATTAACCTTATCCTCGCCACGGGCGGCCCGGGTATGGTGAAAGCCGCCTATAGCTCCGGCAAACCGGCTATCGGCGTGGGCGCAGGTAATACTCCGGTAGTGATTGACGAAACGGCGGACATCAAACGTGCCGTGGCTTCTATCCTGATGTCGAAAACCTTCGATAACGGCGTAATCTGTGCTTCTGAGCAGTCAGTTATTGTGGTCGACAGCGCTTATGAGGCGGTGCGTGAGCGCTTTGCCAGCCACGGTGGCTACATGCTGCAGGGCAGCGAGCTGAAAGCGGTTCAGGATATCATTCTGAAGAATGGCGCGCTGAATGCCGCTATCGTCGGTCAGCCTGCGGTGAAAATTGCTGAAATGGCCGGCCTCAGCGTCCCGGGCAACACTAAAATCCTGATTGGTGAAGTGAAACTGGTCGATGAGTCGGAACCCTTTGCTCATGAAAAACTGTCACCGACTCTGGCGATGTATCGCGCCAAAGATTTTGCTGATGCGGTAGGTAAAGCTGAGAAGCTGGTGGCGATGGGCGGTATCGGTCATACCTCTTGCCTGTACACTGACCAGGATAATCAGCGTGAACGCGTTAACTTCTTCGGCGACAAAATGAAGACAGCGCGCATCCTGATCAACACTCCGGCCTCTCAGGGGGGTATCGGCGACCTGTACAACTTTAAACTCGCACCGTCACTAACGCTGGGCTGCGGCTCGTGGGGTGGCAACTCGATTTCTGAAAACGTCGGACCAAAACATCTGATTAACAAGAAAACCGTGGCCAAGCGAGCTGAGAATATGTTGTGGCATAAACTTCCAAAGTCTATCTACTTCCGCCGTGGTTCACTGCCCATTGCCCTTGATGAAGTGGCCACCGACGGAGCCAAACGTGCCTTTATCGTCACCGACCGCTTCCTGTTTAACAACGGCTACGCTGACCAGATCATCAACGTGCTGAAAGCGCGCGGGGTGGAAACTGAAGTCTTCTTCGAGGTGGAAGCTGACCCAACGCTGAGCATCGTGCGTAAAGGTGCTGAACAGATGCACTCCTTCAAGCCGGACGTGATTATCGCCCTGGGCGGGGGTTCGCCGATGGATGCGGCGAAAATTATGTGGGTGATGTACGAACATCCGGAAACGCATTTCGAAGAGCTGGCACTGCGCTTCATGGATATCCGTAAACGTATCTATAAGTTCCCGAAAATGGGCGTGAAGGCGAAGATGATTGCCGTCACCACCACTTCAGGTACAGGTTCAGAAGTAACGCCATTTGCGGTCGTAACCGACGACGCCACCGGTCAGAAATATCCACTGGCTGACTATGCCCTCACCCCGGATATGGCGATTGTGGATGCCAACCTGGTGATGGATATGCCGAAGTCACTGTGCGCCTTTGGTGGTCTGGATGCCGTAACCCACGCGCTGGAAGCGTACGTCTCGGTGCTGGCTAACGAATACTCCGACGGTCAGGCCCTGCAGGCGCTGAAACTGCTGCAGGAAAACCTGCCGGCCAGCTACCGTGAAGGGGCGAAAAACCCGGTGGCGCGTGAGCGTGTACACAATGCCGCGACTATCGCCGGTATCGCGTTTGCTAACGCCTTCCTTGGGGTCTGTCACTCGATGGCGCATAAGCTGGGTTCAGAGTTCCACATTCCACACGGTCTGGCGAACTCGCTGCTTATCTGTAACGTGATTCGCTACAACGCTAACGATAACCCAACCAAGCAGACGGCCTTCAGCCAGTATGACCGTCCGCAGGCGCGCCGCCGCTACGCTGAAATCGCCGATCACCTGCGCCTCAGTGCACCGGGCGACCGCACCGCACAGAAAATTGAGAAGCTGCTGAGCTGGCTGGACGGGATGAAAGCGGAGCTGGGTATTCCTAAGTCCATCCGCGAAGCAGGGGTGCAGGAGGCGGACTTCCTCGCCAAAGTCGATAAGCTGGCTGATGATGCTTTCGATGACCAGTGTACCGGCGCTAACCCACGCTACCCGCTGATTGCTGAACTGAAACAGATCATGCTGGATAGCTTCTACGGCCGCGATTATGTTGAACCTTTCGCTAACATTGCCGAAGCCGTGGCCGCTGCGCCCGTCGAAGCCAGGAAAGTTGAAAAGAAAGTGAAACGTTAAGCCCTAGCGTAAGAATAAAAACCCGCCAACTGGCGGGTTTTTTTATCAGGAAATATTAAGAAACGCTTATAGAGTTGTGAAATATCGACGGCACATTTCTTTGCGTTAACCACCGCGACAGTTCAATATTACTCCGGCCCCTTGCTGCCATAAATGGCGTGCAGTGAACCACTCTCCAGCGCTTCGTAGTAATGCTTACGGCAGACGGATACATAGCGCTCATTACCGCCAATTTGCACCTGCTCCCCTTCTTTAAAGGGCTTACCGTCCTGATCGAGCCTTAATACCATGCTGGCTTTTCTGCCGCAGTGGCAGATGGTTTTTAATTCAACCAGTTTATCTGACCAGGCTAAAAGGTATTGGCTACCGATAAATAACTCGCCGCGAAAATCTGTACGTAAGCCATAACAAAGTACAGGTATATCTAAAACATCCACCACTTCGGATAATGTTTTAACCTGTTCACGCGTCAGAAACTGGCTTTCATCCACCAGCACGCAGTGAACGGTTTCCCGCTGGTGCTCAGCACTTATCTCAGCAAACAACGACGTGTCTTTATTATACAATTTTGCTGGGGAAGAGAGGCCGATACGCGAACTCACTTTACCGGCGCCGAAGCGATTATCGATCTCTGCGGTATACACCAGAGTGCGCATGCCGCGCTCACGATAATTATAAGAAGATTGCAACAAAGCCGTCGATTTTCCAGCATTCATCGCGGAATAATAGAAATATAGCTGAGCCATCAGCCCCTACTCCGAATCACCAAGATGGCGGCAGTGTACCATAAACCGCCGCAGCGAGAGCCTTCACGCCTGCAATAACCCGAAGAAATAGTGGTTGAACATGTGGCTTCAGCACAACTTAACAGGATTTTTCAATTTTCTGATGATATGGAATTCACTGTTTCCATACCATCACCCTTCTTTTCACAGCAGGATATTTAGCCAGCGAATCATATTTTATCGCCTTTTATCATGTCAGAGATTCCTGACTATTAGCACTTCTACTTTTCTTACAAAATTAACTATTGCAGTTCTTATAGCCGGACACTATTATTATCGAGCATTAGTAACCCATCAATATAATTTAGAGAATTGGACAATGAGCGAAGCACTTAAAATCCTGAACAATATCCGCACGCTGCGTGCTCAGGCGAGAGAATGTAGCCTGGAAACGCTGGAAGAAATGCTGGAAAAACTGGAAGTGGTGGTTAATGAACGCCGCGAAGAAGAGAGCCAGGCACAGGCTGAAGTTGAAGAACGCAGCCGTAAACTGCAGCAGTATCGCGATATGCTGATTGCAGACGGTATCGACCCGAATGAATTACTGTCTACTCTGGCTGCGGCTAAAGCCCCTGGTAAAGCTAAGCGTGCAGCGCGCCCGGCAAAATATTCTTATGTCGATGAGAATGGCGAAAACAAAACCTGGACCGGCCAGGGTCGTACACCTGCCGTAATCAAAAAAGCCATTGAAGAGCAAGGCAAGAAGCTGGAAGACTTTCTGCTGTAATTTCGCTCAAACTCCGGTTCTTTAGACCTAAATTTAATGGGGCGTTTCGTCCCATTTTGTTACAGCCACCAGGCAAAGAAAAAAAGGAAGCCATCACGGCTTCCTTTTTCTTTCGGCTGGTGGGCTTATACGCGGTAGAAATCTTTATACCACGCCACAAAGCGCGCCACGCCCTCTTCGACTGACGTCTGCGGCTTGAAGCCGATCACCTTATATAATGCGCTGGTATCGGCGCTGGTTTCCATCACGTCACCCGGCTGCATAGGCAGCATATTTTTCTGCGCAGTCTGCCCCAGCGCACTCTCCAGCGCTTCGATATACG
The DNA here is from genome assembly GCF_014773485.1 of Erwinia aphidicola. Lineage (GTDB taxonomy): Bacteria > Pseudomonadota > Gammaproteobacteria > Enterobacterales > Enterobacteriaceae > Erwinia > Erwinia aphidicola. The sequence goes on along the minus strand of NZ_JACXBP010000001.1, from coordinate 594,430 downwards.
ACATCAGCGTAACGGGCTGGCTGTTGCCGATATTGTATACGCGGTAAGGCGCAGAGCTGGTTGCCGGGCTGCCGCTTTCAACCGTCCAGCTAATATCCGCCTGTGGGATAACATCCTGTAAACGCAGAATAGCTTCGGCAATATCGTCAATATAGGTGAAATCACGACGCATCTGGCCGTGGTTATAGACGTCGATTTTTTCACCGGCAATCATCGCACGGGTAAATTTAAACAGCGCCATATCCGGACGCCCCCACGGACCATAAACGGTGAAGAAGCGCAGGCCAGTGGTAGGAATACCATATAAATGTGAATAGGTATGGGACATCAGCTCATTGGCTTTTTTGGTCGCGGCATACAGCGATACCGGGTGGTCAACCGAGTCGTCGGTTGAGAACGGCATCTTGCGATTTAATCCATACACCGAGCTGGATGATGCATATAACAGATGCTCAACCTGGTTATGGCGGCACCCTTCCAGAATATTGAGATGGCCAATTAAATTGGCGTCGGCATAAGCCAGTGGGTTCTCTAATGAATAACGTACGCCCGCCTGCGCGGCGAGGTGAATGACACGCTGGAAGCGCTGAGCGCGGAACAGTTCGGCAATGCCTTCACGATCGGCGAGATCGCCTTTCACAAAGGTGAATTCGGGGTGGTTTTTAATCAGGTCAAGACGGGCTGTCTTAAGATTAACATCGTAATAGTCATTCAGGTTGTCGAGACCGACAACCTGGTGACCGGCAGCCAACAGACGTTGGGTGACATGAAAGCCAATAAAGCCTGCTGCGCCGGTAACCAGATATTTCATACTACCCTCATTTATTATGCAGTTTGAAGAGATGCTCCGCGGCCGATTGCATAATAAACAAAACCGCGCTTGCTGATTCTTTCTGGATCATACAGGTTACGACCATCAAAAATCACGGGTTCTTTTAGAGCATTTTTAATCACGTCAAAATCAGGTGCGCGGAAGTTCTGCCATTCGGTACAGATCACCAGGCCATCTGCGCCCTGCAGGGCAGCTTCTTTGGTTCCCATCAGCTTGAGATCGCTGCGGTGACCGTAGATACGCTGCGCTTCGTCCATCGCTTCCGGGTCGAAAGCCTGCACGGTTGCGCCCGCCTGCCACAGTGACTCCATCAGCACGCGGCTGGAAGCTTCACGCATGTCGTCGGTGTTTGGCTTAAATGACAGCCCCCACAGCGCAAAGGTTTTGCCCTGCAAATTCTCACCGAAATGACGCTTGATAAACGTTGGCAGCTTGGTCTTCTGCGAATCGTTGACGTCTTCAACCGCCTGCAGCAGACGTGGCTTGTAGCCGATCTGCTCTGCGGTGCGGATGAGCGCCTGCACATCTTTCGGGAAGCAGGAGCCGCCGTAGCCACAGCCAGGATAAATGAATGAGTAGCCGATGCGTGAATCGGAGCCAATGCCCTGACGCACTTTTTCGACATCTGCACCCAGGCGTTCAGCCAGGTTAGAGATTTCATTCATAAAGCTGATTTTGGTCGCCAGCATGCAGTTGGCCGCATACTTGGTTAATTCAGCACTACGAATATCCATCAGGATCATGCGATCGTGATTGCGGTTAAACGGCTCATACAGCTCGCGCAGCAGTTCAACCACTTCGTCGTTATCCGTACCGATAACAATACGCTCAGGACGCATACAGTCGCTGACTGCTGCCCCTTCTTTCAGGAACTCAGGGTTGGAGACCACGTCAAAGGTCAGCTCTACGCCTCGCCCTTTCAACGTCTCTTCCATTACCTGACGCACGCGGTCAGCCGTACCCACTGGCACAGTTGACTTGTCGAGCACCACTTTATGCTCTTGCATATGCTGAGCAATGGTACGCGCCACGGCGGTAACATATTTCAGATCCGCTGAACCGTCTTCATCAGGCGGTGTACCCACCGCGATAAACTGCATAACCCCGTGGTTAACGCCAGCTGCTGCGTCAGTGGAGAACTTCAGGCGTCCGGCCTCATAGTTCTGCATAACCAGCGGCGTCAAGCCCGGTTCAAAAATAGGAATGATCCCTTTCTTCAGATTCTCGACTTTATTTTCGTCGACATCGATGCAAAGAACGTCATGTCCGACTTCGGCCAAAACCGCAGCCTGAACCAGACCAACATAGCCGATACCAAATACGGTGACTTTCATTGAATTGTCCCGGTTAGAAATTAAACTTACTTTTTATTGCCTACGGTGCTTTCCAGCCACGCTTTGAAATCGCTGCCCAGCGTGTTGTGACGCACACCGTATTCAACGAAGGCCTGCATATAGCCCAGCTTGTTGCCGCAGTCATGGCTCACACCTTTCAGGTGATAAGCTTCTACGGTCTCTTTTTCCATCAGCATGGCGATGGAGTCAGTCAGCTGGATCTCATCACCGGCGCCCGGAGGGGTTTTCGCCAGCAGTGGCCAGATGTCCGCAGAGAGAATGTAGCGACCAACAACCGCAAGGTTGGACGGCGCTTTGTCCGCTTTTGGCTTCTCAACCACACCCACCATTGGTGCGCTGTCGCCAGGCTTCAGCTCTGCACCCTGGCAGTCAACCACGCCGTAAGCGGTCACGTCAGCGACTGGCTCAACCATGATCTGGCTGTGACCGGTTTCGTCGAAGCGCTTCATCATTTCAGCCAGGTTATCTTTCGACAGGTCTGACTCATATTCGTCGAGAATAACGTCCGGCAGGATCACCGCAACTGGCTCATTGCCAATCACTGGCCATGCGCACATTACCGCGTGACCCAGGCCTTTCGCCAGACCCTGACGAACCTGCATGATGGTGACGTGCGGTGGGCAGATAGACTGAATCTCTTCCAGCAGCTGGCGCTTAACGCGTTTTTCCAGCATCGCTTCCAGCTCGAAACTGGTATCGAAGTGGTTTTCAATCGAGTTTTTAGAAGAGTGCGTAACCAGCACAATCTCGTTGATCCCAGCAGCGATACACTCGTTAACGACATACTGAATTAACGGCTTATCAACCAGCGGCAGCATTTCTTTTGGAATAGCTTTGGTGGCTGGCAGCATACGCGTTCCCAAACCAGCAACAGGGATAACCGCTTTTTTTACTTTGGACTTATAGGCAGACATCTAAGTACCTCTCTTTAGGCCGTTCAAGTTATTACTTGATATGTCGAGTTAAAAACGAGTTGAGTATACCAGTTGAACCCACGCGGATTTATCCTGGATAAACCTTTTCAGTGCAAATTAAGACTATTACCCAAGTGTAAAGCTTATCTCTGGCCCTGTCTTCCAGGGCCAGATGAAAATAGTGAAGCAGCGGTTAATCCGTAGACAACATCAGGCGCAGTCGGCCTCCGGCGCCCCAAACCTGACACTGCCAGGCATCACACCGCTGGCTGATTTGATTAAGATGTGTGCTGCCCATGGTGCCAAGAGGGACACCATTGCTCAGCTGGATCTGGTGGGTATGAATGTTGAGAGTGGCGTTTAAACCAGCAGAAACGAGGATCAGATTCTTTAAACCCTGATGGTAGTAGCCCACCAACAGTGGAAATTGACCTTTCAGGTTGGCCTGGCGCAGCAGTAAATTGACCTGCTTTAACAGGCCGCCCAGCTCGGGCAGGCGCTGGCCCTGACCGGAAAGCTGCTCCTGCAGCAGTCCATTGAACAGAGCGCGTAGCAGTAGTGCGGCCAGCACGCCGTTATCACCGGCACGGGTGACATCGAGACAATAGAAAGCGAGATCGCGTTCCGATAATGCCGCCACGTCAAGCACCAGTCCCGGCTGCTCTGCCATCGTCAGCTGGCGATAGTTGATGCGACAGTTAGCGATTGTCTGCTGCACCGGCGGTTGCAGCTGCTTGAGAAGCTTGGCGGCAGCCTGCGGGTCACTGACCAGCGCGTCCCAGTCCTGAAACAGCTGTTCGTCCTCTTCCACTTTAGACGTAAACATTGAGGGATAGAGGCACTCGAACACCGCTTCACGCAGGCGAGCGAGATCTTTAACCGGCTTGAGCAGCACATCCTGCACGCCCAGACGCAGCACGTGGGCGATATCCGACATATTTTCCGTGGCAGAGATAACCAGGATGGGCAATGTGTTTCCCTTGCTGCGCAGATGCTCCACCAGTTTGATACCGTCCATGCGTGGCATGGCAAGGTCGCAGATCATCAAATCCGGCAGAGTACGGCTCAGGGATTCAAGTGCGTGTATGCCGTCATCAGCCAAAGTGACCACCGCACCGAGCGCAGTGAGGAAATTATCCAGCAGGGAACGGAAAACGACTTCGTCCTCAACGATGAGAATATGTTTTCCACTTAATGGTTTTTCCATTGCTTCCCCCTGCATAACAGATACCTCAATAGTGGTCTATAAACGCTCTTTGCGCCTCTCAGAATTGGCTGAAGTCGTCGCTTTTTGACCACGCTATTGTTGCCTGTCGCGAACCAGAGGTAACAATTCATCCATTTTTTTCTCAACGGACAGTCTCCCCGCTTCAATGGCCTCTTCAGCCCGGTGGAAGTCCAGGGTAGAAATTTGTGGGCAGAAGGGTTGTAACAACACATCTGGTGGGTCACCCGCCATACGATTGCGCTTCAACCGATTTTCCAGCACCTGGATAGAGGTAGACATAATCTCCATGGCGCCGGGTGTGTGATTCACTCTACGTAGCTTAAGGTTGCTAATGCGCTGACGCAGGCGGCCGCTCCAGCTGTCAGGCTGCGGTTGAGGATGCTCATCGCCGGATTCTGGCGTCACTGACAGCAAATCCTGCTGCATCAGGTGCGCATCGTGCTGCAAATCCACGGCAATCACAATATCAGCGCCGAGCGCACGCGTCAGGGAAATAGGCACCGGGTTGACCACCGCGCCATCCACCAGCCAGTAACCGTTCCAGCTCACAGGTGCCAGTAAACCGGGCATGCTGCAGGATGCGCGCACGGCCTGATGCAGGTCGCCTTCCGTCAGCCACAGCTCACGGCCGGTACTAAGGTTAGTCGCCACAGCGCCGAAAGGTAAACCGCATTGTTCGATATTATTTTTGCCGATCAGCTCACGCACGTGGCTGAACACGCGCTCACCGCGCAGCAGCCCACCACGTTGCCATGAAAAATCCATCAGGCGTATCACCTGCCAGTAGCTGAATGAGCGCACCCAGCGCTCCATCAGCGTCAGTCGCTGCGTGGCATATGCGGCCCCGACCAGGGCACCTACGGAGCATCCGGCCACGACGTCGATACGGATGCCAGCGCGTTCAAGAGCGTTTATCACCCCGATATGTGCCCATCCCTTTGCGGCACCCGACCCCAGCGCTAGCCCGATTTTAACCTGTCTCATTCCACCCTCTGGCATGAAATTCACTAACAAAATGGCATCACCGATGCTGCCCGGTTATCATGATGCCTAAAATTTTAACCCTGTTATTAGCTAATCGGAGTTTACGTGTCTGAACTTTGTCCGTGCGGTAGCGGATCGCAGTATAGCCTATGTTGCCAGCCGTTTCTAAGCGGTGCGGCGCAACCTTCTCATCCAGAAGCATTAATGCGCTCGCGCTACTGTGCTTATGTCAAACAGGATGTGGATTATCTGGTTGCAACCTGGCACCCGTCATGTCAAGCCTCTGCTTTTGCAGCCAGTATAGAAGAGAGTTTTGCCCACACCGAATGGCTCGGGTTGAAGGTATTAAGCAGCGAAGTTATCGCGGATGGCCAACAGGGTTATGTGACTTTTTTTGCCAGGTTCTCTGAAAATCAGCGCGAACGCTCTATTCATGAACGTTCACGCTTTCTTCGCGAGGAGCAACGCTGGTACTATATCGACGGAACCTTCCCGCCAATCGGGCGCAACGATCGGTGCCCATGTGGCTCCGGCAAGAAATACAAGAAATGCTGCGGTCACTCTTGACCCCTGATTTCCCAATTGTATCGACAGGATTACCATCGCAATGCAAGCGCAAACACTGCAACGAAAAGTTTTACGGACCATCTGCCCGGATGCAAAAGGGCTGATCGCCAAAATCACCAATATTTGCTACAAGCACGAACTGAACATTGTACAGAATAATGAGTTTGTTGATCACCGCACCGGGCGCTTCTTCATGCGCACCGAGCTGGAAGGCATTTTCAACGACACCACGCTGCTGGCCGACCTTGACAGCGCGCTGCCGGCCGGTTCAGTGCGCGAGCTGCAGCCAGCGGGCCGCCGCCGTATTGTTATTCTGGTGACCAAAGAGGCGCACTGCCTTGGCGATCTGCTGATGAAAAGCGCCTACGGTGGTCTGGATGTTGAAATTGCGGCGGTGATCGGTAATCACGAAACGCTGCGTACGCTGGTTGAGCGTTTCGATGTGCCGTTTGTTCTGGTCAGTCACGAAGGCTTAACCCGGGAAGAGCACGACAATAATATGGCGGCGGAAATTGACCGCTATCAGCCAGACTATGTGGTACTGGCAAAATACATGCGCGTGCTGACCCCGGCCTTTGTGCAGCGTTATCCGAACCAGATCATCAATATTCACCACTCCTTCCTGCCTGCCTTTATTGGTGCTCGTCCCTACCACCAGGCGTATGAACGCGGCGTGAAGATCATCGGTGCGACAGCGCACTACGTGAATGACAATCTGGATGAAGGCCCAATCATCATGCAGGATGTTATTCACGTCGATCATACCTATACCGCAGAAGATATGATGCGTGCCGGGCGTGACGTAGAGAAGAATGCGCTGAGCCGCGCACTTTACCAGGTGCTGGCGCAGCGGGTATTTGTTTACGGCAACCGCACCATCATCCTGTAAGCCGGATGCTGCTGTTTTGTATGACAAAACAGCAGCGCGGGCAAAAAAACGGCAATCGCAACGCTTTCTCTTTAACGGGGCTTTACAGCGTCAGTTCATCTGATATGATGCGCCCCGCTTAACAAGCACAGCAGTAAGGCCAGTGGTGGGGTTCCCGAGCGGCCAAAGGGAGCAGACTGTAAATCTGCCGTCATCGACTTCGAAGGTTCGAATCCTTCCCCCACCACCATTTCCTGTTTCACGATATGAAATGCCTGTCACACCGCGTTCATATCACTACGCTGAGTTTGTTAACACGCTTCCCCTGGTGGGGTTCCCGAGCGGCCAAAGGGAGCAGACTGTAAATCTGCCGTCATCGACTTCGAAGGTTCGAATCCTTCCCCCACCACCATCTTCAAGTCCCCGGATATCTCAAACCTGCACGACTCAATCATCTTCCCGATGGGAAGGATGAGAAGCTTCGACCCGAAGGTTTGAGCCGAACGCAGTGAGACCACGCCACCTGTGGCGCCCGCAGGGCAAGGAGCGCAGCGACGCAGTTATCCTTCCCCCACCACCATCTTCAAGTCCCCGGATATTTCAAACTTGCACAACTCATTCATCTTCCCGATGGGAAGGATGAGAAGCTTCGACCCGAAGGTTTGAGCCGAACGCAGTGAGACCACGCCACCTGTGGCGCCCGCAGGGCAAGGAGCGCAGCGACGCAGTTATCCTTCCCCCACCACCCTCTTCAAGTCCCCGGATATTTCAAACCTGCACGACTCAATCATCTTCCCGATGGGAAGGATGAGAAGCTGAATCATCTATCGCAGCAATATTTCTTTCTCGCCCCGACTTCTGCTACCATTCCGCCATCTTTTCCGACGCTAAATGGCCTGCGCTATGAAATTTGTTTCTTTTAATATCAATGGGCTGCGTGCTCGCCCTCATCAACTTGCCGCTATTGTCGAACAGCATCAGCCAGATGTGATTGGCCTGCAGGAAACCAAAGTTCACGATGACATGTTCCCGCTCGAGGACGTGGCGAAACTCGGCTATAACGTGTTTTATCACGGTCAGAAAGGGCATTACGGCGTGGCACTGCTGACGAAAGAGCCGCCGATCGCCGTGCGTCGCGGTTTCGAGGGTGATGACGAAGACGCCCAGCGCCGTATCATTATGGCGGACATTCAAACGCCAGCCGGCCCGCTCACCGTGATTAACGGCTATTTTCCACAAGGGGAAAGCCGCGACCATCCGACCAAATTCCCGGCGAAAGAGAAGTTCTATCGCGACCTGCAAAGCTACCTTGAGCAGCAGCAGAAAGTGGAAAATCAGGTACTGATTATGGGCGACATGAATATCAGCAGCACCGACCTGGATATCGGCATTGGCGAGGATAACCGCAAGCGCTGGCTGCGCACCGGTAAGTGCTCATTCCTGCCGGAAGAGCGCGAATGGATGGACCGCCTGATGAACTGGGGCCTGGTCGATACCTGGCGCGCGCAGAACAGCGAAGTTAACGACCGCTTCTCATGGTTCGACTACCGCTCAAAAGGCTTTGACGATAACCGCGGCCTGCGCATTGACCTGGTGCTGGCCAGCAAGCCACTGGCGGAGCGCTGCATAGCAACCGGGATTGATTACGATATTCGCGCGATGGAAAAGCCCTCCGATCACGCACCGATCTGGGCCCAGTTTAGCTACTGATTGTTCTAATTCCCATTAGATTTCGCGCTGCAGGAAGGCGGCAACTGAATAAATCCCCGGGAGCTTACCTGAGCCAGTGACCGGGGGAATAGAGGCAGCCAACACACCTGCAGCGTGAAAGAGGAAGGGAATTTATTTGACGATGCGCCAGATAAGATTATTAGTGCCCAGCGACTGCGGGTCGCGCGCGCACTGCAACAGTACCCCTTCACTCTTCAGCACCGCCCCTTCCGTGTAGTTGCGGTTTTCATAGATGCAGCAGCGGTTACAGGGCTGGCTGTTGTTTTGCCCCTGCGTCCAGACTTCTGGCGGCATATCGACTACCACGTCCGCATTAGCGCCGCCGTTACCGTTATTGCCGCCGCTGTTGCCATGCCCTTGCCCGCTGCTGATATAGCGCTCGGCCATTGCCGATGAGCTAACGGCCAGCAGCAGTGTCAGTGCCAGATGCATTTTCATTACTCGCTTTCCTTTTCCTTCGCCGCTTTACGTCGCGGTTTTTTCTTGGCGATCGTTGCCGGAGCCGTAACGCCGCGAAACGCATGTGCGGCGGGCTGCTGACGGGCCTGAGAGATCAAACTGTGCAGCGTTTCCACCAGAGGGTGCATAAAGTCCTGGTAGCGACACTGCTTCTCACTGATTTTAGTCAACGTTGACTCCCATTGCGCGGTCATATCTGGCCGCGCGGCCATCTCCGGCAGTGAATGGATCAGCGCGCGTCCGGCCGGGCTGGAGTGAATATAGCGCCCCTTCTTAAACAGGAAGGTGCGTCTGAACAGCAGCTCGATAATCCCGGCGCGCGTTGCCTCCGTACCTAAACCATCGGTCGCACGCAGCACTTTCTTTAAATTTTTATCCTGTACGAAGCGGGCAATACCGGTCATCGCCGATAATAGCGTAGCGTCGGTGAACGGGCGCGGCGGCTGGGTCTGCTTCTCGACCACTTCGCCACGCTCGCACAGCAGCTCATCCCCCCTGGCCACCACCGGCAGCGGCGTACCGTCATTCTCCTCATCCCGCTCCTTGCTGCCGAGTAAGGCACGCCAGCCAGCCTCAGCCAGGAAACGCGCTTTGGCGATAAACTTGCCTCCGGCGATATCCAGCTCGATCACGCATTTGCGGTACACCGCATCCGGGCAGAACTGCATCAGGTATTGGGTGGCAATCAAACGGTAGATTTGCTGCTCATTATCCGACAGGTTGACCTTGCTGCTGCGCGCAGTCGGGATAATCGCATGGTGCGCGTCGACTTTTTTGTCGTCCCAGCAGCGATTTTTTTGATCGCTATTGAAATCAGCGGGAGGCGTCAGGTCCGGCTGATGAACATTGATTGCATTCAAAACCGCATGACGCCCGGCGAAATGCTCGTCAGGGAGATAGCGGCTGTCGGAACGTGGATAGGTAATCAGCTTGTGGGTCTCATACAGGCGCTGGCAGGTATCCAGCACCGCCTGCGCGCTGAGGCCAAAGCGCTTGCCGGCCTCAATCTGCAGCGCCGAAAGCGAGAACGGCAGCGGCGCAGTGTCATTTTCACGCTTGTCGTTATAGCTGGTCACCAGCGCGGGCTGGCCGTCGATACGCGCCACCACATGCTCGGCCAGCGGGCGATGCAGCAGGCGCCCCTCCTCATCCTGATAAGGCTCGCAGGAGTCACTCGGCTGCCACAGCGCCACGAAACGTTCATCCTGCGGGGTGACGATATGCGCTTTGACCTCGAAGAAGTCTTTGGCGACAAAGTTCTCAATCTCTTCATCACGCCGCACCACCAGCCCCAGCACCGGGGTCTGAACGCGCCCAACGGAGAGCACACCGTCATAGCCCGCGTTGCGCCCCAGTAAGGTGTAGGCGCGGGTCATGTTGATACCGTAAAGCCAGTCTGCACGCGAGCGCGCCAGCGCGGAGACGCACAGGGGAATAAACTCGCGGTTTTCACGCAGGCGGCCAATGGCGCGTTCAACCGCCTGCGGGTTGAGATCGTTAATCAGGCAGCGCTGCACTTTCGCCCGCTTTTCTGCCGGCAGGGTCAGGTAGTCGAGCACCTCATCCACCAGCAGCTGCCCTTCACGATCCGGGTCACCGGCATGGACCACTTCACTGGCCTGCTCCAGCAGACCTTTAATCACGTTGAGCTGCTTTGCCACCGACGGACGCGGCTGCAGCTGCCACTTTTCCGGCACAATCGGTAAATCGGCCAGCGACCAGCGGGCAAAGCGGCTGTTGTAGCTGTCAGGCTGCGCCTGTTCCAGCAGGTGGCCTACGCACCAGGTCACCATTTGATCCTGCCCACAGGCGATAAAGCCGTCGCCACGACGGTGCGGCTTAGGCAGAACGTCCGCTATCGCGCGGGCAAGGCTGGGTTTTTCGGCAATAAACAAACGCATGCTGGGGTGAGTTCCTGCTCAGGGTTTGACTTCAATAACGGCCCTTCCGGCCTGAGCCGTCAGGAGTTCACCAATCGGGGTGAGTGTAATTTGCTGCGCGGCGGCAATCGCCTGCATCGCAGCCTCTGCTTCCGGCAGTACTGCCAGCAGCAGCCCGCCCGATGTCTGCGGGTCGCAGAGAAGCTGGCGCTGCGCGGGCGTCATGGCGCCGATAAGCTGCCCGTAGCTGGCGAAATTTCTTTCGGTACCGCCCGGCACGCAGCCTGCGGCGATATATTCATCCACTCCCGGCAAACGCGGGATGGCACTGTACCACAGGTCGGCATGCAGGCCGGCACCCTGGCACATCTCACTGAGGTGGCCGAGCAGCCCAAAGCCGGTGACATCGGTCATCGCGCTGACGCCCGCTTCACCGGCAAACTCGGCCCCAATCTGATTGAGCTGGCACATGGTGGCCGTCGCCAGCCCCTGATGCTCCGACTTGAGCTGAGATCTCTTTTCGGCAGTAGTGAGAACGCCAATGCCCAGTGGCTTGGTGAGGAAAAGGCGGCATCCTGCCCGTGCTTCACTGTTGCGCTTCACCTGATCGGTGGCCACGACGCCGGTGACCGCCAGGCCGAAGATCGGCTCCGGGGCATCGATAGAGTGCCCGCCCGCCAGGGTAATCCCCGCCTGCTCGCAGACGCTACGCCCGCCTTCGATCACCTTACGGGCAACCTCCGGCGGCAGCTGGTTAACCGGCCAGCCGAGGATGGCGATCGCCATAATCGGTCTGCCCCCCATCGCCCAGATATCGCTAATGGCGTTGGTCGCGGCGATGCGCCCAAAGTCAAAAGGGTCATCCACGATCGGCATAAAGAAGTCGGTGGTGCTGACCACCGCGGTGCCATTGCCGAGATCGTATACGGCCGCGTCGTCACGGGTTTCGTTACCCACCAGCAGATGCGGGTCCTTACGTAACGGGTGGTCGCTGTGCAGAATGGTATCCAGCACCGCAGGCGAGATTTTACAACCGCAGCCTGCGCCGTGGCTGTACTGAGTCAGACGGACATTATCTAAGTTCATGAAGATCTGTTCCCTGTTAGCTTCACCGGAAGTCATGGTAGCGTTTTCGCCAGAGAGTGATAAGACTAACCGACGATTATGCCCGTTGTTTGCTCATTATCCCGGCGAATTGCAGGGCCGCTCACAACCCTGCCTGCTAACAGCGAAAATGTCATTCAGAAATAACTGACAAACGGGGCGCTGTCGGGCGCTAACACGGTGGTGGATGATTTCAGCTGCGGGGTTCCCAGGTAGAGGAAGCCGACGATGGCGTCCTGAGGGCGACAGTTAAACGCGCTGCGCACCGCTTCATCTTCGGTCCACGCCCCGCTGCGCCAGATACCGTTAAAGCCCTGTGCGGCAGCGGCCATCTGCATCGCCATCACGGCACACCCTGCCGACACCACCTGCTCCCAGCGCGGCACTTTCGGGTGCTCTTCACAACGCGCGACCACCGTAATAATCATCGGCGCACGGTAGGGTGCATTTTTTGCCTTATCGATAGCTTTCTCTTCCAGCTGCGCATCTCGCGATACCTTCTCCAGCAGCGCGCTCAGGCGATCGCGCCCTTCATTCTCGACAATAGTGAAGTGCCACGGCTGCAAAGTGCCGTGATCCGGCGCGCGCATACCGGCGCGCAGAATGTTCTCCAGCGCTTCACCTGTCGGCGCAGGTTCTGCCAGCCGTGATGCGGAACGACGATTAACCAGTAAATCCAGAGCGTCCATGATGTCCTCCTGTGATAGTGATTCTCATCCCGCAAAAACTAGCACAGGATGATGTTTTGTTACAGCATTGCGCTTTTTCATGCTGACAATTGCCCCCTTGCTAATTAGGATGTGTGCTATTCCTGCCCGGACCTCTGCTTCTGGCATTTCATTGCGACCCTGGAGTATCTATGCGCGTGTTATGGCGAATGATCGCTGGCATTTTTAAGTGGACATGGCGAGTCCTGAATTTTGTTCGCGAATTTATCCTTAATCTCTTCCTTATTCTGCTGATCGTGGTTGGCGTGGGTATCTGGCTGCACGTCAGCAGCGCCAATGCACCGGCTGAAGTGCAGAAAGGCGCACTGATCTTCGATCTCAGCGGCGTGGTGGTAGATAAACCTTCCGTCAGCAACAAGCTGAGTAAGATTGGCCGCCAGCTGTTGGGCGCCAGCAGCGATCGTCTGAAAGAGAACTCACTGTTCGACGTGGTGGATGCCATTCGCCAGGCGAAAGACGACGATAAAATTACCGGCATGGTGCTCGACCTGCACAACTTTGCGGGCGCTGACCAGCCGTCGCTGCAGTATATTGGTAAAGCGCTGCGTGAGTTCCGCGACAGCGGTAAGCCAATCTATGCCCGCGGCGACAGCTACAGCCAGGCACAGTACTACCTCGCCAGCTTCGCCAACAAGATCACCCTCTCGCCGCAGGGCACTGTCGATCTGCACGGTTTTGCCACCAACAGCCTCTATTACAAAACCCTGCTGGACAAGCTGAAAGTCAGCTCGCACGTGTTCCGCGTCGGTACCTACAAATCGGCGGTAGAGCCGTTCCTGCGTGATGACATGTCCCCTGCCGCGCGCGATGCCGACAGCCGCTGGGTTGGCGAGCTGTGGCAGAACTATGTCAATACGCTGGCGGCAAACCGTCAGATCACTGCCAATCAGGTGTTCCCTGGCGCTCAGGGCGTGCTCGATGGTCTGAACAAAGTGGGCGGCGACAGCGCGCAGTACGCCAAAGACAATAAGCTGGTGGATGAGCTGGCCTCACCTTCAGTGGTCGACCAGCAGCTGGTGAAAACCTTTGGCTGGGATAAAGAGGCGAAGGATTACAACGGCACCAGCATCTATGACTATCCGCTGAAAAACACCCCTACTACCGACGGCAATATCGCGGTGATCGTGGCGAACGGTGCGATTATGGACGGCGAAGAGACCCCGGGCAGCGTCGGTGGTGATACCACCGCGCTGGAAATTCGTGAAGCGCGCCTCGATCCGAAGATCAAAGCCATTCTGTTCCGCGTCAACAGCCCTGGCGGCAGCGTGACCGCTTCTGAAACTATCCGTGAAGAGCTGGCGGCGGCAAAAGCCGCAGGTAAACCGGTGGTGGTTTCCATGGGCGGCATGGCGGCATCAGGCGGCTACTGGGTTTCAACTCCGGCTAACTATATTATTGCCAGCCCGAATACGTTGACCGGCTCTATTGGCATCTTCGGCGTGATCAACACCGTGGAGAACTCACTGGATGCTATCGGCGTGCATACCGACGGCGTAGCAACTTCTCCGCTGGCGGATGTCGCCAGTACCAAAGCCCTGCCGCCGGAAGTTCAGCAGCTGATGCAGCTGACCATCGAAAACGGCTATAAAAACTTCCTCGGTCTGGTGGCAAAATCACGCAACAAAACGCCCGAACAGATCGATCAGATCGCACAGGGTCACGTCTGGACCGGCAGCGATGCCAAAGCTAACGGTCTGGTGGATGCGCTGGGCGATTTCGACGATGCAGTGGCGAAAGCTGCCGAGCTGGCGAAGATCAAACAGCCACAGCTGAACTGGTATCAGGATGAACCGAGCATGGTCGACGTGCTGTTTAGCCAGGTAGATGCTTCAGCACAGGCAGCACTGCCTGCGGCGCTGCGTGCTTACCTGCCTGCCCCCATGTTCGACGTCATGGCCGCGATGAAGAAACAGCCAGGCCTGCTGGATAATCTCAACGATCCGCAAAATCGCTATGCATTCTGCCTGACCTGCGGCGATGTAAAATAGTGAACTGACGCACTAAACAGCCCGGCTACCTCTGGTCGGGCTGGTTTTCCTGACAATTCCCCTTATACTGCGCCTTTTCGGCAAGCCCTGAGTTAACCAATGCAAAAGAAATCGATTTATGTCGCCTACACCGGCGGTACCATCGGCATGCAGCGTTCCGAACATGGCTTTATCCCTGTTTCTGGCCACCTGCAAAATCAGCTGGCAAATATGCCAGAATTCCATCGCCCGGAAATGCCGGATTTCACCATCCACGAATACGCCCCGCTGATTGACTCCTCGGACATGACGCCGCAGGACTGGCAATCGATTGCGGATGATATTCGCCAGAACTATGACAAATACGATGGTTTCGTGATCCTGCATGGCACCGACACCATGGCGTTCACCGCCTCTGCGCTCTCCTTTATGCTGGAGAATCTGGCGAAGCCGGTCATTGTCACCGGGTCACAGATCCCGCTGGAGCAGCTGCGCTCTGACGGGCAGCAGAACCTGCTCAACTCGCTGTTTGTGGCGGCAAACTACCCGATCAACGAAGTCACCCTGTTCTTCAACAATACCCTGTTCCGCGGTAATCGCACCACTAAGGCGCACGCCGATGGCTTTAACGCTTTTGCTTCGCCCAACCTTGCCCCGCTGCTGGAAGCCGGTATTCATATTCGCCGCCTCAATACGCCTGCGGCCCCAACCGGCAACGGCGAGCTGATCGTGCATCCAATCACGCCGCAGCCGATCGGCGTGGTAACGATTTACCCGGGGATTTCGTCCGAAGTGGTGAGTAACTTCCTGCAGCAGCCGGTGAAAGCGCTGATCCTGCGCTCCTACGGCGTCGGTAACGCGCCGCAGAATAAAGAGTTCCTGCGCGAACTTCAGGAAGCGTCTGACCGCGGGATCGTGGTGGTTAACCTGACCCAGTGCATGTCAGGCAAGGTGAATATGGGCGGTTACGCCACCGGCAATGCCCTGGCGCACGCCGGAGTGATCAGCGGAGCTGACCTGACCGTGGAAGCAACGCTGACCAAGCTGCACTTCCTGCTGAGCCAGGATCTGAGCAGTGAAGAGATCCGCCAGCTGATGACGCAGAACCTGCGCGGCGAATTAACTCAGGATTAACCTGTGGAGAGTGGTATGAGCGCACGTCAGGCACTGTTACTCATCGACTTACAGAATGATTTCTGTCCGGGCGGCGCGCTGGCGGTGGCCGAAGGTGATCAGACCATCGCGGTGGCTAACCGTCTGGCGGCTGAGTTCTGCGCACGCGGTGAGCCGGTCATCGCCACGCTCGACTGGCACCCTGCCGGACACGGCAGTTTTGCCTCCACGGCGGGTAATATCCCCGGCACCGTGGGTGAACTGCAGGGTTTACCCCAGGTGTGGTGGCCGGATCACGCCATCCAGCACAGCCCAGGCGCCCAGCTGCACCCTGAACTGGACCGCTCGCTGATTAGCACGCAGATCTGTAAAGGCGAAAATCCGCAGATTGACAGCTACAGCGCGTTTTTTGATAACGGGCAGCGTCAGCAGACGCATCTGCACGCGTGGCTGCAGCAGCACGCTGTCACCTCACTGACGGTAATGGGGCTGGCAACGGACTACTGCGTGAAGTACAGCGTGCTGGATGCGCTGGCACTCGGTTATCAGGTCACGCTGGTGTCGGCAGGCTGCCGTGGTGTCAACCTTAGGCCGGATGACAGCCAGAAAGCGCTGCAAGAGATGGCCAACGCCGGAGCGGTGATCCTCTGAATGGATGAAAAACGCCGGGACGTCAACAGAGCGGACCGGCGATTCTTTATACGAATTATTCCTGCAGGAATAATTTACTGCAGCGTAATTTGCGTGACGTCGTCATCGCCAATGCCAAACTCTTCTTTCAGCTGTTTCTTACTCTTGGTCACGATCTCCCCGCCCTTCGCCACGCTCATGTGCTGCGGGTTATCGTTGTGACGCGCCTGCCACAGCAATACCAGCTGCAGGCTGTTCTCTTTCTGCTCTGCGGTTAATGCCACACCGTCAGCCCACTTGCCGGTTTCTACCGCAGTCGCCAGACGCTGATACACTTCCGGCGTCATGCTGGCAATCATTTCATCCAGTTCCATTGCGCCTTACCCCTGAGTACTGTTGCCGTCTTCGTCGGTGAAGCTCAGCGAGGCAGAGTTCACGCAGAATCGCTCACCGGTCGGCTGCGGGCCATCTGGGAACACATGCCCCAGGTGGGCATCACAGCTGCCACAGCGGATTTCAACGCGCTGCATACCGTGGGAATCGTCTTCCAGATAGCGGATAGCCTCATCGCTGTAGGGTTCGTAGAAGCTCGGCCAGCCGCAGCCGGAATCATATTTACTGCCCGACAGGAACAGCGGAGCTTTGCACACCAGGCAGTGGTATATGCCTGCGTCTTTGTTATGCAACAGTTTACCGGAGTACGGAGGTTCGGTGCCGCGCTGCTGAGTAACGTAGCGCTGCATCTCATTCAACTCATTTTCGGGTGAGAAAGGTGTATTTTCATTAGCCATGCTAGACTCTCTGGCAGTGTTGTTCTGAAAAGATCGGTGAGTATTCTAACAAATACTTAACAAGATCAGGTGAATTTTTCGCGTCCGGGCGCTGAGAGAATTCTGTCATATCTCAAACTGTGATGCAGATCACCATTCGGATCGACCATCCCTTTATATTCGGGCACAGTATCCCAATATCACTGTAGTTCGCGGGTCAAGAAATAGGTTTTGTGTCGAATAATTCCTGCTCGACAGTTTGATTTGTCGCAACAATTGACACGATTCCGCTTGACGCCTGGTAAGGTTTTTGTAATTTTACAGCCAACCTTTTATTCACTATCAACAAGCTGGTGGAATATATGACTATCAAAGTAGGTATCAACGGTTTTGGCCGTATCGGTCGCATTGTTTTCCGTGCTGCTCAGGAACGTTCTGATGTAGAAATCGTTGCCATCAACGATCTGCTGGACGCCGAGTACATGGCTTACATGCTGAAATATGACTCAACTCACGGCCGCTTCAACGGCACCGTGGAAGTCAAAGACGGCCACCTGGTTGTTAACGGCAAAACCATCCGTGTTACCGCTGAGCGCGATCCGGCTAACCTGAAGTGGGATGAAGTCGGTGTGGATGTGGTTGCAGAAGCGACCGGTATCTTCCTGACCGACGAAACT
Organism: Erwinia aphidicola; assembly: GCF_014773485.1. Lineage (GTDB taxonomy): Bacteria > Pseudomonadota > Gammaproteobacteria > Enterobacterales > Enterobacteriaceae > Erwinia > Erwinia aphidicola. The sequence goes on along the minus strand of NZ_JACXBP010000001.1, from coordinate 576,623 downwards.
GCCCGTAAACACATCGAAGCTGGCGCTAAGAAAGTTGTTCTGACTGGCCCATCTAAAGATGACACCCCAATGTTCGTTATGGGCGTGAACCACAAGTCATACGCTGGCCAGGATATCGTTTCTAACGCATCTTGCACCACCAACTGCCTGGCACCACTGGCTAAAGTGATCAACGACAAGTTCGGTATCGTTGAAGCCCTGATGACCACTGTGCATGCAACCACCGCGACTCAGAAAACTGTTGATGGCCCTTCTCACAAAGACTGGCGCGGCGGCCGCGGCGCATCCCAGAACATCATCCCTTCTTCTACCGGTGCTGCTAAGGCCGTAGGTAAAGTGATCCCTGAGCTGAACGGCAAACTGACTGGTATGGCGTTCCGCGTTCCTACCCCTAACGTTTCCGTTGTTGACCTGACTGCACGTCTGGCTAAGCCTGCATCTTACAAAGAAATTTGTGCTGCAATCAAAGCTGCTGCCGAAGGCGAAATGAAAGGCGTTCTGGGCTACACCGAAGACGAAGTTGTTTCTACCGATTTCAACGGCGAAACGCTGACTTCTATCTTCGATGCGAAAGCCGGTATCGCACTGAGCGACACTTTCGTTAAGCTGGTTTCCTGGTACGATAACGAAACTGGTTACTCCAACAAGGTCCTGGACCTGGTTGCTCACATCGCTAAATAAGCGACGCGAGAGAATCTGAGGGCGACGTGAGTCGCCCTTTTTTTATGGTTAAATTTCAGAAGGCTGACTCATGAACGAGAAACTTTTTTCACTGCCGGTCATTAACCAAATTAGCCCCTACATCACCCAGCGCCAGATAGGTGAACTGCCGACAATCGTCGTCACCCATCCTAAAGTCCGCGCTGCCGTCACCCTGCAGGGCGCCCAGCTGATTGCCTGGCAGCCTTCAGGCGAGAAGCCGGTCATCTGGCTCAGCGACAAAACCGCGTGGAACAGCGGGAAAGCCATTCGCGGCGGCGTCCCGATCTGCTGGCCATGGTTCGGCCCTGCCGGTGAACCTGCGCATGGATTCGCCCGTAACCTGCCATGGAAACTCTCCGCCCACGATGAGAATGCCGACAGCGTGGTGCTGACGCTGGTGCTGGAAAGCAACGATCAGACTAAGAAGCTGTGGCCGCATGATTTCACCCTGTTTGCCCGTTTCCGCTTCAGCGACCGCTGCGAAATTGAGCTGGAAGCCCACGGTGACTTTGAAGCGACTGCGGCCCTGCACAGCTACTTTGCCATCGCGGATATTCAGGGCGTAGAGGTGAGCGGGCTTGGCAATCGCTTTATCGATAAGGTTAATAACGGCGTAGAGGGGCATTCAGACGACGGTAAGCAGAGCTATCCGCAGCGCATTGACCGCATCTATACCGCGCCAGCGGATTGCAGCGTCATTAACGACAAGGCGGGTCAACGCGTTATTGAGGTCTACCACCATCATCATAGTGACGTTGTCACGTGGAACCCGGGGGCTGAACTCTCATGCAGCATGGGGGATATGGCGAATGACGGCTATCAAACCATGGTCTGCGTCGAAACCGCCCACGTCAGTAGCGCGATGAAAAGTGCCGGGGAAAACCCGGCGCGGCTGGCAACCACCTTCCGGGTGCGTAGCAAAGTCTAATCGCTCAGGGGCGGCTAACGCCGCTCCTTACACCACATCCAGCGGCATTTTGCTGCCCGGGGGCGGGTAAGCCTGGTTAATCAGCGCCAGCTCTGCACTGGATAAAGTCACCTCAAGTGCAACCGCATTCTCCTGCACATGGGCAATAGTGCTGGCTTTAGGAATGGCCAGTACCCCTTCCTTGCGGATTGCCCATGCCAGCAGCAGCTGAGCGACGCTGATGCCCTTTTGTTGTGCAATATCGCGTAGCGTCGGGTGTTGCATCAGCTCGCTGCGCAATTTTCCGGCCTGTGCCAGCGGGCAGTAGGCCATCACCGGCATTGCCAGCTGCTGACATTCCGGCAGCAGATCATACTCAATACCGCGTGAGGCCAGGTGGTACAGCACCTGATTGGTCGCGCAATGCTCTCCGCCCTCTTCAGCCAGCAGCTCCTGCATATCCTCGACGTCAAAATTGGATACGCCCCAGCGGCGAATTTTGCCCTGGCTCTGCAGCTGTTCCATTGCCCGTAGCGTCTCCTCCAGCGGGATATTGCCGCGCCAGTGCAGCAAGTAGAGATCGAGATAATCCGTTTGCAGACGTTGCAGGCTGCGCTCGCAGGCTTCAATAGCCTCCAACTCCCCGGCGTGCCAGGGGTAAACTTTTGACACGACGAACGCCTGGTCACGGCGCTGCTTTAGCGCCACGCCGACCACTTCTTCCGCCCTGCCGTCAGCATACATTTCAGCAGTATCAATCAGCGTTAACCCGCAATCCAGTCCAGCCTGTAATGCGCTCACTTCCTGGCGTTGCAAATCCGGGCTCTCCCCCATATACCAGGTCCCCTGTCCAATGGCAGGCAAGGGGGTTCCATCAGCAAAGGTAACAATTCGGCTCATCGCAATCTCCATGCACTTTATTGGTGCGCTACAGATGTGCAAAAGGGCGCAGAGCGCCCTTTATCAGTGCATACCTGCGGCGTCAGAAGGTATAGCTGACCCCGGTCCAGAGCAGAACCTGAGAGTCCTGGTCCACCATCGGGCTATCTTTGATATCACTGCCCAGACGGGTGTAGCGGCCTGAAAGCGTGGCATTCCAGCTGTCGGCAATTTTCCAGCCGGCGGTCACTTCCAGATAGGGGCTCCAGCTGCTGTCAGGATCGTAACTATCCAGCCCGCTGCGGCGAGATTCAGCAGAGGAAATCCCGTAATAGTAGTCGTTCTGATTCGAGCTGTTCCACAGCGCACCGATGCCCGGCGTCAGGCTGAAACGGCCAAATTCGAAGCGGTACAGATAGGTCAGATCCCAGATTATTCCGTTACTGTTATCGAGCATATCGCCAACCAGCGTGGTACGCACGATACCCCAGTCGGCACTATGACGATAAGCCACACCGCCCATCAGAGTCATATGACGCTTATTCAGCGACTTCATATCACCATCATCCACATCATCCGGGTCGAAGTTCTGCGGGGAACCCAGCACGGTTAATGACAGCTGATCCTGGCTGTCTTTCCACAGGTAATAACCCGCCTGCAGGCTGCGAATGTAGAAACTGTCGCCCTCATAATTGACGATGGGAACAGGGTAATAACGGTCCTGGCCGCTCTTATATGGGCTCTGGCTATAAAGCAGTGAAGCACCCAGCGTCAGTGGGTTCGCCTGTGCGAAGGGTGCCGCAAAACAGAGAGGTAAAAAGGCAGCAAGCGCGGTAACTTTGAAATGGTTCACAATTTATCCGTTCCATAAATATAACAATCAGCGTAATAGTTTAAACAGTAAGTGGATTGTTAGTCAGATATTTACACAACTGGTAGCACTTAGAATCAATTGAACTGTTAAAAATTGACCATTGTTCTGACAAAAACCGCCTCAGCCCGCATCAGTTAAGGCCAGCGCTTAGTGACAAAATGACTTTGTTATTGAAATTTCATTGAAAATGTCGAGCGGTTCAGGAAATTTCCTAAATGCGATCTACGCTTAATTGTAAGACGCTAAATTTTGACGAGCAGAGTAACCAAAAAAAATTGTGTTTTCCGCTAAAACAGTCAGGTTGGCATAAGGGTTGCTGTACTCATTAACAAGTTCCTTCAGGGGCTGCCCCAATTAGGCTCCTGGTACCTGTGCTAAAAACGAAAGGACGGGCATCGCCATGAATATATTCGATCACTATCGTCAGCGTTATGAAGCTGCCAAGGACGAAGAGTTCACACTGCAGGAGTTCCTTGCGGTTTGCCGGCAGGATCGCAGTGCATACGCCAACGCGGCGGAACGACTGTTAATGGCTATCGGTGAGCCAGTAATGGTGGACACCGCCCTGGAGCCACGCCTTTCCCGACTGTTCTCTAACCGTGTGGTCGCACGCTACCCGGCGTTCGAAGAGTTTTATGGTATGGAGGATGCGATTGAACAGATCGTCTCCTACCTGAAGCACGCGGCGCAGGGGCTGGAAGAGAAGAAACAAATTCTCTATCTGCTCGGCCCGGTCGGTGGCGGTAAATCCTCACTGGCTGAACGGCTGAAATCTTTAATGCAGCGCGTACCCATTTACGTGCTGACCGCCGACGGTGAGCGCAGCCCGGTTAATGACCATCCGCTGTGCCTGTTTAACCCGCAGGAAGATGCCAATATTCTTGATAAAGAGTATGGCGTCCCGCGCCGTTATCTTGGCACCATCATGTCGCCGTGGGCGGCTAAACGCCTGCATGAATTTGGCGGTGACATCACCCGCTTCAAAGTGGTGAAAGTCTGGCCGTCAATTCTGGAACAGGTGGCGATTGCCAAAACTGAACCGGGCGATGAAAACAACCAGGATATCTCCGCACTGGTGGGTAAAGTCGACATCCGTAAACTGGAGAACCACGCCCAGAACGATCCGGATGCTTACGGTTATTCTGGCGCGTTATGCCGTGCTAACCAGGGGATTATGGAATTCGTCGAGATGTTTAAAGCACCGATTAAAGTGCTGCATCCGCTGCTGACCGCCACCCAGGAAGGTAACTATAACGGGACGGAAGGTATCTCCGCCCTGCCGTTTAACGGGATTATCCTTGCGCACTCGAACGAATCTGAGTGGGTAACGTTCCGTAATAACAAGAACAACGAAGCGTTCTTAGACCGTGTCTACATCGTCAAAGTGCCTTACTGCCTGCGCGTTTCTGAAGAGATAAAAATCTACGAGAAACTGCTGGTCAACAGTGAGCTGACCCATGCACCTTGCGCGCCCGGCACGCTGGAAACCCTGGCACGCTTCTCTATCCTGTCGCGCCTGAAAGAGCCGGAAAACTCCAGCACTTACTCTAAAATGCGCGTGTACGACGGTGAAAGCCTGAAAGACACCGACCCTAAGTCGAAGTCTTACCAGGAGTATCGTGATTACGCTGGCGTCGATGAGGGAATGAACGGGTTATCTACCCGCTTTGCCTTCAAAATTTTGTCGCGCGTGTTTAACTTTGACCATGTCGAAGTGGCAGCTAACCCGGTGCATCTGTTTTACGTGCTGGAACAGCAGATTGACCGTGAGCAGTTCCCACAGGAGCAGGCAGAGAAATATCTCGAGCACCTGAAAGGCTATCTGATCCCGAAATACGCCGAGTTTATTGGCAAAGAGATCCAGACTGCGTATCTGGAGTCCTACTCCGAATATGGCCAGAACATTTTTGACCGCTATGTCACCTACGCTGACTTCTGGATTCAGGATCAGGAGTACCGCGATCCGGACACCGGCCAGCTGTTTGACCGTGAATCCCTGAATGCCGAACTGGAGAAAATTGAGAAGCCGGCCGGGATCAGTAACCCGAAAGACTTCCGTAATGAGATCGTCAACTTCGTGCTGCGCGCCCGGGCGCATAACAATGGTCGTAATCCGAACTGGACCAGCTACGAGAAGCTGCGCACCGTAATCGAGAAGAAAATGTTCTCGAATACTGAGGAGCTGCTGCCGGTCATTTCATTTAACGCCAAAACGTCGACCGACGAACAGAAGAAACACGACGATTTCGTCGACCGTATGATGGAAAAAGGGTACACCCGCAAACAGGTACGTCTGCTGTGCGAATGGTATCTGCGCGTGAGAAAATCGTCGTAACCAGAAAGTCGCATCCAATCGGGTCAGGGCCGGTCCCTGTCCCGGATTGCAACGTTGTTTGGGGGAGCTATGGCCTATTTTATCGATCGGCGTCTTAACGGCAAAAACAAGAGCGCGGTGAACCGCCAGCGCTTCTTGCGCCGCTATAAGTCGCAAATCAAACAGTCGATCTCCGAGGCCATTAATAAGCGTTCGGTTACCGACGTTGAAAGCGGCGAATCCGTCTCTATTCCTGTTGAAGATATCAATGAACCGAGTTTCCACCAGGGACGCGGCGGCCAGCGTCATCGCGTTCATCCAGGTAATGACCACTTTGTACAAAACGACCGCGTTGAGCGCCCGCAGGGCGGCGGCGGTGGCAGCGGTAGCGGTCAGGGAAATGCTGGACAGGATGGTGAGGGACAGGATGAATTTGTCTTCAACATCTCGAAAGATGAGTATCTCGACCTGCTGTTTGAAGATCTGGCACTGCCTAACCTGAAGAAAAATCAGCACCGGCAGTTGAATGAATATAAAACCCACCGCGCCGGCTACACCGCTAACGGCGTTCCAGCCAACATCAGCGTGGTGCGGTCACTGCAAAACTCTCTGGCGCGGCGCACCGCCATGACCGCCGGCAAGCGGCGCGAGCTGGGCGAACTGGAAGCCACCCTGCTGAAAGTGGAGAACAGCGAACCGGCTCAGCTGCTCGAAGAAGAGCGGCTGCGTAAAGAGATTGCCGAACTGCGCGCGCGCATTAAACGCGTGCCGTTTATTGACACCTTTGACTTACGTTATAAGAACTTCGAGAAGCGTCCGGAGCCCTCCAGCCAGGCGGTGATGTTCTGCCTGATGGACGTTTCGGGTTCCATGGATCAGGCTACCAAGGATATGGCGAAGCGCTTTTATATCCTGCTGTATCTGTTCCTCAGCCGCACTTACAAGAACGTGGATGTGGTGTATATCCGTCATCACACTCAGGCGAAAGAAGTGGATGAACAGGAGTTCTTCTACTCGCAGGAGACCGGCGGCACTATCGTCTCCAGCGCGTTAAAACTGATGGATGAAGTGGTTAAAGAGCGCTATGACCCGGCACAGTGGAATATCTATGCCGCACAGGCCTCCGATGGCGATAACTGGGCCGATGACTCGCCGCTGTGTCATGAGATCCTGGCAAAAAACATCCTGCCGGTGGTGCGTTACTACAGCTATATCGAAATCACCCGGCGTGCTCATCAAACCCTGTGGCGTGAGTATGAACATCTGCAGTCGACGTTTGATAACTTCGCCATTCAGCACATTCGCGAACCGGAAGATATCTACCCGGTATTCCGCGAGCTGTTTCACAAGCAGGCCGAAGAGAATTATTAAAACCAGCGGGTTGACCGGTCGCCTGGTCAACCCTTTTCCCGTAGAATCACCTGGTGCCAGGGTGACGATGCCGCTTTAAACGGCAGATTTCCCCTCACTACCCGCCTTTCGCTTCAATCCACGAAATAAAGCGTACTTTTATCGCACTCATCAGCATTTGTTTCATGACTTTATGCGATATTTTATTCTGGCTAAAATAGTACCCTCAGAATGCCAATCAGTGACCTTCGGGTTTTGACTTTATACCGGCTGTTACAACACACTGTAAAAACAGGTTTTTAATCTTCACAGGAGAAATGCCCATTGGAAGCCAGCGCGATCTACAGTCTTTTCATCATTGGTTCAGTGCTGGTAGCTTCGAGCATTCTGCTCAGCTCTTTCTCATCTAAGCTGGGCATCCCGATATTAGTTATCTTTCTCGCCCTCGGTATGCTTGCCGGGATTGACGGCATCGGCGGCATTGCCTTTGACAACTATCCGGCAGCCTATCTGATTAGTAACCTTGCGCTGGCCATCATCCTGCTGGACGGCGGCATGCGTACTCAGGCCAGCTCCTTTAAGGTGGCACTCGGACCGGCGCTGTCGCTGGCAACGGTGGGGGTACTGATCACCGCCGGGCTGACCGGTCTGGCTGCCGCCTGGCTGTTCGACCTTAATCTGATGAACGGTTTTCTCGTCGGGGCAATTATCGGCTCTACCGATGCTGCAGCCGTGTTCTCCCTGCTGGGCGGCAAAGGTCTCAACGAGCGCGTCAGCGCCACGCTGGAGATTGAGTCCGGCAGCAACGACCCGATGGCGGTGTTCCTGACCATCACCCTGATTGAGATGATCCAGCAGGGGCAAAGCGGGCTGAGCTGGATGTTTGTGGTGCATCTGGTGCAGCAGTTTGGCCTCGGGATCGTGCTTGGGCTGGGCGGCGGCTGGGCGCTGCTGCAAATGATTAACCGCGTCTCTCTCGCGGGCGGCCTCTACCCTCTGCTGGCGGTCAGCGGTGGGATTCTGGTCTTTGCGCTGACGACAGTGCTGGAAGGCAGCGGTATCCTCGCCGTCTACCTGTGCGGCTTTGTGCTGGGTAACCGCCCAATTCGCAATCGCCACGGCATCCTGCAGACCTTTGACGGTATGGCCTGGCTTAGCCAGATTGGCATGTTCCTGGTGCTGGGACTGCTGGTTAACCCGACTGACCTGTGGCACATCGCGCTGCCTGCCACTTTGCTGTCGCTGTGCCTGATCCTGGTAGCTCGCCCGCTGTCAATTATCATCGGGCTGCTGCCGTTTCGCGGCTTTAATATTCGCGAGCGCATATTTATCAGCTGGGTGGGGCTGCGCGGCGCAGTACCGATTATCCTGGCGGTATTTCCGATGATGGCCGGATTGCCTCACGCCCCGCTGTTCTTCAATATCGCCTTCTTCGTGGTGCTGGTGTCGCTGATGGTTCAGGGCACCTCGCTGGGCTGGGCGGCGCGCAAAGCCAGGGTGATTGTGCCCCCCATGGCTTCGCCAATCTCCCGCGTCGGCCTCGACATCCATCCGGAGAATCCGTGGGAGCAGTTCGTCTATCAGCTAAGCGCCGACAAGTGGTGCGTAGGTGCGGCGCTGCGCGATCTGAAGATGCCGCGTGAAACGCGCATCGCCGCGCTGTTTCGCGATAACCTGCTGCTGCACCCCACCGGCAGCACGCGACTGCGTGAGAACGATGTACTGTGCGTGATTGGCCGCGAGCGCGACCTGCCTGCGCTCGGTAAGCTGTTCAGCCAGTCGCCGCCTGTCGCCCTCGACCAGCGCTTCTTTGGTGATTTTATTCTGCAGGCTGATGCACGTTTGCACGACGTGTCAGAGATCTATGGCATCGACCTGGATGAAGAGGCCAACAGCCAGCAGACGCTGGGCCAGCTGGTATCCGGCATTATCGGCGGCGCGCCGGTGGTCGGGGATCAGGTTGAATGGAAAAATATGATCTGGACCGTGGCAGAAAAAGAAGCCAATGAGATCGTCAAGATTGGCGTAAGGGTTCAGGAAGAGAAGGAGTAGCGTCATTTCGCGCTTGCCGCTGAGATAGGGATAATCCGAAAACCGCCATAATTGCCGCTGGCGGTTTTCATTTTCATCAAACGGGGGCTTTATTGTTATCTTATTGTCATAACCACATTTTTTAATTTTCAAATTACCGCTGCGCTTATTTTCCCTTTCAGAATTATCCTGTTCGATTTTTCATCGTCTTTTAGGATTTTCCCGTATTAACTAAGCCAAATAACTCCTGCATACTCATCTCTTCAATTATGACGGAATTGCGTGATGGCCTTTTTCATCACCGCTCCGCTGCCCTGATTTTGTCACACAACAGAAACATTAAAGTCAGTCCGGATAACCGTGAAGGTTTGATGTAGCGACGCCTTGACGCGTGCTTTATTCCCGTCAGGTTACTGATTCCTCATGAAAAGAGAGCAGGCATTATGGCAAGTACTCTGGTACTGAATGACCGTCGCCGCACGTTTAGCGGCACAAGAAAAAACGTCATCGCGAAAGTCGCATTAAGCTTCTCAGATTTACTTTCGATTAACCTGGCACTGTTTCTTTCTGCTGCCACCCTGCAGGGTATTTGGGGTAATCTGGATATATTTATTCCACCGCAGGAAGTTGAAGTGCGCTTTATTGCCCAGTCCGTCATGTCAGTATTGTGTACCGCCTGGTTCTGGATGCGACTGCGCCACTATACTTATCGCAAGCCATTCTGGTTTGAATTAAAAGAGATTATCAAAACTCTGGTGATTTTCTCGCTGCTGGATCTGGCCCTGATTGCGTTTTCTAAATGGGATTTCTCCCGCATGCTGTGGAGTTTTACCTGGATCTACGCGCTGATTCTGGTTCCGCTACTGCGCTCATGCGTGAAGAATGCCATTCTGAAAGCAGGTCAGTGGCAGAAGCACACCATCATTATCGGCTCGGGTAGAAATGCCCGGGAAGCTTATGCCGCATTACAGAGCGAAGAGCTGCTGGGCTATGACGTGAAAGCGTTCGTCGCACCGGCCGGTGAAAGCGGCCCTGAAAGCTTTAACGGCATTCCGGTTATCACCCATAAAGATATCGTCTGGGATACCGTCGACCTCGATAACACCCAGTTTATCGTGGCGATGGAGAACGACCAGCGTGCAATCCGCGATAAGTGGCTCAAGCTGCTGTCGAAGAAAAAATGCCGTTCGGTCTCAGTGGTACCTACCCTGCGTGGCGTGCCGCTGTATGGTACAGACATGTCCTTTATCTTCAGTCATGAAGTGATGCTGTTGCGCGTCAGCAACAATCTGGCAAAGCGCTCTTCCCGCTTCCTCAAGCGCATGTTTGACATCGTGGTGGCCTCAATGCTGCTGCTGCTGCTCGCCCCGGCCTTTGGCCTGATTTGCTGGATGGTCAGCCGTGACGGCGGCAGCCCAATCTACGGTCACGAGCGCGTGGGCCAGGACGGCAAGAAATTCAAATGCCTGAAGTTCCGTTCAATGGTAATGAACTCCAAAGAAGTGCTGGAGAAGCTGCTGGCGACCAGCGAAGAAGCCCGCGCCGAGTGGGATAAAGATTTCAAGCTGAAAAACGACCCGCGCGTGACCAAAATCGGTTCGTTTATGCGTAAAACCAGCCTTGATGAGCTGCCGCAGCTGTGGAATGTGATCCGCGGTGAAATGAGTCTGGTCGGTCCGCGCCCGGTTATTGAAGCCGAGCTGGAGCGCTATGCCGGTGACGTTGACTACTACCTGATGGCTAAACCGGGGATGACCGGTTTGTGGCAGGTCAGCGGTCGTAACGATATCGACTATGACACCCGCGTCTACTTCGACTCCTGGTATGTTAAAAACTGGGCGCTGTGGACCGACATTGCCATTCTGTTCAAAACCGCAGGCGTGGTATTACGTCGTGACGGTGCTTATTAATCCTCAGTAACGCCCGTCTGCGATAGTCATGCCGTGCCGCCGGGCATGACTATCGCCACCTCAATTCCCCTTTTTGCCATTTTCTGCTTTTCTTTTCCCGGCGTTATCTCTACCCTGTCCGGCTTGCTTTACTTCGGACCTCTCCATTCCATGCAAAAATTCACGCTGCTACTGCTCAGCCTGGTGCTCCTTGCCCCGCTGGGTATTGACCTCTATTTACCTACGCTGCCGGATATCGCCGCCGGACTGGCAACGCCTGTCACCACCATTCAGACCACTATCCCGCTGTTTCTGCTGGTTATGGGGCTGGGGCAGATCATTGCCGGACCGCTGGTGGACAATCTGGGTCGTAAGCCTATCGCGCTGATCGGTCTGCTGCTGTATGTCGGCGGCAGCGTGCTGGCCGCGACCGCCACGGGCTGGCCGCAGTTTCTTAGCGCCCGTATTATTCAGGGCTGTGCCGTCTGCTGCACCGCCGTGGTGGCATTCAGTGGCGTGCGCGACCGCCTTGACGGCGATGAAGCGGCGCGCGCTTACGGCTTCCTGAATGGCGCACTGAACATTGTCCCGGCGCTGGCACCGATGCTCGGCGGATTTCTGGCTGAAGCCTTCGGCTGGCGCGCCAATTTCTGGTTCCTGACCGGCTATGCGCTGTTTATTGGCCTGCTGGTGATCTTCTTCCTGCCGGAAACCCGACCGGCCGACACGCAAAAAGTCAAAGGAGTGCCGCTGCGCCAGTACTGGCAGATCCTCCGCCAGCCGCGTTTCCTCGCCTTTGCTTTTGCCAATGCGGGCGCGCTCGGTATGGTACTGACCTACGTTTCTCTCGCCCCGCACGTGTTAATGACCGAAGGCCAGCTCAGTGCCCTGCAGTTCTCGATTGCCTTTGGCGCGAACGGATTCTGGATCATGCTGGTGAGCGTGCTGGTCAATAAGATGATCCGCAAGCTGGGCCGCCCGATCTGCCTGGCGAGCGGCGCGCTGGCCATGACGCTGGGCGCGCTGATGCTGATGGCTGGCGTGATGCTGTTCCCCGAAAGTATGCAGAGCCACTGGGCGCTGTATATGCTCCCGGTTGCGGTTTCCGTTGCGGGTCTGGCCTTTACCGTCGGTCCGGCCACCAGCTATGCGCTGGAGCCTTATCAGCAGCAGGCAGGCGTGGCTTCCGCGCTGGCTGGGTTTATTCAGATGGCCGGGGGTTCTTCTGCGGGACTGCTGGTGATGGCGCTGCCGCTGGCGGAGAAATCCGCACTGGCGCTGATGATGGTGGCCGGAGCACTGCTGGCATTTACCGCATGGCGTATGAGCCGTAAAGTGCGCGGTACGCTGACCGCGCTCTAAGTTTACTCCACGACGACCGGCACCCGACGGGCGAGCGCGCACATCAGCTCGTAACCTACGGTGCCGGAAGCGGACGCCACGTCATCAATCTTCACGTTATTGCCCCACAGCTCAACCTTGCTGCCGATACCGGCCTGCGGGCACGGCGTTAAATCTACCGTGATCATATCCATTGAGATGGCCCCTACGGTGCGTGTTAACGTGCCGTCGACCACGATCGGCGTGCCGGTCGGCGCGTGGCGCGGGTAGCCATCCGCGTAGCCGCAGGCCACCACACCGATACGCTGTTCGCCAGCGGCACGATAGCGCGCGCCATAACCGACTGCGGCACCGGCAGCCAGCTGCTGAATGCCGATTATTTCCGTGTTTAAACTCATCACCGGCTGCAGCCCACTCCCGGCGATATCCTGCCACTGTCCGCTTGGGGAAGCGCCATAAAGAATAATGCCGGGCCGCACCCAGTTATGATGGGTCTCTGGGTGCCACAGCGTGGCGGCGGAGTTAGCCAGCGAACGCGCACAGTCCAGCCCCTCCGCGGCCTGGTTGATACGCCGCATCGGCTCGACGATGCCTGCTGCGCTCTCTGCTTCGGCAAAGTGCGCCATCAGCGTCATCTCGCCAACGTTAGCTAATGAACGCAGTTTTTGCCAGGCGTTGTGCACCTGCTCTGGCTGAAAGCCGAGTCGATTCATCCCGCTGTTCATTTTCAGGTAGATATCCAGCGGCGCAGAGAGTTTCGCCTCTGCCAGCGCTTTGATCTGCCAGTTGCTGTGCAGGCTGGTGGTCAGGCGGTAGCGATCGAGCAGTTCGATATCGCTGGGATGGAAGAAGCCTTCCAGCAGCAGTATCGGCTTTCTCCAGCCGCGATCGCGTAGCAGGATCGCCTCTTCGAGGTCGAGCAGCGCAAAACCATCGGTCTCTGCCAGACTTTCCCAGACGCGTTCAATACCGTGCCCGTAGGCGTTGGCTTTCACCACGGACCACAGGCGCGAATTCCGGGCGGCCTGGCGCGCCACTGCCAGGTTTTGCCGCAACGCGGCGCGATTAATCGTTGCGACAATCGGACGTGACATACCCTCTCCTCTCCTTGAATAACTTATAACCGTGGGCTGCATTAACGAATATTGGCACCGTGCAGCGTGGTCGCTGCAGCCGGAGCATATCCCGGCAGATAGCGCATGACGGACAGATCGTCAGCCGCAATCGCGGGCGTGCGGCCGGAAATAATGTCGGCCAGCAGCTGACCAGAACCGCATGCCATGGTCCAGCCAAGAGTACCATGACCGGTATTAAGGAACAGGTTTTTCAATGGGGTACGGCCGACAATCGGCGTTCCGTCCGGGGTCATCGGGCGCAGCCCGCTCCAGAACGTCGCCTGCTCAATATGCCCACCCTGCGGATAGAGATCGCGCACCACCATCTCCAGCGTGGCGCGACGCGCAGGCAGTAGTTTGGTGTTGTAGCCGACAATTTCCGCCATGCCGCCCACGCGGATGCGGTCGTCAAATCGGGTGATTGCCACCTTGTAGGTTTCATCGAGCACCGTTGAGACCGGCGCGGCATCTGCATCTTTAATTGGAATGGTCAGCGAGTAACCTTTTAGCGGATAGACAGGCACTTTGACGATCTCATCCAGCAGCGCCGTTGAATACGATCCGAACGCAACGACGTAAGCCTCAGCCGTCACCCGCTCATCGCCACACTGCACGCCGGTAATCTTATTCCCTTCCTGGAGTAACCCGTCAACCGGGGTATTAAAACGAAACTCTACCCCAGCGTCAGCAGCCATTTTAGCCAGCCGCTGGGTAAACAGCTGGCAGTCACCGGTTTCATCATTAGGTAACCGCAGCCCGCCGGTCAGCTTGTGCTGCGTGGCGGCCAGCGCCGGTTCCGCCTGCGCCAACTGCGCGGCTTCCAGCAGCTCGTAAGGCACGCCGGCCTCCTTCAGCACGGCGATATCTTTGGCCGCGCTTTCATACTGCTGGGCGGTGCGGAACAGTTGCAGCGTGCCGCCCTGGCGCCCTTCATAGGCAATGCCTGTTTGCTGGCGCAGCGCCTTCAGGCAGTCCCGGCTGTATTCGGCAATGCGCACCATGCGGCTTTTATTTTGTTGATAGTGGCGCATATCGCAGTTACGCAGCATCTGCCACATCCACTCGAGCTGGAAACGGCTTCCGTCCAGACGAATCGCCAGCGGAGCATGGCGCTGAAACATCCATTTAATGGCTTTTAGCGGCACGCCCGGCGCAGCCCAGGGGGCAGCATAACCCGGCGAGATCTGCCCGGCATTACCCGCGCTGGTTTCAAGTGCCGGGCCGGGCTGCCGGTCGATAACCGTCACCTGATGCCCGGCCTGTGCCAGATACCAGGCGCTCGCCACGCCAACCACTCCACTGCCCAGAATGACAACACGCATAACCACCTCGCCGAGAATTAGAAAAGAACAATGCACTGGATTTTTAGTTATCGACTGGATGAAAAAACCAGAGAGCACTTCATCCTGCCACTGACAAATTTCACATATTTTTTACCTGATGCCGAAATAAAAACAAGATGCTGCCATCATTTCAGTTGAAAACTCTAACAAAGACACTTTTCAAGCAGGTAATAATCAATAAATAGCATAATTGCGCAAACATCAGCACAAACGATCCCCGTCATAACTTTTCACGATAAACAGTATATTATTCTAAAAAAACAGCCTTAAGCTGCATTTAACCTCAGGTAAAAACCTTTTTTAACCCAACGCTGTATTTTGTATCGAAAATTTCAATTGTTTTCGCAAGAGGGATAAGAGACAGTGAACTATCATTGAGATATTGGTTTTAATTCCAGGCTTATCATCACGGCACGGCTGCGGGTGAAGCTGACATGAAAACGGACATTTTGCCGCTACGGATGTATCGCCAGAAACCGGTTTTATAAAAAGGGGTGCGCTATGACCACGATCTTTGACGTTCCGATTAAGGACAGCAAACGACTCGATGATGGACCAGACTGGACCTTCGACCTGCTTGATGTGTATCTCAAGGAGATTGACCGCGTCGCCAAATCTTACCGCCTTGATACCTACCCGCACCAAATCGAGGTCATTACCTCGGAACAGATGATGGACGCCTACTCCAGCGTCGGCATGCCAATCAACTACGCCCACTGGTCATTCGGTAAGAAATTTATTGAGACCGAGCAGCGTTACAAGCATGGGCAGCAGGGTCTGGCGTATGAGATCGTCATTAACTCCAATCCCTGCATCGCCTATCTGATGGAAGAAAACACCATGACGATGCAGGCGCTGGTTATGGCGCATGCCTGTTATGGGCACAACTCCTTCTTCAAAAATAACTACCTGTTCCGCAGCTGGACCGATGCCAGCTCGATTGTCGACTATCTGATCTTTGCCCGTAACTATATTACCCAGTGTGAAGAGCGTTATGGGGTGGAACAGGTCGAGCGGCTGTTGGACTCCTGTCATGCGTTGATGAACTACGGCGTTGACCGCTACAAACGCCCACAGAAGATCTCGCTGCAGGAGGAGAAAGCCCGCCAGAAGAGCCGCGAGGAGTATCTGCAAAGCCAGGTTAACATGCTGTGGCGCACCCTGCCGCGCCGCGAGCGTGAGGAGACCCACTTCGCCAATACCCGCTATCCGGCGGAGCCGCAGGAGAACATTCTCTACTTTATGGAGAAGAATGCTCCGCTGCTCGAACCGTGGCAGCGTGAGTGCCTGCGTATCGTGCGTAAAGTAAGCCAGTATTTCTATCCGCAAAAGCAGACTCAGGTTATGAACGAGGGCTGGGCGACCTTCTGGCACTACACCATCCTTAATCACCTGTACGATGAAGGCAAAGTATCCGAGCGCTTTATGCTGGAGTTCCTGCACAGCCATACCAACGTGGTGTTCCAGCCGCCGTATAACAGCCAGTGGTACAACGGCATCAACCCCTATGCGCTGGGCTTTGCCATGTTCCAGGATATCAAACGTATTTGTGAAGAGCCGACGGAGGAGGATCGTTACTGGTTCCCGGACATCGCCGGTTCGAACTGGCTGGATACCCTGCACTTCGCGATGCGCGAATTTAAGGATGAGAGCTTTATCAGCCAGTTCCTGTCACCGAAAGTGATGCGTGACTTCCGCCTGTTTACCGTGATGGATGATGACCGCAATAATTTCCTTGAGATTGCGGCTATCCACGATGAAGCCGGATATCGGGCTATTCGCCAGCAGCTGTCCGCTCAATATAACTTGAGCAATCTGGAGCCGAATATTCAGGTTTATGACGTTGATTTACGTGGGGATCGCTCACTGACGTTACGCTATGTGCCGCATAACCGGGCACCGCTCGACAAGAGCCGTCGTGAAGTGTTGAAACACGTACACCGCCTGTGGGGCTTTGATGTCAATCTCGAGCAGCAGAACGATGACGGCAGCGTTGAAATTTTAGACCGCTGTCCGCCGCGTGCCGGAACAGCTATCTGAGGACAATTGTAGGGGACGACCGCTTTTATGGTCGTCCCTTTTAATTTCAGCGACGCGCCGGCGGCAGGTCGGTCGGCATGCTGATCTGCATGGCGTGCCAGATTTCGCCGCTGCGGCGGCCGTAGTCACGCACGCTGTCGACAATCAGCTCATAGTTTTTAGTCTGCAGGATTTCCAGCAGCTGCTGATAGAACGCCTGCGCCAGACGGCGCGCTTCCGGATTAGAGAAGTAGTGGCGGCCAACGCGGGTATAAAGCCCTTTCAATCCATTAAGAATCAGACCGTATATCGGGTTGCCTGAAGCAAAGGCCAGCCCGCGGAAAATATTGTAGTCAAGGTTGGTATACGCCTCGGCCTGGTCCTCAACCTGATTGGCCGTTTCCAGCACTTCGCGGGCTTTTTCCGGATAGGTGCGGATAGCGCGGCGGATAAAGATTGAAGAGATATTGGTGCGCACGGAGAGCAGATTGTCGATCAGCTGCGGCACGCTGTCATGGTCAAGCCGGGCCAGGGTTTCCAGAATACTCAGCCCGGAAGTTTCCCAAAAATTGTTCACCTTAGTCGGTTTACCATGCTGAATGGTCAGCCAGCCATCGCGCGCCAGGCGCTGAAGCACTTCGCGCAACGTGGTGCGGGTAACGCCAATCAGTTCGGAGAGCTCACGCTCTGCAGGCAGGATAGAACCCGGAGCAAAACGATTATTCCAGATACTTTCAATAATATACTCTTCAGCGAAACCCGCAGGGCTCTGCGCTTTAATGACCATAGCGTTCTATTTCCGTTGCGTTCAGGACTGCAAAATTTCAGCTCATCATACCAGACGCCCCAGGCTTCACCTAGCCTGGCTACCGGGGAAAAAGCGATCATCTGCAAAAATCAGAGATTCTTTTCCGGTAACGGATGGCGCTTTATCGGCTTCTTTTTCCGTGTCGGGTTCGAAAGCTGAAAACTTCACTTTTTTACTAACGGGTTTATTTTAAGTCATTTTCCCGCTTAAATTTTTCTCACGCAGGCTGGCATGCTGGCGCTTTTCGTTTACACTGCCGTTTCAACGCCTACTACACGGACAGACTTATGTTGAGATACCTGAATCGCTGCTCTTATGGCCGGGGTGCCTGGCTTTTAATGGCGCTAGCGGCTTTTGCCCTGGAGATGACAGCGCTCTATTTTCAGCACGTGATGCTGCTGAAACCCTGCGTAATGTGCATTTATGAACGTTGCGCGCTGTTTGGCATTATGGGTGCAGGGATTGTCGGTGCCATCGCACCAAAAACACCGCTGCGCTGGGTGGCAATCGTCATCTGGCTGTACAGTGCCTGGGAAGGGGTGCGTCTGGCGTGGGAACACACGATGATCCAGCTGCATCCGTCACCGTTTGTCACCTGTGATTTTGCTGCTCGCTTCCCGACGTGGCTGCCGCTGGATAAATGGCTGCCGTCGGTATTTGTCGCCTCAGGTGACTGCGCGGAGAAATCCTGGTCGTTTCTGACGCTGGGTATGCCGCAGTGGCTGGTGGGAATCTTTGCGGCTTACCTGCTGGTTGGCGTGCTGGTGCTGATTGCCCAGGCGTTTAAACCGAAAAGACGCGATCTGTTCTCACGTTAAGCTTGCCAGAGCCAGCGTCCGCTGGCTCTGCTCCTCCGCCTTCTGTACTACTTGCCGTACCAGCGCGGACGGTTAATGATGTGCTCTTCCCAGTCTACGACTTCGCTCTCATGCACGGCAATGTGGCGCACCGAAATACGCGCGGCATGCATTGCGGCACGTGAACCGCTGCGCAGTGGATGCCACGGCGGCAGAGTTTTGCCTTCAGCCAGCACGCGATAGGCGCAGCTCGGCGGCAGCCACTGGAAGGTGGGCAGATTATCGCGCGTCAGCTTGATGCAATCCTCCTCCAGTTCGAAACGGGTTTCATAGTTACGGCACTGGCAGGTTTTGATGTTCAGCTGATTACAGGCGACGTTGGTGAAGTAGATTTCATCGGTATCGGCATCCTGCAACTTATTCAGGCAGCACTGACCGCAGCCATCACATAAGGATTCCCATTCCTCGTCGCTCATTTGTTCCAGCGTTTTACGCTGCCAGAAAGGGGTCTCAGTCATGTTAGCGTCCAGTAAAAGTAAAAGCCCGAACCTTATAAGGGGTTTGGGCTTCAGTTGCAAGTGTTGTCGCCTTGGCGGGTGATTACAGGACCCGGGTGGCAACCCCTCTTCCGCCCAGAGAGACTTCCAGCTTATCGCCAGAAACCATCGGGCCAACCCCTTCTGGCGTGCCGGTCAGGATCACGTCGCCCGCACGCAGGGTGAAGAACTGGCTCATGTAGGCAATCAGCGGCACAATTTTATGGATCATGTCCGCGGTGCTGCCCTGCTGGCGCACTTCGCCGTTGACCACCAGCTTCAGTTCTACGTCCTGAGGATCTTCTTTGAACTCACTGACCGGAATAAAACCAGAGAGCGGGCAGGAGTTATCAAAGCCTTTGGCTTTTTCCCAGGGTTGACCGGCTTTCTTGCACCCGGCCTGCACGTCACGCAGGGTTAAATCCAGCGCAACGCCGTAGCCGGCAATCGCCTTTGCCACATGCTCAACGCTTGCATGCTTCAGCGTCGCGCCAATCAGCACTGCCAGCTCAACTTCGTGATGCACCGCGCCTAACCCCTGCGGAATCGATAGCGGCTGGCGCATATCGCACAGCGCAGTTTCCGGCTTGATGAACAGTACCGGCTCAGTCGGCGTAGCGCTGCCCATCTCTTTAATATGTTTAGCGTAGTTACTGCCCACGCACACGACCTTACTTGCCGGAAAATCTAACAGTTCGCCCTGCCAGTTGTGATGCTGATACATACTCTTCCCCTGCCTGGTTGGTGAGCGGCGCCGACATCGTGCCAGCGCACGTCGTGATGGGTTTAGTGCTTACTGTGCCGCAAGTGCATCGGCCATGGTGCCAATACTGATAGCGAAATAATAGGATCGATTCCAGTGCATCAGAGTGCGGAAATTGTCATAAACCATGAATGAACGGCCGTCGCCATCTTCCGGGGTCACAATCCATGCCCGCTGTGCGCCGTTGCTGGCCGCATCGGGATTATTGGCCTGCACGCCCAGCTGCTGCCACTGCGCCACGGTTTTCGCCTGCGGCGTTTTCAGCCCGGCCAGCTGCGCACCAAAGTTGCCCGGCAGCGTCACTTCCACGCCCCAGCGCTGGCCCGCCTGCCAGCCTTCACGCTGCAGATAATTAGCGGTGGAAGCAAAGACATCATCAAGGTTGTTCCAGATATCGATTTTGCCATCGCCATCGCCGTCTTTACCATAAGTCAGGAAAGAGCTTGGCATAAACTGGCTCTGCCCCATCGCACCGGCCCACGAGCCCTTTAGATCGGCAGCGGACATCTGCTGCTGCTGAATGATTTTTAGCGCCGCCATCAGCTCTTTGGTAAAGAACGCCTCGCGGCGGCCCTCAAATGCCAGCGTTGACAGTGCGGAGACCACTTCCTCTTTGCCCTGGATGCTGCCGAACTGACTTTCCATAGCCCACAGCGCCACAATGTAATTGGCCTGCACGCCAGAAGCGGCAGCAATCGGCTGCAGCTGATTCTGATACTGCTGCAGATTCTCGCGCCCTTTATCGATCTTCGCCTGGGTGATCACCCGGCTAAGGTAGTCGTTAAGGGTGATTTTTTTCTCGAGCTGCCCGCGGTCGGATTTGATCACCCGATCAACAAAATGCACGCCGGTGAATGCCGTATCGATAGTAGCCTGGTCGATTCCCTGCTGGCGGGCCTGGGCTTTAAGCTGCTCCACGTAGGCCGGGAACTCTGCGGGATCGCGCCCCTGTTGCGCCAGGGTGCTACTGCTCGGGGTTGGCTTCAGGAAGCCACCGGAAGGTGTGGGGCTGGCTGCAGGTTTAGCTGCAGGTTCTGAGGTTTCGGGGGCCGGAGCGGCGTGGTTACTGGCGGCACAGCCAGCCAGGGCGACGGTGAACAGTAAAGTGTGCAGGGCTGACAGCTTCATGCGGCATCCTTTTTTTTTACGCTCTCCACCGTCGAATTAAAACATCCAGGGGGGTTCTGAACGGTGGAGATATATTTGCAGATGAATCCTAATTAAAGTTTTTTATCATTTTCCAGGTGCATCTTAAGCAGACTTTCTACCGGCGGCGGCATCTGTAAATAAAAGCCTTCATCACGCAGCGCCGCTTTCACTTTCTCGATATCCGCACCTACCAGCTTCTTACTGCCGTCAAGCGGCAGCAGCATTGCCAGCTGCGGTTTGCCGAACCCTTTCAGTAAGGCTTCGGGAACGCGGGAGAAATCGTCTTTTTTTTCGACATAAAGATAAGTCTGGTCACGCTGGGGACTTCTGTAGATCACACAAAACATATTTTTTACTCGAATTAACCGGGATGGTGGCTTGCCTGAATATTACAGTAACTATAACATGCTTGCAGAACTTCGGAATATTCACGGCTTTGATTAATCACCGTCTTGTGGGGTTGATTTAGCCGGGTAAGAAATAACAGGACTGAGCGGGACAGATGTCACAATCGCCAATCGAGTTAAAGGGCAGTAGTTTTACGCTGTCGGTCGTTCATTTGCACCACACCGATCCTGATACCGTGCGTCGGGCACTGGAGGAGAAGGTCAGCCAGGCTCCGGCCTTTCTGAAGAATGCCCCCGTGGTCGTCAACGTTTCGTCGCTTTCGCGCGAAGTTAACTGGCGGCTGATGCAGCAGGCTATTGTGGCGACAGGCTTACATATTGTTGGCATCAGTGGCTGCAAGGATGAGCAGTTAAAACGCATGATTGCGCGCTCGGGCCTGCCCGTCCTGAGCGAAGGCAAAGAGCAGAAGAAAAATGCTGAGGCAGCCGCACTGCCGGTGCCGGTTGCCCCGACTGAGCTACCTGCCACCAAAACCCGGATTATCTCCACACCGGTTCGTTCCGGGCAGCAAATCTATGCCAAAAACAGCGATCTTATCGTCACTAACAGCGTCAGCGCCGGTGCTGAACTGATCGCCGATGGCAATATCCATATTTACGGCATGATGCGTGGGCGTGCGCTGGCTGGCGCCTCCGGCGATAAAAATTGCCAGATTTTTTGTACCAGTTTATCAGCTGAACTGGTCTCCATAGCCGGTAACTACTGGATTATGGACCAGATCCCCGCTGAATTTTTCGGAAAAGCGTCGCGTCTTTGTCTCAAAGATGGCGCCCTGACTATACAAACATTGAACTGAGCCAGGCTCACGAGCCCTTTCTTTTCTTAAGGAAATTACTATATGGCACGCATTATTGTTGTTACATCGGGTAAGGGAGGCGTTGGTAAAACCACGTCCAGCGCGGCCATCGCTACCGGTTTGGCGCAGAAAGGTAAAAAAACTGTCGTTATCGATTTCGATATCGGTCTGCGTAACCTCGATTTGATTATGGGCTGTGAACGCCGTGTGGTTTATGACTTTGTTAACGTGATTCAGGGTGATGCCACGCTGAACCAGGCGTTAATCAAAGATAAACGCACCGAAAACCTGTTTATTCTGCCAGCGTCGCAAACCCGTGATAAAGATGCACTGACCCGCGAAGGCGTGGAAAAAGTGCTGAATGACCTCGGCAACATGGAGTTCGATTTCGTGGTGTGTGACTCCCCGGCGGGGATTGAAACCGGTGCCCTGATGGCGCTCTATTTCGCCGACGAAGCGATCATCACCACCAACCCGGAAGTGTCGTCAGTGCGCGACTCCGACCGTATTCTCGGTATCCTGTCCTCCAAATCACGTCGTGCGGAGAACGGCCAGGACCCGATTAAAGAGCATCTGTTACTGACCCGCTATAACCCGGGCCGCGTAAACCGCGGTGACATGCTGAGCATGGAAGACGTACTGGAAATTCTGCGTATTCCACTGGCCGGCGTGATTCCGGAGGACCAGTCCGTGCTGCGCGCCTCAAACCAGGGTGAGCCAGTGATCCTGGACGCTGAATCAGACGCAGGTAAAGCTTATGCCGATACCGTTGACCGTCTGCTCGGTGAAGAACGTCCCTTCCGCTTCATTGAAGAAGAGAAGAAGGGTTTCCTGAAACGCCTGTTTGGGGGATAAACCATGGCCTTACTCGATTTCTTTTTATCCCGTAAAAAGAGCACAGCCAATATAGCCAAGGAGCGGCTGCAGATTATTGTGGCGGAACGCAGAAGGGGCGACAGTGAGCCCCACTATCTGCCACAGCTGAAAAGGGACATTTTGGAAGTGATCTGCAAATACGTGAAAATTGATCCAGAGATGCTGAGCGTCAAGCTGGATCAAAAGGATGATGACATCTCTATTCTTGAGTTGAACGTCACCCTGCCAGAGACAGAAGCGGAAGCGGAAGACACACCGAAATGATCCCCAACCGTTCCTGATTTTCCCCTGCTATCGCAGCAGGGGACAATTTCTTCGCGCGTTTAGTACGCCGCGAGCAGTTCGTTGATACCCTTTTCCAGCAGTTTCCCACGCCAGCCATCCACCAGCTCCGGCTTGGTCGTTTGTGGTTTCAATTTCCAGTACCAGCTCAGCAGCTGATTGATCTGACGGCGCGATGCCAGCAGTTCCTGACTGACGCCATGCTGTTCCGCCGACTCCGCCACCAGGGCTTTTAACCCTTTGAAAACCTGCTTGTAGTTCGGATAGTCAACCAGATTCGGCAACGGCTGCGGTAGCTCTGCTTCGCTCAGTGCATTGGCCTGCGCCACCATCGCTACCAGCGCTTTGCCGTGGAAACGGATCTCCTGCCCGGCCAGCCCCAGATGGTCCAGCTCGCCCAGCGAACCCGGCATAAAGCGGGCGACTTTCCACAGGTTCTCTTCGCGTACCACAAAGTTAACCGCCATATCTTTCTCGCGTGCCAGCTCAAGCCGCCAGGCAGCCAACAGGCGCAGCGCGGCCAGCTGACGTGGGCGCAGCTGCCAGGCATTGGTGATTTCACGCCAGGCATCCTGCGGGTCAAGCAGCGTAGTGCGGCGCTTGCACAGCAGCTGGCACTCATCCAGCGCCGCGTCCATCTGCCCTGCTGCTTCGGTCTCTGCCATCAGCTTATGCGCAATCGGCAGCAGATAGAACACGTCAGCAGCAGCGTACTGGCACTGTTTTTCGGTTAGCGGGCGCGCTATCCAGTCAGTACGTGACTCGCTTTTATCCAGCGCAATGCCGGTAAAGGACTCAACGATCGTCGCGAAGCCGCACGACAGCGGGCGGCCGCTAAAGGCAGCGAGGATCTGCGTATCGATCATCGGCTGCGGCAGCACGCCAAACTCGTGATGGAATACTTCGAGGTCTTCACTCCCGGCATGCAGGAATTTGATGCACTGTGCATCGACCAGCAGATCGCGGAACGGTGTCCAGTCGGTGATCGGCAGCGGGTCGATCAGTGAAATAGTCTCCCCATCGAACAGCTGGATTAAACCGAGACGCGGGTAGTAAGTACGGGTACGGACGAATTCAGTATCCAGCGCCAGCGCAGGAACCTGACGGGCGCGCAGGCAGACCTCGGCCAGCGCCTCATTGGTGGTGATCATGGTGTAATTCAAATTTGTATTCTCTCGCCACAGGGGCCATTGCCCTGTAGTCAGCTGGCGTTAACAATAAAAATGCCGGGTAACCCGGCATTGTACGTTAGCAGGAAAAGCCATTGGCGATCAGCCTGTGGGCTGGGCCGTCTTGATGGCTTCCTCGCGCAGTTCGCGACGCAGTATTTTGCCGACGTTGGTCTTCGGCAGCTCATCACGGAACTCAACAATTTTAGGAATTTTATATCCTGTCAGATGCTTCTTGCAGTGAGCCAGCAGTTCATCTTTCGTCAGTGACGGATCCTTCTTCACCACGCAGATTTTCACCATCTCACCCGCGACATCATTCGGCACGCCAATGGCGGCTGCTTCGCGCACTTTTGGGTGCAGCATCAGCACATCCTCGATCTCATTAGGATAAACGTTGAAACCGGAAACCAGAATCATATCTTTTTTACGATCGACAATACGCAGGAAACCTTCGTGGTCAACGGTAACAATATCACCGCTGCGAAGCCATCCATTTTTTAAAACTTCATCGGTTGCATCAGGGCGCTGCCAGTATCCCAGCATCACCTGCGGGCCTTTAATACAGAGTTCGCCCGGTTCACCTTCCGGCACTTCATTCCCGGCTTCGTCCACCAGCATGATATCGGTAGAGGGCACCGGTAAACCAATGCTGCCGTTATGGCAGGTAATGTCGTACGGGTTGACCGACACCAGCGGGGAGCATTCTGTCAGGCCGTAACCTTCCAGCAGATAATGGCCGGTCAGCTTCTCCCAGCGCTCGGCCACCGCCTTCTGCACCGCCATGCCGCCACCGGCGGATAAACTCAGCGTTGAGAAATCGAGCTGGTTGAACGCGGCATCGTTAAGCAACGCGTTAAATAGCGTGTTAACGCCGGTGATCGCGGTAAAGGGATATTTCGCCAGCTCTTTTACCAGCCCCGGAATATCACGTGGGTTGGTGATCAGCAGGTTAGCGCCGCCCAGCTCGATAAACAGCAGGCAGTTCACCGTCAGCGCGAAAATATGGTACAGCGGTAGCGCGGTGACCACGGTATGTTCACCGGCCTTAAGCAACGAGCCATAGGTCGCCTTGGTCTGCTCAAGGTTAGCCTGCATGTTGCGGTGCGTCAGCATGGCGCCCTTGGCGACACCGGTAGTGCCGCCGGTATATTGCAGGAAAGCGAGATCGTCATTGATAATCTCCGGCTTAACATACTCCAGCTGTGCCCCGCTGTGCAGCGCCTGACGGAACGAAATCGCTCCGGGGAGATAATATTTCGGCACCATTTTTTTGATGTATTTGACGACGAAATTGACCAGCGTACCCTTGGCCGGGGAGAGCTGGTCGCCAAGGCGCGTCAGGATCACGTGCTTAACCTGGGTTTTTGCCACCACTTTTTCCAGCGTGTGGGCAAAGTTGGAGACAATCACAATCGCACTGGCACCGCTGTCATTCAGCTGATGTTCCAGCTCTCGCGGGGTATACAGCGGGTTAACGTTCACCACAATCATGCCGGCACGCAGGATGCCGAACAGGGCAATCGGGTACTGCAGCAGGTTTGGCATCATCAGCGCTACGCGGTCGCCCTTTTTCAGCCCCAACCCCTGTTGCAGATAGGCGGCAAATGCGCGGCTGCGCGCATCCAGCTGACGGAAGGACATGCTCTGCCCCATATTGATAAATGCCGTTTGCTCAGCGTAACGCAGCGCCGCGTGCTCAAACAGTTCGATCAGCGACCGGTAGCGATCGGGGTTAATATCAGCAGGTACATCAGCGGGGTAGCGGTTTAGCCAAACCTTATGCAAGGAATCACCTCGAAAATTATTATTTGTTGTCATCGCAGCCTCGACCGATCGGCATCTGTTAACATTATTTTAACTCAGCGTACCAGTTTGCTCAGGTCTCTGTTTTGAGGTTGCGAAGCCCATCACTAAATTTCTCTCATCCGGAGAGAATCAATAAAAACGGCATATCGCCAGCGGCTGGCAGATATGCCGTCGTCAATGTTTACGCGCTGTGGCTACTCGGTGAGAATGGTCTGCACCTGCGCCGGGCCGGTGTTGTAGTAACCCCACGGGGCCGGGCCCCAGTAACCTCCGCGATGGCGGCCGTTGCCGGGGCCATACCAGATCCACGGGTCGATAGGCTGCGGCGGCGTAACGATCTGCTGGCTCATATGCCAGCGCTGATAGCCGGTCACACTCACCACCACGAAGCTATACTGCGCCTCGCCAATCTTGCCTTTCTCAGTGCCCTTGATCGGCCCGACCACGGTGACCATCTGGTTATTGAAATCCACCGGATCGAGGAAACCGTTCACGTCAGCAAAGATACGGCCAATAGAGGCGCTGCCAAGAATTGGGCGCGCCCCGTCATCAAGGCGCATGGCGGCAATTTCCAGCCGCGTCATACCGTTGCGGTTGTCGACTTTGATGACTTTCCCGCCAAAGCGCGACTCCTGACCAACAAACAGTTCTGGCGCACTTAACACCCGCACCAGATCCTGCTGGGGCGTGGGCGAGGAGCCTTTAACTGAATCCGGCACGGTGACACAGCCGCTGAGCAACAGCGACACCAATAACAAACCACTTAACTGCCAGATACTCGGTTTACGCATTAAGATTCTCCCTGGTTTATGCTACTTCGACTGCATCCCATTTAAATAGTTGCCGACGGCTACTCGCGACCCGGTAATTTTTTCCACGCCACTTCATTACGCAGGTAAGTCGGCTCTGCGTGTTCAGGGGCCACGGTCTGCCCGGCGGCCAGCGCCTGCCCGGCCAGCGGCAACATATCTTCTGCGCGCGGTAGCGTCACATCAGTGACGGTTAAGCTCAGCGGGCTGTTTTCTGCCAGCTGCGGCCATGCCTGCCAGCCGGTGCCAACGCAGGCCCATTCACCACTCAGCTGCGCCATACGCGCCGCGGCGGCTTCCGGTTTCAGCACCGCTTCGCTCTGCTCACCGTGCCAGACGCCCTGCTCATCGCGCTGATATTCTGCCCAGTAAACTTCGCCCATGCGTGCATCAATCGCGGCCAGCACGCGGGAAGCCCCATGCAGACGCCATGCGCTCTGCGCCATGGTTTGCAAGGTGGAAACGCCAATCAGCGGCAGGCTGGCACCCAGCGATAATCCCTGAGCGATGCCAATGCCAATGCGCACGCCGGTAAAGCTGCCGGGGCCACGCCCGAATGCCAGCGCATCCAGTTCGCTTAATGCCACCCCGCCCTCGCGCAGGATCTGCTGCACCAGCGGCAGAATGCGTTGCGTATGTTCACGCGCGCAGAGTTCAAAGTGGGCTAACGTCTGACCGTGGTTCAGCAACGCAACCGAACAGGCTTCTGTCGCCGTATCAATAGCTAAAATTCGCGTGGACATCACAACCTCAGGGGGAGAAAAATTTTCGGCGCGCATCATAGCATACTGCCGCCGGATCCATTACTGCTTGTC
The DNA here is from genome assembly GCF_014773485.1 of Erwinia aphidicola. Lineage (GTDB taxonomy): Bacteria > Pseudomonadota > Gammaproteobacteria > Enterobacterales > Enterobacteriaceae > Erwinia > Erwinia aphidicola. The sequence continues at coordinate 548,842 of NZ_JACXBP010000001.1, read as the reverse complement.
GCTGGCTTAAGAAACGCCACGGCCTTGTCTAAATCTCGGGTACGCGGCGTCGGCGGCAAACTGTTAACGAAAACCGCGCCGTAGGGGCGCATCACCAGGCGGTTATCACAAATAACCAGCACGCCGCGATCGTCAACATCGCGGATCAGACGGCCTACCCCCTGTTTAAGGGTGATCACCGCATCCGGCAGCTGCACTTCATCAAACGGATCCCCGCCGCGCACCTTGCAGTCTTCCATACGCGCTTTTAGCAGCGGATCGTCCGGCGAGGTAAACGGCAGCTTGTCGATAATCACCAGCGACAGGGCATCACCGCGCACATCCACCCCTTCCCAGAAGCTGCTGGTTGCCACCAGCAGGGCATTACCCGCCGCGACAAACTGCTTAAGCAGCTGGCCTTTGCTGGTTTCACCCTGCAGCAGCACGGGTAAGGTCAGCATGGCGCGAAACTCTTCCGCCAGCTCGCGCATCACCTTGTGCGAGGTACACAGGAAGAAGCAGCGCCCGTTGTTGGCTTCAATCAGTGGGCGCAGCATGCGTGCCAGCTGGCGCGTCCCGCCGGGTTGATTTGGTGAGGGCAGATTACGCGGCACGCACAGCAGCGCCTGGCTGGCGAAATCAAACGGACTGTTGAGGATCAGCGTCTCCGCCTGGCCGACGCCAAGGCGGTCGACAAAGTGGGTCATCTGCTCATTCACCGCCAGCGTGGCCGAGGTAAAGATCCAGCTGGCCGGACGCTCATCCATCACTTCGCGGAAGCGATCGGACACCGAGAGCGGCGTCAGCGCCAGCACAAAGTGGCGCGAGTTGCACTCATACCAGTAGCTGAATCCCGGCTGCGAAACATCTTTCAGGCGCTTTAAACGCCCGCGGTAGAGCGCGGCGCGCTCAAAGGCGGCATCCAGCAGTGCAGAGCGCCCCAGCGAGAGCTTCGCCACGTCGTAACAGAGTTCCAGCGCGTCGTCGAGCAGCAGCAGCGCGCGCTGAATCTGCTGATTGCTCAGTAAATCGCGCAGGTTGCCGCGAAAACCGGGGTCGCCCAGCGCGATGCGGAAATCCTGGGCGCACTGCGCCAGCCTGTCGGCGGATTTTTGCAGCTGCTGGACGTCACGGATCTCGGTACGGTAGGCAATATTGATGTCTTTCGCCAGGTCAAGCAGCTGGCGGCTGGAGAGCTGCTGGCCAAAGTACTGGCTGGCGATATCCGGCACCTGATGCGCTTCGTCGAAGATCATCACGTCAGCATCCGGGATCAGCTCCGCAAAGCCCCCCTCTTTCACCACCATATCGGCGAGAAACAGATGATGGTTGACCACCACCACGTCGGCATCCATCGCTTTACGGCGGGCTTTAACCACGAAGCAATCTTTATACTGCGGGCAGTCGCTGCCAAGGCAGTTATCGTTGGTGCTGGTGACCAGCGGCCAGATGGTGCTGTCTTCCGCCACGCCACCGCAGGTGCTGATATCGCCATCGACGGTTTCGTTTGACCAGCCGCGCAGGTGAACGAGATCGCTCATCGCCTGCACCGCCAGTTCACCACCGGCCATCGACTGCTGTTCCATGCGTTCCAGACACAGATAGTTGGAGCGCCCCTTCAGCAGGGCCACGCTGCCTTTGAACTTTAGCGCTTTGGCGACCGTCGGCAGGTCGCGGCTGTAAAGCTGGTCCTGCAGGGCTTTTGAACCGGTCGAGACGATCACTTTCTTTCCGGAACGCAGTGCCGGGGCAAGATAGGCATAGGTTTTACCGGTGCCGGTACCGGCCTCGACCACCAGTTCGCTCTTGCCCTCAATCGCCCGGGCCACGGCGGCGGCCATCTCCCGCTGTGGTTCACGCGGCCTGAAGCCGGGTATAGCCTGCGCCAGGGCGCCGTCTGCTGCAAAATCGTCTGCCACACATCCTCACTGCCGGAAAAAAACACCTGTAATTATGTCAGTATCCACCGGTCTGAGCCACCCTTAAGGTGACAAGCCGCCTGAATCTGTGCCAGTCTGTCTGCGTTTAAAAGTATCAGTAATAAAGGAATGCACATGACCATCGAACGTATTGACCCAGAGCACCGCATGTCAGAAGCCGTGATCCATAACGACACGGTGTATTACACCAGCGTGCCGGAAAATCTGGATGAGGATGCCGAAGCGCAGACCGCCAACGCCCTCGCGGTAATTGATAAGCTGCTGACGCGCGTCGGCTCAGATAAAAGTAAGATTCTGGATGCCACCATTTTTCTGGTGCACAAAGAAGATTTTGCCGCGATGAATCGCGCGTGGGATGCCTGGGTCTCGCCGGGTAATGCGCCCGTGCGCTGCACCGTACAGGCCAATTTGATGAACCCGAAATATCTGGTCGAAATTAAAGTGGTTGCCGCGAAGTAACCTCTTTCCCCTGCTAGCAGCGGGCAGGGGTAAACCACTTGCATCGATCTTATCAGGCTATTTTACTTGGTATTTTGTCCCTGGGCAGTGCTCACAAACTGCGAGCAGTTTGAACGCCCTTCAGGGCGGCCCGGAGGGCGAGCTTCGCGAGTAAAATCCTCACGTACTGCGTGTACGCTACGGTTTTTCCGCACTGTCCGCGTCCAAACTGTCTGCGGCAATTACGCCCGGTAAGACAGATGCTCACTCTTCTTCGTCTTCTTCTTCGTCGTGGTTGTTATCGCCCATGTAGTCTTCTTCATCTTCGTCAAACATCACCGGAACATGTCCGCCCGTGTGATTCTCACGAATTTCAGCTGCCACCATGCCAATGGCCTCGCCACTGCTCATGCCATTTGCCATCAGTTCCTGAATGCGTTCTACGGCCTGTTGCTGCTCTTCGTACGACAGCGCGGGTAATCCTGTAAACATAGTGACTCCTGGGTGGATTTGCTGCGGGATTATTCCACGGGCGACAAAGAGATGCCAGCGGCTTAAAAATATGTCAGGCTTGCGCACCTGTGTACCTTTATCTGCTGAAGAACCATGTCGCCTGTCTATCATCCTCTGAAGTATACGCCAGATGCGCTGGCCGATCGGTTTGCCACCCTTTCCCATCTGCCATGGGCAATGCTGCTGCACTCTGGCTTTGCCGACCACAGCGATAACCGCTTTGATATCCTGGTGGCTCAGCCGTGTATCACCCTCACCACGCGCGGCGCAGAGACGGTAATCGAGCATGCAGCCGGGACGATAGTCAGTGAGGATGACCCACTCGCGCTGCTGCAGCAGCAGCTGGAAAACTGCGGCCTGCGTGCTGAGCATCATGACAGCCTGCCGTTTCAGGGCGGTGTGCTTGGCCTGTTTGGCTACGACCTCGGCCGGCGCTTTGAAAAACTGCCCGTTACAGCACAGCAGCAGCTGACCACGCCGGATATGGCGGTAGGCATTTACGACTGGGCGCTGATTGCCGATCACCACCAGCAAAAACTGACGCTGGTGGTTCATGGCGACGTGCAGGCGCGGCTGGACTGGCTGGACGATCAGCAGGCGGCAGCTCAGCCCGCCTTCCGCCTGACCAGCAGCTGGCAGGCGAATATGTCGCGTCAAGAATACGGTGAGAAGTTCCGTCAAGTGCAGCAGTGGCTGCTCTCCGGCGACTGCTATCAGGTAAATCTCGCCCAACGCTTCAACGCCAGCTACGCGGGCGATGAATGGCAGGCATTCCGCCAGCTGTGCGCCGCCAACCGCGCACCGTTCAGCGCTTTTCTGCGCCTGCCGGACAGCGCAATCCTCAGCCTGTCGCCAGAAAGGTTTATCAAGCTGCAGCGTCAGCAGATTGAAACGCGCCCGATTAAAGGCACGCTGCCGCGCCTGGCCGATCCCGTGGCCGACCGCCTGCAGGGAGAGAAGCTGGCGCAGTCGCCAAAGGATCGCAGCGAGAATCTGATGATCGTCGACCTGCTGCGTAACGATATCGGCCGCGTTGCCACCCCGGGCAGCGTCAAAGTGCCCGAGCTGTTCGTGGTTGAGCCGTTCCCGGCGGTGCATCATCTGGTCAGCACTATCACTGCCGAGCTAAAACCTGCGCTTTCCGCCTGCGATCTGCTGCGCGCCTGCTTCCCGGGCGGGTCGATTACCGGTGCGCCAAAAGTGCGGGCGATGGAAATTATTGAAGAGCTGGAGCCACAGCGGCGCAATGCCTGGTGCGGCAGTATCGGCTATCTCAGCGTTTGCGGGCGCATGGACACCAGCATTACCATCCGCACGCTGATTGCCGAGCGCGGCACCCTCTATTGTGCTGCCGGAGGCGGGATCGTTGCCGACAGCGAAGAAGCGGCGGAATATCAGGAAACCTTCGATAAAGTGAACCGCATTTTACCCTGCCTGGAGCAGCTGACTGATGACGCATGACAACCCGGTGCTGGAGCGCTTTCTGGCGCGTTTTATTCTGCAACCGCCCGCTGCCGGGCAGCAGAATTTGCCGCGTCGGCAGGCTGCCGTGCTGGTGCCGATCGTCGCTCATCCCAGCCCAACCTTACTGCTGACCCGCCGTGCCGCCACGCTGCGTAAACATGCCGGGCAGGTGGCGTTTCCCGGCGGCATGATGGACAGCAGCGATGCCTCCCTGGTGGCCACCGCCCTGCGTGAAGCCGCTGAAGAGGTCGCGATCCCGCCGGCGGCGGTCAGCGTGGTCGGCATTCTGCCTGCGGTCACCAGCAGCACCGGGTTCCAGGTTACGCCGGTCGTCGGCGTGCTGCAGCCGGGTCTGGAGTGGCAGGCCAACGAGGGCGAAGTGGAATCGGTGTTTGAGATGCCGCTGGAAGAAGCGCTGCGTCTGAGCCGCTACTCCGCGCTGGATGTGCATCGTGGCGGGCAGTCACACCGCGTCTGGCTATCATGGTTTGATGACTACTTTATCTGGGGAATGACCGCCGGGATTATTCGCCAGCTTAGCCTTCAGGTAGCTAAACCGGCCTGAATCGGTTAAAATCCAGCCATTAGTTGCAGATAAAACCACCTTCACATTATTTATCACCAGAAAATCGCAGCGTGGCGATCCAAATCACTGCAATTCGGCAGTTTTTCATTTATATTTCTCGCCATTCGTGGGCTACCACCGTGAGCAATGCCCACCGCGAGCAATAATCCTGACAGGAGCGTGTAACGTGATTAGCGTTTTCGACATGTTTAAGATCGGCATTGGCCCGTCCAGTTCTCATACTGTCGGCCCGATGAAAGCCGGCAAACTGTTTGTCGACGATCTGGTAAATAACCGCCAGCTCTCTTCCGTGACGCGCATCGCCGTCGATGTGTATGGTTCCCTGTCGCTGACCGGCAAAGGGCACCACACCGATATCGCCATCATTATGGGGCTATCCGGGGCTTCCCCCGAAACGGTCGACATTGATGCTATTCCCGGCTTCATCCGCGACGTGGAGCAGCGCCAACGCCTGCTGCTGGCTAACGGCGCACACGAAGTCGACTTCCCGCGTGAGGGCGGCATGGTGTTCCGCAGTGATAATCTGTCGCTGCATGAGAACGGCATGAGCATTCACGCCTTTGCTGGCGACCTGAAAATTTACAGCAAAACCTACTACTCCGTCGGCGGTGGTTTTATTGTCGATGAAGAGAGTTTTGGTAAAACCGTGCTGAACGAAGTGTTGGTCCCCTACCCGTTCAACTCCGCCAAAGAGATGCTGGAGCACTGCCATCAGACCGGCCTCTCCTTGTCCGGCATGATTATGAAGAACGAACTGGCCGTGCACAGCCGTGCCGACATTGAGCGTTACTTTGCCGATATCTGGCAGACCATGCGCGACTGTATCGATCGCGGCCTGAATACCGAAGGCGTACTGCCAGGCCCGCTGCGCGTTCCGCGCCGTGCTTCCGCGCTGCGCCGGCTGCTGACCTCTTCCGATAAGCTGTCCAGCGATCCGATGAACGTTATCGACTGGGTCAACATGTTCGCGCTGGCGGTGAATGAAGAGAACGCTGCCGGTGGCCGCGTCGTGACAGCGCCAACCAACGGCGCCTGCGGCATCGTGCCTGCGGTGCTGGCGTATTACGATCGCTTTATCGAATCGGTTAGCCCTGACATCTTCATCCGCTACTTTATGGCCTCCGGCGCTATCGGCATCCTGTATAAAATGAATGCGTCAATCTCTGGCGCTGAAGTGGGTTGCCAGGGCGAAGTTGGCGTCGCCTGCTCAATGGCCGCAGCGGGTCTCGCCGAGCTACTGGGTGCCAGCCCGGAACAGGTCTGCGTTGCTGCCGAAATCGGTATGGAGCATAACCTTGGACTGACCTGCGACCCGGTGGCAGGTCAGGTGCAGGTGCCGTGCATTGAGCGTAATGCCATTGCTTCGGTGAAAGCGATCAACTCGGCGCGCATGGCGATGCGCCGTACCAGCGAAGCGCGCGTCTCGCTGGATAAAGTGATTGAAACTATGTACGAGACCGGCAAAGACATGAATGCAAAATATCGTGAAACATCACGCGGCGGGCTGGCGATAAAAGTCCAGTGTGATTAATCACAGCGTAACGCCACCTCTGCGGTGGCGTTTTTTTTGTGTCTTAACGTAAAAATAATTTTCTTCTCCTGCTATCTCCGCAACCCGGAAACCGCTAGAGTGTTTTCGGCGTATCTACGCGAGTAACTTCCTGTTTTTGAGCGCTTCAGCTTTTATCTTCAGCACGACTAAACTTAATGCCCCTGTTGCCGATAATTGGTATTCGGTCTCTATTTATACGCGTCTTGATCTAAGGGTGGTTACTGATGCACATGTCCCAGGAAGTTTTAGGACAGTTTCGCCGCAAGCGGTTACTGATCGCTGTGGTGGTTGCCGCGTTGGTGCTCATTCTCACGTTAACCTTCCGTTTTCTGGAAGAGAAAGGCCGAATAGAGCAGCAGTCGCGAAGTTTCGCAGACAACGCTATCCAGCGTTTTGACCGAATGTTCTCGCCGCTTGACGTCGCGGCAAACAATACCCTTGGCCTGGTGGGCCTGACCTGTGGTGAAGTGCGTTTTCCGCTGATTGAAAAACTGGCTTCCTTGCAGACGGTCAGGTCTATTTTACTGGTGGACAGAGACCGCGTTTACTGCTCCAGCATCTATGGCTCCACGGATGTTGGCTTTGCCGACAACTATCCAGAACTGGCAGTCAATAACCAGCGCATGATGCTGTCGGTTGATGAGCATTTGATCAAGGGATCGCCGGTGCTGCTGCTCTGGACGCCACGCTCCCTCGACAACCGTTCCGGCATCATTCAGATCATCAATATTGAGCTGATGACCAACTATCTGCTGGAGCCGACCCTACCGTGGGTTGAGCGCGCCATTTTTAACGTGGGTGGTAAGAGCCTGGAGTTTGGTAATCCGATGATTGAACCGGCGGTGCCTTCAGAGGATGAAGTGACCTATGAAGAGTCGTCACTGCGCTACCCGTTCTCGATCACACTATTTGGGCCATCCCCGGCGCGGCTGGCTTTGGTGACGGTGCCTTCGCAGCTGCCGCTGGCCCTGCTGCTGAGCCTGCTGATGGGCTATATCGTCTGGCTGGCAACCGCCAACCGTATGAGCCTGTCGTGGCAGATTAGCTATGGCATCACCGCCCGTGAATTTATGGTGTACTGCCAGCCGCTGATCAACGCACGCAGCGGGGGTTGTGAAGGTATTGAACTGCTGCTGCGCTGGCATAACCCGCGCCAGGGCTGGATCCCGCCGGATGTATTTATCCCGCTGGCCGAACGGCAGAATCTGATAGCTCCGCTGACCCGCTTTGTCATCAGTGAAGTGGTGCGCCATTTGCCGCAGCTGCCAGCCTGTCAATCGTTCCATATTGCGATCAATGTGGCGGCCAGCCATTTCCACGAGCGCGCCATTATCGACGATTTACAGCAACTGTGGTGGCCGGCTAATCCCAGGCCACAGCTGATTGTCGAGCTGACCGAGCGGGATTCGCTGCCGGTGGTCGATCAGCGCGTGGTGTCGCATCTGCATAAGATTGGGGTGAAGCTGGCGATCGATGATTTTGGTACTGGCCACAGCTCCCTTTCGTACCTGAAGACCCTGAGCCCGGACGTGTTGAAGATTGATAAAGTCTTTACCGCCGCTATCGGCACCGATGCGATCAATGCAACCGTGACCGATATGGTGATTTCACTGGCGCAGCGTCTGAACATTAGCCTGGTGGCTGAAGGAGTAGAAACGGCGGAACAGGCTGAGTATCTGCGTGAGAGAGGCGTTGATACGCTTCAGGGCTACTTCTTTGCCCGCCCGATGCCGCTGGGGGATTTCCCAGAATGGCTGATGAATCATCAGGAGACGCTGAGCGCGTGATGGGTTGACCTGTAGCGGCCAGGCATGCCTTTTAACTATCTTCAGACATCGCTCCCAGCGCTAACGTCCTCTGACCGCTCTGAGCTCATCCCCCACTCGCCTCGTGCTCGCTGTGGGTTTTAAACTGCGACGATGAGGCTTCAGATGTTGGGAGGCGTGCCTGGCCGCTGTTAATCCGGCTCAGGCACGCCGGATAGTTACTCTTCTTCGTCTTCCTGACGCTCTTTGGTCACGCGCACCAGATCGATACGGTAGTCGGTGGCTTCAATAATCTGGAAGCGTAGCGGCAGCATCTCAATCACCTCACCGGCTTTTGGCAGCTGACCTTTCTGGTCAATCAGCAGCCCTGCCAGCGAAGCATGATCGTCTTCCGGCTTAACCAGCTCCTGAGTATCCAGCAGCTGCTGGAGCGAGTGCAGATCGGTTCCGCCCTTCACCAACCAGCCATCACCATCCGCAATGATATCCGGGGTTTCATCTTCATCCGGGAACTCACCGGCAATCGCTTCCAGTACGTCCAGCGGGGTAATCAGCCCCTGCACCACGCCAAACTCGTTGGTGACAACGACAAAGCTGCCTTTCGCCCGGCGCAGCACGCCCAGCAGGTTCAGCGGGTCGAGCGTTTCCGGTACGATGATCGGCGGAGTATTGCTGGCAAAGGTTGCCACATCAATCCCATGATCCAAGGCCACCAGCAGCTCTTTCGCGCGCACGACGCCAATGATTTCATCCAGCTCGCCCCGGCAAACCGGGAACAGGCTGTGCGGCGTATCCAGCAGCTGCAGGCGAACTTCATCCAGCGGACGCGTGGCGTCAACCCAGGAGATCTCACCACGCGGCGTCATGATGCTGCGCACTGAACGGGATGCCAGCGTCAGTACCCCATTGATCATGTAGCGCTCTTCATCTTTAAACGCTTCCTGCGGCATGATCGCGGCAACATCACTGCTTTCACTGTTCTGCACTTCGCTCTGACGACGCCCGCCCATCAGGCGCTGGATTGCCTCTGCGGTGCGTTCACGCATCGGGCGTCTTTCCTGATGGCGCATAAAGTTATGGCGCGCAATCTGGTTAAACAGCTCAATAAGAATCGAGAAGCCAATCGCTGCGTACAGGTAACCTTTTGGAATATGGAAGCCGAATCCTTCCGCCACCAGGCTGAGACCAATCATCAGCAGGAAGCTCAGGCACAGCACCACCACGGTCGGATGCGCGTTGACAAAGTTGGTCAGCGGTTTGGATGCCAGCAGCATCACGCCCATCGCAATCACCACGGCGGTCATCATAATCGCCAGATTGTTAACCATCCCGACAGCGGTGATTACCGCATCGAGGGAGAATACCGCATCAAGAATAACGATCTGCACCACCACGGCCCAGAAACTGGCATATCCTTTATTGCCGCCGTCATTCATCTCACGGTTTTCCAGCCGTTCATGCAGCTCCATCGTGGCTTTGAACAGCAGGAACAGCCCCCCCACCAGCAGGATCAGGTCACGGCCGGAGAAGCTGAATTCGCCAACGCTAAACAGCGGACGGGTCAGGGTCACCATCCATGAGATAAGCGACAGCAGGCCAAGACGCATAATCAGCGCCAGTGACAGGCCAATCAGACGGGCTTTATCACGCTGCTTTGGCGGGAGTTTATCGGCCAGAATAGCGATAAACACCAGGTTATCGATGCCCAGCACGATCTCAAGAACAATGAGCGTAAAGAGACCGGCCCAGATTGAGGGGTCTAAAAGAAATTCCATGAAAGACTCCGGAAAAAGGAACGGGAAATAGCAGCAGGCGTTCGGCTGAACGTGCGGCAGAGATAACGACAGGTGGAAAACATGATGACGTCAATTGACGTTAAAAACGATACCGGATAGCCCGGCGGCATGATTAAGCGACTTCGGTGACAGTCCATAGGGAGGGCTGAGGCCCGTTACTCCTGTATGAAAAAAGGATCACTACTTTATCAGTTGCCACAGGGACGTCAAAATATTTTCTTACACTCAGGGTGCACAATCCTTCACAGACATGTTGTTTCAACATTCAGCCGACAAATGTGGATCAGCGTCTAAATTACTGAGCACGGTCACATAATTTATTTTTTCGCGTACTAAAATAAATGCCGTCAATGTGGTGTGTGTTCAGTACCGCTGATAAGTAACTCAACAGATAAAAGTGGGACCTCAATCATGCTGAACGCAATTAACTCAGCTGAACCTCGAACGACGTTTACTCCAAAGCGTCGTTTTAACTGGATAAGGAGGTAGCAAGTGACTATTGCTATTATGATTGGCACGCACGGCTGGGCAGCAGAACAACTGCTGAAAACTGCCGAAATGCTGTTAGGGGAACAGGAAAATGTCGGTTGGATTGACTTTGTCCCCGGAGAAAACGCCGAAACCCTGATCGAGAAATATCAGGCACGGTTAGCCAATATGGACAGTACGCAGGGAGTGCTTTTTCTGGTCGATACCTGGGGGGGTAGCCCGTTTAACGCCGCCAGCCGCCTTGTGGTAGATAAACCCGATTATGAAGTCGTCGCCGGGGTCAATATTCCGATGCTGGTCGAAGTACTGATGGCACGAGACGATAACCCAACCTTTGATGAACTGGTCGCGCTGGCCGTGGAAACTGGCCGTGAAGGGGTAAAAGCCCTGAAAGCGAAAGCACCAAAAACCCCTGCCCCCGCCGCTGCGGTGAAAGCTCCGGCTGCACCACAGGCCCCAATGGCACCCGGCGATCACATGAAAATCGGTCTGGCACGTATCGATGACCGTTTAATCCATGGCCAGGTCGCCACCCGCTGGACCAAAGAAACCAACGTAACCCGCATTATTGTCGTCAGCGATGAAGTTGCTGCCGATAACGTGCGTAAAACGTTGCTGACTCAGGTTGCCCCGCCGGGCGTTACCGCGCATGTGGTGGACGTAGCGAAAATGATCCGCGTGTGGAACAACCCGAAATATGGCCACGATAAAGTGATGCTGCTGTTTACCAATCCTACCGATGTGGTGCGACTGGTGGAAGAAGGCGTCAATATCACGTCGGTCAACATCGGGGGGATGGCGTTCCGTCAGGGGAAAACTCAGGTCAACAATGCGGTATCGGTAGATGCTAAAGATATTGAGGCGTTCAAAAAGTTGAATGAGCGCGGAATCGAACTGGAAGTGCGTAAAGTATCGAGCGACCAGAGACTGAAAATGATGGATCTGATCGCCAAAATGCATCAGTAGCCCGTGGCCTGAAATTTCAGGTTGAACTCCGTTCTGGCATTTAATAGGAGAAGTGTAATGGAGATTACCACGCTGCAAATTGTTCTGATATTTATCGTTGCCTGTATTGCGGGCATGGGCTCGATCCTCGATGAATTTCAGTTCCACCGGCCACTCGTGGCCTGTACGTTAGTCGGCATGATCCTCGGTGATATGAAAACCGGGATTATTATCGGCGGTACGCTGGAAATGATCGCACTGGGCTGGATGAACATTGGCGCCGCCGTGGCGCCGGATGCTGCACTCGCTTCGATCATCTCGACCATTCTGGTTATTGCCGGTGGGCAGAGCGTGGGTGCCGGTATCGCACTGGCTATCCCGCTGGCAGCAGCCGGTCAGGTTCTGACCATTATTGTCCGTACCATCACCGTTGCGTTCCAGCACGCTGCCGATAAAGCAGCTGAAAAGGGCAACCTGACTGCAATTTCCTGGATCCATGTCTCTGCGCTGGTGCTGCAGGCAATGCGTATCGCGATCCCTGCCGTGATTGTTGCCGTTTCTGTCGGTACCAGCGTGGTTCAGGAACTGCTGAACTCTATCCCGGAAGTGGTCACCAACGGTCTGAATATCGCCGGTGGCATGATCGTGGTGGTCGGTTACGCCATGGTTATTAACATGATGCGTGCAGGCTATCTGATGCCGTTCTTCTACCTTGGTTTCGTGACCGCTGCTTTCACCAACTTCAACCTGGTGGCTCTGGGCGTCATCGGCGTAGTGATGGCCATGCTGTATATCCAGCTGGCGCCAAAATATAATCGTGTTGCCGGTGCGCAGGCAGCAGGTCCGGCTAATAACGACCTTGATAACGAACTCGATTAAGGAAAGGTGAGAGAAATGGTTGACACAACAACTACCACTACGCAGAAGAAATTAACGCCAGGCGATGTGCGCGGTGTGTTCTTACGCTCAAACCTGTTCCAGGGTTCGTGGAACTTCGAACGTATGCAGGCGCTGGGTTTCTGTTATTCGATGGTACCGGTAATCCGCCGTCTGTACCCGGAAAATAACGACGACCGCAAACAGGCGATCAAACGTCACCTGGAGTTCTTCAACACCCATCCGTATGTGGCTGCTCCGGTACTCGGCGTGACCATGGCCATGGAAGAACAGCGCGCCAACGGAGCGCCGATCGACGATGCTGCCATAAACGGCATTAAAGTCGGTCTGATGGGGCCGCTGGCCGGCGTGGGTGACCCGATCTTCTGGGGCACCGTGCGCCCGGTATTTGCGGCCCTGGGCGCAGGTATCGCGATGAGCGGCAGCCTGATGGGCCCCCTGCTGTTCTTTGTCCTGTTTAACCTGGTGCGTCTGCTGGTGCGCTACTACGGCGTGGCTTATGGCTATCGTAAAGGTGTCGATATCGTTAGCGATATGGGTGGCGGCTTCCTGCAAAAACTGACTGAGGGGGCGTCGATTCTCGGCCTGTTTGTCATGGGGGCGCTGGTCAACAAGTGGACGCACGTGAACGTGCCGCTGGTGGTTTCTGAGATTACCGACCAGACCGGTAAAACCACGGTCACCACCGTACAGTCGATTCTTGACCAGCTGATGCCGGGCTTAATCCCGCTGCTGCTCACCTTTGGCTGTATGTGGCTGCTGCGCCGTAAGGTGAATGCCCTGTGGATTATTATGGGCTTCTTCGTTATCGGTATCTTCGGTTACTGGATTGGCCTGCTGGGCGTATAATCCTGCGTTACGAATAATCTTTACCCCGGGGCCAGCCAGTCTGGCCCCTTTTTATGGACGCCGATATGTCTCTGACTGACTGCCTGATACTCCTTTTTATCGTACTCATTCTACTGTATGCGATCTATGACGAGCTGATTATGGATCGTCTGCATGGCCCCACCCGCCTGAAAATCCTGCTGCAGCGCCGCAACAAGCTCGACAGCCTGATCTTTATCGGCCTGCTGGCTATCCTGCTGTATAACAACCTTGCCGCACAGGGGCCCCAGCTGACCACTATGCTGCTGCTGGCACTGGGAGGCCTCTCCGCCTGGCTGTTCTGGATCCGCGCGCCGAAGATGCTGTTTAAGGAGAAGGGATTTTTCTACGCGAACGTTTTTATTGAGTACGCGCGTATCAGCGCCATCAACCTGTCAGAAGATGGCGTACTGGTGATTAACCTGGAGAAACGGCGCCTGTTGGTTCATGTACGCAAGCTGGACGATCTGGAAACCATCTATCAGTTTATGCTGGAGAGTCGCTGACATCCTGCACGATTTCGTCGTCACGCTGCCACAGGCGCAGCGTGAAGTCAGTTTCACACTCAAACTGCTCGGTCGTGGCCAGAATCCCCCACACTTCAGGGCGCGCACGCCAGGCAAACGGCGTCATCTGCAGCAGCGCCGCGGACTCTTCACTGTTAAGCGTCATCGGGTAGGAGAGCTGCTGCTGCTCAACCAGGGTGAAGCCGGGCATCTGCTCAGGCGTGGTGTCGTGTAGCTGCACATCCTGGTAAATCAGTGCTTTAAACTGCATTAAATGGCGCGGACCTGGCGTGACGGTAAGTACGTAGCCCTGCGGCTTGACGACGCGCGCCAACTCTTCAGCCTTGCAGGGCGCATAGATGCGCAGTACCGCGTCAAACTGCCGATCGCTGAACGGCAGGCGGTGGCTGGATGCGACGCAAAACTCCACGTTACGATAGCGCTTAGCGCCATAGCGCACGGCAATTTTAGCCACATCGAGACCGTGCACCTCAGCCTGACCTCTGGCCTGCAGGCGGCTGGCGACTTCATGGGTGTAATAGCCTTCCCCACAGCCGATATCCAGCACGCTGACGTCATCTGCCGGCAGCACACGCTCAAGCAAATCACCGACCTGCAGCCGCAGTGGCTGATAGTGACCGGCATCAAGGAAATTGCGCCGTGCCTGCATCATATCCGCACTGTCGCCCGGCTGCTTAGAGCGCTTATGCTGTACCGGCAGCAGGTTGACATAGCCCTCTTTCGCCTGGTCAAACTGGTGCTGATTTTCACAACGCCAGGTGCGCTGGTCAAACGTCAGCGGCTGCTGGCAAAGAGGACACTGGTACGACATAGCAAGACTCCATCAATTTAAGACGCGGCAGTGTACTGCAAAGCCCGTGGAAAATCCCGCGCACCACGAAAATCGGATATAAAAAAGCCCCGTCAAGAATGACAGGGCTTCAGTATTCAGATTTCAGCCTGGATTACACGCCGGGCGGCAATGTCAGGCTCAGATCGAAAATTAGATAGCGGTGACGTTCACAGCAGCAGGGCCTTTCTGGCCATCCTGAATTTCGAACTCAACGTTCTGGCCTTCAGCCAGAGTTTTGAAGCCATTACCCTGGATTGCAGAGAAGTGTACGAACACATCTTTGCTGCCGTCAGCAGGAGTGATGAAACCAAAACCTTTAGACTCGTTGAACCACTTAACCTGACCTTTAATCTTTGCCATTTTGCAAATTTCCTTAGAGTGTTTATTCGCCCGTGGGCTTAACGTACAGAAAAACCAGAGACATTACTGCATGAGGCACTAAATTAAAGCTCGGCAAGGAAGCGGTATTCAACGTTAGTCTTTTACTCAGAACTTCTTTACTGAAGATGCCACACATAAACAGAACTGTACCTCGTTTTACCCGAATGTTTTATCACATATCCACAAATTAATGGCAAGTCATTTTTAAACAGGGATAGAGATGTCGCACACATTTAAAACGATAGCTGGCACAGAATGCACATTGATGCATCACGACGTTCACGACTGAACAGAATTCACTCCGCAGAGCCTTTAAGCACCTGACCAATACAGGGTTTATAACAGACGGCCGAAGGTGTCAAGTCCGTCCTGCTGCGGGCTGTAGCGGCTAATGTTAGCGCCAATGATGGCATAAATATGGCAAAGCTTTGTCAAAAGAGTTCATTAAACTCAGGCCCATTTATCAATCCTGCTCAGGTGTCACAACTGTACAACAACCACGGATTAGTACAGTTTATAAATTAAATTGCACCAAAAACAGGAAACTATCTGACACGCTGCCCCATTTAAATGCATTGATCTGCACCAGTTTATTAACGTTATTACGCTCAATCTATTTGCGTATTTAGACTGGGTTCTCTTAATAGGTGGCCTGATATAATGAAATGGCTTTAGGATTATTCCTAGGTGGTATTATCTGTTCGCACCCGACGCGGAGTAACCTCGCCTGGGCGGCTATCAGGCGCGGTCACGCATGAACCATTTTGGTGCACGGCGATCGGGCTGCAGGGGTTGAGGATAAACTGGCCCATTTCGCGGGCACTATCAGGAAAAAATTTACCCGTCGCCCTGCAACTTCACGACAAAAAATTAGCGCTCCGGGATCAGCCGGGTAAAATCTTTGCTATCAGCGTCATCTTTCGCTGCAGCACCCTGCTCTTTGCCAGCAACCGCATCGGTAAGGCGGCGCAGCATCGCGTTCTGACGCTTCTGCTCTTCCAGCAGTGCTTCCAGCAGTTGGACCTGCTGACTGGCCTTCACGCTGGCGCGATTAACAAAAAACCATACCACCAGCCCGATTATCACCAGCAACGCCACGATGCCAGCAGAGACCATATCCATCGCACCATTGTTTATTTCATTCATACTTGCCTCAATACAGAAAAAGAGCTGCCTCTATGCGGCAGTACCGCGCAGATGATTTTACCTGTAAGCCCGACAAATGATAGCCAGATCCCGAAAAAGTCGGCATCTAACCCTCAGAAAGGTGCAAAGGTTTCAGCATCCTCTTATCGATTTGTGTGGTACTCAGCGACAAGCTGTTATGCTGCTGCGGGCAGTGAGGACACCGCCTGAAAACAATAAGGGGATTACCATGAAATTTTTGCTACGTATTGTCGCGCTGCTGGTCATTATCTGGCTGGCTATGCTGCTGACTGGCTATGGCATTCTGACGGGCAGCACTAAAAACGTTGCGGGAATGGGCTTACAGTGTCAGTACCTGACCGCACGCGGCATGGTGATTGCACAGTATCTGCACACCGACAGCGGCATTATTGGGGTGACGGATTGCCCGCTGCTGAAGAAAAGCAGCGAAGTCGTGGATAATTGATTAACCGGCGGGCCGGTCAACGCCGGCCTGCTGATGTCAGAAGGGATAGCTGTGATAACCCATCTGTTCTGAGATATTTTTTGCCGCCAGATGCAGCATCGCCACCACCTCTTTTTTATTCTCTTCCGAGAAACGGATGGTCGGGAAAGAGATGCTCAACCCGGCAATCACCATGCCAAAGCGGTCAAATACCGGCACTGCAATACAGCGCAACCCCTCTTCCTGCTCTTCATTATCTTCGCCAAATCCCTGGCTACGCACCTGCTCCAGCACGGGCAACAGCGCGTCCTTAGTGGTAATGGTGCGTGCCGTGCTGCGGGTAAACTCAACATTAGCCAGAATCGCATCCACTTCGCCACGCTCGCGCCACGCTAAAAGCACTTTACCAATTGCGGTACTGTGCAGCGGGTTACGGCGACCAATGCGCGAATACATGCGCAGGTTGTACAGGGAGTCGATTTTATGGATATAGACAATGCTGTCTTCTTCCAGGGCGCCAAGGTGAATAGTCTCTTTCGTCTGGCGCGAGATCTCACGCATCTGAATATCGGCACTGCGGATCAGATCGACGTTTTGCAGGGCTTTAGCCCCCAGCTCGAACAGTTTTAGCGTCAGCGCATATTTCTCTGACTCCCCTTCCTGTGAGACGTAGCCGAGCGTTTTCATGGTTTGGAGAAAACGGTATACGGTGCTTTTCGACATCATCACGCGCTGGGAAAGCTCGGTGATGCCGTTTTCACGCTCTTCGCCCAGCGCCTGTAAAATGCCAAATACTTTCATCACTGAAGAGACGGAATCGGGCTGTTTATCTGGATCGGCACTCGCCATGACTTACCTTTTGTGTTTTATAAAAAATGGAACGCTATTTCCAGTATACGTAGCCCCTCCGCCGGGCGCAATGAAAGCCACAACGGCGTGGACACATCTGCTGATAGTTTTCAGCAATTTACATACTGGCATAATTCGTAAAAACCATTAGCATGAGACTCTTCTCCCACGTAACTATTTCAACGCTATGCACTCAACTTCAGCCAACGACGGATTGCCGCTACCCCAGCGCTACGGGGCCATACTGGCTATTGCACTCGGCATCACGGTGGCCGTGCTGGATGGCGCGATTGCCAATGTGGCGCTGCCGACGATTGCCCGCGAGCTGAATGCCAGCCCGGCAGAGTCAATCTGGATTGTTAACGCCTACCAGCTGGCCATTATTATTTCGCTGCTGACCCTCTCTTTTCTTGGCGATATGCTCGGCTACCGCCGTATCTATCAGTGGGGGCTGGTGCTGTTCAGCTGTACGTCTCTGTTCTGTGCGCTGTCGGACTCGCTCGGCATGTTGACCTTTGCCCGCGTGCTGCAGGGCTTCGGCGGTGCCGCGCTGATGAGCGTTAACACCGCTCTGATACGCATTATCTACCCGCAGCGCCATCTTGGTCGCGGCATGGGAATTAACTCGCTGATTGTGGCGGTATCCAGCGCTGCCGGGCCGACCGTTGCCGCCGCCATTCTCTCGGTGGCGTCCTGGCAATGGCTGTTCCTGATTAACGTCCCTGTCGGCATCGCCGCGCTGGTGCTGGCCCTGCGCTATTTACCGGATAATCCGCAGAAAACCAGCGGGCAGCGATTTGATCTGCTGAGCAGCGTGATGAATGCGTTAACCTTTGGCCTGCTTATCTCGCTGCTGAGTGGTTTTGCCCAGGGCCAGAACGGAAAACTGCTGCTGGCTGAACTGGTGGCGCTGCTGCTGGTCGGAACCCTGTTCATCCGGCGCCAGCTGCGGCTGGAGTTCCCGCTGCTGCCGGTTGACCTGTTCCGTATTCCTATTTTCGCCATGTCGATTGGCACCTCCGTGTGCTCGTTCTGCGCGCAAATGTTGGCCATGGTCTCTCTGCCCTTCTTCCTGCAAAGCGTGCTGGGACGCAGCGAGGTGGCAACCGGCCTGCTGCTGACGCCGTGGCCGCTGGCGACGATGGTGATGGCACCCATTGCCGGGCGGCTGATTGAGCGCTTCCACGCCGGCCTGCTCGGTGCGATTGGCCTGGCAATGTTTGCCGCCGGGCTGTTTGCGCTCGCCCTGCTACCCGCCAGCCCATCAGACGCCGATATTATCTGGCGCATGATGCTGTGCGGTGCCGGATTTGGTCTGTTCCAGTCCCCGAATAATCACACGATTATCTCTTCGGCCCCGCGTCACCGCAGCGGAGGAGCCAGTGGCATGCTCGGTACCGCCCGCCTGCTGGGTCAGACCAGCGGCGCGGCCCTTGTCGCCCTGATGTTCAACCTGTTTGCTAACCAGGGCACCCATCTCTCGCTGTTGCTGGCGGGCAGCTTCGCTGCTATCGCCGCGCTGGTCAGCGCCCTGCGCATTACACAGCCGGGCAATCACCGGGCATAAAAAAACCGGGCGCATGCCCGGTTTACTGATGATTTTGCCCTGAACGGGCGCGGTATGCCGCGCCCCTACTTCAGGTATTCGCCGCTGCGCAGCGCTTCAATGCGTTTATCCAGCGGTGGGTGCGACATAAACAGCTCGCTCAACGACTTGGATTTACCATTGATACAGAAGGCCATCATGCTGCTGGCTTCCTGCGGCTCGTAGCTGGTTTTCAGACGTTGCAGTGCGGCAATCATCTTCTCACGCCCGGCCAGGCGAGCAGCACCCGCATCCGCATGGAATTCACGGTGGCGTGAGAACCACATGGTAATAATGCTGGCGACAATACCAAATACCAGCTCCAGCACCATTGATACTGCAAAGTACACCATCGGGTTGCCGTTGCTGCTGCCTTCCTCGTCGCGGTTACCGGACATAAAGCCCGCTGCCAGCTGTGCCAGAATGCGCGAGATGAAGATCACGAAGGTATTCACAATCCCCTGAATCAGGGTCATGGTCACCATGTCTCCGTTGGCGATATGGCTGATTTCGTGAGCCAGCACCGCTTCCGCTTCATCACGGCTCATGTTCTGCAACAGGCCGGTTGATACCGCCACCAGCGAGGCGTCACGACGCGCACCGGTAGCAAAGGCGTTAATGTCGGGCGCATGGTAAACAGCCACCTGCGGCATGGCAATGCCGGCCTGCTGAGCCTGACGGCCCACGGTTTCCATCAGCCAGCGTTCGGTTTCGTTACGCGGCTGTTCAATCACTTCACCACCAACGGAGCGCAGTGCCATCCACTTCGACATCAGCAGTGAAACAAACGCACCGCCGAAGCCAAACAGACCCGCCATGATCATCAGGCCCATTACACTGCTTGACTGGATCCCTGTCAGGCTGAGGATCAGCCCGAAAACCACCATAACCCCGAGGTTGGTCAACAGGAAAAGAGCAATACGCATCATAAAATTAGACTTCCTCAGTTATTCCGCTTTTCGCGTACCACCATCGTAAGGTCAATACGCCGCTTTTCAAGCACTCTTAATCTTTAAGTGTTTAAAAAGACATAACTTTACACTTTGTGTTACTTTTCGCGCACAGCGCCAGGCAGGACGGACAGGATAAAAAAAGGCACAGCGATTGCTGTGCCTGTTGGGCTTATTTTGCCGCTGCCGGTGTCACTGGCGGCTGCTGTTTTTCCAGCTGCGCCAGGTCGTTGGCAATGTTCACCGTCTCATCCAGATACGGGTCCGGCTCTTTGTAGTCTTTAGGCAGATCTTCCAGCTTGGTCAGCGGTTTCTTACCGTCTGCTTTCAGGCGAGCATTAATGCGTTCCAGCCGCAATGCATCATCTTCTTTGTTCTCTTTCTCGCGCTCGGCAAGATTCAGAGAGATGATATTGCGCTTGTCCTTGTTGGCATTAAAGCGGGCGATATCCTTAATGATGTACTGGAACTCAGCATCTTTAGCGATGCGATCCTGATGATCTTTAATCAGCTGTGCTTCCAGCGGCTTGAGGTCTTCAGTTTTGGTATAGGTAGCAGCAGGAACGCTATCCCACGGCAACGCATTGTCCTCAAACTTCTCACCGGTTTCTATCGCTTCTACGCCGGTAGGCATCAGCAGGTCAGGCGTCACACCCTTGCGCTGCGTGCTGCCGCCGTTGATGCGGTAAAACTTCTGAATGGTGTACTGCACGGAACCCAGCGCCGGCCATTCAGGGCGCAGCATCTGATCGTAAATGCGGTTCAGCGAGCGATACTGCTGTACCGTACCTTTACCGAAGGTCGGTTCACCAACAATCAGCGCGCGGCCATAATCCTGCATGGCAGCGGCAAAGATTTCAGAAGCCGAAGCACTGAAGCGGTCAACCAGCACCACCAGCGGACCCTTGTAGTAAGTAATGCCGTCGTTGTCGCTGTCCTGGCGGATTTTGCCGTTGTTATCGCGAACCTGAACCACCGGGCCACTTGGGATAAACAGACCAGAGAGAGAAACCGCCTCGGTCAGTGCCCCACCGCCGTTGGTGCGCAGATCGATAACAATGCTATCGACGTTCTGCTTCTGCAATTTCTGCAGCTGCACCTTCACATCGTCAGTCAGGCCAACGTAGAAACCTGGGATATCCAGCACGCCAACTTTCTGTTTGCCGACGTTATGGACCGACATTTTAACCGCGCGATCTTCCAGGCGGATCTTTTCACGCGTCAGGGTTACCGTACGGGTTTTGGTACCTTTGCCGGCAGGCAGGATTTCCAGGCGCACTTTACTGCCCTTCGGTCCTTTGATCTGCGCAACGACATCATCCAGACGCCAGCCGATCACATCGACCATCGGTTTGCCCGGCTGACCAACGCCAACAATACGGTCGCCCACGGTAATGGTTTTGCTTTTCGCCGCCGGACCACCAGCAACCATTGAATTGATCACCGTGTAATCATCATCCATCTGCAGCACCGCACCAATACCTTCCAGCGACAGGCTCATTTCGGTATTGAACTGTTCGGTGTTACGCGGGGAGAGATAATTGGTGTGCGGGTCAATTTCATGCGCGAACGCGGTCATCGCAAGCTGGAACACGTCTTCGCTGTTGCTCTGCGCCAGGCGACGTTCAGCGAACTGATAGCGCTTGGTGAGGACTTCGCGGATCTCTTTCTCATCTTTACCGGCCAGTTTCAGGCTCAGCTCATCATATTTCACCTTGGCGTCCCACAGGGCATTCAGCTCTGCGGTGCTTTTGGGCCAGGGGGACTTGCTGCGGTCGATATCAATGGTGTCGTTGCCGGTAAAGTTCATCGGCTTATTCAGCACGGAAAGCGCGTACTGATAACGTTCAAAACGGCGTTTCTGCGTCAGATTATACAGATCGTAAAACGCCGAAAGCTGGCCGCTTTTTAACTCATCGCCCAGCGTGGTTTTCTTGTCCGCATATTGCGCAATGTCAGACTCCAGCAGCACATTGTGGCTGTAGTCGAGCAGGTTCAGATAACGCTCGAATATTTTGACCGAAAAGTCTTTATCGAGGTCAAACTGGCGGTAATGGGAACGGGTAAAGCGGGAAGTGACGCGCTCGCTGACGGTCGCGTGCTGTGCTTCCTGGTGCAGCTGCGGGATCTGGTCTGCACGGGTGATGTTATCGGCCGCGAAGGCATTGCCTGCAATCAGCAGGCCCGCAATGATGGTGCGTTTAAAAAGAGTGTTCATGCCCTGATTAGCCTCCGTATCAGAACTGCAAGTGTTCTGCGCGTACTATCATTGCCAGACCGTTAGCCAGCTGTACCCGGACGCCATCTTTAGAGATTTCAAGAATGGTGGCATCCATCGCACTTTTGCCTGCGGTAACTTTAATGCTCTGGCCCACTTGCAACGCTGAGGTGTCGGTAACCGGTTTGCTACTCGACGTCTGAGTCTCTTCTCTTGCTGAGGAAGAGTTGCGTTCAGCCTGCGGACGCTCTGGCTTGCTGCGCACTTTACGTGGCTGCTCACCTTCGGCCGCAGGTTTACGAACAGGTTTACGCGGACGACGCGGTGCGGTGTCTTCACCGGCTTCACGCTTTTTCGCCTGCTGCTGTTCGCGCTGTGCCTGCACGCGCGCTTTGGCTTCTTCAAGCTGTTTGCGCGCATGTTCAACGTGCTGTTCATCCAGCAGGCCACACGCATTGCCATCAAGGTCAACGCGAGTCGCACCGACTTTGATGCCGTACAGATAGCGCCAGCTGGAAGTATATAGACGCAGTGCTGAACGAAGCTGAGTTTTACTCAGGTTCATTTCACCCTGCACGCGGTCGACTAAATCCTGAAAGATTCCGATCTTCAGTGGTCGTGCTTCGCCTTCGGCGCTAAAGCATTGTGGGAAACGCTCGGCCAGAAAGGCGATGACTTCTTTGGTGCTATTCAACTTAGGTTGATTTTCCATGAAATTTCCTGATTACAACGGGTTTGCCAATCAGCGCAGGCATGAACAGGCGACATTATAATGACCCCATCAGCAATTGCTACGTGATCCAGCGCTTTAGGTGCGTTTCATGTGAATAAATTTTTCCACATCCGATCCGGCAAGCACCTCGCAAAGCCCGTCAGTCAACGCTTTCAGCCCCGCTTCATCCTCACTGTCAAAGCGGTTATATTCAACGCTGTCGATATCTAACACGCCAATAATCTGACCATTTACCACTAACGGCAGCACAATTTCCGCGTTGCTGGCAGCATCACAGGCAATGTGGCCCGGGAATTCATGCACATCATCAACACGCTGAACGCTGTTTTCTGCCACCGCTGTACCGCAAACGCCGCGCCCGACAGGAATTCGCACGCAGGCGATTTTGCCCTGGAACGGGCCGAGTACCAGCGTGTTCTCTTCGGTCAGCAGATAAAAACCCGCCCAGTTAACCCCATCAAGACGTTCGTATAAAAGCGCGCTACAATTGCCCATCACCGCCAGGAAGCTGGTTTCGCCGCTGAGAAGTGCGCGCATGTCGCGATTGAGGTCGGTATAAAATTCTGCTTTTGTCATTGTTTAACCATTGTAGAAACTGAGACCAGGCCGGTAGCCACTGAGTCCGATAAAATTAAGCATTAAAAGTACAGCGGGACAAGGTGATTCATTCCGTTAGTTAATATAACCTTGGATTTATCCGAATACTGAAGCACGGCTATACTGAAGTCCTGCTCTCATGGCGTTAATCAGCCTAACCTGCCCTGCACCTGCGCTGTTGGGCCAAAGCACGATCGGGAATATGAAAATACACGCCATAAGTCATGCTCTGCCACAGGCACGTTATCAGCGATGTCCCCAATGCGATACCCTTTTTTCCTTACCAGATGTTAAATCAAGCCAGTCTGCGCACTGCCCGCGCTGCAATGCGCGCATCCTGAATGGCCGGGACTGGTCGATGACGCGACTGACCGCCATGGCGGTGACGATGCTGCTGCTGATGCCTTTCGCTTTCAATGAGCCGCTGATGTCAATCCGGCTGCTCGGCACCAACATTTACGCCAGCCTGCTGGGCGGCATCATGCAGATGACCAGGGAAGGTGACGTCATTGCCGCTTCAATGGTGGCATTTTGCACGATTGGCGCCCCGCTGACGCTGGTCGTCTCAATTGGCTACCTCTATTTCGGTGACAAGCTGGGCATGAACCTGCGGCCGGTGCTGCTGATGCTTGACCGCCTGAAAGAGTGGGTGATGCTTGATATCTACCTGGTCGGCGTGGCCGTTGCCTCAATAAAGGTGCAGGACTATGCCGCCATTACGCCGGGCCTTGGGCTGGTGGCGTTTATCTCTCTGACGCTTCTCAGCCTGCTGACGCTGATTCACCTTAACGTTGAACAGCTGTGGCACCGTTTCTATCCGCAGCCTCATCCAAATGTGCCGATTGCCCAGCTGCAGGTTTGCCTGAGCTGCCACCATACCGGCGTGGCCGATGAGCGTGGCCGCTGCCCGCGCTGCCACACGCGGCTCTATTTCCGCCGTCATTTCAGCCTGCAGAAGTCCTGGGCGGCGCTGATCGCCTCGATTATTTTTCTGATCCCGGCTAATCTGCTGCCGATTTCAGTCATCTATCTCAACGGCTCTCGCCAGGATGACACCATTCTTTCTGGTATTCTCTCGCTCGCCTCTGGCAATATCCCGGTGGCTATCGTGGTGTTCGTCGCCAGTATTCTGGTGCCGTTTACCAAAGTTATCGTCCTGGTGACCCTGCTGCTCAGTATTCACTTCAAATGTGAGCAAGGGCTGAAAACCCGCATCCGCCTGCTGCGCGTGGTGCAGTGGGTGGGGCGCTGGTCGATGCTCGACCTGTTCGTCATTTCACTAACGATGTCGCTGGTTAATCGCGACCAGCTTTTAGCTTTTACTATGGGACCGGCTGCCTTCTATTTCGGCTCAGCGGTCATACTCACTATTCTTGCCGTTGAGTGGCTGGATAGCCGTTTACTTTGGGATGCTCATGCAACAGGAAACGCCGACTACACCGACTAATGCACGCGTCAAAAATCGGCGAAAAATATCGCCATTCTGGCTGCTGCCCTTTATTGCCCTGCTGATTGCCGGCTGGCTTATCTGGTCAAATTACCAGGAGCGCGGCACCACGGTGACCATTGATTTCGCCACCGCGGACGGCATTGTGCCGGGCCGCACGCCGGTACGCTATCAGGGCGTCGAAGTCGGACTGGTGCAGGGCATCAGCATGACCGACGACCTGCGTACCATTAAGATCAAGGCCAGCATTAAAAGCGATATGAAAGGCGCACTGCGTGAGGATACGCAGTTCTGGCTGGTAACGCCGAAAGCCTCGCTGGCCGGCGTTTCGGGTCTGGATGCGCTGGTAGGCGGCAACTACATCGGCATGATGCCGGGCAAGAAGGGGGAACCGCGTGAAAACTTCACCGCGCTCGATACCCAGCCCAAATACCGCTTAAATACCGGCGAAATGATGATCCACCTTCACGCCCCTGACCTCGGCGCGCTGAACAGCGGTTCACTGGTTTACTTCCGCAAAATCCCGGTTGGCCGCGTGTATGACTACAGCATCAACTCCGGTAATCAGGGGGTCACGATTGACGTGCTGATTGAGCGCCGCTTTACCAATCTGGTGAAAAAGGAGAGTCGATTCTGGAATGTCTCCGGCGTCAAGGCCGATGTGGGTCTGAGTGGAGCTAAAGTTCAGCTGGAGAGTCTTGCCGCGCTGGTCAATGGCGCAGTGGCCTTCGATTCACCGCAGGCATCGCAGCCGGCGAAGAGTGAGGACAGCTATAACCTCTACCCTGACCTGGCGCAGAGCCAGCGCGGCGTGAAAATTTTGCTCGACCTGCCGGACGGTAAAAACCTCAAGGAAGGCAGCACGCCGCTGATGTATCAGGGTCTTGAAGTGGGTTCACTGACCAAAATGACGCTGCAGGATAACGGCAAAGTCAGCGGTGAGCTGACGCTGGATCCTTCCGTCACCGGTCTGATGCGCAGCGGTACGCGTATTGAGATGCGCAGCCCGAAAATTAGCCTGACTGACAGCAGCCTCAGCAGCCTGCTGACCGGCAATACCCTCGAACTGATCCCCGGCGACGGCGCGCCGCAGGACCATTTCGTGGTGCTGCCAAGCAATGAGTCGCTGCTGCAGCAGCCGAATGCGCTGGAGGTCACCCTCACCGCCCCGGAAAGCTACGGCATTGACGCCGGCCAGCCCCTGATGCTGCACGGCATGCGCATCGGCCAGGTGATAAAGCGCACGCTGAATGAAAAAGGCGTCACCTTCAACGTGGCGGTGGCCGCGGACTATCGCGACCTCGTCCATGGCGACAGCAAATTCATCATTAACAGCCGTCTCGACGTGAAGCTCGGCATTGATGGCATGGAAGTGCTGGGTGCCAGCGCCCGTGAGTGGGTGGACGGCGGTATTCGCCTCGATCCCGGCAGCAAAGGCGAAGTGAAAAAAACTTACCCACTGTATGCTAATGCGGAAAAAGCCGCTGAAGGGGTGGTCGGCGATCGCTTGCCAACTACCCTCACCCTGACGGCCACCAGCCTGCCGGATATCCAGGCCGGTTCCGTGGTGCTTTACCGTAAATTCCAGGTCGGTGAAATCGTCAGCGTTACGCCGCGTGCCGATGCCTTCGACGTTAATGTGCATATCAAGCCGGAATATCGCCGGCTGCTGACCCAAAGCAGCGTGTTCTGGGCTGAAGGCGGGGCGCGCGTGCAGCTTAACGGCAGCGGTCTGACGGTGCAGGCTTCGCCGCTTAACCGCGCGCTGAAAGGGGCGATCAGCTTCGAAAATCTTACCGGCGCCGGAGTGGGCCTGACCCGCCAGGACAAACGCACGCTGTATGATTCCGAAACCGCCGCGCGTGCGGTGGGTAGCCAGATCACCCTGCGCACCTACGACGCCAGCAAACTGTCGCCGGGTTTGCCGATCCGCTACCTTGGCATCACGATTGGTCAGCTGGAGTCGCTGGCGCTCGGCGAAGGTAACAATCAGGTGATCGCCAAAGCGGTGCTCTACCCTGAATACGTGAAGGACTTTGCCCGTCTCGGCTCGCGCTTCTCGGTCGTTTCACCGCAGATCTCGGCGGCGGGGGTCAACCATCTTGAGACGCTGCTGCAGCCGTACATTAACGTTGACCCAGGTAAAGGGCGCCCTCAGCGCAGCTTCGAACTGCAGGAATCAACCATTACCGACGCACGCTACCTTGATGGGCTGAATGTGGTGATGGATGCGCCGGAGGGAGGTTCTCTGACGGTCGGAACCCCGGTGCTGTTCCGCGGTATCGAAGTGGGTACGGTGACCGGAACGTCTCTCGGCTCGATGGCCGACCGCGTGCAGATCACTCTGCGCATCAGCAAGAAATATCAACATCTGGTACGGAACAACTCGGTGTTCTGGCTGGCTTCCGGCTACAACCTCAAGTTTGGCCTGATTGGCGGCGTGGTGAAAACCGGCACCTTCCAGCAGTTTATCCAGGGTGGCATTGCCTTTGCCACGCCGCCAACGGTGCCGCTGGCGCCGCAGGCGAATTCGGGTAAACACTTCCTGTTGGAAGATGAAGAGCCGAAGGACTGGCGCAAGTGGGGAACCGCCCTGCCGCAGTAACCTCCTATTGGGCAGCCTTCGCTGCCCAATTTTTTTACCTGCCCCCCTGTGCTAAACTGCGCGCACATTTTTTCCTGTGGATCCTGCCTGTGCCTCACTCTTCCCGCGTGTTTTTCCCGCAGCCTTTTCTCGATCGGATGCAGCAACTGCTGCCGGATGCGAACGACTTCGATCGCTTTATTGCTATCAGCCAGCAGCCGCTGCGCCGCAGCCTGCGCGTTAATACGCTGAAAATCAGCGTTGATGACTTCCTGGCGCTGGTTGCGCCCTGGCAGTGGGCGCTCACGCCGATCCCGTGGTGCGAAGAGGGTTTCTGGATCAGCCGCGACGATGCGGATGCGTTACCGCTGGGCAGTACGGCAGAGCACCTTGCCGGGCTGTTTTACATCCAGGAGGCCAGCTCAATGCTGCCGGTAAGCGCGCTGTTTGCCAACGGTAGCCAGCCGGAACGCGTGATGGACGTCGCTGCCGCACCGGGCTCTAAAACCACCCAGATTGCGGCGCGCATGGCGAACAAAGGCACCATCCTCGCCAACGAATACTCCGCCAGCCGGGTGAAAGTGCTGCACGCTAACCTCAGCCGCTGCGGCGTCAGCAACAGCGCCATGACCCACTTTGACGGCCGGGTATTTGGCCCTGCATTGCCCGAGTGTTTCGATGCGGTACTGCTGGATGCCCCCTGTTCCGGTGAAGGGGTTGTCCGCAAAGATCCCGATGCGCTGCGCAACTGGTCAGAAGCCAGCACTGCCGACATCGCCGCTACCCAGCGGGAGCTGATCAACAGCGCGTTTCACGCGCTGAAACCTGGCGGTATCCTGGTTTACTCCACCTGCACGTTAAACCGCAGTGAGAATCAGCAGGTCATTGAGTGGCTGCTCGCCGAGTATCCCGGTGCCGTTGAAATCGAGCCGCTCGACCAGCTGTTTAGCGGCGCGCAGCAGGCCGCCACCGCGGAGGGGTTTCTGCACGTCTTCCCGCATATTTTTGACAGCGAAGGCTTCTTCGTCGCCCGCCTGCGCAAGCTGGAAAGCGTGCCGCGCCTGCCCGCTCCAGGCTATAAAGTGGGCAAGCCGCCCTTTAGCCCGCTTAACCGCAAGCAGCAGCAGGACGTGGCAGATGCCGCAGCAAAAGCCGGGTTGAACTGGAGCGATGAACTGTCGCTGTGGCAGCGTGATAAGGAGCTGTGGCTGTTCCCGCGTGCGATGGAGCCGTGGCTTGGGCGCGTCCGTTTCTCACGTATCGGCCTGAAGCTGGCGGAAACATTCCCGAAAGGCTGGCGCTGGCAGCATGAAGCCGCGATTGCGCTGGCGGATCCTCACGCGGCAAACGCGTTCGAACTGACCAGCAGCGAAGCGGAAGAGTGGTATCGCGGGCGGGATATCTATCCTGAACGCGACCTGCCTGCTGACGAGGTGATTGTCTGCTATCAGCAGCAGGCGATTGGCATTGCCAAAAAGGTGGGCAGCCGGATTAAAAATAACTACCCGCGCGATTTGGTGCGCGACGGCAAACTGTTCAGCGTGTAACAGCCTGCGGCCTGTCATCAGGCCGCATCATTACTGCACCTGGACCAGCGTCAGGTTATTACCAAACACTGCGCCGGTATCGATGTAGTGTTGGTTCCAGGCATTCAGCGGCGCCGGCAGCGGCGTGTGACCAAAGTAGAAATCATCGGCACCGCGGATCCTTGCCCCTTTACCGCGCTGCGCTGCTGCAACGCGCTCGCGCCCCCACAGCACAGCCTCCGTATCGATCTCCTTGCCCCAGGCATACTCTTCCGCCGGATAGTCAGCGTGCGCGATAACCGCGACGCGCTCTGTCAGCTGCAGGTGAAGAATCAGTGGCAATTCGTGACAACGTAACAAATTGCGTTTAACTTCCAGCACCGGTAAACCCTTCATGGAGTAAAACCAGTCGCCGCCGTTGCGGCGCCACATCTGACTGCCCGCCCCGCTCAGCGCATCCAGCGCCATCTGTTCATGATTGCCGCGCACGCAGCGAAACCACGGCTGATGCAGCAGCGCAAGGCAACCTGCACTGTCGGGACCTCTGTCGATCAAGTCACCTACGCCGATGACCAGATCCCGCTGTTGATCGAAATGAAGAGCAGTTAACTGCTGCTGCAGCATGTCACGACAGCCGTGCAGATCGCCAACGATGAAAATATGCCGCCAGTTTTCCCCGTTTAAATAGTGGTAAAGCATCGCTTAAACCTTTCTTATCGGCACATATTGACGCCTGGTTTAGTGAATTTGCGATAAAGTATAGCCTTTCAGCCAGACAGGGACTCCAGCGTCATGAATAACCGTAAGCAGTTTTATTTCACGCTGGTGCTAATTACGATTGGCAGTTTGCTGATTATTGAAGTGTTGGCGCGGATGGTACATCTGATTGTGGTCGGGTGACTGACTCAGGTAGGATCAGGGTGACAAGGGCCTTTGCGGCCCGAGATTCAATTATTTTAACGCACGCGGATTCTTACGCAGCGATGCAGTCCAGTTAAACTCTTTTACTTCACTCTCTTTCGCCGCGGAGGGCTTACGCGGTTTCTTCGCCAGCACAACTTTGCTGCTCTCGCGCATCACGCGCTCTTTCATTACCAGGCGTTTCGCCTCTTTGAGGATCTCTTTTTCCTCTTTCTTACTGGCAACATGACTTAATTTGTCCGTCAATGTTTTCACCCGCTGCTCCACCAACCCTTTCTCTTCTTCGGTAAACTGATCGATGGATATCTCTTTCTCGCTTTTCATGCAACAGGCTCCCGGCCAGTATTCAGCGCTGCGGGTATCCGCGGCGCCGGGCCACCTGACATCGTAAAGCGCTGCGTGACGATCCACAAGCAGTGATGTCATTTGTAGTGCGAATTTGACTAAGGTTGCCCATTTACCCGCAAAAATGTGAAGATGTGGCGGCATAATCAGGAAAGATGTGCATTTAAGGAGTGATTAAAATGTCAGATGCCCAACTCTATAACTCATCCCCGCTGTTTCGCATTCGTGGAGAGCTGGTCGCCAGCGTTGAAGATGAGCAGGGAGAAGTTTCGGTGATCGATAATAAGATTTATCGACTGATGAGCTTTGACCGGGTCTTTGAGCAAAGCAAGATGCAGAAGAGCCGCCCTGAGCTGCCGGTGCATAAATACATCAGCGCGATGCTGATGGCGGCAGCGCTCACGCCGCTGGATAAGGTTCTGCTGCTCGGGCTGGGCGGCGGCTGTCTGGTGCGCGCGCTGCATGCGCACGATCCCGCCATCGCTATCGATGTGGTCGAGCTGCGCCAGGCCGTGGTTGACGTGGCGAAAAGCTACTTCTGTTTGCCGCTGAGCAACGATATTCGCTATCAGGTAGACGATGCTGCACTGTTCATCGCCAACGCGCTGAAAGGCCACTACTCGCTCATCTGTTCCGATCTCTACTCCGCCAGCGCAGCGGTTCCGCTGCAGTCGACGCGCACCTTTTTGCGCCACTGCGCCCAGGCCCTGCAGCCGGGGGGGTGGCTGGTACTTAATCACCAAACGGCCCCCGATGAGGATTCTGCCTTTTCCGCTGCGCTAACCTCCCTGTTCAGCACCGTGCTGTACTGCTCGACTCCCAGCGGGAATGTGGTGATTTATGCCAGCCGTGAGCACTGTCCTTCACCATTGTCTGAGCTGCGCGACCGGATGAAGAAAAGTGGTGCGCTGTTTCAGAGTGACTTTTCCCTGCTGGCGCAAAAGGTTTACCGCTGGCCAGGCTCCCGACCGTAACGACTCTTTTCGTTTTATGTTGCGCACGTTATTGCCGTAAACCCGCCGCTGGTCTACTTTTAGCGCGTAACCAGATAGCATTTTGATAACAGAGACCAATCAATGATCATTAAGGGCTTAAGTAAGGGATTTTTCATCTTCATACTGGCGATCACCACCTTCGCTTTTTTACACATCCTGGGACCCTATTTCTCCGCCATTCTGTGGGCCGCCATCCTGGCGATTATCTTCCACCCGCTGAAAACGAAAATCAGGAAGCATTTGGGTGACCGTAACGGCCTCGCTTCACTGATTTCAATGTTAATTATCTGCCTGATTGTCTTCATTCCGCTGGCCATCGTCGCCTCATCGCTGGCGCTTGAATTCAATGCGTTATACAACCGCATCCAAAATAACCAGAGTGAACTGACCTCTGCAGCGGCCGGAGTGATCAACCATCTTCCCGACTGGCTGCGTCACTTCCTTGCCGAAAACAATCTGAACGACGCCGGTGCTATTCAGGAAAAACTCTCCGGCGTGGCGATGAAGGGCGGGCAGTTCTTTGCGGGTAGCCTGATGATGATCGGTAAAAGCACCTTCAGCTTTACCGTTGGCTTCGGCATCATGTTGTACCTGCTGTTCTTCCTGCTGAAGGATGGTGCTTACCTGGTTAGCCTGGCGCTGGACGCGATCCCACTTTCGCAATATGTGAAGCAGCATCTGTTCGTGAAGTTTGCCGCCGTATCCCGCGCGACGGTAAAAGGTACGGTGGTGGTTGCCGCCGTACAGGGTGCGCTTGGCGGTATCGCCTTCTTCTTTGCCGGGATTCAGGGCAGTATTTTATGGGGCTCGCTGATGGCCTTCCTGTCGATTATTCCGGCGGTAGGCTCCGCTATTATCTGGCTGCCGGTAGTCCTGTACTTCTTCTTTACCGGTGCAATCGTTAAAGGGGTGATCCTGACCTTCTTCTTCGTGGTTGTGATTGGTCTTATTGATAATATTCTGCGCCCGCTGCTGGTCGGCAAAGATACCAAGATGCCCGACTACCTGATACTGATCACCACGCTGGGTGGTATGGAGATTTACGGTATTAACGGTTTTGTTATCGGTCCGCTGATCGCCGCGCTGTTTATCTCCTGCTGGAATCTGCTTTCAGGCCGCGACCATAGAGGTAATACCGACGAAATCGATCGCGACTTTATGGAAGAGGGTCAAAACCATCCGGAAAAAGAGAGCGAGTAATAAGTCACGGGGCTGAATAAGGCCCCGTTTTTTATTTCGCTTTACGCTGCCAGTTTATGCGCCGCTACGCAATTTCTGTTTTTAAATTAGGGCTATTAGCACTTAGGCCCCCTTCTTTGCTGCCCAGTTTGAATAGAGCATCACGCCGGCCCCTACCAGCAGCATGACTATCGCCGTTGGGAACATCTTCTCATTCGTCCCCCCCAACCCGCCTGCCCCCAGAAAGTAAACTGCCGCGAAGAGCGCTTTACAGGCTTTCAATACATTATTTTGCTGTTTCATGCAGATGCTGCGTACCGCCCATGCACCCAAAATTAATCCCATAAAACCTAATACTGTTCCCATTGCACGAACCTTATAAGGTTAATTAAATAACCTGTTTACGTTAATTTCACAGTTAATATTACCTGCCATATTTACGAGGCGCTACGCAAATTTGTTTGATGAATGAGATTAATTAGCCAGACGGGCGTATTTTATCGGCGGGTGCTTGAGGCTTTCTGCCTTAAGCATGTTGCAGACGGCAGAAAGAGAAAAGCCCCACTTTGACACTTAATCAAAATGAGGCCATCTCTAATGCTCCACAACATTAGGTTAGCTTCTTGCGTGCCGAAAGGCAAGGAGACGCAACCATGAAGCAGCAACGGGTGATTACGATCACCGCTCTGATTATCATCGCGGCTATTGCAGTCGTGCTGGTCAGCAGGAAAGACCTCTGTGAGGTACGCATCCGAACCGACCATACGGAGGTTGCCGTCTTTATGGCTTACGAATCCAAATCGTGATGGCAACCGGCGGGGAGCAATCCCCGCCACTTTGTTGTTGGGCTGTTAGCGCTTAAGCACCCTTCTCATTTCAACATCGTTTTGAGGTCTAAAAATTAAAGTCATATCTGGACACGCTGTTATCAGAGTGGAAACCAAAAAATACTTTGGACGGTAAATTGACACCATAGCCCTTGGGCTATATATTAACTCTATAGCCTTTAGGCTATAAGGAGCACAGGATGTGGGAAGTTAATACTTCGGACCTCTTTGATAAGTGGTTTGATAGTCAGACGGAAGAACTGCAGGAAGATATACTCGCGGGGTTAGGGCTGATTGAGGCCGGAGGGCCAAATCTTGGACGGCCATTTGTTGATACTGTACGTGACTCTAAATTTAAGAATATGAAAGAGTTGCGAGTCCAACACAAAGGCGACCCCATAAGAGCATTTTTTGCATTTGACCCTCAACGAAATGCCATCGCGTTGTGTGCTGGTGATAAGACAGGGGTCAACGAGGCTAAGTTTTATGCTGATATGATAAAAGTAGCCGATAGAACGTACCAAAAACATTTAGATAGTCTGGAGAAATAAGATGGCAAATTTAAAAGAACTGATGGCTAAACGCTCTCCAGAAAGCCAGCAGCGCATCATAGAAAGAACAAACGAGTTATTGATAGTTACAAGACTAGACCAGCTGAGAGAGGCGGCAGAAGCGTCTCAAACCGGCGTAGGTAAAGCTATGGGTATCGCACAGCCGACAGTGGCGGCGATGGAACAGCGTGGCGCAGAGATTAAAGTTTCGACCCTTAAGCGATATGTTGAAGCTATCGGTGGGACTCTCAATGTTTCTATTGTTCTCCCTAACGGAAAACATCTGGAACTAACCATGTAAGGCAGCAAAAGACTATTTATATTGTAAAATTTCAATGCGTTAAAAAAAGACCGAAGACGATTCCTGTCTTCGGTCCAGGGAAATGGCTCTTTTCAGAGCCGTGCGCTAAAAGTTGGCATTTATGCAGGCGGTTACGCCTTGCACTTTAAAAGGTAGACCAGAAGTGGGGGATTTCCAGCCAGTTGTCAACAGCCCGGCAACTGATTGTTAGCGCTGTGATCCCGGCTGCATATAACCAGAGGGTTTTGCTGCGCGGCAAGAGTTAACCGCTCAGACATTCAGGCTGGCGAACCGCGACAGGTGCGCCAGCGTTGAGGATCAGTGACAGAGTTTTTCGGCGCGGGCGATGATGGGCGCCAGGCTCTTCTTCTCGCCGGGATGAGTGGGGTCGTCTGCCAGAATCTTGTCGATAGGGAAGCCTTTTGACTGGCCGGATTTCACCTTCGCCTCAGCCTCGGCGTTGAGCGGATACTGCACCAGCGTGCCGTCATTGATGGCAAACAGCACGTTGCCCTTTTCGCAACTCAGCATGATCTCTTCGCGGGTAAACGGCCAGTTGTCTTTACCCATCTCAAAGCGGCTGACGGTTTCAATTCCGGCCATTGCGCTGCTGCTAACGCCCAGTGCTACCAATAACAGTGCCAACTTTTTCATCTCTATACCTCAAACAATAAAACTTAATCTGCCATGTGAATAATCATCGGGCTTATGACGGTTCCAGCGTGGCAAACACGCTGACCGTCAGCACGACCGCCGCCGCCAGCGCTATCTCAGCCAGCGTGGTGGTCATAAAATGTTGCTGCGCCCCTTCTCCGCTGCGCTGAAAGCGCGGCACCAGCCAGTAGCGATTAAACAGGGCGATGGCTATCATCGCCGCCACCAGCAGGGTTTTTAACAGCAGCAGCTGACTGTAAAGGCGGAAACTGCCGGGCGGCCAGCCAAGGATCAGCAGCGCGTTGACCATGCCGCTTATCAGCACCAGCGCAACCGCCAAATGGCCATAGCGCGAGAAGCGCATCATGGTACGAATCGCTTCATACTGCGGCTTATCCTGGCGTGCTAAGCGCATCAGCACCACCACCGGCACCAGTCCTCCCGCCCAGAATGCGGCAGCAATCAGATGCACCATCTGGTTAGTGCGCTGCAGCACGCCCATCCAGCCCTCAAGCATTGCCGCGTGCCCGACAAACGCCAGGCCGGCGAGCTGTGCCAGCGCCATGAGCAACAGGGCCGTCTGGCGCACACTGCCGCGCAGCCAAAGTGCGAGGCAGCCCAGCAGCGCGCAGGCTAACTGGCCCTGCCAGACCAGGCCGAACCGGGTTTGCAGCACGGCAAGCCAGGTTTCCCCATCGAGAATATCCTGCCAGCCATCGCCCATTAGCCCGGTCTGCGCGGCCAGCAGTAGCAGCGCGCTCAGGAACGTCAGCCAGCTGGCAGCGCGCATCAGCGGCATCAGCCGCTGGCTGAGTGGCTGGCGATAGTGCTCCGGGGCCAGCATAACCGTCATGGCACCCGCCCCCGCCAGCGACATCAGCGCGCTGAAGTGCACAAAACGGCACAGGATGTAGACGCCTGCCAGTGAGATCATTACGGCACGCTAAAGGTGTAGTTCCCTTTTGTCTTATGACCATCTACTGACAATACGTGCCAGCTGACCTTATACTCCTCACCCCTTTTCAGCGGCTGCTTGAACTGCACGCGCAGCGTGTCGCGCTGGCCTGGAACGCGTTTCGCCTTTAGCTGCGGCAACGGCGAGTTATCCATATGGGTCACGACGATGCCGCTAAATGCCGGCTCGACATTTTCAGTAAACTGGATGGTCAGCGCATTGGGATATTGGCTGCCCGCCGGATTTAACGAGGTGTATTCACTTTTAAGATGTGCATGAGCAGAAGCCTGCTGGGCAAAAAGAGCGGCAGTAAGTAAGCCGGAGATCTTGAAGAAGTTACGCATGAATCGCAATTATCCTTAACAATGCGCAGCGCCTTGCTGCCTGAGGCCGAAAGAATACTCCGCTTAAAAAGCAGTGTCGAGGTGATAGCAGCTATCAATCCACGCTGAAACTTGCTAATCCGTGCCTTCTGCATTACTTTCTGCCACAAACCATCGGGAGGACATTATGAGTTACAATCTGGCCACGCTGCCGCAGGATGAGAAAGACAAGGTTAACGTTGATCTGGCCGCCGCAGGCGTGGCGTTTAAAGAGCGTTATAACATGCCGGTCATCGCCGAAATGGTTGAGCGCGAGCAGCCAGAAGCGCTGCGTGACTGGTTTCGCCAGCGTCTGATGCATTATCGTCAGGCCTCGCTTTCACTCTCCCGCCTGCCCTGGGAACCTAAGCAAAAATAGCGGGTTGCGTTTTGCTCCCGCTTCGGTTGAGATAAGACACCTACTTTCTCGTCTCGGGGGAGCACCTATGTCCAGTTGGACTATCGCTGCAGCACAGTCAGGTTCACGTCCAGGGGATATTGCCTGGAACCTTCAGCACCACCTCGAATTTGTCCGCTACGCCGCTGTACACCATGTTGATCTGCTGATGTTTCCTGAACTCTCCCTGACGGGGTATGAGCTGCCGCTGATGGCGAAACTGGCGATGAGCACTGACGATCCGCGTCTGCAAGCCTTCGCCGATGCCGCGCAGGAGCATCAGATGGGGATTAGCATCGGCCTGCCGCTGCAAAGTGGTAAAAACGTGCGCCTTTCGGCACTGACCTTCCTGCCGGACGGCACCCGTCTCGCCTACAGTAAACGCAATCTCTTTGGCCCGGAGCAGCAGATATTCACCCGGGGCGAAGCCCTGCCGCTGTTTGGCTATCAGCATCACCATGTCGCCATCGCCATCTGCGCCGATATCAGCGTGGAGGAGTATGCCCGTGATGCCGCTCACCGCGGTGCCGATCTCTATGCCACCAGCGTGCTGGTGTCAGAGAACGGCTACGAGACCGATTGCGAGTACCTTGCCCGCTGGTCGCGCGAGTATAAAATGGCGATCGTTATGGCCAACCATGCGTGGCCGAGCGGGGGGTATATCTGCGCCGGGAAAAGCGCTTTCTGGGATCAGAGCGGTCGTCAGGTAGTGCGCGGCGGCGAGGGTGAGCAGCTGATTGTTGCCCGGCGCAACGCCAGCCATTGGCAGGGAGAGGCACATCCGTTACCCTGCCCGTCAAATCTGTAAACGGGAGAAGTTATGTTACGCGTGATAGACACGGAAACCTGCGGGCTGCAGGGTGGCATCGTCGAAGTGGCATCAGTCGATGTGGTGGACGGGCAGATCGTCAATCCAATGAGCGACCTGATCTCCCCCGACCGCCCTATCAGCCACCAGGCGATGGCGATCCACAGAATTACCCCAGCGATGGTGCACGGTAAACCGACCATCGAACAGGCTATCGGTCGCTATCACGGCAGCAGCCATTACGTGGCGCATAACGCCAGCTTTGACCGCCGTATGCTGCCGGAGATGCACGGTGAGTGGATCTGCACCATGACGCTGTCTCGCCGCCTGTGGCCCGGCCTCAAATACAGTAACCAGGCGCTGCGCGAGACGCTGCAACTGGACGTCGAGCCACCTGCCGATCTGCACGCCCACCGCGCGCTGTACGACTGCTACGTCACTGCCGCTTTATTGATCCGCATTATGTCGTTTAGCGGCTGGGATGCCGCCGAGATGGTGCGCCGTATGCAGGTGCAGGGCTCGGTAAATACCTTCCCGTTCGGCAAATATCGTGGGCAGAAAGTGGATGATGTCGCGAAGAAAGATCCGGGATATTTAAAATGGATGCTAAAAAATATCACGGATCTAAAGCCCGACTTACGCAGTGCTATGCAGCGGGCGCTGAGCGCGGTTGATTAAGCGTTCTGACCGGGCAGCAGTCCGGTCGCCAGCGCGATAAGAAACGCATATTCCAGCGCCACGCCTTCATACGCTTTAAAACGTCCTGATTTACCGCCGTGGCCGGAATCCATATCGGTGTCCAGCAACAGCAGGTTGTCATCGGTCTTCAGCTCGCGCAGTTTTGCCACCCATTTTGCCGGTTCCCAGTACTGCACCTGGGAGTCATGCAGCCCGGTCGTCACCAGCAGGTGCGGATAGGCCTGGGCGCTGACGTTGTCATACGGGCTGTACTGTTTGATGTAGTGGTAATACTTTTCGTCGTTGGGGTTGCCCCACTCATCATACTCACCGGTGGTCAGCGGGATAGTCTCATCCAGCATGGTGGTGACGACGTCAACAAACGGCACCTGCGCGACGACACCGTGGAAACGCTCCGGCACACTATTGATTACGCTCCCCATCAGCAGGCCACCGGCGCTTCCGCCCATGGCGTAAAGTTTTGCCGGGTCGCCGTAACTTTTTTCCACCAGCGCATTGGTAATGTCGATAAAGTCGTGAAAAGTGTTGAGCTTATTCAGCAGACGCCCATCGTCGTACCACTGCTGGCCCATCTCGCCACCGCCGCGAATATGCGTCAGGGCAAAGACAAAACCACGGTCAAGCAGGCTGAGACGGCTGGCGCTGAAGTCGGCATCCATGCTGCTGCCGTAAGAACCATAGCCGTACACTAACAGTGGATTGCTGCCTGGCGTAAAGCTGTCCTTGCGGTAAACCAGCGAAACCGGTACTTCAACGCCGTCACGCACGCTGATCCACAGACGCTCGCTGAGGTACTCACCGGCATCAAACCCCTTCACTTCGGTCTGCTTCAGCACTTCGCGCTCGCCGCTGTCGAGATCCAGCTCAAACAGCGTATCGGGTGTGGTCATTGAGGAGTAGCCATAGCGCAGCTTGCTGCTGTCCGGGCTGGGGTTGTAGCCGATCCAGGTGACATAGGCCGGGTCATCGAAAGCAATGGCGCTGCTCTCCCCGCTCTGCCAGTTGATCTGCCGCAGGCTGGTCAACCCACGCTCGCGCTCCTCCACCACCAGCCAGTCGCGAAACAGCGCATAACCCTCCAGCACGATGTTGTTACGCGGGGCAATCAACGTCTGCCAGTGCTGCTCGTCGAAACGCTCACTGCGGTATAAGCCGAAATTTTTGCCTTCGCGGTTGGAACGTATATAGAACTGTTGCTGGTAGTGATCCACGCTGTATTCGTGATCCTTGCGGCGCGGGCTGAAAACCTGCGGCTGCGCATCCGGCTGCTCAGCATCCAGCAGCAGGATCTCACTGGTGGTGCTGCTGCCAAGCGCAATAGCCACAAACTGCTCAGAGGTGGTCTTATAAACGCTGATGTAGAACGTATCGTCCAGCTCCTCATACACCAGCTGGTCCTGAGACTGCGGCGTCCCAAGCGTATGGCGCCAGACCTGATAAGGCAGCAGCGTCTTTTTGTCTTTCAATACATAGTAGAGCGTGCGCGAGTCGGCCGCCCAGGTCATGCTGGAAGCCACGCCTTCCAGCACCTCCGGATACCACTCCCCGCTGCGTAAATTGCGCAGGCGGATGCCATACACCCGGCGCGAGAGGAAATCTTCCGCCACCGCCATCACTTGGTTATCCGGGCTGATCGCCACGCCGCCTAAGGTATAGAACTCGCTGTCTGCCGCACGCTCGTTGCCGTCCAGCAGCGTATCCCAGACGTCCGGGGTTGTGGTCTCAGCAGGCTGGCGGGTATAGAGGGTGTACTCATTGCCCTCTTCATAGCGGCTCTGATAGCGGTAGCCTTTTTTCACATAGGGCACTGAGTGGTCACGCTGGGGGATGCGCCCGACAATTTCCTTCAGCAGCTGTTCCTGTAGCGCCTGCTGCGGCAGTAATGCCGCTTTGCAGTGATCATTTTCAGCGCGCAGATGCGCCAGCACCTGCGGGTTTTCACGCTCATCGTCGCGCAGCCAGTAGTAGTTATCGGTGCGCGTATCGCCGTGCAGCGACATCACATGAGGGATTTTTTGTGCTTTAGGAGGTGTCATATTATCTTCGCGGTTGCTGTGTCTGTCTGTAAGGTTGGCAGCAACCCGGCTGATTGCCAAGGGGTTATGGCGAACAATCTGGCAATCAGCACGGGGGATGAGCTGAAAGGCGATAACTTCACCGCCTTCAGGTTCAGGCAGGAAGTTTTTGTTTTTCGGCGCGGATGTCCGTTTCAATCGACTGCCGCACGTCGGCGGGGATTTTCAACGCATCGCCCAGCGCCTGCAGGTAGCTGCGCT
The DNA here is from genome assembly GCF_014773485.1 of Erwinia aphidicola. GTDB lineage: Bacteria > Pseudomonadota > Gammaproteobacteria > Enterobacterales > Enterobacteriaceae > Erwinia > Erwinia aphidicola. The sequence goes on along the minus strand of NZ_JACXBP010000001.1, from coordinate 508,520 downwards.
CCATAAAGTGGTCGACGTCGATCACCAGATTGCTGAGGAAATAGACTTCCAGCGCTTCCTCTTCATTTTTCACATCCGCAGCCAGCGTATTCGGGTCCAGTGGCCGGTCGATGGCGCGCTGAACAATCTGCTCGGCCTGCGTGCCCAATCCCGACTGGTGAATATGCTGATCGATGGCTTTGCGCTCTTCTGCATCAATATGCCCGTCGCTTTTTGCCGCGAACACCAGCGCTTCAATCAGTCGTTCAGCGCGGCGATCGACCGGCGTGCTCTGCTGGCCGAACTGCGGCTCATCCTGATGCGTTTCGCTGACGCGCTGCTTATATTTATTCCACAGCACGGCACCTGCGGCGGCGCTGCCGCCAATGATTAGCGCATTTTTACCGTATTTAGCCAGCAATCCACGCGATGACTTACTGGCAATCAGTAATCCAGCCAGCCCGCCGAGTGCCCCGGGCGCCAGCATCTTGCTCAGGCCTTCACCACCGGACGATTTACCCGCTTTGCCTAATACCGTCTGAATCTGTTGCAGCCAGTTGCTCATACTCACTCCTTCATTGCCAGAAAACACCACAATAGGTGACCCCGCGTCAGGAAACGTCAAAGCATGAAAAGGCGCTAAAATTTTCACTGTTTGTTACCGTTCCCCTGCTGGTGGAGACGGTAATTTGTTCCTATTTTAAAAGGCCAGGGGAAAACAGCTTAAGGAGCCACATGAGATTTTCAACCAATCCACTCTTTATCAATACCGTACTGTTAGGGGGCAACCCGCAGGAGAAGCTTGCAGCCGCTGCCCAGGCAGGTTTCGCTCAGGTTGAATTGTGGCAGCAGGATGTTGAGGCAGCAGAAGGTGGCGTGGAAACTCTGACGGCGTTATGCCGTTCGCGCTCGCTTGGTCTGACCGATTACCAGGTTCTGCTGGACTTTGACGGGGCACCGGACGATCTGCGCGACAGCAAGCGCCAGGAAGCCCTGCGGATGATGACCACGGCACAGCAGCTGGGGGCATCTACCGTACTGGTTCCCGCCTCAACCCATGCGCGCTGCCAGGCTGAACGGGTGGAAGACGATCTGCGCTGGCTGGTGGCGCAGGCCGCCGGGCGGGGATTACGCGTGGCGTATGAAGCGATGGCCTGGAGCCAGCAGATCAATAACACCGCCGCCGCCTGGCAGCTGGTGAAGCGCATCGATGCGCCCAACCTGGGGCTGGTCGTTGATGCCTTTCATATATTTGTACGCCAGCGCAGCGTTGAAGATTTGGCGGGTATTCCGGCAGACAAAATTTATCTGGTGCAGCTCTCCGACCTCGACAAGCAGCCGGAAGATGGCAGTCTGGTTGATGTCGCCCGTCATCAGCGCCTGCTGCCGGGAGAGGGCCATTATCCGCTGGAGGATTTACTGGGCCATTTGCAGAGGATTGACTACCGCGGGCCAATAGGACTGGAGGTGTTTAACGATCGGCGTAAGGCGGCCGATCCGTTTGCTACGGCAGCAGCGGCAATGAATGCCCTGCGTAGCGTACTGTAAGGTTGAAGCATGCGTCCCCAGGGGCCAGGGTCAGGCATGCCTGACCCCTACAGGGCAGGTTAAACCGCGCGCAGTTTGCCTTCGGCGGCGTCTTCGCTGCCGTCGGCCGCGCTGCTCTCTTCCGGCAGCTTGCCGGTGCGCAGGATCTGCTGCAGCGCATCTTTATTCTCGGCCAGGTAGAGGCCAAGCGCCTCGCCCTGCTGCTCGTCTATCTCCAGCGGGCTGGCGCTCAGCCAGTCAGAGAACACTTCCGCCATGTCGAGCATCTTGTCGTAGGCATCGGCTTCTTTCTTGCTGGCAAATGTCATCTTTTCCTCACCTTTTCTGACGACAACGTATTTGATCTCAACAGCCATGATTTTCGTCCCGTTTAACTGTATTTTTATACAGTATAGCAGCGGCGCTTTTTTGACTCAAGTGCAAACTGCCGGATGAATACGCAAACGTTTTCGTTTATACTGCGCGCGTTTTTTTAATCCATTCAGGTAGAGATTATGACGACTCTTGGAACCGCGCTGCGCCCTGCAGCAACCCGCGTAATGCTGTTAGGATCTGGTGAACTGGGCAAAGAGGTGGCGCTGGAGTGCCAGCGTCTGGGCGTGGAAGTTATCGCCGTTGACCGTTACGCAGATGCCCCGGCAATGCACGTTGCGCACCGAAGTCATGTTATCAACATGCTGGATGGCGCCGCGCTGGCTGCGCTGGTCGCCCAGGAGAAACCGGACTTTGTGGTGCCGGAAATCGAAGCGATTGCCACCGATATGCTGATCGAGCTGGAAAAACAGGGCCAGCACGTGGTGCCCACCGCCCGCGCGGCTAAGCTGACCATGAATCGCGAAGGTATCCGCCGCCTGGCGGCAGAAGAGCTGGCGCTGCCTACCTCAACCTACCAGTTCGCCGACAGCCGTGAAGCCTTTCTCGCAGCGGCTGATGAGATTGGCTTCCCGTGCATCGTCAAGCCCGTCATGAGCTCCTCCGGCAAGGGTCAGAGCTTTATTCGCACAGCCTCGCAGCTGGATGCCGCCTGGGAATATGCCCAGCAGGGTGGCCGTGCCGGCGCGGGCCGCGTCATCGTTGAAGGCGTGGTGAAGTTTGATTTTGAAATTACGCTGCTGACTATTAATGCGGTTGACGGTATCCACTTCTGTGCGCCCATCGGCCACCGTCAGGAAGATGGTGACTACCGCGAATCCTGGCAGCCGCAGCAGATGAGCGAACTGGCTCTGCAGCGCGCGCAGGATATTGCGCAGAAAGTGGTTACCGCCCTTGGCGGTCGCGGCCTGTTTGGCGTGGAGCTGTTTGTCTGTGGTGATGAGGTGGTGTTTAGCGAAGTCTCCCCGCGCCCGCACGATACCGGAATGGTCACGCTGATTTCGCAGGATGTTTCCGAGTTCGCGCTGCACGTGCGTGCGTTCCTTGGCCTGCCCGTTGGCGGCATTCGTCAGTACGGTCCGGCGGCATCGGCAGTGATCCTGCCAGAACTGGACAGCACTAACGTGCAGTTTGGCAATCTGACAGCAGCACTCGGGGCGGGTTTACAGCTGCGCCTGTTTGGCAAGCCGGAAATTCAGGGTAAGCGTCGGCTGGGCGTGGCGCTGGCCACCGGTCATGATATTGATGATGCGGTACAGCGTGCCGTCGCAGCGGCTGCTCAGGTTAAAGTCAGCGGGTAATTGGCAGGCGGTAAAACTCAGGGCGCTGATATCAGCGCCCTTTTTTCATCTCTGCTCGCTTAACGTGCACCCGCCACCGCTTCGCGCGCCAGCTGGGTAATACGCTCATAATCCCCTGCTTCCAGCGCGTCGGCGGGCACCAACCAGGAACCACCGATGCAGAGCACGCTTTTCAGCGCCAGATAGTCGCGATAGTTTGCCGGAGAGATCCCGCCCGTCGGGCAGAAACGCACCTGCGGGAACGGGCCGCCAATCGCCTGCAGGGCTTTCACGCCGCCGTTAGCTTCCGCCGGGAAGAACTTAAATTCGCGCAGGCCATAGTCAAGACCGGTCATCAGCTCAGACACGGTACTGATGCCGGGGATCAGCGGCACAGAGCCGGCAACGGCCGCCTTCAGCAGCGGTTCAGTCAGCCCCGGGCTGATAATAAACTGCGCGCCAGCATCGGTCACTTCCTGCAGCTGCTGTGCGTTTAACACCGTCCCTGCACCGACAATCGCCTCTGGCACTTCACGCACCATCGCTTTCAGGGCATCCATCGCACAGGGAGTACGCAGCGTCACTTCCAGCACGCGCACGCCGCCCGCCACCAGCGCTTTCGCCATCGGTACCGCGTGCTCCAGCTTGTTGACTACGATAACCGGAACGACCGGGCCGGTGGTGAGGATCTGTTCTGCGCTTGTTTTCCAGTGACTCATCTGTGACCTTCTCCTGTCGGGCCTGCCTTCCGTCCTGGCGGATCGTTGCAGGCAAAAGTGACGCCTACAGCGTCAGGAATATGATTGCGTGCTCTACCATACAGGAGAAAGCCCGCAGGCGTCTATGCCACCTGATCATTTTTAAAATGGAGGTTCATTTTTAATGAATCTGAATTTTGACCATAAAAAAACCCGCCGAAGCGGGTTTTACTGTTCAGGCATGAACTACTCGAATTCATTCCATGAGCGACCATCGCGGGTGATCATCGCGACGGAAGCCACCGGCCCCCAGGTGCCCGCCTGATAAGGCTTAGGCGCTTCTTTATCGGCAGCCCAGGCATCCATAATCGAGTCGACCCACTTCCACGCCTCTTCCACTTCATCACGGCGCACGAACAGTGCCTGAATACCGCGCATGGTTTCCAGCAGCAGGCGCTCATAGGCATCTGCCAGGTGCGACTGGTTGAAGGTTTCTGAGAAGCTCAGATCCAGCTTGGTAGTCTGCAGGTTGTGCTTGTGGTCCAGGCCTGGCACTTTATTCAGGATCTGAATATCCATGCCTTCATCCGGCTGCAGGCGAATGGTCAGTTTGTTCTGCGGCAGCTCCTGCCAGGTATCTTTGAACAGGTTCAGCGCCGGATTCTTGAAGTAGACCACCACTTCAGAACATTTGGTCGGCAGACGCTTACCGGTACGCAGGTAGAACGGCACGCCCGCCCAGCGCCAGTCGTCGATATCCACGCGGATAGAGACGAAGCTTTCCGTGGTGCTGGTTTTGTTCGCTCCCTCTTCTTCCAGGTAGCCAGGCACTTTTTTGCCCTGCACGAAGCCGGACGTGTATTGGCCACGCACGGTTTTTTCACGCACGTTGGTGTGGTCAATACGGCGCAGGGAGCGCAGCACTTTCACTTTTTCATCGCGGATACGGTCGGCAGAGAGGTCCGCCGGCGGTGACATCGCCACCATGGTCAGAACCTGCAGCAGGTGGTTCTGGATCATATCGCGCATCTGGCCAGCCTGGTCAAAGTAACCCCAGCGGCCTTCGATTCCCACTTCTTCGGCCACGGTAATCTGCACGTGGTCGATGGTGCGGTTATCCCAGTTGGAGGCAAACAGCGAGTTAGCAAAACGCAGCGCCAGCAGGTTAAGCACCGTCTCTTTACCGAGGTAGTGGTCGATACGGAAAACCTGGCTCTCGTCGAAGTACTCACCGACCTGATCGTTAATTTCCTGCGAGGTCGCCAGCGAGGTGCCCAGCGGTTTTTCCATCACTACGCGCGCCGGGTGCGCATTCAGCTTGGCAGTGCCCAGCCCTTTACAGATCGCGCCGAAAGTGCTTGGTGGCATAGCGAAATAGTTGATAGTGACGCGTTTTTTCTGGTCCAGCATCTTACCGAGGCGGGGGAAATGACTGCTGTCGTTCACATCCAGGTTGCAGAAATCGAGGCGGTTGCTGAGCTTATCCCACAGCGCTTCGTCGATTTTCTCCTTCATGAAGGTTTCCAGCGCTTCACGCACCACCTTGGTATAGGCTGCTTTATCCCACTCAGCGCGGCCAACGCCGATGATGCGGGAGTCCTCATGGATCTGACCGGCTTTTTCTAATTGGTACAGTGAGGGCAACAGTTTCCGGCGTGCAAGGTCGCCTTTGGCACCGAAAATGACCAGATCGCATGCCTGGGCTGTTTGTGTAACCGCCATTTCATTCTCCTCGTTGCAGGATTAGCCTGTCCCTAAAATTCCGTAGTCAGACAGACTCTTATTGTAATTTTGTTTCAATACAATGTACTGCTTTTGCCCGGTCCGCGTAAACCAGCCGGACGCACTCAGGCACAATGTATTCAACCAATGCCTAATTTAGTGACAAACCTCAGGGGGTGGCACTCAGTTTGTGCGTAATTTTTCGACATTTTTGTTACTGTTATTACAGTTGTGAAAATCAGACACAGCTCAAACTCTGGCAAAAAATGTAAAGTATTGTCGTTATGCTACTGACACCGGGCCTGTAGCGCATTGTATATTCTCTACAAAATGACATCGATTTCTCCTTTGATTGAAATCGTCAGAATGTATGAGCGGGTAGCAATATGAATATGCTGGAAAAAATTCAGTTACAACTGGAAAATTTGAGCAAATCCGAACGCAAGGTGGCAGAAGTGATCCTCGCCTCCCCGGCCACCGCGATGCACTCCAGCATTGCGCTGCTGGCACGTGCAGCCGGCGTCAGCGAACCGACGGTTAATCGCTTCTGCCACCGTCTGGATGCCAACGGTTTTCCAGATTTTAAACTCCAGCTGGCTCAAAGCCTGGCAAACGGCACGCCCTATGTCAGCCGTAATGTTGAACAGGATGACAGCGTCGAGTCCTATTCCGGCAAAATTTTCGAATCGGCGATGGCCGGTCTCGACCGGGTGAAACAGAGTCTGGACGTTAATGCCGTCAATCGCGCGGTCGATCTGCTCACCCAGTCGAAGAAAATCGCCTTTTTTGGCCTGGGCGCATCCGCCGCTGTCGCGCACGATGCGATGAATAAATTTTTTCGCTTCAATGTCCCCGTCATCTATTCAGATGATATTGTGATGCAGCGCATGAGCTGTATGAACAGCGGTGAAGGCGATGTGATGGTGCTGATCTCCCATACCGGGCGCACCAAAAGTATGGTCGAACTGGCAATGCTGGCCCGTGAAAATGATGCCACCGTGCTGGCTATCACCTCTCCCGGCTCGCCACTTGCCCGCGAGGCCACACTGGCTCTGACGCTGGACGTTCCCGAAGACACCGATATCTATATGCCAATGGTTTCCAGACTGGCGCAGCTCACCCTGATTGACGTTCTGGCCACCGGTTTCACCCTGCGGCGCGGGGCGAAATTTCGCGATAACCTGAAGCGGGTGAAAGAAGCCCTCAAGGATTCACGCTTCGAGAAAGAGAGCCTGATTTCTGCTCTGACGCGCCAGTAATTAACCGTTTTTTAATCAGTAACGACGGTAAAGGGTCGAATTCATCTGGCCCATATCATATAACTAGAGATACAGCCTAAGTAGTGCTTGCTCCCGCAACACCACACTCAAAGTCAACGGAGTTATACATGTCAAGACGTCTCAGAAGAACCAAGATCGTAACCACTTTGGGGCCCGCCACCGATCGCGATAACAACCTTGAAAAAGTCATCGCGGCGGGCGCCAATGTCGTTCGTCTGAACTTCTCACATGGCACAGCAGAAGATCACCAGATGCGTGCAGATAAAGTGCGTGAAATTGCGGCTAAGCTGGGGCGGCATGTGGCGATTCTGGGTGACCTTCAGGGCCCTAAAATTCGTGTTTCAACCTTCAAAGAGGGCAAAGTGTTCCTGAATATCGGCGAACGCTTCCTGCTGGATGCCAGCCTCGGTAAAGGTGAAGGCGACCGTGAAAAAGTCGGTATTGACTATAAAGGCCTGCCGGCTGACGTGGTTCCAGGGGATATTCTGCTGCTGGATGATGGTCGCGTGCAGCTGAAAGTGCTGGAAGTCCAGGGCATGAAGGTGTTTACCGAAGTGACCGTTGGCGGCCCGCTTTCTAATAATAAAGGCATCAACAAGCTCGGCGGCGGCCTGTCTGCTGAAGCGCTGACGGAAAAAGATAAGGCTGACATTCTGACCGCAGCCAAAATCGGCGTTGATTACCTTGCCGTCTCCTTCCCGCGCTGCGGAGAAGACCTGAACTATGCGCGCCGCCTGGCGCGTGAAGCGGGCTGCGAAGCGAAAATCGTCTCCAAAGTTGAGCGTGCCGAAGCCGTTGCCAGCCAGGAAGCGATGGATGACATCATTCTCGCCTCTGATGTGGTCATGGTCGCCAGGGGGGATCTGGGGGTTGAAATCGGCGATCCGGAACTGGTGGGTATTCAGAAAGCGCTGATCCGTCGTGCGCGCCAGCTCAACCGCTCCGTGATCACCGCGACCCAGATGATGGAATCGATGATCACTAACCCAATGCCTACCCGTGCAGAGGTGATGGACGTGGCGAACGCCGTACTGGACGGCACCGATGCCGTGATGCTGTCGGCCGAAACCGCAGCGGGACAGTATCCGGCGGAAACCGTTTCAGCAATGGCGAAAGTGTGCCTGGGCGCGGAGAAAATCCCCAGCATTAACGTCTCCAAGCACCGCCTCGACGTGCAGTTCGACAACATCGAAGAAGCGATTGCCATGTCGGCGATGTATGCCGCCAACCATCTGCAGGGCGTTACCGCAATTATCACTATGACCGAATCCGGTCGTACTGCACTGATGACCTCGCGTATCACCTCCGGCCTGCCGATCTTCGCCATGTCGCGCCACGAGCGCACGCTGAACCTGACCGCGCTCTATCGCGGCGTGACGCCAGTGTTCTTTGACAGCAACAATGATGGCGTAGCGGCAGCGCACGACGCCATTAACCTGCTGCGTGAAAAAGGTTTCCTGATGTCGGGCGATCTTGTCATCGTCACTCAGGGTGATGTGATGAGCACCACTGGCACCACCAATACCAGCCGCGTACTGCGCGTCGAGTAATCCGCAATAGGATTGGGCCGCTCAGGCCCAATCTTTTCTCACCTTTCTTCCGGCAATCATGCCGCCAGCTTTCCCTTTTATCTCCTCTTCCAGAATATTTTTCACCTATAAAACCTCTTTTTTGTGACTTACATCACACTCATGATATTAGCTTTGCTTATGCAATCTTTGTCACATTAATCCTATTGAATGATAATAATTACTATTTATAATCTCATTCACACTTTTACTACGGCATTAACAGCGGTTTAAACCCCACTGAAAGGAGTTTTATTACCTTACATCGCTAAAACCCACGCTTTAACCTATTGACCGGAAAACAGTAACCGGCAAAAAACATTAAACATACTGAACTGACGCAGCGCGTCAGGCGGATCGTGCTGTCAGGAAAATATGACGGCTGGGCTTCTTACGCAAAAAATAAGGTGACGGGTATGGTCTTTCGTTCGCAAACCGCACAGTCAGAGGCGCCATCTCTGCCCGCGGAAAAATTCATTTTCAATGATGCGCAGCTGCAAGCGTACTCCCGCCAGACGGAGCGGGCAGTCGCGCTGATTGCCAGTACCTTCCACAATGTAGAAAAACCCTTTAGCGGCATCCTGCCGCATGAGCTGGCACCGGCGTTCGCCAGCGTCGACCTTGACCGGCCACTGGCTGACGAAGAGTCTGCGCTGGCTGAACTCCAGCAGCTGTGGCTTAAGGACGCCGTGTGGTTCCACCATCCCAAATACATTGCCCACCTCAACTGTCCGGTGGTGCTCCCTTCCCTGCTGGCCGAACAGCTGATGGCCGCCGTGAACAGCTCGGTGGATACCTGGGACCAGAGCGCAGGCGCTACGCTGATCGAGCAGAAGGTGATTGACTGGACGCTGAAACGCTGTGGCCTGCCCGCCAGCGCCGACGGCATTTTCACCAGCGGCGGCACGCAGTCAAACCTGATGGCGATGCTGCTGGCGCGTGACAGCGGGTACGAGCGCAGCCATCCCGGGCGCACCATCAAGCAGAACGGGCTGCCTGCCGACGCCAGTAAATGGCGCATTTTCACTTCCGGCCTCAGCCACTTCAGCATTCAAAAATCCGCAGCGCTGCTGGGATTAGGCTACGACGCGGTGATCCCAGTGGCGCACGATGACAAGTTCCGTATGGATGCCGGGGAGCTGCAGCGCGAGATTGAAGCCTGTCTGCAGCAGGGATTAATCCCGATTGCCGTGGTCGCCACCAGCGGCACCACCGATTTTGGCAGTATTGATCCCCTGCCCGCCATTGCCGCACTCAGCCGCCGCTACGGGCTATGGATGCACGTCGACGCTGCCTACGGCTGCGGGCTGCTGGTGTCAAACCTGCACCGCGAGCGGCTGGAGGGCATTGAACTGGCGGACTCGGTGACGGTGGATTATCACAAATCCTTCTTCCAGACCGTCAGCTGCGGCGCCTTCATGGTGCGCGATAAACGCCATCTGCGCCACGTCACGCATCACGCCGACTACCTGAACCCGCTCAGCGCGCAGCAGGAAGGCACGCCAAATCTGGTGAATAAAAGCATTCAAACCACCCGCCGCTTCGACGCGCTGAAAATGTGGCTGACGCTGCGCATTATGGGCGCAGAAACGCTCGGCAGCGCATTTGACGGCCTGCTGGAGCGCTGTCAGCAGACGCACCAGCTGCTGCGCGATCACCCGGTGATGGAGGTGCTGCACGCCCCCGAACTGACCACTCAGGTGTTTCGTCTGGTGCCGAAAGCAGGCTACAGCGATGCGCAGCTCGATGAGCTGAATACCGGGGTGCGCAAGGCGCTGTTCCGCTCTGGCAATGCCGTGGTCGCCGGAACCAAAGTGGATGGCCGTCAGTATCTGAAAATCACCCTGCTCAACCCCAATACCACCCTCGCTGACCTGCAGGATACCCTCGCGCTTATCGTTCATTACGGGCGCGAGCTGCTCAGCCAGCCGCGCACAGGAGGCCAGCATCATGAGTAAAATTTACGATTTTATCGGCATTGGCATCGGACCGTTCAACCTCAGCCTTGCCTGCCTGACCGAGCCGCTGGAGGATCTCGATGGCCTCTTCCTCGATCAGAATCCCGGCTTCGACTGGCACACCGGCATGATGCTGGAGAGCGCGCATCTGCAGACGCCGTTTATGGCCGACCTGGTAACGCTGGCTGACCCCACCAGCCGCTTCAGCCTGCTCAACTACATGAAGCAGCAGGGCAAGATTTACTCATTTTACATCCGCGAAGATTTCTTCCTGATGCGCAAAGAGTACAACCTCTACTGCCAGTGGGCCGCCGCTCAGCTGACTAATCTGCGCTGGAACAGCCGGGTTGATGACGTCAGCTGGGATGAGCCGCTGCAGTGCTACCGCGTGCGCAGCCACGACAGCCGCAGCGGGGAGCGCCAGCAGTGGCTGACGCGCCGCCTGGTGTTGGGCACCGGCCCGCAGGCCTGGCTACCGGAGTGCAGCAAGCCGCATCAGCAGCGTCTGACGCACTCCAGCCAGTACCTGGTGAACAAAGCCCAGCTGCAGCAGAAGCGTTCGATTACCGTACTCGGCAGCGGCCAGAGCGCGGCGGAGATCTACTATGACCTGCTTGGCGACATCGATAAATTTGGCTACCAGCTCAACTGGGTGACCCGCGCCCCGCGCTTCTACCCGCTGGAGTACAGCAAGCTGACGCTGGAGATGACCTCGCCGGAGTGGGTGGATTACTTCCACCAGCTGCCTGCGGAGAAGCGCGATAGCCTCAACGCCCAGCATAAGAACCTCTATAAAGGCATCAACAGCGAGCTGATTAACGCGATTTATGACCTGATGTACGTTAAGCAGCTGGACGGTGCGCTTGACGTCAATCTGTTTACCCACTCGGCCCTCACCGCTCTGCGCTGGCTGCCGCAGGGCGGATTTGAGCTAACGCTGCATCAGCAGGAGCAGGACCGCAGCTACACGCGCCGCAGCGAGGGCATCGTCATGGCGACTGGCTATCACTATCAGCCGCCGCAGTTTATTGAGGGGATCGCCCAGCGGCTGCGCTGGGATGATAAAGGCCGCTACGACGTGCAGCGTAACTACAGTATCGACCGCAACAATCAGGTGTTTGTGCAGAACGCAGAGCTGCATACCCACGGCTTTGTCACCCCGGACCTCGGCATGGCGTGCTACCGCAACTCGGTGCTGATCCGCGAACTGACCGGGCGGGAAGTCTATCCCGTTGAGCGCCGCATCGCCTTCCAGACCTTCCCCGCCTGCGAGGAGCAGTAATATGTTGTCATCCGCTATTTTCACCACCTCACGTCCGGCGGGAGCGTTCTCGCTGCGCCCGCTGCAGCCTGAAGATGCCGCCGTAATCCACAGCTGGGTAACGCGCGACTACGCCCGCTTCTGGGGCATGCAGCAGGACACGCTGGAGCAGGTCAGCCAGTTTTATCAGCAGCTGACCGCCAGCGATCCGCACGCAGCGCTGGTTGGCTGCTGCGACGGCGAACCGGTGTTTCTCATCGAGTGCTATCAGGCGCAGCGCGATGAAGTCGGTAAGTATTATCCGGCGCGCGACGGCGACTACGGGATGCACATCCTCATCGCCCCCGCTACTCAGCCGCGTCCGCAGTTCAGCTGGCAGGTGTTTACCGTGGTGATGGACTTTATGTTCAGTCGCCCTGAGGTCCAGCGCGTGGTGGTCGAACCGGATGTAAATAACGCCAGGATCCACCCGCTAAATAAGCGTGCCGGCTTCCAGTACCAGCACCAGATTGATATGGGGCACAAAACCGCGTGGCTGGCGTTTTGCCAGCGCGAAGATTACCAACAGGCACTGCAACAGGAGACCCTGACCATGACCACCCCTTCCCCGCTGCTGAGCGGCAGCCATCTGCCCGGTCCCCACTGGGAACAGGCTAACCGCCTGCTGCTGCGCAAAGCCATTGCCGAGTTCTCACACGAGCTGATTATCACGCCGCAGGCGCTGGGCGATGACCGCTATCGCCTGCCCGTTCCGGCCAGCGAGTGCGAATATCAGTTCCGCGCCCGGCGCATGGCGCTCGATCACTGGGCAATCGACGAACAGTCGCTGCAAAAGCTGAACAACGGCGCGCCGCTGCCGCTGGATGCGCTGCAGTTTATCGTCGAGTTCAATCAGCAGATCGGTATTCCACCCAACCTGCTGGCGACCTACATGGAGGAGATCACCAGCACGCTGTGCAGCTCGGTCTTCAAGCTGCAAAAAAACAGCCTCAGCAGCGCCGAACTGGTTCGCGCCGATTTCCAGACGGTAGAAGCCGCCATGAGCGAAGGCCATCCCTGCTTTGTCGCCAACAATGGCCGCATCGGTTTTGATGCCCGTGATTACCTGGCCTATGCACCGGAAGCCGCCGCGCCGATCAATCTGATCTGGGTTGCGGTGCATCGCCGCAATGCGCACTTTGCCAGCCTGGATGAGCTGGAGTATCAGCAGCTGATGCGCGATGAGCTGGGCGATACTACCCTGGCCGCCTTCCATCAGCAGCTCGATAATCTGGGCGTGGCGCAGCAGGACTATCTGCTGATGCCGGTCCATCCGTGGCAGTGGTACAACAAGCTGCTGACGGTGTTCGCCGCCGATATTGCCGCCCGCGATATTATCTGGCTGGGAGCGGGGGATGATGTTTACCAGGCACAGCAGTCGATCCGCACCTTCTTCAACCGCAGCCAGCCGACGAAACGCTACGTCAAAACCGCGCTGTCGGTGCTGAACATGGGCTTTATGCGCGGCCTGTCGCCGTACTATATGGCGACCACCCCGGCGATCAATCACTGGCTGGCAGAGCTGGTGAAAAATGACAGCTGGCTGCAGCAGTGCGATTTCCGCATCCTGCGCGAAGTGGCGGCTATCGGCTATCACAACCGCTATTACGAGCAGGCCATCAGCGGCGACTCGGCCTACAAGAAGATGTTTGCCGCCCTGTGGCGCGATAACCCGATGGCACAGCTGCAGCCCGGCCAGCGGCTGATGACCATGGCGTCATTCCTGCACCTTGATGCCAACCAGCAGCCGCTGCTGCCTGCGCTGATTGCCGATTCAGGCCTCGACGCGGCCGACTGGGTCGCGCGCTATCTGCGCTGCTACCTCAGCCCGCTACTGCACTGCTTCTATCAGCACGACCTGGTGTTTATGCCGCACGGCGAGAACCTGATCCTGCTGCTGCAGAACAATATTCCGGTCAGCGCCTATATGAAAGATATCGGCGAAGAGATTGCGGTGATGAACCCGGATGCCGAGCTGCCGGATAACGTGCAGCGCCTGGCAGTGGACGTGCCGGAACCGCTAAAGCTGCTGTCGATCTTCACCGACGTCTTCGACTGCATCTTCCGCTTCGTCAGCGCCATTCTCGACCAGTCCGGCACGCTACCCGAAGCGCGTTTCTGGCAGGCCGTGGCTCACTGCGTGCAGGAGTATCAGCAGGCGCATCCACAGTTTGCCCGCAAGTTTGCGCGCTACGATCTGTTTGCCGAAACGTTCCAGCGCTCCTGCCTTAACCGCCTGCAGCTGGCGAACAACCAGCAGATGATCAATCTGGCCGATCCGGCAGAGAACCTGAAGTTTTCCGGCGTATTGCACAATCCGATTGCCCGTTTTAGATAATTCATAATTGTGCAGTGTTATCAGGTAAAAATGCGGTATGTTAGCGCGGTCGCTCAGGCGGCCGCGCTTTTTTTACTTTTCATTAATTCCAGGAGGGAGCCGGAATGGCGTCATTTATCCCCATAGCAAACCTTACCCGGCGACATCTGATTTTCCCGCTGTCACTGGTGCTGTTTGAGTTTGCCACCTATATCGCCCACGATATGATCCAGCCCGGCATGCTGCTGGTGACCAGCGAGTTTAAGGTCGGTCCGGAGTGGGTATCTGCCTCGCTGACCGCCTATCTGATTGGCGGCATTGTGCTGCAGTGGCTGCTCGGGCCGCTGTCCGACAAGCTCGGCCGCCGCCCGGTGATGCTCTCAGGCGTCGCCTTCTTTATGCTGACCTGTATGGCGACCCACTGGGTGCAGAGCATTGAGCAGTTTGTCCTGCTGCGTTTCCTGCAGGGCATCAGCCTGTGCTTTATCGGCGCCGTCGGTTATGCCGCCATACAGGAAGCATTCGACGAGGCCCTGAGCGTGCGCATTATGGCGCTGATGGCGAACGTTGCCCTGCTGGCGCCGTTAGCGGGCCCGCTGGCGGGTGCGGCATTCCTTGAGTTCAGCGACTGGCGCACCATGTTCTGGCTGTTTGGCGTGGTGACCGCCGTGGCGCTGGTTGGACTGTGGCGTACCATGCCGGAAACCGCAGGCGACAGGCAGATGTCGCTGTCGCTGAAATCACTCGGCAAAGGCTACCTGGCACTGGTGAAGGACCGTCAGGTGATGAGCGGTTCGCTGGCGATAGGCCTGGTCACCATTCCCTGCCTGGCCTGGGTGGCGCTGTCGCCGGTGATCCTGATCCACGACGAGGGGCTGTCGCGCATGGACTATGCGCTGCTGCAGCTGCCGGTGTTTGTCGCGATGATTGCCGGTAACCTGACGCTGGGTAAGCTGGCCTCCCGCGTGCCAATCGACTTCCCGCTGCGCCTGGGTGCCTGGCCAATCCTTCTGGGGCTGGGGATTGCCGCCATTGCCGCGCTGATCGACGGCCACAGCTATCTGTGGCTGACTGCCGGGCTGAGCATCTATGGCTTCGGCACCGGGCTGGTCAATGCCGGGCTGTATCGTCTGACGCTGTTTTCCAGCAGCGCAGGCAAAGGCAGCGTGGCCGCGATGCTCGGTATGGTGAGTATTCTGGTGTTCGCGCTGGGGATTGAGCTGGCGAAGTTTGCTTACTTCAGCGATGGCACGCGTGCTTTCAGCCTGGCAAATCTGGCCTGCGGCCTGCTCTGGTGCTGGCTGGTGCGTGCGTTCCTGCGTGAGAGAAAGCGCCGTTCGGCGTTGGATTGATAATCAGAAGGTGATGTGATGTTGTGTAGGGGCGGACCCTCTTTTTCGGTCCGCCCTTGAAGTCGTTGCGGGTCGACCAGAACAGCGGTCGCCCCCTACGCGCAAACTGCTTATTTCTTCGGGTACAGCTCTTTACGATCGTAGGGCTCAACCTCACCCGGACGACGCGTTTTGATCAGCTTGAGGATCCAGGTGTACTGCTCCGGGTTCGGGCGCACAAAGATTTCGACCTCTTCATTCATCCGCCGCGCCAGTTTTTGATCGTTCACATCCACCAAATCATCCATCGGCGGGCGCAGCCAGATATCCAGCATATGCGTTTTGCTGTCGTACACCGGGAACAGCGGCACCACTCTGGCGCGGCACACTTTCATCATGCGGCCCAGCGCGGGTAGCGTGGCTTTATAGGTGCCGAAGAAATCGACAAACTCGCTGTGCTCGGCACCGTGGTCCTGATCGGGCAGATAGTAGCCCCAGTAACCCTGACGGATAGAGCTGATAAACGGTTTGATACCATCATTACGGGCGTGCATACGGCCACCAAAACGGCGACGTACGCTGTTCCAGACATAGTCCATCACCGGATCGCTCTGGTTATGGAACATCGCCGCCATCGGCTGCCCTTCGGAAGCCAGCACCATTGCCGGAATATCGACCGCCCAGCCGTGCGGCACAAGGAAGATCACATTCTGACCCGCTGCGCGCATCGGTTCGATAATCTCACGGCCGTGCCAGCGAATGCGTTTGATTGCGCTCTTCGGGCGGATAGCCAGCTCGCCCATCATCGCCATCGACTGCGGTGCCGTGGCAAACATCTCATCGACAATCTGCTCGCGCTCGGCTTCGGTCTTCTCAGGCATGCAGTACAGCAGGTTAATCTGCGCACGACGTCGCGCGCTGCGCGCCAGCTTGCCGGCAAAACGCCCCAGCGCACCCAGCAGCGGGTCGCGCAGACGCGGGGAAACCAGCGCCAGACCAGCAAAGGCACCTACCGCCAGCCA
Source organism: Erwinia aphidicola (assembly GCF_014773485.1). Lineage (GTDB taxonomy): Bacteria > Pseudomonadota > Gammaproteobacteria > Enterobacterales > Enterobacteriaceae > Erwinia > Erwinia aphidicola. The sequence continues at coordinate 492,145 of NZ_JACXBP010000001.1, read as the reverse complement.
GCTCCCCCAGTAACGCGGTAAAAGAAAGGATTTCTGAAAGGTGGGTATAAACTCAACGTTACTTTTTTTTCTGTTTTCCATGCACTGGCCTCGAACAATAACGGGCTTATGATAGTGCTGACGGGCAAATTTGCAATGTTATTGGTCATTTAGCCTCTGCCTGCCTAAAAAAAAAGCCGACGGCAACACCCATCGGCTCAGTTTTCATGCAGCTGAATTATTCAAATCGCAGCTTGGGCACCACTTCACGCACCTGCGCAAGGTAGTCGCGACGCTCTTTACCGGCCAGCCCTTCCATACGCGGCAGCTTGGCCGTTAATGGGTTGACTGCCTGATTGTTAATCCAGATTTCGTAATGCACGTGAGGCCCGGTGGAGCGCCCGGTATTGCCGGACAGCGCAATACGGTCACCGCGTTTCACCTTCTGACCTGGCTTCACCAGCAGCTTTTTCAGGTGCATATAGCGCGTCATATACTGGCGACCGTGGCGGATAGCCACATAGTTGCCCGCAGCGCCGCTGCGCTTGGAGACGATCACTTCACCATCACCCACCGCCAGCACCGGGGTACCGACCGGCACGGCAAAGTCGACGCCTTTGTGCGGCGCGATACGCCCGGTGACCGGGTTGACGCGGCGCGGATTAAAGTTAGAGGAGACGCGGTACTGTTTCACCGTGGGGAAACGCATAAAGCCGCGCGCCAGACCGGAACCACTGCGGTCATAGAACTTGCCGTCTTCAGCGCGGATAGCGTAGTAATCTTTGCCCCCGCTGCTCATACGCACGCCCTGCAGTTCGCTCTGCTCGCTTTTACCGTCCATCATTTCACGCGACATCAGCACCGCGAAGCGATCGCCTTTGCGCAGCTTGCGGAAATCCATCTGCCACTGCAGTGATTTGATCACCGCGCTGATTTCGCCGCCGGTCAGGCCTGCCGAGCGGGCGCTGCTGACGAAGCTGCCGTTAACCACGCCGCTCAGTACCTTGTTCTGCCACTCGCCCTTCTGCATCGCCGCGGAAGATTTAAAGCCTTCGCCGGAACGATCGTAAGTACGGGTTTCACGGCGGGAAACTTCCCAACTGAGGCGCTGAAGCTGACCATCATCGGTGAGCGTCCACGACAGCTGCTGGCCGATCTGAAGATTACGCAGGTCTTTATCCGCCTTCACCAGCTGGCTGATATCAGACATATCAATGCCATACTGATTCAGTACGCTGCTGAGCGTGTCGCCGGTGGAAACGACATAGTCGTGCGTGCCGCTTTCATCCGGCACATCCTCATCGATTTCATCTTTAGGCACATCATCAGCGGGGGACGGCGTATCTTGATCGATAGGTTCACTGGCTTCCGGGAGCAGCGTGCGCAGCTCACTCTTTTCCAGCTCGACCGTTTTCACAATCGGGCTTTCACTGCCAGGATGATAAACGTAAGGCCGCCAGACGGTGACGGCCAGAGTTACGACGGTGAGCGACCCCAGCATGATGCGGTGAGGTCGGGGTAAATTATTGAACGCTATGGCGACAGCGCGGGCAATCTGCTGCACTTAAGTTTCCTCTATTCTCCATTCAGGCAGCTCGCATATTGGCTGGACAGCTGTGAGAGGAATGTCACATAGCTATCTTTACCTGGGGTGATGTTCGTCCCGAGTGGATCCAGCGTGCCCGAACGCACTTTGGTCCCTCTGGCAACGGCTTCAATCACGGCCGGCCTGAATTGTGGCTCAGCAAAGACGCATGCGGCCTTCTGCTCAACCAACTGTGTTCGTATTTGATGTAAACGCTGCGCGCCAGGTTGGATCTCAGGATTCACGGTAAAATGACCTAATGGAGTCAGACCGTAGTGTTTTTCAAAGTATGTGTAAGCATCATGAAAAACGAAATATCCTTTACCTTTCACCGGGGCCAGCTGATTACCGATTTTCGCATCGGCAGACGACAATTCTGCTTCAAAGTGCTGCAGATTAGCGTCTAGTTTGTCCTTGCTTTGCGGCATAAGTTCCAATAATTTTGCATGGATTGCAACAGCAGTTTTCCTGGCGATTTCAGGAGACATCCACAGGTGCATATTATATTCCCCGTGGTGGTGGTGCTCGTGCTCTTCGGCACCGCCATGAGCATGCCCTTCATGCTCTTCCTCTTCGTCTTCCCCGCCCTTCAGCAGCAGCGCTTTTACACCCGGCAGGGTGTCCATTTCAACGTTCTTTTGTGCGGGAAGGGAAGCGGCCGATTTGGTCATAAAAGCTTCCATTTCTGGCCCGACCCATACCACTAAATCCGCGTCCTGCAAGCGTTTAATGTCTGATGGGCGCAGCGCGTAATCATGCTCTGAAGCACCGTCGGGCAGCAGGATTTCAACCGGGGTTACACCATCGGCAATGGCTGAGGCGATGAAGCCCACCGGCTTAACAGAGGCTACCACGGCGGCCTGGGCAGGAAGTGCAAGCGAAGCGGCGACACTCAGGCCAGCCAGCATTGAAAAGGCACGCGTTTTTTTATGTAACATAATGATTCAATCCATCGTGATTAGCTGATGGGTTGTGATATTATAACATCCGTAAACTTCTGCAACCAGTAATCGATATGTCCCCTTTGATAGCCCTTGATAAAATATCTGTGAGTTTTGGTCAGCGCCGCGTGCTGTCTGATGTTTCACTGACGCTGCAGCCCGGCCGCATTCTGACCCTGCTCGGGCCAAACGGTGCCGGTAAATCTTCGCTGGTGCGCGTGGTGCTGGGGCTGATTGCCCCTACCGCCGGTACTCTGACCCGCCCTGCCCAGCTGCGAATTGGCTACGTGCCGCAAAAAATTCATCTGGATGTCACCCTGCCGCTCACCGTCGATCGCTTTATGCGTCTGCGCCCCGGCGTGAAGCGCGCCGATATCCTGCCGGCGCTGAAGCGCGTGCAGGCCGCGCAGCTGCTGGAGTATCCGCTGCAGAAATTATCCGGCGGTGAGATGCAGCGCGTGCTGCTGGCGCGGGCACTGCTCAATCAGCCACAGCTGCTGGTGCTGGATGAGCCGACTCAGGGCGTCGATGTTAATGGCCAGGTCGCACTGTACGATCTGATTGACCAGCTGCGTCGCGAGCTGAACTGCGGCGTGCTGATGGTCTCCCACGATCTGCATCTGGTGATGGCGAAAACCGATGAGGTGCTGTGCCTCAATCACCATATCTGCTGCTCCGGAACGCCGGAGGCGGTGTCGCAACATCCGGAATTTATCTCGATGTTTGGCCCACGCGGTGCCGAGCAGCTGGCCATTTATCGCCATCATCACAACCATCGTCACGATCTTCAGGGACGCATTGTTTTACGTAGAGGGACCGGACGCAATGATTGAGCTGTTATTACCCGGCTGGCTGGCCGGCATTTTACTGGCGCTGGCGGCCGGTCCACTGGGGTCATTTGTGGTCTGGCGCCGCATGTCCTACTTCGGCGACACCCTGGCGCACGCTTCTCTGCTCGGCGTGGCATTTGGCCTGCTGCTCAACGTCAGCCCGTTTTATGCGGTGATCGCGGTGACCCTGCTGCTGTCGCTGGTGTTAGTGTGGCTGGAGCGCAGGCCGCATCTGGCCATTGATACCCTGCTCGGGATTATGGCGCACAGCGCGCTGTCGCTGGGGATGGTGGTGGTCAGCCTGATGTCAGACGTGCGCGTTGACCTGATGGCCTATCTGTTTGGCGACCTGCTGGCCGTCACGCCGCAGGATCTGTGGACGATTGCGGCGGGCGTGGCGGTGGTGATGCTGCTGCTGGGCTGGCAGTGGCGCGCGCTGCTGTCGATGACCATCAGCCCGGAGCTGGCGCAGGTGGATGGGGTGAATATTCAGCGTACCAAAATGATTCTGATGCTGATCACCGCGCTGACCATTGGCGTGGCCATGAAGTTTGTCGGGGCGCTGATCATCACCTCCCTGCTGATTATTCCTGCCGCCACCGCGCGCCGCTTTGCCCGTTCCCCGGAACAGATGGCGCTGCTGGCTATTGTGGTTGGCATGCTGGCCGTCACTGCCGGCCTGACCTTCTCGGCGTTTTATGACACGCCGGCAGGCCCGTCCGTGGTGCTGGGCGCTGCCGTGCTGTTTATGCTGAGTATGGTGAAGAAACCGGCAGTTTAGCATCCCTCGTAGGGGTCAGGCATGTCTGACCCTGGCTTGCTGGCAGCGGGCGAGGCATGCCTCGCCCCTACGGAGAAGCCGGGCGATCGATACCAAAATGCTTGTACGCATGCCCGGTGGCAATACGCCCGCGCGGCGTGCGCTGAATAAAGCCCTGCTGGATTAAAAATGGCTCCAGCACATCCTCAATGGTTTCGCGCTCTTCGCCAATCGCCGCCGCCAGGTTATCCAGCCCGACCGGGCCACCCATAAACTTATCAATAATCGCCAGCAGCAGTTTACGGTCCATATAGTCGAAACCTTCGGTATCGACGCTCAGCATATCCAGCGCTTTCGCGGCGACATCGCCACTCATCTCCCCGGCGGCACGCACTTCCGCGAAGTCACGCACGCGCCTGAGCAGGCGGTTGGCGATACGTGGCGTACCGCGGGCGCGGCGGGCGATCTCCAGCGCGCCATCATCGGTCAGCGGCAAACCGAGGCAGGCTGCGCTGCGCCCGACGATATGCTGCAGATCTTCCACGCGATAAAACTCCAGGCGCTGCACGATGCCAAAGCGGTCGCGCAGCGGCGAGGTGAGCGACCCGGCGCGCGTGGTAGCACCAATCAGGGTAAACGGCGGCAGGTCCAGCTTGATCGAGCGGGCACCCGCCCCTTCACCGATCATAATATCCAGCTGGTAATCTTCCATCGCCGGATACAGTACCTCCTCCACGACCGGTGAAAGGCGGTGGATCTCATCGATAAACAGCACGTCGTGAGGCTCAAGGTTGGTCAGCATAGCAGCCAGATCGCCCGCCTTCTCCAGAATCGGCCCGGAGGTGGTGCGCAGATTGACGCCCATCTCATTGGCGACAATGTTGGCCAGCGTGGTTTTACCGAGGCCCGGAGGACCGAAGATCAGCAGATGGTCGAGCGCATCACCGCGCATTTTGGCGGCTTTGATGAAGATCTCCATCTGCTCGCGCACCACAGGCTGGCCGACGTACTCGTCCAGCATCTTCGGACGGATCGCGCGGTCAATCACCTCTTCTTCTGTAATAACCCCGGCAGAGACCAGGCGATCGGCTTCAATCATGCTTTACCTCTAAATGGCTGCGCGCAGGGCTTCGCGAATTAACGTTTCGCAGTCGGCATCAGGTTTGCCCACTTTACTGATCATCCGGCTGGCTTCTGGCGGTTTATACCCCAGGGCGACCAGCGCAGCAACGGCTTCACTCTCGGCATCGTTACCCGTTTCCACCGGCATTTCGCTGGTCAGGGCAAACGGTGCATCGCTGGCGAACAGATCGCCGTGCATGCCTTTAAAGCGGTCTTTCATTTCAACCACCAGGCGCTCGGCGGTTTTCTTGCCCACGCCCGGCAGTTTCACCAGCACGGCGATCTCTTCACGCTCGACGGCAGTCACAAACTGCTGGGCCGACATCCCGGAGAGGATCGCCAGCGCCAGCTTCGGCCCGACGCCATTCACTTTCACCAGCTCGCGAAAAAGCGCACGCTCGGGCTTACTGTTAAAGCCGAACAGCAGCTGGGCATCTTCACGCACCACGAACTGGGTAAAGATGATCGCTTCTTGATTGAGTTCGGGAAGCTCATAAAAACAGGTCATCGGCATTTGCACCTCATAACCCACGCCGCTGGCCTCAATTAACACCACGGGCGGCTGTTTTTCCAGGATAATGCCTCTCAGACGACCTATCACATTCGCTTCCTTCCGATAACTTTAAGTGGGGAGTTTATAGCATAAAAAAGGCTGGATGAATATCCAGCCTGCCGGGAATTTCGGGATGAAAGCTAACTCAGGCGGCCGCGTGCAAGGGTCAGTTTGCCTTCGCCAATACGCGTGACGTTCTGGCTCAGATGGCAGTGGGTGATGGCAATGGCCAGCGCATCCGCCGCATCCGCCTGCGGGTTAGCAGGAAGTTTAAGCAAGGTGCGCACCATGTGCTGCACCTGGCTCTTTTCCGCACCGCCCGTGCCTGCCACGGTCAGCTTGACCTGACGCGCCGCGTATTCGAACACCGGCAGGTCCTGATTAACCGCCGCGACGATCGCCGCCCCGCGTGCCTGGCCGAGCTTCAGCGCCGAGTCCGCGTTCTTGGCCATAAATACCTGCTCGATAGCAAAATATTCTGGCTGGAACTGCGTGATAATTTCACTGACGCCCGCGTAGATCAGCTTCAGGCGGGTCGGCAGATCGGCCACGCTGGTGCGGATACAGCCGCTGCCCAGATAGGTTAACTGCCGCCCGACCTGGCGGATCACTCCGTAGCCGGTAATGCGCGAACCCGGGTCAATACCAAGAATGATCGCCATTACGCGCTCCTGCGGTGCGATGGAGCCGCTATCAAAGCGTTTCCGCCACCTCGTCAGAAATTTCACCGTTATGGTAAACTTCCTGCACGTCGTCACAATCTTCCAGCATGTCGATCAGACGCAGCAGTTTTGGCGCGGTTTCCGCATCCATATCCGCTTTGGTCGATGGGATCATGGTGACTTCCGCGCTTTCCGCTGGCAGACCTGCCGCTTCCAGAGCATCCTTCACCGCGCCCATGTTTTCCCACGGGGTGAACACGTCAATCGCGCCATCGTCATAGGTCACCACGTCATCAGCGCCGGCTTCCAGCGCCGCATCCATCACCGTATCTTCATCCAGGCCAGGTGCGTAAGAGATCACCCCTTTTTTAGTGAACAGATAGGCAACCGACCCGTCAGTCCCCAGGTTACCGCCGGTTTTGGTGAAGGCATGACGCACTTCAGACACGGTACGGTTACGGTTATCAGACAGGCACTCGATCATCACGGCGGTGCCGCCCGGGCCGTAGCCTTCATAAATGATGGTTTCCATATTGGTATCATCATCGCCGCCCACGCCGCGTGCAATCGCACGGTTCATGGTGTCACGCGTCATGTTGTTGGACAGCGCTTTATCCATCGCCGCACGCAGGCGCGGGTTAGAGCTGGCATCACCGCCGCCCAGTTTGGCAGCCGTCACCAGCTCACGGATGATTTTGGTAAAGATTTTACCGCGCTTGGAATCCTGTGCAGCCTTGCGGTGCTTGGTATTTGCCCATTTACTGTGTCCCGCCATTTCCTATTAGTCTCCAAATTGGCACCGGACAGGCTATCTTGCTGGCGATGACGCCTGACCGTTTGGCTAAGTTCAAAAGATTAAACCAAAGTTAAACTACGAATTCTTCAATTGCCTGGCGATTACTCCAGGACTTGGTGAGCGCGGCGGCGGCCGGGGCGTCCAGCCACTGATAGGCCAGATGCTCGCTCAGCGTTATGTCGCACTCCGCCGTCAGCGCCAGAGTAAACCAGTGTTCCCGGTTATGGGTGGTGCCCGGCGCATAGCGGTGGAGGAAGTGCGGAAAGATTTCGAATTCTATATGACGCTGGCAGTCCACTAATGTGAGCTGCTCCGCGCAAATATCAATTCCCGTCTCTTCCAGCACCTCGCGCTGCGCGGTCCGTGCGGGGCTCTCCCCTGCTTCCTGGCTGCCGGTGACCGACTGCCAGAAATCCACATCATCGCGCCGCTGCAACATCAGCACCCGCCCCGTATTGGCGGCGTAAATCACCACCAGCACTGATACCGGATGCTTGAAGGCCATTATTCGTTCTCTAATGGCTGGTCTTTGACCTTTTTAATCACCTCAATACCCAACTCAGCCAGGGAAGCCGGGTTGGCGAAACTTGGCGCTTCGGTCATCAGACAGGCCGCAGCGGTCGTTTTCGGGAAGGCGATAACATCACGGATGTTTTCCGTGCCGGTCAGCAGCATCACCAGGCGGTCAAGGCCAAAGGCCAGGCCAGCGTGCGGCGGCGTACCGAACTTCAGAGCATCCAGCAGGAAGCCAAACTTCTCGCGCTGCTCGTGCTCAGCAATACCCAGAATGCCGAATACGGTCTGCTGCATCTGGCCATTGTGGATACGCACAGAACCGCCGCCCACTTCATAACCGTTGATCACCATATCGTAGGCATTGGCAATCGCCGTTTCCGGCGCGCTGTTCAGCTCGGCTGGTGACATATCTTTCGGCGCGGTGAACGGGTGGTGCATCGCCGTCAGGCCGCCTTCGCCATTGTCTTCAAACATCGGGAAGTCGATCACCCACAGCGGTTTCCATGCGGCTTCGTCGGTGATTTTCAGGTCACGTCCCAGCTTCAGGCGCAGTGCACCCAGCGCATCGGCCACCACTTTGGCACTGTCAGCGCCGAAGAAGATCATATCGCCATCGGCGGCAGCGGTGCGCGCCAGAATAGCTTCAACAATTTCCGCGCTCAGGAATTTAGCCACCGGGCTAGTGATCCCTTCCAGGCCTTTCGCACGCTCGTTCACCTTGATATACGCCAGGCCACGGGCACCGTAGATTTCAATGAATTTGCCGTAATCGTCAATCTGCTTGCGGCTAAGCTGCGCGCCACCCGGCACGCGCAGTGCGGCAACGCGTCCTTTAGCATCGTTCGCCGGGCCGGAGAAGACTTTAAACTCTACGTCTTTCAGCAGGTCAGCAACGTCCACCAGCTCCATCGGGTTACGCAGGTCCGGCTTATCAGAGCCGTAACGGCGCATCGCCTCGGCAAAGGTCATCTGCGGGAAGTCGCCGAGATCGACAGACTTCACGTCGAGCCACAGCTCGCGCACCAGACGTTCCATAATTTCACGCACCTGTGGCGCCGTCATAAACGAGGTTTCAACATCGATCTGGGTAAATTCTGGCTGGCGATCGGCGCGCAGGTCTTCATCACGGAAGCATTTGACGATCTGATAGTAGCGGTCAAACCCGGACATCATCAGCAGCTGTTTGAACAGCTGTGGCGACTGCGGCAGCGCATAGAATTTGCCTTTGTGCACGCGGCTTGGCACCAGATAGTCACGGGCACCTTCCGGCGTAGCCTTAGTCAGCATCGGGGTTTCGATATCGAGGAAACCGTGCTCATCCATAAAGCGGCGCACAAAGCTGGTGATTTTGGCACGCGCTTTCAGGCGGTTGGCCATATCCGGGCGGCGCAGGTCGAGGTAGCGATATTTCAGACGCGCTTCTTCGCTGTTCGCCATGTTGGAGTCCAACGGCAGCGGCTCAGAGCGGTTGATGATGGTCAGGTCGGTGGCAAACACCTCGATCTCACCGGTCGCCATATCACTGTTTTTGTTTTTCTCATCACGCGCACGCACGGTGCCGGTGATCTGAATGCAGAACTCATTACGCAGCTCAGAAGCCAGCTTGAAAGCTTCCTGACGGTCCGGGTCAAAGAACACCTGCACGATGCCTTCACGGTCGCGCATATCAATAAAGATCAGGCTGCCGAGGTCGCGGCGGCGATTAACCCAACCGCACAGTGTTACCTGCTGGCCTACATGAGACAGGTTGATCTGTCCACAATACTCAGTACGCATAACGATATCCTTTTAACTACAGCGCTGCGGGTGCAGCATTTTTAATCAATACCCTGCTCTGAGAAGCGCTGCTGCCGCGAAAAATGGCGGCCATTATAATGGAAAACGCCTCACAGGATAAGTGCTGTCATCAGTGCAACAGCGCAGAAAAAACGCGAGCAGCATTCCAGTCCCTTCAAGCGGTCAATAAAGCAACTGGCGGCGTGGCTCTGCCAGCGCTAGTGTCGCTGCTCAGTACCCGGAAATGAACGCAGCACAGGGAACGTATGATGAGAATACAAGGCAGCAAAATGACACCTACGCCGCGGTGTCGGCATCACTATTTACTTAACGTCCACAAGAGTGACTGGCTCAGAAGTGAATACCACGTTGAGTTCCTAGCTGACTACGGGCTGATGCTGGCTGACTGGTACAGCCCTGAGCAGCTCCGCACCGCCTGGATGGTTAATTTTTTTGACCGGCAGGCGCTGTATGCCCTGCATCCACGCGCGCGTTATGACACTTATAGCGCGATGCACTACAGCCGGGAAGAGCTTGAAGCCCTGTTCATCCAGGGGATTGGCTCTGTGATGCGCAATTTTGCGCATCGCGGGCAGTGCAGCATCCTTTTCTGGCTGTCCGCCCGCCCTGCTCTGGGCCGTTATTACAATTATCTGTTGAAAAAACAATCAGTGGAGTTAGACTACCGCTACCGCATGGATATTCAAAGGGAGGCAGGAATCTATGTTATTGAAACAGGAAAGTACCACAGAGCGCAGGAGCCTGAGCAAAGCCGAACAGGCCGAGCGAAATCGCCGTATTTATCAGGAGCGGTGGCAATCCTTACGCGAAGAGCTCCAGCGTTACGGCACGCTGGGTGAGCCGCAGGAAACCCTTTTTGACATCGAAGTTTAGCCCGCAACGACCTGAGTCTCTGTCATGGGGAACAATGATTCCCCATGTAGCTATTCGCAGGCTAAGAAATACCCGCTAACAAATCTCCCCAGCTTTATCGCCATAATTTGTCGCGCAAATAGCCGGTTCCTTTGTATTCTCGCTGTTTTTCACCTGCTGAACCGGAGAAAGTCATGTTTAAACTGAACCCAAAAACCACTGCCCTGGTATTGATCGACCTGCAGGATGGCATCCTGCCTTTCGGTAATGCCCCGCACGCTGCCAGCGATGTGGTCGCGCGTTCTGCCAAACTGGCCGCAAAATTCCGTGCCGTCAATGCACCGGTAGTGCTGGTGCGCGTGGGCTGGTCGGCTGATTTCGCCGAAGCGCTGAAGCAGCCGGTGGACGCTGAGCATGCGGGCGGCGCGCTGCCGGAAAACTGGTGGACTTACCCACAGGCGCTTAACGTGCAGGCCAGCGATCTGGAAGTGACCAAACGCCAGTGGGGCGCATTTTACGGCACCGACCTGGAGCTTCAACTGCGTCGCCGCGGCATCGACACGATTGTTCTGGGCGGCATTGCCACCAACATCGGTGTGGAATCTACCGCGCGTAACGCCTGGGAGCTGGGCTTCAACCTGGTGATTGCGGAAGATATCTGCAGCACGGCGACGGCAGAGCAGCACCAGGCCAGCTTCGAGTGGATTTTCCCGCGCATTGCCCGCGTTCGCCAGTCTGAAGAGGTGATCGCCGCACTGTAATCCGCGTGGCGCGGACCGGAGGGAACCGGTCCTTTTCTCCCTTGCACACCATCATCCCCCCGCGTTACAGTCGCCCGCAGTCAACACTCACAGGAAACGTGATGAAGCCGTTTTATCTCGGCCTGCCGCAGTGGCAGCACCCACAATGGAAGAAACTGGGGATGAGCACCCTGGAGGATTATGCCCGCTACTTTAACTGCGTTGAGGGCAACACCACGCTCTATGCCCTGCCGCGCCCGGAAGTGGTGCAGCGCTGGCGGGCGATGACCCATGATGATTTCCGCTTCTGTTTTAAATTTCCGGCCACCATCAGCCACCAGGCGGCGCTGCGCCAGTGCAGCGATCTGTGTAACGAGTTTTTCTCGCTGCTGGTGCCGCTGGCCGATCGTCTTGGGCAGTATTGGCTGCAGCTCCCTTCCGCCTTTTCCCCGGCCGACCTGCCCGTGCTCTGGGGCTTTCTCGATAGCCTCCCCGCGCAGTTTCGCTACGGGGTTGAAGTGCGCCACACGGAGTTTTTTGCCAAAGGGGAAGCGGAGCGCGCCCTGAACCGCGGCCTGCACCAGCGCCGGGTTAACCGGGTCATTCTTGATACGCGAGGCGTACACAGCGCCGTGCCTTCTACTGCCGAAATTATCGAAGCCCAGCGCAAGAAGCCAAAGCTACCGGTCCATGCGCTGATGACGGCAGATGCCCCGATGATTCGCTTCATCGGCGGGGACGACCCGGCTGCTAATCTCGGCTGGTTTAACGCCTGGCTGGAACGCCTGCCGCAGTGGTACGATGCGGGCCAGCCGTGGCTGTTTATTCATACCCCGGACGTGGGCTTTGCCCCGGAACTGGTGCGTTATCTGTGGCCTGCTCTCCAGCAGGCATTGCCGCAGGTAGGGGATGCTCCCGACTGGCCACGGCAGGAGTTACTGTTCTGATAGCGACAGAGAGCGGTTTGTCCGCTACCCTGTCGCACAAGAAATTTCTTACAACATGGAGTGAGAGATGGTCAGTGCTCTCTACGTAGTTCTTGGCGCGATTTTTATTATTAAATTTTCTCTGGATGTGGTGAAGCTGCGGCGTCAGTACCGGGTCTCCATTGGCGATGGCGGCGTCTCTGATTTACAGCTTGCCATCCGGGTGCACGGCAATGCGGTAGAAAATATTCCGATTGCCGTGATGCTGCTGGTGATGATGGAGATGAACGGCGCTGACATGGTCCTGCTGCATCTGCTCGGCGTGCTGTTTTTCCTCGGTCGCCTGATGCACTTTCACGGCTTACGCAGCCGGACCCTGCTGTGGCGCCGCAATGGCATGATCCTCACGCTGCTCTCCCTGTTTGGCATGGTTGTCACCAATCTGGTGTTCCTGCCGTGGGACCTGGTTTTCACCCTGCATTAATCCGCAGACTGGCAGCTGGCAGAAAAGGTGCAGCCCGCGCCGCTTTCTGCCAGAATATGCCCTTTCCGTTAGCCTCTCCGGACTTACCATTATGTCTAACCGCGATACGCTGTTTTCCGCGCCAATTGCCAAACTTGGCGACTGGACGTTTGACGAGCGCGTGGCTGAAGTCTTTCCCGATATGATTCAGCGCTCCGTGCCCGGCTATTCCAACATTATTTCAATGATTGGCATGTTAGCCGAGCGTTTTGTACAGCCGGACTCAACCGTCTATGATCTTGGCTGTTCACTGGGCGCCGCTACCCTATCGGTACGCCGCAACATCAAAGCCGCAGGCTGCAATATTATCGCCGTGGATAACTCCCCGGCGATGGTCGAGCGCTGCCGCCGCCATATTGACGCCTTCCGTGCCGACACGCCGGTAGAGGTCATTGAAGCCGATATCCGCCAGATCCCGATTAAAAATGCTTCGATGGTGGTGCTCAACTTCACGCTGCAGTTTCTTGAACCGCAGGAGCGCCAGCAGCTGCTGAATACCATTTATCAGGGCCTGAAGCCCGGTGGCGCGCTGGTGCTGTCTGAGAAATTCAGCTTTGCCGATGCCGATGTGGGTGAACTGCTGTTTAACATGCACCACGACTTCAAACGCGCTAACGGCTATAGCGAGCTGGAGATCAGCCAGAAGCGCAGCATGCTGGAAAACGTGATGCTGACCGACAGCGTGGAAACCCACAAATCGCGCCTGCACAGCGCCGGTTTCGAACATGCCGAGCTGTGGTTCCAGTGCTTTAACTTTGGATCTTTAATTGCTTTAAAAGCGGGTCAAGCCTGATGGATTTCGGAAACTTTTACCAACTGATTGCCAAAAGCCCGCTGTCACACTGGCTGGAAACGCTGCCGGGGCAGATCGCCGCCTGGCAGCGCGAGTCGCTGCACGGCCACTTCAAGAACTGGGACCGCTCCGTCGAGCACCTGCCGGATCTCACCCCGGAAACCCTCGACCTGCTGCACGGCGTCAGCGCCGACAGTGCCCATCTGACCGCCCGCCAGCGTGACGGTATTGAGAAATTGCTGCGCAATCTGATGCCGTGGCGCAAAGGGCCCTTCTCGCTGTATGGCGTCAATATCGATACCGAATGGCGCTCCGACTGGAAATGGGAGCGCGTCCTGCCACATATCTCTTCCCTGGCCGGGCGCACCGTGCTGGATGTCGGCTGCGGCAGCGGCTACCACATGTGGCGCATGCTGGGCGCAGGTGCCAGGCTGGTGGTGGGCATCGACCCGATGCAGCTGTTCCTGTGCCAGTTCGAAGCCGTGCGCAAGCTGCTGGGTAACGATCAGCGCGCCCACCTGCTGCCGCTCGGCATTGAGCAACTGCCGGAGCTGAAGGCATTCGACACGGTGTTTTCCATGGGCGTGCTGTACCATCGCCGCTCACCGCTGGATCACCTGTTCCAGTTGAAAAACCAGCTGGTTTCCGGCGGAGAACTGGTGCTGGAGACGTTAGTAGTGGAAGGCGACGACCAGCAGGTGCTGGTGCCGGGCGAACGCTACGCACAAATGCGCAACGTCTACTTTATCCCCTCTACCGGGGCGTTAAAAAACTGGCTGGAAAAGTGTGGTTTCGTCGATGTGAAGATTGCGGACTACTCCGTGACCAGCACCGAGGAACAGCGCCGGACCGACTGGATGACCAGCGAATCCCTCGCCGAGTTCCTCGACCCGAACGACCCGGGCAAAACGGTAGAAGGCTATCCGGCCCCGCTGCGTGCGGTGCTGGTCGCCACTAAGCCCTGAATCAGGGTACAAGTGGCGCGAGCCTGACATCTGCGTAGGGGACGGGCATGCCCGTCCCGTTCTCATTCCCAATACTCAAATCGGTAGGCAGCGGTAATATTGCGCCGCACTATACCACTGGGAAAAACTTCCATCTCGCGCGAGTAGCTCAGGGTACAGTTACCGCGATCGTCCCACAGCTGGCACTCGTCGACGCTGGTCATACTGCTGAGCGGATTGTCGGATTTGGTCGTCAGGCTCAGCTCGCGCTCCTGCTTATCGTAACGCCACTGCATGGTGCTACGTTCCGATTTTGAAGAGAGCAGCTGATTGTTATTATTCCAGCGGTAGTCGAAAGCCCCGTTGCTATTTTGGTCTGAGCCGCGCGACACGCTGCGCACCAGGCGCTGTTTGTCGTCGAAGCGATTAGTGGTTTCCGTAAAACCTTCCTCACCCTGCAGCAAAAATTTATCGGTTGAACTGGTGATGCTGCCGCGCTTACCGGTGTGATAGTCGATGGTGCCCTGCTTATGGTTGACCTCAACCGGCTGGCCGTCCTTTAGCTGAAACACCACCAGATCATAGCCCGAGCGCCAGCCCTGCCCGACGCGCTCGATATTCTGTACCAGCTTGATCTGCATATTCCCTTCCTGCTTCTCATAGCTGATATCGGCGCGCAGCAGTGCTCCGCAGCGGTCAAACTGGCCGAGCATGCGCTTTTGCTGGTCGACATCTTTGCCAAACTCCCCCACCACAAACTGTTTGACGGGGCCTTTTGCCGTGCCGCCCAGCATCATCAGGCTGTTGTTATTGTTCACCTGCTGAGAGCCGGGTGCGCAGGCTGCTGCGGCATATCCCGCCGGGGCCACCAGTAAAGTCATCAGCGCCGTTAACGTACAAGCGAAAATCTTCATCAAGGCTCTCATCACGGGTTATGGATAGAGTGAGTGTAAAAGTTTTTTGCGTAATCCGGCATCATCTGCGTGCGTTGAGAACAAAAAAAACCCCAACAAAGGGGTTGGGGTCTGGTACTTGCAAACATCACGTCAGAGTGCGGCGTGCTGCGCGGCAAAATCGGCTGCTGTCTCAGGCCACTCTTTCGGGAGCGCCAAACGACATTACGCTTTTCATTGCCGCTACCACGTCGCCATCAACGCAGCTGCGGCTGAATTCATCTATTTCTGTTTCGGAACACATCGACACGCCGGCTTTGCGGTAACGCATCGGGGAAGAGACTCGCTGACTGGCCGAGCTGTGAAGCTCAGTCAGACCGGCATCAATAAATTTTTGCAGGTTGCTCAGGCGCACGCCGGCACCCGCCATAATAATCGGACCGCAGGTCATGCGGCTAAGTTCCCTTAACAGCGGTAATCCGCTTTCTGCACTCTGCTGCTGGCCTGAAGTCAGAATGCGCGCCACGCCGAGATCCGTCAACTGTTCCAGCGCGCTGCGTGGGTTGTGGCACAGGTCGAACGCCCGATGGAAGGTCACGCTCATGCCCTCACACAGCCGCATGACCTGCTGCATGCGCGCCAGATCGATATGCCCGTCTTCATCCAGCAGGCCGATCACCAGCCCGGGGAAGCCGCGATCGCGGATAAAAGCGATGTCCGACTTCATCAACTCAAATTCAATCTCGCTGTAGCAGAAGTCGCCGCCGCGCGGGCGTACGATCGGGTGAACCGGAATCGATACGCGCTGGCGTGCGGCAATCAATGCCCCTGCTGACGGAGTCAGTCCCCCTTCGCCGGGGGCTGCGCACAGCTCAATCCGGTCGGCTCCCGCCCGTTCTGCCGTCACTGCGCACTCCACCCCGTAGCAGCATATTTCCAGTTTTCGCATCCTATCCTCCGGTTAATCACTGCTGGCTGTTTGTTTATGTATACTCTGATGATTAGTCTGAACTTATCTTGCACTGGTACTTATTTTAACGGGAAACATGATCATGGCATTCAGTTTTGACCAACGGATAGACCGCCGTCACAGCGATAGCCTGAAATGGCGAAAATATGGTGACCGGGATATCCTTCCGCTGTGGGTAGCGGATACGGATTTTCGCTCTGCCGACTGCATTATCGACGCGTTACAGCAGCGGGTGGCTCACGGAATATTCGGTTATGGCTTCCCGCAGGAAGAGCTGATTGACGTGATTATCGCGCGTATGAGCAGCCGCTATGGCTGGCAAATCCAGCCGGAATGGTTAGTGTTTCTTCCCGGCGTAGTGACCGGGCTTAATCTATGCGTGCGTGCCTTTACCGAAGCCCATCAGGGCACCGTGGCCCCCACCCCAATCTATCCGCCGTTTCGTTCCGCGGCTTCGCTCGCCGCCAGAGATCAGATCAATGCCCCGCTGGTGCTGCAAGAGCAGCGCTGGGTGGTGGATTTTGACGCGCTGGACGCGCAGCTGACCGGCAACGAGAAGCTGCTGATGCTGTGCAACCCACAAAACCCCGGCGGCACCGTCTATCGCCGCGCTGAGCTGGAAGCCCAGCTGCGGTTTGCCCAGCGCCACGACCTGCTGGTCTGTTCGGATGAAATCCACTGTGACCTGCTGCTGGAACCGGGGATAGAGCATATTCCGTTCGCCAGCCTGAGCGAAGACGCCGCGCAGCGCTCAGTAACCCTGCTGTCGCCGTCAAAAAGCTTCAATATCGCCGGGCTGGGCGCATCGCTGGCCATTATCCCCAACCGTGAACTGCGTGAACGTTTTAATCAGCAGCGCAAAGGCATTGTGCCGGACGTCGACGTGCTGGCGCTGGTCGCGGCCACCGCGGCCTGGCGCGACGGTCAGCCGTGGCTGGAGGCGCAGCTGGCGTATCTGCGCAGCAACCGCGATGCGCTGGTGCAGCACGTTAACACACTGCCGGGCCTGAGCATGGTCGCGCCGGAAGGCAGTTACCTCGGCTGGATTGACGCCAGCCAGCTCAACGTAGCCAGCCCGGCGCTGTTTTTTGAAAAACACGGGCTGGGTTTCTCGGCCGGGCGCGACTTCGGCGATGACAAGTTTGTGCGCTTCAACTTTGGCTGTCAGCGCGACCTGTTAAACGAAGCCCTGCGCCGCATGACGCTGGCGCTGGCTATCGGTCGCTAAGCTTCGCGTTCGCTCTCCACAATCTCCTTCAGGCTCCACGGATGGAACTTGATGGTCACCTGGCCATCAGTCACCGCCAGCGTCGGGTTGGGCAGCCGCTCACCTTCCCCCTGCGGCGCGCTGCTTTTCACTGAAATGCCCTGTTGGATCAAGCCTTCATCGGCCATCAGCGCCAGCGCACGCGTCCCCAGCGTGTCGGCATCGCCGCGCAGCACCACTTCGATATGCTCCCACCCCTCGTGGCGATAGAACCGCTGACCGGGCCACGGTAGTTCAATGATGCTTATCGGCCACGGCCCCACCTGTAACGGTTGCGTTAATTCGAATAATGCAATTGGCCTGCCCGCAATCTGCTTCTCGGAAAACAGCGTCCCCAGACGTAAAAGGCCCGCTTTCCAACGCTCTGCGGTGGTGTTCTGATTGCACCTCAGCGCTATGTGGTCAACTTCCAGTGCGGCGAGATCGAGCCCCAGACGCTGCGCCAGATGGTAAAGAGAGTGTAAAAAACGGGGTAAATCATTAGCCAGATCGTTTAATCCTGCTGCTTCAAAGCGCTCAGACATCACTGTTTCCTTCATTTACTGTAGCCAGGCTTACCTTTCATACTTAAGGCAACCTGAATTGCGTACCATCTCAATCAATAGAAATTTATCGCTTTAAGGCAATTATTCCTACAATTCGACTGTTTATCCGGCTTTTCATCCAGCTTCAGCTGGTTTAGTACCAGCTTTTCTTTTAGAAAATAGCCTTTAACTTTCTGTTTTAGTTTAGTTAAATTTATACAATGCGACAATTCCTAAATCCAAAGGGGTGGATTGTAGGCTATTCTGCTTTCTTATAGATTTGTCCCGACCATCACACAAGGAAAAGCTCTATGCTTATGTTATTGCTTGTCGCCGTGCTGATCGCGATGATGGGGTTTGCTCTGGTACGCCACTGGAAGGTACAGAACGGAAAAAATACTGTCGCTAGCCCGCACCGCCCCCATCGCCGTCGTTAATATCTTTTTTTTGTGGATGACAGCCTCACAGCACTGTTTTCCCCACCTGCTCTGCACAAGTTATCCAGGAACGCAGGTTCCTGGATAACTTGTTATCAAATGCAGTATACTTTTCCCCTTCTTTTTTAGCGCTGCCATTCCCGGTCATTTTCCCGGCGGGCGGCGTCGTGACAACGGCCAGCGCGCAAGCGTTGACCTTTCAGCAAATTAAGGTAACTCGGTGAATATTCAGGCCCTTCTCTCAGATAAAGTCAGTCAGGCGATGATCGCAGTGGGTGCTCCGGCTAATTGTGAGCCTCAGGTGCGCCAGTCGGCTAAAGCACAGTTTGGTGATTACCAGGCCAACGGCATGATGGCCGTGGCTAAATCGCTGGGCATGCCGCCGCGACAGCTGGCAGAAAAGGTTCTGGAGCAGCTGGACCTCACCGGAATTGCGCAGAAAGTGGAGATTGCCGGTCCGGGCTTCATTAATATCTTCCTTGACCCGGCATGGGTTGCCAGCCAGATCGACAACGTGCTGGCGGCACCGAAGCTCGGCGTGGCGGATGTCACTCCGCAGACCGTGGTGATCGACTACTCTGCCCCTAACGTCGCTAAAGAGATGCACGTGGGTCACGTTCGCTCCACCATCATTGGTGACGCCGCCGCGCGCACGCTGGAGTTTCTCGGCCATAACGTGATCCGCGCCAACCACGTCGGCGACTGGGGCACCCAGTTCGGCATGCTGATCGCCTTCCTCGAAAAGCAGCAGAACGAGAACCACGAAGAGATCGCGCTGGCCGATCTCGAAGTGTTCTACCGCGAAGCCAAGCGCACCTACGATGAAGATCCGGCCTTTGCCGAGCGCGCGCGTAGCTACGTGGTAAAACTGCAGGGCGGTGACGAATACTGCCGCAAGATGTGGAAACGCCTGGTTGACATCACCATGTCGCAGAACCAGAAAATTTATGACCGCATGAACGTTACCCTGACGCGCAATGACGTGATGGGTGAAAGCCTGTACAACGACATGCTGCCAGGCATTGTCGCCGATCTGAAAGCCAAAGGGCTGGCGGTTGAAAGCGAAGGCGCCACCGTGGTGTTCCTCGACGAGTACAAAAATAAAGATGGCGAGCCGATGGGTGTGATCATCCAGAAAAAGGATGGCGGCTATCTTTACACCACCACCGATATCGCCTGCGCCAAATATCGTTACGAGACGCTGAAAGCCGATCGCGTGCTCTATTACATCGACTCACGCCAGCACCAGCATCTGATGCAGGCGTGGACCATCGTGCGTAAAGCCGGTTATATCCCGGATTCACTGCCGCTGGAGCACCATATGTTCGGCATGATGCTGGGCAAAGACGGTAAGCCATTTAAAACCCGCGCGGGCGGCACCATTAAGCTCTCCGACCTGCTGGATGAAGCGGTTGACCGCGCCACCAAGCTGATTGGTGAGAAGAACCCGGATATGCCAGCGGACGAGCTGCAGCAGCTGGCGGAGATCGTCGGGATCGGCGCGGTGAAATACGCAGATCTGTCAAAAAGCCGTACCACTGACTACATCTTTGACTGGGACAATATGCTGGCGTTCGAAGGCAACACCGCGCCGTATATGCAGTATGCCTATACCCGCGTGCTATCGGTGTTCCGTAAAGCCGGGATTGATGAACACGGCATCAGCGGCGAAACGCGCATCAGCGAAGAGCGCGAAGCGGCCCTGGCCGTGCGTTTGCTGCAGTTTGAAGAGGTGATTACTCAGGTTGCGCGCGACGGGATGCCGCATGTGATGTGTGCTTACCTGTACGATTTGGCGGGCCTGTTCTCCGGTTTCTACGAGCACTGCCCGATCCTGAATGCCGAAGATGACGCCACTAGGCAGAGCCGTCTGCGCCTGGCGCTGTTGACCGCCAAAACCCTGAAGCAGGGTCTGGATACGCTGGGCATTCAGACGGTAGAACGGATGTAACACTTGTAGGGGTCGACCCTTTTTTTCGGTCGACCCGTGCCCGCATTCCGGGTCGACCGGAAAAGAAGGTCGAACCCTACTGGTAATTCACCATCACTTCATTACTCACCACGCGCACTACAGGAAATACCCGCCCTTTCCCTTCTACATGATAAATAAAGCGTAATGTTTCCCCTGCCGCCACGTTGCTTAAGCCACGCGTTGACCCGCTGCCGCCCTCAATAGGCACGCAGCGATTTTCCGCACAGAGCCTGACCTGCAAACCCGCCGGAGCCGGCGTGCTCAGCACGTAACGCCAGGCGACCTCGGTCATTGCGCCGCTCACCGCTTCAGACGGTGCCAGCGGGCGCGACGACGCCTGCACGCCGCGATTCTGCAGGCCCGGGCCGGTGGCGCTGGCATGCCAGGCACCGCCCGCCGCCAGGCTGATGCCCGGCAGCAGCAGTAACAGCCATAACGCCCTCATTAATGCCCCCCGATGGTGGAAGTCATGCGGATATTGCGGTTGTCGGTGAGCTCCATATTGGAGATCACCATCAGCTGCGGCAGCGTGCGGCGCAGGAAGCGGGCCAGCAGCGCACGCAGCGGATGATTGACCAGCAGCACCGGCGGCGCCCCCAGCCCTTCCTGATGCTGCAACGCGCTCTGCGCCTGCGCCAGCAGGCGGTCAGCCAGACCCGGCTCCAGCCCACCGCCGCCCTGCAACGCCTGTAACAGCAGACGTTCCAGCGTTGAGTCCAGCCCGATAACCTGCACTTCGCCATTGCCCGGGAACCACTGCTGGGTGATGGCGCGGCCCAGCGCCACGCGCACCACCGAGGTCAGCTCCTGCGGATCGGTCTGCACCGCAGCGTGTTCCGCCAGGGTTTCAATAATGGTGCGCATATCGCGGATCGACACGCGCTCGGCCAGCAGGTTCTGCAGCACTTTATGCAGTGTAGTCAGGGTGATCACGCCCGGGATCAGATCCTCAGTCAGCTTCGGCATCTCCTGAGTCACGCGGTCCAGCAGCTGCTGCGCCTCCTGACGGCCAAACAGTTCGCTGGCGTACTGGCCAATCAGATGGTTGAGGTGAGTTGCCACCACGGTGCTGGCCTCCACCACGGTAAAGCCCTGTATCTGCGCCTGCTCTTTCAGCGCGCTATCAATCCAGATCGCCGCCAGGCCAAAGGCCGGGTCGACGGTGGCTTCACCCGGTAATGTTCCGGCAGCCGTGCCCGGGTTAATCGCCATCCAGCGGCCGGGATACGCATCCCCGCTGCCAATTTCAACGCCCTTCATCAGAATGCGGTAGCGCGCCGGCGTCAGATCCATGTTGTCACGGATATGCACCACCGGCGGCAGGAAGCCCATCTCCTGGGCGAATTTCTTACGGATACTGCGGATGCGTCCGAGCAGCTCGCCGTCCTGCGCGCTGTCGACCATCGGGATCAGGCGGTAGCCCACTTCCATCCCCAGCGAATCTTCCAGCTGCACGTCGCCCCAGGTGGCTTCGACCGAGGCCGCGCTCTCCTGCGGGGCTTTGGCCATCTGCGGCGTCGCGGCGGCTTTAGGCTGCATCTCTTTACCGCGGATCCACCAGGCCAGCCCCAGCAGCGCGGCGGTAAACAGCAGGAACACCAGGTTTGGCATACCCGGCACCAGGCCAAGCAGGCCGAGCACCCCGGCGCTCAGCATCATGACGCGCGGGTTGTTGAACAGCTGGCCGACCATCTGCTCGCCCACGTCCTGATCGGTGCCCACGCGCGTCACTATCACACCGGCGGCGGTGGAGATCACCAGCGCCGGGATCTGTGCGACCAGGCCGTCACCGATGGTCAGCAGGGTATAGGTTTCCGCCGCATGTCCGGCATCCATCCCGTGCTGCACCACCCCAACCAGCAGGCCGCCGATCACGTTGATCACCATAATCATGATCCCCGCCACCGCATCGCCGCGCACGAACTTACTGGCACCGTCCATCGAACCGTAAAAATCGGCTTCCTGCGTCACATCAGAACGGCGCTTTTTGGCTTCCTCTTCGCCGATCAGTCCGGCATTGAGGTCAGCGTCAATCGCCATCTGCTTACCCGGCATCCCGTCGAGCACAAAGCGCGCGCCCACTTCGGCAATACGCCCGGCACCCTTGGTAATGACCATAAAGTTGATGATGACCAGGATGATAAACACCACGATACCGATGGCGAAGTTACCGCCCACCAGGAAGTGACCAAAGGCTTCCACCACCTGTCCGGCAGCCGCCGCCCCGGTGTGGCCTTCCATCAGAATAATACGCGTGGAGGCCACGTTGAGCGCCAGGCGTAATAAGGTGGAGAACAGCAGAATGGTCGGGAAAGCGGCGAACTCCAGCGTTTTCTGGGTGAACATCGCCACCAGCAACACCATAATCGACAGCGCGATGTTGAAGGTAAACAGCAGGTCAAGGATGAACGGCGGCAGCGGCAGCACCATCATCGACAGGATAAGCAGGATCAGTATTGGCCCGGCCAACACCTTCCACTGCGTATCTTTCATGTTGGCAGGTAACCGTAATTTAGCGGCCAGATTAGACATCAGGTTTTTCTTCTCCAGCAAAGTCCAGCGCTTCCGGCACCGGTAATTTAACAGGTCGTTTTGGGATCAGCCCCCCTTCCACTTTCCAGCGGCGGAGTTGCCATACCCAGGCGAGAACTTCTGCCACGGCGGCGTACAGCTGCCCCGGGATATGCTGGCCAATTTCACTGTGGCGATACAGCGCACGCGCCAGCGGCGGGGCTTCGAGGATCGGGATACGATTCTCTTTCGCCAGCTCACGAATGCGCAGAGCAATATCCCCTGCGCCCTTCGCCAGCACCTTTGGCGCACTCATTTTCTTCTCGTCGTACTGCAACGCGACCGAATAGTGGGTCGGGTTAGTCACAATCACGTCCGCCTTCGGCACATCGGCCATCATGCGGCGGCGGGCGGCGGCACGCATTTGCTGGCGGATACGCCCCTTCACGTGCGGGTCACCTTCCTGCTGCTTGTACTCATCGCGAATGTCCTGACGCGACATGCGTAAATTCTTGAAGTAGCTGTACAGCTGGAAGAACACGTCGAAACCCACCATCGGCGACAGCCCGAGCACCACCAGAATGCTGCACATCGCAATCATGTTCAGCGCCCCGGCCAGCGCGGTCACCGGCGACTCACTCACCAGGCGCAGCATCTCCGCCCAGTGGTGCCAGATATATAGCCCGGTAACGATGCCAACCAGCATGGCCTTAAGCACTGCTTTCAGCAGCTCCGCCGCCGACTGGGCGGAGACCAGCTTCGCCAGCCCTTTGATCGGGTTCATCTTGCCGGGGTCGAACTTAATTGATTTTCCGCTGAAGACCAGGCCACCGAGCAGCATCGGCGCGGCGATTGCCACCACCACCAGGCCAAACATCATCGGCAAGATAGCCATCACCGCCTGCATCAGCAGGTTGGCAATCTGGCGCAGCATCTGGCTGGTGTCACTGACCACCGAGTGGTTAAACACCAGACCATCCGCCACCAGCGCACCGAGTTTGCGCCCCATCCATTCACCGCCAGCCCAGAGAATACTTAGCCCGGCCACCAGCATCAGGATCGACGTCAGCTCACGCGATCGCGGAATCTGCCCATCTTCTCGGGCTTTTTCCAATCGGTGAGCCGTAGCGGACTCTGTTTTTTCCTCATCGCTATCCTGAGACACAGCGGCGAACCTTCAGTACGGATTGACTGAGGCTAGAATGCCAAATTCGCGCAGGGGTAATGCCACGAGTAAACGTGTAATTAGGGGGTTATTTACGGAATGGGAAAAACAGTCAATAGAGGGGCGGTAGGGTACCGCCCCTGGATATCAGAAGCCGAGGCTGTCCAGCAGGTCATCGACCTGGTCCTGGCTGGCTACCACGTTTGGTGCCGCAGCATTAATCTGCGGACCATTGAGCAGGCTGTCGGTATCTTTTTTCGCCCGCATACTCTGGTCTGGAATGTTCTCCATCAGGACCGTCAGCAGCTGACGTTCAATCTCCTGGATCACATCCATCATACGTTTTATCACCTGCCCGGTCAGATCCTGGAAATCCTGAGCCATCATGATTTCCATCAGCTGGGCGTTGGTGAAGCTGGTATGCTGCGGCACTTCGTCGAGATAACCACGAGTATCCGAAACCAGCGAGCGGGCATCTGCCAGTTCGATAGGATTTTCAAACCACTCATCCCAGCGCCCTTTCAGCGTTTTCGCTCCATCTTCCAACACCGTCTGACGCGGCTGTGCAGCCTCCACGCAGTTAAGCGCGCGCTCTGCCGCCTGCGCGGTCATCTGTACCACATAATCAAGGCGATCGCGGGCATCTGGGATCGCTTCTGCCGCTTCGGCAATAGCATGATCCAGACCCAGCTCTCGCAGACTGTCGCGCAGCATCCGCGTCAGTGAACCAATTTTGGAGATAATGTCCTGTGCCGAAGCAGCATCAACATTTGGTTTCGGAATTGCGTTCATGTTGGCTCCTTACATACCCAGTTTTTCGAAGATCTTGCCTAATTTCTCTTCCAGGGTAGCCGCAGTGAAGGGTTTAACCACGTAGCCGCTGGCGCCCGCCTGAGCCGCAGCAATGATGTTCTCTTTCTTCGCTTCCGCCGTCACCATCAGGACCGGCAGTTTGCTCATCGTGGCGTCCGCACGAATGGTTTGCAGCAGCTGCAGACCGTCCATATTGGGCATGTTCCAGTCAGAGACCACGAAGTCAAAACCCCCGGCGCGCAGCTTATTCAGCGCATCAACGCCGTCTTCTGCTTCTTCAACGTTGTTGAAACCCAGCTCTTTTAACAGGTTACGGACGATACGACGCATCGTGTTGAAGTCGTCTACCACCAGAAACCGCATATTTTTATCGACCATACTTACTCCCGTTTTTTGTCGCTCGCGAGGACCGCGTTGTTAGATACGCAACGCCTGTCCGGCGCTAATTTTTGCCAGCATGTGCTGACTGATTTGGTGAAGATCCACCACTTCACTGGCTCCCCCGAGGGCGATTGCCTCTCGCGGCATACCAAATACCACACAGCTCGCTTCGTTCTGGGCGATGGTCCAGGCACCGGCTTTATTCATCGCCAGCAGCCCGGCAGCCCCATCGTTACCCATTCCGGTCAGGATCACGCCAACGGCGTTCCGACCGGCGTACTGCGCCACTGAGTTAAACAGCACATCGACCGACGGCTTATGACGATTCACCGGCGGGCCTTCATTCAGTTTGACCTGGTAGTTTGCGCCACTGCGCGCCAGCTCCAGGTGCATCGCGCCCGGGGCAATATAGGCATGGCCGGGCAGAATACGTTCGCCATCTTCCGCCTCTTTCACCGTAATCTGACACAGCTTGTTCAGACGTTCGGCAAACGAGCGGGTGAAGCCTGGCGGCATATGCTGGGTGATCAGCAGCGCCGGGCTGGTGGCCGGTAACGGCTGCAGCACGTGCCGGATCGCCTCGGTGCCGCCGGTCGACGCGCCAATCGCAATCAGCTTTTCACTACTCAGCAGCGGACCCGCTTTCAGCATCACCGGCGCGGGCGTTGGGCCACGGGTGTGCAGACGTGCGCGGGAAGCGGCACGCACCTTATCGGCAATCATCTGGCTGTAGGCCAGCATCCCTTCGCGGATCCCCAGCGACGGTTTGGTGACAAAATCCACCGCCCCCAGCTCCAGCGCGCGCAGCGTGATCTCAGAGCCTTTCCCGGTCAGGGAGGAGACCATCACCACCGGCATCGGACGCAGGCGCATCAGTTTTTCAAGAAAATCGAGGCCATCCATCCGCGGCATTTCAACATCCAGCGTTAACACATCCGGGTTGAACTGCTTGATTAAATCCCGCGCCACTAACGGGTCCGGCGCGGATGCCACCATCTCCATATCGGCATGGCTGTTGATAATCTCGGTCATCAGCTGACGCATCAGGGCAGAATCATCAACGCACAACACTCTGATTTTACTCATTATCTTTCCTTAGTCAGTCCATAGACCGTCTGGCCACGCAGATAGAACTCTTTACTGATCTGGCTGAAGTTTTCTGAGTGTCCGGCAAACAGCAGGCCGCCTGGTTTCAGTAACGGAACAAAACGCCGTAAAATTTTCTCCTGCGTCTCTTTATCAAAGTAGATCATCACGTTACGGCAAAAAATCACATCAAACGGGCCGGAGAGCGCCCAGTCGTTAGCCAGCAGGTTAAGCTGGGCAAAGCTCACCATATTTGCCAGCTCCGGACGCGCGCGCACCATGCCCTCATGCGGGCCGGTGCCGCGCAGGAAGAAGCGCTGCATCTGCTGCGGTGACAGCGTGCGCAGCTCTTCCTGGCGGTAGACGCCGGACTGCGCCTTCTCCAGCACCTGAGTGTCGATATCCGTGGCATGGATCTGGAATTTACCCGGACCGGTGCCCAGCGTTTCGGCCAGCGTCATGGCGATGGAGTAAGGCTCCTCACCGGTGGAGGCCGCCGCACACCAGACGTTGTAACTGCCGGGGCGACGCTTCGCGTGCTCCGCCAGGATAGGGAAGTGGTGCGCCTCGCGGAAAAAGGCCGTCAGGTTGGTGGTCAGGGCATTGATAAATGCCTGCCACTCCGCGCTGTTCGGGTCAGTTTCCAGTAGCGCCATATAGCGACCAAAATCGTCGATATTTAACGTACGTAACCGGCGCACGAGGCGGTTATAAACCATCTCCCGCTTGTGGTCGGCGAGGACGATGCCAGCTCGCTGATAAATCAACTGACTGATACGCTTAAAGTGCGTATCGGATAACGGCAGACGCTGCACCATCTGTGACAGCAGCGTTGCGGTTTCCGGTGGAGCTAACAACGTCGTTTTCTTCATGTAGCCATCCTGCCAACTTCAACCCAACGTTTCTGCGTGGGCGAAACACAACCGCGCTCCGCCCCTACTTTAGGGGTCGACCCTCTTTTTCGGTCGCCCCGTTAACTGGCAGACCGGCTATTTCGGCCGACCGACCTTATTGTGACGTGTTAAAATGTTTCCCAATGCTCGTCTGAGCTGGCTGCCGGTAACGCTTTACGCGCCGCCGCGGGTGCTGCCAGCACTTGGGAAACGTTGCCCCTGTTGTTATTAACGGCCGCGATGACATTTTCTTTACGAATTCGGAACACGGCGACCGCCTGAGTCAGTCGGCTGGCCTGATCTTCGAGCGAGGCCGCCGCCGAAGCGGACTCTTCCACCAGCGAGGCGTTCTGCTGCGTCACGCGGTCCATCTCGGTGACGGCGGTGCCGACCTGGTCGATGCCCTTGCTCTGCTCGTCAGAGGCAGAGGCGATTTCGCCCATGATGTCGGTGACGCGGGTCACCGCATTGACGATATCGGTCATTGTCTCTCCGGCGCTCTCCACCAGCACCGAGCCGGTATTGACGCGGGATACCGAGTCTTCAATCAGCCCTTTGATCTCCTTCGCCGCCTGCGCGCTGCGCTGGGCGAGGTTACGCACTTCGCCCGCGACCACGGCAAAGCCACGCCCCTGCTCCCCGGCACGCGCCGCTTCTACCGCGGCATTGAGGGCCAGAATGTTGGTCTGGAAGGCGATGCCGTCGATGACGCTGGTGATATCGGCAATTTTCTTCGAACTGCCGGCGATGTCGTTCATGGTTTTCACCACGCCATCCACCACTTTGCCGCCCTTCTGTGCGGTTTCAGAGGCGCTCAACGCCAGCTGTGACGCCTGGCGGGCGTTCTCGGCGTTCTGCTTCACCGTCGCGGTCAGCTGCTCCATGCTGGCCGCGGTCTGCTCCAGCGAGGCGGCCTGCTCTTCGGTACGCGCAGAGAGGTCGTTGTTGCCGGCGGCGATTTCGCTGGCGCCGGTAAAGATGGCATCGGAACCGTCGCGCACGTCGCTAACGGTTTTTACCAGCTCCTGCTGCATGTGATGCAGGCTGGAGGCCAGCTGCGCCATCTCGTTGCGTCCTGTCACCTCAATACTCTGCGTCAGGTCGCCGCTGGCGATACAACGGATATGCTCGATGCTCTGTTTCAGCGGACGCAGCAGAATGTGGTGGATACCGCTCCACACCAGCGCGATGGTGGCGACGGAAACCAGCAGAATAATCAGCAGCACCCAGATAGCCTGGTGATAAGCGCGCTCGTTCTGCTCGGCACCCGCCGACAGCAGGGCATCGGTATTTTTCAGCCAGTTGTCATAGGCCGCTTCAAAACCGTTCTGGAAACCGGTAGTAGGCTGGTCGACAAACCCTTTGAAGTCACCTTTGGCCAGCATGTCGCTCAGCTCAACCAGCGCGTCATGCAGGATTTTATAGTGCTCGCTCACGGCCTGAACGTGCGGCAGTGCCACGACATCCGGCGGTAACTCTTTGGTGTACTCAGCAAACTGCGTTTCTGCGGTGGTCAGCTGGCTTTTCGCCAGCGCAACCAGTTCCGGGATCGTGGCGCCGCTGCCGTTATTGCTGGCATCCAGCTGATAGCGGATCCCGGCGCGGTTAAGCGTATTACGTGTCTGAACCAGTGCTATCCATGCGGCGGTAAGATTGGCCTGCTCCAGGCGAATCTGCTGAGTCAGCGCGAAGTTTTCCTTATCTCCTTTCAGAGACTGGAAAAACAGCCCGCCCGAAATCAACTGTAAAGAACCAAACAAAACCAAAACCAGCACCAGGCTGGTTACCACTTTCATACTCTTGAACATACCTTTCCCCAGTTGGATAGCTACTGCTGTGTTTTATCGGCAATCGCGGGGGGATCTTTATGGCGCTCGGATGGATTAAGGTCGAGGCATGCCTCGACCCTACATATTTCGTGTAGGGGTCGGGCATGCCCGACCCTACGTATTACGTGTAGAGGTCGGGCATGCCCGACCCGTTTGGATACGGAATTTAAAACGTTTCCCAATGGCCGTCGTTGCTCACCGGGTTAGCGGACTCAACGCTGGGCTTATTCAGCAGCGGGCGCTTTAGCACGGCAGCCGGGGCCGCCTGCTGGTGCGCAATGCGGAACACGGCGACCGCCTGGGTCAGTCGGCTGGCCTGCTCTTCGAGCGAGGCGGCCGCCGAGGCGGACTCTTCCACCAGCGAGGCATTCTGCTGCGTCACGCGGTCCATCTCGGTGACGGCGGTGCCGACCTGGTCGATGCCGCGGCTCTGCTCGTCGGAAGCCGAAGCGATTTCGCCCATGATATCGGTGACGCGGGTCACCGCATTGACGATATCGCTCATGGTTTCACCGGCGCTCTCCACCAGCACCGAGCCGGTGTTGACGCGGGATACCGAGTCTTCGATCAGTCCTTTGATCTCCTTCGCCGCCTGCGCGCTGCGCTGGGCGAGGTTACGCACTTCCCCCGCCACCACGGCAAAGCCACGCCCCTGCTCCCCGGCACGCGCCGCTTCTACCGCGGCATTGAGGGCCAGAATATTGGTCTGGAAGGCGATGCCGTCGATGACGCTGGTGATATCGGCAATTTTCTTCGAGCTGCCGGCGATGTCGTTCATGGTTTTCACTACGCCATCCACCACTTTGCCGCCCTTCTGCGCGGTTTCAGAGGCGCTCAACGCCAGCTGTGAGGCCTGGCGGGCGTTCTCGGCGTTCTGCTTCACCGTGGCGGTCAGCTGCTCCATGCTGGCCGCGGTCTGCTCCAGCGAGGCGGCCTGCTCTTCGGTACGCGCGGAGAGGTCGTTATTGCCGGCGGCGATTTCGCTGGCGCCGGTAAAGATGGCATCAGAGCCGTCGCGCACCACGCTAACGGTGCGCACCAGCTCTTGCTGCATATGCTGCAGGCTGGCGGCCAGCTGCGCCATCTCGTTACGCCCCTCTACGGTAATGGGCTGCGTCAGATCGCCGCTGGCAATACGCCGGATATGACCGATGCTGCTCTGCAGCGGCAGCAGCAGAATATGACGGATGCCGCTCCACACACCGCCAATTGCCAGCAGTGACACCACCAGCACGATAACCAGCACCCAGATCGCCTGATTGAAGGCATGCAGATTCTGATCCGCACCGGCCTGCGCCTGCGCATCGTTTTTGCTCAGCCAGCTGTTATAGGCATGGCTGAAACCATCCTGATAACGCTGGGTTGGCTGATCGAAGAATTCGCTAATCTTGCCGTCGTTCATCAGCTGGATCAGCTGCGCCAGCGCGTCGTGCAGGATGCGGTAGTTTTCCTGAATAGCGCGCACGTTTTCGGCGCTTTTGCCCTGTTGCGACAGGTGAGAGTCCCAGGTGGCGTAGCTTTTCTCTGCGATATTGAGCTGTTCCTGCGCCGCCGCCAGCAGCTGTTTAACGCTGTCGCCGCTGCCCATATGATTAGCATCCAGCATGTAGCGGATCCCGGAACGGTTAAGGGTATTACGTGCCTGAATCAGAGCGATCCAGGACTGGTTGAGGGCGGACTGCTGCAGCCGCAGCTGCTGGGAGACGGCGAAATTATCTTTATCACCTTTCAGCGCCTGGAAGAACAGACCGCCGGTGATTAACTGTAATGAACCAAAAAATGCCAGCA
The DNA here is from genome assembly GCF_014773485.1 of Erwinia aphidicola. Classification (GTDB taxonomy): domain Bacteria; phylum Pseudomonadota; class Gammaproteobacteria; order Enterobacterales; family Enterobacteriaceae; genus Erwinia; species Erwinia aphidicola. Next base: position 461,297 of record NZ_JACXBP010000001.1, on the reverse strand, counting down.
CCACTATCAGGCTGGTAACGACCTTCATACGCTTAAACATAATGTTCCTTATTAATCGGTTAAGGCTGCTGTTATCGGCAATCGCGGGGGGATCTTTATGGCGCTCGGATGGATTAAGGTCGAGGCATGCCTCGACCCTACGTATTACGTGTAGAGGTCGGACATGCCTCGGCCCTACGTATTACGTGTAGGGGTCGGGCATGCCCGACCCGTTTTGGCTACGGAATTAAAACGTTTCCCAATGACCGTCGTTGCTCACCGGGTTAGCGGGCTTAGCGCTGGGCTTATTCAGCAGCGGGCGCTTTAGCACGGCAGCCGGGGCCGCCTGCTGGCGCGCAATGCGGAACACCGCCACCGCCTGGGTCAGACGGCTGGCCTGATCTTCGAGCGAGGCCGCCGCCGAGGCGGACTCTTCCACCAGCGAGGCATTCTGCTGCGTCACGCGGTCCATCTCGGTGACGGCGGTGCCGACCTGGTCGATGCCGCGGCTCTGCTCATCAGAAGCCGAAGCGATTTCGCCCATAATATCGGTGACGCGGGTCACCGCATTGACGATATCGGTCATGGTTTCACCCGCGCTGCCGACCAGCTGTGAGCCGGTATCGACGCGCGCTACCGAGTCTTCGATCAGTCCTTTGATCTCCTTCGCCGCCTGGGCGCTGCGCTGGGCGAGGTTACGCACTTCACCCGCCACCACGGCAAAGCCACGCCCTTGCTCCCCGGCACGCGCCGCTTCCACCGCGGCATTCAGCGCCAGGATATTGGTCTGGAAAGCGATACCGTCAATAACGCTGATAATATCGGCAATTTTCTTAGAGCTACCGGCAATATCATTCATGGTCTTCACCACGCCATCGACCACCCGGCCCCCCTTCTGTGCCGTTTCGGAGGCATTCAGCGCCAGCTGTGAAGCCTGGCGGGCGTTCTCAGCATTCTGCTTCACCGTCGCGGTCAGCTGCTCCATGCTGGCAGCGGTCTGCTCCAGCGAGGCAGCCTGCTCTTCAGTGCGCGCTGACAGGTCATTATTACCCGCAGAGATTTCGCTGGCGCCGGTGTAAATCGCGTCTGAACCATCGCGCACGACGCTGACGGTCTTCACCAGCGCCTGCTGCATCTCATGCAGGCTGTTCGCCAGCTGCGCCATTTCGTTGCGCCCGACCGCAACGATATTTTGCGTCAGGTCACCCTCTGCAATGGTCCTGATGTGCGCAATGCTGCTTTGCAGCGGGCGGATCAAGATGTTACGCAGGCCATACCAGCACAGCACGATCAGCGCCACCACCAGAACCATAACGCCAGAGATCAGCCACAGCATCTGCTCGTAGGCTTTCTCGTTCTGCGCCGCGCCCTGCTTGCTCAACATTGCCTGCTGGTCACGCCACTGGACATAGGTGCTCTGCATCACTTTCTGCTTCGCTTCGATATTCATTTTGAACATCGCATCCAGCTGTTTGTCATCCATCAGCTGGATCATCTGCGTCAGCGTCTGCACGTAAACGTCATAGCTCTGCTCCAGGCGCTCAACCAGCTGACTGTCCATGCCCGGCGTTTCCGGCAGGGCCTGATAAGCGGCGTAAGTTTTAGCCGCCAGCGCAAGCTGCTGTTTGGCCTGGTCACTGAGCATCTTCAGGGAGGCGCTGCTGCCCGAGTTGGCCGCTTCGCTCTGCAGGCGCAGCATGCCGCGGTTGAGCGTAATGCGCGTCTGGTTCAGCGTGACCCAGGCGTCGGTAAACAGCGCCACGTTATCGCTGGCGGCTTGAGATACCGCAAAGCTGTTTTTATCGTGAGTCAGCGCATTGATAAACAAGCCGCCAGAAGCTAACTGTAACGTGCCGAAAATCACCAGAACCATAATCAGGCTGGTGACGACTTTAATCCGCGTGAACATAAGAAACCCTTGGTATGTATGATGAATAGAATAACGTCTAATGGTATCGGTTCCCCGGCGGAGAACTTTATGCTGCGCAAAGTTAAGTAACTAAAAGATCTTAGCCCTCTCCTCCCGGCACTTAAGGCAAAGCAATGTGGGGTATCACTGCAAAAAAAAGGGGTGACCCAAAATACGGCCACCCCTTACGCAATCGTTATTGCTGAATATTATGCGCTGCGCAGCGTATCCATCAGCGCCATCTCTTCGCTGCTCAGCAGCTTCTCGATGTCGACCAGAATCAGCATACGCTCACCGAGCGCGCCCAGACCGGTCAGATACTCGGTAGACATGGTGACGGCAAATTCCGGGGAAGGACGGATCTGATCCTGCGTCAGCGACAGCACATCAGACACGCCGTCCACCACGATGCCCACCACGCGCTGCTCCAGATTCAGCACGATCACCACGGTGTTGTCGTTATAGTCGACGTCCGGCTGGGCAAACTTAATACGCAGGTCGATAATCGGTACGATTACGCCACGCAGGTTGGTGACACCCTTGATAAACGCCGGGGTGTTGGCGATGCGCGTGACCTGATCGTAACCGCGGATCTCCTGCACCTTGAGGATATCAATCCCGTACTCTTCATCACCCAGCGTAAACACCAGGAACTCCTGACCCACGGTTTCGCCGGCGAGTTTAGTGACAGTGGCCATTCCAGTCATAATGCTACCCTTAATCAGTTATTGTCAGGCTGCGGCTCCCGCCACACGCTTTTCACGGTTCAGAGACTGCAGTGCAGAGACGTCTACAATCAGCGCCACGCTGCCATCGCCAAGGATGGTGGCGGCGGAGATACCCGGCACTTTGCGATAGTTGCTTTCCAGGTTTTTCACGACCACCTGGTGCTGGCCAATCAGCTGATCAACCAGCAGCGCGTAGCGTTTACCGGCGCTCTGCAGGATCACCACAATGCCCTGCGTCGCTTCGGTTTTCGCACCCTGCACTTCAAAGACGTTCCACAGCTCAACCAGCGGCAGATATTCGCCGCGCACTTCCAGCACGCGTTCACCGCCCGCCAGCGCTTTCAGGTCATCCGCCAGCGGCTGCAGGGATTCCATCACCGCATTCAGCGGCAGGATAAACACTTCGTTGGCCACGCGCACTGACATGCCATCCAGAATTGCCAGCGTCAGCGGCAGCAGGATACGGATCGTTGTGCCCTTGCCCTGCTTCGAGGAGATCTCAACGTGGCCGCCCATCTCCTGGATATTACGTTTCACCACGTCCATGCCCACGCCACGACCGGAGACGTCAGTCACCTGCTCGGCGGTGGAGAACCCCGGGGCGAAGATCAGCATGCCGACCTCTTCGTCGCTCATCGACTCGCTGACCGGCAGGCCGGAAGAGAGCGCTTTGGCGAGAATACGTTCGCGGTTCAGACCGGCACCGTCATCGGTCACTTCGATGCAGATGTTGCCGCCCTGGTGTTCCGCTGACAGCGTCAGGTTGCCCACCGCGTGCTTGCCGACTGCCTGGCGTTTTTCCGGTGTTTCAATCCCGTGATCCAGGCTGTTACGCACCAGGTGCGTTAACGGGTCAATAATGCGTTCGATCAGGCTCTTATCCAGCTCGGTCGAGCTGCCCATCAGCGTCAGTTCGACTTCTTTGCCCAGCTTGCTGGCAAGGTCGCGCACCAGACGCGGGAAGCGGCTGAAGACATACTCCATCGGCATCATACGAATCGACATCACCGACTCCTGCAGGTCGCGCGCATTGCGCTCCAGCTGGCCCATGCTGTTCAGCAGGTCGCCATGATTGACCGGGTCCAGCTCGCCTGAGCGCTGCGCCAGCATTGACTGGGTAATGACCAGTTCGCCAACCAGGTTGATCAGCTGATCGACCTTCTCAACCGCTACGCGAATACTGGTTGATTCATTCACCTTCGGGGCAGCAGGCTTTTTCGCCGCTTCGCGCTTCAGCGGAGCAATCTCGCTCACGCTGGCCAGTTCCGCTTCGGCGCTGGTAACCGCAGCCACCGGTTCAGCCACCGGCTGAGCAGCAGCCGCAGCGCTGATATCCACCACCTCAGCTTGCGGGAAGTGGATTTGCGATTCGTCGATAACGAAGCACAGCACCGCGACGATATCGTCTTTACCCACTGAGGAATCCAGTGAGGCTTCGAGCGTGTTCTCGCCCTTAACGGCTGCGGAAACCGTACCCAGATTGCCCAGCTCTTCCAGCATCAGGTCGGCTTCGCCCGCTTTCAGGCCGGTCAGTTTGATCCGCAGACCGCTGGCAGCAACCGCCACAGCCGGAGCAGCGTCAGTCGCCACCGCAGGGGCCGGAACCTCACCTTTCGCTTCCAGCGCCAGCTGACGCAGCGCCTGACAGATATAGGCAAACGTCGCCGCATCGGGTTCCGAGGCAGTCTTATACGCATCCAGCTGTTCTTGCATAATATCTTTGGTTTCCAAAAACAGGTTGATGATATCGGTGCTCAGCTGCATTTCGCCGCGTCGCGCACCGTCGAGAATGTTTTCCAGAATATGCGTGGTTTCCTGTAATACAGTAAAACCAAAGGTACCCGCTCCGCCTTTAATCGAATGGGCCGCACGGAAGATAGCGTTAAGCTGTTCCGAATCTGGTTCCTGCGGGTCAAGACCCAACAGGTGTTGTTCCATGTCCGCCAACAATTCGTCGGCTTCATCAAAGAACGTCTGGTAAAAATCGCTGATATCCATGCTCACGGTATCACCTCGGCTGTGAGTCGCGATCGGTCTGGGCCGCCGGTGCGGGTGCCGCAGGTAACGATGTTACCGGGGCATTCGCGCTGACAGGCTCAGCCTGTGAGTGTTGAGGGTCTTGGTTTTTGCTGGCATCAGAAGGAACTTCCGGTGCCGCTATCGTTTTAAGGCTACTTGCATCACTAATCTGTACCGCATCACTTTCGGCATTTTCACGCTCGATCTGCGCTTCCGTGTCATGGTTTAACACCAGCAGGCTGATGCGGCGGTTAACCGCATCGTTGCCACCACGGTTCTTCAATTTCATGGTGTCAGCCATGCCCACCACACGCAGCATCTTGCCGCTGTCCAGTCCTCCCAGCATCAGCTCGCGTCGGGACGCGTTGGCACGGTCGGCAGAGAGTTCCCAGTTACTGTAACCCCGCTCCCCCCCGGCATAAGGGAAGTCGTCGGTATGTCCCGCCAGGCTAATCCGGTTGGGGATATCATTCAGAATCGGGGCAATCGCACGCAGGATATCGCGCATGTACGACTCCACTTCGGCGCTGCCGGTTTTAAACATCGGGCGGTTCTGGCTGTCGATAATCTGGATACGCAGCCCCTCTTCCACCATGTTAATAATCAGATGCGGACGCAGCGCACGCAGGCGCGGGTCAGCCTCTATCAGCTGGTCGAGCTTTTCCCGCAGGCGGTTAAGACGAATTTCATCCAGCTTGCGCTTCTGTGCATCCATATCGACCACTTTATGCACTTCACCCTCCTTCTCGACCGGATCTTTACCGCCGCCGGGGATCGGGCTGGAGCTGTCGCTGCTGCGCTGGCCGCCGGTCAGCGCCACTTTCAGCGGCGTTTTAAAGTAATCGGCAATCTGAATCAATTGTTGAGGACTTGAGATAGAAATCAGCCACATCACCATAAAAAAGGCCATCATTGCCGTCATAAAGTCGGCGTAGGCGATTTTCCACGAGCCGTGCGAGCCGGCATGCTTATTCGACTTTTTTCGCTTTACCAGCACAATGGGGTGATTGTTATGCTTCATGCGTCTTGATCCGAAGTCTGCTTATTGGATTTCGCATTACGAACGTGCTCTTCCAGCTCGCTGAACGACGGTCGATCCGTTGAGTACAACGTCTTACGACCAAACTCCACCGCGATCTGCGGGGCATAACCGTTCAGGCTGGAGAGCAGCGTCACCTTAATGCACTGCATCATCTTGGTGGTCTCGGCACACTTCTGGCGTAAAACCCCGGAGAGCGGGGAGATAAAACCGTAAGCCAGCAAAATACCGAGGAAGGTGCCGACCATCGCGTTGGCGATTAGCGCACCGAGCTCAGCCGCCGGGCGGTCCGCAGAGGCCAGGGTGTGAATCACCCCCATTACCGCGGCCACGATACCGAACGCCGGCAGTGAATCGCCCATCGTTCCGAGCGCCGTTGCCGGCACATCGCACTCGTGCTCGTAAGTCTCAATCTCTTCATCCATCAACGCTTCAATCTCAAAGGCATTCATATTGCCGCTGACCATCAGGCGTAAATAGTCGGTAATAAAGTCCACTAATCTTTTATCGGCAAGAATGCGCGGGTAATTAGCAAAAATCTCACTTTCCTGCGGATTTTCGATATCGCGCTCCAGCGACAGCATCCCCTGCTGGCGCGATTTGGCCATCAGGCGGTAGAGCAGCGCCATCAGATCCATATACACCGACTTGTTATATTTCGAGCCGCGCATCAGCAGCGGCAGCGACTTGAGCGTCGCTTTAATCGCCTTGCCGTTGTTGCCGACAATAAATGCGCCAATGCCGGAGCCGACAATAATCAGCACCTCCGACGGTTGATATAATGCGCCAAGGTGGCCGCCGACCATTGCGAAGCCGCCCAACACCGATCCGAGGACAAGGATATAACCCAATATAATCAGCACGAAAAATCCTTACGCTGTAAACGTGTGGGTGGAAGTTAAGCCAGAATTTGGCAGGCGCATCGCCAGGCGTGGGGCAAAAAAAAAGCAGCGGTCAAAGACCGCTGCTGGATTCACTCCACGTGGCGAACACTATTAAACGGCTTGTTTAACCTGTTCATCCAGCAGTTGTGAATTGTTATCGGCAGATTCTGCGATAAGTTTACGTCTTTTTACCGCTCGGGACGGCGGCTGGCAAAGGCTGCAGGTGAAGCTGCCAACAGGCTGGTGTGCGTGGTTAATAAAGCTGCCACCGCAGCATTTGCAGCCGGCTAATTCCAGCATACCGCTTTCAACAAACCGGACCAGGGTCCAGGCGCGCGTCAGCGCCAACAGCGGGCCCTCGTCCTGTTGCGGACACTGCTCCAGGTATAAACGGTAGGCTTTAATCACCGCTTCAACACCGGTGCATAATCCGCTTTTGATCAGGAACTGCCAGGCGTTACAGAACATCGAAGCATGGATATTCTGCTCCCACGTCATAAACCAGTCAGTCGAGAACGGCAGCATGCCTTTTGGGGGTGGGCTTCCACGCAGCTCTTTATATAACTTAATTAAGCGGCCGCGGCTCAGCTGTGTTTCACTTTCTAACATTTGCAGGCGCGCACCCAGCGTGATTAATTCCATCGCCAGCTGAATGTCACGCGCTTCCTGAACAATACTTTTTTCGCTCATTAGCTCGCCGCCCTTCTTTTCGGTGTCTCGTCATCTTTTGAGACATCACGTAATAAACGACTGGATAACAGGATACCGGTATGGATCTGCTGTAAATCATCCACACGAGATTCACGAGTCAAACGGCTAATCGAATTGTGATCGGTGAAACGGAACTGGCAAACCAGCTGATTGGTTTCCGCCAGCTTGACCATTTCAGGCAATGTTAAACCCGCCAGAGCATCGGCCATTGATTCATCGATGCCCAGCCGAAACATGGCCGAAGCTTTTTCCTGGTTAATTAAACGTTGTGCAAGCAATAAATATGACAAGTTGATGTCGTAAATATGTTTGAGTAATTCTGATGTACCCATTTTTTTCCATCCTGACTGACACTACTTTTAACGTGTGCGGTCAATGCCGCTACCATGGTTGCTGGTTGGTAAATCTAAAGATGGCAAAAATTTAGTGGCAGAAGCCAAATGCTTGCTAAGGCTGTCTTGTTTTTCGCAGAAACCAAGCCAGGAAATAATCATGAACTCATTTTGCCAGTGGCCATTCCTGAGCCCTCTCTTCCCTGACTCCATCCGTGACTTCTTGTTACATTCTTTTAAGACTATTCCGAAAACAAGGCAACTCTATCCCCTCTGATTTCGACATACAACGAGAGCCTACCTGAATTTTAGATAAAGTGTGATCTAGATCACACTTTTAAGGCAAATAATTCAGAAAAAACCATCAGCAACCCTGTTGATTAGCTCACTAACTAATCATTTCAGTCAGTTTTTGTAAATTCCGCCCGGTAAGTAACCATCTTCGAACGAAAACCAACGCGCGTGGAATTTTAAACGCAAGGAGAGCAGCGAGGCGGCACGTGGCAGCATAAAATTCATAAATAAGACTATTTGTAAGACTTTTATACTTTAAATAAGGTGTTTTACACCACCTTCAGGTAGTTACTTACAGTGAATATACGAAAGCTATTCGAAGGTAAAAATGTGACAAAGGTCAGGTTTTTGCAATGGAGTGATAGCGATTTGTAAGCAGGAGGCGCCTGATGTTCAGCTAATGCCTGTAGATGTAAATAGGCGTTACATAAGGAGTGTGAATGTTTTTCGGATTTTTCGGGTAATTGCTTATTTTAGTATCGGCAGACTGGCGCCAACCTTTAGGGAAAAGTGGCTTTCTTATGTTTTTTCTGAAGCAAGTGGGCGTTTTTTCTGCAAACTGCGTCAGAGAAGCGTTAAGCAGCGTGAGGATTGGTTAAAGCGGGATAAGGAAAATCAGGGGCCGCAGCCCCTGTTGGTCAAACATCTTGTTTACACTGGACCGATGTTTCAGGCCAATTTTGGTAAGGAAGTCACGTTACTCTGCTGGCTCTTTACCCGGCCATCCTGCGGCAGCGCCTGCAAATCACGCAGGTAGCTCTCACGCCAGTGGGTAATGTCATTGCTGCGCAGCACCGCCATCATGTCGTTGTAGCGCGAGATCCTTTCGGTGCGTGACATGGTCAATGCCTGATTAAGCGCCGCCGCCACATCATCGCGGTCATAAGGATTGACGATCAGCGCCGAGGTCAGCTCATTAGCGGCACCGGCAAAGCGCGACAGCACCAGCACGCCCGGGTCATCCGGATCCTGCGCGGCGACATACTCTTTCGCCACCAGATTCATGCCGTCACGCAGCGGCGTCACCAGCCCGATATCCGTCAGGCGGAAGATTTTCATCAGCAGGCGGCGGTCAAAGTGCTGATTGAGGTAGTAGAGCGGCGTCCAGCCCAGCGTGCCATATTTACCATTAATACGGCCCGCTTCAGTTTCCAGCGTATGACGGATATCCTGGTAAGCCTGCACGTCGCCGCGCGAGGTGGGTGCAATCTGCGAGTAGCGGATTTTGCCATGATGCTGCGGATAGTTCTCCAGCAGCGCCTCGTAGGCGAGAAAGCGTTCCGGCAACCCTTTCGAATAGTCGAGGCGCTCGCAGGCGATAATATTTTGCGCATCGCCCAGGTCTTTCTTCATCGCCACCATTTTTGGCGGTAGCGGCCCTTCTGCCATCTCTTTGATGCTGTCAGGTTCGATACCGATTGGGTAAACCTCGGTAGTGAAGCGGTTGCCGAAGGCGCGATGCTGTTTGCCCTCGCTCTGCATCGGGGTCAGCAGTGAAACGCTCTCGAGGAACGCCAGGCGGTCACTTTCCGTCTGGAAGCCCAGCAGATCGTATTCGCACATCATCTCCAGCAGGTCGGCGTGCGGCGGCAGCGCGTTGAAGATCTCCGGGGTCGGGAACGGGATATGCAGGAAGAAGCCGATGCGGTTATTTACGCCCAGCTTGCGCAGTTCGGCGGCAAACGGCAGCAGGTGGTAATCGTGGATCCACAGAATATCGTCTTCTTTCAGCAGCGGCTGCAAGCGCTGTGCCAGCTGCTTGTTGACGCGGCAGTAACCGTCCCAGGCTTCACGCTGGAAATTCACCAGGTCGAGACGGTAGTGGAAAGCAGGCCAGAGCACCGCGTTGGAAAACTGCAGGTAGTAGAGATCGTAATCATTCTGATCGAGGCCGAAGGAGGCATAAGTAATACCGTCCTGCTCCAGCATGTTCAATTGCTCTTCATCTTCTCCAATTTCATTGATCTCACCGTTCCAGCCAAACCACATGCCTCCGGTGGTCTTCAGGGCATCAACAATGCCAACGGTCAGCCCTCCGGCACTGGCCTTACTGCCATCAGGAATGGCAATACGGTTAGATACGACTACTAAGCGACTCATAACTTTGACTCCTCACCGACGTTGTTGCGTCTTGATCTAGTTTTATTCGGGTCTGTTCCAGCCAGCGGTAAACGGCATCAACATCAGACAGACGTCCGCGCGCGGCGGTGGCTCCAGAGCCGACTTTAATTGAGATACCGTCCATGGCATTGACCACGTCAAAACCTGCTTCGTCAGTCAAATCATCCCCGATAAACACCGGGATACGGCCGGCAAACGGAGGCAGTTGCATAAAATCGTTAATCGCGGCGCCTTTGTTCACGCCCCGCGGCTTCAGTTCGACCACGCATTTTCCCGGCTGTTGTACCAGCTCGGGGAAACGCGCCACCAGCGAGTCGGCCAGCGTTTCAATCGCCTGCTGATACTGCGGTGCCTGGCGATAATGCAGGGCAAACGCCATACCTTTACTCTCCAGCCCGGTGCCCGGCAGAGCGGCTATCGCCTGCTCCAGTTCACGGCTGAGGATCGTCACAGTGCCCGGGTCAAGGGCAATGCGCGTTATTTCATTCTGAAGATTGCGCCGCTCAGCACCATGCACGCCGGCCAGCGGAAAACGCGCCGGAGCGACCAGGGCATCCAGTTCACTTATCGGGCGGCCGGAAACCAGCGCCAGCGCAGCATCACAGCTTTGCGCCAGGTGCTGAAGGTCAGCCACCACCGCAGCAGGGACGGAAACCTCATCCGGGCGCGGTTTAATCGCCGCCAGTGTGCCATCCACGTCAAAGAAGAAGGCGTAGCGCGCTTCTGCCTTAATTGGGGGAACGAAATCTGCTTGTTTAGTCACACATTCCTCCTGATTAATGGTTCAGAAAGATGCTGTGCAATGAGGGTAACTGCGTGGTCTGACGGGGACGGCGTAGAGCAGTTGCCTGTCGTCTGACGTCGAGAGGGATCGTGGTTTTCCTACCGCGTCGACCCTCAGTGCGGACAACATCAGCATTAAGTATAGAAGGGTTTCCAAATCCTGCCAGAAAATCAGGCAGTAACCGCTTTCTGCCACAGCGCGTTGACGTCTATCCCCGGCCAGTGTCCGGCTTCTTCCGGCCCGACAATGCTTTCCGAGGCGTGCTGGCTGGCGAGATCGACCTCGTACGGCGTCAGCCGTTTGCCGCTGTTTAACGACCAGAAAATGCACACCTTCGGCTGCAGCAGCGAGTGTTCACCCGGCTCGGTCACTACGCCAAGCAGCCCGTTGGAGAGCCTGACCAGTGAGCCAACCGGATAGATACCGACCGCTTTGACAAATGAGTGCAGCAGCTTACGATCAAAATGGCCGTGCCAGTTAGCCATTTGGTGCATTGCACTGGCCGGGTTCCAGCCCGCTTTGTAGGGACGGTCGGAGGTGACGGCATCATAGACATCACATATTGAAGCCATACGGGCGAGCAGAGAAATCGCATTGCCGCGTAGCCCGTGCGGATATCCCGTGCCATTGATCTTTTCGTGATGATGCAGTGCCACATCCTGTAAATCTGCATCGGCACCGCTGATACGCAGGATCTCCGCGCCGGCCACCGGATGGATCTTCATCTCCTCAAACTCTTCCTCCGTCAGCCTGGCAGGCTTGTTGAGGATTGCCAGCGGCACCGCCGCTTTGCCTACGTCGTGCAGCAGCCCCGCCATCCCGGCACGTTTGGTCTGATGCTGATCCAGCTTCAGCTGTGCCGCCAGAGAAAGCATCAGCGCACAGACCGCCACCGAGTGCAGGTAAGTGTAATCATCGTGCGATTTTAGGCGCACCACGCTCAGCAAAGCGGCGGGATGGCGGCTGAGCGAGCCGGCAATATCATTGACCAGCGGCAGCGTGCTGTTTGCATCGATAGTTTTGCCCATGCGCGCATCGCTGAACATGTCCATCACGGGCCCTTTCGCCGCCAGGCAGATTTTCTGCGCCTGCGCCATCTCCCCGCGCAGGGTGACGGGCTGGCCGCGATCAACTTCCGGCGACTGATAGCCAGACGGTGCCTCAGCCTCAGGCAGCACCACGTTTTCGACTATCCCGGTCTTCACCTCAACGCCGCGCCCGCGCGACAGGTCAATCCACACTTCACGCACGCCGCTGTTCTGGATGACCTTTATCTGCGTCTCATCCGTCAGCAGCATTTCATTGCCGACCAGCGGGTGTTTCAGCCAGAACACATCAAGCTTATAAAGGTACATACCCAGCCGCAGTTCGTTCACCGCAATACCGACGATCATCCCGCCTCCTCAAGTCTGAGTGAATTCCATTCCTGAGAAGTATCGGCAGCGGCGATGAAAACCTGTGGGGTAACAGGCAACTTAATTGTCAGGTGTGATCAACATCGGCTTCGGCCAGTTCAGTCCGCGGTTATCATGCCGAAAGCGCCTTCGGTAAAGCGCTTAAATTGCGCCTGACGGGTATATAGATAACGCTTATCAGACGCCGCGAAATAATATCTCCCTCCGGCGTTATCAATAAACGCACCGTATTTCTTTACCGAACTTTTAATAACAACAGATAAAACCAATTTCTTTATTTACGAAATATAAGATAACTCTAATTACCCGGTTATTATTGGCTTTCTTCTTACCCCACACACTACACTGATGACTGAACATCAAGGCAAATTAAGGGGTAGCCATGCTCAATATGATGATTAAGCGCAAGCGCGCCCGCTCCCACACTGAGGACCGCTGTCTGGCGCTGGTGCTGGCCACCAGCGCCGGGCTGCTCAACGCCATGGCGCTGGGTGCCTTTGGCTTCTTCCCGTCGCACATGAGCGGAAATACTTCGCAACTGTCGGCAGAAGTATCCAGTTTTAATGTGAAAGACCTGATACTTCTGATGTCGGTGATTGGTGCGTTTGTTCTCGGCTGTATTACCTGCCGGCTGATTGTTATTGGCGGAATTAAACACAATATCCGCACCATCTTCAGCATGGTGCTGCTGATGGAAGGGGCGCTATTAATTGCCATCTCCGCTTTTGAGATGCTGTTTTACTCCCCGTTTAATAACCGGGAGGTGATCGTGCTGCTCGGCTTCCTGATGGGTATTCATAACGCTAACTCCACTCAGCTCTCCAACGGGCGCGTACGATCCACGCATATCACCGGCACGCTGACCGATGCCGGGATTGCGCTGGGTTCGGTGATTGCCACGCTGGCGCGCCGCGACGTTTCCAAACAGGTCACCACCCAGCGCAAGCAGTTCCTCACCCACCTGATCACCATCGTCTCCTTCCTGAGCGGCGGTATCGCCGGACTGCTGCTGTTTAACCTTTTCGGCTTTAGCGCGATGATTGCGGTCGGCGCGGGCCTGATGCTGGTGGCGCTTAGCTCGATTATCATTACGGTGTGGATGACCCGCCGTTTGAGCCTGGCTTAAACGCGCTTAGGTAAATCATTGTAACGACTGGCTTCAGTGTGAAAACTTCAGGGCAAAGCAGGCTATGCTATTGCCCTTACCCGCTGAATCTGATGGAGAAGATGGATGCCATTTTTGACCCGTTCATGCCTGCTGCTGGCCCTGGCCTTGTCCGGCAGCGCCGTTGCCGCCAGCCCGCAGCAGGGATACGGCCCGGAATTGCAGGGCTTTGAGTACCCTTATCCGCTTAAGCAGTTCAGCTTTGACTCGCAGCAGCAGTCGCTGAAAATGGGCTATATGGACGTGGCGCCAACCGGCAAGGCCAACGGCCACACCGCCGTCCTGATGCACGGGAAAAACTTCTGCGGTGCAACATGGGAAAGCAGCATCAAAGCGCTGAGCAGCGCCGGATATCGGGTGATCGCGCCGGATCAGATCGGCTTTTGCAGCGCCAGCAAGCCCGCCCATTATCAGTACAGCTTCCAGCAGCTGGCGCTCAATACTCACGCCCTGCTGGGCAGCCTCGGCATCGACAAAGCCATTATCGTTGGCCACTCCACCGGCGGCATGCTGGCGACGCGCTACGCCCTGAGCTATCCGCAGGCTACCGAAAAGCTGGTTCTGGTCAATCCGATCGGGCTGGAAGACTGGAAAGCCAAAGGCGTGCCGTGGCGCAGCGTCGACCAGTGGTATCAGCGCGAGCTGAAGCTGGATGCGGCAGGCATCCGCAAATATGAGCAGAACACCTACTACGCCGGGCAGTGGAAGCCGGAATACGACCGCTGGGTGGATATGCTGGCCGGGCTGAATAAGGGACCGGGGCACGAAATCGTCGCCTGGAACTCCGCACTGATCTACGACATGATTTTCACGCAGCCGGTGTTTTACGAGTTCCCACAGCTCAAAGTGCCGACCACGCTGATGATTGGCGATGCCGACACCACGGCAATTGGCAGCGATATTGCGCCGCCAGAGGTCAAAGCGAAGATCGGTCACTATAACGTGCTGGGCAAACAGGTAGCGAAGATGATCCCTGGTGCGCGGCTGATTGAGTTTCCCGGTATGGGCCACGCCCCGCAGATGGAAGACCCGACGGACTTCAACAGCAAGCTGATTAACGAGCTGAACCGCTCCTGAAAACAGACGCGCATCGCCATGCGGTGATGCGCGCGTCAACCTGCCGCTTACTCCAGCCCGGTATTCACGCGTTTGCCAATATCCTTCAGCTGAGAATATTTCTCCAGCAGTTGCGGGCCATCATCGAGGCTCATGGCGAACATCCACATATAGGTCATCACCGAGTAGATGTGGCCCGCATCCGCCCCGCCCTTCAGCGTCATATACAGAATGGTCAGTGCAAACAGCAGCGCTGCGGCGCTACCAATGGCCAGATAGCCCCAGGCTTCGCGGTCCGACAGGCGGATGCGCAGCCCGGCCAGCACGCGGTAATGGCGCGTCAGCGCAGGCGTTTCGGCGTGGGTGACAAAGCGCACCTCTTTCTCCAGCCGGTCATTGAGGCGGCCAAACAGCCGCTCATTTTTGCGCGTGTAGCCGCGCAGAAACAGGCTGAAAAACGCCAGAATCACCAGACAGGCAATGCCGGTCCAGAATTCAATCGCCAGCAGCATCACCGCCGCGCCGGTAATCGACGCCACCGAGGTGATCAGCACCGGCAGGTGTTGCTCGAAGAAGTCGACAAACTCGCGCGACAGCGCCACGCGCGCGGCCACGGTCGACGGCGGATGGTTTTGCTGGCGCTGGGTGAGGATCACCGGCACCGCCAGCCCGGCATAGATGCGGGCAAAGGTGCGCGTATCCACGCTGCGGCGTGCGGCACCAATCGCCCACATGGTAAACACCATCGCCGCATACAGCACCGCATGCAGCGCCTGCCCGCTGAGAATGGCGTTAATGGCAAATCCGGCCGCCAGCGGATAGAGCAGATAGGTGACGTTTTCGGCAATCACCAGCAGCAGCGTGAGGATCAATTTTTTGCTGTGGCGGCGGCCAAGCAGTTTCAGCGTGGCGATCGCGCTGGCGGAAGTCGGTACGATTTCCGCAGTGGTACAGGTTTTCATCGGATTATTTTCTGGTAGGATTAGGCTTGAGCGGTTGCTCAAAAACCAGATGCAGTCTATTTGAGCAGTTGCTCAAAGTCAACGTGGAGCCGTGGGAAGCAACAATGAAAGAGACCGCTGAAGTATTACGCGCCCGTATTCTTGATGGCGCAATTACGCTGTTTAGCGAAAAAGGCATTGAGCGCGTGACCACCCGCGAGCTGACCGAACAGCTCGGCATCTCGCGCAGCCACATCTATCACTACTTCCGCGACTGGGAAACATTGTGCAAAGAGGCGATGACGCTATTTATGCAGCGCGACCGCGTAGAGTTTGCTGATGAGATTGGCGCGCTCGAAGCGCGCTCACAGCTCAGCGCGTTTGTGCAAAACTACCTGCCCGCCGCACCGGACGCCAGCTGGTCGCTGTACAGCTCGCTTTGGCAGCTGGCGATCCGCGATGAGGAGTGGGCGCAGCTGGCAGAGGCGATGATGGCGCAGTGGCAGGCGCTGCTGGCTGACATTATCGACCGCGGTATTACGGCCGGTCACTTTCGCCATCGTGATGCACAGCGGGTGACGCGCCAGCTGTGGGCGATGCTCAACGGCTATGCCGACCAGCTGATTATCTCCCCATCCCCCGCTGCACAGCAGGCTGCAACGGCAGATATCAACGCGTTTATCACCGTTATCCTGGTCGCGCCCCCCGAACCCGTCGGCAAAGGGGCTTAGCCGAACTGCTGTTGATGTTTTTTGCGCCGCGCCAGGTAGTCTTTATCCTGGCGAATGCTGTCCCAGTGGGCTTTAAAAATGGCGGCGGCGGCGGCCTTCTCTTCATTCAGCTGATACGGCAATATCTCGCCCTGCGCATCATATTTACGCCCGCCTTTGTGGTTGGCGTAACGCCTGGCGCGCGTATAGCCCATCTGAATAAACTTGCGTGCCATATCCATGCCGACGAAGTCATCGCTACGGCGATACGCTTCAAACAGCGCCATGATGGCGTTAGCAGAGATCTCCGCCACCTCGGGCGTTTTGAAGCGCCAGTGCGGCAGGATTTCGCTTTTATACGGCTCAACCATCAGCACGCCCTGCTCCCCGCGCCCGACCTGGTACTGCTCCGGGTGTTTCCTGAAATCGATCTGGCTGAAATCGCGCTGGTAATCAAATTCCTTCATGGCTTCTCCTGATGATGAATGGCGTCCGTCAGCAGAGAGCATAGCCGCTGGCGGATACCCCTGCCATTGAACGGCAATTGCCATCAGGCTTTCTGTTTCATCCATGAGTCGCCATACTGGATATTACCCGCGATATACTCCCACGTTATCCCTCTGAACCTCAGCGCTATCCTTTCCAGCATCACCTAAATTTCCCGCCTCTTCAGAGGCTTTCCAGAACCTGCGCGAAAGACGCTTGATCGATGGCGGCATTCAGTAATACTGTATATAAACACAGTAACATTGAGATTCAGACTATGCCGTTCATCCGCCCAGCCATCATCACCCCGGCTCTGCCGCTCCCGCTGTTTATCGAACGGGTGCCGTGCGGCTTTCCCAGCCCGGCGCAGGACTATGTTGAGGAGACGCTCGACCTCAACAAGCTGGCGATTAAACATCCGAGCGCCACCTACTTTATTAAGGTCAGCGGTGATTCGATGATTGGTGCAGGGATTGGCGATGGCGACCTGCTGATCGTTGACCGCTCGCTGGATGCCGTGCACGGCAGTATCGTGGTGGCCGCCGTAGCGGGCGAGTTCACGGTGAAAGAGCTGCGCACCCGCCCCGTGCTGCAGCTGTTCGCCCACAACAGCCAGTACACGCCGATCACCTTCCATAACGAGGAAGAGCTGGAAATCTTCGGCGTGGTGACCTTTACCCTGAAAGCGCATCAGTAGCCATGTTCGCCCTCGTTGACGTCAACAGCTTCTACACCTCCTGCGAGACGGTGTTTCGCCCGGACCTGCGCGGCCAGCCGGTGGTGGTGGTATCGAATAATGACGGCTGCGTGATCTCGCGCTCGGCCGAGGCCAAAATGCTGGGGATCAAGATGGGGGCGCCCTACTTCAAGCTGAAAAACGAGCTGCACCGCCAGAAGGTGCACGTTTTTAGCTCCAACTACGCGCTGTATGCCGACCTCAGCAGTCGGGTGATGAATACCCTGACGGAGATCGGCCCGGCGATTGAGATCTACTCCATTGATGAAGCCTTTGTCGACGTCAGCGGCGTGAATAACTGTATGCCGCTGGACACTTTCGGCCACCAGATGCGCAACCAGGTGCTGAAAAACACCGGGCTGACCGTTGGCGTGGGCATCGGGCCGACCAAAACGCTGGCGAAACTCGCCAATCATGCAGCGAAAACGTGGAAAAAGACCGGCGGCGTGGTCGATCTGTCGAACGTTGAGCGCCAGCGTAAGCTGCTGGCGCTGGTGCCGGTGGAGGAAGTGTGGGGCGTGGGGCGGCGCATCAGCAAAAAGCTCAATCTGATGGGTATTGAGAGCGCACTGCAGCTGGCCGACTGCTCCAGCTGGGTGGTGCGTAAGCACTTCAACGTGGTGCTGGAACGCACCGCCCGCGAGCTGCGCGGCGAGCCGTGCCTCGGTATGGAGGAGTTCTCCCCCACCAAGCAGCAGATTATCTGCAGCCGCTCGTTCGGCCACCGCATCACCGCCTATGAAGAGATGCACCAGGCCATTTGCGCCTATGCCGAACGCGCCGCCGAAAAACTGCGTCAGGAAAAGCAGTTCTGCCGCTTTATCAGCGTCTTTCTGCGCACCAGCCCGCACGCGCAGGATGAGGTGTTTTACGGCAACCAGGCCGCCAGCAAGCTGCTCACCCCGTCGAACGACACGCGCGATATTATTCAGGCCGCCACCAAGGCGCTGGACCACATCTGGCGCGACGGCCACCGCTATATGAAGGCGGGCGTGATGCTGGCGGATTTTTTCAGCAGCGGCGTGGCGCAGCTGAACCTGTTTGACGACTGTCAGCCCAGGCCTGACAGCGCGGCGCTGATGGCGGCGATCGACACGCTGAACAGTTCGGGGAAAGGCAAAGTGTGGTTTGCCGGTCAGGGGATTGAGAAAGCCTGGGCGATGAAGCGTGAGATGCTGTCACCCGCGTATACCACGCGCTACGCCGATTTTCCGCTGGCAAAATAAGCGGATTCAATGGCGCAGATTGCCAGGTGTAAGTTGCAGTGGAAAAATTCACCGACACAACCTATTGTCATCTCTCACGTTATGGCGAGTTCTTGCTTTACCTGAGGTTGTGTATGAAATTACGTTCACTGCAAGTGCTCTGTTTGCTCAACTTTTTTATTGCCGACGTTCGCGACGGGCTGGGGCCATTCCTGGGGATATTTCTGGTCTCTCATCACTGGCAGGCGGATGATATAGGCCTGGTGATGACCGCCGGCAGCCTGGCGGGATTGCTGGCCACCTTCCCCTCTGGGATGATCGTCGACGCCACGCGTCACAAGCGCCTGTTAATTATCGTCTCATCCCTGCTCATCACCTTCAGCACGCTGATGCTCTGGTATTTTCCGACGCCCACCATCGTGATTGCATCGCAGATCGTCACAGGCTTAGCCGCCGCAGTCGTTGCCCCCGCGATTGCCGGTATCACCCTGGGGATCGGCGGTCAGAAAATTTTTGTGCAGCAGATGGGGCGCAATGAAGCCTTCAACCATGCTGGTAATATGACGATAGCCCTCCTGGCCGCTTTCACCTGCTGGATTTGGGGCACCGGGTCCGTGTTCTTACTGATGACGGCGATGGCCGTATGCACCCTCATTTGCACCTCGGCCATCAACAAAGATGATATCGACCATAATGTGGCAAGGGGGAGTAATGAACAGGCAGGTGCGACCGTTTCACCCTCTTTGTTAGCATTGCTAAAACGGCCAGAATTGCTGGTAACAGGATCCACTCTCTTGCTCTTCCATCTGGCTAATGCGGCCCAGCTGCCGATGCTGAGCATGCAGATCGCCTCCTCGGGCGCGAAAGCGATGTTCACGCCAGGCACCTATGCCGCATTAACGGTGGCAATCTCGCAGGTGGTGATGATCCCCGCCGCACTGCTGACCGCACGCTATGCCGCCCGGTGCGGTTACGCCAGGCTTATCCTGATTGCCCTCGTGGTGCTGCCATTACGCGCCGCTATTGCCTCTTTTTGGGGGAATGAGTGGGTGTTGTTTCCCGTTCAGGTTCTGGACGGTGTCGCTGCGGGAATTCTGGGGGTTGCCGTGCCCGGACTGATTGCCTGGTTGTTCAACGGCTCGGGCCATATTAACGCCGCGCTGGGTTTGGTGATGTTATTCCAGGGGCTGGGCGCCTCACTCAGCCCGGCACTGGCCGGTGCCATTGTCAGTGATTCAACGTATAGCCATGCTTATATGGCGCTGGGCGGGATAGCCCTGTGTGCGCTGTTACTCTGGCTGATTTTTAGCAAACGGGTCTTTCATGCCTGACGTTTTCGGTACAGTTTAACCAGATGACGGTGATCCGTGCGGTAAAATAGCCAGATTCCCATCGTACAACAGGCGGCACTTTGGCCGCCTGTTGTACGATGGCATTTTTCCCGTCAGAAGATAGTCTTCCACCCGGCCATCGCGCTGGGATCCAGGTAAGGCTTGCCCCTCCCATCTGCTGCCCAATCAGAACCAGATTTCGCTCTGCACGCCGAAGCTCCAGTTACCACCTGCGCTAAACCCGGCGCTGCCGAAATCGTCATTTACCGCGTAACGATCGAGGTCTTTTGACCAGTTCATGTAGGTGGCAAAGACACGAATTTCCGGGCGAGCTTTGATATCGAACACTTCACCAACTTTAAAGGTCGGTGCAAAGGTAAGCTTGTAGAAATCCCCTTTCACCGCCTGATAGCGGTTTAGCGCACCCCCGCTGAGGTAGCTACGCCCGTTCGGGTCAAGGTCCATATACTGCCAGGAGGCTTCATACAGCAGAGCGAAGTTGTGGCTTATCGCCTGTGAGGCGCGCAGATTAAAGGTCGCCCAGTCGTAGCGATCGCCGGCACGGTAGCGGTCCTCACTGTGTTGGGCGATCAACGACGGCGCCAGCTCCCAGTTTTGACTGACTGGCACAATGCCGTAAGAGGCAAAGCGCACCGACTGCGCATTGCGCGTCAGGTCGCCATCGCTGCCCGGCTGGCGGGCTTCCGCCCCCAGCCCCCTGCCATACTGAATCGCGCTTTCGGAGCTGCCGGGCAGCAGGCCATAGAAGCGCTGCTTATCGTGCCAGGCCAGCATGGTGTAAACCCCGTTTTTCGCCGTATCATCGCTGCGCAGCGCATAACTGCCCGTGGTCGAGGTGTTGCCTTTCAGGTCATCGTTGCCCTGCGCACCCATGCCGGTCAGCATCCACTGCAAATTGCCGTAGAAGTTGTTGGCGGTAAGCATCACGTTTTGCACGTCATTATCGTTATAGCGGTCGCTGCCGAGGTCCCCAAAGTTGCGCGCATAGAGTGAGAAATTACTGTGGAGATCCGGCGCCCACTGCACGTCATTGATCCCGCCCCCGGTGCCACCAAGGAAAACAATATCGCTGTCGGTAAAGTGAATATCAAAGTTATCGCGATCGAAACGTTTACCGGCCCACAGCGTGGCATTTTCCAGCGGGCCGCTGAAATCGGCGAGGTTATTCATCTCCACATACAGCTGGCGAATATTCATATGGTGGCTGTCATTATCCTGCACCCACGGATCGGGATTATTGGCGCCGTCCGCCAGCATCGCTTTGAACCGGGCGCTGGAACCGTCATCAAACTGCAGATGTTTAATAAAGCTCAGCTCAACATAGTTATCTTTTTCATTACCAAGACGGCCAACGTGCGCATCGCCGCCGATCGAACTGGCAGGTGAGACACCCGGTCCGCCGTGCGCACCCCGCCCGCTGCCGCTGAGCAGCGCACCTGAGCGGGCATAGCCCGAGAACTCAAAGCCGTTATCTTTCTCCGGCACGGCCGCGTTGCCGGCTGCCGGGGTCGTGGCTGCTGGCACCGCGACGGGCGCTTGCATTGCCGCCAGTTGGCGCTCGGCACGCTCGGCTCGTGCTTCGGCCTTCGCCGTTCTGGCACTGGCCTGCTGCGCGCTGACGCGAGCGGCGCTGGCCTCCGCTTCGGTCTTCTCCAGCCGCTGTTCCAGCAGTGCCAGACGTTGTTCAATGGTTAATCCCGCCGCCTGAGCCATCCCGGAGATAAATAGCGCGCAGCATAACGCCACGTAAAGAGGACTTTTACGCATGATGATTCCTGTTAATTTATTATTCTTAGCGTTGGGTTGTCGGCTGTGCGATCGCCTCAAGCGCATTATTTTCCGGCGAAAGGACTTTTTTGCGTCGGTCTAATTCCGCACGAATTTTCTCGTAGTCGTTATCCAGCCGGTAATATTTGCCCATCCACAGCATCGAAATAACAATCAGCGCCAGCGGGATATAGAGATAGCAGGTTTTAATCGCCAACAGCGCGCTGGCCGATTGTGCATGATTCGCACTGTAGCCGCCGAGCGACAGCAGGATCCCGGTGACCGCCCCCGCCCCGGCCATCGCCACTTTACCGAGGAACCCATTGACCGATGTCAGGATCCCGGCGGTATTGATACCGGTTTTCCATTCGCCGTAGTCGACCGGGTCAGCCTGCATTGAGAAGTAGATTGCGGTGCGCTGGCCCGCACCAATTGACAGGATAGTGGCACCCGCCAGCAGGCCGATAATCTGGGTATCCGCCGCAATCATCACCAGCATCCCCAGCACATTGATGGCGCTGGAAAGCAGGTAGACATGGCATTTTTTCATGCGCGCAGCGAGCAGCGGCACCGTCAGGGTGCCCAGCAGCGGCACAAAGGTTGAGATGCCCGCAGCAATCGCGGTGATGCTGGCGTCCTGGACATGGTAGGTAAAGAAGTAGACCAGTGAGCCGGTCTGAAAGAAGAACGCCCCCCACATCAGGAAGATATTCAGCGCGAACACGCCCCATGGCCGGTTATTTTTCAGCCCCTGCCAGGCACGCGGCAGCGTCATGCGCTCCTGCTGTACCTGAATACGCTCTTCCACGCTGCGAAAACTCAGCAGCAGGAAGAAGGCCGCAATGCCGCCAAAAATCATCGCCGTGTAGAGAAAACCGTGCGCCTGATTGCCCTGGCCAAGGCTGTTAACTAAGGGCAGCGTCAGCACCGCCACCAGCGTTGAACCCAGCGAGCCCATCACAATGCGCACCGCCGACAGTGTGGTGCGCTCTTTTGAGTCGTTAGTGATAAACGGCAGCATGGCGCTATAAGGAATATTGACGAAGGTGTAGAGGAACGACAGGCACAGATAGGTGACGAAGGCGTAAATCAGCCGACCGGTCATCGTCAGCTCCGGCGAGTAGAATGCCAGCACGCAGAGCACACCAAACGGCACCGCGCCCATCAGCAGATAAGGGCGACAGCGGCCCCAGCGGGTAGCAGTATTGTCGATCACCAAGCCCATCAGCACATCGGCTACGCCATCCACCAGCCGGGTGACCAGAAACATAAGTCCGGCATAATACGCAGGCAGGCCCATAATATCGGTGTAGAAAAACATCAGGTAGAGTGAGATTAACTGCCAGACCAGGTTACAGGAAAGGTCGGCAACCCCGTATCCCAGCCGCTGACGCCATAGAGCAAAAAGTGGAGTGGACATAATGATCTCTCAGAATTTATAAGTTATAGGTTGTCTGTTCAGAGTTCAAAGTGACGAATTAACCATGCCGGCGTGCAGCTCCATGCATGGCAATAGCTATTGATCAGCTTGCTGCCATACGGCGAGTAGTCCGGATTATCCGGGTCATACAGCTCCCAGAAGGTATCCGCCCCGGCCTGCACCATCCCACCCCAGTAGCGTTTGATTTCAGCCACGGCCTGCTCTCGCTCGCCGTTGACCAGCAGCGCCTCAATAAAGTGATGCATCATATACGGGGTATGCATTTTGATCGCCGGGGGGTGGCTGCGCAGCCGGGCGATCAGCTGCTGGCGGAAGGCGCGGTCACCCACCTCACCCAGCATCAGCCACACCTGCGCAGCCCAGGAGACCTGGCGCTGCGCGCCGCTGATGAAAAAGCCCTGCTGCTCATCCCATAAATGGGTCATCGCGGCCTGACTGACCTGCACGATCGTCTGCTCAAGCCAGCCGGTTTTTCCGCTGTCGCAGCGCTGCGCCAGCAGCAGCCCTTTACGCAGGGCAAACAGCAGCACGCCCTGCGCCGCTGCCTGCTTGTTCAACGCTTCATGCCAGTCAATAAATGCCCACCACTCTTCGCTGTCGCGCAGGATGTGGCGCGAGTCGAGGCGCTGTAGCGACAGCTCAATCTGACGCAGGGCAGTTGGCCACAGCTCATGCAGAGTGGTCAAATCGTGGGTGGCGGCAACGTAATCCTCCAGCGTGGCGATAAACAGCAGCGCATAGTCAAACAGGAAAGTATCGTCGGCTATCACCTGCGGCTGCATAAACAGATTGGCAGAGACCAGCCCATCCTCCCGCGTTACTCCGGCAAACAGATACAGGCAGCGTTTCACCAGCGCGTTGTGAGCGAAGGTCGGGTAGTTAACCAGCGCCTGTAAATGCAGGTCGCCGAGCCACAGGCGACGATCGCGCTTTGGACCATCTTCGAACACATCCTGCATGCAGTTTTTCAGCGTGCGCACGCTGACCGCGTCGATCTCCCGCAGCAGCGGATCGCGAATAGCGGCGGATTGCAGCATGCTGTCGCAGGCCGAACTGACGGTCTCCAGCCGCAGCGAAGAAAAGCGCAGCGCGTATTTCGGCGAGGTGGCTATCACCCGCACTTTAACGTAGCGGCAGCAGTAGCGGCGCGGCAGGGTAACCGCGGCTGGCAGCACGTCCAGATAGCGATCTTCCTGCTGAAGCCAGCTGCTGCTCAGCCAGCCGCTGTAGCCAGAAAACGGTTCGGCCACTTCGGCGGCGATTTCGCCAAAGATAAACTGCAGATGTGCCGGGGCATCAGGCGGGCTGCCGCTGGCTTCACAGCAAAATGAGAAATAGCCGACGCAGTGCTGACCGAAATCGATAATAAACTCGTCACCCGCGCTGAAGCTCTGCTGATAAAGCTGCGCGGGTGTGCAGCGCGGCACGCTTTGCCAGCCATGAATATTGACCGCGTCAGGCTGCATGGTAACCACGGCCTGCGGGTCGAGCGCCGTGCGGTAAATCTCGGGTTTGGCCGCATCGGCTGTCGCCAGCAGCGACAGATCGGTGCGGGTGCGGAATTCGCTATGTTTCTGGATGGCAACGGCCACGGTGAGGCTCCTGTTACTGACGAAAGAGCAGCGAGTTTAGGGCGCAGCAAGCCAGTGGAGCTATTCTGAAACCGCCAGGCAAAATGGCGTTCTGGCACTGTCGGAAAGGTGGTGCCGACTGCGATCACAAAATGGTAAAGCCGGTTCGCCCAGGACGCAGAAATCCCTTAACGTGGCGGCATTAGAGAGCGTGAGAATCAGAACCATGAACAATCTGCAGCTTGACCAGTATTTTGCTTCAGAGCGCGACCAGTTTTCCCTGTATACCAGTGACCCGGAAGACAACAACTGCGAACATAGCCATGAATTTAACGAGCTGGTGATTGTCGAGAGCGGCCACGGTCTGCACGTGATCAACGGCAAGCCGCACTTTATCCAGGAAGGGGACGTTTTCTTTATTAAGGATCGTGATTATCACTTTTATGATGAGCTGGGCACCCTGCGTCTGATTAACGTGCTGATCAATCGCCAGCACTCTTTTAGCTGGCTTAACAACGTTGAGACCTTACTGGCGCGTTTTGATGCGACACACCCCGGTAGCTATCACTGGCTACTGCCGCAGACTAAAGAGCAGTGCAAAACCTTGATCCAACAGCTTTTCAATACACAGCTCGCTGGCGGTATGGCGTTCGGCAGCGGCTGGCAGGAAGCCTGTTTTTTCCAGCTGTTAATGAATATGGCCTGCCAGCAGGATGAACATACGCAGAGCCATACCAAATATAAGCTGCATAAGCTGCTCGGATTTCTGCAGCAGCACTGCTTTGAGGAGATCGATTGGCAAGCGTTGGGTGACCAGTTCTACCTCAGTAAGCGCACGCTGCAACGCCAGATTAAGGAGACCACAGGCCTGACGCCGGACAACTATATTAAGCGCCTGCGGCTGGTTTCCGCCCGGGAGAGGATCATCAATACCGAAGAGACCATCACCCATATTGCCTACCTGTGTGGTTTTGCCAACAGCAACCACTTCTCCACCTGCTATAAGCAGGTCTTCGGTCAGACGCCCAGCCAGCAGCGCTCAATGCGCTAACCCGCCTCGCCGTCGGCTGGTTATAATCCTTCTCTTCGCCACCCCCTTCAAAAGGAAT
Source organism: Erwinia aphidicola (assembly GCF_014773485.1). Classification (GTDB taxonomy): domain Bacteria; phylum Pseudomonadota; class Gammaproteobacteria; order Enterobacterales; family Enterobacteriaceae; genus Erwinia; species Erwinia aphidicola. The sequence goes on along the minus strand of NZ_JACXBP010000001.1, from coordinate 435,543 downwards.
CTAGTGTGATTAAATTCAGCGTACTTTACCCGCGTAAGCCCGATGCCCACTTCGACCACGACTATTACCGTGATGTACATCTGCCGCTGCTTAAAGCGCGCATGGGCGATAAGTGTGTCGCCTATGAGATTGATACGCCGCTGGACAGCAGCGCGCCGTTTATTGCCGCCTGCCATGTTTACTGCAACAGCATTGAGGAGTTCCAGCAGGTGATTGATGCGCATGGTGCGGAGTTTGTCGCGGATGTGAAAAATTTCACTAACGTTGAGTCGCAGAAGATGGTCTCCGAGGTATTGCACGTCGGGTAAAACCCTGTGGGCGGCGGAACTTCCCTCGCCCACGCACTTACGCTGCGGCTTATTGCTGCTTGCCGATACTTTATTTCTTCTGCAGTCCAATCGAGGACGGATGGCACATGCTCTCTTGGTATTTGGTTGCGCCGTAGTATTAAAAAACGTGATCGGTGCCACGCATAGAACTTCAATTATCATAAAAATACAGCATTAAACTCCATCTATCTGTCGGACCTTTTGTTAACACGCTAAGGGCTACATCCGAAGCGACTCAATAACATAACGAACTTATCTGAAAAATAGAAAACTCAAAAAAAATAGACAATAAAAAATTGAACACCCCTCAGACCAGAAAACATTAAAAATATCAATTGACATAAAAACCAGAAAAAGTAATGTGTAAACGCTGGCTAGCAAACATGCACAGGATTCATTTAGACTAATAAGGATATTTATGAATAGGAATATTTCAGGAATACGTGAGTTTGACACGATGCTATCTACTGATGTACTCAGAATTTCACGACAGTCACCTTTAGCTAACATTGGAATAGGATTAGGTGGCGCGGGCATTGCGGTGGCTGGGCACGCCCAGACTCCTGAGCAGGCATTTATTAGTGCGATTATGCCCAGGAGAGTAAATGATTGAGTATCTACATCAAACCTACACAGGGCTGCAGGTCAGGGACGTAGCTCAAGAAAACTGTACTTTCATTGACTGTGATTTCATCGGGTGCAGCTTTGAAAAAGTTCGTTTGCGTCAGTTTGAGTTCGAAAACTGCAGGTTTACAGATAGTTCAATCGGGCTGATAACTCAGTCATTTATGAGAATGAACGATGTCATTTTCCGCAATTGTTTTATTCAAGGGGTTTCGCTTAATGGTTTGACCATTCCGCACTCACTCTCTTTTTACGATTGCCGACTCAGCTTAGTCGATTTTATTAATCTGGCGTTGCAAAATAGTGCTTTCAGCAACTGCTTCTTTAAGGAGTGTTCCTTTGAGGATTGCAATCTCAAGAAAAGCTGCTTTACAAATTCTGCCTTTTCATACTGCGAGTTTCGCCGAACAGATCTTTCCGACTGTGACTTTTCGGATACGGAAGGTCTCGATATTAATCATGAGATAAATATTATCAATAATATAAAATTACCTCAAACTGCAGGGAATAAAATTCTTAAGAGAATGGGTATTTCCATTTCCTAATCCTGAATCAAAGGCATCGCCATGACAACAACATCAAAGCATTCAGGTAAGTGGTAACGCGGACGGCACAAAATGAAGCCATCCGCGTTTAGCCTGTTACTGGCTCATGGCATCCTTTTTCATGCCATCTTTGCTCATTGAATCTTTGCCCATACTGTCTTTCTTCATCGCATCCTTCGACATGGCATCTTTTGACATAGAATCTTTCGTCATGCCCTCTTTTTTCATACAGTCATGGCCCATCTTATCTTTGCCCATTGAATCCTTGCCCATACACTCTTTTGACATATGGCTCATGCTATCTTTCTTCATGCTGTCCGCTGCGTGTACCGCCCCGCTCAGACCCATCATCATCACGCCAGAGATCACGACTGCATTGATTAATTTTTTCATGGTATTTCCTTAATAGTAAAGTGCACAGAGTGTGCAGGTACAGAGTTGCGGTTCGCGACGTTAACTGCCGCCAAACCAGTTGTAGCCCTGATCTTCCCAGTAACCGCCCGGGAAGGTATTCGTCACTTCGATAACCTGAATGTGCTTGGGATTTTTGTATCCCAGCTTGGTCGGCATCCTCAGCTTCATGGGATAGCCATATTTGGGGGGCAGGATCTGCCCGTCATAAGTCAGCGCCAGCAGCGTTTGCGGGTGCAGCGCAGTTTTCATATCGATGCTGGTGTAATAGTCGTCGGCACATTTGAAACTGATATAGTGCGCGCTGAGGTCAGCGCCGATCAGCCGCAGGAAGTCAGCAAACGGCACCCCGCCCCATTTACCAATCGCGCTCCAGCCCTCCACGCAGATATGGCGCGTCACCTGGCTGACCTGAGCCAGGTTATACAGCTCGGGCAGCGACCAGCTGCGCTTATCCCGCACTTTTCCGGCGATGTTCAGGCGATACTCCGCGCCGCTGACCTGCGGAATATCCTCTTCACCATAAAAGGCGTTGAACGGAAACGGCCGCGTAATAGCCAATTCAGGGTATTCCGGTGCCAGGCGGTCACTACCCAACAGCCAGTGCTGCACGCGGTCGTTGAAGCCGGAAACTGAGTTCAGCGCCTTCTCGACTCCGGCGTTATCACTGATGTCACAGCCGGTCAGCATTACCATACCGCCGAGAGTTAACCCCTGTCGCAGGAAGCGGCGGCGTGAAGAGGACTCAAGCTGGCGGGCAATCAACCGCTGTGCTTCGTTCAACACGTCCTGCGTCTCTGCGGCGCTAAATATCGAGCTTATTCTCTTTTTCATCGTCTCCCCTTAACGTCCGCGCAGCATAGCCAGCAGCGTTTTCGGCACCACGGCCACCATCACGACGTGCAGCAGCACAAATCCCACAAGCGAGGCCATTGCCAGAAAGTGCACATAGCGCGCCGCTTCATAGCCGCCCAGCAGCTCTCGCAGCAGCGGAAACTGCACCGACTTCCACAGCACCAGCCCGGAGAGCACCAGCATCACGCCGTCAAACATCACAAACAGATAAGCCAGCCGCTGCACCATGTTGTAGTGGTGCGGATCGCTGTGCTGCAATTTACCGCGCAGTGCCGCGCCGAGGTCAGCCAGCAGCGCGCGCAGATTAAGCGGCCAGAATTTTCGCTTTATCCGCCCGCTGGCCACGTTCATGACCAGATAAAACAGGCCGTTGAATCCGAACAGCCACATGGCGGCAAAGTGCCACTGCAGCGCGCCGCCGAGCCAGCCGCCAAGGGTGATTTCGCCAGGAAAGCTGAAATCAAACAGCGGTGAGGCGTTATAGATGCGCCAGCCGCTGGCGACCAGCATCAGCACCGCCAGCACATTGAGCCAGTGCGTCAGCCGCAGCCACAGTGGATGGATAATCTCAGGCCGGCTGCCGGCTTCCCGGAATGACACGTTCATGATGTTTACCCTCAGCGACTCCGTTGCGATGAAGCAGTATTGCCCGGATAAGTTCCCGAAGACCTCACGCAGAGTTAAACAAAATGTGATAACTCCGCGGCAGTCGGGTGTGTAAACTGAGTGATATTAAGGCTGACAGCGGCGGGCAGAATGGAAAACGGCAAACGTATTTTAATCGTGGAGGATGATGGCGATATCGCCGATTTGCTGGCGCTGCATCTGCGCGACGAGGGCTACGAAATCACCCACGCCGCCGACGGGGATCGGGGGGCGGCACTGCTGGAAAAAGGCGGCTGGGACGCGCTGATCCTCGACCTGATGCTGCCTGGTGTTGACGGGCTGGAGATCTGCCGCCGCGCGCGCAGCATGACGCGCTACACGCCGATCGTCATTATCAGCGCCCGCTCCAGCGAAGTACACCGCGTGCTCGGGCTGGAGCTGGGGGCCGACGATTATCTCGCCAAGCCGTTTTCGATGCTGGAGCTGGTGGCCCGGGTTAAGGCGCTGTTTCGCCGCCAGGAGGCGATGAGCCGCAATGTGAAAATGGATGCCGGGACGCTGAGTTTCTCCGGGCTGGTCATCGACCCGATTTCACGCGAGGTGATGCTCGATCGGCATCCCGTTGAGCTGACCCCACGCGAGTTTGACCTGCTCTACTTCTTTGCCAAAAGCCCCGGCAAAGTGTTTTCACGCCTAAACCTGTTGAACCAGGTGTGGGGCTACGAGCACGAAGGGTATGAGCATACGGTGAATACACACATCAACCGGTTGCGTATCAAAATTGAAGCTAACCCCGCCGAGCCGCAGCGCATTCTTACCGTCTGGGGCAAAGGCTATAAATTTGTCGCTGAGGCGCACGACGTCCGGGAAAATATATGAAACGACTCACGCTCTCGCAGCGCCTGATGCTGGTGTTTATCCTGCTGTTAATCGCCTGCTGCGCCATCTCTGGCTGGCTGCAGGTGCGTTCCGCCAGCCAGTACAGTCAGGCCGTGACGCAGCGGCTGTCGGTTAACCTCGCCAGCCAGATTGTCGCTAATAACCCGCTGCTCAGCGCGCAGGGGCTGGATCGGGGCGCGGTCCACAAGCTGTTCGATCAACTGATGGCGGTCAACCCGAGCGTGGAAGTATATCTGCTGGACAGCAGCGGCAAGATCATTGCCAATGCTGCCCCGCCGGGAAAACTGCAACTCCAGCAGGTTGATTTGGCACCAGTGAACCAGCTGCAGGCGGGTGCGGCGATGCCGGTTTACGGCGATAACCCGCGCGACCCGGCACGGCCGCAGGTGTTCAGCGCCGCGCCGTTAAAAATGGGCGACCGCGTGCAGGGGTACATCTATATCGTGCTGCAGGGCGAGGAGTATTCACTGCTGGCCGCCGCCGCGCAGCGCCACACGGCGGTACTGATGGCGCTGCGCTCGATGGGGCTGGTGCTGCTACTGGGCGGCATTGCCGGCTTCTTTGCCTTCCGCTGGGTCACGCGCCCGGTGCGCAGGCTGACCAGGCAGGTGTCCGGGCTGGATGACGACGGCATTGATGCCATCCGCGCGCTGGCACACGCCCCGCCACCGGGCAAGCCGCAGGATGAAGTCGCACAGCTGCAGCAGGCGTTTATCCAGCTGGCGCAGCGTATCGACCAGCAGTGGCAGAGCCTGACGCAGCAGGACCAGATGCGGCGAGAGTTTGTTGCGAATATCTCCCACGATCTGCGCACCCCACTCACTTCACTGCACGGCTATCTGGAAACGCTATCGGTGAAAGCCGACACGCTCAGCGTGGAGGATCGCCAGCGCTACCTTGGCATCGCGCTGGCGCAGAGTAAGAAAGTGGGCCGCCTGGCGCAAGAGCTGTTCGAACTGGCGCGGCTGGAATATGGCGTGGTGAAACCGCAAAAGGAGAGATTCTGCCTGAGCGAGCTGGTGCAGGATGTGATGCAAAAGTTTGAGCTGACGGCGGAATCCCGCCACCAGCAAATCCGGGTAAGTAGCGCGCCGGGGATTCCGCTGGTAACGGCTGACCTCGGCATGATGGAACGGGTGCTGACCAACCTGCTGGATAACGCCTTACGGCATACGCCAGAGCATGGGCTGATTGAGATTGAGATGATGCAGCAGGCAGGTAAAGTACAGGTGCAGGTCAACGACAGTGGCCCGGGGATAGCCGCCGAGCTGCGTGAAGATTTGTTTGTGCGCCCATCGCTGCTGAATGCGCGCAAGCATCGCGCTGGCGGGCTGGGATTGATGATCGTGCGACGCATTTTGCAGCTGCATGATAGCGATATTAAGCTGGTCGATCGCCCGCAACGCGGCGCCTGTTTCCAGTTTTTTGTGCCGGTATGAAAGACGGGTCAGGTAGGCGGGCTGACCGAAAAAGAGGGTCAGCCCCTACAAAGGTGGCCGTAGGGGCGATGGCATGCCTCGCCCGGAAAAGGGATCAGGCATGCCTGACCCTACCTTAATTTTCAGGAAAGGATTTTCTTCTCGGCAAGATCGAGCGCGAAGTAGCTGAAAATAATATCGGCACCGGCGCGTTTAATCGCCCCCAGGCTTTCCAGCGTCACATCGATCTCGCTGATGGCCCCCGCCTGCGCGCCGAACTTAATCATCGCGTACTCACCGCTTACCTGATACGCCGCCAGCGGCAGCCGGGTATGTTCACGCACGTCGCGCAGGATATCCAGATAGGCACCCGCCGGTTTCACCATCAGTGCATCCGCGCCTTCCGCTTCGTCGATCAGCGATTCGCGGATCGCTTCACGGCGGTTCATCGGGTTCATCTGGTAGGTTTTACGGTCACCTTTCAGCGAGGTGCCCGCCGCTTCACGGAACGGGCCGTAGAAGGATGAGGCAAACTTGGTGGAGTAGGACATGATGGCAGTATCGGTAAAGCCTGCCGCATCCAGCGCCTGGCGGATCGCGCCCACCTGGCCGTCCATTGCTGCAGAAGGAGCAATAAAGTCCGCTCCGGCTGCTGCCGCGACTACCGCCTGCTTGCCGAGGTTAATCAGCGTCGCGTCATTGTCCACGCCATGATCGTGCAGCACGCCGCAATGGCCGTGGCTGGTGTATTCGCAGAAGCAGGTATCGGACATCACGATCATTTCCGGCACGGTCTCTTTACAGATACGCGACATGCGCGCCACCAGCCCGTTTTCATTCCAGGCATCGCTGCCGTCAGCATCGGTATGGTGAGAGATACCAAAGGTCATGATCGACCGCACGCCCGCTTTGGCAATGCGCTCAATCTCATACGCCAGGCGTTTTTCAGGAATACGCATCACGCCCGGCATCGCCATAATCGGCTTATAGTCGTCAATCTCTTCCTCAACGAAGATCGGCAGCGCCAGATCGTTCAGGCTAAGAGTATTTTCCTGGAACAGGGAGCGAAGAGAAGCGGTTTGACGAAGGCGTCTTGGGCGCTGAGCGGGAGAGTAAGTGGACACAACAACCTCAGTTTAGCGGGTCATCCAGCGGATAAGAGAACTCCGTGGAGAGAAAGATGAATAGTGTGCTAACAGTATACTTCCGGGCGCCGGATGACAATCTTTGCGGGCTTTTCTGAACCTCACAACGGCACAGAATGCGCATAAGTATTTACAGATATTTCATAATAGCGCTTGTAATATTAACGGGTTAGCGCTTTTATTGAGCAACCTACCGTCAATATAGGGAAACCACCATGAGTCAGAACGCTCCCCTGAAGTTTGTTACTTTGCTCGGCAGCCTGCGGGCCGCATCACTGAATGCCGTTGTCGCTAACAGCCTGCCGCAGCTGGCTCCGGCCGGGGTAGAGATCAGCCCGCTGGGGTCGATTGCCGACTTCCCCCACTATGACGCCGATATCCAGGCGGAAGGTTTCCCTGAAGCCGTGCTGGCGATGGGGGCCGCCATTGCGGCGGCTGACGGCGTGGTCATTGTGATGCCGGAATATAACTATTCGGTGCCGGGCGCGCTGAAAAATGCCATCGACTGGCTGTCGCGCCTGCCGGATAACCCGCTGGCAGGGAAACCGGTGGCGATCCAGACCGCGTCGCCGGGGGCCATTGGCGGTGCGCGTGCGCAGTATCATCTGCGTCAATCTATGGTGTTTCTTAACGCTCAGGTGCTGAATAAGCCGGAAATCATGATTGGCCAGGCCGCCACGCGTATAGATGTGGAAAGCGGCACCGTGACTGACGAAAGCACGCGTCATCACCTCAGCGCACAGCTGGAAGCGCTCGCCCTGCTGGCACGTCGTAACGACTGACTGCGCGCAAATGCGGCAGTCGTTTGTGCCGCTTCGCCATATTCCGTCCATACTGAATAGATTGCAAAATCGATTCAGGAGTGATGATGGGATTTCTTGGCTGGACCGCCGCCACCGGCGGTCTGTTATTACTGATGTCGCTGGCATCGGGCTGGATTACGCGCGGCCCGGTGACGGCGTTTGCTCTCTATTTGATTGCCGGTATCCTCTGCGGCCCGTGGGTGCTGGACCTGCTGCGTGTGGATATTGCTGCCCACGCCACGCTGGCCAAAAACCTGACTGAGATTGCCATGGCCGCCTCGCTGTTTATCACCGGGCTGAAGCTACGGCTGCCGATCAAAAGCCCCGGCTGGCATATGGGGCTGCGTCTGGCGTTTCCAGGCATGCTGCTGACGGTGGCAGGCGTGACGCTGGCCGCACACTGGCTGGCCGGATTCTCCTGGCCGCTGGCGCTGGCGTTTGGCGCTATCGTCGCCCCCACTGACCCGGTGCTCGCCAGCCTGATTTCAGTCAACGACGCACGCGATAACGATAATCTGCGCGTTTCGCTCTCCAGCGAGGCCGGAATGAATGACGGCACCGCCCTGCCGCTGCTGATGCTGGCGGTGGCGCTGCTGACCGGCAGCGGAGAAATGTCCTGGGCTTACCTCAGCCACTGGGCGCTGGTCGACGTGCTGTGGGCGGTGGTCGGCGGGAGCGCTATCGGCTTTGTGCTCGGCAAGCTGATTGGGCAGTATGCCGCGCACCTGCGCCACACGCATCAGGATGTTGCCCCGAATGATTTCCTGGCGCTGGCGCTGATTGCCCTGAGCTACAGCGCAGCGCAGGCGCTGGATGCTTCCGGCTTTCTCGCCGCTTTCGCCGCCGGGGTTGGGCTGCGCCGCGCCGAAATGCGCGTGGTGCGCCATTTCCCGACCGAAGAGTTCCAGGATAGCGACTGTCATCCACCGGCTGAAGAGCTGATTAACCCCAACGCCCGCCATATGGTTGAGGGCACCAATCCGGCCAGCTCTGCCGGGCTGGTTGTCAGCGATGCGCTCTCCTTCGGCGATACCATCGAACGGCTGTTTGCCGCGGTGATAATTATCGTGCTTGGGGTGACGCTGGCGCAGCACTGGAACGTGGACGGGCTGGTGCTGGCCGCGCTGCTGTTCCTGATTATTCGCCCGCTGTCGGTTTGGATTGCCACGCTGGGCATGCACACACCGCGCCTGCAGCGCGCCACGATTGGCTGGCTGGGCATTCGCGGAATTGGCAGCATAAATTATATTGCCTGGGCCTATACCCACGGACTGTCGGGGGAGGAAGTGACGCGGATGGCGGATATGGCGTTTACGCTGATCGTCGCCAGCGTGGTGGTACACGGCATCTCGGTAACGCCGTGGTTGAACTGGCGTCAGTCACGTATCGATCGCCACTGACGCCAGTAACTCAGCCTGCGTGCTCGTTACCAGGCTGTTTAAAAACCGCTGGCCGGGCGAGATAGGTCTTCAGGATATCGTGTTTCACCAGCAGATAGATAATGCCGATAAAGATCAGGATTTCTGAAAACACCAGCGCGCAGGCCGCACCCAAAGCACCAAACTTCCACGCCAGCAGGCAGCAGGCCGGGATATTAATCCCGCCAACGATAAACATCAGGTACATACGCTGCTTGGTCAGACCGTGAGGAATGAGGATTTGCAGACCAGCCGGATAGCTGATGTTACCGAAGATAAAGCCACACACTGCCACCCGCAGCACGTCTGCCGACTCATGGAATGCTGGCCCAAGCAGGATGCGCACCACAATATCGGCGAAGAAGTAAGTGAAAATCACGATGAACAGGCTAAGCAGGAAAGATAACGTGATGCTTTTGCGTGTGGCTGCTATTGCCGCTGCGCGGTCTTTGTTAAACAGATGGCTGACGCGGGGGAAAAAGGCGTTACCGATCTGCTCAGGCACCGAGTTCGCCGCTTTTTTCAGGCGGTCTGCTCCGTTATATAGCCCGACCATATAGGTGCTGGTCATCGACGCAAGGATCAGCACGTTGATGTTGTTAAACATATTGGCGCCGAAAATCGACAGGAACACGTGCAGGCTGTCTTTCATGCGCTGCAAAATTTCCCTGGGCTGGAAGCGGTAAAAGCCGATGATGTCCATCTTCACGACAATCGACAGCGTGATAATTGCCGTAACGAAAGCCACAACGCCCGGGATCAGCGCTGCCAGCCAGGTATCGTCCGGCGTTTTTACCAGCAGGAAAGTCAGCGGGATAGACGTCAGCTGACCAATTGTCGAGATGATCGCCGTCTTGCCCAACTTCTCAAAGCCCTGCATCAGCCAGCCAAAAGAGAGCAGCTGACCGTACAACACCGTAGCGTTAGCGAGCACGATGTAGAACAGGTTATGCCAGGCCGGATTAAACCAGGTGACCATCAGCAGTACCGCCAGCGAGGCAGTACCCAGCAGCAGCTTGGCGTTGAACGTCGACCAGAACAGCTCGGTGACTTTCAGCTTATTATCACGATGCTCTGCGATATCTTTGGTGGTGTAAACGTTGAATCCCCAGTCGGAGATGGTACTGCAGTACATTACGCAGGCCAGGCCCAGCGCCAGTAACCCCATATGCTCAACGCCGAGGATACGTGCCAGATACGGCAGCGTTACCAGCGGGATGATAAATGAAGCGCCACGATAGGCCAGCAGTGAGAGAACATTTATTAACAAACCTTTATCAATTACTTTCGCCATGAGTCTCTAACCTTGCGCCTTGCGAAGTCCTCGCTTTAATTTAATCAGATTAGAGTACAGTTCGGGTTGTTTTAACAATAGCCAGTTGCCCGTACCGCCCGGTTTCAGATTTTTCCCGAAATAATTAATCGCATTTTTTACGTAATCGGGCACCGGATTGTTGCTGGCGAGCGAAAGATTAATCATTAATTTGAAGGAGTGGATCAGATAAAGCCGACGCAATTCATGACGTTCTTCCATTCCGCTTGTCAACTTCATCAGCTTTTCATAGCAGAAGATAAAGGCATCATAACGCTGGCGGAAGAAACTTTCCGCTTTGGCGCTATTGGTGAGAGAGCCCTGGCGAACGCGCTGACGGTAATAAATATTGGTACTAACAAAGGCAATTCGACTGCAGAGGAATGCCCCCAGCGTGTAGCAGTGGTCTTCATGCACCCGATGGATATATTTCAAATTGTGTTTCTCGATAACGTCCCTTTTAAGCACGTAGTTCCAGCTCGCTGAGGTATATCCACCATGGCTTAACAAATTGCGGAAAACCGTCGCCGGACGCAGCAGACCAAACTGTTGATGCTGTACTTTTGGCCAGCTGCGTTCAGGGGCATTGTCGGCAAACATTGAGGAGTTGAAGCAGAACAGTTCCAGCTCAGGAAACTGGCTGTAAGTCGCCTGCAACTCTGCAAAAAAGCCATTGGTAACAACATCATCTGGGTCACAGCAAAAGACGAATGTTCCCTGTGCGAGGCTAATGCCGTAGTCACGGGCCTGGCCCGCGCCACCATTAGAAAGCGTGACAATTTTCACACGTTCATCACTGCCGTAGGCCTGCTCGACGCGCGCCAGGGTGTCGTCGGTTGAACCGTCGTTAACGATAATCAGTTCGTTCGGTGCCGGAATTTGTGTCAGTAATGAATCAACGCACTCAACAATATAGTTAGCCACGTTATACGCAGGGATGATCACTGACAGCAATTTTTGAGTCATCACGTAAATCTCTTAAGCTCGAAGTTAATTTAATTAACACCAGATAAAATAAAATATCAACGCCATATTAATTCCTGCGCGGGGTTTCGGATAAAGCCGACATTGCCAAAGAAATCACTTAAGAATCAGATAAGAAACCCTGAAACATTTTCAGTGAAATCATTAGTTGGAAATCAAATAAACAAAGGTTAAACGATGCGGGGATAATTAAATCCAATTATTTAAAACATAATTTATCGCTAATGATTACATTAAGGTTAACTTAAGAAAAAAATGGACGTGGTTTTTAATATTAACGTTCAATAAACCAAAAGTGCCACTAGGAATATTCTTAGTGTAAATTTATTGCCAACCGTAAGCGTAGGATGAGGATATTCTTATTTCACACGTTAAGTGGCAGAAGGTCAAAACCGAGGTTTCCTATAAAATCTGTAGCTTAGCCTCCTGACTGCTCCCCTCGCCTCCTGACCGTTCCAAATTCATCCTGGTGTAATATTTACACTCTTTTTAGCTTAGAGGGGAGAACGGCAAACCACCGCGGTAACAAACCCGGGCAATTCAGCACCGTTTAAAACAGATAATTCTGATAGATTCGCCACTTTTCAGCCAAAAAAAGCATCAGCCAGCGCGATGTAAATCACACTTTCAGCGTAAAGTGGCGACATCATCAGCCACAAAGTCACACCCGGTTACGGTTTCCCCACGCTGATTCTTATTAGTAAAACCCGATGACGACAACATTTCCTCGCGTTCAGGCGACAAAACTCGCCTCAAAGATAAATTCCTTTAATCAGTGAACTCCGGGTTAACAAATTAATCATCGAGAAATCGCGACCAACTGACGGTCAACCCACTGCAGAGGCGCGTTATTGCCGGTTGATGCTGGCCTGACGTAAAGGCAGCCACTGCCGACCTTATGGCTTTTCGCGCTGGGATCGGTGGGGAGGTGGCCAGTATGATGGAACAGAAGATGACCGCTGAAAGAGGGGAAATCAGCGGTCAGGTGAGTGTGACGCGAAGTTTAGTGGCTAACGTTGGCATCAGCCGGTGGCGGCGACAGCTTTTGCGGCTGCGCTTCCCGGCTCTTGCGCATCAGGTCTTTATGCAGGCTGACCATATACAGCAGGATCACCACGGAGAACGGTACGCCGCAAATGACCACCGCCGTCTGCATCGCATTGAAGTTCCCGGCATACAGCAGCCCGGCGCAGACCAGAGTGGTCACCGCCGCCCAGAAAATACGTAACCAGGCCGGCGCATCATCGCTGGAGGTTCCACCCTTGCTGGAGAGGTTGGCGATCATCAGCGTGCCGGAATCGACCGGCGTCAGGAACAGCAGGAAGCTGATCACCACGGTAAAGCCAGACACAATGTGCGTGAACGGCAGATTTTCAAACAGTTTGAATATCGACATCGGCGGGTCGGTCAGCGCCACCTTTCCTAAAATCGCATCGCCGTGCTCCAGCACCAGACTGATGGCGGTATTGCCAAAAATGGAGAGCCACGCCAGGGTAAAACCGAGCGGGATCAGCAGCACGCCAAGGATCAGTTCACGAATGGTACGGCCTTTTGAGATACGGGCAATAAACAGCCCGACAAACGGCGCCCATGCCACCCACCACGCCCAGTAAAACAGCGTCCATGCGCCCTGCCACTTCTCCGCCTTACCATACAGGTAAACATCAAAGCTGCGGCTGACAATGGTGGAGAGATAGTCACCCACGTTTTGCAGCATGCCGTTCAGCAGGCTGAGCGTCGGCCCGCTCAGGAAGACAAACAGCAGCAGCAGGCAGAGGAAGCCGACGTTAATATTCGACAGCATGGCGATGCCCTTTTCAACGCCGCTGACCGCTGCAAAGGTTGCCACGATCATCATCACCACGATCAACCCCAGCAGCACACCCGGCGTTTGCGGCACGCCAAACAGATAGTTGAGGCCAGAGTTGACCAGCAGCGCGCCGATCCCGAGATTGGTGACCATCGAAATCACCGTGACCAGGATGCCAAAACTGTCCACCAGATGCCCGGGCCAGCCGTGAGTGCGCTCGCCAAACAGCGGATAGAGTGCAGAGCGCAGCGCCAGCGGCTGACCGCGGCAATAGGCGAAATAGGCCAGCGCCACGCCAATCAGCGCATACAGCGCCCAGCCGTGTAGCCCCCAGTGCAGGAAGGTGATCGCCATCGCCTGTCGCGCCGCTTCCACGGTGCCGCCTGCCCCTTCCGGGGGCTGCAGGAAATGGTCGAGCGGTTCATAAGCGCCGTAGTACACCAGCGCGATACCGATGCCCGAAGAGAACAGCATCGCCACCCATGACGGATAGCTGAACTGCGGGGGTTCCCCCTCTTTACCGAGCCGGATGTTACCGTGGCGTGAACAGGCCAGCCAGAAAACAAACCCCATGCACAGCACCATCAGCAGCATGTAGTACCAGCCAAACACATCGGTTATCCACAGTTGCGCGTGGCTCAGCCACTGCTCGCTGCCTGCCGGGAACAGCACCAGCAGGATGCCGAGAACTAAAATCACCAGCGATGAACTGACAAAAACCGGCCGATTGAGGCTCACCGATTCATCTTGATGCGTATTGCGATTTTCCACTGTCATCCATCATTCCTTGTTCATCTCACAAACCATTTTGCAACATCTCATTATCAATTGAACATCATCTCATTGACATTAGGTGAGCCTATAGTATTTTAATTGAACGTTCAATCAATAATAAAACAGCCGATTCTTTCCCGTAATCTGCATCACAGATTGGGAGCACCGGGCAGCACGTAAGCCCCAACTTAAGGACAAGTCATATGGCTCAACTTCCCATTCAGAAACTGTATATCGATGGCCGCCTGACGGATGCCAGCGGCACAGAGACCTTCGAAACCATCAATCCCGCCACGGGGGAAAGCCTGGCGCAGGTGCAAATTGCCACTGCCGCCGACGTTGAACGTGCGGTGGAGAGCGCCGAACGCGGCCAGCGTATCTGGGCCGCCATGACCGGCACGGAGCGCGGGCGTATTCTGCTCAACGCCATGGCGCTGCTGCGCGAGCGCAATGCCGAACTTGCTCTGCTTGAGAGCCTGGACACCGGGAAACCGCTGTCGGAGACCACGGCCGTGGATATCGTTACCGGCGCAGACGTGCTGGAGTATTACGCCGGGCTGGCGGGTGCTATTGAAGGCGAGCAGTATCCGCTGCGCAGCGGCAGCTTCTTCTATACCCGCCGCGAACCGCTGGGCGTCACGGCCGGGATCGGCGCGTGGAACTACCCCATTCAGATCGCCCTGTGGAAGTCGGCCCCGGCGCTGGCTGCGGGTAACGCGATGATCTTCAAACCGAGTGAGATCACCCCGCTCAGCGCGCTGAAGCTGGCGGCGATTTACAGCGAAGCGGGCGTGCCGGACGGCGTATTCAACGTGTTGCAGGGTAGCGGCAGCACTGGCCAGGCGCTGACCGTTCATTCGCGCATTGAAAAAATCTCCTTCACCGGCGGCGTGCCGACCGGCAAGAAAGTGATGGCCGCTGCTGCGGAGTCCTCATTAAAAGAGGTCACCATGGAACTGGGCGGTAAATCGCCGCTGATTATCCTCGCCGATGCCGATATCGAACTGGCCGCCGACATCGCGATGATGGCGAACTTCTACAGTTCGGGACAGGTGTGCACCAACGGCACCCGCGTATTTGTCCCGCGCGCGCGCAAAGCGGAGCTGGAAGCGGCACTGCTCAAACGCGTGCAGCGTATTCGCCCGGGTGATCCGCTGGAAATGGACACCAACTTTGGCCCGCTGGCCAGCTTCGCGCATCGTGACAAGGTGCTCGGGTATATCGCTTCCGGCCTGCGTGAAGGCGCGCGCCTGCTGAGCGGCGGCGCGGCAATAACCGGTGGGATGTTCGATGCCGGTGCCTGGGTGCAGCCCACCATCTTCACCGACTGTGAAGATAGCCACACCATCGTGCGCGAAGAGATCTTTGGCCCGGTGATGAGCCTTCTCAGCTATGACAGCGAGCAGGAAGCGATTCAGCGCGCCAACGATACCGTTTATGGCCTGGCCGCTGGGGTGGTCACGCCCGACCTGGCGAAAGCTCACCAGATTATCCACCAGCTGGAGGCGGGAATTTGCTGGATTAACAGCTGGGGAGAATCCCCCGCGCAGATGCCGGTAGGTGGCTACAAGCAGTCTGGCGTTGGTCGTGAGAACGGCTTAACCGCTCTCCACCATTACACCCGCATCAAGTCGGTGCAGGTCTCGATGGAACGTTATCAGTCAATTTTTTAATGAGTAAAGGGAAGTGACCATGAGCAATCGCAGGGAATATGACTACATCATTATTGGCGCAGGTTCTGCCGGCAACGTACTGGCCACCCGCCTGACCGAAGATCCTGAGGTGACGGTGCTGCTGCTGGAAGCTGGCGGCCCCGACTACCGTCAGGATTTTCGCACCCAGATGCCGGCGGCGCTGGCTTACCCGTTACAGGGCCGCCGCTATAACTGGGCGTATCTGACCGACCCGGAACCGCATATGAACAATCGCCGCATGGAGTGCGGGCGCGGCAAAGGGCTGGGCGGCTCATCGCTGATCAACGGCATGTGCTACATCCGCGGCAACGCGATGGATTACGACAACTGGGCGCAGCAGGAGGGGCTGGAGAACTGGCGCTACCTCGACTGCCTTCCCTACTTCAAGATTGCCGAGCGGCGCGATATCGGTGGCAATGATTATCACGGCGATGCCGGGCCGGTCAGCGTCACCACGCCGAAAAGCGATAACAATATTCTGTTCCATGCCATGGTTGAGGCGGGCGTGCAGGCGGGTTATCCGCGCACCGAGGATCTGAACGGCTATCAGCAGGAAGGCTTTGGTCCGATGGACCGCACCGTCACGCCAAAGGGACGACGCGCCAGCACCGCACGCGGCTACCTCGACCAGGCGCGTCCGCGCAGCAATCTGACGATTGAAGTCCATGCGCTGACCGACCGCATTCTGTTCGAGCAGCAGCGCGCCGTCGGGGTGCTGTGGCAGCAGAAAGATCAGCCGCAGCAGGCGTATGCGAAACGCGAAGTACTGCTGTGCGCCGGGGCGATTGCCTCCCCGCAGATCCTGCAACGCTCCGGTGTCGGCCCCGGCGCACTGCTCTCTTCGCTGGACATCCCGCTGGTGCTTGACCTGCCCGGCGTGGGTGCCAATCTGCAGGACCACCTGGAGATGTATCTGCAGTACGAATGTACGCAGCCGGTTTCACTGTCGCCCGCGCTGAAGCTGCACAACCAGCCGCTGATCGGCGCCGAATGGCTGCTGAACGGCACGGGAATTGGCGCCAGTAACCACTTCGAAGCGGGCGGCTTTATCCGCAGCCACGAAGAGTTTAGCTGGCCAAATATTCAGTACCACTTCCTGCCGGTGGCGGTGAACTATAACGGTTCTAACCCGATCCGCACCCACAGCTTCCAGGCACACGTTGGCTCAATGCGCTCCCCGAGCCGTGGCCGCGTGCAGGTGGTATCGAAGGATCCAAAAGCGCATCCGAGCATTCTGTTCAACTATATGTCGCACGAACAGGACTGGCGCGAGTTCCGGGCGGGGATCCGCATCACGCGCGAGATTATGCAGCAGCGCGCGCTGGATCCATTCCGTGGCAAAGAGATCTCCCCGGGCGCAGAGTGCGTCAGCGATGCGCAGCTGGATGACTTCGTGCGCCATCATGCCGAAACCGCCTACCACCCTTCCTGCTCGAACGCGATGGGCTATCACAATATGGCGGTGGTGGGTAACGATGGCAAAGTTCACGGCATTGAGGGGCTACGCGTGGTGGATGCATCGATTATGCCGCAGATCACCACCGGCAACCTGAATGCGCCAACGATTATGATTGCCGAGAAGATGGCCGATGTGATCCGCGGCCGTGCCCCGCTGCCAGCGGTGGAGGTGCCGTACTATCAGGCCAACGGCGCACCGGTTCGGCAGCCGCGTTAATCATTAAGGCGGCTGGCAAAACCGGAGTATATAAAAATTAAGGCCCGATTGTTCGGGCCTTAAAACTTTCGAAGCATCGAAATTTATAAAATCAAGAGTATACCGAGCGCACAAGCAACCTTAGCTATAATTAATTTACTAAAAGATGCCCTTCCCTCTCATTGTTCCTCCTTTACTGATCAAATTCGCCGAAACACTCACAGGTTTGGTTTATATTTTCTTTTGGTCATTTCACCATTTTCCTTCATACGGTATATACCATCATCAACGCCAAAATAAATGTCGCTATCTGTACCTCTCCCCACAGTAAACTCTTTGTTTTTTCAATGCAGTTTACTGGAGGTTTCATATCCGCAAAGCAACGCCGATCGTACTTACCCTCTTCCATATAACCACCAGAAAAATCCCAGAAAACAATAGTAAAAGCACCATAGGATGCAGGCTTGGGAATACCATAACGCTGTTTCAGCATATCCTTATTCATCAGCCACCAGTCTATTTTTCCTTTTTCGGTCAATGGAAAATTTTTTACCAGGACATAGCTGTAATTACCATCCTGGTGGACTGCGACAATTTCAACTGGCCGAAGCAGAAACCAGATAAGGTAGATTACTCCAGCAACCAAAGCTAAGAGTAGTACAATAACCGCTTTATTATTTTTTACTGTCATTGCGTTCTCCAGAGACAACCCTAGTGGTTTCCAAATTACTCACATCAGAATTTCGGCTATTTTATTTCATCAGGGTGACTGGGCAGCTTCAGGGATTGAGCATAGTGAAGGTGACCTCATGCTGGTGTGATGCTTTCAATGTGAATTAAGTCCCGCTTATGTGAGCTCGCTATAAAAATGGTAAAATGGTAAAATGGTAAAATGGTCATTCGATCATAACGTTTACGCCACGAGTTATGATGAGTTAATATTTTTCTTTAGTCATCTCACCATTGGCTTTCAAACGATAGATACCATCATAAACGCCGAAGAGCATGTCGCTTCCCCTGCCAGTTTCCACAGTAAACTCCTTATTTTTTTCAATGCAGTTTATCGGAGGTTTCATATCTAAAAAGCAGCGCCGATCGTACTTCCCCTCTTCCATATAACCATCGCCAAAGTCCTAAAAGACAACGGAAAAATTTCCTTTTTTATCAGGTTTTGGAAAATTATAACGCTTCTTCAAGGTATCTTTATTTGCCAGCCACCAGTCTATTTTCCCTCTTTCAGTCAGAGGAAAATGTTTCACCAGTACATCACTGAACTGGGCGTCCTGATGGATTGCGACGATTTCAACCGGCCGGAGGAAAACCCATAGAAAGTAAAGCGCACCAACAACCATAGCTAAGATTAGTGCGTTGAGCGGTTTTCTTTTTTTATTGTCATTATCCTTTCCTGTACCCATCAAGTAATCCGGGCGTTCAAAGGTTTGGCTGATATTTTCTTTTAAACATCTCACCATTTTCCTTCATACGGTATATACCATCATCAACGCCAAAATAAATGTCGTTATCTAAACCTTTACCTACAGTAAACTCCTGATTTTTTTTCAATACAGTTTACCGAAGGCTTCATATCTGTAAAACATAACCTGTCATATTTCCCCTCTTCAAGGTAGCCATCAGCAAAATCCCAGAACTCAATGGTAAAGGCACCATAGGATGCAGGCTTGGGAATATCATAACGCTGTTTCAGCATATCCTTATTCATCAGCCACCAGTGTATTTTCCCTTTTTCGGTCAATGGAAAGTTTTTTACCAGGACATAGCTGTAATTACCATCCTGGTGGACTGCGACAATTTCAACCGGCCGGAGGAAAACCCATAGAAAGTAAAACGCACCAACAACCATAGCTAATATAATTGCGTTAAGCGTTTTCCTGCTTTTTAATTTCATTATCCTTTCCTGTACACCTCAAGTAAGCCGGGCGCTCAAAGGTTTGGTTGATATTTTCTTTTAAACACCTCACCATTTTCCTTCATACGGTATATACCATCATTAACGCCAAAATAAATACCGCCATCCATACCCCTATCCACAGTAAACTCCATGTTTTTTTCAATGCAGTTTATCGGAGGTTTCATATCTGAAAAGCAGCGCCGATCGTACTTCCCCTCTTCCATATAACCATCGCCAAAGTCCCAAAAGACAATGGAGAAATTACCATTTCTGTCAGGTTTTGGAAAATTATAACGCTTCTTCAAAGTATCTTTATTTGCCAGCCACCAGTCTATTTTCCCTCTTTCAGTCAGAGGGAAATGTTTCACCAGCACATCACTGAATTGGGCGTCCTGGTGGACTGCGACAATTTCAACTGGCCGCATAAGAAAACAGATAAAGTAGAGGAGCCCTGAAGTAAAGAGCATCGCTAACACAATAAGATACAGGCTATTTTTTATCGTCATTACGCCCTCCGGTGATCACCACGCTGGCTTCCATATTGGTCATAAAGGGTTTAAATGCGAGCTTATTGTAGCGCTGCAGCACAAACCAGATGCGGAAAAAACGCAGCTGCCGATATTTGATATTTAAAATATCGTTACCGTCCAAGCCGAAGTGATCCTGCACTTTGTAATGCACCACCGCGCGGTAACTGTCACCGTTAATCTTCAGCGACTTAAGGGTAATATGGGTAGCCCAGGTATCATGAACGGAGATCCCCATTCCGTTGAAATTGTCGACAAAACGATCGAACTTAGGTAGTTTGCTGCCCAGAATGGCTTTTGTAAGATATTCTCTATTTTCTTGAGGGAAGTATCGTTTTTCCCAGTCTGTAAATTTTCTCAAGGCATCCTTTAACCGCTGCAGCGTACTGTTCACTGTACTGTCTCTTTCGATTTGCTCCTTTAAAGCCACATCCAGATATATGCTGGAAAAGGCCTTACCTTCACCGCTTTGCATATGACTAATCATCGATTCAATCAACGATTTGTACGGACCATAAAGCGAAAAGGCGCGCGACAGCTGGCGAAATTCATCAAACAGAATAGCGGCGCACTGCTGGCGGGTGACTTTATCCCCTTCGGGCCGGGTGCCCTGAAACATCGACTGCGGCTGGGTAAAAGCGCTAATTTTGGACAGGGTATAGGGATTAACCCTGGCGGAAACGTCAACCAGATGATAGTGCCTCTTTAGCTGAGATTCTGACAAATCCCCGCAGCGCATATCTTCTGCATTGTTATCGTCCATACTTCTTTGGGTTTTAAAGATGGTACAGGGAAAGCTCAGGGCTGGCATGTTATACACTCCTTGTGTAAAATCCTTTTATTCCGAAATATTACGCTAATGCCAGAGAGAAAGTCATTTTTTACCCATTCTTCTGGCCAAAATCAGAATTTTGGCCATTTATCCTTAATCACCTATGAGTGCGCAGCCTGTTAATTACCAGCCAGCACAACGCGGTAAATACCCAGCCGATCAGCCACGAAATATCATTGCCGTCAAACCAGCTCACTAACGCCCCCTGATAAAAGCCATTGGCGACAAACGGCAGCTGCACCAGCACGCCCAGCGCATAGGTAAAAATGCCTGTCCAGTTCCAGCGCCCATAGCGGCCATCCGGATCGCTCAGCGCCGGAATATCTATCTGCCCACGGGTAATAAAGTAGTAGTCGGTCAGGTTCATTGCGCTCCAGGGGACAAAGAAGGCCAGCAGGAACAGCAGGAACTGGGTGAATGACTTAAGGAAAGAGGGTTCGCTAAGTATGGCAATACCGCAGGAGACCAGCATCATAGCGATGATAAACAGCATGCGCGCCCGCTCGCTAATCGCTGCACTTTTGCGGAAGCCGCAGACGATTGTCGCCAGCGACATAAAGCTGCCGTAGGCATTCAGGGTGGTAAAGGTGATTTTGCCAAAGCAGATGGCGAAATAAAGCACCAGCGCCATCGTGCCGCTCGATCCCAGCCCGACGATATAACCCACCTCATTACCCGAGAAGGCGCTGCCCGCCAGCGCTGCGGCAATCACCCCGAGCGTCATCGAAGCCTGGGTGCCAAGCACCGTGCCGCTGAACACCGCCAGAAAGGTGCTGCGCGCCGAAACGCTGCGCGGCAGATAGCGCGAGTAGTCGGAAACATAGGGGCAAAAGGCGATCTGCCACGATGAGGAGAGCGACACCGCCAACAGGAACATCGGCAGAGAAAAATGGCGGTTCGCCAGCAGGCTGCTGACGTCATTTTCCATAAACAGGCGCAGGAAAAGATAGCAGAATGCCAGGATGCCAACCACGCTGGCGACTTTACCTAAGCCATGGATAAGACGGTAACCCAACGTCGCCACCACCATGATAATCACGGCAAACAGCATCATGCCGCTGCGGTCACCTACGCCGACAAGATGCGCCAGCGCCTGCCCGGCCAGCACGGTGCCACTGGCGGAAAAGCCCACGTACATCATGCAGACCAGCAGCAGCGGGATCACCGCGCCATAAACGCCAAACTGGGTGCGGCAGGTAATCATCTGCGGCAGCCCAAGGCGTGGCCCCTGCACCGCATGCAGCGCCATCACTGCGGCTCCAATTACCTGTCCTGCCAGCAGCCCCACCAGCGACCAGACGACATCGCCGCCCAGGACTACGGTGAGCGCGCCGGTGATTATCGCGGTAATTTGCAGATTACCGCCGAACCACAGGGTGAACTGGCTGAACACCCGGCCATGGCGCTCGGCGTCGGGAATATAATCAATACTGCGGGTTTCGATAAGACGGCGTGGCTGAGGCTGCGCGCGCGATGATGTGACGGACATATCCAAACTCCTTGCCTGAAGTGATCTCATCACCGCGGGAACGGCGCGGCGACAGCGTCATGTTGAAAAATGGTTGTGCATTCTTGTCTATACAACCTTAAAAACACCGTGCCATATTTGGCTTTAGTCAGCAATCGTCTGGGTCATATTAAAAAGTTATGGAAGGATAATTACCCTTCTCAGTGGTGCAGCAGACGACACTAATTGCACCATTTCACACTGTTTGATAATTATTTTTCTTTACGAAACAATGGGAAATTTACGCAGTGTAATCGCTTCCACCAAAAGTGTGATCTACGTCAAATCCCGCTACCCAGTGCGGCGTAATATCAGCCTCGCCGAGGGAGGGTATGCTGCCTGTCACTCACATTTATCAGTGGGCTTTTAATCTTTTTTTTACGCGCTGGTCGGAAGGTTTTGGCTACTTGTTTACGTTCAAAAAAAGATGGCAAGTAAAAATGTCGATTTTTTATCGATACTTACAAGGTAGAGAATCCAGGGAGAGGCCCGATGAAACGCAAATTTTTTTTATAGTGAAGATTTATGAAAACTTCAATTAAGGTCATCGCTGTTGTAATCGCTTCCACACTGACTTTTTCTGCCTCCGCCTTTGAGCCACTTCATCAGATCGTAGACAGTGTTCGCCAGGCTGCCTCAGAACCTCTGGGAATGAACATTTCTGCTATTAAGGATATTGCCGTACGGCGCGCAGGTATGACCCTAACCGATATGCAGGCACAAACTTTTGGCCAGTTGGCAAAAGGGTACAACATTTCAGTTTACGATCTGGATAGCACTATCGCTAACAGAATCGGATATTCAGGTGAACCTGCCAGGACTGGCCTGAAGCCCCTGACAGCACCAGTACCAACGGCAACGGCAACGGCAACAACACCTGATAAACCCGCTGTCAGCAGCCAGACTGTAAACAGTATTAAAAACAGCTCGATGACTGCCAGCATCCTGGCTGGGCAACAGGCAGCCGCAGCCGCGCGCGCTGCACTGCAAGGTGCACAGCTTACCGCCGCCAATCAGGCGCGCACCGCGCAGCAAACTGCCGCGCTGCAAGGCGCACAGCTCACCGCCGCCAATCAGGCACGCACCGCGCAGCAAACTGCCGCGCTGCAAGGCGCACAGCTCACCGCCGCCAATCAGGCGCGCACCGCGCAGCAAACTGCCGCGCTGCAAGGCGCACAGCTCACCGCCGCCAATCAGGCGCGCACCGCGCAGCAAACTGCCGCACTGCAAGGCGCTCAGCTCACCGCCGCCAATCAGGCGCGTACCGCGCAGCAAACTGCGGCACTGCAAGGCGCTCAGCTCACCGCCGCCAATCAGGCGCGCACGCAAATGCAGATCAACGCGTTACTCGGTGCGCAGCTTACCCAGATGAATATTGATCGGGTTAAAACGCAGGTTGTCGGCCGCCCGACCTTTACCGAGACTGTACCCGCTGTTGTTTTGAATAAACCGGTCGTCAAAAACAGTGCCCCATTCCAGACAGCAAAAGGAACGGGAGGGAGCATTAAAGGTCAGCGTTCTCAGCATGCGGGTGGCTCGGGTCATGGTGAAAATAATGCCGGATCGCACGCTTTTGGCGGCCACGGATACGGAGCAAACAACACCGGTTCGGAAGGATTTGGTGGCGGTTCTCAGTTCCACTAAGGGGGAGCGCAGTGGGATTCACAGGCCGGAAAACCCCGGCCTGTACGCAATTTACTCAGAAGAAACCCAGTGGCTGCACGCTGTAGCTGACCAGCAAATTTTTGGTCTGCTGGTAGTGATCAAGCATCATTTTGTGCGTTTCGCGGCCAATACCGGATTTTTTGTAACCGCCAAACGCCGCATGTGCCGGATAGAGGTGGTAACAGTTGGTCCAGACGCGCCCGGCTTTAATAGCCCGTCCAACGCGGTAAGCACGGTTGATATCGCGCGTCCACACGCCGGCACCCAGCCCATAAATGGAATCATTGGCTATGGCAATCGCCTCGGCTTCATCCTTAAAGGTGGTAATGCCGACCACCGGCCCGAAGATCTCCTCCTGAAACACGCGCATGCTATTGGTACCTTTCAGCAGCGTTGGCTGAATGTAGTAACCGCTCGAGAGATCGCCCTCCAGTTTTTCCACCCCGCCGCCGGTGAGAATTTCAGCCCCCTCCTGCTGCGCAATTTCAAGGTAAGAAAGGATTTTATCAAACTGCTGCTGCGAAGCCTGCGCGCCCACCATGGTGTCGGTGTCCATCGGGTCGCCGCGCTTAATGGTTTTCACGCGCGCCATCACCGCCGCCATAAATGGCTCGTAGATCGATTCCTGTACCAGCGCACGCGACGGACAGGTACAGACCTCCCCCTGATTCAGGAAGCCCAGTACCACCCCCTCTGCCGCTTTCTCAATAAAGGATGGCTCGGCCTGCATGATGTCTTCGAAGAAAATATTGGGCGATTTGCCGCCCAGCTCGACGGTCGATGGGATCAGGTTTTTCGCCGCCAGCTCCAGAATATGTCCACCGGTCGCGGTCGACCCGGTAAAGGCCACTTTGGCGATGCGCGGGTTCGAGGCCAGCGCTTCACCCGCTTCCTTACCGAAACCGTGGATCACGTTCAGTACCCCTTTCGGCAGCAGGTCACCAATCAGCTCCACAAACAGCGTAATCGACAGCGGCGTCTGCTCGGCGGGCTTTAGCAGCACGCAGTTACCGGCGGCCAGCGCAGGCGCCAGCTTCCAGGCTGCCATTAATAGCGGGAAGTTCCAAGGAATAATCTGCGCGACCACGCCTAGCGGTTCATGGAAGTGGTAGGCGGCGGTAAACTCATCGATCTCCGCCGCCGTACCCTCCTGCGCACGCAGGCAGCCAGCGAAGTAGCGGAAGTGATCGACCGCCAGCGGCATATCCGCCGCCATGGTTTCACGAACCGGCTTACCGTTGTCCCAGGTTTCATTGACCGCCAGCGTTTCCAGATGCTGCTCCAGCCGATCGGCAATTTTCAACAGCGTCAGGGAGCGCGCCTGCACGGAGGTTTTCCCCCAGGCTTCCGCAGCGGCGTGGGCGGCATCCAGCGCCTTTTCAACGTCATCTTTATCAGAGCGCGGGAACTTGCCGATAACCGAACCGTTTACCGGCGAGGTATTGGTAAAATAGTTACCGTTGACCGGAGCGACAAACTCGCCGTTGATGTAGTTGCCATACTCCTGCTTCAGGGTAATCAGTGAATCTGTGGTGCCCGGGTATGCATAGCGCATCATCGTACTCCTGTTGAGGTCATCGCCGTGGCGAATAATTAACACTGTGATAACTGAATGTTAACACTTGTCGATATTCGGCAGGATGCCAGATCGCAGAGGCTGAAACTGTGATGAGGACGTCAGTAAAACGGGAATTTCGCGGGGTGATGTGAGGTGGGGCACAGGCGGTAACTCACCGTGTTGCTCACTTCAGCCAGCCACCACGCGGGATGGCACAGACAGGCACGTATTGATTAATAGTTTTCCTTGAACATCTCACCCTCTTTTTTCAAATGGTATATTCCACCATCTGCGCCAAACAACATCTCGTCGCCTCTACCCATTTCAACAGTGAACTCCTTGTTTTATTCAATGCAGATTACCGGCGGTGGCATATCAACAAAACAAAGCCTGTCATACTTCTGTTATTTTTTTTATTATCATAATTCACTCTGTAATCTTCTAAAGGATTAATCTACTTCACCTTTTTACCTAATCTCTTTGCTTGAATATCTCACCATCTTTTTTCAAATGATACAGGCCATCATGCAGCCCAAATAAAATTTCGTCATCCCTACCGGTTTTCACAGTAAATTCCTTGTTTTTTTCTATGCAGTTTACCGGCGGCGGCATATCCTCAAAGCAACGCCGATCATACTTTCCCTCCTCCATATAGCCATCGCCAAAATCCCAAAAGACGATAGTAAAGGCGCCATAAGAAGCTGGTTTGGGAATATCATAGCGATCTTTCAGCATACTCTTATTCGCCAGCCACCAATCTATTTTTCCTTTATTGGTCAGAGGAAAATTATTTACCAGAACATCACTAAAATTCCCGTCCTGGTGAACCGCGACAATCTCAACCGGCCTGAGTAAAGTCGAGATAAAATAGAGACCGCCCACGCCGATAGCCAGAATTAACACACTAGAAACTTTGTTATTTTTTATTATCACTGCGTCCTCCGGTAATCACCACGGTGGCTTCCATATTGGTCATAAAAGGTTTAAACGCGAACTTATTGAACCGCTGCAGTACAAACCAGATGCGGAACAAACGGAACTGGCTGTACTTTGCGTTTAACATATCGTGACTGTCCAGACCGAAGTGATCCTGTACTTTATAATGTAACACGGCCCGGTAGATATCATTCCCTATCTTCAGTGATTTAAGGGTGATATGGGTGGCCCAGGTATCGTGAACGCTGATCCCCATACCGTTAAAATTATCTTTTAATCTGTCGAATTTAGGTAGTTTGCCGCCAAGAATGGCGGTTCTTAGCTCACCTCTTTTACCAACAGGATAGTACCGATTTTCCCAATCTATATATGCGTCAAAGGCATCTTTCAAAAGTTTCCTCGTACTGTTTTCTGTTGTATCCCTTTGAATATGCTCTTTTAAAGCCACATCAAGATACATACTGGAAAATGCCTTACCCTGGCTGACCTGCATATGTGTAATCATCTTTTCAATCAGGTGGCTGTAGGGGCCATAGAGCGCAAAAGGGCGGGATAGCTGGCGGAACTCATCAAAAAGAATAGCGGCGCACTGCTGGCGGGTCACTTTTTCCCCTTCAGGGCGTGAGCCCTGAAACATCGACTGCGGCTGGGTAAAAGCGCTGACTTTAGTCAAAGTCCAGGGGTTTACCCGGCTGGAAACATCCACCAGGTGATAAAGCGTCTTTAGCTGAGACTCTGATAAATCCCCGCAGCGCATATCTTCCGCATGATTGTCATCCATTTGCTTTTGGGTTTTAAACAGGGTGCAGGGAAACGTGAGGGCTGACATATAACACTCCTTGTGCGATTGTCCTTTCATCGCAGAATGTTACGGCACAGCCAGCAGCCGAGTAAATTATCGCGGGCTGTTTACGGCCAAAATCAGAAATCCGCCCGTTCTATTTTAGCAAGAGAGCTGCCCGCTGCAGGCAGCCCCCTATATTAGGCGCTTTTCGCCTGCTGCGGCTGCGCCTGTTGGAAAAAATCACGCAGCAGCTGGCGCGGCCAGTGCGGTTCGGGCTGTTGCGTCAGCAGCTTCTGCACTTCCCCCGGCGCGAGGCTGTTATGCAGGCAGGCGGCCATAATTTCAGGGGTGAATTCCGGGTGAAACTGCAGCGACAGCGTGCTGGCAGAGTAGCGAATAATCTGGCAGCCATCCTGCGCGGAGGCGGCCAGCACCTGCGCACCCGGCGGCGGCGTCAGCACCGACTGACGGTGTGATAGCCACGCGGTGAAGCGCTCAGGCACAGAGGCCAGCAGCGGATCCTGACGCTGCGCGCGGGTGGTTTGCAGCAGCTTTACGCCGCGCTCCCAGCCGTTGGGATTATCCCCCACCTCGCCACCCAGCGCGTAAGCCATCAGCTGATGACCGTAGCAGACGCCCAGCAGCGGCAGCTGTTCGGCCACCGCATGGCGCACCCAGGCGGCGGTGCGCTCGCTCCACTCTGCGTGGTCGGTGACCATCGCCCACGAACCGCTGAGCACGGCGCAGGCAATCTGCTGCACGTCCGGCAGTGCATCGCCAAGATCGGGGCGCACCACGATATAGTCATCATCGGCCAGCTCCAGCGCCTCAATAAACCACTGCTTCTGCTCCCCAACCTGGCGGCTAACCGCCTGCGGCGGGCTTTCAAGCTGGATAATCGCTAACGGCAATTTCACTGTTATCTCGCTCCTTATCGGCAATGTTATTGGGGCCGGACAGCCCGCAGATCATCATCGCAGTTTGTCACCAGCCTGTCTCATAACATTTTCAGGTAATCTTTATACAAAGCATCGGCTTAGCCAGAGCGCTATTTCTTCACTTATGCACTACCTGCTGCTGAAAAAATGACGGTCAGTAGCGCCTCATCTGGCGCATTTCGTGCCATGATGAAAGGGACTCAATCACTCAACTAAGGATTTTGTGGTGGCCCTGCGTCATTTTTTTCTGATTCTGATGGTGGTGTCCATCTGGGCATTTAATAACATCGCTATTAAATGGGGGCTGCATGACCTGCCCCCACTGCTGATGACCACCCTGCGCTTTGTGGTGGTGGCGCTGATCCTGGTGCCGTTTACTCGCGTCTCGCGCCAGCAGCTGCGCTACCTGGTGCCGCTTGCCTTTACGTTTGGCTTTATGCACTTTTCGCTGCTGTTTGTCAGCCTGAACCATACCGATGCCGGTACTGCGGCGGTGATCGTACAGCTCGGCACGCCTATCGCCATGCTGCTGGCGATGCTGATCCTCAAAGAGAAACTGCGCCTGGTGCAGCTGCTGGGCATTACGATTTCACTGAGCGGCGTGGTGGTGCTGGCGGGAAGCCCAACAATCCCTAATTGGTGGGTGCTGGTTCTGCTGCTGCTGAGTGCATTCGGCTGGGCGGTGAGCAATATGATTGTGAAAAAATCACCGCCCATCAGTCCGCTGACCATGACCGGCTGGCTCTCATTTCTGGCCATTCCGATCGTCGCCAGCGCATCCTGGCTGACCGAATCCGACCAGCTTAACCTGCTGCTACACTCTTCATGGCGCGGCTGGTTTGGCATCCTGTTCAGCGCGATCGGCTCCTCGATTGTGGCTTATTCGCTGTGGTACAGCCTGCTGAAAAACTACAACGTTAACCTGATCATGCCCTACTCGCTGCTGACCCCGGTTCTGGCGGTGATTATGGGGGTGGTGGTGTTGGGCGACAGCATGAACAGCTTTAAAGTCACTGGCGGCCTGCTGGTGATTATTGGCACGGCAATCGCGGTGATTAACCTGCGCAACCTGAAAATGCACGCCCGTCTGTCACGTTTTCGCCTTGTGCGCCGCCGTTCGGATCGCCCCTGATTAACTGAAGGAGAGTTGAATGGATAATCGCCTGAGCGCTGCGCTGTGGCAACAGCTGTGGCAGGGACTTCGCAACAGCAGCACGCCGCTGCCCGAGCTGAAAATTAATGGTGAACAGGCGCTGGTTTCCGCTTATCCCGTCAGCGAACTGGCGGCCACCAGCATCGGGCTGGCGGCGCAGGCGACTGCCAGCCTGATCGGTAGCGCGCAACCGGTGGAGCTGGATGCGGCTTTGTGTGCGCGCTGGTTTCAGCACGCGCTGCGCCCGGTTAATCGCCCGCTGCCCTCGCTGTGGGATCCGCTTGCCGGGGATTACGCCACTGCGGATGGCTGGGTGCGTCTGCATACTAATGCGCCGCATCATCGTGCAGCGATGGAACAGGTACTCGGGCAGCAGACTCATCGTCAGCAGCTGGCGGCAGCCGTCGCCCGCTGGCAGAAAGTGGAGCTGGAGCAGGCCGTGGTGGACGCCGGAGGCTGTGCCGCCGCGCTGCGCAGCCACAGCGAGTGGCAGCAGCACCCGCAGGGGCAGAGCGTCAGCCGTGAAGCACTGATTGAGCAAACGCTGCAGGCCTGTGGCCCTGCGCCCACCTGGCGACTGTTTGCGGCACGCCCGCTGCTGGGCGTGCGCGTGCTCGACCTGACGCGTATTATCGCCGGGCCGGTCGCCACGCGTTTTCTGGCCGGGCTGGGCGCTGAGGTGCTGCGCCTCGATCCGCCAGACTGGCAGGAACCTGCGCTGGAGGAGGAAGTTACGCTGGGTAAACGCTGCGCGCGGCTGAATTTGAAATCGGCGGAAGGACGCAAACGGTTTGAGCAGCTGCTCGGCCAGTGTGACGTGCTGGTGCACGGCTACCGCGCCGATGCGCTCAGCAATCTGGGCTATGATGCAGAGGCGCTACAGGCGCTGAAACCGGGGCTGGTCGATGTCAGCCTTAATGCATGGGGATGGACCGGGCCGTGGCGCAACCGCCGCGGCTTTGACAGCCTGGTACAGATGGCCAGCGGAATTGCCGAGCGCGGCCGCCTGTGGCAGCACAGCGATGCGCCAGTCCCGCTGCCGGTGCAGGCGCTGGATCACGCCACGGGTTATATGATGGCGGCAGCGGTACTGGAAGGATTGCGCCAGCGCCTGCTGCACAATACCGGCTTCACTGCTCGCCTGTCGCTGGCGCGCACCGCCTGCCTGCTGACGGACGCCCCCTATCCACAGGAAGCACAGCCCTCAGGTTTGGGCACGCGCGTGCCGCGAGATGAAGATGCCGAAGCGCTGATATCGTCGTTTGGCCTGAGCCAGCGGCTGCGTTCGCCGTTCTGGCTGCCCGGCACGCCGCTAAACTGGTCGCATGGACCGACGAAGCTGGGTTGCGACCGTGCCCGGTGGCAGCCAAACTGCCCCTGAAGGCCGCAGCAGCAATCGGCGATAGCGCCATCAATCAGGCATGCGCGGGCCTGAGCGCCTGGTCCCAGCGTGAATAACAGCTCTGCAGGAAATTATTCAGCGTGTTACGATCCTCCCCCAACCTGCTCACCGGCTGGTTGAGCATTGTCGATAAAACCTGCAGCCCGCTTTTTACCGCCTCTGAGTTTAACGGCGGCGGTTGGATCCACTGCAGCAGCGGCTCGACCAGCGTGGCTTGCTGTAGGGGAAGGTCAGGGAAAAACGCGGCCAGAATTTTCAACCGCATCTCAGCATGTAACGGTCGCAAATGGCGCTGGTCTTTTGACTGCTGCCCGCCGTGGATACGGTAATGTAGCAACACTTCCGGGTGGTTGGCATAATTGACCTGCTGAAACATCAGCTCACACCAGAACGCCCAGTCAAATACGCCGCTCATTTTCGCATCCCAGCGGATGCCGGTTTTATCAATCGCTTTACGACGTAGCATCGTCGTTGGGTTTAGCAGGTTTTGCGTGGCGGCTAACAGATTCGCCTTAATCTGCCCATCCAGTAGAGGAACGGCTACCTTGCCCTGCGCCTCGCCGAAAGCGTTCATCTGCCCCCCTACTGCAGCAATGCGCGGCTGGCCATTAAGCATCCTGACCTGCCACTCCAGACGCTGAGGGACCGCAATGTCATCGTGATCCATCAGTGCGATATATTTGCTGTCCGACTGCGACCAGGCGAGGTTGAGGGCGTTAGCGGTGCCGCCATTTTCCGCTAGCGAAATCAGCCGGATGCGGCTGTCGCAGTAGGCTGAAACCACGGCGGCAGTGCCGTCCGTTGAACCATCGTCAATCACTATCAGCTCAAAATCCCGCAGCGTTTGCGCCAGCATCGAATCGATGCACTGTTTAATATCGCGCTCGCCATTAAGCACCGGCAGCAGGACTGAAACTGTTGGCATGAAATCCCCCTAAACGTATTAAATAAATGTCGAATGCTTATGAGGGGGAGATCACTCTGGCAGAACAGCAATATCTTATGTAAATGTCGAGAAAACACCCCACTGCGCCAGGCAATATAGCTTTAATCTGCGATAAAAACCGTTCGCATCACCTCACCAGGTGATCACTGACGACAGGATAATGTTATTCCTACAACCCCCACAAAAGCGATGGGGCTAATAAACTGCAGGTATCTTCCGCTTTAAAGGAGAGTAATTACCCCCCTTTAATCCTTATCTTCCTGCTGTTCACTCTCGTCTTCCAGCTCGTCGCGCATCGCCTGCATCGCTTCACGGCTGATGACGGCCAGCGTGCGGTAAAAGGCGGTGGTCGCATGGGCTTCTACTTTGCCCAGAAACGCCCCCACCCACGGCAGCAGATACTCATCAAACAGGGTTATCTGTGCCGTGATTTCATCCGCTTCGGACTGATCTTCCAGCCATGATGCCGCCAGCAGCAGTGCGCCAATATGGTCGGCAGGTGCATCGCTAAGCGGCATACCGCGGCTGGTAAGAAAAGCACGCACGTCCGCTTCCTGCGGGCCATTCTCCCACTGCGAACCGAAAGGCGACACTCGGCATTCGCTGCCGACAAACAGGGCGTTGTAGTCGGTCGCCAGCGTCTGCGGGTCACAGTTCTGCTGCAAACGGGTCAGCAGCTCATCCTGCTCCAGCGGCCAGTGCTGTTGCAGTTTACCTTCACGCAGCATCTGGAACAGCGGCACCAGTAAAGGGTCCTGCGGCTGGCGGTTGTAAAGCGAGCCTAAAATGCGGCAGATGATGGAAAACTCATTCATGTCTTTCAATTCCGTAATAAGTTATGCGTGACACTGTCACAAATCGGCGAATTCAGCTATTTTCTTACCGGTACGCTGCTGCAGGAAGTCCAGCAGGCGGCGCGGCGTGACATTTAACACGCGATCTTCAGGAAAATCCACCTCGCGCATGATACGCAGACAGTGCTCAAAATTACCGAGGGTAAAGGCGGTGTGAGAATCAGAGCCTAATGCCAGGCAGCCCCCCGCATCGCGCACCGCTTGCGCGACTTTACGGCAGTTGGGTTCACTGCCCATGCGCGAGGTGGTAAATGAGGAGTTATTCAGCTCCAGCGCCACATCATACTTCGCCGCTGCTTCAGCGACCGCATGAATATCGATCGGGTAATTTGGGTTGCCGGGATGGCTGATAATATGCACCAGCCCGCTGGCCATCGCGGCGATCATCGCCTGGGTATGGGTCGCTTCATCCTGCGGAGGAAATACCGGCTCGTGGAACCCGGCAACGATAATATCAATCGAACCCAGCATCGGGCCGCTGCAGTCGATCTCGCCCTGTACATTTTTGATATTCGCTTCGATGCCGCGCAGCACGCCCACGCCGTCAATCACCCGCGGCCAGACTTTCATATTAACAAAATGCCAGTAGTGCGGTGCATCGGCCATATCCGGGCCGTGATCGGTGATCGCCAGCAGCTTAACGCCGCAGGTCTGCGCCTGTAATACGTAGTCGCGCAGCGTGCTGTAAGCATGAGTGCTGGCAACGGTATGCATGTGAAGGTCAACTGGATACATCTGTTCTCTCCTGATTAGTAACCCCGATCGATATCGACGCGCCCTTCCGGCATTTCACCGCTCTCGCGCCGGGTAATCGAACGCGCAATGTAGTCCATAGCTTCATCTGGCAAGGTTACAGCGGCATTATGCGGGGTGATAGCGATATCCGGGTGCGACCAGAACGCGTGTTCGGCGGGCAGCGGTTCGTGATTAAACACGTCGAGCGCCGCTGCTTTCACTTCGCCCGCTTCCAGCGCGGCCAGCAGATCGGCTTCCACCAGGTGGGCACCGCGCGCGAGGTTAAGCAGGAATGCACCGGGCTTCAGCTGGCTGAGCAGCTGGCGGTTGATAATACCGCGGGTTTGCGGCGTGTTCGGCAGCAGGTTAATTAACACCTGGCTTCCGGCAAGAAACTCGCCAAGCTGCGCTTCACCATGGAAGCTGGTGACGCCGTCAATCTGCTTCGGTGAACGGCTCCAGCAGCTGACCGGGAAATCCCACGCCAGCAGGCTGCTGGCGACGCTGCTGCCCAGCACGCCCGCACCGAGAATACCAATGGTGAAGTCGCGGCGCGCGTAGTTGCGCAGGTGGTGCCACAGGGTTTCGGTTTTCTGTTTCTGATATTCCGGGAAGCGGCGGAACCAGCCGAGGACGTGATAAACCGCATACTCCTGCATCTGGCGGCCCATGCCGGTATCTTCCAGGCGGAACAGCGGCACCCCGGGTGCCAGCATATCCGGATGCTCGCGCAGCTGGCCGAGGATATCATCCACGCCGGCGCCGAGCGCAAAGACGCCCTTCAGCGCCCGCCCTTTTAACATCTCTACCGGCGGCTGGCGTACCAGCGCATAATCGGCCGGCCGATCGTCGCCGGGCTGCCAAAGACGAATACGTGCATGGGGTAAACGCAGCTGTAACCCGCTGATCCAGGTCTCTGCCTTAAAGGATGGGTGATAAAAAAGGATGTCCACGTTTTCTCTCCTGTTTTTTGTTTAGGCTCAGGGAAAACGCGGCGGCTGGCAAGTGAAAATTTGGGGCAGAGAACTGCCCCGAAAAGAATTATGGCCGGTCGACCTGCTGGATCAGTCGGCGCAGCAGCGGGATCAGGCAGATCAGCACTAAACCGACCGCCGCACTGCCCCAGCCGAGCAGGCTGAAGATATGGCTGTAGCCGGGGTTAGTCAGCAGCGGCGTGCTGCCGCTGTTTTCCGGCATCAGCGCGGAAACGTAGCCGGACAGCACCGAAGCGACGCCGGTCACCATCATCCAGCAGCCCATCATCACCCCCTGATAGCGCGCCGGAGCCAGCTTGCCGATCATCGCATAGCCAATTGGCGACAGCAGCAGTTCGGCGATGCTCTGCAATACGTAGCTGATAACAATCCATTTGAACGCCACAATGCCGTCCCCGCCCGCCAGCGCGATACCCAGCGGTAGCACCAGCATACCCAGCCCGATCATAAACAGCGAGGCGGAGAACTGCAGCGGGATATCGATGCGCCAGCCGCGCTCGCGCAGGTTGCGGAACCAGATAGCCAGCAAAGGCCCGCCGAAAACAATCACCAGGGTGTTGATATTCTGCACCCACTGCGGGGCCACCTGAATGCCGTACACGCGGAGGTTAATATTGTGCTCGGTGAACAGCATCAGGCCCATCGGCGCCAGCTGGTACAGCGTCCAGAACACCAGCGCACCCAGCGCGAGGATCAGATAAGCACACATGCGGCGCTGCTCATCACGCGGGCGATGGCGCAGCGTGGTAAAGCACAGCAGCAGGAAGATCGCTGCGCCCAGCGCCAGCACAAACGCCCCGGTAAACCCGGCGTGATTGAGCATCAGGCGGATCAGCGGCACCAGCGCCACCAGAATCATCAGCCCGGCCAGCATGCGCCAGCGGAACTGGCGCGGGTTTGCCTGCAGCAGCGGGGTACTGATATCGGCCAGCACCTTCCAGCGCAGCAGCGAGATAACAATGGCCACTGCGTTACCGATAGTGGCGAACAGGAACAGCGCTTCATAGTGCTCGCTGAGCTGGAAGTAGCCCGCGCCGGTAAAGCCGAGGAAGAATCCGAGGTTCATCCCGGCGTAGTTCCACAGGAAGGCGCTCTCACGGCGGTTATCTTCCGGGGCAAAGCGCTGGGTCAGCATCATATTAATGCAGGTAACATTGAGGCCGCTGCCGGTCAGGAACATCGCCAGCCCCCAGTAAAGGCCTTCCGCGCTCTGACCGGAGAGCGTCCAGCAGCCAGCAACCTGCAGCACCATTCCCAGCACGAAAAGATTACGGTTGCTGAGGAAGCGACCGCCAAGGTAGCCACCGAACAGGTGCAGACCGTAGTTAAAGGCGCCGAACACGCCCATCATGGTGTTGGCCTGCCCTTCGCTGAAGCCGAGTTTTTTGGTGGCGTACAGCACCAGGCTGGAGTAAAGCACCGCGAAGCCCATGGTGGCGAAAATTTGAATAAAGAACAGCGCGCCGGTTCCCCCCGGCACCTGCTGTTGGGGGATACGGTTGGTGTGATCCACAACTAACCTCTGTTTTTCCTGCCAAAATAAGTCGGTTATTATGCACCTTTTGCGCCTGGCGATGCGCGCCGATTTGGCTTTAGCGGCCTAATCTGAACCTGGCTGGCGTTTAAACCAGCAAAGTGCGTTAAAACTGACTAAACGCACTCAAAATAGTCGAAAGGCAGTTGACCGCAACCGCACTTTTCCCTACATTAGCGCCCGTCAGCAACCTGGTTGCGGCAACAATATGGTGAGGTGTCCGAGTGGCTGAAGGAGCACGCCTGGAAAGTGTGTATACGGCAACGTATCGAGGGTTCGAACCCCTCTCTCACCACCATATTTAAAGAGAAAGTCTGAACTCACGTTCAGACTTTTTTTTTGCATTTGCGGGTCGACCAGAAAAGCGGTCGCCCCCTACATCTTCCTGTGTGCTGTAGGGGCCGATCCTTTTTTTCGATCGGCCCGTAAAATGCGTGATTATTTAATATCCAGCGCCGCTTTAATGGTATAGAACAGATCGGTCTGATCGGTCAGGCCGACGACATTGGCCGCGTGCGGGCCAAAGGCAGCGATGCGCAGCTGGGTGCCGGTGTGGCCCTGCGAATCCTCTTCTGAATTACCGTAGCTGATGGTCATCGGGCTGCCATCTTTGGTGATCAGCGTCTGCGTCAGGCCCGGGGCTTTGCTGTCGTTGGCGATAATCTGGCTGGAGTGCGCATGATCGGCAGTGACAATCACCAGGGTATTGCCCTCTTTGCGCGCAAACTCCAGTGCCTTCTGCACCGCTTCGTCCAGATCGACGGTTTCACCAATCTGCCCGCACGGATTGGCCGCGTGATCCTGCTTATCAATAGAAGCGCCTTCC
This sequence comes from Erwinia aphidicola, assembly GCF_014773485.1. Taxonomy (GTDB): domain Bacteria; phylum Pseudomonadota; class Gammaproteobacteria; order Enterobacterales; family Enterobacteriaceae; genus Erwinia; species Erwinia aphidicola. Next base: position 399,160 of record NZ_JACXBP010000001.1, on the reverse strand, counting down.
ACCTGCAGGAAGAAGCCCTCCGGTTTACTGCTCAGCAGCGTAATAGCCTTATCGGTCATCTGCGCCAGCGTCGGCGTCGACGCCGGGCGCTCCGCGTTTACTTCGCAGGTAATCGGTTTGCCATCAAGATTACCGTGGTATGTGGCCTTGGGGCCTTTCCAGCGCACCGGCATATTCCCGGCAGCGAACAGCCCCAGCACCGGCTGCGCGTCGCTGGCAGAGGTAAGCGCATTCATGCCGTCGAGATCGTTCACCAGCTGATAGCCGCGTAGCTTCGCCTGCTCTTCCAGCGTTTTGCCCTGCCACTCGCCGGCTTTGGCCGTTTCACTGAAGGTCTTCCCGCCGCCGCCAAAGGTGACGTCGGCGCGCGCATTTAGCAACTGCTCAGCAATCGAGCCTTTACCGCCCTGCTCCAGCGCATTGCTGGCGCACAGCTCGCTGGTTTTGACCGGGCCATAGCACTTACGCGAGGTGACGTGGGCAATCTGCGCCGCCGGGGTGGCATCTTCCAGCTCTGCGGTTGAAACATTGCCGGTCGCTTTACCGGCGGCTTTCGCCAACTCCAGCAGCGAGGGATGATCTTTACCCTTTACATCAACGCCAATTGCGCCGTTATAGGACTTCACGCCGGTTGCCCAGGCGGTGGCAGATGCTGCTGAATCAGTCACATAGTCAGGCTTGTGGGTTTTCTTATCCAGCGCATAGTGGGTGTACTGTCCGGTGAGCGGCAGCGCATCAATCCCTTCAAAGAAACCGCCCGCCCCTTGCGCATAGTTTCGCGCCGCCGTAATTTCTGAGTCGCCCATGCCGTCGCCGATCAGCAGAATAACGTTTTTCGCCGTGCTGTTGCTCAACGACGCTTTAATCGCCTTGGTCTGGTCACCGCTCAGGCGACGTGCTCCGCCCGGCTGAGTAATATCACCCTGCGCGGCCCGCTGGTAAGTGGCGATATCGGCGACGGCAGAGGAGCAGATAAGTGAGGTCAGCAGGGAAAGTGCGAAAGCTTTATGTTTCATTAAACGGCGATCTCCATGAATAAGTTTTGCTAAAGATTTCAGGGAGTCAGTCTGCGATACAACTATTTCAGCTTTGCGACTTATTTGTGACAGATTAATGTCAATTTACCTTATGGCTGGCCGAGCGCTTCGCAGGGTTTAGCTGCTGATATCAGCCCGGCTTAAAGCCCGGCCTGCCGTTATAACGGCATAAAAGGCGAGCTTCGCCGTTTATGGCGAATTGCGCACTGGCCGCACCAGATTATCCGTGGTTGCTCAGCACTTAAGCGAATAGAAGCACAGGGAAAAATACTGCTTGACCCATTACGCGCGACTGCCTATAGTAGCGCCCCGTTACCCCCTGCGGGTAGCGGCAGTAAAATATGGTGAGGTGTCCGAGTGGCTGAAGGAGCACGCCTGGAAAGTGTGTATACGGCAACGTATCGAGGGTTCGAACCCCTCTCTCACCACCATATTCAAAGAGAAATGCCTGAGCGAAAGTTCAGGCATTTTTTTTGCATTTTGCGTAGGGGTCGGGCATGCCCCGCCCCTACACCTGCGCGACCAACGGGATGTTATTTAATATCCAGCGCCGCTTTGAAGGTTTTGCGGGGCGACCAGAAAAGCGGTCGCCCCCTACAGCAAAAAATGTGATCTGCCGCACAAAATGCGTAGCCGTTACCCCTGGATCTTCACTACCTTCACACTCTACATATTCAGAACACCAGGTATCACATGAACGAAATCACTCAACTGCTGAAAAGCCACCGCAGCGATCGCAGCTATCTTGACACCCCCATTGCCGACACGATTATTGATGACATTGTCGAAACGGCCTGGCGTGCGCCAACTTCGGTAAATTCCCAGCAGGTATCGCTGGTGGTGGTGCGTGATGCTGCCACCCGCGCAAAAATCGCGGAAATTGCCGGTGGACAGCCGTGGATCGCGAAAGCCCCGGTGTTTATCACCTTTGTGCTGGATATGCACAAAAGCCAGCTGGCAATTGAGGCGGAAGGCAAACAGCAGATCGCGCATGAGAGCCTGGAAAGCCTGATCTCCGGTGCGACCGATATCGGAATCGCGCTGGCGACCGTGATGACCGCTGCCCGCTCTCACGGGCTGGGCGTGGTGCCAATTGGCGGGATCCGCCGCGAGCCGCAGGCGATGATTGAGCTGCTTAACCTGCCTGAGCTGACCTTCCCGGTGGCAGGGGTAGTGCTGGGGTATGTTGATCAACCTGCCGTTCAGAAACCACGTATGTCGCTGGCGGGCTTCCGCCACGAGGAGCGCTATAACAGCGCGATGCTGCCTGAGGTGATCAAAGCGTATAACGAGGTGCTGGTCGCGCACTGGCAGCAGACCGGGCGAACCGATGGCGATAACTGGGGTAACAACACCGCCAGCTATTACGACCATATTTATTTCCCGCAGGTGCAGCCAGCCGTGCTGAAACAGGGCTTCGGCACTGACGAGTAGCCATAAAAAAGCCCGGCCAACTGGCCGGGCTTTCATCAGGCCTTAAGCGATTAACCGTAAGCCAGCAGCGTGCGCTGACAGAGCTGAGAACGCACGCAGTCCTCTTTTCCGAAACGGACCACGCTCACCATCTCGTCGTCCTGGAAGCGCGACAGCGCGTCAGCCAGGCCGGACTGAACATGGGACGGTAAATCACACTGGGTGATATCGCCGTTAACAATGACGGTCACGTTTTCCCCAAGGCGCGTCAGGAACATCTTCATTTGGGCGGCGGTGACGTTCTGCGCCTCATCCAGAATCACCACGGCGTTTTCAAACGTGCGGCCTCGCATGTAGGCAAACGGCGCAATTTCCACTTTGCCAATTTCGGGACGCAGGCAGTACTGCATAAAGGAAGAGCCGAGACGTTTAACCAGAACGTCATATACCGGCCGGAAATACGGGGCGAATTTTTCTGAGATATCCCCTGGAAGGAATCCCAAATCCTCATCCGCCTGAAGTACCGGGCGAGTCACTATAATCCTGTCAACATCCTTATGAATCAGGGCCTCGGCCGCTTTTGCGGCGCTGATCCAGGTTTTACCACAACCTGCTTCGCCCGTAGCGAAGATCAGTTGCTTGGTTTCTATGGCGTTGAGATAGTGCGCCTGAGCTTCATTTCTAGCTTCAATCGGTGAATGGTCGCGGCTATCGCGTGCCATGCCAATCGAATCCAGCCCACCCATCTGCACCAGCGAGGTGACCGATTCTTCTTCACGCTGACGGTGACTGCGTGAATCGCTACGAAGCACACGTTTTGCTTCACGACGAGCTTTGATCACTGCTTTCTGTCTTCCCATAGTGGCACCTTACAGTTGGTTTCATTTCCCGCATCCCTATTATCGATGCGATTACGTGAACGCTTTAGAGGTCATGGCTTCCTTTTAAGCCTGGTCTAGCCGTTGGTAAAAATGCATAGCGATACGCTTGCAGGCTATGCACCAAAAAAGGTTTAAAGGAGTGTTGGAACAGCAGTTGGATTGTAAAAGAAGAGAAAGCTACCGAGGAAATGAGCTCCTCGCGAATCAAGGCGATGTATGACTTTTTCACTTGTGGTCCGTTAAAGGACTTCAGCATTCGCTATCTCCGTAGTGGGAAACTATATGCGAAAATCAACAGCAATTTCATATTCAGCAGTTTACAAAAAAAATGCAACACTTTTTTTACGAGCATAATGACACTTTCGATAATACGCTATTAATCATCAGGTTATAAATATCACTTTATTAACAATGGCGTCAGTAAAAACAGCGGCTGGGTGTTTTATAATCAGTTAAGATTGTCTGATGTCATTTTGAGGGAGCGTAAGTTAAAAGGAGAATTAGCGGATTTAAGTCAAATCCGCTAATTAGGTCAGGCTTCCAGCAATCCCTGTGCCAGATAGTGTTGTGCATCAGGTACGCCCGGTAGGACAAAGAAATAGCCCCCGCCGATCGGTTTTATATACTCTTCCAGCGCTTCGCCATTTAATCGTTTCTGTACGGTTAAAAATCCTTTTTCCAGATCGTGCTGATAACAAACAAATAGCAGCCCCATTTCCAGCTGGCCGGAACGGGAAACGCCCAGCGAATAACTGTAACCACGGCGCAGCATCAGGTTGTTTTGCGTTTCCGGCGTGCGCGGGTTGGCCAGGCGAATATGCGCATCCAGCGGGATAATGTCGCCATCCGGATCCTGGCTGTAGTCCGGCACATCATGCTCGTTGTGCATACCCAGGGGTGCGCCGCTGTGCTTTTCACGGCCGAAGATGGTCTGCTGTTCACGCAGCGGCGTGCGGTCCCAGAACTCCACGCGGAACTGAATAATGCGTGCCGCCTGATAACTGCCGCCCAGCGTCCATGCCGGTTCACCCTGCCCTTTGCTCACCCACAGAATCGAATCCATCAGGCTGGTATCTGCCGTATCAGGGTTCGCCGTGCCATCCTTAAAGCCCAGCAGGTTAATCGGCGTCTCTTTACCTTTGCTGCGCGCGGCGTGGTCGGAGATAAACCCCTCGCGCCGCCAGCGTACGCTGAGCAAGTCCGGGGTGTACTTGATGATATCGCGCAGCGCGTGGATCACCGTGTCATTGGTATTGGCGCAGATCTGTAATAGCAGGTCGCCGTGACACAGGCTGGCATCCAGCGCGTCGTTGGGGAACCGGGTCATACGCTGCAGCTTAAGCGGAGTCAGCGCCTGCAGCCCAAAGCGCTCATCGAACAGCGACTGCCCCACGGAAACGGTAATCGTCAGGTTATCCGGGTAGATCTCCTCACCGAGAATGCCGGAGTCCATCGGCGGCAGCTGCGGGTTGGTCACCCGCGGCGCTTTCCCGCCGTGGGTGAGAAACGCGATGCGCGCCGTCAGCAGCTTGAACAGCTGCTGCAGGCTCGTCTTATCCGTCGCCAGCACGTCGAAGGCCACCAGCATCATCGACGCCTGCTGCGGGGTGACGATCCCGGCCTGATGCCTGCCGTAAAACGGCTGGCTTTCCTGACGGGCATTTGGCGATAACGCCCCCGGTGAGAAAGAGTCCCCTTCAGCGGCGGCATGAACCGGGCAACCGCCCGCCACGGCCAAGGCACCGCTGAGGATGCCCATTCCTTTCAGTAAACGACGGCGTGACGTCAGCGCCACGTCGTCAACGGATTTTGCCATTTCTGATTAGTCCAGGCCAAGCGTGCCACGTAGCAGAGAAAGGTCTTCGGCCAGCGCCGTGATAGGGCCTTTCAGTGCGGTACGGTCCGCATCGGTCAGTTTGTCGTAGGATTCATAGCCGTCTTTGGTACGGTACCTGGCGAGAATGGTGTCCACCTTGTTAAAGTTACCGTCCACCTTCGCCAGCAGCTGCGGGTTCTGTTTCTGCACCAGCGGGCGCAGCAGGTTAACAATTTTCTGCGCGCCATCAACATTGGCCTGGAAATCCCACAGGTCGGTACGGCTGTAGCGGTCTTCTTCACCCGAAATCTTACTGGACGCGACTTCCTCAATCAGACCGGCAGCCCCGCCCACCACTTTACCCGGCGGGAAGGCCAGTTCGTTGATGCGGGTCTGCAGATCCAGCACATTTGTGTACAGCTGGTCGGCAAATTTATCCATCCCTTGGGTGGTGTTATCAGCAAATAACACTTTCTCCAGGCGGTGGAAACCGGTGAAATTCGGGTCCTCCGCTTTCTTCTCGAAGTCATCTTCACGGGCGTCAATGGCACCGTCGAGGTCGGAGAACAGTTCGGCGATCGGCTCGATGCGCTCGTAGTGCTGGCGGGTTGGCGCAAACAGGGCTTTGGCTTTTTCCAGATCTCCGGCTTTCACCGCATCGGTAAAGGCTTTGGTACTGGCAACCAGCTGCTCGACTTCTTTGGTCACGTACACTTTGTACTCGGCAATCGGTCCGACCAGCTGCAGCACGTCCGGCTTGCCATCATTGGCTTTGCTGCCGCTGGCTTTGACAATCAGCTTACCTTTCGGGTTGCTCAGCAGGCCACAGGTAATATCGTACTCCCCGGCTTCCAGGTTGGCGGTCAGCTTCTGGGTAAAGGACGGCGCGATGTTTTCACGCTCTTCCACCACCATCACCCCTTTCAGGATCTCCCACTCCAGCGCTTTCTGGCTGTCGTTCTTAATGATGAACTGGGTTTTACCCGCGTCCACCGTCAGCGTCATCGGGGTACACTGCTTGTCGTTTACGCTGACCTTAACCTGAGGAATATCTGCCGCCAGCACCGCGCCGGAGGTCGTTATAGCAGCCAGCAGCGCGGCGTTCAGCGCATGACGGCGAAAATGCATGGTCATAGAGGTAATCCCTGTCAAAGTATTATCATCGGCGGGCCAGGCCCGTCCGGCGGAATCAGCGCACGCCAGGCGCTGTGGAGGTTGCAACACGTCCCGGCATAACAAACAGCAGCAGAGCCGGAACAAGGTAGATAAACCACATCGCCACTTCGCTGACGCTCGGCGCTTCCTGGTAGCCCAGCAGGCCTTCCAGCAGAGTGCCAAACACGCTGTGCGTCGTGAGGGTATGACTGAAATCAAATGCCACGTCCTGGAAGTGATTCCATAAACCGGCTTCATGAAAGGCGCGGATCGCCCCCGCCGCCAGGCCAGCCGCGACGAAAATGATAAACAGGCTGGTCCATTTGAAGAAACTGCCCAGGTTGAGGCGCACGCCGCCCCAGTAGATCAGCATGCCGAGCACCACGGCGGTGCCGAGGCCAAGCATCGCGCCGAGCGGGGGCGCGTAGCCCACGTCCTGCTGAAAAGCCGCCAGCAGGAAAAATACCGACTCAAGCCCTTCACGCGCCACGGCAAGAAAGACCATAAACACCAATGCCCAGCCGCTGCTATTGCCCTTCTGCAGGGCGCTGTCGACGGCGTCTTCCAGCTGTGCCTTCACGTTGCGTGACACTTTACGCATCCAGAACACCATCCAGGTGAGCACCACCACCGCAACCACGGCAACGATACCCTCAAACAGCTCCTGCTGTTTCTGCGGAAATTCACCGGTGGTTTCATTGATAAACCAGCCAAGGGCAAGGCAGAGCGCAGCAGCGGCAAACACCCCAATCCACATTGCGGGGAACCACTGGCTGCGCTGAGTACGCTTCAGGTAGCTGGCGATCAGGCTGACAATCAGCGCCGCCTCCAGCCCTTCGCGTAACATGATGAGAAACGGGACAAACATGCCATAACCCTCTAACTGTTAACTTCAGTCAAATCCAGTAAAGATAAGTAAAATACGAACGATATCGATTATCATTATCGGCCAAAGAAATACAAGCCAGCCGGGGGATATTTTCGAGATTTGCGAGGGGGGAAAACATTAAGCAGATGTAACGGTGGGGGTGGGCGTAAAAGAAAAGGGCCAGACTGGGCTGGCCCTTGAGCGTTAGTCTGCCTGATACTCCGCTTCCGCAGCATCAAAGCGCTGCTGCGCCGCCGCCGACGGGCCTTTGCCCAGCAGGCTGAACAGCACAATCGCGATGCAGGCGAACAGGAAGCCCGGAATAATTTCGTAGAGGCCAAACCAGGCGTACTGCTTCCAGATAAGCACGGTTGCCGCACCCACGATCATCCCCGCCAGCGCGCCGTTACGCGTCATGCGTTTCCAGATCAGCGACAGCAGCACCACCGGGCCAAAGGCAGCACCAAAGCCCGCCCAGGCGTAGCTCACCAGGCCCAGCACGCGGTTGTTCGGGTCAGACGCCAGGGCAATAGCAATCACCGCCACCAGCAGCACCATCAGGCGCCCTACCCACACCAGCTCGCGCTGAGTGGCATTTTTGCGCAGGAAGTTTTTATACAGATCTTCCGTCAGCGCGCTGGAACAGACCAGCAGCTGGCAGCTCAGCGTCGACATCACCGCCGCCAGAATGGCCGACAGCAGGATCCCGGCAATCCACGGGTTGAACAGAATACGCGTCAGTTCGATAAAGATACGCTCACCGTTTTCAGACACGCCGGAAGCCTGATCCGGATGGTTCTGGAAGTAAGCAATCCCGAAGAAGCCCACCGCCACGGCACCGCCGAGGCACAGAATCATCCAGGTCATGCCGATACGACGTGCGCTACGAATCGAGCGGTGGGAATCAGCAGCCATGAAGCGCGCCAGGATGTGCGGCTGGCCAAAATAGCCCAGGCCCCAGCCCAGCAGGGAGACGATAGCGATAAAGTTAAGGTTCTTCAGCATGTCGAGGTTCTCAACGCTTTTCGCGCGGATCACCTCCAGTGAATCACCCAGGCCACCGACTGCCAGAATAACGATGACCGGCGTCAGGATCAGCGCGAAAATCATCAGGCTGGCCTGCACGGTGTCGGTCCAGCTCACCGCGAGAAAGCCGCCAACAAAGGTGTAAACGATAGTCGCTGCGGCACCGGCCCACAGGGCCGTTTCATAGCTCATACCGAAAGTGCTTTCGAACAGACGCGCACCAGCCACCACGCCAGAGGCACAATAGATGGTGAAGAACACCAGAATGATCAGGGCGGAAATCACCCGCAGAACTTTGCTCTTATCCTCGAAGCGGCTGGAGAAGTAGTCCGGCAGCGTCAGGGCATTGTCATGGTGCTCGGTCTGCACGCGCAGACGGCCAGCAACAATCTTCCAGTTTAGGTAAGCGCCGATCGTCAGACCAATAGCGATCCAGCTTTCGGAAATGCCGGACAGGAAAATGGCCCCAGGCAGGCCCATCAGCAGCCAGCCACTCATATCAGATGCCCCGGCTGACAGCGCGGTAACCACGCTGCCCAGGCTGCGGCCGCCCAGAATATAGTCGTCAAAGTTTTTCGTTGAGCGGTAAGCAATAAAACCGATCAAAACCATGCCGAGAATATAAATACAAAATGTCACCATCATTGGCGTACTTACAGTCATTCAGATTCTCCACTTATTATCAGTATCCTCAGGCGAAAGACGCTCGTGAAACTGCCGGAACGGGGCACGTTTTACAGGGGGCTTTCTGCCGGGGGCGGTATCCTGCCGTAATCGGCGTTGACGCACAAACGATTTAACACATCCTCCACAGCCATTTCACCTGCTAGTTACGTTCAAATGCCAGCAGGTTGCACTGCGTCACATTTAACCGGGTTGCACCTTGGTCATCACCCGCTTAAAACCAGGTATTACGTCACATTTCATAACTGGCCGGATTCTTGCAGCAATATCCATGCCGCTTTTTTCGCGTTAACAAAATGACGCTTTTCTGGAATGAGGGCGAGGTCACATTTAACCGGGTTGCACAAAGTTGCAACATCAGTGATATTGCACCTCATCGAATATTGATTACTGATTCAGGAGCTGTAAGGCATGGGCACAACCACTATGGGCGTGAAGCTGGACGACGTAACGCGCGAGCGCATTAAACTGGCAGCGCAGCAGATTGACCGCACGCCCCACTGGCTGATTAAGCAGGCCATATTTAACTATCTGCAGCAGGTGGAACAGGGCACCGCGCTGCCGGAGATCCCGTCAAACGGCCAGCAAGTAGAGGGCGATGAGCGCCCGCCGGAGGAGTCACAGCATCAGCCGTTCCTCGACTTCGCCGAGCAGATTCTGCCGCAGTCCGTAGCCCGTGCCGCTATCACTTCCGCCTGGCGCCGCCCGGAGACCGAAGCAGTGCCGATGCTGCTGGAGCAGGCGCGTTTACCGAAGCCGCTGGCGGAAGCCACGCATCGCCTCGCTTACCAGCTGGCCGACAAGCTGCGTCACCAAAAAGGTGCAACGGGGCGCGCCGGAATGGTGCAAAGCCTGCTGCAGGAGTTCTCTTTACCCTCTCAGGAAGGCGTGGCGCTGATGTGCCTCGCGGAAGCGCTGCTGCGTATTCCCGACAAGCCAACGCGCGATGCCCTGATCCGCGACAAAATCAGCAACGGTAACTGGCACTCCCACCTTGGCCGCAGCCCGTCAATGTTCGTTAACGCCGCCACCTGGGGCCTGCTGTTCACCGGCCGCCTGGTCTCCACCCACAACGAAGCGAACCTGTCGCGTTCACTGAACCGCATTATCGGCAAGAGCGGCGAACCGCTGATCCGCAAAGGCGTGGATATGGCGATGCGCCTGATGGGCGAACAGTTCGTCACCGGAGAGACCATTGCCGAGGCGCTGGCTAACGCACGCAAGCTGGAAGAGAAAGGCTTCCGCTACTCCTACGATATGCTGGGCGAAGCGGCGCTGACGGCGCAGGATGCGAAAGCCTACCTGCTCTCCTACCAGCAGGCGATCAACGCGATTGGTAAAGCCTCTAACGGGCGCGGCATTTATGAGGGTCCGGGCATTTCAATTAAGCTTTCCGCACTGCACCCGCGCTACAGCCGTGCCCAGTACGAGCGCGTGATGGAGGAGCTGTACCCAATCCTTAAATCGCTGACGCTGCTGGCACGCTCCTACGACATCGGCATTAATATCGATGCTGAAGAGGCCGACCGCCTTGAGCTGTCGCTCGACCTGCTGGAAAAACTGTGCTTCGAACCGGAGCTGGAAGGCTGGAACGGTATCGGCTTCGTGATTCAGGCGTATCAAAAACGCTGCCCGATGGTGATCGACTACCTGACCGACCTCGCCCAGCGCAGCCGTCGCCGCCTGATGATCCGCCTGGTGAAAGGCGCCTACTGGGACAGCGAAATCAAACGCGCCCAAATGGACGGCCTGGAAGGCTACCCGGTCTATACCCGCAAGGTCTACACCGACATCTCTTACCTGGCCTGCGCGCGCAAGCTGCTGGCGGTGCCAAACCTGATCTATCCGCAGTTCGCCACCCATAATGCCCACACGCTGGCAGCCATCTACCAGCTGGCGGGCAACAACTACTATCCTGGCCAGTATGAGTTCCAGTGCCTGCACGGCATGGGTGAACCGCTGTACGAGCAGGTGGTCGGTAAAGTGGCGGACGGCAAACTCAACCGCCCTTGCCGCATCTATGCTCCGGTCGGCACGCATGAAACCCTGCTGGCCTACCTGGTGCGCCGCCTGCTGGAAAACGGCGCTAACACCTCGTTCGTTAACCGTATCGCCGACGCCACGCTGCCGCTTGACGAGCTGGTCGCCGACCCGGTGGAAGCGGTCGAGAAGCTGGCGCACGCTGAAGGCGCTCTGGGCCTGCCGCATCCGAAAATCCCGCTGCCGCGCGATCTGTACGGTGAGAAACGTCAGAACTCCGCCGGTCTGGATCTCGCTAACGAGCATCGCCTTGCCTCGCTCTCCAGCGCGTTGCTGAACAGCGCCAGCCAGAGCTGGCAGGTAGAGCCGCTGATTGATGCCGAACGGGAAAGCGGTGAAAGCGTGGCGGTGGTTAATCCCGCCGAGCCGAAAGATGTGGTGGGCTATGTGCGCAGCGCCACCCGCGCAGAAGTCTCCGCCGCGCTCAATGCCGCCGTCAGCGAAGGAGCGATCTGGTTTGCCACCCCGCCGCAGGAGCGCGCCGCGATACTCGAACGCGCCGCAGTAATGATGGAAGGCCAGATGCAGCAACTGATCGGCATTCTGGTGCGTGAAGCCGGTAAAACCTTTAGCAATGCCATCTCCGAAGTACGTGAAGCCGTAGACTTCCTGCACTACTATGCGGGCCAGGTGCGCGACGATTTTGATAACGAGACCCACCGTCCGCTAGGCCCGGTGGTCTGCATCAGCCCGTGGAACTTCCCGCTGGCGATCTTCAGCGGCCAGGTGGCTGCCGCGCTGGCGGCGGGTAACAGCGTGCTGGCGAAGCCGGCCGAGCAGACCCCGCTGATCGCCGCGCAGGCCGTGGCCATTATGCATGAGGCTGGCGTGCCGGTTGGCGCATTACAACTGCTGCCGGGCGCCGGCGAAACCGTTGGCGCGCAGCTGGTGCAGGACGAGCGCGTGCGCGGCGTGATGTTTACCGGCTCTACCGCCGTTGCCACCCTGCTGCAGCGTAACCTTGCCGGGCGCCTCGATCCGCAGGGCCGCCCGACTCCGCTGATCGCAGAGACCGGCGGCATGAACGCGATGATCGTCGACTCCTCGGCGCTGACCGAGCAGGTGGTGACGGATATCGTCGCTTCGGCGTTCGACAGCGCAGGCCAGCGCTGCTCGGCGCTGCGCCTGCTGTGTATTCAGGATGACGTGGCGGAGCACACGCTGCAGATGCTACGCGGTGCCATGGCCGAGTGCCGCATGGGCAACCCGGAGCGCTTCTCAACCGATATCGGCCCGGTGATTGATGCCGAGGCCAAAAGCAATATTGATGAGCATATCCAGACTATGCGCAGCAAGGGCTTTAGCGTGTTCCAGGCCGCGCAGCCGCAGGCAGCAGATCGCCACGAATGGCAGACCGGTACCTTTGTGATGCCAACGCTGATTGAGCTGAACAGCGTGACGGACCTGACCAAAGAGGTGTTTGGCCCGGTACTGCACGTGGTGCGCTATGCGCGTAACGCGCTGCCGCAGATTATCGAGCATATTAATGCCTCAGGTTACGGTCTGACGCTCGGCGTGCACACGCGTATTGATGAGACCATTGCTCAGGTAACGCAGAAAGCCCACGTTGGCAACCTGTACGTTAACCGCAACATGGTCGGTGCCGTGGTCGGGGTGCAGCCGTTTGGCGGCGAGGGTCTCTCCGGCACCGGTCCGAAAGCCGGTGGCCCGCTCTATCTTTACCGCCTGCTGTCGCACCGCCCGGACGGCGCACTGCGCGTGACGCTCGATCGTCAGGATAAAGAGCGCCCGGTCGATGCCGTTCTGCGCCCTGCTCTGCTGGCGTCGCATCAGGCGCTAAGCGAATGGGCGAAAGATCGTCCGGAACTCGCCGCCTGCTGTGCGCGCTACGAGGCGCTGGGCCAGGGTGGAACCGTACGCCTGCTGCCTGGCCCAACCGGCGAGCGCAACACCTTTGCCCTGCTGCCGCGCGAACAGGTGCTGTGCCTGGCGGATAACGAGCAGGACGCGCTGGTGCAGCTGGCGGCCGTGACGGCAGTCGGTAGCCAGGCGCTGTGGGCGGACGACGATCTGCATCGCACTCTGCGCCAGCAGCTCCCTGCGATTGTGCAGCAGCGTATTTCGCTGGCCGCAAAGCCGCTGGAGAGCACCACCTTTGATGCGGTGATTTATCATGGCGATGCCGATCAGCTGCGCAGCCTGTGTGAAGCCGTAGCGGCCCGCGACGGCGCAATTGTTTCGGTGCAGGGCTTTGCCCGCGGCGAAACCAATTTGCTGCTGGAGCGCCTGCTGCTGGAGCGTTCGCTGAGCGTCAATACCGCTGCGGCGGGGGGAAATGCCAGTCTGATGACGATTGGTTAATCAGCACATTGCCCGGGTCGACCGGTTACTGCGGTCGACCCGTCTCATCTATCCCTGCGCATGTCGGCGTTCAACGACCGAGTCAGGCACGGCAGCGCGCTCCTGATAGAGCGTGAAGTCGAAGTCGATTGAGGTGAAGGGTTTACTCAGATTTTTACTGGCTATCTGTTCTGGCGAGTTCACTTTATGGACTTCAGGCACCAGGCCTTCGCGGCTGGCAAAAGCAAAGTCGTCCCACAGGTATTCATCACCATCAATGTTGATCTGGGTGGTTAACTTACGGTAGCCGGCGGCAGTCACGAAAAAGTGAATATGAGCCGGACGCCGACCGTGCCGCCCCAGCTGATTAAGCAGATGCTGCACCGGCCCGTCAGGGGGGCAGCCATAGCCTGACGGCACAATGCTGCGGAACTGATAGCGCCCTTGTCGATCGGTAATAAGGGTACGACGCAGGTTAAACGCGCTCTGACTTTTATCGAAGAACGAATAATTACCGAGGGTATTGGCATGCCAGACTTCAACGCTGGCGCCGGGTAGCGGTTGACCCTTTTCGTTCCATACCGTGCCCTGCATAAACAGCACTTCGCCCTGGTTATCTTCAGAACCATCGTCCAGTCGCGCCCAGGCCTGACAGACTGGCGCCCCGGCCACATAGAGTGGGCCTTCGATGGTGCGTGGTGTCCCGCCGTGCAGCCCCGCCTTGATTTCGGCCTCATCCGCCCGGATATCCATAAAACGCTCCAGTCCGGTTCCCGCCGCCAGCAGCCCCATTTCCTGAGCGATACCGGTATCGGCCAGATATTCCAGCCCTTTCCAGATCTCTGTTTGCTGCAGGTCCAGATCCTCAATCGCCTTAAACAGATCGCTCAGGAGACGAACGGTGACCTGCTGAATACGTGGGTTCACCGTGCCTTTCGCGGTTTTGACGATAAAGCGGTTAACCAGGTTGTCGATCTCTTTGCTGTTCATATTGACGCTCCATTTCAGGTACAGCTCAGGCAGAGAAAAGTTTTAACGGTCATCCACGCGGACCGCTGAAGGATGGCGGCACAGTGGCACTATCTGCATCGTCATAAAGGGGTAAAGCGGCAGCTCACTCAGCAGCTGGTGCAACTCCTCAACGCTGTCCACGTCAAATACGCTGACGTTGGAGTAGTGCCCGGCAATGCGCCAGATATGTCGCCACTTGCCGCAGCGCTGAAGCGCCTGAGAGTAAGCTTTTTCCCGTGCCTTAAGTTCGCTGGCGACATTTTCCGCCATCGTCTGCGGCAAATTCACATCCATGGTTACGTGAAACAGCATGGTGATATTTCCTCCTGTTAAGGGCGCCGCAGCGCCGCGATTTTGTCGCGATCGAGGGCAATGCCTAGCCCAGGCCCGGTCGGGACCTGCAGCATAAAATCACGATAAACTAGCGGTTCACTGAGAATATCTTCGGTCAGCAGCAGCGGGCCAAACAGCTCAGTGCCGAAACTCAAATCGTTGAAGGTGGAGCAGAGATGCGCCGTGGCGGCCGTGCCTACGGCGCCTTCCAGCATAGTGCCCCCGTAAAGCGCGATATCTGCCAGCTGGGCAATATCGGCAACCCGGCGCGCCTGCGTCAGCCCGCCGGACTGGGTAATTTTTATCGAGAACACATCAGCGGCAGCATGGCGGGCAAGCTCGAAGGCATCGTGCGGCCCTTTCAGCGCTTCGTCAGCGATGACCGGCAGGCTGAAACGCCGCGCCAGTCGCGCCAGCCCGGCACGATTTTCTGCCGCAATCGGCTGCTCAACCGCCTCAATGCCGCCGGCTTCCAGTGCTGCCATTCCGCGCTCGGCCTGTCGCTCGCTCCAGGCCTGGTTAACGTCGACGCGCACGCTGACCTCATCCCCCAACGCATGCCTGATGGCCAGCGCGTGCGCTACGTCCGCATCGACATCGCGCAGGCCGATTTTGAGTTTAAAAATACGATGACGGCGCAGGGCTAACATCTGCCGGGCTTCGGCAATATCTTTATCGGTGCTGCCGCTGGCCAACGTCCAGGCCACCGGTAGCGCATCGCGCACCCGTCCTCCCAGCAGTTCACTGAGCGCAATATTCAGGCGCCGTGCCTGAGCGTCCAGCAAGGCGGTTTCAATTGCGCATTTAGCAAAGCGGTTGCCCTGCACTGATTTATTCAGGCGCGCCATCAGCTGGGCGATGCGGCGCGCATCCTGACCGATCAGTAACGGCGTCATCCAGCGGTCAATATTGACTTTGACGCTCTCGGGGCTTTCGTCGCCGTAGCTCAGGCCACCAATGGTGGTGGCTTCTCCCCAGCCCTCAAACCCGTCCTCACACACCAGATGGACCAGCACCAGCGTTTGCACCCGAAGCGTGGCCATTGCCAGGCGATGTGGACGGATAGCAGGAACATCAAGAAGCAGCGTTTCAATAGTTTTGATCATCGCTTTACGCTATAGAACCCTGCCGATCGGGGATAGCCAAATCCTGCTGAAAATGATTGACCCGCGGTATCAGGATGCGCAGATCGCGCCTGTTCGCCCCAGCTCACATAACTTGCGATAAAACCGTCTTTTAGTGCCAATGACACTTTTAGGTTATTTTTTCACCGGTGAAGTCAGCACCCTGATGACTCCAACTCAGGAGGAGCGAGATGATCGACAAAAGTCTGTTTTTGGCCGATGAAGCCGTGGCTGACATTCACGATGGTGCCACGCTAATGATTGGCGGATTTGGCCCGGCAGGACAGCCCTATGCGCTGCTGGACGCACTGATTCGGCGGCGGCCGCAGAACCTCACGCTGGTAAGCAACAACGCTGGCAACGCTGATTCGGGTCTGGCGCTACTGCTCAAAGCGGGGTGCGTGCGCAAGATGATCTGTTCCTTTCCGCGCCAGAGTGACTCATGGGTATTTGACGACCTCTACCGCCGCGGAGAGATTGAGCTGGAGCTGGTGCCTCAGGGCAATCTTGTGGCGCGTATTCAGGCGGGTGGCAGCGGGCTGGGGGCCATTTTTACCCCAACGGGTTTCGGTACTGAGCTGGCTGCGGGCAAAGAGACGCGCGAAATTGAGGGGCGGCAGTACGTGCTGGAACTGGCGCTGAAGGCAGACTTTGCCCTGATCAAAGCACAGTGCGGTGATCGCTGGGGTAACCTGGTCTATCGCAAAGCGGCACGCAACTTCAACCCGATTATGGCGATGGCTGCCCGCTGCACCATCGCTGAGGTCTCCCGCCACGTCGCGCTGGGCAAGCTGGACCCGGAGGCGGTGGTGACTCCCGGTATTTTTGTGCAGCGCGTGGTCTGTTCAGCCAATCTCTGCCCCGCAACGATCGCCTCAGGAGCGTGACACAATGCAACTCATCCGCCTCACGCATAACCAGCTGGCGCAGCGCATCGCCCGCGATATCCCGGACGGAGCCTACGTCAATCTTGGCATCGGCCTGCCAACGCAAATCGCCAACTATCTTCCCGCCAATAAAGATATTTTCCTGCACAGCGAGAACGGCATCCTTGGCATGGGCCCGGCACCTGCCAGTGGCAATGAGGACCCAGACCTGATCAACGCGGGTAAGCAGCCCGTCACGCTGCTGCCAGGCGGCTGTTATTTTCATCACGGGGATTCGTTTGCCATGATGCGCGGGGGGCAACCTCGACATTTGCGTGCTTGGCGCTTACCAGGTGTCGCAATATGGCGATCTGGCCAACTGGAGCACCGGTCAACCCGGCGCGATTCCGGCGGTCGGCGGCGCGATGGATCTGGCCAGCGGGGCGCGTCAGGTGTTTGTAATGACTGAACATCTGACGAAAAAAGGGCAGTGCAAAATCGTGGCGCAGTGCAGCTATCCGCTGACCGGCATTGGCTGCATCAGCCGGATTTACAGCGATCTGGCCGTGATGGATGTCAGCCCGCAGGGACTGAGGGTGCGGGAGATATTAACCGATATCACCCCGCAGCAGCTGCAGGCAATTACCCCGGTGGCGCTGACGTTTGCCCCAGGAGGAGCTGATGAATAGTGCATGGCTGTGTGATGCCGTTCGTACCCCGTTCGGCAAGCTCAACGGCAGCCTGGCAACGGTTCGCACCGACGATCTTGCTGCCCTGCCGCTGAAGGCCCTGTTCGAGCGTTACCAGCGTCTGGACTGGCAGGCGCTGGATGATGTGCTTTACGGCTGTGCGAATCAGGCCGGGGAAGATAACCGCAATGTCGCACGCATGGCGCTGCTGCTGGCCGGGCTACCCGCTTCTGTGCCCGGCTGCACCATTAACCGCTTATGCGGGTCCAGTCTTGATGCGGTCGCCATAGCCGCGCGGGCGATCAAAAGCGGCGAAGCCTCACTGGCGATCGCGGGCGGGGTGGAAAGCATGTCGCGCGCTCCTTTTGTGATGGGCAAAGCAGAGCACCCCTTCAGCCGCAGTATGAAGCTGGAGGACACGACCATGGGCTGGCGCTTGATTAATCCGCAAATGGACGCCCTTTACGGTGTCGAATCGATGCCGCAAACGGCAGAAAATGTCGCGCTGAAGTTTACTATTAGCCGCGCCGATCAGGATGCTTACGCCCTGCGTAGCCAGCAGCGCACGGTCGACGCTCAGGAGAGCGGATTTTATCAACCGCAGCTGATGGACGTGACCATTCCTCAGCGCAAAGGGGCCGCCCTGCACATGGTGCGCGATGAGCATCCACGTCACACCACGCTGGAGATGCTGGCAAAACTCAAGCCGGTGGTCCATCCGCAGGGCAGCATCACCGCCGGCAATGCTTCGGGTCTGAATGACGGCGCCTGTGCCCTGCTGCTGGCCAGCGAGCGCGCCGTGCAGCAGTATCAGCTGCAGCCGATGGCGCGGATTGTTTCCAGCGCGGTGAGCGGCATTGAACCCGCACTGATGGGGTTTGGCCCCGCCGGTGCGATTCGTAAGGTCCTGAGCCAGGCAAAACTGAGGCTGGATCAGATTGATGTGATCGAACTGAATGAGGCCTTTGCCGCCCAGGTGTTGGCGGTGATGCGCGATCTTGGCTTACCCGATAACGCTGCGCACGTTAATCCAAACGGCGGAGCCATCGCCCTCGGCCACCCGCTGGGCGCATCCGGCGCCCGGCTGGTGATGAATGCCGCCTGGCAACTACAAAAAAGCGGCGCACGCTTTGGACTCTGCGCAATGTGTATTGGTGTCGGCCAGGGCATTGCGCTGATCATTGAAAGGAGTTGAGATGAATATTGAATATCGCCTGGATGGCCCGAAAGAAGCTCCGATGCTGGTGCTGGCCAACTCATTAGGCACCACCTGGGATATGTGGCAGCCGCAAATGGCGGCCCTGACCCGCGACTTTAACGTGCTGCGCTATAACCCACGCGGGCACGGCAGCACACCGCTACCCAGCTGTGAGCTGAATCTGGAGATCCTCGGGCGCGACGTTATCGCCCTGCTCGATCATCTCGACGTGGAAAATGCCAGCTTCTGCGGTATCTCGATGGGGGGATTAACCGGATTATGGCTGGCGCGTCATTACCCTGCCCGTTTCCGAAAAATGGTGGTGGCCAATACGGCCGCGCGTATCGGCAGTGAGGAGGCCTGGCTGCAGCGGGCGCGGCAGGTACGCGAACAGGGGTTGTCAGCGGTGGCTGCCGGCTCTTCCGCACGCTGGTTTACCCCAGAATTTATCCGCCATGCGCATCCTCAAGTCAGCCGACTGGTGATGCAGCTGTCACACGGCAGTGCCGTCGGCTATGCCGCGTGCTGCGATGTCCTGGCTCAGGCTGACCTGCATGCTGATGCCGGGCGGATTAACCTGCCGCTGCTGGTTGTCGCCGGAGAATTTGACACCATTACCCCGCTGGTCCAGGCCCAGTGGCTGCATCAGCATATCGCCAAAGCTCGTCTGGAGGTGCTACCGGCGGCACATCTGTCCAACATCGCCTGCCCAGAGGAATTTAACACTAGCGTGGTGAATTTCCTGCATACGTGACGCACCGGCCGCAGGGGGTCGGGCATGCCCGACCCTCTTCAGGCATGCTCCCTTCGCGACTTAGCTATCGAACTTCATGCGCAGCAGCTTCGGGTAGATAAACAGCGATTTACCCCAGCCGCGGTTCAGCAGCGTCCAGATCCCCACCGAACAGGCGACGCACAGCCCCACCATCACCAGCGGGAAAGCGATTGCCCACAGCATGGAAAATGCTTTACTGGCAAACAGCTGATGGCTGACGGCAAACAGGATCGCCGACATACCAAAGAACTCAATAAAGATGCGGTGCAGCACATAGATTTGCAGCGTGTTTTTCCCCACCCAGTTGAGCCACTTCATGCTGAAGTACTGATTAAGGAGACGGCAGGCGGCGATGCAGCCGAGAATTGCCAGCACGCACAGGAACAGGCTCTTATCCAGGCCCAGCCAGATGTGCACCAGCGACAGCGCCAGCAGTACCATCCACGGTAGCACGTTATCCCGCCGCCATTCGCTCCAGCGGATCAGGATCGCACTGTAAAATGAGCCAAACAGGAAGAAGATAAAGTATTGCGACAGGCTTTCCGGTCCCCAGCCTGGGATCACTTTGGTAACTGCCGCATAGTTCAGCAGCACCGCCGCCAGCATCACCAGCGTTTTTTGCTGGCGGAACAGCTTGGCAGCCAGGAAGAACAACCCCAGCGCATACAGATACCAGGAGGAGCTCATCGCCAGCAGCATCAGCTTGAGAAACTGCCAGGGGGTTTCGGCCCAGGCGGCGTTGATATTATCCGACAGATGATCGCCCATGATATTGTTGGATACGCCATTAATCATCAGCCACTGGATCACGCCCCAGAGAAAATAGAGATAAAAAAGATTGGTGACGCGTGAAGTGAACACCTGTTTCCAGGGCCGGTTAGAAATAGCATTTGCCGCCAGCAGGCCGGAGACAAAGAAAAATGCCGGCATTCGTAACGGAGATAGAGTGTTATTAAAGGCCACCCATAGTTTAGCCGGTAACAGCCCGGCAGTAAGATGAGAAACCATTTCGGCATAACCGGGTAAAACGACGTGGTAAAGCACAACAAGCAAAATACAACCGCCTTTCAGGGTATTTACCCAGGCGATCTCTTTCTTCTGAGGTGTATTCATTAAATACTCCAGCTGTAGTGGTCCGATGTTGGTAAAGGGTTCTGGTACATCCTCCGTCATGCCAGAATGGATACTGATTAATTATTTTTATATTTATTTAATGGTAAAAAAATGGCCGAATAAATCGGCCAGAGAGAACAGTGTCAGCCATTGCTGGCAATTTTTTCCGCCGCCTGCGGTTTACGCAACAGGCGCGGATAGATAAACAGCGCCTTGCCAGGACCACGATTAAGTAGCGTCCAGGCGACCAGCGAAATGCAGGTTGTGATACTCACGGCAAACACTGGCAGTACCAGCGCCCACGCCAGTGAGAAGGCCTGGTTGTCGAACAAGCTGTACTTCACTGCCAGCGTCAGCATGGTCAATCCCAGCAGTTCAATAAAGATACGGTGCAGCACGTAGATCTGCAGCGTATTGCGGCCAATCCAGTTCAGCCACCCCATATTGAAGCGGTTGTTCAGCGCCCGGCACAGCACGATGCCAAACACAATTGCGACCATGCAGTAGAACGGGTTCTTCATCATGCCGGCGGCGTGGTGCGCCACGCCAATCACCAGCATCCCGGCCAGCAGCGCCAGATGACGGCGCGACAGCTGACTGATCTCAATCAGGGTATGGCTAAAGAAGGCGCCCAGCAGGAAGTAGACAAAGTTCTGCGCCACGCTGTTCGGCCCCCAGCCAGGAACCAGATTAAACTGGGTGGCGTAGTTCACTAAAATTGCCACCACCAGCAGTGCCACTTTCTGGCTGTGGAACAGTTTCGCCACGAGGAAATAACCCGCCAGCGCGTACAGATACCACAGGCTGGTCATCGACAGCGTCAGTAATTTAATAAATTCCAGTGGCGATCCTGCATAGGCGGCATTGACCGAAGAGGAGAGCTTCTGACCAATTAAATTGGTCGAGATATTATAAATACTGACCCACTGGATAATGCCCCACAGAATGTAAAGATAAATGATGTTGGTGAATTTTTTAGTAAATACCTCGCTCCAGCTCTTTTTGCTGATGGCACTAGCCGCCAGCAAGCCTGAAACAAAAAAGAACGCTGGCATACGCAGCGGCGAGAGATATTTATTAAACACTACCCACATATCAGCCGGTAACAACCCCGCCGTTAAATACTGCAATGATGGAATAAACGTCGTGATGATGGTGTGATGTAAAACCACCAGCAGTATACAGCCACCTTTTAATGTATTAATCCATAATACTTCTTGCTTGCCAGAGACAGACATAATCAAAATCCAGTAAAATTATTTTAACTGGATAAGTATCTCTCGTTAGCCTGCTAATCACTATGAGGATCGTCCTAATTGACCGTTATCCCAGCCGCTGCTGGAACAAGCCACGGTTATTCCGGGTGTTTGCCGTGGGCTTTTAAGAATAACCTTAATGACTTTCAGTGGGCGGTCCCTGCGGACCAGGCTCATCCCCCACTATCATCGTGCTCGCTGTGGATTTTCAAACCGCGACGCTGATGCTCCCTCCTGAAACCTGACGCCTGACGTTCCGCGATAATATTGGGATTATTTTTTATGGGAATACCTCAGGGGTCGACCTTCTTTTCTGGTCGACCCGCTGAAGACTTAATGATTGAGGAGTTTATCGAGGAACTGGCGCGTGCGCGGCTGCTGCGGATTAGAGAACAACTCGCGGGCGGCACCCTGCTCCACAATTTTACCCTGGTCCATAAAGATGGCGCGGTCGGCCACATCGCGGGCGAAGCTCATCTCATGAGTGACGATCACCATGGTGCGCTTCTCCTGCGCCAGCGAACGGATGGTGTTCAGTACTTCTCCCACCAGCTCCGGATCCAGTGCCGAGGTCGGCTCATCAAACAGGATCACCTCCGGGCGCATCGCCAGTGCACGGGCAATCGCCACACGCTGCTGCTGGCCGCCGGAAAGCTTGCGCGGATAACTCTCTTCCTTGCCCTGCAACCCCACCCGTTCGAGCAGCTGACGGGCGCGCGCTATCGCTTCTGCCTTTGGCTCCCCTTTAACAATGGTTGGCCCTTCAATGATATTCTCCAGCACCGTACGGTGCGGAAACAGATTGAAGTTCTGGAAGACAAAGCCGACCTGCTGGCGCAGCTGGCGCACGCGCTCTTTCTGCTTCGACATCGACTGTGCGGCATCCACGCGGATCGCCCCGACCTGAATGGTGCCGCTATCCGGCACTTCCAGCAGGTTAATACTGCGCAGCAGCGTGGTTTTCCCGGAGCCGCTTGGCCCGATAATCGCCACCACTTCCCCGGCATTGACCGTCAGATCGATGCCGTGCAGCACCGTCTGTCCGTTAAATTTCTTTACCAGCTGACTGACTTCAATGGTACTCATTTCGACTCCCGATCCTGGCGGTTGACACGATCTTCCAGCCGGCTTTGCAGGAAGGAGAGGAGCGTCGCCATCACCCAGTAAATCAGCGATGCCGCCAGATACATGGTGAACACTTCCAGCGTGCGCGAGGTGACCAGCTGCGCCTGACGGAACAGCTCCGGCACCTGAATGGTGGCCGCCAGCGAGGTATCTTTAACCAGGCTGATAAAGCTGTTGCCGAGCGGCGGCAGCGCGGTGCGTGCCGCCTGCGGCAGGATCACCCGCTTCATCGTCTGCCAGCGCGACATGCCGATACTGGCCGCCGCTTCCCACTGCCCGCGCTCGATGGCGGCAATCGCCCCGCGCAGGGATTCAGAAGCATACGCCGCCGTATTCAGCGACAGGCCAATCATCGCCGACGGGATCGGGTCCAGCTCAATGCCGAACTGCGGCAGGCCGTAGTAGATCATAAACAGTTGGGCGATCAGCGGCGTGCCGCGAAAAATTGAAACGTAAAAACGCGACAGCCAGGCAATCGGCCAGAAATGGGAAAGGCGCATCATCGCCAGCAAAAAGCCGAGCAGCAGGCCGAAGAACATCCCGCCAATACTCAGCTGCAGCGTGAACAGTGCGCCCTTAAGTAAAAATGGTGCTGAATCCAGCACCAGTTGCAGACTTTCGTGCATTATTTAGTTACGTCCGTACCAAACCATTTTTCAGAAATCTTCTTCATGGTGCCATCTTTTTGCATATCAGCAATCGCTTTGTTAATAGCATCCAGCAGCTGAGCGTTGCCTTTACGCAGCGCCACGCCTGATTCCTGACGGGAGAATGCCGGGCCTGCTGCCGCCATGGTATCGCCGGTTTTCTTCACCAGATCCAGCGCCGCCAGGCGATCGACCAGGATGGCATCGGTACGGCCTACGCGCAGATCCTGGTATTTCGTTGGGTCATCATCATAAGTACGGATGTCCACGCCCTTCACGTTCTCGCGCAGCCACTGCTCGTAGTTTGAGCCAAGACCCACGCCGACTTTCTTGCCGCTCAGATCTTCCGGCTTGGTGATGCTGCCCGCGTTGGCCTTTTTGGTCAGCGCCTGGATACCGGAGATGGTATAAGGCGTAGAGAAGTCATACTTCTTCTTACGCTCGTCGGAGATAGTGACCTGGTTGATCACCACATCGATGCGCTTAGAGTCAAGGGACGCCAGCATACCGTCCCACTTGGTCGGCTTCAGACTGGCCTTAACGCCCAGGTGCTGCGCCAGCGCCTCGGCGAAGTCGACTTCAAAGCCGGCCAGCTTGCCATTCTCATCCTGGAAGCTGAACGGCGGATAAGTGCCTTCCAGCCCCACCTGCAGCGAACCGCGCTCTTTGACTTTCGCCAGCAGGTTTTCATCCGCTGCCTGTGCCTGCATAGTCATACCGCCGACCAGCGCCAGCGCCATGGTTCCCATCACCAACTGGCGACGAACTTTCGAAAATTTCATAGCAACCCCATTATTATTGATGATATGCAAACAACGCCGGTGAACCACCGGTATGAACAAACACAATCGGCCCTTCACGACGGAAGCGCTGTTGCGCAATACCGTCGATCAGCCCGGCCATCGCCTTGCCGGTGTAGACCGGATCAAGGAAGATACCTTCCAGACGCGCCAGCAGTTTAATCGCTTCCATTCCTTCTTCATTCGGCTCGCCGTAGCGCGGCGCGAAATAGTCATCCCACAGCGTAATCGGCGCGCTGCTGGTCACGGCTAATGAGTGCGCCAGCTCGGCGCGGATCTTCTCCACTTTTGGCAGCTGATCCGCCACTTTGCGCGACACGGTGACGCCCACCAGTTCGGTGTCCGGCAGCAGCAGCTCCAGCCCCACCGCCAGCCCGGCATGCGTCCCGGCACTGCCGGAGGCAACCACCACTGCGGCAAAATCGACCACGCCTTCGCTCTGATGGGCGATCTCCTGCGCGCACTCAACGTAGCCCAGCGCACCCAGCGCGTTCGACCCGCCGACCGGCACCACATACGGGCGAAAGCCCTGGGCTTCCAGCAGCGTGGCCTGCTCTTCTAACTGCGCATCCGGCGCGTGCAGCGCATCGACCATAATGATCTCGGTGCCCATCAGCTCCAGCAGCAGGCGGTTACCGTTGCTGAGATAGTTGGCAGAGTGGGTTCCAATTGGGTTTTCCAGCAGCGCCACGCACTTCAGGCCAAGCTTCGCCGCCACCGCCGCCGTCTGGCGCACGTGGTTAGACTGGATCGCCCCGGCCGTCAGCAGCACGTCGGCACCGTTACGCAGGGCATCCGCTGCGAGGAATTCAAGCTTACGCAGCTTGTTGCCGCCCAGGGCAACCGGCGTGACATCGTCACGTTTGATAAAGATATCGCGGCCCAGATATTCGGACAGGCGGGGAAGATGCTCTAACGGCGTGGGCGCACCCAGTAGTTCGAGACGGGGGAAATTATTGATGTTCAGTAAGGACAACGCAGCCTCCGCAGCAGGCGTTTAATATTATCCCTACAGTGTTACAGAAGATGACCGGTTGGTCACCTTCGAATTCATACTTACCTATACCCAAAATAATTGGCGTTGCAACAGGGCGGCAAGTGCGTAAGTCCCCAGGAGCTTACACGAGTAAGTGACTGGGGTGAGCGCATGCAGCCAACGCAGTTGCAGCTTCAAGGATGAAGGGTATTAATTACGCTGCCAGCCGAGAAACTGATCGTATTTCCGCAGGGCAATACGGTAGTTATTGTTGCCGGCATCCGGCAGATCATTTTCCAGGCACTCATGCCAGCTCGGGCCTTTGAGTTTTTCCGCCGGAAAATTACGCGCTGACAGCATATCGTCGAGGCGACGCAGGCGAACAACGTATTCGCGAATGGTGCTGTGGCTCATTTCGGTCTGCTCAAACAGGTACTGCTTGAACGCCATGATGTCAAAGTAAGTCGGATGCGTGTTGCAAAAGATATCGCTACAAAAACGGCACAGCGCCGTAAGCTCATTCTGTAATTTTAACCAGACCTGATCGTCGATCAGCTGATCCATCCGGGCGATGGCCTCTTTGTTAATGATCTGACCACGAAAAACCAGCGCCATTCTGTCCAGTACCTTACCGCAGTGGGAACAGTTACTCTGGCTGTGTTTGTAGTCTTTCAAATAACGGCTCAACGGCCTCATTTTAATTTTGGATCCCATGCGAGATTCCCCGGTTGGTGTTGAGAGTGCAAAACTGACTTTGTCAGCGCGCTCCCGATAACCGGGCGCGCAGGCGTTTGATCGCCTGACTGTGCAGCTGGCTGACGCGGGATTCCCCCACTTCCAGCACGGCGCCAATCTCTTTCAAATTCAGTTCTTCCTGGTAATAGAGCGTCAGCACCATTTTTTCGCGATCGGGTAACGCTTCGATCGCTTCAATGACGCGTTCGCGCAGATTCCCTTCCATTAGCTGATGCAGCGGATTAGCCTCTTCGTGGCCATCCGTCACCAGCTCGGCGCTGTCACCGTGTTCCTCACGATATTCGTCATAAGAGAACAGCTGGCTGTTATTGGTATCCAGCAGGATCTGCCGGTACTCCTCCAGCGACACATCAAGCTGCGCAGCCACTTCCTGCTCGGATGCCGTGCGCCCCAGCGCCTGTTCAACCCGATGCATGGCACCCGCCACCTCGCGCGCATTGCGGCGCACGCTGCGTGGTGCCCAGTCGCGG
The DNA here is from genome assembly GCF_014773485.1 of Erwinia aphidicola. GTDB lineage: Bacteria > Pseudomonadota > Gammaproteobacteria > Enterobacterales > Enterobacteriaceae > Erwinia > Erwinia aphidicola. Next base: position 372,800 of record NZ_JACXBP010000001.1, on the reverse strand, counting down.
CTGCGTAATTCGTCGAGCATCGCGCCACGAATGCGTTGAACGGCGTAGGTGGTAAATGCGGTGCCCTGAAGGGCGTCGTAGCGCTCTACGGCATTCAGCAGCCCGATACCCCCAGCCTGAAGCAGATCGTCCAGCTCCACGCTGGCCGGCAGACGGACCTGCAGGCGCAACGCTTCATGGCGAACCAGCGGTATGTATCGCTGCCACAGCGAATGTTTGTCCATCACGCCATCGGCGGTATATAGATCGTTCACTCTGACCTACCCTGCGTTAATTAAGTTATCGGCACGATTATCTGTTTCTGTAGGGCATTTTGATTGGGGGAATAGCGGTAAAAAAGGCGGGTTATTTCATTTTTGTCGCCCTGAAAGATCCCCGGCGTCACAAAAAAAGGACGCGGGGATCCCGGTAATCAGGCTTTCAGTGATAAACGTTGGCGCGTGCTCTCCGGCACCTGTGACCACAGGGCGCAGACTTTCCCTTCCAGCTGCTGATAAAACGGCAGCAGGGTGTTATCTTCCTGTAACGTGCGGCGAAAATGCACCGAACCACTCAACGGGTCAATTGACAGCCGTTTACTGGCAAACAGCCGTTGCAGGTCGCTGCGCAGAAACAGGCCGTTATCCGCGCTGTTATCCAGCAGGAAGCCCTGCTCATTTTCCCGCGTATCGATGTGGCAGGCTTCCACCCACGGCCACGCCTGCTCGTCGGTTAGCAGCGTGCCGGTGATGACGCAGGCGCCGTAGCGCGCGCGTACCGCATTGCTGAACTCATGATGGCTGGCACGATGCCACAGCCGGGCTTTTACACGCCGCCCGACCTGCGTCCCCTGGATCACCCCGGCAGGCGGCGGCAGCAGCGGCGAGGTCAGCACCACAATAAACTGCAGCTGGCGCGAGTATTCGAAGCACGGCTGCGACTGGCGGTCGTACAGCTGCCAGTACTCATCCTCTTCATCACTGCGCAGCAGCGTTAAGGTATAGCCACGCTGTTGCAGCAGGCTTTGCGCCATAATGGATGCCGGATCCAGCATTGCCAGCACCCTGCTCTCACCCATCACCTTCCAGCTGTTCCACGGCGCGGGTTCCAGCGGACGACGGAAATAGAGGAAGCTCTCCTGGCGCTGCAAATAGTGTTCGAAGCGCTGCAGGTAGTTTTTGCGTTCGTTATCGTTGCTGATAAACAGCAGGTCTTCCAGCGGAATATGGCTATCTTTGCTGGCGAATATCGCGCGGATAGTCCAGTTCTTGCTGGAGGTCGACGGGCTAAGCAACCCCCGGGTAGTCAACGATTTATCGTCAGGGTACTTTTTGCTGTAGCGGTCGTTTATCTCCTCAAACGGCAGCAGTTCCCCGGGTAACAAGTCATAATTGAAGCGCATAGTACACTCCAGAGATAAAAACCCCGCAGGTGCGGGATTAATGAAGACACAAGGATTTAGGGTAAAAGAGCAATTATTTCAAAAGATAAATTAAGGAAAGATCGTCGTTGACTTTAACTTTATCAATTTCGGCAAAAAATGCCGCCAATGCATGCTCGGTGTGTTTTGTTAGTGCGTGAAAACTGTAAATAATATTAACAACATCATCCTCATCAATCTTACCCACCAGCTCAGCATTGGCCGCGATTAATGACTTAATCATAAACCATTCTGCCGTCAGCAAATAAAGACAAGCTAATGGTGAACGATTTTGATAGCCGGGGAAGTTGTCACTGTATATCCGGTACTGCAAATAGTTACTGATGACGTGAGGTCTCTCGGCCAGCCAGGGAACGACCTTGTCATTCCACGCTGTATCCAGGCGAATTATGGAAGAGCTGACATCATTTTCTTTTGCTCCCTCCACCTGAATATGTATCAGTTTATTAAGATAATGATTCAGCGTAGTTGCAGAACGCACGTTCATCAGGCCAGAGAAATAGGGCTGCATGCGCAGCAGAAGCGCCCACTGCAGGTCATAATTCGGTGTCAGATCGTCAATGCTACGGGCAATTGAACCCTCTTCGATCGCATTGATTATAGTGAAATAATAATTTTCCAATGCTTCACTGTTGAACTCGGGTTCTTTATTCAGCTTTTCCAGATGCAGCAGTAACATGGCGATGCCATATATACCCTCGCTGGCGCGGGAGCCGGCAATTTTAACTATATTTACACACATCAAATTTACTAATTTCTGCAGATTATCCACATCCGCTGAGTTATTAGCATTGGGCTGAATTTGTACCGACTGGTGCAACATCATGGCATCTGGGCGGCTCAGTAACCGTTTAGTTGCCTCAGGGCAGGAAAGCGAAAGCGATTTATTTATTTCATATTTGCTCATATTTTGTGAGCGGGGATAGGTAGAACAGGTTTGGCTTAGCGCTGCTCCGCCCATATTTTTATGCACTTTACACAAGCTTTCTTCATCAAGGAAAGCGCAGTTTCCTGACGATGTTAGCTTCATCTTACCCCAGTGCTGAAAGCTTTTCTTCGGGGTAGCGATATGCTGAGAAGCAATATTTCTGATTTCAATCTGCGGGCTTTTCAGATACCGATTTACCGATGCTTTATCGAGAAATATATCCCATCCTTTGCAACAATGGTCACGGCAGGTACTGCCCGCACATTGGAACTCTGCAACAAAAACGGGTTCGATAATGGTGATCTCTTTCATAATGCCTCTCGCTTAAAATCGAAATATTACCTCAATAAAAAGGCGACCAGAGGTCGCCTTTGAACTGCTTATCGAAGAATCGATTAGCCCTGCAGCAGAGACAGAACCTGCTGTGGAACCTGGTTCGATTTAGCCAGCACGGAGTTACCCGCCTGCTGAACGATCTGCGCTTTAGACAGGTTAGACACTTCCACCGCGTAGTCAGCATCCTGAATACGGGACTGTGCTTCAGACAGGTTAGTGGTGGTGTTGTTCAGGTTGGTTACCGCAGAACCCAGACGGTTCTGAATCGCACCCAGTGAAGAACGGAACTTATCTACTGATGCGATAGCAGCATCCAGTTTAGCCAGTGGGTCAGAAGAAGCACCGCTGGTCAGGCTGGAAAGGCTGATGTTCTTGGTGTCAACTTTGAACGCAGCAGTGTCACCTGTGGTTGTAGCAGACTGCGGATCCAGCGCGATGAAGTAGTCTTTGCCTACACCGTCAGTGCTTTCGAAACCGTTGGCTTTCAGGTTGTTAACTTCTGCAGCACCAGTTGGCTTGATGGTAACTTTTGCAAACAGGTTGCCGTTATCATCCTTATAAACTTCATCACCCTTGATGGTCGCGCCACCAGCCGCCAGGCCGAGACGGGTTGACAGATCGTTTGCCGCACCAGTTTCTGCTACGGTGGCTTTGGTGACCTGAGTGGTTGCACCATAGTAAGAGGTAAAGTCGGCGTTTGCTACGGTACCGAGAGTGCCGGCTGCATCTTTAGGGCCGTTCACGTTGAAGCTGTCCAGACCCAGAGTCTTGGAGTCGATTTTCTTCAGGTCGATATCGATAGTTTCGCCATCGTTGGCGCCAACCTGGATAGACATTTTGCCGTCTTTAGCCAGAACGTTCACGCCGTTGAACTGAGTCTGACCTGATACACGGTCAATTTCAGACAGGCGGGATTTGATTTCGTCCTGGATGGAAGACAGGTCAGAATCAGAGTTAGTACCGGTAGAAGCCTGAACGGTCAATTCACGAACGCGCTGTAAGTTGTTGTTGATTTCTGACAGTGCGCCTTCAGTAGTCTGTGCAACAGAGATACCGTCGTTAGCGTTACGCGCAGCCTGAGTCAGGCCCTTGATGTTAGAGGTGAAGCGGTTAGCAATCGCCTGACCAGCAGCGTCATCTTTCGCGCTGTTGATACGCAGGCCAGAAGACAGGCGCTCGATAGAGGTAGACAGAGCATTCTGGTTTTTGTTGATGTTGTTCTGAGTGATCAGCGAGAGGCTGTTGGTATTGATTACTTGTGCCATGATAAAGTTTCCTGTTAAATCATTTCGGGTTAAGTGGTTGGGCTTGTTTGCCCCCCGGCTTCATCGCCGTCAAAGTTGTTATCGTCTGCCCCACGGTAACCTTTAGAATTTTTTTAGTTCCGCGCCGATTTTTTTTCACTTCCCCCTACTCGCTGAAATACCCCTCTTTATTACCGCTATTCGTTTTATTGCCGCCGGATAATTAATCGTAAACTTTGTGCATCAATGGCCGATAACCACGGTATTCACTCTCCGTGTTGACTCTATAAAGGAAATATCATGGCTAGCATCTCTACCCTGGGTATCGGCTCCGGCCTGGATTTAAGCTCGATTCTCGACAGCATGCAGGCGGCGGAAAAAGCAGCGCTAAAGCCGATCTCAACACAGCAGACGGCTTACACCTCAAAGCTGAGCGCCTACAGCACCATGAAAAGCGCGCTGACCACCTTTCAGACGGCAAACACCAAGCTGAATGACGCCACGCTGTTCAGCGCCAATAAAATAGTCAGCAGCTCTACCGCTTTCAGCGCCACCAGCACTACGGGTGCGGTAGCAGGTAAATATACCATTGCCGTCACGCAGCTGGCGTCAGCCCAGACGCTGACCTCGGCGACCCAAAGCAGTAACAGCACCGCGCTGGCGACGGCTGACAGCACTATCTCAATTAAGCTGGCGGGCAGTGATAAAGCAGTAGACGTGACGGTAAGCGCCGCGAACTCTTCGCTGACCGGCATTCGTGATGCGATCAATAAAGCTGATGCCGGCGTCACCGCCAGCATTATTAAAACGGGCGATGGCAGCTATCGTCTCTCCATGACGTCGAACGAAACCGGCGTAGACAATGCGGCCACGATCAGCGTCAGCGGTGACAGCGCGCTGCAAAGCATGCTCAATTATGACGGCACCAGCAGCAGTAATATGACGCAAAGCATTGCGGCGCAGAATGCCAAGCTGTCAGTTAACAATGTCGAGATTGAGAACAGCAGCAACACTATCAGCGATGCGCTGGAAGGGATCACGCTGAACCTGAGCGGGGAAACCACCGGCACCCAGACGCTGACCGTGACTAAAGATACCAGCAGCGCGTCCAGCACGATTGCCGCCTGGGTGACAGCCTATAACACCCTGCAGGATGCCTTTGCCTCCCTGACCAAATACACCAAAGTGGATGCCGGGACAGATGCGCAGGACACCACCAATGGTGCACTGCTGGGCGACAGCACTCTGCGTACCATACAGTCGCAGATGAAAGATATGCTGACCAATACCAGCAGCACCTCGACTTACAAAACCCTGTCACAGATTGGCATTACGACCGATCCAACCAGCGGCAAGCTGAATACCGACCAGACTAAACTGGATGCGGCCCTGGCGAAAGATCCGGACGGCATTAAGGCAATGATCGTTGGCGACGGTAAAACCACCGGCATCGCGACTAAGCTCTCTAACAACCTGACCAGCTGGCTCTCCAGCACCGGCATGGTGCAGGCGGCCACCGACGGCGTCAGCAAAACGCTGAACAATCTGACCCAACAGTACAACAAGGTCAGCGACAATATCGATGCCACTATTGCGCGCTTAAAAACCCAGTTCACCGCGCTGGACGTGACGATCAGCAAGCTCAACAACACCAGTAGCTATCTGACGTCGCAGTTTGAGACTTCAAGCAGTACAACCAAGTAAGGAGCCATGATGTATAGCGCAAGCGGTACCCAGGCCTATGCAAAAGTCGGCGTGGAAAGTGCAGTGATGAGTGCCAGCAATGACCAGCTGATCACTCTGCTGTTCGACGGGGCGCTCAGCGCCCTGGTTCGCGCACGCCTGTTTTTGCAGGACGGCAATACGGTTAAAAAAGGGGAGTCGCTCTCCAAAGCCATTAACATTATCGACAACGGTCTGAAGCAGGGTCTGGATGAGTCCTCTGAAGACGAGTTAACGCAAAATCTGCTGGGTTTGTACCGCTATATGGTGCACCGCCTGCTGCGCGCGAATATCGATAACGATGCCGACGGAATTGAAGAAGTTGAAGCGCTGTTGCGCAATATCGCCGATGCCTGGAAAGAGGTTTCCGGCACAACCGCTCTGGTTTAGGACTCTGTATAAATGAACATTGCCCCACATCTGCTCGCGATATATCAGGAAATTTTGACCCACAGCCAGTCGATGCTGCGTCTTGCGGGTGAAGGCCAGTGGGACGACCTGATCGATATGGAAGTTGACTACCTCAGCGCCGTGGAAAAGCTGGCTAAGGCTACGCAGAATGAGCCGGTTCCGGCTCGTACTCAGGAGCAGCTGCGCCCGATACTGCGCCACATTCTTGATAATGAAGCCGAAGTCAAAAAGCTGCTGAAGTCACGCCAGGATGAAATCTCCTTGCTGATCCAGCAGGCCGGCCGCCAGAAGTCCGTCAATCGTGCCTATACCAATGTCGCCGGCGTGGTGCTGTTCCCTACCGGATCGAACGGATAAACCTCACGTTTACTCAGTATGACTTTATACAACACCTTTCCGGGGCCAGCGCGGAATAATTAATTTCGTCCTGGCCCACCCTTTCGCTGCGCTTACTCCATACTTCATTTTCCCGTCTGGCGAAAAATGGAGCACGGATATGCACAATCCCACCCTTTTGCAGTTCTTTCACTGGTACTACCCCACAGGCGGCAAACTGTGGCCGGAAGCGGCCGAACGTGCCGCATGGCTGGCTGAAATTGGCATCAGCGACGTCTGGCTACCGCCGGTTTATAAGGGTGAATCCGGCGGCTATTCGGTCGGTTACGATAGCTATGACCTGTTTGACCTTGGCGAATTTGAGCAGAAAGGCTCACGCGCCACCAAATACGGCGATAAGCAGCAGCTGCTGGCAGCAGTGGAGGCGCTAAAGGCTAACGGCGTTGGCGTGATCCTTGACGTGGTGCTCAACCACAAAATGGGTGCCGACGAGAAAGAGCGCATTCAGGTTAACCGCGTCAACCCGGATAACCGTGAGGAGATCGACGAGGAAGTGATTGAGGTCGAAGCCTGGACCCGCTTCACCTTCCCGGTGCGCGCCGGGCAGTATTCGCAGTTTATCTGGGACCACAAGTGCTTCAGCGGCGTCGACCACATTGAAAACCCCGATGAGAACGGCGTGTTCAAAATCGTTAACGACTACACCGGCGAAGGCTGGAACGATCAGGTCGATAACGAGCTGGGCAATTTCGACTATCTGATGGGCGCCAATATCGACTTCCGCAACCGCGCGGTAACCGAAGAGCTGAAATACTGGGCGCGCTGGGTGATGGAGGAAGTGCACTGCAGCGGCTTTCGCCTCGACGCGGTGAAGCATATTCCCGCCTGGTTCTATAAAGAGTGGATCGAACACGTGCAGGAGGTGGCGGAGCAGCCGCTGTTTATCGTCGCCGAATACTGGTCGCATGAGGTTGATAAACTCCAGCAGTATATCCAGCAGGTGGACGGTAAAACCATGCTGTTTGACGCCCCACTGCAGATGAACTTCCATAACGCGTCGAAACAGGGGGCTGACTACGACCTTAGCCAGATCTTCAACGACACGCTGGTCACCACCGATCCGTGGCACGCGGTGACCATTGTCGCCAACCACGACACCCAGCCGCTGCAGGCGCTGGAAGCCCCGGTGGACCCCTGGTTCAAACCACTGGCGTATGCGCTGATCCTGCTGCGTGAAAACGGTGTTCCGGCGGTGTTCTACCCGGACCTGTTCGGCGCCAGCTATGAGGATGAGGGTGACGACGGCGGGCAGTATCAGATAGAGATGCCGGTGATCCCCGAACTGGAAGCGCTGATCCGGGCACGCCAGCTGTATGCCCACGGAGTGCAGACCGAATGGTTCGATCACCCTAACTGCATCGCCTTTGCGCGCAGCGGCACCGATCATCACTCCGGTTGCGTGGTGATTATGTCGAACGGTGAAGCGGGTGAGAAAACCCTGGCGCTGGGGGAAAACTACGGAGGGAAAAACTGGCGCGACCTGCTGGGCCATATCGGCGAGACGGTGAGCAGCGACGAGCAGGGCACTGCCACGTTCCGCTGTGCGCCAGGATCGGTTAGCGTGTGGATTATTAGCTAGATATCAGGTCGTGGCCGGACGGCCACGACCTGGGAATTACGGCTGAGGGGCGGCAATGGTGGTGCTGGCTGCTGGCACGGTTGACGGCTGCGGGGTGGCGTCAGGCTGCGCCTGCTTTTCCAGCGCCTGCTGGCACTCGACGGTCGGTTTATCCACTTTACGCATCTTCAGCTTATCGTAATGCAGCTCGTTACCTTCCAGATCCAGCGTCATCACGCGCATCTGCTTGTTCACGTTAACCCACTCGTCATCGAAAAAGGTGACTTTGCCCGGCTTGGCAATAACGCGCTGCCACTGACGGCAGTCCAGGGTATCCCCTTCCTGGGTGATAATCAGGCTGGCCATCGCCTGGTCACTCACCAGCCCACTCTGCGGGCCAACCGTCTGCCAGTTACCCACCAGCGCTGCCGGAGGGGCGGTTTTGACCGCCGCTTCATAATTTGGTAGCTGCGCACAGCCGCTGAGCGTAACGGCCGTCACTGCCGCCATCATCCACTTATTCATTTTTTCATCCTGAGCTAATCAATTACGCGCTACGTTATAATTTTTACCTGCCCCGCCGCAAGCACCAAGCGCAGCCTGCAGCTAAAATGATAGAATAAACGCTGAGATCAGCAGCCGCCGGCCCGCATCTCGCCCGGCTTTCACCTGCCCTGCACCTTGTGTACACTAGCCGCCATTATCCAGACCGTCACCCCGCAGGACCGTTATGAAAACCGTTGAAGAGTATTACGCCATCGCCAAAGATCTGTTTCTTGAGGCGCACCCGGATTTGAAGGCCGGCATTGAAAATCTGACCGCTGAGCAAGCGTCCACCATGGGCATGAGCGTTGAGCAGCTGCGCGAGTTGCAGAAAGAGCGGGCTTATGCGGCATATGTGCGCGAGAAGAAACTGGACGGCGTGCTGTTTGCTATTCAGCTGGCAGAGCCGGATAAAGCGGTGATGGTCGATGCGATTGAGGCCTATCTGCATAGCCACGCCGAAGCGCTGGGCATGAGCTGGGAAGAGTTCTGTATTAAGAACGAGCTGTAAAATAGACGCTGTGGGCCGATCGAAAAAGAAGATCGGCCCGCCGGACATCAAGGGCCGACCGGAAAAAAGGGTCGGCCCCTACGGGCTCTGGCATGCACCGACAAAACTAACCCGCCAAAGGCGTTGCATCAGCCAGAACGCAAAGCTCTTGCTCACTAAACGCTTCACGCCGCACGCTAAAACCGTCATACCAGCGGCACTCCACCATTCCACTGGCAACACCTGTGACAATCATCGCAGGCCCACCGTCCTTATGCTGCACTTCATCACTGATTATAAAGCTCATAAAGCACCTCCCTATCCGGTTAAAATCACCAAATAGTTATAGCATCTGAGCCTTATTACCGCTGTTAACGGCAGGTAAAACATTTGTTAAATACAAATAAGCAGTTAAAAACGCTGGACATAAAAAAAGCGAGTAAACTTATTACTCGCTTTTTATGTGAAATCCGTCGCAGTTTGCGCTTAGATTTTACAGCCTTCGCAGTCGGCTTCGTCACCTAAATCAGCCGGAACTTCGGCGGCTTTTTTCTCGGCGTTCGCTTCTGCCTGCTCTAACTGCGCATCAATATCGAACTCAAAAATATCGTCTTTCATCATTACTCCCGTTTTACTCACTAACTTCAGGCGTCTTTATACTGATTTTTGACGCATTTTGGCAACCCCATTGACCACCAACAGCACAATCGACCCCACGATGAACCCGACCACCAGGTTCGCCAGATTGCTGACAACGCTGCTCATCAGGCCGCTCATCTCGCTGCTGTATTCCGTCACCAGATGATGCAGCTGCGGAATGCCGTGCACGATAATGCCGCCCCCCACCAGGAACATCGCAATGGTGCCAACCAGGGTCAGGATCTTCATCAGCCATGGCGCGGCCGCCACCAGCACATTACCCAGCCCTTTAGCCAGCGCCGAGGTTTTCTTCTGCAGCCAGAAGCCTAGATCGTCAATTTTGACGATGCCCGCCACAATGCCGTACACGCCAATCGTCACCAGAATGGCAATCCCGGAGAGGATCAGTACCTGATTCAGCAGCGGGGATTCAGAGACAATGCCGAGGGTAATCGCCACAATTTCGGCCGACAGGATAAAGTCGGTGCGCACCGCCCCTTTTACTTTCTTCTTCTCAAACTCACCGGCATCCTGCTGCGCCGCCTTCAGCAGGCGCTTTTCGCGCGCTTCCGGCGTCTCCTCACTTTTGTTTTTATGCAGGCTGTGCAGCACCTTCTCCACGCCTTCATAGCTCAGGTAAGCCCCGCCCACCATCAGCAGCGGCGTGATTGCCCAGGGCGCAAACGCACTGATCAGCAGCGCCAGCGGCACCAGGATCAACTTGTTGAGGAAGGAGCCTTTTGCCACGCTCCACACCACCGGCAGTTCACGATTGGCTTTTACCCCGCTGACCTGCTGAGCGTTAAGGGAGAGATCGTCGCCTAACACCCCGGCGGTTTTTTTCGCTGCCACTTTGCCCATCACGGCTATATCATCAAGCAGTGTCGCAATATCATCCAGTAAGGTTAGTAAGCTGGTTCCTGCCAAAGTCGTATTCCTTATTCATGTTCGTCATGTTGACAACAGGGGCACAGCTCCATTTCGGCGACCGCCATATCGGCAATGCCATCACAGTCCCACTCAACGCGCACCGGCTGGCCCTGCGGCTCAGCGTGGTGCAGATATTTACTCACCGGGCTTTCGGTCATCCCGCTAATCTCTTCCGTGGCGATCAGACGATCGCCGACAAAAATACGCGCCGTTGCCTGGGTATTGACCATGCGTTCGCCGCTAAGTTTATACAACCGTCTTACCGTCAGTTTGACACTGGCCATGGCCCACCTGGCTTTGCAGTATTTAAGAGGAGGATGATCTAAACAATTATGCGCAAAGAGTGCAAATTTTGTAAAAAAAATCCTTCCGACCGTGATAATTAGTGGCAGAATTAGCCACTTATAACATTTTAATAACTTGATATAACCAGGACGACTTTAACATGACGTTACGCCGTGCCCCCGCCCTGCTGCCGCTGCTGGCCGCGCTGTTCTGCCTCTATTTTATCTGGGGCTCCACCTATCTGGTGATCCGCATTGGCGTCGAGAGCTGGCCGCCAATGATGCTGGCCGGGCTGCGCTTTTTGCTGGCTGGCGTGGTGCTGCTGACTTTTCTGCTGCTGAGAGGTGAAAAGCTGCCGTCGCTGCGCGCGGCCGGTAATGCCGCGCTGGTTGGTATTATGCTGCTGGCGCTCGGCAACGGCGCTGTCACCGTGGCGGAGCATCAGCAGGTGCCGTCCGGGCTGGCGGCGGTAATGGTAGCGACCGTGCCGCTGTTTGCCATGTGTTTCAGCCGCCTGTTTGGCATTCCTACGCGCTGGATCGAGTGGCTGGGCATCGCCGTTGGGCTGGTGGGGATTATCCTGCTGAACAGCGGCGGCCATCTGGCGGGCAACCCGTGGGGTGCGCTGATGATCCTCGGCGGCTCTCTGAGCTGGGCCTTTGGTTCGGTATGGGGTTCGCGCATTACGCTGCCCAACGGCATGATGGCGGGCGCAGTGGAGATGCTGGCAGCAGGCGCAGTATTGCTGATTGCCAGCACGCTGAGCGGCGAACACCTGGTGCAGAAACCCTCGTTGGCGGGCTTCTTCTCGCTCGGCTATCTCAGCCTGTTTGGATCGGTGATTGCGATTAACGCCTATATGTTTCTGATCCGCAACGTCACCCCGGCTATCGCCACCAGCTACGCCTACGTCAATCCGGTGGTGGCGGTGCTGCTGGGTATAGCCTTCGCAGGGGAGAGCCTGTCAGCCCGCGAATGGCTGGCGCTGGCGATTATCGTGCTGGCGGTGATTCTGGTGACGTTGGGGAAATATCTGTTCCCGGCAAAGCCGATCGTAAAATCCTGCGAGCCTTAATCGGGGGTGCGGGCCGATCGAAAAGAGGATCGGCCCCTACAGCTGGCGAATACCGTTCTCGTCAATTTCCGCGTTTCTTTCGGCAGCGCACACCCACTCTTCCAGACGCGCGCTTAACTCCTGCTCCTGCAGGCGCGTTTTACCGCGCAGTGCGCACTCCCACACCAGCAAAACGCGCCAGCCGCTGGCCGTCAGCTCCTCAACGTAGCGCTTATCGCGCGCCACATTGCTGTCGATTTTACCCATCCAGAACGCGGTGCGCGTGGCGGGCAGCTTAAACAGGTGGCAGTGATGGCGGTGCCAGAAACAGCCGTGAACGAAAATAATGGCGTGATGATCGGGCAGCACAAAGTCGGGGCGCCCGGGCAGGGATTTATCCTGTACCCGGTAGCTCAGGCCAAGCTCAACCAACAGCTCGGCCAGCCGCTTTTCAATCGCGGTATCGCGGGTGCGGATGGCGCGCATATTCTTACTGCGCACCTCGGAGGTGTGAACGTCGGCCATGGTGATATTCCTTTCATCAAGACCTTAAGTTTAGCTAAATCTGGCGCTGACGCACCGCCTGCTCGATCCACGGCAGCAGCAGCCGTGCCACGGCGGCAAACGCCGGTACCACCACCGAGTTGCCAAACTGGCGATAGGCCTGAGTATCCGAAACCGGTATGCGAAAATCAGCGCTGCCCGGCAGCTCAAAGCCCATCAGGCGCGCACACTCGCGCGGCGTCAGACGGCGCGGCCGGTTGTTCTGGTTACTGGCATTATCGAAATCCTGCTCACCCAGCGCTTTATCCCAGCCGCGATCGATAAGGATCTCCGAGCCGTCCTTGTAGTAGCGCGCCGACAGCGTGCGCACCACGCCCTGCTCGCGCTCCGGGTCCACCAGCCCATAGCCAAAGCCATTGCCGCGTGCCTGGTGCTTTTTCGCATACTGATACAGGTATTTCCACAGCGTCGGGGTCAGGATATATTTCGCCTCTACCACCGGGTCGAGCAGCGCTTTTAGCGGCGTGCGTTTAGGCGGGTAGAGAGAAGAGAGGTGACTCAGGCTGAAGGTCGGCAGCTTCAGGTCACGGCGCAGGCCGACCAGCACAATACGCTCGCGGTGCTGCGGCAGGAAGTGCTGACCATCAACAATCTTCGGGTCCTGCGGGCCGGAAGTATCGGCATCGGCAACGTCATAGCCCAGCTCGTCGAGGGTCTGCATGATGATGCGGAAGGTATTGCCCTTATCGTGGCTTTTTAAGTTTTTGACGTTTTCCAGCACGAATATCGCCGGCTTTTTGGCGGTGATAATCCGCGCCACGTCAAAAAACAGCGTGCCCTGGGCTTCGCACTCAAAACCGTGCGCGCGCCCGAGCGCATTTTTCTTCGATACGCCCGCCAGCGAAAACGGCTGACAGGGGAAACCGGCCAGCAGCACATCGTGGTCCGGCACCTGCTGGCTGATGTGCTGATAGGCCTGCTGTTCGTTAATCTCCGGCTTGCCGCTCAGCGTCACATCGCGGATATCCTGATTAAAGCGATGCTGCTGTTCATCGCAGTACCAGTTAGCTTTGTAAGTGCGCACCGCGTGCTTATTCCATTCGCTGGTAAACACGCACTGGCCGCCTATCGCTTCAAAGCCGCTGCGGATGCCGCCAATCCCGGCAAACAGATCGACAAAGCGAAACGCATAGTGAGGATGATGGGCGGGTGGCGCGGGCAACATGCCGTGCAGCATGCTGACTTCGGCTTCGCTTAGCATTTTACGGCTGTTGCCTTTCACCCAGCGATTCACCGACTCGCGCGTCCACTCCTGCTGGCTGACCTTACGCAGCGTTGCCGCAACGGTTTTCTGATCGTAAATTTCCAGCACGCGCAGCAGCAGCTGACGGTCCTGGTCCTCTTTCTGCTGCGCCTGTGCGCGTGCCTGTTCGGCCAGTTCAGCTGCCACGCGGTCAAAATCGCTCATAATCACTCAATAAAAGGGATAAACGGGTGCCAGTCTATCACCTCATTGACCCAGCGCCAGGCGCAAATCGTTAACACTGCATGGGAATGTACAAAACTCGCTCAGGGCAGTATCGCGCCAGCAGTTTTTACCGGTACTAATTTGCCTTTGTAACGCACAGCTTTCTGTTTGCTGCCGCGGCGGGTGCGCTGTAACACGGGTGACATAAAAGCGGCGAATACTCCGTTTTATTTTACGGGACCCACTATGTCACTGCTGACCGTTCTACCGCTGCGCCTGTTACGTCGCCCTCGTTTTTCCTTTACCGCGCTACCCGGCTGGCTGAAAAGCCTGCGCGGCAGCTTTATCCTGTTTTTAATCATTTTTTCGCTGCTGCAGTGCGCTGGCGTGCTGCTGCTGACCCGGCTGGTGAGCAGCACTGGTGATAACGTGGCGGCAACCCACGCCCTCTCCAGCCGCCAGGCACTGCTGGACAAAGCGCGCATGGAGCTGCTGACCGCCAGTGATAACAGCCACCGCGCCGGCATCTATCTGATGCAGGATAACCAGACCGGATCGGTCGACAGCTGGAAAAGCCTGGCAGAGACCGCCCAGGCCTCGCTGGATGAGGCGCGTAAGCTGTTCGGGCAGTACCCCGCCAGCAAAGAGAGCCCGCTGCGGCAGAATTTCACTTTGCTGGCCGACGGGCTTCAGGAGCAGTTGAAAGGACTGAATGCCAGAGATATCGATACCTTCTTTATGGTACCGATGCAGGCGTTTCAGCAGCAGTTCAATGACGCTTACTATCAGGTGCTGACGCAGGAAAACCAGCGGTCCGGCGAACTGAATCAGTCCACGCTCTCCTCCCTGACCAATAGCCGCAACCTGTCGCTGGCAATCTCCGCACTGCTGGGCGGGCTGCTGCTGCTTGGCGGTGGCCTGCTGCTGCGCGGGGTGATCCAACCGTTAGACCGCGTATCCAGCTGGCTGGCGCAGATCGCCACCGGGGACATCTCCCGACAGCCGCAGCTCAGCGCTTTTCAGTCGGCAGAGATATGCCAGCTGACCGATAGCATCAGCGCGATGCAGCACGGCTTGCAGCATATCGTCGGTGAGATCAATGCCATCTCCAGCGCGGTGCGCGACAGCGCTGACCGCATGGCGCAGCAGAGCGACGAGTTTAGCGCCCACAATCAGCAGCAGACGGCTGCGTTTGATCATATCAGCCAGCGCCTCAACCGCGTGGCGGAAGAGGTCGGCCACAGCGTAGCGTTCACCCGCCACGCCACGCAGCAGGTCCAGGCTACCGACAGCCTGACCCAGCGCTGTGGCGAAGTGGTGATTGCCGTCGAGTCACAGATGCGCCAGATCGTCGATGCCTCCGGCGAGATTGCCGGGATCGTGACGCTGCTGGAGGGGATATCCCTGCAAACCAAACTGGTGGCGCTCAATGCCGCCATCGAATCGGCTCATGCGGGCGTGTATGGCCGCAGCTTCTCTATCGTGGCGAAGGAGATCGGCCTGCTGTCGGAGAAAAGCAGCGCCTCCACCCGCACCATCGACGGGCTGATCGGTAGCACCCACCAGCACATCGACAGCGGCTTCAACCAGGTGCAGGCGCTGGACGGCCTGTATCAGGAGATCGCCTCTGCCGTCTCCGGCGTGGTGACGCTGCTGAGCGAGCTGCAGCACAACGCCGACGCGCAGAGTAAGCGTGTTAACAGCATCGCCATGGAGATTGGTCGCCTGAATCAGCAGGTAAAAGAGAGCGAGCAGCTGACGCGCCGCAGTGCTGACACCTCAGAAGCGCTGGTCGATCATGCGCAACGGCTGTCGCATAGCGTCAGTCAGTTTGTGTTGTAGAGGATTAAATGGCGTCCCTGAAATAAGGGACGCTGAGAAGCGGTTTATTTTTTCTTTTTCGATTTCTTCAGCAGGCTGCGGATCTGCTTGAGTTCTGCAGCGCTGAGCTGTTCAGTGACGGCTTCTTCAGTATCGAGACTGTCAACAGCCGCCGGCTGCGCAGAGAGGCTTTTCACCAGGTGAGTCGTCACAACTTCACTCAACGAAAGCTGGTTTTCCAGAGCAACGGCTTTGATCGTTTCCTTAAGGGAAGGATCGATCTTGATAGTTAAACTGACTTTGTCGGTCATACCTGATTCTCCTGAGAATTGTCTCAACAAGCTAACCCGTAATGTGCGACTTAACCATACTGTCACAAAAATTTAATATTTCTCTGCTAGCGGGCTGAACTCCTCCAGCACGCTTTGATCGAGGGCACAGAAATCCCCTTTTAATTCAGCGCATAGCTTCGCCATATAGGTTACCAGGAAACTGGCGTTAAATTCGGCCACTCTTTTTCCTTCAGCGGTCTGCATGGTTTCAGGCAGCTTCAACAATTTTTTCTGGAAATGGTCCAGCGCCCATTCGGCATCATCCAGCGAACGGTCGCGCCCCAGCGGGTCATTACTGTCAAATAGCGAACGCCCCAGCGCGCCCGAAACGTAGAACACGCGCGCCAGGCCAATCGCCCCCAGCGATTCAAGGCGGTCAGCATCCTGCACAATTTTCGCCTCCAGCGTTTCTGCCGTCACGCCAGCGCTGAAGCTGTGGGCGTGCACCGCATGCGCCACCGCCTCGATTTTGTCTGCGGGAAAATCAGGAAACACCTCACGCAAAATGCGCCGGGTTTCATCTGCGGCCTGTTTCGAGGCCAGATGACGCTCGGGATGGTTTTTTGGCAGGTTTACGATGTCGTGGAAGTAGCAACCGGTGAGCACCACCAGTTCGTCAGCCTCTGTCCCCTGCATGATGCGCTGCGCGCTTTGCCAGACGCGCTTAAGGTGCGCGATATCATGGGCTTTATCGCCATGCTGCCAGGTTTCGAAAAGAAAAGCGTCAAAGCGGGATTGCCAATGGGTCAGGTTCATAGACTTCTCCTTATTTTTTGGACTTTTTGAGATGTCAGTGGTGGTTGCCCACTGTAACGGGACGGCCATATCAGCATAAATGAGATCCACATCAAACTTATAGCGATTGTTTTAACCTTCTCACAACATTTTTTGCATTTTCAGCTTTTTACCAATGCGTTAGCGTGTGACTAATTTTCGATCAAAAGATAAATGAATGTTATGATCCGAAGTCATGCGCTGCGCAATAAATTATACGCTGGCACGGTTTAAACGGCTTTTGACCCGCCAGCGAAGTGAACTGATACCCATTATCAATGGCCGCGATCGTACAAGCTTTAGTCGCAGTAACATATTGTATTATGGTAAAATGTCATTTGTGTTACCGCACGACAGCCAGGTTTAAGCCACACCGCAAAGACGGAAGGCGGCACACTTTCCCGGTGCAAATTTTTCGCGCCATTTTTTTTATAAGACTTGCTGATGATTAGTGAAAATACCCACCTGTTTGTTTTTTTAAGCTAAAGTTAGGAATTGTCTGTATTGTATTTTTACTTTGCTTATGAGCCAGGCACTGGTCAAGAAAGTCATATTAGAGGTCAAGCCATGAAAGAACGCCCGATTTTATTTAGCGATCAACGGGTGCGCGCCCTGCTCTCCGGTCAGCAACGGCAGACAAGGCGCATCATGAAGTCCCAGCTGTTTGGGTCGGTTCAGGATAACCACGAAGGCTGCTACGGCATTGATGTATTAAGCAATAACCTGCAGGGAAACCGCGTACTGGGAATGGAAAATCTCAGCTACCACTGCCCGTATGGTCAACCCGGCGACCGTCTGTGGGTGCGAGAAACCTGGCGTGGGCCGGTCGTGCCCCCGCAGGAAATGGCTCAGTACCAGCACTCCCCATTGCAGTTCAAAAATATCGATTACTGCCAGTACCGCGCTGACTCCAGCATTTACAGTACCGATGAAGAGGACGACCAGTTCGGTTGGCAGGCAGGGATTCATATGCCGCGCTGGGCCAGCCGTATTAACCTGCTTGTCACCGGCGTGCGCGTGGAGAGAATCCAGGATATCAGCGACGACGACGTTATGGCCGAAGGGGTGCAGGTTGATTCGCACTTCCTCAATAATTTTTTCACCATGCACAGCGAAGCCGTTTCGGCGAAGGATGCCTACCGCAAGCAGTGGGCTATTCAGTACGGCGGCACCAGTTGGGAAGTGAATCCCTGGGTGTGGGTAATCGATTTCGACCGCATCTGAGGCCAGCAGGTACCTTCGCAGCGCTGATTTTTTTCGGCGCTGTTTGCGTTCAGTCACAGACAGACTTCCCGATAACTGATTGAATATTCCCTTTATTTACTTTTGTGGAGTGTCAACTGCATGATCAAGTGGCCATGGAAAAGCGATGACGACGCGATAAATAGCGGGCTTCCCTGGCAACAGGCGCTGGACATTCCACTACTGTCTGCGCTGAGCAGTGACGAACGCAAAACCCTGATCCAGCTTGCCGACCGCTTTCTGCGCCAGAAGCGGCTGGTGGCGTTACAGGGCTTTGAGCTGGATGAGCTGAAAAGCTGCCGCATTGCGCTGCTGTTCTGCCTGCCGGTGCTGAGCCTGGGCTATGACTGGCTGGACGGCTTTCATGAGGTGCTGCTCTACCCTTCTCCGTTTACGGTGGACGACGAGTGGCAGGATGAATTTGGCCTGGTGCATCGTGAACGCATGGTCCACGCCGGGCAGAGCTGGCAGCAGGGGCCGATTGTGCTGAACTGGCTGGATATTCAGGACTCCTTTGACTGCTCCGGCTACAACCTGGTGATCCATGAAGTGGCGCACAAGCTGGACGCACGCGGCAGCGGCGAAGCGAACGGCGTACCGGCCATGGCCATGCGCGATGTCGCAAGCTGGGAACGCGAGCTGATGGCGGCAATGAACCACATTCAGGATGAGATTGACCTGGTGGGCGAAAACGCCGCCAGTATTGATGCCTATGCTGCCAGCGAACCGGCCGAGTGCTTCGCCGTGCTGTCGGAGTATTTCTTCAGCGCGCCGGAGCTACTGATTGCCCGCTTCCCGTCACTCTACCAGCGATTTCGCCAGTTCTATCGTCAGGATCCCAATCAGCGACTGGAGCAGCAGCAGTTACACCACAATCCCGGCGGAACTGTACACTAATCGCCCGGGTTGATTTAAACGCAGCCAGTTGAAAGCTAAACTTTTTTTTGCAGTTGACAGTCACGGGGCGGACCGCTAATATTCGCCTCGTTCACACGATTCCTCTGTAGTTCAGTCGGTAGAACGGCGGACTGTTAATCCGTATGTCACTGGTTCGAGTCCAGTCAGAGGAGCCATATTTAAAAAGCCCGCTCAGGGAAACCTGAGCGGGCTTTTTGCTTTATTCGGCGCGTGCTGGGTTGCTGGTGTCTGAATGACTGTTTTTCCAGCTGTTGTTGCCTTAGTTGCACCCGCCATGGTTTTGTCAGAAAACCCCGCGCGGGCGTTCTGCTGCCTAGATTTGTGTATATCACACCCCTGCAGTTCCGACTGCTGAGTGCAGCCGGAACGCTCAAGCTGCTGACGGTACTTTTCAGAAATTGCGTGCACAGGAGACTGAAAAAATACCGTTAATGCTAACGCCGCGAAAACTGCTTTTTTAATCATATCATTACCATTATCTGATTATTTGCTCAGCCTGATAAAGCAGCGGGCCGATTCACCGCGCTCGCGTTAATAGTCACATCTTTTCTCAGTCCACTTCTGGCTCTGGATCAACAATAGTTGATCAAAACCCCGGAGTCGCGAATATCGAATTGTCATCCCCTGTAAAAATGATTCACTCTGCGATATAGCCTGTGCTATACCTTATAGCAATAGCTAACTATGCCGCTTTTTTATACTTTTATGGGGGTTGTGATGCCTGAACGGCTTTGGATTAAACGCGGGCTGTGCGCCCTGCTGGTTGCTCTGTTACCGCTGGCCCCGGCCAGCGCCGCTGAAAAATTCAAGGTGATCACCACCTTCACCGTGATCGCCGATATGGCGAAAAACGTCGCCGGGGATGCCGCCGATGTCGCCTCGATCACCAAGCCGGGGGCGGAGATCCATGAATATCAGCCGACGCCGGGCGATATCAAGCGCGCTCAGGGGGCGCAGCTGATCCTTGCCAACGGCCTCAATCTCGAGCTCTGGTTCCAGCGCTTTTACCGTCATCTCTCCGGGGTGCCGGAGGTCGTGGTCTCTGACGGGATCGCGCCGATGGGCATCAGCGAAGGGCCGTACAGCGGCAAACCCAATCCACACGCGTGGATGTCGCCGAAAAATGCGCTGATCTACGTCGATAATATCCGCGATGCGCTGGTGAAGTATGACCCGGACAACGCGGCAACCTATCGCCAGAACGCTGAAGCCTACAAAACCAAAATCAGCGCTGCCGTTGCCCCGGTCGAGCAGGCGCTGGCGCAGATCCCCGCCGACAAGCGCTGGCTGGTGACCAGCGAGGGCGCATTCTCCTACCTGACGCGCGACTTCGGCCTGAAGGAGCTGTACCTGTGGCCGATTAACGCCGACCAGCAGGGCACGCCGCAGCAGGTGCGTAAAGTGATCGACACGGTGAAGCAGCAGCAGATCCCGGCGGTGTTCAGTGAGAGCACCGTGTCGGATAAAGCCGCGCGCCAGGTGGCGCGGGAAACCGGCAGCCACTATGGCGGCGTGCTGTATGTCGACTCGCTGAGTGCGGCAGACGGCCCGGTGCCGACCTATCTCGACCTGCTGCGCGTCACCAGCGAAACCGTGGTCAACGGCATCAACGAGGGGTTAGCAAAATGAACCAGCAGCCCGGTATCGACGTCAGCCAGCTGACGGTCACTTACCGTAACGGGCACACGGCCCTGCGCGACGCTACCTTACAGATCCCGGCCGGCAGCATTGCCGCGCTGCTCGGCATCAACGGCTCCGGGAAGTCCACGCTGTTTAAGGCGATTATGGGCTTTGTGCCGCTCTCCAGCGGGTCAATCACCCTGCTTGGCATGAGCGAAAAACGCGCCCTGAAAAGTAACCTGATCGCCTACGTACCGCAGTCCGAAGACGTCGACTGGTCGTTCCCGGTGCTGGTGGAGGATGTGGTGATGATGGGCCGCTACGGGCACATGGGGATGCTGCGCATAGCGCGGGCGGAGGACAAACGGCTGGTCGCTGCGGCGCTGGAGCGCGTCGGCATGACGGATTTTCGCCAGCGTCAGATTGGCGAACTCTCCGGCGGGCAGAAAAAACGCGTGTTCCTCGCCCGCGCCATTGCTCAGCGCGGGCAGGTGATCCTGCTGGATGAACCCTTTACCGGGGTGGACGTTAACACCGAAAGGCAAATTATCAGCCTGCTGCATGAGCTGCGCGCCGAGGGCCGCACCATGCTGGTCTCTACCCATAATCTCGCCACCGTCAGCGACTACTGCGATCATACCGCCATCGTCAAAGGCACGGTGCTGGCCTGCGGGCCAACTGCCACCACCTTCACGCGGGAGAATCTGGAAAATGCCTTCAGCGGCGCGCTGCGCGGCGTCGAGTTTAGCGATGCGCTGCCGCAGCCGGGCCTGACGGTGGTTGGGGGGCAGCGCTGATGGCGTGGCTGGCGGAACCCTTTCACTACCAATATATGCTGAACGCCATGTGGGTTTCGGCGCTGGTCGGCGGCGTGTGCGCCTTTCTCTCCTGCTATCTGATGCTTAAGGGCTGGTCGCTGATGGGTGATGCGCTGTCGCACTCGATTGTGCCCGGCGTGGCGGGAGCCTATATGCTGGGCCTGCCGTTCGCGCTGGGTGCCTTTCTCTCCGGCGGGCTGGCGGCGGGCAGCATGCTGTTTCTCAACCAGCGCACCCGGCTGAAGGAGGATGCGATTATCGGGCTGATCTTCTCCTCTTTCTTCGGCCTCGGGCTGTTTATGGTGTCGCTTAACCCCACCTCGGTAAATATTCAGACCATCGTACTGGGCAATATTCTGGCGATTGCCCCGGAAGATATCCTGCAGCTGGCGATAATCGGCTTTACCTCACTGCTGATTTTGCTGGTGAAGTGGAAAGACCTGATGGTGACCTTCTTCGACGAGAACCACGCGCGCTCGGTCGGCCTCAATCCCACCCGCCTGAAGCTGCTGTTCTTCACCCTGCTGGCGGCCTGCACCATCGCCGCGCTGCAAACCGTCGGTGCCTTTCTGGTGATCTGCCTGGTGGTCACGCCGGGGGCGACGGCGTATCTGCTGACCGACCGCTTCCAGCGGCTGCTGCTGATTGCGGTGGTGATAGGCAGCGTCACCAGCTTCTTCGGCGCCTGGGTTAGCTACTATCTCGACGGCGCAACCGGCGGCATTATCGTGGTGGCGCAGACGCTGGTGTTTCTTATCGCCTTTGTCTTCGCCCCGAAACACGGGCTGCTTGCGCGCCGCCGTCGGGTCAGCCAGGAGGAGGAGGTACGATGAGTCTGACAGAGCTGCTGCTTAGTCCGTTTGAGTTTGATTTCATGCATGCCGCGCTGACCATCTCGGTGATTGTCGCTATTCCCTGCGCCCTGCTCTCCAGCTTTATGGTGATCAAAGGCTGGTCGCTGATGGGCGATGCGATGAGCCACGCGGTATTTCCCGGGGTAGTTATAGCGTGGATCGTCGGCATCCCGCTGGCGATTGGCGCATTCTGCGCCGGGCTGTTCTGCGCGCTGGCGACGGGCTACCTGAAGGAGAACAGCCGCATCAAGCAGGATACGGTGATGGGGATCGTCTTCTCGGGGATGTTTGCCGTCGGTCTGATTATCTATATCTCCGTCAAGTCAGAGGTGCACCTCGACCACATCCTGTTTGGCGACATGCTCGGCATCTCGCCTGCGGATATCTGGCAAAGCGGCGCAATTGCCGGTGTGATTGCCATGATCATCGGCATCAAGTGGCGCGATCTGGTCCTGCACGCGTTTGACGCGCAGCAGGCCAAAGCCTGCGGGCTGAATACCGCGCTGCTGCATTATGGGCTGCTAAGTATGATTGCCCTGACTATCGTTGCCACGCTGAAGGCGGTCGGCATTGTGCTGTCGATTGCGCTGCTGATCGCGCCCGGGGCCATTGCCATTCTGCTGATGCGCCGCTTCTCTTCGGTGATGATCTGCTCGGTGCTGCTGTCGGTGGTGGTCTGTTTTAGCGGCACTTACCTGTCATTCTTCCTCGACAGCGCGCCCGGCCCGACCATTGTGCTGCTGTTCGCGGTGCTGTTTATCGCCGCGTTTATCTTCTCGGCCAGGCGCGATCGCCACGCTATCACGGCCCGCTGAGAATAAAAAAAAGCCCGCACCGGTTTGCCGGGCGGGCTGGTTGCAGACTCAGGCTAGTTTCAGATATCGAAACGGTCGAGGTTCATCACTTTGGTCCACGCGGCAACGAAGTCTTTGACAAACTTCTGCTTAGCATCGCTGCTGGCGTAAACCTCGGCTGACGCGCGTAAAATCGCGTTGGAACCAAACACCAGGTCGGCACGGGTCGCGCTGAAGCGCACCTGGCCGCTCAGACGGTCGCGCCCTTCAAAGCGTTCGCCGCTGGCATCGGTGGCTTTCCACTCGGTACGCATATCCAGCAGGTTGCTGAAGAAGTCGGTGTTAAGTTCGCCGACTTTATCGCTGAAGACCCCATGCTGGCTGCCGTCGAAGTTGGCCCCCAGCGCACGCAGGCCACCCACCAGCACCGTTAACTCCGGCACGGTCAGCGTCAGCTGCTGCGCCTTGTCGATCAGCAGATTCTCGGTCGAGGTGCGCCCCGGTGCCGCGCGATAGTTACGGAAACCATCCGCTTTCGGCTTCAGCAGCTCAAACGACTCAATATCCGTCTGATCCTGACGCGCATCCACGCGGCCCGGGGTGAATGGCACTTCGATGTCGACGTTAACCGCTTTCGCCGCCTGTTCAACACCGACGACACCGGCCAGCACAATAATATCCGCCAGCGAGGCCTTCTGTTCGGTCTTCTGAATCGCTTCCAGCACCGGCAGCACGCGTGCAGCTACGGCATTGACTTCCCATTCGCGCTGCGGCAGCAGCGCCAGGCGGGCACCGTTGGCCCCTCCGCGCTTGTCACCGCCGCGGAAGGTTGAGGCAGAAGCCCAGGCTACCGAGGTCAGCTCTGCCACCGACAGGCCCGACGCGGCAATTTTCTCTTTCAGCAGCGCGATGTCATAGGGGGTTGGATGATAGCTCGGCTGCGGCAGCGGATCCTGCCAGATCAGATCTTCTTTCGGCACTTCCGGACCGATATAGCGTGCTTTTGGCCCCATATCGCGGTGGGTCAGCTTGTACCAGGCACGGGCAAACGCCTCGTTAAACGCCTGCGGATCGTTCAGGAAGCGGCGCGAGATCTTCTCAAACTCCGGATCGAAGCGCAGCGTCAGGTCGGTGACCAGCATGGTCGGCTTATGCTTCTTCGCGCTGTCAAAGGCATCGGGGATAATCTCTTCTGCATTCGATGCTTCAAACTGAATCGCCCCTGCCGGGCTGCGCGTCTGCACCCACTCGTACTTAAACAGGTTCTCGAAGAAGTAGTGGCTCCACTGGGTTGGCGTCTGCGACCAGATCACTTCCAGACCGGAAGTAATGGCATCGGCGCCGACGCCAGTGCCGTGACTGCTGGCCCAGCCCAGGCCCTGCGCTTCAATCGGGGCGGTTTCCGGGTCGACGCCGACATGTTTGGCATCGGCGGCACCGTGAGTTTTACCCAGGGTGTGTCCACCCGCGATCAGCGCTACGATCTCCTCGTCGTTCATGCCCATGTTGCCAAAGGTGGCACGAATAGCTGGGGCAGCAGAAGCCGGATCACCGCTGTGTTCCGGGCCTTCCGGGTTGACGTAAATCAACCCCATTTCGGTGGCGCCGAGCGGTGAATTAGCCAGTGATTCCGGGTGACGGTGCTCCAGCCAGGTGGTCTCATCGCCCCAGTTGACGTCAAGATCCGGTTCCCAGACGTCTTCACGCCCGGCACCAAAGCCAAAGGTGCGGAAGCCGGAGTTTTCCAGCGCGACGTTGCCCGCCAGAATATAGAGGTCGGCCCAGGAAATTTTCTGACCGTACTTTTGCTTCACCGGCCACAGCAGGCGACGGGCTTTATCCAGGCTGACGTTATCCGGCCAGGAGTTAAGCGGAGCAAAACGCTGCTGACCACGACCGGAACCGCCGCGCCCGTCAACAGAGCGATAAGTACCGGCGCTGTGCCACGCCATACGGATAAACAGACCAATATAGCTGCCCCAGTCGGCGGGCCACCAGGCCTGTGATTCAGTCAGCAGCGCGCGCAGGTCGCCTTTCAGTGCGGAATAATCAAGCTTGGCGAACTCCTGACGGTAGTCAAAAGATTCTCCCAGCGGGTTAGAACGGTTTGAGTGCTGGTTCAGCAGGTCGACTCGCAGCTGCTGCGGCCACCATTCGCGGTTGCTGGTGCCACCGCCAGAGACATCATTTGACTTGCCGGCATGGAATGGGCACTTACCGGCAGAGGCTTCCCTGTCCGCTTCAACAATGGGCTCGGCACTATTCGCTTCGTTATCAACAGAATTGCTCACGGTCTTTCTCCTTTTCGCTTGATTACAGACACTCTATACGCGGAACTCACCCGCACAAACCTGTCTCACCCTATGCATTTGATAGGCTTTCTCTTGGGGAACTGCAGTCGGCACGCCCGGTTGTGTGGTGCCAGAGATTACTGAGTATAGAGTAGCCAGCCAAAGCGTAGGGGTTTATCTTCATCAAAGAAAACGTCCCTGTGCCTGAGAAAACATCATGAAATGCTGAACAAATCATCAGGTTGTTGCAAACATCAGCAACCGAACCGCAGAGGATGATTTTTAGCGTTGACACATCGCCAGGGCATGTTTATTATCCGCCCCGTTCACACGATTCCTCTGTAGTTCAGTCGGTAGAACGGCGGACTGTTAATCCGTATGTCACTGGTTCGAGTCCAGTCAGAGGAGCCATATTTAGAGAAGCCCGCTCGGGGAAACCCGAGCGGGCTTTTTGCGTTTAGTGGTCAGATTAAAGCACCACTTAGCTTTCCAGGGCAGCGATGATAGCGGCTTCTATTTTCTCCGGCGTAGCGATCGGAGCAAAACGCTTAAGCGGTTTGCCGTCCCGTCCAATCAGGAACTTAGTGAAGTTCCATTTGATGCGCCCGCCCAGTACGCCGGGCAATTCATCCTTCAGGTATCGAAACAGCGGATGGGCGGCAGCGCCGTTGACCACCACTTTCTCGAACATCGGGAAGCTCACACCGTAGTTGATATGGCAGGTCTGCATAATGTCGTCTGTACCGCCGGGTTCCTGCTTACCAAACTGGTTACAGGGGAAACCGAGCACCACCAGTCCCTGGGTGGCATATTTCCTGTAAAGCGCTTCCAGGCCTGCGTATTGGGGCGTAAATCCACAATGGCTGGCGGTGTTTACCACCAGAATCAGCTTGCCAGCGTAGTCGGCCATCGAGATGAGCTGGCCGCTCAGGCTGATGGCACTATGTTGATAAAAGGTGGTCATCCTGGGGATCTCATCGCGTTGTTAATCTCAGCAACCAGCTGCATCGTTGCCTCCTCTAGCGTTCCTTCATTGCGGCATAAAATCCAGCCGCGATCGGCAATTTCCCGCTCGAACGCCTCGGTACAGGAGACATGCTCTGCCAGCTTAGACATCACCGTACTGCCTAACCCACGCGCCCGGGCCGCGGCTCTCGCCCATGAAATGTCTGGCGCGGTAACAACGCCGACATGCAGGTCTGGCGCGCGTACGTTTCGCTCAAGATTAAGCTTCAGAATGTCGTCGAATGGCATCATGCGGCGAAAAGCGGCATCAGAGGGGTACCAGCGATCCATCAGGATAATGCAGTCCGCTGGCTGTTTCGTCAGTACATGCCGGGAAATCCATGCCCGGCTATCCGCCAGTCGCTGACAAACTTCCCGTTCCAAATCCAGGCTGGGATGTCTGGCCAGCTGGTTGACCAGAGCCATGGTTTCCCCTCTGCAGGGATCGCTTTTTTTCTCGCACAGCCGGATCACCTTCTTGTTGTCCGCCCTGAGTACGGTGGTCATGGCTTCCAACAAGGTGGTTTTACCCGCGCCCTTTGGGCCATCCAGAGAGACAAACAGCTGACGGCTCATCGCTGAAATAACGGTTGGCATACTGTTTTGGTAAAACTCCACTCTGACAAAAGCATTTTTACTTCCCTGGTATTAACGGCTAACCACCCTGTGCGGTGTAGTTTAAGGGATCCGTCTGTAAAATCACACCAGGTCTGTTTTTAAGCAGATAAGCGCTGAGAGGCAGCTTTGAGCCAGGAGCGGACATTGCTAACAGCCTTCTGAGTGAATTATCAGGGAGCAGGTCAGTCCATCAATTAGTCAGTATGGACTCAACCCCACGAATCAGGCCGGGGAAATAAGACTGGTCTATCACTATGCCCCCCTTAAGCGTCCACCCTTCATCTTCTTGAGGGCTGGCAGTAAAGTTGAAGCCGATAATATCACCGCCTTCCACCTCACGGACTTCAAACGCAAATACCGGCACTCTTGGCGTAAATAATTCAGGAGCCGCTTCTATGTTGTTCGAAATTTTGTCATAGAACCGCGAAAGCATGTCCCGAAGCCTTTCCAAATCAAAAAGAGTCAGCTCACACTCACATTGCAGCTTTATGGAAGGTTCCTCAATCTCCAGCCAGCACACAATCAGATCTTGTCGGCGGTCTTCCAGAACTTCGATTCGCTCGACAAAGGCGAAGCGGAATAAGACACTTTCGTTTTTGATTTCAAACATTATCGAACCGCCTCTATGTGATAGTGCATTACTGTCCAGTCCTTCTCTCTGATGATAACCTGCAAGGTGTACTTCTTAGGTCTATAAACGATCGCATTCCCTTCAACTCTTTTAGTGAGGCGGGTCATGCCTATGATGTATTCGAACTGGCCGGGTATCTTTTGTGGGTCCGGGCCTCGCTTTCCGAACCTTACCGCTTTTTCAAGGATATGAACGGGGATATACCTTCCGGGATCAGCCATATGCCTAGCAGTGGCCTGAGTGAACAGCAAGTTCCTTACTGACAGACCAGCCTTGAAGCGTCCCTTCAAGATATTGAGTGCCCCGCCGCTTAATGCAGCCTTGACTCTGTTGCTGATGCCCGACTCAAACAATCCCACACCCGTGCGCAGCAGACGAAATGCACCAAACATGAATAAGGCAATATCAGTAGGGTCAATTAGCGGCGTCTCTAAGGGGACTTCTTCGAGTATCGCAAATCGGTCCATCAGCGTCATATATCTGCCACAGGCCAGGTGCCTGAGCTACAGAGTAGCCAATGCATACGCCAGTTTGTTCGTCGATTATGGGCTGAGCGTTATGAGGAGGGCGATAGGTGGGAGTAATTGCGAAATACTCGCCTGGCGGTAGAGGTGTTCTGAAATTGTATTGATGCCCTGGTTCATTCCGATCCGTTTGGTTTAAAACTGCCATTACAAGATTCTATGTAGTGATATCCTCAGGGAATTAAATACCACATGTCCTGCAATGGCAAACAAAGCATTATTTTTTCTTACGGTTCACAGCATGTAGATGATCTCGGCGATCGCCAGCTCAAGAAGTGCTGCCAGCATGGCCATGGTGATTATCTTTGTCTCGCCGCGCTTCCAGACGTCAAACTTCAGCACTAACAAAAGCCAAGCTATCACAATGGCCATCAGCACTACCTGACCTAACATCATACCGCTCATTACTGTGCTCCTTTCCCTGGTGAGAACACGTAAACCGGTAAGGCGTAGTCCAGCTGGTTACACAGATACAGATAGCCGGTTCGCAGTTCTTCGTAGCACGGCGCCATTATACTGATTTCAGCACCGGGTAAGTGTGATGAAACAGATCGGCCTTATTACGCACTATGAAGTGGTTTACTGAATTTGGCCGCCTGAATCGAGAGACAACATGTCCGCTCCTGGCACAGGCTGTGTGAAAACTCAGTTTTTGCAGTTTCTGAGTACTATCCTCAGTCTCAGTCAGGGATGTATTGACTGTATCCGCTGTGATTTGTATGCACAGGCAGAACGAGGCTTTTGTGGCTAGATATGGAGTGCTAATCGCTTGTTATTAGGGGGGTAAAGCGGTTACTCCCGCTAGTTGCATTGTTCTCACAGCTTAATGGCCAATCCTTCGGTACCCCAGATGGACATCGTCCTTTTCAGGTTATAAGCCAGCACATGCAGACTGATTTCTGTGCTGACGTTTTTAAACCGTTGCGTCAGGAAGTAACCATCCTCAACCACCGTAAATCTATTCTGAAGCTCGCTACCCATCGGACAAATACAAATATCTTTTTCCTGGTCATATTTGAACAATGAACGATTGAAAGACCTTTGCGGTCAGCGCCAGAGGTATCGCCTTTTGGTACCAAGGCTATGGCACCTAAGGCCTGCGTTGCTTTAATATCACCCCGGCTGTAGTAACCTTTATCAGCCAGTACGGTAATATCCGCTTTGCCAACAGCATCTTGCGCTAATTTTGTCACCGCTGTTAGCTGCCCACGGTCTGGTGTATTCGTTACTTCATGCGCAACAATCAGGTGATATTTAGCATCAACGGCAGCCTGAACGTATAGCTAACCTGGCGGTTAACATTGTTTATCTTCATTAGTCGGGAATCAGGATCTGTCAGTGACAGTTGCTTATCAGGGTGCTGCGCAACGGCCTGCTGGATTTGCTTGAGTTCTTTCAAACGCTTTTGCAGCCATGCCAGTTTTGCAGCGGTTAAACCTGCATTTTTTAGGGCTCCACAGCCTTGTCAGCTTCATCGAGCTTATTCAAGTAA
This sequence comes from Erwinia aphidicola, assembly GCF_014773485.1. Lineage (GTDB taxonomy): Bacteria > Pseudomonadota > Gammaproteobacteria > Enterobacterales > Enterobacteriaceae > Erwinia > Erwinia aphidicola. Next base: position 343,138 of record NZ_JACXBP010000001.1, on the reverse strand, counting down.
AGAGCGATACTTTGCTCAACCCTTTCGATGTGACCTTTTGTTTTCTGGGGCGTGAAGTAGTTCGATTTGCTGTTTACCGCCTTGAACTTACTACCGTCAATGGCAACCACCACATCGGTGAACATCTGCATCTGCCGACGCAGATCAATGAAAGCCCGGCAAGCATTTTTGATGCCATTACCATTGTTTTATCTGAAGTCAGCAATGGTTTTAAAATCAGGTGTTAATCGCTCAAGTAACCACATCAATTCAACGTTACTATGGGCTTCTTTTTCTAACCTGCGGGATGACTGAATGCGGTTCAAGTATCCATAAATGTACAGCTTCAGCATGGTTGCGGGGGGGGGGGGTATCCTGGCCGCCCGGTTTGTTTTGCATTAACGCGCTCGAAGCCAAGTGTATCAAGCTGTAATCCCTCAACAAAGACATCAATAACCCTGACAGGGATGTCTTCTGTGACAAAATCATCCAGCACTTCAGGCAGCAACGTCACCTGATGTCTGCCTTGACCTTTAATGTGGTGAGTCATATCTACACCCGCAATATTTAATCGTATGCTTTTAATTTTATTAAATAAAGTAGGTTGCCGCATGGGTTTATCAAGAATGGTTGATCATATAAAGTCACTACTTAGACCAAAAAGTGATCAGCAGTTTTCACACAGCCTGGGCACGAAGCGGACAGCTAAGTTGAACACCGCCTGCAATCAACAACGGCAGATATCCTGCTGCACTTAGAATCTTTGATTGCACGTGAGCATCATTTGATTTAGATTTTACTAAATTTAGAAAAAACTAAAATAAGAATGAAAGAAACGAGTCTACTTCACATACAAGAGGGTGCCTTGCGGGCAACCACGCTGCTTAAGTCGATGAGTAACAGCAGTCGTCTGTTAATCCTCTGTATTCTCATTGATAAACCCGGCACCTCTTCGGGTGAACTGGGGCAACTGACCGGCTTAACACCTTCTGCAACCTCTCAACACCTTGCGAAAATGAAAGACGAGGGTTTGATTGAGTCAAAAAGGGTCGCGCAAAAAGTCAACTATTTCATCAAAAACGATGCGGTGAAAAAAGTTATCTCCACCTTAAAAGACATTTACTGTCCTGAGGATTGTTAACATGACACCAGAATCAGTTTCACCGCAAGAAGCCCAAAAGCTTATTGAAGCAGGCGCTGTGCTCATTGATATCCGGGAACGCGCTGAATACTTGCGTGAGCATATACCCCATGCGAACTCGCTTCCGCTCACTGAGATTACGGCAGGTAAAACGGTGGAAAATGCGGCGCGACAGCCTGTCATTTTCCACTGCCAGGCAGGAATGCGCACGGTTCAAAATGCTAACGCGCTGACCCATACCGCAAGCCCTGCGCCGGTTTTACTGATGTCAGGTGGCATTAACGCGTGGAAGCGCGTCGGCCTTCCGACAATCGAAGACAAAAAGCAACCACTGCCTGTGATGAGGCAAGTCCAGATTGCTGCGGGCACGCTTGTTCTTACCGGTGTTATTTTGGGATACGCCGTTGACAGCAGGCTGTTTCTTTTATCAGGCTTTGTCGGTGCAGGACTACTTTTTGCAGGCTTAACGGGGTTTTGTGGAATGGCGAACATTTTGTTAAAAATGCCATGGAACAGGAATTCCTGAGAGGGCTTCTGAGGCTGTGGCTGGAGGACCGAGTATAACCCGCGCACTTTGCGGCATTAATTTTGCAAAAGTCACTTCCTGTTTCTGGTTCTGCACCATTGTGGGATATATTGGCAGCACTATCGTAAATGAACATTAGATGCAGGTAACCTCAGCAATGGCTCTGATCCCCAAAAACTATGCGCGGCTGGAACCCGGCTATCGTGAAAAAGCCCTGAAAATCTATCCCTGGGTTTGTGGACGCTGCGCGCGCGAGTTTGTGTATTCAAATCTGCGTGAGTTAACGGTTCACCATATCGACCACGATCATACCAATAATCCGGAAGACGGCAGTAACTGGGAGTTGCTGTGCCTCTATTGCCACGACCACGAACATGAGAAATATACGGAAGCCGACCAGTACGGCACCCGCGTGGTCGCCGGGGAAGATGCGCAGAATGATGTAGGCGCAGCCACCTATAATCCGTTTGCCGATTTAAAGTCGCGGCTGGATAAGAAGAAGTAATCGCTGCGATACCCGCTTCTGGCGCAGATCCTGTGCCAGATGTTATCATAATAACAATAAATTCATACAGTTACCTCATGCCCCACCTGCCCTTGGTGCGATCATGAAGATGGCTCATGCAGCAATGAAATTAAATCACTTTTCCTCAATCAGTGACTCTGGCATAAAGTACCTACTGCTATTTTATTTAGACCATCTGAATAATAAAACCAGAAAAGAAAATTTGAAAGCACTGAATAAATAATTCAGGTTTTATATCAGAAATCAGGATACTTCATCGCCATGAATAATAAATTAAAATTTACGCTTAAAAGCCTCACTTTCGATGAGAATTATAACCCCTCTGAGAATACTCGTATTACCACCAACTTCGCTAATTTAGCGCGCGGTGAGATGCGTCAGGAAAACTTGCGTAATGCCCTGACGATGATTGACGATCGTTTTAATAGCCTGGCGCGCGAGGATAATCCCAACGGCGATCGTTACGCCGTGGAGCTTGAGATCGTCTCTGTTGAGATGGATGTGGAAGGCAAAGGCGTTCCCTTCCCGGTGATTGAAATATTGAAAACCCATATCGTCGATCGTAAAAACAATCAGCGCATTGAGGGGATTGTCGGCAATAATTTCTCTTCTTACGTGCGTGATTATGACTTCAGCGTGGTGCTGTTAGAGCATAACAAAAACCGGTCCAGCTTCAGCACGCCGGATAATTTTGGTGCGCTGCACGGGAATCTGTTTAAATCTTTCGTTAACTCAAGCACCTACAAAGAAAACTTCAAGAAGCAGCCGGTTATCTGCCTGAGCGTGTCCAGCAAAAATACCTATCACCGCACCGACTATCAGCATCCGGTACTGGGCGTGGAATATCGGCAGAATGCGCTGTCCATGACCGATCACTATTTCAAGAAAATGGGTTTAGAGGCGCGCTACTTTATGCCGCCAAATGCGGTCGCGCCTCTGGCCTTCTATTTCTCCGGTGACTTAATTAACGACTATACGGATCTTGAGCTGATCAGCACCATCAGTACGATGGAAACGTTCCAGAGAATTTACCGTCCTGAAATTTACAACGCGAATTCAGTCGCGGGACAAGAGTATCAGCCAAGCCTGAACAGTCAGGATTATGCATTAACTAAAATTGTTTACGATCGCGAAGAACGCAGCCAGCTGGCCGTTGAGCAGGGCAAATTGACTGAAGAGAAATTCATCAAGCCTTACCAGAATGTTCTTAAGCAATGGTCTGCAGATACCGTTCTTTGATTCAGAAATTACAAGGTCACCTATTATGAAAAAGTTATTACCCACTTCATCTGCTGGCAGCTTGCCTAAACCCTCCTGGCTGGCACAGCCTGAAGTTTTATGGTCGCCGTGGAAATTGCAGGATCAGGAACTGATTGACGGCAAGAAAGACGCTCTGCGTCTCTGCCTGGAAGACCAGCAGCAGGCGGGCATTGATATTGTCAGCGATGGCGAACAGACCCGCCAACATTTCGTCACCACCTTTATTGAGCATCTCGAAGGCGTGGATTTCGCGCAGCGTGAAATCGTTAAGATTCGCGATCGTTACGACGCCAGCGTGCCGACCGTCGTGGGTCCGGTAAGCCGCAAAAAGTCGGTCTTTGTCGAGGACGCTAAGTTCCTGCGTCAGCAGACTGACAAGCCAATTAAGTGGGCCCTGCCGGGTCCGATGACGATGATCGATACCCTGTATGATAATCACTATAAAAGCCGTGAAAAACTGGCGTGGGAATTCGCTAAGATCCTGAATGAAGAAGCGAAAGAGCTGGAAGCGGTGGGTGTGGATATTATCCAGTTCGATGAGCCAGCGTTTAACGTCTTCTTTGATGAGGTGAATGACTGGGGTATCGCCACTCTGGAAAGGGCCATCGAAGGGCTGAAGTGCGAAACGGCTGTGCATATTTGCTACGGCTATGGCATCAAAGCGAATACCGACTGGAAAAAGACGCTGGGCTCCGAGTGGCGCCAGTACGAAGAGATTTTCCCGAAGCTGCAAAAATCGAATATCGACATTATCTCACTCGAATGTCAGAACTCGCATGTTCCTATGGAGCTGCTGGAGCTGATCCGCGGTAAGAAAGTGATGGTCGGTGCCATTGATGTGGCAACCAATAACATTGAAACCCCTGAAGAGGTCGCCGCGACGCTGCGCAAAGCGCTGCAGTTTGTTGACGCTGACAAGCTTTACCCTTGCACCAACTGCGGCATGATTCCGCTGCCGCGTGGCGTGGCAAGAGGCAAGCTCGATGCCTTGAGCGCGGGTGCCGAGATCATCCGTAAAGAGCTACTGGCTAAATAACGCTGCCGTATGTCATAACCGACAATTGTGCAGGCACCGCTTGCACAATTTCAGCCTCCGCCTGAGCCCGCCTGTTTCTCCCAGGCGGGCTTTTTTAACGCTTACTCCCGCCAGCCCAGCCCTGGAGCAACGTGCTTCAGTATCGCCTCGATGGTGTGCGCGCAGTAATCCACGCCCAGCTGATTCGGAACGGTCAGCAGCAGCGTGTCGGCTTCGGCGATGGCTTCATCTTCTGCCAGCTGTTTGATTAGCACATCCGGCTCGGCGGCGTAGCTGCGGCCAAAGATGGCGCGGGTTTTCTCGTCGAGGTAGCCGACCTGATCCGCTTCCTTACCGCTATTGCCGAAGTACATGCGGTCCTGCTGGTTTACCAGCGCAAAAATACTGCGGCTAACGGAAACCCGCGGCGTACGGGTATGCCCAGCCGCTTTCCAGGCTTCACGGTAGGCGCGGATCTGCTTCGCCTGTTGAATATGGAACGGCTCACCGGTTTCATCATCCTTCAGCGTTGAGCTTTGCAGATTCATTCCCAGCTTCGCTGCCCACACCGCTGTGGCATTGGAGCCTGCGCCCCACCAGATGCGCTCGCGCAGCCCCTCCGAGTAAGGCTCCACGCGCAGCATGCCGGGGGGATTAGGGAACATCGGCTGCGGGTTCGGTTTAGCGAAGCCTTCGCCGCGCAGCACGTCAAGCAGCACCTCGGTGTGATGGCGCGCCATATCCGACTCGTTCTCACCTTCGGCGGGCTGATAGCCAAAGTAGCGCCAGCCGTCGATAACCTGCTCCGGCGAACCGCGGCTGATGCCAAGCTGCAGGCGCCCGCCGGAGATCAGATCGGCGGAACCGGCATCTTCAGCCATGTACAGCGGGTTCTCATAGCGCATATCGATGACGCCAGTGCCGATCTCAATACGGCGGGTTTTCGCGCCAACGGCGGCCAGCAGCGGGAACGGAGAGCTGAGCTGGCGGGCGAAGTGATGCACGCGAAAGTAAGCGCCGTCTGCGCCAAGCTCTTCGGCAGCTACCGCCAGATCGATGGATTGTAACAGCGCGTCGGCAGCAGAACGCGTGCCGGACTGCGGCGAAGGTGTCCAGTGACCAAACGACAGAAATCCAATACTTTTCATAGGGTTTTCCTGAGTGGAAATTGCGTGGGGATAATACTATTCCTAACTCGCCGTGCCTGACTAAGCAAGGATTGTAATCAAAAATGAAATATCGTATAACAGGCTGCTCCGAGGGGTGTCCTGTAATGGGCTGAGATGGCGTAAGCCGAACCCTTTGAACCTGATCTGGGTCATGCCAGCGAAGGGACGGGTTGGCATCGATCATATGCCTGTTCATACCTCTGCGTGCCCGGATCTCCACTGAATTTATGGAGGTCCCGTGTCTCATCCCGTTTCCCACATCGATTTCAGCCAGGGTTTGTACGGCCGTTTACGCCAGCAGGCGGGCCTTGAATGGCAGCACTACGTCGGGCACCCTTTTTTGCAGCAGCTGGCCGACGGTACCCTGCCAGACAGTGCGTTTCGCCGCTACCTGACCCAGGACTATCTGTTCCTGATCCACTTCGCCCGCGCCTATGCCCTGCTGGTCTCCAAGCTGCGTACCCTGCCGGAAATGCGCGCCGCCACCGCCTCACTCAACGCCATCGTCAATGAACTGCCGCTGCACGTTGGCTACTGCGCAAGCTGGGGGCTGAGTGAAGCACAGATGGCAGCCGAGCCGGAAGCGGCGGAGACCATGAACTACACTCGCTACGTGCTGGATATCGGCCACTCCGGCGATGCGCTGGAGCTGCTGGCCGCTCTGCTACCGTGCGTGGCGGGCTATGCCGAAATCGGCCTGCGCCTGCTCAACGACCCGCAAACCCGGCTCGACGGCAGCCCGTATGCCTCGTGGATCCGTAACTACGGCGATGCCGATTATCTTCGCGGCGTGCAGGCGGCGATTGGGCTGCTGGAAACGGTGGGTCAGCAGCGCGCAGCGGAGAGCCGCATCGCCAGCCTCAGCGAGATCTTCACCACCGCCACCCGGCTGGAAGCGGCCTTCTGGCAGATGGGGCTAAATGCGGTGCCCGCACCATGATGCCCCCTGGTATTGCCGTGCGCGACCTCAGCCTGAGTTTTGGCGGGCGCACTATCTTTCAACACCTCAATTTTGACATCAAAGGCGGCAGCTTTGCGGCGCTGCTGGGCGCCAGCGGCTGTGGCAAAACCAGCCTGCTGAAGATCATCGCCGGTCTGGCTACCGCCGATGCGGGCCAGGTGTGCGGCAGCGATGGCCTGCCGCTGGCGGGGCGCATTGCGTATATGGGTCAGAAGGATCTGCTGCTTCCGTGGCTGTCGGTGATAGACAACATCACGCTCGGCGCGCGCCTGCGCGGCGAAAAAGCCGACCTGCCCTGGGCGCAGCATCTGCTGGAGCGGGTCGGGCTGGCTGAGCAGGCAACCGAGCGTCCGGCAGCGCTCTCCGGCGGCATGCGCCAGCGCGCGGCGATTGCCCGCACGCTGTACGAGCGGCGCCCGGTAGTGCTGATGGATGAACCGTTTTCAGCGCTGGACACCCTGACGCGTGCCAGGATCCAGACGCTGGCCGCCGACCTGCTCAGCGACCATACCGTGCTGCTGATCACTCACGATCCGATGGAAGCCTGTCGCCTCAGTCACCAGCTGCTGGTCCTCTCCGGCTTCCCGGCGGGAATTGATGACGGCCACGCTATCGGCGGGCAGCCACCGCGCGCGCCGGACGATCCCGATCTGCTGAAAAGCCAGGGTGAGCTGCTGCAACAGCTGCTGAGGGCGGCGGTATGAGGGCGCGCAGCGCAGGAAAACGCGCCCGCAGCCTGCGCGGGCTGACGATCTTCGCCGGGCTGATGCTGCTGTGGTGGCTGGCGACGCTGACGGACATCCCTGCCTTTCTGCTGCCGTCGCCGGTTGCGGTGGCAAGCGCGCTGTGGAACGACCGGGCGTTTCTGGCCTGGCACAGCCTGATCACCGCGTCGGAGGTGCTCAGCGGGCTGGCTATCGGCGTACTACTCGGTTCACTGCTGGCGCTGGCGATGACCTTCTCGCCGCGTTTACAGCGCTGGATGATGCCGCTGGTGCTGACCAGCCAGGCAATCCCGGTCTTTGCGCTTGCTCCGCTGCTGGTGCTGTGGTTCGGCTTCGGCATCAGCGCCAAGGTGGCGATGGCGGTACTGGTGATCTTCTTCCCGGTCACCTCTGCATTTTATGACGGGCTGCGGCGCGTTAACCGTGACTGGCTCGACCTGGCCCGCACCATGGGCGCTTCACGCTGGGCGCAGCTGCGCCACATCCGCCTGATGGCCGCGCTGCCCGCGTTCGCTTCCGGCCTGCGCATGGCCGCGGCGGTAGCCCCTATCGGTGCCATTATCGGTGAGTGGGTCGGTTCCGCCGAAGGACTGGGCTACGTGATGCTGAATGCCAATGCCCGCATGCAGACCGCTCAGTGCTTTGCCGCGCTGTTTATCCTGGTCCTGATGACGGTTCTGCTGTGGCTGGCGGTCGATGCGCTGCTGCAGCGCCTGATTAACTGGGCACCTGAAAACCACTAACACATTATAAAAGGTCATAACCATGTTCAAAAAAACCCTCTGCGCACTGCTGCTGGGCGCCGCGTGCAGTGCCCAGGCTACTGAAAAGCTGACGCTGATCCTCGACTGGTACATTAACCCCGATCACGCGCCGATTATGGTGGCCGAACAGATTGGCGCATTTAAAGCGGAGGGGCTGGACGTGAAGATCGTCCCGCCTTCGGATCCGTCACTGCCGCCGCGCCTGGTGGCGGCTAAACAGGCCGATCTCGCCATCACCTATCAGCCGCAATTACACTTCTTTGCCGATGAAGGCCTGCCGCTGGTGCGCGTCGGCACGCTGATCGACTCACCGCTGAACACGGTGATGACGCTGGATAAAAGCATCACCTCGCCCGCCGGGCTGAAAGGCAAGAAGATCGGCTACTCGGTCAGCGGCATAGAGCAGGCAACGCTCGGTACTATGCTGAAGCATGAAAACGTTAATCCGCAGGACATTAAGCTGATTAATGTCAACTTCCAGCTGACCAGCGCGCTGCTGGCAGGCCAGGTGGATGCGGTGATTGGCGGCTACCGCAATATTGAAGCGCAGGAACTGAGGCTACAGGGGAAAAATCCGCTGGTGTTTAACGTTGAGGATTATGGCGTTCCGGCCTATGACGAGCTGGTGATTGTTGCCAATCGCGACGCGGTGAATGCGCCGAAGGTGAAGAAATTCCTCGCCGCGCTGCAGAAAGGCACCGACTACCTGCTGGCGCATCCGGAAGAGAGCTGGCAGGCGTTTGCCAAAGCGCATCCCGAACTGAACACCGAGCTGAACCACGTTGCATGGCAGAAAACGCTGCCGCTGTTTGCCAAAAATCCGGCGCAGCTCGACGACCAGCGCTATCAGGCCTACGAGCAGTTCCTGTTTGATAACCAGCTAATCAAGAAGATCACCCCGGTGGAAAAGTACGCGGTCGAGGTGCATTAATTCCTCCCGCGCTGGCGCAAACGGTCAGATAATGATAATTATTATCATCTGTTTTTTTGGCGCGAGGTTTTCATGCACTCTTTGGCACCTGAACGATTAACCACCGACTGCTGCATCGTCGGCGGCGGCCCGGCCGGGTTGATGCTCGGCTATCTGCTGGCGCGTGCCGGTGTGCAGGTGGTAGTGATTGAGAAGCACGCGGATTTTTTGCGTGATTTTCGCGGTGACACTATCCACCCCTCCACGCTGCAAATCATGCACCACCTTGGCCTGCTGGACGAGCTGCTGAGCCTGCCGCACCAGCGCGTTCCGCGCCTGCAGGCGGAGCTGGGCGGCGAAGAGGTCACGCTGGCGAATTTCACCCGCCTGCCGGTGAAGTGCCGTTTTATGGCGTTTATGCCGCAGTGGGACTTTCTGAATTTTCTTGCCGGCAAAGCTTCTGCCCTGCCCGGCTTCCAGCTGCGCCAGTCGACCGCCCTTGAGGAATTAATCACTGAGGACGGCGTCGTGCGCGGCGTCACGGCCAGCGGACCTGACGGCAAGCTGGAAATTCGCGCTCAGCTGGTGGTGGGCTGTGACGGGCGGCACTCTGCGGTGCGGCAGCAGGCTGGCCTGAGCGGACGATCGTTCGGCTCACCGCGCGACGTGCTGTGGTTCCAGCTTGATAAACGTGAGGACGATCCGGAGTGGAATACCGGCCACAAGGGGCCGCGACAGAACTTTATCATGCTCGATCGCGGCAGCTTCTGGCAGTGCGGCTACTCGATTACCAAAGGGCAATTTGCTGCCATCCGGGAGAACGGTCTGGAGCCGTTTAAGCAGCAGATTGCCGACGTCGCGCCCTTCCCCATCACGCGAATGTCCGCTCTGACCGACTGGCAGCAGTTCAGGCTGCTCGACATTCGCATTGACCGGCTGGACAGCTGGGCCAAACCGGGCCTGCTGTGCATCGGCGACGCCGCCCATGCGATGTCGCCAATCGGTGGGGTCGGCGTCAACCTGGCGATTCAGGACGCGGTCGCCAGCGCCAGGCTGCTTACCGCCAGCCTGCTGAAAGGCAGCGTCAGCCTGCGCCAGCTCAATAAGGTGCAAAAACGCCGTCAGTTCCCAACCAGCGCCACGCAGTTTATCCAGATAAAAATGAGCGGCAAGCAGCGCCCGGCGGGGCAAACCAGTCCGCTGCCGCGCATCATTAGACGCTACCCGTTTCTGCCCTACGTGTTTGGCTGGATCATAGGGCTGGGGTTCCGCCGTGAAAAACCGCGCCGCTTCAGGGCTGCCCCATAAAGGTTTCCAGCGGCACGCGGAAGAATCTTGCCAGTGCTTTAATCTGCTCAACGGTGAGAGATCGTTTGCCGTGGATCACCTCTGAAATAACGCTCTGCGTGGCAATCTGGCGCAGGTCAGCCTGGCGGATTTTGCGTGCTTTCATCAGCATTGAGAGCGCTTCGCCGGGCGTAACATTGGGAACCTGCAGCTGCCTCATCTCATACTCGTACACCCGGTCGCTGACCCGTTCGGCGCACTGAGCGGCAAAGTGCTCTACGTCACTGGCGTGCGAGTACAGTTCATCAATCAGCGCCATCCGCCCCTGTAAATCCGCTTGGTTCTCAACCGGCAGCGTGCAGGCGCGTACGAGTACCGACAGCGGCTCCAGCTGTGCGGCAGCGGTTTGCAGCAGCAGCGGCAGGCTAGCGATCAGGCTATCAAGCTGGCTGGCGTTTAACGTCATTGTTCTCATGATTTACCTCTTTGAGCGGGTCTGGTCGCGCGCAGCTGAAGTAAAGACTCGAAGCGTAAGGGAGGGGTGTTGAACACATCCAGCCAGAGCTTCAGACCTGCCTTCCACTGCCCATGCTTTTTCATCGCCTCAACTATGGCTCGTGCCGTGATCACTCTCATTGCTGCCTCCTGATATTATCGCAAATTGCGATATTCACAATCCCTGAAATTTCGTTAAGCACGCGTTGCTAAACCCACGTTCCAGGCCTGATTGCCTGAGATGCGGATAAGGGTAATTGAGCTGGATTTTAAAATCAGATTGTTGGGGCGATTTTGGAAAGCGGCACGCAACTCAGAAACCAATTGTGAAACCCGGTAACAGAATATTGTTGATACCTCGAAACGCCTTGAACTTTGGTTTAAGATGCGCTGAATAAAAATGATAACGATTATCATCTCATTTCATACGGGACCGTATCATCATGAAAATCCGCTCCACGATAGGCGCTGTACCTGCCCTGCTACTCTGCACCCTGCCCTCGCTGGCTTTTGCTACGACTTACCCGCTGACCGTCACCGATATGGACGGGCAGAAAGTGGTGATTAAGCAGGAGCCAAAGCGCGTCATTTTGCAGGATGGCCGTGAGATCCTCAGCCTGGCGCTGCTGGACCGTGATAATCCGTTCCAGCGCGTGGTGGCGTGGAACAACCTGATGAAAAAGCAGGATACCGGCAGCTGGAATATGCTGAAGCAGAAGTGGCCGCAGGCGCAGGAGATCCTCGACATGGGCTTCTCCGACCAGGGCGAAGTGAATCTTGAAACGGTGATCGCTAAGCAGCCGGACCTGATGATTGCCCAGCTGCGCGCCAAACCCGCCCTCAAGCAGACCGGCGTGCTGGCCCAGCTCAGCGCCCTGAACATCCCGGTGCTGTTCGTGGATGATGAACTGCACCCGGTTGAGCACACTGCCGCCAGCGTCACCCTGCTCGGCCAGGTGCTGAACAAGGAAGCCAACGCCAAAGCCTACACCGACTGGTATCAGCACAAGCTGAGCACCATGCAGGCCGCGGTGAAAGATGTCACCCCTAAGCCGACCGTGTTCGTTGAGCCCATCGCTGGCGTGGGCGGCGGCGGCGAGTCCTGCTGCTTTACTCACGGTCACAACGGCTGGGGCGGCCTGATTGAGGCAACCGGCGCGAAAAACATCGGTTCTGAGCTGCTGCCCGGCACCAGCGGCACGGTAGCCGTTGAGAAGGTGATCAGCATGAACCCCGATTACTACGTGATGAGCGGCTCAAAGCGCGGCGGCAAAGGTAACGCGGTGATCCCACTGGGCTACAACACCGACGTCAGCGAGATCAAAGCCAGCTTTGATCACCTGCGCAATCGCACCGGCGTGAAGGATATTCCGGCGGTGAAAGCGGGCAAGGTCGCGGCGGTCTATCACCACTTCTACAACCATCCGTACAATATTATCGGCATGGAAATGCTGGCGAAGGACTTCTATCCGCAGCAGTTTAAGGACGTCAATCCCACGGCGGATTATCACACCATAATCCGCAACTTCACCAAACTGCCGGATGAGCCGATCAATCTCGAATATCACCCTGAGCTGTAAACGGACGGGCCAGGTAAATACCTGGCCCTTTTGATGGTGACCTCCTCTCTACCCCAGCCGTATGCGGCGGTGGCTGATATGCTCAATCAGCGCCTCGTCGTGGCTGACCACCAGCAGCGCGCAGTTCTGTTCCGTTGCGACCTCCACCAGCAGTTCAATGGTCTGCTGCTGGGTGAGCAGATCGAGGCGTGAAGTCGGCTCATCGGCGAACAAAAATACCGGTTCAGGCAGCAGCGCGCGCAGCAGGGCAAAACGCTGCAGCTCCCCGCCTGAGATCTCCCCGGGATAGCGGTGCAGCAGCGCCGGGCGCAGCTTTAGCCGCTGCATCAGCGGCGCAATACGCCCTTCATCCAGCCCGTGGAGTTTCACCACATCCATCAGCGCCTGGCGCAGCGTCACGCGTGGCGCAAAAGCGGATGGCGGATCCTGAAAGATTTTCTGATACTTCACCGCAGCCAGCGTGGCATCGCGCAGCACCTCTCCACTGTCGGCGCTCAGCAGGTCAAGCAGGATATCGCCGAAGCTGCTTTTGCCGCAGCCGCTGGGCCCGGTGATGCCGATAACCTCTCCGGCGTGGATGCACAGCGACAGGCCGCTGAACAGCTGACGCCCGGCGCGGCTTTTGCTGAGATTACGCGCCTCCAGCACCACTTTGCCCAGATGTTCAGCGCTCTGGCGTGGCGCCCAGCGTGACGGGTCCGCCGCCAGCAGTGCCTGCGTATAAGGGTGCTGTGGCGCGCTCAGCACCTGCTGTGCGCTGCCGCGCTCGACGATCTCGCCTTTAAGCATCACCGCCACGTCGCCACCGATTTGCCGCGCCAGTTCGATATCGTGCGTCACCGTCAACAGGGCGCCGCCCGCGTTAACCTCCGCCAGCAGCAGCGCAATCACCTCATCGCGCCGCGCCACGTCGAGCCCTTTGGTCGGCTCATCGGCGACGATAATCTTTGCGCCCCCGGCACGGGCAGCGGCAAAGGCCACCCGCTGGGCCATCCCGCCGGACAGCGCCTGCGGCAGGCGGTCGGCCGCATGCGCCACACCCAGCGCCGCCAAATCCGCCTGTGCCGCCTGGCGCGCCCGTGTTTTGCTCATGGCGCGCACCAGGCGATAGCTCTCCGCCACCTGCTCACCGGCGCGCATTGTCGGGTCGAGCGCCAGCCACGGCTCCTGCGGCAGAATGCCGAGCGTATGCCCCCACAGCGCGCGCGCCGGGCGGCTGGCGAGCGGCAGCTGCTGACCCTCAAAATGCAGCGTTCCGCTGGCGGTTAACTCGCGCGGCAGCAGGCCGGTCACCGCCTGCGCCAGCAGGCTCTTGCCCGACCCGGTCTCCCCCAGCAGCGTGAACGGCCGCCCGGCGGCCAGGCTGAACGAGACAGGCAGCACGGCGAGATCGCCGCCGCTGACCGCGGCCTGTTTTACTTCCATCAGCATCATGCTTTCTCCTTCCCTGCCAGCAGCAGCAGGCTTAACACCAGCAGGAACACCACCATTACCGGCTGCAGCAGCGCATAGGGGGCTTCCTGGTAATATGGCAACAGTTCGGTCATCATCAGCCCGAGTTCAGGCGTGGGAGGACGCACGCCGACGCTGACAAAACCCAGCGCGGCAATAGCCATCACCGCGCTGGCCGCGCCAAAAGCGGCGACGGTCAGCACCACCGGGGCCATCTCCGGCCACAGGTGACGACGGAAAATCAGCCAGGGACCAAAACCCAGCAGGCGGGAGGCCTGCACCGCCGGAGAGCTCAGCAGCGGGCGAGCAATGGCGCGGCTGATGCGGAAATACTCCACCCACAGCAGCAGCGAAATGCCGACGTACAGCATCACCGCGGAGTCCGGCACCACGGCCGTCAGCAGCAGCACCAGCAGCAGCCCCGGCAGCGCCAGAAAGGCATCGGCCAGCAGCGACACGCTGCGCTCGACGATGCCGCCGCGCCAGGCGGCCAGCACTCCCAGCAGCACGCCGGGGAGCATCGCACTCAGCACGCTCACCAGCGCCAGCCCGAGCGACAGGCGGATCGCCGCCGTCAGGCGGGCAAACAGCGAACGGCCCAGATGGTCATAACCGAGCGGTGCGTCAAAAGTCGGCCACTGCAGGGCCAGCGTCAGCTTCTGGCGTAGCGGGTCCTGCGGCCAGAGCAGCGGCAGCACAAAGGCGAAAATAAGCAGCAGTGCCAGCAGTCCGGCCCCGGTGCGCTGTGCGCCCGAAGTGCGGCGTAACAGCTTCATCATGCGGTTTTCCTCCGTGGGTCGAGCCACCAGCACAGCGCGTCGCTGGCCGCGTTAAGCAGGACAAACAGCAGCCCCATCACCAGCGCGCTGCCCTGGATCATTGGCACATCGCGGGCAAAAATGGCATGCACCAGCGCATGCCCTATTCCCGGCCAGGCAAACAGGGTTTCCACCACAATCACGCCCTCAATCAGATAGATAAACTGCACGCTGAGATAAGTCACCAGCGGCACGCTGACGTTACGCAGGCCGTGACGCCAGAACAGCGTGCCCTCTTTCAACCCTTTGGTGCGGCCAAAGCTGTACCAGGCCGAGCCAGCGACCTGACGCATGGCGTTGCGCGCCACGCGGCTCGACACCGCCGCCAGCCCAAGCGCCAGCGTTAAAGCGGGCAGCAGCACATGCTGCACGTCACCGTATCCGGCAGCGGGCAGCAGCCCGAGCGTCAGGGCAAAAATCAGCACCAGAATCAGCCCCAGCACGAAGTGCGGCAGCGCGCGCAGGACGGTGGAGAGCGCCAGCAGCAGACGATCCAGCCTGCCCCCCGGATTGAGTGCGGCAAAGATACCAAGCGGCGGCCCGAGCAGCAGCGACATCACCAGCGCCACGGCCGCTAGCAGCAGGGTCTGTCCCAGCTGATGACCAATCTCGGCCATCACCGGCTCGCCGGAGACCAGCGAATTACCGGGATTAAAATGCAGCAGCTGGATAAACCAGTCAGCCAGTGCCTGCCAGGCAGGGCGATCCAGCCCCAGCTCCTGCTGCACCGCGCGGGCAGCGGCGGCATCAACGCGGTCGTAGCCGTAGCGCCCTGCGGCGATGCGGTAAGCCATATCACCCGGCAGCGAGCGCATCAGCACAAACGTCAGGCCGCCCACCAGCAGGGCAACAAAGCCGGCCTGTAACAGGCGATAGCCCAGCATACGCATCATTCAGCCCACCTCATTTTCTCCAGCCCGAAGCTGCGCTCGAACGGATCCAACGCCGCGCCGCTCAGGCGGGTGGAGACCGCGGCGGTCTGCTGATACCACGCCACCGGAATGGTCGGCAGCTCGCTGTGCAGAATGCGCGTCAGCTGCTGGCGTTCGGCCGCAGCCTGTGCCGGGTCACGGCCCTGTACCAGATCGGCCAGCGTCTGATTAAAGGTGGCGTTGCTCCAGTTCATCGCGCCCCAGTCGCCGCCCTGCGGCGGGTAGTCCTGCAGCAGCGTGCCGAGCGGATCGGGGGTCAGCGCAAAGTTACGCGCCACCAGCGCCAGTTCCAGCGAGCCGTCATGGTGCTTCGCCGCGATCTCCCCGGAGTTGGTGGCGTTGATCGCCACCTGTACACCGATTTCTCGCAGCTGCTGCTGAATCGCGGCGGCAATCAGCGGCAGCTCCGGGCGGTCGGGATAGGTAGTGAGCGTCAGCGTGAACGGTTTGCCGTCGCGCTGCAGCACGCCATCGGCTCCCGGCTGCCAGCCCAGCTCGCGCAACAGCGCCTGGGCCCGCGCGGGATCGCTCGCCAGCGGCGTCAGGCTGGCGTTGTGCCACTGCGTGACAGACGGCGGGAACAGCTGCCCGGCGGCGGCCGGGTAGCGCAGGATGGCACGGGCAATCGCGGCACGGTCAATGGCGAGGCTCAGCGCCTGCCGCACGCGCACCTCGCTCAGCAGCGGGTTGCCGGCATTCACCTTCAGCAGCACGCTGCGGGGGATCGACACCGCCAGCAGCTGAATTTTGGCACTGTTTTTCAGGCGGCTGCGGCTGGCCGGATCGAGATTCAGCACCATATCGGCACTGCCGCTCTCCGCCAGCAGCGCGCGCGTTTCTGCCCGCCCCACCGCCATATAGCTGGCTTCCGCAATGGCAGGCTGCGCTCCCCAGTAGCCGCTAAAGCGCGCCACGCTGAGTTTCTGCGGCGCCTGCAGAGAGGTCAGGCGGTACGGCCCGCTGCCAATCACCTGCACCACTTTGTGCTGTGCATCATAGGAAGCCGGCGCGAGGATCTGCGCGCGGTTTTCCGCCAGCATGCTCAGCAGCGGGGTAAATGGCTGGCTCAGGGCAATCACAACCTGCTCGCCCTCGGCGCGGATCGCCGTAATCGGCGCTTTGTCCAGCAGACCCGGCTTGCTGCGCGCCACCTCCAGCGCATTCACCACGCTGGCGGCGGTCAGCGGGCTGCCGTCGTGAAACTTCACCCCCGGCCGTAGGGTAAAGCGCCACAGCAGGCCATCGTCGGCAACCGTCCAGCGGGTTGCCAGGCCGGACAGTGGCTGCCCGGCAGAGTCAGCATTGACCAGGGTTTCAACAATCGACATTTTTAAGAAGATATCGCCGGAGAGCGTCGGGTCAGTGCCTTTGATTTCGAACGGTGCGACCAGCGAGGCCACGCGCTCAGGTGCGGCGATGGCGGCGGCACTCAGCATTAGCGCCAGCAGCGGGGAGAAAACAGAAATGCGCATCAGGTATCAGTCCTTTATCCAGAAAATGGAACAGCGCAGGCTTGCGCCCGCGCTGCGGATGATAGCTGTTACTTTATAACATTACAATTAGCAATCAGCGCTTACATTTCCGCTTATTTAATGCGGATACCGCTTCAGGAGCCGCGCGGGTCGGCGGCCTGACGTACGCTGAACTGCGGTTCGCTTTCCGGCAGCGGCATCGGCGCGACCTTGCTCCTCTCCCCCGCTTGAGGATGATATTTCAGCTGCAGCGCGCGCTGCATCTGATGAAGGATCTCACCGTCCAGCTTGTAGTGACGCAGGTAGATCCACAGGGTGAGAACGAAGAACAGCAGCGGCAGGCCAACCATAATGCCCTGCATGCCCATAATGGTGCTGGCGGACTGCTGCACGCCGGGCACATAGCCCACCAGGCCCAGCATCACGCCAATCAGCAGCCCGGCAAAGGCCGCCCCGGCTTTCACCACCATGGTCTGCACCGAGAAGGCGATACTCTCAATGCGCACGCCGAGCGCGTAATCGCCATAATCCACGGTGTCCGCCACCATGATCACCAGCATCACCCAGAAGAAGCCACTGCCAATATTCACCAGGATCCCCGATAGCGAGATCAGCGTGGCGCTCTGCGGCGCGTACAGCCCGACAAACAGCAGCAGCACGCAGCTGATTACCGGCAGCACTGACGCGCTGATCCAGATAGCCCGCCGTGAGAAGCGTGCCACCAGCTTCGGGAAGCAGAGAATGGTGATCAGGTTAGCTATCCCGGCGTACATCATGTACCACGGGAACAGCTCGGCCTTGCCCACCACATAGGTAAAGTAATAGATGGCAAACGCGGTGATGATGTTGTGCGCGAGATTCCACGCCAGCGCCATCAGCAGCAGGGCAAACAGCGGGCGGTTGCGGAAAATCATGCCAAGCACCGCTTTGATGGTGGTCTGCTCCGGCGCATTTGGCAGCGCCGAGGAGGAGTATTTCTCTTCGATATTGCGCAGCGTAATGATGGCCGAGAGGATAAAGAACACCACGAGGATCAGCGAGAACAGCATAAACCCCTCACCTTTATTGCCGTTCCCCAGATAGTTCACCAGCGGCAGACCAATCACCCCGGTGGTGTACCCGGCGAGGCTGGCAAAAAAGCGCGGCCACGGGATCAGCGCCTCGCGCTCGCGCTTGTCGAGGGTAATGCAGGGCACCAGCGACCAGAACGGTACGTCCATCAGGGTGTAAGTAAAGCCCCACAGCAGATAGGTGGCCCAGATCCAGGCAATCAGCGCCCCGCCCTCAAAATGGTGCGCGCAGAATACCGATACCAGCACCACCGAGTTACTCAGCGTACCAATCAAAATCCACGGTTTGAACTTGCCCCAGCGCGTGCGGGTGCGCTCGACAATCCAGCCCATGACCGGGTCAAAAAAAGCATCGAGGATGCGCGCCACCAGAAACAGCGAAGCCACCATGCTGACCGAGACACCCACCACGTCGGTGTAGTAGTACATCAGGTACATATAGATAATGCCGATGGCAAAGTCTTTTCCGAAGGCACCCAGTCCGTAACTGACTTTGGTTTTAAGCGAAACACTCATCGTTTGCGGCCCGTATCAATAGTGCAGTTAAGAGCAGCCCCCTTACCGGGCCGCTCCGGCGATTAACGGTAGGCTGGCAGCCAGGCGCCATGGGCAGCGATCAGCTCGTCGCACAGGCGCACCGTGTCATCAATCGACAGCTCGGCAGAGGTGTGCGGGTCAAGCAGCGCGGCGTGATAGATATGCTCTTTTTTGCCGCTAATCGCCGCTTCAATGGTTAACAGCTGGGTGTTGATGTTGGTGCGGTTTAGCGCCGCCAGCTGCGGCGGCAGGTCGCCGATGTAGCACGGAGTAATCCCCTGCCCGTCCACCAGGCAAGGCACCTCCACGCAGGCTTCACGCGGCAGGTTAGTAATTAGCCCGTGGTTCATCACGTTGCCACCGATTTTATACGGCGCGTTGGTTTCCATCGCTTCAATCATCCATGAGGCATATTCATGGCTGCGCGCGTGGCTGAGATTTTCATTTTGCGTCAGCCTGTCGCGCTGCTGATGCCAGCGGTCGATCTGCTCAATGCAGCGGCGCGGGTATTCGTCGAGAGGAATGTTAAAACGTTCGATCAGTTCGGGGTAATGACGCTTGATCCAGTACGGCATATATTCCGCATTGTGCTCGGAGGATTCGGTAACGTAATAGCCGAACACCCGCATAATTTCATGGCGTACCATATCGTCGTGCTTGTGGGTGAGCGCGGCGGCGCGGCGCTTAATTTCCGGGTAGAGGTCTTCGCCATCGCGGGTAATATTCAGCAGCCAGGCCATATGGTTGATCCCGGCAATTTGCCACTGCACGCCCTCGGTGCTGATATCCACCGACTTCAGCAGCGTCTCCGCACAGACCTGCACGCTGTGGCACAGCCCGACGGTCTTAATGCCGGTATGTTGCAGCATGGCACCGGTCAGCGATGCCATCGGGTTGGTGTAGTTGAACAGCCAGGCGTCAGGGCACACCTCCTCCATTTCACGGGCAAACTCCAGCATCACCGGAATGGTGCGCAGCGCGCGGAAAATGCCGCCAATGCCCAGCGTATCGGCGATGGTCTGACGCAGCCCATATTTCTTCGCTACTTCAAAATCAGTGATGGTACAAGGATCGTAGCCGCCCACCTGAATGGCATTGATCACATAGCATGCCCCGTCCAGCGCCCGGCGCCGTTGCTCAGCACCGACAAATTTTTCAATGCGCGCTTTCCCCTGGCAGAGATTGGCGTTGAGGTTATTCAGCATCTGCCACGAATCCTCCAGCCGCCCGGCATCAATGTCGTACAGCGCAATATCAACCTGCTGTAGCGCCGGGGTCGCCAGAATATCGCCAAGCACATTCTTGGCAAACACCGTACTGCCCGCACCGAGAAACGTAATTTTCATTGCTGTATTCCTGTCAGTTGTGAGGTGAAGTGAACCCACTTTAGGCAGGTACGGCAAAGCTTGATATGTCATTTTTTGACATTGATATGGTGAAAAATGACCGCGAAATTGAACTGTGATCTGGCTCGCTAATTAGCGTTATACGGCCAGGTAAAACAGACAGGTGGTCACAATAACTGATACGCGGCGAAACGATGAGAACGGAAACATGCTGTACTCAGCTGAAATTCAATGAGAAAAAAAGATGCAAAAAGATATCCACCCCGATGATATCGCCCAGTTCGGCCTGAATATCTATCAGTACGGTCACGAAGTCTGCGCACGTCAGCACAGCTATGGCCCGGCGGTACGCCAGCACTACCTTTTACATTATGTGATAGCAGGCAGTGGCACGTTGTACAGCGGCGAACAGAGCTGGCCGGTCGGAAAAGGAGAAGCGTTTCTGATTCATCCGCATGAAATCACTACCTACACCGCCGACAAAAAGCAGCCGTGGGAGTATATGTGGATTGAGCTTGACGGGTTGATCGCCCAACGTAGCCTGGAGAAATGCGGATTACGGCGGGACATGCCGCTCTGGCGGCCGAAAGAGACACGTTTTCCCAGCGTGGAGGGGCAGTATTTGCAGCAGCTGGTGGCGCTCGATCCGGTACACTCGCTGCGTATTGCCGGGATGACCTGCCTGTTTCTCGATGCGCTCATCGCCAATGCACATATTACGGCCAGCGAAGAGGTCAGCAGCGGCAACCGTCATCTGGATAACGCCATCCAGTTTATTGAGCGCCACCACCATCATCACTTCACCATTGGCGCGGTAGCTGATTACTGTAATATTGACCGCAGCTATCTCAGCCGCCTGTTTCAGCAACAGTTTGGCTATGGTCCGAAACAGTATCTGCTGCTACTGCGCATGAATGCGGCAACCTCGCTGCTGATGGATCGCAGCCTGCCGATTAAAATCATCGCTTATTCATTGGGTTATGCCAGCCAGATGCAGTTTGCCAAAGTGTTCCAGCAGCACTTTCACTGCTCGCCCACCGAGTGGCGCCGCGACAATGCGCATGCAAACTGAACTGCGGGTGATAATCTGCCATACTCTGTGGCACTCTCCGGCATCGGCCGGGCTACCTGACAGCGCGAGGCTCACCATGAATACAGTGCTCAGCCCCTCTCCGGCTTATAGTCAACTGCACGCCTCCCTGCTGGCACAGCGCTCCAGCGTGCAGTCGGAACAGGTGATCCACGCCGTAAACCGCGCGCTGCTGGCGGGTGAAATGGTGAGCGCCGCCTTTTACGATCTCACCCTGCTGAAGCTGTTGCAGCAGCGCAAAACGCTACCCAAGCTGTCGCCGGACGCACAGGCGGAGATCGAGGCGTTCATTGACCAGCTCACGCCGCTGATGCCAGAAAAGCCGATCGATGAAGGCCAGTTCGACAAGCTTCAGCACAAGGTGGCAAAGCTGAGTAAGCGCTTTGACTGGCAGCACGCCAGCCCGGCGCTGGTGAAAAACGCCCTGTTCCTGCGCACCTATCAGCGCTGGCAGCAAACGCTGGAAGCCTTGTTCAGCGCCCAGGATACTCAGCTGGCGTTTACCCGCGTGAAGCAGGTGTTGAAGAAATCCAGCGGCCGCGTGGCGCTGCTGGGAGAGACGCATGAACTTTACTGCGTGCTGCAGGAACTGCTGGCCAACTGTCGGGAAAAAGCGGCAGCCAGCCGCGATAATCCGGATCGGCTCACCGATTATATCGCGGCGGCTGATATTGCCACCCGCGGCATTATCACCTTTGGCGCCACGGCGGAAACCGTGCTGCGCGGCCACGATCTGCCCGACAGCGCCAAGCTGGCGAAACGCATCAGGCAGCATCAGACCAGCGTGATTGAGCGTACTCACCCGTGGTTTTCTGCGATGTAACCCGGCGCGATTTGTAAATCGCGCGCGCTGACGTTAATCTGGCGGTGGTTTCCACTGAAATTAAATGGATATTTAGCCGTTATGCCAGCCCCCGCCAAACGCAAGAACGATCCCGAAGGGTTAAAAAAACGTATCCTCGCCAGCGCGCTGGCCACCTTTGCCGAATTTGGCCTGCAGGGGGCACGTATGGAGCAGATCGCCGAAAACGCGCAAACCACTAAGCGCATGGTGGTGTATCACTTCAGCAATAAAGAGCAGCTGTACGTTGATGTCCTGCACCATGTCTACCGGGAAATTCGCCTGCATGAAACCGGGCTTAATCTGGCCGAGATGACGCCCTCGCTGGCGATAGCGCGCCTGGCGGAAGCCAGCTTCGACTACCACATCAGCCACCCGGATTTTATGCGCTTAATCTGCAGCGAAAACCTGATGCGCGGCCGCTATATTAGCCAGTCGGCCACCATCATTACGCTGAACCAGAGCGCGCTGGCGGTACTGGACAGCGTGCTGCAGCGCGGCAAGCAGAGCGGCGAGTTTGACCCGCACGTCACCACGGTGGACGTTCACCGCCTGATTAGCAGCATCAGCTTTCACAACGTTGCCAACCACTACACGTTTAAAACCCTGTTCGGCGGTAACGAAAGTGAGGAGCAGAGCCTCACCCGCAACCGCAAGCTGGTGGTTGATGCCACGCTGCGCTACCTGCGTCCCGCCAGCTAAATCTGTACAACAATAAACTTAACGTACAATTTTTTTCGCCCCACTATGCAGCAATAACGGGGCTTTTCGTCTACGCTTAATCTCAGTAAGTATCCTCGCCATTTTATCACCACACCGTGATTGTCCTGAACAGGAGCCGTCAATGACACGTGAATCCGCTGGTTACCCACGCCGGCAGCCGCAGATATCGCCGCAGGAAAGTAAACTGTGGAACTGGGCGCAAAATGCCACCCTTGCCGACACCAGCAGCGTGGCCACCCCCGCCAGTGAAAGTGAGCTGCAGGCGATGCTGGCCAAATCTACCGGCAAAGTACGCGTAATGGGCAGCCGAATGTCGCCCGGGCGCATGCTGGAGCTGCAGCAGCGCGGCGACCGCCTGATTGATACCTCCGCCCTGCGCGGGCTGATTAGCAGCGATGCCGACAGCGCCACCTTTGCCGGCGGTACGCCGCTGCATGAGGTCTATGAACTGCTGTCTGCGATGGGCCGTATGCTGCCCGCCTCCCCCGGCGTGATCGCTGCGCAGACCCTGGCCGGTGCGCTGGCTACCGGCACCCACGGCCAGGGGCTACAGCAGAGCTCCATTGGCGATGAAGCGCTGAGTATTCGCATGGTGCTGGCCGACGGCAGCGTGCAGACTTTTGATCGTCAGCACCCGTGGTTCCCGGCGGTGCAGCTGGGTCTGGGCAGCCTGGGCGTGGTCACGGCGGTCACGCTGCGTACCTGCCCCAGCGAGATTTACACCTGTTTTAAAAATGCCGTCAGCGCCGACACGCTGGAACAAGACCTGCTGACGTGGAACAACGACTACGCGCTGAGTAAAGCCTGGTGGTTCCCCGGTGAGAATCAGGTTCATGTCTGGGCCGCCCGCAGCGCCACCAATGAAGAGCGTGCGCAGTACCGTGAGAATCATGGCGACCTGGTGAAGCAGGAAGAGACCAGCGACGCGATGAATCAGACCATCGACCAGACCCTGGAACATATGCGCAACGACACGCAGATCGTTGATGATAACGGCAAACCGTTCCGCACCGTCACGCGCTTCAAGGACTTCTCCGACGTGACCGGCGATGTTTATCAGGTGTTCTGTCGCGGCATCGCCACGCCGCAGATCAACGTGGAGATCGCCATCCCGCTGGCGCGCACGGCGGCTGTAATTGCCCGCATCAAGCAGTGGCACAGCGACACCAATCCCCATATGCACTACCCGGTGATCCTGCGCTGTACCGGCGCCTCGCAGAGCTGGCTCAGCCCCGCCTGGCAGCAGCCCAGCTGCTACTTTGGCTTTGTGGTCTATTACGCGGAAGATGGCTCGCTCTCTGCCGATGGCGTGGCTTTCCTGCGTGAAGTTGAAAAACTGCTGGCGGAAGAAGGCGGCAGGCCGCACTGGGGCAAATACTTCGATGCCTCGCTGTATCGCTGGGATGAGATTTACCCGCAGATGGCCGCATTCCGCGAAGTGCGTGAAGCGCTGGACCCGCAGCACAAATTCAGTAATGCATTCACCCAGCAGCTGCTGGATCAGGGAGATTCACTATGATGGCATGGGTTACCCTGCTGACGCAGCCGGGCTATGTGGTTGGCGTAGAAGCGCTGCAGAAATCGTTGCGCGCCGTGGAGAGCCGCTATTCGCTGGTGGTGATGGTGACGGAAAACATTGATGCCGCCGCGCGCCAGGTGCTGGAACAGCAAGGCTGCCTGCTGCGTGATGTTGCCCCGCTGAGCCCTAACCCCTCACTCGCCAATAGCTATGCCAACGCGCGTTTCGCCGAGGTGTGGACCAAGCTGGCGGCGTGGACGCTGACGGAGTTTGAGCGCGTGGCGTTTCTTGATGCGGATATGCTGGTGACGCAGAACATGGACGAGCTGTTCACCCAGCCGCTGGCGCCCGGCACTATCGCGGCGTGCCACGCCTGCCGCTGCAATCCCAACCGCATTGCCAGCTATCCGGCCGACTGGGTACCGGAAAACTGCTTCTACAGCTGGTGTGAAGGCGTGGACCATGTTGAGCAGCTGGACAAGGTGGATAACTACCTGAATGGCGGTTTCCTGCTGCTGAAGCCGGACCGCACGGTATTTGACGAGATGCTGGCCCAGCTGGCGGCATTGGACGACCTGTCCGGTTTTCTGTTTGCCGAGCAGGACTTCCTCAATCAGTTTTATCACGGCCGCTGGCAGCCGCTGCCTTACCTCTACAACGCGCTGAAAACGTTGCCGCACCAGCACCCGAAAATCTGGGATCTGGCGCGGGTGAAGAATATCCATTACATCATCGATAAACCCTGGGAAAAACAGCCCGAGCCGGGCGACCGCTATTACGAGCTGCATCAGCTATGGTGGGACCGGGTGCGCGATTGATGCCGGGCGGACCGAAAAAGAGGGTCCGCCCCTACAAAACCCAGGATGTCTTAAACGCGGGGGTCTAGCCGAAAAAGAGGGTCCGCTCCTGCACAACCCAGAATGCCTCAAACGTAGGGGTCGACCTCTTTTTTCGCTCGACCCGTCAGTACCTTATTTATTGCTGACCAAACAACGGTACTGCCTGGCCGCTGATATAGCGCTTGCGCAGCTTCGCGGACAGGTGGTCCATCGCCATCACAATCACCACCATAATCAGGGTGATAAACATCACCACATCCCAGTTCCACAGTCGCATATTCTCGGCATACACCAGCCCCACTCCACCCGCGCCGACAAAGCCGAGCACTGCCGCTGAGCGGGTGTTTGACTCAATCTGATACAGGCTGAGCGCCAGAAACGCCGGAAACGACTGGGTAAAGATACCGTAACGGTGTTTTTGCAGGCTGTTGGCGCCCACCGCCGTCAGCCCGCGTCCCGGTGAGCGCTCCACCGCTTCGTGCCCCTCCGCGTACAGCTTCCCCAGCAGGCCCACGTCCTGCATGATAATTGCCAGTACCCCGGCCAGCGGCCCCATGCCCACTGCCCGCACGAAAATCAACCCCCAGATCGCCATATCAATCCCGCGCAGAATATCCAGCAGCCGCCGCATCAGCAGCGCCACCGGGCGCAGCACGGGCGAATGCATCACGTTACGCGCCGCCAGGAACGACAGCGGAAGCGCAATCACCGTCGCGGTGATGGTGCCGGCAAACACAATGGCAATGGTGATAAAGATCTGGCCGAAGTAGTAGGCAAACGGCCAGTTTGCCACGTCATGCCAGACAAACATGCGCAGGAAATAGTGCCCCAGCTGCCCCATGCCAACAGTCAGCTGCTGCCAGCTGATACCGAACGCAGCAAAAAAGAAAACGTAATAGAGCAAAATGGCGGCGGCAATCAGTGCGGTTTTGCGCAGGTAGCGCTTCTGTACGGCAAACAGCGCCTGATGCTGCTGCTTCATGCCGTCCAGCTGTTCATTACCAATCAGTCCAATCATGCGTTTTTCCCCTCTACCACGCGCTGGCGGATCTTGCCGGAGAAAGTATCCAGCAGCGACACCACCACGATAATCAGCAGCAGCGTCATGCTCACCTGGTCGTAGCGGTCGAGTTTAATATTGGTCATCAGCTCCTGGCCGATCCCCCCCGCGCCCACCAGCCCGAGAATGGTTGACTGACGGAAGTTGACCTCCAGGCGCATAAATCCGTAGGAGAGAAATACCGGTTTCACCTGCGGCCACAGGGCAAAACGCATGCGCTGCAGCGACGAGGCACCGCAGGCAGCCAGCCCGCGTACCGGCTTATCGGAAGCGCTTTCTATCGCCTCATAGAACAGCTTGGTCAGGCTGCCAATGGTGTGCAGCGCCAGCGCCAGGAAGCCGGGGATTACCCCAATACCAAACGCCATCACAAACATCACCGCCCACGCCAGCTCGGGCATGGTGCGCAGAAAAGCCACGCTGCTGCGGATGGCAAAGCTCAATCCGCGCGGAGTCTGGGTATTGCTGGCGGCAAGGAAGGCCAGCATCCCGGCGATAAGCACCGAGACCAGCGTCGCCGCCAGCGCCAGCTGCAGGGTTTCCCAAATCAGCGGCAGCTGGATGTGCAGACGGTAACCCCAGTAAGCGAACGACCCTTCGGTATGGCTGTCGGCAAACAGCTTGTCCGGGTGCAGCACCGGTACAGTTTCGCCGAGGTAATCAAAGAAGTGCGGCATCGACACCCATACGGTGTGCAGATTAAATTCCGCCATATTGCCGGAGGCCAGATAGAGCGCGGCCAGCGTCAGCGACCACAGCAGGGTGTCGCGCTTTTGCCTGCCGCGGATCTGCTGATAGTAACGTTCAAAGTCGGGATTGGTCATGCGGATACCTGAGTGAAGGGCCGGCGAAACCGGCCCTCAGATGCGGAAAATGGCGGGCAATTAGCGGGCTTTGGTCAGCTCGCGTTTCATATCGATAATCGCCTGGTAGTCAGCCACGGTCGCCGGACCAATGTGCTGTGCGCCGCCCACGGCCTTCACGAAGCAGCTGTGCTGCTCTTTATCCAGTTTTTTGATGGCGGTAATCAGCTTCGCTTTAAAATCAGCCGGCAGCTTGTTGCTGACCAGAATCGGGCCGTTCGGGATCAGCGGCGATTGCCAGATAATGCGAATTTTCTTCATCAGGTCAGGCTGACCGGCACGGATCATGCGGGTGAATGCGCCGCTGGTGTAGCCGGTGTTGTAGTCGCCGATCATCGAAGCCCAGGTTACCGCGCCGTCAAACTGGCCGTTCAGCACGCCGAGAACATCCTGCTCGTGGCCGCCGGAGAAGGTGACGCTGGAGAAGTGGCCGTTATATTTGTCATCCACCGAGCCGCCAAAATCTTTCTTAAAGCTCTGGTTGGGGATCAGGAAGCCGGAGGTCGAGTCCGGGTCTGCCATGCCAAAAGATTTCCCTTTCAGATCGGCCAGCGTTTTGTACGGGCTGTCCGCTTTCACCACCACCACCGAATGGTAACCGCGTGATTTGTCGGCGTCGTCAACCACGATGCCCACCACGTCGACCGCTTTCGGATCGTTGATGTACACCGAGGCATAAGACGAAGGTGACATGCTCAACACCATATCCACTTTGCCACCCAGCAGCCCCTGAATCACCCCAGAGTAGTCTGAAGAGTTGCGCAGTTTGGTATCCACGTTCAGCTCTTTATCGAAGAACGCCTTCACGCACTGGTTATCACCAATCTGCTGCGTGGCGTTCTGGCCGCCGAGGATGCCTAAATTCAGTTCCTTTGGTGCATCGGCAGCTGAAACATTAGCGGCAAAAACTGTCGCAATCGCTGCGGTAAGAATGATTTTTTTCATTGCTGAGTTCCGTATCCCAAAGTGAAGGTTAATTACGTTGCTGGTTGTCGTCGCCATACAGGGTATAGAGCAGATCGTCGGTCAAATCGCCCGGATGCCCGTCAAACACAATGCGCCCCTTAGCAATGCCAATGGCGCGCGTACAGTACTCTTTCACCAGCTCAACCGAGTGCAGGTTGACCATCACGCTGATGCCGTTGTCGCTCACCTGGCGCAGCACGTCCATAATGCGGCGGGTATTTTTCGGGTCGAGCGAGGCAACCGGCTCATCGGCCAGCAGAATTTTAGGGTTCTGCATCAGCGCCCGGCAGATCGCCACGCGCTGCATCTGCCCACCGGAAAGATTTTCGGCGCGCTGCAGCGCCTGCGGCAGCATATTCAGCCACTCCAGCAGGCCAATCGCACGAGCGCGATCGGCATCGGGAAACACCTTAAAGAATGATTTCAGCGTCGAGGTCTGGCTCAGGCGGCCCAGCAGGACATTGGTCAGCACATCCAGGCGCGGCACCAGGCAGAAGTCCTGGAAGATCATGCCGCAGTCGCTGCGCCACTGGCGCATCTGACGGGAGTTCAGCTCAACGATGTTCTGCTGCTGTCCATTATCGCGGAAGTTAATGATCTCCCCTTCGCTGGCCGGAATAGTGCCGTTCAGCACGTGTAGCAGCGTGGACTTCCCGGCACCGGAACGCCCAATTACCGCCACCAGCTCACCGCCATACAGGTCGAAATTGATATCGTGCAGGACAGGATTCTGCGTGCCGTAGGACTTGCCAAGGCCACTCACCGCCAGCACTTTCGGGCGGAGCGCCGTTTGCGGAACCGTATGCTGCGTGGGGGCAATTTTTAACAGTGCCTGTGCCATATTTTTTACCGTATCGGGTTAGCGCTTTTGCTTGTGCGCCCTATTAACCATGTGGCGGATGAAGGTTTAATGACGCGGGAGTGATGAAAACATGACAGGGCCAAAAAAGGCCTGCAAAGCGCACGCATTGACTGAATCTTTAACGCGTCGCGCCGATAATCCTGACGAGACCCAATCTAATAATAAGGTTCACCATGTTTTCTACTATTGCATCAGGAATCACGTCACGCCTTGCGTGGCAGAAACGCTCACACTCTTCTGCCACGCTCGACTCGTTAAACGACTCTATCGCCATGATTGAATTCATGGCCGATGGCACCATTATCACCGCTAATGCCCTGTTTCTGGAGAAGATGGGTTATAAATCAGATGAGATAGTTGGCCAGCATCACAGCATGTTCTGTACGCCGGATCTACTGCAGTCGCGCCAGTATCAGCAGTTCTGGATGCGCCTGAATCGGGGGGAAAGTTTTAGCGATAAGTTTCTGCGCGTGGCGAAAGACAATCGACCGGTGTGGCTCGAAGCCAACTATGTACCGGTGCGGGATCGTCACGGTCGCGTGTTCAAAATCGTCAAGCTCGCTACCGACATTACCTCACGCATTATCGACGCCCAGGAGCAGCGGGCAATGACCAATGCGATTGAACGCTCGATGGCGGTGATTGCCTTTAACCTGAAGGGTGAAGTGCTGAAAGCCAACGACAACTTTCTCAAAACCATGGGATATCGCGCCAGCGAAGTTATCGGCACGCACCACAGCCAGTTCTGCTCTGCCGAGCTGCGCAGCAGCCCGGATTACACACTGTTCTGGCAGAAGCTTAACCGCGGTGAGTTTATTTCCGGCCAGTTCCAGCGTGTGAATAAGCAGGGTGCCACTATCTGGCTGCGCGCCACCTATAACCCGGTGTTCGATGACAGCGGTGAGCTGTATAAAGTGGTGAAATTCGCCACCGACGTCACCGCCCAGGTGGAGAAAAACCAGCTGGAGCGCGATGCCGCCCAGCAGGCTTATCAAACCGCCCTGCAAACCAGCGAGAGCAGCATGCGCGGCGCCAGCGTCATTGCCAACAGCGTGCAGACCATGAACGAGCTGGCGGGTGAACTGCACGGCATTTCCGCTGATATCACCGGTCTGGGCGACTCCTCAGACAGTATCGGGCAGATTGTCAGCAGCATTCGCCGCATCGCCGACCAGACCAACCTGTTGGCACTCAATGCGGCGGTAGAGGCCGCGCGCGCAGGCACGCACGGCCGCAGCTTTGCCGTGGTCGCCAATGAAGTGCGCACGCTGGCGCAAAACATCAATCGCGCCACCAGCGAAATCGAACAGAGGGTGCAGCAGAATCACCTGCTGGCGAGCAAGGCGCAGAAAGGCATCACCTCAAATCTGCAGCGTGCCGACCGCGGCCTGGCGCTGGTGCAGGAAGCCGGCGGCGTGATTGCCGATATCCGCGACAGCTCCGACGACGTCGTTCGCGCCATTGGCCACGTCACCGAAGCGTTAAAAAGCGATTAGGCGTAAGCCGCGTCGAAAAATGCCAGCTCCAGCGTGACTGCGCGCTGGAAAAACGCCTCGCACTGCGCATGCTGGGCTGGCCCGACGCGATCGAGTTCACGCCGCAGGAAAGCCACGAATTCGCGGAAGTCGGGGTTATCGTGCAGCGTAATCCACTCGGCATGAACAAAACTCGTTGGCAGCGGCTGTGGTGCCTGCGCTGCCCAGTCAAGGTAGAGCCATTCGGCGACATTAAGTACGGTGAGGATCGCCGCATAGCTGCGGGTTTCCGCCGCTTCCAGCATCAGTGCCTTAAACCCGGCGGTGGGTGCGCTATCGGGCGTGTTGTGACGCTGCGCCGCGCTGACGTCCAGCGCGTCGAAAGCGCGCAGGAAATAGGTATTCTCCTCGGAGGAGACCATTCCAGCGCAGCGGCCAAAGCGCAGCCGCGCGTCAATGCTGTCGGCGCTGGCAATGGCGGCACCGACTAAGGTGAGAAAGCTGTCGAGAAAACGGTGATCCTGAACCAGGTAGGTGATCATCACCTGGCGGTCGACGGTGCCATGATACAGCTCGTGCACAAAGCGATGCGAGACGGCCTGTGACCAGCGTGGCTGGCTTAAACTGCGCAGTGTTTCGGTAAAACGTTCGGTCATCGGGTAGTCCTTGAGGAAAGACTACCGGCAAAAGTCAGGTAAATTGCCCCATCCCTTCGCCGGCATTATCCGGATCAGGTGTTAAGGGTCATCGCGCCGCTTGCGCTTGCGATTTCTCAGCCCGTTGCCGGGCTCCCCCTGGAGTCTGAACTAATACAACAATTCTTCCAGCGAGTCACGAAAATAGCACAATCGTACATTTTCCAGGCACGTTGTGGCTAACCCGACGGCGCAACAGCGAATAATCTTTACGGGCAAAAAACAGCGGCCTACTCCGCCTCACCGGGTAGCCAGGCTTGTCATTATTAAGGAAGATTATGTGCAGAAAAAACAGGATGTTGACTGCCGGTCGCCGAGAATTAGTCAGTCAGGGCCGCTCGTATAAAATGGGTTGGAAAGAGATCGCGATTGCGCTGCCATTGACGCTGATCGTTATTGCCTGGGGTATCACCCTTGTCATCCCGCCCCCCCAAACTGCTGCAGTAAAGCAGTCCATCAGCGCAACGCCTGAACTAATCCAGCGCGGTGCTTATCTGGCTCGCGTGGGTGACTGTGTAGCCTGCCATAGCCAGCCAGGTAAGCCCCCTTTCAGCGGTGGTGCGCCTATCCCCTCACCGATTGGCGGCATGGTGCCGCCAAATATCACCCCGGATAAACAGTTTGGCATCGGCACCCTGAGCTATGCTGATTTTGACAACGCCGTCAGACAGGGTATTCGCAAGGATGGCACCACACTCTACCCGGCGATGCCCTGGCCTTCTTACCGTCGTATTTCCCACCACGATATGCAGGCGCTCTACGCTTATTTCATCCACGGCATTGACGCTGTGCCTTGCGCCAGCGCGAAAAATAGCATCCCCTGGCCGTTATCGTTGCGCTGGCCAGTGACATGGTGGCGCTGGCTGTTTGCACCAAAAACGGGGCCAGTCACACAGAATGCGCCAGAAGATCCGGTAAAACTGGGTGCCTATTATGTTGAGGGATTAGGACATTGCGGAGCCTGCCATACACCACGGGCAGCCACCTTACAGGAAGTCGCTTATGACGACAGCGATCGCCATTACCTGTCCGGTGCGCAGGTTATTGACGGCTATGCGGCCCCTTCTTTACGTGCAGAGCTGCGCAGCGGGCTGGGAAACTGGCAGCGGGATGAACTGGTTGAGCTGTTAAAGACCGGCGTTACGAACAACGCGGCAACCTTTGGCCCGATGTCTGATGTGGTGAGCCACTCAACCCAATATATGACTCAGCCGGATCTTCAGGCGATGGCTGACTATCTGCGCTCATTGTCCCCCGCGGTTCAACAACCTCAACTTTTCTATAGTACCCGCACTTTTACGGCATTTAGCCGTGGGGATCTGTCAAAAGCGGGTGCTGAAGTCTATTTAAAAAACTGCTCAGGGTGTCATTTAACTAACGGCCTTGGCTACCGTAAAAAATTCCCCGCACTGGCTGTTAATTCTGCGGTTAACTCGGCAGATCCGGCAGGGTTAATCAGCATTGTTCTGAACGGCGCGACTCAGCCTGCAAGCGCATCGCCCGGCCCTTATTATTCAATGCCGGGTTTTGCCGGCAGATTAAACGACCGACAGATTGCCGACGTACTGAGCTTTATTCGTTCATCCTGGGGTAATCAGTCGGCAGCGGTCCCAGAAACGGCCGTATCCGTATTGCGTAAACCACTCCCCGCTGCGCAACCCTGAATCAGGATAATCGCGAAAAAGGAACTTTTATGAGAGTCAGAATAACCCGCCAGCTTAACTGCCTGCTGTTTGCCGCCCTTACCGCCGCCACTTTATCCGCAGAAGCCCACCTGACTGACAGTGATATGACTTACCCCGCCGGGACGATTGAACAGCTGGCCAAAGCCAGTGGTTGCATGAGCTGCCATGGACCCGGCGGTATCAGTCAGTCGCCGCAATGGCCAAATCTGGCCGGCCAAAAGGCACCTTATCTGGAGAGTCAACTCCAGGCATTTCGCGCCGGCCGCCGTAAAAATGGAATGATGGAAAACATTAGCCAAAATCTGACTGCGGAAGATATGAAACGGCTGGCGAACTATTTCAGCAAGTTGCCTGTTAATAATCACTGATGGTTAAGCTGAGGATGGTATGAACAATCATTCACTTTTGCGCCGCCGCCTGATTAAAGCGTTAACGGCATTGAGCGTGATATTGCCGGGATGGATCCGCCCCGCAGCGGGCTTTGCCAGAGAGAGCAAAACGCTGCTGCTGCAGTCATTCAAAGGCGTGTTGGTATGGCAGACCGATCCAGAGTGGTTACGCTGGTTCTGGGCAATGACCTGGTACAGTAAAAAGCCGCAGCGTTTCCCCGCGCTTATCGCCCAGCCGCAGGACAGTGACGATCTTAAGCTGCTGCTGGGCTGGGCAGCTCAGTCCGGGCATCAGGTTGCACTGCGCAGTTCCGGCCACAACATCACTCTGGCACCGTTACGCCATAATTCCGTCACCGTCGATTTATCATTATTCAGCGCTATCGCCATTGATGCCGTGGCAAAAACGGCCTGGGCAGGTCCGGGCGTGTTCAGCCAGCAGCTTAATCAGGCTACCTTTCAGTACGGGCTGGTTTTCCCCGGCGCGCACACGGGTTTTGTCGCGCTGGGTGGCTTCCTGTTGGGGGGCGGAATGGGCTGGAACATGCCGGCTTATGGTATGGGCTGTGCCTCCGTGCTGGCGGCAGAGCTGATGCTGGCAGACGGCCGTATCGTCACCACCTCTGCGACAGAAAATCCCGATTTATACTGGGCGATGCGCGGCGTTGGGCCCGGTTTTTTTGCCGTGGTGCTGCGCTATAAGCTGCAGCTACACCCGGCACCGGCCGCCGTGATGAACACCTTCTATTTTCCACTGGAAAAGTTGCGTCCGGCGCTGGAAGAGATCCTGAGGCTGTTACCCGCAAATAACCAGCGTTCAGAAATTCTTGGTGCTCTGGGCAAGTTTTCTCCTGCTGGTACTCCCCCGGCAGAACAGCGCTGGCACTATGTTCTGAACGTTGTCTCCTTTGGCGAGAACCTCAGTTCCGCCACTGAGGTGGCTGAAATTTTTAACCACAGCAGATTGCCCCAGATCTGCTCATTACAGAGTACTCACAACCGCACGCTTAACTACCTGGAGCTATTCGACGCGCTGGGTGCCACTGACGCTTACAGCACCAGCCGCACCAGTGAAAGCGCATTTTTTACTGAGCATCCTGAGGAAGTGCTGCCGGTTATCGCGCAGCTGCTGGAACAGGAGGCGCCCGACTCGCGCTCGTTCGGATTTTCAGTCATTGATACCAACCCTACCGTGCCAGAACCCTGCAGTTTTACCTGGTGGGCTCCCCACTACGTTTCATGGTATCTGATTGGTGAAAACCAGCAGGCGATCGCCGCCAACCAGCGGCTGATGAAAAAAATGAATGCCGCGGTTAAGCCCTGGGTCAGCGGCTACTACATCAACGAAATAGACCTCTCGCTGGCACCGGAACTGGCACAGCTCTGCTTTTCCGATCAAAAGTGGCAGCGGCTCAATGAACTGAGAGCCGCCTGGGATCCGCATAATCTGTTTTTCGGCTACGTC
Source organism: Erwinia aphidicola (assembly GCF_014773485.1). Taxonomy (GTDB): domain Bacteria; phylum Pseudomonadota; class Gammaproteobacteria; order Enterobacterales; family Enterobacteriaceae; genus Erwinia; species Erwinia aphidicola. The sequence goes on along the minus strand of NZ_JACXBP010000001.1, from coordinate 308,701 downwards.
AGCGATGATCCAGAGCGCTGATGGCCAGGGTTATCACCATCCAGCAGGCATAACAGCCCCTGCAATGTCCTGCCCGGCTCACCGTCGTTGTTCAGCGTCAGGCAGCCTGCGCCAACCGGCTCCGCGGCCCGGCGCAGGCGCTGCGCGATCTCCGCTTCATCTTCGCGCCCGCGCAGGCGCAGCCGCGCCGCCAGCACGTTGGGCGACACCTGCAAACAGACCGCCAGCAGCCGCTCGCCGTAGCGCTGCTGCGCGGCGGCCAGATGCAGCCGCGAACCGTTAACCACCACGTCCAGCCCGCTTGCCAGCCACTGGTCGATCTCGATACCCAGCGCGTAGTAAAACTGGTGCGCCTGCCAGTCGAGGGCAAACAGACCATACTCGCGCCGCCGCATAAACTCATGCTCGCTGAGGGCGACATGATTCTCGCCCCCTGCCGTCGCGCTGCGGGTAATATAGCGATGCGCCACGACCACCTGCGGCGGCGCACACTCGCGCAGCGCCAGCAGCAGGCTGTCCTTGCCGGAGCCGGATGGCCCCATCAGCCAGATCAGCCGCCCCATCAGAACACCGTCCGCCCCTGCGCCCAAACGCTTTTCACATACACCTGCTCGCGATGCTGGCGCACCAGCACCATATCCGCACGCTTGCCTTCGGCGATGACTCCGCGATCGTGCAGGCCAATGGCCTGGGCCGGATTACGCGTGACCAGCGCGACGGCCGCAGGCAGCGCAATGCCGTTCTGCTCATCGCGGGCAATGCGGAACGCGGCATCCAGCAGGCTGCCGGGGTAATAGTCGGAGGAGAGAATATCCAGCAGCCCGAGGGAAGCCAGTTCCGCCGCCGAGACGTTGCCGGAGTGCGAGCCGCCGCGCACGATGTTCGGCGCGCCCATCAGCACCTGCAAACCCATCTCATGGGAAGCGCGTGCCGCTTCGACCGTGGTCGGGAATTCGGCGATGGTACTGCCCACCCCTTTCGACTCCACCACGTGTTGGTCAGTCGCGTCGTCGTGGCTGGCCAGCGGAATATGGTACTGGCGGCACCATGCGGCGATCGCTTCACGGTTCGGCTGCGACCAGCGGGCGGCCAGGCGCAGCTGATCGGCCTGATACTGATCCAGCTGCGCATCGCTGAGCTGGTACTTGCCGCCAAAGTAGGTGCGCCAGGCGTCGAGTGACACATACTGACGCTGGCCCGGCGAATGGTCCATCAGCGACACCAGCGACAGCGCCGGGTTACACATCAGCTGCTCGAACAGCGGCAGCGTGGAGTCGTGAGGCAGCTCGCAGCGCAGGTGCAGGCGGTGCTCGGCGCGGTTCAGGCCATGCTTCTGGCTGTGCCGTATCGCATCGATCATCTTGTTAAGATTTTCCATACGGTGGCCGCCGTCGCGCACGTCGCCCACGCCAATCGCATCCAGCACCGTGGTAATGCCGCTGGCAATAATCAGCGCGTCGTGGCCGCTCATCGCCGAGTGCGCCGGCCAGTCAACCTTGGGGCGCGGGGTAAAAAACTTGTCGAGATTATCCGTATGCAGCTCGACCATGCCCGGCATCAGCCAGCCGCCCTCGCCGTCAATCGCGCAGGGCAGCTGGCTTGGCGTATCGGAGAAGGCGGAGATGATGCCGTTCTCGCAGGCCAGCGATCCTGCCACGACTTCATTTTCCAGAATTAGCTTAACGTTGTTGATAATCATACGGCGTGCTCCACAGCAGCGGGTTGCATCACATGCAGACGGTCAGCGATGCGATCGCGCACCGCGTTATCATGAAAAATTCCGACGATGGCGGCACCGCGCTGGCGCGCCTGTTCAATCAGCCCGACCACCGCCGCGCTGTTAACGCTGTCGAGCGAGGCGGTCGGCTCATCCAGCAGCAGGATCGGCGACTCGGCAATAAAGCCGCGCGCAATGTTAACGCGCTGCTGCTCACCGCCGGAGAAGGTTGACGGCGCCAGCGCCCACAGGCGTTGCGGTACGTTGAGGCGCCCCAGCAGATCGCTCGCGCGCGCGGCGCTCTCGGCACGATCCACGCCGCGCTCCAGCAGCGGCTGCATCACCACTTCCAGCGTGGAGATACGCGGGATGACGCGCAGAAACTGGCTGACCCAGCCCAGCGTATCGCGGCGGATGCTGAGGATCTGGCGCGCCGGGGCGCTGACCAGATCAACCCACTGCTGCTGATGATCCACCCAGATATGGCCGCTATCCGGCAGGTAGTTGGCATACAGCGAGCGCAGCAGGGTTGATTTGCCGCTGCCGGAATGGCCGTGCAGCACCACGCACTCCCCCGCCGCCACCTGCAGTGAGGCGTTGCGTAACACCGGCAGTTCCGCGCCGTGCTGGTTATGCATCACAAATGTTTTCGACAGATTTTCGACGCGCAGTTTCAGCTTCATGATTATTTCCATCATTTTCAACACGGGACGACCGGGAAAAAGGGGCGTCCCCTGGATGACCCGGGCGGCCACGAACCGTAGGAGCGGACCCGCTTTTTCGGTCCGCCCGGTTTATACAATCGACGAGACTAAAAGCTGGGTATACGGATGATGCGGATCGTCCAGCACCCGGTCGGTCAGGCCGCTCTCGACCACCGCGCCCTGCTTCATCACCAGCAGGCGATGCGCCAGCAGGCGGGCCACGCCGAGGTCGTGCGTGACAATCACCACCGCGAGATTCAAATCACGCACCAGGCTGCGCAGCAAATCGAGCAGGCGCGCCTGCACCGAAACATCCAGCCCACCGGTTGGCTCGTCCATAAACACCAGTTTAGGATGGGTCACCAGGTTGCGCGCAATCTGCAAACGCTGCTGCATACCGCCGGAGAAGGTGCCCGGCAGGTCATCAATCCGCGCCAGCGGGATCTCCACGTCCTGCAGCCATTTGCCTGCGGTGTGGCGGATCTCACCATAGTGGCGCTGCCCCACCGCCATCAGGCGCTCGCCGATATTGCCCCCGGCAGAGACCTGCGCGCGCAGGCCATCCATCGGGTATTGATGCACCACGCCCCACTCGGTGCGCAGCAGACGGCGGCGCTCGCTTTCGCTCATCGCATACAGATCCTGCCCCTGATAGATAATCTCGCCCTGCTGCGGCGCCAGCCGCGCCGAGATGGCCTTCAGCAACGTAGTTTTACCGGAGCCGGACTCGCCGACGATGCCTAATACTTCCCCCGGATAGAGCTCAAACGACACATCGCTGAAGCCTTTGCCCGGCGCATAAAGATGGGTTAACTGATTGACCGCCAGCAGCGGGGATTCACGGTTCATGGCTGATTCTCTTGTTGCTGATGGCAGTAATCGGTATCCGAGCAGACAAACATGCGCGTGCCGGCATCATCCATCACCACTTCGTCCAGATAGCTGTCGCGCGAGCCGCACAGCGCGCAGGGTTCAGACCACTGCTGCACGCTAAACGGGTGGTCGTCGAAATCCAGGCTCTCCACTTTGGTATACGGCGGCAGCGCGTAGATACGCTTCTCGCGCCCGGCGCCGAACAGCTGGAGCGCGGGCATCATATCCATTTTCGGGTTGTCGAATTTCGGGATTGGCGACGGGTCCATCACGTAGCGATCGTTGACCTTCACCGGGTAGGCGTAGGTGGTGGCGATATGGCCGTAGCGGGCGATATCTTCATACAGCTTCACCTGCATGATGCCGTACTCCTCCAGTGCGTGCATGGTGCGGGTTTCCGTCTCACGCGGTTCAATAAAGCGCAGCGGTTCCGGGATCGGCACCTGATAAATCAGGATCTGATCCTCGACCAGCGGCGTTTCCGGGATGCGGTGACGCGTCTGGATCAGCGTGGCATCCACGGTGCGTTCCGTAGTTGCTGCCCCGCTGACGCGCTGGAAAAAGCGGCGGATTGACACCGCGTTGGTGGTATCGTCCGCGCCCTGGTCGATCACCTTCAGCACGTCATTTTCGCCAATCACGCTGGCGGTCAGCTGGATCCCGCCGGTGCCCCAGCCGTAAGGCATCGGCATTTCACGCCCGCCAAACGGCACCTGATAGCCGGGGATCGCCACCGCCTTGAGGATTGCGCGGCGGATGGTGCGCTTGCTCTGCTCATCAAGGTAGCCGGGGTTGTAACCGCTGAGTTCAGTCACGGTGTTTCTCCTGGTATTCAGCACGCAGGCGCTTGAGCAGTTCAAGCTCGGCCTGGAAATCAACGTAGTGGGGAAGTTTCAGGTGCGAGACAAAGCCCGCTGCCTCGACGTTATCGGCGTGCGACAGCACAAACTCTTCGTCCTGCGCCGGGCTGGTAATGCGCTCGCCGTGCTCATCGGTTTGCAGCGCACGGTCCACCAGCGCCATCGCCATCGCCTTGCGCTCGGCGCGGCCAAACACCAGCCCGTAACCACGGGTAAAGTGCGGCGCCCGATCTGCCGGGGTGGTAAAGCCGTTGACCATCTCGCACTCGGTCAGCAGCACTTCGCCGATCTCCAGCGGAAAGCCCAACTCTTCCGGGCAGATCTCCACCGTGACATAGCCGGTACGGATCTCCCCGGCAAACGGGTGGGTACGCCCGTAGCCGCGCTGGGTGGAGTAGCCGAGCGCCAGCAGGAAACCTTCGTCACCGCGCACCAGCTGCTGCAGGCGCGCCGAGCGCGGCATCGGGTAGGATGGCGCATCCTGGGTGATATCGACAGGTTCACTGCCGTCATCTTCCTCACGCAGCGCCAGCCCTTCGCGCGTCATCAGGTCAAACATATGCGGGCACTCTGCCTGCAGCGGCTGTTCGGCACGCGGCGTGTGCGGCGTTTTGCCCTCTGCCAGCAGGGTGAAATCGAGCAGGCGATGGGTGTAGTCGTAGGTCGGCCCGAGCAGCTGCCCCCCAGGCAGATCCTTATACACCGCCGAGATGCGTCGCTCGACGCGCATCGCCGCGCTGTCGAGCGGCAGGCTGTCCGCCAGGCGCGGCAGCGTGGTGCGGTAGGCACGCAGCAGGAAGATGGCTTCCACCAGATCGCCGCTCGCCTGTTTGATCGCCAGCGCCGCCAGTTGGCGGTCGTGAATGCCGCCTTCGGTCATCACGCGATCCACGGCCAGACCCAGCTGCTGATCAATCTGTTCACAGCGGATTTCAGCCCGGTTCGCATCGCCACGGCGCAGGCTCTCCTGCAGCTGATGGGCGGCGGCTATCGCCTTCTCGCCCCCTTTAACGGCAACGTACATCAGCACACCTCCACAACGGTGCTGCGCGGCAGCGCCATCATGTTTTCACCGCAGGTAAAGATCAGGTCGATGCCCTGCGGGAAGTGATGCGCGCGGTTACGCAGGTAGCTGAGCACGCTTTCCGGCAGCTGCGGCGCAATGGCGCGGCGCTCCATCAGGCCCGGCCCGCGCAGGCGTAACGTCAGTCCGCCGCTCAGGGCAGGCACGTCGATAATCAGCGTGGTGCTTTTCTCCGGCGCGACGTTATCCCCCGCAGAGAACTGGCTTATCTCCGTGCCGTCAGCGGCGTGCAGCAGGGCAAAGGGGGCGTCGGTGCGCGCGGTGACCGGCGCCCCGGTATGGAAACGCAAGTTGCTGAGCAGCGCATCATCGTTCAGCGCCTGGTCGATCCACAGCGGCGTTTCGCGGTCGACCAGCGTCATTAATACCGCCGTGGCGGCCGGAGAAGCACGCCCCCAGGCCGGCAGCGCGGGCAACGACACCATTACGCCCGGCTCGCTCATCGCTTTCAGAATGCGGCGAAAGGCGCGCTGGGCATCAGCGACAGGATGGCTAAAGCTGGCAAGTAAGGTCATCAGTTATCTCCCCGGACAAGGGTAAAGAAGTCAACGCGGCTGCTGGCCACTTCGCGTGAGCGCAGCGTCTGCTGCTCCTGACGCAGGGCCGCCAGCGGCGCAATAATGTGCTGATGCAGATGCGGCATACCGTCGCTTTGCAGCAGGGCATCCAGCAGCGCACAGCGTTCGGCATGATCTTTATCGCGGCCAAGAATGTAGCTGTATCCGCACAGCCCGTTTGGCAGCCGCACCACGGCACGGGTCACGGTGGTATCGCCCAGAATAAAGCGTTTACCGGTGCCGCCCATGCGCGCCTGCAGGCGAGTCAGGCCGGTTTCTGCCGGGCGCAGCAGCTGATAATCCGCCTTCAGATCCTGCGGCCAGTGCGCCAGCAACTCTGCAGGCTGGCTGTGGGCCAGCACGGAGAGCCAGTGCTGACGTGCCTTGTTTGCTTCCATTTAGTGCTCCAGCGTCAGTTCGATCATATCGGCACGCGTCAGGCTGACGGAGTATTCCGCCATGCTGCCGCTGTCGGTACAGGTATTCAGGGTGCGCACGCACAGCAGCGGCGCGTGCAGGGCCACTTCCAGCAGGCCACTCTCTTTTGCCTGGGCGCGGCGGGCGGTGATGCGCGTCTGCTTGCGCGTCAGCCCGGCGGTGAGGTGCTGCTGAATGAAATCGTGCAGTGAGCCGCTGTTAAACTGCTGTAGCTGCGGCCACCAGCTGAGATCGGGCAGGTAGTGGTTAATCACGCAGACCGGCACGCCGTTGACCCGGCGCAGCGTGCGCAGGTGGACAACCGTGTCGCCCTCTTTGCACGCCAGTGCGCTGGCGACTTCCGCATTGCACGGGCGCAGTACCGCCAGCAGACGCTCGCTGGTCGGGTGGCTACCCTGCTCCAGCAGGTTCTGGCTGAAGCGCGCCTGGGCATGCAGCGGGTAGTTATACGGGCGCATCAGCACCAGAATACCCACGCCCTGGCGGCGCTGAACCAGCCCTTTATCCACCAGCTCATCCACCGCACGGCGCAGGGTGTGGCGATTGACGGCATAGTTTGCGGCCAGCTGTTTTTCGGAGGGCAGGTACTCCCCGCAGCGATAGCGGTTGCGCAGCTCCTCCTCCAGCTGGGCGGCGATGGCCTGATACAAAGTGGTCGGATGTCTGGATAAGTTGAGCATGTAAAAAATCTCCGCGAAACCGTCCGTTCAGCGGGGGAGGCAATGTGCCTTAAGCTCCCCACCGGGTTGCACACCAAGATGGCCAGGTTGTGTGACAGTGCGGTTAAGGAGTGATGAAGGTTTTTAAAAAGCGCCGCGAGTGGTGAGCATGGTGCGCTAACTAGCAAACACAGAACAACGTCTACACTTTGCCTCTTTGCTTCTTCTTCTCCGGGAAACGTTATGTCTGCAACTTCCACTTCTCTGCCTGCGGCCGTGTATACGCTGGGATTCGGCGTTTTTGCCATGGTAACCAGCGAATTCCAGGTGGCGGCGATGATGAATATCATGACGGCCGACCTGCACATCAGCCTGCCGATGGCGGGCTATTTGATCACTGTGTATGCGCTGGCGATGGCGCTCGGCGGCCCGCTGCTAACCCTGCTGCTGCTGAAGCAGCCGCCGCGCCGCGGGCTGTTTATTCTCCTCGGGCTGTTTATTACCAGCCAGGCGCTCGGTGCCATTGCCAGCAACTACCCGCTGCTGATGGCGGCGCGCATTATGACCGGGGCGGTTGCCGGGGCATTCATTGGCTGCGCGGTGAGTACTGGCGTCAGGCTGGTTAAGCCAGAGCTGATCTCACGTGCGATCACCGTGGTGCTGGGTGGGCTGATGATCGGCACCGTTATCGGTCTGCCGCTGGCGAGCTTTATTGGGAACCTCGCGGGCTGGCGCGTCAGCTTCTGGTCGGTGGTGGGGATTACGCTGCTGGCGCTGTGGCTGACGCGGCTGACGTTGCCAAAATCGTTGCATGCGGAAGATATCAGTCTGGGCGACGAGCTGCGGGCGCTGAAAAACCCGCTGCTGTGGCGCACTTACAGTACCAGCATGATGATCATCGGCGCGACCTTTGCCGGCTTCAGCTACTTCACGCCGATCCTGAGCAACGAGACTGGCTTTAGCGCCGGGAGCATTACCTGGCTACTGGTGATTTACGGCGCCGCTACGGTACTGGGTAATGCGGTGGTCGGCAGGCTGGCACAGCGCTTTGCGCTGCCGGTGATTATCTTTGGCCTGCTGTGCCTGATGCTGTTTATGACGCTGTTTGCGCTTTACATTGCGCAGCCGGTGATTGCCGTGGCGGCGGTGGTCGGCGTTGGCTTGACCGGGGTAACGATGAACCCGGCGATGGTGACGCGGGTGATGGGCGCGGCCGGCAACCGTCAGCTGGTGAATACGCTGCACGCTTCGATGATCACCCTCGGCCTGATGCTGGGGTCGCTGCTCGGCGGGCTGGGCATTGAGTACGGCTTTGGCCTGAGCGCCCCGCTGTGGATTGGCGTTGGCATGGCGTTCTGCGGGCTGTTAACCCTTATCCCCGATGCGCGATCGCCGCAGCAGGAAACCTGCCGCAACTGATATCGCTAACTGAAGGCCGACCCGCAATTTGTTGCCAGGGTGACGGCGTAGGGGTTGACCCTCTTTTTCGGTCAACCCGCACTATTTTGCTGAAGGCCGACCGGAAAAGAAGGTCGGCCACTACAGTAGACCTGCATACATCAAAAATATCCCCCTGCTGTGGCATCTCGCCCGCCTCAACCCATCTATAATTAGCGATTTACCATTCAGCAGGGACAAACGATGAATCAACAACGCTGGGCGCAGGTCGACGACTATCTGGTGGAGCAGCTGGTGGTGCAGGATGAGGCACTGCTTGCGGCGCTGGAGGCGAACCAGGCGGCGGGTTTACCGGCAATTGATGTCGCACCCAATCAGGGCAAGCTGCTGCAGCTGTTCGCCAGAATGGTCGGGGCAAAACGCATTCTGGAGATTGGCACGCTGGGCGGCTACAGCACCATCTGGCTGGCTCGTGCGCTGCCGGAGGATGGCAAAGTGATCACCCTGGAATATGAAGCGCATCATGCCGAAATTGCGGCGAAAAACATCCGTCATGCCGGGCTGGAGAGTAAGGTAACTATCCGCGTCGGCGCAGCGCTGGATACCCTGCCCACTCTCGCCGGGTCCGCGCCGTTCGATATGATTTTCATCGATGCCGACAAGCGTAATAACCCGGCTTACCTTGAATGGGCGATTACCTATTCCCGTTCCGGAACGTTAATTATTGGCGATAACGTGATCCGCAACGGACGCGTGGCCGACGGCGACACCAGCGACTGGAACCTGCAGGGCGTGCGTGATTTTTTGTCGATGATGGGCAGCCATCCGCGCCTTGACGCCACCGCGATTCAAACCGTGGGCGCCAAAGGCTGGGATGGCTTTTCGCTGGCGCTGGTCAAATAATGTTGGGGTCGGGCATGCCCGACCTTTAATTATCTCACCCCCGCTTCCGGATCAAGCGAGGAGAGCGAGACAAATATCCCGCACAGCGCTGAAATAACCAGCGGCAGGACAAAGGCATCCGAATAGCGCAGCGGATTTTCCAGATCGAAGACGATCACCACAAAAAGCAGGCTGGATGCCATTGTCGTGCTGGAGAAAACCAGGGCCGCCTTAAGATGCATATTTTTCAGGGAAAAAAGTGGTCCGCGCACACTATATCTCTCCCATATTAAGTGAATTAATAAATAGATAACGCAAATCGTTAAATAGAATACTCCCAACTGCTGACCGTTGTGCGGGAAATACCAGGCTGACTCCATCATTTAGCTCTCCATGCCGAGTAGAGATAAAGAGCACTCAGTACCACTGCTCCAGAAATAGCGCCACACTTCCAGATGTAATCGCTGTAGACTACGGAAGGAACAAGCACGGGAACCAGGCTTGAAAGGCCAAACCCCAAACCAAGCCCACCCCCTATCGCACTGACAAAATCCTTCAGGTTGAAATCCATCTTAACCTCTCTTACTTATTCCACTAATAAACCCACTGTTTATTATCTACCCGATAATCCTACCCGGTTAAAAATAGAAAAACATTAATGAAGCCGATAAAAAAACCCCGGCAAATTTTGTTTTCCGGCACGGATCGCAAAATTCAGCAGGGCCCTACATCAGCGTTACATTGATTGCGGGACGTTCAGCGCCGGGAAGCGTTGTAATAAGCGCGCAAACAGCTGAGACATTTGCTGATCGAGCGCTAATTCACGGCCTTCACCTGCCTGCACTGCCGCAAACACCTGGTGCTTGAGGAAGTGACGCCACACGACCGGGCGCTGCGCGAGGAAGTTGGTGAGCAGCTGATAGCGCTGCGGCGTCCACAGGCTTTCAAACTCGCGTCGGGCGCTGCCCACGTCAAAGTGTTCCCCGCTGGCATCCGCCATCGCGCTGCGCAGACGGGCGCTGCCGACCTCGTCAATCTCTCCGTACTGCAGCGCCACGCCGTACTGCTCGCGCGCCGCCTGTTCGCTGACAAAACCGCACTGCACATCTTGCAATACCGCCTGCAGGCTGCGGTTCTTCGCCAGCCCGTAGCCGCCCGCGCCCGGCCCTTTGATCGCCACCACATCCCCCGGCCCGCAGTGGATCACATCAGTATTGCCGTGTTCAGTGACGCGCCCGTCGGCGTGTTCGGTGCGGAACCACGAAGTGCTGCCCGCCCGGCCACCGGCGGCGCCCGCCGAAGAGAACACCGAGCGGTTACGGTTTCGCGCCGTAATGGTGGTATTGGGTGCGAACACCTCAAACGCCATCTCCGTTGCCAGCCCGCCGCGAAACTCCCCGGCCCCGGCGCTGTCGGCGGCCAAACCGTAGCGATGAAAGCGTACCGGCACCTCCGCTTCGTTAATCTCGATGGGGGTATTTTTCAGGAACGCCGAGAGGCCGCCCGAACCGTCCGGGCCATCGTGCCTTGGCGTGCCACCCGCGCCGCCGCCTACCGGGCCGAGCGAGGCCACCACGCTGCGGTTCTGCCCGTCAACGGTGCGAATATTGATAATGGAATTGCCGCCCGGCGAATTGGCCGGCAGGCGCTCCGGCATCGCCAGCGAGAAAGCCCCCACGGTGGCGATCTGCGACATCGCGCAGGTCAGTGAGCGCATTCCCACCGCCGCTGGCGCTTCGCAGTTCATAATGCTGCCAGGCGGCAGAATAGCCCGCGTCGGGCGCAGCGTTCCGGCATTGAGCAGCAGCGAACGGTCAAGGGTAGAGAGCACATAGGTGACGCCGACCAGCGCCAGCGGATGACGCTCGCGCCCGCCGGTGGGCATATTCAGCGACGACATCAGCTGCGGATCGCTGCCGGTATAATCCAGCTCCAGCCGCTCGCCCGTTACCCGCAGCGTGACGGCGATGCGGCACGGATAGCCGCCCTCACCGTCTTCATCGGCATAGTCGGCGTAAAAATAGTCGCCGTCGGGAATAGTGCTGATTATGCTGCGTGCCTGCTGCTCGGCATAGTCGAGAATCCCCTCAATACCGCTGAGGAAATCGTCAATGCCGAAGCGGGCGATAATCTCCTGCACCTTGCGTTCGCCGATGTTGACCGAGGCGATCTGCGCGTTGAAGTCGCCCCAGTTCTGATCCGGCGCACGGACATTGAGGCGCATTATGCGCGCCACCTCTTCGTTCAGCACCCCAGCGCTGATGATTTTTAGCGGCGGAATGCGGATCCCCTCCTGCACAATTTCACTCAGCGAGCGCGACAGCGAGGCCGGAACAGCGCCGCCGACGTCGGTATTGTGGATATGCCCGACCACAAAGCACGCGATCTCACCTTGATAAAACACCGGCTTCCAGATATGGATATCCGGCGAATGGGTGGCCACATTGCCCGCGTAGGCGTCGTTAGTGATGCAGATGTCCCCTTCCCGGTAGCCGTCGATCAGTTCCAGTACCGGGCCGTAGTCGATACCGCTGTACCACGGCGCGCCGAAGCTGCGCGGTGAGGCAAACGCCATTCCGCTGCGGCTGACGATCTGGCAGGAGAAGTCCTCCGTCTCTTTAACAAAGGTCGAGTGGGCGGTGCGCATCAGGGTAAACGCCATCGCATCGGCGGCGGCCGCGCAGTAGTTAGCGAGGATTTGCAGGTTACGACCATCAATTGCCATGATGCGCTCCGGTTTGCGGGGTAATAATCAGGTTGCCAAAGCGGTCGACGTCGACCTGCATCTGCGGTGGAACACAGGTGGTACAGTCGTCCTGGGTGATAATCACCGGGCCATCCAGCTGGTGCCCGGCCAATAGCGCGCTGCGGGCGACCACGCCAACCTGCCACCACTGGCCGTCGATCCACGCGTCCACTTCACGCACTACGTCCACCGGAACAGTGGCCTGCGCCAGCGTGCTGAGGCGCGGTTTCGGCGTCGGTGAGGAGAGCACCAGCCGCAGGTTGATCAGCTGTACCGCCGCGTGCTGGTCGTGGTGACCGAACAGGCGCGTGTGATGGGCATCAAATGCCGCACGCACGGCGGCGAGATCGCCCGCCAGTAGCCAGGCTTCCTGCAGCGCCACGTCAATTTCAAACGACTGACCGCGGTAGCGCATATCGGCGGAGAAGCTCAGCTGATACGGCAGATCGGCACCGTATTCCCGCGCCAGCCAGCCTTCGGCTTCGCGACGGAGTTCGCTCGCGTTGACCTGCAAATCGTCCATGACCGCCAGCGTCAGCTCGCAGTACAGCGTGCGGATAAAGTCATTTTTTATGTCGGCCACCAGCCCGCCAAGCGCCGACAGCACCCCAGGCGTAGGGGGAACCACGACGCCTTTCAGCTTCAGCTCACGCGCCAGGAAGCAGCCCATCATCGGCCCGGCGCCGCCGAAAGCGAGGAAGTAGAACTCACGGGGATCGAGGCCGAAGCGTGAAATCAGCCCACTGGTGTCGCTGTACATGCTGGAGATCGCCAGCGCGATAATATTTTCCGCCGTCTCCTCAATACTGATACCGAGCGGTGCCGCCAGTTTTTCCACCGCCGCGCGCGCCCCGGCCACGTCGACCTGCACCGCGTTATAGCCGAGGTCGCCGTGACCAATGAGCCCGCAGGCGGCAAAGGCATCGGTCGCGGTGGCTTCGCTACCGCCGCGCCGGAAGCAGACTGGCCCCGGCAGCGAACCGGCGCTGTCCGGCCCGACCTGCAGGACGCCGAGACTGTCGATCCAGGCGATCGACCCGCCGCCCTGACCCACCGAGGTGACCGACACTGACGGAATGTAGATTGGGAAATCCCCGATAATTTCGCCACTGCCGTACTCCGGGCGGCCATCGATAATCACCGCCACATCGGCGCTGGTGCCGCCGATATCGAGGCTAAGCAGGCGGTCAAAGCCGCAGCTTTCGGCAATATAGCTGGCGCCCATCACGCCGGAAGCGGTGCCGGATAGCACCATCTGTACGCACTCGGCTTTGGCCTGCGCCAGCGCCATCACTCCACCGTTGGATTTGGTGATGCGCGGCGGCACCGGCACGCCCATCTCTTTCAGGGCGCGTTCGAACGAGTCAAGGTAGTAGATCACTTTTGGCTGTACATAGGCGTTGATCACCGCAGTGATGGTGCGTTCGTATTCACGGATAATCGGCCAGATCTCGGCCGAGCAGGAGGTCAGCAGATCGGGAGCAATTTCGGCGACGATCGCGCGCACCTGCGCTTCGTTACTGCCGTTGCGATAGCTATGCAGCAGCGAGACGACTATCCCCTGGCACCCCGCAGCGCGCGCCCTGTCTACCGCGTCTACCACGCTCTGGCGCTCGACCGGCTGCAGCACGTTGCCGTCGCGGTCGCTGCGCTCTTTGATGGCGAAGACGCGGTCGCGGGCGATCAGCGGGGCCGGGCGGCGTGAGAACAGGTCGTGGATATGAGGGATTTTCAGGCGGGCCAGCTCCAGCACGTCGCAGAAGCCCTCGGTGGCGAACAGCGCCAGCTTGACGCCTTTGCGCTGGATCACCGCATTCACGCCAACGGTGGTGCCGTGGGTGAAGTAGTGGATATCAGCCGGATTGATGCCATCGCGCTGCTGAAACGCCGCCAGCCCGGTGGTAATTTCACTGCCGGGGCTGTCGGGCCGCGACAAGACTTTCAGGGTGCGGATGCTGTTATCACGCTCGTCAAGCAGCGCAAAGTCAGTAAACGAGCCGCCGATATCGACGCCAACGCGGTAGGTCATGGAGTGCGATCCTCTGGTGGGGTAGGAATAAATTCCATCAAGCGCTGCGGCTGTGCCACCGGCTTCCAGCCCGCCCGACGGTATACGTCGTGCGCGTCATCGGTCGCCAGCATCCAGCGTTTGATGGTTTTCAGTTCAGGGTGATGGACAATTGCGGCGGCAAACCAGCGCCCTAAGCCTTTACCACGGTGCGCTTCGTCGATCATCACGTCGCTGAGATAGGCAAAGCGGCTGTAGTCGGTGATCAGGCGGCCAAAACCTACCTGCTGCTGCTGGTAATAGATGCCGAAAGGCATTGAGGCCGCGAGGGAGCGCTCGGTCATTTCCAGCGTTTGCCCCTGCGCCCAGTAGCTGTGTTCGGAGATGTGGTGGTGGACCCAGGCGATATCGATTTTTTGCGGGTCGCTGCTTAACAGGTAGTCATCGCGCTGCCATTCGGCAACGGCAGGCACAAGCGGCATTAGCATAGGGATCCCTGACTGTTTTTGGCGGTTTAAAACAGTGTAAGGCCAATGCTGGCGAGAGTTTTTGGGTTGATAAGGGTCGGTACGGCGTTTTGTGGGGAATTGCGGGCGGGCGAGGAAATTTTGTGCCGGCACATTCAGGGCTGGCCTGAAGCGGGCGAGGCGTGCCTCGCCACGACGTGACAGCGATGACTGTCACCTCTTTGGTTACGGGTGCGGTTCGACGAAAATGCCGTCTTCGTGGCCGGATTCATTAAAGAACCAGATCCCCAGTGGATAATCCTCCAGCGCCACCAGGAACATGGTGCCTTCGCTAAACTCCTCCACTGCCAGAACCGTCCCCTGACGGCGTGGTCCGCCGTCAGTTTTTACCGTTACGCGCTCATTAACTTTCATGGTCTCTCCAAGCCTGATTTGCTTCAGTTTAACCGAGTATTTTATGGCGCGCAGCAGTCTGGTCAGTTAGCGACGTGCAATCACCCACACCGCGTGGATGATACCGGGGATGTAGCCGCACAGCGTCAGCAGGATATTCAGCCAGAATGCTCCGCCAAAACCAACCTGCATAAACACGCCCAGTGGGGGTAAAAGAATCGCAATCACAATGCGTAAAAAGTCCATACACTCTCCGTTTTCTGTTTTTGTCAGGGGTTAACCCGTTGATCATTATAGCTAGCCAAAAAAATCATCGCGTCGTAAGCGCGTAAAGCTGCGTAAAGTCTTCTGTTGTCTCACTTTTTCGCTTTCTTTACGTTTCGCGGTGAGACTCCTGACAGGGTTTAATCTTAGAATCTTCTCACTGCACCAACCCCAAAGGCGCAGAAAGGCTGTCTCCACCCCTGGATGTTAGCGTGGGTGGAGACCGCCTACCAAAAGTAACAAGGATTTTGCCCGCGCAGCGCGGGCTTTTTTTTTGCCTGCGATTTCTGCCTGAGCAAAAAAAATCCCAGCCAGTGACTGGCCGGGATAAAGTATTCTCACAGGAAATGAATTCGTTACTTGGGTAATTCATTGACGTCAATAGAGTAACGCATTGTCTGGCTAAGACAACTCCTAACTTCCGTTTAATTTGTACAAAAATCCACAGCCTGTACAAGCTTCTCGGCTACAGCCTGCGCCACTGCTGATCTTTCGCACCGCCCGCGACTGTCACTCCCGTCACTTTTCTTACTCGCTTTTAAGATAATTCCTGGAGTTGCCGAACCGCTATCGAGCGCTTTACGCCCTCCCCGCGCCTGTGAAACTCTGGACTATACTCAATGCTCACCGTCACTTATGAGGTATTGCCAATGCCGACGTTGCAGGACCCGGTGATGATTATCACCGATCTCGACGGTTCGCTACTGGACCACCATACCTATAGCTGGCAACCCGCCGAACCCTGGCTGGCACGCCTGCATGCGCAGCACATCCCGCTGGTTATCTGCTCCAGTAAGACTGCAGCGGAGATCGTCCCGCTGCAAGATCAGCTGGGGATCGCCGGCGCGCCGTTTATAGCTGAAAATGGCGCGCTGGTGCAGTGGGATGACGGCAGCGGCGCTGGCCCTTTCAGGGAGTCGGGCGGCACCGATTACGCCACGCTGTGCCGCACGCTGCAGCGCCTGAAACAGCAGCACGGCTTCAGGTTCATCGGCTTTGCCGAAGTCAGTGAAAAGGAGGTCTCCGACTGGACCGGGCTGGCCCCGCATCAGGCGGCTTTAGCACGCCAGCGCGAGGCCTCGGAAAGCCTTATCTGGCGCGACAGCGAGGAGCGTTTCACCGAGTTCCGCCAGCATCTGGCGCAGCAGGATCTCACCCTGATCCAGGGCGGGCGCTTCTGGTCCGTGGTGCGCAGTGGATGTGGTAAAGGCGCGGCGCTGCGCTGGTTGCTCCAGCACTACCCTCACCCGGCGGGGCCACCGCTCACCATTGGCCTGGGGGACGGCCCTAACGATGCGGAGATGCTGGATGCCGTCGATTATGCGGTGGTGATTAAGGGCTACAGTAAAAATCCGGTTATTTTGCAGCGTCAGGATAAGCACTCTATTTATCACACCGAACATTTTGGCCCGGAAGGCTGGTGCGAAGGGCTTGAGCATTTTTTACCCTAATTAATTCGAGTCCCCTCGTGGGGCCTACTTTTGGTGCAGGAAGGCGGCAAGGCCGCGAGTCCCCAGCAACATAGATCACTGTGTGACTGGGGTGAGCGGGTGCAGCCAACGCACATGCAGCTTGAAGTATGACGGGTATATCACTCAGTAAGCTGAGGTCACCATTACGAGGTAAGCGATGAGCGATTTTTACCAGAACGGCGTCATTACTAACTTTCATAACCTGACGGGGCGCAGCGTGGAGGAGCTGGAAAAAGAGCTTACGCGCTTCTCACGCAAGCGCAAAATGGGGCTGATCCTCCCTTCCCTTTATTCGGAACTGGAAGGTCCGGCCCTCAGCCATATCGTCGATGAGCTGGCGAAAGTCCCTTACCTGGCCGAGATCGTGATTGGGCTGGATCGCGCCGACCGCGATCAGTTTCTGCATGCCCGCGAGTTCTTTTCGCGCCTGCCTCAGCGCCATCGTATTTTGTGGAACGACGGCCCGCGCCTGAAAGCGCTGGATGCCGAACTGGATAAAGAGGGGCTTTCCCCTGCGCAGCCGGGTAAAGGGCGTAACGTCTGGTTCTGCACCGGCTACACCCTTGCTTCCGATAAAACTGCCTGCGTGGCGCTGCACGATTGCGATATCGTCACCTATGAGCGCGGCATGCTGGCCCGCCTGCTCTACCCGCTGGCGAACCCCAGCTTCCAGTATGAGTTCTGCAAAGGATTCTATGCCCGCGTCGCGGATGGCAAGCTGAATGGCCGCGTTGGCCGCCTGCTGGTTGGCCCACTGCTGCGCTCGCTGCAAAAGGTGTACGGCCATTCGGAGTATCTCGACTATCTCTCCAGCTTCCGCTACCCGCTCTCCGGCGAGTTCGCCATGCGCACCCATGTACTGAACGGCATTAAAATTCCCGGCGACTGGGGGTTGGAGATTGGCGTGCTGTCCGAGATCTATCGCAACTACACCACGCGGCAGAGTTGCCAGGTGGAGATTGCCGATAACTACGACCATAAGCATCAGCCGCTGGCCGAAGAGGACGGCACCGGGGGACTGAAGCGCATGAGTAACGACATTGTGCAGTCGCTGCTGCGTAAAATGGCCACCATGGGCGTTAATATTACCAGCGACTCCTTCCGCGTGCTGAAAGCCACCTACTATCGTAACGCGCTGGATATGATGGAGATCTATAACCATGAAGCGACGATGAATGGCCTGAAGTTCGACCAGCATGCGGAGGAAGCCGCCGTGGAGATGTTTACTCAGGCCATTCTCGACGCCGGGCAGTCGTTTATTGAACGCCCGAATGAGAAACCCTTTATCCCCAGCTGGAGCCGCGTACAGTCAGCCTTCCCGGATATCCTGCAGCGTATCTATCAGGCCGTTGAGGATGATAATACCGGTGACGTCTGAACAAAATTACGGGGTTAATTGTCGGTTTTTTGATCTCAATGACAATGACCGATGGTTAACCCTGCGACTATGGTGGCATCCATTACTGGCGGTATCTGCGGGGGTTAACGATGTCCAGATATCCACAAGGCAGTATCGTGCGCCATAAAACCGGACAGATTAAAGGCGTGGTGCTGAATGTTTTTGAACAGGGTGACCAGCCCGCCGGTTACTACGTCAAGTGGGACGATGGCAACCATAGCTATCATGGTGAAAATGAGCTGATCTGGGCGAATATTGACCGCCCGCGCATGCACTATACGCAGCAGTCACCAAAATAGGCCAGGATGCCCAACTGCCGCTAAAATCAAGGTATACTCCGCGTAGCTGAATCGGGACCGCCCGGCACCACAGCGGTTTTCCGATCTCCCCTTTGCCAAGAGACCGTCTAACTGATTATGCCAGAACTCTACCGCTACGACCTGCCGACCAGAGCAGGCGACCAGCGCCAGCTGGGGCAATTAACCGGTGCAGCCTGTGCCGTTGAATGTGCCGAAATGGTTGAACGTCATCAAGGCCCGGTGGTATTGATTGCACCGGATATGCAGAATGCACTGCGCCTGCAGGATGAAATTAAACAGTTTACCGACCAGCCGGTGATGGCGCTGGCGGACTGGGAAACGCTGCCTTTTGACAGTTTTTCGCCGCATCAGGAAATTATCTCCTCGCGACTCTCCACCCTGTATCAACTGCCGACGCTTGAGCGCGGCGTGCTGATCCTGCCGGTTAACACGCTGATGCAGCGCGTCTGCCCGCACAGCTTCCTGCACGGCCATGCGCTGGTGATGCAAAAAGGGCAAAAGCTGTCGCGCGACAAGCTGCGCGCCCAGCTGGAACAGGCGGGCTATCGCAGCGTGGATCAGGTGATGGAACACGGTGAGTTTGCCACCCGTGGCGCACTGCTTGACCTTTACCCGATGGGCAGCGACCGCCCTTACCGTATTGACTTTTTCGATGATGAAATCGACAGCCTGCGGCTGTTTGACGTCGACAGCCAGCGCACTCAGGAAGAGGTCGCAGCGATTAATCTGCTGCCCGCGCACGAGTTCCCGACCGATAAAGCCGCGATTGAGCTGTTCCGCACCCAGTGGCGCGAACATTTTGACGTGCGTCGTGAAGCCGAGCATATCTATCAGCAGGTGAGCAAAGGCACCCTGCCCGCCGGGATTGAATACTGGCAGCCGCTGTTCTTCGAGCAGCCGCTGCAGCCGTTATTCAGCTATCTGCCGGCCAATACGCTGCTGATCATTTCCGGCGACCTGGAAGCCAGTGCCGAACGTTTCTGGCAGGATGTTAACGCCCGCTATGAGAACCGCCGCGTCGACCCAATGCGTCCGCTGCTGCCGCCGCCAACCCTGTGGCTGCGCAGTGATGAACTGTTCGGCGAACTGAAGCAGTGGCCGCGCGTGCAGCTGAAAACCGAACTGCTGGCCGATAAAGCCGCCAATACCAATCTGCATTATGAAACGCTGCCCGATCTGGCGGTGCAGGCGCAGGCCAAAGCACCGCTTGATGCCCTGCGCCGTTTTCTGGAGAGTTTCAGCGGCCCGGTGGTGTTCTCGGTAGAGAGCGAAGGCCGCCGCGAAGCATTGCAGGAGCTGCTGGCGCGCATCAAGCTGAAGCCGACGGCGATCCACTCGCTGCCGGATGCGCAGGCGCCAGGCCACTATCTGCTGATCGGCGCCAGCGAACACGGTTTTATCGACGGCCTGCGTAACCGCGCGCTGATCTGCGAAAGCGATCTGCTGGGCGAGCGCGTTAGCCGTCGTCGCCAGGACAGCCGCCGCACCATCAACCCGGACGTGCTGATCCGCAACCTCGCGGAACTGCATCCGGGCCAGCCGGTGGTGCATCTCGAGCACGGCGTCGGGCGCTATATCGGCCTGACCACGCTGGAAACCGGCGGTATCCAGGCGGAGTATCTGATGCTGGCGTATGCCGGCGATGCCAAGCTGTATGTGCCGGTGTCGTCTCTGCATCTGATCAGCCGCTACGCGGGCGGTGCCGAAGAGAACGCGCCGCTGCACAAGCTGGGCAGCGATGCCTGGTCGCGCGCGCGCCAGAAAGCGGCAGAAAAAGTGCGCGATGTGGCCGCCGAACTGCTGGATATCTATGCCCAGCGTGCCGCCAAAACCGGCTTTGCCTTTAAGCATGACCGGGAACAGTATCAGCTGTTTTGCGAGAGCTTCCCGTTCGAAACCACCCCTGACCAGTCCGCTGCTATTAATGCCGTGCTGAGCGATATGTGCCAGCCGCTGGCGATGGACCGCCTGGTGTGTGGCGACGTGGGCTTTGGTAAAACCGAAGTGGCAATGCGTGCCGCCTTCCTCGCGGTGGAAAACCACAAGCAGGTGGCGGTGCTGGTGCCGACCACCCTGCTGGCCCAGCAGCATTACGATAACTTCCGCGACCGCTTCGCCAACTGGCCGGTGCGCATTGAGATGCTGTCCCGATTCCGTACCGCCAAAGAGCAGGTGCAGGTGCTGAGCGAGGCGCAGGAAGGCAAGGTTGATATCCTGATCGGCACACACAAGCTGTTGCAGAGTGAGATCAAATGGCGCGATCTCGGCCTGCTGATTGTCGATGAAGAGCACCGCTTCGGCGTACGGCATAAAGAGCGCATCAAAGCGATGCGTGCCGATGTGGATATTCTGACGCTGACCGCCACGCCGATCCCACGCACGCTGAATATGGCGATGAGTGGGATGCGCGATCTGTCGATTATTGCCACGCCACCGGCCCGCCGCCTGGCGGTAAAAACCTTTGTGCGCCAGTACGATGAGCTGGTGGTGCGCGAGGCGATCCTGCGTGAAGTGCTGCGCGGCGGCCAGGTTTATTACCTCTACAACGACGTCGAAAATATCGAGAAGGCCGCACAGCGTCTCTCCGCACTGGTGCCTGAAGCGCGTGTCGCTATCGGCCATGGTCAGATGCGCGAGCGCGAGCTGGAACGGGTGATGAACGATTTCCACCACCAGCGGTTTAACGTGCTGGTGTGTACTACCATCATCGAAACCGGCATCGATATCCCGACCGCGAATACCATTATTATCGAACGTGCCGATCACTTTGGTCTGGCGCAGCTTCACCAGCTGCGTGGCCGCGTGGGCCGTTCTCACCACCAGGCCTACGCCTGGCTGTTGACGCCACACCCGAAAGCGATGACCACCGACGCGCACAAACGCCTGGAGGCTCTGGCTTCGCTGGAAGATTTGGGCGCGGGCTTCGCGCTGGCAACGCACGATCTGGAAATCCGTGGTGCCGGTGAGCTGCTGGGAGAAGGTCAGAGCGGCCAGATGGAGACGATCGGCTTCTCGCTGTATATGGAGCTGCTGGAAAATGCCGTTGATGCGCTGAAGGAGGGCCGTGAACCCTCGCTGGAGGATCTCACCAACAGCCAGACGGAGATCGAGCTGCGCATGCCTGCGCTGCTGCCGGATGATTTTATCCCGGATGTTAATACCCGCCTCTCCTTCTATAAGCGCATTGCCAGCGCGCAGGAGTCCGGCGAGCTGGATGACCTCAAGGTTGAGCTGATCGACCGCTTTGGCCTGCTGCCGGATGCAGCGCGTAACCTGCTGGATATCGCCGGGCTGCGTCTGGTGGCGAAGAAGCTGGGCGTGCGTAAGGTTGAAGCCAGCGAGAAAGGCGGCTTCGTTGAGTTCGCCGAGAAAAATAAGGTCGACCCGGCCTGGCTGATTGGCCTGTTGCAGAAAGATCCGCAGCAATGGCGGCTGGACGGCCCGACGCGCATTAAGTTTATGCGCGACCTTGGCGAGCGCAAAGTGCGTATGGTTTGGGTGCGGGAGTTTATGGATAAGATGCTGGAAAACGCGGCGGCGTAACTCATGTTACCAACAATAAGGGCGGACCGAAAAAAGGGTCCGCCCTACAGGGGATGCCGATAACCTGAATATTGTCGGGGCCGACCGCTTTTCAGGTTGGCCCAAACAGTAGGGGCGAACCTTAACCAAAGGTCCGCCCCTACAAAACAGCGCGCCAGGATGCTATTACGCTTTGTCGCTCAGCACCAGCTGGCCGTTATTATCGAGCGGGATGCGCGTGCCTGGGTCGTTTTCCATGCGGATTTTACCCTGCTGGTCACCAATTTTATAGGTGACGTCATAGCCCAGCATCTTTTCCTGCTTGTCGTAAACGGTTTTGCAGCGCTGCTCGGAAGTGGTGTAAGTATCGCGATCCTGCAGGGCGCCCTGCACCTGATTACCACCGTAGCCGCCGGCCAGCGCACCCGCTACCGTTGCCACATCGCGACCACGACCGCCACCAAACTGGTGACCCAGTACCCCGCCCGCTACCGCGCCCAGCACTGAACCGGCAATGCGATTTTCATCCTGCACGGCGCGACGATGCGTCAGCGTAACGTTGCGGCACTCCTGACGAGGGTTCTTCAGCGTCTCTTTGATTGGCGTTGCAGAGAGCACCTGCGCGTACTGCGGTCCGCGATCGAACACGTTCATACTTGCCACAGCGGCCACACCCAGGGCGGCTGCTACACCGATGCCAATACCCGCTAACATTGATTTATTCACAGGAAAACCTCCTGAAATTGTTACCGCGCATGATTGCCTGCTGAGACGTCCTGTAACAGCTACGGCATTCCCGGCGTGCGCGACGCGCCGTGGTAATGAGTCTTGAGTTTGCGTTGTGTGAGCGAATGTGACAATAAGAATACTGGAAGAAAAAGGGCCAGCGCATGATAAGAGAAAGCTTTTAAGAGAGTTCTTAACGGGGGGTTCAGACGGCGGTATCAGAACAACGGCTTATAGCTGGTGGCACTATAAGCCGTTTATTTTACAGAAAGCGGCGGGATTAATGCAGCTTCATTCGTGGACGGATCACACGGTTAATACTGCCCACCAGCATCATCAGACCGGTTTTAAAGTAGCCGTGCAGCGCCACCTGGTGCATACGATACAGTGAGATGTAAACGAAACGCGCAATGCGCCCTTCGACCATCATTGAACCGCGCATCAGGTTACCCATCAGGCTACCCACGGTGCTGAAACGGGACAGGGAGACCAGCGAGCCATGATCTTTATAGACGTAGGGCTTCTGCGGCTGCCCTTTCATCTCTGCCAGAATGTTGGCCAGCACGCGGGAAGCCATCTGGTGCGCGGACTGCGCACGCGGCGGCACAAAACCCCCGGACGGCAGCGCGCAGGAAGCGCAGTCGCCAATCGCGTAGATATTCGGGTCGCGCGTGGTTTGCAGCGTTGGCTCAACCACCAGCTGGTTGATGCGGTTGGTTTCCAGACCGCCCAGATCTTTCATAAAGTCCGGTGCTTTGATGCCCGCTGCCCAGACCATCAGGTCAGCTTCGATAAATTCGCCGGACTTGGTGTTCAGGCCTTTCTTGTCTGCGCTGGTCACCATGGTTTGCGTCAGAACGCGCACGCCGATTTTGCTCAGTTCCTGGTGGGCGGCGCTGGAGATACGCGGCGGCAGCGCAGGCAGAATGCGCTCACCGGCTTCCACCAGCGTGACGTTCAGCGCCTGGTTATCCAGACCTTTATAACCATAGCTGTGTAGCTGCTTAACCGCGTTGTGCAGCTCGGCTGACAGCTCTACGCCGGTGGCACCGCCGCCAACGATAGCGATATTGACCTTCTCCTGCGTGCCTTCGCTGGCAGAAAACTTCAGGAACAGGTTCAGCATTTCGTTGTGGAAACGGCGCGCCTGGTGCGGGTTATCGAGGAAGATACAGTTATCCTTCACGCCCGGCGTACCGAAGTCGTTTGAGGTACTGCCCAGCGCCATCACCAGCGTATCGTAGGCCAGCTCGCGTTCCGGTACCAGCACTTCACCCTGCGCATCGCGGATTTCCGCCAGCTGCAGGCGGCTATTTTCGCGGTCGAGGTTGGTCAAGGTGCCAAGCTGGAAGCTGAAGCCATGCTTGTGGGCATGAGCCAGATAGCTCAGACCGTCGATGCCTTCATCCAGCGATCCGGTGGCGACTTCATGCAGCAACGGCTTCCATAAATGGCTATGGTTGCGGTCGACCAGGGTAATCTGGGCTTTCTTCTTGCGGCCCAGCTTATGGCCGAGCTGAGTAGCCAGTTCAAGTCCCCCGGCACCTCCGCCGATAATCACAATTTTCTTCATAGGTGTTGTCAAACGACCCCCTGTAAAAGTGAACCAATCGTTAATTAAAAGTTAAATAAATAACCTTAATTAACATAGGGTTGGCGATATTAATTCGCGAGCTGGGGTCAGAATAACACGGAGGAAATCATCTGCTATAAGAAAATTGATCCTGGTCAATGTTATTAGCAAAACTAAGAATAGTACGAATAAAGACCACAAAATCAGCCCGCACTTTAGCGGGCTTCAGCGGCTGGATGTGACGCCGGGTGCGGCGATTTAACCGAGTGTTTTGAAGGCGTTAATGCGCGGCAGATGGTGGGAGATGTTACGGAACTTGTGGCCCTCAACTTCATCCCACACCACTTCGTAATAGTGGTGTAAGGCCTGCGCGCTGCGGGTGCTGTCGAGCGCATCGTCATGGCGGGAGAGAAACACCAGCCCGCGCTGGCGATTCTGTTCGCGAAAGTGGCTGACGCACTTGGTGGCAATATCCAGGTACTCTTCCGGACGATCAATCTTGCCGTCCATCACTTCATTCGGCCACAGATTGGGGTTAAACATCACCTGGCGCACATTGCAGAGAAAGCCAATACGCTCGGCCCAATAACCCCCCAGCCCCACGCCGCAAATCAGCGGGCGATCGTCGTCGCTCTGACGCAGCATCTTGTCGGTTTCTTTGAGCAGATGCTGCATATCATGTTTAGGATGGCGGGTGCTGTAGCTGAGCAGGCGCACGTCCGGGTCGATGAACTGAAGCTGCAACACTTTTTCGTGATTGCCCGGGCTGTTTGAATCAAAACCATGCAGATAGATAATCATCGTCATCCTCATTGTGATTCGCCACGGGCAGCCTGTTGTCAGATGCCCGCAGCCGCTTTATGGGCCAGCCAGCGCTCCTGCAGCGTATTTAACGCGTTGCTCGTCTCCTTCCAGCGCGACGATTCCTGCAGTTGCTGACGGGTAAAGGTTCCCCGATGGTAGAGCTGAGCGACCCTTTCTGCATTGATCGGCGACAGGTTATCCAGCACGCTGACCGCGCCTGCGCGGTTATTACACACCAGAATCATATCGCAACCGGCATCCAGCGCCGCCTGGCCACGCTCTGCGTAGCTGCCCATAATCGCCGCGCCTTCCATCGACAAATCGTCAGAGAAGATCACCCCGTTAAAGCCCAGCTCCTTACGCAGTACCGTTTTCAGCCAGTGTGATGAGCCGCTGGCCGGGCGCGCATCGACTTCAGTATAGATAACATGGGCAGGCATAATAGCGTCCAGCGCCTGCTCGGCGATCAGCTGCTGAAAGATCGGCATATCATGATGGCGGATCTCCGCCTCGCTGCGCGTATCTCGCGGTGTCTCTTTATGCGAGTCCGCACTGACGGCACCATGTCCGGGAAAATGTTTTCCGGTGGTCTTCATGCCGGCATCATGCATGCCGCGAATAAAACAGCGCGCCATTTGCAGGGCAATTGCCGGGTCTTCGTGGAAAGAGCGCTCGCCAATCGCCGCGCTACCGTGGCCGATATCCAGCACCGGGGCAAAACTGATGTCGATGTCCATGGCGATCATCTCCGAGGCCATCAGCCAGCCTGCCTGCTGCGCCAGCTGTTCCGCGCTGGCCGCATCATTCAGCGCAGCAAACGCCTGCATCGCCGGCAGACGGGTAAAGCCGTCGCGGAAACGCTGCACGCGGCCGCCTTCCTGGTCCACTGCCACCACCAGCCGGTTGCGCGAGGCGCTGCGGATCTGCCGTACCAGCTCACGCAGCTGCGCCGGGTCATGATAGTTGCGGCTAAACAGGATCAGCCCCCCTACCAGCGGATGCTGTAAAATCTCACGCTCTTCCGCATCCAGCTCGCAGCCGAGCACATCTAACATTACCGGTCCCACACTTCACCTCTTGTTCTGTCGTTGCTGCCAGCCTTCTGCTGCCAGCGTATAAAAATGTTGTTCACCGCTCTGCTGCGCCCGCAGCTCGTACCAGCTGGTCGCCAGCAGAGACAGCCACGGCTGCCAGCGCTGGATCTGGCCGCTCAGCGCGTCAATGTTCAGCTGCTGACGCGTCGCATAACGGGTAATAAGCCGCTGTTGCTGCGCGCCGTCCAGCCCATTGGCGCTGATGATGGCGGCCAGCTCCAGCGCCACATCGCCATCCGCTGCGTACTCCCAGTCAATAAAGCGCAGCCGGCTGCCTTCGGCGACCAGATTTCCGCAGTGGAGATCCATATGCAGCACCGCCAGCCGCAGCGGATGCGGTTGACCCTGACGCTGCAGCTGCCGCAGCGCGCGCAGCCACTGAACGGTGCGGCGCTGCGGCTGGCTGCGCTGCCAGTAATCCATCAGCAGCGGCATCAGCTGCAGGCGATAACCGCTCAGCGGCTGGTGATGTAAGCTGACAACCTCATCCACCAGCCCCTCCAGCCAGCTGTCCAGCTGCCCGGCGCTCAACACTTCGCCTGGCTGCCACCCCAGCAGCAGCCAGTCGCTATTCCTGCCGTGTACACCAGGCGTCAGGCCACTGGCGGCCAGTTTACGCAGCAGACGATATTCGCGCTGGCGGTCAACCCCCGGCATGGTCTGCCCGCTGGCTGCCCGCCGTGCCAGAAATTTGCGATCGTCCAGCGAGACCTGCACGCTGTAGCCGCTCAATCCGCTGAGCGCAGAAAAGGAACCGGCGGCACTCGCCGCCGGAAACTGTTGCCCGATCAGCCTGTCGAGCGCGGGATCAGTGCTGGACGGCACCGCTGCCTGACCAGATAATTTCGCCGGTCTGCACCAGCATCAGCTGCATCTGCAGCGTCGGTGACTTCACGTCACCTTCGGCATTGCTGTACAGCACGTACTGGGCGCCGACATAGCGCGCCAGGCCAATCGCTTTGCTGCGCGACACCAGACTGTCCTCTGCGGAGAGCCCCAGCGTCTGTTTCGCTACCGCCAGCTGCTGCGAGGTGACGAGGGTAAACTGCGCGTTGTTCGCCAGCGAGCTTTGCAGCGCCGCGGTCGCTTTCGCGCTCTGCAGGCTGCCGTTAGTGCTGTTCTTCACGTTATCCACCAGCAGTACGCTGCCCGCCGTGACGCCGTCTGCTTTCAGCATCTGCGCCACCAGCGGTGATACGCTGGCAGGCCAGTTGATGGTCTGCATTTTTGGCGGCTGCGGTACGTTCTGGCCCGGTTCCGGTTTTGGCTGCTCCGGCACGGTTACCGGCGGCTGCACGGGCTCAACCTTGGCGGGTTGCTCAGGCTGCTGCTGCTGTTGATTGTTGATACAGCCGCTCAGAATCAGCGCCAGTAGCAGCACGCCTGAGAGCTTAAAGATATTCCTGTTCACACTTAACTCCTTACAGATACAGGTAGAGACGAACTTTGCTCGCCGTCAGATTACCGGTTTGGGATGAGATGTCGGCTTTACCATGCGCGGGTACTGTCACCGTGCGCGGGCGTTCAAAAGGTAAGATCTCTAACCCTTTATCATCATACCAGTAGAAGCGATAAGTGACCTGAACCGGCTTTTCCTGCTGATTAAACAGCACGGTGGTGGCGCGCTGCTGCCCTTCCCTTTCGCCAATATTCGGTTCATCGGTGGTAATGCCCGCCGACAGCACGGCCGACTCCATCACTAACGACTGTGAGGTATTGATGGTGGTGCGCTCGCTGCTGCATCCGGCTAACGCTACCAGTAACGTGAGTGCCGTTACGCTTGCCCGCATAGATTTGTGTCCGTAGTCGTTGGCGTTCAGGACGCCAGCATTGGGCCTAAAGGACGGCCGCCGAGCAGGTGCAGGTGGATGTGATACACCTCCTGACCCCCGTGCTTATTGCAGTTCATGATCAGGCGATAGCCATCTTCGGCGATGCCCTGATCTTTAGCGATTTTCGCCGCAACCGTCATCATGCGCCCCAGCGCAGCTTCATGCGCGGCGCCAACATCATTGGCGGTAGGGATTAAGATATTCGGCACAATCAGAATATGCGTCGGTGCCTGCGGGGAGATATCGCGAAATGCGGTAACCAGCTCATCCTGAAAAATGATGTCGGCCGGGATCTCACGGCGGATGATTTTACTGAAAATGGTTTCTTCAGCCATGCTGCATGTCCTTGAGCGTAATATAAGTTACCGCAGTATGAGCGAGAGAATCCTTTTCTTTCAACCTGCAACTGACTTTTCTTTCGCTAATCGCACGGCTTTACGACGTTATGCCCCCGCCCGCCCGTCAAAAAATTATTTTTGCGTGACGCTTCGCACAATGAACTGCCATTTTCGATAAAAACGAAACACTGTTTTATAAATTTAGAGATCCCGCAAGGTAATCACGGTGATTTTGCCACTCTGCTCAATTTGCTGGCAAAAATGACAAGGTTGAATGGTTGGGAACATTCTACTTTTCCACCATCCGTCTGAGTTGTCCGGAATACGTGGTTGAAGCCACCCTACAGCAAAGGAGCTTTCCTGATGCACACTCGCAAGATCGGACTGGTGAATTACCTTGCCTACGGCTCCGGGGATTTCCTCGGTGCCGGGACCACGGCGCTGACTGCCGCCTGGCTGCTCTATTTCTATACCACCTTCTGCGGCATGACGCCGATTGAAGCGACTTTTATCTTTGCCCTTGCCCGCGTGCTGGATGCGGCGATCAGTCCGTTGATGGGGTTTCTCACCGACAACTTCGGGTCCACCCGGCTGGGAAAACGCTTTGGCCGCCGTAAATTCTTCATCCTGCTCGGTATTCCCGGCGTATTCAGCTACAGCCTGATGTGGGTCGGTGAGATGAGCTATCTGTGGTATCTGCTGACCTACCTGGCGTTTGATATCGTCTACACCATGGTGCTGGTGCCGTATGAAACCCTGGTACCGGAAATGACCGACGATTTTAAGCAGAAAACCCGCTTTTCCGGCGCGCGCATCGCACTGGCCCAGCTCTCAACCATCCTCGCCGCGTTTCTGCCCGGCATTCTGCTGGGGATTTTCGGCAAGGACAATGCGGTGTCATTTTTCTATGCCAGCCTGGTGTTCTCCACCCTCTGCGCCATCGTGCTGATGCTGGTGTGGGCGTTCACCTGGGAGCGCCCGGCAGATGCCCTTTCGGCCGAGTCGCAGCGCGCCATGGCGGAGAAACAGCAGCTTAACCTGCGTCAGAGCCTGCAACGGCTGTATGTGGAGCTGGCTTCCACGCTGCGCATTCGTATCTTCCGCCAGCATCTGGGGATGTATCTCGGCGGCTATATTGCGCAGGACGTGTTTAACGCGGTGTTTACCTGGTACGTGGTGTTTGTGCTGATGCAGGGTGCGCAGCTGGCTGCCAATCTGATGGGCACCATGGCGGTTCTGCAGTTTATTGCGGTGATCGGCATGATCCCGCTGTGCATTCGTATCGGCCCGGCCCCGGCTTACCGCCTGGTGGTGGCGCTGTTCGCCGCCAGCTCCCTCTCTTATGCGCTGCTGTGGTATGCCGGAATGAGCAACAGCCTGGCGCTGCTGGTGCTGATCTCTGCAGTGGCCGGGCTGGGTCGCGGCGGCATCAATTACATCCCGTGGAACATTTACACCTACATTGCCGATGTCGATGAGGCGATTACCGGCCAGCGCCGCGAGGGGATTTTTGCCGGCATCATGACGCTGACGCGCAAAGCCTCGCAGGCAGGTGCCGTGATGGTGGTGGGTATCGTGCTGCAGCTTTCCGGCTTTGTCTCCGGCAGGTCAGAGCAGCTGCCGCAGGTCAGCCATACGATTATCTTTATCCTCAGCGTCGGCACGCTGGCAATACTGACCTGCGGCTTTGTTATCTCACTGCGCTTTAAGCTCAACCTGCACACGCACCGCACGCTGCGCGAAGAGACGCTGAAAATGCGCGCGGCTGATGGGCCGGTACCTCAGCAGTTAAGCGCGCAGGCACGCGCCACCGTCGAGACGCTGACCGGCATGGCCTATGAAAATCTGTGGGGTAATAACAATATTGGCTACCTCAACCGTAATAAACCTCCGGCAGCTATGCTGCCGCAGGCGCCCACCTTCCCTGCTATCCGACCTCAGGAGCACCATGATGACAGTCTACCCGGTTAAGTACAGCGCGCTGCTGCGCCAGCCCGAATTCCTGCTGCCTAAGCCCGAACTGCGCAAACTGATTGCCCGCGTCAGCGACAATCTGGTGAGCATTACCGACGAAAGCGGCGAGTTTCTGCTGCGCCTTGACGATGGCCGGGTGATTGACACCAAAGGCTGGGCGGGCTGGGAGTGGACGCACGGCATCGGGCTGTACGGCATGTATCACTATTACCAGCAGACCGGGGACCCGCTGACGCTGCAACGTATTGACGACTGGTTCCGCGCCCGGCTGGCAGAAGGCACGCCGACCAAAAACGTCAACACCGCCTGCCCGTTTCTGACGCTGGCCTGCCGCTATGAGGAGACGCGCGACCCGACGCTGCTGCCGGTGCTGGAGCGCTGGGCGGAGTGGGTGATGTATGAGATGCCGCGCACCGAGCATCACGGCATTCAGCACCTGGTTTATAACAATGAGAACCACCAGCAGATGTGGGATGACACGCTGATGATGAGCGTGATGCCGCTGGCAAAGATCGGCCAGCTGCTGAACCGCCCCGAATTCGTCGAGGAAGCCACCTACCAGTTCCTGCTGCACACCCAGTATCTGATGGATCGTAAGAGCGGCCTGTGGTTCCACGGCTGGACCTTCGACGGCCAGCACAATTTTGCCGAAGCGCGCTGGGCGCGTGGCAATAGCTGGCTGACGATTGCCATCCCCGATTTTATTGAGCTGATGAACTGGCCGGAACAGCACGCCACGCGCCGCTATCTGTTGCAGGTGCTGGAGACTCAGGTCAGGGCGCTGGCGCAGTGCCAGCATGAAAGCGGGCTGTGGCATACGCTGCTCGACGACAGCGACTCGTATCTGGAAGCCTCCGCTACCGCCGGGTTTGCCTACGGGATACTGAAAGCGATACGCAAACGCTATATCAGCCGCGACTATACGCCGGTGGCGGAACGGGCGTTACAGGGAGTGATTGAGCGCATTAATGATGCTGGCGAGCTGACGCAGGTCTCATTCGGCACCGCGATGGGCAACGACCTCGACTACTATCGCCAGGTACCGCTGACCTCGATGCCTTACGGCCAGGCGATGGCGCTGCTGTGCCTGACGGAGTATCTGCGGGTCTATTTGTAGTCGCTTCATCGAGCGGTAGATAAAAAAAAAGGGACGGGCATGCCCGTCCCCTACCGATCGCATCAGGAATGAGATAAAAAAAGGACGGGCATTGCCCGTCCCCGACTCACGTCATGAATTACATGTTACGGATGTAGTCATCCATTTCGGTTTTCAGGTTATCGGACTTAGTGCCGAAAATTGCCTGAACGCCGGAACCTGCCACAACCACCCCCGCAGCGCCCAGTTTTTTCAGGCCAGCCTGGTCAACTTTTGCGACGTCGGCAACGCTCACGCGCAGACGGGTGATGCAGGCATCGAGGTTGGTGATGTTCTCTTTGCCACCAAATGCCGCCACCAGGTTACCGGCCATTTCGCTGGCTGAACTGGTGCTCTGCTCGCTGGCGGTATCTTCACGGCCAGGGGTTTTCAGGTTCAGTTTGACAATCAGCACGCGGAACACGGTGTAGTAAACCAGCGCGTAAACCACCCCGACAATAGGGAACAGCCAGATGCGGCTGCTGTTGCCGCTCAGCACGATAAAGTCGATCAGACCGTGTGAGAAGCTGGTGCCGTCACGCATGCCTAACAGGATAGCGATTGGGAAGGCCAGGCCCGCCAGGATAGCGTGGATGGCATACAGGATTGGCGCAACGAACATGAACGAGAACTCGATCGGTTCGGTAATCCCGGTCAGGAACGAGGTCAGCGCAGCGGAGATCATGATGCCGCCCACTTTTGCGCGGTTCTCAGGCTTCGCTGAGTGCCAGATGGCGATAGCCGCCGCTGGCAGACCATACATTTTGAACAGGAAGCCGCCGGACAGCATGCCCGCAGTCGGGTCACCCGCCATGTAGCGAGGGATATCGCCATGGAACACCTGGCCCGCGGCGTTGGTGTATTCACCGATCTGCATCTGGAAAGGTACGTTCCAGATATGATGCAGACCAAACGGCACCAGCGAGCGCTCAACCACCCCATAGATACCAAAGGCCACAACCGGGTTCTGATAAGCTGCCCACTGTGAGAACGTCTGGATGGCGGTACCGACCGGTGGCCAGATAAAGGAGAGGATCACGCCGAGGAAGATGGCGGTGAAACCGGAAATAATCGGCACAAAGCGTTTACCGGCGAAGAAGCCCAGATACTCAGGCAGCTTGATGCGGTAGAAGCGGTTAAACATATACGCGGCGATGGAACCGGCAATAATACCGCCCAGTACCCCGGTGTCCGCCAGGTGTTTCGCCGCAATTTCTTCGGCTGGCAGATGTAATACCAGCGGGGCGACCACGGCCATGGTTTTCACCATAATACCGTAGGCCACTACGGCCGCCAGTGCTGAAACGCCGTCGTTATTGGTGAAGCCCAGCGCCACACCAATAGCAAAAATCAACGGCATGTTGGCGAACACCGAACCACCGGCTTCCGCCATAACGTGTGAAACTACCAGAGGCAGCCAGCTGAAGTTGGCAGAACCAACGCCCAGCAGAATACCCGCGATCGGCAGAACCGATACGGGCAACATCAGCGATTTACCGACCTTTTGCAGGTTCGCAAATGCATTTTTGAACATAGTGTAAAGCTCCTGAGTATGAGTGCTTTTTTTATCGCAGGCTGAGAGATCGGCCTGCGTTACAGAGGGGGGAGGTCCCGCTGCGGGTGGAGCGCTTTGCGCTCTCGGTATTTATTACGAAGAGTAAAATAAATCCGTTAAAATTTGTTTGATGGCTATCACGTTTCGTTGAACGTGGGCCATTTCTTTAGAAGACTCCGGCAAAAAAGGGCCGTTTTCCGGCACAAAAAAAGTGCAGCAACCTTTTATGGCGCTGCACTTTACGACTTCTGCCTATTAATTACGAGCTATAAAAGAAATCGCTGCTCAATCATTAATCGGCGAGGCGCGACATGGGGACGTGGAACAGGCGTGAGAAGTTTTCCGTAGTGGCCTGGGCCATCTCTTCAATACTCACCCCTTTGACCACCGCCATATATTCCGCCACATCGCGCGTGTAAGCCGGCTGGTTTTCTTTACCACGATGCGGCACCGGGGCCAGATAAGGCGAGTCGGTTTCGACCAGCATGCGGTCGAGCGGAACGTAGCGCGCCGCGTCACGGATCTGCTCCGCGTTACGGAAAGTGGCAATGCCGGAGAACGAGATGTAAAAGCCCATATCTAACAGCTTTTCGGCCGTCTCACGATCTTCGGTAAAGCAGTGCAGCACGCCACCGCACTCGTCGGCCTTCTCTTCCTGCAGGATCGCCAGCGTGTCTTCACGCGCATCGCGGGTGTGGACGATCACCGGTTTGTTCAGATCGCGCCCTACGCGGATATGTTCACGGAAGGAGGCCTGCTGACGCGCTTTGGTCTCTTTCTGGTAAAAGTAGTCCAGCCCGGTTTCCCCCATCGCCACCACGCGCGGATGGGCTGCCAGGGCGCGCAGCTCGGCGAAGTCGTACTCCTCTTCCTGATTCAGCGGATGCACACCGCAGGAATAGACCACGTTTGGCCGCTCGCCAATCAGGTCAACCATGGCCTTGTACCCCGGCAGCGTGGTCGCCACTGCCAGCATAAATTTCACATCGCGCGTGGCGGCCTTGGCCAGCACGTCGGACACGTCCTGATGCAGGGTTTCATAATTCAGGCCATCAAGATGGCAGTGGGAATCGACTAAAAACATCGCATTACTCTCTAATTCGGTGAAGCGGCCGCAGCCGGTTTAACAATAGCTTCCCAGCTCAGCAGCTGTTCGGTTAGCAGCAGCTCGCGATTAACCGCGACCACATTGAGCAGACGATCGCGGCACTGCATCCACTGGCGCAGGCTGGCATCGATCGCCGCCGAGGGCAGCAGGCTGGCAAGGTGAATCACTTCAGCCTGGCGGTCGACATTGCTGATATATTGCCCGCCGCCCTGTTGCCACTTGACGGCATCCACCAGCAGCGAACAGAGCCAGCCGATGCGCCGTGCAGCGTCATCATGGTTAAGTGCAGGCAGCAGGCCCAGCGTATCGCCCTGCAGGGCGGCAGGCAACGCCTGACAAACCTGCTGGCGCTGCTGCCAGGTTTTCTCTTGCAGCAGTTCAAGCGCGGCCGCCGGTGCCCCGGAGGCAAGGCGCAGCGCAGCGGTGCGCTCATTCAGCCCGGCGGCACACTGCTTATGCAGCCACTGCAGGCTTTGTGCTTCATCCGGCGGCGCGAGGTGCCACAACAGGCAGCGGCTGCGCAGCGTTGGCAGCAGGCGCGACGGTTCACGGCTGCTGAGAAGAAACCAGGTATTCTTCGGCGGCTCCTCCAGCGTTTTCAGTAAAGCATTGGCCGCCGCTTCGGTCAGCTGCCCGGCATCCGGTAGCCAGACGACTTTTGCCCCGCCCTGCTGCGCGTGGTGCCAGAGCTTGTCGGTCACGTTACGTACCGCATCAATGCCGAGCGAACTTTTGCCCTTCTCCGCTTCCAGCCGATACCAGTCCGGATGCGTCCCCGCCTGCATTAGCTGGCAGGGGTGGCACTCGCCGCAGCTTTTCAGTCCGTCCGGCTGTTTGCACATTAGCCAGCGGCTGATGCCCCAGGCCAGCGCATCATCCCCCATACCGGGCAGTGCCTGAATCAGCAGGGCATGATGCCCGCGCTGTGCCTGGTGCTGGCTGAGGATCTGGCGATAGCTGTGGTTCAGCCACGGATACCAGTTCATTGCTGTTCCTGTAGCCACTGGTTGAGCGTGGCCTTCAGCGCGGCGCTGACCTGTTCCAGCGGCTGGGTGGCATCCACGCTGCGGATACGCCTATCGGCGGCGGCCAGGGCAAGATAGCGCTCACGCGTGCGGGTAAAGAAGTTCAGCGACTCCTGTTCGATACGGTCGAGCTCACCGCGCGCGCGCGCGCGCTGCAGGCCAATCTCCGGGGTCACGTCAAGGTACAGGGTCAAATCCGGTGCGAAATCGCCCAGCACGGCCTGCTTCAGGCTGCTCATCAGGTCGCTGTTCATACCGCGTCCGCCTCCCTGGTAGGCCTGAGAGGAGAGATCGTGACGATCGCCCACCACCCATGCACCGCGTGCCAGCGCTGGTTTAATCACGTTTTCCACCAGCTGCACGCGTGCGGCGTACAGCATCAGCAGCTCGGCCTGGTCAGTGACCTGCTCACCCTCTATGCCCTGCTTGATTAAATCGCGCAGTTTCTCGGCCAGCGGCGTGCCGCCCGGTTCGCGGGTGAAAACAATATCGTTAATGCCGTGGCGCTGCAGTTCACTGACTATCGCATCGCGTGCCGTGGTTTTTCCTGCGCCTTCCAGCCCTTCGATAACGATAAATTTACTGTTCATTTTTTTCCTTCAGCGCGAGGCGATACACCTGCACGGCTTTGTTATGGCTCGCCAGGTTAGTAGTAAAGGTGTGCCCCCCTTTCCCATCGGCGACAAAATAGAGGAAGTTGGTCTTTTCTGGGTGGGCTGCTGCTTCCAGGGAGGCCTTACCCGGCATCGCAATCGGGCCTGGCGGCAGGCCGCTGATAGTGTAGGTATTATAGGCGGTCGGCGTTTCCAGATCTTTACGCGTCAGGGTGCCTTTATAGCTGTCGCCCATCCCGTAGATCACGGTTGGGTCGGTTTGCAGACGCATACCAAGGCGCAGCCGGTTAATAAACACCGAGGCCACTTTACTGCGTTCTTCACTCACCGCCGTCTCTTTCTCAACAATTGAGGCCATGGTCAGCATATCATTTTTGCTTTTATACGGCAGATCATCCATTTTGCCCTGCCAGACGCTATCCACCAGTTTTTCCATGCGCTCATGGGCACGGTTCAGCAGCGCCACATCGGTGGTGTTTGCGGTATACAGGTAAGTATCCGGATAGAACCAGCCTTCCACGCCCTGCTGCTCGCCCTCTAACTTGAGCGCAGCGGCCACCGTCGCCAGCTTATCGTCGCTCAGCGTGTGCTTGATGTAGGGCGCGCTGCGTAGCTGGCTTAGCCACTCCTGCATGCGCGTACCTTCAACAAAACGCAGCGGGAACTGCGCTTCTTTCCCGCTGGCCAGCAGTTGCAGCATTTCACGCACGGTCATTTCTGGCGTAAAGCGGTAGGTCCCGGCTTTGAATTTCGACAGCTCCGGTTCCAGCTTCAACAACATCCCAAACCACGGCGTGCTGCTGATAATGTGTTTTGATTCCAGCTGCGCTTCCAGTACCACTCGCCCGGAACCGGCCGGCAGCGTAAAGAGAGTTTCACTGTCAATGGTCAGGGCGGAATCGGCAAACTGACGCGTTTTCCAGTAGCTGAATGCGGCAGCCAGCACGGCGATAGCCAGCAGCGCGACGAGTATCTTTCGGATTTTAGTCATGAAGTTTCCACATCATTCATTATCAGGGTTGAGCTGGCTGAACAGGTCGCGTGACGTAAAGCGCCACGCCTCAATCTGGCTGACCGGCAATATCGGCATCAGCGCATTGGTAATCAGCACTTCTTCCGCATCGGCCAACACCTCATAGCCCTGGCGCACTTCGCTCAGGGTATAACCAAGAGCGATGACCTGTTGCATCACCTGCTGGCGCTGGATGCCGTTCACCCCGGAGGCGCTGAGATCGGGGGTAAATACCTGTTTTCCCACGCGCCAGAATAAATTTGCCGCACAGCATTCCACCAGCATGCCGTCACTGTCAAGCACCAGCGCCTCATCCGCGGCGGTCTGCTCAAGCTCTGTGCGGATCATCACCTGCTCAAGGCGGTTGAGGTGTTTTATCCCGGCCAGTAGCGGATTTTTCCCCAACCGGACCGTGCTGAGCGCCAGACGCACCCCGGTCTGGCGCAACCTGAGGTAGTGCGCGGGCCAGGCGGAGAGTGAAATAATTCGAGCAGGCTGCTGGCAGCCGCTGGCGCTGTAGCCACGCCCGCCGCTGCCGCGCGTAATAATCACTTTCAGCA
This sequence comes from Erwinia aphidicola, assembly GCF_014773485.1. Taxonomy (GTDB): domain Bacteria; phylum Pseudomonadota; class Gammaproteobacteria; order Enterobacterales; family Enterobacteriaceae; genus Erwinia; species Erwinia aphidicola. Next base: position 271,588 of record NZ_JACXBP010000001.1, on the reverse strand, counting down.
CGCCATCATCTATCGTGCTGGCGATAGCCGTGATTTCCTGCGCAAGGAGCTGCCAGTCAACCCCGGCGATCCTCAGGCGCTCACAGGCCTGTTGCAACCGCTGGAGGTGGGCTTGCGGTCGCTGCATACTGCCGTGCAGGACACGGGCGGTCGTAAAGCAGCCGTCACCAAACTGCACGGCACGGTCGCGTGCGTCAATGCTCTCCTGCGCCAGGCCATTCACCCACATCATGCTTGCTCTCCGTAATTTTCACCCGAACAGATTACCTGTCCGGCGCGCCAGAATCATCTGATTCCAGGTAATGAAGCGTATAGAACCGGCCCGCAACGGCCACAAATAAAAAAGGCCCGCTGGGTGCGGGCCTTAGATAAGTACGTGCAGGATCAGATTTTACGGAAGATCAGCGAGCCGTTAGTTCCGCCAAAGCCGAAGGAGTTACACAGGCTGTACTCCATACCTTTCACCTGACGTGCGGTATGCGGGACAAAATCCAGGTCACAACCCTCATCCGGATTATCCAGATTGATGGTGGGTGGGATAACCTGATCGCGCAGCGCAAGGATAGTGAAGATAGACTCCACCGCCCCCGCCGCGCCGAGCAGATGCCCGGTCATGGATTTGGTCGAGCTGACCATAACGCTGTGCGCTGAAGCACCAAACACGGATTTCACCGCCTGAGCTTCGGCTTTATCACCGGCCGGCGTCGAAGTACCGTGCGCGTTGATATAACCAATCTGCTCCGCAGACAGCTGTGCATCTTTCAATGCATTAACCATCGCCAGGGCGGCACCTGCACCATTTTCAGGTGGCGAAGTCATATGATAAGCATCGCTGCTCATGCCGAAACCTACGACTTCTGCATAGATTTTCGCGCCGCGTTTTTTCGCGTGCTCATACTCTTCCAGCACCACTAACCCTGCTCCGTCGCCGAGGACGAAACCGTCACGGTCTTTATCCCACGGGCGGCTTGCCGCCTGCGGGTTTTCGTTGCGGGTTGAGAGCGCTCGTGCCGCCCCGAATCCACCGACGCCGAGTGGGGTACTGGCTTTCTCAGCACCGCCTGCCAGCATCACATCCGCGTCGTTATACGCGATGATACGGGCAGCGTGACCGATGTTATGCACACCGGAAGTACAGGCGGTAGCGATAGAGATGCTAGGACCTTTCATACCGAACATGATGGTCAGATGACCCGCAATCATGTTCACAATGGTCGAAGGCACAAAGAACGGGCTGATTTTACGCGGGCCACCATTCACCAGAGAGGCATGGTTTTCTTCAATCAGACCTAACCCGCCAATACCGGAACCAATAGCGGCACCAATACGGTCGGCGTTCTCTTCGGTGATCTCCAGGCCGGAATCGTGCATGGCCTGAATGCCAGCGACGACGCCATATTGGATGAAAGCATCCATCTTGCGCTGATCTTTACGCGAGATAAATTCATCACAATTGAAATCTTTTACTAAGCCAGCAAAACGCGTTGCGTAGGCACTAGTATCAAAATGGTCGATAAGGCTGATGCCACTCTGACCGGCAACAAGAGCATTCCAGGTGGACTCTACGGTATTGCCGACAGGAGATAACATGCCAAGACCAGTCACAACTACACGACGCTTAGACACGTTCGTCCTCCAGGGAGGGAAAAGTTGACACTGTGTGGGAAGTTCAGATAAAACTCAGGCGGTCGAATGACCGCCTGGAGATGTTCACTTATGCCTGAGCTGAATTGATATAATCAATGGCAGCCTGAACGGTAGTGATTTTCTCAGCTTCTTCGTCCGGAATCTCGGTATCGAACTCTTCTTCCAGAGCCATTACCAGCTCAACGGTATCAAGAGAATCAGCACCCAGATCATCTACAAAAGAGGCAGTATTAACAACTTCTTCCTGTTTAACGCCCAGCTGCTCGCCAATGATTTTCTTAACGCGTTCTTCGATAGTGCTCATACTATTAAATTTCCTATCAAAACTCGCTTTCGCGATGGTTTTCGTAGTGTATAAAATGTTGAAAAAGATGCAACTAAATCCCGGCTGGTATGACCACGATTTACGCTATTTTGCGGCTTTTACCCCAAATAACGCAAATACTTTCGTGATGATCAGACCATATACATTCCGCCGTTGACGTGCAGCGTTTCACCAGTGATGTACGCAGCCTCGTCAGAGGCTAAAAATGCAACGGCATTGGCGATTTCCTGCGCGCCGCCGAGGCGACCTGCAGGCACTTCCGCCAGAATGCCCGCACGCTGATCTTCGCTCAGCGCACGCGTCATGTCGGTTTCAATGAAACCGGGTGCCACGACGTTAACGGTAATGCCACGTGACGCGATTTCACGCGCCAGTGACTTGCTAAAGCCAATCAAACCCGCTTTTGCTGCCGCGTAGTTTGCCTGGCCCGCATTACCCATTGTTCCAACTACGGAGCCAATGGTAATAATTCGGCCCGCGCGTTTTTTCATCATGGCACGCATTACCGCTTTCGACAGGCGGAATACGGAAGTCAGATTGGTGTCCAGAATATCCTGCCACTCATCGTCCTTCATGCGCATCAGAAGATTATCACGCGTGATGCCTGCATTATTGACTAAAATGTCAACTTCGCCAAATTCGGCACGAATATTTTCCAACACGCTCTCAATCGAGGCTGAGTCGGTAACGTTCAGGAGCAGGCCTTTACCGTTATCACCCAGATAGGCGCTGATAGCATCGGCACCGCTTTGGCTGGTTGCAGTACCCACAACTTTGGCACCGCGAGCTACCAGAGTTTCTGCAATAGCACGGCCAATTCCACGGCTTGCACCGGTGACCAGCGCGATTTTACCTTCGAAGTTCATGTTCATCCTCGTTTATTGTTCAAGCGCCGCTGACAGGCTGGCCTGGTCGTTTACCGCCGCCGCCGTCAGAGTGTCAACAATACGTTTAGTCAGCCCGGTCAAAACCTTACCCGGGCCCACTTCCAGCAGCGAAGTGACGCCCTGCTGAGCCATAAATTCTACACATTCTGTCCAGCGTACCGGACTGTACAGCTGGCGAACCAGCGCACTGCGAATCGCTTCGCCTGATGTTTCGCACTTCACATCAACGTTATTCACCACCGGGAAGGCGGGGGCGTTAAAGGTAAGTTGCTCCAGCGCTACCGCGAGCTTATCCGCAGCGGGCTTCATCAGCGCGCAGTGCGACGGTACACTCACTGGCAGTGGCAACGCGCGTTTAGCGCCGGCGGCCTTACAGGCAGCACCCGCACGCTCAACGGCTTCTTTGTTGCCGGCAATCACGACCTGACCAGGGGAGTTAAAGTTTACCGGAGAAACAACCTGCCCCTGCGCAGCGTCTTCACAGGCTTTGGCGATAGACGCATCGTCCAGACCAATAATGGCCTGCATCGCGCCCGTTCCTTCAGGAACGGCTTCCTGCATCAGTCTGCCACGCAGTTCAACCAGCTTGATCGCATCGGCAAAAGCAATCACACCTGCACAAACCAGCGCACTGTACTCACCCAGGCTGTGGCCTGCAAGCATTGACGGCGCTTTTCCGCCTTTTTCCTGCCAAACGCGGAAAATGGCAACAGATGCGGCCAGTAAAGCAGGCTGAGTTTGCCAGGTTTTGTTCAACTCTTCAGCAGGTCCTTGTTGAACCAGCTGCCAGAGGTCATAACCGAGCACAGCAGAGGCTTCACTAAAGGTTTCTTCCACAAGCTTGTTTTCGCTCGCCAAATCGGCCAGCATGCCCAGCGCCTGAGATCCCTGTCCAGGGAAAACCATTGCAAATTGCGTCATTGTGATTTCCTGTTAGTCGCGATGACTTATTAATAAAATTCTTATTAATCAAAAAAGATAATCAGAAGCGCACCAGCGCCGAACCCCAGGTGAACCCGCCGCCAAAGGCTTCCAGCAGGATTAACTGGCCGCGTTGAATACGACCATCGCGCACCGCTTCATCCAGCGCCGTCGGCACCGAGGCCGCCGAGGTGTTGCCATGACGATCGAGCGTCACCACCACTTTATCCATATCCATACCCAGCTTGCGGGCGGTGGCGCTGATGATACGCAGGTTAGCCTGATGCGGCACCAGCCAGTCGATAGCGCTGCGGTCAAGATTATTGGCCTGAAGGGTTTCGTCAACGATATGTGCCAGCTCGGTCACGGCGACTTTAAAGACTTCGTTACCCGCCATGGTCACATAGGACGGTTGATCCTGATGCTCACGATCCTGATTTGACAGGGTCAGCAGCTGGCCATAGCGGCCATCGGCATGCAGGTGAGTCGAGATAATACCCGGCTCTTCGCTGGCGCCCAGTACCACTGCGCCTGCGCCATCACCAAACAGAATGATCGTGCTGCGATCCTCAGGGTCAAGCATGCGCGCCAGCACGTCAGCGCCGATCACCAGGGCATGTTTTACTGCGCCGTTTTTGATGTACTGGTCGGCCACGCTAAGCGCATAGGTGAAACCCGCGCAGGCGGCAGCCAGATCGAAAGATGCCGCATCATCAATCTCCAGCATTTGCTGGATCATGCAGGCGGAACTTGGGAATGCGTGACTTGAGGAGGTGGTCGCAACCACGATCAGGCCAATGTCGTTCTTATCAATTCCGGCCATGGACAGCGCACGTTCTGCGGCGTGGAAACCCATGGTTGCCACGGTTTCATCCGGGCTGGCGATACGACGTTCACGGATACCGGTACGAGTGACAATCCACTCGTCTGACGTATCCACCATTTTTTCCAGATCGGCGTTAGTCCGCACCTGTTCGGGCAAATAGCTGCCCGTACCGATAATTTTCGTATGCATGTACGCTCAGTCACTCTTAGGTAATACAGCTTGAAGGCGGGCAGCAATCCGCTCGGGTACTTGCCGCCGCACCGCCTGCTCTGCCTGTTGGATAGCCACCGCAAATGCGCGTTCATTCGCGGCACCGTGACTCTTAATCACGGTGCCGCGTAATCCTAACAGACAGGCGCCATTGTACTGGTCGGGGTTGAGATGGCCGAATTTCTTCGCCAGGCGCTTTTGTAAAACGCGCCCCAGCACTCGCAACCACCAGACCGTCTTTTTACCTTCGCCCTGTGATTTCAACAGCGAAAGGAACATTCTTACCACGCCTTCCATCGTTTTCAGCGTGACATTGCCCACGAAACCGTCGCAGACAAGCACGTCTGTCTTACCGGTAAGAAGATCGTTGCCTTCGAGGTATCCAATATAGTTAATTTCTGGCGTTTCACGCAGCCTGGCTGACGCATCGCGAATCGAAATCAACCCTTTGGTCTCTTCCTGACCAATATTAAGTAGTGCCACTCTTGGGCGCGTAATGGCTAACACTTCTTCCGCCATTACCGCACCCATAACAGCAAACTGCACCAGCATAGCACTGTCAGAATCGACGTTAGCGCCTAAATCCAGAACCACGGTCTTGCCGTGCTGCTGATGCGGTAACAAGGTAACTAACGCCGGGCGGTCAATGCCGTCCAGCGGTTTTAATAATAATTTGGCCAGCCCCATCAGCGCCCCGGTATTGCCCGCGCTAATGCAGGCCTGAGCCTGCCCTTCTTTCACCTGCTCCAGCGCCATTCGCATGGATGACCCGCGGCTGGCGCGAATCGCCTTTGAAGGGCTGTCATCACTGGCAATAACCGATTCGGCAGCAATAATCTGCAGACGCGCCCTGAGGGCAGAATCAGCTGTGGTAAGTAATGACGTGATTTTGTCGGGATCGCCGACTAATAGAAGATGCAGATGTGGGTTAGATGCCAGTGCCTGCAGTGATGCAGGCACTGTCACGCAGGGACCGAAGTCCCCGCCCATGGCATCTATCGCCAGGGTCAATCGTGTCAAAATAGCTCCGCTAGCCGCGGAATTACTTAACGATGACCTTGCGACCGCGGTAGTAACCATCCGCAGTGATGTGGTGACGCAGATGAGTTTCGCCAGAAACTTTGTCTACGGAAAGAGCTGCAGTGGTCAGGGCATCGTGTGAACGACGCATGCCACGCTTGGAACGGGTTGGTTTATTCTGTTGTACGGCCATGGACCTTACTCCTATTACTTACGCTTTAAACTGGCTAATACGGCAAATGGGTTTGGTTTTTCTGCCTCTGCAGGCAACTTGCCAAAGACCATGTCCGCCTCGGACACTTCACAGTGTTCAGAATCATGCACCGGAACGACAGGCAGGGCGAGAATGATTTCATCCTCAACCAATGCCAGCAGATCGGTTTCGCCAAACTCGTTGACGTTGATCGGCTCGTACGCTTCCGGCAATGCTTCGGCCTGTTCGTCAGTGACGACCGGGCTGAAACAGTACGATACGTGGACATGATGCGGGAATGTCTGATTGCAGCGTTGGCAGCACAGCGTCACAGAAACTTCAGCCGTACCTTTCAGTACCGCCAGGCGCTGTTCGTCAATCGCAAACGACATCACACATTCAACATCACTGTCCACGCTAACCACCGAGTCGGCGATACGCTCAACCTGTTCAGGGGTGTAAACACCCTGGTAGTCCAGGCGTTTTTGAGCGGTTCGGACCGCATCGAGAGTCAGGGGTAATTTTACCTTTTGCATAGGGCGCGCATATTAACTTTGTAACGACATAGAGTCAAAGAAAAAGGCCGTAAAACGGCATCTTTCAGCCATGATTCGCATCCTGTGCGGCGCATAGTTTAAAATGCCTGCCACCGATTCGCTATATATTCTGGAAAAAATTATGCGCCAACTGGTTTTAGCCTCTACGTCCACCTACCGAAAGGCGCTGCTCACCAAGCTTCAGCTGCCGTTTATCACTGCGGCACCGCAGGTTGATGAAACCCCGCTCGCCGGGGAATCCGCGACAGATTTGGTGGCCCGCCTTGCGGCAGCGAAAGCTGAGGCACTGGCGGCTGCATACCCCGATCACCTGATTATCGGCTCAGATCAGGTCTGCGTGGTCGCGGGCAAAATTTGCGGCAAACCGCATACCGAGGAGAATGCCCACGCCCAGCTGCGTGCCGCCAGCGGGCACAGCGTCGTGTTTTACACCGGCCTGGCACTGCACGACAGCCGCGAAGGAACAACGCAACTTATCTGTGAGCCATTCAGCGTTGATTTCCGTGAATTAAGCGACAGTGAAATTGCGGCATATGTTGGCAAAGAACAGCCGCTAAACTGCGCAGGCAGTTTTAAAAGTGAGGGGCTGGGCATCACGCTATTTGACCGTTTATCGGGGCGCGACCCCAATACGCTGGTCGGGCTGCCGCTGATAGCGCTGTGTGAGATGTTAAGAAAGGCAGGGGTGAATCCGCTAGGATGATAGCGCGACGGTGATGCGGGTCAGGCATGCCTGACCCCATTAAATAACAGGTTACGTTGCCGGGTACTGCTTCCGCAGGATATCCAGGCAGCGCTTGAGCTGGTCGTCCAGTGGTGCTTCCACGCGCATCACTTCGCCGCTTGCTGGATGGGTGAAGCGCAGCGCTGCAGCATGCAGAAACAGGCGTTTAAGCCCGGTGCCGCTCAGCTGCATGTCAAACTCGGCCTCACCATAGCGATCGTCAAACGCAATCGGATGCCCGGCATGGAGCGTATGCACACGGATCTGATGAGTACGCCCGGTAACCGGGCTGGCTTTCACCAGCGTTGCTATTGCGTAGCGCTCTTCCACTTTAAACAGCGTCTCGGACGGCTTACCTTCGCTGTTCACTTTGACGATGCGCTCGCCGCTTTGCAGAATATTTTTCATCAATGGCGCCCGCACCGCCTTCACGTGCGAAGGCCACTGCCCGCGTACCAGCGCCAGATAATCTTTCTGCATGCCCTTTTCGCGCAGCTGCTCGTGCAGCGAGCGCAGCGCCGAGCGCTTCTTCGCCACCAGCAGGATGCCGGACGTATCGCGGTCCAGGCGGTGCACCAATTCAAGGAAGCGGGCCTCCGGGCGCAGCGCGCGCAGGCCTTCAATCACGCCAAAGCTTAGACCGCTGCCGCCGTGAACCGCGGTACCGGAAGGCTTGTTCATCACCAGAATATGGTCATCTTCATAAACAATCGCGCCTTCCAGCGCAGCCACCTTGGTCAGCTTCGGCGACACGTTCTCTTCTTCACGTTCAGCCACGCGCACCGGCGGAATACGCACCTCATCCCCGGCCTCAAGCTTGTATTCAGGCTTGATGCGTTTTTTGTTCACCCGCACTTCGCCCTTACGCAAAATGCGATAAATCATGCTCTTCGGCACCCCTTTTAGTTGGGTGCGCAAAAAGTTATCGATGCGCTGTCCTGCCTCATCGGCAGAAATAGCAATAAAATGTACGGCTGGAGTATTGGTTTTCATGGTTGGCGATTCTAAATAGTGCGCTGTGATAGCGCCACCTCTTTTTCTGTGCTTAACTGAGTTGGACGGTTTCGCAGAAGGTTATGATCGGTTTTTAGACGATCTGCTGAAAAGCACTGCAATTCGCTCTAAAAGCTGAGAGAAACTTCTCAACGCGGAGAAAGTCATCTTGCGATCACCCGCTTAGCAATGGAATAATGTTTCCGTTTTGACGCTAAGACTTGTGAATGCGAGAAAAAAGCGTTTACCCGATAGCTTTCAGCCTTCCTTTATATGGCAGTTGAAAGATAAGGGTGTAATACGAAATTTTGCCGGATAGCCCATACACGCAGCAATGGCGTAAGACGTATTGTGCAATCAGGCATTTAGCGGGCTGCGGGTTGCAGCCTGGACGAAAACGGGATTGGTTCACCTGGTATTATACTGGCGGTTCTCCCTATCAAAGCGCTGTTTTTCCATATGTAAAACAGGCTACCGAGTATTTGCGCCCCAAGAGCAGCCGACATCCGTGAGGTTGACGGCTTTGCGATTAGACACGGGGTCATCGGTCTTTCACGTCCAGCGTTACTTTGCCCGCAGCTTTGTCACTAATGTAAGAATAATGAGTAAGTTACGATGAAAAGAATGCTGATAAACGCAACTCAGCAGGAAGAGTTGCGTGTTGCCCTCGTGGACGGACAACGTCTGTACGATCTGGATATTGAAAGCCCTGGACACGAACAGAAAAAAGCCAACATCTATAAAGGCAAGATCACCCGCATTGAACCCAGTCTGGAAGCCGCATTTGTTGACTACGGCGCTGAAAGACACGGTTTCCTACCTCTGAAAGAAATCTCCCGCGAATACTTCCCTGCTAACTACAACGCACACGGCCGCCCGAATATTAAGGACGTACTGCGTGAAGGCCAGGAAGTGATCGTACAGATTGATAAAGAAGAACGTGGTAACAAGGGTGCTGCCCTGACCACCTTTATCAGCCTGGCAGGCAGCTATCTGGTCCTGATGCCAAATAACCCACGTGCAGGCGGGATTTCACGCCGCATCGAGGGTGACGACCGCACCGAACTGAAAGAAGCCCTTTCGGCTCTTGAGTTGCCAGATGGCATGGGCCTGATCGTGCGTACTGCGGGCGTTGGCAAGCAGGCCGATGCGCTGCAGTGGGACCTCAGTTTCCGCCTGAAGCACTGGGACGCCATAAAGAAAGCCGCTGACAGCCGCCCTGCCCCGTTCCTGATCCACCAGGAGAGCAACGTGATTGTGCGTGCTTTCCGTGACTATCTGCGCCAGGACATCGGCGAAATCCTGATCGACAACCCGAAAGTGCTCGAACTGGCGCGCCAGCATATCGCCGCACTGGGCCGTCCGGATTTCAGCAGCAAAATTAAACTGTACACCGGTGAAATCCCGCTGTTCAGCCACTATCAGATTGAGTCGCAGATCGAGTCCGCTTTCCAGCGTGAAGTGCGTCTGCCTTCCGGCGGCTCGATTGTTATCGACACCACTGAAGCCCTGACCGCTATCGATATCAACTCCGCGCGCGCAACCCGCGGCGGCGACATCGAAGAGACCGCCTTCAACACCAACCTGGAAGCGGCTGACGAAATCGCCCGCCAGCTGCGCCTGCGCGACCTCGGCGGCCTGATCGTTATCGACTTTATCGATATGACCCCGGTACGTCACCAGCGTGCGGTTGAAAACCGCCTGCGTGAAGCGGTTCGCCAGGATCGTGCGCGTATTCAGATTAGCCATATTTCACGCTTCGGCCTGCTGGAAATGTCGCGTCAGCGTCTCAGCCCGTCACTGGGTGAATCCAGCCATCACGTGTGCCCACGCTGTAGCGGTACCGGCACCATCCGTGATAACGAATCGCTGGCGCTCTCTATCCTGCGTCTGATTGAAGAAGAAGCGCTGAAAGAGAACACCAAAGAAGTTCACGCGATTGTTCCAGTCCAGGTAGCGTCATACCTGCTGAACGAGAAGCGCGAAGCGGTCAGCGCCATCGAGAAGCGTCAGGGTGGCGTCAAAGCTATCATCGTGCCAAACGATCAGATGCAGACTCCGCACTACTCCGTGCTGCGCGTGCGTAACGGCGAAGAGACTCAGACCCTGAGCTACCATCTGCCGAAGCTGCACGAAGCCGAAATGGCCCTGCCGTCTGAGGAAGAGCATTCAGAGCGTAAGCGCCCTGAACAGCCCGCTCTGGCCGCCTTCGTGATGCCAGATGCACCACCGGCGCCGGTAGAAGAAGTTACCGCAGCTGTTGCCCCTGCCGCCCCTGCGAAACCGGAAGCGAAAGCCCCTGCGGCCCCCGCTCAGCCGGGCCTGATGAGCCGCTTCTTCAGCGGGCTGAAGAAAATGTTTGCCGCTGAAGAGAAACAGCCAGCGCAGCCAGTACAGCCGGTAGTAGAAGAGAAAGCGCCAGAAGCCGCTGCACCGCGTGGTGAACGCCGCAACAATCGCCGCCAAAATAACCGTCGCGACCGTAATGGTGACCGCAACGGCGAGCGCAATGAGCGTTACGGTGACCGCAACGAACGTAGCGGTGAGCGCAACGAGCGCGGTGGTGAGCGTAATAACGACCGTAACGCAGAGCGTAACGATCGTAATGCGGATCGCAATGGCGAGCGTACTGAACGTAACGATCGTGCCCCGCGCGAGCGTAACAATGAAGCGCGTGAAGGCCGTGATAACAACCGTCGCAACAATAACAAACGCAACTCGCAGCAGAACGACTCACGCAGCGAGCGCATGGTGCCGGACGAATTCGAGCGCAGCGAGCCTTCACAGCCGCAGCCGCGTCAGGAACGTCAGCGTCGTCGCCCGTCTCAGAACCAGGAAGAAAAACGCCCGGTTGTGCAGGAAGAGGCAATTGTTGAACCGATCGTCGCCGCGGTAGATGAAAATCAGGATGCGCAGGAAGAGAACGTACAGGTGATGCCGCGCCGTAAACCGCGCCAGCTGAATCAGAAAGTGCGTATCGAAACCGCCGAGCAGACTGCCGCGCGTTCATTCGAACCGCAAGTCGCTGCACCAGCAGCTGCGGTGAATGAGCCAGCTGCCGCTGAAGCCGATGACAGCGAAGATCGCGAAAGCAACAACATGCCGCGCCGTTCACGCCGTTCGCCGCGCCACCTGCGCGTCAGCGGTCAGCGTCGTCGTCGTTACCGTGATGAGCGCTACCCAACACAGTCCCCAATGCCGCTGGCTAACGCTGCTGCATCGCCAGAGATGGCATCCGGGAAAGTGTGGGTCTCCTATCCGGTTGCGCAGGCTAACGATCACGAAACTCATGCTGAGCATCAGTCTGTGGTTCCCGCTTACGGTCACGCCGATGTGGCAGAATCTGCCGCCGTGGAAACCGCTGCCGCCGTTGCCGCTGTTGAAACCGTTGCGGCTATCGAAGCCCCTGCTGCGGTTGAAGCACCTGCTGCGGTTGAGGCCCCTGCTGAAGTAGCGGCTCCGGCGGAAGTGACTGCACCGGCAGCCGTGGCAGAAGCCCCGGTTGCGGAAACGCCAGCGGTGCCGGTATCAGAAGCTGAACCTGTGCATATCGCAGAACCACAGCCTGAAATGCAGCCGGAGATTGCTCCGGTGGAAGCGGCGGACACTTCAGCTATCGATGCTGCGGTGAACGAAGAGCCGGCGGTGATCTCCAGCGCTGACGAAGTTGTTGCACAGGAAACGGCAGCCGAAGCGGTCCCGGCGCAGCCTGCGCCAGCTTTCGAAGCGGTTGATGCCGTGGCAGAAATGGTGGAAGAAGCCCAGCACGCTGAACAGCCTCAGGTTACTGAAGCGGCCAGCGAACTGGCGCATGAAACTGTCGCTGACGTTAGCCCGGAAGTTGAACAGCTTGTTGCCGAAGTGCTGCACGCACCAGAAGCTGCCGCTGAGCAGCCAGCTGCCATCAGCGAGCCGCACGCACCGGTTCCGGCACGTGACGAGCCGGCCGTTGCCGCCGTTGCTGCGCCAGCGCAGAGCAGCTTCAAGCACCATGCTACCGCGCCAATGACTAAAGCGCCGGCTCCGGCTTACCAGCCAGAACCTGCTCGCCAAAGCGACTGGGTGCGCCCTGACTTCAACTTTGAAGGTAAAGGCTCCGCAGGCGGTCATGCTGCCACTCATCAGGCGACGGCACCGGCAACGCGTCCGTAACTGTCCCGCTGAGTAAAAAGCCCCGGTCTGATGACCGGGGCTTTTTTTATGCCTGAACGGCCAGTGAATCCCACACCCGCATAATGTCGTCTATCACCTGCTCGCACACCGCCGGCAACCGCCCGCTCAACGCAGGCGACAAAACCTGCCCCGGTGCGCGCGCAAGGTACACTCGGGGAGGTCGCCACCGGGCGTAAATGGCAGGCAAAAAAAATCCCGCTGTCGGCAGGTAAATACCGACAGCGGGGGAAACTGAGCACACCCGGTTTAAGCATGCTCAAAATTTAATATGGGATCAGGAATTCAGCTTGAACAGCGACAGCTTGGACATCTGCTGGAACACGGTATAGGAAGCCTGCAAAGCGGCCTGCTGCATGGTGTAGCTGGAGATAGTTTCGGTAGTATCGGCATCTACCAGCCCGCTCAGCTGAGTTTTCAGGTTCAGAGTAGTGTCATCCCCTTTGGAGTCGAGGTTTGTCAGCTCCTGCAGGTTGGTCCCCACCTCGGCGCGCACGGTAGAGACATTATTCAGCGAGTTCTTAAGGCCGCGGATCGATTTTTCCATATCGGCGGAGGCGGAATCGACGGTGGTCTGATCGGCGTCAGCCAGCGGCGTTTTCAGCGCTTTAATCGCGGTGTCCAGCGTCGTGAATATGTTGCTTTCACCGGTCGAACCATCCGGCTCTTTCGTGGCGTTACTGGTCAAGGAGTCGAAAATTTGTGCACCGGTGTGGTTGGTCGTCAACGTACGGCTGGCATCTACCTTTTGCGTAATAGGCGTGGTGCCACCTGCATAAGTCGTTTCACCCGTGGTGGCGTCCGTGACAAACGGGGCAGTATCGCTTTTGTAGCCGGCAAACACATAGCGGCCATTACCGTCAGTGCTGTTAGCCAGGTTCAGCAGCTGTGCACGAAGGCCCTCCAGCTGAGTAGCGTAAGAGGCGCGGTCATCATCAGACAGCGTGCCGTTCGATGCCGCCACCAGGGTAGTCTGGGCGCTGATCACCACATCGGCAACCTGCTTCAGCGTGGTGTCTTCGGTTGACTGGTTTTGCGTGGCAAACACGCGCGCCGTGGAAAATTGCGCAGTCTGGGCCTGAGCCTGGGAAACCACCACCGCCTGCGCGGCTGCTACCGGGTCATCCGACGGATTGACGACGCGTTTACCGCTGGACAGCTGCTCACCGACTTTCAACCAGCTCTGCTGCGAGTTGGCAATGCCGCGGGCCTGCTGGTCATAGATCATGCTGGTACTGAGACGCATGGTTTAATTCCTCTGCAAAAATCAGCTGACTGCGGACATCAGCGACTGGAAAATGGTGGAAGCGGTCTGCAGTACCTGGGCATTCGCCATGTAGTACTGCTGGTAACGCGTCAGATTGGCATACTCTTCATCAAGGTTGACGCCGGAAACCGACTGCTGCTGATTGGTCAGCTGCGTCACCACAGCGGTCTGCGTGGTACTGGTGGTTTTCAACGTGCTGGTTTTGTTTCCCACATCCGCCACCAGGCTGGCATAAGCCTGAGTCAGGGTACTTTTGCCGTTAATCACACCGGCGGTCTGGATATTCAGCAGCTTCTGCGCATTCTCGTTGTTACTTGCGCCACCGACAGCACTGGCGGCAGCCAGTTTGCCTTCATCGGAGATCAGCACGCTCATTCCGGTAATGGTGTCGGCAACCGGCTTGACCGTGAAGCTGTCTTTGGCAGCAGGCAGCTTATCGTAGCTGAGCGTCAGACCATCAAAAGAGAGCGTCTGCGCGGTGCTGTCAACGGTGATAGCGGCTTTGCTGTTGTCGGAAAGGCGTGTTGCCGTCCAGTTAGTACCGTCATAGCTGACGGTGTAGTTGGAGGCCTGTACCTTCGTAGTGTCCGCCCAGGTGGCGCTTAACGATGCCCCACCGCTATTTTTGGTGTTCGAGACCACCGCCGGGCTGCCGAGGCTGAACAGCGCGCCGCCCGCATCGCCGTTGGCATCCACACCTTCCTGGTGCTGGGTGTTCAGGCTGGTGCCGAGCGCCATTGCCAGCTGGCCAATCTGGTTACGCACGCCGTCGAGCTCTTTACGGAACGCCAGCAGGCCCCCGAGTGAACCGCTGGTCACCTGTGATTCAGGCAGTTCGCTTTTTGCGCCGGTGGTGGCATCCACGGTAGCGATAGTGGTACGCGACGGATCGGCACTGGACGGCACGGCTGCCAGCTGGCTGTAGCTGCTGCCCTGCACCAGCGAGACGCCGCTGCCGATGGAGATGTTGTAACTGCCGCCATCCTGCTGATTGACGGTAACACCCACCAGCTTATTCAACTCGCTTACCAGCTGATCGCGCTGATCCAGCAGGTCATTCGGTTCGCTGCCCGCTCCTGCACCCTTCAGCTTGCCGATCTGCTGGTTAACGTTCGCGATCTGCTTAGCGTAGTTATTGATCTGATCAACGGTCGAGGTGACAGAGGTATTGACGCTGCTGTCCAGATTGGACAGATAGGTATCGGTGACCTTGAACTGGTTTACCAGCCCTTCCGCTTTACCCAGCACGGCAGTACGCGACGAGGAGTCGCTGGCATTGCTGACCAGACTCTGCAGCGAGCTGAAGAAGTCCTGGATGTTGCTCGACAGGGTGTTAGTGGTGCTGGACAGCATATCGTCGATATTCGACATCTGGCTGTACTGCGTGCTGATGCTGCTGGCCTGAGTGCTGGCGGCACGCAGCTGATTGGTGATGAACTGGTCATATTCGCGATACACCGCCGAGACGCTGGCCCCGTTGCCGTAGTAGTTGTTGCCGCTCAGGGTGCTGGCGGTCTGGGCAAGGACCGTGGTCTGGCGTGAATAACCGCTAACGGCATAGTTAGTGATGTTATTACTGGTGGTATTCAGCGCGGCGGAGGCGGCGCTCAATCCGCTCATCGCGGTATTAATTAAGTTTGCCATTTCGGGTCCTTGTTAACCGGCAACTGCAGAGCCAGCATTGACGAATCGTTTGCCGGTAAGTTGGGTTAACTCAAATCCGGCCTGAAAAGGTTATCGGTACAACCGGGGTAAACTTGAGACCAAAAGCCAAAAAAATCAGAATAACGTGGAGATATCTTTCATATCCTGACCATAGGCTTTCACCACTTTTTCACCCATGTTTTTGAACTGCTGGATCATCCCCACCAGCTTCTGTGCATATTTCGGATCGGTCGCGTAACCCGCCGCCTGCAAGGCCTGGGCGCCCTGCTCCGGTGATGCTGCCGTGGTGACGGCGGCGTAGCGCGGGTTGTTGCTCAGCAGCTTGACGTAGTCGGTCAGCGCGTCGAAGTAGGAGTCATAAACGCGGAACTTCTGCTTCACCTTCTTCGCTTCGCCGTTCTCATATTCGGTGGTCATTACGTCGGTGGTTTTGCCCTGCCAGCTGCCCGTAGCTTTGATGCCAAAGACGTTATAGCTCGGCTTACCGTCACGCGTCAGGATCTGGCGCTGCCCCCAGCCGGATTCCAGCGCCGCCTGGGCGAGGATCAGGTGATGCGGAATTCCGCTCTGCTCGCTGGCGGCTTTTGCCGGCTGCGACAGCTGGGCGATAAAGTCGCTGTTATCGCCGGAAAGCGGCATTTCGCTGGCGTTGAAGCGCGGAACCGCTTTACGCACCATCTGTTCCATCGCCAGCGGCGGCAGCGTGTTGATAAAGGCTTTATCCAACGGCATAGGCACCGTTCCGGCTTTTTCGTCCGGGGCTTTCTGCGTTTCCATCTGCTTGACGATCATATCGGCCAGCCCTAACCCCTTCGAGGCGATCTGCTGGCCGATCTGCTGGTCATACATTGAGGTGTACAGCCGCGTCTGTTCGGTGCTTAGCATGCCGTCCTGCGGCAGCGCCTGACGCATGCTTTTCAGCATCATCTGCACGAACATCCCTTCCACCTGCTTAGCAACCTGCAGCGCATGCGCTTTCGGATCGCTGCTGGCAAGGCGCTTCAGGTTGTTAAGCGAGCGGCTGTCATACGCCGCGCCCATCATCGACTGGCTGTTGTCACTCATCAGATAATTTCCAGTTTGGCGTGCAGGCAACCGGCACTCTGCATCGACTGTAGAATGGACATAAGATCGATTGGCGTTGCACCCAGCGCATTCAGGGCGCGCACCACGCTGTTGAGATTGGCGCTGGCATTCACGCTCTGCAACGCTCCGCCGCTCTGGCGCAGATCAATCTGTGTCTGTGGCGTCACCACCGTCTGACCGCCGCCAAACGGCGTGTTCGGCTGGCTGACGTTCTGAGTCTGATTCACCGTCACCGACAGGTTGCCCTGCGCCACTGCACACTGGCTCAGCATCACTTCGCGGTTCATCACCACCGAGCCGGTGCGCGAGTTGATGATCACTTTGGCATCCTGAATCGGCACGGAGACGTCGATATTCTGAATATCGGCCAGCTGGCGCACCTGCGAGGTGCTGTTAGCGCTGCTGCGGATCTGAATGGTGCGGCCATCCAGCGCCTGCGCCATGCCATAGCCGCCGCGGCTGTTGATGGCGTCGCTGATGCGCTGCGCCATGCTGAAATCTTCCTGATTAAGGAACAGGTTAATCACGTTGCTGCTGCCGAAGTTGTTTGGCAGCTCACGTTCAATGGTGGCGCCACCGGTAATGCGCCCGCCGTTCACCTGGTTGACCTGCACGCTGCTGCCACCGGCGGCGGCACTGGCTCCGCCGATCAACACGTTACCCTGCGCCAGCGCATACACCTGGTTATCCACGCCTTTCAGCGGAGTCATCAGCAGCGTACCGCCGCGCAGGCTTTTGGCGTTACCCATAGAGGAAACCACCACGTCCACCACCTGCCCCTGGCGACCAAAGGCCGGCAGCTTGGCGGTAACCATCACCGCCGCGACGTTTTTCAGCTGCATATTGGTGCCGGCGGGGACGGTGATCCCCAACTGCGACAGCATGTTGCTCAGGCTCTGAGTGGTAAACGGAGTCTGGGTAGTCTGGTCACCGGTGCCGTCCAGCCCCACCACCAGGCCGTAGCCGATCAGGGAGTTATCGCGCACTCCGCCAACGGTAGTGAGATCGCGAATACGATCGGCCTGCGCCAGGGCGCTGATCCCCATCGTCAGCAGCAAAGCAAATCGAATCAGTACATTACGCATGAAAACCTCTTACATCGGTGATATGTTCAGGAAGAACCGCTGCAGCCAGCCCATGGTTTGTGCTTCATTGATGTAGCCGTTACCGACGTACTCAATGCGCGCATCCGCCACCTGGGTTGATACTACGCTGTTGCTGGCGCTAATCGTGCGTGGGTTAACCACCCCGGAGAAGCGGATAAACTCAGTTCCCTGATTAATCTCAATCTGTTTCTCACCGACCACGCTCAGGTTGCCGTTTGGCAGTACCTGATTGACGGTAACGGTAATCGTACCGGTAAAGGTGTTATTGGCCGTTGCGCCACCCTTACCGGCGAAATCATTTTTACCGGCCCCGGCGAAGGTGGTTTTGTCACCGCCCAGCAGGCCAGCCAGCGCGTTCGGCGTGGCGGTCAGCCCGAAGCTGCTGCTGCCGTCACGTCCGGCATTGGCAGAAGAACTCTTACTCGCGCTGACGTTTTCCTGCAGCGTGATGGTTAATGTGTCGCCAATATTACGCGGGCGTCGATCCTCAAACAGCGGCTGGTAGCCGTAGTTCATTGGCATCACACCCTGAAAAATAGAGCCGTTGACCACCGGCGGAGAAGCAGGCAGCGGCTGAGCCGTTGTCGAACCTTCTACCAGAGGCTTACGGGGAACTAACGCACAACCGTTAAGCGTCAGCAGCATCGCGGCTACTAACAAACGTCCAGGCAATGAGATCTGCTGCGCCATGGAAATGAACCTTTCATTACGTGAATATTTTATTAACGGGCCGGGCAGTAAAGCCCGGCACCTGCGACGGTCAAGCTCTCCGTCGTATTACAGCTGGGTCAGCTTCGCCAGCATCTGGTCGGAAGTACTGACGGCCTTACTGTTAATTTCGTAGGCGCGCTGGGTCTGGATCATGCTTACCAGCTCTTCTGCGACGTTAACGTTTGAGGTTTCAACGTAGCCCTGATACAGCGTACCGGCCCCGTTGTTGCCCGGGTTACTTTCGGTTGGCGCACCGGAGGCCTGAGTTTCCTGGTACAGGTTCTCACCCATACTTTCCAGGCCGGCATCGTTGACAAAGGTGCTCAGGGTCAGCTGACCGACCTGCACCGGGTTCGTCTGGCCCTGCTGCGTGACGCTCACTACGCCGTCACGGCTGACGGTCATGCTCAGCGAGTTCGCCGGGATGGTGATGGCTGGCTGCACCGGGAAACCGGCGTTGGTCACCAGCTGGCCATTCTGGTCAGTCTGGAAAGAGCCATCGCGGGTATACGCCGTGGTGCCGTCCGGCATCAGGACCGAGAAGAAGCCCTGACCGTTAATCGCCACGTCTTTAGACGAGTCGGTCTGCGACAGGTTGCCCTGATTGTGCAGGCGCTCGGTGGCAACCGGACGCGTACCGGTACCAATCTGCAAGCCGGAAGGCAGCGTGGTCTGATCGGATGACTGCGCACCCGGCTGACGCATGGTCTGGTACATCAGGTCTTCAAAGACCGCACGCTGACGTTTAAAACCGTTGGTACTGACGTTGGCCAGGTTGTTGGCGATAACGTCCATATTGGTCTGCTGAGCGTCAAGGCCGGTCTTGGCAATCCATAAAGAACGGATCATCTGTTTATTCCTCTGATCAGCCCATTGACAGCAGCTGGTTGGCTTTTTGTTCGTTCTCGTCAACGCTTGAGATCACTTTCATCTGCATCTCAAAGCGACGGGCGTTGGCGATCATATCGACCATGGTCTGGGTGGTGCTGACGTTGCTACCTTCCAGCACGCCAGGCATCACTTTCATCGTCGCGTCCAGCGGCAGCGTTGCGCCGCGGGTAGTCTGGGCAGCGGCAGTGAGACGGAACATGCCGTCATCACCGCGCTGAAGTTCGCTACCGCTGGCTTTCACCAGCTTCAACTTGCCCAGCTGTACCGTGGCATTTGGTGCATCGCCCGGATTCAGCGCGGTAATGGTACCGTCAGCCGCGATGGTGATTTCCGAACCCTGCGGCACCGCAATCGGCCCGCCGTCGCCCATCACCACGTTGCCCTGCACGGTAAGCTGCCCGGCCGGGCTGACTTCCATATTGCCGTTGCGGGTGTAGGCTTCAGTGCCGTCAGCGGTCTGCACCGCCAGCCAGCCGTCACCCTGCATCGCCACATCCAGCGGGCGCTCGGTATAATCCAGCGCGCCCTGGCTCATATCCGATCCCGGCGTTGAAGCCGTGACCAGCGTACGGGTAGGCAGAGATAAGCCTTCCACCGGCACCGCGCGCGCGGCATTCAGCTGTGCGCGAAAGCCCGGCGTAGAGGCGTTGGCGAGGTTGGCCGCCGTCACTGCCTGCTGATCGAGGGTCTGACTGGCAGCCCCCATTGCGGTATATATCGCGTGATCCATTGAACTCCCCTGTTAACCGTATTAACGCAGGTTGACCAGCGTGTTGAGGATCTGGTCCTGAGTTTTGATGGTCTGCGCGTTCGACTGGTAGTTACGCTGCGCCACGATCATGTTCACCAGCTCTTTACTCAGGTCGACGTTGGAGGACTCCAGCGCACCCGCCGTCAGCGTACCGAGGTTACCGGTACCGGCGATACCGGTCAGCGCCTGGCCAGAGGAAGCACTGGCAGACCAGACGTTGTCGCCTTCCGACTTCAGCCCTTCCGGGTTAGCAAAGTTCGCCAGCACGATCTGACCCAGTACCTGGGTTTTTTCGTTCGAGTAGTTACCGACCAGCGTACCGTCGTCATTGATCTGGTAGCTGGTCAGGTCACCCGGGGCATAACCATTCTGCGTTGGGTTACCAAAAGTGGACCCACCGTTGTTCTGCTGCAGGCTGCCGGTGATATCCACAGTGAACGGGCTGGCGGTGACGCTGCCACCTTTGTTGTCCATGGTCACGCTAATCGCTTTGGCGCTGGCGGTGGTCAGGGCGCCGCTGGTATCGAACACCAGGTTAGTGGTGGTGTCGGTGGTGGACGGGTCAGTAGCAGAGGCATCCTGCGCGTGAACGGTCCAGCTGTTGTCCGCAGTTTTGACGAAGTACATGTTGATGGTGTGCTCGTTGCCCTGCGAGTCATACGCGGTCAGCGAGGTTTTTTTGTCATAGGTCGACGTGTCGGAGGCGTTAAACGCACCGGTGGTCGCGGCAGAGGAAGAGTTCAGCGTGGCAGTCAGTGACGCGGTGCTGGTCATCTTGGCCGGCATGGACGCTTCAGGAATGGTCAGCGCCACCGGGTTAGCACCGGTCTGCACGGTGGCCGGGTTGCCGGATGCCGGGTAGCCGGTCAGCTTCAGGCCCTGCATGTTCACGATGTTGCGATCCGCGTCCAGCGTGAACTGGCCGTTACGGCTGTAATAGACCGCGCCGCTGGTGTCGGCCATACGGAAGAAGCCTGCAGAGCTGATCGCCACGTCAAGACCGCGGCTGGTGGTGGTGGTGGTACCGTCACCAAAGTCCTGCACCACAGCAGCCACTTTGGTGCCGAGGCCGACTTTAGAACCGGCAAACATATCGGCAAACGCGACAGTGCTGGATTTAAAGCCCGCGGTGGCGGAGTTGGAGATGTTGTTACCAATAACGTCAAGGTTGCTGGACGCAGCGTTTAAGCCACTGACCGCCTGTGAAAAGCCCATGTTGTCACTCCTGAAGCAAAATTAGTGGATTAAACGATCTGACGAACGTTAGCCAGGGTTGTCGTGCCCATGGTGCCGAGGTCGAGCACCGCACCGGTAGAATTTGTGGTTACGCCGCTGACGTAGGCGTAGTTCAACGGCTGTGCGACCAGCTGGCCGGTAGCGTTGCTGGCAGCGATAGACACGGTATATTTGCCGTCTGCCGCGGTGGTGCCATCCGCCGCTTTGCCATCCCACTGGAAGGTATGAACCCCTGCAGTCTGTGCGCCAAGGTCAATGGTCTGAACCACTGCGCCGCTGGCATCTTTAATGGTGGCGGTGGTGCTGGTTGAGGCCTGAGCCAGTTCCACCCCAAACGGCGTGGTGGTGCTGCTGCCGACCAGGATCTGCGAACCGTCTACCATCACACCGTGGCCAATCAGGGTCGATGCCTGCAGCGACTGGCCGCTGGTGATCTGCCCGGAGATGGAGCCCAGCGTGGTGTTCAGCTTCTCAATCCCGCTCAGGGTATTGATCTGCGCCAGCTGAGAGGTCAGCTGACTGTTATCCATTGGATTGGTCGGATCCTGGTTCTGTAGCTGGGTGACCAGCAGCGTCAGGAAGTTACTCTGGAGATCCGCTGCTGAGGTATCAGAGCTGGATGAAGAGTTCGTTAGCGTGGTGGTCGCCTGTTTTTCGTTTACGCCTACAGCAATACTCATTGGGAAGCTCCTTATTGGCCCAGCGTTAAGGTTTTCATCATCATCTGTTTAACGGTGTTTAAAACCTCAACGTTGGCCTGGTAGCTGCGCGAAGCTGACATGGTGTTCACCGTTTCCCCTACGACATCCACGTTCGGCATCTTCACGTAGCCTTTGGCATCCGCCATCGGGTTACCCGGCTCGTACACCAGGCGCGCGGGCGCCGGGTCGTCGATCACCTGAGCGACCTTCACGCCACCGGTCGGTGAACCCGGCATCGCGTTAGTCTGGAAAACCACCTGCTTCGCGACGTAGGGCTGACCATCCGGCCCGGTGACGCTGTCGGCGTTGGCCAGGTTACTGGCGCTGACGTTCAGACGCTGTGACTGTGCAGCCATTGCCGAACCGGCAATATCAAAAATGTTCAAAAGTGCCATAACTTATTGCCCCTGTAGCACGGACATCATGCCTTTGATCTGACTGCTGATCATGGTGAGATCGGTCTGATATTTCAGGCTGTTATCTGCAAACTCGGTACGTTCCCGGTCCATGTCAACCGTGTTTCCGTCCAGCGCAGGCTGGTCAGGAATGCGGTACATCAAATCCATGGATGGGGGTTGAAGCGTTTCTGCAGGAATATGGCGTGCCGACGTGACCGCAAGCTGTAGCCCGGAACCCTGCGCCCGCCCCTGTTCCATCACCTTGTTCATCTGGCTGGCGAAATCGATATCGCGCGCCTGATAGCCTGGCGTGTCTGCGTTCGCGATGTTGGATGCCAGGATCTCCTGCCGCTGTGCGCGCAGGTTCAGAGCTTCGGTGTTAAACCGTAGTGCTGCGTCCAGTTTGTCGAGCATGCGTCCTCCGCAAGTGAGAATTTAGAGCTGACAGCATAATCTCGGGGTGGGAAGGCCTATCGTTTGAATAGCGCTAAAAATGGTCGCTAATTTGCGCCTTGACATCGCACCCGCGAGGGTAGAATCGCTGCCATGTTGATAAAAAAGAGGGGGCGCCATGCGTGGAGCCACACTGCTGTTAAGCGCGCTGCTGAGCCTGGCGAGCGTCACCGCCACTGCTGGCGATCTCAACGCACAGCTCAACCAGTTTTTTAAAAACCGCTATGGGGAAAACGGCCAGGGTGCCGATAACCTGAGCGTGGTGGTGAAGACACCGCAGAATATGTGGCCCGCCTGTGATGCGCCGCAGTTCTCCCTGCCGGGCAACAGCCGCATGTGGGGCAATATCAGCGTCGCGGCCAACTGTGATCAGAACCGCCGCTATATTCAGGTGCAGGTGCAGGTCAGCGGCAGTTATCTGGTGGCCACCCGCCAGGTGCCGCGCGGAACCGCTATCGCCGCTGGCGATCTGCGTATGCAGCAGGGCCGCTTAGATACTCTGCCCGCCCGCACGCTGATGAAAGCTGAAGATGCGGTAGGTGCCATTACCCTGCGCGATATCAATCCCGGCCAGCCGGTAACCCAGATGATGATGCGCCAGCCGTGGCGCGTAAAAGCCGGGCAGATGGTCACCGTGACCGCCAGCGGCGACGGCTTCAATATCAGTAGCGAAGGCAAAGCAATGAACAACGCAACGGCCCTGCAGTCGGTCAGGGTACGCATGAGCTCCGGCCAGATTGTGATGGGCAAAGTCGACTCGGATGGGAATATTCTGATATCGCTATAAACCACTAAAGAAGGCATCAGTTCTGCCGATAGTGTTAATAACAGCCGTAGTACTATTAGAATATTGAGCATCAGGCGTAGTCACACCTGAGTTAACAGGAGCCAGATATGAGCATCGACAGAACCCAGCCACTGAACCCGGCCAGCACCGTTCAACAACGCGATACTAATGATGTTGCCCAGCCGAAGGCTCGCGCAGCGGAAAGCAAAACCACTGAAACTGCCGGCACCCAGGTGGTACTGAGTGGCGCACAGTCACAGCTGACCAAGGCCAGCTCACAGGACATTAATACTGCCCGCGTGGAAGAGCTGAAAACCGCTATTCGTAACGGCGAACTGAAGATGGACAGCGGCAAAATCGCCGACGCACTGATTCAGGAAGCTAAAGACTCACTGCAAGGTAATTAACTCAATGGATAAGCTGCTCAACACGCTTGATAAAATGCTGGAAGTTCTTTCGTCGCTGGCCGATGTGATGAATGCGGAGCAAGAACAGCTCTCGGCGGGTCAGGTCAACAGCAGCTTATTGCAGCGAATTACCGAGGATAAAAGCTCGCTGCTTGCCACCCTGGACTTCCTGGAAAAAATGCGCCGCGATGAAGAAAAAGCGGCCGGGCTGCACGTGCCCTACAGCCGCCACCCGGAACTGGCGAGACGCTGGTCATCGATTCAGGATCACACGGTAAAATTACGCGATACCAATCTACACAACGGTATGCTGCTCAATCATCAAATCAGTCATAACGAGCATGCGTTGCAGGTACTGAAGCCTTATCAGTCACAAAAATTTTATGGCCCCGACGGCCAGGCGATCCACAGCGCGCCCGTCAGCCGTAAAGCGTAATTATTGTCAGACTTTACCCCGCCGCGCCTGCGCTGCGGGGTTTTTCTGTTTATGCCACGGTGCGGCGGGCAAAATCACGCGGGCGGAAACCTAACAGGCCCAGCACGGCAAAGTAGACGCCGCCACCCACCGCACAGACCGCTGCCAGACGGATTAACCGCCACAGCATGTTGCCGTTAGCCCAGTCAGGCATCAGATAGAGCACGCCGACCAGCGCCGCCGCCATCGCCACAACGGCGAAAAACAGACGCACCAGGAAACTCGCCCAGCCCGGCTGCGGCTGGAAAATATCCTGCTTGCGCAGCTGCCAGTAAAGCAGCGCGGCATTCAGGCAGGCCGCCAGACCGATCGACAGCGACAGTCCGGCATGCTTCAGTGGACCAATAAATGCCAGATTCATCGCCTGGGTTGCCAGCAGCGTGAAGAGAGCAATCTTCACCGGCGTCTTGATGTTCTGCCGCGAGTAGAAGCCCGGAGCCAGCACCTTCACCACGATCAGCCCCATCAAACCGACTGAATAGGCCACCAGCGCACGCTGGGTCATTGCGGCATCAAAGGCGGTAAATTTGCCGTACTGAAATAGCGCAACGGTCAGCGGTTTTGCCAGAATCCCTAACGCCACGGCGCTCGGCAGCGCCAGCAGGAAACAGAGGCGCAGGCCCCAGTCCATCAGGCGCGAATACTCTGCCTGGTCGCCGCTGGCAAAACTCTTCGCCAGCGACGGCAGCAAAATAGTGCCCAGCGCCACGCCCAGCACCCCGGAGGGAAACTCCATCAGGCGGTCAGCGTAGTACATCCACGACACCGAGCCGGAAACGAGGAACGAGGCGAAAATGGTATTAATGATCAGCGAGATCTGGCTGACCGACACGCCAAGGATCGCCGGCCCCATCTGGCGCATCACGCGCCACACGCCCGCATCCTTCAGGTTAAGGCGCGGCAGCACCAGCATGCCGATTTTTTTCAGATGCGGCAGCTGATAGCCAAGCTGTAATACGCCGCCGGCGACGACCGCCCAGGCCAGCGCCATCACCGGCGGGTGGAAGTGCGGTGCGGCAAACAGCGCAAAACCAATCATGCTGACGTTGAGCAGCGTCGGGGCAAACGCCGGGACCGAAAAACGGTTCCACGTGTTGAGGATCGCCCCGGCCAGCGAAGCCAGTGAAATCAGCATGATATACGGGAAGGTCACGCGCAGCAGCGATGAGGTCAGTGCGAACTTATCGGCGGTATCTGCAAAGCCGGGGGCAGTGACGAGGATCACCCACGGGGCAGCAAACATCCCCAAAATCGTGACAATCGCCAGCGCCAGCGTCAGCAAGCCGGAAACATAAGCCACAAAGACGCGCGTGGCTTCTTCACCCTGTTTACTTTTGTATTCGGCGAGAATAGGAACAAACGCCTGGGAGAACGCCCCCTCGGCAAAGATGCGTCGCAGCAGGTTAGGCAGCTTAAACGCGACGAAAAAGGCATCGGTTGCCATCCCGGCGCCAAATACGCGCGCGACAATCGCGTCGCGGGCAAATCCCAGCACGCGTGAAAACAGGGTCATTGAGCTGACCGCTGCCAGTGATTTCAACAGGTTCATGTCTTTCCTGGTTCTGGATAACGGACCGGGGAACCCCGATCGTTTTTTGATGCGGATAGTCTACTGAAGTAAAAGGAAATAACCATAGCGGTTTGTTACCGGGTATATCGAGGATCGCGTAAGGGTCGACCTTTTTTTCGCGGTCGACCCGAATCCATCCTGCCTCGGGCCGACCGGAAAAGAGGGGCGGCCCCTACAGGAAGGCAGGTTGTAGCCTATTCCCGCTCGGCTTCACGCCATAATTTCTCCACCAGCCGCTGCGCCATCAGCGCCTGCTCGCCGCTGGTTTGCGGCATTGTCTGATTTTCTGCGCAGCGGATGAAATGGTGCGCCGCGCCGACAAATCCGCGCTGCTCCAGCGTGGTTTGCCAGCCGGGGATCGGGTCGATGGTCACGACGCCCGCCTGCTCCTGCTGCCAGTCACGCATCTCGCTCAGCTGGTAGACCGCGCCATCATCGACCGCCATCACTCGCTCCATCTGGCTTCCGGCGCGACGATGCATACTGGTGGTCACCTGCGTCCCCCCCACGCTAAAATGGTGTTCGGCGTAGAGCATCTGCCCGCTGTCGTTGGTCTGGATCGTGCCGCTTTGCAGCTTACCCTCCCCGCCGCACAGCCACAGCGCGCTATCGACCACGTGCAGATAATCATCCAGCAGGGTAAACAGCAGATCGTTGGGCCCGACGCTGTCGCTGCGATGTTTATCCATGCGCAGTGACGCAGGCTGTTGCAGTGCCGCCTGCAGCTGCAGATAACGCGGGGCAAAGCGGCGGTTAAACGCCACCATCAGCTTGCGCCCGCGCTTTTCCGCCAGCTCCACCAGCCGCTCGGCTTCGCTTAGCGTAGCGGCGAGCGGCTTATCAACGCAGACATCGACCCCCGCGCGCAGCAGTCGATTAACGATCTCATAGTGGCTGGCGGTGCTGCTGTGGACAAACACCGCATCGCTGGCGGCGGCGAGATCGTCCAGCGATGCGTGCAGCGGAATGCGGTAGCTGTCGCAGACCGGGCGCGCTTTTTGCTGATTGGGCGAAAATGCCCCGGCAATCTGCCAGCCGTCGGTGCGGGTTACCACCGGCAGCCAGGCTTTCTGCGCAATGCCGCCCAGCCCGACGATGCCCACTTTCAAGCCGCTCATGTGCCCTCCCCCTCTGCCAGCAGTGTGGATAGCTGCTGTTGCAGCGTGGCGACCTGCTGTTCCAGCAGCTGTACCCGCGCTTCCAGCCCGCTGTCCGTTTCCGGCTGCGGGCTGGCGGCCAGGCTCTCATCCACCTCTCCGCTGAACAGGTGCATATAGCGGCTTTCACGCTTGCCCGGCTCGCGCGCCAGCCGCACGACCAGCGCACCGTCTTCGCGCTGCGTCAGTCGCTCCAGCGTCTGCTCCACTTCGTTCATATCGGCAAAGTCATGCATGCGCGAACTGCGCGTGCGCAGCTCGCCCGGCGTCTGGGCGCCGCGCAGCAGCAGCGTGGCGACCACCGCCACCTCTGCCGGGGTGAACTTGAGCTGACCAAACTCCGAGTTGCAGAAACGCTGCTCATATTTCACCACCCGGCTACCAAAGCCGTTTAGCGCGGTGAGCTGATGTTTTTTCACCAGCAGGTCGAGTGTGTTCTGCACCTCGCTATCGCTCAGTGACATTACCGGCTCGCGGTTAGACTTCTGGTTACAGGCGGTCACCACGCCGTTCAGCGACATGGGATACTGGTCCGGGGTGGTGACCTGCTTTTCCAGCAGGCAGCCAATCACCCGCGCTTCAGCGGCGGTAAAAGGGGATTTGATCATGTGAAATTACACTCCGCGCCGGTCCGGCGTCCATTCGTGGGAGGTCAGTGCCGTCAGGACATGATCCTGCCAGCGTCCATCGATCAGCAGGTACTCTTTGGCATAACCCTCTTTTTCGAAACCGAGGCGCGCCAGTAAATTGCCGCTGCGCTGATTATGCGGCATATAGTTAGCCATAATGCGGTGCATGCGCTGCTGCCGCTGCATATAGCGAATTGCGCTTTGCAGCGCTTCGAACATCATCCCCTGCCCCTGCCACTTCTCCCCCAGCGAATAGCCGAGGTAGCAGGCGTGAAACGAACCGCGCAGCACGTTGCTAAAGTTCGCTACGCCGCGCACTTCATTCTCATCCGGGTCCATCACCGCAAAGTAGAAGGCACTGCCCTGCTTCTGCATCTCAGCAATCAGCCCCAGCCGCGCCTGCCATCCGGAGGGATAGCAGTGGCTCTCATCGCGCACCGGTTCCCACGGTTTAAGAAAAGCACGGTTTTCAGCATAGTAATCAGCCAGCCGCCAGGCATCACGTTCGTTGACCAGACGAATCACCAAACGATCGGTAGTCAGGCGCACTTTAGGTGCAGCAGTACGATAGCCAAACATCATTTCTCCTGAAACACGTGTCTGGAAAGCATTGTGAGTTGGGGAGTGAGACCGCGCACCACGGCGCGTCACTCTACTCGTTTCACTATAACCGCCATCCCGTTTGCCGGTAATACGCTGCCGCATAAAAAATGGCATAATCCACGAAATTAAGCTTAAAACCTCGCCATACCCGCCCCTGCGGTTGCCCTTCTGCGGGTTCTCTTCCATACTTTCATAATACATTCAGATAATTGATGTTAATTCATCGATATCGCAAAAGAAGGAATTGATAGTGAAACTCTATATCTATGAACACTGCCCGTTCTGTGTAAAAGCCCGCATGATCTTCGGCCTGAAAAACCTTCCGGTTGAGCTGGTGGTGATGTTGAACGATGACGAAGCGACGCCCACCCGCCTGATTGGTCAGAAAATGGCGCCGATTCTGATGAAGGAAGACGGCAGCTGCATGCCGGAAAGTCTGGATATCGTGCACTATATCGATCGTATCGATCGCGAGCCGCTGCTGACCGGAAAAACCAATCCGGCCATCACCGACTGGCTGCGCCATATCAACAGCTATGTTAACAAGCTGCTGATCCCGCGCGTGGCGGAAGCGCCGTTTGCCGAGTTCGCCACGCCGGAAGCGCGCGACTACTTCAAAAACAAAAAACAGGGCACTTATGGTGATTTTTCCGAGCTGCGCGAACACTCGGCGGGCTGGATTAAAAACGTCAATGATGACCTGCGCAAGCTGGATAAGCTGATCGTTAAGCCGAATGCCGTCAGCGGCGAGCTGTCGCTGGACGACATCCATCTGTTCCCACTGCTGCGTTCGCTGTCGCTGGTAGCCGGTATTGAGTACCCTTCCCGCGTGGCGGATTACCGCGATAACATGGCTAAACAGACGCAAATCAACCTGTTATCCTCTGTCGCTTCCTGATATTGCCGGGCCAGCTTTTGCTGGCCCGACACATTCCGTTGTGCTTTCCCCCTGCCGGTTAAGCGTTGTCCTGGTGACGAATGCCGCCCGGTGGTGCATGCTATTCGCTGCCCGGTAGGGTCGACCGGTGAATAAAACAGAGGAATAACATGAAGAAGACACTTTTTGGTCTTGGTGCGCTGCTATTAGCAGGCTTAGTCACCGGCTGTAATCAGATTGCCCAATACAGCATCAGCGAGCAGGAAATTAATCAGGCGCTGGCGAAACACAACAATTATGAGAAGCAGATTGGCGTGGCCGGGCTGGCCGATGCCCATATCACCCTGACCGACCTCAGCAGCCAGATTGGCCGCGAGGAGCCGAATAAAGTCACGCTGATCGGCAATGCCAAAGTGAATATCACTTCCCTGTTTGGCCCGCAAAAAGCGGATATGAAGCTGACAATGAAAGCACAGCCGGTGTTTAACCAGCAGGAAGGGGCTATCTATCTGAAAGATATGGAGCTGGTGGATGTGCAAGTGCAGCCGGAAAAAATGCAGGGCGTGCTGAAAACCCTGACGCCATATCTTAATGAGTCGCTGAAAAGTTACTTCAACCAGAAACCCGCTTACGTGCTGAGTACCGACCGCAGTAAGGCCGAGTCGCTGGCCAAACGCTTCGCCAAAGGGCTTGAAGTGAAGCCGGGCGAGCTGATTATCCCATTTACTGACTGATCGTCTGATAACGCTGCGGCTTGCGCGCAGCGTTTTTTTTCCGCCTGCGTATAAAGCAGGTGCATTCACCGCGCTTTATCATTAATCTTTATACCCGGCTAAAAACAGCTATTCCACCCCTTTGCCGGAGCAGATCGCATGACCGCACAACCTCAAGAATTGATTATTCGCCGCCCTGATGACTGGCATATCCATCTGCGCGATGGTGAGATGCTGGAGGCCGTGGTGCCGTTTACCAGTGAGGTCTGTGGCCGCGCCATTGTGATGCCTAACCTCGTTCCGCCGGTGACCAGCGTTGCCGCTGCCCGCGCCTACCGCGAGCGCATCATGGCTGCCGTTCCGGCCGCGCACGCCTTTACGCCGCTGATGACCTGCTACCTGACCGACGGCCTGGATCCGAACGAAATCGAAACGGGCTTTCATGAAGGGGTGTTTACCGCGGCGAAACTCTACCCGGCGCATGCCACTACCAACTCCGCGCATGGCGTTACCAGTATCGCGGCGATTGCTCCGGTGCTGGAACGCATGCAGAAGATCGGTATGCCGCTGCTGATCCACGGCGAGGTGACCGATGCCCATATCGATATCTTTGACCGTGAGGCGCGTTTCATTGAAAGCGTGCTTGACCCGCTACGCCAGCAGTTCCCGGAGCTGAAGGTGGTGTGCGAGCACATCACCACCAAAGAAGCCGCTGCTTATGTGCTGGAAGGCAATCGTTTTCTTGCGGCCACCATTACCCCTCAGCACCTGATGTTCAACCGCAACCATATGCTGGTTGGCGGCATTCGCCCGCATCTTTACTGCCTGCCAATCCTTAAGCGCAACATCCATCAGCAGGCGCTGCGCGAGGCGGTTGCCAGCGGGCACTCACGCTTTTTCCTCGGTACTGATACCGCACCTCATACCCGCGACCGTAAAGAGACCAGCTGTGGCTGTGCCGGCGTGTTCAACGCCCCGTCTATGCTGAGCGCTTATGCCACGGTGTTTGAAGAGATCGGCGCGCTGGCGCATTTTGCCGCCTTCTGCTCCGAAAATGGCCCTAACTTCTACGGACTGCCGCTGAATGAAGGCACCCTCAAGCTGGTGCGCCAGCCGTGGACCGTGCCGGAAAGCGTACAGGTCGGTAACGATGGCCATACGCTGGTGCCGTTCCTGGCCGGCGAGACGCTGAACTGGCGCGTCGAGAGTTAACCTGTCCAGCGGGACGACCAGAAAAGCGGTCGTCCTCTGGGGCCCCCCTGAAATGACTGCTATCGCTAATCGTCCGCTAACCGGTCTGAGCTCAGCCTGAGCACGCCGGAACGGCAAAAGACGCTCCCTGCGGGCCTCGGCACGCGGCATCCCTGCCGCGTGACGTCCGGCTTACCTCAGGCCAAGCTCATCCCCCACTATCATCGTGCTCGCTGTGGGTTCTAAACCGCGACGCTGAGGCTTTGGGTGGCAGGAGGGAGGGCTGATTGCAGCAGGCCCACGGCCAGGGATGGCCGTGAGCCAGGCTACAGGGATGTATTCATGCCGGTGCGGAAAGCAGTCCTCCCTCATGGAACCTGACGCCTGTCATCCCGCGATGATATTCAGATCGATGTTTATGGCGATCCCTCAGCGGGCGTCCCCGGCATTTCACTGCTCCAGTAATAATATTTGCTTACGCCGGTATTACTGTATATATTTACAGTAATTCAACCGGAGGCTATCATGCGTATTGAAGTCACTGTAGCAAAAACCACTTCCCTGCCTGCGGGCGCGATTGACGCGCTAACGCAGGAGCTTAGCAAACGAATCGATCAGCATTTTCCGGATGGCAGCAATACCATTTCGGTACGCTACGCCAGCGCCAATAACCTGACGGTGATGGGCGGTGGTAAAGAAGCCAAAGATCGCATCACCGATATATTGCAGGAAACCTGGGAAAGCGCCGACGACTGGTTTATTACCGATTAAGCGCTGCGCTTTCGACCGCTTGTGCCGTTTTTGCCGGATACGCTATCCGGCTTTTTTATGCCCAATTATTACCCCGCAACACCGATAGACGGCGCAGGCAGAATAACCTATTCTGAGGCGGTGATTAATTACTGAGGTTTTTTTCATGGCTGCCGATAATCCAGAAGAGGCAATGACATTTGGTGAGCTGCTGGCAATGATCGCCGAGCAACAGCGCCGCCTGACCGTATTAGAAAATGCGTTTTCTACGCTGTCATTTTGCCTTGATGACAAAGCTAACCAGCTGTTAATCCACAGCTTACGCCTTGAAGGGCAAAACCAGAATCGTGATGAACAGCTACAGCAGCATTTCATTCGGCTGGCGCTGGAGCTGGAAAAACGTTTGGGTTCACCATCAGTAGAATCTGATAGTCAGCCCTGAATAATCCTTCTTTTACTCTTAACGTTGATTATTTACCAGGCTCCCGGCTTAATAAGCGTGCCAATAACATCCGATATTGACCCAGGCTAAAATTTAATCCTGCGAAAGAGAGAATTGCTGTTATAATGACATTGCTCCATGGAAAAAAAGCCGCATTGAACCTCGAAAAATCACTTGGTTACCCTAAATAATTCGAGTTGCAGTAAGGCGGAAAATGAGCAAATCCCGATGAGCCTGCATCAGTCAGTGATTCGGGTGAGCCAGAGAAGCCAAGGCACCTGCAGCTTGAAGTATGACCGGTATCGTCATTATTCACGAGTTATAGGGGGTTTTAATGGACAGAAGTAAAGAAGTCATCCAGACACATCCCCTCATCGGATGGGATATCAGTACTGTAGACAGCTATGATGCCATGATGATCCGTCTGCATTCGCTCTCTTCTAATCAGCAGCAAGCCGAAGATGCCGATGTAGGCCAGACTTACTGGCTGACCACTGATGTTGCCAGACAATTTATCTCCATTCTCGAAGCTGGCATTGCCAAGATTGAAGCGACCGATTACCAGGATCGTGATTACAAGAAGCACTAATTCGCTCAACGTTTCGCCTAAGGGCACCCACAGCAGGGTGCCTTTTTCATGCCCGCAATAATTTGCTATTCTGCTGCCCTCTCCTGAAAAAAAAGAGTGCTGCAAATGGTTTACGATTTAATTGTGGTCGGCAGTGGTTCCGTAGGGGCTGCCGCCGGATGGTATGCCACCCAGGCCGGCCTGAAGGTACTGATGATCGACGGTCACCATCCGCCGCACCGCGAAGGCAGCCATCATGGTGAAAGCCGCTTAATTCGTCACGCTTACGGTGAAGGTGCGCGCTACGTACCGATGGTGCTGCGTGCCCAGCAGCTGTGGGATGAGCTGGAGCAGCAGAGCGGTGAACGCATCATGCAGCGCAGCGGCGTGCTCAACTTCGCGCCGCAGGAGTCCGAATTTATTCAGAACGTGATGCAAAGCGCGCAGCAGTACCAGCTTGAAGTGCAGATCCTCAACAGCGACGAGATCGTGCAGCGCTGGCCGCAAATCAGCGTGCCGCAGGGCTATATCGGCGTTTTTGAACCCGGCTCCGGCTATCTGAAATCCGAAGTGGCGATTAAAAGCTGGATCCGTCTGGCGAAAGAAGCCGGCTGCGCGCAGCTGTTTAACTGCCCGGTCAGCCAGATCGACACGCTGGACGGCCTGCAAACCGTCACCACGGCAGACGGGATTTACCAGGGGCGCAAGCTGCTGCTGAGTGCCGGCACCTGGGTGAAAACGCTCTACCCTGCTCTGCCGGTCGCGCCGGTGCGCAAGGTCTTTGCCTGGCATCAGGCTGACGGCCGCTACAGCGAGAACAACACATTCCCGGCATTTACCGCGCAGATGCCGGACGGCACCCACTATTACGGCTTCCCGGCGGATAATAACGCCATTAAAATCGGAAAGCATGAAGGCGGACAGCCGATCGACTCCCCGGCAGGCCGCAAGCCGTTTGGTAGCGTGGCGGCGGACGGCAACGAACTGTTTGGCTTCCTGCGTCAGTTCTTACCCGGGGTCGGCGTCTGCCTGCGCGGTGAAGCCTGTACCTACGATAACTCACCGGATGAAGACTTTATTATCGACCGCTTCCCTGGTGAAACCGATCGCATGATCATTACCGGCCTGAGCGGGCACGGGTTTAAATTCGCCAGCGTGCTGGGTGAAATCGCCGCACAGTTTGCTCAGGGTAAAAGCAGCGAGTTCGACTTAACCCCGTTCTCTTTATCGCGCTTCGCCTGACGTTCGTCAGCAACGTTAAACAATAAAAAAAGGCTCACAGTTCAACTGTGAGCCTTTTTAAATGGCAGTCAGTGCCCGTTATTTGTTGGTCAGCGTTTCGGCTTTGGCGGCATCGTCTTCTTTCTTACGACGCAGACGCAGCTTATTGACCAGGCGGTGTGCTTCGGCACGGCTACCGACCGAGGGTGCAGAGCCGCGCAGCGGCTTACGCGCCGTTTCACGCAGCGTGAACACCGTAATCACCCCGATAACGCCCGCCCCCATCAGATAATAAGCCGGCATTAGCAGATTGCCGGTGCTCTCCACCAGCCAGGTGGTCACCAGCGGCGTGGTGCCGCCGAACAGTGAAACCGACAGGTTAAAGCCGATTGCCAGCGCGCTGTAGCGAATATCGGTGGCAAACAGCGCCGGTAATGTCGCCGGCATTGAGCCGCTGAAGCAGGTGTGGATCACCCCGAGAATAATCAGCCCCAGGAACACCAGCCACAGGTTGCCCGTACCAATCAGCATCATACACGGCACTGCCATAACGATCAGGCCGATGGCACCGGCCCAGATCACCGGACGACGGCCCAAACGGTCATTCCAGTGGCCCCAGAACAGGGTCAGCGGCATCATGACAAACATCACCACCAGAATCAGCAGCAGGCTGCTCAGCTCGCTCAGACCCAGGATCCCGGTCAGGTAGCTTGGCATATACGAGGTCAGCATATAGTTGGAGACGTTAAACAGCAGCACCAGACCAATACATTTCAGCATTGAGGCTCGGTACTTCTTCAGCATCTGCCACAACCCTAGGCGCGGTTTGCTGTGCTCCAGCGCTTCCTGCTTTTCCATATGCTTCTGGAATGCCGGGGTCTCTTCCAGCTTCAGTCGAATATAGAGGCCAAACAGGCCGAGCGGCGCCGCGATAAAGAACGGAATACGCCAGCCCCAGTCAAGCAGGACCTGTTCCGGCATCGCCGCCGTCAGGCCCGTTACCAGCCCCGCCCCTAGCAGATAGCCGCCGAGCGTGCCGAACTCCAGCCAGCTGCCCATAAAACCGCGGCGCTCATCGGTTGAATACTCAGCAATAAACGTGGCTGCACCGCCGTATTCACCGCCGGTGGAGAACCCCTGCAGCAGACGCGCTGCCAGCAGCAGCACTGGCGCCATAATCCCGATGGAGTGATAGCCAGGAATAATCCCGATACAGAAGGTGCCGATCGACATCATGATCATGGTAATCGCCAGCACCTTCTGGCGTCCGATGCGGTCGCCAAGTGGGCCAAACACCAGTCCACCCACCGGGCGAACCAGGAAGGCGGCGGCAAATGCCCCAAAGGTCGCCAGCAGCTGCGCTGCCGGGCTGCCGCCGGGGAAGAAAACTTTACCGATAGTCACAGCCAGGTAGCTGTAAACCCCGAAGTCGAACCACTCCATGGCGTTACCCAGCGCGGCCGCGCCGACCGCACGCTTGAGCATGTCTTTATCGACGATAGTAATATCATCGACGCTCAGCTCCTTCTTCGCGCTTTTGTTCTTGTTCCAGAAATGCTTCTTCTGCGGCTGTTGCCCTTCAGATGTATTGCTCATAGCAGCTCCCTGTTGTAGTGAGTGAGCAGCCTTATAGCTTTCGTCGCCTGAAAAATAGTGGGGAATAACAGAGGGGAAGAAAGCTATAACGCAGCGAAAATGCGGATGGTAATGAACGGTAAATCTTAGACTGCCGTTGCTTACACAAATTTAATCTATACAAGATTCGGTGATTTTTCAAGTTAACCACACTAATCGCTGCCATTGGCGAGCAAACCTGCCGTATTCGCCACCCTCTCTGTCCTGGTTAATAGAGTCCACTGGCAGGCGGCCCCCGGCGGCTACCACGCCCGCCCTATTCATTAAGCAAAATAACTATTACACAGCAGGTATTATTGACATAACGTGACAAAAAAATGACATTTATTGAAATTAAAGACAAAAATACAGAACATGATCCTGCCCTCACCATGGCAAAGCTTCTCCACAAACTCGAGCGCAGAGCCATATCAGGCCACCCGCTTTCTGATTTACTGGTGATAAGCCATTATTTTATTCAAAATATTTCATTATGAGATTTAATTTAGTAATCAGTTAATTTATTTGTTGATTTTCACCCTTGTCGCCGTCAGTCTGACTTAAAATTCTTATTGGCGGAACCCTGGATGCCGTTAAAAAATAGCGCTGCAAAATATGGCTCACTGAGCATCACCCTGCACTGGCTGGTCGCGGCTGCGGTCTACGGAATGTTTGCCCTCGGACTGTGGATGGTCACCCTCGGTTATTATGATACCTGGTATCACAAAGCTCCCGAACTGCACAAAAGCATCGGCATCACGCTGTTCGCGGTAATGATTGTACGCGTGGTGTGGCGCTTTGTTTCGCCGCCGCCGAAACCGCTCAGCAGCTATTCCCCGCTAGTACGCTATAGCGCGATTACCGCGCATCTGCTGCTGTACGGCGTGCTGTTCGCCATTCTGATTACCGGTTATCTGATCTCTACCGCAGAGGGTAAACCGATCAATGTCTTCGGTATCCTGCCGGTTCCTGCGCTGTTTTCCGGGCTGGGCGAGCAGGCGGATCTGGCGGGGGAAGTCCATCTTTGGCTGGCGTGGAGCGTGGTGATCCTCTCCGGGCTGCACGCCCTGGCCGCGCTAAAACACCACTTTATCGATCGTGATATTACCTTGAAAAGGATGCTGGGCCGCCGCATCCATTAACCTCTGGAATGGAGAACACCATGTTGAAAAAAAGTATTCTGGCCATCACTACCGCCGCCCTGCTGATGACGGCGGGGACAGCCGCCGCAGCCGACTACAAAATTGATAAAGAGGGGCAGCATGCTTTCGTGCAGTTCCGCATCAAGCACCTGGGCTACAGCTGGCTTTACGGCACGTTTAAAGATTTCGACGGCAGCTTTACCTTTGATCAGGCCGACCCTGGCAAAGACAAAGTTAACGTGACTATCAATACCGGCAGCGTCGACACTAACCACGCCGAGCGTGACAAGCACCTGCGCAGCGCTGATTTCCTCAATGCCGGGAAGTTCCCCCAGGCAACGTTTGTTTCCACCAAGGTCAGTAAACAGGGCGATGGCCTGATCGTAGACGGTGACCTGACGCTGAACGGCGTGACTAAACCGGTAAAACTGGCGGCAAAACTGACCGGGGAAGGTAAAGATCCGTGGGGTGGCTACCGTGCTGGCTTTGAAGCGACGGGAACTATCGCGCTGAAAGAGTTCAACATTGAGAAGGATTTGGGCCCGGCATCGCAGCAGGTGGAGCTGATGATCTCGGTGGAAGGCGTGCGCCAGTAGCCATCACACTCACCGGGCCTGCGCCCGGTGAGTTCAGCCTGTTACTCTTCAGGAATATGCATGGTGGTGCTCAACAGGCCGCGCGACTTGTTGAAAATCTTATTGCCGTTTTCACGGCCCGCACGACGCGCACGCTGCTCTTCCGGCGGCAGTGCCAGCTCTTCCATACAGAGCGGGCTGCAGCAGTTATGAAACTTCTCGGCGCAGCTCGGGCACTGGATGAACAGCAGATGGCAGCCGTCATTCAGGCAGTTTACATGGGTGTCACAGGGCGCTCCGCACTGGTGGCAGTTGGCAATCACATCGTCTGAAATCCGCTCGCCCATTCGCTCATCGAAGACAAAGTTTTTGCCTTTAAAGCGCACCGGTAAGCCCTGCTCGCGCGCGCGGCGGGCATACTCAATAATTCCGCCTTCGATGTGGTAGACATTCTCATAACCGTTATGACGCATCCAGGCGCTGGCTTTCTCACAGCGGATCCCCCCGGTGCAGTACATGACGATTTTTTTGTCTTTATCCTGCTGCAGCATATCAACTGCCATCGGCAGCTGGTCGCGGAAAGTATCCGCCGGGATCTCCAGCGCGTTTTCAAAATGGCCCACTTCATACTCATAGTGGTTACGCATATCGACAAACACCGCTTGCGGATCGTCCAGCATGGCGTTCACTTCCGCCGCTTTCAGATAGGCGCCGACATCGCTGGCATCAAAGCTGTCGTCGGTAATGCCGTCAGCCACAATGCGCTCACGTACTTTCAGACGCAGTACCCAGAAAGATTTACCGTCATCATCCAGCGCGATGTTCATGCGCAGGTTATTCAGCGCCGGGTGGAAAGCGTACAGCGCGGCTTTCATCTGCTCGTACTGGCTGGCGGGAACGCTGACCTGCGCGTTAATTCCCTCAGCGGCGACGTAAACGCGGCCAAACACGTTTAGTTTGGTGAGGGTAACGTAGAGCGCGTCGCGAAACGCACGCGGATCGTCAATAGTGAAGTATTTATAAAAAGAGACTGTGGTACGCGGTTCGGTTTCGGCCAGCATGCGTGCCTTCAGCTCTTCATTGGAAACAAGGTTATGTAACACTGGCATGGTGTACGTTCCTGAATTCTAAAGAGAGGGAAAATTTTGCGGCGCTATCATACCTGAGAGACCCGGGGTTTGTCGTGCATGAACGCTGTAAATAGCAGCAGTCGGCGCAAAAAGCGATGCGCAATATGCGCATTATGACTATGCTATTAGCAGCACACCTGACCTACCTGCCCGTGAAAACCTAATCTGAACAGGCGCTTATTTCATCTGATGCGAATAAAATGGCACAATAGGCCATAACTCATTTTAAACGGGCACTATAATGTTCCCCCTTTTTTTGCGATCTGGAAAATCATGACTCAGCTGCCTCAATTTCGTCGCGCATTGCTGCATCCCCGTTATTGGTTTACCTGGTTGGGTATTGCCCTGCTTTACCTGCTGGTGATGCTGCCCTACCCCCTGCTCCGCTACATTGGTTGCGGGCTGGGTCGGCTGTCAATGCACCTACTGAAGCGCCGTGTGGAGGTTGCCCGGCGCAACCTGGAAGTCTGTTTCCCGCAGATGCCTGCCGCCGAGCGTGAAGCTCTGGTAACACGCAACTTCGAATCGCTCGGCATGGGCCTGATAGAAACCGGCATGGCATGGTTCTGGCCTGACTGGCGCATCAAAAAATGGTTCAGCGTCAGCGGCCTGGAGCACATCAGCAAAGCGGCTGCCGACGGTAAAGGCGTATTGCTGATTGGCATGCACTTTTTAACCCTGGAACTGGGCGCGCGTATTTTCGGCATCCACAACCCGGGTATTGGCGTTTACCGCCCCAACGACAACGCGCTGATTGACTGGCTGCAAACCTGGGGCCGTATGCGTTCCAATAAAAGCATGCTGGACCGCAAGGATCTGAAAGGCATGATCCGCGCCCTGAAAAACGGCGATATTATCTGGTACGCTCCGGATCACGACTACGGTCCGCGCAGCAGCGTATTTGTACCGTTTTTCGGCGTTGACCAGGCGGCAACCACTAAAGGCAGCTACCTGCTGATCCGCAGCGGCAACCCGGCAGTGATCCCTTTTGTGCCACGCCGCCTGCCGTCGGGTAAAGGCTATGAGATGGTGATCTTGCCGGAAGTTCAGGATATCCCACTGGACAATGAAGTCGCCACAGCCGCCGCGATGAACCGCGTGGTCGAGCACGGCGTACTGATGGCGCCAGATCAGTATATGTGGCTGCATCGCCGCTTTAAGACCCGCCCGGAAGGTCAACCTTCCCTTTACTGACCCCTCTCCACAGGCCGGTTATCCGGCCTGTTCCACTATTTGAAACCGTTTTTCATTTATTTCTGCAGTGGCTAGGCAGTGAGCATTTAATGGCGCATACTTAGCCAGCTAATGGTTAATTTGCGACGTTAACTTCTAAGGTTACTGCACACGCTATGTCTACGGCCGATACGCCCTCAACTGTCATCAACTGGCAGAGAAATCTCTTTGTCGCCTGGGTGGGATGTTTCCTCACCGGCGCCGGTTTCAGCCTGGTTATGCCCTTTCTGCCACTGTATGTCGAGCAGCTGGGCATTACCGATCCCCAGGCGCTGAACATCTGGTCCGGGCTGGTTTTTAGTATCACTTTCCTGTTCTCTGCTATTGCATCCCCTTTCTGGGGCGGACTTGCCGACCGTAAAGGCCGCAAAATCATGCTGCTGCGCTCCGCCCTGGGCATGGCAATTGTGATGATGCTGATGGGTATGGCCACTTCCGTCTGGCAGTTTCTGGCGCTGCGTGCACTGCTCGGCCTGCTCGGGGGGTTTGTGCCCAACGCCAATGCGCTGATCGCCACCCAGGTGCCGCGTAATAAAACCGGCTGGGCGATGGGCTGGCTGTCAACCGGGGCGGTCAGCGGCGCGCTGATCGGCCCGCTAATCGGCGGCCTGCTGGCCGACAGCTTTGGCCTGCGCCCGGTGTTCTATATTACTGCGGCGGTGCTGTTCTCCTGCTTCCTGATGACCCTGTTCTGCATCCGTGAGAGCTTCACCGCGGTGCAGAAAAAAGATCTGCTGCACGCCCGCCAGGTGTTCACCTCGCTGAAAAATCCCCGGCTGGTACTGGCACTGTTCGTCACCACGCTGATAATCCAGGTCGCTACCGGTTCGATTGCCCCCATTCTGACGCTGTACGTGCGCGAGCTGGCGGGCAACGTGGCGAATCTGGCCTTTATTAGCGGTATGATTGCCTCGGTGCCTGGCGTGGCGGCGCTGATGAGTGCGCCACGCCTTGGCAGGCTGGGGGATCGCATCGGCCCGGAGCGAATCCTCGTTGCCATGCTGCTGATTTCAGTCGTGCTACTGATCCCGATGGCTTTTGTGCAGAATGCGTGGCAGCTGGGGATCCTGCGCTTTCTGCTCGGCGCCGCCGACGGTGCACTACTGCCAGCGGTGCAGTCGCTGCTGATCTACAACGCCAGCAATCAGGTCGCCGGGCGCATCTTCAGCTATAACCAGTCTTTCCGCGACATCGGTAACGTCAGTGGCCCGTTGATGGGCGCCGCGGTGTCGGCCCATTACGGTTTCCGTGCGGTGTTTCTGGTCACCGCCTGCATCGTGCTGTTCAACGTGGGGTACACCTGGTACACGCTGAGAAAACGAACCGCAAGAATGGTGGTGCGGGAAGAAGAACAGCGCCCGCTATCTGAAGCAGAGTAAGGGGAATTGCGGTGGCGGCTCATCTCAAGTAATCTCAAATAATAGCCTTTTTGAGATTGTCTGAGATGAGAATCAAAACGCCGCCCTCAGTGGCTGAGGCTGAACTTAGCGCTGAGGAGCTTATTGCACTACTGGCGCAGCATAGCGCCAGCGACAGTAAATATCTTCATGCTGGATAAAACCGCGCAGGATATTCTGGCACTCGCGCTAAACGCTCCCGGCTCTCTGCTGAGCGCCGCCGGCGTCAGCCAGCGTCTGTCACTCTCGGATAACACCGCCAGAAGTCGCCTGAAGACACTGGCATCTCGCGGCTTATTGCGTGCGCTCAAAGATGGGCGTGGATTGGTTTATCAGGCCCCTGCCTCGGTGGCAAAGCTGAAGCAGTGGATGGGGGTTCAGGGATAAACCCTGGCAATACCCGTACAATAAATCACCATGAAAATATTTCTCCTCCCCCGCCTTGCATCTTTGCCCATAGCGACAACAATTACTCTTTAGTCATTTTTGACCTGAGGAGATGCCATGAGCATGTATGCCACGCTGGAAGAAGCGATTGAGATGGCACGTGAAGAGTACCTTGCTGATAACCCGGAGCTGGACGAGGGTGAAGCCTCTGTTAATCAGTTCAATCTGCAGAAGTTTGTGATGCAGGATGGGGATATTATGTGGCAGGCGGAGTTTCTCACCGATGACAGTGATGAAGGAGAGCTACTGGCCTTCCGCAGTGGAGATGCGGCGCAGGCCATCTTTGAAGATGATTTCGATGAGGTTGAACTGCGTCAGGAGTGGCTGCCGGAGAAGACGCTGTACGAGTGGGATGAGGGCGAATTCCAGCTGGAACCGCCTGCCGGCAGCGAAGAGGCCGACGCGGCAGCGGGAGAGTGGGAAGACGATAACACCGACGCCGACAATAATTACTCGTAAGGCCCGTGGCTGGCATCAACCGGCAGCAGTAATGTGTCGACCACCAGCGACAGCGGCAGGTCAATAATGGCGAGAAAACGCCACGGCTTGTCGCGAATATCCCACTGTACGCCGGGGTAGTATTGATTGCCGTGCCCCTGTCCGGGCACGGCTCTGCTGATAATACTGCCGCAGCCGCTCAGCACCAGCACGCACAGCCCCACCGCTAATCCCCGCACTATCATTGTCACCATCGCTGCCCCAGAGTAAAAAACGCACTATTCTACAGTCTGGTCCAGTTTTGACCAGAGCGGCAACTGCAAATTAAACGTAAAAAAAAGCCGGAACCTGAGTTCCGGCTTATCGCGTCGTCGGGGGCGGCATGCCCGCCCCGCAAACTAGTTGGCGTTATTCAGCGCCTTCGGGTTCAGTTCCAGCGAATGGTAATAATCTAACCAGTCGTGGTACTTATCCGCATTCTGCCACAGGCGGTAGTGCATACGCGCCAGCGTCACCGGGTCACTGAACAGCGCCAGGCGCTGATCGCGATCCAGTTTAGAGGGTGACTCGCTGAGCGCCTGCTCAATGCGGCGGTCGCGGGCATAGTCGAGAATATCGCTGTTCAGGTGACGCGAGGTCGCCATTGCGCTGGCCAGTGCGTTGAACGACGGATGGAACATGGCGTGCATAAAGCCATTCTCCAGCGCACGTTCACGATTCAGCTCAACGTAACGGTCGGTATCCAGCAGCTCCTTCGGCGGATCGTACTCTTCCGGGATCAGGAACAGTTTGCCGCGTTTCGAAGCCTGACCCAGCGTGCGACGGCTTGACCACACCGAGACAA
Organism: Erwinia aphidicola; assembly: GCF_014773485.1. Classification (GTDB taxonomy): domain Bacteria; phylum Pseudomonadota; class Gammaproteobacteria; order Enterobacterales; family Enterobacteriaceae; genus Erwinia; species Erwinia aphidicola. The sequence goes on along the minus strand of NZ_JACXBP010000001.1, from coordinate 228,640 downwards.
ACGGCGACAGGATCAGCGAGAACACGATTGGCGACAGCCACCACAGGAAGTTCAGGTCCAGCCAGCCCATACCGCCCGCCCACACCAGGCCCAACAGCATCTGCGAGCCGTGGCGTTTGAACGCTTCGCTCCACGGTGTGGCATCATCATCACGCTGTGGCGAGTTCCACACCACTTCCCAGCCAAGAAACGCGCTGACCACGAATACGGTGTGGAACAGCATGCGCACCGGCGCCAGCAGCACCGAGAACAGCATCTCCAGGAACAGGGAGGCCAGCACGCGCAGCGCTCCGCCGTAAGGCTTCGCCCCTTTGCACCACACCAGCACGATGCTCAGCAGCTTCGGCAGGAACAGCAGCACTAAGGTGGTTGAGAACAGCGCTATCGCCAGTTCAGGGCGCCACTGCGGCCACACCGGGAACAATTGGCGCGGCTGCAGGAAGTACTGCGGCTCCATCAGCGTATGCACCACCTGCAGCGCGGTCGACAGCGCCAGGAACATAAACCACAGTGGAGCAGACAGGTAAGACATCACGCCGGTCAGGAACACTGCACGGTGCACCGGGTGCATGCCTTTTACCAGGAACAGACGGAAGTTCATCAGGTTACCGTGGCACCAGCGACGGTCACGCTTCAGTTCATCCAGCAGGTTTGGCGGCAGCTCTTCATAAGAACCCGGCAGATCGTAAGCGATCCACACGCCCCAGCCCGCACGACGCATCAGTGCAGCTTCCACAAAGTCATGCGACAGGATTGAACCGGCGAATGAGCCTTCACCCGGCAGCGGTGCCAGCGCACAGTGCTCAATGAACGGCTTAACGCGGATAATGGCGTTATGGCCCCAGTAGTGCGACTCGCCCAGCTGCCAGAAGTGCAGACCAGCGGTAAACAGCGGGCCGTAAACGCGGGTAGCAAACTGCTGGCAGCGAGCATACAGCGTATCCATCCCGGATGCTTTCGGCGAAGACTGGATGATACCCGCTTTCGGGTTCGCTTCCATCATACGCACCAGCCCGTTGAGACACTCGCCGCTCATAACGCTATCCGCATCCAGCACCACCATGTAGCTGTACTGGCTACCCCAGCGGCGGCAGAAGTCATCGATGTTACCGGATTTACGTTTTACGCGACGGCGGCGGCGGCGGTAGAAAATGCGCCCTTCCCCGCCGACATCACGTACCAGCTCCATCCACGCCTTTTGCTCGGCCATGCAGATATCAGGGTTGTAACTGTCGCTGAGGATGTAGACGTCATAATTGTCCTGCTCACCGGTACGCACCACGGATTCCCAGGTCGCACGCAGGCCGGCGAACACGCGCTCAACGTCTTCATTACAGATCGGCATGATCAGCGCGGTGCGGTGATCCGGGTTGATCGGCTCGTCACCGTTGGTCAGGTAGGAGATGCTGTACTTATCCTTACCGATCAACAGCTGCAGGAAGCCCATCAGCGCGGTCCAGAAACCGGCGGAGACCCACAGGAACAACACGGCAAACAGGAACAGGATCCCGGTCTGCAGCACGTAAGGCAGGATCTGCAGCACCGACTGCTGCCAGTTCTGGTTGATCATCTCCATTGGGTCGATCAGCGCCCAGCCCTGGTAAGGCAGAATGGTCTTCATATACCAGGTGGCGACAACCGTCTGGAAAACAGAGAGGAACAGCAGAATATAACGGCGGATGGAGCCAACATGGCGCCACTTATCTTCACTTTTCTGCTCTTCGCGGCTGGCAAAACGCGGGGTGGTTTTACGGCCACGCACGGAATCCCACGCGCGCGCCACCGGGTTGGTACGCCACTCTTCCGGGTACATGGAAGAGCGGGTATGCTTCGGCATCGCTTTCAGCGTGGTGCGGTCCAGCGCATCTTTGTCGAACTGCTTGCCGTCATCAACGGAATCCGGCCAGCTCTGTTCGACGCGTGTTTTTACCGACTCCTGCGGCGCGTCATCGGCACGCGTTTCAACCGGACCCTCTTCGGCCAGCAGGTGATGCAGCTGGCCAAAGGCGTCGTCAGATTCAGGCGGCAGTGCCGAGCGCAGCTCCCCTTTCCGCTCGGCGGAGAGGGGCAGCGCGTCGATATACTCATCGGGTATTACGGTAGACTTATTCATTGGCAGGCAGCTGATTGCTCCAGGTTTCAGTCAGCGTTTTGTCACCGTTAACCAGTGCAGCACGCATTTCCGTCGGCTGTTTGTTGTCTTTTACGCGCACGCGCAGCACCAGACGCCAGCCTTTGGTGACCGGGTTATAGCGCACGCTGTTTTCCACCAGCTCACCGTTGTTACCGATGCTGACCTGAGAGGTCACTGGGGTGTTTTGCGGCAGCTTGCTCATTTCCGGGCCAACGAAGTCGACGATAAATGCCACGGTGCCATCAGGCTGACGCACCAGGTTCGACTGCTTCACATCACCGGTTGAACGCAGGGTGCTTTTCACATACGCCGTTTCCGGTGAATGCAGCGCGCTTTCGTCACGCGTGAAGTGCAGGCGGTAGGAGAAGTTCATCACTTTTCCTGGCTCTGGCAGACTTTCCGGGGTCCAGAACGCCACGATGTTATCGTTGGTCTCGTCGGACGTTGGGATCTCAACCAGCTCTACGCGGCCTTTACCCCAGTCGCCTTTCGGCTCAATCCAGCCGCTTGGACGCATATCGTAGCGATCGTCGAGATCCTGATATTTATCGAAATCGCGCCCCCGCTGCAGCAGACCGAAACCACGTGGGTTTTCCACGGTGAAGGTGCTGACAGCCAGGTGTTTTGGATTGTTCAGCGGACGCCAGATCCACTCACCGTTTCCGGCGTGAATCGACAGACCGTTAGAATCATGCAGCGCCGGACGATAGTTTGGCACTGGCGATGGCTGGTTGGCGCCAAACAGGTACATGCTGGTCAGTGGGGCCACGCCCAGCTTGCCCACTTTGTCACGCAGGTAAACCTTAGACTGCACGTCGACCGTGCTGTCTTTACCCGGGGTGATCAGGAAACGGTAAGCACCGGTCGCACGTGGTGAATCCAGCAGCGCATAAATGACCAGATGTTTATCCTGGGGTTTAGGCCGTTCAATCCAGAACTGCTTAAAGCGCGGGAACTCTTCCCCGGACGGCAGCGCAGTATCAATGGCCAGGCCGCGGGCAGAGAGACCGTAAACCTGACCGGCACCGATAACGCGGAAGTAGCTCGCGCCGAGGAAGCTGGTGATTTCGTCTTTCTTATCTTTACTGTTCAGCGGGTAAAGCACCTTGAAGCCAGCAAACCCGAGGTTTTTGACGGTATCAGGGTCGTGCTTAACGTTGCCGAAGTTGAAATAGTCCGGGGAGTACTTGATCTCACGCACGCTGGTCGCCGTGACTTCATTGAGTTTCACCGGGGTATCGAAATACATTCCCTGATGGTAGAACTCAAGTTTGAAAGGGGTCTTAAGATTGCTCCAGTACGCTTTATCGTGATTGAACTGGATCTGCTGATAGTCAGCATATTTCATATCACGCAGCTGTGATGGCAGGTTACTCTTAGGCGCTTCGAAGCCTTTCCCGGCTAACTCCTGCGCCTGTTTTGCCACATCATCAATGTTAAACGCCCAACTGGTGTTGGCATACATTGAAAGCAAAACTGCTGCGCCAAGCCAGCGCAATTTCATCAGTTCTGGTTTATTGTTCATTTTATTCCGCACTTCCCCCCCTTTCGGGTGCTTAAATCAATTGCATCCATCTTAAAGGATAATCCAGCATTCCGACAGCCTGACCACGTTTTTGTTCCATGAATCCGATCGTGTTAAGCGCCCTATTCTCAAGCGGTTAACGGAAACAGATTTGGCTGATAGTATACCCGGGTTTCAACTATTAAAGTAAGCGCTAAACTTTAGTCTGGTTCAGGGTGAATCAGGACATTAACATGTTGAATATCGGACATTTATGACTAAAAAAACGCAGCCAAGAGAATATTTTCTCGACTCTATTCGCGCCTATCTGATGTTATTAGGTGTGCCATTCCATGTTTCGCTCATTTATTCCACTCAGACGTGGTCAGTAAACAGCCTGCACCCTTCTGAATGGCTCACCCTGTTTAATGATTTTATCCATGCGTTTCGCATGCAGGTGTTCTTCGTCATTTCAGGCTATTTCTCCTACATGCTATTCCTACGCTACCGCCCGTCAGACTGGCTGAAGGTGCGCCTGGAGCGGGTTGGCATCCCAATGCTGACCGCGATCCCGCTCATCACCCTGCCGCAGTTTTTCCTGCTGAAGGAGTGGACCAGTAAGATTGGCGACTGGAGCAAATTAACGCCCTATCAAAAGTACAACGCGCTGGTTTGGGATCTGATTTCACACCTGTGGTTTCTGCTGGTTCTGGTAATACTGACTGTGGCGGGCTACTGGCTGTTCCGTATTTTGCGCGATAGCCAGCGGGAAAAAACAGACTATTCCGAGCTAACCTGGGGGAAATTAACGCTGTGGATCCTGCTTTGCGGCCTCGCCTGGGGTATTTTCCGCCGCCTGATGTTTATCTTTGCGCCGCAGATCCTGGGTGATGCCCTGTTCAATATGGCCGTGATGCAAACCCTGGTTTACCTGCCGTTCTTTATGCTGGGTGGAATGGCCTTTAAGTACCCGGCGATTAAAGCGCTGTTTGTGCGCCCGGTGCCCTGGACCTTTGTCGGTTCGGCACTGGCCTTCGCTGCCTATGTGGCTAACCAAACCTGGAACAAGGGTGAAGGCTGGCTGTATGAGATTGATACCCTGGTATCGATGCTGATGGGGCTGTGGATGGTTAACGTGGTGTTCTCCCTTGGGCATCGCCTGCTGAACTCCCACTCGCCGCGCGTCACCTACCTGGTGAATGCATCGCTGTTTATTTATCTGGTCCACCATCCGTTAACCATTATCTACGGCATCCTTTTTGTGCCGGTGATTGGCAGTAACACGCTGGGCTTTTTCGCCGGGCTGCTATTTGTCTTCGGGATTTCTTTCCTGCTGTATGAGATCCACCTGCGCATTCCGCTGCTGCGCTTCCTGTTTTCTGGCAAGCCACAGCGCACATAGCAAACTGAGTCATCGGGTGTGGTCGGGCCGATGGCCCGGCTCGCCCCGGATCGGGCCTGCCCGGCCCCTACAGCAGCCACTCAATCGGTAAACGCCACACCAGCCGCACCAGGATCCGCTGCATCAGCCGGGTGCGCGGCTCGTGCTTGTGTACCACCTCATTCGCCCCCTCCCCCGGGTATTCCACCCAGTTTACCCGCCCCCATTTATCCAGACGCAGCGTCCAGGCCCGTTCGCGCATGCTGCTGATAAAGCGCTGATGAATTCGCGTTGCCAGGCCCTCATTCTCAATGACCAGCCCCATTTCGGTGTTCAGCACGGCGGAGCGTGGGTCGAAGTTAAACGATCCGATAAAGACTTTTTGATTATCGACGCTGAACGTTTTGGCGTGCAGGCTGGAACCGGAATTCCCCGTCAGGCCACGGTCGTGGCTCGGCTCACGTGCAGCCATGTGCGGCTTCAGCTCATACAGGTGAATGCCGTGGCGCAGCAGCTTCTTGCGCCATTTGGCATAGCCCGCGTGCACGATAGAGACATCGTTCGCCGCCAGCGAGTTGGTCAAAATCGAGATTTTGACGCCTTTGCGCACCAGCCGCAGCAGCTGCGCCACCCCTGCCCGGGTCGGTACAAAATAGGCCGAGATGATATCGAACTGCTGCTGCGGCTGGCCAATAACCTCCAGCAAACGCTGAGGCAGCAGCGTACTGCTGCGGGCACGGCCCAGCCCTTTGCGCGGGTCATCACTCAGCAGGCGGGTATCAGCCCAGGTAAACGGCAGGCTGCGGCTCTCCAACTGGCTAACGAAGCTGGAGGCTTCAACCCGATCGAGATAGCGCACCACCTGCTCGCTGGCGCGCCACTCCTCGGGCAGCACCACGGCTGAAGGGCTGCTCTGCTCATCCTCCACCACGCTGTTAAGGGGAGCCACGGCGCGGCTCTGCCAGTAGCGGTCGAAATCCAGCGCTACATCATGCACGACCGGGCCGACGGCCAGCACGTCGAGATCGGAGAACAGCGGTTCGTCACCGGCACCGAAATATTCGTCGCCGACATTGCGCCCGCCCACAATGGTCGCCATGCCATCCACGGTAAAACTCTTGTTGTGCATGCGGCGATTCAGGCGGGCAAAATCGGTCAGATAGCCGAGCATGCGCAGGCTGCGAAATGAGAACGGGTTAAACAGACGCACTTCAATATTCTCATGGCGATTCAGCTCGCTCAGCGTCTTATCCAGCCCCATGGTGTTGTTGTCGTCCAGCAGCAGGCGCACTTTTACCCCGCGTGCGGCCGCCTCCAGCAGGGCGCTGAACAGCAACCGGCCTGACATATCGTTCTGCCAGATGTAGTACTGGATATCCAGCGTGCACTCCGCCAGAGAAATCAGCAGATAGCGTGCTGCAAATGCATCCAGCCCCTCCGCCAGCGGATAGACCCCGCTGTGCTCAGGATGTTGTTCAACCAGAGGCGTAATGGCATGAGCCAGTCGCGTGCCGGCCAGGCTCTCTTCCTGCGGCGAGTGAAGCGTGTCGGTCATCAACTATCCTTAACAGGTTTACGGTTGTTCATCCGGTATCTTCCGACGATCTCTCCCCGTCTGACCAGACATATAGTCTAGACTTAGCCCATCGCCCTGCGACAGTCCCAGTGACCAGGAGAGCATCATGCATGTTGGCAGCCAGCACAATCAGAAACGCCACCAGGCCAGCCTGTTTAACAGCTTTTATCAGGGCAGTTTTGCCTGCTCCACCGCCTGCCGCACCCCGGGGAAACGTGCGGATCTGATGCTCAGCAGCGGACATGATACCCTGCTGGAGAAAGATTATGCCCTGTTACAGCAGCATCAGCTACTGACAGCGCGCGATGGCGCACGCTGGTATCTGGTTGAAAAACAGGCAGGTGAATATAACTGGCAGAGTTTCTTGCCGCAGCTGGAAGCAGCCGAAAAATACCATATCGAAATGATCTGGGAGCTGGCGCACTTTGGCTGGCCGGACTGGCTGGATATCTGGCAGCCAGAATTTGTTGAGCGCTTTGCCGCCTTCGCCCGCGCTTTTGCCTGCCTGCTGCGCGCACGAGGACAGGCCGCCCCCTTTATCAGCCCGATGAATCAAATCTCTTTCTGGTCGTGGGCAGGCGCCGATATCGCCTGGTTTAACCCCTTTGTTACCGGGCGCCGTATTGAGCTGAAGCGTCAGCTGGTTGCAGCCAGTATCGCCGCCATGCGCGCAATGCGTGAAGAGCTGCCCGGAGTGCGTTTCGTCATTACCGACCCGCTGGTCCATGTTGCGGCTTCCGGTTATTCCAGCAGCGCAAAGCAGCAGGCACTGCAGCAGCATCAGGCACAGTTTGAAGTCTGGGACTGGATCAGTGGACGCAGCGCGGCGGAGTTGGGAGGTTCAGAGGAGTTACTGGATATTATCGGATTCACCTGGTACCCGGACAATGAGTGGTTCCACAATGGTGACCCGCTGGAACCCCATCACCCCGACTACCTGCCGCTGCATCATCTTTTACAGCAAGTTTGGCAACGTTATCAACGCCCATTGCTGATAGCTGAAACCGGGGCAGAGATCGGTAAATGTGCGGACTGGTTTAACCGGGTCAGTCAGGAGGTTGCGCTGGCACTGGAGGCCGGGGTAGCGCTGGAGGGGGTATCGATCTATCCGCTGGTCGACTATCCCGCCTGGGACGATGACCGCCGTTCACCCGCCGGGCTGTTTGGCCTGCCGGATGCCAACGGCAACCGCACCGTTAATGAGCCGTTTGCCCTGGCGTTACGCAGCCAGCAGATCAAACTGAAGCAGGAGCCTGTCAGGACATCCACAGCGTGATAGTCAGCACGAAAATGATCAGGGTAAAAGAGGTGATTGCCAGCACGACAATCGCAAACTGTGCATCATCTAACGGGACCCGGCTCTCTTTTTCAGGGTCGGGTTTAGAACGGTTTTTCATTATCAGCCACAGCATACCGGCAAAACGTTCCTGTAAAGGCGCCAGTAAAAATATGAAAGACATCCATTTCATGAATAAAAATAAGGAATTCTAACGAAAACTCAGCTTGTCGCAGGCACAAGGGTGACCTTGCCAGCAGAAAGAAACTGTCTGATTATCGCGCTAAATAGTAGCACAATGGCGCAGTTGTTTAACGTAATAAATTGATTTCAGGCTGTTGAAAAGGGAATAAGATATAGCGTATTGGTATGCAGAATCAGGCAAAACAGTGCTTTAGCCGTGAACAGTCAGAGCAAATGATTATCAACTTTCACTTATACTTCCCCCGGTAAAATCCTAAGCAATAGCTGCTCTCATTGACCAGCAAACGCGCGGCGCAAGCCCACGGGCGAGCTAAAGCTGTTGGTTAGCAGAGGCGGGTAAAGCGGGTCGGGCATGCCCGACCCCGGCAATTATTCAGGCTGCCAGCCGCCGCCCAGTGCGCGATACAGATCGATCTGCGCCAGCAGCAGGTTGTTTTTTGCCTGCACCACGCTGAGCTGGGTACTGAACAGCGTGCGCTGTGCGTCCAGCTCATCAAGATAGGAAGCGTAACCATTCTGGTAGCGGTTGCTGGCAATGCGCAGTGCTTCCTGCACCACCTTCTCCTGCGCCTGCAGTTCGCCAAGCTGCTCGCGGTAACGGGCGATGGCATCCAAATCGTCATTCACTTCGCTAAACGCGCTACGCACCACTTTCTCATAGCTGTACAGCGCCTGATTGCGCGTTGCCATCGAAACATCGACCTGCGCCGTCAGCGCTTCGCGATTGAGTATCGGGGCCAGCACGCTGCCGCCAATACTCCACAGACGGAACGGATCGCTGACCAGATCGTGCAGGATGGAACTCTGCAGGGTACCGCTCGCCGTCAGGTTAAGCGATGGCAGCAGCGCGGCGCGCGAGGATTGCAGTGAGGCATCGGCGGCCAGCAGCTGGCGCTCGGCCTGCACAATATCCGGGCGGCGCTGCAGCAGGTGCGATGGCATCACCGACGGCAGCGTCTGCGGCGCCAGGTGCTCGAAGTGGTTCTGCCGCGCGATCTGGCGCGGGTTCATGCCAACGAGGATGCTGAGCGCATTCTCCTGCTGGGCGATCTGATGCTGCAGTAGCGGGATCTGCGCTTTCGCCGTCTGGTATTCAGACTGCGACTGCACCCACTCCAGTTTAGAGGTATAGCCGGTTTCATACTGGCGCTGCGCCAGCTTCAGCGAGTTGGCACGCGTGGCCAGCGTCGCCTCGGTCACGCGCAGCTGCTCATCCAGCGACACCAGCGTCATATAGCCGGATGCCACCGAGCTGGCAATCGTCAGCTCTGCGGCGCTGGCCGCTGCCTGCTGTGCCGCCAGCGAGGCTTTCGCCGCATCGACGCTGCTGCTGCGCTCACCCCACAAATCGACATTGTAGTTAGCCTGCAGCAGCCCCTGGAATACCGAATATTGATAAGGCTGACCGGTCACCGCTGAGATAGCGCGCGCGCGCGTCGCCGCCACGCCAGCATCCAGCGTCGGGAAGTCATCCCCCTCTGCTCCGCGCAGCTGGGCGCGGTACTGATCGACACGCGAGCGGGCGGTGAGAATATCCGGGTTGTTGCGCAGCGCCTGCTCAACCAGCTGATTGAGAGAGGGATCGTTAAACGCCCGCCACCAGCTGGCTTCCACCGCTGCACCCGGCCCGACCTGGCTGCGCCACTGCGCGGGAATGGGCAACGAGGAAGGCGCTTTTTCCACCTGGGTGGCGCACCCGGCCAGGGCTGCCGTCATCATGATCGCCAGCAGCGTTTGTCTGGCCGCCATCATTGCTGCTCCCCGTCGCGTGGTTTGGCTGCGGTATCGATATTCACCTCCACCGACATGCCCGGTCGCAGGTGGGTCGCGTTATCGCTGGTGATTTTGATACGCACCGGAATACGCTGGGCGATTTTGACAAAGTTACCGGTAGCATTATCCGGTGAGATCGCGCTGAATTCGGAACCTGCCGCCGGTGAGATAAACTCAACCTCGCCGCTGAAGCGCTCGCCATCGAGAGCATCAACGGTAAACACCACCGGCAGGCCCGGTTTAACCCGCGCCATCTGCGTCTCTTTCATATTGGCGATCACCCACATCTGCTGCGGGACCAGCGACGTCAGGCGCGTCCCGGCGGAGACATATGCGCCCTCGCGCACGGCAATCTGCCCCAGCTGCCCGTCGCGTGGGGCAATAATTTTGGTGTTGTCCAGGTCGATCTGCGCCAGTTCCAGCGCCGCCTGGGCACTGGCGACGTCCGCCTCCAGCGAGGCGCGGTTAACAATCACCGTTTGCAGATCCTGCTTCGACACTTCCAGCGTGGCCTGCGCCTGCTGCACGTCGGCCAGCGTCTGGCTGTTGCTGGCGCGCGATGCATCACGCTCGCGCAGCGACAGCGAACCATCCGCCACCAGGTTCTCTACCCGCTTAAGATCCAGCCCGCCTTTCACCGCCTGAGCTTTGGCATTGATCAGTGCCGCTTCATTGCGCTTGATCACCGCTTCAGCACTGCGACGCTGCTGCAGGTTGTTGGCCAGCGCGGCCTTTTTCATCTCCAGCTGGGCGAGGGACTGATGCACATGCTGCTTATAGATGCGGTCATCAATGGTCATCAGCACGTCACCGCGATGTACCGGCTGGAAGTCCAGCACGTCCACCGAGGTGATATAGCCGCTCACCTGCGGACTGATAAAGGTCACCTGGCCGCGCACGTAGGCGTTTTCCGTTGACTGCGTCTCACTGGTGAAAGGCGGCAATTGCCAGGCATAAAGGATTACCAGCACCCCGACCAGCGCGATGCCGGAGCCAAGGGCAATGGAGACAATACGCAGCTTGTTATTTCGTTGGCGCTCCTGGAGCTGCTGGTCCTGTTGACTCATTAGTTACCTACATTCGCAATATTAGTATTTTGCATAGCTCGCTGTTCCGCTTCCGCTTCGCGTTTCGCCTGCTGCCAGTTGAGGTAGCGCAGGCGCGACAGCCGCCATAACACCCAGAGTAAAGTGACCCCTGCCATCACAGCGGTCAGAATGTAAACATCGTTATACGCCAGCACATTGGCCTGCAGGGTGGCAACGGTTTGCAGCTGCAAGGTGCCTTCTGCGCCGCGCAGCGTACTGTCGCCCAGCAGGCTGGTGAACAGATTGCTGTACTGCGCCAGCCGATCGGTGACATTCGGATCGAGCAGGGAGAGCTGATCGCCCAGCAGGCTGGAGTGATATTTCTCACGCCACGTCTGGAAGGTCCCTAACAGCGCGGAACCCATCAGGCCCCCCAGGTTCTGGCTCATGCCGAACAGCACCACAAAACTGACCAAATTTTTCGGCTGCGTCACCACGCTACCCACGCCCAGCAGCATGGCCGGTGCAATAAAGAATGAGGTGCTGAAACCCAGCAGAAACTGGCTGAAGTACATATTATTGGCACGGGTCAGCGGGCTGGACTGCGCATCCATCAACGAGGCGACCATCACAATAATCAGCGACATGACAATCGGCCAGCTAAGATGCTGCGGATTGATGGTCAGCGCGCTGCAGACGATCCCGGCGGCGACACCGGCGAGGATCGCCAGCGCCAGCCCCTGCATCTGGTCATTCTGGATCCCCAGCTGCTGCAGATAGCCAATCGCCCCGGTGTTCTGTTCAGCCAGCATGATACGCAGCAGGATCATCACAATACCGAGACGGAATATCGCCCCGCTGCCCAGCCAGCGCGTATTAATAAGCGGGTTGCTGCGGTTGTGCTCCACCAGCACTGCGGCGGTGACCAGCACCAGCCCCAGCGCCAGACAGATCCCCAGCCACGGCGTGCTGGTCCACCATTCGATACGCCCGAGCGACAGCACGCCGCAGAACAGTGCCATACCGGGTGCCATCAGGAAGAAGGTGAGAAAATCTTTTTTCTCAAAAACTTTGGTCCGCTCACCGGGCGGTAGCTTAAGGATTAATACCGCGCCCAGCGCCATCAGTGCCAGGCCAAGCTCAAACAGGTAGAGTCCGCGCCACTCGTCAAGCTGCAGCAGCTCGGTGGAGAACAGGCGCGCCAGGGGGATCGCCAGTTGGGATGCGCCAAGGCCAATCGCCAGCGCTTTCAGCCGGTGCTTTGCGGGCCATGCCTGCACCTGATAGTAAATTCCCAGCGAGCTGAGCGCCGCGCCCACCATGCCGTGCGCGGCACGCACGATAATTGCCGAGCTGAGATCGTTGACCAGCAGATGGAAAAACGCCACCAGCACATACAGGACAAGGAAGGCTTCAGTAAACACGCGCAGGCCGAACTGCTGGCGAAACTTGACCAGTAGCAGGTTGATCGAGATATTGCCCATCACATAGACGGCGGGAAGCCAGGCAATTTCGTTGTTATAAGCACCGAATACGCCCTGTAAATTGGTCAGATTCGCCGTTACCAGCGCATTACTCAACGCCCCGGTGATACAGATCAGCAGGCCAACGATACCAAAAGCAATACGTTTATGCGTGGGATGAACTGGCGTGGAGGGGGAGCCAGGCAGCATCGGTTTTTCACCGGGCGCCCACTCAACCGGTGCATAAGGATTGGATTTATTGCGACGCACCCTACTTCACCTCAGTTGCCGCCAGCAGTTGTTGCAGTACGCGTTCGGTGACCGCCAGCTCGGCGGGATTAACCCCTGACAGCAGTTCATTACGCAGCGCGTCGGCTTCCGTTCTTAAACGCTGATAGAGCAGCTCCCCTTTTGGGGTGACGTGCAGCAGCCGCTTACGCCGATCTTCCGCAGGCTGAACGCGCTCAACCAGCTGCTGCTTCACCAGCCGATCGATCAGCGGGACTACGCTGGCATCTTCCAGCCCCAGCGCCTGCGCCAGTTCTTTCTGACTCATGGGTTGATCCTGAATGGCAATGGTGGCGACGGCCATCCAGCTACTCATGCTCAACCCGTTGTCTTTCATACGACGGTCGATCGCCTGACGCCAGGCATGAGCCGTCAGATGCAGTAAACGGGAAAAGTTTAGTTCCTGGGAGTTCAATGTATCGATGCCTGATGATTAGAGATCTAACTAAAATTATCCGGCAATTATAAGCACGCTCAGATAAAGAATGGAAGCTACTGCCAGAGAGTTTAGATAATTCTTAGCCACTGCGCCAGTCGCCCGTTATTAACGTGGGCAAAGCAGAAATAGTGGGAAAGAGGAATTTCAGGCATAAAAAAACCGCCTTTCAGGGGCGGTTACGACATTGCTTACAGCTTGTTTTTATTCGTTTTAATCGGTAGTTCGAAGATGGTGCCCGGGGTGGGACTTGAACCCACACAGCCATAAGCCGAGGGATTTTAAATCCCTTGTGTCTACCGATTTCACCACCCGGGCTTGGGTGTAAAGTGGAGGCGCGTCCCGGAGTCGAACCGAGGTAGACGGATTTGCAATCCGTAGCATGGCCACTCTGCCAACGCGCCTTTTATTCTTTTCTGTCATCAGAGCTTCATCTCTGCTGACTAAATTTGGAGCGGGAAACGAGACTCGAACTCGCGACCCCGACCTTGGCAAGGTCGTGCTCTACCAACTGAGCTATTCCCGCTTAGCAATCAGAAAGTTAAGTTAACTCTCTGACTTGCTTTATCTTCTGGCAGACCATGCTGCCTTTCGATGCGTTGCATTCTACTGTTCTCACCAGGCGAGTCAATAAAATTATCCTCACAAAGCATCTGTTTGCTGCTTTTTGAACCGCTTCGATCACCGTTCGAGCAGATCGCCGCGCGCCGCACTGAGATACTGGAACATTGACCAGAAAGTGAGCACCGCTGCGATATATAAAGCGGCGACGCCGACGCCTTCAATCACATCATTTGGATGCCATAACAGAGCAAACAGCGCCAGCATCTGCGCCGTGGTTTTCACTTTACCGATCCAGGATACGGCCACGCTATTGCGTTTACCGATTTCAGCCATCCACTCGCGCAGAGCAGAAATGATAATCTCGCGGGCAATCATGGTGGCGGCAGGCAGCGTAATCCACCAGGCATGGAAATATTCCGCCACCAGCACCAGCGCCATTGCTACCATCACTTTATCCGCTACCGGGTCGAGGAAGGCGCCGAACTGCGTGGTCTGTTTCCAGCGGCGCGCCAGATAACCATCGAACCAGTCAGTCACCGCAGCGAAAATGAAAATCAGCGCACAGGCGAGCGGAGCCCATTGAAATGGCAGATAAAACGCCAGCACAAAGAATGGGATTAACACTACACGAAACAGGGTAAGTAAGGTCGGAATATTAAATGGCATAATTACGCTAACTGTCTGGACAGAGTAGAATTTGTCCCTATGTTGCTACATTGCCCCGGGTGTTGCAATGCTTAGTGTTTCAGCGCATGGAAGATTTTTTCCGCCAGCGCGTGCGATATTCCCGGGACGCTGGCGATCTCCTCAACCGAGGCATTAATCAGCGGTTGCAGGCCCCCCATGTACTTAAGTAGCGACTGGCGCCGTTTCGGGCCGATGCCTTCGATGGTTTCCAGTGCGCTGGTGTTCTTCACTTTTGCCCGTTTATTACGATGACCCGTAATTGCGTGATTGTGAGAGTCATCACGAATATGCTGGATAACATGCAGCGCCGGGGAGTCCGCCGGCAGAGCAAAGCCCTCACCTTCCGGCTCGAGGAACAGCGTTTCCAGCCCTGCCCGACGATCGCTCCCTTTCGCGACGCCGAGCAGCAGCGGGCGATTTTTATCCCAGGGAACATCCAGCTCGGCAAACACTGTTTTCGCCTGCGCCAGCTGGCCTTTCCCGCCATCGATCAGGATCACATCCGGGATTTTGCTCTCTTCAATCGCTTTGCCATAGCGGCGGCGCAGCACCTGATTCATTGCCGCGTAGTCATCACCCGGGGTAATTCCCGTAATATTGTAACGACGATACTCACTGCGCAGCGGCCCGTTAGCATCGAACACCACACAGGAAGCAACGGTCTGCTCGCCCATGGTATGGCTGATATCGAAACACTCCATACGACGGATTGGCGGCAGCTCCAGGGTCTGCGCCAGCGCAGCCAGCCGTTGATGGATGGTGGAGTGCTGCGCCAGACGCGTCACCAGCGCAGTGGCCGCATTGGTGCGGGCCAGCTTCAGGTAGCGGGCGCGATCGCCGCGCGGTTTGCTCTGAATCGACACGCGCCGCCCTGCCAGTTCGGTCAGCGACTCCGCCAGCAGATCTTTTTCCGGCAGCGTAAAGTCCAGCAGAATATCTCCTGGCAGCGTGCGCGCCTGGCTCCCCTGCAGGTAGAACTGACCGACAAAGGTTTGCACCACTTCTGACAGATCGGTGCCGCCCGGCACTTTCGGGAAATAGCTGCGGCTGCCCAGCACTTTCCCCTGGCGGATAAACAGCACATGCAGGCAGGCCATGCCCGAGTCAAATGCCACGCCAATCACATCAAGGTCGTCGCCCTGGTTAGAGACAAACTGCTTCTCGGTAACCCGGCGCACGGCCTGAATTTGATCGCGCAGCCTGGCCGCTTCTTCAAAGCGCAGATCGCGGCTGGCGTTTTCCATCCGTCCCACCAGCTGGTTGAGCACCTGATCATCTTTACCGGACAGGAACAGCCGGACGTAATTAATTTGCTGCGCGTATTCCTCTTCCGAAACCAGTCCTGCGACGCATGGCCCGAGGCAGCGACCAATCTGATACTGCAGGCAGGGACGCGTGCGATTGCGGTAAACGCTGTTTTCGCACTGGCGTACAGGAAAGACTTTTTGCAACAGCGACAGCGTTTCGCGTACCGCATAACCATTGGGAAAAGGACCAAAGTACTCCCCTTTCGCATGCTTGGCGCCGCGGTGGCTGGCAAGGCGTGGATGGGTATCCGCACTCAGGAAGATATAAGGATAGGATTTATCGTCACGCAGCAGCACGTTATAGCGCGGCTGGTAGAGCTTGATGTAGTTGTGCTCAAGCAGTAACGCTTCGGTTTCGGTGTGCGTTACCGTCACATCAATTTGCTGAATTTGTGCCACCAGCGCTTCGGTTTTCCGGCTGGCGAGATTGCCGCGAAAATAGCTGGTCAGGCGCTTTTTAAGATCCTTCGCTTTACCGACATAGATGACTGTGCCGCCGGCATCATACATCCGGTAGACACCAGGCTGACTGGTGACGGTTTTCAGGAAAGATTTAGCATCAAACAGATCACTCACTACTGATTAACGGCTCCGCATTGTACAGGCCATGACGAATGGCCAGGTGCGTTAACTCTACGTCACCACTAATGTTAAGTTTGCTGAACATGCGGTAGCGATAGCTGTTAACGGTTTTCGGGCTCAGGTTAAGCTGTTCGGAAATTTCCGTCACTTTCTGGCCTTTGGTAATCATCAGCATAATCTGCAATTCGCGTTCCGACAAACAGCTGAAGGGTGATTCCGCTTTTTGCGGTTCAAGCTGGCTTAACGCCATCTGTTGAGCAATATCTGAAGCAATATAGCGCTGCCCGGCATTCACGGAGCGTATCGCGCTGACCACTTCCTGCGGCGCGGCACCTTTGCTCAGGTAGCCGGAAGCCCCAGCCTGCATGACTTTCGCCGGCAGCGGGTTCTCCGTATAGATGGTCAGCATGATGATTTTGCTGTCCGGGGCGTAGCGCACAATCTTACGCGTGGCCTCAAGGCCGCCAATGCCGGGCATGTTCATATCCATCAGCACCACGTCGGCACTGTTGCTACGGCACCACTTTACCGCATCCTCACCGCAGTTGGCTTCGCCGACGACCTGGATACCTTTGATATCTTCCAGGATGCGACGAATACCTGCACGTACCAGTTCGTGGTCATCAACAAGAAATACGCTTATCAAAAGAGGCTCCCTAGATGGCTGAGGCGGGTGACAGTAGAGACATTGGCAGGGCCATTATGTTACTACTTTTCCAGCAGTGTTAGAACAGAAATAATGATACATAGCGCAGAAAAAATAATTATCCAGCGCATTTTATTCGCGCGAAAATCCAACAACATTGCCACTGTATTAGCACAACTATCAGGGCCAGATAACTCGCTCCATCAATAACAGATTCAAATCATAGTAAATTATCACATATATTACAAATAGATAGATTTATCCGGCAATAGTTTAAATTTTGAAAAAATAATAGCTCACTCTTTTTATGCGGCAGCCGATTCGCCATCCTATTCTGCCATCAATGTTAATCACCGCTGCCTGAGTGATGAGTTCAGTTTAATCTTAAGCGTCCCGCGCAGGGGATTCCTTCATACCATTATGTGATATACTTTTAACAACTTTTAGTGCCTGGTCTACCTGCCAGGTGCGCTGTTTTCAATGACTATTGGGAGAGATCATGAGTCAGATTGACTTTACAACCAGCGAAGAAGTGCAGGCACTCGCCAACGAAGTGACCTGTATGAAGGCACTGGTTACGCTGATGCTGAAGGGAATGGGTCAGGCCGATGCCGGGAAAGTGATTATCAAGATGGAACGCTACATCGCCGATCTCGAAGATCGGCAGCAGGCGGAAGTATTTAGCAACACCGTTAAGCAAATTAAGTTCGCGTTCCGCCAGTAATCCCCTTGCGCTGGCGCACGCTGGCTCATAAAAGGTCCATTGCTTTTTCAGTGATTTTGTCACATCTTAAGGTTTTCGCTGACTGAATAAAGCAATGGCCTTACTTTTCAAAGCATTACTCGGCGCTTTCGTTGTGGTGTTAATTGGCATTCTGTCTAAAACCCGCAATTACTATCTTGCCGGTCTGATCCCGCTGTTTCCCACATTCGCCCTGCTGGCTCACTATATTGTTGCCAGTGAACGCGGTGTTGAAGCACTACGCACCACCATCCTTTTCGGGATGTGGGCGATCATTCCCTATTTTGTCTATCTGCTATCGCTATGGTATTTGATCAATTTGATGCGGCTGCCGTGGGCGCTACTGGCAGCCGTAGTGTGCTGGTGTGCGGCAGCGTGGTTATTAATCACGCTGTGGTCAAAGTGGCAGGGTCACTGAGCGACTAACGCCCGCGGGCTCCCCAGCTAACCGAAACGCCCAGCGTGGGCAGCACTTCCTCAGGACGAAAACGCCGCGCCCCGTGGAATTTTTCCGCCAGATTAGGCTGCTGCACCGGGATTTTCACCGCAAACAGATTATCCTCTGACTGGATAATCCCCGGCGTGAGGGGTTCATAATTCACCTGATGCTGTTCAAACATCTGTTCCAGCATTGGCGTTGCCGCGCTGTAAAGGTATTTCACGCCGGACTGCGCCGCCAGCTGTACCGCATGCCATAAAATATTGAGTGGCAGTTCGGCGTCAATCTCAAGCCGGGCGGAAAAGCGCGACATTTCCCAGACAATTTCGCTGTCGTCAGACTCACTGTCACCGATCATCTCCGACGAATTATTATCGGGGTTGTGCCACGCCATCAGGCGTACGCAGCCGCAAATACCATGCTGCGCTTTCCAGGCGATCAACCAGATCACATCAGATCGGTCATAGCGGTCGTACTCCTGTCCCGGAGTGCTCAGGCGTGAAGGAATTGACCAGCCCTCACCGCGGGCAAAAACGCTATACCGATAACTTCCTAATTCTGCCAGCAACGACGATGGCATGTCCTTCAATCTGGTCTGGATAATCTTCATATAATCCCCTGTCGCATTCCCTCGTGAGCGCCGCTCCTGACGGCACGGGCAGGGTTGTCACCCTGGGCGCAGGGTAGACAACCGGTTAGCAATACGAAACTACCAAAAATAGTAGTTGCATCCTCTTTCAGATTAAACCGATTGCTGCAGCGTAAGAGGCGATTTGCGTTTTGTTTGGTGCATTAAATCGTTTTTGCATGTTTTTTTGGTGAAAGTTCACCGTATTTTTTGAAATTGAGAGTATTAAGGATATTTCTGCAGAAGTTTTTCCCTCTGCTGTCCATTTTAGTATCTCCAATTCTCGTTCACTTAATTCCAGTTTAGCGGCCGTCATCGAGATATCATCCATCTCGATCAGCGCAGCAAGGCTCAGTTCGGCCAGGTTCTGAAGTTGAAGCTCCAGTCCAGTTGTTAACTGAATAGTCTTACTTTCACAAGCATAGGACATCGACAAGATACCCATAGATCGATTCTTCGCCATCATCGAACATGAAATACCGTGATAGATGCCGTGTTTACGGGCAGCCAGGAACACTTTTCTGCCTGCTGCATCGGCCATTTCGTCCCACGGCCAGACGTTGCCAGGAGCACGACAATTTTTCAAAACCGGATCGAGCTGTGCAAAGTCCTCCTGCAAATAATACTCGACCCAATTCTGTGGATAATTAGTAAAAAAAAAGGTTTTCGGCCGGGTAAAAGGAACGGGGTGCCGAATAAAAAATGCATAAAAATCGAATCCCAGATGAGACATCTGCTGTTCAATCGTACGGGTAATATCAGCCTTGCTGACAACCTGACTAAAGGCAAATTGCATTTCGGTTCGCCAACTGAAATAGTTCTCAGGTGTCATGACGCCTCAGCGGGACAGTGGTAAAACTCCATACCCTAATTATAATTGTCATTGTCTAACTGGTCGCAAAAAATGAATGTCGTCGAGTAAAAGCTAACTATCCCGCGTGTTCCGCCAGGCGTTAAAGCCGTGCTTAATGCAGCATTATTCATGACTGGGGGCATTAAAAATTATCGGGGAAATTATCCCGAAAAAGCGTTCTGCAGCCGTTAAAAAAGCAGGCATGCCAGCACCAAATGATCTGCAACCGGGATAGCGAGATTTATCTCCGCCCTCACCACATGGCGTTAGAATAGGATTTTTCCTATAAATATTCAATAAATTTGCCCCCTTTTCCTTGCCGTTTACACATAAAAGTTTTACACGATCAATTAGGGTATTTTGGTTAAAAAACAGTAACTTCCTGTGGGTTACTAGTTAAACACACTGATATCATTGTTAATTATCCTTAACCTTAACCAATTTGGCTTTACACAATAGATTAACCTGCGGGGAAAAACATCAGATATATCCACATTTATACTAAGGCCTTACGCTTACCCACCCTGACAATCAAACGGGGTTAAAAGATGAAATTCGCAGGGTAGCCCTCAGCGACAGAGGCTAAACCCGCGCATGCCCAGATGAAAATGGTTGGCGTGAGCGGCGTTATATTCCGGCCCCAGCGAGTTGCCGAACAGGCCGCAGCTTTGCGCAAACACCTGATGCAACCAGCGACTGCGGGCATCATTCGCCTGCCAGTGATTCAGCACGCTAATACGCTGACCATTTTGCAAGCGAAATGCGCTGAGGTCCCACGCTTCGGCGCTGGCGTGCTCGCTCAGCCGCCCTTGCGCACGATGATAAATATTGCGGCAGGCATAACTGCCAAGGTGGTCAATCCGCGCCAGAGGCGAGCCTAACTCACTCTGCGCCAGCGGTTTCAGGGCCTGGGTCACCAGCATCGTGCTGCTCACCGCCAGCGCGCAGCTGGCGAGAAAGCTTGAGCTGAGTTTGACCTCGCCAAAGCCTGTGATACGCACCGGGTCGACCAGCGGGCATTGCCCCTGCAGGTTGTCGGGGCGCGTATAGCTGATATAGCCCGCACTCTCGGCCTGCTGCAGCACCGCCAGGCAGCCAGCGCCGTCACTTGCCAGCCGCTTCAGCTTGTAGCGCGTCACCAGCGTGGGCGGGTCGGTCACCGCCAGCGGGGTAGCGGGATTCCATTCGGCGGGCAGTTTTTTTAGCAGGGTGGGCAGCGCCAGCCAGCCAAGCAAAGCCAGTAGTGCAAATGCGATTAATTGCTTCATTTCCCTCCCCTTTTATTGTGTGGGTGAGATCAACGCCGGGTTTTTAAGCAGGCGATGCGTGCTTCTCGCAGTTTAGCCGCAATTTCTGCTTTATCCTCCGGTCTTTTGCGTTAAGCTCTTGACCGCACTAACCTCGACATCATCGATTTATTAAAAGCCATCAGAGCTTAAACATCATCACCACAGGACAGGAAACCCAATATGGTTGATCAATCAAAAGAGGCAATCGTCTCGGAGGAAGGACCGGATACACTCCGGCGTAACCTGCATAATCGTCATATTCAGCTGATTGCTATCGGCGGTGCGATCGGTACCGGTCTGTTTATGGGGTCGGGTAAAACTATCAGCCTGGCCGGGCCGTCAATCATCTTCGTCTATATGATCATCGGCTTTATGCTGTTCTTTGTCATGCGCGCCATGGGCGAGCTGCTGCTCTCCAATCTGGAGTACAAATCCTTTAGCGATTTCGCCGCCGACCTGCTCGGTCCCTGGGCGGGGTATTTTACCGGCTGGACCTACTGGTTCTGCTGGGTGGTAACCGGCATTGCTGATGTGGTGGCTATTGCCTCCTACTTCCAGCTGTGGTTCCCCGACTTCTCGGTCTGGATGAGCGCCCTGCTGTGCATCGCGATATTCTTAACGCTGAATATCGCCACGGTAAAACTGTTTGGCGAAATGGAGTTCTGGTTTGCGATTATTAAAATCGTCGCCATCGTTGCGCTGATCGCCACCGGTATCGTGCTGGTCGCCATGCACTACCCTTCTCCGGGCGGCGGCACCGCTTCCCTGAGCAATATCTGGGATCACGGCGGAATGTTCCCGAAAGGGCTGAGCGGCTTCTTTGCCGGGTTCCAGATCGCGGTCTTTGCCTTTGTGGGTATTGAGCTGGTCGGCACCGCTGCCGCTGAAACGCACGATCCAAAAACCGTGCTGCCGCGTGCAATTAACGCCATTCCGCTGCGTATCATTATGTTCTACGTGCTGGCGCTGATGGTGATTATGGCGGTAACACCGTGGGATCAGGTGGTCGCGGACCGCAGCCCGTTCGTGGAGATGTTTGTGCTGATCGGCCTGCCGGCGGCGGCAAGCATCGTTAACTTTGTGGTACTGACCTCGGCAGCCTCCTCGGCGAACAGCGGTATCTTCTCGACCAGCCGCATGCTGTACGGTCTGGCGCAACAGGGCGTGGCCCATCGTCGTTTCGGCATGCTGTCAAGCCGCGCCGTGCCGACCACCGGGCTGTTCTTCTCCTGCCTGTGCCTGCTGGGCGGGGTTGCGCTGATTTATCTGATCCCGAACGTGATGACGGTGTTTACCCTGGTCACCACGGTATCCGCGATTCTGTTTATGTTTGTCTGGACCATTATTCTGTGCTCATACCTGGCGTACCGTAAGAAGTACCCGCAGCGGCACGCTGAATCGAGCTACAAGATGCCGCTGGGCAAATTCATGTGCTGGATCTGCATCGCCTTCTTCGCTTTCGTCATTGTGCTGCTGACGCTGGAAACCGATACGCGCCAGGCGCTGATGGTAACGCCGCTGTGGTTCCTGATGCTGGCGGTGGGTTGGTTCCTGCGCAAGCGTAAGGCAGGGTAACTCTGTCGCCCGTGCCGGGCATCATGCCCGGCACGGTAGGTTTAGAAGCGTGACCACAGTTTATGCAGTGCCTGCCCGAGCGGTGGGCGCTGTACCGCCAGACGCGATGGCTTATAAGGCCCCTCTTTAAGCGGCAGCGGACCGAGATCAAAGGTAAAGGTGTAGTCCGGCTCCTCCCCCATCCGCAAATCGGTGATGGTGATATAGCCATTGACCTGCTTCATGGCAAAGAAGCCGCGGCTAAACCAGGCCACGCGCTGCACGTACCAGTTCGACGCCAGCTGCTGATACAGCGCCGTACCGCGATCGTGGGTGGTTAATACCAGCGGTTTGTGCGGGCTGAGCAGTGAATAGAACCCCTCCTGATAGCTGCCCTCCCTCATGACCACCACGCGCCACTGCAGGGTATTTAAGGCTGTCGGCGTGACCAGCAGTTGCTCAACATCATCGCGGTCTGCCGCCAGCTGCTGCTTCACCTCATGCGTCACCCACGCCTGCGCGACCATGCTCCACAGCAGATAAACACAGCTGAGGCTCAGCCCGATGCGATTCCAGCGTCGCCCGCGCTCCCCGCGCCACGCCAGCGCGGCAACCATTCCCACCAGCAGCGGCAGCGTATAGAGCGGGTCGACAATAAACATGCTGCCGATGGCAAACGGCCGATCGGTAAATGGCAGCGCCAGCTGGGTGCCGTAGACCGTGGTCAAATCCAGCAGCGGGTGAGTGATCAGCGCCAGCCACACCGCCACCCACCAGCGGGCGAAGTGCTGCTGCTGGCGGCAAAGGCGGGCAAACAGCGCGGCCAGCAGCGGCGAAACCAGGGTCAACCACAGCAGCGCATGGCTTTCAGTACGGTGAAGGGTCATATTGCGGATAGCATCGCCGTGGTCGATAAATACATCAAGGTCCGGCAGCGTGCCGCAGGCCGCGCCCACGGCCGCAGCCTGCCATACCGGTGCTTTGCGCCCCATCACGGCAACGGCTACTGAAGCGCCCAACACAAATTGTGAAACGGAATCCATAAACCTGTCCTGTTCAGCCTGCGTTTAGCGTACGCGAATACCCTCAATCACCATGCGCTGCACGTTCTCTACCGTCTGGTTAAAGAACTGCTCATCCTGCAGCGTTTGCCCGGTTATCGCCTCTACCTGCGTGGAGAAATCGGCATAGTGCTGCGTGGTGGCCCACAGCATAAAGATCAGATGGTGCGGCTGGACCGCCGCCAGCTTGCCCTGCACCACCCATGCCTCAATCACCGCCGCTTTATCTTCCACCAGGTGACGGAGATCGCCCGCCAGTTCGGCCTTCAGCAGCGGCGCCCCCTGCAGCATCTCCAGACAGAACAGACGTGAGGCCTGCGGATGATCGCGTGACACTTCCAGCTTAAGGCGGATGTAGTCGCGTATCGCCTCCAGCGGATGCTGATCGGCACGCAGCGCACGCAGCGGCGCCAGCCACACGTCCAGCAGATCTTTCAGCACCGCGATATACAGCTCTTCTTTCGACGGGAAATAGTAAAGCAGATTGGTTTTGGAAACGTCAGCGCGTTCAGCCACTTTATCCAGGCTGGTGCCGTGGATGCCAAACTGGGAAAAAAACTCCAGCGCTGCCGCCAGAATAGCGTTGCGCTTGGCGGCTACCGCGCGGGAACGGCGGGTTGAGGCTTTTGCCGCAGGCTTATCAGTCGAATTCACCGTGACTCCATGATCCATGTGGGTTGCGGGGATAATATCAAATCGCCCGAAGCATACCTAATCAGAGGGATGCACTTATATTGACCACGCCTGCCTGCTTTTTGTGCAGATAGTTTTGACCAAATGGTCTGATTTGGACCATCCACTCCAGTACAATTTCACAACCTTTAAGCAACACGCTGTTTTTAATGACTTTTCTGATTATGGCACAGCCTTTGCAATATTCCTGCACAGCGTATCGCAGTCAATCTTTCGCTTAATCAGAGGATTTCACATGAAAATTGGTGTCTTTATCCCTATCGGTAACAACGGCTGGCTGATCTCCAACAACGCACCGCAGTACATGCCCACGTTCGAACTGAACAAAGCCATTGTGCAGAAAGCCGAGCACTATCACTTTGATTTCGCCCTGTCGATGATCAAGCTGCGCGGCTTCGGTGGCCAGACCGAATTCTGGGACCACAATCTGGAGTCCTTCACGCTGATGGCCGGGCTGGCCGCCGTCACCTCCCGCATTGAAATATACGCCACCGCCGCCACTCTGACGCTGCCTCCGGCGATCGTGGCGCGCATGGCCTCAACGATTGACTCAATTTCCGGCGGACGCTTCGGCGTTAACCTGGTGACCGGCTGGCAGAAGCCGGAATATGACCAGATGGGCCTGTGGCCGGGCGATGAGTACTTCTCGCGCCGCTACGACTATCTGACCGAATACGTCAGCGTGCTGCGCGATCTGTGGGGCACGGGTAAGTCAGATCTCAAAGGTGAGTTCTTTACCATGAACGACTGCCGCCTCAGCCCGCAGCCGCAGAAGCCGATGAAGGTGATCTGCGCCGGACAGAGCGATGCGGGCATGGACTTCTCCGCGAAGCACGCCGATTACAACTTCTGCTTCGGTAAAGGGGTGAATACGCCGACCGCTTTCGCCCCGACCGCTGCGCGGATGAAAACGGCGGCCGATGCCGCAGGGCGCGATGTCGGCTCCTATGTGCTGTTTATGATCATCGCCGATGAAACCGACGAGGCGGCGCGGGCGAAATGGGAGCACTACAAAGAGGGGGCAGACGAACAAGCGCTGGCGTGGCTGACCACGCAGAGCCAACAGGATAAGAAATCCGGCAGCGATACCAACGTGCGCCAGATGGCTGACCCGACTTCCGCGGTGAATATCAATATGGGCACGTTGGTCGGCTCTTACGCCAGCGTCGCGCGCATGCTGGATGAAGTAGCAACGGTTGAAGGCACCCACGGCGTGCTGCTGACCTTTGATGATTTCCTACAGGGCATTGAGAACTTCGGCGAGCGCATCCAGCCGCTGATGCAGTGCCGCCTTGATGTGATTGATGCTACTCAGGAGGTCGCGTAATGAAGAGCAAACCCGCCGTGGTCTGTACCACCGCCTCAAGCCAGAATGCCATTACCCTGCCCGCTCGCCCGGAAGCGATTGTCTTTCCGCCGGAGCAGACCGCGCTGATCGTGGTAGATATGCAGAATGCCTACGCCACCACCGGCGGCTATCTCGATCTCGCCGGCTTTGACGTCTCCGCCACCCGCCCGGTGATCGACCAGATCAACGTGGCGGTTAAAGCGGCGCGCGACGCCGGGATCCAGATTATCTGGTTCCAGAACGGCTGGGACGATCAGTACGTGGAAGCGGGTGGCCCCGGCTCACCGAACTGGCACAAATCCAACGCGCTGAAAACCATGCGCCAGAAGCCGGAGCTGCAGGGCACCCTGCTGGCGAAGGGCGGCTGGGATTATGAGCTGGTCGACGAACTGACGCCGCAGCCGGGCGATATTGTGCTGCCAAAACCGCGCTACAGCGGCTTCTTCAACACTGCGCTCGACAGCATGCTGCGCAGCCGCGGAATTCGCCACCTGGTGTTTACCGGCATTGCGACCAACGTCTGCGTGGAGTCGACGCTGCGCGACGGCTTCTTCCTTGAATACTTTGGCATCGTGCTGGAAGACGCGACCTATCAGGCCGGGCCGCTGTTTGCCCAGCAGGCGGCGATTTTCAATATCGAAACCTTCTTTGGCTGGGTCTCTGACGTCGGCAGCTTCTGTCGCGCATTACAGCATGAACCTACCGCCGCACAACAAACGGCATAAAAACTGCATTATTGAGACGGAGTCAAGAGCATGCCAAAAACGATTATCACCCCACCGGGCACCAGCGTGCCGATTGCGCCTTTTGTGCCGGGAACGCTGGCCGACGGCGTGGTGTATGTCTCCGGGACATTGCCATTCGATAAGGACAACAACGTGGTGCATGTCGGTGATGCTGCCGCGCAGACGCGTCACGTGCTGGAAACGATCAAAAGCGTGATTGAGACGGCGGGCGGCACAATGGACGACGTGACCTTTAACTCGATCTTTATCACCGACTGGAGCAACTACGCGGCGGTTAACGCGGTGTATGCCGAGTTCTTCCCCGGCGAAAAACCGGCGCGCTTCTGCATTCAGTGCGGGCTGGTGAAACCCGATGCGCTGATTGAGATCGCCAGCGTCGCGCACATCGCTCAATAAGGAGTGACGCATGCATATTGAGCTTTCAGGCCGCGACGATGCCGGCGCCGCGACCGTGGTACTTTCCGCCGGGCTGGGCGGGCTGGGCAGTTTCTGGCTACCGCAGATGAATGCGCTGCGTGCCGCGTATCGCGTGGTGGTGTATGACCAGCGCGGCACCGGCCGCAGCCCGGATACCCTGCCTGAGGGCTACAGCATGCAGGATATGGCCAGTGAACTGGCGCAGGCGCTCAGCGCGCAGGGCATCGAGCGCTACGACATCATCGGTCACGCGCTGGGTGGCATGGTGGCGCTGCAGCTGGCGCTCGACTACCCCGAACGCGTGCAGCGCCTGGTGTTGGTTAACGGCTGGCTACAGCTGGATGCTCACACCCGTCGCTGCTTCCGCGTGCGTCAGGATCTGCTGCTCAACGTTGGCGTTGAAGCCTGGGTGCGGGCTCAGCCGCTGTTCCTCTATCCGGCTGACTGGCTGTCGCAGCATCAGGAGCGCATTGAAGCTGAAGACACGCTGCACGCGGCGCATTTTCAGGGGCGTGAGAACCTGCTGAAACGTCTGCATGCACTGATGGCCTGTGATTACAGCGCGCAGGCGCAGCGTATCCACCAGCCGGTGCTGCTGCTGTGCGCGCGTGACGATCTGCTGGTGCCCTGGACCTGCTCCGAACAGCTGCTGGCCGCGCTACCTGACGCCACGCTGCAGCGCATGAACTGGGGTGGCCATGCCATGAGCGTCACAGACAGTACAACGTTTAATCACCTGCTGATGAGCTGGCTGCAAGATAAGAGCCTGGCCGCCAATACCGCCGAAATGGAGCCGTTATGTCTGAAGCCCTGAAAATTCCCGTCCCCGATACGCTGGTGGACAAACAGCAGTTTCGCAATGCGATGGCCCGCCTCGGCGCGGCGGTCAATATTATCACCACCGACGGGGCTGGCGGCCGTGCCGGGTTTACCGCTTCGGCGGTGTGCAGCGTCACCGATTCGCCGCCAACACTGCTGGTATGCCTGAACCGTTCCGCCTCGGTGTATGACGCTTTCCGCCAGAACCGCCAGCTGTGCGTCAATACGCTGGCCGCCGGGCATGAGGCGTTGTCCAACCTGTTCGGCGGTAAAACGCCAATGGCCGAGCGCTTTGTTGCCGCCGACTGGACGACGGGCGTCACCGGATCGCCGATCCTCAGCGGCGCGCTGATCTCGTTTGACTGCCTCGTCACGCAGACGATGAGCGTCGGCACCCATGACATTCTGGTATGCGAGGCGCAGGCGCTGGTCATCAACGACAGCAGCCATGGCCTGATCTGGTTCGATCGCGGCTATCACCCACTACCCCCACGCAGTTTCTGATTTTTCACGCAGTGCTCACACTCTGGAGATAACGATGGCAGCTTCCTGGTTTCCCAAATGGTCGAAAACAACGGCATCCTCCACGGGTATCGTTGCACCGGATGAAGCCCTGCCCTTAGGGCAGACGGTGATTATGGGTCTGCAGCACGCGGTGGCGATGTTTGGTGCGACGGTATTGATGCCGCTGCTGATGGGGCTGGATCCCAACCTGTCTATTCTGATGTCCGGGGTAGGTACGCTGCTGTTCTTCCTGGTAACGGGCGGCCGCGTGCCGAGCTATCTCGGCTCCAGCGCCGCTTTTGTGGGGGTGGTGATTGCCGTTACCGGATTCAATGGCCAGGGGCTGAACCCCAATCTCAGCGTTGCGCTGGGCGGGATTATCGCCTGCGGCCTGCTCTACACCCTGATTGGGGTCGTGGTGATGAAAGCCGGCACGCGCTGGATTGAGAAGATGATGCCGCCGGTGGTCACTGGCGCAGTGGTGATGGCGATTGGCCTCAACCTGGCGCCGATTGCCGTGCGCGGCGTGTCGGCCTCGATGTTTGACAGCTGGATGGCGGTGATGACGGTGCTGTGCATCGGCGTGGTGGCAGTATTTACCCGCGGCATGGTGCAGCGCCTGCTGATCCTCGTTGGGCTTATCGTTGCCTGGGCGATATATGCGGTGCTGACCAACGGCTTTGGCTTTGGCAAACCGGTCGACTTCAGCCTGCTGGCCCACGCACCGTGGTTCGGCCTGCCGCTGGTCACCTCTCCCACCTTCAGCAGCCAGGCGATGGTGATGATTGCACCCGTGGCGGTAATTTTGGTGGCGGAAAACCTCGGACACCTTAAAGCCGTGGCGGGCATGACCGGGCGCAATCTTGACCCGTATATGGGGCGTGCCTTTGTCGGCGACGGTCTGGCGACCATGCTGTCCGGCGGCGTCGGCGGCAGCGGCGTAACGACCTACGCAGAGAATATCGGGGTGATGGCGGTGACCAAAGTCTATTCGACGCTGGTATTTGTTGCGGCGGCGATGATTGCGATGGTGCTTGGCTTCTCGCCGAAATTTGGCGCGCTGATCCATACCATTCCCGGCCCGGTGATCGGCGGAGCATCGATTGTGGTATTTGGTCTGATAGCCGTGGCGGGCGCACGTATCTGGGTGCAGAACAGGGTCGATCTGAGCCAGAATGGCAACCTGATTATGGTGGCGGTGACGCTGGTGCTGGGCGCCGGGGATTTCGCGTTGAAAATTGGCAGCTTCACGCTGGGTGGGATCGGTACGGCAACCTTTGGCGCTATCCTGCTGAACGCCATTCTGAGCCATAAGCGCGCTGCGGCCTTAAGCGGCAACAGCGTGGTACGTCAGGACCTTTAGCGTCGTTGGCTGCGGGTCGGGCATGCCCGACCCCTACGATTTTTTTGGGGGGGGACGAGGCATGCCTCGCCCGCTGTTACGCGGGCTTATTATGCGCCGATTTATTGCGTTTTTTCAGCTTCAACTCGCTGATTAATACGCCCAACACAATCAGTGCCCCGCCCAGCAGCGCAACGGCGGGCAGGCGCTCCCCGGCAATACGCCCAACAATCCCTGCCCACACCGGTTCACCGGCATAAATCACCGTGGCACGCGTTGGCGATACGCTGCGCTGCGCCCAGTTCATCGTGACCTGAATCAACGCGCTGGCGACCCCCAACCCGACCGCGCTGTACAGCAGGTACGGGCTGAACGGCGGCAGCGACTCTCCGTTGGGCACCATCATCAGAAAGCCAAACAGCGACGCGGCAGCCAGCTGGATCACCGTGACGCGCTGGACGTTCACCTTGCCGGCACTGGCGCTGATCAAAATGATTTCGGCGGCGATGGCCAGCGTGCTGAGCAGCGTGGCAATCTCCCCCGCATTAAACGCCAGTTCGCCGCCGTCCGGCCCGGCCAGCAGCAGCAGGCCGCTAAACGCCAGGACGATGCCCACCCACGACATCAGCCCCGGCATTCTGCCGAGAAACATCCACTGCAGTAGCGGAACCAGCGGCACATACAGCGCGGTAATAAACGCCGATTTACTGCTGGAGATGGTCTGCATGCCGTAGGTTTGCAGGCCGTAGCCGCAGCCAATCGCCAGGCCTATCAGCGCACCGGCTTTGATCTCATACCAGGTCACCCCGCGCAGCACGCGCCAGCAGATCGCCCCCAGCAGCAGCGCGGCCGTTGCAAAGCGTACGCCAATAAAAAAGAACGGCCCGCTGACGGTCATTGCATGATGCACGGCAAGAAAGGTCCCGCCCCAAATCATGGTAATGAGGATCAGCACCCCTTCCTGCGGGTTGACGGCGAATTTATAACGAGAGAGAAAAGCAGACATGGTGCGCCCAGCTGAAAATTTGGCGTCAGTGTGCGGGGTTCGCTTTACGGAATCAAGTGCCGTTATTGTCAACGTAAGGATGAGCCGCCGGGCGAGCCCGGCGGCGGGCTGCGGGTGGGATAGATCAGTGCTCTTCCGTTTTGCTTCTGCTGCCGCGGCTGTTGCGGCCACCTTTTTCCCCTGCAAGGGAGGCACGCTGCGGGTCATTTTTGAAGTTGCCCCCGCTCACTTTTCCGCCCTTCCGCCCTGCTTCTGATGCTCTTTCACGGTTCTCAGCGAAATTTCCAGATCCACCACGATGTTCGGCCATTTCTTACCTCCGAATAGTTAAGACATCATACTGAATTGCACCGACCGCTGATGCTGCCGCCGGCTGTTTCGCGTACAGGCCACGATGCCCGCCGCGCTGTTAAGCATAGTGTATTAAGCGGAATGTCGTGACAAACGCGGTTCTGATGACGCCCGATTGCCGCGAACAGCCTGATTTACCCTTCAATTTTCATTAATGAATAATGCGAAATAATAAGCTAAACGGGCGGTGGGTGAGCAAATATTGTTCAGACGGCGGGCATAAGACAGGGCATCTTCTATACTGACAAATCGGACAAACGATCGCTTCTCAGCGTTAATCAGGGAGTCGCAAAATGGCAAAGATTTTAGTGCTCTATTACTCAATGTACGGCCACATTGAGACCATGGCGCAGGCCGTCGCCGAAGGCGCAAAACGCGTTTCCGGCGCCGAAGTCACTATCAAGCGCGTACCGGAGACCATGGATGCCACCCGCTTCGCCGAGGTGGGCGGCAAAACCGGGCAGGCTGCCGAGGAAGCCACCCCGGATGAACTGGCGCAGTATGATGCCATTCTGCTTGGCACGCCTACCCGCTTCGGCAATATGGCCGGGCAGATGCGCAGCTTCCTTGACCGAACCGGCGGGCTGTGGGCATCGGGCGCGCTGTACGGCAAGCTTGCCAGCGTGTTTGCCTCCACCGGCACCGGCGGCGGTCAGGAACAGACCATCACTTCAACCTGGACGACCCTTGCCCACCACGGCATGGTGATTGTCCCCATCGGATACGGCACCAAAGAGCTGTTTGATATTTCGCAGGTGCGCGGAGGAACGCCCTACGGTGCTACCACCATTGCCGGAGGCGATGGTTCACGTCAACCCAGTGCCGAAGAGCTGAACATTGCCCGCTATCAGGGTGAGTACGTTGCCGGGCTGGCAGTAAAACTAAACGGATAATCTCAACCACAGGAGAGCAATATGCTAACGCAGAAATCGAAAGAACATCACGTCGGGGAATTTGCATCCGTCCGTAATACCTCTAAGGAGATTGCTGAGGCTATTTTCGAAGTGGCAAATTACGATGAAAAGCTCGCTGAGCAGATCTGGGAGCAGCAGGGTAGCGACGAAGTCCTTATTCGCGCCTTCGAAAAAACGGATCAGGACGTTCTGACCTGGGACAGCAAAGTGGTTGAGCGCAGGAACGTTTAACGATATCAGGGCGGGTCTTACCCGCCCTTTCACGCGTAGGACTCATCCGATAACTGAACATCCCCTGTTTTCTCTACTACGCTTGATCCCACGTTTCACTGACAGCCAGAATCCGGCTGCTTACTGACAGAGGAAAGTTTCTATGTCCTATCAGACAATCAATCCTGCAAGTAATGAGCTCATTAAATCCTGGCCTTCCCACAGCGACAGCGACGTCGAAAAAGCGCTGGCGACTGCGGACCAGCTCTATCATTCAGCATGGTCAAAAGGTCCGATCCAGCCGCGTTTGCAGGTGCTAAAAAAGCTGGCTGACCTGATCGACAGCCGCGTCGACGAACTGGCTAAGACCGCCAGCATTGAAATGGGCAAACTGATCGCCCAGAGCAAAGGCGAAGTCGAACTCTGCGCGCAGATCGCCCGTTATTATGCCGAGAATGCCGAGCGCTTTCTCGCCCCCACCCGCTACCCGAGTGAACTGGGTGAAGCCTGGGTAGAAAATCATCCGATCGGTGTTCTGGTGGCGGTTGAGCCGTGGAACTTCCCGTTCTACCAGCTGATGCGCGTACTGGCGCCTAACCTGGCAGCGGGTAACCCGGTGCTGGCGAAGCATGCCCCTAACGTGCCGCACTGCGCCACGCTGTTTGAGGAGCTGGTAACAGAAGCCGGCGCGCCTGCCGGGGCCTGGACCAACCTGTTTGCCAGCAACGATCAGATTGCCACGCTGATTGCCGACGATCGCGTGCAGGGTGCCGCGCTGACCGGTTCTGAACGTGCCGGTAGCGCCGTGGCGCAGCAGGCCGGTAAATATCTGAAGAAAACCACCCTTGAACTGGGCGGTAACGACGTCTTCGTGGTGCTTGACGACTGCGATCTGGACAAAGCGGTGAAGGCCGGGGTTGGCGCGCGTCTCAGCAACTGTGGCCAGGTCTGTACCGCTGCTAAACGCTTCCTGGTGCATGAAAAAGTGGCCGATAGCTTTATCGAGAAGCTAAGCGCGGCGTTTAAGGATGTAAAAATCGGCGATCCGCTTGACGCCAGCACCACCCTCGGCCCGCTCTCATCAGCCGATGCCCGCGATCGCCTGCAGAAGCAGGTTGAACAGGCGAAAGCTAAAGGTGCCACGGTGCTGCTGGGTGGCGCACCGGTAGCGGGTGAAGGCTGCTTCTACCAGCCGACCATTCTGACCGGCATTACGCGTGACAATCCGGCCTACTTCGAAGAGTTCTTTGGCCCGGTGGCGCAGGTCTACGTGGTGAAAGATGACGATGAAGTGGTGAAGCTGGCCAATGACTCCCACTACGGTCTGGGCGGTGCGGTATTCAGCCGCGATATCCCGCGTGCCAAGGCGCTGGCCTCGCGCATCGAGACCGGCATGGTTTATATCAACTCGGCAAGTAACACTGCAGCCGAGCTGCCATTTGGTGGCGTTAAGCGTTCCGGCTATGGCCGCGAGCTCTCCGACCTTGGCATTAAAGAGTTTGTGAATCAGAAACTGGTGGTGGTCAGTAACGACGAATAACCTCTCCTCATCAGTAAACGTCAAGCCGACATAATGTCGGCTTTTTTTTTACCCCGGTCAGGCCTGAGAAATGGGCCGGCCCTGTTTGGCCCGCTGCAACAGCAGTGCTGCGGGACGCCAGAAGTGGGGTTCTTCCTCCGCAAATCGGGTTAAATCACGCACTACCCGGTCCAGCCCAAGGGTGTCGGCGTAAAACAGCGGGCCGCCCCGATAGCGGGGGAAGCCAAAGCCCGCGACCATGACCACATCCACATCTCCCGGACAGCGGGCGATGCCCTCTTCCACCACTTTTGCCCCCTCATTGATCATTGCCAGCAGGTAGCGTCGAACAATCTCAGGCGGGCTGAAGCTGCGCGGCACAATATTTGCCCGGCGGCGCTCGGCATCAACCACGGCCAGCACTTCAGGGTCAGGTAGCCCGTTTTTCTCGCCCGCAGCGTAGCGATACCACCCGCGCCCGGTTTTTTGCCCCAGCCATCCCTGTTCGCACAGGCGGTCGGCAATGCTGACATAGCGCTCGCGCGCATCGCGGGTCGCCGCGCGCCGCCTGCGCGTGGCCCAGCCGATGTCACCACCGGCCAGATCGCTGGTTTCAAACGGCCCCATAGCAAAGCCAAAGCCGCGCAGCGCGCTGTCAATCTCATACGGTGAGGCCCCCTCCACCAGCATGGCCTCGGCAGCCCGGCGAGTCACAGACATAATACGGTTGCCGATAAAGCCATCGCAGATGCCGCTGCGCACCGCTATTTTGCCCAGCCGCCGTGCCAGACTGAACGCACTGGCAACAATACGCTGTGGGACGCTCTCCGGGGCGATCACCTCCAGCAGCCGCATGACCGGCGCGGGAGAAAAGAAATGCAGCCCCAGGCTGTGGCTGGCGCAGGCGGTTCCCGCGGCTATCTGGGTAATAGAGAGGTAGGAGCTATTGCTGGCCAGCAGCGCATCGGCGCGGCAGTGAACGGCTAACTGGCGAAACAGCGCCTGTTTAACGGCCAGATCTTCCGTCACCGCTTCGACAACCAGATCGGCAGGTTGCAACGCGCTCAGCTCAAGCGTCCCCTGCAGTCGCGCCAGCCGGCTCTGCACTTCGCCTGGCGTCAGCCGCATTTTCGCGATCTGGCGCTGGAAATAGCCCCTGATGCGTGCCAGCCCGCCCTCCAGGCTCAGCGCGTCACGCTCAACCAGAGTGACCTGCAGACCGGCGTTCAGCATCACCACCGCGATACCCGCCCCCATCGTTCCCCCGCCAATTACCCCCGCAGCGCTGAAGCTTGCTGGCGTAACCCCCGGCGGCAGAGGAAACTTTGCTGCTCTTTTCTCCGCCAGAAAAATGTGCACCAGCGCGCGGTGCTGAGGGCTGAAGAGGCAGCGCTGAAACTGTGCCGCTTCGAAGCGACAGCCCGCGGCAAATGTACTGCGGCTGGCCGCCTCCACGCAGTCAATAATCAGCGCGGGAGAGAACAGCCCCCTGAACTGTAGCGCCAGCTTCGCACGCGCGGCGCTGAGCGCTGCCTGCACCGACTCGCGGCTCTCTGCTCTGGCGCTTGTCGTCGCGCTACGGCGCACTTCCCCGCCTGCCGCCAGCAGTTCGCGGGTCCATGTCAGGCCATCTTCACGCGCATTGTGCCCCAGGCGATCTACCAGCCCGATCGCCAGCGCCTGTTCACCCGAGAGCAGATCACCGCCGAGCATCATGTCGAGCGCCGCCTTGACGCCTGTCAGCCGCACGCTGCGCTGGCTGCCCCCGGCGCCGGGCAGCAGGCCGAGCCTGATTTCCGGCAGCCCCAGACGCGCGTCGGGCAGTGCCAGCCGATAGTGGGCCGCCATCGCCAGCTCCAGCCCGCCGCCAAGTGCGTTGCCGGAAATTGCCGCCACCACCAGCTTATCGCTGGCTTCCAGCTGGTCGCAGAGATCGCGCAGTGCGGGCGGCGGGCGGGCCTGACCAAATTCCCGAATGTCGGCTCCTGCCGAAAAGTGGCCACCGCGACCCAGCAGCAGCAGTGCCGCAATCTCATCATCGTGACTCAGCTGCAGCAGTAGCGCCTGAAGCGCAGTGCGCACCGCTGCGCTGATGGCGTTGACCGGTGGATTATCTAGGGTGGCGATCAAAATCGTCCCCTGACGCGCCAGCGCTATTCCCACACGCCCGCGTGGCTGCTGACGGTTGTTTTTCATGGTCGCTTACCTCCCGTTATCATTAGCTTACGCCTTTATCGGCGGCGCCAGGCGATAGCTGGCCGGGGTGCGGCTGAGCTTAATCGGCGAGGCGACGCCACAATAGCCGTCACCGATACGGATGATCATCTTACGGTGGAGGGTGTGCGGATGTGACAGGGCGGCATCAACCGTGAGCAGCGGCGCGCTGGGCACCCCCGCCCTTAGCAGCTGCTCTGAAAATTCGGCTCCGTCATAGCCAGCCAGCTGCGCAATCAGTAAAGTGCGCAGCTGCCGCCGGTTTACCGAGCGCGCGGCAGGGGTAGCAAAGCGCTCATCGCCTGCCAGTTCGGGCGCCTGCAGGCATTCACACAGCGTGTGAAACTGCCTGTCGTTGCCTGCGCCAATAAATACCGCCACGCCACCCGTTGGGAAAACGTCATAGGGATAGACGCTGATATGGGCATTGCCGCTGCGCTGCGGCGGCTGCTGGCTGGTGAGCCAGTTAGTCGAATAGGGATGCAGCATCGAGAGCGCGGTATCATACAGGCTGGCTTCAATAAACTGCCCCAGCCCGCTGCGGGTGCGCTCAAACAGCGCCAGCAGAATACCGATGGCCGCATTCATCCCGGCAGACTGGTCGACTATCGGTATCCCGACGCGTACGCCACCGCTGTCTGCTTCGCCGTTGACGCTCATTATGCCGCTCATCGCCTGTAGCGCGGCGTCATAGCCGACTAATCCGCCGAGCGGACCATCGCCACCAAAACCCGACACGCGGCAGTGGATCAGGCGCGGAAAGCGCCTTGCCAGGCTCTCATAGCCTATTCCCCACCTCTCCATCGTGCCGGCCTTGAAGTTTTCAATCAGCACATCCGCATCGGCCAGCAGCTCAAACAGCGTTTCGCGCCCGCTCTGCTGCGATAAATCCAGAGACGGACCGCTGCGTTTATTGCGGTTAAGACCCAGGTAGTACGCCGCCACCCCCTGTTTGAAAGGCGGCCCCCAGCGGCGGGTTTCATCGCCCTGCGGCGGCTCGACTTTTATCACGTCGGCACCGTGATCGCCCAGCAGCTGGCCGCACCAGGGCCCCCCCAGCACGCGCGAGAGATCGATAACGCGGATCCCCGCCAGTGAACCTGTGGTTAACGCCGTCATGGCTATTGCTCCCGCCCGGCATCGCCGACGTCGGCCAGCAGCTGCGCTTCAACCTCAGGCGCCATCGCTGCATCACGGCCCAGCGGGTTATGCGGCAGCAGCTTATGAATAAGGATTAGCTGGGCAAGCTGGCGTCTGGCCGGCAGCCCGGCCTGCTGGCTCTCCCACGCCATGATGACCGCACTGATGAAATGATAGAGTCCGCTGGCTGCGGCACGGGCCAGCGCCGTGCCCTCGGGTTGAGCGCTCGCTGCGGCCAGCGCCCACACCTGTTCCTGCGCTGCGGCAAACTGCTGCTGCAGCTCGCTGCCCAGCTTTGCCTCAGACAGGTAGTGCGCCAGCCAGGGCGCCAGCGCCTCCAGCGACTGCTCCCGCAGAATGGCGCGCCGCACGTCCAGCGCCACAATGTTGCTGGTCCCTTCCCAGATCGAGCCAAGCTGCGCATCCCTGAACAGGCGTGGGTCGCCCCACTCTTCGATATAACCGCAGCCGCCGCGCACCTCCATGGCATCTGCGGTGACCTTACGCGCATCGCGGCAGGCGCGAAACTTAATCAGCGGCGTCAGAATACGCAGCAGCGCGTAAGCCTGTTTATCACCGCCGTCAGCCCGGCGCAGTATCTCTGCGCTCTGCAGCACCATGCTGCGCGCCTGCTCACAAGGCAGTAAAATTTTTAGCAGCTGGCGTCGCATCAGCGGCTGCTCAATCAGCGTTTTGCCGAAGGCACGCCGCTGCCGGGCGATGTAGAACGCTTCGCTGACCGCCCGCTGCATCAGCCCGGCGGAGCGCACGCCGTTTGACAGACGCGAGTTGTTAATCATATCCGCCATCTGTACAAAGCCACGACCTGCCTCACCCACCAGCCAGGCCTGGGCACCTTCCAGCCGGATCTCTCCGCTGGCCATCGAGCGCGTGCCCAACTTATCTTTCAGCCGCAGAATTCGGTAGGCGTTGGCGGCTCCCCCCTCCAGCGTGCGCGGCAGCAGAAACAGCGACACCCCTTTTATCCCCCCGGGAGCGCCCTCAATACGTGCCAGCACCATCGCCAGCCCGGCGTCAGGGTTCGAGCAGAACCACTTTTCGCCATACAGCAGATAGTGATCTTGCGCTGGCACCGCCAGCGCGGTGGTGGCGGCAATATCAGAACCTGCGTCCTGCTCGGTCATAAACATCGCTCCCTGCAGGCGCGTTGCGGCATCCAGGGAGGTCAGGCGCGGCAGATAACGCTGCGTCAGCATCGGCGAGCCAAACTTTTTCAGCGTGCGCGCCAGCGAGTCGGTCATTGAAACCGGGCACATCAGACCAAATTCGGCCTGCACGAACAGATAGGTAAACAGGTATTTCACCAGCGGCGGGCAGGGCCCCGGCCAGCCGGGAAGATCGGCGCGGTGTGAGAGCGCCGCCATGGCAAAGTCACCAAAAGCAAGCTGTTCCATTTCGCTATACGCCGGGTGCTTGATGATGCTCTGCCGGTCGTTGCCGGTGCGGCTGCGCATCTTCAGCTGCGGTGGATTTTTATCGGCGCTCTCGGCAAGTGCATTCAGCCGCCCCCCGGCCAGTGCCCCCAGCGTTTGCAGCCGGGCATGCAGCTGTTTGCGCAGTGCGTCAGAGAGATAAAGCGGCAGGAGAGCCTGAAGCGTGGTGTCGCTGGTAAACAGATTGACGTCGTGACGATCCGGAATGTTTTCCGCTTGAGAATTGAAGAGAGACATGTGACCTCCATTGCGTTGTCTGAGGACCACTGTTGGCAAATGGCGCAGCTTTGTCCAATACCGACGCTGTATCGGCTGATACTGTATTCAGATGATGTCGCCACCGGAGGAGTGAACTGCCGCTCATGGATACCCGTCGTTTACACTATTTTCTGGTGCTGGCCGAGGAGCTGCATTTTGGCCGTGCCGCCCTGCGTCTGGCTATTTCACAGCCGCCGCTGAGCGTCAGCATTCGCCAGCTGGAGGAGTCAATCGGGGCAAAATTGTTTGAACGCAGCCACCAGCAGGTGCGGCTAACTGCCGCAGGTAAGGCGCTGATCCCTGCGGCCCAGGCGCTGCTGGACCGGATGGAAAGCATGCTACTTGAGGTGCAAAACGTGGCGCACGGGGTGACCGGCCATCTGCGTATCGGTTATGTCGGCGCGCTGCTCTATCAGGGACTGCCCGAGCTGATGCAGCAGTTTCAGCAGCGCCACGCGGGGATGCAGCTGAGTATGCGCGAGCTCAATACCTGCAACCAGCTAAGCGAGCTGGCTCACGGCAGCCTGGACGTGGGGTTTATTCATACATCCCCCCTGCCCGCAGGCCTCTCCTCACTGCGTTTTTCCCACGACAGGCTGGCACTCTGCTTACCGGTGCAGCATCCGCTGGCTGCTGCCGGTGAGCTGGCGCTCAACCAGCTCAAAGAGGAGCCATTTATCCTCTTCGCGCGCCGATTTTCCCCGCGTTATTACGACCGCATTCAGTCAGTATTGCTGGCCGCAGATATTGAGCCCGACACGCGCTGGGAGGCACGCCACTGGCTGGGCGTCGTGGCGCTGGTGGCGCGCGGTTGCGGTATCGCACTGGTCCCCGCCAGCCTGCGTTTTACCGCGATGGCCGGCGTCAGCTATTGCCCGCTGCCGCAGAGTTCGCTGCTGTTACCCTCGCTCTGCGTCTGGAACAGCGCTGAACAACGGCCGCTGCTCTCCGCACTGATCGCGATGCTGCGGCTACCCCACCAGCGCCTTAATCCGGCTGACGATATGCTCGCCGATCGGCAGGGCTGAGGTGGCAGCAGGCGACGGCGCGTTGCAGACGTGAAGGGTGCGGGCAGTGCTGACGAACAGAAAGTCGTCGATAAGCTCCCCTTCACGCGTGACTGCCTGGGCGCGCACGCCCGCCGGATGCGGCAGCAGGTCCTGCTGTTGTAGAGTGGGGCAATAGCGCTGCACCAGCCGCAAATAGCCACTTTTGTAGAGTGAATTTTTCATCTCCTGCACGCCCGCCTGAAAGTGCCTGCGCAGCATTTTGCGCATTCCCGGATAGGCCGCCATTTGCCGGACATCGCGCCAGCTGAAATCAAGTTTGTGATAGCCTTCCCGCTGCATGGCCAGCACCGCATTGGGGCCGACGGTGACGCTACCCTCAATCGTCCGCGTCAGGTGAACGCCGAGAAACGGCACCGCAGGGTCGGGCACCGGATAGATAAGATGGTTAACAATCTGGTTGTGCTGGCTGGCAAGACGGAAATATTCGCCGCGGAACGGACAGATGATAAAGCCCGCATCGATCCCCAGCATAGCCACCAGCCGATCGGCCATCAGCCCTGAGCAGGCGATCAGATAGCGTGAGCTGAACTCGCTGCGCGCCGTGGTGATGGCCACGCTTTGCCTCTCCTCATGCAGCGCTGTGACCTCAGCCTGATAGATAATTTCACCGCCCCGGCGGGTGAATATCTCAGCCATCGTAACCGTGACCTGACGGTAGTCAACAATACTGCTGGCGGGCACCAGAATGCCGCCGAGGCCAACAATATTTGGCTCCCTCTCTTGCAGCTGTTCTGCATTCAGCCACTCCCGCTGCAGCCCGTTTGCCGCCGAACGCTTCCACAGGGTTGCCATGCGATCCATCTCAAGCGGCGTTGTGGCGACAACTATTTTTCCACACGCCTGCCAGGGAATTTGATGGCGTGAGCAGAATTTCCTGGTCGCCTGATTGCCGGCCAGGCAGAAGCGCGCCTTCAGGCTGCCCGGCGTGTAATAGACCCCCGCGTGGATCACGCCACTGTTGTGACCGGTCTGGTGCTGGGCTGGCCCGGTCTCCTTCTCCAGCACCGCTATCCGCGCATCCGGATAGGCGGTCATCAGCTGCATAGCCGTCGACATCCCGATAATGCCCCCGCCAACAATCACGAAATCATACATTGTGCGCAGCCCTCCCTGCCCGACGATTACAGCACCGGTGTGAAGTAACCGCGCTGGCGCAGCAGCTCGCGCCGTAACGCCGGATGCGGCAGGAATTTATCGCGCCCGTGCAGCCAGAAGTGATTGTTGATCAACAGCATGCTGCCCACCGGCACCGGAACGTAGATTTTACCTCCGCTGTTTTCCAGCGAGTCCGACAGCGCGGTCAGCCAGTTGCCCTCGGTAAAATCTTTTGGCTGAACAAACTGGTCAATGTAGCGCATCACCGGCCGGCCGCGTTCGTCCACGCCAAATACCGGGTGGTAAACGCTGTGCGGCGTATTTTTACTGGGCGGTGCCGACCAGCGCATCGTACGCCGCGCCAGCGGATGGCTGAACCAGCTGTCGAGCTGCGCCCAGTCATCAAGGTGCAGCAGAATCGACTCACCGCCCTGCATATTTTGCTCGTCGATTTTCATCATCAGCACAAAATCCGTCGGTTCATCCACGTAGGTGCCGTCATTATGCAGCTCCAGCGGCTTGTGCGGCTGACGCAGGTAGCTGTCGGAATCGTCGCTGTTTTTCACCACAAAGCGTGCGTAGTACTGTCCGCTCATCGAGTCGAAATTTGCGCGGCCAATCAGATGCGCGATCGCCGTGGCCAGACGGACCATCTCCTCTGCCCGGTCAACGCTGATCAACCCCTGCGCATTGATTAACAGTGCCCCCTGCTCGCGCGACTGCAGGGTGCGACTCAGCAGCGACCGCAGCTGATTGCCGCAGAGGTCGTCCAGCAGTTTGCCAAGGTGAAAGCGCAACATCGATTTGTACTCCAGCGCCTGAACCGGCAAGGTGCGCGCTGCCTGTAGAAAAGCCTGAGTGACCTCTTCGTTGAAGGTGAGGAGAAGTAAGCGGGAAGAGCAATGAGAGTCAGAGAGCGTTACGCCTGGGATAAGCGTTTTGTGCTCGCCAGGCTGAATCTCACCATAGCTGGTTGAACGGGTCATTGAATGCGTCTCCTGATTCGTTAAGTCGGGTGCCAAAGCACCGGATGAACAAGAAAATCAGGGTATATCGCTGCTTACACTGAGGAGAGACGTTAAATGCCTAACCGCTGGCGGCAGCATTTGCCCAGCGGAGAAAAAAAAAGGCCAGCATCAGCTGCTGGCCTGTTGTCACACTCTCGGCTACATCACTTGGCCGCAGGGGCCGCCGCCGGGGCGGGTTTAGTCTCTGCCGCGCCAGGGGAGGTTTTCTCTGCCGTGGCTTTGTCACTGGCGGCTTTATCCGCCGTTGCCTTGTCGGCAGCAGCTTTGTCGGCTGCGGCCTTCTCTTTCGCGGCCTTTTCCGCAGCGGCTTTGTCTGCCGCTGCTTTTTCAGCTGATGCTTTCGCCTGCGCTGCCTTTTCCGCTGCGGCCTTATCCGCGGCCGCTTTATCGGCCAGGGCTTTGTTTACTACGGCTTTCTCGTCGGCCGGTTTGGCATCGGCAGCAGGCGCAGCAGCAGCGGGAGCCGGGGTAGCCACCTGCAGCGGCGTGCCCTGCAGTGCCGTGTTCAGCACTTCGGTAAACTTATCCCACGAGCAGAAGCCGTTGGCATCGGTCGGGCATCCGGCCATCTGCAGCGTGACGCGCTTCGGTGGATTGTCCAGCGACAGCGGCTCTGCATCACGCAGCTGGCCGGATGTCTGGTAGACGTACTCCACTTTGACCAGCTCCTTGTCATTTTTCTTGTCGTGCCAGCGCTGGAACTGCACCATGCCACCGATTGGCGTCTGCTCATTCTGGCCCGGCAGGTCATACGGTTTGAAATCCAAAGCGGTCAGCAGTGAAGCAATGTTAGAGTCGTGCCCCACCATCAGCGTCACTTTAGGCGCGCTGGCTTTATCCTGGTCGACCAGCATGCTGCGAATGTAGTCCACCAGCGGCGCGGCGACTTCGTGCGCGACGGCCGGGGAGGTGAACAGCGCATCCTGATAACCATTTTTAATCGCGGCCAGCTCCTGCCACTGCTCAGGCGTTTTTATCTGCCCCCAGGCCACCTGCTCCATTGGGAAACCTTCGTAATACTGCAGCGTGAATGCATCCACCAGCGAGTTACCCACCTTCAGCGGGCCGGAAACATTTGGCTCTTTGCCATTATCAGCGCTGAACTGGTTCTGATTGGTGCTGGAAAGGTCGCACTGCTTCTTACCGTTGCAAGCCGCGGAGTTTTTGTAATCGATGATTTTTTCCAGACGCTGGAAGGCCGGCTTCAGGGCCAGCTTTTCGCCTTCGGCATTGATTGCCGCCAGCGCCTGCTTGTTGAACTCTTCACTGTCGTTGGTGATCACCGGATTAAATACCGGGTCCATGCTGCCCATCTCATCCTGATGCGAAACCGGAATATCACAGCCCGGGAAAGCGCCGGTAATAAAGAACTGCGCGGTGGCAACGGTGCGCTGCAGGCTGTTGGCATAAGCGTAAATGTCGTCAGAAGATGGGCATTCGCCCTCTTTCACCAGCCCCTGCTGCGCCAGCCATTCGCGGGTATAACGCCCCATGTAAACTTCGAGCACCCCACCCTTGGTGGTCAGCTGGCCGCCCGGAACTTCCCATTTCGGCCAGGCTTTTTTAGTGACCTGCGCCAGTACGCTGCCGTTATCTGCCAGCGGGGCGCGCAGGTTATGGCGGCTCATCATCAGCACCTGTTCCAGCTGATAATCGCCGTCGGCAGCCCAGGCAGAAGCACCGGAGAGTGCGGAGTAAACCGCTAACGCGCAGAGACTGAACTTGTTGATCATCTATTTATTCCATTGATTCAAAGGGTGAACTTACCGGCCGGCAAAAACCTGCAGCGCAGAAAGAAGAGCAGCGCGCTGCGCTGACTCACCACCACCGCTCTCAAGATAAGGCCAGAGACTGGGTTTAGTCATTGATATTGAGAATATAGCAGACTCTGACCCCGGCGGTTTAGTGGCTTCAGGGGATTGAAAAGAAACAGGATGTTTTTAGGAATGCTCTAATCATCACCACCTCGCAAGAAAATAGCAGGATGTCGGGCAAAACAGAAGACGTTAAGCACGGTGATCAGCGCTTTTATTCAGCTTCAGTTGTACTCAACCAGGAATAATACCTGGGCCTGAAAATTCCCCGTATCGATGGTGGCCGCGCGCCCTTTCACTGCCGCAGAAAAAACCAGCTTATTATCGCCATCATTAATGCGCTGCCAGGCAACCGGCTGGTTATTTAATACCGATTGCCCATTACGGTCGCGCAGCACCAGTCCGATCGATTCGTTGCCGCTGCCGACTGCAAACAGGCCGTCTGAATAGGCGGTCCCCTGAAAGGTGACGCGTACCTGATTTTTCAGCATGCTGGAACAGCGTTGCAAAATGAGCACGAACTCTTCGGATTGAGATTCACGCCCGTTACGCAGCGCGGCGCTGCTCAGCTGGCCGAAGTCCACTTCCAGGCTGGCCGACTCCGGTGCAAGCGAACAGGGCGCATCGATCACCACCCCGCGCATATTAATTTTACCGAACCCATTACTGTTATCCGCCGCCACGGCGCCGCTCGCCGCCAGCATGATGGCCCACAGCCACTGCCTGTATCCGCTCATGATTTGCATCCTTATGAATAAAGTAACCAGTGATACAGCTCCAGATTCTTCTGCATCCCCAGCTTGTGCATTACCGACCGTTTATAGGTGCTGACCGTTTTCGGATGCAGCGCCATACACCTTGCTATCTGGTGCGGTGTCGCATTAACGCGCAGCAGTTCAATCAGCATTTTTTCCCGCGGCGTCAGCTTCTCTTCACTGTGCGCACGCGGGTCGACTATCATGATAAGCCGGGTATCGGGCGGCATAACCCGGCGCAAAAGCGCTGCCAGCTGGGCCTCCGACTGGCGACGATGCAACAGCCACTGCGGGCAGGCCTGCAGCAGGGGCGGTAACGACTGCCAGCGCTGTTGCGCGGTATCGGTGATGGTGATCAGCTGGCCGTGCGGCGACATGCTTG
Organism: Erwinia aphidicola; assembly: GCF_014773485.1. GTDB lineage: Bacteria > Pseudomonadota > Gammaproteobacteria > Enterobacterales > Enterobacteriaceae > Erwinia > Erwinia aphidicola. Next base: position 184,146 of record NZ_JACXBP010000001.1, on the reverse strand, counting down.
CGGCGAAATGCTGCGCGGCACAGAGCGAAACCGCGTCACACCCGGCGATCAGCAGATCGACGTTGCCCTGAAGTTGTGCGCTGTGCCTGACCACCGTGTGCGGCAGCTGATTCTTCAGCACCTGCACTACGCCCTCCTGAAAATAGCGGTCACTGTCCAACATCATGACGGTAATATAAGCACGGTCGGTCATAGTGCATCCTTGTTCCAGCGTTCCGGCCCCTACTGCAGGCTCATCACTAATATCGCGGTGGCGTTAAACTCGCCGGTCGCCACCTGAGCATTGCCCGACCTCACCAGAGCAAAGGTGAAATCGTCGCTGCCGATACCGTTTACGATACGGCTATTGATGCTGTCGAAAGGCTTGATCAGCTGGCCGTTGTGGTACAGCTCTACCCCCAAATCGGGGTTGGTGGTTTTGATTGCCTGCGAGGAGAAGCTGCTGGCATCCGCCGACAGCGTCAGCTTCACCGCCCAGTCACTGGTGTCTTTACACCGATAGGGAATATTCACCTGCTGCCTGAACGGACTGAGACTGGCGCTTTGCGTCAGCTGATTGCGGGCGACAAAGCCAAAATCGATATTAATGTCCTGGCTGTTGTTGATCTCGCAGGTGCCGGCGGTGTAATAGGCATCGTTGGCGGCAAGAATGCGCCAGTTGGCGGTAAACACCCCGCCCGCTGGCGCACTCCATTTGTACATCTGCATGCTGGCGACCACCGTCCCGGCCTTGATAAACACGCCGCGCCCCGGGCTGTTCTTTAACTGGTAAAAGGCTTTTACCTGCAGATCGTGCCAGTTGCCGTCGCGCAGCTCGAATACGGTAATCGGCGAGTTGATCGGATTAAGATAGCGGGTGCCGTTAACCTCCAGTCCGCTGCTGAATGACTCATCCAGCGAAGTTTGATAGGTCCCCGAGTTAAGGCGCATATAGTCGACGTAACTGTTGGGAAGCTCATTTTTACAGGTAAAGTAATTGGCGAGATCAAACACCACCACGTCGCCAATAATAATCTCTGGTGACAGATTGACGGTGATGTCAATATTGCGCTGCCCCACGGCGTTAAACGGTTTACCATCACGCTTATCAATACAGGCAAATGCCAGCGCTTTCATCGGCAGCAGCAGTACCAGCAGCAGAACCAGTGCCCGCCTCATGATTTAGCCACTGCCCTGCAGCTGCCCGCCTGACAACGGAAGTGCAGCGCGACGCGTCCGCCAAAATCATTAACGTACTGCAGCACCGGGGCATCTCCCAGCGCGGCCGCGCTGCCGCCCAGCATCACATTCTGCCGCGGGCCGACCATCAGCGGCGCAAACCCGCGGACCGACTCTTCCCCCTCATGGCGGCTGGCTCCGACGAAGGTGATGTAGTATCCCGTCGGATTTTCAATACGGTAATCATCGCCAACGCGCGTCAGTCTGACCTGCAGCTGTACCGGATTGGCATAGGCACCTGGTGACAGCTGCAGCGATGCCGGGCGGTAAAACAGCTTTATTTTGGTTTGCAGCGCCACTTGCAAAGTATTCGGCTTATCGGCGCGCGGTGGGATCTCGCGCAGATTGAAATAAAAAAGTGTCTCTTTATCCTGCGCCAGTAAATTAGCGCTGGGAAGCGACTGGATTTTAACCTGGCTTTTTTCGCCCGGCTCAATGCGCTGAACCGGTGGCAAGACAGTTAAGGGCGTGGTTATTTTCTCTCCATGCTCGTTTTCCAGCCACCCCTGCGCCAGATAGGGTAAACGCTGACTCTCATTGGTGACAGTCAGGCTGACGGAGGGATTATCGGCATCCATAATAATGCGCGTGCGGTCCAGTGCGATAGCGCCCCATGAGAATGAGGAGATAAACAGAGTGGTGGCCGCGATGGTTTTTAGCGCAGCCGGCTTGATTAATGATTTCATTTACTGTTCCTTTATTTTGCAGCCTGCGAAAGTTCGGTGTTTTTAGCTACGGCTTTGAAGCAAGGCAGCAGCAGGTTCGCCAGCGATGCTGAATCCAGCTGCGGTAGCGTCAGCGTGCACTGCGTTTTTCCATCCCAGTGCACTGACATCTGTTGCCCGGACTGCAGCCCGCTGAGGTACACACTGCCACCATCAGCGACCAGCCCCACTTCCTGCTGGCGCGCGTTAAATACCTGCGCACCAAAAGGCGGAAAGCTCCCATCAGCCAGGCGGATAACCGCCATAGCCTTCTGCCCTGCCAGCACGGAAAAGTGCCGGTAGCCGATGGCCCCCTCGGTCAGGGTTACCCGCACCATTGAGGAGGTGACTTCGGCATTTTCAGGTAATCGGTTAATATCAATGCCTACCTGGTTGCGGTAATAGCTGCTGACATCGGAAATAACCATTTTGCCAAAGCGATTACTGCGGGCCGTGCCTGAAGTTGATTTCACCGGAATATCCGCCACGCCGTCGGTATCCAGTAATAAGCGCGTGCCGCCAGGACTATTCTGGCGGTGTAGCGCCATGCCCTCAGTTGTGGCACTTATGCCCCCTTTCATCGTGGCGCCAAACGCCTGATAATTACCCGGCTGAATATTGGCACTGGCGGTCATCTGGCCGGCATTACCTTCATGAATGTAATATCCCGCCATCGCAGCACTGTTATTACTGCTGCCGGCGCTCAGGCTATAGCTGTCGCTATTATTCAGCCGCTGATAATAATTGACCTGCTGAGTGTTGTTATCACGCCCGGTTGAACCGCTGTAGCTGATGGTCTTATTGTCGCCAAAAGGTAGCGAGAGCGATAAATAGAGCCCTTTGTCACTGCTCTGATTATCCCGGTTGCGCCAGGCGGAGAGCGAAAGGCTGAGATTGCGCCACTCCATCAGATCAAAATAGCGTGACATGGCCAGGCTAAAACGTTCCGTATCGGGCTTGTCCCACCAGGTTTGCCGGTTATAGCTCAGCTGCACGCTGGCGGCCAGCGGGCGGATATCCTGTGCCAGGGTTACCATATACATCTCGCGGCTGTTGCTGGTGCGGTCCCGCTGCGATTGCGCATCCAGGAACTCGTCCATGGTCATAAACTGGCTTTCAGAGAAGCGATAACCGGCAAAGGTCACCTGGCTGCCGTAATCATCAAAACGCTTTGAGTAGCTCAGGCGATAGGAATTTCCCGCGCGCGACTCCCCCGTCGCCAGCTGCGCCATTGAGTGCGTGACGTCAAACGACATCGCGCCAAATGCCAGCAGATCGCGACCGATACCGCCGGCCAGCGCCTGGTATTTATCGCTGCCAATTGCGCCGCCGTACAGCGACCAGCCGTTGTTGACTCCCCACGAGAACTCCGCGCTGGCAAATTCCGGTCCGTTGGCCGCGTGCTGCCAGTTTACCGGTCGGCCCAGCGCCATTTTGTAGCGTACCTGTCCCGGGCGCGTCAGATAAGGCACCGTGGCGGTATTGAGCGTGAAGGTCTGCACCGTGCCGTCTTCTTCCTCCACCCGCACATCCAGTTCGCCAATCACTGAATCATCAATATCCTGAATGCGAAATGGTCCGGCAGCGACCTGGGACTGATAGAGCACGCGGCCCTGATGCATCACCACCACGCGGGCATTGGTACGGGCGACGCCCGTCACTTCCGGTGCATAACCGCGCAGGTTGGGCGGCAGCATATTGCTGTCGGTTACCACGCTGGCGCCAGCAAAGCGAAAGCTGTCAAAAATATCGGAGACCAGATAATCCTCGCCCAGCGTCAGCTTGGCCCCCAGCTGCGGCAGCGCGCGGTAGGCGTAATAGCGCGTCCAGTCAAAGCTGCTGCGCGTTTCACCACGCTGGCTGTCGCGCCGCCCCTGCCAGTCAGCACGCAAACGCCAGGGGCCGGCATTGGCACCCGCGACACCGGAGCCGCTCAGGCTGCGCTGGTCGCCGGAGTGGGCGTTAAAGCGCGCCTGGGTATTGAAGTTGTAGTCAAACAGCAGCCCGGGAATGCCGTTATCCCAGCGCGAGGGCGGGTCCCAGTTGGCGGACTGATACTGCAAAAACTCCTGCGGCATACTGATCGACAGCGTCGAGTTAGCCAGCTCGCCGCGCACCAGCGTTCCTGCCAGGCTGCTGGTTGCCAGACATTCACCGCCGTGCCACCATTTAAGGGCATCGGTCGCCGCCGATTTCAGACCCAGTTCATCCACCAGCTGCGGTGTCAGGCAGGGAAGGCTCTCATCGGGATGCTCTTTTGGGGTGTAAAAATCCACGCTGCGGTCGCCCAGTGCGTCACCGTTCAGCCGGACATTAAGGGTATAGCGGCCAGGCATAATGTAGCCTTTGCGCGCAAAATTAGTGACGTCAATATTATTACGATCGTCGACGTCTAAAAGATCGGTGTTAAACTGAATATCTTCAGCATGAACCCTATTCAAAGTTGAACTTAGCGCCAGAAAAATGGAAATAACCAGGAATGCTGGCGATTTGATTGTAAAGGTCATTTTTCCCATGGTCCCACAAATCGTCACTGGTTGATGCTCAACGGGCGATAAATAGCGCCTGCTATTGCAGGCGCTCTGTTATTTATCTGGCGGAGGTGAATTACTGATAGGCCAGTGTAAAGTTAGTAACTGCTGTAAATGCACCGGTGCCAATCTCAACTGGCGCATCTTTGGTGCCATCACCCTTCAGGGCGGCGGTAAACTGCAGCGTGTTCGCGTTACCGTTTAACGTCTGCGCGGTGGTTGGCGTGCCCAGCTCGATTTTCTTACCGCTGCCGTCGCGCAGTAAAATACTGGCGCCTTTCGCTTCCCCGGTGATACCGAGACGGCCATCAACGCCCGCCATACCGGTGAAGGTCGCGGTTACCGTGTGCTTGGTTGCATCGTCACAGTTCTGCAGATCGATGGTGAAGTCGACGGCTTTCTGCTCGCCACCGTTCGCCAGGTCCGAATTAGAGACCTGACCCAATGGAATTTTTTGATCGTCCACACCTGGTGCGATTGAGCAGGGAGCATTGACGATTGAACCGTAAAAGGTGACTTTACCGTTGCCCTGATCGGCTGCATGAGCGACGCCAGTAGTGGCCAAAGCGAACAGTGCAACAGCGGTGATTTTTTTGATTTCCATTTAATTGTCCTTGACTGATATTTAACTGAAAGAATGAGCCTCGTCATGAAAGTGCCGTCGGTTATTAATTACAATAATCGACCACCTCATCCCCGGTATTCCTTTAAAAGCGAGGCAATACTAATCAGTCCACTACCCAAGTCACTGTCCATTTTTGTTGTTAATTTAAATCAGATCAAAAACAATATGTTACGAAGGCCTAAGATTACCCAGCCAGAAATATTGGCAATTAAGAAAGATCTTACGCAACTTAAGTGCATGTAATACAAATGTTTTACGGCTACTATTAACACTTAGTCATGTTAAAATAAGTAAAAAAACCCCACTTCGGTTGACAGAGTCGAAATAGCAAAATAAGATAATTCTTACACCACGGAAGATAATATAACTAAGAAAGTGATATATGCCTTTTATAAGCAAAAAGAAGCCAGAATTAGAAAAAAAGCTAAAATGCAAAGCTGAAGAGTACAAAGCACGAGGGGAACTCAATGACGCGATCCAGTGTCATTATGAGCTTTTACTTAAGCTGTACTTAACTAATCCGCTTTACTTCAAAACGCTATTTAAAGCGAATCGATTTATTGTCGGATCGGCAATACTCGGCATCTACTACATTCGTAAAAGCAGTACCTTTAAAGATGTAAAACGCTTTTGTATCAGTAACGATCTTTTCAGCAGTAACTCTCTGGATTCATTCCTGCTTTTTCTGCGGGTGGGAGGAAGACTGGAGGTTTATCGCGACAGTGAAGATAAGCGCAAACTGAATTATAAGCCAACGCCGAAGGCGCTGGCAGAAACGCAGCGTATGATCAACACCATGATTATCCCCTGCGCGATGCTGACCGACTCTTTTGACCTTGAATTTTATCAGCAGCACAAAAATTTCGTGCCTGAATTTTTCCGCACTTATGCGGAGATCACGCTTAACCGTCTCTTTATCCACGATATGGTGCCCGGCAGCGCTGAGTTTCTCAGCCGCGACGGCGGGCATATGATGATGTTTAATCTTTATCTGGAAACCATTAAGCAGCAGAGCCTGACCATCAAGTTCAATATTTTGAAATCGGCATTCTGCTGCGGCGTTTCCCGCTCGCATATCCGGCGCTGCCTGCAGGCCGCTGAAGAGATTGGCTTGCTGAAGATCGAAGAGGGTGCCAATGACCTGACGTTGTCACCAACGTTTATCGAGATGGTTAAAGATTACTTCTGCATCTATCTGGCCACCGTGGAGCACGGACTGGCTGGAATGCGCTAAACAAAAAACCCCGGACTTTTAAGCCCGGGGTTCTGAATTTGATGGTGGAAGCGTAGAGATTCGAACTCTAGAACGGTTTCCCGTCGCCGGTTTTCAAGACCGGTGCCTTCAGCCACTCGGCCACGCTTCCACACGTACCAGCTGTTGAGACGTGTCTCGCTAACTGATGGGGCGCAGTATAGGGGGTGCTTGCGCATTTGCCAAGACTATTTTTATCTATTTTGTTGATTTTGTGAGCATTTGTGTTCGTTTGCCGCTAAAACCAGCAACGCGTAGCAAAATGGATAAGAAAGCAGCAGAGAGAGGCGTGGGTCGGCCTGTTTATTGCGCGCATAGCAAAACGGGCTAGCTTTCGCTAACCCGTTTGAATTTGGTGGTGGAAGCGTAGAGATTCGAACTCTAGAACGGTTTCCCGTCGCCGGTTTTCAAGACCGGTGCCTTCAGCCACTCGGCCACGCTTCCACAATGGGGCGCACTATAAACATCCCCGTAGAGCTTGTAAAGTGGCTTTTGTTTCAATCGCGTGAAAAAACGTCAATCGACAGCTGTTTGTTGAGATTATCACCAGCCTGCTCACGGAATCAGCGTTTTAGCGCGTAAAGAAGGGTAAAACGCCTTTCCCCGCTGCGCTGTGCTCCTTATTCTCGCTGCTATATTACCATCGCCATTTTTTAGTGACCCAGAAGAGGTGTTTTATGGATCGCATCGTTTCAAGCACACGTGAAAGCTCGCTGCTCAGCACGCACAAAGTTCTGCGCAACACCTATTTCCTGCTCGGCCTGACGCTGGCATTTTCCGCGCTCACCGCCACGCTGAGCACCGTATATGCCCTACCGGCACCGGGACTGATCCTGATGCTGGTCGGTTTTTACGGCCTGATGTTCCTGACCTACCGTCTGGCTAACAGCCCGGCCGGCATCCTGGCGGCGTTTGCCTTCACTGGCTTCCTCGGTTATAGCCTTGGCCCGATTCTAAACAGCTTCCTGTCTGCCGGCATGGGCGATGTGATCGGCCTGGCACTTGGCGGCACCGCGCTGGTGTTCTTCTGCTGTTCTGCCTATGTGCTGACCACGCGCAAGGATATGTCATTCCTTTCCGGCATGATGATGGCCGGCTTTGTGGTGCTGCTGGTGGCTGTTGTCGCCAACCTGTTCCTCAACATCCCTGCTCTGCACCTGGCGATCAGCGTGCTGTTTGTTCTGTTCTCTGCCGGTGCGATCCTGTGGGAGACCAGCAACATCATTCACGGCGGCGAAACCAACTATATTCGCGCCACCGTGAGCCTGTATGTGTCGCTGTATAACATCTTCGTCAGCCTGCTGAGCCTGCTCGGCATGTCGCGTAATAACTAAGCCGCGACCGGTTGGCATCAAGCCCCGCAGCGCGGGGCTTTTTTTTTGCCGCTAAAAGTTTGCTAAACTGGGCGCCGGTTAAATAGCGTGGGGCAAGAGAGTGCAGTTTGAAGGTAAAGAGATTGAGCGCGATGCGCAGGGCTATCTGAAATCAGTTGCGGACTGGAATGAGACGCTGGCGCTGGCGCTGGCGGCAGAAGAGTCCATCGAACTGAGCGAGGCCCACTGGGAAGTGGTGCGCTTCGTGCGGGCATTTTATCTGGAGTTTAATACCTCCCCGGCGGTGCGCATGCTGGTAAAAGCGATGGCGCAGAAGTACGGCGAGGAGAAAGGCAACAGCCGTTATCTCTTCCGCCTGTTCCCGAAAGGTCCGGCAAAGCAGGCCACCAAAATTGCCGGTTTACCCAAACCGGCTAAGTGCCTGTAAAGCTAAGCGGTGCTGAAACCCTGCGGAAAATGCGTGGGGTGGTGAGGTTCAGTTAGCACCTTATCCACTCTGGCGCTGCGTGGTCCTCCGGCTTTCAACCATGCCAACAGGGCTTCCACTCCAGACTGTTCACCGCACGCCAGCACCTCCACACTGCCGTCATCCAGGTTTTTAGCATAGCCGCTCAGCCCGTGCTGCTTCGCTTCGCGCTGGGTGCTGTAGCGAAATCCTACCCCCTGCACCCTGCCATGAACCCATACGCGCACACAGATCGTTGCCATTTCTCCTCCTCTGCCTATCACCGATTGCTTTTTGACGGTCGGCACCGGACAATATCGCCTGACTCTCTGAAAGTAAGCATAGCAAAACATGACCGTACGATTAATTCTTGCCAAGGGACGTGAAAAGTCCTTACTTCGCCGCCATCCATGGGTTTTCTCTGGCGCGGTTGCCCGGATGGAGGGCAAAGCCTCCTCCGGTGAAACGATTGATGTCTGCGACAGCAGCGGTAAATGGCTGGCGCGCGCCGCCTGGTCGCCTGAATCACAGATCCGCGCCCGCGTCTGGAGCTGGCAGCCGGATGAATCGATTGATATCGACTTCTTCGTGCGCCGCCTGAAAGCCGCTCAGCAGCTGCGCGACTGGCTGGCACAGCGTGATAATCTCGACAGCTACCGTATTATCGCCGGTGAGTCTGATGGACTGCCAGGGGTGACCATCGACCGCTTCGGCAACTTCCTCGTGCTGCAGCTACTGTCCGCCGGTGCAGAGTATCAGCGTGCCGCGCTGATCGCTGCGCTGCAGACCTGCTATCCGGGCTGCGCCATTTATGACCGCTCCGACGTCAGCGTGCGCAAGAAAGAGGGTCTGGAGCTGACCCAGGGCTTAGTGCTGGGGGAGATGCCACCGGAACTGCTGCCGATTACTGAACACGGCATGAAGCTGCTGGTCGATATCCAGACCGGGCACAAAACCGGTTACTACCTTGACCAGCGCGACAGCCGCCTGGCCACGCGCCGCTATGCCGAAGGCCGCCGCGTGCTGAACTGCTTCTCATATACCGGGGGCTTTGCCGTGTCCGCACTGATGGGTAACTGCGCTGAAGTGATCAGCGTAGATACGTCGCAGGCGGCGCTGGACGTGGCGCGTCAGAACGTTGAGCTGAACGGCCTGGACCTCTCTAAGGCCCAGTTCCTGCGCGATGACGTGTTCAAGCTGCTGCGTCGCTACCGTGATGAAGGCGAGAAGTTTGATCTGATCATCATGGACCCGCCAAAATTCGTTGAGAATAAAAATCAGCTGATGGGCGCGTGCCGTGGCTACAAAGATATCAATATGCTGGCCATGCAGCTGCTTAACCCTAACGGGATGCTGATGACCTTCTCCTGCTCCGGCCTGATGTCCACCGATCTGTTCCAGAAGCTTATCGCGGATGCTGCCGTGGATGCGGGGCGTGACGTGCAGTTTATTGAGCAATTCCGCCAGGCCGCCGATCACCCGGTGATTACCAGCTATCCTGAAGGGATGTATTTGAAAGGTTTTGCCTGCCGCGTATTGTGACTTGAAAACGTTGCTCGCGCCCCCATTTCAGGTAAGAGCAATATTTCTCAGGAGGTAATAATGATTGCCAGCAAATTTGGTATCGGACAACAGGTACGCCATCAGCTGCTCGGTTTTCTCGGTGTAGTGGTGGATGTCGACCCGGAATATTCACTGGAAGAACCCGCCATTGATGACGTCGTGGATAGCGATGCTATGCGTTCAGCCCCCTGGTATCACGTGGTGATGGAAGATGATGATGGCCAGACGGTGCAAACCTATCTGGCTGAAGCGCAGCTGTCGTGGAAACTGCCCGGCGAACACCCGGATAACTCCTCGCTGGACGAGCTTGCGGCATCCATCCGCCAGCAGTTGACCGCTCCCCGCCTGAGAAACTGATAAAACCCCGCAGCTGCGGGGTTTTTTATGCCTGCTTCGTCAGGCCGAGGCGCGGGATCTCTATTTTCGGGCAGCGATCCATTACCACCTGCAAACCCGCCTCTTTCGCCAGCACGGCCGCCTGCTCGTTGATAACGCCAATCTGCAACCACAGTGACTTCGCACCGATGGCTATCGCCTCCTGCGCCACGCCCCATGCTGCCTGTGCATTGCGAAACACATCGACCATATCCACCGGATGCGGAATATCTGCCAGCGTGGCATACACCTTTTGCCCCTGCAGCGTCTGCCCTGCCAGCTTCGGGCTGACCGGCGTAACCTGATAACCTTGAGCCAGTAAATAGCCCATCACGCCATAGCTGGGGCGCGAGGGATCGTCACTGGCCCCGACCAGCGCAATAGTTTTGGTGGTTTTCAGCACTTGTGCAATCGTCTCATCACTCATTGTTGCCTCCCTTAACCTGGTTAACCTGCCTGCCGCTAATTGTGGCCTGGTCAGCGCATGGAAAATAGCGTCTGCTGCGTTTCATGATTTATAGCACGAATAAGTATGTTAAAATGTTACTATACTGTCATACTGAAAGACTTTGATACATTCAACGACCAGCCATCACTCACCATGCCGGAGAAACAATGAAGCTACGCGGGGTCATCATCGGACTGATAACAGTGCTGTTCGCTGCCCATGTGCAGGCGACCACGCTGAAGTTATCGCCGGATATTGATCTGCTGGTACTGGATGGACATAAGATTTCCGGCTCGCTGCTGAAGGGCGCGGATGGCCTGGAACTGGAGCGCGGGGAACATCAGTTGCTGTTCCGCATTGAGCGCACGCTGGAAAATCAAACGCCTATGGCAACCCACTGGGTTTCTGCTCCTCAAATCGTCACTTTCACCACTCAGGCGCAGTCGGTCACTATCACCCTTCCCGCCCTGCAGACGCTGCGCGACGGCAGGCACTTTGATAAAAGCCCGCGCTTTGTCCTGCTCGATGAGCATGGCGCCGAGGTCGCGAGCAAGCGCGATCGCCTGCAGAGTGAGGCGCAGGGTGATTTAGAACAGGCGATGGTGCTGTATAACCTCGATGACAAAATTGCCTCGGTTCCGCGCTTTGCCCAGCCGCTGCGCCGGACTGCCATGGCATCCGGGCAAATGCCGGATATCGCCTTCAGCCATCATCCGGCCGAGCGCATGCTACGCCTGTGGTATCACCAGGTTGACTCCGCCACCCGCCAGCGCTTTGTGCTGCTGATGAAAGCCCTGCATACCAGTTGATCGCAGATTAATCTCAGCGCTACACTCAGCCCTCTGTTGACCCGATTTTGCCCGTCCCACCCGACCAGGATACCTGAATGGATCAGACAACCCGTACTCTCCAGCCGCAAAAACATATTGCGCTGGTGGCTCATGACCACTGTAAAAATGCCCTGATGCAGTGGGTGGATACCCATAAAGAGCAGCTGCAGCACCACACGCTGTATGCCACCGGAACGACCGGCAATCTGGTGCAGCGCGCGACCGGCCTGCCGGTCACGGCGATGCTGAGCGGCCCGATGGGCGGCGACCAGCAGGTCGGGGCGCTGATTTCTGAAGGGAAGATTGATGTATTGATCTTCTTCTGGGACCCGCTCAATGCGGTGCCGCACGATCCTGATGTGAAAGCGCTGCTGCGCCTGGCAACCGTGTGGAATATCCCGGTCGCCACTAACCGTGCTACTGCTGATTTTATTATCCACTCGCCGCTTTTCGCCCAGCCGGTGGAGATCCTGATCCCGGATTACGAACGTTATCTGCAGCAGCGCCTGAAATAGCTCCGGCGCGGCTATTTGGTCAGGGCTTGCGCAGTAACGGCACGCCCTGACGGCTCAGCTCAGCCACAAACACCGACGGATTTTCCCGATCGTACAGCAGCCAGACCTGCTGTTTCGCCCGCGTCATCGCCACATAGGCCAGCCTGCGCTCCTCCGCATCGGGAAAGTCTTCCTCAGCGGGCAGAAGCGCGTCTTCCATGACTGATTCTCTGGCCGCGGCCGGGAAGCCCTCTTTACCTTCTTCCAGCCCCAGCAGAATGACATAATCTGCCTGCTGACCTTTGCTGGCGTGAATAGTCATAAAATCGATGTTGAGTTTCGGCCAGCGGGTGCGCGCTTTTTCCAGCTCTTCCGGGCGCAAATAGTGATAACGCGCCAGCACCAGAATGCGCTCATCCGCTTTGGCATAGCCGCTCATTTTGTTCAGCAGCGCTTCCAGCTGCGTTTGCGGCAGCAGCGAGACGGCTTTTTTATTGCCTTTGCTCAGGCTGTTGAGCGGTTTCTTCAGCTGATGCGGGTTGCTCTGGATAAAGCCATTGGCGATTTCACCGATGCGCTCATTAAAGCGGTAGGTGGTATCCAGCACGCAGCGGTCACCTTCGCCGAAGTGGTGGTGGAAGGCGGTGGTCAGGGTCATCTCCGCCCCGCTGAAACGATAAATTGCCTGCCAGTCATCCCCGACGGCAAATAGCGTGGTCTGCTTATTCTGCCGGCGCAGGGCTGCCAGCAGTGCCGCTCGCTGGGGGGAGATATCCTGGAATTCGTCGACCAGAATATGCTTCCACGGGCTGATAAAACGCCCTTTATCGAGAATATTGACCGCCTGATGGATCAGCCCGGCGAAATCGACCGCCCCTTCCTCTTTTAACGCGCTTTTCCACGCCTTCATCAGCGGCGCCATTAATTTCACCCGCTTGCTGAACAGTTCCCGCACCTCTTCCGGGGCACTGTCGATCATCGCCGCCTGCGCCCCGCCGTGCATGCGCATCAGCCCCAGCCAGCGTTCAAGGCGGCTTGCCAGCCGTTTCGCCAGGCGGTCATCCTGCCAAAAACTGCCCTCTTCCAGCTCCCACTCCAGCTCTTCGGTCAGCCACTGCCGCCAGCCGTTGGCATAGGCTTTTTTTTCGCTGCACTGCTGACGCCAGATGTCAATTAACAGCGACTGCCGCGTGGCATTATCGGTTTCCAGTTTGCTGATGGTCGGCGCTTTGTTGCTGCCCTGCTGGATAATATTCAGCGCCAGCGAGTGGAAGGTGCGCGCCTGAATCTCTTCGCTGTGCAGACGGGCGCGAATGCGGTCGTTCATCTCCTCGGCGGCCTTGCGGCCAAACGCCAGCAGCAGGATTTGACCCGCGCTGGCCTGCTTACGCATCATCAGCCAGCCGGCCCGAGCCACCAGCACGGAGGTTTTACCGCTGCCGGCCCCCGCCAGTACCAGCACTGCATCTTCGCCATTAACCACGGAGCGGGCCTGCGAAGGGTTGAGCGGAGAGGTTTCCACCTGGTTGAAAAAATCAGCATGCTGCACCAGCATACGCTCGGTCCACTGATTATTACGCTGCACGCGCTGCCCATCGTTATCGCTCAGCCACTGGCGACAGTAGCGATACGCTGCCCGGCAGTTATCAAACTCGTCAAGCCGCTCAACGGGCAGAGGCACCGCCGCAAAAGCTTTGTGAATCGCCTGCTGCCACGCGGCGATATCGCTGCGCTTCAGCCATTTATCCTGCTGTTCTGCCTGACGGATCTGCTGTTCCTGCGCGCTAAGCACCTCGGCGCAGACCTCGCTCATCTCGCTGCTCCACTGCTGCCAGGCCAGATTGAGATAGTGATAAAAGCGCTGGGTTTCACTCCATTCCGTGCCGTGCAGGCGCACCACTTTGTTATCCGGCAGCGTGAATTCCAGCTCGCCCCATACCAGGCCGCGTTTGCATTTGATCGACAGTAGCTGGTTAAACGGGATCAGGTATTCATGCTTTTCACCGCTGACCTCAACGCCTGCGCTCAGCAGCCGCACGCGATTATAAGGATGTTGTGCCAGATGTTTGCCCAGCGATGTTGCTTTCAATTCCATTCCGGTGACCCTGGCTGCGGTTATTTTCTACATCTGACAGTTTAACTGTCCGTGCTGTACCGCTCCAGCGCTAAAACGCGTTACAATCAAGGAATTGTCCGTTGATGATTGCTATCGCAAGAGGGAAACCCGTTTATGCGCACCGTATTAAATATCCTGAATTTTGTGCTGGGAGGTTTCTTTACTACCCTCGCCTGGCTGGTCGCGACGCTGGTCAGCATTATTTTCATCTTCACGCTGCCGTTGACCCGCTCATGTTGGGAGATCACCAAACTGTCGCTGGTGCCTTTTGGCAACGAGGCGATGCACGTTGATGAGTTAAACCCGGGCGGTAAGAATGCGCTGCTGAATACCGGTGGAACGCTGCTGAACGTGGTCTGGTTGGTCTTTTTCGGCTGGTGGCTGTGTATCTCACATATCTGCATCGGTATTGCCCAGTGCATTACGCTGATCGGCATTCCGGTCGGTATTGCTAACTTCAAAATTGCCGCCATTGCCCTGTGGCCGGTCGGGCGCCGGGTGGTCTCAGTGGAAGTCGCTCAGGCCGCGCGTGAAGCCAATGCGCGCGCACGCTTTAAATAACCGTTTCGATGAAGAGATCCCTGTTCAGCAGCCTGCGGCGTCAGGCTTTTAACAGCAGCTGGCTCTACAATATCCGCATCACGCTGGCACTGGCGGGAACGGCGGCCGTTCCCTGGTGGCTGCATCAGATCGCCTGGACGATTCCGCTTACGCTGGGCGTGGTCGCCGCCGCACTCGCTGACCTCGACGATCGCCTGAGCGGACGCCTGCGCAACCTGCTGATCACGCTGGTCTGTTTCTGTATCGCCTCGGTTTCCGTTGAGCTGCTGTTTCCTCATCCATGGCTGTTTATCGTCGGGCTGGCAGTATCTAGCTGGGGCTTTATCCTGCTGGGCGCGCTGGGGCCACGCTATGCCACCATCGCCTTCGGTGCACTGCTGATCGCCATCTATACCATGCTGGGGATCAACCTGTTTGCCCAGTGGTATCTGCAGCCTGCCCTGCTGCTGCTGGGGGCTGTTTGGTATAACCTGCTGACGCTGGCCGGGCATCTGCTGTTCCCCATCCGCCCGCTGCAGGAGAGTATATCGCGCTGCTATGCCCAGCTGGCGCGCTATCTTGAAGCCAAAGCGAACCTGTTCGACCCGGATATTGAAGACGACGATCACCAGACGCTGGTCGGCGTTGCCATGGCCAACAGCCAGCTGGTGACGCTGCTGAATCAGGCAAAAGCCTCTATACAGTCACGTCTGCGCGGCGACCGTGGCCAGCGCGGCACCCGGCGCACCCTGCACTACTATTTTGTCGCTCAGGATATTCACGAGCGGGCCAGTTCGTCACACGTGCAGTATCACGCTCTGCGCAAAGCCTGGGGCTCCAGCGATATTCTGTTTCGCTTCCAGCGCCTGCTGACGCTGCAGGCGCAGGCCTGTCAGACACTTTCCAGTGCGATTCTGCTGCGGGAAAAGTATCTGCACGCTGCCCATTTCGAGCGAGTGTTTACCAATCTCAACAGCGCGCTGCAGCGCCTGGAGATACAGCAGCCCGCCAGCGCAGAGGTGAAAGCAATGCACTATCTGCTGAACAACCTGAAGGCAATTGATGCGCAGCTGGCGACCATTGAATCGGAACAGGCGCTGGCAGAGAGCGGGCCACAGCATGACCAGACGCTCTCCAGTGAGGGGCTGACCGGCTGGAGCGATATCCGCCTGCGGCTTAGCCGCCATATGAGCCCGGAGTCTCCGCTTTTTCGTCACGCGGTGCGCCTTTCCCTGCTGCTGTGTACCGGGTATGCCTTTATCCAGCTGACCGGTTTACAACACGGCTACTGGATTTTGCTGACCAGCCTGTTTGTCTGCCAGCCCAATTACAACGCTACCCGCCGCCGCCTCGCGCTGCGCATTATCGGCACCCTTGCGGGCATTGTTCTGGGGCTGCCGCTGCTGTGGCTGGTACCGTCAGTTGAGGGGCAGCTGATTCTGATGGTGGTCACCGGCGTGCTGTTCTTTGCCTTCCGCAACGTGCAGTACGCCCACGCCACGATGTTTATCACCCTGCTGGTTCTGCTCTGTTTCAATCTGCTGGGTGAAGGGTTTGAAGTGGCGATCCCGCGTATTGTCGATACCCTGATTGGCTGTGGCATTGCCTGGCTGGCCGTGGCATTTATCTGGCCTGACTGGCGCTTCCGCCGGCTTCCTGCCGTGGCAGAGCGCACCCTGAACGCCAACTGCCGATATCTGGATGCGATTCTCGTGCAGTACCATCAGGGTAAGGACAATCGGCTGGAGTATCGCGTTGCCCGTCGTGATGCTCACAATGGTGATGCGGAGCTGGCTTCAGTGGTGTCTAATCTTTCGGTAGAAAACAAAGCCGACCGCACGCTGCGTGAAGCGGCTTTTCGCCTGCTCTGCCTGAATCACTCTTTCCTCAGCTACATATCAGCGCTCGGTGCGCACCGTGAAAAGCTGGAGAGTGACGAGATGCTGCAGCTGATGGATGACGCCGTCTGTTACGTCGATGATGTGCTGCACATTGAGGTTGTGGAAGAGGATAAGGCTCAGCGGATGATGGATAGTCTGGCGCAGCGCATTCAGCATAGTGAAGCCGATACGACAACGAAAGAGCCACTGGTTCTTCAGCAGGTTGGCCTGCTGGTGGCTCTTTTACCAGAAATTGCCCGGCTGAAAAAACAGATCGCGCAGCGCGGCTAGCGTAACCCCTGGTTACGTTCGCGCGCTCTTTTCGCTTCCCGCTGCGCATTGCGATGGAACCACATGCGCAGCTCTTCTTTCATCTCCTGCGGCAGAGCTTCGTAATGGCGACCAACAATCGCCCCCTGCAGCGCGTAGAGCACGGTTAAACCGAGGTTGCTGTTGCAGGTGCGTAGCAGCAGCCAGCTCCGCTTCGCGCCCTTCTGTTTTAGCGTCTCGATGTTGTTAATTCCCACCTGGTGTAGCAGCATCTCCATTCGAACCCCCAAATTGGGCAGGTCCTTAAGCCGCCGCTTTTTCTGTTTTTCTAACTGCTGCGTCCTGGCCCCCAGCAGGCAAAGGCGGGAAAGCGCCACCAGCTGATCGCTGTCTGACCATAAATCACTGTCAACGCGATAGTAGTGAAGGGCCACCGGCACGCCGCGCTTTTTCAGGTTTAGCGGCTCCATTTTGCGTTCGACAATATAGGGCCGCACTTGCTCACAGGCTCGCAGATAAAGCTCGCCGTCAGCGACGACCGCAAAAACGGTTTTCTCCACCGTCAGGCAATATCCGCCAAACTGAGTGCGCGATTCAACTTCCCCCAGCAGCTGCAGACGCTGTTTTGCCTCTTCAATTTTACGTTTTGAGCTAGTCATGATCTCTCCCTGTACATTTAAGATTTTTCTAACTATCGTCCTTAAATCAACGCATTAGAAAGTATTCAATCTCAATTAGGTGTTCAATGAATAAATTCAGTTCCCACGTTTTACCTAAAGGATTTGCGAGACGTAACGAAAAAATAAAAAAACCAGGAGAGGTCGATTTGCTGCGGGGAGGCAATCCCTGAGGTATCCCCACAAATGACTTCCATCGCTAAACGTCCGCAAACCGATCTGAGCTCGGCCTGAGCACGCCGGAACAGCAAAAGACGCTCCCTGCGGGCCTCGGCACGCGGCCAGGGATGGCCGTGCTGGGCAACGCGCTTTCAGAATCGCCCCCGGCTTTAGGGATTAGCCGATGGTGAAAAAAACCGGTTCAAGGCGTGGCAGCAGAAATTACCCTCTTAATTTTCGCATAACTATTTCCTGCTGTTTCCCGTGGTGGAGTATTGCAGTAGAAACACGCCTGCGCCGCCCTGCACCCGTGACAGCAGAATAGATTCCACACAGCTCAAGGATAAGATTTAATCTACTATGACAAATCATGACAAAAGAGCAGGCAAAGTAGCGCCAGAATAAGTTCCGAGAAATTTTGGAGAATAACAGATGAAAATAAGCGCGCCTTTAGTAGCCGGTTTTTTCCTGCTGGTTTCCGCTACTGCCATCGCACAGGGAGGGGATTTCAAAACGGCCAGTGCCGATGTTATGCATCACAAGCTGCTGAATACCCATGTTTCTATTGCAGACACGGCGGAGATGCCGGATGAACGCCGCGAGGAGCCTTTCCATAAAAATCACCATGTCAGTTATTGATCGCAGCACAATAACATTTAATTATTATCAATTGACTCAATCCCACTAACGTTTGATATCCAGGAATAGAGTGTCAATAAAATTTATTTTTACCTAACCGGCCAAGCCAGGCGTTAACAGGCAGAATAATAATTTCGCTTTATTAAACCCCGCAGCTTGCAGATGAATTTAATAACATGTCAGCAGATAAATTAGCGCAGTAGTATTCTGCAGCCTGTGTATGTTCAGGCGCAGAGTGAGGCGGGCGGGTAAGATCTTCTCTCTGCGGGATTGGCGCGGGTAAACAGTTCGTGCGGGTTACGGCGTTTGCCCATGCGGGTGATGGCTGGTTCCATCATTACAAGCGCTATTGCACAAGCAAGATTAAGGTTGATCTTTGCTCACTGTGGATATACTGTATATCCATACAGTCACCTGTGAGCGAAGACACCATGCGTACTCATTCCCTGAAATCTCAATCTGTTACTCGTGCCCTGCACGTTCCTTCATCCGCAGCTGCCTGCGGTAATGGTCTGATCAGCGAACTGACTTACAGTGAGAATCAATCTGGTATGACTCAGCGACTGCTGCTGCCGTTGTTGCAACAGTTAGGTACGCAGTCGCGCTGGCAGCTGTGGCTCACGCCGCAGCAAAAACTGAGCCGCGACTGGCTTCAGCGCTCCGGGTTACCGCTGGATAAAGTGATGCAGTCCCCTCACTCCACCACCATCACCACCGTTGAAGCGATGATCAAAGCGTTGAGCACGGGAAATTACAGCGTGGTTTTGGGATGGCTGGAAGAGGAAGTATCAGAAACGGATCGTCTACGTTTGCAGCAAGCAGCGGATTCTGGACAAGCTCTCGGACTGATTATGCGCCCGGAAGAGACCTCTTATCTTCCATCCAGACCGTTAAATGGAATAAAAATTCACTCTAGTTTGTATCATTAAGTAAAATTGAGATTTTTCTCAGGTTTTTTCTTTCCCTGCCCCGCTTTAACCCGCTGATTATGTTATGACGCGGCTAGACAATGGTTTAGCTGCGTTCACAGACCCTTTTTTCAGCAAAGAATTCACCCTCAAATGTTAAAAAATGTGTATGAAACCCTGTTTTTTTGCTGAGCACCGTCACATCATACTTGTAAGTTTGCTGGTACGTTGTAGACTTTAGCTCGCCAGGGTGCTCAATAACCTCCTTTTTTTGGAAGAGTCATAATCGAGCTACACAACCCGGCGAAGGATTAAACCAAAGAGCTAACTTAAAGCTCATTGCCTATTTGGATGATAACGAGGCGCAAAAATGAAAAAGACAGCTATCGCAATTGCAGTGGCACTGGCTGGCTTCGCTACCGTAGCGCAGGCCGCCCCTAAAGATGACACCTGGTACACCGGTGCTAAACTGGGCTGGTCTCAGTACCATGACAAAGGTTACTACGGTAACGGTTACCAAGATAACGACGGCCCATCTCATGAAAGCCAGCTTGGTGCTGGTGCATTCATGGGTTATCAGGCGAACCCATACCTGGGCTTCGAGCTGGGTTATGACTGGTTAGGCCGTATGCCTAACAAAGGCGACCAGGTTAACGGCGCATTCAAAGCACAGGGCGTTCAGCTGGCAGCTAAATTAAGCTACCCAGTAATGGACGATCTGGACGTGTACACCCGTCTGGGTGGCATGGTATGGCGTGCTGACTCCACTCAGCAGGTTGTTGGCGGCGATCGCATCAGCGACCACGACACCGGTGTTTCTCCACTGGCCGCGGTTGGTGTTGAATACGCAGTGACCAAAAACTGGGCAACCCGTCTGGACTACCAGTGGGTTAACAACATCGGTGACGCAGGTACCGTTGGTGCGCGTCCTGATAACTCCATGCTGAGCGTTGGCGTTTCTTACCGCTTCGGTCAGGATGAAGCAGCTGCTCCAGTTGTTGCTCCAGCACCAGCTCCAGCTCCAGTTGTTGAAACCAAGCGTTTCACTCTGAAGTCTGACGTGCTGTTCAACTTCAACAAAAACACCCTGAAGCCAGAAGGCCAGCAGGCTCTGGATCAGCTGTACACCCAGCTGAGCAATCTGGATCCTAAAGATGGTTCTGTTGTTGTTCTGGGCTACACTGACCGTATCGGTTCAGAGCAGTACAACCAGAAGCTGTCTGAGAAGCGTGCACAGTCTGTTGTTGACTACCTCGTTTCTAAAGGCATCCCTGCTAACAAGATCTCTGCACGTGGCGAGGGTAAATCTAACCCAGTCACCGGCAGCACCTGTGACAGCGTGAAAGGCCGTAATGCCCTGATCGACTGCCTGGCGCCAGACCGTCGCGTAGAAATCGAAGTTAAAGGCATCAAAGACGTTGTGACTCAGCCACAGGCTTAAGTCCATCAGTCATAAAAAAACCCCGCCTCGGCGGGGTTTTTTATTGCCGGTCTCTTTTCCGGCAGAGCTAACAGAATCGCGCTTATTCCGGCTTGCCCAGAATGGCTTTCAGATCCTGCTTGAGCGACGACATCTGGCTGGCGTACTGCTCTTTTCTTTCCGCATCTTCAATCAGCTGCACAATCGTTTCCGATAGTGTGCTATTACGGCGCTGTGCCAGACCCGCCAGGCGCTGCCACACCAGATACTCCAGATCGATAGATTTTTTACGCG
Source organism: Erwinia aphidicola (assembly GCF_014773485.1). Taxonomy (GTDB): domain Bacteria; phylum Pseudomonadota; class Gammaproteobacteria; order Enterobacterales; family Enterobacteriaceae; genus Erwinia; species Erwinia aphidicola. The sequence continues at coordinate 163,424 of NZ_JACXBP010000001.1, read as the reverse complement.
TGTGTTGATGCTCGGCGTTGAAATGACGTTTGCGTCGGGCGCGAATCGTCTGTTTCATGCGGTTTTCGAGCGTCGGATTAATATGCAGGCTAATCCACTGCAATACTTCAACCGGCCGGTTTTCCATGACCAGCAGTTCATCCACGGCTGCCTGCGCGGCGCTTAATTCGATATAGCGCGTGATCGATTCACCTTCGCGGTGTTTTTTGACCAGATACTTCCACTTCCAACCGCTTTCCAGATTTTCCAGTTGTTGATATTTCATCGGAATCTCATGCTGACCACATAACGGGTTAAGAATAACAGCTTTTTTTGATCAGGCTGTAAAGAAAACAGGACCAGCGGGGGGAATGTGAGATCGCCCTGGTTTCAGGCGCATGTCTACGGTGCTTAACAGGCTGAAATCTTGTATAATGCCGCTTTTATTCATTTCAGAAAAATACGATAACTTTGACCAACAATCGATTAGAGTGGCGCGCCCTACAGCCCGATACCGAACGCTTCCAGCATCTCCTCTCGCAGGCAGTTGCTGCCGACGCAGAGTGCTTTGCTACCGTACAGGCTCGCCTGTTTAATGGCCTCAGCTTATTGCTGCAAACCCCGGCAAAAGTGCCGCTGATGCTGGTCAAAAGTCCTGAAAGCGCTGAATACCTCACGCTGTTGCAGGATATCCTTACCTCAATGGCGGCTGACGATGGCGATGAATCTGCCCTCTACGGTGGCCACTATACGCTGAGTGGGAACTCCGTCAGCTGGCGCCCGGCCGAAAGGGCAGAGGATAACTTCGCCAGCGTGGGCGGCGTACATCAGGCTGAGTGGATTGAAACGGAACAGCTTTTTGGCTGCGTACGCCTGCATCAATCTGCCATCACTCTGACCCCAGGCCTGGTACATCGTGCCAACGGTGGCGTACTGATCCTCTCCTTGCGAACCTTGCTGGCTCAGCCGCTGATGTGGCTGCGCCTCAAGCAAATTATGGTGAATCAGCGCTTTGACTGGTACTCCCAGGATGAAACCCGCCCTCTGCCGCTCGATATCCCTGCGATGCCAATGCAGTTCCGTCTGGTACTGATTGGTGAGCGTGATGCGCTGGCTGACTTCCAGGAGATGGAACCCGACCTGGCTTCCCTATCGCTCTACAGCGAGTTTGAGGACAATATCCAGCTGGTTGATGATGAAGACTTCAGCCACTGGATGCAGTGGGTGCTGAATATTGCTCAGAATCTGGGTTATGACGCACCGGCAGCTGATTTCTGGCCAGTGCTGATCCGTGAAGCGGCCCGCTATACCGGCGATCAGGACACGCTGCCTCTTGACCCAATGTGGCTGAGCCGTCAGCTGCAGGATGCCGTTCAGTACAGTGATAACCTCAGCGTCAGCGCCGAAAATATGCAGGATGCGATCAGCACGCGCGAATGGCGTGAAGGCTTCCTGGCTGAACGTATTCGTGACGAAATCCTGCTCGATCAGATCCTGATCGAGACCGAAGGCGAAATGATTGGCCAGATTAACGCCCTGTCGGTGATTGAATTCCCGGGGCATCCACGCGCCTTTGGTGAGCCGTCGCGTATTAGCTGCGTGGTGCACATTGGTGACGGTGAGTTCAATGACGTTGAGCGCAAAGCCGAACTGGGCGGCAATATTCATGCTAAGGGCATGATGATCATGCAGGCCTGGCTCATTGCTGAGCTGGAGCTGGAACAGCAGCTGCCCTTCTCCGCCTCGCTGGTCTTTGAGCAGTCTTACTCTGAAGTGGATGGTGACAGCGCCTCGCTGGCGGAGCTGTGCGCGCTGATTAGCTCCCTGGCTTCTCAGCCGATTAACCAGCAGCTGGCGGTGACCGGATCTGTCGATCAGTTTGGTCGCGTGCAGCCGGTGGGTGGACTGAACGAAAAAATTGAGGGCTTCTTCCACATCTGTAACCAGCGCACGCTGAGCGGCACTCAGGGGGTGATCATCCCGGCCGCTAACGTCCGTCATCTGACGTTACAGCAGGAAGTGGTCGATGCCGTGCGTGACGGCAAATTCCACCTGTGGGCTGTCTCCAGCGTGGAAGAAGCGCTGCCGTTACTCACCGGCGTTGAATGGGATAAAGAGCAAGGCCCCTGCCTGCTTGGCACCATTCAGGAACGTATTGCCCAATTTAACCAGCAGGATATGCGCCATCGTCCATGGCCGCTGCGCTGGCTAAACTTGTTTAACCGTAGCTGATCGGACTTGTTCGGCGTACACGTGTAAGCTAGACTCCGTGATTCACTAAAATAAGGCTTATTGAGAATATGGTAGATAAACGCGATTCCTATACAAAAGAAGATTTGATTGCCTCCGGTCGCGGTGAACTGTTTGGCGCAGAAGGCCCGCCATTGCCTTCTGGCAACATGCTGATGATGGACCGCGTCGTTAAGATGAGCGAAGACGGCGGTAACTACGGTAAAGGTTTCGTTGAAGCTGAACTGGATATCAATCCGGACCTGTGGTTCTTCAGCTGTCATTTTATCGGCGACCCGGTAATGCCTGGCTGCCTCGGCCTGGATGCGATGTGGCAGCTGGTTGGCTTCTATCTCGGCTGGTTGGGCGCTGAAGGTAAGGGCCGTGCGTTGGGTGTAGGCGAAGTGAAATTCACCGGCCAGGTACTGCCGAGCGCGAAGAAAGTTTCCTACCGTATTCATTTCAAGCGCGTCATCAACCGTAAACTGGTGATGGGCGTGGCAGATGGTGAAGTGCTGGTTGATGGTCACGTAATCTATACCGCGACCGACCTGAAAGTGGGCCTGTTTAAAGACACCACGGCTTTCTAAAATATTTTTGACCGCATAATTGGTGGTGTATCAAGGCAGCAAATGAAGGGGTCCCGATGAGCTTACGCCAGTAAGCGATTCGGGTCTCTGAAAGCAGCTAGCGCAGCAATGGCGCGAATGATGACGGTTAAAACGAAGACCTCCGCAGCAGCGGAGGTCTTTTCCCTATCGATAACAGGCGTTACGCGGTAACCGTCCTGTCCTCCATGGCTTGTCGCCAGCCTCCCAACCAGTGAGATCGAGCATCCAGCATCTGATACGGACACATCTCTTTAGAGCGTCCTGTGATGCCTGCGTGGTAACCTCGTGATTCTGCTCGTTCAAGGCGATCTCGTTTCTGTCTCTTCATGCCGCGTTTCCCTCATTCTAGTCTGATGGATTCTGGTGGAAAGAAAACAGTGGTCACAGTTTGCGCAACCACACATAAGTTCTACCGCGACTTTAAATAAAGATCAACGCGCAAATTTCACGCCAGTGTCATCATTTTGAATCAGACTGTGGGTGCTGTCTCGGTTAATCTGCCGCTCCGAGCGCCTCCAGCCTTTTGATTAACAATAAAAAAGCCCTTGATTGTGCAAAATTCTGAATCTGCAACAATCAAAGGCTTAGGCGGTTAGTAAATTTTTGCTTAAGGTTGGCGAATTACTGCATTAGCCACCTGCCCCGCCACCTGCTGCCATCCTTTAGCTAATGTTCTTACTAACGCATCGTAACCATCTTCGTTCTGCGCGAGGTCGAAGGCAAAAGGCTGCCTGGTCAGTTTGCCGTCGTGCTCCAGCGTCCATGCACCGCTCACCACCACGTGCCCATCATAGCGTCCGTGGAAACCCGTCACGCTGACATTCAACGTATCGTGCTGCTCCCCCATCGGCGTGGATGACACCAGCGCGCCAGGCAGGGTGGCACTCAAGTTACTGACCAGCGTTTGCTGCAGCTGCTGATCCAGCGGGCTGGCCCACTGATTGTTGGCGGCAATAACGAACTGCACATCGTTGCTTTGATATACCACACCGTTGCCCGCCAGATAATCGGGCACCGAAACATGCTCCACCCACACCGGGCGGGACACATTCTGACTGCTGGCCGCCACGGAACTGCCCGCTGCGGGCAGCTGGTAGTAGACGGTCTTCGGCGTGCCGCTACAGGCGCTCAATGCCAGCGCCAGGGCTACGGGGATCCATTTCATCATTATTTCGCCCTCTTCGGCTGTGGGTCCTGGCCGGGTTTTGCTTCAAAGACCAGTGCATTACTCTTGCTGTTTAAGGTTTTCAGTACCGGCTGCAGCTCGCGCAGCACCTGGTCGAGACGCTGCATATCGCCGACCATCTTGCTGTAGGCTGGTGAACCCGGCTGGAAGCCTTTCATACTACGATTCAGCTCACGCAGCGTTTTCTGCATGTCTGCCGGCAGCTCCTGCATGGACTGGCTGGCGGTAATCTTGTTCAGATTATCCAGGGTTTTCTGCAGCTCTTTCAGCGTGCGCTGGCTCTCTTTCAGCGTACCGGTCGCTTCATTCAGCATCGGGTTCAGCGGCAGATTATTGATCTTATCCAGTGACTCCATCAGCTTCTGCTGGATCTGCGCCAGGCCACCGCTCACCGTTGGGATCAGCTCATAATCAGCAAAGCTTTTCGGTCCGGCATAAGGTTTTGCGTTGCTGTAGAAGTCGAGGTCGATATACAGCGAGCCGGTCAGCAGGTTGGCTGATTTCAGGGAAGCACGCAGACCACGCCCAATGCCATCTTTCAGATGCTGCTCAAAGTTGAAATCGTTGCCCAGCTGTTTCTGGAAGCGATCGGGTTCAATGCGGATCAGCACCGGAATGCGATAATCATTGTTCAGACGCTGTGCAATACCAGGCATAGTAAACGGAACTTCTGCCACGGTACCGAGACGAATGCCGCGGAACTCAACAGGCGCACCCGGCTGCAGACCGCGGATGGAATCGCTGAAGAACAGCAGGAAGTCTTTGTGCGCGGTATACAGGGAATCCTGAATGCTGCGCTGGTCGTTAAACAGGCGATATTCCGCCTTATTCTCGGCCGGTTTACCCAGCTCCCAGCCGTCCGGGACGTCAAAGCTGACGCCGCCGCTAAATAGCGTGGTCAGCGAGCCCATTTCAACGCGCATGCCGGAAGCCGACATGTCCACCGCAATGCCACTGTCTTTCCAGAAGCGCACATTGCTGGTCACCAGACGATCGTAAGGCGCGGAGATAAACAGCTGATAGGTCATCATGCGCTTATCCGCGTCAAAGGCGCTGGTTTCCACCGTGCCCACCTGGTAGCCACGAAACAGCACCGGATCGCCCGCATTGAGCTGCCCGGCTTTTTCACTGTCGAGCGTAATACGAATGCCTTTGGCATCCAGCGGCGCCAGCGGCGGTGCGTCCAGCAGCTTATATTGCTCCGTTTTTTCCCCTTTTGAACCGGGTTGCAGCTCGATATAGGCTCCGGACAACAGCGTACCTAGTCCTGTTACGCCTTCACGGCCAATGGCTGGCTTTACCACCCAAAATGCGCTGTCTTCGCGCAGCAGTTTTTCCATACCGGAATTGAGGCGTGCTTTGATCTCCACGTGGTGAAGATCGTCAGTCAGCACGGCGCTTTCGACGATCCCGACGTTAACGCTGCGGCTTTTGATGGTGGTTTTACCGCCCTCAATCCCCTCGGCATTGGTGGTAATCAGCGTCACCTCCGGTCCCTGATGACTAAAGTGATAAAACAGGATCCACGCCCCAATCAGCACGGTAACAATGGGGATGATCCACACCGGTGACCAGCGCTTAATCTGCTCCACCTTGGCGGTATTGTAATTATTGTCCGTCACTTGCAGGCTCCTCAGTACTCTTTTCTCTTACCCGATCCCAGGTGAGACGGGGATCAAACGTCAAGGCGGCAAACATCGTCAGGATCACCACCAGCGCGAACAGCAGTGCGCCAATCGCGGGGTAGATACTCATCAACCTTCCCATGCGCACCAGCGCTGACAGCACGGCGATAACAAATACGTCAATCATCGACCAGCGCCCGACAAACTCCACCACTTCATAAATCTTGTGCATTCTTTCGCTGTCCTGCCGGTTGCTGCCGCGCCCGTTGGCATCCCAGCACAGCCAGCCGATAGCGATCATCTTCAGCGAAGGCACCATAATACTGGCAATAAAAATCACCAGCGCAATCGGCCAGGAGCCATCACTCCACAACAGCACCACCCCGGCCATGATCGTTGAGGTCATTTTGCTGCCGAGCGCCTCGGTCACCATAATCGGCATCAGATTAGCGGGAATATAGAGCAGGATGGAGGTAAACAGCAGCGCCAGCGTCCACTGCAGGCTGTCCTTGCGGCGGGCGTGCCCCTTACTGCCGCAGCGCGGGCAGATCAGCGTATCGCTGCTCAGCACCGCGGTGCAGCAGCGGCAGGAGCGCAGCCCCTGACGCAGGCCGCTGACGCCCGCCAGCGGCTTAGCTGGCAGTGCAGGAAGCGGAGCCACGCGCGCCCACAGCGTGCGGCGATCGGTACACTGGAAAGCGCGCAGCTGCAGCAGACAGAACAGGCACCACGGCACAAAGCTGGTGCCGATGCCAATATCGCCATAGGCCATCAGCTTGACGAAACTGACCAATACGCCCGCGAGGAAAATCTCCGCCATGCCCCAGGTTTTTAACTGGAACAGCACGCGTGCCATCAGCTGCTTAAGCGGCGACGGCATGCGCACCCGGTTGACCAGCAGCAGGATCACCACCATACAAATGGCAGGTACGCCCTGCACAAACAGCAGAAACAGCGTCGCAAGACTGCTGTAGTCGTCAGAAACCATCACGCTGGGTATTTGCGGTAGCGTAATCTCGCTGCTCAGCCCGGCAACCTGCATATTGATAAAGGGAAACAAATTTGCCAGCAGCAGCATCAGCAGCGCCGCCAGCGCATAGGCGGTGGGCCGCTTGCGCGGCTCATCCCAGTTAGACTGAAGCGTGGTGTGACAACGTGGGCAGCTTGCCTTGCTGCCCGGCCCGATAGCGGGCAACTGCGTCATCAGGTCACACTGCGGACAAAGCATCCAGTGATGCGCGTGGTGCGACGAACACATACTTCACCCTCTGTGGTGGGGAAAAACGGCCGTATCAGCCGCCGTTCTGTAACGATTCCAGATATTCCCAGCGTTCGAACGCCACTTCCAGCTCCTGCTCCGCCTGAGCCAGCGCGTCCAGAACCGGCTGAGTCACCTCACGCGGCTGGGTAAAGAAGTCGCCGTCGGCAACCTGCGCCTGGTACGACTCGAGACGGGCTTCCAGCGCTTCCATTTGTTTCGGCAGCTGTTCCAGCTCTCGTTGCAAATTGTAGCTCAGCTTAGCGGCAGGTTTTTTTGCTGCTTCACTTTTTGCGCTTTCCTGACGCGGCTGCGCGCTGGCAGGTTTGGCGCTGGCGCGATTCTGCTTAAACGCTTTGCGCTGCAGTTGCGCATCGTGATAGCCGCCCACAAAGGCGCCGATTTCGCCGTTGCCTTCAAAGATCCAGCACTCGGTCACGGTGTTGTCGACGAACTGACGATCGTGGCTGACCAGCAGAACCGTGCCCTGATAACCGTCAACCAGCTCTTCCAGCAGCTCAAGCGTTTCCACATCAAGGTCGTTGGTCGGTTCATCGAGGATCAGCAGGTTGCTTGGCTTAAGGAACAGGCGCGCCAGCAGCAGGCGGTTACGCTCACCGCCGGACAGCGCACGCACCGGGGTCATCGCACGTTTTGGATGGAACAGGAACTCCTGCAGGTAGCCCAGCACGTGGCGTGGCTTACCGTTAACCATCACTTCCTGCTTACCTTCCGCGAGGTTGTCCATCACCGTGCGGTCCGGGTCCAGCTCGGCGCGGTGCTGGTCGAAGTAGGCGACTTCCAGCTTAGTCCCGATATGAACGCGGCCGCTGTCCGCTTTCAGCTGGTCGAGCATCAGTTTCAGCAGCGTGGTTTTACCGCAGCCGTTAGAGCCGATCAGCGCGATTTTATCGCCGCGCTGAACCTGGCGGGAGAAGTCACGCACCAGCTGTTTGCCGGCAACGGAATAGTTGACGTTTTCCAGCTCAAAGACAATCTTGCCGGAGCGCGAAGCCTCTTCCACCTGCATGTTGGCTTTGCCCATCACTTCACGGCGGTCGGAACGCTCGCGGCGCAGGGCTTTTAGCGCACGAACGCGCCCTTCATTGCGCGTGCGGCGGGCTTTGATGCCCTGACGGATCCACACCTCTTCCTGTGCAAGCTTGCGGTCGAATTCGGCGTTCTGCATCTCTTCGACGCGCAGCGCTTCCTCTTTGCTGGTGAGATAGAGGTCGTAGTCGCCCGGCCAGGAGACCAGCTTGCCACGGTCAAGGTCGACAATGCGCGTTGCCATGTTGCGGATAAAGGAGCGGTCGTGCGAGATAAAGATAATGCTGCCCTGGAAGGTTTTCAGGAAGCCTTCCAGCCAGTCAATGGTCTCAATATCAAGGTGGTTGGTTGGCTCATCGAGCATCAGCACTTTCGGATTGCTGACCAGCGCACGGCCCAGCGCGGCTTTACGCAGCCAGCCGCCGGAGAGTGAAGAGAGCTGCGCTTCGCCGTCCAGACCGATCTGCTGCAGCACATCGTGAATGCGGCTTTCCAGCTGCCACAGGTTCTGGTGATCCAGAATCCCCTGCAGGCGCGCCATCTCATTGAGATTTTTATCGCTCGGATCTTCCATCACTTTGTGCGAGATCGCGTGATAGGCCTTCAGATGTTCTGCCTGCTCTTCCACGCCTTCGGCGACGAAGTCATACACAGAACCCTGCACGTTGCGCGGCGGATCCTGCTGCAGGCGCGCCACCACCAGGTCCTGCTCATAGATAATACGCCCGTCATCCAGCGGCTGTTCGCGGTTGATGATCTTCATCAGGGTCGATTTACCCGCCCCGTTACGGCCAACCAGACAGACACGCTCGTTTTCTTCGATGTGCAGTTCAGTGTTATCCAACAACGGCGCGTCGCTGAATGAGAGGTAAGCGCCATGAATACTGATTAGTGACATAAAAACTTATTCCTTACCGGCGTGAGCGATCAGCCAGCAGTTGTGAATTTGACGGTTACGGGCGAAATCCTGAGACTGGGTTTTCGCAGTGATTTCGGTTGCAGCCAGACCCAGTGCTTCGAGTCCGGCGAGATCCATTTTGAAACCGCGCTTATTGTTCGAGAACATCACGGTGCCACCTTTGCGCAGGATACGCTTCAGATCTTTCATCAGATCGAGGTGATCGCGCTGCACATCGAAGCTCTCTTCCATACGTTTGGAGTTGGAGAACGTGGGTGGATCGATAAAGATCAGGTCGAACTGTTCATCGGCATCGCGCAGCCAGCTCAGGCAGTCTGCCTGCATCAGGCGATGCTGACGGCCGGAAAGCCCGTTCAGGCGCATGTTGCGCTCCGCCCACTCCAGATAAGTGCGGGACATATCAATGGTCGTGGTGCTGCGTGCGCCGCCCAGACCGGCGTGCACGCTGGCGCTGCCGGTGTAGGCGAAGAGGTTCAGGAAGTCTTTGCCCTTGCTCATCTGGCCCAGCATTTTACGCGCAATACGGTGATCGAGGAACAGGCCGGTATCGAGATAATCCGTCAGGTTAACCCAAAGTTTGGCGTTAAATTCACCCACTTCGAAGAAATCGCCCTTTTCGCCCAGCTTCTGGTACTGGCTTTTCCCTTTCTGCTTCTCACGGGTTTTCAGCACCAGCCGGTTGGCCGGCAGTTCCATCACGCTGAGCGTGGCAGAAATCACATCGAACAGACGCTGACGCGCTTTGCCCGGATCGATGGTTTTTGGCGGTGCGTACTCCTGCACCACCACCCAGTCGCCGTAGCGGTCGACAGCGACATTATAGTCTGGCAGATCGGCATCATAAACGCGGTAGCACTCGATCCCTTCCTGGCGCGCCCACTTATCGAGCTTCTTGAGGTTTTTGCGCAGGCGGTTGGCGTAATCATCCGCCAGCTGCCCGGCCGCAGCACCCGTCGGGTTCTCTGCCAGCTGGTAGTTTTTCTGCACGCATTCCAGCGGACCGTTTTTCGCTTTGAACTGGCGATCGGCACGCAGCTGCAGGCAGCTCAGCAGTTCCGGCGAGGCGCTGAACAGCGACAGGTTCCAGCCGCCAAAGTGCGTCTTCATCAGGCGCCCGAGCTGGCCGTGCAGGGCAATCAGCGCCGGTTCGCTGTCCAGTCGTTCACCGTAAGGGGGGTTACTCAGCACGGTGCCGGTGCTGCCCTGTCCCAGCGGATTGGTCAGCTTCAGCACATCCTGGGTAGTAAACTCGATCAGCTCCGAAAGCCCGGCGTTACGGGCATTGGCACGCGCACGTTCGATCACGCGGGAATCGTTGTCGTAACCGTAAAAGCGTGAAGTGGTGGCCTGCACGCCTTTGGCTGCGCGCTCGTGGGCATCGCGCGTCACATCGCTCCACAGCGGCTGGTTAAACTGACTCCAGCCGGTAAAGCCCCAGTGCTTACGCTGTAATCCCGGCGCACGATCGCAGGCGATCATCGCCGCTTCAATCAGCAACGTGCCGGAACCGCACATCGGGTCAACCATCGCCGTACCCGCCTGCCAGCCGGAACGCACCACGATAGCCGCTGCCAGGCTCTCTTTCAGCGGTGCCTGGCCGGTCTGCTGGCGATAGCCGCGCTGATGCAGGCCCTCACCGCTAAGATCCAGCGCAATGCTGGCGGTGTCTTTATTCAGCCAGACGTTGACGCGGATGTCCGGCTGCTCGCGATCGACATTCGGGCGCGGCAGATTTTTACGCGTAAAGCTGTCGACGATGGCGTCTTTTACTTTTAGCGCGCCGTACTGGCTGTTGCGGATCACCTCGTTCAGGCCGCTGAAGTGCACGGCGAAGGTTTTATCGCTGCCGAACATTGCCGGCCAGTCAATGGCCTGCACGCCGAGGTAGAGATCCAGGTCGCTGTAAACGCCGCATTCGGTTAATGGCAGCAGAATACGCGAAGCCAGACGGCTCCACATCAGACTCTGGTACATCAGACGATCGTCGCCCTGGTAATGTACGCCGCCCTGGACTACCTGGCAGCTTTGCGCTCCCAGGGCTTCCAGTTCACTTTTTAACAGCTCTTCGAGCCCACGCGCCGTACTGGCAAACAGAGAATTCATAGCGTCACTTATCGTCATCAGAAAATTGCTGCGCATTATAGCTAATCATGGCGGCATGTCATAAAGTTAGCTTCTTTTGCGGCAGAAACCCTGCAAATAGCAGGGAGGGTCGGCCCGGCGCGAGGGAGAATCGCCATGATCAGTTTGTCACGTCTGTTTGTTCATCCGGTTAAATCAATGCGCGGCATGCAGGTTTCCCACGCTCAGGCACTGGCCTCCGGGCTGGCATTTGACCGTATTTTTATGATCACCGATGCGGATGGCACCTTTATTACTGCCCGCCAGTATCCGGAGATGGTGCTGTTTACTCCGGCACTTATCGTTGACGGCCTGCATCTCAGCGCCGCGGATGGCAGCAGCGCCAGCGTGCGTTTTGCTGATTTCCATAAGGATCCGCAAGCTACCGAAGTCTGGGGCAATCAGTTTACCGCGTTAATTGCTCCGGACAGCATTAATCAGTGGCTGAGCGGCTTTTTTCCGCGCCCGGTGCAGCTGCGCTGGGTCGGTCCGGAGATGACGCGCCGGGTGAAACGCTTTGAGCGGGTTCCGCTCGGTTTTGCCGACGGTTTTCCTTTTTTGCTGGTGAATGAAGCCTCGCTGCACGATCTGCAGCAGCGCTGCCCGGCAGGGGTAAGAATGGAGCAGTTTCGCCCAAATCTGGTGGTCAGCGGCGCCAGCGCATGGGCGGAAGACGGCTGGGCATCGCTAAAAATCGGCGAGATTATCTTTGATGTGCCCAAGCCGTGCAGCCGCTGCGTGTTCACCACCGTCAGCCCACAGCACGGGCGTAAACATCCAACCGGACAGCCACTGGCCACCCTGCAAACCTTCCGCAGCGCGCTGGACGGTAGCGGTGACATCGATTTTGGCCTCAACCTGATTGCCCGCAACAGCGGCGTCATGCGCGTGGGCGATGCCGTAGAAATTTTGAGCACGCATGCCCCGCGAGCCTACGGTGCGGGTGACGTCACCGAAACCCTGGATGTTGCCCGCAAGGCTGCGCAGCCGGTGGCGATCAGCTGGCAGGGTCAGCATTTTACCGGCAATAATCAGCAGGTGTTACTGGAACAGCTGGAAATGCAGGGGATCAAAGTGCCTTATTCCTGTCGTGCCGGGATCTGCGGCAGCTGCCGGGTCACGCTGGTCAGTGGAGAAGTTCAGGCAATGAAGAAGGGCGCGGAGCGCAAAGAGGACGGGACGGTGCTGAGCTGTAGCTGCATCCCATCCGGCGATCTGGTCTTGCGTTAGATGAGATTAACCTGCGCGGGAAGTTATACCGCGCGGGCGAAATTGATATCGTCGTTGTTAACCTGAGGCAGCAAGCGGTCATGCATAATTTTAATCGCATCACCCAGCACCATACCACGACCGGCTACCGTCAGCTGCGGCTGTGCCACCAGGCATAGTGCGGCACTGTCACCCGACTCGACCACCAGCAAACTGCCCTGCTCACCGCTTTCAGACACCTTCACGCACACCAGCTCACCCTCTGCCGGGCGCCAGCTTCCCTGAGGATGGGTATCAAAATGCCAGCTTTTCGGCATCAGAGGCTTAAGGAAACGCGTGGCGACCAGCGCGTTTAGCACCAGCTCAGCACGCTGATCGGCATTCAGCCCACAGTGACGGCAGCGTTCATCAAAGGTGAAAAACAGCGCGGCATCGTCAACACAAAAACCAGAAACATCAAAGGCATCAGGCGTTAACATCTTGCGTGGGAAACGCGAACGGAACAGCATACCATCAGCCAGATCGAGCATCATCCGGTCATGTTCTGCGTCAAAAAACCAACGCCAGTTATCGTCTGGTTTTATCCTCATGATGGTTCCTGTATTAATACTTAGTAACATACGGCCGGGGCGTTTAATAACACTTCCGGAAATCAGAACGCGCTTTTAAGCACCCGGCGCACTCTGCTAAAAACTGAATAATCAGTGAACAGAACAAAATATAAACGAGCCTGCGGCGAAAATAAAGCCCCAGGCTTATTAATGGGCAGAAATGTCTTAGATATTGCTCACAATTTCCTTTATCAAAGGCGGACCTTTGTAAATAAAGCCGGAATATATTTGCACCAGTGAGGCGCCTGCCGCCATTTTTTCCCGCGCCGAGACCAGTGAATCAATACCTCCCACGCCAATAATCGGGATGCGCCCCTGCAGCTCACTGGCAAGGCGGCGGATAATTTCCGTGCTGCGCGACTGTACCGGACGGCCGCTTAAGCCCCCAGCTTCATCCGCGTGCTTCAGCCCTTTTACCAGCTCGCGATCGAGCGTGGTATTGGTGGCAATCACGCCGTCAATATTGTGACGCAGTAAACTCTCCGCCACCTGGATCAATTCCTCTTCAGAAAGATCCGGGGCGATCTTTACCGCCACGGGAACATATTTATGGTGGATCTGCTGAAGATCATTCTGACGGGTTTTAATCGCCGCCAGCAAATCATCCAGCGCTTCGCCATATTGTAAAGATCGCAGTCCCGGGGTGTTAGGGGAGGAAATATTGATGGCGATATAACCGGCGTATGGATAGATTTTATCCATGCAGATTAAATAATCCTCTTTGCCCTGCTCGACCGGGGTGTCTTTATTTTTGCCAATATTAATGCCGAGGATGCCGTCAAAGTGGGCCTTTTTGACATTTTCCACCAGGTTATCAACGCCCAGATTATTGAAGCCCATGCGGTTAATGATCCCCTCCGCTTCAACCACGCGGAACATACGCGGCTTGTCATTACCCGGCTGCGGGCGCGGCGTTACCGTACCGATCTCAATGAAGCCAAATCCCATGGCACCAAAGGCATCAATGCATTCGCCGTTCTTATCCAGACCTGCGGCCAAGCCCAGCGGGTTCTTAAATGTCAGCCCCATACAGGTAACGGGCTTAAAGGGAAGAGACTGGCGGATCAGGCCGGTAAAAGGGGTGCCGGAAAGGCGGGTCAGCTGCTGCAAGGTCAGGTCATGCGCACGCTCAGGATCGAGCTGAAACAGCGCCTTACGAACGAAAGGGTAATACATGGTCACTCCTGAGGTCCCGATGGAAAATCGGGGTCGTATTATCCGGGTTTAACGGCGTAAAGGGAAATGACCTGGCGCAAAAGCCGCTAAATAAATGACGATTATTTTAGCGCGTGCTCATCCCTGCCACCGCTATATGTCAAAAACAGCATAAATTTGCCGGATAAATCATTTAAGCCACATAGCGCGCTCTGTCAGGATGAGCCTATCGGTTCTTGAATTTGGTTAATCAATAACTTTTGGTTATAAGGAGAGGTTATGCGCGTTATTACTCTGGCTGGTAGTCCCCGTTTTCCTTCACGCTCCACCGCACTGCTGACCCTCTGCCAGCAGGCATTGGAAAAACGCGGCGTCGAGGTTATTCCGTGGAATCTGCATAATTTCCATCCTGAAGATCTGCTTTACGCACGCTTTGACTCCCCTGCACTGCTGGCATTAAAGGAAGACCTGGAGTCTGCGGATGGATTTATTGTCGCCACGCCGGTGTATAAGGCGTCATTCTCCGGCGCGCTGAAAACGCTGCTCGACCTGTTACCGGAGCGCGCGCTGGAACATAAAGTTGTGCTGCCACTGGCAACTGGCGGTACCGTCGCCCATCTGCTGGCGGTCGACTACGCGCTGAAACCGGTGCTGAACGCGCTAAAAGCGCAGGAAGTGCTGCACGGCGTGTTCGCGGATGACACCCAGATTACCCATTATGACCGCCAGCCTGAGCTGTCGCCGCTGCTGGCGGAGCGCCTTGCCGAAGCGGTGGATACCTTCTGGCATGCGCTGGCCCGACGCCATCAGCCGCTGGCCGCTGCGGTTTAATCAGGGAGAGAAAGATGACGCTGTTTTCACGGATACTCGCCACCGTTATCGCCGCCGGGCTGATCTCATCCAGCGCGCTGGCGGCGGAAAGCAAGGATGCCCCTGCACAGGTGCGCATCGGCTATCAGAAAGGGTCAGTCAGTATGGTGCTGGCAAAGTCCCACCAGCTGCTGGAAAAGCGTTTTCCACATACGCAAATAAAGTGGGTTGAGTTCCCTGCCGGGCCGCAGATGCTGGAAGCATTAAACGTCAACAGCATCGACCTCGGTAGCACCGGTGATATTCCGCCAATTTTTGCCCAGGCTGCCGGGGCGGATCTGCTGTACGTCGGTTCCGAACCGCCAAAGCCGAAATCTGAAGTGATTCTGGTACGCGAAAACAGCCCGCTAAAAACCGTTGCCGACCTGAAGGGGCATAAAGTTGCCTTCCAGAAAGGTTCCAGCTCACACAATTTGCTGCTGCGCGCACTGAAAGAAGCAGGGCTTGGATTTAACGATATCCAGCCTGCCTTTCTGACGCCTGCCGATGCACGTGCCGCGTTCCAGCAGGGGGATGTTGATGCCTGGGCTATCTGGGATCCTTACTATTCAGCAGCGATCCAGCAGGGCGGCGTGCGCGTGCTAAAAGATGGCAGCACGCTGAATCTTACCGGTTCGTTCTATTTAGCCACCCGCCCGTTTACCGAGAAAAACGGCGCATTTCTGCAACAGGTGCTCGATACCTTTAGCCAAGCCGATGCGCTGACCCGCAGCCAGCGCGAGCAGAGCGTGGCGCTGCTGGCAACGGCGATGGGCCTGCCAAAGGCGGTTATCGCCACCTATTTTGACCATCGCCCACCTACCGCGATCGGTCTGGTGAGTGACAAAACCGCCGCTGCCCAGCAGGCGACCGCCGACCTGTTTTACAGCAGCCATTTAATGCCGGTAAAAGTCGATATTTCCAGCCGTATCTGGCATGGCCCGACAGCCCACTGATTGAGGAGCAACGCAATGAGCCTTTCCGTTTTCTGGTTTCTTCCCACTCATGGTGATGGGAAATATTTAGGCACCGACGAAGGTGCGCGCCCGGTGGATCACGCCTATCTGCAGCAGATCGCTCAGGCTGCCGACCGACTGGGTTTTGGCGGGGTGCTGATCCCGACCGGCCGCAGCTGTGAAGATGCCTGGCTGGTTGCCGCTTCGCTGATCCCGGTGACGCAGCGTCTGCGTTTCCTCGTGGCGCTGCGCCCTGGCGTCATCTCACCCACTCAGGCCGCCCGCCAGGCCGCTACGCTGGATCGTCTCTCCAACGGCCGTGCGCTGTTTAATCTGGTCACCGGCGGCGATGCCGAAGAGCTGGCGGGCGACGGCGTGTTTCTTGACCACCGCGCGCGCTATGAAGAGTCCGCCGAGTTTACCCGCGTCTGGCGCCGGGTACTGGAAGGTGAAACGGTCGATTACGAAGGAAAACATATACACGTGCGCGGGGCGCGGCTAATGTTTAAGCCGGTTCAGCAGCCGCGACCGCCGCTGTGGTTTGGCGGTTCGTCAGAGGTGGCGCAGGATCTGGCCGCCGAGCAGGTTGATGTCTACCTCACCTGGGGTGAACCCCCTGCGCAGGTCAAAGAAAAAATTGAGCAGGTGCGCACCAAAGCTGCGGCGCAGGGGCGCAAAGTGCGCTTCGGCATCCGTCTGCATGTGATTGTGCGTGAAAGTAACGAAGAGGCGTGGCAGGCAGCGGACCGTCTGATCTATCATCTGGATGATGCCACCATTGCCAAAGCCCAGGCGGCGCTGGCGAAAACGGATTCGGTCGGCCAGCAGCGCATGGCGGCCCTGCACGGCGGTAAGCGCGATCGGCTGGAAATCAGCCCCAACCTGTGGGCAGGCGTTGGCCTGGTGCGCGGCGGTGCAGGTACGGCGCTGGTCGGGGACGGCCCGACCGTTGCGGCCAGGATGCAGGAGTATGCCGACCTCGGCATAGAAACCTTTATACTTTCCGGCTATCCGCATCTGGAAGAAGCGTATCGCGTTGGCGAACTGCTGTTCCCGCACCTCGATCTTGAGGTGCCAGAGGTACCGCAGCCGCGCGTGATTAAGGCGCACGGTGAAGCCGTTGCCCATGATTTCGCCCCGCAAAAAGTCTCACAGAGTTAGAGGTGGTGTATGAGTAGAGCGGTAAAACGTATTGGCAATGGCCTGCTGCCCTGGGCGCTGCCGATCCTGCTGGTGGTGGTGTGGCAGATTGCATCGACGGTCGGCTGGCTGTCGACGCGTATCCTGCCGTCGCCGGAATCGATCGTGGTCACTTTCTGGAATTTATCCGCCAGCGGTGAGCTGTGGCAGCATCTGGCGATAAGCAGCTGGCGTGCGGCGATTGGCTTCAGCATCGGCGGCTCAATCGGCCTGGTGCTGGGATTGATCACCGGCATGTCGAAGCTGGGTGAGCGCCTGCTGGATACCTCGGTGCAGATGCTGCGAAACGTGCCGCACCTGGCACTGATCCCACTGGTGATTTTGTGGTTCGGCATTGATGAGTCCGCCAAAATCTTCCTGGTGGCATTAGGGACTCTGTTCCCCATCTACCTCAACACCTATCACGGCATTCGTAATATTGACCGCGGGCTGGTGGAAATGGCGCGCAGCTACGGCCTTTCCGGCTGGAGCCTGTTTATTCAGGTGGTGCTGCCCGGTGCCCTGCCCTCCATTATGGTCGGCGTGCGCTTTGCGCTGGGTCTGATGTGGCTGACGCTGATCGTGGCAGAAACCATTTCGGCCAACTCTGGCATTGGCTACCTGGCGATGAACGCTCGCGAGTTCCTGCAAACGGATGTGGTGGTGGTAGCGATTATTCTTTACGCCCTGTTGGGTAAACTGGCGGACGTCAGCGCGCAGCTGCTGGAACGTATCTGGCTGCGCTGGCACCCGGCGTATCAACTGAAAGAGGAAAACGCATGAGCGAGTTAACTCCGTCTCCGGCGCGTCTCAATGCCGGTACGCCGCTGGTGATCAACGGCGTCAGCAAGCAGTACAACAATCGCACGGTGCTGAATAATATCGATCTGCACATCCCGTCCGGCCAGTTTGTGGCGGTGGTGGGCCGCAGCGGCTGCGGCAAAAGCACCCTGCTGCGGCTGCTGGCCGGGCTGGAAAAAAGCAGCAGCGGCGAACTGCTGGCGGGCAGCGCACCGCTTAATGAAGCGCGCGAAGATATCCGCCTGATGTTCCAGGATGACCGCCTGCTGCCGTGGAAAAGCGTGATTGATAACGTTGGCCTGGGTTTGAAAGGCAAAGCCTGGAAGGAGCAGGCGCTGGCCGCACTGGATGCGGTTGGCCTGGCTGACCGGGCGAAAGAGTGGCCTGCGGCGTTATCCGGCGGCCAGAAACAGCGCGTGGCGCTGGCGCGGGCGCTGATCCACCGCCCCGGCCTGCTGCTGCTGGATGAACCTCTCGGCGCGCTGGATGCCTTAACCCGTATTGAAATGCAGGATCTGATTGAGTCACTGTGGCAGCAGCATCACTTTACCGTGCTGCTGGTGACGCATGACGTCAGTGAAGCGGTAGCGATGGCCGACCGCGTGCTGCTGATTGAAGAAGGCAATATCGGGCTGGACCTGCTGGTTGACCTGCCGCGCCCGCGCCGTAAAGGTTCGGTCAGGCTGGCAGAGCTGGAAGCGGAAGTGCTGGACCGGGTGATGAAGCGCAAGCCGCTGGCGGAAGCCGAAAAGCAGTATGCCCAGCGCTGATAACGCGCTGGCAGAGTGAAAACGGGTTCTCATCTTGAGAACCCGTTTTTGTTCAGGGCTTGGTCAGCGTTACCAGCCTGCCTTCCTTCGCGCTTAACAGCGCCGCATCCAGCACTTCCAGGGTGCGGATCGCCTGTTCACTGGTCACCGGCGGCTCGGTGCCATCGCGCACTGCGGCGGCAAAAGCTTCGTAGTAAGCGTGATAGCGCCCCTGCTCTGACGGTACCCGCTCCTCACCTTTATCGGTGCGCAATGTCCCCCACAGTGCTTCAGGCTCATAGCCCCAGCCGGCCAGGTCATCTGCTGGTTTCTTGCCGGCGAAAATTGCCGTTGCCTGCACGTCAGAACTGTTCGCCAGATAGCTGCCCTTGTCACCATATAACCGCAGTTCGCGGCTGGCGAGGTGGTTCAGCTTGCTGGAGGAGATATGGGAATGCACGCCGCTGGTGTGCATCAGGGTAATCACAAAGCTGGCATCCGTTGGCCCCTCCGGGCGCTGGGTGATGTCGGTCTGGGCGAATACCGACTTTACCGGCCCAAGCAGCCACACCGCCTGATCGACCAGGTGGCTCCCCATGTCGCGCAGCAGGCCGCCCATTTCACCGCCGTCCAGCGTTAACGGGTCGTCAAGATCCATACGGTTGTGCAGCCGCCACGGCTTGCCGACGCGTTGCTGCTCTATCACCTTGCGCAGGGTCACGATATCCGCATCGAAGCGACGATTGTGGTAGATGCCCAGCACCACGCCTTTTGCTTGCGCGGCGGCGGCCAGTTCGCGCCCGGTTTGCGCATCAGGTGCAAAGGGCTTATCGGCAATCACCGCCACCCCCGCGTCGATAGCTTGCAGAACCAGTTCACGACGGGTTTCAGGCGGGGTGGTAATGGTGACAATGTCGACTCCGGCGGCGAGCATCGCCGTCAGGCTGGGGTAAACCGGCACCTCGGGGAAGTCCGCTTTGACGCGCGCGACAGTTGCCGGTGCGCGCGCCACAATGCCCGCCAGCTCAACCCCCTGCGCGGCGCAAATATAGGGGGCATGGAAGTACTGACCGCCCGTACCATATCCGACCAATCCAATTTTCATCTGTCATCCTCGTTGTTGAGTGCGCGAGCAACATTCGTCAGCATGTTACGATTATGTTGGTCTTTGCTACCGTTGGCAAATGTTGCATTTGAGGCAATAACATCCAGAAAATAGTAAAAAAAAACCGGGCAACTGCCCGGTTTGGTTTTCGCTTAGGATGAAACCTAAGTTCAGGCGTTGAGCGCCTTGGTGATCTTCTCGAACAGATCGCCGGAGAGTTTATCCAGCCCTTTTAACTGCTCCAGCGCGTTGCGCATCAGCTGCTGGCGGGTGCTGTCGTAACGCTTCAGGCGGATCAACGGTTCGATCATGCGTGCCGCAACCTGCGGGTTGCGGGTATTAAGATCGGTGAGGATCTCCACCAGGAACTGATAGCCGCTGCCGTCAATGGCATGGAAAGCGGACGGGTTAAGCTGGGCAAATGCCCCGACCAGTGAGCGAATACGGTTCGGGTTGCTGAGGGTGAACGAACGGTGGTTCAGCAGCGCACGTACCTGCGTCAGCACATCGGCCGCCGGGCTGGTAGCCTGCAGCGCAAACCATTTGTCCATCACCAGGCCATCCTGATGCCAGCGCTCGTCAAAGGCCGCCAGCAGATCCGCACGGCACGGTAGCTGCGCACTCACGGCCGCAGCCATTGCGGCCACGCTGTCGGTCATATTATTGGCTTTTTCGAACTGGGCTTTCACCAGCTTATTGGCCAGCTCCGCATCACTAAACGCCAGGTAGCTCAGGCAGACATTTTTCAGCGCGCGCTTGCCCATATCTGCGTGCTCAACGCGATATTCCGCCGTCTGGTTGGCGTAGTAGACCGCCAGCAGCTCATCGGCCAGCTCGGTTGCCAGCGTGCGCACCAGCGATTCACGTACGACCGCATTGGCAGCCGGGTCGATCACCTCAAACAGCTCGGCAATCTCATTTTCTGATGGCAACGACAGGATTAACGCCATCAGGGCAGGATCGGTATTCTCCTCCAGCAGCACGGCACGGAAGGCATCCGCCACGTGCAGCGGCAGTGACAGCGGCTGTCCCTGCTGCTGGCGGGCAACGTTGATTTTGATGTGGTTAGCCATCAGGCTCTGTGCCGCATCCCAACGAGCGAAGTCATTACGTGCATGGCGCATCAGGAAGGTCAGCTGCGCATCGCTCCAGTTGTAATCGAGTTTTACCGGCGCTGAGAATTCACGCAGCAGTGATGGCACCGGCTGGAAATGGACGTTATCAAACACAAAGGTCTGGAACGATTCGGTGACGTTCAGCACATGATGGACCGGGTGGCCATTGTGCTGTAGCGGGATCACCTTGCCTTCACCATCGTACAGTTCGATATCCAGCGGAATATGCAGCGGCAGCTTCTCTTTCTGGTCAGCGGTCGGCGGGGTCATCTGAGTGACGTGCAGGCTGTACTGTTCCAGCTCCGGGTTGTAGTCGTCACGAATCGACAGCACCGGCGTACCGGACTGACTGTACCAGCGGCGGAACTGCGAGAGATCAACGTTGGAGGCATCTTCCATCGCCTGCACGAAGTCATCACAGGTGGCGGCGCTGCCATCATGGCGTTCAAAGTAGAGCTGAATACCTTTCTGGAAGTTTTCCTCGCCCAGCAAGGTATGCATCATGCGGATAACTTCTGAACCCTTCTCATACACTGTTAGTGTGTAGAAGTTGTTCATCTCGATCACCTGTTCCGGGCGGATCGGGTGCGCCATCGGGCTGGCATCTTCGGCAAACTGTGAACCGCGCATTACGCGCACATTATCAATGCGGTTGACCGCGCGCGAACCCAGGTCAGAGCTGAACTCCTGATCGCGGAACACCGTCAGCCCCTCTTTCAGGCTGAGCTGGAACCAGTCACGGCAGGTGACGCGGTTGCCGGTCCAGTTATGGAAGTATTCATGGCCGATCACCGCCTCAATGCCGAGGTAATCTTTGTCGGTCGCGGTTTCAGCCTTAGCCAGCACGTATTTGGAGTTAAAGACGTTCAGGCCTTTGTTCTCCATCGCGCCCATATTAAAGAAGTCGACGGCAACGATCATAAAGATGTCGAGGTCGTACTCCAGTCCGAAGCGCTCTTCATCCCACTTCATGCTGTTTTTCAGCGAGGTCATCGCCCAGTCAGCGCGGTCGAGATTGCCGCGATCGACGAAGATCTCCAGCGCCACATCGCGGCCGGAACGGGTTTTGAAGCTGTCGCGCAGCACGTCAAAATCACCTGCCACCACCGCAAACAGATAGCAGGGTTTCGGGAACGGGTCGTGCCACTTCATCCAGTGACGGCCATCTTCCATCTGACCACCGTCCACGCGGTTGCCGTTGGAGAGCAGATAAGGGTAGCGCGCCTGATCGGCAATAATCGTGGTGGTAAAGCGCGCCAGCACGTCCGGGCGGTCCAGATACCAGGTGATGTGGCGGAAGCCTTCGGCTTCACACTGGGTACACAGCGCTTCGCCGGACTTGTACAGCCCTTCCAGCGCGGTGTTTTTATCCGGGTGGATCTCATTGACGATTTTCAGAGTGAAAGCATCAGGCAGCTGGGTTAACACCAGCGCGCCCTCTTCCAGACGGTAGTGCTGCCACGGCTGCTCGTCGACATGCAGCGACACCAGCTTCAGGTCTTCACCGCCGTCAAGACGCAGCTCCGCCGTGCTGGCACCCAGACGTTTAATCTGGCTGATAGCGGTGACCTGCGTGGTGCTGGCATCAAGGTTAAAAGTCAGATCGATATCGGTAATGGTGTAATCCGGGGCACGATAATCATGGCGATTTTTGGCTTGCGGCAGTTGCGTCATAAGTCCTTCTCACGTCGTAATTAGTTAACCTTTTCAAGTCTATTCCTGTTATGCCCTGGTTGCCACGTAGAATCGACGACAATTGGCGCCATTGCCTGAAAATGGTACATCTCATTAACAAACGCCGCGCTTTTCCTCATCCCGACTAGCCGAATTGTGCTGTGATCGGCTTCACTAAATGAGTATTCGGGTTATACTCCTGCGACTTTTCTTTTATTTGAACCAGGGATAACGCTCTTCGCCAGAGGATGCTGAAACGCACCATGACACGACACGCTTCCCCGATTTTGACCACGCTTTTAGATACCGATGCTTATAAACTCCACATGCAGCAGGCTGTGTTTCATCGCTATTACGATGTCACCGTCGCCGCCGAGTTTCGTTGCCGTGGTGACGACATGCTCGGCATCTATGCTGATGAGATTAACGAGCAAATCGCGTCGATGGCTTCGCTGGTACTGAGCGACGACGAGTTTGCGTATCTCTCCGGCCTGCCCTTCTTCAAGGCGGACTACCTGAGCTGGCTGCGTACCTTCCGCTACGATCCGCGCCAGGTGAGCGTGCGCAACCATCACGGCAAGCTGGATATCCGTATCAGCGGGCCGTGGCGTGAAGTTATCATGTGGGAAGTGCCGCTGCTGGCGCTGATCAGTGAAGTGGTGCATCGTCACCGCTCACCTTTGGTGACGCCACAGATGGCGGTCGACAAGCTGAAGAGCAAGCTGGTGCAGTTTGCCGGCCTGACCGCGGATCTCGATATGTCGCGCTTCCGTCTGATGGACTTCGGCACCCGCCGCCGCTTCTCTCATGATGTGCAGCTGGCGATTGTCAGCACGCTCAAGCAGGATTTTCCGTGGCTGGTCGGGTCGAGTAACTATGAAGTTGCGCGTCAGCTGGGTATTGCCCCGGTCGGCACTCAGGCGCACGAATGGTTCCAGGCGCATCAGCAGATCAGCCCGGTGCTGGCTAACAGCCAGCGCGCTGCACTGCAGGCCTGGCTGGAGGAGTATCCGGACCAGCTGGGCATTGCGCTGACCGACTGCATCACTATGGATGCTTTCCTGCGCGACTTCGGTCGTGGGTTTGCCACCGCTTACCAGGGGCTGCGCCATGATTCTGGGGACCCGTTTGAATGGGGCGAGAAAGCCATTGCCCACTATCAGCAGCTGGAATTAGACCCGCAGAGCAAAACGCTGGTGTTCTCCGATAATCTTGACCTGGATAAAGCCGTGGCGTTATATCGCCAGTTTGGTCAGCGTATTAATGTCATTTTCGGCATCGGTACGCGCCTGACCTGCGATATTCCCGAGGTGAAACCGCTTAATATTGTCATCAAGCTGGTGGAGTGCAACGGTAAGCCGGTCGCTAAACTTTCCGACAGCCCGGGTAAAACTATCTGTCAGGATAAAGCCTTTGTCCGCGCCCTGCGCAAAGCTTTCGATCTTCCGCTGGTCAAGAAAGCCAGCTAACAGTTTCCAGGGGCCAGACCCGTGCTGGCCCCTGATGGCCCCCTCCTGTTAATAAATCTCTCACGCTTCCGGGAATTTCTCTTGTTTCTCCTCGTCTGGCAAGTAACATAGCAAGACCCTAATTTCGGGGTTATTCAGATTAATAGTGAGAGACTTATATGAGCGTTGTGCCTGTAGCGGATGTACTGCACGGCCGGGTCGCGGTTGACAGCGAAGTCACCGTACGTGGCTGGGTGCGTACACGAAGAGATTCAAAAGCCGGTATTTCCTTTATCGCCGTTTACGACGGTTCCTGCTTTAATCCCGTTCAGGCTGTGGTCAATAATTCTCTGAATAATTATCAGGATGAAGTATTGCGCCTGACCACCGGCTGCTCGGTTGTGATTACCGGCAAAGTGGTGGAATCCCCGGGTGAAGGCCAGAGTTTTGAAATTCAGGCCACGGCGGTCGAAGTGGTTGGCTGGGTTGATGACCCTGATACCTACCCGATGGCGGCAAAACGCCACAGCATTGAATATCTGCGTGAGGTTGCACACCTGCGCCCGCGTACCAACCTGATTGGTGCCGTCGCCCGCGTGCGTCATACGCTGGCCCAGGCATTACACCGCTTCTTCGACGAGCAGGGTTTCTTCTGGGTCTCCACCCCGCTGATCACCGCTTCCGATACGGAAGGTGCCGGTGAAATGTTCCGCGTTTCGACGCTGGATATGGAAAACCTGCCGCGCACGCCGGAAGGCAAAGTCAATTACGACGAAGACTTCTTTGGTAAAGAAGCGTTCCTGACCGTTTCCGGCCAGCTGAACGGCGAAACCTACGCCAGTGCGATTTCTAAGATCTACACCTTCGGTCCAACCTTCCGTGCGGAAAACTCCAACACCAGCCGCCACCTGGCGGAATTCTGGATGCTGGAACCGGAAGTGGCGTTTGCCGATCTGGAAGATAACGCCGCGCTGGCGGAAGCGATGCTCAAGTATGTCTTCAAAGCGGTACTGGAAGAACGCGCCGACGATATGGCCTTCTTCGCTGAGCGTGTAGACAAAGAAGCGATTTCGCGCCTGGAGAAATTTGTGACTACCGATTTTGCGCAGGTAGATTACACCGAGGCCGTCGAGATCCTGCTGGCATCTGGCCAGACCTTCGAAAATGCCGTTTCCTGGGGTATTGACCTCTCTTCCGAGCATGAACGCTATCTGGCCGAGAAACACTTTAAGGCGCCGGTAGTGGTGAAGAACTACCCGAAAGACATCAAAGCTTTCTATATGCGTCTCAACGACGACGGCAAAACCGTGGCCGCGATGGATGTTCTGGCTCCTGGCATCGGTGAAATCATCGGCGGTTCACAGCGTGAAGAGCGTCTGGACGTGCTGGATGCTCGCCTCGCCGAGATGGGTCTGAATAAAGAAGATTACTGGTGGTATCGCGATCTGCGTCGCTACGGCACCGTGCCACATTCAGGTTTCGGTTTAGGTTTCGAACGATTAATCGCCTATGTCACCGGCGTACAAAATGTAAGAGATGTTATCGCCTTCCCGCGTACTCCGCGCAACGCGACCTTCTGATTTCTGCATTAAATATAAGAAATTCATATATATACTAAGGCCAGCCTCGCTGGCCTTTTTTTATTTTTGTAAATTTAGAGTTCCCTCACAAAGTTCCGTATTTTTTACATTTTGTCATACATATTTTCCTATTGTAACCAGAATAGGAGATTGGTAGCATTTTCGCGCTAGATTAACCAGGCTGTGAATGGAAAGATGCGTGCAGACACAGGAAGACACCAAACTCTCATCGTAGTTCTGTAAAGAATTATTGACGGCAGTGGCAGGTGTCCAAATAACTCCAATGAGGGTAATAAAAAATGATGAAGCGCAACATTCTTGCAGTAGTGATCCCAGCTCTGTTGGCTGCTGGTGCCGCGAACGCTGCAGAAATCTATAACAAAGATGGCAACAAACTGGACCTGTACGGTAAAGTTGATGCGCGCCACAACTTCTCTGACAACGCTGGTGAAGACGGCGACCAGACTTATGTTCGTTTTGGTTTCAAAGGTGAAACCCAGATCAACGATCAAATCACCGGCTACGGCCAGTGGGAATACAACGTTCAGGCTAATACTGCAGAATCACAGGGCACCGACGGTTCTAAAACTCGTCTGGGCTTCGCCGGTCTGAAATTCGGTGATGCAGGCTCATTCGACTACGGTCGTAACTACGGCGTGATCTACGACGCAATGTCTTACACCGACCAGCTGCCAATCTTCGGTGATGACACCATGTACACCAACAACGACAACTTCATGGTTGGTCGTTCAAACGGTCTGGCTACCTACCGTAACAGCAACTTCTTTGGTCTGGTTGACGGCCTGAGCTTCGCTGTACAGTATCAGGGCAAAAACGAAAGCAACGATCGTCGTATCGTTGATGAAAACGGTGACGGCTGGGGTACTTCTGTAGCCTATGACACCGGTATGGGTATCAGCGCTGTGGGTGCATACGCCTCTTCTGACCGTACTAACCGCCAGATCGCTGACGGTAACGGCGATAAAGCTGACCAGTACGCTCTGGGTCTGAAATATGATGCCAACAACGTTTACCTGGCAGCATTCTACGGTGAAGCACGTAACACCAGCACCTATGGCAACACCCAGACTGCTAACAAAACTCAGAACTTCGAAGTGGTTGCACAGTACCAGTTCGACTTCGGCCTGCGCCCATCCATCGCTTACCTGCAGTCTAAAGGTAAGGACCTGAACGGTGTTGTTGGTAATGGTACTACCTACGGCGGCGGCGACGCTGACCTGGTTAAATACATCGAAGTGGGTACTTACTACTACTTCAACAAAAACATGTCTACCTACGTTGATTACAAAATCAACCTGCTGGATGACACAGACTACACCCGCGCTTCCGGTACTAATACCGACGACGTTGTTGGTGTTGGCCTGCAGTACCAGTTCTAATTGCCATTTAACTGCGGCTGCGGTCGCAGTTATCAGAGCATCAAAACGGGGCTTCGGCCCCGTTTTTGTTTTCTGCCCTTCCCCTTTCTCTTTCTGCTGCAATTTTCACGCAAACGGTTGGCAATTTACCCTTCCAGGCGGTACCCTGAGTCCTCACTTCGCTTTAGATTAAGCTAACGGACTTCGACTATGTTTGAACGTATTGCAGCTGCACCCGCCGACCCTATTCTTGGTTTAGCCGATCTGTTCCGCGCCGACGATCGCCAGAATAAAATCAACCTCGGTATTGGCGTGTATAAAGATGAAACCGGCAACACGCCGGTACTGACCAGCGTGAAGAAAGCTGAGCAGTATCTGCTGGAAAACGAAACCACCAAAAACTATCTGAGCATTGATGGTATTGCTGATTTTGGTCGCTGCACCCAGGAACTGCTGTTCGGTGCTGACAGCGCCCTGATTGGCCATCATCGTGCCCGCACCGCCCAAACCCCTGGCGGTACCGGTGCTTTGCGCGTGGCGGCGGACTTTATCGCCACGCAGACCCCAGCCAAACGCATCTGGGTGAGTAACCCAAGCTGGCCGAACCACAAAAATGTGTTTGAAGCCGCCGGTCTGGAAGTGTGTGAATACAAATATTACGATGCGGCGAATCACTCGCTGGACTTCGATGGCCTGCTAAACAGCCTGAATGCCGCTGAAGCCGGTGACGTAGTGCTGTTCCACGGCTGCTGCCACAACCCAACCGGGATTGACCCAACGGCTGAACAGTGGTCACAGCTGGCTGAGCTGTCGCTGGCGAAAGGCTGGCTGCCGCTGTTCGACTTCGCCTATCAGGGCTTCGCTCGCGGTCTGGAAGAGGATGCAGAAGGCCTGCGCGCCTTTGCTGCCACCCACCAGGAACTGATCGTTTGCAGCTCTTACTCAAAAAACTTTGGCCTGTATAACGAACGCGTGGGTGCCTTCACGCTGGTCGCCGCTAATGCGGCGGTGGTAGATACCGCCTTCAGTCAGGTGAAAGCCACCATTCGCGCCAACTACTCTAACCCACCGGCACACGGTGCGGCTGTGGTTGCGACTATCCTCAGCAACAGCGCCCTGCGCGTGCTGTGGGAGCAGGAACTGAGCGCGATGCGCGAGCGCATTCAGCGTATGCGTCAGCTGTTTGTCAATACGCTGCAGGAGAAAGGGGCGAAAGGCGACTTTAGCTTTATCATCGATCAGAACGGCATGTTCTCGTTCAGCGGCCTGACCAAAGATCAGGTGGTTCGCCTGCGCGATGAGTTTGGCGTGTATGCAGTGAACTCCGGGCGCGTTAACGTTGCGGGCATGACCCCGGACAATATGGCACCGCTGTGTGAGGCGATTGTCGCGGTACTGTAAATGAGAGAGGGCTGACCGGCACTAAGGGTCAGCCTTTACATTGAAGGGGGCGACCGTTTTTGCGGTCGCCCCCTTTTTTCAATGCGGCTATTGCAGGAACGGGTTGCTGATACGTTCACGCCCGAGCGTCGACATCGGGCCGTGACCTGCGATAAAGGTCACATCGTCACCCAGCGGCAGGAGTTTGTGGTGAATGGAGGCAATCAGGTCGCTGTGGCTGCCCTGAGGGAAGTCTGAACGCCCGACCCCGCCGTTGAAAATCACATCGCCAGAAACCAGCAGGCGGCCTGCGCGGTCAAAGAAGACGATATGCCCCGGCGTATGGCCAGGGCACAGCAGGATTTCAAGCGGGGTATTGCCCACGGTTATCGTCTCCCCCTCTTCCAGCCAGCGATCCGGCGTCAGCGGTGGGCAAGTGGCAAAGCCAAACATTTCACTCTGCGTTGGCAGCGCGTCCAGCCAGAATTTATCGGCGATATGTGGGCCAATAATGGGCAGCTGATAATGCTCTGCCAGCTCGGCGGCGGCACCAACATGGTCAAGATGGCCGTGCGTCAACAGGATCTGGGTGAGCTTAACGCCCAAATCAGCGACTTCTCGTTTGATTTTCTCCGCGTCACCGCCCGGGTCCACCAGCGCGGCTTCGCGAGTTTCCGCACACCAAATCACCGAACAGTTCTGAGCGAACGCGGTGACCGGGATAATGTGATAGTCCATAACTCTCCGTTACCGGCCACCACAGGTGCCCGGAATTTCGTTTTTACCAGTTCCGTACCGGACCGGTATCAATATGCACAAAGTTACTGCTCGGGTAGTATCCTACACCGCCTGCACGTAGCGAAAGCGCAGCTTTGCGAATATTGCTTAACGAAATTCCTTCAATGTGGAAATCCATTGCCTGACCCAGGGTGTGGTAGCTGTGCTTTGCCACGCCTTTGCTGTGCGAACGCAGCGAGTTGTTGGTCGCCAGCGAACGGTAACCGGAGATTAACTGCACGGGTTTGCGCGTATCAAGCATGGTCTGCAGGCGGTAAAGCTGATCGAACAGGTGGGGATCGATGTTCTTACTTTTGTTGGCCCGGTAGTCACGGAAAAAGTGATTCAGGCGCGCTAATTCATCCTTGTCGTAACTTTTTCCATTGAAAAACTCAGTTTTGAGGCTTTCACCGGTGTTGAGGTTGCTGAGGGTCAGCACACGAGGACGAGCAGTAGAGAGCGAGGCAAAAGCCTGTCCGGGAAGAAGTGCCACACCGAGTGCAGCGCCGCCCAGTGCTAACCACTTACGACGATTTGAGTCAAATTTATCCATGAATCTGTATTACCTGGCTGAAGTATTCGGAACGATGCATTTACTGCACCGTCCGAACCTTACCGGGGGAGAAAACATCCGTCAACCCGGCGCAGTGGAGTGTGACGCAGAGATCGCACTCAACGCCGCTGCGCCTGCCAACTGAGCGGAGAACTCCCCGCGGGCGGAACTGCTGGATAATCAACAATTAGAGCAATAATTGACCAGCCTGCGTCAGCACCTGAGTGCCTGAGCGCGCCGTCATATCATAATTGTAAATATCTGTACGAAACTGCGGCTGACCGTCATCTGCTACCCAGGCGGTCAGGTAATAGAGATTGACCGGAATGCGGTGGCGGATCGAAACAAAGCGCGTTTCGCCCTGTTTCAGGGTGCTGCTGATGCGCGAGCCATCCCAGCCCACATCCTGCAACAGCAGGTTAGCGAGGTCCGAGGCGCGGTTCACGCGCACGCAGCCTGAGCTGAGCGCGCGAATATCTTTCTGAAACAGGCCGTGATTAGGCGTGTCGTGCAGATAGATGGCGTCCGAGCTTGGCATATTAAACTTGTAGCGCCCTAACGAGTTGGTGGCCCCCGGAGCCTGGCGGATGCGATACGGGAACGAGGCGGCCGAAACCATACTCCAGTCAATCATTGATGGGTCGATCACCTGCGCATCGCTGCTCCAGCCTGACAGCAGCGTATAACCGTGTTTATACAGGTACATCGGATCCTGCTTCACCTTCGGCACAATATCTTTGCGCACCAGCGTGGTCGGCACATTCCACGGCGGGTTGAGTACCACATTGTTTAGCGCGCTGCGCATCAACGGCGTTTTACGGTCCGGGCGGCCAACAATCACCCGCGAGGATAAAATCTCGCTGCCGTTAACGTAGTAAGCCAGCGAGTAGTTCGGGATATTCACCATGATGCCGTTGTGCATATCATCGGGTAGCAGACGCAAACGCTGAATGTTCAGCGCCAGCAGCGAAGCACGCTGCTGCGGCGAGACGTTTAACCACTCGCGGGTGCGCGTGCCAATTGCGCCATCCGCTTCCAACCCCTGCCAGCGCTGGAAGCGTTTCAGCGCCTCAACCAGCTGTGGCGTGTAGATATTGTCAGCATTGACCGGGATAGCCTCGCCCTGCACGTTACCGACGTTATTCGGCACTGCTGGTGGGGGAATATCCGTGGTGGCAGTGGCAGACGGGCTGACAACCGCGTTGGTATCTCGCTGCTGCGGCACGACAGCATCCGGCTGTGCGTTATCATCGTCATGCACCAGCGGGGCATCCACGGCTCCGACCACTTCGGCAGTCGGTTTCGGCGGTTCATTGGCGGCAGACATCATGCCGGTGCGCTGTAAAATGTCGCGCAGCGCCGGAACATCATCACTCACCTGCCCCGGTTTTAACGTTTGTTTATCCCGCAGCTGCGGCCACGGGCGCGCGTCCGCCAGCAGGGTTTTCAGCGCCTGATGCATCAGGGCATATTGCGGGTGCTGCGGGGCCAGGGACTGCACAAAGCCGCTAAGATTGCCCTGCGCCAATGCGCGCTGCCACTGATTGATCGCCGCCATTGACGGCGCTTCCATCTTGTAAGGGGCATTGCTATACAGCCAGACTTCACCCTTGCTCGGCACATTGGAGGTGAATTGCAGATAGCCCAACATGGCGTCAGACAGCACCACATCACGCGCCAGCCCGCTAATTTGCGGATCGGTCAGCTGTTTGACCCAGCGGGTAAATTGCGGCTGCACGCCGGAAAGCGCAACCTCAGCCAGCTGCTGCTGGAACTGCTGCACGGCCTGTTGATCCTGCCACATCGGACGCATACCGTTTGCGGCATACAGTGGGGTGAGATTCTTCAAATAAAACGGCGTGCTCCCATGAGGGAAAGCCGCACTGATTTGTGCCTGGCTTTGAACCACGCTAACGGTCGATGACGCAGGTGCGGAAACAGGTGGAATACCTGCCGCTGCGGGGGACATGTATGTCAGTCCGAACATCAAACAGTAGCCAAGCGCAACGGCCTGAGCGGATAACGATTTCTTCAGCAACATCCCTTGCCCCCTGTGTAAGCCAGCTGAATCGAAGAACAGCAGCAGTTAGTCATTGTTATAAGTATAGAAACAGAAAACGGCATCTGCCTCTTCCGTTGCAAATGCCGTTATCCAGAGTAATCTGGCAGCAGAGATTTTACCACTGCACGCCATCATTTTTTATATTTTTAGTCCAGGATTATGCCTCAGCTTCGGCGCCATTGCTGGTCACCGTCGGCTCGGCAGCGAAGCCGCGCAGCCCCACCACATGAACATGCTCAGTATTATTAAACACCTTACGCACCAGCTTATAGGTCGTCCCCTTTTCCGGGCTGATGTTTTCAGGCGCCGCGATGATCAGCTGCATTTCCAGACGGTCACACAGTTCGAACAGCGTAGCGATGGATTTGGCATCCAGACGCGCCGCTTCGTCGAGGAACAGCAGTCGGCAAGGCGAGATATCTTTTCCGCGCAGGCGGCGTGACTCCTCTTCCCAGCTCTGCACCACCATGACCAGAATGGACATCCCGGTACCGATAGCTTCACCGGTCGACAGTGCACCACTCTCAGCGCGCAGCCAGCCGTCGGAACCACGGTTAACTTCAACTTCCATTTCCAGATAGTTACGGTAATCGAGCAGCTCCTCACCGATAGTTTGCGGCGTGCGCTGCCCCATATCGATCTGCGGGTTCAGGCGCTGATAGAGTTTCGCCAGCGCTTCCGAGAAGGTCAGGCGATTGCTTTTAAACAGATCCTGATGCTGCTCATGCTGTTCTGACAGAACGTCAAGCAGGGTGGAGTGGGCCTCGCGCACGTTGACGTTCAGACGCACACTTTTCACCTGGCCAAAGCTGACGGCCTGCAAGCCCTGGTTCAGCTGGCGGATACGATTCTGCTCGCGCTGAATGGTTTTACGAATAATGTTCGCTACGCTGCGCGAGCTGATCGCCAGCATCTGCTCACGTGCGGTTAACTCTTCGGTCAGACGATTCAGTTCGATCTCCATCTGCTCGATGGCTTCGACCGGGTCATCCGTGCGGATGATATCCTGACGGATACGCTCGCGCAGGTGCTGATATACGGCGATAAAGAACTGAATTTTACGCTCAGGACGTTTAGGATCTTCCGACAGACGCAATACATCGCGCAGATGTTCGTTATCCGCTACCGCCAGACGCAGCGCACCCAGCGCCTTATCCGACATTGAACGCAGCTCGTCCCCGCCAAGATACGCCAGCTCACGGCGATGCAGTCGACGCTCGACTCCGTTGTCTTTCACCAGGCGCAGTACCGCCACCCAGCCCGCTTTAGCACTGACGACCTGCTCGCGGCCCACCTGGTATTCACGTTCCAGGCGGCGCAGTTTTTTCTGCAGCGCATCCATTTCGGCTTCACAGAAGGTCAGCTGTTTTTCCAGCTGATTACGGCGGGCACGATTATTGCTCAGGGCGCTATACAGTTCATCACGGCGCATACGCGCACGCTCTTCGGCACTGGAGTCAGCCTGTACGCCAATGTCCTGCATCTCCTGCTGCAGCTCTTTCAGAATGTCGCGCTTGGCGTCATAGGAGCTTTTCAGCGTGGCCAGCAGCTGAGAATACTGCGTCAGCTGGGCCTGATGCTGGCGCAGCTGGTCGCGGGCACGCGCACGTTCAGCCTCGGCATGCTCCAGGCGCTGACGCAGCTTCTCGTTGAGATCGCTGTTACCGTCGAGCATGCCTGCGGAGTCGGTATAGCCAAAGTGCGCGCGGCGCTGTACCACTTCCGTCAGGGCAAACGCCTGCTGACGGGCATCGCGCTGCTGCTGCTGCGCCTGCTGATAATCCAACTTCAGCTGTTCATGCTGTTCCGGGTCGCTTTGCAACACGGAAAGGATCGGCTCCAGCTTCGCCAGCTGAGCGCCGTGCTGCTGGATAAAGCGTGCGGCTTCCTGCGCTTCATCCAGCTTTTCCAGAATCTCTTCGTAACGGTCGCGCAGGGAATCATCCAGCAGCAGGCTGACGCGCGGCATCAGGCGGTTAAGCTGAGCTACGCCCTCTTTCGCCTGGTCAAACTGCTGGCGCTGCTGCTGGTTTTCGCTTTCATGGCTGCTCAGCGCGCGCTCAACTTCCGTGCGGCGATTGTTCAGCAGGCGCATTTCCGCTTCCGGATCGGACTCAAAGGCCACGGCGAGGTGGCTGCCGATAAAGCGGCTGAAGGACTGGTGCAGACGCTGGGTTTTCTGCACGTCAAACGACAGCGTGGCGTAGCGCTCGGCCAGGCCTTCCCGCTCGGTTTGCAGCAGCTCCAGCTGATTCTCACGCGCCGCACGGCCAAACAGCGGCACTTTCGGGAAGCGTGAATAGCGCCACTGGCGATCGCTGGCCTTGACCACCACCGCTTTTTCCAGCTCTTCAACGTTGAACACGCTGTCATCAAACGACTGCGGGTCCCCTTCAATCAGATAGAGATCTTCCGGGCAGTCATCCATGCCGTCGAGCAACTCACGTACCCGTGACAGGTCCGGGACGACAATTCCATGGCGCGCCGGGCCGTAAAGCGCGGAGAAGTACGGCGCATCGTCGATGGTGACATCGTCATAAATTTCGGACAGCAGCACGCCGCCAAAGCGCTCAGCGAGGTTGTTAAGACGGGGATCTTCGGCACCGCCAGGCTGGCTGAGACGCTCGATCTGCTGCTCAATTTCACGCTTGCGGGCAGAGACTTCATCACGCTCAACCGTGGTTTCGCGCTCGCGCTCCAGCAGCTGCTGCATAAATTCGGTAACCTGCTGGCTGTTTTCCAGCGCCTGCCCAGTCTGCTCGCTGAGTTGGGAAAGGATCTCCTGTGCGGCCAGCCACTGCGGCGCCTGTTTAGTCAGGCGGGCAATACGCTCGCGCAGCTGTTCCAGCTCCTGGCGCATGTTCATGCGGCGCTCACCGGCGTCGGATACGCTGTCGCTCAGCTGCTCAATCTGCGCTTCCAGCTCATACTGCAGGGCTTCCAGCTCTTCAGCATCGACCTGCTTACCGTGGCGCTTGCAGAACTCGCTCAGCAGGCGCTCGGCATCCTGCTGTTCGCGCAGGCGCTGCTCAAGTTCGTTAATGCGGCTACGCAGCGGCTGCAGCTGTTCAGCGTGATAGCGCTGGTTGCCCGCATCGCGCAGCAGATCGCGACCGACCTGCCAGGCTTCGCTGCGGCTGACCGGCCCGGCAATTTTGGTTACCAGCTCGAAAGCCTGTTCAAACTGGCTGTGCGCGGCCTGCGCCACGCTCATTTTCTGCTCCAGCATCAGTAGCTTACTGGTCACTTCCTGCTCTTTCGCCTGGAAAGTTTCCTGCCACTCTTCAGCGTTATCAACGCTAAGGTCGCTCAGCTGGCAGATCTCTTTCGCCCGCTGCAACGCGGTCAATGCCTGCTGGTACTGGATAGCGCGGGTCTGCTGCACGTCCAGCGCCTGCTGATAGTCAGCCAGCTGGCTTTTCAGCTCGTCGACTTCCAGCTCAGCCGCTTCGCTGCGCGCTTCATGTTCTTCCTGCAGCTCACGCGCTTCAGCCACCACTTCGTTCTGCTCTTCCAGGCGGAAGGTCAGCTCTTCGAGATCGGCATCATAGCGGTCAATTTTTTCCTGCTGACGCAGCGCGGTTTGCACCAGGTTGAGGTGATCGCTGGCGGCCTGATAATCGGTTTCCAGATCGCTCTCTGCGCCGTTATGTTCGGCCAGCTCACGCGCCATCTCGACCGAACGATACTGCTCCGCGGCCAGCTGCTTACGGCTGGTGAACAGGTCGTTACGCACCACCATCGCAGCATCGAGGTGAATGCGGCGCTCGTTAGCATGGCGCATATAGTCTGCGGCCACGTAGCTGGTCGCTTCGGAAATCAGGTGCTTAAACAGGTCGCGGTCGGACTGGGTGACGCGGATCGCTTCCAGCGTCATGCGGTTTTCACGCAGCGCCGCTTCCATATCCTGGAAGGCTTTACGCACCCCGCTGTTTTCCGGCAGCAGGTAGTCACGCAGCGAGCGGGTAATTGCGCTGGAGATCCCGCCGTACAGCGAGGCCTCAATCAGGCGGTAATATTTGCTGCGGTCGGCGGCAGAGCGCAGGCGGCGCGCCACGATACCGAGATCGAACATCACCGAGTGGTAATCGGTAATCGAGTTGTACTGTTTGAACTGTACGCTCTCGCTACTTTCGAATTTCTCCTTCAGCTCGCTGAGCGGCAGCACCCGTGCCTGGCGCGCATTCACCGTTTCGGTGAGAATTTCAGTCGGGTTAATCGACGTCGGCAGGCCGTGGATGCTGAAAGGTTTAATGTCCACTTTGCGGTCGCGGCCGGCAACCTGCTGCAGGCGCACGCCGACAATCACGCGCTCGTGACGTGAGTTCATCACGTCCAGCGCGGCGTAGCACACGCCGGGGCGCAGCTTACCGTGCAGGCCTTTATCACGAGAACCCGATGTGGCGCCCGCTTCGGTGGTGTTACGGAAGTGCAGCAGCGTCAGGTCGGGGATCAGCGCGGTGATAAAGGCCGCCATGGTGGTCGACTTCCCGGCTCCGTTACCACCCGACAGCGTAGTCACCAGCTCGTCGAGGTCAAAGGTACGGGCAAAGAAACCGTTCCAGTTAATCAGCGTCAGTGAGCGAAACTTTCCACGTTCAATCATTTATTCTTCCTCTCCGCCGTCCGGCTGGTTACGTTCTGCCGTACTTTCGCCGTCGTCGGTTTCATCTGCCAGCGCCAGCCCGCCGTCAAGCTGCATCGCTTCACCGTCACGGATCAGGCGCAGCTGCGCTTCACGGGCATCATCACCGCTGCGCACGTCGGCACCGAAGCGAAACACGGATTCAGTGATGCGGAATTTGCTGCTGTCGTTGCCCATAAACCACACCATACCGAGGCGGCGCAGGCGGTTTAATGAGGCGCGCATTTTTTCCTGCAGCTTCTGGCGGTCAAGGTCAGAGCCGGTCGAGCGCTGGTTAACCAGCTTCAGCAGCCTGCCTTCATCGGCCAGCGACATCAGCTCATCATGCAGCTCCTGCTGGCTGAAGATCCCTTCATTGGCCAGACGTTCCGGGCTGAGGTAGAGATAGCAGAGAATTTTACCGACCATCATATCCAGCTCGGACAGCACCGAACGCGGGATAAGGGTGGTGGAGCGCGGGCGCAGGTAGAAGAAACCTTCCGGGGCGCGGATTAGCTCCACGTTGTAGCGCGCGTAAAACTCTTCGAGAAATTCCTGATAATCCATCAGGAAGGCGTGCTGATCTAACTCATCGATGCCGATATGACGGCCTGCACGTAACTGGCTGTCCAGCGCCGGAAAAATCGGGTTAGCCAGGGCCTGGGCCAGCTTAACCGGCATCACTTGTTCAATATTTGTCGATGACATGTGCCTGCACCTTGGCTCCGTAATCATTAATGGTCTGCCACTCAGCGGACAAACCGGAGAAATCTGCTTCGGCCACGCCTAAGCGCACGGCCTGATCGACGACAATTCTCGCCACGTCGAAGTGACGCACGCGCGGGTATTGTGTCAGGTATTCGCGCATCACGGCGCCGAGATCCAGCGGCTTCTGCTGCGCTTTGTAGATCGCCAGCGCCTCTTCAATCATTGCCGCCAGCTGTTCGCGGATCTCATTAAACTCTTCGTACTCCAGCTCTGACGGCAGTTCACCGGTGACTTCTTCATTACGCAGTGCCAGCTCTTCATCGCGCATATCGTACAGGCGCTCGGCATTGGCATAGGTGAGCGCCCACGGCATCTCAAAATAGTTCTGCACCGAGACGCGCAGCCGCTGGGCGAAGACGCGGTTTTTATCCATATCGATGGCGGTACGGATAAATTTATGGACGTGGCGATCGTAGCCAATCCACAGATCGATAGCCTGCTGGCCCCAGCTGATAATACGGTCGAGCTTGTTTTGCAGGTCAAAAACCAGCTTGTCGACAAACCCCAGATCCGGGCTGTTCATCGTCGCATCCTGGATGCGCAGCAGATTGGCCTGCAGCTTATCGCCCGCGGCCTCGAGCGTATCCTGCAATTCGCGCAGCGTGCCGGAAGTTTCGTTCAGCAGCAGCTCACAGCTGGAGATCGCCGCGCGCCAGTCTTTGTTCAGCAGCTGCGCGATATCGTCTTTTACCGCCTGCTGCTGCTCATCCATGATGCGCTGCGTAATATCGATACTGTCGAAAATTTCCGCCACGGAGTATTTCAGCGGCGCGAATACGTTGCGGTGCCAGTGGAACTCATCGCCATCTTCATCGGCGGCGTCGGCGGCGCGCTTCAGCTCACCGGCGACGATCGACAGCTGCATCGACAGGCGCAGCGTGGAGAACTCGCGCTGGCGGATGTAGTAATCGGTAATGCCGATCCCCAACGGCGTCAGGCGATAGATAGCATTACCTTCGGAGTGTTCGCTGGTAAAGCGGTTGATCAGGCGCTGGCGTACCATATCGTTGATGGCATTGTTGGCGCGAACCAGCACCGTTTCGCTGGTCTGCTCAAAGCCATCGCTGACGTGGCGGAAGGCGTCAATCAGCTCGCCTTCACTCATTTCGCCATCCATGCGCTCCCCGTTGAGGGTGGCAATCGCCAGCAAAAAAGCCAGACGTTCGGTCGGCAACGTGACGGAAAAATCATTTTTTCGCGCCCAGGCCACCAGTTCCGGTACAGTCTGGGAAAAATCACTCATAGTTCGTCCTTCTGAATGGGTTTCCGCGCTGTGACGTGGATGTAACGCCCTAAACTCAAAAACGGCTCCTGGCGGCAATACTGCTTTTCCAGCGCCAGAACTTCATCAAACCGCTCACTCTGCTTGGTTTTATCCCGCAGATAGTCGTGGAAAACCCGGATGCCGGTTTTCGTTTCAATAGTAAAGCCGCACGCCTCAAGCCAGGCATAAACCTGCTGCGGATCGCGCGGGTAGTCCGGGGACAGGGTTTTCTTTTTGCGTTTGCTTAAGCCTGCCTGCAGATAGCCGAAATTGCCCAGCACCATGGTCTGCATCAGCAGGCCGTTGACGTTATAAAACATCAGCGACAGCACGCCTCCGGGCTTCAGCGCATCATACAAAGCGGCCAGCACCTGTTGCGGTTCGGCTACCCATTCCAGTACAGCGTGAAACAATACCAGATCAACCGGCTTATCCAAATGTTGCACGACCTGCTGAGCGCTAATTTGTTTAAATTGCATGTTGCCGCTCACACCTTTTTCCAGCGCTAAGCGGCTGGCGCGGCCGATCATCTCCTCCGATACGTCGCACAGCAGCACCTGATGACCACGCTCTGCCATGCCGCAGCCGGTCTGCCCTTCCCCGCCGCCCGCATCAAGCACCGCAAGCGGCCGGGCAGGAAAGGTACTCAGCAGCGCGTCGAGATCCTGCCAGAGGATCGCCTGGCGAATGCGGCCTTTGGTGGTACCGTATATATTTTGTGAAAACTTTTCTGCGATATCATCAAAGTTGCGATCCTGCATACAGGCAGCTCCAGCGTTCAGGCGTGATTCAGTCGGGTATTTTGGCATACACTGGCAATAAATGAACCTCTCAGTCATCGCTTCGTTTCCGGGTGGCGTTTTTTCGGACAAAAGGAGTCCTTTTTCATGCTTTTCGCGCTGAAAAAAGTGTTCGGCGGCCTGCTGCTGCCCCTGCCCATGCTGCTGTTAATCATGGCGCTGGGTATTTTCTTGATCTGGTTCAGTCGCTGGCAAAAGAGCGGCAAAATTTTGATCTCCGCCAGCTGGATCTTGCTGCTGCTGCTCAGCCTGCAGCCGGTCGCCGATCGTCTGCTGGCGCCGATCGAAGATCGTTATCCCACCTGGCACAATCAGCAGCCGCTCGCTTATATCGTGGTGCTTGGTGGGGGTTATACCTGGAATGACGCGTGGGCACCCAGCTCTAACATGCTCAACAACAGCCTGCCGCGCCTGACGGAAGGCATCCGCATCTGGCGTGCCAACCCGGGAGCCAGGCTGATTTTTACCGGTGGTAGAGCGCAGAATAATCCGCTGAGCTCTGCTGAGGTGACGTCACGCGTGGCGCAGTCGCTGGGCGTGCCTGCCGAAGCGATTATCACCCTGGATAAGCCGCATGATACCGAGCAGGAAGCCAGTGAAGTGGCGAAAATTGTCGGCGAGCAGCCGTTTGCACTGGTGACGTCAGCTAACCATCTGCCCAGAGCGATGATCTTTTTCCAGCGCCAGGGGTTACACCCCTGGCCGGCGCCTGCGAATCAGCTGGCGGTCACTTCTCCACTCAATCTGTGGGAAAGGGCGCTGCCGAACTCATTCTGGCTGGGACACAGCGAGCGGGCATGGTATGAGAGCCTGGGCCGCTTGTGGCAATGGCTGAAGCCGCAAAGCGCTAGCTGAGCCACGGCAGCAGGGAGCGTGCGGCGAGCTTGAAACGCGGCGGGTCAAATTGTGTGGTGTGGATCAGTCGCGCCACCTCCTCCCACAGGATATAGAGCCAGCGGCGGGCAACAAAGCCCTCCGCCACCGGAGCGCGCTGCAGATATGCGCTAAGAATCGCCTCACCGGCTACTGACTCGCACAGCGGGTAAAGGTCAAACTCACGCGGTGCCCACAGCACCGTACCGGGATTGATTATCGCCTGCAGCCGGTCGCCCCAGGCTTCTTTCACAATGCTGCTCAGCGCGAGGTTGCCATGAACCAGCACACACGGGTCGTCAAAACCGGCAAACAGGGCACTGAGGCAGGCACGGCTGCGAAACAGTATCTGGCGGTCGTCGATATCCAGCGCTGACGGCTGCAGATAATTTAGCGTCGCCCACAGCACCTCAATGCGCTGCGTATACCATGCAGGCCAGCGATTTTGCTGAGTGCTGTCCACCGTGCCGACCAGGCCATGGCTGTCAATACGATGCCAGGAGAGCATGCCCTCGACGATTTGCTCCTGCAGCTGCTGCCAGCGATCGGGAGTGCGGGTCGGCGCTTCAACCGAGACGCCGCCGATCCGCTCGATCAGCAGCACTTCGTGCTGCGGGGGCTGCTGGCTGATCACCAGCCCGTAAACGGCGGGCACGCGCACTTTCCCCTCACGCGCCAGCATCGACAGCTTGTGGGCTTCCTGAGCGGCAATACCCTTCATTGAGAAGTATTTCGCGACCAGCGGCAGTGAATAGCCGCTGTCATCATAGAGGGTGTAGAGGCTGGCATACGGTTGCTGGCTGATGCATTCAACCCGGCTGACAGTTTCACCAAGTACCAGTTCGAGTTCAGATCGCAGTTGTTCCATCCGCCCTCCTTTCAGGCAGGCACGCTTATCATGGCGCTGAAAGTGGTGATTTGCTCAGCATGGGATCAAATTTGCAGGCAGTAGATCGGGGCTGCGAATGCACCCCCGATTAAACTCAACGCATGGCCGCACGGACGCGCAGCAGATCTTCCGGAGTATCAACCCCCACGCTGGGAATGGCTTTCGCCACGTCAACGTGGATCTTCTCGCCGTACCACAGCACGCGCAGCTGCTCCAGCAGCTCTATCTGCTCCAGCGGGCTCGCTTCCCAACCTACATAGCGGCGGATAAAACCGGCAC
Organism: Erwinia aphidicola; assembly: GCF_014773485.1. Taxonomy (GTDB): domain Bacteria; phylum Pseudomonadota; class Gammaproteobacteria; order Enterobacterales; family Enterobacteriaceae; genus Erwinia; species Erwinia aphidicola. The sequence goes on along the minus strand of NZ_JACXBP010000001.1, from coordinate 122,367 downwards.
GGTAGCCGTAAATCCCGATATGACGCAGAAAGTGGTCGCCAATGGTGTCGCGTGAGGCTGAAAAACGCTCGCGATCCCAGGGGATTGTGGCGCGCGAGAAGTAGAGCGCATAGCCGTTCGCATCGCGCACCACTTTTACCGCATTCGGGTTGAAAGCCTCTTCCGCAGAGTCGATCGGCACCGCCAGCGTCGCCATACCGGCACTGCTTTTAGCCAGATTATCTGCCACCTGACGGATAATCACCGGGGGTATCATTGGCTCATCGCCCTGCACGTTGACAATCACCGTGTCATCGGCGAACTGATAGTGCTCAATCACTTCCGCCAGGCGCTCGGTGCCTGACTGGTGATCGGGGCGGGTCATGCAGACCTCACCCCCGGCTGCCGTGACGGCACGCGCCACATCCTGGTTATCGGTAGCAACGATCACACGTTCAGCACCGGACTCCAGTGCGCGCTCCATGACGTGGACGACCATCGGTTTGCCGTGAATATCCACCAGCGGTTTACCCGGCAGGCGGGTAGAGGCAAAACGCGCCGGAATAATCGCCACAAAACTCATGGATGGCTCTCTTCCAGGGTCAGCGTACGGGCTTCAACTTCCAGCAGTACAGGAATTCCATCACGCACCGGATAGGCCAGCCCGTCTGGTTTGCACACCAGCTCCTGCAGATCTTTGTTGTAATACAGTTTGCCATGACATACCGGGCAGGCAACAATTTCAAGTAAACGATGATCCATGGTTCCTCCGCAATGAACCCAGTTTTGCAAGCCTCAAGAATACCATAGCTGCACCACAGCAGTTACCCGCCGGCCACGAAAAAACCGCTCCCGCACGCTATTTTCCAGCGCGCGGGCCAGGCCGTTGCCATCGATGCCGGAAGTTTATTGACCTCGATCATTTCAGCGCCCTGCCAGCGGGCAAACTTTGTCAGCGCGCGCTGCAGATCGCCCAGCAGTTGCTGCGTGACGCGCACCTCTGGCTCAAGCCACAGCGTTTTGACCTGCAATATTTTTTCCTTGCGCAGCATGCGCGCATCCAGGCGGCCTTTCAGCGCGCCACGATGCAGGATCGGCAGAACAAAATAGCCGTATTGCCGCTTCGCCTCCGGCGTGTAGCACTCCAGGCGGTAGTCAAAGTTGAATAGCTCCAGCGCCCGCTTACGGTCCCATACCAGCGGATCGAACGGTGAGAGGATGGCGGTGTGCGTGGCGGCCTGTGGAGCGTCAAGCTGGGCGAACAGCGTCTGGTGCACGTACAGCGTTCCAAGGCTTTCGACCTGTACTGCGCGCACCCTGCCCTGCTCCAGCCAGCGGGTGATTGCCTGAGTGACGGGCGCCCGCTTCAGGCGGTAATAGTCCGCCAGCCAGGAGGGACGAAAAATACCCAGGCTGGCCGCGCTGTTCTCCAGCATGCGCTCAGTGGCATCCTTTTCCGTCAATGCATGCAGGGCATCATCCCATTCAGGCAGTACCCGCTGCCGCAGATCGTAGACGCGCTGGAAGTTGCGGCGCTCACTGACCATTAGCTCGCCTGCGCTAAACAGGTTTTCCAGATGACGCTTGTGCGGCTTCCACGCCCACCAGCCCGGTTTCTGCCCTGCCGGAGCAGCAAAATCTGCCGATCGCACCGCGCCATTCTCACCAATATGCGCCAGCAGATCGGCGATCTCCTGCTGATGCTGATCCATCCATGCCTGATTGTACTTCCAGCCTAAAGCCACCGGATTGAGCATACGGTGGCGCAGCAGTGGGTAATCTTCAATCGGGATAAAGCAGGCTTCATGCGCCCAGTATTCAAACAGTTCACCGCGGGCCAGCGCCTGTTCTAACCAGCTAACCGGGTAGTCTCCCAGGCGGCTGAACAGCACCAGATAAGGGCTGCGCGCCACGACGTGGATGGTGTCAATTTGCAGCAGCGACATGCGCCTTATCGCGGCCAGCAGATCGTCAAAACGCGCTTTATGAGAAGGTGGTCGCAGTAAACCCTGTGCCGCAAGGTGCAGCTGGCGAGCCTGAACCAGTGAGAGAGTGACTGCCGTCATAATGCCATCCATAAAATTCAGATGGCTTCAGTGTAGCGTTTAGTCGGTAATGACGGAGAATTTAGCGAGGAATTAATGCACTGATTTTGTTCAGTAACGCCGCGGACTCAGACTGTGGTAACCGTGCATCCACCGGCAAATACCACCAGTCAGCGGCGGCGAAGGCGCGCGCTTTCACCGCGTCTTTCTCGGTCATCAGGAGCGTTTGCCCGGGGCCGATCAGCGCATTCAGCGCGTCGGGGCTGTAGTTTTGATGGTCGGCAAAAGCCACTTCTTTCTCCAGCGTTACCCCCTGCTGGCGCAGGGTGTTGAAGAAGCGCGGTGGATGCCCAATGCCGGCCATTGCCACCACGTTCTTCAGTTCAGCTACCGGGCGCTGCTCACCGGATTGCAGATTGACCGCCATGCCCGGCACCAGCTGCATCGCCAGCTCACCAGGCTGCGCTGTGCCGCCATTGGTGATAATTGCACTGACGCTGTTGAGGCGGCTGCTGCGCTCGCGCATTGGCCCGGCAGGCAACCACCAGCCATTGCCAAAACGCCGCTGGCCGTCGATCACCACAATTTCGATATCCCGTGCCAGCGCGTAGTGCTGCAGGCCATCGTCGGTAACGATAATATCCACCTGTCCGCCGCTCACCAGCGCTTCAACCGCCTGACGACGCACCGGAGCCACCGCAACCTGCGCGCCGGTGCGCTGGTAAATCAGCACCGGTTCATCACCCGCTTCGGCGGTAGCCGTCTGCGGCCCCAGCACCAGCGGATAGTTGTCAGCTTTGCCGCCGTAGCCGCGCGACACTACGCCGACGCGCAACCCGCGCTGTTGCAGCGCCTGCACCAGCCAGATCACCACCGGCGTCTTGCCATTCCCCCCGGCGGTCAAATTGCCAACCACCACCACCGGGACCGGGGCGCGCCACGCCTTACGCCATCCCCAGCGATAGCTGAGGCGCAGCAGATTGCTAATCAGCCCGTATAACAGGCTGAAAGGCAACAGCAGCAGGTAAAGCGCGGAGCGTCCGCTCCAGATGCGTTCGATCATTGACCAAATTGCATCTTATGAAGCTGGGCATACACGCCGCGTTCCGCCAGCAGCACTTCGTGGCTACCGCGCTCGACAATCAGGCCATCTTCGACCACCACGATCTCATCGGCTTTCTCAATTGTGGACAGGCGGTGAGCAATCACCAGCGAAGTACGGTTTTTCTGCAGTTCATCCAGTGCGGCCTGAATAGCACGCTCGGACTCGGTATCCAGCGCGGAGGTGGCTTCATCCAGGATCAGGATTGGGCAGTCGCGCAGCAGCGCACGGGCAATGGCAATACGCTGACGCTGGCCGCCGGAGAGCAGCACGCCATTCTCACCAATCACCGTATCCAGTCCCTTATCCATCTTGCCGATAAAGTCCATGGCGTGCGCCATGGTGGCCGCTTTTTCGATATCGGCACGGCTGTACTGCTCGTGACGCGCATAGGCGATGTTATTGGCAATGGTGTCATTAAACAGGTGGACGTTTTGTGATACCAGCGCCACCTGGTTACGCAGTGATGCCAGGGTGTATTCGCGCAGGTCGTGACCGTCCATCAGGATTTCACCCTGCTGAATATCATAGAAACGCGTCAGCAGGCTGGCCATGGTGGATTTACCGGAGCCTGAGCGGCCAACCAGCGCCACAGTTTTACCTGCGGGAATGCTCAGATTAATGTCGCGCAGTGCGGGAATATCGCGCCCCGGATAGCTAAAGGTCACATTGCGGAATTCAATATCGCCTTTAGCACGCTCGATGGTGCGCTTACCGGTATCGACTTCCTGCTCGCTGTCGAGGATTGAGAACAGGGTCTGGCAGGCAGCCATGCCGCGCTGGAACTGTGCGTTGACGTTTGTCAGCGATTTCAACGGGCGCATCAGAGCGATCATGGAGGAGAACACCACGGTAATGGTACCGGCGGTCAGCGTTTCCATTACGCTTGGGAAGCTGGCGGCATACAGTACAAAGGCCAGAGCCAGCGAGGCAATCAGCTGAATAATCGGGTCAGAGATTGATGAAGCGGAAACCAGCTTCATACCCTGCTGACGCATGCGATTGCTGACGGTATCAAAGCGCTGGCTTTCAATTTCCTGGCCGCCAAAGATCAGCACTTCTTTATGCCCTTTCAGCATCTGCTCAGCGCTGGTGGTGACCTGCCCCATGGTGTTCTGCATATTTTTACTGATGTTGCGGAAGCGCTTGGAGACCATGCGAATCGCAAACGAAACGATCGGAGCCAGAACAATCAGGATCAGCGACAGCTGCCAGCTGTAGTAAAACATCATGATAAACAGGCCGATAATCGAAGCCCCTTCGCGCACCACGGTAACCAGCGCGCTGGAGGAGGATGAAGCAACCTGCTCAGAATCATAGGTGATGCGTGACAGCAGAGTCCCGGTAGACTGCTGGTCGAAAAAGGCGACCGGCATGCCCATCATGTGACTGAACAGGCGACGGCGCATGCCCATAACCACGTTACCGGATACCCAGGAGATACAGTAGCTGGAAGCATAGCTGGTAATGCCACGGATCAGCATCAGTCCAATCACAGCCAGCGGCATCCATAGCAGTACGGAACTGTCAGCTTTGCCAAAACCATCATCGAGTAAAGGTTTCAGCAGTGACAGCATCAGCGTATCGCCTGCCGCGTTGAGGACCAGCGCGATCGCTGCCACAATCAACCCGGTTTTGTATGGCACAATCATTGGCCAGAGACGACGGAATGTCTGCCAGGTGGAGAGATCTTTATCCAGATGCATTATTTAACCAGCTTTAGATGAAATAGCCGCTTATTCTAGCCGGAATCGCGGAGTACGCCAAACCACTGATGGTACCAACGGTTCATTATTTGCTCTCTTAATCCTAATACTTGCCAGTAATCACCGTAAAAACGCGCGCTCAACTGTCCGGAAAGGGCGGTATCGCGCCATTCGATGTAATTTTTGCCATAGCGCTGAATAATTTGTACCGCAGGTAAACGCCAGGCGCTATATCGGGCAGCGGACGCCACCGCCACGCGGGGATTGACCGCGCGCAGAAAAGGCGGCGACGACGATGTCCTGCTGCCGTGATGCGGCACCAGCAGGAGATCGGCAGCCAGATGTTGCCGCTGTGTCGCCGTCAGTTTGAGCTCAGCAGGAGCTTCAATATCACCCGTTAGCAGTACTCGCCATTTGCCATCGGTGATGGCAATGACGCAGGACTGATTATTGCCCTCGCCCTTTTCCCCGGCTGGCGGCCACAGAGCACTAAACTGCAGCCCCTGCCACTGCCAGCGCTCGCCCGTGCGGCAGGTTAAGTGACCGGGACGCCCCAGCGCGCTGCGCACGCGGGCTGTCGGAAAGGCCGCCTGCACGCTCTCCAGCCCGCCAATATGGTCAAGATGGGCATGGCTGATAATAATATTTGTCACGGTAAGCCCCTGCCAGGCTAGCCACGGCAGGATCTGACTCTGCGCCATATTGCCCGTTGGCCAGCGGTTGCCGCTATCGTACAGCGTGGCCTCTCCGTGGCGGGAAATCACCACGGCCAGCCCGTGACCGACATCCAGCGTATCCACCCGCCAGTCAGGCTTCTCACTAAAATAGCGCCAGCTGCTCAGCAACAACGCGGCGCTCAACAGCGTAAGCGGAGAGGAACGCCACCAGCTAAACCTTATGCTAAGAAACAGCAGCCAGCACAGCAGGCTGGCAGCGGTCAGTGTCTCATCTAAAGTGAGCCAGCCGTGCGGGAGGCGCCCGAGCGGCAGAAATACCAGTGCCAGCGAACGATCAACCCCCTGCCAAAGCCAGAGATTGATACCGGGCAACGGATTAGCCATCAACGCGATCAACATCAGTGGCACGGTCACCAGCGAGATCAGTGGAACGGCCCAGAGATTCGCCAGCAGCGCACTCAGGCTGACCCCGTGAAACAGCACAGCCTGCAGCGGCATCATCAGCAATAGCATGCCCACCTGCAGATGCAGCAGCCGTAGAAGAAACCAGCGTTTTTTTCGTGCAAACTTCGGCGGCAGCGGAAAAAAGTGATACCACAGCAGGAGCCCGCCCACGGCCAGCGCCGACAGCCACAGGCTGTCCGAAAGCACGCTGAGCGGATCAACGAACAGGATTACGGCAATGCACACACTCCATACCTGCCAGCCATGGCAGCTGATCGCCCGCAGGCGCAGCAGGTTCCAGCTTATCAGTGCCAGCATCGCACGCATCGCCGGGGGATTTCCGCCGGAAAGCCAGCAGTAGAGCAGCCCAATCAGCAAACTGCAGAGCAGCGGAAAACGGTAACCAATAGCCCCGGCAGGCAACAGGTATTGAACGCCACGGGCCAGCAGCCAGCCGAACGTGGCGGCGAGAGCAATATGCATTCCCGATATCGCCATCAGGTGGGCCGTCCCAGTCTCCCGCAGCAGTTGATTCGTCGCGCGATCCACTTCTGCTCTTTCGCCAAACGCCAATGCAGAAATCAGCGCCTGCCAGGGCAGGCCGCCATAGTTCTGTTGCGCGGCACGGATTACCCTGGCGCGCCAGCTGCAGGTTTTATCAGTGACCTGTGCCGCCATCACCCTGCCGGTCATCGGTGTCGCGTTGGCAACCGCAAAGCGCTGCCGGTCAAAACTGCCTTCGTTCAACAGCGCATGCACCGATCTCAGCGCCAGCTGCATCTGCCAGCGCTGCCCCGCGCAAAAAGCGATAGGCTGCGGGCTGACTTTGACCACGGCGTACAGCGGGGGAAAGAGCATGTGTTGCTGATAGCGCCAGACTCTGATTTTAATGCGCTCGCCATCTGGCAACACATTCTCGATGATTACCTCTGCCTGCAGAGGCCGACGTGTTAATTGCTGAATGTTTTCCAGCAGCGTAATACCACTTCCTGCTGACCAGACAAACAGCAGCAGCACTAAACCCATTTTTACGGCCATAGCCCAGCGCAGCTGTGCAAGCAACAGCGCGAGGCAAAGCAGCGCGGCGCTGGCCCATCGACCAGGCAGCTGCGATAAAAAATTCAGCGGTAGCGTCGCGGCGATAACACCCCACGCCAGCTGGTTTACGGTTAACAACATTGCGGCTCCCTGAGTTTCCTTTACCCAGTTTCTCGCAGCAAAGATTGGCGGTCAGCCAGAGGCTGTCCGATGCTGGGGGCGTCTCGCAAACAATCGTTTTAAGTTGCCGCGTTTGCCAGCGATTTTGCGTATCGGCTTCCACTTGCGCTGAATTTCAGGCAAAAAAAAACGACACCGAAGTGTCGTTTTTTATGCATAACTGCTTTTAGTCGCCGTAGATATTGGCACGGTCGCGCAGCTCTTTACCTGGCTTGAAGTGTGGAACGTATTTACCTTCCAACTCCACTTTGTCACCCGTTTTCGGGTTACGGCCAGTGCGAGGTGCACGATAGTGCAAAGAAAAGCTGCCAAATCCCCGGATTTCGATGCGTTCGCCCTGTGACAACGTCGTTGCCATGTGCTCCAGCATCTCTTTTACCGCATCCTCAACGACTTTCGCCGGAATATGAGAGTGCTGGCCAGCAAGTCTTTCAATCAGTTCTGACTTGGTCATAAAACCTCCGGTTAATCCCTTTAGGGGAAAGTTCTGACAGTTAACGACGCTACAGGGCAGCTTGCGCTGCCCTTAAAGCAATTACTCGCCTTTAGCTGCTTTGAATGCTTCAGCCATAGCGTTAGAGAAGTTGCCTTCTTCCGGTTTGTTAGTGTTAACCGTATTGATAGCTTCTTTCTCATCAGCCTGGTCTTTCGCACGAACAGACAGGCTAACAACGCGGTTCTTACGATCAACACCGGTGAATTTAGCTTCAACATCGTCGCCAACATTCAGAACCAGAGTTGCGTCTTCTACGCGGTCCAGCGATGCTTCAGAAGCACGCAGGTAACCTTCAACGCCGTCAGCTAATTCAACTGTAGCACCTTTAGCGTCAACTGCAGTCACTTTACCGTTAACAATTGCACCTTTCTTGTTCAGAGAGATGTAGTTGTTGAACGGATCTTCTGCCAGCTGCTTAACGCCCAGGGAGATACGCTCGCGCTCTGCGTCAACCTGCAGAACCACAGCTGCGATTTCGTCGCCTTTCTTATATTCACGTACTGCTTCTTCTCCGGTAGCGTTCCAGGAGATGTCAGACAGGTGAACCAGGCCGTCGATGCCGCCGTCCAGGCCGATGAAGATACCGAAGTCAGTGATTGACTTGATTTTACCTTCAACACGGTCGCCCTTGTTGTGGGTTTCTGCAAACTGCTGCCATGGGTTGTTTTTGCACTGCTTCAGACCCAGGGAGATACGACGACGTTCTTCGTCGATGTCCAGAACCATAACTTCAACAACATCACCAACGTTAACAACTTTAGATGGGTGAATGTTCTTGTTGGTCCAGTCCATTTCAGAAACGTGTACCAGGCCTTCAACGCCTTCTTCGATTTCAACGAAGCAGCCGTAGTCGGTCAGGTTAGTTACACGACCAGTCAGCTTGGTGCCTTCTGGGTAACGTTTCGCGATAGCAACCCATGGATCTTCGCCCAGCTGCTTCAGACCCAGAGAAACACGGGTACGCTCGCGGTCGAACTTCAGCACTTTAACAGTGATTTCGTCGCCAACATTCACGATTTCGCTTGGATGCTTAACGCGTTTCCATGCCATATCAGTGATGTGCAGCAGGCCGTCAACGCCGCCCAGATCAACGAATGCACCGTAGTCAGTCAGGTTCTTAACGATACCTTTAACTTCCATGCCTTCCTGCAGGTTTTCCAGCAGCTGATCGCGCTCTGCGCTGTTTTCGGATTCGATTACCGCACGACGTGAAACAACAACGTTGTTACGCTTCTGATCCAGCTTGATGACTTTGAACTCAAGCTCTTTGCCTTCCAGGTGCAGCGTATCGCGCACTGGACGTACATCTACCAGTGAACCTGGCAGGAACGCACGAATACCGTTCAGCTCTACAGTGAAGCCGCCTTTAACTTTACCGTTGATAACACCGGTAACAGTCTCAGCTTCTTCGTAGGCTTTTTCCAGCGTGATCCATGCTTCGTGACGTTTAGCTTTTTCACGAGACAGCAGGGTTTCACCGAAGCCGTCTTCTACTGCATCCAGAGCAACGTCTACTTCGTCGCCAACCTGAATTTCCAGTTCGCCGGCTGCGTTCTTGAACTGCTCTGCAGGAATTGCAGACTCAGATTTCAGACCCGCATCAACCAGAACGACGTCTTTGTCGATAGAGACAACAACGCCACGAACGATGGAACCCGGACGGGTTTCGATTGTTTTTAAGGATTCTTCAAATAGTTCAGCAAAAGATTCAGTCATATTGATAATCTTCAGGATTCTTCAATTTAACGTCCACCTGACATCCTGACGGGTGGGGTTGTTTCACATGCCCCATGACGTCCATATCACAGGGTTAGATAAATCATTCTGCGAGCAAGGGCTCAGACAGAGGTCATTAAGCGTAGCTGACTTTAGGCCAGAGCGAGTTTTTCGCGCGCATATTTTAGCGCAATCTCAATCACCTGCTCAATCGACATTGTAGTCGAATCAAGCACTAAGGCGTCATCGGCCGGCACCAAAGGTGCAATAGCACGATTACGGTCACGCTCGTCACGCTCTTTTATCTCAGATAAAAGGCGCTCAAAGTTAACACTAAAGCCTTTCTCCTGCAACTGCAGCATACGGCGGTTAGCACGTTCTTCGGAGCTGGCATCCAGGAAGATTTTCACCGGAGCATCAGGAAAAACGACGGTACCCATATCACGCCCGTCGGCAATCAGGCCCGGCAGCTCGCGGAAACCGCGCTGGCGCCGCAACAGCGCTTCACGCACGCGCGGGAAGGCAGCGACTTTCGAGGCGGTATTGCTGACATCCTGAGTCCGGATCTCGGAGGAGACATCTTCCCCTTCGAGGATCACTTCCATTTCGCCGCCGTTAGAGACAAAACGCACGTCGAGATGGGCAGCGATAGGCACCAGCGCTTCTTCTGAGGTGATATCGACCTGATGGTGTAATGCAGCCAGGGCCAGCACGCGATAAATTGCGCCGGAATCCAACAGGTGCCACTGCAATGCCTCGGCCATTGCTTTACACAACGTTCCTTTCCCGGCACCGCTAGGGCCATCAATGGTGATCACTGGGGCTATTGCCGTCATGTCGTTCTCCTGTCGGTGGGATACCGGGGCAAACTGTACCCCGGTAAATATCGACGCGCATTATACCCTGCAAAGCTGAAGCTGCAACCGCGTCAGCAGAGCCCTTATGCCAGCTGGCTAATGCGGGCTAGCTGCTCAAAGTAGTCAGGGAAGGTTTTGGCGGTGCATTTTGGATCGAGAATGGTGACCGGGGTGGCCGAAAGCGCCACCAGCGAGAAGCACATTGCCATACGGTGATCGTTATAGGTGCCGATTTCAGCAAACTGAATCTGGGCGGGAGGGGTAATGCGAATGTAGTCATTGCCCTCTTCCACTTCTGCGCCAACTTTGCGCAGTTCAGTGGCCATCGCCGCCAGGCGATCGGTCTCTTTGACGCGCCAGTTGTAAATATTGCGCATCACGGTGGTGCCTTTAGCGAACAGTGCCGCCGTTGCAATGGTCATCGCCGCGTCAGGAATATGATTCATATCGAGATCGATAGCGTTGAGATCGCCACGGGTACAGGCAATAAAGTCATCGCCCCACTCAATGCGGGCACCCATTTTTTCCAGCACGTCAGCAAAGCGAATATCTCCCTGCATGCTGTTGCGACCAATACCGGTCACTTTCACCGTTCCACCTTTAATCGCTGCCGCAGCAAGGAAATAAGAGGCAGAGGAAGCATCGCCTTCGACCAGGTAATCTCCCGGTGCCTGATACTGCTGCTGACCCCGCACGGTGAATGAACGGTAGTTATCGTTCTCTACTTCAACGCCAAAGGTCTTCATCAGATTCAGAGTGATATCGATGTAAGGTTTAGAAACCAGCTCACCCTTAATCGCAATGCGGGTGTCGTTTGTCGCCAGCGGAGCTGTCATCAGCAACGCGGTCAGGAACTGGCTGGAAACGCTGCCATCGACGGCTACCTCCCCCCCGCTGAATCCGCCTTTCAGGCGCAGCGGCGGATAATTTTCCTGCTCAAGATATTCAATGTCTGCGCCACCCTGGCGCAGTGCATCTACCAGGTGACCAATCGGGCGCTCTTTCATGCGCGGCTCACCGGTCAGGACGATATCGTTACTGCCCAGGCACAGCGCGGCAGCCAGCGGACGCATCGCCGTTCCGGCATTGCCGAGGAAAAGTTCCAGGGCGCCCTCAGCTTTCAGCGCACCACCCTGACCCACTACCCGGCACACGGTGCGATCGGCAGACAGTGTGAACTGCACGCCCAGGGCCTGCAGCGCGGTCAGCATATGGCGCACATCATCACTGTCGAGCAGATTGGTCAAGCGGGTAGTACCGTTTGCCAGCGCAGCCAGTAACAGCGCGCGGTTAGACACGCTTTTAGAACCGGGAAGGTTAACGGTGCCGTCGACCAGGGCGATAGGTTGTAACGTCAGGGAATCCTGCATGTGAAACGTATTCTCCAAAATAATTGCAATGAAACCCCGCAGGGCTGCGAGGTTTCAGATTTAAAACTCACTGCGAATGCAGGGGCACCTTAGCCGTGGCGACGCTCGAAGTCGACCATAAAGTCAGTCAGCGCTTTCACGCCTTCCAGCGGCATCGCATTGTAAATCGACGCGCGCATTCCACCGACAACGCGGTGCCCTTTCAGTGCATGCAGGCCGGCTGCAAACGATTCGTCAATAAACAGCTTGTCCAAGGCAGAGTCTGCCAGCTGGAATGGCACGTTCATGCGCGAACGGTTCGCTACGGCCACATCGTTGCGGTAAAAATCGCTGCTGTCGATAGTGCCGTACAGCAGATCGGCTTTGGCCTGATTACGCTTGTCCAGCTCGTGCACACCGCCCTGCTCTTTCAGCCATTTAAATACCAGGCCAGAGAGATACCAGGCGAAAGTTGGCGGAGTGTTAAACATCGACTCATTTTCCGCCAGCACTTTGTAATCGAGGATCGAAGGCAGCTCTTTACGCGCCTGACCCAGCAGATCTTCACGCACCACCACCAGGGTTAAGCCCGCCGGGCCGATATTTTTCTGCGCACCGGCGTAGATCACACCGTAGCGGCTGACATCCAGCGGCGTAGAGAGGATGGTCGAAGAGAGATCGGCTACAACCACTTTATCGCCAAAATCTGGCGTTTCATGGATGGCGATACCATCGATAGTTTCGTTCGGGCAGAAGTGCACATAGGCCGAGTTATCGGACAGCGCCCACTCGCTCATAGGCTTAATGCCACGCAAACCGGCCACGGTAGTTTTGGCATCGATGACATTAGGGGTGCAGTATTTCTGCGCCTCTTTCACCGCACTGGCAGCCCAATAGCCGCCGTCGATATAATCGGCTGTCGAATGCTGTCCCAGCAGATTCATTGGCACAGCAGCAAACTGCGCACGCGCACCGCCGTGGCAGAATAATACTTTGTAGTTGGAGGGGATTTTCAGCAGATCGCGAAAATCTTTTTCTGCCTCTTCAGCAACCTGAATAAATTCCTTACTGCGGTGGCTGATCTCCATCACGGAGGTCCCTAAGCCCTGCCAGTTGCAGAGTTCCTGCTCAGCGCGACGGAGCACTTCTACCGGCAACATAGCCGGACCAGAGCTAAAATTGAAAACCTGACTCATTTCCCCTCACCACTTTCAGATCGATCGGTTTTGATTCCTCTATCGGTTTTATCATTGCCACCCCATTGCTGCAATAATTTATCCGGTCAGCCGACCAGTTTCCCGAGGCGCGCCGCAACAGCTTGTAGGGCGTATGAAAGCGGAAACGATATTTTGTGAGGCATTTTCCTGTTTCATAAACAGACCGGTTAACTTTTCACTGTAAAATGGCACTCTTCCGACAATGAAATTAACGTTGTCAGATAGCGATTGCCGAGGAAAACCCGTATCATTGCGCGCTTTCCGCACAATCTCCGCACAATTCAAAACGAGTGGGCAAAATGACTCAAACTTATATCCCAGGCAAAGACGCCGCGTTGGAAGTCTCCATCGCACGCTTTCAGCAAAAACTACAGGATCTGGGCTTCAACATTGAAGAAGCATCCTGGCTGAATCCGGTGCCAAATGTCTGGTCAGTTCATATTCGCGACCGCGACTGCCCGCTGTGTTTTACCAATGGTAAAGGTGCCAGTGAGAAAGCGGCGCTCGCCTCGGCTTTGGGCGAGTATTTTGAACGCCTGTCGACCAACTATTTCTTCGCTGACTTCTGGTTAGGCGAGCAGATCGCCAACGGCGATTTTGTTCATTATCCTAACGAGAAATGGTTCCCGCTGCCGGATGATGACCAGCTGCCTGAGGGCATTCTGGATGCCCGTCTGCGTAAATTCTACGACCCGGAAAATGAAGTCAGCGCCAGCGACCTGATCGATCTGCAGTCAGGCAATGCCGCGCGCGGGATCTGCAGCCTGCCGTTCACCCGTCAGTCTGACCAGCAGACCGTTTATATTCCGATGAACATCATCGGCAACCTGTATGTGTCGAACGGGATGTCGGCCGGTAACACCGCTAATGAAGCCCGCGTTCAGGGTCTGTCTGAGGTGTTTGAGCGACATATTAAAAATCGTATTATTGCGGAATCCATCAGCCTGCCGCTGATCCCGCAGGATGTTCTGGACCGCTATCCGGGCGTGGTGGAAGCGATTGCCACGTTGGAAGCAGAAGGCTTCCCTATCTTCTCTTACGATGCCTCACTGGGCGGCAATTACCCGGTGATCTGCGTGGTGCTGTTCAACCCGGCTAATGGCACCTGCTTCGCCTCATTCGGCGCGCACCCGGACTTCGGCGTGGCGCTCGAGCGTACCGTGACCGAGCTACTGCAGGGCCGCGGGCTGAAGGATTTGGATGTCTTCACCCCACCTACCTTCGATGATGAAGAAGTAGCGGAACACGCCAACCTGGAAACTCACTTTATTGACTCCAGCGGCCTGATCTCCTGGGATATGTTCAAAGATGATGCTGACTACCCGTTCGCGGACTGGAGCTTCAAAGGCACAACTGAGGAAGAGTTCGCGACGCTGATGGCGATCTTCAAGGCCGAAGATCAGGAAGTATACATCGCCGATTACGAGCATCTGGATGTTTACGCCTGCCGCATTATCGTGCCTGGCATGTCAGATATTTATCCGGCGGAAGATCTCCTTCTGGCCAATAACAGCATGGGCGCCTATCTGCGTGATACGCTGCTCGCCCTGCCGGAAAGCAGCTGGGAGAAAGCGGACTACCTTGCACTGCTGGAGCAGCTGGATGAAGACGGCCACGACGACTTTACCCGCGTGCGTGAACTGCTGGGCCTGGCTACCGGTAAAGACAACGGCTGGTACACGCTGCGCATTGGCGAACTGAAGGCTATGCTGGCGCTGGCCGGTGGCGATCTGGAGCAGGCGCTGATCTGGACAGAGTGGACCATGGAATTCAACCAGTCCATTTTCAGCCCGGAGCGCGCTAACTACTATCGCTGCCTGCAGACGCTACTGCTGCTGAGCCAGGAAGATGAGCGCGATCCGCTGCAGTACCATACGGCATTTGTTCGCATGTACGGTCAGGATGCGGTTGACGCCGCTTCTGCTGCGCTTAGCGGTGAAGCTCCGTTCTACGGCCTGCAGAGTGTTGATAGCGAGCTGAAAGCCTTCCCGGCACACCAGGCGCTGTTAGGGGCCTATGAAAAGCTACAGGCTGCCAAACGCCGTTACTGGAAATAAGTCCATTTAAAACGGCGTAAAAATTCAAAATAAATTTCTTCCGCCGTTTTATTTTTCTGGCGCGAGTTCAGCGCCAGGTTAATAAAAGGTAACAGCTCAGGCTGTTACCTTTTTTATTGTCACAATATAGCTAAATTTACTACCAGTATTTTACCCACGTCGGGCCAGCTTCCCATTAAGACTCAAATATATTTTTAATAATTAAAAAAGTTTTATTCGATACAAAACAACAAGATAAACCAATTAACCCTTTTAACATCATGGCTTTACAGGCGCAATTGCTCGCGCAATATGATCCACATCAACTTCTCTCCTATACTCCTTTGTTAGACTTTCCTCGCTGACTACTTTTGGGAGAACGTTAGTGTGAAAGCTGGCAACCCCTTTGATCTATTATTACCGTCCGAAATGGCGAAAGTTGCCGAAGACGCTGGCGTCTATAAAGCAACGAAACACCCCTTCACGACTTTTTTTCTGGCAATTACTGCCGGTGTATTCATCTCTATCGCATTTGCTTTCTATATCACGGCCACCACCGGGACAGGCACGGTTCCCTGGGGTTTGGCGAAGCTGGTTGGCGGCATCTGTTTCTCACTCGGACTGATGCTGGTGGTGGTATGCGGTGCTGACCTGTTCACCTCGACCGTCTTAACGGTGGTGGCGAAAGCCAGCGGACGCATTAGCTGGCTGGAACTGGCACGTAACTGGATCATCGTCTATTTCGGAAACTTTCTTGGCGCTATCTTCTTTGTTGCGCTGATTTGGTTTGCCGGACAGTACATGGCAGCGAACGGCGCGTGGGGGCTGAATGTGCTGCAGACCGCCGATCACAAGATGCACCATACCTTTGTTGAGGCCGTCTGCCTCGGCATTCTCGCCAACCTGATGGTGTGCATGGCGGTATGGATGAGCTACTCCGGCCGCAGCCTGCTGGACAAGATGTTTGCCATGGTATTGCCGGTAGCGATGTTCGTTGCCAGCGGCTTTGAGCACAGCATCGCCAACATGTTCCTTATCCCGATGGCGATTGTGATTAGAGATTTTGCTTCACCTGAATTCTGGCAGGCCACCGGCGCGACAGCAGAACAGTTTTCGCATCTCACCGTTAGCCACTTTATTACCGACAACCTGATTCCGGTCACGCTGGGCAATATCATCGGCGGTGGTTTGCTGGTCGGGTTGACCTACTGGGTAATTTATCTGCGTGATGGCGACCATCACTGATTATCCCAGCTCAAGAATCTTGCAACCGTCGGCGTGACACTACCCGGCGGGAACGTACAACGAACTTCACGTTATAAGGTAGGTATCAAATGACCGAGCTTAATCAAAAAATGGCATCAGCCTGGGAAAGCTTTGCACCAGGTGAATGGCAGACCAGCGTCAACGTCCGTGACTTCATTCAGAAAAACTACACTCCGTATGAAGGCGATGAAACGTTCCTGGCCGGTGCCACTAAGGCCACCACCGCACTGTGGGACCAGGTGATGGAAGGCATCAAGCTGGAAAACCGCACCCACGCCCCGGTCGATTTTGATACCGATCTGGTCTCAACCGTCACTTCCCATGACGCGGGTTACATCAACAAAAGCCTGGAAAAAATTGTTGGGTTACAAACTGAAGCTCCACTGAAACGTGCCCTGATCCCCTTCGGCGGCATCAAAATGGTGGAAGGTTCGTGTAAAGTTTACGGTCGCGAACTTGATCCGTCAGTGAAAAAAATCTTCTCGGAATATCGTAAGACGCACAACCAGGGCGTATTCGACGTTTACACGCCGGATATCCTGCGCTGCCGCAAATCTGGAGTACTGACCGGCCTGCCTGACGCCTATGGCCGTGGCCGTATCATTGGTGACTATCGCCGCGTAGCGCTGTACGGCATCGATGCCCTGATGAAAGACAAGTTTGCCCAGTTCACTTCACTGCAAAGCGACCTGGAAAATGGCGTAAACCTCGAAGCCACTATCCGCCTGCGTGAAGAGATTGCTGACCAGCACCATGCGCTGCAGCAGATTAAAGAGATGGCGGCAAAATACGGCTGCGATATCTCTGGCCCGGCAACCAGCGCCAAAGAAGCCGTCCAGTGGACCTACTTCGGCTATCTGGCCGCAGTGAAATCGCAGAATGGCGCAGCCATGTCATTCGGCCGCGTCTCTACCTTCCTCGATATCTATTTTGAACGCGACCTGAAAGCAGGCGTCATCAACGAGGAGGAAGCCCAGGAGCTGATCGACCACCTGGTGATGAAACTGCGTATGGTTCGCTTCCTGCGCACCCCGGAATACGATGAGTTGTTCTCCGGCGACCCAATCTGGGCAACTGAATCACTGGCAGGTATGGGCGTTGACGGCCGTACTATGGTGACAAAAAACACCTTCCGTTTCCTGAATACGCTCTACACCATGGGCCCTTCACCGGAACCTAATATGACCATCCTGTGGTCAGAAAAGCTGCCGCTGAACTTTAAGAAATTCGCCGCGAAAGTCTCCATCGATACCTCTTCACTGCAGTATGAGAACGATGACCTGATGCGCCCGGACTTCAATAACGATGACTATGCGATTGCCTGCTGCGTCAGCCCGATGATCGTCGGTAAACAGATGCAGTTCTTCGGCGCCCGTGCCAACCTGGCAAAAACCATGCTGTACGCGATTAACGGCGGCGTGGATGAAAAAATGAAAATGCAGGTTGGCCCGAAAGAAGCGCCAATGATGGATGAAGTGCTGGACTACGATAAAGTGATGAACCGCATGGATCACTTTATGGACTGGCTGGCAAAACAGTATGTCACTGCCCTGAACGTCATCCACTACATGCATGACAAATACAGCTACGAAGCGTCGCTGATGGCGCTGCATGACCGTGATGTTTACCGCACCATGGCCTGCGGCATCGCCGGTCTGTCGGTAGCGGCTGATTCCCTGTCAGCGATTAAGTACGCCAAAGTTTCAACCATTCGTGATGAAGATGGCCTGGCCGTGGACTTCAAAATCGAGGGTGAGTATCCACAGTTCGGTAACAACGACTCGCGCGTTGATGATATTGCCTGTGACCTGGTTGAACGTTTCATGAAGAAAATTCAGAAACTGCAGACCTACCGCAATGCGGTGCCAACTCAGTCGGTCCTCACCATTACTTCTAACGTGGTGTATGGTAAGAAAACCGGGAATACTCCGGACGGCCGTCGCGCAGGCGCGCCATTTGGTCCAGGCGCCAACCCAATGCACGGTCGTGATCAGAAAGGTGCTGTAGCCTCACTGACTTCGGTAGCGAAACTGCCGTTTGCCTACGCCAAAGACGGTATCTCTTATACCTTCTCTATCGTGCCAAACGCGCTGGGTAAAAACGACGACGTGCGCAAAACCAACCTTGCCGGTCTGATGGATGGCTACTTCCATCATGAAGCCAGCATTGAAGGGGGTCAGCACCTCAACGTCAACGTGATGAACCGTGAAATGCTGCTGGAAGCGATGGAAGACCCGGAAAAATATCCGCAGTTAACCATTCGCGTGTCGGGCTATGCGGTACGTTTCAACTCGCTGACTAAAGAACAGCAGCAGGATGTGATCACCCGTACCTTCACCCAGAGCATGTAACAAGCACCGCTGGCCCCTGCAAAGGGGCCAGATCACCACTCAGCCCGTTTTGTCAGTCGCCCACACGGACCACTGCCAAAACAGACTTAAAACACAGCTAAAGACTGTGTCACCGTGGAGAACTCATCGCAATGTCAGTTACCGGCCGTATTCACTCATTTGAATCCTGCGGGACCGTCGACGGCCCCGGCATCCGATTTATCACCTTCTTCCAGGGCTGCCTGATGCGCTGCCTGTACTGTCACAACCGCGACACCTGGGACACGCACGGTGGCAAAGAGATTACCGTCGAAGAGTTGATGAAGGATGTGGTTTCCTATCGTCACTTTATGAATGCTTCCGGCGGCGGCGTGACCGCTTCCGGCGGCGAGGCGATATTACAGGCTGAGTTCGTGCGCGACTGGTTCCGCGCCTGCCATGCCGAAGGTATTCATACCTGCCTCGACACTAACGGTTTTGTGCGCCGCTACGACCCGGTGATTGATGAACTGCTGGACGTGACCGATCTGGTGATGCTTGACCTCAAGCAGATGAATGACGACGTGCATCAGGTGCTGGTCGGCGTGTCTAACCACCGCACGCTGGATTTTGCCCGCTACCTGGCAAAGCGTAAAATTCGCACCTGGATCCGCTATGTGGTGGTGCCTGGCTATTCAGATGATGATGATTCTGCGCATCGACTGGGTGAATTTACCCGCGATATGGGTAACGTTGAGAAGATTGAGCTGCTGCCCTACCACGAACTCGGCAAGCATAAATGGATAGCGATGGGGGAGGAGTACAAGCTGGATGGCGTTCACCCACCGAAAGCCGAAACCATGGATCGGGTGAAGGGTATTCTGGAAGGTTACGGCCACTACGTGATGTATTAAAGGGTGGGCCGCAAAAGAAGACCCGCCCCTGCAAAAAATTTCGAACGAACTCTGTAGAGGTCGACCCTTTGTTCCGGTCGACCTTTTTTTATGCGTGCGCCACCGGCGTCGCATGATGATCGGCTTTACGCAGCAGCATCACCAGATAAACCAGCGCTACCGCCGCAATCATCACAAACAGCACGCGGTCAGAGTAGCTCTGCATCAGCATTGACGTCATCGTCGGACCGGCAAGGCTACCCACCGTATAGCTCAGCAGCAGCGCCTGGTTCATTGCCACCAGTTCGTGGTGCCCAACCTTTTCACAAGCCCAGGACATCGCCACCGGATACAGCGTAAAACCGGCGCAGCCAAGGATAAACAGGGCGGGAGCCATCGCCGCATTACCGAGCATCGCCAGCGCACCGAGGATCACCACAAACACCTGAACGCGCAGCACCAGCAGGCGGCCAAAGCGGTCAGCCAGGCGGCCAATCGGCCACTGGCCAATGATCCCCGCACTGACCAGCAGCGCCATCCAGTAACCAATCGTCGAGTCGCTCATTCCCTGATGGGAAAGGTAGAGCGGCATCAGGCCATACAGCGAGCCCAGAACGATACCGGAGATAATGCAGCCGTTGATCCCCAGGCGCGCGCTGCGGCGGCGCAACATCGGCCAGAGTCGGCCTGGCGTGGCCTCTTCTTCCATCTGGTTTGCCGTCACACGGCAGAATACCAACGGCAGGATAGCGGCCAGCACCACGCCGGTTACCCACGGCAGCACGTGCAGCAGTTCGGTAGAGACCTTACTCACCAGCAGCTGACCGAAGACGGTGCCGATATAGTACATAATCATATAAGCAGCCAGCAGGCGGCCACGGTTGCGCAACGTACCGTTGCATAACAGCGCACTCTCAACCACCACCCAGATCAACGCACAGCCGACCCCGGCAATAAAGCGCCAGAGCGCCCAGGACCAGAATCCAGTGCCCAGCCCCAAAGCCACGGTTGCCAGGGCGAACAGCAGGGAAGCAAAATAATAGCTGCGGTTGAAACCGTAATTTTTGATCGTCCAACCGGCAATCAGCGTGCCCAGCAGGTTGCCGCAATAATAAGAGGAGCTGACCATGCCCACTTGCCACGTTGGCAACGCATCATGGGTCAGCCACAGTGGCACCAGCGTATTGAGCACAGCAATTGAGACCGTCATCAGCAGCAAGCCGCAAAGCAGCACGATAACAGGGCGTGACCAGGTGGACATAGTAGTGAAGAACCGCAGCGAGAGAGGATTTTGCGCGCATAATGCCACCATGCAAGCAATTGTAAAAGCGGAATAAATCAGCCACAGCACGATTTGTAGTACAGCGATTTAATTTTCTTATCTACAACGAGTGGGAGATCTGAGTTACAACTTTTCGCCACTAATTATCTCATTGAATTCTCTTTAAATTGGCTTAGGGCGAACCAAACTCTCCATCATTTATTTTGCTCGATCGCCGGCATAAAAAAACCCGCCAGCGGCGGGTTTTGAACATTGCAATCGGCGAGGTGATTAGCCGATAAACTCAAGTCCTTTCATGTACGGGCGCAGCACTTCCGGCACTTCAATACGGCCATCAGCCTGCTGGTAGTTTTCCAGCACCGCCACCAGTGTACGCCCTACTGCCAGGCCGGAGCCATTCAGGGTATGCACCAGGCGGGTGGCTTTTTCGCCACGCGCACGGCAGCGTGCTTTCATGCGGCGCGCCTGGAAATCACCCATATTTGAGCAGGAAGAGATTTCACGGTAAGTATCCTGTGCAGGCAGCCAGACTTCCAAATCGTAAGTTTTGTGCGAACCGAAGCCCATGTCGCCGGTACACAACAGCACTTTACGATAGGGCAGATTCAGCAGCTGCAGCACTTTCTCAGCGTGGCCGACCAGCTCTTCCAGCGCGTCCATCGAATCTTCCGGACGGGTGATGTGCACCATCTCCACTTTATCGAACTGGTGCATGCGGATCAGACCACGCGTATCGCGGCCATAAGCCCCCGCTTCAGAGCGGAAGCACGGCGTGTGCGCGGTCATTTTGATCGGCAGTGACTCTTCTTCAAGGATCTCGTCGCGCACCAGATTGGTGAGTGGCACTTCCGAAGTCGGGATCAGCGCATAGTTGCTGCTTGATGCCTCTTCTTCCAGCGGACGAGTATGGAACAGGTCCTCGCCAAATTTTGGCAGCTGGCCGGTACCGTACAGGCTGGCATGGTTGACCAGGTAAGGAACATAGGTTTCCTGGTAGCCGTGCTGCTCGGTGTGCAGGTCGAGCATAAACTGGCTCAGCGCACGGTGCATCAGGGCAATCTGACCGCGCATCACGATAAAGCGTGAACCGGTCAGCTTAACCGCAGCAGCGAAGTCCAGTCCGGCAGCCATTTCGCCGAGTTCGACGTGATCGCGCACGGCAAAATCGAACTTACGCGGTTCACCCCAGCGGCTGATTTCCTGGTTTTCACTGTCGTCTTTACCCAGTGGCACCACATCCGCAGGAATATTAGGGATAGCCATCGCGAAGTCGTTAATGCTGGTCAGTAGTGTTTCCAGCTCGGCTTTCGCGGCATCCAGACGTTCACCCAGTGCGCTCACTTCCTGGCGCAACGGCTCGATATCTTCCCCACGTGCTTTGGCCTGCCCGATGGATTTGGATCGCGAGTTACGTTCAGCCTGCAGATTTTCAGTTTCTACCTGCAGTACTTTGCGACGCTCTTCGTGCGCGCGCAGCGTATCAACGTCCAGCTTATAGCCCCGGCGTGCCAGTTTTTCAGCGACTGCGTCTGGCTCATTACGCAGCAGATTGGGATCGAGCATGCTTGTCCTGTGCTTATTGTTTGAGTGTCAAAGGAAGGGACGTACTCTTATGCAGAATACGTTGAATTCATTGCTAACCTTACCGCAACGTCACTGTCAGCGGTAGCGTTTTGTCGGGCTATTTTGATCCTGTTCAGCAAGCCAGGCGAGCTTTTCGCCGATTTTGCCTTCCAGCCCGCGTGTGGTTGGCTGATAATAACGGGTCTGCGCCATCTGCGCCGGGAAGTACTCTTCACCGGCGGCATAGGCGTTCGGTTCATTGTGGGCATAGCGATATTCTGCCCCCAGCCCCATCTCCTTCATCAGCTTCGTTGGCGCATTACGCAGATGTTCCGGCACGTCGTAATCCGGGCTTTCACGCGCATCGCGCATCGCTGACTTGAACGCGCTGTAAACGGCATTGCTTTTGGGTGCGCAGGCGAGGTAAACAATCGCCTGAGCAATGGCGCGCTCGCCTTCCGCCGGGCCAACGCGGGTAAAGCAGTCCCAGGCAGCAATCGCCACCTGCATTCCGCGTGGGTCGGCATTGCCAACATCCTCGGATGCAATCGCCAGCAGGCGGCGCGCCACATACAGCGGGTCACCCCCGGCGGTAATAATGCGCGCATACCAGTAAAGCGCCGCGTCGGGGGCGGAACCGCGCACGGACTTATGCAGCGCGGAGATCAGATCGTAAAAGCGGTCACCTTTGTTATCAAAACGCGCACTGCGCTCGCCTGACACTTCATTGAGCAACTGCGGCGTCAATTCGCGCTGGCCTTGTGCGTTGACCTCCGCCATATCCGCCATCATCTCCAGCGTGTTAAGCGCCCGGCGCGCATCGCCGTTAACCAACTCGGCAATCATGTTGCGGGTATTTTCCGGCAGCACGATGTTCTCTTTGCCGTAACCGCGTTCGCTGTCCTGCATCGCCTGCTCAAGCACCGCTGAGATATCCTCAACGGTCAAAGATTTCAGCAGATAGACGCGGGCACGAGATAACAGCGCGGAGTTCAGTTCAAAGGAGGGGTTTTCAGTGGTGGCACCGATAAAGGTAATGGTGCCGTCTTCAATATGCGGCAGAAAAGCATCCTGCTGACTTTTATTGAAGCGGTGCACCTCATCGACAAACAGAATGGTGCGGCGCCCGGCATTGCGATTCTGTCTGGCGCGTTCGATTGCCTCACGGATCTCTTTCACCCCTGAGGTCACGGCTGAGATGCGCTCCACGTCGGCCTGGCCATAGTGGCCGATAATTTCTGCCAGCGTGGTTTTCCCTGTCCCTGGTGGTCCCCATAAGATCATCGAATGCAGATGACCTGCCTCAATCGCGCGCGGCAGCGGTTTGCCTGCCGCCAGCAGATGCTGCTGACCGATATATTCGGCCAGCGTGCGTGGCCGCATACGGGCGGCCAGAGGCTGAAATTCATTACGGGAAAAATCGAGGGACATATTACTCACGCAAACCTCACTGACGCTGGTCGTCCACGGTCACACCCTGCGGCGGCGTAAACTTAAACTTATCAGCGCTGACGGAGCCGTTTTGCTGGCTTTTCAACGCGTAGCTGCTGCGCTGGCCATCCTGCTCAATCGCGCTGAACTGGTTGATCGTACCGTTCGGCGAAACGTTAATGGTGAACTGCTTCAGGTTGCCATCCGCCGCTTTCGGCGTCAGCGAGAAGTCATTACCTTTTTGCGCCACGTTGTACTGCTTCCAGTCACTCGACTGGTTGCGGGCAATCAGCATAAACGGCGTATTGCTGGTGGCGTCTTTCAGCCAGCTGGCGCTGACCTGCTCAACAAACGGGTTATAAAACCACAGGGTTTTACCATCAGAGATCAGGATGCTTTCATCCGGCGCGGTCATGTGCCAGTTAAACAGGTTCGGGCGCTGTACCCACATCTCACCTTCACCATCCTGCACGGACTGGCCGCTGCCGTCGGTCACTTTTTGATTAAAGGTCGCATGGAAGCTTTTCACTTTATCCAGGCGCTGCTGCAAATCACTGGCAGCATCTGCCAGTACGCTTGCAGAAGTAAAGGCCGCCAGCAAACAGCAGGAAATCATTAATTTTTTCATTACGGCATCCTTATTAAAACTTTTGTATCCCGTTGCGGGTTAAGCGTGACGTGGATAACTTTAGCCAGGCGCTGGCAGGAACGACAGAAGAATAAACTGAATTCCCCGGCGGCACTGAGCAGATATGGGGACTGCTGGCAAAAAAACAACGGGCCAGCCAACGTGGCCGGCCCGGAGTGATTGTTACATTTCGTGCGGCGGTGGTGCCAGCACCTCGCGGTTACCATTATGGCCCGGAGAGGAGACAATTCCCTGCGCTTCCATCTGTTCGATAATGCGCGCCGCACGGTTGTAGCCGATGCGGAACTGACGCTGGACGCCGGAGATCGACGCGCGACGCTTATCAACGACGAACTGCACCGCCTGGTCAAACAGCTGGTCCAGCTCTTCATCACCGTCGATACCGCCGCCGCCGGCCTCGCTATCCTCACCACCGCTGAGAATGCCCTCTTTATACTGAGGACGTTCGCGCGCCTTCCAGTCAGCCACTACGGCGTGGACTTCCTGGTCGCGCACAAACGCGCCGTGAACACGCACCGGAATCGATGAGTTTGGCGCCAGATAAAGCATGTCCCCCATTCCCAGCAGAGATTCGGCACCGCCCTGATCGAGGATGGTACGTGAGTCAATTTTGCTGGAGACGGTAAAGGCGATACGCGTCGGGATGTTAGCTTTAATCAGGCCGGTAATGACATCGACTGACGGACGCTGCGTTGCCAGCACCAGGTGAATACCCGCTGCACGCGCTTTCTGCGCCAGGCGAGCGATCAGCTCTTCCACCTTTTTCCCGACGGTCATGATCAGGTCGGCAAATTCGTCGACCATCACCACGATGTACGGTTCTTTCTCCAGCACTGGCGGCGTCATATCCATGCTGTCGGTCGGTTTCCAGAACGGGTCGGGAATTGGGCGGCCCATGGCATCAGCCATATCCACTTTTTCGTTGTAGCCCGCAATATTACGCACGCCAAGTGCCGACATCAGCTTGTAGCGGCGCTCCATCTCCACCACACACCAGCGCAGTGCATTGGCTGCATCCTTCATGTCGGTAACGACGTCAGTTAACAGATGCGGAATACCTTCATAAACCGACAGCTCAAGCATTTTCGGGTCGATCATGATAAAGCGCACCTCTTTCGGCGTGGCTTTATACAGGATGCTGAGGATCATGGCGTTTACGCCGACCGACTTACCGGAACCGGTCGTACCGGCAACCAGCAGGTGCGGCATTTTGCCAAGATCGGCCACCACCGGATCGCCGGAAATATCTTTACCCAGTACGATAGATAGCGGCGACGGATTATCACGGAACGCCGGGCAGTCCAGCACTTCACGCAGGTAAACCGTCTGGCGATGCAGGTTTGGCAACTCAAGGCCAACATAGGGGCGGCCAGGGATCACTTCCACCACACGCACCGCAACGGCTGAGAGGGAACGGGCCAGGTCGCGCGACAGGTTGGAAATACGCGCCGCTTTGACACCCGGTGCCAGATCCAGCTCGAAACGGGTGATCACCGGGCCAGGTGAAGAACCCACAACCTCCGCTTTAACGCGGTAGTCAGCCAGACGTGCCTCAATCAGGCGCGAGGTCTGTTCCAGGGCAAACTGATCGACCGGCTCGGTTTCCGCCGGAGGCGACGAGAGCAGATCGAGCGTAGGCAGTGGCGTCGTCGGTTTATACGTCGGCTGTTCATGGCGCATCAGGAACGGGTGGATCAGGCTGTCCATATCCGGCTCCTGCGGCTTAGGTGCTTCAGCGGCAACCGGCTGCGGCGCTGCAGGCGCACTGGCCTGCCATGAAGGGGCAACCGGCTGTTGAGCGGCCGGGGCCTGAGCAGGCTGTTGCCAGGCGGCAGGTTGCTGCGGCGCGCTTTCCGGCTGCTGCCATTGTGCTGGCTGCGGGGCTACAGGCTCCACTTCCGGCGCGGCAGCGATCGTGAACAGCGGCTCAGCTGGGCCGTCATCAACCAGATCGTCCATTGGTGAGAAATCAAACGCACCGGCAGTATCAAGGTTAAAGGTTGGCGCGCTGTTCTGCGGCTCGGCCGCATAACGCTGCTGTTGCTGGTCGGCAAACTGGCGAGCCAGTGCAGCCTGCTCCAGAGCTTCCTCATCTTCAGCGGCAAACTCTTCGCCGTAGCGCTGCTGCTGCTGAGCGAAGAACGCTTCGCGCAGCTGTGCCTGTTCCGCTGCATCCTGCTCGTCATCGACTTCAGCGTGATAAGAGGCCTGAGGCTGAGCCTGACTCTGCTCCTGCTGTTTAGCTTTCTCTTCCGCCATGCGCTGCGAAGGCAGCTTAATGCCGTAGGAAGCCAGCTCGCGACGGGTTGGCAGTTTCACCGGGTTCGGGCGCGGCAGTTCAGGACCAATGCCCTGCTTCACCTGCGGATTAAGTTCATCACCGCTGGTGGCGGTGAAGCCCGGCATAAACGGCGTATTGGAGGTGGCAGACTGCGCCACGGCGCCAATGGCCACACCGGTTGCCGCCGCAGCGACGGAAGCGGGGTGAGAGGCATGCTGCGTCGAGAAATCAAACGGCGAGGAGGTTGCCGTATCGCGCCAGTTGCCCATCTGCGGACCGTCGTCATCTTCCATCGGCTGAACCGGAACAGAAGGTGCCGGGGTCTCAGCTGCGGCAGGCACTTCAAAGCGGTATAACGGCGGCTGAGCGGGTTCAACCGGGGTTGAAACCTGAACGGGTGCCGCTGGCGCTGCGGCAGGAGCTTCAACCTGCGCCGCTGAGATTTGTGGAGCGGCAGGCTGCGCCGCAGCCACTTCGCTGGCCGCCGCAGCACCGGCAGCAGCAACAGCGGGTTTCGCCAACAGCGGATCGTGCTGCTCGCCATCCTCAACATCAGCATAAATTGGCTGCGGTTTTGCCAGCAGCACATCGTCTGCATCGTCCGCCTGCGCGCTGCGTTTCATTATTGGCGCGGTGGACTCTCGCGCAGGACGATCGTCTTCCTGATAGGCTTCGTCATCCTCTTCATGCCATTTTTCATCGGCGCGCGAGCGGTTGCTGGCGAAGGTTAAGACCCCCATCACTACACCGCCAATTTTCTCGGCAATCGTCAGCCAGGACCAGCCCGTGTAGAGCGTCAGGCCCGCCGCCCAGATGCACAGCAGCGTCAACGTGCCGCCGGGACCGCTGAAATAGGCGGCCATCGCGTTACTCAGCAGGCTGCCGATCACGCCGCCAGAGGCAAAGTACCAAATATCATCGGCATTCAGCGCGGCCAGGCCACAGGAGGTCACTACCAGCGCCAGCACGCCGATCAGACGTAGTGCTACCGCGAAGTAGTCGATGTAATCCTGAGAATGACGCTGACGGAAGGTGATCCAGCACAGGCCTAAAATCACCGGAGGAAGGGCGTACGCCATCACGCCGAAAATAAAGAACAGCGTGTCAGCAAGCCAGGCCCCTACCCCCCCACCTAAATTGTGGATGGGTTCATGCCAGGCGGTTTGCGACCAGCTGGGATCGGAAGGGTTGAAGCTCATCAACGCCACCATCAGATAAACGGCGAAAAGAGCAACAATAATCAGTAACGCTTCCAGCAGGCGACGCCCACTGCTCAGCGGTTGTAACGAAACTTCTTTATCTTCTGTGTATTCCTGGCTCAAGAGTACTCTCCAGGTGCCTGTAAACTATGAAGGCAACAGCGCCGGGCATGCCCGACGCTGAACCTGTATGAATTCACAGGAGTGTACCGAAAACTACCAGGTTTTGCACCTGCCCTGTGTTACCGCGTTTTAATCACTAACCGGTTACTTTGTTTCACTTCTTCCATGACCACATAGGTACGGGTATCGTTCACGCCCGGCAGACGCAGCAAGGTTTCGCCGAGCAGTTTACGATATGCAGACATGTCTGGCACGCGGGTTTTCAACAGGTAGTCGAAATCACCGGAAACCAGGTGACACTCTTGAGTTTCCTCAAGTTTTTGCACGGCGGCGTTAAATTGCTCAAACACATCCGGCGCACCACGATTCAGAGTAATCTCAACGAATACCAGCAGAGAAGCATCCAGGTAGTGCGGGTTTAACTGTGCGGTATAACCGAGAATGAAGCCCTGACGCTCCAGGCGGCGCACGCGCTCCAGACATGGCGTTGGGGATAACCCTACGCGTTTGGAAAGCTCGACGTTAGAAATACGACCGTCCTTCTGCAGCTCATTCAGGATATTGCGGTCGATTCTGTCGAGGTCTTTACCAGGTCGTTTTTTATTGTCTACCATTATTATTGTCTCTCTTAAAATCCTTCCCTACCTGCCATACCCTGAACGCCATTAATGTAACAGGGTTGATCTAAGTGAAGACAGTGAGCCTGTTGCGGGACTAATCGCTTTATCTACCTGACGCATGTTGTCTGTCCACACCATGAGTCATTGCACATAACAGGCTGAGTTTATCCGGCCATAAATAGAAAATCCGGGATGAAATCCTGGAAGAGCGGGCCGAATTCCCTCTGCTTCTCATAATGTTTTCGCAAAAGCTCAGCCGATTGTCAAAGCAAAACAAATAAAATCAGTACAACATGCCATAGCAGTGGCTGTCTCTCTGTTTTTCAATGACTATTTTTGACTTAAAATGGCATAGTCCGGGCCATATAGTCTGTTTTGCAGACAGCGCAGTCGTTTGCCTGGCCCACGATTGGTTAAACCTTTTTCATTAATTGTTAACAAAATTGCAGAACGCTTTTTTTGCCCCGGCAAATTCCCTACAATCGCTGCATCTGTTTGCCAGTTAAATAATGAGGGTCTCATGAGTACGGCGAAACACAGTAAATTACTGATTCTGGGTTCCGGCCCGGCGGGCTACACCGCAGCGGTGTATGCTGCACGCGCCAACCTCAACCCGGTGCTGATCACCGGGCTGGAAAAAGGCGGCCAGCTGACCACCACCACCGACGTGGAAAACTGGCCGGGTGATGCTAACGAACTGACCGGCCCCCTGCTGATGGAGCGTATGCATGAGCACGCGGTGAAATTCAATACCGAGATCATCTTCGACCATATCCACAGCGTCGACCTGCAGAACCGCCCTTTCCGCCTGACCGGCGACGAAGGTGAGTACACGGCGGATGCCCTGATCATCGCTACCGGTGCCTCGGCTCGCTACCTCGGCCTGCCGTCAGAAGAGGCATTTAAAGGCCGCGGCGTCTCCGCCTGCGCAACCTGTGACGGTTTCTTCTATCGCAATCAGAAAGTCGCGGTGATTGGCGGCGGTAATACCGCAGTGGAAGAAGCGCTCTATCTGGCGAATATCGCGGCTGAGGTGCACCTGATTCACCGTCGCGACAGCTTCCGTGCAGAAAAAATCCTCATCGACCGCCTGAATGAGAAGGTGAGAAACGGCAATATCGTGCTGCATACCGATCATACTCTGGACGAAGTGCTGGGCGACCAGATGGGCGTCAGCTCCCTGCGCTTGCGTTCGACCAAAGATGACCAGACTAAGACACTGGACGTTGCCGGACTGTTTGTCGCGATCGGCCACAGCCCGAACACTGCAATCTTTAACGGTCAGCTGGAGTTGGAAAACGGCTACATCAAGGTGCAGTCCGGCATCCATGGCAACGCAACTCAGACCAGCATCCCGGGCGTGTTTGCCGCCGGAGATGTCATGGACCATATCTATCGTCAGGCGATTACTTCCGCCGGTACCGGCTGTATGGCCGCGCTGGATGCCGAGCGTTATCTTGACGGTTTGGTTAAAAATAATCAGTAAGTTGTTAAAACTCTGAGCTAATCTTGCCCAAGGCGACGAGCAATTGTCGCCTTTTCACCCTCCCCATTGTAACATTGCCGCGCTTGACACCGATCTTCCTGGGGCTTTGCCTCACTACTGTTTACGTCAGGGCAACACGGCAACAGATGAATAAAACACGGCAACAACAACTCACCCGCTGGTTGAAAAGTCAGAGTGTGCACGGCCATCGCTGGCTGCGTCTCTCCTACATGCTGGGCACGTTAAGTGCGCTCCTGATCCTCGCGCAGGCCTGGTTCCTCGCCTCGCTGCTGCAGGCGCTGCTGGTTGATCATCAACCGCGCGATACGCAACTGCTGCATTTTATTCTGCTGCTGGCCTGCTTTGCGGCGCGCGCCTGGCTGGCGTGGCTGCGGGAAAAGGTGGGGTTCAAAACGGGTCAGGCGATCCGCCAGGCGCTGCGCCAGCAGGTGCTTAACCGCCTCTCCGATCTCGGCCCCGCCTGGGTTCAGGGCAAACCTGCCGGCAGCTGGGCTACCCTGCTGCTGGAGCAGATCGAAGAGATGCAGGATTACTACGCGCGCTATCTGCCGCAGATGATGCTGGCGGGGATTATCCCGCTGCTGGTGCTTATCCTACTATTCCCGGTTAACTGGGCGGCTTCGCTGATCCTGCTCGCCACCGCGCCGCTGATCCCGCTGTTTATGGCGATGGTCGGTATGGGCGCCGCAGATGCCAACCGCCGCAACTTCCAGGCACTGGCGCGCCTGAGCGGGCAGTTTCTTGACCGCCTGCGCGGGCTGGAAACGCTGCGCCTGTTTCACCGTGCCGAGGCTGAAACGGCAAACATTGCCGAGGCTTCCGAGCAATTCCGCCAGCGCACCATGGAAGTGCTGCGCATGGCCTTCCTCTCCTCGGCGGTGCTGGAGTTCTTTGCCTCTATCTCAATTGCTCTGATCGCTGTCTATTTCGGTTTCTCCTATCTTGGCGTGTTCGACTTCGGCCACTACAGCGGTGCGGTGACGATGTTTGCCGGTTTCCTGGTGCTGATCCTGGCGCCTGAGTTTTACCAGCCGCTGCGCGATCTGGGGGCGTTCTATCATGCCAAGGCCCAGGCTGTGGGTGCTGCCGATGCACTACAAACCTTTATTGAAGAGAGTGAAGGCGCGGCGCTCCAGCGTGGTGAACTCACGCCTGAATTACACCATGGCTTAAGCCTGGTCGCGACCGATCTGACGATCGTCACCGCTGACGGCAGTCAGCTCGCCGGGCCACTTAGCTTCACCCTGCAGCCAGGGCAGCGCGTGGCGCTGGTCGGGCAAAGCGGCGCCGGGAAAACCTCGCTGATGAACGTGCTGCTCGGCTATCTGCCCTATCAGGGATCGTTACAGGTTAACGGCGTCGAATTACGCGATATTGCCCTGCCCCACTGGCAGCAGCAGCTGGCGTGGGTGGGGCAAAACCCGCATCTTCCCGCCAGCACGCTGCGGCAGAATATTCTGCTAAGCGGCAACCACGATGAAGCCCGTTTGCAGCAGGTGCTGGAACTTGCCGGGGTCAATGAGTTTCTGCCGCGCCTGCCTGCCGGGCTGGACAGTGAAACCGGCGATCAGGCTGCCAGCCTGTCGGTTGGCCAGGCGCAGCGCGTTGCCGTTGCCCGCGCGTTGATGAAGCCCTGCCAGCTGCTGCTGCTGGATGAACCTGATGCCAGCCTTGATGCGCACAGCGAGCAGCACGTCAATCAC
Source organism: Erwinia aphidicola (assembly GCF_014773485.1). Lineage (GTDB taxonomy): Bacteria > Pseudomonadota > Gammaproteobacteria > Enterobacterales > Enterobacteriaceae > Erwinia > Erwinia aphidicola. The sequence goes on along the minus strand of NZ_JACXBP010000001.1, from coordinate 90,699 downwards.
GCGCTGCTGGCGGCTTCGCATGCGCAAAGCACGCTGTTAATCACCCATCAGCTCGACCGCCTGTCACAGTGGGATGAAATCTGGCTGATGCGCGACGGTAAAATTGTCCAACAGGGCCGTTGGCAGACGCTGGCGAATCAGCCCGGCGCATTTGCTGACCTGCTGGCTCAGCGCGGAGGATCGCTTGAATGAAAACCCTGCTGCCGTTTTTAAAACTGTATCGTCGCCACATTCTGCGCCTGCTGTTCGGCATGCTGCTGGCGGTGGTGACGCTGCTGGCCAGCATCGGCCTGATTACGCTGTCCGGCTGGTTCCTCGCCGCTACCTCACTGGCCGGTGTCGCAGGGATTTACAGCTTTAACTATATGCTGCCCGCCGCCGGAGTACGCGGTGCCGCCATCAGCCGCACCGTCGCGCGTTATCTTGAGCGCCTGGTGAGCCATGACGGCACCTTCCGCGTGCTGCAGCATCTGCGGGTGTTTACCTTCAGTAAGCTGTTGCCGCTCTCCCCTGCCGGCATTGCCCGCTTCCGCCAGGGAGAGCTGCTTAACCGACTGGTGGCGGATGTCGACACGCTCGATCACCTCTACCTGCGGGTGATTTCACCGCTGGTCGGGGCGCTGGTGGTGATTGTCGTGGTCACTTTTGGCCTGAGCTTCCTTGATACTTATCTGGCCCTGACGCTCGGCGGCCTGATGCTGCTGACACTGGTCGCACTGCCACCGCTGTTTTACCGTGCCGGGCTGCCCGTCGGCGCCGATCTTACCCGCCTGCGCGGCGAGTATCGTAGCGGCCTGACGCGCTGGCTCCAGGGCCAGGCAGAGCTGAGCCTGTACGGTGCGGCACAGCGCTTTCGTGACGCGATGGATGCCACGGAACAGGCCTGGCTCAGCGCACAGCAGCGCCAGGCCAGCCTGACAGGGCTGTCACAGGGGCTGGTGATGCTGATGGGCGGAATTGCCGTCACGCTGATGCTGTGGCTGAGTGCCGCAGGCATTGGTGGCGACCCGTATCCGGGTGCGTATATTGCGCTGTTTGTCTTCTGTGCACTCTCCGCGTTCGAAGCACTCGGTCCGGTGGGCACCGCTTTCCAGCATCTTGGCCATGTGATTGCCTCCGCGCAGCGCGTAACGCAGATTATCGAACAGCGCCCGGCGGTCACCTTCCGCCAGGCTACGACGCAGGCCTCGGGACAGGCTGCGCTCACGTTGAGCAACATCAGCTTCGGCTACGCTGACAACGCGCCGCTGGCGATCAGAGATCTCTCTCTGGATATCACACCAGGCGAACACATAGCGCTGCTGGGTCGCACTGGATGCGGCAAGTCGACGCTGCTGCAGCTGCTGACGCGCGCCTGGGATCCTCAACACGGCACTATTCAGCTCAATGGCCAGCCGCTTGACCAGTACAGCGAAGCCGACCTGCGCGCGCGCACCAGCGTCGTCACCCAGCGCGTGCATCTGTTCAGCAGCACGCTGCGCGATAACCTGCTGCTGGCCGCGCCCGACGCGAGCGATGAACAGCTGAGCGCCGCGCTGCAGCAGGTCGGGCTGGAGAAACTGCTGGAAAACAATCAGGGTCTCAACGCCTGGCTTGGTGAAGGCGGCCGTCAGCTGTCGGGTGGCGAACTGCGCCGCCTGGGACTGGCGCGTGCGCTGCTGCACGGCGGCGATCTGATGCTGCTGGATGAGCCGACCGAAGGGCTGGATGCGGAGACCGAACAGCAGATCCTCGCGCTGCTGCGCCAGGTGGCACAAAACAAAACCCTCATCATGGTCACCCACCGCCTGCGCGGCCTGGCACATTTTGACCGGATTTGCGTTATGGACAGCGGCGAAATCATCGAACAGGGAAATCATGCCGAATTAGTCGCAAAACAGGGTCGCTACTGGACTTTTCTGCAGCGCTTTGCGCTATAGTCATTAGCTCTGCCCTGTTGAGAATCTGCGGATGCGCCTGATACAGCTTTCACGCGAATCGTTAAACTTCCCGCCGCCAGAAATGGCGCTGCGGGAACCTAATGGCCTGCTGGCGATGGGCGGCGACCTTAGCCCGGCTCGTCTGCTAAATGCCTACCATAAGGGGATCTTCCCGTGGTTTTCCCCTGGCGATCCTATCCTGTGGTGGTCACCCGATCCGCGCGCCGTGCTGTTACCCGAAGCCTTTCACCTCAGCCGCAGCATGAAACGCTTTCACAGCAGGTCACCCTACCGGGTGACAATCAATCAGGACTTTCAGCAAGTGATCGAGGGCTGCGCCAGCGATCGCCAGGAAGGTACCTGGATCACCTTTGAGGTGAAGCGCGCCTGGCTCAAGCTTTTCGAACTCGGGCATGCGCAGTCGGTTGAAGTGTGGTTCGGCGATGAACTGGTGGGCGGCATGTATGGGCTGGCGCTCGGGCAAATTTTTTGCGGTGAGTCGATGTTCAGCCGGCGGGAGAATGCCTCCAAAACGGCACTGCTGGTATTTAGCGAGTGGTTCCATCGCCAGGGCGGAAAGCTGATAGACTGCCAAGTGCTTAACCCTCACACCGCCTCACTCGGCGCAGAAGAGATCGCGCGCGCCCGCTATCTGCAATACGTCTATTCCCTCGCACATCAGCCACTTATCACCGGCTGCTGGCAACCGCAGCGGCTTTTTTAATGCAATTCCCCGATGTTTTTCAGGCATGCCGATGAGAACAGTGATATAATATGCGCGTTTGGTATGTCGTCCGCCTTTCACCGGTACAAGATGGTGATGCGGAATACCAGGCTGGGAATCTCAACGCACCTTGTCAGAACTGTTTTAATCGTGCGACAAAAGCATATTTAAACAGATTCTTAGCCCGCTGTTCCCCCACGCTGACGCCATTTACTCCAGATTTAAACGTAACCCGTCTGCGCAGGTGTGCGCTTTAGAGGGGTTGATGTGGGTGAATTCATCCACAATTCTTTACTTAATACGTGAAATTCGGCATTATCTTGCCGGTTCAAAACTAAGGTAGTCCACCTAGAGGATTCGATGGCCAAAGAAGACAATATTGAAATGCAGGGTACCGTACTCGATACGTTACCTAACACCATGTTCCGCGTTGAATTGGAAAACGGTCACGTGGTTACCGCTCATATCTCCGGTAAAATGCGCAAAAACTATATCCGCATCCTGACGGGCGACAAAGTCACTGTAGAGCTGACCCCGTACGACCTGAGCAAAGGCCGCATTGTCTTCCGTAGTCGCTAATTTGCCCCATTCTGCCGTGCTGCCGCGTTAACGCTTGCCGCACTGATAATCCAAACCGGACTGCTCTCAGTCCGGTTTTTTTATGCGCCAAATATATTTTCCAGCCCCGCTAAAGTGCCTTCAGGCCGTGCCGATAAATCAGAATATTCTTAAAAATAGCTGAATGAATCAGCTCTGATAACTCTGATGGTGGCAATAATAATGAAAAAAACGCTTCACGCTTTCCCGCTTAAACCGCTGGTCATTGTCCTGACAGCAGCGCAAAGTTCAGCCCTGGCCCACGCGACGCCCGTACCCAGCAATGAGATTAACGACTCCTCGTATGCTGCCCCTTACGTGGTTTCCACAGACACCTTAACCATCACCCCTAACGGCATGGTGAGTGCTGATACTCAGCAGTTCGCCGTGCGCAACTCCAGTACCACTACGCTGATTGATAATCAGGGATCCATTTACAATCAAACAGCTATCGGCTTGTACAACGGCGGCGATCTCGCAACATTGAAAAACTCCGGTTTCATCACCTCCGATACCGGCATAGCGCTTGAAAACGACAATAATATTGGCTCACTGATCAACAGCGGTTATATCAACACCAACAGCTCTTCAGGTTCGCGATATAGCGGTATTGGCATCGCCAATTTCGGCACCCTGAGCGCGTTAAACAACACCGCAAGCGGGATTATCTCCGGTACCCAAACGGCGATTTTCAACCAGGGGCAGATTACCACGCTGAACAACGACGGTTTTATCGGTCCCTTTAACCCAGGTTTGAACGTATCCACTAACAATGCAATAACCAACAGTTTTAATGGTGCCATCGGCACCATAAATAACAGCGGTACCATTGCTGGCAATATTATCCACACTTCCAGCAATGAATTGGTGATTAACGGCGGCAGTGACCGACGGGGCCAGCTGACAGGCGCAAACAATTTTATCATCGGTCCAGTAATGGCTAACCCGACAGGCCAGATTGTCGCCACCGGCGCCGATGTCAGCTTTGGCGGGGGAATGCTGCTGCTGAATGATAATGTGGACCTGGGTGGCAGCCATACCCTCACCAACCGTGCTGATGTGCTGGTCACTCAGCCACTCACCATTCGCGGCAATTACCATCAGACCCAAGATGCTATCCTCAATCTCGGGGTTTCTGACACCACGTATGCCCAGGGCAGCGCGCTTGATATCGGCTATGGCCGCCTGACCGTCAGCGGCAACGCGCTGATTGATTCCGGCTCGACCATCCGTTTAAGCAGCACCGGCAGCAGCTATGGCTTTGCCAGCGGCCAACGCTATCTGGCAATCAGTGCAGGCAGCGCGACCTACAATACCAGCGCCCTGCACTACGTGGTGGATAACTATAACGGTGTGGTTACGGCGAAAGTGATCGATAACGGTAGCACCAGCGATCTGGCCCTCTATCTCGATGAACCCGCACCACCTGTAACACCACCTGTAACACCACCAGTAACTCCACCAACACCAGTGACGCCAGTCACCCCGACCACGCCAACGGTGCCGGTTTCACCCCCGACCACGCCGACAGAGCCAGTCACCCCGGTCATTCCGGTAACGCCAGTCATTCCGGTCATCCCGGTGACGCCGACCACGCCAACCGCTCCGGTAGCGGCCAAACCGCTGCCCACCACCGGTAATGCGATAGCATCGATCAGCGGTCTCTCCAGCTACAGCGGCTTTTCTGCTGGCCTGCTCGACCTGTTTAACGCCTCTAAAACCCTTACCACGCAGGCTGAGGCTAACCGTATTGGCGAACAGCTGGCTCCGGCACAGAACAGCATGGCTTCCGCCGCAACCTCCTCCGCATCAATGGATGCACTGGGCGTTGTAGGCAGCCATCTGGACGGTCTGCGCACTGCGCAAAGCGGCAGCGCTCGCGGTATCGCCACCGGTGATGACAGCCTCGACTGGGCGGCGTGGGGCAAACCGTTCTACGGCAGTGCTCGCCAGGGAATGACTGATAACGTCAGCGGCTACCGCGCCCACTACGGCGGCCTGGTGCTGGGTCTTGACCGCCAGCTGCCCGGCAACTGGCGCGCGGGCGTGGCGCTGAGCTACAGCCGTACCTCGGTAAAAGGTGCTGATAACCTGAAGGGCAACAGCAGCGATGTCGACGCCTGGGGCGGTATCGCTTACGCCAGCTACACCGGCGAACCGTGGTTTGTCAACCTCAGCACCAGCCTGACCCGCCAGTCTTACGAAAGCCAGCGCGCCGTTGACTTCAGCGGCTTTAGCGACAGCGCCAGCAGCCATTTCCACGGTCAGCAGGCCGCAGTGAAAGGTGAATTTGGCTACCCGCTGGCGCTGGGCGATGCCACCGTGCTCACCCCGCTGGCCAGCCTGAGCTACAGCTATCTGCATCAGGGCAGCTATCAGGAGAGCAGCGATGGCGGCAGTGCATTATCCGTTGACAGCGCGCACAGCCAGTCGTTCGAAAGCAGCCTCGGCAGCAAGCTGGCGCACAGCTGGTCGACCGGTGCCGGAGAGCTGTCGCCGTTTGTACAGCTGATGTGGACGCATCAGTATGACCGCAGCCCGATGAAAACCTCCTCCGGCTTCAGTGCAGACAGTATTGGCGAGACGCGCTTCACCACTTCGGGTGCCAGCCCTGCTAAAGACAGTGCCGAAGCCAGTATTGGTGCCACGCTGGCCCATGCTGATGATCTGAGCCTGGAAGCGCGCTATGACCTGCAGGCCGCTCCGCACTTTAAGGGGCAAACCGTCAGCCTGCAAGTGCGCAAGCTGTTCTAATCTGCCGATGCGACTGTCGTTTTTAAGCGCAGGATTACTGGGGTGCAGCCTGCTTTGCGGCGGCTGTACCTCAGCCAATCGTCCTGAAACTGCCGAGGCCATTGCGCAGTCGGCGGGATTCCAGCGCGGCGAAATTCACGCCGCGCCCTTTATTCTCAGCTGGTGGGGACGAATAAGCGATCCGCGCCAGCCGCTGCATCTCTACATTGAGGGCGATGGCTTTGCCTGGGTCACGCCCAGCCAGCCTTCCCATGACCCGACACCTTTTAACCCTGTGGCGCTCAGGCTTGCTGCCGCAGACCGCGCTGCCAATGTGATCTACCTGGCCCGCCCCTGCCAGTTCATTGCGATGACGCGTAACCCAAGCTGTTCCCCCCGCTGGTGGACCGATCTGCGCTACGCGCCCACAGTGATTGACGCCATGAATGATGCCGTCAGCCAGCTGGTGCGCCAGACGCCCGGTCAGCCGGTGGTGCTGACCGGGTATTCCGGCGGCGGTGCGGTGGCCGCGCTGGTAGCGGCAAGACGCCACGATATCCAGTCACTGCGCACCGTGGCGGGCAACCTGGACAGTGAGGAAGTGAACCGGCTGCATCAGGCCAGCGCAATGCCCGGCTCGCTGAATGCTAAAGACGTCGCGCCTGCCCTGGCGCGGCTACCGCAGATCCACTTCTCCGGCAGCGACGATCGGGTAGTACCTGAAAGCGTGACGCAGAGTTACGCGCAAGCCAGCCACAGCGCCTGCGTGCGTATTGTCAGCGTGGCGGGAATGACGCACGGCGGCGGCTGGGCCGCACTCTGGCCGTCGTTACTCCGGCTGCAACCCACCTGTCGATAGGTAAAAAAAAAGCCTGATGATATTCATCAGGCTTTGTTATTCACATCACGGTTAGCGGTTAGTGAACGGTACCTTCCGCTTTACGCTTCTCGGCACTGAGGAAGTGATAGGTCAGCTGGTTGTTGTCTTTATCCAGCGCCACCGACACCGAGCCGCCGTCAACCAGCGAACCAAACAGCAGTTCATTAGCCAGCGGTTTCTTCAGGCTCTCCTGCACGGTACGCGCCATCGGACGCGCACCCATCGCTTTGTCGTAACCTTTCTCTGCCAGCCAGTCACGCGCATCATCACTGACTTCCAGCGAGACGCCTTTGGCATCCAGCTGAGCCTGCAGTTCGACAATAAACTTGTCGACCACCTGATGAATAACGGCCTGGTCGAGATGCTTGAACCAGATAATATTATCCAGACGGTTACGGAACTCTGGGGTAAAGATCTTTTTGATCTCTTCCATCGCATCGGTGCTGTTGTCCTGCTGGATCAGGCCGATAGATTTACGTTCCGTTTCCCTTACCCCGGCGTTGGTAGTCATCACCACCACCACATTGCGGAAGTCCGCTTTGCGGCCGTTGTTATCGGTCAGCATCCCGTTATCCATCACCTGCAGCAGCAGGTTGAATACGTCAGGGTGAGCCTTCTCGATTTCGTCCAGCAGCACCACCGCGTGCGGATGTTTAATTACCGCATCGGTTAACAGGCCGCCCTGGTCAAAACCAACATAGCCCGGAGGCGCACCAATCAGGCGACTGACGGTGTGGCGCTCCATATATTCGGACATATCAAAACGCAGCAGCTCAATGCCCAGCGCTTTCGCCAGCTGAACGGTCACCTCGGTTTTACCGACGCCGGTAGGGCCAGCAAACAGGAAGGAACCGACCGGTTTACGATCCTGGCCCAGCCCTGCACGGCTCATCTTGATGGCTTCAGTCAGCACTTCAATGGCATTGTCCTGGCCGAACACCAGCATTTTCAGGCGATCGCCCAGGGTTTTCAGGGAGTCGCGATCGGAAGCCGATACGCTCTTCTCCGGAATACGCGCAATACGCGCTACCACCGTTTCGATGTCAGACACATTCACCGTTTTCTTGCGTTTGCTGACTGGCATCAGGCGCGCACGCGCACCCGCTTCATCAATGACGTCGATCGCCTTGTCCGGCAGATGACGATCGTTGATATATTTCACCGCCAGCTCCACCGCTGCACGCACCGCTTTCGCGGTATAACGCACGTCGTGGTGCGCTTCGTACTTCGGCTTCAAACCGGTAAGGATCTGCACCGTTTCATCAATTGATGGTTCAGTAATATCGATCTTCTGGAAGCGGCGTGCCAGCGCACGATCTTTTTCGAAGATATTGCTGAATTCCTGATAGGTGGTCGAACCCATCACGCGGATCTTGCCGCTCGAGAGCAGCGGTTTGATCAGATTAGCCGCATCGACCTGGCCACCGGAGGCCGCACCTGCACCGATGATGGTATGGATCTCATCGATAAACAGAATGCTGTTGTTATCCTGTTCGAGCTGCTTCAACAGCGCTTTAAAACGCTTCTCGAAGTCACCCCGATATTTAGTACCAGCCAGCAGTGAGCCAATATCCAGCGAGTAGATGGTGCACTCTTTCATCACTTCCGGCACGTCGCCCTGCACAATACGCCAGGCCAGCCCCTCAGCAATCGCGGTTTTACCGACGCCCGATTCCCCCACCAGCAGCGGGTTATTCTTGCGGCGACGGCACAGCACCTGGACAGCACGCTCCAGCTCTTTATCGCGGCCGATCAGCGGATCGATACCGCCAACACGGGCAAGCTGGTTAAGGTTGGTGGTGAAGTTTTCCATACGATCCTCCCCGCCTGCTTGCTCTTCGTTAACCGGATTTTCCGCGCCAGATGCCGGGCCTGGCTCATCTTTGCGCGTGCCGTGAGAGATAAAGTTCACCACATCAAGGCGGCTGACTTCATGCTTGCGCAGCAGATAAGCTGCCTGTGATTCCTGCTCGCTAAAAATAGCCACGAGGACGTTTGCCCCAGCCACTTCACTGCGGCCGGAAGACTGGACATGGAATACTGCACGCTGCAGTACGCGCTGGAAACTGAGCGTCGGCTGTGTGTCGCGCTCTTCTTCACTAACCGGCAGGACCGGGGTGGTTTGTTCAATGAAGGCTTCAAGCTCCTGGCGTAATGCCACGATATCCACCGTACAGGCTTCCAGTGCCTCTCTGGCCGACGGGTTACTGAGCAGAGCCAGTAACAAATGCTCGACGGTCATAAACTCATGTCGGTGCTCACGCGCTCTGGCGAAAGCCATATTTAAACTGAGTTCCAGTTCTTGATTGAGCATAGGCACCTCCCCCAATAGATCGCCTTATTCAGGCTTTTTCCAGCGTACAAAGCAACGGATGCTCATTTTCCCTGGCATATTTGTTCACGTGAGCGACTTTGGTCTCTGCCACTTCGGCAGTGAAAACACCACAAATCGCCTTTCCCTGGTAGTGAACCGTAAGCATCAGTTGCGTTGCACGTTCAACATCATAAGAAAAGAACTTTTGCAGCACGTCAATAACAAATTCCATAGGCGTATAATCGTCATTGTTCAGAATAACTTTATACATCGATGGTGGCTTGAGCTCTTCACGCACTTTGTTATCAGCAAGCTGTTCAAAGTTAAGCCAGTCGTTAGTCTTTCCCATACATATCCAGTGTGATCAACGTTACCTGATTACGCCAGACTAACATCATTCAGGTTAGGAATAACATGAAGAAAATGTTGAGCGGCGCGGTGGAAATTGTCTACAGAACTGGTCTTTCGCGACCTTCATCACAAAATTTGCAATAGCGTTAACTGCTTCAAATTTTGATGATTTTGTCCCTGCGATAACCGTCCGTTTGCTTGACCCTTGATACCATTTCTCTACAGTACAGCAACAGGCTGAATATCTTTTAATCAGCCGTCAGGTCAACAAACCTGAACACCTCCACTCAATTAGAATGTCTTGCGAGGGATGTAGAAGCATGGAGACGGGTACTGTTAAATGGTTCAATAACGCCAAAGGCTTCGGTTTCATCTGTCCTGTGGGCGGTGGCGAAGATATCTTCGCCCACTACTCGACCATTAAGATGGACGGATACAGAACGCTAAAAGCCGGGCAACAAGTCCAGTTCGATGTGCATGAAGGGCCAAAAGGCAATCATGCGAGCCTCATCGTCCCTGTGGAAGAGGCCATGGCAATTAGCGCCTGACCCTTCACAATCATTCTGTACAACCCTACGGTAAAATGCCAGCCACTGATGCTGGCATTTTTCTGTTTCTCGCTGACGTTCAACTGATATGGGTTGTGTTAAGCCGTTTTCAAGCCCACCGCGTTAATCCGCTTTGCCGCGTGCCAGCCACTGTACCTGGGCGAACATGTTGCGTAACAGCAGAGGAATGGACTCCGTACCACGCTGTGCCGCATCCATCGCCACCGCGATGGCTAAATCCGGTTTAGAAGAGTGCTGAATCGCTTTGGCGATGACGCGCCGCAGGTTCATTGGCGCATTGGGCGGCAACCGTGCCGTCCGATGATATACCTCTGCGAATCCCTGCCTGTACAGGAAATGCTCCATATCCAGTGCGGGTAACTGCGTCAGGTGCTGCTGTTCTGCCTGGCTGTCCCCTTCCAGCTGGCTGCGGGCGGTAGCAGAATACTTCCTGCCCGCTTCATCGCCGTCGGTCAGTACATGCCACTCGATGCCCATGCGGCGGGCAAATTTCAGCAGCGGGCGCAGCCCGGATTGCGCGAACTCAATCACTTTCACCCCTTCCGCGGCAAAGTGATAGCCGCACTGGCGCGCCAGCTCGTTCATTACCCACACCTCCGTCTCACCTTCGACCAGCAGCCAGCAGCGGGCAAACAGCGCCGAGGGGCGGTTAAAGCGGATGTGGAACGCAATGCGGCGGCTCTCTTCCGCACTCATGCCCTGCGGCCCCACACGCCAGGCTTTGACCCGCTGCGGCTCGCGCACCAGGCGGCACACCTGCTCGACTGGTACCATTGAGAGCAGTTCGCCAGAGTTGGTGGTGGCCATTTTTTGCAGCGGCAGCAGCGATAACAGTCCCCAGGCCACCGCCAGCATAATCGGGTGCAGGCGCGTTTCCGGATCCTCAATCAGCAGCAGTGGCCTGGCCTGCGGGTCAAGATGATGCGCGCCGCGCGCCTGTACCAGCAGGGCAAACATCCGCAGCAGGATCAGGCGACGGCTGCGGCTGTCGGCATCCGCAATCAGCTGATTAATGTTGTCGAGATAGCGCCAGCCACGCCGCGATGCCTGCTGATGAGCAGCACGTCCGCTCTGGGAAGAGGCCGCCGGCAGCTGAACCGAGAAGTAGTGCTCTAACAGCTGCTGCATGGTGCTCAGCCCCTGACGCAGTGCGCCATCGGTGAGATTCTGTGGCCGCGACTGTAAATCCCGCGTCAGCGTCTCAATCTGGCTGGCCAGCTGGTTAAATGACGGCGGGTCGCCAGAGGCGTCCGCTTCCAGATGCAGCCGCCGGTTAAAGCGCGCATCGCGCAGGCGCAAAACCGGATGGAGCCGCGTTAGCGTCTGCACCCGCGCCGTCTGATCCCCCGGGATCACCGCGCCGTTCGCATCAACAAATTCATGGCGCGTGACCACCGCCTTCTCTGGCTGCAGCTCGCCGCAAACCCGGTAACAGAGCCGTTTTAACTCGCCCTGCGCGGGCTGCCACAGCCCGTTAAGCGGCTGATAGCGCGCCGCCTGATGCTGCCCGGCCTCATACTCAGCAAAAGTAAAGCGCACCTCAATCTGCTGCGCCCGCGCTGCTGCGCCATAGGGCGAACAGTGAAAGTCGGCGGGGCTAAACTGGTAGAGTTCCCCGGGTGCCAGCAGCAGGGTCAGCGCATCCAGCAGGCTCGATTTCCCCCAGGCATTCTCCCCGATCAGCACGTTATCCTGCTCCAGCGGTAGTGAGAGCTGGTTCAAACCGCGAAAACCGCTAATCTCAATCAGTTGCAGTATCATAGGGCGCTTTCCTGTTGTTTCTAATCAGGATCTGAGTGGTGAGAAGTGTTAGTTAGTTTCGTGCTTTGCAAGTCATTAGGTCCAGGTCTGCCATGAGCGATAAGCAGACATATAGCAAGTCTTATAGACCGGCATTGATGCAGTACCTGCTTAATGATCTAAGCTTAACGCCAAAACTTCGATAGCTGTCGCTGAGAGAAGAAAAAGAGGGTAACCATGGCAACACTATCCAATTTTATGGACAATACGATGAGCTGACAGGCGTTATGTAAGCCGGAACTTTGCCGACAGCCAGTTTATAAAGGCCCTAAGTCTGGCGCTCTGATGCGGGTTCGGCGGATAAATCACGTGAAAAGGAAGTTTTGGATGCCCCCAGTCCGTGAGCAGGGGCACGAGTCGTCCGGCATCAATATCCTGCTGCATAAAGCGGCGGAGATGCTGACCGATGCCAAGCCCGGCCACCATCATTTGTGCAAGACCATCCCCCTCGTTAACTGAAAAGTGGCTCTCATGGATCTCAACTGACTTATCCCCTTTCGTAAAAATAAGGGGCTCCATCCGACCTGTGGAAGCAAAGAAGTAGCCGACTATTTTATGGCCCTTCTTCAGGTCATCAGGTGAGGCTGGGGTGCCGTATTTTTCGAGGTAGGACGGTGATGCACAGGTGACATAGTCCAGTTCAAAAATCTTACGCGCTATCATGGACATATCCTGCAGTTTTCCACCGCGGATGGCACAGTCGACGCCGTCTCCGACGATGCTCACCGTCTTGTCACTCACCCCCAGGGATACAGTCACATCCGGATATTCCTCATGAAACTCCGGTAGTGCGGGGATCAGAAGGCTGTGCGCGAGGGAAACCGGCGCATCAATACGAAGATTTCCACGCGGCTTATTTTTTTTACTTCTGACGGCGTTGTCAGCAGCATCCACTCCGCTTACCAGGCGAACGGCCTGATGGTAATACTCAAGTCCTTCAGGCGTCACGGCAACGGAGCGGGTTGTACGATGTATAAGCTTTATGCCGAGATGTTTTTCCAGGTCAGTAATCAACTTGCTGACAGTCGATCGGGGCAGTCCGAGCTGATCGGATGCCCTGATGAAGGAGGATGCTTCCACAACCCGCACATAGGCGCGCATAGCCAGTAATTGATTCATCCCTTCATCTCCATTCAGTCCGAAAAAAATCATTATCCATACATATGGACAGAGATGACAGTATTACCCCCTTTTTCCCTGCATTACAGGCCTTATTGTAGAGGTGGGGTTTACCTGTGCTTTGCACCGTTCCGGTATTTAGCACATCGAATTTAGCTACTTGCCGGGGCGTTTATTCGCTGGTCCTGATAATCCGTTGCATACCGTTTCCGTAATGCTTGTCTGTTCAGCACAGGAACCTCGTATATACGAGTGTATGGCGGGATGAAAAAAACAGATGTCTGCATCGCTTCAGACACAAGAAAGAATAAGGGGAAACAGGAAAATGCGTTCGCATCACCACAACTCCGTTGAAACATCGGATAAAAAAGGAGGGGTATGGCTGGCAGTGATTTCACTTGCCCTGGGATCCTTCGCATCCGTTACTACAGAGTTTTTGCCTGTCGGCTTACTGCCTGACGTAGCCAGCACATAGCTACCCTTATGGCATTCAGCGTGTTCATTCTGCATATGTGGCAGTCTCAGGTAGTCAAAAACGCGCGGCGTTAGGGATATTTCGCGGTAAGCGCAGCGTCCGGACTACGCTGTTTAAACCAGGTCTGACGCTAATTACCGTCAGACCTTTTTTTATCTTCTGAAGAGAGGCAGGTCGGACAGCATTTTTTTCAGATTCAGGGCATCCCAGGGGAGGTGTTCAGCAATACCAAGGCCAACAACGTCAGCTGCCTTTTCAGCCTGTCTGATAACGTCAGCAGCCTCTTTCAGGGTCAATCTTCCTTTAGCTGTGCCATCCCATTTTCCCGGCTCGTCGTCCGGGCGCGCAAACATCACGGCACGAAACTGATTGGCATCCAGCACGTCCAGATCAAAGTGAATAGCAAGATGTGTAATGTTCTCCTTACGTATCCAGTCAGTGATTTTACTGCTGCCTGTGCGTATTTCATCCGGACTGCAGGTCTGAATACCGTTATTTTTGATGAAGTCAGCCTCGTAATCTGATGGGCTGTGAATGCCGGCAATCATCACCCGGCTGGCACTAACAGGGTGAGACACTCGAGCGGTTAATTCTGGATCGCCATTGCCCATGAGCGCCCCCAGAACGTACGCATGTGCATTTTCATATTGAGCAGGCGTCATTACATCAGGATGCGTATCAACCCACAGAATGCCAAGTCCTTCACCCCAGCGTTTGCTGAGCCAGGCAAATGGCTCGAGATCAATCAGACAGTCACCTCCGAGTACTGCGATACGGTCGGGGTTATGTTTACGGATAAGTGCCGACGCGTTATCCAAATCGCTCATCAGATGATGACGCCCCCGGATCCCCTTTTCGTTCTCTGTCTTGGTGTCGGGAGTGGTAACGGCAACCTTTTCGGTTGGCATGACCGTTTCCGGGGCGAGCCAGGCAAGCATCTCTGCGCCAAAATGATACTCGGGCAGATTTCCCCCCGTCCAGAGCGGAAATATAAGTCGTAGGCCTTTATTCTCTGTCTTACTCATGATTACTCCTTGATAGTCTGATGAGTTACGGAATGGACAGCGAGCTGCGCAGGAGAGCGTCAAACCGATGATGTCCTCTTGCCGAACCAATGAAACGTATTTCGTTCCGCTCAGAATAGTCAGATGCTCATGAAGAACAAGATGCGTTATATGACATCACCATCCACCAAAGTGAACAATGACCCCAGACATTATCGGTGAAGAGTGACTGTCAGACTTATGCAGGGGAAAGCAGTTAACCAAATCACAGCCCCGAAGTTTACAGTCTAAAGCCATGTTGAACAGGGCTAGATCGCGCGCTTTGCCTTCCAGTTCAAGTCTGATTCGAATCCCCCAGATGTGAGATATCTGAAGCGGTCTTTTTTGTCCGATGATACGGTCTTTGTTCCACAGTGACGTGTTCATGCTAAAACCTCCTGCAATGTGGGAGATTTAAGTATGATTGTCCCTAATGAGCGAGAAGCGGACATTGACTTCGCATATTGCAAAGAAATTCTGAAAGCGAATGGTCGGGTTATGCGAGATACTTGCACTAGTAAATACATTGGGACTGCTCATGACTAATATCATCGCGAACATTACCCCGGAGAACAAAGGTTTTTTGGGGTTAAAAATGGAGAGCATGGCTGCTGGATTTAACATGCTACACAGACTCGAAGAAAACTGGCTGAACGGTCAAAACCGCTTTGATAAGCCAGGTGAGAATCTGTTAGGTTTTTATGGCGACGGATTACTCATTGGCGTGTGTGGATTAAACCAAGAACCATACATGCCTTCAGTTCGGGGTGGACGACTCCGTCATCTCTATGTAGGAACCGAATGGAGAAGAAGCAAGGTTGGCATTACTTTGCTCAGGGCAATACTGGAGGGTTCTGGCCGCTGGTTTGATTTTATCAACACTAACGCGCCTCAATCAGCATTCACCTTCTATGAACGTGCTGGCTTTATTCCGCTAAGAAATGTCGATAAAGTTACCCACCGTCTATATCTTACCGATATTTAATGTTAATCCTCTGACACTGTGTCAATTGATTGATGGATAATGATGTGACCAACGTCCACTTCTGGCACAAAGCAGACTTTCATTATTGACAACTTTAAAAGCCAGCGGTGATGAGTAGAACGACCTTAAGCGCAATCTAAGACCCTGACCTTGAGTCAAGACATCATCACCAGATAGAGCAGTCGGTTAAAATCTTCCCTCGTACTGCAGAATATATGCACGTGGGCAATGTCACTCTCGATGGTGTATAGAACACGATATTGGTTATCGAGATCAAGCCATTCGTATAGCTCAACGCCCTTCTCAAGTGCCTCAATGTTTTTATGATGTATACCCGGCCTCTCACCTATTGCGGTAGCTGCGCGCATCAACAGATCATCAGCAAACTCTTGTGCGGCCGACAATCCATGATAAACAGCCTTATACTGCTCAACCAGCCGGAGGGTAATCTGCCCTGTTTTAGAAATCAGTACCTTCATCACAAACCCTATGAATTACGTACTTGACGACGTTCTGCAAGTAACTCTTCAGGGGTCACGCTTTCGTTCTGCGCAAAATCCTGCTTCGACAGACCGACGAGCTTGAGCATGGCGTTGATTTGTTTATCGGCTTCACGCTCCGCGAGATCTGCTTCCCTTTCTGCCGCAGTTTGGATGAACAACTCAGCAGTACCGTTACGGGTCACAAACACGCCGCCTTTGAAGTTCTCAGGGGATCCGAGTAAGTCGCGTGCGTTTTTCTGGGAGATAGTGGCCACGGGGAACCTCTTTTGACTCGTTTGAAGAAAATTAAATAGTGAGTGGGTTACTGATTATGCTAATCATGCATGACTTAACTACCCATGATGTGGTTACTATATCATCGGCACCTTGGGCGTCAATAATTTATGACAAATTCTTCCCCAACCTCATCACATCCATCAGTTCAGATCGGTTAGCTTAATGTCCCATCCCCCCATTTCGGCTGATGCTTTCCTTAGCAGGATGCATTATGTTTATCACACTTATCCTGCAGGGTATAACCATGATAACAGTAAAGAAATCAGATCCATTTTCTTCAGAATCCCATCGCTTAATCGAAATGCTGTCAGCAGAACTTGCCGCTATTACTGATGATAATGGCAAAGCTGTCGGGTGCTATGCGGCCATTAACGCAAAATATAGCTGAGCTTAAAAGAATGTTTTCAGACCGAAGTGTGTCAGGGGTTGGCGGTGTCTTACTCACTTTTTTTGAAAAATCTGCCAAAGAGATGGGATATACAGAACTTAGGCTGAAAACCCGACACATTAACTATCGGGCTGTAAATTTCTACGAGGAAAATGGTTATATCCTTATTGAGAATTTCGGCCCATATATTGGCAGGACATAAGAACAAGCTATCTATTGATGCTCAAACCCTGCTTTTCGCCTCTAGTAACGCGCTGGTACAGTTTAGTCCAATGCTGATCATTCCCATTTTGATCCCATTGATGACCCATCATTTGGGTGCACAAAAAGACCAGCTGCCATTGTTGTTCTTAAGCGGAGGGATTGCAGGTTATCTCTCCACAAAATTAACAGGTGTTCTGACATCGCGCTTTTCCGCTCTGAAGCTGGCTACAGTCTCAACACTACTTTTTGTAGTCAGTTTACTGATCCCTGCTATGGGCTTGCACAGCGCGTTATTACTTTATTTCTGGGGGCTTCGTATAGTCGGCTGGTTTCATCATCTTCGGTTACGATCCAGTATCCAGCTGATCAACAACGCGCCAGTTTTTCTTCGTTACAGACTGCGATAATGTCTCTGATAACAACTCTTGCATTCTTTTTGTCGTCTTTATTACTGCCTGACTACAGCATAACAGCACAGAACTTAGACCGATTACTTGCACTCTGTGCATTAGCTGCGACTGGGTTTCCCTTGATGGTCATGGCACTACAAAAGAAACTGGCTAAACGTATTCGCCAGCCCGACCACTTTGTTAATGATTAGCACAACAACCGCTCCTGGTACAAAACAGACGGTGACAGATCATTCATCTATTTGAAGATGCTTCTCATCGGATTGGCTCTATAACTTGCTAACTGGATTTAGCCTACGAGAACTATTAAACAGAAAAAGATAGCAAGTAAATACTCATTAATAATTGAGTTTTACACATAACTCACTGATAACGGCATTCAGATGTATGGATGGTAGCAGGCTTGCTGGTGGTCAAGTGAGCTAACGCATCACATCATCCTCCCCGTCTGGCAGAGTCGTCTATGCTTTGCACTGTTCGCCAATTCGAATGGATTTCTGACCTGGGAGAATTTAATGAAGCAAACTATTGCCGCACTGCTGGCTAAAACCCTTGAGAGCGCGGGCGTAAAACGTATCTGGGGCGTCACCGGCGACTCGTTAAACGGCCTGAGTGACAGCCTGAATAAAATGGGCACTATCCAGTGGATGCCGACCCGTCATGAGGAGGTGGCCGCCTTCGCCGCGGGTGCAGAGGCGCATCTTAGCGGGGAGCTGGCGGTGTGCGCGGGTTCCTGCGGGCCGGGCAACCTGCATCTGATCAACGGCCTGTACGACTGCCACCGCAACCATGTTCCGGTGCTGGCGATTGCCGCCCATATTCCTTCTGCCGAAATTGGCAGCAACTATTTTCAGGAAACGCATCCGCAGGAGCTGTTCCGCGAATGCAGCCACTACTGTGAGCTGGTCTCAAACCCGGAGCAGCTGCCGCAGGTGCTGGCGATTGCGATGCGCAAAGCGATTCTCAATCGTGGTGTCTCAGTGGTGGTGCTGCCCGGCGACATCGCCCTGAGTGCCGCCCCGGAAGGCGCATCATCCGAGTGGTATCCGCCGCAGCTGCCGCAGGTGCAACCGGTCCCCGCCGAGCTGGCAAAGCTGGCGGAGGCGCTGAATCAGGCGGGTGATATCACACTGCTGTGCGGCAGCGGCTGCGCCGGCGCACATGCCGAAGTGGTGAAGCTGGCGGAGACGCTGAAAGCGCCGGTGGTTCACGCCCTGCGCGGTAAAGAGCATATCGAGTACGACAATCCCTACGATGTCGGCATGACGGGACTGATCGGCTTCTCCTCCGGCTATCATGCCATGATGAATGCCGACACGCTGCTGGTGCTGGGCAGCCAGTTCCCGTATCGCGCCTTCTATCCGCCGAAAGCCAGGATTATTCAGATCGATATCAATCCGGGCAGTATCGGCAGCCACTGCCACGTGGAGATGGCGCTGGTCGGCGATATCAAAGCCACCCTCAGCGCGCTGCTGCCGCAGCTGAGCGTGAAGTCAGAGCGCAGATTCCTGGACAAGGCGCTGGAGCACTATGCCAAAGCGCGTAAAGAGCTGGACGACCTCGCTACCGCCAATGACAAGCAGCCGATCCATCCGCAGTATCTGGCGCAGCAGCTCAGCCTGCACGCCAGTGAAGATGCCATTTTCACCTGCGATGTCGGCACGCCAACCGTCTGGGCGGCGCGCTATCTGAAAATGAACGGTAAGCGTCGCCTGCTCGGCTCCTTCAGCCACGGTTCAATGGCCAACGCGATGCCGCAGGCGATTGGCGCACAGGCCATTGATAAGCAGCGCCAGGTGATTGCCATGTGCGGCGATGGCGGTTTTAGTATGCTGATGGGCGACTTTCTCTCATTGGCGCAGCTCAAACTGCCGGTCAAAATCGTGGTGTTTAACAACAGCGTGCTTGGCTTCGTGGCGATGGAGATGAAAACCGGCGGCTATCTCACCGACGGTACCGAACTGGAGAATCCTAACTTTGCCGCTATCGCCAATGCCTGCGGGGTAAAAGGCATCCGCGTTGAGCAGGCCTCGCAGCTGGATGAGGCGATCCAGCAGGCGCTGGCGCACGATGGCCCGGCGCTGATTGATGTGGTGACCGCCAAAGAGGAGCTGGCGATGCCGCCGCAGATTGAGTTTGAGCAGGCCAAAGGCTTCAGCCTGTATATGCTGCGCGCCATCATTAACGGTCGCGGCGACGAGGTGGTTGATCTGGCAAAAACCAACTGGCTGCGGTAAAAGAGTTAAAGCCTTTTCACGGACGCTGCGGCGTCCGTTTTTACTTCAGGAGAGCAAGCGTGATCGACTTACGTAGTGATACCGTAACCCGCCCCACTCAGGCGATGCTGGCCGCCATGATGGCAGCTGAAACCGGGGATGATGTGTACGGCGATGATCCCACCGTCAATAAGCTGGAAGCTGAAGTGGCACGCCTGAGCGGTAAGCCTGCCGCCCTGCTTCTCCCCAGCGCAACACAGGCCAATCTCGTGGCGCTGCTGTGCCACTGCCAGCGTGGCGAAGAGTATATTGTCGGCCAGCTGGCACACAACTATAAATACGAAGCGGGCGGTGCAGCGGTTTTGGGCAGCATCCAGCCACAGCCGATTCTGGCGGCGGCTGACGGTACGCTGCCGCTGGATGTCGTGGCGCAGTTTATCAAACCTGATGATGTGCACTTCGCCATCACCCGCCTGCTCAGTCTGGAAAACACTCACAACGGTAAAGTGCTGCCGCTCGCCTATCTGCAGCAGGCATGGGATTTTACCCGCGAACATAAACTGGCGCTGCATGTTGACGGCGCACGTATTTTTAACGCCGCCGTGGCGCTGGATGTGCCGCTGGAGGCCCTCGCCCGCTACTGCGACACGCTGACCCTCTGCCTGTCAAAAGGGCTGGGCTGCCCCGTGGGTGCAATGCTGTGCGGGAGTCATGAGTTTATCGCGCGCGCGCGCCGCTGGCGTAAAATGACCGGCGGCGGCATGCGCCAGGCGGGAATTCTGGCAGCGGCCGGGCTGTACGCGCTGGAGCATCATGTTGAGCGCTTAAAAGAGGATCACGACAACGCCGCCTGGCTTGCCGGGGCGCTGCGTGAAATTGGCGTCGAGGTCACGCGTCAGGATACCAACATGGTGTTCCTGCGCCTGCCGCAGGCGCAGGTCGCGCAGCTGGGACCGTGGATGAAAGCACGCGGTATCCTGGTGAGCGCCGGCGCGGTCACGCGCCTCGTGACGCACCTCGACGTTGATCGCGCCGCCCTGCAGACGCTGGTCAGCGAGTGGCAGGCATTCCTCGCCGCACACTAACCTCGCTTACTCTGTCCCATATTTTTCCACCAGCGCAGCGGCGATGGCCTCGGTTTCCGCATCGGCCACGCCGCGATAATCCGCCGGACGGAAGTGCATCTGAAACGCCGCAATCAGCGCCTGCTGCTGGTACGGCGCCATCTCTTTAGTCACCTCGTAGCCATAGCTGGCCAGCAGACCCAGCAGCTTCGCTTTATCTACCCGCTGCCCCGGCGCCCTTCCGGCAAGGAAATAGGTCACGCGCGCGGCATCTGGCCACGCCCCCACGCCCTGCTGAGCAAACCACTGCCAGGGAAACAGCGGGCCGGGATCCTGCTTGCGCAGCGGCGCAATATCACTGTGCGCCACCACGTCCTGCGCACGAATACCGTAGCGTTTGATGATGTCACGCGCCAGCGGCAGCAGCGCCGCCATCTGCCCGGCGGGGAACGGCGTCCAGCTGATGCCATTGGCGGTGCGCTGCCAGCCGGGGTTCTCCAGCTCAATGCCTATCGAGGTATCATTCAGCCGCGTGGCGCCGCGCCAGTAGCTGATCCCGGCATGCCAGGCGAGCATCGACTCCGGCACTAAGCGCCACACCAGCGGCTGACCGTCATATTTTGGCGGCGTAGCGGGCAGCAGATAGTGAGCGCTGACGGCTCGCTCGGTCAGCGTAGTGAGGGAGTTAGAGAAATCCCCGGCGGTATAGTGGATCACCAGCACTTTAATGCGCGGGCGGGCGCCGTAAGCCTCCTGGCGAGTATCAACCGTGTAACCCTGCTGCGGATGCAGTCCCTGCGGGGTAATCGAGGTGTAGAGCCACACTGCCAGCAGCACCAGCAGCGGGCGTATAATCGACATCGGGCTCATCAACGGCTCAGTTTGACCGCGGTACCCGTTACGCTGACCATCAGCATGCTGCTGTCTTTGCCCACGGTTTCATAATCAATATCAATGCCGACCACGGCATCAGCGCCCAGCGCTTTCGCCTGTTCTTCCAGCTCCTTAAACGCTATCTGTCGCGCTTTTCGCAGCTCTTTCTCATAGGCGCCGGAGCGACCGCCGACGATATCGCGAATGCCGGCGAAGAAATCGCGGAAGATATTCGCCCCGAGGATCGCCTCGCCCGTCACAACACCGCAGTAACCCGTGATCGGCTGGCCTTCCAGCGTTGGGGTCGTTGAAAATTGCATAACTCTCTCCTTGATAGATCTCAGCGCCCGTACAGTTAAGCAGAGCGGCTATACTCAGTGGTAAAAACCCTTTCTTGCAGAACAATAAGGAAATCAGGATGAAATACCAAGCACTTGCTGCAATTGCTCCACTGGCCCTGTTACTCAGCGCCTGTACCAGCGTGGAGCCCGCCTACAAGGATATCGGCACCCGCATCGGGCCGTGCGTCGACGGCGGCCCCGATAGCGTGGCGCAGCAATTCTACGACATGCGCCTGCAACAGCCCAGTCAGGGTGTGCCCGATGCGCAACAGCTGGCGAAATATCGGCCGTATCTCAGCGATAAGCTCTACCAGACTTTGCTGAAAGAGCGCAGCGAACCGCAGAAGGCGCGCCTGCTGAGCGGCGATCTGTTCTCCAGCCAGCGTGACGGCGCAACCGCGGCCAGCGTGGCGGATGCCTCGACCATCCCCAACACCGATGCGCGCAATATTCCGCTGCGCGTCAACTTATCGCGTGGCAGCAGCGAATGGCAGGATGAGGTGCTAATGGTCCGTGAAGGCACCTGCTGGACGGTCGATGATGTGCGCTACCTTGGGGCAGCCCCGCATCTGGCTGGCGGTTCGCTCAGCCAGCTGCTGCTAAAATAGGCAAATTATGCGTGCCGCCAACCGGCGGCACGATCTCGCGCACACATTTGCATAACCGCAGTGGCGCATTGCGGTGAAAGCCGTAACATCACGCGATGTTGTGCTACTCTTTAACCACCCTGCCCGCAAAAATAAATTTTAACGCACGATGATTGCATAACTATGCTGTCAACGTTAAGATTCGCGGCACTAATTACTATTCAGTTTTTGCGCATGAGTATTCAACTAAACGGTATAAACTGCTACTACGGTGCCTACCAGGCGCTATTTGACATTCAGCTGACGTGCCCACAGGGCGAGACGTTGGTTCTGCTGGGGCCTAGCGGTGCCGGGAAAAGCTCACTCCTGCGTGTCTTAAACCTGCTGGAGATGCCGCGTTCCGGTACGCTCGACATCGCCGGTAGCCGCTTTGATTTCAGCAAGCCCCCGTCCGACAGCGCCATCCGCGAACTGCGCCAGAACGTTGGCATGGTGTTCCAGCAGTATAATCTCTGGCCGCATCTGACCGTCACCCAGAACCTGATCGAAGCGCCGTGCCGCGTGCTCGGTTTAAGCAAAGAGCTGGCCCATCAGCGGGCGGCGAAATTGCTCGATCGCCTGCGTCTGAAAGACTTTGCCGACCGTTTCCCGCTGCACCTTTCCGGTGGACAGCAGCAGCGCGTGGCGATCGCCCGTGCGCTGATGATGGAGCCAGCCGTGCTGCTGTTTGACGAACCCACCGCCGCACTGGATCCGGAGATCACCGCCCAGGTCGTCAGCATTATCCGCGAGCTGGCGCAGACCAACATCACTCAAGTGATCGTGACCCACGAAGTGGAAGTGGCGCGTAAAACGGCCAGCCGCGTGGTGTATATGGAAAACGGTTATATCGTCGAACAGGGTGATGCCAGCCGCTTTACACAGCCGCAAACCGACGCGTTTGCCAATTATCTTTCGCACTAACTGCAGGAAATAATGATGAAAAAAGTTGTAATTGCCGCACTGTTAGCCGGTTTCAGCCTGAGCGCCAGCGCTGCTCAGACCATTCGTTTTGCCACTGAAGCGTCTTACCCTCCGTTTGAGTTTGTTGACTCCGATAACAAAATTCAGGGCTTCGACGTCGATCTGGCGAACGCGCTGTGCCGCGAAATGGGCGCGACTTGCACCTTTACTAACCAGGCCTTCGACAGCCTGATCCCCAGCCTGAAGTTCCGCCGCTTCGACGCGGTGATGGCCGGTATGGATATTACTCCTGAGCGTGAAAAGCAGGTGCTGTTCACTAAAGCTTATTACGACAACTCTGCCCTGTTTATCACCCAGAAAGGCAAAGTGGCTGACGTGGCGGCGCTGAAGGGCAAACGCGTTGGCGTACAGAACGGCACCACGCACCAAAAATATCTCGGTGAGAAGCTGCCAGGTGTCAACGTTGTCCCTTACGACAGCTACCAGAACGCTATTCTTGACCTGAAAAATGGCCGTATTGATGCTGTCTTCGGTGACACCGCGGTGGTGAACGAATGGCTGAAGCAGAACACCACGCTGGCCCCAATCGGCGAGAAAGTGACGGATAAAGCCTACTTTGGCACCGGCCTCGGCATTGCCGTTCGCCAGGGTAACAGCGAACTGCAGGGCAAGTTCAACGCCGCGCTGGACAAGGTGAAAGCCGACGGCACCTACAAAACTATCTACAGCAAGTGGTTTCAGCAGTAATTAATGAACGAACTTTATCCTCTTGTCAGCGCCGCCGGGATGACCGTCGGCCTGGCCCTCTGTTCCCTGGTCGCCGGCCTGGTGCTGGCGATGGTGTTTGCCGTCTGGGAATCGGCACGCTGGCGCCCGCTGGCGTGGCTCGGCACCGGGCTGGTGACGCTGTTTCGCGGCCTGCCGGAAATCCTCGTGGTGCTGTTTGTCTACTTCGGCGCGTCGCAGCTGCTGCTGACGCTGTCTGACGGATTCAACATTAACCTCGGATTTACCCAGATCCCGGTGCAGGTCAACATTGAAAACTTCGACGTCAGCCCGTTCCTCTGCGGGGTGATTGCCCTGGCCGTGCTCTACTCCTCCTACGCATCACAAACCCTGCGCGGCGCGCTGCAAGCGGTGCCGGTTGGTCAGTGGGAGTCCGGTCAGGCGCTGGGGATGAAAACCTCAGCGATCTTCTTCCGTCTGGTGATGCCGCAGATGTGGCGTCATGCGCTGCCGGGGCTGGGCAATCAGTGGCTGGTGCTGCTAAAAGATACCGCGCTGGTCTCGCTGATCAGCGTCAACGACATCATGCTGCAGACCAAAAGTATTGCCACCCGCACCCAAGAGCCCTTCACCTGGTATCTGATTGCGGCGGCGATCTATCTGCTGATCACCCTGTTCAGCCAGCAGGTGCTCAAACGCATTGAACTGCGCACCACCCGTTTTGAGCGCGGAGACTCCTGATGCTGAGCTATTTTCCCGAACTGTTAAAGGGGCTGCACACCAGCCTGACGCTGACTGTGGCTTCACTGCTCCTCGCGCTGGTTCTGGCGCTGGCGTTTACCGTGATCCTCGCGCTAAAGGTGCCGGTGCTCAGCCTGATTACCCGCGGCTATATCACGCTGTTTACCGGCACCCCGCTGCTGGTGCAGATCTTCCTGATTTACTACGGGCCGGGCCAGTTCCCCGCCATCCAGAATATTGGCTGGCTATGGAACCTGCTTTCCCAGCCGTGGCTGTGCGCGCTGCTGGCGCTGTCGCTCAACAGTGCTGCCTATACCACCCTGCTGTTTCACGGCGCGGTGAAGGCTATCCCTGCCGGACAGTGGCACTCCTGCGCGGCGCTGGGGATGAACCGCCAGGATACGCTGCGCATTCTGCTGCCTTATGCCTTTAAACGCGCCCTCTCCTCCTATTCCAATGAGGTGGTGCTGGTATTTAAAAGCACGTCACTGGCCTACACCATCACGCTGATGGAAGTGATGGGGCACGGCCAGCTGCTGTATGGGCGCACCTATGACGTCACGGTGTTTGCCGCTGCCGGCGTGGTTTACCTGTGTGTTAACGGCCTGCTGACGCTGCTGATGCGGCTGATTGAGCGCCGGGCATTGCGTTTTGAGCACCGAAACTAATGCCGACGGCCAGCACGGTTTTTTCCGGCTGGCATCGGCGAATAAAACGCCTTCACCGCAGCTTAATCACTCAATGACTCGCCTGCTGGTGGGCTGATACTGAGTTGGACTTTGAGATCGCAAGGAATTTACAGATGAAAAAACTCGTTCTGGCAGCCCTGCTTGCCGGCGTAGCCTTTGGAACCCAGGCTGCAGAAAAGATCCGCTTTGCCTCTTCGGCAACCTACCCGCCATTTGAATCTCTCAATAGCGACAACCAGATCGTGGGATTTGATATCGACCTGGCAAAAGCGCTGTGTGCCGAGATGAAAGCCGAGTGCAGCTTCACCAACAACCCGTTTGACAGCCTGGTGCCCGCACTGAAGTTCCGCCGCTATGATGCGGTGATTTCCGGTATGGATATTACCGAGGAGCGCAGCAAGCAGGTGAGCTTTACCCAACCGTACTATGCCAACTCCGCCATTGTGATCGCCCCTAAAGGCAAGTTCACCAGCCTGGCGCAGTTTAACGGTAAGCGCATTGGTATTGAGAATGGCACTACGCATCAGAAATATTTGCAGGACAAATACCCGGATGTCACCTCTGTCTCCTACGACAGCTACCAGAACGCGATTCTCGACCTGAAAAATAATCGTCTCGATGGAATTCTAGGCGATAGCGCAGTGGTGGGTGCATGGCTGAAAACCAACCCGAATCTGGCCCCGGTCGGCGAGCATATTACCGACAGCAGCTATTTCGGCACCGGTCTTGGTATCGCGGTGCGTAAAGACAACGATGCGCTGCTGGCAAAGCTCAATGCGGCGATCGAAGTGCTGAAGGCGAATGGCACAATCGCGAAACTTAATAAGCAGTGGTTCCCGGAATAACTCATCCGGGTGAACGACCGGCGGGCGAAGCATGCCTCGCCCCTTCGTTTAGATGCCATCCTGTCACGTCCAGGGTCGACCTTTTTTCGGTCGACCCTTTTTACCGCATTAAACCCGCTGCAACAGCGTTAGCACTTCGTAATGTGCGGTGTGCGGGAACATATCAAACAGCTGCACCCTGACCACACGATAAGCGGGCAGACGCCCGATATCGGCCGCCATCGTCACGGCATTACAGCTTGAATAGAGCACCCACGGCGGTGCCATCTGCTCCAGATAGTCGCACAGCGCGGCGCCGATCCCCCGGCGCGGCGGGTTGACCAGTACCAGTTCCGGCACGCTGCCCTCGCCGGTAGCAAAGGCGGTGGAGTCCAGCGCGGCAAAGCTCACCTGAGTTAATCCCATCTGCCGGGCGGACTGCTGCGCGCAGGCTATCGCTTCTTTGCTAATCTCAATACCCGTCAGCGCCATCTCCGGCGTGGCGCAGTGCAGACCAAAGCCGCCGACGCCGCAGAACAGATCCCACATCGCTTTAACCTTGAGATCGCGTACCCATTCGCGCGCCGTCGCATACAGCTCAGCGGCCACGCGCGGGTTGGTCTGGAAGAAACTTTTCGGCAGCATGGAGAGCGGCACATCGTTGAAGCGTTCGGCCAGCTGCTGATTGTCCGTCAGCGGGATCTCCTCCTCCCCTTCCATAATCGCCATCGGCACCGGCTGGATATTGGCTGAGATCGCCACCAGCTGCGGTAGCGCCTGCTGGAGCTGCGGCAGCGCCGCGCGCAGCTTTGCCAGCTTGGTCGTGGAGCGCAGTACAAAGCGCAGCATCAGCTCGCCGCTGTGCTGACTTTCCGTCAGCAGAATATATTTCAGCTCACCGCGGCGGCGCGCCACGTTATAGGGCGTCAGTCCGGCGCGGGCAATAAACGGGCGCAGCTCGGCAAAGACGGCCGCGAAGCTGTCGGGATAGAGCGGGCAGTCGCACAGATCCACCGGTGTGCCGTCACGATGCAGCATCCCCAGCAGAGGGCGCTCAACGCTGCCGCTGACCACCATCTTGGCTTTATTACGAAATTTCTGCTGTGCAGACACCACCGGCGGCAGCCATTGGCCGACCGGAAACGCGCCCAGCAGCTGCTGCAGGTGCGACTGTTTTTGCGAGAGTTGCTGGGGGTACGGGGTCTCAAGCCACTGGCAGGAGCGGCAGCGGCCCGCGTCATAAAGCGCGCAATGC
Source organism: Erwinia aphidicola (assembly GCF_014773485.1). GTDB lineage: Bacteria > Pseudomonadota > Gammaproteobacteria > Enterobacterales > Enterobacteriaceae > Erwinia > Erwinia aphidicola. The sequence continues at coordinate 63,130 of NZ_JACXBP010000001.1, read as the reverse complement.
ATGATAAAGCCTAATCAGGGAAGCGAAATGCAGCCGATAAGTATATACCCAAAATAGGTGAGGTTGCATCAAGGCGGCAAGTCCGATGAGCTTACATCCATGACGGATACCAGTGTTGGTTTAGCGATAGCCACGCTTACGGTAGAAGTGGCGGCTACTGAGCGGCACAAACAGCAGCAGCAGTACCACAAAATCGGGAAACTTGTGCGCCAGTAACGCCTGAATAATCTGACGATTAGTGTCACCGCTGATGCTGAAAATCTCCGGATAGATCCAGCCCATCGACGCAGCGAACATATACAACAGCACCACCACCTGCGTCAGCAGGTAACCCCAGCGCCCCCAGTTATGGCCGCGCATCAGGGCGATGGCACAGCGCAGTTCGATAAAGAAGATCAGCTGGCTGGCGATGAAGATCAGCGTTGAATCCCAGGCCTGAGCGCTGCGATGAATAAAGTTCATCACCTCTTCAACGCCCAGTTCGTTAGCCAGCAGCACGACGCCCAGGCAACGGGTGGCAATAATGGCACTGCCGGCAATCCACACCGGCACCGGAATGCCGGATGCCGTGTGCGACACCGCTTTGACCTCTCTCAACACCTCTGACATCGCTCTCTCCAACTTTTCCGAACGTTTGCCCCACGCTGGTGCAACTGATCCATGGTGGTGTCTCACTGCCGCCCCGCTAAGAATATCCCTGGCCGGATGAGAAAAAAAGCGTCTTTTATTTCACCAGTGAAAATAAATTAACTTTTTTAACTCTGCCCGCGCAGCCAAATTGCCCCTTGCTGCCGCGATCTATTGCCGCAATAAAATAAGCCACTTATTTCTGGCACGATCCCTGCAATCGATATCAGGGGGTTCGCTAAATATCGGCAACGGCCCCTCTATTTTTAGCCTGAATGCGCAATTAATTCCACTATACGGAACAAAAATTGCCAGAAAGCTATTTTGTTTATTTTTGAAACTATCAGGGAGTCGCAAGATCGATGTCTGAAGATAAATTACCGCTTTCGGCTGAAAAGTGGTCAGTCGGCACAGGCGCCTGGCTGGCATTAATATTGGCCATCCTGTTTTTCTCCGGCCTGTTTTTTAACGTGGAGGGCATGGCCTGGCTGGGCGCCTTTGATTTCACCACCCTCGGCGGCAGCTTCGGCACCATGAAAGATCCGGCGCATAACACCTTCGTTGGCGCCGGTGGCCTGAGCGCCAAAGCGGGCTTTCTGTTCGCACTGTCGCTGGTGCCCACGGTAATGCTGGCACTCGGCCTGCTGGAGATCTTTACCCACTATGGCGCCATCCGCGCCGCCCACAAACTGCTGACGCCGCTGCTGCGCCCGCTGTTAGGCATCCCGGGCCGTACCGGGCTGGCGCTGATTACCGATCTGCAAAGTACCGACGCGGGTGCAGCATTAACCAAAGAGCTTTACGACAACAAGCAGGTGAGTAAAAAAGATGTGGTGATTATGGGCGCCTGGCAATATTCCGGCGCCGGGCTGATTAATAACTACTTCTCAATTGGCTCAGCGCTATTTGCTTCGCTGGCAACGCCGGTACTGGTTCCGCTGGTGCTGATGTTTGTACTGAAATTTGTCGGCGGCGCGTTTGTGCGCCTGATGTTGAATACCCTGTATAAGCGAGACTTCCAGCATGCAGAATAACCCACAGGTTAACGTCTCTAATAATCCGTTTGATATCTTTGTGGTGGGGGCGCGTAAAGGCTTCCATATTGCCATCCACAACTTAATGCCTAACGTAGTGATGGCGTATGTCATTGCTGAGGTGCTGAATCTGCTCGGGGTGATGACGCTGATTGGTGATGTTTTCGCCCCGGTAATGGGCCTGTTTGGCCTGCCGGGGCAAGCGGTCACCGTGCTGCTCACTGCCTGGCTCTCCTCTTCTGCCGGCACTGGCGTGGCGATCAGCCTGCTGGCTAAGGGCGTACTGAGCGGCGCGGATATTACCATTTTAACCCCGGCGATCTTTTTGATGGGTTCTCAGTTACAGTATATGGGCCGCCTGCTGGGCGTGTCTGACGTGCCGAAAAAGTACTGGCCCCTGTTAATGCTGACCAGCATTATGAATGCGGTAATTTCCATGCTGGTGATGCGAGTCGTTGCGTAATAAAAGCTGAATGGAGTGCATAACGTGTTAAAAGTTTTGGAGCATTACAACTACCTGCATGAAATCCCGGAGCTGGGTTTCGAGGAATTCAAAACCTCGGCGTATATCAGCCAGCAGCTGAAGGCCGCCGGTTACGCCGTGCAGGACAATTTCAATGCCACCACGGGGATCGTCGCGGTGCTGGACAGCGGCATACCCGGCCCAACGCTGGCGCTGCGTGCCGATATGGATGCCCTCGGCCATGTGATTAACGGCGTGCCCTGCGCCCGCCATACCTGCGGCCACGATGGACACTCCTCGGTGGTGCTGACGGCAGCCCAGGAGCTGATCGCCGAGCAGGCGGTGAAGAAAGGCCGCCTGAAGCTGATTTTCCAGCCGGCCGAAGAGTTAGGCACCGGCGCGCTGGCGATGATCGCCGGGGGAGCAATCGACGATGTCGATATGATCCTCGGCTTCCACGTGCGCCCGGCGGAAGAGTGCGCGGTTGGCACCGCCATCCCGGCAGTTTACTACTCCGCCTGCGTCACCGTTGAGGCGATCGTTCGCGGCCAGACCGCCCACGGCGCGCGCCCGCATCTCGGCGTCAATGCGCTGGATGCCGCAGTCAGCGCGGTGAACGCCGTCAACGCTATTCATATGGCCCCGAACAGCGTCTGGAGCGCCAAAGCCACGCGTTTCCTGTGCGACGCGGGCGTCACCAACTCGATCCCGGATGAAGCACGCGTGGTATTCGACCTGCGCGCCGCGAAAAACGAGGATATGGTGGAGTTGCAGAGCCGGGTGCAGCGCGCTATCGAACACAGCGTGGCCGCCTTTGGCGCAACGGCTGAAGTGCTGACGTTAAAAGCGATGCCCGCCGCAGAAATTGATGACGAGATGAGCGCGCTTATCTCCGGCGCGATTGTTGAAGTGCTGGGCGAAGACGCACTGATGGAGCCGCGCTCCACGCCGGGCAGCGAAGATTTCTTCCACTATCCGGTCCAGCGCCCATCGCTAAAGGCTGGTTTTTGGGGATTAGGAACGGGGCTGGTGCCGGGTCTGCATCACCCGGATATGCACTTTGATCTCAACTCGCTGCCGGTCGGCATCAAGATCTTCAAAGCCTGCGTGAAGAAGGTGCTGGGATAAAAGGCACGGGCGAGGCATGCCTCGCCGCTACAGATATCGTAGGGGACGGGCATGCCCGTCCCTTTTAATGGCCGCCACGCGCCTTCTGGATATCCTTCAAACGCTGTTTCTCTTCGTGCGCCATAAAGCGCCAGGCGATAAACCCGACCAGCCCCACCACAATCAGGATCAGCGATGCCAGGGCGTTAATCTCCGGGTTAATCCCACGGCGCACGGTGGCGAAGATCTGCATCGGCAGCGTGGTCGCGCCCGGCCCGGTAACAAAGCTGGATATCACCAGGTCATCCAGCGACAGGGTAAACGCCAGCAGCCAGCCGGTGACAATTGCCGGGGCAATCATCGGCACGGTAATCACGAAGAACACCTTCAGCGGCGTAGCACCGAGGTCCATTGCCGCTTCCTCGATCGAGCGGTCCAGCTCGCGCAGGCGCGAGTTGATCACCACTGCGACATAGGCGGTACAGAACGTCACGTGCGCCAGCCAGATAGTCAGCATGCCGCGGTCGGCGGGCCAGCCAAATGCATTGGCCATTGCAACAAACAGCAGCAGCAGCGACAGCCCGGTAATCACGTCCGGCATCACCAGCGGTGCGGTCAGCATAAAGGCAAACCCCGTCGATCCCTTAAAACGGCCAAAGCGCACAATCACTACTGCCGCGATAGTGCCGAGGATCACCGCCGCCGTGGCCGCCAGCGCGGCAATCGACAGGCTAAGCGTCACCGCGCTAATCATCGCATCGTCGTGGAATAGCACGCTGTACCAGTGCAGGGAGAAGCTTTCCCACGCCGCCAGCTGCGATGAGTTAAACGAGTAGATCACCAGCAGCAGCATCGGCGCATACAGGAAGAAGAAGCAGACGGAGAGGATCGCCGTGCGCCACTTGGATTTAATGGTCGGCAGATTACTCATCCCTCATCCCCCACTTCTTTATTCTGATGTTTGTGGAACCAGATAATCGGCAGGATCAGGATCAGCAGGATAATCACCGCCAGCGCGGAAGCCACCGGCCAGTCGCGGTTGTTGAAGAACTCCTGCCACAGCACGCGGCCAATCATAATACTGTCCGGGCCACCGAGCAGTTCCGGGATCACGTACTCCCCGACCGCCGGAATGAACACCAGCATCGACCCGGCGATAATTCCGCCTTTGGTCAGAGGGACGATCACGCTAAAGAACGTTTTCAGCGGGCGCGCGCCCAGATCGAGCGAAGCTTCCACCAGCGAGTAGTCAATGCGCGTCAGCGCCGTGAAGATCGGTAACACCATAAACGGCAGATAGCAGTAAACAATGCCGATATAGACCGCCAGGTTAGTGTAAAGAATGGCGATCGGATGGTCGGTAATGCCGGTCCACATCAGAAAGCGGTTCAGCACGCCGTTATCGTTGAGGATCCCCATCCAGGCATAAACGCGTACCAGGAAGGAGGTCCACGACGGCAGGATCACCAGCAGCAGCAGAATGTTGCGCGTCGACGGGGCTGCATGGGCGATTGCCCACGCCAGCGGATAACCTATCGCCAGGCAGATCAGCGTCGAGATCGCCGCCACCTGCAGTGAATGCAGATAAGCATCGACATACAGCGGATCATCGGTCAGCGTAATATAGTTACCGAAGTTCAGCACCATATTCAGCTGGCCGTCGGCCCAGCTCAGCAGCTCGGTATAGGGCGGAATAGCGCGCGCAATATCGGCAAAGCTGATTTTCAGCACAATCAGGAACGGCAGCAGGAACAGCAGCGACAGCCAGAGATAAGGCAGCGCAATCACCAGCTTGCGACCGTGCGCCATCTGGAAGCGCGTCAGCAGCCCTTTGAAGCCGGTTTGCTGGCCGCTCGGTGGCTCAGTGGTACGTTCAGAATATTGGCTCATCTCTCCCCCACTTAAACCGTCAGAACCACGCAGCTGTCGGCTTCCCAACAGAGGCGCACTTCGTCACCCCAGGTCGGGGCACCTTTGCGGAAACGGTGCGCATTCTGCAGCTGGGCGCTGATCATCTGGCCGCTGTGCAGGCGGACATGATAGATCGACAGGTCGCCAAGATAGGCAATGTGCACCACTTCACCCACGGCAAAGTTGCAGCCGTCCGCCGGGATATCATCGCACAGCATCACTTTTTCCGGGCGCAGCGCCACCGAGACCGGCACGCCGTCCACGATCGAGACATCGCTCGCCACTTTCAGCGGATGAAGCAGACCCGGGCTGTCGATAATCAGGCCATCGGTTTGCCGCTCGCGCAGCAGCCCCTCGAACAGGTTTACCGAGCCGATAAACTCAGCGCTGAAGCGGGTGGTCGGGTGCTCGTAAATCTCTTCCGGCTCGCCAATCTGCACGAATTTGCCACGGTTCATAATGGCGATACGCCCGGCCATGGTCATCGCTTCTTCCTGGTCGTGCGTCACCATCACGCAGGTGGCACCCACGCGCTCAAGGATATCCACCACTTCGTGCTGCATGCGGTCGCGCAGTTTTTTATCCAGCGCGCCCATCGGTTCATCCAGCAGCAGCAGCTTCGGCCGCTTGGCCAGGCTGCGTGCCAGCGCCACGCGCTGCCGCTGCCCGCCAGACAGCTGGTGCGGCTTACGCCTGGCGTACTCCTGCATATGCACCAGCGTCAGCATCTCGGCCACGCGCTCATTGATTTCAGCTTTTGGCAGACGGTCCTGCTTCAGGCCAAAGGCGATATTCTGCTCCACCGTCATATGGGGGAACAGTGCGTAGGACTGAAACATCATATTGATTGGGCGCTGATACGGCGGCACGTGAGAGAGATCCTGGCCGTCGAGCACAATTTGCCCGTGAGTCGGGGGCTCAAAACCTGCCAGCATGCGCAGCAGTGTGGACTTCCCACAGCCTGAAGCACCCAGCAGCGCGAAAATTTCGCCTTTATAGATGGTGAGGTTCACATCATCCACCGCGTGCTGACCGTCAAACGACTTGGTCAGGTTGCGGATCTCCAGCAGCGGCGTTAACGCCTTGCCTGCTTTGCTTTGAGTACGAGGGATTGCGTCGTTCACGACCATTTTACTCCGGCGCTAAAAGAGGGGACGGCTGTGCGGGTGCCCCACCCTAAAAATAACAAAACAGAGGCCGGTAACGCGCCTCTGTTGTGGGCTGACAGTGTGCAGTTATGCAGTCACTGCAATCAGTTACTTACCACTTTTAACTTTAGTCCATGCACGCGTACGTACACGGTCAAGTTTTGGATCCTGCACCTTAAGGGTGAACAGTTTCGCCATGGTGTCCGGCGTTGGATAGACGCCCGGATTGTTACGAATCGCTTCATCAACGAACGGCACAGAGGCCTTGTTGCCGCTGGCGTAGTAAACCGAGTTAGAGATGTTCGCCATCACTTTTGGATCCATCAGATAGTTGAGGAACTGATAGGCTGCATCCAGGTTTTTGGCATCTTTGGGGATCGCCAGGGTATCGAAGAACGCCAGCGCGCCCTCTTTAGGGATGCTGTAAGCAATATCGACGCCGTTCTTCGCTTCTACCGCACGTTTTTTCGCCTGCAGAATATCCCCTGCCCAGCCGATAGCCACGCAGGTATTGCCGTTCGCCAGGTCGTTAATGTACTGGGACGAGTGGAAATAACGGATGCTTGGACGCAGCTTCAGCAGCAGGTCGGTTGCCGCAGTGTAATCTTTGGCATCGCTGCTGTTCGGATCTTTGCCCATGTAGTTCAGCACGGTGGCGAAGATCTCTTCCGGGGCATCAAGGAACGACACGCCGCAGCTTTTCAGTTTTTCCAGGTTCTCCGGCTTCAGCACCAGGTCCCAGCTGTTGACCGGCGCATCTTTGCCCAGCGCGGCTTTCACTTTTTCCACGTTATAGCCAATACCGGTGGTCGCCCACAGGTAAGGGATGGCATATTTGTTGCCCGGATCGTGCTGTTCCAGCTTCTTCATCAGATCGGGGTCAAGATTCTTGTAGTTTGGCAGCTTGCTCTTATCCAGCGGCTGGAACACGCCGGACTGCAGCTGACGCGCCAGGAAGCTGGAGGAAGGGACGACCACATCATAGCCGGTGCTGCCCGCCATCAGTTTGCCTTCCAGCACTTCGTTGGAGTCGAAGACGTCGTACACCACTTTAATGCCGGTTTGCTTTTCAAAATCCGCCACGGTATTTGGCGCAATATAATCTGACCAGTTATAAACGTGCAGCGTCTTGTCTGCGGCCAGTGAGCCTGCAGAGATCGCCATCAGCGTTCCCGCAACCACACCTGACAACCATTTTTTACGTTGGTTGAACATCTTCCATCCTCCTGAACAGGGATAATCTTATGCCGGGCAGGCTAACTGGTTAGCACCTGCCTCTTAATATAGGTCAGTACATTAAAGGCTACAGAATGAATCATTATTCATCCCGTGGTTAATACTAAAAACCTATATATCTGGGGACGTTGCACGCTTCATGCAGCCACGCAAGAATAGCCCCACTCACCCGGCCAGACCAGCCCTCAGGGTAAAAAACGCCTTTTATCGATTTTTTATGCACGTTTCCTCTATGTGATATGCCATTCACGGCATAAATGGCGATAGAAATCTGGCATTAGAGGGCAAAATGCAGAATAAAAAGTGGTATTGCTCCAGAACGAAGTGTCGCTAAAAACAGCATTTAACACAGGGAGTAGCGTAGAAATTGAATGGGGTAAGAAAGACAGAATAAAAACGGGCGGATTAGAGGTCCGCCCGCAGGAAAAAATGCCGTAAACGTCAGCCGCTTAATGCAGCATCGGTTGGCCGCCGAGCATCGGCGTACGGTCATCGTCATCTTCACCGATCATCAGCAGATGATTGGCAAAGGCTTCCATCACAATCATCGAGATCTGCTCCTCGCTCTGCTTCATAAAATAGGCGAACTGCCCGTAGGTCAGGCCCGCGGTAATGCTCAGCGACTGGCAGACGATCAGCTTCGGCAGGTTATCATCCTGGATATCGAGGAAGGCTTTCGCCGATAGCGAGCTGGCGTTAATCTGCGACAAATCGCCCGCCAGCGGGATCAGCGCCGTCGGTTTAACTTCCGCCAGGGCGGAAAACAGGATCACGTTATCCACCAAATCGAGCTTGGCATCAAACACCCCATCAAAATTCTGCATATGAGGCAGATGAAGGGCCTGGCAGGAGTCACACTCAAACCAGGTGATACTTTGCTGATCCAACCAACGTCGTAACACGTCGATATCGGGAACAACGAGTGAATCCATAGGCTTTGTCTCTTTCTCTGGCCGCCACAAAATTGCGCACTAGCTTACGTAAAAACCTCGCCAAAAACCACGATTACGACAGAAATATGACGTCAACCACCGGTTTTAAGACTGAAGCCAGGTTGCGCCTGCTGCTCTATCCAGTGAATCATCATGGTGGCGATATCCAGACCGGTTGTCTTTTCAATCCCTTCCAGCCCCGGCGAGGCATTCACCTCCATCACCAGCGGGCCGCGACTGGCGCGTAAAATATCGACGCCGGCCACGTCCAGACCGAGCGTTGCCGTGGCTTTGATGGCGATTTCACGCTCGCTGTCGCTGATGGTCACGCGCCGGGCGCTGCCGCCGCGATGCAGATTGGAGCGGAAATCCCCCTCTTTCGCCTGGCGCTCTATCGCTGCGACCACTTCCCCGCCAATCACCAGGCAGCGCACATCGCTGCCGCGTGCCTCTTGAATAAACTCCTGCACCAGAATGTGCGCATTCAGTCCGCGAAAGGCATCAATCACGCTCTCTGCCGCCTGACGGGTTTCCGCCAGCACCACGCCAATTCCCTGCGTCCCTTCCACCAGTTTTACCACCAGCGGCGCGCCGCCGACCATCTCGATCAGGTCACGGGTGTCATCCGGCGAATGAGCAAAACCGGTGATCGGCATGGCAATCCCTGCGCGCGCCAGCAGCTGTAGCGAGCGCAGCTTGTCGCGCGCGCAATCGCCAGCGACTCGTTCAGCGGGTAACTGCCGCACATCTCAAACTGGCGCAGCACTGCCGTGCCGTAAAAGGTGATCGCCGAACCGATACGCGGGATCACCGCATCGAAGTGCGCCAGCTGCCGACCGCGATAGTGAATGGCCGACGAGCCGGGATTGATATTCATATAGCAGGAGAGCGGATCAATCACCTCAATGCTATGCCCGCGGCTGCGGGCGGCCTCCAGCAGGCGTTGACAGGAGTAAAGAGTACTGTCGCGGGAAAGAATGGCAATTTTCACCAGCAGCCTCCGAAGCCGTCAGAATTAGCGCGTCGCCCAGCCCTGCTTGTGCAGGTAGTCAAGAATAAACGGACGGCTCTCTTTGATGATGGTTTTCTGGATGTGTTCGCTCCAGCTCTCGCTGCGGCGATTGCTGTCGCGGTGCTGATAATATTCCACCAGCTCGTTGTCATACTGCGCCAGCACTTCCGGGTTGATCGGCTGATAGCTGTTTTCATGCACCAGCATCGCGGCGGGCATGCGCGGTTTGAGCTCAGGGTCCTGCGCCGGTTCACCCAGGCACATGCCAAACAGCGGCAGGACAAATTTCGGCAGATGCAGAAGCTCGGTCACCTGCGCGATATTGTTACGAATACCGCCGATATACACGCCGCCCAGGCCGAGCGATTCCGCAGCAGTCAGCGCATTCTGCGCCATCAGGGCGGTATCGACACAGCCCAGCAGCAGCTGCTCCGCCATACCCAGCTGGGCATCCGGGCAGATCTGCTGCAGGCGGTTAAAATCGGCGCAGAACACCCAGAACTCTGCGGCCTGCGCCACATACTTCTGGCCACCGCTCAGCGTCACCAGCTGTTCGCGCAGTGCGGGATCGGTAATACGAATGATAGAGGTGCATTGCAGGAAGCTGGAGCTGGAAGCCGACTGGGCAGCAGCAAGAATGGCTGCGCGCTGCTCGTCGCTGATAGCGCGATCGGTAAAAGCGCGAATTGAGCGGTGTGAGCGCAGCAGGTCAATGGTCGGCGTCATGGGAATCTCCTGATTTAGACGTGTCACGCGAAGCGCGCGTGTTAAAAAGTTCGGGTGCCATTACTTTCGCCGTGCGCCACATCATTACCGTGGCCGCAGGCAGCATCAGCGCGATACCGGCGAAAATCATCACCGTTGCCGCCAGCTTACCGCGTAACAGCGACGGTAAAGGTAGCACTTCGTGCAACGTCAGGTAAGAGAGGACCAGCAGCAGGATGCCGATAACTTCAAGGATAAGTACGGCACGGGGCATCTGACTAAAGGCACGCATGAACACTCTCCGACAGGCGGCATGATAAAAAGCAGTGGGGTTATTAAAGCCTAAGTCGGCAAGTTATGCATAGCGACCAATCGGACTGACAGGCAATTCCTTCTTTATTTCACTCGTTGATGCGGGCATCATAGGCGCCATTAAGCGTTAAGGTGTGACTTGAGTCACATAAAAGAATCTGACCTTTGAGGAGAGAGCTATGTTTACAGTGATTTTTGGACGTCCGGGCTGCCCTTACTGTGTACGTGCAACAGAGCTGGCAGAGAAACTGACCGCAGAGCGTGATGATTTCAACTTCCGCTATATCGACATCCATGCTGAAGGCATCACCAAAGCCGATCTGGAAAAAACGGTAGGTAAGCCCGTTGAAACCGTCCCGCAGATCTTCGTCGATGAGAAACACATTGGCGGCTGCACCGAATTCCAGGCCTGGGCCAAAGAAAACCTCGGTCTGTACCAGTAACAATAACCGCCTTGCGGTTATTGTTACCGTAGGGGCCGATCGCTTTTCCTGATCGGCCCGGTTTTCACACCGCCTTGCGGTTATGGTTACCGTAGGGGCCGATCGCTTTTCCTGATCGGCCCGTTTTCATACCGCCTTGCGGTTATGGTTACGGTAGGGGTCTGGCATGCCCGACCCTTCTCATATCCGGCCCCTACAACCGCTGCTGATGCCGCATCTCCAGCAGCGTCCTGCCCAACATCACTGCCAACGTCCCTGAACCACACCAGAACACTGCGCTGGTGATAAACGCGATCTCCTGAACCAGCTCCAGGTGATGAAATGCACTCAGCTGCATTAGCGCCAGGCAGGGTGCAGAAGCGAGGGCAATCGCCAGCGCCATCGCGGTCAGCGGCGCCTCTCTCGAGGTCAGTGCCGCCAGCGCACCGGGCAGTAAAAACAGCAGCAACCCCAGCTGAGCATGGCCGACATAGCCCACCGGTAGCGGAAAACGCACGGCAATATAGATCGCGCCATACAAAATGCTACAGGCGACCAGGCCGGGCCAGCTTATCCCTTTTATCCACATAGAATTTTCTCCAGGCTATTTTCCCTTCACGATAAAAATAAGCCTACGGATAGCGCAGTGATAAAATTAAAATCCGTAACAAATAAGCCAGGCGAATGCTGGCTGTCATAAGCTATTGCGATTAAAATGAGCGGCGTTTTTATCCCATTCAGCGTGATTATTGCCGATTGAGCATAGCGCTCATCGCATCAGTGGGTGAAATTTAGCGCATAAACCCCTTCCCATCAATAGGTTACTGGTAAACAAGAAGTTAAACCGTGAATATAAACGTCGCAGATTTGTTAAGTGGAAATTACATTCTGTTGTTATTTGTCGTACTGGCGCTGGGGTTATGCTTAGGCAAACTTCGGTTAGGTTCTGTTCAACTCGGTAATTCTATTGGCGTTTTAGTTGTTTCTTTACTGCTCGGCCAGCAGCATTTCGCGATTAATACCGATGCGCTGAATCTGGGCTTTATGCTATTTATTTTTTGCGTCGGCGTCGAAGCCGGACCCAACTTTTTTTCTATCTTCTTCCGCGACGGTAAAAATTACCTGATGCTGGCGATTGTGATGGTCAGCAGCGCGATGGTGCTGGCGCTGGGGCTTGGCAAGCTGTTTGGCTGGGACATCGGCCTGACGGCGGGGATGCTGGCCGGTGCCATGACCTCGACCCCGGTGCTGGTCGGCGCGGGCGATACCCTGCGCCAGACGCTGAGCGACGGTAAGAGCCTGAGCCTGGCACAGGACCACCTCAGCCTCGGCTACGCTCTGACCTACCTGATTGGCCTCGTCAGCCTGATTTTTGGCGCGCGCTATCTGCCAAAACTGCAGCATCAGGATCTGCCCACCAGCGCCCAGCAGATCGCCCGTGAGCGCGGCCTCGACCCGGACAGCCAGCGCAAAGTTTACCTGCCGGTGATCCGCGCCTATCGCGTCGGGCCGGAGCTGGTCGCCTGGAGCGACGGCAAAAACCTGCGCGAGCTGGGCATCTACCGCCAGACCGGCTGCTACATCGAGCGTATTCGGCGCAACGGCATTCTGGCAAATCCGGATGGCGATGCGCTGCTGCAGCCCGGCGATGAGATCTCACTGGTCGGCTATCCGGATGCGCACTCGCGCCTTGACCCGAGTTTCCGCAACGGCAAAGAGGTGTTCGATCGCGATCTGCTGGATATGCGCATCGTTAATGAAGAGATCGTGGTGAAGAACAACAATGCGGTGAACAAACGCCTCAGCCAGCTGAAGCTCACCGATCACGGCTGTTTCCTTAACCGCGTGATCCGCAGCCAGATTGAGATGCCAATCGATGACAGCATTATCCTGAATAAAGGTGACGTGCTGCATATCAGCGGCGAGGCACGCCGGGTGAAATCGGTGGCGGATCGCATTGGCTTTATCTCGATTCACAGTCAGGTCACCGATCTGCTGGCGTTCTGCGCCTTCTTTATCATCGGTCTGATGATCGGCATGATCACCTTTCAGTTCAGCAGCTTTAATTTTGGCATTGGTAATGCGGCCGGGCTGCTGTTCGCCGGCATTATGCTCGGCTTCCTGCGTGCCAATCACCCCACCTTCGGTTACATCCCGCAGGGGGCGTTGACCATGGTGAAAGAGTTCGGGCTGATGGTGTTTATGGCGGGCGTCGGTCTGAGCGCCGGCAGCGGCATCACCAAAGGCCTGGGGGAGACCGGGCTGCTGATGCTCGGGGCCGGGCTGGTGGTCAGCCTGGTGCCGGTCATTATCTGCTTCCTGTTCGGTGCCTGGGTACTGAAAATGAACCGCGCCCTGCTGTTTGGCGCCATCATGGGCGCGCGCACTTGCGCACCGGCAATGGAGATTATCAGCGACACCGCGCGCAGTAACATTCCGGCACTGGGCTATGCCGGAACTTATGCTATTGCTAACGTTTTGCTGACGCTGGCAGGCACGCTGATTGTGATAATCTGGCCGTTTTTTGGTGGTTAAAAATAATTTATCGATTGGGGAGAACTTTTATAGCGGGCCACAGTCTTAATTAGTGCCACTGCTTTTCTTTGAAATCCCCAAATTGAGGAGCCCGTTAATCTTATGATTAGCGGGTTTTTTTCTGCCTGTCATTTGGCCCAGAATCATCTGATCTGCTGCCGATATTTTTCACGTCACAAAAACGTCATTCAATCTCAACAAAAGCCAAACGAACCCGGTAATTAAGAGGGTGGCCCTTTACCTGTCCGCCGCACGCTTTTACCTTAAGCAATTCGTGCTACTACTGCGAACAAAAGGTAAAGAAAGTCATGATGGATGAGTTGAACCGGTCGCTATTTTTATTGATCAACGCTGACGGCCGTTCCCCCGAGTGGCTGATAGCCCTCGCCACCTTTATTGCCCGCGATCTTATCGCCATTGTGCCGCTGCTGATTGTGGGCTTGTGGCTGTGGGGGCCGCGCAGCCAGTTGACCTCGCAGCGCGTGCTGGTGGTGAAAACCGGTATCGCCCTGCTCTATGCCCTGGCGATCTCCTGGTGCCTGGCGCAGCTGTTTCCTCATCCACGCCCGTTTGCCATTGGCCTGGGTCATCAGTTCCTGTCGCACGCGCCGGATGACTCCTACCCGAGCGATCACGGTACGGTAATTTTCACCTTTGCCATCGCCTTTATCAGCTGGCATCGCGCCTGGTCTGGGGCCGTACTCTTGCTGACCGGTGCCGCTATCGCCTGGTCACGCGTCTACCTTGGGGTACACTGGCCGATGGATATGCTGGGCGGCATGCTGGTGGGCATGCTCTCCTGCCTGTTTGCGCAAATTTTCTGGCAGCTGACCGGGGCACGTCTGATGCCGCTGCTTTCTGCACTCTATCGCGTCGTTTTTGCTTTCCCTATCAGCAAGGGCTGGGTACGCCATTAACTCGCTGGCGGGACTATATTAACCGGTCCCGCTTTACCCTGATTTATATCATCCTAATTGTTATTAACCGCTAAAAAACTGCCAAATAAACCTGCCATTTTCTCAAGGTTTATTGCGCAATCTGCTTGATAAATGTGCAAATTAATCTCTATGTTGCGCAAGTCACAAAAACTCCAATAAACCACGACGCAGAGCTTTCATCTATTTTTTCTGGTGGTAGAGTGTGCGCCATTAAACCAGAGCAATGAAGTCAATCGACGCGTCGATGGCGCGATTAACTTCATCGTTTTAAACACTGGAGAATCAAATGGACACATCCCAAACGGCGGTGCTCAGCCCCGAAGCGTCTCAGGATGCCAGCGCATGGCGTAAAACCGACACTATGTGGATGCTGGGGCTGTACGGCACGGCCATTGGTGCTGGCGTACTGTTCCTGCCGATTAATGCCGGGATTGGCGGCCTTATCCCGCTGGTCATTATGGCGCTGCTGGCGTTTCCAATGACCTTCTTTGCCCACCGTGGGCTGTGCCGCTTCGTGCTCTCCGGGCGCAAACCCGGCGAGGATATTACTGAGGTGGTAGAAGAGCACTTCGGCGTCGGCGCCGGCAAGCTGATCACCCTGCTCTACTTCTTCGCCATCTACCCGATTCTGCTGGTTTACAGCGTCGCCATCACTAACACCGTTGAGAGTTTTATCACCCACCAGCTGCAAATGCAGGCTCCGCCGCGCGCGCTGCTGGCGCTAATCCTGATTGTCGGCCTGATGACCATTGTGCGCTTCGGCAAAGAGATGATCGTCAAAACCATGAGCGTACTGGTCTATCCGTTCGTGCTGGTGCTGATGCTGCTGGCGCTCTATCTTATCCCGCACTGGAGCAGCGCGATTTTTGCCAATGCCAGCCTGAGCGGCAGCGGCAAGGGGTTGATGATGACCCTGTGGCTGGCGATCCCGGTGATGGTGTTCTCCTTTAACCACTCGCCGATTATTTCCGCCTTTGCCGTGGCCAAACGGGAAGAGTACGGCGACCAGGCAGAGCCGAAGTGTTCCCGCATCCTCGCGCGCAGCCATATTATGATGGTGCTGACGGTGATGTTCTTTGTGTTCAGCTGCGTGCTGAGCCTGACGCCGGAGAACCTGGCGGAAGCCAAAGCGCAGAACATTTCCATTCTCTCTTACCTGGCGAACCACTTTGATACCCCGCTGATGGCATGGCTGGCGCCGATTATCGCCATGGTAGCGATCACCAAATCGTTCCTCGGCCACTATCTTGGGGCGCGTGAAGGCTTTAACGGCACGGTGAATAAGCTGCTGCGCAGCCGTGGCAAAACCCTTGCCGAGCACAAGCTGAACCGCTTTACCGCGCTGTTTATGCTGATAACAACCTGGATTGTCGCGACGCTGGACCCGAGCATTCTCGGCCTGATCGAAAGCCTGGGCGGCCCGATTATCGCGGTGCTGCTGTTCCTGATGCCGATGTATGCCATCAACAAGGTCCCGGCCATGCGCCAGTACAGCGGTAAGTTGAGTAATGTGTTCGTGGTGCTGGTCGGCCTGGTGGCGATTTCTGCGGTGGCTTACGATCTGTTTTGATTGTTCAGGGCCGACCAGAAAAGCGGTCGGCCCCTACGCAGGATAGATTCAGGGGCCGACCCTCTTTTTCGGTCGGCCCTTATAAATTATGAAAACCAGCTGCCAAACCATCCGGTCATCTTCATCATAACGAAATCCCAGATGCGGCTGAAGAAACCGCCCTCTTTCACTTCGTCCAGCACCACCAGCGGGCGCTGCTCAATGGATTTTCCGTCCAGCTGGAAATCAATCGTTCCCACCACCTGATTCTTCGCCAGCGGGGCCGTCAGCTGCGGCTGGCTGAGGGTAAAGCTCGCCTTGAGGTTTTTCATCTGCCCTTTTGGCAGGGTAATCGCCGCATCCTTCGCTACGCCAAGATTCACTTCGCTCTTATCGCCATACCAGACGCGCTGGGTGGCAAACGCCGTCCCGGCCTTGATTGGCGTCACCGTTTCCCAGAAGCGGAAGCCCCAGGTCAGCAGCTTTTCGCTCTCGCGGAAGCGGATAGCATCCGTGGCCGCGCCCAGCACCACAGAAATTAAGCGCTGATCGCCCTCTTTCGCTGATGCCACAAGATTATTGCCGGCGCCGGAAGTGTGCCCGGTCTTGATCCCGTCCACCTGCAGATTGGTGCTCCACAGCAGGCGGTTGCGGTTGTACTGGCGGATCTTATTAAAGGTGAACTCTTTCTCTTTATGCAGCGCGTACTCATCCGGTACGTCGCGGATCAGCGCCTGACCAATCAGGGCCATATCGCGCGCGGTGCTGTACTGGCCGTCCGAATCCAGCCCGTGCACCGTTTTAAAGTGGGTATTCTTCAGGCCCAGCGCCTGCACGTAGTTGTTCATCAGGCCAACGAAAGAGTCCTGACTGCCCGCTACGTGGTCGGCGAGCGCAATGCTGGCATCGTTACCGGACTGGATCACAATCCCTTTATTCAGCTCCGACACCGGGATCCGGTCCCCAGGCTTGAGGAACATCAGCGAAGAGCCTTGCAGAATCGGATTGCCGGTCGCCCAGGCATCTTTGCCCACGGTGACCATGTCGTCATTGCTGATTTTGCCCGCCTTCAGCGCCTGCCCGGTAACATAGCTGGCCATCATTTTGGTCAGGCTGGCCGGGTCGAGCCGCTGATCCGCATTGGATTCTGCCAGCACTTTACCGCTGTTGTAGTCCATCAGCACCCAGGCTTTGGCATCGATCTGCGGGGCGGCAGGGGCCTGCTCTGCGCGCGCGGGGGAGAGGGTAAACAGCAATAACGTCGAAGTAGTAGCCAGTGCATACACACCGGTAGAGAGGAGCGTTTTCTTCATGGCGAGACCAGGTATCCATTTGAAAGACAATGATTATCAAAGCGCATCTGACGATTAGCCGCCCTACACTAAGGCGTTATAAGCTTAAAAAAAACGTTTAAACCGTAAAGTTTCTTAGAGTTTATTAGAAAAATCTTAGGTTTGCCCAGATGGCTGGCCAAATTATCGCCGTTAGGCGCGGGCAGAAAACAGGTTAAATTCCGAATTTTCACTGAACAGTTAAGCCCGTCACAAAAATCCGCTAACCTGAGAAAAGTCTGCCAGAGGAGTGACGACGATGGATTTAGCGCTGTTTGACCTTGATGAAACGCTGATTTGTGAAGACAGTACCGGCCTGTGGCTGCGCTGGCTGGTTTCCCAGGGGTTTGCCCCGGCCGCGCTGATTGAACAAGAACGCGCGCTGATGGAGCACTACTATCAGGGGTCGCTGTCTATGGAACAGTATATGAGCACCACGCTGTCGCCGCTGGCAGGAATGGCCACGCCGACGGTAGCAGGCTGGATACGCCGGTTTATTCATCGCGATATCCTGCCGCGCGTTTACCCCGCCGCGCGCGAACGCCTGGCGTGGCACCAGCAGCGCGGCGATAAAATCATCGTGATCTCCGCCAGCGGTGAACATCTGGTGAAGCCTATTGCGCAACAGCTGGGCGCGCACGCGGCGCTGGCGATTGGCGTGGAGGTTATTGATGACCGCTACAGCGGCGAAATCTACGGCACTCTGACCTACAAAGAGGGAAAAGTCAGCCGCGTCAGCGACTGGAAGGCGCAGCAGCAGGAGCACCGCTTTGCCCACACCTGGGCTTACAGCGACTCAATTAACGACCTGCCAATGCTGGAACATGCCGATCACGCCTGGGTGATCAATCCGGCAGAGCCGCTGCAGCAGCTAGCGCAGCAGCGCGGCTGGGAAATCTGCCACTGGGTGAAATAAGATCGGCAGGCAACGGAGTGCCCGCTTATTTTACTCAATACCCACTTTCAGCAGCTTGCCGTTGGCTTCATCCGTCAGCACGTAAAGCCAGCCGTCTGGCCCGCTGCGCACATCGCGAATGCGCTCCCCGCGCTCGCTCAGCAGGCGCTCCTGCTCTTTCAGCTGTTCACCGTTGATGCTCAGGCGGATCAGGCTTTTCTCCTTTAGCGCCCCGATAAACAGCGAATTTTTCCACTGCGGAAACCGCGTACCCTGGTAAAACGCCATGCCGCTGATAGCCGGGGAGACTTTCCACCAGAACAGCGGCTGCTCGGTTCCCGCGGCCGTGCTGCCTTTTGAACCCGGTACCTTCGCCCCGCTGTAATCAATGCCCCAGGTGGCCAGCGGCCAGCCGTAGTTTTTTCCCCTGCGCGGGATATTCACCTCATCGCCGCCGCGCGGGCCGTGCTCGCTCTCCCAGACTTCACCGCTCTGCGGGTTGAGCGCTAACCCCTGCGGGTTACGCACTCCCCAACTCCAGATCTCGCTACGAACGCCCTGGCGGCCAACCAGCGGATTGTCAGAGGGGATTTTGCCATCGGCGGTCAGGCGCACAATTTTGCCCTGCAATGCGTTGAGATCCTGCGCTTTAGCGGCCTGGAAATTATCGCCAAAGGCGATGAACAGATGACCGCTGCGGTCAAACGCCATGCGCGTACCAAGATTCGCCCCGCTGGATAAACCTTGCTGGCGCAGCAGCGGCTGGAAGCCACTGAGCTGGCGGTAATCTTCGCTCAGGCGGCCATAACCGACTACAGCTCCAGCCGCGCCATCTTCTCCGGCCAGCGTGTAGCTGAGCCAGACGCGACGGCTGCTGGCAAAGTCCGGCGCCAGCGCCACATCAAGCAGACCGCCCTGGCGCTGAGCCCACACCTGCGGCACCCCGCTGATGGGCTGGGAGAGGCCGGAGCCGGGCTGCCAGCGCCTGAGCTGGCCGGCGCGTTCGGTGATCAACACCCCCTCTTCGCCCGGCAGAAAGGCCAGCGCCCAGGGGTGATCGAGACCGCTTTGCAGCTCCTGTACGGTGATTTTTTCAGCTCTGAGGGCGGGGCTTAACAGCAGGGAGGCAGCCAGTGCAGGCAGCAGCAGATAACGCGTCATCGTAATCACTCCGGGTAGGGGCCAACCTTTTTATTGGTCAGCCTATAAAACAGGAATTACTTATCGGGGAAGTTCACTACGTCACTGACCATCTGGTCGATACCGCTTTTCAACTGGGTAAGAGTAATGGGGGCATTATTGTTCGGCACCGTGTTGCCATAGGCCTTGCGCACCGCCTCCATCACGGGCTTACCGGTTTGGCTATCCACCAGCTGCATCTCCAGGAACAGCACGCTGTTCTGGGTACGGTGGCCGGAAGCCGCCATGGTGCTGGCGACCACTGCCGCAATCGGCACGACCTCATAGAACTTCATATCCTGATTTTCGGCATTGACGGCGGTAATGGCGGTTTTCAGCTCCAGCGTGCCCCGCCCCGCGTGGTTAACCAGCGGTTTGTGCCGGGCCACGGCGGCTTTCAGCGTCTGGTCGAGATAGGCGCGGATTTGATCGAGGGTCTGCTGGCTGACGCGGGCGGTCGGCTTCGCGGCAGGGTAGTAAACGGCAGGCGTGTAATGGATAGCGTTGTATTTTGCGGATTGATAGTCCGGTGACACCCAGCGCAGGGTTTGCACGCCGCTGGCGGATTTTTCCGGCTTCAGGTGGCTATAATCCGGCAGGAAACCGGAATACTGGCTGGTATCAGCCACTTTTGACGAGCAGCCAGCCAGCACCAGACACGCCATTGCCAGACCCGCGATGAGAGGTATACGCACATTGTGCATTGTCACGTTCCTTTACGATTAAGGTCTTTCAATCATAGAGTGCACAGCGGCGTTCACCAGCAATGGTTAAGAAATATTTGATCTCACATACAAAGGTCGAGGCATGCCTCGACCCTACAAGGGCTCGCGTGGGGTTTCACCGGGGCAAGGCATGCCTAGACCCTGCAAGGGATCGCGTGGGGTTTGGTAGGGGCGAGGCATGGTTACACCTTCAGCTTCGGGTCCAGCGCATCGCGCAGCCCGTCACCCAGCAGATTAAACGCCAGCACGGTAAGGAAAATCGCCAGGCTGGGGAAGATCGCCACGTGCGGGGCCAGCACCATATCCGCCTGGGCCTCGTTAAGCATCGCCCCCCACTCCGGGGTCGGCGGCTGCGCGCCAAGACCCAGGAACGACAGGCTGGCAGCAGAGATAATCGAGGTGCCGATACGCATAGTAAAATAGACCACAATCGATGACAGCGTACCGGGCAAAATGTGGCGCAGGATAATGGTCAAATCAGACGCACCAATACTGCGCGCCGACTCGATATAGGTCAGGTGTTTCAGCACCAGCGTGTTACCGCGCACCAGACGGGCAAAGGCGGGAATGCTGAAAATCGCCACCGCGAGGATCACATTCGACATACCGTTACCGAGTACCGCCACCACCGCAATCGCCAGCAGGATGCCGGGAAAAGCGAACAGCACATCGCAGATGCGCATGATAATCCGGTCCCACCAGCCCTCGTAGTAGCCGGCCAGCAGGCCGAGCAGCGTACCTGTCACCGCGCCCACCGCCACCGAGAAGAAGCCAGCCACCAGCGACAGGCGGCTGCCGAGCAGCACGCGGCTGAAAATATCGCGCCCCAGCGCATCGACGCCGAACCAGTGCATCATCGATGGTCCTTCATTCAGCCGGTCATAATCAAAGTAGTTTTCAGCATCGAACGGGGCCAGCAGCGGGGCAAAAATCGCCACCAGGATCAGCAGCAGCACAAATACCGCCGCAATCATTGCCACGTGCTGACGGCGAAAACGCCGCCAGAATTCCCGCCACGGGGTACGCACGCGATTCTCCCGCACGCTGGGCAGCGTTGCGAGCACGGCATTACGTCGCCAGTTAATCATCAAACATCCTTACTTGTAGCGGATCGCGGGGTTGATCGCCGCGTACAGCATATCGACCATCAGGTTAATCAGAATAAACTCCAGCGAAAATAGCAGCACTTCCGCCTGGATCACCGGGTAATCGCGCATCTCCACCGAGTCGACCAGCAGGCGCCCCAGCCCCGGCCAGTTGAACACCACCTCGACCACGATAGAGCCACCGAGCAGGAAGCCAAACTGCAGGCCCATCATAGTGACCACCGGGATCATCGCATTGCGCAGCCCGTGCTTGATCACCACCACCGACTCGCGCACTCCTTTGGCGCGCGCGGTGCGCATATAGTCTTCCTGCATCACCTCCACGAACGAGGCGCGGGTAAAGCGCGCCATCACGGCGGCGACGGCGGCACCCAGGGTGATCGACGGTAAAATATAGTGCTGCCAGCTGTCGGCACCGACGGTCGGCAGCCAGCCCAGCTCGACGGAAAACACCTGCATCAGCAGCATGCCGAGGGCAAACGCCGGGAAAGAGATCCCGGATACCGCCAGCGTCATCCCCAGCCGATCCGGCCAGCGGTTGCGCCACACGGCAGAGACGACGCCTATCGCCATGCCGAAAATCACCGACCACACCATGCTGGTCAGCGTCAGGTACAGCGTCGGCAGAAAGCGCTGGCCAATCTCTTCTGATACCGGGCGTTTCGACACCATTGAATGGCCAAAATCACCCTGAAGGGCGTGGGTGATGTAGTGCCAGAACTGCTGCGGCAGCGGCAGGTTCAGCCCGAGCTGTTCGCGCACCATCGCCACGACCTGCGCATCGGCTTCACGCCCCGCAATCAGGCGCGCCGGATCGCCAGGCAGCAGATGGACGAAAAGGAACACCAACACCGCCACGATCAGCAGCGTTGGGATCAGCCCCAGCAGTCGTTTAATAAAATAGTTAAGCATCATCTTCCCTGCGCCTCCCCTGCGGGAGGCGCGTCAGTGCATTACTTCAGATCGGCATCATCAAAGCTGAATGAGGTGTCCGGCATCACGTAGAACCCGGTGAGGTTTTTGGTGTTGGCGGAAACCAGCTTCTCAACCACCAGCGGCGCCCACGGCTGCTCTTTCCAGATAATGTCCTGTGCATCTTTGTACAGCGCGGCTTTTTTCGCACCGTCGGTGGTATTCAGCGCGTCAGCGAGGTCTTTATCCACCTGGGCGTTGCTGTAGAAGGCGGTGTTAAAGATGGTTGGCGGCCAGGACTGAGTGGCAAACAGCGGCGTCAGCGCCCAGTTAGCTTCACCGGTCGAGGCAGACCAGCCGGTGTAGAACATGCGCACGCCGCTCTCTTTCTGGCCTTTGTCTTCCACCTGCGCGGCACGCTGCCCGGCATCCATGGCCGTCAGTTCAACCTTAATGCCAACCTGCGCCAGCTGCTGCTGGGTAAACTGCAGCACTTTCTGCGCGGTGCTGTGGTTATGCGACGACCACAGCTGGGTGGTGAAGCCGTTCGGGTAGCCTGCCTCTTTCAGCAGCTCACGCGCTTTGGCCGGGTTATATTCCGGGGCCGGGTAGCTTTGTGAATACTGAATCGACGGTGGCACAATGCCGGTGGCCGGGGTGGCATAACCGGCGAAGGCGACTTTCGCCAGCGCCTGACGGTTGATGGCGTAGTTAATCGCTGCGCGCACTTTCGGGTCGTTGAACGGCTTCTGCGTGACGTTAAAGCTGATATAGCGCTGCATGATCGACGGCGAGGTCACCAGATCGAGCTTGCTGTTTTTCTCCAGCAGTTTGGCCTGCTCAAACGGGATAGGGAAAGCAAAGTTCGCTTCGCCGGTTTGCAGCATCGCCGAGCGGGTATTGTTATCGACAATCGGGCGCCAGGTGATGCTGTCCAGTTTCGGATAGCCCGGCTTCCAGTAACCGGCGAATTTCTTCACCTTCACAAAGTCAGTCTGGTTCCAGGTGACAAATTCGTAAGGGCCGGTGCCGACCGGGTGGAAGCCGATATCCTTGCCATATTTCTTCAGTGCGGTCGGAGAGATCATCGCCGCAGCCGGGCTGGCGAGGGTGTTAATAAACGCCGAGAACGGCTGCTTCAGGGTGATTTTTACCGTGGTCGGGTTGATCACTTCGGTGCTGGCGATGGTTTTGAACAGGTTGAAACGCTTGAGGTGATTGTCCGGGTTGCTGGCGCGGTCGAGGTTCGCTTTTACCGCATCGGCATTAAACGGCGTGCCGTCCTGGAACTTCACCCCGCTCTTAAGCGCGATGGTATAAGTCAGTCCGTCCGGGCTGGCCTGGTAGCTGTCCGCCAGCACATTTTCCAGCTTCATCTCTTTATCGAAACCAAACAGCCCCTGATAGAACGACTTCGCTACCGCCTGCGACAGCGTGTCGTTGGCATCATACGGGTCGAGCGTGGTGAAGTTTGAGGCGACCGCAATGGTGACATCTTTCGCCGCCCAGGCAGGGAGCGCCACAATACTGCCGAGCAGGCCGGCGGTTAACAGCAACTTACGCGAGTGTTGATTTATCATTCAGTTCATCCCTTGTCGTCATTATGCAGTTTCAGGCGCGGGCGATAGCATGGCGTGCCACAAAATGCCCGCTGCTGACTTCAACCAGCGGTGCCACTTCCGGTTCGTCGCCCAGGGCGCGGATCGGGCTGGGTATTTCATCTACTAACAGTGCTCGTTCACGGCGGCGGTGCGTGGGGTCGGCCACCGGCACCGCCGCCATCAGTTTGCGCGTATACGGATGCTGCGGCTGTTCGAACACCGCCTGGCGCGGGCCAATCTCGACAATCTGCCCGAGATACATCACCGCCACGCGGTGGCTGATGCGCTCCACCACCGCCATATCATGCGAAATAAACAGGAATGCGATGCCAAACTCGCGCTGCAGGTCGAGCATCAGGTTAATAATCTGCGCCTGAATCGAGACGTCCAGCGCCGAGACGGCTTCGTCGGCGATCACCACTTTCGGGTTGAGCGCCAGCGCGCGCGCAATGCAGATACGCTGCCGCTGTCCGCCGGAGAACTCGTGCGGATAGCGCTGCGCATGCTCCGGCATTAAGCCGACGCGCTCCAGCAGCCACGCCACGCGTTTCTCGGCCTCCTGCCCTTTGGCAATACCGTGAACCAGCAGCGGCTCCATAATCGAAAAGCCCACCGTCAGGCGCGGATCGAGGGAGGCGTAAGGATCCTGGAAGATAAACTGAATATCGCGCCGCAGGTGCGACAGTGCCTGGCCGGAAAGCCGATCGATGCGCTTGCCGTTAAAGGTGATACTGCCGCCCTGGCTCTCCACCAGCCGCAGCAGCGAGCGCCCGGTGGTCGATTTGCCGCAGCCGGATTCACCGACCAGCGCCAGCGTTTCGCCGGGGCGCAGGTCAAAGCTGACTTTCTCCACCGCGTGAACGCGGCGGTGCACGCGGTTAAAGATGCCGCTGCGGATATCAAAGCGCGTCACCAGATCGCGCACCTGTAAAATCGGCGGCTCCTGCTGACGGACGGTGTCCTGCGGCTGTTCCGGCTGCTGCTCACCCTGCTGGATCAGCGGGAATTTTGCCGGCAGGCTACGCCCGCTCATGGCGCCGAGTTTCGGCACGGCGGCCAGCAGTGCGCGAGTGTAGGGTTGCTGGGGATGAGCAAACAGTGACTCGACGCTGCCGGTTTCCACCACGTCGCCGCGGTACATTACCTGCACGCGGTCGGCCATTTCGGCCACCACCCCCATGTCGTGGGTGATAAAAATCACCCCCATCTGCATCTCTTTTTGCAGCACGCGGATCAGCTGTAAGATCTGCGCCTGGATAGTCACGTCGAGCGCGGTGGTGGGCTCATCGGCGATCAGCAGCGCCGGGCGGCAGGAGAGCGCCATGGCGATCATCACGCGCTGGCGCATGCCGCCGGAGAGCTGATGCGGGTAACGCGACAGCACGTTTTTCGCTTCGGGAATGCGCACCAGATCGAGCATGCGCTGCGCTTCTTTCAGCGCGTCGGCGTGGCTTTTTCCCTGGTGCAGTCGGATCGACTCGGCAATCTGCTCCCCCACCGGGAACACCGGGTTGAGCGAGGTCATCGGCTCCTGGAAAATCATGGCCATATCGGCACCGCGAATGCGCCGCAGCTCGGACTGCGGCAGCGCGGCCAGGTTGACCCGCTGCTGATTGCGGCGCGTCAGCCACATCTGCCCGCTGTCGATATTGCCACCGCCCTGCTCCACCAGACGCATCAGCGCCAGCGAGGTCACCGATTTGCCGGAGCCAGACTCGCCGACGATCGCCAGCGTTTCGCCCTGGCGCACGTCCAGCGACAGCCTGTTTACCGCCTGGACGCGCCCGCTCTCCTGTTGAAAGCTGACGCTGAGATCGCGCACCGACAGCACCACATTGTCATGATGGCGAAACTCACTCATCAGGGCTCCTCCCGGTAGATCGCCACCACTGGCGCTTCACCCACTGTGCCATAGCCGCGATACATGCCTTCGCTGTTAAACGGCAGCACCACATTGCCTTCAGCATCCACGGCAATTAACCCGCCGCTGCCGCCGAGAGCCGGGATCTTTTCCATCACCACTTTACGACTCGCCTCATCCAGCGACAGGCCGCCGTATTCCATCAGGGCCGCAATATCATAGGCCGCCAGCGTGCGCATAAAGACTTCACCGGTACCGGTACAAGAGACCGCCACGCCGCCGCTGGCATAGCAGCCCGCGCCAACCAGTGGGGAGTCACCAACGCGCCCAACTTGCTTATTGGTCATGCCGCCGGTGGAAGTGGCTGCCGCCAGGCTGCCGGCAAGATCTATCGCCACCGCGCCAACGGTGCCGAACTTACGGTCGGGGTCAAGGGGATCGCCATCGTGGTCAAGCAGGGTCTGGTCGCTGGCCATCGCGCGCTCAAGCTGGGCGCGGCGCTCCGGCGTGGAGAAAAAGCTGTTTTCGACCATTTCGAGGCCGTTCTCTGCCGCAAACGATTCCGCACCCGCGCCGATAAACAGCAGATGCGGACTGGTTTCCAGCACCGCGCGCGCGGCCAGCACCGGATTACGCACCCGGCTAACGCCCGCGACCGCTCCCGCTTGCCGCGTGCGCCCGTCCATCACGCAGGCATCCAGCTCGTGCGTACCCTGATGGGTAAACACCGAACCCCGCCCGGCATTAAACAGCGGGCACTCTTCCAGCTGGCGCACTGCTTCGGTCACCACGTCAAGCGCGCTGGCGCCCGCCGCCAGCAGCGCCTGCCCGCTGGCGACAATCTCTGACAGCGCCTGGCGATAGTGCTGCTCTTTTTCACTGTCCATGCTGCTGCGGGCGATTGCCCCCGCGCCACCATGAATTGCGATCGTCGCTCTGGCCATAATTCATTTACCCTGTGTGCCAAATCAGCATGAAAAACACTGAGTTAGAATGATTT
The DNA here is from genome assembly GCF_014773485.1 of Erwinia aphidicola. Taxonomy (GTDB): domain Bacteria; phylum Pseudomonadota; class Gammaproteobacteria; order Enterobacterales; family Enterobacteriaceae; genus Erwinia; species Erwinia aphidicola. The sequence goes on along the minus strand of NZ_JACXBP010000001.1, from coordinate 36,589 downwards.
TATTGAGAAAATGCGATTTTTGACTATAGGCAGGCAGTCTGGCGATGTAAAGAGGAAAGTTCGCACCCTGATAATAACTATTGGTTCTAAGATAAATCAGAATGCGACATTTTCCCCGCCAGCACGGGCAAACGTGACCCTGGCGGGGAATCACGCCATAATAGCGCTTTAAGATTTATGCGTGCGACCGGAGACACAATGGAAGCTTATACTGCGGGACTGATCTCCCTCGACGATGCCCTCAATACCCTGCTGGCGCAGATCACCCCCCTTAGCGACAGCGAAAGCGTGCTGCTACCCGCCGCCGTGGGGCGCATTACCGCTGCGGCGGTGACTTCGCCGATTGACGTACCGCCGTTTGATAACTCGGCGATGGATGGCTATGCCCTGCGCATGGCCGATGTTACCCCCGGTGCGGTACTTACCGTGGCCGGGAAAGCGTTTGCCGGCCAGCCGTTTAGCGGTGCCTGGCCGGCCGGCAGCTGCATCCGCATCATGACCGGCGCGCCGCTGCCTGAGGGCTGCGAGGCGGTGGTGATGCAGGAGCAGACCGAAAGCATTGGCGATACAGTCCGTATCACCGCTGAGGTCAGCGCCGGGCAGAACATCCGCCGTGCCGGTGAGGATATCCTTCAGGGCACCGAGGTGCTGAGCGCGGGCACCAGGCTGGGCGCCGCCGAGCTGCCGCTGCTGGCCTCTCTCGGCATTGCGCAGGTTTCGGTCGTGCGCAAGCTGCGCGTGGCGGTGTTCTCCACCGGGGATGAGCTGCAGCCGGTCGGCCAGCCGCTGGCGGCGGGCCAGATTTACGATACCAACCGCTTTGCGGTCCAGCTGATGCTGGATAAGCTCGGCTGCGAGGTGATTGACCTCGGCATTATTCGCGACGACCCGGCGGCGCTGCGCGAGGCTTTCGTCCGTGCCGATGCAGCGGGCGATGTGGTGATCAGCAGCGGCGGCGTCTCCGTTGGCGCGGCAGATTACACCAAACAGATGCTGGAAGAACTCGGCGAAGTCGGCTTCTGGAAGCTGGCCATCAAACCGGGCAAGCCGTTTGCCTTTGGTCGCCTGCCCAACAGCTGGTTCTGCGGCCTGCCGGGCAACCCGGTGTCGGCGGTATTAACCTTTTATCAGCTGGTGCAGCCGCTGCTGGCGAAGCTTACCGGGCAGAGCGGCCCGGCGCTGCCGCCACGCCAGCGCGTGCGCAGCGCCGACCTGCTGAAGAAATCACCCGGTCGCCTCGACTTCCAGCGCGGGCTGCTGCAGCGCAATGCCGCAGGCGAGCTGGAGGTGAAAACCACCGGCCACCAGGGCTCGCACGTCTTTAGCTCTTTCCATCAGGCCAACTGCTTTATCGTGCTGGAGCGCGAGCGCGGCGACGTGCAGCCGGGTGAATGGGTTGACGTTGAGCCTTTCAACGCGCTGCTGGAGGGCTGAGATGCTGCCCGAGCTGAGCGATGACGAAATGCTGCGCTATAACCGCCAGATCGTGCTGCGCGGTTTTGACTTTGCGGGGCAGGAGCAGCTGAAGTCTGCCCGCGTGCTGGTGGTCGGCCTGGGCGGGCTGGGCTGCGCCGCCAGCCAGTATCTCGCCGCTGCGGGCGTCGGCCATCTGACGCTGCTGGATTTCGACCACGTCGCCGTTTCTAACCTGCAGCGCCAGGTGCTGCACGCTGAGGCGCAGGTCGGGATGGCAAAAGTCGACTCTGCGCGGCTGCGTCTGGCGGCGCTTAACTCGCTGATCCAGATTGACACCGTCAATGCGCGACTGGATGACGCTCCCCTGGCAGCCCTGATTGCCTCGCATCAGCTGGTGCTGGACTGCTGCGACAACGTGGAGACGCGTGAACAGCTCAACCGCCTGTGCTTTGACAGCAAAACTCCGCTGGTCTCCGGTGCCGCCATCCGCATGGAGGGCCAGGTCAGCGTGTTCAGCTGGGGTCAGGACGAGCCCTGCTATCGCTGCATCAGCCGGCTGTTCGGCCAGTCGACTCTGAGCTGCGTTGAGGCCGGGGTGATGGCGCCGCTGGTCGGCGTGATTGGCTCACTCCAGGCGATGGAAGCGATCCGCGCGCTGGCGCACTATGGCGGCGCGGTAGCAGGAAAGCTATTGCTATACGATGCCATGACGCTGCAATTTCGCAGCATGAATGTGGCAAAAGATCCGCGCTGCGAGGTGTGCAGCTAAGCTTTCCAGCACTATAGTTAAGCGAATGCTGGGAAGCGAAAGGATTGATTAGCTTATGATCGATGAACAGATCGCCACTTCAGCAGGCACAAAATCTTCACTGCGCCGCATGATGATGGTTTTTTTGCTGACGATTGTCACGGCGGTGATGGTTATCAACGGCTGGATTGTCTGGAACTCGTGGAACCGGATGATTACCAGCTCGCAGAACGATGCCCGTAACCTCTCGCAGTCGCTGTCGCGCCAGGCGGAGGACACTTTCCTGCAGGTCGACCTGACGTTACAGGATCTGCGCGACCGCATCTCGCTGATTGGCCTGCGCCATGAACGCACCCCCTATCTCAGAGATCTGCTGTCCAACCGCAAAGCCAGCCTGCCGCAGCTGCATGGCCTGTTTATTTACAACAGTGAAGGCAACTGGCTGGTCACGTCCGATGGCAATGTTCCGCAGCGCGCTAATAACAGCGACCGCGAGTATTTTCGCTATCATCAGCAGAACCTCGACGGCAATGTCCATATTGGCAAGGTGATCCGCAGCCGCTCGACCGGCGATCTGGTTATCCCCGTTTCGATGCGCCTGAATAATCTCGATGGTTCGTTTCGCGGCGTGCTGCTGGCGACCGTTCGCCTGAACTTTTTTAAGCAGGTTTATGGCTATTACAATATGGGCGATCGCGACGTGCTGGCGCTGATGCAGGCCGATGGCAATATCCTTTACGCGCGCCCGTTCGCCGACAATACCATTAACCGTAATATCTCCGGCAGCCCGCTCTTTACCCGGCTGCTGAAGAGTACTCCAAACGGTACCGCGCTCTATAAATCGGCTCTGGACGGCATTGAACGGGTGTTGGGCTACTCCAGCCTGAAGCGCTACCCGCTGGTGGTGGCCGTCGGCTACGATAAAAAGGCGCTGCTGCAGGAGTGGTTCTCCGCTCTCAGCGTCTATATTGCGCTGTCGGCGATCCTGCTGCTGGTGATCTCCCTGCTCGGGTTGCTGGTGCTGCGCCATATTTCCCTCAACCTGAGGAATCAGCTGGAGCTGACTCAGGTGCGCGATCAGCTTACCGCCATGAACCGCACTTTACAGACGCTGGCGCTGGTCGACAGTCTTACCGGGCTGGCAAACCGCCGCCATTTCGACCTCTATCTGCAGCGCAACGTCGAGCGCTCCCACAAGCTGCGCACCCCGCTGTCGCTGCTGATGATCGATGTCGATTCGTTTAAAGCCTTTAACGACACCTACGGTCACCTGGCCGGGGATGATTGCCTGAAACAGATCGCTCATACGCTGTCACGCCTGCCGCACCGCCCGGAAGATTTGGTGACGCGCTACGGCGGCGAAGAGTTTGCGGTGATTATGCCGGGGGCGGATCGCACAGCGGCGCTGCGCTTTGCCGAACAGGCGACGGAGGCGGTGGCAAAGCTCGGCATTCCTAACCCAGGTAGCGATACGCCGGAGAGAATTGTGACGATCAGTATTGGGGTAGCGGTGGCGGTGACCGAACGCAGCGAAACCGCGCGCCATCAGCTGATTGCCGAGGCGGATAAGGCGTTGTATGCGGCGAAACGCGCGGGAAAAAACCAGGTGGGTGAATAACCGGGGGATACGGGACGACCGAAAAAGAAGGTCGTCCCCTACGTTTGCAGCGAGGCATTTGCAGGTGGACTGGCAGCGAGGCATTTGTAGGGGCTGACCCTCTTTTTCGGTCAGCCCGCACTATCAGCATCCAGCGCCGACCATAAAAAAGGGTCGGCCCCTACAAGGTATCGCCTGATTGCCGGGTTTACACGATGCCCTGGCTGCGCAGATAGTCTTCGTAGTTGCCGGTAAAGTCGTTCAGTTTGCCCGGCGTCATCTCAATCACGCGCGTGGCCAGCGAGCTGACGAACTCACGGTCGTGAGAAACGAAGATCAGCGTGCCTTCGTACATCTCCAGCGCCATGTTCAGCGCTTCGATCGATTCCATATCGAGGTGGTTAGTCGGTTCATCCATGATCAGCACGTTCGGCTTCTGCATCATCAGCTTGCCGAACAGCATGCGGCCCTTCTCACCACCGGACAGCACTTTGGCTGGCTTCTTGATATCGTCCTGGCTGAACAGCAGGCGGCCGAGAATACCGCGTACCGCCTGCTCGTCATCGCTCTCCTGCTTCCACTGGCTCATCCAGTCGAACACGCTCAGGTCGTCGGCGAAGTCGTGGGCGTGATCCTGCGCGTAGTAACCAATTTGCGCATTCTCGGACCATTTCACGGTGCCGTTGTCCGGCAGCAGTTCGCCAATCAGCGTTTTCAGCAGCGTGGTTTTACCGATTCCGTTCGGGCCGAGGATCGCCAGCTTTTCGCCCACTTCCAGCAGCATATTGACGTTTTTAAACAGCGGACCGTTGTCGAAACCTTTGGTCACGGCTTCCAGCGTCAGCGCATTGCGGAACAGTTTCTTATCCTGCTCGAAACGGATGAACGGGTTCTGACGGCTCGATGCTTTCACCTCATCCAGTTTGATCTTGTCAATCTGCTTAGCGCGTGAGGTCGCCTGACGGGATTTTGAGGCGTTGGCGCTGAAGCGGCTGACGAAGGACTGCAGTTCGTTGATCTGCGCTTTCTTCTTGGCGTTATCAGACAGCAGACGCTCGCGCGCCTGGGTTGCTGCCGTCATGTACTCGTCGTAGTTGCCCGGGTAAACGCGCAGCTCGCCGTAGTCGAGGTCGGCCATGTGGGTACAGACCATGTTCAGGAAGTGACGGTCGTGCGAAATGATGATCATGGTGCTGTTACGCTCGTTCAGCACCTGCTCCAGCCAGCGAATGGTATCGATGTCCAGGTTGTTGGTCGGTTCGTCGAGCAGCAGAATTTCCGGGTTAGAGAACAGCGCCTGTGCCAGCAGCACGCGCAGTTTCCAGCCGGGAGCGACTTCGCTCATCGGGCCGTAGTGCTGCTCCAGCGGAATACCCACGCCCAGCAGCAGCTCACCGGCACGCGCTTCTGCGGTGTAGCCGTCCATCTCGCCATACTTCTCTTCGAGGTCAGCGACTTTATAACCGTCTTCTTCGCTCATCTCCGGCAGCGCATAGATCGCATCGCGCTCTTCCTTCACCGCCCACAGCTCGCCGTGGCCCATGATCACCGTATCCAGCACGGAATATTGTTCAAAGGCGAACTGATCCTGGCGCAGTTTACCGAGGCGCTCGTTCGGATCGAGCGAGACATTACCGCCGGAAGGAACCAGGTCGCCACCGAGAATTTTCATAAAGGTGGACTTACCGCTGCCGTTGGCACCGATCAGGCCGTAGCGGTTGCCGCCGCCAAATTTGACGGAGATATTTTCGAACAGCGGCTTACTGCCAAACTGCATGGTGATATTGTTGCAAAGAAGCAAAATTGATACTCTCTTGTAAGTTACTGAGGTGTATATGAAACAAAACGGAAAAGCATACTCTTACATAAGATTCTCATCGAAGAAGCAAGAACAAGGCGACTCAGTAAGACGCCAGACAGAACTTGCTGAACAGTATGCACTTGCTAATAATCTAATTCTATCAGATAAGAACTTCCAAGACCTCGGAATCTCAGCATTCAAAGAAGGAAACAGACCTTCGCTAGGAGATATGCTCGAAGCAATCGAGAAAGGTCAAATTGAGCAAGGCTCGACTATCATCATTGAATCGCTGGACCGTCTAAGCCGTCGAGGCATCGACGTCACTCAACAAATCATCAAGTCGATTCTGCAAAACAACATCTTCATTGCTTCGCTTGTTGATGGTCTATTACTAAACCGAGAGTCTATCAACGATCTAGTAAGTGTCATCAGGATAGCTCTAGCTGCTGATCTTGCTCATAAGGAATCCGAGAAAAAATCTCAGCGTTTACGCGAGACGAAAGGACAGCAGCGACAACGTGCGTTAAATGGTGAGATTATCAATAAAGTCCTGCCTTTCTGGTTAGAACGAAAAGGAGATAATTTTATCTTTAGTGATAGGCTTGAAGCAGGCAAAAGAATCATCGAATTACGTAGAAAAGGTTTTGGAACAAATAAAATTGCAAAAGCATTAAACGATGAAGGTCATAAACCATTACGATCTTCCGGCTGGAACCATACAACAGTCGGAAAAACTATAAATTCAGTTGCACTTTATGGAGCTTATCAAACATCAGAGACAACAAAAGACCGTAAAGTTATTTTACTTGATATTATAGAAGGTTATTATCCAGCTCTTATCAGTAAAGAAGAATTCATGCTTTTACAGTCAGATCATAAGCAGAATAAACCTGGATATAAATCTGAATTCAATGCCTTCGCTGGATTATTAAAACACGAATGCGGAGGAGCACTCGTTAGAAAATTTCATGTCGCCTCTGGGAAAACATATCAGTATCATGTTTGCGCCAACGCAAGAGATGGTAAGTGTATTGTAACGAAGAATTTTAAAAATTTAGAAGTCGCGCTTTATAGGATAATGAAAGAACTCAAACTTGAAAAGAAATCTTATCTTGATGAATCATTATTAATTGAGCAGAATAATATTAAAACAAAGATTCAAGACCTAAATGATATGCTTCTTACTCTAACTAAAATACCGGTTAGCGTGATGCATACGATAAGTAACCTTGAGGCAAAACTTCATGATATAGAAGAACAAATTAAACAACAAAACAGTATGATAATTTCTGAAAAAGCATTCAATTTGAATCTTTTGCAAGAAATAAATGATCCTCAGGAACTTAACTTAATGCTTAAACGCGTTGTTGACAAAATAATCGTTTTTAATGCCGGTAAAAAATGGAGAGTGAAAATTTCGTACAGGAACAAACATACTCAGAATTTTATTTGGGATGGAGAAAAAATCACTTTCATATCTGACACTAAAAAATTATTAGAATTCATTAACTCCTAACTAAATCAATATTAATCATTGCTAATCACTTGTTATGAATTGATAGAACGATTAGAATACACCTTCAATATCGGGCCTATGCACACATTACAAAATGTAAAGGAAATCACTTAATGAGTTCGAATAAAATTACTCAAGATAGATACGAAATGATTTATATTAAACAAAACAATGTTGTTATAGTTCATAGAGAGCCTTATACAGTTTCAATATTATCAAAAGAGCAGGCAGAAGATTTTGGATATAATATCTCTAAAATGAAGGAATATGAAAGCATCAGCATTAATGGGATACCAGAGGGTGGTTATGAACTGGTTGAAAATTGTGAAGAAGAGGATGTAAATTGGTTAACTCCTGAATGGGAAGCTGAATTGAATCTTTTTAATAAAAGATTATAGTATTATTCTTTAAATTTATATGGAGTATAAAACACTCCATATATCAACGTTTCAAAAGCATGTGCATTCATTGCTTTAATAATTCATCCATTATTTTTATTAATTCTTTTTTACTATCATTATTCATATTATTGATTTTTAGCATTATCTCCGCCATGTTATCATCAATAGTGTAAAAATAACTTTCTGGCACTTTTAATATTTTCGCAAGTTTGCATACCATATCAAAATCAGGAGTATGTTTTCCTCTCTCATATTGATTCATCCTTGCACTGGCTGAAGCCTCATCAATACCAGCAAGTACACCAAGTTTTTCTTGGGAAATCCCTGCTCTAAGACGCGCTTCTTTCAACCTTTTTATAAGCATATAAACCTCAGCCAAATTCATTGGCTAAGATTCTCTTAGTTGAAAATAATAATTTTACTAAGTATTACTTAGCTTTCTCTGGGTGCGAGCATTGTGTCAGCATTGGAAGCATCACCAATACAGCAAACAACCATGATCGATTTGGCCGATCGATTCATAGATACCGATCTATAAAAACGATTATCCAGCATGAATCCATATGCATATCATTAAGTACATTAGTGATTCTTTCAGCAAGTCTGAAATCAATTAACTCATTGATTTTCATCATGTATTTTCATTGTAAAATTTAATTTTGGTTTTTCAAGGAAGACAGTTGTGGTCAACATACGCATGGTTACACTAAGTAAATCTTAGTTTATAATGCATCCAGAACTAAGACTTACTTAGTTAGATGGTGGCAGAAGGAAAGCCCATACCTGTTACCCATGTCTACCGACTACCACCAGTTACTCGGTAGACAAATCCTCAACACAGCACACATAGGAGGCTAAAAATTGTACAAATCTACGTTGTCAGGTGTCCAGAAGCGAGGATGACGAACGTGAGATCGACGAAGCGTCAAAACTCAATTCTAATTAGCAAAACATTAGTTAGGCCAAAAATGTTAAAAACTTCTATTTTATCTCTGGCAGTAATTTTTTCCGTTGTAATGCTTACTGGTTGTAATAAGGACCCAATTCCAGATTTTGAATGTTCTTATAAACAATCCGGCACAGGTGTAACTGACACGCATAAGTTTAAAAGCCGTAAACTTTCTGATGATGAGAAATACTTCATCTACGAATCAGATGACCAAGGATATAAATTTAAACTTGAAGTAGATCGTCGAACACTATCGGCAACAATGATAATGACAGAAAACAAAACCAATGAGGTTTTATCTTACTTAACAGGAAATTGTAAATGAAAAGATTAGTTATAGCTTCATTATTAGTGTTCTCGTTTGGTGCTTCTGCATATTCTGTCAATATGGAAGAACTCACTAACTTCGGTAATCAAATGCGAGATCGTTTTTCTCCACCAAGTGAAATACAAAAAACTAATAACGCACCAACTTGTTTCGCTATAGTGACGAATGAAAAAACGGGTAAAATAACTCGTACCAAGTTAAATTTGGTTGGTGAGCATTCACAAAAAGGAACACAGCATACCTATCATGAAGAAGATAACACTGGTAGTACAACAGTCTGGTTCGATAGCCGTACTGGTAAAGGCCAAATTTCAATAATGGACAGTCAGGAAGTTATTGCCAGTGGAACGGTGAGTAATTGTAAGTAAATTAGCCTATTTCATTAAACCTACTATCAGTAAAGATACGATCTGTGAAATTATACATGATCGTATCTATAATGCATCTTCGATGCAGTGGCAAAGCCACATTCTATCTTCTCAGGCTTAGTTAGTAATAATAACTAATAGAAAACCTGTAGAACCATTATAACACTCATTTTTTAAAGCAAAAAATAAATGCATTAATTAATGATAATCATGCATCTTCGATGCAGTGGCAAAGCCACATTCTATCTTCTTAGGCTTGGTTAGTAGTAGTAACTAATAGATAACTTCTAGAACCATTATAACACTCAATTTTTAAAGCAAATAACAAATGCTTCATTTTTATTGTCAGATATAAGTGGTTGTAAAGGCATTATACTTACGATACCACAGTTTTCGTGAAGCACATTGAACGTAATTTGAGCAGTGAATTCTGTATCACTACCAGCTACCTTCCAAGTGCATTACGCAATGTTGAGCGAGATACGGGCTGGCCTATGGCCTTCAGATGATTAAGCATTTGAGCCTCAGTAGCGTTCTGAGCGATTAACTGACTCAGGTTGGTACGAATCATGTCATAACGTTTTAATGATTCCTGGCGCCGTTTAGAGGAACTTATAGCTACTGAGCGACGTACTGCTTCCAGCTTATATCCATAGCTCTTACCCTGTTTACGACCATTTACAAAACCATCCTTGATACGTTCAGCAATCCGCTTGCGTTCAAAAGTGGCAACTGAAGCCATAATGGTCAAAATCATTTCACCAATCGGGGTTGAAACATCAAGCGCTATATCAAGTATTCTTAAAGTAACTTTTCGTTTCTGAAACCATTTCACCGTATTTAGACAGTCGGTAGTATCACGGAATCCTCGATCTAATTTAGCGATAATAACTGTATCCCCAGCCTTTAGCACACTAATTAGTTTTTGTGCTTCCGGCCTTTGAAAAAACATAACTGAACCCGAAACATTCACATCAGAAAACACTGTAGAAACATTTGCTTGTGATTGTATTAAATTAACCTGATTATCAGTGGTTCCATTTTCAGTATCTGATTTTGAAACTCGTGTATATGCATAAATTGACATAACCACCTCCATAGAGATGTATTATAATCAGTTATTATCAATATGTACATCTTGCTCACATAGACATTACCCATGCGTCGTTAATTTATTAAATCTGCATGTGCTATTTCATATCCAATGAAAAAACACACACCATTGGTTAAATACAGAAGAATAATATGAAAACTACTTTTCAAGCTGAGCGTCAAGAGTTAATTAATGTTATAAATCATTAACCATTCCGTATTAAAAGCTTCCATTAATAGTAACCATAGTGCTTTTATAAAAATATTCGCCATATATACCCAAGAAACTTCAAGATGCAGGTTTGAGCACCTGAAAGTGATCGTTAATTCTGGATGTCAGCAAGTCCGCTATATCCGGCAGCGTCTGGCTAAAAAATGCATATATTGCATCCCTGAATTCCCGCGTACTGCTGAAGTAGCGATTGTTCCGGGCATGTTCGTTCATTAACTTCCACATTCGCTCTATCGGATTCAGGTTTGGGCTGTAAGGGGGAAGGTAATGCAGCCTGATATTGACCACTTCGACCCAGTCTTTCACTAACTGCGAACGGTGTTAACCTGCACCATCCAGAATAACATGGAGCTGCTGGCTATAATCAGGATAAATCTTTCGTATCTCATTGATAAAACGGGATGCGTTATATTCATTAATTGTTTTATACTCGCAGATTAACGGAGACTCCGGTGCTTTCAGATTCAGCGCTCCCATGATATTCAGCCAGGTGCGGCAGCCCGTTGTTTTTACCGTCTTTTTCTGACCTTTGCGTATCCAGCCATAGCTGATTTTAGTGGCCTGTGTCGGATGGACAGCATCCATAAAAAGAACCGGCTTATCACCCGCTGTGGCTTTCAGCTCCTCATAATATTCAATGAATTGCCTTTGTTTCTCTTCATTGAACTTATGCGGGACGCCTGACGGTCTTTTATAGTACGCCAATAGAAGTTCGGTACTTTTCTAGGCTGAGTTCCACAACCGTTCATCCCCGCCTCCGCACTTCAATGCTACTCATAGTCTGTAGACTCATTGTCATCTTTTAGGTTTAATCAATTCTTATGAAAAAGAATGACTATCAAGTTTGTTTTGGCTTAGCTGTCAGAAAGCAACGAAACAATCGGAATTTAACACAAGAAGAACTTGCAAACTTATGTGATTTGGATAGGACTTACATAGGTAGTATAGAGCGTGGGGAAAGAAACGTCAGTCTAGTAAATATCCATAAGATTGCCTCTGCTTTAGATATAGAAGTTAAGGAACTTTTTGAATGAATTACACTCAGTTGAAACAAGAAATTTTTTCCTATTTTCACTCAAATTTAACAGTTATCGCCAGGAGTATACAAGTTCAGAATATTCCACATGGTGGGAAGTCAATACTTATAAATCAAGCGGTTGAACGTGTGAAGAATGACTTAGCAAATATGTTAGCCATTAAATATTCACATTTAGATCGTTCAAAATTATTTATGCTTCTCCAATATTGTTATTCGGTTATGAGCTTTGAATATCGGAATGTCGTTTGGCCATATGAGTATATGGCATTTTCACGACGGAATGGAGAGCTTTGGGAGCGTTTTTGCAAAGCTGCATGGGATAATTCTCAATTATCAAATCTACATCGTATTTCAGCACCAAGTTTCCATGAAGTTAGAAATAGCTTTAGAGATCGCATAATAAATTACACCCAAGGGAATCAATATCAACACCATATCGTAAGTGATGTAGATAGTGTTTTTGAACTTGTAGGTGAGATTAATATGATTGCAGATGAAATGTTCAATCTAAATGGACGAAATCATATTATAGACTTTAAAAGTGGCTTTGGTTCGAACGAAAAAGGAAATACACTCCGTTTGATTGCTGTCGGACGAGCTTACAAACATTGGGACCCTAATGTTAATTTACTATTTCTTGTTAGACAAAACGAAAATAATAACTATTTAGAGACTATTCGCAGAAGTAACCTTTGGGAGGTTCATTGTGGGGATGCTGCTTACAGAAAAATCGATGAGCTAACAAATGCAGGGATATGCGAAATTAGACGAGAAGCCATTGATTTTAGGAATGACCTATCGCCTAACTTTTGGAATTACTTAATTAATAATAATCTATCTCATTATTTAGATTGGTAATACTAACGTGGTGCACATAGTGCACCTTTTTTAAAAGACTGAAGAAATAAAATCACTTCTTTCGTCTTCTGTTTTTTCCCATCCTTGCACTTTCGCTAACTCGACTATTTTGCTTGCTTCTAACAGCTCAGCTTCGGACAACTTAGGAACGTTAATTCTCTTCAAATAGTTTGCGGAGTTATTAGCCCCAGGTGATACCAGGGACTTTTGTTCTGTTGCAAATGGGTGATTAAGGTAAATCAATAAAAAATCATGGTAGCCTGCCCTTTTAGCGAAAACACCAACAACACCTTGGTCAAAAATGCAGTTTTCCATTTCTGAAGCTGTTAACCTTCCTGAGGTAACCATAGGTATAGCAAGTCCCTTTTTAAAATAAAAATCTTTGTTTTGAAGCCTAGCCTTTTTATCTTTATAATAATACGCGACAGCTTCATGATCCCATCGAATACAGCTATTGGTATCTTCAAAGATATTTCTATGACCTCCTCGAACAAAAGGCACATAAGCGATATCTGAATCTATACCATGTTCCTTCTCAAGCTCAGTTGGAGTTATATTTACCAGACTCCAATCAACAGGATGACCATTGATTCTTTTTGGCGGGTTTTCGGAGTCATATCCACAAAATCTTTGGTTATCACCTGTATAAATTCCTGTTTTGCACTCAGCAATATCACCCAGAGTTACAGTTTCGCGAGATATCTTAATTGATTCAAATAATCTTGGATTAACCCAAGCTTTGTCCGCGTTATTAATAAAATAATCACCACGAACAATAGTATGATCTGTTTCTAGTAATTGTAAGAGTGGTTTATTTGAATCAACTGCATCAATCCAACTAACTTCGCTATCAGCACTAAGGGGGGCCACATTACCAGCGATAATGCACATATTACCGTAGCCGAAATTAACAGAACCAAATCGCTTACTTTTAAACTGAATGATATGACTTGGTTTAGCTGATTCAAGTATGAAATTTCTCATAAATCTCAAATTCGTGCTCGTAAGGAAGGTATCAGGGATAATGAAAACATATCGACCTCCTTTTTTTAATTTCTGTAAAGTAAAATAGAAAAATAAGGCATAAGATTCTTTGGCATATACATTAGGGAATGCTTTTTTTATTAGTTTTCTATACTCTTGTGAGAATTTTAAACCGTAAGGAGGATTGCAAATAGTTGAATCATATTTAGTGTTTGGGAGTACAATTTTACGATTTTTTGGTTGAACAAAATAATCGATAAAATCGGCATGAAAATAATTACAGTTGTGTATCTTTAAATCATTTAAAAAATGTTTTTCGTCAATGTCAATAGCATCGATATTTTTAGGTTTTCCTATTAAGTTTTTTATAAATGCCCCCTCGCCGAAGCAAGGTTCAATAATATTTTGATTAGACACATCTCCCAACAACCTAATCATTGTATTTCTAAGGTCATGGGCGTCTGTAAAAAAACCTTGAAAAGATTTATCCGTAATATGTTCGTGCATTTTTATCGCTCAATCTTAAGTGTGCTACTTTTAGTCTTCATTTTACTGTGTTTTTTACAACTTTCAAGTTAATGATAACTTGGTTACATTATGCTGCGTATTTCAACCCCGCTAACTCTCCACACTGGAACAGGCTCTTCTCAAGTGTACCAGCAGTATTTTTACCTGTTGATTCTAAATAGCTGCGCGGAATAGTAGATCACGTTGAGGGAACTCAGATCGGATTGTGCGATCTGATCAACCGCCAAACCAACCCTATCATCAACCGGACTGAGCGATGCCGATCATAGCACCAATTCCCCGAACCGAACGACGCCTGATGCATAAAACAATCCATAAAACACGTGATAAAAACCATGCCCGCAGGCTGACCGCCGCTACGCTTTCAGTTAGCTCGTTTTGGTCATTTTACGTGCGATACAGCCAAGAGCAATAGCAACGTTTGTGTAATGAGTTCATCGGAAGGGTAAAAAGATCAAGAGAATTATTAGTTACTTTGAAACTATATCGTGACGTTGCTGGAAACTAGCACAGAGATAGCCTTTAATTTGCGATGTGAGTATGTGAGTCAGCGCGCATTATGCCAAAAAAAACAGGCGGGGAATACAGCAGTCTGTCAGGGGGCGGTGAGAGCGGAAGAGGCCGGGTCTTCCCCGGCCATCTGGATTAGTGAATTTCTGCTTTACGTTCAGGCACGGGCAGCGGCGGCGTGTCCACCTCGTCACTCAGCCAGTCATGCAGATAGTGCTCAATCTGCTCCAGGCTGCGGTTGCGGGTTTCCGGAATGCACTTGATAACAAAGATGCCGGAGATGATGCCGATCAGCGCAAAGATCAGGAAGGCGCCGGAGAGGCCAACGCTGGCCAGCAGCATCGGGAACGCCAGCGAGATCAGGAAGTTGGCGATCCACATCGCGAAGATCGCGCTGCCCATAAACATTCCGCGCAGGCGCGTTGGAAAGATCTCCGACAGCAGCAGCCAGGTCGCCGGCGACAGGAAGCCCTGCTGGAAGCTGAGGAACATCAGCATACCGAGCAGCACCAGGTAGCCACGCAGCACATCGACCTGGCCGTTGACCGTTTCCGGCATAAAGAAGCTGACCGCCGCGATAAACAGCAGGCTGAAAGTACAGCCGAACTGGCCGATCAGCGTCATGGTACGGCGGCCCATTTTCCCCAGCAGCCAGATGCCTACGCAGACCATCGTCACCGATACCACGCCGTTAGCGATAGTGGCAAACAGCGCCGCGTTGGTACTCATGCCGGTGGCCTTCAGCATGGTCGGCGCGTAGTACATGATGGTATTCACCCCTGAGGTCTGGTTGATCACGGCGATACCAATGCCGATAAGCAGCAGCTTCATCAGCCACGGCTTCGCGAGGTCGCGCAGGCCGGGTTTTCCCTGATTCTCCTCTTCGGCCAGCGTCTCCTCAATCTCTGCCATCTCCCAGTCAACATCCTCTTTCGCGCAGGTGCGCTCCAGCACGCGGCGCGCTTGCGCCAGACGCCCCTGCATCGCATACCAGCGCGGCGTGTCCGGCATAAAAATCATGCCGAACCACAGCAGCACGGCGGGCATGGTGGCCACCGCCAGCATCCAGCGCCAGCTTTCATCCCCGCCCCAGGCTGCGTTAAAGCCCGCATTCGAGATATAGGCCAGCAGCTGGCCGCTAACGATCATCAGCTCCTGAATGGTGACCAGCTGCCCGCGTTTGTTAGCCGGGGCAATTTCCGCGATGTAGACCGGCACGGTTGCCGATGCGCCACCGACCGCCACGCCGAGGATCAGACGGAAGAAAATCATCCACTCCACGTCCGGCGCCAGCGCGGTACCGATGGAGCCAAGTGCAAAGATAATCGCCAGAGTGATGATGATTTTCTTACGTCCGGCGCTGTTAGCGAAGTGGCCGGAGATCAGTGCGCCAAAAGCGGCACCGAACAGCAGTGAGCTGGTGACCAGCCCGGTGGTAAATGGCGTCAGGTGTAATTCGTCGCCCATAAACAGCAGCGCGCCGGAGATAACGCCGGTATCGTAGCCAAACAGCAGGCCGCCCAGCGTGGCTACCGCCGCAATCACTTTGACGAATGGCTCGGTTCTGCTGCTGCTATTAGGCCCGGAGGCCCGATTGGGGGTGATATAGTGTTCTTTTGCCATAGTGACTTTAGTGACCTCTCATCGACCAGTTAACAAGGTGCTGAGTTCAGTTCACATCAGCAGCGTTAGCCTGCGGTTAACGCTGCACTGCAAGCAGTAAGCGGGCCAGCCAGCACAGGCCCGTCGGCAATTAATGGTTCTCCGCTTTACGTTTTGTCGCGCTCACTACCGCACTTTCTTCATCGCTGCTCAACCAGTCACGCAGGTAGTGTTCAATCTGTTCCAGGCTGCGGTTGCGGGTTTCAGGAATGCATTTAATGACAAACACCGCACCGCAGATGCCAATCAGACCGAAAATAAAGAAGGCACCCGACAGGCCGACGCTGGCCAGCAGCATCGGGAAAGCCAGCGAGATAAGGAAGTTAGCAATCCACATGGCGAACACCGCCCCGCCCATAAAGACGCCGCGCAGGCGCGTTGGGAAAATTTCCGACAGCAGCAGCCAGGTCACCGGTGAGAGCGCGCCCTGCTGGAAGCTGAGGAACATCAGCATGCCTAACAGCACCATATAGCTGCGCAGCACGTCGACCTGGCCGTTGACCGTTTCCGGCATAAAGTAGCTGACGGCGCCGATGAAGAACAGGCAGGCGGTGCAGCCAAACTGGCCGATTTTCACCATGGTGCGGCGGCCGATTTTGCCCAGCAGCCAGATACCGACAAAGGTCATCAGCACCGAGATTGCCCCATTGGCGATGGTGGCAAACAGCGCCGCATCGGTACTCATCCCCACCGCTTTCAGCATGGTGGGCGCGTAGTACATGATGGTGTTGACGCCTGAGGTCTGCTGAATAACCGCCACGCCCACGCCAATCATAAACAGTTTAAACAGCCAGGGTTTCTTCAGCTCCTGCACGCTGGCGCGCGTCTGCTGCCTGTCCTCTTCCTCCAGCGTTTCGGCGATCTCTTCCAGCTCCCACTCCACATCCTCTTTGGCGCGGGTACGCTCCAGCACGCGGCGCGCCTCGGCCAGCCTCCCCTGCATGGCGTACCAGCGCGGCGTATCCGGCATAAACATCATGCCAAACCACAGCAGCACCGCAGGAATGGTGGCCACGGCAAGCATCCAGCGCCAGGTCTCATGACCGCCCCACGCAGCGTTGAACCCCGCGTTAGAGATATACGCCAGCATCTGGCCGGAGACGATCATCAGCTCCTGAATAGTCACCAGCTGCCCGCGCTTATTGGCCGGGGCAATTTCGGCGATATACACCGGCACGGTTGCCGATGCCCCCCCTACCGCCACACCGAGGATAAGACGGAAGAAAATCATCCACTCAACATTCGGCGCCAGCGCGGTGCCCATCGCGCCGATGGCGAAGATAATCGCCAGCACGATAATGATTTTCTTACGCCCTTGCGTGGCAGCGAAGTGCCCGGAGAACAGCGCGCCAAAAGCGGCACCGAACAGCAGTGAGCTGGTGACGAGCCCGGTGGTGAATGGCGTCAGGTGTAACTCGTCGCCCATAAACAGCAGCGCGCCGGAGATAACGCCGGTGTCGTAACCGAAAAGTAATCCCCCAAGGGTGGCAACCACCGCAATCACCTTTACAAAGGGTTCTGTTTTGGTGGCGCTGTTAGGCCCAGACGCCCGGTTGGGGGTGATATATTGTTCTTTTGCCATGGTGACTACAGTGACCTCTCATCGACCTGGTTGAGTTGGGAAAAGAGGGATGACTCATCATGATTTTTACCCGTTCACCGCCTCTGACCTTAATTTAGATCATATTTTTCATTTCAAACAACAATGAAAATTAAATTTTGAGGTACACATCTCGCTATTCCAGCGTTAACGTGATTGATTAGACATTATTAGCTTAATTCTGTTGTATTTATGGGAGCTATGCGCGGCAAGGATAATTTGAGAACGTTTCATCTCATGTTTCATTATGGATTTTCGTTTCATTTTTAATCAGAAAAGACAGGAAGCCATCAGTGGCTGATATAAATAAGCCACTTAATTAAGCGTTAAAGAAGGGTCTTTAAGCAGGTTAGCCGGGTGATGTTTTGTCCCGCAAAGGCGAGGCATGCCCGACCGAAAAAAGCCGGGCGAGGCATGCCTCGCCCCTACGGGAATGGGGGTTACGGATTTTCCGCCGGGCCGAACACCGAATACTGCGGCAGATCGACGTTTTGATACGCTTCCCAGCCGCCGCCCAGCGCTTTATACAGCGCGACGAGGTCGAGACTGCTCTGCACCCTCGCCTGCTCGGCCTGCTGCTGCGCCTGCGCCAGCTGGCGCTGCGCGTCCAACGCTTCGATAAACGTCGACAGCCCCTGACCATAGCTGTCGCTGGCGAGCTTAAAGGCGTTCTGCAAGGCATCCACCGTATCGTCCAGCCCCTCAACCTGCTGCTGATCGCTGCGGTAGCTCACCAGCGCATTCTCCACATCCTGCAGTGCGGTCAGCACCGTCTGGCGGTAGCCCAGCGCCGCACTGGCCTGCTGCGCGCGTGCCAGCTTGACGCTGGAGACCAGCCGCCCTCCCTGGAAAATTGGGATAGTGACCGACGGACCAAAGCTGTAGAAGTGGCTGCTCCAGTTATCCAGGTAGCTGGCATCGCTGTTGCGCATGCCAAATTGTCCGGTCAGCGACAGGCTGGGGAACAGCTCCGCCACCGACACGCCAATATTGGCCGTTGCTGCGTGCAGGCTGGCTTCCGCCTGGCGCACGTCCGGGCGGCGGCGTGCCAGCTGTGACGGCACGCCAACCGGCACCGCTTTAGGCAGCGCAGCCAGCGGTTTGCTTGCCATCAGCTCGCTATCCAGCGCGCCGGGTACTCTGCCGGTCAGTACCGCCAGCCCGTTCATCGCCTGATGAATTTGAGCCTGATACTGCGGCAATTGTGCGCGCAGGGAGTTCAGCTGGGCGCGGGCATTCTCCACGTCGGTCTGCGGCGCCAGGCCGTTTTTCTGCTGGCTCTGCGTCAGTTCCAGCGTCTGCTGCGCCACGTCAATCTGGGTTTGCAGCGTCTGCGTAATGGCCTGTGCGCCGCGCAGTTGCAGGTAGGCGCGCGCCACTTCCGCTTCTAACGACACCAGCGCATCGTTGCGATTTTCCACCGACTGCTGCTGCTGCGCGTCAGCCATCTCAACCTGGCGGCGCACTTTGCCCCAAAGATCCAGCTCCCATGAGGCATCGAAGCTGCCCTGATATAACCCGACAGGTTTTGACAGGCTGTCGAGCGCCGGACGCAGATCGGTCTCCGTATTGGCCTGGTCAAGCTGGTCATAAACCCCTTCAGACTCCAGCTCACCCTTGATCCCCAGCTGCTGGCGGGTAAAGCGCGCATTACCGTTTACCGACGGTGCCCACGCGCCGCGCGCCTGATTGAGCTGCTGACGTGCCCCGGCAATGCGCAGCACCGCCTGTTGCAGACTGAGGTTACCTTTTATCGCCCGCTCGATCAGGCTGTCGAGCTGCGGATCGTTAAACGATTTCCACCAGTTGGGGTTAGTGGATGCCGCCAGCGGTCGAGAACCGCCTTCAGACTGCATGCTGTTAAAACTGCCCGGCGTAACCGGCTTCGGCGCCTGGTAATCTGGCCCCACCGTACAGGCGCCGAGCGCCAGCGTTGCCGCGACCAGCAGCGCGCTACGCGAGTGCATAAAAATGGAAGAAACGTTCATGTCAGTGTGCACCTGCACTGCCCTCGCTTTTGATTGGCGCCAGCAGTAAACAAAATGGAATGAGAACCAGGGCGAGGAGGCTCAGCCCCATAAACACATCGATATAGGCGAGGAACCGCGACTGCACGATCATCTGCTGATAGAGCTGGCCGGTGGCGATAGTCACCGGGTCACCGACCGTATGCGCAAAGTCCCTGACGCCCTGCGCCCAGCGTTCAACCGCCAGGTTAAACGGCTCATTGAGCGGGGTCATGTTATGCACCATCTCCGCACTGCGCGCCTGCGAGCGTTCGGTGATCATCGCGGTGGAGAGCGAAATACCGATCGATCCGGCAACGTTGCGGAACATCGTGAACAGCGCCGAGGCATCCGCATTCAGCTTTTGCGGAATGGTGACAAAGGCGATGGTGGTGAGCGGCACGAACAGGAAGCCCAGCCCGATAGTCTGGAAGCTGCGCATCAACACCAGCGTGGTGAAATCAATATTCGGGGTGAGCGTGGCCGAGTAGATAAACGACACGCATAGCAGCGTAAAGCCGAAGGCAATCAGCCAGCGCGTCTGGATAATCGGCATCAGCTTCAGCACCAGCGGGATCGACAGCACGATCAGCACCGCACCGGGCGACAGCACCAGCCCTGAGAGCGTGGCGGTATAGCCCAGATCCTGCTGCGCCAGCTGCGGGATCACCACTGAACTGCCGTAGAGGATCGCTGCCATGCCCGCCATCAGCAGGCTGGCAACCGCGAAGTTTTTATCCTTCAGCACGTGCAGGTCAACCACCGGTTTTTTGGCATACAGCAGCCAGTAGATCGCCCCGACAATGCCGGTCAGCGCCAGCAGGGCAAAGGTGACAATGAAACTCGACTGGAACCAGTCTTCATCTTCGCCGCGATCCATCATCACCTGCAGGCAGCCGAGCCCAAGAGTAATCAGGCTGATGCCGATATAGTCGACGCGCAGCTTGCCCTTGGCCCATTTCCGCTCCCATGGCGGATCTTCCAGCAGCTGGTAGATCGCCAGCACGCTAAGAATACCGACCGGGATGTTGATAAAGAACACCCAGCGCCAGCTGTAGTTATCGGTGATCCAGCCGCCGAGCGTCGGGCCGAGTACCGGCGCGACGATAACCGCGATCGATGACAGGCCAAACGCTTTACCCCGGTCGGCAGGCTTGAAATAGTCAAGCAGCACCGACTGCTGTACCGGCTGTAAGCCGCCGCCGAAGAAGCCCTGCAGCACGCGGAACAGGATGATCTGCCACAGCTCGGTGGCGATGCCGCAGAGGAACGAGCAGACGGTGAACATCACAATGCAGATCAGGAAGAACTGCTTGCGCCCGAGCAGACGGCTGAGGAACGCCGAGATCGGCAGCACGATGCCGTTCGCCACCAGGTACGAGGTCAGCACCCAGGTCGATTCGTCATAGCTGGCCGACAGCGAGCCTGCCACATGCGGCAGCGCCACGTTGACGATGGTGGTGTCGAGGATCTCCATAAACACCGCCAGCGTGACGGTCATCGCGACCAGCCACGGGTTACTGGCTGGTTTCCAGCTCTGGCCGGAACTCATTCCACCGTCACCTTCGGTTCAACCGACAGGCCAATCGGCAGCGGATGATTGGCATCCAGTCCCTTATCAATCACAATCTTCACCGGCACGCGCTGCACGATTTTCACGTAGTTGCCGGTGGCATTTTCAGACGGGAAGGCCGAGAAGCGTGAGCCGGAGCCCATCTGTACGCTGTCGACGTGCCCTTCCACTTTCATGTCCGGCCAGGCATCGATGCCGATCTCCACTTTGTCACCCGGCTTCATGCGTGCCAGCTGCGACTCTTTGAAGTTTGCCACAATCCAGGTATCGGCAGAGACCAGCGAGAATAGCGAAGAACCGGCCTGCACCAGCGTGCCGACCTGCACGTTACGCTTAGTGACGAAGCCATCATACGGCGCGCGCACTTCGGTGTAAGAGAGGTTGAGATTGGCGGTATTCAGCTGCGCCTGCGCCTGCTCTACCTGGCTCTGACGCGCTTCGACGTTGGTTTCCTGCTGGCGGATCTGCAATGCCACCTGCGAGGCCACTTCCACCTGGGCCTGGGCGTTCGTCAGCTCGGCACGGGCGCTGCGCAGCTGCGCGCTGGCGGCATCGATATTGCGCTGCGAGGTGGCACGCGGGTCAACGCCGCGCTGACGTTTATAGTCTTCCTGGGCGTTATTATAGTTAGCTTGCGCACGCGCCTGCTGTGCCAGCGCCTGGTCTTTCTGCGCCGGATACTGCACGCGGGCCAGCGCTAACTGCGCCTGCGCCTGATGCAGCTGCGCCTGTGCCAGACCGAGCTGCGCCTGCGCCTGTTCGCGCTGGGCAGTGGCGTCACGCGGGTCTATCACCACCAGCAGATCGCCCTTCTTCACCCGCTGGTTATCCTTCACCTTCAGCTCGGTGACATAGCCCGATGCTTTCGGGGCAATGGTCACCGCGTCCGCCTCGGTGAAGGCATCGTCAGTGGTTTCGATATTGCGGGTGGTGAGCCAGAAGAACAGCGCGACGATAACCATCACCACCACGACCACCGCCAGAATAATCAGTGGCTTCTTGCCGGGGCTTTTGCGCGGTGTCTCATCGTCCTGCGGGTGGTCATTTTGCTGCTGGTTTTCATCATCGGGAACGGAAGGTGTCTGATTAGCCATAATATCCATCAATCAAAAGGCGGTACGAAACCGTAGCCGCAATTATCTACGCAAGGCTGTGTCCCGCAGTGGATCGTGGTCCGAAGGACTGGGGCACAATTACGGAGCAAAGCCTCTATAACGATAGAGGCTAAATTGACAAATGCCAGGCTTTCTTGACGAATACAGATTTGCCTGAGGTCAGGCCGCACGAATTACCATAAGCAGAATCCATCCACTCGCCAGCGCCCAGGCCAGCATCGGCAGAGAGTAGAGGTGGAAGTGCCACCAGATACTGCGATCTTTCGCCATACGCAGCGCAATCAGATTCGCCAGCGAACCCGGCAGCAGCCCGAAGCCACCGATATTGACCGCCCAGGCCAGCAGCAGAGAAGGCGGCAGACTGCTAAGCAGCAAGATGGTGGCCGGTACGTTGCTGATAACCTGCGACAGCCCGGCGGCCAGCAGATATTGCCCGCCGTAGGAGAGCTGCCCCACGGAGGCTAATGCGCTCTGCAGCACCGGCAGGCGGGTGAGCAGGAACACGTCAATAAACATGGCGATAAACACCACCAGCAGGCTCCAGTCGATGCTGAGCAGAATGCGGCGCGACAGCAGCAGGAAGCTGACAAACACCAGCAGCAGTCCCCAGGCAGCCACATCCAGCTCCAGTGCCACGATAAACAGCACATAGAGCAGCGCGCTTGCCACCAGCAGCCGGCGTTGCCAGGAAGCGTCTTCCTGCCCGCCATGGCGCTCGATTCTCTTTGGCGGGAAACAGATAGCGGTCAGTAGCAGCAGGCTCAACACCAGCCACGCCGCCAGCGGCAGCATCTGCCAGATAAAACCGGCGAATCCCAGCTCGCCGTGGCGCCATAACAGGATGTTTTGCGGGTTACCGATCGGCGTCAGCAGCGAACCGGCGTTGACCGCCAGCGCTTCAAAGATGATCAGCCGGGCAATCGGCAGTGCGGAGTATTTGCGCAGCGATAAGGTCAGCGGCACCAGGATAAACAGTGCCACGTCATTGGTCAGAAAGGTGGACAGCAGCGCGGCGGCAGCAACCAGAAACAGCGCCAGCTGGCGCTGATGGTGAAAGCCCTGCACCAGTCGGCGCCCCAGCACATCGAAATAGCCGCTGGCTTCGATGCCTTTGGTCAGCATCAGCAGGCCGCACAGGGTCACCATGGTAGGCCAGTCAACGGCACGCGGCAGTTCGGCCAGTTTAAAAGGAACGAAGCAGGCCAGCAGCAGGCCCAGAACCACTAACAAATGCAGAAATCGATCGTGCAAAAAAGGTCTGAGCAGTGAGGTCATGCTGGCGCACCTGGCGTTATTGACGGCTTTCGCTGAATTTTTGGAATATTGCCAGCGTCTCATCGCTGACGTGATGTTCGATACCTTCCGCATCGCGGCGCGCCGTATCCGGGCTGATGCCTAAGGCCAGCAGGAAAGATTCGACGATATGATGGCGTTCGCGGCTCTCTTCAGCCAGCGTTTCACCTTCCGGCGTCAAAAAGACGCCGCGATAAGGCACCTGTTCTACCAGGCCTACGGTAGCAAGGCGCTTAAGCATTTTTGCTACGGTGGGCTGTGACACGCCCAGGCGGGCGGCCATATCGACCTGGCGAGCTTCGCCAAACTCCCGAATCAAATCTGAGATGAGTTCAACATAGTCATCGATCAGCTCACGACGATGTGCTTCACGTACCTGGCGGAAGCCTTCGACATGCTCTTCGATATCTTTCAGTGGCGCGGGCACTGCAACTTTTGCGCGACGACTCATTCAGCTTCCTCTTGTTCTTATCCACTACGACTATAACCCTGCCGCAGCGGTCATTGGTGGCACATTGTAAACGAACCACTGAGAAGCACAAAATTTAGCGTAATAGCACTGGTTAAGAGTTATAGCCTGTGCTATACCTGTAGATAATTCACTCATATCCTGACTGACCGGAGGGCCATCAGATGAAATTACCCCTAATCCTGAAATTATTTAGCCGCTCGCCGTTTACGCTGCGCTTAATGCTGCTGGAAATGTTGACGCATCCGAAGCCTGGTCCCCAGGCTTCTTAAAACCCGCAGACGCTGCCCTTCACTATTTTGTTTACTACTTCACAGAACGTATTGATATTGCTGGTTGCCTTTACTCAAAACAGCGATTATCTTGCCAGCCTTTCGTAAAGAGTGCCGGCAGTCGGGCCCCCCCCCTCCTCCTTATCTTCTGATGTCTTACGAGCTGTATCGGCAGTCAGCGGCTTCGGTGTGCATCGAAGCGGCCGCTTTGGAATGACCTGATAAGAACCAATAATGAACCTGACCTTAATTAAAACTGCGACGGCGGTGCGTTACCGTGCGTGGCTTAGCCCGTATATTGGGCTGTATCTGCTGTTGTCCGTCCTGATCAATCTGTCTTTTGGCTACCCGCTTAGCGGCCTTTACAGCCTGGCATTTTGCGCGCTGCTGATGCTGCTGGCAGCGGTTGCGCCCAGAGCGCAGAAGTGCCTGATTGCTATCGCTGCGCTGCTTGCCGGATTTTACTACCCATTCGGCCAGGTTTATGGCCCGCCGAACTTCAACACCCTACTGGCACTGCACGCCACTAACGCTGAAGAAACCAGCGAGATCCTGGCCATCTTTCCGCTGCACGACTATCTGATTGGGCTGGTTATTCTGGCGCTGGGTCTCGTCGCGCTATGGCGTAAACCGATGCCAGCGCAAGGCTGGAGCCACAGGGAGAGCGCCTGCCTGGCATTTGTCGTGGTGGCATGGCTGACCCAGCCGCTGCTCAACCAGATGACCGGCGGCGTATTCAACCTGAAAGACACCGGTATTCCGCTGGCGCGCTTCGTTAAAGACACCGTGGAGAGCAAGTTGTCGGTCGACAAAGAGATCGACCGCATGAACCAGCTGGCAACGCTGAAAGATGACTGGCACGTGACCGCGGTAAAGCCGCACCAGCAGATCTACGTGGTGGTGATCGGTGAAAGCGCCCGCCGCGATGCGCTGGGCGCGTTCGGTGGCCGCTGGGACAACACGCCGTTCGCCAGCCAGCTCAACGGGCAGTTTTTCACCCACTACAGCGCTGCGGCCTCATCCACGCAAAAGTCTCTCGGCCTGACGTTGACTCAGGTCGTGGGCGGTAAGCCGGAATATCAGAACAATATTATTACGCTGGCTAACCGCGCCGGATTCGATACCTGGTGGCTCTCCAACCAGGGGCAAATTGGCCAGTTCGATACCCCGATTGCCAGCATTGCCCGCCGGGCAAAAACGGTGCACTTTTTGAAAGATGGGGATTTCGAAGCGGATAAAGCCACGCGCGATGAGGACCTGCTGAAGTACACCCCTGAGGCGCTTGCCCGCCCGGTGGATCGCCCGCGCCTGCTGGTTTATCACCTGGTTGGCTCGCATCCGAAAGCCTGCGACCGCACGCGCGGCCGTTACGTAGAACGCCTGCACTCGCTGGAAACCTCCTGCTATCTCTACAGCATTACCCAGACCGACGGTTTTCTGCAGCAGCTGTGGCAACAGCTGCACAGCAGCGGCCTGAGCTTCTCCCTGATCTATTTTTCCGATCACGGCCTGGCACTGAAGGAGAAAGGGACGCGCAATGAGTATCTGACTCATGACGATAAGTATCGCCAGAATTTTGAGGTACCGCTGTTTATCACTTCCAGCGACGACAGCCGACACCAGCTGATCCCTGCTGCACGTTCGGCAAATGATTTCCTGCTGCTGTTCTCCCAGTGGAGCGGCATTCAGGCGCGGGAAATTGCGCCGGGCTATCGGTTTGTTTCCGCTGATAAAGCGCCGCCGATTGAAGTGACCAACTTCAAGCTTCAGCGCCTGCCGTTCAGCCAGCTTCAGCAGGATCCGTTCGGAAAATAGATAAAAAAAATCCGCCCCTTGGGGCGGATTCTTCAGCGCTGAACCGGTAAACGGTTCTGGCGGTGACAACTTAGAAGCTGTAACCTACGCCAGCAGTCCAGGTGCCAACGTCAACGCTGCGGATACGGCTCTGCTCGTAGCCCACGTCCAGAGCGATGTCCTGGATTGGGTTGAACTGCAGGCCAGCACCGTAGGAGAAACCTACGTCGCTTGAATCAGATTTTTCACGGTTTGGTTCGTTGTACTGGTATTTACCGTAGCCGATACCTACAACGCCGTAGATGCTTGCCCAGTCGTTCAGACGGTAAGCTGGACCACCAGTGATGCCGTAATACTGGCCCTTGATGTAGTCGCCTGCGTCAGTACGATCTTTCTCTGTGTAAGTGAAAGAGCCGATGTAGCCCAGAGCATCGCTGCCGTTTTCGTAGCGGTACTTCAGGTTGAAGCCGTTAGCTTTGTTAGCAACGCCCTGATAGTCGCTCTGCGCATAACCAGCAGAAACGGTGCTTTTTGCCATTGCTGAACCAGCAGATACTGCCAGAACGCAAGCCAGTGCTGAAAGACATGCAATTTTTTTCATAAACCACCTCAAATGTGAAAGTACTTCTCTCCTGACAACGCTGAAAATATAACAAAAAACAGCAAGAAACTCTGCCCTGATTTCATTGTCTAATGAAAAGTTTGGTGTAACAGAAAGTTAATGATGCAATGTATGTCATTCTTTTTACTTATGATTATCACCAAATCCTGCCGGGCAATTATCACTGTAAAAAAAGGTTCATTGAGATAATTCCTAATTGATTTTGACATTTCTTTACCAGAATGGCCCTATTTTCACCCTTTCCTGACAATTTTTTTGCCCGCTCACAGCGTTTTTTTTCGCCTTACAGTACACTGAGGCCGTCATTTTCATGTCACGGATCAACAAAGGCTGGAATACAGGATGTCCTTAACTCATGCAAAGCACGCTGTCTGGTTACCGGTTCTGGTACTCATCATTGCAATGACTTCGATTCAGGGAGGCGCCGCGCTGGCGAAAACCCTGTTTCCGACCGTGGGCGCGCCGGGTATCACTGCGCTGCGACTTGGGCTGGGCACCCTGATACTGTGCCTGATTTTCAAGCCCTGGCGCCTGCGATTCAGCCGCAGCCAGCTGGTACCGCTGGCAATCTATGGTCTGGCGCTCGGCGGGATGAATTATAGCTTTTATCTGGCGATCCGCACCGTTCCCCTCGGCATTGCCGTGGCGCTGGAGTTCACCGGTCCGCTGGTGCTGGCGCTGATGGGTTCGCGCCGACCGCTGGATTTTATCTGGGTTGCGCTGGCGGTGGTCGGCCTTTACTTCTTACTGCCAATCGGCCACGACATCGGAAGTGTAGATCCAGAAGGGGCGTTGCTGGCCCTCACCGCGGGCGCACTGTGGGCGCTGTATATCCTTGCCGGGCAGCGGGCGGGCAGTCAGCACGGACCTGCCACCGTCGCGGCGGGGTCGCTGATTGGCTCACTGGTGTTTGTTCCGCTCGGGCTGATTTATGCCAACCCCGGGGTCTGGACGCTCTCTTTAATTCCGATTGGCCTGGCGATAGCCGTGCTCTCCAGCGCCCTGCCCTATTCGCTGGAAATGGTGGCCCTGACGCGCCTGCCGGCTAAAACGTTCGGGACGTTAATGAGCCTGGAACCGGCGATGGCGGCCATTTCAGGCATGCTGTTTTTGGGTGAGGTTCTGAGCCTGGTACAGTGGCTAGCGCTGCTGGCTATCATTGCCGCCTCGGCGGGCTCTACCTTGACCATGCGCCCGTCGAAGCAAAAAATCGACCCGGTCAGTGAGCTAAGAGAATAAACGGTTCTCACCTGCTGGTATAATCGCTGCCGGGTGAGAATTATCTTATTAGTTAATAACAAAATACCCTCAGGTGAATAAAAGGTTAATTACTCCTCTCTGACATATTTTGTTATTCTTTTAATTAAAAAAATAAAGCCAGCAGCATGATAAAAATAAAGCCATTACAAAACAACAAGATAAAACCACAATAACAATGAAAATCATTCTTATCCTTATTTAAAAAAGGACCAGTTTACGTTTATTTAATCAACAGCGTGCTGCTATCCCATCAATAGGCGCTAACTTCCAGGCAGGCTTTAAAAGCGGTGCTATACTTAATCCCGTATTTAGGACAACCTGACTATTAAGAGGATATTAATATGAGTACCGCTAAACTGGTTAAAGCAAAATCTTCCGATCTGATTTACACCCGTAACGACGTGGCTGAAGACGAGAAAAAAGCCACTATCGAGGTGCTTAATCGTCTGGTTACCGAGTTTATCGATCTGTCGCTGATCACCAAGCAGGCGCACTGGAACATGCGTGGCGCGAACTTTATCGGCGTGCATGAGATGCTGGATGGATTCCGCACCGCAATTACCGAGCACCAGGACACCATTGCAGAACGTGTGGTGCAGTTAGGTGGCGTGGCGCTGGGCACAGTGCAGATCGTGAAGGATAAAACTCCGCTGAAAAGCTACCCGCTGAATATTCACAGCGTGCAGGATCACCTGAAAGCGCTGGCTGACCGCTACGCAGTGGTTGCTAACGACACGCGCAAAGCGATTAGCGAAGTGCCGGATGAAGACACCGCCGATATCTTCACCGCGGCTTCTCGCGACCTCGATAAGTTCCTGTGGTTTATCGAATCTAACATCGAATAGTTCCGTTACTGCGCCCTGTCCGGCGCAGCTTTTGGAAACCCTGAACCCTAAGCAGCTGCCGCGTCAGCTGCTTTTTTTTACCCACCGCTCCCAGCAGCCGCCCGGCAAATTGAGCGCTTCTCCCCCCTTTCCAGGTTAAAAATCAGAACTCCATAGCAATAAATTGTTACCGTGCGACATTATCTGTTGTCTTTATCCGATAATTTGTTAAAACTGCCCTGCACCACAAAAAACATCACGCACCAAAACAAGGCACCAAAAGAGTGCAACAGCCTGAATCGTATCAGCTGCTTTAAGAAAAATCGCAATTAACCCGCTGTTTTTCATCGTCATTGCAAACCTGGCACGATTCTTCCATAGGGCTGCGGGCATTTAATTGGGAAAGACCTTTCCTGAAAAGCGATAAGGATAAAATGATGAAGTCAATTTTTAAGGTTTCACTTGCCGCGCTGACGCTGGCATTTGCTATGTCTTCCACAGCTGCCGACAAAAAGCTGGTCGTTGCTACCGACACCGCTTTCGTCCCTTTTGAATTCAAACAGGGTGACAAGTATGTCGGTTTCGACATCGACCTGTGGGATGCCATCGCGAAGCAGCTGAATATGGAATACACCCTGAAGCCAATGGATTTCAGCGGCATTATTCCTGCACTGCAAACCCGTAACGTTGACCTTGCGCTGGCCGGTATCACCATTACTGACGAACGTAAGAAAGCGATCGAATTCTCCGACGGTTATTACAAAAGCGGCCTGCTGCTGATGGTGCGTGCCGATAACGACAAAGTGAAAAGCATCAAAGACATGGAAGGCAAAGTGCTGGCAGTGAAAAGCGGCACCGGTTCGGTTGATTACGCAAAAGAGCACATCAAAACCAAAGAGCTGAGTCAGTTCCCGAACATTGACAACGCCTATATGGAACTCGGTATTGGCCGTGCTGACGGCGTGCTGCACGATACGCCAAATATCCTCTATTACATCCATACCGCTGGTAAAGGTAAGTTCAAAACCGTCGGTGACTCTATTGAAGCACAGCAGTACGGTATCGCGTTCCCGAAAGGCAGCGACGACCTGCGTGAAAAAGTGAACGGCGCGCTGAAAACGCTGCGCGACAACGGCACTTACAACACACTGTACAAAAAATGGTTCGGCAGCGAACCTAAATAATTATAAAAACAGCGTTTAGCTTAAACGCAGAGAACGGGATTTCTGCCTCTGCGTTTTTTCCACTTCAACAAAAATGGTTTTAGATCCGGAGAATTAACATGCAGTTTGACTGGAGCGCCATCTGGCCTGCTATTCCAATCCTGCTTGAAGGCGCCAAAATGACCCTGTGGATTTCGGTCCTGGGCCTGCTGGGCGGCGTGATTATCGGCCTGGCCGCTGGCTTTGCCCGCGCTTACGGCGGCTGGATTTCACGTAACATCGCGCTGGTCTTTATCGAGCTGATCCGTGGCACCCCGATTGTGGTGCAGGTGATGTTTATCTATTTTGCTCTGCCTATGGCACTGCCTGACTTCAGAATCGATGCGTTGACCGCTGCAGTGGTCACGATCATGATCAACTCCGGCGCCTACATCGCGGAAATTACCCGTGGTGCGGTGCTGTCGATCAACCGTGGCTTCCGTGAAGCCGGTCTGGCGCTGGGCCTCTCCAGCCGCGAGACGCTGCGCTACGTGATTATGCCGCTGGCGCTGCGCCGCATGCTGCCACCGCTGGGTAACCAGTGGATTGTCAGCATCAAAGACACCTCGCTGTTTATCGTCATTGGCGTGGCGGAACTGACCCGTCAGGGCCAGGAAATTATTGCCGGTAACTTCCGCGCGCTGGAGATCTGGAGCGCCGTTGCCGTTATTTATCTGATTATTACGCTGGTGCTGAGCTTTGTTCTGCGTCGCCTTGAGAGAAGGATGAAAATCCTGTGATTGAATTTAAAAACGTATCCAAGCACTTCGGTGCTACCCAGGTGCTGCACAACATCGATCTGAAAATCAATCAGGGTGAAGTGGTGGTGATTATCGGGCCATCCGGCTCCGGTAAATCCACGCTGCTGCGCTGCATTAACAAGCTGGAAGAGATCACCAGCGGCGATCTGATCGTCGATGGCAAAAAGGTTAACGACCCAAAAGTTGATGACCGCCTAATCCGTCAGGAAGCCGGGATGGTATTCCAGCAGTTCCATCTGTTCCCACAGATGAGCGCGCTGGATAACGTCGCCTTTGGCCCTATCCGCGTGCGCGGCACGAAGAAAGCCGAAGCCCAGCGCCTGGCGCGTGAGCTGTTGGGCAAAGTCGGGCTGGCCGAGCGCGCCAACCACTTCCCTTCCGAGCTTTCCGGTGGTCAGCAGCAGCGCGTGGCGATTGCCCGTGCGCTGGCGGTTAAACCGAAGATGATGCTGTTTGATGAGCCAACCTCGGCCCTCGACCCGGAGCTGCGCCACGAGGTGCTGAAAGTGATGCAGGACCTCGCCGAAGAAGGCATGACGATGGTGATCGTCACGCACGAAGTGGGCTTCGCCCAGAAAGTGGCTTCGCGCCTGATCTTTATCGATAAGGGCCGCATCGCCGAGGATGGTAATCCTGACGAGTTGATCAGCAACCCGCCAAGCGACCGTCTGCGTGAGTTCCTGCAGCACGTGTCGTAATCTGTTCAGGGGCGGCGCCCGCTGCCCCTGCTTTCAATTTATCGCAAAATGCCCTCTTCCTCCCCCACCCGATAATCAGGGTCTATACTTTTCTGCTTTGCGCTAACCGAGGAGAAGAGGATGACAGGATTCGCCAGCACGCTGCGTATCACATTGCTGCTGCTGCTGTTTATCGGTGTGCCGCAGTCACAGGCCGTCAGCCTGCCCGCCGCCGCCGTTGCCGCTTCACACTCCCAGCAGAACAGCGATACTCAGGCCGAGCCGGATCTTAATGATAAAAAAGCCGCCTATGCTGCGCTGGCAAATATTCTCGCTGACGACCCGTCGCGCCAGGAGCTGATTGCACAGTTGCGAAACGCCGCTGCCGCGCAGCCGTCGGGCAAAGCGCCGGTGCTCACGCCCCCGAAAGAGGATGAAGATAAAACCGTGTTGCAGGGCGTCACCGACGTCAGCCGCCACTTTGGCGCCGAGTTTGCCTCACGGCTGCAGCAGCTGCACAGCAGCATCATTAATGCTCCGCATAAGCCCTTTAATCATCAGACATTTTTCAACGCGCTGAGCCATTTCGCCATACTGGCGGGCGCGCTATTTACGTTCTACTGGCTGGTGCGCTGGGCGGTCTCCCCGCTGTACCGCCGCATGGGCGCGTGGGGGCGGCAGAAGAATGCCGACCGCCGCAGCTGGCTGCACCTGCCGGGGATGATTGCCGCGGCCTTTATCATCGACCTGCTGCTGCTGGCGCTGGCGCTGGTCGTCGGGCAGATCCTAAGTGACAATATGAACGCCGGGAGCCGCACCATCGCCTATCAGCAGGGGCTGTTCCTTAACGCCTTTGCGCTCATTGAATTCTTCAAGGCCATCCTGCGCCTGATGTTCTGCCCGCGCTTTCCCGAGCTGCGCTTCTTCCACCTCTCCGACGGCCGCGCTCACTACTGGAATACGCCCCTGAGCTGGTTGAGCGGGCTGATTGGCTACGGCCTGCTGGTGATTGTGCCGATTGTGGCGAATCAGGTGAACGTGCAGGTTGCAGCGCTGGTTAACGTGGCGATCATGGGGCTGATCACCCTGTGGGCGCTGTATCTGATTTTCCATAACCGGCGCAATATCCAGCAGGAGCTGGCGCGCCTGGCAGACCGCTCGCTCTCTTTCTTTGCGCTATTTATCCGTGCGTTTGCGCTGGTGTGGCACTGGCTGGCGAGCGCCTACTTTATTGCGCTGTTCCTGTTTTCAATGTTCAACCCTGGCGACAGCCTGCAGTTTATGATGGCCGCCACAGTGCGCTCGCTGGCGATTGTCGGCATCGGCGCGCTGGTTTCCGGCATGCTGACGCGCTGGATTGGCAAAACTATCGTGCTCTCCCCGGAGCTGCGGCGTAACTACCCCGAGCTGCAAAGCCGGCTCAACGGTTGGGTGTCGGCAATGCTCAAGCTGGCGCGCGTGATCACCGTGTTTGCCGTCACCCTGCTGCTGCTTAATGCCTGGAACCTGTTTGATCTGTGGCACTGGCTGACGGTCGGCGCGGGCGAGAAGCTGGTGGATATTCTGATCCGCATCGTGGTGATCCTGTTCTTCTCCGCCGTGGGCTGGACGCTGCTGGCCAGCATGATCGAAAGCCGGCTGGCGTCTGACTCGCACGGACGGCCGATGCCGAGCGCCCGCGCGCGTACCCTGCTGACGCTGTTCCGTAATGCACTGGCGGTAATTATCAGTACCATCACCATCATGATCCTGCTGTCGGAGATTGGCGTGAATATCGCCCCGCTGCTGGCAGGGGCCGGGGCGCTGGGCCTGGCCGTGTCGTTTGGTTCGCAGACGCTGGTGAAGGATATTATTACCGGCATCTTTATCCAGTTCGAGAACGGCATGAATACCGGCGATCTGGTGACCATTGGCGCCATCACCGGCACCGTGGAGCGCATGTCTATCCGCTCGGTCGGCGTGCGTCAGGATACCGGGGCTTACCATATTATCCCGTGGTCTTCGATTACCACCTTTGCCAACTTCGTGCGCGGCATCGGTTCGTTTGTCGCCAACTATGATGTTGACCGTCGTGAAGAGACTGAAAAGGTGAACGCCACGCTGCAGGCGGCGGTGAAGGAGCTGCTGGAAGACGAGAGCATTCGCGGTATGGTGATCGGCGAGCCGTCATTTGCCGGGCTGGTCGGGCTGACCAATCAGTCATTTACCGTGCGCGTGTCGTTTACTACTCAACCACTGAAGCAGTGGACGGTGCGTTTCGCGCTGGATGGCATGGTGAAGAAGCACTTTGATAAGGCAGGCATTAAGGCACCGCACCAGACGGTGCAGGTGATGCAGAGCGGGGTCGATATTGAAGGTGCCGCCAGTTATAAAGCACTGACGGCACCGGAGTAAGTTATGGCAACTTTACGCAACCAAAATATTTGGAGTTGTGGCAAGGCGGCAAATGCGTGAGTCCCCAGGAGCTTACTTTAGTAAGTGACTGGGGTGAACGCATGCAGCCAACGCAGCTACGGCTTCAAAGATGCAGGTTGCGTGTGCGCTGCGGCTGTTCCATAAAAGTCCAGGCAATAAAGCGGCTTTGTTTCTGCCCCTGGGCCATATCGATGGTGCGCACGGCGGCGACGTCGGCCTCTTCCAGCGCGCGCCACAGCTCCGGCAGGTGCTCTTTGCGCGATACCAGCGTGGTGAACCACACGCACTGGCGGGCAAAGCTGACGCTCTCCTCGATCATGCGCAGGATAAAGGCCACTTCGCCGCCTTCGCACCACAGTTCGTCCTGCTGGCCGCCGAAGTTTAGCGGGGATTTACGGTCCAGGCCGAGGTTGCGCAGCTTACGCTGGCTGCCCTGATGCGCCTCTTCCGCCGAGGCGTGGAACGGCGGGTTACACAGCGTGGCCTGATAGAAGTCACTTTTGTGGATCACGCCGTTGAAGATCGCTTTGGGGTCTTTCTGGCGGCGCAGGCGGATAGCGCGATTCAGGCCCGGATTCGCGGCAATAATGCCGTTAGCGCCGGCCATCGCCTGCTCGTTCACTTCGCTGCCGGTAAAGCGCCACTGGTATTCACTGTGGCCAATCAGCGGGTAGATCAGGTTGGCGCCGCAGCCGACGTCCAGCACGTTAATTTCACGCGGCACCACGCGGCGGTTATCTTCCGCCAGCAGGTCGGCCAGGTGGTGGATGTAGTCAGCGCGCCCCGGCACCGGCGGGCAGAGAAAACCCGGGGGGATATCCCAGTGGGCGATGCCGTAAAAATGGTGCAGCAGCGCCTGATTCAGCGCCTTCACCGCGTCCGGGTTGGCGAAGTCGATTGACTCGCTGCCCCAGTTGTTGACCGCCACAAACGGTGCCAGCGGGGGATGGCTGGCAATCAGCGCAGCGAAATCATAGCGGCCGCTGTGGCGGTTACGCGGGTGAAGCACATTTTTTTCGACGGGGGTTTTCATTGGCGGCTCTCTTATCGGCAGGCGCGTAAGATACCTGCTGTGGTAATAATGGTAAACCACTGACGCCATTTTTCCGCGCTACACAATTTTTTCAGGGAGGTTTTATGTCACGTACACGCTATTCCTATCAACCGAAGCTGGGCCACGGCCTGCCGCACGATCCGCTGAATGCGATTATCGGCCCGCGCCCGATTGGCTGGATCAGTTCGCAAAACGCCAGCGGGCAGCGCAATCTGGCGCCCTACAGCTTCTTTAACTGCTTTAACTACCGCCCGCCGATCATCGGCTTCGCCAGCAGCGGCTGGAAAGACAGCGTGGCCAATATCCAGGAGACCGGCGAATTT
Source organism: Erwinia aphidicola (assembly GCF_014773485.1). Classification (GTDB taxonomy): domain Bacteria; phylum Pseudomonadota; class Gammaproteobacteria; order Enterobacterales; family Enterobacteriaceae; genus Erwinia; species Erwinia aphidicola. The sequence continues at coordinate 1,300 of NZ_JACXBP010000001.1, read as the reverse complement.
GTCTGGAACCTCGCGACCCGTCCGCTGGCGGTGCCGATGAATGAAAGCTCAGCCTCGCTGCCGCACGGCGAAGATGAGTTCACTTATGCCGGTCTGACGGCTGTCCCTGCCACGCAGGTGAATGTCAGCATGGTGGCGGAAAGCCCGGTCAATTTTGAGTGCCGCCTGTCGCAGTGCATTCAGTTGCAGAGTGCCGACGGTGAACAGATCCCGACCTGGCTGGTGCTGGGCGAAGTGGTGGCGATTCATATTGATGATGAGCTGCTGGTCGACGGTATCTATCAGACGGCGAAGGCCGAACCGATCCTGCGTGCCGGCGGCCCAAGCGCCTATTACGGCATCAGCGAGGCGCTACGCTTTGATATGGTCCGGCCGGATGCGCGCGGGTAAAGATTGCTGCCCTTGTCGTAGGGGCGGACCCTCTTTTTCGGTCCGCCCGCAATCAAGAACATCTCCATCGCTAAACAATTCAGCGTCAGGTCTGAGGCCAGTCCGTGCACGCCGGAACGGCAAAAGACGCTCCCTGCGGGCCTCGTCACGCGGCGTCCCTGCCGCGTGACGTCCGTCTTAGCCCGGACTGGCCTCTTCCCCCGCAGCTATGTTCTTGCTGTGAATTAATAAGAATCACGGTGAGATTCATGAGAATGCAAGGCTCAAGGCAGGAATGTCAACGCCAATCACTCTTAACTCTTGAAATATTTATCGTGGTAAGGCAGAATAATTTAATAATTCATATCGACCATTACCACCCTCATAAGCCTAATGAATTTAAATAAGATAAACCAGAAAAATCTTTATTTAAAATCAGAAAACAATATAATATTGCAAATGGAATTATAAAATGATTGCCGGATTATTCTTAAGAAACTTTAAATCATTTAGAAATCAGCACTATATTCCCATAGCACTTGACAGTAACTCATCATATTTTATTGGTGAGAATGGCGTTGGTAAAAGCTCCATATTATCAGCTCTAGATACATTATTAAACCACAATGATATCAACAAACTTGATATAAACAATGAAACTAGAAGCCTAGGTATTGACACAAGAGAACCATTTATAACCCCCGTGTTTCTTATTGAAAAAGAAAAAGTAAGAAAAAACCCAACGATAGCCAAAATACTTGAAGTGATAAGCAACATAACCTGGCAACTAGAGTCTCATGACTTTACATCTCAACTACAAAAAGTCATCTCAGAGAAATTTATTGAACATAAGGAAAAACTTGCCCTTAGTTATAGCGACCTTAAATACTATCTAATCCCAGTTGGTTTTATTAAAAAGAAAACAAATGAA
>NZ_JACXBP010000020.1 GCF_014773485.1 Erwinia aphidicola | reverse complement strand
TCGCAGCAACAACCAGGATCGCGCCGTCCATCTGAGCAGCACCGGTGATCATGTTTTTCACATAGTCGGCGTGGCCTGGGCAGTCAACGTGCGCGTAGTGGCGAGTTGGGGTGTCATATTCAACGTGGGAAGTGTTGATGGTGATACCACGTGCTTTTTCTTCTGGCGCGTTATCGATCTGGTCGAACGCACGAGCAGAACCGCCGTAGGTTTTAGCCAGAACGGTGGTGATAGCAGCAGTCAGGGTAGTTTTACCGTGGTCAACGTGGCCGATAGTACCAACGTTGACGTGCGGTTTGGAACGTTCAAATTTTTCTTTAGACATCGCTTGTCCCTCTAAGACACGGATTAATCGGTGATATCACCACATCAACCAGGCATCGCCTGAATCGTTGAATTTTTGAATTTAATTTACAGAGATAAGAAGCAGGGAGGGAGATTTTGAAAGTGGTGCTGATACCCAGAGTCGAACTGGGGACCTCACCCTTACCAAGGGTGCGCTCTACCAACTGAGCCATATCAGCACGGCTTGGAGCGGGCAGCGGGAATCGAACCCGCATCATCAGCTTGGAAGGCTGAGGTAATAGCCATTATACGATGCCCGCATCCTGGAACTCGGCTACCTGTTCTGTCTGTAGCTTGAACAACTAAGAAGATGCCCTCTTCGCTGTTCCAGTCAACCCGCCTTAGCTTGCTGACTTTGACTGTGCTTGAGCTCAGTCGGAAATCTTGATGAACAACCTTTTGGAGGAAGCCATCTTCCCAGTCGAGTGATGATTCTCTCTTCTGGTCTCAACCCCTGAAAGCTGGGTCGAAATGGTGGTGGGGGAAGGATTCGAACCTTCGAAGTCGATGACGGCAGATTTACAGTCTGCTCCCTTTGGCCGCTCGGGAACCCCACCTGGGGTATTTCGTTACTTGATGGTGCCGGCTACCGGAATCGAACTGGTGACCTACTGATTACAAGTCAGTTGCTCTACCAACTGAGCTAAGCCGGCATCAAGTGGTGCGCATTCTAGGAAGACCGGGCGCAGGATGCAACAAAAAAATTGCGATAAATGTTCTTACGCTTACTATTTGTGCAATTCTACGCAATATGGCACTCTTGCGCAGTAATTTCGTTCAAACAAACATCACTTTTTACGTTTATCAGCTAACCGCAGCGTCTCCTCTGCGATAAAACTTTTCGCAGGAAATCTTTCCGGCAGCATGCATTCGGCCAACTGTTGCTTTATTTTTGCTCGGTGTGTGCCTTTTGGCATTGCCTCTGCGATTGCCCGCTAAAAATATCATTAATGCGGGTGCGGTTACGTTTGCATCCGCTGAGCATCTTTTTTCCTTCTTATTCATCCCCGTCTGGTGATACCCTCCGCCCATTGTTTGATGAAATTTCCCTTAGTATGCATGCCTGGCAGCGGGCGCTACTCACTGTCATTAACAGGCGAGCCTATTAAAGGGGCATTAATTGCTGGCAGAAGCACGCATATGAGCAAAAAAGACTCCTTGTTAACTACGCCTTACCTCCAGTTCAATCGCTCCCAGTGGGCGGCGCTGCGTGATTCGGTGCCAATGACCCTTTCTGAAGACGAGATTGCCCGTCTGAAAGGCATTAACGAAGATCTCTCCATGGAAGAAGTGGCGGAGATTTATCTGCCTTTGTCTCGTCTGTTGAATTTCTATATCAGTTCAAATTCGCGTCGGCAGACAGTACTGGAGCAGTTCCTCGGCACCAAAGGACAGAAGATCCCTTATATCATCAGCATTGCAGGCAGCGTCGCCGTCGGGAAGAGCACAACTGCGCGCGTGCTGCAGGCCTTACTCAGCCGCTGGCCGGAGCATCGTCGGGTCGAGTTGATAACCACTGATGGTTTTCTTCATCCAAATGCGGTGCTGAAAGAGCGCGGCCTGATGAAGAAAAAGGGCTTTCCCCTCTCTTATGACATGCACCGCCTGGTGAACTTTGTTTCCGACCTGAAATCCGGTGCTGCGCAGGTCACTGCGCCGGTCTATTCGCATCTGATTTATGATGTGATTCCTGATGGGGATAAAGTCGTTAAGCAGCCGGATATTTTGATTCTGGAAGGTCTTAATGTATTGCAGAGTGGGATGGATTATCCCCACGATCCGCATCACGTATTTGTTTCAGACTTCGTTGATTTCTCGATTTATGTCGATGCGCCGGAAGATTTATTAGAGCACTGGTATATCAATCGTTTCCTGAAATTCCGTCAGGGCGCGTTTACCGATCCCGACTCTTATTTCCACCACTACGCACAGCTGCCTGAAGACGAGGCGGTAGGTGTCGCCAGCCAGTTATGGAAAGAGATCAACTATTTGAATCTCAAGGAAAACATCCTTCCTACGCGTGAGCGTGCCAGCCTGATAATGACCAAGAGTATCGGTCATGCGGTTGACCTGGTCAGATTACGCAAATAAAAAAAGGGCCTGAGGCCCTTTTTTTTAACTCTGCGGTCGCAGCGATATTTCCCCGCCAACCCAAGACTTTCTAACGCCATCCTGTTCCAGAATCAAGCCACCCTGCTGATCAATTCCTCTGGCAATGCCGAATATTTCCCGATCGCCAATTAACAGTTTTACCGGCCTATTAATAAAGTTATCAAGCCGCGCCCAGCGCTCAATAAACGGTGCCAGCCCTTCCTGCTCAAACTCGACGAGCGCGGTGCGCATTTTATTAACGATCAGCGCAGAGAGCGCGTTACGATCTACGCTGACTCCGGCTTCCTGCAGGTTGATCCAGCCCTGATTGATGACGTCGGCAGCGGGTGCACGCATAGCAAGATTTATTCCGGCGCCTATCACGATCTGCGCGGCATCCCCGGTTTTCCCCGTCAATTCAACGAGGATACCGGCCAGTTTACGATCGTCCAGGTAGATATCATTCGGCCATTTCACACGAATATCGGGCGCGCCCTGCTCCTGTAATGCTTCCGCCAGCACAATCCCAATGACCAGGCTCAGCCCCATGGCAGCCGCCGGACCTTGTTCAAGACGCCAGTACATAGACAGATAGAGGTTAGAGCCAAAGGGTGAAAACCACTGACGACCTCGACGACCACGCCCAGCCTGCTGATATTCGGCTACGCAGGCGTCGCCAGATTGCAGCGTATCCATGCGATCCAGCAGATACTGGTTAGTGGAGTCAATCACTGGGATTACCGCCAGGCGCCCGTTATCCAGCCGGGCATTAATGGCCTGTTCATTCAATAACTGCATGGCCGCGGGCAGGCTATAGCCTTTGCCGGTCACTGTGAAGACATCAATGCCCCACTCTTTCAGCGTTTGTATATGCTTATTGATTGCTGCGCGGCTCATGCCTAGCTGCTCGCCCAGCTGCTCACCAGAATGGAACTCTCCATCTGCCAGAATACCAATCAGCGTTAACGGTACGGTGTTGTCTTTCATGCAATAACCTCTACGGCATCTGTTTCGCCTTGTGCTGCGATAAAGCGCACTTCAGGCTCCAGCCAGACGTTGAATCTCTCTGCCACGCGCTGACGTACGGTCCGGGCCAGGTTCACGATGTCCTGCCCCGTCGCTTCGTTGGCGTTAATCAGCACCAGCGCCTGCTGGGCATGCACGGCCGCTCCACCAATATGGAAACCTTTTAAGTCACACTGATCGATCAGCCAACCGGCGGCCAACTTTACATCGCCATTGAGCTGAGGATAAAGCGGAATATGGGGATACTGTGCTTGCAATTTAGCGGCAACTTCAGCGCTCACCAGCGGGTTTTTGAAGAAACTCCCGGCATTACCCGTCACTTTGGGATCGGGTAATTTGCTGCGCCGCATCTGGCAGACGGCGTTGAACACTTCGCGCGGCGTAACCGTCAGCGGGTCAAGATTACGCAGATCGCCATAGCTCAGCACCGGTTGCCAGATTTTTGCCAGGCGCAGCCCGACAGCGATAATGGCATACCCTTCGCGATACTGGTGTTTAAATACACTGTCACGGTAGCCAAACAGGCACTCGGCGGCAGTTAAACGCTGCTGTACACCGTCGGAGAGCCTAACGATATCCACATATTCACAGACCCGATCCAGCTCGACGCCGTAAGCACCAATATTTTGAATCGGCGCTGAACCGGCGCAGCCCGGAATTAATGCCAGATTTTCCAGACCAGAGAGTCCCTGCTCCAGAGACGTTTCAACCAGCTGGTGCCAATTCTCACCCGCGCCCACGTGCAGAGACCATGCATCAGCCGTTTCAGATACGCAAATGCCTTTGATGCGGTTAATGATTACCTGGCCAGAAAAATCTCCCAGAAACAGTACGTTGCTTCCTTCTCCCAGCAGTAATACAGGTTCATTTTGATCGGTGCTCTGCTGCCAAAATTGGCAAAGAGCCTCGGCACTTTCTGCCACGCTGATCTTGTTGGCACAGGCGTCGAGGCTGAATGTGTTCCATGTTTTTAATGAATGCTGCTGGCAGGACATAATAAAACCTTTAAATATTAAACTGCGGGTAGTGTACCCGATTCATCAGGGGTGAGTTGAGGATTTTATCGCCGCAAACAGTGGTGAATTCATCGAGTTTTGTGCAGTTATCGGTCGTAATTTGGGGGGATATTAAACAGCTATTATCGCTATCTAATAAAAATATGCAGTTTGAGAGGGAGTGCAGTTAATACGGGTATGTATTTTAGCAGGCGAGAAACCCAAAAAAGCCCCATGCTTTCGCATGAGGCTTGTTTGTTTATTTGATGCCTGGCAGTTCCCTACTCTCGCATGGGGAGGCCCCACACTACCATCGGCGCTACGGCGTTTCACTTCTGAGTTCGGCATGGGGTCAGGTGGGACCACCGCGCTAAAGCCGCCAGGC
>NZ_JACXBP010000019.1 GCF_014773485.1 Erwinia aphidicola | reverse complement strand
ATGAGAACGGCAGCGGCCTGACCCATAGCGAAACCACGCTCGATGCGGGCAGCCATCTCAGCCTGACCAGCGGCCGCGACACCACCCTGAAAGGGGCGCAGGCCAGCGGGGAAAAAATCACCGTTGATGCAGGGCGCAACCTGACGCTGGAAAGCGAGCGGGACAGCGACCGCTATAACGCAAAACAGCAGAACGCCAGCGCGGGCGGCAGCTTCACCCTCGGTTCGATGACCGGTTCCGCCAGCGTCAGCGCCAGCCGGGACAGGCTGAACAGCAACTTTGACAGCGTCAAAGAGCAGACCGGGCTGTTTGCGGGCAAAGGCGGCTATGACGTCACCGTCAAAGAGCACACCCAGCTCGACGGCGCGGTAATAGCCAGCACGGCGGAGAGCGACAAGAACCGCCTTGATACCGGCACGCTGGGCTGGAGCGACATCCACAACCAGGCGGATTACCGCGCCACGCACAGCGGCGGCAGCCTCAGCACCGGCGGGCCGGTGGGCAAGAACCTGCTGACCAATATGGCCGGCGGCATGCTGTCGGGCGCCAACAACAGCGGCCATGCAGAGGGCACGACGAAGGCCGGGGTCAGTGAAGGCGCCCTGCTCATCCGTGACCAGGACGGGCAGCAGCAGGATGTTACCACCCTGAACCGGGATACCGACCACGCCAACGACGGCAGCATCAGCCCGATATTTAACAGGGAGAAGGAGCAGAACCGGCTCAGGCAGGCGCAGCTTATCGGCGAAATCGCCGGTCAGGCGATGGACGTTATCCGCACCCAGGGCGACATCGCCGGGCTGAAGGCGCAGACCGACCCGGCGGCGCTGGCGCAGGCGCGGGAGCAGCTGAAGAAGGACGACAAACCGTTCCGCGAGTCGGACGTGATGCAGCGCGCCTATAACAACGCGATGCAGCAGTACGGCACCGGCAGCGACCTGCAGAAGGCGGCACAGGCGGTAACCGGCGCGCTGACGGCGCTGGCGGGCAATAACCTGGCCGGGGCGCTGGCGAGCGGCGCCTCGCCGTATCTGGCGACGGAAATTAAGAAGCTGACCACCAACCCGCTGACCGGCAAGGTGGACGTAACCAGCAACGCGATGGCGCACGCGGTGCTGGGCGCGGTAACGGCGCAGCTGAACAACCAGTCGTCCCTCGCCGGGGGGCTGGGTGCCGGCGGCGGCGAACTGGCGGCGCGCTACATCGCCGGGCAGCTGTTCCCGGGCAAAACCGCAGACCAGCTGAGCGAGAGTGAGAAACAGCAGGTCAGCGCGCTGAGCCAGCTGGCCGCAGGACTTGCAGGCGGCCTGGCAACGGGCGATACTGGCGGTGCTGTGACGGCCGCCCAGGCGGGCAAGAATGCGGTTGAGGATAACTTCCTGGGGGCCACATCCTCCGACAAGCTGGATAAAGCCATTGAGAAAATTAAGAGCGGCGATAAATCCCTAGCTGCCGCCAATGATCTGATAAAGCTGGAAAATGCCGATAAGCGCAGCGATGCGCTGGTGTCGAAATTTAACAAATACCCCTCGCAGATGAACAGCACGGAACGCGCCGAGCTGGCGGGGTATCTGCGCGTTTACGCGGCTGAAATGGAAAAAGAGTACGGTCCGGCAGTCTCGCAGGAACTGGTCAAAGGGCTGTTGTCGGGCCGGGATTATATCAAGCGTAATCCTGACTCAGCGGCGATGAGCAAGGCTCAGTCGATAATGAATACCTGGGGCTACCATAAATCGAATGCCAGCATCGGCGATGCGCCACTGATATTTGGTGGAAGCGTGCTGGGAGTGACTGTGAAAGGTATGGCGGCTAATGCAGCAATCGGTGTGGGAGTTAATACTGGCGTTCAGCTTGCCGGAAAAGATCCGTTCAGTTACGTCGATGTCATTATGGCAGGAGTAACAGCGGCAGCCACAACAGGAAAAGGTATAATAGCTTCAGCCCCCGTCAATATGGGTGGTGCAGCCATTGGGAGCGGGATTAAGGGAGAAGATCCGCTTAACTCTATGGCTGGTGCGGCTGCGGGTACTGCCGTTGGTGGCGTAGGTGGCGAAATAATAAAAGGTGTCGGTTCAAAACTTGGAAAAGATGCAGTATCTGATTTAACAGGTACGGTTCTTGGTGGCTATATCGGTGAGAAAACAGGTAATGCTTTAAAAGATGAACTCGATAAGAAGGATAAAACCGATGCAAAAAAATAATCTTTTTATTTTAGTCAAACTGATATTGAGTTGCCTGATTTTATTTCTCATTGGCGATTTTGTAGCTGAACTACTTGCATCAGCGATTATTTATTTTAAAAAAGGTTTTTTCCAGTTCAGTTGGAGCGATGTGTTTGACTCTTTCTTAAGATCAGGCTATGTCGGCGGCCTTATTTTAGGTATTGGGATCTGGATAAAAATTTTGTTAAAGGCAAGAACGGCTCAGAAGACTCCATCTGAGTAAACTTTCGATCCCATCCGTAAGCGGTTAGGATTGTTGTTGAGAATAACTATCTGAGTGAGAAAGAGTCACGCCAGCTGGATAAGGAACTCTCTGCCTGTAAACCCTCGGGGAGTGATTGCAAGCCGGTGATTGATAAATATCTCGAAATCAGTAATAAAAACAGCAAAGAGCTGGCAGAAGCCTGTGCCGGTGGCGGTGTTACCTGTGTGACCTGGGAAGAATTAGTACAGGCGGATACCAACGTAGCGCTGGATGAAAATAAACATCAGATAAGGCTGAGTGATAAGTTGAAAGATCCGGACGCCGCTGCGTTAGTGAAATATCTTAACGGCTCGGATCTTAAATTCCTGAAGGATAATATCACCACCGGTGATCGGGTTATGGATGTGGTAATGACCCCAACTTCCTGGCCGGTAGCAATAATGGGGGGGAAGGCAATTATTACTAATGCTGTTAATAACACTAAAGAACAGCTTATTGCTGTGGGGGTTGGCACCGGATTAGGGGCTGGTATTCAGTATGGTACAACTGGAAAAGTAACCCTGTCAGATTTGATAGGCTCTGGTGTGATTGGGGCGATTACCGCAGGTAAAGGTTATAATCCGGTAATGACATGGAACGCAGCGGGTGGTTATTATCAAGCTGAAATTAAAGGTAATGACCCATTTATTTCCGCGTTGGTGAGTAAAGCTGGAGCTGGAGTTGGATATGCTGCAGGTAATATATTGAAAGTACCAGCGGATAAAATTTTAAATCCTGTATCAAAAAAATATGAGTGGGTACCAACTGGAGTATGGACAATTACCAAGCCCGCTCCTCAGAGTTCTTACCCATCGATAATCGGTAATGCAGGTGATTCATTTACTTCCGGTGTGGTTGGTGATGGATTAAACAAAATGCATCCCAGGGGGAATGATGCCTCTAAATAATTCTAGTAGATCACTCTTGAGGTTAGTTTCAGTGTGCTTACTAACCAGTATTGCCTTGATTTTCGTTGGAGTATTCTCGTATTTACTTAAGGGTTGGCTTATTTGGGATTTTGGAAAGCCGTTTCCTTTTGGTAGTGCAGAAATAGTTACGGTACTGAAAATTAGCCTGTTAGGCGTTCCTGCGGGGTTGGTATTTTGGTTCTTTAATATTAGTTGAAAAATAAACTGCACCCCAAAAGTTGGATGCTCAACTTAGTAAGGTGCAGTTTATACCGGGGAGGGATCTTCCCTATTTCAGCTCCCGTGCATGATACCCGCTGTTGCGCGTAAACTTCGGCACGTCACAGGTATTTTGTATCGCCCCCGGAAACGCTTTAAGCCACTGCGCCACCTTCCTGCGGTTAATCGGCACAACGCTTAAGCCCTCGATGCAGCCCCACAGCTCGCGGGTGTCCTGAGTGGTGATCACAATGCAGTCCGGCATCACCCGGATCTTAATCGGCATCCCCTGTATAAATCCCGCCTGTTCCAGCCACTCGCCGCGTAAAAACAGCCCGTGATGCATGGCGCTGCTGTGAAACTCACAGCGGTGGGTCGGTTGCGGAACTTCAGTTGTGCGTGGTTCTGACTTACAATCTCGCTTAGCCATGATAACTACCTTGTATAGTTGCTGTGGTCAGCGGGCTGTCGGTGCTTCAACACCTTCAGTCCGCGCTTAATTACTCTTTGTTGTTCTGTCTATATGCCTGCCCTGCTCTGTTAACTACTGTACAAATATACTCCTGAATTTCTGCAAAATCGCTGAAAATGCTGAAAATAACTGCGGCGCGCCTTCCATTTTTTGATGAAAGTTTAATGTTTTTTCTGCGTGATTAATTTTAGAAAAAAACGACCACTTTCATACAAAGGATGAGCGGGTATCGCAAGTATACACCACGGTCAAACCGGGCGACCTCGACGGCGGCCAGTTTATGGGCAACATGGCCAACGGCCTGCTAACCGACGTAAACGGCAGGGACAGCGACGGCACCATAATCGTGCGCGACCAGACGAACCAGAAGTAGAACGTTATCGAGCTGAGCCGCGACGTTGCGCACGCTAACCAGATCCCCTCCCCTATCTTCGACAAGGACAAGGAGCAGAACCGCCTGAAGGAGGCGCAGCTGATTGCCGAGATTGGCTGCCAGGCGATGGACGTTATCCGTACCCAGGGCGACATCGCCGGGCTGAAGGCGCAGACCGACCCGGCAGCGCTGGCGCAGGCGCGGGAGCAGCTGAAGAAGGACGACAAACCGTTCCGCGAGTCGGACGTGCTGCAGCGCGCCTATAACAACGCGATGCAGCAGTACGGCACCGGCAGCGACCTGCAGAAGGCGGCGCAGGCGGTAACCGGCGCGCTGACGGCGCTGGCGGGCAACAACCTGGCCGGGGCGCTGGCGAGCGGCGCCTCGCCGTATCTGGCGACGGAAATTAAGAAGCTGACCACCAACCCGCTGACCGGCAAGGTGGACGTGGCCAGCAACGCGATGGCGCACGCGGTGCTGGGCGCGGTGACGGCGCAGCTGAACAACCAGTCGTCCCTCGCCGGCGGGCTGGGCGCCGGCGGCGGCGAACTGGCGGCGCGCTACATCACCGGGCAGCTGTTCCCGGGCAAAACCGCAGACCAGCTGAGCGAGAGTGAGAAACAACAGGTCAGCGCGCTGAGCCAGCTGGCCTCAGGGCTTGCAGGGGGCCTGGCGACGGGCGATACTGGCGGTGCTGTGACGGCCGCTCAGGCGGGTAAGAATGCGGTGGAGAATAATGCGCTGGGCTGCGCAGGCTCGTCGAATCCATACTGCGTGGGTAAAAACGACCTGCTCACCACGGGCGGCGGCGGGTCAAACACTAGTGGCCGTGGTGGTTCTTCAGGCTTGGTTGGTAAAAATAGTGCTACTAATTCCTTACAGGGGGTGAAGCTCAATGATTACTACCGACAGGCTGAAAAATATGGTCAGGGTGGTGTAAAAGAATTAGAGGATGGTCGATTCCGATTTTACGGAACTTTGACCCCTGCAAAAACTAGCGGAGAAATGACAGGTGCTCGGCTTGTCAGGGAATGGGATCCAAAATCAGGTCAAACGAGAACATGGTATGAGACACTCGATCATGCTGGGAATATCAGGAGCGTAGCCCCTAAACCTGTCACTAATGATAAAAACCATCATATATTTGATGCTAATGGTAATTATCAGGGTAGAAGATAAAATATGCAGACTAATCAAGTTTCAAGGGACGAAGTTAGAGAAAAGCTTGTTCAGTTAATATCTGGTGATATCGACCGAATGAGTGCGTCTGAATGGGCTATTAACATAGTAGATGATGATCATGTTCGTATAACTGATTCAACAATTTGGAAAATACTGCAATGCTTAGGCTCTGTGGATTTGCCGACAACGGATCGTGATTATCTTTACGAAAATGATGATTTTATCGCTTGGTTGAGTGAACTTAACTGAATAAAACCCCAGTCAATCGGCTGGGGTTTTACTTTATACACCTGTCAGTTACCGTTCTTCCGCTGTGGTTTACTGATCACCTCGATCAGCTCCGTCACCTGCCGCTGCTTACGGGCCGACAGCTTACACACCTTCTTCAGCGTCTGCATAATCTCCGGTTCCGGCTCCAGCTGCCGTGCCGTAATCACCAGGCAGCCCGCCATCACCCGCACATCAATCTTCACCCCGGTATCAAGTCGCCCTTGAGGATAATCCTGGGGCTGTAGGTGTAGCGTGCCGCGCTGCTTCTGGCTTTGGGTTGGCGTGTGCTGGTGCAACTGATGCTGTAATCTGGCGCTGACCGGTGACAGCGTGGCTATCGACCCCGGCTACGACCAGCGCACCCACAGGGAAACCTTCGAGCAGAAGCAGAACGGGCTTAGCCTGGCGCTGTTGGGCAGCGTGGGCAGCACGCTCAACGCCGGGCAAAACCTGTCGATAACGGCAACCGGTAAGAATAACGCCGCGCAAAGCGGCGATATCGCAATATCCGGCAGCCAGCTGAAGGCGG
>NZ_JACXBP010000018.1 GCF_014773485.1 Erwinia aphidicola | reverse complement strand
GGTACTGTTGTGACCGGTCGTGTAGAGCGCGGTATCGTTAAAGTGGGTGAAGAAGTTGAGATCGTGGGTCTGAAAGACACCGTGAAATCTACCTGTACCGGCGTTGAAATGTTCCGTAAGCTGCTGGACGAAGGTCGTGCAGGCGAGAACTGTGGTATCCTGCTGCGCGGTATTAAGCGTGAAGACGTTGAGCGCGGCCAGGTTCTGGCTAAGCCAGGCTCAATCAAGCCACACACCAAGTTCGAGTCAGAAGTTTATATTCTGTCTAAAGAAGAAGGCGGCCGTCATAGCCCATTCTTCAAAGGTTACCGTCCACAGTTCTACTTCCGTACAACTGACGTGACCGGTACCATCGAACTGCCAGAAGGCGTTGAGATGGTAATGCCAGGCGACAACATCAAACTGGTTGTTGAACTGATCAAACCAATCGCAATGGACGACGGTCTGCGTTTCGCAATTCGCGAAGGCGGCCGTACCGTTGGTGCTGGTGTTGTTGCTAAAGTTATCGCTTAATTGTGATGATTTGAACTGGCGGAGTTCGCTCTGCCAGAGCAAGAGAAAAGAGCGCTTCGGCGCTCTTTTTTTATGGGTGAAGAGTGGGCGTGGTGAGCTAATAACCATTGTAATAATAACGATTCGTATTTACACTATTGGTCGGAAAATGTTCTGAGGTTGGTGTATGTACGTTTGTTTGTGTAATGCAGTCAGTGATAAAACTCTGCGCGAAGTCGTCCGTCGCTATCAGCCCAAATCTCTTCAGCAGCTACGCCAGCTGGTACCAGTCGGCAAACAGTGCGGGAAGTGTATTCGTGCCGCGCGCGAGATTATGGAAAGCGAATTGCAGCACGTGCCGCAGTATAAAGAAATAGCCTGACATTTAATGCTTATTTCTTCGCCACTTTTTTGACTAATGCCCTTACTAACCTTACGCTTTTATAACCTGGAAGCGGAGGATACAACATGAAGGGCGATAGTAAGATCATAACTCATCTCAACAAACTGCTCGGTAATGAACTGGTGGCCATCAATCAGTATTTCCTGCATGCACGCATGTTTAAAAACTGGGGCCTGCAGCGGCTGAACAATGTGGAATACCACGAGTCCATTGATGAGATGAAGCACGCTGATAAGTACATTGAGCGCATTCTGTTTCTCGAAGGGCTACCGAACCTTCAGGATCTGGGACGGTTACGTATTGGAGAGGATGTCGAAGAGATGCTGGCATCCGACCTCGCGCTGGAACTGGAAGGGGCAAAGGATCTGCGTGAAGCTATCGCTTACGCCGATAAAGTCCACGACTATGTTAGCCGCGATATGATGATTGAAATTCTTGCCGATGAAGAACACCACATCGACTGGTTAGAAACTGAATTAGAGCTGGTGAAAAAGCTGGGCATCCAGAACTATCTGCAAAGCCAGCTCAAAGAGCAGGCGCAGGCGTAATTTGTGGTTATTTTAAGCAGTGCCACGCAGTCACCCTGGCCATAAAGCACCTGGACTGGCAGGGCAGGGTGGTTGCGATCTCTTCTCCCGTTTTCTCCTTCCGCTAACAAAAGCGACAACGCTGTTGCTTTCCCCCCCGATGTACGTATAATACGCGGGCCTGCCAATATGGTCAGGCGCGATTCAATATGAGTCGCAGGCAAGTGCGAAAGTGCTCGCCAACAATACTCGCGATATGCGGGTTATGTGCTCAACGATTACACTCCTCCATCAATCGTAATGGATGCGAGTAGTAATTCTTTTCGTTTATAAATAATTGGAGCTCTGGTCTCATGCAGAACCAAAGAATCCGTATCCGTCTTAAAGCGTTTGATCATCGTCTGATCGATCAATCAACTGCGGAAATCGTAGAGACTGCCAAGCGCACTGGTGCGCAGGTACGTGGTCCTATCCCGCTGCCGACCCGCAAAGAGCGCTTTACCGTTCTGATCTCCCCGCACGTCAACAAAGACGCGCGCGATCAGTATGAGATTCGCACTCACAAGCGTCTGGTTGACATCGTTGAGCCAACCGAAAAAACGGTTGATGCTCTGATGCGTCTGGATCTGGCTGCAGGTGTTGACGTGCAGATCAGCCTGGGTTAATCAGGTCATTGAGCGATTGAGAGGTTGAAACAATGATTGGTTTAGTCGGTAAAAAAGTGGGTATGACCCGTATCTTCACAGAAGATGGCGTTTCTATCCCTGTAACCGTGATCGAAATTGAAGCAAACCGCGTTACTCAGGTCAAAGGCCTGGAAAACGACGGTTACACTGCTATCCAGGTAACTACCGGTGCTAAAAAAGCAAACCGTGTAACTAAGCCTGAAGCAGGTCATTTTGCTAAAGCTGGCGTTGAAGCTGGCCGTGGTCTGTGGGAATTCCGCACCGTTGAAGGCGCAGAGTTCACTGTAGGTCAGAGCATTAATGTTGACATTTTCGCTGACGTGAAAAAAGTTGACGTGACTGGAACATCTAAAGGTAAAGGTTTTGCCGGTACTGTAAAGCGCTGGAACTTCCGTACTCAGGATGCTACTCACGGTAACTCCTTGTCACACCGCGTACCGGGTTCTATCGGTCAGAACCAGACTCCGGGCAAAGTGTTCAAAGGCAAGAAAATGGCAGGCCAGATGGGCAACGAGCGTGTAACTGTTCAGAGTCTGGACGTTGTACGTGTTGACGCTGAGCGCAACCTGCTGCTGGTTAAAGGTGCAGTACCCGGTGCTACCGGTTGCGACCTTATCGTTAAACCAGCTGTGAAGGCGTAAGGGGATAGCAATGGAATTAGTATTGAAAGACGCGCAAAGCGCGCTGACTGTTTCCGAAACTACCTTCGGTCGTGATTTCAACGAAGCGCTGGTACACCAGGTTGTTGTTGCTTATGCAGCAGGTGCTCGTCAGGGTACTCGTGCTCAGAAGACTCGTGCTGAAGTAACTGGTTCAGGCAAAAAGCCATGGCGCCAGAAAGGCACCGGCCGTGCGCGTGCAGGTTCTGTAAAGAGCCCAATCTGGCGTTCAGGTGGTGTGACCTTCGCTGCGAAGCCACAGGACCACAGTCAAAAAGTTAACAAAAAGATGTACCGCGGCGCGCTGAAAAGCATCCTGTCCGAACTGGTACGTCAAGATCGTCTGATCGTTGTCGAGCAGTTCTCTCTGGAAGCTCCTAAAACGAAGCTGCTGGTAGAAAAACTGAAAGACATGGCTCTGGAAGACGTGCTGATCATCACTGGCGAACTGGAAGAGAACCTGTTCCTGGCCGCTCGCAACCTGTACAAGGTTGACGTACGTGATGCAGCGGGTATCGACCCAGTTAGCCTGATCGCCTTCGACAAAGTCGTTATGACTGCTGATGCAGTTAAGCAAGTTGAGGAGATGCTGGCATGATCCGTGAAGAACGTCTGCTGAAAGTACTGCGCGCGCCGCACGTATCTGAAAAAGCATCTGCTGCGATGGAAAAAACTAACACCATCGTTCTCAAAGTTGCGACTGACGCGACCAAAGCAGAAATCAAAGCCGCTGTACAGAAACTTTTCGAAGTAGAAGTTGAAGTCGTGAACACTTTGCTGGTTAAAGGCAAAACTAAGCGTTCTGGACAGCGTATTGGTCGTCGTAGCGACTGGAAAAAAGCTTACGTCACCCTGAAAGAAGGCCAGAATCTGGACTTCGCAGGCGGCGCTGAGTAAGTCGGAGGAGAAGAACAATGGCAATTGTTAAATGTAAACCGACATCTCCGGGTCGTCGCCATGTAGTTAAAGTGGTAAACGCGGAGCTGCACAAGGGCAAACCATTTGCCCCGCTGGTTGAGAAAAACAGCAAATCCGGTGGCCGTAACAACAATGGTCGCATCACTACCCGTCATATCGGTGGTGGTCACAAGCAGGCTTACCGTATTGTTGACTTCAAACGCAACAAAGATGGTATCCCAGCGACCGTTGAACGTCTTGAGTACGATCCGAACCGCTCTGCGAACATCGCACTGGTTCTGTACAAAGACGGCGAACGCCGTTACATCCTGGCCCCTAAAGGCCTGAAAGCTGGCGACCAGATTCAATCTGGCGTTGATGCTGCGATTAAAGCGGGTAACACCCTGCCAATGCGTAACATCCCAGTGGGTTCTACCGTGCATAACGTAGAAATGAAACCAGGCAAAGGCGGTCAGATTGCTCGCTCAGCTGGTACTTACGTGCAGATCGTTGCGCGTGATGGTTCTTACGTTACCCTGCGTCTGCGTTCTGGTGAAATGCGTAAAGTCGAAATTGACTGCCGCGCGACCCTGGGCGAAGTCGGTAACGCTGAGCACATGCTTCGCGTTCTGGGTAAAGCCGGTGCAGCTCGTTGGCGTGGTGTTCGTC
The DNA here is from genome assembly GCF_014773485.1 of Erwinia aphidicola. GTDB lineage: Bacteria > Pseudomonadota > Gammaproteobacteria > Enterobacterales > Enterobacteriaceae > Erwinia > Erwinia aphidicola. Next base: position 21,881 of record NZ_JACXBP010000018.1, on the reverse strand, counting down.
CTACCGTTCGCGGTACTGCGATGAACCCAGTCGATCACCCGCACGGTGGTGGTGAAGGTCGTAACTTTGGTAAGCATCCAGTGTCCCCATGGGGCCTGCAGACCAAAGGTAAGAAGACCCGTAGCAACAAGCGTACCGATAAGTTTATCGTACGTCGCCGTAGCAAATAATTTTAGAGGATAAGCCATGCCACGTTCTCTCAAGAAAGGTCCTTTTATTGACCTGCACTTGCTGAAGAAGGTAGAGAAAGCTTTGGAAAGCGGAGACAAGAAGCCACTGCGCACCTGGTCCCGTCGTTCAACGATCTTCCCTAACATGATCGGTTTGACCATCGCTGTCCATAATGGTCGTCAGCACGTTCCTGTCTTTGTTTCCGACGAAATGGTCGGTCACAAACTGGGTGAATTTGCACCGACTCGTACTTATCGCGGCCACGCGGCTGATAAAAAAGCCAAGAAACGCTAAGGCAGGAGGAAGAGATGGAAACTATCGCTAAACATCGCCACGCTCGTTCTTCTGCACAGAAGGTTCGCCTGGTAGCGGATCTTGTACGCGGTAAGAAAGTGTCGCAGGCTCTGGACATTCTGACCTACACCAATAAGAAAGCGGCTGTACTGGTCAAGAAAGTCCTGGAATCTGCCATTGCTAACGCCGAACACAACGATGGCGCTGACATTGATGATCTGAAAGTCACGAAAATCTTCGTAGACGAAGGCCCAAGCATGAAGCGCATTATGCCGCGTGCAAAAGGTCGTGCAGATCGCATCCTGAAGCGCACCAGCCACATTACTGTGGTTGTGTCCGATCGCTGAGACTCTGGAGACTAGCAATGGGTCAGAAAGTACATCCTAATGGTATTCGCCTGGGTATTGTTAAACCCTGGAACTCTACCTGGTTCGCAAATACCAAAGAATTCGCTGACAACCTGGACAGCGACTTTAAAGTTCGTCAGTTCCTGACTAAAGAACTGGCTAAAGCATCCGTCTCTCGTATCGTTATCGAGCGCCCAGCTAAGAGCATCCGTGTGACTATTCACACCGCTCGTCCTGGCATCGTTATCGGTAAGAAAGGTGAAGATGTAGAAAAACTGCGCAAGGTCGTAGCGGATATCGCTGGCGTTCCTGCACAGATCAATATCGCCGAAGTCCGTAAACCGGAACTGGACGCTAAATTGGTTGCTGACAGCATCACTTCACAGCTGGAGCGTCGTGTGATGTTCCGTCGTGCTATGAAGCGTGCTGTACAGAACGCAATGCGTCTGGGCGCTAAAGGGATCAAAGTTGAAGTTAGTGGCCGCCTGGGCGGTGCAGAAATCGCGCGTACCGAATGGTACCGTGAAGGCCGCGTGCCGCTGCACACTCTGCGTGCAGACATTGACTACAACACCTCTGAAGCGCACACCACTTATGGTGTAATCGGCGTTAAGGTATGGATCTTCAAAGGTGAGATCCTGGGTGGTATGGCTGCTGTTGAACAACCGGAACCGGCTGCTCAACCTAAAAAGCAGCAGCGTAAAGGCCGTAAGTAAGGAGAGTCGCTGATGTTACAACCAAAGCGTACAAAATTCCGTAAAGTGCATAAAGGCCGCAACCGTGGTCTGGCGCAGGGTACGGATGTTAGCTTCGGTACTTTCGGTCTGAAAGCTGTTGGCCGTGGTCGTCTGACTGCTCGTCAGATCGAAGCAGCACGTCGTGCTATGACCCGTGCAGTTAAGCGTCAAGGTAAAATTTGGATCCGTGTATTCCCGGACAAACCAATTACCGAGAAGCCGCTGGAAGTGCGTATGGGTAAAGGTAAAGGTAACGTAGAGTATTGGGTTGCCTTGATCCAGCCTGGTAAAGTCCTGTATGAAATGGACGGCGTACCGGAAGAGCTGGCCCGTGAAGCATTCAAGCTGGCAGCAGCAAAACTGCCTATCAAAACCACCTTTGTAACTAAGACGGTGATGTAATGAAAGCAACAGAGCTGCGTGAAAAAAGCGTTGAAGAGCTGAACACTGAGCTTCTTAACCTGCTGCGTGAGCAGTTCAATCTGCGCATGCAGGCAGCATCCGGCCAACTTCAACAGACTCACGTCTTGAAGAATGTTCGTCGTGATGTTGCACGCGTTAAGACTTTACTGACTGAGAAGGCGGGTGCGTAATGACCGATAAAATCCGTACTCTGCAAGGTCGTGTTCTGAGCGACAAAATGGAGAAATCCATTGTTGTGGCAATCGAACGTGTTGTGAAGCACCCGATCTACGGGAAATTCATCAAACGTACGACCAAACTGCACGTACATGACGAGAACAACGAATGTGGTATCGGCGACGTGGTAGAAATCCGCGAATGCCGTCCACTGTCCAAGACTAAGTCCTGGACGCTGGTTCGCGTTGTAGAGAAAGCGATTCTGTAATAGAATCTGCCGTCTCTAAAAAATAAGATAAACGGCTCGCAAGAGCCGTTTATTTTTTCTACCCATATTCAGGAAGCAGTGTTATAATGCTGCGCCCTCAATAATGGGGCTTTTATACGACCTGAATCAGGTCCCGAAGTAGTAGTTGACATTAGCGGAGCACTAAAATGATCCAAGAACAGACTATGCTGACCGTCGCCGACAACTCCGGTGCACGTCGCGTAATGTGTATCAAGGTTCTGGGTGGCTCGCACCGTCGCTACGCAGGCGTAGGCGACATCATCAAAATTACCATCAAGGAAGCAATTCCTCGCGGTAAGGTTAAGAAGGGTGATGTGCTGAAAGCGGTAGTGGTGCGCACCAGGAAGGGTGTTCGTCGCCCGGACGGTTCTGTCATTCGCTTCGATGGTAATGCATGCGTTATTTTAAACAATAACACTGAGCAGCCTATCGGAACGCGTATTTTTGGGCCGGTAACTCGTGAGCTTCGTACTGAAAAGTTCATGAAAATTATCTCTCTGGCACCAGAAGTACTCTAAGGAGCGAAAAATGGCAGCTAAAATCCGTCGCGATGACGAAGTTATCGTGCTGACCGGCAAAGATAAAGGTAAGCGCGGTAAAGTAAAAAATGTTCTGTCTTCAGGCAAACTGATTGTTGAAGGTATCAACCTGGTTAAGAAGCACTCAAAGCCGGTTCCGGCTCTGAACCAACCAGGTGGCATCGTTGAAAAAGAAGCTGCTATTCAGGTTTCTAACGTTGCGCTCTTCAACTCGGCAACCGGTAAGGCTGACCGTGTAGGCTTTAGATTCGAAGACGGCAAAAAAGTCCGTTTCTTCAAGTCTAACAGCGAAACTATCAAGTAATTTGGAGTAGTACGATGGCGAAACTGCATGATTACTACAAAGACGAAGTAGTTAAACAACTCATGACTGAGTTTAGCTACAATTCTGTCATGCAAGTCCCTCGGGTCGAGAAGATCACCCTGAATATGGGTGTGGGTGAAGCGATCGCTGACAAGAAACTGCTGGACAACGCAGCAGCTGACTTAGCAGCAATCTCCGGTCAAAAGCCGTTTATCACCAAAGCACGCAAGTCAGTTGCAGGCTTCAAAATCCGTCAGGGCTATCCGATCGGCTGTAAAGTAACTCTGCGTGGCGAACGCATGTGGGAGTTCTTTGAGCGTCTGATTTCTATTGCTGTTCCACGTATCCGTGACTTCCGTGGCTTGTCCGCTAAGTCATTCGATGGCCGTGGTAACTACAGCATGGGCGTTCGTGAGCAGATCATCTTCCCAGAGATCGACTATGACAAAGTCGACCGCGTTCGTGGTTTGGATATCACCATTACCACTACTGCGAAATCTGATGATGAAGGCCGCGCACTTTTGGCTGCTTTTAACTTCCCGTTCCGCAAGTAAGGCAGGGTTACTGATGGCTAAGCAATCGATGAAAGCACGCGAAGTCGTTCGCGTGAAACTGGCTGACAAGTACCGCGCTAAACGCGAGGAACTGAAAGCTATCATTTCTAGTGTGAACTCATCCGACGAAGAACGTTGGAATGCTGTTCTCAAGCTGCAAACTCTGCCGCGTGATTCCAGCCCGTCTCGTCAGCGTAAGCGCTGCCGTCAAACTGGCCGTCCACATGGTTATGTGGGCAAATTCGGTCTGAGCCGTATCAAGTTGCGTGAAGCCGCCATGCGCGGTGAAGTACCTGGCTTGAAAAAGGCTAGCTGGTAATTACCAATTGAATCACGGGAGTAAAGACAGATGAGCATGCAAGATCCGATCGCGGATATGCTGACCCGTATCCGTAACGGTCAAGCCGCGAACAAAGTTGCGGTCACCATGCCTTCCTCCAAGCTGAAATTGGCTATTGCCAACGTGCTGAAGGAAGAAGGCTATATTGAAGAATTTAAAGTCGAAGGCGACACCAAGCCTGAACTGGAACTGACTCTTAAGTATTTCCAGGGCAAGGCAGTGGTAGAGAGCATTCAGCGTGTAAGCCGTCCAGGTCTGCGTATCTACAAACGCAAAGACGAACTGCCAAAAGTTATGGCTGGACTGGGTATCGCTGTTATCTCTACCTCTAAAGGTGTTATGACCGATCGTGCCGCACGCCAGGCTGGTCTTGGCGGCGAAATTATCTGCTACGTAGCTTAATCGGAGGAATAAATGTCTCGTGTTGCTAAAGCACCAGTCGCGATTCCTGCCGGCGTAGAGGTAAAACTCGACGGTCAGGTTATTTCGATTAAAGGTAAAAACGGCGAGCTGACTCGTACGCTCAACAAAGCTGTAGAAGTTAAGCATGCTGACAACACCCTGACTTTCGCTCCGCGCGAAGGTTTTGTGGATGGTTGGGCGCAGGCAGGTACTTCTCGTGCACTGTTGAACGCTATGGTTATCGGTGTTACCGAAGGCTTCACTAAGAAGCTGCAGCTGGTTGGTGTAGGTTATCGTGCAGCCGTTAAAGGCAACTCTGTGAGCTTAGCCCTGGGCTTCTCTCACCCGGTTGACCACGCGCTGCCAGCGGGAATCACTGCTGAATGTCCAACTCAGACTGAAATCGTGCTGAAAGGCGCTGATAAACAGCTGATTGGTCAGGTTGCAGCCGATCTCCGCGCCTACCGTCGTCCTGAGCCTTATAAAGGCAAGGGTGTTCGTTACGCCGACGAAGTCGTGCGTACCAAAGAGGCTAAGAAGAAGTAAGGTAACACTATGGATAAGAAATCTGCTCGTATCCGTCGTGCGACCCGCGCACGTCGCAAGCTCAAAGAGCTGGGTGCTACTCGCCTGGTGGTACATCGTACCCCGCGTCATATTTACGCACAGGTAATCGCACCCAACGGTTCTGAAGTCCTGGTCGCTGCTTCTACTGTAGAAAAAGCTATCAGTGAGCAACTGAAGTACACAGGAAACAAAGACGCTGCCGCTGCTGTTGGTAAAGCAGTTGCTGAACGCGCAATCGAAAAAGGCATCACTGGTGTTTCTTTCGACCGTTCTGGTTTCCAATATCATGGTCGTGTCCAGGCACTGGCAGATGCTGCCCGTGAAGCTGGCCTACAGTTCTAAGGTAGAGGTGTAAGATGGCACACATCGAAAAACAAGCTGGCGAACTGCAGGAAAAGCTGATCGCGGTAAATCGCGTATCTAAAACCGTAAAAGGTGGTCGTATTTTCTCCTTCACAGCTCTGACTGTTGTTGGTGACGGTAACGGTCGCATCGGTTTTGGTTACGGAAAAGCGCGTGAAGTTCCAGCAGCGATCCAGAAAGCGATGGAAAAAGCTCGTCGCAATATGATTAACGTCGCGCTGAACAGCGGCACCCTGCAGCACCCTGTTAAAGGCGTGCACACAGGTTCTCGCGTGTTCATGCAGCCGGCTTCTGAAGGTACCGGTATCATTGCCGGCGGTGCAATGCGCGCCGTACTGGAAGTCGCTGGGGTTCATAACGTCTTGGCTAAAGCCTACGGTTCCACTAACCCGATCAACGTGGTTCGTGCAACTCTGGATGGCCTGGCCAACATGAATTCCCCAGAAATGGTCGCTGCCAAGCGTGGCAAATCCGTTGAAGACATTCTGGGGTAATGACCATGGCTAAGACTATTAAGATTACACAAACCCGCAGTTCGATCGGTCGTTTGCCTAAACACAAGGCAACGCTGCTTGGCCTGGGTCTGCGTCGTATTAACCACACCGTAGAGCGTGAAGACACGCCAGCTGTACGCGGTATGGTTAACGCGATTTCCTACATGGTTAAAGTGGAGGAGTAACAGATGCGTTTAAATACTCTGTCTCCGGCCGACGGCTCCAAGCACGCTTCGAAACGTCTGGGCCGTGGTATCGGTTCAGGCCTCGGCAAAACCGGTGGTCGTGGTCACAAAGGTCAGAACTCACGTTCTGGCGGTGGCGTACGTCGTGGTTTTGAAGGCGGCCAGATGCCTCTGTATCGTCGTCTGCCGAAATTCGGTTTCACCTCTCGCAAAGCAATGGTCACTGCAGAAGTTCGTCTGTCTGACCTGGCGAAAGTTGAAGGCGGTATCGTCGACCTGAACACGCTGAAAGCAGCAAACATTATCGGTATTCAGATGGAGTTCGCGAAAGTGATCCTGTCTGGCGAAGTTTCTGCACCGGTAACGATTCGCGGTCTGCGTGTCACTAAAGGCGCTCGTGCTGCAATCGAAGCTGCTGGCGGTAAAATTGAGGAATAAGTAGCAGATGGCTAAGCAACCGGGATTAGATTTTCAAAGTGCCAAGGGTGGATTTGGCGAACTAAAACGCAGACTTCTGTTTGTAATTGGTGCGCTGATTGTCTTCCGTATTGGCTCTTTTATTCCGATCCCTGGTATCGATGCCACTGTACTTGCCAAATTGCTTGAGCAACAGCGTGGCACCATCATTGAAATGTTTAACATGTTCTCTGGTGGTGCTCTGAGCCGTGCTTCTATCTTTGCCCTGGGTATTATGCCGTACATTTCGGCCTCTATTATTATCCAGCTGCTGACGGTGGTTCATCCAGCGTTGGCTGAAATCAAGAAAGAAGGGGAGGCTGGCCGTCGTAAGATAAGCCAGTACACCCGTTACGGTACTCTGGTATTAGGTATATTCCAGGCGGTCGGTATTGCTACCGGCCTGCCGAATATGCCAGGAATGCAGGGCCTGGTGTTAAACCCAGGCTTTGCCTTCTACTTTACCGCTGTTGTCAGTCTGGTCACCGGGACAATGTTCCTGATGTGGCTGGGCGAGCAGATAACTGAACGAGGTATCGGCAACGGTATCTCGATCATTATCTTCGCTGGTATTGTTGCGGGTCTGCCGCCGGCCATTGGCCATACCATCGAGCAAGCGCGGCAAGGCGACCTGCACTTCCTCCTGTTGCTGTTGGTTGCAGTTCTCGTATTTGCAGTGACCTTCTTCGTTGTTTTCGTTGAGCGTGGTCAACGCCGCATTGTGGTGAACTATGCGAAACGTCAGCAAGGCCGTCGTGTCTATGCTGCGCAGAGCACACATTTACCGTTGAAAGTGAATATGGCCGGTGTAATTCCAGCTATTTTTGCTTCCAGCATCATTCTGTTCCCAGCAACCATCGCGTCATGGTTCGGGGGCGGAACCGGTTGGAACTGGTTGACAACTATTTCGATGTCATTACAGCCAGGTCAGCCGCTTTATGTGCTACTCTATGCGACTGCAATCATCTTCTTCTGTTTCTTCTATACGGCGTTGGTTTTCAACCCGAGAGAAACAGCAGATAACCTGAAGAAGTCTGGTGCATTTGTACCAGGTATTCGTCCGGGAGAACAGACGGCGAAGTATATCGATAAAGTGATGACGCGCTTAACCTTAATCGGTGCGCTGTACATTACCTTTATCTGCCTGATCCCGGAGTTCATGCGTGATGCGATGAAAGTTCCATTCTACTTCGGCGGTACTTCACTGCTGATCGTAGTCGTTGTCATCATGGACTTTATGGCTCAAGTGCAAACTCTGATGATGTCTAGTCAGTACGAGTCTGCATTGAAGAAAGCAAATCTGAAGGGCTACGGCCGTTAATTCAGGTGCTTGAGAAGTTACGGAGAGTAAAAATGAAAGTTCGTGCTTCCGTCAAGAAATTATGTCGTAACTGCAAAATCGTTCGTCGCGACGGCGTCGTGCGTGTGATTTGCAGTGCCGAGCCTAAGCATAAACAGCGCCAAGGCTGATTTAATCGCATATTTTTCTTGCAAAGTCGGGTTGAGCTGGCTAGATTAGCCAGCCAATCTTTTGTATGTCTATGCGTTTCCATTTGAGTATCCTGAAAACGGGCTTTTCGGCATGGGACGCATAAGTAATTAAATAGGAGTGCATAGTGGCCCGTATAGCAGGCATTAACATTCCTGATCATAAACATACCGTTATCGCATTAACTGCAATTTTCGGTATCGGCAAGACCCGTTCACAGGCTATCTGTGCATCTACGGGAATCGCTGAAAATGTTAAGATCAGTGAGCTGTCTGAAGAACAAATCGACATTCTGCGTGATGCAGTAGCGAAATTTGTTGTTGAAGGCGATCTGCGTCGTGAAGTCACCCTGAGCATCAAGCGTCTTATGGACCTTGGTTGCTATCGTGGTTTGCGTCATCGTCGTGGTCTTCCAGTGCGCGGTCAGCGTACTAAGACTAACGCACGTACCCGTAAGGGTCCGCGTAAACCGATCAAGAAATAATCGGGGTGATTGAATAATGGCAAAGGCACCAGTTCGTGCACGCAAGCGTGTAAGAAAGCAAGTCTCTGATGGCGTGGCACATGTCCATGCGTCTTTTAACAACACCATCGTAACTATTACCGATCGTCAGGGTAATGCGCTGGGTTGGGCAACAGCCGGTGGTTCCGGTTTCCGTGGTTCTCGTAAGTCTACGCCGTTCGCTGCGCAGGTTGCTGCAGAGCGTTGCGCAGAGGCCGTGAAAGATTACGGTATTAAGAACCTGGAAGTTATGGTTAAGGGTCCTGGTCCAGGCCGCGAATCAACTATTCGTGCCCTGAACGCTGCTGGTTTCCGCATCACTAATATTACTGATGTGACTCCGATCCCTCACAACGGTTGTCGTCCGCCGAAAAAACGTCGCGTATAACGCCCCGTTTTTTAGGAATGTTGGAGAAAGAAAATGGCAAGATATTTGGGTCCTAAGCTCAAGCTGAGCCGTCGTGAAGGCACAGACCTGTTCCTTAAGTCTGGCGTTCGCGCGATTGATACCAAGTGTAAGATTGAACAAGCTCCTGGTCAGCACGGTGCGCGCAAGCCACGTCTGTCTGACTATGGCGTGCAGTTACGTGAAAAGCAGAAAGTTCGTCGTATGTACGGCGTGCTGGAGCGTCAGTTCCGTAACTATTATAAAGAAGCAGCTCGTCTGAAAGGCAACACCGGTGAAAACCTGTTAGCTCTGCTGGAAGGTCGTCTGGACAACGTAGTTTACCGTATGGGCTTTGGCGCCACTCGTGCAGAAGCACGTCAGCTGGTTAGCCACAAATCTATTTTGGTAAACGGCCGCGTTGTTAGCATCGCTTCTTATCAGGTAACTCCGAATGACGTTGTTAGCATCCGTGAGAAAGCCAAAAAGCAGTCTCGCGTGAAAGCCGCTCTGGAGCTGGCTGAACAGCGTGAAAAGCCAACCTGGCTGGAAGTTGATGCAACTAAGATGGAGGGTGTGTTCAAGCGTATTCCTGAACGTACCGATCTGTCTGCGGACATTAACGAACACCTGATCGTCGAGCTTTACTCCAAGTAAGGCTTAGTACCAAAGAGAGGACACAATGCAGGGTTCTGTGACAGAGTTTCTAAAACCGCGCCTGGTAGATATCGAGCAAGTGAGTTCGACGCACGCCAAGGTGACCCTTGAGCCTTTAGAGCGTGGCTTTGGCCATACTCTTGGTAACGCACTGCGCCGTATTCTGCTTTCATCAATGCCGGGTTGCGCGGTGACCGAGGTTGAAATTGATGGTGTACTGCATGAGTACAGCACCAAAGAGGGCGTACAGGAAGATATCCTGGAAATCCTGCTCAACCTGAAAGGTTTGGCGGTAAGAGTTCAGGGCAAAGATGAAGTTATTCTTACTCTGAATAAATCTGGCATTGGCCCTGTGACTGCAGCCGATATCACCCATGATGGTGATGTCGAAATCGTCAAGCCGCAGCACGTGATCTGTCACCTGACCGATGAGAACGCCGCTATTAGCATGCGTATCAAAGTTCAGCGTGGTCGTGGTTATGTGCCGGCTTCTGCCCGAATTCATTCGGAAGAAGATGAGCGCCCGATCGGTCGTCTGTTGGTTGACGCCTGTTACAGCCCTGTAGAGCGTATTGCCTACAATGTTGAAGCAGCGCGTGTAGAACAGCGTACTGACCTGGACAAGCTGGTCATCGAAATGGAAACCAACGGCACTATTGATCCTGAAGAAGCGATCCGCCGTGCGGCAACCATCCTGGCAGAACAACTGGAAGCTTTCGTCGACTTACGTGATGTACGTCAGCCGGAAGTGAAAGAAGAGAAACCAGAATTCGATCCGATCTTGCTGCGCCCTGTTGACGATCTGGAATTGACTGTCCGCTCTGCTAACTGCCTTAAGGCAGAAGCTATCCACTACATCGGTGATCTGGTACAGCGTACCGAGGTTGAGCTGCTTAAAACGCCTAACCTTGGTAAAAAATCTCTTACTGAGATTAAAGATGTGCTGGCTTCTCGTGGTCTGTCTCTGGGCATGCGCCTGGAAAACTGGCCGCCAGCTAGCATTGCTGATGAATAACCCGATCACAGGTTAAGGTTTCACTGAGAAGGATAAGGTCATGCGCCATCGTAAGAGTGGTCGTCAACTGAACCGCAACAGCAGCCATCGTCAGGCTATGTTCCGCAACATGGCTGGCTCTTTGGTTCGTCACGAGATTATCAAGACGACCCTGCCAAAAGCGAAAGAGCTGCGTCGCGTAGTTGAGCCGCTGATTACTCTTGCCAAGACCGACAGCGTAGCTAATCGTCGTCTGGCATTCGCCCGTACTCGTGATAACGAGATCGTGGCAAAACTGTTTAATGAGCTCGGTCCGCGTTTCGCGAGCCGTGCAGGTGGTTACACTCGCATTCTGAAGTGTGGCTTCCGCGCTGGTGACAACGCTCCGATGGCTTACATCGAGCTGGTTGATCGTCCAGAAGCTCAAGCAGAAGCTGTAGCAGAGTAATCTGCCGCAGTATTGAAAAAACCCCGCTTGCGGGGTTTTTTTATGTCCATAATTCCTCTCTTACTTCATATCCTCACCAGTTACGCTATGCTGAACGCTTCCTGAGAACTGGAGGCCGCGACTATGACACTGCTCGAGCAGCTGGCTGAAAAACATATCCTTGCCGCACAGCGTCAGGGCGATCTCGATAATCTTGCGGGGGCTGGCCAACCGCTGCAGCTGGATGACGACAGCCACGTTCCTGCTGAACTGCGCGCCAGCTATCGTATCTTAAAAAATTCTGGCTACCTGCCACCGGAGCTGGAGCTGCGACGGGAAGCCGTTGAGCTGGATAAGCTGCTGCGTGGCATCGCACCTGAGGATGAGCGCTATCAGCCACAGGCAAAACGACTGAAGTTACTGGAAATCAAACTTATTCAGGCGGGTATCAGTACCGATTTTCTGCATAGCCATTATGGCAGGCAGTTACAGCAGCATTTTAGCGAGGAGGAGTAATGTACCGCATTGGACAACTGGCGAAACTGGCAGATGTGACACCAGACACCATTCGCTTTTATGAGAAGCAGCGCATGATGGATCATGAAATCCGCACCGAAGGCGGCTTTCGTCTCTACAGTGATACTGATTTGCAGCGGCTGAAGTTTATTCGTTATGGACGTCAGCTGGGCTTTACGCTGGAAGCGATCCGCGAACTGTTATCGATCCGCGTCGATCCTGAACATCACACCTGTCAGGAATCTAAGACCATCGTGCAAAAGCGGCTCACCGAAGTTGAAGCCATGTTAACAGAGCTTCAGCATATGCAGCGTTCACTGAAAAGGCTGAATGATGCCTGCTGCGGCACCGCGCACAGCAGCCGCTATTGCTCGATCCTGGAAGCACTTGAAAAGGGGGCAACCACATCAAATGTTAATGCCGCCGATTGAAATATCCCAATCTCAGGCCTATATTCATCTGCGTCATTTACTCACAGGAAATATCATGACTGTTTACCAACATAAAAAAGGCGTCATCCGTGATAACGCCCTTGAAGCACTGCTACATGACCCACTGTTTAAACCGCGCGTTGAGGCGAACACTAAAGGTAAAGGCAGCTACCGGCGTCGTGATAAACATGCGAAGAAAGGTAACTGTGAGGCCAGTGGCCAGTGCGCAAACCGCGTATTGACCACTGGCCTTCTGCCTTTTCAGGCATAAAAAAACCGCCAGCGGTGGCGGTTTTCGCAACAGACAATCTCTTAAAGCGGTTTGTTATTCTGTTCTTTCAGCAGATCGCGGATTTCGCTCAGCAGCGTTTCTTCAGCAGAAGGTTTCGGTGCCGGTTTTTCCACTTCCTTTCTTTTGTACATCTTGTTCATCACTTTAATCGCCATGAAGATGGCAAACGCAACGATCATAAAGTCAAAAATGGTCTGCAGGAAAATCCCGTACTCCATCACCACAGCAGGCGCTGTACCATCTGCGGCTTTTAACACCCAGCTGAACTGCTTGAAATCGACGCCCCCAATCAGTAACCCCAGCGGTGGCATGATAATATTTGCCACCAGTGAAGAGACGATTTTACCAAACGCAGCACCGATGATGACACCCACAGCCAGATCGACGACATTGCCACGCATCGCGAAATCGCGAAACTCTTTGAATAAACTCATTGTTATCTCCCATTTTTGCCAATTTTCTAAGTCTAACAAAGGATTGGCTTTTTACCACGGTGATTGCTGATAAATGTCGACATTCACCCGGGGTAACGCCGGGTGAAATCAGACAGATAGATAGGGTAGTTAGAGGAAGAACGGGCTGGGCTGGAACAGGCGTTCGACGTCCGGGACAAATTTCTTGTCGGTTAGGAACATGATCACGTGGTCCCCCTGCTCAATACGCAGGTTATCATTAGCAATCATCACATCGTTACCGCGCACCACGGCACCAATGATGGTTCCCGGTGGCAGCTTGATATCATCAATCAGGCGCCCGACCACGCGTGAGGTCGACTCCTCGCCGTGCGCGATGGCTTCAATGGCTTCCGCAACGCCGCGGCGCAGTGAAGAAACCCCGACAATATCCGCTTTACGCACGTGCCCCAGCAGCGCCGAGATCGTCGCCTGCTGCGGGGAGATCGCGATATCGATGACGCTGCCCTGCACCAGATCGACATAGGCGCGGCGCTGGATAAGCACCATAGCCTTTTTCGCGCCCATGCGCTTGGCCAGCATTGCCGACATGATATTGGCTTCATCATCGTTGGTGATGGCAATGAAAAGATCGGTTTGATCAACGTGCTCCTCGGCCAGCAGTTCCTGATCGGAGGCATCGCCATAAAACACGATGGTGTTTTGCAAGTTTTCTGCCAGCTCGGCGGCGCGCTGCTGATCGCGCTCGATCAGTTTAACGCTGTACTGTTTTTCCAGGCGCTGCGCGAGACCAAAGCCGATATTTCCGCCGCCGACGATCATAATGCGCTTATACGGTTTCTCCAGCCGCTGATACTCACTCATCACCGCACGAATATGCTGGCTGGCAGCAATGAAGAACACTTCATCGCCTGCCTCAATGATGGTGGAACCCTGCGGGCGAATAGGGCGATCCTGGCGGAAAATAGCGGCAACGCGCGTATCGATATGCGGCATATGTTCACGCATCACGGATAGCGCATTCCCGACCAGCGGGCCGCCATAATAGGCTTTGACCACTGCCAGGCTGACTTTCCCTTCCGCAAAGTTCACCACCTGCAGCGCACCAGGGTATTCGATCAGACGATAAATATTATCAATCACCAGCTGCTCCGGAGAGATGAGGTGGTCGATGGGTACCGCTTCCGGGATAAACAGCTTATCGGCGTCACGGATATAATCCGGGGCGCGGATACGGGCGATGCGGTTCGGCGTGTTAAACAGGGAGTAGGCGACCTGGCAGGCGACCATGTTGGTTTCATCAGAGTTGGTGACGGCAACAAGCATATCCGCATCTTCCGCACCGGCTTCACGCAGCACGCGCGGATGAGAGCCGTGCCCCTGCACCACGCGTAAATCGAATTTGTCCTGTAACTGACGCAGGCGCAGGGGATCGGTATCGACCACGGTAATATCGTTGTTTTCACCGACCAGGTTCTCAGCTAGCGTTCCGCCGACCTGACCTGCACCAAGAATGATAATTTTCATTATGCTTCAGTCTGTTGGTTGTCGTTCAATTTGTGGCGCGGCTAAGCCATGCCACCTGTTTCACTGTTTTATCAATTTTGCATAGTAGAAGCCATCGCCGCCTTCCACCTGCGGGAACACCTGGATACCTGGCTGAGCCAGATCGCCGGTTTCGACCAGGCTTGCATCGCCGTGGCGCTGCAGGAACTGCGCGATCTGCTGGTGATTCTCTTCCGGCAGTATCGAGCAGGTGGCGTAGAGCAGCGTGCCGCCTTTCTTCAGATGTGGCCAGACGGCATCGAGGATCTGCTGCTGTAAGATCGCCAGCTCAGCAATATCGCGGTCGCGACGCAGCCATTTGATATCCGGATGACGACGAATAACGCCGGTAGCCGAGCAGGGTGCATCCAGTAAAATGCGATCAAACTGCGTATCGCCACACCACTCTGCAGGCGTGCGGCCGTCGCCAAGCTTAACCTCTGCGTGCATGTCGAGGCGTTGCAAATTCTCACTAATTCTTGCCAGACGCTGAGCATCGACGTCAACGGCCATAACGTCAGCCTGCGGCGCGGCTTCCAGAATATGCGTGGTTTTGCCGCCGGGTGCGGCGCACAGGTCGAGGATCTTCTCGCCGTTTTGCGGATCGAGCAGGGCAACACAGCCCTGAGCTGAAGCATCCTGCACGGTCACCCAGCCCTGGTCAAAACCAGGAAGCTGTCCCACCGCGCACGGTGATTCCAACCGAACCGCGTCGCTATGCTGCGGGTGAGCAAATCCGGTTTTGCCGCTTTCTGCCAGCAAAGCCAGCCAGGCATCACGGCTGTGATGCTGACGATTCACGCGCAGCCACATTGGCGGGCGCTGATTATTGGCATCAACAATCTGCTGCCACTGCCCGGGCCACGCGCGCTTCAGCCTCTCCAGCAGCCATTTCGGATGCAGATACTGCTGTTCGCCGTCGTTCATCTGCTGGGTCAGCTCTTCCTGCTGGCGCTGGAACTGGCGCAGCACACCGTTGATCAATCCCTTCAGCTGCGGGCGCTTGAGGGCAACTGCCCCCTCCACGGTTTCAGCCAGCGCCGCATGGGAAGGGATGCGGGTAAACAGCAGCTGATAGAGGCCGACCATGATCAGGAAGTGAATCGCGCGCTGTTTGCCGGTCATCGGGCGTGACATCAGCTTGCTGATGATCCACTCCAGCTGCGGCAGCGTGCGCAGTACGCCGTAGCATAGCTCTTGTAACAGCGCGGCATCTTTCTCGCCTACGGCTTTCTGGGCGGCAGGCAGCACGTTGCTAAGCGACTGCCCCTGTTCGACAACCTTCTCGATAGTCTGAGCGGCAACGCTGCGTAAATTGGTATTTTTTTTCATAGAGGATTCGCATGTAAAACTGCCCGGCGGTGATGCCGGGCAGAGTATCAGGCAATGATATTGCCTGGGGTGAACCATTCGCGGCGGGAATTAAGCAGGTCCTGGGCTTTCATCGCTTTCTTGCCCGCGGGCTGGAGTTCTTCAATATTCAGCACGCCATCAGCGGTAACTACCTGAATGCCGTGCTTATCGGCCTGCAGGATCTCGCCCGGCTGGTGATGACTAACGGCAGGAAGCACGCTGGCCTTCCACACCTTCACCGGCTGCTCATCAATAATGAAGTAGCTGACTGGCCATGGATTAAAGGCGCGGATGCAGCGCTCCAGCTGCAGCGCTGACAAGGTCCAGTCGAGTCGAGCCTCCTCTTTACTCAGCTTCTCGGCATAGCTCACCAGAGCTTCATCCTGCACTTCAGGCTGTGCGCTGCCGTCGGCCAGCTGCGCCAGCGTGCTCAGCATACCAGCCGGACCGAGCTCTGCCAGTTTGTCATACAGCGTGGCGCTGGTATCGTGGGCTTCAATTGGGCAGGCCAGCTTATGCAGCATATCGCCGGTATCCAGGCCCACATCCATCTGCATGATAGTCACGCCGGTTTCGGCATCGCCCGCCCACAGCGAGCGCTGGATTGGTGCGGCGCCACGCCAGCGTGGCAGCAAGGAACCGTGAACATTGATGCAGCCGAGACGAGGCATCTCCAGCACCGCCTTTGGCAGGATCAAGCCATAAGCGACCACCACCATGACATCGGCGTTCAGCGCGGCAACCCACTGCTGATTCTCTTCAGGACGCAGGGATTTAGGCTGGAACACCGGAATGTTGTGCTGCTCAGCCAGCTGCTTGACCGGGCTGGCGGTCAATTTATTTCCGCGGCCGGCAGGGCGGTCGGGCTGAGTGAAAACGCCCACTACCTGGTGCCCGGATGACAGCAGCGCGTCAAGATGACGCGCTGCAAAGTCGGGGGTGCCGGCAAAAATGATTTTTAACGATTCGGACACGTGATTCCCTTTAGTCAACGAACTTAGTCGCGGGCGCTCTGGCGATAGAGCTTTTCCAGCTTCTGACGAATACGCTGACGTTTCATTGGCGACAGGTAATCAATAAACAGTTTACCGACCAGATGATCCATTTCATGCTGGATACAGATTGCCAGCAGCCCATCCGCTTCCAACTCGTAGCTGTTTCCTTCGCGGTCCAGCGCTCGAATTTTGACTTTCTCTGAACGCGGCACCAAAGCACGCTGTTCAGGGATCGACAGGCAACCTTCTTCAATGCCGGTTTCGCCACTCTCTTCCAGCAGCTCCGGGTTAATCAGCACCAGGCGCTGATCGCGATTTTCAGAAACATCAATCACGATAATCCGCTGATGGATATCAACCTGTGTCGCTGCCAGACCGATGCCTTCTTCGGCATACATGGTTTCAAACATATCGTCGACGATACGCTGAATATCGGCATTTACTTCTTTAACGGGTTTCGCAACGATGCGCAGGCGCTCGTCAGGAAAATGTAATACCTGCAAAACGGACATAACTTTCCAGATCTGTATTCAAGGGATGAGAGTTTTAATCCTCTTATTGTAGACATTTCACGCTGCGATTGACAGCATTCCTGGCAGGTTACCTTCAGGGGGAAGGGGCAAAATCAGGGAGAGAATAATGTCACCTATTGAGTGTGCGCTGCGCCTTTCAGGCGTCTCAGGGTTATCCAGCCCTCAGCGCCTGATTCTGCTACAGCAAATCAGGGAAATTGACCCGTCAGATACCCCTGCTCTGGCTGCACTGCCATGGACGGCAGGGCAGCTGGAGGCTTTCAGGCAATATGATGGGCGAATTATTGATGAAACATGGCGCTGGCTGGCAGAACCCGGGCACAGTTTCATTACGCCCGACAGCCCTCATTATCCTGAGCGGCTCAAGTCTCTAAGCAACTTTCCGCTGATGCTATTTATTGCGGGCGATGTGGAATTGCTGAACACGCGGCAACTGGCGATAGTGGGCAGCCGACACTGTAGCCATTATGGACGCGAGTGGGGCAGCTGGTTTACTCAGGCTTTGGCCCTGAGTGGCATGACGATTACCAGTGGGCTGGCAATTGGCATTGATGGTATTGCGCACCGCGCCGCGCTGGAGGTAGAGGGGAAAACAATTGCCGTGTTGGGTAGCGGCCTGAACGCAGTTTATCCGTCGCGGCACAGAGCGCTGGCCGGGCAAATTATCGCCGCTGGGGGAGCGCTGGTGTCCGAGTGTCCTTTATCGGTAACGGCTCGTGGGTCCTATTTCCCACGACGTAACCGTATTATTAGCGGTTTAAGCCTGGGCGTGCTGGTGGTTGAGGCGACGTTGCGTAGCGGGTCGCTGCTGACGGCCAGGTTAGCGCTGGAGCAGAATCGCGACGTATTTGCTTTGCCCGGCGCGCTGGGTAATCCGGGAAGCGAAGGGACGAACTGGTTAATTCAGCAGGGCGCGATGTTAGTTGCCCATCCCAACAATATTCTTGAGCAAATACAGAGCGACCTTAACTGGCTTCCTGATTTTCCAGATTCAGCCAATTATTCCACGTCGGACTGCAATCCTTCATTGCCATTTCCCGATGTGTTGGCTAACGTAGGAGATGAGGTTACACCTGTTGACGTCGTCGCTGAACGTGCCGGCCAACCTGTGCCAGCCATCGTAGCTAAGCTGCTTGAGTTGGAGTTAGCAGGGTGGATCGCAGCTGTACCCGGCGGCTATGTCCGATTGAGGAGGGCAAGCCATGTTCGACGTACTAATGTACTTATTTGAAACGTATATCCACAACGAGGCAGAAATGCGCGTTGACCAGGATAAATTGACTGATGATCTGTCCGATGCAGGTTTTCATCGTGAAGATATCTATAATGCGTTGAACTGGTTGGAAAAGCTGGCAGATTATCAGGACGGCCTTGTCGCTCCGATTCTGCTGACTACCGATCCGCTGTCTATGCGTATCTACACCGAGGAAGAGAGTCAGCGTTTAGATGCCAACTGCCGTGGCTTTATTCTGTTCCTGGAACAAATTCAGGTTCTGAATCTGGACACGCGCGAAATGGTTATCGAACGTATTATGGCTTTGGATACCCTCGAGTTTGATCTGGACGATCTCAAATGGGTGGTGCTGATGGTGCTGTTTAATATCCCCGGATGTGAAAACGCCTATCAGCAAATGGAAGAGCTACTTTTCGACGTCAATGAAGGAATGCTGCACTGAAGTTTGCCTTCGTGTACACAAAGTTATGAATAAAACAGCGCTTTTCGCTGTGCGAAAAAATGAACCCTGCCCCCAGTGTGGGGCAGAAGTGGTTATTCGCTCCGGGAAACATGGCGCTTTTCTTGGTTGCTCACTCTACCCCGAATGCGACTTTATTCGGCCGCTGAAAGGCCAGGCTGACGGGCACATCGTTAAAGTGCTCGAAGGTCAGCTGTGCCCGAAATGTGGGGCCGAACTGGTATTGCGCCAGGGGCGTTACGGCATGTTTGTCGCCTGTAGTGAATACCCGGAATGCGAGCATACCGAAACTATCGATAAGCCGGATGAAACCACGCTCGCCTGCCCGCAGTGTCAGAGCGGAAAGCTGGTGGCACGACGTTCGCGTTACGGTAAAACATTCCACGCCTGTGACCGCTATCCCGACTGTCAGTTTGCGGTGAACTTCACTCCGCTGGAAGGGGTGTGTGAGTTCTGCCAGTTCCCGTTGCTAATAGAAAAGAAAACCGCCAGAGGTGTGAAGCGCTTCTGCGCCACTAAAGCCTGCGGCAAACCTGTAACAGTGATAAATGGTAGTGAAGATGAAACCAGTGCATGACTCTGTAGCGCTGTGCGTTGCGCAATTGCGCCAGTCAGCCGTAATTGCTTACCCCACAGAGGCGGTATTTGGCCTCGGCTGCGATCCCGACAGTGAGGCTGCGGTCATGCAACTGCTGGCACTGAAGCGCCGCCCGGTAGATAAGGGGCTGATCTTGATTGCCGCCGACTACCAGCAGTTACTCCCTTATATTGCCGATGAGCAGTTGAGCGCCGAACAGAAAGAGCGGATGTTTTCCCGCTGGCCTGGGCCGGTGACCTGGGTGCTGCCCGCGCGCCAAGAGACACCGCGCTGGCTGACCGGGCGCTTCTCCTCGCTGGCAGTGCGCGTCACTAATCATCCTGATGTGGTCAAACTGTGTCAGGCTTTTGGCAAGCCATTAGTCTCTACCAGTGCCAACCTCAGCGGTTTACCGCCGTGCCGCAATGTGGCGGAGGTGCTGGCGCAGTTCGGTGAAGGTTTCCCCGTGCTGCAGGGAGAAACGGGCGGCCGCCAGAATCCGTCAGAAATCCGCGATGTATTAACCGGTGAACTGATTCGCCAGGGATAAAGAGAACTCTATGTCGTTTGTCGTCTTCGGTAACCCGATTAATCACAGTAAATCGCCCCGCATTCACCAGCTGTTTGCTGAGCAGAGCGGGATCGCCCATCCTTATGAGCGTTTTTGCGCGCCAGTTGAGGGTTTTGAACAGGCCGCGCGTGAGTTTTTTGCCGCTGGCGGCAAAGGCGCTAACGTGACCCTGCCGTTTAAACAGCAGGCTTATGCGCTGGCCAGCGAGCTGAGCGAGCGAGCGGCTCTGGCGGGTGCGGTCAACACGCTAAAAAAACTCGACGATGGCCGACTGCTGGGCGATAACACCGATGGCATTGGTCTGCTGAGCGATCTTCAACGGCTGCAGCTGATCCAGCCCGACGACCGGATCCTCCTGATCGGCGCAGGCGGCGCAGCAAGAGGTGTGATCCTCCCGCTGCTTTCAGCTCACGCCCATATCACTGTTGTTAACCGTACCCATGCGAAAGCCGCTGAACTAGAGCAGCTGTTCCAGCGCCAGGGCGGTGTGCGGGCATTAAACCGTGAGAAGCTGGTCGGCGAGCAGTTTGACCTGGTGATCAATGCGACTTCCAGCGGTGTCGCGGGAGATGTACCGGATCTGCCCGTTGGTTTGGTGAATACACAGACCCGCTGCTACGACATGTTTTATCAGCAGGGGGACACGCCGTTTCTGCAGTGGTGCCGTCAGCTGGGGGCAGTTCAGCTGGCTGATGGTCTCGGCATGCTGGTGGGCCAGGCGGCACACTCATTTAAGCTGTGGCATGGCGTAATGCCGGATATCACTCCGGTGATTAAAATATTAAAAGAAGAGATGGCTGGGTGAATCAGGCCATCCAGTTTCCTGAACGGGAATGGTGGGATGAAAATTTACAGGCGGTCTGCTTCAGCGCACTGGTTAATGGCTTCCCGCTCACTTGCATCATAAGCGGCGAAGCTTTACTTCGCCGCTTTAGCTGTAAAGGGGATGCGCTGGCCTGTTTCCACCTTTATCGTTGGGATCTGGAAGAGGATGCTGAGCAGGCGATCAAAGATCAACAGGAAGATGCTCAGGGTTGGGTCTGGCTCTCTTCCGCCAGATAGTCATTTTTCCAGCTGACATAGTTGTTAGCAGAATAGAGCAGGCCGTCAATTTCATCGGACGTCAGCGGCCTTACCTTTTTCGCCGGACTGCCCAGATAAAGGAAGCCACTTTCCAGACGCTTGCCGGGCGACACCAGGCTCCCCGCGCCAATCATCACATCATCTTCGACCACAACCCCATCAAGCAGAATGGCCCCCATGCCAACCAGCACGCGATTGCCGATGGTGCAGCCGTGCAGCATCGCTTTATGTCCTACGGTGACATCCTCACCAATCACCAGCGGATAGCCGTCAGGGTTGGCTGCCGATTGATGAGTGAGGTGCAGCACGCTACCATCCTGAATATTGCTGCGTTTGCCGATCGTCACGCGATTAACGTCGCCGCGTATGACGACCAACGGCCAGACACCGACATCGTCTGCCAGCGAAACATTGCCAATGACAACGCTGGTGGCATCAATCATTACCCGCTCACCCAGCTGTGGGCGTACTCCTTTATATGCACGTACGTTGTGAACCATAACGACCTCTATATAGATAGGATCCTGCCAGCGTAGTACCGGAAGCGATTGTTGATCAATTACCACGGTAAAAAACGCGCTAAATTTGTGCGGATCGCCTGAGATCTCAGCGAAAAGAGCGATAAATCAGCAACCAAATAAAAAGATCGAAAAAAGGGTTGTGGATTAAATCGGGATCCCTATAATGCGCAACCACTGAGACGGCACAACGGCTTACAGGCCAGCGGCTCAGGAGGTTCAGGAAGTATCTGAACCGCCGGAAAAACTTCTCAAAAAGAAGTTGACTCCGAAGGAGGAAAGCGT
>NZ_JACXBP010000017.1 GCF_014773485.1 Erwinia aphidicola | reverse complement strand
GGTACTGTTGTGACCGGTCGTGTAGAGCGCGGTATCGTTAAAGTGGGTGAAGAAGTTGAGATCGTGGGTCTGAAAGACACCGTGAAATCTACCTGTACCGGCGTTGAGATGTTCCGTAAGCTGCTGGACGAAGGTCGTGCAGGCGAGAACTGTGGTATCCTGCTGCGCGGTATTAAGCGTGAAGACGTTGAGCGCGGCCAGGTTCTGGCTAAGCCAGGCTCAATCAAGCCACACACCAAGTTCGAGTCAGAAGTTTATATTCTGTCTAAAGAAGAAGGCGGCCGTCATAGCCCATTCTTCAAAGGCTACCGTCCACAGTTCTACTTCCGTACAACTGACGTGACCGGTACCATCGAACTGCCAGAAGGCGTTGAGATGGTAATGCCAGGCGACAACATCAAACTGGTTGTTGAACTGATCAAACCAATCGCAATGGACGACGGTCTGCGTTTCGCAATCCGTGAAGGTGGTCGTACCGTTGGTGCTGGTGTTGTTGCTAAAGTTATCGCTTAATCGCTGATAATATTTGACGCAATGCACATGGAAAGGGCATCATTTGATGCCCTTTTTGCACGCTGTAACATAGAACCTGACTCATCAGTGATTTTTTCGACCATAATCATTGCTGAGGCAGGCTCTGTAGCACGGCGTTAAGCCAATAGTTTTCAAGCTGCGGCTTGGAATTAAAGGATATGCCGAGTTAAGCCTAACAGCATTATTCGGTTCGGTTGCCTCGTCTTTCGGGGCAAAAGTGTTTCTGATTTATTGTGGCAGGTTGGTTTATGAGTGCTAATACCGAAGCTCAAGGAAGCGGGCGCGGCCTGGAAACGATGAAGTGGTTAGGTGTGGCCGTCCTTCTGGCCGTGGCTATCGCCGGCAACTACTATTATCGTGAAGTAACATTACCTCTGCGTGCCCTGGCTGTCGTTGTTCTGATGGCTGCAGCAGCTGGCATTGCCCTGCTGACCACCAAAGGTAAAGCAACGTTGGCTTTCGCCCGTGAAGCGCGCACTGAAGTTCGTAAGGTCATCTGGCCTACTCGTCAGGAAACGTTGCACACCACGTTAATCGTTGCCGCGGTCACTGCCGTGATGTCACTGATTTTGTGGGGACTGGATGGAATTCTGGTTCGTCTGGTATCGTTTATCACTGGCCTGAGGTTCTGAGATGTCTGAAGCTCCAAAGAAGCGCTGGTACGTCGTTCAGGCGTTTTCCGGTTTTGAAGGCCGTGTAGCACAATCGCTGCGCGAGCATATCAAGTTACATAACATGGAAGAGCTGTTTGGCGATGTCATGGTTCCGACTGAAGAAGTGGTTGAGATCCGTGGTGGCCAGCGTCGCAAGAGCGAGCGTAAGTTCTTCCCAGGCTACGTGCTGGTACAGATGGTAATGAACGATGCAAGCTGGCACCTGGTGCGCAGCGTGCCGCGTGTCATGGGCTTCATCGGTGGTACTTCTGACCGTCCGGCACCGATTAGCGACAAAGAAGTTGACGCGATTATGAACCGCCTGCAGCAGGTGGGTGATAAGCCACGTCCGAAAACCATGTTTGAGCCAGGTGAAATGGTGCGCGTGAGCGATGGTCCATTTGCTGACTTCAACGGCGTGGTCGAAGAAGTTGACTACGAGAAAAGCCGCCTGAAAGTGTCTGTTTCCATCTTTGGCCGTGCAACACCGGTTGAACTGGACTTCGGCCAGGTCGAGAAAGGCTGATAAAAAAGTAACCGATCGCCTGCATCAGGTGGTTGCGAGAGGCGCGAAATTGCACTATAATTTCGCGCCTTTTGTTTTTATGCGCTGCTAAAAGCGTGTGAAAAATTTAATCACGGGGAGCTCCACCAGGAGCGTTATTACCCAATAGAGGAATTATCATGGCGAAGAAAGTACAAGCCTACGTTAAGCTGCAGGTTGCAGCTGGTATGGCAAACCCAAGTCCTCCGGTTGGTCCAGCACTGGGTCAGCAAGGCGTTAACATCATGGAATTCTGTAAAGCGTTTAACGCCAAAACAGAATCCCTGGAGAAAGGTCTTCCAACACCAGTTGTGATCACCGTTTACTCTGACCGTTCTTTCACCTTCGTTACCAAAACCCCTCCTGCAGCAGTACTGCTGAAGAAAGCGGCTGGTATTAAGTCTGGTTCTGGCAAGCCGAACAAAGACAAAGTAGGTAAAGTATCGCGTGCTCAGGTACGTGAAATCGCAGAAACCAAAGCTGCGGACATGACTGGTGCTGATATTGAAGCGATGACTCGCTCAATTGAAGGTACTGCTCGTTCCATGGGCCTGGTAGTAGAGGACTAAGAAATGGCTAAGCTGACCAAGCGCATGAGCGTGATCCGCGACAAAGTTGATGCAACTAAACAGTATGACATCAACGAAGCTGTTGCTCTGCTGAAAGAACTGGCTACTGCCAAGTTCGTTGAAAGCGTTGACGTAGCGGTAAACCTGGGCATTGATGCTCGTAAATCTGACCAGAACGTTCGCGGTGCAACTGTACTGCCACACGGTACTGGCCGTTCCGTTCGCGTTGCCGTATTTGCCCAGGGCGCAAACGCTGAAGCTGCTAAAGCAGCCGGCGCTGAGCTGGTAGGTATGGAAGATCTGGCTGACCAGATCAAGAAAGGCGAAATGAACTTCGACGTTGTTATCGCATCTCCAGATGCAATGCGCGTTGTTGGCCAGCTGGGTCAGGTTCTGGGCCCACGCGGTCTGATGCCAAACCCGAAAGTTGGTACTGTAACTCCTAACGTTGCTGAAGCGGTTAAGAACGCTAAAGCGGGTCAGGTTCGTTACCGTAACGACAAAAACGGTATCATCCATACCACCATTGGTAAGGTTGACTTCGATACCGATAAGCTGAAAGAAAACCTGGAATCCCTGCTGGTTGCGCTGAAAAAAGCAAAACCTTCTCAGGCGAAAGGCGTTTTCATCAAGAAAGTTAGCATCTCCACCACTATGGGTGCAGGTGTTGCAGTTGATCAGGCTGGCCTGAACGCTGCTGCTAACTAATCAGCTTTACGCGGGCGAAATTTTCATCTAGAATCTTACGCCCGTTGTTCTGTAAATATACAGAACCACTAATCGAGTCATTTGAGTTGCGGCAAGGCGGCAATGGAGTGAATCCCAGGAGCGTAGTCCACTACGTGACGGGGTGAGCGAAAGAAGTTAACGCAGTGGTAGCTTGAAGGACGAAGTATTAGAAAGAATTTTTAGGTTGGAGCCAGGCCTATCCTGGCCTCCGTCCAAGACCGCAGGTGTTTCGCAAGAAACTTAATCTCCTGCGTAGACGGTGACAGAGCCAAAAGAATATTTTTATAGTCTTTGCTGGATTCTGCTCACCGTGTTTTAGCGCCTGTCCGTGGTAACGCGGTTCAGGTGAAGTGAGTTCCGGGGAAATCCATCCCCGGCCAAAAATCCAGGAGCACAAGCTAATGGCCTTAAATCTTCAAGACAAACAAGCGATTGTTGCTGAAGTCAGCGAAGTAGCCAAAGGCGCGCTGTCTGCGGTAGTTGCGGATTCTCGTGGCGTTACTGTAGACAAAATGACCGAACTGCGTAAAGCAGGACGTGCAGCTGGCGTATACATGCGTGTTGTTCGTAACACCCTGCTGCGCCGCGTCGTTGAAGGTACTCAGTTTGAGTGCCTGAAAGACACGTTCACCGGTCCTACCTTGATTGCATACTCTATGGAACACCCGGGCGCTGCTGCTCGTCTGTTCAAAGAGTTCGCGAAAGCGAATGCAAAATTTGAGGTTAAAGCTGCGGCCTTTGAAGGCGAGCTGATCAGTGCGGCTCAGATCGACCGCCTGGCAACTCTGCCAACTTACGATGAAGCAATCGCACGCCTGATGGCAACCATGAAAGAAGCCTCTGCTGGCAAACTGGTTCGCACTCTGGCTGCTGTACGCGATCAGAAAGAAGCAACTGCTGCTTAATAGCCGCACTGCTCTTCTTATCCGTATATTTGCTAACGTACAAAAAATTACTTTCTGAATTTAGGAACACGAAATGTCAATCACTAAAGACCAAATCATTGAAGGCGTTGCAGCTCTGTCTGTAATGGAAATCGTTGAACTGATCTCCGCTATGGAAGAGAAATTCGGCGTGTCAGCTGCTGCTGCTGTTGCAGGTCCTGCTGCTGCTGCTGAAGCTGTAGAAGAAAAAACTGAGTTCGACGTTGTACTGAAAGCTATCGGCGCTAACAAAGTTGCCGTGATCAAAGCAGTACGTGGCGCAACTGGTCTGGGCCTGAAAGAAGCCAAAGACCTGGTTGAGTCTGCACCTGCTGCCCTGAAAGAAGGCATCAGCAAAGACGACGCTGAAGCTCTGAAGAAAGCACTGGAAGAAGCTGGCGCAGAAGTTGAAGTTAAGTAAGCCAACCTTTCAGGTTGCAGCTTGATTAATCCTTTGGGGTGATTCAGGCTGATGGCTGGTGACTTTTTGGTCACCAGCCTTTTTGCGCTCTACAGCGTCAATGACATTTCACACTGTTTAGTCATTGATTAGCTTAATATCTTTCTCTATCGACGACTTAATATACTGCCACCCTGCATGGGCTCCCTGTCCAGAACGGCAATGAAATGATTTGAGCGTGATAGAAAGAGGTATTACAGAAGGCGATCTGCTTTCTGCACAACACAAAACAGCGTTGCATGAACTGTCCCCCCTGGACGGACAGAGAGGTTCTACTTTTCAGCGAGCTGAGGAACCCTATGGTTTACTCCTATACCGAGAAAAAACGCATTCGTAAGGATTTTGGAAAACGTCCACAAGTTCTGGACATTCCATATCTCCTTTCTATCCAGCTTGACTCGTTCCAGAAGTTCATCGAGCAAGATCCGGAAGGTCAATATGGTCTGGAAGCAGCATTCCGTTCCGTATTCCCGATCCAAAGCTATAGCGGTAATTCTGAGCTGCAGTACGTCAGCTACCGTTTAGGCGAACCAGTATTTGATGTTAAAGAGTGTCAGATTCGTGGCGTCACGTACTCTGCACCTCTGCGCGTAAAACTGCGCCTGGTGATCTACGAGCGCGAAGCGCCGGAAGGCACCGTTAAAGACATCAAAGAACAAGAAGTGTACATGGGTGAAATTCCACTCATGACAGATAACGGTACCTTTGTCATCAACGGTACAGAACGCGTTATCGTTTCTCAGCTGCATCGTAGTCCTGGTGTCTTCTTCGACAGCGATAAGGGTAAAACCCACTCGTCGGGTAAAGTGCTGTATAACGCACGTATCATCCCTTACCGTGGTTCATGGCTCGACTTCGAGTTTGACCCGAAAGACAACCTGTTTGTCCGTATTGACCGTCGCCGTAAACTGCCTGCGACCATCATTCTGCGCGCGCTGAATTACACCACTGAGCAGATCCTTGATCTGTTCTTCGAAAAAGTGGTTTATGAAATTCGCGACAACAAGCTGCAGATGGAGCTGGTTCCAGAGCGCCTGCGTGGTGAAACTGCGTCCTTCGACATCGAGTCGAACGGCACCGTTTACGTCGAAAAAGGTCGTCGCATTACTGCGCGTCATATTCGTCAGCTGGAAAAAGATAACATCCAGCACATCGAAGTTCCGGTTGAATACATCGCGGGTAAAGTCGTCGCTAAAGATTACATCGACGAAAGCACCGGCGAGCTGCTGATCGCGGCGAACATGGAGCTGTCGCTGGATCTGCTGGCCAAACTGAGCCAGTCCGGTCACAAGCGCATCGAAACTCTGTTCACCAACGATCTGGATCACGGCGCCTACATGTCTGAGACTGTACGCGTCGACCCAACCAGCGATCGCCTGAGCGCGCTGGTTGAGATCTACCGCATGATGCGTCCTGGTGAGCCACCAACGCGTGAAGCGGCAGAAAACCTGTTCGAGAACCTGTTCTTCTCTGAAGACCGCTACGATCTGTCAGCGGTTGGCCGTATGAAGTTCAACCGTTCTCTGCTGCGTGACGAGATCGAAGGTTCCGGTATCCTGAGCAAAGACGACATCATTCAGGTGATGAAGAAGCTCATCGGTATCCGTAACGGTATTGGCGAAGTGGATGATATCGACCACCTCGGCAACCGTCGTATCCGTTCCGTCGGCGAAATGGCAGAAAACCAGTTCCGTGTTGGCCTCGTGCGCGTAGAGCGTGCGGTGAAAGAGCGTCTGTCCCTGGGCGACCTGGATACCCTGATGCCGCAGGACATGATCAACGCCAAGCCAATTTCTGCGGCAGTGAAAGAGTTCTTCGGCTCCAGCCAGCTGTCACAGTTTATGGACCAGAACAACCCGCTGTCTGAGATCACGCACAAGCGTCGTATCTCTGCACTCGGCCCGGGCGGTCTGACGCGTGAGCGTGCAGGCTTCGAAGTTCGAGACGTACACCCGACTCACTACGGTCGCGTATGTCCAATCGAAACGCCGGAAGGTCCAAACATCGGTCTGATCAACTCCCTCTCTGTATACGCACAGACGAATGAGTACGGTTTCCTTGAAACCCCATATCGTCGCGTGCGCGAAGGTGTGGTGACCGACGAAATTCATTACCTCTCTGCTATTGAAGAGGGTAACTACGTTATCGCTCAGGCTAACACCAACCTCGACGACGAAGGTCACTTCGTAGACGATCTGGTGACTTGCCGTAGCAAAGGCGAATCAAGTCTGTTCAGCCGCGATCAGGTTGACTACATGGACGTTTCCACCCAGCAGGTGGTTTCCGTCGGTGCGTCACTGATCCCGTTCCTGGAACACGATGACGCCAACCGCGCATTGATGGGTGCAAACATGCAACGTCAGGCGGTTCCAACTCTGCGTGCTGATAAGCCGCTGGTTGGTACCGGTATGGAACGCGCGGTAGCGGTTGACTCCGGTGTAACCGCCGTAGCGAAACGTGGTGGTACCGTTCAGTACGTGGATGCATCCCGTATCGTTATCAAAGTTAACGAAGACGAAATGTACCCGGGCGAAGCCGGTATCGACATTTACAACCTGACCAAATACACCCGTTCTAACCAGAACACCTGCATCAACCAGATGCCTTGCGTGAACCTGGGTGAGCCAATTGAACGTGGTGATGTGCTGGCTGATGGTCCTTCAACCGACCTCGGCGAACTGGCACTCGGTCAGAACATGCGCGTCGCGTTCATGCCGTGGAACGGCTACAACTTCGAAGACTCCATCCTGGTCTCCGAGCGCGTGGTACAGGAAGACCGCTTCACGACAATCCACATCCAGGAACTGGCGTGTGTGTCTCGTGACACCAAGCTGGGGCCGGAAGAGATCACTGCCGACATTCCTAACGTCGGTGAAGCTGCGCTCTCCAAACTGGATGAATCCGGTATCGTCTATATCGGTGCGGAAGTGACCGGTGGTGACATTCTGGTCGGTAAGGTCACACCAAAAGGTGAAACCCAGCTGACGCCAGAAGAGAAACTGCTGCGTGCCATCTTCGGTGAGAAAGCGTCTGACGTTAAAGACTCTTCTCTGCGCGTACCAAACGGCGTGTCTGGAACCATTATCGACGTTCAGGTCTTCACCCGCGATGGCGTGGAAAAAGACAAACGTGCGCTGGAAATCGAAGAGATGCAGCTGAAGCAGGCGAAGAAAGACCTGTCTGAAGAGTTGCAGATCCTCGAAGCTGGCCTGTTCAGCCGCATCAAATACCTGCTGGTTGCTGGCGGTATTGAAGTGGACAAACTGGACAAGCTGCCACGCGACCGCTGGCTGGAACTTGGCCTGACCGACGAAGAGAAACAGAACCAGCTGGAACAGCTGGCTGAGCAGTACGATGAGCTGAAGCACGAGTTTGAGAAGAAACTTGAAGCGAAGCGCCGCAAAATCACTCAGGGCGATGACCTGGCACCGGGCGTGCTGAAAATCGTTAAAGTGTATCTGGCCGTTAAACGTCAGATCCAGCCTGGTGACAAGATGGCAGGTCGTCACGGGAACAAAGGTGTTATCTCCAAGATCAACCCGATCGAAGATATGCCATACGATGAGAACGGTACGCCGGTCGATATCGTACTGAACCCGCTGGGCGTACCATCACGTATGAACATCGGTCAGATTCTTGAAACCCACCTGGGTATGGCTGCGAAGGGCATTGGCGAGAAGATCAACGCTATGCTTAAGAAGCAGGAAGAAGTGTCCAAGCTGCGTGAGTTCATTCAGCGTGCTTACGATCTGGGTAGCGATCTGCGCCAGAAAGTTGACCTGAACACCTTCACCGACGACGAAGTGCTGCGTCTGGCAGAGAACCTGAAAAAAGGTATGCCAATCGCAACGCCAGTGTTTGACGGCGCGAAAGAGAGCGAAATCAAAGAGCTGTTACAGCTCGGCGGTCTGCCTTCTTCTGGTCAGATTACCCTGTTCGATGGTCGTACCGGTGAGCAGTTCGAACGTCAGGTTACCGTTGGCTACATGTACATGCTGAAACTCAACCACCTGGTTGATGACAAGATGCATGCGCGTTCTACCGGCTCTTACAGCCTTGTTACTCAGCAGCCGCTGGGTGGTAAAGCTCAGTTCGGTGGTCAGCGCTTCGGTGAGATGGAAGTGTGGGCACTGGAAGCATACGGTGCCGCGTATACCCTGCAGGAAATGCTGACCGTGAAGTCTGATGACGTCAACGGCCGTACCAAGATGTATAAAAACATCGTTGACGGCAATCATCAGATGGAACCGGGCATGCCGGAATCCTTCAACGTACTGTTGAAAGAGATCCGCTCGCTGGGTATCAACATCGAGCTGGAAGACGAGTAAGCACTCGAATTTGTACTGGTTACAGGGCGCCCGGGTCACTCCAGGCGTCCCTGAGAAGTCTCACTCCGACGGGAGCTAATCCGTGAAAGACTTACTTAAGTTTCTGAAAGCGCAAACTAAGACCGAAGAGTTTGATGCGATCAAGATCGCTCTGGCATCGCCAGATATGATCCGTTCATGGTCTTTTGGTGAAGTTAAAAAGCCGGAAACCATTAACTACCGTACGTTCAAGCCTGAACGTGACGGTCTTTTCTGTGCGCGTATTTTCGGGCCAGTAAAAGACTATGAGTGCCTGTGCGGTAAGTACAAGCGCTTGAAACACCGTGGTGTAATCTGTGAGAAGTGTGGCGTTGAAGTTACACAGACCAAGGTTCGCCGTGAGCGCATGGGCCACATCGAGCTGGCTTCACCTACTGCGCACATCTGGTTCCTGAAATCGCTGCCTTCGCGCATCGGTTTGCTGCTGGATATGCCACTGCGTGATATCGAACGTGTTCTGTACTTCGAATCATACGTGGTTATCGAAGGCGGCATGACCAACCTTGAAAAGCGCCAGATCCTGACTGAAGAGCAGTATCTCGACGCGCTGGAAGAGTTTGGTGACGAATTCGACGCTAAAATGGGTGCGGAAGCGATCCAGGCTCTGTTGAAAAACATGGACCTGGAGCAAGAGTGCGAGCAGCTGCGTGAAGAGCTGAACGAAACTAACTCCGAAACCAAGCGTAAAAAACTGACCAAGCGTATCAAGCTGCTGGAAGCGTTCGTTCAGTCTGGTAACAAGCCAGAGTGGATGATCCTGACCGTGCTGCCTGTACTGCCACCGGACCTGCGTCCGCTGGTGCCGCTGGACGGCGGTCGTTTCGCAACTTCAGATCTGAACGATCTGTATCGTCGCGTAATCAACCGTAACAACCGTCTGAAACGCCTGCTGGATCTGGCTGCGCCAGATATCATCGTACGTAACGAAAAACGTATGCTGCAGGAAGCGGTCGATGCGCTGCTGGATAACGGCCGTCGCGGTCGTGCGATCACCGGTTCTAACAAGCGTCCTTTGAAATCTTTGGCCGATATGATCAAAGGTAAGCAGGGTCGTTTCCGTCAGAACTTGCTGGGTAAACGTGTCGACTACTCTGGTCGTTCGGTTATCACCGTAGGTCCATACCTGCGTCTGCATCAGTGTGGTCTGCCGAAGAAAATGGCACTGGAGCTGTTCAAACCGTTCATCTACGGCAAGCTGGAGCTGCGTGGTCTTGCTACCACCATCAAAGCTGCTAAGAAAATGGTTGAGCGTGAAGAGTCTGTCGTCTGGGATATCCTGGATGAAGTGATCCGCGAACACCCGGTCCTGCTGAACCGTGCACCCACTCTGCACCGTCTGGGCATCCAGGCGTTTGAGCCAGTACTGATCGAAGGTAAAGCTATCCAGCTGCACCCGCTGGTCTGTGCGGCATACAACGCCGACTTCGATGGTGACCAGATGGCGGTACACGTTCCGCTGACGCTGGAAGCTCAGCTGGAAGCGCGTGCGCTGATGATGTCTACCAACAACATCCTGTCACCTGCGAACGGCGAGCCAATCATCGTTCCTTCTCAGGACGTTGTACTGGGTCTGTACTACATGACCCGCGACTGTGTTAACGCCAAAGGCGAAGGCATGGTGCTGACTGGCCCGAAAGAAGCTGAGCGTGTTTACCGCGCCGGCCACGCGTCTCTGCACGCTCGCGTTAAGGTGCGTATCACCGAGCACGAGAAAAACGAGCAGGGTGCATGGGTTGCCAAAACCAGCATCATCGACACCACCATTGGCCGCGCCATCCTGTGGATGATCGTACCTAAAGGTCTGCCTTACTCCATCGTCAACCAGGCGCTGGGTAAGAAAGCTATCTCCAAGATGCTGAACACCTGTTACCGCATCCTGGGCCTGAAGCCGACCGTTATCTTTGCTGACCAGACTATGTACACCGGTTTTGCCTATGCGGCACGCTCGGGTGCGTCTGTTGGTATCGACGACATGGTGATCCCAGAGAAGAAAGTGGAAATCATCACCGAAGCGGAAGCCGAAGTGGCAGAGATCCAGCAGCAGTTCCAGTCTGGTCTGGTTACCGCTGGCGAGCGCTACAACAAAGTGATCGATATCTGGGCTGCGGCCAACGAACGCGTTGCTAAAGCGATGATGGAAAACCTCTCTACCGAACTCGTGATCAACCGCGACGGTGAAGAAGAGCGTCAGGTTTCCTTCAACAGCATCTTTATGATGGCCGACTCCGGTGCGCGTGGTTCTGCAGCGCAGATTCGTCAGCTGGCCGGTATGCGTGGTCTGATGGCTAAGCCAGATGGCTCCATCATCGAAACGCCAATCACCGCGAACTTCCGTGAGGGTCTGAACGTACTCCAGTACTTCATCTCTACACACGGTGCTCGTAAGGGTCTGGCGGATACCGCACTGAAAACAGCTAACTCCGGTTATCTGACTCGTCGTCTGGTTGACGTCGCGCAGGACCTGGTGGTGACTGAAGATGACTGTGGTACGCACGAAGGCATCATGATGACCCCGGTCATCGAAGGTGGCGACGTGAAAGAGCCGCTGCGTGAGCGTGTACTGGGTCGTGTGACTGCAGAAGACGTTCTCAAGCCGGGTACTGCTGACATCCTGCTGCCACGCAACACGCTGCTGCACGAACAGCAGTGTGACCTGTTGGAAGAGCACTCTGTTGACAGCCTGAAAGTCCGCTCCGTAGTAAGTTGCGAAACTGACTTCGGCGTATGTGCACACTGCTACGGTCGCGACCTGGCACGTGGTCACATCATCAACAAAGGTGAGGCCATCGGCGTTATCGCGGCACAGTCCATCGGTGAGCCGGGTACACAGCTGACGATGCGTACGTTCCACATCGGTGGTGCGGCATCTCGTGCGGCTGCTGAATCCAGCATTCAGGTGAAGAACAAAGGTACGCTGAAGCTGATCAACGCCAAGTCGGTTACCAACTCCGCCGGCAAGCTGGTTGTTACCTCGCGTAACACCGAGCTGAAGATGATCGACGAATTTGGTCGTACCAAAGAGAGCTATAAAGTTCCTTACGGTTCTACCATGGCGAAAGGCGACGGCGAGCAGGTTGCAGCGGGCGAAACCGTAGCAAACTGGGATCCGCACACCATGCCGGTAATCACCGAAGTGAGCGGTTTCATTCGCTTCACTGACATGATTGATGGCCAGACCATTACCCGCCAGACGGATGACCTGACCGGTCTCTCCTCTCTGGTTATCCTCGACAGTGCGGAACGTACTGCGGGTGGTAAAGATCTGCGTCCAGCCCTGAAAATCGTTGATGCTAACGGTAACGACGTAATGATCCCAGGCTCCGATATGCCTGCTCAGTACTTCCTGCCGGGTAAAGCGATTGTGCAGCTGGAAGATGGCATCAAGATCAGTTCTGGTGACACCCTGGCGCGTGTACCGCAGGAATCTGGCGGTACCAAGGACATCACCGGTGGTCTGCCACGCGTTGCTGACCTGTTCGAAGCCCGTCGTCCGAAAGAGCCGGCAATCCTGGCTGAGATCAGCGGCATCATCTCCTTCGGTAAAGAGACCAAAGGCAAGCGTCGTCTGGTGATCACACCAATCGACGGTAGCGATCACTACGAAGAGATGATTCCGAAATGGCGTCAGCTGAACGTGTTCGAAGGTGAACGCGTAGAGCGCGGTGATGTTGTTTCCGATGGCCCAGAGTCTCCACATGACATCCTGCGTCTGCGCGGCGTGCATGCGGTGACCCGTTACATCACTAACGAAGTGCAGGAAGTTTACCGTCTGCAGGGCGTTAAGATTAACGATAAGCACATCGAAGTCATCGTGCGTCAGATGCTGCGTAAAGCTACCATCGCCAGCGCTGGAGGTACTGACTTCCTCGACGGTGAGCAGGTTGAGTTCTCACGCGTTAAGATCGCTAACCGCGATCTGGAAGCTAACGGCAAAATTTCTGCAACATTTGCACGAGACCTGCTGGGTATCACCAAGGCTTCCCTGGCTACCGAGTCGTTCATCTCTGCGGCATCGTTCCAGGAAACCACGCGCGTACTGACCGAAGCAGCCGTTGCGGGCAAACGCGACGAACTGCGCGGCCTGAAAGAGAACGTTATCGTTGGCCGTCTGATCCCAGCCGGTACCGGTTACGCTTATCACCAGGACCGTATGCGTCGTAAAGCAGCGGGCGAGGCACCCATCGTGCCAGTCGTCACTGCTGACGAAGCGTCGGCCAGCCTGGCTGAACTGCTTAACGCAGGCAACCTGGGCGGTAACGACGAGTAATCGTCAATCGCTTATGGCATAGTAAAACCCCGCTCCGGCGGGGTTTTTTTTGGCCTAAGGAAAAGTGACAGGGAGAAATGATGCAAAGCAAAAGGGGTTTCATGGCGCTGGCGCTGCTGGTATTTAGCGCGGGGATTCAGGCACAAGAGTGGGTGAATGCGCCGGTACAAAAGGTGTTTAAAAACTGGCAGGTGACCTGCAACAATCTTAACGACTGCGACGTACGCAATATGGACGAGGGCCTGCGCATCATTATCACGCGCGAGGCGGGCGTCAACGGTAAAGCCTCTCTGGCTTTCCAGGCTTTTGGCGAGCAAAAACCCGAAGGGATCTGGCTGGACGGCAAGCCCTGGCACTCCGATATTCCCATTACGGCGGCGGGTGAAAACGGCGATTTTGGCGGCGGCGGTACCGACAAACTGAGTGACATTCAGCAGTGGGTGCAGGCCAGCAAAAACGCGCTGGAAGTCTCGGTAACCGCTGATTCTGAGCAGGGTGCGGCTTCACTGAGCGGATTAAACGCCGCGTTGCTGCTGGTGGACGACCGCCAGGGCCGGCTCAATAATCAGACCGCCTTACTGAAGGTCGGCAACAATGAGCCGGATTTAGTGCCGGCGCGCCCCGATGGCCCGGCATTGAATTTTTCGCCGCCAGCAGTGATGCCGCTAACCAATGAGGCCGCGCTGATTGATGGTGCTATCGCCGCGAACCGCAAGCTGTTGGCAGACCAGTACTGCGATCAGGATCAAGAGACGCGCGCACGCAGTCATGCGCAGCCGCTTAACGATCGTCAGGCGCTGGTTTTGGTCAACTGCGGCCTGGGCGCCTATCAATCTTCCAGCCTGCTGTTTATCAGCGCGCGCGCTAACCCGCAGGATGCAAAACAGCTGACCCTGCCGTTACCGCTCAAAGATGAGCAGGGTCAAGCGCAGATAGAGAGTATGTTTACTGAAGCAGATTATGACCCTAAAACCGGTGAGCTGTTCTTCTCCGGTCGTGGTCGTGGTATCGCTGACTGTGGTGAAAGTGGCGGCTGGAAATATGACGGCAAAACCTTCCATCTGACCCACTATAATAGCCAGCCCAGCTGTAACGGCGGAGAGCCGGGTGACTGGCCGTCGGTCTGGAGCAGCGCCGCGGCGAAATAAGTGCCCGGCAGTTTGTAGGAAATTTCACATATTTAGCCGCGAATTGGTGAGCTGCTGGCGTGGCTGCTATCTTCAGCGGGAATCTCACTATAAGGAAATCCTATGAAAGTCATGAAAGCTGTTTTGCTGGCAAGCCTCGCCGCCTGTTCATTACCGGCATTAGCCGCAGGTGAAGGCGTAAAGAATCCGCTGAGCGTGCACGTACTGAATTTGCAGACCGGCGTGCCGACGGCTGGCGTCACGGTTGAGCTGGAGCAGCAGCAGCAGCAGGGGTGGGTCAAACTGGCGTCTGGCGTAACCGATAAGAATGGCCGTATTGCTGCGCTTTACCCGGAAGGAAAAAGCATGGCAGAGGGTGATTACAAAGTGGTATTCAAAACCGGTGACTACTATAAACAGCACAGTCAGCCCACCTTCTTCCCGGAGATCCCGGTGATCTTCCACGTGGAGAAAAGCGGTGAGCACTATCATATCCCGCTGCTGCTCAGTCAGTATGGCTACTCGACTTATCGCGGCAATTAAATAAAAAAAGGGCAACGGAGCCAGGACTGCTCCGTTGCCCGGGGTGCGAACGTTCACCCAAGCCACATCACTATAAGCGTCGGACATCCTCGCAGGTCAGCCCGATATCTTTCAGCTGCGCAGCGCTCAGCCTTGATAAAATCTGTCGGGTGCAGGCGCGCAGTCGGCGTGCCTGCCAGCGTCGATAAGGCACAATAAAGATCGCTTTAATCAGTGCCCAGCTAAAAGGCTTCGCTGCTCTGTTTGCTTCAAACTCCATTATTGCCTCCTCATCAATCCCGTTGTCTGACTGCTATTTTGTCTGTAATGTGATTCAGGATACAGATGCAAAAAACACATTTAATTGACATACAGAATGGGCGAAATTGGCTCTGAATGGTGATTTTCGCCGTCATCTGTACTGGTTTCTGGCAAAGTAATGGGCGAGGTAGGATACGATGACGCGTTATCAACATCTGGCAGAACTGCTGGCCCAGCGTATTGAGCAGGGGTTGTATCAGTCGGGGGAGAGGCTGCCGTCGGTGCGGGCGCTAAGTGCCGAACACGGCGTCAGTATCAGCACCGTGCAGCAGGCTTACTACCTGCTGGAAGAAAAGCAGCTGATTACCCCGCAGCCGCGTTCCGGCTACTTCGTCACGCCGCGTAAGGCAGCACCGCCGTTGCCACCCATTACCCGTCCGGTACAGCGCCCGGTAGAGATTACCCAGTGGGATACCGTGATGGAGCTGCTTAATGCGCGGCTGGATAATGACGTTCTACAGTTAGGCAGCGGCACGCCAAATATCGACCCACCAACGCTGAAGCCCCTGTGGAAAATCATCAGCCGCCTTGGGCAGCAGCAGGATCCGCGGCTGCTGAACTATGACAATCTGTATGGCGTGGCCGAGCTGCGTGAACAGATCGCCCGCCTGATGATTGACAGTGGCTGTCAGCTGGTGGCCGATGACGTGATTATCACCACCGGCTGTCATGAAGCACTGTCGGTTTCAATCCGTGCCATCTGTCAGGCTGGCGATATTGTTGCCGTTGAATCTCCGGCGTTTCACGGCACCATGCAAACTCTGCGCGGTTTCGGGATCCGCGCCATTGAGATCCCCACCGATTCCGTCAGCGGTATCAGCCTTGAAGCGCTGGAACTGGCCTTCGAGCAGTGGCCGATCAAAGCGGTAGTGGTAGTACCCAACTGCAATAATCCGCTGGGTTTTGTCATGCCAACCGCGCGTAAACAGGCGCTGCTGTCGCTGGCGCAGCGCTTCGATATCGCGATCATCGAAGATGATGTGTATGGCGAACTGGCGTTTGACTATCCCCGGCCAATGACCATCAAGTCGCTGGATACAGATGGCCGCGTGCTGCTGTGCAGCTCCTTTTCAAAAACGCTGGCACCCGGACTGCGGGTCGGCTGGGTCGTACCGGGGCGCTATTTCGACCGCGTACTGCATATGAAATATATCAGCACCGGCTCGACCGCCACCCAGACGCAGATGGCAGTGGCGGCGTTTATTCGTCAGGGCCATTACCAGCCGCATCTGCGGCGGATGCGCAGTTTTTATCAACGTAACCTGGAGACGTTTACCCGCCGGGTGCGGCACCATTTTCCCTGCGGGATCTGCGTGACGCGCCCGCAGGGCGGTTTTCTTATCTGGGTAGAGCTGCCGGAACCCTTTGATGCCTGGCAACTCAATCAGGATCTGCGCGCTTCCGGCGTTCAGGTCGCGATTGGTTCACTCTTCTCGGCCTCCGGTAAATATCGAAACTGCCTGCGCCTCAGCTATGCCCAGGCTTTCAGTGAACAGATTGAAAAAGCGCTGGAGATACTCGGCGCAGCGGTTGAGCGGGCGATGCTAAGCTGCCTGCCGGCGATGGAGGTGAAGGAAGAGGGCAGGGTCAGCGAGAAGGAACACAGCTGACCCTGGCGGGCGGCGTGAAGGCTGCCCACGCCGCCACTATAGCGACCATCGCTCGGGTTAAAAGGCCGTGATTTCAAGGTTGCGTAACGTCTTCACGGCTTTTCAACGCGGTTGCAGCGGGCGACATTTTATTGCGTGGCGCGCCCCAAATATCCATCCCAGTCTTTCCAGACCGGCTGTAGCCCGGCACGCACCAGCGCTTCGGCCACCTGCTGCGCAGTGCGCGCATCGTGCGGGGCGAACTGCTCCAGCTCCGGTCGGTTATCGGCGTAGCCGCCCGGTTGCGTTTTTGAAAAGGCGCTGACGCTGTTGATCGCCAGCGGCACCACGCTGTCGCGAAACTGCGGGGATTCCCGCGTCGACAGCGAAAGCTCCACCTCCGGTGCGAACAGGCGGAACGCGCAAATCACCTGCACCAGCTGCGCTTCATCCATAATCGACGCCGGTTCAATGCCACCCGCGCACGGGCGCAGCCGCGGGAAGGAGATAGAGTAGCGCGTCTGCCAGTAGTGCTGCTGTAGCCACAGCAGATGCTCCGCCAGCATAAAGCAGTCGGTGCGCCAGCTGTCCGACAGCCCAATCAGCGCGCCGAGGCCGATCTTGTCGATCCCCGCCCTGCCTAAACGATCCTGAGTCTCCAGCCGGTAGAAAAAGTCCTGTTTGTTACCCTTAAGATGATGCTGACTATAAACCGCCGGGTGGTAGGTCTCCTGATATACCAGTACCCCGTCGAGGCCCAGCGTTTTCAGCTCGACATAGTCAGGCTCGTCCATCGGTTGCACCTCCATCATCAGTGAACTGAAGCGCTGACGAATGGCGGGAAAGTGCTGGCGGAAATAGTCCATGCCGACTTTGGTCTGATGCTCGCCGGTGACCAGCAGCAGGTGATCGAAGCCCAT
The DNA here is from genome assembly GCF_014773485.1 of Erwinia aphidicola. Classification (GTDB taxonomy): domain Bacteria; phylum Pseudomonadota; class Gammaproteobacteria; order Enterobacterales; family Enterobacteriaceae; genus Erwinia; species Erwinia aphidicola. The sequence continues at coordinate 14,659 of NZ_JACXBP010000017.1, read as the reverse complement.
GGCGCGGATCGCCTCGCACTCGCGGGCGATCTCTTCCCCGTTCAGCGTCTTGCGCTTGATGCGGTTGCTCATCGAGAAGCCGCAGTAGGTGCAGTCATTGGCGCACAGATTAGAGAGATAGAGCGGAACATAGAAGCTGACGGTGTTGCCAAAACGCTGGCGCGTCAGGCGCTGGGCCTTCTGCGCCATCGGCTCAATATAGGCGGCAGCAGCGGGGGAGAGCAGCGCCATCAGGTCTTCGCGGTTCATTTTGGCCGCGTTCAGAGCGCGTTCGACATCGGCGGCTTTTTTGCCGTTGATGCGCATGCGGATATCGTCCCAGTCGAGGGTTTTCCAATGCGATATAAAACTTTTCATGCGCCTGCTCCGGCTGAGAGAAACGCGGTCAGCGGGCTGCTGGCCACCGCCTGCGCCGCGGTGCCGCCCAGGCCACTGCGCCGCGCCAGATCACCGGCTTCTACCGCCAGCTTAAAGGCGCGCGCCATCTGCACCGGATCTTGTGCCACCGCAATGGCGGTATTCACCAGCACGGCATCCGCCCCCATTTCCAGCGCTTCGCTGGCGTGGCTCGGCGCGCCAATTCCGGCGTCAATCACCACTGGCACACTGGCCTGTTCAATGATGATGGCCAGGAAATCACGGCTTTTCAGCCCCATGTTGCTGCCAATCGGCGCGCCGAGGGGCATCACTGCCGCACAGCCCACCTCTTCGAGCCGCTTGCAGAGTACCGGGTCGGCACCGCAGTAGGGCAGCACCACAAAACCCTCTTTAACCAGCTGTTCCGCGGCCTTTAGCGTTTCAATGGGGTCCGGCAGCAGGTAGCGCACGTCGGGGTGGATCTCGAGCTTCAGCCAGTGTGTGCCCAGCGCCTCACGCGCCAGGCGGGCGGCAAAAATGGCCTCTTCAGCGGTTTTTGCCCCGGAGGTGTTCGGTAAAAGCTGCACGCCGAGCTGCTGCAGCGGCAGCAGAATGCCGTCATCGCCGCCGCGCAGGTCTATCCGCTTCATTGCCATCGTCACCAGCTGCGAGCCGGAAGCGCGGATCGCTTCCAGCATCAGCGCCGGGCTGGCAAACTTTCCGGTGCCGGTGAACAGGCGTGATGAGAACGTTTTATCTGCGATCTGTAACATATTAACCTCCGGCGATGGCCTGAAAAATAACCAGTTCATCGCCCTCCTGTAAGCGGACGAGCGGCCAGCGCTCGCGTGGCACGATAGCCTGATTCAGCGCCAGCGCGGTGCCGGGCTGGTGGCGCTGCAGCTGTTGCAGCAGGTCGTTCAGCGTTTCATCGCCACCCAGCGTCAGGCTTTCATCATTGACAATCACCTTCATGCTGCGACCCCGCATACCGGGCAGCCAGAGCTGCGCGTCAGTGAGAGAGTGCGCCAGGTCTGCTGGCGGCCATCAAACAGGCGCAGCTTGCCGTCGAGCGGTGAGGCTTCCCCGGCCAGCATCTTCAGGGCTTCCAGCGCCTGCAGCGTGCCGACGGTGCCAACCACCGGGCCAAGCACCCCAGCGGTGCGGCAGTTGCGCTGCGGTTCGCTGTCATCCGGCCACAGGCAGCGGTAGCAACCGTGGGCAAACGGCGGCGTCAGAACCAGCAGCTGACCGCCAAAGCCAACCGCGCTGCCGCTGATCAGCGCCGTATTGCTGGCAATACAGGCGGCATTCACCGCATGGCGGGTTGGCATGTTGTCGCTGCAGTCGAGCACTAGATCAACGCTGCTCATCAGCCCCGCCAGCGAATCGGCATCCAGCCGCTGGCTGAGGGCAATCGCCTCTATCTGCGGATTCAGCGCCAGCAGGTGATTTTTCGCCAGCTCCGCCTTTGGCTGCCCGGTTTCGCTGCTGCGGTAGAGGATCTGGCGCTGCAGGTTACTTATGTGCAGCTGGTCATCATCGGCCAGTAGCAGCTTGCCGACGCCTGCTGCCGCCAGATAGAGTGCGGCGGGAGCACCCAGCCCGCCGAGACCGACAATCAGCACGCTGGCTGCCTGGAGCTTCTCCTGGGCATCCAGCCCAAACTCTTCCAGCAGCAGCTGGCGGCTATAGCGCAAAAAATCCTGGTCGCTAAGCATGAGGCGCGCCCTCAGGCTCCGCGAGGTCGAGCAGCCGGCGCGTGGCGTCACGCCAGTCGGCGGCCTGGGTGATTGCGCTAACGACGGCAATACTGCCGACGCCGGTCGCCAGCACCTGAGGCGCACGCGCCAGGCTGATCCCGCCGATCGCCACCGTGGAAATACCGCGCAGCCGCTGAATATGGCGCGTCAGCTCTTCCAGCCCCTGCGGATTGGACGGCATCTCCTTGGTCTGCGTTGGGAAGACGTGGCCCAGCGCGATATAGGAAGGGCGCTCGGCCAGCGCCCGATCCAGCTCGCTATCATCGTGGGTGGAGAGGCCCAGCCGCAGCCCGGCAGCATGAATGGCATCCAGGTCGGCGACATCAAGATCTTCCTGCCCGAGGTGCACGCCATACGCCTGATATTTGATCGCCAGCCGCCAGTAATCGTTAATAAACAGCCGCGCCTGGTAGCGCTTGCCGAGGGCGATCGTTTCGGCAATCTGCTGTTCTACGGCTTCATCCGCACGGTCTTTAATGCGCAGCTGGATAGTGCGGACGCCCGCCTCCAGCAGGCGCGCAATCCATTCCACGGTATCGACAACCGGGTAAAGGCCCAGGCGGGCGGCGGTTGCGGGAAAGGCTTCACGGCTCATATTTTTTCCTCTGATTTCAGGGCATCGGCGCGGTGGTAAAGCTCAGCGCCACGGTGGCGAAACTGTTCTGACATCTGCGCCATACCGACTTCGATCGGCTGCGCTTCAGCCTGCTGGCGTGCGGCGTATTCGCGTACTTCTTGGGTGATTTTCATCGAACAGAATTTTGGCCCGCACATTGAGCAGAAGTGCGCGACCTTACCGGATTCCTGCGGCAGGGTTTCATCGTGGTAGCTGCGTGCGGTATGCGGATCGAGCGCGAGGTTAAACTGGTCTTCCCAGCGGAATTCAAAGCGCGCTTTGGACATGGCGTTATCGCGGATCTGCGCGCCGGGATGGCCCTTAGCGAGATCGGCGGCGTGCGCGGCGATTTTGTAGGTGATTAACCCCTGTTTGACATCTTCCTTGTTTGGCAGGCCGAGGTGCTCTTTTGGCGTGACGTAGCAGAGCATCGCGCAGCCGAACCAGCCGATCATCGCGGCACCAATGCCGGAGGTGAAGTGGTCATAACCGGGGGCAATATCGGTGGTCAGCGGGCCGAGCGTGTAGAACGGCGCTTCGTGGCAGTGCTCCAGCTGTTCGGTCATATTGACGCGGATCATCTGCATCGGGACATGGCCTGGCCCTTCGATCATCACCTGTACGTCATACTCCCAGGCAATTTTGGTCAGTTCCCCGAGCGTGCGCAGCTCTGCAAACTGTGCTTCATCGTTGGCATCCTGAATTGAGCCGGGGCGCAGACCATCCCCGAGCGACAGCGATACATCGTAGGCCGCGCAGATCTCGCAGATTTCACGAAAATGCTGATACAGAAAACTTTCCTGATGATGTGACAGGCACCACTTCGCCATAATCGAACCGCCGCGTGACACAATGCCGGTCAGGCGTTTGGCGGTCATCGGAACGTAGCGCAGCAGCACGCCAGCATGAATGGTGAAGTAGTCGACGCCCTGTTCCGCCTGCTCCAGCAGGGTATCGCGGAAAATTTCCCAGTTGAGATCTTCCGCCACGCCGTTAACTTTCTCCAGCGCCTGATAGATGGGGACGGTACCAATCGGCAGCGGGCTATTACGCAGGATCCATTCGCGGGTCTCGTGAATGTAGCGCCCGGTGGAGAGGTCCATCACCGTATCTGCCCCCCAGCGCGCCGACCACACCAGTTTTTCTACCTCCTCTTCGATAGAGGAGCTGACCGCCGAGTTGCCGATATTGGCGTTAATTTTCACCAGGAAATTGCGCCCGATAATCATCGGCTCCGATTCCGGATGGTTAATATTCGCCGGGATGATTGCCCGACCGCTGGCCACCTCCTGGCGCACAAATTCGGCGCTGATATCCTGCGGCAGCTGCGCGCCAAAGCTGTGACCCGGATGCTGTTGGCGCAGCACCTCGCTACGAATGCGCTCGCGGCCCATGTTTTCACGGATGGCGATAAACTCCATTTCCGGGGTAATGATCCCCCGCCGTGCATAGTGCATCTGCGTGACGCAGCGCCCCTTTAGCGCCCGACGCGGGCGTGGAAGGTGATCAAACCGCAGGTGATCCAGCCCCTCATCGGCCAGGCGCTGCTGGGTCCAGGCGGAGCTAAGCTCTGTGACCTCCTGAGAATCGCCACGCTCGGCAATCCAGTTCAGGCGCAGCTTGCTGAGCCCGGCACGCACATCTACCGTTGCCTGCGGGTCGCCGTATGGCCCGGCGGTGTCGTAGACCGGAATCGGCTCGTTGGCTTCGAGTTCAGGGTTATCCTTACTGCCGCCTGACACTGTCGGGCTGAGCTGGATCGCGCGCATCGGCACGCGGATATCGGCACGGGAGCCGGTCAGATAGATACGTTCAGAGTTAGGGAAAGCAGTGCCCTGCAGCGAGTCAATAAACTGCTGTGCGGCGGCGCGTTGTTCACGACGATGGGTTTTTTTAGTAGCAATAGACATAGCAAGTTCCTGTTTCATCGGGAAGTTTGCTTGCCTGGAGGCGGGAGTAATAAGAACGATACGGAAATACGCATCCGTAGCGTAATAACAGATTTACTCTTGTTCCCTTCGCAGGTACTAACCTGATCAGGTTCCGCGGATCCCGAATTAACGGTCTCAGCCCCTTAGGGCACTCCGACAAGATATCGATTGGTTTTCTGGTTACTACGCCAGAATTACCAATCTCGAATTGACAATACGTAGGGGCGAGGCATGCCTCGCCCTAACCCCTCAAGCATAAAGGGGCTTTTTGCAAACTACAAGAGGATCACATTCTGATAACGTTTCAGGCAGGGCGTGCAAGGGAAGATTGATTGGCAGCAGGTTGAATATCAGAGCCTTTTTCTAAAGCCAGTTTGATGAATTTATCCTCCAGCGTAAATCGCGCCTCCAGGGCTTCACCAACGGTAGAGAGGGCTTGCTGAAATTCCAGGCAGTTATCATGGTCGATAGCCGTTTCCAGATACGAGTCATAAACCTTCATGATCTGTTCGGTATTCGCCTGGAGTGATGGGTAGATCAGCGCGGCTTTTGCCAGCTGCTCGGTCCCATCCATCTCTTGAATAAAACGTTCATAAACGGTGAAATGCCCGGTGGAGAGGTAATCCACAAGGTTCTGGCAAAAGGTATCCAGCGCATTTTCATCAAGCGTAGTCATCGATTCCTTGTTAGGCTTGATGCCAACCATCTGGTAATACGCGACCAGCAACTGCTTACGCGCGTGCAGACAAAAATCGACCAGTTCACTGCAACCGCCGACGCGCGCGGTGAGATTTTCTAACTGGTTAAGCATGTTCAACTCCGTGAGTGTTATTTTTAACGTCTGACCTCAATCCAGTTTAAAAACTGAGGATGATGAAAAATTTATGGAACGTGAAATTTTAAGCGTAGACGCTGGCTGGTGGATTGTCAGCCAGGAACACAAAATTTGGTTACCAAAAGGCGAATTACCGTACGGTGGGGCCGTTGAACGGGACCTTGTGGGATCGACAGGATCGATAATTGGTGAGTGGCAGGGTGAACCGGTATGGCTGATCCGTGCCACCCGACCGCAGGAGATGGGATCGTTACGTCAGCTGCTGGATCAGGAGAGTGGCCTGTTCCAACTCGTCGGGCGCGGTATTCAGCTGGCGGAGTTTTACCGCTCGCACCGCTGGTGCGGCTACTGCGGCCATGAAATGCACCACAGCAAAACAGAGTGGGCCTGCCTGTGCAGCCACTGTCGCCAACGCTACTATCCGCAGATTGCGCCGTGCATCATCGTGGCAATCCGCCGTGGCGAAGAGATCCTGCTGGCGCAACATACCCGCCATCGTAACGGCATCTATACCGTGCTGGCCGGATTTGTCGAAGTGGGGGAAACCCTGGAGCAGACCGTGGCGCGTGAAGTGATGGAAGAGAGCGGGATCAAAGTGAAAAACCTGCGCTATGTCTCCTCCCAGCCCTGGCCGTTCCCGCAGTCGCTAATGATGGCGTTTATGGCCGACTACGACAGCGGGGAGATAGTCATCGACCCGAAAGAGCTGCTCGACGCGGGCTGGTATCGCTTTGATGCGCTGCCGCAGCTGCCGCCGGCAGGAACCGTGGCACGCCGCCTGATCGAAGATACCGTCGCCCTGTGCCGGGCAGAAGCAGAATCCTGATCACCCCGTTGCTTTATTTCTGCAATAAATTCAAATATTATCGGGCTCAAGGATGAGCCTGCAAATAAATAAGAAAAATCCATAATTAAAAGCGGTTAAACAATACAGCCTCACGTTATTGGAGTTTTTTTATTTCTATTGGTTTATTTTTTCCAGAAAGGACGTGAATTGTGATGCGGCGATTATTCTGCTGAAGATTAACACGTGCCGGGAGCATATGGATGATGTGTGGGAAAACAGACTGTATTATCAGGTCAGACATGAAAAAAAATTGGCCGCTATGGGGGATTTGGATCTTCTGGGGATGTGCGATCGTCGCCTTTGCGCTGTCTCAGAAAAGAATCATGTACCTCCTGGCTATCGCCGCAGGACTCTGTATTTTATTTTTATTTATCTTATCTTTGCACAAAAAAAGGATGGTTGCTCACGTGCTTAATTTCTCCAAAAAAGACCGCGATGCAGGCGTAGGTAAAAATGCTCCTGCCCTGAATACTGAACCCGCCAAAGCCGCTACTAGTGAACGTCATGACGAACTGATGATTAAAGAAACGACTATTTCACTCGGCTCGGTATTGCGGGGGGAAATAACCAATGAAAATAATATTACGATTAATGGTACGGTCGAAGGAAACATTACCAGCCAGAAAATCACGCAGATTGGTAAAGAGGGAAGCGTTGTCGGCACGGTGAAATCCGCAAAGCTCGTCATTAACGGTTTACTTAAGGGAAGCTGCCACGCGGGAAGCGTCACTATTATGTCCCGTGGCCGGGTAGAGGGGGAGATCTACACTAACGAGCTGGCTATTGAAAAAGGGGGGGCCTTTATTGGTATGTCTCATCAGGTTGAAGATGAGATGCCACTAGCCAATAAGAGAGAGAAAAGGCCGACTGAGGCCAGCCATAAAGCCCCTGCTGCGCTGGCTGCCGTTGAAGATAATCCTCTGAGCTCCCAGGCGTAAACCCTCACAAAGTAAGCTGATAACCTGCCTTAACCCTTTGGCTGCACCAAGATTGCACGGCTACAGTAGGGGGGAGGCTCTCTTTGCGGTGCATTTTACTGCGCAGCCTCACGGTCAATTCCAGTAAATGTTACACTACAGGCATGACTGGAGAGAGAGCCTTAAGATGAGCGAATTGAAGAACGATCGTTACCTGCGCGCCCTGCTGCGCCAGCCGGTTGATGTGACCCCGGTGTGGATGATGCGCCAGGCCGGCCGTTATTTGCCGGAATATAAAGCCACGCGTGCCGTGGCCGGTGACTTTATGTCGCTGTGCAAAAATGCCGAACTGGCCTGCGAAGTCACGCTGCAGCCCCTGCGCCGCTACGCGCTGGATGCGGCGATCCTGTTCTCCGATATCCTGACGATCCCCGATGCGATGGGCCTGGGGCTGTATTTCGAAGCGGGCGAAGGTCCACGCTTCTCTAACCCGATTACCTGCCGTGCCGACGTAGAAAAGCTGCCCATTCCCGATCCTGAGCAGGAGCTGGGTTACGTAATGAACGCGGTGCGCACCATTCGTAAAAACCTCAACGGCGAAGTGCCGCTGATCGGTTTCTCCGGTAGCCCGTGGACGCTGGCGACCTATATGGTAGAAGGCGGCAGTAGTAAGGCTTTCACCAAGCTGAAAAAGATGATGTACGCCGAACCCGAAACCCTGCATCTGATGCTGGATAAGCTGGCGGACAGCGTCACCCAGTATCTCAATGCGCAGATCCGTGCCGGTGCACAGTCGGTGATGATTTTTGACACCTGGGGCGGCGTGCTAACCGGGCGCGATTATCTGGAGTTCTCACTTCACTACATGCACAAAATCGTCGATGGTCTGCTGCACGAGAACGAAGGCCGACGCGTGCCGGTAACGCTGTTTACCAAAGGGGGTGGACAGTGGCTGGAAGCCATGGCGGCGACAGGATGTGATGCGCTGGGTCTTGACTGGACCACCGACATTGCCGATGCACGTCGCCGCGTAGGCCATAAAGTGGCGCTGCAGGGCAATATGGACCCCTCCATGCTTTACGCATCGCCAGCACGTATCGAACAGGAAGTGGCGGGTATTCTTGAAGGCTTTGGCGAGGGTACCGGCCATGTCTTCAATCTGGGCCACGGCATTCATCAGGATGTTCCACCCGAAAACGCAGGTGTGTTTGTTGAAGCGGTGCATAAGCTTTCGCGCCCTTACCACCTCGGGTAAATCAGCCAGGGGGAGGAACTATGGATATCGCAGCATTACGTGACCAGCAGCAGCAATGCGCCACTGAGGTGATTGTCCGGGATGATTTTGACGTGATGCCGCCGCGCCTGATTGGCGGGGCAGATGTCGGATTTGAACAGGGCGGTGAAGTGACGCGTGCCGCGCTGACGATCCTCGAATATCCCTCAATGCAGGTCATTGAGCATCGGGTGGCGCGTATTGCCACTACCATGCCCTATATTCCCGGCTTCCTCTCCTTCCGTGAAATGCCCGCACTACAGGCCGCCTGGCAGCTGCTGGAGCATCATCCTGACCTGCTGCTGGTGGACGGTCACGGCATTGCCCATCCGCGCCGCCTCGGCGTTGCCAGCCATTTTGGCCTGCTGGTGGATGTCCCCACCATCGGCGTGGCGAAAAAGCGCCTGTGCGGGAAGTTTACACCGCCCGGTGCTGCGCCAGGCAGCGTGGAACCCCTGATTGATAAAGAGCAGCAGCTTGGCTGGGTGCTGCGCAGTAAGCTGCGCTGTAATCCGCTGTTTATCTCTCCCGGGCATCGCGTCAGTCAGGCCACTGCGCTGCAGTGGGTGCAGAACTGCCTGCGCGGTTATCGCCTGCCGGAACCCACGCGCTGGGCGGACGCTATCGCCTCCCGGCGCCCGGCATTCAGCAAACTCTCCGCAGATTAGCATTCGTGCTGCCCAGTGGCTTTTCAGGTACACTGCGGCAAGCGCATTAATTCTGAGATCCCGATATGTTACGTAACCCGATTCATCTGCGGCTGGAAAAACTCGAAAGCTGGCAGCACGTTACTTTTATGGCCTGCCTGTGCGAACGTATGGCGCCCAACTACCGCGAGTTTTGTCAGCAAACCGGCTTTGGTGATGGCCAGCTCTATCGTCGTATTCTTGATCTGCTGTGGGAAACCCTGGTGGTGAAAGACGCCAAGGTTAACTTCGACAGCCAGCTGGAAAAACTGGAAGAGGCGATCCCCTCTGCCGATGATTACGATCTGTACGGTGTTTACCCGGCAATCGATGCCTGCGTGGCGCTGAGCGAACTGCTGCATTCTCGCCTCAGTGGTGAAACCTTCACCCACGCGGTTGCGGTCAGCGAGACCTCCATCACTACCGTCGCAATGCTGGAAATGACCCAGGCCGGCCGTGAAATGACCGAAGAAGAGCTAAAAGAGAATCCCGCCGTCGAAGAGGAATGGGACATCCAGTGGGAGATATTCCGCCTGCTCGCCGCCTGTGAGGAGCGGGACCTGGAACTGATAAAAGGACTGCGATCTGACCTGCGCGAATCCGGAATCAGTAATATCGGTATAAATTTTCAGCAGTAAGGCGACAAAACGTGACCTCAGGCCCGATTTGTCGCGCCTTTGGGCTTCACATTCGCCCCCAGTCTGGTCTACATTTGGGGGGCTGAAAAATGTGGCTATCGGTGCGTGTATGCAGGAGAGTGCCAGAATCTGGTTTTTCCCTCGCACTCGGTGCTTAGCAAGCGATAAATACACTGTAAGGATAACTTATGAACAAGACTCAACTGATTGATGTAATTGCGGACAAAGCGGACCTGTCTAAGACCCAGGCTAAAGCTGCTCTGGAATCCACCCTGGCTGCGATTACTGAGTCTCTGAAAGAAGGTGATGCTGTACAACTGGTTGGTTTTGGTACCTTTAAAGTTAACCACCGTGCTGAGCGTACTGGCCGCAACCCGCAGACTGGCAAAGAGATCAAAATTGCTGCTGCAAACGTACCGGCATTTGTATCTGGTAAAGCACTGAAAGACGCTGTTAAGTAATCGTCTAACGGTGAAGAGTTTAAACAGGGGGGCGGATTCGCCCCTTTTGTTTATCCTCATTTCAGCCTTCACTGTGTTTTCCCCTGCTGAAGCCTCTTTGCTGGCGCCAGGGTTGTGATACTCTTTTCGTCATGAAACTATCCCTTTGCAAACGCACCCTCTCTTTCGCCATGCTGCTGCTGTTAGCAGGCTGCAGTTCGCACTCCGATCTTCCCGACTTTACCGCCAGCGGCTATCTTGCCGATCGCGGTGCAGTGCGCATCTGGCGTAAAAATCACGACCAGCAGGTCGCCCATCTGATGACGGTGTATACGCCCTTCAGCGGTGGGGCGGTGGAAACCAGCGACTACCTGTGGCAGCAGGGCAAGCTTGTCTCGGTGGAGCGCCACATCATTGGCGCAGCACCTGATGACGTGATGTTGCGCTTTGATCTTGAAGGCAGGCTGAGCTTTATGCAGCGCCAGCTCTCCGGGCGGCGTGAGGCGCTCTCCGCTGATGCGGTGGCGCTGTATCAGTTTGATGCCCAGCGGATGCTGAAAGTCAGCGATGACCTGCTGGCAGGGCGCGTGCTGCTGCGTCAGGGCAGCTGGCAGCCGGATGGTTCGATTAAGACCTGCCAGGGCGCGCAGGCTCGCCCTGAGTTTACCCGTACTGAGCTGGGTTATATCGCCCGCCAGCAGCGTGACAAACCCGGAGCGGTGAGCGTAGCCTGGCTGGAAGCACCGGGCGGCACGCAGCTGTTGCAGGTCGCCAGCGATGACTTCTGCAGCAGTGAGCCGAAGGATGAGAGTTTTTAAGCATGAAAAAGGGGCGGATTAACCCTCCGCCCCTCAGGCTACCTGGCAGCAGGCGACAGCTTATCGCCCGTTGTTACTATTTACGATTAATCGCGCGATAGCCGATATCTTTACGGTAGAAGCTGCCATTCCAGGAGATTGGCTGTGCCAGCTGATAAGCACGCTTCTGTGCAGCGGCCACATCTTCACCCAGGGCGGTCACGCACAGCACGCGCCCACCGTTGGTCACCACCAGGTCGTCCTGCAGCGTTGTCCCGGCGTGGAACACCTTGCCATCCGCCACTTCTTCCAGCGGCAGACCGTGGATCTGCTCACCGTTGACGTAATCGCCCGGATACCCGCCAGCCGCCAGTACCACACCCAGTGAAGGGCGTGGATCCCAGACGGAGTCTTTCTCGTTCAGCTTGCCGTCAACGGCAGCCAGGCAGAGATCGACCAGATCCGACTGCAGGCGCAGCATGATCGGCTGCGTTTCTGGATCGCCAAAGCGGCAGTTAAACTCGATGACCTTCGGCTGGCCGCTCTTGTCGATCATCAGACCGGCGTACAGGAATCCGGTGTAGACGTTGCCTTCGCCCGCCATGCCGCGCACGGTTGGCCAGATCACTTCGTCCATCACCTTCTGGTGGATCTCGTCGGTTACCACCGGAGCCGGGGAGTAAGCTCCCATGCCGCCAGTGTTCGGGCCGGTATCACCATCGCCAACGCGTTTGTGATCCTGGCTGGTGGCCATCGGTAAGACGTTCTCACCATCAACCATTACGATAAAGCTGGCTTCTTCGCCATCGAGGAACTCTTCCACCACGATGCGGTGACCTGCATCGCCAAAGGCGTTACCAGCCAGCATATCCTGAATGGCGTCTTCCGCTTCCTGCAGCGTCATCGCGACGATCACGCCTTTACCTGCCGCCAGCCCGTCGGCCTTAATGACGATCGGCGCGCCTTTCTCGCGCACGTAAGCCAGTGCAGGCTCAACGTCCGTGAAGTTCTGGTATTCGGCCGTCGGGATCTTGTGGCGTGCGAGGAAGTCTTTGGTGAACGCCTTCGAGCCTTCCAGCTGCGCAGCGGCCTGAGTGGGACCAAAGATCTTGAGACCCGCAGCGCGGAAAGCATCAACGACGCCAATCACCAGCGGCGCTTCCGGGCCAACGATGGTCAGGTCGATTTTCTCCTTCTGCGCAAAGCTCAGCAGGCCCTGAATATCGGTTGGGCTGATAGCCACGTTCTGCAACGCGGGTTCCAGCGCAGTACCGGCATTGCCCGGCGCAACAAACACGGTCTCAGCCAGCGGGGACTGAGCGGCTTTCCAGGCCAGCGCGTGTTCACGGCCGCCATTACCAATCACTAAAATTTTCATCTGAGGCTCCGTAATTAATGGCGGAAGTGGCGCATGTCGGTGAAGATCATTGCAATGCCGTGCTCATCCGCGGCGGCAATCACTTCATCATCACGGATCGAACCACCCGGCTGGATCACACAGGTAATACCCACGGCCGCAGCGGCATCAATACCGTCGCGGAACGGGAAGAAAGCGTCTGACGCCATCGCAGAACCTTTCACTTCCAGGCCTTCGTCGGCGGCTTTAATTCCGGCGATTTTCGCGGAGTAAACGCGGCTCATCTGACCGGCACCAATACCAATTGTCACATTGTCGCGTGCGTAGACGATGGCATTCGACTTCACGAACTTCGCCACTTTCCAGCAGAACAGCGCATCACGCAGCTCCTGCTCGGACGGCTGACGTTTGCTGACCACGCGTAGCTGGCTCTCATTCACCATGCCGAGGTCACGATCCTGCACCAGCAGGCCGCCGTTAACGCGTTTGAAATCGAGCGCGCTCTGGCGCTGCTGCCACTGACCACAGGTCAGCACGCGCACGTTCTGTTTGGCAGCGGTCACTTTCAACGCTGCTTCAGTGGCCGCAGGCGCGATGATCACTTCCACGAACTGGCGGCTGATGATGGCCTGCGCGGTGGCTTCGTCCAGCTCGCGGTTAAAGGCAATGATGCCGCCGAAAGCAGAGGTCGGGTCGGTTTTGTACGCGCGCTCGTAAGCATCGAGAATGGAAGCGCCAACGGCGACACCGCACGGGTTAGCGTGCTTGACGATCACGCAGGCTGGCTGGTCGAACTCTTTCACGCACTCCAGCGCCGCATCAGTATCGGCAATGTTGTTGTAAGAGAGCGCTTTGCCCTGCACCTGTTGTGCCGTTGCCACCGAAGCTTCAGAAACATTCTCTTCTATATAGAAGGCAGCATCCTGATGGCTGTTCTCGCCGTAGCGCATATCCTGCTTCTTGATGAAGTTCAGGTTGAGGGTACGTGGGAAGCGGCCGGATGGCGCGGTAGTTTCGCCGTGGTAAGCCGGCACCAGGCTACCGAAGTAGTTGGCAATCATGCTGTCGTAGGCGGCAGTGTGTTCGAAGGCTTTAATCGCCAGGTCGAAGCGGGTTTCAAGCGTCAGCGAGTTGTCGTTGGCATCCAGCTCCGCAATGATGGCCTGGTAGTCACTGCTCTTCACCACGATAGCCACGTCTTTGTGGTTCTTCGCCGCAGAGCGCACCATGGTCGGGCCGCCGATGTCAATGTTCTCAACGGCGTCTGCCAGCGAGCAGCCTTCCCGCGCCACGGTCTGGGCAAACGGATAGAGGTTAACGACAACAATATCAATAGGGGAGATGCCGTGCTCAGCCATGATGGCATCATCCTGGTCGCGGCGCCCCAGGATGCCACCATGCACTTTCGGGTGCAGCGTTTTGACGCGTCCATCCATCATTTCCGGGAAACCGGTGTAGTCAGACACTTCAGTGACGGGCAGGCCAGCCTCTGCCAGCAGGCGTGCAGTACCGCCAGTGGACAGCAGCTCGACGCCACGTTGGGAAAGCGCCTGAGCGAATTCGAGGATACCGGCTTTATCAGACACGCTGAGCAGCGCGCGGCGTAGAGGACGACGTTGTTGCATGAGGTTTATCCCTTGGGCTTTGGATCGCATATAAAGAGCGTTATATGAGGCTTAGCGATCTCTTTCTATATATAGAAGAGAAATAAGTCTCAGGTAACGCCCCTGAGGGGGCTTCCGTTTGCGCGGGGCATTGTAGCGAAAACGATTGCGCGATGCTCGTCAAAATTACGCTGTTGCGACGAATGTGGATAAGTTTGTGCATAAGCAGGTATAAAGCAGGCTTTTGCTGGGGATTGCAGCAAACAGTCAAATTATCGCAAATTAGCCCTTGTCACTCGCCAGGATCTCCCTATAATGCGCAACCACTGAGACGGCACAACGGCTTACAGGCCAGCGGCTCAGGAGGTTCAGGAAGTTCTGAACCGCCGGAAAAACTTCTCAAAAAGAAGTTGACTCCGAAGGAGGAAAGCGTAATATACGCCACCTCGCGACAGGATGCTTCGGCACTGCTCGCAACGCTCTTTAACAATTTATCAGACAATCTGTGTGGGCACTCGCAGGATTGATATCAACGTCTCCGGACGTAAAAAATATCAAGCCTCACGAGTGAACACATAATGAAATTCATTATGACGTT
>NZ_JACXBP010000016.1 GCF_014773485.1 Erwinia aphidicola | reverse complement strand
AACGTCATAATGAATTTCATTATGTGTTCACTCGTGAGGCTTGATATTTTTTACGTCCGGAGACGTTGATATCAATCCTGCGAGTGCCCACACAGATTGTCTGATAAATTGTTAAAGAGCGTTGCGAACAGTGCCGAGGCTTCCTGTCGCGAGGTGGCGTATAATACGCTTTCCTCCTTCGGAGTCAACTTCTTTTTGAGAAGTTTTTCCGGCGATTCAGAACTTCCTGAACCTCTTAACACGCTGGCCTGTAAGCCGTTGTTCCGTGTCAGTGGAGGCGCAGTATAGGGATTTTCTGGAGAGTGGCAAGGGCAAATCGCAAAAAACTTTTCAAGCGCTCACTTTCCAGGCAAAAGACCCTTTAAGGCCCGTTTTTTGCCTCTTTAATAAACAAAAATGGGCCAGAGGCCCATTTTTGTCACTTACCGTTATTACTGATGTGCGACGATGATATCGTTTTCCACATCCATTTGGATGGTTTTGCCCGGCACTAACTCTCCGGACAATATCTGCTGCGCCAGCGGATTCTCTATCTGCTGCTGAATCGCACGTTTCAGCGGCCTTGCCCCGTAAACCGGGTCGTAACCATTCTCCGCCAGTTTCTGCAATGCTGCTTCTGAGATATGCAGTTCATAACCGCGCTCTTCGAGGCGCTGATAAAGACGCGTCAGCTGAATGCGTGCAATAGAGGCAATATGCTGCTCGCCCAGCGGGTGGAACACCACCAGCTCATCAATACGGTTGATGAACTCAGGGCGGAAGCTTTGGCTGACAACGGCCATCACCATCTCTTTCATCGCATCGTAACTCAGCGCGCCGAAACGCTCCTGAATCAGGTCGGAACCGAGGTTCGAAGTCATGATTACCACGGTGTTACGGAAATCGACCGTTCTACCCTGGCCATCCGTCAGGCGACCGTCATCCAGTACCTGCAGCAGAATGTTAAACACATCCGGATGCGCCTTCTCGACTTCATCCAGCAGGATCACCGAATAAGGACGACGACGAACCGCTTCTGTCAGGTAGCCACCCTCTTCATATCCGACATAGCCGGGAGGAGCACCAACCAGACGCGAGACAGAGTGTTTTTCCATAAACTCGGACATATCAATGCGCACCATGGCATCGTCACTGTCGAACATAAAATTCGCCAGCGCTTTGCAGAGCTCAGTTTTACCCACCCCGGTTGGACCGAGGAACAGGAATGAACCGATCGGGCGGTTAGGATCGGCCAGGCCTGCACGGCTGCGGCGAATCGCATTTGAAACCGCTTCAACCGCTTCATTCTGACCAATCACCCGCGTATGCAGCTGCTGTTCCATACGCAGCAGCTTGTCGCGCTCACCTTCCATCATGCGGTCCACTGGGATGCCGGTCCAGCGCGCCAGTACGTCGGCAATTTCGACGTCGGTCACGCGGTTACGCAACAGGCGCATGGTTTTGCCTTCAGACTGAGTGGCGCTCTCCAGCTGTTTTTCCAACTCTGGAATTTTACCGTACTGCAGTTCTGACATCTGGGCCAGGTCGCCCTGACGGCGCGCCTGCTCCATCGCCAGCTTGGCATTTTCCAGCTCTGTCTTGATATGCTGAGTACCGGACAGAGAGGCTTTCTCCGCCTTCCACTCTTCTTCCAGCTCTGAATACTCGCGCTCTTTCTGGCTCAGCTCAGCTTCCAGCATATCCAGACGCTTGATGCTGGCATCGTCAGACTCTTTCTTCAGCGCCTGCTGCTCCAGCTTGAGCTGGATAATCCGGCGCTCCAAACGGTCCAGTGATTCCGGCTTTGAGTCAATCTGCATACGGATGCTTGAAGCAGCTTCATCGATCAGGTCGATGGCTTTGTCCGGCAGCTGGCGGTCAGCAATATAGCGGTGCGACAGGGTTGCGGCCGCCACAATTGCCGGGTCGGTGATCTGCACATGGTGATGCAGCTCATAGCGCTCTTTCAGCCCGCGCAGAATAGCGATGGTGTCTTCCACGCTCGGCTCGGCAACAAACACTTTCTGGAAACGACGCTCCAGCGCGGCATCCTTCTCTATATACTGACGATACTCATCCAGCGTAGTGGCGCCCACGCAGTGCAGCTCACCGCGCGCCAAGGCCGGTTTCAGCATATTACCGGCATCCATTGCGCCGTCGGCTTTACCGGCGCCGACCATGGTATGCAGCTCGTCAATAAACAGAATGACGTTCCCTTCCTGTTTCGCCAGGTCGCTCAATACTGCTTTCAGGCGCTCTTCGAACTCACCGCGGTACTTGGCCCCGGCAATCAATGCACCCATGTCCAGCGACAGAACGCGGCGGCCTTTCAGCCCTTCCGGCACTTCGCCATTGATAATGCGCTGCGCCAGCCCTTCCACGATCGCGGTTTTACCCACGCCTGGCTCACCGATCAGCACCGGGTTATTTTTGGTACGGCGCTGCAGAACCTGAATCGTACGGCGGATCTCCTCGTCACGGCCGATGACAGGGTCGAGTTTGCCCAGCTCAGCACGCTCGGTCAGATCGATGGTGTATTTCTTTAATGCCTGGCGCTGATCTTCAGCTCCCTGGTCGTTCACGCTATCGCCTCCACGCATCTGGTCTATGGCTTTGGTTAGCTTGTCGCTGGTTGCTCCGGCAGATTTCAATAAATCAGCCAGCGAACCACGCGAATCGAGCGCCGCCAGAACGAATAATTCTGATGAGATAAAGTTGTCGCCGCGCTTCTGCGCCAGCTTGTCGCACAGATTAAGTACCCGCACCAGGTCAGCAGACGGCTGAACATCACCCTCGGTACCTTCCACCTGCGGCAGGCGGCTGAGTGCTTGTTCAATCGCGTTACGCAGGGACGAAACGTCCACGCTGGCTGAAGTCAGTAAAGGGCGAACGGACCCACCTTCCTGAGTGAGCAGTGCGCTCATCAGATGCAGAGGTTCAATGAATTGGTTGTCGTGGCCAAGAGCCAGTGACTGGGCGTCGGCGAGTGCCAGTTGGAATTTGTTAGTAAGACGATCCAGACGCATAATTTCCCCCTATCAGGTCAAGTTGCTACTGGAGATTAAATGAGGTCATCCCTCAAATTTTTCAAGGTTAATGACCTGACATTTTGGAGAAAAAAACATCAATCCGGACCGTCTTATCGCGCTAGGTTATATCAGCCAGATCAAACTTGCCATACGGCCGGTGACGCCATCGCGTCGGAAGGAGAAAAATTGCTCAGCCTGAGTATGGGTACATTGGCCGCCACCCCAGACCTGGCGCACTCCGCAGGCCTGTAGCCGCTGTTTTGCCAGCAGCCATAAATCCGCATAAAACTTTTCGCCTGCCGGGCGGAAAGCTGCTGAATCGCCTGGATTTTGCGCAATGAACGCCTCGCGCACCTCCGGGCCAACCTCAAATGCATTGGGGCCAATCGCCGGACCAAGCCAGACAGAAATCTCAGCAGGGGAAGCCGAAAAAGCGTTTAAGGTCTCCTCCAGAACGCCATTACACAGACCGCGCCAGCCAGCATGAGCAGCCGCCACTTCCTGACCATCCTGCGAACAGAACAGCACCGGAAGACAGTCAGCCGTCATCACCGCGCACACGACGCCCGGCGTACGGGTGTAGGCCGCATCCGCACGCAGTGAAGCGGGAGTCTGCCAGCTGAGCGGCAAAACGTCCGTACCGTGAACCTGTTCCAGCCATCGCGGCATCGAAGGCAGATCGCCCAGCTCAAGCAGCCGCTGGCGATTCACCCGCACGTGCTCAGGGTCATCACCGACGTGATCGCCAAGATTAAGGCTGTTCCACGGCGCCTGACTGACGCCACCTTTGCGCGTACTGCTGCACGCGCGAACGTTAACGGGAACCGACCAGTTCGGTACAATCAGGCTCATTACCAGTCCATCTGCTCTTTGAACTCTTCGGTATCGGCCTTCAGGGCATTGATCAGGTCGACCATATCCTGCGGCAGCGGCGCATGCCATTCCATCTCAATCCCGGTGATCGGATGGTAAAGGCGCAGCATGGTGGCGTGCAGTGCCTGGCGGTCAAAGCCTCGCAGCGTACCGATAAAGGCTTCAGATGCACCTTTAGGCGGACGCGGGCGGCCACCGTATAACGGATCGCCCACCAGCGGATGATTAATATGTGACATATGCACACGGATCTGGTGCGTACGTCCGGTTTCCAGGCGCAGGCGCAGACGCGTGTGCGCGCGGAAATGCTCCATAATACGATAGTGCGTAGTAGCCGGTTTACCCATCGGATGAACGGCCATATGGGTACGCTTGGTCGAATGACGGCTGATCGGCTCGTTAACCGTTCCGCCCGCCGTCATGCGACCAATTGCCACGGCTTCATATTCACGGGTGAATTCACGCAGCTGCAGAGACTCCACCAGGTGAGTCTGGGCAGGAACCGTTTTCGCCACGACCATCAGACCGGTAGTGTCTTTATCAAGGCGGTGAACGATGCCCGCGCGCGGCACATCGGCAATCGCCGGGAAATGATGCAGCAAAGCATTTAGCACCGTGCCATCCGGATTACCGGCGCCAGGGTGCACCACCAGATCGCGTGGCTTGTTGATCACCAGAATATCGTCATCTTCATAGACGATATTGAGTGGGATGTCCTGCGCCTCCCAGCGAGCTTCCTCTTCGATCTCTGCATCGATGACAATTTGCTCACCGCCGAGCACTTTTTCCTTGGGTTTGTCGATAATTGCACCGTTTACGGTGACGCGACGGTCCAGAATCCACTCTTTTATGCGAGAACGTGAATAATCAGGGAACAATTCGGCCAAAGCCTGATCTAACCGTTGTCCGAGTTGCGATTCGGATACCGTTGCGTTGAGTTTTACTTGTTGTGCCATAAATAAACAGCTTCTTCGTTAACGTTGGGTTTTCACGGCGATGCCGTTTAATATAATGTGCTATCGTACCTGGTCACTACCGGAGGCTTAACGGACAGCTTCCTGAATAACACTCTGAGGATAAGCAAATCGTCATGACGCGTATGAAATATCTGGTGGCTGCAGCCACGTTGAGCCTGGCATTAGCTGGATGTTCCGGCTCCAAGGATGTGGTGCCAGACAGCCCACCTTCCGAGATTTATGCCACTGCCCAGCAAAAACTGCAGGACGGTAACTTTAAAGGAGCAATAACGCAACTGGAAGCGCTCGATAACCGCTATCCATTCGGCCCTTACTCCCAGCAAGTTCAGCTAGACCTGATCTACGCTTACTATAAAAATGCCGATTTGCCGCTGGCGCAGGCCGCTATCGACCGCTTTATGCGCCTGAACCCGACCCATCCGAACATTGATTACGTGATCTATATGCGTGGCCTGACGGACATGGCGCTGGATGACAGCGCATTGCAGGGCTTTTTTGGTATCGACCGCTCAGACCGCGATCCAACCCATGCGCGTGATGCATTCAAAGACTTCTCGCAGCTGCTGCGTGGCTATCCAAACAGCCAGTATGCGACGGATGCACGCAAGCGCCTGGTGTTCCTGAAAGATCGCCTGGCGAAATATGAGCTATCCGTGGCGGAATTCTACACTAAACGCGAGGCATATGTCGCTGTGGTTAACCGTGTAGAGCAAATGCTGAAAGATTACCCGGATACTCAGGCAACCCGAACAGCTCTGCCACTGATGGAAAATGCTTACCGTCAGCTGCAGTTGAACGCGGAAGCCGAGCGTGTAGCAAAAATCATTGCCGTTAATCAGGCCTGACTCTGACGCAATAAAAAAGGCAGCCTGCGGGCTGCCTTTTTTTTGACTAAAAACCCAGCTGAACGCCAAATTTCCTGTCCGGTTAACCCATCAACCATGCCAGTTAACATGCCCGCGTACAACCCCTGAAACGCCATTTACCTGCCCTGCTCGCAATTTTTGTGCACTTGACAAAAAGTGACAAAAAAACGTGATCTTTATCACACATTTATCGATTTTACGCGCTATGCTGGACCTACCAAGACGGAAATGACAGAGAGGTAAGCACTATGGTTCTGAACATTACCAGTAAACAAATGGAAATTACTCCGGCAATTCGCCAGCATGTCGAAGACCGTCTAGCCAAGCTCGAAAAGTGGCAAACCCACCTGATAAACCCGCACATTGTTCTTTCGAAGGAGCCGAAGGAGTTTGTTGCCGATGCGAACATTAACACGCCCAACGGTCCGCTGATTGCCAGTGCCAAACATGAAGATATGTATACCGCAATCAATGACCTGATCAACAAACTGGAGCGTCAGCTGAACAAGGTTCAGCATAAAGGCGAAGCGCGCCGCGCTAACGCCAGCGTGAAAGACCTCAGCGTGGTTGAGGCTGACGAAGAATAAATTCGTTAAAACGAGGATAACGCGCCTGCGGGCGCGTTTTTTATTGACAGAAGGAAATTGCAGCGGTTACTTTAACCTTTCAAGACACAGTGGATACCCCAATGAAATCAGCTCCGTTTTTCTTCGCATTCTTTTTTACCTTCCCCTGACTGGGAGGCAATTCGTCGTGTGAGAATGAATGCGAAGACGAACAATAAAGCCTCCCAACCGGGAGGCTTTTTTTTTTAGCGAAATCTGGACAGGTAGCACATATGAACTCCGAAAACCCTTTGCTTGCTCTGCGCGGTAAGATCAGCGCACTGGACGAACAACTGTTGTCGCTGCTGGCACAGCGCCGCGCGCTGGCGGTAGAAGTTGCCGAGGCCAAAATGGCCACGCACCGCCCGATCCGTGACATCGACCGCGAGCGCGATCTGCTCGAACATCTGATCACCCTGGGTAAAGGCCACAAGCTGGATGCTCATTACATCACGCGCCTGTTCCAGCAAATTATTGAAGACTCCGTTTTGACACAGCAGGCGCTGCTGCAAAAACAGCTGAACAATACTAACCCGCATTCGGCACGCATCGCCTTCCTTGGGCCAAAAGGTTCATATTCTCACCTGGCATCACGCCACTATGCCGCCCGCCATTTCGACAGCTTTATTGAGAGCGGCTGCCTGAAGTTCCACGATATCTTTAATCAGGTCGAAACCGGCCAGGCAGATTACGCGGTGCTGCCGGTGGAGAATACCACCTCGGGTTCCATTACCGATGTGTATGACCTGCTGCAGCAGACCAGCCTGTCTATCGTGGGTGAAATTACTATCCCTATCGACCACTGCGTGCTGGTATCCGGCAATACCACGCTGCAGGAAATCGAAACGGTTTACAGTCATCCACAGCCTTTCCAGCAGTGCAGCCAGTTTGTTAACCGCTATCCGCACTGGAAAATTGAGTACACCGAAAGCACCGCAGCCGCGATGGAAAAAGTGGCCGCGATGAACTCACCCAAAGTCGCCGCTCTGGGCAGTGAAGCCGGTGGCGAGCTTTACAGCCTTCAGGTGCTGGAGCGTAATCTGGCCAACCAGCGTCAAAACATCACCCGGTTTATTGTGCTGGCGCGCAAGCCGATTGAAGTGTCGCTCCAGGTTCCAGCCAAAACCACGCTGATTATGGCCACTGGCCAGCAGGCGGGTGCGCTGGTTGAAGCCCTGCTGGTATTGCGCAAGCACAATCTGACCATGAGCAAGCTGGAGTCGCGCCCAATTAACGGCAACCCGTGGCAGGAGATGTTTTACATCGACTTCCAGGGCAACCTGCGCAATGACGACGTGCAGGAAGCGCTGCGCGAGTTGGCCCCAATCACCCGCTCGCTGAAAGTGCTTGGCTGCTATCCGGGCGAGAACGTAGTCGCCGTCGACCCGCAGTAAACCGCCAGCCGCCAGCCCGATGCCGGCTGGCGGCTTTTCCCTAATCCCAGAGAATCGATTTCCCTGCCGCGCCGATCGCTATATCATTAGGTATACAACGATCAACAGGCGTTTATTATGATCCCGCTGTCACGGCTTTTTTATGTCGCTTTTCTCACCATCCTGCTCCCCTTTTCCGCACTGGCGGCGCGCCAGGTCACTGACCAGCTCGGGCGCAAGGTAACCATTCCCGATCGCGTTGACCGCGTGGTTGTCCTGCAACACCAAACGCTCAACCTGCTGGTACAGCTTGATGCCACCAGCAAAATGGTCGGGATCCTCGGCAACTGGAAACAGCAGCTGGGGGACGGCTATGCCCGGCTGGTCCCGCAGCTGAATCGCATTCCCGCTCTGGGCGATCTGACCCATGTTGACCTGGAAAAACTGGTCGCGCTGGATCCGCAGGTGGTGTTTGTCACCAACTACGCGCCGCAGGAGATGATTGACCAGATCCAGGATCTCGGTATTGCCGTGGTCGCCATCTCGCTACGCAGCGACACCCGGCAGGCAGCTCAGCTCAATCCACAGTTGCATAATGAGGAGCAGGCCTACAACGACGGGCTTAAACAGGGTATTCGCCTGATTGGCGACGTGGTTAACCGCCAGCCTCAGGCAGAGAAGCTTATTGCGGCGACTTTCAGTCAGCGCCAGCAGGTAGCCGAACGGCTGCAAACCGTGCCGCAGGCGCAGCGTATCCGCGTTTATATGGCGAATCCTGCCCTGACGACCTACGGTTCCGGTAAATATACCGGGCTGATGATGGCGCATGCCGGGGCGCTGAACGTCGCGGCCGCTACGGTTAAGGGCTATAAGCAGGTATCAATGGAGCAGATTCTGGCATGGAACCCACAGGTGATATTCGTGCAGGATCGCTACCCACAGGTCATTAATGAAATCAATCAGCAGCCGGTCTGGCAGACGGTTGATGCGGTAAAAAATCATCGCGTGTATCTGATGCCGGAATACGCAAAGGCCTGGGGTTACCCGATGCCGGAAGCAATGGCGCTGGGCGAGCTGTGGATGGCGAAGAAACTTTATCCGCAAAAGTTTGACGATATTAATATGCAGCAGCAGGCTGACAGCTGGTATCAACGCTTCTACCGCACGCACTATCATGGAAGTAACTAAAAATAAAATGGGGAACGTTTCTGGTTCCCCTCTACGGCAGAGCAGCGCTTAAACTCGCGGGACGACCGGAAAAAGGGTCGTCCCCTGGGGTTGGGCTACGCTCTGCTGTCGTTAGCCTGACGCAGCAGCGTGCGGCTTTCCGCCTGGAAGCGTTTAGCGTAGTCGCCAAACCAGTGTTCCACGCGGCGGAAGCTGTCAATAAATGCCTGCTTATCGCCATGCTCCAGCAGCTTAATCGCCTCGCCAAAGCGCTGATAATATCGCTTAATCAGCGCAAGGTTGCTTTCCGACGACATAATGATGTCAGCATAAAGCTGCGGGTCCTGCGCAAACAGCCGCCCGACCATCGCCAGCTCCAGACGGTAAATCGGTGACGAGAGCGCCAGTAACTGCTCCAGCTGCACGTTCTCTTCGGCCAGGTGCAGACCATAGGCAAAGGTCGCAAAGTGGCGCAGCGCCTGAATAAACGCCATATTTTGATCGTGCTCCACCGCGCTGATGCGGTGCAGGCGTGCGCCCCAAACCTGAATCTGTTCGAGGAACCACTGGTAGGCTTCCGGCTGGCGGCCATCGCACCAGACCACAACCTGCTTAGCCAGGCTGCCGCTGTCCGGCCCAAACATCGGGTGCAAGCCCAATACCGGGCCAGAGTGTGCTGCCAGCATCGCCTGCAGCGGTTTATTCTTCACCGAAGCGAGATCAACCAGAATGCAGTCCGGCGCCAGCGGCGGCAGTTCGCCAATCACCTGCTCGGTGAGGTGGATAGGCACGCTGATAATCACCATCCCGGCATTCGCCAGCATCGCCTCAGCATTGTCCCAGTCCCCTTTGTCGAGGATCTGCACCTGGTAACCGGAGAGCGTGAGCATCTTTTCAAACAGCCGCCCCATCTGCCCTTTACCGCCGACGATCACCACCGGACGCAGCTCAGGACACAGGGTTTTAAAGCCCTTATCATTTTCACTGGTGTAGGATTCACGCATCACGCGGCGCAGCACATCTTCGATCAGGTCCGGCGGCACGCCAAGCTTTTCAGCCTCGGCGCGGCGCGAGGCCAGCATCGTGGCCTCACGTTCCGGGACATAAATCGGTAATCCGTAGCGGCTCTTCACCTCGCCCACTTCCGCTACCAGCTCCAGCCGTTTTGCCAGCAGGTCCAGCAGCGCTTTATCCACTTCGTCGATTTGATCGCGTAGCGCGGTCAGTTCAGCCACCATAACTCGTTAATCCTCTTGCGACAGACGCGCCGCCAGCACTCCGTTCAGATCCTGATGAATTTCACGCAGCAGGCTTTCGGTGGTTTCCCAGTTGATGCAGGCATCGGTGACGGAAACCCCGTAGCGCATATCACTGCGCGGCTGCTCGGAAGACTGATTGCCTTCGTGAATGTTACTTTCCAGCATCAGGCCGATAATTGAGCGGTTGCCATCTTTGATCTGCGCAACCGCAGACTCGGCAACGCCCGACTGGCGACGGAAATCTTTATTAGAATTGCCATGACTGCAATCTATCATCAAGGCGGGGCGGAGTCCCGCCTGCTGCATCTCTTTTTCACACTGCGCCACGTCTTCCGGGCCGTAGTTAGGCTTTTTACCACCGCGCAGGATCACATGCCCGTCCGGGTTGCCCTGAGTCTGTAACAGGCACACCTGCCCTGCCTGATTGATACCGACAAAGCGGTGTGGCATGGCCGCAGCGCGCATGGCGTTAATCGCGGTACCCAGGCTGCCGTCGGTGCCGTTTTTGAAGCCAACCGGCATTGACAGGCCAGAAGCCATTTCGCGGTGCGTCTGGGATTCAGTGGTACGGGCGCCAATCGCAGACCAGCTGAACAGATCCCCCAGGTACTGTGGGCTGTTTGGATCCAGCGCTTCGGTTGCCAGCGGCAGGCCCATCTCCACCAGATTGAGCAGCAGCTGGCGCGCAATATGCAGGCCGGCTTCCATATCAAAGGTGTTATCCATATGGGGATCGTTGATCAGCCCTTTCCAGCCCACGGTGGTACGTGGCTTTTCAAAGTAGACGCGCATCACGATGTACAGCTGATCGCCAACCTGATCCGCCAGCACTTTCAGGTCACGCGCATAGGCGAGAGCCGCTTCGGTATCGTGAATGGAACACGGACCGCACACCACCAGCAGGCGATGATCTTTCCCGCTGATGATGTCAGAAATAGTCTGGCGTGAAGCGGCAATCTGCCCCTCCAGCACGCTATTCAGCGGGAACTGCTTTTTCAGTTCTTCCGGGGTGATCAGCACCTGTTCGTTGGCAATATGTACATTATTCAGCGCATCTTTTTGCATGATCGTCATCCTGGCAATTCGTTAATAGGGATCCTCAGCGAGGTTGAAATCAACTGTACCAGAATGCGTACATAACACAACAGCACTATGTACACAATTATTACCACCTTCGTTAAAACACAATAAAACCACCCATTTAAGACATATAAAACAATTGCTTGAATAATACAAATCATGAAAGCGGAATGTACATATAAGTTTACATTGCAGCATCAGCATTGAAAAATACCAATAATTTCCGTTACCTGCGCGACCCTCAGGATCTATACTCAGCCTCACTCAGGGAAAAGAACAGGAGCCGAGCGTGAATTTAGTCATTCGCCCCTTTGCAGAGCACGATGCTGCCGCCTTTGCGAGTGCGGTTAATCACTCTCTGGATACGCTGATCCCATGGATGGCGTGGGCACATGAGGATTATCGGGAGGAAGAGGCCCGTCAGTGGTTCCGCTATACCCATCTGCAACGTCAACAGGGCACTGCGGACGAGCTGGGCCTGTTTGCAGAAGATGGTCGCCTGCTGGGCGGCGCGGGGATACGCTATCCGGCTGGCGCGGAGAGCCCGGCGGCGCTCGGCTACTGGGTGCGCAGCAGCGAACAGCGTAAGGGAATTGCCCACAGCGCCGTAAGATGGCTGGTTGAACGGGCGTTCTCCCAGCCGGATATCGACGTCATAGAGATCCTTGCCGCTGAAACCAATCTTGCCAGCCGTGCTGTCGCGGTAAGTGCCGGCGCGGAATTAGTCGCTGTGCGTTACGGGCTAATCGTGCTGAACAGCGGCCCGGTCAATACCGCCATCTACCACCTTCGCCGCCCGCATTAGCGCGCTGAGCGATTGTCGCTGCTGCCCCTGCGCATCGATGTTCTGCGGGGACAGCCAGTCAGTCAGCACCTTGTCGATCGCTGGCCATTCGCCATCAATAATGGAAAACCAGTCGGAGTCACGCGTACGCCCTTTACGTGCCATCATCTGGCGGAAAGTGCCCTCCCAGGTGAACCCTAAGCGTAGCGCCGCGTTGCGTGATGGCAGATTCAGCGCATCACACTTCCACTCACAGCGGCGATAGCCGAGGTCAAAAGTGTGCTTAATCATCAGCCACAGGGCTTCAGTGCCAATCACCGTGCGCTTCATAAATGGCGACCAGGTGACACCCCCGATCTCCAGCGATCCATTAACCGGGTCGATGCGCATATAGGAAACCAGTCCTACCGGAATTTCGCGCTGCGTACAGAAGATGGTAAAGGTGACAAAGGTTTTCTCCGCGGCCCGCTGCTCGAGCCAGATATGAAAATCAGCCAGGGTTTCCGGGCGTTCTTCCGTTAAATAGGTCCAGTCGCGGCCATCGGGAGCCGAAGCATAAGCGGCATAAAGGCCAGCCGCATCCCGGGCGGCATCAAGCGGTTCCAGGCGGCAAAAGCGGCCGGTTAGCGCCTGTGGAGTGGGAATAGCAACGGGCTGCCAGTCCGGCAGTGCTGCGCCAATGGGCTGTCCAAACTGATTGATACGCTGTGTCACATCTCTCTCCTTGCGTGCGGTAGACACCCAGCATACGAATAACCTGCGGTGCTTGCCAGCGTGAAACCGTTGCAGTAGCATCCTTTTTTACCTGCACAGGAAACGACAATGACTTACCTTCGTTTAGCTCTGGTTGGCGACTACCGTCCCGATGCCGTTGCGCATCAGGCCATCCCCCTGGCCATTTCCCTGGCTGCGCAAGCCCTTAATCTCGACGTTACCCCACAATGGCTACCCACTGAAACCCTGACCGACCGCAGCATGTTGCAGGATTTTGATGCCATCTGGCTGGTGCCGGGCAGCCCGTATCACAGCGATGATGCCGCGTTTATGACGATTACTTATGCGCGAGAGAACAACGTGCCGTTTCTCGGTTCCTGCGCCGGATTTCAGTACGCTATTGTGGAATATGCGCGCAATGTGATGGGCTGGACCGATGCCGGCCATGCCGAAACGGCCAGCGGGGGGCGACTGGTTATTGCGCCGCTGAGCTGTTCGCTGGTCGAGAAAAACGGGGATATTTTGATTAAGCCCGACACGCTGCTGGCGCGGGCCTATGGCAAATCTGAGATAACAGAGGGCTATCACTGTAATTTTGGCGTGAACCCGGATTTTGTTGTCGAGCTGAGCGGCTACCCACTACGCCTCAGCGCGCACGATCGTGATGGCGATGTGCGCGCGATGGAGCTTCCGGGGCATAAGTTTTTCGCCGCCACGCTGTTCCAGTCCGAGCGCGCCGCGCTGCGCCATGAGCTGTCACCACTGCTGGTTGAGCTGCTGCGCGCAGCAAGCCAGTAATCAATTGAGGCGGGCACGGGTCCCGCCTCAGATTATCCGCCGACATTGAGCGGCGTGATCCCCCGCCGACTGCGCCGTTCAAAATAGAGAGAGATGGCTCCCCCGCTGACCACCAGCCCCGCGCCGATCATTGTTGCCGACTGCGGCAAGGTGTCCCAGAACAGATAGCCGATAAACACCGACCAGAGTAGCGTAGTGTAGTCAAAGGGTGCCAGCAGCGAGGCATCGGCATATTTCAGGCTCAGCGTCAGCAGGATCTGCGTTATCCCGCCTAATAATCCGCATCCCAGCAGCAACATCAGCTGCCTGCCGTTGGGTAGCGACCAGCCAAAACCCAGGGTCAACAGCGAGGTCAGCGTGGTGGTAATGGCAAACCAGAAGGCAATTGCGCCGGGTTTTTCAATCCCGTTGAGGTAGCGGATCTGAATTGAGGCACCGGCGATGCACACCGCCGCCAGCAGTGCCAGGATCATGCCCAGTGTAGACAGCCAGCTAAGCGTGCTGAATGCCCCTTCTCTTGCAAAGAATAGCTGCCCGGACATCATCACTATGATCCCGGCAAACCCGGCAATGACCGCGACCCAGCGGTGATACTTCACCTTCTCCCGCAGGAAGAGTGCCGCCATGACCACCGTGATGAGCGGCGCGGCATAATTAATCGCGGTGACCTCAGTCAGCGAGATATACAGCAGTGCCAGATAGCTGAAATACAACCCCCCTGTACCGGCCAGCCCGCGCAGGAAGTGCCCTTTAACATTGCGCGTACGGATACCGTCAAGGATATTGCCCTGACACCACAGCCAGATAAACAGCGGGATAAGCGCCACTGAAGAGCGAAAGAAGATCACCTCTCCAACCGGGATAGCCCCGTCTAATCCTTTCACGCAGGCCATCATTAGCGTAGAGGTCAGGGCGCCGCCGATTTTCATCGACACACCGGTTGAAGGACTGGGCGTAAAACGCATAGGGAATATCGTTCCTGCAAAGGATAGGGTTCTATCAAACATACGCGCTAATTTTTACATATCCGGTTAAATATCAGCAGGGAACGGTTTTTTATTTTTTTTCAGCAGGCGCGGCAGGCAGAAAATTTCGCGGGGGGATCGGGGGATTTTGCAGATAAAAAAAGGGCCAGCCCGCAGGCCAGCCCTTTGTTTGCTATTAACTATTAAGAGGCCGCTTTAGCGCCCAGACGTTCTTTGATACGTGCAGACTTACCAGTACGCTCGCGCAGGTAGTACAGTTTGGCTTTACGCACAGCACCACGACGTTTCACAGTGATCGAGTCGATTACTGGGGAGTGAGTCTGGAATACACGCTCAACACCTTCGCCGTTAGAAATTTTGCGAACAGTGAATGCAGAGTGCAGACCGCGGTTACGAATAGCGATAACCACGCCCTCGAATGCCTGCAGACGCTTTTTAGCACCTTCAACGACCCATACTTTCACTTCCACGGAATCACCCGGACGGAATGAAGGTACGTCCTGTTTCATCTGTTCTTGTTCGATCTGCTTAATAATGTTGCTCATAATTAAATCTCTTATCCTGGGTAAACTGATAGTTAAGGCGGATGGCGTTATGCCTTTCCAGCCGTATCATGTTTTGTTGCCTGGCGATGTTCCCGTTGGAACTCAGCCAGCAACTTTGCTTGCTCTTCAGTCAGAGCCAGGTTTTCCAGAAGTTCAGGTCTTCTAAGCCAGGTACGGCCCAGCGACTGTTTCAGGCGCCACCGGCGAATATCAGCATGGTTGCCCGACAGCAGAACTGGCGGTACTTCCATCCCTTCTAACACTTCAGGGCGGGTGTAGTGCGGGCAATCCAGCAACCCCTCCGAGAACGAATCCTCTTCGGCTGACGCCTGTTTCCCCAGAACTCCCGGAATAAACCGGGAAACCGAGTCAATCAGCGTCATCGCTGGCAGCTCGCCACCGCTGAGTACGTAATCCCCAATCGACCACTCTTCGTCAATCTCGGTTTTGATTACGCGCTCATCGATACCTTCATAACGACCACACACCAGAATTAACTTGTGGTTGGTCGCCAGCTCGCAAACCCCATCTTGATCGAGTTTACGCCCCTGAGGTGACAGATAAATCACCTTTGCGCCTTCTCCTGCCGCCGCTTTTGCTGCGTGGATGGCATCCCGTAAGGGTTGAACCATCATTAGCATTCCCGGTCCGCCGCCGTAAGGACGTTCATCCACGGTACGGTGCCGGTCATGAGCGAAGTCACGAGGACTCCAGCTCTGAATGCTGAGCAGGCCATTTTTTACTGCCCGGCCAGTTACTCCGTAATCGGTAATTGCGCGAAACATTTCAGGAAACAGGCTGATTACGCCAATCCACATACTTTGCGCCGGAGTATTACCGTTTTGTTCGGAGCTCAAAAACCAGGATCCCAATCTACTTTGATGGTGCGAGTAGTGAGATCGACATTCTTGATAACCTGTTCATCGAGGAACGGAATTAACCGCTCCTGCGCACCAAATGCATCCTTCAGGTTAGCCTTGACGACGAGAACGTCGTTTGAACCGGTTTCCATCATATCGATGACTTTACCCAGCTCGTATCCTTCAGTGGTGACTACCTGGCAGCCCATCAGGTCTTTCCAGTAATAGTCGCCGCTTTCCAGTTCCGGCAGTTGCTCTGAATCCACGACAATTTCGCAATTGGTCAGCAGACCCGCAGCATCACGATCGTCAATGCCTTTGACTTTGATGATCATGTCCTGATTGTGGCGCTTCCAGCCTTCCAGCTCGACAAGCTGCCATTGACCCGCACGTTGGATAAACCACGGCTGATAGTCAAAAATGCTTTCAGCGTCTTCGGTGGAGGAAAACACTTTGAGCCAACCACGAATACCGTAGGCCGAGCCCATCTTCCCCAGAATTAACGGGTTAGCGGGAGGCTGGGCGGTGAGTTGCTTGCTCATGTTGACCACCGTGACAGATTAAGCTGCTTTCTTAGCTTGTTTGATCAGCGCGTTAACGCGATCAGACAGAGTAGCGCCCTGGCCAACCCAGTGCTCAATGCGGTCCAGATCCAGACGCAGTGGCTCAGCCTGACCTGAAGCGATCGGGTTGAAGAAGCCAACGCGCTCGATGAAGCGACCGTTGCGAGCATTACGGCTGTCGGTTACGACTACCTGATAAAACGGACGCTTTTTAGCGCCGTGACGTGCCAAACGAATTGTTACCATAACATCCTCTTTAGTTAATAAAACAACCGGGCCCCATTGAGGGAACGGGGCCCGGGTGCAATATAAAAAGCCCGAAAATTTTACTCATTTTGGCGCAAAAAGCAATCTAATTCGCCTGAGCCATTTTCCAGCTTGCTTAACGGCCTGGGAAACCTGGCGGCATCATACCTTTCATGCCGCGCATCATTTTCGCCATGCCACCTTTCTTCATCTTCTTCATCATGCGTTGCATATCGTCAAACTGCTTTAATAAGCGGTTAACGTCCTGCACCTGCATGCCTGAACCTGTCGCGATACGGCGCTTGCGTGAGCCTTTGATAATCTCCGGCTTTTCACGCTCTTTGCGCGTCATGGAGTTGATCATCGCTTCCATACGCACCAGCACTTTATCGTCCATCTGCGATTTAACGTTGTCCGGCAGCTGTCCCATGCCCGGCAGTTTGCCCATCAGGCTGGCCATGCCGCCCATGTTACGCATCTGCTTCAGCTGGTCGAGGAAGTCGTTGAGGTCGAAACCGTCGCCCTTCTTCAGCTTGCTGGCCAGTTTCTCGGCCTGGGCGCGGTCTACCTTACTTTCGATATCTTCGATCAGCGACAGCATGTCGCCCATGCCGAGGATACGTGAGGCGATGCGCTCCGGGTAGAACGGCTCAAGGGCTTCGGTTTTCTCACCGACACCCATAAATTTAATAGGTTTACCGGTGATGTGACGAATCGACAGTGCAGCACCGCCGCGGGCATCACCGTCGACTTTAGTCAGAACCACGCCGGTCAGCGGCAGCGCTTCGTTAAACGCCTTCGCGGTGTTCGCAGCATCCTGACCGGTCATGGCATCGACCACAAACAGCGTTTCTACCGGATTAATCGCGGCATGAACCTGCTTGATTTCGTCCATCATCGCTTCATCGACGTGCAAGCGACCGGCGGTATCCACCAGCAGCACGTCGTAGAATTTCAGCCTGGCCTGCTGGAGTGCATTTTTAACGATGTCGACCGGCTTCTGGCTCAGGTCTGACGGACAGAAGTCGACGCCAACCTGCTCGGCCAGGGTTTCCAGCTGTTTAATCGCCGCCGGGCGATAAACGTCGGCAGAGACAACCAGCACTTTCTTCTTGTGCTTTTCACGCAGGAATTTACCGAGCTTACCGACGCTGGTGGTTTTACCCGCACCCTGCAGGCCCGCCATCAGCACCACGGCCGGTGGCTGCGCCGCCAGGTTCAGAGTGTTGTTCTCCTCGCCCATGGCAGCAACCAGTTCGTTTTTAACGATCTTTACGAACTCCTGACCCGGCGTCAGGCTTTTGTTCACTTCGTGACCGACGGCGCGCTCTTTGACGCGTCCGATAAAGTCACGGACTACCGGCAGCGCAACGTCCGCTTCCAGCAACGCCATGCGCACTTCGCGCAGCGTGTCCTTGATATTGTCTTCTGTCAGCCGCCCGCGGCCACTGATATTGCGCAGGCTTTTCGACAGTCTGTCGGTTAAATTATCAAACATCGTCTCTCGCTCAACGTAATGAGAGGCCGCCTCGGCGACACAATGGCGCGGATTATAACATAGTGACGCAGCGATCTCAGCCATATGAGTTGAGATCGTTTGGAGCCAGCCGTCGCTGGCGCTATACTGGTTTTTTTCTCAGTCTTGTCGGTAACTAACGAGATCTATGTCCGTATTTGCGATTCTGGCGCTACTCGCCTACTCATTCAGCCTTGCCCTGATCGTTCCCAGCCTGCTGCGTAAGAACAGCACATGGCGCCGTCTGGCGGTGCTGTCCGCCGTGGCAGCGCTGGTGTTTCACGCTGTGGCGCTTGAGCAGCGCATATTTGGGCCTGATGGCGGGCAGAACCTCAGCCTGCTGAACATCGGTTCGCTGGTGAGTCTGCTGATCTGCGCGATTATGACCATTGTCGCCTCACGTAATCGTGGCTGGATCCTGCTACCGATAGTCTACAGCTTCGCGTTGATTAACCTGGCTTTTGCGACTTTCGTTCCCAATGCCTTTATCACACACCTGGAAACCACCCCGGGAATGATGGTGCATATTGGCCTCGCCCTTTTCGCCTACGCCACCCTGATTATCGCCGCGCTGTACGCTCTGCAATTGGCGTGGATTGACTGGCTGCTGAAGAACAAGAAACTGGCTTTTAGCACGGACATTCCGCCGCTGATGACCATTGAGCGTAAGATGTTCCATATTACGCAGATTGGCGTGGTGCTGCTGACGCTGGTGCTCTGCACCGGTCTGTTCTACTTACCGGATCTGTTCAGTCGTGAGAACATTGATAAAGCCGTGCTGTCGATACTCGCCTGGTTTGTCTATATCGTACTGCTGTGGGGCCACTATCATGAAGGCTGGCGTGGGCGCCGCGTCGTCTGGTTCAACTGCGGCGGGGCATTTTTGCTCACTATGGCTTATTTTGGTAGCCGCATGCTGCAGCATTTATTAACTTCCTGAATTTCCAAAGCAAGGACCTCTCTTGGAACACGTTTCAACTACGACCCTGATTATTACGCTGGTCATCATGATTCTGGTGTCGGCGTACTTCTCCGGTTCCGAAACCGGCATGATGACGCTCAACCGCTACAAGCTGCGCCACCTCGCTAAAAACGGTAACCGCGCCGCGCGTCGGGTCGAAAAATTACTGCGCCGCCCTGACCGCCTGATAAGCCTGGTGCTGATTGGCAACAACCTGGTGAACATTCTGGCCTCAGCGCTGGCGACTATCGTCGGGATGCGCCTGTACGGTGATGCCGGGGTGGCTATTGCCACGGGTATTCTGACTTTCCTGGTGCTGGTGTTCTCAGAGGTGCTGCCAAAAACTATCGCCGCGCTCTACCCGGAGAAAGTCGCCTTCCCGAGCAGCATCTTGCTGGGGCCGTTGCAGATCGTCATGATGCCGCTGGTGTGGCTGCTTAACACCATTACGCGCATTCTGATGCGCATGGTCGGTATCAAAAGCGACGGCGCTATCAGCGGCGCACTGAGTAAAGATGAGCTGCGTACCATCGTCCACGAATCGCGCTCGCTGATGTCGCGCCGTAATCAGGACATGCTGCTGTCCGTGCTTGACCTGGAAAAGGTCAACGTGGATGACATTATGGTGCCGCGCAATGAGATTGCCGGTATCAATATCAACGATGACTGGAAATCGATTGTTCGCCAGCTGACGCATTCACCGCATGGCCGCATCGTGCTGTACCGCGACTCCCTGGATAATGCGATGAGCATGCTGCGCGTGCGCGAAGCCTATCGTTTGATGACCGAGAAGAAAGAGTTCACCAAAGAAGTGCTGCTGCGCGCTGCCGATGAGATCTACTTCGTGCCGGAAGGCACCCCGCTCAACGTGCAGCTGGTAAAATTCCAGCGCAACAAGAAGAAGGTCGGGCTGGTAGTGGACGAGTATGGTGATATCAAAGGGCTGGTGACCATCGAAGATATTCTCGAAGAGATTGTCGGGGACTTCACCACCTCAATGTCGCCAACGCTTGCCGAAGAAGTGGTGCCGCAGAACGATGGTTCGGTTCTGGTTGAGGGCAGCGCCAATATCCGCGAGTTGAACAAAGCTTTTAACTGGACGTTGCCGGAAGAGGAAGCGCGCACCGTGAACGGCATGATTCTGGAGGAGTTGCAGGATATCCCGCTGCCGGGAACCACGGTCCATATCGGGCATTACGCCGTTGATATTCTCGATGTGCAGGACAACATGATTAAGCAGGTACGCATCACGCCGAAGACATCTTTGAAGGAATCGGTCGGGTCGTAAACGTAGGGGTCAGGCATGCCTGACCCTGGCGAGGCACGCCTCGCCACTACGATTTAGATGTGCAGCTCTTTCAACTTCTCTTTTGGCAGTGCCAGATCTTCATTGCGGTTCACACCAATCTCTTTAGAGATGACGTTGCGCGCGATCTCCTGAGCCTGCTCCAGCGAGTGCAGCTCACAGCTTCCGCACTGGTAGATATTCAGTTCAGGAATATCACTCTGCTGCTTCACTTTCAGCACGTCTTCCATCGCCGCTTTCCACGCTGTCGCAACGCGCTTTTCGTCCGGCACGCCAATCAGGCTCATGTAGAAACCGGTGCGGCATCCCATTGGTGAAATATCGATGATTTCGACACCGTCACCGTTCAGGTGGTTACGCATAAAGCCGGCAAACAGGTGCTCCAGCGTATGGATCCCGCGCTCGGTCAAAATCTCAATGTTCGGACGGCAGAAACGCAGGTCGAAGACGGTAATGGTATCGCCCTGTGGCGTTTTCATGGTCTTCGCAACGCGCACAGCAGGCGCATTCATGATGGTATGATCGACGGTAAAGCTATCCAGCAATGGCATACGGTTACCTCAACTAATGAATTTATTTTTGCAATGATGAAACTTTTACGCGTAGGGCGCGTCTGAATATATGAAAGACGCGCATTTGTTATCATCATCTCATCCCTGACAACAGAGATGTTAATTTGGCCACAGTGATTGTGGCCTTTTTCTTTTCTAACGCTAGCCTTTGTCTTTCAAAAAGGCATCCAGACTAAGCGTATCACTTTCTTCAATCTCCTGCTGACTTACCTTAGAGCGCAGAGCCTCATCGCTAAGCTGCTGTTCAGTCAGCACTTCCAGCGGCTCTTCGCTCAGCTGCTGGCGATACTGCTCGGCCAGCGCCAGTCCGGCACCGCCAATGCCATTGGCTTTCAGGTTTTGCAGGAAGCGCGCTGAGTAAGTCAGATCAGGGTCATCAAACGAGGCCACCAGGCGATCGCAGACTTCCTGATAGTGATGTTCGCCGCTCTGCCCGTCCAGCGTTTGCGCTACGCGCCGCAGGTCGCTAAACAGCGCTTTACCCACGTCTACCAGCGGATGCTGTGCTTCTTCACACCCCATTGCGATAGTCTGGCCAGGTTTACGCCCTTCAAGGATCACCCGATTCCAGTTTTTACGCGTGCAGGCCAATTCTGCGCTGCTCATCTCAGGCGCTTCAGCCAGTGCACACCAGATCAGGAACAGATCCAGGAAACGCACCTGGTTGGCGTCTACGCCGATGGGCGAGAACGGGTTGATATCCAACGAGCGCACTTCGATATACTCGATACCGCCGCGCTGCAGTGCATCCGAAGGCGCTTCGCCCGATCGGGTGACGCGCTTCGGCCGGATTGGCGCATACAGCTCATTTTCAATCTGCAGCACGTTAGTATTTAGCTGCAGCCAGTCGCCGTTTTCATCCTTCACGCCCATGCTGGCAAACTCTTCAGACGGGGTTTTAATCGCCGCCTTCAGGCCCTTAATGTATTCCGCCAGGTTGTTGAAGGTAATGTTAAGGCTGCTTTGTGACTTGTTGGTGTAGCCCAGGTCACTCAGACGCAATGAAGTGGCATAAGGCAGTGACAGCATGCCTTTATCGCTGCGTTCGAACGGCAGCGCGCTCTCTTTCCCCTGTAGGAAAGAAGAGCAGATTGCAGGCGATGCGCCAAACAGGTAAGGGATCACCCAACCAAAGCGGTAGTAGTTACGGATCAGCCGCAGATAGCCATCGGAGATCGCCTCTTTACCGCTTTCCGCATCCTTCACCCCTGCCCACTCCTGCCAGAATGAGAGTGGCAGCGAGAAGTTGTAGTGCACGCCAGAGATAATCTGCATCAGTGCGCCATAGCGGTTTTTCAGCCCCTGGCGATACAGCGTTTTCATCTGGCCGATATTCGAACTGCCGTACTGCGCCAGTTCAATATCCTGGCCGGGATCGATCATGCACGGCATGCTCATCGGCCACATGCGCTCTTCACCAAGCTCGCGCGCAACGTGACGATGGATATCGCGTAAAAACGCCAGCAGATGATCAATGTCCTGATCGACCGGCGTAATAAATTCTAACAGCGTTTCGGCAAAGTCAGTGGTGATCCACTTATGCGTCAAGGCTGAGCCAAGGGAAGCTGGGTGCCCGGTCGTGGCCAGATGACCATCCGGTTTAACGCGCAGAGTTTCGCGCTCAATACCGCGGCCAATACCTTTAAGTGCGTCAGGATGAGCTTCCAGCCAGGAAAGCGCCTGTGATACGTCCGGGATCAAATTGACCTCCCGCTCAGAGAAAAACTTATTATTGTTAAGCATAATGTTAACCGTAGCGCCGCCCTAAAGCGAATCAATGCCACCATTCCATGCCCTGAAGTGTTGCGGCTGCCAGTACTACGTAACGCAAGGTCTTGCCGATAGCGAGAAAAATCACCACCGGCAACCAGGCAAAACGTAACCACCCGGCAACAACGCACAGCAGATCACCAATCACTGGTAACCAGCTGAAAAGCAGCGCAGCAGGCCCCAAACGGTGCAGCCACGCCGTTGCTGTGTCATGCCATCGCCCCTGATTTTTCTGTGGAAGCAGGCGACCTATTGCAATGTTGGTTAATCCGCCCAGGGTGTTTCCCAGTGCGGCAGTGAAAACCAGAGCGCCAACAGAAACTTTCCCTGCCAGCAAGAGCCCTACCAGTAGCGCCTCTGAGCTGCCCGGTAACAGCGTGGCGCTGAGAAAGCTACTGGCAAACATCGAACCATATGAAAGCCATTCACTCACAGCAGACGGACATCCACCGCATCCATGCCTGCTGCTTTTGCTGCCTGTATACCAAAATCAGCGTCTTCAAACACCACACAGCGCGCGGCCGGTACACCGATCAATTCGGCGCAGCGCAGAAATGTATCAGGTTCCGGCTTGTGGCGTTTAACATCATCTGCTCCGACAATGGCGTCGAAATGTGCCAGGAGGCCGAGATGCTGCAACAGCCCCACCGCCATCGCATGCTCGCTGCCGGTGCCTACCGCCATCGGGCGCCGCCCCTTGTACGATTTGACAACGTCAATCAGCGGCAGCGGCTGGACGGTATCAAACAGCATCGTTTTCAGTAAGGCGGTTTTCTCTGCGGCCAGCCGATGAGGATCGAGGTCGCTGTGATGATTGGCAATAATCACCTGTGCAATGCGCCAGGTCGGTGAGCCATTAAGGCCAATAATCGCCGTTTCGTCGAAGGTCATGCCGTACTGCGCCAGCACCTGGTGCCAGGCTTTACGGTGTGTCGGCTCGGTGTCGAGGATGGTGCCATCCATATCGAAAATCAAGCCATCATAAGCATCGTACATTCTCGTATCCATCCTGATAACGGAACGATTACTTTAGCGTAAAAGCACACTAGTTGTCGCTGCTAGCATGGATCCGCAAATGCCTTGAAAGATATAGGGATTTTTAGATTCAGATAAATACGTGGGATAAAGCTCAGGTAGAATTTGGCTTAAGACCATGAAGTTAAGGGGGAATTTGAGGATAGGTGGATCTGATAAGATATAATGATTAATGAAGTGATGGTGCATCCAGGAGGATTATTCGGCTTCGCCTCACCCTGACGGGCCGTCGCACGCGACGTTATCCTACTTTGGGATTGCTGGAACAACGCAACAACATGTGGGTACAGCGGTGCGGTTAATTTGGGGAGATATGGTGCATCCAGGAGGATTCGAACCTCCGACCGCTCGGTTCGTAGCCGAGTACTCTATCCAGCTGAGCTATGGATGCATAGGTAAAACGTATGAAGAGGTTTACTGAAAATATGGTGCATCCAGGAGGATTATTCGGCTTCGCCTCACCCTAACGGGCCGTCGCAAGCGACGTTATCCTCCTTTGTGCTGGCGGGAATAACTTTATAACATGCCAGTACAGAGGTGCTTCCGACTTTCTAAAATATGGTGCATCCAGGAGGATTCGAACCTCCGACCGCTCGGTTCGTAGCCGAGTACTCTATCCAGCTGAGCTATGGATGCATTTGATAAAACATTGGGGGAGATAATGCGACAAACCTGAGGAGATACTAAAGAATGGTGCATCCAGGAGGATTCGAACCTCCGACCGCTCGGTTCGTAGCCGAGTACTCTATCCAGCTGAGCTATGGATGCATTGTTAATTCTTGTATAACGCAGGGTGCTGACTACTCACCGTGATGAAGGCTGTAAGCATTCATCAATACTACCTGAAATTAAAGCCGCACTAAGCAACTTTAAAAGAGCTGGAACAGAGGTATTTCCAACTTCCTAAAATATGGTGCATCCAGGAGGATTCGAACCTCCGACCGCTCGGTTCGTAGCCGAGTACTCTATCCAGCTGAGCTATGGATGCAAAATGGCGGTGAGGCGGGGATTCGAACCCCGGATGCAGCTTTTGACCGCATACTCCCTTAGCAGGGGAGCGCCTTCAGCCTCTCGGCCACCTCACCACTAGCACTCTTTCGAGTTGTGCTTCAGAACGTTGTTTCTGCTCATCGGCACTGCGTGGCGCACATATTACTTTCTGGGCGTTGTAAGTCAAACAATTTCTCCCCC
Source organism: Erwinia aphidicola (assembly GCF_014773485.1). Classification (GTDB taxonomy): domain Bacteria; phylum Pseudomonadota; class Gammaproteobacteria; order Enterobacterales; family Enterobacteriaceae; genus Erwinia; species Erwinia aphidicola. The sequence continues at coordinate 16,593 of NZ_JACXBP010000016.1, read as the reverse complement.
TTTTTTCGTCACTCGTGTTTGTTTGCACAAAAGCCACGCAATACGGCCAAATTGGCGACAAAAAGAGTGATTAATCAACAATGAAACTGCGAAAAGCAACGCTAAGTCTGTGCGTTAAAAATCTGTCAGAGGGATAAATTTTTGGCAAAAGAACAGCGTGAATGGGTAACAAAATGGGAAAAGTAGTGGGGAGGAAGGGAAAAAGGGAACTGAAAACCGGTAGCGCCTCGCTACAGGGAGCGAGGCGCTGGATCCGTTAGTAACTTGTCTGCTGAGTTTTTTCGGCCTGGATGCGCTGATAAATCTCTTCGCGATGCACCGAAACTTCTTTAGGGGCGTTCACACCAATACGTACCTGGTTACCTTTGACTCCCAGCACAGTTACAGTCACCTCATCACCGATCATGAGGGTTTCACCAACTCGACGAGTTAGAATAAGCATTCTTTGCTCCTTGAAAGATTAAAAGAGTCGGGCTAACTGCTTCCCGGCATTATCCATCATATAACGCTAAACGTAGATTATGACAAATACACTAAGAGTGCACCTGCTTACCAATACATTCTGCTGATAGTTAGTTTAGCCGAAAACCGGATTATCAACCTGACTTTATGATTACAGGGTTGTAGCGCGGAAGTAAAGCGCCCCGGATTTACGCCCGGTGCGCCTGCTCGCGACACGTTTTTTATAGTGTTACAGTTTTGCCGCTACCCATGACTCAACGCCAGACAGCGCAGCAGGCAGCGCCTGTGCATCTGTACCGCCTGCCTGAGCCATATCCGGGCGACCGCCACCCTTACCACCGACCCGCTGAGCCAGTTCGCCCACCAGTTCGCCCGCTTTCACGCGGTCGGTCAGGTCTTTGGTCACGCCAGCAATCAGAGAGACTTTGCCGTCGCTAACCGTTGCCAGCACGATAATTGCGGAGCCGAGCTGATTTTTCAGCTCGTCTACCATCGTACGCAGCATCTTCGGTTCGACGTTGCTCAGCTCACTGACTAACAGTTTGGTGCCTTTCAGTGCAATCGCTTGACTACTTAACGATGCACTTTCTTGCGCAGCCTGCTGATCCTTCAACTGCTGCAACTCTTTTTCCAGCCCGCGCGCATGGTCGATCAGCGCACGCACTTTCTCATTCAGATTACTGTTATTGGCTTTGACCAGGTGTGCGATATCCAGCAGCTGCTCGTTCTGGCTGTAAACCTGTGCCAGCGCCCCTTCCCCGGTGACGGCTTCAATACGGCGCACGCCAGCGGCGGTGCCGGACTCAGAGGTAATACGGAACAGGCCGATATCACCGGTACGCACGGCGTGCACACCGCCACACAGCTCGGTTGAGAAGTCGCCCATGCCGACAACGCGAACGTGGTCATCATACTTCTCGCCAAACAGCGCCATGGCGCCGTGAGCTTTCGCCGCTTCGAGCTCCATGATGTTGGTTTCAATCGGCAGGTTGCGGCGGATCTGCGCATTGACAATCTCTTCAACCTGGCGGATTTCAACCGGCTTCATCGCCTCGAAATGCGAGAAGTCGAAACGCAGGTATTTGTCGTTCACCAGTGAGCCTTTCTGCGCCACGTGCTCGCCAAGTACCTGACGTAACGCCGCGTGCAGCAGGTGCGTTGCCGAGTGGTTTAGACGAATGCGCGCACGGCGTGCCTCATCCACCTGTGCCGCCACGCGATCGCCGACGCGCAGCTTGCCTGCCGACAGTTTGCCGATATGACCAATCGCCTGCGCGTACTTCTGCGTGTCGTTCACGCTGAAACTGGCCTCGCTGGTTTTCAGCTCGCCGGTATCGCCAACCTGACCACCGGATTCACCATAGAATGGCGTTTCGTCGAGAACAATAACCCCTTCCTGACCAGCATTGATCTCATCAGCTGCCTGCCCGTCAACGAAGATGGCCGTCACTGCTGCATTCAGCGCCAGCTCTTCATAACCTTTGAAGGCAGAGGCCTGGTCAATGCGGATCACGTTGTTGTAGTCAGTTCCGAAACCGCTGGCGCTGCGGGCGCGCTGACGCTGCTGCTCCATCGCCTGCTCGAAACCGGCTTCGTCAATTTTCAGGTTACGCTCGCGGCAGACGTCCGCCGTCAGGTCGACCGGGAAACCAAAGGTGTCGTAGAGGCGGAAGACGGTTTCACCATCCAGCGTGTCACCCTGCAGGTTTTCCAGCTCTTCATCCAGCAGCGCCAGACCGCGCTCCAGGGTTTTCGCAAACTGCTCTTCTTCAGTTTTCAGGATCTGCTCGACCTGCGCCTGCTGGCGTTGCAGATCTTCACCCGCTGCACCCATAACGGCAATCAGCGGAGCAACCAGTTTGTAGAAGAAGGTCCCTTCTGCCCCCAGCATGTTGCCATGGCGCACCGCACGGCGAATGATGCGGCGCAGCACGTAGCCACGGTTCTCATTCGACGGGATCACACCATCGGCAATCAGGAAGGCACAGGAACGAATATGGTCGGCGATCACGCGCAGCGATTTATTGCTGAGATCGGTCGCACCGGTAACCTGCGCCACTGACTGAATCAGTTTGGCAAACAGATCGATTTCGTAGTTGGAGTTCACATGCTGCAGGACCGCACTGATGCGCTCCAGGCCCATGCCGGTGTCCACGGATGGCTTCGGCAGGGGCAGCATTGTGCCGTCGGACTGACGGTTGAACTGCATAAAGACGATGTTCCAGATCTCGATATAGCGGTCGCCATCCTCTTCCGGGCTGCCCGGAGGGCCGCCCCAGATGTGGTCGCCGTGGTCGAAGAAGATCTCCGAGCACGGGCCGCACGGGCCGGTATCGCCCATCTGCCAGAAGTTATCGGAAGCGTAGGCGCCGCCTTTGTTGTCGCCAATACGGATGATGCGCTCACGCGGCACGCCGATCTCGTTTTCCCAGATGCCGTAAGCTTCGTCATCGGTCTCGTACACGGTGACCCACAGCTTCTCTTTTGGCAGGCCGAACCACTCAGGGCTGGTCAGCAGCTCCCAGGCAAAGCCAATTGCCTCTTTCTTGAAGTAGTCGCCGAAGCTGAAGTTGCCCAGCATCTCGAAGAAGGTGTGGTGACGCGCGGTGTAACCGACGTTTTCGAGGTCATTGTGCTTACCACCAGCGCGCACGCAGCGCTGCGACGTGGTGGCACGAGAATAATTACGCTTGTCCTGGCCGAGGAAAACGTCTTTAAACTGGTTCATCCCGGCGTTGGTGAATAATAGCGTCGGGTCATTGTTTGGGACGAGGGAGCTACTGGCTACAACCTGATGTCCCTTGCTCTGGAAAAAGTCGAGAAACGCTTGACGAATCTCCGCAGTGCTCTTGCTCATATTTGTCCTGGAATCACGCTAACGTACGTTTCGTGGGTCATGTTACGCCGGATCGGCTGCTGCCTGCGGCGACACACGAACAAAAAGTGGTGAATAAGATAAATTTTCTTCAGAGGGAAGTAAAATCCCATCGAAGGTCAATCATCAAAATTTGCAAAAATAGCCCGTATATCTTCGGTAAAGAAGCCCTTCGTCATCAGATAACGCTGTACCCTGGCTTTTTCCTTCCATTCGGTAGGAAATGGCAGGCCGAACTTCCTTTCCGCCAGATCAAACGCCTGCTTTGACCAGTCAATTTCGCTGGCGGCCAGCGTCTCATCAATCAGGTTTTTATCGATGCCTTTCTGGCCCAGCTCCATGCGAATGCGCTGCGGCCCATAACCCTTTCGGCTGCGGCTGGCCAGATAGCGCTCAGCAAAGCGCGTATCGTCCAGCCAGTTATGCTGATAGCACCACTCAACAACCTGGTCGATCTCCTCCGGGCTAAGCGGTTCTGGTGGCGTTTCCGCCTTTGAGAACTGGGCTGCTCGCTCGCTGGAGACCACCAGCTTACGGCGAAATTCCGCCTCGCTGTGGTCGCGCATCGCGAGGATACGCGTTGCCCGCTCCAGCAGTTTTGCATGCCGGTTTCGTTCGGTGGTTTCTGACATAGTGCTCCACACCGTTTTCGGTTAGATGTACACGAGTTAAGGGTAACGTCTGTAGAGGTGCCGTGCGAGGAAAAAGCGTTGAGAATGGGCTGATTAAAGGGATAAAGCAGGTTCAGGCTGGGATAAAACGGGGAATGTGAAGATAAAACCAGGGTCAGGCATGCCTGACCCCTGCAGAATATACCGCTATCAGAACTTTTCGTCAGCGTCGCTGGTTTCGTCCACTTCATGCGCAGCAGGGACAAAATCAGGCTTGTCGTCCTGGTTACCCAGCAGCATTTCACGCAGCTTCGCGTCGATTTCGTTGGCAATCGCCGGGTTCTGCTTCAGGAAGCTACCCGCGTTGGATTTACCCTGACCAATTTTTTCGCCGTTGTAGCTGTACCATGCACCGGCTTTTTCAATCAGCTTGTGCTTAACGCCCAGGTCCACCAGCTCACCGAAGATGTTGATACCTTCGCCGTACATGATCTGGAACTCAGCCTGCTTGAACGGGGCAGCGATTTTGTTTTTCACCACTTTCACGCGGGTTTCGCTACCGACCACTTCGTCACCTTCTTTAATCGCACCGATACGGCGGATATCCAGACGGACAGAGGCGTAGAACTTCAGTGCGTTACCACCGGTCGTGGTTTCCGGGTTACCAAACATCACACCAATTTTCATACGGATCTGGTTGATGAAGATCAGCAGGGTGCTGGAGTTTTTCAGATTACCGGCCAGCTTACGCATCGCCTGGCTCATCATACGTGCCGCAAGGCCCATGTGAGAGTCACCGATTTCACCTTCAATTTCCGCTTTTGGCGTCAGCGCCGCAACGGAGTCAACGATGATCACGTCAACCGCACCGGAACGCGCCAGCGCATCACAGATTTCCAGCGCCTGCTCACCGGTATCCGGCTGAGAACAGAGCAGGTTATCGATGTCTACGCCCAGCTTCTTGGCATAGACCGGGTCAAGGGCGTGCTCGGCATCGATAAACGCACAGGTTTTACCTTTGCGCTGTGCGGCAGCGATAACCTGCAGCGTCAGCGTGGTTTTACCGGAAGATTCCGGGCCATAAATTTCGACGATACGGCCCATTGGCAAACCGCCTGCACCCAGTGCGATATCCAGGGATAACGAACCGGTAGAGATGGTTTCCACATCCATGGTGCGGTCTTCACCCAGGCGCATGATGGAGCCTTTACCAAATTGCTTTTCAATCTGGCCCAGCGCTGCTGCCAGTGCTTTTTGCTTGTTTTCGTCAATAGCCATTTCTACTCCTAATCATGCGGGTAAAGCACACGCGGACGCTGCTTTGTCTCTAAAATATGCGCTGATTATACTGTATGGTCATACAGTATCAAGTTTAATTTTTGAGAAAATGATCGTGCAGGGTCTGAAGTGCCCAGGCGGTTGCCTGGCGACGAACGGCCTCGCGGTCACCGTGAAAACGCTCAACCAGCGCCAGTACTTCTCCCGTCGAGGCGGCAAAGCCAAACCACACGGTGCCCACCGGTTTCCCCTCACTGCCCCCATCCGGCCCGGCGATGCCGCTGACCGACAGCGCATACTGCGCCCCCGCCTCGCTGAGCGCGCCCAGCGCCATCTCACGCACCACCTGCTCACTCACCGCACCAAACTGCACCAGCGTAGATTCACTGACGCCAACCATCTGCTGTTTTGCCTCATTGCTGTAGGTGACAAAGCCGCGCTCGAACCAGGCTGAGCTACCGGCAATGTCGGTCAGCACCTTGGCTATCCAACCGCCGGTACAGGACTCCGCCGTGGTGACGCTGGCATTGCGCGCCAGTAGCTGCTGCCCTACCCGGGTGCTCAACTGGCTTAATTCACGATCTGTCATAGCGCTCTCCCCCGCCCGATGTTTAAGAGCAAGAGAGTAGCACTTTTCTTTCAGGCAAGAGTAAGGGGACGCGAGTTTTGCGGCGCGTCTTCCAGCGTGGGGTCAGATTTTTTGCGCTACGATAAACAGGCGCGGGAAAGCCAGCAGCAGATTGCCATCGTGGCGAACCGGATAAGCCGCGCTGATTTCGGCCAGATAATCAGCGAGGAACTGCGCCTGCTGCGCATCGCTAAGCCCGGCCAGGAAGGGCCGTAAGCCGGTGGCACGCAGCCAGTCAACGATCGACTGCGGCGCAGGCATCACGTGATAGTAAGTGGTGCGCCAGATATCCACCCGGCAACCCGCCGCGCTCAGCAGGTCGTAATACTGCCCGGTGGTCAGCAGCCGTTTACGGTCCGCGGCCTGTGGCGATATCTTGTCCTGCCATTGTGGGCGTGCGGCCACTTCGCGCATCAGGCGATGGCTGGGCTGATCGAGATTATCCGGCATCTGCACGGCCAGCACGCCGTTGGCAGCCAGCTGGCTAATGAGATGGGGGAACAGCTGCGGATGATCGGTCAGCCACTGCAGTGAGGCATTCGCATAAATCACCTCCTGCGGCAGGCTGGCCTGCCAGCTGCGAATATCCGCCAGCTCAAACGCACAGCCCGGTAAGCGCTGCTGCGCCTGATCGAGCATCGCCTGCGAACTGTCCAGCCCGGTGATACGGGCAGCGGGCCACGCGCGATGCAGCAGTTCGGTACTGTTGCCGGGGCCACAGCCAAGGTCGGTCGCGCAAGAGACGTTGGATAAAGGGATGCGGTTAAGCAGTTCCTGCGCCGGGCGGGTGCGCTCCGCTTCGAACTGGCGGTAGAGATCGGGGTTCCACTCTTTCATTATTCCTCGCTAAAAGATCGGTGACAGCCAGGGCTACTGTAAGCCTGACTGCCAGCGCGATAAATAACAAAATTGCAACAGAATCGCGTCACGCCCTAGCGCGCATCGCGCACGGCTTCACCCAGCTGCCAAACCGCCATCGCGTAATGGTTGCTGTGGTTATAGCGGGTGATGGCATAGAAGTTCGGCAGCCCGTACCAGTACTGATAGCGGGTGCCCATATCAAACTTCAGCAGGCTGACCTGCTGATTGTTATCCAGCGGGATGGTGGGTGAGAGACCGGCAGAGGCCAGTTGCGCCACGGTGTAACGGGTTTTAAAGCCGCTCTCCAGTCCGGGAGCCTGGCCGTTAGCCTGCACGGCCACCGTGCCGTTTGTCAGCCAGCCGTGCTGCTGGAAGTAGTGCGCCACGCTGCCAATCGCATCGACCGGATCCCACAGGTTGATATGGCCGTCGCCATTAAAGTCGACCGCATACTGCTTAAATGCCGACGGCATAAACTGGCCATAGCCCATTGCACCGGCAAACGATCCGCGCAGGTCCAGCGGATCATCATCCTCTTCACGCGCCATTAGCAGGAAGGTTTCCAGCTCACCGCTGAAGTATTCGGCGCGGCGCGGATAGTTAAATGACAGCGTCGCCAGCGCATCCAGAATGCGGGTTTTACCCATCACGCGGCCCCAGCGCGTTTCCACACCGATAATGCCGACAATGATTTCTGGCGGCACGCCATAGGTTTTCTGCGCCCGCTCCAGCGCATCGCGATACTGGTTCCAGAACGCTACGCCATTCTGCACGTTGTCCGGCGTGATGAATTTGCTGCGGTAGCGGATCCACGCGCCATTTGGCCCGGTTGGCCCCTGAGTGGTTGGCGTGGGTGCCTGGCGGTCCATCAGGCGGATCACCCAGTCGAGGTTCTTTGCCTGCGCCAGCACATCGTGCAGCTGCTGGCGCTCAAAACCGTGCTTGCGCACCATTTTGTCGATAAATGCGTTGGCCGCCTGATTATTGGAGAAATCGCCCCCCAGCACGGTGCCGCTGTGGGCAGGCTCAAGCAGGAAGCCGCCGTTGCCTTTAAACGGATTGCCGTGGGGTTCAGCCGGGGCCGTTTTCGGCTGGCTACTACAGGCGGAAAGTAAAGCGACGACAGGAAGAAGAGTTGCCAGATAACGCATCAGATATCCATATTGCAAGGCCGGGAGGTCAGAAATAGAGGATAAAGCATTGAGCGGGAGGAATTAAAGCGGATTTACTCAACGGCGCTTCGCGGTGGTGATGCAAAGCGCCGTTTAATGACAGGCTGGCTTAGTGCTTGTAGTAGATTTCACCGGATTCAGCTTTCAGGATCTTACCTTCAGCGTTGGTGATTAACACGTAGTTACCGCCCATATAGGTCCAGTGGCTGTCGGCTTCCGGCGCAGGCAGATGGCGTACGTTCCACTGGCTCACTTCATACTTTTTGCTGCGGTAAAGGTCCGGTGCGATATCACCAATGGAAAAACGCTTAAAGTCAGCAAAGAAGGTCTTCACTTCATACGGGTCGGCAGGATTAGGCTGATCTGCCTGCTGCGCATCGCCCGGTGCCTGTGACAGCGAGTTCTGGGATTCCGGGGTCTGAACCGGCGGGGTCTGGCTCTGCACTTCTGGCACGGCCGGAACCGCAGTTTCTGCCGGCTGTTCGCCTTCCGCATAAGCGGTGGACATGCCGGACAACGCTGCAGCCGATAACACGGCTGAACACAACACCACTTTCAACTTACGCATAGTTTCTCCAAAAATGACGCCATCCGGCAGTGAACGACTGCAAAACTGGCATAAAGAAAGACAATAAAGACATGATTAAAAGCATCAGATATCACTTAGATAACACAATCATACGATGGTTCCCGGTGGGATGCCCGCGATGATCGTGTGCTGGCTGCCTGAGCCAGGGGAATTTTTGTTAACAGTCATGACGCGTAATGTCTCTTACCGGGTGGATTGAGCGACTTGCGCCCGGTTTTTTCGCCGAATCTGCGAGCCGCCTTCCCGATTTACGGGTGTCAGTTTATGCCCCGCTGCGTTAAACTATCACCCGCAAGCCAATGATAAACAACAATCAGAATAAACATCATTATTAACTTTACATTCAATGGATTAGATAAAGCCGCCGCATGAACGATATCAATAAATTTGCCGCCCATACCCCTATGATGCAGCAGTATCTGCGCCTCAAGGCTGACCATCCTGAGATCCTGCTGTTCTACCGCATGGGAGATTTCTACGAGCTGTTTTACGACGATGCGAAACGCGCCTCGCAGCTGCTGGAAATTTCACTGACCAAGCGCGGCGCGTCGGCGGGAGAACCCATTCCGATGGCGGGCGTGCCCTATCATGCGGTAGAAAACTACCTGGCGAAGCTGGTGCAGCTCGGCGAATCGGTGGCGATTTGCGAACAGATTGGCGACCCGGCGCTCAGCAAAGGTCCAGTCGAGCGCAAAGTGGTGCGCATCGTCACCCCCGGCACCATCAGCGATGAAGCGCTGCTTAACGAGCGCCAGGATAACCTGCTGGCGGCTATCTGGCAGAGCCAGCGCGGGTTCGGCTACGCCACGCTGGATATCAGCTCCGGCCGCTTCCGCCTTGCCGAGCCAACCGACCTGGAGACCATGGCAGCTGAACTGCAGCGCACCAATCCGGCAGAGCTGCTTTATCCGGAAGATTTTGCCGCGATGGCGCTGATTGAAAACCGTCGTGGCCTGCGCCGCCGCCCGCTGTGGGAGTATGAGCTGGACACCGCGCGCCAGCAGCTGAACCTGCAGTTTGCCACTCGTGACCTGAGCGGGTTTGGCGTTGAGCAGGCGCACCACGCGCTGCGCGCCGCAGGCTGCCTGTTGCAGTATGTAAAGGACACCCAGCGTACCTCGCTGCCGCACATTCGCTCGCTAACCATGGAGCGCCAGCAGGACGGCATCATTATGGATGCCGCTACCCGCCGTAACCTGGAGATCACCCAAAACCTCGCCGGCGGCATGGAGAACACCCTCGCATCGGTGCTGGATAAAACCGTCACGCCAATGGGCAGCCGCATGCTGAAACGCTGGCTGCATATGCCGGTGCGCAATGCGCAGACCATTGCTCAGCGCCAGCAGAGCATCAGCGCGCTGCAGGACCTGCATGAATCCGTCACGCCCCTGCTGCGTCAGGTCGGTGACCTGGAACGCATTCTGGCGCGCCTGGCGCTGCGCACTGCCCGCCCGCGCGACCTGGCCCGCATGCGCCATGCCTTCCAGCAGCTGCCGTTGCTCAACGCCGAGCTGGAGCACAACGAGACTGCCCACCTGCAGACCCTGCGTGGACAGATGGGCGAATTCACCGAGCTGCGCGAACTGCTGGAGCGGGCGATTATTGAAACCCCGCCGGTGCTGGTGCGCGACGGCGGAGTGATTGCCCCTGGCTACAACGCCGAGCTGGACGAATGGCGCGCGCTGGCGGATGGCGCCACCGACTATCTTGACCGCCTGGAGATCCGCGAGCGTGAAAAGCTGGGGCTGGATACGCTGAAGGTCGGCTTTAACGCCGTGCACGGCTATTACATCCAGGTCAGCCGTGGGCAGAGCCATCTGGTGCCTATCCACTATGTGCGCCGCCAGACGCTGAAGAACGCCGAGCGCTACATTATTCCCGAGCTGAAAGAGTATGAGGACAAGGTTCTCACCTCAAAAGGCAAAGCGCTGTCGCTGGAAAAAGGCCTGTACGACGAGCTGTTCGACCTGCTGCTGCCGCACCTGGAAGCGCTACAGAACAGCGCCTCGGCGCTGGCGGAGCTGGACGTGCTGAGCAACCTCGCCGAACGCGCCTGGACGCTGAATTACAGCTGCCCGACGCTGAGCGATAAGCCGGGTATTAAGCTGACCGGCGGGCGTCACCCGGTCGTTGAACAGGTGCTAAAAGAGCCGTTTATCGCCAACCCGCTCTCTCTGTCCCCCCAGCGCCGCATGCTGGTGGTTACCGGCCCGAATATGGGCGGTAAAAGTACTTACATGCGCCAGGCAGCGCTGATTACGCTGATGGCCTATATCGGCAGCTTCGTGCCCGCCGAGCAGGCGGTGATAGGCCCGATTGACCGCATCTTTACCCGCGTGGGCGCGGCGGACGATCTCGCCTCAGGCCGCTCGACCTTTATGGTGGAGATGACCGAGACCGCCAATATCCTGCATAACGCCACCGAATACAGCCTGGTATTAATGGATGAGATCGGGCGCGGTACCTCGACCTACGACGGCCTGTCGCTGGCGTGGGCCTGTGCCGAGAGCCTGGCCAGCCGCATCAAAGCGATGACGCTGTTTGCCACGCACTACTTCGAGCTGACCACGCTGCCGGAACAGATTGAAGGCGTGGCTAACGTGCACCTTGATGCGGTTGAGCACGGCGATACCATCGCCTTTATGCACAGCGTGCAGGACGGCGCCGCCAGCAAGAGCTATGGCCTGGCCGTTGCCGCGCTGGCAGGGGTGCCGAAAGAGGTGATCAAGCGCGCGCGCCAGAAGCTGAAAGAGCTCGAAGCCCTGTCCGGTAGCGCAGCCGCCACCAAAGCTGACGGTTCGCAGCTGCCGCTGCTGGTTGAAGAGACGTCTCCGGCGGTAGAAGCGCTTGAAGCGCTGGATCCGGACTCGCTGTCGCCACGCCAGGCGCTGGAGTGGATTTACCGCCTGAAGTCGCTGGTGTAGCACTGGCCTCAACCCGGGCGAGGCATGCCTCGCCCCTACTTCCCATAAAGCCTGACATGGTTCGCCCCTACTTCTCAAGAATCCTGATATGCCTTGTGCCTACGTCTCAACAACCCGGAATAGCAGGCAAAAAAAAACGGTGACCGAAGTCACCGCTTTTCGCATTACCATTATCAGTGGTTATTGAAGCTTGGTTCTCACGCTATTTATTCGCGGAACAGCGCTTCAATATTCAGACCCTGCGCCTGCAGAATTTCACGCAGACGACGCAGGCCTTCAACCTGAATCTGACGTACACGCTCGCGGGTCAAACCAATTTCACGACCCACATCTTCCAGCGTGGCCGCTTCGTAACCTAACAGGCCGAAACGACGTGCCAGCACTTCACGCTGCTTGGCGTTCAGTTCGAACAACCACTTGACGATGCTTTGCTTCATATCATCGTCCTGCGTGGTATCTTCCGGGCCGTTGTCTTTTTCATCGGCCAGGATGTCCAGCAGCGCTTTCTCAGAATCTCCGCCCAGAGGCGTATCGACTGAAGTAATGCGTTCGTTGAGGCGCAGCATCCGGCTCACGTCATCAACAGGCTTATCTAACTTTTCTGCGATCTCTTCCGCACTAGGCTCATGGTCGAGCTTGTGGGAAAGTTCACGCGCAGTACGCAGATAAACATTCAGCTCTTTAACGATATGAATCGGCAGACGAATGGTACGGGTTTGATTCATGATCGCCCGTTCAATAGTCTGACGAATCCACCAGGTGGCGTAGGTAGAGAAACGGAACCCTCTTTCCGGGTCAAATTTTTCTACTGCACGGATCAGGCCGAGGTTACCTTCTTCAATCAGGTCCAGCAGCGCCAGACCACGATTGCTGTAACGACGGGCAATCTTCACCACCAGACGCAGGTTGCTTTCGATCATGCGGCGACGCGATGGCACGTCACCACGGAGTGCACGGCGGGCAAAGAAAACTTCTTCTTCTGCCGTGAGCAATGGAGAATAACCAATCTCTCCTAAGTAGAGCTGCGTAGCATCAAGAACGCGTTGTGTTGCGCCTTGCGACAGCAGCTCTTCTTCTGCTAAATCGTTATCACCAGGTTCATTTCCGACGAGAGCCTTCTCATCAAAAACCTCAGCTCCGTTTTCGTCGAATTCCGCGTCTTCATTTAAATCGTTAACTTTCAGCGTATTCTGGCTCATAAGCGGCTCCTACCCGTGATCCCAAGGGCAGAACACCAAGGTTCTGCCGGATTAACGTTGCGGTAAATAACGCAACGGATTTACGGATTTCCCCTTGTAACGAATTTCAAAGTGCAATCTAACCGAGCTTGTGCCGGTACTGCCCATGGTTGCAATCTTCTGGCCCGCTTTCACTTCTTGTTGTTCACGGACCAGCATCGTATCGTTATGGGCATAAGCACTCAGGTAGTCATCATTATGTTTGATGATAATCAAATTACCGTATCCGCGTAGCGCGTTACCGGCGTACACCACGCGACCGGAGGCGGTGGAAACGACGGACTGACCACGAGATCCCGCGATATCGATACCTTTGTTGCCCCCTTCGGAAGCAGAGAAGTTATCAATGATCTTACCATCTGTTGGCCAACGCCAGCTTCCCACAGGGGTAGTGCTGTCCGTCGTGCTACTTACGGTCGGGGCGGTAACCGGCACTGTTGTCGTTGCAGCAGTTTTACCGGACGAAGGCAGCATTTTGCCTCCACTTTGTGTACCTGAATCCTCAGAATACGTAATTACCGGCTGGTGTGCAACCGTTGCGGTTGTCATTTGCGCACCGGATGGCGGCGTGCTGACACCGCCAGCGGTCGCATCGGCTGCCGTAACCGCATTGCCGCCGGTAATAGGCGTACCAGTACCGTTAGCGACCTGCAGCTGCTGGCCGACGTTGAGGCTGTAAGGCGCGGCGATATTGTTGCGCTGTGCAAGGTCGCGGAAATCGTTGCCGGTAATCCAGGCAATATAGAACAAAGTATCGCCGCGTTTCACGGTATAGCTGTCGCCGCCGTAGCTACCTTTCGGAATATTCCCATAACTACGGTTGTAGACGATGTGGCCATTTTCAGTGGTTACGTTCTGCTCAGGGGCGGCAGAAGGGGTGACCATACCGCCAGTAGACGGAGGGCGAGCCGGGGGAATAAACCCGCCGTTGCTGCCGCCGGAACTGGCGCCTGATGCGCTGCTCATCGCGGGATTGCTGCTCATCATGCCGGAGTCATTTCCGCCAACGGAGCTGATGGGGGCCTGCGTGTTATCGCTGCTGGAACAACCTGCCAGCCAAAATCCTACCAATGAAACGGCCGTAATACGGCGCAATTTAAATACTGGGCTTCCCGTGCTCATTAATCCCCCACTTACGGCAATACTTTAACTTCAGAGACGCAACATAGCTGACGGCAGCAAGGCCCGCATGCGCAAATTTAATCAGATACTAACAATATCAATGATGGCGTGCCACGGAACAGTTGTATAGAAATGTCCTGGTTTAATCTGACTCAGGCCAGATCGCCTTTTACCAGCGGCACAAAGCGCACCGCTTCAACATTCTCAATCAGGAACTCATCGCCCTTACGGCGAATACGCTGCAGAACCTGCTGCTCTTCCCCTACCGGCAGCACCATGATGCCGCCATCGTCGAGCTGTGACATCAGCGCAGTGGGGATCTCCGGCGGCGCGGCGGTGACGATAATCGCATCGAACGGGCCGCGCGATGGCCAGCCAAGCCAGCCATCGCCGTGGCGGGTAGAGACATTATGCAGATCGAGCTGCTTAAGGCGGCGCTTGGCCTGCCACTGCAAACCTTTAATGCGCTCAACCGAGCAGACATGTTCCACCAGATGCGCCAGAATCGCCGTCTGATACCCTGAGCCGGTACCGATCTCCAGCACGCGGGATGCCGGCGTCAGCTCCAGCAGCGCGGTCATTCTGGCGACCGTATAGGGCTGGGAAATGGTCTGCCCGGAACCGATCGGCAAAGCGGTATTTTCCCAGGCTTTATGTTCGAAAGCCTCATCGACGAAACGCTCGCGCGGCACCTCTTCAATCGCCTTTAGCAACCGTTCGTCATCGATGCCCTGCAGGCGCAGCTGCGCCAGCAACGTCTCTATACGACCACTCACCATTGGCGGCTGACCTCAACGCTTTCCAGCCAGGAGGAGACCACTTCCTGCGCGGCATGCGCGGTCAGGTCAACATGCAGAGCGGTCACGGAAACATAGCCTTCATCGACGGCGGCGAAATCGGTTCCCTGGCCGGCATCCAGTTTTTCACCCGGCGGGCCAATCCAGTACATCGTATTGCCGCGCGGGTCCTGCTGGGGAATCGCCCGATCGCTGGGATGGCGGCTGCCGCAGCGCGTCACGCGGATGCCTTTAATTTGGTCCAGCGGCAGGTCGGGCACGTTGATATTGAGGATGCGCCCGGTGCGCAGCGGCTCACGCTGTAGCGCTTTGAGGATCGAACAGGTTACCGCCGCTGCGGTGTCATAGTGCTGATGCCCGTCCAGCGACACGGCCAGCGCAGGCAGCCCGAGGTGGCGCCCTTCCATCGCGGCAGCGACGGTCCCGGAGTAGATCACGTCATCGCCCAGATTAGGGCCAGCGTTGATGCCTGAGACGACGATGTCCGGCTTTGGCTGCATCAGGGTATTCACCCCAAGATAGACACAGTCCGTCGGCGTGCCCATCTGCACGGCAATATCGCCATTCGGATAGTTAAAGGTCCTCAGCGGCGTCTCCAGCGTCAGCGAATTGGAGGCGCCACTACGGTTGCGATCGGGCGCGACCACCTGCACCTCGGCAAATTCACGCAGGGCGTTCGCCAGTGTCTGGATGCCTGGCGCATGGATACCGTCATCATTACTCAGCAATATGCGCATTTAACACCTAATTTGTTGATTTTTATGCCTTATCGGCGGTGAAACATCGTTAACAATATGATATCGAAGTATCATGAACGATCAATCCACGAAGTCGCCGGTGGGTCAGTTGATGCATTTTAGCTGGATGAATCAGCTTGTGGTAGGTGTAAGTTTCTGGTTTCAGTTGGGATAAGGGGCGGATAAGGGGTGAATCAGCTCGCCGCGCTTAAGGCGCCTCCGGAGTCCAGGTGCTTATCGCCCCGACAAAGCGTGCGGTTTACGCTTTTAGCCTCACTGCCGTTTCACGCTTCCTGCAGTGAAAAACCCGCCAGATAAAGGCGGGATATGCCGTTTAAGGCTGATAGTCTTCATATTCCCAGGCAAAGACCCTTGATAGTTTTTGCGCTATCTCCATCCAGTCTTCGCCTTCGCACCGATCAATATGATCCGTAATGGTCTTTGTGATCTCATCCAGATCATATTTGCGCACCAGAAGCGTGTGTCGCATCAGTTCCGGCAGCCACTGATGCTTGCAGAGCCATTCAGGAGAACAAATAAAAATATCAAAGTTATCTCCGCACTCAGAGCCAACCGAACCTATTGTCAATGTTAACGTAATGGCAATTTTATCCTCATCAGGAAAATAATTATTGAAATCATGATGGACAGAACCAATTTTTTTTAAGGCGGCTTTCATTTTTAATCCAAAATATTTAGATGCCCATTTCCAACTTTCACAGGTTTTCCCGCTGGGTCAATGATATAGGAATCGAAGTTTGCTTGAGTTCCCGTTACTGCAAAAGGGGAGTTTTTAGTCGATGGAGAACGGTACCCACGAGTACCATCGGCGCTGATCCATCCGCCGCCACTGGTTTGTTTTGCTCCATCACCAAGCCAAATTTTACCCAGTCTGTCAGCATCAAGGCGTGAACCTTGCCCCATTGCAAAGTCTTTTCCCCCTGAGCCATCACCTTTAATAGCAATCTCCAGCCTCGGGTCCTGCTTCGCAATATTACTCAGATTCTGTTGTATCAAATCATCTTTCAGCTTCGGATATGTTGCCGCATTTTCAGCTCCGCTGGTAACTTTCCCAGCAATAAACTCGCCCAGCTTACCCTGGTTTGCCTTGCCGTCCTTCAGCAGATTACCGGACGCCGCCACCACCTGCCTGCCGAATTGTACTGCCTCTACCTGGCTTTTACCCACCAGTATTGTGCTACCCGCAAGCAGGCTGCCGGTGCCGACCGCCGCTTCCGGCGCCGCTATATCCGCGGCATAAATTCCGGCCTGGTTCAGGCATAATACCGGGTTGCTTTT
>NZ_JACXBP010000015.1 GCF_014773485.1 Erwinia aphidicola | reverse complement strand
GACCCCTGAAGGGACGTTGAAGACTACGACGTTGATAGGCCGGGTGTGTAAGCGCAGCGATGCGTTGAGCTAACCGGTACTAATGACCCGTGAGGCTTAACCTTACAACGCCAGAAGCGTTCTGGTGTGCGTTCGAGAGACGCAAAAGAGATTTTCAGCCTGTTCGAAACGGATTGGTTTGCATCGCCCGCGAGGGGGGTGTGAATGAAACAGAATTTGCCTGGCGGCTTTAGCGCGGTGGTCCCACCTGACCCCATGCCGAACTCAGAAGTGAAACGCCGTAGCGCCGATGGTAGTGTGGGGCCTCCCCATGCGAGAGTAGGGAACTGCCAGGCATCAAATAAAGCAATAACCCCGACCGAAAGGCCGGGGTTTTTTGCATTTCAGAATCCCCTTACCTTTATCTTCCCTCGGTCTTGTTCGCCATTCTCTGCCACTATGTAATAATCAATGCTGGCTCACATAAAACACAATCAATCCTTATAAAACAAATTCTTAACAAACGCACATTTGAGTTAACTGTTACATTAACAAACTTAGGTGCTATTAAAGCAGGGAAAGAACTTACGAGGTTATTACATGGCAGAGTCCATCACCGAAACACATTCGCAGGCGCAAAATCCAATGAGCGCCCGCCAGCGCATCTGGGCAATCGTCGGGGCCTCATCCGGCAATCTCGTTGAGTGGTTCGACTTTTACGTCTACTCATTCTGCTCACTCTATTTCGCTCATATCTTCTTCCCGAGCGGCAACCCGACCACACAGCTGTTACAAACCGCAGGCGTCTTTGCTGCCGGATTCCTGATGCGGCCAATCGGCGGCTGGCTGTTTGGCTACATTGGCGATAAGCATGGGCGTAAAACGTCAATGTTGATCTCCGTGTGCATGATGTGCTTCGGTTCACTGGTTATCGCCTGTTTGCCAGGCTATGAAAGCATTGGTGTTTGGGCGCCGGTGCTGCTGCTGCTGGCGCGCCTGTTCCAGGGGCTATCCGTCGGGGGCGAATACGGCACCAGTGCAACCTACATGAGTGAAGTGGCAATAGAAGGGCGCAAAGGTTTCTACGCATCCTTCCAGTATGTCACTCTGATTGGCGGGCAGCTGCTGGCTTTGCTGACGGTGGTGGTACTGCAGCAGGTGCTGTCGGATGAAGATCTGCGCAGTTGGGGATGGCGCATTCCGTTCGCTATTGGCGCAGCGCTGGCCATAGTGGCGCTCTACCTGCGACGTTCACTGAATGAAACTTCAGATGATAAAACCCGCGGGCATAAAGATGCCGGATCGCTGAAGGGGCTGTGGAAGCACCGCCGCGCCTTTATCATGGTGTTGGGCTTTACGGCCGGAGGTTCACTCAGCTTCTACACGTTTACCACTTATATGCAGAAATACCTGGTGAATACGTCGGGAATGGACCATAAGACCGCCAGCGGGCTGATGACGATAGCCCTGTTTGTCTTTATGCTGCTGCAGCCGTTAATTGGCGCACTGTCGGATAAGATCGGGCGCCGCAACTCGATGCTGATCTTCGGGGGCTTTGCTGCGGTATGTACCGTGCCGATCCTTAGTGTGCTGCAAACCGTCAGCAGCCCGGTTCTGGCCTTTGCATTAGTCATGCTGGCCCTGCTGATCACCAGCTTCTACACCTCAATCAGCGGGATCCTCAAGGCGGAAATGTTCCCGCCCGAGGTGCGCGCCCTGGGGGTTGGCCTGTCTTATGCCGTGGCGAATGCGCTGTTTGGTGGCTCGGCGGAGTACGTGGCGCTGTCGCTGAAAGCGGCAGGCAGCGAAACCAGCTTCTTCTGGTATGTTTCCGCCATGGGTGCCGTTGCCTTCCTTGTTTCGCTCATGCTGCACCGCAGAGGCAAAGGGCTGAAACTGTAGTTACTGGCCGAGATTCCATAATGCATAGCCGGTGGCAGCACCGGCTATATCCCAGCTAAAATCCTTCCAGCTCCAGCCGCTCCCGCCTTCCCGGCTGTCATAAAACTCTTTTGCCGCCCCCAGACTGACGGAAAACAGCACGCCGAAGCTGCCGCTGTGGCCCGGACTCCAGTTTTGACGTTCGCCGTAAGCACTCCCCGCGGCGGAAAGAAAGGCCGATGAGAAAAAGTGCTGCGCTTTATCGCGCCCGGTCCACCGATCCTGGGCCATATGAGTACAGCCGCTGCACATTAACAGTAGCGCCAGCAGGAAAAAACGCATCGTCAACTCCCATAAAAAAGCCCTGTAAAAACAGGGCTGGATTTGAGCATTATAGTCGCTTACAGGATGCGGCTAATTAACCGGTCGATACGAATACGGCGCAGGCGACGGATGAGCTTGCGAACTTTAACCGGATAATCGGCGATGCTCTCCAGATCGTGGAAATGCTGCACGATCGTAGTGTGCTCGCGGATCAGGCTCAGCTCGCGGTCGCGCTGTTCAGTCAGCTGCTGGAGCGGATCGTGGATCAGCACCGCGTTTTCGAGATCGAGGCGCCAGGCGCGCGGATTGAGGTTATTACCGGTCACCATCATCCACTCGTCATCTACCCACAGCCCCTTCAGGTGATAGCTGTTTTCACCATCTTTCCACAGGCGCACCGTCAGCTGCCCGCTGTTGATGTAATACTGCAAACGGCTGAGGAAGCGTCGCAGATTAATCTCGTACAGATAAGGCAGCGCACCGATAATTTTGAACGGCTGATCTTGCGGAATATAGAAGTCATTGGCGGTCTTATCACCAACAATAATCTCCACCTCTCTGCCCCGGCGCAGCAGCCAGATAATATTGCGCACCAGAATAGCCGGCAGATTGAAGTACGGCGTACAGATAGTCAGCTTCTGTTCGGCGCAGGGCATCAGATGGAAAATGGTTTTGTTCAACAGGCTGCGCTTACCCAACCCGACCAGCGGGGTGACCGCCAGCTCTTCGTTGTTCGCATCGCCGTTAAACTGATAATCAAAACCGCGCAGATCCTGACGGAACTGGCGCGTTTCATTCTTAATCTCCGGGCTTTTTGGGCGTTCAACCTGGTCGAGGCGATGCACGGCTTCGGCCTGAATCAGGTTGGTATCGATCCATTTAAACATGGTATCGGCCAGCACGCGGTTGCCAATCAGCTGATAGCGATCGTAACGGTATTTATCTTTCTGATGCAGGTAGACGTCGTTAAAGCTGGCGCCGGTGTAAAACAGCGTATCATCGATAATTGACCCTTTGAGATGCAGCACCCCAAGGGCTTCACGGGTATTGACAGGGATGCCATAAACCGGGATGGCAAAGCCGGGATTTTCCGCGGCCATCTCACAGTACCAGTCAGCGTTAGTGGCGCAGGCGGCTGCACCGATGCGGCCGCGCTGGGCGCGATGCCAGTCAACCAGTATGCGGATGTCCAGCTCCGGGCGCTGTTTTTTCGCCGCATACAGTGCAGAAAGGATGGCGCGGCCACCCTCATCATTTTCCAGATAGAGAGCCACGATGCAGATGCGCCGGGACGCAGACGCAATTTTTTCCAGCAGCGTCTCGCGAAATTCCGCCGGGGAGTACAGCGTGGTGAAATCAGCAACTGACTGAGAAATTTTTGGCAGTTGCGCAAGGTGCTGTTGGTGTTTGTTTCGGTTGAATTTAGACAACATCACAGTGCGTTTCTTCTCTGTTCATGGAATGGCCTTTTGCCATAAAATCATCACTCTAACCGCGAATAATACCATTAGTTGGTGCGGATAGGGTGAGATTTACTTTTCAAGAAATATCTCTGCGGATTGCAGCGGTAGCGAAAGCCCGACGATACCCTCCTCCAGCTGCACTTCGACCGCAAATCCCAGCTTGCGCGCTAACGTCACCATGCCTTTGTTGCCCGGCATAGTAATTCCGTTGAGCTGCTGTAATCCATGCTGGCGCGTATAGATAATCATCTTCTCCAGCAATCTTCGGCCCAGTCCTAATCCCTTCAGGTCAGAGCGCACCAGCACGGAAAACTCGGCATCAATATTATCGGCATCCGAAATCGCGCGGGTCACACCAATAATCTCATCGCTGCCGTTATGCTGGCGCACCGCGACGATCGCCATTTCCCGATCGTAGTCGATCTGAGTCATATTCGCCAAGTCGTCATGGGTGAACTCATTGATCTCACTGAAGTAACGATAGTAGAGATCCTCTTTTGTCACCCGGGCGATAAACTGCTGTAGCAGCGGCTCATCCTCAGGGAGGATCGGCCGGAACAGGCAATGCTGACCATTCTTCAGCTCGACCGCCTCCTCCAGCGAGTGTGGATAGGGGCGGATCGCCAGCCGGGCTTCGGCATCGCCGTGAAATTCCGCCAGCTGGAGCGTCACGTCCAGCAGGGTAAACTCACTGCCGCTCGCCAGCAGCGGATGAATATCCAGCCGCACAATCTCCGGACAGTCGACAATCAGGTTTGATACCTGCACCAGCACCTGGCTCAGTCCCGCGACATCCAGCGGATGCAGAGCGCTACGGCCGCGAATCTTCCCACTCTTAATTGCCTGAATGACCAGATAACGCGCCAGCGTCATGTTGAGCGGCGGCAGGGCCACCACCGCCTGACGGTCGGCCTGCCAGCTTATGCCGCCTTCACCCAGCATAATCACCGGCCCGAACAGCGGATCCTGCTCCACCACAATGCGCAGCTCCTGTGCCCCGGCACGGTTCGCCATACTCTGCACTAGCAGGCCATGCACCCGCGCCTGTGGCCAGGTCAGCTGCACGCGATCAACAATCGCATTCGCCGCCTGTTCCACCTCTTCCGGGCTACGCAGATAGAGCATCACCCCCTGAACTTCCGACTTGTGCGGAATATCCGGCGAGCGCAGCTTTAGCGCCACCGGGTAACCAATCTGTCCGGCGATACGCACCGCTTCAGCGCTGTCGCCCGCAATCCACGTTGGCAGCGTTGTCAGCCCGTATGCCTGCAATATCGGCTGCACTTCATGGGTATCCAGCGTGCTGGCGCTTTCACTCAGCGCTTGCTGGATCAGACGGTGCGCATCGGCGGTATTGGCGGTGAGGTTAGCGGGTAGCGCCGGCGTTTCACGCAGCTGTTTCTGGTTACGGCGATACTCCACCATATGCATAAACGCGGTGACGGTGCCTTCCGGAGTGCGGTAAGTGGGAATGCCGCCGTCACTAAACAGGCGGCGTGCCTCCAGGGACGAGAACTCGCCGCACCAGTTGGTCAGCAGCGTAAGCTGCTTGCCGCGTGGATGCTGCTTCACCAGCTCAATCACTTTTTGCGCGGTCAGCGTGGGGGGGGCTACCGCGCTGGGCGCATGGATAATCAGCAGGGCGTCGAGGTCATGGCTGTCGAGCAGCAGAGAGAGCGCCTGCAGATAGCGTTCCGGAGTTGCATCATCTTTCAGATCGAGCGGGTTACCGGGCGTGATACCTTCCGGTAGCTGCGCGCTCAGCTGGGTAAGTAAAGGCTCACTTAGCGTGGCGAGCTTGCCGTTGCGCGCATCCAGCGCATCCAGCGCCAGCGCCGCCGGTGCCGCGCCGTTGCTGATAATCATCAGGCGTTCGCCGCGCAGCGGGCGCATATGGCTGAGCGTCTCCACTGCCGAAAACAGTTCGTGAGTGTCCTGCACGCGCAGTAATCCGGCGCGCTGAATGGCGGCATCCCATGCGGCATCCATTCCGCCGTGCGTGCACAGCAGCTGCTGAGCCTGCGGGCTGCGGCCACTTTTGATCACCAAAATCGGTTTATTGCGGGCGGCGCTGCGGGCGGCGGAGACAAAGCGGCGCGCGTCGCTGAGATGTTCGAGATAAAGCAGGATCGCGCTGGTTTTGCCGTCGCGTGCCAGGAAGTCCAGCAGGTCACCGGCATCAATATCCAGGCTGTCGCCGAGCGCGATAAACCACGAGAAGCCCAGCTGGCGCTGCTGTGCCCAGTCGAGAATGGTGTTGGAGACCGCCGCCGACTGCGAAATAAACGCCAGCTTGCCCGGCGTAATCGGCACCGGCGAGAAGCTGGCATTCAGCCCCTGCCAGGGCGCCAGCAGGCCGAGGCTGTTCGGACCAAGCAGGCGGATCTGCCAGCGGCTGGCGCAGGCTTTCAGCTCGGCCAGCTGCTCTTCCGGGGCGGAGAGAATAATGCAGGCTTTACAGCCGCGTTCACCCAGCGCGCTAAGCAGCTCAAGATTGCGTTTTGCATGGGTGCAGATAATGGCGAGATCGGGCGACAGCGGCAGGCTGGCAATATCGGGCCAGGCCAGCACGCCGCATACGGCCTGGTATTTTGGCGTCACCGGCAGCACAGGGCCGCTAAAGCCGCCGGCCAGCAGATTACGCATCATCAGATAACCGGCGCGTTCTGGCCGGGTCGAGGCACCGATCACCGCAATGGATTTCGGTCGTAACAGGGCTTCAAGTCCGCGCTGGCTCATCTTCGTTCCCTCTGACAACGATGGGTTAATTCTACCTGTTGTCGGGCGAAGTTGTTGCCTGGCGTGTCAGTTAATTGATCGCTGCCGGTATTTCGTCATCATTTTCAGCCGCCTGCTGTGGATGATGCGGCTTGCCCGCCAGATAGCGCTGGCGGAACAGGTCGAAATGCTGAAACAGCGCTTCGCCAGCGGAGGTATCACCGGCCTGCAGCAGCAGCTCGGCCGCCACTTCAGCGGTACAGTGCTGGCCAGCCGCATGCGCCACGCGCAGCTGATAGTTGGACGGGCGCGTCAGGTTAAGCGACATCACCGGCAGCGCATCCAGCCACGGACTTTTACGGAACATTTTGCGCGCCTCGGTCCAGGTGCCGTCGAGCACAATAAATAGCGGAGGCTTACCGCTCAGCGGCGGGCTGTTCAGCACCGTGCGGCCCTCATCAGCGTAGGAGGCGGGAAACACCACCATCGGCTGATACTGCGGATCGCGCACTGCGGCAAGCAGTGCCGGGTCCGGCTCGGTGCGCGACCAGCCAAACGCCAGCGTGTCCGGCAGGATATCGGCAATCAGGCGACCAGTATTGCTGGGCTTCATCGGCTCGCTGTCAAACATCACCAGGCAGAACCGGCTGCGCGCCTGCTGTGGGCTGAGCGTCGCGCACAGGCAGTTCTTTTCTGGCAGCAGGCAGCGCTGGCAGCGGCGGGTGCGGTTACCACGAGCAAGGAAAGGGCGGGTGGCACGGGCGAGACGGGCAGCGCGCAGGCGCAGAACAGCGTTATCGGTCATCTTGGATCATCAGCGAAAAACGCTATTCTAACGGATTGTGGCCGGGCATGCCCGGCCAGATGCTTACAGGTTTTCGTTCAACCACTCTTCGAACGGCGCTTTCGGCATTGCCCCGTTCAGCATGTCGGCCATCTGGCCCTGCTTGAACACCATAATGGTGGGGATGCTGCGAATGCGGAAGCGCGCGCTCAGCTCTGGCTCAGCCTCGGTATTCACCTTCAGGAAGCGGATCTGCCCGCTGCGCTCCTGAGCCACGGATTCATACACCGGAGCAAAGTTGACGCACGGACCGCACCAAGGCGCCCAAAAGTCGATAACCACCGGCAGGTCGTCCTGAAGATATTTATCCAGGGTCGCTGCCGTGGCATTCACCACGTGGCCGTCGAATAAGTCATTGCCGCAGCGGCCGCATTTCGCGCCGTCGGACACGCGCTCGACGGGGACGCGATTGGTGGCCTGGCAGGATGCACAAACGGTATTCATTATTCACCTCAGTCTGGTAGTAAGTGATTACTTACTGCATTTTCAGTAAATCAGCCAGCATTATGCTGGCCCCGTTAATGTGGAACAACGCGATTTGTTCAATGGGTATAATAGGTAATGTCTGGCAAACTGGCTGCGCGCCTGAACGGCCCACTCCCGGGTCAGCGGCTTTTGTTGGAAGTTAATAGCTAAGCGCCGCCACATCAGGTAATCTGCGCGCTTCGCGCTCAGCCCAGGTGGAGGAAAAATGAACGACGAATTTAAAGGTAAGAGCGGCAAGGTCAAAGTGATGTATGTCCGCGGCGATGATGAGAAGAGCACTAAGGGCGGGAACCCCCGTACCGGTAAAGGCGCTCCTCGTCCACAGCAGGATGGCGCGCGCCGTCCGGCACGAAATGCAGACAGCAAGCCACGTGGCGGGCGCGATCGCGACGAAGGGCACTCTGACTCTCCGTGGCGTACCGTTTCCCGTGCGCCAAATGCAGTAGCAGACGATAAGCCGGATCACGGCGGTATCAGCGGTAAAAGCTATATCGACCCGGAGCAGATCCGTCGTCAGCGTATGGAAGAGACGCGCGTGTATGGCGAAAATGCCTGCCAGGCTCTGTTCCAGAGCCGTCCGGAGTGCATCGTGCGCGCCTGGTTTATCCAGAGCGTAACGCCGCGTTTCCGTGAAGCACTGAAGTATATGGCGGCTAACCGCAAGGCTTACCACACCGTGGATGAAGCCGAACTGCAGAAAGCCTCCGGCACCGAGCACCATGGTGGCGTCTGCTTCCTGATCAAAAAGCGCTCCGGCATGCCGGTCAGTGAATGGCTGTCAACCGCAGGTGAGAAAGACTGCGTGCTGGCGCTGGAAGATATCGGCAACCCGCACAACCTGGGTGGCATCATGCGCAGCTGTGCGCATTTTGGCGTCAAAGGTTTGCTGGTGGATGATGCTTCGATGCTGGAGTCAGGCGCTGCGGTGCGTACCGCAGAAGGTGGCGCAGAGCACGTTCAGGCCATTAGCGGCGAAAGCTTTGCTGCCGGTCTGAGTGCGTTCCGTAAAGCCGGTTATACCATTGTGACCACGTCCAGTCATAAAGGCGTGCCGCTGTCCCGTGCAGAGCTGCCGGCCAAAATGGTGCTGGTGCTGGGTCAGGAGCGCGATGGTCTGTCTGACAGCACGTTCGATCAGGGCGACCTCAGCGTCTCCATCGGCGGTACCGGTAAGGTAGAAAGCCTGAACGTCTCCGTTGCAACCGGCGTCCTGCTGGCTGAATGGTGGCGTCAGAACGCCTGATGCAGTGATAAAAAGGGGGCGGCCATTTACGTGGTCGCCCCCTTTTTTATGCCGGCAATTTAGTGCGCGCCCCCGCCCCCGCCGCCTGCACCGAACGGTGGACGGGCAAACCATATCAGCACCAGCAGCAGGATAAACACCCCGGCAGAAGCCCAGAAAATCTCATTGGCGGAGATAATCAGCCCCTGATTGGTGATTTGCTGCGCGATATACGCAGAAGCCTGGTCGTGGGTCATCCCCAGCTGTTGCAGCTTCGCGTACATCTCCTGGCTGTTAGTACTGTACGGAGTGACCGATTCCGTCAATTGAGCGTGGTGCAATGACTCACGATCGCTCCACATGGTGGTGGTGATCGAGGTGCCAATCGAACCTGCCAGCGTACGGGTGAAGTTCGACAGGCTCGATGCCGCTGCCAGCCTCTCCGGCGGTAAGCCTGACAGCGTAATGGTGGTCAATGGCATAAAGAAGCAGGCCACGGCAAAGCCCTGGATAAATTGGGGCCACGCCGATGCTCCAAAGTCCATGCCCGGTTCAAAGGTATACGCACGCCAGTAGAAGCACACTGCATACATAATGAAGCTGAAGGTGACCAGCCGTCGCATATCCAGCTTATGCGCAAAACGGCCGATAATCGGCGACAGGATCACCGGGATAATCCCAACCGGCGCCGATGCCAACCCGGCCCAGGTGGCGGTGTAACCGTACACCTCCTGCAACAGCTGCGGCAGCAGAACAATCGAGCCGAAGTAGAGCATATAGGCGAGACTAATCGACAGACAGCCAATGGTGAAGTTGCGCGACTTAAACAGCGACAAATCCACTATCGGGTGGTCGTCGGTCAACTCCCACACCAGTAGCACCGCCAGGGCTACGACGGCAACGACCGTTAAAATAATGATTTCAGTGGAGCTGAACCAGTCCAGCTCTTTACCGCGGTCCAGCATCACCTGCAGACAGCCGATACCCACCACCAGCAGCACCAGGCCAACGGTATCAATCGGGCGGATTACCGTTTCCGTTTCACGGTTGCGCAGCGTTTGCAGCGCAAGGATAACTACCACCACACCAATCGGCACGTTGATAAAGAAGATCCAGCCCCAGTGGTAGTTATCGCTGATCCAGCCGCCGAGGATCGGGCCGCAGATCGGCGCGACGATCACCGTCATCGCCCACAGTGAAAGCGCCATACTGCGCTTCGCCGGAGGGTAGTTGCTCAGCAGCAGGCTCTGCGACAGCGGGATCAGCGGCCCGGCGACCACTCCCTGAATCACGCGGAAGAAGATCAGCATGGTCAGGCTTTCGGACATGCCGCAGGCCCATGACGCGATGGCAAACGCCACCGTCGACCACAGGAACAGTTTCACCTCACCAAAACGCTTGGCCAGCCAGCCGGTGATCGGGATCGAAATGGCGTTAGCCACGCCAAACGAGGTGATCACCCAGGTTCCCTGAGAGTTCGATGCCCCCAGGTTTCCGGCAATAGTGGGGATCGCCACGTTAGCAATCGTGGAGTCCAGCACCTGCATAAATGTTGCCAGCGACAGCGCAATGGTCATCAGGACCAGCTGCGTGCCTTCAAGCGGTTTACGCGCCATAACAGCCTCCCGCTGGCTTAGCCGGCATTGGCACGGATGATATCAGCGATCAGGGCATTCGCCGGCGCCAGGTCCAGCGCCAGAGCGCTACTTTCATAGGCCGGTTTGCTGCGCACGCTGGTCGCCAGCACCGCGCCTTCAGCGTTAGCCGTATCGATTTTCACCAGCGTTGACAGGCCGATGCGCAGCGGATGCTTCGCGACCTCCGCCGGGTCGAGCTCGATGCGTACCGGCAGGCGCTGCACCACTTTGATCCAGTTACCGGTGGCATTCTGAGCCGGAAGCAGGGAGAACGCGCTGCCGGTACCCATATCCAGGCCAACCACTTTGCCGTGGTAAATCACGTCATCACCGTAGATATCGGCTACCACGGTCGCTGGCTGGCCGATGCGCACGCCTGCCAGCTGGGTCTCTTTAAAGTTAGCGTCCACCCACAGATTATTTGCCGGCACGATCGCCAGCAGCGGAGTGGTGGTGGAGATCTGCGAACCGACCTGAACGCTGCGGCGTGAGACATAGCCATCAATCGGGCTGACCACATTCGTGCGCTGCAGAGCCAGCCAGGCATCACGCAGCTCCGCCGCGCTCTGTTTGACCGCCGGCTGATTTTCCAGCGAGGTGTTGAGCACCGCCGCCTGATTGGCATTGTATTGCTGCACTGCCACATCCAGCTGTGCCCTGGCGGTGGCGACGGCATCACGCGCGTGCTGCAGATCTTCTTTACCGATCAGGTTTGCGGCACCCAGCGGTTCACGGCGGCGTAAATCCGCCTGCGCCTGGTCGAGCGCCGTTCTTTGCAAATCGATAGTGGCCTGATACTGCCTGCCGTTGATAATCAGCTGATGCGTCTGGCGCACGCTGGTGGCGAGAGCGGTTTGCGCTTTTTCAAACGCCTGCTCAGCATCCGTGCGGTCAAGCGTCACCAGCACATCGCCTTTTTTGACAAAATCAGTGTCGTCAAACCACACTTTATTGACGCTACCTGAAACCTGCGCCATCACCTGCGCCTGGTTTCCAGCAACATAGGCATCGTCAGTTTCCTGATAGTGCCGCAGCACCAGGAACCAGTAAGTCAGATAAGCCACCCCGATAATGACGAACAGCACAGCCAGGATAATCAGCGCGCGTTTACGCGTCTTCTTTTTATCTTTGGGCTGCTGCGGGTTTTGTTCCACCGCGCTTGCACTCATGGTTTTCTCCAGGTTTTCTTGCCATACGGGCTCGTCTCCATCATCACTGGTGACGAACGCCCAAGTCTAAAATGCCAGCGTGATTAGCGCTGGCATGAGGGGGCTTAAAGTAGCGGTTTCCAGTAAATGGTGTGTCGCACAATATGCTATTACGGGAACTATTAACGAGAGAGTGAGGCGACCACTTCTTCTTCGTCCATCTGATCCAGTCGGTTCAACAGCTTACGAGTAATCGCTTCCAGCTGTGTTTTTTCGGAACCGCTGAGCGATGACCACAGTAACTGCAGGCACTGATGCTGCGGTGGCAGCAGCTGGCGCAGGAACTCGTTTCCTTTAGGCGTCAAATGCAGGTGCAGGCAGCGGCGATCGTTATCGCTTTCACGGCGTTCAATCCAGCCACGTTTTTCCAGTTCATCAGCAATACGGGTGGCGTTGGTACGGGAAGATCCGAGAGCGGAGCTCAGCTCTGACGGTTGAATGCTGTGGTCTTCCTGTGCATCCAGCGTAATCAATGCCATAAACAGCGTCTCGTTAATCCCCTGAGCCTTGAGCATTTTATTGCGATTTTCCAGCAATTTACTCTGCATATGCATGCAGAGACGCGTCAGCATAATCTCCTGAAGGGGGAAATCTTTCTGACGGTTAGCGCGAAAATTTAGCATCTGTTCAATAGGGGTAAACGAACTTTCCATTCTGAAGGAACCTCACTAGTTGCAACTGGTATAGTAACGATGATGACTAATAAAGTAACGCGACATTTCGCCAGCCTGTGATGGTGTTCACTACGCTGCTGTCATCATCAGTAGTTTCCAGGTCTT
Organism: Erwinia aphidicola; assembly: GCF_014773485.1. Taxonomy (GTDB): domain Bacteria; phylum Pseudomonadota; class Gammaproteobacteria; order Enterobacterales; family Enterobacteriaceae; genus Erwinia; species Erwinia aphidicola. Next base: position 71,429 of record NZ_JACXBP010000015.1, on the reverse strand, counting down.
TCCATAACCCAGGGCGCTTAGTGCGCGAAAGAGCAATGCTGTGCATACAATGGGGTACACAGCAGGCCAAAAACCGATTGGGCTGGCACAAGTTGGTGATGGAGCAGTATTAAAATGGGACAGTAATCCGGTAACAAAATTAGTGAATTACCCGAGCGCTTTTTACGCAATAACTGAATAATTTCACGTGAAAAAATAACCAGCCTGAATAAATTGCGCATAACCTTACCAGAGTGCGAAATGCGTTAACAGGCCGTGGTGTCTGAAAAAACTTCATTTTTGCCGTAAAAAATCATTGGCCAGTGCCCTGGAATCAAGCCGTACCACCTGTTAAAAAGGTTAAGTAAGGTTAACAAAACACCGATTGTACAAACCTTATACCCGGCTGAACGATCGCACTCAGATGAGTAATGTGCCCGGCCTGCAGCGGCAGGTCGAGTAGCAGAATCCCGATAATCAGGGCCAGCAGTGGATTGGGCATCATGGTGACAGGCGAGGGGCAGAGCACTAGCGACAGAGGTCGGCGCAACCTGGACGAGAGTAAGGCCAGAGCGGGAGGTGTTCATGACAATCGGTGTGGGCTTAAGAAATCACTCATAGGCTAATAGTAACCTAAAAAACTATTTCACTCACATGATAATTGACAGGACAAACCAGTTCGACAGCAGGGCCGTCGAGCCTGCGAAAATCATCCTGGCCACGTTGACTCAATGTTGGGGGCGACCGTTTTTCTGGTCGCCCCGCGTTAACCGGTAATCAAGGCTGATTTATTTACCCGCAGCCAGCGCGTCTTTCACCCAGCCATCGAACTGGGCCTGGTGCGCTTTGATCCAGCCGTCAACGTGAGCATTAATATCCGCTTCGGAAGACTGGCCCTGGTGCATACGCGAGTTCTGCGCATTGATATCGGCAATCGGCAGCTTCATCTCGGCAAACAGCTTCGCCGCGGCTGGATTCTTCTCCGTCCAGGCTTTGTTCGCCACGATATGCATGGTGTTCACCGGGAAGCCATAGTTCGCACCGTTTGGCAGCCTGGTATCCACATCTTTCTGCTCGCCCGGCAGGGAGGAGAATGGCACCTGCAGCCACACCACATCACGGCCCGGAACCAGTACATCGCTCACCCAGTACGGCGTCCAGGTGTAATACAGCACCGGCTTGCCCTCTTTAAAGCGGGTGATGGTATCGGCAATCATCGCCGAATAGTTTCCCTGGTTATGCTCCACGTTGTTGCTCAGGTCGTAGGCTTTTATCTGGTGATTAATCACCGCTTCACAGCCCCAGCCAGGCGTACAGCCGGTCAGATCGGCTTTGCCGTCTTCGTTGGTATCAAACAGTTTGGCGATTTTCGCATCTTTTAGCTGGTCGATACGCGTAATGTGGTACTTCTCAGCGGTTTTTTTGTCGATCAAATACCCCTGCGCCGCGCCTTGCACATAGGTGCCCTGGCGATAGAATTTGGCATCGCCGCCGGCGGCCTTATACATATCATCATGCAGCGGCTGCCAGTTGGTGGCGATAAACGTCGTATCACCTGCGGCGATCGAGGTGTAAGCCACGTTATAGTCAACTTCACTCGGGTCATCAACGGTGTAGCCGAGCTTCTCCAGCGCGCGGCTCACCAGCAGCGTCTGGAATGTCTCTTCGGTGATGGTGCTCTGAGCCGGCTTAACGGTAATGCCTTTACCCGGTAAATCGGCGGCAGAAACCTGAACGGTAGCCAGAGTGGTGAATGCGGCGGCCAGCAAGGTCATCTTGCGCATAGTTATTCCTTCTTATCATGGGTCTTGCGGAGGAGGCAGGCGGCGCACAACGGGCGCCGCCGGAAGCGTTATTTGATGAACGGGCGGGTAATCAGCCCCAGAGGACCGCTGGCGTACCAGCGGCGGTTACCGCGGCTACGGCTGTCACGGCCAAGTGACTGGGTCAGGCGGTCGAGGATAATCGCCAGAATCACGATGCCGACGCCACCGACGGTCGCCAGCCCCATATCCAGGCGGCCAATCCCGCGCAGCACCATCTGGCCGAGGCCGCCCACGGCGATCATCGAGGCGATAACCACCATCGACAGCGCCAGCATCAGGGTCTGGTTAACCCCGGCCATAATGGTCGGCATCGCCAGCGGCAGCTGTACTTTAAACAGCATCTGGCGCGGGCTGGCTCCGAAGGATTCTGCGGCTTCCACCAGATCGGCGGGTACCTGCTTAATCCCCAGAATGGTCAGGCGCACAATCGGCGGCAGGGCGAAGATAATGGTCACCACCACGCCGGGTACGTTACCGATGCCGAACAGCATCACGATAGGCACCAGGTAAACAAACGCCGGAGTGGTCTGCATCGCATCGAGCAGTGGGCGAATAATCTTTGCCGCACGTTGGCTGCGCGCCAGCCAGATGCCAAGCGGCAGCCCGATAATAATGCAGAACAGCAGGGCGGTCAGCACCAGCGCCAGCGTCACCATCGCCTGCGACCAGGCACCAATCGCGCCAATTGCAATCAGCGACACCAGGGTGGCGATGCCCATGCCGAGGCTGGAGAGCTGCCAGGCAATAAGCGAGAAGACCATAATCGCCACCGGGGCCGGCATGCCCAGCAGCATGTGCTGAAAGGCGCTGAGGATATAGTCCACCGGCAGGCGGATCCCCTGAAACAGCGGGCGGAAGTGGGAAACGATCCAGTCAATCGCCGTGGTTACCCAGCCGTCGAGTGGGATCAGCGTTTGATGGAACGGGTCAAGAATATTGAAGTGTTCGGCCTGCGGGGCCGGAGCGCTGTTCAGCCAGTCGCTGCCGCTGGCCGCCGCCTCATGTCCGCCGCCGGAGGGGGCGCCCCACGCATCGGTGCTGCCGCCTGCTGCCGCATCGGGTGCGGGCTGGCTGGTGGCGGCATCCGAGGGAGAACCCCACGGATCGCTGCTGCTGCTGGTGGCCGTGCTACCGTCAGCAGCAGCGCGGGTGGTCTGGGCGCTGGTGTCCCACGGATTACTGGTTTGCTCGCTCATGCCTGACCCCCGTCACGATCTAATGCCTGCAATAACATGCCTTTGGAAATAATGCCGATGTACTGGCCCTCGTCGCCGGTAATCGGCACCGCGCAGGGGGCCTGCGCCACGTGGGAGAGTAGATCGCTCAGCGAAGTCTCGGCCGCCATCGGCGTCGGGCTTGCCAGCATTGCCTGATCCAGCCCTTCACCGGCGGCCAGGGCGGCCTTCAGCGAGTCAATCGATACGGTGCCGACAAAGCGCTGTTTTTCCAGCACGTAGCCATACTCGCGGTCATTGTCCTGCAGCAGCTTGATTGCCGAGCGCGGGCCGAAGCCGGGCGCTTTACGGATCAGCGCGGCGGCACTGCGGCGGGCGATATCTTTTGCGCTAAACACCTGGCTGATATCGACGCCGCGGAAGAAGGTGCGCACGTAATCATTGGCCGGATTGTTCAGGATCTCATCCGGGGTGCCGACCTGCACCACTTCGCCGCCCTGCATAATGGCAATGCGGTCGCCAATACGCATCGCTTCGTCAAGATCATGAGAGATAAATACGATAGTGCGCTGATGGCGCGACTGTAATTTCACCAGCTCATCCTGCATTTCGGTACGAATGAGGGGATCGAGCGCGGAGAAAGCCTCATCCATCAATAATATGTCTGGGTTAATTGCCAGCGCACGCGCTAATCCGACGCGCTGACGCATCCCGCCGGAGAGTTCGTCGGGCCAGGCATGAGCATAATTATCCAGCCCCACCTGGCGCAGCGCTTCCATGGCTTTATCCTGGCGCTCCTGTAACGGGACACCAGCTAATTCCATGCCGAAAGCGGTATTATTTAACACGTTCATATGTGGCATCAGTGCGAATGACTGAAATACCATGCTGATTTTATTTCTGCGGACTTCGCGTAATGCGCTGTCGGATATTTTGGCAATATCTTCGCCATCAATAATAACCTGGCCGCGGGTGGGTTCTATCAGACGATTGAGAAGGCGAACCATGGTGGATTTCCCTGAGCCGGATAACCCCATGATGACAAAGATCTCGCCTTCTTCAATGGCCAGACTGGCGTCTTTCACGCCAAGAGACAGGCCGGTTTTCTCCAGCAGTGCCTCTTTACTGATTCCTTTTTCAATATGCTTAAATGCGCGCTCGGGATTTTCCCCAAAGACTTTATATAAATTCTTAACTTCTAATTTAATAGCCATGCATTAATTCATTTCCAGTTGTTGGTGGGTTTTATTATATTATCTCTTCTGTGTGGTCAAATATTATCGGCCTATACCGTAGCACACTGAGAATCTGAGACAACCCTAAAAGGCCAGATCAAAAATGCATGATGAGATGCCCGTCCAGGCTAATGCCAGAGCGGGTAAGGGATTGCAGCGGATTGAACGAGGGTGAAAAAAATGAATATTCTGTTGAGAATGGTCCTGGTAGGGCCGTAATTGGTGTGTGATTGGGGAGGGATATGCGGAAATTAATCGTCAGAAAACTGTCATATTTATCTCAACAATCGGCAGGTGAATGGCTGAAATTTAATGACTATTAAAACAGGGGCGCGGTGAAAAATGGCTGCCGTCGGCAGCCACTGCTGAAGAGATTAAAAGTTCCAGTCTTCATCTTCGGTATCGACCGCTTTACCCATCACATAGGAGGAGCCGGAGCCGGAGAAGAAGTCGTGGTTTTCATCGGCGTTTGGCGACAGCGCCGAGAGGATAGCCGGGTTAACATCGGTCATCTCAGAGGGGAACAGCGCCTCGTAGCCGAGGTTCATCAGCGCCTTGTTAGCATTGTAATGCAAGAACTTTTTCACCTCTTCCTGCCAGCCGACGCCTGCGTACAGCGCATCGGTATATTCAATTTCATTTTCATACAGCGCCAGCAGCAGTTCAACGGCGAACTGTTGCAGCTCCTCTTTACGCTGCGGCGTCTCTTTTTCCAGGGCTTTCTGATACTTGTAGCCGATGTAGTAACCGTGAACCGCCTCATCTTTGATAATCAGACGGATCAGATCGGCGGTGTTAGTCAGCTTGCCGCGGCTCGACCAGTACATCGGCAGGTAGAAGCCGGAGTAGAACAGGAACGATTCGAGGAACACGCTGGCGATCTTCTTCTTTAGCGGGTCGTTCTCGTAGTAGTGCTGCAGAATGATCTCGGCCTTGCGCTGCAGCGGGGGATTCTCTTCGCTCCAGGCGTAGGCGGCATCAACATCGCTGGTGTGGCACAGCGTGGAGAAGATCGAGCTGTATGAGCGGGCATGCACCGCTTCCATAAAGCTGATGTTCGACATCACGGCCTCTTCATGCGGCGTCAGCGCATCGGCCATCAGCGCCGGAGCGCCGAGGGTGTTCTGGATGGTATCGAGCAGCGTCAGGCCGGTGAACACGCGGATGGTCAGCTGTTGCTCATCGGCATTCAGGGAGTTCCACGCCGGAATATCGTTAGACAGCGGTACCTTTTCCGGCAGCCAGAAGTTGCTGGTCAGGCGGTTCCACACTTCCAGATCTTTCTCGTCTTCGATGTTGTTCCAGTTGATGGCGTGAACTTTTTTTAATTTCATGGTGTTGTTCCTGGGCGGATCCTGGTGGGGCAGGCATGCCTTACCCTACGCTATGCGGTGCGTTATTCGTAGGGGCGGGGCATGCCCCGCCCGCAGCGTTGTTTTTACAGTGAGCAGGAGACGCAGCCTTCCACTTCGGTCCCCAGCAGGGCCATCTGGCGCAGGCGGATGTAATAAAGTGTCTTTATCCCTTTCTTCCAGGCGTAAATCTGCGCCTTATTGATATCGCGCGTGGTGGCGGTATCGCGGAAGAACAGCGTCAGCGACAGCCCCTGATCGACATGGCGCGTTGCCTCCGCGTAGGTGTCGATAATCGCTTCCGGGCCGATGTCATAGGCATCACGGTAAAACTGCTGATTATGGTTATTCATAAACGGAGCAGGGTAGTACACCCGCCCGGTCTTGCCCTCTTTGCGGATCTCAATGCGCGACACAATCGGGTGAATACTCGACGTGGCGTGATTGATATACGAGATTGAACCGGTCGGCGGGATCGCCTGTAAATTCTGGTTATACAGGCCGTACTGCATCACCGACTCTTTCAGCTCGCGCCACTGCTGCTGCGTCGGGATGGCAATCCCGGCTGCGGCAAACAGTTCGGCAACCTGCGAGGTGCGCGGCTGCCAGCTCTGCTCAACATACTGATTAAAGTATTCACCGCTGGCATAGCGCGAATCGCTGAAGCCGCTGAAAGTGCTTTCCCGCTCGCGCGCCAGCAGGTTTGAGGTTCGCAGCGCGTGATAAGTGATGGTGTAGAAGTAGATATTGGTGAAATCCAGCCCGGCTTCGGAACCGTAGTGGATACCTTCGCGTGCCAGGTAACCGTGCAGGTTCATCTGCCCGAGGCCAATGGCATGCGACTGGGCATTCCCCTGTTCAATCGACGGCACTGAATGGATGTGGCTCTGATCGGAAACCGCCGTCAGGCCGCGTACCGCAATCTCAACCGTGCGGGCAAAGTCCGGCGAATCCATGGTGTGCGCAATATTCAGCGAACCCAGATTACAGGAGATATCCTTGCCGATGCGGCGATAGCTGAGGTCATCGTTGTATTCGGTGGGGGTGTTGACCTGCAAAATTTCCGAACACAGGTTGCTCATGTTAATGCGCCCGTGGATCGGGTTAGCGCGGTTCACCGTGTCTTCAAACATGATGTACGGATAGCCGGACTCAAACTGGATCTCGGCCAGCGTCTGGAAAAATTCACGCGGGTTAATAAAGGTGCGGCGAATGCGCTCGTCGGCCAGCATCTCTTCATACTTTTCGCTGATGCTGATATCGGCAAACGGCAGGCCGTAAATACGCTCAACGTCATACGGTGAGAACAGCGCCATGGGCTGGTTATCTTTCGCCAGCTGGAAAGTCACATCCGGGATCACCACGCCGAGCGACAGCGTTTTAATGCGGATTTTCTCATCGGCATTTTCGCGCTTGGTGTCGAGGAAGCGCAGGATATCAGGGTGGTGCGCATTCAGATATACCGCGCCAGCACCCTGACGTGCGCCGAGCTGGTTGGCGTAAGAGAACGCATCCTCCAGCATCTTCATCACCGGGATCACGCCGGACGACTGGTTCTCGATGCGCTTGATCGGCGCGCCGGATTCGCGCAGGTTAGAGAGCAGGAACGCCACGCCACCGCCGCGCTTGGAGAGCTGCAGGGCTGAGTTCACCGCGCGGCCAATCGACTCCATATTGTCTTCAATGCGCAGCAGGAAGCAGGAGACCAGCTCACCGCGCTGCTGCTTGCCGCAGTTGAGGAAGGTGGGCGTTGCAGGCTGGAAACGCCCGGACAGGATCTCATCGGTAAGCGCGTGCGCCAGCGCCTGGTCGCCCTGCGCCAGCGTCAGCGCCACCATGCAGACGCGCTCGGTAAAGCCTTCCAGGTAGCGCTTGCCGTCGAAGGTCTTCAGCGTATAGCTGGTGTAAAACTTCCACGCGCCGAGGAAGGTCTGGAAGCGGAAACGGCGCTCATAAGCCTGCTGGAACAGCGAACAGACAAACTCAAACGGATAGGCATTCAGCACGTCGGCTTCGTAATAGCCTTCGGAAACCAGATACTGCAGGCGTTCAGCAATGGAATCGAACCGCACGCTGTTAGGGATCACGTGCTGGATAAAATACTGGCGCGTAGCCTCGCGATCTTTTTCAAACTGAATATGGCCTTCGGCATCGTACAGATTAAGCATCGCGTTGAGCGCGTGATAATCGGCAGTGGCCGGCTGGGCCTCTATGAGTGTGCTGTCTGTCGCTGCCAAAATTGGGTTACTCCGTGGTAAACGTTAGCGATATCGTCAGCGGTGCCCATCAGCTCAAAGCGATAGAGGTAAGGCACCTGACATTTACGCGCAATAATGTCGCCAGCCAGGCAAAAAGCCTCGCCAAAATTGCGGTTGCCAGCGGCGATAACGCCGCGGATCAGCTGACGATTGTGGGTGTCATTCAGAAACTGAATTACCTGTTTAGGCACCGCACCCTGAGCGGTGCCGCCGCCGTAGCTCGGCACTATCAGGATGTAAGGTTCATCGACCTGCAGGCGCTGAGCGTTATCCAGCGGGATGCGCCGGGCTGGCAGATCTAAACGGGTAATAAAACGATGGGTGTTTTCTGACAGGCTGGAGAAGTAGACCAGCGTTGTCATGAGCTTATCCCCGCGCCTGTGCCAGCTGGCTCAGGGCCTGGATTTTGTCCGGGCGGAAGCCGCTCCAGTGGTCCTGCTCCGCCATGACCACCGGCACCTGACGGTAGCCCAGCGATTTCAGCGCGTCCACGTGGGTCGGCTCGTGGTCCAGATTAATCAGCTGATAATCAATCCCTTTCTTGTCCATCGCGTTTTTTGTTGCATTGCACTGGACACAGTTATCTTTAGTGTAAATAATAATGCGCATGATTCGTATTTACCTTGATGGCTGTTTGACTGGCTTAACAGGCGCTTTCTGGTAACACTACTGGCGCCGCCGCGACCACAACTTGTTGCGTGGTCTTGATGGAGTAAATACTAGATATAGCGATGCCGAAATGCAACCACACAACATATAGTATTTTTGCATTTGGTAATCCACCTCGCATCCAGCCCTTGTGCCGCAAGGTTTGCGTCAGGTAAAAAATTTTCAGGCAATAAAAAAGCCCGCAGCTTTCGCCACGGGCCGATGATCAATCAGTTAAATTTTGTCAATAATCAGCGTGAGGATGTGGTCGTCGCGATCAGTGCACCGACAAAAATACCCAGCGCGGTACCAATGCCCACTCCATGCCAGGGTTTGTCGCGTACGTAGTTATCAACGTGTCCTGCACCGTCTTTCGCCGCCTGGGTTACGCGGTTATTACCGTGCAGCTTCGCCCGCGTCTCTTTCAACAGCGCTTCTGCGCGTGAGCGCGCGCCGTCCACTTCATCTTTGGTTTTGCTGCCGTAAGACTTCAGCAGATCGTCAAGGCTGTCCGCCAGCTGGGAAACATCCTGATTCAGGTCGATATCGTTATTTTTCGATTTCCGGTTGAACATTTTTTGCTCCCTTACTGTAAAAACCTACTATTAGTATAGAACAGCTTCACATAACGCCAACCGCCGGGCGGCGTTTATGGACTAATCCGAAAGCCCTGACTGCGCAGCCGTTGTAAGGTTGCGGGGTTTGGCAGACTGAGAGGAATAAGCATGTATCTACGACCTGATGAGGTTGCTCGCGTACTGGAAAAAGCGGGATTTGAAATGGACGCGGTTACCACAAAAACCTACGGTTATCGTCGTGGTGAAGACTATGTCTACGTCAATCGCGAGGCGCGCCTCGGGCGGACGGCACTGGTGATCCACCCGACGTTAAAGGAGCGCAGCCAGTCGCTGGCACTGGCATCATCAGACGTGAAAACCTGCGACCACTATGTGCGTTTCCCGATGTATCTGGCCGGGGAATCGAACGACCATTACGGCATCCCCCACGGCTTCAGCTCACGCATGGCACTTGAGCGCTATCTGGAAAAGATGTTTGGCTGACTGGTGGCCAAGGCTGGAATAAGCGCCCAATTCATACGCTATTAGCCCGCTTGTTTGTCCACGCAACGCTTAGACTACTGTCATGTTGGGATAAAAGCAGGTTAACCATGAAACGGCTGATAGCAGCGCTGGCAGCAGCGTGGATGTTAAGTGGATGCGCGACGATTGTCGGCAGTGAGCGTCAGGATGTGACCCTGCAAACTCAGCCCCCGGGGGTGAAGTTTGTGGTGCAGGATGAAACGGGCATCGCGGTGGCTGAAGGCTATACGCCAAAAACTGTCAGCCTTCTTAAGTCGAACGGCAGCTACTTCGGCAAGAAAAAATACCGGGTGATGCTGGAACGGCCTGGCTACGTGCCGCAAACCCTGCCGCTGAAAGAGAGCCCGAATCTGTGGTATCTGCTGGGCAATATTCCCCTGCTTGGCTTCCCCGGCTGGCTGGTGGTGGACCCGTTATACGGGGGAATGTATAAAATTGAGCCGGAAATCCTGCAAACCATCATGAACCCGGTGGGCGCGCGCGGCTAAGCGGATAAACGATTCAGGCCGGAGCGATCCGGCCTGATGGTTTACTGCGCCGTTGGATTGACCATGGCGTGCGGTGGCCGGAAGCGTTCCAGATACTGATGCTGGAAAATACACATGCGAATGGTATTGCGGTACTCGCCGTTGATAAAGAATTCGTGGATCAGCTCCCCTTCAATCTCAAAGCCCAGCTTGCGATAAATATGAATGGCCTTGGCGTTCTCTTTATCGACGATCAGGTAAAGTTTATAGAGGTTCAGCACCGAAAAACCGTAATCCATCGCCAGTCTGGCCGCCTTTGTTGCCAATCCTTTACCCTGATGACTCGGGGCAATAATGATCTGAAACTCGGCGCGACGGTGGATATGGTTGATCTCCACCAGTTCTACCAGCCCGGCATTGCTGCCGTCATGTTCCACCACAAAACGCCGTTCGCTCTGGTCATGAATATGCTTGTCGTACAGGTCAGACAGCTCAACAAAGGCCTCATAAGGCTCCTCAAACCAGTAGCGCATCACGCTGGCGTTGTTGTCTAACTGATGGACAAAACGCAGATCTTCACGCTCCAGCGGGCGCAGCTTAACGCTGTGGTCGACGGACTTCGCAGACATAAAAATTCCTTTTTGCAGAGGCAATATTGCCGGCCCGAGTATAGCGTTTTAGCGGGCACAAAAAAAACGCGCCTTCAGGCGCGTTGAATCATCGTTTGTAAGGGCCGATCCTCTTTTTCGATCGGCCCGTGACCCAGGCAATACGTAGGGGCCGATCTTTTGTTTCGATCGGCCCGCGATCCAGGCAGTACGTAGGGGCCGATCCTCTTTTTCGATCGGCACGTGGCCCAGGCAATACGTAGGGGCCGATCTTTTGTTTCGACCGGCCCGCAGCGGGTTATCAGAAGTTGTAACCCACCACCACGTAATAACCGAAGCCGTTCGACTTCACGTTAAAGTTGCCCTTGCCGAAGTTCAGCTCGGTGCCATCTTCCCACTGGCCGCCGTTGTGGAAGTAACGCGCCACGAACGAGTAGTGCCAGTGGTCATAGCCCAGCGAGAGAATATGGCTGGAAGCAATCGAGTTGCTGCTGCGGCCTGCGGTATCACCGAGGTCAGAACCCCAGTCAAAGTTGGTAAAGCCGATGTAGCTCAGGTTGCCGCCCCACACCTGGGTCAGCGGCACAAAGTATTTCACCTTGAAGCGGTAACCGTCCCAGCTATCTTCGTTGGCAGCATCGTAGTTTTCCCACTGATATTTCGCATACACGTTCAGCGACAGGCCGACATCAGAATGCGTGTCGATATCGGTGCCCAGGCCCATATACCAGGTATTCTGGCGATTAGCCTTATTGTCACCCATATCGTAGATATAGTTGTTCGCGAAGTACCACTCTTTAAACGGACCGAATGCCAGGCTGGTGCCGGTCAGTTTGTCGATGGAGAAGCGCGGTTCGATCTCCATAAAGAACGGTGAGCCATCGTCCCATGCGCCAACATCATTGCCGTTACCCACGCCGAAGAATTTAGGTACGTCGATATAACCGTAGAAATCGAACCAGTCTTTATGGGCGAAGGCTTCATATTCCAGATACAGGTCATTGTTCAGCTGCGGCCCGAAGCGGGTGTGATAGCTGCCTACCACGTTTACGCTCTGGTGCCACCAGTCAGAAACATATTCCGGGTTGCTATCTTGGGCAAAAGAAACGTTGGTATAAGAGAGCGCGGCCAGCGCACCAGCCATCATAATTTTATATTTCATTATTATTACCACATGCTCTGTGACCCTGCGCGGCAGCCAGCTCGACGGTCGGGTTACGGTTTCTACGGGCGACGATGGGTGATTATTGATGCGACGAAAACACCCGCCTTGAATGCAGCGGCAGTGTGCCGCGAACAGGCTATAAGGAAATAGAGATCGCTCACACTTGTCAAATTCTGTTTCATTTCAATTCAGTTAAAGTGTGACGTGTATCACGTTTATTTGCGTGTGGAGGGGAACTTTCTGGCAAAAGGGCTTTTGCCTGCTTTCTCGCCAGCGTAATCGGTTGCCTGGTGAGATCGGCAGCGGAAAGCAGCAAGTAGCGATCCAGGGGCGAACGGCGAGGGCAGAAAATGAACGCTAAGACATAACTTTATCTTATGAAAAACAACGCGATAATGGCGATAAAATACTCATTTACAGCGCTGGCCGATACGCAGCAGCCGGCGGCGGTCGACCTCTTTTGCCTGCTGCGCCAGCGTGGCAAAATCGGCAAACCGATAGTAAATCCTGGGGCTTTTGGGTGCGGGCAGCTGTTTCATATTGTTACCGGGCCAGATCTCCAGCCGGGCGAAAGCGCTGAGCGGTTGGCCATCAAAGCTGTCGGGTAGCGTCAGCCACAGCATCGGCACGCGCTCGGCCGGGCGGGTAGGGTAGCGCAGGGCGCCAGTAAGATAGTTGCGCCGGCGTACCAGGAATTTATCCGGCAGGCGGCAGCGGCTATTCCACCACTTGGCGTCGAGCATATCGAAGTGAAAACGGGTCTGCTGCGGGCTGACTGCCTCAAGCTGCGCCAGCGCCTGTGGGATTGCCTGCGCCATTGTACGCTGATACTGCCTGAGCGTGCTGGCGCCGCCATGGTTCAACAGGTCGCTGGCAATGCGCGCGCCAAGCAGGTTGGAATAGAGGTCTTCCGGTGAGAATGCCGACACGGCTTCAGAGTAGCCAGGTACCGACTCAAAACCGTACCACTGCGCCACCTCATGCCATACCGCCAGCTGATAAGCCAGCTGAGCGGCCATCATCACGGCCAGATGGTAGCGCGCAAGCGCAGTCGCGGGCGGGGTAAACGGCCACAGGCGGATCGCGCGCTGCCCAAGCTCTTCATCCAGTCGGATAGTGCCCGCCTGGCCTAATCCTGGCCAGATCTGGCTGAATAGCCACAGGGTATTATCGGCGGTATCGCGCACGTGGGCGAGATCGATAAAACCGCCGCGCAGCGTATAGATGATGCCGTCATGTTCGCGATTCAGACCGCTCAGCGTGCTGAGGATACTCAGTAAGTGGTCATTATAGTGATGCTGACCGCTATCGTCCGGGGCGATGACGTTGCCGATTTTGAATCCGGGAACGGGAATACCCAGCACTTTTGCCCGCACGTCATAACCGAAGGCGCAGCAGGGGCGCAGGCCCTGCGGGGCGGGCAGCTTGGCTATCACCGGCCAGACCACGCTGGCGACTGTGGCCGGGCCTTGCAGACTCGCCGCGTTAAACGGCATGTTCTCCAGATGCCGGGCCTGGCAGCCTGCCAGCAGCAGGTTGAATGAGAGTAAGAGACGGGCGATCAAAATGCTTCACCAACCTGGAAATAGAAACCGGAGCTGCGCTGACCGACACCGTAATCAAGCCGCACATTCATCCGTTTTTTAAACTCGAAGCGGTAGCCAACCCCAATCGAAGGGAGCCATTGGCCATCCAGCACTTCACTCGGGCGCTGAGACATGCTGCCCGCGCCGACCCAGCCCACCACGCCGTGGCGCCAGCTCAGTTTTTTCCGCAGTTCGAGCTGGGTAGTTACAATATTTCGCGCGCGAAAGCGCCCCTGATAATAGCCGCGCAGGTGGCGACTGTCGCCCAGCGAACCCAGCATGGTCCACGGCACCTGCCCGGTCGCGAGGCGGCTATACAGCTCCCAGGCCAGCAGCGTGGAGTCATTAAGCGGGTGGTAACGGTCATACTGCAGATCCCAGACCTTAAGGCGGTTATCGCTGCCCAACGAAGGGAGGTAATCGGTGTAATGGATGTTCAACACCTGTCCCTGCGACGGGTTAGCGATAAAATCGCGCGTGTCATAGCTGAACAGCAGGCTGAAGCCGGAGTTTAGCTGATTCAGCGCGACGGGATTGCGCGAAAAGCCGCCCGATGGCTTATCCTGCAACGCAGAAGCACGCTCCCATGAAACCGCCCAGCCAAGCCCGGCATAGGTGTTGGCGCGCAGCCGATAAAGCAGCTGTGGCGTGGCGTTAAAACGACTGGAGTCATATTTTTGCCTGTCGTGGCGATGGCGCCCTTCGCGATAGCCCCGCCCCCAGTAGTAGAGCGGGCGATGGCTGAGGTCACCATCGATATAAAACCGCCACTGGTCATGGTGAAAAAAGGTGTCATTCTCGTACCCGAAGCCGAAAGCCCCGGTCGAACTGACAAAGCCTGTCAGAGCCAGCGACGAGAGCGGTGTGTTTTTCTGCTGCCGATCGGGCCGGTACAACCCGACAGCCGCAACGCCAATACCGATGCCCAGTTCCGGGGTATAAAACGGACCGGGGACGATGCCCCAGTCAATGCCTTGCGCGGTATTCACCTGCTGGTCTGACCCCAGTTTTGCCAGGTAATGATCGACGGTCACCCTGCTGGGCAAAAAATTGGCCTGCGCGATCGGGGAAATAGAGAGCAGGCCAAATAACAGCGAAGAGTTTATCCGCATACTCAGAAGCGGAACTCGCCGCCCAGCATCACGCTGTTACGCTTCTCGAACCCGGCTTCAGCGGTAATATTAAAGTTACGGGTTATTTCATATTGCCCACCGACCAGAATATTCCACGGTGATTGCAAGTGTTGCTTCACCCGGAAGCGGCCCTTATCGTCCTGGTTAACAAATTTAACCAGTCCGGCTAACTCAGCAGGCATATGCAGGTTGCTGATATTGCCACGAAAGTCCTGTGAGACATCCTGATACATGGTGCCAACCCACAGGCTGGCATGAGACTGCGGAATATTGAACCTGTCGGAACCGGGTACGGTAAAGCGATAGCCTACGCGCGGCGTGAAGGTGAAGGCATGGGTGTTACCATCCAGAATATCGAAATCGGTGCGGGTATAGTTAAAATCGAGCGTACCAAACCAGTCATGATAGCCATAGGCCAGAGTGGTGCCTGCGCCATAGGTGGTGCCTTTAAATTTAAGCTTAAAATCGAGGTCTTTATACAGAACCTGAGCGCCCGCTGCCACCGTATCAATCCGGGAAACGGAAGAACCTTTGGTATGCCCTACGATGCCGTATATGTTCATAAACGGGAATAGCCAGGTATCCAGGCGCGCGGTGTGCGTCTGAGATTTTTCACGGGTATGTCCGACGTTGATCTTAAAATTATCGCTCGATAGCGGCGATCCGAATAGTGACAGTCCGCTAAAGTTAATGCTGTTTACCTTAATATTTTGGTGCATATCCATATAGTTATAACCTATCCCGTAAGGATCGGGCAGATCATAACCGCGCTGACGAATTTCCTCACCAAAGAATGGCAGTGGACCGGTGGTTTCACCAAACAGATCGGGCGCTCTGGCTGGCTTCGGTTCCTGACTCAGTGCAGAGGGATCAGGCGCGTGACGATAATCAAGTGCGAGCGGGTGTTTCTCAGCATTGGGAATAGCGGCGAACACCATTGATACGGGGGCAGAGCTTAAAAAAAGCCCGATAAGCATATTGGCCTTTTTGCGTGAGTGCTGGTTCATTATTACAATCCATGTATAGCGTTAGGGTAAGTTGTGCGCAGAAGTCTATATGAGTTTTATGCTAATAATTACGCCATAAAATGCGCTTGGGTTGAACTTTTTGGCTATCCCAACTTTAAATGCTAATGCTAGTTACTACGGGTTAATCTTATTCTTAAATATTTAAATTCTACCGTTTCGGTAGCCAGGCGCGGCGAGGAGTATTCATGGTATAACTCACCAGTTTTATTAATTTCAATATAACCTACATCTCTTCCAAAAACTTGGTGAGAAATGATAAGGGTTAATAGTAAAACGACCATTTTTGTGGGGGGGGGTAAGTTACCATTTTGCTGTGCTAGCCTCCTTACCCGTTTATTAAGAAGCAGACTACGCATACAAATGCGGATTCAATATTTAGCATTTGGGTTCATCTTGTTATGATTGTAGAAGAAATTTTCTGATTCTCCGTTGCTAAAAATAATGTATGCCAGACCGCTAGATTGCACAGTCCAGTCGCCGGATGACCCATCTTTGAACGTTATGGAACCTGTGGCAGAGCAAGGAGAGTAATATTCATGAAGAAGTTCGCCACTTTCCTTCTACTGTTTAGATAAACTAAAAAAACGGATTATCTGCTTTTTAGTGGGCCTGAAGGATTTACACTGCTTTTCTTCAGCCTTATCGTTACGCCCGTCATCATGTAACCCTACCCATTTTACTTCGACATGGCTGACTACTCTCGCTTCTGCATGGGCCTGGAGGATGAGCAAAGTTGAAATAACCACTAAGGATGAATTTTTAACGTTTATCATTTGCCTCCGTTGTCCTCCCTGGCGGTTTAATGACTTAGTTATTACGTCATTTTTCGCATAATCAATTGACTTAAATAACGATTAACATATGTCTTTAGGTTCATCGATGCCATTACCATGCTCACAAGGTAAAGGATTAAACCAGTGATTATCTCTGTAGAAAAACAGATGTTGTTTTTTATCGCTAAAAGTCACGTATGCGCCGCCATTTGCTTCTAAAGTCCAGCGTGCGGACGTACCGTCTTTAAACTTTACCAGTCCATAAGCAATGCACGGTGAATAATAGTCATGCAGCAACGGTCCGTTATCATCGGAATCTGTTGCCAGGTTGAAGTAACGAATTAATTGTTTCTTGCTCGGTCTGAATGCTTTGCAAACTTTCTCTTCATATTTATCATTTCTTCCGCTGTAATGTTCACCCACTGCTTGAATATCAATGCTGCTGACTACCCTGGATATGGCTGGAGTTGAGACAAGAAACAGGGTGATGATGATGATATTTTTAATCTTTACCATTTTGCTGAGCTAGCCTCCTTACCAGTTTATTAAGAAACAGACTGCGCATACAGATGCGCAGTCAATATTTAGCATTTTGGTTCATCACCTAAACCGTAAGTGCAAGCAAAAGGATCTTTCCATTTGTTATGATTGTAGAAGAAAGTTGCTGATTCTCCGTTGCTAAAAATAACGTATGCCAGACCGCTAGATTGCACAGTCCAGTCGCCGGATGACCCATCTTTGAATTTTATTGAACCGGACGAAACACAGGGTGAGTAGTAGTCATGTAGCAATTCTCCACTTTCCTTTGATTCTTTAGCTGAGTTAAAAAAATGTATAAGCTGTTTTTTAGTTGGCCTGAAAATTTTACAGGCTTTTTCTTCATTTTTATCATCTCGCCCATCATATTGTAATCCTATTCCTTTAATATTAATTTGACTGACTATCCTTCCTTGTGCTTGGCTTGATAAAAGACAGAGTAATATTAAGCCTGAAAAAAATTTATTCATTTTTACCATGTTGCGGTGCTAGCCTCCGTTTTGTTTTTTCGGGCTATTTCAGAATGGCGGTAGATCTCTTTCATGGATGTCTTCAATGTGTCAGATAGTTCTTTAATCAACCAATCTAACGATCTGTTTTGTTGTTCGTTAACTGGCTCATAAACATCACCAATATTAAGCCCTTTTTCATCTATCATCTTTTGTGCTTTACCTACAATTTCTATCCCTATGCTGTCAATGTTACCAGGGTAACGGTCAGGGAATTTTTTCTTCTTTTCTAATTTACTTATTTCAGGGTAATTTCTCCACGACTTTTCCAAACCAGCAGCTTTATCGAACTCAGCTGGTTTGCACTTTTTGGTTAAATAACAGCGAGATTTCATTGTTCCTACATGCCAAGTGACCCGAAATACCGAGGCTGTCTGATAAATAGTGCCATCGCGGTCAATCAGGAAGTGGGCACCGTTGGCTCCTGCGTTTTGATAACTGTTGAAGGTACTGCTTGCTGTCGGGGCATTGGTCTGATGGACAACGATACCATTCACCTTATCCATTTTCTCCCGTTCAATTTTATTGAATATTTTAACAATAATACGGTCATCATCGATGTATCCATGATCGTCTATATATAACATAACTAATCCTTAGTTTATGTGATGGTTTAGATGTTTTTGTTTGCCTTAATGTCATATCCCATTGCCACTGTTCCAGCGGGGCCACCTTCAGAATTTTGTAAAACATATTCCATTCTTACCCGAGAGAAAGAGAGTGCAACGCTTTCTCGCAGTGTGCGCGTGGATACGGTACCGTGTGGGCGTACGCCGCTAATAATGATCTCCTGTAAGATAATACGCAGATATTCCAGCGGCGAGCCTCCGGCTTTGCGTACCGTCAGCACCGCTTCGGGAATGTGTTTGCCGCTCAGGCAATACTGCAACAGATTAGTGCTGGCTTTGTCGAAGCGATGCACAAAGCACAGATCCTCAACGCTGCTTTTTCCGGCGCCGCCGCCGCTACCCGCGTGCATATTGGCGGGCTGGCTCACCGCCCAGTGCCAGCTGAGCACCTCAATTTCCCCGCGATGTGCAGCATCCGAGGATTCCCCTTCAACTCCGTTGATTTTGATAAAAATATCCTGAGCCATAACGCTTTCTTCCTTGACAGGTTCTGAAAAATGCAGTGGGTTAGTTTCTGCACAGGCAATCGTAGGGGCAAAAAACACCGGGGGAAAGCAGTAAAAATGCTATTTTTACCCTTAACTGATGCAGGGCGGAAAAATTAATTTAGCGTTTCCACTAATAAAAGGGGTAAGGGATTTCGCGTGGAACGATTGAGCTTTCACTTAATATATGTGAAATAGCAGAGCAGAAAAGAAAAGGATTTGCGTTGCGCGCATGATTCCATTGCTTCGACAAGTGCTGTAATGCAGCGATATTTTTTATGCGCCCGCTTCCAGAATTTAAAACGGGTGAGGAAAAGTGTTTGCGGCATCAGGCTGCGCTTGTCAGGATAAACTCACGTCGGCTAAATATCGCGTCATCACAGCGGGAGGGCCACAATCTTTCTGACACCGAAGACGCTTGCTGTGGCAGCAGCGATAACTTACTACCGGAACAAAAAGATCATTGGAACTGCCTGATTATATAATGTACTCTTTCTTGTACGTAAGATAACCGTACAAACTGGAGAAGCCCATGGTGGCCGTAGCAAAAACTGAACGACTGGAGCTGCGTATCAGCCCTGATGTTAAAAGTGAAATAGAAACTGCCGCGCAGCTGAGTCGTGTCAGTGTCTCCCAATTTATAGCGGACTCTGCCATGCAACGTGCGGAAACGGTAATCAACGAGCACAACCGTATTAAACTGACCGAACAGTCATGGAATGCGGTGATGGAAGCGCTGGAAAATCCACCCGCACCGAATGAACGACTGCATCGGGCGGCTGCACTCAGCCATGAGGGATCGACCTGGGAATGGAATCGGTAAAACTTAAAATCATGAAGTACTCGGCTGATATCATTATCAACGTCGAAAACTTCAGCTGTGGCCGCCCGGAGCTGGATGAATTTCTGAAAAAGCACCTGGCTAAGCAACATGCAGGCAACGTACTGAAAGCCTATCTGCTGGTTACTGATGAACCCGTCCCTGAGGTGGTGGGGTTTTATACTCTGTCAGGCGGCAGTTATGCAAAATCTGGCATGACGCGTCAATATCAGAATCAGATCCCATACCATGAAACCTCATGTATCACGCTGGGCCGACTGGCAATTGATCAGCGTCTGGCAGGACGGGGTTATGGCACGCAGTTAGCGATCGACGCACTGCGCGTAGCCTGGTATGCCTCTGACTCTGTCGGGATCTGGTCCGTAATGATAGAGGCAAAAGATGAAGAAGCCGCAGGATTCTGGCGCAAAATGGGCTTTATCCAGCTTAAAACCAGCGACGATAAAATTAAATTTTTCTTCCCGGTCAGGAGCATTGAGCCGCTGCTCTGATTTTATCTCTCCCTGATGCATCCCAACATCATTTGGCAAAATTATCTGTTCCCGGCGGCAACCCGGTAATTCACCGTCAGCTGATTGCGCAGAATGGTCAGCACTGGAAACAGCGGGCCGCGCGACTGGGCGTAGTAGGTAAAATAAAACGGTCCGCTTACCGGGAAGAAAGCCGGCATTGCCAACTCACCGGAAAGTGCAGGCAGCGCCATGCAGCGTTGCGCGCTGCACAGCGTGATTTTCAGATCCGGCGGCGGCGTGTGGCTGGGGGTAATGCGCCATGCCACTCGCACTCCCACCGCGCCGGCGGGGAGGGAACCGGAAGGGGTGATCGGTTCGCTTTTCACCTGCTGTTTACCCATTGAGATCGTCCCGCCGCGGCTCTGACTGCCCCAGGAACCGCCCGCGGCCTCTGCGGCCAGCGGTGCTGCCAGCAGCAGCCAAAGCCAGGCCTTCATCAGCGGCCACCAATCATATAGGTCATGCGCACGTTGCGCTGGCTGCTGATCTCCTGGCTCGACAGCACCACCAGCTGCGGGAAGATACGGCGCAGATAGCGTGAAAGCATCAGGCGCAGCATCGGGTTGACCAGCATCACCGGCGGCGCGCCAATACCCTCCTGGTGCTGCAACGCCAGCTCGGTCTGCTTCATCAGGTTTTCAGCAATGCCGGGTTCAATGGCGCTGCCGCTTTGCGTGGCCTGCATCAGCAGCTGTTCCAGCGACAGGTCGAGGCCAATAACCTGAATATCCTGGTCCGCCGGGAACCATTGGTGAGTGATGGCGCGAGCCAGGCGGGCGCGCACGCGGGCGGTCAGCTCATCGGCATCGCTGTGGCTGGTGGCAAATTCCGCCAGGGTATCAATGATGGTGCGCATATCGCGGATCGAAATACGCTCCGCCAGCAGGTTCTGCAAAACCTTATGCAGCGTGGTCAGCGTGATCACGCCGGGAATAAGATCCTCCACCAGCTTCGGCGACTGTTTGGTCAGCTGATCGAGCAGCTGCTGCGCCTCCTGGCGGCCAAACAGCTCGTCGGTATGGATGCTGATCAGATGATTCAGGTGGGTGGCAATCACCGAGCTCGGGTCAACCACCGTATAGCCAAGGGTCTGTGCCAGCTCGCGCTGGACCTCTTCAATCCACAGCGCAGGCAGACCAAAGGTCGGCTCAACGCAGGCAATGCCGGGAACATCTCCTTCGGCACAGCCCGGATTGATCGCCATAAAGCGCTCCGGCATGGTTTCACCGCGGCCAATCTCCACGCCCTTCAGCAGAATGCTGTACGAGGTCGGCGAGAGGTCGAGGTTGTCGCGGATATGCACCGCCGGCGGCAGAAAGCCCATCTGCTGGGCAAACTTCTTACGGATGCCGCGCACCCGCGTTAACAGCTGACCATTTTGTTGCTGATCCACCATCGGGATCAGGCGGTAGCCCACTTCCAGCCCGAGCACGTCTTCCATCTGTACATCGGACCAGGTGGCTTCATTGACCTGCGCCGCTTCGGCCTCGGCCAGCGCTTTCTCTTCGGCGCTGCCCCCGGCCACGCCGGCGCGGGCGCTCTGCTGGCTCTCACGACCGCGCAGCCACCAGGCAATGCCCAGCAGCGCGGCGGTAAACAGCAGGAACACCAGGTTCGGCATGCCCGGGATCAGCCCCAGCAGGCCGATCACCGCGGCAGAGAGCACGATGACGCGCGGAGAGGTAAACAGCTGGCTGACCATCTGCTCGCCAACGTCCTGCTCGTTGACCACGCGGGTCACCACCACACCGGCGGCAGTTGAGATCACCAGTCCCGGGATCTGCGCCACCAGGCCATCGCCGATGGTCAGCAGGGTATAGGTTTCCGCCGCCATGCCCGCCGACATGTCGTGCTGCATGATGCCGATCATCAGTCCGCCCAGCACGTTGATCACCATGATCATCAGCCCGGCGATCGCATCACCGCGCACAAACTTGCTGGCCCCGTCCATCGACCCGTAGAAATCGGCTTCCTGCGTCACTTCCTGGCGGCGGCGCTTGGCTTCATCTTCGCCAATCAGCCCGGCGTTGAGGTCGGCATCAATCGCCATCTGCTTGCCCGGCATCCCGTCGAGGGTAAAGCGAGCGCCCACTTCGGCGATACGCCCGGCACCCTTGGTGATCACCATAAAGTTAATGATGATCAAAATGATGAACACAATGATGCCGATGGCGAAATTACCGCCCACCAGGAAGTTACCAAAGGCTTCAACTACCGCGCCTGCGGCTCCGGTGCCGGTGTGGCCTTCCATCAGGATTACCCGCGTGGAGGCGACATTCAGCGCCAGGCGCAGCAGCGTGGAGAACAGCAGCACCGTCGGGAATGCCGAGAATTCCAGCGTCTTCTGGGTGAACATCGCCACCAGCAGGATCATGATCGACAGCACGATGTTGAAGGTGAAGAACAGATCCAGCACGAAAGTCGGCAGCGGCAGGATCATCATCGCCAGGATGGTCATGATCAGCACCGGGCCGGCCAGCACCTGCCACTGGGTCTCTTTAAACTTCGGTAATCGTAACTGGGTGGCGAGATTAGCCATCACTCTTTACTCTCTTGGGCAAAATCCAGCGCGTCGGGCACGGGAAGGTTTTCAGGGGTGACAGGGCGCTGTCCAAAGCCTTTACGCCAGCGGCGCAGGCCGTAAACCCACGCCAGGACTTCTGCTACCGCGTTGTATAAATCAGCCGGAATGGGTGCGCCAATTTCGCAGTGGCGATACAGCGCACGCGCCAGCGGGGGCGCTTCCAGCATCGGAACTCTGTGGCTTTCCGCCAGCTCGCGGATGCGCAGGGCAATCAGGCCGCTGCCTTTGGCCACCACTTTTGGTGCGCCGAGGCTGCCGTCCTGATATTTCAGGGCGACAGAGTAGTGCGTCGGGTTATTGACCACCACGTCTGCATCGGGAACGTCGCTCATCATGCGCTGCTGCGACATGGCGCGCTGCATCTGGCGCACGCGGTTTTTAATCAGCGGGTCGCCTTCCTGCTTTTTGAACTCATCTTTGATCTCCTGATGGCTCATGCGCAGCTTCTTCCAGTTGCTGTAGATCTGGTAAATCACGTCAAAGGCCACCATCGGGATCAGCGACAGGATCACTGCCAGCATGCAGCCGATCAGCAGGCTGGCGATATCGCTGAGCGCCATGCCGAGCGGTTCGAAGATCAGCCGGATAAATTTCTCTTTATTAAGCAGCAGGTAAAGCCCGCCGCCGAGCGAGGCCAGCAGCACTTTTAAAATCGCCTTCAGCATCTCGGAGGCCATCTGCGCTGAGAACATGCGCTTGATGCCGCTGAGCGGATTAAGCTTTTTCAGATTCAGCTTGATCGACTTCGCGCTCAGGTTCAGCCCGCCAACAATCGGCTGTGCCGCAATTGCGGTAATAAACAGGCCGCAGACAAACGGCAGCGTGGCGAGAGATGCCTGACCAAGCAGGCTGGCAGCGCGTCGCAGCATATGCGCCGGGTCGGCCGTCAGCAGTCGATCGAAAGTCAGTCCGTTGTGCAGCAGATGCATCAGACTGCGCGCCAGGCTCTCACCGCCACCGACCATCAGCCCCCATCCCACCAGCAGCATCAGCAGCGTGGTCAGCTCTTTTGAACGTGGGATCTGCCCCTCTTCACGCGACTTCGCCAGTTTTGTCGGCGTGGGGTCTTCGGTTTTTTCGTTATCACTTTCTTGTGACATAGCGGCGATTCAGTTAACTCAGAAGCCCAGTGATTCCAGCAGATCGTCCACCTGTTCCTGCGAGGCAACAATGCCTTCGGCGGTGGTGTTAATCTGCGGGCCATTTTTCAGATGGGCGTTTTCATCTGCATTAACCGGCTCAATCTCCTGCATATTTTCCAGCAGGACGCTGATCAGCTCTTTCTCCACCACTTCTATCACATTGACCAGGCTGTGCAGCACCTGGCCGGTCAGATCCTGAAAGTCCTGCGCCATCATGATTTCGGTCAGCTGGTGGTTGGTGCTGCGGGTGACGTCCGGAACCTGACGGAGGTAGGCACGCGTGGCGTTGACCAGCTCGCGCGCTTCTTCCAGCGGCTGCGGCTCGACAAACCAGGCATCCCAGCGGGCGTTCAGCGCCGTTGCCTCGTTACCCAGTGACTCCTGCAGCGGGCGGGCGACTTCCACGCAGGTCAGCGCCCGGTCGGCAGCCTGGGAGGTCTTTTCCGCAACGTAGTCAAGGCGATCGCGGGTATTCGGGAAGGCCTCAGCGACTTCCTGTAAGGCCTGTTCGAGGCCAAGGTTAGCCATGCTGTTGCGCAGCACGCGCGTCAGCTGGCCAATACGTAAAAAGATGTCTTTAAAATTATCGCTGCCGGGTGAATTATTCTCTGTCATTGTCATTAACCGAGTTTTTCGAAAATTTTGCCCAGCTTCTCTTCCAGCGTGGCGGCGGTGAAAGGCTTAACGATATAGCCATTGGCGCCGGCCTGAGCAGCAGCAATAATGTTTTCGCGCTTGGCTTCTGCCGTGACCATCAGTACCGGGAGTTTGGCCATTGCCGCATCCGCGCGAATGGTCTTCAGCAGTTCCAGACCATCGATATGCGGCATGTTCCAGTCGCTGACCACAAAATCAAATTCGGCCGCGCGCAGCTTGTTCAGCGCATCCTGTCCGTCTTCCGCTTCTTCAATGTTCTTGTAACCCAGGTCCTGTAGCAGATTGCGAACGATGCGGCGCATCGTGGCAAAATCATCAACAACCAGAAAACGTAAGCTCTTATCCAACATGGTGTTATCCTGAAAATCCTCCTGCAAACGGTGGAGGTATCCCGCTGTTATTTTGCTGTTTTACTGCGATCCGCCGGCGTGAAGCTGTCGATCAAACGCTGGCTGATATGCTGTAGGTCCGTCACTTCCAGCGCGGCCTGTAGCGCAATGGCTTCGCGCGGCATACCGAATACCACGCAGGTCTGCTCGCTTTGTGCCAGCGTCCAGGCTCCCGCCTGGCGCATCGCCAGCAGCCCGCGCGCGCCGTCGTTGCCCATCCCGGTCAGGATCGCCCCGGCGGCGTGCTGCCCGGCATGTTCGGCCACCGAATACAGCAGCACGTCGACCGAAGGGCGATGGCGGTTAACCGCCGGATTGCTGTTGAGACGGATCTGATAACCCCTGCCCTGACGCGCGATCTCCATATGACGATCGCCAGGAGCAATATAGGCGGTGCCTCTCAGCACCGGTTCGCCTTCCTCGGCCTCTTTCACCGTCATCGCACACAGTGAGTTCATACGCTGGGCAAACGACAGGGTGAAGCCCGCTGGCATATGCTGAGCGATCAGCACGGCGGGGCAGTGGGCTGGCATTGGGGTCAGTACCCGGCGCAGGGCTTCCGTTCCCCCGGTTGAGGAACCGATAGCGATAATTTTTTCCATCCCGAGGTGCGGCGCACTGATGCTGTGGCGTTCGCTCGCGGCGTGCGCCCGCGGGGATAATTCGACCCGCGCCGCCACGCGGATTTTATCGGCTACCAGCAGCGCCCAGTGGTCGATTTCACTGTTCTGTCTGATATCCGGTTTGGCGATAAAATCTACTGCCCCCAGCTCCAGTGAGGTGAGAGTGGCTTCGGACCCTTTGGCGGTCAGTGAGGAGACCATCACCACCGGCATCGGGCGCAGGCGCATCAGGCGTGAAAGAAACTCCAGCCCGTTCATACGCGGCATATCGATATCCAGCGTCAGCACGTCGGGGTTAAATTTCTTGATGAGCTCGCGGGCAGTGATCGGATCGGCCGCCGTCGCCACCATCTCCATATCGTGCTGCTGATTGACGACCGCCGTGATCATGTTGCGCATCAGGGCGGAGTCGTCGACGCACAGCACTCGTATCTTATTCAACGTCCTGTCTCCGTTAGTGCGTACACCGACTGTCCGCGCAGGCGGAACGGGCTTTGCCGGTGGTTAAAATGCTCCGAATGGCCGACAAACAGCAGTCCGTCTGGCTTCAGCAACTGGGCAAAACGCTGGATCAGCCGCTGTTGCGTCGGCGCATCGAAATAGATCATTACGTTGCGACAAAAAATCGCGTCAAACGGGCCGGGCACATTCCAGCTGGCGTCCAGCAGATTCAGGCGCTGATAGTGGATCGCCGCGAGCAGCTCCTGCTTCACGCGCACCTGTTCACTGTTATCCCCGGTGCCGCGCAAAAAGAACTGGCGCTTTTGCGCAGGGCTAAGGCTCTGCACGTCTGCCAGGCGGTAAACCCCGGCGCTGGCGCGCGCCAGCACATCGGTATCAATATCGGTTGCCCAGATGCGCGGCCCGCCGATGGTCGGGCCGAGAACCTCATCCAGCGTCATGGCAATTGAGCACGGCTCTTCACCGGTCGAGGCCGCGGTACACCAGACGCGATAGCCACTGGCATGCTGGCGGGCATGTTCTGCCAGCGCTGGAAAGTGGTACGCCTCGCGGAAAAACGCGGTCAGGTTGGTGGTCAGAGAATTAATAAATACCTGCCATTCCGGGCTGTCCGGGCTGGATTCCAGGATCTGAATATATTCACTGAAGCGCGCTAATTTTAATTCACGCAGGCGGCGTGACAGGCGGTTAAATATCATGTCTCGCTTTTGTTCGGTGAGAACAATACCGGCACGCTGATATATCAGCTGGCTGATACGCTGTAATTCCCGGTCGCTCAGCGCGTCTGAGAGTTGGGGAGTACGAAGCGGTACGCGCAAATTTTCATTCATGATGATGTTCGTCAATGCCTTAAACCGGCATGCTCATAACTTCCTGATAGGCGCTGAGCATTTTATTACGCATCTGCACGCCAAAGCTAAATGCCACCGATGATTTCTGCATTGAGAGCATCACATCATTCAGGCCGACATCGCTTTTTCCGGACATAAAATCCTGGGTGTTTTTCCTGGCTACCTGCTGTGTCTTATTGATTTCATTGATACTGTTAAACAGAGCGTCCGAGAATGTCGCGCCGCCCACGTTATCTGTTAACTTTCCGGCAGAGAGGAAATCAGCGGATCCCGAAATTTTCTGGGCCTGGGCGTGCATTTGCCCAATCACACTGTGAATTGATGCTGACATTATTTTATTCCGGCTAATTAATGAATTCTGGTGCAATAAAAATTGCGCAGCTTTTAGACGGATGCATATTAACACGGGGGAGAAATGGGCGAAAAACCCGATAAGCTGACAGAACTTCGAGCTTATTTATGCTTAAAAAAAACGCCTTTAGGACGATAATACGCCCCTCAAAATTTCTCAAAATATACGTTCATCGGCTGCTGTCTTGCATCACCGGCAGGCTTGTTCGCAGGTTTTGGCTGCGTGATTATTTCTTACAGGATTACGGCATGAGTGCCACAACAAATGATTTAAAGAGCAACCCGGCAGACAGTATAAAGGCGGCAATGAGCTCATTTCGCGCCAACCCTAAACTGCTGCTGGTTATCGCCGCTGCTGCGGCACTTTCCGCGATCATTGCACTGCTAATCTGGGCGAAGGAGCCGGGGTATCGCGTGCTGTTTAGCAACATCAGCGATGAGGATGGCGGTGCCATTGTCACTCAGCTGTCGCAGATGAATATCCCTTACCGCATCGATACGCCGGGCGGTGCCATTATGGTACCGGAAGGGATCGTGCACGAAGCGCGCATGAAGATGGCTCAGCAGGGGCTGCCAAAGGGCGGTTCCGTTGGCTTTGAACTGCTTGACCAGGAGAAGTTCGGCATCAGCCAGTTCAGCGAGCAGATTAACTTCCAGCGTGCGCTGGAGGGCGAGCTGTCACGCACCATCGAAAATCTTGGGCCAATCCTCACAGCCCGCGTGCATCTTGCCGTGCCGAAACCGTCAATGTTCGTGCGCGACCAGAAGCAGCCAACCGCTTCGGTCAGCGTCACCCTGGCGCAGGGCCGCAGGCTGGACGACAGCCAGGTCACGGCGATTACCCATCTGGTTTCCAGTGCGGTCACCGGGCTATCGGCGGATAACGTCACCCTTGTCGACCAGCGCGGCAACCTGCTGACGCAGAGCGGCGTGCGCGGCATGCAGACCTCACAGCTGAAGTATACCAACGAGATTGAAAACGATTATCAGCAGCGCATTCAGCGTCTGCTGGCCCCGCTGGTGGGCGACAGCAATGTGCGCACCCAGGTCACCGCCCAAATGGACTTTACCCAGCAGGAGCGCACCGATGAGCAGTATCAGCCCAATGCAGACAGCGACAAAATGGCGATCCGCAGCCGCCAGTCCAGCCAGTCAGCGCAGGGCAACGGACGCACCACCGGCGGCGTTCCGGGCGCGTTAAGCAATACGCCGCCAACCCCGGCAACGGCTCCCCTGACGAAACCGCTGACGCCAGCCACTCCGGCCGCCAAGGGTCAGAACAACAGCACCAGCACGCAAACGGCAGGCGCGGGCAGCAACGAGAGCGCCCAGCCTTATAACAACCGCAACGATGAAACTACCAACTTTGAGGTTGATCGCACCCTGATCCACACCAAAACCAGCGTCGGGCAGATCCAACGGCTGTCGGTGGCGGTGGTGATTAACTACCTGCCTGCCGGCAAAGAGGGCAAGCCAGGCCCGCTGGCCGCCGCCGAGCTGGAGCGTATCAACACCCTGGTGAAAGAAGCCATCGGCTACAGCGCTGCACGCGGTGACAGCATCAATATCGTCAACTCAGCGTTTAACGGCGTAGAGGCTGAAGTGGTACCCCCGCTGTGGCAGCAGCAGAGCTTCCAGGCGCTGATGATGTCCATCGCCCGCTATCTGGTGATTGCCATTATTGCCTGGGTGCTGTGGCGCAAGCTGGTGCAGCCAACCTGGACGCGCCATCAGGAAACCGCGATCCGTCGTATGGAGATGGAGCAGCAGGTACGCCAGTTTGAACTGGATGAGAAGAAGAAAGTGGCAGAGATGCAGGCTCATGCCAAAGCGCAGCGCCGCGTGGACAGCGAGATGAACAGTCAGCAGCTGCGCGAACTGGCGGAACAGGAGCCGCGAGTGATCGCCCTGGTCATGCGCCAGTGGATAAATAAGGAGCAGCAAAAACCATGAATGCCTGTGACAAAAGCGCCATCGTGATGCTGACGCTCGGCGATGAGCTGGCGGCCGAAGTCTTTAAGCATCTCAACGCCCACGAGGTCAAACAGATCAGTAGCTCGATGGTCAATATGGCCGGTTTTACCCATGACCAGATGTCGGCAGTGCTGGAGGAGTTCGCCAAAGACTCCAGCGAGTATGCGGCGCTGAGCCTGAACACCAACGAATACCTGCGCAGCGTGCTGGTGAAAGCGCTGGGCGAAGAGCGCGCCTCGTCGCTGCTGGAAGATCTGCTGGATTCCCATCAGGGCAACAACGGCATTGAAACGCTCAACTTTATGGATCCACAGACGGTATACGATCTGATCCGCGAGGAGCATCCGCAGATTATTGCCACCATCCTCGTGCATCTGAAGCGTAACCAGGCGGCAGATATCCTCGGGCAGTTTGATGATAAAGAGCGTAACGACATTATGCTGCGTATCGCCACCTTTGGCGGCGTGCAGCCTGCCGCGCTGCAGGAGTTGACCGAAGTGCTCAATAATCTGCTGCACGGCCAGAACCTCAAGCGCAGCAAAATGGGCGGCGTGCGCCCGGCGGCGGAGATCCTCAACCTGATGAAATCCCAGCAGGAAGAGGCAGCCATCAACGCGGTGCGCGATTTCGACGGCGAGCTGGCGCAGAAAATCATCGACGAAATGTTCCTGTTCGAAAATCTGGTGGATGTCGAAGACCGCAGCATCCAGCGCATTCTGCAGGAGATCGAAAGTGAAACCCTGCTGATCGCGCTGAAAGGGGCCAACGAGGCGCTGCGCGAAAAGTTCTTCCGCAATATGTCACGCCGCCAGGCGGATCTGATGGCCGAGGATCTTGCATCCCGTGGTCCGGTACGCCTGTCGCAGGTCGAGGCAGAACAGAAATCCGTCCTGCTGGTGGTACGTCGCCTTGCTGAAGCGGGCGAAATTCTGATTGGGAGCAGCGACGATGCCTACGTCTGATGAGCAGAATAAACTGCAGTGGCGCAGCTGGAAGCCGGATAATTTGCTGGCTACAGAAAGCGTGCACGAGGAGCCGCTGCCGGTGACGAATAGCCCGGCCAGCGATGCCCAGTTCAAGGCCGAACTGGCACGATTGCGCAAGCAGGCGGAACAGCAGGGGTACAACCAGGGGCTGGCCCAGTGCCAGGAAGAGGGCAAAAAGCAGGGCTATGAAGCCGGATTCCACAGCGGGCACGAAGCTGGCATAGCGCAGGGCATCAGCGAGGCTCAGAGCGCTCAACAGGCGGCGATGAAGGACGTCGAAGCGTGGATCGCCTCCTTTAAGCTGTCGCTGGACAGCCTTGACAGCTTGATCCCCAGCCGGCTGGTGCAGCTGGCGTTGCAGGCGGTACAGAGCCTGCATGGCAGCGAGCAGGGCAGCAGCAATACCCAGCTACAGCAGCAGATTAAACAGCTGATGCGCCAGGATCCGCTGCTAAACGGCAAGATCCGGCTGATGATCCACCCGGACGATCGTCCGCTGATTGACGCCGCCCTCGGTGAGACGCTGGCAGCGATGAGCTGGGAGCTGCATACCGACAGCCAGCTGTTACCCGGCGGCTGTCGCATTCTGACCGACGAAGTGGAGCTGGATGCCACCTTAGAAACCCGCTGGCAGAAGCTGTGCCAGCTGGCGCACGAGGAGCTATCCGCATGACAGCACATCTGCAACGCTGGCTTGAATCGATCGATCGCGTAGAAACGCGCATCGGCGATATCGCACCGTTTCGCCAGTATGGCAGGCTGACTCGCGCCACCGGGCTGGTGATGGAAGCGGTCGGGCTGAAGCTGCCGATTGGCGCGCTGTGCATTCTTGAGCGTCAAACCCGTCACGGCGTGGTGCCGGTGGAAAGCGAAGTGGTCGGCTTCAAAGATCAGGTGCTGTACCTGATGCCGCTGGAGCACGTCGATGGCATCCTGTCCGGCGCCCGCGTCTACGCGCCGGAGTCCGAAGAGGTTGGCAAACAGCTGCCGGTCGGGCCACAGCTGCTCGGCAGGGTGCTGGACGCCCAGGGTCGCCCGCTGGACGGGCGCCCGGCGCCGCTGAAAACCGACTGCGCCAGTCTGTTTACCCAGCCGCTTAACCCGCTGCACCGTGACCCGATCAAAAAAGTGCTCGATGTTGGCGTACGTGCGATTAACGGCCTGCTGACCGTCGGGCGCGGCCAGCGCATGGGGCTGTTTGCCGGATCCGGCGTCGGCAAAAGCGTGCTGCTCGGCATGATGGCGCGCTTTACCGATGCCGACGTCATCGTCGTCGGCCTGATCGGTGAACGCGGACGCGAGGTGAAAGACTTTATTGAAAATATCCTCGGTGAAGAGGGGATCCAGCGTGCGGTGGTGATTGCCGCCCCGGCGGATGTGTCACCGATCCTGCGCATGCAGGGCGCGGTGTACGCCACGCGCATTGCCGAAGATTTTCGCGATCGCGGCCTTAACGTGCTGCTGATTATGGATTCCCTGACGCGCTTCGCCATGGCGCAGCGTGAGGTGGCGCTGGCGATCGGCGAACCCCCGGCGACCAAAGGCTATCCGCCATCCGTGTTTGCCCGCCTGCCCGCGCTGGTGGAAAGGGCCGGTAACGGTATGCCCGGCGGCGGTTCCATCACCGCGTTCTACACCGTCCTGACCGAAGGCGACGATCAGCAGGACCCGATTGCCGACTCGGCACGCGCCATTCTCGACGGCCACATCGTTCTGTCGCGCCGTCTGGCGGAGTCCGGGCATTACCCGGCAATCGATATTGAAGCGTCGATCAGCCGCGCAATGACCGAGCTGATCCCGCACCCGCAGTACCGCCAAGTGCAGACCTTTAAGCAGCAGCTCTCCTGTTACCAGCGCAACCGTGACCTGGTCAGCGTTGGCGCTTACGTGGCGGGCAGCGATGCGCTGCTCGACCAGGCTATCCAGCACTATCCGGCGATGGAAGCGTATCTGCACCAGGCGATCCACGAAAGCTGCGATTACGACCGGGCCGTCAGCGCGCTGGCGCAGCTGTTTCCTGACGTTACCGCACAGGGCATAAGCCGATGAAAAGCCAAAATACGATGGTCATGCTGCGTGAGATGGCCGCAGAGAAGTTAACGCAGGCCACGCAGGCGTTAGGCAGCGCGCAGCAAAACTGGCAGCAGGCGCTGACCCAGGGCGAGCAGCTGGAGGGCTATGAACGTGAATACCAGCAGTCGCTGCGCAGCGGCATGCAGAGCCGCGGCATGAGCGTGGCCGATCTGGTGAATCATCAGGCGTTTATTTTAGCGCTGAATCAGGTTGTGAAGCAGCATGACCAGCACGTCAGCCAGTGCGAGCTGAACGTCACCCAGGCGAAGCAGAGCTGGATGCAGGACAAGCAGCGGCTCAACGCGTTTGAGACCCTGCTGACGCGGCGTGAAAACGCCCGCACCCTGGCGGAAAACCGCCATGAACAAAAAATGATGGACGAGTTCGCGCAGCGAGCCGGGCAAAAAAGAGACAGGCTATGAATATTGATATCAATGCGCTGCTGGGCAGTGCGGCCCGCAGGCTGGCAGGGCCTGATGAGACGCTGGCTGCAGGGGAAGCAGGGCACTTTGCTCAACTGCTGGCAGGATTGACGGACGACGCGCCGCTGCTGCCGGAAGCGCGGGTGGATGTGGAATCGCTGCTGCCAGGGCAGCCCGGGGAAGAGATTCCGGGCGCGCCGCTGGCGGAAGGGGTTGCTGCGGATGACCAGAGTACTCTGCCGCCAGTGATTGGCGCGGATGACAACTCCGCCCTGCCAGAGATTGTGCTGCTGACGCCCGACGCGGTGCTGCCCGCTCAGCCAGCCCTGCCCGATGGCTGGCAGCTACAGCAGCTGGTGGCGCAAAACGCCGGGGCAGATGCGCAGGATGCCCCATTGCTGCGCGAGGTAACGGCGGACGTGCGGCCATCGCGCTCCCCGGTGCCGCGCCAGCCGTTGCCGCTCAATCAGGCGGCGAACGCCGTAGCGGAAACGCTGCCAGCCACCCTGCCGCAGCTCGGCGCGCTGGCCGTCAACACCACTAAACCGCTGGTGGTCAGCCCTGAGGGCGAGGCTTTGCTGCCGCTGGATAGCCGTAGCACCAGCGATGCGCCGCTGATGGCGGCGCCGCGTCCGGTACTGACCGCCATAACCTTGCCCGCTCCGGCAGCGCCGCCAGTCGTCGTTAACCCGCACCCGGTTGGCACCCCGGCATGGCAGCAGTCACTCGGTCAGCAGCTGGCGATCTTCAGCCGTGATGGCGTGGATAACGCGCAGATCAAGCTGCACCCGGAAGAGCTGGGCGCGCTGCAAATCACCCTGCGCATGCAGCAGAACCAGGCGCAGCTGCATATCGTCAGCGAACATCCGCAGGTGCGTCAGGCGCTGGAAGCCGCAATGCCGCAGCTGCGCAGCGCGCTGGCAGAAACCGGCGTCCAGCTGGGGCAGACCAGCGTCAGCGCGGATAATCCGCATTTCGCAGGCGCTCAGGCCCAGGGCAACGGTTCATCCGGCCATGGCCACGCGTGGCAGGGGGCCGCTGAACCTCTGCGGGAAGAGGAGATAACTCCGCCGATCGCGCTGCATAACCTGAGCTCCGCTGCCGGGATTAATACCTTTGCATGATGCAGTGAAATACCCGCACTAATGGAACTTCATCAGGTAATTATCCTGGTGAATAAGTGGACTACAATACGCGCCTTATCTGGTCTGACAGAAACCGGAACAGCGCTTTCATTACAGAGTTTATTAAATGAGTAATAAAAATAAAAAAAAGGGTGGCAGCTCGAAGCGCCCATTTCTTATGGCTTTGATGTTTATAGTGACGATTGCGGCCTGTGGTTTTGCGGGTTATATGTTTTGGGAAATAAAAAAGTTAAAGAGTCATTCTGCCGGTGCGGATAAAACCGTGGAAGTAAAAAAACCGCAGGAAGTGGAGCCAATCTATCAGTCTTTAAGCACTTTTACCGTCAGCCTCAAGCCCACAGAAAAAGAGAGCGATCGCGTGCTGTTTATTGGCCTGTCGCTGCGCATGGCGGATAAAGAGTCGATGCTGACCCTGGAAAAGTTTCTGCCGGAATATCGCAGTCGCCTGCTGATCCTGCTGTCGAAGTTAAGTTATGAAGAGCTGTCCACCAGTGAAGGTAAGCAGCAGTTGATGGACAAAATTAAAGATGAAGTGAGTAAGCCACTGGCATCTAAACAGGCGGTCAAAGTCACTGATGTCCTGTTTAACGAATTTATTCTGCGGTAATAACCATGTCTGATAACTTTTTATCCCAGGCGGAAATCGATCATCTGCTCAATGCCGACAGCGACAGCAGCGTTGAGCCGCTGAATAGCGCCGCCGATCATGAGGCGAAACCCTACGACCCGCACACCCAGCGGCGGGTGATCCGCGAGCGTCTGCATTCGCTGGAAATTATTAACGAACGCTTTGCGCGCCAGTTTCGTATGGGGTTATTTAACCTGCTGCGCCGCAGCCCGGATATTACCGCCGGAAGTATTAAGATCCAGCCGTATCACGAGTTTGCCCGCAACCTGCCGGTGCCAACCAACCTGAACCTGCTGCATTTGAACCCGCTGCGCGGTACTTCGCTGATGGCGTTCTCGCCGGGGCTGGTATTTATGGCAGTGGATAACCTGTTCGGCGGTGATGGCCGCTTTCAGACCAAGGCCGACGGGCGCGAGTTTACCCCGACCGAACAGCGGGTGATCCACCGCATGCTGACCATGGCGCAGGAAGCTTATGAGTTTGCGTGGAGCACTATCTACAAGATCAAAACGGAATATATCCGTTCTGAAGTGCAGGTGAAATTTACCAATATCACTTCGTCACCCAATGATGTGGTGGTGACGACGCCGTTCTCGGTGGAGATTGGATCGCACAAGGGCGAGTTCAATATCTGTATTCCGTTCAGCACCATTGAACCGCTGCGTGAAGTACTGAGCAACCCACCGATGGAGAATCCCGGTCACGAAGATACCCGCTGGCGCGGCCTGCTGGTCAGCCAGATGCGGGAGACCGAGCTGGAGCTGGTGGCGCAGTTTGCCGATGTGGATACCCGTCTGTCGAACGTGATGAATCTCAAAATTGACGATGTGATCCCATTAGATAAGCAGGAGCTTATTGCCGCCCGTGTCGGCGGCGTGCCGGTATTTACCGCGAAATATGGCTCCGTGAATAATCAGTATGCTCTTCGCATAGAGCAGATGATTCAATCCGCATTACACACGTTTGATAAGGAGTAATTTCCCCATGAGCGACAATAAACTCTCGTCGGGTTCTGAGACGGATGACCTTTGGGGGGAGGCGATGAGCGAGCAGAGTTCAGCGGGAATGACCCAGCCAATATCAGCGCCACAATTTTCAGATGAACTTAATTTAATCCTCGATATCCCGGTCAAAATGACGGTAGAGCTGGGTCGCACCAAAATGACCATTAAAGAGCTGCTGCGCTTGAGCCAGGGGTCGGTGGTGTCGCTTGACGGCCTGGCGGGTGAACCGCTGGATATCCTGATTAACGGCTACCTGATTGCGCAGGGCGAAGTGGTGGTGGTGTCCGATAAGTTTGGCATCCGCATTACCGATATCATTACCCCGTCCGAGCGTATGCACCGCCTGAGCCGCTAATGAAAACCTCTTCCTCAATGATCAATACAGCCCCGGCAGGCGGGGCTGACTCCGTGCTGCTGACCGTCTCCGGTGCGCTGGCGCTGATTATCCTGGTGATGGTGCTGCTGGCCTGGGTGGCGCGCCGCAGCGGTATCGCCCGTCGCTTTAATGACGGCAGCCTGATTGCGGTGGTCGCCAGTAAATCGCTGGGCGCCCGCGAGCGCATCGTGCTGATTGACGTTGAGGATCAGCGTCTGGTGCTGGGCGTAACGGCGACGCAGATCGCCTGCCTGGCCACGCTGGCGAAACCGTCCAGCGCGCAGCCAGAGGTTGCGCCAGCAGGCGCGGGAAGTTTCGGCCAGCTGCTGCATAAGTTCAGCCAGAAACATCGCGGGGGCGCGGCATCATGACGCGTGCCTGCCTGCTGCGGCTGTTCTGCGGCCTGGGCGCACTGCTGCTGCCTGCCGCGAGCGCGCTGGCGGCCAACAGCGATATCACCCTGGCGAATCCGCAAAGCGATGGCGGCTGGACGCTGCCGGTACAGACGCTGGTGCTGCTCAGCTCGCTGACTTTCCTGCCTGCGCTGCTGCTGATGATGACCGGCTTTACCCGTATTGTCATCGTACTCGGGCTGATGCGTAACGCGCTCGGCACGCCGACGGCACCGCCAAACCAGGTACTGGTCGGGCTGGCGCTGTTCCTGACCTTTTACGTGATGTCGCCGGTGTTTAACCAGATCTACGATGAAGCCTGGCAGCCGCTGCAGGACGATAAGATCACCATGGAGGTGGCGCTGGAGAAGGGCCTCAAGCCGCTGAAGGCCTTTATGCTGGACCAGACGCGGGAAAACGACCTGGCAATGTTCGCGCAGATCGCCAAAGCCGGGGAGTTCAACACGCCGGAAGAGGTGCCGCTGGGCATTCTGGTGCCGTCATTTATCACCAGCGAGCTGAAAACCGCGTTCCAGATCGGCTTCACCATCTTTATCCCGTTCCTGATTATTGACCTGGTGATTGCCAGTATTCTGATGGCGTTGGGGATGATGATGGTGCCGCCCGCCACCATTGCGCTGCCGTTTAAGCTGATGCTGTTTGTGCTGGTTGACGGCTGGACCCTGTTAATGGGCTCGCTGGCGCAGAGCTTCTACAGTTAGGTAACCCGCCATGACTCCTGAAAGCGTTATGAACCTCGGCATCCAGGCGATTAAACTCGGCCTGATGGTCGCCGGGCCGCTGCTGCTGGCCGCGCTGGCCACCGGCCTGATTATCAGTATTTTGCAGGCCGCCACGCAGATTAACGAAATGACCATGACCTTTATTCCCAAAATCCTGGTGATTGTCGGCATTGCGGTGATCCTCGGCCCGTGGATGATGCGTAACTTTATCGAATACACCCGCGCGCTGATTATCAACATTCCGTCAGTTATCGGCTGATGGCCTTTTCCGTTCCCCTGCCGCAGATCTATGAGCTGCTCAGCCACTATTTCCTGATTATGGTGCGTATTGCCGCGCTGTTAACCGTGGCGCCAGTCTTTAGTGAGAAGGGCGTCAGCGTGCGCGTGCGCGTTGGGTTATCGGTCCTGATTGCCGCGCTGATTGGCGGCCAGCTGCCGGACAGCCAGATCGCGCTGTACTCGCTGCAGGGCGTCTGGGCGGTGGCAAAACAGGTGTTGATTGGCGCGGCGTTAGGGCTGTCGATCCAGCTGCTGTTTGTCGCGGTGAAAATGGCCGGGGAGATGATTGGCATGCAGATGGGCCTGTCGTTCGCCACCTTCTTCGATCCCAACGCCGGGAATATTCCGGTGATCTCACGCTTCCTCAATCTGCTGGTCACTCTGCTGTTCCTGGTGTTCAACGGTCATCTGTGGCTGATTGCGATGGTCGCTGCAAGCTTCCAGCAGCTGCCGGTGGATGATGCTCCGCTGCAGTTGGGCGGGTTTTACCTGCTGGTCAATCAGGCCGGCATGGTTTTTCAGCAAGGGCTGATGCTCGGGCTGCCGATTATCGCGCTGCTGCTGTGCATTAACTTTATCCTCGGCCTGCTTAACCGCATGACGCCGCAGCTGTCGATATTTGTTATCGGCTTCCCGCTGACGCTGACCGTCGGCATGATGGCGCTGTCGCTGATTTCCCAAACCCTCGCACCGTTTATCGAAAGGCTGATGGCAACGGTATTTGATCATATGGCCGCCCTCATTCACGCCCTGGCTTAATATCCGCTAAAAAGTTTAATTGTCACCACTTATGCCCGTTTATCCGCAGCTCGACTTTTCCCGCTGAATGATAGAATTTTACCCTGGTCATATTCTTATTTTATGGCGCGCAGCGCAGGCAGGATTCACCCTCACTCAGGAATTATTTGTGGCAAGTTTATATACCTCATGGCATCACTCTCCTACGGCAATTTCGGCTGCGGCCTGGCTTTATAATTACAGCTGTAGCGATATTTCTGGCGCCGCTATTCTGGAAATTGGCTGCGGGAATGGCGCTAATTTAATTCGTCACGCCACGATTTATCCACAATCAACTTGTGTGGGTGTGGATATTGATGCGCAGCGTATCGAGGCAGCGCAGAATAATGCCCGCCAGTCTGAGATGAATAATCTCCACCTTTACTGCATGGGCTTACAGGATCTGCTGTCCATAGATGCGGGCCGCTTCGATTATATTATTATCCCGGCGATGTACACGCTGCTGGATAACAGCGCGCGCAGTGCACTGATGCAATGGTGCCAGCGGCAGCTCAACGATAATGGGATTATCGCGGTGCGCTGGAATACCCTGCCGGGGGCCAGAAGCCAGAAGATATTACAGCAGGCGATTGCCTTCCACTGCGCTGCAGCGCAGAGCGAACAGGCGTGGCTGACCAGCGCCAGAGCGATGCTGACATTTATGGAGATGACCGACAGCAGAGGGGAAGTGAAAGCGGCGGCAGCGTCGGCACAGAAGCTGACTGATGCCGAGCTGCTTGGACAGTATCTTGAAGATAATCAGGACGCCTGTCTGCTGAGCGATTTCGCGCAGCGGGTGAAGGCCGAACGGCTGCAGCTGCTGGGAGATGTCGTGCCGCAGTCTGAGCTGGCTGAGCATTACGGCGCGCCGATAGCCCTGCTGCACCAGACCGTTGCTTCAGGCAGTCATGCTCTTCAGGCGCAGCAGTACCTCGATTTTGCCGTGCAGCGCAGCGAGCGCTTTAGCCTGCTGATTAGCGCGAAATCCGGTCACCCTTTCAGCCACCGTCCGGAACTCAACCAGTTAAAGACGATGCATTGGGCGGCGAGCTGTGCGCTGACCGAAGATGAAAACCAGCGTATCACCCGCTACGGTGAAAAGGTCAATACCCGCAGCCCTGATATTCGCCGCCTGTTCGACTGGCTGAGCGCCGCATGGCCGCGCAGTCTCAGCACAGAACAACTCATCCAGCTGACGCTGGAACCAGAAAACCCGGTCGACCATCGCGAAAGGATGATGGCCGCGCTGGAAGAGCTGTTCCTCAATAAGCCGCCATCGCTGTATCTCAGCGCCGCGCCGTCACCCTATAACCGTGCCGAGGGTGAGCTGAAGCTGATCTGTGATTTCAGCACCACGGAAGTGGCCGACGGCGCTTACTGCGCCCGTACCAACGGGTGGGGCGAGCGGCTGGCGTTTAAGCGTGAAGAGTTTGCGGCGTGGCAGCGATGGCCGCACCCAGATAATTTGAGCGATGCAAGATACGCCATTGAACTGGCGGGCAAAGGCCTGCTTATTGGCAGCGCTACCAGCTGGGCGCACTTCTGGCAGCGCATCATTGCCTGTGGCGATCGCGCCTTGATTGAGGGCGCCATGCGCGCATTTCTGCTGGCTACCAGTGCAGAAAAGCAGGGCGGCTTGTTATCAGCCAGTATGGAACGTAGCCTGCGAGCAATAAAACCGCGTGTCAGCGTCAACCCCAAAAAAGCGTCTAAAGCCCAGCAGTTGCTCAATGCAGGGCATATTCAGCAAGCCCGCGAGGATATTGCCGGGCTATTGATAGAGCACCCCACGGACAGTACCTTACTGATGCTGGCGGCCGCGGCCTGCAATAAGGCGGGAGATAACGAAACGGCGCTGACGCTGCTGGCGAGAAGGCTTGGACAGGGCGGCGATCTGCACTCCGTGCTGAATTCGCTGGCGCGGGTGCTTACCAGCCTTGAGGCAAAATCATCTACCCCACGATTACTGTTTCAGCAGCTGTTAAAGCAGGATGACAAAAACGGCGAGCGCTGGCTGGATTTATCCAGCTGCTACCACGCAATCGACGATAAAATACGCGAGGAGCAGTGCCTGCAGGCTTCCTTAAAGCATGATGCGAAAAACAGCATCTGCCTGTTACGTCTCGCCACCCTGTATAGCCACACCGGGCGGATGGAAGAGGCAAAAGCGCTGTGCACGCAAGCGCTGGCATTACCGATGGGCGCAATTAATCGGCTAAATAGCCATGCGCTTTACCTGTTTCTTTTGTCCCATGATGCCGTTCTCAGTGCGGAAGAAAAATTCCATGCCCACGTCGATTTTGGCGTGCTGGCCAGCCAGTGGGCGCAAAGCACTACGCTGGCGCGAAGCGCACAGACTCCTTCGGACGGCAGGGGCAAAATCCGCATTGGCTTCGTTTCAGGGGATTTAAGAGGGCACCCGGTTCATCATTTCATTTACCCGGTGTGGCACAGCATCAATCGCGACCGCTATGAACTGTATGCTTATGCAACGGGCAGAGAGGATCGGATCACCCAGCAATATCGCGACATTGCGACAGTGTTTCGCAGCGTTGCGGCCCTGAGCGCGCTGGAACTGGCGCAGCAAATTGCCAGCGATAATATCGACGTGCTAATCGATCTCTCTGGCTTTACCGAAGGTAACCGCCTGCTGACCTTTGCACTGAAACCCGCTGCGCTACAGATGTCATGGATTGGATTCGTCGGCACCACCGGGCTGCAGCAGATGGATTATTACATTGCCCACGATCATTTAATGGCACCCGGTGAGCTGGATGCGATCTTCACGGAAAAATTAGTCTCCCTGCCTTCGGCAAAAATATTTGAATACAGCTCAGTGGCGCCGGAAGTGGGTAAACTGCCAGCGTTGAAAAATGGCTATCTGACGTTAGGTAATTTCAACCGGCCGCAAAAACTGACGCCAGCAATCCTCGACTGCTGGGCCAAAATCCTGCGTACGTTGCCACATGCCCGACTGCTGTTCGCCTATATGGACGATGAACGGATGATCGACAGCTATCGAGTAGAAATGACCCGGCGTGGCGTCAATCCTGAGCAGCTGGATTTTCGTATGAAGCAGAGCTTTGCTGACTATCTGGCTATGCACAATGAGGTCGATATTCTGCTGGATTCACACCCTTATTCTGCCGGAACGACCGCACAGCATGCCTGCTGGATGGGCGTGCCTCTGGTAACGACGACGGAAGGATCTGCCGTTTCCCGTACTACGGCGGCAACGATGAAAACCTTCAACCTTGGCGAGTTTGTCACCGCCAGCCTGGATGAGTATGCAGAAAAGGTGATTGAGCTCGATCGGCGCTATGACTGTCTCAGCGCCATTCGTCAGTCGCTGCGCGCACGTATCAAACAGCGCGAAGCCAGTCATAGCCATAATGCGGTCTACTTTGAACAGATGATCGAAACCGTCTGGCAGCGTCATCAGGCGGGCGAGGCACCGTCTGCGCTGTTTATCGAAGATCAACACCGCTGGGATGAGCAACACGATGTCATCAAATAAAAAAACCTTTGTTACCCGCCCGCTCATGCCGCCACTGGCCGAGTTTATGCCTTATCTTGAGCAGATCTGGAGCAACCAGATTTTAACTAACAATGGCCCTTACCATCAGCAGTTGGAAAACGCATTGGCCTCTCACCTTGGGGTGGAGCATCTGAGCCTGTTTTCCAACGGTACCATTGCCTTACTGACCGCATTACAGGCGCTGAGGGTGTCCGGCGAAGTGATCACCACGCCCTACTCATTTGTTGCTACCGCCCATTCGCTGCTGTGGAATGGCCTGACGCCGGTATTTGTCGATACCGAAGCGGGCGGATTTAATATGGATGCGGATAAAATTGAGCAGGCGATCACCGCCAACACGACCGCAATCATGCCGGTGCACTGCTACGGGATCCCCTGCAACAGCGCGCGCATTCAGCAGATCGCTGACCTGTATGGCCTGAAAGTCATTTACGATGCCGCCCATGCCTTCGGCGTGCAGCACAACTCGCGCAGCGTGCTGCTGGAGGGCGATCTGTCGGTGCTGAGTTTCCACGCTACCAAGGTTTTCAATACCATTGAAGGGGGGGCAATTATCAGCCACAGCGCCAGCATGAAGCGGCGTATCGACCTGCTAAAAAACTTTGGTATTGCTGATGAGACCACTGTGGTGGCGGCGGGAATCAATGGCAAAATGAACGAGTTGCAGGCGGCTTATGGCTTGCTGCAGCTGGAGCATATCGAACATGCGATCGGCCAGCGCGCGGCGGTGGATGCCCTATACCGTCAGGGGCTGGCCGGGGTGAAGGGCATTCACGTTCCCCAGGTGCCGCAAAACGTGGCCTGGAACTATGCGTATTTCCCCCTGGTGGTCGAAGCGGAATATGGGTTAAGCCGTGACGCCCTTTACCAGGCGCTCGTCGCACAAAATATTATCTCACGCCGCTACTTCTATCCGCTGATCAGCAGCTTCCATATCTACCGTCACTCGGCCGGGGCCAATCCTGACAATCTGCCGAATGCGCATCTGGCTGCCGATCGAGTGATCTGCCTGCCGCTCTATCCGGGACTGGAGCGGGATGTCATTGAGGTTATTCTCGGGATTATCAGACGCTATGCGCCAAAAGACACTGCGGCATAGTCGTAGCGCGCCAGAACTATGGGGCTGGCGCGGTAATGAATTTTTCCAGCGCCAGCGGGTTACGCTTGCGCTGGTTGATTTTTCGGGCGGGTGAACCGGCATAGATTGTCCACTCCTCACAATCTTTGGTGACGAGGGAGTTGGCGCCAATCGCGGTGCCATCGGCAAGAGAGCAGCCAGGCATAATGCTGGCCTGTGAGCCAACAATGGCGTGACGGCCAATCTCGATCGGGGCCGACGTCACATTGGTGAGGTGCGAGGGGACCATTGGATTGGTCATAAACTGCCCGCTATAGTCGTCGCTTTTGGTATACAGCCTGACGCCGTGCGACAGACAGGAGAAATCGCGCATTACGATCCCCGCACTGGCAAGCAGGGTGCAGTGACTGCCGATATGAATGTAACTACCCAGCGTTAAATACCCCTCTTCAGGCGCAATGATAGTGGTAAAACCATCAATTCTGACATGGTCACCCAGACTAATATTACCTAACCCGACAATGGTGCAGTTTTTCGCCACCCGCACATTTTCCCCTGCCGACTTGAAGCCGATCTCCCTTAACTGCTCACCGCTGTAATAACCCGGATTCAACCTTTCCATCGCTGTTCTCTCAGAGTCTGATTGGCAGGTATTTTAAGCGATATGTCCCCCGATCTTTAGCGCGTTAAGCGGGCAGGAATTGAGCCAATTAGTGGTGATACCCCCGATCGTCAGTTAACACAGACCGTACGCGGTGTGGTTTCACTGCCTGTCGCAATGGCTAAACCGTTTAACAGATAGATCCAGAGGGTGCTTTTTTCACCGGGCTTGATATGCGGGAAAACGTACTGTAAGACCTGCTGATCGCTGCTTTGATCGCCCAGCTTGCGGCTCTGTTCCAGCACCGTGCTGTGCAGACGATTCTGTCTCAGATGTCCCTCAATGATCACTTCGCGCAGCACCGTTACCGCCCGCATCGATGGCATTCCGCTGGTGTAGTGCTGGATGGTGCCGTTATAC
The DNA here is from genome assembly GCF_014773485.1 of Erwinia aphidicola. Taxonomy (GTDB): domain Bacteria; phylum Pseudomonadota; class Gammaproteobacteria; order Enterobacterales; family Enterobacteriaceae; genus Erwinia; species Erwinia aphidicola. Next base: position 28,088 of record NZ_JACXBP010000015.1, on the reverse strand, counting down.
ACGGTACGCACCTCTGACAGCCCTTCACGATAGGAGTGATAAACGCCACGGGCTACGGTCCAGTGGTTATTATCATCAATGGAGTAGTAGGATACCGGCGCCACGCAGGTATTTTTCAATGGATAAAACATCACCTCTTTCACCCAGAAGAATAGCAGTACCAGCAGGAAGCTCCCGCCAGACCACAGCAGGGTGGAGGACTTAACGTTTGGTAAAATAATACGACTCACAATTATTCTCCGAGGTTCGCAGCGGGATAGCACAGGCAATCAGCCCCATATGACGGGGGGAATGGCCAATAGTGATGTAGAGGAAGCGCGCTTTTTCGGCATTAGTCTCATAACTGCTGGCATAAAGTGCATAGAGTTGAAGCGTCTGGACTACCGTTTTTTGCTGTGCGGCGGACAGCTCCCCCTGCGGAACCCACACTTCGGTCTCGGGCGGTATTGCCTCCCCATACCAGCGGGTAAAGTCGGTGCGCTGCGGCGTAAATTTAAAATACCCGCTGATGATCAACACCGCCAGCCAGCCCAGTAACGCCCCGACGGCACAGGCCAAAAGACGGCGTGGCCACACGGCGGTTTTTTCGCCTGATAGGGTCGCGGGCAGCGGCGGCAGTGACGGTGGGGCCGCTGCTGGCGGGATGGGGGGCTCTAGCTGAGGAATGCTGGCCTCAGCGTGGCGCGCAGCGGTAATCACGGCCACCTCTTTATTGACGATCAGACGATAGCCGCTGCGGGTAACGGCAACCAGCTGGATCCACTCGTCAACCTTCAGCGTCACCAGCGCGCGGCGGATTTTGGTGATCATCACACGGACGCTGTTTTCGGTGACTTCTACCCCGGAATTGCGCCAGCCGATATCCATCAGCTGTTCATAGGACAGGACGTTCTCTTTCTCCTCCACCAGCGCTTTCAGGCAGCGGCAGGCAGAAGCCGGCAGCGTGACGCTGCTTCCGTTTTTAATATTCGACAGCGTGCGGGTACGCCGGTCGAGTTTAAGCGAGGTGCCAATGGCGATAGTGTTATGCATAAGAGTGACGAATCTTCTTTAAGAGTTATTATATTTAGTGAGCTATTGATTTAATTGAATGTATTAGGATTTTTCCTAGTTAGGGAAAGGAGCGCCAGGCCTGAAACGGTTGCTGTATTTAGCATTGTTAATGTTTTAATAGTGATGGAAGGGCTGCTTCTTTCTGTTAATTTATTAATTTCACAGCGTATTATGCACCACATATGGCCAAAAGTCGCGACGGTTGCCAGGGTTATTAATCTTGTAAATGCTTGTTAATTAGCAAATGGACATTGAATATTCTGCTATGAGCGAAAGAGATTTAGCTTTGTTAATCGTGATTAATACGCAGAAAGGAGGGCGTGGGAGTGGTGAGGTATTCAGTTAATTAATGGTACTTAGCGCACGTATAAAAAAGCCCTCCCCAAAGGGGAGGGCTGCAGCCCAGAATTGACAGGATGGGCTGGAAACTTACGCGAATTAACGCAGCAGCTGCAGCACGTTCTGTGGCACCTGGTTGGCCTGGGACAGCACGGTGATACCGGCTGACTGCAGGATGTTGGCACGGCTCATCGCCGACACTTCAGAAGAGAAGTCTGCATCAAGGATGCGTGATTTCGCTTCAGTCATGTTGTTCACGGTGGTGTTCAGGTTGCTGATGATGGAGTTAAAACGGTTCTGCACCGCACCCAAACCAGAACGGAAGCTGTCAACCTGCGCCAGCGCAGCATCCATCGTTTTCAGAATGCCGTTGCCAGAGTTCAGCTCTTCCATTTTCTGCAGATCTTTGATGCTCAGATCGTCAGTTTTAGCTGCGGTGAAAGTACCACCTGCATCATCCAGGTCCAGAGCGATACCGGTCTGCTTACCCGTGGTGGCATCGGTGTGTACCGCGTAGTAAGAAACGTCGCCGTTCTTATCTGCCAGACCCATCACTTCCATGTTGGCGACAGAAGAGGCATCACCGCCCAGTTCAGTGGCGATAGCTTCCAGGTCCGCAGCTTGCAGCGTATGCTTGTTGCCGCTGGCCAGAGTAATCTCTTTGCCTTCACCGTAGGTCTGCAGTTCACCTTTCAGTGCACTTGGCCCGGTCTGCAGGATATCGCTATCGACTGCGCTCAGGACTTTGCCCGCGGTAACAGTGTCAAGTTTACCAGCACCTGGAGTACCCGCACCTGCACCATCTGATTTCAGCGTAACTTCAGTGGCCTTATCATTAACCTTGTCATAAGCGTAATGATGAGTTGCACCATCTTTATCGGTGGTGCTGTAAAGTTGGATATCAGTACCGGCTGCCGCGCCCACTTCAGTGGCGATGGAAGTCATTGCTGCTGCATCAAGCACGATCTCGTTAGCGCCAGCACCGATAGTATCAGTTGCGCCGATTGAGGTGCCCGATGCTTCCAGCGTTGGCTTGTCGTATTTGCCGTTCAGGGCATTCATTACGCTGTAGTCATCCAGACCCAGTTTTTCCAGGTCCATTGCCGGCAGGTCGATACCGATAGTCTGACCATCTTTCGCGCCGATCTGAATCTGCAGTGAAGAGGTTGAGCCATCCAGTACGTTTACGCCGTTAAATTCAGTGTCTTTGGCGATACGGCCGATTTCGGCCAGACGCGCGGTCACTTCTTCCTGGATAGATTTTTTATCCGATTCTGAGTTGGTGCCGTTCAGCGCCTGCTCGGACAGGCGACGGATGTTCAGCAGGTTGTCATTGATCTCGTTCAGCGCACCCTCTGTGGTCTGCGCCAGGGAGATACCGTCGTTGGCATTACGGGCCGCCTGAGTCATGCCTTCGATGTTGGCAGTGAAGCGGTTGGTGATCGCCTGACCCGCTGCATCGTCTTTGGCGCTGTTAATACGCAGGCCAGAAGAGAGACGCTGGATAGCGGTACCCAGAGAAGCCTGTGATTTGTTCAGGTTAGTCTGAGCCATCAGGCTCAGTGAGTTAGTGTTAATGACCTGGGCCATATTTAAATCCTCTTGAATAGGTTGGATTGTATTAAAAGCTATTAACTTATGCGTCGTTCGTTGTTGCGCATAACTAAGCTATCGGTGGGAATTAAAAATGACTGAAATTTTTTTCGCGGAATAATTTAAATCATCAAATTGCAGTCAACTATGACGCTAATTATCCGTTTAGGGGGGCGGGCTTTCCTTTATGCGAAATTCAAAGCGGAGAACAGATGGCACCCGTGTTCGATTAAGGGCGGGCAGTTGTCGCCAGAACTGTAAAAAATTAAACTAAAGTGAAAAATATCCGATGGCTATTTATGTGATAACACATTAACCCTACGAGCAGGAGAGTAAAATGGCCGGGTTTGCAATTCCAGGGCTGGGTTCTGGCGGTACCATCGATTTTGAAAATTTGCTTTCTCAGATTAAAAAAGCCGAGCAGTCAAAGCTGGATCCGTATACCAAAAAGAAAACCGGATTCAATAATCAGGTGTCATCCTGGGGAAAAATCTCCAGCTCGCTGTCGGCGCTCAACGACAATCTGAAAAAGATCGGTGACGATGGCTTCCACGGCGTTACCATCGGCACCAATAAAGCGTTTAAAGCGAGCGCCACTTCCGGCGCGCAGCCCGACAGTTATGAAGTCTACGTTGAGCAGCTGGCGCGCGCGCACAAAATTGGTACCGGGGCTCAGAGTAGCCGCACCGACAATCTTGGCGATCAAAGTGTGGATAAGCGCACGCTGAAGATCAGCGTCGGTGATGGGAAGCCGATGGAGATCGAACTGGAAGAGGATCAGACCTCACTGGATCAGATCGCCAAAAAGATTAATCAGCAGAAAGGCGATGTCACCGCCTCAGTGCGCCCAACCGAGGATGGCAAATTCACCCTGGTGATGACCTCGAAGAAAACCGGGGAAGAGGGCCAGATCAAAGTCGAAGTCGAAGGGGACTCCCGGCTGGGCGATGTGCTGAACTTTGATCCGGCAGCCGCCAGGCCACCGGCAGGGAAAATGGCGACCACGGTTGAAGCGCAGAATGCCATTGTGGTGATTGATGGCGTCAAGCTCAACCGCAGCAGCAACACCATCACCGATGCCATAGACGGTATCACGCTGGAGCTGCAGCAGATCTCTGAAAAAGATAAAGACAGCGGCGAATTCATTTATGAAAACCTCTCTGTTACCAGCGATACCTCCAAATTCAAAGGTGCTGTTGAAGAGTTTGTGAAGCTGTATAACGCCTTCCTGTCTGAGTCCAGCAGCGCCAGTGCGTGGAAACCACCCGCTGAGGGGAAAGAGGATGAACCCAATGCGGGCAACGGCGCGCTGATGGGCAACAGCACGCTGCGCCGTCTGACGGCAGATATGCGGGAAGTGACGGTGGGCAGCAACAGTGAGCTGAGCGAGGTCTTTGCCTCGCTGGCGAAGTTGGGTATCGAAGTCAAAACCGAAGATGCCGCCACCGGCAAGCTGACCATTGACAGTAAAAAGCTGGAGACGGCGGTCAAGGAGAACCCGGCAGAAATTGAAGCCCTGTTCCTCGGCAAAGGCAGCAACGAAGGCATCGCCGACAAGATGCAGAGCATTATCAAAAACTATATTGGTGATTCAGACGCTATTCCAAAAGTGAAAGGCGTGATCGAGCAGATCACCAAAGGACTGCAGGATCAGACCTCCCAGGTCAGCGACCGCATTAAGCAGATGGAAAAGATGATCGATTCCGTGGTGGAGCGTAACCGCAAAGACTTCGAACGCCTCGATCTGGCGATGAGCAAGATGAACAACATGAGCAATCAGCTGGCATCGATGCTGGCCGGGCTTTAACTTTTTTAACGCCGGGCATCACTGATGTCCGGCAGGAAAACTCACTATGTATAGCAGGACAGGCCAGAGCGCCTACGCGCAGGTATCGCTCGAAAGCCAGCTGGCAGGCGCCACGCCCCATCAGCTGATCACTATGCTGCTGGAGGGCGCGGTGAATGCCATGCTGCGGGCGAAAATCTATTTTGACCAGGGAAATATCGCAAGGAGAGGCGAGATGATCTCACGGGCGATTAATATTATCGACAACGGTCTGCGCTGCGCGCTGAACCATGAGGTTGGCGGCAATATTAGCGAAGAGCTGGAGAGCCTGTACGAATATGTTTCGCGCAATTTGCTGCTGATCAATCTTAATCAGACGCCGGAGGAGTTACCGCACCTGATTGAGATTATGAGCACCATCTCAACCACCTGGAAAGAGATTGAGCCGGCGAAAAAGCAGGTGACTTATGGATAAGACATTGACCTGCGGGCTGCAGAAAGCGGCGCTGTTGAACAGCAATCTGATGGAGCTTACCCGTGAAGGGAAGTGGGACGAGTTTATTGATTCGATGACCGAATATGCCACGCTGCTGAGTGAGGCCATCGCCTGCGATCGTGACGATCTGAGTGAAGATGAGCAGACCCACGTTCGCCAGATTATTGCCGAACTGATGGCCAATGAAGAACTGATGATGCAACGCATGCGCACACGTCTCGACACCCTGCGTAGTGAAATGACCACGTTAAATAAAGGTAAAGCGGCCAGCAATGCGTACGCCGCGCCTTTCACCTCTCTTACCCGTTAATTCCCGGCTGTCACCACTGCTGCAGCGATTTTATTGTTGTAGCAGTGCGTCTATTTGATTACATTTTTCATACAAAAAAAAGCCAGCGGCGTGCTGGCAAATCGTTACAAGGTAAACGCTAAAGGGATGTTCAGACGCTGATGTTATAGGCGCGTGCGGTTGGCGCACGGTGGGCTTCACCGGCAGAGCCGTAAATATTATTGCCGTTTACGCCATCCACCACTTTCTTCAGCTGCTGATTTTTTTTCATATGGATATTCAGCAGCTCTTCGACTTTACCGTTCAGATCTTTGGTTGCCTGGATCTGCCCGGTGACCTGCTGCCAGCAGCTAAACAATTTACCCTGCTGACGATAGGGCGCAGCCATTCTACGCTCGGCTTCTTCCTGACGACGAAGCTCGTCGTAATACTGAATGGTCGACAACAGCTGGCTTTTATTGTCCGTTAATACCTGTAGAGACACAGGATTAATCTGTGGGCGATTCAGCTGATTGACTTCCTCAATCATGATCGCCTCCAGCTCGCTCAGCGACGTTTTCATTTGTGACAATATCGAGTGCAGCTTGTCCATGGCTTAATGGGCTCAGTGTTTAATTAAATTGAAAGATATCCATTACCAGCGAACGGGCAATGTTTTCCGGATCAATGGGCAGCTCGCCGGCTTCCAGTGCAGCACGCACCGCAGCAACGCGCGTATAGTTGATGTCACCGTGGGTATCCGCTTTCATCTGCTGCGTCAGTGCGCTCAGCGTTACGTCGGTTTGCTCATCGAGGGTCGCCTGCACGCGCGCGGTTTCTGCTTCCTGCTGAGGATGACGAATGCGCATATCCTGGGTGGCAGCAATGGCGTTAACAGCGGTAGCGGGAGTAGTACGGTCAATGCTCATGGTGGATCTCGCCTGGTAAAGGGTAAAAGTGACTGCTTATAACCTTCTCATCGGTGATTGCGCGAGAAACTAAAATTATTCTTGCAGAAAAATCACCACCTGGCCGTCAGCGTTCACTTTACCGCTCACGGTCTGACCACCCCGGGTCTGCACTTTCAGCATATCGTCAACCGCGGCGTTAGCCAGCGCCTTGCCCGCGCTGCGAATACGAAAGCCTTTTCCCAGGGTCACAATCTCCACCGTCTGACCATTGCGCAGCCGCCAGTGCTGGCGCAGCTGGTTTTGTCGCAGCGGGCTGCCTGCCGCAATGGCGCGCGTGGTTATCTGACCGATGATCTCTGCGGCATCAAAAATAATCCCATCGGGCTGGTGCTCAAGGCTGCCGGTGAACGGTTCAATATCGCCTGCGGAAACCCGGCTGCCCGCTGCCAGGCGGTTTTTCGCCAGCCACCAGGTTCCCTGCGCCCGCACCTGAATGGTCAGGTAGTGGCGCCGCGCGCCACACGTTGCCACCACGCTGCGCCGCCCGACCAGGCGGCGCTCATTCCCCGCCAGGGTCAGCACCGGTTCGGCGCAGAGTGCAGACAGCTGCCTCGCCGGGCTTAACAGCGTCGCGACCTGCACCAGATTGCGCTTCTCACCTGTTGGCCGACCTTTATTAAGCAGGCCGTTAATGGTTGTCAACAGGCGCTGCTCGCTGGCAGAAAGTGCCTGGGTGCTGGCATACAGCGAGGTGCTAAGAGACAGCGTCAGCAGCAGAAAAGAGGAACGAAAAAACATAATAATAAAGTGCTCTGGTTGCCGGGTATAAATCATGCCAACTCGGTGATTGATGATTAAATTATAAACTAACTATTGCGAATGTTATTACGCTAAATGCAGACACTTCTGTCGCCAATTAATGGTGTCGTTATTTGATATATCTCGCCGGAAATTTTAACCCGCTAAAAGCGCTTATTTCTGTCAGTTCTTTGCAGTGTAATATTTGAACTGCGCTGGCTAAAATATGACGGTTAAATTTTCAGGCGCGAGGCCTAACTTCGATGATTAATAAACTTGATGATGCGTTTCGCTTTCAGCAGGAGGCGTTGAGTTTGCTCTCGCGTCGGCAGGAAGTGCTGGCATCAAATATTGCTAATGCCGATACGCCCGGCTATATGGCGCGCGATATCGATTTTTCTCAGCAGTTACAAAACTCGCTGGCGAATCAGTCAATGGCGAAATCACCGGTGTCACTCTCATTAACCTCTAACCGCCATATTGAGGGGCAGGGCAATATTTTTGACGATGCCAGTCTGCTGTACCGCATTCCGGACCAGCCCAGCGCTGACGGCAATACCGTTGATATGGATCGCGAGCGTATCAGCTTTGCCGATAACAGCGTGAAATATCAGTCGAGCCTGACCTTCCTCGGTGCGGATATTAAAAAAATGATGAGCGTCCTCGCTTAGGGAGAATCATAAAAATGTCGTTATTTAGCGTTTTTGATATTTCAGGATCGGCAATGACCGCCCAGTCAAAACGACTGAACGTCAGCGCCAGCAATATGGCCAACGCCGACAGCGTGGCCGGTCCGGACGGGCAGCCGTATCGCGCCCGTCAGGTCACTTTTGAGGTGGATACTCACGCCGGAGGCGATATCGGTGGGGTAAAAATCGGTGAGGTGGTGGAAAGCACCGCGCCGGACCGGCTGGTGTATGAGCCGGGCAATCCGCTGGCGGATCGGCAGGGCTACGTGCGCATGCCGAACGTCAATGTGGTGAGCGAAATGGTCAACACGCTTTCCGCCTCCCGCAGCTATCAGGCCAATGTCGAAGTGATGAACTCCGCGAAGTCGCTGATGTTGAAAACTCTGTCACTCGGCCAGTAAGGATAACTTTATGGCAGTTTCTTCCGTAAACAACAACAGCAATAACGGTGTTGGCACCGGCAGCAGCGCTGCCGACCTCACCAACAGCTTTATGACGCTGCTGGTGGCACAGATGCAGAACCAGGACCCGACTAACCCGATGGACAATAACCAGCTGACTTCCCAGCTGGCACAGTTCAACACCGCTGCCGGGGTTGAGAGCCTGAATAAATCGCTTAATACCGTGGGCGGGCTGCTGGTCAATATGCAGCAAATGAGCTCGGCATCCTGGGTTGGCCGCGAAGTCATGGTTGAGGGCGATCAGAAAGTGACCTGGGGGGGAGTGGATACCGCCAGTGACGAAAAACCGCTGAGCTTTGCCCTCGGGGGGGAAGCAGAGAAGGTCACCGTGACGCTGACCGATGCAGCAGGTAAGGCCTATACCGCCGAGCTGAAAGGGTCGAAGACGAAAGCGGGTATTAACGAGTTCAGCCTCGACGACCTGGAGAACTTCAAACCGTCTGAGCCAGAAGCAGACATGGAATACACCGTGACCTATAGCGCCAGCGCGGCCGAGGGCCAGGCGCCTGAGATCGTTGGTTTGGTTGCCGAGAAGATTGAAGCGGTCTCCTTCGGAGCACAGGGCGCGGTGTTGCATCTGGCTAAGGGCAAAACCACGACGTTAAGCGAGATCTTCGTTATTCGTTAACTACTCACTTCACTTTCTGGAATTTTACTATGAGCTTTTCACAAGGCCTGAGCGGCCTCAATGCGGCATCGCGCGCGCTGGACTCGGTGGGTAACAACATTGCCAACTCACAAACCTATGGGTTTAAAGCGGGGTCAGTCTCCTTCGCCGATATCTTCGCCGGTGCGCAGGGCATGGGCGTGCAGGTAGCCGGTACCAGCCAGAACTTCAACGATGGCGGTTTAACCAGCACCGGGCGTAATCTCGATCTCGGCATCAGCGGCAACGGTTTTTTCCGCCTGATGGATGAAGCAGGGCAGGCGTACTACAGCCGTAACGGCCAGTTCGATACCGATGTTAATGGCTACATCACTAACATGAGTAATGGCCTGCGCCTGACCGGCTATCAGGCCACCGGCACGCCACCGGCGATTCAACCGGGCGCGGGCGTGGGGCCGATTCAGATTAATAAGACCGGTATGCCGCCAGTGGCATCCACCAGCGGCAAACTGACCGGCAACCTGAAGTCAGGTGAAGAGATTGTCACGAAAACCCCTTTCGATCCGAAAGATGGCGATACCTACAGCTACTCCAGCCAGGTTGAAGCCTATGATAGCCAGGGTAACCGCCACACTGTTGATATCTACTATGTCAAAACCGCCGATAACCAGTGGACGGCATACAGCAACGACAGCACATCACCGACCACTCCCGTGAGCTATAAGTCTGTCGATCTCCAGTTCGATACCAACGGAAAACTGATTACCGATCCGGCCGAACTGTCCGTGCTGGGCGGCGCTTTCAACGGCGCAGCACCGCTCAGTATGACCCTCGACCTTTCAGGACTGACGCAGAACTCGGGTGAGAATGCGATGGATCCTGCCACCATCGATGGCCACGCGCCGGGCAAATACGTCAACTTCCAGATCGGCGATAACGGCGAAATCGTTGCCAACTATGACAATGGTGAAAAACAGCTGATTGCCCAGGTGGTACTGGCAAACTTCACCAACCCGGGCGGGCTGCAGCAGAACGGCAATAACACCTGGGTCGAATCACCGCAGTCCGGCCCTTCCGTGGTCGGCATCGCCGGCACTGGCAGCTTCGGTAAGCTGACCGGAGGGGCGCTGGAAAGCTCCAACGTCGATCTCGGCGCTGAAATGGTCAACATGATCGTCTATCAGCGCAACTACCAGTCCAACTCTCAGACCATCAAAACCCAGTCTGAGCTGTTGCAGACCCTGGTTAACCTGCGATAACGGCGGCAGATAATGGATCGCGCGATATATACCGCCATGAGCGCCGCCAATGCGGCGCTGAACCGTCAGGCCGTCACCGCCAATAATCTGGCTAACAGCTCCACTACCGGCTTTCGTGCCCAGCTGGCGGCTTTCCGCTCGGTGCCGATCGAGGGTGAAACGCACGCCACCCGTGCGCTGGTGGCTGAGAGCACGCCATACCACGACAACAGCATGGGGCCGATTAATCACACCGGGCGCAGCCTCGATGTCGCTCTGCCGCAGGGCGGCTGGCTGGCCGTGGCGATGGCCGACGGGCAGGAAGCTTACACCCGCAACGGGGCGATTCAGGTGGATAGCGAAGGGGCGCTGAGCATTAACGGTTTTCCGCTGATGGGCGACGGCGCACCGCTGACCGTGCCGCCGCAGTCCGCCGTGACCATTGCGCCGGACGGCACGCTGACGGCGCTCGGCGCCGGGGATGACCCAACGGCGGTGACGCCGATCGGGCGTATCAAGCTGGCGCAGGCGGAGATGCAGAGCCTGCTGCACGGCGATGATGGGCTGTTCCACCCGGCTGGCGGCGGTGCGCTGGCCGCCGATGAAGCGATGCGCCTCAGCCCCGAAGCACTGGAAGGCAGCAATGTCAGCCCGGTCAAATCGATGACCGAAATGATCGCCACCGCACGCAGCTTCGACATGAACATGAAAACTATTCGTACCGCCGATGAAAATGCCAAACAGGCTAACCAGCTTTTAAGCGTGAGCTAATGCCCGCGCAGGAGTCTTAACATGATCCGTTCTTTATGGATTGCAAAAACCGGTCTGGAAGCCCAGCAGACCAATATGGATGTTATTTCTAATAACCTCGCCAACGTCGGCACCAACGGCTTCAAGCGCCAGCGCGCGGTATTCCAGGACCTGCTGTACCAGACCATGCGCCAGCCGGGGGCACAGGCTTCCGAGCAGACCACGCTGCCAACCGGCATGCAGCTGGGGACGGGCGTGGCGCCGGTGGCGACCGAGCGTCTGCACACCCAGGGTTCCCTGACGCAGACCAGCAGCGACTACGACATCGCCATTCAGGGTAAAGGCTTCTTCCAGGTACAGATGCCGGATGGCACCACCGCGTATACCCGCGACGGGTCGTTCAAGCGCAATGAAAACGGCCAGATGGTTACCGCCGAGGGAAACCCGGTGCAGCCGGATATTACCGTGCCGCTGGACGCGCAGAAGCTGACCGTCGGTGAAGACGGGATTGTCACCGTGACCCTACCAGGCCAGGCGGCGGCGCAGCAGGTCGGGCAGCTGACGCTCAGCACCTTTATCAACGATGCCGGTCTGGAGAGCATCGGCGGCAACCTGTATGTGGAAACTCAGGCCTCCGGTGCACCGAATGAAGCCACGCCGGGCATGGATGGCGCAGGCCGCCTCAAGCATCAGTATGTGGAAACCTCCAACGTCAATGTCGCGGAAGAGCTGGTCACCATGATCCAGGTTCAGCGCGCCTATGAGATCAACAGTAAGGCGGTTTCGGCTTCTGATCAGATGCTCCAGCGCCTTGCGCAGCTGTAATCCTCACCTGTACCCGTCAGTGCGCAAGCCTGGCGGGTTTCGGACCGTTAAGTTGCCAATAAAATGAATATATTCAGTGCGTTTTATCGTCGTGGGCGTGCCGCCAGCGCCGCCCTGAGCGCGGCGATGTTCCTCAGTGGCTGCGCGCATATTTTGCAGCAGCCTTTAGTACAGGGCCCGACCAGCGCAGCACCGTTAGCGATGGCTGCGACCCGTGCAAACGGCTCGCTGTTTCAGAGTGGGCAGGGGATGAACTATGGCTATCAGCCGATGTTTGAAGACAGGCGGCCGCGTAACGTCGGCGACACGCTGACTATCCTGCTGCAGGAGAACGTCAGCGCCAGCAAAAGCTCCAGCGCCAGCGCCAACCGTAATGGCTCGGCCGGGGCCGGGTTGACTGCCGTGCCGGATTCGGTAGGCGGTTTTCTGGGTAACGGCAAGTTAGATTTCGCAGCCAGCGGCAAGTCGGATTTTGCCGGTAAGGGCGGCGCTGCGGCGCGCAACACCTTCACCGGCACCCTCACCGTGACAGTGATGAACCTGCTACCCAACGGCAATCTGCAGGTGGTGGGTGAAAAGCAGATTGCCATTAACCAGGGCACCGAGTTTATCCGCTTCTCCGGGGTGGTGAATCCGCGCACCATCAGCGGCAATAACACCGTGTCCTCCATCCAGGTGGCTGATGCGCGTATCGAATACGTGGGCAATGGCTACATCAATGAAGCGCAGAACATGGGCTGGCTGCAGCGCGTGTTATTGAACCTCTCACCATTCTGATATGACGATGAAAAAACAAACTTTTTTACTCTGCACCATGCTATTAAGCGCGATGGCGATGCTGGCGCCAACCTGCGTTCACGCCGAGCGCATCCGCGACCTGGTGACGGTGCAGGGCGTGCGATCTAACTCGCTGATGGGCTACGGCCTGGTGGTCGGGCTGGACGGCACCGGCGATCAGACCATGCAGGCGCCCTTTACCGGGCAGAGCCTGAATAACATGCTGTCCCAGTTGGGCATCACTGTACCGGCTGGCACCAATATGCAGCTGAAAAATATTGCGGCGGTGATGGTGACGGCGGAGATGCCCGCTTTTGCCCGTCCCGGTGACCGCATCGATATTGTGGTTTCGTCACTCGGCAATGCCAAAAGCCTGCGCGGCGGCACGCTACTGATGACGCCACTAAAGGGGGCGGATGCGCAGATCTATGCGCTGGCGCAGGGCAACGTGCTGATCTCCGGCAGCGGTGCGCAGGCGGGCGGCAGCCGGGTACAGGTTAACCAGCTCAACGGCGGGCGCATTAGCGGCGGTGCCAGCGTTGAACGTGCGGTGCCGAACGATTTTGCCAGCCAGAGCGCGCTGCGTCTGCAGCTCAACGACACCGATTTTTCGCTGGCACAGCTGATCAGCGATGAGATTAACCGCCGTTTTAGCGGTGCGGCGATGCCGGAAGATGCGCGTACTGTACGCCTGTTTGCCCCGGCTGATGGCCCCTCGCGCGTGCGCTTTCTCGCCAATATTCAGGATATCCCGCTGCGCGTGGGGATCCAGGATGCCAAAGTGATCGTCAACTCGCGTACCGGGGCGGTAGTGATGAACCGCCACGTGACGCTGGATTCCTGCGCGGTGGCATACGGCGGCCTGACGGTGGAAGTGTCGCAGAATAACCAGGTCAGCCAGCCGGATACGCCGTTTGGCGGTGGCGAAACCGTGGTGGTGCCAAAGACTGATATCTCGGTGCGCGATAGCGGCGGCGCTCTGCAGCACGTCAGCAGCAGCACCGATCTCAACAATGTGGTGCGGGCGCTCAACGGCCTGGGGGCAACGCCAAACGAGCTGATGTCGATCCTCGAAGCGATGAAAAGCGCGGGCTGCCTGCATGCCAGGCTGGAGACCAACTGATGAGCGAGATCGACCAGTTTAATACGGCTTCCTGGGATTTGCGCTCGCTGGACCCGCTGAAGCTGAAGGCGGGGAGCAGCGAGTCACCGCAGGCGCTGCGCGCCGCCGCGAAGCAGATGGAGGGGATCTTCGTACAGATCATGCTGAAAAGCATGCGTGATGCCGGGTTTAAGGATGGCCTGATGCATAGCCAGGCCTCGGAGATGTACACCTCGATGCACGATCAGCAGCTGGCGCAGGACCTGGCGCAAAAAAGCCCGCTCGGCTTTGCCGATATGATCGTGCGCCAGATGGGGGGAGAGGTGAAGGATCCGGCCGGGCAGGCGCAGCGCATTGCCGCGCCGGCCCCGGGGCCTTATTCACTCCCTCATGCGCCATTGAACGCCACCTCAGTGGCGGCAAGTACACGGGCCACGCCGGTCAGCGCGATGACTGCCCAGAGCAGCAGCTCACAGCCGTTTATCTCCCGCCTGCTGCGCCCGGCACTGCAGGCCGCGCAGAGCAGCGGCATCCATCCGCATCTGATTTTGGCTCAGGCGGCGCTGGAGTCGGGATGGGGAAAACGCGAAATTCTCACCGGGGAGGGCAAGCCAAGCCACAACCTGTTCGGCATCAAGGCCAGCGGAGACTGGCAGGGCAAAACCACCGAAATTACCACCACCGAATATATCAACGGCACGCCGCAGAAAATCCAGGCGGCGTTTCGCGTTTATGACTCCTACGGCGAGGCATTAAGTGACTATGCGCGGCTGCTGAAGAACAACCCACGCTATCAGAAGGTCGTGCAGTCATCCTCTGCCGAGCAGGGCGCACGCGCGCTGCAGGCGGGGGGCTACGCCACCGATCCGGCCTATGCCAACAAGCTGATCAATATTATCCAACAGGTCAAAGGCAATATTACCCAGGGCTTGCAGGCGTATAAAACCGACCTGTCACAACTTTTTTAGTAAAGACGTTTTAGTAAATTTGTGAATCACCGATGAAGTAATAAGGACAGTAAAAAACAGGCGCCGTCTGAACCCTGATTCGGGCCGCGCACGATGAATTTCGTGGATAAAATATGAATCTATTTAATTTAGCCAAAAGTGGTCTCAGTACCGCGAATTCCGCAATATATGTCATCGGTAACAACATCAATAATGCGACAAACGCCGGTTACAGCCGCCGCGATATTATTATTGGCGAAGCGGGCGGGTTGAGCACCGGCAATGGTTTTTACGGTTACGGTGCCCAGGTTAACGGCGTCTATCGTAATAATGACAGTTTCCTGAACGGCCAGCTGCGGGGGGCAAACAGCAACTTTGGCGCGCTGGTTGGCCGCTATGAGCAGCTGGCGGAGATCGACGATATGATGGGCAACAGCGATGCTAACCCCTCAGTATCGCTGGATAATTTCTTTAAATCGCTGAAAACCCTCAGTAGTGAACCGGATTCGCCAGCTGCGCGTCAGTCGGCATTTAACACCATGGGTTCAGTCAGCTACCAGTTTAATACCACCAGCAAACGTCTTAGCGGCCTGGAAAAAAGTACCAATAGCCAGATAGAGCAGAGCGTTAAAGAGATTAACGATGCCACCACCCAGCTGGCGAAGCTGAATGAAGAGATCGAGAAAATCACCGCGCAGCACGGTACTCCACCGGGCGATCTGCTGGATGCGCGCGATAACCTGCTGGATTCACTCAGCGGGCAGATGGGCATTCAGATCGCGGAAAATAAAGAGACTGGCCGCGTGGATGTCGCGATGCCGGATGGCCGCCCGCTGGTGTCCGGCAACCGCTCGTTCAAGCTGGAAACCTCTGTCTCTGATGCCAACCCTAATAAAACCGTGGTGTCGTATGTTGATGGCAGCGGCAATGCCAGGGAGCTGAATGAGGAACGTTTCACCGCTGGCAAGCTGGGCGGGCTGTTTAAATTCCGTAACGACGATCTGAGCCAGGCACGTAACGAGCTGAACCAGATGGCGTTGCAGATGGCAGCACGCTTTAACGAGGTCAACCGTGACGGCTTTGATGCTGACGGAACACAAGGCGGCGATCTGTTCAAGATCCCGGACCCGAGCGCTTACGCCAACCGCAATAATGGCGGTGATGCCAGCCTGATGCCGCGTTTCAATGGCCCTGCCGGCAGCGTGAATGCCGAGGATTACACCATCACCCGCACCGCCAGCGGTTGGGAAGTGAAGGGGGCGGACGGCCGGGTGGTTCCACACACCACTAACCCAATGGGCGAGCTTGAGTTTGACGGTCTGTCCATTGGCGTCAGCGGTGCGCCGCTTGAAGGCGATAGCTTTATGCTCAATCCGGCTGAGGGCGTTGCGGAAGGTCTGGACGTGGCAATTACCAGCGGCGATCGGATTGCCGCGGCGGGCACCTTTGATGGCGGTGAATCCGATAATACCAACCTGGAAAAACTGCTAGGTATCCAGGATGAAAAACTGATTGGTAAAGCCACGCTGAGCGAAGCCTATGCCAGCCTGGTCAGCGCCATTGGTTCGTCAGCCAGCTCACTTAAGGCCGACCTGAAAACGGCGGAAAGCGTACTGACCGAACTGGGTGAAAAGTGGCAGTCGGTGGTCGGGGTAAATATTGACGAAGAAGGGATGAAGCTGCGCATGTTTTCTCAGTACTACAATGCCAACGCGCAGATCCTGCAAACCGCTACCGACATGTTTGATGCTCTACTGGCCATTCGATAACGGCCCAGATAATTGAGGAAAGAGTATGCGCCTTAGTACGCAACATATGTTTAACCAGAGCGTCAAAACCATGTCGGCGCGCATTAATGAAACTTACAGCGTTTACTCACGTTTATCCGCAGGTAAAACCCTGATGGCCGCCTCGGATGACCCGCAGGGCGCGGCAGATGCGGTGAAGTATCAGAATGCGCTGGCAAAAATGGAGCTGTACAGCAACACGCGCTCAACCGTCATGGGGAACATGCAGCAGGCCGATTCCGTACTGCAGTCGATGAGCCAGCTGGTATCAAAAGAGCTGAATAGCAAGATCCTTGCGGCGATGAACGGGACGGCATCGAAGGAAGATCTCGCCGCGCTGGGTAAAGAGATTAGCGGCATCACCAGCAGCCTGACGGATTTAGCCAACTCCCGCGATGGCAGCGGGCGTTACCTGTTCTCCGGTTTCAAAACTGACATCGCACCGTATGACGATCTGGGCAACTACATGGGCGGCGATACGGCACAGCGGCAGACCATCGACGAAGGGACCGAAATCCAGACCGGGCACCTGGGCAAGGATATCTTTAACAGTGGTGAGCCGGACGATCTGTTTAAAAATCTGCAGGCGGCGGCGGCGGCGCTGACGGCCGACCCGATCGATCCGGATGCGGTGAAACTGGCGCTGGGCGATGCCAACCGCGCGGTTGATGCCGGTATCAGCAGCATTGGTAAGGTTCAGTCCGAGCTGGGTACCCATATGCAGCAGATTGAACGACTCAATATGCAGGGTGATGCCGATCGCGACGCAATGATGGAAAAACTGACCAACGTGCTCGGCGCGGATATGGGCACCATGGCCCGCCTGTCCGGTGACGCAAAAATGTCGCAGTATGCGATGGAATCCTCAATGCTGGTATTCCAGGCGATGCAGAAAATGACGCTGTTCAGGTCATAACCCTCTTTCCTCCTTATTTGTATAGGCGTATCCCACCGGGGGCTCACTCTCCCGGCGGGATAGCGTATGGACACTATGTTGAAGAATCTAAAAATACAAAGCGCAATCAGCCTGATCATCGGTCTGTTTGCCCTGGTGCTGTTACTCACCACTGTTTTTTCCGTCTATAACGCCACGGGAAATAACAAAAACCTCCAGCGCATTGTTGTTTCATCGGTGAATGACCGCTCGCTCAGGGATGCTGCCTATAACATCAGTTCCAGCTTTGGCCACATTAACGGACTGATGCTGCAACAGCAGCTGGGCAATCCGGCATCACCTGAGATGGTGCAGACGGCTGACCGGATCCTGAAAAACGCCCGCGAGCGCATGGATCTGTTTATGTCCTCACCGTTTAATACCGCTGAAGAGGCTAACGCGGCAAATGAGGTTAAGGCGGTGTTTGAAGCGCTGTATAAATCAGCGATGCTGAAAAAGAATTACATCGCTAACCCTGCCGCCTACACGGGCTCACTGGAAGATGAAGTGCAGAACCGTAATCTGCTGCGGGAAAAAATGGCGACCTATGCGGGATACTCAGACAGTAACGATCGGGAATATCTGGATGAAGCGGAGAAAGATTACCAGCAGATGATCGCGCTGGGCGTGACCGTATTGATTGGCGCACTGCTGATGCTGTTTATTGTGCGGATCTGGTTGAAACGTACCCTCGCTAACCGTCTGGAACTGACGATCTACTCGCTGGAAACCATCGCAGCGGGCGATCTCAGCAAAGTGGTAGAGAGCGGTGCCAGTAACGAAATCGGTCTGATGCTGAAGGCGCTGGAGCAGATGCGTACCTCGCTGACCGCGACCATCTCGGGCATTCGTGAAAGCGTGCTGGGTATTCATAAAAACGCGCGTGAAATCTCTACTGGTAACAGCGATCTCTCGTCACGTACCGAAGAGCAAGCATCTGCACTGCAGCAAACCGCCGCCAGCATGGAACAGATTAAAACCACCGTGCGCCAGAATGCAGACAACGCGCACACGGCGCGCCAGCTGGCAGAAAGCGCCAGCGGCAATGCGCGCAACGGCGGTGAGGCGATGCACAATCTTGAGCAGATTATGCAGCAGATCACCAGCAGTTCACGTCAGATAGCCGACATCAACGGTGTGATTGACAGTATTGCCAATCAAACCAATATCCTGGCGCTGAATGCCGCCGTTGAAGCGGCGCGTGCCGGTGAGCAGGGCCGCGGTTTTGCGGTGGTGGCGGAAGAGGTGCGTAACCTGGCGAAGCGCAGCGCGGAAGCGGCAAAAGAGATTAATCAGCTGATTAATACCTGTGTGGCGACCATGGACACCGGTTCGCGTCAGGTGGTACAGGCCAGCGCCGTGATGCAGGAGATTGTCTCTTCCGTGACTCAGGTCACCGAAATTATGGGTGAAATCACCTCAGCTTCTGATGAGCAGAGTGCCGGTATCAACCAGATTTCTCAGGCGGTGAATGAGATGGATCTGGTCACTCAGCAGAATGCGGCAATGGTGGAAGAGGCGGCGATGGCCTCCGGCGAGCTGGAGATGCAATCTGATGCGCTGGAAAACCTGGTGTCGCAGTTTGTCCTCAGTGACGCGCAGCAGCCGCAGACTGTGGCAACTTCACGGGTAGCACCGGGGCGTACTTTTAAACCGCCAGTAACGGATAATGACAATGATAATTGGGAAACGTTTTAATCCTGAGAATTAGCGTCAATAGTGTCGATTATTATCGCTGTTAATCATCTTAATTATTATTCTGTAATCAAAGTGAAAGATTAGCCGTTTTTATAAAGTCTTTTTGCACTATTTAAATACGGTATTTCACCTGATAATTCTTGCTGGTATTATCAGCTGAGAATGGTAGCGTGGACGGAATATATACTTCAGGTGGCATTGAAGATAAAACGGCGTTGTGGGCGAAATATAAGCATATCGCCCGCCAGGAAGCCCTTCGCTTACAGAAGCGTTTACCTGCCAGCGTTGAGCTTGACGATTTGATTCAGGCCGCATCACTGGGGTTTTTATCTGCCATCGATAGTTTTGATCCGAAGAAAGGTGTGACGTTAAGTGCTTACCTTTCACAAAAAATTCGCTGGTCATTAATGGATGAATTGCGCGAGCGTGACTGGGTACCCAGACGAGTGCGCAAACACGCGCGCGAAATGACCGTCATGATCCAGCAAATAGAGCAGGAAAAGGGCGGGGAAGCCAGCGAAGCTGATATTGCTGAAAGAATGGATGTCAGCGTTCAGGAACTGCAGCAGATGCTGGCGGATACCAATAGCAGCCAGGTCTATTCGCTGGATGAATTACAAGAGCAGTTTGCAGACGCTTACGAACGCGTCGATGAAGAACATGAGTCGTTAAATCCGCTTAACCAGGCGATGCAGGATAATCTGATCGGTAAAATCAGCGAACATATCAGTATGATCCCGGAGAGAGAGCAGAGGATTTTACAGCTCTATTATCAGCAGGATTTAAACATGAAGGAAATTGGGCTGGTGTTTGGGCTTACTGAAACGCGAGTCAGCCAGCTCCACAGCCTGGCGATAAAAAGAATAAGAGCAAGAATGGATGCTTCTCGACCATACTGATAATACTGTCTGGCAGAGAAAATAATAATCGCACTGTCCATTTTTTGTTCTATAAGTGTGTTTATATTTTTAAGATGGCTCTTGTTATATTAATACCTTTCAAATTAATAATGATTAATTTTTATTAATATTGATCAATATCAATGAGATAGGTTGGTGTTTTGCATGAAACAATCTTTGGGTGTGTTGTGGTCTGAAACTAAGCTGGTTAGGATGCTCGCACATTTTGATGCAGCCGCCGTTTGGTGTTGAACGTATTCTCTTTGGTTTTTCCATGCTGGATGATATTCGCGTGGCTAAACAGGGGGGACAATACCAAAACGTTCTCTGCGTCAGCTTAAGTAATCAGGGTGTGATTGGCTACTTCTCCTAATCACATCTCCATTATCAGCTGCGTAAAGTTGAGAAACTTCAAATGCCAAATTTTGATGAAAGCCTGCAAAGTATTCATGATATTAACCTGTCCTACCTGCTTCTGGCACAGCAACTTATTCGCAAGGATAAATTTGCCGCTGGTTTCCGCCTCGGTTTATCCGATGGGACGATCGATAATCTGAAGGAACTGTCGCTGCCACAGTTAATGAAGCTGGCATCGACAAATCAGCTTATTTGCCGTCTGCGCGTGGACGATGAAGTGGTGATTGAAAACCTGACTAAAGATTCGCGTATTGAAGCGCTCCAGCAGATTCACACCGGTATTATTTTATCCACTGATTTACTGAACAATCTGTGCCTGCACCATAACGCTGTCAATGAGGGTGAGAAAAATGTGCGATAACAAAAGCCTGCTCGAAGAGATTCATGAGGTCAATATTGCCATGGAACTGATTACCCTGGGGGCCAGAATGCAGGTACTGGAATCAGAAACCTCATTGAGCCGCCGTCGTTTATTGCGCTTGTATAAAGAACTGCGTGGCTGTCCCCCCCCGAAAGGCATGCTGCCATTCTCCGAAGACTGGTTTATGTCCTGGGAGCAGAATATTCATTCGTCGATGTTTTATAACATCTGCCTGTATCTGCAAAAGACGGAAAATGGCCGACCGATTGAAACGCTGATGAAGGCTTACCGTCTTTATCTGGAACAGTGCTATCCGCGTTCCGCAGAAAAACCCGTGCTGGGATTAACCCGTGCATGGACCTTATTACGCTTCGTAAGCTGCGGCATTATTTCTCAAAAGCCTTGCAGCGTGTGCAAAGGCGGGTTTGTGGTGTCGACTGAATACATCAAAAATCCCTTTACCTGCAGCCTGTGCAGCCCTCCTTCGCGTGCGCTGAAACGCTCACAGGCCAGTAGCCAGGATTATGTTAACGCATTCAACCAGCAGCAGCTGGCGGCATCCGCTTAACCGACCCGGCAGTTTACGAGATGGCTGTTACACGATGGTGGCCGAGATGCCGACATCGGACTTGAAGAGTAGATAGGAGTCGTTGTGTTAGTTATTATTGGCTATCTTGTTGTAATTGTTACAGTATTTGGCGGGTTCATGATGTCTGGCGGCAACCTGGCCTCACTGTTTCAGCCGATTGAGCTGTTGATCATCGGCGGTGCAGGCGTTGGCGCATTCATTGTCGGTAATAACGCTAAATCACTTAAAGCAACGGGTAAGGCGCTGGGGCGCCTGTTTGTCGGGCGCAGCTACAATAAAGCGGTCTATATGGACCTGATGGCGCTGCTGTTTCTGCTGCTGTCGAAGAGCCGCATTAATGGGCTGATGTCGCTGGAAAAAGATATTGAAGAACCCGCCAGTAGTGACATCTTTGCTGCCTACCCCCGACTGCTTAACGACCCTATCCTAATCAATTTTGTGCTCGACTACTTCCGTCTGATGATCAGCGGCAGCATGAACTCCCATGAGATCGAAGATCTGATGGACGAAGAGATCGAAACCCGCCAGGAGGAGCTGGAAGTCCCGGCCAACAGCCTGAATACCGTCGGCGATGCTTTTCCGGCATTCGGTATTGTTGCCGCGGTGATGGGCGTGGTAAATGCGCTGGCCGCCGCCGACCGCCCCGCGGCCGAACTGGGTATGCTGATCGCCCACGCGATGGTCGGTACCTTCCTCGGTATTCTTCTCGCTTACGGCTTCGTGCTGCCGTTGGCCACGCTGCTGCGCCAGAAGAGCAGCGACCAGCTCAAAATGATGCAGTGCATTAAGGTGACGCTGCTCTCCAGCCTGAACGGCTATGCGCCGCAGATTGCCGTCGAATTTGGTCGCAAAACGCTGTACACCAGCGAACGCCCATCGTTCGAAGAGCTGGAAAACCACGTGCGTGAGATCAAGAGCAATGCCAGCGTCAGTGGTAAAACGGCGGAAGCGACGGAATGAAGGGCACCACGACCATCATCCGTTCGCGCAAGCGCAAGCATAAAAAACATGCGCATCATGGCGGCACCTGGAAAATCGCTTACGCCGATTTTATGACCGCGATGATGGCCTTCTTCCTGGTGATGTGGCTGCTTTCATCCTCTACCCCGATGCAGCGCGAGCTGATCGCAGACTACTTCCGCATGCCGCTTAAGCCCACCATGGCCAACGGTAACAAAACCAGCTACAGCGACAGCATTATTCCGGGGGGCGGCGACGACCCGATGAAGCAGGATGGCGAAGTGTTTAAGCACAAGGTCGATAATCTGGACCGCTTTAAGAACGTGCAGAGCCTGAAAAGTGCCAAAGCGCTGCTGGAGGCGATGATTGAAACCGACCCGCGCCTCAGCGACTTCAAATCCAACCTGCTGCTGACGCTCACCGACGATGGTCTGATGATTCAGATCACCGACAGCCAGGAGCGGCCGATGTTCCGCACCGGCAGCGAAACGCCCGCGCCCTACATGAACGGCATCCTGCATGCACTGGTACCGCTACTTAACCAGTTGCCCAACCCGATCAGCCTGACCGGGCACACCGATTCCCTGCCTTACGCCGGGGGTAACGGCGGCTACAGCAACTGGGAACTCTCTGCGGGCCGTGCTAATGCTGCGCGCCGCGTCCTGGTGAAGGCCGGGCTGGATGACGAGCGCTTCCTGCGCGTGATCGGCACCGGCAGCCGCATGGGGCTGACGAGCATCAGCCCGGACAACCCGATGAACCGTCGCATCAGCATTCTGGTCCTGAGCAAGCTGAAAGAGCGCCAGGTGCTGCAAGAGAATACTGTCCTGCAGCAGCCGGACGCCAGGCTGCCGCAGGGCACAACCGTGACCGCAGTGCAGGGTGATAATCATGGACGTGAATGAATTTTCTCAGGTGTTCTTCGCCGAAGCGGAGGAGCTGCTCACCGAGATGGAGCAGCAGCTGCTGCAGCTGGATACCGTTAATCCGGATATCGAACAGCTGAACGGCATCTTCCGCGTGGCCCACTCGCTGAAGGGCGGGGCAGGGACCTTTGGTTTTGATGTGCTGCAGGAGACCACGCACATTCTGGAGAACCTGCTGGATAAAGCGCGCTGCGGCGAAATGCAGCTGAGCCGCGAGATGATTAACCTTTTTCTGGAAAGTAAGGACATTATGCAAGCGCAGCTGGAAGCCTACCAGTCGTCGCAGGAACCGGATGAAGAGAGCTTCCGCTATATCTGCGAAGCACTTCAGCAAATCGCGCAGCTGGAGAAGGGCTGCGCGACTGCGGATGTTCCCGCCGCTGCCCCGGCAGCAGACGCTCCTGCCCGCCATGACCGCCTGATGATTACGCTGTCGCGGCTGGGTCACGATGATCGGACGCTGCTGCGCGATGAGCTGGCAAACCTCGGTGAAATTATCAGCTATCAGCCAGCGGAAGCCGGGATGACGGTGGAGCTGGAGACCAGCGTTGCGGCTGATGATATCAGCGCGGTGCTGTGCTTTGTGCTCGATGAATCGCAGATTGCGATCCAGCCGATCGCCGCCGCCGCTGTGCCACCCACTCCCCTTGCGCCACCCACTCCCCCTGAGCCGCCCGCGCCCGTTACACCGCCGGTGACAGAAGCCGCAGTAAAATCTGCTGTCCCTAAACGCCCGGCCAATACCGAATCCGGCAGCATCCGCGTGGCGGTGGAAAAGGTGGACCAGATTATTAATCAGGTCGGCGAGCTGATTATCACGCAGGCGATCTTCTCACAGCTGACGGCGCAGCTCGACCCAGCCAAATACGGCATGCTGCTCAGCAGCGTGGCCCAGCTGGAACGCAACGCGCGCGAGCTGCAGCAGTCGGTAATGTCGATCCGCATGATGCCGATGGATTACGTATTTAGCCGCTTCCCGCGCCTGGTGCATGACCTCGGCAGCCGCCTGAATAAAGACGTGGCGCTGACGCTGAAAGGCGGTTCGGCCGAGCTGGATAAGAGCCTGATCGAACGCATTATCGATCCGCTGACGCATCTGGTACGCAACAGCCTCGATCACGGTATTGAAGAGAGAGAGGAGCGCCTGCGTAAAGGTAAAAGCGCAACCGGCAATCTGACGCTGTCGGCAGAGCATCACGGCGGCAATATCGTGATTGAAGTGACCGACGACGGGGCGGGGCTGCCGCGCGACAAGCTGCTGGCGAAGGCGCGCGCGCGCGGCACGCAGATCGGCGACTCCGCGCCGGATGAAGAGGTGTGGATGCTGATCTTCGCTGCGGGATTCTCCACTGCGGAGAACGTTACCGACGTTTCCGGGCGCGGCGTTGGCATGGACGTGGTGCGGCGCAATATCCTGGCCATGGGCGGCCACGTCGAGGTGCACTCGGTACGCGACAAGGGCACGACTATCCGCATTCTGCTGCCGCTCACTTTGGCGATCCTCGACGGTATGTCGGTGAAGGTCGGCGACGAGATTTACGTGCTGCCGCTCAACGTGGTGATGGAGTCGCTCAAGCCGGGCGACGATATGCTGTACCCGTTTGTCGGCGATTCACGGCTGGTCCACGTGCGCGGTGAATATCTGCCGTTAATCGAGCTGCGCCAGGCTTTTGCCGTACCGGGCGAAGCCAGCGGCGATGACGGCATTATCGTGATCGTGCAGAGCGGCGGTTGCCGTTACGCCCTGTGGGTTGACCAGCTGATTGGTCAGCACCAGGTGGTGGTGAAAAATCTTGAGCACAACTATCGCAAAGTTCCGGGTATCTCCGCCGCCACCATCCTCGGCGATGGCAGCGTAGCGTTGATCCTCGATGTTATTGAGCTGGCGGGGCTGCGTGACCTGCCCGCCGCGCAGAAAGGGATAAATCAATAATGCTATCAACCGACAGTCATTCTGCTGCGGCCGACGCTGCAGTACATAAGTATCTGGTCTTCCGCCTGGGAAATGAAGAGTACGGCATCGATATTTTAAAGGTACAGGAGATCCGCGGCTGCGACCGCGTAACGCGCATCCCCAACGTGCCGGACTTTATTACCGGCGTCACCAACCTGCGCGGCGTCATTGTCCCGATCGTCGATTTACGCACGCGCTTCGAGCTGCCGGTAGTGGCGGAAGACGACAGCGCGGTGGTGATTGTGCTGAACCTGAAAGAGCGGGTGATGGGCATTGTGGTCGATGGCGTCGCGGATGTGCTGTCGCTAAACGACAGCCAGATCAAGCCCACCCCGGACGTCTCCTCGGTGATGACCAGCCGCTATCTTGCGGGACTGGGCGTGCTGGATAAGCGCATGGTGATACTGGTGAATATCGAAATGCTGCTGAGCCGCGAAGAGATGCAGGTGGTTGGCTCGATGGTTGATGCGCTCGCAGAATAACCCCCTCATGAAGAAAACAGGCGCATGGCACAAGCGGTGCGCCTGGGTAGTTTACCGCTAAGAGTAAACCCCCACTTATTTTCACTGCCTCTGAGGACATTACTGCAGCTCGCGCTGTATGGATTACACACCTGCAAATATTGAGAAATGGAATGATGTCTTTAAGAAAATATATGCTGATTGGCCTTGGCATCTTTTTGCTGACGGCGCTGATGAGCACCTTATCTGGCCTGCACAACCTCAACCGTTCTAACACCTCGCTCAACGGCATGAATCAGGAGGTCGGCGTGATTTTGTCGGTAATCGATCCGATTATTCACAGCCGCACTTTCCAGGTGCATCTGAGCCACTACGTGTATGAGCGTAACAGTGGGGCTGGCGAACAGCGCATCGCAGAGTATCTGGCGCAGGCAAAGGCGGTACTGGCGAAAGCCGATGCTGCTTTTGACAATTTCAGCGCAACGGCACTGCTTGCAGATGAGAAGGATTTAAGAGCGCGCTATCGCGCCAGCTATCTGGCGCTGCGTCAGCAGGGATTACAGCCGCTGCTGGCGGCGGCGGAGCGCAATGACGACAGCGCCTATGATAGCGCGCAGCACAGTGTGGGCGAGCTGACGCGGGTGTTTGAAAAAAACCTTGATGCTGAACTGTTGCTGCATGAACGCTATTCGCAGCAGATGAACGAGATGGCGAGCCGCGATCTCCGTACCGGCATGGCGATCAGCGCTGTGCTGCTGATCTTCACTTTTGTACTGATGGCGTGGATGCTGTTTATTGTGCGCCGTAAGCTGATTTCTCCGCTGCATCAGGCGGTGTCACTGGCGGAGCATATTGAGCGCGGGGATTTAACCTCACAGCTCAACGCCAGCAGTAACATTAAGGAGGTGGCGCAGCTAAGTCGCGCAATGCGCTCGATGAACGGGCAGCTCAGCAGCATGGTAGGCGGTATTCGCACTATCGTCAGTAAAGTGCAGGAGGCGTCTGGCGAGATTGCCCTGCGCAATCAGCACCTCGATCGGCGCACGCATCAGCAGTCCTGCGCGGTCGTGGAGACCGCCGCCAGTATGGAAGAGATTACGGCGACGGTAAAAAACACCACGGACAACGTTAAAAAAGCCAGCCAGCTTTCGCACAGCGTATTGACCAATGCTGCCAAAGGCGGGGAAGTGATTGCGGAAGTGGTGACCACGATGAATGAGATTGCTGATAGTTCGGAGCGCATTAACGATATCACTAACGTTATTAACGGCATTGCCGCTCAGACTAATATTCTGGCGCTGAACGCCGCGGTCGAAGCGGCACGCGCCGGCGACCAGGGGCGTGGTTTTGCGGTAGTGGCGGGGGAGGTGCGTAATCTGGCCCAGCGCAGCTCCGAGGCGGCGAAAGAGATTGCCGGACTGATTGATGAGTCGCGCAGCCGGGTAAAAACCGGCACCGAGCGTGTCAATCACGCGGGGGCCAGCATGAGTGAGATTTTGCAGCAGGTCAGTGAGGTGAATCAGCTGATGAATGATATTGCTGAAGCCTCTGACCAGCAGAGTAAAGGCATTGAGCAGATTGGTCAGGCGATTCATGAGCTGGACACTACCACCCAGCAGAACGCTGACCTGGTACGCCAGTCGTCGAACGATGCCAGCACGCTGGAGCAGGACGCCGGCCATCTGGCGAGCATGGTGAAGGTGTTCCGGGTAGCGAGTTAAGCGGCGCGGTTTCCTGTCGGGGCCGATGCTCTTTTCCGGTCGGTCTCGGATCCTTCATATCCCGTTGAGGGCGACCGTCTTTTCCGTTCGGTCTCCAATTATTCATAAACTGTTGGGGGCGACCGTCTTCTTTGGTCGGTCTCCCATCCTTCATATACCGTAGGGGTCGACCATCTTTTCCGGTCGACCCGCAGAGGCTCCGGCACAAATCAGGGGCTTTTCATATGCCGCAGGGTACATCCTGTAAACCCGCACCAACATGACTTCCATCGCGATACCATCAGCAACCCGGCCTGAGGCCAGCCAGAGCACGCCGGAACGGCAAAAGACGCTCCCTGCGGGCCTCGGCACGCGGCATCCCTGCCGCGTGACGTCCGGCTTACCTCCGGCAGGCCTCATCCCTGTTAACAGCGTGCCCGCTGCGAGTGTTAAGCCGCGGCGATGGCAGGAAGATAGGTGGGCTTCATATTTTGTGGTGGCGACTGTCTTTTCCGGTCGGTCTCTAATCCTTCATATTCCGTTGGGGACGCTCCTCTTTTTCGGTCGGTCTCCGATCCTTCATATACCGTAGGGGTCGATCATCTTTTCCGATCGACCCGCTGAGGCTCAGGCAGAATTCAGTGGCCTCAAATGTCGCAGGGTACATCCTGTGAACCCGCACCAACATGACTTCCATCGCGATACGATCGGCAACCCGGCCTGAGGCCAGCCAGAGCACGCCGGAACGGCAAAAGACGCTCC
>NZ_JACXBP010000014.1 GCF_014773485.1 Erwinia aphidicola | reverse complement strand
CAGGATTGCAGGATTGCAGGATTGCAGGATTGCAGGATTGCAGGATTGCAGGATTGCAGGATTATTTTTGCTTAATGTTGTTGTGACTGCAACCCTCTAAGCATTTCAAGATGCTAGACTCTCCTGGTCGTTGCAACATTTGAAAGGATTTTCATACCGACGATTATGGAATTATGGAATTATGGAATTATGGGATTATGGAATTATGGGATTATGGGATTATGGGATTATGGGATTATGGAATTATGGAATTATGGGATTATTTTCTCAAATCCCTGCTACGGTTTCCAACTCATAATTACGGTGTCAAATCAGATCAATTACTGAACGACGAAGTAAAAGCGCATATCCCCAAAATATCACCACGGTCATCATGCATGAAGCCAGTAGCGCAATCCAGAAACCCCATCGTTGAAACATGAGGGGAAAGCAGAGAAACATCGGGAGGGTAGGGACCACATACCAAAATGTGTACCATGCATGACTGGCAATTTTTTCCTGTGTTTGCCCTTCCAGCTTCATCCATACGAGCACCAGAACGGTCACCAGCGGTAGGGCAGCCAGCAGCGCACCAAATCGATCGCTTCGCTTTGCCACCTCCGAAACAAGCACAACAACTCCGGCAGTTACCATATACTTCACAATCAACCAGACCATTGGACACCTCTTCTCAAAATGACTCGCATTTAATCGGGTTTCATCAGGCCACAAATCCGTTATAGCCCGCCAACGTTACCGCTAACATAGGCAGTAAATCCCCGCATCTGATACAGACTATATAAATTAGCGCTAAGAAACCTGAAGTACAAAGGCTGAGCATGTCGCCTTTGAAATTACGATTACCAATAATTCTGTGATTCTGTGATTCTGTGATTCTGTGATTCTGTGATTCTGTGATTCTGTGATTCTGTGATTCTGTGATTCTGTGATTCTGTGATTCTGTGATTCTGTGATTCTGTGATTCTTGCAGGGTATCTTATTGTTCCTGATAAGGGATTACTATATCCTGTAATCATATAATCCCGTGATTTAAAAATCCCAGAATCCTGGGATTACGTAATCCTGTGATTCACCAGAGATAAACTTTAGGGGGCGTCTGATGACAACCAAAATTATCTCCTTCCTGAACGGGAAGGGCGGGGTAGGGAAAACGACGACCTCCATCAATATCGCAACATGCCTGGCTCGCAAGGGTTTCAAGGTTGTGATGGTGGATACGGATCCTCAGGGTAGCATCAGCAATTGGTACGACGAAACCAAGTGCAAATTTGATTTGGCTGAAGCGGCATCCGAAAAAGAAGTTTATACCGTGCGTAAACAGCTGAAGGACTATGACTACGTGGTCATTGATGGCGCTGCGGCCATAACGGCGATATCTTCAGCAGCCGTTATGGTCAGCGATTTGGTGCTTATTCCGGTGACGCCTTCACCTCTCGATTTTGCTGCCTGTGGCGCGATTCTGGCGGTGGTCGAGGCGCGCGAAAACTTGCAGCCGGTGATTGCGCGATTCCTGATTACCAAAAAAGTTGCCTCTACGCGCATGCTTGAGGTCCTTAAAGAGTCAATCGAGGATACCGGTGTTCCGGCGCTTAAAACTGCGACGACTCAGCGACAGGTGTACATACGCACAATGCTGGATGGTGGAACCGTATTTGACACGACAGACGGCAGTGCAAAAGGGGAGATCGATGTGATGACAAACGAAATTCTGGAGCTGCTTGCATGAAAATGAAACTGGGACAACATCGGCAGTT
This sequence comes from Erwinia aphidicola, assembly GCF_014773485.1. Taxonomy (GTDB): domain Bacteria; phylum Pseudomonadota; class Gammaproteobacteria; order Enterobacterales; family Enterobacteriaceae; genus Erwinia; species Erwinia aphidicola. The sequence goes on along the minus strand of NZ_JACXBP010000014.1, from coordinate 84,324 downwards.
AGCACCGGCGCTGGATGCAGTGAGTAAGCCACCTGCCGGGACTGTAAAAAAATTGCAGACTAATATCGACGAAGATCTGCACCGTAGGTTTAAGACGGCCTGCTTTATGCAGGGTCGTGAGATGAAGGATGTGCTGACAGAACTGATTGAGCACTGGCTTCCAGAGAATGAATCCCGCTAACAAGGATCCTCTTAGACTGGTCTCGCGGCATCTCTTTTTTTGAGGGATGTCCTTGCTTTAAGGATCGGTTTTTAGAGGATCTACTCAAAAAAAGATCCTATAACGTTTGTTCTTTTCTTTATAGTTTAGATCTTTATAGTTTAAGGGGGTGTTTTTTTGAGATAAATCATATAGTTGCAGATGTTTATGTGGATGTTTTTCCTGTCTGAAGTGGAGTGATTTTCTGTTATATGTGGAGTTTTTTCCTGCTATACGTAGAGTTTTTTCCTGTTGATAACTTTCTGATCTGGCGAAATATTTTATGTGGAGTTATTTTCTGTGGATAACTTCTACTCACCGTTGCCTCCTGATATTCATGCACGTTCCTGCCTTTCCTGATGAAAATCGAAGTTGTCACATCTTAAGAAATAGTCACGTTACATTGTCACATAAGTCAGTCTGAGTTAATCATTATCATAAAATTAAAGCGTTATAACAATAAGTTACTACATTTCTGTATTTCTTATGTGGAGTGATTTTAGGTTGTACCTGTTTGACTAAGACATACGTGGAATTCTTTTATGTATGAGTCGCGTAACAGGAAAGGCTAAAGGTGGAAAAATTTTCTGTACTAAATTTTGATTGTGACCATGTCACTTTTCTGTTCCATGTGTGGATGGATTTTATGTTTGGCATGCTGCCCAGTTCTCGAGTCGTACTCAAAGGTGGATAAATTTTCTGTTTACCTGCGCAAAAACGCCTAGCGGCACCCCTGTTGAATAGTTTTTCGCTAAAATGTGGAAAGATTTTCTAAGGAAATTTATTTTATCTTTTTGATAAACAAAGAAATAGTGGTGTTAGTGAAATTACTTATAGCCCCCTTACCATGGACAGAGGGAGCCTCAGAGATAAGCCTGGCCAAAGGTGGAGTAATTTTCTGTAGTGTGTCCGAAGGTATGTGGAATGATTTTCTGATGGCCTGTTTCAGGCTGCCGGGCATATGTGGAAGAATTTCCGGTTAAGTTGCGCTGAGTTCTGCTATGGATATGTGGAGTGTTTTCCTGTTGCCATCTCGCACTTTCAGGATCGAACCACGACTAAATTGGATCCTGTGCTGCCTGAATGTGGAGGAATTTTATGTTAACACAAACTGTGTTACTTATTAAATTATTGATTTTAAAGAGCTAATAATGATGTTATTTTACTTTACCTGAATATTTTTTGTGTGGAATACTCTGCTGAACATTCCACACAGGGATCCTGCTAAATGGAGCTAAACAAACTGACGGTCGTACAAGGTAACGATCTCCTTGAAGGGGCCTACAGTGTCACGCTGGATGAGATGCGGTTGCTGAACCTGGCACTTGCTCAAATCGACAGCAGGAAACCCCAGCCTGACGCGCTGTATCGCTTATTTCCCCATGATTATCAGCGTATTTATGGGTTAAATCCAACCAGTAGCCATCGGCAGTTGCGTGAAGCTGCCGAAAGCTTGATGAAAAAACCCGTTACCATCTATCAGCCCGATCGCAAAACCGGCAAAATGCGTACCGTCCAGCTTTCCTGGTTTTCCCGTCTTGAATACGTCAGCAGTGATGAGCAGAGTGCGGTGGTACTGCGCTTTGGTCAGGATGTTGCCCCCTATCTTTATGAACTAAAAGAGTCGTTTACCAAGCTTAATTTTATCAATATTGCCAAGCTTGATACGGCTTTCTCTGTGCGGCTTTACGGTTGGTTAATCAAAGCCAAAAACCTTTACGGACGTAAGAGCAGTAAGGCGATTGAAGTGACGCTGGCTCTGGACTGGATGCGTGAAAAAGCCGGGCTGCAGGGCAAATATGAAGATTATCGTGACTTCCGCCAGAAACTGCTGGAGCCCACGCTGGCGCGCATTAATGCTAATACGGATATCTCCGTTATTTGGGAACCTATTAAAAAAGGGCGCACCGTAGTGTCGATTAAGTTCTCATACGTGGACGAATCTTCTCATGAAGCCAGTAAGCCGCTGCGCCCTAAATTTCCCCGCAGGCCGCGGGCGACGGTGGGTTCAGACCTGGAAGGAGAGTGGGCACGCCGCTGTATACATATCATGGAGCAGTATCGGGAACGCCTGGCTACTTACGATCGGAACGAGAAAGTCCCGTTGACGGACGTCAGAAAACTGGCAGCCTGGTATAAGACAATCGGTGATAAAAGCAGCCATAAGCGTGTAATGACGGAAGTCAGCGAGCGCGCAAAAAAATAGGTGACTAATCATATTGATAAGCCGCTTATTAACATTTTTTAGTACGGGCTTACCTGAGTTACACACCAGATTATCCCCCGTTTCTGTGGATAAATATGGCAAGCTTGCTACATAGCGATTATCGCAGTCTCAACAGCATCTGAATCCGTTACGGGTTTGCATAAAATTCTTCCACATTAGGTTGCGAGTCGGCTCACAGGTGGAAGAATTTTATGTAAGAATTACCGCCTTACCAGCCCGAATCGATGGTTGCGGTATCCTGCAGAAATCACGGCGACGGTTCTTTATAGAAGTACGTCACCGTTAGCGAAGCGATGACTTTACTGTGGTCATAGTTATTAATGACTTCTGATACCGGCAGGCGCTGTGCTTTATGCTCAAGGCCGTAGGTATCAAAGTTCTTCGCCAACGCGCTAGCATCCAGCGGCGTACCGCCAGAGATCGTCACGCCGGGACAGAGTTTAAAGGTGTTATAGGCGTTGCGCGTCCAGCTTTCGGCAATTCATGGCTCCACCTGTAAGGTCGCGGGATTCTGCCACGTTAATGTGTCGGTAATCTGATTGAGGGTGCCGCCGTTGAGATAAGAACCCCCAGCGGGAGGGTAGCGGTTGGTATGCGCCTGCTGTTCCAGATAGATCAGCGTGCCGCTCTGAATCGGCTGTTCCCCGGCAGCGTTAGCCATTCCACTAATTAATGCCATTGCCCCGGTAATCCCCGTCAGGTGCCAAGTTACGTGCAGGATGAATGCCTTTATTGTCAGTTGAGTCGTCGCTGACGATAAATATGAAGCCTGACAAGGGGTAGAGTGAATCAGGAAATTCATCTAGCCATTTTCGTTTATTGCATGATGATTAAGTAATTTTTTTAACGTGCGTTGAGTCAGCCGAAATCTCTTCTCCCTGCTGATTCAGCACGCGCAATGCCGCCAGCGGCTGCCCGGTGGCACTTTCCAGCAGCTGCGAATGGGCTTCACCTGGGGAAAACAACTCACTCTCACCAAATTGACGCAGGGCGACAATGAGCGGAAAAAGCGCATAACCACGCTCGGTCAGCACATATTCCTGCCAGGCGGATCCGTCGGAGGCGGGTTGGATCGTTAACAGTCCGCCGTCAACCAGGCGGCGTAAGCGGTCAGACAAAATATTGCGCGCCATACCCAGTCCGCGCTGAAACTCGCTAAAGCGACGGCTGCCGTCAAACGAATCGCGCAGGATCAGCAGCAGCCAGCGATCGCCGATCAGATCGACGCTGCGCGCCACCGGGCACGGGGCCTGGCTTAAAGAGAGACGGTCCGCCATGTTTTCTTCCTTCGCTGAATTTGGTTGCATTTTAAAACCACTTCCGTCAGGCTGCAAATGGTTTTAATTCGAAACCAAATGGAGCGCAGTATGGTCAGTACGCCAGAGAACCCCCCTTTGTTGCCTAAATTGTCTTCGTGGCAACTGGCCCTGCTTGCCTGCAGCAGCGGCTTAAGTGTGGCCAACGTCTACTATGCCCAGCCGCTGCTGGATGCGCTGGCGCTAACGTTCGCTATAACGCCAGCCAGTGCTGGCAGCATGATTTTTGCCACGCAGGTGGGCTGTATCGCCGCGTTGCTGGTGCTGGTTCCTTTAGGCGATGCAGCCGATCGCCGTAACCTGATGCGCTGGCAGCTTTTGGGACTGATCGCGGCACTGTTATTAACGGCTGTCGCCAGTTCACCGCTGATGCTGCTTCTGGCGATGATGCTGACGGGCCTGCTGGGTACCGCAATGACGCAGGGGATGATTGCTTATGCCGCTTCAGCGGCCAGCGAGAGCAACCGTGGGCGGGTCGTCGGGATAGTCTCTGGTGGCGTGGTGGTAGGGTTATTGCTGGCCCGCACGTTTGCCGGGCTGGTCGCCGATGTGAGCAGCTGGCGTGGCGTATACCTCGTTTCGGCGCTGATGATGACGCTGCTGGCGGCGTTCATCTGGCGTAACCTGCCACAATTACCGCGCAGTGATTCAGGCAACGGCTGGCAGATGATGCAATCGCTGTGGCAAACGCTGTTGCGCAACCCCGTACTGCAGCTGCGCGGCATGCTGGCGCTGTTGATGTTCGCCAGCTTCAATATTTTCTGGAATGCACTGGTGCTGCTGTTACGCGATCCTCCGTGGCAGCTGAGTCATGGTCAGATAGGAGCGCTGGGACTGGCTGGCGTCATCGGTGTGCTGACTGCCAGCCGCGCCGGACGCTGGGCCGATCGCGGGCTGGCTCAGCGAACCAGCGGTGTTGCCCTGAGCCTGCTGCTGCTCAGCTGGTTGCCGCTGTGGTTAGGTGCGGGTTCTTTATGGTGGTTAATCAGCGGGATTCTCCTGCTTGATGCCGCCGGACAGGCGCTGCACGTCACCAGCCAGCAGCTGATTTTCGCCAGCCAGCCTGATGCCGGTGGGCGCCTGATTGCTGGTTATATGCTGTTTTATTCGGTAGGCAGCGGACTGGGTGCGCTGCTTTCCACTCAGGCCTATGTTCTCGGTGGGTGGTCGGCGGTGTGCCTATGTGGCGCGGCGGTTAGCCTACTGGCGCTGGTTATCTGGAGCTATTACGTGATGAAAAGGGGTCAACAATGAATGATCTGGAACTGCTGGCTGCAGCGGATGTGCGCGCCATGAATTATACGGCTTCTCTCCCGACGCGGCAGGTATTCCCCGACAGTGGTGCACTGGCCGGGTTGACGCGTTTTGATGAACCGCTGCCGCCGCAGGGGCTGCCGCCAGAGCAGACGCTGGCGCTGCTGGACGATGTTGGCTCCCCTGCCACGACTGCGTCTAACGGGCCCGATTACTTTGGTTTTGTCATCGGAGCTTCTCTGCCAGTGGCGACGGCAGCTGAGCGCCTGATGATTGCCTGGGATCAGTGTGCATCCAGCTGGGATAATTCGCCGGTGTCGGCCACTCTGGAGCTCCTTGCCGCAAAATGGCTGCTGGAGATACTCGATCTGCCCAGAGAAAGCGCGGTGGGATTCGGTACCAGCGCGACAGCGTGCACGCTCAGCTGCCTGGCGACAGCGCGGCGCGAACTGCTACAGCGTCACGGCTGGGACTTTGATCGGGATGGATTAGCTGGCGCACCAGAAATACGCGTCGTAATCTCTGAACTGACGCATATCACGGTAAAAAAAGCGTTGCGCATACTCGGGTTCGGCCTGCGCCATTTGATCGTCGCGCCGGTGAATGGCCGAGGGCAGATTGACCTATTACACCTGCCGGAGCTGGATGATCGCACCATTATCTGTCTGCAGGCTGGCGAGGTGAATAGTGGGGAATTTGATGACTTCGCTGCGCTGATGCCGCTGGCCAGAGCGGCAGGGGCCTGGGTACATATTGATGGCGCATTTGGTCTCTGGGCGCGGGCGTCAAAATTTAAAGCCTTCACGCAGGGAATTGAACAGGCAGATAGCTGGACCACGGATGGTCATAAGTGGCTCAATACCCCTTATGACTGCGCTATGGCGATATGCCGTCATTCCGCCGCGCTTTCGTGCGCAATGAATGCCGATGCGGTCTATTCTGCCGCCTCCCAGGATGCGCAAAAAAATCTGACGCTGGAGTTTTCCCGCCGTCCACGCGGTATTCCTGTGTGGGCTTCGTTGCGCACATTAGGGCGTGATGGCGTCGCGGCGATGATAGAGCGGCATTGTTTGCTGGCGCAGCAGATAGGCGAGGGGTTAAGTGAGGCCGGGTTTGAAGTCATTAACCGGGTCGTCATCAATCAGGTTCTGTTTCGGGCATCCAGCGAGGCGCTTACGCTGAGAGTACGCGAAGCATTACAGGCGTCGGGTGAGGCGTGGTTTGCCGGGACATTCTGGCAGGGTAAAGCGGCGCTGAGAGTCAGCGTGAGTTCATGGCGCACGGAGGAAATCCATGTACAGAAATTTATCGTACTGATGGCAAGAATTTATCGGGAAATATTAGCAGAAGGGTAATTGCATCCGGCCGCACGGTGAGATGCGGCCGGTCAGCATTTACTTGATCAGGAAATCTTCAAGTTTCTTGCCAGCATCCAGTGCCTGCTTAATAACGGCCGGGGTACGGCCCTGGCCAGTCCATGATTTTGCTTCGCCGTTCTCATCAGTATATTGATACTTAGCAGGACGTGGAGCACGCTTGGCACGTGTTTTGCCAGCGGTATTATCAGCTGCAGTCAGTTCGCTTAAATCGATACCATCTTCTAGCAACATCTGGCGATATTTAGCCAGTTTTTCTTCTTTTTCTTTAATCTCAGAAGCGATGGCCGCATCTGCTTCACGACGTTCGTTCACTACCGCTTCGAGTTTTTCCAGCATCTCTTCCAGTTCAGATAAAGACACTTCACGAGCCTGGGCACGAAGGGTGCGAATGTTATTTAATACTTTCAGCGTTTCGCTCATAACGGAATCCATAACCTGTGAGTTGGTTTAAATTTGTTCACTATTGTAACGGAGACCAGTGTACAGACAATTCGAGGACGAAAAAACATTAAATTAAAAAAATGTTTCTTTAAATGTTACCTGGATACCGTTTCTCTTAAGCGGAAAACAAGGGGGGGCATAGGTATATTTACAACTTATGGGATAAATCTTAACAATCTTTAAGGTTAAAAGAGCCATCTGAAAAGTTCTTAGCATATTAATCACTTCTTTTATGACTATGCCATTTTAAGATTAGCCTCGTGAAATCAGGCATTTTGAAGCTAACTCCTTTAAATCCTTACGCCATGCATTGGAGGGATAAGCGGATCAGGTGACGCTGTCACCTGCATGGATTCAACCCTGCGGATACTGTTCGAACTTTTATTCTCAGACAGGTCGCGTTGATTAGTGAAACTTTAAAGAATGGCAATGAGAAACGTAGCCAGATTGCTGTACAGTCGTTTTTTGAGGTGCAGTGCCGCCCGTTTCACCGGTTATTATCACTGAATGTCGGCCTGAAAAATTGGATGTGGTGATGCGGTTCACAGGATTCTTAGGGGCTAACCATCCAAAGGGGCAGAGGGATGTTTATCAGCTGAATGTTTTTGACGCGTTAACCCCATTCCTGCAGAAGCACCCTTATATCCTAAGTAGCAACCCGGCCGCGTCCCGCATTTATCCATACAGGGTGAAACCAAGTCTCGTTTTCGGATGCCATCATTCCACCGCCGGTTTTATACTTGCAAGAGGTCTCACCTTAAACATGATACCCGGCGGCGGTTTACTGCTGGTCACGACGGGTGGACGATAAGCCTGTTTATGCTGTTAGTCTCTTCAGTACAGGTGAAAAACGGAGAGGGATTGATACCTCCTGTGATTTCGTCCGTATTAAATTATGTCGTTGAGATATGGCAGTCAGACTAGACATATTGGTCCGCGATAGCGGGACACAGGTTAAGTCTGGAGTCCTTTCCGCTGTCAGGTTAAGGTATTTGCGGCTAACCCAATTCAGTAATCCAAGTTGCCAGGATTCTACAATCCTGTGATTACATAATCCTGAGATTACGAGATTACGAGATTACGAGATTACGAGATTACGAGATTACGAGATTACGAGATTACGAGATTACGAGATGGCAGGATGCTGCCGCTTTTTATGGAACCCCAACATGTCAACGACCAGGCAATACGCCAATGAGAAGTTCAGCCGCTCCCAGTTCATGGGCAGTATCGTTGAGCACTGCCAGTTTATTAATTGCGACTTTTCCTCGACAGACCTGACTGATACCCGCTTTCTCCACTGCCAATTCTACGATCGTGAAAGCGAGATCGGCTGTAACTTCAGCCGGGCAATCCTGAAAGATGCCAGCTTCAAGCTTTGCGACTTAACCATGAATAATTTCGGCTATGCCGAAGCGCTGGGCATTGAGATCGCCGAATGCCGCGTGCAGGGTGCGGATTTCCGTGGCGCCAGCTTTATGAATATGATCACGGCAAAAACCTGGTTTTGCAGCGCCTATATCACCAAAAGCAATCTGAGCTACGCCAACTTTTCTAAGGTGGTGTTGGAAAAGTGCGAACTGTGGGAAAACCGCTGGGTCGGCACTAACGTGCTGGGCGCCTCTTTTAGCGGGTCCGACCTCTCCGGTGGCGAATTCAGCTCGTTTGACTGGCGATCGGCGAATTTCACCCACTGTGATTTAACCCAATCCGTGATTAGCGAGCTGGATATCCGTACTACGGATCTTGAAGGCGTCAAGCTGAACAGCACGCAGCTTGCTATTCTGGCGGAACGCCTGGGAATTATGCTGGTCGACTAAGACTGGCGGGTGCGACGCCTTAGCGGGTAGGGCAGCCAGCGGCATTTTTATGATAAATTACGCTACTTTTTCGGCATGCAATGAGGCGAGATGAATATTCCGGTAACCCATACCACCCGTGAAATGAAGAAGAATAATATTGCGCTGGTGACCACGACTCTCAAGGCGTTGGGTACAGCGACCAAGGGCGATCTTGCGCTGCAGACCGGCCTGAGCAGTGCTACCTGCGGTGCAATACTTAACGAGCTGAGTCTGACGGGTGAGCTGCTGGCGCTGGAGCTGGAAGCCTCGCGCGGCGGGCGACCTGCTCAGCGTTACGCCTGCAATCCTGAATTTTTCTCGTTGCTCAGCCTGTATGCCGCAGGCAGCGATGAGGATGCGCAGCTGGTCTGGTCCCTCAGCTCTGCCGTAGGCGACACGCTCGCAGGCGGTGAGATGCCGTTTCATCCCCTCACGCCTGAAACCTTCCATCAGCTGATTGATACATTGCTGCGGCGCTGGCCCAACATCGCGGCTATCGGTATCGGTTTGCCGGGCGTGGTTGTTGATGGGGTGGTCACCTCGTGTGATATTTCACTCTTTAGCGGTCTGGCGATAGTGAAAGACGTGGCGATGCGCACGGGCCGCTTTGTCGAAGCGGGCAACGATATCAATTTTACCGTCTGGGGTTTTTATCGCAGCGACTGTGCGGGTGTCAGTGCCCCGGTTGCTTATATCTATAAGCCGGATGTTCCCTGTACCGGCTGTGGAATGGTGATCAACGGGCAGGTGTTGCACGGTGCCAATGATTTCGCCGGGGAAGTGTCCCGACTGCCGTTTCAAACCGATGCCGGATTACCGCTTATTGATGAGATGGCGAAAATTGTCATTTCGCTGGCCGCGCTGATTAACCCGGTCAAGGTGGCACTCGGCGGTACACGTCTTAAAGCTTCTCATTTGCCTGAAATACGCGAGCGCTGTCTGGCCAATATTCCTGTACAGCACCTGCCAAAATTGGTTTATCGTGAAGAAATTCGCCAGGATTATCTGCAGGGTATCAGTGAATTGACCCTGAAAAACTTCCTGCACTACCGTCTGTTTACCTCGCCCACGACCTGATTATTATCCGGCGAACGTATTGACTTCGTCGACTCTGCCAATATACTGCCTACTTATTAAAAGTCTTTTAATAAGTAACTTTCAATGAGGAGCGCTGCCTTTGTCACTTCAAGATACCGTAACTTTTGACGCCAGTCCGGCCAGGCGCTTTGGCACGCGGGCGATATTTTTTGTCACCGGTATGGCGATGGGATTATGGGCCGCGCTGGTGCCATACGCCCAGCAGCGCACGCACGCGGACCCCGGCGATCTTGGATTGCTTCTGCTGTGCCTTGGGGCCGGGTCGCTTATCGCCATGCTGGGTTCCGGGCGCGTTATTGGTGCGCTGGGTTGCCGTAAGGTGATTAGTGGATCGGTAGTATTGTATTGCCTGATGCTGCCTCTGCTGGCAACGCTCGGCGACATTCGCCTGCTGGCGCTGAGCCTGTTTATCTTTGGCATGGGCATCGGACTGGCTGACGTTGCCGTCAACGTTCAGGGGACGTTGGTGGAACAGGCGGCGGATAAGCCTTTAATGTCCGGTTTTCACTGTTTATGGAGTGTCGGAGGGATAGCTGGCGCCGGTGGCGGTGCGCTGATGCTCGATGCAGGAATGTCGCCGCTGTTCAGTAGCGGGGGCGCGATAATGCTGATCGCACTGGTCTTCACGTTTGCCTTTCGCGGATTGCTGACCTCATCGGGTAATGAACAGCAGCCGCAGGAAGGTGGAGCGGGGCGGCCCAACCTGCGCTTGATGCTAATGGCCGTCATGGCAATGATCTGCTTTATGGCTGAGGGCGCTATTCTTGACTGGGGTGGGATTTTTATTACTCAGGATCGGGGTATGGCACTGCAGCATGCCGGATGGGGATTCGCCGCCTTTGCCATTGCTATGTCCCTGATGCGCATGATGGGTGACGCCGTGGTGAGCGTGCTGGGGCGCAAGAGAATATTAATTATCGGTGGCGGCCTGGGGATTGCAGGGTATCTGATCGCCGTACTGCTGCCGGGCTGGCCGATGACGCTGTTAGGCTTTGCACTCGTGGGGGTTGGCGCGGCAAACATTGTCCCGGTATTGATAACTCTGGCCGGGCAGGAAAAAAGCATGCCGGTCAACCGCTCGGTGGCGATGGTGGCGACGCTGGGCTATTTCGGCGTGCTTGGCGGCCCGGCACTGATCGGCTGGATTGCGCATCTTGCCGATCTTTATGTGGCATTTATGGTGGTTGCCGCGGCTTTTCTGCTTATCGTAATCGGCGCTTTTCGCCTGAAATATTAGGCGGTGGCAGTGATATGGGGGCACACGCCCCCATCAACTTGGCGGTCCGATGATTTGATGAGCGCTTCCCGAAGAGCAATCTACTGGCTCAGCATGTCGATTTTTGCCGCACCAGGCTTAGGCATCGCTGTTTGTGTCATCGCACTGATAGCTGACTGGCTGTTTATGCCGTCAGCGAGTTTTCAATAAAGTCGTGTATATACTCTTTGATTTTGGCTTGCTGGTAGCGCCGCTGATCGAGCACGCGCGTCAGATAGACCAGTTCAACGCCCAGTGGATTGATGGCGCGGTGGAAAGGCTGATAGCCACGGCGTAGATAGAGTTGAGTCAGCCACGGGTGCTTAATCGCCGTTGCCAGATAGACGGCGGGCGATTTCAGAGTGTCGCGCAGAAAGCTCTCTTCGACATAGCGAATAATCCGGCTGCCGTAACCCTGCCCTTTGTAATCAGGTTCGACGGCGAACCAGTGCAGAAAAGGCCACGGTGCCAGCTGCGTATTATCCTGCGTCCAGGGAAAGCGCACGGTCAGCGTGGCGACTCGCTGGCCATCGCGCTCCAACACAAAGGTTGATTCACTGGCGATCACGGCAGCCACGTCGGCGACCGTGCTGCGGGATACGGTGAAGTTGATCCCCTGCGCAACCAGCGGAGTATAAGCACGCTGTAACAGCCCGTGCAGCCACTCTGCCTCTTCCGGCTTAGCTAAACGAATACGCTCGGTCATGATCGTCCCCCCTGAATACGTTAAGGTGGGACAATTATTAACAGCATGCGCGATCGCTTGGAAAGATGAAGATCTGATAACCATACGCGGTGAGCATCTTTATCCCTCGCGCTGCTGCCGATTAGCGGGCGAGCTGCGTGGTGTAATTTGCCGCGACCCACCGGTAACCACTGCCGTCGCTTTTAACATGGCCAAAGCCCGGGAACGCGATATGCGCCGCCGCCACCCAGTAACCCTCCTGTGCCGCCTGTTTTAACACCCGCTCACGGGTTTTTATCGCCTGCTGCTGATCAACGTCGAAGTGGATTGCTACATGTGGGTCCGGCATCTGCACCGCTTTGGCGTGAATGATATCGCCCCATAACACCAGCGTCTGTCCTTCACTCTCCACCCGATACATCACGCTGCCCGGCGTATGGCCAGCCGTTGAGGTGGCCTTAATCCCGGCAAATACCGTTCCCGGTGCGGTAAAGGGCTTCAGTCGTCCTGCCTGGATAACCGGGCGAATGGTCTGCTCAGATTCAGCAAAGGTGTGCTTCTGGCTGGCTTCTACCTTCTCAGCATTCGCCGGGTTGAGCCAGAAATCGACATCTTTCTGCTCGACGAACACCTGAGCGTTTGGGAAGGCGGGTTTGCCCTGGCGGGAGATACCGCCGGAGTGGTCGGCATGAATATGCGTCAACAGCACCGCATCGATGGTTTCCGCCGGATAGCCCGCGGCAGCCAGATTATCCAGCAGGTGCCCGCCGTTGTGGCCAAACAGATCGCCCGCACCGGCATCAACCAGCACCCGCTGCTGGCCGTTATCAATCACAAAGGCATTGATTGAGGTTTCAGCCTGCGGCGTCATGGCATCGTTCGCCAGCTGTTGGCGCAGCTTATCGGTGGAAATGTGGGTCAGCAGCTTATCCAGCGGGATCGTCACCGTGCCGTCGGAGACGGCAGTGATGCGCAGTTTGCCCAGCATCATGCGGTAATAGCCCGGTGCTTGCGCATCCAGTGGGGTAACCGGTGCAGTAGCTGCCAGCGAGTTTACGGAGATGGCCAGGGTGGTCAGCAGAGTTAGCAAAAGTTTCATTAAATCCTCGATAAGTTCTGTTATTTCAGTAAAGGCAGCAGTATCCTGCGGCTTTAAACATCATTCAAATTGATTAAAATAATGAGCACTATCAGGGGAAATGATTTAAATCGGGTCGACCTGAACCTCGTGACCGTGCTGCTGGTACTGCATCGCGAGGGAAGTGTTTCACGCGCGGCCAGCAAGTTACACCTCGGCCAGCCCGCGGTAAGCGGAGCGTTGGCCAGGTTGCGCGAGATGTTTGACGACCCGCTGTTTGTGCGCACGGCAAGGGGAATGGCGCCGACGCCGCGCGCGCAAGCGCTGGTGACTGCGTTACTGCCGATGATGGAGCAGATGCAGCAGGTGATATTTCAGGTGCCGGGCTTTTCTCCCGCTGAAGATCGGCATACCTTTCGTCTGGGAATGAGTGACTGGGTAGAGCGTTGGTTGATGCCGGGGGTGATGGCGGATATCGCCCAAACGGCACCCGGTGTCCGCCTGCAGGTCACGGCAACCGATCCGTTCCAGGATGGCGAACAGGTGCAGCAGGATAAGGTCGATGTGGCGATCTCCGTCGCTGAACGGGCCCCCGCTGGCGTGGTACACGAAAGGGTGACGCAGATGGGATTTTGCACGCTGTGGAACCCGCTCCAGTTAGCACTCACTTCACCGATAAGACTTGATCAATATAGTGCTAATGACCATCTTCTCGTCTCCTATCGTGGCGCCAGCAGTAGCCCGATAGACCAGCTTTTGGCGGACTGCGGGCGCAAAAGAAGAGTGCGCTACGTCACGCCGAACTTCTCGTCTTTACCGCTGTTGCTGAAGCAGATGCCGGCACTGGCTACGGTACCGCAGGGGCTGGCTGCCGGATGGGTAGCGGATTACGGGCTGCTATGTGCTGATGTCCCCCTCAAGGTTCCGGCCTTTACACTCTCTTTGCTGTGGAACAAACGGCGCGACAACGATGAGGCGCTGCGCTGGCTGCTGAAGAAACTGCGCGCTTGCATGCTGGGCTGAGGTTAGCCCCACTGCAGCATGCCCAGTTTGTCCTGCAGCTCCGTTAAGTCCTGGCAGCCGAGTTTAAGCATAATGCTGTCACTGCCCGGCACTACGGCGCGCTGGCTGTTCTTCTCACGCGCCAGGTTTTCCAGCAGCCGGAACTCTTCCGGCGTTAAGGTTCTGCCATCAGCGGAGAGATATTCCCAGATCATCGCCTGCGAAGAGCTGTTGAATTTATTACCGCTGTCGCTGGCGAAGATGCAGGATGCCAGCTGTGTGAAGCTGTCACTTTTCAGCACCAGATTGCAGTGGGGAACGTGACGTACCACAAAGCGCATCAGTACCGGGTCGGTAAAATGGGTGAAGAGGATCAGGCGCACATCCGGCCAGCGGCAGGTCAGATGCGTCAGATAGTCAATGCAGCTGAAAAGCGTGTCATCCACGGTCGCCAGCTCGGCAATCACTACGTGGACAGGTTGACCTTGCAGCGTGCTTTCCAGTTCTGCCAAATTAGAACAGGAGAGGGTGCGGATATCCCGGGTACTAAAGTAATCCGTGACACCTTTGCAGCTGAAGGTATCGCTGTCGAGAATGGCAATATTAAACATGGCAATGGCTCCCTGACTGCTCTCTCCTTATTAAAGCCCGAAGCCATGCGGGGAAACATCATCCCTTACTGATATTGTTGTAAGAAGTCTCTTACGTTATCTCATGGCCTGCTGCAAAACGTGAAAAACACGCTCATCGCTGAGGTGTGCCACGTTAAAACGCAGAAAGTCTCCAGCCGTTTGAGAAATGCTGAACACGTTGCCGGGTGCCAGCACGACGCCCTGCTGGCGACAGCGCCGGGCGACTACGGTTGAATCAAGCCCTTCCGGTAAACGGCACCAGAGATAAAAGCCGCCGCGTGGAACGCTCCAGGGAACAATCCCCAGCGCTGAGAGGCGGACGATCGCCTCTTTCCGCGCCCGGTCGAGGCGTTTGATCACCTCGTCCAGATGCTTCCGATAGCTGCCGCCCGCCAGTACGCCGGCGACCAGCTCGCTAGACAGCGGGCTGGGGCCGCCAAAGTTAGTGGCGATTTGCAGATCGACTAACCCCTCAATCCACTCTTCACGGCAGGCGATATAGCCGCAGCGTACCGAGGCAGAAAGCGTTTTAGAAAAGCTGCCCATGCGGATAACCCGCTCAAGGCCGTCAGGTATGGCCAGCCGCGGTGACAGTTCAGGCTCGAAATCGGCAAAGATATCGTCCTCGACGATAATCGTATCGTACAGCGTTGCAGCGCGCAGCACCCGGTAGGCCGCCTGGGCGGACAGGCAGCCGCCGGTGGGATTATGCAGCGCGGAGTTGGTGATATACAGTCGTGGTCGCGTGGTGCTTAGCACCTGTTCAAACATCGCGACATCGGGCCCTTCCGGGGTAAACGGCACGCCAACGATATTGACCTGATGCGCCCGCAATAGCGCCTGAAAGTTGAAGTAGCAGGGGTCATCAACCACCACTGTGTCCCCCGGACGCAGCAGGAGGCGGCAGATGAGATCGAGCGCCTGGGTGCCAGAACCGGCCAGCATTATCTGCGACATGGAAGCCGCCAGCCCTTCCTGAGCAAAACGCGCCAGCAGCAGGCGGCGCAGCGTGGCTGAACCGCGCGTACTGCCGTAATCGGTCAGGGTATTATCTGGCGATCGTGCCAGCTGGCGCAGGCCCTTGCGCAGCGCTTCCTGCGGCATCCAGTCAGCCGGTAGCCACCCACAGCCGGGCTTCAGTTCCCCCGCTGCGGCATCCAGCGACTGCCGCGAAACCCAAAAAGGGTCGACTTCGGGTTGGCGCTGGCTGCTCTCTGTCAGGCTTAACGGGGCGGTATGCGCGCCGCAGACGTAAAAACCTGAGCCGCGACGTGCGCGGATAACGCCTTCAGCCGCCAGTCTTTCGTAGGCTTCGACCACGGTGGATGGGGAAACATGCATCGTGGTGGCAAAACGGCGTACCGAAGGAAGGCGCTCGCCGCTGCACAGCAAACCCGCCGTAATACGCTGGCGAATCTCATTGATTAACGCTTCGGTACGTGTCATGGCCGATCCTGAATGTCTAACTGTATGGGTAAATGGAACCATACAGAATGGCGAAATTGTACTGTAGTGTATCTTCGCTGCGGCTCGTTTGCTTCTTACTATCGTGGAAAATTATTTTTCCAGTCATGATGAGGCAACATGGAACAAACTAAAGCAGGATGGTGGAGTGGGCTGGCGGGCGTGGTGATATTTAGCGGCTCGCTGCCTGCGACACGCGTGGCCGTCACCGACTTTTCCCCGCTTTTTCTTACCTCCGCACGCGCCGTTATCGCCGCGCTGCTGGCAGCGGGACTGCTGCTGTTGCTACGTCAGCGCCGACCGCAGCGTGGCGATATCATTCCGTTGCTGATTATCGCCGCGGGCGTGGTGGTGGGGTTCCCGCTGCTGACGGCACTGGCTCTACGCCATATCACCGCTGCGCACTCGCTGGTGTTTATCGGACTGCTGCCGCTTTCAACGGCAATCTTCGGCGTCCTGCGCGGCGGCGAGCGACCCCGGCCAGCCTTCTGGCTATTCTCCCTGCTCGGTGCCGCGACCGTGGCGGGCTTTGCGATCGCCTGCGGAACGGGCGGCTCATTCAGCGGTGATTCGCTGATGATCGCCGCTATCGTGCTGTGTGGACTGGGTTATGCGGAAGGGGCAGGGTTATCGCGACGGCTGGGCGGCTGGCAGGTGATTAGCTGGGCGCTGCTGCTGTCCCTGCCTTTAATGTTGCTAATCGGCCTGTTCACGCTGCCGACCAGCTGGCACAGCATCAGTGCACCGGCTTGGCTCGGGCTGGGCTATGTTTCACTGTTCAGCATGCTGATTGGTTTTATCTTCTGGTACCGCGGGCTGGCGCTCGGCGGCATTGCGGGAGTGGGGCAGTTACAGCTGTTACAGCCATTCTTCGGCCTGGTGTTCACCGCGCTGTTTCTGCATGAAGCTATAGCTCTGAGCATGGTTGTCTGCGCAGGGGTGATTATCCTGTGTGTGGCGGGCGCGAAGCGCTTTGCTCACTGAGTGAAGCACGCTCCGGGCTTAAGGCTCGCTGTTAACCCGAACTCAATTCATCGGTTATACAGCAGTTGGATAATCATGCGTTCCAACTCAGTTATTTAAACTAATCAAACGACATCAGGCCACATCGCTGATAAAAAAACCAGGCCGAAGCCTGGTCAGAGTGATGCTCAGCGGGTTACGCCTCAGGGAACGGCATGGTGTTGCCCGGCGCTTCACGGTGAATGTGCAGGAAGGTCATATGACGCTCGTACTGGTCGAGAATGTCATTGATGATCTGCTCACGGGTGTAGTCCATCAGGTCATTGCCTTGGGTGCCCTCCAGCAGGAAGGTTTCGAGGCGGAAGTAATCGGACTTGCCGCTGCGGGCGCGATAAGTAAACGCCGGAACCGAGTAACGCTGCGGCCAGATCTGATACAGGAAGCTCTGCTCCTCACCCAGATTCACCAGCAGCTCCAGGTGATTCAGGCGTTCATCTTCCAGCGGCGGCATCTCGGTGACTTGCACTTTCGCGCCCCGGCGTTCCAGCTCGCGCCCCACTTCTTCCATCGCCGGGCGACAGACCTCTTCCAGCATCTTGCGGGTATGCGTGGTGCCCGGATAGTTCATCACGCGTGAAATACGCTGCTTCCAGTTCAGACGGTCATCGCGCGAGACCGGCACCGGCGGCGTATTCACCGTGGCGCTGGCGCGGCGGTGATCCTCCACGCGCAGGGATTTATACAGCCCTGCCATCACAAAGAAGATCACAAAGCTGAACGGCAGGCCCATGATAACCGTGGTTTTTTGCAGTGCGGTCACGCCATTAACCATCAGCATGCCCAGCGTCAGTACCCCGATCGCCAGCGACCAGAAAATGCGCAGCCAGTTTGGCGCATCATTATTGATGTCTGCCAGGCGGGAGGTGAAGTTACCCAGCACCAGCGAGCCGGAGTCCGCTGAGGTGACGTAAAACAGCAGACCGGTGATGGTGGCGACAGAGGCGCTGAAGGTAAAGGCCGGGTACTGCGCCAGCAGGCTGTAGAAGCCGCGCTCTGGGTGCGCCATGGTTTCCTGGGCGAACGCCATATTGCCGTGAATGATCTCATACAGTGCGCTGTTGCCAAAAATTGACAGCCACAGCAGGGTGAAGATAAACGGAATGGTCAGCGTCCCCAGCACGAACTGGCGAATGGTACGGCCGCGGGAAATACGCGCAAGGAACAGGCCGACGAACGGTGACCAGGCAACCCACCACGCCCAGAAGAACAGCGTCCAGTTATTCATCCACTCGGTCGGGCGATCGAAGGCAAAGCTGTTCAGCGTCATGCCCATAAAGCGGTTGATGTAGTCACCAACGTTCAGCACCAGCGCATTCAGCAGGAAGCTGGTATCGCCGACAAACAGCACAAAGAGGATCAGGCCAAAGGCCAGCAGTACGTTCAGCTCAGAAAGGAAACGGATCCCTTTGTTGACGCCGGAGGTAACGGAAATGGTCGCCATAATCACCGACAGTACAATCAGCCCTGCCTGCGCCGTCAGTCCTTCTGGCACGTCGAACAGCACCTTGAGGCCATAATTGAGCTGCACCACGCCAATGCCAAGGGTGGTGGCGATACCGAAAATGGTCCCCAGCACGGCGGCGATATCCACCGTATGACCAATCGGACCGTTAATGCGCTTGCCAAAAATGGGGTAGAGCGCAGAGCGGATGGTCAGCGGCAGGCCATAGCGATAGCTGAAGTAACCCAGTGCGATCCCCATCAGGGCATACATCGACCAGCCAGTCAGACCGTAGTGGAACAGCGTCCAGACCATTGCCTGACGTGCCGCTTCCATCGTCTGGCCCTGGCCTTCCGGAGGCATCATATATTGCGTGACGGGTTCCGCGACCGAGAAGAACATCAGGTCAATGCCGATCCCGGCGGCAAACAGCATTGCCGCCCAACTCATCAGGCTGAACTCGGGCTTCGACTGCTCCGGTCCGAGCTTGATCGAGCCAAAGCGTGAACAGGCCATAAAGATTACAAAAACGATGTAAACCGTGGCCGCCAGCAGGTAATACCAGCCAAAGGTATTCGACACCCAGTCAAGGGTGAGATTGATCCAGCGGTCGGATAAATCGGTGAAGAAAATAGTGGTCAGGGAAAATAGCAGGATAAGAACCGCTGAGGTGTAAAACACCACGGGATTAATACGATCTTTTTGAGGTTTTGCAGGTATTTCGATTGACGGCATAATGTCTCCGCAAACAGTGACCAGAAAAATAGCCTGAAGTCCGCTCTGCGAAGCGCGCATTAGCGCATACTGGGTAAAATCCGCCGTATATCCGCTAATTACACTGGGAGAACTCTCAGGTGATGAGTGGTGTAACTTTATGATTTTATTGTTTTAGTTTTTCTGCAAATGGCCTCCTGACGCTAAGTTTTGAGTAAATTTGAGCACCGATGATAAGTTTTATTGATTGAGCATTCAATTAAAAAAAACTTTAGCGTCTCATTTTCAGCTATTTTTCGGCAGAAAATCGGTAAGTCTCGGCGATATTTTCCCGGGCAGCCTGGGGATTTATCGTCGTCAATTTCCTGTCTCTGGGCTGTTTATTCTTTATGAGAATTTACTTATAACCGCGTTAATATTGCGGTTATCCCCTCGTGATTAATTCTGCATGAATTTTATCATTAAGCACCGATACTGACTTGCTGCCAGGGGGGCATTAACGCCCGTCAAAACCATCAAGGTAGGCACCGGAGGCTTCAGTAATGAAGATGTGAACTCTTCTTTTACCTGCCGGAGAGTTGATGGTCTGGTTCACGAACGTCTCCTGCTTTTGCAGCCCATTTAGTGCTTCATCGTGATACATCGCCGCCGCTTTTTTCTCGGCCTCGCTGCGGCTTACTCCTGCCTGACGATCTTTCGTCCCCATATCGTAGAACTGAGCAAATACCGGGGTCATGGCTTTAATGGTATCGGACGTTTTGGTGTAGAAGTTAGGATCGAAATCCGTCTTCGTTTTGAACACATAACTTTTGGCATGAGCTTGCGGGCTGGGAAGGTGATTGTTGCAGCCGGTTAAGAACGGGAGCAATGAAGCGACAATCATGGCGAAGAATGTACGAGGCATAACATTTCCTTTTGTGGGGGTAACATCCTGTTTATAAAACTGTAGCGCTGCTGATTCTGTCGCAAAATTTCCTCCAGATACAGTTATTTTCACCTGCTGCTATGATGGCGGAGATTGCATAACGCGTTTGCGCTCAGTATGGTGTGCGCAATTTTCTGACAGAACCGGAATGACCATGACCACTCACTCTTCAAAAGATCCCCTGCACGGCGTCACGCTGGAAGCGCTGGTCACCGCGCTGGTTGAGCGATATGGCTGGGAAGATCTGGCGCAGCGCATCAGGATCAACTGCTTCAAAAGCGACCCGAGCATCAAATCCAGCCTGAAATTTTTACGCCGCACGCCCTGGGCGCGCCAGGAAGTGGAAGCGCTCTACATCGCCACGGTGAGTGAGCCTAAAGCCAGTGAGAAACCTCAGGATAACGATCCCTGGGCCAACGCGAAAAACCGCCTCCGTTCGTAGTCAAGCTATCTGTGGTTGCACCAATTATGGTGCAGCCTGCTCTGTTTTAGTGCGTCATACTTCCCTTCTGCGCTACCTGTTCCAGCCCACTGCGGCTCTTCCTCAATAGAAGTCCTGGCATAATTGTTGCTTCAGTTGTCTGTACAAGACATGACAAGTTACGGCAACATTTAATTAACCTGGACCAGCTCACAACTTTGTCTTTCGCCGAAAGCATTATTTGGTATTTACTTGTATATACATGACATAACCACTTAGACGTAGATCGCGTGTGCCTTTAGCCCGTTTTCTCTTTATCAGGCCAGCTGACCTGCTGCCAGTCAGCGGCCCTCAACGCCAGGAGCACTAAATGAAAAAACTGTTATTCCGCCAGGTACTGATTACCTCACTGATCACTTCCTCCATGCTATGTTCGCTGCCGCTGCAGGCCAAAGAGTGGAAGTCGATCACTATCGCTACCGAAGGTAGCTACGAGCCCTGGAATATGACATTACCCGGCGGCAAGCTTGGCGGTTTCGAACCTGAGTTAATGACCGACCTCTGCCAGCGCATGAAAATCAGCTGCAAACTGGTGGTGCAGAACTGGGATGGCATGATTGCCGGCCTGCAGGCGGGTAAGTACGACGTGATTATGGATGCCATCGTTATCACGCCGGACCGCCGCAAAGTGGTCGACTTTACTGTGCCTTATGCCTCCACTCCGGCCAGCTTTATCAGCGTGAAAGGCGATCTGCTTCCGAAGGCAGGTAACGCGGATAACGTCGTTAAGCTGCACAACGACCCGAAAGAGATCGAACCGGCGATTACCAGCCTGAAAGCGGCGCTGAAGGGGAAAACTATTGGTATTGCCTCTGGCACTGTCTACACACCGTTTATCGATAAATATTTCAAGGATGTCGCCACGGTACGTGAATACAATGCCTCGGCGGATGCCCTTCTCGATCTGCAGGCTGAGCGAATCGACGCGGTATTTGATGATGTGACCTTTGCTAACTCGATGCTGAGCAAGCCGGAAAATAAAGACCTGCAGCTTAGTGGTCCGCAACTGGGCGGCCCGATCTGGGGCGAAGGCGAAGCGCTGGGTATCCGTAAGTCCGACGCCGACCTCAAGGCCAAACTGGATGAGGCGATCAAAGCTGCACTGGCCGACGGCACGGTGAAAAAACTCAGTGAGAAATGGTTTAAAACCAACGTCACCCCGTAAGGAGCCGAAAGATGGCCATACCTGGATTTGAAGAGAATGGCTGGGGACCACTGATCCTCACCGCCGCGCTCACTACGCTGCTGCTGTCGCTGGTTGCGATGATGGTTGGTGCCGTGGTCGGCAGCGGCGTGGCGGCGGCAAAACTGTCATCGCGGCGACCGGTGCGTTGGCTTGGCGATAGCTATTCGGTGCTGTTTCGCGGCATCCCTGAGCTGCTGATAATCTATCTGTTCTATTTCGGTGGCTCCGGGCTGATTACCCAAGTTGGCAAACTGTTCGGTGCTGATGGCTTTATCGAAGTGCCGCCATTCCTGATTGGTGCGCTGGCGATTGGGCTGATTTCCGCCTCTTATCAGGCCGAGGTTTATCGCGCCGGACGACTGGCGCTCAGCCAGGGCGAGATCGAAGCGGCGCAAGCGATCGGCATGCCGAAGTGGCGTATTCTGCAGCGCATCATGCTGCCGCAGATTGTGCGCTACGCGCTGCCGGGCCTGTCCAACGTCTGGCAAATGAGCCTGAAGGACTCGGCGCTGGTCTCCGTTACCGGCATTGTCGAGCTGATGCGCGCCAGCCAGGTTGCTGCCGGTTCAACCCGTCAGTATTTCACCTTCTATCTGATTGGCGGTACCTGCTACCTGGTGCTGACCATACTGTCGAACACCGCCTTTAAGCGGGCAGAGAAGCGTCTTGGCAGGGCACATCAAAGCCGCACCGCGGCCCAGAACTAACGGAGCGCCAGATGATAGATTTTGCTTTCCTCAGTGAGACGTTTCTCAAGCTGGCCGCCGCGCTGCCGGTGACGCTTGGGCTGTTCTTCTCCTCATTCCTGCTCGGCGGGGTACTGGCACTGTTGATCCTCGCGCTGCGCATGAGCCGTAATCCGCTGTTGAGCGGTTTTGCCCGTCTCTATATTTTGGTATTTCGCGGGTCGCCGCTGATGATCCAGCTGTTCCTGATTTACTACGGGCTGGGTCAGTTCGAAGCGATCCGCCACAGCTTTGTCTGGCCGGTGCTGCGCGAACCGTTCTTCTGTGCGGTCGTAGCCCTGGCATTGTGTACCGCTTCCTATACCGCTGAGATTTTTCGCGGCGGTCTGCTGGCGATCCCCAACGGACAGATTGAAGCCGGGCTGGCCTGTGGCATGTCACGCTGGTTGCTGCTGCGCCGCATTATTGCACCAGTGATGCTGCGCTATGCGCTGCCCGCTTACTCAACCGAAGCGATCCTGCTGGTGAAGTCTACCGCGCTAGCCAGTCTGGTGACGGTTTGGGATGTGACCGGCGTGGCGCAGCAGATTATTCAGCGAACCTACCGCACCATGGAAGTGTTCCTCTGTGCCGCGCTGATTTACCTGATCCTCAACTTTATCATCGTGCAGATCTACGCATGGATTGAGCGCCGCCTGTCACCGCACTCACGCCCCGTCATGACCGATCTGCCCCTGCCTACTCCTTCTGTGATAGCCGGAGAGAAACATGACTAATTCCGCGCCCGTTACGCTCTCGATGCGTGATATCCGTAAATCCTTTGGCTCGCTGGAAGTGCTGAAGGGGATCTCCCTTGATGCACGCAAAGGCGATGTGATTTCCATTCTTGGTGCCAGCGGCTCCGGTAAAAGTACCTTCCTGCGCTGCATTAATCTGCTTGAGATTCCCGACTCCGGGGTGGTCAGCGTGGCGGGTGAAACCATCGAGATGAAGCGTCACGCCCGAGGTCATCAGTTGGCTGCTAACCACAAACAGGTTGAGACGCTGCGTTCGCGCCTCGGCATGGTTTTCCAGGGTTTCAACCTTTGGTCGCATATGACCGTGCTGCAGAATGTCATCGAAGGCCCGCACTTCGTGCTGAAGCGCAGTCGCAAAGAGTGCATCGAGCAGGCGGAGCAGATCCTCGATCGCGTTGGCCTGCTCAACCGTAAAGACTTTTATCCCTCGCAGCTCTCCGGCGGGCAGCAGCAGCGCGTGGCAATTGCCCGGGCGCTGGCGATGGAGCCGGAAGTGATGTTGTTCGATGAACCGACCTCCGCGCTCGACCCGGAGCTGGTCGGTGATGTGCTGAAGGTGATGCGCAGTCTGGCGGAGGAGGGGCGCACCATGCTGGTCGTCACGCATGAGATGGGGTTTGCGCGCAACGTCTCTAATCGCGTGGTGTTTATGCATCAGGGAACGATCGACTGTCAGGATACGCCGGAAGCGATGTTTGGTGCGCAGGGTTCGCCGCGCTTTCAGCAGTTTATTTCCAGCCACCGGGTTAATTGAGATGAATAACATTACCTGGGGTGATGCCCCGCTGCGCTGGCCGGATGTGGCCAGCGTTGCGCGCCATAATGCCACGCTGCAGCTAAGTGAAGCCGCCTGGCAGCGCATTAGCAACGCGCGCGAGATCGTTAATTTGATCGTCACCGAACGGCAGATTGCCTATGGCATCAACACCGGGCTTGGCGCGCTGTGCGACATTATTCTGGAACCCGATCAGCTGAGCCAGCTGTCGCGCAATACCCTGATGAGCCACGCCTGCGGCGTTGGTCCGGTATTGAGCGACGTGCAGGCTCGGGCGATTATCTGCGCCGCCATTGCCAACTTCAGTCACGGCAAATCGGGCGTCTCCCCGCACGTGGTGCAGGGGCTGCTGGCGCTGCTTAACCACCATATTACGCCGCAGATCCCCTCCCAGGGCTCGGTCGGTTATCTGACGCATATGGCTCACGTTGGCCTTGCACTGATTGGCATCGGCAACGTCAGCTACCGGGGTGAAATTGTTCCGGTAGCGCAGGCACTTCAGTCAGAAGCCCTTCAGCCGCTGTCGCTCGGCGCCAAAGATGGTCTGAGCCTGGTCAATGGCACGCCGTGCATGACCGGGCTCTCCTGCCTCGCGCTGGATGAAGCGCAACGGCTTATGGCATGGGCGGACGTGACCGGTGCGATGAGTTTCGAAGCGCTAAGCGGCCAGCTGGATGGATTTGACCCGGAAATCCTTGCGCTGAAGGGCAGTATCAACGTGCAGCGCGTTGGTGAGCGGCTTAACCGCCTGCTGGCCGGTAGCGCGATTGTGGCGGCGGGCAGGGGCATACGCACTCAGGATGCGCTTAGCCTGCGCTCAATGCCGCAGATCCACGGCGCCTGCCGCGACCAGTTCGAACACGCTGCAAATCAGATTGAGACCGAGCTGAATGCCGCTACGGATAATCCATTAGTCCTCGGCACGCCCGCCAGCTGGCGCGTGGTGTCGCAGGCGAATCCGCACGGCGAATCGGTGGCGATGGCCGCCGATCTGCTGGCTATTGCGCTGGCGGAAATGGGCAGCGTGGCTGAGCGCCGCCTCGACCGTCTGATCAATCCGCTGGTCAGCGGACTACCGGCGTTTCTGGTGGCGCAGCCCGGCGTCAACTCCGGCATGATGATTGCGCAGTATGTCGCGGCCTCGCTGTGCGGTGAGAACCGCCAACTGGCGCAGCCTGCGGTACTGGATAACTTTGTCACATCCGCACTGCAGGAGGACCACCTCAGCATGGGCACCAGCGCTGCGCTGAAGCTGCTTAAACTGGCAGAGAATGACTGGCAGATTCTGGCAATTGAATATCTGCTGGCGGCGCAGGCGTTAGACTTCCACGATGCCAGCCGGGCGGGGGAAGGCACGCGCAGGGCACATGCGCTGCTGCGTGAGCAGGTTGCGACCTGGACTGACGACCGCTGGCTTGCACCTGAGATTGCCAAAGCAGCCCTGCTGATGAAAACGCAGTCGCTAGCGGCCTAACCGTTTAATGTTGTCATCCATCCGCGCCTGCAGGGTACGCAACGTTTCCCCGGTGATTTGGCCGGGGAACATATCGCCAGCCTTCAGCGCAAAGCCCGCTGCCACATCACAGCACTTCGCAATAATATTACCCGCCTGCTGCGAACTCAGCTCGGCTTCCTGCTCAGCAAGCGCCAGGAGATGTTCACGGCCAATCTGTAACGCTTCGCCCATTACGTCCATTTGATGATAACCACCCGGTCCCTCGCACCAGGTGACATCGTAGGCCGGTGCCAGCTGCCACTGGCCGTTGTGCGTCATGGTGTAAGCAAAATTTTTCGGATGATCGTCGCGGTTATTGAACACGATATTGAACACGACGCGCTCAAAAGCCAGGGCTTTCTGGCGTACGTCGTTGGTACACAGCTGTGTTGCACGCAGGAAGCTGGTGTAATCCAGCGCGCCGGGTACCTGATAATTGGCCCCGGTGTAGGCCGCAAGGCTCTGCATCGGCACCCGCAATCCGTTCTGGCGGTCAAACCGTTTTGAGGCAAACGCCGCCTGACCATTAGGCAGAGAGAAATAAGCGGTGTCAGGCGTATCGATCTGACACTCGCGCAGGCACTGTGCATACACCGCCTCAATCGCGCACACTTCAGGATGTTCCTGGCGGGCGGGAAATTTAATCAGCCAGGCCTCCAGTTGTACAGAGGCGGCAGTGGTGAAATGGCCGCTGGCCGGATCGCGGTACAGTAGCGCTTTCGGCCTCGCACCCTGAGGCGACCCGCCCATCTGGAGTAGCCGCTGCAGAAATGCGCCACCTTCGCCGTCCAGAACTTCCTGAACCTCCGTCGCCAGCTTCGACAGCGTAATATCCTGCGCCAGGGCAGCAGCTTCCGATTGTGAAGGTTCAAACGACATTGCCCCCATCGCATTGCTACCGATGTAAGTCAGCCGTTCAAGCGGGCCAATGCGCGCTGCATTCAGCCCGCGCTGGCGAAACAGGCGATCCATTAGCAGCATGCCCCAACCATCGGGCAGCGCATCGTAAACCGGGCCGGGTAAGCCAAGCTGATGCGCGGGGAAATCTCTGCGCAGCCGCGGCCCTTTAAGCGCCAGGCGGAGCGACGAAAGCTCCAGTCCGCGCCGCGCCGCCTCTTCGCTGTATTCAAACATGATCAGCGGGCGACCGGTTAACGCGATCGATGACACCAGCGTTCCCCACTGCCATCGTTCACCCCAGCCCTCGTAGTAAACATCGACTTTACTGACCATGGGTTGAACTCCTTTTTACGCGCTGGCGTGCAGTACTCTTCTCGTAACGCAGAAGATCGTCGATGCTGTCGATCTGAGGCATAAACAGCGCCTCCAGCTCTTTCCCGCGCCCAAGCACCATCGCCACCCGTACCAGATTTTCAAACCCCACGTTGCGCCCGGCTTCGAGGTTTGACACCGTATTGACGCCAATCCCCGCCCGCGACGCGACGTCGGCCTGCGTCATCTGCTGCGTCAGGCGCTCTTTGCGTAGCCGCTCGCAGAGCAGCTTAACAACTTCGCCGGGTTTACTAAGGGTTAAATCCATCATAATAATGCTTATCTTTAAAATATGAGGTTAATACACGTTATTATAGAGTTAAGTAGTAATTGTGGCAAAATAATTAAATCCATAATCATGGGGTTTAACAGCTTAATATCGATACAAACTATGAAATTATGGAGTTAGTTGGTTGGCAAAAGCTGTTTTACAGGGAAATGGTGCAGTTTATCAGGTGCGCGGTAAAAGCCCGTTCTTCAGGGAGGGGAGGACGTCAATTCGCTGGTTGATTAAGCGCATTGGCGGCGGGTGAGCAGAAATAGTAGCCTGCCCATTTCCATGACCGAACTCGCGTTATTAACAATATCTTGTTTATCATGGACCGTTTTTTTGTTAGTTATCTGCGCCTCAGCGATCGGTGGAGAGTGCGCATGGAACGAAGCAAGATGCTGTCGCTGCTGACAGTCTGTTCACTGTTGATCGCCGCCTGTGCGCCGCTGCCGCTTTCTCAGTCTGCCGAACAGTTTTTCTCCGCGCTCGAACAGGCTCCGACTCGCATAGCGATCCCGCTCAGCACGCTGCAACAGCTGGACCCGTTGCTATTACGCCCTTCTTCACTTTATCCCGACTTTGACGACGTGCCATTACCGGTATTGTCGGCGTTGTACCATTATCAGCAGCGCTGTACCGGGTCACTTCGTGAGGTACCCAGGGCGAGCCGTCAGCTGGCGCTGGCATTGTGTCATGACACGCTGCTTACGGCTGACTGGTTTGCCGCACATCCCGTCTCTCCGCTTGGAGGAAGCAACGCCTGGTACTACTTGCAGCGCCACCCTGAGCAGCGTGCTGCGCTGGAAAAGGTGCTACACGTGCGGGAAAGACCGCAGGCGCTGGGAGGCATTGGCCTGCTATCTGATGAGAACCTTGATGCGTTGGCAAGTGGGCAGGGCTGGCTGATGCAGAACGGCACGCTGTGGCGATTACATCATCAACAGTGGCTGCTATACGCGCCCCAGGTCTGGCAGCCACTAGCCAGACGCGCAGGAATAACATTACTTGCTGCTGGCGGGCGTTGTGATATTGCCCTGAGCACGCTTTGCATCATACCAGGCGTTGAGAGCAGCGCAGGCTGGCGATCGTTACTGACCGGTGCGGCAATCATGGCGTCTGTATCCCTGATCTGGTTTGCCTGGCAGCGGCGACGTTTGCAGCAGCGGCATCGCTTTATCCTGCAGATGCTGACGCATGAACTGCGCACGCCCATCGCCCGCCTGGGCAACGTGGTGGAAGATTTTCGTCGTGATTTCGACACTCTGCCGCTGCCTGCACAGTCCGGTTTTGCCGCGCTGGCGGATTGCGTGCAGCGCATGCGGCAGATGGCTGAAGCCAGCCAGCACTATCTGACTGGTGACAGTCGGCGGAAGGTGCTGGAGGCCCCCACCGCGCTGTTACTGAGCGACTGGCTTAGCCATATAACGGGATGCTGGCCCGGGCTGACGTTTTGCCTCGCCAGCGATCGCCGGGTCGCACTGCCAATATATTGGGTCACCCTGTGTCTGAATAACCTCTTGGATAATGCCTTTCGCCACGGACGCGCCCCGGTTCGTCTGAGCGCAGAGTGGGGTAAAGGGCGGCTCACTTTGCGGGTGACGGATGCAGGTTCACTGCAGTCACCGCGTTTACCCCACCTGGGGCGGTCTCTTTCAGCGCAGTCCGGGATGGGCCTCGGACTGGCGATTGTCAGACGCATTATCTGGCGACTTAAGGGGCGCCTGACGCTCAGCGGGCCACCTACCACCTTCACTCTGGAGCTGCCTTGTGACAAGCAATAATACGCTGTTGCTGATAGAGGACGATCTTGCACTTGGTGAGGGGTTGACCTCCTTCCTGCGGCAGGAAGGGTTTATCTGCCACTGGACGCGCGAAACAGCAGCGGTATCGCACCTGTGGAATCTGGCCGGGCTGGTTATCCTCGACCGGCAGTTATCCGACGGTGACAGCCTGCGTTTTCTCCCGCGATGGCTGGCAAAAAAAGCGCTGCCGGTGATTGTGCTGACCGCTCGCGCCAGTATTGATGACCGGGTTGATGGTCTTGAAGCCGGGGCCCGCGACTATCTGACTAAACCTTTTGCGCATGTCGAACTACTGGCGCGCATTCGTGCTCAGTTGCGTACATTGGGCGAGGGGCAGCTTACGGTCGGGGAACTTCAGCTTTTCCCATCAAGGCAGGCCGTGATTTGGCAAAAAAGAGAGGTTACCCTGACGGCAACGGAATTCTCACTCCTGTCAACGCTGGTGCAAATGACCGGACGGGTGTTTACCCGTGACGAACTGCTGAATCAGGTCTGGGGCTACCAAAGTTTTCCCTCGACCCGCACCGTGGATACCCATATTTTACAGCTGCGGCAGAAGCTGCCGGATATCGCTATCAGCAGCGTGCGCGGTGTCGGTTATCGTCTGGAAAAACTGCCTTGATGCGTCCGTTTCTAACGTTTATCGTCGGGCTGCTTCTCCCCACTGGAATCGCAGCCGTCACGCTGCCCGCCACGCCGCTGACACCGCTCTATCACGCGCTTCTCACTAAGCGCAGCGATCTGGCCTGGCAACAGCTGCTTATCAGCTGGCCTCAGATAAGTAGTGCGGCGCAGCGTGATGCATGGCTACAGGCGCTGGATGCATTGATCACAGTCCAGTGTGGCAATGACCTGCCGGTAGCAATCCCGGACTGGCTGGATCACCCCTCGTTGTCGCTGATCCAGCGCGATATGCCCCTCAACCGTATTTACCGGGTGCAGCTGAGTGGGAACAGCCCGTCTCGTCAGTTACGTGTCGTGCTCTCTTCCCCGGACGGCAGGGATTTAATGGCGGGAGCTGAGCAAGAATATAACGGCAGTGATGGGTTCAGCATTCAAAGCCAGGACCTGAATAAACCGTTAGCCGCCGGTATCTATCTGCTGACGGTGCGTTCCGGCAGTGAAATGTGGCAGCAGCCGCTGGCTTTACAGGGCAGCAACCATCTTAACTGGATACAGCTTCAGCAGGGAAAGATTAAGCTACATCCTCCGACAGTAGCGGCTTCCTGCCCTGCTCCCTGGCTGGAGCAGGCACTGTTAAGGCGCGATAGCTTTGCGCAGGTAGCGTGGCATCGCAGCGATGACCTCCAGCTACATAACTGGCCGCCGCGTGATGATGCAGAAAATTTATGGGGCACTGCTTCCGTGATCCGCGTGGAAGCGCGGGGCGGGGTCACGCTGCGTTTTGAACACCGCATGGCCGGACCGCTACTCACGCTGAAAAACTGAGGGCGCGGGCATATTCTGACATTGCTCTGACAATTCGGCTTCCGGCGCAGGGGATACTGCCTCTCATCATTTCAAGATAAGAGAGATAACGATGATGAAAAATCTGCCCGTATCGCTGTGCCTGGCCCTGTTGCTCTGGGGAATACTGTCTGGTTTCTCGCGTGCCGCCGATGAGATCACCTTCTGGGACAGCCCGCGTCATGGAGGCAACAGCTTTAACCGCCTGCCGCCGGACAAGGCCTATTTTGCTGCATTACGTGGCTACGGTGCCAGCTGGGTACGTTTGTCCTATGACAAATGGCACCCCCAGCAGCGTGACTTTCTGATGGGCGATGCTGATCATTATCGGGGGCTACAGCCTGCGGATCTCAGCACGCTGAAGGCCACGCTAAAAAAAGCACATGATTCAGGCCTCAAAGTAGTCATCTCCCCGCTGAGCCTGCCCGGTATGCGCTGGTCGCAAAATAACGGGGGGAAATTTGATGACCGTTTGTGGCAGGACAAAAGCTACTGGAAGCAGAGTGCGGCTTTCTGGCGCGACCTGGCTGCGGCGCTGAAGGATGTTCCCGGGGTGGCAGCCTATAACCTGATTAATGAGCCCGCACCAGAAAAGCGTGCCGGGCTTGCCGAACACGCCGGCATCGAAGAGATGCAGCGCTGGTACCAGCATTATCAGGGCAGCGCACGCGATCTGCCGGCATTTTATCAGATGCTGATTAGCGCTATTCGCGAAGTAGATCCGCTTACGCCTGTCATGGTAGACGGTGGTTGGTATGGTGCAGCTGACGGGTTTGGCTACTGGCCCGCGGCGTTGGACGACACGCGTGTGCTGTACAGTTTTCATATGTATGAACCCTACGCCGCCACCAGTGGGCCAAATCTTAAGCGCAAAAAACCGTACTCGTATCCCGGAGTGGTCCTCTTCGGTACGGGAAAAGAGATGTGGAACGCGCAGCGCGTAGCACAGTATCTGCAACAACCTTTTATTTGGGCTGAACAACAGCATATACCGGCCAGCCGGATGGTAGCCGGAGAGTTCGGCTGTATCCGCATGCTGCCGGGATGCCAGCAGTACCTGGAGGATGTGCTGCAGGTACTGGATAAAAAGCAGTCGCACTGGGCCTTTTACAGCTTCCGCGAAGACAGCTGGGATGCCATGGACTACGAACTCGGCAAACGTAAGGTGCCGTGGTCGTACTGGCAGGCCATGGAGCAACATACTGCGGACACCTTACCGCGTCATCCGGGGCCTGAGTTTGAACCCATTCGCCAGCGTCTGGAGCACGGCAGAATAAAAGCTGGCCCGAAATGAATTCATAAGATGCCGGCAGATGAGCAGAGCTGGAAACAAGCACGACATCATTGCTTTGGACTGACATAAGTAGTACACATAATACATCTTATGTTAAATTAACATCCCTCTGCACATCCAGCAACTTTGACCTCATTACTTAACCCTTTTGACTCATACCCTTCGCAGTGAGCGATTAATAATCACTTTAAAAAATCGCATCCCGAAGGATAATATCCTAACCTTATATAATTAAGATTATATAAGGCCAGACATAAGCAATGAATCCCTGTATCATGTGGATCTGGGCCAGATCCTGCTCAGGAGGCTTTTGGTATCAACAGATATCCGACACGCTCAGGCTGGCGAAATGCCCGCTTTATAAATGATTAAAATATCGGCATCGCTACGTAAAGTTTTGAGGACGATACCCCTGCGAATTATTCAGATTTCACGTAGCGTTGCCAATCTCTGGCTGGATGAATACTGACCAATATGACTCAGATTGCCGGGTTCAGCAGCCCCAACTTGCTGACATCAATGGATGAAGACATTTCGCAAAGACTCGCCTCCTTCGTTAACCAGCGAGAGGCATTCTCGTCTAACACGTGGAAACAGCTCCTCAGCATCATGCGGGTGTGTTGGCGCTGGGCACAAGAAAACCATCGTTCATTCCTGCCGATGTTGGCGGAAGATCTGCAGGATTATCTGCTGCATCTGCAGAATGCTGGCCGGGCAGCGTCTACGATTTCAACGCATGCAGCTCTAATTTCTATGTTACACCGTAACGCCGGCTTCATTCCCCCTAACGTCTCGCCCGTTGTGGTGCGTGCCAGGAAGAAAATTAACCGTAAGGCAGTATCATCCGGTGAACGTACTGGCCAGGCGGTACCCTTCTGCAGGGTAGACCTCAATCGGCTTGATAAAATATGGCAAGCTTCACCTCGCCTGCAGCTGAAACGTGATTTGGCATTTTTGCATGTGGCATATAGTACACTTCTTCGAATGAGCGAGATGTCGCGCCTGCGAGTGAGAGATATTAACCGAACTGAGGACGGCCGAATCATCCTTGATGTCGGTTGGACTAAAACCATTCTTCATTCTGGTGGCATTGTTAAAGCGTTGAGTGCTCGCTCATCTCAGCGTTTAACAGAATGGATTGACGCCGCCGGACTGAACGACGAACCTGATGCGGTGCTGTTCTGCCCTATTCACCGTTCTAATAAGATTGTCAGTGTGACTACGACCCCTATGAGTGCGCCGAGTCTTGAAGATATCTTTTGTCGCGCCCGAAAAGCGATCTGCGAAAAAGAGCATGTGAAAACCAACAAGGGACGTTACGCAGGCTGGAGCGGACACAGTGCGCGCGTGGGGGCCGCACAGGATATGGCCAGAAAGGGCGTTCCACTCGCCCAGATTATGCAGGAAGGCACCTGGACTCAAACCCAGACTGTGATGCGCTATATACGTATGGTTGAAGCGCATAAAGGCGCAATGGTTGCACTGATGGAAGAAGATGACGGTGTAATTTAAGTGATTATTTATATTTTAATATTAGGTATAACTCACACTTAAATGCGTTTGTCGTCAATTGTCAGCGTCTTAACTGCTTCTGCAGGATCAAGTTCCAGGTAATTATCTCTAGCCAGTATTCATCCAGTTTCAATCCCTATGCAGTCGTGAATCCGGTAGAAATCGCTGGAAAATTGTAGCCTTAAAGCACTGTCCAGGAGCAGCCGAGCTGCACCCAGTATAGGAATCCGTTATACCATTGATGGCGCCCTGTAGTACCTGAGTGACGATTTCGTATGACCCCAATTTTTGAGCTCTATAATTAGAATCTCTATACTTCTGACCTCATTAGGTGCTTTTCTACTTTGTGCCTGTGGCAGGTTAGACAGCCACTACATATAGTGTCAGGGTGAAAATCCGCCGTCGGGAGGGGTGGGATCCGGTTCTGGCGGTTTTTCGAGCTGCGGGTTTAACAGGACTTTGTTGAATAAGGGGGGCAGTTTGGAGATTGGAGATTGGAGATTGGAGATTTTTGTACATTAATCGCATAATTTAACCAATCTCGATGCGTAACTTTTTTAGTCATTCAGTTTTACCGATGATTTTATCGTCATTTTTAAAAATTAATTTTATTATTCTACGACTCAGTAAAGAAAAAGATATCAGTGAGCTGATGGTGATGACAAATTTCGACACTTCAGCTGAAGGTGTAAAGGTGAAGAATTCCGGATAAATACCCACACCACTTAGGAATAAAAAACCAGTCATTATTGACAAGAGTAATATTAAATTTTTTAAGATTAACTTCAATTTATCCTCCTTATGACCCACCCGAAACACGCAGCGGGTGATGATTATTTATTGGGTGCAGGAGCCGCCCATTCCACCAGAGTTACAGCTTCCAGATGAATTATTACCACCGTTACCGCTGAAACAACCGCTGCAAACGTACCACCGGCCATGCCTAAATCTGCCCCGGCAATAACTCCACCGATCATACCATTATTACAGGATGCACTACACTCTGACTGTAGTTTGGGTTACCTTTATTTTGTGACCCCGCCCCTCACTCATTACTGCTGTTGTTACATTCTGAATTAAAGGGTGGGTCGTTACGACCGCCTGCGCCAGAAACTTCGGCTAAAAACTCTCTTTCGATTACTTTCATAAACAACTCCTTTGTTATGACATTGGTTAACTTCGTGACAATTCTTTGTCAGATAGACTAATACATTGCCACAGCATTGTTCTCAACTTTTATTTTTATAAAAATCGGAAAGTACTGGCGTTATCTGGCGTTTTTTCATTTCCCTCTATTTCTTATTGTTGAAATATATAGTCTTTTATTAAATCGCTTCATATTAATTAAAAAATCATGCCTCGATATGGGGGTTTTATGTATTTGAGTGGCTTTGTTGATTAAACCGAACGGTAGCACGCCTGCTGCGTGAGCTCGTCTGCTGCGCAGCCGAAGACCTTTCCACCTTCCTCGACGCATTTTATACTGTGTTTCATGTACATACCGCGCCCTGCAAAGCTTCTGTTCCAACACGATGAGGGCTGGGAACGCTTCCTTGAGAAGAATGGCCATCAGCTCACCGATTGGACCAAACTCTCCGTCGAGCGCATGCTTGCCTGCGGAACCTGCGCCATGGGCGTGCGCCGCTATTGCTGCAGTTCACCTGACTGTACGCACTCTCGTTTTCTCTGTCAGACCTGCAAGTCCAGGGCCTGCAGCAGTTGTGGCCTTAAAGGCACCGAGCAATGGATTGCCGAGCAGCAGCACATCCTGCCCGACTGCGACTGGCAACATATCACCTTCACCATGCCGCACCTGCTGTGGCCGTTCTTCAACAACAACTGGCCGCTGCTCAACGACCTCTTTCGCTGCGCCACCCGCGCCATGCTCAGGCACGCGCGAAAGTTGGGTGTCGAGGTCGGCATCTTCTGCGCGCTGCACACCTACGGACGCCAGCTCAATCAGCATCCGCACATCCACGTCTCAATTACCCGGGGCGGACTCGACGTTAAGCACGGCGTCTGGCGCGATCTGTTTTTCAAAAAACAGCAGGTTGAAGCCATCTGGCGTGGTGCCGTTATCCGCCTGCTGCGTGCCAGCTACGATCGCGTTAATCCCGCTAAGCTGCCCAGCTTCGGCCATATCCGCGATGCCAGGCAGTGGAAGCGCTACCTGCAGGCGCAATATCAGCGCCACTGGAAAGTCCACTTCGCCAAAAAGACCCGCGGTGCCTGGCGCAGCGTGAAATACCTGGGCCGTTATCTGAAGCGTCCGCCGGTGGCGGCGTCACAGCTCCGTCATTACCGTGGCGGTTCGGTTGTTCACCAGTATTACGATCACAACACGCAGCAGCACAAACGCCAGAAACTGAGCCAGGAAGAGATGCTGTGGCGTTACATAAGCCACATCCCGGCGCGACATTTTAAAATGGTGGTTACTACGGCTTCCTGGCCAACCGCAAGCGCGGCTCGTTACTGCCGAAAGTCTACGAAGCCCTGGAGATGACGCCACGCGAAAAACCGCAGAAGCCGGGGTTCGCTGTGTTGATGAAAGCGTTCCTGGGCACCGATCCGTATCAGTGCATTCTTTGCAAAGACCGGTTGCGTTTTGCCGGCGCTATGGCGGGCGAGCACGCCACAAAAATGCTCTCAGACAGGCTGTATCGGATGGCAAAAAAACGATGGCTTCAGGCACCGGCTCTGGATAAGTGCGCCTGAAAAACGGCATTTATATGAAAAAAAAGCAAAAACGTCTTTTTTACTCATTTTCAAACGACAGTTCCCATCCAATAATCCCCTTTCTCGCCAAGGTTCATGGTTAGGAAGCCCAAAAAGGCCGATTCAGTTTCCTAACCATGAACGGTACAGTTAAGATATGTGCCAGAAAAACATTCGAGTGTTATCTGGGGTCAGCGTTATTTCTCATCTTTAATTAACTTAATCAGGAAAGAGAGCGGTACTGCCGCTAATTTCACTGTAAATTTCCGAGACCTTGCCATGAGCGAAAAATTTCTGCGTTTTTATCAGCCAGCAGCCAGTGCACCATTACTGTTAATCTGCTTCCCGCATGCCGGTGGGTCAGCAAGCAGTTTTCGTCAGTGGTCTGATTTTCTCGATAGCTCTGAGGTGGAACTGGCAGTAATACAATACCCAGGCCGGGAAGACCGTTTTGATGAACCTTTAATTAATGATATGTTTGAATTGCTACACGCCTTGCAGCATGCGTTACTGCCGCACCTGAAAGCGCGTCGCTTTGCTTTTCTCGGGCACAGCATGGGTGGCGCAGTCGCGCATGAGCTGGCCCAACTGCTTGCAGCACTCAGCCTGCATCCACAACTGCTAATTATCTCAGGTCGTCAGCCACCTGAGTTTCATAAGCTGGATAGTCGTATTCACCTCAGCAGTGACAAACATATCCTCGAAGAGCTCGTGCGACTCAGTAGCAATAACCAGACATTGTGCCAGCATCCTGAGCTGGCTGAGGTATTGTTACCAATCATTCGCAATGATTACCGCTTGGTTGAAACCTACCGACCACAACCTGCTCGACCACTCTCCTGTCCGATTATGGTGCTGAGTGGCGAAGAGGATAGCGAACTGCCGCTGTCTCAGGCTCAGGCCTGGGCATCCTGCACAACGGAAGAGTGCATCGTACATCGCTTCCCTGGCGATCACTTCTTTATAGCCAGTCAGCGCGCAGCAGTGATTAGCTGCGTAACACGTGAACTACGTAACTATTACGTCACCCCGGCTGAACATAACGTTTAATTAAGTGCATTTAGAAAGATTGGCTAGGTTGACTCTCAGGACCTTACCCTTTCATATTCAACAGGTGTGGCGAATGCTGGTGTCGCTATCTTGCTAAAATCTGAGTTCGGTCATGATTATAATGGAACCTGACTGAAGAGGGGCAGATTTCATCCCTGATAACCCTCTATATATTGCAAGATGGCATCCGCTCCTTTCTCCAGGGTATCTAGAGAGATGCGCTCATCACGACCGTGGATCAACTGGTTGAAGGCAATGTCTGGTGGCATGATCATTGGCAGAAAACCGTATGTCTGGATCCCTAACGTAGAAAAATGCCTTCCATCAGTTACGCCCGGTAGCAGCATAGGTACTGGCGTTGCATCAGGTGCTACCCTGCTCAATATCTCGCTCAACTGGGAAAACTGACTTATATCCGGCTCCCGGGCCGACCTCGATGAAAATTTTAACGTAATTTGCTCGGTTTTTAGCCCAGCTTTTCTCAGACGCTCACGCAGATCTTGTTCACTGTCGCTGGCCAGCATGCGAATATCATATTCAAGGGTAAGGGCCTCAGGTATCACATTACGTTTAAGCCCACTGCGAATGACCGTTGGCGTCACTGACGTACGCAGCAGAGGTTCGAAAATCTTACGTGCGCCTCCTGCCAGCTTTAACCCAATGGGTATCGTTGGAGTAAATAACAATAAACTTAAAACCAGCTTTGGCATTCCATGCAAACGTGCACGAATACCCTTAATCATACTGCGTGCAACAGGGGTAATACTCCATTTCGCTTGGTTTTTTTCAATGGCTAGCATGACTTTTGCAGCAATCAGATTCACGTTATCTTTACTAGGTATTGACGCATGTCCGCCGATTCCGCTCAGGTTGATATCCAGTGAACAGTGTATTTTTTCCTGAATTTGTATCGGCAAAAAGTGACAGCCGCGGACATAAAAACTAAAGGCACCAAATTCTCCGATGGCATGTTGTACGCGCTGAAACAGATTAGCATGCTGCTCACACATAAAATGAGCACCATACTTTCCTCCCGTTTCCTCATCACTAAGTACCGTCAAAATGAGATCTGCCTCGCCCGGAGATTGATTGTAATGAAGAAAAGCTGCAATCAGCATCGCCAACCCGCCTTTCATATCCAAAGCCCCACGCCCCCAAAGGTATCCATTTTTTATTTCACCTGAGAACGGATCTGTAGACCAAGAAGATTCATCCACCGGCACCACGTCAACATGTCCATACAGCAGCAAAGGAGGGACATTGTTACTTCGCCCAGCAATACGCGCGACTAAATTGGGTCGATTAGGATCTTTACTATATAGATCGCAATGAATGCCATGGCGGGTCAGGAGGTCAAAAATATAATCAATAGCGGGCTTCTCATTGCCGGGGGGATTGACGGTCGGTATTCTAATCAGGTCTTGCGCAATCTTCACAACATTAAAAATGAGTTCTTGCATACGATTTCCATAATGAAAGCGGACACCGTCCGCTTTATATTTTTGTCTTAAAGCGCTACGTCATAGTTGGAAGCTTTAGTCGTAACAGGAATATCAATCCAGTGACGATTTTGTTCAAAAGCATAGGTAGGCAGCGAAATGCGATAGCGTGGGGACTCTTTATACCAGGCTTGCAGATCAACCCGGTGCCCGGACAGCCACAGCTCGCCAGCCAGTTTTAATACAGCATTTTCATTGTCTGTAAGATAATCGTCCCAGCCAATGACGCGTTCAGACGAATGGCCACATGAGATCGTGACCATTTCCCAGCTGCTGTCAAAGAAAACGTCCGGAGCAGCTGTGACTGCCGGGGCGACTGCCAGACGGTAGATCTCTCCCGCAGTCAGTCTATCACCGGCACCAATTTCCTTGTTGAGTATTTCTGAGAAGATGGCGTGTTCGGCCCCAGAGCGCTCACGCTGATCGATTAGCGCGTTAATTTTAATTTTGCGCTCTGCATTATCAGGTAATGCAGCAAGGCGGGTCAGCTCAAGAACTTCCTTTATAGTCAGGACGGAGGCAAGCTGTAGGGCAAGCAATTCATTTTCGCTGCTGACGCAGTCAAACTGAATTCCGCTATTGAGCAAATCGCTACCTAAGAGACTTCCTGCAATCAGGCTCAGGAGTTTATTCTGCAAGACATCAGAAGTGCCTGCTGCAAACGCAGCATCAAGCTCCGGTTCGGCAGCCAGGATCTGCTGGAATCTCTTATCCGAGAGGCCTAGGATCGACTTTGCTTCAGAAGATGCCAAGTAGAGCCCGAGATAAGAGCGCGTCTTATCTGAAGTATTAACGCACGGCGAAAATTGCAGAGAGCCCTGAAAACTCTGCTCACTTGCCAGCGCATAGCTACGATAGGAGAGCTGCTGCCGTCCCTGGTTGAGCGTGAATGCCACGCTGCCATAGTCCTGCTGCTCGCTGGCGAGAAATTCGCTCAGTTTATTCTTCCCCTGTTTCAGACTGTTTTCTGAATTAGCTGACAGCAGTAACAGATGATGCCGACGCGGGCTGGCGTCAATTGTACGCTCAGGGGCTTGTTCGAGTATCGCATGGGCGTTAGTGCCGCCCACACCATAAATATTCACCGCGGCCCGGCGTGGGCCGGGAATTTGTGGCCAAGGAGTCAGTTTGTCGCAAACATAGAAGGGGGTTTTAGAAAAGTCGATTGCCAGATTCGGCTTCTCAAAGTTAATTGAAGGGGGCACTTGACCCGCCTGCAGGGCGGCAATCGTTTTACATACAGCCCCCATCCCGGCCGTGACATTCATATGGCCAATATTACTTTTCACCGAGCCTAAAGGGATGGATTGAGGTTTTAGATCGTACTGGTTGTATGCCTCAGCCATGCCAGCAACTTCAATCGGATCGCCGAATAAGGTACCCGACCCGTTTGCTTCAACCATCCCGATGCTTTCAACGGGAACCTGAGCAAGTTCCAATGCCGCAGAGGATACGCGTTCAATCCCCTCAGCGCTTGGCATTCTGAACTGCGCTTTACGATTGCCGTCGTTATTGATCGCCGTAGAACGGATTACGGCATAAATATTATCGTTATCCCGCACGGCTTCTGAGAAGCGTTTCAGCAGAACGACGCCAACCCCGGAGCTATATACCGTTCCGCCTCCGTTGGCATCGAAAGAGCGCACATGGCCGTCAGGAGAAATAATGCTGTCAGGCTCATACAGATATCCTTTCACTTGGGGTGAATAGATAGTTACTGCCCCGGCTAAAGCCATATCACTTTCGCCCGACAGGATACTCTCACTGGCCATATGGATTGCGGCCATTGACGTTGAGCAGGCAGTTTGCACAGTGACACTGGGCCCGGTCAGCCCAAGCAGATAGGAAGTCTGCGTTGACAGAAAATCTTTATCCGTCATCACCAGATACTCAATTGAGTTAAAGCGATGGGTGAGATTACGATCGGCATGCCGCAGGTTATTAAGCACGTAAGTATTAATGGCGCAGCCTGCGTAGAGGCCGATTGACCCCGGGTAACGATGCGGGTCATAACCACTATCTTCCAGCGCCTCCCAGCACTTTTGGATGAATACTCGGTGCTGAGGATCCATTAACAAGGCACGGTCTGGCTCAATATTGAATAATTCGTGGTCAAAATTTTCCACGTTAGTCAAAATGCCTTTTGATTTAATATAGTTTTTTGCATATAGACGATCTTCACGTACGCCCGCCGCAAGCAACTCTTCATCGGTAAAGTGGCTTATAGTTTCTTCACCGTTTGCCAGCACTGACCAAAATGATTTGAAATCAGCCACCCCAGGAAATTGGCAGGCAACACCAACAATCGCGATGCCATGCTCATTATGGAGTTCGTTCGAATTTTTTTCATTGTTCATAACACATCATCCTTAAGTAAGTTAAATAGAAAACTAAAATGTCCTATTGCCTGATTTTCTGTGCACGTCGCTGCTGGGTTTGACGCTGACGAATTTGCAACCTTCGGTTTGTAGTCGGCACTTCAGCACTTTTTTTGGCAGTGCCATTCAACATCACTTTTTCTTCAATATGCCGTCCCAACTTTTCCGGCGTTGCAAAACGGAAGATGTCTGCAACCTGAACGCTGACGTTAAATACGCTCTGGATTTTAGACTGAACTCTGATCACCTCCAGTGAAGTGCCCCCTGATTCGAAGAAATTGGCATGTGGTTCCATTTGTGGGAGAGACAATATTTCGGAGAATATTTGACATACCGCATTTTGATAATGGTTGGCAGGAACTCGTGTGATCCTTTTCTCCTCTTCAGGCGGAACTGGCAGGGCTTTCCTGTCAATCTTGCCATTAGAGGTTAATGGGAAGGCGTCCAGCACAATGAAACGCGCCGGGATCATATATTCAGCCAGTTGTTTGCGTAGGACTTGGCGCAATGCGGAGCTATCTAGTGCGTAACCTTGTTCCACGACTAAATAAGCAATCAGGGCTTTGCCATTGCCAGCGTGTTGATGAGCAATGACCTGCGCGGCGGTGATGCCGGGATGGTTAAGCAGGGCATGTTCAATTTCACCAGGTTCTACGCGATAGCCATTAATCTTCAGCTGGAAATCTTTACGGCCAAGGAACTCTATCTCACCCTCTGGCATCCAGCGGCCAAGGTCACCTGTTCTATAGAGCCGCTCCTGAGTATCAGGATGGTGTATAAAAGCCTTAGCAGTTAACTCTGCGTTGTTCCAGTAACCGTCTGCCAGCCCGGCACCCCCGATCCAGATATCACCGACAGTGAGGCAGGGACAAGGATTAAGATGTTGATCAAGGATATACATGGTCTGGTTTGCCAGCGGCCGTCCGTAAGGAATACTCACCGGGTAGGCGCGCGTGGATATCTCATGATAGTTTGACCAAATCGAGGCTTCGGTTGCCCCCCCTAATGACACCAACTGAGCTTTGGGGGCAAGCTGGCGGATCTGCTCCGGTAATCCAGGCGGTATCCAGTCGCCACTCATCATCACCAATCGCAAACTGTCAGGCAGTCCGCGTTGGTTATCGAGGCAATACT
Source organism: Erwinia aphidicola (assembly GCF_014773485.1). Taxonomy (GTDB): domain Bacteria; phylum Pseudomonadota; class Gammaproteobacteria; order Enterobacterales; family Enterobacteriaceae; genus Erwinia; species Erwinia aphidicola. The sequence goes on along the minus strand of NZ_JACXBP010000014.1, from coordinate 42,536 downwards.
GCACCAGCATCTGCATAAGGGCAGGAGCGCTGTTCCAGATCGTTACACGGTGCTGGTGCAGTTGCTCAAGCCAGTGTGCGGGTTCGCGCAGATATTGTGCATCTGGTAGCACTAGTTTTGCGCCTGCCGCCACTGCGCCAAAAATATCGTAAACTGATAGATCGAAATTCAGGGATGAGATCCCATATACGCAATCTGCTGTAGTGACAGAGAAGCGTCGGTTAATCTCCTGGATGGTGTTTGCCGCGCCAGCATGCGAGATGACAACGCCTTTCGGTTCACCCGTAGAACCTGAGGTGAAAATGATATAGGCAGTCTTCTCCAGTCCCTCATCTGGCTGTATCGGTAACGGGGGTGCGGCAAAAACAGGCTCAACCAGCTCAGGAGTCAAACAAAGCTGGGTTTGCGTCTTACGGCAGATTTCCCTGTGTTCAGCACTGTCGCTAAAAGCAAACTGACAGGCAGTGGCAGTCAGGATCTTCGCGATACGCTCCTCGCCTTGGCTGGTATCAACAGGTACATAGAAGCAGCCTCGCAGATGAGAGGCAAAGCAGGCGGCAATCTGATCCACAGACTTACGCAACATTATGGCTACTGGGCTGCCTTCCATCAGCGTCGTCGGAATCTGTGCAGCCAGCTGCGTAGAGCGCTGATAAAGCTCCTGCCAGCTGACCTGCTGCCCCTCTCCGTAGACTAGGGCAAGGGTATCCGGCGCGGCTGCACTGCGCTGACTTAACGCCGCTGAAAGTTTTTCCAGTTTAAACGGCTGGCGATTATTATTTGCCAGCTGTTGCATTTGCCGATCTTCAAACGACAGTGGTACCTGTATAGCTTCACGCCAGCACTCTGGGTTCGCGTCCAGTTTATCAAGCAGTGAGGTACATGCCGCAAACATGCCTCTAATGGTGTCCGGATAGAACACATCTTCCAGCACATCCCAGTAGAAGAGTAAGTTATTCTGCTCATCCTCTTCACACTGGCAATCAAGCCATACCTGCGGAGTGCGGGAAATGCCATACTCTTTATCCCCCAGCCAGGGGTAGCGCGTTCTGTTATTACGGCGTAACCCAAGTTTGCTAGTAAATACCACTGGCATAATTTGCATAGTGTTATCTTCAGCCGCCGACTGATTAATTTCACGAAGTACATCAATACCACTGAGATATTGATTCTCCATCTCTGCCAGCATGCTGGACTTATGCTCAAGACAATATTGCGTCAAACTCGCCTGCGCGGAAAAGTTCATTGGCAGCATAATGACAGAGGTGAAGTCGCCCACGATCTGATTCACATCGGGGTGCCAGGTTTTGCGGTCGAAGGTTGTGATATTCAGGGTAAACTCTTTTTGATCACACCACTGCGCTATAACCCGCCCGATAAGTGTAACCAGCAATACCGTTGGTGTAATCGATTGCGCTCGCGCGATATCCTGAATCCTTTTCCATTTATTTTCAGGCAGCTGGTAAGTTAACCGCTTAAAGTGCGGCTCGCTAATTTTCTCAGTCGTTTTAATATAGGGAAGCTGCGGTGCTTTAGGATAGCGACCAATTTCTGCTGCCAGTGTTTTCAGCGCCGCTTTTCGTGCCGTTGATTGCTGCCACTCTTTTTCTGCCAGCACATAATCGCGGAAGCTGATAGCGGATTTGGAGAGAGAACTATGTTCACCGCGATAAAACGCATCCAGATCACCTAGAATGATGTTCCAGCTCCAGGCATCGGCAACGATATAATCTATTCGGAAATGTAATAGCGAAGTTTCGTTGCCCAGCACGGTTTCTTCAATCAGGAACAATGGCCAGCTGTGCAGATCAAATTGCTGGTTCGAGAGCTTTTCCCTTTTACGCTGCAGATGAGCGGTACGTTCTGCCAGTGAATATTGTGATAGGTCTTCGCGCCGGATTGCATAATAAGGTACTTCTTCAGGAGAGAATTGCTGCCACTCTGCTGTAAGGCGGGCACGCAAACCCGCATGATGAGCAACCACTTTGTTCCACGCCTGCTCGAAAGCTAGGCTGTCCAGGCTATGCACGCGATATTCATAATAAGATTGTGAAGCGATATCGGTGGAGCTTAGCGCTTTTTGTCGACCAGCCACATAAGCTGACTGGATATCATTTAACGGGAATGGCTCACTTGCGGCTTGCGGGTATGCGCTGATGGCGGGTGAGCTCGTCCCCTGGCTTTCACCTATGGCTTGCATAATTTCACTGGCAAGCAATGCAATTGATGGGGCATTCAGAATGCTGGCCAACGAAATAACAGCCTGCCACTCCCTGTATACTTTGCTTTGCAGCTGAAGCGCCGTCAGCGATGAGCCGCCAGCGTGTGTAAAGGAGCGGCTGGGGTCGGCCCCATGCGCTGCAAGCGTACTCAAAATTAAGTCGATCGCCTGCTGTTGTTTTTCACCATAATGCCGATCGGCGTCCGGGGTGTTTTCGGTGACGTACAGCGCCAGAAGCGCTGTTTCATCAAGCTTACCGTTAGTAGTCAGTGGTACCTCGTTAATCTGCTGAATAGCGTTCGGCATCATCCAAGAGGGTAAATAGTTGCCCAGATGCGCCATCAATTCCTCTTTGCGCGCATCTGAGAGTACGAACAGGGTGATCTGATTCTGCTCCTCATTAACCAGCAAGCGGGAAAAAGTTACGCCAGGATAGCAATTTATCGCGCTCTCAATTTCGCCCGGTTCGACACGATATCCACGAATATTGATCTGTCGATCTGCACGTCCGGTACAAATTATCTCACCGCTGCTGGTGTAATAGCCCAGGTCACCGCTGTAATAACAGGTTCCCCATTCAGCAAGACAGGCAAAAGGTACAAGTTTATCACCCGCAAGATACCCTTTAGCCAGGTGAGGTGATGCAATGACGATCTGGCCAATCTGCCCAACATCTGCCAGTCTGTTTTGCTCATTCAGTACCAGCAGCCTCATTCCCGGTGGAACAGTGCCCAATGTAATTAGCGCATTATCTGACGTGCGCTCAGTAATATAATGTGAGAGCGCCCGCTGGCTCTCGGTCGCGCCATAAAGTAAAACTACCTCAGTCTGCGGCGCCAGATGGTGCAGAGTGGCTAATTCTTGCTTGCTGATCCTTTCGCCCACTAGAAAAAGCTGTTTCAGTGTTGTCAAAGGTTCACTATCCGTATTACCGAGTGACAGTAAGCGAGCCATTGAAGGTGTCAGATTGCTAAATGATATTGCCTGCTGGTTAAACCACTCCCGGAACAGATACCCTTGGCCTATGATGTCCTCGTTGGGTATGACCAGCGTCGCCCCGAGCCACCAGGCGGTGAAAATATCCCGTTGCAGCGGATCGTGAGCTAAGCCAGAAAGCATCGATATACGGGCGTTATGATCCAAGGCGAACCTCTTTACCTGCCACGGGAGGAAAGCGCTGAGCCCGCCATGTGACCCTAGAATAGCCTTAGGTACTCCGGTGGTACCGGAGGTAAACGTAATACAGGCTGGCGCACAACTGCCATGCTCCGGAGCGGATAAAAGCACCGAATCTGGCACGTAACAGCGTGCGTCGTTGAAGCAGCTCAGATCCATAGTTGCAGCGGTATTAAATGACGTGGCCTGTAAAGGTTGACGACGAAGATCAATCACTAACTTAGGTGAGAGGACAGACAAGGCCGCTGAACAGCGCACCTCTGGCCAGGCGGCATCCAGCACCGCATAGACGGCGCCGAGGCGTAATGTCGCCAGAATCGCCAACACCAGATCTGGCGTCCGCTCGGCAATAATCGCGACGATATCCTGATGATTGACGCCTCTCTGCTGGAAAGCTAAGGCAAGATTATCTGCGAAGCCGATTAACTGGCGATAACTTATTCTTTCCTCGCCATACTCCACAGCAATTCTTTCGCCGTGAGTTTTAGCCCAACGATAAGCCTGTTGGTCAACGCTTCCTTCCCAAGGATTAGGTTCAGGGGCAGATAGCTTATGTTCAGAAGCCAGCTGCAGGCTTTCCAGTGGCTGATTAGCGGTTGAACGCGCCTGAGCGATAATATCCAGTAACTGTCGGGTGAATATGGCAGCGCGCTCCTGATTAAAGGTGGAATTTCGCCAAGTGAAGAGTAGTTCGCATTTTTCTAGTCCATCAAGCACATACAGGGTTAAATCGAAGTTTGCCGTCTGAGCCAGGCAAGGTTGTAAATGGTACTCCAGATTTTCCACTTCTCCTTTACTGCGGAAGTTGGGTAAGTAATTAATAAAGCATTGAGGATTGAAACCTAGCCCTTGCGCGTTAGCACCATCGATATGATCAAGAGAGGTGGCGGCCTTCTTCGATTCCTCCAGTGAAGCGGATACCTGTCGGCAATAAGCGGCAAAATCCATTTCATCCTCAATAGCAATTTTGACCGGAATAATACTGAGATAAAGGCCGATACTATGCAGGGCACCCGGTGATTCACGTAGCGCGCATGGTGTGCCAATGAAATGCAGCGTTGTGGCGCTGAGCCGGGCAAGCGTCAGGCCATACAAACTCATCCAGATGACTGCCGGCGATAAAGCAAATTCTTTAGCAAGGTGAGCGATATCCTCTCTCTGGTCTGCTGTCAACGTCAGGGTCAAGGATCCACTTCCGCCCTCAGTCGTTGCTGGCTCACGTGGTAATTGTGTTACCGGGTAGTCGTTCTGCCGGGAAGATGAACGTTGTTCCGGGCGCCTGCTTTGAAGCCAAGAATCCAAAGTGCGATAGGATATGGCTGGTGATAGTGAAGGTGTAGTGAACTCTAGGGCTGCCTTATAATAAGCCATTACCTCATTGGTGAAGATGTCCAGCGACCATCCATCAAAAATAATATGATGGCAGCAAATAAGAAGATCATGGCTGTTTTCCTGCCGCGTTAACAACGCGAATCGGTACAGGCGCTCTGTATTGTTGAAAGGCCGAGCAAAAAAGTCGTCTTGAAATTTTTCGGCTTCATTTGGCTGAGAAACCGCGAGCAGATAGGCTATTTCAACCTGCTCAGGCGCAACATAATGCACCTTATTGTTCATTATTTCGCTGTCAAAACGGAGCCAGAAAGCATCATGGCGTTTCAAAACCTGCAATACGCATCGCTCCAGCAGACGCATATCAAGCTCGCCCTTCAGTGCTAAAATGGCCGAGACGGTTAATGGATACTTTTCATCCTGTAACTGGTCTAACAGCGCATATCGCATCTGCAAACGAGATAAACCGCCGTTTATATCCTGTTGCTCTTTTTCAGCCTCGGGCAGTGCAGATGAAACAGCGGCTTGATGACTTATATGATCCAGCATGTCATGTAGTGTGGCATCAGCCATTTCTTCGTCCATGTTCAGGCGGACACCAAAATGCGTTTCGATGGCGGCAATAAAACGGAATATGGAGATCGAATCAAGACCCAGCTGCGTAAAGGAAAACCTTAATTGGGCTACGCTAATATTTTCGCCTGAATAGCGATTGATAATGTTTAAAAATTCGGATATCAGGCCGGGCTGTACATTCATACGATGAAGCGGGACTTCAGCACTGTTTTGCAATGGAACATAAACGCCGGTTAAATTCTCTCCATCCTGAGAGGCTAACTGGCGGCACTTACCGCGCTGAATTTTACCGCTAGTAGTTCTGGGTAAAGAGCCATACTTAGTCATCGCGACTTTGCCAACGCGGACCCCAAAATAACTGGTGACGCCAGTACAAACGTTTCTGGCAATCTCTTCCCAGTGCGGCTGTGATTTTGGGTTAACCTCTACCAGGATCCCTATGGCAACACTGCCTTCATTTTGGTATTCAAAGACTCCTGCGGCCCCCAGTTTAATGCGGGCGTCCAGTTCGGGAATCTTAAGCTCAATATCCTGCGGATAGATATTACGGCCGTTAATTATGATAAGATCTTTAAGGCGTGCGGTGATAAAGAGCTCACCTTGATGCAGAAAGCCTAAATCTCCGGTGCGAAGCCAGTTGCAAGCGGTTTCCCCCGCGATAGCAGAAAATGGCTGAACTTCACTATTGAAATAACCCGAGGTTATGCTTGATCCGCATAACCAGATCTCTCCTTGTTGCTGCTCAGAAACTATTTTGCAACTAACAGGATCGACGATTTTTAACTGGAGACGAGCATCAGGAAAGCCTGATGAGACCAATTTTTTATCACCTGAATGCAATTCAGCATACCCATCGGAAGCAAGCTTATCGCCATCTACTTCAATTATAGTCACTCCCGTGCCGTGCTGTTTTCCTGAAACAAATAGCGTGGCTTCAGCAAGTCCGTAACATGGCAAAAATGCTTCAGGCTTGAACCCGTTCTTGGAAAAAGTGCGGATGAATGTATTGAGAGTTCGTGCATTAACGGGTTCAGCGCCATTAAAAGCAACCTGCCAACTGGAAAGGTTCAAATCCTTATCACAGATCGCAGAAAGGCATAAGTCATAGGAAAAATTAGGCCCCCCTGAAGTCGTAATACCAAAGCGCGATATTGCGTTAAGCCAATCGGCAGGACTTCGTGAGAAGTGAGAAGGTGACATTAACCAGCAGGGTGCAGCCGCATATAATGGCTGCAAAATAATGCCAATCAAACCCATATCATGAGTAGCAGGTAGCCATCCCAGTATTCTCGACTCGCGGCTATGCCCAAAGCAATCGTAGATCATCTCCTGGTTATTTATAATATTTTCGTGGCTGACTTTTACCCCTTTTGGCTCGGACGTAGAACCTGAAGTAAACTGAATAAAAGCGATATCTTTACCAGTCGGATATCTCAGTTGCGGCGTGGAAAGCGGGTTAAAATCATCTTGGGTAATAATATTAATTTCTGTTTCAATTAGCAGCGATTCAATAACCTTTCTGATTTTACTTCCTGATTCAACATTGGTCATAACAATGTCACTGTTGCAGGCATGCAAAATTTGTTGAAAACGTTTTGAGCTGCGCCGGCTAGGCAGATGGACGGGAACAGCGGTTTTAGCGGAGAAAGAGCACGCAAGAAATGCTGCAATAAAATCTAAACCTGGAGGGAAGGCCAGCAGAATATTTTGACTCTGGACGCTTTCCAAGGCACTACACCATAAAATAATTTTGTTGAAAAGATCTTTATAGGTCCACTGTTCGTTAACGTTAAGGTTTTCATCCAGGAAAGAATATGCAAGTCTGTTGGGATCTGATTTACAACGCTCGTGGACTATTTCGTTCAAACTTGCATACTGCATTCATAATTCTCCTGTGAAATTAAAACGACTCTACGATCCGAGTACATGAAATAGAAAAAATTCAGGCGCGGTAAATTTACGAAACTAGAAAATCCAAAATGAACATAATTCTGGTCTTGAAAATCTTGAAAATCTTGAAAATCTTTAAAGTTTAGCTCGCGGAAAACATGCGATTAATTTATATGTTCCTAGAATGAAATGTCAATAGGATGTTACCACCCTAATGAGAGGCTAGTAGAAATTCTTATAAAACCATCAAAATCATTAGAATTTTGTTAGTAAGGAAAAATCTTAAGCTTAGACTATAATTTAAGTTAATTCTTATATTTCAATGACATGTAAAATATTTTTGTACAGATATGGTGTTGACATCACTTAATCCCGTGGTATATTGATTACGTATTTTACAGATAAAAGAGCAGAACCCCGGATTTTGTTGATAACAAATATGCAAAGAGAGTTCTGTTGACAGACAAGAAAATGAATAATTACTTATGTGTTTTGACCCGATTTAACTAGACAAAGGTGAAATAGAGGTTGATTATATTTTGAGGCATGGATAGGTCTTAGTCGAAACTAATTAAAATAAAAAGGGACAATATGTCTTTATCGCACTCAACTGAAAATGAGCTTATCGCCAAACCCTCTCTACCTAATCTTTTTATAGGGACATTCTCTTCTGCTTTTAGTACGACACTGCTCCTGCTTAGCCTGGCATATCTTTTTTATACTCAATCCGGGTCTATTTTCTTAGCTGGATTAGTATTTGTCATGCAGTGGTTTTCTCCTATTTTGTTTATCCAACTGATTAGTTTCTTTGCTTCAGCATCAAACATTAAACGTTCATTAGTCATTGTTGAAGTACTACAATTTGTTTTATTATCTAGTTTTTTTTATCTTCCGGCTTCAGGTATGTTAATAGCCCTTATCTTAAGAGGTTTACTCGACAGCATTTCCAAGTCAGCGCGTAACGTTTACATTAAAAATGCGCATAGCAAAAATCAGTTAGAGTCCAGTTTCAATCTTGTTAACGCGGCTCAATATGTTGGATTGTCCTCCTCAGGTATCGGGATGCTATTCCTAGATAAAAATGGTTTGGATGTCATTATTATCATTGCGATGGCCATGCATTGCATTAGCACTCTTTCTTATCTACTTATACAGCCGATTATTGTATCCACAAGTAGCACGAAGGTTAAACAGGGTTTTATAGCATTATTTTTATATGCGATAAAAAATCAACTAATAAGAAAGCCTTTTATTTATCTGCTGATTGTCACAGGGTTTTTGCAAGGTTTTCACAACATAGCCAGAGCTTCTTTACCAGCCTTTATAGAAGGTGCGGATTTAATCGATATATCTTTTTTACAGGTTGGTGTAGGGCCTGCCATTCTGTTAGGGTTAACAGCATACTCATACTTACGAAAAAAAGTAACGTCTAGGGAAACTATATTTCTAGTTAGTTCTTTCTTGTCAGCTTTAACTCTTCTGTTAGTTCCAATTTTTACTTACAAATATATTTCTGTTTTATTTTATTTGTTGTATATGTTCTTTTTTGAGATAGCTTACTCTAAACTATATAACGACATAATGTTACTCTGCACTAAAGAAGAAATTGCCAATATATCTACTGTTACACAGGTATCGGTCATGGGAGCGATGGCGATTGTTATCCTGCTTCTCTCTTCTATCATCAGCCTGACATCACCTTTTACAGCATTATTAGTGACTTCAGCGGTTATTTTTATAATGACCATTTTTCATTTCTTCTCATATCTCAGGAATAAATCATGAGTGAGATCATCAAGCACAGCAATGATCGGGTGGCGGTAATTATTGATGGCATGGGAACTGGCCGCTATTTAGCACCTGCCTTTATTTCCCTTGGATTTTCATGTATCCATATTGAAAATCAGACAGAAAAACATCCTCAGACTTCTCTCTATTACAACCCAGAACTCTATAAAGAAAACCTGAGTTTTTCAGGAAATATGGAAGGTCTCGTTGAACAACTTGGTAAATATAAAGTCTTTTCGGTATTGGCGGGTGGTGAATCAGGGGTCCAACTTGCCGTAAAATTAAGCCAGGCTTTAGCCGTGCCTGTTGCGAGCGATCGTCTTGAGGAAAGCGTTTTTCGTGATAAAAAAATGCTTTATGAGGCACTTGATTATCCCGGAAACAGATTTTTCCTTAGAGAGTTCACTAACGCTGAAAATTTAATATCAACTTGTTCAGCCTTGGAAAAAGATTTTCCATTGGTGATTAAACCACGAGCAGGGGTGCTGGCCTTAGGCGTAACTATCTGCAACCACTCCTCGGATTTAGCTTCAGCGGCTGAAAAAGCATTCAGACTTAATGACCCTTTTGGCAGGGGCGAATCTCCTTCGGTTATTGCCATGTCAAAAATCGTTGGTAGCGAGTATATGGTCAATAGTATAAGCTCACAGGGTAAGCATGTGGTTCGCGAGATCTGGCACGTGCGCAAAAAAGAGATTATGGGATCACCAGCTTATTATACCGGTGATTATATTCCTGCAGAATCACCGGTATTCTCGGTTATTGAACAGGAGGTGTTGGCGTCTTTGGAGAAGCTGGGCGTTCTAAACGGCCCCTGCCATATTGAAGTCATAGTCAATCACCAAAACCAACCCATTATTATCGATTTTGGATTCCGCTTACAGGGGATGATGGATCCGACCTTCCCGCTTGCAATTTATGGCTCCTCTACGGTACTGGATACGGTGTTATCAAGCGCTCATCAGGGCTGGTTTGATACGTTGAGAAAACCCACTAACGCCAAATTTGCCAGAACTGTCACTATTCACGCCCCTAATCCAGGTGTCATCACTCATGAAATTCACTGGGATCTGTTCTCTGTTATCCCTCAGCTACATGGTATCAGAAAAGGTTGCCAGCAAGGTGACAGAATAGCCATGACTGAGAATGGCATGAATAGCTTTGCAACTTTGTATCTTGTTGCTGAATCTTATGATGAGATTGAATCAGCAACGCAGGCTATTCATGAAATTGAACACAACAGTAAGTTTTATAGCTGCATAACCTCTTAGTTTAACTTTTGACTCCCGCAGTTAAAACCTATTGCCTAGCGGGAGTTTTAATTATGCGCAGTTCGCGCTGCGTAAAGGGTCGAACAAAGCCTTTATGATAGGGCACAATGCGCAGGATGACGGCAATTATCACGCATAGTTAGAAACAGGCAACAGGCAACAGGCAATTCCAGGCCACGACTAATGGGCCCTTAAATAATCATTATCATTATCATTATCAGTATTGGTGGTGATTCAGTGACTAAATTGTGGTGACTCATTCTCTATTTCTTAGAGCCCCGGCTCCTCCATAGTTCGTGAAAAAACGCTTTTAGCTGTAGATAGGTTTCTGTTTTCAATGCGCGAGCGCATAAAGGCGACAGCCATAGTCCCACAGAACACAGTCGGTCAGGGTCGCCGTGACGCGGCGCAGCCGCCCGATATCGATAGGTTTTACTAATCCCACCTCGCCCTGCTAAGCCAGCCCCGCTAACTGCGACGTAGAATCTTGTCCTGCGCCGTCGGAGTGGTCCGGTCGAAGACCGGGCGTATCTCCGCGTTAGCGGGCCGGTAGGGCCGCTTACGGGCGTGTATCCATAACCTGAAGCCATGCCTCCCAAAGCCATAAAATAGATAGTTACAACACCCGGCATCAAAGCCACTCTGTTCCGGGCCTACGGCCCGGGGCGGCGGGGCTTTGCAGTGGGGAGCTGGAAGCTTACCGTTTCTATGAAGCTGAGGTTTACACAGAAAACTGGAACAGAATCGTGTGTGTTGTAACTAATGTCCCTCTTATCTACTACTCCGGCTTACCTGGAAAGATATCGTTAATAGATTATCTCGTATAATTTATCTGGCATATTCATCCTTTTCTTTGCACTGACATGCTATCCAGCCTACTGAGCATCAGCCTCCACCACCCCACCTGACTTACGGAAATCAATCACCAAGGTACTGTTGACAACATAGGCGTCATACTCGGGCCCCTGAGAAAGATAGTTATGCGGCTTTGCCGCCCGAATCAGCTCAGTCGCTCTGATTGATTTTAACGGTAAGTCGGCATGGGCGATTAGCGCCTGCCAAATCCAGGGTTCTGACTCGCCCAGCATTTTCATGCGTATGTTGTTAATCAGGGGGAGATTTTTGATATTAGTTCGCACCTCAGGCGCATCATCTAATTGACCGATAAATGCCATGCTATCAATGCTGCGTGCGGGCAGTCGGTAGAAGTCACTTTTAATTTGAGCCATCACGCTAAACTCGTAGCGCTGGCTGTTGACCACCGTGTTAAAGCAGGCCAGCATCACCACCAGATGGTACAGCAGCAGAACTCCGCTCAGCCCAGCTAACCACCGCCTCAACGCAGGCCATGCCTGAACGCTGATATAAAAGCAGAACAGCAGAGTCACTCCCCAGGCTGCCAGCATGCGCGGAACAAAAACCGGGCTGGCCAGCATAAGCGAGAGTCCGGCAACGGATGCAATGGCCACTGGTAGTGTTGTTGACAGCAGCAGCAGAGTGGAGACATTGAGTCTTTGCTGCTGCTTTAACCGGATTCCAGTAATGCCAAGGCCGACGGCAGCAAACAGAACAGGCCCCCAAACAAACCCGGCTCGCCACCCAGGGTAAGCGCTGAAAAACAGGGAGTAATAACGTCTGATGCTTTCAGTCAGAATATGCAGCGCGCCCGGCCCGGGAATCAGCAGCTGATTATGCTGCATGCTGTATAAATCCGCTTTATCAATCAGGGGGCCGCTGATGCCGTATTTATAGATCAGCACAGCAATCAGCAGCGCGAATATCTTGACGCCAAGCCATTGCCAGACGGGTAAATGTTGAATAATGCGGCATACAGCCAGTAACGCCACGCAGCCAATAAACAGGTTTAAGCCGGACTGATAGAGCGTCAGAACCATCAGCAAAAGCAGCACGTCAAGGATGAGCTGCTGCAACCCGCCCGGCCTCAGCTTCAGGCTGGCCATCATCGCAATGGCGAAGGCAAGCAGGATGGTCAGACTGTCATAGGCGTAAAGCAGGCACTGCACCAGAAAAGGGTTAAGGATGATGAACAGGGGGGGTATCAGCGCCCAATAACCGGTGAGTGGGATGCGCAGCTTCTCGATATAGATCACCGAGGCAATGCTCAGCGCCAGCAGACCGATTAACAAATTAAGTGGTGAGATATCGCTAAGGTTGCTGCTGAACGATAGCATCGACTGCAGCAGCCAGGTCATTGGCCGGCCATTTGACAGCCACGCCGAGGTGCTGCCATTGAATATCCGGTACAGATCGTCACGGTAATAGAGTTTGCTGGTCCAGACCGGTAGGGTCGCCAGCAGCGCTATCGCGAAGGTAAAGACTATCTGCCGTAAACGGGAAACGGGCTGAATCTCACTGGCCGTCATTTTTCTTCCTCAGCACGCTCTCAATAATATAACGCGGCCTGTTCTTACTCTCGGTATACATGCGACCGATATATTCACCGAGAATACCAATGCCAATCAGCTGCACACCGCCGAGGAACAGCATGACCGTCATCAGCGAAGAATAGCCGGCAACCGCATTGCCCCAGATAAATTTTGATAGCACAATCCAGATACCATAAAGCAGAGAAATAACGGCGACGACGCCGCCTATATAGGTCCACACGCGGAGTGGCAGTGTAGAAAATGAGGTAATACCGTCAAGGGCGAAATTCCACAGGCTCCAGCCGTTAAATTTCGTTTTACCCACCACGCGCGGCATCCTGGCATAGTCCAGAATAGCGGTCTTGCCCCCCACCCACGGCATCATGCCTTTCATAAACACGGTGTGCTCGGGAAGTGAACAGATCGCATCAACCGTATTGCGCGATAACAGGCGAAAATCGCCAACGTTCTCTTCAATCTTCTCGCGCGCTAACACGTTATGCATTTTGTAATACCAGCGCGAGGAGATACGTTTCAGGAAGGAATCAGCACTCCGATCGCTGCGCCGCGCCAGTACCATATCCACCCCCTTCTGCTGCCAGATGGTGACCAGCTCGGGAATAAGCTCTATGGGATCCTGCATATCAACGTCCAGCGGAATAACGGCATCGCCAGTAGAATAATTAAATCCCGCCAGCAGAGCGGCTTCTTTGCCGAAATTACGACGCAAATTAACCAGCACCAGCCTCTCATCGTTGGCTATCAGTCGCTCAATCACCTCGGCGGTGCTGTCACTACTGCCGTCATTAACAAATATAAGTTCCAGCTGCAGATCGCCGAGGATATCCAGCGCGCGGTAAAAAACCGGTACGGCCTCCTCCTCATTCCACACGGGCACCACCAGAGATATCAGCATTCCGATCCTCACCTGAAAACGAAACGGTTGGCAAAAAAAAACCGATCACCAGACTTAACGCAGAAAAAATTATCAGCGTAAGGAAGGGATTGAGCACCAGTAAGTCCCCACACCAGCCGGTAAAGAGAGCGAAAAACGCCATAAAGCTGACCCACAATAGATAGCGCTTAAGCGACACAGGGCTACTGAACGTCCAGCGGGCGTTAATAAAAAAGCTCACCGTTACCGCGCAGGCAAAGGCGACTGCGTTGGCGCTGGCCTGATTAAAATGAAACAGGCTATAGCCGGTGAAAAACACCAGCCAGTGCACCAGGGTATTAAGCCCCCCGGTTAAGCCATAGCGGATAAAGGTGATTGGAATACCGTAAACGGTACCTGCAGAAATGCCCTTATTACCCATCGATATTCCTCAGGAACAGTCGCTGGCAAAACTGGTGATACACAAGCATAGCGGGGAATCTCATCATTCGCCGCGGAATATGTCTATAGCTAAAGCATTGACTTAATTTTGGATAATAAGAGAATGTTCGCTATCTCATCACCACCGTAATGAACCGGAGCATACCATCACCCGCCCTCGCTGCTTGCCATCGTTATCCAGCATGAAGACAGTTAGCACAGCCTGTGTAGCTCTCCTGCTGCTGGTCAGCTGCTCTTCGCAACCGCCAAAGTCGCTGGTTACTCCTTTCCCGGTGGTCACAAAGCCATTGCCGGTGGAACCGCAGCAGGGTCAGCCGCCGTTAAGAGGTGTCTGGTTGGCAACCGTTTCCCGCCTTGACTGGCCGCCGGTGGCCTCAATCAATGCCAGCAGTGCCGCCGCGCGCATCAGCCAACAGCAGAAAGCGCTGACCGATAAGCTGGATAAGCTGAAAAGTCTCGGTGTCAACGCCGTGTTTTTCCAGGTGAAACCGGATGGCACTGCGCTGTGGGCATCCAAAATACTGCCGTGGTCCGATATGCTGACGGGCGAGATTGGCAAGGATCCTGGCTACGACCCGCTGCAGTTTATGCTGGATGAAGCTCACAAGCGCGGTATGAAAGTCCACGCCTGGCTCAACCCTTATCGCGTGTCGGTGAACACCAAAGCGTCCACCGTTGCTGAGTTAAACCGCACGCTGTCGCTGCATCCGGCCAGCGTTTACGTGCTGCATAAAGAGTGGATCCGCACCGCCGGTGACCGCTTTGTGCTGGACCCTGGCATCCCGGAGGCGCGTGACTGGATCACCAGCATCGTGGCCGAAGTGGTGGCGCGTTATCCCGTTGACGGCGTGCAGTTCGATGACTATTTCTATGCAGAATCCGCGGGTTCAATGCTCAACGACTCTCAGACCTTCCGGACCTATGGTCAGGGCTTTGCCAGCAAAGCTGACTGGCGGCGGCACAACACCCAGCAGCTGATCGAACAGGTATCACGCACCATCAAACATCTGAAACCTGACGTGGAGTTTGGCGTCAGTCCGGCGGGGGTATGGCGCAACCTTTCGCACGATGCGGCCGGCTCCGACACGCGCGGCGCGGCGGCATACGATGAAGCCTATGCCGATACTCGCCGCTGGGTGCAGCAGGGGCTGCTGGACTATATCGCCCCGCAGCTCTACTGGCCCTTTGCCCGCCAGGCGGCACGCTATGACGTGCTGGCAAAATGGTGGGCGGATGTGGTCAAGCCGACTCATACCCGCCTCTACATTGGCATCGCGCTGTATAAAGTGGGTGAGCCGTCAAAAAATGAACCTGACTGGATGATTGGCGGCGGCGTGCCCGAGCTAAAAAAACAGCTCGACCTGAACGAAGCTGTGCCGCAAATCAACGGCACCATCCTGTTCCGGGAAAACTACCTAAACCAGATGCAGACGCAGGAGGCGGTTAACTACCTCAGAGAACGCTGGGGCGAATAGATGGCAAAGTCAGGCCGCAAAAGTTTCTGCCAGAGGCACGCCGATTAACACACAAATGTGTTAACCGGCGGCTAATAATCCCGCCAATCTATTTGGTGCTTCTCTTATGCTGAGTAACCGTAGCAAGTAAAACCCTGAAATTTTTATCAGGTTACGCTCGCTGTATCACATTCACTAAAGGGAAAGTCCAATGAAAGTACAAAAGATTGAACAGCCAGCGGCTATAGAAGTGTTAGAACCCTGGGGCAGCGTTGACGGTCTGCCGGAAACGTCGCCAATTCAGCTGTCGGGTATTCAGAAAGTGATCCCGGGAAAAGAAGATATTGATACCGGTATTTTCGAGTGCAGCGCCGGCAGCTATCGCCGCTCGGTGAAGCAGGCCGAGATAATGCACTTTCTCGCCGGCAGCGGTTCCTTCACGCCGGACGGCGAAGAGACGTTGACCTTCAAAGCTGGCGATTCCTTTTTCTTCGAAGCGAACACCGCAGGTACCTGGGTGGTCGACACGCAGATGCGCAAACTCTACGTCATTTTTGATGCGAGCTAATTTCTGCCCCCACTCCTGCTATTATCCGTGAATCATTTCGCAATACCGGACAGGAGAAATAGCGTGGCAGATTTCAACACCCTCATTGAGAACAGCGTTGGCTATGAAGAGTTCGTCAGCCAGGGGACAGCGCAGGAGATCGCGCAGCTGCGCATTGAGCAGGAGAAAACCACTCGACCGGACTTTCTCAGTCAGGAAACCACCGCGGATATCGCGGCGCTCTCAGGAAAATTCGTCATCCTGGCGGCCGCAGAGATGTGGTGCCCGGACTGCCAGCGCAATATGCCGGCAATTAACGCGCTGTGCGAGCGCTATCCTGATGCTCAGCTGGCCGTGATCACCCGCGATCAGTCAGAGTCACTGTTCAAACAGCAGTTCAATCTGGATAAAGTACGCATCCCGTTTGCCGCAGTACTGGATGCACAGCTTTCCCCGCTGGGTGCGTTTGTCGAGCGGCCAAAGTCGCTACAAAGCGGCGGTGAAGAGGCCCTGCTCGCCTACAGGCGCGGCGAGCGTCTGGCCGATACGCTTGAAGAGATTGTCAGCATTATGCGTCAAAACTAATCATTTCCTGCCCCGGTCCGCCCAACGCGGCGCCGGGTTAGCCTTCCCTTCAACCCGCTTCTTTTTCGCTATAACTCCTCATAACTCCCTGTAAATAATGAAAAGTAATACTCTGCTACTCATGCTGACAAAAATTTTACAATGATAATCTTAAAGAAAATGATTATCATCTGCATTGCGATTTCTATTCTAGCGAGATTTAATGTCGCCAAAATAGGCACGCCGCCAATAAACGCCATACCAAAAAAATAATGCTTCCGCGTGGGGAACGATGATGTCTTTTAATTTCAGGGAAAACAATGCACGGCGCATGCCGTACATGGCGACAACGTTTGCCGTCTCGCTGCTGGCACTGGCGATCAACTCATTGCTTCATCCGGCGCAGGCCGCCAGTGAGGAAACCGCTGTCGCCCAGCCCGATCTGGTGGTCGATGCCACAGTTGATAATGCCGCCGATGAGCAGCAGGACTACAGCGTTAAAACCACGCGCGCAGGCACCAAAATGCTGTTGACGCCGCGCGATGTGCCGCAGTCGGTCAGCGTTGTGACCGGGCAGCGCATGCAGGATCAAGATCTGCAATCAGTGGGTGACGTGCTGAATAATACTACCGGCGTCTCCGCCGAAATTATCGACAGTGAACGCTCGGCCTACTTCGCCCGTGGATTCCAGATAACCAACTACACATTCGACGATATCCCAACTTCCGCCAGCGATAACTGGAACTATGGCGATGCCGGGGAAGATACGGCGATTTATGACCGCATCGAAATAGTGCGCGGTTCCACCGGGCTGATGACTGGCGCGGGTAGCCCGGCGGCGTCGGTCAATATGGTGCGCAAGCACGCCGATAGTAAAGAATTTACCGGCAACCTCAGCTCCAGCTACGGCAGCTGGAATAAGCAGCGTTACGTTGCGGACGTTTCCGGTCCGCTGAACGAGGCTGGCAGCGTGCGTGGACGCGTGATAGCGGGTTATCAGGATCAGGACAGCTCGCTGGACCGCTACCACAAAAGCAAAAAATTCCTTTATGGCGTAATCGATGCTGACGTAACCGATAACACCACCGTGTCGCTGGGCTACGATTATCAGCAGAGCAATACAGGCAATCCGACCTGGGGCGGGTTGCCAACCTGGTACAGCAACGGCTCACGCACTGGCTATGACCGCCGTACCAATCCGGCGGCCGACTGGGCACGTTACAGCCTCGATTCACGTAAGGTGTTTGCAAACGTAACGCACGATTTCAATAACGGCTGGAATTTCCGCGTCAATGCCACGCACGCCGAACAAACTTTCAACGACAAGCTGCTCTACGTGATGGATTTCCCGGACGTGGTCACCGGGCAAGGCACCTCGGGCTTTGGCAGCCTCGATCGCGGTAAGCGAAAGCTGGATTCAATCGATACTTACGCCAGTGGGCCATTCGAACTGTTCGGCCGCCAGCATCAGATGATGGCCGGGGTCAGCTACAGCCGCCAGCACAATGCCACCTACAGTGCCGACGGCGCCCTCGACAGCAGCCAGATGGGCAGCTTCAACGATGCATGGAGCGGCAACGTGGCCGAACCTGAGTGGGGAGACTGGTATCAGAATGCTGACGACGTGGTGCGCCAGAAATCGGCTTATAGCGCCGCCCGTTTCTCACTGGCCGATCCCCTGTCGCTGATCCTCGGCGCGCGCTATACCCAGTGGAGCACTAACGGCAGCAGTGGTGACGTGACTAAAAACAACATCACTCCTTACGGTGGGCTGGTGTATGACATCAACGAAAGCTGGTCCGCCTACGCCAGCTACACCTCCATCTTCCAGCCGCAAACCTATCGCAACAGAGACGGTCGCTACCTCGACCCGGTTACCGGAAAAAGTTATGAAACCGGACTGAAATCCGCGTGGATGGATGGCCGCCTGACGGCAACGGTGGCGGTATTCCGCATTGAGCAGGAAAATGCTGCGCAAACCGACGGCAGCAACTTCGTTAACGGCAGCAGCGAACAGGCGTATATCAGCACGCGAGGGGCCGTAAGCAAAGGCGCAGAGTTTGAACTCAACGGCGCGTTAACCGATAACCTGCAGATGACCTTTGGCGCCACGCGCTATGTGGCCAAAACAGAGAGCGGCCGTTACAACAGCAATATGCCGCAGACTTCGTTCAAGCTATTCAGCCGCTACCAGTTGCCGATGCTGCGCGACCTGACAGTCGGTGGCGGCATCAACTGGCAGAACCGCACCTACCAGGATACTACCGGGCCGGACGGGGAAACCCAGCGTGTCTATCAGAGCAGCTATCCGCTGGCTAACCTGTTTGCCCGCTATCAGGCAACGAAGCAGGTGGCAGTGCAGGCCAACATCAACAACCTGTTTGACCGCAGTTACTATGCCTGGGCCAGCGACTACACGCTGTACGGCGAACCGCGTAACTACTCTGTCAGCCTTACCTATGCTTTCTGATAAGCGCTCCCCCCGGTTTACTGCCGGGGAGATTGACCATCGGCGGCGGCAGCTATTGATCGCGCTGGCGCTGGCCCCCTGGCTAACGGGATTACCCGCCCGCGCTGCGCTGCCAGAGCCGCGCATTATCGCCCTCGAATGGCTGCCGCTGGAGATGCTGTTTGCCCTTAGCGTGCTGCCAATTGCCGCAGCGGATACCCACGAGTATCGCCTGTGGGTGAAGGAACCCGCCCTGCCCGCCAGCGTGCTCGACATCGGGCTGCGTTCAGAGCCTAACCTCGAATTTATGGCGCAGCTTAAACCGGACCTGATTGTTTATTCGCAGGGTTACGGGCCGCACGCGCAGCAATTGCAGAAGATCGCCCCGACGATGGAGTTAGCTTTTATTGATGAGGAAGGCCAGCCCCTGGCTAAAGTGCGCAGCGGATTGCTGGGGCTGGCTGAGCGCTTAGGGAAAATGGCAGAAGCCAGAGCACATCTGGCGTGGTTTGACCAACAGCTGGCGCAAGCCCGCGACCAGCTGGTAGCCTGGCGCCAACAGCCGCTGCTGGTTTTTACACTGCTCGATGAACGCCACGTGGTGATCCTCGGTAAACGCAGCCTGTTCGGCAACGTGATGCAGCAGCTGGGCATAGAGAATGCCTGGCAGCAGCAGGACAGTTTCTGGGGAACGGCAACGGTGGGAATTGAGCATCTGGCAAAGCTGCCAGCACTGCGGGCGGTGTGTCTCGATCATGGAGATGAAGGCTTGCGCAGCCGCGTCAGCGCTTCGCCGCTGTGGCAGGCTCTTCCTTTTGTGCGCCAGAGGACGCTGCGAACGGTTCCGGCTATCTGGATATTTGGCTCAACCCTGGCGGCTCTGCGCTTCACTCATATGCTGCAACAGCTGGACAGAATCTGGCAAAACTAACGCTATCCGGCAGAGACGGATAGCGTTATTGATTAGCGACTGACTTCGTGGCCGATAACGCCACCGATCGCCGCACCGCCCAGGGTTCCCCAGGTGCTGCCGCCGGTCAGCACTGCGCCACCCACCGCACCGACACCGGCGCCGATAGCGGTATTCCTGCCACGATGGGACATGCCGCACGCCGTCAGTGAAAACGTGACCAGCAGAACAACGGCAACAGTACAGCTGCGTTTTAAAAGCATTCAAGACCTCATCACCATTAGAATTAATGGAAGGTAAAAGTGTTAATTATGATTTTTCTGGTGCCAAAGTAGGGGTCGTGCCCTCTCCCCGGCGCAGGAAATTTACTGCTTATCCCTGTTTTGCGACAGGTAAAAAATCCTATTTCAGTACCAGCTTTTGTTGGTTACCTGTTTAGCGATCGTCCGGCGTTAATTTTGTGATACTTCCGGCGTAAAAGGCGTGAAAAATTCGTTGATTAAATAATTTCATCAAGTTATCAATAAAGACTTTCCCTCGCTGGCCGATACTCGATCTCATCTGGCTGCGCTTTGGGCCAACAACTCTTAATGTGAAGCGTAATCATGAGCGGGACTTTTAGTAGCGACGATGCCAAACGTCTGGCTGCCCTGGAGATGTTGAAATCCGAGGATGCGGCGCGCGATGATATTTTAAAAAAATTCAGCCAGCTGGCCAGCGAACTGCTGGAAATCCCCGGTGGTTTCGTATCGGTGCTGGACGATGAAAACCAGTACATTAAAGCGGCCTGCAACTTCGATCTGAAACAGACCTCGCTGCAGGATGCGTTCTGCCGCCACACGCTGGAGCTGGATGACGTGCTGGTTTGTGCTGATACGCATCTTGATCCACGCTTCAGCGCGCATCCTCTGACGCTTGGCGCGCCCTTTATCCGTTTCTATGCCGGCGCCCCGCTGCGCAACCGTGAAGGCATCATCATCGGCACGCTGTGCGTCACAGATACCCAGCCGCATGCCTTCAGCGCAGACAAAGCCGCGCTGCTGGCACTGCTTGCAGGCCTGGTGGTGGGCTACCTCGATGCCTGGTATATCACCGGCTATCAGGATGTCGTCACGCTGCTGCCTAACCGCCAGCGGCTGCTGAAGGATATTGAACTGCTGCAGCAGGCGGGCAATAGCGAACCGCATAATCTGACGCTGATTGACTGTATTGATATGCCGCGCGCCTATGAGATCGCCCGTTCGGTAGGAATGAATGCGGTGGAAACGCTGCTCAAAGAGATGGCAGCCACGCTGCGCACCCGCCTGCGTTTGGACAGTGATGATGTGCTGTACACCGTTGCACTGGGCCGCTTTGCCCTGCTGAGCGACAAGCCCGACGCACCCAGCGGACGTGAGCTCAGCCAGCGCCTCGGCGGCATTCGCGCACAGATTTTCGATAATATTACGGTTGATGCCAAACCGTATCTCGGGGAAGTCAGCTTTGTTCCGGTCGATTCGCAAGTTTCGGAAGTGTTGCGCCGCGCAGTCAGTGCACTGCATGAAGCAATCAGCCTGAAACAGAACTATATGGCGTATAACGCCGACAGCGATGGGCGCAGAAATCAGAGCTTCCGCCTGCTAAACGACCTGGCCGCAGCGCTACGCGGCACGCCGGGACTTTATCTGGTCTATCAGCCACAAATCTCGCTGCGCAACGGCAAACCCGTCGGACTGGAAACGCTGCTGCGCTGGGATCATCCGCTTTACGGCAATATCCCGCCTGACGAATTTATCCCTCTGGCTGCACAAACCAACCTAATGGAGGAGCTGACCGACTGGGTGTTAGACCATACGCTGGCGCAGCTCAAACTGTGGCGGAGTAAAGGACTGAACCTACCGGCGTCGGTGAATCTGTGCGTCAGCGATTTTTCGCGCCCGGACTTCGCCAATAAGCTGGAAGAGAAGCTACTGCGTGCAGGATTGCAGGCTGAAGATCTCAATCTTGAATGTCTGGAAACCGAGCAGGTGCTGGAGAGCGCCGAGGCGCGGCGCGGGCTGGATATGCTGAAGCTACGCGGCTTTCGCATCGCGCTGGATGATTTCGGATCCGGTTACAGCAACATCAACACGCTGCGCCGCATCCCGGTTGACGTTATCAAGCTCGACCGTTCGCTGATCCAGCAGCTGTCGCACGATCCGGCCAGCGAGGTGATAGCCCGCCACGTGATCACCATGCTGAAAGAGCTGGAGTATGTGGTGCTGGCCGAAGGGGTGGAGGATCTGCAAACCCTGGCATCACTGCAGCGATTAGGCTGCGATGAAATCCAGGGTTTTTATTACTCACGCCCGCTGATACCGGAAGGCCTGGAGAGCTGGCTTAGCCGCTACTACCCGCAGGCCAGCTAAGATCAGGACTCGATCCACACGGTCTGCGTGTTGGTGAACTCGCGCAGGCCGAAGTGAGACAATTCGCGACCAAAACCACTTTTCTTAACGCCGCCAATCGGCACGCGCGGGTCAGAGAAGCTCGGCGAGTTGATAAACACACCGCCGGTTTCGATGCGTGATGCCAGCTGCTGAGCGCGGGACAAGTCCTTGCTCCACAGGCTGCCGCCAAGGCCGAACTCAGAGTCATTCGCCATCGCTACCGCATGATCGGCATCATCCGCCACAATCAGCGAGGCAACGGGACCAAACAGCTCCTGATCGAAGCTGGTCATACCCGGCTTCACGTTGCTCAGCACCGTGGGGGCATAGTAGTTACCTTCCCCCGGCAGTACATGGCCACCCAGCAGCAGCGTTGCGCCCTCTTTCAGCGTCGCCTGCACCTGTGAGTCAAGCTCGTCGCGCAGATCGTAGCGCGCCATCGGGCCAATCCATACGCCGGCTTCACGCGGGTCGCCGATTTTCATTGCTTTAACTGCAGTGACAAATTTCTCGCAGAACTGGTCGAAGACCGCCGCTTCCACAATGATGCGCTTGGCCGAAATACACAGCTGGCCGTTGTTCATAAAGCGCCCGGCAATTGCTCCTTTAACTGCGGCATCAATGTCGGCATCGGCCAGCACGATAAACGCATCGGAACCGCCCAGTTCCAGCACGCATTTTTTGATTGCCGCACCGGAAAGCGCGGCAATTGCCGCACCGGCACGCACGCTCCCGGTCACGGTGACGGCGGCAATACGACGGTCGTTGATCGCCTGCGCCACACCGTCGTTGTCGGCATTGACCACGGCAAACAGCCCTTCCGGCACGCCAGCATCCTGCAGGATCTGTTGCAGCAGCAGCGCACAGCCCATGACGTTCGGAGCAGGTTTCAGCAGGTAGCTATTCCCCGCCAGCAAAATTGGCACCGCTCCGCGTAGCACCTGCCAAACAGGAAAGTTCCACGGCATCACCGACAGCACCGGGCCGAGCGGTAAATAGTCAACAAAGGCCTTATCGCCTTCGACCAGCGTCGGTTCACGCTCAAGGTAGGCAGGGCCGTGTTCGCCATACCATTCACACAGCTTTGCGCTTTTTTCAACTTCGGCCAGCCCCTGGTCAATCGGTTTGCCCATTTCACTGGTCATCATCTCAGCCAGCTCGCGTGCCTGCTGACGCAGGCCGCCGGCAATTGCGTTTAGCAACTGTACGCGTATGATCATCGCGCTGCTGCGCCAGGCCTGAAAGGCGTTATTAGTCTGTGCCAGCGCGCTGTCGACGTCCTGCGCCGTGGCAAATGGATAGCGGGCAAAGATTTCACCGCTGGTTGGATTACGAGAAATTGCTGCGTTTGAGGAAACCTGAGTCATGATTGCCGCCTTAAGTTGTTCACAATGGAATCCATCATAGGCTTGCCGTTGATTCTTTAAAAATGAATAATAAAGAAAGTTATTTACTCTAAAAGAGAATGATATGGATCTGACCCAGCTGGAAATCTTTCGCACTATCGCTGAAGAGGGCAGCGTTACGGCGGCGGCAGAGAAGCTGCATCGCGTGCCCTCCAACATATCAACGCGCTTAAAGCAGTTGGAAGAGGAGCTGGAGTGCGAACTGTTCCGCCGGGAAAAGCTGCGCCTGTACATCACCGATAGCGGCAAAACCTTCCTCGACTATGCGCGGCGCATTCTGGCGCTGGCGACCGAAGCAAAGCACAGCGTTTCCGGCCAGCTACCTAGCGGGATTTTTACCCTTGGCGCCATTGAGAGCTTTGCGGCCGTACGCCTGCCACCGCTGATCGCCCGCTATCACCAGCACTGGCCGCAGGTTGAGCTGGATCTCTCAACGGGACCGTCCGGCGATATGACCGACGGCGTGCTCGCCGGGAAGTATTCCGCCGCCTTTATCGACGGCCCGCCGAAGCACCCGCTGTTGGAGGGTGTCGCGGTGGTGGAAGAAGAGATGGTGCTGATCTCGGCGCTCAACCATCCCCCCGTACCTGATGCCACCAGTATCTCCGGTTCAACCATCTACGCCTTTCGCGCCAACTGCTCTTACCGCCGCCTGTTTGAAAACTGGTTCTCACGCGAGAACGCCGCGCCGGGAAAAATTTTCGAAATGGAGTCGTATCACGGCATTCTGGCCTGCGTCAGCGCCGGAGCCGGTCTGGCGCTAATCCCGCGTAGCATGCTGGAGAATATGCCAGGGCGCGATAATGTGCATGCGTGGCCCTTAAGTGAGGGAATGGGGCAGATTGCCATTTGGCTGGTATGGCGCAAAGATACCCGTTCCAATAATTTGCAGGCGATGATTGCGGCGTTAAAGCAGGAAACCCCTCGGGGTAAACTTCTTGAGGACAGATAAAAAAAACGCCGCTGACTGAGCAGCGGCGTTTTTGAATATCACAACTTAATGATAGCTAATCGTGGTGCCACACAGGCTGCTCGCGCCAGAGGCCGAAGCGGTACGCAAGGCTCTGGCTACGGGTGCGGCCTGCTTTCCCGACAGCTGCACATCCAGCGACACCAGCGTGGTACTGCCGGTCACATAGCTGCTGGTTGTCAGCGGCTGAACGGTAATGACTCTACCCTCAGGAAGTGCTGCCAGGCTGGCACCCGATATTGTGCTCAGGATGACGGCAACAAGGGCTAATTTACGGCTTTTCATCATCCCCCCTTGATGCTCATTCAACATTTTCATTGTTACTGGTAAATCACCGCAGTACCGTTCATTTTGTTATCACCTGATGCTGAGGTGATACGGAATGATTTGGCACCGGCCTGATCCGCTTTAGCGGAAAGCTGAGCTTCCAGTGAAGATAGATTGGTTGCGCCACTGGCAGAAATCACGCCAATCTGCTGCTGCTGAACCGGCTCGTTGTTGACCAGGTCAGCGGCGAAACCAGCGAAAGATACGGAAGTCAGAGCGATAGCGGCCAGAGCCATTTTGATGTTTTTCATTATGATTTCTCTTAAGTAATTTAGGTTGTCTGATGTTGCCGTCGTCAATTAATTAACGATCGATAGGTAAATACTAAACGCCTTGTTGACCTGCGTCAAAGACAATTTATTAATGATCGATAATTTAATAGTTAACACATTGAATTTATTTATTTTAAATTTAGGATCTTCTCTTAGGAACATCCTTATAAACCAGACGACAATCTCGCTCGACAAGAGCGAACATTATTTTTATACTGATTGATAATTTATTCGTTAATGCGGTATTGCGTAAGTGAGGAATGATGACTACTGAGCAGGACGCAGGGACACGTAAAAGCCGGGGACGGCCAAAGACTTTCAATCGCGAAGCCGCGCTGGACAAAGCGCTTGAGCTTTTCTGGCGTCACGGCTATGAAGGCACTTCTCTCGCGGATTTAGTCGAGGCAACGGGAGCCAAAGCGCCCACGCTGTATGCAGAATTTACCAACAAAGAGGGTATGTTCCGCGCGGCTGTGGACCGTTATACAGAGAAATTCGCCCGACAGAATGAAGCTGCGCTCGCCTGCCCGGAAAGCTGCGTCGCCAGCGGCATTGAGAACTATTTCCGCTCAACCGCTTCCTGCTTTACCGATGGCAAGAAACCGGGCGGCTGCTTCTTTATCTGCACCTCCAGCGGGCTGTCGGCAGACTCCAGCGAAGTGGCCGAGATGCTGCGCCACCGTCATAATAATCAGGAAAGTAATCTGCTGGAGTTTCTGCAGCTACGCCAAAAGGCGGGTGAACTGGATGAGCGCACCAATATTCGTGCGCTGGCGGCTTTTCTTGGCTGTCTGCTGCAGGGCATGTCGGTACGCGCCCGCGAAGGCGCGACCAGAGCGGAGCTGGACGAGCTGATCGATACGCTGATGAAGCAGTGGCCGGCGCTGAGCAAGCTAGGCTGCTGATGAGAGCGGAAGGTGAACTGCCTGACGCTCATCCTCTGCTCACGGGCATAAGCCAGCATCGGTGCAAAACGTTCGCGGCGCGCCAGCCGATCGGCGATGTCCGGCATCGGGTCGTCTAAACCGTGCTGCGCCCAGTCATAGTTCATGGTATTCGACAGATGCGTTAAGGTGGCCAGTGGATGATGGAGCTGCGACAGTTCGGCCAGCAGGTCGTCGGCCTCTCTCTGCGTACGGCCTATCACCGGCTGTAACCCCGGCAGGATCTTCAAACTATTCGCGTCGCGCCCGTGAGCCTCCACTCGCGCTTTCAATTGGGCATAATAGCGCTGAGCGGAGGCGAGGTCGGGTTTCTCCGCGGCGAAAACCGCATCAGCCTCACGCGCCGCCAGCTCTATAAAGGGTCCGGATCCTCCGGCCTGAAATGTCACCGGGTGGCCCTGCGGTGGGCGCGACATATTGAGCGGGCCACGGCTCTGGAACCACGGAGTATTGATGTTGGCATAGCGGATACGTTCACCGTGCGCATAGATCCCCTGCTGGCGATCGGCCACGATAGCGTTATCCGCCCAGCTGTCCCAAAGCGTGCGCACCGCCTGAATAAACGCTGCCGCCTTCTGATATCGCAGCTCATGGCATAACAGCGTCTGACCGAAATTCGCCGCTTCTGCATCACTGGTTGATGTCACCACGTTCCAGCCCGCACGACCGCCGGTCAGATGATCGAGGGTGGCCAGAGTGCGCGCTGCGGCAAACGGCTGGATAACCGAACTGGACACCGTGCCCGCCAGGCCTATTTTTTCCGTTACCGCGCCAATCGCCGACAGCACCGAAAAGGGTTCGGGCCTCTCCGTGACCCGATGGCGCACCGCCTCGACCACGCTGTCACCGTAGATATCATCAACAGACAGTTTATCCGCCATAAAAATCAGATCGAACTTTGCCGCCTCTGCTTTTTGCGCCAGCGATTTAATCGTGGCCCAGTCAGCGGGGTTAGCCTGAACAGCCCCCGGCATACGCCAGCCTGAGTAGTGGCAGCCCGTGGTTTCCAGGAACAGCGCAAGATGCAGTGACATCAGCGTGATCCTTTTACTGGCTGTGAGCTGACGCTGAGATCGCTGTCGAACCACTTCTCGGAAATCTTCTTCAGCGTACCTTCTGCGCGCAGTTCTTCCAGCGCCACATCCACTTTCGCCTTCAGCGCCTCTCCGCGCTCATCCTTACGGAATGGCAGAGCCACCTGCTTTTCACCAAAGGTCTCGCCAACCACCTTCAGCGGCAGATGCTTTTTCTTAATCTGTCCCAGCAGGATCACCTGGCCGGAGACAAACGCATCCACTTTCCCCTGCGCGATGCTGCTGACAATCACATCCATCCCCTCAAAGGTGACCAGCCTGATTTTATTCTGCGGGTCGAACTCCTTGAGCACTTTGGCATAGTTGGAGCCCAATTCCGCCGCCACGCTTTTTCCGGCCATATCGTTCAGGCCGTGAATAGTGTGATTATTTTCGCTAACCGCCAGCGCGGCGGCCGAGTAGTAATACGGTACGCTGTAGTCATATTTTTTACGCCGCTCCGGGGTGTCCGCAAAGTTGCCGACGGTGTCAACCTTACCCGTTTCCAGCGATCCCAGTACGCCCACCCAGTCGGAAGTCACCCACTCAATTTTGTAGTGAATTTTGTCCGCCACCGCCTGCAAAATATCGGCACTGAACCCTTTGATGACCTTATTTTCGACAAAATAGTGCGGATAGCCGTCAGGCGTTGCCCCAACGCGCAGTACTGGCTGGTCGGATGATGAATCAGCCGGTTTATCACAGCCATAGAGCAGAGGTAACGCGCAGGCAATCAGCGCCAGCTTTACTAATTTCATCCCAGTTTTTTCCCGCTAATCAGACCACGTAAGGTTTACCGATCCAGCGCTCAAGCTGACGCTGTAACGCGCTCAAAATTATCGTCAGCGCCCAGTACACCAGGCCGACGGCAAAATACGCTTCAAAATACTTCAGCGATTCCGTGGCAATCAGCTTGCCGCCCGCCAGCAGTTCACTCACGCCAAGGGTGAAAGCCAGCGAGGAGTTTTTTATCAGGCCAATCCAGATATTTCCGGCCGCAGGGACCGCATTACGGCACGCCTGCGGCAACAGGATGCGGCGTGCAGCCTGGAAGCCATTCAGCCCGGAAGCCAGCGAGGCTTCCCACTGGCCTTTATCCACCGAATCGATCGCGGCGCGAAACACTTCCGCAAGATAGGCCGCGCTGTTCAGGCTCAGGCCAATGATAACCGCCCAGGTCGCGCTAAGGCTGTTCATCGCCGGGAACAGCTGCGGCAGACCGAAATAAATAATCAGCAGCTGGACCAGCACCGGCGTCCCGCGAAAAAAGGAGATATAGAGATGCGCCAGCACCGCCAGCGGGCGCGCACCGCGCAGCAGCAGCGCAACGGCCAGCCCCAGCACGGTAGCCAGCACAATCGACAACAGGGAAATAGTCAGGGTGATCGGCAGATAGCCGAGGAGCTGCGGGAGGATCCCCCACATATAGCTGATATCAAAATTCATCGTGGATTTCCGTACCGGGTTCAGGCGGCTTCATGCAGGAAGCGGTGTACACGGCTGCTGCCGGAGGCATCGAACAGCTCATCCGGCGTGCCCTGCTCAATAATCTGCCCCTGCTCCATAAACAGCAGGCGCCGGGAGATATCGCGGGCAAAGCGCATCTCATGGGTAACGATCAACATTGTGAGCGAACGGGCGGCAAGGTCGGCAATCAGATTGAGGATGTCGCGTCGCAGCTCCGGGTCAAGTGATGAGGTTGGCTCATCCAGCAACAGCGCCTGCGGCTCCAGGCTCAGCGCCCGGGCGATGCCAATACGCTGCTGCTGCCCGCCGGAAAGCGTAACCGGGTAAGCAGAGGCTTTATGTGCCAGCCCGACGCTGGTCAGTAGTTCCATCGCCCTGTCACGTGCGTCCTGGCGTGAATAGCCGCGGCCGTAGATCAACACCTCAGTGATGTTTTCCAGCGCAGTTTTATTACGAAACAGGTTGTAATGCTGGAAGACCATCGCGCTCTGTTGGCGGAACGGGCCTACATCACGGCGTTTTATACGGGCAGCATCAACGGTGCGATCGCCGATCGTCAGCTGGCCGCTATCGGGCTTAACCAGCAGGTTAAGGCAGCGTAACAGGGTCGATTTTCCGGAGCCGGAAGGGCCAATAATCGATACCACCTCACCCCGTGCAACGCTGAAGTTGATATCGTTAAGTACCTGATGATGCTTGAAAGATTTATTAAGTCCGCTAACCGATATCATCGTTACTCCGGGTAAAGTTGCGCTACCGGAGAGTGTATCGTTGCAGCAAAGAGGTGACGAATGCTTAAAAAAGATAAGGTTAGCAGATATGCGGGGAAGTGACGGGCGGTTACTTTTCTGACGCGAATTCAACAATCAGCGTACCGCAATCAAGCATTCCGAACTGCTCCTTGTCTTGATAGCGATTATCGTAGAACGGGACGAACCAGGAGTCCTCTCCCTTATGCAAATCCCAATCAACAAAGCCAATACCGGCTTCATTAGCCGCCCGTTGCGCTGACGGCCAGTCACTCCAGTTATTCTCTTTATGCAGCATAGCCTGAAGCACACGCATTTTCGCCTGCTCGGGTGTATAGGCAACACATTCAGCAAGGTTTTCATCACTGTATGCATAGGCCCCTGTGCGTATATAAATAAATAAAAGAACGACCGAAGCCATTAACGTAAGAGCGATAAATATGATTAACACTAGGGGTAATAAAAATTTAGCCATATAAAAAATCCTTTTTAAGGCAACCTTTAGAAGGTGTTGTAGAAAGATAAATCAGGTTAACGCGTTACAGACTTGGACGACAAACCTTGCGTGACATGCGCACAAACACGCAAATATAAAAAAGGGCTCCATAAAAGAAGCCCTATGATCCGAATAATAATAATCTTTAAATCAGTTATTAACCGGGATCACCGCGCCTTTGTACTTGGTGCGGATCCAGTCCTGAATCGCTTTAGAGTGCAGCGCGTTAACCAGCGCCACGATATCCGGCTTCTTCTCGTCGCCGCGATGCACGGTAATGATATTGGCATAAGGATTGTTCTCACCACTCTCCACCGCAATCGGGCCTTTCACCGGATCGAGTCCGGCATCAATTGCGTAGTTCGCGTTAATCACCACCGCATCGCCTTCGTCATTGTTGTACATCTGCGGCAGCAGCGCGCCTTCAACGTTGGCGAGGAACTTCAGGTGTTTCTGGTTCTCAACGATATCGCTGATGCGCGCATCAACCTTACTGACGCCCGGCTTGAGTTTGATCACGCCCGCTTTCTCGAAGATGGAAAGAATTCGCCCCTCTTCCGCCACCGCATCACGCATGATCACTTTGCCATTTTCAGGCAGATCCTTCAGCGATTTGTATTTCTTCGAGTAAATGCCAATCGGCTCGATATGGATTGCCCCGGCGCTGACAAAATCATAGCTCTTATCATCAGCATGGTCTTTCAGCACGCTGTTCAGATAGGGAATGTGCTGGAAGTAGTTGGCGTCGATATCACGACTCGCCAGCGCGGTGTTTGGCAGGATGTAATCCTGGAACGGTTTGATTTCCAGATCGATGCCCTGCTTCGCCAGTATCGGCTTAGCCTGCTCCAGAATTTCAGCGTGCGGCACGTTAGAGGCGCCAACGGTCAGCGTATCCGCCCATGCACTCAAACTCAGCGCACCCAGAGTTGCTGCAGCCAGCAGTGTCAGTGTTTTTTTCATTTTGTTTTCCTAAAAAGTTAGCGTTTATCGAGCCGTGTTGTAATGACATCACCTAAGAACTGGATGATAAAAACGATCACCAGAATCATGAGCGTCGCCACAAGCGTGACATCACTGTGGTTGCGCTGAAAACCTTCCAGATAAGCGAGATTGCCAAGGCCGCCCGCGCCAATCACGCCCGCCATCGCGCTGTAGCTCACCAGCGCAATCAGCGTCACCGTAATACCGGACACCAGCGCCGGGGAGGACTCCGCCAGCAGAACACGGAAAATCAGAGTGCTGAGGCGCGCGCCCATCGAACGGGAAGCCTCGATCACGCCCTTGTCTACCTCTCGCAACCCAATCTCGACCAGGCGGGCGTAAAATGGGGCAGCACCGACAATCAGCGCCGGAAGTGCCGCATCGGCACCCAGAATGGTGCCAATCAGCGTTTTGGTGAACGGGATTAGCAGCACAATCAGGATGATGAAAGGGATAGAGCGGAAGACATTAACCAGCAGGGAGATCGTCGAGTAAACCGCACGGTTCTGGAACAGCCCGCCGCGCGCGGTAAGGAACAGCGCCAGCCCGAGCAAAATCCCCAGCACAAAAGTTGCCACGCCGGACAGCGCGGTCATATACAGCGTTTCACCGGTGGCGGACCAGAGTGCGTCCAGCTTCAGATGAGGAAACAGGGTCTCAAACATTTTTTACCACCTCGGTCGTGATTGCGTGGGCGTGCAGGTCCGCAAGGATATTTTCCAGCTGGGTGCTGCTGGCCGGGACCTGCAACCACAGTTCGCCAAAGGTTCCGTTGGTGGTTTGCGTCATTTTTCCATGCAGAATATTGAACGGTAATGCGTATTTCAGCGTCAGTTCACCGACGATCGGCTGCTGCGTGCTCAGCCCGACAAAGGTCAGCTTCAGCACTTCACCTTCGGTGGGATTGACCAGCGCCAGGTTAAAGGGTGTGTTCGCACTGCTGTATTCAGTGGTCTGCTTAACGAACTGGCAAGTGATTGGCTGCTGCGGGCGGGTAAATACCGACAGCACCTCGCCCTCTTCCACGATGCGCCCGGCTTCCATCACCGCCACGCGATGGCAGATTTTGCGGACGACATGCATTTCGTGAGTGATCAGCACGATGGTGAGCCTCAGCTGACGGTTGATATCCAGCAGCAGCTCAAGAATGGCGTCGGTGGTCTGTGGATCGAGAGCCGACGTTGCCTCGTCACACAGCAAAACATCCGGGCTGTTAGCCAGCGCGCGAGCAATTCCGACGCGCTGTTTCTGCCCGCCGCTCAGCTGGGACGGATACGCGTGTTCTTTGCCGCTCAGCCCGACCAGGGCTATCAGTTCCTGCACGCGGCGCTGGATCGCTGCTTTCGGCGCACCGGCAATCTGCAGTGAGAAAGCGATGTTTTCACTGACGGTACGCGACCACAGCAGATTGAAATGCTGGAAGATCATGCTGATTTTTAAGCGTGCCTGACGCAGCGTTTCACCACTGGTCTGGGCAATATCCTGCCCGGCGACGGTCACGCTACCGGAGGTCGGCTTCTCAAGACCGTTCAGCAGGCGGATCAGGGTGCTTTTCCCTGCCCCGCTGTAACCGATAATGCCGTAAATCTGCCCCTGCTCAACCTGCAGGCTGACATCATCAACGGCGGTTACCGGGCCGGACCGGGCGTTAAATATTTTAGTAACGTTGCGCAAAACTATCATCTGATGCCTGTTTTCTGCCGTTTTATCAGCAAAATATGCTGATTAATTAAACTGATTATTTTTAATGCATTATTGGTAGCACTAATTGCCAAGTGATATTAATCAGGCCAGGATTTATTGGAAACGACCGAAAAAACATGGCTTATAACTAAAAGAAATATCTGAGGAACAATCTAAAGCTTGTCGGGAGGGGTTTCAGGCCAGCAGCGTCTACAGTTAAACCTCTATATCAACGTTAACTAAGCCCTGAACCCATGCGTATTTCATTGCAACATTATTTGCACGCCCGCCTGCGGCTGATCGTATCCATCACCGCCGGTCTGCTATGTTTCTTCCTTCTTCCTGCTCAGCTGGGTCTGCTTCAGCGGCTGCTGATCGGCTGGAACGTGCTGGCGTGGCTGTATCTGTTTTTCTTGTGGTTACGCATGCTGCGCACGCCGAATGAAGATATTCCGCATATCGCGAAAATTGAGGATGAGAGCGCCACGCTGGTGTTGAGCATGGTGACGCTCACCTGCCTGGTCAGTATTGTGGCGATTCTGCTGGAGCTGACCACGCTAAAAGCACTGCATGGCACCCCGCGCGTGCTGCACCTGCTGCTGACCGCCGCCACGCTGGTCGTGTCATGGGCGCTGCTGCCCACCTCTTTTGCCATGCATTACGCCCATCATCACTACTTACATCGAACGGCCAAGGTCACGCCGATGATTTTTCCTGAAAAGCCCGCCGAGCCGGGATACTGGGATTTTATCTACTTCTCCTTCACCATCGCCGTGGCGGCACAAACCGCCGACGTGGCAACCGGCACCACCGATATGCGACAGATCGCGCTGCTGCACTCGGTGATTTCATTTGTGTTTAATCTGGCAATTCTGGGGCTGTCGGTGAACGTCGGGGCGGGATTGCTGAGTTAGGGGTAATAAAATCATCTGCCTCAAGGGAGAGGCAGACTTTAACAAGTTACAACACGCTGGCGAGAAATTCGCGCAGGCGCGGATGTTGCGGATTGTCCAGTAATGTGCGCGCATCGCCGCTTTCCACTACTGTTCCGTTATCCATAAACACGATGTTATCCGCCACTTCGCGGGCGAACCCAATTTCGTGGGTGACCACCACCATGGTGATACCGGAATGTGCCAGCTGCTTCATCACCTGCAGTACTTCACCCACCAGTTCAGGGTCCAGCGCCGAGGTCGGCTCATCGAACAGCATCACTTCCGGCTCCATTGCCAGCGCCCGGGCAATCGCCACGCGCTGCTGCTGGCCGCCGGACAGTTCGCGCGGCCACGCCTGCGCCCGGTGCGCCAGCCCGACCTGCTCCAGTAATTTCAGCGCGCGGGCTTCCACCACGGCACGCTTCTCACCACGAATGCGCAGCGGCGCATCGCTGATATTCTGCAGCACGGTACGGTGCGGAAACAGATTGAACT
The DNA here is from genome assembly GCF_014773485.1 of Erwinia aphidicola. Classification (GTDB taxonomy): domain Bacteria; phylum Pseudomonadota; class Gammaproteobacteria; order Enterobacterales; family Enterobacteriaceae; genus Erwinia; species Erwinia aphidicola. The sequence goes on along the minus strand of NZ_JACXBP010000014.1, from coordinate 8,429 downwards.
GCTGGAACACCATGCCGATGCGCTGACGCTGCGCGGCAACGCGTTTCTCCGGCATCTCCACTAAATGCCGCCCCTTGCGGCGGTAGCCAATCATCGATTGCCCCACGTGGATGGTGCCGGCATCAAGTTTTTCCAAGTGGTTAATACAGCGCAGCAGCGTTGATTTCCCGGAGCCGGAAGGCCCGAGGATTACCGTCACCGAACCGGCGGCAATATCCATACTGATATCGCGCAGTACCGTTTTGCCGGAAAATTGTTTATGAATGCCGCGCAGGCTGATCGATTCACTCATGATTCCTGCTCCTGTTGCTGCGGCAGGCGGCGAAACCAGCTGCGTTTCGCCGGGCTGTTACCGCGGCTGAACCACGCTTCAACATAATGCTGGCCAATGGACAGTACTGAGGTCATCAGCAGATACCAAGCGGTGGCAACCAGCAGCAGCGGGATCACCTCGTAGGTACGCTGATAGATAATCTGTGCCGAATAGAGCACGTCCTGCAGCGCAATCACCGAAACCACGGCGGTGGTTTTCAGCTGACCGATCACTTCATTGCCTGCCGGAGGCAGAATGGTGCGCATCGCCTGCGGCAGCACGGTCTGGCGGAAAATCTGGCCGGGACGATAGCCTAACGCTTTCGCCGCCTCCAGCTGGCCCGGATTAACGCTCTGGATCCCGGCACGGATAATTTCCGCCGCATAGGCCGACTGGTGCATCACCAGCGCAATCACCGCCGCGCTGAACGGGCTGATAATCTCGTTGGTGGTGGCATGCCAGACCTCGCCGATAAACGGCAGCGACAGGGTTAACTTCGGATAGAGCGCAGCGATGTTGTACCAGAGGAACAGCTGGACCAGCATCGGCACCGCACGGAAGAACCAGGTATAGGCCCAGCTCACCCCGACCAGCACTGGATTGGCCGACAGGCGCATCAGCGCCAGCAGCGTTCCCCCGGCAAAGCCGAACAGCACGGAGATCGCCGTCAGCTTGATGGTCATTATCACGCCGTTGAGGATCGAGGCTTCCGTCAGATTCTGCGCCACCACGTCCCACTCGAAGCGCGGATTGCTGACCACCGATGACCCCATCAGCACCACCAACAGCAGCACGATCAGCGCGCTAAACCAGCGCCCGTAATGGCGGTGACCGACAATGCGCAGCCCGGCGCCTGAGTCGTCAGGCCGCACACTCATTTGGCAATCTCTTCATTCAGGCCCGCTGTTTTCACCGCGCCGAAGCCAATTTCCCATTTATCGAGGATCTGCTGATAGGTACCATCTTTGATAAGTGAGTTCAATGCGGCCTGAATCGGCTTCTCCAGCGGCGACTGTTTTGGCAGAGCGATAGAGACGATGGTGTCCTCAATGGTGATCTCACCCGCTAATGCCAGCGGCTTAACGTGGCTGGCCTGGTAGCGCAGGCCTTCATACGGACCAAAGAACATCGGCACGCGACCGCTGATTACTGCCTGCACGCCCGCCGGACGATCCGGGAATACCGGGATAGTTATCGCTGGTTTTTTATCGGCAATGCAGGCTTCGCTGGCGGTTTGCAGGCGGGTGATCTGCGACGTACCTGCTCCCGCGCCCACGGTCTTGCCACACAGCTCGGCGAAGGTGTTGAATGGCCCCAGCTCCGCATCTTTACGGGCGACCAGCGCCAGTTTAGATGCGTTGTAGTAGCCAACAAAATCAACCTGCTGCAGACGCTTCTTATTGGCATCGATATTAGACGCGGCCAGATCGTAACGACCAGATTTCAGACCAGGAATAATGTTGTCAAAGCCCCCGGTATCACGCCAGTGCACGGCCACACCGAGGCGGTCAGCAACCGCGCTGACAATATCAATCTCGCGCCCGGCCAGGGTTTTATTATCCGCCTGGTAAAAAGTAGTAGGCGGCGTGTTGGGGTTGGTTCCCGCCACAATATAGCCCTTCTTCAGAATGTCTTCCGGCAGCGTAGCGTGCAGCGCCGCATCGGCCTTCGGCTTCACGCTGCTGGCAAAGGCAACATCCTGATCGGCGGCCAGGGCGGAGGTGATTGGAGCCAGCGCCAGTACGGCGGCAGTCAGTACAATGTGTTTCATCAGTTACCCCTCAGTTGCCAGTGCAGGCACGGCAGCAAAATTTTCATCGATAGACGGCAGCCCCAGGTTTTCACGCAGAGTGCTGTAATGATATTCGGTGCGGAACAGGCCACGGCGCTGCAGCTCAGGCACCACCAGTTCGACAAACAGCTCCAGCTGATTTGGCAGCACCGCTGGCATGATGTTGAAGCCGTCCGCCCCGTCCTGTTCCAGCCACTGCTGGAAGTCATCGGCGATATCTTCGGCGGTGCCCACAATCACCCGGTGACCGCGGGAACCGGCCGCCACGGCTGCCAGCTGGCGCAGGGTGAGGTTTTCACGCGCGGCGAGGTCGGTCAGCAGCTTGACGCGGCTCTGCCCGCCTTCCGTACCGCCAATCTCCGGCACCGGCCCATCCAGCGGATAGGCGGTCATATCCACGCCAAAGCGCGCGGACAGCTGTTCAATACCGTTATCGATATCAACCAGTTCATTCAGCTGGTTCCAGGTTTCCTGCGCCTCCGCACGCGTGCGCCCGACAATCGGCATCACGCCCGGTAGGATCAGCAAATGATCCGGCTGGCGACCAGCATCGCGCACAAACTGTTTCTGGCTGCGGTAGAACGCCTGCCCCTCTTCCAGTGAGGCCGCTGCGGTAAACACCACTTCAGCAGTTTCAGCCGCCAGTTTCTGACCGGCCGGGGAAGATCCGGCTTCAATAATCACCGGACGCCCCTGCGGGGAACGGGCGATGTTCAGCGGTCCCTGCACCTGGAAATATTTACCTTTGTGGTTGGCAGCGTGAATCTTCCCTTCGTCAGAGTAACGACCGCTCTCTTTTTCGCGCACGATTGCGCCCTCTTCCCAACCGTTCCACAGTTTAAAGGTCACATCGAGGAACTCGCGCGCCACGTCGTAGCGTTCGGCGTGGGAAGGCAGATCTTCACGGCTGAAATTGCGCGCGGCATCAGCAGAGAATGAGGTCACCACGTTCCACGCACCGCGGCCACGGCTGATATGGTCGACCGATGACAGCGCGCGCGCCAGGTGGAACGGCTGATCGAAAGTGGTAGAGGCTGTCGCCGCCAGACCAATATATTTAGTCTGCACCGCCAACGCGGAAAGCAGCGTCAGGGGCTCCAGGCGTGACATGGTGGAAGGGAGGCGGTGAACGCTGGTTGCCAGCGCATCGCCAACGAAGAACATATCAAACAGGCCTTCTTCGCCTTTTTTGGCGATCCAGGTAAACCATTCGACATCGGTCGGAGAGCCTTTCGCCCCCTCAGCACGCCAGCCGCCCACGTGGTGGCCCAGCGCCTGAACAAACAGGCCGAGGCGCAGCTGGCGCGGTGAGGTTTTCTGCACAGACATGGGAGATCCTTTCGTTATTGGCTAATCAGGAAAATAAGACGCTGCAGCGCGGCGCTATCCGCCAGGCATGCATCGTTGAAAATGGTTTGTGCCTGAGCGGCAGGCAGAGCTGCCAGACTGTTGCGCAGCTTGGCCTCGACGTCAGTGGGCGCTGCGGCGGTTTCACGGCGCGTAACACAGTGGCTGAGCGAGCTGCCGTTGCGCAGATAAAGCGTGACGCGATGGAAACGACGATCGGGATCGAGCTCATCCGCAGGCGCACTCGGGTCGGGATGGCGGCTGACGCGCGCGGCGAGTTCAGCAATCACGTCGTCAACCGGCGCTTCACTGTAATTTTCCAGCGCAACGCTGCCGTTCAGCAGCGCATCGGCAATCACGTATTCGAGGCTGAAACGCGCTTCAACGCCGTTACGCGGCGCGGTGATATTCGGTGCGGTATCGGCGCCTGGTGGAAAGCTGACTTCAATCCGTTCAACGTCAGACAATTTCGCGTTCGCCTGCAACTGCTCACGCAGGATGAATGCGGCTTCGGCCGCGCTGTGGGTGCCACCACAGGTCGGGTAGCGTTTAAACTCCAGGCCCGGTGAAACAATGCGCCACGGGGATCCCCACTCATGTAGCAAGTCAGCCGGCTGTCCGGCACCAAAGCCCAGCGCCTGCAGGAAGCTCTCCAAAACACCGCTGCTCTGCCCGGCGAAACCCGCCTGAGCCAGCTGTACGCTGTTGACCGCGCTGCGGGCGGCCAGCCCGGCATGCAGAGGTTTAGCCGCTGAACCAAACTGGCTGCGTAAACCGGAGGCCTGAGTCGCCGCCAGCCCGATGGCCACCTGCGTTTCGGCGTTACTGAGCTGCAATAACCGGCAGGCTGCGCCAGTGGCAGCAAGGGTTCCAAGCGTGGCAGTGCTGTGGAATCCGGCCGAATAGTGGCGCGTGCCGATGGCTTTCCCTAACCGGCCTGCCAGTTCTACCCCGACAACATAAGCATCGAGGAAATCCTCCACGCTTTGCGCTTTACGCGTAGTACTCAGCGCCAGCAGTGAGGAGAGCACCACAGTAGTGGGGTGGCCGCGGAAATTAGCGTGGTAATCATCGAAATCCAGAGAATGACTGAGATAGCCGAGCTGCAGCGCCAGGTTTTCCAGCGAATGTTCAGCCGGGAATACGCGAAATATTGCGTCCAGGCCGCTGTCCAGTACGCTTCCGTGCAGTACAGGAAACAGACAGGCGAAGTAATCCATGACGCCAGCACGGGCATTATGCCGCTCAGTCGCGCCAGGATTGATGCTGGATAGCGTTTCTGCCAGCCGTGCAGTAAGCGAAATGTTCAAAAGACACCTTTTTTGATAAGGTATTGACATAAATCAATACGTTATAAATTACGGTTATTTTCTTTTGTTCGCAGTTGAGGGGCCAATATCCAACGGTTATACGCCATTCCGAAATAAACTAAGCAGAATGATAATTCGCACTATCTTTTCTCAGAAAAACCGTATCTGCCAAATTGAGACGCTGCTGCGCTGCGCTGGATCTACAGTTGGATATCAGCCCGCTGGAAAACACTCGCAAGCAGGATGAGGGAACTTGGTAATGACCGTTCAGCGACTTTACTGCTTTATGAACGATCTTCCGCTTGGCGAACTGACGCGAAACAATGGCAAAATATCAGCGGCTGGCGGGTAAAGGCTAAAAACGCATTGACCTGACGTTGCAAAAAGCTAAGGTTAATCCCATATCAATAGCCAATATGCAGGAAAACCCCTGAAGGAGTTAAACATGGCGACAGAATACGCAACTATTGGCGGAGGCTGCTTCTGGTGCACTGAAGCAGTCTTCAAACAGATTGACGGCGTGGAATCGGTCGAGAGCGGCTACATCGGCGGCCACACCGAAAACCCAACCTATAAGCAGGTTTGCAATGGGGACACCGGCCACGCTGAAGCTATCCGTATTGGCTTCAACCCTGACAAAGTCAGCTATGGCGACCTGCTGGATATCAGCTTTGCCACTCACGATCCCACCCAGCTGAACCGCCAGGGTAATGATATCGGGACGCAGTACCGCTCAGCGCTGTTCCCGGCAGATGCTGCACAGCTTGCTGAAGCGAAAGCGGCGATTGCGCGCGCGCAGACTGAACACGCCGATCCGGTTGTGACCACCATCGAAACCGATGCGAAATGGTGGCCGGCAGAAGATTACCACCAGGATTACTGGGCGGGTGAAGGTCAGGAAAACCGTTACTGCCTGGCAGTGATCCCACCGAAGCTGCAGAAGCTACGCAAAAAGTTTGCGGCGAAAACCATCAGCGGCTAATCATCGCTCTGCGCCAGCCGCTGTGTGCTGGCGCGCTTTGCCGCCCTAAGTGCCACCACTACGGCAAGCAACGATCCCACGGCAAATCCTATCATAACCCGCTGAAAACCGCCGTCGGCACCGCCTGCCTGATAGATTTGTGCAGCAATGGCCAACCCAAGTGCGCCGCCGAGATTATGCAGCGTCCAGGAAATCCCAATCCCCTGCGCATGCCTTGACGCAGGCAAAGCGCCGCATTAACCGAAGGCCCGAGGATCGCACCCCATCCGGCCCCCATCAGTATAAATGCAGCGAAAACGGTAGTTATAGGAATATTGCCAAAGCTCTGTAGCAACGCTGACAGTGACAGCGCGATGAATCCTGCCGCCATCACAGGCCAGGGAGTGAAGCGGTCGGCAGCGTGGCCTGCAATCGGTGAAACCACCGCCATCACCAGCGTCACCGGCAGCAGCATCAGGCCGATCCGGGCATCACTGGGTTGGAAGACTGCAACCAGCCTGAGTGGGATCAGCATGAATGCGCTGCAATAAAATATGGCCAGCAGCACCGATAACATGCAGGCAGCCGCAAAGTCCTTATTGCGCAGCATATGCAAATCAAGTAGCGGCTGGATCGTGCGCTTTTCTAAGGTGAGGAAAACCCGCAGAAACAGCAGCGACAACATCAACAACAGGAGTGAATTTACACTCAGTAGCCCCCAACGCGCCACCTGACTGCCCAGATCAGCAGCGGTATCAGCCCGGCATTCATCATTAACCAGCCTGAAATATCGAGTCGGACCTGCACATTCCTTGAGGACGTCGGGATGGCGCCCATGCAGCATAGAAAACTGACCAGCATTAGCGGCACATTGATCAAAAAAACCGATCGCCAGCCTAACCAGCTGACCAGAATACCTCCGGCTATCGGCCCCAGAGCCAATCCTAAACCATTAGCAGCAAACAGCATGCCCAGCGCCCTGCCCCGCCCTGCAGACGGCATAACACTGACCAGTATGCTCGCGCTGACGGTATACAGCACTGCACACCCTGTTCCCTGTAACAAACGGCAGAAGTTCATCACTGTCAGATTGACCGCCAGCCCCGCTCCCAACCAGGCGACGCCAAACAGCAACATACCGCCGAACAGTACGTGCTTAGCGCCAAAGCGCTCAGCCAGACGGGCTGACATTACCATGCAGCAGCACAGCGCCATCACAAATAGCGTCATCGACCACTGCATGGCAACCACGTCGCGACTGAAGTAGCGCTGCAGCGCTGGCAACGCGGTATTCACGATGGTGAAATCCAGGCAGCCAAGGAAGCTGGCCAGGCATATCCCGCTTTGCAGCCTGATTAACTGAGTGCGGGAAAGAGTGAAAGAAGTTGTCATGCAGCATTCCTGGGGGGAAAACATTAGCCTGCCACGATATTTATTCTTCAGTTACGCTCATTTTTCACCATACTGATGAATCCAAATCGCCAATCTAAGAGTTGTTTTTCATGATTAATGCTGACCGGCTTAACAGCATCCGCGCTTTTGTACAGGCCGCTCAGGCGGGAGGGTTCAGCCAGGCAGCTTACCAACTGGGTCTATCCCGCTCGACGGTTGGGAAAGCCGTTGCCCGTCTGGAAGCTCGTCTGCAGGTAAAATTGTTTCAGCGCACCACCCGCTCTCTTTCGCTCACCCGTGAAGGTGAATTGTTTTATCAGGACTGCCTGCAAATACTCGCCAGCCTCAATGCCGCAGAAAACCGTCTGATGGCACATGTCAACGCCCCCTCAGGTCAGCTACGAATTGCAGCCCCTCCCCTGCTGGGTGAAAAATGGGTATTGCCGGTTTTACTGCCGTTGACGCAACGCTGGCAGGGGCTTGGTCTGGACCTGAGGCTGTCCACACAGCGAGTAGACCTGGCCGCCGATGGTATCGATCTGGCCATCCGTATCGGCGCTCCGGGGCACCATGTCGATCTCACCGCTCATCTGCTAGGGCATCAGGCGCTACTGCTTTGTGCCTCCCCTGCTTTGCTATCTGAAGGCGATGTTCTTCATCGTCCTGATGATCTCACCGACTTTCCTCACCTCACGCTGCTGGAGCAGGGGCGCTCTTAACCTTGGTTGATTAAAAATGCGCAGGAAGAAATGATTTACTGGCAGCCGAATGGACGACTACGCTTTAGCACGATGAGTGCCGTCTACGCGTCAACGCTGGAGGGTTATGGTATTGCGTAACTGCCACGCTGGCTGGTGAACCAGGACATTGAACATGGAAGGCTGGTTGAAGTTTTACCGGGGACACGCTGCAGCAGTTTGCCCATTTATGCCGTGTGGCTGAAAACGTCTGTCATGCCTCGGCGGATACGTTGTGCTATCGATGCGCTTAAAGCGCCGTTTACTACCACTCCTTTATAAAACCGATTCCCAGTCTGCGAGAATGGAAAGCACAATATCACCGTTAAACGGCCGACTGGAGCAATGATACCGTCGGTTATCCCAGCAACCGCAGATAATCGTGACTCCTATATCTATTCCCCGACCGATAGCTGTTGTCATTGGCGGTACCGGCGAAATCGGTCTGGCTACGGTTGAAAGATTTGCGGCCAGTCATCAGGCCTAGTCATTTGGCAGGACGGATAATACTCAGGCAGGATTGCAGGATTGCAGGATTGCAGGATTGCAGGATTGCAGGATTGCAGGATTGCAGGAT
>NZ_JACXBP010000013.1 GCF_014773485.1 Erwinia aphidicola | reverse complement strand
GGCGAAACACCTGAAGTCAGACGCAGTCTGAATTCAGTACAGAATCGGTGGAGCGGTAGTTCAGTTGGTTAGAATACCTGCCTGTCACGCAGGGGGTCGCGGGTTCGAGCCCCGTCCGTTCCGCCACCCTTTTAGGGGCGTAGTTCAATTGGTAGAGCACCGGTCTCCAAAACCGGGTGTTGGGAGTTCGAGTCTCTCCGCCCCTGCCAAATAAAAACAATCCTTTGCTTCGGCAAAGGATTTTTTTTGTCTAAAATTCCTGCCCTGTGCGTTATTCCCCCAATTTCCCCATAAAAAAAGGCCAGCAAGCTGACCCTTTTGTGCGTTTTAACAACGATTTATGCTTTAATATTCACCGGGAATTTTATCAGCTGGCGAATATAGGCCTGCTGATCGCTGTTTTCTAACCACACCGCATACAGCGGTCGGGAGACAACAGCCGTGTCCGGGATCACCATTAAATCGCTGTACTCTTTACCCCAGACCTCAGGTAAAAATGCGCAGGCTCCGGTAGTGTGCAGCAGTTGACGGGTTAAATGTGCAGAAGTTGTCGTCAGCACTGGCACGTCGTCTGCCCCTGCCAGATAGCTTTCATGCTGATGGAAATCAGCACCCCACTCCAGCTTAATATAGTCATATTTCTCTTTTTTCTCCGATTTTCGCGACCGGAACAAAGTCAGAGAAATATGGCCAATCTGCTGGCTGGTCAGCTCGTCCATTTTCGGTGCTTCAGTAGTAATTAACAGGTCCAGCTGCCGCTCGTGCAGTTGCTTGACCAGTAAATGGCGCTGAGCGACTCGTGCCTCTAAATGCAGGCTCTCACGGTTCTCATACAGGGTTTGTAGCCACGGCGTCAGGTACGCTTCCCACATGGAAGCACTTGCCCCTATCGACAGCTCGTGATGCTGCTGTGTATGCGCCACCTCTTTCTTGGCCATCAGCCAGGTGCTCATCAGGCTTTCTGCATAGGGGAGGAGTCGCTCGCCTGCAGACGTCAGCCTGATGTTATTGCGGTGGCGGGTAAACAGGTTTACACCCAGCTGGTTTTCAAGCTGCCTGATGCGAAAACTTACAGCAGATTGCGTGAGATAGAGTGCTTCAGCGGCACGTCCAAAGTGGCGAGTTCTGCTCACTTCAAGAAAGGTCTTCAGTAATTCCGTATCCACATCCATCTCCTAAAAAACATTTGTCGTTATGATTTAAATGTTTTGTTTTACACTCTGTCAAGCCTATCTAATACTCCGCGCCATAAATAGCACGGCCATAAAAGAGTTAGGAGCGTGTAAAATGGCGGAAAGCTTCGCAACAACGAATCGTTTTTTTGATAACAAACATTACCCTCGCGGGTTCTCCCGTCACGGCGATTTCACCATCAAAGAAGCCCAACTTCTTGAGCGTTATGGTTACGCTTTTAACGAGTTGGACCTGGCAAAGCGTGAGCCAACGACGGAAGAAGAGCGTCTGTTTATTGAGGTGTGCCGTGGTGTGCGTGAGCCGCACACTGAGGCAGAGAAAGTCTGGTCAAAGTATATGACTCGAATCAAACGTCCTAAACGTTTCCACACCCTTTCAGGCGGCAAGCCGCAGATGGAAGGTGTTGAAGACTATACAGATAGTGACGATTAAGACAAAAGGGGCTTCGGCCCCTTTTTCGTTGCCATCATTCCAGGTTATTTTGCAGATGTATCATTAAACGATCGATCCCACGGTAGCTTACAGCTTCAGTCAGATGTTCCCGGTTAATCTCCTGCTCGCCTGCCAGATCGGCAATAGTCCGCGCCACTTTCAGTATGCGCTGCCACGCCCGTACCGACAGCCCCAAATGATTCAGCACCTGTTCCAGCCATTCGGCATCCTCTCGGGTAAGTGTACAGTAATGCTGGATTTCTGGGTTATTCATTAGGGCATTCACTTTACCGCAGCGTGCGTACTGACAATTTCGTGCGGCCAGCACGCGCTCTCTTACCTGCTGGCTTGACTCACTGTCAGTACGTTGATGACTCAATGTTCCCGGAGGCAGAAGGGGCACCTCCAGCGATAAATCAAAGCGGTCAAGGAAAGGGCCAGACAGGCGACTGAGATAGCGCAGCGTCTGCTGTGGAGAGCAGCGGTTGTGCGAACCAAGATAGTGTCCGGTCGGGCTTGGGTTCATGGCGGCTATCAATTGAAAACGTGCCGGATAGGTAATCTTTGCTTTGGCCCGGGAAATACTGATCTCCCCTGACTCCAGCGGCTCACGTAATGCATCCAGCGCGCGCCGCTCAAATTCCGGTAGCTCATCCAGAAACAGCACGCCGTTATGCGCCAGCGAGATCTCCCCGGGCTTCGGCAAAGAGCCACCGCCCACTAACGCATACAGCGAAGCGCTGTGATGAGGGGAGCGGAAAGGCCTCTGGCGCCACTGACGGCGTAGATCGCCGCTATTCACGAGACTGGCTACACTTGCACTCTCAAGGGCCTCACGATCGCTTAGAGGCGGCATCAGACCACTAAGCCGCGATGCCAGCATTGTTTTTCCCGTCCCCGGTGGTCCAATCAGCAGCAGATTATGGCCGCCAGACGCTGTGACCTCCAGCGCTCGCTTGGCCTGCTCCTGGCCAATAATTTCATTCAGGTCGTGCGTTTCGGCTGGGGAGGGTTGATGCTCGCAGCGGGCGTGCTCCAACTTCCCTTTATCGTGCAAAAAAGCACAAACCTCCAGCAGGTGAGTCGCAATCAGGCTCTCGCCATGCTGGATCAGGCCGACATCATTTTCATTGTAGGCCGAGAGGATCAGCTGTCGCCGGGCATCCAGCGCGGCCACTGCGGCGGGAATCGCACCCTGTATGCCGCGTAGCGCGCCTGTCAGGGCCAGTTCGCCGAGGAACTCATAGCGGGTGAGCTTTTCCGCAGGGATCTGCTCAGAAGCGGCGAGAATAGCGATAGCGATGGGAAGATCGTAACGCCCCCCCTCTTTTGGCAGGTCAGCAGGCGCCAGATTGACGGTGATACGCTTAGCCGGGAAGGTGAACCCGCTATTAAGGATTGCGCTGCGTACCCGATCGCGCGCTTCCTTGACGGTGGTTTCTGGCAGCCCGACCAGCGACAGCGCAGGCAACCCATTGCTAATGTGGACTTCTACAGTGACCAGCGGCGCCTGAATGCCGATTGCAGCGCGGGTGTAGGCAACAGATAACGACATAAACTCTCCTTGTTGCGGCTATTTTGCGCCCCCGGCTTTTTTGCGGCGACGGGCAAAGACGGAATTTGCGCGCCGCACCGTAAAGTTTTTGCCCGGCTCGACTGCCAGAAACATTGCCTTGCGATCGGACTCGACTATTTTCTCAGCAGCGAGATGAAGCCATCGCGCCCGGTGATTAATGAAAAACATTCAGCTTTTGCTTATTGACTGAAAAACCATAATTTTTTCTGAATCTGTGGCTGCCCGCATAAAATTAAATGATGAAAAAAGTTGAATCAGAACCTAAAACTGTGATAACTCTGTAGGCATTACTTCGAACAAGCGAATTTTAAGTATCCAAATGAAAGCCCTTCTACGAGTCGTCAGCCTAGTCATTATTAACGTCGTCGTGATTATTATCACGCCGTGCGGGGCTACGCTCGGAGAAAGAAAGGCTTAAAAATCAAGCCTGATTTCGAAAGAACCCCCGCACCGAAAGGTCCGGGGGTTTTTTTTTGCAGGGCATTAACGAGAGAGGAACAGAAGATGAACAGTAGAATAATATGCTGTTGTTCCAAGCAGAGGGCGGGGAAATAACTATGAATGGTGCTCAGTGGGTGGTTCAAGCTTTGCGTGCACAGGGTGTCGAAACAGTTTTCGGCTACCCGGGTGGTGCAATCATGCCGGTCTATGACGCGCTCTATGACGGCGGTGTCGAACACCTACTGTGCCGCCACGAGCAGGGTGCGGCGATGGCGGCGATCGGATTCGCTCGCGCGACTGGCAAAGTCGGCGTCTGTATCGCCACTTCCGGACCGGGGGCCACCAACCTGATCACCGGCCTGGCTGATGCCATGCTGGACTCGGTGCCGATTGTCGCCATCACCGGGCAGGTCTCCTCCGCGGTGATGGGCACCGATGCCTTCCAGGAGATCGACGTGCTCGGCCTGTCACTGGCCTGTACCAAGCACAGTTTCCTCGTTGAATCTCTCGAAGAGTTACCGATCGTGATGGCAGAGGCCTTCGCCATCGCCAAATCAGGCCGCCCTGGCCCGGTACTGGTCGATATCCCTAAGGATATCCAGCTGGCATGCGGTGAGCTGAGCGCGCATCTGCTGCCGGTAGAGCAGGAGCTGGCGCACCCGCACGCTGAATTGCAGCAGGCGCGTAACCTGCTGGCTCAGTCAAAAAAACCGATCCTATACGTGGGTGGCGGTGTCGGGATGGCGGATGCCGTTCACGCCCTGCGCGCTTTCGCTAAAGAGACCGGTATTCCAACCGTTGCCACTCTGAAAGGTTTGGGCACGCCGGATGCTGAAGACGCCTGCTACCTCGGCATGCTGGGCATGCACGGTACTAAAGCCGCCAATATTGCCGTTCAGCAGTGTGACCTGCTGATTGCCGTAGGCGCGCGCTTTGATGATCGCGTAACCGGTAAGCTGGACACCTTCGCGCCGCATGCCAGCGTGATCCATCTGGATATCGACCCGGCTGAGCTACACAAACTGCGCCGCGCGCACGTTGGCCTGCAGGGCGACCTGAATAAGCTGCTGCCAGACCTGTATCAGCCGGTTGAGATTCAGGCGTGGCGTGAAGAAGTGAAGGCCCTGAAAGCCGAAAGCGGCTGGCGCTACGACCATCCGGGCGAGGCGATTTTTGCTCCGCTGTTTTTGAAACAGTTGTCAGACCGTAAACCGCAAAGTGCAGTAGTGACCACCGATGTGGGTCAGCACCAGATGTGGGCCGCGCAGCATATGAGCTTTAACCGCCCGGAAAACTTTATCACCTCCAGCGGTCTGGGCACCATGGGCTTTGGCCTGCCAGCCGCAGTGGGTGCACAGGTTGCCCGCCCGGACGACACCGTTATCTGCGTCTCCGGCGACGGTTCCTTCATGATGAACGTGCAGGAGCTTGGCACCATTAAGCGTAAACAGCTGCCGGTTAAAATTGTGCTGCTTGATAACCAGCGCCTTGGCATGGTTCGCCAGTGGCAGCAGCTGTTCTTCGCCGAGCGTTACAGCGAAACCAATCTGTCCGATAACCCGGACTTCCTGATGCTGGCTCGCGCTTTTGATATCCCGGGCCAGCGCATTACCCGTAAAGACCAGGTCGACGCCGCATTAGACGCTTTGCTGCACAGTGAAGGGCCATACATGCTCCACGTCGCCATCGACGAGCTTGAGAACGTCTGGCCTCTGGTACCGCCTGGTGCCAGCAACGAACAAATGATGGAGAAAACCTCATGATGCAGCATCAATTGTCTATCGAAGCGCGCTTTCGCCCGGAAATACTGGAGCGCATTTTGCGCGTCGTGCGTCACCGTGGCTTTCAGGTCTGCGCGATGAACATGGCGTCGTTAGTCAACAGTGACAATATTAATATTGAGATGACCGTTGCCAGCCAGCGCTCTGTCGATTTACTGTCAACGCAGTTGAGTAAACTGATGGACGTTGCATGCGTTCAGACCCAACAATTAACAACACAACAAATCCGCGCATAAGCGCGCAAGGAAACAAGAATGACGAAGAAAGCAGACTTTATCTGGTTCAATGGCGAGATGGTTAAATGGGAAGACGCTAAGGTCAGCGTCATGTCCCACGCACTGCACTACGGCACCTCTGTGTTTGAAGGCGTCCGCTGCTATGACTCGCACAAAGGACCAGTAGTCTTCCGCCATCGTGAACATATGCAGCGCCTGCGTGATTCTGCCAAGATCTATCGTTTCCCTGTCAGCCTGAGCGTTGATGAGTTGATGGAAGCCTGCCGCGCTACCCTGCGTAAAAACAACCTGAAAAGCGCCTATATTCGTCCGCTGGTATTTGTTGGTGACGTGGGCCTGGGCGTTAACCCGCCGGACGGTTATGAAACTGATGTGATCATCGCTGCATTCCCATGGGGCGCCTACCTCGGTGCCGAAGCGCTGGAGCAGGGCATCGATGCGATGGTCTCGTCCTGGAACCGCGTGGCGCCAAACACCCTGCCAACGGCGGCCAAAGCCGGTGGTAACTATCTCTCCTCTCTGCTGGTGGGTAGCGAAGCGCGCCGCCACGGCTACCAGGAAGGGATCGCGCTGGACACCCAGGGCTATATCTCAGAAGGTGCCGGTGAGAACCTGTTTGAAGTGAAAGACGGCATACTGTTCACTCCGCCGTTCACCTCTTCTGCGCTGCCGGGTATTACTCGTGACGCCATCATCAAACTGGCGCAGGATATGGGAATCGAAGTGCGTGAGCAGGTGCTGTCACGTGAATCGCTGTATCTGGCTGACGAAGTGTTTATGTCCGGTACTGCCGCGGAGATCACTCCGGTACGTAGCGTTGACGGTATCCAGGTTGGCGCGGGTAAACGCGGCCCGGTCACCGAGCGCATCCAGTCTGCCTTCTTCGGCCTGTTCACCGGCGAGACGGAAGACAAATGGGGCTGGTTGGATCCGGTTAACCCATAACAATAATGTTTTTTTCGCAGGCGTCAGTTGACGCCTGCGCACTATCTGATTTCTGGAGTATAGAGCATGCCTAAGTACCGTTCCGCCACCACCACTCACGGGCGCAATATGGCCGGTGCCCGTGCCCTCTGGCGCGCCACAGGAATGACCGATGATGATTTCGGTAAGCCGATCATCGCCGTGGTTAACTCCTTTACGCAATTTGTACCGGGCCACGTTCACCTGCGCGACCTGGGTAAGCTGGTTGCTGAGGAAATTGAAGCCTCAGGCGGCGTGGCGAAAGAGTTCAACACCATCGCAGTGGATGATGGTATCGCCATGGGCCACGGCGGAATGCTCTATTCTCTGCCATCCCGTGAGCTGATCGCCGACTCCGTGGAGTACATGGTAAACGCCCACTGTGCCGATGCCATGGTGTGTATCTCTAACTGTGACAAAATCACCCCGGGCATGCTGATGGCGTCACTGCGCCTGAACATTCCGGTGATCTTCGTTTCCGGCGGCCCAATGGAAGCCGGTAAAACCAAACTGTCTGATAAAATCATCAAGCTCGACCTCGTCGATGCCATGATCCAGGGTGCGAATCCGAACGTCAGCGATGCAGAGAGCGATCAGATTGAGCGTTCGGCCTGCCCGACCTGTGGCTCCTGTTCAGGGATGTTTACCGCAAACTCAATGAACTGCCTGACCGAAGCGCTGGGTCTGTCGCAGCCGGGTAACGGCTCGCTGCTGGCGACGCACGCTGACCGTAAAGAGCTGTTCCTCAATGCTGGCCGCCGCATCGTCGAGCTGACCAAACGTTACTACGAGCAGGATGACGAAACGGCGCTGCCGCGCAGCATCGCCAGCAGAGCCGCATTTGAAAACGCCATCACCCTGGATATCGCCATGGGCGGTTCAACTAACACCGTTCTGCACCTGCTGGCTGCCGCGCAGGAAGGCGAAATCGACTTCGATATCTCCGACATCGATCGCCTGTCGCGCCTGGTTCCGCACCTGTGCAAAGTGGCGCCAAGCACGCAGAAATACCATATGGAAGACGTTCACCGTGCCGGTGGGGTACTCGGTATCCTCGGCGAGCTGGACCGCGCCGGACTGCTGGACAACAGCGTGCGCAACATCCTCGGCCTGAGCCTGCGTGAAACGCTGGATCAGTACGACATCATGCTGACCAAAGATGAAGCGGTGAAGAAAATGTTCCGCGCTGGCCCGGCGGGCATTCGTACCACTCAGGCATTCTCGCAGGATACCCGTTGGGACACGCTGGATGACGACCGTCAGGAAGGCTGCATTCGTTCACGCGAATTCGCCTTCAGTCAGGACGGCGGCCTGGCGGTGCTGTACGGCAACATCGCTGAAAACGGCTGTATCGTTAAAACCGCGGGCGTCGATGAAGGCAGCCTGGTGTTTAGCGGCCCGGCGAAAGTCTATGAAAGCCAGGATGATGCGGTTGCTGCGATCCTTGGCGGTAAAGTGGTGGCCGGTGACGTTGTCGTTATCCGCTATGAAGGGCCAAAAGGCGGCCCGGGTATGCAGGAAATGCTCTATCCGACCACCTATCTGAAATCAATGGGCCTCGGTAAAGCCTGTGCGCTGATCACCGATGGTCGTTTCTCCGGTGGGACTTCCGGTCTGTCAATCGGCCATGCTTCGCCGGAAGCGGCGAGCGGCGGCACCATCGCGCTGGTCAAAGATGGCGACATCATCAACATCGATATTCCACAGCGTGGTATCCAGCTGGCCGTGCCGGACAATGAACTGGCCGCCCGTCGTCTGGAAGAAGAAGCACGTGGGGATGAAGCCTATACGCCACACGGTCGTGAGCGTCAGGTTTCCTTTGCTCTGCGTGCTTATGCCACCCTGGCAACCAGCGCCGACAAAGGTGCCGTCCGCGATAAGAGTAAGCTGGGAGGCTAACAAACATGGCTGAGTCGCAACCGCTATCCGACCAACCGAGTGGCGCAGAGTATCTGCGTGCGGTGCTGCGTGCGCCGGTGTATGAGGCGGCCCAGGTCACCCCGTTGCAAAAGATGGAGAAGATCTCTGCCCGCCTCGGCAATACCATCCTGGTAAAGCGCGAAGATCGCCAGCCGGTACACAGCTTTAAGCTGCGTGGCGCCTACGCGATGATTGCCGGGCTGAGCGCAGAGCAGCGCGCGCGCGGCGTGGTTACCGCTTCGGCGGGCAATCATGCTCAGGGCGTAGCGTTATCGGCCAGCAAGTTAGGAATTAAATCCCTGATTGTGATGCCGGTCGCCACTGCAGATATCAAGGTTGATGCGGTGCGGGCGTTTGGCGGTGAGGCTTTCCTGTTTGGCGCCAACTTTGATGAAGCGAAAGCGAAAGCCATCGAGCTGTCCGAGCAGCAGGGTTACACCTTTGTGCCGCCCTTCGATCATCCGATGGTGATTGCCGGGCAGGGCACACTGGCGATGGAGCTGCTGCAGCAAGATGCGCATCTTGACCGCGTGTTCGTACCGGTTGGCGGCGGCGGTCTGGCAGCAGGCGTGGCGGTGTTGATCAAACAGTTGATGCCGCAAATCAAAGTGATTGCGGTGGAGGCGGCAGACTCAGCCTGCCTGAAGGCGGCGCTGGATGCCGGGCATCCGGTCGATCTACCACGCGTCGGGCTGTTTGCCGAAGGCGTGGCGGTGAAGCGCATCGGCAGCGAGACCTTCCGGCTGTGCCAGGAGTATCTTGACGACATCATCACCGTCGACAGCGATGCCATTTGCGCGGCGATGAAGGATCTGTTCGATGATGTGCGTGCGGTGGCGGAGCCTTCCGGCGCGCTGGCGCTGGCGGGGATGAAGAAGTATATCCAGCAGCACCAGATCCAGGGTGAACGGCTGGCGCACGTGCTGTCCGGTGCTAACGTCAACTTCCACGGCCTGCGCTACGTTTCCGAGCGTTGTGAACTGGGCGAGCAGCGTGAAGCGCTACTGGCCGTAACAATTCCCGAGCAGCAGGGCAGCTTCCTGCGCTTCTGCCAGCTGCTGGGCGGGCGTTCGGTGACCGAGTTCAACTATCGCTATGCCAACGCTGACGAGGCCTGCATCTTTGTTGGCGTACGCCTGACGCGCGGCATGGAGGAGCGCCACGAGATCCTGCAGCTGCTGTCAGAAGGCGGTTATCAAGTCGTGGATCTCTCCGATGACGAAATGGCGAAGCTTCACGTGCGCTATATGGTCGGCGGGCGACCGTCGAAACCGCTGCGCGAGCGGCTGTTCAGCTTTGAATTCCCGGAGGCGCCCGGTGCGCTGCTGCGCTTCCTGCAGACGCTGGGCACCCACTGGAATATCTCGTTGTTTCACTACCGCAGCCACGGTACTGACTACGGTCGCGTTCTGGCGGCGTTTGAGCTGAGCGACAGCGAGCCGCAGTTTGAAGAGCACCTGGCGGCGCTGGGTTATGATTTCCACGATGAAACCAATAATCCGGCCTTCCGCTTCTTCCTGGCGGGCTAAAGCAGTTTCCAGAAAGCATCAATAAGCGGCTCAGTGAGCCGCTTTTTTTGTACGCATACGCCGAGTTCAAACGGTGCCACCATCTCGACATCTTCCAGCTCCAGAATACGGTTACGGATTGGCTCCGGACTGTTCTCCAGCACCACATCCGGCAGCAGTGCGATGCCGCACCCCAGCGCCACCATCGAGACAATTGCCTCATGTCCGGAAACCGTAGCGTAAATCAGTGGGTTCGCGATATGGCGATGGCGGAACCATAAATCAATGCGTCGCCGCGACGGCCCCTGCGCGGGCAGAATAAATGGGATTTGCGCCCAGTCGGGATGCGGCTGCGTTGCCTGGCTACGCACCGGGCACGGCAGCGCGGGGGCGATCAGCACCAGCGGGATCAGCCCGAGCGGCATAAAACCAATGCTGCCGGGCAGCGTTTCTGGCCGCCCGGCGATGGCAATATCGGCCTCATTGGTCTGGACTTTCTCCACCGCGTCGGCGGCGTCCCCGGTGGTCAGTTTGATTTCTACCAGCGGATGCTCGGCGCGGAAGCGATCAAGGATGGGCGGCAGATGGCTGTAAGCGGCGGTCACCGAGCAGAACAGACGCAGTTCACCACTCAGTGACGGGCCATTCTGCCCGATGGCGTGGCGCATCTGCTGATACTGCAACAGCGTTTGCTGAGCGAACTGGCGCAGACGCTCACCGGCATCGGTCAGGGTTACCGTGCGGTTATCGCGTAAAAACAGCGTCTGCCCGAGGTCCTCCTCCAGCCGCTGGATCTGCCGTGACAGCGTAGAGGGGCTGACGTGCATCGCCCTTGCGCTGCGGCCAAAATGGCGGCTATCGGCGAGATGGAGAAACAATTTCAGGTCACGCAGATCCATACAGTTTGGGCCTCAAAGCTATGTTGCAAAAAGTGCAACGTCACGTTGTTAATATATCAATTTCAGCAATGCATTTCCTGTCATATGATAGGGTTTATACAGGGTCGGAAAGAGAGACCCGATAACAGACAAACGCATCACAACCTCATACGGAGTACCCATGGCTAACTATTTCAACACTTTGAACCTGCGCAACCAGCTGGCGCAATTAGGTAAATGCCGCTTTATGGCGCGTGAAGAATTTGCTGATGAAGCGAGCTACCTGAAAGGTAAAAAAGTCGTCATCGTTGGCTGTGGTGCTCAGGGCCTGAACCAGGGCCTGAACATGCGTGATTCTGGCCTCGACATTGCTTACGCTCTGCGTGCAGAAGCGATTGCCGAGAAGCGTGCTTCATGGCGTAAAGCGACAGAAAATGGCTTCAAAGTGGGCACTTACGAAGATCTGATCCCACAGGCCGACCTGGTGGTTAACCTGACGCCAGACAAGCAGCACTCCGCTGTGGTACAGGCGGTGCAGCCGTTGATGAAAGAGGGCGCAGCGCTGGGTTACTCACACGGTTTCAACATCGTTGAAGTGGGCGAGCAGGTTCGTAAAGACATCACCGTGGTGATGGTTGCGCCGAAATGCCCGGGTACTGAAGTACGTGAAGAGTACAAACGTGGTTTCGGCGTGCCAACGCTGATCGCGGTTCACCCGGAAAACGATCCAAAAGGCGAAGGCATGGCGATTGCTAAAGCCTGGGCAGCAGCAACCGGCGGTCACCGTGCGGGCGTGCTGGAGTCCTCCTTCGTTGCTGAAGTGAAGTCCGATCTGATGGGTGAGCAGACCATCCTGTGCGGTATGCTGCAGGCGGGTTCGCTGCTGTGCTTCGACAAGCTGGTGGCTGAAGGTACGGATGCAGCCTACGCAGAAAAACTGATTCAGTTCGGCTGGGAAACCATCACCGAAGCCCTGAAGCAAGGTGGCATTACGCTGATGATGGACCGCCTGTCTAACCCGGCTAAACTGCGTGCTTACGCACTGTCCGAGCAGCTGAAAACCATCATGGCCCCGCTGTTCCAGAAGCACATGGACGATATCATCTCCGGTGAGTTCTCCTCCGGGATGATGGCTGACTGGGCAAACGATGACAAAAAATTGCTGGGCTGGCGTGAAGAGACCGGTAAAACCGCGTTCGAAAACGCTGCACAGTTCGAAGGTAAAATTGCCGAGCAGGACTACTTCGACCAGGGCGTTGTGATGATCGCCATGGTGAAAGCGGGCGTTGAGCTGGCATTCGAAACCATGGTTGCTGCCGGTATCATCGAAGAGTCTGCTTACTACGAATCACTGCACGAGCTGCCGCTGATTGCTAACACTATCGCCCGTAAGCGCCTGTACGAAATGAACGTGGTTATCTCTGATACTGCGGAATACGGTAACTACCTGTTCTCTTACGCGGCAGTACCGCTGCTGAAAGAGTTCATGACCACGCTGCAGGCAGGCGATCTGGGCAAAGCCGTCAACACGGCGACCACCGTAGATAACGCTCAGCTGCGTGACGTGAACGAAGCGATTCGTCATCACGAAATCGAAGCGGTTGGCCGTAAGCTGCGTGGCTACATGACCGATATGAAACGTATCGCCGTAGCGGGTTAATTCTGCGTAAATCGATGTAGGGGCGGATCGCTGATCCGCCCGAAAAAAGCGCCGTCTGGCGCTTTTTTAATTGCGGTACAACACTTTAATGATGTGGTAACCGAACTGGGTGTGCAGCGGGCCCTGTGGCTCGATCAGCGGGCAGGAGAACACCACTTTATCGAATGCCGGCACCATTGCGCCCTGTTTGAACTCACCGAGGTGGCCGCCTTTCTTACCTGACGGACAGGTAGAGTGCTTCTTCGCCAGCTTCTCAAAATCTGCGCCGTCAGCCAGCTGTGCTAACAGGTCCTGAGCCAGTTTCTCTTCTTTTACCAGAATGTGCAGTGCTGCTGCCATTTTTGCCATGATTGTTACCTTGAGTAAGAGTTATTTCGCGGGCAATACCCGTCATACTTCAAGCTACCTGTGCGTTAGCTGCCCTCGTTCACCCTAATCACTGACTTCAGTCAGCTCATCGGGATTAGTGAGCCTCATCCCTGAGGCTCAGCCCTCGGCCAGCGCGAGCGCTGCTCAAATCGGTTTCCGACCGATTTGTCACTCTTTTGCTGCCTTCATGCAACTCGAATTATTTTGGGTATATACTACCACGCTGTTTTCTCCTCCCTCGCAATTTCATTGAGTGATTTATCTATGCGTCTTAATCCTGGTCAGCAACACGCCGTCGAATTTGTTACCGGACCCTGTCTGGTACTGGCTGGTGCCGGTTCGGGAAAAACACGCGTCATTACCAATAAAATTGCCCACCTGATCCGCGAATGCGGCTATCAGGCGCGCCATATCGCCGCGGTGACCTTTACCAACAAGGCGTCGCGTGAGATGAAAGAGCGCGTGGCGCAGACGCTGGGGCGCAAAGAAGCGCGCGGGTTGATGATCTCCACCTTCCATACGCTGGGGCTGGAAATTATTAAGCGCGAATACGCCGCGCTGGGGATGAAATCGAACTTCTCTCTGTTTGACGACCAGGATCAGCTGGCGCTGTTAAAAGACCTGACCGAGGAGTGGCTGGAAAACGATAAAACCCTGCTGCAGCAGCTGATATCAACGATCTCCAACTGGAAGAACGATCTGATGGATCCGCCGCGTGCGGCTGCGGGGGCGTTATCGGAGCGCGATAAGCTGTTCGCGCACTGCTACGCGCTGTATGACCGCCATCTGAAGTCCTGCAACGTGCTGGATTTCGACGATCTGATCCTGCTGCCGACCCTGCTGTTCCAGCGCAATCTGGAAGTGCGCGAACGCTGGCAGCAGAAAATCCGCTACCTGCTGGTGGATGAATATCAGGATACCAACACCAGCCAGTATGAGCTGGTAAAGCTGCTGGTGGGTAGCCGTGCGCGCTTTACCGTGGTGGGGGATGACGATCAGTCGATCTACTCCTGGCGCGGTGCGCGGCCGCAGAACCTGGTGCTGCTTCAGGAAGATTTCCCGGCGCTGCAGGTGATCAAGCTGGAGCAGAACTACCGCTCTTCGGAACGCATTCTGAAAGCGGCGAATATCCTGATCGCCAATAACCCGCACGTGTTTGAAAAGCGTCTGTTCTCCGAGCTGGGCTACGGCGCGGAGCTGAAGGTGGTGACGGCCAACAACGAAGATCACGAAGCGGAACGCGTTACCGGCGAGCTGATTGCCCATCACTTTATCAATAAGACCGCTTATAAAGACTACGCCATTCTGTATCGCGGCAACCATCAGTCGCGGGTGTTTGAAAAAATGCTGATGCAGAACCGCATTCCCTACCGTATCTCCGGCGGCACCTCATTCTTCTCGCGTCCGGAAATCAAGGATCTGCTGGCCTACCTGCGCGTACTGACCAACGCCGACGACGACAGCGCCTTTATGCGCATTGTGAATACGCCACGGCGTGAAATCGGTTCGGCTACGCTACAAAAACTGGGCGAGTGGGCGATGCAGCGCAATAAAAGCCTGTTCAGCGCCAGCTTTGATATGGGGCTCGGCCAGACTCTGACCGGGCGCGGTCTGGAATCTCTGCAGCGCTTTACCCACTGGCTGCGGGAGGTAGCGCAGCTGGCGGAGCGCGAGCCGGTGGCTGCGGTACGCGATCTGATCCGCGGTATCGATTACGAGAGCTGGCTGTTTGAAACTTCCGGCAGCCCGAAAGCGGCTGAAATGCGCATGAAAAACGTCAATACCCTGTTCCAGTGGATGACGGAAATGCTGGAGGGCAGCGATATCGACGAACCCATGACGCTGACCCAGGTCGTTACGCGCTTTACGCTGCGCGACATGATGGAGCGCGGTGAAAGTGATGAAGAGTCAGATCAGGTTCAGTTAATGACGCTGCACGCCTCGAAAGGTCTGGAGTTCCCCTACGTGTTCCTGGTGGGCATGGAGGAGGGATTACTGCCGCATCAGAGCAGCATTGACGAAAATAACGTTGAAGAGGAGCGTCGTCTGGCTTACGTGGGTATCACGCGTGCGCAGAAGGAGCTGACGTTTACTCTGTGCCGCGAGCGACGTCAGTATGGTGAATCAATCCGCCCGGAGCCAAGCCGCTTCCTGCTGGAGCTACCGCAGGATGATCTGAAATGGGAGTCGGAGCGGAAAGTCGTCAGCGCAGAAGAGCGCATGCAAACCGGCCAGAGTCGTGTGGCCGGGTTGCGGGCGATGCTGGATAAAGCGAAGAAATAGAAGCGGATTAACGCCGCATTACCGAGCGTAGTAGATTTTAATTAATGACTAATGACTAATGACCAGTGCACATAGCTCTGCCAGTGTGCTTCCTGCTCCAGCAGCTCAGCGCGCAGAGGATGGGCATCCAGCCAGCCCTGCGGCAGCGTCAGCGTCAGGTTGTCCTCATCTGCCTGCAAACGGACCGCAGGCAGCGTGTCATCGCGGCGGCGGCTGGCAAAAATGATCGCCAGACGCAGCAGGCGGCTAAGCCGTTCAGCCACGCGCGGCGGCACGGCATTCTGCTGGCTTAACAGCGCCAAATCGATGCTGTTGACCTGATTTTGCAGCAGCGTTGCCAGCAGCTTTTTCTGCGCGGGGGTAAAGCCTGGCAGATCGAGATGGCGCACCAGATATGCGGAGTGCTGCGGAGCCTGGCGGAAATCCACGCTTAAACCAATTTCATGGATCAGGCAGGCGCTATCCAACAGTTCACGGCTGCGATCGTCCAGCTTCCAGCTCTGCCCCACCTGGCGGGCGAAGGTATCGGCTAACTGACGCACGCGGTCAGCCTGCTCGGGATCGATAGCAAAACGGCGCTGGATATTATGCAGCGTGCGGTTGCGAATATCGCGATCCACCGGCAGGTGCAGCATGCCGTAAACCAATCCTTCGCGCAGTGCGCCGCCGGCCAGCGTCATGCTGGTAATATTCAGTTCATTAAAGATGGCGATGAGAATGGATAAGCCGCTCGGGAAAACCAGCGCGCGCTCAAGGGTCAGCCCCTCAATCTCCAGCTCTTCCAGTTTGCCGCACTGGATGGCGCGCTGTTTGAGCTGCTGAAGCTTACTCAGCGTAATACGCTCATCCATGCCCTGCGCCATCATAATTTCCTGCAGCGCCTGAACGGTGCCGGAAGCCCCGACGCAAACCTGCCAGCCCTGTTCGCGCAGCGCACCGGCCACCGGCCGGATCATCGCCCGCGCGGCCTGTTCGGCCTGTTCGAAATTCTCTTTACCCAGATGACGATCGGTAAAATAGCGCTCCAGCCAGGTCACGCAGCCCATCGACAGGCTGAACAGCGTAGTGGCCTGCGAACCCTTGCCGGTGACCAGCTCGGTGCTGCCGCCGCCGATATCCACCACCAGTCGCTTATCCGAACCGCCGGTGGTATGCGCGACGCCCTGATAAATCAGGCGAGCTTCCTCCTCACCGCTGATCACATTGACCGGGCAACCCAGGATTTTCTCAGCTTTTACGAGGAATTCACCGGCGTTTGAGGCAATACGCAGGGTGGCGGTGGCGACGACGCGGATCTGCTGCGGTGGGATATCCTGCAGCTGCTCGGAGAACAGCCGCAGGCACTGCCAGCCACGCTCCATCGCCTCTTCCGAGAGATGGTGGCTGGCATCAAGCCCGGCAGCCAGGCGAACCTTACGCTTGATGCGGGCAATGGTCTGGATACTGCCAGCCACTTCGCGCACCACCAACATATGAAAGCTGTTCGATCCTAAATCGATGGCAGCATAGAGTGATGATGCGCTCAGCATGGCGTTTTAACCTGAACGTTTACGGTTAGGGCTACGCGGCGCGCTGCTGCGGCGGTTGTTATTTCCCCCACGGCGCGGACCATTTCCAGAACGCGTTCGGGTTAAGCGTTTTGGCGGCGGCAGATCGCTCATCAGCGCATCGCTGTTATAGCGGCTGACGGCAATGCTATGGCCAATATAGTCTTCAATCGCCGGCAGGTTGAGAGCGTACTCTTCACAGGCCAGGCTGATTGAGTGACCGTTGGCACCGGCACGACCGGTACGGCCAATGCGGTGAACATAGTCTTCACGGTCATCAGGCAGATCGTAGTTGAAGACGTGGGTCACGGCTGGAATGTGCAGACCACGTGCCGCAACGTCGGTAGCGACCAGGATATCAACATCACCTTTGGTGAAATCATCCAGAATACGCAGGCGTTTCTTCTGTGCCACATCGCCGGTCAGCAGGCCCACGCGGTGACCATCGGCAGCCAGATGGCCCCAGATATCTTCACAGCGGTGCTTGGTATTCGCGAAGATGATCGCGCGATCGGGCCACTCTTCTTCCAGCAGCGTTTGCAGTAAACGCATTTTCTCTTCGTTGGAAGGGTAGAACAGCTCTTCTTTGATGCGATGTCCGGTTTTCTGTTCCGGTTCAACTTCAACGTATTCCGCGTTGTTCATATTCTCAAAGGCCAGTTCACGCACGCGGAAGGAGAGGGTGGCGGAGAACAGCATATTGAGGCGCTGGTTAGCGGCAGGCATGCGGCGGAACAACCAGCGAATGTCTTTAATGAAGCCGAGGTCAAACATCCGGTCAGCTTCGTCGAGTACCACCACCTGGATGGCGCCTAAATTCACATGATTCTGTTTAGCGTAATCGATTAAACGACCCGTGGTGGCGATAAGAACATCGACGCCGCTTTCGAGCACTTTCAGCTGTTTATCGTAGCCATCGCCGCCGTAAGCCAGGCCCAGTTTCAGCCCGGTAACCTGCGCCAGCGGTTCTGCATCCGCATGGATCTGCACCGCCAGTTCGCGCGTCGGTGCCAGGATCAGCGCGCGCGGTTGGTTAACCTGGCGACCTTCCGGGGCGGGGTGAGAAAGAAGATGATGGAACGTTGACGTCAGGAACGCCATCGTTTTGCCGGTACCGGTTTGCGCCTGACCTGCTACATCACGCCCGGAGAGCGTAAACGGTAATGCCAGCGCCTGAATAGGCGTGCAATTATGAAACCCTTTAGTTTCAAGGGCTTCAATCACCTGAGGGTGCAGGGCGAAGTCGGAAAACTTCTGTTCTGTTAAGTGTGTTTTGCTCATAGTGTGGTAGAATATCAGCTTACTATTGCTTTACGAAAGCATATCCGGTGAAATAAAAGCAGTGCAATAAACTCAGCCTGATGCTGCTTAATGCTACATCAAAGGTAAAGATAATCCCTTGGAGTAAACATGAGCGATAAAATTACCCACGTGACCGATGACAGCTTTGACGCCGACGTTCTGAAAGCAGAAGATTTGGTACTGGTCGACTTCTGGGCAGAATGGTGCGGTCCTTGTAAGATGATCGCCCCTATTCTCGATGAAGTGGCTGCCGAATATGAAGGCAAGCTGAAAATCGCTAAGTTGAACATTGATGAGAACCCAGCAACGGCGCCTAAGTACGGCATCCGTGGTATCCCAACCCTGCTGCTGTTCAAAAATGGCGAAGTGGCTGCGACCAAAGTCGGCGCACTCTCTAAAGGCCAGCTCAAAGAGTTCCTGAACGCGAACCTGGGCTAATCATGCCTTGCCGGCGTTTTGCGGTTTGATTTTTCATCTATCCGCTAGACGCCCGGCATTAAGCGTGCTAAGTTAAATCCACTGCACGACGAACTTACCTTGTAGTTTGCACCTTATAGAATGACTCCTTGTTGAACGCTGTATTCATCAGAATCTTACAGACATTCAGCAATCTGACGGTTAGTATCTACTGAATTTCCGGCTTCTTGTCCTCACCGTCTCCTCGTTTCAGATCTGCGTTTTCCTGCACGTGATCATCGAGCGGACTTCGGAACCAAGAGCCAATTAAACAGGCATGGATCTTTCGCCATACCATTTACGACAAACAATTCAAGTTTTACCCCGAGTTTAAGAACCCACCATTATGAATCTTACCGAATTAAAAAATACGCCGGTTTCAGACCTGATTACCCTCGGCGAAAATATGGGGCTGGAAAACCTGGCGCGCTTGCGCAAACAGGACATCATTTTCGCCATCCTCAAGCAGCATGCTAAAAGTGGCGAAGACATCTTCGGCGATGGCGTACTCGAGATATTGCAGGATGGATTTGGTTTCCTCCGCTCTGGAGACAGTTCCTACCTCGCCGGTCCCGATGATATCTACGTTTCCCCTAGTCAAATCCGCCGCTTTAACCTCCGCACTGGTGACTCCATCTCTGGCAAGATCCGTCCGCCAAAAGAGGGTGAGCGTTACTTTGCGCTGCTGAAAGTTAACGAAGTTAACTACGACAAACCGGAAAATGCCCGTAACAAAATCCTGTTTGAAAACTTAACGCCGCTGCATGCCAACTCACGTCTGCGCATGGAGCGTGGTAACGGCTCCACCGAAGATTTGACCGCTCGCGTACTGGATCTGGCTTCGCCGATCGGTCGTGGCCAGCGTGGTCTGATTGTGGCACCGCCGAAAGCCGGTAAAACCATGCTGCTGCAGAACATTGCGCAGAGCATCGCCTACAACCATCCAGACTGCGTGCTGATGGTGCTGCTGATTGACGAACGTCCGGAAGAAGTTACCGAGATGCAGCGTCTGGTTAAAGGTGAAGTGATCGCTTCCACCTTTGACGAACCGGCATCACGCCACGTTCAGGTTGCTGAGATGGTGATCGAGAAGGCCAAGCGCCTGGTCGAACACAAAAAAGACGTGATCATCCTGCTCGACTCCATTACCCGTCTGGCGCGTGCCTATAACACCGTGGTTCCTGCTTCTGGCAAGGTACTGACCGGTGGTGTGGATGCCAACGCCCTGCATCGTCCGAAGCGTTTCTTCGGTGCTGCGCGTAACGTGGAAGAGGGTGGAAGCCTGACTATCATCGCCACCGCACTGGTTGATACCGGTTCGAAGATGGATGAAGTGATCTACGAAGAGTTTAAAGGTACCGGCAACATGGAACTGCATCTGGCGCGTAAAATCGCTGAGAAGCGCGTGTTCCCTGCTATCGATTACAACCGTTCAGGTACCCGTAAAGAAGAGTTGCTGACCACGTCAGAAGAGCTGCAGAAAATGTGGATCCTGCGCAAGATTATTCACCCAATGGGCGAAATCGACGCAATGGAGTTCCTCATCAACAAGCTGGCGATGACGAAAACCAACGATGAATTCTTCGATATGATGAAGCGTTCATAACTGGCTGGTTGCCGGGGGCTAAACGGTCGAATTGCCGTTTTACAACACTACCCCCGTCAATAAACAGATGAAAACTCGGGTAACGCCACGCATAGTCGTGGCGTTTTTTGTTTTTGGCCTATAGGCTATTCTGATTATGGAGAATTAGACCTAATGTGCGGTACAGGGCGAAGTTATATGGTGCATTGATGATGCGCGCCCTGGTGAATAAAATCAGAATTATACGGGTGCTAATGGCATGAAAATTGCTTATAACACTGCGCAATTCTTATCAGAGAGCTGGTTAATGTGAATTTACTCAATACGAGTACGGAGCTTGCCCTAACTTTTTTATTTTCATTGGCATTTCTTTTTTTCGCGCGTAAAGCCGCTATTAAAGTTGGACTGGTGGATAAACCCAACTACCGCAAACGACATCAGGGCGCGATTCCGCTGGTTGGTGGCATCTCCGTGTTTGCTGGCAGCTGTTTCGCTTTTGCATTGACGAATTTCTATGTGCCTAACGTCCTGCTGTATCTCAGCTGTGCCGGCTGTCTGGTATTCGTCGGCGCGCTCGATGATCGTTTCGACATCAGTGTAAAACTGCGCGCGGTGGTTCAGGCCGGCGTGGCGGTTGTCATGATGATGAAAGCCAAACTCTATCTGCTAAGCCTTGGCTACATCTTCGGCCCCTGGGAGCTGGTGGTCGGGCCGTTTGGCTATGTTCTGACGCTATTTGCCGTCTGGGCCGCGATCAACGCCTTCAACATGGTTGACGGCATTGATGGTCTGTTGGGGGGACTGTCCTGCGTCACCTTCCTCGCCATTGGCGTTATCCTGCTGCTGGATGGCCAGAGCAGCCTGGCGATGTGGTGCTTTATTATGATGGCCGCCATCATTCCGTATATTTTGCTCAACCTCGGCATGTTTGGTCGCCGCTACAAAGTTTTCATGGGAGATGCCGGCAGCACGCTGATTGGCTTCACCATTATCTGGATCCTGCTGGAGGCCACCCAGGGTCCGAGCCATCCTATTACCCCGGTCACCGCGCTATGGCTGATTGCTATTCCGTTAATGGATATGGTAGCGATTATGTATCGCCGCCTGAGCAAGGGGATGAGTCCCTTCTCGGCAGATCGGCAGCACATTCACCACCTGATCATGCGTGCGGGCTTCACCTCCCGCCAGGCGTTTGTCCTGATCACCGCCGCCGCTGCGCTGCTGGCTGCGGTGGGTGTGCTCGGCGAATACCTGACCTTTGTCCCGGAATGGGCGATGTTGGTACTTTTCTTGCTGGCTTTCATGCTGTACGGCTACTGCATCAAGCGGGCATGGCGCGTTGCGCGCATGATTAAAAGATGGAAGCGCCGACTGCGTAATCACCATAACGAGAAGAAAACCTCTACTGACTAAGTCAGCCTGACAACAAGGAACCTGAAGTATGACCTATCCTGACGCGGCGGATAACGAGCTGGATATTCGTGGTCTTTGCTGCACGCTGTGGCGCGGTAAATTCTGGATTGTCGCCGGTGGCGCACTGTTTGCCGCCCTGGCCTTTATTTACTCGCTGCTGGTTACGCCGAAATGGAGTACTACCGCGATTGTCGATCGTCCGACGGTGAACATGCTTTCCGGCTATTACTCGCAGCAGCAGTTTTTAAATAATCTGGATGTCCGTTCGGGCAGCCTGACCGTGGCCCCACCTACAGTGATGGATGAGGCGTATCAGGAGTTCATCATGCAGCTGTTTGCCTGGGATACCCGGCGTGATTTCTGGCTGCAGACCGACTATTACAAACAGCGGAAAACCGGTAATGCCAGGGAAGACGCAGCCCTGTTGGATGAGCTGATTGCCAATATTCAGCTGCAGCCCGCCGACAGCGCGAAGAATATCAAGGATAGCGTGACGCTGGTGGCTGAGACCGCCGCCGACGCCAACACTCTGCTGCGCCAGTACGTGGCCTTCGCTAATGCGCGCGCCACGGTACATCTGAATGAAGAGCTGGCGGCCGACTGGGCAGCCCGCAGCATTCAGCTAAAAGCGCAGATAAAGCGCCAGGAAGCGGTAGCAAAAGCGATTTACGACCGTCAGGTGAACAGCGTACAGCAGGCGTTAAAAATTGCTCAGCAGCAGGGCTTAGAGCAGTCGAAAACTCAGACGCCATCCGAACAGCTGCCGGATTCCGAACTGTTCCTGCTGGGGCGCCCGCTGCTGCAGGGGCGTCTGGAAAACCTTCAGGCCAGCGGTCCGTCTTACGATCTGGACTACGACCAGAACCGGGCTATGCAGGCGACGCTGAGTGTCGGGCCAACGCTGGTGCCGTCTTTCCACACCTGGCGCTACCTGCGCACCCCGGAGGAGCCGGTCAAGCGTGACAGCCCGCGCCGCGTGCTGCTGATGGTGATGTGGGGCGCTGTAGGGGTTCTGCTGGGTGCCGGAACGGCTCTGGTCCGTCGCAGAAAGTGTCACTAAGTTAAATACGAGCGAATTAAGAGAGTCACGGTGAAAGTATTAACAGTTTTTGGCACGCGCCCCGAAGCGATTAAAATGGCGCCGCTGGTGCATGCGCTGGCGCAGGAAGAGGGTATCGAGTCACGCTTATGCGTGACGGCACAGCATCGCGAAATGCTCGATCAGGTGCTGCAGCTGTTTTCAATCGTGCCGGACTACGATCTTAATATTATGCAGCCGGGACAGGGGTTAACCGAGATCACCAGCCGTATTCTGGAAGGGCTGAAAACGGTATTTAGCGACTTCACTCCTGATGTGGTGCTGGTACACGGTGACACCACCACCACTTTTGCCGCCAGCCTTGCGGCTTTCTACCACCGTATTCCCGTAGGGCACGTGGAGGCCGGGCTGCGTACCGGCGATCTGTGGTCACCGTGGCCGGAAGAAGCCAACCGTACGCTGACCGGGCACCTGGCGAGCTACCACTTCACGCCCACCACCACTTCGCAGCAAAATCTGCTGCGCGAGAATCTGCCTGCCCAGCGCATTTTCGTCACCGGTAATACGGTGATCGACGCGCTGTTCTGGGTGCGTGACCGCGTGCTGAGTGATGATGCATTGCGTAACAGTCTTGCGGCGCGCTATCCATTCCTGGCTGCGGACAAGAAGATGATTCTGGTCACGGGGCACCGCCGTGAGAGCTTCGGCGACGGATTTGAGCGTATCTGTAATGCGCTGGCGGAAATTGCCCGCCTGCATCCCGATACGCAGATTGTTTACCCGGTGCATCTCAACCCCAACGTCAGCGAGCCGGTTAACCGCATTTTGAGTGGGATCGACAACATTATTCTGATCGAGCCGCAGGAGTACCTGCCGTTTGTCTGGCTGATGGACCGCGCCTGGCTGATCCTCACCGATTCCGGTGGCATTCAGGAAGAAGCGCCGTCGCTGGGCAAACCGGTGCTGGTGATGCGCGATACCACCGAGCGCCCGGAAGCGGTTGCTGCCGGTACGGTGATGCTGGTCGGCACCGATGGCGCGAAAATTGTCAGTGAAGTCAACCGTTTACTTACCGATGAGGAAGCGTGGCACACCATGAGCCGCGCACATAATCCTTACGGAGACGGACTGGCCTGCCAGCGTATTGTGCAGGCGCTTAAACACAACCGGATTACATTATGAGTTTCAACACCATTTCTGTTATCGGGCTGGGCTACATCGGCCTGCCCACTGCCGCGGCCTTTGCTTCCTGCCAGAAGCAGGTGATCGGCATCGATATTAATGCGCACGCGGTGGAGACCATCAATCGTGGCGACATTCATATCGTTGAGCCGGACCTCGACCGCGTGGTGAAAACCGCCGTCGAGGGCGGCTATTTGCGTGCTGCCACTCAGCCACAGGCTGCAGATGCATTTCTGATCGCCGTTCCCACGCCGTTTAAAGGCGAGCATCAGCCGGATATGGCCTTTGTCCGGGCGGCGGCAGAGTCCCTGGCGCCAGTGCTGAAGAAGGGCGATCTGGTGATCCTCGAATCCACCTCTCCGGTGGGGGCTACCGAGCAGATGGCCGCGTGGCTGGCGGCAGCGCGCCCGGACCTGAGCTTCCCGCAGCAGGCGGGTGAGCAGGCGGACATTCAGGTTGCCTACTGCCCGGAGCGCGTCTTGCCGGGTCAGGTGATGGTTGAGCTGTTTAAAAATGACCGTGTGATAGGCGGTATGACGGCCGTCTGCTCGCAGCGCGCCTGCGATCTGTACAATATCTTTCTCGAAGGAGAGTGCGTGGTCACCAATTCGCGCACCGCTGAAATGTGTAAGCTCACCGAGAACAGCTTCCGCGACGTCAATATTGCCTTCGCTAACGAGCTGTCGTTGATCTGCGCCGAGCAGGATATCAACGTCTGGGAGCTGATACGTCTCGCCAACCGCCATCCGCGCGTGAACATTCTGCAACCCGGCCCGGGCGTTGGCGGGCACTGCATCGCCGTCGATCCGTGGTTTATCGTGGCGCAAAATCCCGAGCAGGCGCGGTTGATCCGCACCGCGCGCGAAGTGAATGACGGTAAACCGCACTGGGTGCTGGAGCAGGTGCAGCGCCGGGTTGCCGACTGCCTGATGAGCAGCAACAAGCGCGCCAGCGAGCTGAAAATTGCCTGCCTGGGCCTGGCGTTCAAGCCCGATATTGACGACCTGCGTGAAAGCCCGGCCGTTCAGGTAACGAAGCTGATCGCCGACTGGCATCAGGGCAGCACGCTGGTGGTCGAACCTAACGTGCAGCAGCTGCCCGCGAAGCTGCAGCAAAGCGTCACGCTGGTGGCGCTGGATGACGCCCTGCAGCAGGCTGATGTACTGGTGCTGCTGGTCGATCACCGTCAGTTTAAAGCCATCGATCCCGCCAGTGTAAACCAGCCGTGGGTTGTGGATACCAAAGGAGTATGGCGATGAGAGATTCGAGCTGTGAACGGCACGCTTAAACCCCTCCTCTGGGAGAACAGGTTCTTTAACCGGCAGAGTGCGCTGCTGGAGCTGGGCGGTGAGCATCAGCTGGATAGCGTTCAGCTCGACGACTGGCCGCTGGTGCAGGTCAAGGTGCTGACGCAGCAGAGCGCAGAGCTGGATGCGCTCAGCGCGCTCGGTTTTCGCCTGGTGGAAGGGGAAGCGGACTGCGTGTTGGGCATCACGCCGGTGGAGCGCCCAACCGGCGTGCGTATTGCGCGCGCGGAACATATCCCGGCGCTGCGCAAGGCCGCGGAAGAAGCATTCACCTTTAGCCGTTTTCGTGCCCCGTGGTATGCATCCGGCGACAGCGGACGCTTCTATGCGCAGTGGGTGGAAAACGCGGTGCGCGGCACCTTTGATCATCAGTGCCTGTTGGCGGTGGATGAGCAGGGTAATATGCAGGGCTTTGTCTCCCTGCGTGAGCTGGATGACGGCACCGCGCGCATTGGCCTGCTGGCGGTATTACCTGCGGCTCAGGGGCTGGGCATCGGCCAGCGGTTGATGAATGCGGCGAACGACTGGTGCCGCGCACGCCGCCTGACACGACTTCACGTCGCCACGCAGCTGGGCAACCTCGCTGCGCTGCGTCTTTATCTTCGCTGCGGCGGCGTGATTGAACGCACCGCATACTGGTTATACAGGGAAACACCATGATTCCGTTTAATGCGCCGCCGGTGGTGGGAACTGAACTTGAATATATGCAGTCGGCCATGGGCAGCGGCAAGCTGTGCGGCGATGGCGGTTTTACCCGTCGCTGCCAGCAGTGGATGGAGCAGCGCTTCGCCAGTCGTAAAGTGCTGCTCACTCCTTCCTGCACCGCTTCGCTCGAAATGGCAGCGATCCTGATTGATATTCAGCCCGGTGATGAAGTGATCATGCCGAGCTACACCTTTGTTTCGACGGCCAATGCCTTTGTGCTGCGTGGGGCGACCATCGTCTTTGTCGACGTGCGCCCGGATACCATGAATATCGATGAGAGCCTGATTGAGGCGGCGATCACCGATAAGACTAAAGCGATTGTGCCGGTGCACTATGCGGGCGTGGCCTGCGAGATGGACACCATTATGGCGCTGGCGAAAAAGCACCAGCTGTGGGTGGTGGAGGATGCTGCACAGGGAGTCATGTCGACCTATAAAGGTCGCGCGCTTGGCAGCATTGGGCATATCGGCTGCTTCAGCTTTCATGAAACCAAAAACTACACTGCGGGTGGCGAAGGTGGGGCGACGCTGGTCAACGATGCCTCGCTGGTCGAGCGTGCAGAGATCGTTCGCGAGAAAGGCACCAACCGCAGCCAGTTTTTCCGTGGTCAGGTGGATAAGTACACCTGGCGCGATATCGGTTCCAGCTATCTGATGGCCGATTTGCAGGCCGCGTATCTCTGGGCACAGCTGGAGTCGGCAGAGCGCATCAACCAGCAGCGCCTGCGGCTGTGGCAGAACTATCATGATGCCCTGCAGCCCTTAGCGGCACGCGGGCGCATCGAGCTGCCCGTCATCCCGGCAAACTGCGAACACAATGCGCATATGTTTTACCTCAAGCTGCGCGACCAGGATGACCGCAGCGCGCTGATCTCCTGGCTGAAAGAGGCCGAGATCCTCGCGGTCTTCCACTACATTCCGCTGCACAGCTCTCCTGCCGGTCTGCGTTTTGGCCGCTTCCACGGTACCGATCGTGCAACCCAGACCGAGAGTGAGCGCCTGCTGCGCCTGCCGCTGTTCTATAACCTCTCTGATAACAATCAGAAAACGGTGATCGGTTCGCTGCTGAGCTATTTCTCCTGATATGTCACTGGCAAAAGCGTCGGTGTGGACGGCCGTTTCCACACTGGTAAAGATTGCTGCCGGGCTGCTGGTGGTAAAAATGCTGGCAGTGACGTACGGACCTGCGGGCGTTGGGCAGGCGGGTAACTTCCGCCAGCTGATCACCGTGCTTGGCGTGCTGGCGGGGGCCGGAATTTTCAACGGCGTGACCAAATATGTCGCGCAGACTCAGCAGCAGCCAGCAGAACTCCGCGTGGTTCTTGGCACGGCCTCGGCGATGGTGCTCGGATTCTCCCTGCTGCTGGCTGCCGTATTCCTGCTGTTTGCTGCGCCGATAAGCCGGGCGCTGTTTGGCCACGAGCAGTATCAACAGGTGATCCGCATCGTCGCCTTTCTGCAGATGGGCATTGCCTGGGCTAATCTCGCGCTGGCGATCATGAAAGGCTTCCGCGATGCCGCAGGCAACGCGCTGGCGCTGATTGTCGGCAGCGCGATCGGGGTGGCCGCGTGGTTTGTCTGCTACTGGCTCGGCGGCTATAGCGGCGCGCTGGTGGGTCTGGCCATGGTCCCGGCTCTGGTCGTGGTGCCTGCGGTGTGGCTACTGGCGCGGCGCGGCCATTTGCCGATGCGCTATCTGCTGCCGCAGTGGCGGCCAGAGTATGCGCGCAGCCTGGGTAAGTTTACGCTGATGGCGCTGATCACCGCAGTCACGCTGCCGGTGGCGTGGATGATGATGCGTAACCTGCTGGCGCAGCACGCGGGCTGGGAGCAGGTTGGTTTGTGGCAGGGGGTGAGCAGTATTTCGGATGCCTACCTGCAGTTTATTACCGCCTCGTTCAGCGTCTATCTGCTACCTACGCTGGCCCGCCTGCAGACGAAGGCCGAGATTTCGCGTGAGATCCTCAAGTCGCTGCGCTTCGTCCTGCCCGCCGTCGCTGCGGTCAGCTTCAGCGTCTGGCTGCTGCGCGACTTTGCCATCTGGCTGCTGTTCTCCAGCCAGTTCACCGGCATGCGTGACCTGTTTGTCTGGCAGCTGATTGGCGATGTGCTGAAAGTCGGCTGCTACGTATTTGGTTACCTGGTGATCGCCAAAGCGTCACTGCGTTTTTATATTCTTACCGAGGTCAGCCAGTTTGCGCTGCTGACCGGTTTTTCCCGCTGGCTGATCCCGCTGCACGGCGCAGCAGGCGCAGCTCAGGCGTATATGGCGACCTATGTCGCTTACTTTGCACTCTGTGCTGGCGTTTTTATTATCTATCGTAGACGAGTATGACCAGAGTAATTCATCTTTTAGGCTCAGATATTCCGCATCACAACGCGACGGTGCTGGGCTTTTTTAACCAGGTTTTACATGAAGTTGCCCCATCTTCAACGCCGCGTGAGTTTTGGGTGGTGAGCGGGCAGGCCACCCTGGCTGGGCAGTATCCGCAGCTGGCTATTCGCTTGTTCTCAAGCAAGGCGGAGCTGGCGCAGACGACGATTGCTACCGCCAGCCAGCAGCGCAGCACGCGCTTCTTCTGCCACGGGCAGTTCAATCCACGCCTGTGGCTGGCCCTGCTGGCGGGCAAGATCGCACGCCAGCAGTTTTACTGGCATATCTGGGGGGCCGATCTGTATGAAGATGCGGCCAGCCTGAAGTTTCGTCTGTTCTATATGCTGCGGCGCCAGGCGCAAAAACGCGTGGGGCATGTGTTTGCCACCCGTGGCGACATCAATCACTTTCACCAGCGCTGCCCGCGCGTGCCGGCATCGCTGCTCTACTTCCCGACCCGGCTGGCGGATAGCGTGCCGGAAAGCCAGGCTGCTGACGGCCCGCTGACCATCCTGCTCGGTAATTCCGGGGATGCCAGCAATCGTCATATTCAGGCGTTAGAGGAGATCCATCAGCAGTTCGGCAATGGGGTGCAGGTGCTGGTGCCGCTGGGCTACCCGGCCAACAATGACGCCTACATCGGGCGCGTGCGTGCGGCTGCGGATGCGCTTTTTGCGCCGGGTCACGTGCAGCTGTTGACGGAAAAGTTGGCGTTCGATAACTATTTACAGCTGCTGTCTCGCTGTCACCTCGGCTATTTTATCTTCGAGCGGCAGCAGGGGATCGGCACGCTGTGTTTGCTGATGCAGGCCAACGTGCCGTTTGTGTTGAACCGCAAAAACCCGTTCTGGCAGGATCTGGCTGAACAGCAGGTGCCGGTGCTGTTCAACGGCGATGCGCTGGATGCGGCCACGGTCGCGGAGGCGCGGCGTCAGTTGCAGAGCCTGGATAAGAGCCGCATCGCCTTTTTCGAGCCGGGCTATCTGGCGGGCTGGCAACAGGCGCTGCAAACGGTGGAAGGGGAGAGCGCATGACCTTATTAGAGTTTGCCGGTCTGCTGGTCGTGTACCTGTGCTGCGGCGGATTTATCCTGACGCTGACATGGCGAGAGTTCAGGCGCGTGCGCTTCAACTTTAACGTCTTCTTCTCACTGCTGTTTTTGCTGACTTTCTTCTTTGGTTTTCCGCTGACTTGCCTGCTGGTATTTGGCTTTGACGTGCAGGTGGTGCCGCCAGAGTATCTGTTACAGGCGCTGCTGTCGGCGGGCTGTTTCTATGCCATCTACTATGTCAGCTACAAAACCCGGCTGCGCGCGCGCAGCACGGCTCCTGCACGACAGATATTTACCATCAACCGTATTGAAGCCCACCTGAGCTGGGGGCTGATGGCTCTGGTGGCGCTGGGCACCGTCAGCGTGTTCTTTATGCATAACGGCTTTCTGCTGTTTAAGCTGCACAGTTACAGCCAGATTTTCTCTGCGGATGTCTCCGGCGTGGCGCTCAAGCGCTTCTTCTACTTCTTTATTCCGGCGATGCTGGTGGTTTACTTCCTTAAGCAGGATTTACGCGGCTGGCTGTTCTTCCTCGTTGCCACCGTCGGCTTTGGTCTGCTGACCTACACCATCGTCGGCGGCACGCGCGCCAATATCATCATCGCCTTCGCCCTGTTTCTGTTTATCGGCATTATTCGCGGCTGGATCACGCTGTGGATGCTGGTGCTGGCGGGTGTGGGTGGCATTGTTGGCATGTTCTGGCTGGCGCTTAAGCGCTATAACCTCGACGTTAGCGGTCCGGAGGCGTTCTACACTTTCCTCTATCTGACGCGGGATACCTTCTCCCCCTGGGAGAATCTCGGCCTGCTGCTGCAAAACTACGACAAGATTGATTTTCAGGGGCTGGCCCCAATCTGGCGCGATTTCTATGTGTTTATCCCCAGCTGGCTGTGGCACGGGCGGCCAACAGAAGTGCTTAACAGCGCGAACTACTTTACCTGGGAAGTGCTGGATAACCACTCTGGCCTGGCGATTTCCCCCACGCTGATTGGCTCACTGGTGGTGATGGGCGGTGCGCTGTTTATCCCACTGGGTGCGGTTGCCGTCGGCATGATTATCAAATGGTTTGACTGGCTGTATGACAAAGGCCGCCATGAACCTAATCGCTATAAAGCCGCAATTCTGCAAAGCTTCTGTTTTGGCGCGGTGTTTAACATGATCGTGCTGGCGCGTGAGGGGCTGGATGCGTTTGCTTCACGCGTGGTGTTTTTCTGTATTATTTTTGCTGCCTGCGTAGTGGCCGCTAAGCTGCTGTACTGGCTGTTGGATGTGGCCGGATTAGTCCGTCCGCGGTCGACTAGCCGACCGCTGTCACCACAGCAGTAGCCTTTGTTTTGCTTATGACCTCAAGGAAATCCCGATGAATGCCCCTGTAACCGTGCCGCACTATCAGATTCGCGGCATTACGCTGTCAGGCTTTAGTGATATGGCGCAGTTTGTCGACTACCTCAATCACGACGGTAAGCTGAAAACCGGCACGCTGGTGGCTATCAACGCCGAGAAAGTGCTGACGGCTGAAGCAGATGCGGCAGTGGCTGAGCTGATTGCTGCGGCAGAATATAAGTATGCCGACGGCATCAGTATTGTACGTTCGATCCGCAAGAAGTATCCGCAGGCCGACGTGTCACGTATTGCCGGCGCCGATCTGTGGGAAGCGTTGATGGAGCGCGCCGGGCGCGAAGGTACTCCAG
Source organism: Erwinia aphidicola (assembly GCF_014773485.1). Taxonomy (GTDB): domain Bacteria; phylum Pseudomonadota; class Gammaproteobacteria; order Enterobacterales; family Enterobacteriaceae; genus Erwinia; species Erwinia aphidicola. Next base: position 56,117 of record NZ_JACXBP010000013.1, on the reverse strand, counting down.
TGTTTCTGATTGGCGGGCGGGAGTCGGTGCTGGCGCAGACTCAGGACCAGCTGCGCCGCCGCTGGAATGTGAATATCGTTGGCGCTCAGGACGGCTTCTTCACCCCCGCCGACCGTGATGCGCTCGTTGCCCGCATTCAGGCCAGCGGCGCAAAGCTGGTGACCGTCGCGATGGGCTCGCCGCGCCAGGAGATCCTGATGCGCGACTGTAAAGCCGTTTACCCGGATGCGCTGTATATGGGTGTAGGCGGTACCTACGACGTGTTTACCGGCCACGTGAAGCGTGCGCCAAAGATATGGCAGAAAATGGGTCTGGAGTGGCTTTACCGCCTTCTGTCGCAGCCTTCACGACTTAAGCGCCAGCTGCGACTGCTGAAATACCTTAAATATCACTGGCGCGGCGATCTTTAACGCCAGAGACATTTTTCACTAACCTGGCTTTTTAGTGGCTTTTTTGCCACAAAGAGGCAGAAAAACGCTGTGACTTTAGACGGAATGCACAAAGCGTAATCAAACGCGTTTTTTTGTGAAAAAAGCACTGGACAGGTAAGGCTCCCGTCCGTAGTATGCACATCCGCAACGGCGCTACGCGCCCGTAGCTCAGCTGGATAGAGCGCTGCCCTCCGGAGGCAGAGGTCTCAGGTTCGAATCCTGTCGGGCGCACCATGAATTTTGTGCGCAATGAGCGGCGGTGGTAACATTTACCGCGTTAGTCAGTAGTGAAAAGAAGTAAAGAAATCAGGTATGGTGGCTATAGCTCAGTTGGTAGAGCCCTGGATTGTGATTCCAGTTGTCGTGGGTTCGAGTCCCATTAGCCACCCCAGATTTTTAGTAAAGATTTTGTCGTATGCGAAGGTGGCGGAATTGGTAGACGCGCTAGCTTCAGGTGTTAGTGTCTTAACGGACGTGAGGGTTCAAGTCCCTCTCTTCGCACCACAAAATCTGTAGCAAAGAAGTGCCAGCAGTATTCGGCGAGTAGCGCAGCTTGGTAGCGCAACTGGTTTGGGACCAGTGGGTCGGAGGTTCGAATCCTCTCTCGCCGACCAATTTTAAGACCCTGCTGTACTGCGGGGTTTTTGCTTAAAACCTGAAGGTTTGGGCAACGATAAGAAAAGTAGTGGCAAAAAGAAGTATTCGGCGAGTAGCGCAGCTTGGTAGCGCAACTGGTTTGGGACCAGTGGGTCGGAGGTTCGAATCCTCTCTCGCCGACCAATTTAAGAAACCTGCTTGAAAAAGCAGGTTTTTTTTCGTCTGTAGCCAATGAGGATGAGAACCTCCGAAGGAGGTTTGAGCCGAGCGCAGCGAGACAGCGTTGCTTTAGCAACGGCCCGCAGGGCGGCTCGCAGAGCCGCAATCCTCTCTCGCCGATCAATTTAAGAAACCTGCTTGAAAAAGCAGGTTTTTTTTCGTCTGTAGAGATGACCTTCCCTCCTTTCTTTCCGTGAAGAAGTGCCTGTGCAGCGGACCCGTCCCGATATTATCACTCCACGCATTATCAGTTCGTCTCTGTTCGGAGACATCTAACCACTTGTTTTAAAATGTGTTTACCTGACTTTGCTTTACTTGTCTCTAATCAGCGACGCAGGGAAGAGGGGGATGTGGGTTTTTAACGACAGCAACCCTGAGCGGTTATAGCAATCTTAAATTTTAAATATCGATAAATCATAGAGATAGAATATTGAGAAGCAGAGAAATACCATTCTGGCACGGCATATGCAATACTATCCCTGTAGATGCTCATTCCACCTCTTATGTTTGCTAACGCTTCATAAACCTGGGAATGATGCAGAGCCACATTACGGTACCTGTTGTCCAGCCAGCCAATATCGCTTACGCCTTATTGGATTTATCGGGCAAAACGTTGAGTCGGGTACCAATCGGTTGTCCTAACCGACCTGATATTTAGACCTGCCAGATGGCAGGTCTTTTTTTTTACCTGGTGCCGGTCATCGTTCAGCTTGCAGATATGACGGGTCAGAATAACTGGCGAAAAAACTCGCCGGACAATGAAAACATGTCTCCTGTGGATTGTTCTTTTTGTATGCACTCTTAATGGATGTTTGACATCTCTAAAACAGTTTTTACATACTGTTGATTTAATTTTTACTGATAAATCAATTTACCTGCTGTAAGCCTGATCTGTTCCGGACCTGTGATAATGAATGAGACAGCTGATTCAGAAAGCTGCATTTCCAATTCATATTCATTGCAAGGTTGCAGGGGGTTTAAGAATTTAGCATTGTGGACTTGAAAATGCGCATTGAATCCGTAATTTAATAAAATATCACTAATAAACTCAATGATTAAAGAGGCCGGACAAACAGGATAGCCAGAGAAATGATTCTTGAGTATGTGATGGAATTCATTGATTTTAAATCTGATAAGTAACCTATCCTTTAATTTTTCAACTTCAACTATATTAAACAAATCAGAACCATAACTAAGCTTATCAACTGATGCATTATCGTTAGTGAGTTGTATCTTTTTTAGAAAAAAATCTGCACGTCCTGATATCTGATCTGAAACTATCTGCGTTGTTCTGACATGTATAAATTCACCAGATGAAATCATCTCTCCTTTGAGAACCACTTTTTCCAGATTCATCGGATTATTAATATCCATATTTTTAATCATTACAGGAATGAAAACGCTATCCGGATGTTTACCAAATACACTTTCTGCTACAAGAGAAGAAAACTGATGAATTCCTTCAATGAGCAGCGCCTCATTTTTTCTAAGGTAGGACATAGAGTAATTTTTTATCAGCAGGCGTCCAGTTGGAAATCCTTCAATTTGCTCGCGGTTTGAGTTTTTAATTTCGCATAGATCCAGAAAAGCCATTAAATATCCTTAATTAAGCCGAGTGAGTCAGGTAACGCTGCGGTTTGTGTGATCTTCATCACAAAAAATGCTGAGAATAAATTATATAAATTCGCACTTTCATGATTAGAGCAATTGTATGTCTAAAAAAGATAATGCTTCAACATCAAGAGTTTTAGTAGTCGGTGGAACCTCTGAAATAGGTAGGAAGGTAATATCTTCGCTTGCCGGTGATGGCTATTCTATCGATTTTACCTATTTTACCAATGTAAGCTGTAAGGATGAGATCTTAGAAGAAGTTAAGTCCACTAACTCATTTAAAGTAAACCTGACCGATCTGGATGCCGTATCTGATTTTCTTCATGAGATAGCTGAAGACAATTACGATAGTGTAATCTACTGCCCAGGTGAGAATCCGTGTAAGTTGTGTCACGATCTTGCTCAGGATGATATTGTCAGAATAACAAACCTGAATTTCGTTTCTCCAACCTTGATTTTTAATCATTTAAGTAAAAAAATGATTGAATCCAAGGAAAAAGATAACCTGTTGGTTTATTTCAGCTCAATATCATCTGGCAAAGCATCAATTGGCGACTCTGTTTACGGTGCAACGAAAATTGCTACTGAAAGATATCTTGCCTCATTGAGTCTCGAACTGGCCAGGTTTAATGTCAGAACATTGTGTATATCACCGGGTTTCGTCGATACGAAAATGATGCATAGCTGTCGTGAAATATCGGGAGCATCATATAACGATATCTTAAGGTCTATACCAGCAAGAAAGATGCTACAAACAACTGACGTGGCGAAGGTTGCTACATTTTTTATAAACAACAAAAATGTTACCACGGGTAATACCATCGTTATTGGGAATGGAGAAAAAGTATTTTGAACATTCAAGAAAGAATCAAAAATGTGTTTAAAAAAGTGATGTATCTCAGTGAAGATACCCACCTGGAGAATGATAAGTCTCTTTTTTTATTCTACGATATGTCTTCTGTTGATTTCATCGATTTTGCATTTGAAATCAGAAAGGAATTCAGCGTAATTTCAAAGGATGAACATCTCTGGCCTGTTAAAAGTTTAATGGATGACCCTGATTATTACTCATCTGAAAATACATGGACGGATTTGGGTTTGAAAAAAATCAATGAATGCTTATTGCTCAGCGAGGAGTGTCTCATCATGAATAGAAAAATCACCGCGAAGGAATTGATGGAGTACTTCACTATTAACTATATTACCAAAAGGCTAAGTCAGGAGATAAAGTGAGGAAAGTGTATATTAATGGAATAGGAGTTAATGGTGGAAGATATGGTTCGCTGAGTGAGTTGCGGGCTATATTAAATAACAAAGCGACTACTCTGATTAACAAAAATGTATCTTTAACCAGCAGAGATATGATACAGCGCGAAGATCGTGCTGTTTTAAATTCAATAACATTGATGGCCGTGAATGCACTGCATGATTTACTATCACAAAATAATTATGATGACAGGTCTGACTGGGACATATTTACAGCATGTGATTACGCTTTTGATGATAATTTACTGTGCGATGGTATCGCACATATCAAGGAGCGGGGGAAAGATAATTTTTGGCATTCACTGGCACTGTTTTCCGAAGTGGTTAATCCACTGGAGCTATTAAGAGGGCTCCCGACAAATACCTTATACCACATATCAAAAATTTTGAACAATAACGGAAAGGGATTGCCGGTAGATGCAGGTAATTTAAGTGAATTAGTTTCTTTGAATTTTATTCAGAACAAGCGTCCAACGCTTATCGTTAGTGCAGGTGGACAAACCGGAACGAAAGATAGAGTTATTCAACGTAAAAATAAATTAGCAAACAGTTTTATTCAAAATATGACATGGGGAGGGTGTGCTCTGCTTACGGGGGACTACACACCTCAAAGTATTGGCAGCATTCAGGATGTTGTATTAACCAGCGATCAATCTGCAGACTTATCGATATATTTAGATAAATATTTACCTGCTACAGATGATGCCGTTTATTTTATTCCTTTTGGGGAACGATTGCATGAATGGGATGACGATGCGATCGCCAGGAGTGCCCTGAAGAAGATTGATTATGATGTGATTGGATATGCTGGCCGCCCAGATATGTTAACGAAACTTGCATGTTTCATGAACGATGATAATGTTCCGGATCAATCCATAGCTTATTTATCAGGATATGACTCGCAATATGGTTTCGGTTGCGCTGTTATACAAAAAGGAGTATCAAATGAACAAGGCTGAAGCATCCGTTTCTCCTCTGTGTATTAGCGTTTACAGTGCCATAACACCATTAGGAAACTCTATTGATGAGGTCTCTCCTTTTCTGAAGAATCAAGCTTCTGGTTTTTCTGAAATAAATAAATTTCATACTGAAGATTATAAGTGTAAGTTTGCCGGAATTCCCCAGGCGTACAATAGAAATCTCGCATGGCCAGCCAAAAATGAAAGTGCCCCCTATGAGGTTCTATATGCCAGAGATGCGGCCAGTCAATTAATTCGAAAAATTAATATCTTCGATTACTATAATCCGCATGAAGTAGGCTGTATTCTTGGTGTTGAACAACCTATTTTAGATGTTAATATCTGCAAAGCTGTTCATGATAATTTATCTGGAGATATCACTAAAGAATCTGTATTCACCGCAGCGAGAGACAGTTTCGATACAAAACTTTTCGAGGCTAGCACTCCCGGAGGCCTTATTAATGAAGTAAAAAAACATATACCATTCTCTGCATTTTCAATCTCCTTGCCCGGTGTTTGTGCTGCATCTTTACAAAGTGTGTCGATGGCTATAGAGAGTATAGAGTCAGGCTCGGCAAGAGCGGTAATATGTGGTGGCATCTCTGCTAAGGTCACCCCCTTTGATTTGGCCCTCTTTGAGGGGATGGGAGTCGTCAGTACCGATGTGCGCTTTAACGCCGATGAAATGTCAAGACCATTCGATAAAGACAGAGGCGGATTTGTACTGTCTGAAGGGGCAGTCCTGTTTTTGATTGAGAGAGAGTCCGAAGTCTTAAAGCGGGGAGACAGCCCTTTGCTGCGAATTTGTGGGCATGGGTTTTCGATGAGTGCACAACATATTGTCACACCCCATACTGATGAAACTGAAATGACCTCTGCCATGTTGAGAGCACTGGAGCGCTCAAAACTGAAGCCTGCAGATATAGATGTCATCAGTGCTCACGGAACATCAACGCAGCAGAACGATTTACATGAAGCTAATGCTATTGCCAAGATTTTTAAACAACATAAGCCGTATGTGACGGCAACGAAGTCCAACCACGGTCATATGATGGCCGCTGCGGGAGCGATGGAAATCCTATGCATCATTTCATATTTGAAGCATGGTTATATTCCCGGTATCGCCAATCTTAATAAGGTGGATAATAATATCCCTGAGATCAATCTGGTAAAAAACACCACTGAATTTAGGCCCAGATATATACTCAAAAATTCGTTTGGGATGGGAGGTGTAGCGTCTTCTGTTATCTTTGAATCTTATATGTGTTAGCCAATGCTATTATGCATTCTTAATGGTGGCGAAGGTTGTATTTATATTTTCAGGCAGCGCCATAATGGCGTTGTCAGATTGTTGTCTCATCTGTCGTGGCTATATGCACCCGGGTTTATATTAAATTCCAGTAAGTTAACGAAAAATAAATATACCTCCTCTCTTATTTTACGTGCATTTATCGGGGTGATTAACAAATTTCAGCGGCGAAGAGGGAAGTGGTCTTTTAGTCATTCAGAAAATGAAACTCTTTGTGCGTTTACTGCTACAAAATTAATTAAAAGTATTGGTGTTGATATTGAATACGTCACTAGCAAACCACGAGAATCAATAATAACCTACCTGGGAAGTAACATTGGTAATAACCTAATAAAAACCACTTTAAATCCCCATGAGATGGCAATTATTGTTATGTCGTGCATGGAAAGTGCTTTTAAAGCACTCTCTTTTTCAATTAAAGAAGATTTTTCTTTAGATTTGTTTAATGTTCTATTGATAACTGAAAATACCTGTCGCCTCAGAATTAAACTCATTAAAAATGAATACTTTATCGCTAATGTCCATTACGTCCTGAACGACAGGCGGGTCGTTTCTGTGTGCTGTGTCAGAAATACCGATTTAACCTGACCAGCCGGGAGTGATGCAGTGATTGAGTTATCACTTTCACGTCAGGTTGACGATCTGGATCCGACACTGATGCTAATGCGAAAGAGTAAAAAAAAACCGGGCAGAGCCCGGTTAGTTGCACCATTTAATCATCAGGGATTATTTTTCAGCGTCAGCAGCAGGCCGTCGCGACGCATGCTGGCCGCTTCTTCCGGCTTGTGCTGGCGGTCCAGCGTATCGGCCAGCCAGGCATAGTCAAACGCGTCCGGGCGCTGCGCGAGCGCAGAACGGAAGGCTTCACTGGCCTGTTCCCACTCCCCGTGCTGCATCAGCAGTTGCCCCAGCGTGCTGTACAGCAGCGGCGTGGCGCCGTGCTGCTTAATCTGCTGACGCAGTGCTTTTTCCAGCTGCTCCGGGTTACCGGTTTTCAGGCGCGGCATCAGCAGCACCAGGCGCTCGTCATACTGGCGCTTCAGGCCATCCAGCACGATTTGCTGCGCGGTGTCATGGTCGTCACAGACGATCAGGTGATCGGCCATGGCGACCTGCAATGCAGTTTCATGACGCGTTTTACGGCTCTGATTCTGCCACCAGCGCTTCAGGCCATCGCTGCCCTGATCGGCCATTGCCTGGCTCATCAGACCCAGCCATGCCTGCTGCTGTAGCGCAACACGATGAGTTTCATCACCCACCTGCACTTTCTCCATCGCTGGCAGAATATCTAACAGCGCGCTCCATGCCTGAGTACGTACGTAAGCCTGCTCGGCCAGGCGCAGCACTTCAGGATGACGCGGAGCAATCTCCAGCAGGCGGTCAACGCCGTGACGGGCGGCGTGATCTTCATTGCGTGCCAGCTGGATGCGCACGCGGGTAATCTCAACCGGCAGCGGGTCGCCGTCGTTGAGCTCGGTGGCACGTTCCAGATGCTGATTGGCGCGGATTTCGTCACCGCGCTGCTGGGCGGCCTCAGCGGCCAGCAGATAGTTGACCATCGGCTGCTCAGCGTGATCGGCATGGCGCGACAGCAGTTTTTCCACCTGCTGGTAGTCACCTTCCGCCAGCTTCACCAGCGCAGCATTGGTCTGCTTGCGGGCGCTGCGGCGTTTACGACCGGTGAACCAGCCACGGGTGCGGGCACCGGTGCGGAAAATGCGGCGCAGCAGCCATTCGATAGCGAGGATCGCCAGCAGCGCCAGCACCAGCATAATCACCAGGCCAGTCACGCTGGTTTCAATATTCCAGTTATCGGTCTGGATCAGCACATAGCCCTGATGGCCCGCTATCATTGGGCCAATCACCACGCCAGCGATTAACAGCAGGAAAAGAAGGAGAACTTTTAACATGGTTATTCTCCCTGCTGCGTGGGTTTAGCGGCATTAACAGAAGGTTGTGCCAACAGGTTACGTACGCGGGTCTGCATCAATTTATCCAGCAGTGGCTGGCTTTCCAGCGCGTCCGGCACGTCCATCGATACGCTCTGCTGGCTCAGTTCATCGAGCTGGCTGAGAAACGCCTTGGTGCTGGCATCGTTAGTATCGAACCAGGCACGCACCCAGGCGGAAACGGTATCGATCGACTGCTTATAGATTTCGTCCTGATGGCGCGGTACGGCCTGGGCGGCAATCAACAGGCGCGAACGGATATTTTCACGCAGATAAACGTCCTGATTCGGTGCCAGCAGCGGCTCAGCGGTGGCATCGCGGCGGCGGATGGTGATGAAATCATCCATAAAGTTATGCCAGCTTTTCACCAGGTTCTGGCGCCATTCACGCAGGGATGAAGAGAGTTCGCCGCTGTCGGCATCCATTGGCTCATCATCGCTGTTGTTGTCGGCAAGGCGCAGATTATCCACGCCGTTAGACAGCTGGTTCAGCTTAAGGATGATGCCGTCATAGTCGACCTGGCTGAGGGTGGAAAGCGTGCTGATATCCTGCGCCAGGGCGCGACGTGCGTCGATCAGGCTGGGATCGTTCATGTCGGCCAGGCTGGCGTCGGCGCTCTTCAGCAGCGCGGCGGCGGTGGTGACATCCTGATCGCTCCACAGCTTACGCCCGGCCATTTTCACCAGATAATCAGACTGGGCCAGCAGCCAGGTCTGTGCGTCGCTGCCGGAAATCGTCGCAACCTTCTCTTTCAGTTCGTCGAGCTGCTGGCTCATCGCCGTTTGCTGCTGACGCGCTGTATCCAGTGCGCTGGTCTGCGTTGCCAGCTGCTGAACCAGTGACTGCCGGTCGCTGACCGACTGCTGCTGCAGTTCAGAGAGCTGTGCGGCCAGTGCCTGGCTGGCAGCAGCCTGCTGTTGAGCCTGATGCTTCCCATACATATAGAGGCCACCGCCCACTGCCAGCGCAATCGCGATAGCGACAATGCTGAGCACGGTGGCGCTATTTTTCGCTTTACGCGCTGGCGTAGATTCAGGTGTTGAGGTTTCAACCGCTGGGGTGGTCTCTTCAACCATGGCGGAGGAATCTTTGTGTTCCGTCATAATGGCTCATCCCATATTAAGTGCGCGTAGTAACGCGTCATTATCGGCACCCCCGGCGACACAGATGTTCGCCCAGCCCAGTTCCCTGGCCAGGGTAGCCAAACGTTCACTGACGACAACAAGCCGACAGTGCAGAAGCCATTCATCCCGATCGACCTCGGGGAATAGCGAGTAAAGCTGTTGCAGCATCTCTCCGCTGGTGACCACCAGGGTATCTATTCCCTGATTGCGCCAGCGCCGGCCCTGCTCCGCGCCGTGGTAATACTTTGCACACCGTTGATAGCACTCAATAAACTCTACCTGAGCGCCACGGTTAAGCAAAGTTTCCGCCAGTAATTCACGCCCGCCGTTGCCGCGCAGAATCAACGCCCGCTTGCCAGCGACCGCCTGCAGCGCCGGGAGTTGAATAAGAATTTCACTGGTTTCCTGCTCGTGCGGCCAGACAACGTCGTAACCGCTGACGGCATGCAGCGCCAGCGCGGTGCTGCGGCCTATAGCATAATAGTTCAGGCTGGCGGGCCATGTTGCTCCGGCGCGCATTAACGCGGGCTGAGCATAGTGAATGGCGTGCTGTGAGAGAATAAACACCAGATCCCCGTCCTGCAATGCGCTCAGGCGTGCGGGTAGAAGGTCCAGCTGAGTTCCGGGGGTAAATTCAATCAGCGGAAAGGCCCAGGCAACCTGGCCGCGTGCGCACAAACGGCTGACCAGCTCATCTGCGGCAGGTGACGGACGGGTTACCAGGATACTCATGTTGGTGGATTTCCCTGATAAACCTCGGCGAGAATTTCGCGCGCGCCGTTATCCAGCAGCTCTTCCGCCAGCGAAATTCCCATTTTCTCGGCATCCGCACGCGGGCCACGGCGTTCACCGCTGACCATTTGACTGCCGTCCGGTGAACCCACCAGACCGCGCAGCCACAGCTGCTCACCTTCCAGCAGCGCGAAGCTGCCGATAGGCACCTGACAGCCACCTTCCAGCCGGGTGTTCATCGCACGTTCAGCCAGCACGCGGCAGGCCGTGTCTGCATCATTCAGCGCTGCAAGTAGCCCGATGGTGTAAGCGTCATCAAGGCGGCACTCAATGCCCACCGCGCCCTGGCCAACGGCAGGAAGCGACTCCTCAGCGGGCATGATCTGGCGAATGCGATCGCCAAGGCCCAGGCGCTTTAATCCGGCCACGGCCAAAATAATCGCGTCATACTCTCCGGCATCCAGCTTGCTTAAGCGAGTGCCGACGTTACCCCGCAGCGAGCGGATCACCAGATCCGGACGACGTGCGCTGATCTGGCACTGACGGCGCAGGCTGGAAGTGCCGACAATGGCCCCCTGCGGCAGCGCGTCAACCGAATCATAATGATGGGAGACAAACGCATCGTGCGGATCTTCTCGTTCACAGATCGTCACCAGCCCCAAACCCTCAGGAAAAGCGACCGGGACATCTTTCATCGAGTGCACGGCAATATCGGCGCGGCCTTCCAGCATCGCCTGTTCCAGCTCTTTGACGAACAGACCCTTGCCGCCCACCTTCGCCAGTGGCGTGTCAAGGATCACATCACCCTTGGTGACCATCGGCACCAGTTCGACGCGCAGCCCCGGATGGCTGGCGGTTAAACGCTGCTGTACGTACTCCGCCTGCCATAAGGCCAGCGGACTTTGCCTGGTGGCAATTCTTAAAATTTTGTCTAACATGCTTGATACCGTTTTGATCGTTCACTGATTATCCTATCATTGAACCGGGAAGGCTGTCAGTTAAACGGCGGCACACGGACGTATTGCAGTGGGTTGAACGCAAAATGTGCTAAACTGTTAAGTAGCGCAACTTTCTTTACGGTCAATCTGCCAGGTGTTAGATTGATCACGTTTCCAGCAAAAATCTGCACGACTATTTTTAAAGCAAACGGCAGATTTCGGAAACCGAACTTTTATATACCCTTTTCAGTCCATAAGGGTGTAAGCACTGGGACAATCAGGCGAGACGTCTTGTACCTCTACATTGAGACACTGAAACAGAGACTGGATGCCATTAACCAGCTGCGCGTTGACCGCGCACTGGCCGCTATGGGACCTGCATTCCAACAGGTTTACAGTCTGCTGCCGACCTTATTACATTGTCATCATCCGCTGATGCCGGGTTACCTTGAAGGTAACGTTCCACATGGCATCAGCTTCTACTCGCCTGATGAAAGCCAGATTAGCTATCTTAATGATTTGGAAGATAAATCCGGATCTCTTGCCGCCATTCCCGCCGCGGGTGAAATGCCGATTACCGGTGTTTACTCCATGGGCAGCACCTCCTCTATCGGCCAAAACTACACCTCTGACCTCGATATCTGGGTCTGCCATCAGTCGTGGCTGGACAATGACGAGCGCCTCAGCCTGCAAAAAAAATGCACCCTGCTGCAGAAGTGGTGCGCCTCAATGGGGGTGGAAGCCAGCTTCTTCCTGATTGATGAAAACCGTTTCCGTCATAATGAGAGCGGTAACCTGGGTGGAGAAGACTGTGGTTCAACCCAGCACATTCTGCTGCTTGATGAGTTCTATCGCACCGCCGTGCGCATGGCGGGCAAACGAATTCTGTGGAATATGGTGCCGCGTGAAGAGGAAGAGCATTACGACGACTATGTGATGTCGTTGTATCAGCAGGGTGTGCTGACGCCCAATGAGTGGCTCGACCTCGGTGGCCTCGGCACGCTGTCGGCGGAAGAGTATTTCGGCGCCAGCCTGTGGCAGCTGTATAAAAGTATCGACTCGCCGTACAAAGCCGTGTTGAAAACCCTGCTGCTGGAAGCCTATTCATGGGAATATCCGGCCACCCGCCTGCTGGCAATGGATATCAAACAGCGCCTGCACGATGGAGAAATCGTCTGCTACGGGCTGGATCCTTACTGCATGATGCTGGAGCGGGTAACGCACTATCTGACCAGCATTGACGACCACGCACGCCTTGATCTGGTGCGCCGCTGTTTCTATCTGAAAGTGTGTGAGAAGCTCTCACTCGCGACAGAGGATGCCGGCTGGCGCCGCGAGATCCTCAGCCAGCAGGTAAAAGAGTGGGGCTGGGACAGCGCACGTCTGACGATGCTCGACAGCCGAGCCGACTGGAAAATCGGCCAGGTACGCGAAGCGCACAACGAGCTGTTAGACGCGATGATGCAGAGCTATCGCAACCTGATCCGTTTTGCGCGGCGCAACAATTTAAGCGTGAGTGCCAGCCCGCAGGATATTGGCGTACTGACGCGTAAACTGTATGCCGCGTTCGAAGCGCTGCCGGGGAAAGTCACGTTACTGAATCCGCAGATCTCCCCGGATCTCTCTGAGCAGCACCTGACCTTTATTCACGTGCCTAACGGCCGCGCCAATCGTGCAGGCTGGTATCTGTACAACCAGTCGCCGGATATGAGCTCGATCATCAGCCATCAGCCGCTGGAATATAACCGCTATCTCAATAAGCTGGTGGCGTGGGCATGGTTCAACGGATTGCTGACCAGCAAAACAAGGCTGCATATTAAAGGCAATGAGATTTGCGACCTGGCGCGTCTGCAGGAGCTGGTGGCCGATGTGTCACACCATTTCCCGCTGCGCCTGCCTTCTCCGACGCCCAAAGCGCTCTACAGCCCCTGCGAAATTCGCCATCTGGCCATTATCGTCAATCTCGAATATGACCCGACGGCCGCGTTCCGCAATCAGGTGGTTCACTTTGATTTCCGCAAGCTGGACGTGTTCAGCTTTGGCCAGCAGCAGCAGTGCCTGATTGGCAGCATCGATCTGCTGTACCGCAACTCGTGGAATGAAGTGCGTACCCTGCATTTCAACGGCGAGCAGTCGATGATCGAAGCGCTGAAAACCATCCTCGGCAAAATGCATCAGGACGCCTCACCGCCGGACAATGTTGAGGTGTTCTGCTACAGCCAGCATCTGCGCGGACTGATCCGTACCCGCGTGCAGCAGCTGGTGTCCGAGTGTGTTGAGCTGCGTCTCTCCAGTACCCGCCATGAGCCGGGCCGTTTTAAAGCGCTGCGCGTGGCGGGCCAGACGTGGGGGCTGTTCTTTGAGCGCCTCAGCGTGTCAGTACAGAAGCTGGAAAATGCCGTGGAGTTCTACGGTGCTATCTCCAATAACAAGCTGCACGGCCTGTCGCTGAAGGTGGAAACTGACCAGGCGCGCTTACCGGCAGTGGTGAACGGCTACGCCAGCGAAGGGATTATCCAGTTCTTCTTTGAAGACACGCGCGACGATCGCGGCTTCAATATCTATATCCTCGACGAAACTAACCGCGTTGAGGTTTATCACCATTGCGAAGGCAGTAAAGAGGAGCTGGTGCGCGACGTCAGCCGCTTCTATTCCTCTTCACACGATCGCTTCACCTACGGTTCCAGCTTTATCAACTTCAATCTGCCGCAGTTCTACCAGATTGTGCCGCTTGACGATCGCTTCCAGGTGATCCCGTTTCGCAGTCAGACTCTGACCCAGCTGTGCGCCACGCTACCGGAAAGCGGCTCCAGCGAAGATTACGCCCAGCGCTATCAGATGCATTAATAGCGTCACGGCGGCTTCTGCTGCGCGATTCGCTTTTCCTGTTGCTTTTCGAACTTCACCTGCGATGATAGACAGCATTAGGTATCTTTCACGAGCAGAAAAGAATGAAGAAAACGATTTGCCAGCTGGCACTTTTACTGACTGTCGTCAGCCTGGCGGGATGCGGGCTAAAAGGGCCGCTCTATTTCCCAAAGGATGAGCAGCCGAAGTCACAGGTGACCCAACCGGTCCAAACCACGCCATCAACGACGCCATCCACCGATACCGGTCAAACGCCTGCAAGCGGCGGGACGAGTGTGCAACCGGCTCAGTAACCCATGACGCACCCGGCGGAGCAGAAAATGCAGTTCTCAAAAATGCAGGGCCTTGGCAACGACTTTATGGTTGTGGATGCCGTCACGCAAAACGTCTATTTCTCTCCAGAGCTGATCCGCCGCCTGGCCGATCGTCATCTGGGGATCGGCTTTGATCAGTTGCTGATCGTCGAACCGCCTTACGATCCCGATCTCGATTTTCACTACCGTATCTTCAACGCCGACGGCAGTGAAGTAGCGCAGTGCGGCAATGGCGCCCGCTGTTTTGCCCGCTTTGTGCGCCTGAAAGGGCTGACCAATAAAAGCGATATTCGCGTCAGTACGCAAAATGGCCGCATGGTGCTGAGCGTCAACCAGGATGAACTGGTGTGCGTGAATATGGGCGAGCCGAATTTTGAGCCGCAGCAGGTGCCGTTCCGCGCCAACAAAGCTGAATCAATCTATCTGATGCGCGCCGCTGAGCAAACGGTGATGTGCGGCGTAGTGTCGATGGGTAATCCTCACTGCGTGCTGCAGGTTGAAAGCATTCAGACCGCCACGGTCGAGGTCCTCGGACCGGTGCTGGAAAGCCACGAGCGCTTCCCGGAGCGCGTTAACGTCGGCTTTATGGAAGTGGTCAGCCGTGAACACATTCGCCTGCGCGTCTATGAACGCGGCGCGGGAGAAACCCAGGCCTGCGGCAGCGGCGCCTGTGCGGCGGTGGCGGTGGGAATTCAGCAGGCGCTGCTGAGCGATAAAGTGCGGGTCGATCTGCCTGGCGGCACGTTGCACATCGCCTGGAAAGGTCCGGGGCATCCGCTGTACATGACCGGGCCAGCCACTCACGTTTACGACGGGTTTATTCATCTATGAAATATGTCGGGGAGCCACAGCAGGAAGAGAGCGAACTTCTGCTGGACGATCGCGCCGTCAGCGATTTTCTGCTGCAAAATCCAGACTTCTTTATTCGCAATGCGCGCCAGGTTGAACAGATGCTGGTACCGCACCCGGTCCGCGGCACCGTGTCGCTGGTCGAGTGGCAGCTGGCGCGCCAGCGCAACCATATCCAGCAGCTGGAAGAAGAGATTACGCTGCTGATGGAGCAGGCGAGCGCCAACCAGCAGCTGTTCGATCGGCTGTTTGCGCTGCAGGCGCAGTTGGCTTCGGCCCCGAGCCTGCATGAGATGCTGAATCGTCTGCACCGCTGGGCGCGTGAATTTGGGCTGGCCGGGGCGAACATCCGCCTGTTCAGCGAGAAATGGCAGATCGGTGCGCCATCCGATTTCACCCAGCTGGCGTTGCCGCGTCAGGCTTTCGAATCCGTGCGCATTCAGCGTCTTGGCAAGCAGAATCACTATCTCGGCAGCCTCAACGGCCCTGAACTGCTGCTGCTGTTACCGCAGGCGAAAGCCATCGGTTCAGTCGCCATGTCGCTGCTGGGCGAAGAGGGCGACCTCGGCGTGTTGATCTTCAGCAGCCGCGACAGCCAGCACTATCAGTCCGGGATGGGTACCGTCCTGCTCCAGCACCTGGCGCTAATGCTGCCGCAGCTGCTGTCGCGCTGGATTGAGCGCGTGTGAGCAGCGAATCGCCTCTGCAACCTGCCGTAGAGGGCTTCCTGCGTTACCTGAAGGTTGAGCGCCAGCTCAGCCCGCTGACCCAGATCAACTACCAGCGCCAGCTGACGGCAGTTATCGCCCTGCTGGACGAACTCAAGGTCAGCGACTGGCCGCGCCTCGATGCCGCGCTGGTACGTTCGCTGGCTGCACGCAGCAGCCGCAGCGGACTGAAACCCGCCAGCCTGGCGCTGCGCCTCTCTGCGCTGCGCAGTTTTCTTGACTGGCTGATTAGCCAGGGCGTGATTAAAGCGAATCCGGCGAAAGGGGTGGCGACGCCGCGTGCGCCGCGCCACCTGCCGAAAAATATTGATGTCGATGAAGTGGATCGCCTGCTGGAGATCGACCTTAACGATCCGCTGGCGGTGCGTGACCGGGCGATGCTGGAAGTGATGTACGGCGCAGGGCTGCGTCTGTCTGAACTGGTCGGTATCGACCTCGGTCATCTCGACCTCGCGACGGGTGAAGTCTGGGTGATGGGTAAAGGCAGCAAAGAGCGCCGCCTGCCGATTGGCCGCACGGCGGTGCTGTGGCTTGAACACTGGCTGGCGCTGCGCGAGCTGTTTGCACCCGAAGATAACGCGCTGTTCCTGGCGAAACAGGGCCGGCGTATCTCGGCGCGCAATGTACAGAAGCGCTTTGCCGAATGGGGCGTGAAGCAGGGGCTGTCGGGCCACGTACATCCGCACAAACTGCGCCACTCTTTTGCCACGCATATGCTGGAATCCAGCGGAGATTTGCGTGCGGTGCAGGAGCTGCTGGGTCATGCCAACCTGACCACCACCCAGATCTATACTCATCTCGACTTTCAACACCTGGCGTCGGTTTACGATGCTGCTCATCCCCGTGCGAAACGAGGAAAATCCTGATGCACTTTTACCGACCACTGCGCCCGATTGCGGCGATGACCTTCGATCTCGACGACACCCTGTATGACAACTCCCCAGTGATCCGTCGTACCACTAAAGAGTCCCACGCTGCGCTGCAGGCGCATCATCCTTTACTGAAGGATTACAGCGTTGAACAGTATCAGCAGGTGCGCGATCGCCTGCTGGCCGCCGAGCCGGAAATCTATCATGACGTTAGCGAATGGCGCCGCCGTGCGGTTGAGCAGGCGATGCTGGATGTCGGTATTGCTGCGACCCAGGCCGCCAGCGGCTCGCGCGAGGTGATGGACGTGTTCGCCCACTGGCGCAGCCAGATCGACATTCCTGAAGAGACGCACCAGACGCTGAGCGCGCTGGCCAAACGCATTCCGCTGGTGGCGATCACCAACGGTAACGCTGAACCGCATCTGTGCGGGCTGGATCACTACTTCCAGTTTGTGCTGCGTGCCGGTCCGGACGGGCGTGCTAAACCGTATCAGGATATGTATCAAACGGCGGCTGAAAAGCTGAATCTGCGTCCTGAGCAGATCCTGCATATCGGTGACGATCTCACCACCGATGTTGCCGGTGCGGTTCGCTGCGGGATGCAGGCGTGCTGGATTAACCTGCGTGAAGGGAATCTGATGCATATCGACGATACCCGCCTGCTTCCCACGCTGGAAATTTCGCAGTTGGCTTCTTTAACTGCGCTTGTATAATAAGCTGGTTAAATATCCAGTGGGTGGCCTGACGCCGCCCCCGATCTCCGACGGTGCCTATGGACGTTTCTGACCTGCTCGACAGCTTGAATGACAAACAACGCGAAGCCGTAGCCGCCCCGCGCAGCAACCTGCTGGTGCTGGCGGGTGCCGGCAGTGGTAAAACCCGCGTGCTGGTGCATCGCATTGCCTGGCTGATGGCGGTTGAAAACTGTTCTCCGTATTCGATCATGGCCGTCACCTTCACCAATAAAGCGGCGGCGGAGATGCGCCACCGCATCGAGCAGCTGATCGGCACCAGTCAGGGCGGCATGTGGATCGGGACCTTCCACGGCCTGGCGCACCGCCTGCTGCGTGCGCACCACCTCGATGCTAACCTGCCGCAGGATTTTCAGATCCTCGACAGTGAAGACCAGCTGCGCCTGCTTAAGCGCCTGATCAAGGCGATGAACCTTGATGAGAAGCAGTGGCCGGCCCGCCAGGGGATGTGGTACATCAACGGCAAAAAAGATGAAGGGCTGCGGCCGAAACATATTGAGAGCTACGGCAACCCGATTGAGCAGACCTGGCTGAGGATCTACCAGGCCTATCAGGAAGCCTGCGATCGCGCCGGGCTGGTGGACTTCGCCGAGCTGCTGCTGCGTGCACACGAGCTGTGGCTGAACAAGCCGCATATCCTTAATCACTACCGCGAGCGCTTCACCAATATTCTGGTGGACGAGTTCCAGGATACCAACAACATCCAGTACGCCTGGATCCGCATGCTGGCGGGCGACAGCGGCAAAGTGATTATCGTCGGCGATGATGACCAGTCAATCTACGGCTGGCGCGGGGCGCAGGTGGAAAATATCCAGCGTTTCCTCAACGATTTTCCCGGCGCGGAAACTATCCGTCTTGAGCAGAACTACCGCTCGACCAACAACATCCTTAAAGCCGCCAACACCCTGATCGCTAACAACAACGGGCGCCTGGGTAAAGAGCTGTGGACCGAAGACAGCGACGGTGAACCGATCGCCATCTACTGCGCGTTTAACGAGCTGGACGAAGCGCGCTTTGTGGTAAACCGCATTAAGGTGTGGATGGAGAACGGCGGCGCGCTGAACGACTGTGCCATTCTCTACCGCAGTAACGCCCAGTCGCGCGTGCTGGAAGAGGCGCTGCTGCAAACCAGCCTGCCTTACCGGATTTACGGCGGGATGCGTTTCTTCGAACGGCAGGAGATCAAAGATGCGCTGGCCTATCTGCGCCTGATCTCTAACCGCAACGATGACGCGGCATTTGAGCGCGTGGTGAATACGCCAACGCGCGGTATTGGCGACCGCACGCTGGATGTGGTGCGCCAGACTTCGCGCGAGCGCCAGCTGACGCTGTGGCAGGCTACGCGTGCGCTATTGCAGGAGAAAGCGCTGGCCGGGCGTGCTGCCTCCGCGCTGCAGCGCTTTACCGAACTGGTCGACTCGCTGGCGCAGGAAACGGTTGAGATGCCGCTGCACGTACAGACCGACCGGGTAATCAAAGACTCCGGCCTGTGGATCATGTACGAGCAGGAGAAAGGTGAGAAGGGCCAGGCGCGTATTGAGAACCTTGAGGAGCTGGTAAACGCCACGCGCCAGTATGCCTATCAGGATGAAGATGAAGATCTGATGCCGCTTCAGGCGTTCCTGTCCCATGCCGCGCTGGAAGCGGGTGAAGGCCAGGCTGACAAATGGCAGGATGCGGTGCAGCTGATGACCCTCCACTCGGCCAAAGGGCTGGAGTTTATGCAGGTGTTTATCGTCGGCATGGAAGAGGGGATGTTCCCGAGCCAGATGTCGCTGGATGAGGGCGGGCGGCTGGAGGAAGAGCGTCGTCTAGCCTACGTTGGCGTGACGCGTGCCATGCAAAAGCTGACCTTGACCTATGCGGAAACCCGACGTTTGTATGGCAAAGAGGTGTATCACCGTCCGTCGCGCTTTATCGGCGAGCTGCCGGAAGAGTGCATCGAGGAGGTTCGCCTGCGCGCCAGCGTTACCCGCCCGGTGAATCATCAGCGCATGGGCACGCCGGTAGCACAAAACGACAGTGGCTTTGCCCTTGGTCAGCGCGTGCGCCACGCCAAGTTTGGTGAAGGGACTATCGTCAATCTGGAAGGCAGCGGCGAACACAGTCGTCTGCAGGTCGCGTTCCAGGGGCAGGGCATAAAGTGGCTGGTTGCGGCCTACGCGAAACTGGAAACAGTCTGATACTTTACGGGCGCGTGGCCTGCTTGACGGCTTTTTCGTCTCAGCGTAACATGCGCCCACCATTACCCTTAGAGGACACCCGCCTTGGACACACCCAGTACATACTGGCTCATTGACCTGCTCACCAGGTACAACTCCTAAGGCTATCCTCCTTTGCCGATAGCCTTCGTGGTTGTTGGCGACCCCCGTATATCGTCGCACTGAGTCAGTTTTGCTCGCTGACTGAAACGCTTGTTTCCCGTGTTCAACGCTTTGTCCCATTTGTTGTTACGAATTGGGAGTACAGCTATGCTGAGCGCATTTAAACTGCATCAAAACCGTCTGACCCGCCTTGAACTGGATGATGCTGATGCCAGTGAAGAGCTGACGGGGTCCGTTTGGGTCGACCTGATTGAACCCGAAGAAACCGAGCGTGACCGTGTGCAGACCGAACTGGGTCAGAGCCTTGCGACACGTCCGGAACTGGAAGATATCGAAGCCTCGGCGCGTTTCTTCGAAGACGAAGATGGCCTGCATATCCACTCCTTTTTCTTCTATGAGGATGCGGATGATCACGCGGGTAACTCCACCGTGGCGTTCACCATCCGCGAAGGGCGACTCTATACGCTGCGCGAGCGCGAGCTGCCGGCGTTCCGTCTCTACCGCATGCGCGCCCGCAATCAGACGCTAATCGACGGCAATGCCTTCGAGCTGCTGCTTGACCTGTTTGAAACCAAGATCGAACAGCTGGCGGATGAGATTGAAAATATCTACAGCGACCTGGAAAAGTTGAGCCGCGTGATTATGGAAGGGCAGCAGGGCGATGCCTTCGACGAAGCGCTGTCTACGCTGGCGGAGCTGGAAGATATTGGCTGGAAAGTGCGCCTGTGTCTGATGGATACCCAGCGCGCGCTTAACTTCCTGGTGCGCAAGGCCCGCCTGCCGGGTAACCAGCTGGAGCAGGCGCGCGAGATCCTGCGCGATATCGAATCCCTGCTGCCGCACAACGAGTCGCTGTTCCAGAAGGTCAACTTCCTGATGCAGGCGGCAATGGGCTTTATCAATATTGAGCAGAACCGCATTATCAAGATCTTCTCGGTGGTTTCGGTGGTGTTCCTGCCGCCAACGCTGGTGGCTTCCAGCTACGGGATGAACTTTGAATTTATGCCGGAGCTGAAGTGGAGCTTTGGCTATCCAGGGGCGATTACCCTGATGATCCTGGCGGGGCTGGCACCTTACGCCTACTTTAAGCGTAAAAACTGGCTGTAAGATAAGAGTAAAAACCCCGCGTTCTGCGGGGTTTGCTTACGTAGACAATTACTGGCAGCTTGAACGACCGGTTTTATTGTTAACTCATTATCAGTAAATAGCAGCACGACTCTGCTCATTAACCTCGCGCTAAGGTTAAGGCTGACGAGGCTTCTCATCAGACGCGGCATTTTGCCACGGTTAGGGATGGTTGATGCGGCGGGACGATGAATACAAGACGGGTCCTGGAGTGGCGCATTGCCTGATGGTGAGATGCGACAGGGTGAAGGTGACTGAGTGGAGAAAAGGAAAGAAAGATGGGATCGGGACCCCGCCTGGTCATTGTGAGATCCCTCTCCCGAACCGCTAATTAAATCAGCGGCTCAATCAATTGCAGCAGCGCTGCAATCAGGTTAAGTACCGCAGCAATAATTGCCAACATAACCCGCTCCTCCATCTCTGTGGAGCGCGACGTCACCACCGGTTTCGCCTCCCTTCGCCTGTACCTCCGGTGTTTCCATCTGTTGAGGAAGGATATGCCACGCTACCGTTTAAAGGCCCTGTCAGCACCACCTGTTACAGGCAGGACTTATTAGTTAATACACTGAATAAGCCAACACCAGGGATAAGGTCACGGCAGCAAGGTTAATCATAATTTCCTCAACCGCGTGATTATATCCCTGGAGATGAATTAAACAACGCTTGGATTGATTTAATTTTGCACAGATGATATTTTCCAATCGTTGAGGATGGATATGCCACGCAGGCTTTCCCGGTTTATCGGCAGAAGCCAAAAGTCAGAATTAAACCCCGCCACCAACGGGGTTTTTTTCTGCCCTGAATTCTTACGCCCTTCCTGGGCTGGCGCATCCCGGCGGCAACGCGTACTCTTTAACCTCTTCTTTCAATAGATAAAGTTTTACTCTATGGAACGCATTTCCCTGCACGGGCAGTGGGCGATTCTGCTTGGCGTCTCGCTGTTACTCGGTTTTATACTCCAGACTTTTCACGTACCGGCGGCGCTGCTGCTTGGCCCGATGATTGTCGGCGTGGTAATGGGGCTATGTGGTGCAACCATCCGCATTGATAAACGTATTTTCGTGCTGTGCCAGGCGGTACTGGGCTGCATGATCGCTCAGAGCCTGTCGCCATCTATCCTGCAACCGCTGATTGCCGACTGGCCGATAGTGCTGGCGGTATTGATCCTGACGCTGGCGGCCAGTGCGCTCTCCGGGTTTTTACTGGTGCGCTTTAGTAGCCTGCCGGGGCCGACCGGGGCGTGGGGATCCTCCCCTGGCGGGGCATCCGCCATGGTGGCGATGGCAGGGGACTTTGGGGCTGATACCCGGCTGGTGGCATTTATGCAGTATCTGCGGGTACTGTTTGTCGCTACCGCTGCCGCCATTGTGGCGCGTATCGGCTTAGGCGACAGCGCACATGCGGCCGATACTGACTGGTTTCCCGCACTTGGCTCGCCGTTTGCCGCCACGATTGGCGTGATGCTGCTGGGCGCATTTCTCGGGCAAAAGTTTCGCATCCCTTCCGGCGCACTGCTGCTCCCGGCGATTATTGGCGCGACATTGCACTCCAGTGGAACGCTGAGTTTGCAGGTGCCGGAGTGGCTGCTGGCGCTGGCCTATGCGCTGATTGGCTGGACCGTCGGGCTGCGTTTTACCCGCCCGGTATTCCTGCTGGCGCTGCGCACGCTGCCGCAGATGGTGATATCGATAATTGGTCTGATGCTGCTGTGTGGCTCGATGGCATGGATGCTGACCAAAACGCTGCATGTCGATATGCTCACGGCCTATCTGGCAACCAGCCCCGGCGGGTTGGATACCGTGGCGATCATTGCGGCCGGCAGCCGGGTGGATATGGCGTTTGTGATGGCGATGCAGACGCTGCGCCTGTTTACCATTCTGTTCACCGGCCCGGCGCTGGCACGTTTTCTCTCGCGCTATGCGCGCAGCTGACTCAGCCAATCATATAGGTGGCCGTGGCGCTGGCGATATGCAGGCCCGCATCGTTATGCAGTTCGACGCGCGCCACCGACACTTTATTACCGCCGCGCAGCAGGCTGCTGCTGGCGATAAAGCGCTCACCGCGCCCCGGACGCAGGTAATCCACCCGTAAATCGATGGTGCCCATGCGCGATAATCGCTGGCGCAGCTCCTCTTCGGTAATACTCTCCTGGCGGGTCAGCGCGCTGGTGACGCACACCAGCCCGGCGGCGACATCCAGCACCGATGCAATCACCCCGCCGTGCAGGATCTTCTGCGCGGAGTTGCCGACCAGCATCGTCTGGTCGGCCAGGCTAAGCTCGGCGTAATCGGACTCCAGCCGGTCAAGTTCCAGCCCCAGGGCGCGATTGAAGGGCATGTGGTAGACAAAAATTTCACCGATCAGGCGGCGGGCGGCAGCCTGATCCATAGGTACTGCTGACATTATCGGCTTTTCCTGTGATGCGTGCTGAGTGAAAGTCAGGTTAACGGAGTGTGTATATTATGCTTCGTTGTTAGTGCTTTCCACTTTCGAAAATGAGCACTAATCCCTCATGATTTTTCTGTGTAGAATGGCGTGCTTTTTATTCAATCATTCGCCTCTCTGGGAGAACCCTATGGCTCTGCTGAAAGGATTGCTGGCGTCAGCAATTCTGTTTCCTACATTAGTGCTGGCTCAGGAAGCCACGGTTAAAGTGATTCATGACCGTCCTGCGGTGAAGGGCAGTATTATTGCCAACATGCTGGAGAAACACGACAACCCGTTTGTCCTGTTGCCTTATGAAAGCAACTATCTGCTGTATACCGATACCAGCAACATTAATAAGGAAGCGATCGAGTCTTATAACTGGGACAAAACGAAACACGATGAAGTGAAGTTTCAGCTGAGCCTCGCATTCCCGCTGTGGCGCGGCATTCTCGGTGAAAACTCGGTGCTTGGCGCATCCTATACTCAGAAATCCTGGTGGCAGCTCTCTAACCGCAGCGCCTCTTCGCCGTTCCGCGAAACTGACTACGAGCCACAGGTCTTCCTCGGCTGGGCAACAGACTACAGCCTGGGCGGCTGGACGCTGCGCGATGTGGAAACCGGTGTGAACCATCAGTCCAACGGCCGCTCCGACCCAACCTCGCGCAGCTGGAACCGCGTCTATGCGCGTCTGATGGCGGAAAACGGCAACTGGCTGGTGGAAGTGAAACCCTGGTACCGTATTCCAGAAAATGAAAATAATGACGATAACCCGGATATCACTAAGTACATGGGGTATTATCGCCTGACGGTGGGATATCAGTGGGGCGAGAGCATCTTCAGCGTGAA
Source organism: Erwinia aphidicola (assembly GCF_014773485.1). GTDB lineage: Bacteria > Pseudomonadota > Gammaproteobacteria > Enterobacterales > Enterobacteriaceae > Erwinia > Erwinia aphidicola. Next base: position 31,880 of record NZ_JACXBP010000013.1, on the reverse strand, counting down.
GAGCCAGTATAACTGGAACAGCGGCTACGGCGGCGCTGAACTGGGCTGGAGCTACCCAATGACTGAGCATGTGCGTTTTTACACGCAGGTGTATAGCGGTTATGGTGAATCCCTGATCGATTACAATCATCGTCAAACGCGCGTCGGTGTCGGCGTGACGCTCAACGACCTCTTCTAAGGTCGCCGCTTACCGGGCAGGCACTGCCGCCCGGTTAAAAATTCAGTCACTTCAGATTTTGGGGACAATGTGTCTACGGCAGCAGTCATCAATAAAGAAACGCTGGCAGAGCAGGTATTACGCGATACCTTCGGCTACCAGCAGTTTCGTCCGGGGCAACAAACTATCATTCAGGAATCGCTTAACGGCCGCGACTGTCTGGTAGTCATGCCGACCGGCGGCGGAAAATCACTCTGTTATCAGATCCCGGCGCTGGTGCGCGAAGGGCTGACGCTGGTGGTGTCGCCGTTGATCTCGCTGATGAAAGACCAGGTGGACCAGCTGCTGGCAAACGGCGTGGCGGCAGCCTGCCTCAACTCGACGCAGAACCGTGAAGAGCAGCAGGAAGTGATGGCGGGCTGTCGTACTGGCCGCATCCGCCTGCTGTACATTGCGCCTGAACGTCTGATGATGGACAACTTCCTCGACCAGCTGACGCACTGCAATCCGGCAATGCTGGCGGTCGATGAAGCTCACTGTATCTCCCAGTGGGGCCACGATTTCCGTCCGGAGTATGGCGCTTTAGGCCAGCTGCGCCAGCGCCTGCCGGATGTGCCGGTGATGGCGCTGACCGCGACCGCCGATGAAACCACGCGTAACGATATTGCCCGCCTGTTACAGCTTGACGATCCGCTGATCCAGATCAGTAGCTTTGACCGCCCCAATATCCGCTACACGCTGGTGGAAAAATTCAAACCGACCGAACAGCTGCTGCGCTATGTGCAGGATCAGCGCGGTAAGTGCGGCATTATTTACTGTAACAGCCGGGCAAAAGTGGAAGACACTGCAGCCCGACTGCAAAGCCGTGGGCTCAGCGTCGGGGCTTATCATGCCGGAATGGATAACGCCCACCGTGCGCACGTGCAGGAAGCGTTTCAGCGCGACGATCTGCAAATCGTGGTGGCGACCGTCGCATTCGGCATGGGCATCAACAAACCCAACGTGCGCTTCGTGGTGCACTTTGATATCCCGCGTAATATCGAATCCTACTATCAGGAAACCGGCCGCGCCGGGCGTGACGGTCTGCCTGCTGAAGCGCTGCTGCTGTACGATCCGGCCGATATGGCCTGGTTACGTAAGTGCCTGGAAGAGAAAGCGCCAGGCCCGCTGCAGGATATCGAGCGCCATAAGCTGAATGCGATGGGCGCGTTTGCCGAAGCGCAAACCTGCCGCCGCCTGGTGCTGCTGAACTACTTCGGCGAAGGCCGTCAGCAGGCGTGCGACAACTGTGATATCTGCCTCGATCCGCCGCGCCGCTACGACGGACTGGTGGAGGCACAGAAAGCGCTGTCCTGCATTTACCGCGTGGGTCAGCGTTTCGGGATGGGCTATATCGTCGAGATCCTGCGCGGGGCCAACAACCAGCGCATCCGCGATATGCAGCATGATAAATTGCCAGTCTATGGCATTGGCCGCGAGCAGACGCACGAGCACTGGACCAGCGTGCTGCGCCAGCTCATTCACCTCGGTCTGGTGACGCAGAACATTGCGATGCACTCGGCGCTGCAGCTGACCGAAGCCGCCAGGCCAATTCTGCGCGGGGAAGCGCCGCTCCAGCTGGCGGTACCGCGCCTGGTCAGCATTAAGCCGCGCAGCAGCAGCCAGAAGTCGTTCGGCGGCAACTATGATCGCAAGCTGTTTGCCAAACTGCGCAAGCTGCGTAAAGCGATTGCGGATGAAGCGAACGTGCCGCCATACGTGGTATTTAACGATGCGACGCTGATTGAAATGGCAGAGCAGATGCCGATTACCGCCTCAGAGATGCTGAGCGTGAACGGGGTCGGTCATAAGAAGCTGGAACGTTTTGGCAAGCCGTTCCTGGTGATGATTAAAGAACACGTCGACGGCGACGACGTGGAGTAATGGATAACGGCGGGCCAAGCGGAAAACGGTCGGCCTCTCCTGCATTTGCCGCGGGCGACATTTTTGCCGCCCGCCCCAATTATTCAGGCCATTCTGCGCGCCGAAGCCAGCAGCGCACCCACCGCCATAAACAACCCACCAAACGTCCGGTTCAACAACTTCATCTGTTGCGGGCCTTTAATCCATACCGCAATGCGCGTCGCCAGCGTGGCGTATCCAATCATCACAATGATATCGACCACCACCGTGGTGACGCCGAGCACCAGATACTGCATCGCCTGGGGCTGATGCGGAATAATGAACTGCGGGAACAGTGCGGCGAGGAAAATGATGCTCTTCGGGTTGGTCAGATTGACCAGCACTGCGCGGCGAAACAGCTTGCGGCGCGGCATCGCCTTCGCCACCGCGCCGAGGTCAATCGCGCCGGATGAGCGCCACTGCTGAATGCCCAGCCACACCAGATATGCGGCACCCGCCCACTTGAGAATTTCAAACGCCAGCACCGACTGAGAAAACAGCGCACCCAGCCCAACGCCGACCAGCACGATATGCAGCGAAAGCCCGACCTGCAGCCCGGCAATGGAGGCCACTGCACCGCGATAGCCGTGGCTAATGCCGGTACTCATGGTGTTAATCGCCCCGGAGCCGGGCGACAGGCTTAAAATGCTGGTTGTTAACAAATAGGTTAGCCACCATTCGATGGTCATGGGGTAAAGCTCCCTGAAAACGCTCAATTGTGACACAATACGACATTGTTGAACGTTGCGCTATGGGTAACAATGTCCGCTGCCCGCAGTTTGTCTCTTCTGGAAAACGCCCGATGGAACATCTTAAAAACAGCTGGCTGATGCGGGAGAGAGCCTTCGCCGCTTTTGCCACCGGCCCGCTGCTGGATTTCTGGAAGCAGCGTGAAGAGGGTGAGTTTACCGGCGTGGAAAACGTGCCGATCCGCTATGTCCGCTTCATCTCCCCGCAACACGATAAAGTTATTTTGCTGTGTCCCGGCCGGATTGAAAGCTATGTGAAATATCCCGAGTTGGCCTACGACCTGTTCCACAGTGGGTACGACGTGGTGATTATCGACCATCGTGGCCAGGGGCGCTCCGGCAGGCTTCTTGCTGATTCGCATCGCGGACACGTGGTGGAATTTGAAGATTACGTCGACGATCTGGAAACCCTGTATCTGAAAGAGATCGTCGCACGCCACTATCGTCATCGCTACGCGCTGGCCCACTCGATGGGCGGGGCGATCCTCGCGCTGATGCTGGCGCGCCAGCCAGCAGCCTTCGACGCGGTGGCGCTGGCATCGCCGATGTTCGGCATCTATCTGCCGATGCCGCTGTGGATGGCGCATCAGATCCTTAACTGGGCGGAGAAACGCCCGGCGGTGCGCGATGGCTATGCGCTCGGCACCGGGAAATGGCATGCGCGCCCCTTTGCCATCAACGAGCTGACGCACAGCCGCGAACGCTATCGCCGTAATCTGCGCTTCTACGCTGACGACCCGGGGCTGCGCGTCGGCGGACCAACTTATCACTGGGTGCGTGAAGGCGTGCGCGCCGGGCAGAGCATCCTCAGTCAGGCCGCGCAGATTGGCACGCCGCTGCTGCTGCTGCAGGCATCAGAGGATAAGGTGGTGGATAACCGCGCTCAGGATCTGTTCTGTCAGACGATGGTGGCGGCAGGCCAGCCCTGTGCCGGAGGCAAACCGTTGGTGATTGACGGTGCCCGGCACGAGATCCTGTTTGAGAGCGACCGCATGCGTGCCGAAGCGCTGGAGGCGATCCTCACCTTCTTTGCACGCCACCCGTAAGTGGCCAGTATTCAGTGACCGGCGGGGAGTCCCGCCAGAAAATGTTAACCAGAGGTTTTATGTTCCATATTGTTGCTTCAGACCTGGATGGCACGCTGCTGTCACCGGATCACACCCTTTCTCCTTTTGCGCGCGAAACGCTACAGCTGCTGACGCGTAAAGGCGTGCACTTTGTCTTCGCCACCGGTCGTCACTACATTGATGTGGCGCAGATGCGCGACAGCCTCGGCATCGACGCTTACATGATCACCTCAAACGGCGCGCGCGTGCACAACACCGCCGGTGAGCTGGTGTTCAGCCATAATCTGGATGAAGATATCGCGCAAGAGCTGTTTGCCATGCAGCACGCCAACCCCGATATCTACACCAACGTCTATCGCGATGAAGAGTGGTTTCTTAACCGCCATCGTCCGGAAGAGGTGGATTTCTTCCGCGAATCAGACTTTAACTACCAGATTTTTCAGCCGGGCCAGCTGCAGACCGACGGCATCAGCAAGGTGTTCTTTACCTGCGCGATCCCCGAGCTGCTGGTGCCGCTGGAGCAGGCGCTGATGGCGCGCTGGGGCGACCGGGTAAATGTCAGCTTCTCGCTGCCGACCTGTCTGGAAGTGATGGCGGGCGGCGTGTCGAAAGGACATGCGCTGGATGCGGTTTCAAAATCGCTCGGCTATTCGCTGCAGGAGTGCATCGCCTTTGGTGACGGCATGAACGATAAAGAGATGCTGAGCATGGCGGGTAAGGGCTGCGTGATGAGCAACTCGCATCAGCGCCTGAAGGATATTTTGCCGGAGCTGGAAGTGATTGGTTCAAATGCCGATCTGGCGGTGCCGAAGTATCTGCGCGAGCTCTTTAACGTCTAAGCTTTTAAAACGGGTCAGGCATGCCTGACCCCTACGTTTTATCGTCCTAAAAAATGCACCGCTTTATCCGGGAAGTCGGTAAACAGCCCGTCGACGCCGGCCTTGTGGTACAGCAGGTCATACAGCTGGTCGACATCACTGACATACGGCGGCAGCCGATCGGCGCGCACGGTGTAAGGGTGCACCACCATCTTATTCAGATGCGCTTCTTTAACCATGTCGGTGACGCGCACGTCGCCGCGCTGTGATCCGTCCGCTATCAGCATGTGGTAATCCGGCCCGATACCGTCGGCATACTGTGCAATCGTCTTCATCGCACCCGGTTTAAACATCCAGTCGTAGCTGTAATTTACCCACTTGCCGTTCTGCTGCTCCTGGGTTTCATCCCATTTGGTATAGGCAATCAGCTGCACCAGCTTGAGGTTCATCGCGCGCTGCGGTTCCAGCTCGGTTTTGATGCGCTTCACTTCGTTATAGTCAAAGCACTGCAGATAAACCTTATCGTCCTTGCCGCTATAACCATACTGTTTCAGCACATCCAGCACCTTCGCCGAGATGTCTTTGCCCTCCTTACGATGGAACCACGGTGCTTTGATCTCGGTATAGATACCGATGTTCTTGCCGGTAGAGTGGTTCAGACCCTGGATAAACTCCAGCTCCTCCTCGAAGGTGTGCACGCGGAAGTCCGATTTTCCCATCGGGAAACGTCCTGGGAAGGTCTGTACTTTTTTGCCGTTCTCAATCTCAAACCCTTCGCTGAACTTCAGGCTTTTAATCTCGGCCAGCGTAAAGTCGATGGCGTAATAGCGCCCGTCTGCGCGGGCACGCTGTGGGAAGCGCGTGGCAACATCGGTGACGCGATCGAGGTAGTGGTCATGCAGCACCACCAGACGATCGTCTTTGGTCATCACCAGATCCTGCTCAAGATAATCGGCACCCTGGGCATAGGCCATCGCCTTCGCCGGCAGCGAATGTTCCGGCAGATACCCGCTGGCCCCGCGATGGGCAATCACGATGGGTGCGGTACTCGCGGCCGTAGCCGCGAGAGAGGTCGAAAGCAGTAAAGTTGCGATAACGTTTTTCAACATAATGGCGTCTCCTTTCAGCGAGTTTTCAGTGCCTGCTTGTGTTTGTTCTCACTTACCATGGTCATAAACAGCAGGATCACTGCCAGTACGCAGCCGCCGATCATCACCATAAAGCCGCCGTCCCAGCCGAAGAAGTCCACGGTGTAACCGACGATGGCACTGGCCGCGACGGAACCGCCGAGGTAGCCAAACAGCCCGGTGAATCCGGCCGCCGTCCCTGCCGCTTTCTTCGGTGCCAGCTCCAGGGCATGCAGGCCAATCAGCATCACTGGGCCGTAGATCAGGAAGCCGATAATCGTCATACACGCCATATCAACGCCCGGATTGCCGGCCGGGTTCATCCAGTACACCACGGTGGCAATCGTCACCAGTACCATAAAGAACACGCCGGTGGCACCGCGATTGCCCTTGAAGACTTTATCCGACATCCAGCCGCACAGCAGCGTCCCTGGAATACCGGCGTACTCGTAGAAGAAGTAGGCCCACGAAGATTTATCCAGCGTGAAGTGCTTCACCTCTTTCAGGTAGGTCGGTGACCAGTCGAGGATGCCGTAACGCAGCAGATAGACGAACACGTTCGCCAGCGCGATATACCACAGCAGCTTGTTGGGCAGGATGTACTGCATAAAGATCTGTTTCGCCGTCAGCTCTTCTTCATGCTTTTCATCATAGTCCGGCGGATAGTCGTTCTTATACTCTTCAATCGGCGGCAGGCCGCAGGATTGAGGGGTGTCACGCATTAAAGCAAAGGCAAAGATGGCGATAAGAATGGCGCCGAAGGCAGGCATATACAGCGCGGCTTTCCAGTCGTTAAACCACGCCATCCCCAGCAGGAACAGCAGTGGAGGGATCCCGCCGCCAACGTTGTGCGCGCAGTTCCACACCGACACGATACCGCCGCGCTCTTTTTGCGACCACCAGTGCACCATGGTGCGTCCGCACGGTGGCCAGCCCATTCCCTGGAACCAGCCGCACAGGAACAGCAGCACGAACATCACCATAATGCTCGACGTCGCCCACGGCACGAAGCCCATAAACAGCATCACCACCGCGGCCAGGATCAAGCCAGCAGGCAGAAATACGCGCGGGTTTGAGCGGTCCGATACCGAACCCATAATAAATTTGGAGAAGCCGTAAGCAATGGAGATCCCGGACAGGGCAAAGCCGAGGTCGCCGCGCGAAAAGCCCTGCTCAACCAGGTAAGGCATTGCCAGTGCGAAATTCTTTCGCACCAGATAGTAGGCGGCGTAGCCAAAGAAAATACCCAGAAAGATCTGCCAGCGCAGTTTGCGGTACAGCGGATCGACGCGGCTGTCATCGACACGCGGTTGATGTGCAGCAGGTTTGAAAATACTTAGCATGTAAACGGCCTCCCGTGGCTTATAAAACTGACACCCTGATGGATGTTCAGCAAAAGGAACAAAATCCGGCCAGTGCAGGGTTAAATGTTCCATTTCGCGCACAGCCTAGTGGTTATCAGCACAAAGGACTGTGAAGAAGGGCGCAGATGTTACACTTTTATGACAAAGTGGCTATATGTGCATCACAAAATGATGAAATATTTTCGCAATGAAACGATAAAGCGTGATGACTATCACGTTTTGAGCGAGAGGGGATGCTGCTGTGTTCGTTTGGTGAGTGGTTATGTTCTAAATGGAAGATGTGAGGAAGGGAAGATAAATGCGATTAACGCAGTCGGGCGTTAATCGCATCAGGCGTTAAGCCTGCGCTTTAGGTTTGGCCGGGCGAATTTTCATCGTCAGGCCTTTGAGGAAGTTACGCAGGATCTGATCGCCACATTCGCGGTAGTTTTTATGCCCCGGTTTACGGAAGATCGCGCCGATCTCTGACTGACCTACCGCAAAATCGGTGCTTTTCAGCAGCTCAATAATGTCGGTAGTTTTCAGGTCGAATGCCACGCGCAGCTTTTTCATCATGATGTTGTTGGTCATCTTGCGTTCGATAGAGGGCGCCGGGGCATCTTCGCTTTTGCCGCGACGCTCGAAAATCAGACCGTTGAGAAAGTAACCCATGATGACATCCGGGCAGGCGCGAAAACCGGGCTCTTCCTCTTTCTTCAGGAAGCTGGCAACTTCGGCTTCTGTTACTTCGCTCTCTGCCAGCGCCAGAATGCTTACCACTTTCGCATCGCTTAAATTCAGCATGTAACGCACGCTGCGCAGGACATCATTATTCGTCATAGGAACTCTCTTTCATTGAAACCATAGCAATGAGCGCATTATAGAGACAATTCGTGAGTTAAACAGGAAAAACCGCCAGCGGCAGGCTGGCGATGGTGTTACAGAGGATTGATCGCGGATAACGGCGTGCCGGGGCGTGAAGCGTCACGCACCAGCGGCAGGTGATCGCAGGCGTGCTGACGGGCGGAACGGATAAATGCCTCCACGATTGGCTGGCGCTGTTCGCCATCGCGCACGGCGGCATATAGCCTGCTCCACAGGCCGTCCCCTAACGTTTTCGTCACCACCAACCCCTGGTGTTCAAAACTTTCTACCACCCAGTGCGGCAGTGCGGCAATGCCCATCTGCGCGGAAACCATCTGAATCAGCAGCAGCGTATTATCGACGTTTTTCAGCGCCGGGCTGATGCCCGCGGGCTGCAGGAAATGGCGCCAGATATCCAGGCGCTGGCGCTGTACCGGGTAGATCATCAGCACTTCACTGGCCAGATCCTCCGGCGTGATGTGATCCTTCTGTGCCAGTGGGTGATCCGGGGCCAGCACCAGGCGTACCTCAAAATCAAACATCGGCGTATAGAACAATCCGCTGCGCGGCAGAATATCTGAGGTCAGGACGATATCCAGCTCGCCCTGCTGTAAAGCGGGCTGTGGATCAAAGGTCACGCCCGACTTGAAGTCCATTACGACCTGCGGCCAGCTCTGACGGAAGTTATTCAGCGCGGGCGTCAGCCACTGAATACAGCTGTGACACTCAATGGCAATGCGCAGCGTGGTCTGATGCGGCTCGTGGCATGCCTGAAGCGCGTGCTGGATCTGCGGCAATACCTGCTCTGCCAGCTGTAACAGGATCTCCCCCTGTGGCGTAAAGCGCAGCGGCTGGCTTTTTCGCACAAACAGGCGAAAGCCAAGGCGCTGCTCCAGATCGCTGAACTGGTGAGATAACGCTGATTGCGTCTGGTGGAGCTGAGCGGCAGCGGCGGCCAGCGACCCGGTATTTCGCAGTGCCTGCAGCGTTCGCAGGTGCTTGAGTTCGATCATGAGAGTCCTTCACATCGACAGTGAACATTTTGCGCTTGTGGTGAATACACTACCTGCGGATTATAGCGGTGTAAACATCTGGATGGCTAAATGAGTCAGCCAGCCCGGTAAAAATGGATTCTACGAGGCAAAACTGATGACTATTCTGAACCATACACTTGGATTTCCGCGTGTCGGTCTGCGCCGCGAACTGAAAAAAGCACAGGAAAGCTACTGGGCGGGTAACAGCTCTCAGGAAGCGCTGTTGGCGACCGGTCGTGAACTGCGCGCCCGCCACTGGCAGCAGCAGAAAGAGGCCGGTGTTGACCTGCTGCCGGTCGGCGATTTCGCCTGGTACGATCACGTCCTGACGACCAGCCTGCTGCTGGGGAACGTTCCGGCGCGCCATCTCAATAAAGACGGTTCAGTTGACCTCGACACCCTGTTTCGCCTGGGCCGTGGCCGTGCACCCGGCGGTGAACCGGCGGCGGCGGCAGAAATGACCAAATGGTTTAACACCAACTATCACTACATGGTGCCGGAATTTGTGCAGGGCCAGCAGTTCAAGCTGAGCTGGACTCAGCTGCTGGACGAAGTGGATGAAGCGCTGGCGCTTGGACACAAAATCAAACCCGTGCTGCTTGGCCCGGTAACCTATTTATGGCTGGGGAAAGTGAAGGGCGCCGCGTTTGACCGCCTGAGCCTGCTCAAAGCGATCCTGCCGGTTTACCAGCAGGTGCTGGCTGAGCTGGCAAAACGCGATATCGAGTGGGTGCAGATTGACGAGCCAGCGCTGGCGCTGGAACTGCCAGCCGAATGGCTTGCGGCCTTCAAACCTGCTTATGCTGCATTGCAGGGCCATACCAGACTGCTGCTGACCACCTACTTCGACAGCATCGGCCAGAATATCGATACCATTCGCGTACTGCCGGTGCAGGGCCTGCATGTGGACCTGGTGCACGGTAAAGACGATATCAACGCGCTGAACCGCCAGCTTCCGGCGAGCTGGCTGCTGTCGGTTGGGGTGATCAATGGCCGTAACGTCTGGCGTGCCGACCTCAGCCGCTGGTTTGAGCGCCTGCAACCGCTTGTCGCCGCCCGTAAGCAGCTGTGGATTGGCTCTTCCTGCTCGCTGCTGCACAGCCCGATTGACCTGAGCGTGGAGACCCGCCTCGATGACGAGGTCAAAAGCTGGTTCGCCTTTGCCCTGCAGAAATGCGCAGAGCTGTCGCTGTTGAGCCATGCGCTAAATAACAGTGACCCGGCCTCGCTGGAAGCCTGGAGCGCCCCAATTCGCGCCCGAAAATCCTCGACCCGAGTGCACAATCCGGCAGTGGGCCAGCGCCTGGCGGCAATAACCGCTCAGGACAGCCAGCGTAATCACCGCTATACGGTGCGCGCGGAGGCTCAGCGCCAGCGCTTCCAGCTGCCTGCGTGGCCCACCACCACCATCGGTTCGTTCCCGCAGACCAGCGAAATTCGTGGCCTGCGCCTCGATTTTAAGCAGGGGCGTCTGGATGCTAACCACTACCGCACCGGTATCGCTGAGCACATCAAGCAGGCGATTGTCGAGCAGGAGCGCCTGGGGTTGGACGTGCTGGTCCACGGGGAAGCCGAGCGCAACGACATGGTGGAGTACTTTGGGGAAAACCTCGACGGCTTCATCTTTACGCAAAATGGCTGGGTGCAGAGCTACGGCTCACGCTGCGTGAAGCCACCGGTGATTATTGGCGACGTCAGCCGCCCACAGGCCATCACCGTGGAGTGGGCTAAGTATGCCCAGTCGCTGACCAACAAGCCGGTGAAAGGTATGCTGACCGGTCCGGTGACCATTCTCTGCTGGTCATTCCCGCGTGAAGACGTTTCGCGTGAAACCATCGCTAAGCAGATTGCCCTGGCGCTGCGTGATGAAGTGGCAGACCTGGAAAAAGCGGGAATTGGCATCATCCAGATTGATGAGCCAGCGCTGCGAGAAGGGCTGCCGCTGCACAAATCCGACTGGGCCGCCTACCTGGAGTGGGCAGTGGACGCTTTCCGCCTGAACGCCGCCGTGGCGCAGGATGACACCCAGATCCACACCCACATGTGCTACTGCGAGTTCAACGACATTATGGATTCGATCGCTGCGCTGGACGCCGACGTGATCACCATTGAAACCTCACGGTCCGATATGGAGCTGCTGGAGTCGTTCGAAGAATTTGAGTACCCGAATGAGATTGGCCCGGGCGTATACGACATTCACTCGCCGAACGTGCCGTCGATAGAGTGGATAGAAGCGCTGCTGCTGAAAGCGGCTCAGCGTATCCCGACTGAACGTCTGTGGGTTAACCCGGACTGCGGCCTGAAAACCCGTGGCTGGGCTGAAACCCGCCAGGCGCTGGCGAACATGGTACAGGCGGCGCAAAACCTGCGTAACGCCAAAGCGTAATTATCTGTGTTGTTGATGTGTATTTGGGGCGCTAAGCGCCCCCTTTTTTATGCCTTTGGCGCAACGCCATACTGTTTAAACCACGCCAGCATACGTTGCCAGCCGTCCTGGGCGGACTCGGCATGATAGCTGGCGCGATAGTCAGCATTGAAGGCGTGACCGGCATCGGGATAGACAATAATTTCCGCATTCGCATTGGCCGCCCGCAGTGCCTGACGCATAGTTTCCACGCTCTCCTGCGGGATGCTGTCATCTTTACCACCGTACAGCCCTAATACCGGGGCATTCAGATCGACGGCGATATCGACCGGCTGCTTCTGCTGCTTCATGGTTTTATCACCGACCAGCTTGCCGTACCAGGCGACGGCAGCCTTCAGCTGCGGATTGTGCGCCGCATAGAGCCAGGTAATGCGCCCGCCCCAGCAGAAACCGGTAATCGCCATATTGCGCATATCGCCGTCGTGACGCGATGCCCAGTTAGCCACATGATCCAGGTCGGCCAGCACCTGATTGTCCGGCACTTTACTCACCAGCTCTGAGAACAGGGTTGGGATATCGTCATATTCGCTCGGGTCGCCCTGGCGGAAGTAGAGCTCAGGAGCGACAGCCAGATATCCCTCCGCCGCCAGGCGGCGACAGATATCGCGGATGTGTTCGTGAACGCCGAAGATCTCCTGGACGACTAACACCACCGGCAGCGGGCCCGTGGCATTACGCGGTTTGGCGTGAAACGCCGGCATATTCTCCCCCTGAGTGGGAATCGAGGTTTCCCCGGAGATAATCCCGGCGCTGTCGGTAATAATTGTGGTGGCAGCCGTCGGCAGGACTGCGGGCGCAAAGCCTTTTTCGCTCAGTTCTTGAGTCATGTTATCTTCGTTTTTCATGGTTCTCTCCGTGCAGGCGCGAATGCAATCAGCTAACTATAGCCAGGAATGCGATGGGGTCAGAGCTTGAGTGAGGGTATCTCTTTATCACCTGATAAAGCTGAACCACAGGGCAAGTTGTGTCAAAGTGGCATGAGCAAATAATGAAATGTGATGCTGGTCACTATTTTCAGTGTAAGGCGTGTAACTTTCATTTTAATCAGCGACATTAATCACACTAAAGAGCGCCGTTATTCCTTACAGTAGCGCTTAATTACTATCCCCGCTTTCCGCGACAGGAGTTTGAAATGGCACATTCTGACGTTTTCCATCTTGGCCTCACTAAAGCCGATCTCCAGGGCGCGACGCTGGCCATCGTGCCTGGCGACCCGGAGCGCGTAAAGAAAATTGCTGCCCTGATGGACAATCCTGTCCACCTGGCTTCACACCGTGAATTTACCACCTGGCGCGCCGAGCTTTCCGGTAAGCCGGTGATCGTCTGTTCGACCGGTATCGGCGGTCCTTCGACGTCTATTGCCGTGGAGGAGCTGGCGCAGCTCGGCGTACGCACCTTCCTGCGCGTGGGTACCACCGGTGCTATTCAGCCGGACATCAACGTTGGCGATGTGCTGGTGACGACCGGTTCCGTACGTCTCGACGGTGCCAGCCTGCACTTTGCGCCGCTGGAGTTCCCGGCGGTAGCGGATTTCACCTGCACCACCGCGCTGGTCGATGCGGCGAAAGAGGCCGGCGCGCGCACCCACATCGGCATCACTGCTTCATCTGATACTTTCTATCCGGGCCAGGAACGTTACGACACCTGGTCAGGCCGGGTGGTGAGCCGCTTCCAGGGGTCGATGAAAGAGTGGCAGGAGATGGGCGTGCTGAACTATGAAATGGAGTCCGCTACCCTGCTGACCATGTGTGCCAGCCAGGGACTTCGCGCCGGAATGGTCGCTGGGGTGATTGTTAACCGTACCCAGCAGGAGATCCCGGATGCGGAAACCATGAAAAAAACCGAAAGTGACGCGGTGAAAATCGTGGTTGAGGCTGCACGCCGCCTGATCTAAATTTCTCACTTTGCGGGCAGCGTCTGAAAGCTGCCCGCAAACCGCAACCGCCCCCTCATTTATCTGCGTACCTTCTCCAAAATTTCTCCTAAGCCCGTGAGCAAGTTGCTTTTTATCTGGACATTTATACAGTGCGCCTCTATTTTTCCCCTGTCAGGGTTTCAGCAGGAGAAGCAGGGTGGATCCAACAATCGTTTATAGCGCAGGTATCGGTCTGGTCGGGCTACTGGCAGGGTGGCTGTTCGCCTCTTATCGCAGCCAGCAGCAGCTGGCGAAGGGCGAGACGGAGCGGCAGCTGCTGTTACAGGCGTCTGAGCAGGCGCAGGCTGAACGTCAGCGCTTACAGCAGCAGCTTGAGGCCCAGTTACTTGTCCATAAGCAGAGCGAGCAGGAGCTGCGCCAGCTGCACGCTGCGCATGCCGCAGCCGGTGAAAAGCTACAGCACCTCGATCACTGGCGCGCAGAGAGCGACCAGCTCACGCGTGAATTGCGCACTCAGCTGGAGATCAACAGCGCCCAGGAGGCGGAGCTGCGTGAAGTTACCATCCGCCTGGAAGAGACGCGCATGGCGGCTGAAGAGAAGCAGCGCCTGCTGGTCAACAGCGAGCAGCGCCTTAATGCGCAGTTTGAAAACCTGGCAAACCGAATTTTTGAAAACAGCGGCCGTCGCGTCGATGAACAGAACCGCCAGAGCCTGAATGGGCTGATTACGCCGCTGCGTGAACAGCTGGAGGGCTTCCGCCGTCAGGTGCAGGAAGGTTTCGGTCAGGAAGCGCGCGAACGCCATACGCTTTCTCACGAAATTCGTAACCTGCAGCAGCTCAATGCCCAGATGGCGCAGGAAGCGATTAACCTCACCAAAGCGCTGAAGGGCGATAACAAAACTCAGGGCAACTGGGGGGAAGTGGTACTCAGCCGGGTGCTGGAGGCTTCCGGCCTGCGCGAAGGTCATGAGTATGAGACTCAGGTGAATATACAGCTGGAACAGAGTGGCCGCATGCAGCCGGATGTGATTGTGCACTTGCCGCAGGGCAAAGACGTAGTGATCGACGCCAAGATGACGCTGGTGGCCTATGAACGCTACTACAATGGTGAAGATGAAGCCGGGCGTGAAGCGGCGATTAGCGAGCACATCGCCGCCATCCGCAGCCACCTGCGGGGCCTTAGCCGAAAAGATTACCAACAATTGCCCGGTTTACGCTCGCTGGATTATGTGTTGATGTTTATCCCGGTGGAGCCGGCCTTTCTGCTGGCTATCGACCGTCAACCAGAGTTGATCAACGAGGCGCTAAACCTCAATATCATGCTGGTCAGCCCGACCACGCTGCTGGTGGCGCTGCGCACGATCAACAACTTATGGCGCTATGAGCATCAGAGCCGTCATGCCCAGCGCATTGCCGACCGGGCCGCCAGGCTCTATGACAAAATGCGCTTATTCGTTGACGATATGAGTGCTATCGGCCAGAACCTGGATAAAGCTCAGGATAGCTACCGTCAGGCGATGAAAAAGCTGTCGGAAGGGCGCGGCAACCTGATTGCGCAGACGGAAGGCTTCCGCCAGATGGGCGTTGAGATCAAACGCCCGATAAATCCTCGTCTGGTCGAGCAGGCGCTGCCCGCGGAAGAGGGGGAGGAAGATGACGCTGCCGGGGAAGCAGAAAGTGAAGAATTTTCTCCTGCCGCAATGCCACACCGCATCAATGAATAAGCGTGTGGCAAGTGCCTGGTCAGCGTGACTCTGGTACACTTGGCAAATATTTGATTGTAGAGCAGGCAAAACAAATGGCAGATGAATCAAAGGACACCACCCACTTCGGCTATCGCACGGTAGCGAAAAACGAAAAGGCCGAGATGGTGGCTGATGTTTTCCATTCCGTTGCGGCCAAATATGATCTGATGAATGACCTGATGTCTATGGGCATCCACCGCATCTGGAAGCGTTTTACCATCGACTGCAGCGGCGTGCGCCGTGGGCAGCGCGTACTTGATTTAGCAGGCGGCACCGGCGATCTCACGGCAAAATTCTCACGTCTGGTCGGTGAGACCGGTGAAGTGGTGCTGGCCGATATCAACAGCTCAATGTTGAAAGTGGGCCGTGAAAAGCTGCGCAACAAAGGCGTCATCGGCAACGTAAATTACGTTCAGGCCAATGCCGAAGCACTGCCGTTCCCGGATAACTACTTCGACTGCATTACTATCGCTTTTGGTCTGCGTAACGTGACCGAAAAAGAGAAAGCGCTGGCCTCGATGTTCCGGGTGCTGAAGCCGGGCGGGCGTCTGCTGGTGCTGGAGTTCTCCAAGCCGCAGTTCGAACTGCTGAACAAAGCCTATGACGCTTACTCTTTCCACATCCTGCCGCGTATTGGCGAGCTGGTGGCGAAAGATGCAGGTAGCTACCGCTACCTGGCAGAATCCATCCGAATGCATCCCGATCAGGAAACCCTGAAGCAGATGATGATGGACGTTGGCTTTGAAAACACCACGTATCACAATCTGACGGGCGGCATTGTTGCCTTGCACCGCGGATTTAAGTTTTAAGCAGGAAAACGCATGACATTAACGCCGCTGTTAACTGCCAGTCTGGAGAGCGCGCTTAACCAGATTTTATACCGCGATCGCGGCCTGAAGGCGGCGCGTCAACGTCTTAACGGGCGTAGCCTTGCTATCGTTCTTGCGGAACTGCAACAGCCCGTCACCTTCGTCTTCAGTGAAAACCAGGTGGATGTGATAGGTGCGTGGGGTGACACGCCAGACTGTACGGTGAAAACCCGTCTGGCAACCTTGCCAAAACTGCGCGACCGCCAGCAGCTGACGGCCCTGATCCGCAGCGGCGAGCTGGAGGTGGAAGGTGACCTGCAGCTGGTGCAGCAGTTCTCTGCACTGCTGGACCTCGCAGAACTCGACCCGGCGGAATATCTTGCCCCGTGGATTGGCGACATAGCTGCGGAAGGGCTGACAAAGTTTGCCCGCCGTGGTTTCAACGCGCTGCGCCGTGATGTCGAGCGTAAGCAGAGTTATCTGGGCCAGACGCTGACGGAAGAGTGGCGGCTGGCACCGGGTAAGCTCGAGCTCGCCTGGTTCAGTGAAGAAGTGGATGCCTTAACCCGATCGTTGGATGCCCTTGATGCCCGAATTAATCAGCTGGAGGTCAAATGACCTTCGGTGAACTGCGTCGTCTCTACCTGATTATCCGCGTTTTTCTCAGCTACGGCCTGGATGAACTGATCCCCAAAACCCGCCTGACTTTACCCATTCGCCTGTGGCGCAAATGCCTGTTCTGGATGCCAAATCGCCACAAAACTCAGCCGCTGGGCGAGCGTTTGCGTCTTGCGCTGGAGCAGCTCGGGCCGGTGTGGATCAAGTTTGGTCAGATGATGTCGACCCGCCGCGATCTGTTCCCGCCACACATTGCTGACCAGTTGGCAATGTTGCAGGACCGCGTGGCGCCGTTTGATGGTGCCAAAGCGTTGAAGCTGATTGAGCATTCACTCGGTGCGCCAATTGAGAGCCAGTTCGACGACTTCGAGATCGTCCCGCTGGCTTCCGCCTCGATTGCTCAGGTTCACACGGCGACGCTGAAAGAAAACGGTCGCGAGGTGGTGATCAAAGTGATCCGCCCTGACATTCTTCCGGTAATTAAAGCGGATATGCGCTTGATCTACCGCCTGGCCCGCTGGGTGCCGCGCCTGTTGCCTGATGGCCGCCGTTTGCGCCCGCAGGAAGTGGTCGCCGACTACGAAAAAACGCTGCTGGATGAACTGAATCTGCTGCGCGAAGCCGCGAACGCCATTCAGCTGCGGCGTAACTTTGACAACAGCAGAATGCTGTATGTCCCAGAAATCTATTCCGATTACTGCAGTGAAAATATGCTGGTTATGGAGCGTATTTATGGCATCCCGATCTCTGATGTGGTGACGCTGGAGCAGCACGGTGTCAACATGAAGCTGCTGGCCGAGCGCGGCGTGCAGGTGTTCTTTACCCAGGTGTTCCGCGACAGCTTCTTCCATGCGGATATGCACCCGGGCAATATTTTCGTCAGCTATGAACACCCTGAAGATCCGCAATATATCGGCATTGACTGCGGTATCGTCGGCTCGCTGAACAAAGAAGATAAGCGCTACCTGGCGGAAAACTTTATCGCCTTCTTCAACCGCGATTATCGCAAAGTGGCTGAACTGCACGTCGATTCAGGCTGGGTGCCGCCGGATACCAATGTTGAAGACTTCGAGTTCGCCATTCGTACCGTGTGTGAGCCGATCTTCGAGAAGCCACTGGCAGAGATCTCTTTCGGCCACGTGCTGCTTAACCTGTTTAACACTGCGCGACGTTTCAATATGGAAGTGCAGCCGCAGCTGGTACTGTTACAGAAGACGCTGCTGTATGTTGAAGGCGTCGGCCGCCAGCTTTATCCGCAGTTGGATCTCTGGAAGACAGCCAAGCCGTTCCTTGAAGACTGGATTAAAGACCAGATCGGCATTCCTGCTATCGTGCGTGCACTGAAAGAGAAAGCGCCGTTCTGGGCAGAGAAGATGCCGGAGCTGCCGGAGCTGTTTTATGACAGCCTGCGGCAGCATAAGCAGCTGCGTCACAGTGTTGACCGCCTGGCAAGCGATCTCAAAGGGGAGCGGACCAGGCAGCATCAGTCACGCTATCTGTTTGGCGTGGGCGCCACGCTCCTGCTGAGCGGAACGGCTATTTTGCTGACGCGCTCTGAGTGGGATATGTTCTCCGCCGCCCTGATGGCTGCAGGTGCTGTCGCCTGGCTGATAGGTTGGCGCAGAACAAACTGATTGTCATGAAAGGTAAATAGGCAGTTTATTGTGCGTGGGTGGGGTTTGCGCATCGTCAGCATGACATAAGCTGTTATATACTCGAAATTCGCATCAATTATTGATATCAGAGGTAATAATGGGTGGCATTACACTTCCACATTTGTTGATCATCGCCGTACTGGTTGTCCTGCTGTTCGGTACTAAGAAACTGCGTTCGCTGGGTTCTGACCTCGGTTCATCAATCAAAGGCTTTAAAAAAGCTATGAGCGATGAAGACGACAAGGAAAAGGATAAAGCGCATGCTGATGATGCTGACTTCAACGCCAAACTGGCGGACAAACAGCATACTGAAGCAAAAAAAGAAGACGTTAAGAACGACAGGGTATAAACCGTGTTCGACATAGGCTTTAGTGAGCTGGTACTGGTATTCGTTATTGGCCTGGTGGTTCTGGGTCCGCAGCGTCTACCCGTAGCGGTTAGAACAGTGATGGGCTGGATCCGCGCACTGCGTTCGCTGGCGACCAGCGTGCAGAATGAACTGGCGCAAGAGCTGAAAATTCAGGAGCTGCAGGACGGCCTGAAGAAAATCGAACAGGCGAGCAAAGACAGCCTCTCCCCTGAGCTTAAAGCCTCGGTGGAGGAGCTGAAGCAGACGGCTGACTCGATGAAACGCTCTTACCTTGGTGATAATGAAAAAGCTGACGATGAAGCGCACACCATTCATAACCCGCTGGTAAAAAACCCGCAGGAATCCCATGAAGGCGTGACGCCAGCCGAAGCGGACCATCAGGCCAGCGCGCCGGCACAGGCACCGGTCACCGTGACCCAGACCGCCGCGACGCCGCAGCCTGAAGTCAACCCTGAGCCGGCTGTACCCGCTGAACCGAGAGCCCCCGTGAATTCCACTCAAGCGAGCGATAACGTAAAACATGGCAGTTGAAGATACCCAACCGCTTATCAGTCATCTGATCGAGCTACGTAAGCGCCTGCTGAACTGCATCATTGCTGTTCTGGCAATATTTCTGTGCCTGGCTTACTTCTCCAATGATATCTACCAGCTGGTTTCCGCACCGCTGATTAAGCAGATGCCTGCGGGCGCCAGCATGATCGCCACCGATGTCGCCTCGCCATTCTTTACGCCGATTAAGCTGACAATTATTGTCTCGCTGTTCCTGTCGGTACCGGTGATCCTCTATCAGGTCTGGGCATTCGTTGCGCCTGCGCTGTATCGCCACGAGCGCAAGCTGGTTATGCCGCTGCTGTTTTCCAGTTCATTCCTATTCTACCTGGGGATGGCTTTCGCCTACTTTATTGTCTTCCCGCTGGCGTTTGGCTTCTTCGCCAAAACCGCGCCTCAGGGCGTACAGATTGCCACCGACATCAATAACTATCTCGACTTCGTGATGACGTTATTTATGGCGTTTGGTGTGTCGTTTGAAGTGCCGATTGCTATCGTGCTGCTGTGCTGGACCGGTGTGACCACGCCAGAAGATCTGCGCGCTAAGCGCCCTTATGTGCTGGTTGGTGCGTTCGTCGTTGGGATGTTGCTGACGCCGCCGGATATCTTCTCCCAGACGCTGTTAGCCATCCCGATGTACTGCCTGTTTGAAGTCGGGGTTTTCTGCGCACGCTTCTATGTGGGTAAAAATCGTCGCGATGGAGATGAAGAAGAGCAGGACGCCGAATCGGAGTAATTGCCGCGAACGGCTGCCTCTGGCAGAACATATTGAGTTTACTAACCGCCCGTCAGGGCGGTTACTGTTTGGAAGAGACTATGTTTGATATTGGTGTGAACCTGACCAGCACGCAGTTTGCTAAAGATCGCGCTCTGGTGGTGAAACGTGCGCGCGAAGCGGGCGTTGAAGGCATGTTGATTACCGGGACCAGCGCGCTGGAGAGCCAGCAGGCCTGCAGTCTGGCGCAGCAGCACCCGGACTATTGCTGGTCCACTGCCGGCGTGCATCCACATCACGCCAGCGAGTGGTCGGCGGAAACCGCGTCAACCTTACGCCGCCTGGCAGAGAATCCACAGGTCGTCGCCATTGGCGAATGTGGCCTGGACTTCAACCGCAACTTCTCTGACCCGCAACAGCAGGCCTACGCGTTTAACGCGCAGCTGGAGCTGGCGGCTGAGCTGGCGCTGCCGGTTTTCCTGCACTGCCGGGAAGCGCACCAACGTTTTATTGAGATCCTTGAACCCTGGCTGACAAAACTTCCGGCGGCGGTGCTGCACTGTTTTACCGGCACGCGTGAAGAACTGGAATCCTGCCTGTCGCTGGGATTGTCGATTGGCATTACTGGCTGGGTATGTGATGAGCGGCGCGGGCAGGAACTGCGTGAGCTGATGCCATTGATCCCGGCAGAGCGCCTGCTGCTGGAAACCGATGCACCGTGGCTACTGCCGCGTGACATGCGCCCGCGCCCGGCGACGCGCCGAAATGAGCCCTGCTTCCTGCCGCATATCGTTCAGCAGGTGGCGCTGCTACGGGGTGAGGATGCACACACCCTGGCGCAGCAAACGGCGCTGAATGCGCGCACGTTGTTCCGGCTGTAAGGGGTGAAGTCTGTCGCTGAGAAGAGTGACGCTCTTGCGGATGAATTACAGCTTTTGAAACTGGCGATTGCCAACGCTGCGAACCACCTGCTTATTAAGCAGGTTAAGCAACAGCATCGACCGGGCTTCACCATCGGGCTCGGTAAAGATTGCTTTCAATCCTTCAAATGCCCCTTCGGTTATGATCACGGTATCACCGGGCTGCGGCAGGTCGTGATCGATAACAATTTCTACCGGGTCATTTTGCAGCGCGGTGATCACATCCAGCGGCACGGTGGCGGGCTGGTTTCCAAAGCGGACAAAATGGCTTACGCCACGCGTTGCGCTAATGGTGGTGGTGTGGATGGATTCCGGATCAAACTCAATAAAAAGATAGTTGGGAAATAGCGGCTCGCTGACCTGAGTACGTTTTCCGCGCACGGTTTTCTCTAAAGCAATCATTGGGCTAAGGCAATGCACGGCCTGACGCTCAAGATGTTCTTTCGCGCGCAGCAGCTGACCTCGTTTGCAATAAAGTAAATACCAGGATTCCATAACGTCACTTTCCAATTATCTGGCCGATAAGGATAGCAAAATCGCTCACATAGATATAGCGGGATTGGCAGTAACCGCGGGTTTTCACGCGCGTTCTTATTAACGAAACGCATAACCCTATGGCTTTAAATTAGCAATAATTAGCCGCGCCGTTTGCCAATATACGCGCTATTTGAATTTGACGTCATCTGGCAAGTTGTATCAGTATCCAGCTCTGTCTATTGGCAACGTTGAACAGGCGAAAGTGGAACTGTTCCTGCTGCGTAATGACAAAATGGCGCATGGTGAGCCGCAGGTGCCGTTCCACTGCGGCTAAACTTCATAACAAAACTAACGACGAGCGCAGGATCGGCACTATAATGACCGACTCACTGACCGTACTGATGGAAAGTCATGAAATACCACGACTTACGCGACTTCCTTTCTCTGCTTGAACAGCGTGGGGAATTAAAACGCATCAAACACGAGATCGATCCCGATCTGGAAATGACCGAAATTGCCGACCGCACGCTGCGTGCCGGCGGCCCGGCGCTGCTGTTCGAAAACCCCAAAGGTTACGACATGCCGGTGCTGTGCAATCTGTTTGGTACCCCGGATCGCGTGGCGATGGGCATGGGCCAGGAAGATGTTAAGGCGCTGCGTGAAGTTGGCCGCCTGCTGGCCTTTCTGAAGGAGCCGGAGCCGCCGCGCGGTTTTCGCGACTTCTTCGACAAAATGCCGCAGTGGAAACAGGTGCTTAATATGCCGACCAAACGGCTGCGTAATGCGCCGTGCCAGGAGCAAATCTTCGAAGGGGATGAGGTGGACCTGAACCGCATCCCGGTGATGAAATGCTGGCCGGATGATGCGGCCCCGCTGGTCACCTGGGGGCTGACGGTCACCCGTGGGCCACTTAAAGAGCGGCAGAACCTCGGTATTTATCGCCAGCAGGTGATTGGCAAAAACAAACTGATTATGCGCTGGCTGTCACACCGTGGCGGCGCGCTGGACTTCCAGGAGTGGTGCCAGCAGCATCCGGGCGAACGCTTCCCGGTTTCGGTAGCATTAGGCGCTGACCCGGCCACTATTCTGGCGGCCGTCACACCGGTGCCGGATACCCTGTCGGAATATGCTTTTGCTGGCCTGCTGCGCGGGACCAAAACCGAAGTGGTGAAATGCGTTTCTAACGATCTTGAAGTTCCCGCCAGTGCTGAAATTGTGCTGGAAGGCTACATCGAGCCGGGCGAAATGGCGCCGGAAGGACCCTACGGTGACCACACGGGTTACTATAATGAAGTAGACAGCTTCCCGGTGTTCACCATCACGCATATCACGCAGCGCCGCGATGCGATCTATCATTCGACCTATACCGGGCGTCCGCCGGATGAACCTGCGGTGCTGGGCGTGGCGTTGAATGAAGTGTTTGTGCCGATCCTGCAAAAGCAGTTCCCGGAAATTGTGGATTTCTATCTGCCGCCAGAGGGCTGCTCTTATCGCCTGGCCGTGGTGACGATCAAGAAACAGTATGCCGGGCATGCCAAACGCGTCATGATGGGCGTCTGGTCTTTCCTGCGGCAGTTTATGTACACAAAATTTGTTATCGTTTGCGATGACGACGTTAATGCGCGTGACTGGAACGATGTGATCTGGGCCATCACTACGCGCATGGATCCGGCTCGTGATACGGTACTGATCGAGAATACGCCGATCGACTATCTCGATTTTGCCTCACCGGTTTCCGGCCTGGGGTCAAAAATGGGGATGGATGCGACTAATAAATGGCCTGGCGAAACGCAGCGCGAGTGGGGCACGCCAATCCGTAAGGACCCGGCGGTGACTGCTCGCATTGATGCGATTTGGGATGAGTTAGGCATCTTGAGTGATACACCAGCGCGCTGAAGCGCTGGCGGTCAAATGATAATGACGACCCGACAGAGGGAACGCATGACAACCTTAAGCTGTAAAGTGACCTCAGTAGAGGCGATTACCGATACCGTGTACCGCGTACGACTGATCCCGGAGGCGGATTTCAACTTCCGCGCCGGTCAGTACCTGATGGTCGTGATGGACGAGCGTGATAAGCGTCCGTTCTCACTGGCTTCTACGCCGATGGAAAAAGATATTATCGAACTGCATATCGGTGCTTCCGAGCTGAATCTGTATGCGATGGCAGTCATGGAGCGCATTCAGCAACAGCGTCAGATCACCGTAGATATTCCTCACGGTGACGCGTGGCTGCGTGAGGAGGGCGATCGCCCCCTGGTGCTGATTGCAGGCGGTACCGGTTTCTCCTATGCGCGTTCTATTCTGCTGACCGCACTGTCGCAGCAGCCGGATCGCCATATCGCCATTTACTGGGGTGGGCGCGAGCTGAAGCACCTGTATGATTTGGATGAACTGAACGCGCTGGCAGTTAAGCACCCGAATCTGCAGGTGATACCGGTTGTTGAGCAGCCGGAAGAGGGCTTCACCGGCCGTAACGGCACCGTGCTGACTGCCGTAATGCAGGATTATACCAGCCTTGCCGGGCACGATATCTATATTGCCGGTCGTTTTGAAATGGCGAAAATTGCCCGTGAGCGTTTCTGTGCCGAGCGTGGTGCACTGGAAGCGCACATGTTTGGCGATGCCTTTGCCTTTATCTGATGGTTCAGGGGGCAGCAATGCTGCCCCCGCAGGATAAAAAAACCGCCCTGACGGGCGGTAAATTAGCAATAAAACTGCCAGATCAACGTATCACAGACGCTCGAAAACCGTCGCGATCCCCTGGCCCAGACCAATACACATTGACGCTAAACCAAACTGTGCATCGCGGCGCTCCATCAGATTAAGCAAGGTAGTACTGATACGTGCTCCCGAGCAGCCCAGTGGATGCCCTAACGCAATGGCACCGCCGTTCAGATTGACCTTCTCATCCAGTTGTCCCATCAGCCCCAGATCTTTAATGCACGGCAGTACCTGCGCAGCAAAAGCCTCGTTCAGCTCAAAAATATCGATATCTGCAGCGCTCAGCCCGGCGCGTTTCAGCGCCAGCTGCGAGGCCGGAACCGGGCCGTAACCCATAATCGACGGATCGCAGCCCACGACTGCCATCGAGAGAATACGTGCGCGCGGCTTCAGGCCCAGCTCCAGCGCACGGGATTCGCTCATAATCAGCATCGCGGCTGCACCGTCGGAAAGTGCCGAACTGGTACCTGCCGTCACGCTGCCGTTAACCGGATCAAATGCCGGGCGCAGTGCGGCCAGGCTATCAACGGTGGTTTCAGGGCGGATTACCTCATCAAAGTCATAGCGTTTGAGGACGCCGTCGGCGTCGTGCCCGGAGACCGGGGCGATCTCATTGGCGAAATGCCCTGCCTGGGTAGCGGCAGCTGCATGCTGATGCGAACGGGCAGCAAACTGATCCTGCATTTCACGGCTGATACCGTGCAGGCGTGCCAGCATTTCTGCGGTCAGTCCCATCATGCCTGCGGCTTTTGCTACGCTGCGGCCCAGGCCAGGGTGGAAATCCACGCCGTGATTCATCGGCACATGGCCCATGTGCTCCACGCCGCCGATCAGACAGGCGCGGGCGTCACCGACCATAATCATGCGCGCCGCATCGTGCAGCGCCTGCATGGATGAACCACACAGGCGGTTAACGGTGGTGGCAGGAACGCTGTGAGGGATTTCTGCCAGCAGCGCGGCATTGCGGGCAATATTGAACCCCTGCTCCAGCGTCTGCTGCACGCAGCCCCAGTAAATATCATCCAGCGAGGCGGCTTCCAGCGCCGGGTTACGGCTCAACAGGCTACGCATCAGATGGGCGGAGAGATCCTCAGCGCGCACGTGGCGGAAGGCTCCCCCTTTCGAACGGCCCATCGGCGTGCGGAGGGCATCAACGATGACTACTTTTTCCATTTTGCTTTCCTCACGCAGTTTTCAGAGTGGCGTCAGCCAGGGGGGTTGCCTGTGGATACCAGCTGGCACGTTGCGCTGCCTTGTCACGTAGTGCCTCCGGCACCTGATACAGCGCACCCAGTTCGGCAAAAGGTTCGGCACCCGCGACAAAAGTATCGCTGCCCAGGGTATCCAGATAGCGGAATGCTCCGCCGTGGAACGGAGGAAAACCGAGGCCATACACCAGCGCCATATCGGCTTCCGCCGGGCTGGCAATGACGCCCTCTTCAAGGCAGCGCACCACTTCATTAATCATCGGGATCATCATGCGGGCGATAATTTCCTCATCGCTGAACACCCGTTTCGGCTGGCAGACGCTCTGCAGCAGACGATCGGTTTCGCTATCGCCGACCTTTTTCGCTTTGCCTTTGCTGTCGGTTTCCCAGCGCCAGAAGCCCTGCTGATTTTTTTGTCCATAGCGTTTAGCGTCGAACAGCACATCAATGGCATCGCGGTAATCTTTCTTCATACGCTGAGGGAAGCCATCGGCCATCACGCTTTGGGCATGGTGCGCAGTATCAATACCGACCACATCGAGCAGCCACGACGGGCCCATTGGCCAGCCAAACTGTTTTTCCATCACCCTGTCGATTTGGCGAAAATCGGCACCGTCGCGCAGCAGCAGGCTGAAGCCGGCAAAGTAGGGGAACAGCACGCGATTGACGAAGAAGCCTGGGCAGTCATTTACCACAATCGGCGTTTTGCCCATTTTGCTGGCCCAGGCAACCACTTTGGCGATGGTTGCATCGGCAGTTTTATTACCGCGGATCACTTCAACCAGCGGCATACGCGGTACCGGGTTAAAGAAGTGCATGCCGCAGAAGTTTTCCGGGCGGGTTAAGGCTTCCGCTAACTGGCTGATGGGAATAGTTGAGGTGTTCGATGCCAGAATCGTATCCGGGCGAATATGACTTTCCGTCTCCGCCAGCACGGCGGCTTTGATCCTGGGATTTTCCACTACTGCTTCCACCACCACATCGACGCGGTCAAAACCGGCATAATGTAGCGTTGGCTGAATGGTGCTGATGACGCTGGCCAGCTTCATGCCGTCGATTTTGCCGCGCGCCAGCTGTTTGTTCAGCAGTTTGGCAGCCTCGCCCATGCCCAGCGCCAGCGATTTCTCACTGATATCTTTCATTACCACCGGCACGCCTTTCCAGGCCGACTGATAAGCAATACCGCCGCCCATAATCCCGGCGCCCAGCACGGCTGCCTGTTTGGGTGTTTCCACATCGCGCGTCAGTTTTTTCGCTTTGGCTTTCACTGCCTGATCGTTAAGGAAGATGCCAACCAGCGCCCGCGCTTCATTAGAACGCGCCAGCGGTACAAAAGCGGCGGTTTCCAGCTGTAATGCTGCATCACGGCCCATCCCGGCGGCGGCTTCAATGGTTTTGACCGCGGTAATTGGCGCCAGATAGTGTTTCCCGGCGGTCTGCATCACCAGCGCTTTGGCCGTGCTGAAGCTCATTGCCGCTTCGATTTTGCTCAGCTTCAGCGGCTCCAGCTTCGGCTGGCGGCGTTCACGCCAGGCCTGTTTACCCGCAACCGCCTCTTTTAATACGCTTAGCGCTGCGCCGTGTAGTTTTTCTGCTGCGACCACGGCGTCCACCAGGCCCAGCTTCAGCGCCTGAGCAGCATCGATATCTTTACCGGCAGCGATAATTTCCAGCGCGCTATCCGCCCCTAACAGGCGTGGCAGGCGTACCGAACCACCGAAGCCCGGCATAATACCCAGTTTGGTTTCTGGCAGACCGATGCGCGTGTCCGGCGTGGCGATGCGGAAGTCTGTTGCCAGCACGCATTCGCAACCGCCGCCGAGCGCATAGCCGCTGATGGCGGAAACTGTCGGAACCGGCAGGTCCTCCAGACGGTTAAAGATACCGTTGGCAAAGGCCAGCCACTGCGTCAGTTTTTCGGCCGGTGCCGCAAACAGAGAAAGAAATTCTGTAATATCGGCACCGACGATAAAGGCCGATTTGCGCGAGCTGAGTAGCAGCCCGCGCAGCTGCGGCTGCTGTTCCAGCACGGTAAGCGCGTCGCCCAGGCTGGCGACGGTTTGGGTATCCAGCTTATTGACCGAGCCGGGGGCATCAAATACCAGTTCGGCTATGCCGTCTTCCAGCCAGTCGAGGGAAAGGGTTTCGCCTTGGTAGAGCATGTCTGTCTCCTGAGCCGCGATTAAGGGATCTGGTCATACCAGATGATCGTGAGTGTGGGAGCGATGTTAATTATTTGCAAACGATACGTTGTCGATTTGCAAACAAGATCACAGCTGCGCCAAAACGGCATACCCCAGCGGGCTGTGATAAGATGCGGGCACTATCGCCACAACGGAGACAGGGGTATGGAGTCGCTAGTTACGCTCTATCAGGAGCATGTGAAAACACTGCAACAGCGCGCGCAGCAGGTTCTGGCGCGTCACAATCTTGATGCAATGCTGATTCATTCCGGGGAATTACTGACGGTATTTCTCGACGATCACACCTATCCATTCAAGGTCAATCCGCAGTTTAAAGCCTGGGTGCCGGTTACTCAGGTGCCGAACTGCTGGCTGTGGATTGATGGGGTGAATAAACCCAAGCTGTGGTTTTACTCTCCTGTCGACTACTGGCATAACGTCGAACCCCTGCCAAACAGCTTCTGGACGGGTGCGGTGGAGGTTATCGGCCTAAAGAATGCCGATGATATCGGCCAGCAGCTGCCAGCGCAGCGCCAGAACGTGGCCTATATTGGCCCGGTCGCCGAGCGCGCGCGGCAGTTGGGCTTCAACAGCGATTCGATTAACCCTAAAGGGGTGATCGACTTCCTGCACTATCATCGCGCCTATAAAACCGGTTATGAGCTGTACTGCATGCGCCAGGCGCAGAAAATTGCGGTTACCGGCCATCGTGCGGCAAAAGAAGCCTTCAAATCGGGGATGAGTGAGTTTGATATTAATGTCGCTTACCTCAGTGCAACCGGGCACCGCGATACCGACGTGCCGTATGGCAATATCATTGCGCTGAACGAGCATGCGGCGGTGCTGCACTACACTAAACTCGATCAGCATGTGCCTGAGCAGCTGCGCAGCTTCCTGATTGACGCCGGAGCCGAGTATAACGGTTATGCCGCCGATCTGACGCGCAGCTACGCTGCGAATAGCGGTAGCGAATATGCCCAGCTGGTGAAAGAGATGAATGCCGAAGAGCTGGCGCTGATCGGCACCATGAAAGCTGGCGTGCGCTACAGCGAGTATCATGAGCAGATGCATTTTCGTATCGCCAGCCTGCTGATTAAGCATCAGTTGGTCAACGGCATCAGTGCGGAAGCGATGGTGAAGGACGATCTTACCGGGCCATTTATGCCGCACGGTATTGGTCATCCACTTGGCCTGCAGGTGCATGATGTCGCCGGCTTTATGCAGGACGATCGCGGCACGCATCTGGCCGCTCCGCAGCAGTATCCCTATCTGCGCTGCACGCGTATGGTGGAGCCGGGCATGGTGCTGACTATCGAGCCGGGCATTTACTTTATTGAGTCACTGCTTGCACCATGGCGCGCCGGGAAGTTCAGTAACCATTTTGACTGGGCGAAAATCGATGCGCTGAAGCCTTACGGCGGTATCCGCATTGAGGATAACGTGGTGATCCATGCACACAGCGTGGAAAACATGACGCGCGACCTGAACCTGGCCTGATGGACGCTTACGACATCCCGGCGGAGCTGTTCAGCTACAGCGAAGAGATCAAGAAAAGCCGCTTTATTACGCTGTTAGCACATACTGACGGCGTGGAAGCGGCCCGGGCTTTTGTTCAGCAGGTTAAACAGCAGCACCCAACGGCCCGGCATCACTGCTGG
This sequence comes from Erwinia aphidicola, assembly GCF_014773485.1. GTDB lineage: Bacteria > Pseudomonadota > Gammaproteobacteria > Enterobacterales > Enterobacteriaceae > Erwinia > Erwinia aphidicola. The sequence goes on along the minus strand of NZ_JACXBP010000013.1, from coordinate 2,846 downwards.
GCCTTTGTCGCCGGGGCACCGGATGACTCGCAGCAGTTGGGTTTTTCTGATGACGGTGAGCCTTCGGGTACCGCAGGCAAACCGATGCTGGCGCAGCTGATGGGTAATAATATCGGCGAAGTCACGGCCGTTGTGGTGCGCTACTATGGCGGCATTATGCTGGGCACCGGGGGGTTGGTAAAAGCCTACGGCGGTGGCGTACAGCAGGCATTACGCTTGCTACCACGTACGATTAAAGTGCCGATGCTCAGTTTTCAGCTTATCTGTGACTATGCGCAACTGAGCGATATTGAACGCATGGTGAGCCGGTTTGACGGGCAGCTGTTACACAGTGAGTTTTTACACAATATCACCCTGACGCTGGCGCTGCCTCATGCGCAGGTTGCAGGTTTCAGGCAGAATTTATCCGACTTTAGCCGGGGCGCACTGCAGCTAGCTCCGCTCAAATAACTCTTAACGTCAGGAAAGGAACGGCAGAATGCATTTTCGTGCCATAACCCGCATAGTGGGTTTGCTGGTCATCTTATTCTCAGGGACGATGATCGTGCCCGGACTGGTGGCACTGATCTACCGCGACGGGGCGGGGCGTGCATTCACGCAGACGTTCTTTATGGCGCTGATGATCGGAACACTGCTGTGGTGGCCGAACCGTAAGCAGAAAAGCGAGCTTAAGCCACGCGAAGGCTTCCTTATCGTAGTGCTGTTCTGGACCGTGCTGGGCAGCGTAGGGGCAATGCCCTTTATCTTCGCCGAGCAGCCGAACCTCTCGTTAACCGACGCCTTCTTTGAATCTTTCTCCGGTCTGACAACCACGGGTGCGACGACGCTGGTGGGGCTGGATTCCTTGCCGAAAGCGATTCTCTTCTATCGCCAGATGCTGCAGTGGCTGGGGGGGATGGGGATCATCGTACTGGCCGTTGCCATTCTGCCGATCCTCGGCGTCGGTGGCATGCAGCTTTATCGTGCGGAAATGCCAGGCCCGCTGAAAGACAACAAAATGCGGCCACGCATTGCGGAAACCGCTAAAACGCTGTGGCTAATCTATGTACTGCTGACCGTGGCCTGCGCGCTGGCGTTATGGCTGGCGGGGATGCCGTTGTTTGATGCCATCGGTCATAGTTTTGCCACTATCGCGATTGGCGGCTTTTCCACCCATGATGCCAGCATCGGCTTTTTTAATAGTCCGACGATTAACACCATCATCGCTATCTTCCTGCTGATCTCCGGCTGTAACTATGGTCTGCACTTCTCATTATTAAGTGGACGTAGCCTGCGAGCATACTGGCGCGACCCGGAGTTTCGCATGTTTATTGGCGTGCAGATCACGCTGGTGGCTATCTGTACCGTGGTGCTCTACTTCCATAATGTTTACCAGACCGGGCTACAAACGCTGAATCAGGCATTCTTCCAGGTGGTCTCAATGGCCACCACCGCCGGCTTTACCACTGACAGTATTGCTCGCTGGCCACTATTCTTGCCGGTGCTATTGCTGTGCTCAGCGTTTATTGGGGGCTGTGCCGGCTCAACCGGCGGCGGCCTGAAGGTGATCCGCATTCTGCTGCTGTTCAAGCAGGGCTCGCGTGAGCTGAAAAGGCTGGTGCACCCGAATGCGGTATACACCATCAAGCTCGGCAACCGTGCGCTGCCGGAACGTATTCTGGAAGCGGTGTGGGGGTTCTTCTCCGCCTACGCGCTGGTGTTTATTCTCAGCATGCTGGCGATCATTGCCACCGGCGTTGACGACTTCTCGGCGTTTGCTGCGGTCGCTGCGACGCTCAATAACCTTGGCCCCGGTCTGGGCGTGGTCGCGGACAACTTTACTTCCATGAACGACACCGCGAAGTGGATCCTGATTTTAACGATGCTGTTCGGGCGTCTTGAAGTCTTTACCTTGTTAGTCCTGTTTACGCCGACCTTCTGGCGCGAATAATTGAGAGTGTAATCATGAAAGCGTTAATCCTGTTTTCCAGCCGCGATGGCCAGACCCGTGAAATTGCCTTCTATATAGCTAACCAGATAAAAGGAGAGCGCGAGTGTGACGTGTTCAATATCCAGCTGGTTGATGAGATTGACTGGGCGCAGTATGACCGCGTGCTGATCGGCGCCTCTATCCGCTATGGACACTTCCAGCCGGTGGTAGCGAAGTTTGTGAAAACACACCTTAGAGAGCTGCAGCAGCGTTCAAGTGGCTTCTTCTCAGTAAATCTCACTGCGCGTAAACCAGAAAAGCGTACTCCGCAGACCAATGCATATACCCGTAAGTTTTTACTACAGTCGCCATGGGAGCCAGATTGCTGCGCAGTTTTCGCAGGTGCGCTGCGCTATCCACGCTACGGCTTCTTTGATCGCATCATGATCCAGCTGATTATGCGTATGACAAACGGCGAAACCGATGCGAGTAAGGAAGTGGAGTATACCGACTGGCAACAGGTGACACGATTTGCCCATGAATTCGCTGCTTTACCGAGCAAGTTGTCGTAAAAAAGCACGCTTCGCTGAAAAATGACGCGCTCAGTCATTTATTTGCAATAAACGCTTGTCACGCGTCAGGATCTCCCTATAATGCGCAACCACTGAGACGGCACAACGGCTTACAGGCCAGCGGCTCAGGAGGTTCAGGAAGTATCTGAACCGCCGGAAAAACTTCTCAAAAAGAAGTTGACTCCGAAGGAGGAAAGCGTAATATACGCCACCTCGCGACAGGAAGCCCCGGCACTGCTCGCAACGCTCTTTAACAATTTATCAGACAATCTGTGTGGGCACTCGCAGGATTGATATCAACGTCTCCGGACGTAAAAAATATCAAGCCTCACGAGTGAACACATAATGAAATTCATTATGACGTT
>NZ_JACXBP010000012.1 GCF_014773485.1 Erwinia aphidicola | reverse complement strand
TTTAATTACATTTCGCATCGGACTTTTTTTACTCTTAAACTCTACTATCGTCACTATGATCGGTGGCTTGAAAATTATTGATAATGATATTACTTCTCTTGTCTCTGCCGTATTGTATGTACCTGCAATGATGTTTATCATCTACTCTTTCAATAATTTTATCAATTATGTTAATGGCAGGTATAAATCTGTAGTAGAGCTCTCTTTAACAGATGAACTTACCGGACTTCCCAATAGAAGATATCTAAACCTCAAACTTAGAGACCTGGAGGATAAGTCAGGTGCAATATGCATTATAGATATTGATGACTTTAAGATGATTAACGATAATTATGGTCATGAAATGGGGGACAAAGTGCTTAAAAAATCGGGACTTATACTAAAGAAATTTGCATGTGAAAATATATTAGTGGCCCGTTCAGGTGGAGAGGAATTTGCCATTGTGTTAAAAGAGGGGGCGGCTGTAAACATTCTGGTAGAAAGGATAAAGAAATCCCTATCTTTAAGCAGCGCTGATGGCATCCCGACTACAGTCAGCATTGGCGTAGCATTGAAAACAGAGAATCAGACATCTTCATCGTGCCTCGCTTCTGCAGACGCAGCACTATATAGATCCAAAAGGAATGGTAAAAACAGAATTACTTATTCCAACGATCATAATGAATAAAAGATCAGTCAGGCGCAGTGTTAATTAACAATATTCCACTTAAAATACAAAAAAAACCAGACATGTACTATGCATTTTTATTTACCCAAAGAGTCTAAACGTTATGAAAATAAAGTTATCGTCGCATCATAAGGTAATTACTTTTTAACAAACCCTGTATTTACTTTTAATAATAGTTGTTAAATTGGAGTTTATGCTAATCTGTTTATACTTTGTTTTTAAAAACCTCAACCTAGCCGAATAGACAGAACGTTATACAACAAATTAGTTAAACTTTACTTTTAGGATATTGTAACGGTACTCCCCTCAGGCAGAGATCAAATCCCCAGCAGCTCTAGATTAGAAGTACTCCTTACTCAGGGTTTTAATGGATAAAATGACACTGAGAATAAAAATCCTCCGCAGAGAATGACAGGAAAAATCTTAAGCGGCGTGACGTCCTGCTATCTGCTGGCGCCGGAAGTAAGCGCCCTGCTCCACTATATGCCTGACTTCAAAAACCGTTTTCTTTTCTGCACCCTGTGTAACACCGGTACGCGCATCGGGAAGCCTGCAGCAGGAGTCAATTGTACTAAATGGTCCCCGCCCCTTTGTACGTATTCTTTCGGAGAAGGTCAGAAGCCAACGTAGCCGCCCGTCGAAAGATGCCGTTCACCTGGTCCCGCTCACCGATCGCGACTACGTACATCAGGTTCTGACCTGGTTAGCCACCGAACGTCCGAAGCGGCGAGAGCCGCTATTGTCGGTTACCGATGAGACCCTGCGCGGCTGGCTTAAGGCGACAGTAAGCCGTGCGGCCGCTGGCTGGATCTCACCTTCATGCAATTGCGGTTAGATTCGCGGGAATGCCCCCGCAAGGCTGATTACGCGTTTTCGACCGCAATACGCTTTCTAATACTGGCAATAAAATTATCGCGAATGACATTCTCCTTGTCGGCATTCCAGGCAATGCCAACTTTCCAGCTTATTGACTTGCCTGTTAACGGAATAATAACCCGTTCCGGTGGCGCGATATGCAGAACGCTGTAGGGCAATATGGCAACACCGGTACCCGCGATCACCAACGCGACAATAGTATGTATATCATCAGCCAGCTGGGTGGAGGATATAAAAAGACCGTTATCATGCAGAAAACGGTCAATCTGCGCATTTAATCCCTGCCCGCGATCAGCATGAAGACGTAACAAAGGAGATTTTTTTAGCCAGTCAGCAGCAGACAATGATAACGACGGCGTTGCGGGCGCCATCAGAACCAGCCGATCGGTAAATAATGGCAGGTAATCAAGCGCTATCGGGGGGGGAACCCTGACAAATCCTACCTGAAGCTCATCATTTTGCAGCAGCTCGTACTGGAGGAAGGAGGGAAGATCCGTCAAAGATATCTCGATTCCCGGATAGTCTCTGCGAAATTCAGCAATACAACGTGGTGCCAGATAAAAGCTTGAGAGACCAAATCCAACGGCGATATGCCCCTCAATACCGGCCGATACCCGCCCTGCGTGATCCATAAACACCTGGGCTTGCCTGACTACTTTTTCAGCCTCTGGCAATAAGCATCTTCCCCCGGCGGTCAGTGTTGCACCGTGACGCCCGCGTGAAAAAAGTGGCACCTTCACCGTCGACTCAAGAAGATTGATCTGCTTGGTCAATGCGGGTTGCGAGATAAACAGTGCCCGGGCCGCGTCGGCATAATTTCCTTTTTCGGCCAGAATCAAAAAGGCCTTTAGCAACCGGATATTCAATTTTTCATTCCAAAAGGTTATCGAAAATGGAAATCATTTGATTATACAGTTATTGCCAATCGTTATGTAATTCAGTTTCGATAACAACTGGAGAAGCATCATGCACGCGCTGACGTCCTTAAAGGCTGCAACCGTACAGTTTCAGCATCAGGCAAATAACAAAAAATATAATCTGCTGATAATGGAGAAGTTTATTGAACAGGCGGCCATCCAGCAGGTGAAGATCCTGACGTTTCCGGAAATGTGTATCACCGGCTATTGGCATGTCCCTAAGCTCACCGCAGCGGAGGTTTCCGCACTTGCAGAACCGATCGCCACCAGCCCTTCCCTGATGTTAATTCGCGCTCTGTCGATAAAACATCAAATGCTTATTGGCGCCGGTCTGATTGAACGCGCCGATGATGGCCGCCTTTATAATGCGTACGTTGCCTGTATGCCGGACGGCTCAATGCAGACGCATCGCAAACTTCATGCCTTTGAGCATCCGGCCATCAGCAGCGGTGACAGGTTTACCGTTTTTGATACTCCCTGGGGAGTAAAAGTAGGGATCTTGATTTGCTGGGACAATAATCTGGTGGAAAATGTGCGCGCTACGGCATTACTGGGTGCCGATATCCTTCTCGCGCCACATCAAACAGGCGGCACCGATTCCCGCAGCCCTTATGCGATGAAACCCATTCCGCTGTCGCTGTGGGCGGAACGGGAAACGCGCAAGGAAGAAATTACTGCTACATTCAAGGGGGCAAGCGGTCGGGAATGGCTGATGCGATGGTTACCTGCCCGTGCGCACGACAACGGGTTATTTCTTCTCTTTAGTAACGGCGTAGGCGCAGATGATGACGAAGTCCGCACGGGCAATGCCATGATCCTCGATCCTTACGGGAGGATCATTAATGAAACCTGGGCTGCTGAAGATTTTATGGTGAGCGCTGAACTGGATTTAAGCCTGCTTGCCATGAGTACCGGACGTCGCTGGATCCACGGCCGCCGTCCTGATTTATACCAGATTCTGACACAACCGCAGGGTTATGAACGGGATGCGATCAGCGCACGATTTTCAGATGAGATACCGTAATCTGATAGGTGAGTGAAAAGAACACAGGGTCGTTATTGAAGGTAAGGCCGTGGAAGGCGCAGATTTGCATGCCAGACTAGCTTATCAGGGCCGCAGGGGGTTCCCCGCGGCCCTGACCGTTACAGCGCGGACACCGGCAACGCGCGCGGGCCAGGCAAAATACTGCCGTTAACGCCATCAGCGGTCAGCATCCCGGCAGCGGCCAGAACCGCAACGTCATGGCTTTTGTCGCTCACGCTGCTGGCTATCTGCTTGATGGCCGCACTGATGAGCATGCCGAGTGGACCAGCGTTGTTATTGTCCTGAGCATCGGTGGCATAGCCAGTACCAGACCAGATCTGCTTACCGCTGCGCAGGTCAACCAGGCGTGCAGCCGCTTTGACCTCGGTCACGCTATCCACCAGCATAAATTTGGTGCCGTAGCTGCTGACATCAATGTACAGCGCCGCGTCCGCGTTAAAGATTTCACGCAGTTTGGCGGGGCTGACACTCTGCGCGTCGGCGGCGCTGCTCAGGCCGTTCTGCTCGAAGGTTTTATCCACCACCGCCACCGGGAACACGTAGTAACCGGACTCGGCCAGCGGCGCAGTGACGACCGACACCACGCTATGGGCCGCATTCACATCCGGGCTGCTATTCGTCGCGGGCAGAACCACAATGGAAGCCGGCTTACTGGCGCGAAAAGCGCTGTAGTCATAAGGCTTAGGTTTGGCACAGCCGCTTAACAGCACAGCGCCGGCGACAATCATCAGAGACCAGAGCTTCATTATTTTTTCACCTTATTACGCATCAGGAAATCCATATAGGCCGCAGACTCCGGGAACTGGTTTTTTTCGGCGTTAAACTGCTGGAAAGCCAGATCAGGACGGCTGGTATCGACATATAGCAGGCCAAGCTGGGCGTGCAGACCAGGGGGAACCGGTTTATTTTTCGCCTTTGCCTGCTCAACAATCGCATTCAACGATTCAATTTGCTGCTCGGGTGATTTATCGCGCTGATAATAGCTGTATAAAGAGGATTGATAATCGCCCCAGTAATAGACGCTCTGTTTCTTTTGCGCGCAGCCGACAACGATCAGCGCAGCACAGGCCACGCCGAGGGTTTTTAAAACGCTCATGATTATTCCCTTATTATTATTTCGCCGGGCGCCATGCGCCGGACTCAATTCCATTGACCAGATGATTGACCGCTTCGCGAATCGCTAAATCCATCACCTTACCATTCAGCGTGGAGTCATAGCTGGCGGTGCCGCCGAAGCCGATAATTTCACGGTTAGACAGGCTGTATTCGCCGGCGCCCTGAACGGCATAGACCACTTCCGAGGTGGTCACATCGACGACGTTAAGATTCACTTTGGCATAAGCGACCTGAGATTTGCCGCGGCCCAGGATGCCCCACAGCTGCTGGTCACCCACCTCTTTGCGGCCAAATTCGGTAATGTCACCGGTGATAATATAGTTCGCGCCTTTGATAGACTGCTTGCTGCCTTGATAGCCCGCTTCCGCCTTGAGTTCTTCAAGGTTGGTGCGGTCCATGACATTGAAGCGTCCGGTCTGCTGCAGGTGGGTAATCAGGATGGTTTTAGACTGGTTTCCCAGGCGGTCCACGCCGTCAGAGAACACCCCATTCATATAGGCGGAGCGATTATCGAATTTGCCCACGGCAATCGGACTTTTCACCCCCTGATATTGCGGTTGAGCGGCGGCAGCCACCTGAGGGGCTTCAATAGAGCGTGAGGTTTCGTTGGCACAGCCGGTTAACAGTACGGTGCCGAATAAGCTAACAACAGCAAGGCTGGTGGGTTTCATTTTAATCCCTGAATGAAAATTGCAGCGAAAGTCCCGCACCAGACAAATTAATATCATCTGGAAATAATAAACGCGAGAATTACAGATAAAGGTGAGAATGCGGCGCCAGAATAACACAGGCAGCTCTTGCAAATAAACCGAAATAGTCAATTAATTTAATTGATTAACGGTAATATATACAGCCGAACTAAACCGCCACAACCCCTTAAGGCAAATTTAAGAGAAAATTCTGTAAATCACTTTGCCAGAATGATTTTTGTTTGCAGTCTGCGCGGGTCCGGTACAATGCGACATTATTTATCGCTTTAATTCTGGGGCAAAGCGCAATGTATAAACCTTATTTGACTCTGGGCCTGCTAATCGTCGGCGTTATATTAAGCGGATGTCACGCTACTGCTCCCAAAAACGATCGCTATCTCGCCGCGATGCAGCAAGGCATACAGCGCCATTTCACCGATGCCCACCGCTATCAGGGTAAGGTTTGCCACGTGACGCTAAAGTACGGTGCGAACCAGCGCTACCAGGTGCTGCGCACCGAAGGTGATGAGTTGCTCTGCCTGAAAACGTGGAGCCTGGTGGCCAGCGCGCCCGATCTGCCCGCGCCGCCGCCTGAACTGGCTGACGGCGTGGCGATTGATTTTCGCCCTTAGCCCGCCAGCTCGCCCTGTCGCCACTGGCGCGGGCTGATGCCGAACCAGCGGCGAAAGGCGCGCGAAAAGGCGCTGACTTCGGAGTAGCCCAGCAGCAGCGCCATCTCGGAAATCGGCAGCTGGCGCTGCTGCAGATAGTGTTTCGCCATCTCACAGCGCACGGCATCCACCAGCGCGGTAAAGCTCAGGCCCTCTTCGCGCAGGCGGCGCTGCAGTGACCAGCTCGACAGCCCCATCTTATCCGCGACCTCTTCCAGCACCGGCTCGCCCTGCAGCATCACCCGATGCACCTGCGCACGCGCCTGGTCGACAATATTCTGCTGCGGCGTGGCGCTGTTCAGGCGGCGGATCGCATCCTGCATTACGCCAAGCAGCAGCGGATCGCTGTCGGGCATCGCGCGGGCGAGATCGCGTTTCGGGATCAGCAAGGAGTTAAACGGCTGGTCAAAATAGACCGGGGCGTCAAAGGCTTTGCAGTGTTCGTGCCACTGCGCCGGGCGCGGATGTTCAAAGTGAACCTCACGCGGCGCCCAGTGTTTACCGGCCACGTGGCGGATCAGGTTCATAAACATCCCCAGCGTCAGCTCGGCATCCTGACGGCGGCAGAGAATGGCGCCGTGACGCACCTGATAATCCAGCCGCCAGCAGTCCCCCTTGTCCACCAGCCGGGTCAGCGTATCGTGCTGGTGCCAGGGAAAAGCATGCGCGACGTTTTGCAGCGCCTGCTCCAGCGTGGCGCTGCACAGGCCAATGTAGCCAATCAGACCTAATGACTGTGGTTTAAACTGCCTGCCGTAGTGTAAACCGAAGTTATCACAGCCTGAACTGCGCGCCGCCTCTTCCATCACCCGGCAGTAGTTGATTAAGCCAAGGCTGAGGGTGGGCTGCGCCAGCAGCTCCGGGTCGATACCGCTGACGCCAAAGATACGATCGACATCGCCGCCGCTATGGCTGATAAAGTCGCTCAGGCCGCTGGCGGCGGCGGCGAGCACGCCGCGGTTGGCGACATTGCCGCTGTGCAAGACGTGGCTGATTTCAGGGCGTGCCAGTTGAGTATGTAACATGTGATTGTCTCCTGCTGCCTGGGGTACTCCCCTCTCCCCGTATACAGAGCAAATTGCGTACCAACCGCAACATCAGACAATTCGCGTGCTTGCGTATGGCTATCCGTGCGAAAAGAGCACCGTGGCAGCACAAAGTGCCCGTCCACGGTGCAACGTGGCGGGTTTATGCGCCGACCGGCAGCTGCGACGTTTCCAGATAACGGCGACACAGGCGCACTGAATGATCCGCCCACTGCGGGCCGAGGCTGTGCGCCATCTCCGTTTCCGCGTGCGATCCCGCCCAGGCCAGCAGCTGAATGCGGCGCTGGATCAGCAGCGTCGGCACCCGATCCATCTCCGCATCGCTGATATGCGCCACCTGCTCGTAGCCGGTGATCCAGTTGTCGATCCACTCTGCGGCGCGCGGATGGTGCTCAACAAAGCTGATTGCAGCCGCCAGGTCGTGCAGATACCAGCCGAAGCCGCAATCGTCAAAGTCGATCACCCGGGTTTCGCCCTTGTGCAGCAGCAGGTTGGTCAGGCGCAGATCGGCGTGGATCAGGCCGTAGTTGTGCGGCGCTTTGCCAAACTCCGCCAGCTCGGATCCCACTCTGGCGATCGCCTGCTCAACGATCGCCCGGTCGCCGATGCGCAGATTGGGGGCATCGCGCCAGTCGCCCCAGTGGCTTTGCGCGCTGACCATGGTGTGATGATCCCAGATAATGCGCTGGAACCCGGCCGGCTGTTGCCAGCGGCGGCTGTGCTGATGCAGGCGCGCGGTGATATTGCCGAGCTGGCGAAAGGCGCGCGGGTCGACATCGGTGCCCGGCATCTCGCCCTCAATCCAGTGGAACAGTACCGCGTGGCGCACCGTTCCCTCTTCCAGCACCAGCGTTTGCACCGTTTCCCCTGCGCTATCCGCCACCGCCTGCGGCACCTCGATGCCGGTTTCGCGCAGCGCGTCCAACCACTGCAGCTCGCTGACGATATCGGCGTATTGGTGATAGTCGGGACGGTGCAGGCGCAGCGCATAGCGTTTACCGCCCGCTTCCAGCAGGAAAGTGGCGTTTTCCGAGCGGCACAGCAGGCTCAGCTTGCCCTGCAGAGCGGCGGGATAGCGGGCCAGCGTGCGTTCGGCCAGGCGCTGCAGCGCGTCATTGTTCAGGGTGTCATTTTGTTTGGCAGTCATTATCTGGCTCCGCAATCGAGGTTGAACGATGTCTCTGTGATAACCAGCATCCGATCGCCCGCCCTTTTCGGCTTGACCGCAGACGACCCAGTTTTGACCGTAGCGTACATCTGGCGCTTTTTTTGCAGCGTAGTTGACCGCAGCGCGCAGAAATCATCACGCCCGCGTCAAGTTTCCCCCCTCGGGGAGCTGCATTATCGACCCACTAACACAATAATGACGGGGATAACGGTATGACGAGCACACTCAAACCCACGCTGGGCACCATCCATTTGTGGGGGATTGCGGTAGGTCTGGTGATTTCCGGGGAATATTTTGGCTGGAGCTACGGCTGGGGCGTAGCGGGTACGCTGGGCTTCCTGTTGACCACGCTGATGATCGCCCTGATGTACACCTGCTTTATTTTCAGCTTTACCGAACTCACCACCGCTATTCCCCATGCCGGCGGTCCCTTCGCCTACAGCCGCCGCGCCTTTGGCGAAACCGGTGGCCTGATTGCCGGGATGGCAACGCTGATTGAGTTTGTCTTCGCGCCCCCGGCTATCGCCATGGCGATCGGTGCCTATCTCAACGTGCAGTACCCGGAGCTGAACCCGAAATATGCGGCGGTCGGCGCCTATATCGTCTTTATGACGCTGAATATTCTTGGCGTAAAGCTGGCAGCGATGTTTGAACTGGTGGTGACCGTGCTGGCGGTGCTTGAGCTGCTGGTATTTATGGGTGTAGTGGCGCCGGGCTTCAGCATTGCCAACTTCGCCGCCAACGGCTGGGCGGGCGGCGAGCACTTCGGCATGCCTGCGCTGTCGGGGATCTTCGCGGCGATCCCGTTTGCTATCTGGTTCTTCCTCGCGATTGAGGGGGCTGCCATGGCCGCCGAAGAGGCGAAAGATCCGAAGCGCACCATCCCACGTGCCTATGTGGCCGGGATCCTGACGCTGGTGGTGCTGGCGATCGGCGTGATGCTGATGGCGGGCGGTGCGGGCGACTGGCGCACGCTGTCAAACATCAATGACCCGCTGCCGCAGGCGATGAAAATGATCGTCGGCAACCATTCCAACTGGATGCATATGCTGGTGTGGATTGGCCTGTTCGGCCTGATTGCCAGCTTCCACGGCATCATTCTTGGCTACTCGCGCCAGTTCTTTGCGCTGTCGCGCGCCGGATATCTGCCAAGCGGGCTGGCGAAGCTGTCACGCTTTCAAACTCCGCACCGCGCAATCATTGCCGGTGGAGCGATCGGCATTGTCGCCATCTTTAGCGACGGCTGGATTAACCTGCAGGGCATGTCGCTGACGGCGGCGATGATCACCATGGCGGTGTTTGGTGCCATCGTGATGTACATCATGAGCATGCTGAGCCTGTTCCGCCTGCGCCGCACGGCGCCAGAGCTGGAGCGCACCTTCCGCGCGCCGGGTTACCCGGTGGTGCCGATGATTGCGCTGGTGCTGGCGGTGGTGTGCCTGATCGCGATGCTGTGGTTTAACGCGCTGATTGGCGCTGTTTTTGTCGGCCTGATGGCGATCGGCTATCTGTGGTTCCTGATGACCAAAAGCCACCGCGATAATGCCCCGCACGACGTGATGCTGCAGGGCGAATAACGGTTTCGGCGATGTTAACCGGCCTTACGGGCGGACCGGAAAAGAGGGTCCGCCCCTACATTGCTGTAGGGGGCCCCGTCAGATCACAACGGCCACAGCCACGCCGCCCCGCGCACGCCGCTGGAATCACCGTGGACGGCGCGGCGGATCGGGGTAGCAAACTCGCCGCCGAACACCCAGTTTTTCACCAGCTGCGGCACCGTCTGATACAGGCGCTCAACGTTGCTCATCCCGCCGCCCAGCACGATCATATCCGGGTCGAGGATGTTCACCACGTGCGCCAGCGACTTCGCCAGCCGCATCTCGTAGCGGCTCATCGCCAGCTCGGCCACCGGGTCCTGCTGCTCCAGCCGCTTGATAATCTCCGCGCCTTTGAGATCGATGCCGCTCAGCCGCTGGTAATCCGTGGCAAAGCCGGTGCCGGAGATAAAGGTTTCGATGCAGCCTTGCTTACCGCAGTAGCACGGCACCTCTTCGCGGTAGCGCAGCTCGTCTTCATCCATCCACGGCAGCGGGTTGTGCCCCCACTCGCCGGCGTTGCCGTTTCCGCCGCTGTGCGCCTGGCCGTTCAACGCCACGCCTGCGCCGCAGCCGGTGCCGATTATTACCGCAAACACCGTCTGCTTACCGGCAGCGGCACCGTCGACCGCTTCCGACACCGCCAGGCAGTTGGCATCATTGGCAATGCGCACTTCGCGCCCCAGCCGCTGCTGCAGGTCTTTATCCAGCGGCTGACCGTTCAGCCAGGTGGAGTTGGCGTTTTTTACCCGCCGCGTAAACGGCGACAGCGTGCCGGGAATGCCCAGCCCAACGCTGCCCTGCTGCCCGGTCTCCTGCTCTGCCCGCTTTACCAGCCCGATGATGTTCTCCACGGTCTTGTCATAGTCGTCACGCGGCGTGGGGACGCGGTAGCGGAACAGTTCTTCGCCGTGGTCAGATAAGGCAATCACTTCTGTTTTGGTGCCACCTAAATCAATACCAATACGCACTTGTTATTCCTCATTATTTGACGGTGAGATCACTACCTTAGAAGGCGGCAGGCGGAAAGGCAATGAAACCCCGCCGCCGATTCGCTATCATGCGCCCTGACTTTGAACTCGCGCGCCTTCTTGCGCGCACAGAGAGGGAATGCAGCATGCTGTGGTTTAAAAATTTGATGGTCTATCGTCTTAATCGCGACATTCCGCTGGTAGCAGACGAGATGGAAAAACAGCTCGATGCTTTCTCTTTCACCCCGTGCGGCAGCCAGGATATGTCGAAAACTGGCTGGGTCTCGCCGATAGGTCCGCGCAGCGAAGATCTGACCCACGTCACTAACGGCCAGATCCTGATTTGCGCGCGCAAAGAAGAGAAAATGCTGCCTTCGCCGGTGATCAAACAGGCGCTGGAAGCGAAAATCAGCAAGCTGGAAGCCGAGCAGTCGCGCAAGCTGAAAAAAACCGAGAAAGACTCACTGAAGGATGAAGTGCTGCACAGCCTGCTGCCGCGTGCCTTCAGCCGCTTCAGCCAGACGTATGTCTGGATCGACACCGTGAACAACCTGATTATGGTTGACTGTGCCAGCGCGAAAAAAGCCGAGGATACGCTGGCGCTGCTGCGTAAGAGCCTGGGGTCACTGCCGGTGGTGCCGCTGACGCTGGAAAGCCCAATTGAGCTGACCATGACCGAGTGGGTGCGCTCTGGCGAGCTGCCTGCCGGTTTCGCGCTGATGGATGAAGCCGAGCTGAAAGCGATTCTGGAAGATGGCGGCGTGATCCGCTGTAAGAAGCAGGACCTGGTGTGCGATGAGATCGCCAACCATATCGAAGCCGGCAAGCTGGTCACCAAGCTGGCACTGGACTGGCAGGAGCGCATCCAGATGGTGCTGTCCGACGACGGTTCTATCAAACGCCTGAAGTTCGCCGATATTCTGCGCGAGCAGAATGACGACATTGACCGCGAAGACGTGACCGGGCGTTTTGATGCTGACTTTATTCTGATGACCGGCGAACTGGCCGCGCTAATCAGCAATACGGTGGAAGCGCTGGGCGGGGAAGCCGAACGTTAATTGACCTTGCTGGCGACGCATGCGTCGCCAGTACGCGCAGGGGCCGGGCATGCCCGACCCGCTACATTATCAATCTTTCAGATAACGGCACAGATAGGCAGACGGCTCAGCCACCTGCAGATGGAATTCACTGTGGCCCGGCACGTTAAATACCTCACCCGGCGCATATCTTTTCCACTCGGCTTCACCCGGCAGCAGCACTTTCAGCGAGCCGCTGACCACCGTCATCTCTTCCGCCTGAGCGGTACCAAAGGTGTATTCACCTTCCGCCATCACGCCAACGCTGGCGCGGCCGGTCGTGGCGCTCTCGAAGCCAATTGACTTCACTTTACCGTCAAAATACTCACTAACATTGAGCATATAAATTCCTTAAAATCAGAGACAAAGGTAAGCTGGCAGTGTAGTGGCATAATTGAGCGGCTGTCACGCACTATTGCGCATCAGCCGCTGCAATCGTGACTCAGACCAGTAATTCTGCCGCCAGTTTGGCGACCAGCACGTTCGAAAGTAGTACCGGAATACCCAACAGTTTTTGCAGGAAATCACGGTGACGCTGGTGATAACCGATACAGTCCAGCACCACCACATCTGCCCCTTGCTCCTGCAGCGACAGCGCAGCATCAATCAGCGTCTCATCGCTGGCCAGATACGGGCTGGCAACGGCGAAACAGGGTGGCTGCGTCAGGTTTTTCCACTTGTTGGCCTGCTCCTGAATCTGTTCGGCCACCGGCACCACAATCCCCACCTGATGACCATCGACAATCGCCTCGATCAGCGGCGGGATAATACGGTCCGGCTCCAGCAGTATCGCCTCACTGGCGTACAGTTTGCCGAACTCACCGGTGCATAACAGCAGGATAATGCTAAACCCCTCATCTTCCAGCTGCAGGATGCGTTTTTGCAAACCGCGCTCCACTTTACTCGCCGCCAGCGTCACCTGGCTGCCGTCGGTCAGCCTGGAGACCAGCACCTTCTCGCCGTCTGACGGCGCGTACTGCTCAGCAATTTGCCCGGGCGTGAGGCCATCCAGCAGCCCGGAGTGGGCAATCTGTTCTTCGGGCAGGTACTCCAGCAGCAGCGGCATAATATCCGTGCGCGGGGACTGCCCAATCGTCAACGTCACCAGAGAGGGATTCATAAGCTTAATTCCGCGAGCTAAGATGGCTCAGGCTGCCGTACAGCGCCAGCAGGCGCGCATACTCTTCGGCGTCGTAAAACGCGCAGCTGCCCCGTCCGAACTCTTTTGCCACTTCCACCGCGAACTTCACGGCCAGCGCGATATCGACTTCATGGCTAGCGCCGGTACCACAACCGGGAACCACCGACTCGCTACAGATTGCCACCCCCACCACCGGCACATCGGTTGCCGTGGCTGGCTGGAGGATGCTGTTGAGGTGATACACACCGTTGCCGTATGGCGTAATATCCTGCGTGGTGATCGGGAAAGTCACTGCCGGACGGCCGCTGGTCATCTCCATAATGCGCAGTAAGTCTTCCGATACGCGCAGGATATAACCCTGCTTAACCGTCGGCGACAGCGCATACCCTTTGTGGTTGAGGATGCGGTTGCCCTTGGTGGTATCTATGGAAAGAATAGCATCTGTGCCGGGCACCACTTCATTATCGTTCATGGTGACGTCGTCGATCGGCGAGTCCATAAAGTCGACCGGCTCGTGCGGGCGGGTTGGCGCATTCGGGCAGATATGGGTGGTGATGATGACGTCACCCGCCAGAAAATCGCCTTTACGCTGCATCTCGGCCAGCTTCAGCGCACTGCTGACGGCAGCGACCGCACCATCGGCGTCCGACACCATGCCGATACGCGTTGGCCGTGCGCCAATGCCGCCCAGACGGCCGATAATCCCCAGCGTGGGAGCAGTCCCCCCCAGGCTCTTCCCTGCGCTGCCGGCCAGGGTGATGCGCACGAAATCGGTCTGGCCTTTCGGGCCGCTGACGCGCTTAACGCTGGCGCAAACGCCCGGGTAGCCGCTGAACAGATCCGCGACATCCTGCCCGCTGACGCTGGCGCTATCCAGTAGCTCAAAAACCTGCAAAGTCTGCTGCAAACTCATGTCGTTACCTTAATTATCGTTTGGTGCCGCTGCTGAAAAGGGAGTTAAAAAAGCTGTAAAGCGCATCACCGGCAATAAATCCGGCGGCCATCACTTCCATCGGCGTACGCCCGCGATCGCCCCAGATACGGGTAATGATCAGGCGCAGCACGATACCCGTGACCACAGCCCAGCCGGCCATTGCGTTGAAGATCAGCAGGCCGGTCGCCAGCAGAACGCCGAGCTGACGCTTCGGCCCGCCGATCAGCTGGATCACTGCGCCAGGAATCGCCCAGATCAGTAAGTTATGCGCGATACCCGGTTCCGCTCCGGCCTGAATGGTTTTGGCATACACCCGCGCCACAGGCGGGATCAGATCCTGACTAAAGAAGCTGGCATGGGCGAACCACACCACGGGGATCGAGACGACAAAGGCGATCAGCGCGGCAAACAGCTGTATGCGCCGGCCCCACAGCTCCTGCTGCAGATCGCGACCATGCCCGCGCAGCACAAAGCCGGCTTTCAGGTCATAACCCATATCAGCAAATGCCGGTCCGGTGGCGGCGGTGAAGCCGATAAGCACGCAGAGCGCCAGCGGCGGGAAGCCGATCAGGATACCGATGATCAGGGTGATCAGGGCCACGGCAAAAGCCGGGAACCAGCCGGAGTGCATCGCCGCAATGCCCACCAGCAGCTCGTGAACAAAGGCCGCAAAGGCGGCATAGATGATGAAGGCGAGCAGCATCGGCAGTGACATCTGCGCCCACAGCCCGGCGCTCAGCGCCAGCAGGGCGGCAATCGCCAGGTAGCCCACCGTTCCCAGTCCCAGCGCTTTGCGCACCTCTGCATCCGGGCTGGAGTAAACCGTGGTGTCGCTCTTTTTGCTGCGGATCACCTGTACCACCTGAATCAGCGCCACCAGCCCGGCGCCGACCATCACGCCGTGCGGAATATAGTTAGCGTTGATATCAATTCCGGCAATCGGCTGGGCGTAGGCGCGTAACAGTAAGCCGATGCCAAACATGCTCAGCGCCCAGATATTGCCGATAAACGCGGTACCAAAGGCCGCCATCGGGATTTTCAGCACTGAGCCGACGATGCCGCCGAGCACGCCGACCAGCAGCAGCCAGGCGTGGCTGCCGCCTTTATCGCCCGCTTTAATCGCTTCCGCCGCCGCCACGCCCGGTGGCCATGCATTGCTGGCCGGGAAAACGCGAGTATCAAACAGGCGATACAGCAGGTAAGCATCCAGCAGCATCGCCGCACTGACGCCGACAAACATCGGCAGGATAAGCTGTGGCTGCCCCATAACCCACGGCACGGCAATCGGCATCAGCAGGCTATTCGCGGCGCCAAAGGTGGCAGAAGAGATCGCCGTCTGCGCAAGGTTTTGGGTATGAATCGATCGATAGCGCTGGAAGGCTTTGAGTGGAATACGTGCCAGCAGCATCGCCAGCAGGGCGCCGATAATAGAGGTGTTAGGCGTCACGCCCAGCGTGGTTAACAGCTGCACGCCAATAATGGCGCCGAGCACTGAAAGTAGAAGCAGCACCACAATGGTGCCAGCATCCTTTAAAGGATTATCCTGCCGCATATTTTCCCCGGTAAAGACCCTGTCCGATGGTGATGGAATGATGTTTTTTGCCCGTGGCAAAATAGTCCCCCGATACTGCGGGGGGACATTTTGCTTATTATCACTGGTCTCTGAGAGACCTTATTAGAATGTTGTATTATTGACGGTACTGCTAATGCCCTGGTGAGGCGTACTTGATATCCATAAGGGGATATCAGGTGAGTATTACACGGTGGCGGAAATAGCCATCGTATTGGCGAGATCGCCATATTTCCCTGCCAGCTGACGCGTGACCATCTGCAGCGCATCCAGCGTGGCGGAGGAGTATGGCGGCTCCTGATTTTGTGAAGGGAACGACAGGCACAGCGCCACGGTTTCTCCCCGATGTTTGTTAGTAATCGTGGTGGCAAGCGAGCTGATGCCCTGCAGGGTCTCATTGCGTGCCAGCGCATAACCCTGTTCACGAATGCGCGCCAGTTCGGCCAGCAGCTGCTCCAGCGTTTGCGGCGAATTAGGGGAACTCACCTGCCAGGCTCCGGCATAGAGCTTGCGCACGAAGTCATCGCTGTAGCGTGCCAGAATGGCGCGGCCGACCGAGGTTTCCGCAGCCGGTAACCGGCTGCCCGGCGGGGTTACTACCTGAATAAACATCCGCCCCTGGAACATACGCATCACCATAATCTCGCGCCCTTCCAGCACCGAGATATAGCCGGTACAGCTGGACTCTGCGGCCAGCCGCGCCATCATGGATGAGGCACCATCGACCAGCGGCGTGGAGAGATAATGGCTGGCCAGCGACAGCAGCATGCGCCCGACATGGAAACAGCGGGTTTCCGCATCGCGCTCCAGCAGCCCTTCGTTTTCCATCGTCGACAACAGGCGCGAAACGGTACTTTTTGGCAGACCTAATGCCTCAACCACATCAGTAAAGGTCAACCCTGGCTGGCCCTGAGTCAGGCCGCTGCGGTTAAACAGTTTGAGTACGGCGGAAGCATTTTCAAGCGTGCTCATCGGGTAGTTCCACTATTAGGAACTGTTGTTCCTGTTTCTGATAAATTTAACCTACGGCGCGTACGCCTGGCGGTCAAGGATTAATTTCATTCGGCTTTAAGGGGAGGAAAAAGGATAATCAGGTGCCGCGGGGCGATGAGAATTTATTATCCCTGATGCAGATTAAAAAATAAAAATATATGGCGGGATCCCGGGCGTGACCAGCGAAATATGCTGCGATGCATATTGAGAAAAATTAGCGGAAGTGCGGGTAAAGAAATAATTAATAACGCCAGGTGATAGTGTGCCAGCCGCTGGCGTCCCTGCCAGGGCGGAGTGAGGATTACTCTTTTTCAGCATCCTCATAGCGCTCTTTAGCATCCAGCGCCTCCTGATGACTCTCATGCTCGCTGATCAGCGAGTCAGGTTTCGGATGGTCAGAACGCAGCTCATACCAGACAACGGATTTGCCGGGTGCGCCCTTTTCAACCTCTACAATATGTGCTTCGCGTGGATATGGCGGTCTTCCTGGCATACTCATCCCCTCTTGGCTGTCAGAAAAGCACGCGAAAGAGATCCCTTTCACGGCGTGGCCAGCAAACCGGCCACTGTCAAAGTATAGACAAGCACAGCGCTTTATCGCGCAGGAGGGGGAGAAAAAGGCGAAGTTAACTGGCGCGAGCGAGGGAGAGTGCGCTGACGATCTGGCTGACAACCGCTTCTGGCGACTGCATCGCATCGATAATATGGTGCGCCGCCTGCTGATAAAGCGCATCACGCGCCGCCAGCACTTCGACCATCTCTTCGGCAATCGGGCGCCCGGTCAGCGTCGGGCGCTGTTCGGCTTCCGGGTAGGCTTCCAGCCGCGCCGCCAGCACCGCTGCGTCCGCATTAAGATAGACCACCTGCCCCTGCTCGCGCATGAACTGGCGATTCTCTTCGGCCAGCACCATCCCCCCGCCGGTGGCAATCACCGTCCCCGGCTGCGTAACGGCTTTCACAGCGAGGGTTTCACGACGGCGAAATCCTTCCCACCCTTCGGCGCTGACAATGTCCGATACGCTCTGGCCGCTGGAGAGCTGGAGGTAATGGTCGGTGTCGCAGAAAGCGTACCCTAATGCCAGAGCAAGAGCCTGACCCACGGTGGTTTTACCGCAGCCACGTGCGCCGATCAGATAAATGGGTAATGACATAACAGGCACTTCCTTAACGATTCCGACGCGGGTCATCGCGCACCGAGGGGCAAACATTGAAAAACTTTGACGCATGATACCGGACATTATTCACCGGGACCAGCAGTAACGTTTTCTGTACAGCAAGCGGGGAGGAAAACCTCAATAACACGATGTTTTGAAAAGAAAATTACAGTTGTATCATTTACTTTACACAATAAATAAGCCGCGTAAGGGGGTGCAACATTTCCTTACTCCGACAGCATTTACTTTCACCGGCGGATAGTCAGAATTAACCTATCGCCCGTTTTCGGAGGAACCCCATGCAGAGCGAAGAACAACAACTGATCGAAAGCCTGTTTACCCGCTTAAAACAGGCAGAGTCACACTCCGGCCCGCGCGACGCCGCGGCGGAAAAACTGATCCAGCAGCAGGTGCAAGCGCAACCCGGCGCGCCCTACTACATGGCGCAGGCTATCCTGATCCAGGAAGCGGCAATGAAGCAGCTTAACAGCCGGGTGAGTGAGCTGGAAGCGAAGCTGGCACAGGCTCAGCAGCCCCAGCAGAACAGCGGCGGTTTCCTCTCCGGGCTGTTTGGCGGCAGCCGTTCGCAGCCGCAGCCAGTCCAGCAGCCTGCGCAATCAGCGTGGGGAAATGCGCCCGCCCAGCCACAGCAGCAGCCCGCCTATGCCCAGGCGCCCGCAGCCCCTGCTGCCGGGCGTGGTTTTCTTGGCGGCGCCCTGCAAACGGCGGTCGGCGTTGCCGGCGGCGTAGTGATGGCGGATATGCTGACCAGCATGTTCCACCACTCGCAGCCGGAAGAGATTGTAAATATCATTAACGAACCGGCGATGCCGGACCCGCAGTTTGATAATAATCTCGATACCTTTAACGGCGGGGATAATCAGTCCTTCCTCAGCCAGGATAACGGCCTGCAGCAGGATTACGCCAGCGATAACGACTTCAGCAATGATGCGTTTGGCGATGATTTTGATGACGACAACTTTGTCTGACCGCTAACACCCTCTCCCGCCCGGCGGGAGAGGGTCTCGCCACTACTTACGCTGCTGTTGTAACCATTTATCCAGTTCATTGGCAAACTGCTGACGATCGCGCTGGTTGAGCGCCGGCGGCCCACCGGTCTGCACCCCGCTGGCGCGCATGGTATCCATAAAGTCACGCATGGTTAGCCGCTCGCGAATAGTGGCTTCGCTGTAGCGTTCACCGCGCGGATTCAGCGCAATCGCGCCCTTCTCCATCACTTCGGCCGCCAGCGGAATATCGGCGGTGATCACCAGATCGCCCGCTTCCGCACGGCGCACAATTTCGTTGTCGGCCACGTCAAAGCCCGCCGGAACGCGCAGCGTGCGCACAAAGCGCGATGGCGGCACGCTCAGCCCCTGATTCGCCACCAGCGTCACCATCATCTGCTCACGCTCGGCTGCACGGTACAGCACTTCTTTGATCACTTTCGGGCACGCATCGGCATCCACCCAGATTGGCATCGCCATTTCCTTATAATATTGAGTCGGGAATAGCGCGATCTTCCCATTCTTTTGCCGAATGGCAAACTTAATCTGATCCAGTTAAGGTGTGGGGATGGCATCACGCCAACTTCGTAAACAGAATTAGCAGGGAGAATCTCATGGACAAGAAAATTGGCTTCATTGGCTGCGGTAATATGTCGAAGGCGATTATAGCCGGCCTGGTCGCCGCCGGGCAGGTCAGAGCGGAGAATATCTGGGTATTTGACCACAAGCCCGAAACCAATCTGGCGATGCAGAAACAGTATGGCATCACCCCGGCAGAGAGCGCAGCCGAAGTGGCCGGGCAGGCCGATATTCTGTTCGGCGCGGTAAAACCTAATGCGATCCTGTCGGTGATGAAAGATATTGCGGGCAGCCTGAATAAAGAGACGCTGGTGGTTTCGATTGCCGCGGGCGTGACGCTGGACTCGCTGGCCTCGGTGCTTGGCCACGACCGTAAAATCGTGCGCGTTATGCCGAACACCCCCGCGCTGGTCAACGAGGGCATGACCTCGGTCACCCCCAATGTACTGGTGACCAAAGAAGAGGCCGATGCGGTAGTGGAGATTTTTAGCGGCTTCGGTAAAGCGGCGCTGGTGCCGGAGTACCTGATCCACGCGGTGGTCGGCGTCAGCGGTTCTGCCCCGGCCTATGTATTTATGTTTATTGAGGCGATGGCCGATGCGGCCGTGCTGGGCGGGATGCCGCGCGCTCAGGCTTACCAATTTGCCGCACAGGCGGTGAAAGGCGCAGCGGAAATGGTGCTGGAGACCGGCAAGCATCCGGGCGAACTGAAAGATATGGTGTGCTCACCGGGCGGCACCACCATTGAAGCAGTAAGAGTGCTGGAGCAGAAAGGCTTCCGCTCGGCGGTGATGGAAGCGATGCAGCAGTGCATGGCGAAATCCGAGCAGATGAGCAAGCAGTAAAAAAACGCAGCCAGCGGGGTTACCCGCTGGCTGCGCTGTTCAGGCTGAGAGATGCGCCCGGCTGAGCTGCTCCGCCGCGTCCAGCGTCATCGGCTGCTGCATTCGCTGCACCAGTTCAGCGGTGAAGGTATAGCACCCGCAGGAGGCCACCGCCGCCAGCTTGCCTTTCTGCCCGTAAAGCATGACGAACGTTTTATCGCTTAACGAGCCGATCAGCCGCTCTTCATCCCATTTTTCCGCGTGACCAAGATATTCGTAGCGCGTGCCGAACTGGGCCGTCCAGAAGAACGGGACGCGGTCGAACGCCTCGCCGGCACCCAGCATATTTTTGGCAGCAATCCTTCCCTGCTGCTGCGCCACGCGCCAGTGCTCAATGCGCTGTAGGCCCTCCTCCGCCGGATAGCTGGCGATATCACCTGCCGCCCAGACATTTTTAGCGGCCTGAAGCGCTTCATCGGTTGCCAGACTGCCATCGCCCTGCAGAGCGATATCGTGGATAAAACCGCAGCCCGGCGTAACGCCGGTCGCCAGCACCACCACGCTGCTGGCAATCTGCTGGCCGCTTTTCAGCCGCACGCCGCTGACGTGTCCGTTCTCGGCGGTCAGCTCAGCCACTTCGTCAGTGATAAACTCCACGCCGTTCTGCTGATGCAGATCGCGGAAAAAGCGTGCCAGCTGCTCGCCAAACTGGGCTTTGAACGGCAGCGGCTGCGGGGCGACGATCTGCACCGCGATATCCTGGGCGCGCAGTGCCGACGCCAGCTCCATGCCGATAAAGCTGTTGCCAATAATCACCAGCTTACGCTGCTGCTCCACGGCCTTCATCACCGCGGCGCACTGTTCAATGCTGCGCAGAACGTGAACCCCTGCCAGCGCGTTACCGGGAATATCAGGGCGCTGAGGAACACCACCGCTGGCCAGTAGCAGTTTGTCATACTGCAGCGTGCTGCCATCTGCAAAGCGCAGCAGCTGCTGGCGGCTGTCGAGCTGTTCGACATTACCCTGCAACCTTTCTGCATACTGGAAAAAGTCGTCATCGAGCATCGCAGGAACTTCGCTGATTTTCATTTTTCCGGACGGCACAAATTTGGTCAGCGCGGTGCGGTCATAAGGCGCCTCTGATTCGCGGTCCACCAGTACCAGGCGCCCATCAAACCCTTCACGGCGCAGCGTCCAGGCGGCGGCACTGCCCGCCGCGCCCGTCCCCAGAATCACAAAGACCGGCTTGCTGTCACCCGCGCTGAAAGTGGCGAGCGGCGGCATCGGTTGCGGATCCACCTGGATCATGCCGTTCTCCACCCGCACCGGATAGCGTTTCAGATCGCTGAGCGCCAGCGGTTCACACAGCGCACCGTCAAGCAGGGAGAAAGTGGCTTTGTGCCACGGGCAGGTCAGCGTTCCCTGATAGATCGCACCCTCCTCGAGCGGGGCGCCGGAGTGGGGGCACTCGCTCTGATACGCTTTGACCTCATCGCCCTGGCGAATCAGCAAAATGTCGGTGTCGCCAACCGGCGCTTTCAGCGGTTTATTCTCTGCCAGATCTTTTAATACCAGAACGTTTTGATAACTCACCCAGCTCTCCTTTTGCTATATCCACACAAAATGTATCAATATCTTATGCCTGGCAGGCGGGGGCTCGTTGGCAACAGTTCGAACGATAAGGTATAAAAAAAAGCGGCTAACTCACTGGTTAGCCGCCTTTTTTAAATGTTTAACCAAATATGTCGATGCGCCTACATCAGAACGCTCGGAATGATAATCAGCGCAAAAATCAGCACGATCAGCGTGCGCTTGATCCCATAATAGAGCGCGCGGTTGCGCTTTTTCAGGTTCTGCCCGGCATCACGCACCGCGTTAACGTACTTGAAGATGCGGTTAATACCACCCACGCGGTCGTTATCATCATTGGGAGAGGCCGCCGCCGACATCAGCGCCGTGCCAACCCAGTGGTTCACCGCCTGCGCCCAGCGCCACTTCATCGGCCGTTCAATATCGCAGAACAGGATGATACGCGTCTGCTCGCTGGCATTTTGTGCCCAGTGGACATAGGTTTCATCGAAGATCACTGCTTCACCATCGCGCCAGCTGTGCACCTGACCGTCCACGTCAATAAAGCAGCGATCGTCATTCGGTGTCTGTAGCCCCAGGTGGTAACGCACCGATCCGGCATAGGGATCGCGATGTTTACCCAGATGGCTTCCGGCAGGCAGCTCGGCAAACATGGCCGCTTTGACCGACGGGATCTGGCTCAGCAGCTCACTGGTCACCGGGCACAGCTCGCGTGCCGAGGGGTGAGCATCGCCATACCATTTGAGATAGAAACGCTTCCAGCCGCGCTTAAAAAAGGTGTTAAAACCGGCATCATTATGCGACTGCGCAGCTTTAATATGGTCCTGAAGGCGCACCGCTTCTTCGCGAATAACCTGCCAGTTATCGGTGATTTTCTGTAATTCGGGGAACGCAGCGTTATCGAAATAGGGCTGTTTCGCAGGCAGTGAGGACAGGCCGGTCATAAACATATTTACCGGTGCCATAAAAGTAGAGTGGTCAAATAGTTGGCGCGACAGCTTTTGTTTAACCACTCCGCGCGAGTGGGCGTAAATCACGCTAATAATAAAGATGCCGATAATGATTAAAGCCACCATACAACGAATCCTTAGGTTGCACGCGACACGATCCAAGACAGTGTGACTGGCTCATGATGGTGTCGAAAAAAAGATCCCGATATTTTAGTGCAAAAATGGGATTTTTCTTAACTCAGCGTGCCGAAAGCAGCAATAAGCGTGCTTAACCCGCTGCGGTTTAGGATTAGTTTAGTTAAAGCGCGGGGGAAAATCGGGCGACCGTTCGATCGCCCGCATGAGTTAACTTTTTTTCAGGCAGCTGCTCATAAAGGTTTTACGCTCGTCACCCTTCAACATTTTTTCGCCGGCCTGGGCATTACAGGTTTTCATCTTCATCTGTTGCGGCGTCATGCCATCCATTTTGCTGTCCTTCTTAAGGCAGCCGCTCATAAAGGTTTTACGCTCATCCCCTTTCAGGGATTTTTCACCCGCCTGCTGATTACACACCGTCATTTTTTGCTGTTGTGCGGTTTTTTCGGCCGCGCTGGCATAGCCTGCCGCCGTTAGTGATAGCAGAGCCGCCGCCAGCATTAATTGAACTTTCATGCGTATCCCATCCCATTATTGTTATATCGACACAATAAAGTGTGGCATGAGTTTTGTTTTCGGCGAGGGATTTTTGCGTAAATTTTAAGGGAAATGAATAAGACGAAGGCTTTATTTCTCGCCCGTTGCCCGCTGCCACAGACCTGTGAGCACCGCGTGCATAAAGAAGATTACTGGCGGGGGTGGTTAAGCAGGCGCTGAATGTAATTTTCCAGCAGTGACATATCTTCAGAAAGCTCAGGTTCGACCGTGACGGACGCGGTCTGCATCGCTTCGGAGATGCTGTCATTGATCTGCTGAAGCTGACCGCCGTCCATTTTGCGTAACAGTGCAGTGACGACAATCTCAAGCGCTTCGACCTGAGCGACCAGTTCTTTCGATTCCTGCTCTTTTTGCGCCAGTCTGACCAGCAATTCTGCAATGAGGTTTTTCATGCGACTGTCTCAGCAAGTTAAAGCAAGACGGTATCACCAGATTTGAAAAAAGAAAACCTGTATTCGCGTTATTTTTTCGCGACTTAAGCGCAGATCAAAGGGAGGAAAATTGTTAAATAAAGGCGAAACGTTTCGCTCATTGTGACGCGTTATTTTTCGGCTGCTGGCCCTAAAAAAACGGGGGCCAAAACAGGCCCCCGATAAAGTTAGCCGCGCGGGCCGCTGAAACCACCATGAGGTCCGCCGCCGCCGCCAGGTCCGCCCCAGCCGCCACCACCGCCGCCGCCCGGAGGCGGGAACAGACATCCACTCAGTGCCGCCACCAGCGCCACAATACTCACTGCTCTAATAATACTCACCATTATCAAACCTCAATACGACGTTAAGGACCTTTTGCGCTGATAGTAAGCGCGGCTCAGGCCCGCCACAATGCAGAATTCTCTGCTTACACGCGCTATTAACAGGGCGTTTCTACACTTAACGTTTTGCTGTGGTTTTCCTGCCGCAACCCTGCATCAGTGGCAACATTAACGGATTTTCTTCAGTGATAAATCTTGCGATCGCTCTCGCATCGCCCCGCCTTTTATCTTTACAAAATCGTTATGCGGCCTCAATGTGAGCGCATAACATTTTAGAGGTTAATCTCATGACAGAACGCGCCCCGCTCTCTCTGCAACAGCTGCTTTCGCAGCGCCATTGGGAAAACCCGGCAGTGACTCAGCTTCACCGCCTGCCCGCCCATCCGCCTTTTGCCAGCTGGCGCAGCGTGGAGTCGGCGCGTGATGAGGAGGTTAGCCCGTCGCTGCAGTCGCTCAATGGCGAGTGGTGTTTTAGCTATTTTGCCTGCCCTGAGGCGGTACCGGATGAGTGGACGCTCGGCGATCTGCCGTCGGCCGACCGCCAGCAGGTTCCCTCCAACTGGCAGCTCTCTGGCTATGACGCCCCGATCTACACCAATGTGCAGTATCCGATTGCGGTCAATCCGCCTTTTGTGCCCCGCGATAACCCGACCGGCTGCTACTCCACCACCTTTGAATGCTCTGCTGAGTGGCTTAGCGGTGGCCAGACGCGCATCATCTTTGACGGCGTCAATTCTGCTTTCTACCTGTGGTGCAACGGTGAGTTTATCGGTTATTCGCAGGACAGCCGCCTGCCCGCAGAGTTTGACCTCAGCCGGGCGCTACACGCCGGGGAAAACCGCCTTGCGGTGCTGGTACTGCGCTGGTGTGACGGAAGCTACCTTGAAGATCAGGATATGTGGCGCATGAGCGGGATTTTCCGCGACGTTAGCCTGCTGCATAAGCCCGCCGTACAGCTCAGCTGCGTGCACATCGACACGCAGCTGTGCGCCGGCTACCGATCCGCGCAGCTGCAGGTGCTGGCGGTCGCTTCGTTGAATGACGCCAGCGCCTGTCAGGCCCAGGTGACGCTGTGGCGCGGCGAGCAGCTGATTGCGCAGCAGCAGCAGGCGTTTGGCAGCGCGGTGATTGATGAACGCGGGCGCTACCTCGATCGCACCCGGCTGTCACTGCAGGTGGAACAGCCGCTGCTGTGGAGCGCTGAAACTCCGCACCTTTACCGCGCAGTGGTGGCCCTGCTGGATGCCAGCGGTACGCTGCTGGAAGCCGAAGCTTACGATGTGGGCTTCCGCAAGGTGGAAGTCAGCGGTGGGCTACTGAAGCTCAACGGCAAGCCGCTGCTGATCCGCGGCACCAACCGTCACGAACATCATCCGCAGCATGGCCAGGTGATGGATGAGGCCACCATGGTCAGGGATATCCTGCTGATGAAGCAGCACAACTTCAACGCGGTGCGCTGCTCTCACTACCCCAACCATCCGCTGTGGTATCGCCTGTGCGATCGCTACGGCCTTTACGTGGTTGATGAGGCCAATATCGAAACGCACGGCATGCAGCCGATGAACCGACTGTCTGACGATCCCAGCTGGTTTAACGCCTTCAGCGAACGCGTCACGCGCATGGTACAGCGCGACCGCAATCACCCCTGCATCATCATCTGGTCACTGGGCAATGAATCGGGCCACGGCAGCACGCACGACGCGCTCTACCGCTGGATCAAAAGTCACGACCCTAGCCGCCCGGTGCAGTATGAAGGCGGCGGGGCCGACACGGCGGCGACCGATATCCTCTGTCCGATGTACGCGCGCGTCGATCAGGATCAGCCGTTTGATGCCGTTCCCAAATGGTCGATCAAGAAATGGATCGGCCTGCCGGAAGAGACGCGTCCGCTGATCCTGTGCGAATACGCCCACGCGATGGGCAACAGCTTGGGTGGTTTCGACCGCTACTGGCAGGCGTTTCGTCAGTATCCCCGGCTGCAAGGAGGCTTCGTCTGGGACTGGGTAGACCAGAGCCTGACGCGTACCGATGCCGACGGTCAGCAGTGGCAGGCTTACGGCGGCGATTTTGGCGATACGCCTAACGACCGCCAGTTCTGCATGAACGGGCTGGTTTTCGCCGACCGCACGCCGCATCCGGCGCTGTATGAAGCGCAGCGCGCCCAGCAGTTTTTCCAGTTCACGCTGGAGAGCACGGCCCCGCTGAGCGTGGGTATTCGCAGCGAATATCTGTTCCGTCACAGCGACAACGAGCTGCTGCGCTGGCGTATTGAGCATCAGGGCACCGCGGTGGCTGAAGGAGAAGTGGCCCTCGACCTGGCCGTAGAGGGCAGCACCACGCTGACGCTGGCAGAGCTTCCGCCGCTGGCTGGTGAACTGTGGCTGCGGGTGGAGGTTATCCAGCCGGCCGCCACTGCCTGGTCTCCGGCCGGACAGCGGGTCGCGTGGGACGGCTGGCGTCTGCCCGCCGCGCTGACACTCCCGCCGCTCCCGGTGACGGGTGAAGTGCCGCGCGTTGAACAGCATGCGCTGCTGACGGAAGTCACGCACGGCGAGCAGCGCTGGCAGTTCAGCCAGGAGAGCGGAGAGCTACTACAGTGGCTGCGCGGCGGCCAGCCTATGCTGCTCTTCCCGCTGCAGGATCTGTTCGCGCGTGCGCCGCTGGATAACGATATCGGCATCAGCGAAGTGACGCGCATCGATCCTCATGCATGGGTAGAGCGCTGGAAACGCGCCGGGCACTATCAGCTGGAGAGCCAGCTCCTGCAGATGCAGGTCGATGCCCTGAGCGATGGCGTGCAGATCCGCACGCTGCACGCCTGGCAGGCTGGCGGGGAACTCTGTTTCCTCAGCCGCAAGTGCTACCGCATTAACCTTCAGGGAGAGATGCAGGTGGAGGTAGAAGTGGATATCGCCGCCGGGCAGCCGCAGCCAGCGCGCATTGGCTTACGCTGCCAGCTGGCCACGGTGTCGGAGAGCGTCAGCTGGCTCGGCCTCGGCCCGCATGAGAACTACCCCGACCGCAGGCTCGCCGCCGAGTTCTCACGCTGGACGCTGCCGTTAGAGCAGCTCAGTACTGCGTATGTTTTCCCGGGCGAAAACGGCCTGCGCGGCGGTACGCAGCAGCTGGACTACGGCGACTGGCATCTCAGCGGGGAGTTTCACTTCTCGATCGGCCGTCACAGCATGGAGCAGCTGCGCGACACCTCGCACCGCCACCTGCTGCGCGACGAGCCGGGCAGCTGGCTGATTGTCGATGGTTTCCATATGGGGGTCGGCGGTGATGACTCCTGGAGCCCGAGCGTCAGCCCGGACTTCCTGCTGTCTGCACGCCAGTATCGCTATCAGGTCAGTTTTAAACTCGCGGCCTAAGGCGAACTGCCCGGCGTGATTTTGCGCCGGGCGGATTTGCGATAGACCCAAATCAGCTGCACGCTGTTTATCAGCACCACCAGCGCCGTCGCCGCAAACACCCAGCGAAAACCGCCAATCGCCGAGATCCCCGACCCCATCAGCGGCCCCACGACGTTGCCAAGATACATAAACGACTGGTTATAACCAAAGATGCGCCCCGTCACCTGGTCGCTGGAGTAACGCAGCAGCAGCGTCTGTACCGCTGGCATCATGGCACCATCGGCAAAGCCCAGCAGGAAGCGCAGGATCCCCAGCTCAACCGCGCTGTTCGCCCAGGACATGGCGACAAACAGCAGCACCGAGAAGATCAGGGCGGCAAACAGGATGCGTTCCGCGCCAATGCGGTCCCCCAGCTTGCCGAGCGTTGGCGCGGAGAGCAGTGCAGAAACCCCAGGAATAGCCGCAACAACCCCGCTGATAAAGGCAATGTTCTGCACGTTAGGCTCCAGCTCGCGCACGAACAGCGTCAGAATTGGGCTAACTGAACCGTTACACAGCTGGATCACCAGCGTGGTGAAAAACAGGCTAATCATCAGCCCGGGACGGCTGAGGGTATGAAATACCATGCTGCCGCTCAGCTTATTCTCTTTTTTCACCCGCGGCTGGCCGTTCTCTTTAATCAGGAACAGCGTAATCAGGAAACTCACCAGCAGCAGTGCGGAGGTGATCAGGAACACTGCGCGCAAACCCACCCAGTCCGCCAGCAGCCCGCCCATCAGCGGCCCCATTATCACCCCGCAGATTTGTGCCGTGGTCACCATGCTGAGCGCCCAGCCGCTGCGCTCACGCGGCACCTGCCCCGCCACCAGCGCCATCGCATTCGGAATGTAACCGGAGGTCAACCCCATCAGCGCTCGCAGCGCCAGCAGCTGCCAGACACTGGTGACAAACGCCTGCAGCAAAATGACGATACCCATTCCCAGCGAGGCGCGCAGCAGCATCAGCTTGCGGCCTTTACGGTCGGCAAGGCTGCCCCACATCGGTGAGACGATGGCAGAAACGAGGAAGGTAATACTGAAAATCAGGCCGGACCACAGCGTCAGCGCGCTGGGATCGGTGACGCCAAGTTGCTCAACGTAGAGCGGAAGAAAAGGGATAATCTGGCTGATCGCCAGCCCGGTAAATAAACACCCGAACCAGACAGAGATGAGGTTAATCTTCCAGGATTCCATCGTGCTGTGTGAACGACCTGTAGTGGCGAGAAGCGAAACACAAGTGTAACAACACTCACGGCAGGCGTCAGTCACTTATCCAGCGGGCAGCAGCAGAATAGTGTTAGCAAACGACTCTATTGGCGGGGTCAAAACGCAAAAAACCCGCCACGGGGGCGGGTTTTCTTTACTTCGAACTAAGTTCTGTTACCGCCGGAGCGGAAAGAGGACTTAGGCAACAGTTACGTTAGCAGCTGCTGGGCCTTTCTGGCCGTTTTCGATAGTAAAGTTAACTTTCTGGCCTTCTTCCAGGGTTTTGAAACCTGAATCCTGGATTGCAGAGAAGTGTACGAACACATCTTTGCTGCCGTCAGTTGGGGAAATGAAGCCGAAACCTTTCTCAGCGTTAAACCATTTTACTAAACCAGTCTGGGACATGGGTCTTTCCTTCAAAATTGTAGTAAGCCACAGTGGGCACAGGGTTCGTCAACAGGGATTACTATGAGGCACTCAGAAGGAAGTCAGGAAGAAGCTTGAAATAACGCTTGAACTGAAGACTGCTTTACTAAAATTGCTCGCATACGTGGGTCTGTATCAAAACCGACAGGTGCATTTACTCATAACCGCGCCCCCAGTACAAGCGTCGGCATGATAAAAAAGCCATGAAAATGCTAACTCTCTAATTTAAAACAAAAAATATTTTAACGTATTGTTAACCTGCGCTGCAGGCTCACGAATAGTCTTAGCGCTAAGTGAGTCAATTCCCCATCTTAAGGTAAATCTTACGCTGGTGACCTGGTTATTCTTCGCTTCCCCATGAGGTTAAGGCATGATGGCTTCGCCTCTTTTGTGTGCAAAGGATCCCACCTGATGTTTGAACTGATGAAGGCCATAGGCCTTGGGCTAGTGGTCATTTTGCCGCTGGCTAACCCGCTAACCACCGTGGCGCTGTTCCTTGGCCTGGCGGGCGATATGAACTACCAGGAGCGCAACCGCCAGTCGGCGCAGGCTTCGCTCTACGTATTTATCATTATGACCGTGGCGTACTACGCCGGTAACGTGGTGATGGATACCTTTGGTATCTCCATTCCCGGCTTACGCATCGCCGGGGGGCTGATTGTCGCCTTTATCGGTTTCCGCATGCTATTCCCCCAGCAGCAGGCCGGAACGTCGGTGGAAGCGGACCACAAGCTGGATGAGATGAGCGAACGTAAGGTGGTTAATATCGCCTTCGTGCCGCTGGCAATGCCGAGCACGGCAGGCCCCGGCACCATTGCGATGATCATCAGCACCGCCTCAACTATCCACAGCGGCACCACCTTTGCGCCATGGATTATCACGGTGGCCCCGGTGCTGACCTTCATCGCCGTTAGCCTGATCCTGTGGGGATGCCTGCGCAGTTCCGGCGCAATCATGCGCCTGGTCGGTAAAGGCGGCATCGAAGCTATCTCACGCCTGATGGGCTTCCTGCTGGTGTGCATGGGGGTGCAGTTTATGATCAACGGTATTCTCGAAGTGATTGGCACTTACCACCCTGCCTGAGTTTGTCGCAGCATGAGTAAAAATATTTCTGTTTGTTACTGGCATTCCCGCCTGCGCCATCTACAGTATTAAAAATCTCCACCTGTTTATTTTTCAGGCAAGTGGCGGGCCGCTGTTCTGGCGGCCCGGATCAACGTCTATCGCTTAAATACCTGATCCTGTCAGTGGCCGTGCGGCCACCGATGGCGCTTTTGCGGAGGTTTACCATGAGTCATCAGCTACACGGCGCCGGGCGCGCCATCACTGACTACTTCAACAGCCCATCGTTTCATGCGCCAAAAGAGAGTGAGTTGCTGGAAGTGATCATGATGGAACTGATGCAGTCCGGAAAATCGCCCAGTAATAAAGCCATCATAGCGAATGTGATTGCGCGCCTGGAGAGGGAAGCCGACGAGTCCGTTTTGCAGGGTTACCGCAACCTGCTGGCAAAAATACTGGAAGGCCATGAGTAGTTTTTTTGCCCTATACGTATGTTTACATGCCAGACGATTGCCATTCACTCTCGCCCCGTTAAGATAAGCGCCGGATGCAGGCGGAGACGGCAATGAGTAACTGGCACAGCAAATTGATCAATAAATTTAAGAAGTTCAGCCTGTTTATACTGCTGCCGGTACTGATGTTGATCCTGCTCATCCGCCTGATTGATGTTTTACGGGCGCCCGAGCTACCAGCGGATTTTGCTCAGCAGCTGCTGCACACCGTTGACGGCCGCGACCTGACGCCTGGCGAGCTAAGCGAGAAGAAACCTCTGCTGGTGTGGTTCTGGAGCACCGGCTGCAGCGCCTGTCATGACACCGTCCCGATGATGATGTGGCTAAACGGCAAACGCACCAATGTGCTGACCGTCGCCAGCCGCTCCGGCAATGACATCAGCATCGTGCGCTATCTCAATGGGCATCATCTGACGCTGCCGGTGGTGAACGACAGCAGCGGCGTGCTGGCAACGCACTGGCAGGTCAGCAGTACGCCTACCCTGATCCTCGTGGCGAAAGGCCAGGTAGTAAGCACCACCAGCGGCTGGACCAGCTCGGCGGGCATCTGGCTGCGCTTATGGTGGGTAAGGAAGTGGCACTACTGAGTCGGGGTGCAGGCTAACAGGGCTGACGCGCGCGGCGGCCAGCCCGGAGCGAAGAATTAACCGCAGTAAACGCGGCTGATAGTCCCGTTTTTATCGCCCATAAAATTGATACGGTTCAGGTTAAAGTCCATCGTCACCGCTGAATTATACGGAATGGCGCGCACCGCATTTTCAAAACGCAGCGACTCAATGGCCGACAGCGGTTTACCGACATACTGCTGATACTGCGATGCACCACAGCGATCCATCTCCGGGTCTACAGGCGCACCTGCATCTGCGCTTTTATGCCCAGCGGACTGGCATCCCGACAGCGCAACCAGCGCTGCTATCACGGCAACTTTTCCATAAAATTTCACTGTTTCTGCTCCTCTTTTTGCTTAGATAACCGGCATTTCTGCTTAAAGATTAACAGATTGCGACGCAAATGAGCAGTGCGTGGTGGCATAAAGCTGCCAGGTGATACCGTGATATTGCGCACGAATCGTTCATAATTTAGCCAGCCTTACATTATAATTTTAGGACTAATCCCACAGAGGAGAATCTTATGGAACTGGCTATCTTTGTCACTTTTGCCGTCATCATGACGCTGGTTGCGGTACGCGTCCGCTAAACCTCACGCGCCTCTGCCCTGACGCAGAGGCGCGTGTCAGCTGACGGTTTTATCCATCAATCCACGCAATGCTTCCAGCGCCATCGGCTTACCCAGTAAATATCCCTGCCCCTGCTGACAGTCAATCAGCCTGAGCTGCGCCAGCTGCTCTTCCGTTTCAATACCTTCCGCCGTCACAATCAGTGAAAATGCGCGCCCCAGGCCAATAATTCCCTCGACTATCGACTGCGCCTGGCGCGAATGCGGGTAGCCATCAAGATACGAACGGTCCATTTTCATGGCGTCAAACGGGAATTTTTTCAGATAGCCGAGCGATGCGAAGCCCGCGCCGAAATCATCCACGGCAATTTTTACCCCCAGCCGTTTCAGCTGGTGCATGATCTCCAGCGCGCTTTCCGGGTGCTCCATGGTGATATTTTCAGTAATTTCCAGCTCCAGCCGCGCTGCCGCTAAGCCGCTCTGCTCAAGCGCCGCCGCGACGCGCAGCGGCAGGCTGCCGTTGCGCAACTCTTTTGGTGAGATGTTCACAGAGACGCACAGCTCGCCGGGCCAGCTGGCGGCGTCCCGACAGGCGCGATTCAGCACCCAGTCACTGATATCCATAATCAGCCCGGTCTCTTCTGCCAGAGGTATAAAGCTGTCCGGCAGGATGAGCTGCCCGGGCTGATGCTGCCAGCGCACCAGCGCCTCGGCCCCTTCCAGCCGCCCGCTTTGCAGATGATAGCGCGGCTGATAGTGCAGGCGCAGTTCATCCCCACCAATGCCCCGGCGCAGATTGCGCTCCATTTCACTGCGCTGCGCCAGGTGCTGCGACATATCGCCGGTATAAAATACCCAGCGGTTACGCCCCTGCTGTTTCGACTGATAGAGCGCGATATCCGCCAGCCGCAGGAGTTCATCCGGCTGCATGGCATCGTCCGGCGCCATGGCGATGCCGAGGCTGGTGCCGATATACAGCTCCTGCGAATCAACGTGGAACGGCTGGTGCAGGCAGTCGAGCAGGCGCTGGCAGCAGCTCTCAATTTCGGCCCGGGTCAGCAGCCCGGTGGTTGCCAGAATAAACTCATCGCCGCCAAGCCGTGCAACCAGATCCCCCGCACTCATGCAGCTGCGCAGACGGCGGGCCACCTCCACCAGCACGCTGTCGCCCGCCGCGTGTCCCCAGGTATCATTGATCGGTTTGAAATGGTCAAGGTCGAGGCTGATCATCACCAGCGGATAGTCCAGCCCCGGCAACGCCTGCAGCTGCTCCTGCAGAAACTCCTGCATAAAAAGCCGATTCGGTAAGCCGGTTAACACATCATGCTGCGAGAGATAGTGAACCCGCGCCTGCGCTTCCACTTCCAGAGTGATATCGGACACCGTGCCGCGATAGCCCAGCAGCTTGCCGTGCAGCATGATCGGCTTCGCGACCAGACTACAGATACGTCGCCCGCGATGCTGAGAATGCAGATAGCAGCGTAACTGGCTGCGCGCGCCGCCAGCCTGCTGCTGCTTCACCCACGTACTGACCGGCAGCTCTGCGTGCTGGAGGATCTCATCCAGCTGCCGCCCGATGGAGGTTAGCAGACCAAACCCGGTGACCACGGTGAAGCGCTTTGACAGATAGGTCAGACGCCCGGCGGCATCGGTTTCCCAAATCCAGTCTGAGGCCGCTTCCGCCACGTCACGGAAGCGCGCCTCGCTGGCGGCCAGTTCACGCTGGCTGTACATCAACTGCAGGAAACGCGTATCCGATAGCAGGGCATTATCCATCGCATTATTGATCACCCGGCGCGTTACCACGCCGAGGATCAGCGCAACAAAGGCGAGCAGCGGCAGCAAATACATCAGGAGCTTGCGCCCCGGCTGGCTGGGATCCCAGCGCAGAACCAGTGCCGGTCCGGTTTTAGCCTCCTGGCTGATAAATGGCGTGGTGTAGCGATCCTGCTGATCCTGCGGCACGCGGGCATTATCGACCCCAACCGCATGGCCGAATGCTGTTAGCTTATCGGGCGTAAACAGGTAAACAAACACCATGACGGAAGGCGTGGCGGAGAGCGTGGCCTCATGCGGCATTTTGCCACGGGTGATCGGTGCGGCGGCCACCAGCGCCGGCGTATCGCCAATCATGATACTTTCGCTGATGACATGCTGGTGGCGCTGCTGCAAGCGCGCCTGCTCCACCAGCGGCTGCGCCTGGGTTCCCAGCCACTGTTCCTGCGTAAATGTGGAGAGCTGGCCATCCACTACGGCATAGCGTGTGCGATCGTCCACGTCGATAACGAAGACGCCATCATACTGATGTTCGCGAAACAGGCCGGGGCCAAGGTTCTGCTGGTTCCACGCCCAGTCAGGATCAATCGTCAGGTACATATGCAGCCAGGCTTCCTGCCAGAAAGCGTAGTCGCGCAGGTGAGTTTCCAGCGACTGGCGCTGCTGCTGCCAGGCATCACGCAGCAGCGCTCCTTCCTGATCGACCGATTCCTGATTTTGCTGCCACGCCACGCCAACAACCATCAGCATGGCTAAAAACAGCGCACTGCTCAGCAGCAGCGCCAGCGCCATCAGAGTGCGCCGCGTTGCCGATGCCGCTTTTTGCCCATCCGCTAATTCCCCCGTCAGTACCGGTGGATGATTCATAGTCATGCCCCTTAATAATACGGCTTACGAACGCTTCCCTGTCCGTTTGTTACTGCTGGGGCGCTGTCAGTGTGACGTCAGTGCCTGTTTCCCAAAAAGTTCCAATAACGGATATCGGCAGTAACACTGAACAATTGAGAAAATTTTATGCAATGGTGAATAATCACGCGGCTCGACAGCCTAAAAGTCGCTTGTTAACATGGTGGGATCCGTGCCAGTAGCAGGTCCCTCATGACATCATCGACCGACAGAGTCACTCACACCCTGCTGTGTGCCGGGGTGTTTATTCTCTGGTATGCGATTACTTTGCTGGTCGCTCACTTCCCCAATCTGCAGGCGCTGAAAAGCCGCGGGCTACTGATGCCGGTGCTGTGCCTGTTGGAGTTTGCCGTACTGGTGCCGGTTTATCGCTGGTATAACCGCCATTACCATGACATCCCGCACGGCAGACTTCAGCCGCGCCAAGTGCTGCTGTTCGCCGTGCTGCTGCTGGCTCTTATTGCCAGCCAGTCGCTGTATATGCAGCAGGAGAGCTGGACCGCCAGCCAGTTAAGCCAGGGTAATCTGAGCATGCTGTGGTTCACCCTGGCGGTGGTTTTACTGGCCCCGGTGTTTGAGGAGATCCTGTTTCGCGGTTTTATTCTGCAGGGCTTCCTGCTGTGGGCTCCGCGCCAGCGCCTGGCCTGCGCCCTGCTGACGTCCATTATCTTTGCGGCGATGCATACCCAGTACGCCCATCTGCAAACGGTGATTGCCTTGATTGCACTATCCCTGCTGCTGTGCGCCGCCCGCCTGGTCTCCTCTGGCCTGAAGCTGCCGATTTTCCTGCATATGCTGAATAACCTGCTCGGCGTCGCGCCCTGGATTTGGGCCACGCTCGGTCGTTAGGCATTGTTCAGTTTTATAACCGTTTCATCATCCTTATAACTTTCACGCATAACGATAGTGAATAATCTACTATTGTTCTTATCGGTTGTTCACTTACACTCGCGAAAAAACGTAAGGCAAGGAAACGTCATGAAATTTGCAGTTCCCTCTGTTATCGCTCTGGCCCT
This sequence comes from Erwinia aphidicola, assembly GCF_014773485.1. Classification (GTDB taxonomy): domain Bacteria; phylum Pseudomonadota; class Gammaproteobacteria; order Enterobacterales; family Enterobacteriaceae; genus Erwinia; species Erwinia aphidicola. The sequence continues at coordinate 60,464 of NZ_JACXBP010000012.1, read as the reverse complement.
GGCGGCGTCCTTTGCCGCAGCGGCCGCGACACCTAAAGACACGCTGGTTATTGCGCAGTCTATTGATGATGCCAGCAGCTTCGACCCGGCTGACGGCTTCGAACTCACCTCAGTACAGGCATTTACTAACCTCTATCAGCGACTGGTGCAGTCCGACCCGCAAAATCCGACCGACCTGAAACCCACGCTGGCCACCAGCTGGACGCCGGGTAAAGATAACCGCAGCATGACCTTTACCCTGCGTGAAGGCGCTAAGTTCGCCTCCGGCAACCCACTGCGCCCGGAAGATGTGATCTTCTCGCTGTCGCGCGTGATCAAACTGAACCTCGACCCGTCATTTATTCTGTCGCAGCTCGGCTGGACCAAAGATAACGTCGACGCTCAGCTGAAGAAAATTGATGATAACCACGTCCAGCTGAGCTGGAGCGCCGACGTCAGCCCGACCTACGTACTAAGCCTGCTGGCCGCGCCGGTGTCCTCCATCGTGGATGAAAAAACCGTGATGGCCAATGAACAAAAAGGCGATTTCGGCAACAAATGGCTGGCCACGCATTCGGCGGGCAGCGGTCCGTATCAGATCCGTAAAGTCATCCCGCATGAAGTGGTGCTGTTCAGCGCCAACCCGACCTCGCCGGCCGGTGCGCCTAAACTTAAAAACGTGCTGATCAAGAACGTGCCGGAGCCGGCTGCACGCCGCCTGCTGCTGGAACAGGGCGACGCGGATATTGCCCGTAACCTCGGCGCCGATCAGATGGCCGCGCTGAAAGACAAAGCGGGCGTGAAAACCCTTGCGGTACCGATGGCCTCGCTCTATTACATCCAGTTTAATATCGATGCCAACCCGGTCCTGAAAAACCCGGCGCTGTGGGAAGCTTCGCGCTATCTGTTCGATTACAAGGGCATTGCCAACGACCTGCTGAAAGGCCAGTTCTCGGTGCATCAGTCCTTCCTGCCGGAAGGCTTCCTCGGCGCGCTGAACGACAACCCGTTTACCTATGACCCGGAGAAGGCCAAAGCCATTCTGAAGAAAGCCGGCCTGAGCAACGTCAGCTTCAAGCTGTCGACCAGCAACCAGCCGCCGTACCTGGATATCGCCCAGGCACTGCAGGCCAGCTTCGCGAAGGGCGGCATCAAAGTGGACGTGCAGCCAGGCATCAGTTCAGAAGTCGCCACGCGGGTGAAAGCGCATCAGTATGAAGCCACGCTGAACGCCTGGGGCGCCGACTACTTCGATCCAAACACCAACGCTGCCGCCTTTGCCTATAACCCGGAAGATGGCAGCAAAACCCTGGCCTGGCGCTCTAACTGGCACATTCCTGAGCTGAGCAAGCAGACGCTGGCCGCCACCGCGGAAACCGATAAGGCGAAACGCGTTGAGCTGTACCAGAACATGCAGCGTGAAGTGCAGCAGCACTCACCGTATGTCATCGGCATGCAGGCAAAGAATCTGGTGGCGCTGCGCGATAACCTGAAAGGGTACGTGCAGGGTATTAACCCGGATATGGTTTATTACAGCCAGGTCACCAAGTAATGGCGTCATCAGTCTCACAAGCCGGGCCTTCCGCCCGGCTGTTGTTGCGCCGCAGCGGCGGGGTGCTCAGCGCCCTGCTCTCGCTGGTGGTTACCCTGCTTGGGCTACTGGTGTTTACCTTTGCCCTGTCTCATCTTTCGCCGGTTGACCCGGTGCTGCAGATCGCCGGCGATCACGCCAGCGAGTCAACCTACGCCCAGGTGCGCGCCAGTCTCGGCCTGGATCAGCCGCTGCCGGTCCAGTTCTGGCACTATCTGGAACATCTGCTGCGCGGCGATCTCGGCGTTTCCAGCATCACCAATCAGCCGGTTGCCAGCGATCTGCTGCGCACCTTCCCCGCCACCATTGAGCTGGCGACCTGCGCGATGATTTTTGGTGCCGTGTTTGGCATCCTGCTGGCACTGCTGGCGGCGTGGAAACCGGGCAGCCTGCTGGACAATATTGCCCGCATGATCTCGCTGCTCGGCTATTCGGTGCCGGTGTTCTGGCTCGGCCTGCTCGGACTGCTGCTGTTTTACGCCGTGCTGCACTGGTCAGCCGGGCCGGGGCGGCTGGACGATATCTGGATCTACACCCTCGAACCGAAAACCGGGCTGGTACTGATTGATAGCTGGCTCTCCGGCGACCCGGAAATGTTTCGCAATGCGATTGCGCATCTGTGGCTGCCGGTGGTGGTGCTTGGCCTGCTGTCGATGGCGACCATTACCCGCCTGCTGCGCGCCGCGCTGCTGGAAGAGAGCAGCAAAGAGTACGTGACGCTGGCGCGCGCTAAAGGGGCCGGACGCACGCGCATTCTGCTGCTGCATATCTTCCCTAACGTGCGCGGCACGCTGATCACCGTGCTGGCCCTCTCCTATGCCACGCTGCTGGAAGGGTCGGTGCTGACCGAAACCGTGTTTGCCTGGCCGGGCGTAGGGCGCTATATGACCACGGCGCTGTTCGCTTCGGATACCCCGGCTATCCTCGGCTCCACCCTGCTGATTGGCGGCTGTTTTATTGCCATCAATGCGCTGGCGGATGCACTCACTTACCTGACCGACCCGAGAACCCGATGACGCACTCTCTTCCCGATGCTGAAAGCGTCCAGCCGCGCGTAGTGAAAACGCGGCGCAATATTACGCTCATGGTCGGCCTGAGCTTGGTTGGCCTGCTGATCTTCGCCGCGCTGTTTGCTCCGCTGCTGGCACCGTTCGACCCGAACGCGCAGGAGATGGCGGTGCGCCTGATGCCGCCTTCCGCCAGCCACTGGCTCGGCACCGATGGCTTTGGCCGCGACCTGCTGTCGCGCGTGCTCTACGGTGCGCGCCCAACCCTGCTGCTGGTCGCGCTCATCCTGGTGCTGACTATTCCGGTGGGGATGCTGATCGGCATTAGCGCTGGCTATCTTGGTGGCTGGAGCGAACGCGTGCTGATGCGCATTACCGATATTTTCCTTTCGTTGCCGAATCTGGTGATTGCGCTGGCGCTGGTGGCGATGATGGGCCCCGGCCTGATGAACGGTGCGCTGGCGCTGGCGCTGACCAGCTGGCCGCCGTTCGCCCGCCAGGCGCGTGCCGAAACCCTGGCCCTGCGCCGCAGTGATTATCTGGCCGCCGCAAGGATGCAGGGCATCAACGGCCTGCGCCTGATGTTCGGCCATATCCTGCCGCTCTGCCTGCCCACTGCCGTGGTGCGCGCCGCGCTTAGCCTCGGCGGCATTATCCTTTCGGCTGCCGGACTGGGCTTCCTCGGCATGGGCATTCAGCCGCCTACCGCCGAATGGGGTTCGATGGTGGCCGAAGGCAGCAAGGTGATTTTTGACCAGTGGTGGGTCGCCGCCGTTCCCGGTGGCGCCATCCTGTTTGCCAGCCTGGCTTTTAATCTGACAGGCGACGGCCTGCGTGACCGACTGGATACCCGAAATGGCAACTGATTCTTCTGCGCAAATCGTGGCTGAAAGCCTGAAAATTAGCGCGGCCAGCGGCGCTGAGCTGGTGAAAAACATCAGCTTTACGCTGGGGCGCGAACGCGTGGCGCTGGTCGGCGAATCCGGCTCCGGCAAATCCCTCACCGCCCGCGCGCTGATGGGGCTGCTGGCCCCTTCCCTGCAATTGCAGGCGCGCACGCTCAGCATCGCCGGCGAAAATGGCCTGACGCTAAACGAGCGCCGCTGGAGCCAGCTGCGCGGCAGCAGCCTCGGCATGGTGATGCAGGACCCCAAATACGCCCTCAACCCGATGCGCACCATTGGCTGGCAGGTGGCGGAACCGCTCAGGCTGCATGGCCGTTTTTCCCGCGCTGAGATCAAAGAGAAAGTGTGTGAAATGCTGGCCGCCGTGGGGCTGCCGCAGCCTGCCGAGCAGATGAAGCGCTATCCGCATCAGCTTTCCGGCGGCATGGGCCAGCGCGTGATGCTGGCGATCGCGCTGATCGCCGAGCCGCAGTTTCTGATTGCTGATGAACCGACCTCCGCGCTCGATCACGCGATGCGCGATCAGGTGCTGGCGCTGATCCGCAATCTGGTCGAGCAGCGCAATATGGGCCTGCTGCTGATCAGCCACGATCTGCAGCAGGTCTCGGAGCACTGCGAGCGGGTGATGGTGATGTATCAGGGTGAGATCCTCGATACGCTGCCCGCTGCACAGCTGCCGCACGCGACGCATCCCTACACCCGCACGCTGTGGTCCTGCCGCCCGAATAAGTCAACGCACGGCAAACCGCTGCCGGTACTGGATCGCGCCGCGCTGGCGCAGGGGCGTTCCCATGATTGAATTATCCCAGCTGAGCGTGGCCCATAAGCAGGGCTACGAACTGCGCACCGTGGTGCATGATGTTTCGCTCTCGGTCACGCCGGGTGAGTGTTTTGGTCTGGTTGGCCCTTCCGGCTGCGGCAAGTCGTCGCTGCTGTGGGTGCTGGCCGGGCTGAATCCGCACTGGCGCGGTGAGATGCAGCTGGCCGGGCATCACGCCCAGCCTGGCAAAGCCTTCAGCGGACAGCTGCGCCGCGACGTGCAGATGGTGTTTCAGGATCCCTATGCCTCGCTGCATCCCCGGCACCGCCTGCGCCGCACGCTGGCAGAGCCGTTGAAGCTGCTGAAAAGCGATAATATTGACGATCGTATCGATCAGGGGTTCCGCCACGTCGGGCTGGATCCGGCGATGGCCGATCGTTATCCGCATCAGCTCTCCGGCGGCCAGCGCCAGCGCGTGGCGATTGTACGCGCTCTGCTGCTGCAGCCGAAGATCCTGCTGCTGGATGAGCCGACATCGGCGCTGGATATGTCGGTGCAGGCGGAGATCCTCAATCTGCTTAATCAGCTCAAGCAGCAGGATAACCTGACGATGGTGCTGGTCAGCCACGATCCGGATGTTATCGACCACATGTGCGATCGCGCAGTGCATATGGATCAGGGCCGTATTGTCGGCTGACCCCGACTCACGTACTGGCCGGGCATGCCCGGCCCCTACTGAAGGATATTGTGGTAAACAACTAACCATAGTCAGATCCGGCATTTCTGAAGCGCGCAGTGAACCTCTATAGTCCTGATATCTCAACCGATTCAGGACTTTTTTTATGCGCCAATTACTGCCGCTGTTATTCACTACCGCCCTGTTGCTCAGCCCCGGTTCCCAGGCCGCCACGCCAGCCGATACGCTGATCGTTGCTATCTCGCTTGACGGGATTATCAGCTTTGATCCGGCGGAGAGTTTTGAAACCGTCAGCACCAGCAGCCTGCGTAACGTCTACCAAACGCTGGTCACGCCGGATATCAGCGACCCTCGTCAGCTCAGGCCGCAGCTGGCCAGCAGCTGGCAGCCGGGGAGCAGCGAGCACAGCCTGCTGATTACCCTGCAAGCGGACGCGAAGTTTGCCAGCGGCAATCCCGTCACTGCCGACGATGTCATTTACTCGCTGACGCGCGCGGTGAAGCTGAATAAAACCCCGGTGTTTATCCTCGGGGAGTTTGGCTGGACGCCAGACAATGTGGATGCGCAGTTTACCCGGCGCGGCGACCATCAGCTGGAGATCCGCTGGCAGTCGGCAATTGGGCGCGATCTGGCTCTGCGCCTGCTGACCTCACCCGTCGCCTCGGTAGTGGACAGCAAGCTGGTGCAGCAGCACGTGACGGATCGGGACGCTGGCAACGGCTGGCTGCGCACTCACTCGGCAGGTAGCGCGGCCTACAGCATCCGCAACTACGTGCCCCAGCAGGCGCTGGTGCTGGAGCAGAACCCGCACGCTCAGCCAGCCCCCCCTCTCAAGCGGGTGATCCTGAAGAACGTCAGCGATGCCGGTTCACGCCGCCTGCTGCTGGAGAGCGGCGATGCCGACGTCGCCTATAATTTGGGCGCCGACCAGTTCGCCACGCTGCAAAAGCAGGGCAAGGTGCAGGTCGCCAGCTTCCCCTCCAGCCTGATCTATTATCTCGGCTTCAATACCCAGGATAAGCAGCAGCCGGCGCTGGGCAACCCCGCGCTGTGGCAGGCTGCCCGCTGGCTGGTGGATTACAACAGCCTTTCTCAGCAGCTGTTGAAAGGCCAGTATCAGGTGCATCAAACGTTCCTGCCTGCCGGTTTTGAGGGCGCGCTGACCAACCAGCCGTTCCACTACAATGTGGCGAAAGCCAAAGCGATCCTGGCGAAGGGCGGGATCAAGCCCGGCACGCGCTTTGCGCTGACCGTCGTCAGCCAGCCGCCGTACAGCGATATTGCCCAGGCGCTGCAGGCGAGCTTTGCTAAAGCGGATATTCAGATTGATATTCAGCCGGTCGCCGAGTCCGAGCTGTGGAGCAAAATGCGCAGCCGCAATTTCCAGTCGATCTTTATCTACTGGGGCGCGGATTACGTTGATGCCAACAGCAATGCCAGCACCTTCGCCTATAACGTCGCGGGCGGCCCGAAAACGCTGGCGTGGCGCGTTGGCTGGAATATCCCGGAATTGAGTGCCAAAACGCGCGCGGCGGCGGCGGAAAGTGATACGCAAAAACGCACGGCGCTTTATCAGCAGCTGCAAACAGACATCCAGCAAAATTCACCGTTTGTGGTCTCGCTACAGGGGCAACAACTTGTCGGGCTGGGGAAAAATATTCAGGGGGCACATCAGGGCATTGGTATCAGCCTGCTGTACTTTGACCGCGTTAGTAAGCAATGAGGGAATAACTCGTCATCTCCGTCAGCTACGGAGCACCCCGTAGCTGACCGCATCAAAGCTGAAGATCAGGAGATGGCTGAACCCGAGGCGTGTTTCTGTTTATCCGCTTCAAAATGCGTTTTAAACTGCTCGTAGATAGAGATCATATTTGATGCATCTCCCTGCAGCGGGCTGAGCTTCCCCGCACGTACCAGTTCAATCACCAGCTGTAAGGCAGCCTGCTTCGGGCTGCTGGACGGATGGGCAATTTCGTTCGACATAATCATTTCCGCTAAAACAGTAAAAACGCACTCTAGCAAGTTTGGCCCCTTTTCGTCACGCTTTTTACCCCGCCGGACAAAGTTGTACAAAGAAAAATAAACTTGTACAAGTTTGGCGAAGCGGCTAAAGTAACTCCTGTAACGAATTATGCATTTGCATGGCCTCAGGAAGTGTTGCTGGGTTTCCCACTTCCCGAGGCTTATTTTTCTCCCCCCCTTTCCCCCTTTTTTTCTGCCGCTTCGATTAACCTTTCGTGCCAAAAGATAAAATTTCTTGATCCCTGACAGGATAAACGGGCAAAAATCAGCTTAAATTTTAACCTTACCGATGATAAAAGGAGGTTGAAATGAAACGACAGACCGTTGCATCATCCGCAATTCATTCAGTGGGTTACGATGCAGATAAGCGCATACTGGAAGTTGAAACTCTGGGCCACGGTACCTGGACCTATTGCGATGTTCCTCTGACAACATGGCACTTCTTTATGGCCTCCCCGTCTAAGGGGTCTTACTTCTATCAGCACATTAAGCATCAGTTTTCCCAGCATTAATGCCGTAGCGCACGGGCGGAAGCAGCAGCGCTTCCGCCATCGTATTGCTACCATTCAAAATAAGAGTTATCCCATAGAGTCGCCAGGCGGTTAACGCCGATATTGCCAGACGTTTATCTTCATTGATGGTGTTGCGCTCTGGATCCTCGCCTCCAGCGCCAGCCCTATTGACAGCCTGCGCTCACGGAGGGCACCCATGTTGCTATCGGAAAGTAAATTAAAGCTCACTAAAGCCCGGTTGATTTGCGCCACGCTGGCGCTGTACGCCGCGTTGATAGCCGTTTCCAGCGCGCAAACCCTTTCGATATCCCTGTCGCAGGAGCAGGATGGCGGTGATGCGGGGCGCGCCTGTATCTACGTGCATCAGGGCAAAGCAGAATTCCGCGTGGTCAAACCCGGTGAAAGCTGCGCGGCGCAAATTACCGTAGAAACGCATCGCAGCTAAACAGACGGCAAATTTTGCGGGTAAACACAGCAGGATTTTACCAAGGTATGTTACATTTACCCTAAGTTGAAGCCTGTAGAGACTTTGCAGTGCTGCCCTGGCAAAGGAATCTGTTGTTGAAAACCCTCAATATTAAATTACTTACGCTGATTGCGACCTTTTTGGTGATCCTGCTGCACACCGCAGAGATCCCCTACGGCTCATTTCATAACGGCTGGTCGGTTGCAGTGATGTATGACACGCTGGGGCGAATTTCATTTCCGCTTTTCCTGCTGATTGCGGGCTATATCTCTCTAAATAAAAATGAATCCCTGCTCAGCACGCTAAAAACGCGCGTGCTGGATTTGCTGATCCCGCTGGTGGCCTGGACAATTATCTATTTTGTCTACGACCGCACGGTGAATGACAGCCCAAAACCCTTTAGCCTGCTGGATTTACTCAGCACCCCGGCCTACAGCCATCTGTGGTTCATTTACACGCTAATTCTGCTTTACCTGGTCACTCCGCTGCTTAATACCTTTATTCAATACGGCAGTCAGCAGCGCATCAACTATATTCTCGCCGTCTGGTTCGCGCTGGCATCGGTCTATATGCTGTTTGATAACTTCAAAGAGAGCGTGCTGGAAAATCACCTTCGGCAGAACCCCAGTAATATCGATATGGTGGTCTACCTTTCCGGCTTTTATATTATTGGTGGCGTAGTAAGGCGTTATAAGCTCGCGCCAAAAGTGACTATCGCCTCGGTGATATTCGTGCTCAGCGCGGTGCTGACTGCGGTGATGGAGTACTCGCTGTCGCGCAGTATCGGCAGGCCGGACGGAATTTTTCTGTTCTATTCTGCGCCGACCGTCGTTACGCTGGCGCTGGCCTGTTTCTTTATGCTGCTGAATGCGCCATTACAATTTACCCGGCGCGTTAATCTGGCGATTCGCGGTCAGGCAAAGCTCAGCGTAGGTATCTTTTTTGTGCATATGCTGGTGCTGGAGAGCGTGCTGCGCCTGGTCGCGGTGGAGTTCAATGGTTACTACTCGGCGTTCACCATCCCAGCCGTAGCGCTGGCAGTGTTTATTATCTCTTCGCTGATTATTGCACTGGTGATGCGCGTGCCGTGGCTGCGCAAGCTGGTGTAACTCGATGGCCGCCCAGCATATCACTGAACGGCCGCGTATTTCCGGTGGCAGCAGCCCCGGCTACAGGCAGGTAGTCAGTACCTTGCCTCCGCAAATTTGTGCGGTTGATTGATGGCCCTGCGGGCAATCCAGTAGAGTAAAATACGTTCGTCATCGCTATCCTGATCGGCCATTGCCAGCAGCTTCAGGCCCAGCGTGGCTTTGTTGACCGGTTGTCCCGTGATGCTGAGGTCAACCACGGCTTTACCGATGATATTGCACACTTCTTCCTCGTTTGTAACCGGCACTTCTGTTTCACTGCTCATCTTCTCCTCCTCTTTGGCTAAAGGTTAAGCATAGCAAATCTGACACAATTGCCAGGCAGAGTAGGAACATTCGCATTAGCGAGCCGCGCTGGCCCAGGGTAAGCGGGTTAGTGAGTGCCCACGATACACCCATGCAGGCGGTAGGTTAGCCAGCACGCGCGTGCGGTTCCAGGCGAAGTATTCAGAGAGCAGCGGCTCGGATAATGAGGTGTACTGGAACTGAACAAACACGCCGTTTTCACTCAGCTTTTCGGCGGCACGCTGCAGAATGCGGTGGCGCACCCCGTGGGGCAGCGACAGCAGCGGCAGGCCGGAAAATATCGCATCAAACTCCCCCTCCAGCGTTTCCGCCGACTCGCCGCTCACCTGTAAACGATTGTCATGCAGGGATGCCAGGCGCGGATGAAAGCGCGGGTTGGTTTCGAAAGCCAGCAGGCTGGCATCCGCCCGCATTCTGCTTAGCAGATGGCGGGTTAACACGCCCTCCCCGGCACCTAATTCCGCTACGCGCAGGCACTGCTGCCATTCGACGGCGTCTGACATGGTTTTACACAGCGTTTGGGAAGAGGGAGCAATGGTCCCGGTTTTGCGCGGATCGGCGATAAACTCTTGTAAGTAACCGGTTTTATCTTTGATATACGACAGTGCGGTCAACAACATCTTTCATCCCCTGGCCAATTTGACTTAGTCCAGTAGGCCATAACTTGGTTAACAAGTTCTTAAAACCTGCAGGATCCCCCTAAAACCAGGATAAATCGCAAAAATTGCACGCTTTTCAGCCAGATCGAGAGCATCAGAGGATATTCTGAAAAATAGCGTGGATTTCCAGCTTATTACGGCCATCTTTCACAGCCAGGGTTAACCGCGCAGGCGGCGGGAAAAATCTCACTATTGCATTGCCGCCGTGTTATCACGCGTGGCATACAGGGATGGATGACACAACAGGTCCGGTTATTAATGGATCTTTTTAGCATCCAGCGGTACTGGAGTGCGGCTATTTTTGCCGTTGTTCACCCATTTCACCTCGCCATAAATCTCATTATGCTTCCTCTGCAGCACCAGAATCTCAACGCCCGAGGATAATAATATGAAACGCGTCAAATCACTTTTATTGCTGGCATTACTGGCAGGCAGCAGCAGTACCTGGGCCGTGACCGGAGCGGGTGAAGCAGCAGGCAGCAGCGCATCGTCAATGTCTGATGGCACCTCTAATGCCGTTGGCGTTGGCGCCGTTGCCGCGCTGCTGGGTATCGCTCTCGCGACGTCCAGCGGCGGCGATGGCTCGAACACCGGCACCACCACAACGACAACCTCTACGGTTGCGCACTGATTAAATTTTAGAACGCACAGCAGCTCATGGCCTTGCATGCAGCGCAAGGCCATTCATCCGTTAGCGCCTCAGATTTTATCCAACAGTGCGTTCAGCACCTGTTCGATCTCCTGCCGCTCTGCCCGATCCAGTCCCAGTAACGGACGGGGTAACACAGGCTGGCAAATCCCCAGAATCTCTACGGCGGCATACATCACCCGCAGGCTGCTGAGACGCTGGAACAGCTGCCACATCGGCGCCAGTATCTGATTCAGCTCGGCCACCTGCTCTGCATCCCCCGCCTGAGCCGCCCGCATCAGTGCCTGCGCGTGCTGCGGCAGTAGCCCACCCAGCACGCTGAACCACAGATCGCCCCCTGCCAGCAAGGCATTGCCCGCATTCCAGTCACCGCTAAAACCCACGGCAAAACCCGGGGCAAAGCGGGCGCGCAGTTCATTGACATCATCGCGACGGGTCGCGGGCTGAGCAGGCTGTTTCAGCGCCTGAATCTGCGGAAGGGTTCCCAGGCGCTGCAGCAGTTCAGGTGAAAAGGTAAAGTGCGTGGTGCCCGGATTATGGTAGATGCAGATCGGCAGATCGCTGGCCTGCGCCACGGCGGCATAGTGCTGGAATACCTCTTCGTCAGACAGCGGCGTATAGGAGACCGGAGCCAGCAAAATACCGCGTGCGCCCGCTTGTGCGGCATCGGCAGCCAGCTGGCAGGCATCATCGGTACGCAACGCCCCGGCGCTGGCAATCACCGGAATATCCCCCAGACAGGCCACTGCCGCTTCAATAGCGCGCTGCTTTTGCTCACGGCGGAGATAAGCGTAAAGACCGGTGCTGCCGAGTAAACCGACAGAATCGACCCGGGCATGTTTCAGGCGCAGCAGCAGTTTTTCCAGCGCGCGGATATCCACTACGCCAGCGGCGTCAGTCGGGGTGATGGGAAAAGCAGAAAGTCCTTGAAACAGTGCCACAGAAACTCCTTATTACACCGCCTGACGGTGAACAACGACAGATAGCAGAAACTTCACGCGCTCAGCACATGCGGAACAGGCTGGTACTGAGCTTGTCACCTATACTGATAAGCAAACCGGATTATCAAAGGAGTGAAAGATGTTAATTGGCTTCGTTTTACTCGTCAGCGCCTGTGGGCATGACGCCTGTGATGCACTTCCGGTATCTGAGCATATCTTTCCCAGCCGCTACGCCTGCGAACAGATGGCTGAACGCATTCATCAGCGCCGCCCCAACGTGGTGCTGCTGTGCGGTGAAGTCTACCGATAATGCGTAATGATTAACTGTCTGCGGCAGGCGCCGCTTCATCCACATAGCGCGTCACCGCCAGCAGGCGGTTCACATGGGTCAACAGCAGGTCAACGTCCGTTTGCAGGAAACCTTCGCCGCTCTGGGAGGCGGTCAGAATGGCATTCTGGATATTGTCTGAAATAGAGGAAGAGGTCCCCTTACCCACGGTCAGCAGCAGGGCCGCAATCAGCAGCGACTGCGCCTCAACCTGAGCGGTTAGCTCTTTGTTATCCACATCCATTTTGGCCATTTTCATCAGAATATCGATCACCAACTGCTTCATCGTACTTTTATCCTCTCAGTTTATTCGTAAGAAATTACCATTCCCCCCGAAACGGGTAAACAGGATTTGATCACCTTATTGCCCCTGTTTGCCCATAAATGCGCTTTCCTCCTATAGCGGGATCGGCTGCCTGCTGCCAGGCTTGGCAGATAAGTTAAGGAGAACCCATGTTTCGTTTTATCACTTCCCTGTTTTCCAGCCCGGAGTACCTGCTACAGGTGATGAGCCAGAATGACATCGCCGAATCAATTGAAGAGGGTGAGCGCATCCTGATCGACGAAGATGGCAGTGCAATGGTCAACATTTCCAGCCCGGAAGTGCGCGCTGATTTTGCCCGCCACGTTGCCGCATTGAAGAGGGCATAAGATGGGAACGGCTATTTTTATGGTACTGATGGTCTGCGGTTACTGGTATACCAGCCGCGACCTTTCCACCCGCTTCAAAATTAAACGCTCGTTTGGCTGGGATGTTTACTTCCTGGTTGCTCTTTACGGCTGTATTTTCGTCCTGCAAGGGGTGATCGCCACCGCGCTTGTCTGGCTGCTGCTGCTGCTGGTGTCTGCTATTTTCAATGCTATCCCGCAGCTGGCTGATGGCCTGCATCATCAGTGGCAAGTTGAATTTATGACCTGGAGCTTTTTAGGTATTCAGGCACCCGTTGTGGTCATGCTGACCTTCGCCGTCGCCTTCTGTTTTTATCGCTCCAACTGGTCCGGCAGCGCACGCCTCAACAGCTCTGACCGCAAAAAATTGTACAAGAAGCTCTCGCGCTCCAATGGCGTAGAGGGATTACTGTTTCAGTGTATGGAGGAAGGCGAGCTGGCATGGGTGACATTGAAATCACGGCGCATCTATATCGGCATGATCCACACGGCGTCGTTTGAGCCTGAGATAACCGCCAATGTGGTGCTGATCCCGATGCTGAGCGGCTACCGTGATGGAAAGACCTTAAATCTGAATATTGAGCATAACTACAGCCGCTGGTATGCCGAGCATGGCATAACGCTGGAGTCAGAGCCTAAGTCGGCAATGGCGTTTCGCAAGGTGATCATGCTGGACCAGATTGAGAGTTTTTCGCTGTTCGATGCGGCCAGCGCTAGCGCGCTGGCATTAAAAGATGAAGAGCAGCACTTAGAAAAACAGCGAGACCAGCCAGAATCCGGCGATGGTCATCAGCAGTGAACCCAGCACGTGGATCAGCACCGACGTGATTGCCCAGACATAGTTACCCGCCTGCAGCAGCGTGACCACCTCCAGCGAGAATGTGGAAAAGGTGGTCATCCCGCCGCATAAGCCAGTGGTAATGAGCAGTTTCCACGCCGGGTCCAGCTGCGGGTGGCGCATAAACCACGCCACTGCCACGCCGATAATAAATCCCCCCACCAGATTAACCAGCAGGGTGCCGGGCGGCAGATTGGGGAACAGTGCGTTCAGGCGCACGGCCAGCAGCCAGCGGATCACACAGCCAGCGCAGCCGCCAATCATGACGGCCAGTAAAGGTTTCAGCATAGAGTCCTCAGCGAATTTCGAGGCAGGTGCCAGCAGGCAAATAAACAGATAGCCTGATACACCCGCCTCTGGTTGAACAGAGTCAGGGTTATCAGGCGTCATCAGCCCCTTACGGACGAGGCGGTTGGGAAAGGTGGAACACCATCACCTTATAGCGATTAAGATAATCAGCGAACCCTCGTTTTGCAAGTGGCCTATATAGCCGGAGTGAATATCCTGCGTACGCTAATTTCTTAGCGCTTATCCACCACCATTTTCACCGCCAGGCCCGCCAGTACGGTGCCCATCAGCCAGCGCTGCATTTTTTGCCAGCCGGGGCGCGTAGCGAGGAAGGCCGCAATCGTTCCCGCAGCAAAAATGATCGTTCCGTTGACCAGCACGCTGGTGACGATCTGCGTGATGCCCAGCGTCAGCGATTGTGCCAGCACGTGGCCTTGTTCGGGGTGGATAAACTGCGGTAGCAGCGTCAGGTAGATTACTGCGGTTTTCGGGTTAAGCAGGTTGGTGAGCAGCCCCATGCTGAACAGCTTACGCGGGCTGTCCGGCGGCAGGTCGCGCAGCTGGAAAGGCGACCTCCCGCCGAAAATGGCCTGCCACGCCATCCACAGCAGATAGGCTGCCCCGGCAAATCGCAGCGCGTCATACGCCAGCGGTACCGCCATTAGCAGCGCGGTAATCCCCAGCGCGGCACAGACCATATAAAACATAAAACCGAGCGCCACGCCGCACAGTGAAATATACCCTGCCCTGCGCCCCTGACAGAGCGAGCGCGAGATCAGATAGATCATATTCGGACCGGGCGTTAACACCATGCCGAGGGCAATGGCGGCAAAGGGAATAATCTGCGCGAGCGTGACCATTTAAACCGCCTTACTCTCTGTTAACCGCGAATCGTATCGTCGCCGTAAGCCACCCACTTGTAAGTGGTTAGCGCTTCCAGCCCCATCGGGCCGCGGGCGTGCAGCTTCTGGGTGCTGACCGCCACTTCCGCGCCCAGGCCAAACTGCCCACCGTCGGTAAAGCGCGTGCTGGCGTTGACATATACCGCCGAGGAGTCCACTTCGTTAACGAAGCGGTCAGCATGCTGAATGGTGCGCGTCAGAATAGCGTCCGAATGCTGAGTGCCGTACTCGCGAATGTGGGCAATACCCTCGTCGAGGTCATCCACCAGCTTGACGTTAAGATCCAGCGCCAGCCACTCATCGCGATACTGCTGTTCCGTCACGGCGCTGACTGCCGCCGGGCCGCTGCTGAGCAGCGGCAGGGAGCGTGCGTCGGCATGCAGGGTGATGCCTTCTGCGGCCATCCGCGCGCTCAGCGCAGGCAGGAAACTCTCGGCGATTTCCGCATCAATCAGCAGCGTTTCCACCGAGTTACAGGCGCTCGGGCGCTGTTTCTTGGCGTTGACGATCACCTTCAGCGCGGCTTCCAGCTCAATACTCTTATCCACATAGATATGGCAAACGCCGATCCCACCGGTGATCACCGGGATGGTCGACTGTTCACGACACAGCTTGTGCAGCCCAGCCCCACCACGAGGGATCAGCATATCGACATAGCGATCCAGCTTCAGCAGCTGATTCACCAGCTCCCGATCCGGGCTCTCAATCGCCTGGACTGCGCCCGCTGGCAGGCCGTGCTGCTGCAGGGCATCCTGGATCACCCGTACGGTAGCGGCGTTGGTACGGTATGTCTCTTTACCGCCGCGCAGGATCGCCGCATTACCGGTTTTCAGGCACAGCGTGGCGACGTCCACGGTCACATTCGGGCGCGCTTCGTAGATCACCCCAACCACGCCCAGCGGCACGCGGCGGCGCTCAATGCGCAGCCCGCTGTCGAGCTTGCCGCCGTCGATCACTACCCCAACAGGATCGGCCAGGCGGCACACCTGACGAACGTCGTCGGCAATCCCCTTCAGCCGCGCCGGGTTCAGCATCAGGCGGTCGAGCAGCGCTTCACTCATGCCGTGGCTGCGCGCATCGGCAAGGTCAAGCTGGTTGGCCGCAAGGATAGGCGCACTCTGCGCTTCCAGGCGATCGGCAATGGTCATCAGGACCTGATTTTTCTCGGCGGTGGAGAGCACCGACAGCTGGTACGAGGCGGCCTTAGCGGCCTTACCCATTTGTTCAAGCATGCGCGTTCCTTAAGAAACAATCATATCGTCGCGGTGCACGGCAACCGGACCATATTCATAACCTAAAATTTCGCCGATCTGCTGGGAGTGGTGCCCGGCAATCAGGCGCATTGCATCGCTGTTATAGCGCGATACGCCGTGGGCAACGTCGCGCCCCTGCAGGCTGCGAATACGGATCACTTCGCCACGCGAGAAGTTACCGCTGATTTCGCGGATGCCTTTCGGCAGCAGCGAGCTGCCGCGTTCGAGGATCGCCGACAGCGCGCCGTCATCGACCACCAGCTCACCGGCGGGCGGCGCACCAAAGATCCAGCGTTTGCGGTTCTCCAGCGGCGTTTCAAAGGCGTGGAAACGCGTACCGACCGGGTTACAGGCGATGACATCGGCAATCACGCCGGGGCGGCTACCGGCGGCGATAATGGTGTCGATGCCCGCCCGGCAGGCGACGTCGGCGGCCTGCAGTTTGGTCGCCATGCCACCGGTGCCGAGGCCGGACACGCTATCCCCGGCCAGTGCACGCAGCGCATCATCAATGCCGTGGACGTTGCTGATCAGTTCTGCTTGCGGGTTATTACGCGGATCGGCGGTAAACAGCCCCGGCTGATCGGTCAGCAGCAGCAGCTTGTCGGCACCGGCCAGAATCGCCGCCAGCGCCGACAGATTGTCGTTATCACCCACTTTGATTTCCGCGGTAGCAACGGCGTCATTTTCATTAATCACTGGCACGATATGGTTGTCGAGCAGCGCACGCATGGTGTCGCGGGCGTTGAGAAACCGCTCGCGATCTTCAAGGTCTGCGCGGGTCAGCAGCATCTGGCCGATGTGGATGCCGTAAATTGAGAACAACTGTTCCCACAGCTGGATCAGGCGGCTCTGCCCCACCGCAGCCAGCAGCTGCTTAGAGGCGATGGTCGGGGGCAGTTCGGGGTAGCCAAGATGCTCACGCCCGGCCGCCATCGCGCCCGAGGTAACAATGACAATCCGGTGGCCCGCCGCGTGCTGCTGCGCGCACTGACGCACCAGCTCAACGATGTGTGCCCGATTCAGCCGACGCGATCCGCCGGTCAGTACGCTGGTCCCCAGTTTGACTACCAGGGTCTGACTGCTGCTCATTAAATTCCTGCCATTCGTAAAAAAGAGTACAGAGAAACGTTTTAGCAGGTGTGGTGGCTGAAGCCAACAGCCATCAAGGGAAAACGGCGAAAAAGGCCTGACCACTCGCTAGACCAAAAGTTCGCAATTAACAAGAAATGTTGAAAACTGTAATAAATCTTTAATGGAGAAAGGGTAAAAAGTCCGTGCTTTCAGCAGAGCCTTCGGGCCACTTAAAAATTTTACTCTTTCGGGATTGATTGAAAATGATGAAGAAAAGCGCACTGGCAATCTTAACCGCGGCTCTGGCTCTGTCCACCGCTGCACAAGCCGCAGAAGTCTATAACAAAGACGGCAATAAGCTGGATTTCTACGGCAAAGTTAAAGCAATGCGTTATATGAGCGATGCGGATACTAACGCCAGCAACAATGCTGACAAGTCTTACACCCGTATCGGCTTCAAAGGTCAGACCCAGATTAACGACCAGCTGACCGGCTACGGCCAGTGGGAATATAACTTCAGCCTGAGCAACTCAGAAGGGGGTTCTGACGCACAGTCTGGCAACAAAACCCGTCTGGGCTTTGCCGGTCTGAAACTGAAGGATTACGGCTCAATCGACTACGGCCGTAACTACGGCGTGATCTACGACGTTGAAGCCTTCACCGATATGATGCCAGAGTTCGGCGCAACGGCTTATACCCGCGCTGACACCTACATGCTGACCCGTGGTAACGGCATGCTGACCTACCGTAATAATGACTTCTTCGGTCTGGTTGATGGCCTGAAGTTTGCCTTACAGTATCAGGGCAAAAACGACGCATCCTCTACCCGTAATGCCAACGTCTCTAACGGCGACGGCTATGGCGCATCACTGTCGTACAGAATTATTGAAGGTCTGACCGTCAACGGGGCAGTCTCTTCTTCTAACCGTCTTATCCAGACGCAGAAAGAGTCAACTTACGGTGCAGGTGAGAAAGCGGAAGCCTGGGCAACCGGGGTGAAATATGACAACAATGGTGTTTATCTGGCCGGTACTTACGCTGAAACGCGTAACATGAATCCCATTAACAGCGGCGCCACCTTCACGCAGAACGGCACCACCACGGCAGTTTCTGGCTACGTGAACAAACTGCAGAACATTGAGTTGGTTGCGCAGTATCAGTTTGATTTCGGCCTGCGCCCGTCACTGGCCTACGTGCAGACCAAAGGCAAAGATATGGAAAACGGGATTGGCGATGCTGACCTGTACAAATTTGTTGATATCGGCGCCACCTACTACTTCAACAAAAACATGTCGACCTTCGTAGATTACAAAGTCAACCTGCTGAACGACGACAACAAACTCGGTCTCAACACCGACGATATCGTTGCTGTCGGCGTGATGTATCAGTTCTAACGCTGTCAACACTGTGACAACGCCACTGCCACAGTGAGCCTTACCCCTCGTTATGTGTCTATAAAAAAGGCTGGAGTTATCCAGCCTTTTCTTTTATTTCAGATTTTACGCGGTGAGCTTCACCGGTTCGTCGGCGAAATCTGCCGCCGGAACCAGCCCTAACTTCAGCTCTGCCAGCTGGGCTTTCAAACGCTCGTGGAAATTACGCAACGTCTCTTCGAGCCGGGCATTATTATCCTTACCTTTCACCGTCGATGGCTTCCAGTTGCCTTCTTTATCGAACAGGCCAAAGTGATACTCATAGGTAAAATGGTCAGACTGAGCTTCAAGCTCCATCCACCAGCCCCAGAACTCACGCAGCTCGGGTGCGGGTTTCACATTGACGCAAACTGCCAGACAGTCAAAGAAGAAACGGTCACCCTCACATTTTCCTTCTCTGATATAAGGACCTAAAGAGTGAAAGCGCTTAATCAGCTTACTCCTCGGGTGTCCACTCGGTAACGTCATCGCTTAACCTCCTTCATTGGGCCTATAGTTGTAGCGCAAAACCATGAATTATGGCAACTCATGCGCGTAAACGCTCCGATATCCAGTCGCAAATATCGCGAACTGCCTTATCGAAGTTGCCCATCGCCGGGGTGGGATTGATTTTTAACAGCCGCCCGGCGCTGGAAGAGCTGACGATTAAGCGCGACTCCTCTTCCGGGCTGAAAGGATCGTGCGGCCAGTAACCGGACAGCATGGGCACCGGGCAGCGGCGTCCCAGCAGTCCCTGAATTTTTAGCGAGAAGCGGCTCAGTTCGGTGCGCAGAGCGCTGTCCGAGGTGCTCGACATGCCAAGGCGGCTGGCGAGCATATCCATATACATCTCCGGCACGCGGTCCTGTAGGTTAGTGTCGCTCAGTAAGCTATGCACCACCGGCCCCAGGCAGGCCACGGCGCGCAGGTGCTGGCTTTCCAGATACGCCAGCCGCACCGCGACGTTGGCGCCGAAGCGAAAGCCAAACGCCGCCACGCGCGTATGGTCGACCCACGGCACGGTATTCAGCTGGCGCAGCACCTGCTGATGCAGGAAGCTGGAGTCCTGCGTCAGCTTCCATTTCGCGGAGAACCCGACCGACGGCATATCCAGCGTCAGCATCGCAATGCCGCGCGGCGCAAGGTAGTCATGGAACAGGCGATAATGGTCGCTCTGCAGCGCGTCGAGGCTGCCGCACATGATGACCGTAGGATACGGCGCTTTCACATCGGCAGGCATATGCAGGAAGCCGATCACCGGGCTACCGCCGGGAATGGCAAACTCCAGCTCTTTCAGCTCGCCAGACAAGCGGTTGGTGGCTTCTTCATAGGCACGGCTGGCCAGCAGCTGCGCCTGCTCCGCCAGCTCATCCTCTTTAAGATGCGGGTAAGCCGCCACGCTGTAGAGGTTGGCGGCATGCAGCCAGTGTTGACCTGCCTGCGCATCGTCGCTGCACTCGCTGGCTTTCTGCTGCCACTGTGCGCCCTGCTTCGACCACTCGTAAATCCAGTTGCCGCCGCGATAGCCAATCACCGTATCCAGCAGTTTGTCATCGGTATGCTCCACGTTGCTGGCGGCAATGCGCGCCAGCACTTCGCTAATCTCCTGCGGAGAGATGCCGCGCCAGCTCCACAGCAGGCGGTTAATCATGCGATACCAGCCAGCATGATTCTCCCCGTCCAGCGCGGAGTGAATACTTAACGGATTATGGTGGGCGAGACGGCGCACCAGCGATGAAGTTTCCGGGTGCTTGAAGCGCGGCTTGAACAGTTCTTCGCTGAGATTTTTCGGCGACATAACAGGGAGGTCCTCCGGCGTGCTAGTAGTGTTTTAGTCTACCGTAGGCCGGGGATTGACGCGAAGAGTAAAAACAGATGCGCCCGGCATAACCGGGCGCACTTTGATCTCACGCAGCTCTGAGAGAGCCAGCGTGGAGGGATCAGCCTTTAACCAGCGGTGGAAGATAAACCACGCCCATGTCCCAGGGCTGCTCAATCCAGGTGTTCTGCGGGATGTCGATAATATAGTCGTCAACCAGTGGACGACCGGCAGGCTTGGCGAAAATCGTCACGAAGTGCGCTTTCGGGTACATATCGCGGATCGCCTGGGCAGTGCCGCCAGTGTCGACCAGGTCATCAATCACAATAAAGCCTTCGCCATCGCCTTCGGCACGCTTCAGCACTTTCATTTCGCGCTGATTATCGTGGTCATAACTGGAGATGCAAACGGTATCCACATGGCGGATGCACAGCTCGCGCGCCAGCAGCGCAGCAGGCACCAGGCCCCCACGGCTCACGGCGATAATGCCTTTCCACTGTTCAGCAGGCAGCAGGCGCTGGGCAAGTTTACGGGCATGGATTTGCAGCATGTCCCAGGTGACGACGTATTTTTCACTCATAAAAGAATCCCGACCAGTAAACCTGGCTTAAAAATTGTGCAATGGGAGCGGTTGCGCGAAATTATAGTGATCTGAGGCGCTAAAAACCAGCACCAGTGGCCCTCCAGACCCTTTTTTCCTGGGGCGAAAGAAGCATGAGGCGATAATCGGTGATATTCTTTTGCCATCGCGCCGGATCCGCTGGCGGGAATCGTCTAACCGATATCACTGCATGCCCCCTGCCAGCGCGGCAGGTCGGTTATGCTGACACAGGAGAGTTATCGTGTCTGAATTGTCTCAATTATCCCCGCAGCCGCTGTGGAATATTTTTGCCAAAATCTGCTCCATTCCGCATCCTTCCTATCATGAAGAGCAGCTGGCTGCCCATATCATATCGTGGGCGAGCGAGCAGGGTCTGTGGAACGAACGTGACCAGGTTGGCAACATCCTGATCCGCAAACCAGCAACCCCAGGTTATGAGAACCGCCAGCCGGTGGCGTTGCAGGCGCACCTTGACATGGTGCCGCAGAAAAATAACGACACGGTACATGACTTCACTAAAGATCCGATTCAGCCATGGGTCGATGGTGAGTGGGTGAAAGCGCGCGGCACCACGCTGGGCGCGGATAACGGCATCGGCATGGCGTCTGCGCTGGCCGTGCTGGCCGATAACAGCCTGCAGCATGGACCGCTGGAAGTGCTGCTGACCATGACCGAAGAGACCGGCATGGCCGGTGCATTCGGCCTCAAGGCTGGCTGGCTGCAGGCCGATATTCTGATCAACACCGACTCCGAAGAGGAAGGTGAGATCTATATGGGCTGCGCCGGCGGTATCGACTTTACCAGCACCCTGCCCCTGAGCCGTGAAGCCATCCCTTCAGGTTTCCAGACGCTGAAGCTCACCCTGAAAGGTCTGAAAGGCGGCCACTCCGGCTGTGATATTCACGTCGGTTTGGGTAATGCCAACAAATTGCTGGCGCGCTTCCTGTTTACTCACGCCAGGGATCTCGACCTGCGGCTGGTGGACTTCACCGGCGGCACGCTGCGTAACGCCATCCCGCGTGAAGCTTTTGCCACCCTGGCCGTTGCGCCGGAGCAGGTCGACAAGCTGAAATCGCTGGCGGCGGGCTACCTGCTGACGCTGCAAAACGAGCTGAGCCTGAAAGAGAAAAATATCACCATCGTGACGGAAGACGTTGCCAGCACCGGGCAGGCGTTAAACGCCAGCAGCCGCGATGCCTTTATTGCCCTGCTGAACGCCACGCCGAACGGGGTGATCCGCAACTCTGACGTGATGAAAGGCGTGGTGGAAACCTCGCTGAACGTCGGCGTGGTGAGCTTTGACGGTAATGAAGCGAAAATCAACTGCCTGATCCGCTCGCTGATCGACAGCGGCAAGGATTACGTGGTGGAAATGCTGACGGCGCTCGGCGAACTGGCCGGTGCCAAAACGCTGGCGAAAGGCAGCTACCCTGGCTGGCAGCCGGATGCCACCTCACCAGTGATGGCGCTGGTGCGTGAAACCTATGAAAAGCTGTTTGATAAAACGCCGAATATTCAGGTGATCCACGCGGGCCTGGAGTGCGGGCTGTTTAAAGAGCCGTACCCGCAGATGGATATGGTGTCGATTGGGCCAACCATTACCGGGCCACACTCGCCGGATGAGCAGGTACATATTAAGAGCGTTGGCCTGTACTGGCAGCTGCTGACCGCGTTACTGCAGGCGATTCCGGTTAAATAACCCGGCGCATCGGGCGGACCGAAAAAGAGGGTCCGCCCCTACTGTAGGGGCCGATCATTTTTTTCGATCGGCCCGTGTTTTCAGGACCGACCATTTTTTTCGATCGGCCCGTGTTTCTTTTTACAACCCCAGCAACAGCTGCCGCTCAATCTGCGGATCCAGCATGGTCACATGCAGCCCCACCAGCCTGACTCCGCGCCCGCCGCGCCGTTCATCCCAGCTTTTGCGCGCTATCGCAATCAAATCGGCTTTATTCAGTTCCGGCCAGACGTGCTCCTGGGTGGTCAGCTGGAAATCATTGAACTTCAGCTTGACGCCCTGGCGAGCAATCTGCCGATCCGGGCGAATATTGCTCAAGCGCCTTTCCAGCTCGTCGTATAAACGGTCGATAATCTCCAGACAGTCTTCCCAGTCGTGGATGTCCTGCGACAGCGTGCGCTCCACGCCGAGGGATTTACGCTGGCGCTCGGTGACCACTTCGCGCTCGTCAATACCGTTGCAGCGCTCCCACAGTACGCGCCCGAACTTACCGAAGCGCTTCAAAAGCAGCGCCAGATCGGTTTTTTGCACGTCGCCGCAGGTCGTCAGCCCCAGCTCCTCCAGCTTGCGCGCGGTGACTTTCCCCACGCCTGGGATCTTTGCCAGCGGCAGCGTCAGCAAGAACGGCGCCATTTCATCGGGGGTGATGACAAACTGGCCGTTGGGCTTGTTTAAATCGGAGGCGATTTTAGCCAGAAACTTGACCGGCGCTACGCCTGCCGAAGCGGTGAGATTAAGCTCCTGCTGAATAGTGTCGCGGATCTGGCGGGCGATCAGGGTGGCGGAGCCGTGGCAGTGCACACTGTCGGAGACATCGAGATAGGCTTCATCCAGCGACAGCGGCTCAATCAGCGGGGTAAAACGTGAGAAGATGTCGCGAATATGCGCGCTGGCTTCTTTATAAGCTTCATAGCGGCCGGGGATCACCGTCAGGTGCGGGCAGAGCTTCAGCGCCATCGCAGTGGACATCGCGCTGTGTACGCCATATTTACGTGCCGGGTAGTTCGCGGTACTGATCACGCCGCGCTGTTTTTCGCTGCCGCCAATGGCGATGGGAATGTCGCGCAGGGACGGATTATCGCGCATTTCCACTGCGGCGAAAAAGCAGTCCATATCCACGTGAATAATTTTACGCATAACCCCCTCCGACGATACTGGATAAGTATACAGTCAATTTTGCAGAGTTCAATGCAGCGCATAAACGTCGGTCATCACTAAATTGCCGCTTTTTATCCTTCACTATCTTGCTAAAAAAATAGACAATGCTAATGTGACGCAGCGATAGTGGATTCGTCCTATATTGTCAGTTAACAGACGCCTTCCGGCGTTGCTTTCCACCCCTACTTTTCAAGGGAAACAGAATGGGCAAAATCGCACTGCTGTTTGCGATGATTTTTCTGCCAGCCGTTGTCTTCGCCAGCGTACCCGATGCGGTTACCCCTCTGGCGCCGGTAAGCAAAGAGTTAAAGAAACAATTACTCGGCACCCCCGTGTATCTGCAAATTTTCAAAGAAGAGCGCACGCTTGAGCTTTACGGCAAGATCGGCAACGAATATCGCCTGCTCAACAGTTATCGCATCTGTAATTTCTCCGGCGGCCTTGGGCCAAAACGCGTGCAGGGTGACTTCAAAAGCCCGGAAGGTTTCTACAGCGTGGGGCTCTCCCAGCTGAAGCCTGATAGCCGCTTCTACCGGGCAATTAACGTCGGTTTCCCGAACGAGTACGATCGTCAGCAGGGTTATCAGGGGAAATATCTGATGATCCACGGCAACTGCGTGTCGATTGGCTGCTATGCCATGACCGATGCCTATATGGATGAGATTTATCACTATGTGGAAGCCGCGCTGCGCAATGGCCAGCCGCGTGTTGAGGTGAGCATCTATCCATTCCGCATGACGGAAAGTAATATGCAGCGCCACCGCTACTCAACCTATTACAATTTCTGGAAACAGCTACAGCCGGGATATGCGCAGTTCGTGCAGACGAAGCAGCCGCCGTTTGTCAGCGTCAGCGATGGCAAATATGTGTTGAGCCGCCCAATGTCGAACGGCACAACGGCACCTGACTCAGCGCTCGCGCTCACCCAGGCAAAATAACGCCCACTCGCCTGGCGCAATCTTGTGCCAGGTTTCATTCGCCGTTAGCGGCTGGGTAGCGACCACGGTGACCACATCGTTCGGTGTGGTCTGCTTCTGAAAATCAATCTCCACATCCTGATCCAGCAGCTTGGCTTTGCCAAACGGCGCGCGCCGGGTGATCCAGAACAGATTGGTCGAGCAGAACGCCATCAGATAGCGCCCGTCCGACAGCAGCATATTAAATACCCCCTTCCCACGCAGTTCACCCGCCAGTTCGGCGATATAGCGGAATACCGCCGGCCAGTTGCCGGGCGTGCGCGGATAGCGCGTGGTCAGCTTGTGCAGTAGCCAGCAGAACGCCAGTTCACTGTCGGTTTCCCCAATCGGACGATGGGGGCCGGTATCGAGGTTTTTATACCCCTTCAGCTGCCCGTTGTGGGCATAGGTCCAGTTGCGGCCCCACAGCTCACGGGTAAATGGATGGGTGTTTTCCAGCGACACTTCCCCGCGGTTGGCTTGGCGAATATGCGCCACTACCGAACAGGATTTTATCGGGTACTCCTGCACCAGGCGCGCAATCGGCGACTGGAAGCTGGGCTGTGGATCTTTAAATGTGCGGCAGCCCTTTCCTTCATAAAAGGTAATGCCCCAGCCATCTTTATGCGGACCCGTTCCCCCCCCGCGCTGCACCAGCCCGGTAAAGCTAAAACAGATGTCCGTCGGGACATTGGCGCTCATCCCGAGCAGTTCGCACATAGAATTACCTCAGTGAAAATTAGAAGCAGATCCAATCCCCTAACTATTTCGCGCTGCAGGCAGGCGGCAAGCAAGTGAATCCCCGGAAGCTTACATCAGTAAGTAACCGGGGTTCGCGAGAGCAGCCCACGCACTGGCGGCGTGAAAGATAACGAGGATTATTTGACCATCTCTTTTTCGATCAACAGCATCAGGATATGAATCACCTTAATGTGGATCTCCTGAATGCGGTCGGCATAGCCAAAGTGCGGCACGCGGATTTCTACGTCGGCCACGCCGTCCATTTTACCGCCATCTTTACCGGTCAGGGTGATCACTTTCATCCCCTGCGCACGCGCCGCTTCAACCGCTTTGATGATGTTGGCCGAGTTTCCGGAAGTGGAGATCCCCAGCAGTACATCCCCCGCGCGCCCTACCGCTTCAACATAGCGCGAGAAGACAAAATCGTAGCCAAAATCGTTGCTGACGCAGGAGAGGTGGCTGACATCTGAAATGGCGATCGCCGGGTAGCCCGGACGGTTTTCGCGGTAGCGGCCGGTCAGCTCTTCGGCGAAGTGCATCGCGTCACAGTGGGAACCGCCGTTACCGCAGGAGAGCACTTTCCCGCCCGCTTTGAATGAGTCAGCCAGTAAAACCGCCGCACGCTGAATCGACTCGATATTTGCATCTTCGCTTAGAAATTTATTCAGCGTGTCTGCCGCTTCGTTCAGCTCGGCGCGAATGAGGTCCTGGTACATAGGGGATGTCCTTTTTAGGAAAGAGTTACCGCCGGAGTTTATCAAGTTGCCCGTTAAGCGGGAAGCGATCTCCCCGACAGCCTGGGGGATTAACGCTTTGTGCCGCCGCTTTGTGAGCCAGGTTGTAATTATTATGTAAACAGATTGCGGCCGTAGTGATGATAATCTAAACATATAACCAACAGGTCGGACCTCTTACTACTTACGGAGCACACGTTATGATGGTTCTCAGCATTGTGGCGACGATCGTACTGATCGGCGCGCTATTTTATCACCGCGTCAACCTGCTGGCAGGTAGCGCTATCCTGCTGATATGGACCGCAGCTCTCGGTTTTTCCGGGCTGTGGAGCCTGTGGCTGCTGCTGCCGCTGGCGCTTATCATGCTGCCGTTCAATCTCCTGCCGATGCGCCGTGCGCTGTTTAGCAAACCGACGCTAAAAACCTTCCAGAAAGTGATGCCGCCAATGTCACGCACCGAGAAAGAAGCCATCGACGCCGGGACCACCTGGTGGGAAGGCGATCTGTTCCGCGGCGCGCCGGACTGGAAAAAACTGCATAACTATCCGCAGCCTAAGCTGACGGCGGAAGAGCAGGCATTTATCGATGGCCCGGTGGAAGAAGCCTGCCGCATGGCGAATGATTTCCAGATCACTCACGAAATGGCCGATCTGCCGCCGGAGCTGTGGGCTTACCTGAAGCAGCACCGCTTCTTCGCGATGATCATCAAGAAAGAGTACGGCGGGCTGGAATTCTCGGCTTACGCTCAGGCGCGGGTGCTGCAAAAGCTGGCCGGGGTTTCCGGTATCCTGGCGATTACCGTCGGCGTGCCAAACTCCCTTGGCCCAGGCGAGCTGCTGCAGCACTACGGCACCGAACAGCAGAAAAATCACTATCTGCCACGCCTGGCACGCGGTCAGGAGATCCCCTGCTTTGCCCTGACCAGCCCGGAAGCGGGCTCTGATGCCGGTGCTATCCCGGACGTTGGCGTAGTGTGCATGGGTGACTGGCAGGGTCAACAGGTGCTGGGTATGCGCCTGACCTGGAATAAACGCTATATCACACTCGCACCTATCGCCACCGTGCTCGGCCTGGCGTTTAAACTCTCGGATCCGGATCGCCTGCTGGGTGACACGGTTGAACTGGGCATCACCTGTGCGCTGATCCCAACCCAGACGCCAGGCGTCGAAATTGGCCAGCGCCACTTCCCGCTTAACGTGCCGTTCCAGAACGGCCCGACGCGCGGTCAGGATATCTTTGTCCCCATCGACTTTATTATCGGCGGGCCATCAATGGCGGGTCAGGGCTGGCGCATGCTGGTTGAGTGCCTGTCCGTCGGGCGCGGTATCACCCTGCCGTCGAACTCCACCGGCAGCCTGAAAAGCATTGCGATGGCGATTGGGGCTTACTCCCATATTCGCCGTCAGTTCCGCCTGCCGATTGGCAAGATGGAAGGGATTGAAGAGCCGCTGGCGCGCATTGCCGGTAATGCTTACGTGATGGATGCCGCTGCCTCATTGATCACCAGTGGGATTATGCTCGGCGAAAAACCGGCGGTGCTGTCGGCCATCGTGAAATATCACTGTACCCACCGCGGCCAGCGGGCAATCGTCGATGCGATGGATATTGCAGGCGGTAAAGGCATTATGCTCGGTAACAGCAACTTCCTCGCCCGCGCTTATCAGGGCGCACCGATTGCCATTACCGTGGAAGGCGCCAACATTCTGACCCGCAGCATGATTATCTTCGGCCAGGGGGCGATTCGCTGCCATCCTTACGTGCTGGACGAGATGGCTGCGGCGCAGAGCAACAACGTGGTGGCCTTTGATAAGGCGCTGTTCAGCCATATCGGCCACGTCGGCAGCAACAAAATGCGCAGCTTCTGGCTGGGCCTGACCGGCGGCCTGACCAGCGCTACGCCAACCCGTGACGCTACGCGCCGCTACTATCAGCATCTTAACCGCATCAGCGCCAACCTCGCCCTGCTGTCGGATGTGTCGATGTCGGTGCTGGGCGGTAGCCTGAAACGCCGCGAACGTATTTCGGCGCGCCTGGGCGATGTGCTGAGCCAGCTTTATCTGGCCTCTGCCGCGCTGAAACGCTATGAGGATGAGGGCCGTAACGAAGCCGATCTGCCGCTGCTGCACTGGGGCGTGCAGGATGCACTGAATCAGGCAGAAGGGGCGATTGACGACCTGCTGCGTAACTTCCCTAACCGCCTGGTGGCCGGACTGATGCGCGTGGTGGTGTTCCCGACCGGGCGCCACTGCCGTGCGCCGTCGGACCGTCTCGATCACCAGCTGGCACGCATTCTGCAAATTCCTTCCGCCACCCGCAGCCGCCTCGGTCGCGGTCAGTATCTGACGCCGAGCGAGCATAATCCGGCAGGGCAGCTGGAAGAGGCGCTGCAGCATGTGATGGCGGCGGAAGTTATCCATGACCGGCTGTGTAAACAGCAGAAAAAACACCTCTCCTTTACCCGCCTTGATGCACTGGCGGCCGAAGGATTAGAGAAAGGATGGGTGACTCAGGAGGAGGCCGACGTGCTGATCCGCGCCGAAGCCAGCCGCCTGCGTTCGATTAACGTCGATGAGTTTGCTGCCGATGCGCTGGCAACCCAGCCGGTGAAAGAGGAGCAGCCGCAGCGAAAGATTGAAGCGGCGTAATTAAACGGGGCGACCATCTGGTCGCCCCGTTTATTTGCATTACCCGTTCTGGCGAATGCGCGCAATCAGCGCATCAATATCCGCCACGTGGTCAGCCAGCAGGATCAGGCTACGGCCCAGCGTGATCGCCTGACGCACGCACTCGACGCGCATCCCTTCATCGCTAATCTGCTTAATATCCGCCACCTGCGACATGCCGACGGTACGGCGGATCACTTCGGTGCCACAGTAGCCAATGGTGTCACGCCACACTTTATCGAGGAACGCCTGCGCATACCCCGGGACGGCCAGCGCGCGGTCACGGCTCTTCTCCGCCGCCAGCGCCAGGAAGCGCCCGGCAAAGCTCAGCCACACTTCACGCACGTCTCTCAGCCGATTTTCACGCGCAGCGGCCGCTTCACGTGGGGCCAGCAGGCCAGGGGCCGCGCAGTAGCTGATAAGCAGATTGCCCAGCGCGCTGCCGATATCAAAGCCCATCGGGCCGTAGAAGCCGAACTCGGCATCAATCACCTTGAGGCGCCCTTCTGCCACAAAGATCGAACCGCTGTGCACATCCCCGTGCAGCAGCGCTTCGGCATGGCAGTAGAAGCGGTGCTTCAGCCCACCCACCGCCACGCGCAGCTCGGCATCATCACGCAGCGCCTGTGCCAGCGGCTCCAGCGCGCGCGGATAGGCGTTGCGCTCGTGCACTTCATACGGTTCGTTGAAGAACAGCTCTTCGGTGATGTCGCACAGCTCCGGGTTAGTGAAGCGCACCACGTCAGCTTTTTTCTGGTAAGGATGCTGGAAGAAATCGGAAGTGTGGAACAGCGTCTGCGCGAGGTATTCGCCCAGCTGCCCTGCCGCCTGCGGATACTCCACGCCTTTGACCAGCTCGCCGCGCCAGATGGCATGATCGGAGAGATCTTCCATCAC
Organism: Erwinia aphidicola; assembly: GCF_014773485.1. Classification (GTDB taxonomy): domain Bacteria; phylum Pseudomonadota; class Gammaproteobacteria; order Enterobacterales; family Enterobacteriaceae; genus Erwinia; species Erwinia aphidicola. Next base: position 30,751 of record NZ_JACXBP010000012.1, on the reverse strand, counting down.
CATCACCGCCAGCTCGGCATCGTAATGCAGAATATTCACCGTGTGCAGCGGGCAGAATTTGCCGTGTTCGATCAGCACCTCCGCTTCCAGCCGCGCGCGGTCAAGGGTTAAAGGCCAGGACTCGCCGACGCAGCGCACGTAAGGCAGCGCCTGCTTGACGATGACGCGGCTGATGCCATTCGTATCGAAAATCTTAAATACCAGATTAAGATTTCCATCGCCCACTTCCAGCGAATCAACCAGACTGTTGGGATTATCCACGCCGCCGAACTGGCGAGCATATTCCACGGCATCCGCTGCGGTGAACGTACGATATTGCGACATTGACCTGACCCTCAAAATAAGACACGTTTCGTTGTAATAAGCCGTTCAGACGTCTATACATCCGTTATGCATGTTGGCACAATATGACGCATTAAAGCAACCAGGATTTAACCATGCAGACACTCAGCACCACCAGCTTACAGGTTCGTGATAATCAGCTCTGGATCCTTGACCAGCAGGCTCTGCCGCAGCAAAAGATCTGGTGCCCAACGCCGGACGTTGCCACGCTGGTTGGCCATATCAAAGCGCTGCGCGTGCGCGGTGCGCCGCTGATTGGCCTGTCGGCCAGCCTGCTGCTGGCGCTGCTGGCGGAAAACGGCATGGCGCAGGCCGAGCTGGCAACCTCACTGGAGGTCCTGCGGGCTGCGCGCCCGACGGCGGTTAACCTGATGAACAACCTCGACCGCATGAAGCTGGCGCTGGCACAGCCTGATTTTGTCAGCGCGCTGAGTGCGGAGGCGCTTCGCCTGGTGGAAGAGGATAAAGCGCTGTGTGACAGCATTGCCCTCGCGGGGAGTGCGCTGATTACTCCCGGCAGCCGCCTGCTGACCCACTGCAACACCGGCGGCCTGGCGACAGCAGGCGTTGGCACCGCGCTGGGCGTGATTGCCCGCGGCTGGCAGCAGGGGCTGGTGAGCAGCGTCTGGGTGGATGAAACCCGCCCACTGCTGCAGGGTGGCCGCCTGACGGCGTGGGAACTGGGCGAGCTGGGCGTGCCCTATCATCTGATCTGCGATTCCATGGCGGCCAGCCTGATGGCGCAGAACAGAGTTGATGCCATCTGGGTTGGCGCGGACCGCATTGCCGCCAATGGGGACGTAGCGAACAAGATTGGCACCTACAGCCTCGCCGTGCTGGCCCACTATCACAACGTGCCGTTTTACGTCGCCGCACCGCACACCACGCTGGATCGCGAATGCCCGGACGGCTCTGCCATTCCTATTGAGCAGCGCGCCGCCAGTGAAGTGACCGGCGTGGCGGGCAGTTTTGGCGAGGTGCAGTGGGCGCCGGAAAATGCGCAGGTGTATAACCCGGCGTTTGACGTGACGCCAGCGTCATTGATCAGCGGTTGGGTGCTGGATACCGGGGTGGTAACACCCGAAGATGTGAAAGCGGGCGTGTTTCAGCCACGCGGTTGAATGACGGCACGGGTCGACCGGAAAAAAGGTCTCCATTGCAATGCTGCAAATCATCAACACGGGTCGACCGGAAAAAAGGGCCTTCATTGCAATTCTGCAAATCATCAACACGGGTTTTGTAGGGGCGGACCCTCTTTTTCGGTCCGCCCGCAGCAGTTACGGGGCAGCCCGCATCAATCACCCGTATTAAGGTAAGCGCGGATAGGCATCCGCAATATTGTCACCGGTGAACTTCGCGATCCAACCTTCCTGATTATCAAAAATTCGGATCGCGGTAAAGTTCGGCGACGATCCCATATCAAACCAGTGCGGCGTGCCTGCGGGGACCGAGATCAGATCGTTCTTCTCGCACAGGATCTGGTAGATATGCCCGTCGAGATGCAGGCAGAACAGCCCCGCGCCCTCGACAAAGAAACGCACTTCATCTTCACCGTGAGTGTGCTCAGAGAGAAACTTGCTGCGCAGCACCTCTTTCTGCGGATTATCCGCGCGCATGCTGATCACATCCCAGCTCTGATAGCCCTTCTCTGCCACCAGCCGATCGATCGCGTGCTGATACGCCTCGATCACCGTATCGGCATCCGGGTTTTCACCCAGATCGCGGTCGGCTTCCCAGCGCTCAAAGCGTACCGCTTTGGCATTGAGCTTTTGCGCAATCTCTGCCGCCTCAGTGCTGTGCCAGACCGGGGTGGTGGCTTCGGTTTCGGTAAAAATAGTCAGTGCGCTCATGAGTTTTACAGTTCCTGGTTAATCTGATCAAAACCGGCGACCTGACGATGACGGCTCTCGCTGTCATGTGCGCCGCGTATTAACTGCACGGTATTCCAGCCCGCTTCCTGTGCGGCATCCAGCTCCTGATGAATATCGGATAAAAACAGCAATTCCTGCGGCGGCAGCCCGATCTGGCTGGCGATATTGCGGTACGACTGTACCTCGCGCTTGGCGCCGACGTGGGTATCGAAATAGCCGCTGAACAGTCCAGTGATATCACCCGCGTCGCTGTAGCCAAATAACAATTTCTGCGCTGCTACGGAGCCGGATGAATAAACATACAGCGCGACACCCTGCTGCTGCCAGCGTTTTAAGGCGGGCAATACATCGTCATACAGATGGCCGGTAAAGCTGCCGTTCTCATAGCCGGCACGCCAGATCATGCCCTGCAACGCTTTCAGCGCGGTGGATTTACGATCCTGATCCATAAAACCGAACAGCACTTCCACCAGCTCTTCGCTGCTTGCCTGTGGCCGATCCACTTCGGCACGCAGATCGTCAAGCGCCTGCGCCACGGCTGGCTGATGCTGGTTCACGGCGATAAAGCCGGGCAGGTTTTCACGCGCGAAGGGGAATAACACGTTGTGCACAAAGCGAATATCGCTGGTGGTGCCTTCAATATCAGTGATGATGGCGCGGATCATGTTCTCTCCAGTACGCGGCGTTGTAATTCACACTGGAACAAAAACTCCAGCCCTTCAAGATGTCGACGCGCTTCATTCACGTCTTTGCCCCAGCAGGTCAGCCCGTGGCCACGCAGCAGGAAACCGTAGCGCAGCGGCGTGGTGGCGGCGAACTGCTCAATGCGCTGCGCCAGCCCGTCGATATCCTGATCGTTGTCGAACAGGGCAATCGGCACGCAGTCGAGGTGCGAACTCTGCCCGGCGAGGGTTTTCTGCATCTCGTAGCCCTGCAGCGCCAGCGCCGCGCCTTTCTCCACGCGCGACAGCACGGTGGAGTTCACCGTATGCGTATGCAGCACCGCGCCTGCCTGCGGGAACAGGCGATAGATTAAGGTATGCAGCCCGGTTTCCGCCGAGGGTTTACGCCCGGATGGCACACGATTAGTGGCGATCTCCACCTGGATAAAGTCGTCGCGCGTCAGGCTGCCTTTGTCTTTGCCCGACTCACTCAGCAGGCAGTGCTGCGCATCCTGGCGCACTGACATATTGCCCCCGGTGGCGGGCGCCCAGCCGCGCGCGCCAATCCAGTGACAGGCAGCAACTAATTGATCTAACTGAGAGCTTTGCGTCATCTCTTTCCTTAGTGTGAAAGATGATAAGGATGGTTATGGACGTCTAAGCGTCTTGATTGCCAAATACTATCACCGTGTTATATTCGGAGTCCAACATCATAAAACCGCACTGTAAGGGTTGAGATCCATGAGCCAGACGTCGTTCACCCCAGAGAGCAAACTGCCCGCGCTGGGCACCACTATATTCACGCAGATGAGCGCGCTGGCGCAGCAGCACAACGCCATTAATCTGTCGCAGGGATTCCCCGATTTTGACGGCCCGCAATATCTGCAGCAGCGCCTGGCCCACCACGTCAGCCAGGGGGCGAACCAGTATGCGCCAATGACTGGCGTTGCCCCGCTGCGCGAGGCGATTGCGAAAAAAACCGCCGAGCTGTACGGCTACCAGCCAGATGCCAATAGCGAAATTACCGTCACCTCCGGCGCGACCGAAGCTCTGTTTGCTGCAATCACCGCGCTGGTGCGCCCGGGCGATGAAGTGATCTGTTTTGACCCTAGCTACGACAGTTATGCCCCGGCAGTGACGCTGGCAGGCGGCGTAATGAAGCGCATTGCGCTACAGCCGCCGGGCTTTCGCGTTGACTGGGCGCAGTTCACGGCCCTGCTGTCGGATAAAACCCGGCTGGTGATCCTCAACACGCCGCACAACCCGTCGGCCACCGTCTGGCAGCAAGCAGATTTTGCCGCGCTGTGGCAGGCGATTGCGCAGCGGGAAATCTACGTGCTGAGCGATGAAGTGTACGAGCATATCTGTTTTGATCAGCACGGCCATGCCAGCGTGCTGGCGCATCCGCAGCTGCGCGAGCGGGCGATTGCGGTCTCCTCATTTGGCAAAACCTTCCATATGACCGGCTGGAAAGTCGGCTACTGCGTGGCTCCGGCGGCGTTAAGTGCGGAAGTGCGCAAGGTGCATCAGTATCTGACCTTTTCGGTGAACACCCCGGCACAGCTGGCGATTGCCGATATGCTGGAGCAGGAGCCGCAGCACTACCGCCAGCTGTCGGCATTCTACCGCGCGCGTCGCGATCGCTTCGTGCAGGCGCTGGCGAACAGCCGCTTTGAGATCCTGCCGTGCGAGGGCACCTACTTCCTGCTGGCAGACTACAGCGCTATCTCCGATCTCGACGATGTGGCATTCTGCCAGTGGCTGACAAAAGAAGTGGGCGTCGCGGCAATTCCCCTGTCGGTATTCTGCGCCGACGCCTTCCCCCATAAACTGATCCGCCTGTGCTTCGCTAAACAGGAAGCCACGCTGGATGCTGCTGCGGAGCGCCTGTGTCAACTTTGAAAATTACCGTACTTCAGCAACCGCTGGAGTGGATGGACGGCGCAGCCAACCTGCGCTTTTTCGACGAACTATTGGCCGGAATCGACGGCCGTGACCTGATTATCCTGCCGGAGATGTTCACCACCGGTTTTGCGATGGAGGCGGCGAAAAGCTCGCTGCCGGAAGCGCAGGTGGTGAGCTGGCTGCAGGCCAAAGCCAAAGCGGCCCACGCGATGGTGGCGGGCAGCGCCGCACTGCAGACGGAAAAAGGCGCGGTTAACCGCTTTTTACTGGTCGAGCCAAACGGTACTGTGCATCACTACGACAAGCGCCATCTGTTCCGCATGGCGGGCGAGCACCAGCACTACCTGGCGGGCGAGCGGCGTGAAGTTATCGAGTGGCGCGGCTGGCGCATTCTGCCACAGGTGTGTTACGACCTGCGCTTCCCGGTCTTCTCGCGTAATCAGAACGATTATGACCTGGCGCTCTACGTCGCTAACTGGCCGGCACCGCGCGCGCTGCACTGGCAGACGCTGTTGCAGGCGCGGGCGATTGAGAATCAGGCGTATGTTGCCGGCTGTAACCGCGTCGGCACGGACGGCAACGGTCATCAGTACAGCGGCGACAGCCGGATTATCAGCCCGCTGGGTGAGATACTCGCTGCCGGTGAACCGCATCAGCCAGCGCGGCTCGATGCCGACCTGTCGCTGGAGAACGTGCGCGAATACCGTGAGAAGTTCCCGGCATGGCGCGATGCGGACAGCTTTAGTTTCTAATTTCGTGCGCGGTCACGGGCCGGTCACAGAAGCGATCGGCCCCGACGATATTCAACGTCTTCGCTTACCCGGTTAAACAGCAGGTTCAATGTGACCGATACCAGGCATGCGGCGCTGATGCCTGAATGGAAAAGGGTACGTACCCAGCCGGGGAACTGGTCGTAGAACGACGGCATCACAATCGGGATCATGCCAAAGGCAATCGAGGTGGCAACAATCACCAGGTTCATATTGTCCTTGTAGTCCACCTTCGCCAGCGTACGAATCCCGCTGGCCGCCACGGTACCAAACAGCACCACGCCTGCCCCACCCAGCACCGGCAGCGGTATCGCCGCCACCACCCTACCCAGCAGCGGAAAGAAGCCGAGCAGCACCAGGATCACCCCGCCCGCCGCAACGACAAAGCGACTTTTCACCCCGGTCATTGCCACCAGCCCGATATTTTGCGCAAAGGCACTCTGCGGGAAGGAGTTGAACAGCGGTGCCAGCGCGCTGGTCAGCATATCGGCACGCAGGCCGCGAGCGATGCGCTTGCCGTCCACATCCGTGCCGACAATCTCGCCGATGGCGATCAGCCCCGCCGTGGTTTCCGTCAGCAGCACCAGCACAATCAGCGTCATCGAAACTATCGCCGCCAGGTCAAACACCGGCATGCCGAAGCTGAGTATTCCCGGCAGCGCCAGCCAGTCGCCCTGCGCCACCCGACTGAAATCGGCCTGCCCGGTAAACAGCGCAATGCCGGTGCCTGCCGCCATTGCCAGCAGCACCGCCAGCCGTTTAACCGCCGCATTGCCGACGCGGTTAAGCAGCAGCACCATGACCAGCGTCACCGCCGCCAGCCCGATATTATTGGTCGAACCCCAGCCTGCGCTCTGCGGATTTCCGCCCATCGCCCAGCGCGCTGCCACCGGCATCAGCGACAGGCCGATCGCCGTAATGACGGTCCCGGTCACCACCGGGGGGAAGAAGCGGATGATGTGAGCAAACAGCGGGGCGATTAGCAGGCCGATCAGCGAGGAGGCGATCACCGCGCCAAACACCATCGGCAGCCCACCGCCACCGGTCACCAGCGTCACCATCGTCGCCACACCGGCAAAGGAGACCCCCTGCACCAGCGGCAGGCGCGAACCGAAGCCCGGCACGCCCAGCGCCTGGAGCAGCGTGGCGCAGCCGCTAACGAACAGTGCAGCCGTCACCAGCACGCCCAGCTGTGCGGCGTTCAGCCCGGCAGCGGCGCCGATAATCAGCGGCGGCGCAATAATGCCGCCGTACATGGTGAGGACATGTTGTAAACCCCAGGCAAAAGCCTTGCCTGCCGGATAACGCGTATCTTCTGGCCTGACGCTCATAATAGTGCCTTTTGTATTTGCTGTAAGACGGGTCAGGCATGCCTGCCCCCTACGAAAAACACGTCCTGACAGACGTCGTAGGGGCGATGGCTTGCCTCGCCCGGGATTTAACTACCGCGGTAGGTGGACCACGACCACGGGGTGATCACAAAGGGTAAGTGGTAATGGCTGCCGGTGGCGGCAATCACGAAATTGATCTGCGCATTGACGTACAGGGTTTCACGCCCGCCGGCGGCAAAATAGTCTCCAATCTCTGCCGTCAGGCGGTAGTGGCCCGGCGCCAGCGGCTGCGGAGTCAGGTCGCTCAGGCGGCCATCACCATTGGTGACGCCACTGGCCAGCGGCTGCCAGCCTTCGCTGCCCTGCTGTTCAAGGGCGATGGTCACCCCTGCCGCCGGTTTGCCCAACGCGGTATCCAGGATATGTGTGGTAATGGTGCTCACTGAAACGCCTCCTGCAGTCGTAAAAGGGTGATTTCACTCAGCTGGGCAAGGGCTTCGCGCACCTCCTGCTCTGCATGGTTGTTCAGGCGGCGCTGCAGCTCGGCGAGGATCTGCTCACCGCTGCGCCCTTTGGCACGGATCAGGAACACCCGGCCAAAGCGCTGTTCATAGGCCGCATTCCCCGCGCGTAACGCCTCTGCCAGCCGGGCATCCGCGCTGTTGACCTGGCTCTGTTCGCTGCCGGACATCGCGGCTTCTTTCCCGCCGCCTGCCGCACGCTCGCCGATGCGCGGGTGCGCTGAGAGCGCCTGATTGAGTGCGGCGCCATCCCACTCCTGCGCCAGCAGCTCGCCCCCAGCCAGCAGCTCATCAAGCGACGAGTACGGCCGCCCATTCACCAGCGCGGCGGACCAGTCTGGCAGCGCCACGCAGTGTGCAATACTGTGCCGGGCAGCGGCGGCGCTGGCCTGGTTGAACTCTGTTAACTTCATCATTCGCCTCCGTTATGGCGGTCGCGGCACGCCTCGACCTTAAGCTGACTGGCTACAGGCCATCGCATTCACCGCCTGTACATAGGCCTGCACCGCCTGCGCCACATCTTGCGTGGTCACCGACTCTGCCGGATGATGACTGATGCCACGGTCGCAGCGCACAAACAGCATGCCCACCGGCCAGCGCTCGGCGATGGCGATGGCATCGTGACCTGCACCGCTCGGCAGTGACAGGCTGCGCCCCTGTACGCTGTTGACCGCCTGGGTTAACGCGGCCTGCAAAGCATCATCACAGCGCGTTGCCGGGATCTGATAATACTCTTCGGCGCTGAAGCTCAGGCCACGGCGCAGGGCAATGGCTTCACCCTGGGTAAGCAGCTCGGAGAGCAGCTCACTCAGCGCCTGGTCTTCCGGGCCGCGCACATCAAGCGTCAGCGCCACCTCACCGGGAATGACGTTCACCGCCCCCGGATGGCACTGCAGTGTGCCGACCGTCGCCACCAGCTGCGGGTTGTGCTGCGGCGGGCACTGTTCGATAAACACCATCCATTCGGCGGCAGCGGCCAGCGCATCTTTGCGATGGCTCATCGGCACCGTCCCGGCGTGCCCGGCTTCGCCGGTAAAGCGGCAGTTAAGGCGGCGTGCGCCGTTAATCGCCGTCACCACCCCCAGCGCCAGCTGCTCTTGCTCAAGACATGGCCCCTGCTCGATATGCAGTTCGAGATAGGCGACGAAATCTTCCGCGTCGCGCGCGGCCTGCCAGATGCGATCGGGATTGAGGCCGATATCGCGCATCGCCTGGCCGACGGTAATACTGTTACCGTCCGGATGCGTAACCCAGCTTTCCGGCCAGGTCCCGGTCAGGCCACGGCTGCCGAGCAGGGTGATGCCGAAGCGCGTGCCCTCTTCGTCGGCGAAGCCGATAATCTCAATGGCTAACGGCAGGCGCTCACCGCGATCGTGCAGATACTGCACGGTCTCAATCGCCGTCAGCACGCCGAGCATGCCGTCGTAGCGCCCGGCATTGCGCACGGTATCCAGGTGTGAGCCAAGCAGCAGCGCTTTGGCACCCGTCTCCTGCCCTTCATAGCGGCCGCAGATATTGCCGACGCTGTCCTGCCACACCTGCATGCCCGCTGCCTTCATCCACTTGCCGACCAGCGCGTTAGCGCGCAGATGCTCCGGCGACAGATAGACGCGGGTGAGGTATTCCGGGGTTTCACTGATTTCAGCCAGCGCATCGCAGCGGGACATAACGCGCTCGGCGGCAATCGCTGCCGCCGGGGCATTCATCAGGCAGGCGTTCATTAGCGGCTCCCGTTGTAGTGATCCCAGGCGGCCTGCATTGCAGCGCCCTGGGGAGTACGGAAACCAAGGTGGGTCAGCACCGACTCCAGCGCGCTCAGGGTCTGCATCACGCAGTCTTTACGAGCGTTGTAGCCCATGGTGCCGATGCGCCACACTTTGCCAATCAGCGGGCCAAATGAGGTGCCGATCTCAATACCGAAATCTTCCAGCATCAGCTTGCGCACCTGGTCGCCGTTGACGCCCTGCGGGATCATCACGCCGAGCACGTTATTCATCTTGTGCTGCAGGTTGCCGAAGGTCTCCAGCCCCATGCCCTGAATACCTTTTAACAGCGCGTCGCCGTGCAGCTTGTGGCGGGCGATGCCGTTATCCAGCCCCTCTTCGAGGATCAGGCGGGCGCACTCGCGCGCGCCAAACAGCGCAGAAGTGGCTTCGGTGTGATGGTTCAGGCGCTCCGGCCCCCAGTAATCCATGATCATGCCGAGATCGAAATAGTTGGAGTAGATCATCTCGTCAACGCCGTCCTGATGGGCGTCGGTGCGGATCCCCTCTTCCACGCATTTACGCTTGCGGATAACCTCTTCCATCGCCGGGCTAAGGGTAATGGGCGAGGTGCCGGACGGCCCGCAAAGGCATTTCTGCATCCCGGCAGAGACGGCATCCAGCCCCCAGGCATCGGTTTCCAGCGCGTTACCGGCCAGCGAGGCGGTGGCATCGGTGTAGAACAGCACGCCATATTTTTTACAGATGGCGCCCAGCTCTTCCAGCGGCTGCAGCATAGTGGTGGAGGTATCGCCCTGCACCGTCAGCAGCAGGCGCGGCTGCACTTTTTTAATCGCATCTTCAATCTGATCCGGGGTGAACACTTCGCCCCACGGTACTTCAATGGTGTGCACTTCCGCACGGCAGCGGCGGGCGATTTCACACAGCAGGTGGCCAAAGCGGCCAAATACCGGCACCAGCACCTTATCGCCAGGGCGGATCGCCGACAGCAGGATCGCTTCAATCCCGGCGCGCGAGGTGCCGTCGATCAGCATCGTCCAGCGGTTTTCGCTGCGGAACACGCCACGGTACAGCGCCATCACTTCGTTCATATACTGCGTCATCGCCGGATCGTACTGGCCCAGCAGCTGGCTGGACATGGCGCGCAGCACGCGCGGGTCGGCGTTAATCGGTCCCGGCCCCATCAGCAGGCGCTGCGGCGGGTTGATCTGGGTAAATTTAGATAAATCCATCTGTTCCATCCTTCTGTTCATCCGCGTTGCACTTAACTCAGGCCACGCACCGAGGAGATAAATTGTTTAAGTTCTGTCGTTTGCGGGTTGGAGAACACCGTTTTGCTGTCGCCCTGCTCCCAGACGCGCCCCTGGTGCATAAACACCACGCGGTCACCCACTTCACGGGCAAAGTTCATTTCGTGCGTCACCAGAATCAGCGTCATGCCCTCTTGTGCCAGCTGTTCCAGCACTTTCAGCACCTCACCCACCAGCTCCGGGTCGAGCGCCGAGGTGATTTCATCACATAACAGCACTTTCGGCGACATCGCCAGCGCGCGGGCAATCGCCACGCGCTGCTGCTGGCCGCCGGAAAGGTTGGCCGGGTAGTAATCGACACGGTCAGCGAGGCCGACTTTTTCCAGCATCTGGGTAGCCAGCAGGCGGCACTCGGCTTCGCTTTTTTTCAGTACCCGGCGCGGCGCCAGCATCACGTTTTCCAGCGCGGTCATATGCGGGAACAGATTGAAGTTCTGGAACACCATGCCGATCGAGCGGCTGATGTCACGCGCCTGGGAATCGCGGTCGGTGATGGTCATGCCGCCGAGTTTGATGCTGCCTTCCTGATAGCCTTCCAGACCGTTGACGCAGCGCAGCAGGGTACTTTTCCCCGAGCCGCTGCGGCCGATAATCGAGATCACTTCACCCATTTCGATGTCGAGATCCACGCCTTTCAGTACGTGGTTGTCGCCATAATATTTTTGCACCTGATTAATGGTGATGAGCGGCATTGAATTTCTTCTCCAGATACTGGCTGTAGCGCGACAGCGGATAACACATCAGGAAGTAGCCCAGCGCTACCAGCCCGAAGACTTTAAACGGTTGATAGGTGACGTTATTCAGAATGGTGCCCGCCTTGGTCAGTTCGATAAAGCCGATTATCGAAGCCAGCGCGGTGCCTTTCACCACCTGCACGGCAAAGCCCACGGTCGGGGCCAGCCCGATGCGCAGCGCCTGCGGCAGCACCACGCGCAGCAGCGTCTGGCCGAAGCTTAACCCCAGGCAGCGGCTGGCTTCCCACTGCCCCTTTGGCAGCGCTTTGATGCTGCCGTGCCAGATATCCACCAAAAAGGCGCTGGTGTAAAAGGTCAGGGCCAGCGAGGCGGCGGTCCACGGCGACACATCGATGCCGAACAGCGCCACGCCGAAAAAGGCGAGGAACAGCTGCATCAGCAGCGGCGTGCCCTGGAACAGCTCAATATAGCCACGGATGAAACGGTTAGGCCAGACGCGCCCGCCGAGGCGCACCAGCACCAGCGGCAGCGCCACCAGCGTGCCGCCGAAAAAGGCGGTTAATGACAGCGCGATAGTCCAGCGCGCCGCCAGCAGCAGGTTGCGCAGAATGTCCCAGTCGGTAAAGGTGTTCATTTATGGCTGCTCCCCAAACCATTTCCGTCCCGCTGCCAGCAGCAGCTGACGCATGGCAATCGACAGCGCCAGATACATCAGCGTGGTCACCAGGTAGACTTCAAAACTCAAAAAGGTGCGCGACTGGATCAGGTTGGCGGCGAAGGTCAGCTCTTCATAAGAGACCTGCGACACCACCGACGAACCGAGCATCACGATAATGCACTGGCTGACCAGCGCCGGATAAATACGTTTCAACGACGGCGGCAGCACGATGCGGATAAAGGTCTGCGTGCGGCTCAGGCCGAGCACGCGCCCCGCTTCCCACTGCCCTTTCGGCGTCACCTGAATGCCTGCGCGGATAATTTCCGTGCTGTAAGCGCCAAGGTTAATCAGCATCGCCAGCAGTGCGGCTTCGCCCGCCGTCAGTTTCAGGCCGAGATTGGGCAAGCCAAACACGATAAAAAACAGCTGCACCACAAACGGCGTGTTGCGGATCAGCTCGACGTAGACACCCCAAATGCGGCTGAGCACCGTCGGTTTTCCGCTGCGCAGCGCAGCGCCAAAGATCCCCAGCGCCACGCCGCCTACCGTTGCCATTACCGTTAGCTGGATAGTCACCCACAGGCCGGAAATCAGTTCCGGCCAGTAGGGCCACAGTGCAGGAAAGTTCAGTTGCCCCATCATCAGTCTGCCCTTACGCGCCGAGGTCAGCCGGCAGCGGTGCTTTCAACCACTGTTCAGAGAGGCCGTTCAGAGTTTTGTCCTGAATTGCCTGCTCGATCAGCGCATCAACTTTGGCCTTCAGGGCCGGTTCTTCTTTCTTCATGCCAATAAAGCACGGTGAGTCTTTCAGCATAAATTTTGCCACCGGCGCTTTGTCGGCGTTCTGGCGGGAAATCGCGGCCACCACCAGGTTACCGGTCGCCACGTACTGCACCTGCCCTGACAGATAAGCGGAGAGCGTGGTGTTGTTATCTTCATAACGCTTCACCTCGGCGTCTTTCGGCGCAATACCGGTCAGCACCATATCTTCCACCGCGCCACGCGTCACACCGATGGATTTGCCGCTCAGCTCGGCGGCATCTTTCAACGTGCCATCTTTCGGGCCAAATACGCCCAGGAAGAACGGCGCATAGGCGCGGCTAAAGTCGATCACTTTCTCGCGCTCCGGGTTTTTACCAAGGCTGGAGATGACCAAATCCACCTTATTCGTTTGCAGATAGGGAACGCGGTTAGCGCTGGTGACCGGCACCAGCTGCAACTTAAGTTTCATCTGCTTCGCCAGATACTTCGCCATATCAATGTCGTAGCCCTGCGGCTGTAAATCGGTACCGACCGAACCAAACGGTGGGAAGTCCTGCGGCACAGCGATACGAATAACGCCACGCTTTTCAATATCCTGCAGCTGGTCGGCATGCGCCACGGTGGTCTGAGTGAACAGCACGGCGCCAGCCAGTAATGCGAGTAAACCTTTTTTCATCTTCACTTCCCCGGTTAATACATCATGAAACGAAAGATTCTTAAAGAATTTATTTGCAACTAATGTGCCAGCGCGCGGCACACTGCATAAATTTTTGGTCTTAAGCGGTAAGCGGGAAGAAAAAAGCGTTTATTCGCCTGCAATTAGCCAATAAAAACACGGAAGGCACGGCGGATTAACAGGTGGGCAGAGGCAGGAGTTGGGGAATAAAATGGGGCGCGATGGCGCGCCCCAAAATCATGCAAAGCACCAAAACAGTGCCCCATTAGCGCTGTTCCAGTTCATCCAGCTGGCTGTAAAGGTCGGCGATCTGATGAATGCGCTGGCGGCCATCGCTTAACAGTTCATGCAGCACTGCATTCGCCAGCAGGTTGATCAGGCTGTTGGCCGCGGCGTAGCTGTCAAACGCCGAAACGCTGTCGAGCGGGGCGCAGAGCTGCCAGCGCGCCAGAGCAATGACGCCCTGCGCCTGCGGCTCGCACAGCGCCAGCGTTGGGATGCCGCTCTGCTGCAGCTGCTGCAGCAGCGGGCGGATGATGCGCGGACGGCGGCGGAAAGCCATCACCACCACCAGATCGTCGGGCGTGAGATCCACCAGCTCCTCGGCAAGCGTCTGGCCCGGCTGCGGCAGTAAGTGCACCTGGGCGCGGGCCTGAAGCAGCTGCTGTCGCAGGTGCAACGCCACCGGATACGCGTTACGTAAGCCAATGATAAAAATGCGTTTACTGTTGGACAACGCCTGCACCACCTCTCCCAACTGCCCGGTATCGATAGCGTTAACCCACTGGGTGAGGTTGGCCATCTCCTGCTTGTAGTGGCGCGCCAGCAGCGTGTTGCCCTGCACTGCATCGCGGTTGTCGGTCAGCGGCATCCCACTCTGGCGCAGGGTACGCAGCTCGTCGCGCATATCCTTATATTTTTCATAGCCCAGGCGCTTAAACAGGCGGCTGACCGTAGCCTTCGAGACCCCACTCAGGCGCGCCAGCTCCGCGCTGTTATAGCTGATCAGATCGTCGAAATGGTCAAAGGCAAAATCGGCGATACGCTGTTCCTGCGGCGACAGCTGTGCGTAATGGCTGCGCAGGCGTTCATCAAGCTGCTTCATGGCTTCTGCCCTGTAACTTTTGTTTCACGGTCTGGATGATATACAAATAACGTGCCCGTCTGTAGCGCGGCGCACTAAACATTTTTTGTTAAAACCGGTGCTGACCGACAGTTTTTCAATTCCCTGCGTCCATCATCCGGCAAACTGGAACGGCTATTGCTTATATTAAGCTATCAGCAATCTGGACGACGAGAATGGAATGAATCAAAGCAATATCGCGCCGCTGGGTATGGCGGTCACACCTCACCACCTGGCATCAGAAAGCGCACTGGGTGTATTACGCGAAGGCGGCAATGCCATTGAAGCGATGGTTGCTGCGGCTGCCACTATCGCCGTGGTCTACCCGCATATGAACGGTTTGGGCGGTGATGGTTTTTGGTTGATCCTGCCGCCAAACGGCGAGCCGATCGCCATTGACGCCAGCGGTGCCGCCGGTTCGCTGGCCTCAATCGATTTCTACCAGGGCCACGCCACCATCCCGCATCGCGGTCCTGAATCGGCACTTACCGTAGCGGGAACCGTCAGCGGCTGGGAGGAAGCGCTGGCGGTATCCAAAGAGCTGGGCGGCCAGCAGCGCCCGCTGCCGCGCCTGCTGGCCGATGCCATCCGCTATGCTGCTGACGGAATTCCAGTGACGGAATCCCAGGCGGTGGCCACCGCCAGTAAACATGCCGAGCTGGCTAATCAGCCCGGCTTTGCCGCGACCTTTCTGCCCGATGGCGAAGTGCCCCGCCCCGGTAGCCGCTTCACCCAGCCCGAACTGGCGGCGACCTTAATCCACCTGGCAGAAGCCGGGCTGGAGAGCTTCTATCGCGGTCCGCTGGCGCGCCAGATTGCCAGCGAGATGTCACGCCTTGGCATGCCGGTAACGCTGGAAGATCTCAACCGCCAGCAGGCAAAACGCCGCAGGCCGCTGCGCATCCGCCATCAGTACGGCGACGTATTCAATATGCCGCCGCCCACTCAGGGCCTGGTTTCGCTGGCGATCCTCGGCATTACCGACCATCTGGCAATGGCAGATGCTGACGAAGCGCAAACCATTCACCGCATTGTCGAAGCCACCAAGCTGGCCTTTGGCCTGCGCGACCAGCACATCACCGACCCGCTGCATATGCGGGAAGAGATGCAGGCGCTGCTCGACAGCGATCGATTGCAGCAGTTGGCTGCATGCGTCGATGTGGATCGCGCCGCGCCGTGGGGCACCGGCAAAGGCCCGGGCGACACGGTGTGGATGGGGGTGATGGACAGCAGCGGGCTGGCGGTGAGCTTTATTCAGAGCATATACCATGAATTCGGTAGCGGCGTGGTGATCCCGGGTACCGGCATCACCTGGCAGAACCGCGGTGCCTCTTTCAGCCTCGATCCTGAGCATCTGCTGGCGCTGGTACCGGGCAAACAGCCTTTCCATACCCTGAATCCGGCGGCGGCGCGCCTGACGGATGGCCGCACCATGGTGTATGGCTCGATGGGCGGGGACGGCCAGCCGCAAACCCAGGCGGCGATTTTTACCCGCCATGTAATTCAGGGGATGGCGCTGCAACAGGCTATCGGTGCTCCGCGCTGGCTGCTGGGCCGGACCTGGGGCCAGGCATCGGATTCGTTAAAGCTGGAGGGGCGCTTCAGCGCAGAGACCGTTGCCACGCTGCGCGAGCTGGGGCATGAAGTGGAGATGTTAGCGGATTTCAGCGAGGCCGTCGGCCATGCCGGAGCGATTGTGCGCCACATCAACGGCATGCTGGAAGGCGCCTTCGACCCGCGCAGCAACGGCAGCGCGGCCGGTTTTTAACCGAGTTGAAAATTTAAAGAGACAGGGGAGAGATCATGAAACAAGACACACCCGACTGGGCAGCCTACGTGGCACAGATGGAGCAGGTGCTGGCGCTGGAGCTGGACGAGACTCGCCGCGCCGAACTGCTGACTCAGTTTAGCCGCATTGCCGCGATGGCGGCGCCGCTGATGGCTTTCCCGCTCGACGATCGCCTTGAAGTGGCGGGGGTATATAAAGCATGAATCTGGCGTCCTTATCGATTGCAGAACTGAAACGCGCGCTGGCGGCGGGTGAGCTGAGCGCGCGCGATATCGCCAGCCAGACGCTGGCAAATATTGAGCGCCATAATCCCGCGCTGAACGCCTGGACCCACGTCACTCAGGAGCGCATGTTACAGGAGGCTGACCGCCTCGATCGCCTGAAGCGTGAAGGCCAGCCGCTGCCCGCGCTGGCTGCCGTACCCTATGCCGTGAAAAATCTGTTCGACGTGGCCGGTCACAGCACCCTGGCGGGAGCCAGCCTGTTCAGCAACCGCACGGCGGCGCGTCAGGATGCCTGGGCGGTCCACAAGCTGGCCGCCAGCGGTGGCCTGCTTTCCGGTATGCTCAATATGGATGCTTACGCCTACGGTTTTACCACTGAAAACAGCCACTACGGGGCAACCCATAACCCGCACGATCTGACGCGCATTGCCGGAGGCTCTTCCGGCGGTTCTGCCGCCGCCGTCGCTGCCGGAGTGGTCCACTTCTCTCTCGGCACCGATACCAACGGGTCGATTCGCGTGCCCGCTTCGCTGTGCGGCATCTTCGGCCTGAAACCGACCTTTGGCCGCCTGTCGCGCAGCGGCAGCCATCCTTTTGTTGCCAGCCTCGACCATATCGGCCCCTTTGCGCGCCGCGTCAGCGACCTGACGCAGGTCTACGATGCGCTTCAGGGGCGTGATGCGCAGGACAGTTTCCAGGCGGAGAAAGCCATGCAGCCAGTCGCCCCCCTGCTGGAGCGCGGGATGGAAGGCTTGCGTTGCGGCGTGCTGGGCGGCTATTTCCAGCAGTGGTGTGACGACGATGCACGGCTGGCGGTGGCTCAGGCGGCGAAAGCGCTCAACGTCAATGATGAGATAGTGCTGCCGGAAGCCGAACTGGCGCGCGCGGCGGCTTTTATTATTACGGCGTCCGAGGGCGGCAATCACTACCTGCCCGCACTGCGCCATTCGCCAGAGCGCTTCGAGCCGCTGTCGCGCGAGCGCCTGCTGGCCGGGGCGATGATCCCCTCCGCATGGTATGTGCAGGCCCAGCGCTTCCGCCGTCATTTTCAGCAGCAGGTGCTGGCACGCTTTGCCGAGGTCGATGTGCTGATCGCCCCGGCCACGCCGACCAGCGCTACGCTGATTGGTCAGGAAAGCATGCGCATTAACGGCAGCGATCTGCCGGTGCGCGCCAGCATGGGGATACTGACGCAGCCGATCTCATTCCTGGGCCTGCCCGTCACCACCGTACCACTGCGCACTTCCTCGGGGCTGCCAATCGGATTACAGTTGATCGCAGCCCCCTTTAAAGAGGAAGCCTGCCTGCGAGCTGCACGCGTGCTTGAGCAGATGGGCATTGCGCAGGCCGCGCCTGCCAGCATGGAGTCATAACATGAAAAGTGAATATATTGATCGCCCGGGCATTCTTGCCGAGGTCACCGCCGCGTTTTACCGCTATGAAGAGGCGTTAATCAGCAACAATGTTGCGGTACTGGATGAACTGTTCTGGCATGACGAGCGTACGGTGCGCCTGGGGGCCGGGGAGAATCTGTACGGTATTGATGCCATCAGAGAGTTCCGCGCTTCACGCCCGTCTGCCGGCTTAGACCGCCAGCTACAGAACACCGTAATAACCAGCTACGGCGAGGACTTTGCGGTCTGCAGCACCGAGTTTACCCGTGAAGGCAGCGAACGAATAGGTCGCCAGCAGCAGACCTGGGTCAGGTTACCCTGCGGCTGGCGGATTGTTGCAGCCCAGGTCAGCCTGATGAGCTAAATTGCGTTTTTCAGGGGCCGCTCACGGCCCCTTACGATCCGTACTTTACACGGTGGCAACGTCCCCCTGCTGATGATAAAACTCCCTTTCCAACGATGTGAAAAGGAGAGACACATGACCACCACCCGCCCCAGCATCGCTGCCAGAGCAAAACCGCTTAATGAAGACTGGCATCGCGAAGAGATAAAATGCGCTATACGCCTTAAAGGCTACTCTATTGCCTCGCTGTCCCGTGCATACGGTCTGGCGGGCGGCACGCTGGCGAATGCCCTGACGCGACCGTGGCCAAAAGGAGAGAAAATTATTGCGCTGACGCTGGGTATCAAGCCTGAAGTGATCTGGCCCACGCGTTATGAGATGCGCCGCAAGGCGAAGGTGAAAATGCAGAAAAGATATGATGGGGAAGCGTGATTTGCTCCCCCTTTTGAGAAGGCTATTGTTCAAATGGCATAATTGAATCACTGCTTTGGAAAATACTTTGCGGAATAAAATTATTAAAGCCGTGCTCAATGCAGTAATCAATCAGGCCTCGTTTATTACCAACACCAGATTTTTTATAAATACGACATAGGATATCCTCCACCGTACGGTTGGGAACGCCAATAGCGGCTTCGATCATTTTCGGTGTAAATGACTGACAGGTGTAGAAGATGATCTCCCACTCTTTATCAGTGAATATTTCGGTGGGTGGAGTAAACATCAACGAAGTAGGGATTTTTATTTTCGCCAGGCGCGTAATGAAAACAGACTCAACCGGGCGACAGTGTGCGATGACGCCTAAGGGTGTGCCATCTTCATCCAGAATAGGGAATTTTTCACAGTACCAGGGCTGTAGATAGTTCAGTTGGTCGAAATTATGAACTTCTACAGAAGTTACGCGATCTTTAGCGATTTCTACTTTACGATCGTGGGCCTGAAACTGAGGTTCAAATTCGTGTATTGCCAATGGTAGCTCACGATCGAAAAGTCCCTCCATATTAAAACCTTTTGGCAAACCAATAAAATTTCTCATACGCACATTCGAATATACGAATTGAGAAAGATTATTTTTTACTATCCATGGCTCACTACTCCCCTCCCAAAACCTGATAAAAGGATTAATGATCTGTTGAATTTTTGAATCTTTCACTTTTTGGCACATAGTTTTATCCTTAATTTTGTAATTACCGCATCCCGCAATAACTATATGCTCAATATCTCGATAATTAAGAGCCGACAGCAAATATCCGCACTTTTTGAATTAGTAATTCAGCCAATTTATAAATTATGCGATCTAAACGGGCGAGGAGACACTCATGAATTCCCCATGAATTATTTCCATCGCTAAACGTCCGCAAACCGGTCTGAGCTCAGCCTGAGCACGCCGGAACGGCAAAACACGCTCCCTGCGGGCCTCGGCACGCGGCCAGGGATGGCCGTGCTGCCTCGCTACAGGGATGTATTCATGCCGGTGCGGAAAGCAGCCCTCCCTCCTGAAACCGGGCGCCTGTCATCCCGCGATAACCTTCAAATCCAATCTTTTGTGGGGGTGCCTCAGATCAGGAACCCGCCCGCAATCGATTAAATTTCCGGTGCCGGGTGTTTTGCCACCCAGTGCTCGGCAATCTGCTGACGGGTGCAGATCCACACTCTGTCGTGCTGCTGGATATGATCGAGGAAGCGCTGCAGGGCGCGGAAGCGGCCGGGGCGCCCCAGCAGGCGGCAGTGCATGCCAATCGACAACATCTTCGGCGCGCTGTCGCCCTCATCATACAGCACGTCAAAGCTGTCGCGCAGGTAAGTATAAAACTGCTCGGCGGTATTAAAGCCCTGCGGCGTGGCGAAGCGCATATCGTTAGTCTCCAGCGTGTACGGGATCACCAGATGCGGCTTCACGGTGCCATCCTGGCAGGTGACCTGGGTCCAGAACGGCAGATCGTCACCGTAATAGTCACTGTCGTAGGTCAGCCCGCCCTGCTCAACCACCAGACGCCGCGTGTTCGGGCTGTCGCGCCCGGTGTACCAGCCGGTCGGCGTTTTGCCGAACAGGTCGGTCAGGGTATCCAGCGCCTGCTGCATATGCTGACGTTCGGTTTTAGCATCCATGCTCTGATAGTGGATCCAGCGCCAGCCGTGGCTGACCACGTCATAATCGGCGGCTTTAATCGCTGCGACTATCTCCGGGTGGCGGGCCAGCGCCATTGCCACGCCAAACACCGTCAGCGGCAGACCGCGCTTCTGGAACTCGTTATGAATACGCCAGAAACCGGCACGCGAACCGTACTCATACAGCGAGTCCATCGACATATGGCGCTCAGGATAGCTGGCTGCGCCAATAATATCGGACAGGAACTGTTCGGAACCGGCGTCACCGTGCAGAACGTTGTTTTCCGCGCCCTCTTCATAATTGAGGACGAACTGCACTGCGATCTTCGCCTTGCCAGGCCAGGCGGCATGGGGAGGATTCCCGGCGTAACCGCGCAGGTCACGCGGATAGTTTTTGTTAAAGCTGTATTCTTTCTTTTCCGGTACATCACTCATGGTTTGACTCCCTGGTCGCGGAAAGGTATTGCCTTAGTTTAGGCGCTCAAACTGGCCCGACAGATTTTTTCGTATCGGGTAATCAAGATCGCCGTGTTTGCTGGTGTTTAACCCCAGCGCCAGCAGCGACTCGACCATTTTGACCGCGGCTGTTACGCCGTCGATCACTGGGATCCCCAGCTCACGCGTCAGCGTCTGCGCCAGATCGGCCATGCCGCCGCAGCCCAGCACAATTGCCCCGCTGCCATCTTCGCGCTTCGCCTGTATACAGCGCTGGCGTACTTTCTCCTGGGCGATACCGCTACCATCTTCCAGCGACAGCACCGGCAGATCGATAGCGTGCAGCGCCGCGCAGTGATGCTCAAAACCGTACTGCTGAAGCAGATGACGGGCAATGACCAGCGTGCGCGGCAGCGTGGTGACAACCGAAAAGCGCGTCGCCACCAGCGTAGCCATATGCATCGCCGCCTCGGCAATGCCCACCACCGGCCCCTGCGCCAGCTCGCGCGCGGCCAGCAGCCCCGGATCGCCAAAACAGGCGATAACATGGCCGCTAACGCCCTGCTCACGCCCGGCTTTCACCTGCTCCAGTACGCCAATCGCCGCAATGGCCTCATCAAAATGACCTTCGATAGAGGGCACGCCCTGCGTCGGACAGACCGCGAGGATCTCGGTATTGGCTCCTGCAACCGCACGCGCAGCCGCGCCGATAGTTTCCGTCATCGCCTGGCTGGTGTTGGGGTTGATGACCTGGATGACCTGCTTGTTCATGATCGTGCTCCTGTGGCGGCGAAGAGCCGGGCAAAGTCCGGCAGCGTCTCGCCACTGCGTTCAAAGCGCAGACTGGCGACAATATGATCGAAATGTTGCCGTAGTGAGTCAGTCAGGCGGGTAAGAGATTTCTCGCGCAGCAGCTCGACCAGCCGATCGTGATCGTCACAGCGGCAGCCCTGTTGCCACGGTGCGCCCCAGGCAGCGACCACCAGCGAAGAGCGTTGGGTCAGGCGCGTCACCATTTCGGTCAGTACCTGATTGCCGGAGATAGCCTGAAGCTGAATATGGAAGGCGGCAGAGAGGCGGATGGCGGCGGCACCGTCATGATCCTCATGCGCCTGCTGCTCCTGGCGATTGAGCTTTTCCAGCGCTGCCAGATGCGGTGCCTGGCAGTGCGCCAGCACGGCAGGTAGATTGGCGCACTCAATCAGGCTGCGGGTGCGGAAGATATCCTGCGCCTCTTCCACCGTTGGCGTGGCAACCTGTGCACCACGTTTGGGCGTTAGCGTGATCATTTGCACTGCGGCGAGGCGTTGCAGCACTTTGCGGATGCCGGTCCGGCTAACGCCAAAGACTTCGGAGAGCGCCTCTTCAGGTAATTTGCTCCCCGGAGGTAACTGATGTTCAACGATGGCGGTCATCAGCGCCTGATAGATGGGTTCGTCCTTGTCACCCAGGTCGGAGGCCGTTTTCAGCCCGCTTTCACTCTTCATTCCCTACTCCGGTCAACATCATTTCTGTCAGGAAGCGTACACAGGAATCACAACTTTTGTATACACGAAATTACAATCTGGCCTGGATCCTGCAATGTCTCCTGCAACCCGGTTTATTGATAACTGTATTCAGAGGAGCAGGTTTCATGCCAAATAGTGAAGTGTCTTCCCAGGCAGCAGCTGCTGGAGCCAATGCCAACTACAGCCCAAGGCTGTGCAATGAGGATCTGGCGCCGACGCGTGACCAGAACTGGAGCTGGTACAACATCTTTTCTTTCTGGATGTCCGATGTACACAGCATGGGCGGTTATGTGGTGGCGGCCAGCTTCTTTACGCTCGGGCTCGCCAGCTGGCAGGTTCTGCTTTGCCTGCTGGCCGGTATCTGCATTGTGCAGCTGTGCGCCAATCTGGTGGCGAAACCGAGTCAGATGGCTGGCGTGCCTTATGCGGTGATCTGCCGCCAGGCGTTTGGCGTCTTTGGCGCTAATATCCCGGCGGTGATCCGCGGTCTGATCGCTTTTGCCTGGTACGGTATTCAGACCTACCTGGCGGCGAATGCGCTGATGCTGGTCTCCCTTAAGTTCTGGCCGGCGCTGAGCACCCTGACACAATCTTCGTGGCTGGGCCTGTCGCAGCTGGGCTGGATCTGCTTCGGGATTATGTGGTTCCTGCAGGCGATGGTGTTCTGGCATGGAATGAACGCCATCAAGCGCTTCATCGATATCGCCGGTCCGGCGGTGTACGTGGTGATGGTGGCGCTGGCGGGATGGATTGTATACAAAACTGGTTTCAGCGGTATCTCTCTGACGCTGGCGAGTAAATCGCTGACCGGCGGGGAGCAAGCCTGGCAGATGATCACCGCCACTGCGCTTGTGGTCTCTTACTTCTCCGGCCCGCTGCTTAATTTTGGTGACTTCTCGCGCTACGGTAAAAGCCTGGGCGAGATCCGCCGTGGCAACCGCTGGGGCCTGCCGTTCAACTTCCTGCTGTTTTCGATCGTTACCGTGGTGATTGTCTCCGGCACGCAGTCGCTGTTTGGCCGCATGATTACTGACCCTATTGAAACCGTCAGCATGGTGGGTAACGATCTGGCCGTGGCAATTGGGCTGCTGACGATGATCATCGCGACCATCGGTATTAATATTGTGGCGAACTTCGTTTCCCCGGCGTTCGACTTCTCTAACTGTTCTCCGCAGAAAATCAGCTTCCGCACCGGCGGGATGATTGCGGCAGTCGGATCGGTACTGCTGACGCCGTGGAATCTGTTCCAGTCACCGGAGCTGATCCACTATACGCTGGACGTGCTGGGCGCGTTTATCGGGCCGCTGTTCGGGATTCTGCTGGCGGATTTCTACCTGATTAAGCGCAGCCAGATTTCGGTTGATGACCTGTTTGATGATACGCCGAAGGGGATTTACTGGTACAAGGGCGGCTTTAACCCGAAAGCGATTGCTGCTCTGCTGCCGTCGGTGGCGATTGGGCTGGTGATTAGCTTTATTCCTTCGCTGCATGCCGTGGCGAACTTTAGCTGGTTTATCGGTGTGGCGCTGGGTGCCGGGAGCTATCGCTGGATTGCACGCGGTGACCTGGCGGCGACCGTGGCGAAAGGCTATAACGCCAAAGTGGCGATGCAGAAAGAGTAGCGCAGCGTAGAAACGAAAAAGGCCGACTCTTACGAGTCGGCCTTTCTCTGAATGTTTGGCGGAACGGACGGGGCTCGAACCCGCGACCCCCTGCGTGACAGGCAGGTATTCTAACCAACTGAACTACCGCTCCACCGATGTTCCCCGTCGGGAACGAGGCGGATATTACGGGGCAGTCAGATGTTCGTCAACGCTTTTTCTGTGGATTAATATCAACTGCTGCGTTTTTCACCATCACGCGGTTTTATTATGCAAATTTAAAGCGTTATACCTCGTCAGCCTCTTCCTGAGGGCGCCATAAGCAGCTGCCACCCTTTTTCTGCACCAGGTCGAGACGCGCCTCGTGTGCCGCTACTTCGGCTTCACTGGCGCGCACTACCCGCAGCCCGGAGGCGGGGCGTTCGATGCGGTAGATGGTTTCGCCGTCGCTCTGCTCTTCACGATCCCCTTCCATCGAGAAGGCCAGCGAGGTTTGCCCGCCGGTCATGATCAGGAAGACTTCTGCAAGAATTTCGGAGTCAAGCAGTGCGCCGTGCAGGACGCGCTTGCTGTTGTCTATCTCATAGCGTGAGCAGATGGCATCAAGGCTGTTACGCTTGCCGGGGAACATCTTGCGCGCCATCGCCAGGCTGTCGGTGATCTGGCAGAAGGTTTCGGTCTTCGGAATGCCGCGCTGCAGCTTGGAGAATTCGTAATCCATAAAGCCGATATCGAACGAGGCATTATGGATGACTAACTCCGCCCCCTTTATATAGGCAAGGAAGTCGTCGGCAATGTCAGCGAAGGTGGGTTTATCCAGCAGAAATTCGTCAGCGATACCGTGAACGCCGAACGCTTCCGGGTCCACCAGGCGGTCGGGCTTGAGGTAAACGTGGAAGTTGTTGCCGGTCAGGCGGCGGTTGATCACCTCTACCGCACCAATCTCAATGATGCGGTGCCCTTCATAATGGACGCCGATCATGTTCATACCGGTGGTTTCGGTATCGAGTACGATCTGACGCGTTGTATTTACTGTGCTCATAGGACCCGTTTATGTCAGACTTGGCGTTTTTCTACGGAGAGTCTACCAGAGATGCTTAAGCAGGTAGAAATTTTCACCGACGGTTCGTGCCTCGGTAATCCAGGCCCCGGCGGTTATGGCGCGATTATGCGCTACGGCTCGCATGAAAAAACATTCAGTGCGGGTTTCCATCTCACCACCAATAATCGCATGGAGATGATGGCGGCGATTGTGGCGCTGGAAGCACTGACTCAGCCGTGTAACGTCACGCTGAGTACCGACAGCCAGTATGTGCGCCAGGGGATCACCAGCTGGATCCACAACTGGAAGAAGCGCGGCTGGAAGACTGCCGATAAGAAGCCGGTTAAAAATGTCGATTTATGGCAACGGCTGGACAGCGCCCTCAGCACGCACGAGATCCACTGGAAGTGGGTTAAGGGGCATGCCGGCCACGTAGAAAACGAGCGCTGCGATGAGCTGGCGCGCGCGGCTGCCGGCAATCCGACATGTGATGATGTGGGTTATCAGGCCGGCGCGTAACGCAAAAGCAATGAACGGGATAGAAGGCGATCCCGTTATACCATTCAGCCTCTGCGCCCTTCCCGGTACTGGCTGGTAGCACCCACGGCGTGCAGCTGGCGCTTGCTGGCACTCTTTTTCGCCGGGTTCATGGTCAGTGGGAAGGTACGCTTACGCGCGACGATCAGGTTTAAACAGCCGAGCGCGGGCAGGTGGGTGCTAATCACTTTCCCCCCCTGGCGGTTCCACGGCAGTACCTGGAAGCGCGAGCGGTGTATCACCTCATAGTTCAGCAGGCTCAGCCAGTCCATCAGGCGCATCTGGGTGAACATCCGGCTATTCCACGGCACCTTACGGTGCAGGCCGGGGATGAGCTTGCCGACTCCCAGGGCGCTGAAAATATTGAAGCCGCTGATGATCATCCAGCCGTCGTCGATCAACACCCTGTCCACCTCACGCAACACGCGGTGCGGATCGCTGCTCCATGCCAGCGTATGGGCCAGCAGGCAGGCATCAACCGATTTAGACTCAAAGGGCAGGCTTAGTGGGTCGGCGTGAACCTGCAGATTATCCCCGCTCAACCCAACGTTAACCTGATGCGAAATCGCACAGCTTTCAGTATCGATTTCCGCGCTCAGACTGCCTACCTTCAGCAGATGAAAACCATATAATTTAGCCAGGCTGGGGCGCAGCTGATGCGACAGCGCATCGCGATAATACTCACCGCAGGGGATTTGCGACCATGACTCTGGCACATGGCGAATATGACGTGTTTTAGCGGGCTTCATGCTTTACCATCTTCTTTCCATTGCGAGCATACGGGAGCGATCATATGAATCTTACCAGCATTCCAGCCCTTCAGGATAACTACATCTGGACGTTAAACGACGCGGCAGGCCGCTGTCTGATTGTCGACCCTGGCGAGGCCGCTCCGGTGCTGCGTGCCCTGGCAAAAAACCGCTGGCAGCCGGTGGCGATATTGCTTACGCACCATCATCACGATCACGTTGGCGGTGTGCCGGAGCTGCTGGCTCATTACCCCGACCTGACGGTTTATGGGCCGGAAGAAGCCCGAGATAAAGGGGCAAATGCGATCGTCAACGAGGGTGATAGCGTCGATGTTTTAGGCTGTAACTTCACCATTTATGCTACGCCGGGCCACACTTTAGGACATATCTCATATTTCAGCTTCCCTTACCTTTTCTGCGGAGACACACTCTTTTCCGCCGGCTGCGGGAGACTGTTTGAAGGCACTGCTGAACAGATGTTTCAGTCATTTCAAAAGCTTAATCAGCTTCCAGCTGACACTCTGGTTTGTTGCGCCCATGAATATACGTTATCGAATTTAACCTTTGCGCAGGCCATTTTCCCGCAAGATGCGGAGATAAGCCGCTACTATCGAGAAATTAAGGAGTTACACGCAAAAAATGGGGTAAGTTTGCCTACAAAACTGGGTTTTGAGCGAAAAATTAATCTTTTTTTAAGAACGCAAGATGTTGAATTACAACGCACTATTGGATTAGAAACAACTCCGCAACATGAGTGGCAGGTATTTGCGGCTCTACGCGAGAAGAAAGACCGTTTTTGATAATTTAGGTTGTGCTGAGGGGACCGACCACGTATTATTGCTCGTCTTTTAAGCGGAACCAATGACACACACATGAAGGCTAAAGCGATATTACTCGCCTCGGTCTTGCTGGTAGGGTGCCAGGCATCAAGGCATGATGCTAACATCCCTGAACAGCATGCACAGAGTTTGTCTTCGGCAGGTCAAGGTGAAAATGGACAGTACTCAGATAATATGTTGTCGCCGCGCTGGCAGGATGATGGAACATCGCTTGCGCAGGACAAAGATCTGTGGAATTTCATTAGCGACGAGCTGAAGATGAAGGTTCCGGATAATTACCGGATACGCGAACAAAAACAGAAATACCTGAAGAACAAGAGCTATCTCCACGATGTAACATTACGGGCAGAGCCGTATATGTACTGGATTGTCGAGCAAATTAAGCAACGCAAAATGCCGATGGAACTGGTACTACTACCCATAGTGGAGAGCGCTTTTGACCCTCATGCAACATCATCTGCGAATGCCGCTGGCATCTGGCAGATTGTGCCGCAGACGGGTAAAAATTATGGTCTTAAGCAGACCCAGTGGTATGACGGACGACGCGATGTTGTGGCATCGACCAAAGTTGCCCTGGATATGATGCAGCGCCTTAACGGTATGTTTGACGGTGACTGGTTACTGACGGTTGCGGCCTACAACAGCGGTGAAGGACGCGTGCTGAAAGCGATGAAAGCCAATAAAGCCCGTGGACGACCTACGGATTTCTGGTCTTTAGCGCTGCCAAAAGAAACGACGGTCTATGTGCCAAAAATGCTGGCTCTGGGGCAACTGCTCAAGAACAGTAAGCGATATGGCATACGTCTGCCCGCTCCCAACGAATCTCGTGCTCTGGCACGCGTTGAAGTGGGTCAGCAGATTGAATTGACGCAGGCAGCCGAAATGGCTGGCATGTCGCTAAGCAAGATGAAGACGTTTAACTCCGGCTACACGCGTGGAAAAACGGCCCCTAATGGTCCTCACTACATTATGGTACCGAAGTCCAACGTGGCTAAGCTTCGTAACTCACTGGCGACCGGGGATATCGCAGCGGTGCAGCCGACTTCACTTGCGAACAACAGCGTTTCATCCGGCTCCTATAAGGTGCGCAACGGTGACACGCTGTCCGGCATTGCCAAGCGTCTTGGCGTTCCGGTAAAAGATCTGCAGCGGGCAAACAATTTGCGCGGTGCCAGCATCAAACCGGGGCAGACGCTGAGCGTAAGCAGCAGTAACAGACTGGCAGATAACGGCGACAGCATCACCTATCAGGTACGTAAGGGTGATTCTCTGGCCAGTATCGCAAAACGTCACGGCGTAAACATCAAAGATGTGGTGCGCTGGAATAGCGTCGCCAGTAACAGTGCTAAGAACATCCAGCCCGGCGATAAGCTGACGCTGTTTGTGGATAATAGTGCGACACCTGACAGTTAGTCCGATACCAGACCCAATAAAAAGCCCGTCTCTAGACGGGCTTTTTTTATGGCCGCAGGGCCTCGATAAAGATGATATCGGTGCTGAAACTGCCATCCGGCCTGAGAGCGTAGTAGTTCTGGACGTCGTCAGGTGCTGCCTGCTGATAAGCCCTTATCGCCTGCACCATTACTTCAGGGGTGCGCATACGCTCTGTCCAACTGCTAAACTCCAGCTCCAACTTATCCTGCGAGAGAGCCTGCACGGCCAGACCGGCTTCGGTCATTAGCGTCAGCCACTCCCCAGGGCTGTAATCGCGCACGTGCGAGGTATCACGCAGCGCCTCTACCGTCTGTAACCAGATATCAAGCACCGGATTGCCCGGCGCGCTGACGTCCATAAAAATCACTCTGCCGCCGGGTTTGAGCACACGACACACCTCCCGCAGCGCACTGCCAACATCATGCCAGTGGTGTGCGGAGTAGCGGCTGATGACAATATCAAACGCGGCATCGGCAAATGGCAGGCTCTCGGCATAGCCCTGCTGCGTGCTGAGGTGGTGATACCCGCGCTCATCCGCACTCTCGCGCACTACCGCCAGCATCTTTTCCGACAGATCGTAGGCAATGACCTCTTTGACATGCTGAGCGGCAACAAAGCTCGCATGCCCTGCTCCGCAGCCCATATCCAGTACTTTCGCGTCTGAGGCACCAAACACCCGCTCTGCCAGCCGCACTAAATCCCGACCGCTGGCATGTACCGCGCTGGTCAGGTAGGCATTAGCCTGCTCGCCGAACTGTTTATCAACGTTGTCATGATGTTTTGTTGCCATTACGAGAAGCTTCCCTGTTATGCCAGCGATGGCGGATGAGCGTTAAATTCTACCAGCAGTGGGTTGTGATCTGAGGCGCGGGTGACCAGTACAGAAGCTTCTGCCACCCCCATTCCGCGATAAAAAACGAAATCCAGCGGACGCCCAAAGGCTTTGCGACGGTGATCGTCGGTGAAACGTACCTCACGCAGCCCCATTTCGCGTGAAAAACGATACAGGGCATTGATGCGTTGACGACTCCAGGCGTTAAAATCGCCTGCCATGATCACCGGGCCCTGATGGTGAAAGATCTGCTCACCGATCGGCCCTAGCTGCTTACTGTAAACATCAATACCCAGACTGAAGTTCACCGCGTGTATATTGACCACCATCAGCATTTGCCCACCGGGCAAGGGGTAAGCGGTGACCAGCGCTGACTTGGAGAGGCGCAGCAGCGGTTCACGCTCGCGCAGCGGGCAGCAATAGACCGGATGAGCTGAAGCCAGCGTCATGACGCCGGAAGGATGCTGGGGCAGAACAAAAGCGGGAACCTGGTCGGCCGCCAGGTAATTGGTGGTGGCGAAACGCACCAGCTCAGGCGTCGTTTGTGCCTCCTGCAGTAGAACCAGATGCGCATCTTTGCCAAAGTTTTGTAATACCGACAGCCACTCGGCGCGCTGCTGCTTGAAAATATTCCACACCAGTACCTTCAGGGTGGATTCGGTCGTTAGCGGGGCACCGGGCGGCAATGCCTGGCCGACATGCAGCATTGCCCCTGGCGGAAATATTTGCTCCGCTGGCTGCCCTGCTACGTATCTCATGGCATATGTTTTTTTCCGCACGTTACCGCCTGTACTTATTACTGCTGAATGAGCTTACCATCTATCAGTTATAGGGACTTTACTGCGTACTTTCAATCGGAGGAGGGTAATTCAAACGGGATTGTGCGTAAGGAAATGCAAATAAGAACTCAAATACAAAAAAGCCCTGACTCGTATGAGTCAGGGCTTCATGTTTTAGTGGCGGAACGGACGGGGCTCGAACCCGCGACCCCCTGCGTGACAGGCAGGTATTCTAACCAACTGAACTACCGCTCCACCGATTCTGTACTGAATTCAGACTGCGTCTGACTTCAGGTGTTTCGCCCTTACCTTGTCAGGGGTAAGGTCACGACCCGTAAACGGGTCTTAAATTGATGCCTGGCAGTTCCCTACTCTCGCATGGGGAGGCCCCACACTACCATCGGCGCTACGGCGTTTCACTTCTGAGTTCGGCATGGGGTCAGGTGGGACCACCGCGCTAAAGCCGCCAGGCAAATCTTGGTGCACGAAACGAATCTTTTGCACTGCTGCTGCGTTGGCCGCGCTTGTAAAGTCAGTCACATACTTCAGTATGCTCCTTTCTTTCCTTCGCTTGCCGCCTTGCCTCAGCACAAAATCTTTCGTTTCCGCTAAATTGTTATCCGGTTACAGGCTGAAAATCTCTTTTGCGTCTCTCGAACGCACACCAGAACGCTTCTGGCGTTGTAAGGTTAAGCCTCACGGGTCATTAGTACCGGTTAGCTCAACGCATCGCTGCGCTTACACACCCGGCCTATCAACGTCGTAGTCTTCAACGTCCCTTCAGGGGTC
>NZ_JACXBP010000011.1 GCF_014773485.1 Erwinia aphidicola | reverse complement strand
GTTTGCATCGCCCGCGAGGGGGGTGTGAATGAAACAGAATTTGCCTGGCGGCTTTAGCGCGGTGGTCCCACCTGACCCCATGCCGAACTCAGAAGTGAAACGCCGTAGCGCCGATGGTAGTGTGGGGTCTCCCCATGCGAGAGTAGGGAACTGCCAGGCATCAAATAAAGCAATAACCCCGACCGAAAGGCCGGGGTTTTTTGCGTTTACAGGGCTGAGAAATCAGTTTCATATGCTCTTATCAGAGCAAAATCCCCCTTCTTCACGCTATAAAAGATCTTCCGGCTGATTAATATTGCGAAATGCGGCTTCCGCCTGGGTAAATAATACGCTGTGGCCACCAACCTGTTGGAGAAACAGCATCAGTTTGCGCTCGCCTCGCGCCAGATAATCCTGCAACGGCGCTGCCAGACTGCGATGCAGCAACGCCAGCGTGGGATGATCGCGCTGTTCCGTGCGCGGCCACACTGCCAGCGCTTGTTCCCGATTCTTCCATAGCTCGCTCACCAGATTGGACGGCACGCAAGGCGTATCGCAGGAGCAGAAGGCAACCCATTCGCATTCTGCCTGCTGCAGTGCAGCTAACATCCCCGCCAGCGGCCCGGGAAAGTCGCTCAGCGTATCGGCGATCGTCGGCACGCCGCTCTGTTGATATACCTCAATATTCCGGTTGGCATTAATCCATACAGTAGTGACCTGCGGCGCAAAGCGTTGCAGCACGTGCTGATACAGCGGCTTGTTCTGATACAGCACCAGCCCCTTATCTTTACCGCCCATGCGGCTGCCACGGCCACCTGCCAGGATCACCCCGGTGATCCCGGGTCCTGCCACGGCACTCGTCATACTCATTGGTTTATGCCCTATGCTTAACGTTGGGTTTCTTTATACAGGGACAACAGCATGAAATGCCATCGCCTGAATGAATTAATCAGCCTGCTGCAACCCGCCTGGCAGCAAGATCCCGATCTGAATTTAGTCGAATTTTTACAGAAGTTAGCCGATGAAGCCGGCTTTAAACAACCTTTTACTCAATTAACCGATGATGTGCTGATCTACCACCTCAAAATGCGCGGCAGTGATAAGCACGCTGAAATTCCCGGTCTGAAAAAAGACTATGAGGATGATTTCAAGACTGCACTGCTGCGGGCGCGGGGCGTGATCAAGGATTAAATCGGCCGCTGGCCCATGACGGCTGCCATTTAATGATATTCTTGCAGGTATCTCATGTCATGACCAACGGGCTCGCCGGATGAAAGAACCTGCTTTTAACTTCCACACTTTAACGCCTGATACCATCCTTGATGCACTGTGGGAGACCGGGCTACGCGTGGAGTCTGGACTGACGGCGCTGAACAGCTATGAGAACCGCGTCTATCAGTTTTCCGATGATGATAAACGCCGTTACGTCGCTAAGTTCTATCGCCCACAGCGCTGGTCTCAGGGGCAGATAGAGGAAGAGCATCAGTTTGCCAGCGAACTGTTTGCCGATGAAATCCCCATCGCCGCGCCGTTGGAACTCAATGGCTCGATGCTCCATCAGCACCAGGGCTTCTGGTATGCGGTATTTCCCAGCCTGGGCGGCCGCCAGTATGAGACGGACAATTACGACCATCTGGAATGGGTAGGGCGTTTCCTCGGACGCATTCATCAGGTGGGGCGGCGCAAGCTCTTCAGCCAGCGGCCAACGATTGGTTTGCAGGAGTACATCGAGGAACCGCTGCAGATTTTTGCCGACAGCACGCTGGTGCCGTCGAAGCTGAAAGCGGATTTACTCGCCAGTATTGAACGCCTGCGCACAACTTTACAAAACTGCTGGCATACTCAGTGGCAGCCTTTGCGCCTACACGGTGACTGCCACCCCGGCAATATTTTATGGCGCGATGGCCCGTTATTTGTCGATCTCGACGATGCCCGTAATGGCCCGGCAGTGCAGGATCTGTGGATGCTGGTAAGCGGCGACCGTCAGGAACAGCGCTTGCAGTGGGATATCCTGCTGGAAGCATACGGTGAGTTCTGCGACTTCGACGCTCATGAATTGTCACTGATTGAGCCTTTACGTGCTATGCGGATGGTTTATTATCTGGCTTGGGTTGTACGCCGCTGGCAGGATCCGGCCTTCCCAGGCAGTTTTCCGTGGATGACGGATGAGGATTTCTGGCGCCGACAGATTTCCACTTTTAACGAACAGGACAAGCTGTTGCAGGAGCCTCCGCTGCAGCTGACACCTGTATTCCAGGTGTGATCGCCTTTGGTTCGCCTATTAAGTTGTTATGGAGAGAGTTTCGCGATGAAAAAGATTTGGTTTGCGCTCGTCGGAATGGTTCTGGCATTCAGCGCTTCAGCTGCACAATTTACCGATGGTCAGCAATACGTGACTATGGATAAGCCTGTAACCGGTGAGCCACAGGTTCTCGAGTTCTTCTCGTTCTTCTGCCCACACTGCTATGAGTTCGAGCATGTCTGGCATGTCAGCGATGCGGTGAAGAAAGTCCTGCCGGCGGACGCCAAAGTGACCAAGTACCACGTTGAATTCCTCGGCGGCGAGATGGGTAAAACCGTTACCCAGGCATGGGCTGTCGCTATGGCGCTGGGCGTGGAAGATAAAGTGACTGCACCTATCTTCGACGGTATCCAGAAAAGCCAGACCATTACCGATCCAGCCAGCCTGAAGGCGGTCTTCGTCAAGGCTGCAGGTATCACACCAGAAGCCTATGATGCTGCCTGGAACAGCTTCGTAGTGAAATCGCTGGTTGCACAGCAGGAGAAGGCGGCAGCCGATGTTAACCTGCGCGGCGTGCCTGCGATGTTCGTTAACGGCAAATATATGGTTAACAACGGTGGCCTGGATACCAGCTCCATGGATAACTATGTCCAGCAGTATGCCAACGTGGTGAAATTCCTGATTACTCAGAAGTAAATCCGCGAAGAGTGCCACTAAACGCCGGCTCGCCCGGCGTTTTTTCTTCCCGCCTTGCAAAATATTTGTCGTAAAAGTGCCCTTTCCTCAGACGGAGATCGTGCGTCGTTGCCTGGTGCTGCCAACTTATATCCACATCTCGCTAACGCCGTAAAATCTAAAGATAATCCTAATGAGATAAACTAACTAAATGATTTTAAAGGTGACTTTAATTTATTCATTGCGCGCTTATCTGCCATTAATTAATCGTTATTAAATTTACGCACAAACTTATCCACAGAAAATCACTGCGAGGCGCTGCGCAAAAACAGCACTATCTGATGATTATTCGCCGTTGTGATTTCATCTTTTATAGTGAGCTGTGGCATCCTTACCCTCAATCGAAACCCAAGAAGAACGTGACGACTTATGGCTCAAATTGCAGAAAACCCGCTGATTCTGGTAGATGGATCTTCCTACCTGTACCGCGCTTATCACGCGTTCCCTCCGCTGACCAATAGCGCGGGCGAACCCACCGGTGCAATGTACGGCGTATTAAATATGCTGCGCAGCCTGCTGCTGCAATATAAGCCTAGTCATGTGGCCGTGGTATTTGATGCCAAGGGTAAAACCTTCCGCGACGAATTATTTGAAGCGTACAAATCGCATCGCCCGCCGATGCCGGACGATCTACGTGCGCAGATTGAACCGCTGCATACTATGGTTAAAGCGATGGGCTTGCCGCTGCTGGCTATTTCCGGCGTAGAGGCTGATGACGTCATCGGTACGCTGGCGCTGGCGGCAGAGAAGATGGGCAAACCTGTGCTGATCAGCACGGGCGATAAAGACATGGCCCAGCTGGTGTCGCCGAACATCACGCTGATTAACACCATGAATAATGCCATCCTTGGCCCGGATGAAGTGGAAGAGAAATATGGTATTCCACCGTCGCTGATTATTGATTTTCTCGCCCTGATGGGCGACTCCTCGGATAACATTCCAGGCGTTGCGGGCGTGGGTGAAAAAACGGCGCAGGCGCTGCTGCAGGGATTAGGCGGCGTAAAAGATATCTATGACAATCTGGATAAAGTCGCGACCCTGACCTTCCGCGGGGCAAAAACCATGGCGGCCAAGCTGGAGCAAAATAAGGAGATGGCTTTCCTCTCCTATCAGCTGGCGACGATTAAAACCGATGTTGAGCTGGAATTGACCTGCGATAAGCTGACGGTTGAAGAACCCGCCGTTGAAGAGCTACTGGGGTTATTTAAGCATTACGAATTCAAGCGCTGGATTGTTGACCTCGAAGAGGGCAAATGGCTGCAGGGTAATAAAGGCAATCCCTCTGCGAAAAAAGTGGCAGCGGCGGAAAGCGAGCCCGCAGCAGAAGAGACGACCAGCGTGCTCTCCTCTGATGGCTACGTCACCATTCTTGATGACGAGACCTTCACCCGCTGGCTGAAAAAATTACAGGACAGCAAGCTGTTCGCCTTCGATTTGGAAACGGACTCGCTGGACACCCTCAGTGCCAATATCATCGGCCTGTCGTTTGCCACCGCACCGGGCGAGGCCGCCTATCTCCCGGTAGCGCACGACTATCTTGATGCGCCAGAGCAACTGGATCGTCAAGCCGTGCTGGATCGTCTGAAACCGCTGCTGGAAGACCCGAAAGCGCTGAAGGTTGGGCAGAACCTGAAGTATGACCGTGGCGTGCTGGATAACTACGGTATCCAGCTGCAGGGCATTCAGTTCGATACCATGCTGGAGTCTTACGCGCTTAACAGCGTGGCGGGCCGCCATGATATGGACAGCCTGGCCGCGCGCTGGCTGAGCCATAAAACGGTGACCTTTGAGGAGATCGCCGGCAAAGGCAAAAATCAGCTGACCTTTAACCAGATCGCACTTGAGCAGGCCGCACACTACGCCGCGGAAGATGCCGACGTTACGCTGCAGCTGCATTTGAAAATGTGGCCGGAGCTTGAAAAAGAGCAGGGGCCAAAAAACGTCTTTGAGCAGGTCGAGATGCCGCTGGTGCCGGTTATTTCGCGTATTGAGCGCAACGGCGTGCTGATCGATCAGAACATCCTGGCCGCGCACTCGCAGGAGCTGGGAGCGCGTCTGGCCGAACTGGAACTGAAAGCACACGAACTGGCGGGAGAGCCGTTCAACCTCTCCTCTCCGAAACAGCTGCAGACCATCCTGTTTGAAAAGCAGGGAATTAAACCCACCAAGAAAACCCCGGGTGGGGCGCCGTCGACCAGTGAGGAAGTCTTAGCCGAGCTGGCGCTGGACTACCCGCTGCCGAAGGTGATTCTGGAGCATCGTGGGCTTTCAAAGCTGAAGTCGACCTATACCGACAAGCTGCCGCTGATGATTAATCCGCACAGTGGCCGCGTGCACACCTCCTATCACCAGACGGTGACGGCGACCGGGCGTCTCTCGTCCAGCGATCCAAATCTGCAAAACATCCCGGTGCGCAATGATGAAGGGCGCCGTATCCGCCAGGCTTTTATTGCCCCGAAGGGCAGCCGCATTGTCGCAGCCGACTACTCGCAGATTGAGCTGCGTATTATGGCGCACCTGTCACAGGATAAAGGGCTGCTGAGCGCCTTTGCCAGCGAGCAGGATATTCACCGCGCCACCGCCGCCGAAGTCTTTGGCGTGGCGCTGGATAAAGTCAGCGGCGAACAGCGCCGCAGCGCCAAGGCGATTAACTTTGGTCTGATCTACGGTATGAGCGCATTCGGGCTGTCGCGCCAGCTGAATATTGGCGCCGGTGAAGCGAAGAAATACATGGACCTCTATTTCGAACGCTATCCGGGCGTATTGCAGTATATGGAAAGCACCCGCGAACTGGCGGCAGAGAAGGGCTATGTCGAGACGTTGGATGGGCGCCGCCTCTATCTGCCCGACATTAAAGCCAGCAACGCGATGCGGCGTAAAGCTGCGGAGCGTGCGGCAATCAACGCCCCGATGCAGGGAACCGCTGCGGATATCATTAAACGCGCAATGATTGCGGTCGATGAATGGCTGTCCGCGCAGGAAACCCCGCAGATCAAAATGATCATGCAGGTACACGATGAACTGGTGTTTGAAGTGGAGGCCGATCTGGTCGAAGCGGCTTCAGCGAAAATTCGTGAGCTAATGGAAGGCAGTATGAAACTGGATGTGCCGCTGCGCGTCGATATCGGCGTGGGCGACAACTGGGATCAGGCGCACTAAGTTATTCCCAACTGCATGCTGCTGTTTTTTTCTGCAAATCAGCAGCGTGCAGTATCCATAAGAAATTCGTAGCTTTAATCGGTTCAGCGCCCCATATCTGTACTCAGCGTTCAGAAAATCACCTAAGCTTCTCAGCTAAAACACTTTTTTCGTAATTAAGCTACAGCATGAGCCTCAGAATGTGACCTGAGTTGGATTACTGCTGTCGTTTTCTGAAAATTAACTACAAAAAACCCTTTTGAGCGCTCAGAAAATCATGTAAAGTTCGAGTTGTAGGGTACAGAGGTAAGATGTTCTATCTTTCAGACCTTTTACTTCACGTAATCGGATTTGGCTGAATATTTAGCCGCCCCAGTCAGTAATGACTGGGGCGTTTTTTATTGGGCGCTACCTGGGATTTCGTGCGGTGTTTATACCGATTGCGTAGGGGCCAGGCGTGCCCGGCCCGGTGAAGCGGGGAGCTTATTCAGCAGGAATATCATCTTCCGTAGCCGGTGGCAGATCGCGATACCAGCTGTCGAGCTTCTGGCTCAGCTTATCTACGCCGATTCTCTTCAGCGATGAGAATGCTTCAACTTCCACGGTACCGAGGAAGGTCTTAGCCTCTTCACGTACGGCATTGAGCTGCGCTTTGCGCGCACCGGAGGCCAGCTTATCGGCTTTGGTCAGCAGTATTAGCACTTCAATGCCGCTCTGGACCGCCCACATCACCATCTGGCGATCGAGGTCTTTCAGCGGGTGACGAATATCCATCAGTACCACCAGCCCTTTCAGACAGACGCGCTCGCGCAGATACTCAGCCAGCGAACGCTGCCATTTCAGTTTCATCTCTTCCGGAACCTGCGCATAGCCATAGCCTGGCAGGTCGACCAGGCGATAACCCTCGGCCACCTGGAACAGGTTAATCAGCTGCGTACGCCCCGGCGTTTTACTGGTACGCGCGAGGGCTTTCTGGTTCGTCAGCGTATTCAGTGCGCTGGATTTACCCGCGTTAGAACGCCCGGCAAAAGCCACTTCGATGCCGGTATCGGCAGGCAGGTGACGGATATCGGGGGCGCTGGTGACAAAATGGGTGACGTGATAATTCCAGCCAGACAAAATAGATACTCCAGGATAAAAAGGGCAATTGCGCTGATTATACCCTGTATGGTGCTAAAGCGCCCGGTAAGACGCGGTCTCGATTTCGTCTGTGAGACATTGACCATTGCTGCTGGCAGCACTCTCTGCATTTGACACTAAATGAAATTAGATTTCTTAATATTTATCATGAAGTTATAAAAAATTGAAAAAAAACAGAGTAAAAATTACGTTCCTCACCTTGTGAGACGGACTGGTTAGTCTACATTTGTAGTCGGAAACAGGATGTTTCACTTCAGGATGAAGCGCTCAGGGAGTATCAGGAAGATCGTGAGCGGGGATGGATTAGCGCACAGGCGTGCTCGGCAGGGACTCAGGATGCTTACCAGGATGGGGGCAAAGGCAAAAGGAAAACAGGGACGCTAGCTGCTAAAATGGATGCTGACATTGTCAGTCCTTCTGCGGAAGGTGTGAAAAAAGGCGACAGGGTGACCTGGCGCCTTTTTTCTTGCTCTGCTTTCTGCTAGATTCCGCCGCAATTCTATACTGAAGATAAACGTCTGAGAGCAGAAACCATGAAGCAACCTGCACGCACACCCCAGGATAAAAAACCGGGCGCACGAGTAAAACGCAAATCGCGTGAAGAGATCGACCAGGAAGCGCGCGCCCGTAAGCGCGACAAGAAGCACAGCGGCAACAGTTCCGGCAGCCGAGCCAACCCGGCTGCCACCAGTGCGAAAAGTTCCGACAGCAAGCCGGCCAAAGATCCGCGTATTGGCAGCAAAAAGCCAATTGCGCTGGGTGCCGATGTGGCGGCCAGCAAACCCGTGAAGCCGGCGAAAGTCGCCAAGCCGGTTGAGAAAAAGCCCCGCCTGACGGCAGAAGAAGAACTGGCACAGCTGGAAAATGACGAGCGCCTGGATGCGCTGCTCGATCGTCTGGAAAATGGCGAGAGCCTGTCAGCGGAAGAGCAGGCATGGCTGGACCAGTCTCTGGACCGCATCGACGTGCTGATGGAGCAGCTTGGTATCACGCTGGACGATGACGCTGATGACGAGCAGGCCGAAGAAGATATGTATCGCCTACTCAAGGGCGGCAATTGATCTTCAGTGAACCCGCGTTTCTCTGACGAAATCTGAAGCAGCGCAATCTGGCGCTGCTTTTTCATTTTGGGTATCTGGCGATGATTTGGCCTGGATCAATTATTGCGCTGATTCTGCTGTGCTGGCTGGGGTGGTTATTCGTTAAACTACAGCGGCTATCGCGGCTGAAGACCCGGCTGCGTAGTCGGATCGTCAGCCAGCAGCTTCCTGTCTCGCGGCGGTCAAAGCCCAGAAGACGAGGACCGTGAAGATGCTGCAACAGACAACCGAATGGGACCTGCCGCTCATTCAGAAATACAACACCGCCGGACCCCGCTACACCTCCTATCCGACCGCGCTGGAATTTAAGCAGGATTACGACGAGCAGGCCTTTCTCCAGGCTGCGGCGCGTTACCCCCAGCGGCCGCTGTCGCTCTATCTGCATATCCCGTTCTGCCACAAGCTGTGCTACTTCTGCGGCTGCAACAAGCAGGTCACACGCCAGCAGCACAAAGCCGATGAATATCTCGATGCGCTGGTGCTGGAGATAGCAGCCCGCGCGCCGCTGTTTTCGCAGCGCACCGTCAGCCAGATGCACTGGGGCGGCGGCACGCCGACCTTTCTTAATAAAGCGCAAATCAGCCGACTGATGGACTGCCTGCGTCAGCACTTCGCTTTCAGCCCACAGGCTGAGATCTCAATAGAGATCGACCCGCGCGAAATTGAGCTGGACGTGCTGGACCACCTGCGTCTCAAAGGCTTTAATCGCCTGAGCATGGGGGTACAGGACTTCAACAAGGAGGTGCAGGAGAAGGTCAATCGCGTGCAGGATGAAGCGATGATCTTCGCCCTGATGGCGCGTGCGCGCCAGCTGGGATTTGCCTCTACCAACATTGACCTGATCTATGGCCTGCCGAGGCAGACGCCGGAGAGTTTTGCCTTCACGCTGCAAAAAGTCGCCGAGCTGAATCCCGACCGCCTCAGCGTGTTCAACTATGCCCACATGCCTGCACTGTTTGCCGCCCAGCGTAAGATCCGCGAGGATGAGCTGCCGGATGCCGCGCACAAGCTGGAGATCCTGCAGCAAACCATTGCCACGCTCACTTCGCAGGGCTACCAGTTTATCGGCATGGACCACTTTGCCCGCCACGATGATGAGCTGGCGGTGGCGCAGCGCAGCGGCAAACTGCACCGCAACTTCCAGGGATATACCACGCAGGGCGACAGCGACCTGCTGGGAATGGGCGTATCGGCAATCAGTATGATCGGCGACAGCTATGCACAGAATCACAAAGCGCTGAAAGAGTACTACGCGCAGGTTAAGCAGCAGGATACGGCCCTGTGGCGCGGGCTGCGGCTAAGTGAGGATGACTGCCTGCGCCGCGATGTAATCAAAAGCCTGATCTGCAACTTCGCGCTGTCGTTTAGTGAGATTGAACAGCGCTACGGCATCGACTTCCGCGACTATTTTGCCGAGGACCTCAGCGCCATGCTGCCGCTGATCGGCGACGGGCTGGTGGAATACCACGCCAACGGGCTTGTAGTGAGCGCTAAGGGACGATTGCTGATTAGGAATATCTGCATGTGCTTCGACCGCTACCTGCGGGAGAAAGCGTCTGGCGCACGATTCTCAAGGGTGATCTGATCGGGTACTAGCCGTATGGGGGATTCCAGGGGCGGACCCTGGTGTTCGGTCCGCCCGTGTAAAGTGACAGCAGGTTATTCCATTCCCAACTCTTTCAGCTTGCGGGTCAGGGTATTACGCCCCCAGCCGAGCAAACGAGCGGCTTCCTGCTTATGCCCCTGCGTGTGACGCAGCGCGGTGGTCAGCAGCGTGCGCTCCATCTCCGGCTGAGCTTCCGACAGCAGGTTTTGATGACCGGAACGCAGCGCGCGGTCGGCCCACTGTGCCAGCAGCGTGGCCCAGCTGTCCGGCAGCGACTGCACCGGGTTTTCCGGCGTCGAGGTCTCAAACAGCTCCGGCGGCAGATCCTGAATCAACACTTCCTGACCGGCAGCCATCACCGTCAGCCAGCGGCAGGTGTTCTCCAGCTGGCGCACGTTACCGGACCAGTGCAGGCGGGTCAGCGCCGTTTCGGTTTCCGGATGCAGAATTTTCGCCTCCACGCCCAGTTCACGAGCGGCAACCTGCAGGAAGTAACGTGCCAGGCGCGGAATATCTTCACGACGTTCACGCAGCGGCGGCAGGTGTACGCGGATCACGTTCAGGCGGTGGAATAAATCCTCACGGAATTTCCCCTCCTGCACGCGCAGCTCCAGGTTCTGGTGGGTCGCGGCAATAATACGCACGTCCACTTTCACCGGCGCATAGCCGCCCACGCGATAGAACTGACCATCGGCCAGCACGCGCAGCAGACGAGTCTGTACATCCAGCGGCATATCACCGATTTCATCGAGGAACAGCGTGCCGCCGTCGGCCTGCTCAAAACGGCCCTGGCGGATCTGATTTGCGCCGGTAAATGCGCCTTTCTCATGGCCAAACAGTTCGGATTCAATCAGATCTTTGGGAATGGCCGCCATATTCAGCGCAATAAACGGCGCTTTGGCGCGCGGACTGTGGCGGTGCAGGGCATGAGCGACCAGTTCTTTACCCGTACCGGACTCGCCGTTAATCAACACGCTGATCGATGAGCGCGACAGGCGGCCGATAATACGGAACACATCCTGCATCGCCGGGGCTTCACCGATAATATCGGTGGTCGGCCCGCTGACCGGCTGGTTACGCGGCTGCTGCTGCTCCTGATAGTGGCTGATGGCACGCTCAACCAGCGCCACCGCTTCATCGATATCAAACGGTTTAGGCAGGTAGTCAAACGCGCCCTGCTGGTAAGCGCTCACCGCCGCATCCAGATCGGAGTGCGCGGTCATAATGATCACCGGCAGCATCGGGTGGCGTTGTTTAATCTGCTTCAGTAACGCCAGTCCGTCCATGCCGGGCATACGAATGTCTGACAGTAATACATCTGGGGTCTTAGTGGCGAGGGCTTCCAGCACCTCGTTCGCGCTGTCAAAAGTCGCGCAGCTCAAACCGGCTCCAGTGAGCGCACGTTCGAGCACCCAGCGGATGGAGCTATCGTCATCGACGATCCAAACTATCCCTCGTTGCATAGAAACCTCACTGGCGAATAGGCAGGTAAACCGAGAATTCAGTATGTCCGGGCCAGCTGTTGAACTCTATTTTTCCCGAATGCTGGTCGATCAGGCTGCGGGCGATGGATAACCCCAGCCCGGTGCCGCCTTCGCGGCCGCTCACCATCGGGTAAAACAGCGTGTCCTGTAGCTGCGCCGGAATGCCTGGGCCGTCATCTTCAATATCGATGCGTGCCACCAGGCGATAGCGCGTACCGTGCAGGGTTAACTGAAACGCCGTGCGGGTACGTAAAGTAATGGTGCCGCCTTCTTCACCCAACGCCTGTAACGCGTTGCGGACTACATTCAAAAGGACTTGTTCTATCTGATCCGGGTCGTGCGGCAGCTCCGGCAGGCTTGGGTCGTAATCACGGATTAACGACACATTGTCCGGCAGCTCCATCGACACCAGATTGACCACGCGTTCAGCGACCTGATGGATGCTCTGGGTGACGTGCATCCCCGGCTGTTGCGGGCCAAGCAGACGGTCAACCAGATTGCGCAGGCGATCGGCCTGTTCAATGATGACCTTGGTATATTCGGTTAACGACGGGTCGGGCAGGGCTTTGGCCAGCAGCTGTGCTGCGCCGCGCAGTCCCCCCAGCGGGTTTTTAATTTCGTGTGCCAGACCGCGGACTAAATCCCGCGCTGCCACCTGTTGTGCATGCTGCAGCTGTTCCTGGCTGAGCCTGCGCTGGTTATCCATCGGAGCCATTTCCAGCAGAATTAACCCTTCGGGCAGACGTTGCGCGGTGAGCGACATAATGTGCGCACGGCTGTCGACCACCAGGGTCACTTCGCTATCGGTAAAGCCCTGTCCGGCATCCAGACTTTCGAGCATCACCTCAATATTCAGGGAAAAATAACCCATCAGTTCCGGCAGGGGCGTACCAAACAGCTTGCGGGAACTCTGCGCCAGCAGTTGCTGAGCCGCAGGGTTGGCGTAATGAACCACCAACTCGTTATCAACCAGTAAAATACTGTTGATCAGTGAATTGAGAATCTGCCCAGCATCGGGCAGCGTGCCAGTTGCCATTACAGCGTTCTCCTGAGTAATTTATCTGCACCAGATTGGTGCATTATAGTCATGCAACCCGGAAATCGTCGTCCTGACGTTGAATTCGTGGAGAAAAAAGCCCATCCGAAGATGGGCTGAAAAGTTTCCACGGCAACAAATAAAACCAATTAAACGCTGTAGTACAGTTCGAACTCAACCGGGTGCGGAGTCATACGAATGCGGTCAATCTCAGACTTACGCAGTTCGATGTACGCTTCGATGGCATCGTCAGTGAACACGCCACCACGGGTCAGGAACTCGCGGTCTTCGTTCAGTGCAGCCAGGGCTTCGTCCAGGGAACCTGCAACTTTTGGAATCTCAGCTTCTTCTTCCGGTGGCAGGTCGTACAGGTTTTTGTCCATAGCATCGCCAGGGTGGATCTTGTTGATGATGCCGTCCAGGCCAGCCATCAGCAGTGCAGCGAAGCACAGGTATGGGTTAGCCGCTGGATCCGGGAAGCGCGCTTCGATACGACGTGCTTTCGGGCTGGCAACCACAGGGATACGGATAGAAGCAGAACGGTTACGGGCAGAGTAAGCCAGCATAACTGGTGCTTCGTAGCCTGGGACCAGACGCTTGTAAGAGTTGGTAGTCGGGTTCGCCAGGGCGTTGATCGCTTTAGCGTGCTTGATCACACCGCCGATATAGAACAGTGCCATTTCAGACAGGCCGCCGTATTTGTCGCCAGCGAACAGGTTGGTGCCGCCTTTAGACAGAGACATGTGGCAGTGCATACCAGAACCGTTATCACCGAACATTGGCTTAGGCATGAAGGTCGCGGTTTTGCCGTAGGCGTGAGCGACGTTGTGAACCACATATTTGTAGATCTGAATTTCGTCAGCTTTTTTGGTCATGGTGTTGAAGCGGGTTGCCACTTCGTTCTGACCCGCGGTCGCCACTTCGTGGTGGTGAGCTTCAACCACCAGGCCCATCTGCTCCATGGTCAGACACATAGCAGAGCGGATATCCTGTGATGAGTCGACCGGTGGCACTGGGAAGTAACCGCCTTTCAGACCTGGACGGTGGCCTTTGTTACCGCCTTCATAGGCTTTACCGGAGTTCCAGTAAGCTTCAACGTCGTCGATAGCGACATGGGAACCGGAAGTGCTGCTGCCGAAACGGATATCGTCAAACAGGAAGAACTCGGGTTCTGGTCCAAACAGCACGGTGTCCGCGATGCCGGAAGAGCGCAGGAAATCTTCAGCGCGTTTAGCGATAGAGCGTGGGTCACGGTCGTAGCCCTGCATGGTGCCTGGCTCAAGGATGTCACAACGGATGATCAGAGTGGAATCTTCGAAGAACGGGTCAAGGACAGCGGTGGTTGCGTCAGGCATC
Organism: Erwinia aphidicola; assembly: GCF_014773485.1. Classification (GTDB taxonomy): domain Bacteria; phylum Pseudomonadota; class Gammaproteobacteria; order Enterobacterales; family Enterobacteriaceae; genus Erwinia; species Erwinia aphidicola. The sequence continues at coordinate 110,794 of NZ_JACXBP010000011.1, read as the reverse complement.
AGAACCATGTCTGATTCGTTGATACCTTTCCAGCCACCAATCGAGGAGCCGTCAAACATTTTGCCTTCTTCGAAGAAGTCAGCATTAACCTGATGAGCGGGGATAGTCACGTGCTGCTCTTTACCTTTGGTATCGGTAAAACGCAGATCAACAAATTTGACTTCGTGCTCGTTCATCATCGACAGAACGTGTTCAGCGGACATACTTAACTCTCCTGGATTTGTCATTGTCGTCGTGGTTAGAGATCTTCACGGTGCGCTTTGCGTTTCGCCGCGCTTACTCCGATAATAAAGATCTCTGACAAGCTTACAACCGTTGTGGAAACTGGCATTTTTTGCTTGTTAGAGTAATTGCGAAATCTATGCCAACTTTTTTATTTTCCGAAAAAAGCGCTATGATGCGCCCTCTCGTGAGACGAGGACTGCACCACGATGGAAGTCGCGCACCATTTTGGTGCCATTGGCTGATAAATGGGCACTGTTTTGGTGCAATTTTTCGTCACAGTGCAAGCTTTGCACTGAAAATGGCTATAAAAGCAATCCGAACAGTTATCTTTATATGAAATTTGTGATCCTGTTCAGTCCTTCGATTAATCCGTGTACAATAGCGCGCTATTTCTAATGCCTGAGGCAAAGCTGTGATCGAAAATTTGCGTAACATCGCCATTATTGCCCACGTTGACCATGGTAAAACTACCCTGGTTGATAAGTTGCTACAGCAGTCCGGGACCTTTGATGCCCGCACCGAAGCGACCGAACGCGTAATGGACTCCAACGATTTGGAGAAAGAGCGTGGGATTACCATCCTCGCAAAAAACACCGCCATTAAATGGAACGACTATCGCATCAACATCGTTGATACCCCAGGACACGCCGACTTCGGCGGTGAGGTAGAGCGTGTAATGTCGATGGTTGACTCGGTGCTGCTGGTTGTGGATGCAATGGATGGCCCAATGCCGCAAACCCGCTTCGTGACCAAAAAAGCCTTCGCTAATGGTCTGAAGCCGATCGTGGTAATCAACAAAGTTGACCGCCCTGGCGCACGTCCTGACTGGGTTGTTGACCAGGTCTTTGACCTGTTCGTTAACCTGGATGCGACCGACGAGCAGCTCGACTTCCCGATTATCTATGCTTCAGCCCTGAACGGTATTGCAGGTCTGGATCACGCGGATATGGCGGAAGATATGACCCCGCTGTACGAAGCGATCGTGAAACACGTTTCTCCACCACAGGTTGAGCTGGAAGCCCCGCTGCAGATGCAAATCTCCCAGCTGGACTACAACAACTACCTGGGTGTTATCGGTATCGGCCGCATCAAACGCGGTAAAGTGCGTCCTAACCAGCAGGTTACGATCATCGATAGCGAAGGCAAAACCCGTAACGGTAAAGTCGGTAAAGTGCTGGGCCACATGGGTCTGGAGCGTATCGAATCTGCTGAAGCGGAAGCGGGCGACATCATCGCCATCACCGGTCTGGGCGAGCTGAACATCTCTGACACCATCTGCGACACGCAGAATGTGGAAGCGCTGCCAGCCCTGAGCGTTGATGAACCAACCGTAACCATGTTCTTCTGCGTTAACACCTCTCCGTTCTGCGGTAAAGAAGGTAAGTATGTGACTTCACGTCAGATCCTTGACCGTCTGAACAAAGAGCTGGTGCACAACGTGGCACTGCGTGTTGAAGAAACCCCGGACGCCGACGCCTTCCGCGTTTCAGGCCGTGGTGAACTTCACCTGTCAGTTCTGATCGAAAACATGCGTCGTGAAGGTTTCGAACTGGCGGTATCCCGTCCGAAAGTTATCTTCCGTGAATTCGAAGGCCGCAAGCAGGAGCCATTCGAAAACGTGACCCTCGACATCGAAGAACAGCACCAGGGTTCTGTGATGCAGGCGATGGGTGAGCGTAAAGGCGACATGAAAAACATGGACCCGGATGGCAAAGGCCGTGTGCGTCTTGATTATGTTATTCCAAGCCGTGGCCTGATCGGCTTCCGTAACGAATTCATGACCATGACTTCCGGTACCGGTCTGCTGTACTCCACCTTCAGCCACTACGACGACGTTCGTCCGGGCGAAGTGGGCCAGCGTCAGAACGGCGTGCTGATCTCTAACGGTCAGGGTAAAGCGGTAGCCTTCGCCCTGTTCGGTCTGCAGGACCGCGGCAAGCTGTTCCTCGGTCACGGTGCTGAAGTGTATGAAGGCCAGATCATCGGTATTCACTCACGTTCAAACGACCTGACCGTTAACTGCCTGACCGGTAAGAAGCTGACCAACATGCGTGCTTCCGGTACTGACGAAGCCACCACGCTGGTTCCGGCACAGAAGATGTCCCTTGAGCAGGCGCTTGAGTTCATCGATGATGACGAACTGGTAGAAGTGACTCCACAGTCTGTGCGTATTCGTAAACGTCACCTGACTGAAAACGACCGTAAACGCGCAACCCGCGGTCCTAAAGAAGCGTAATTCTTCTTTAGTCTTGTTATGGGCCGGAGCTCTTCCGGCCCATCGTTTCACCTGATACTTCCCCGCAGTTTTTCAATTTCCCCTCCTGTTCAGCCTCCCGTTTTACGGCTAGAGTGAATACCTCACCGGAACAAAAGGAGATGGCCATGCTGTATATCTTTGATTTGGGTAACGTCATTGTTGATATTGATTTCAACCGGGTTCTTGGTGTCTGGAGCGATTTAAGCCGCGTGCCGCTGGCCGAACTGCGAAATCGTTTCCACATGGGCGAGAGCTTTCACCAGCACGAACGCGGTGAAATCAGCGATGAAGTCTTCGCGCAAAAAATGTCTGACGAGTTAGGCTTGTCGCTAAGTTTTGAACAGTTCGCGGTAGGCTGGCAGGAAGTGTTTGTCGGCGTGCGCCCGGAAGTGATCGCCATTATGAATAAACTGCGTGAGCAGGGCGATCGCGTGGTGATCCTGTCGAACACTAATCGCCTGCACTGTAATTTCTGGCCGTCGCAGTACCCGGAAGTGCAGCAAGCCGCTGATAAAGTCTACCTTTCCCAGGAGATGGGGCTACGCAAGCCGGACAAGAAAATTTATGAGCGCTTGCTAAATGAGGAAGAGACCTCAGCTCAGGAGGCTATCTTCTTTGATGATAATCTGGAAAACATCGAAGGAGCGCGTGCTGTCGGCATTCACAGCCTGCATATTACCGATGCCAAAGTTATCCCGGCATTCTTCGCCGACCGTATTAAAACATGAGTTTACTCAATCACTATCGCCACCGCGGGCGGGCATTCTGGTCGTGGATCAAACTGCTGTGGCAGCGCATTGACGAAGATGGCATGACGATACTGGCCGGGCACCTGGCCTATGTTTCGCTGCTGTCGCTGGTGCCGTTAATTGCCGTGGTCTTTGCGCTGTTTGCCGCATTCCCGATGTTTTCGGACGTCAGCGTCCAGCTCAAGAACTTCGTGTTTAACAACTTTGTCCCGGCCGCCGGGGCGACTATCCAGAACTATCTGGAGCAGTTCGTCGCCAACGTCAGCAAAATGACGGCGGTCGGCGTGGGCGGCCTGGTGTTCACCGCGCTGCTGTTGATGTACTCCATCGACACCGCGCTCAACGTTATCTGGCGCAGCAAACGCAAACGGCCGCTGGTTTACTCCTTCGCGGTGTACTGGATGATCCTGACGCTCGGCCCACTGCTGGCCGGTGCCAGTCTGGCAATCAGCTCCTATCTACTGTCGCTGCACTGGGCAACGGTCAGCGGCGTCAGCGGGCTGGTGGATATGGGGCTGCGCATCTTCCCTCTGCTGCTGTCGATCCTCTCCTTCTGGCTGCTGTACAGCATTGTACCGACCATTCAGGTGGCAGGGCGCGATGCGCTCATCGGCGCGGTGGTGGCCGGATTGCTCTTCGAGTTGGGGAAAAAGGGCTTTGCGCTGTATGTTACGATGTTCCCCTCGTACCAGTTAATTTACGGCGTGCTTGCCGTTATTCCCATCTTGTTCCTGTGGGTGTACTGGACGTGGTGTATCGTTCTATTAGGGGCGGAAATTACCGCCACGCTGGGTGATTACCGCCAGCTGAAACAAGAAGAACAAGAAAGAGAAAACGAGGAATCATGATTGCATTAATTCAGCGGGCACTTTCTGCCAGCGTCACGGTAGCGGGCGAAACTGTTGGTGAGATTGGGCCGGGATTACTGATCCTGCTCGGGGTGGAAAAAGAAGATACCCGGGAGAGCGCGCGCAAACTGGTCGATAAAGTGCTGGGTTACCGTATTTTCGGCGACGAAAATGACAAAATGAATCTGAACGTACAGCAGGCCGGGGGCAGCGTGCTGGTGGTGTCGCAGTTCACGCTGGCAGCAGACACCAAAAAAGGGATGCGCCCGAGTTTCTCCGGCGGGGCCGCCCCGGAGGTTGCCGAAGAGCTGTATGACTACTTCACCGCCTGCTGTCGTGAAAAAGGGATTGCCACGCAAACCGGGCGTTTTGCCGCCGACATGAAAGTGGCGCTGGTCAACGATGGTCCCGTCACCTTCTGGCTGCAGGTTTGACGCAGCTGGCCGAGCGGCAAAGGAATGGCCTGACGGGCTCAGACAGAGAGAACCATTTTATGTATCACCTCCGCGTACCTGAAACCGCAGAAGAGCTAGATACCTACTACCAGTTCCGCTGGGAGATGCTGCGTAAGCCGCTGCACCAGCCGCTGGGGTCCGAGCGTGACGCCTGGGATGCGCTGGCGCATCATCAGATGGTGGTGGATGAACACGGCGACCCGGTTGCCGTTGGCCGCCTCTATATCAATGCCGATAACGAAGCCGCTATCCGCTTCCTCGCCGTTCATCCCTCGGTGCAGGGCAAAGGGCTGGGTACGCTGGTGGCGATGACGCTGGAGTCTGTCGCGCGCCAGGAAGGGGTAAAGCGCGTGGTGTGCAGCGCGCGCGAAGATGCCGTGGAGTTCTTCTCCAAGCTGGGCTACCTCAATCAGGGGGAGATTACCGCGCCGCAAACCACGCCAGTACGGCACTTCCTGATGATCAAACCGGTAGTGACGCTGGACGACATCCTGCACCGTGCCGACTGGTGCGGGCAGCTGCAGCAGGCGTGGTACGAACATATCCCACTGAGCGAAAAGATGGGCGTGCGTATTCTGCAATATACCGGGCAGAAGTTTATTACCACCATGCCGGAAACCGGCAATCAGAACCCGCACCATACGCTGTTTGCCGGTAGCCTGTTTTCGCTGGCGACGCTGACCGGCTGGGGCTTAATCTGGCTGCTGCTGCGCGAGCGTCATCTCGGCGGCACCATTATCCTCGCCGATGCGCATATTCGCTACAGCAAGCCGATTACCGGCAAGCCGGGGGCGATTGCCGACCTTGGCTCCTTGACCGCCTGGCGCGCGGGCGTAAAGCCCGCGTGCAGCTGGAGGTGGAGCTGTTCGGCAATGATGAATCCGGAGCGGTATTTGAAGGGGTGTATATGGTGCTGCCCGCCGATCCCGACGGGCCACTGGAGGAAGGGGGCTGCGGCGTTTAACGCCCCTTTTTCTTGCGACCCGGCTGGACGAAACGCTTGCGTCCGGCCGGGGTGGCAGCCGGTTTATCGGCGGCTTTGGCGGCCGGTTTTTTTGCCGCTGCGGGCTTCGCCTTCTGCGCCGGTCTCTTCGCTTTGCTATTGTCCTCGGAAGAGGAGTTCTCAATCAGCTTAAACAGCTCGATGAGCTCGTCATCGGTCAGGTCGCGCCACTCGCCCGGCGGCACCCCTTTCAGGGAAATGTTCATAATGCGGATGCGTTCGAGCCTGGTCACCTCGTAGCCAAAGTGCTCGGCCATGCGACGGATCTGACGGTTCAGCCCCTGCACCAGCGTAATGCGGAAGACAAACGTCGACTCTTTCTTCACCTTACACTTTTTGGTTACCGTGCCCATCATCGGCACGCCCGCGCCCAGCCCGCGGATAAACTCTTCGGTGACCGGCTTGTTCACGGTGACCAGATACTCTTTTTCGTGGTCGTTGCCGGCGCGCAGGATCTTATTCACCAGGTCACCGTGGTTAGTCAGCAGGATCAGCCCCTGCGAATCTTTATCCAGGCGGCCAATCGGGAACACGCGCTTGCTGTGGTTAACGAAATCAACGATGTTGTCGCGCTCGCTATTTTCCGTGGTGCTGACGATGCCCACGGGCTTATTCAGCGCAATCAGCACCAGATCTTCTTCGTTACGCGGCTCGATTAGCTGACCGTTAACTTTTACCACATCGCCGGCAAATACCTGGTCGCCCACAGAGGCGCGCTTACCGTTAATAAAAACATTTCCCTGTTCGATAAAGCGATCGGCATCGCGACGCGAGCAGATCCCGCTCTCGGCGATGTATTTGTTCAGACGAATAGATGAGTTGGTCAGCATAGTTCCCCCGTAAAAAAAACGGACTATACCTTACCCGCGACGGGTTGCGAAGGGCCGACCTGGCCCTTTTTACCTTACTGTGAGCCGCTCAGCAGGCCCCCGCGCAGAGTTTGCTGCACCGACTGCTCGCCGTTGCTGACCGCCAGCGTGGCGTTGACGGAGGGTTTCAGCGGCTGGCTGGCCTGCAGGCTGCCCTGCATTTTCAGCTGCATCGTGGCGTTGCCGTTCAGCGGGATCGTCGGCCAGCCCCAGTTCTGCAGCAGAGTGGCGTTAACCTGGCGGCCATTCAGCGTCAGCGACAGTGCCCGCTGCGGCTGCTGGCTCAGCGTTGCCAGCCCTTCCAGCATGCCGTCGGCACTGAAGGCGCTCATTTCTGACACATTGATAGCGTTGTCATCTGCGCTGAGGGCAATCGACGGATGGCGCAGATCGACGCGATTAAAGGTTGCGGCGGCGGCGTTGAAACTCAGATTGCCTGACCAGATGCCCCACTGATGATTGCGCGCCATCAGCAGGTTGCTGCCATTGCCATCCAGCGCCGTCATCTGGAACGGGAAGTCCGGATTGATATCGATAATCAGGTTACGGCTGGCGCTGAGTTTGGTCACCTGCACGCTCTCCAGCCACGATGGCAGCGTCTCCATCCAGCGCTCGCGCCAGTTGAGCGGCAGGGTGTATTCCAGCCCGGCCACCACCAGTTCATCCAGCGTCAGTTTCTTGTCGCTGCGCGTCCAGCTGCCCTGCGCACGCACCAGGCCATTGACCCAGCGCGAACTGAACTGCGTCAGCTGCACGCCCTGCGCGGAGAAGTCCATATTGGCGATCGGGTCGTCCAGCTGCATGCTGCCATTCACAAAGCTGCTGGCGTTCATCGACAGCGAACCGTTGTCGCTCTGCCAGTCGCCGTTGCTCAGCGTCAGGTCTTTCAATGTCAGGTCCAGGTCGGTCACCGCCCAGTCCTGCCCCTGCAGGCGGGCATCGGTCATATCAATGCGGTCAAAATGCATCGTCGGCAGCGTGCGCAGCGGTTGCAGGAACTCAGCCAGCGTTTTATCACTCTGCAGGCGAATGCTGTTCAGGCGCAGGCTGTTCACCTGCCAGCCCTGCGCATCACGCTGCGCGCTGGCGGTCACCGAGCCGAGCGCCACGTCAGCCCCGAAATTGCTTAACACCAGCTGCGGTCCGTGAATACTGCCCTGCACCAGCACATTCGCCGCAGGAATACCGTCCAGCGTCAGGGAACCGGCGCTCATCTGGAACCTGGCCTCTTTGCCCAGCACGTTGCCCGCTTCAGGCTTCCACGGGGTGACGCCTCCGTCGACGCGCTGTGCCTGCAGCGGCCAGTCGCCCTGATTGCGGTTAAGCGCCATCTGGCTAAGCTGTAAACGGTCTGCCTGTAAGGAGAGGGGGGCACTTTTATCGCTGAGGTTTAGCGTACCCTGATCGAGTCGAATGCTGGCAAAATGCAGCGGGCTGCTGAACTGCATCAGGCTGAGGCCAAGGTCAACGCGCCTGGTCACCAGCGTGGCGGGTTGGTCTTTACGGCCAAAGGCGACATCGTTAAGCAGCAGATGGCTGGGATCGGAAAAATTGTGCTCCATTTTGCTGAGCGACAGCTGGTAATCACTGCTGGCACTGACCTGGCGGCTAATCCATCCCGCGCCCCACTGGGTTTGCAGCAGCACGTAGATAGCGACCAGGGCCAGCAGCAGAATGAGCAGCAGGGTAAGCAAAACTTTTCCGAAAAACTTCATCACAACCATCCCTATGAATATCGGGTAATGGCTTGTTATGCCTGATTTATCGTCACTTCTCAACCCACAGCGCAGCGGCCGGAGCAAATATCGCACCCCGGCCGCTGTTTTCAGAATGAGCGTAGCCGCTACTTCTCCTGCGGGAACACCAGATTCAGCACGATAGCGGTGATACCGCCGGCAGCGATCCCGGAGGAAAGCAGCGTTTTCAGCCAGTCAGGGGCAAACTGCAGAATCAGCGGCTGCTGGGAGACGCCAAGGCCGACCGCCAGCGAGAGCGCGATAATCATAATCGCCCGGCGGTTGAGCGGCTCGCGCGACACGATACGCACGCCTGAGGCGGCAATAGTGCCAAACATCACCAGCGTGGCACCGCCGAGTACCGGCTCGGGGATGTGCTGCACAAAGCCGCTGACCGCCGGGAACAGCCCGAGCACAATCAGCATCAGCGCCACGACAAAACCGACGTAGCGACTGGCCACGCCGGTCAGCTGGATCACGCCGTTGTTCTGACCGAAGCAGGAGTTGGGGAAGGTGTTAAACAGCGCAGAAACGCAGGAGTTCAGCCCGTTCGCCAGCACGCCGCCTTTCAGGCGCTTCATATACAGCGGGCCGCTGACCGGCTGCTCGGAGACATCTGAGGTGGCGGTGATATCGCCAATGGTTTCCAGCGAGGTCACCATAAACACCAGCATCAGCGGGATCAGCAGATTCCAGTCGATACCCAGCCCGTAATAGAGCGGGGTGGGAATGGCGATCAGCGCACTGTTCGCCGCGGCACTATTTTCCGGCAGCATCCCCAGCGCCCAGGCCAGCAGATAGCCTACCGCCATCGCGATCACCAGCGAAGCGACGCGCAGATAGGCATTGCGCTGGCGGTTGAGCAGAATGATCACCGACAGTACCACACCGGCCAGCAGCAGGTTTTTCGGTGCGCCAAAGGTGTGATCGTTCATTGCGGCAAAACCGCCGCCGATGGAGGTCAGGCCAACCTGGATCAGCGACAGACCGATAATCATCACCACAATGCCGGAAACCAGCGGGGTGATCACCCGGCGCGCCAGATGCAGCACGCGTGACAGCACCATCTCGGTACAGGATGCCAGCATCAGCGTGCCGAACAGTGCCGCCATCATGGTTTTCACGTCGGCCCCGCCGGTTTTCAGCGCCAGGCCACCCATAATCAGCGGGGTGACAAAGTTAAAGCTGGTACCCTGGATCGACAGCAGCCCGGAACCGACCGGCCCCCAGGTTTTAATCTGCAGCAGCGACGCCACCCCGGAGGCGAACAGCGACATGCTGATGATGTGCTGCGTATCCTGCGCGGGCAGGCCCAGCGCCTGGCAGATTAGCAGAGCGGGCGTGATCACCGCCACAAACATCGCCAGCAGATGCTGACAGGCGGCGAACAGCGTTTGCGCCAGCGGCGGACGGTCTTCAAGGCGGTAAATCAGCTCACTTTTTCCCGCCGCGACCGGAGTACGATCGGCGGCAGTATGTTGGCTTTCAACGGACATGTCAGGCTTCCCAGCGGCAATAAAGTGGCGATTTTAATCTTCTTCAGAGTAAAAGCAATCGTTTGCCACCCTATCGACGGTGAAGACAGTCATTGAGGGGGTTACGCGTTGGTATAGCGTTCGGTTTCCGGCAGCCAGCGTTCAATCAGAGCCGAAGCCTGCTCCGGATAGTGCTGGTGGATATGGCGCGCCACGCGCTGCACTTCCGGGATCATCGCCTGGTCGCGCAGCAGGTCAGCAACCTTAAACTCGGCGTTACCGGTTTGTCGCGTGCCCAGCATTTCGCCGGGGCCGCGAATTTCGAGGTCACACTGGGCAATCACAAAGCCGTCGTTGCTGTCGCGCAGCACCTGTAAACGCTTCTGCGCGGTTTTACTCAGCGGCGCCTTATACAGCAGCACGCAGTGGGAAGCGACCGCGCCACGGCCAACGCGACCGCGCAGCTGATGCAGCTGCGCCAGCCCGAGGCGTTCCGGGTTTTCGATAATCATCAGGCTGGCATTGGGTACATCCACGCCGACCTCTATCACCGTGGTGGCAATCAGCAGATGGATTTCACCCTGCTTGAACGCCTGCATTACCGCCTGTTTCTCCTGCGGCTTCATCCGGCCGTGTACCAGGCCGATAGTCAGCTCCGGCAGCGCCAGCTTCAGCTCTTCCCAGGTGGCTTCCGCCGCCTGGGCTTCCAGCAGCTCCGACTCCTCAATCAGGGTACAGACCCAGTAGGCCTGGCGGCCTTCGCTGCCGCAGGCGCTTTTCACCCGGGCAATAATCTCAGCGCGGCGCGTGTCAGGGATCGCGACGGTGGTCACCGGGGTACGTCCCGGCGGCAGTTCGTCGATGGTTGAGGTATCGAGATCGGCATAGGCGGTCATCGCCAGGGTGCGCGGGATCGGTGTGGCAGTCATAATCAGCTGGTGCGGGTGGAAACCCTGCTCTTCGCCTTTCTCCCACAGCGCCAGACGCTGGTGGACGCCAAAGCGGTGCTGCTCATCGATGATCACCAGCGCCAGCCCGTTGAACTGCACCTGCTCCTGAAAGATAGCGTGGGTACCAACAATCATCGACACCTGCCCGCTGGCGATCGCTTCCTGCTGGGCGATGCGCGCTTTGCCTTTCTGCTTCCCTGCCAGCCAGCCTACTTCCAGCCCGAGCGGTGCAAACCACTGGCGGAAATTATTGGCGTGCTGCTCGGCCAGCAGCTCGGTCGGCGCCATCAACGCTACCTGCTTACCGTAAGCAATCACCTGCAGTGCCGCCAGCGCGGCAACCAGCGTTTTACCGGAGCCCACATCGCCCTGCACCAGACGCATCATTGGGTAGTCGTGGGCGAGGTCGGTTTCGATCTCACGCACCACACGCTCTTGCGCATGAGTGGGTTTAAAGGGCAGCGCGGCCAGCAGCTTATCGCTCAGGTCGTGGCGGGCAGCCATCGGCAGCGCATGATAACGCTGCGCGCCAGCGCGTACCGCCAGCATGCTGAGGTTGTGCGCCAGCAACTCTTCCATAATCAGGCGGCGCTGCGCCGGGTGGCGGCCGCTGTCGAGATCGGCCAGCGCCATATCCGGCGGCGGGCGGTGCAGCGTGCGCAGCGCTTCCGGCAGGCTGATCATTCCCTGGCTTAGCTCCGGCGGCAGCAGTTCGCTAATCGCGCAGGTTTCCAGCAGGGTCAGCGCCTGGTCGGTCAGGTTGCGCAGCGTCGCCTGGCGCACGCCCTCTGTCGTGGAGTAGACCGGGGTCAGCGTCTCTTGTAATTCGGTGACGCTGCTCTCACCCTGCACTTTGTACTCCGGGTGGATGATCTCCGCCCCGCGCTGGCCGCGTTTAATTTCACCGTAAGCGGTGACGCGGCGGCCGGTGGCGAGGCTGTTCTTCATTCCGGCATTGAAGTTGAAAAAGCGCAGGGTGAGGATGCCGCTGCCGTCGCTAATCTGGCAGGTCAGCATGCGGCGGCGGCCAAACGAAATATCGCTGTGCAGCACTTCGCCCTCTACCGTGGCATAGATGCCCGGCAGCAGGTCGTTGATGGCGTAAAGCTGAGTGCGGTCTTCATAGCGCATCGGCAGATGCAGCAGCAGATCCTGTACGGTCAGCAGGCCAAGTTTGGCCAGCTTTGCCGCCTGGCTGGCGCCCACGCCGGATAGCGTATTGAGCGGAACGGCATCCAGCAGGCGGCCCTGCATTATTTACGCGCCTTCGACTGCATGGTGGCCCACCATTCCGGCTCCGCCACCACTTCACCGCGATCGTTGATCTCAGGGTAGGGCAGCCCTTTATGCTTCGCCACGCGGGCCAGTACCGGGTAACCCCCTTCGAACAGCAGACGCTGCTGCTCGGCGTACTCCAGCGTGCTCTCTTCACGCAGATACATACCGGCATTCTGCCGCTGGCGCTGAGCTTCATAGAGGATCAGGGCCGATGCCACGGAGACGTTCAGCGACTGCACCATACCGATCATCGGGATAATAATATCCTGGTCGGCAAGGTCGAGGGCTTCCTGGGTAATCCCGGTTTTTTCCTGGCCCATCAGGATGCAGGTCGGACGGGTATAGTCGATCTCGCGGAAATCGACCGCTTTAGCGGAGAGGTGCGTCGCCAGAATCTGCATCTTCCGATCTTTCAGATGGCTGACGGCATCACGGATGGTCGGATGGGTTTTCACCTGCACCCAGCTGTTGCTGCCCGCGGCGGACGAGACCATGGTGCGCATGCGGCTTCCCGGCCATACGGCGTGAACTTCATGCACGCCAACGGCGTCGGCGGTGCGGATCACCGCAGAGACGTTATGAGGTTTATGCACCTGTTCCATACACACCGTCAGGTCGTGCTGACGGGCGGCGAGCATTGCGCGGATACGGGCATAACGTTGGGCATTCATGCGAAAGTGGACTCCCTAAAATCAGTCATCCCGTCTGCGGCGACATGGGGAAGCAAAAGACGGAGGCAGGCTCCGTCTTTTGCTTAATTGCGGTTGCGATGCACCTTGATGACATCCGGCATCACGCGGATCTTACGCATGATATTGGCCAGATGAACGCGATCGCGTGCCGTCAGACGGATAAAGGCGCTGTAAACACGGCCATCTTTTTCTTCAGTGTTCAGGCTCTGGATATTGGAGCCGGCGGTGTTAATTGCCGCCGTCAGGTTTGCCAGCGCGCCCTGGTGGTTAAACATATCCACCTTAATCTCGGCGACAAACTCCTGCTCGGTGGCAATATCCCACTCCACCGCCATGTATTTCTCTGGCTCTTTCTGATAGCCACGAATATTACGGCAGGATTCATGGTGCACGACCAGGCCTTTACCGGGGCTGACGTGCGCCACAATCGGGTCACCGGGGATCGGGCGGCAGCACTTAGCGAAGGTGATCAACACCCCATCGGCGCCCTTAATTGGCAGCTTGCTGCGAGCGCCGCTGATGCTACTGCTACTGCTGCTGCCGGTGTTGGCGGGAACATTCTGCTCGCTCTGCTGCAGATTTTTCGCCACCACCACGCTCATGGCGTTACCGAGACCGATTTCTGCCAGCAGGTCATCCAGCGAGGTCAGCTTCATGCGCTCCAGCTCGTGCTGGACATTGGCTTCCGGGATCTCAGCCAGCTTGCGGCTGCCGCCCAGGGCATGATTGAGCAGGCGTCGGCCAAGGCTGACAGAGTCATCACGCTTGAGGTTTTTCAACAGCTGGCGGATCTTGGCGCGCGCTTTCGAGCTCACGACAAAGTTCAGCCACGCTGCGTTCGGGCGCGCACCTGGGGCGGTAATAATCTCGACGGTCTGGCCGCTGGTGAGCGGCTGCGACAGCGGATAAGGCTGACGGTCAACGCGTGCGCCCACGCAGGCATGGCCGATATCGGTATGCACGGCGTAGGCAAAGTCGACCGGCGTGGCGCCGGCTGGCAGTTCAACAATGCGGCCTTCCGGAGTGAATACGTAAATCTCATCCGGGAACAGATCGGATTTGACGCTTTCGATAAATTCAAATGAGCTTCCGGCGCTCTGCTGCAGCTCCAGCAGGCTTTGCAGCCAGCGCTGCGCGCGGATCTGTGCGGTAGTGCTGCTCTCGCCCTGTTCTTTATAAGCCCAGTGCGCTGCTACCCCCATCTCTGCCATCTGATCCATATCTTCGGTGCGGATCTGCACCTCAACCGGCACGCCGTGCGGACCGATCATTGATGTATGCAGCGACTGATAGCCGTTGGCTTTTGGGATAGCAATATAATCTTTCACCCGGCCCGGGCGCGGCTTATACAAGCTGTGCATCTGGCCCAGTACGCGATAACAGGTATCGACATCACGCACGATGACGCGGAAGGCATAGATATCCATAATCGAATGGAATCGCTGCTCTTTCAGGTGCATTTTGCAGTAGATGGAATAGAGGTGTTTTTCGCGACCGCTGACGCGGCGGGTAATACCGGCTTCTTCCAGACGACCGTCAATTTCCGAGAGGATTTTCTGGATCATCTCTTTACGGTTGCCGCGTGCCGCTTTGACCACTTCCTTAATCACGCGGAAACGGTTCGGATACAGGGCTTCAAAGCCCAGCTCTTCCAGTTCGGTTTTCAGGTGGTGAATACCCAGGCGATGAGCCAGTGGGCTATAGATTTCCAGCGTTTCCAACGCGATACGCCGTTTTTTATCCGGTCGCAGCGCGCCGAGGGTACGCATGTTGTGCGTACGGTCGGCCAGCTTGATCAGAATGACGCGGATATCCTGCACCATCGCCATGATCATCTTGCGGAAGTTTTCAGCCTGGGCTTCTTTCTTGTCGCGGAATTTCAGCTTGTCGAGTTTAGAAACCCCTTCAACCAGCTCGGCGACGGTCTGGCCGAACAGCTGTTCCATATCCTTATAGGTGGCGGGGGTGTCTTCAATAACGTCGTGCAGAAGCGCGGCCATCAGTGTTTCATGGTCGAGTTTCATTTCCGCCAGGATGCAGGCCACGGCTACCGGATGGGTGATATAAGGCTCACCGCTGGAGCGTGTCTGTCCCTCGTGAGCATCACGTGCGACAAGATAAGCTTGCTTGAGGCGCTTGATTTGCTCCTCAGGCAAGTATTTTTCAATCAGCTGATTGAGGCTTTCGAACAGATACAAGGCAGGCCTTTAGTGCTGATTAACGACGACCTTCAGCGATAGCAGTCACAGCCTGTAATTCTGCGGCTTCCTGCTCTTGCTGCTCCTGGCGATCGCGCACGTCGAGGATCTGATTGGTGATCAGGCCTTCTTCGATTTCGCGCAGCGCGATAACGGTAGATTTGTCGTTCTCTTCCGGGACCAGTGGATCTTTACCACCAACCTGCATCTGACGAGCGCGGCGTGCTGCTACCAGAACCAGATCAAAACGGTTACCAATTTTTTCTACTGCGTCCTGTACGGTTACGCGTGCCATAAGTGTGATACTCCACGGGTGGTGACGAAATGACTGGGCATCATACTGAGTTACCCTCAGTCTGCCAATAGTTTGCTGATTAATGCATCATGGCGGGCTTTTTGACGGCCCATACGCAGACGCTCAGCGCGAATAATGGTTTTCAGATCGGACAATGCCAGGTCGAAATCATCATTCACGATTAAATAATCGTATTCGGCGTAGTGGCTCATCTCAGCAACAGCCTGGGCCATACGTTTAGTAATCACTTCTTCGCTGTCCTGACCACGGCCACGCAGGCGGCGGTCCAGTTCGTCTTTCGACGGCGGCAGCACGAAAATGCTGCGTGCTGCCGGCATTTTCTCACGGATCTGTTTAGCACCCTGCCAGTCGATATCGAGAAACACATCAACGCCGGTTGCCAGCACCTGTTCAATGGCTTTACGCGAGGTGCCGTAATAGTTACCGAACACTTCGGCATGTTCTAAAAACGCCTCTTCCTCAATCATGGAACGAAACTCATCGTGGTTCACAAAGTAATAATGCTCACCATGATTTTCGCCCGGCCGTACCCCACGCGTGGTGTGGGAGATCGATACCTGGGTATCGTACAGCGGTTGCGTTTTTAACAGCGCCTGAATCAGGCTGGATTTACCCGCGCCGCTAGGGGCGGAAACAATAAAAAGCGTGCCTTGAGCCATGATTATTCTTGATATGCCAATAAAGCGGAGTCTACTTCCTGCACAGTATACACAGGTGCAGGGCGTGATGCAGCGTTTAGGCGATGATCCAGGGGATTTTCTGAGGAAATGGAAAGCGCTGCACGGCGTTTTGTAGCCCGATGTCGGCTGCATTGAATTGTTCCGGAGCGGCTTTCCATAATCTGACTATGCCACTCGCTAATCCCCGACCCGCACGCTTTACTGTTGAGCGGTATAAGTGGAAAGCAGGAGAGACAGGGATGCGCTACCTCATTTTAGCCATTGGGTTATACAGCGCTGTGCTGGCGGCACAGTGCCCGGTATGGTCGCCTGCGCGGGCCGATCTGGAGATGACCCGGCTGGCAGCACAGCTCACGCACTGGGATGACGCCTACTACCGTCAGGGTAAGAGTAGCGTGACCGATGAACGTTATGATGCATTGCAGGGCAAGCTACAGCAGTGGCAGCACTGCTTTCATCCCGCCAGCGATCGCCGTCAGCCTGTTTTGATGACCGATGGTAAAGTGCGCCATCCGGTTGCCCACGTCGGTGTAAAAAAACTGGCGGGCAAAGCCGAGGTGGCGCGCTGGATGGAGAACCGCCACGGCCTGTGGGTACAGCCTAAAGTCGACGGGGTGGCGGTAACCCTGGTCTATCGTCAGGGAAAACTGACCCGGATGGTTAGCCGCGGCAACGGTATGCAGGGGGAGGACTGGACGGCGAAAGCGCGCCTGATCCCCGCGATCCCACAATCTATTACGCTGAATGCCGGGCAGCAGGTATTCCAGGGCGAGCTTTACCTGAAGATGACCGATCACCAGCAGGGTCGTGACGGCGGGAAAAATGCCCGTTCGCAGGTGGCGGGAGCATTAATGGCAAAACAGCCCTCATCTTTACTGCAGCGCGTTGGGCTATTTGTCTGGGCATGGCCAGATGGTCCAGGGCTGCTGCAGCAGAGGCTGGACGCTCTGGAAAGTGCGGGATTTCCTGCTATCCGCAGCTGGACGCGGCAGGTACAAGATGCTGATGAGGTTGAAGGCTGGCGCGAGCGCTGGTTCCACGGCGCGCTCCCGTTTGTGACGGACGGCGTGGTGGTACACAGCATGCCGGTGCTGGCGGGAAAAAGCTGGCTGCCCGAGCTGGGGGACTGGGCCATTGCCTGGAAATATCCGCCACCTGAAGTCACCAGCGAAGTGCGCTCAGTGGAATTCACCGTCGGGCGCAGCGGTAAAATCAGCACGGTACTCCACCTGCAACCCGTACAGCTGGATGATAAACGCGTCAGCCGGGTTAGCATCGGGCCCGTTGCGCGCTGGCGTGAGCGCGATGTGATTGCGGGGGATCAGGTCAGCCTCAGCCTGGCCGGGCAGGGGATCCCGCGCCTCAACAGTGTGGTATGGCGCGTGGCGCAGCGCGACTATCCGCAGCCCCCCGATGCCGGGCGCTTTTCTATGGTCAGCTGTTTTCACCTCAGCCCGGCGTGCCGTCAGCAGTTTCTGGCACGGCTGGAGTGGTTAAGCAGCAGCACGGCCCTGAACCTGACGGGGATGGGGCGGCAAAACTGGCAGCGGCTGATCCAGTCCGGGCACCTCACCCATCTGCTCTCCTGGCTGGCCTTGTCGCAGCAGCAGCTTGAAGACATACCCGGCATCGGTCAGCCCAAAGCGCACTTCTTCTGGCAGCAGTTCCGGCTCAGCCGCCAGCTGCCGTTTAAACGCTGGGTGCGGGCGCTGGGCGTTCCGATCCCGGAAGGGGCGCTGCGTGCGCTACCTGATGACAGCTGGCAGCAGTTACTGTCGCATAGCGTGGAAGAGTGGCAGCAGCTGCCCGGGGTTGGTACTAAACTGGCCCATACTATTCGCGCCTTTTTGCAGCAGCGCGAAGTGCAGCAGCTCATTGAAGGTCTTAATCTGCGTGGGGATTAGTGGTCGTCATGGGGATAGTTAAATACCGGCAGACCAAGGCGGAAGCGCAGTGCACCCAGGCGCGCGATAAAGCCAGCCAGGAGGGTAATGATGATCACCGTCTCCATCGACAGGGCCGTTTTGAGCAGCAGGATATAGAGCCATCCGGAGGCAAAAGCGATACCTGCATATAACTCTTTCTGAAATACCAGCGGGATGCGGTTGCAGAACATGTCGCGCAGCACGCCGCCAAAGACGCCGGTGACCACGGCACTGATCGCGGCGATAATGCCAGCGTGGCCCATATCCAACGCCACCTGCGCTCCGATAATTGAAAACACCACTAATCCCAGTGCATCCAGTACCAGAAAGACTTTGCGCAGGTGCGGCATCAGCGGCGCCGCCAGGGTCGTCACCACCGCTGCGGCGGCGACTATCATGATGTATTCAGGATGCTTCACCCAGCCGAGCGGATAGTGGCCGAGCAGCATATCGCGCACAGAACCACCGCCTATCGCCGTCACGGAAGCAATAATAATCACGCCAAACATATCCATCTTGCGGCGGCCAGCGGCCAGCGCTCCGGTCATGGATTCTGCTGTAATACCGATGATGTAAAGGACAGTGAGTAACATAGCCAGCTCCTGAAAACAGGCGGCAAGCCTAAGGGATCGCCTGTCAAACGGCAAGATGCTTAAGGGGCTTGCTTTTATCTGAGTAAAACGTCCTGGCGCAATAGGGCTTCACTCTCATTTGCATGTACAGCGTACGCAGGATGTTAATTAGCAATAATAGGCAAGAAATATATTATTTATTCATTATTCCGTCCATTGATTTTAAACCCTGCATGCCCTTTTCAGCACAGGGATTTAAGAGAGTGCTGCACCGAACCCATTTCACCTTATTAAATAATGCCGCTATTAAATTTCCTGAATTTTCTATTATGTTCTAAATAAATTTTATGTCACTTTCTTACAAGATCTAACTTTAAGGAGAAAAAAGAATATTTTGTTTTCTTAGTCTGTTAATCGATCGTATATTAGCCCTGTTTGTATTTGTGAAAATCAAGGAGGGCACATGCATCACAGGCACACGGTATCCATATCTGACGATCATCCGCATATATTGCATTCGTTAAAGATGTTGTTTGCTAACGACTCTCGCTATCAGGTTACCAATGAGTCTCTGTGTGGCAAAGAGCTATTAGCTTCGCTGGCCAACAATCGAACGGATATCGTCATTACTGATTTTTCTCTGGGAAACGAAAACTCGACGCTGGATGGATTTTCCAAACTGCGTGCTCTGAGCGGCCGCTTTCCTGATGTGAAGGTGGTTTTGCTGACCTCTCTGGGAAATACTGCGATTCTGAGGAAGGCATGTGATTATGGTGTAAGATCAATAGTCAGTAAGTCAGATGATATCGAAGAGACGCTCACTGCCTGCCACCATGTGATGATGCAGAGTGGGCTCTACTTTTCATCTTCGCTGGATTATCTCAAAGCTGAACCGGGGAAAAATCACGATCGGGGTACTACCCTCACGCCTAAGGAGTTAGAAGTCGTGCGGTTATTCTCTTCAGGCTATTCGCTGGCAGAAATTGCCCGGCGGCAGAACAGAACAATCAGCACTATATCTACGCAGAAGTATAATGCTATGCGGCGGCTTGGTATTTCTTCAAATATTGAACTGATACGCTTTGCCTATGCGCAAGGTTTAATCTGAGGCCGTTTTTTTAATCGCGCTAAAATTTATTGGAAAATAACGTTAATAAGTTGCCATTTGATACAGAATAAAATTAAAGGTTTATCAGTTTTTTCCGACATTATTCGTTGTTGGATATCGGTTATCCGCAGCGGTAAAAGAGTGCAAAACGCAGGAGATGAAATGGTTGATGAGGGGTAGCAGGTCTGCGCCCCCCATCACTCTGCCTGAAAAAACCAAAATTGGCTGATTCAAAGCTTCTCAAAGGCTTTCTTCAGCCCGGTTTCTTCATCGGGATCGGCCCCCTGCTGGGTTTCGCTCTCCGTTGCTACCTCTTCAACCGGTTCGCTGTCGATCGCGGGCATAGTTTCTTCAATCATCTGTTCGTCAAAGGCCGGATTAAGAGCCGGTGACAGCGGAGAACTTACCAGGCTATCCGCCATCACGATATGCGGCACCGGTGCATCCTCGACAAACTGGGCTTCATCCTGTTTCACCGTCCGGCTCAGAGCAACAATCAACAGGCCGCACAGGGCGAAGAAGGCATACAGCGTATTGGCCCCCAGCGGCTCAATCAGTAAGCCCACCACCAGCGGACCAATGCTGGCACCCACGCCAAAGGCCATCAGCAGACAGGCGGCCAGCGACACGCGGCGCTCTGGTTCAATCAGGTCATTGGCCAGCGCGACCGCCAGCGGATAAAGGGAAAACTGCAGCATGCTGACCACAAACCCCAGCACCAGCAGCAGCGGGAAGGTGATGTGCGGCAGTACTGCCAGCGGCAGCGCGGCGATGATCAGCACAACGGCATTGAGGCGCATCAGGCGGGTGCGGTTATAGCGGTCGGACAGCCAGCTGAGCGGGAACTGCGCCACCAGCCCGGCGAAAATCGCGATGGCCATAAACAGGCCGGTCTGGCTGGTGGTCAGCTGCTGCTGGCTGGCATACACCGGCGCCAGACCGTAGAACGATCCGACCACCATACCAATCGCCAGCGTGGTGAACAGCACCTTAGGGATGGCGCCGATAAAATAGCGTAATTCCATCGGAGCCGGCGACAGCTGGCGAGCATGAGTACGGGTGGTCAGTGCAATCGGCACCAGGCAGAGCGAGAAACAGAGCGCAATCAGCAGCAGCGTGCTTAGGCCAAGATCGGTCTGCAACATCAGCACGACCTGGCCGAGCGACATGCCGAGATAGGTTGCCACCATATAGCAGCCAAACACCTTGCCGCGCTGGTCGGATTCCGATTGATCGTTCAGCCAGCTCTCCAGCACCATATACTGGCACATCATGCACATGCCGATGATCAGACGCAGTCCTACCCAGGCTGGGATAAACTCCGTCAGACCGTGGGCCAGTACCGCCGCCGTAATAATCCCGGCGCAGGAGACATAAGTACGAATGTGCCCGACACGGGAGATAAAAAAGTGCCCAACCTTACCGCCAATCACCAGGCCGATATAGTTCGCAGCGATAATCGCCCCGATCAGGCCGCCGGAGACATGGATAGAGGTCAGTCGCAGAGAAACATAGGTGGTCAGCAGCCCGGAACCGAGCAGCATTAATAGTGTGGTGGTATACAGCGGAAAGAACACGCCTATCGTCTTATTCACTCTTCCCCCTGGGGTGTCCTGAGTCGGTCCGTTGAGCGCCGTACGCCCTTAACGCAAACTTATGATGCGTTTTGATACTAGCAGCTTCGCAGGCTTTGAGGAAACCGGGCAGGGGAAAGAGGCCAGTAGCGCGGGGCTACCGGCAGGGATCAGTTCTTTTTGACAAACTCGGACTTCAGCTTCATCTGGCCAAAGCCATCGATTTTGCAGTCGATATTGTGGTCGCCTTCCACCAGACGGATACCTTTCACTTTGGTGCCAATCTTCAGCGGCGTGGAACTGCCTTTCACCTTCAGATCTTTAATCACCGTGACGCTATCGCCGTCGGCCAGCAGGTTGCCATTGGCATCTTTCACCACCAGGCTCTCTTCCGCCGCGTCCTGCGCGCCTTCAGCCCAGACGTGGCCGCACTCCGGACAGTTCAACATGGCGCCATCCTGCCAGCTATATTCTGAGTGGCACTTTGGGCAGGGAGGTAATGTTTGCATGGGTTAGCCTCAATTAAATCCATAATAAAATAAGGGGATAGTTTACCTTGTGGCGCGGTGGGTGCCTATAGCTAAAAGGAAAAGCGCTGAACGCGGTGCCAATTTCCTGAAAAAAAAGCCCACCAGTTGGTGAGCTTAGTGATATTTTACCGTCAATCTTATCAGCAGATTACTCGATATTCTGAATCTGCTCGCGCATCTGCTCAATCAGCACTTTCAGCTCAATCGCTGACGCGGTGATTTCGGCATTAATCGATTTAGACCCCAGGGTGTTCGACTCGCGGTTGAACTCCTGCATCATAAAGTCGAGGCGGCGGCCTACGGCTTCCTTCTTCTTCAGGATGTTGTAGGTCTCTTTCACGTGCGCTTCCAGGCGGTCCAGCTCTTCAGCCACATCAACGCGCTGCGCCAGCATCACCAGCTCCTGCTCAAGACGATTATTTTCCAGCTGTACCTGGGCCTCTTCCAGACGAGTCAGCAGGCGCTCACGCTGCCATTTCAGCACGTCAGGCATATGGGCTCGCACTTTCAGCACCTCGGCGCTGACGCCTTCCAGACGCTGCTCAATCAGCGCTTTCAGCGCCGAACCTTCGCTTTCGCGTGCGGTAATAAACTCATCGATGGCGGTGTCCAGCGCGCTGAGCAGCTGGGCAGAGATTGCATCCAGATCCTGCTCTTCAGCGGACATCACGCCCGGCCAGCGCAGAATATCAACCGGGTTGATTTCACCCTCGTCGCTCTGCATCTTGACCCAGTTAGCTGCCTGCACCAGCTGCACGGCCAGCTTCTCGTTCAGCACCAGCGAGCTTTGCGCGCTTGGGTCAGCATCAAAACGCAGGTTAACTTCGATTTTGCCACGCGTCAGACGGTTGCGGATGCGTTCACGGATCACCGGCTCCAGCCCGCGGAACTGCTCGGGCAGACGGATATAGGTTTCAAGATAGCGCTGGTTGACGGAACGCAGCTCCCAGGCTGCGCTGCCCCATTCGCCTTTGGTTTCGCGCCGGGCGTAAGCGGTCATACTGCGGATCATTTTGCGTACCGTTATAAAGATAAAAGATGCAGGGATTATAGCGGCGCAGGCGCTGCCTTAACAGGCATTCGCTCAAATGACGGTGTTTTGGCTGACGTTTTGCCGCTCACAGCTTAAGATGATGACAACTCAGACAATAAAAACCAGGAGCACCCATGGCACCGCGTCTTATCCTCTCTTCCCTGCTACTGCTGGCGCTTAGCGGCTGTAGTACTCCGGCACGTCAGGCCGCCACACCGCCCGCCGCCGCCTGCGCGTTGGGTGACGTCATGACGCAGACCACACTTTACTTTGGCCTCAACCGCCCGCATGGTGCCGCAATCTCACAGGCAGAATGGCAGGGTTTTGTTGACGGCGAAGTGACGCCACGCTTCAAAGACGGGCTGACGGTATTTACGGCGCAAGGGCAGTGGCTGGGCAATGATGGCAAGGTGGCGCGCGAAAACAGCAGAGCGCTGATGCTGATCCACAGCCCGGATAAGGCCAGTGAGCAGAATATTGAAGCGCTGCGGGCGATCTACAAGCAGCGCTTCGCGCAGGAGTCGGTAATGCGGGTGGATGCTCCGACCTGCGTGGCATTTTAAATCCCCTTCACTCTTCACGCTGCGGGCGCGTTGGCTGCGCCCGGATAGCGTTTACAGAACCAGACCGGCGAAGGCTGCCGACAGCAGGCTGACCAGGGTCGAGCCGTAGATCAGCTTCAGACCGAAGCGCGACACCACGTTGCCCTGATGCTCGTTCAGCCCTTTGATTGCCCCGGCGACGATGCCGATAGAGGCAAAGTTGGCGAAGGAGACGAGGAATACCGACAGGATCCCCAGCCCGCGCGGAGACAGCTCAGCCGCAATCTTCTTCAGCTCAATCATCGCCACGAATTCGTTGGTCACCAGCTTGGTGGCCATAATGCTGGCGGCCGGCAGCGCATCCGCAGCCGGGATGCCAATCAGCCACGCGAACGGCCAGAAGACATAGCCGAGGATCTGCTGGAAGCTGATGCCGAACAGCGTGGAGAACAGTGCATTCACCGCCGCAATCAGCGCAATAAAGCCGATCAGCATCGCCAGAATAATCATCGCCACTTTGAAACCGGCAAGAATATATTCGCCGAGCATCTCGAAGAAGCTCTGATCTTCGTGCAGCTTCTCCAGGCGGATTTCCGGCTCGTCGCCAATCGGCGTCGGGTTGATAATCGACAGAATAATGAAGGTGCTGAACATGTTGAGGATCAGCGCTGCCACCACATAGCGCGGTTCAATCATCGACATATACGCGCCAACAATCGACAGCGAAACGGTGGACATTGCCGCCGCCGCCATAGAGTAAAGGCGGCGCTGGGAAATCTCTGCCAGGATACCTTTGTAAGCGATAAAGTTTTCCGACTGGCCAAGGATTAGCGTGCTGACCGCGTTGAACGACTCCAGCTTGCCCATGCCATTGATTTTAGACAGTGCAGTGCCGACCACTTTAATCAGCACCGGCAGGATTTTCACATGCTGCAAAATACCGATCAGCGCAGAGATAAAAACAATCGGGCAAAGCACGCCGAGGAAGATAAACGCCATGCCCTGCGCTGCCATGCCGCCGAAAACAAAATCGGTGCCCTGAGCCGCGTACTTCAGCAGCACTTCGAAGAAGCCGGAAAAGGCGGTGACGATGCTCAACCCGGCGGAGGCGTGCAGGAAGAACCAGGCCAGTAGCGCTTCAATGACCACCAGCTGTAGCAGCACGCGCGGGCGGATTTTGCGACGATCGTTGCTGAACAGCAGCGCCAGGCAGCCAATGACCACCAGCGCTAAAATAAAATGGAAAACAGAGGTCATACAAAAGTCCGGTATGCGGGAGAAGAAAAGAGACGTATTTAGCCACATTTACGGCGTTTTTACATCCTGCCGCCGACTATCTTGCTGTTTTAGTGCTTAAATAGCGGCGTTTTGCATAACCCGCGCGGTCATTTCCAGCGCGTTAGGCATTCCCCCGCGAAATCCGTATAATGCGCGGTCAATAATGTTTAGCTAGCCGGAGAGATACTATGCGTCCATCAGGCCGTAGCGCACAGCAGGTGCGCCCCGTCACCCTGACCCGTCATTACACCAAACATGCAGAAGGCTCTGTGCTGGTTGAATTCGGTGATACCAAAGTGCTGTGTACTGCCACCATTGATGAAGGCGTGCCGCGCTTTCTGAAAGGTCAGGGCCAGGGTTGGGTCACCGCCGAATACGGCATGCTGCCACGCGCGACCCACAGCCGTAACGCGCGTGAAGCGGCTAAAGGTAAGCAGGGCGGACGCACGCTGGAGATCCAGCGTCTGATCGCCCGCTCGCTGCGTGCAGCAATTGACCTGAAAGCGCTGGGTGAATTTACCATTACCCTCGACTGCGATGTGCTGCAGGCAGATGGCGGTACCCGTACCGCATCCATCACCGGCGCCTGTGTGGCGCTGGCCGATGCCCTGAATCATCTGGTCGCCATCGGTAAGCTGAAAGCCAACCCGATGAAAGGCATGGTCGCGGCGATTTCCGTCGGTATCGTTAATGGCGAAGCGCTGTGCGACCTCGAGTACGTGGAAGACTCCGCGGCGGAAACCGATATGAACGTGGTGATGACCGAAGATGGCCGCATGATTGAGGTGCAGGGCACCGCAGAAGGCGAACCGTTCAGCCACGACGAGCTGCTCAAGCTGCTGGCGCTGGCGCGAGGCGGTATTGATATCCTGGTCGCGGCGCAGAAAGCGGCGTTATCCAACTAAATTTTTCAGGCGACTTCGCAGTCGCCTTTTTCTTGCCTGAAAATTGAGGAACACGACATGAAAGCCTGGCAGCGCCAATTTATCGAATTCGCCATCAACAAGCAGGTGCTGAAGTTTGGTGAGTTCACGCTGAAATCAGGGCGCAAAAGCCCTTATTTCTTTAACGCAGGCCTGTTCAATACCGGGCGCGATCTTGCTCTGCTGGGCCGTTTCTACGCTCAGGCGCTGGTCGATTCCGGTATTGATTTCGACCTGGTGTTTGGCCCGGCCTACAAAGGTATTCCGATTGCTACCACCACCGTGGTGGCGCTGGCCGATCACCACGACCGCGATGTCCCTTACTGCTTTAACCGTAAGGAAGCCAAAGATCACGGCGAAGGCGGCACGCTGGTGGGCAGCCCGCTGCAGGGAAAAATTATGCTGGTGGATGACGTGATCACCGCGGGGACGGCCATCCGTGAGTCGATGGAGATCATCGCGGCAAACAATGCCACGCTGGCAGGCGTGCTGATTTCGTTAGACCGCCAGGAACGCGGGCGCGGGGCGATTTCTGCGATTCAGGAAGTGGAGCGCGATTACGGCTGCAAGGTGATTTCAATTATCACGCTGAAAGAGCTGATTGCCTATCTGGAAGAGAAGCCGGAACTGGCCGACCACCTGGTGGCGGTGCGCGAGTACCGCAGCGAGTTTGGTATTTAAGCGTTTCTGTAGGGGCCGATCTTCTTTTTCGATCGGCCCTTATGATCAACCCACAATGTCACACCAGCTGAGCGGCCAGCAGCGGCCAGCGCACGTCGAAGTCAACGGTCGGACGATAACGGAACTCTGAACGCACAAAGCGCGACAGCAGCCCTTCGCAGAACGCCAGCAGCTGGCTGGCCAGCAGTGCCTCATCGGTGGCAAAACCTTCACCCTCACGAATTTTCTTTTCGCGCATCACCAGGCGCAGCTGCACCTCAATGCGTTCGAACAGCTGATTAATCCGCCCCTGCAAACGATCCTGTTCGAACATCAGCGCATGACCGGTCAGAATGCGCGTTAAACCTGGATTACGCTCACCAAAGCCCAGAATTAACTGGGTAATCAGACGCAGACGCGGCAGCGTCTCTTTCTCGTCCTTCAGTATCAGATTGATGCGCGTAATCAGGCTGTCTTCAATAAATTCGATCAGGCTGTCAAACATCTTGGTTTTGCTGGGAAAATGCCGGTAAAGAGCCGCTTCTGATACCCCAACATTCGCCGCCAGCTTGGCGGTCGTGATGCGCTGGCTGCCATCGCTGGATTCCAGCATCTGCGCCAGTGCCTGCAGGATTTCTTCGCGACGATTCCTTTTCGCACTCTTTTTTTCTGCCATGCCTTAAAAGACCCCTGAGAACATCACCATAAACGGGCAAATGCCCACGCAACGTCCGTGAGCAAAGGCTCACGGAAGAAAAAAATCAGCTTATCGTTCGTTACGGAGCGGTGGAGAGTTACTGGCGGCCGGAGTGACCGAAACCACCTTCGCCACGTACGCTGGCGTCGAAGTCGTTCACCAGATTGAATTCAGCCTGTACCACCGGCACGAACACCATCTGAGCGATACGTTCGCCAGGCTCGATAGTAAAGGAGTCCTGCCCGCGGTTCCAGACGGAAACCATCAGCTGCCCCTGATAATCAGAGTCAATCAGGCCAACCAGATTGCCCAGAACCACGCCGTGTTTATGGCCAAGGCCAGAGCGCGGCAAGATCACCGCGGCCAGTTCAGGATCGGCGATATGAATAGCCAGGCCGGTGGGTACCAGCGTGGTGGCACCCGGATTCAGTACGAATGCTTCATCCAGGCAGGCGCGCAGATCCAGCCCGGCGGAACCGGAGGTGGCATAGGTAGGTAACGGGAAATCGCTGCCTACGCGCGCATCCAGGATTTTAACGTCGATTTTTTTCATCATAACGGCTGACAATCTCGTCTAGTAACTGTTGGCCAAGGAGTGACTTATCGCTGAGCGGTAAGACTTTTTCTCCCTCCTGCCAAAAAAGGTGAAGAGCATTGGTATCGCTTTTGAAACCCTGCCCGGCTTTGGCAACATCGTTAGCGCAGATCATGTCCAGATTCTTGCGCACGCGTTTTTGTTGCGCGTATTCTTCCACATTCTGGGTTTCAGCGGCAAATCCTACGACAAAGGGACGGTGTTCCTGCATCGCCGCCACGCCGGCGACAATATCAGGGTTTTTCACCATTTTCAGGGTAATTTCTTCACCCTGTTTTTTGATTTTTTCCTCAGCAATGGCCACCGCGCGGTAGTCGCCCACGGCCGCACAGCCGATAAAGATCTGCTGGCTTGCTGCCTGGTCCATCACTGCCTGCTGCATCTCCAGTGCGCTGACCACATCCACCCGCGTGACGCCCGCCGGGGTCGGCAGCTCTACCGGCCCGGCAACCAGCGTAACGCGGGCGCCGCGTTTTGCGGCCGCAGCGGCGATGGCAAAGCCCATTTTCCCCGAGCTGTGATTACTGATAAAGCGCACCGGGTCGAGCGCTTCCCGCGTCGGGCCGGCGGTGATCATAAGGTTGAGATGTTGCAGATCGTTAACGGGGGCGGCCCAGCTCACCGCATAGTTAACAATCGCCAGCGGGTCGAGCATGCGCCCCGGCCCGATATCACCACAGGCCTGGCTGCCGCTGTCCGGCCCCCAGATCATCACCCCACGCTGGGCCAACACCTGCAAATTGTGCTGGGTAGGCAGGGCGCGGTACATCTGCTGATTCATCGCCGGGACCACGGCCAGCGGTGCCGCAGAGGCCAGGCAAATGGTGGTCACCAGGTCGTTAGCCATCCCTGCCGCCACGCGGGCAATCAGGTCAGCGGTGGCAGGTGCCAGAATCACCAACTCGGCCCACTTGCCGAGTTCGATATGGCCCATTGCCGCTTCTGCTGCCGGGTCGAGCAAATCATCAGAGACCGGATAACCGGAAACGGCCTGAAGGCTGAGCGGGGTAATAAACGCTTTTGCCGCGTCGGTCATGACCACGCGCACTTCCGCGCCTCGGTCGCGCAGGCGGCGCACCAGCTCGGGGGCTTTATACGCGGCAATACCCCCGCTGACGCCCAGAACAATACGTTTCCCGGTTAATTCCATCATTTGCTGTCGCCTTCTGTTAAGCCTGCTGGCGCTATTCGCGCCACAAGAGAAACATTTTACCACACTCCGTCTGGCTGACTATTTCGCACCTCGCCACCTTTGCGAGCCGTCTCGTAAAGTCAGCACATCGCCATAGAAAACTACTGTATATAATGCCATGCTTTCTGCACTTCAGGAAGAGGGAGCAAACGATGAGCAAAACCAACGGGTGGCAGGAGCCGGGGATGCCTCCGCGTGAAAAGCTGGATAAATTTGGGGTGGCCACGCTTAGTGATAGCGAACTATTAGCGATTTTTCTGCGCATCGGTACCAGAGAGATGTCTGTGATGGCGCTGGCACAGCGGCTGCTGGTCGAGTTCGGTTCTCTCTATCAGCTGATGAATGCGCCCGCGAAAAAATTGCAGGCCATCCATGGCATCGGATTAGCGAAATATTCCCAGCTCAAGGCGATAGCGGAGCTGGCAAAGCGCTGCCATGCCTGCCGGGAATCGGTGGAAAACCGTGTGGTTGATAGTTCTACCGAGGTGCTGGATTTCTTACGCAGTTCGCTTGGGGATAAAGAAAGGGAGATTTTTCAGGTGATCTTTCTGGATAATCAGCACCGGGTGATCTACACCAGCGAAATGTTCAGCGGCACCCTGAACAGCGTGGAGGTTCACCCGCGGGAAATTGTGCGTGAAGCGTTGAAACGCAATGCAGGTGCAGTGATTCTGGCACATAATCACCCGTCCGGCGTGGCTGAGCCCAGCCGGGCCGACCGCAATATTACGCAGCAAATAGTGAGTGCCTGCACTCTTATGCACATTCGGGTGCTCGACCACTTTGTGCTCGGCCGGGAGGAGTACGTCTCATTTGCCGAACGCGGATGGCTGTGAGCGCCAGCCTGTAATTTAGCCTTTTTTTGCTTTACCTGAGGTTTTACAGCAGCTAAAGCGAACAAATCCCGTGCAGATAAGACAATTGTACGCGATCCAGAGGGATCTTTATCTGTACGGGGCTTGAGCACTCGCGCCACAGGGCGTATACTACGCCACCTTTGAGAATCTCGGGTTTGGCGTTTTGGGCCTGCTCAGCGGGTTCACATAGAACTCGCCTGGATGGGCTATAAGCCTGACGAGGCGGCTAAAACCTTATTTTTAAAGCTCGAGCTGATTTGATTTTTGGAGAATAGACATGTCACGAGTCTGCCAAGTAACTGGCAAGCGTCCGGTGACGGGTAACAACCGTTCCCACGCAATGAACGCGACGAAACGCCGTTTCCTGCCGAACCTGCACTCTCACCGTTTTTGGGTTGAGAGCGAAAAGCGCTTCGTTACACTGCGCGTAACTGCCAAAGGCATGCGCGTAATTGATAAAAAGGGTATTGAGACGGTTCTGGCCGATCTGCGTACCCGTGGTGAGAAGTACTAAGGTAAAGGAACTGAATCATGGCTAAAGGTATTCGCGAGAAGATCAAGCTGGTTTCTTCTGCTGGGACAGGTCACTTCTATACCACCACGAAGAACAAGCGTACTAAGCCGGAAAAACTGGAACTGAAGAAATTCGATCCGGTTGTCCGCCAGCACGTGATCTATAAAGAAGCTAAGATTAAGTAATTAATCTCAGTGGATAAAAACCCGGCTTCGGCCGGGTTTTTTTGTTTCTGCGGGTCTGTAATACTATGCGGCATCGCAGGTGACCAAACAGCAACGGAGGCGAGAATATGCCAGAGTTACCCGAGGTAGAAACCAGCCGACGCGGGATCGAACCGTACCTGGTTGGCGCCACTATTCTGCATGCGGTGGTGCGAAATTCACGCCTGCGCTGGCCGGTGTCACAGGAGATCCACGCGCTAAGCGACCAGCCGGTCCTCAGCGTTCAGCGCCGGGCTAAATATCTGCTGCTGGAGCTGCCGACGGGCTGGATCATCATCCACCTCGGTATGTCGGGCAGCCTGCGCGTGCTGCCGGAGGAGCTACCTGCGGCGAAGCATGACCACGTCGACCTGGTGATGAGCAATGGCAAAGTGCTGCGTTATACCGACCCGCGCCGCTTTGGCGCCTGGCTGTGGAGCCCGGATCTGACGGCCAGCTCGGTACTCTCCCACCTCGGGCCAGAACCGTTGAGCGATGACTTTTCCGCGCAGTATCTGTTTGAAAAATCACGCGGCAAACGCACGGCGGTAAAACCGTGGCTGATGGACAACAAGATAGTGGTGGGGGTGGGCAACATCTACGCCAGCGAATCGCTGTTTGTCGCTGGGATCCTGCCCGATCGTCCGGCAATGGAACTGAGCGAAGCCGATACCGCGCTGCTGGTCCGCACCATCAAGGCGGTGCTGCTGCGTTCGATTGAGCAGGGCGGCACCACGCTGCGCGACTTTTTACAAAGCGACGGCAAGCCGGGCTATTTTGCTCAGGAGCTGCAGGTTTATGGTCGGGCAGGGGAGCCGTGCAGAGCGTGCGGTACGCCGATTGAAATCAGCAAGCACGGGCAGCGCAGCACCTTCTTCTGCCGCCGCTGCCAGAAGTAATCTCAGAGTTTGGTTTTCAGCGCCTGATATACCGGCGCTGGCAGGAACGCCTGCACTTCACCACCGTGGCGCGCCACCTCTTTCATCAGGGACGATGAGATAAACGAGTACTGTTCGGAAGGCATCAGGAAAACGCTTTCCAGCGTCGGCAGCAGGTGGCGGTTCATATGCGCCAGCTGCAGCTCGTATTCGAAGTCGGAGACGGCGCGCAGGCCGCGCACCAGGACATTCGCCTGCTGCGCTTTAGCAAAGTTCGCCATCAGGTCGCTAAACCCCACCACTGCCACATTTGGCAGATGCGCGACCACCTCGGTCGCCAGCGCCACGCGCTCCTCAAGGGAAAACAGCGGTTTTTTGCTCGGACTGGCGGCAACGGCCAGCACGATGCTGTCAAACATCAGGGCCGCGCGGGACACGATATCAAGGTGGCCGTTAGTCATCGGATCAAAGGTGCCGGGGTAGATGGCTTTGGTGCTCATAGTCTGCCCTTCCTGGATGCGTGATTCAGAGCCCAGAGGGCCGCGTATTTGTTAAAAGTATACTGTGCGTTGACCACCGCCAACAGCCATCCCTGCTTACCATCAAGAAAACCTGCGCGCAGCACCAGCGTTTTGAAAAATGCCCCGAAGGTATGGCCGAAAATGGCGGCAATCCCACAGCGCTTACCCTGCTGGTGACGCTGTTTAGCCCAGGCTTCCGCGTAGGCAAACTGCTTCCACTGGAAGGCAGAAAAATCCCGGCAGGTCAGATGCAGCAGGTCGCCCTTGAGCGGCGTGGCGCGCTTGCCGGATGTTTCCAGCGACTCATGCACCTGGTTGTCGTTGTAACGGTAGTGGCGTGGATAGAGGCGGGTGACGCGGTCGGGATACCAGCCGCTGTGGCGCATAAAGCGCCCGAGAAACAGGTTGCGCCGGGCGATGCTGTAGACGCTGTCTGAAGCGGGCTGCTGCAGCACTTGTTCAATGGCGTGCTGCAGTTCAGGCGTGACGCGCTCATCGCTGTCGAGGGTTAAAATCATCGGATGGCTGGCGTAGCTCTGTGCCAGCTGGCGCTGTTTGCCGTAGCCGTGCCACTCGCTGGAGTGATAAACCCGCGCGCCGTGCCGTTCGGCAATGGCCGCGGTGGCGTCGCTGCTGCCGGAGTCGAGTACGATAATTTCATCCGCCCAGCTAACGGACTCAAGACATTCAGGCAGCAGCTCGGCCGCGTTTTTGGCTATCATCACTACCGACAGTTTCTGACGTACGCTCATTTAATGATTCCGCTGTGGCAGATGAGGTTCCAGTAAATGTAGCAGGCGCTGCAGAGCACCCTGGTTCTGATGCAGCACATCAACGGCATGACGGCCGTAGTAGAGGCGGTAGTCCTCATCGGTCAGCAGATTGCCGATCTCTTTATCCAGCGACTCCGCATCCGTAACGGTAATCAGACCATCTGCCTGCTGCAGGCGGGCGCAGATATCTTTAAAATTAAAGGTATGTGGCCCCATCAGTACCGGAATTGCGTGGGCGGCAGGCTCCAGTGGATTGTGGCCACCGCGCTCGACCAGGCTGCCGCCAACAAAGGCGAGATCGGCGATACCGTACAGCAGCATCAGCTCGCCCATGGTATCGCCAATCACCACCTCAGTGCTGCCGGACGGGATCTCACCGCTGCTGCGCAGGATATAGCTGAAGCCATTTTTTTGCGTCAGCGCGCGCGCCGTCTCGAAACGTTCCGGGTGGCGCGGCACCAGGATCAGCAGCAGATTAGGGAATCGCGCCAGTAATTTGCGGTGCGCGTCCAGAATAATACTCTCTTCCCCTTCATGGGTACTGGTGGCAATCCACACCGGGCGGCGTGGCGCCCACTGGCGGCGCAGCGTGATCGCGCGGGCAGCCAGCTCTGGCGTCACGGAAATATCAAATTTCAGGCTGCCGGTGACCGCCAGATGAGAGCGCTTCAGACCAAGGCTGATAAAGCGCTCCCCGTCTTCGGCATTCTGCGCGGCGATAAGCGTAATACGTTGCAGCAATCGCTTCATAAATTTGCCGATTTTCTGGTAACCCCTGGCGGAGCGTTCTGACAGCCGCGCGTTGGCAATCACCAGCGGGATTTTGCGCTCGTGCAGCTGGGTGATCATGTTCGGCCAGAGCTCGGTTTCCATGATGATCACCAGGCGTGGGCGCACGGTATCGAAGAAGCGGTTCATCGCCCCGGGCAGGTCGTAAGGCAGATAGACGTGATGCACATCTTTGCCGAAGGCGGAGCTGGCTCGTTCAGACCCGGTGGGGGTCATGGTGGTGACCACGATAGGCAGATCGGGGTAGCGATGGCGCAGCGCCCGCACCAGCGGAATGGCGGCCAGCGTTTCGCCCACCGAAACTGAATGCAACAGAATACCGTCAGGCTTTACTTTGCCTGCGCAAAAGCCATAGCGTTCCGCCCAGCGTTTGCGATAGGCAGGAGCTTTCCGGCCGCGGAGCCAGAGACGAAGCCAGATTAACGGCTGAATGAGATACAGCAGAGCGGTATAAATGGTAATCATCACATTGCTTTTCAGGTGAACAGAGACTTACGCCCGGAGATAGCCAAAAAAAGAGAAATAATGCGGCATGTTAGCAGATAAGTTGGGCGGGCTCACACTACTTCATAAGGGTGAACCTGCGGCTGGAGCACTGAAATCATCCCCTCATCTGAGAAAATAGTCATCCCTGTAAATTTGAATGGGTTCAAACTGCAAAGGATTACCTGGATTTTTTTTGACTTTCCGTGTGCAATTCCCGTCTGAGAGATGTCAAATAGCCCAGGCAACACCCGTTGCCGCTGGCGGTAAGGAGGAAATATTCAATGGATGAGGAGTACTCAGGGGATGGTAACGCGCTAATCGCGCCTTAAATCGATTATGTATATCTGGCGCACCCGTGCGCTGCAGGTTAATGAGTAATGAAGAATATTTTAGTGATACGCCGGGACAATATCGGCGATTTGGTTTGTACAACACCGCTGATCGAAGGGATAAAAACGGCTTATCCTGAGGCTAACGTCTATCTGCTGATCAACACTGTTAGTCAGGACGTGGTGAAAAATAATCCGCATATTACCCGCACCTTTATTTACCGCAAGGCGAAGCACGCTGCGGGGAGATCCGCCAAGCTGGGGGTCTATTTTGAACGCCTGAAAATGTTTATGCAGCTGCGCCGCATTCATTTTGACGCCACCATTCTTGCGAATCCCGTTCCTTGTAAATACAGTCTGCGTCTGGCGAAAATGGCCGGTGCAAAGCATATTATTGGCGCCGATACCGGTGACAAAAGCATCACTGTGCCTTACCGCCGTGCGGATTTTCGCGGTGAGCATCAGGTTGAGCAGACCTTCAGTTATCTGTCAGCGATCACTGACCAACAGATTGCCATTCCGCCCGTGCGCATTTGGCTCACCGAGCAGGAGCGCGAGCATGCCCGGCAACGTATTGAACAGCTTCAGCCAAGGCAACCGATTGGGCTGGCTGTGCACATCAGCAGCCGCAGTCCGAAACGGCGTTGGCCGCTGGAGCGCTATGTCGCCATTATTCAGCAGTATCTGCAGGAAAACAGCGGAAGTGTACTGATCTTCTGGTCGCCGCAGGGCACGCTGGCGCCGGATGATGTTGGCGATCGGCACCGCGCCGAGCAGGTACTGGCGGCATGTCATAGCCCGCGTGTTTCACTCTATCCTACCGCTTCCGTGCGTGAGCTGGTTGCAGCGTACGAGCAGTGTGCGCAGGTGCTATGCAGTGATGGTGGGCAGATGCATCTGGCCGCAGCGATGCAGAAAAAGCAGGTGGTGTTTTTTGGTGATACTGACCAGAAATCATGGCGTCCGTGGTCGGGTGAGTCGCAAATACTGCAGACCTCATCAGGTGATTGTGTCGATGTGAGTGTTGATGAGGTCTGGCAGAAATTGGCACGAATTAATCCTTAAGCGAAAGATACTGCTGACAGATGGGCTGCAGATCGTAGCTCATCAGCCGTTGGCGATTGATAACTGGGGGGTTCTGCCAGATATCAGCCATCACTTGCGCCAGTGATTCACTGCTCAACTCTGAAAGCGCATTGCTCATGCCCGCACGTTCCAGAATTTCTGCAGGTCCCCCGGGGCAGCGTGTACTGGCAACGGGGGTACCACATAGCAATGCTTCGACCAGCACATTGCCAAAGCCTTCGCTATCTGAACTGAGTACCAGCATCCCGGCATGTTTGATCAAGGGATAGGGATTAGCCTGGAAACCCGCAAAAATGACGCGATCGTTGATGCCCAGTTTTTCAGCCAGCTCTTTAACTGATGCTATCCGCGCTTCGTCGCCTGTCCCTGCCAGCACAAGTTTGGCCTCAATCCCTGTCCCGGCATAAGCCTTTAACAGACGATCGTGGCGTTTTGTCGGGTGAAAACGACCTACATGGACGATATAGGGCTCTTTTGTCAGAGAAAAGGGCTGTTCTGCCTGAGCAAGCAGATGGGCGATATCAAACGGGTTATTGATCACCGCCAGCCGGCGCGGCGTTATCGAGAGCCTGGTTTGCAAATCATCCGCCACGGCCTGTGAGACGGCAACAATATTCTTTCCCTGATAAATTCGGGCTATTTTTCGCAGCTTGATCCAGCGATCGATACCTTTACGGTGCCCGAGATACGAAGTGGAGAGTATGCCGTGAATGCAGTACCACATTTTTTCCGGCGACAGATTTTTACAACGAGCAACGATGCGATCGGTTTTGTGCAGGTGCGAGAAGACCAGGTCGAAACTTCCTGCCTGCATTTCACTGGCGGCAATTGCACGGTCCAGACCGGCTGCCCGACGTTTCAGTTCAGTCAGTTTACGCCACGGTACCTTGCTATCACTCTCCACAACCTGATAATCAATCCCCTCAGGAAGAGCGTACTTGCAGACATTACGCAGGGAAAACAGAGTAACCTGATGTCCCATCTTCTGCATGCCTTCGCAGAGCGTCAGCACCACTTTTTCAGCCCCGCCACCCGGCAGTCCATCGATAATCATCAAGATACGCATGGTTTAATCCAGAATGTGTTGATAAAGAGCAACCAGCTGCTGCGACAGGCGCTGAGGGGATGAACCCATCACGCGCGCTCGGGCATGATTTGCCATCTCGCTGCCAACGGCGTGGTCGGGGAGTGACATCACTGCATCACGCAGCGCGGAAATGTCCAGCGCATCGCAGACATAGCCATTTTTCCCTTGCTCAATAAACTCGCTGCCACCACAGGTGGTCGAGGTGATCACGGGTAATCCACAGGCCATGGCTTCCAGAATGACATTGGGGAAGGGGTCATAGAGCGTTGGCAGTAATAAACCGTCAGCGGCCTGATACCATGGGCGCGTATCCTGTTGCATACCCGCAAAGATAATCCGTTCGCTGCAGCCCAGTTCGCTGGCCAGTGACTGATACTGTTTTTCCGCCTTATCTTTGCCAACCACCACCAGATAGCGGTTGGTGCCAGCGACCGCTCTGATGGCGGCGGCCAGCCCCTTACGTTCAAAGCCAGAACCGACATAGATCAGAATGGTGGCATTAAGAGGAAGACCCAGTTTGGCACGCAGCTTACTGCGTTCCACTTCGCTGACTGGAACAAACTGGGTAGTGCTGATGGCATTGTAGATAACATGGATCTTGTCGCCAGCAACGCCAAAACGCTCAATGATTTCGTCTTTCACCATTTGCGCGTTGCAAATAACGGCCTTAAGCTCCTTTGCCTGATACATCTCGCGTTCGGCATGCATCACGTAGCGGTGATAACGATTACTCATCAGCAGCTTCTGACGCCATGCAGGAAGGATAAGCGAACGTTGTTCCAGCCAGCGCTGATGAACACCATCTCCGGCACGATAAATATCACAACCGGCAATGCGCTCGTGGCTCTGCACGATATCGAATTTCTCACGCTGCCAGATTTTTCTGGCAGCATCGGCAAAGCCACGCTCGCGACTGATGCGGCCCCATTTAAACGGATCGCAAATATGCAGATGCCAGTTAGCCTGGCGTTCGCCCTGCCACTGACGGGTGATGACATTGAGATCCATCGCCTGATTATCCAGCGCCTCAAGTGCGCGAGAGATAAAGCGCTCCGCTCCGCCATCCGGGCGGTATTTCTGGCGAACAATGGCCAGCCGAATCGGTTTCATGCCAGTAATTTCCTCGCTGCACTGAGCACAGTTTCCACTGGAATGGCATCCAGGAAACGTTCTGCGGTTTTGGTATCGACAGCATCTGGATCGGGTAGGGGAGCAAAGTCGCCAGCCCAGATTACCTCACCGTTTACCTGCCATGGCCGCCAGAAGACTAACTTTGACGGGCCAAAAAGCGCGATACAGGGGGTTTGCAATGCGGCGGCCATGTGCATGGGTACGGAATCCACACCAATAAATAGCCCGGCCTCATCTATCAGCGCCGCCAGTTGGTTTAGCGTCAGCTGACCGGCCAGGGAGATAACATTCTGCCGTGATGAGAGTAGGCCCTCAATCTGACTGACCATCGCCAGCTCTTTTTTATCGGGTCCGGAAGTCAGCACAATAGTATGGCCATCATTCTGCAATGACTGGATAACGGCGGCCATTTTCTCCTCGCTCCAGCATTTGAAAAACCAGCGCGAAGTAGGCTGTACCACGATATATTTCGTTGCGCCATTGATCTGCTCGCGCACTTTAAGGCGATCGCTTTCGGCGTAATACATACCAACGGTAGTGTCGGTGGAGGGCAATTTTAACGGGGCAAGTAGCGACAGATTCTGTTCTACGGTATGCAGAGTATTATGTGTCTCTGTTGGGACTAAATGCGAATGACAGCGGCGCCATAGCGCGCCCTGACGTTTTGGAAAATCAAAACCAAGCCGCACCGGGGCACCGGTAAAGCGTGTAATCAATGCACTGCGCCACTGGTCAGCAAGATTCACCACCAGATCGTAACGCTGCTTTCTCAGCGTTTTCAACAGCTGCCACTCCTGGCTGACCTGAAAGCGAATGCCCTGTTTTTTCCACGTACGGTCTATTGCATAGACCTGATGAATATCAGGATGATGCGTAAGCATGGCGCGGGTTTCTTCATATAGCAGTACGTCCACAGTGGCATCGGGCCAGGCTGCTTTCAGCGAGCGGATAACCGGAGTGGTTAAAAGCATATCGCCATGGTGACGAAACTTGATCACCAGAATGCGGGCAACAGGGTGGGATGAAAGCGGCAGGTCCTGATTTGTCATACTCGATCACTGTTTAGTAAACCAGTTGCTGATTCTAAAGCAGTGGCTGGGACGTGGCTAGCATCATAGCCACCTGGCTGTCTGGGGGGAGAATAACTTTGCGCAATTGCCGCTGGCTACGTAACATAACGGGCAGATAAATCTCACTGCAGGAAGGAAAATGGCTAAGCCCGCGTTTATCATCACCATCGATACCGAAGGCGATAACCTTTGGCAAAACCATGACCGTATCACAACGGAAAACACCCTTTTTCTGCCTCGATTCCAGCAGCTTTGCGAGAAGTATTCCTTTAAACCCACATGGCTGACCAACTATGAAATGGCGGTTGATCCCGCCTATGTCGAATTCGCGCGCGATGTGATTGCCCGCAACAGTGGTGAAATCGGGATGCATCTGCATGCATGGAACAGCCCTCCGCTACACGACCTTACCGGAGATGACTGGCGGAACAAGCCCTATCTGATTGAGTATCCTGCAAAGGTTATCAGAGAAAAGGTTAGCTATATGACTCAGCTGCTTGAGGATACTTTGCAGGTCAAGATGCGCAGCCATCGTGCCGGCCGCTGGGCATTCAATGAGTATTATGCTCAGCTGCTGATTGAGCTTGGTTATCAGGTTGACTGCTCTGTTACCCCACGCGTGAACTGGGCATTTTCTCCGGGGGACCCAAAAGGTCAAGGTGGGACTAACTATCAGCATTTCCCCGACTGCGCCTATTTTATCGACGAACATGACATAGCAAAAGCGGGGCAGTCGCCCTTGCTGGAAGTGCCGATGAGCATCCGCTATAAGCATTCGTCCTTAATGAACGTCGTCAAGCAGGGTTACGATCGCCTGCGTGGCAAGCAGCGTAGCCCGTCGGTTCACTGGCTGCGCCCGATGGGGGGCAATGTTGCACAGATGATTGATGTCGCTGAGAAAACGCTGGCTGACGGCAGCGATTATGTTGAGTTTATGCTGCACTCCTCAGAGTTTATGCCGGGTGGTAGTCCGACGTTTAAGACGAACGAACATATTGAGACATTGTATGATGATCTTGAGGCGCTATTTGAATGGCTGCAATCAAGAACTGTCGGGCAGACCTTGTCAGAGTATTATCAAGAAAAACTGCGCTTGTAGGATGTAATATCCTGTAACTTTATATGCTGATGAACGGCTGTTTAACTGAACCTTAATTTGAGAAATTGTGATGAGTAAGCAATGGAAGAAAAAGGCGATTAGCCTATTTTTATCAGGCTATACGCGTTTTAACCGACGGCTTCAAGTAAATCAATCCATTGACAAAAGTCATGAATTTAAAAATATCGTCATTTATTCAACCACCGCCTTGGGCGATTTTCTCTTCAACTCCCCGGCAATTCGTGCAGTCAGAAAACGTTATCCTTCAGCACGAATAACGCTCGTTGCACATGAAAAGTTTCGTGAGTTTTTACAGGACGGTGAGGACTGGGATAGGGTAGTATGGTGGAATAATAAGTATTCTACCATGGGGGCGATGATTCGAGGATTGAAGAGCGAGAAGGATAAACCTGACCTGGCTCTTCTGCTGCATTCCCATGAACCCTATGATTATCTCAGCGCAATTTTGGCGGGGGCTCAGTATGTTATTCGCGATAACTACTATGATGATTTTGAACCACGTGATCGCTGGTTAACTGATTACACAATTGGATTTGTTGGTCATATCATACAGCGCAAACTTGCGCTGGTTGAGCCTCTGGGCTGCGAAATAAGCAACTTCCAGATGAAACTGCCAATGGCAATACCAAAGACTCGCTCCTCGGTTGTACTTACCGTTGGTTTTCAGATGGGCGCATCAAAACCCGAACGTTGTTGGCCACCAGAGAATTTTGCCAAAGTCGCTGAAGCCTTACTAAGCTCCTTTCCTGCTTTACATATTTCGCTAATTGGCGGGCCAGAAGAGAAGGGGCTGGTAAAATCGTTCTGGCAGCATATCGATCCTGCTTATCATTATCGGGTTACGGACCATGTCGGTAAAACGGGTCTTAAACAATTGACGGATATGATTAGTCGGTTCTCTGTGCTGCTTACAGGGGATACGGGTCCTCTGCATATTGCTATTGCGGCAAAAACAGCCACAGTAAGTCTGTTTGTTACTGCTAATCCTTATGCGACGGGTCCCTTGCAGGATAAGCATTTGCATGATGTTATTTATGTAGCTCGTCACAAGAGTAGCCAGATTTACTCATCCCCAATGTCACTGATTAAACCTGATATGGTTTTAAGTAAGATTATTCCTCGTTTGAGGACTATCTCTGGTTCAACGGAAAAGAGTAACTAATTAACGATAAAGATCAAGCCCCATAAGCTGGAGCTTGATCTTTAAATCAACTTTTCGATAGCTGACATTATGTCGTTAACTGCGATGCTCGATATTGGATGATCCTTATCTTTTGTGAAGAGCTGCACAGCATGAGTGTTTCCCGGGCCCCACACCGCGCTATTAATAAACTCTCCATGTACATCATTACCATACAAACACACCAAACGTTTTTTCCAAGCTGTTGCTATATGCACGATTGAGGTGTCCGGGCTAATGACTAAATCGGCACGTCGAATTATTTCAATTGCGCTACTTAGGGAGTTGAACGGGTTTGTATGTGTCTCAGGGATCGCCAGGCAGCTAATACGTGACATCATTCCAATAATAATTATTTCTGCCCCTGACCATTTTTCTTTTATTCTACTTACTAGTTCTTCCAGTTGAGAAATAGATAAATCGCGTCGCGTATCGGCTGCGAAAGGATTGATCACTATTTTCAGGGATCCAGGGAGGTTATCGAAAAATAAACCTACAGAATTTTTAATCTCATCAGGGCAGTGTAAGTCATAGTCAGTACTAAAGTCTTTAAACTGCATGGTATCTAATAATAAAGAGTATCGGGCAGTAATGTGCGTGTCGTAACCCAAGTAATCGAGTGATTTATTATAAATGTTATATTTTGATTTATTAAATCCAATGACGTTCTTTGAATTGATTGATTTAATAAAACGAAGTCTTGCCGGAGATATTTTATCTCCCATATCAACTACCAAATCATACTGGTGGCGGGCTAATTTCTTTGCCAGGGAAATACTATCATTTTGATCCCCGGGAGCGACGACAATTCGACGGATATAAGGATTGTGCTCAATGACACTGGCGTTATTTTTTCCAGCCAGTACATCAATCTTGAAGCCTGCCTTCCCAAACTCACGAAATAAAGAAGTTGAGACAACCATGTCGCCTATTTTATCATCATCTCGTAAAAAGAGTACTTGTTTTACAGAAGCCAGGTCAAAATGCCTTGGTTTTTTATGATCGTGTAAAATTCGTGCTATATCCATCCGTAAGGATTTGAAGAAATAATTTTTACGACGATTCCATTCACGTAATTTAGAAAATTTTTTCTTACTCATCTTTTCTACCAACTA
Organism: Erwinia aphidicola; assembly: GCF_014773485.1. Taxonomy (GTDB): domain Bacteria; phylum Pseudomonadota; class Gammaproteobacteria; order Enterobacterales; family Enterobacteriaceae; genus Erwinia; species Erwinia aphidicola. The sequence continues at coordinate 69,295 of NZ_JACXBP010000011.1, read as the reverse complement.
TCTGTAACAGAAAAAATATTAGGAATATTCTGCAGTTCTTTAAAAACTATTGCGGGTTCGATCGTGGAAATATTTTTATCTGCAGCCAGCAGTACATACTGATTCTTGCCATAACCGCCAATCAACCCCGGGTCCGTCGGGCCATAAAGGGTAATATTCGGCCGATCGAGGGCGGCGGTCAAGTGGCTAAGGCCGGTATCAACCGATACCACCGCACGCGCACCAGCCAGCGTGCGGGCAACCTGTTCCAGCGTCAGCTTAGGCAGGACCTCAACAAAGTCGAAGCCCTCGGCCAGCCTGAGTGCGCGCTGATGCTCATGCTCGGCACCCCAAGGCAATTTAATCTTTAGGCCTGAAGGCTGCATCAATCCGATCAGCTCACGCCAGTGGCTTTCCGGCCAGTGCTTATTATCGCGCGTGGTGGCGTGTAAAAACACCAGGTACTGGTTGGCATCAGCGGGCAGTTCAGCGGTGAAGTGCTGGGCAATGGCGTAGTCACCGGTAGTGGTGGGCAGGTCGTAACCAAGACTTTTGGCGAACAGTTCGCGGGTACGCTGCACCGCGTGCTGCTGCTTACTGATTTCGTAACGCTTATCGTACCACCAGCTGGCAAATGGCTCGCGTGCGCTATTTCTGTCTGCGCCGTGTTTAATACCTTTCGCCAGGCGCGTCACCAGCGCGGCGCTTTTAATCAGCCCCTGGGCGTCAATCACCGCGTCATATTCCCGCGACTGCAGTTCGCGTTTGAATGCGACCCGCTCTTCACGCACCTGGCTACCGAACCAGTGCTTACGCCAGCGGCGGATGGCAACAGGTAACACGCGGTCGACCGCCGGGTGCCAGGAAGGGATCTGGGCAAAGCCCTCTTCCACCACCCAGTCAAAGCGAATACCGGGAATGGCGTGCATGGCGTCAGTTAACGCCGGCAAAGAGTGAAGCACATCCCCCATGGAGGAGGTTTTAATTATCAGAACCCGCATTCAGACTCCAGGCCGGGGGCAAAGCGTTTCCAGCTCGGTCAGGACGCGTTCTGGAGTAATATCAATCAGGCTCTGGTGATAGCCTTCGGCGGCATCACCTTTACGCACTTTATGGTAGCCCGTAATCAGGCGGATCACGCGTGCTTTATTGGAAAGTGGTGGGGTGAAATCCGGGCTGCTTGGGCCATACAGCGCGATTAGCGGGCGGTCGAGCGCGGCGGCGATGTGCATCAGCCCCGAGTCATTGCTGATCACGGCATGGCAGGCAGCCAGCAGAATGACTGCCTGTTCCAGCTGGGTTTTCCCGGCCAGATTACAGCAGTGCTGGCGTGACTCTTCAGCCAGCGAGGCGAGGATCGCTTCGCCGGTCTCAGCGTCTTTCGCCGAACCAAACAGCACCACCTGGTAGCCCTGATCGATCAGGCGCTGCGCTAGCGTGGCGTAGTGGTAGTGTGGCCAGCGTTTAGCCGGACCGAACTCAGCGCCGGGGCAAAAACCAACGATCGGGCGCTGCGGGTTAAGGCTGAATGCGGCAACGGTCGCCTGCTTCTCATCTTCCCCTACCGCCAGCTTAGGCCACAGCAGCGGCTGCGGTAGATCTTGCGCGCGCTGAATACGCGCCTTGTCATAGCCAAGCGCGACATAGCGCTGCACCATCAGCGGAAAAGCCGCTTTATCCAGCACGCGGACATCATTCAGCAGCCCGTAACGCATCTCGCCGCGCCAGCCGGTACGGCGGGGGATGGCGGCGAAGAAGGGCACCAGCGCAGATTTAAATGAGTTTGGCAGTACGTAAGCACGCTCATAGCCGGCGGCACGCAGCGACTTGCCCAGACGACGGCGCTCGCCAATTTCCAGCGCGCCGTGGCCGAGCGGCATGGACAGCGCCTCGTTCACTTCCGGCATGCGTGATAGCAGAGGACGGCACCACGCGGGTGCCATCACATCGATTACGGCGTCAGGATTTTCGGCCTTCAGGGTGCGATAGAGACTTTGCGACATCATCATATCGCCGACCCATGACGGGCCGATTACCAGAATTTTCATCGCCGGAAGGCCTCTTACGCGTTACGGTTCAGCCAGGCCATATACTCTGCCACGCCTTCGGCGACGGTTTTAAACGGCTTGTCATAGCCTGCCGCACGCAGTTTGGTCTGATCCGCCAGGGTAAACGCCTGGTAGCGGCCTTTCAGTTTTTCCGGGAATGGAATGTATTCGATTTCACCGTTCTGATGATATTTCAGGGCGGCATCGGCCACTTCCTGGAAAGATTCGGCGCGGCCGGTACCGCAGTTAAAGATGCCGGAGACCCCATTTTCCCAGAACCACAGGTTTACGGAGGCCACGTCTTCCACGTAGATGAAGTCGCGCTTAAAGCCGTCGCTGCCTTCAAACAGCTTCGGGTTCTCGCCGTTGTTCAGCTGGGTATTGAGGTGGAAGGCGACGCTCGCCATGCTGCCTTTATGGCCTTCACGCGGCCCGTACACGTTGAAGTAGCGGAATCCGCACACCTGAGACTGCGCCTCCGGCAGGATGTTACGCACGTAGTGGTCGAACAACATTTTCGAGTAGCCGTAGACGTTCAGCGGCTCTTCATACTGGCGCTCTTCGATAAAGTCAGCGTTGCGGCCGCCGTAAGTGGCGGCGGAAGAGGCGTACAGGAATGGAACCTGATGCTCCAGGCACCAGTGCAGCAGCTCTTTCGAGTACTGGTAATTGTTATCCATCATGTATTTGCCATCCCACTCGGTGGTGGAAGAGCAGGCGCCTTCATGGAAAATGGCTTCCACATCACCGAAGTCTTCATCGGCGAGCAGTGAAATCAGAAAATCTTCCTTATCCATGTAGTCGGCAATATTGAGATCCGTCAGGTTGGCGAATTTAGTGCCGTCTTTCAGATTGTCGACCACCAGAATGTCGGTGTGACCCTTATCATTCAGCGCTTTAATGATGTTGCTGCCAATAAATCCAGCGCCGCCGGTAACGATAATCATGAGCTTTAACCCTAATACAGTGGGGTGAAACAGGAGGTTTCACACGCTAATGGCTCTTATCATAACATCTCATTGCGCCCTCGACAGCCAGAGGAGTCCGTAACCCCCGCTGCTCAGCGTTATTTTCCGTGAGTTATGCTGCAAAATTCACATTCCCCCGCGTGGTTGTTCAAGCCTGTGCTTCACTTTCAGTAATCTGTATCGCAAAAAATGATTTCTGGAGGATAAAGGTGAGTCAGGAATTCTATCAACAGCTTAAAGGAGAGTTGGCCCGCGCTGAACAGGAAGGGTTGTTCAAGCGTGAGCGGCAGATTATCAGCGAGCAGCAGGCGGAGATCGTGCTGGCGGACGGCAGCAGGCTGCTGAACTTCTGTGCCAATAACTATCTTGGCCTGGCGAATCATCCCGCCTTAATCGCCGCGGCGAAAACAGGCATGGATACCCACGGTTTTGGCATGGCCTCGGTGCGTTTTATCTGCGGTACGCAGGACAGCCATCGTCAGCTGGAGCAGCAGCTGGCGGCGTTTCTCGGCATGGAAGATGCCATCCTCTACTCCTCCTGCTTTGACGCCAACGGTGGGCTGTTTGAGACGCTGTTAAGCGAGCAGGATGCGGTGATTTCCGATGCGTTGAATCACGCTTCGATCATTGATGGCATCCGCCTGTGTAAAGCGCAGCGCTACCGCTATGCCAACAACGACATGGCGGAGCTGGAAGCGCGCCTGCAGCAGGCGCAGGCGGCCGGAGCGCGCCATATTTTGATCGCCACCGACGGGGTATTCTCCATGGATGGCGCGATCGCCAACCTGCGCGGCGTCTGTGACCTGGCGGAACACTACAAGGCGCTGGTAATGGTAGACGACTCGCATGCCGTCGGCTTTGTCGGCGAGCAGGGGCGCGGCAGCCATGAACACTGCGACGTAATGGGGCGGGTAGATATTATCACCGGCACCCTGGGTAAAGCGCTTGGGGGCGCCTCAGGTGGCTACACGGCGGCTAAAAAAGAGGTGGTGGAGTGGCTGCGCCAGCGCTCGCGGCCTTACCTGTTCTCTAACTCGCTGGCGCCCTCAATTGTTGCGGCCTCGATTCAGGTGCTGAATATGCTGGCGGACGGGCAGGGCTTGCGCCAGCGCCTGTGGGACAACGTGCGCTATTTCCGCAGTGCGATGAGCGCGGCGGGCTTTACCCTGGCCGGGGCCGATCATGCCATTATCCCGGTGATGCTGGGCGAAGCGCGGCTGGCGCAGGAGTTTGCCAGCCGCCTGCAGCATGAAGGGATTTACGTTACCGGCTTCTTTTATCCGGTGGTGCCAAAAGGAGAGGCGCGTATTCGCACCCAGATCTCCGCCGCGCACAGTCAGGCGCAGCTGGAACGTGCCGTAGCGGCCTTTGTGAAGGTGGGCCAGGAACTGGGCGTGATTGCCCTGCGGGAGGCATGATGAAGGCCTTAGCCAAGCTGCACGCTGAGCCGGGGATCTGGATGATTGAGGATGCGGCAATCCCGGAGCCGGGCCATAACGACGTGCTGATTAAAATCCGCAAAACGGCGATTTGCGGCACCGACGTGCATATCTACAACTGGGATGAGTGGTCGCAGAAGACTATTCCGGTGCCGATGATCACGGGCCATGAATATGTTGGAGAAATTGTTGCGCTGGGCCAGGAAGTAGCTGGCTTTCGCATTGGCGACCGCGTGTCCGGTGAAGGGCATATCACCTGCGGGCACTGCCGCAACTGTCGCGGTGGCCGCACGCATCTGTGCCGCAATGCGATTGGCGTCGGCGTCAACCGACAGGGCTGCTTTGCCGAATATCTGGTCATCCCGGCGGTGAACGCCTTCAAAATCCCCGATAACATTCCTGACGATCTGGCGGCGATTTTTGACCCGTTTGGGAATGCGGTGCATACCGCGCTCTCCTTTGATCTGGTCGGCGAAGATGTGCTGATCACCGGTGCCGGGCCGATCGGGATAATGGCGGCGGCTATCTGTCGTCACGTTGGCGCCCGGCACGTGGTGATCACCGACGTTAACCAGTATCGGCTGGATCTGGCGCGCAAGATGGGCGTCACGCGGGCGGTGAATGTCAGCCATGAAAATCTGCCGCAGGTGATGGCGGAACTCGGCATGACGGAAGGGTTTGACGTCGGGCTGGAGATGTCCGGCGTACCGGACGGGTTTCGCGCCATGCTCGACGTGATGAACCACGGCGGGCGCATCGCTATGCTCGGTATCCCCCCTGCCTCAATGGCGATCGACTGGAATCAGGTGATTTTCAAAGGGCTGTTTATCAAAGGGATCTATGGCCGGGAGATGTTTGAAACCTGGTATAAAATGGCCGCACTGCTGCAGTCCGGGCTGGATCTGACCCCGGTGATCACCCACCGCTATCCGATTGCTGCCTTCCAGCAGGGCTTTGATGAGATGCGCTCCGGGCATTCAGGGAAAGTGATCCTCGACTGGAGCTAATTCAGACAGGGTCGACCCGAAAGCGGTCGACCTCTACCTTATTATGCATATCAGTGAGTTGTAGGGGCTGACCCTCTTTTTCGGTCAGCCAGGGTGGGTCTGACTGAAAAAAGGTCGGCCTTTACAGCGGCTATTTCCCGAAAAGGTTTTTCTTCAGGCTCTGCACCAGCGGGCTGTTGCTGATGCTGTCAGCGATCACGCTCAGCGCTCGCGTGGCCGGCACGGGTTTAACCGTCACCTTGCACACTTCTGCGCCGCGGAACGGATTACGCGGCTGCGGTTTTTCTGCCGGCAGCGGGCGATTGCTGCCGCGCTGCGGCTCGTTTAGCAGCTGGCTTGGACGCACCAGGGTAATATCGGCGGGCAGCGTCGGCAGCATCTGCTGCAGCACGCGCACCGTGGTCGGATGCGGGTGGCCAATGGCGATCGCGGAGCCATCGCGCTGCGCCAGGCGTACTGCTCGGGTAAACTGCTGGCGGATATCGGCCTCATTCTGCGTATCGTCAAGGAATACGCGGCGCTTGATCACCTTCACGCTGGTGCCTGCGGCGGCGCGGGTTGACTGGCTGTTGCCGATGGTCATGCTGTCAAGGAAGTAGAAATTGTAGCGATCGAGCACCTGCATCACTTTCTGCATTCCCGGCAGGCTGGAGGTCATCGCGCTACCCATATGATTGTTTAGCCCAACGGCAAACGGTACGTCGGCGACGGCCTCACGCACGATGCGCGTAATCTCCTCGCTCGACATGTCCGGGCGCAGCGTGTCTTTTTCCAGCGGCTGTTTGCTAAGGGGGGCCATCGGCAGGTGGATCAGCACCTCGTGGCCGCGCTGGTGGGCTTTGGTCGCCATCTCACGGGCGTGCGGGGCATTGGGCAGCACCGCAACGGAGATGGCTGCAGGCATCTGTAGTACCTGATTTTCCTGCGCCGGGCGATAGCCGAAATCGTCAATGACAATCGAAAGCTTACCGGCGTACGCCGGGCTGACCATCATGATGGCGACCAGCAGACCGCTGAGTTTTCGGTATTGAAACAAAACTATCTTCCTAACCACGGTAGTGGATTGACTGCCTGTCCCTGACGGCGGATTTCAAAGTAGAGTGACGGCGTGCCGCGCCCACCGCTGGTGCCGACCAGCGCGATAGGCTGTCCTGCACGGACCTGGGTACCTACGCTCACCAGCGCACTCTGGTTATAACCATACAGACTCATATCGCCTTTGCCGTGCTCGACCACGACCACCAGGCCGTAGCCCTGCAGCCAGTCGGCCATCAGCACGCGGCCATCGGCAATCGCTTTAACTTCGGTGCCTTCCGGTGCGTCGATGACCAGTCCTTTCCAGCGCAGTTCTCCCTGCAGCTGCTCACCGAAGCGGTGTTCAATGCTGCCACGAATCGGCCAGACCATCTGACCGCCCGGCCGACCAAGGCCGCCGGTGCGCGACATCAGCGACCGCTCGCTGTCGGTCGGTTTGTAGGTGGTGCCTTTGCTCTTCGCCTGCGCCTCACGCTGGCGAACTTTTTCAGCCTCGCGCGCTTCACGTTCCGCCCGCGCCTTAGCTTCACGTTCGGCCCTGGCGATTTTATCCTGCAGGCGGCTTTCGTTCTGACGCAGCTCAACCAGCTGGGCCTGATCTTTCTCCAGCGAGGATTCGAGCGTGGTGATGGTTTTCTTGCGCGCCTGGCGAGCGCTTTCCAGCTTCGCCTGCTGCGACTGCTGCTGTGCTAATAGCGACTTCTGCTGGGCCTGCTTATCCACCAGGCTGGCTTTCTGCGCAGAGAGATCGCTGCGCGTTTGCTTGAGGTCTTCAATCGATTTCTGGCGCGCCTCATTGAGGTAGCCGAAATAGGCCAGCATACGTTCGCTGCGCTGGCTCTCTTCATTGCTGAGGATCAGCTGCAGCCCGCTGTGCTGACCCTGGCGGAAAGCGGCATCCAGCTGCTCAGCCAGAATTGATTCCTGCTGGGTCTGCTGCTGCTGGAGTTGAGTAATGGAGGCGTTAAGCGCGGAAATCTCTTTATTCAGCGTGGTGAGGCTGCTCTGCGTGTCGCGCAGCTGGCGGCTAGCCTGGGCAATGACCTTCTCCTGGCTCTGCAGCTGGTCAAGGAGCTGACTGCGCTGCTGCTTTTGCAGCCTGACGCTTTTCTCTTTTGCCGCGATATCCTGTTGAATACTTTGCAGCTGAGACTTGTTGTCTTCTGCCGCGAGAGCGGAAAAAGAGAACAGCAGGGCGCTGGTACAGAGTACCCCGACTGCCAGATTGGACATGCTTACGCGCAGTGGCAGGGCAGCAGCCTGCTGTTTACGCGGGGTCCATGAATGTAACACTGTCGCTTTTTCCCTCATAGCCCCGGATTATTCCACGATGAACAGCAGCTTACCAGCCATCTCGCGCTGGTTTTCTATTACTGACGGTAACATTTCCGCCAGATCCGATGCCACAAAAAGCCCCGATTGCACAACAATTCGCCGCTTAAGAACGCAGCGTCGCCATCACAGGATAGCTGCTTTCACTTAAGGCAACTTTTTTTTGTAATCTGTCGCAGAAAACATCACTCTGAGGCTCTACGCGACTGTACATGGCACTCCTGGCAGGTATACTCAGAAGCCTTGTTTTAGCTTATTAACCCTTTCGGGAGTTGTTACCCCTCATGCAAGATATTATGCAGTTCGCAGGCAATCACACCATTTTAGCTCTGGCGTGGGTTGTTCTGCTGGTTTTGGTGATCGTGACCACCGTTAAGGGCATGTTCTCCAAGGTAAAAGTAATTAGCCGTGGTGAAGCAACCCGTTTAATTAACAAAGAAGAAGCCGTGGTAGTGGACGTGCGTGGGCGCGATGATTACCGCAAGGGCCATATTTCTAATGCGATTAATGTGCTGGCCGCAGATATCAAGAAAGGTAGCTTCGGCGAGCTGGAAAAATATAAAGCCCAACCGCTGATCGTGGTGTGTGCTACCGGCACCTCCGCATCCGATTCTGCGGCGCAGCTGAATGCTGCAGGCTATGAGCAGGTTTACGTGCTGAAAGAAGGCGTATCCGGCTGGAGCGGCGATAATCTGCCGCTGGTGCGCGGCAAATAAACCGCGCGCAATAACGATTACTGGAGGGCCACCATGGCTAACGTTGAGATCTACACCAAAGCAACCTGTCCTTTCTGCCATCGGGCGAAAGCACTACTGAGCCAGAAAGGCGTGAATTTCAAAGAAATTCCAATTGACGGGAATGCTGACCTGCGTGAAAAGATGATTGAACGTAGCGGCCGGACCACGGTGCCTCAGATTTTTATTGATGCACAGCACATCGGCGGCTGTGACGACCTGTTTGCACTCGACGGTCGTGATGGCCTTGAACCGCTGTTAAAATAAGGGAAGGCTGCGCATCTGGCGCACATTGCCTGACTATTGCTGCAGCTCAATAACGGATTATTAACCAATAGGATTACGTACCATGTCAGAACAGAACAACACCGATATGTCTTTCCAGATCCAGCGTATCTACACCAAAGATATCTCTTTCGAAGCGCCTAACGCGCCACAGGTTTTCCAGAAAGAGTGGGAACCGGAAGTGAAACTGGACCTCGACACCGCGTCAAGCCAACTGGCTGACGATGTGTATGAAGTGGTACTGCGCGTCACCGTGACCGCAACCGTCGGCGAAGACTCTGCGTTCCTGTGTGAAGTACAGCAGGCAGGTATCTTCTCTATCGGTGGTATCGAAGGCACGCAGATGGCTCATTGCCTGGGCGCTTACTGCCCTAACATTCTGTTCCCGTATGCACGTGAGTGCATCACCAGCCTGGTATCACGCGGTACTTTCCCGCAGCTGAACCTTGCACCGGTTAACTTTGACGCGCTGTTCATGAACTATCTGCAGCAGTCTGAAGGTGAAGGTGCAGCACAGCAGCAGGACGCTTAATGCGTAGCCTTCATGCTTCTATGAGCGTCATCGGTGCCGGCTCGTACGGCACCGCTTTGGCGATTACGCTGGCGCGTAACGGCCATGACGTGGTGCTGTGGGGGCATAACCCGCAGCACCAGGCGCAACTGCAGGCCGACCGCTGTAACACCGCTTTCCTTCCCGATGTCCCTTTCCCCGCTACGCTCCACCTTGAAACCGACCTCGCTGCGGCGATTGCGGCCAGCCGCGACCTGCTGGTGGTGGTGCCAAGCCACGTGTTTGGTGACGTGCTGCAACAGATTAAGCCGCATCTGCGCGCTGATTCGCGCATTGTGTGGGCTACGAAAGGTCTGGAAAAGGAGACGGGCCGCTTGTTGCAAGACGTGGCGCGTGAGATCCTCGGTGACGATATTCCGCTGGCGGTGATTTCCGGCCCGACTTTCGCTAAAGAGCTGGCCGCTGGCCTGCCAACGGCGATTGCGCTGGCAGCGACGGACACGCAGTTTGCCGAAGAGCTGCAGCAGCTGCTGCACTGCGGTAAAAGCTTCCGCGTGTATAACAACCCTGATTTTATCGGCGTGCAGCTGGGCGGAGCGGTGAAAAACGTTATCGCTATCGGCGCTGGCATGTCGGACGGTATTGGCTTTGGCGCCAATGCCCGCACCGCGCTGATTACCCGCGGGCTGGCCGAAATGAGCCGCCTGGGTGCCGCACTGGGTGCAGATGCCACGACGTTTATGGGCATGGCCGGGCTGGGCGATCTGGTACTCACCTGTACCGATAATCAGTCGCGTAACCGCCGTTTCGGCATGATGCTGGGGCAGGGTGCCGATGTTGAAGGCGCACAGGCCACGATTGGGCAGGTGGTGGAAGGATTCCGTAATACCAAAGAAGTGAAGGCGCTGGCTGCACGGTTCGGCGTGGAAATGCCCATTACCGAGCAGATTTATCAGGTGCTTTACTGTGGTAAGAATGCGCGTGAGGCGGCAACCAGCCTGCTCGGGCGCACAAGGAAGGACGAAAACAGCGGGAGCTGACCGGGTTCATCATATTGTGATGCTGGCGCCCAGACGGGCGCTATTTTTTAATGGGGAGTGAGCCATGCCGTGTGTAGAGCCTGAACTGATCTGGGAGAACATCAAAACGGAAGCGCGTGCGCTGGCCGATTGTGAACCGATGCTGGCCAGCTTTTACCACGCCACTCTGCTCAAGCATGATGACCTGGGCAGCGCGCTGAGCTATATGCTCGCCAACAAGCTGGCTAATCCGATCATGCCGGCAATCGCCATTCGTGAGGTGATTCAGGATGCTTATCGTCAGGACCCGTCGATGATCATCTCAGCGGCCTGCGATATTCAGGCGGTACGCCAGCGTGACCCGGCGGTGGATAAATACTCCACGCCGCTGCTCTACCTGAAAGGCTTCCACGCCCTGCAGGCCTATCGCATTGGCCACTGGCTGTGGAATGAGGGCCGCCGTGCGCTGGCGGTTTACCTGCAGAACGAAATCTCCGTCTCCTTCGCGGTGGATATCCACCCGGCAGCGACCATTGGTCGCGGCATCATGCTGGACCACGCCACGGGCATCGTGGTGGGTGAAACGGCGATCATCGAGGATGATGTCTCGATCCTGCAGTCGGTCACCCTGGGTGGGACCGGCAAAACCAGCGGCGACCGTCATCCGAAGATCCGCGAAGGGGTGATGATCGGCGCCGGTGCGAAGATCCTCGGCAATATCGAAGTGGGGCGCGGCGCGAAGATCGGCGCCGGATCCGTGGTGCTGCAGCCGGTGCCGCCGCACACTACCGCGGCGGGGGTACCGGCGCGTATTGTCGGCAAGCCGGGCAGCGACAAGCCATCCATGGATATGGATCAGCATTTTAATGGCATGGTGCCGGGCTTTGAATTTGGTGACGGGATTTGATTTTGCGGGTCGATCGTTGATCGACCCCTACCTTAACTACGTGTCCGCTGCGGTGACTGCGCGCTGGCCGTATCCAAACTAGCTGCGACACCGACGGCCCCTGAATAGCTGCATCAGCCTTTCAATAACGCGCCTGCGTAATCTAACTGCCGCCACGCCTCATACACCACCACCGAAACTGCATTCGACAAATTCATGCTGCGGCTGTCCGCCATCATCGGGATGCGGATTTTTTGCTGTGCCGGCAGCGCATCAAGAATGCTGGCGGGCAGGCCGCGCGTCTCCGGGCCAAACAGCAGGTAATCGCCAGGCTGGTAGCTGACAGCGCTGTGGGCAGGGGTTCCCTTGGTGGTGAGTGCAAAAAGCCGCTGTGGGGCCTCTGAGGCGGCGAAAGCGTCATAGCTATCGTGATGCTTAATGGCGGTGAATTCATGGTAGTCCAGCCCGGCGCGGCGCAGCCGTTTATCATCCCACGCGAAACCGAGCGGTTTGATTAAGTGCAGTTGAAAGCCGGTATTGGCGCACAGGCGAATGATATTGCCGGTGTTCGGCGGGATTTCGGGTTCAAACAAGACGATATTAAGCATGAAAGCGGCCCTCAGGAACGAGGGCCGAAGGATAGCAAATTATTCGCTGTGGGTGGTATACAGCGGCAGCCATATCGTCAGGCGCAGGCCACCGAGCGGGCTGTCATCAGCTTTTGCCCAGCCGCGATGCTGCTGAATGGCGTTATCGACAATCGCCAGCCCCAGCCCCGTGCCGCCGGACTCCCTGTCGCGCGCCTCATCGGTGCGGTAGAACGGGCGGAAAATTTGCTCACGATCTTCCGCGCTGACGCCCGGGCCATCGTCATCAACGTGGATAGTGATGCCTTTTTTATCAACCGCGAAGCTGACGGCAATCTTGCTGTGGGAGTAGCGCAGGGCATTACGCACGATGTTCTCAAAGGCACTTTCCAGCGCGTTCGGGTTGCCGTAAAGCGGCCACGGTCCCGGTGGGTAAGGCACTTCCAGCGTTTTGCCCATCTGCTCGGCTTCAAAGCGCGCATCTTCCAGTACGTCGGACCACAGATGATTGGCCTTAATCGCTTCGCTCACCAGCGCGTTCTTATGCTGAGTGCGCGACAGCACCAGCAGATCGTTGATCATACCGTCCAGCCGCTGTGCTTCCATCTCAATACGCCCCAGCTCTTTACCTTCTCCGTGACGGCGGCGCATCAGCGCGGTCGCCAGCTGCAGGCGCGTCAGCGGGGTGCGCAACTCGTGAGAGATGTCGGACAGCAGTCGTTGCTGACCGGTCATCATTCGTTCCAGCGCACTGACCATCTGGTTGAAGCTGGCCCCGGCGGCAAGAAACTCCTGCGGACCCGATTCCAGCTCCGGCCGCTGGCGAAGATTACCGGCCGCCACGTCATCCGCCGCATGTTTCAGCTTGCGCGCCGGTTTTGCCAGGCTCCACGCCAGCCACAGCAGCAACGGTGAGCTGATCAGCATGGTAACAATCAGCAGCAGCAGCGGGCGGTCAAACAGCAGGTTGATAAAATCGAGCTGGGAACTGCCCGCAGGACGGATCAGATACAGCTGATAGTTATCTTCGCCATCGCGCACCGAAAATGGGCCAACCATCTCCAGCCGACCGTACTTTTTCTTCTGCGGATGATCGGAGTTATCGGACTGGCCGATAAAGTTACGGATCACCTGCATTTCGTTATGCTGCGCGCCAATCACGCGCCCTTCGCTGGTCACCAGCAGCAGGCGTTGACCGGGCGGCGCCCATTTATCGATGGCGCGGAACAGCCTGCGCCACCACATTAAATCATTGGGCGGGTCCTGACTCAGCTCCGCCTCAACGTGCTGCTCAATCATCGTTCCCTGCCGCTGCTCGTTATCCAGCAGCGGCGTCATCTGACGGGAATCAAGTTTGGGCAGCATTAACACCAGCATCAGTACCAGTGCCAGGGTCAGCCAGAAAATGGCAAAGATGCGGGTGGTCAGGCTGGATATCATGTCGCGGACACCATCAGATAGCCGCGCCCACGCAGGGTTTTAAACCACGGATGGCCGTCCTTGCGCTCCGGCAGCTTGCGCCGCAGGTTGGAGATATGCATATCAATTGCCCGGTCAAACGGCGTCAGACGCTTGCCAAGCACTTCCTGGCTCAGGTGCTCACGCGATACCACCTGGCCGAGGTGCTGGGCCAGCAGATATAGCAGCGTAAATTCCGTGCCGGTCAGATCCAGCGTGATATCTTCAAAGCTAGCCTCCTGGCGGCCTGGGTTCAGGCGTAGCATATCCACTTCCAGCGTCGGTGAGCTGTTGTCGTGCTGTTGCTGCTGTTCGCTCCAGTTGGAACGACGCAGGATGGCGCGAATACGTGCCACCAGTTCGCGGTCGTTAAAGGGTTTCGGCAGATAATCATCAGCACCCAGTTCGAGGCCCAGAACACGGTCCAGCTCGCTACCGCGTGCGGTTAACATGATTACCGGCGTCTGATGTTGTTGACGCAGCTCCTTCAGAGTATCGATGCCATTTTTCTTCGGCATCATCACATCAAGTAATAACAGATCAACAGAGCTGTCCAGTAGCGCCAGTGCCTGCTCGCCGTCACCGGCAACCAGCACATTGAATCCTTCCATTTCAAGCAATTCTTTCAGCAGCGAAGTCAATTCGCGGTCATCGTCAACCAACAGGATTTTATTCATTTTTTATTGCCCTCCGCAGGCAAAATACCGTGAACTTATGCGCTCATTCCATGGCTTTACGTAGTTTTACACCCCCTGACGCATGTTTGCAGCTGTCCCCGTAGACTCAATCTCGTTGAATCGAAATACGGAAACCAACACGGGAGTAAACGATGCGCAAAGTTACCGCCGTCGTTGTCGTTCCGGCACTGATGCTTAGCCTCTCAGCTGCCTGGTCTGCCAACGCCACGACGACTGACGAGATGCATCAGGATGACCAGGCTAACCGCCCAGTGAGGCAGGTTCCACAAAGTCACATGTTTGATGGCATCAACTTGACGGAGCAGCAGCGCCAGCAACTGCGCGATCTGATGCAGCAAGCGCGTCACGATCGTTCTCCCATAAGTATTAACGATTTAGAGCAACTGCACGAACTGATTATTGCAGAAAAATTTGACGAAGCGGCTTACCAGGCTCAGGCGGAAAAGATTGCACAGGCGGAAGTGGCGCGCCAGGTCGAGATGGCCCGGATACGCAATCAGATGTACCACCTGTTAACGCCACAGCAGCAGGCCGTTTTGCAACAGAAACATCAGCAGCGCCTTCAAGAATTGCGCAGGCTAACGAATATGCAGCTGTCATCACCGCTGCAGGCAGCAAGCAGTACCGGTAGTAACCCGCAGTAACCAGTAACATAGTATCCCTGTTTTTCCTTGCCATAGACAATATCCCTGTCTTCCCCCACCATGATGGTGGGGGTTTTTTTTGCCCGAAAACCAGTATACTCAAAGGCACTGAATCGGGTGGGTAAACGCTATGAATGCAAACTATGCGCGCTTAGTTAACTCGGCGGCGCTGGCAGCCACAGCGTTGGCTTCGCTACTGCTGCTGATTAAAATCTTTGCCTGGTGGTACACAGGATCGGTCAGCTTATTGGCCGCGCTGGTGGACTCGCTGGTGGATATCGCCGCTTCGCTCACCAATCTGCTGGTGGTGCGCTACTCGCTCCAGCCTGCCGATGCGGAGCATACCTTCGGGCACGGCAAAGCCGAATCTCTCGCGGCGCTGGCGCAAAGCATGTTTATCTCCGGTTCTGCCCTGTTCCTTTTTCTCACCGGTCTGCAACATCTCGCTTCTCCTGAACCGATGAAAGCCCCGATTATCGGCATCATTGTGACGCTTATTGCCCTGTTTTCGACGCTGGTGCTGGTCACTTTCCAGCGCTGGGTGGTGCGGCGTACCCGCAGCCAGGCGATCCGTGCCGATATGCTGCACTACCAGTCTGACGTAGTGATGAATGGCGCGATCCTGCTGGCGTTGGGATTGAGCTGGTACGGCTTCCACCGCGCCGATGCGCTCTTTGCGTTAGGGATTGGCGTGTGGATTTTGTATAGTGCTCTGCGCATGGGTTATGAAGCCGTGCAGGCGCTGCTCGATCGCGCGCTGCCCGAGGAAGAGCATCAGGCGATTATTGATATTGTTGCCGCGTGGCCTGGCGTGCAGGGCGCCCACGATATCCGCACCCGTCAGTCTGGCCCCACCCGTTTTATTCAGCTGCATTTGGAAATGGACGATCACCTGCCACTGTACCAGGCTCATCAGGTAGCCGAACAGGTTGAACAGGCGATTTTACAAAAATTTCCAGGTTCTGACGTGATTATTCATCAGGATCCCTGCTCCGTGGTGCCCGAAGGGCGTCAGGGAAGTTTTCAGCTATAAAACTTTTTAAATGAAATAGTTGCTGCCTGCACTGCGTAAAACGTGATGTAACGCAAAAAAAATAGCCGAATGTTGCCTGACCTGAATCAATTCAGCTGGCAGGGTTTGATATACTATTGCCATTAATTGAGTCGCTTATCTCGCTCGCGTACGTCGTTATGCTCCGGCGTCCAGAATTTAACATTTGCATCTACAAGTTCAGAGGTTGTCATGATTAAGAAAATCGGTGTACTGACAAGCGGCGGTGACGCCCCAGGGATGAACGCTGCAATCCGCGGTGTGGTTCGCGCCGCGCTCAGTGAAGGACTGGAAGTTTGTGGCATTTATGACGGCTATCTGGGCTTGTATGAAGACCGTATGATCAATCTCGACCGCTACAGCGTGTCCGATATGATCAACCGCGGCGGCACTTTCCTCGGCTCTGCACGCTTCCCGGAATTCCGTAATGAAGACGTGCGTACCGTAGCAATTGAGAACATGAAAAAGCGCGGTATTGATGCGCTGGTGGTAATCGGCGGCGATGGCTCCTACATGGGTGCCAAGCGCCTGACAGAGATGGGCTTCCCGTGCATCGGTCTGCCGGGCACCATCGACAATGACGTGGCCGGTACCGACTACACCATCGGTTACTTTACCGCGCTGGAAACCGTGGTCGAAGCGATTGACCGCCTGCGCGATACCTCTTCATCACACCAGCGTATCTCTATCGTTGAAGTTATGGGCCGCTACTGTGGTGACCTGACGCTGGCGGCGGCGATTGCCGGTGGCTGTGAGTTCATCGTGCTGCCGGAATATCCGTACACCCGTGAAGAGCTGGTGAGCGAAATTAAAGCGGGTATCGCTAAAGGTAAAAAACACGCTATCGTCGCGATTACCGAGCACATCTGCGATATCGACGAACTGGCGAAATATATCGAAGAAGAGACCAAGCGCGAAACCCGTGCCACGGTGCTGGGCCACATTCAGCGCGGCGGTGCGCCGGTTGCCTATGACCGCATTCTGGCTTCCCGCATGGGCGCTTACTCTATCGAGCTGCTGCTGCAGGGCTACGGTGGCCGCTGTGTCGGTATTCAGAATGAGAAGATGGTGCATCACGACATTATCGATGCGATTGAGAATATGAAGCGTCCGTTTAAAGGCGACTGGCTGGAAACCGCCAAGAAGCTTTACTGATTTTTCCGTATCAAAGCAGGGCGCTGCAGGTCAGCGCCTTTCTTATGCGTAGCGTTATTCCATAAAGTTATTACAGCTAATTTTTAATTCTTTAATACATACTTCGCTTTGTGTCACGCTTCACGCAGATAAAAACCTTTGGGAGTGCGTGCAATGAATAAGTGGAGTGTGGGAATTACCCTGTTACTGGCCTCAACCAGCGTGCTGGCGAAGGATATTCAGCTGCTGAATGTGTCGTACGATCCGACCCGTGAGCTTTACGAGCAGTACAACAAAGCCTTTAGCGCGCACTACAAGCAGGAAACCGGCGATAATGTGGTGATCCGCCAGTCGCACGGCGGTTCAGGTAAGCAGGCGACCTCGGTCATCAACGGGATTAAGGCCGATGTGGTGACGCTGGCGCTGGCCTCCGACGTGGATGCCATTGCCGAACGCGGCCGCATTGATAAAAACTGGATCAAACGCCTGCCGGATAACTCCGCGCCTTACACTTCCACCATTGTTTTCCTGGTGCGCAAAGGTAACCCAAAACAAATTCACGACTGGCCAGATTTAATCAAACCTGGCGTGTCGGTGATCACCCCGAACCCGAAAACGTCCGGCGGTGCGCGCTGGAACTATCTGGCGGCCTGGGGCTGGGCGCTGGATCAGAACAAAGGCGACCAGGCAAAAGCACAGGATTACGTCAAGGCGCTGTTTAAAAACGTAGAAGTTCAGGATTCCGGCGCGCGCGGCGCGACGAATACTTTCGTGGAGCGCGGCATTGGCGATGTGCTGATTGCGTGGGAAAACGAAGCCTATCTGGCCGTCAATAAGCTTGGCAAAGACCAGTTTGAAATTGTCACGCCAAGCGAATCGATCCTCGCCGAGCCGACCGTTTCCGTGGTCGACAAAGTGGTGGATGAGCGCGATACGCGTAAAGTGGCCGATGAATATCTGAAGTACCTCTACTCCACGGAAGGCCAGGATATCGCCGCGCAGAACTTCTACCGTCCGCGCGATGCCGCCGTGGCGAAGAAATATGCCAGCACCTTCCAGCCGGTGAAACTGTTTACCATTGATAATAAGTTTGGTGGCTGGACGCAGGCACAGAAGACCCACTTTGTTGAAGGTGGGACATATGACCAGGTGATGAAGCGCTAAGCGTAATTACCGCGATTCCACGAGGGCCGACATTGTCGGCCCTTTTTTTTCTCTATTTGTTTTACGGCATAAACGGTATTAAATAATTTCAGTTAACCGGCGCTCTACAATTAAATTCGCATGATTTCCTGCCCCGCTTAGAATACATTGTGAGCGATGAGTGGTCAGAGGTGTGAGAGAGATGTCGGGACGAAGGCGGCTTGTAATTATGCTGGTGGCTTTAGGGGTACTGGTAACCGTCGGATGTGCTTCTATGGCGCTGAATTTTCATAAAAATTCGGATGCGTTATGGAAAATCGTCAGCCAGCAGTGTGTCCCTGGTCAGGAACAAAAAAATAACCCGGCTCCCTGCCGACAGGTGAATATTCAGGACGGCTATGTGGTGCTGAAAGACCGCAACGGCCCGCTGCAATTTTTGCTGATACCGGTGGCGAAAGTGAGTGGGATAGAGAGCCAGAAATTACTGAATCCCGCCACGCCAAACTATTTTGCCGAGGCCTGGCGGGCGCGGCATTTTATGGAGGAGAAGCGCGGCGCAATAATTGATGACCGCAATTATGCGCTGACGGTCAACTCACGCTGGGGCCGCACGCAGAACCAGCTGCATATTCACATCTCCTGCCTGCGCCCGGATATCCGGCAGCGGCTGGACGCGCTGGGTAAAACGCTGACCGCCCAGTGGCAGAGCCAGCAGCTTGGGGAGCATCAGTACCAGCTGCGCATCATCACCCGCGATGAGTTTAAGCGCACCAGCCCGTTTATCCGCATTGCCAATGAGCTGCCTGGCGCCCGGGAAGAGATGGGTAGCTACGGTGTAGCGATTGCCGCACTGGGCGATGGTAAGAGGGTGCTGATGGTGGTCAAGCGCAATCTGCTGCTGCTGAATCGCGCTTCTGCCGAAGAGTTGCAGGATCACAGCTGCGCGATATTGAAATAACTTCTGGCGGTTTTCTGTAGGTGGGGACCGCTGAGGGATCCCCAGAAATGACGTCAATATTCACATCAATTTATGTGGGGATACTTCAAGGGTCGACCTTTTTGCGGTCGACCCGCTATCTGCTCCGATTCAGGCTACCCGTTTATTCTGCTCCGGTTCCGGGTCATTTTTATACTGCGCGGTGGCAATCCACGCGGCGCAGAACAGCGTCAGGCGTGCAAAGAAATAGAAGAACGCCATCAGCCCCAGCACCGAACCGAACGCCGCACCGGAAGGTGAGGATGCCAGCTTCGGCAGCGTCAGGGTCATAATGAATTTAATCACCTCAAACCCGATCGCAGCCAGCAGCGTGCCGCGAAACAGCGCTTTTTTACGCGGCTTATGGCGCGGCAGTATCCAGAAAATCCACAGAAACAGCAGATAGTTGGCGAAGATAGAGATCGACAGGGCGATCAGCGTCATCGCCGGACGCAGCCACTCGATACCTTCCAGCCCCAGCGCCCGCACAATCGACGCCTGCGCTGAACCGGCAATTGAGGTCAGCGACAGCGTGATAATCAGCGCAAAAACCAGCCCGGTCAGCGAGATAAAGTCACGGGTATATTTAAACCAGATTTTCTCCTGATCCTGTGGCGTACGTTCCCAGACGTCACGCGACTGCGCGCGGATCGCTTCACGCAGATTGCCCATCCAGCTAATCCCGGAGTAGAGCGCCACCAGTAAACCCGTCAGCCCGACGGTGGTGCGCTGCTGAATTGCGGTATTAACGGTACTTTTCAGCGTGGCGGCCAGCGCGGGATCGCTGATGCTGCCGACGATCTTGTTGATCAGCCCGGTCAGCAGATCCGGGTTTGAGGCCAGCACGAAACCGACGGCGGCAAATGACACCATCAGGATCGGGATTAGCGAGAGAAAGGAAAAATAGGTGATTGCCGCGCCAAACTGACTGCCGAGACGATCGTTAAAGCGCTCACCGGCGCGAATGAAGTGCGCCACCGCCGGAATAGCCTGGAACCAGCTAACCAGTCTTGAAACGTGGGAAATGGATTTATCGACCGTGTGATTGCCGGTTTTAATGTTGATCAGCGGCTTTTGTGCAGGCTGCTCTGGCTTCCGGGGATCGCGTTGTTGATTATCCGTCATAACTTCTTCTCTATCCTTTTAATGAACTGACGTGGTGAATTATAGCCTGTTGATCAGGCAACGTAGCGTTTCAGGACCTGGCTAAGCCATTCAATGAAAACCTGTACGCGGCGCGCCAGGTTGCGGCGATGCGGGTAAAGCAGCGACAGCGGCATTGGCCTTGCCGGAAAATACGGCAGGATTTCGACCAGCTTTTTCTCCTTCAGCGCCTGAGTCACCCCCACGCGCGGCACCTGAATGATCCCCAGCCCGGCAATGCAGGCCGAACGGTAGGTTTCGGTGCTGTTAACGGTGATCACCCCGCCGGTCTTAATCAGCCTGGCGGTTTTGCCATCGAAATACTCAAATCCTTCCGGCTGGCCGCCCAGCTGTTGACTGTAGTGCACCATGGCGTGTTGGGATAGCGCCTCCAGCGTATTTGGCGTGCCGAAACGTGCCAGGTAATCCGGGCTGGCGCAGTTAATCAGCGGCAGATGCCCCAGCTGGCGCGCTATCAGGCCGGAGTCCTCCAGCGTCCCGACGCGCACCACGCAGTCAAATCCCTCACGGATCACATCCACCCGGCGGTCGCTGCTGCTCAGCTCCAGCTCAATGCCCGGATAGTGCTGCAAAAACTCAGGCAGCAGTGGGATCAGGTAATTACTGGCAAGGCTGACCGGCATATCCACGCGCAGGCGGCCGCTCAGAGTCGCTGGATCGTGCTGAAACAGTGAATCCATCTCCTCCAGCGTTGCCAGCACGTCGCGACAGCGCTCGAAATAGACCTGGCCATCCTGCGTCAGCTGCACCCGGCGCGTGGTGCGGTGCAGCAGGCGTGAACCGAGGCTGTTTTCCAGCGCTTGGATCTGGCGCGACAGGCTGCCTTTCGGCAAGCCCAGGCTGTCGGCAGCGCGGGTAAAACTCTGCATCTCTGCGACTCTGACAAACACCTGCATTGCGTGAATTTTATCCATTGTGGCGCTCATTGTTGTTAGTAATGGAACAGTGAAGCGTATCTCAGGACATTTATAGATCAGCCAGCAGGTAATATCCTCTTTTTTGTCCACAGCCAACTCCCTGGAGAAGAAAATGAGCCATAAAATTGCATTGATCACCGGCGGTAGCCGCGGTTTAGGCCAAAATGCGGCGCTGAAACTGGCGGAAAAAGGTGTTGATATCATTCTGACGTATCGCAACCAGCAGCAGGAGGCGCAGGGGGTTGTTGAGCGTATCAGCGCGCTGGGAGCGCGTGCGGTGGCGCTGCCGCTGGACGTGGGCGACAGCGCGACGTTCGTAACTTTTGCAGCAGAAGTGGAAAAACAGCTGGCAACGGTGTGGCAGCGTAAAAATTTTGATTATTTATTAAACAATGCCGGAACCGCGCTCTACCAGCCGTTTGTCGACACCACGGAACAGCAGTTTGACCAGCTGGTGGATATCCATTTTAAAGGGCCGTTCTTCCTGACGCAGAAGCTGCTGCCGCTGATCGCCGACGGCGGGCGCATTCTCAATGTGTCGAGCGGCCTGGCGCGCTTTACCCATCCGGGATCCGCTGCTTATGCGGCGGTGAAAGGGGCGATTGAGGTGCTGACGCGCTACCAGGCAAAAGAGCTGGGTGCACGCAGCATTGCCGTTAATGTGCTGGCACCGGGAGCGATTGAAACCGACTTCGGCGGCGGCCGGGTACGGGATAACGCGGAGATTAACGCCTTGATCGCCTCGCAAACCGCACTGGGCCGCGCCGGGCTGCCGGATGATATCGGTTATGCCGTTGCCGCGCTGTTCAGCGAAGAGTGCCGCTGGATAAACGGCCAGCGTATTGAAGCGTCGGGCGGGATGTACCTGTAATTGCTGAAATGGCTGGCTGAGCGAAACGCCATCTGGCTGACCGAAAAAGAGGGTCAGCCACTACTGGGTGTGCAGTGATAGACGTATCGCTCTGCTAAACGGGCTGACCGAAAAAGAGGGTCAGCCACTACGGGGTGTGCAGTGATGCACTGGTCGTTCCGTTATATGCGGATGGTGCCATCAATCACCGTGACGGTCTGGCCACCAATCCAGATGCCGTCGGCGCCGTAGCTGACGCTCAGGCGGCCAGCACGCTGCATCGCCGTCCCCTGACGCACGCGGTAGTCCAGCTCCACGCCGCGCTGCTGGAAATAGCGGGCAAGGCAGGCGTTGGCGCTGCCGGTAACCGGATCTTCCGTCACTGCACCCTGTTCAATCAGCAGGCCGCGCACTTCATACTGCTCTCCTGCTCCCTGAATGGGGCCAAACGGCATCACGCCATTGACCCGCGCCTTTTTTATCAGGCGGGCAAGCTCCACCGCATCCGGTTTAATCGCCAGCACCGCGTCTGCTGAGGTCATCGGCACCAGCAGCCAGCGAATACCCATATCGGCGATGGTGACCGGCAGCTGCTCCTCCAGGCTGTCGCTGTTCAGCGCGCTGCTGATGGGCGCATCGCTGAACGGGGTAAGAATGGCTTCCGGGGCGGCAAAGGCCAGCGCGCCGTCGTCGCTAATCTTTACCTTCACTCGCCCAAGCCCGCACTGCTGCACAATCTCACCCGCATTTTTTAGCGTGATGCCGGCTTCCAGCAGCGCGTGAGCCGTACCCAGCGTAGGGTGCCCGGCAAACGGCAGTTCGTAATCCGGGGTAAAAATTCGCACCCGGTAGTCGGCAGCCGGGTCGGTGGCCGGCAGAACAAAGGTGGTTTCGGAGAGATGAGTCCAGCGGGCGATGGTTTGCATCTGCTCATCGCTGAGATCGCTGGCTTCCATGATCACCGCCAGCGGGTTGCCGTTATAGGGAGAGGAAGTAAAAACATCAACCTGTTTAAAAGCGCGTAATTGCGTCATAACTGTACCTGTTCAAGTTCTCAGACCGTGGGTCTGCGATTCGGGTGGCGGTTGTCAGTGCCGGTTATTATGGTATTAATAAAGCACGCTGGCTAAAAAAGTGACCATTTTATGCTTAAAATACTGGGACGTGCCTCATCGATTAACGTCAGAAAAGTGCTGTGGGTTTGCGACGAGCTGGGTATCAGTTTTCGCCGCGAAGAGTGGGGCGAAGGCTTCAAGTCGCCGCAGGAGGCCGAATTTAAGGCGCTTAACCCTAACGCGCTGATCCCGGTGGTGATGGACGGAGACTTTATCCTGTGGGAGTCCAACACCATTATCCGCTACCTGGCGAATGCCTACGGTGGCGAAGCGCTTTACCCGACGCATCCACAGCAGCGCGCCCGCGTTGACCAGTGGATTGACTGGCAGGCCACCGAGCTGAATACCGCCTGGCGCTACGCATTTATGTCGCTGGTACGCCACTCTGCGGCGCATCAGGACCCGCGCCTGCTGGCCGCCGCCTGTAAAGGCTGGTCGTACACCATGGGCATCCTTAACCAGCAGCTGGAGCGCACCGGCGCCTATGTTGCCGGGGAGTCATTCTCGCTGGCTGATATCCCCATTGGGCTGTCGGTCAACCGCTGGTATGAAACCCCGCTCGAACACGCCGAGCTGCCTGCGGTGCGTGCCTACTACGAACGGCTGACGGCGCGCAAAGGCTATGCCACCTGGGGCCGCAACGGTACGCCATAGGCAGCACCGTCCTTATCCTGCAGGGGTCGACCTTCTTCTTCGGTCGACCCGCGGTTAAATCCCGGCGGCAATCCCGCTCATCTCACAGGCCAGCGCACCGGTACGTTTCAGAGCCCAGGTATAACGCTCGTCAAACGGATAGCAGCAGGAGAGGCGCAGCGCGTGGTTACAGCGCTCGGACAGCGTGTAGAGCGCGCCTGGCGTCAGGCAGATCTTCTCCTGCAGCAGGCGGTGGAACAACTCCACGCTGTCGACATTGCCCGGTAACTCTACCCAGAAAACAAACCCGCCGCTGGGCCGCGTGGCGCGGGTGCCCTGGGGGAAATGGCGGGCGATAATGCCACGCGCCTCTTCCAGCTGCGCAGCATAGCGGCGGCGCAGCGAGCGCAGATGATGGTCGTAGCCACCCGATTCCAGAAAGTGCCCCAGCGTTTCCGACAGCAGGCGCGATTCGGCCAGCGACGAGACCGCCTTCAGGCGCGCCAGCTGCTGAGCAAAGCGCCCGGCGGCAATCCAGCCGAGGTGGAAGTCCGGCGCGACGGTTTTAGTAAAGCTGGTGCAGTACATCACCCAGCCGCCTTCGTCGAAGGCTTTTACCGCCGGGGTTAGCGGCCAGCAGAACTGCAGCTCCGCATACAGCCCGTCTTCCAGCAGCGGCACCTGATACTGATTCACCAGCCGCGCCAGGCGTTTTTTCCCGGCCAGCGTCATGCTGCTGCCGAGCGGATTCTGCGCATTCGGCATGGCAATCAGCGCCTTTATCCGCTTCTCCTGCAGCAGCAGCTCCAGCGCATCGAGCGACAGCCCGTACTGCGGGTCGGTGGGGATCTCCAGCACCTTCAGCCCGAGGCTGGCCAGCAGTGGAAACAGATAAAAATAGGTGGGTGTTTCCACCCCGACGCAGTCGCCCGGCTGAGTCACGGCACGCAGGCCGAGCTGCAGCGCCTCCATACAGCCGTGCGTCAGCGTGACGTCTTCCGCGCTGATGGTGATGCCGAGGTCCATCGAGCGCCGGGCTATCTCACGGCGCAGGCGCACGCTGCCGGGCGGCAGGGCATAGCGGCCAATCAGCTGCGGCTCCCGGCGCAGCAGCGAGGCCATAATGCGGCTGATTTTCGCCGTCGGGAAGAAATCGCCGCTCTGCGGGCAGGCCAGCGAAATATTGGTGTAGTCACTGTGATTCTGCGCGGCAAACACGGCATCGATCAGATCGAGCTTCTCACGGCCTGGCGAACGCACGCTGCTGTGCTGAAAGGATTGCCGCGTCAGGGCCGGTAGCGCATCGCGCACGTAGTAGCCGGACTGGGGGCGCGCTTCAATCAGACCGCGATCTTCGAGGATGCCATAAGCGGTGAGTACGGTATTGACGCTGACCTGATGGATGCTGGCGCAGCGGCGAATGGCAGGCAGGCGGCTGCCCGGCATAAAGGTGCCCTGACGAATCGCCTCGGCAAGCGTTTCCGCCAGCTGATGGTACAGCGTGGCCTGCGGCTCGATAATGGACACAGTGTGCTCCTCGAGGAATAGGTACAGTTGCAAATATTGTAATTTGTACTCATTACAATAGCGGGTTTCTGCATCTGTTACCATTGCCAGACGCTGATTACACTGGTCTCCTCATCTGAACAGCAGGATACCTAACATGCTCGATCCCTCATTTATCAGCTACGTCACCGTGATGTCGATTACGCCAGGCCCGAACAATATGCTGTTGGCGACTTCCGGGGTTAACTTCGGCATGCGCCGCACGCTGCCAATGGTCAGCGGCATTCTGGTCGGCTGTGCGCTGCAAACGGCGCTGGCCGGAGGGCTACTGGAGGTACTGTTGCAGTGGATGTCGGCGATTCGCCTGCCGCTGACGCTGGTCGGCTGCGTCTACCTGCTGTGGCTGTCGTGGAAAATCTACCGCTCCGGCGCGCCGGAGATGCGTGAGAAAGCGCGGCCGATGACGTTTATTGGCGGGGTGTTATTTCAGGCAGTGAACCCGAAAGCGTGGCTGATGGCGATAAATGTGGCGCTGATGTACACCGTTAACAGCACCATCCTGACGGTAATGCTCGGCTTTATGGCGCTGAACCTGCCGTGCATTTTACTGTGGGCAGCGATGGGCGATCGCCTGGGCAAGCATTTGCAGGTAGCGTGGAAATTGCAGCTGTTTAACAGCCTGATGGCGCTGTCGCTGCTGGTGACGACCCTGTGGATGTTAGTCGAAGCGTTTCAGATGGCGTAATCATCAATGCGCAGCGGGTCGGGCATGCCCGACCCCTACGTACGGGCGTGGCATACCGCGCCCGTAAACCGATTACTTGCCGATTACCGAATCTACCGCAGTGACCGGTTCGTCGTTAGCGGCTGGCGCCATTGGCGTGTAGTCCAGCTGCAGAATGCGGCTGGTCTCGGCCAGCTCTTTCTCGGTCGCCGCGACGTTACCGTTCAGGCGCTGTCCGTAGAAAGGAATAATCGCCTTCAGCTTGCTCTGCCATTCAGGCGTTGCCATCTGCTGCTTAAACACTTTGCTCATCAAATCCAGCATGATCGGCGCTGCCGTTGAGGCGCCAGGAGATGCGCCCAGCAGGGCAGAGATGGTGCCATCCTCGGAGGTGACCACTTCAGTACCCAGCTTCAGCACGCCGCCTTTATCGGCATCTTTCTGAATGATCTGCACGCGCTGCCCGGCTTTCACCAGGCGCCAGTCGGCTTTCTCTGCCTCCGGGAAGTATTCGCGCAGCGCGCTGATGCGGTCGTCCGCGCTCAGCATCACCTGGCCGACCAGGTATTTTACCAGGTCAAAGTTATCCAGCCCCACGCGCATCATCGGCAAAAGATTCGACGGGGTGATGGAGCCGAACATATCCCACAGCGAGCCCTGCTTGAGGAATTTGGTGGAGAAGGTGGCGAACGGCCCGAACAGCAGCACCTGCTTGCCGTCCAGCGTGCGGCTGTCGAGGTGCGGCACCGACATCGGTGGCGCGCCCACGGACGCTTTGCCGTAAACCTTCGCCTGATGACGGGCGACAATTTCCGGATTGTCGGTGACGAGAAACTCGCCGCCCACCGGGAAACCCGCGTAGTTTTTCGCTTCCGGAATACCGGATTCCTGCAGCAGCGTCAGGGCTGCGCCGCCGGCACCGATAAACACGTATTTTGCATGGATCGTCTGCTGCTCACCGCTTTTCAGGTCGTAAACGCTGACCGTCCAGCTATTGTCGGCGGCGCGTTTGATCGCCCGCACTTCATGGCTGGTCTGGCGCTCGAAGCGCTCGCTTTTTTGCAGTGAGGCGATCAGCTGGCGGGTAATCTCGCCGAAGTTGACGTCGGTACCGGTCGGGATGCGCGTAGCCGCCACTTTCTGGCTGACGTCGCGCCCTTCCATCACCAGCGGCACCCACTGGCGGATCAGGTCCGGGTCCTCAGAAAATTCCATGCCGCGGAACAGCGTGCTGTTTTGCAGGGCGCTGTAGCGCTTTTTCAGGAACTTCACGTTCTCTTCGCCCCAGACGAAGCTCATATGCGAGACGCTGGTAACAAAGCTTTTTGGGTTGCGCAGCACGTTACGCTGCACCTGGTGTGCCCAGAAACGGCGGGAAATCTGGAAGGCTTCGTTAATTTCCACCGCTTTTTTGATCTCGACCGAACCGTCGGCTTTTTCTGGCGTGTAGTTCAGCTCCATTAGCGCGGAGTGCCCGGTACCGGCATTGTTCCAGCCGTTCGAGCTCTCTTCCGCCACACTGTCCAGACGCTCTACCATGCTGATATGCCACTGTGGCTCCAGCTCTTGCAGGTAGGTACCTAACGTGGCGCTCATGACGCCACCACCGATTAGTAATACATCGACGTGTTTCTCTACTGCCAGTTTGCGCATGAGACGACATCTCCGTGTATTGAAGGAAATCAACATGTTAAGTAGAGTAACAGCGCTGAATCTTCTGGAATCAGTCGGACTGCCTCGCCCTTTCAGGATTGCAGATAGCGAAAAACCACCGATCTGATGCAGGTTTAATCGCGATGCAAAAGCGTCAGAAATATACCATTGTTACGGGCTAATTAAAAAAGTGTTTAAAGATTAAAAATGAGAATGATAGGGAAAATAAAATAAGTAACATTTATACGGGCCGTTAAACGGCCCGCTGCAATGTTGAAAATTCCACAGGAATTTGAGGGGTAACTCTCTGAACAGGAAGGGGTTAGTCGCGTGGGGCGCTGGCAGGTAATTTGCGCAGGCTGATGGCCAGCCGGTTGTAAGCATTCATCAAACCTATGGCGATCACCATGTCGCTAATTTCTTTGTCGCTAAATTCCGCTTGCACTGCGGCAAAAACCGCATCCGGCGCGTGAGTGGTGGCAATCAGCGTCAGAGATTCGGCCCAGGCCAGCGCGGCACCTTCACGCTTAGAGAACCAGTTCCCCGCCTCTTCCCACACCTGAGTGAGCACAATTTTGTCCCACGGCATGCCCGCTTTATGTAACGCTTTGGTGTGCATATCGATACAGTAAGCACAGCCGTTAATCTGCGAGACGCGCAGGAAGATAAGCTCGATCAGTTCTTGTGAAAGGCCGCTCTGTGCGACGTAGCCGTAGACGCCGGCCAGCGCTTTCATTCCTGCAGGTGATGTGGCATTAAAGTCGATACGTTCACTCATTGTCTTTTCCTCTTAGCGGGTCAGGGCGTTATTTTTACCGGTTTTATGGGTAGCCGAAAGTGCCAGGAATTGACAAAAACAGTGGTCCATCGGGGCTGGATATTGCGTTAACACGCGATTCTACCCACTCGCTCAGCGAGCAGATCCGCAATGCGATCGGCCAGGCGGTGGAAGAGGGGCGGCTGACGCCCGGCGCCCGGGTGCCTTCCTGTCGTGACCTGGCGGCCCAGCTCGGCGTGGCGCGCGGCACCGTGCGTGCGGCGTATGACATGCTGGTCGACAGCCAGCTGCTGGTGGCGAAAGGCGCCGCGGGCACTTGGGTGGCGGAGGTCACGCGCCCGCTGGCAACCCGTAGCCCGCAGCCTGAATCGGCGGTGCTGCCGCCGCTGGCCGATATCGTGCATGCCTTCGACAGCGTGCCGCTGACCTTTCAGATGGGCGTGCCGGCCGATGATGCGTTTCCGGCCAAGGTCTGGTCGCGCATTGTGACGCGCCACGCGCGTGAAATGGCCAGTAAGCCGACAGGCTATGCGGACCCGCGCGGTAGCCTGGCGCTGCGCCAGCAGCTGGTCAGCTATCTGTCGATGGCGCGCGGCATCCGCTGCGATACGGCGCAAATCATTATCACCAATGGCTATGCCGGGGCGCTCGGGCTGATTTTTCTCGCCCTCGGGCTGCGCGGGCAGCGCGTGTGGACGGAAGATCCGGGCTATCTGCTGGCGCGTAAGGCGCTGACGCTGGCCGGGGTCGAGAACGTGCCGCTGCCGGTGGATGAACAGGGGATCTTAGTGGCGGAGGGGCTGCGGCTGGCACCCGATGCCGCGGCGGCGCTGGTGACGGCCGGACAGCAGGCGCCGCTGGGAATGACGCTGTCGCTGGCGCGCCGCAGCGCGCTGCTGAGCTGGGCGCAGCAGTATAATAGCTGGATTATCGAGGATGACTACCTTGGCGAGTTACAGCTGCAGGGGCGTGCTGCCCCTGCGCTGGCTGCGCTGGACGGCGGCCGGGTGCTGCATATTGGCACCTTCAGTAAAAACCTTAGCCCGGCGCTGCGGCTGGGCTATCTGGTGGTGCCGGCAGCGCAGGCAGCGCATTTCTCTGAGGCGGCGGCGCTGATGGCGCCGGCATCCTCGTTCGTGCTGCACAATGCCGTCGCGGAGTTTATGCACGAAGGTCACTTTATGCGCCATCTGCGTCGCATGAAGCGGCTCTACAGCGAGCGGCTGGCGCTGATGCTGGCGGCACTGCTGCCGTTGTTCCCGCAGGTGCAGCGAGCGGGGCTGGCAGTGGTGATTGTACTGCCGCCGGGCAGCCGGGATACGCGCATCGCGCGCGAGGCGCTGGCATACGGTATGGCTCCCTCACCGCTGTCGGTGTGGTATCAGGCAGGTTCGCGCTGTCAAAACGGACTGGTGCTGAGCGTGACCAATATGCCACGAGAGGGGTTTGTACAGAGTGCAGAGCGGCTGAAAGCGCTGGTTGAAGCGTTTGCTTAAACCCTGCCCCGGGAGGGGCAGGGGGAGATCATCAGGCTTTTTTCGCAGCGGCAGCTGCTTTAACGATCACCGCGAAAGCGTCAGCTTTCAGCGATGCGCCGCCCACCAGGGCACCGTCGATATCTGGCTGAGCAAACAGCTCTGCCGCGTTTTTGTCGTTGACGGAACCGCCGTACTGGATGATGACCTGAGCGGCCACAGCAGCATCTTTCTTCGCGATATGGTCACGGATAAACTTGTGCACGGCCTGAGCCTGCGCTGGAGTCGCTGATTTACCGGTTCCGATGGCCCAGACTGGCTCGTAAGCCACAACCACGCCGTTGAACGCCTCAGCGCCCTGGCTGTTCAGCACGGCGTCGATCTGACGTGCGCAAACTTCTTCGGTTTTGCCCGCTTCGTTTTCAGCTTCGGTTTCGCCGATGCACAGCACCGGGGTCAGGCCAGCCGCTTTCAGCACGGCGAATTTTTTGGCGATCAGCTCGTCGCTTTCCGCGTGGTAGGTACGGCGCTCAGAGTGACCAATGATGATGTACTCTGCGCCAAGATCTTTCAGCATGTCAGCAGAAACTTCACCGGTGAAGGCGCCAGACAGGTTAACGTCGACGTTCTGCGCACCCAGAGTGATGTGGCTACCGGAAATGGCGTGTTTAGCCTGATCCAGATACATCACAGGCGGAGCAATCGCTACGCCACAACCATCAACGCCGCTCAGCTCGGTACGCAGACCGGCGATCAGCTCGTTGACCATCTGTTTGTTACCGTTCAGTTTCCAGTTACCCATAACTAATGGATGTCGCATTCTATCCTCCACGCTTTGAGAGTATTAAAGCTGCCAACGGGCAGCATTGTCTGCCAGACAGTATAGAGATCAAACATCGCAAAGGCTTTGCTTTTCGTCATCCTTTGCGCATCCGCTCTCAGGGGGCAGCCAGCGCCAGTTTCAGCGGCTCGACGGCAAACGTCAGCCCTTTTTCGCCATTATCAGCAACGATATAGCGCAGTGCGCCTTCGGTTTGCTGGAAATATCGGGAGCCTTTACCCTTTGCCAGCAGGTCATTGACGCGCTTCAGGGACTGTTCATTGCTCAACATCGGTTCAAAATAGCGCACA
The DNA here is from genome assembly GCF_014773485.1 of Erwinia aphidicola. GTDB lineage: Bacteria > Pseudomonadota > Gammaproteobacteria > Enterobacterales > Enterobacteriaceae > Erwinia > Erwinia aphidicola. Next base: position 38,415 of record NZ_JACXBP010000011.1, on the reverse strand, counting down.
AACGCGGCCATATACGCCAGGGCTTTATCGCGCGAGGCTTTTTGCTCCGGCCCGGGGATAGGTAGCCAGGTGATCTGCAGCGTTTTGACTTTGCCGGTGCCGTGCTCCAGTGCCGTTGAGGAGTAAAGATTTTCGTTGATCTTGCTGGCAGCACGCGTCAAATTGCTTTTGTCGCCGCTACTGTCAATGGCGCGATATTCACTTAACGGTAACGTTGTGTTGGCAGCATTATACTTTTCGCGAAACTGGCCGATAGTCATATCAAAGGTGGGAGAACCCGCCTGCAAATACGGGGCTGCCGGCAGATGTTCGGTTCGCGCCTGGGGCTCAGGCGCTGCGTGAGCCACCGCGAAGGTCATGGTGGTTAGCAGTGCAATCCCTGCCCATCGTGCATTCTTCATTTCATCGGCCCTAACCAGTAAACTCAGCTCAAGATTAAAACGGACAATGACCGGTAAAGTCAAAGGCACCTGGAACTCAGAGATAAAAATAATGACCTTACAACAGTGGTGTTTCTCTTTTCGTGGCCGGCTGGGGCGGCGCGACTTCTGGATATGGCAGGCCACCTGGCTGCTGCTTCTGGTATTGCTGTTTACGATTGCCGGTCAAGGCCTGGTCGACACGCAGACCGCCGCGTTCTGCGTGGTGGCGCTGCTGTGGCCGAGCAGTGCGGTGCTGGTCAAGCGGCTGCATGACCGCAATAAAGGCGGGCAGTGGGCGCTGCTGCTGGTGCTGGGCTGGATGCTGATGGCCGGGCACTGGGCCATGCTGCCCGGTGAGGCGCAGTGGCTGGTGGGGCGCTTTATCCCGACGCTGATCCTCGTCAGTATGCTGGTGGAGCTGGGAGCCCTTGCCGGCACGCCCGGTGATAACCGCTTTGGCAAACCGGCGCAGTCGGTGGCATTTCTGCGCCGGCGGGCGGTTGATTACCAGTAGTGCTCGCTGGTCATATGGCCCGGCTTGCGCTTGAGATGTTTACGCATGCCGCGCGTCTCCTTCAGCACCAGCTGAGTGTCTCGCACCATTTGCGGGTTGCCGCACAGCATGACGTGGCAGGTTTCGGCATCAATGGTCAGCCCGGTAGCGGCTTCCAGCTGGCCGCTCTCAATCAGGGCCGGGACGCGGCCGGTCAGTGAGCCCGGGCTCTCCTCGCGGCTGACCACGGTCTGGATCTGCAGCTGGCCGTTGTAGCGCTGCTGCAGCTCCTGCATCTGCGGCAGATAGCTCAGGTCCTGCGCATAGCGTGCCGCGTGCAGCAGCACAATATTCTCGAAGCGCTCAAGCCCTTTACCCTCCTCCAGAATCGACAGATACGGGCCGATAGCGGTGCCGGTTGCCAGCATCCACAGGTTCTTACACTCGGAAATTTCGTCGATGACGAAGAAGCCCTGTGCGTCCTGGGTAATCATCACTTCATCGCCCGGTTTCAGCGCGTGCAGACGCGGGCTGAGCTTTCCTTCCGGCACCGTCACCAGGTAGAACTCCAGGTTCTCATTGCTGGGAGCATTGACGAAGGAGTAAGCGCGCACCACGCGTTCACCGTCAATCTCCAGCGACAGTTTTGCGTACTGACCGGCGGTGAAGGGGTCGATGGGGGCGTTGACGATCAGGCTAAATAAACTGTCGGTCCAGTCGATCACTTTACTGACGCGGGCATTGACCCAAACGGCCATAAAAAACTCCTTAATTCATTTGCGACATCATTGGCGTTTCTGCGGCTATCTTCGCCAGCTGTCGCGACTTTTTCCAGCCGCTGGCCGATGCGAAAGCTCGTATCGACAAAGTATGAGCACTCTATAAACGTAGCGTAAAAAATGATTTACAGCTGCGCCTGCTTTTGCTGACAGCGCGGCGTGCGCTATTTGCTGCTGACCCCTCGCTTTGTCACGCAATCCTGATATTTTCAGCGCCATTATGCCGGGATATCTGGCAGATCACTCTTCACTGAGTGAACTTTTCCCCTCTTTATAATGACGCTAAGCGATGAAAAAATTAGAAAACGGGCATCTGTTAGTGATGCTGATAGCGCTGCTGGCCGTGGGACAGATGGCGCAAACCATCTACGTTCCGGCGATGTCGACCATTGCCGAGGCGTTTCACGTGGGCGACGGCGCGGTGCAGCGAGTGATGGCGGCGTACCTGATGACCTACGGCGCGTCCCAGCTGTTTTACGGGCCGCTGTCGGATAATATCGGCCGCCGTCCGGTGATCCTGTTTGGCATGGCGGTATTTATTGCCGGTTCGCTGACCGCGCTGCTGGCGCACAGCCTGAACGGACTGGTGCTGGGGGCGGCGATCCAGGGCATGGGCACCGGCGTGGCGGGCGTGATGGCGCGTACTATGCCGCGCGACCTCTATTCGGGCAGCGCGCTGCGCCATGCCAACAGCCTGCTCAACATGGGCATTCTGGTCAGCCCGCTCATTGCGCCGGTAATCGGGGCCGGGCTGACGCACCTGTTTGGCTGGCAGGCCTGCTTTGCTTTCCTGCTGCTGCTGTGCCTGATGGTCGCTGCCGTCATGCTGCGCTGGCTGCCGGAAACCCGCCCGAGTGGCCTACCGCCTCGCCCGTTCTTCTCGCGCTACCGGCCCTTGCTCGGTGACAGCAGCTTTGTGCGCTATCTGCTGATCCTAATCGGTGCTCTGTCTGGGATTGCGGTATTTGAGGCCAGCTGCGGCGTGCTGATGGGCGGCGTGCTGGGTTACAGCAGCCTGGCGGTGAGCGTTCTGTTTATTCTGCCGCTGCCCGCTGCCTTTTTCGGCGCGTGGTTTGCCGGGCGCAGCGAGCGTTCGTTTACCACCGTGATGTGGTACGCGGTGAATAGCTGCCTGCTGGCGGGGGTGATGATGTGGATCCCGGGCTGGCTCGGGGTGATGAATCTGTGGACGCTGATCGTGCCGGCATCGCTGTTCTTCTTTGGTGCCGGGATGCTGTTTCCGCTGGCGACCACCGGTGCGATGGAGCCGTGGCCCTATATGGCAGGTACCGCCGGGGCGCTGGTGGGGGGGTTACAGAATCTGGGGTCCGGCATCACCGCCTGGCTGTCGGCGCTGCTGCCGCAGAACGGTCAGTTCAGCCTGGGGATGCTGATGTTTGGCACCGCGCTGCTGATCCTGCTGTGCTGGCTGCCGCTGTCGAAGCATCCGCAGCCGCATGCGGCGTAAATGCAGGGCGAGGCATGCCGTCGCCCCTACAGGATCGTGTAGGGGGCGATGGCATGCCCGCCCCGGGTTTTACAAAATATACTGATGCAAACTTTCGTCTTTCAGGTCGAGGTAATGAATCGACTGGATGCGACGAATGGTGCGTGATTTACCGCGGATCAGCAGGGTTTCAGTGGTCGCCATATTGCCGTTGCGCGTGATGCCTTTTAGCAGATCGCCGCTGGTGATGCCGGTGGCGGAAAACACCACGTTATCGTTGCGCGCCATCTGGTCCAGCGCCAGCACCTGGCCTGCTTCAATCCCCATCGCACGGCAGCGCTCCAGCTCCTCTTCACCCAGGCGGCGGTTCTCTGGCGTGTCACCCTTAACGTCGTGACGTGCCAGCAGGCGGCCCTGCATATCGCCGTCCAGTGCGCGGATCGCCGCGGCTGAGACCACACCCTCCGGCGCGCCGCCGATGCCGTACATCACATCCACTTCGCTGTCCGGCATACAGGTCAGAATCGACGCGGCGACATCGCCATCCGGGAAGGTAAACACGCGCACGCCAAGCTGCTGCAGACGGGCAATCACCGCATCGTGGCGCGGCTTCGCCAGCAGCGTAACGGTCAGCTCTGCCAGCGGTTTCTTCAGAGCCTGCGCAATGCGCCGCAGGTTCTCTTCCAGCGGCAGATCGAGGTTGATAGCACCTTTGGCGCCGGGACCGACCACCAGTTTCTCCATGTACATATCCGGGGCATGCAGGAAGGTGCCTTTGTCACCCACCGCCATCACCGCCAGCGCGTTGGCCTGGCCAAGCGCGGTCATGCGGGTACCTTCAATGGGATCGACGGCGATATCCACCGCATCGCCATGGCCAGTACCGACTTTCTCACCGATGTAGAGCATCGGCGCTTCATCTATTTCCCCTTCGCCAATCACGATCTGACCATCGATATCGACTTTATTGAGCATAATGCGCATCGCGTGTACCGCAGCGCCATCGGCTGCGTTTTTGTCGCCGCGCCCCAGCCACTTATAGCCAGCCAGTGCTGCCGCTTCGGTGACGCGGGAAAATTCAATCGCCAGTTCTCGTTTCATGACATGCCTTAAGGAAACAAATGAGGCGGGAAGTTTATCACAGGGAAGAGGGAGGGGAAGGAGGATGCCCGCGATCTGGCGACCGCGGGCAGGGGGAGTTACTTATCGTCAGCCTCTTCCCATGCCTGCGCACGGGCGACCGCTTTCTTCCAGCCTGCGTACAGCACGTTACGCTGGGTGGTTTCGATACTTGGGCGGAACTCACGTTCGATCACTGACTTGGCGCGCACTTCGTCCAGATCCTTCCAGAACCCGACCGCCAGGCCGGCCAGGTAAGCCGAGCCGAGCGCGGTGACTTCGCGCACTTCCGGGCGCTCAACGCGCGCGCCGAGAATATCGGACTGGAACTGCATCAGGAAGTTGTTGGCTACGGCACCCCCATCCACGCGCAGCGACTGCAGGCGGGTGTTGGCGTCGTTCTGCATCGCTTCCAGTACATCACGGGTCTGATAGGCAATCGACTCCAGGGTCGCGCGGATAATGTGGTTAGCGTTGGCACCGCGCGTCAGGCCGAAGATCGCACCACGGGCATACGGGTCCCAGTAGGGCGCGCCCAGACCGGTAAATGCAGGCACCATATACACGCCGTTGGTGTCGTTTACCTTGGTGGCGAAGTATTCGGAGTCGGTGGAGTCGTTAATCAGCTTCATCTCATCGCGCAGCCACTGAATGGATGCGCCACCGATAAACACGGCGCCTTCCAGCGCGTAGTTAACCTCGCCGCGCGGGCCGCAGGCGATGGTGGTCAGCAGGCCGTGGGTAGAGGTCACCGCTTCGGTACCGGTGTTCATCAGCATAAAGCAGCCGGTGCCGTAGGTGTTTTTCGCCATGCCCGGCTGTACGCACAGCTGGCCGTACAGTGCTGCCTGCTGGTCACCGGCGATACCGGCGATAGGAATACGCGTACCGCCTTTACCACCAATGTTGGTCTGGCCGTAAACTTCGGAGGAGGACTTCACTTCCGGCAGCATCTCACGCGGGATATCGAGGATCTCCAGCATGCGCTGATCCCACTCCAGCTTGTGAATGTTGAACATCATGGTGCGTGAGGCGTTGGTGTAGTCGGTAATGTGAACCCGTCCCTGCGTCATTTTCCATACCAGCCAGGAGTCGACGGTACCGAACAGCAGTTCGCCACGGCGCGCGCGCTCGCGTGAGCCCTCTACGTGGTCGAGGATCCACTTCACTTTGGTCCCGGAGAAGTACGGGTTAATCACCAGGCCCGTGGTATGACGGATGTACTCTTCCAGACCTTCGCGTTTCAGTTTGGCACAGTAGTCGGCGGTACGCGGGTCCTGCCAGACGATAGCGTTGTAGATTGGCTTGCCGGTCTCTTTTTCCCAGACGATGGTGGTTTCGCGCTGGTTGGTGATACCAATGGCGGCAATCTCATCGGAGTTAATGTCTGCGTGTGCCAGTACTTCAACCAGCGTAGAGCTCTGCGATGCCCAGATATCCATTGGGTCATGCTCAACCCAGCCCGCTTTCGGGTAAATTTGCTGGAATTCACGCTGCGACACGGCGACGATGTTGGAATCGTGGTCCAGAATCACGGCACGGGAACTGGTGGTTCCCTGATCGAGCGCGACAATGTATTTTTTTTCTACGGTCATAATAATTTCCTGATGGTGTAGGCAGTTAGCAGGATTATGCTTTACGCTGTGCAGCGCGTGGCACCGGTTTTTCCTGTTTTTCAGCAACCTTGCCTGGCAGGTTGTTGGCAATCAGGGCGCGGTAACCAAAGGCACCGAGACTTGCGCCGACCAGTGGGCCAAAGATCGGAACAAGGAAATAAGGGATATCACGGGCGCCGGTGAAGGCAACATTACCCCAGCCAGCAACCCAGGCGAACAGTTTTGGTCCGAAATCACGTGCCGGGTTCAGTGCAAATCCGGTCAGTGGACCCATCGCACCACCGATAACGGCGATCAGCAGGCCAATCAGCAGCGGCGCCATTGGGCCACGCGGCAGGCCGTTGCCATCATCGGTCAGCGCCATAATCAGCCCCATCATCACCGCGGTGATCACTATCTCAACCAGGAAGGCCTGGCCGACGCCAATATGCGGGTTGGGATAGGTGGAGAAGATGCCCGCGAGGTCGAGGCTTTCAACGCTGCCGCGTACCATCTGATGCGTCTGTTCGTAGTCGAGGAATAAATTGTAGTAAAGACCGTAAACCAGTGCAGCAGAGCAAAACGCTCCGGCGACCTGCGCAAGGGTGTAGGGAATGACTTTACGGCCTTCGAAATTGGCGAATAACCACAGTGCGACGGTGACGGCAGGGTTGAGGTGCGCCCCGGAGATACCGGCGCTAAGGTAGACCGCCATTGAAACGGCAATACCCCAGATGATGCTGATTTCCCACTGGCCAAAACTGGCACCGGCGAGTTTCATAGCTGCGACACAGCCAGCACCAAAGAAGATGATCGTAGCAGTACCAAGGAACTCGGCGATGCACTGCCCTTTAAGTGTGCTTGTATGACTCATGATGAAATTCCTGAAGGCGAGGTTAAATGTTTACCATCTTAGTTTTGCTTCATCCGTGAACCACCCAAATCTTATGTAGGGCTGTTGTGAATTTATCGTTAACGAGCATAAACGAGAAATAGCGAAATCAAAAATTGTGTAGCGCGTCATAAAAATGAGCGTTTTCGCGTCTTTTTCCTTTCCAGAAACACCAGGATGCGCGTTTGATCGCGCGTGAAATGCGCAAATAATTAACCCTGACCTTACATTTTCCCCGGTGAGTTGTTGCATAAACCAGGTCTAGACCGAAAATTGTTACAGACTGCGCCCCGTGCGGGTTCGCTGCTGGACTTGGGGTGCCGCTCTACTTACAATCGGGGCATCGTTGTTATCCGCGGAATGCCGGTTCATTCCTCACCCCTGCGGCTAGCATCATCAACGCCCTGCGAATAGGAGAGGTTAAGAAATGTCATTTGAAGTGTTTGAGAAACTGGAAGCGAAAGTGCAGCAGGCGATTGATACCATCACGCTGTTGCAGATGGAAATCGAAGAGCTGAAAGAGCAGAACGGTAATCTGAACCAGCAGGTTCAGCAGGCGTCGGGTAATACTGATGCGCTGGTGCGCGAAAACCAGCACCTGAAGGAAGAGCAGCATGTGTGGCAGGAACGTCTGCGTGCACTGCTGGGAAAAATGGAAGAGGTGTAATGCTGCTCCCTCGTTAAAACAGAGAGCTGTAGAGAGAAACGGGTGCCGCAGGCACCCGTTTTCGCTTATTCGATATCGAGCGGGTCTTCCGAGAGGATCATACCGGTATTATCAGCGTACAGATGGTCACCGGAGAAGAAGGTGACGCCGCCGAAGTTAACCCGCACGTCGCTTTCACCAATGCCTTCACCCGCGGCACCCGCCGGGATCGCCGCAATCGCCTGAATGCCGATATCCAGCTCTTCCAGGTCGTCGACCTGGCGCACCGAGCCGTACACCACGATGCCTTCCCACTCGTTTTCCACTGCCAGCCTTGCAAGAGCAGCATCAACCAGCGCCCGGCGAACCGAGCCGCCGCCATCAACCAGCAGAATGCGGCCACGACCGTTTTCCTCCAGCAAATCATAGAGCAGACCGTTGTCCTCGAAACATTTTACCGTGATGATTTGCCCGCCAAACGAGGTGCGCCCACCAAAGTTTGAGAAGAGCGGTTCAACGACATTCACGTCCTCGTGATAGATGTCGCACAGTTCTGAAGTATCGTATTTCATAGGGTTTTCGTCTGTTTGCTACAGGGGGGGTAAGTATATCGCTTAAACCCGGCTGTTGGCAAAATCATCAATTGTTAAAAATTGCGATGGGTCAAGCACATCGCAATTAGCTGAGCAGCAATCCAACGGCAAACAGCACGTTCACCAGCAGGGCCATTTTCACCGTTTTTTCCAGCATCGGGCGCATCGCTGCGGGGCTGGTTTCGCGCAGCACCCTGCTGCCCTGCTGCCACAACAGCGGGACGCTCAGCAGGAACAGCCAGCCGGCGGGATGGGGGTTATACCGCAGCGTGAAGCATGCCAGGCAAAGTGAGGCTGCGGCGAGCAGTAGCCGGTGGTAGTGCCGCGCCCGCAGCGGGCCCAGGCGCACGGCCAGGGTGAATTTACCGTTCAGCCGGTCGCTGTCAATATCGCGCAGGTTGTTGATATTCAGCACTGCGGTCGCCAGCAGCCCGCAGGCGCTGGCAGGCAGCAGCGGCAGCGTGCTGAGCTGGTGGGTTTGCAGATACCAGCTACCGATCACCCCCAGCCAGCCAAAAAATATCATCACGGAGAGATCGCCAAGGCCCAGGTAGCCATAAGGCTTGCGCCCGACGGTATAGGCGATCGCCGCGACGATCGCCAGCGCGCCCAGGGCAAGGAAGCCCAGCATATCGCTGAGCGAGCGGCAGGCGCGTGACAGCAGTACGATGCCGCTCGCCATCGTCAGCAGCACGGTGAAGACCAGCGCAATACGCATCTGATAGCGGCTGATGGCCCCTTTCTGCATCCCGCGCAGCGGCCCGATGCGATCGGCACTGTCACTGCCTTTCCCGGTATCCCCGTAATCATTGGCGAGATTAGAGAGGATCTGCAGCAGTACGGTGGTCAGCAGCGCCAGCAGCGCGGTGGTGAGGTCGAAGTGCCCCTGCCACCACGCCAGCGCACTGCCAGTAATAATGGAGGCGCAGGCCAGCGGCAGCGTGCGCAGGCGCAAACTCTCCAGCCAGGCCTGTGGCTGACTGATTAAGGGGGCCAGTTGGCTGTTTTCCATAGGGGTTGCGCCTCCGATCCGCGACAGGTCGAGTCCGGCGAATGCCAGAGCGGGTTCAGCGGGCAGTTTACGCGCGACGGCGCCGGGAAGTGTTAATCCAGGTCAAGGTGCAGGCAGGATAAAAAAATCCCGGCAGGTGCCGGGATGAGGGGAGCAGGGATTACAGGATAAAGCGGCTGAGGTCTTCGTCGGCCACCAGTTCATCCAGGTGCTTGCTGACGTACTCGGCATCGATAGTGAACGACTGCCCGGTCAGGTCGCTGGCGTCATAGGAGATCTCCTCCATCAGACGCTCCAGCACGGTGTGCAGGCGGCGCGCACCGATGTTCTCAGCGGTTTCATTAACCTGCCACGCGGCGGCGGCGATTTTGCTGATGCCGTCTTCGGTGAAGTTAATCTCTACGCCTTCGGTATTCATCAGCGCTTTATACTGCACGGTGATTGAGGCGCTTGGCTCGGTGAGGATACGCTCGAAATCGTGCGTGGTCAGCGCCTGCAGCTCAACGCGGATTGGCAGACGGCCCTGCAGCTCAGGGATCAGGTCAGACGGGCTGGCCACCTGGAATGCGCCGGAGGCGATAAACAGAATATGGTCAGTTTTCACCATGCCGTGCTTGGTCGATACGGTACAGCCTTCTACCAGCGGCAGCAGGTCGCGCTGTACGCCTTCGCGAGAGACGTCCGGGCCGGAGGATTCGCCGCGCTTACAGACTTTATCAATCTCATCAATAAACACGATACCGTGCTGCTCGACCGCATCGATGGCTTCCTGCTTCAGCTCTTCCGGGTTGACCAGCTTCGCCGCTTCTTCTTCAATCAGCAGCTTCATCGCCTCTTTGATTTTCAGCTTGCGCGGTTTCTGCTTCTGGCCGCCGAGGTTCTGGAACATCGACTGCAGCTGGCTGGTCATCTCCTCCATACCGGGAGGCGCCATGATCTCCACGCCATTGGCGGAGACGGCGGCCAGGTCGATTTCAATCTCTTTGTCATCCAGCTGGCCTTCGCGCAGCTTTTTGCGGAATGACTGGCGAGCAGCAGACGGTTCCGCCGACGTTTCGTTCTGGCCCCAGTTGTTTTTAGCCGGTGGGATCAGCACGTCAAGAATACGCTCTTCCGCCATCTCTTCGGCGCGGTAGCGATTTTTCTCAATAGCCTGAGAACGCACCATTTTCAGCGCAGAGTCAGTCAAATCGCGGATAATCGAATCCACTTCTTTACCGACATAGCCCACTTCAGTGAACTTGGTGGCTTCAACCTTGATGAACGGCGCGTTAGCCAGCTTCGCCAGGCGGCGGGCAATTTCGGTTTTACCGACGCCGGTCGGGCCGATCATCAGAATGTTTTTTGGGGTCACTTCATGACGCAGCTCTTCATCTAGCTGCATGCGGCGCCAGCGGTTACGCAGGGCGATAGCCACGGCACGCTTTGCGCCATCCTGGCCGATGATAAATCTGTTGAGTTCGCTGACAATCTCGCGCGGAGTCATAGCAGACATAAATTAGGATCCTTACGCTTTAGACGGTAGTGATTCGATGGTGAGATTGTGGTTGGTATAGATGCAGATATCACCTGCAATACCGAGCGCTTTTTCCACAATATCCTGCGCGCCGATGTCGGTGTTTTCCAGCAGCGCACGAGCTGCTGCCTGAGCGTAAGGACCGCCCGAACCGATGGCAATGAGGTCATTTTCTGGCTGGATAACGTCACCGTTGCCGGTAATGATCAGCGAGGCGTTTTCGTCGGCCACGGCCAGCAGCGCTTCGAGCTTGCGCAGCATACGGTCGGTGCGCCAGTCTTTTGCCAGCTCAACGGCTGCTTTCACCAGGTGGCCCTGGTGCATTTCCAGTTTGCGTTCAAAAAGTTCAAACAGGGTGAAGGCATCTGCGGTACCGCCGGCAAAACCGGCAATGACTTTGTCATTGTAGAGACGACGCACTTTTTTGACGTTGCCTTTCATTACGGTATTGCCGAGGGTAGCCTGGCCATCACCGCCAATTACTACCTGGCCGTTGCGTCGTACACTTACTATTGTTGTCACGGGCAGACCCCTTGTTGCAGTCGGAAGATGACCCCGCACGCTTTGTGCGGGGCACTGATGCAATCAGATATGGGGCGAGATTAGAGGGTTTCAACCCCCCACAGAGAGAGGAATACAATTTGAGTGGCCGGAACCGCGCAGGCGTTTCAGGGTACTGTCGGCTCCGCTGCGGTTGTTATACGGACCAATCACCACGCGATTCCAGCCGCCGCCGGTAGTGATGCGGCTTTCAAAACCTTCGAAGGCCAGCTGGGCGCGGATGGATTCCGCCTGGTCGGTCCCTTTGAACGATCCACACTGCACCATCCAGCGCTGACCGTTGGTTTTTTCGGCCTCTTTAGGCTTAGTTTCCACTTTCGGCGCGGCGGCGGCAGTTTCCTGCTTCGGCTGCTGGCGCACCGGCTCACGCGTGACCGGCGTAATGGGTGCCGGGCGCGGCGTGGCGGGCTGCTGAGCCTGCTGCGGCTGAGTGCGAACCGGCTGCTGAGTTTGCTGCTGTGGCATGCGCGACTGCTGCTGCAGCTGGGTTTGCTGCTGCTGGCGCTGTAGCGTCTGCTGGCGCTGCGCCGGGGTTTGCTCATTCCACGGCACTTCGTTGAGCTGGGTCGGCTGCTGGCGCATATCGGCCTGCATCTGGTCCAGCAGCTGGCGCTGTTCGTCGGTTAACTGCGTTTGCGAGTGCGCTTCGCCGCCGGAGGTTGGCTCGGTCGGCGTCGGGACACCGAGCTGACGATTTTCCAGCTCTTTGATATAGCGCCAGCGCTCTTCCGGCTTCGGCGGCAGGCCGTTGCCGGTGGCTTTATGATCGGGGATCACCGGCACATCTTCTTTTTTATGATGTGCAATAAACCACAGCCCACCAATAAAGGTGACCAGAACGGCAACTGCCAGCACTACCATGATTTTTGATACACCGGATCCACTGCTGCGCTTCTTGCTGCGACTGTTGGTCTTTTTGCGACGCGTCCCTGTCGAACGCCCGCGGCCTACATAATCTTTTTGTGCCACTATCGTTCCGCTAATAATCAATGAAGGTAAGGCCGGGCAGAAAGCAGGGGGGTCGGGCGCCCGGTTATAGCCCGCCATGTTACTCAAGGGTCGGAAGTTTGACCAGCAGCGATATGTCTAAGAATATGCTGATTCTACTCCCGCCGCACCAGGGTTACTCCTCATCGCGCAGTGAGGGTGCGGTGCTGCCGCGAATTTTCAGCTCAAAATCCAGCAGGCGCGAGCCATTGCTCACCATTCTGCCCTGTAACTGTTCCAGCAACAGTAGCATTGCTTCGCGACCAATGTTGAAGCGTGGCTGCGCGACGGTAGTGAGCTGCGGGTCGCTGTAGCGCGACAGTTCGATATCATCAAAGCCAATCAGAGAAATATCCTGCGGCACGCGCAGGCCCATCGTTTTCGCCTGCGCCATGGCGCCAAGCGCAATAATATCGCTGTGGCAGAACAGCGCGTCGGGCGGTTTCGGCAGGCTCATCAGATGTTTCATCGCCTGTGAACCCGCGTCGAAACTGAATTCACCGCGCACGATATATTGCGGATCGACCGGGATGCCGTGACGGCGCAGCGCCTGGATGTAGCCCTGCAGGCGATACTGGCAGAGCGGCATATCATCCGGCCCGGCTATGCAGGCGATACGGCGATGGCCAAGTTTTTGCAGATGGTTGACGGCTTCAAAGGCGGCGGTAAGGTTGTCGATATGTACCGTTGGCAGCTCCAGCTCCGGCGCGAACTCGTTGGCCATTACCATCGGCGGCAGGTTGCGCTGCTCCTCGACGCCCGTTTCAAACGGCACGTTGGAACCGAGCAGCACCATGCCGTCAATCTGCCGGGTCAGCATCAGGTTAAGGAAGGATTTTTCCTGCTGATTCTGGTGTGCGCAGTCGCCAATCAGCACCAGATAGCCTTCGGAAGCCGCCACGACTTCGATGCCGCGAATGATTTCACTAAAGAACGGGTCGCAGATGTCCGGTACGATCACCAGTACAGTACGTGACTCGCTACGTCGCGAACTGCGCGTCATTGAGTGGGGGGAGTAACCCACGGCGATCACTGCCTGTTCTACTTTATAACGCGTCGCCGCAGAGACCTTTTCCGGATTCATCAGCGTGCGGGAGACGGTTGCCGTCGATACGCCTGCGTGTTCAGCCACGTCCTTCATGGTCGCCGCTGTTGTCTCTTGATTGTGCCCCAACGCTTTTCTCCTCACGCCAGCCTGAGCTGACCTGACCAACTGATGACGATTTTTTATGGCAATAATGACGTTTACCGCGAGCCGAGCGGATAACTCCGCATTCTTAACAGATCTAACGACGTGCTGTTACTTAATTTGCATAAAAATTGTGACTTGTGCGACTTTTTTCGATCTGCCGCATAACTTTGCCACGCAACCGGTTACGTTCTCAGCTTTCGCTTGGGTCGATATCCAGCGTCCATTTGACTTTGCGCGCTTGCGGCAGGGTGTTAATCAGCGGCAGGCTGGATTTGATTAGCCGCTGCAATACGGCGCGGGAAGGGTGTTGTAACAGCAGCTGCCAGCGGTAGCGACCGCTGCGTTTTGCCTGCAGTGCCGGCACCGGGCCCATGACCCAGAACGATTCATCATTCAGCGGGCTGGCTTCCAGCAGGTTACGCAGCTGCTGGAGGAACAGGCTGGCCTGCTGATTATCGTGGTCTTCAGCACGGAACAGCGCATGGCTGGTAAAGGGTGGCAGGAACACGCTGCTGCGCTCGCTCAGCGCCTGATGGGCAAAGGCATCGTAGCCCTGATGCAGCAGGGTTTGCAGCAGCGGGTGCTCAGGGTGGTGGGTCTGCAACAGCACCTCCCCCTGCTTGCCTGCGCGCCCGGCACGGCCAGCGACCTGCACGTAAAGCTGGGCGAAGCGCTCCGCCGAGCGGAAATCGGCGGAAAACAGCGCGCCGTCGACGTCAAGCAGCGACACCAGCGTGACGTCCGGGAAGTGGTGGCCTTTCGCCAGCATCTGGGTGCCGACCAGAATACGCGCACCGCCGCGGTGCACCTCCGCCAGCTGCTGCTCCAGCGCACCTTTACGACTAGTGGTGTCGCGGTCGATACGCGTCAGCGGCACGTCGGGGAACAGCGCCCCGATATTATGCTCCAGCTGTTCCGTGCCTAATCCGACCGGCACCAGATGGGTGGAGCCGCACTGTGGGCACTGATGCGGCACCGGGCGCTGGCTGTCGCAGTGGTGGCAGCGCAGCTGGCGCTGATGCTGGTGAAGAGTGTAATAGCGATCGCAGCGCTGGCATTCGGCTATCCAGCCGCACTCGTGGCACAGCAGGGTGGGGGAAAAGCCGCGCCGGTTGAGAAACAGCAGCACCTGATTATCCGCTTTCAGATGCTGGCCGATTTTTTTGATCAGCATCGGTGACAGCCCACCCTGCAGCTTCACGCCCTTCAGGTCGACCAGTAGCTGAGTGGCTTTGGTGGCGTTCCCGGCGCGCTTGCTGAGGCTAAGCTGGCGATATTTCCCCAGCTGAACGTTATGCAGGGTTTCCAGTGCCGGGGTGGCGGAACCCATCACAATCGGAATATTTTCCTGACGCGCGCGAAATACCGCCAGGTCACGGGCATGGTAGCGCCAGCCCTCCTGCTGCTTATAGGAGCTGTCGTGCTCCTCATCAATAATGATTGCGCCGAGGCGGGCAAACGGCGTGAACAGCGATGAGCGGGTGCCGATGACGATCGCTGTCTCGCCGCTGCGCGCACGCAGCCAGACGGCCAGGCGCTCGCTGTCATTTAAGCCGGAGTGCAGCACGTCAACCGGGGCATTAAAGCGCTCGCGAAAGCGGGCAATAGTCTGGGGCGTCAGGCCGATTTCCGGCACCATCACCAGCGCCTGGCGGCCGCTGGCCAGAATATTTTCCAGCATGCTGAGGTAGACTTCGGTTTTGCCGGAGCCGGTGATTCCTGCCAGCAGCCACGCGGAGAAGCAGTCGTCGGCGCTGCGAATCGCCCCGACCGCCGTGGCCTGCTCGGTATTCAGGCGCAGGCGCTCGCCATTGACGGCATAGCCGGTGCGCCAGTCCTCGCGGGCACGCTGCTGCGGACGCAGTTCACACAGCCCTTTGGCACGCAGCGCCTGTAGCGTCGCTTCGGTGATGTCGTGCTGGCTGACTTCGTGACGATACAGCGGGCGGTTGCGCAGGGCGGCCAGTGCCTGCTGCTGCTTTGGCGCGCGCTTCAGGCTTTCCGGCGCGGTGGCCTTGCCTTCTTCGGTCATCACCCACTGCCACAGCGGCGCTTCTTCCGCCGCTTTACCCTGGCGCAGCAGCACCGGCATGGCGTGGAACAGCACCTCTCCCAGCGGAAAGTGATAGTAGTCGGCCGCCCACAGCAGGATGCGCCACAGCGAAGCCGGGTAGAGCGATTCGCTGTCCAGCACCTCTATGACGTTCTTCATCTGGTCGAGCGGGAAGTCGCTCTGTTCGACAATCGCCACCACCACGCCGGTTGCTTTACGCTTGCCGAACGGCACAGTCACTCGCCCACCCACCACGGCGTGGCTGATAAGGTGAGGTGGCAACAGATAGTCAAAGTTGCGGGCAAGCGGAACGGGTAGCGCGACCTGAACAACGGGCATGAATTCATCCGGGTGAAAAATTAAGCCAGTTAGTGTACACTGAGTCTTCCTCAATGTGCGGATCCGATTGCGGTGTGTGGTTAATTTCTGTATAGTTCGCCGCCGTTGGTACGGCATTTTGGTATCAACTTCACTTGAAACATTAATCTTCGTGTGGTGCCGGTGCAGGAGTTATCCTGGCGCGGGAGAGCGACACGGCCTTAACTGAGGTTTTCCCATGAAAAAAGGTATTCACCCTAATTACGCTGAAGTTACTGCTAAATGTTCTTGCGGTAACGAAATCAAAACCCGCTCTACCGTGGGTCACGACCTGAACCTGGACGTGTGTGGTAACTGCCACCCGTTCTACACTGGCAAGCAGCGTGATGTTGCTACCGGTGGTCGTGTTGACCGCTTCAACAAGCGTTTCAGCATCCCAGGCGCTAAATAAGCACCCGGTAAGATGTAAGAAAAAACCCAGCTTCGGCTGGGTTTTTTTGTGCCTGACGATCGGGCCGCGCTGACGTGTTTCAACTCAAGGCAGCCCGCTTTTTGATTAACTTGCAGGCGCTTAGTATTCCCAGGTATCGGGATCGACGCCCATTTCCCGCATGATGGCTTTCGCTTCTTCGGGAATTTCGTCGCTGCGCTCTTTCCGCAGGTCGACATCATCCGGCAGTGGCTGTCCGGTAAACGCATGCAGAAACGCCTCGCACAGCAGTTCGCTGTTGGTGGCGTGACGCAAGTTATTAACCTGACGGCGCGTGCGCTCATCGGTCAAAATCTTCAGAACCTTCAGCGGGATGGATACCGTGATTTTTTTGACCTGCTCGCTCTTCTTACCGTGTTCAGCGTAAGGGCTGATATATTCGCCGTTCCACTCAGCCATGGGCTACCTTAATCAATTAAATTGGAAATGCCGAAATTCGGCTAATTATGCCCGAAGTTTGTCGCCATCACATAGAGATGGCACAACTTTCTCTGGGGGATATCGACATAATTCTAACGGTTATTGCCGCATTGCTCAATCTATACGCAAAGACATTTAGATGTCCAGATGTATTGACGTCTATACCCACCCGCTTTACTCTATAGCACTTCTCTTATTATCCAGCAGGAACTTGTGCACCATGACGCGTAAACAGGCAACCATCGCAGTACGCAGCGGTTTGAATGATGACGAGCAATATGGCTGCGTTGTCCCCCCAATCCACCTTTCCAGCACCTATAACTTTACCGATTTCAACGAGCCGCGTGCGCATGACTACTCGCGGCGCGGCAATCCGACCCGCGATGTGGTGCAGCGTGCGCTGGCGGAGCTGGAAGGCGGTGCCGGGGCGGTGATGACCAATACCGGGATGTCGGCGATCCACCTGGTGTGTACCGTGTTCCTGAAGCCGGGTGACCTGCTGGTGGCTCCGCACGACTGCTACGGCGGCAGCTATCGCCTGTTTGACAGCCTGAGCAAGCGCGGCGCGTACCGGGTGAAGTTTGTCGACCAGGGGGACGAAGCGGCGCTGCAGGCGGCACTGGATGAGAAGCCAAAGCTGGTGCTGATTGAAAGCCCAAGCAACCCGCTGCTGCGCGTGGTGGATATTGCCGCTATCTGTCAGGCTGCCTCTGCGGCGGGCGCGGTGAGTGTCGTGGATAACACCTTCCTCAGCCCGGCGTTGCAGAGCCCGCTGGCGCTGGGTGCGGATCTGGTGATCCACTCCTGTACCAAATACCTTAACGGCCACTCGGATGTGGTGGCTGGTGCGGTCATTGCGAAAGATCCGCAGCACGTGACCGAACTCGCCTGGTGGGCCAACAATATTGGCGTCACCGGAGCAGCTTTTGACAGCTATCTGCTGCTGCGCGGTCTGCGTACTCTGGCACCGCGCATGGCAGCCGCACAGCGTAACGCGCTGGCGATTGTTGATTATCTGAAGCAACAACCGCTGGTGAAAAAGTTGTATCATCCGTCACTGCCGGAAAATGCAGGCCATCAGTTTGCGGTACGTCAGCAAAAAGGTTTCGGCGCGATGTTAAGTTTTGAGTTTGACGGTGACGAAGCCACGCTGCGTCGTTTCCTGAAAGCGCTGGAATTATTTACCCTGGCGGAATCGCTGGGCGGCGTGGAAAGCTTGATTTCCCACACGGCAACCATGACCCATGCGGGCATGTCGGCAGAGGCGCGTGCGGCGGCAGGCATTTCCGAAACGCTGCTGCGTATCTCGGTGGGAATTGAAGATCACGAAGATTTAATCGCCGATCTGGATAATGCATTCCAGGTAGCGACCAAGAGGTAAGCATGAGTTATTCAGCAGTGGCAGGGGCGTTGGGGACACGGCAGTTGCATAAATTTGGTGGCAGTAGTCTGGCCGATGCCAAATGCTACCAGCGCGTTGCCGGGATTATGGCGGAGTACAGCCAGCCGGGCGACCTGATGGTGGTCTCGGCAGCGGGCAGCACCACTAACCAGCTGATCAGCTGGCTGAAGCTTAGCCAGAGCGACCGGTTATCTGCGCATCAGGTGCAGCAGGCGCTGCGTCGCTATCAGAGCGAACTGATTAGCAGCCTGCTGCCGCCCGAGACGGCTGCCCCGATGATTGCTGAATTTATTCATGACCTGGAAAAACTGGCCGCGCTGCTGGACGGTCTCATCACCGAGGCGGTTTATGCTGAAGTGGTGGGGCACGGTGAGATCTGGTCGGCGCGCCTGATGGCTGCCGTCCTTGCCCGGCGTGATATCGACGCCAGCTGGCTGGATGCACGCCAGTTCCTGCGCGCTGAACGTGGCGCACAGCCGCAGGTGGATGAAGAGAAATCCGCCCCGCTGCTGCAACAGCTGATGGCGCCACGCGCAGCGCAGCGCCTGGTCGTTACCGGATTTATCTGCGCCAATGACGCCGGAGAAACGGTGCTGTTGGGGCGCAACGGCAGTGACTACTCCGCCACGCAGATCGGTGCGCTGGCGGGCGTGTCACGCGTCACCATCTGGAGCGATGTCGCCGGGGTTTACAGCGCGGACCCGCGCAAAGTGAAAGATGCCTGCCTGCTGCCGCTGCTGCGCCTGGATGAAGCCAGCGAGCTGGCGCGCCTTGCTGCCCCGGTGCTGCACACCCGCACGCTACAGCCGGTTTCCGGCAGCGATATCGACCTACAGCTGCGCTGCAGCTATACGCCAGACGAAGGCTCTACACGCATTGAACGCGTGCTGGCTTCCGGCACCGGCGCGCGTATTGTTACCAGCCACGATGATGTCTGCCTGATTGAGTTCCAGGTCCCGGCGCAGCATGATTTTGCCGCGATGCACAAAGAGATCGACCATTTGCTGAAGCGCGCGCAGATGCGCCCGCTGGCAACCGGCGTGCATCCGGACCGTAATCTGCTGCAGCTCTGCTACACCTCGGAAGTCGTAAACAGCGCGCTGACCCTGCTGGAGGATTCGGCGCTGCCGGGTCGTTTACAGCTGCGCGATGGCATGGCAATGGTGGCGATGGTCGGCGCAGGCGTCTGCCGTAACCCGCTGCACAGCCACCGTTTCTGGCAGCAGATGAAAGATCAGCCGGTGGAGTTTATCTGCCAGTCGCAGGAGGGCATCAGCCTGGTGGCGGTGCTGCGCGTGGGGCCAACCGAACATCTGACCCGTGGTCTGCACCAGACGCTGTTCCGCGCTGAGAAGCAGATTGGCCTGGTGCTGTTTGGCAAAGGCAATATCGGTTCACGCTGGCTTGAGCTGTTCGCGCGCGAGCAGAAGACCCTTTCTGCGCGCACCGGTTTTGAATATATCCTGGCCGGGGTGGTGGACAGCCGCCGCAGCCTGCTGAGCTATGACGGTCTGGATGCCAGCCGGGCGCTGGCGTTCTTCGAGGATGAAGCGGTTGAGCAGGATCAGGAGTCGCTGTTCCTGTGGATGCGCGAGCACCCGTTTGATGACCTGGTGGTGCTGGATGTGACCGCCAGCGAAACCCTTGCCGCCCAGTACCTCGATTTCGCCAGCTACGGTTTCCACGTGATTGGCGCGAACAAAGTGGCGGGGGCGGCAACCAGCGGCAGCTATCGCCAGATCCGTGATGCCTTCGCTAAAACCGGGCGTCACTGGCTGTATAACGCGACCGTCGGTGCCGGACTGCCGGTTAACCACACCGTGCGCGACCTGCGCGAAAGCGGCGACAGCATTCTGTCGATCAGCGGCGTCTTCTCCGGAACGCTCTCCTGGCTGTTTCTGCAGTTTGACGGCACCGTGCCGTTTACTGAGCTGGTGGATCAGGCTTGGCAGCAGGGGCTGACGGAACCCGATCCGCGCGTCGATCTCTCCGGCCAGGATGTGATGCGCAAGCTGGTGATCCTCGCGCGTGAAGCGGGCTATGACATCGAACCCGATCAGGTGCGCGTCGAGTCGCTGGTGCCTGCCAGCTATCAGTCCGGCTCGGTGGATGACTTCTTTGAAAATGCCGACGAGCTGAATGAGCAGATGGTGCAGCGCTTTGAAGCGGCGCAGGAGCTGGGACTGGTGCTGCGCCACGTGGCGCGTTTCGATGCCAACGGTAAAGCGCGTGTCGGCGTGGAAGCGGTGCGCCCCGATCATCCGCTGGCGGCGCTGCTGCCGTGCGACAACGTCTTCGCCATTGAGAGCCGCTGGTATCGCGATAATCCGCTGGTGATCCGCGGCCCGGGCGCCGGGCGCGATGTTACTGCCGGGGCAATCCAGTCTGACCTGAATCGGCTGGCACAGCTGCTGTAACCCCTCCCTGATTTGGGCCAGGCATGCCTGGCCCCTACACCCTCTCTGCATGCCTGGCCCCTGCACAATCTCTGTATGAATTTCCCTCACCTTTATGGCATATCTGTCAGCGCAGGTCGTGATTTTTCTGTTGACTGACCAGGCAAATTCCGTCATTTTGAATGTCTGGACGTCTAAACGGATAGACGTGTGACGGCGAAGAAATAAGCCAAAGCGATCGATGAGGTAAGCGGGTATGAGTTTTTTCCATGCAAATCAGCGCGAAGCACTGAATCAGAGTCTGGCCGAGATTAACGGGCAGATTAATGTCTCATTCGAGTTCTTTCCGCCGCGCACCAGTGAAATGGAAGAGACCCTGTGGAGCTCTATCGATCGCCTCAGCAGCCTGAAGCCGAAATTCGTTTCGGTGACTTATGGGGCCAATTCCGGCGAGCGCGACCGTACGCACAGCATCATTAAAGGCATTAAGGACCGCACCGGTCTGGAAGCCGCTCCGCACCTGACCTGCATCGATGCCAGCCGCGATGAGCTGCGCAATATTGCTCAGGATTACTGGAACAATGGGATTCGCCATATCGTCGCGCTGCGCGGTGACCTGCCGCCTGGCGCTGGCAAGCCCGAAATGTACGGGGCGGATCTGGTTGCGCTGCTGAAAGAGGTGGGTGATTTCGATATTTCCGTGGCGGCTTACCCGGAGGTGCATCCGGAGGCGAAAAGCGCCCAGGCGGATCTGATTAACCTCAAGCGTAAAATCGATGCGGGCGCCAACCGTGCCATCACCCAGTTCTTCTTCGATGTGGAGAGCTATCTGCGCTTTCGCGACCGCTGCGTGTCGACCGGCATTGATGTCGAGATCGTGCCTGGCATCCTGCCGGTATCGAACTTCAGGCAGCTGCAGCGTTTCGCCGCCATGACCAACGTGCGCGTACCGGGCTGGATGACCAGCATGTTTGAAGGTCTGGATAACGACCCGGAAACCCGCAAAATGGTCGGTGCCAACGTGGCGATGGATATGGTGAAGATCCTCAGCCGCGAGGGCGTGAAGGACTTCCATTTCTATACCCTGAACCGCGCCGAACTGAGCTACGCCATCTGCCACACGCTGGGCGTGCGCCCGGAAACGGTGGTAAATGCCTGAGGTTTAAACGTTTCAGGGCGGACCGAAAAAGAAGGTCCGCCCCTACAAAACCCGTAGGGGCCGATCATTTTTTCCGATCGGCCCGTGCCGATGATTTCCACCGGCCACGATGACGATCATTTTTTCCGATCGGCCCGTTTTACCGGCTTAACCGGTATTGCGCATCCCCGCCGCCACCCCGGCGATAGTGACCATCAGCGCCTGCTCGACGCGGGCATCCGGCTCGCCGCCTTCTGCTTCCTGCTGGCGTGAACGGTGCAGCAGCTCTGCCTGCAGCACGTTCAGCGGGTCGGTATAGACGTTACGCAGCGCAATCGACTCGGCAATCCACGGCTGGTCGGCCATCAGATGCGAGTCATTGGCGATGGTCAGCACCGCTTTAATATCGGAATCCAGCTGGTCGCGCAGCTGTTTACCCAGCGACCACAGGGATTTGTCGACCAGGCGCTGATCGTAATATTCCGCCAGCCACAGGTCAGCCTTCGAGAACACCATTTCCAGCATGCCGAGGCGAGTAGAGAAGAACGGCCAGTCGCGACACATGGCTTCCAGCGTTGCCTGGTGGCCATCTTCCATTGCTTTCTGCAGGCCGGCACCGGCACCCAGCCAGGCGGGCAGCATCAGGCGGTTCTGCGTCCAGGCGAAGATCCACGGGATAGCACGCAGCGACTCGACGCCGCCGGTCGGACGGCGCTTGGCAGGGCGTGAACCCAGCGGCAGCTTGGCCAGCTCCAGCTCCGGCGTTGCCGAGCGGAAGTACGGCACGAAGTCCGCATGCTCGCGCACGTAGCCGCGGTACATGTTGCAGGAGACATCGGACAGCTGGTCCATGATCTCGCGCCACTCTGCTTTTGGCTCCGGTGGCGGCAGCAGGTTGGCTTCGAGGATCGCCCCGGTGTAGAGCGACAGGCTGCTGATGGTCACTTCCGGCAGGCCGTACTTAAAGCGGATCATCTCGCCCTGCTCGGTGACGCGCAGGCCGCCCTTCAGGCTGCCCGGAGGCTGTGACAGCAGCGCGGCGTGTGCCGGTGCGCCGCCACGGCCGATAGAACCGCCGCGCCCGTGGAACAGCGTCAGCGTGATACCGGCCTTCTCGCAGGTTTTGATCAGCGCATCCTGAGCCTGATACTGCGCCCAGCTGGCTGCCATCACCCCGGCATCTTTCGCCGAGTCGGAATAGCCAATCATCACCATCTGTTTGCCCTGAATCAGGCCGCGATACCAGTCGATATTCAGCAGCTGGCTCATCACGTCGTTGGCGTTGTTCAGGTCATCGAGGGTTTCAAACAGCGGCGCTACCGGCATCGCGTAATTTATCCCGGACTCTTTCAGCAGCAGGTGAACCGCCAGCACGTCCGACGGCGTTTTCGCCATGGAGATCACGTAGGCCGCGATCGAGCCTTTTGGCACTTCTGCCGCCACGCGGCAGGTTTCCAGCACCTCTTTGGTGTCGGCGCTTGGCTCCCACTGGCGCGGCAGCAGCGGACGTTTAGAGCTTAGCTCGCGGATCAGGAAGGCCTGTTTGTCGGCTTCTGACCAGCTCTCATAATCACCAAGGCCAAGGTAGCGGGTAATTTCGGCAATGGCTTCGGTGTGGCGGGTGCTCTCCTGACGGATATCGATACGCACCAGCGGTACGCCGAAGCACTTCACGCGGCGCAGGGTATCGAGCAGCTGGCCGTTGGCGATAATGCCCATGCCACAGGCTTGCAGTGACTGATAGCAGGTATAGAGCGGGTCCCACAGCTGGTCGTTGGAGATCAGCAGGTTGGCCGGGCGCGGCAGGCGCTCGCCCTTCAGACGGCGCTCCAGATAGGCCTGGGTGCTCATCAGCTGGCCGCGCAGGTTTTTCATGATCTCGCGGTACGGCTCCAGTGCTTCCGGGTTGCCGCACAGCTCGCGCACTTCTGGCGTACATTCCGACATCGACAGCTCAGAGACCAGCACGGCGATATCACGCAGGAACAGATCGGTGGCTTTCCAGCGGCTGAGCTGCAGCACATGGCGGGTAATGTCGGCGGTGACGTTCGGGTTGCCGTCGCGGTCGCCGCCCATCCACGAGGTGAACTGCACCGGGACAAAATCGACCGGCAGCTGATAGCCAAAGGACTCTTCAACCTGCTCGTTCAGCTCGCGCAGGAAGTTAGGCACCCCTTCCCACAGGCTGTTTTCAACCACAGCAAAGCCCCATTTGGCTTCATCAATCGGGGAAGGGCGGTATTTGCGAATTTCATCGGTGTGCCAGGCCTGGGCGACCAGCTGGCGCAGGCGGCGCATGATCTGCCCACGGTCATAGTCAGACAGGTCGTTGTGATCCAACTGTTTGAGGCAGCTGTTCACTTCCACCAGTTTGTGGATCAGGGTACGGCGGGTAATTTCAGTCGGGTGCGCGGTAAGAACAAGTTCCAGCGACAGGGATTCAATGGCCTCACGAACGGCGGCTTCGGTCAGGTCCGGCTGCTGCTTCAGGCGTTCAAAGGTCTTCGCCAGCAGCTCTGTCTGATTCGGGCCTTCGCCCTTTGGTGAAATGGTGTGGTACTGCTCGGCCACGTTGGTCAGATTGAGGAACTGACTGAACGCGCGGGCGACCGGCAGCAGTTCATCGTTGGACAAATTTTGCAGCGTGGTCAGCAGTTCCTGACGGTGGGCATCATTTCCCGCACGTGATGACTTGGAGAGCTTACGGATTGTTTCAACCCGATCGAGAATGTTCTCTCCCAGAGCATCCTTAATTGTATCCCCGAGCAGTTTGCCGAGCATACTGACATTACTTCGCATTGCGGAATATTGTTCGTTCATATGACCCCTGACACCCTTCTTGTATTTGTTACTTTATTTCACCCTTATGGGCATAACGCAGCCTTTTATCTAGCCACGTTAAGAACCATTCGTCAATTGACTTAAATCTGCCCCATTGTGGTGCTAACTTGCGGGAATTTATGAAATTTAATGGCGACGGAGTGAGATAAGTTATTCTTATCATCCCGAATAATTGAAATCAGGGGCAAACGGCTGTTTTCACAGTCAATTGCCCCGATTTTCACTTAGTGATAGCAAAAATGATGCACCACCTGGGCGATCAGTTCGCGAGTCGGCTTAATAAATGCGGTATCGATAAATTCATCCGGCTGGTGTGCCTGATTGATCGATCCCGGGCCTAAAACCAGCGTCGGGCAGATTTCCTGAATAAACGGTGCTTCGGTGCAGTAGTTCACCACTTCGGTTTCGGTCCCCAGCAGTTTCTCCACCACCTGCACCAGCTGGTGCTCACGCGGGCATTCGTAGCCCGGGATTGGCGGGTGCAGTTCGCCAACGGTCAGTCGACCCGGCCAGCGCGCACTGACCGGGGCCAGCGCGTCATTCAGCAGCTCATCGAGATCGCTTAACGTCAGCCCCGGCAGCGGGCGGATATCCATATGCAGCTCGCAGCAGGCGCAGATACGGTTGGCCGCATCACCGCCGCTGATGTGGCCGAAGTTCATGGTCGGATAAGGAATGGCGAAGCCGTCGTGGTGGAAGCGTGTCTTCAGCGTGTTGCGCAGCTCCATCAGCTGGGTGATTGACTCATGCATCAGCTCAATGGCATTGACGCCGCGCCCCGGATCGCTGGAGTGGCCGGACTGGCCCTGAATGCGGATCACGTTAGACAGATGGCCTTTGTGCGCCCGCACCGGTTTCAGCGAGGTAGGCTCACCGATTATCGCGCAGTCCGGGCGTAGCGTGGTGGATTCAGAAAAGAATTTCGCCCCGGCCATGGTGGTCTCTTCATCGGCGGTGGCGAGGATATACAGCGGCTTTTTCAGCACTGACACGTCAATATCACGCAGGGTGTCTAAAATAAAGGCGAAGAAACCTTTCATGTCGGCGGTGCCGAGGCCGTAAAGCTTGTTGTCGTGCTCGGTGAGAGTGAACGGGTCGCGCGTCCAGCGGCCATCGTCAAACGGCACCGTGTCGGTGTGGCCGGCCAACAGCAGGCCACCTGCGCCTTCGCCGCTCTTCGCCAGCATATTGAATTTGTTGCGCGTGCCGGGCACCGGCTGCACTTCCACGCTGAAGCCCAGATCGCGGAACCAGCCGGCCAGCAAACTGATTAAAGTTTCATTACTCTGGTCGAGCGCGCTGTCGGTGGCGCTGATTGATGGCGTTGCAATCAGTTGGCGGTAAATCTCAATAAAAGGGGGTAATTTTGTCTTCACTGTTGACAGTCCTTGGGTTAGGATAGTATCAATATTCATGCACTAATAGTGAATAAAAATACAATATCAGCGACCAGATGGAAACCAATAATTCTATCTATCACAGAGAGCGAGTTGAGTTGATGACCAATCCGTTAATTATCAAGTTAGGCGGTGTGCTGCTGGACAGCGAAGAGGCGCTTGAGCGTCTGTTTACTGCACTGGTTAGCTACCGTACCACGCATCAGCGACCGCTGCTGATCGTTCACGGTGGCGGCTGCCTGGTCGATGAACTGATGAGCAAGCTGGCGCTGCCGGTGAAGAAGAAAAACGGTTTGCGCGTTACTCCCGCCGATCAGATCGACATTATCACCGGGGCGCTGGCGGGTACAGCGAACAAAACCCTGCTGGCCTGGTCGAAAAAACATGGCATTGATGCCGTTGGCCTGTGTCTCGGCGACGGCGGCAGTGTTGAGGTGGCACAGTTTGATGATGAACTGGGTCACGTGGGGCTGGCAACGCCGGGTTCCCCACGCCTGATTAATACGCTGCTGGGCGCGGGCTATCTGCCCGTGGTCAGCTCAATCGGCATCACCGCTGATGGCCTGCTGATGAACGTCAACGCTGACCAGGCGGCGACGGCACTGGCCGCGACGCTGGGTGCCGATCTGGTCCTGCTCTCGGACGTTAGCGGTATTCTCGATGCTAACAAGCAGCGCATCGAAGAGATGACGGCGGAAAAAGCCGGGCAGCTGATCGCTGACGGGGTGATTACCGACGGTATGATCGTTAAAGTGAATGCTGCACTGGAAGCCGCCCGTACTCTGGGCCGCCCGGTGGATATCGCCAGCTGGCGCCATGCCGAACAGCTGCCGACCCTATTTAACGGCGTGTCCATCGGCACCCGTATCCTCGCTTAAACAGAAACGTTTTCAAGGAAAAGACAATGCAAGACAAAAGCATCAAAAAAATCGTACTG
The DNA here is from genome assembly GCF_014773485.1 of Erwinia aphidicola. Taxonomy (GTDB): domain Bacteria; phylum Pseudomonadota; class Gammaproteobacteria; order Enterobacterales; family Enterobacteriaceae; genus Erwinia; species Erwinia aphidicola. Next base: position 11,769 of record NZ_JACXBP010000011.1, on the reverse strand, counting down.
GCTTACTCCGGCGGTCTGGACACTTCGGCCATTATTCCATGGCTGAAAGAGAACTACGGCGGTTGTGAAGTGGTGGCGTTCGTGGCGGATATCGGTCAGGAGCGTGGCGATCTGGAAGGCGTTGAGCAGAAAGCGTTACAGTCCGGTGCGTCAGAATGTCACGTGGTGGACCTGCGTGAAGAGTTCATCAGCGAGTACGTTTATCCGGTGCTGCAGACCGGTGCGCTGTATGAAGGCACTTACCTGCTGGGGACGTCGATGGCGCGCCCAATCATTGCTAAAGCGCAGGTTGAGCTGGCGCTGAAAGTGGGGGCTGATGCCCTGTGCCACGGCGCAACCGGTAAAGGTAACGACCAGGTACGTTTCGAAACCACCTACACTGCGCTGGCTCCCCAGCTGAAAGTGGTCGCGCCATGGCGTGAGTGGAACCTGCGTTCCCGTGAAGCGCTGCTGGACTATCTGAAAGAGCGTAATATCCCGACCACCGCGTCGCTGGAGAAAATCTACAGCCGTGACGAAAATGCGTGGCACATCTCTACCGAAGGCGGCGTGCTGGAAAGCCCGTGGAATGCCCCGAACAAAGATTGCTGGGTGTGGACCGTCGATCCGCTGGAAGCACCGGATCAGCCTGAGCAGGTTACCGTTTCCGTAGAGAAAGGCCGCGTGGTTGCCGTCAATGGTGAAGCGCTTAGCCCGTTCGGCTGCCTGGACAAACTGAATGCCATTGGTGCGCGTCACGGCGTGGGCCGTATCGACATCGTGGAAAACCGTCTGGTGGGCATCAAGTCCCGCGGCTGCTACGAAACGCCTGGCGGCACCATCATGGTTAACGCGCTGCGCGCGGTTGAGCAGCTGGTTCTGGACCGTGATAGCTTCAAATGGCGTGAGCAGCTGGGCCTGGAAATGTCCTATGTCGTTTATGACGGTCGCTGGTTCGCACCGCTGCGTAAATCCATTCAGGCTTCTGCCGCTGCACTGGCGGAAGATGTGAACGGCGAAGTGGTGCTGCAGCTGTACAAAGGCCAGGTGACCGCTATCCAGAAGAAATCGGCCAACAGCCTCTATTCTGAAGAGTTCGCCACCTTCGGCGAAGACGAAGTGTACGATCACCGTCACGCGGGCGGCTTTATCCGTCTGTTCTCGCTCTCTTCACGCATCCGCGCGCTGAACGAGAAGAAGTAATATTTCGGGCGAGGTAACTCGCCCCTACAGGCATTCGTAGGGGCGGCACATGTGCCGCCCTTATTACATTATTTGAAGGGAGTACGCATCATGGCACTTTGGGGTGGACGGTTTACGCAGGCTGCAGATCAACGTTTCAAGTTATTCAATGACTCACTGCGCTTCGACTATCGTCTGGCAGAGCAGGACATCACCGGTTCCGTTGCCTGGTCCAAAGCGCTGGTGACCGTCAATGTTTTAACCTCCGATGAGCAGCAGCAGCTGGAAGGCGCGCTGAATGTTCTTTTGGAAGAAGTGCGCGCGAATCCACAGCAGATTCTGGAAAGTGACGCCGAAGATATTCACAGCTGGGTGGAAGGCAAGCTGATCGACAAAGTCGGTTCGCTGGGCAAAAAGCTCCATACCGGCCGTAGCCGTAACGATCAGGTCGCGACCGACCTGAAACTGTGGTGTAAGGCGCAGGTCAGCGAGCTGCTGATCGCCACACGTCAGTTCCAGCAGGCGCTGATCGCCACCGCGGAAGCCAATCAGGACGCGGTGATGCCGGGTTATACCCACCTGCAGCGCGCCCAGCCGGTGACGTTTGCACACTGGTGCCTTGCCTATGTTGAGATGCTGGCGCGCGACGAAAGCCGCCTGCAGGACACGCTGAAGCGCCTTGACGTCAGCCCGCTGGGCTGTGGCGCACTGGCAGGAACCGCCTATGAAATCGACCGCGAGCAGCTGGCCGGCTGGTTAGGCTTTGCCTCTGCCACCCGCAACAGCCTTGATACCGTTTCTGACCGCGATCATGTGCTGGAGCTGCTGTCCGATGCGTCTATCGGTATGGTGCACCTGTCGCGCTTTGCCGAAGACCTGATCTTCTTCAATACCGGTGAGGCGGGCTTTGTTGAGCTGTCTGATAAAGTGACTTCCGGCTCTTCCCTGATGCCGCAGAAGAAAAATCCGGACGCGCTGGAGTTGATCCGTGGCAAAGTGGGCCGCGTACAGGGTGCCCTGACCGCGATGAGCATGACGCTGAAAGGCCTGCCGCTGGCGTACAACAAAGATATGCAGGAAGACAAAGAAGGGCTGTTCGACGCGCTCGATACCTGGTCTGACTGTCTGCATATGGCGGCACTGGTGCTGGATGGCATTCAGGTGAAACGTCCGCGCTGCCAGGAAGCGGCCGAGCAGGGCTATGCTAACTCCACCGAGCTGGCGGATTATCTGGTCGCCAAAGGCGTACCGTTCCGTGAAGCGCACCATATTGTCGGTGAAACCGTGGTGGAAGCGATCAAGCAGGGCGTGGCGCTGGAAGCACTGAAGTTATCTGATTTGCAGAAGTTCAGCAGCGTGATTGGCGAGGATGTTTACCCGATCCTGTCGCTGCAATCCTGCCTCGACAAGCGTAATGCGCAAGGCGGCGTCTCACCGCATCAGGTATCGAAAGCGATTACCGCAGCGAAGCAGCGTCTGGCGTAATCGCGTTGTGGGTCGGCAAGTCCGACCCCTGGGTAAAGTTGTAGGGGATGGGCATACCATCCCCTTTTTGTTTTACGCCGCGAAGAACTGCTCTAAATCATCGCTGCCGCCGATGTGGCGCCCGCCGATAAACACCTGTGGCACGGTGGAGCGGCCGCTAACGGCACGCAGGCTGACGGTGGTCGCATCCTGGCCCAGCACGATCTCTTCAAACTGAATCCCACGGTCAATCAGCATCTGTTTTGCCTTGGCGCAGAACGGGCAGCCCGGCTTGCTGAACAGGGAAACGGACTCCTGCACCTTATATTCCGGCGCAACATAGCGCAGCATGGTATCCGCATCGGACACTTCAAACGGGTCGCCCGGCTTGTTTGGTTCGACAAACATTTTCTCTACCACGCCGTTGCGCACCAGCATTGAGTAGCGCCATGAGCGCGGACCAAAGCCAAGGTCGGCTTTCTCAACCAGCATCTCCATACCGCGGGTGAAATCCCCGTTGCCATCGGGAATAAAGGTGATGTTCCCGGCGCGCTGATCGGCTTTCCAGGCGTTCATCACAAAGGTGTCATTGACCGACACGCACAGGATGCTGTCCACGCCATGTTTTTTGAACACGTCGGACAGCTCGTTGTAGCGCGGCAGATGGCTGGAGGAGCAGGTTGGGGTAAATGCGCCCGGCAGTGAAAAGACGATCACCGTTTTATCTTTAAACAGCTCATCAGTGGTGACGTCGACCCAGCTATCGCCCTGACGCGTGTGAAAAGTGACCTGCGGGATTGATTTACCTTCCTGACTTGCAAACATAAAAGACCTCTTAATAAACGGATAAGGCTGCTGTATTTCTGCAGGGGCACATTATTGTCATTCAGGCTTGATAGGGATAATCGTTGGTTGCTATGCTATCTATCGTCACGGGCTATCGTGGAATAGAGGATTGAGATGAACATTCGTGATCTGGAGTATCTGGTTTCGCTGGCGGAACATCGCCATTTTCGCCGTGCCGCCGATGCCTGCCACGTCAGCCAGCCAACGCTGAGCGGGCAGATCCGCAAGCTGGAAGATGAGCTGGGCGTGATGCTGCTGGAGCGCACCAGCCGCAAAGTGTTATTCACCCAGGCCGGGCTGCTGCTGGTGGATCAGGCGCGTACCGTGCTGCGCGAAGTGAAAGTGCTGAAAGAGATGGCCAGCCAACAGGGCGAGGCGATGTCCGGCCCGCTGCATATCGGCCTGATCCCAACCGTTGGCCCGTATCTGCTGCCGCAGATTATTCCTTCGCTGCATCGGACCTTCCCGAAGCTGGAGATGTATCTGCACGAAGCGCAGACTCAGCAGCTGCTGGCGCAGCTCGATAGCGGCAAGCTGGACTGTGCCATTCTGGCGCTGGTGAAAGAGTCGGAAGCGTTTATTGAAGTCCCGCTGTTTGACGAACCGATGAAGCTGGCAATCTATGCCGATCATCCATGGCATGAGCGCGATCGCGTGCCGATGTCGGATCTGGCCGGTGAGAAGCTGCTGATGCTGGAAGACGGACACTGTCTGCGCGATCAGGCGATGGGCTTCTGCTTCCAGGCGGGTGCCGATGAAGATACGCACTTCCGCGCAACCAGTCTGGAAACGCTGCGTAATATGGTGGCGGCAGGCAGCGGGATTACGCTGTTGCCATCGCTGGCGGTGCCTAAGGAGAGAGTACGCGACGGGGTGTGTTATCTCGACTGTTATAAGCCGGTTCCACAGCGCACCATCGCGTTAGTGTATCGCCCCGGTTCACCTCTGCGCGGCCGCTATGAGCAGCTGGCTGAGGCGATCCGTGAACATATGCAGGGCGTGATGAGCAGCGGCGCGTTAAAACAGGCGGTTTAAGCCGTTTAGCGCCGCCACCCGGTAGGCTTCCGCCATTGTCGGGTAGTTAAAGGTGGTATTCACGAAGTACTCAATCGTGTTGCCACCGTTTTTCTGCTCCATAATCGCCTGACCGATGTGAATGATCTCCGCAGCACGCTCGCCGAAGCAGTGAATGCCGAGGATCTCTTTGGTCTCGCGGTGGAACAGGATTTTCAGGCTACCGACGTTCATGCCAACGATCTGCGCACGCGCCAGGTGTTTAAACTGCGCACGGCCCACTTCGTAAGGCACCTTCATCGCCGTCAGCTGCTGCTCGGTTTTACCAACGGAGCTGATTTCCGGGATGGTATAGATACCGGTTGGGATATCTTCAATCAGGTGTGCGGTCGCTTCACCTTTTACCATTGCCTGGGCAGCAATACGGCCCTGATCGTAGGCGGCAGACGCCAGGCTTGGGTAACCAATCACATCCCCCACCGCGTAGATATGCGGCTGCGCCGTCTGGTACATGCTGTTAACCTTCAACAGACCACGACCATCCGCCTCCAGACCGACGTTTTCCAGCGACAGTGAGTCGGTGTTACCGGTACGGCCATTGGCGTAAAGCAGGCAGTCGGCTTTCAATTTTTTGCCGGATTTCAGATGCATAATCACGCCATCTGCCACCCCTTCAATTTTCTCAAACTCTTCGTTATGACGAATAACTACGCCATTGTTCCAGAAGTGGTAGGAAAGCGAGTCTGACATTTCCTGATCGAGGAACGCCAGCAGGCGGTCGCGGGTGTTGATCAGGTCAACCTTGACCGACAGGCCACGGAAAATTGACGCGTACTCACAGCCGATCACCCCGGCGCCATAGATAATCACATGGTCCGGTTCGTGGTGCAGGTTGAGGATAGAGTCGCTGTCGTAGATGCGTGGATGGGCAAAGTCGACATCCGGCGGATGATAAGGGCGTGAACCGCAGGCGATAACGAATTTGCTGGCGGTCAGGCGTTCAATCGTGCCGTCATGGCTTTCAACTTCGATGGTGTTGGCATCAACAAAACGTGCATCACCCTGGAACAGCTCACAGTGATTACGCTCGTAGAAACCCTGACGCATGCGGGTTTGCTGGCTGATAACGTTTTCGGTGTGATTCAGAATGTCGGCAAAAGAAGAACGCAGAAGACGTGTGTGGTCGCTATACAGTGGGTTCTGGTTAAACTCGATAATGCGGCTGACGGCGTGGCGCAGCGCTTTCGAAGGGATGGTTCCCCAGTGTGTACACCCGCCGCCGATATTGTGGTAGCGCTCGATAACGGCTATGCGCGCTCCCTGTTTCACCAGCCCCATTGCGGCACCTTCACCGCCCGGACCGGAACCAATAACAATGGCGTCGTAATCATAAGACTGTTGCATACCAATACGTCCTATTTCTTATACAATTTTACAACGAGATTCTAACATCTCAGCGCGCAGTTCCCAATTGTAACCGTATTTTTTGCCATCAATTGCCAAATTACAGGGTTAACAGGCGTTCACAAAGTTTGACCCACTGTACGCTGAAATTTTTGCTATAGTGCCCCCTTGCAGGCAAAACAGGCACTAATATGGGCGTCAGAGCGCAGCAAAAAGAACGTACACGGCGTACACTTATCGAAGCGGCGTTTAGTCAATTAAGCGCCGAGCGGAGTTTCGCCAGCCTTAGCCTGAGGGAAGTTGCCCGCGAAGCCGGTATCGCCCCAACGTCATTTTATCGTCACTTTCGTGATGTAGATGAATTAGGGCTGACCATGGTGGATGAGAGCGGCCTGATGCTGCGTCAGTTGATGCGTCAGGCGCGTCAGCGTATTGCCAAAGGTGGCAGCGTGATCCGCACTTCCGTCTCCACCTTTATGGAATTTATCGGCGATAACCCAAATGCCTTTCGCCTGTTACTGCGTGAACGTTCAGGAACCTCCGCTGCATTTCGTGCTGCGGTGGCGCGTGAAATTCAGCACTTTATTGCCGAACTGGCCGACTATCTGGAAATAGAAAACCGCATGCCGCGCAGCTTTACTGAAGCGCAGGCGGAAGCGATGGTCATTATTGTGTTTAATGCCGGTGCGGAAGCGCTGGATATTGACGCTGAACAGCGCCGCCAGCTGGAAGAACGACTGGTGCTGCAGCTGCGGATGATCTCGAAAGGGGCGTACTACTGGTATCGTCGTGAACAGGAGAGGCTGGCGGTGACGCTGGAATCCAAAGACTAAAAGGGTGGTGACATGAATTTAGCTACGAGCCGGGACAAGGGAACGCTACTGCTGACCTTTATTGCCGGGCTTTCACTCAACGGTTCATTTTCGGTACTGTTCAGTTCACTGGTACCATTTTCTATCTTCCCGCTCATCACGCTGTGCCTTGCTGCCTGGTGCCTGCATCAGCGCTATCTGAACCGTGCGATGCCGGACGGGATGCCTTCGCTGGCCGCTGCGTTTTTCCTGCTTGGTATTCTGCTGTATAGCGCAATGGTGCGGGCGGAATACCCTGATATCGGTTCGAATTTTGTGCCGACCGTGCTGATGGTGGTAGTGGTGTTCTGGATCGCGATGAAGTGGCGAGCACGTAAAGTTAGCTGAATACAGCCGGGCGACAGGCGTCGCCCGACAATCATTCATCAGCGGCGAGTCAATAGCACGCCGCACTCCATATGATGGGTATACGGGAACTGGTCGAACAGCGCCAGGCGCGTCACCTCATGCGTAGCCGACAGCGTGGCGAGGTTATCGCACAGCGTCTGCGGGTTGCAGGAGATATACAGGATGCGTGGATAAGCCTGCACCATCTTCACCGTTTCCTCATCCAGACCGCTGCGCGGTGGGTCGACGAAGATGGTTTCGCACTCGTAGCTGGTCAGATCGATCCCTTCCAACCTTCTGAAGCTTCTTTCACCGTTCATCGCCTGGGTAAACTCTTCTGCCGCCATGCGAATGATCTGCACGTTATCGATCTGGTTCACCGCGATATTGTACTGCGCAGAGGCAACGGAAGGCTTGGCGATCTCGGTCGCCAGCACCCGACGGAAATTGCGCGCCAGCGCCAGTGAGAAGTTACCGTTGCCGCAGTACAGCTCCAGCAGGTCACCGCTTGAATTGCGCGTGGTATCCAGCGCCCACTCCAGCATCTGCACATTCATTGCCGCATTCGGCTGAGTGAAGCTGTTCTCCACCTGGCGGTAGATCATCTCCCGACCGTCGATAGTCAGACACTCGTCGACATAGTCGCGGTCGAGGCAGATCTTAGTTTTGGTGGCGCGGCCAATCAGATGCAGATCAAACCCTTCGGCACGTAGCGCGTCGCGCAGAGTGCTGGCGGCCTGCTGCCACTCTTCATCCAGCTTGCGGTGATACAGCAGGGAGACCACGATCTGGCCGCTGACCGTTGACAGATAGTCAATCTGGAACAGCTTATAGCGCAGAACGTGCTGCTCTCGGGCAGCGGCAATCAGACGCGGCATCAGGCGGTTAATCAGCTCGCTGGCTGCCGGGAAGCTGTCGACGCGAATGCGGTCGCGCGTCTCCTGATCGAAAATGATGTGGTAGAGGTCATCACCGTCATGCCAGACGCGGAATTCGGCGCGCATCCGATAGTGGCTTACCGGTGAACGGAAGACCTCGACCTCGGGAGCGTTAAACACGGACATCATCGACGTCAGTCGTGTCACTTTCTCGGCGAGTTGGTCATCGTATTGTTCAATAGGCAGCTGTTCGGGCGTCATGGTTATTCCTGAATATTTGGCGGTGATAGCCGGGCGATTGTAGGGATTCTTTAACTCATGTCCAGTATTGTGCAAAAATCGTCATTTATGGATGTCCGGATATCTGGATTTCTAATTTTATTGAACTTAAACTGCGGCTCCGGCCTCCCCGCGAGTTAAAAGGGAATCCAGTGCAAATCTGGAGCTGACGCGCAGCGGTAAAGAATGTCGTGACAATAGCGTAACGCAGACACTGTCTCAGGACGGGAAGTCATTGCCACCAATGCTCAAAATACTTCGCGTTACAGGAAGGCGGCAAATAAGTGAGTCCCAATGAGCTTACAGTAGTAAGTGATTCGGGTGAATGAGTGAAGCCAACGCACATGTAACGTGCAGTATGACGAGCAACCGATTCTGAGCCCGAAGACCTGCCGGAATAACGTCGCATTTCTTACGATCATCGCGTGCTATCGATCGTATGCCTGCGGCATCCTGCACTTCTTTTGGATGCTTGGTCATGTTTACAACAAAAAACAAAAACACGCTGCTGGCGTTTAGCGCTACGGCGATTTCCCTCTGGGCGCAAAACGGCTTTGCACAAGTCAGTAATGAAGAGACGCAGGTGGTGACGGCGAATCGTTTTGCGCAACCCGTCTCTTCCGTGCTGGCACCCACGACGGTCGTCACAAAAGAGCAGATCGACCGCTGGCAGTCGAAAACGCTGACGGATGTGATGCGCCGCTTGCCCGGCGTTGATATCGCTCAAAACGGCGGAATGGGCCAGCAAAGCTCGCTGTTTATTCGCGGAACCAACTCTAACCACGTGCTGGTGCTGATTGATGGTATTCGCCTGAATCAGGCGGGCATTAGCGGTGCGTCCGATCTTAGCCAGATCCCGGTTTCTCTGGTTCAGCGCATTGAATATGTGCGCGGGGCGCGCTCAGCGGTCTATGGTTCGGACGCGATTGGTGGCGTGATTAATATCATTACCGGACGTGATAAGCCGGGTACCACGCTGAACGCCGGTATCGGTTCAAATGGCTATCAGTCCTATGACGGTTCCACGCAGCAGCGCCTGGGGGAAAATACCCTGGTGACGCTGGCCGGCAGCTACACCTATACCAAAGGCTACGATGTGGTGGCTGGATACCCGAATGCATTCGGTGACCCTGCCCAGCCGGATCGCGATGGCTTTATGAGTAAATCCCTGTACGGGAGCGTGGAGCATCAGTTTAATGATGAGTTCACCGGTTTTTTCCGTGGTTATGGCTTTGACAACCGCTCTGACTATGATGGTTCACTGGTCTACGACAGTTCCTCCTTCGCTTTATTGGGCATGCCGGATACCCGCCAGCTCTATAGCCAAAGCTGGGATACCGGGCTGCGTTTCAACCGCGGGATTTACTCCTCACAGCTGATTGCCAGCTACAGCCACACGAAAGATCTCAACTTTGACCCGTCAAAAGGGCGCTATGGCCCGGCCTCGACGTTAGATGATGTGCAGCAATACAACTTGCAGTGGGGTAATACGCTGGCGGCCGGTTATGGTACGGTTAGCGGCGGCGTTGACTGGCAGAAGCAGACATCAGAACCTGGCACTAATTATGTTGCGGCGGGCCAGGAGCAGCGTAACACCGGCATCTACGCCACCACACAGCAGAAACTGGGTAGCGTGACGCTGGAAGGCGCGGTGCGCGGCGATGACAATAATGCTTTTGGCTGGCATAACACCTGGCAGAGCAGCGCGGCCTGGGAGTTTGTCGATGGCTACAGCGTGTTTGCTTCCTACGGTACTGCTTTTAAGGCTCCTAACCTCAATCAGGTTTACAGCGAAAGCTACGGTAATCGCGATCTGCAGCCTGAGAAAAGCAAGCAGTGGGAAGGGGGCTTTGAAGGGTTAACCGGGCCGGTAAACTGGCGTTTTTCCGGCTATCGTAACGATATCGATGATTTGATCGATTTCGATTCCACCTCGCATTACAGCAATATTAAGAAAGCGCGTATTAAAGGTGTGGAGGCGACGGCGTCCTTTGATACCGGTCCACTGGCGCATACCCTATCTTACGACTATCTTGACCCGCGTAATGCCGTGACCAATGAAGTGCTGGCGCGCCGTGCTAAACAGCAGGTTAAATATCAGCTGGACTGGGCCGTGGCGACGTTTGACTGGTCCCTGAGCTATCAGTATCTCGGTCAGCGCTATGATACCGACTACAGCGTTTATCCAAGCCCGCGTGTAAAAATGGGCGGCGTAAGCCTGTGGGATCTTGCAGTTTCGTATCCGGTCACATCCCATCTCACCGTTCGTGGTAGAATTGCCAACCTGTTCGATAAAGATTACGAGACAGCGTATGGTTATGAAACCCCTGGACGGGAATACTACCTCAGCGGCAGCTACAACTTCTAAAGAACGGCCCACCGTGCTGGTGTTTGACTCCGGCGTCGGTGGGCTTTCAGTCTATGATGAGATCCGCAAATTGCTGCCGGACCTCCATTATCTCTACGCTTTCGACAACGTTGCCTTTCCTTATGGCGAGAAGTCGGAAGAGTTTATCGTTGAGCGCGTGCTCGCTATCGTTGAAGCGGTCACCCGCCTCTATCCTCTTGCGTTAGTGGTTATCGCCTGTAACTCGGCAAGTACCGTGACGCTGCCGGCCCTGCGCGCACGCTTTGAATTTCCGGTGGTGGGCGTCGTACCTGCCATTAAACCTGCCGCACGCCTGACGCGTAACGGTGTCGTTGGCCTGCTGGCAACGCGCGGCACCGTTAAACGCCCTTATACTCATGAGCTGGTGGCGCGTTTCGGTAGCGAATGCAAAACGGAGATGATCGGTTCGTCAGAACTGGTGGCGCTGGCGGAAGCAAAACTGCATGGGCAACCGGTAGCAATAGAAGAAGTGAAGCGCGTTCTGCAGCCGTGGCTGCGGATGCAGGAGCCACCGGATACGGTGGTGCTGGGCTGTACCCACTTCCCTCTTATTAGTGAAGAGCTGCAACAGGTGCTGCCGGAAGGGACGCGTTTAATAGATTCTGGCGCGGCGATTGCGCGACGCACCGTCTGGTTACTGGAAAATGTATCCCCGCATGCCGTTTCCGCGGATGCCAATATCGCTTTTTGTATGGATATTACTGAACAAGCTGTGCAATTAATGCCCGTTTTACAGCGTTATGGCTTCGAAAAGCTCGAAAAACTGGCTGTTTAAGGGTGTTTAGAGCAAAAAAACAGCACTCAAAAAGTTTTTTACGATTTGCCCTTGTCAGCCTCCAGAAATTCCCTATAATGCGCCTCCACTGACACGGAACAACGGCTTACAGGCCAGCGTGTTAAGAGGTTCAGGAAGTTCTGAACCGCCGGAAAAACTTCTCAAAAAGAAGTTGACTCCGAAGGAGGAAAGCGTAATATACGCCACCTCGCGACAGGATGCCCCGGCACTGCTCGCAACGCTCTTTAACAATTTATCAGACAATCTGTGTGGGCACTCGCAGGATTGATATCAACGTCTCCGGACGTAAAAAATATCAAGCCTCACGAGTGAACACATAATGAAATTCATTATGACGTT